>NZ_CP179899.1:0-4675326 GCF_047456135.1 Enterobacter sp. BNK-18 | reverse complement strand
TGCCGCCGAGGAATGACAAGCGGAAATATGCATTTTTATTTCGACCGCTCACCTTTTCACCAAAAAGGCTATTTTTGGTGCTTTTTAATCTCTTTTGGCAGCTCTGCCAGGCTATTAATCACCCAATCCGCGGCACTCTCTGCTTCAGGGGTCACAGGTTTGCCGGTGCGCACAAGTATTTTAGTCCCCACACCTGCGGCGGTTGCTGCCTGCATATCTTCCAGTTTATCGCCCACCATATAAGAAGCAGCCATATCGATATGCAGGAATTCCTGCGCAGAGATAAACATTCCCGGATGCGGCTTGCGGCAATCACACGTCTGGCGAAACTCTTCTACAGTTCCCTGCGGGTGGTGCGGGCAATAGTAAATGCCATCAAGTTCGACACCGCGGTCAGCCAGCGACCAGTCCATCCATTCCGTCAGCGTCTCGAATTGCGCCTCGGTGAATTTTCCACGTGCGATGCCGGACTGGTTGGTCACGACCACCAGCGCATAGCCCATCTCTTTCAGCTGGCGCATGGCATCGATAACGCCCTCGATAAACTCGAACTCATCAATCTCGTGGACATAACCGTGATCCACATTAATAGTGCCATCACGATCGAGAAAAATTGCGGGTACTGATTTTGCCACCGGTTTGCTCCTGAAAAAGGCATGTACAGCTAGTATCTCATGAATCGCAGCGCAATAAAGTGCTCATCGTACAGAGTTGGATTGATTTAGACGTCTGGATGCCTTAACATCCGTTTTGTTTACGGTCATCACCCGTATCTGGCAGAAGAAAATGCCACGGCTAACTTACATACGATAAAAATAATCTAATGATTAAACTTTCCAATATCACCAAAGTGTTCCAGCAGGGGAACCGAACCATTCAGGCGCTGAACAATGTCAGCCTGCATGTTCCTGCTGGTCAAATTTATGGCGTCATTGGCGCATCGGGTGCAGGTAAAAGTACGCTGATCCGTTGTGTTAACCTGCTTGAGCGCCCAACCCAGGGTCGTGTAGAAGTAGGCGGGCAGGAACTGACCGCACTTTCAGAGAAAGAACTGACGAAAGCACGCCGCCAGATTGGCATGATCTTCCAGCACTTTAACCTGCTGGCCTCCCGTACGGTGTTTGGCAACGTTGCCTTGCCGCTGGAACTGGACAACACGCCAAAAGAAGAAGTTAAGCGTCGCGTAACCGAACTGCTGGATCTCGTTGGTCTGGGTGATAAACACGATAGCTACCCGGCAAACCTGTCCGGTGGACAAAAACAGCGTGTGGCCATTGCCCGCGCGCTGGCAAGTAACCCGAAAGTGCTGCTGTGCGATGAAGCCACCAGCGCATTAGATCCCGCCACTACGCGTTCCATTCTGGAGCTGCTGAAGGACATCAACCGCCGCCTCGGCCTGACCATTCTCCTTATTACACATGAAATGGACGTGGTGAAACGCATCTGTGATTGCGTCGCGGTGATCAGCAACGGTGAGTTGATTGAGCAAGACACGGTCAGCGAAGTGTTTTCCCATCCGAAAACCCCACTGGCACAACAGTTTATTCAGTCCACGCTGCACCTGGATATTCCGGAAGATTATCTGGAGCGTTTAAAAACAGAATCGACCGCGGACAGCGTCCCGATGCTGCGTATGGAGTTCACTGGCCAGTCCGTCGATGCGCCACTGCTGTCCGAAACCGCGCGCCGCTTTAATGTGAATAACAACATCATCAGCGCGCAAATGGATTACGCCGGTGGCGTGAAGTTCGGCATCATGCTGACGGAAATGCACGGCACACAAGCAGAAACCCAGGCGGCAATTGCCTGGCTGCAAGAACATCACGTAAAAGTAGAGGTACTGGGTTATGTCTGAGCCGATGATGTGGCTGCTGGTTCGCGGCGTTTGGGAAACGCTGGCAATGACCTTTGTATCAGGCTTCTTTGGTTTTGTGATTGGTCTGCCGGTCGGCGTGCTGCTGTATGTGACGCGCCCGGGACAAATCATTGAGAACGCGAAGCTGTATCGCACCCTGTCTGCACTGGTGAATATCTTCCGTTCTATCCCGTTCATTATTCTGCTGGTGTGGATGATTCCATTTACCCGTGTGATTGTGGGAACGTCTATCGGTTTGCAGGCAGCTATCGTTCCGCTGACCGTGGGAGCTGCGCCGTTTATCGCCCGTATGGTGGAAAACGCCCTGCTGGAAATCCCGACCGGTTTGATCGAGGCTTCCCGCGCGATGGGGGCAACGCCAATGCAGATCGTTCGTAAAGTCCTGCTGCCTGAAGCGCTGCCAGGGCTGGTTAACGCGGCAACCATTACGTTGATTACTCTGGTGGGTTATTCCGCGATGGGCGGTGCCGTTGGCGCCGGCGGTTTAGGCCAGATTGGCTACCAGTACGGCTATATTGGTTATAACGCTACCGTAATGAATACCGTTCTGGTATTGCTGGTTGTGCTGGTTTACTTAATCCAGTTCTCTGGCGATCGCATCGTCCGGACTGTTACTCACAAATAACGTTACACACAACACAAACTCGACGAGTTAAGGATATAACATGGCGTTTAAATTAAAGACCTTTGCAGCGGTAGGCGCGCTGATCGGCTCTCTGGCACTGGTGGGTTGCGGTCAGGACGAAAAAGATCCAAACCACATCAAAGTGGGCGTTATCGTGGGTGCAGAACAGCAGGTTGCTGAAGTCGCGCAGAAAGTCGCGAAAGAGAAGTATGGTCTGGACGTTGAGCTGGTGACCTTTAACGATTACGTTCTGCCGAACGAAGCGCTGAGCAAAGGCGATATCGACGCCAACGCCTTCCAGCACAAACCTTACCTGGATCAGCAGATCAAGGATCGCGGCTATAAACTGGTGGGTGTGGGTAACACCTTTGTTTACCCTATTGCCGGTTACTCCAAGAAAATTAAATCTCTGGACGAACTGCAGCCAGGCTCTCAGGTTGCCGTCCCTAACGACCCAACCAACCTTGGCCGTTCCCTGCTGCTGCTGCAGAAAGTGGGCCTGATTAAGCTGAAAGACGGTGTTGGCCTGCTGCCAACCGTTCTGGATGTCACCGAGAATCCGAAAAATCTGAAAATTGTTGAGCTGGAAGCCCCACAGCTGCCACGTTCTCTCGACGACGCGCAGATTGCCCTGGCCGTTATCAACACCACGTACGCCAGCCAGATTGGCCTGACGCCAGCGAAAGACGGTATCTTCGTTGAAGACAAAGACTCCCCGTATGTAAACCTGATCGTGACTCGCGAAGACAACAAAGATGCGGAAAACGTGAAGAAGTTCGTACAGGCTTATCAGTCTGACGAAGTTTACCAGGAAGCCAACAAAGTGTTTAACGGCGGCGCTGTTAAGGGCTGGTAATCTCACCTCAGTGTAATATCATCAAGACGGGCTTATGCCCGTCTTGTCATT
Organism: Enterobacter sp. BNK-18; assembly: GCF_047456135.1. Classification (NCBI taxonomy): domain Bacteria; kingdom Pseudomonadati; phylum Pseudomonadota; class Gammaproteobacteria; order Enterobacterales; family Enterobacteriaceae; genus Enterobacter; species Enterobacter sp. BNK-18. Next base: position 4,671,918 of record NZ_CP179899.1, on the reverse strand, counting down.
TGTGCAGTCAACTGATTCAATATCTGACGTTTTGATTATCCATTGAGGAATTATTATGCGTGCTTTACCGATCTGTCTTTTAGCACTCATGCTGAGCGGCTGTTCTATGCTAAGCAGATCTCCTGTTGAACCTGTCCAAAGCACGGCAACCCCGCCAAAAGCAGAACCCGTAAAACCGAAAGCGCCTCGCCCTGCGCCGGTTCGCATTATTACCAAAGCTGACGAACTCGTGGGTAAACCTTTCCGTGAACTGGGTGAAGTAAGCGGCGAATCCTGTCAGGCTACCAATCAGGACTCTCCACCGAATATCCCAACAGCGCGTAAACGCATGCAGATCAACGCGGCAAAAATGAAAGCCAACGCGGTTCTGCTGCATAGCTGCGAAGTGACCAGTGGAACACCGGGTTGCTACCGTCAGGCGGTTTGCATCGGCTCGGCGCTGAACATTACGGCGAAATGAGTTCATTTCAGTTCGAACAGATAGGCGTTATTCGCTCTCCCTATAAAGAGAAGTTCGCCGTGCCACGCCAGCCAGGCCTGGTCACCAGCGGTGGCGAGCTTCACTTGATCGCGCCCTACAATCAGGCCGATGCCGTACGCGGGCTCGAAGCATTCAGCCACTTATGGATTGTGTTTGTGTTTCACCAGACGATGGAAGGTGGCTGGCGTCCGACCGTACGCCCTCCTCGCCTGGGAGGCAACGCCAGGATGGGCGTGTTTGCGACGCGCTCAACCTTCCGTCCAAACCCTGTCGGGATGTCGCTGGTCGAACTGAAAGGTATACGCTGTCAGAAGGATCAGGTCATACTGGAGTTAGGCAGCCTTGACCTGGTTGATGGCACGCCGGTTATCGATATCAAGCCGTATCTCCCCTTTGCCGAAGCGTTACCCGACGCCCGCGCAAGCTATGCACAGGAAGCACCGCAGGCAGATATGCCTGTTCACTTCACGGCTGAGATAACCACGCAGCTTCAGCAGCTGGAAACACGCTATCCCCGCCTTCGTGACTTTATCACCGAAGTGCTGGCTCAGGACCCCCGTCCGGCCTATCGTAAAGAAGAGGACGCCGGGAAAACCTACGCCGTCTGGCTGCTGGATTTTAACGTTCGCTGGCGCGTGACCGGGGCAGGTTTTGAAGTGTTTGCCCTTGAACCCAGGTAATTTTGTCCTCCTCTCTTTTGGCATCTTTGCCACACTGGTAAACTAAACCACTTTTTTGTCTCAGGCTGGTGTTTCAGCCTGTTCCAATCGTCGAAATGGAACCGTAACAACATGCGTACTAGCCAATATCTGCTCTCCACTCTGAAGGAGACGCCTGCCGACGCCGAAGTGATCAGCCATCAGCTGATGCTGCGCGCCGGGATGATCCGCAAGCTGGCCTCCGGGTTATATACCTGGCTGCCGACCGGCGTGCGCGTCCTGAAAAAAGTCGAAAACATCGTGCGTGAAGAGATGAACAACGCCGGTGCTATCGAGGTGTCCATGCCTGTGGTTCAGCCCGCTGACCTGTGGCAGGAGAGCGGCCGTTGGGAGCAATATGGCCCTGAGCTGCTGCGTTTCGTTGATCGTGGCGAGCGTCCATTCGTCCTCGGCCCAACGCATGAAGAAGTCATTACCGACCTGATTCGTAATGAGCTGAGCTCTTACAAACAGCTGCCGCTGAACTTCTTCCAGATCCAGACCAAGTTCCGTGATGAAGTTCGCCCACGTTTCGGCGTCATGCGCTCACGCGAATTCCTGATGAAAGATGCTTACTCTTTCCATACGTCTCAGGAATCGCTGCAAGAGACCTACGACAAAATGTACGAGGCTTACAGCAAAATCTTCTCCCGTATGGGTCTGGATTTCCGTGCTGTGCAGGCTGATACCGGTTCTATCGGCGGAAGCGCGTCTCATGAGTTCCAGGTTCTGGCTCAGAGCGGTGAAGACGATGTGATCTTCTCTGACTCTTCTGATTACGCTGCGAACATCGAGTTTGCAGAAGCGCTGGCCCCTAAAGCGCCACGTGCTGCTGCAACCGAAGAGATGACGCTGGTTGATACACCTCACGCAAAAACCATTGCCGAGCTGGTTGAGCAGTTCAACCTGCCCGTCGAAAAAACGGTAAAAACCCTGCTGGTGAAATCCACCGAAGGTAGCGCGTACCCGCTGGTTGCCCTGCTGGTGCGTGGCGATCACGAACTGAACGAAGTGAAAGCTGAGAAGCTGCCTCAGGTTGCCAGCCCGCTGACGTTCGCAACGGAAGCGGAAATCCGTGCCGTCGTGAATGCAGGTCCAGGCTCTCTGGGCCCGGTGGATATGCCGGTTCCGGTGGTTATTGACCGTACGGTAGCCGCAATGAGCGACTTCGCCGCTGGCGCTAACATCGACGGTAAACATTACTTCGGCATCAACTGGGATCGCGATGTCGCGACGCCGGAAGTGGCTGATATCCGTAACGTGGTGGCAGGCGATCCGAGCCCGGACGGCCAGGGCACCCTGATGATCAAACGCGGTATCGAAGTGGGCCACATCTTCCAGCTGGGGGATAAATATTCCCGCGCGCTGAATGCCGCCGTTCAGGGGGAAGATGGCCGCAACCAGATCCTGACCATGGGTTGCTACGGTATCGGTGTGACGCGTGTGGTTGCAGCCGCCATTGAGCAAAACTACGACGAACGTGGCATCGTCTGGCCAGACAATATCGCCCCGTTCCAGGTGGCTATTCTGCCAATGAACATGCACAAGTCTTACCGTGTGCAGGAGCTGGCCGAAAAACTTTACTCCGAGCTGCGCGCTCAGGGTATCGAAGTGCTGATGGATGACCGTAAAGAGCGTCCAGGCGTGATGTTTGCCGATATGGAACTGATCGGTATCCCGCACACCGTAGTCATCGGCGACCGTAACCTCGACAGCGACGACATTGAATACAAATACCGTCGCAGTGGTGAAAAGCAGATGATCAAGACTGGCGACATTCTTGATTACCTGGTGAAAGCCATCAAAGGTTAACGTTCAACAAAAAAACCCCGCTCAGGCGGGGTTTTTTAATGGGCCGATATCGGCTTATTTGCTGTTACAGTCTTTGCCCGCAACAAACTTCGCGTCTTTATCTGTCACCAGCGTTTTCACCAGCTCTCCGCTGTCCGGGTTCGGCTCCAGCGTAAAGTGACCATCTACCGTCAGCAGGACAGGCTTGCTGTCATTGCCACGCGCAACAGCGTAATCACGCTCCAGCTGCGCATTGTTCGCCACGCTGATTTTCTTGCCGGTGGCGCAGTCGGTAAAGATCGCCGCATCCGCCATATAGAAATACATCCCACGCATTGGCATTGGCGTTGCAGGCAGGGCAGCTTTCACCGGGGCCAGCGTATAGTTGAACTGGGACTCAATCGGATTGCCTTCGCGGTCGAGCATCTCCATCCCTTCACCTTTGGCGCGGAAATAGGTTTTCTCACCGGTGGTATCCGTCAGTACCAGCTTCTCAGCCGTACGCGCCCATGTCCCGTAGCTCGCAAAGGAAGATGGTTCTTTCGCCCCCTGATAACGCTGGTTCATAACCCAGGTACCGTCTTTCTGCAGGAACAGTGACGTTTCAATGCCCTCGCAGTCGGCACACGGTAAAACGCCGCGCCAGCTCTGCTGCATTGGTTTTAACTCTTCATTCTGCGCAGGCTGCACGACCTGCGTTTCAGAACGGTTGTTACACCCGAAAAGCGCAAACAGCGTACTCACTGCCAGCGCTGACAATAATGCTTTTTTCACAATGAATTCCTTATGAAATTGTGTTCCTTTTCGTCACTCCGTAGGGCGACGAACTTTACCGCGTAGTGCTTTCACTGTGGATTTTTGGGCCTTCGACGATAGCCGACGCTCTTTCGATGCGCGGGTCGGTCGCGTTGCCCGACGGCTTTTTTGCACTGCCGTTAATTCTTTAATCATCGACACCAGTCTGGCAATCGCCGCTTCGCGGTTCAACTCCTGGCTGCGGTACTCCTGCGCTTTAATCACAATCACGCCATCACTGGTGATCAGGTGATGGCTGGCAGCGAGCAGGCTTTCTTTGTAATACTCTGGCAGGCTGGAGGCCCGAATGTCAAAGCGCAAATGGATAGCCGTTGAAGCCTTGTTAACGTGCTGTCCACCCGCCCCCTGAGCACGGATGGCGGTGATCTCCAGCTCATTGTCAGGGATACTAACGTTTCGGGACAAGACAATCATGGCGCTGGCTGCCACGCCGTCAAATGAATTTCCAGATTATTCTGAGAATCAGAAAGCCAGATAGCACCGTCCTGAATTGTGGCCTGCAGGACCATCGTCCGGCTGGCAAACTCGCTCAGCTTCGCCAGCTGCTCATCGTCCAGATACCAGACGGTAAGGTTGGCAAACTGCCCGCACTTGCTCTTGCTTTGCTGCCACCAGATTTCCGCAGCACGTTGATTATACGCGAATAACGCCACTTTAGCGGACTGCGTGCAGGCCTTTTTAATGCGGCGCTCATCCGGCAGACCGAGTTCAATCCATAAATCGATACCCAGATGATCGTTGTGCAGCCAGGCCTCTGGCTCGTCCTCAGCGCTTAAGCCCCGGCTAAATTGCAGACGCTCGTCAGCATACTTTATCCACGCCAGCAGGCGCAGCATCATGCGCTCCTGGGTTTCAGAGGGGTGGCGTGCCAGAGTGAGTGACGCATCCAGGAACTGGTTGCGGTCAAGATCTGCCACATTGACCACAGCTTTATAAATTGTCGCTTTCAGCGCCATGAGAGAACTCCTTTCGAATCAGGCGCACATTGTAGCGAAAAAGGAATAAAAAGGCTGTTCCCGGGTGAACATTCACCGGCTATCAAGGCGCTGATATTGCTTAAATGAGTATGGTATAGTCACCTTGCTAAACCGAGTTTATCTTCGTAGGCTTAATGATATCTCACAGTAAGTCAGTGCGCTGGCGGGAGGGGATGTGAATAATTATTGTGAGTTAATTCGCAAACGGTATGCGGAAATCGCCAGCGGAGATCTGGGGTATGTCCCGGACGCGTTGGGCTGTGTATTGAAAGTGCTTAATGAAGTGGCCTCTGATGAGGGCCTTTCAGAATCGGTCAGGGAAAAAGCAGCGTATGCTGCGGCGAATTTACTGGTGAGCGATTATGTCAATGAATGAAACTTATCAACCCATCAATTGTGATGACTATGACAACCTCGAACTCGCCTGCCAGCATCATTTAATACTGACGCTGGAGCTAAAAGATGGCGAAGTGTTGAAGGCAAAAGCCAGCGACCTGGTTTCGCGAAAGAATGTGGAATATCTGATAGTGGAAGATGCCGGGGCGACGCGTGAGCTACGTCTGGACAAAATTGCCAGCTTCAGCCACCCGCAAATCGGCACCGTTGTGGTGAGCGAATCCTGATGACACTAACGGGCAGCCCGGCTGCCCGTTACGCTTTCCACTCAAACTGCACGCCCGTTTCTGCCCACCCCTCTTGCGTAATGAATACCCCTGCTGCAGCAATCAGCGTTTCACCGTAGAAAAGTAGCGGCGTGGTATCGCGTCGCCAGGGCGGCACATTGCTCTCCTGCCAGATTTTCTTCAGCTTCCGCCCTCCGTTGCGCCCGACAATATGCAGCAGACCGCCCGCCTTAAAGCGCACGGTTACTGGCTCCCCGGGTTCAGGCAGACGCACATGGCCGGTTGGCACCAGAGACACACGACCGGCATCACAGGGCAACAGCAGCGGTTCCGCAAGCGACGGCCAGTCAAGCACCCTGTCGGCGAGCGAGGGAGATGATTTAACCCACCAGAGCGCCCCTTTATAGCGTCTGACGTCGAAACCGTTCAGGTGTACACACGGCGTAGCATCTTCCCGTGCCAGGGCGACTTCAGCCCAGAGACGAGCCAGCATTGCCCGCGACGGCATAGCGGCACCGTGAGAGGCCAGCCAGCGTCGTAACAATGCGGCCCGACGCGCCGGGCTCATTGCTTCCAGCGGTGCGATGGTAAGCGATCCCTGCGCGGAAATCAGTTCCGCCAGCTCTTCGCCCAGCAGCTCATCCAGCAGACTCTCCTGTTCAGCGCACAGCATGGCGCTGCGTGCTGCCGCTTCTGCAAAGTGCGGCCAGCGCTCGCTCAGAAGCGGTACGACACGCAGACGCAGGAAGTTACGGTCATAGCGGTCATCCTGGTTGCTTTCATCTTCAATCCAGCTCAGCCCGTGTTCCCGTGCCCACGTTTCCAGCGAGGCTCGCGTCTCGCCAAGCAGCGGGCGAAGGAGGTGCGATCCGGCGAAATCAGCCCGTTCTGGCATCGCGGATAACCCCGCCGGGCCGCTTCCTCGTTTGAGGGCCAGTAATAACGTCTCGCACTGGTCATCGAGATGCTGCGCCGTGACCAGCGCTTCGTCAGGCTGTAATTCAGCGGCAAAAGCGGCATAGCGAGCTTTACGCGCCTGCGCCTCAATGCCCAGCCCCTCATCATGGAGATGTACACGTTCAACAGTCAGCGGGATCGCCCATGCCGCACACACCGCCTCGCAGTGTGCCACCCACGCATCCGCGTGCGGGCTTAACCCGTGATGAATGTGCATCGCCCGAAGCTGAATATCAGGCTCGTTGTCACGCCAGAGTTTGAGACGGTGGAGCAGAACGGTGGAATCCAGGCCACCGCTAAACCCCACCAGCAGCTGGCGGTACGGTGAAATGGCTTGAGCAATCGCGGGTAGGGTCATAGAAAATCACACATAAAAATGCCCGAACTGAGCGGGCATTATCACACAGGGTGGAAATTACTGCTGGTAAAGCTCCAGCGGAAGGCCATCCGGATCGTTGAAAAAGGTAAAACGCTTGTCGGTGAACGGATCGATACGAATCGCTTCGCACTTCACGCCGTGGGTCTCCAGATGTTTTACGGCACGATCAATGTCGTCGACGCTAAAGGCAAGGTGGCGCAGGCCGCAGGCTTCCGGGCGGGACGGACGTGCTGGCGGAAAAGGAAAAGAGAACAGCTCAATCACATATTGCCCGTTTAAAGCGAGATCGCCTTTCCAGGAGTCACGCTCCTCACGGTAAGCCTCGCTTAACAACGTAAAGCCCAGAATATCGCAGTAGAAGGCCTTACTTTTTGCGTAATCGGTGGCAATGATCGCAATATGGTGAACCTGTTTTAAACCCAGCATAGCTTCTCCTTTTTATGATGCCTGAACGTTACAACCGACAACCCGGGCCTGGCAAGCTGTCGCCCTTATTTTAGGACTCGCACCCAGTAAACCCCTTGCTCATCGCGCTTCGCCCCGTGAATATCAGTCTCAAAGCCCGGATAGTGGCGCCCCACTGAGCAGAGCATCAGCAGAAAATCGAGCACCGCTCGACTCTCTTCGGTGATCATCTCCCCCGGCATCAACAACGGTACGCCCGGCGGATAAGGCAGGATCATGTTAGCCGACACGCGCCCGACCAGATTTTCCAGCTCAACGGTTTCAACCTCCCCTTTCACCTGACGTTGCCAGGCCTTGTGTGGGGTCAACTTCATCTCCGGCAGCACGTCAAACGCCTGCAGCATCAGGCGCGGCAGATCGTGCTGACGGATCAGCCGATGGATCCCCTGAGCCAGATCCTGAATGCGCATATTGCGGTAGAAGTCAGGATCTTCAGCATAAAGATCCGGCAGCATATTTTTCACCCGCAGGTTGAGATCGTAAGCGCGCTTAAACTCCATCAGTCCGCGCAATAAACCCATCGCACGGGTTTTATCAATCCCAATACTGAACAGGAACAAGAGGTTATACGGGCCGGTTTTCTCCACCACTACGCCACGTTCATCAAGGAATTTTGCCACCAGAGCAGCAGGAATGCCTTCGTCACTCATCGTGCCCTGTTCGTCCATCCCCGGCGTCAGGATCGTTACCTTCACCGGGTCGAGGAACATATGGTCGGCGTCGGCATCGCGAAAACCGTGCCAGCTCTCGCCAGGTGAGACAGGCCAGCACTCGGCCTCATCAATCTCTTCGGGTTGCCAGATATCGAAGAACCAGCCGTCTGCTTCATCTTTAAGCCGCTGGACTTCTTTACGGAAATGCAGCGCCCGCTCCACAGACCGATTGATCAGACGTTTGCCCGGATTCCCGCGCAGCATTGCCGCCGCCGTTTCAATAGAGGCCACCAGCGGATAGCTTGGCGAGGTGGTGGTGTGCATCATAAAGGCTTCGTTAAACGTCTCTTCGTCGTACTCGCCTTTGATGTGAATAAGCGAGGCCTGAGAAAACGCGGCCAGCATTTTGTGCGTCGACTGCGTTTCGAAAAACACTTTGCCCGGCACGCGCTCACCGCTCATGCCGCTTTTTCCCGCGTAAATCGGGTGAAAGTTGGTGTATGGCACCCACGCGGAGTCAAAGTGGATCGACGGGACATCCAGCGTCTGCTTAATCCAGTTGGTGTTATAGAGCAGACCGTCATAGGTGGAGTTCGTGATGACCGCATGGATCGGCCAGCTTGCCCCCGGGATCGCCGCGACCTTATGTTCAATCGCGGCGTGGCTAAATTCACGACGCGGGATCCCGCCGAGGATCCCAAGCGCGTTTCGCGTCGGGGAGAGCCATAACGGCACGACATCGCTCATCATCAGCAGATGAGCCAGCGACTTGTGGCAGTTACGGTCAATCAGCAAGGTGCTGCCGGCGGGTGCGGCGTACATTCCGACGATTTTGTTTGATGTCGAGGTGCCGTTGGTCACCATATAACTCTGCTCGGCACCAAAAGTCCGGGCAATGTATTCTTCAGCTTCCAGGTGCGGTCCGGTGTGATCGAGCAGCGATCCGAGTTCAGTGACGGAAATCGACACGTCCGCTTTGAGCGTGTTGCCCCCGAAGAAATCATAGAACAAACAACCCACCGGGCTTTTTTGATAGGCCGTCCCTGCCATATGGCCTGGCGTGCAGAAGGTGTATTTGCCTTCTTTGACGTAAGTAAACAGCGCGCGGGTAAACGGTGGGGTGATGTTATCGAGATATTCACCGGTGTACTGTTGAATACGGGTCGCAATATCTTCCGCGACACCGAGTGAGTATTCAAAGAACCACAGCGCCATTCGCATATCATGAGCGCTCACGTCCATTGTCGAGTGGGTATTAATAAAAGCGTACAGCGGGAGATATTCGTTCAGCTTATTGATATCGCTGCACAACTCCATGTCGTACTCGTCCCAGTCGAAGATCACGCCACAGATGCGAGGGTTGTGCTCGATAAATTTCAGCAGGTCGGCGCTATTGTGCGGCCAAATCAGCTGGTACCCGCGGGACTGAAGGGCGTGCTCCAGCTCCTTAATGGGCTCGTCTTTATAAAAGACGCCGTGCGGCCCCATAATGGCGATGATGTTCACGGTTTACCTCCTTTAAAAACATTAGCTAAGCATAGTTAAGGTAAACGGCAGGCATAAAAAAAGCCGCAACAATGTGCGGCTTTTAGGATAATTGTGAAGCTTACGCGTAACCGTAGGTCATCAGACGCTGGTAACGACGGTTGAGCAGATCTTCTGTGCTCAGGACATCCAGGTCCGCCAGGTCTGCCAGCAGCTGCGCTTTCAGGGAAGCCGCCATCACTTCCGGCTTACGATGCGCGCCACCCAGAGGTTCAGGGATCACGGAGTCGATCAGCTTCAGCTCTTTCAGACGTGGGGCAATGATGCCCATCGCTTCTGCAGCCAGAGGCGCTTTATCGGCGCTCTTCCACAGAATAGAGGCACAACCTTCCGGGGAGATAACGGAATAGGTGCTGTACTGCAGCATATTCACTTTATCGCCCACGCCAATCGCCAGCGCACCACCGGAGCCCCCTTCACCGATAACGGTACAGATGACCGGCACCTTCAGGCGAGACATCTCGCGAAGGTTACGTGCGATGGCTTCTGACTGGCCACGCTCTTCCGCGCCCACGCCAGGATACGCACCCGGGGTGTCGATGAAGGTGATGATTGGCATCTTGAAACGCTCAGCCATCTCCATCAGACGCAGGGCTTTACGGTAGCCTTCTGGTGCCGGCATACCAAAGTTACGACGAATTTTCTCTTTGGTTTCACGGCCTTTCTGATGACCAATGATCATCACCGGGCGCCCGTCCAGACGTGCGATGCCGCCGACGATAGCTTTGTCGTCAGCGTAAGCGCGATCGCCTGCCAGTTCGTCAAATTCGTCAAACGCCAGGCGGACATAATCCAGGGTGTACGGACGCTGTGGATGACGCGCCAGCTGGGCGATCTGCCATGCGCCGAGATCGGCAAAGATTTTGCGCGTCAGTTCTACGCTTTTCTCACGCAGACGATGCACTTCTTCATCGATGTTAATATCCAGTTTTTCATCCTGACGGCTTACCGCTGTCAGAGAATCGATTTTCGCTTCCAGCTCAGCAATCGGCTGTTCGAAATCAAGGAAATTCAGACTCATAGTATTCCTGTATTAGTCAAACTCCAGTTCCACCTGCTCCGAACCAATGAGGCCACGGAGATCGTTAAGTAAACGATCGCTCGGAGAGACACGCCACGTTGCACCAAAGCGCAACCGCGCACGTGCATCCGCCCTCTGATAGTAGAGATGTACTGGAATTGTCCCCGAGCGGTGGGGTTCCAGAGACTGACGGAGTCGGTTTAAAAGCTGGTCATCAATTTGCCTGTCCGTCAGCGAGATAGCAAGCCCGCGAGCATATTTTTCCCGGGCTTCGTCAATGTCCATCACTTCGCGGGCGGTCATTTTAAGCCCCCCACTGAAGTCATCAAAGCTGACCTGTCCGCTGACGATAAGTATGCGGTCTTTTTCCAGCAAATGCTGGTATTTATCCAGCGCGTCGGTGAACAACATCACCTCCAGACGCCCGGAACGGTCATCCAACGTACAGATGCCGATACGATTGCCGCGCTTGGTGACCATAACCCTTGCAGCAATCACGAGCCCCGCAGCCGTGGTGATTTTACCACGTTCTGTCGGATGCATGTCTTTCAGCCTGTAGCCTCCGACATAGCGCTCAATTTCTTTGATGTACTGGGTGATGGGGTGCCCCGTCAGGTATAAACCTAACGTTTCACGCTCTCCATCCAGCACCACCTGTTCTGGCCACGGCTGGCAGCTGGCATAAGACTGCTCTATCTGCTCTGGCTCTTCCGCCAGTACGCCAAACATATCCGCCTGACCGATCGCTTCCGCTTTGGCGTGCTGATCCGCCGCTTTCAGCGCATCGCCGAGAGAGTTCATCAGCGCGGCGCGATGCGGCCCCAGCCTGTCGAACGCGCCGGACATGATCAGTTTTTCGAGCACGCGGCGGTTCAGTTTTTTGGTGTCCGTACGGGCGCAAAGATCGAACAACTCGCGGAAATAACCGCCGTTGTTACGCGCTTCGAGGATCGCCTCAATCGGGCCTTCACCCACGCCTTTGATCGCGCCAATCCCGTAAACAATTTCCCCGTGCTCGTTGACGTGGAAATGATAGAGACCGGAGTTGATATCCGGCGGCAGGATCTTAAGCCCCATGCGCCAGCACTCATCCACCAGGCCAACCACCTTCTCGGTGTTGTCCATATCGGCAGTCATAACCGCCGCCATAAATTCAGCAGGATAGTGTGCTTTCAGCCACAGCGTCTGGTAAGAGACCAAAGCATAGGCAGCAGAGTGGGATTTGTTAAATCCGTACCCGGCGAATTTCTCTACCAGGTCAAAGATTTTGATCGCCAGCTCGCCATCAATACCGTTTTTTCTTGCGCCTTCTTCGAAAGTGCCGCGCTGCTTGGCCATCTCTTCCGGCTTTTTCTTACCCATCGCACGACGCAGCATGTCCGCGCCGCCAAGGGTGTAGCCAGAGAGCACCTGGGCAATCTGCATAACCTGTTCCTGGTACAGGATAATGCCGTAGGTTGGCTCCAGAACGGGCTTCAGGCACTCGTGCTGCCACTGTACATCCGGATAGGAAATCTCTTCACGCCCGTGCTTACGGTCAATAAAGTTATCTACCATCCCTGACTGTAGCGGGCCCGGTCGGAACAGCGCCACCAGTGCGATCATATCTTCGAAGCAGTCAGGCTGCAGGCGCTTAATCAAATCTTTCATGCCGCGGGATTCAAGCTGGAAGACGGCGGTGGTCTCCGAGCGCTGCAGCATGTCGAAACTTTTCTTATCATCAAGCGGGATGGCCGCGATATCCAGCGGCGGCTCGCCGTTCTTCTCGCGACGGGCGTTGATCATCTCCAGCGCCCAGTTGATGATGGTGAGCGTACGCAGACCGAGGAAGTCAAACTTCACCAGCCCGGCGTATTCGACGTCGTTCTTGTCAAACTGGGTGACCGGATGCTGGCCCGCTTCATCGCAGTATAGCGGCGCAAAATCGGTGATTTTGGTCGGCGCGATAACCACCCCACCCGCATGCTTACCGGCGTTACGCGTGACGCCTTCCAGCTTGCGGGCCATGTCGATCAGCGCTTTAACTTCTTCATCGGCTTCGTAGATTTCTGGCAGCTGTGGTTCAGCTTCAAACGCTTTTGCCAGCGTCATACCTGGGTCAGGTGGCACCAGTTTAGAGATACGATCGACAAAACCGTACGGATGCCCCAGTACACGGCCAACGTCGCGAATAACCGCTTTCGCTGCCATCGTACCGAAGGTAATAATCTGCGATACCGCGTCGCGGCCGTACATGTCCGCCACGTGTTCAATAACCTGGTCGCGTTTCTCCATGCAGAAGTCGACGTCAAAGTCGGGCATCGAGACACGTTCCGGGTTAAGGAAACGTTCGAACAGCAGGTCAAATTCCAGCGGGTCGAGGTCGGTAATTTTGAGTGCATAGGCTACCAGCGAGCCCGCACCGGAGCCACGCCCCGGTCCAACCGGTACGCCGTTATCCTTCGACCACTGGATAAACTCCATAACGATCAGGAAGTAGCCCGGGAAACCCATCTGGTTGATCACCTGGAGTTCAATATCCAGGCGCTCGTCATATTCTGGTCGACGTTTTTTACGCTCTTCTTCATCCGGGAAGAGGAATTCCAGACGCTCTTCGAGGCCTTCTTTTGACTTCATGACCAAGAAGTCTTCCGTGGTCATGTCCCCGGTCGGGAACTGCGGCAGGAAGTATTCGCCAAGGCGCACGGTGACGTTACAGCGTTTGGCTATCTCAACGCTGTTCTCCAGCGCTTCCGGGATATCGGAGAAGAGTTCGCACATCTCTTCTTCATTGCGCATGTACTGCTGCGTCGAGTAGTTACGCGGACGTTTCGGATCGTCAAGCGTGAAGCCATCATGGATCGCGACGCGAATCTCATGCGCGTCAAAATCGCCAGGCTCAAGGAAACGCACGTCATTGGTTGCCACCACGGGCAGGCCGCGTTCTTCAGCCAGCGCAACCGCGGCGTGCAGGTAACTCTCTTCGTCCTGCCGACCGGTGCGGATCAGCTCAAGGTAGTAACGATCCGGGAAATGTTCTTCATAGAACGACACGCACTGATCCACCAGCGCACTGTTGCCACGCAGCAGACATTTGCCGACATCACCCATACGGCCGCCGGAGATCAGCAGCAGCCCGTCATTCAGCTCAGCCAGCCAGTCCCGGTCGATCCACGGCCCCAGTGCGCCATAGCCGCGCTGATAGGCTTTGGAGATAAGCAGAGTAAGATTTTGATACCCTACGTTATTCATCGCTAACACGGAGATTTGCGTCAATTCATCGCCGATAAGATCGCTTTGGACGTGAAAATCCGCGCCAACGATGGGTTTCATCCCCGCGCCATGTGCCGCTCCGTAGAACTTCACCAGACCACACAGATTGGTAAAATCGGTGATCGCCAGCGCAGGCATGCCAAGCGAGGCCGCCTTTTTTACCAGCGGCCCGGTCTTCGCCAGCCCATCGATCATGGAGTAATCGCTATGCACCCGCAGGTGTACGAAACGTGGTTCAGCCATCTTCAGATTCCGCGTTACTTAATTGCTTGCGTATTGATTCAGGACACCAGTCCCAGCGCGCGTTTCACCGGGCCAAAGCTGCGTCGGTGATGTTCAGTTGCGCCATGTTCAGCCAGCCTTTCCAGATGAAAGGCCGTTGGATAACCCTTATGCTGGGCGAAGCCATACTGAGGGTAAGTGAGGTCCAGCGCGGCCATTTCAGCATCACGCGTCACTTTGGCAATGATAGAAGCCGCACTGATTTCTGCGACCCGGCTATCGCCTTTCACCACCGCCATTGACGGCATCGGCAACGCAGGGCAGCGGTTTCCGTCAATCAGGACATACTCCGGGGTAATTTTCAGACCCGCCACCGCACGCTGCATCGCCAGCATAGTGGCATGCAAAATATTGAGTTCGTCGATCTCATGCGGCTCTGCACGCCCCAGGCTCCAGGCCAGTGCCTTTTCCTGAATCTCACTAAACAGCGCCAGACGGCGCTTTTCAGACAATTTTTTAGAGTCGTTTAACCCGATAATCGGGCGAGCAGGATCGAGGATCACCGCAGCGGTCACCACTGCACCCACTAACGGGCCACGACCGACTTCGTCCACACCCGCCACGAGGTGGGTATGAGGATAAATAAATTCCATCATTTTGCTAACTCCAGCACCGCTTCAGCCGCTTGTTCATCGGCATTACAGCGGATCTGCTGATGCAGTTCGCGGAACGTATCATGCATCTGGTGGCTGGTTTTGCCGTCGGCCAGTAGCGGTAACAACGCATCGGCCAGCGCCTGCGGCTCGCACTCATCCTGCAGAAGCTCTTTCACCAGCTCGCGCCCGGCAAGCAGGTTTGGCAGAGAGACATAGTCCGTTTTCACCAGACGTTTCGCCAGCCAGAAGGTGAACGGCTTCATGCGATAGCCTACCACCATCGGGCATTTCGCCAGCATACACTCCAGCGCAGCGGTGCCGGAGGCCAGCAGTGCGGCGTCGCTTGCGACCATCGCCTCACGGCCCTTCCCGTCCAGCAGATGAACATGGAGATCCGGAGCAACCTCCGCCTTGATGCGCTCAAACTGCTCGCGACGTTTTGCATTCACCAGCGGCACAACCACTTCGAGGTCAGGATAGGTCTTGCGAAGGATTTGCGCCGTTTTCAGGAAGTCCGCGCTGAGCATCTCGACTTCTGCACCACGGCTACCGGGCAGCAGTGCCAGACAGTGCGCATCATGAGGAATACCCAGCACATCGCGCGCCGCGTTTTTATCCGGATCCAGCGGCATTGCGTCCGCCATGGTATGACCGATAAAACGGCACGGGACATTAAATTTGTCGTAAAACGCTTTTTCGAAAGGCAGAAAAGCCAGTACCAGGTTGGTTGACCGTCCGATTTTGAAAACGCGTTTCTGTCGCCACGCCCAGACGGACGGACTGACATAATGAATGGTTTTGATGCCCTTCTGCTTCAGATTCCCTTCGAGGGTAATGTTGAAATCCGGTGCATCGATACCGACAAACACATCGGGTTTGAGTTCGGTAAAGCGACGGGTGAGATCGGCACGAATGTGCAGCAGACGACGCAGGCGACCCAGCACCTCAACGATGCCCATCACAGCCAGCTCTTCCATTTCATACCAGGCTTCACAGCCTTCGGCCTGCATCAGCGGGCCAGCAACGCCTACAAAGCGTGCATTGGGTACCCGGGCCTTTAGCGCACGGATAAGACCTGCACCAAGAATATCGCCGGAGGTTTCTCCGGCGACCAGGGCTATCGTAAGCGGACGACTGTCGACCATTAACGAATCAGACCCCTTGTGGAACGGTCAAAGAACGTCATGAACTCGTTCACTTCAGGGTGCTTTTCCGCCAGCTCGGCAATTTCCGGCTTCGCCTCTTCCAGAGTTTTACCGCTACGGTACAACAGTTTGTACGCGTTGCGGATTGCAGTAATCGCTTCGCGGCTAAAGCCACGACGCTTGAGGCCTTCGATGTTCACGCCAAACGGCGTGGCATGGTTACCCTGCGCAATGACGAACGGTGGGACATCCTGCGCCACACCGGAGCATCCGCCGACCATCACGTGTGCACCAATGATGCAGAACTGATGGACTGCGGTCATGCCGCCAATAATTGCGAAATCATCTACCGATACGTGTCCTGCCAGCGTTGCGTTGTTGGCAAGAATACAGCGGTTACCTACCGTACAGTCGTGCGCGATATGCGCATTAACCATAAACAGGTTGTCGCTGCCCACCTTCGTCAATCCACCACCCTGTACTGTTCCACGATGAATGGTGACGCTTTCGCGAATGCGGTTACGATCGCCGATTTCCAGACGGGTCGACTCACCAGCATATTTAAGATCCTGGTTTACTTCGCCGATGGAAGCGAACTGATAGATCTCGTTATTGCAGCCAATAGTCGTATGACCATTCACGACAACGTGAGATTTCAGTACTGTACCCTCACCAATTTCGACATGGGGTCCAACAATACAAAATGGGCCAATATGGACGTTAGCACCAATAATGGCACCGACTTCCACAATGGCGGTAGGATGAATAAAGGCGGATTTATCAATCACGTATCAAGACTCCCGGCTACGAGCACACATCATAGTCGCTTCGCAAACAACTTTGCCGTCAACCAGAGCTACGCCTTTGAAGCGAGTCAGGCCGCGACGCGTTTTTTCAAAAGTGACTTCCATGATCATCTGATCACCAGGCACGACAGGACGCTTGAAGCGCGCTTCATCGATACCCGCGAAGTAGTACAGCTCACCCGGCTCCAGTTTGCCCACGCTTTTAAACGCAAGAATACCGGTAGCCTGTGCCATCGCTTCCAGAATCAACACACCCGGGAAGATAGGTTTACCCGGGAAGTGTCCCTGGAAGAACGGCTCGTTCACGGAAACATTTTTCACTGCGCGCAGAAAACGACCTTCTTCAAAATCCAGCACACGGTCTACCAGCAAAAACGGGTAGCGGTGCGGCAGAAGTTCTAAAATCTCTTCAATATGCAGAGTATGAGTGTCAGTAGTCAAAATACTCTTCCTGTCAAAATGTACTGATAAAAATAATAACACGGCCTGCCGGTTTATAAGAAAGCCGACAGGCCGGGGAATATAGCATTAAACGGATGAACGCTTAGTCTTGTTGATCGATTTTGCGCTCAAGAGACTTGAGTCGCTTGCTCATATCATCAATATTCATCACCAGAGCAGCTGTTTTACGCCATACCTTGTTGGGTTGCAGCGGGATGCCAGAGGAATAGACGCCAGGTTCGGTGATAGGACGCATTACCATGCCCATTCCTGTCACGGTCACCTTGTCGCATATTTCCATATGGCCATTAATCACGCTCGCACCGCCGATCATGCAGTAACGGCCAATTTTCAGGCTGCCCGCCATGATAACGCCACCCGCAACCGCGGTATTGTCGCCAATCACAACGTTATGCGCAATCTGGCACTGATTATCGATGATAACACCATTGCCAATAATCGTATCGTCAAGTGCACCACGGTCAATGGTGGTACAAGCACCGATCTCAACACGATCGCCGATAATCACGCGACCAAGCTGTGGGATCTTAACCCAATTACCACGATCGTTAGCGTAGCCAAAGCCATCAGAACCAATCACTGTGCTGGACTGAATGAGGCAATTTTCGCCAATTTCTACTTCATGGTAAACAGACACGTTGGCCCATAAACGGGTCCCGGCGCCGATTTTCGTATTTTTCCCAACGAAGCAACCTGGGCCAATGACAACATTATCGCCCAGCACCACGCCAGA
The DNA here is from genome assembly GCF_047456135.1 of Enterobacter sp. BNK-18. Taxonomy (NCBI): domain Bacteria; kingdom Pseudomonadati; phylum Pseudomonadota; class Gammaproteobacteria; order Enterobacterales; family Enterobacteriaceae; genus Enterobacter; species Enterobacter sp. BNK-18. Next base: position 4,654,236 of record NZ_CP179899.1, on the reverse strand, counting down.
TTCGATAACGGCATTTGCGCCAACTGCCACGTTGTGACCAAGCTGAGCCGTCGGATCAATCGCTGCACTGGCAGCAATGTCCTGCGCCGGCTGCGGCGTGGAATCAAGAATTTGTGCCATGCGTGCATACGTCAGGTAGGGATTTTTCACTACCAACGCGCTTCCAGTGGCAAACGGAAGATCGTCCTGCGTCAGAACAACAGCTGACGCCTGGCATTGAGCCAGTTGCTCACGGTACTTAGGGCTTACCATGAAGGTAATAGTGCCGGCTTTAGCAGATTGCATGGACGCAACAGCGGTGATGACGAGATCGCCATCACCGTGTAATTCTGCATCCAACTGCTGAGCTAAATCAGCCAGTCGAATTGAAGGCATTACTTATTTAACCTGTTTCAGAACATCAGCGGTGATGTCTTTAACATCGCTGCTGTTGAAAGCAACGGCATTCGCATCAACAACCAGATCGATGCTCTGATCGGCAGCAACTGCTTTAACAGCAGTCTGAATGCGAGTCACCAGCTTGCCACGCTCTTCGTTAGAACGACGCTGACGATCCTGCTCGAAAGCCTGCGCTTTCTGGGAGAACGTCTGACGCTGAGCCATTACGTCTTTTTCCAGTTTGCTACGGTCGCTCGCTTTCATGGTAGAACCATCACGCTGCAGACGCTGCATTTTGGACTGAAGATCGTTTTCCATACCCTGCAGTTCGCTTGCACGGCCTTTGAATTCGTTTTCCAGCGTCGCAGAAACACCTGTTTTCTGTGCAACCTGCTGGAACAAATTACCCATGTTGACGATTGCAATTTTGTCTGCTGCCTGAGCAGAGGTTGCCATCGCTAAACCGAGACCTGCAGCTAATAACCACTTTTTCACAATTAACTCCTTACCATCCCATTGGCACCAGAAGGTACCGTTCTTTGCGTGGCAAGGCGATCGTGTTACCGATCGCCAGTTGTCAGCGCTACACTGCCAACGCATTCCATTGCAGCGGATTATTACCAGGTTTTACCAATGTTAAACTGGAATTGCTCCGCTTTGTCTCCATCGTATTTCTTAAACGGCTGGGCGTAAGAGAAGACCAACGGCCCCAGCGGTGACATCCATTGTAATGCGATACCTGCAGACATGCGAATATTGCTCGGATCGCTGTAGTCTGGTACGCCTGCCGCACGCATCTGGGCAGTATTCTCCCAGTTGGTATCCCATACAGTACCGGCATCCCAGAAGATGGATGTACGGACTGAGTTTGCGTATTTATCACTGATGAACGGCGTAGGCGTGATGAACTCCAGGCTGGCAACGGCCATGGCGTTACCGCCCACCGCATCATCAGAGCTACAGACTTCAGAAGACGACGATTTATTACAGTTATCGGTGTCGTTACCGCCGTAATAGACCGCTTTCGGACCAATGTTGTTGGACTGGAAGCCACGAACGGTGCTGGAACCACCGGCGTAGAAGTTCTCATAGAATGGCAGTTCTTTGCCACCTAAACCATCGCCATAGCCCCAACGGGTACGACCCAGGACTACCCACTTGTGGTCGTCATCAATTGGGAAGTAGGAAGCGGTGTCCAGCGTTACCTTGTAGAACTCGTTATCAGACCCCGGAACGGTCACTTTACCGTTCAGGTTGACACGAGAACCTTCCGTCGGGAAGTAACCACGGTCGAGACGGTTATAGGTCCAGCCATAGTTGAAGGTGAAGTCATCAGCAGCAAAGCCGTTGTTGTCCCCATTTTTACTGGTTGACTGGCCAATAGAGTCCAGATAACGCCACATCGCCACCTGCGGTTGCATGTTGGACAGGTCGTTATGCACGTAACCTAAACCAGCGCGCAGCGAGTTGTATTCGTTAACCGGGAAGCCGAGTGTGCCATCTACACCGTAGCTCTTGTTGGTGTAAGAGGACAGATCCGCGTCATCTGCTTTAAAGTCGTTATAGAAGATACGACCGCCCAGGCTCACACCATCTACGGTGAAGTATGGGTTGGTAACAGAGAACTCAGAGTAGGTCTGGTAGTCGTTTTTGGTACCATTGATACCCACGGAGTAACCCGTACCCAGCCAGTTATCCTGCTGCACGCCGACCTGGAAGCTGACGCCGCTTTCAGTACCGTAGCCCACACCGAAGTTGAAGCTACCGGTGTTACGCTCTTTGACTTTATACACGACATCAACCTGATCCGGGCTGCCCGGAACACGCTGGGTATCGGTATCAACCGTTTCGAAATAGCCCAGACGGTTCAGACGCTCTTTACCCTGGTCAACAAGGTCGCTACCTAACCATGCGCCTTCCATCTGACGCATCTCGCGACGCAGGACGGAATCTTTGGAGGTGTCGTTACCTTCGAAGCGGATCTTACGCACGTAGAAACGGTTACCCGCATCAACGTTAACGTGAAGCTTCACAGTTTTATCCGCGTCGTTGATTTCAGGCTGAGTTTGTACACGCGGATAAGCATAACCATAGCGGCCGAGCAGCTTCTTAATGCTGTCTTCCATTTTGGTCACTTTAGACCCGCTATACAGCTCGCCCGGCTGAATTTTGGTCAGCGATTCGATCTCAGCAGAATGGCCTGCCAGGTTACCACTCACGTCAACACCAGAAAGCTTGTACTGATCGCCTTCTGTGATGTTAATCGTAATGTAGATGCCTTTCTTGTCTGGCGTCAGACTGACCTGAGTCGAGTCGATGTTGAAACGGGCATAACCGCGATCCAGATAGTAGCTGCGCAGGGTTTCAAGGTCGCCCGCCAGTTTCTGCTTCTGGTATTTACGATCGCCCACCACGTTCCACCATGGCACTTCGTCGCGCAGCTGGAACGTAGAGATCAGTTCATCGGTGCTGAACGCGTGGTTACCCACGATGTTGATCTGTTGGATCTTCGCAGAAACACCTTCCTGGAAGACCAGTTTCAGGTCAACACGGTTACGTGGCAACGGCGTCACAACCGCTTTCACGCTGGCACTGTATTTACCCACGCTGTAATAGAAGTCTTCCAGACCTTTTTCTATGTCTGAAAGGGTTGTGCGGTCCAGGGATTCCCCCACACGTACGCCAGATGCTTCAAGGTTCTGCTTGAGCATGTCATCTTTCACCGACTTGTTACCGGAGAAGGTGATACTGGCGATCGTCGGACGTTCTTTTACCTGAACCAGAAGCGTATCACCATCGCGCAGGACGCGGACATCCTCGAAGTTGCCAGTGGCAAACAGAGCACGGATGGTGTTACTGATGTCATCATCATTAACCGTATCGCCGGGGCGCACAGGCATACTGAGGAGGGCCGCACCAACGGCGACACGCTGAAGGCCTTCGAAATGAATGTCTTTCACTACGAACCCGTCAGCACCGTATACGGTGGCGCTGCTAAACAGCAGCGACGCTATGAGCAACTTTTTCATCGCCATCGTTATTATGCGTTCTTCCTAACTAACTCTCTTACAACCGAGAGAAATCATTGAAAAGTGCAAGCCCCATTAACAGCACCAGCAAAATCGAGCCAATGCGATAACTAAAGTCTTGAACTCGCTCGGATACCGGCCCGCCTTTTAGCTTTTCAATCGCCAAAAACAGCAGATGACCCCCGTCTAAAACGGGAAGCGGGAACAGGTTGATTATCCCAAGGTTCACGCTAATGAGCGCAAGAAACATGAGATAGTAAATCACCCCGAACTCCGCTGACATCCCAGCCCCCTGAGCTATTGAAATTGGCCCACTGAGGTTGTTCAGTTTCACATCACCGGTTATCAATTTCCCCAACATGTTTACCGTCAGCTTCATCAGTTGCCATGTTTTATCCGTGGCTTCAAGGATGGCGCTGAACGGCCCATACTGGCGTATTGTCTTGTACTCATCTGGCAGCGGGATGACTTTCGGCACAACGCCTGCAAACCCTTCTGCCTTTTTGCCGACCGACTTCGTATCCGGAGTCAGCGTCAGCGAAAGCGGACTGCCCTGCCTTTCAACTTCCAGCGCGAGCGACGTGCCCGGATTATCGCGCACCAGAGTAACAAAGGTCATCCACTCTGTTAATGGTTGACCATCGACTTTAACGATCCTGTCGCCCGCTTGCAAACCTGCTTTGCTGGCAGCCGAGTTTGCCTGTACTTCGGCTAATACCGGCTCAATCTGCGCACCGCGTGGACGAATGCCCAGTGCAGAGACGGGATCTTCTTTGTCTGGCTCGAAACGCCAGTGACGTAAATCGAGCACTTTGTCCTGCCGCTGGTCAGAACCAAACGGCGACACGCTGAATGTTGTCTGCCGATCGCCAATTTTGGCTACCAGCTGCAGACGCACGGCATCCCAATCAGGGGTTTCGATGCCATCAATCGCTTTAAGTTCCATCCCCGGCGTAATTTGCGCACTCGCCGCGATGGAATCAGGCGCAATTTCACCCACAACCGGACGCACGCCAGGCACGCCGATGATAAACACCAGCCAGTAGGCGAAAACAGCAAAGATGAAGTTGGCTACCGGCCCGGCAGCGATGATGGCGGCGCGTTGTCCAACGGTTTTGTTGTTGAATGCGCTGTGTCGTAGCTCAGGGGCGACAGGCTCAACGCGTTCGTCGAGCATCTTAACGTAGCCGCCAAGCGGGATAAGAGCGATGACAAATTCTGTGCCGTGGCGGTCAGTGCGCGTCCAGAGTGATTTACCAAAACCGATGGAAAACCGCTCTACCCGCACACCGCAACGGCGAGCAACCCAGAAATGGCCAAATTCATGCACGGTAATCAGTACACCCAGTGCAACAATGAACGCCGCCAGATTCCAGAGAATGCTCAGCATAAAACCTTCCGTTAAATCGTCCCGAATACCAGTAAAAGCAAGCACGCAAACACTGGAACAGCCGCTGTCAGGCTATCAATGCGATCCAGTATACCGCCATGTCCTGGAATCAGGTGTCCGCTGTCCTTAATCCCTGCTTCACGCTTAAACATACTTTCGGTTAAATCACCGAGTACCGAGGCCAGCGCAGCAAAAATAGAGCACACCAGCAGTATTGACGGTGCCACTTCCAGATTCGCCCAGACGCCATAGCCCCAGGAAATGATTGCTGCCGTAAACAGGCCGCCGATGAATCCTTGCCAGGTTTTGCCCGGAGACACTTTTGGCGCCAGTTTATGTTTGCCAAACAGTTTACCAAACATATAGGCCCCAGAGTCAGCCCCCCAGACGAGAATCATCACATAAAGCAGCCAGATCGCGCCGCTGTAGTGGTTTTCGTCATAGTGCCAGGCGCGCAGTGCGACCATACCCCAGAAAAAAGGAACAATTGTGAGCAGGCCAAAAATAAGACGCAACACTTTTGAATTACGCCAGAATGCCGCGGAACCTGGGTAAAAAAGCACCAACAGCAGCGCGGCAACCCACCAGCCCAGCGATATCCAAAGGGAACCGGCAACCAGCGGTTGATGAATATCATGGTGATATTCAGGCAAGGTAAACAGCATCAGGGCCAGGATAAAGCCACAGAGTACCGCCAGCCATACCCGCTGAGTGCGTGAGGTAAAGCCGCTAAACTGACCCCATTCCCACGCGGCGAGCATGCAGACCACCAGCGTCAAAATAGCGAATCCCACCGGGGGCAGTAAAAACAGCGCCGCAATGACAATGGGTATTAATACAAAAGCGGAAATCAGGCGATACTTCAGCAAAAGCTACCCCCATCAGGCTTTGTCGCCACCTGGCTCGGTGCCGCCGAAACGACGCTCTCGATTGGCAAAGGCATGCAGCGCACCTTCAAAGTCTTGTTCATCAAAATCGGGCCAAAGAACATCAGTAAAGTAAAGTTCGGCGTAGGCAATTTGCCACAGCAAAAAGTTACTGATGCGATGTTCTCCCCCTGTCCTAATTACCAAATCCACAGGTGCCAGTTCATTCATGCAGATTTGCTTACTCAGCGCCTCTTCATCAATTTGGTCGGGTCTCAACAGCCCTTCCTGAACCTGTTCGGCCAGATGCCGAACGCCCTGGATAATATCCCAGCGTCCACCGTAATTCGCCGCGATATTGAGCGTCAGACCGGTATTATTTTCAGTCAGCGCTTCTGCTTTACGAATCCGTTCCTGCAAACGTGAGTTAAAACGACTGGTTTCGCCGATAATACGCAGACGGACGTTGTGGCGGTGCAGGCTTTTTACTTCGCTATCGAGCGCCCACACAAACAATTCCATCAACGCGGTCACTTCCTGCGGCGGTCGATTCCAGTTTTCACTGCTAAAAGCATAGAGCGTTAACGCATCAATGCCGTTATTGGCGGCAAAAGAAACGGCGCGGCGAACAGATTTCGCCCCAGCTTTATGCCCAAAGGCTCGTATCTTCCCTTGTCTTTTCGCCCAGCGGCCGTTGCCATCCATAATGATTGCTACATGACGGCAGCCATGAGCTGGCAAGTTTTCGCTTATTGGTTGATTCGCAGACAACATAACGCGTTTTTGGTCCCTGAAAAGGATTTAACGGTACTCAGGAATACTGAAGCCTATACGTAAAAAAGCCGTGTCAAACCACGGCTTACCTGACCACGTAAAGTCAAATACCTGCGATCAGGTGGCGCAGACTATATCACTGAAGCCCAACGCTAACAAATAGCACAACCACTAGTGCTTGCTTTATCACCAGCTTGCGAGGCGTGTCACCTGCTTACGTGCAATAACGCGAGCCTGTGCATCCACCGCCAGCACCTCTTCCACGCTTTGTGGTTCGCGCAAATCCATCATTTCCAGTACCGATAAATTCAACGTCGCAATATCGGTAAATCGGATCTGCTGATTCAGAAATGCCTCAACGGTAATTTCATTAGCTGCATTAAGTGCCGTCGTCGCCGCCTGCCCCTGGTCAAAGGCTTTCATCGCAAGCTTCAGACACGGATAACGATCGTAGTCCGGTTCGCTAAAGGTCAGTGAACTCAGCTTGCAAAAATCGAGCGGTTTCGCCCCGGACTTCACCCGATTCGGCCACGCCATGGCATGCGCGATAGGCGTGCGCATGTCCGGTTCGCCCAGTTGCGCAAGGACGCTGCCATCCTGATAGCGCACCATCGAGTGAATCACCGATTGCGGGTGGATCAGCACTTCCATCTGTTTCGCCGACGCATTGAACAGCCAGCGCGCTTCAATGTATTCCAGACCTTTGTTCATCATGGTGGCGGAGTCAACGGAGATTTTACGCCCCATTGACCAGTTCGGATGACGGCACGCCTGCTCAGGCGTCATTGCGCTCAGTTCAGACAGTGGCGTTTCACGGAACGGGCCACCTGACCCGGTAAGCAAAATCGATACAACGCCATTCTGCTCCAGGTCAGCGTACCCCAGGTTCTGTTGAAAAGGTTGCGGTAAACTCTGAAAAATCGCGTTGTGCTCGCTGTCGACCGGTAAAAGACGCGCCCCGCGCTGCTTCACCGCCTCCATAAAGAGACGTCCGCAGGTCACCAGCGACTCTTTGTTAGCCAGCAGAACCTCTTTACCGGCATCAATAGCGGCAAGCGTCGGTAGCAGCCCTGCAGCCCCGACGATTGCCGCCATGACCTGATCAACCTCATCCAGCGCAGCCATGTCGCAGGCCGCCTGCTGACCACTCAGGACCTCGGTACGACAGCCTTTCTCACGCAACTGCGCGGTGAGCAGGCGGGCGCTCTCTTCGTCATCCATAACCGCATAGCGAGGCGTAAACTCCAGGCACTGTTCGATCATACGCTGCACATTCTTACCGGCCACCAGCGCGGTCACGGTGTAATGTTCAGGATTATGGCGAACAACGTCGAGAGTGCTGCAACCGATAGAGCCGGTTGAGCCAAGGAGTGTTAAATGCTTCATGAGATGCCCGAAAAAAGTTAGACCAGATAAAAGCAAAACGCCGCCAGCAAGACCCGAAGTCCTTCTGAACGGCGTTTATCAGTGTACGACAGAAATCAGAACTGCATCAGTTCCGCTTCTTTATCTGCCAGCGCCGCATCAATTTTCTTGATCGCAGCATCCGTCATCTTCTGAATGTCGTCCTGAGAACGACGATCGTCATCTTCACTGATCTCTTTTTCTTTCAGCAGCGCTTTGAGTTTATCGTTCGCATCACGACGTACGTTACGCACGGATACGCGACCCTGCTCAGCTTCACCACGAACAACTTTGATCAGGTCTTTACGACGTTCTTCAGTCAGTGGAGGCAGTGGAACGCGAATGTCAGCGCCCGCAGAGCTTGGGTTCAGACCGAGGTCAGACGCCATGATCGCTTTCTCAACCGCTGGGCTCATAGAACGATCGAAGACGTTGATTTTCAGCGTACGGGTATCTTCAACGGTAACACTCGCCAGCTGACGCAGTGGCGTTGGCGTGCCGTAGTATTCTACGATGATGCCATCCAGCAGGCTTGGGGAAGCACGGCCAGTACGGATTTTGCTGATTTGGGTTTTGAACGCTTCTACGCATTTTTCCATGCGTACTTCAGCATCTTTTCTGATTTCGTTAATCACGTTACGAATCCTTGAAAACTTGTCTCAGGCAGACTATCCGCCAGCACAGCGCTACAGGTGTGCTAAGTATAGTCGCGTTTAATTCTGACAACGCCAAAGGCGCGCCCAGGTAAGATACCACTACAAAATAAAGCGGAATCTTACCTGTATTTATCGCCGACGGAAATTATTCCGTGATCAAAGTGCCTTCTTTTTCACCCATGACCACGCGACGCAGTGCGCCAGGTTTGTTCATGTTGAAGACACGGATCGGCAGTTTGTGGTCACGAGCCAGCGTAAAGGCGGCAAGATCCATCACTTTCAGCTCTTTTTCCAGCACTTCGCTGTAGCTCAGCTGATCGTACATGGTGGCAGACGGATCTTTTGCCGGGTCGGCAGTAAACACGCCATCCACTTTGGTCGCTTTCAGAACCACATCGGCTTCGATCTCGATACCGCGCAGGCAGGCAGCGGAATCGGTAGTAAAGAATGGGTTACCCGTACCGGCGGAGAGGATCACCACGCGGTTGTTGCGCAGCAGGCTAATCGCCTCTGCCCAGCTGTAGTTATCGCAGACGCCATTCAATGGGATTGCGGACATCAGGCGGGCGTTCACATAGGCGCGATGAAGCGCATCACGCATTGCCAGGCCATTCATCACGGTTGCCAGCATACCCATGTGGTCGCCCACAACGCGGTTCATCCCCGCTTTCGCCAGACCAGCACCACGGAAAAGGTTGCCACCGCCAATGACCACGCCAACCTGAATACCCAGTTCGACCAGTTCTTTGATTTCCTGTGCCATGCGGTCAAGGATGCTTGCGTCAATACCGAAGCCTTCCGATCCCTGCAGCGCTTCGCCACTCAGCTTAAGCAGAATGCGTTTGTACACGGGTTTTGCATTGGTAGCCATGTTTCTTTCCTGAGACTGTCAACGATTAAGATGGGGGTTAATTCTGGCGACATGATATGTCGCATATCAGCACAGGGATACTGGAGCCTGTCTGATTTCGTGTGACGGGTGACAAAAAGAAGCCGCCCTCAGGCGGCTCCTTTTCAAACATTAAGACTGCTTGGACATTGCAGCAACTTCTGCTGCGAAGTCAGTCTCAACTTTCTCGATGCCTTCGCCCACTTCGAAGCGGATGAAGCCAGTCACGTCAGCGTTGTGCTCTTTCAGCAGCTGAGCAACAGACTTGCTTGGATCCATAACGAATGGCTGGCCAGTCAGAGAAACTTCGCCGGTGAATTTCTTCATGCGGCCTTCAACCATTTTCTCTGCGATTTCTTTTGGCTTACCAGACTGCATCGCGATGTCCAGCTGAACCTGGTACTCTTTCTCTACCACTTCAGCAGACACGTCTTCTGGCTTAACGAATTCTGGTTTGCTTGCAGCGATGTGCATAGCCAGCTGTTTAACCAGCTCTTCATCAGCGCCTTTAGCCGCAACCAGAACACCGATACGTGCACCGTGCTGGTATGAACCCAGAACGTCGCCTTCCAGAGAAGCAACACGACGGATGTTGATGTTCTCACCGATTTTAGCAACCAGAGCAACACGTTCTTCTTCGAACTGTGCTTTCAGAACTTCAACGTCAGTGATTTTGCCCGCAACAGCTGCGTCCAGAACTTTGTTAGCAAATGCCTGGAAACCACCATCTTTAGCAACGAAGTCAGTCTGGCAGTTAACTTCCAGGATGATGCCGTAGTTGCCGTCGATCTTAGTGATGATCACGCCGTCAGCAGCAACGTTGCCTGCTTTTTTAGCTGCTTTGATCGCACCGGATTTACGCATGTTTTCGATTGCCAGCTCGATGTCGCCGTTCGCTTCAGTCAGCGCTTTTTTGCAATCCATCATGCCTGCGCCAGTACGCTCGCGCAGCTCTTTTACCAGGGATGCGGTAATTTCAGCCATTCTTAAATCCTCGGGAGATGTGAACTGCCCGGCCTGAGGCCAAACAGTGTAAATTGAAAAAAGGGGCCGATAATTGGCCCCTATTCATACACGGTACTAATAAGGGGTGAAACCTTATTATTCAGCTTCTACGAAGCTTTCTTCCGCCTGAGAAGCCAGATCCTGGGAACGGCCTTCACGAACGGTAGCAGCTACAGCGCTCAGGTACAGGCTAACAGCACGGATTGCGTCGTCGTTACCCGGGATAACGAAGTCAACACCGTCCGGATCGGAGTTGGTATCAACGATAGCGAATACCGGGATACCCAGGTTGTTAGCTTCTTTGATTGCGATGTGCTCGTGGTCTGCATCGATTACGAACAGCGCGTCTGGCAGGCCGCCCATATCTTTGATACCGCCCAGGCTGTTTTCCAGCTTGTCCAGTTCACGAGTGCGCATCAGCGCTTCTTTCTTAGTCAGCTTGTCGAAAGTACCGTCCTGAGACTGGGTTTCCAGATCTTTCAGGCGCTTGATGGACTGACGAACGGTTTTCCAGTTAGTCAGCATGCCGCCCAACCAGCGATGGTTCACGAAGAACTGATCGCAGCTGTTAGCAGCATCTTTCACAGCTTCGCTTGCAGCGCGCTTAGTACCAACGAACAGAATCTTACCTTTACGGGAAGAGATCTTGTTCAGCTCAGCCAGGGCTTCGTTGAACATTGGTACAGTTTTCTCAAGGTTGATGATGTGAACTTTGTTACGTGCGCCGAAGATGAAAGGCTTCATTTTCGGGTTCCAGTAACGGGTCTGGTGACCGAAGTGAACACCAGCCTTGAGCATGTCGCGCATGGAAACAGTTGCCATGTTTAAAACCTCTATATTAAAAGTTGGGGTTATGCCTCCACGTATCCCATATTACCGACCCCGAAGGGCACCCCGGAATATGTGCCGATACGTGTGTGTTGTTACACAAAGTGAGATTTGTCGCTTCCGTCCAGCCTGTGTATCTGAAATGGATCGGAAGTCCGGCGCGCTTTATACCACAAAACACGACCAGAAACCAACAGTTGTTGGCCGAGTGTGCTGTTAATGATTCTCAATTTGGCACGGGGTGCGCCTGACTGATACCATTAACGACACTTAGACTAGTATTGTCGAAAAAATCGACACTGATGGACAGATTACATGGCTATCTCTATTAAGACACCTGAAGAAATTGAAAAGATGCGCGTCGCCGGTCGTCTGGCCGCAGACGTGCTGGAAATGATCGAGCCGTACGTGAAGCCGGGCGTGAGCACGGGTGAACTGGACCGCATTTGTAACGACTATATCGTCAATGAGCAGCACGCGGTCTCCGCCTGCCTTGGTTACCATGGTTTCCCGAAATCCGTCTGCATTTCGATTAACGAAGTGGTTTGTCACGGTATTCCGGACAACGAAAAACTGCTCAAAGATGGCGACATCGTCAACATCGACGTGACGGTCATTAAAGATGACTACCACGGTGACACCTCTAAGATGTTCATCGTGGGCAAGCCGACGATTCTGGGCGAGCGTTTGTGCAAAGTGACGCAAGAAAGCCTCTACCTGGCGCTGAAAATGGTTAAACCCGGCATTCGCCTGCGCACCATTGGGGCCGCTATCCAGAAATTCGTTGAAGCGGAAGGTTTCTCCGTTGTGCGTGAATACTGCGGCCACGGCATTGGCCGTGTCTTCCACGAAGAGCCACAGGTTCTGCACTATGATGCGGATGACGGCGGCGTGGTACTGCAAAAAGGCATGACCTTCACCATCGAGCCGATGGTCAATGCCGGTGATTACCGCATCCGCACCATGAAAGATGGCTGGACGGTGAAAACCAAAGACAGAAGCTTGTCTGCGCAGTACGAGCATACTATTGTGGTAACAGACAACGGCTGCGAAATTATGACGTTGCGCAAGGATGACACCATCCCGGCGATACTCACGCACGATGAATGATAAAAAAGCCGGCAGATGCCGGCTTTTTTAATGGCTATAGCTTTTTCTTATGGGTGGCGCACGATGAGTAATCTTTTACCCGAACAGTATGCTAACACAGCACTTCCCACCCTACCCGACCAGCCCGATAACCCGGGCGTCTGGCCCCAGCAGGATCTGACCTGCGCCGGTATCAAGGCGCATATGGATGTCTTCCAGCGCTGGCTCGGAAGCGCATTTGATGCCGGCATCTCCGCGGAGCAGCTCATTGAAGCTCGCACCGAGTTTATCGACCAGCTCCTGCAGCGTCTGTGGATTGATTACGGGTTTGGGCAGATCAGTGACGTGGCACTGGTCGCCGTCGGGGGCTATGGCCGCGGTGAGCTTCATCCGCTTTCCGATATCGACTTACTGATTTTAAGTCGCAAAAAGCTGCCGGATGAACAGGCGCAGAAAATTGGCGAACTGCTGACGCTGCTGTGGGATGTAAAGCTTGAAGTGGGCCACAGCGTGCGCACGCTGGAAGAGTGCCTGCTCGAAGGATTATCTGACCTGACCGTCGCCACCAACCTGATTGAAACCCGCCTGTTGATTGGCGACGTCGCGCTGTTCCTGGAGCTGCAAAAACACATTTTCAGCGACGGCTTCTGGCCTTCAGAAAAATTCTTCGCCGCGAAGGTCGAGGAGCAGAATCAGCGTCACCAGCGCTACCACGGCACCAGCTATAACCTGGAGCCGGATATAAAAAGCAGTCCGGGCGGACTGCGCGACATTCACACGCTGCAGTGGGTGGCCCGCCGCCACTTTGGCGCTACCTCAATGGACGAGATGGTTGGCTTCGGCTTTTTAACCGAGGCTGAGCGAAACGAGCTGAATGAGTGTCTACACCTGCTCTGGCGGATCCGTTTTGCCCTGCATCTCGAGCTTAGCCGCTACGATAACCGTCTGCTGTTTGACCGTCAGCTCAGCGTGGCGCAGCGCCTCAACTACCGCGGTGAAGGTAACGAGCCGGTTGAGCACATGATGAAGGATTTCTTCCGCGTTACCCGTCGCGTCACTGAACTGAACCAGATGCTGCTGCAGCTGTTCGACGAAGCGATCCTGGCCCTGACGGCGGACGAAAAACCGCGGCCGATCGATGATGAATTCCAGCTGCGCGGCACGCTTATCGATCTGCGCGACGAAACGCTGTTTATCCGTGAGCCGGAAGCGATCCTGCGGATGTTCTACACCATGGTTCGCAATAGCACGATCACCGGGATCTACTCCACAACGCTGCGTCATCTGCGCCATGCGCGCCGTCATCTGACGCAGCCACTGTGCTATATCCCGGAAGCCCGATCCCTTTTTCTCAGTATGTTGCGCCATCCGGGTGCCGTCAGCCGTGGGCTTCTGCCGATGCATCGCCACAGCGTGCTGTGGGCCTATATGCCACAGTGGTCACATATCGTCGGGCAGATGCAGTTCGATCTGTTCCACGCCTATACGGTGGATGAACACACGATCCGCGTCATGCTCAAGCTGGAAAGCTTTGCCAGAGAAGAGACACGCTCACGTCACCCACTGTGCGTCGAACTGTGGCCACGTCTTACCCACCCGGAACTGATCCTGATTGCCGCCCTGTTCCACGACATCGCCAAAGGTCGCGGCGGTGACCACTCGGTGCTCGGCGCGCAGGACGTGCTGAAATTTGCCGAACTGCATGGACTGAACTCTCGTGAGACGCAGCTGGTTGCCTGGCTGGTACGCCACCACCTGCTGATGTCCGTCACCGCGCAGCGTCGTGACATTCAGGATCCGGAGGTCATCAAGCAGTTTGCAGAAGAGGTTCAGACGGAAAACCGCCTGCGCTATCTGGTCTGCCTGACGGTAGCCGATATTTGTGCCACCAACGAAACGCTGTGGAACAGCTGGAAGCAAAGCCTGTTGCGCGAGTTGTACTTTGCCACCGAAAAACAGCTGCGCCGCGGGATGCAAAACACCCCGGACATGCGCGAGCGTGTACGCCATCATCAGCTGCAGGCGCTGGCGCTGTTGCGGATGGATAACATTGATGAAGAAGCGCTGCATCAGATTTGGGCGCGCTGTCGTGCCAACTATTTTGTCCGCCACAGCCCAAACCAGCTTGCCTGGCATGCGCGACATCTGCTTCAGCATGATTTATCGCAGCCGATGATCCTCCTCAGTCCGCAGGCCACGCGCGGCGGTACCGAGATCTTTATCTGGAGTCCGGATCGGCCTTATCTGTTTGCTGCGGTTTGTGCCGAACTGGACAGGCGTAACCTGAGCGTTCACGACGCGCAGATTTTCACCACCCGGGACGGCATGGCGATGGACACCTTTATTGTACTGGAGCCAGACGGAAGCCCGCTGTCGTCGGACCGCCATGAAGGGATACGTTTTGGCCTGGAACAGGCGATCACCCAGCGCAGCTGGCAGCCACCGCAGCCGCGTCGTCAGCCGTCGAAATTACGCCACTTTACCGTCGATACCGAGGTCAATTTCCTGCCGACCCACACCGATCGTAAATCGTTCCTGGAGCTGATCGCGCTCGACCAGCCAGGGCTGCTCGCCCGCGTCGGCCAGGTTTTTGCCGATCTGGGAATTTCGCTTCACGGGGCCAGAATTACAACCATTGGCGAACGAGTAGAAGATTTATTTATAATCGCCACCGCCGACCGGCGTGCCCTTAATAATGACCTGCAACTTGAAGTGCAACAACGGTTGACAGCAGCCCTCAATCCAAACGATAAAGGGTGACGTGTTTTTTAGTGAAATGGAAAGAGTAAACAATGCAGCAGTTACAGAACGTTATTGAGTCCGCTTTTGAGCGTCGCGCCGAGATTACTCCGGCAAATGTGGATACCGTTACCCGTGAAGCGGTTAATCAGGTTATTTCTCTGCTGGATTCCGGCGCGCTACGTGTAGCAGAAAAAATCGACGGTCAGTGGGTGACTCATCAATGGCTGAAGAAAGCCGTGCTGCTCTCTTTCCGTATCAATGATAACCAGGTTATCGACGGAGCAGAAAGCCGCTACTTCGATAAAGTCCCTATGAAATTCGCTGACTACGACGAAGCTCGCTTCCAGAAAGAAGGCTTCCGCGTAGTACCGCCAGCGGCCGTACGTCAGGGTGCGTTCATCGCGCGTAACACCGTGCTGATGCCCTCCTACGTTAACATCGGTGCTTACGTAGACGAAGGCTCCATGGTGGATACCTGGGCAACCGTCGGCTCCTGCGCGCAGATCGGTAAAAACGTTCACCTGTCCGGCGGCGTGGGTATCGGTGGTGTACTGGAGCCACTGCAGGCTAACCCAACCATCATCGAAGATAACTGCTTCATCGGCGCGCGCTCTGAAGTGGTGGAAGGCGTGATCGTTGAGGAAGGCTCCGTTATCTCGATGGGCGTTTACATCGGTCAGAGTACCCGTATTTACGATCGTGAGACCGGTGAAATTCACTACGGTCGCGTGCCGGCCGGTTCCGTTGTGGTCTCCGGCAACCTGCCGTCAAAAGATGGCAAGTACAGCCTGTACTGTGCGGTTATCGTGAAAAAAGTTGATGCGAAAACCCGCGGTAAGGTGGGCATCAATGAGTTGCTGCGCACCATCGATTAATCGGATATAACAAAAAGCGGGGGCCACCCCGCTTTTTTCATATCTGAGGGTGGCGAAAATAGATTTTTTCGTTAATTATTCAAAGGTTATGTTGAGATCAAGGGTACCGCTATGTACGATAATCTGAAAAGTCTGGGCATTACCAATCCTGATGAAATTGATCGTTACAGCCTTCGCCAGGAAGCTAATAACGACATTCTGAAAATCTATTTTCACAAGGACAAAGGAGAGTTTTTCGCCAAGAGCGTGAAGTTTAAATATCCACGCCAGCGTAAGACCGTCGTCGCTGACGGTGTAGGACAGGGATACAAAGAAGTTCAGGAAATCAGCCCTAATCTGCGCTATGTGATCGATGAACTCGATCAGATCTGTCAGCGCGACCGCACTGAAGTCGATCTCAAACGTAAGATCCTCGACGATCTGCGTCACCTTGAAAGCGTAGTCACCAACAAGATTAGCGAAATCGAAGCGGATCTTGAAAAGCTTACCCGGAAATAAACTTAAAACGGCAATCTTTGATTGCCGTTTTAGTGTTTGCGCCCTCTCCCGTGGAAAGGGATGGAGTAAGGACATCAGGCCGTATTTCACTCATCTCTGCTCATCGAGCTGTAACGCCACATAAAGCAGCAGCCTGTCGTCAAAGCTCCCCAGATCCAGCCCTGTCAGCTCCGAAATCCGATTCAGTCGATATTCCAGCGTATTACGATGTATAAACAGCGCTTTCGACGTTGCCAGCGGCTGTACGTTATGACGGAACCACGCCTGCAGCGTCCGACGCAGCAGACCGTTGTTGTCCATCGCCTTGAGGCGCGCTAACGGACGTGCCAGCTCATTGGCCTGCCAGCCACCGCGCAGGCTGTCGAGCAGCACCGGCAGCATCAGATCCTGGTAGAAATAACTGCGGCTTTCCGGCATCCGCTGCTTACCCACCATCATGGTGGTGCGGGCAGTACGCCAGGAGCGGGCAATACTGCCCGGACCGGTGAAGTAATTGCCCAGCGCGACGCGAAAACGAAGCTGACCATTCTCCTTCATGCGGGCTATCAACTGCTCCACGCGACGACGATGATCTTCTGCATCCCAGCGCCCGAACGCGTTCAGCGCGGGCTTGAGCACCACCATTTCCGTCAGAGAGACAATCGCCACCAGGTTATCGCGTTCCGGCGTCGCCAGCGCATTTTGCAGCTGCTGCAGCTCAGCCATCGCACTGTCGACGCCAAGCTGGCCGCTGTCCACCTCAATTACCGCCACGACGCGCGGTTGATTCAGATCGATTCCCAGGCGCTGCGCCCATTCATTAAGTGCAGGGGTATGCTCATCCGCCTGAATCAGATTCATCACCAGCTCTTCACGCAGACGGCTGTCCTGGGCGAGCAGATGCATCAGGCGCGACTGCTCAAGCATCATCTCCGCCGTCATACAGACCAGTTCGCCATATTTTCGCAGCGACTCCGGCTCGCCGGTCAGGCCGATAACGCCGACAATTTCCCCCTCAAGACGCAGCGGTAAATTGATGCCCTGACGGACACCGTGCAGGTGTTTCGCCACCGCATCGTCGATGTCCACCACCCGCCCCTGGGAGAGCACCAGCAGCGCCCCTTCGTGCAATTCCCCAATACGCTCACGATCGCCACTGCCAATAATGCGCCCACGGGCATCCATTACGTTGATATTGGTATCAATGATGCGCATGGTGCGTGCCACAATATCCTGCGCCATTTTGGTATCGAGATGCCAGCCAGCCATGTAACCCTCCTGTGAGCAGAGCTCAAGCATAGGGAAGTTCAGCTACCGTTGCATTGTGCGAATGCACAAAGTGAAAGGGAGAAGTATGGAGTTGTGGAAAAGGTCACAGAAAGGTGAAAAGCCCCTGCTCATCTGAAACAGGGGCCTGAGAGGATTACTGCATCAGCAGGTAAATTGAGGTATCACCACGCTGAATATTCAACGCCAGCACGGAAGGTTTGCTGTCCAGAATTTTGCGCAGTTCAGCAATGTTTTTCACTGGCTGCTGGTTCGCACCCATGATCACATCGCCTTTTTTCAGGCCAATGCGCGCAGCCGGGCTGTTCGCTTTAACGTTGTTCACCACAACGCCTTTGTCCTGACCTTTATTGCTCATCTCGGCGCCTTCAATGCCGCTGAAGATGGTGCTGGAATCAACCTGATTCTGGCTGCTCTGCTGCAGTTCCAGGCTCACGTTAACCGGTTTACCGTCACGCAGCAGGCCGAGGGTCACTTTGCTGCCAATCGGCATGGAGCCCACTTCAGCACGCAGCGCGGCAAAGCTGCTGATCGGTTTCCCGTTCAGGGAGGTAATGACATCACCCGCTTTAATGCCCGCTTTCGCCGCGGAGGAGTTCGGCATCACCTGGCTGACAAATGCGCCGCGCTGGGCGTCAACTTTCATCGCCTTAGCCAGTTCGGAATTCAGTTCGGTACCCAGAATCCCCAGTTCACCGCGTTTCACCTGGCCATACTGCACCATCTGCGCGGTCAGGTTTTTCACCATGTTACTTGGGATAGCAAAGCCGATCCCGATATTGCCGCCGTCTGGTGCAAGGATCGCGGTGTTGATACCAATCAGCTCACCGTTCAGGTTCACCAGCGCACCGCCGGAGTTACCCCGGTTGATGGCGGCATCCGTCTGGATGAAGTTTTCATAGTTTTCGGCGTTGAGGCCGCTACGACCCAGCGCGGAAACAATCCCCGAGGTTACGGTTTCACCCAGACCGAACGGGTTACCGATAGCGACGGTATAATCACCGACACGCAGCGCATCGGAGTCGGCAATTTTAATCGCCGTCAGGTTTTTCGGATCCTGAATCTGGATCAGCGCGATATCGGAGCGCGGGTCTTTCCCGACCACTTTGGCATCAAATTTACGCCCGTCGCTCAGCTGAACCTTAATGCTGTTGGCGTTATCAACAACGTGGTTGTTGGTCACGACGTAGCCTTTCGCCGCATCGATAATCACACCCGAGCCAAGCGCCATGAATTTCTGCTGCTGGCCACCCCCCTGGGTGTCATCCCCTGCACCACCGCCCTGACAGAACGGGGAGCTCTGGAATGGCGAACCGTCCTGGCAGAAAGGTGAGTTATCACCAAAGAACTGCTGGAAGTTACGCGGCATACGCGGCGTATTGACGGTTGTGCTGCCCTCAACGTTAATACTCACCACCGATGGCATCACTTTTTCGAGCATCGGTGCCAGGCTTGGCATCTGCTGCGCGGTCGCTGCCGACGATGCGGTCTCAGCTGCAGTAGCAGTCAGAGGAGACAGCGCTAAACCTAAACTCAGAGCCAGTGCACTCATTGCTAATGTGGTTTTTTTCATGTGTCTTAATCTCGATTTACAGATAACGCAAAATTGCTGTGTAACTCAGATTCATTTTATACCGCTTAGTTCCGGCCATAAGTTTATGGAAAAGGTAAAAATTTATTGGCCGTCTTTACAAAACTCTGTGCTTATTCCACCGCCATGAGCTTGCGGTATTCATCCCAGGCATACAAATCTGTCATCCCGCTGATATAGTCCTGGATAAGACGGCAGCGATAATAATATTCCAGCACCGGCCACTGGGGCGACTGCCGATCCAGCTTGCCGATGGCTTCGACATAAGCCAGACGGTGGCGGGTTGAAAGTTTCTGATAAAGCCGGGATTCGATCGGTATTCGCCGCACGCGCTCTTTTTCCACCAGCTCGCTGAACTCGTCGACGGATAACTGCAGCAGAGGTCGATAGATTTCGAGTAACCCACTGATAACCCTGTATCCCTGCAGCTCAAGCTGTTCAACATCCGGATGGCTGAAAACATGACGCACGGCCACGTTTTTATAGAGTTCAAGAAGCTGGCTAAAGCTGCTGTCATCTTCCAGCAACGCATGGTTGAATTCGCCGCTATAAATTAACGGCAGGTTGTCTATAAAGCGCGAGGCGGCATACGGCACCAGTTTATTTAATGTATTGACCCGTAAATACATAAAGAACTGATCTTCCGTGCTGCGGCTTAATGTATTTGAACGCGATTTCTCCCAGGCATTTTCGACAACCTGAGCAAACAGCGAGCCTTTTTCATGCGTTCCCCAGGCCTCATAAAGATGCTGATAAAGTTCTTCGACGCTGAATATTCTTTTCTCAACGGCGTCTTCCAGGTCGGCAACACAATATGAAATGTCGTCGGCAGCTTCCATAATCCAGGTTAAGGGGAAGCGGCCGTTTGGTGTCAGAGAAAGTTCTTTACGCAGGCGCTCAATATAGGCTTCTTCGGAAAGATAATAGCCCGGCTTTTTCATCAAATAACTGTGCGACGCGGGCGTCTCGCCCATCCACCAGGCCGGTCGCGTATATTTCAGGATGCACCCCACCTGTGCCCAGGTCAGGTTCATACGCATCAGGGAGTGGACCAGCCGGATCCCCTGCGCATTGCCTTCGAAGTGACAGAGGTCGTGACGGACTTTACGCCGCAGGTCGTTCAGCGCGTCTTCACCTTCGCGCAGGCGTAAATCCCGCACCAGGCAGCGGTCATCGCTCAGAGGCTGGCTTACCGCATCAGCAGGATAAAGCCGCTGTTTAAACCAGTCATTTATGGCGGCTTCGCCAAAATGACCAAAGGGCGGGTTGCCGATGTCATGCATCAGGCAGGCCATCTCAACGATGCTCTCAAACGGCCCGGTCAGCTCATTCAGCCCATAGGTTTCGAGAAGCTGCTGCTCTTTGAGACGGCTTAAGATCTCTTTGGCAATGTAGCGGCCAACCTGCTGAACTTCCATAGAATGCGTTAAGCGCGTGCGCACCGCAGCGTTACGTTCAAGCGGAAACACCTGGGTTTTTTGCTGTAAACGACGGATTGCCGGCGAGTTTATGATCCGCCCACGATCGCTTTCGAAGATACGCAGGATCTCATGCTCGCTCTTGTCGCCCTGCGGCGAACGGAAACGTCGGTGCCAGTTAATTTTGGTGCGAAAATCGATTGGTGACATGTGCTCCCCCGCGTGAGAATGCGTTTCCTCTTAACCGCATGATAGACTATGCATCTTAACAAGGCACATCGCGAGTAAATCTATGAAAATCGGCATTATTGGTGCAATGGAAGAAGAAGTTACGCTGCTGCGTGACAAAATTGAGAACCGTCAGACTCTCTCCCTCGGTGGCTGTGAGATCTATACCGGCCAGTTGAATGGCGTTGACGTCGCTCTGCTGAAATCAGGCATCGGTAAGGTTGCTGCTGCGCTGGGCGCGACCCTGCTGCTCGAACGCTGCAAGCCGGACGTTATCATTAACACCGGTTCTGCAGGCGGCCTGGCGTCGACGCTGAAAGTCGGTGATATCGTTGTTTCCGATGAAGCGCGTTACCACGATGCAGACGTTACCGCATTCGGCTACGAATACGGTCAGCTTCCGGGTTGCCCGGCCGGGTTTAAAGCCGATGACAAACTGATTGCGGCGGCTGAAAGCTGCATCGCTGAGCTGAACCTCAACGCGGTACGCGGCCTGATCGTCAGCGGTGATGCGTTCATCAATGGATCCGTCGGCCTGGCGAAAATTCGTCATAACTTCCCTCAGGCCGTTGCCGTTGAGATGGAAGCGACCGCCATTGCTCACGTTTGCCATAACTTCAACGTTCCGTTCGTGGTGGTTCGCGCCATCTCCGACGTGGCTGACCAGCAGTCTCATATCAGCTTCGACGAGTTCCTGACCGTTGCGGCAAAACAGTCCACCGTGATGGTGGAGCGCCTGGTGCAGAAACTGGCTCGTGGGTAACCCATACATCAGGGCGCTGGTCGCCCTGCTTTTTCTCGCACCGGCATGGCTATTTGCCGCGCCGCGTGTGATTACGCTCTCTCCGGCAAACACCGAACTGGCCTTTGCCGCCGGGATCACGCCTGTCGGCGTGAGCAGCTTTTCGGATTACCCTCCGCAAGCGGCCCATATTGAACAGGTGGCGACCTGGCAAGGGATGAACATTGAGCGCATCGTGGCGCTTAAACCCGATCTCGTGCTCGCCTGGCGCGGCGGTAATGCCGAGCGGCAGGTCAACCAGCTCTCTTCGCTTGGGATCAAGGTGATGTGGATTGATGCGGTGAGCATTGAGCAGGTCGCTCAGGCGCTGCGTTCTCTGGCCCCCTACAGTCCTACTCCAGCAAAAGCCGAGAATGCCGCGAAACAGATGCTCAGCGACTATGCCGCGCTGAAATCCCGCTACGATACCCCCGTCAAAAAACGCATCTTCCTGCAATTTGGCAGCCAGCCGCTGTTCACCACCGGGAAAGGATCCATTCAGAATCAGGTGCTGGAAATCTGCGGCGGTGAAAACATCTTTGCAGCCAGCCGGGTGCCGTGGCCTCAGGTCAGCCGGGAACAGGTGCTCGCACGCCAGCCACAGGCCATCGTGGTGGTCGGAAATGCGAGCGAGATTCCTAAAATTGAACAATTCTGGCAACGTCAGCTAAAAATACCGGTGATCCCCCTCACCAGTGACTGGTTTGAACGCGCCAGCCCGCGTATTATCCTCGCCGCAAAACAGCTCTGTGCCGCGCTGGCAGAGAGTCACTAACAACATACCCCGCTCGAGGATTTAACGATGCTCGTTTATTGGCTGGATATTCTTGGCACAGCCGTTTTTGCTATCTCCGGCGTTTTACTCGCTGGAAAACTGCGCATGGATCCGTTTGGCGTGCTGGTGCTGGGCGTGGTCACCGCCGTGGGTGGCGGGACGATACGTGATATGGCCCTGGCGAATGGCCCGGTATTTTGGGTAAAAGATCCAACCGATCTGGTGGTGGCGATGGTCACCTGTCTGTTGACCATCGTGTTGGTTCGCCAGCCCCGCCGGTTACCGAAATGGATACTCCCGGTACTGGATGCCGTCGGTCTGGCCGTCTTTGTGGGCATCGGGGTCAATAAAGCCTTCAATGCGGGAACGGGCCCGATGGTGGCCATCTGCATGGGCGTGTTAACCGGGGTCGGCGGCGGGATTATTCGCGACATTCTGGCGCGTGAAGTTCCCATGATCCTGCGTACCGAAATCTATGCCACGGCGTGTATTATTGGTGGGATTGTTCACGCGACGGCGTATTACACCTTTGCGATGCCGCTAGAAAATGCAGCCATGCTGGGTATGGTGGTCACGCTGGGGATACGGTTAGCGGCGATACGCTGGCATCTGAAGCTGCCGACGTTTGCGCTGGATGATAATGCACGATAAGCGTTGTTTATAAGCCCGGTGGCGCTACGCTTACCGGGCTTACGACTGCATCCCTGTCAGATGCTGAACGAAGAGCCACATCCACAGGTACTTGTCGCGTTCGGGTTAGTCACAACGAAGCGCGAACCTTCCAGGCCTTCAGTGTAATCCACCGAACCACCCACCAGGTACTGCAGGCTCATCGGGTCAACCACCAGCGCAACGCCCTGCTTCTCGATAGTCATATCGCCGTCGTTGACCTGATCGTCAAAGGTAAAACCATACTGGAAGCCGCTGCAGCCGCCACCGGTAATATAGACACGCAGTTTCAGATCCGGATTGTCCTCGTCGGCAATCAGGGTTTTCACTTTGTTGGCTGCTGCTTCGGTAAATTCCAGCGGCAACGCTACGTCATCACTCATCTTATGCTCCCATGAATACTGCTACTGCTATTGGGTAAAATTCACCCAATTCTTTATGTCATTATCTAATACCCTGGTAATTCATTCAAGTATTCTGCGTCGGGGCCCGCTCGGCCTCTTGTTTTGCCAGGGTACGAGCAAGAATGGTGGAGTATAGCGGTTTTCCACCCAGGAATTGGGCTAATAGTGTCGCGCCGAGACAGGTAATGATCATTGGCAAAATGAGCTGGTAATTATCCGTCATCTCCAGAACCAGCACGATGCCGGTCAACGGCGCACGCAGGGACGCCGCCAGCAGCGCGCCCATTCCGGCAATAGCAAAGGTCCCGGCGTCCAGATGATAGGCCGGAAATCCGGCAGCAGCGACCATGCCAAACGCGGTTCCCAGAAGCGTACCCAGCGCCAGCATCGGGGCAAAAATACCGCCAGGCGCACCGGAGGAGAAGCACAATACGGTGGTAATCACCCGTGAAATAAACATGAACAGCAACAGACCAATGCTGAAATTACCCGCCGCGGCAATCGGTATCAGCCCGAAGCCACCGCCTGCGGCATTGGGCTCAATGAAGCCGAGCACGCCGCAGCCGCCGCCCAGCAGTCCGCCGATCAATACCCAGCGGGTGGTATTCCCACCGTGAATGCGCTGGAACATATCCTGAGCGCGTAAGATAAGCGTGTTAAACAGCGGGCCGACCACGCCAAAAATCATGCCGAGGATCAGGTACAGCCACAGCGTATTCACCGGCGCATTGGTCAGTTTCCCCACCTCAATCACCGCACCTTCGCCATTAAAAATGCGAAAGACAATGCTCGACATAATGACGCCGGTGAATACCGCTTTTATCGAGATCAGGTTGTAGCGAAACTGTGCCCGCATCTCTTCAATAATGAACAGGATCCCCGCCAGCGGTGCGTTGAACGCCGCCGAAAGGCCGGCCGCCGCCCCCGTTGCCAGCAGTGTATGTCGCGCCTCCGCGCTGCGCATGCGAAAAAGATCGCCGACCATACGCCCAACGTTTCCGCCCAGCTGCACCGTTGGCCCTTCGCGCCCGAGCACCATGCCTGCCCCGAGCGTTCCCATGCCACCGATAAATTTTACCGGGATGACGCGCCACCAGCGAACCGGCCTCAGCTCTTCCAGTGCGCCTTCTATTTCAGGGATCCCGGAACCGCCCGCTTCCGGCGCAAATTTACGGACCAGGAAATAGCCCACCATGGCAAACAGCGCAGATAAGCCAAAGGCCCACACCCATACCCATCCACCGCTATAGGCAAAACCCGCCACGGTTCCAATTCGCCAGTTCATTATCGCGTTAACCGCTTTTTCGAAGGCGATACCCACCAGCCCGGCAACTGCGCCGACCACGGCAGCAGCCAGCAGGATAGCCAGCGGCGTTTTATCACGATTAAGCAAGCGCCGGATGCTGATACGGTGCTGCGCACGTCTGAACTGCTGTTCAGTATAAGAATGAGTGTCTGCTTTCATTACCGTTTCTTTTCGTCATACAAATAACCGCAGGGATTTTACCAGAGTGCGTAATATCATCCCGTGAAAAATACTTAACAATTGTTTGGGCATGAAAGGGGGCAAAAATTTCATTACCTTCCGAGGATCACTTAGAATAGTGTGCTTAATCATTTTATACGAACCAGGAACGACGCCATGAGCAAGTCTGAAAACCTCTACAGTGCAGCCCGCGAGCTTATCCCAGGTGGCGTGAATTCGCCTGTTCGCGCCTTTACCGGCGTAGGCGGTACGCCGCTGTTTATCGAACGTGCTGACGGCGCGTATCTGTATGATGTCGATGGCAAAGCCTATATCGATTATGTCGGCTCCTGGGGTCCGATGGTGCTGGGTCACAACCATCCTGCTATCCGCAATGCGGTGATTGAAGCCGCCCAGCGCGGCCTGAGCTTCGGCGCGCCAACCGAGATGGAAGTGAAAATGGCGGAACTGGTCACCGAACTGGTCCCGACAATGGACATGGTGCGTATGGTGAACTCCGGTACCGAGGCCACCATGAGCGCGATCCGCCTGGCACGTGGCTTTACCGGCCGTGACAAGATCATCAAATTTGAAGGCTGCTACCACGGTCATGCGGACTGCCTGCTGGTAAAAGCCGGCTCCGGCGCGCTGACCCTCGGTCAGCCGAACTCACCGGGCGTACCGGCTGACTTTGCGAAGCATACCCTGACCTGCACCTATAACGATCTGAACACCGTTCGGGCAGCCTTCGAGCAGTATCCGCAGGAGATTGCCTGCATCATCGTTGAACCTGTCGCAGGCAACATGAACTGCATTCCACCGCAGCCGGAGTTCCTGCCGGGTCTGCGCGCCCTGTGCGATGAGTTTGGCGCTCTACTGATCATCGACGAAGTGATGACCGGCTTCCGCGTCGCGCTGGCGGGGGCACAGTCTTACTACGGCGTAGAGCCGGACCTGACGTGCCTTGGCAAAATCATCGGCGGCGGCATGCCTGTCGGTGCATTCGGGGGACGTAAAGAGGTGATGGAAGCGCTGGCGCCGACTGGCCCGGTCTACCAGGCGGGAACCCTTTCCGGCAACCCGATTGCGATGGCCGCAGGTTTCGCCTGTCTGACCGAAGTCGCGCAGCCGGGTATTCACGAAACCCTGACCGATCTGACAACTCAACTGGCCAACGGCCTGCTGGAGGCCGCGCAAGAAACCAGTATTCCTCTGGTGGTAAACCACGTTGGTGGGATGTTCGGGATTTTCTTCACCGATGCGAAAACCGTGACCTGCTATCAGGATGTGGTGAAGTGTGACGTTGAACGCTTCAAGCGCTTCTTCCATCTGATGCTGGAAGAAGGCGTCTACCTGGCACCATCCGCGTTTGAAGCAGGCTTTATGTCCGTCGCGCACAGCGAAGACGATATCAATAAGACTATCGATGCTGCGCGCCGGGTCTTTGCGAAGTTGTAAGACAGAAACGATCTGCTGCCCTCTCCACCCGGAGAGGGCAATACCCCACCGCCCTTCTACCTGCTTTGCTTTCTCAACAAATAGATAAAGTACGGCGCACCGATAAACGTCGACAGCAACCCGGCAGGTATCTGGTACGGGAACAGCACCATCCGCCCCAGCCAGTCAGCAACCACCAGTATTACGCCCCCCGTCAGCGCCGACATCACAATGTGCGGCATCGTGCGACGAAATCCCATCATTCTGGCAATGTGCGGTGCCATTAAGCCGACAAAACTCAGCGGGCCGATGGTCATGGTGGCCGTTGCCGTGAGGCATGCGGCCAGCAGCAGTAACCCGATACGGGACGGCGCCAGGGCCATCCCCACCGCACGCGCGGTCTCGCCGCCCAGCGGCAGAATGGTCATCCAGCGACGGCACAGCGGCACCATCGCCAGCAATACGATCATTGCAATCCCGGAATGCACGACCTGGCTGCCGGTGGCGCTGTACGTTGAACCGGAGATCCAGGTCAGGATCTTGGCCATACGCGGATCGCCACTCGCCTGCAGCATCATCAGCAGCATGGTAAATGCCGTGCTGAGCGCCATCCCGGCAAGCAGCATCCGGTGAGGGGAAAACCCACCACGCCCGGAGGCAATGAGGATGATCAGCAGCGTCACCGCCGCGCCAACGCTCCCGGCAGGCATCAACCAGCCGAAGGCATTTCCCGGCACCAGGAACAGCATCAGGACCACGCCAAAGGCGGCACCAGAACTGATACCCAGAACCTCCGGGCTGGCCATCGGGTTACCGGTCAGACGCTGGATAATACAGCCCGCCACCGCCAGCATGACCCCGGCGATTAACGCCGAGAGAATGCGCGGCCAGCGCCACTGCATGAGTTCGTTAAGCAGCTCCCCGGACGCCCAGTGCCAGCCCACCGCATCGCGTCCGAAAGCGAGCGCGGCAAATGAGATAACAATCAGCACTGCCAGCCCGGCAAGGCTGAACCCCAGCACTGACTGGCGCTCAGCATAGACCTTATCGCCAGCATCCATCGCTGGCGCGCTGATACTGCGCAGACGCGGCAGCAGCCACAGCAGCAGCGGTGCACCGATAAGCGCCGTCATCGAACCGGTAGACACTTCCATCCAGACGCGTGCCAGCCAGAGAATGATTTGATCGGAAAGCCAGAGGATCAACGCGCCAATCAGCGGGGCTAACATCAGGCGCGCCAGCAGGCGGCGCGCACCGAGCATTTTTGCCAGCAGCGGCGCAAACAGTCCGATAAACCCGATGATGCCTACCGCATTAACCAGCAGGGCACTGAGCACAATTGCCAGCGTCAGCGCCCCCAGACGGGCCAGCGACAGCGCCAGCCCCAGATTACGCGCCACGCCATCATCAAGACCCATTAACGTCAGCGGGCGCAAGAGCAGCAGCGTCAACACGACGCCACCGGCGAGCTGCGGCCACAGACGCTGCACGACGCTCCAGTCGGTCTGGGTGAGCGTACCGGTGCTCCAGAGGAACATGCTTTGCAGCTGATCGTGATGGAACAGCACCAGCAGCTGATTAATCGCGCCGCAGTACAGGCTCACCACCAGCCCCGCAAGAATAAGCGTGACGGGGGAGAGACGTTTGCCCCAGGCGACGCCGAATACCAGCGCGCCCACCACACACGCACCGGCGAGGGCAGCAAACTGCGAGGTCAATGCCCCAGGCAACGCCCAGAGTGTGGTAATCGTGATCCCAAGCTGTGCCCCGGTCGCCACGCCAAGCGTCGTCGGCTCGGCCAGTGGGTTACGCAGTACCTGCTGGAATAAAACGCCCACCAGCCCTAATCCCGCACCGACCAGCAGCGAAATCGCAAGCCGCGGCAACAGACTGTAGTGGAACAGCATTTGCTGAATATTATCGATATCTGGCGTCACCAGCGCCGCACGCCACTGGTCGCGCGGTAAGGCCGTCGACAGATTGAACCAGGTCAATACCAGCGCGCACAGGAAAATGAGGCAAAGTAACAGTGCCGGGAAACGGGCAATACGCTTACTCATGCCTGGCCTCCCAGCGCGTTGTCCAGCACGCGGGCAAAGTGCATGGCAGAAAGCGTCGCGCCGTAGAACCATACCGCAGGTGCGCGCAGGAACCGTTTTTCACGCACAAACGGCATAGCCTGCCAGAGCGGCGTCGCCATCAGGGTTTGCATCTCCCGCTCGTTGCCGTGGTCAAAGCACAACACATCCACATCGCGAAATGCCGCAAGACGGTCAATCCCCACGGCGGTGCTGCCCCAGAAGGTCATCTCCCCTTCCCAGGCATTACGAATACCAAAACTGTCGAGCACGTCCTGGAACAGGCAGTTTTTCCCAAAGACCAGCATATGGCGGGCATCCAGCAGCGTCACCATCAGCAGCGGGCGATCGCCCCGGTGAGCAAAACGCGGCTTCAGGGTGTTAATCAGGGCATCAAAATCGTCGAGATGTTTTTTGGCCTCAACCTCACGGTTAAGGAACTGTGCCATCTCGTGGAGGGAGTTTTTCGCCATCGCCAGCGGATTTTTACCGTCGCTGAAGGAGAAACCACGGCCGGGCGCAATCCGTGCCATTGTCTCTTCTGACGGGCCGTAACCTGCAGACCAGAACAGGAATGACGGCTTCATCTGGGTGAGCAGTTCGAGGTTTGGCTCGGTGCGCAGGCCGATGTCGATTACCGAGTCCGGTAGCCTCGGCTCATTCACCCATAGCCTGTAGTTAGGAATATCCGCCACGCCATAGGGCGTAACGCCCAGCGCCATCATCAGCTCTACCGGCAACCATTCCAGCGCCACAATGCGGTGTGGATCGACCGCAGCCGCACGCGCGGTATTCATTTTTAACAGCAGCGGTGAAAGCGCCATTGCCGTCAGCAGACGACGGCGACTCATCAACATAGAATCCAGCATCAGTACACAAAGCTCACCGGTGCAGCCCCGGCAGGGTGAGGCAAAATCCCCATTGGAATACCGTAAATGTGTTCCAGCGTTTCACTGCGCATCAGTTCAGACGGCGTCCCCTGGGCGATCATTTCACCGCCGCGCAGGGCAACGAGGTAATCGCAGTAACGCGCGGCCATGTTGATATCATGCAGGACCGCGATAACCGTCAGACCGCGCTGCTGGCTTAAACGATGCACCAGCGCAAGCACGTCGACCTGATGGGCAATATCCAGCGCAGAGGTCGGTTCGTCGAGCAGCAGGCAGCGGCTGTCCTGGGCCACCAGCATTGCTATCCACGCGCGCTGACGCTCCCCTCCTGACAGGCTGTCTACCAGACGGTGGGCCAGCGGTTTTAGCCCCACCAGCGCAATCGCCTCTTCCACTTTCTCTCTGTCGGCCACGCCGAAACGGCCAAGCGCGCCGTGCCACGGATAACGCCCAATCGCCACCAGTTCACGCACGGTCATCCCCTCCGCCTGCGGCAACTGCTGCGGCAGATACGCCACTTTGCGGGCAAAGGCTTTACTGCTCCAGCTCTCCAGCGGCTGACCGTCCAGCAGGATATCGCCTTCTGACGGCAGCTGATGGCGGCCAAGCATTTTGAGCAGCGTTGATTTACCAGAGCCGTTGTGACCAATCAGGCCTGTCACTTTACCTGCCGGGAAGGTCAAAGAGAGCGGATGCAGCAGGGTGCGTCCGGGCACGCGAAAGGAGAGATTATTGAGCGTGAAGGTGGTGTCGGATTGCGTTTGATTATCCTGCATATCGGCCAACTTAAATAAAAAGGGCACGGCGAACCGTGCCCGAAGAGAGATTAGAAGCGGAAGGTCGCGGTGGCGACAACCTGACGTTCAGCACCCCAGTAGCATGCATAATCCTTGTAGCAGCTGGAGACATATTCCCGATCGAACAGGTTATTCACGTTCACCGCCACAGATGACCCCGGCAGACCCAGACGGGCCAGATCGTATTTCACCATCGCATCGGCAAGGGTGTAGCTCGCGACGTTAAACGGCTGATCTTTTTTGTCGCCGCTTGAGTAGTAGCTCACCGTGTTACCGATGTAACGGGTACCGGCACCAATCGTCAGGCCGCTTAAGGCCGTGTCGGTGAAGGTGTAATCTGCCCACAATGACGCCTGATTACGCGGCACTTCCGCCGGACGTTTACCTTCAAAGGTGCTGTCATGGGTGTACTCAGCATCAATAAAGCTGTACGCCGCGGTCACGTTGATATTGGCGTTAACCGCTGCCTTCGCTTCCAGTTCGAAACCGCGAGAACGGATCTCACCGGTCTGGATACTGTGAGTATTCGTTGGATCGTTCGGATCCGCCGTCAGGTTCTTATCCTTAGTCAGCTGGAACAGCGACGCGGTGACCACAACCGGCAGGTCTTTCGGCGCGTATTTCACACCCGTTTCATACTGCTTACCGCGGGAAGGGTCGAACGGTGTGCCGTTACGATCGGCGCCCGATACCGGCTCAAACGACTCGCTGTAGCTGAAGTAAGGCGAGATACCGTTATCAAAGAGATAGTTAATCCCCCCGCGCCAGGTGAAAGCCTGATCGTGGTTTTCAGCCAGCGAATCGGCCGTACCGCGCGTCAGCGTTGAGGCCATCACGTAGTCGTAGCGTCCGCCCAGCGTCAGCACCCACTTATCCCACTCCGCCTGATCCTGAGCATAGAGCCCGGTCTGTTCATTACGGTTAACGACGGAGTAGTTAGACCATGGCAGGTTGGTGTTGATGTTCGCGTTGCCGTAATCCGGGTTCTGGATATCAATAGGGTCGGCGGAACCGTACAGCGCATTGATATCATTACGCATACGCGAGTAATCAACGCCCGTCAGCAGCGTGTGGTCTACGGCGCCCGTCGCGAATGTCGACTGCAGCTGAGTATCCACGGTGAACATATTCAGATCTTCATCTGAACGCACATAAGCGCGGTTAATTTTGCCAGGCTCAGCGTAGCCATTGCCGTAAACAGAGCGGTAGAGCGTATGCACTTTTGCGTAACGCAGATTCTGACGCACGGTGAACGTGTCATCAAACTGATGCGAGAAGCTGTAACCAATCAACTGCTGGCGACGAGCCATCTTATTATCCGCTTCACCTTCGTTGAAATCGGTTGGGATCTTATGCTCATTGCCGTTTGCGTCACGGTATGGCACCACGGTCCCTTCCCGTGGCAACCAGCCGTAGTAGCCCGCTTCCGGATCGTTCTGGAAATTGCTCAGGAAGGTGAAATCGGTTTTGTCATCCGGACGCCAGCTAAAGGAGGGCGCAATCGCATAGCGGGTTGATTTTGACATCTCCTGCTGTGCGTTCTGACTACTGCCAAGACCGGTCAGGCGGTACGACCACACGCCATCTTCATCGATTGCATCACTGAAATCGAAGCCCGTTTGCCACAGGTTATTGGTCCCCATTTTAAACTGGACTTCTTTCAGCGGCTCGGTCAGTGGGCGTTTGCTCACCATACTGACGATACCGCCGGGATTGCTGTTGCCGTAGAGCACAGACGTAGGTCCGCGCATCACTTCTACGCGCTCAAGGAAGTACGGATCCATGGAAGCTTCGGAGTAGTTATTCCCCATCAGCTTCATGCCATCGAGATACTGGTTGGTGTTTACCGTCGAAGGCGCGGTAAAACCACGAATTGAGACCACATCATAGGTGGTGGAGCTGCCGCGGGTCGCAAACACGCTCGGCGTATAGCCCAGCGCCTCTTTTACGGTCGCTGGCTGGCGGCGTTCCATTTCATCACGCGTTACCACGGAAATAGACTGCGGGGTCTTTTCAATCGCGGTATCGGTTTTGGTCGCCGTTGCCGTGCGTTTTGCTGCGATCGTTGGCGCAGGCCCCCACGGACTTTCCTGGGCGGCAGGCGTGGCAGTGACGGTGATGGTTTCTTCTTTTTTCTGGGTTTCAGCCGCATGTGCATACGTAGACATGCCGGCAACCGCTGTGGCTACGACGACCGCGATTTTTCGCAGCGACGTGTGAATTGGCTGAGCAGTATTGGAAAGCGCCATGTTTATCTCTGATGGAAAAGTGAATGATAACGTAAACGAGAATTATTATTATGACCGCAGAATAATATGCGAAACGTTGGCTGCATAGCAAGCAGTAAGCGGCCCTACGAGAATTAAGGGTTTAAGAAATAAACAAGAGAAAACGAAGGGTTAATCAGAATGAAAACGAGGGTTAAGGAAATGGAAAGTACAGGTAAAAAAATCCCCCCTTTCGGGGGGATGTGAAGCGTTAGTTACCGCCGAACATATCTTTAATCCAGCCCGCGACACCGTCGCTGTCTTTTTTCTCATTCTGCTGCTGCGGCTGTTGTTGCGGCTGCTGCTGAGGCTGAGAAGACTGCTCGAACGGGTTACCCGTCGGTTGCTCTGGCTGGCTTTGCTGGCACAGCGAATCCGGGTTGGTGGTCCAGACAGGCAAGGTACGCATACCGCCGCCACAGACAAAGTTACCAGAACCGTCCACGCCCATATCGACGATATCTTCCGGCGCCACCAGATTCAGCGGTACCGGAGACTGATTCGCCAGATAGCGCTGGTAAATCGACATCGCCCCGCTTGCACCGTACAGTTTGGTTGGCTGGTTGTTATCGCGACCTACCCAGGTGATCACCACTTCACGGCCATCGATACCGGCGAACCAGGTATCCACGTTGTTGTTGGTGGTCCCGGTTTTACCTGCCAGATGCAGGCCCGGATACTTCGCACCCAGTTGACGTCCGGTCCCCCGCTGCACAACCTGCTGCATCGTCCACAACGTCATATAGGCTGCCTGCGCTGGCACGGCACGTTCCGCTTGCGGGAAGCTCTGATACAGCACGGAGCCATCCTCGGCAATCACCGAACGCAGAGCAGAGAGCGGTGCACGGTTACCCCCGCTGGCAATGGTCTGGAACGCCTGAGCCACTTCGATCGGCGTCAGGTTAAGCGCCCCCAGGATCATCGCCGGAACAGGATGGAGCTGATCTTTCGGCACACCCAGTTTCTGCCAGGTGTCGACAATCGCCGGCAGACCGAGCGCCATACCCAGGTTCACCGTTGGCACGTTCATCGAGCGGGTCAACGCATCCACCAGCATGACCTGGCCGCTGAACTGTTTATCGTCGTTCTGCGGAGACCATACCTGGCCGTTAGGCTGGCGCAGGGAAATCGGCGCATCGGCAATCCAGGTATTCAGGCGATACTGGTTAGGCTGACTCAGGGCGGTAAGATAGGTTGCCGGTTTTGCCAGTGAACCAATCGAACGTCGCGCCTGCATTGCACGGTTGTAGCCTGCGAACTGCGGCTCAGCACCGCCCACCATGGCGCGAACTTCGCCGGTGTTACGGTCAACCACCACCATCGCGGTTTCAAGATCGCTCAGCTTACGCTGTTTCTTCAGCGCCGGGATACCTTCCACCGCAGCTTTTTCAGCGGCTTCCTGCGCCACGGAATCGAAGGTGGTAAAGATCTTCACGCCGGAGAGATCTTTCACCTTATCACCGAGCTTGCTTTGCAGCTCCTGACGCACCAGCTGCATAAACGCAGGCTGAGGCGAGATCACGCCACCGCGCGGCTGAACGCCGAGTGGACGTGCGCTCAGCATGTCGTACAGCTCCTGGTCAATCACCTGCTGTTGTTGCAGCAGACGCAGCACCAGGTTACGACGTTCCAGCGCCAGTTTCGGGTTACGCCACGGGTTATAAATGGACGCCCCTTTCACCATGCCCACCAGCAGCGCCTGCTGGTCAAGGCTCAGCTCTTCCACCGGACGACCAAAGTAGTACAGACTTGCCAGCGGGAAGCCGCGGATTTCGTTATCTCCGCTCTGACCGAGGTACACCTCGTTCATGTACAGCTCAAGGATACGATCCTTGCTGTAACGCGCATCCATCAGTACGGCCATGTACGCTTCGTTGGCTTTACGCCAGTAAGAGCGTTCACTGGAGAGGAACAGGTTCTTCACCAGCTGCTGGGTCAGCGTACTCGCCCCCTGCACCGTCCGTCCGGCGGTCAGGTTAGCCAGCACCGCACGGCCAATTGAGTAAAGGCTGATGCCATCATGCTCATAGAAGTGACGGTCTTCGGTTGCCAGCAGGGTATCAACCAGCAGGTCCGGGAAGCCGTTACGGGCAACGAACAGACGTTGTTCGCCGTTCGCCGACGAGAGCATGGTGATCAGACGCGGATCGAGACGGAAGAAACCGAACTGACGGTTGTTATCCATGTTCTCGATGGTGTCCAGACGATCGCCGTCAAAGGTCAGACGCGCACGCACCTGGCCCTCTTTGCTGTCCGGGAAATCAAACGGACGGCGGATCATCTCAATGCTTTTCGCCTGCACGGTAAATTCGCCAGGACGCGTCATTTTCGACACCTGACGATACTGGGTGGCTTCCAGCAGTTTCACCATCTCGTTCTTGCTGATGGACATATCTGGCTCAAGGTTCACCATGCGGCCATACACCGCCGCAGGCAGTTGCCAGACTTTTCCGTCAATACGGCTACGGATCTTCTGATCCAGATAGACGCCGTAAATCGCCATCAGCACAACAAATACAATGAACAGCTTCAGCAGCAGCCAGAACCAGCCGCGCTTGCCCCGAGGCTTACGCCCTTTGCCTTTCCCTTTACGCGGCATCGGTTCTTCATCCTCATAATCGTCTTCATAGTCATCGTCATAGTCCTCATCTCTGAGGCGACGACGGCTTACCTTTTCTTTCACCGGACGCGTTGGTTTTCCCTTACGTCCTATTGGCTCGCGGTCATTCCCCGCCATGCTTTTTCTCCGCAACTTTCAGGCGCAAGGGCCCGATTCTCTTTTCTTCCACTGGCCTGTGAAAGAAGAAATCTCTCAAAGTAAACAGCAAGACCTTCCAGACAGGAACGTCTTTAGTATTTTCTCCCGCACCCTGCGGGTGAGGGCATCAAGCCGCACGTTCCCAGCCACGCCCGT
This sequence comes from Enterobacter sp. BNK-18, assembly GCF_047456135.1. Taxonomy (NCBI): domain Bacteria; kingdom Pseudomonadati; phylum Pseudomonadota; class Gammaproteobacteria; order Enterobacterales; family Enterobacteriaceae; genus Enterobacter; species Enterobacter sp. BNK-18. The sequence continues at coordinate 4,618,833 of NZ_CP179899.1, read as the reverse complement.
CACGAATACTTCTTCGTCCGTCGTGTCGGTGCCGTATTTGCCGGATCGTCCGGCCAGACATGTTTGGGATACCGCCCCTTCATCTCTTTTTGCACGTCACGGTAGCTCCCCGCCCAGAATGCCCCCAGGTCGCGGGTAATCTGTAACGGGCGATGGGCTGGCGACAACAGCTCCAGCACCAGAGAGACGCGCCCTTGCGCCACAGAAGGCGTGGTGGCCTCTCCAAACATTTCCTGCATACGTACCGCCAGCGCCGGAGGATTATCCTCGTGATAACGAATGGCAATCCGGCTTCCGGTCGGCACAGTGTAATGCCCTGGCAGTTCACTATCCAGACGTTGACGTAATGACCAGTCCAGTAAATTCTGTAACGCGACCTTAACATCAAGCGCTTTTAGCGCACGCAGCGAGTGTACACCGTGCATTTGCGGCAGCAGCCAGCGTTCAAGCGAGGCCAGCAATGTCTCATCATCGACCGCGGGCCAGTCATACTCCGGTAGCCAGCGCGCAGCACAGTGCAGACGAATACGGTACTGTTCCGCCTCTGGCGTCCAGTTCAGCACCCCTAACCCTTTGTCCCGGATGCCGTTCAGCATGGCCAGATGCAGCACCTCTTCCGACGGTTTTGCCAGCGGCGTGGTGCCGAGGATCAGTTTACCTGTCTGGCTGCGACGAAATGCCTTCAGCGTGCCCTGAGCCTCATCCCATTCCACGGTATCGGATTGCTGAACCAACTGCGGACAGGCACGCGTCAGGGCATCAATATCCACTGCGATAGCCTGTAAAATACGCGCGTCCGGGGAGTGGCTACCCTGTAACAGTAACGGCGCAATCAGCCATTCGTGACGCGTCATGGCGTCATCGCTGTCCAGCATGGCACCCATGCCATTGGCCAGTTGATACCGCCCGTCCAGACCGCGACGACGCGCGATCCTGTCGGGAAACGCCTGCGCTAACAGAGGCGCGATAGCCGCGCTGTCTGGCGACCCGGCTTTGCCGTTAAGTCGCCGGCAAAGCTGCTGCGCCCGCTGCTGCCAGTTCCCCTGATTGCGGGAAAAGGCCTGCGCCAGATCGCTGCTGCCACCGCGCGGTGGCTCCTCAAGAATAGCCGCCAGTTTCGCCGCCGTAGCAATTTCATCCTCCCCCTGCGCGGCCACCAGCATCGCCGCCAGGCGAGGGTCATTGCCCAGCGCGGCCATTTTTTGCCCGCGGGATGACAATCGCTCACCATCAAGCGCCCCCAGGCGGTTCAGTAAGATCCGCGCAGCAGCAAGGTTCGCGGCGGGTGGAGGATTAAGCCAGGTCAGCTGTGCCGGATCCGGGCATCCCCACTGCAGAAGATCCATCACCAGCCCCGCCAGATCGCTGTGTAAAATTTCCGGCGTGCTTTGCTGTGCAGCGCGCTCAGCCTGCTCCGCGCTGGTCAAATGCAGGCAGATACCGGGCTCAAGACGTCCCGCACGGCCTGCTCGCTGAACCATTGACGCCTGGCTTATGCGCTGCGTCAGCAGTTTAGTCAGCCCGGTGCGCGCGTCAAAGCTCGCCACCCTCTCCTGCGCACTGTCCACCACCAGGCGAATGCCTTCAATGGTTAAACTGGTTTCGGCAATATTGGTTGCCAGCACCACTTTACGCTGCCCCGCGGGCGCGGGCAGGATTGCCTTACGCTGATCCGCCAGTGACAGCGCGCCGTAGAGCGGGCAAAGCAGCACGTCACTTCCCACCCGGGAAGCCAGTTGGTCCTGCACGCGCTGGATCTCGCCTACGCCTGGCAAAAACAGCAATAGCGATCCCGATTCCTGGCGGAGCAATTCGGCGGTTGCGATGGCTACCGCGTCGTCAAAACGCTGATGGGCAGGCAATGGTTGATAGCGACGCTCAACAGGAAATGCTCTGCCTTCGGAGGCGATAACCGGCGCGTCGGGCAACGTCTGCTGCAGTCGCTCGTTATCCAGCGTAGCGGACATGATAAGCAACCGGAGGTCGTCGCGTAGCCCTTGCTGAACATCAAGTAACAGCGCCAGTGCCAGATCTGCCTGCAGGCTACGCTCGTGGAATTCATCCAGAATCACCAATCCGACGCCGTTTAACTCCGGATCGTTTTGCAGCATGCGGGTCAGGATCCCTTCGGTCACCACCTCAAGGCGCGTGGACGGGCCAACGCAGGTTTCGGCGCGCATACGGTAACCCACCGTCTCGCCCGGCTTTTCACCAAGCAGTTCCGCCAGGCGCTGCGCCACGTTCCGTGCGGCCAGCCTGCGCGGCTCCAGCAGGATAATTTTCCCGCGGACAGTGCCCTCTTTAAGGATCTGCAGTGGCAGCCAGGTGGATTTACCTGCGCCCGTCGGGGCGTTAAGTAAAACCTGCGGGGCATGGTGTAAGGCAGCAAGAAGCTCAGGAAGGACGACGGCGACCGGCAATGAGGACACTAACAGCTCCAGAGGGTTAACATTAGTCGGCGTACATTGTAGCATCGGCGCATACCATTACCGAGTCCCCTGTATGTCTGAGTCGAAACGGCTGTTTTTTGCCATAGAATTGCCCTCCACGCTGCAGCGAAAAATCGTTCGCTGGCGAGCCAGCCATTTTCCCCAGGACGCAGGGCGTCCGATCGCGGCGGCAAACCTGCACCTGACGCTGGCCTTTCTGGGCGACGTCAGCGCCGAAAAACAGCGCGCGCTGGCAGCAATGGCTGGCCGCATTTCTCAGCCGGCGTTTACGCTGCACCTCGACGACGCGGGCCAGTGGCTGCGCTCACGCGTGGTCTGGCTGGGCACGCGCCAGCCGCCCCGCGGGCTTTTACAGCTTGCGAGTATGTTGCGCGCCCAGGCGGCTCGCAGCGGGTGTTACCAGAGTCCGCAGCCGTTTCATCCGCATATCACCCTGCTGCGCGATGCCGGTCAGGCCGTTGCCATTCCGCCACCCGGCTTTCACTGGGACGTTGAGGTCAATACCTTCGCGCTTTACGAATCGGTCTTTACCCAAGGACGCACCCGTTATACGCCGCTACAGCGCTGGTCGCTGGGCGATACCCTAAGGAATTCTGATGAAGTTTAGTCCTGCCCTGCAGCACGCCACGCTGGTTCAACGCTACAAACGCTTTCTCGCTGACGTGATCACCCCCGAAGGTGAACAGCTCACGCTGCACTGCCCGAACACCGGTGCCATGACCGGCTGTGCGACGCCGGGTGACACGGTCTGGTATTCCACTTCAGAAAATACTAAACGCAAATATGCCCATACCTGGGAAATGACCGAGACGCAAAACGGGGCATTTATTTGCGTGAATACCCTGCGCGCCAATCAATTAGTTAAGGAAGCATTGACCCTTGGCACCCTGCCCGAACTGGTGGGGTATGGCACGCATAAAAGTGAAGTTAAATATGGCGATGAAAGCAGCAGAATTGACTTCATGTTACAGGCGGAAGACCGGCCCGAGTGCTATATTGAAGTAAAATCAGTGACGTTAGCGGAACAGGAAAACGGCTACTTCCCGGATGCGGTCACGCTACGGGGGCAGAAGCATCTGCGGGAGCTGATGAGTGTTGCGGCGGCGGGCAAACGCGCCGTATTGCTGTTTGCGGTTTTACATTCAGCCATTGAACGATTTTCTCCAGCCCGCCATATTGATCTCAAATACGCGCAATTGTTGAATGAGGCACAAAAGCAGGGGGTGGAGGTTTTGGCTTATAAAGCGGAACTTTCTGCCGATAATATGACTCTGAGATCCTCTCTTCCCATTGTCTTATAAGGGATTAGACGATTGACTATTAAGTGTTCTGGCCGCGTGCGCAAATACGCTTTTCCTCACAGGCTTGTCAAGTGTTACGTTTAGATAATTGCCATACGGAAAAGCATCTGCTATTTATAGCGACCTGATTTTTCCCCCAACACGGGGATCGATAGTGCGTGTTAAGGAGAAGCAACATGCAAGAAGGGCAAAACCGTAAAACATCGTCCCTGAGTATTCTCGCCATCGCTGGGGTGGAGCCGTATCAAGAGAAGCCGGGCGAAGAGTATATGAACGAAGCCCAGCTGTCGCACTTCAAGCGTATTCTTGAAGCATGGCGTAATCAACTCAGGGATGAAGTCGATCGCACCGTTACTCATATGCAGGATGAAGCTGCTAACTTCCCGGACCCGGTAGACCGTGCCGCTCAGGAAGAAGAGTTCAGCCTCGAACTGCGTAACCGTGACCGCGAACGCAAACTGATCAAAAAGATCGAAAAAACGCTGAAAAAAGTCGAAGACGAAGATTTTGGCTACTGCGAATCCTGCGGTGTTGAAATCGGAATTCGTCGCCTGGAAGCGCGTCCAACCGCCGATCTGTGCATCGACTGTAAAACGCTGGCAGAAATCCGCGAAAAACAGATGGCCGGTTAATACCAGCGCTGTTTACACACTCCAAAGGCGGGAGTTTCTCCCGCCTTGTTACTGTTGATATGTCTGAATCACACTATATTGGGCGCTTCGCGCCATCCCCTTCTGGTGAATTACACTTCGGCTCATTAATTGCCGCCCTCGGCAGCTACCTGCAGGCTCGCGCCCGTCACGGTAAATGGCTGGTCCGCATTGAAGATATTGATCCTCCGCGTGAAGTTCCCGGTGCAGCAGATACCATTCTGCGTCAGCTGGAACATTACGGTCTTCACTGGGACGGTGACGTCCTCTGGCAGTCAAGGCGACATGATGCCTACCGGGAACGCCTGGCGTGGCTCCACGCACAAGGGCTCTCCTACTACTGCACCTGCACCCGCGCGCGTATTCAGAGCGTGGGTGGCGTCTATGACGGCCACTGCCGCACGCGCAATAACGGCCCAGAACTGGCCGCCGTGCGCATAAAGCAGCATGCCCCGGTGACGCACTTTACTGATTTACTCTCCGGCGAAATCCATGCGGATGAACGTCTTGCACGCGAAGATTTTATTATCCACCGCCGTGACGGCCTGTTCGCCTATAACCTGGCGGTAGTGGTTGATGACCATTTCCAGGGCGTGACGGAAATTGTGCGCGGGGCTGACCTGGTGGAACCTACCGTGCGACAAATATCGCTCTATCACCAGTTTGGCTGGAACGCGCCGGATTACATTCATCTGCCGCTGGCGGTCAATGAACAGGGCTTTAAGCTGTCAAAACAAAATCATGCGCCCGCCCTGCCAGACGGCGATCCGCGCCCTGTTTTGATCGACGCGCTGCGATTTCTCAACCAGAATGTAACCAACGAATGGCAGGATTTGCGAATTGACGAACTGCTGAAAATGGCGATCGCCAACTGGACGCTGACGACCGTGCCAAAAATCCAGCATTCTCAAATGCGTTGCGCTGAGCTATGATTAGCCGCTTTTTTCATAACAAAACACACTACGAGGTGTACTATTTTTACCCGAGTCGCTAATTTTTGCCGTAAAGTGCTAAGCCGCGAAGAGAGCATGGCGAACGACGCTATTGCGCAAAACCGCATGTCGGTTATTCCACGTGAGCAGCACAATATTTCCCGCAAAGATATCAGTGAAAATGCCCTCAAGGTGCTCTATCGTCTGAATAAAGCAGGCTACGAGGCCTATCTCGTTGGCGGTGGGGTGCGTGATTTACTGCTGGGCAAAAAACCAAAAGATTTCGACGTGACGACCAGCGCCACGCCAGAGCAGGTGCGCAAATTATTCCGTAACTGCCGCCTTGTTGGCCGTCGTTTTCGTCTTGCTCACGTCATGTTTGGGCCGGAAATTATTGAAGTGGCGACCTTCCGCGGTCACCACGAAGCGGGCGAATCCGATCGCACCACCTCCCAGCGCGGCCAGAACGGCATGCTGCTGCGTGATAATATCTTCGGTTCTATCGAAGAAGATGCCCAGCGTCGCGATTTCACGATCAACAGCCTTTACTACAGCGTGGCAGATTTCACCGTCCGTGATTACGTCGGCGGCATGCAGGACCTGAAAGAGGGTCTGATTCGCCTGATCGGCACGCCGGAAACGCGTTATCGTGAAGACCCGGTGCGTATGTTGCGCGCCGTACGTTTCGCCGCCAAACTCTCAATGCGCATCAGCCCGGAAACCGCAGAGCCGATACCGCGTCTGGCGACGCTGATTAACGACGTGCCGCCAGCCCGTCTGTTTGAAGAGGCGCTGAAGCTGCTGCAGGCCGGTTACGGCTACGAAACCTACAAGCTGCTACGCGAATACAGCCTTTTCCAGCCCCTGTTCCCGACCATTACGCGCTGCTTTACCGAAAACGGTGACAGCCCAATGGAACGCATGATTGCGCAGGTGCTGAAGAATACCGATACCCGCATTCACAACGATATGCGTGTGAACCCGGCGTTCCTGTTTGCCGCGATGTTCTGGTATCCGCTGCTGGAAGCAGCGCAGAGAATTGCGCAGGAAAGCGGTCTGGCCTACTACGATGCGTTTGCGCTGGCCGCAAATGACGTGCTGGATGAAGCCTGCCGCACGCTCGCCATTCCAAAACGTATTACGACGCTGGTGCGTGATATCTGGCAGCTTCAGCTGCGCATGTCTCGTCGTCAGGGTAAACGCGCCTGGAAGCTGATGGAGCATCCTAAATTCCGCGCTGCGTTCGATTTACTGTCGCTGCGTGCTGAAATTGAACGGAACCAGGAACTGCAGCGTCTGGCGCAGTGGTGGGGCGAATTCCAGGTTTCAGCACCGCCAGAGCAGAAAGATATGCTCGTCGACCTCGATGACGAACCGACGCCGCGTCGTCGCCACCGTCGTCCGCGCAAACGTGCGCCGCGCCGTGAAGGTACGGCATGACCCTGGCGTACATTGCCATCGGCAGCAATCTGGCCTCTCCGCTGGAGCAGGTTAATGCTGCCGTTCAGGCGCTGGGTGAAATCCCACAAAGCCGTATTGTGGCGGTCTCTTCTTTCTACCGGACACCGCCGCTGGGGCCACAGGATCAGCCTGATTACCTGAATGCCGCCGTGGTGCTGGACACAGCGCTGGATGCCGACACGCTGCTGGATAATACTCAGCGAATCGAACTGCAGCAGGGCCGCGTACGCAAAGCCGAACGCTGGGGGCCGCGCACTCTCGATCTCGACATTATGCTGTTTGGCCACGAGGTGATTAACACCCCCCGTCTCACCGTTCCGCACTACGACATGAAAAATCGCGGCTTTATGCTCTGGCCGCTGTTCGACGTTGCCCCTGACCTCACCTTCCCTGACGGCCTCTCGCTGAAGGCAGTGCTGGATAGCCTCGACGCAGAAAAACCAGCCCGCTGGTGATCCGCATTTTTACCGGTTAACCCTCACTGAATTGTGGTTAATCGGTTGCCTAAAATCATTGTTCCCTCAAATGTTACTGTTAGAATGCGCAAAGATTCGCTTTTGGGCTATCAGGAAACAGTATGAAACCAACCACCATCTCCTTACTGCAGAAATGCAAACAGGAAAAGAGACGCTTCGCCACCATTACTGCGTATGACTACAGCTTCGCTAAGCTTTTTGCCGAAGAGGGTATCACTGTCATGCTGGTCGGAGATTCGTTAGGGATGACGGTACAAGGCCATGATTCCACCCTGCCGGTGACGGTCGAAGATATTGCCTACCATACCCGTGCCGTGCGCCGCGGAGCACCTGCCTGTCTGCTGCTTTCCGATCTGCCTTTTATGGCCTACGCGACGCCAGAGCAAGCGTTCGAGAATGCGGCAACCGTCATGCGTGCCGGGGCCAATATGGTCAAAATCGAAGGCGGAGCCTGGCTTGCAGAGACCGTGAAAATGCTCACCGAACGTGCCGTGCCGGTCTGCGGTCATCTGGGTCTGACGCCGCAATCCGTCAATATTTTTGGCGGCTATAAGGTGCAGGGCCGCGGTGATGCAGCACAGACACTGTTTGAGGATGCCCTGGCGCTGGAAGCCGCTGGCGCACAGCTGCTGGTGCTGGAGTGTGTGCCGGTTGAACTGGCGAAACGCATCACCGAGGCGCTGTCGATTCCGGTGATTGGCATTGGCGCAGGCAACGTTACCGACGGTCAGATTTTAGTGATGCACGACGCCTTTGGTATTACCGGCGGTCATATCCCTAAATTCGCCAAAAATTTCCTGGCAGAAGCAGGCGACATGCGTGCTGCTGTGCGGCAGTATATTGCCGACGTTGAATCCGGTGTTTACCCGGGTGAAGAACACAGTTTCCATTAAGGAGTCTTGTTGTGCTAATCATTGAAACCCTGCCGCTGCTTCGCCAGCATATCCGTCGTGCACGTCAGGAAGGTAAACGTATCGCACTGGTTCCCACGATGGGTAACCTGCATGACGGCCATATGAAGCTTGTTGATGAAGCCAGAGCGCGTGCAGATATCGTGGTGGTCAGTATCTTCGTGAACCCCATGCAGTTTGACCGTGCCGACGACCTGGCGCGCTATCCGCGCACCCTGCAGGAAGATTGCGAAAAACTCAAAAAACGCCACGCCGACATTGTCTTCTCTCCGGCACCTGCAGACGTCTACCCGCAGGGGACCGAGGACGCGACCTACGTGGACGTGCCGGGCATTTCAACCATGCTGGAAGGCGCCAGCCGTCCGGGCCATTTCCGCGGCGTTTCAACCATCGTCAGCAAGCTGTTTAACCTGGTGCAGCCCGACGTTGCCTGCTTCGGTGAGAAGGACTTCCAGCAGCTGGCGTTGATCCGTAAGATGGTCGCCGACATGGGTTATGATATTGAGATCGTGGGCGTGCCGATTGTGCGTGCCAAAGACGGTCTGGCGCTCAGTTCCCGTAACGGGTACCTTACCGCGGATGAGCGTAAAATCGCGCCGGGATTGAGCAAGGTCATGAATACCATGGCGGAACAGCTTGTGGCTAAAGAGCTGAGTGCAGAAGAGATCGTTGCCCTCGCCGAACAGGCGCTGAACGACAAAGGCTTCCGCGCTGACGATATCCAAATCCGTGATGCCGATACGCTGCTTGAGCTGACCGATACCAGCAAGCGCGCGGTGCTTCTGGTGGCTGCATGGCTCGGTCAGGCACGCCTTATCGACAATAAAGTGGTTGAGCTGGCATAACTCTCTACCTCCCCTCGTTCGCGGGGGGTTAACGCATGATGATTAAAGGTAAACGTAATGATTCGCAAAATGCTGCAAGGTAAGCTTCACCGTGTGAAAGTCACTCAGGCCGACCTGCACTATGAAGGCTCCTGCGCCATTGATCAGGATTTTCTTGATGCAGCGGGCATCCTTGAAAACGAAGCCATTGATATCTGGAACGTGAATAACGGTAAGCGCTTCTCTACCTATGCGATCGCGGCGGAACGCGGCTCCAGAATTATCTCCGTGAATGGCGCTGCCGCTCACTGTGCCGACGTCGGTGATATCGTCATCATCGCCAGCTTCGTGATGATGTCTGACGAAGAAGCCCGTCGCTGGCAGCCAAAAGTGGCGTACTTCGAAGGCGACAACGAAATGAAACGCACCGCGAAAGCCATTCCGGTCCAGGTTGCCTGATATCCTGAAGGCTGTGAACCGTTCACAGCCTTCTCTCACCTCATCCCTGCGGCTGATTACTGATAAGCCGCGACATCGTCTCCAGCGAATCCGTCTTTAAAATATACAGTCGCTTAAGCAGGAACGGATTGTCCCCGGGCTTCACTTTGCCTTTTACCGTTGTCACCGCCAGGTGGAACCCTGCGTCATTCGCCGCTTTTACCGCTTTGTCGTCATAGGCGCCAAACGGATAAGAGAGATAGAGCACGTGCGGGTTAAATTGCGCCAGCGCCCGGCGTGAACGCGCGAAATCGAACAAAATCACGTGATGGCTACGGCTCAGTAAGATCGGGTGTTTATTGCCGTCCACCCGATGCAAGAAGTGGGTATGGGACTGGATATCAAACACATCCTGGATCTGCTCAAGCTCAGAGACACTCATAAACTGCAGGTATTTCGGCGCCCACTTCTGCGGATGACGTTTTATACGCGACGAGATGATAAACGCCGTCGCCTTGAATCCATACGCTTTGAGGACGGGATACGCATAGCGGCTCACCGACTTCAGCCCGTCATCAAAGGTGATCACCACAGACTTCGCCGGCAGGTTCATTTTGTTACGCACATACCCTTCAAGCTGAGCCATCGTCAGCGTGGTATAGCCCTGATCGCGAAGCCAGGTCATCTGGTTGCTGAACGCACGCACGCTGGTGGTCGTGGAGGTATGTCGGAAACGGGTGTTCTCTTCATCACGCAGGATATGGTGATAGGTCAGGACCGGGATGCCGTTATCTTCCTGCGCATCCAGGCTGCTGATCCACGCCAGACGATTGCCGATGCGGATCTGATACCAGGTCTGGTTCAGACGGTCTTTAAGTTTATTCAGAATGGGGTAGCGAAGGTTAGCGCTCATCGTGCCGAAAGGGGCGCTTCCGCTGCTGGGGGCGTTAAAGACAGGCGTGTCTTTCCAGGTTATCAGGTTCTGATTACTCAGCGGTTTATTCAAATCGCCAAGACTGTCTTCCACGCGCTGTTTGCCCTGCACGTCTTCCAGGTGCTCTTTATCAATAAAGCCCGTGCCGAAGCCAAAACGAAACTCGTAGTAATCAGCGGATGTGGGGACGACGGCCAGGATCTGCCCGGCACGGATATTGCCGACATTGACCACATTGTTACCTACTTGCGCCCAGATAGCCGCATCTTCGGTGGTTTGCATATATCGGGCGGGAAGCCCTTGCTGAGCGATCAGGCTGGCAGATGCGCCGCCGGAAACCAGCAGCAACAGAAGGAACACAACGCGCATGAACATGGAATATTAATCGACACGAAAAATCAGCCACCATTGTAACAAAAGCAGCATCAATACCAATGTTTAATTCTTATACAAATCATGGAGCAAGACAAAGGGAGGATTTTTTTGCTGCTGATGCCACAGGCTGCTGACGCCGGCCACTTTTTTGTCGACGATCGCATGACGGAATTCAGCGCTGCTTAAGGTTTCCCGGAAGGGATACATGGATTCCAGCAGCAAAGAGTTAATGCCTGATATCACTTCACAGTTGTCGTGCTTGTGGCTCAACAATGCCGCAGAGCGATAAGGTGCCGCGCCGGATTTATCGGTCAGGAAGATGACGCCGTCACCGGTGTCGGTTTCATGCAGGGCATCGCACATCATTCGGCTGAGCATGTTGGTGCTCAATCCACGCCAGTAGTTAACCGCACGGCATTGCGCCAGCGGACCAAATCTGGCCTCCAGTTTATCCAGCATATCCTGCGCCTGTTCATCATGGCAGGCGATCACCCATCCCAGCATCACTCTCTCCTTAGCAGGCAAGTAGTTTAGCGGAGTGAAGGTTAGCGTACGGTGATAACAATCAAAGAAAAGCACCCGGCAAACAGAATGTCGCCGGGCGGAAGATTAGCTGCGCAGACCGCGTCCACGCTGAATCAGAGACCAGCACAGCAGGTAGAAGGCGATAATAAACACCACCAGCACCGCAACCGTGGTAATCAGTGGCACATCCGTAATGCCGAGGAAACCAAAGCGGAAGCCGCTGATCATATAAACAATCGGGTTCAGGTGTGACAGCGCCTGCCAGAACGGCGGCAGCAGCGTCAGGGAGTAGAACACCCCGCCAAGATAGGTCAGTGGCGTCAGCACAAAGGTCGGGATCAGGCTGATATCATCGAACGTTTTAGCAAACACCGCGTTCAGCAGACCGGCCAGCGAGAACAAGATGGCCGTCAACAGTAACGTGAGCGCCACGAACAGCCATGAATGCACCTGGAACGGCACAAAGAACAGGGAGATCGCCGTCACCAGAATCCCCACGCAGAGACCGCGCGCCACGCCGCCGCCCACATAACCCGCAATGATCACATGCGTTGGTACCGGCGCGACCAGCAGCTCTTCAATGTTACGCTGGAACTTGGCGCTAAAGAATGATGATGCCACGTTAGCATAGGCGTTGGTGATCACCGCCATCATGATCAGGCCCGGCACAATAAACTGCATATAGGTAAAGCCGTGCATTTCACCAATGCGGGAACCGATGAGGTTACCGAAGATGATGAAGTAGAGCGTCATGGTGATCACCGGCGGTACCAGAGTTTGCACCCAGATACGCATAAAGCGGTTAATCTCTTTCGCCCAGATGCTTTTCAGCGCGACCCAGTAAAGATGCGTCATGCCTTGTCTCCTTGTTTATCCTGCACCAGAGAGACAAACAGCTCTTCCAGTCGGTTCGCTTTGTTACGCATACTTAATACCTGAACACCCTGCGCGCTCAGCTGTGAGAACACGCTGTTGATGCCCTGCTCGCGCAGCACTTCCACTTCCAGCGTTGAGGTATCCACCAGACGATAGTTATAGCCTTCCAGCGTCGGCAGCGGGCTTTTCGCCGCCAGGTCGAGAATGAAGGTTTCGGATTTCAGCTTGGCGAGCAGGCTCTTCATCGAGGTGTTTTCCACCAGCTCACCGTTCTGAATGATGCCGATATTGCGACACAGCATCTCCGCCTCTTCGAGGTAGTGCGTGGTCAAAATAATGGTCGTGCCTTTGTCGTTGAGGTCCTTCAGGAAGCCCCACATTGAACGACGCAGTTCGATATCCACGCCCGCGGTGGGCTCATCAAGGATCAACAGCTTTGGCTCATGCATCAGCGCACGGGCAATCATCAGACGGCGCTTCATCCCGCCAGACAACATGCGCGCACGTTCATTGCGTTTTTCCCACAGATCGAGCTGTTTGAGGTACTTTTCGCTGCGCTCCACCGCTTCTTTGCGCTCAACACCGTAGTAACCCGCCTGATTAACCACGATTTGCTGCACTGTCTCAAACGGGTTGAAGTTGAACTCCTGCGGTACCAGTCCGAGCTGGCGCTTAGCATTCACCACATCTTTTTGCAGGTCGTAACCAAACACGCTCACCCGGCCGGACGTTTTGTTGACCAGCGAACTGATAATGCCAATGGTGGTGGATTTCCCCGCCCCATTCGGCCCCAGAAGCGCGTAGAAATCCCCCGCTTCCACTTTGAGATCTATCCCACGCAGCGCCTGAACGCCGCCTGGATAGGTTTTTTTGAGCTGCTCAAGCTCCAGTGCAATCGCCATGAATTAAACTTACCTTAGGTTCTGACACACGTTGTGTGGTTTCATTAAAAGTCGAGTTACCCTATATTAGCGCAACGCAATCACTCGGTTACAGGTCGCTAACCTCCATGAACGACATAGATACACTCATCAGCAACAATGCACTATGGTCAAAAATGCTGGTGGAGGAAGACCCCGGATTTTTTGGAAAGCTCGCGCAGGCGCAAAACCCACGCTTTCTCTGGATTGGATGTTCCGACAGCCGCGTTCCGGCAGAGCGCCTGACAGGTCTCGAGCCTGGCGAACTGTTTGTGCACCGTAATGTTGCCAACCTGGTGATCCATACCGACCTCAACTGCCTTTCGGTTGTTCAGTACGCCGTTGACGTTCTGGAGGTCGAGCACATCATTATTTGTGGCCACTATGGCTGCGGCGGTGTGCAGGCCGCGATTGAAAATACCGAACTCGGGTTAATCGATAACTGGCTGCTGCATATCCGCGATATCTGGTTCAAACATAGCTCACTGTTGGGTGAAATGCCGCAGGAGCGTCGTCTCGATACCCTTTGCGAGCTGAACGTGATGGAGCAGGTTTATAACCTTGGCCATTCCACCATCATGCAATCGGCGTGGAAACGCGGGCAAAAAGTCTCGATCCACGGCTGGGCGTACGGTATTCACGATGGTCTGCTTCGTAACCTGGAAGTGACCGCCACCAACCGTGAAACGCTGGAGCAGCGCTATCGTTCCGGGATAGCTAACCTGAAGCTTAAGCACGTCAACCATAAATAGCTGCCTGTAAGCGGTTCAGATAAAAACAAAACGGCAACCCGGGTTGCCGTTTTTACTGTGTGTTCCCTCGTCAGAGGGCAACAGACCGCACGTCACAAACCTTACTCGTCGAGCAGGATCACTTTACCCACATACGGCAGATGACGGTAACGCTGCGCGTAGTCAATGCCATAGCCCACGACGAACTCGTCAGGGATAGAGAAGCCGACAAACTCTACCGGCACCTGCACTTCACGGCGGCTGGGTTTATCCAGCAGGGTGCAGATCGCCAGGGATTTTGGCTCACGCAGGCTCAGGATCTCGCGCACTTTAGAGAGCGTGTTGCCGGAGTCGATGATGTCCTCAACGATCAACACATCTTTGCCACGAATATCTTCATCCAGATCTTTCAGGATTTTCACATCACGGGTTGTGGACATGCCGCTGCCGTAGCTGGAGGCGGTCATAAAATCGACCTCATGGGACACCTGCACTTCACGGCACAGGTCTGCCATGAACATGAAAGAGCCACGTAAAAGACCGACCAGCACCATTTCGCTGCCGCTGTCCTTGTAATGTTCGGTGATTTGACGACCCAGTTCGGCGATACGCGCTTTGATCTCGGCTTCCGGGATCATCACTTCAACAGTATGTTTCATATTACTAACCATATGATTTTAATGAAAATCTCTCAATGCGGATGAATGTTACTCCGGCATCGATACGCAAGCCAGCCATTATATCAGTAAATGGATACACCTGGCGCATGAGTTATAAAAAGCAAATATTGTGATTCCGATCACACTTGTTAATACCTATAATTAGTTGCTAGCAAATAATTAACAAAACTGACGAGTACACTTTCTATGGCTGAAATAAAAACTCAACAGCCACGTCTACTGGTGACATTAACAGCGCTATTCGCCGCCTTCTGCGGCCTGTATCTGTTAATCGGTGGCGTCTGGCTGGCCGCAATTGGCGGCTCCTGGTACTACCCTATTGCGGGTCTGGTTATGCTTGGCGTAACCGTCCTGTTGTGGCGTAGAAAACAATCCGCGCTATGGCTTTATGCTGCTTTACTCCTCGCAACCATGATCTGGGGCGTCTGGGAAGTCGGTTTCGACTTCTGGGCACTGACGCCGCGCAGTGACATTCTGGTCTTCTTTGGTATCTGGCTGATCCTGCCGTTCGTATGGCGTCGCCTGATTGTTCCTTCAAGCGGTGCCGTTGCGGCGCTGGTGGTTGCCCTGCTGATCAGCGGCGGCATTCTCACCTGGGCCGGTTTTAACGATCCGCAGGAGATTAACGGTACGCTGAATGCCGAATCCACCCCAGCTGCGGCTATCTCGCAGGTCGCGGATGGCGACTGGCCAGCTTATGGCCGTAATCAGGAAGGTCAGCGCTACTCCCCGCTCAAGCAGATCAACGCGGACAACGTTAAGAACCTGAAGGAAGCCTGGGTATTCCGTACCGGCGACCTGAAGATGCCAAACGATCCGGGTGAACTGACCAACGAAGTGACGCCGATTAAAGTCGGTAACATGCTTTATCTGTGCACCGCGCACCAGCGTCTGTTCGCGCTTGACGCGGCCACCGGTAAAGAGAAATGGCACTTCGATCCACAGCTGAACTCCAACCCGTCGTTCCAGCACATCACCTGCCGTGGCGTCTCTTACCACGAAGCGCGTGCTGATAATGCGAGCCCTGAAGTCATTGCCGACTGTCCTCGCCGCATCATGCTGCCGGTAAACGATGGCCGCCTGTTCGCGATCAATGCCGAAACCGGTAAGCTGTGTGAGACCTTTGCCAACAAAGGTATCCTGAATCTGCAGACCAACATGCCGGACACCACGCCGGGTCTGTATGAGCCAACCTCACCGCCGATCATCACCGATAAAACTATCGTGATTGCCGGCTCGGTAACCGATAACTTCTCCACCCGCGAAACCTCTGGCGTTATCCGTGGTTTTGACGTGAACACCGGTAAACTGCTGTGGGCCTTCGACCCGGGCGCGAAAGATCCAAACGCGATCCCATCGGACGAACACACCTTTACCTTTAACTCACCTAACTCCTGGGCACCGGCGGCGTATGACGCGAAGCTGGACCTGGTCTACCTGCCGATGGGCGTCACCACGCCAGATATCTGGGGGGGTAACCGTACGCCTGAGCAAGAGCGTTATGCCAGCTCTATCGTGGCGCTGAACGCAACCACCGGTAAACTGGCCTGGAGCTACCAGACTGTTCACCACGACCTGTGGGATATGGACATGCCGTCCCAGCCGACGCTGGCAGACATTACCGTTAACGGCAAAACCGTTCCGGTGATTTATGCACCCGCGAAAACGGGCAACATCTTTGTGCTGGATCGCAGCAACGGTAAGCTGGTTGTCCCGGCACCCGAAAAACCCGTTCCGCAGGGCGCTGCCAAAGGCGACTATGTCACCAAAACACAGCCGTTCTCTGACCTGAGCTTCCGTCCGAAGAAAGATCTCAGCGGTGCAGACATGTGGGGTGCCACAATGTTTGACCAGCTGGTGTGCCGCGTGATGTTCCATCAGCTGCGCTATGAAGGTATCTTCACGCCACCTTCTGAGCAGGGCACGCTGGTCTTCCCGGGTAACCTGGGCATGTTCGAATGGGGTGGGATCTCCGTTGACCCTAACCGTCAGGTGGCGATTGCCAACCCGATGGCCCTGCCGTTTGTTTCTAAGCTTATTCCACGCGGTCCAGGCAACCCAATGGAGCAGCCTAAAGATGCTAAAGGCAGCGGTACTGAAGCGGGTATTCAGCCGCAGTATGGCGTGCCATACGGCGTCACGCTGAACCCGTTCCTGTCGCCGTTTGGTCTGCCGTGTAAACAGCCTGCCTGGGGTTATATCTCCGGCCTGGATCTGAAAACTAACCAGATCGTCTGGAAAAAACGTATTGGTACGCCTCAGGACAGCATGCCGTTCCCGATGCCAGTTCCTGTCCCGTTCAATATGGGTATGCCAATGCTGGGTGGTCCAATTTCTACCGCCGGTAACGTGCTGTTCATCGCGGCAACCGCCGATAACTACCTGCGCGCGTACAACATGACCAACGGTGAAAAACTGTGGCAAGGCCGTCTGCCAGCAGGTGGACAGGCAACGCCGATGACCTATGAAGTGAATGGCAAGCAGTACGTTGTCATCTCTGCGGGTGGTCATGGTTCGTTTGGTACGAAGATGGGCGACTACATTGTGGCTTATGCTTTACCCGACGACGCTAAATAACTAACACCGCCAACGGTAAAAAAAACGGCAACTTCGGTTGCCGTTTTTATTGCTTATCCCCTCTGAACCAAGGTCTGGGCATCAGGCCACACGATATTAAACCGTGAACCCCAGCATCATGCCCGTATCTTCATGCTCCAGCAGATGGCAGTGCGCCATATAGGCAAACGCCTTCGGTGCCTCGTGGTCAAATTTCACCAGCACCTCACTGACGCCACCTTCAACCCTGACGGTGTCTTTCCATCCCGCGCGATGCGCCTGTGGCGCGTTACCGTTTTCAGAAAGGATGCGGAACTGGGTACCGTGAATATGGAACGGATGCAGCATCATGTCGCCTTCGCCTGAAATCACCCAGCGTTCAAACTGCCCTTTTGTGGCAGCAAACATTGGCGTGTTCATGTCGAACGCTTTGCCATTGATCATGTTGGCATTGTGGAAATCGAAATCATGGCCACCGTGCCCCATGCCGCCCATTTTACCGTGGTCCATATTCATATGGCCCATCATCTCTCCGTGGTGCATGCCCGCCATCGCCTGATTGCCATATTTCGCCATCAGTGCCTGCATGCCCATCATATCGAGCATCGGGTTCATGGACAGTTGCAGCTTGCGTTGGGTCAGGCCCTCGAGAGAAGGTAGCGCCGGGAGCGTGCTCAGGGTATCCGGCAGCATGCCCGAGGCCGTGACCTGCAGCGGCTGGATCTGCAGCACCGGGTGCGGCTTATCAAAGGGTGCAACCGCCATTCCCATCTGACTGACCGGAAGCGTGACCAGGTCAAACGGTTTGCCGTCGCTGATATCCACCAGCACCTCAAAACGCTCCCCCATCAGCATCGGTAGCGCATCCACCTTCACCGGTTCAGGCAGCAGCCCCCCGTCGCTTGCGACCACGTACAGAGGGCGTTTATCGCTGGTGGCGAAATTCAGTGAGCGGGCGTTACAGCCGTTGAGCAGGCGTAAGCGCAGCCAGCCTTTCGGTGCCGCATGCTGCGGGTAAATGGCACCGTTGGTCAGCAGGGTGTCGCCGAACCAGCCTACCGCCGCGCTCATGACGTCCAGCTGGTAATCAATTTGCCCGTCAGCGGTGAATTTTTTGTCCTGCACAATGACCGGCACATCGTCGATGCCCCACTGTTTGGGCAGGCGCAGCAAACGGCTTTCGTCATCTTCGATCAGCACCAGCCCCGCCAGCCCCATCGCCACCTGATGTCCCGTTTTGCCATGCTGATGGGGGTGGAACCAGCAGGTCGCGGCGCGCTGGTCCGGGGTAAAGGTCACGCTTCGCTTACCGCCCGGTTTTATGATGCCCTGCGGCCCCCCATCCACCTCGCCCGGCACTTCCAGTCCGTGCCAGTGCAACGTGGTCTCCTCTGCCAGCGTGTTATGGATATCCACCGTCACCGCTTTCCCTTTACGTAACTGAAGTGCCGGGCCGAGAAGATTGCCGTTATAACCCCACGTTGTCGCACTGTGTGCGCCAAAGGTCGTTTTACCGGACTGGACAACAAGCTGGATGCGGCTACGGGCATCCGCGGTGAGTAAATCAGGGATCGGTAAGGCAGGTCTGTCAGCCGCAAAAGCCGCGCGGCTCCACAGCGGTAAAGCGCTGGCTACGCCAAGCGCAACGGAATATTTTAAAAAATCACGGCGTTGCATGTTCATTTCCTTATTTCCAGCAGGCGATCTTTTGAGCATAAACCCTCCCCTTACCGGAAGGTCAAGTGAAGCGGTAATAATAAAGATCGTCGGCCTGGCATCAAGTATGCTAACGTTAATTTTCCGTGATGCAGTGGTAGAAGCAATGAAGACGTTTTTCAGAACAATTTTGTTCGGTAGCCTGATGGCGATATGTGCGAACAGTTACGCGCTGAGTGAAAATGAAGCGGAAGATATGGCCGATTTGACGGCAGTTTTTGTCTTTCTGAAAAACGATTGTGGTTACCAGAATTTGCCCAACGGGCAGATTCGTCGCGCACTGGTCTTTTTTGCCCAGCAAAACCAATGGGATCTCAGCAACTACGATAGCTTCGACATGAAGGCGCTCGGCGAAGACAGCTACCGCGATTTAAGCGGTATTGGTATCCCTACCGCCAAAAAATGCAAAGCGCTGGCTCGCGATTCACTCAGCCTGCTCGCCTACGTGAAATAACCTTCCCGACGCCCCCTTGTTGAGCCTATAGCCGTGCAACCACGGTTATAGTTAGCTATCATGTTTCGCTCATTTTTTGTGAGCGTAACGGATGTTAACAAAGGAGGAGTCCGCGTATGGCCGACCACACGTTGTGGCATGAAACACTGCATGACCAGTTTGGTCAGTACTTTGCCGTTGATAACGTGCTCTATCATGAGAAAACCGATCACCAGGATCTGATCATCTTCGAGAATGCCGCCTTTGGCCGCGTGATGGCGCTGGACGGTGTCGTGCAAACGACCGAGCGTGACGAATTTATCTATCATGAGATGATGACCCACGTCCCACTGCTGGCACACGGGCATGCGAAGCATGTTCTGATTATCGGTGGTGGTGATGGCGCAATGCTGCGTGAAGTCTCCCGCCATCAATCCATCGAAACCATTACGATGGTGGAAATTGATGCCGGCGTGGTCTCTTTCTGTCGTCAGTACCTGCCGAACCATAACGCCGGTAGCTATGACGATCCGCGCTTCAGTCTGGTCATTGATGATGGGGTTAACTTCGTTAATCAGACGACCCAGACCTTCGACGTTATTATCTCCGACTGTACCGACCCGATCGGTCCCGGCGCATCGCTGTTTACCTCCGATTTCTACGAAGGCTGCAAGCGCTGCCTGAAGCCGGGCGGGATTTTTGTGGCACAAAACGGCGTCTGCTTCCTGCAGCAGGATGAAGCCCTCGACAGCCATCGCAAGCTGAGCACCTATTTTGGCGATGTCAGCTTCTATCAGGCCGCTATTCCGACGTACTACGGCGGGATCATGACCTTTGCCTGGGCGACAGATAACGACGTACTGCGCCATCTTTCCACCGAAATTATTCAGGCCCGCTTCCACCAGGCCGGTCTTACGTGCCGTTACTACAATCCGGCAGTTCATACCGCAGCGTTTGCCTTACCGCAGTACCTGCAAGACGCATTATCCACTAAGGGGGTGAGCTAATTGAAAAAGCTTAAACTGCATGGCTTTAACAACCTGACCAAAAGCCTGAGTTTTTGTATTTACGATATCTGCTATGCCAAAACAGCGGAAGAACGCGATGGTTACATCGCCTATATCGATGAACTCTACAATGCCAACCGTCTGACCGAGATCCTGTCAGAAACCTGTTCGATTATCGGCGCGAATATCCTGAATATCGCCCGTCAGGATTATGAACCTCAGGGTGCCAGCGTCACGATTCTGGTCAGCGAAGAGCCGGTCGACCCTCAACTTATCGATAAAACAGAACATCCGGGCCCGCTGCCGGAAGTGGTCGTCGCCCATCTCGATAAAAGCCACATCTGCGTGCACACCTACCCGGAGAGCCATCCTGAAGGCGGGCTGTGTACCTTCCGTGCCGATATCGAAGTGTCGACCTGCGGCGTGATCTCCCCGCTGAACGCGCTGAACTATTTAATCCACCAGCTGGAATCCGATATCGTGACGATTGATTATCGCGTGCGAGGCTTTACCCGTGACATTAACGGCATGAAGCACTTTATCGATCACGAGATCAATTCCATTCAGAACTTTATGTCCGACGACATGAAGTCGCTGTATGACATGATGGATGTGAACGTGTATCAGGAAAATATCTTCCATACCAAGATGTTACTTAAGGAGTTCGACCTTAAGCACTACATGTTCCATACCCGACCAGAAGATTTAAGCGAAGAAGAGCGCAAGGCCATTACTGACCTGCTCTGGAAAGAGATGCGCGAAATCTACTACGGCCGCAATATTCCGACCGTGTAAGCCGCGCTGGGAGCAAGGACGCTCCGGTGTGCTATTTCTGTTTCATGAACGCCCGGTACGCCGTCACGACTTGTAAAAAGTCTTCTACGCCGCACAGCGACAGACTCTCTTCATCGTAGTAGCTCATCCCCTCTTCCATCTCATCACCGGAGAATTCAAGCTGGTTGGCACGCACCATCACCTCTTCGCCATCCATCCACAGCGTGTATTCGTGCCCGGCACGTTGCCAGGAGCGTTCACTGCCTTTCACCGTATTTGCCGCCTG
This sequence comes from Enterobacter sp. BNK-18, assembly GCF_047456135.1. Classification (NCBI taxonomy): domain Bacteria; kingdom Pseudomonadati; phylum Pseudomonadota; class Gammaproteobacteria; order Enterobacterales; family Enterobacteriaceae; genus Enterobacter; species Enterobacter sp. BNK-18. Next base: position 4,597,577 of record NZ_CP179899.1, on the reverse strand, counting down.
TTCAACTTCGTCCAGAAGGGCGAGATTCTCTTTCACCTCTTCGTTGAACCAGTGTCCAACAGCTTCGTGGCCCATCGACATACGCACTTTCACCACTCCGGTGATGTCGCGCAGAAATTCGTAATCCATAGTATTTTCCTCTGCAAAGCCATTACGCTAATTATCGCAGCAGAGAGGAAGAAAAAAAGCGTGGGAGGCAGGAGGAATGAAAATAAAAAGGTGAGAGCAAGACCTTGCGGTCTGATGCCCTCACCCTGTCCCTCTCCACAGGAGAGGGTGCAAACACAAAACCGCCTCCGTGAAGACGGTTTAGCTGTTTATACTGCCGTCTGGAAGATAACCCCGTCAGCCTTCTCGGTGTACTGAGAGAGCTGGTCGAAGTTCAGATAGCGATAGGTATCTACCGCCGTCTTATCCACCTGAGCTACAAAGGTCTGGTACTCTTCCGGCGTTGGCAGTTTACCAATCAGTGCCGCAACCGCCGCCAGCTCCGCAGAGGCCAGGTAGACGTTTGCACCGGTACCTAAACGGTTCGGGAAGTTACGGGTAGAGGTGGAAACCACCGTCGCACCGTCAGCCACGCGCGCCTGGTTACCCATACACAGGGAACAGCCAGGAATTTCGATACGCGCACCGCTCTTACCGAACACGCTGTAGTAGCCCTCTTCGGTCAGCTGAGCCGCATCCATACGGGTTGGCGGAGCCACCCACAGACGCGTTGGCAGCTGGCCTTTGTGGGTATCCAGCAGCTTACCGGCAGCACGGAAGTGGCCGATGTTGGTCATACAGGATCCGATGAACACTTCGTCGATCTTGTCGCCCTGAACGTCGGAAAGCAGACGCGCGTCGTCCGGATCGTTTGGTGCACACAGGATCGGCTCTTTGATATCCGCCAGATCGATGTCGATCACTGCCGCGTATTCTGCGTCAGCATCGGCTTCCAGCAGCTGTGGATCCGCCAGCCATTTTTCCATGCCCTGGATACGGCGCTCCAGCGTACGACGGTCGCCGTAGCCTTCTGCAATCATCCACTTCAGCAGCACGATGTTAGAGGTCAGATACTCAATAATCGGTTCTTTGTTCAGCTTGATGGTACAGCCAGCAGCAGAACGCTCCGCGGACGCATCGGTCAGTTCGAATGCCTGCTCGACTTTCAGATCCGGCAGACCTTCAATTTCCAGAATACGGCCAGAGAAGATGTTTTTCTTCCCTTTCTTCTCAACGGTCAGCAGACCCTGTTTGATGGCATATAGAGGAATAGCATGCACGAGGTCACGCAGGGTGATACCCGGCTGCATTTTGCCCTTGAAGCGCACCAGAACCGATTCTGGCATATCCAGCGGCATCACGCCGGTCGCAGCAGCAAACGCCACCAGCCCCGAGCCCGCCGGGAAGGAGATACCGATTGGGAAACGGGTATGGGAATCACCACCGGTACCGACGGTATCAGGCAGCAGCATACGGTTCAGCCAGGAGTGAATAACACCGTCACCCGGACGCAGCGACACACCGCCACGGTTCATGATGAAGTCAGGCAGCGTGTGGTGCGTGGTCACGTCAACCGGCTTCGGATACGCGGCAGTGTGACAGAAGCTCTGCATCACCAGGTCAGAAGAGAAGCCCAGGCACGCCAGGTCTTTCAGTTCATCACGGGTCATTGGGCCAGTGGTGTCCTGAGACCCCACAGAGGTCATCTTCGGTTCGCAGTACGCGCCAGGACGGACACCGGCGACGCCGCAGGCGCGACCCACCATTTTCTGTGCCAGGGAGTAACCACGATTGCTTTCCGCCACATCTTTCGCATGACGGAACACGTCGCTGTGCGGCAGACCCAGCGCTTCACGCGCTTTGGTCGTCAGGCCACGACCGATGATCAGCGGAATACGGCCACCGGCACGCACTTCGTCAATCAGCACGTCGGTTTTCAGCTCAAAACTCGCCAGCAGTTCGTTGGTTTCGTGGTTGCGCACTTCACCTTTGAACGGGTAAACGTCAATCACGTCGCCCATATTCAGGTTAGAGACATCCACTTCGATCGGCAGTGCGCCCGCATCTTCCATGGTGTTGAAGAAGATTGGCGCAATTTTGCCGCCCAGCACCAGGCCGCCGCCACGTTTGTTAGGCACATGAGGAATGTCATCGCCCATGAACCACAGTACGGAGTTGGTCGCGGACTTACGGGACGAACCGGTACCCACTACGTCACCGACGTATGCCAGCGGGAAACCTTTTTCCTGCAGGGCTTCGATCTGTTTGATCGGGCCAACGCTGCCCGGCTGATCCGGCTCAATACCTTCACGGGCGTTTTTCAGCATCGCCAGCGCGTGCAGAGGAATATCAGGACGAGACCACGCATCCGGTGCCGGAGAGAGGTCATCGGTGTTAGTTTCACCGGTCACTTTGAAGACGGTAACGGTGATTTTTTCAGCCAGTGCAGGACGGTTCAGGAACCATTCGGCATCGGCCCAGGATTGCATAACCTGTTTCGCGTAGGCGTTGCCGGCTTTGGCTTTTTCTTCTACATCGTAGAAGTTATCGAACATCAGCAGCGTTGAGGAGAGCGCTTTGGCGGCAATCGGTGCCAGCGTGTCGTTATCCAGTGCGTCAATCAGCGGATGAATGTTGTAGCCACCCTGCATGGTACCGAGCAGTTCAATAGCTTTTTCAGGAGTAACCAGTGGGGAGGTTGCTTCGCCTTTGGCGACGGCGGCAAGGAATCCGGCTTTTACGTAGGCAGCTTCATCTACGCCAGGCGGTACACGGTTGATCAACAGATCTAACAGGAATTCTTCTTCGCCCTTAGGCGGGTTCTTCAGCAGCTCGACGAGCGCGGCCATTTGGGTTGCATCTAAAGGTTTGGGTACAATTCCCTCGGCGGCACGTTCTGCTACGTGCTTACGGTATTCTTCTAGCACGACGGTTCTCCTCGCTCTCATTGTCATATGCGGCGGGCGTTCTCTTCACGCTCCTGTGAGACAGCAGTTTGTAGGGTAAATGCCCGATACCGCGTCGGGCAGCATAGCAGGATTTCTGCACAGTGTTAATCCGTTTACAAAAAAGCAACATTAAAAAATTTGCTGAATCGTTAAGCATGGTGTAGCGGGCAGGTGCAACGAATTCTGACTGCAAAAACCGTGAGTGCGACCTTCTGAATATTCCGGCGGCATTTCAGCCATCCGATATAATTGTGTAATAAATACTCACACTCTTTATCCGGACGTACCGGATGATTCCCCACAAAAGTCAAAACAGTAAAAGACGGGTGATTGATACTCACGCCAACCGTAACGCCTCACGGCACAGCGCTTGTCTCGTTGGAGTCATTTTATGAAGTTGCCCTCTAAGCCACAACTGCTTGTCCTTCTGTGCAGTGCCGGGCTGTTTGCCGCCTCAGGCGTCATGTTCGTTAAAAGCCGCGCAACGGAGCCTGTGGCTCCTGCCACCGTCGCACAACAACCGGCTGCGCCGCCTGCCGCTCAGCCAGCACCGGTCGTCGCGCCAGCCTACACGGCCGCGCAAATTGATCAGTGGGTTGCCCCCATCGCGCTCTACCCGGATGCCCTGCTATCGCAAATTTTGATGGCTTCGACTTACCCGGCCAACGTCATCCAGGCGGCACAGTGGTCAAAAGACAACCCTAAACTGCAGGGCGATGCCGCCATTCAGGCCGTGGCGAATCAACCCTGGGATCCGAGCGTAAAATCACTGGTGGCGTTTCCTCAGCTGATGTCCCTGATGGGCGAAAATCCACCCTGGGTGCAGAGCCTGGGCGACGCGTTTCTCGCGCAGCCGAAAGATGTGATGGATTCCGTGCAACGTCTGCGTTTGCTGGCGCAGCAAACCGGTGCATTGCAATCAACACCGCAGCAAACGGTCACCACCGAGACAAAACCGGCCCCGGCGAAAACGGCCACCGGCCAGACAACAAACACCGCCACGACGTCAGCCCCGACGGTCATTAAAATTGAGTCTGCCGACCCGCAGGTGGTTTACGTTCCCACCTACAACCCGAATACCGTGTATGGCACCTGGCCGAACACCGCTTATCCGCCCGTCTATTTACCGCCCTCTCCGGGAGAGCAGTTTACGGACAGTCTGGTCAAAGGCTTAGGGTTCAGCCTGGGCGTGGCGACCACCTACGCTATTTTCAGCAACATCGACTGGGATGATGACGATGACTGGGATCACCACCATGATGACGACTGGGATCACCACGGCGGCTATAACCGCAACGGTGATAACAACATCAATATCAACGTCGAGAACTTTAATAAAATCAGCGGCCAGCGCCTGACGGACGCCAACCGCACCTGGCAGCATAACCCGGCCTATCGTGAAGGAGTGCCCTATCCCACTAACACGCTCAACAATCGTTTCCACTCAACGAACACGGCAACGGGGCTAAGCGCGACGCAGCAAAAACCGGTCAACCGGGACAGCCAACGACAGGCTGCACTGAGCCAGATGGAGAAATCAACGGGAAAAACCTTCCCGCAGACCGCGCGTCCGGGCACCAAAGATGCACAGCGTCAGGCGTCAACCGCCCAGCTGAAGCAAATTTCTCAGCGCAACAACTACCGGGGCTACGACACCAAACCGCAAACGGCACAGCGGACAGCCACTAAGACGCGAGACAGCCGCCCGACCACCACCCAAAGGCAAGAGAAACGGGTTTCGCAGCCTGCGCGGAGTAGCCAGCCGCGCGCCAATGCGCTCAGCGGTAACGACAGTCGTTCCGCCAACTGGCAAGCCCAGCAGCAGCGAGGCGCCCAGAGCCGGCAACAGGCTGCCCGCCATCAGCAACCGCGCCAGACGTCTACCGGGCGTGCTGAACACCGTGAATTCCGTCACCGTTAAGGAAGCCGACATGAAAAGCAAATTACTCAGTGGGATCGCGTTATTCATGCTGTCGGCCGCCGCAATGGCGCAGCAATCTTTCAGCACGCCAGACCAGGCAACCGATGCGCTGGCCAGCGCCATCAGTGAGCAAAATGAAAGCGCGATGAACACCCTGCTCGGTGAGAACTGGCGTGATTTCCTGCCGCCGGAAGGGGTGGATCCTGATGCCGTGGATCGCTTCCTGCGCGACTGGAAAGTTCGGCACAATACGGTCGTTGACGGGAATAAGGCACATCTGGTGGTCGGTGCCAGCGACTGGCAGCTACCGATTCCGGTGATCAAAACCGCCTCTGGCTGGCAATTTGATATCAAAGAAGGGGCTGAAGAGATCCTGACCCGCGAGATTGGCCGCAACGAGCTCGCCGCCATCGAGGCGCTGCACGCGTATGTGGATGCACAGCAAAGCTATTTTGCGCTGAACCAGAAATATGCGCAGAGGATTGTCAGCTCAGCCGGCAAAAAAGACGGCTTATACTGGCCGGCCTTGCCCGGCGAAGCCCCCAGCCCACTCGGTCCGGCCTTCAGCCCGAAAGAACCCGGCACTGGCTATCACGGCTACCGCTTTCGCATCCTGCCGGATAAAAACGGTTTTGCCATGGTGGCCTGGCCAGTCAGCTACGGCCAGACGGGCGTGATGAGCTTTGTAATAAACCAGACCGACAAGGTGTACCAGTCGGACCTCGGCAGCGAGTCAGAGAAGAAAGCGCAGGCGTTACCTGCTTATCACCTGGATCACACCTGGCAACCGGTCGCCCCATAACGCAGGCAAAAAAAACGCCTCCGGAGGAGGCGTTTCGCAATCATGAAGAAACTTATTTCTTCTTCGCTTTCGCGTTAGGCAGGTCGGTGATGCTACCTTCGAACACTTCTGCCGCCAGGCCAACAGACTCGTGCAGAGTCGGGTGAGCGTGGATGGTCAGCGCGATGTCTTCAGCGTCACAACCCATTTCGATAGCCAGACCGATCTCACCCAGCAGCTCGCCGCCGTTGGTACCAACAATCGCACCACCGATCACACGGTGAGTCTCTTTGTCGAAGATCAGTTTGGTCATACCGTCTGCGCAGTCGGAAGCGATAGCACGGCCAGAAGCAGCCCACGGGAAGGTGGCGGTTTCGTAGCTGATGCCTTTCTCTTTCGCTTCTTTCTCAGTCAGACCCACCCATGCCACTTCTGGCTCGGTGTAAGCGATAGATGGGATCACTTTCGGATCGAAGTAGTGTTTCATGCCGGCGATAACTTCAGCGGCAACGTGACCTTCGTGAACACCTTTGTGCGCCAGCATTGGCTGACCGACGATATCGCCGATAGCAAAGATGTGCGGCACGTTGGTGCGCAGCTGTTTGTCAACGCGGATGAAGCCACGGTCGTCCACTTCCACGCCAGCTTTGCCCGCGTCGAGGTTTTTACCGTTCGGCACACGGCCGATAGCCACCAGCACGGCGTCGTAACGCTGTGGTTCGGCAGGGGCTTTTTTGCCTTCCATGGAAACGTAAATACCGTCTTCTTTCGCTTCAACGGCAGTCACTTTGGTTTCCAGCATCAGGTTGAATTTCTTGCTGATACGTTTGGTGAAGACTTTAACGATGTCTTTATCGGCAGCCGGGATAACCTGGTCGAACATTTCAACCACGTCGATCTCTGAACCCAGCGCATGGTACACGGTACCCATTTCCAGACCGATGATACCGCCACCCATAACCAGCATACGCTTAGGTACGGATTTCAGCTCCAGCGCATCGGTGGAATCCCACACGCGTGGATCTTCATGTGGAATGAATGGCAGCTGAATTGGACGGGAACCCGCAGCGATGATCGCGTTGTCGAAGTTGATAACGGTTTTGCCGTTTTCGCCTTCCACTTCCAGGGTGTTCGCGCCGGTGAATTTACCCAGACCGTTTACCACTTTCACTTTACGGCCTTTGGCCATACCTGCCAGACCACCGGTCAGCTGAGTGATAACTTTCTCTTTCCAGGTACGAATCTTGTCGATATCGGTTTTCGGCTCGCCGAAGACGATACCGTGTTCAGCCAGTGCTTTGGCTTCTTCGATAACTTTCGCAACGTGCAGCAGAGCTTTAGAAGGGATACAGCCTACGTTCAGGCAAACACCACCGAGGGTGTTGTAGCGTTCTACGATTACGGTTTCCAGACCTAAATCAGCGCAACGGAAGGCAGCAGAGTAACCCGCCGGGCCTGCCCCAAGTACCACGACCTGAGTTTTGATTTCAGTACTCATCATGACCTCTTATTGATTTCCGGCGGTCCAGGTACTTGTCGCCCTTCATCCACCGGGACGTTCTATCCGCCCGCAGTTTACAAAATTGTTAACAATTTTGAAACAACAAACGGCTCACGAATTGTCGCTTTTCGCCAATAACCTCACAGACCACATGAGATTAACAGAAAAAAGCCGGCCGACTGGCCGGCTTTTCGATTACATCACCAGGCGGCGAATGTCGCTCAGGGTGTTGTTGATGATGGTGATGAAACGCGCACCATCAGCACCGTCGATCACGCGGTGGTCGAAGGACAGAGAGATTGGCATCATCAGACGCGGCACGAACTCTTTGCCATTCCATACCGGTTCCATCGCGGACTTGGACACACCGAGGATAGCCACTTCCGGCGCGTTAACAATCGGTGCGAAGTGGGTAGTACCCAGGCCGCCGATGCTGGAGATAGTGAAGCAGCCGCCCTGCATTTCGCCGGCAGTCAGCTTACCATCACGCGCTTTTTTGGAGATGGTGGTCAGTTCACGGGACAGCTCAGTGATGCTCTTCTTGTTCACGTCTTTAAAGACCGGAACAACCAGACCATTTGGCGTATCAACCGCAACACCGATGTTGATGTATTTCTTCAGCGTCAGCTTCTGCCCATCTTCGGACAGGGAGCTGTTGAAGCGTGGCATCTGCTCAAGCGCCGCAGCAACGGCTTTCATGATGAAGACGACTGGGGTGAATTTCACGTCCAGTTTACGCTTCTCAGCTTCGGCATTCTGCTGTTTACGGAACGCTTCCAGATCGGTGATATCCGTTTTGTCGAAGTGCGTAACGTGCGGGATCATCACCCAGTTACGGCTCAGGTTGGCACCAGAGATTTTCTGGATACGACCCAGTTCCACTTCTTCGATTTCACCGAACTTGCTGAAGTCCACTTTCGGCCATGGCAGCATGCCCGGGATACCGCCGCCAGCGGCAGCAGCAGGGGCAGCTTCAGCGCGTTTCACCGCGTCTTTCACATAGGCCTGAACGTCTTCGCGCAGGATACGACCTTTACGGCCAGTCCCTTTCACTTTCGCCAGGTTTACACCGAATTCGCGCGCCAGGCGACGAATCAGTGGCGTAGCGTGAACGTAAGCGTCGTTCTCAGCGAACTCAGATTTACCTTCTGCTTTTGCAGCAGGGGCAGCAGCAGGTTTAGCCGCCTGAGCCGGTGCAGCGGCATGTGCTGGTGCAGCAGCGGCTGCCGGAGCAGCAGCTGGCGCAGCGCCTTCCACTTCGAAGACCATGATCAGAGAGCCCGTAGACACTTTGTCGCCGGTGCTAATTTTGATCTCTTTAACGGTACCCGCGAATGGCGCGGGTACTTCCATAGACGCTTTGTCGCCTTCAACGGTGATCAGTGACTGTTCAGCAGCAACTTTGTCGCCCACTTTCACCATCACTTCGGTGACTTCAACTTCGTCACCGCCGATGTCAGGTACGTTGACATCTTTCGCACCGCCAGCAGCAGGTGCAGCGGCCGGCGCTGGCGCAGCAGCCTGAGCAGGCGCGGCAGCAGGTGCAGCACCTGCCACTTCGAAGATCATGATCAGAGAGCCGGTAGAAACTTTGTCACCGGTGTTGATCTTGATCTCTTTAACCGTACCCGCGAATGGCGCCGGCACTTCCATAGAGGCTTTGTCGCCTTCTACGGTGATCAGGGACTGCTCAGCCGTAACGCTATCGCCCACTTTCACCAGGATTTCAGTGACTTCAACTTCGTCACCGCCGATGTCAGGCACGTTGACTTCTTTTGCCGCAGCAGCTGCTGGTGCAGCAGCCGCAGGAGCAGCTTCTTTCTTCTCTTCCTGCGCAGGTGCAGCAGCAGCTGCACCGTCGGCGGAATCGAAAATCATGATCAGTTTGCCAGTCTCGGTTTTATCGCCAACAGAGACTTTGATCTCTTTAACGATGCCAGCCTGAGGAGACGGAACTTCCATAGAGGCTTTATCGCCTTCTACAGTGATCAGCGACTGTTCAGCTTCAACTTTGTCGCCCACTTTGACCAGGATCTCGGTGATTTCAACTTCATCAGCCCCGATGTCCGGTACTTTGATTTCGATAGCCATTCTTCTTTTACCTCTTACGCCAGACGCGGGTTAACTTTATCTGCATCGATGTTGAATTTGGTGATTGCGTCCGCAACCACTTTCTTATCGATTTCGCCACGTTTAGCCAGTTCGCCCAGTGCTGCTACAACCACGTAAGATGCATCCACTTCGAAGTGGTGACGCAGGTTTTCGCGGCTGTCAGAACGACCGAAGCCGTCAGTACCCAGTACGCGGTAATCATCAGCCGGTACGTAAGTACGAACCTGCTCAGCGAACAGTTTCATATAGTCAGTAGACGCAACCGCAGGCGCGTCGTTCATCACCTGAGCGATGTATGGAACGCGTGGCGTTTCCATTGGGTGCAGCATGTTCCAGCGCTCACAATCCTGACCATCACGCGCCAGTTCAGTGAAGGACGTTACGCTGTACACGTCAGAGCCAACGCCGTAGTCGTTCGCCAGGATCTGTGCCGCTTCACGTACGTGACGCAGGATAGAACCGGAGCCCAGCAGCTGAACTTTACCTTTGCTACCTGCAACGGTTTCGAGTTTGTAGATACCTTTACGGATACCTTCCTCGGCACCTGCTGGCATGGCCGGCATGTGGTAGTTTTCGTTCAGCGTGGTGATGTAGTAGTAAATGTTCTCTTGCGCTTCACCGTACATGCGCTGCAGACCGTCATGCATGATGACTGCCACTTCGTACGCGTAAGACGGGTCGTAAGAGATACAGTTAGGGATAGTCAGAGACTGAATATGGCTGTGACCATCTTCGTGCTGCAGACCTTCACCGTTCAGGGTCGTACGACCAGAAGTACCACCGATCAGGAAGCCGCGAGCCTGCTGGTCGCCTGCCTGCCAGCACAGGTCACCGATACGCTGGAACCCGAACATGGAGTAGTAAATGTAGAACGGGATCATCGGCAGGTTGTTGGTGCTGTAAGAGGTCGCAGCAGCCAGCCAGGATGCGCCTGCGCCCAACTCGTTGATACCTTCCTGCAGGATCTGACCTTTCTCGTCTTCTTTGTAGTAAGCAACCTGCTCACGGTCCTGCGGGGTGTACTGCTGGCCGTTCGGGCTGTAAATACCGATCTGACGGAACAGACCTTCCATACCGAAAGTACGCGCTTCGTCGGCAATGATTGGAACCAGACGATCTTTGATCGACTTGTTCTTCAGCATCACGTTCAGGGCACGAACGAAAGCGATAGTGGTAGAGATCTCTTTGTTCTGCTCTTCCAGCAGCTGAGAGAAATCTTCCAGCGCTGGCAGTTCCAGCTTCTCGGTGAAGTTAGGCTGACGAGCTGGCAGGTAGCCTTTCAGCGCCTGACGACGTTCGTGCAGGTACTTATGCTCTTCAGAACCTTCAGGGAAGGTGATGTAAGACAGGTTTTCTACCTGCTCATCGGTCACTGGAACGTTGAAACGGTCGCGGATATAACGCACGCCGTCCATGTTCATTTTCTTAACCTGGTGAGCGATGTTTTTACCTTCAGCGGTATCACCCATGCCGTAACCTTTGATGGTATGGGCCAGGATTACAGTCGCTTTACCTTTGGTTTCACGCGCTTTTTTCAGTGCAGCGTAAATTTTCTTCGGATCGTGGCCGCCACGGTTCAGAGCCCAGATCTGTTCGTCAGTCCAGTCTGCAACCAGTGCTGCGGTTTCAGGATATTTACCGAAGAAGTGCTCACGAACGTAGGCACCGTCTTTGGATTTGAAGGTCTGGTAGTCACCGTCAACGGTTTCGTTCATCAGCTGGATCAGTTTACCGCTGGTGTCTTTACGCAGCAGTTCGTCCCAACGGGAACCCCACATCACTTTGATAACGTTCCAGCCAGCACCTGCGAAGATGCCTTCCAGTTCGTTGATGATCTTGCCGTTACCGGTTACCGGACCATCCAGACGCTGCAGGTTACAGTTGATGATGAAGCACAGGTTGTCCAGTTTCTCACGGGTCGCAATGGTGATTGCGCCTTTCGATTCTGGCTCATCCATCTCGCCATCGCCCAGGAAGGCGTAGACGGTCTGTTCAGAGGTGTCTTTCAGACCACGGTGTTCCAGATATTTCAGGAACTTAGCCTGATAGATAGCACCGATTGGGCCCAGACCCATGGATACTGTCGGGAACTGCCAGAATTCTGGCATCAGTTTAGGGTGTGGGTAAGAAGACAGACCTTTACCGTGAACTTCCTGACGGAAGTTGTTCATCTGCTCTTCAGTCAGACGACCTTCCAGGAATGCACGTGCATAGATGCCCGGAGAGATGTGGCCCTGGAAGTACACCAGATCGCCGCCGTCTTTCTCGTTAGCTGCACGGAAGAAGTGGTTGAAACACACTTCGTAAACGGTCGCAGAAGACTGGAAGGACGCCATGTGGCCACCCAGCTCCAGGTCTTTCTTGGACGCGCGCAGAACGGTCATGATGGCGTTCCAGCGGATTGCAGAACGGATACGGCGTTCCAGATCCAGATTGCCCGGGTATTCCGGTTCGTCTTCAACGGCAATCGTGTTTACGTAGTTGCTAGCCCCTGCACCTGAAGCAACCTTCACACCGCCTTTGCGGGCTTCAGAAAGCAGCTGATCAATCAGATACTGAGCACGCTCAACACCTTCTTCACGGATGACCGATTCGATCGCCTGTAGCCAGTCGCGAGTTTCGATCGGATCCACGTCATTTTGGAGACGTTCTGACATGGGGGTATTCCTTATCTATCTAATACGTTGATTTGTCTGGAACCTGTCCCATTGTGCTCTTGGGCAAGAACACAATAAGACAGGTTCTGCGTTTAGTTGCCGCGCTCTAAAAAACCCTGGCGCTTAATCCTTTCGTTGCTGTATGCGGCGTAATGAACGTTCGCGACGCGATTGTTCACGGCTGCGGTCCAGCAAGATTTCCTCAATGAAAGCCAGATGTCGGTGCGACGCTTCGCGCGCCTGCTCCGGTTCCCCGGCCATTATCGCCTCGAATACTCGGGTGCGATGGTTGCTTACCAATGGGAGCATGTCCCGACGGGCATACAACAATTCAAAATTCTGACGAACGTTCTGGGCCAGCATCGGCTCCATGCAGCGTAGCAGATGGAGGAGCACAACATTGTGTGCAGCTTCGGTGACGGCGATTTGATACTGGACAACGGCATTGGACTCGGCGTCTAAATCGCCGGATTGCTGTGCCCGTTCAATGGCCTGATGAAGTTCGCGGATACGCACGCGATCTTCATCAGTGCTACGAAGTGCGGCGTAATAGGCCGCGATACCTTCTAGCGCGTGACGGGTCTCAAGCAGATCAAACTGGGATTCTGGGTGGTCAGAGAGAAGTTCTACCAGCGGATCGCTGAAGCTCTGCCACAGGCTGTTTTGCACAAAGGTTCCGCCGCCCTGGCGACGAAGCAGCAAGCCCTTTGCTTCGAGACGTTGAATCGCCTCACGCAGAGAGGGACGTGAAACGTCGAACTGTTTTGCCAGCTCGCGTTCTGGCGGAAGTTTCTCACCCGGGCGCAGTGTCCCTTCGAGGATTAAAAACTCCAGCTGCTGCTCAATCACATCAGATAGTTTTGGTTGGCGAATTTTGCTGTAGGCCATATTCCCTGTCTTACGCCTTTTTGCCCGGAGTCAATTGGTCTTACCAATTTCAAGTTCGTATCGCTAAAGTAACAAAGTATTCACCTTCTGTCCATATTGGTTTTGATTGAAATCAGTAAACCCTGCACATTTTAACAACCTTACAGAAATAACGTTTCAGAAATGTAACTTCGCACAAATGAGTTAGTTACTCCCTTAGTGGGAGTTTTAACCTTAATGAAACGAGGGTTTTTGCAATCTGAAGCGATTCAACAACGCAAAATATGAAATTTTGCCCACTTACGGAGCATTTCTATTCTATAGGTTGGGGTATGAAGGGTTAGCGGGGTGATTTACAAATGCTTTCTTTTTATTCAACTCGTCATCGCCCCGGCATAAAGCAGGTGCAATCGGTGGCGCCTACCACTATTCTGGCGCTTACGGAAGACATCTCCGCTTTTTTCGGTCTCATTGACTGTAAAGAAATAAATACAGAAAACGGATATTCATAATTACACACGCGTCGCGTGAACATAACAACCACACACGAGGTTTCAAATGGAAGCTCAACAGCACGGCGATCAGCTAAAGCGCGGTCTGAAGAACCGCCATATACAGCTAATCGCACTGGGCGGTGCTATTGGCACTGGACTGTTTCTGGGAAGTGCATCCGTTATCCAGTCTGCCGGTCCCGGCATTATTTTGGGTTACGCCATTGCCGGTTTTATCGCTTTTCTGATTATGCGCCAGTTAGGTGAAATGGTCGTTGAAGAGCCGGTTGCGGGCTCTTTCAGCCACTTTGCCTATAAGTACTGGGGCAGTTTCGCCGGTTTCGCGTCAGGCTGGAACTACTGGGTGTTGTACGTTCTGGTTGCCATGGCTGAACTGACCGCCGTCGGGAAATACATTCAGTTCTGGTACCCGGAGATCCCCACCTGGGCTTCTGCTGCGGCCTTCTTCGTCATTATTAACGCCATCAACCTCACCAACGTTAAAGTCTTCGGTGAGATGGAGTTCTGGTTTGCCATCATCAAAGTGGTTGCCGTCGTGGCGATGATCATCTTTGGCGGCTGGCTGCTGTTTAGCGGCAACGGTGGCCCGCAGGCCACGGTACGCAACCTCTGGGAACAGGGCGGCTTCCTGCCTCACGGCATGACGGGCCTCGTGATGATGATGGCAATCATTATGTTCTCCTTTGGTGGTCTGGAGCTGGTCGGCATCACCGCAGCTGAAGCCGACAACCCGGAACAGAGCATCCCGAAAGCGACCAACCAGGTTATCTACCGTATTCTGATTTTCTATGTGGGCTCACTGGCCGTTCTGCTCTCTCTGCTGCCGTGGACGCGCGTTACTGCAGACACCAGCCCGTTTGTCCTGATTTTCCACGAGCTGGGCGATACCGTCGTGGCGAATGCGCTCAACATCGTGGTGCTGACGGCGGCGCTGTCGGTCTATAACAGCTGCGTATACTGCAACAGCCGTATGCTGTTCGGCCTGGCCCAGCAGGGTAACGCGCCGAAGATGCTGCTCAACGTCGATAAGCGTGGCGTTCCGGTGAACACCATCATCGTTTCGGCGATCGTAACGGCGCTGTGTGTCCTGATTAACTATCTGGCCCCGGAATCGGCGTTTGGCCTGCTGATGGCGCTGGTGGTCTCTGCCCTGGTTATCAACTGGGCGATGATCAGCCTGGCACACATCAAGTTCCGCCGTGCCAAGCATCAGCAGGGCGTGAAGACTCGCTTCCCTGCCCTGCTCTATCCGCTGGGCAACTGGATCTGCCTGCTGTTTATGGCGGGAGTGCTGGTCATCATGCTGCTGACCCCGGGTATGGCAATCTCGGTGTACCTGATCCCAGTCTGGGTTGCCGTTCTTGGTATCGGCTATCTGTTTAGCCAGAAAAGCCGCAACGCCCTGAAAGCTCACTAAGTCTCCCCCGCGGTATCTGCGTTTTGCAGGTACCGCGTGTTGTTACCTCCCTCACAGTTTCACGCCAACAGCGCATTTATCCATATCACCGCCCTGATACTGCAACGCATATATTCGTTTGCCAGCAAATAATTCTCTCCATACCGTAACCCGGAGAGCAGTCTATGGATAACGCTAAACTGTCAGTAAAAGAAAAGATCGGCTATGGGATGGGCGATGCAGGTTGCAACATCATCTTTGGCGCCATCATGTTGTTTGTTAATTATTTTTATACCGATATTTTTGGCCTGGCGCCTGCACTGGTCGGCGTACTGCTGCTGTCTGTCCGCGTAATTGATGCCGTAACGGATCCGATTATGGGGGCCATCGCCGACCGTACCCGCAGTAAATATGGCCGGTTTCGTCCATGGCTGCTGTGGATTGCCTTTCCCTATGCGCTGTTCAGCATCCTGATGTTCACCACGCCAGAGTGGAGCTACAACAGCAAAGTTATCTATGCCTTCGTCACCTATTTCCTGCTCTCTTTAACCTATACGGCAATCAACATTCCTTACTGTTCGTTAGGCGGCGTGATTACCAACGATCCGCAGGAACGTGTTGCCTGCCAGTCCTATCGCTTTGTGCTGGTAGGTATCGCCACGCTGCTGCTGTCGCTGACGCTGTTACCGATGGCCGACTGGTTTGGTGGCGACAACAAAGCCAAAGGCTACCAGATGGCAATGACCGTGCTGGCGCTGATTGGTACCGGTATGTTCCTGTTCTGCTTCTATACCGTTCGCGAGCGTGTACGCCCGGCGGTACAGACTCATGACGAGCTGAAAAACGACCTGAAAGACGTGTGGAAGAACGACCAGTGGGTGCGCATTCTGCTGCTGACCCTGTGCAACGTATGCCCGGGCTTTATCCGCATGGCGGCCACGATGTACTACGTGACCTGGGTTATGGGCCAGAGTACCCATTTCGCCACGCTGTTTATCAGCCTGGGCGTGGTTGGCATGATGCTCGGCAGTATGCTGGCGAAAGTCCTCACCGACCGCTGGTGTAAGCTGAAAGTGTTCTTCTGGACCAACATCGTGCTGGCGATTTTCTCCTGCGCCTTCTATTTCTTCGATCCGAAAGCCACGGTCACCATTGTGCTGCTCTACTTCCTGCTGAACATCCTGCACCAGATCCCATCTCCGCTGCACTGGTCGCTGATGGCCGACGTCGATGACTACGGTGAGTGGAAAACCGGTAAGCGCATCACCGGGATCAGCTTCTCCGGTAACATCTTCTTCCTCAAACTGGGGCTGGCGATTGCCGGTGCGATGGTTGGTTTCCTGCTCTCCTGGTACGGTTATGACGCGGGGGCGAAAGCGCAAAGTCCGGATGCCATCAACGGCATTGTATTGCTGTTTACCGTGATTCCGGGCGTCGGGTATCTCATTACCGCAGGCGTGGTACGTCTGCTGAAGGTTGACCGCGAAACGATGAAGCAGATCCAGGAAGACCTCGAGAAGCGCCGCAACAATTATCGCGAGCTGAATAATTATCAGGAACTCAAAGCCGCTGAGACGAAATAAGGAAAGCCGAATGCACACCTGGCCAAACCCGTTTATTGAACAACGTGCCGACCCCTACATTCTGCACCACGAGGGGCTGTACTACTTTATCGCCTCCGTGCCGCAGTACGACAGGCTCGAGATCCGCCGCGCCGACTCCCTGGAAGGACTACGCGATGCCGAAGAGGTCGTGGTCTGGCGTAAACCGGAGACCGGGCCGATGAGCCAGTTGATCTGGGCACCGGAACTGCACCACATTGACGGTAAGTGGTATATCTATTTTGCCGCCACCCATACCCAGGCGCTGGACAGCCTCGGTATGTTCCAGCACCGTATGTTTGCGCTGGAGTGTGCGGACCACGATCCCCTCACCGGGACGTGGATCGAGAAAGGCCAGATTACCACCCCGTTCGACACCTTCGCACTGGACGCCACCACGTTCGTCCATCAGGGAAAACGCTGGTATTTGTGGGCACAAAAAGCCCCGGATATCTCCGGAAACTCCAACCTCTATCTGTGCGAAATGGCGAATCCGTGGACGCTCAAAGGCGAGCCGGTGATGCTCAGTAAACCGGAGTATGACTGGGAATGCCGCGGATTTTGGGTCAACGAAGGTCCGGCAGTGCTGTTTCACGAAGATAAGCTGTTTATCAGCTACTCCGCCAGCGCCACGGATGAGAACTATTGCATGGGGTTACTGTGGATAGACATGAATGCCGATCCGCAAAATCCGGCGAACTGGCATAAAGCGTCGCGTCCGGTTTTCCGAACCAGCGTCGAGAATCGTCAGTTTGGGCCCGGGCATAACAGCTTTACGCAAACGCCGGAGGGAGAAGACGTGCTGGTCTACCACGCGCGAAACTACACCGAGATTGAAGGCGACCCGCTCTATGACCCGAATCGTCACACGCGTCTGAAACACGTGCGCTGGGACGAAAACGGGATGCCTGACTTTGGCATCCCGCCTGCTGATACGCTCTGACCGGTACGGCGCGCTGGCTTAGACCAGCGTGCCGTAAATGGTCAGCAACGCCACGACCACGACCACCACAAACGACGTTTTCTTCGCCATGGAGACAGCCGCTTTCGGCGTTTCAATCTTGTCGGTATGCGGCTCACGCGCCAGCGAGAACTGCGCCAGACGTGTTAACACCTGATACTGAGACGTGTGGCGGTCGGCAAGCGAAGCAAACCATGCCGGCAGCGCTTTTTCACCGTGGCCAATTAACGCATAAACGACGCCCACCAGACGTACCGGGAGCCAGTCCAGCACATGCAGAATGGCATCGATTCCCGACAATAAACGTTCATGCGGGGTAAGGTAACGGGCAAGCCAGGTCTGCCAGGCGCGCAGAAACGCATAGCCCATCAGCAGTACCGGCCCCCACGGGCCGCCCACCACAAACCAGAACAGCGGTGCCAGGTAGTAACGGAAGTTGATCCACAGCAGCGCATTTTGCAGTTCGCGCAAAAATTCACGCTCATCGCAATCCGGCGGCACGCCGTGGATCATCGTCAGCTCACTCGCCATGGCGCCCCGCGCATGGGCATCGTCACGAGATGCGGCTTTCAGATAGGCGTGGTAGTGCATACGCACCTTGCCCGCGCCAATACAGAGCACGCCGAGCAGGATCCACACCACCAGCAGCGGCACGTTGAAAAAGAGGCCGTAAAGCGAACGCAGCAGTAAAAACGTTATAACCATCACGCCAGCGGTCATCAGCAGCGTGCGCAGCATGGAAAAATGTTTAATCCGGCGGAAAAGCACCTCCAGCCGATGATCCAGATGCCAGTGCTCACCGAGTTTGAACAGGCGTTCAGCGATGATAACCAGCAGCATGGTAAACAACGTCATGTTATCTCCTTATTCTGACGACGCGGTAAGCAAGGCGCGAAACCGGGGCCAGTCAAAAGCCGGGCCGGGATCGGTTTTTCTCGCCGGAGCAATATCGCTGTGTCCCGTAATATTCCCGGCTATCGCGGGATAGAGCCCGATCAGTGTTTGGGTTACAGCCACCAATTGTTGATACTGTGAATCGGTGTAGGGGGTGGTGTCAGTGCCTTCCAGCTCAATCCCGATGGAAAAATCATTGCAGCGTTCGCGTCCCTGGTACATCGACACGCCGGCATGCCAGGCGCGCTTATCAAAAGGGACGTACTGAACCACTTCGCCGTCGCGACGGATCAGACAGTGAGCCGACACGCGCAGATGCGCAATCTCAGCAAAGAAAGGATGGGCATCAGGATCCAGGGTCCCCGTGAATAACGCGTCGATCCACGGGCCGCCAAACTCACCCGGCGGGAGACTGATATTATGAACAACCAGCAGTGTGGGCTTTTCATCCTCCGGGCGGCAGTCGTGGTGGGGCGAGGGCACATGCCGCGCATCCACCAGCCATCCGTTTTCTAACAACATGCTGGAACTCCTTATGTATGGTGCTGTTACTCGGTTCAGAGTAGCATGTTTCAATATTATGATTCGTTACCAATTTGGAGTTTTATCATGCCGCCTCGCCGTTACAACCCCGACAACCGACGTGAAGCGCTTCTGGAACGTATTAGTATGGATATTCCGGCAAGTGTTGCCCATGCCCTGAAAGAAGATCTGGGCGGTGACGTCAGCGCCGACAGGGATATTACCGCACAATTATTGCCAAAAGAGACTCGCTCACATGCGGTCATTATTACGCGCGAAGAGGGTATTTTTTGCGGTAAGCGTTGGGTTGAAGAGGTCTTTACCCAACTGGCAGGCGATGAGGTGCAGATCACCTGGCATGTCGACGACGGTGATGCGATTACGGCAAATCAGCCGCTGTTCGAACTTGATGGACCTTCCCGTGTACTGCTGACCGGCGAACGAACCGCGCTGAACTTCGTGCAGACGTTGTCCGGTGTGGCAAGCGAAGTACGTCGCTACGTTGACCTGCTGGCGGGTACCCGCACGCAGTTGCTGGATACCCGCAAAACGCTACCAGGTCTGCGCACTGCGTTGAAATACGCGGTGCTCTGTGGCGGCGGTGCAAACCATCGTCTGGGGTTGTCTGACGCGTTCCTGATTAAAGAGAACCATATCATTGCCTCAGGATCCGTGCGTCAGGCGGTCGAAAAAGCCTTCTGGCTGCATCCGGATGTGCCCGTCGAAGTGGAAGTCGAAAACCTGGAGGAGCTGGAGCAGGCTATCAAGGCCGGCGCCGATATCATCATGCTTGATAACTTCGAAACCGAGCAGATGCGCGAGGCGGTAAAACTGACTAACGGCAAAGCCCAACTTGAAGTATCCGGCAACGTGACGTTTGATACGATCCGTGAATTCGCCGAGACCGGCGTTGATTTCATCTCCGTTGGGGCGCTGACCAAGCACGTTCGCGCCCTCGACCTCTCGATGCGCTTCAAATAATGTCCCTCCCCTCTCGTTGCGGAGAGGGGAAATTCACTCCCGCTCGCAAAAGCATTGCCCTACCCTGCAACACGCCACGAATTCCCTGAAAGCCCCTTCACGTTCCTTTTTTTGCCCCTCGTTTCTGCGCTGTCTCACTGCCAGAGTAGCCCTACTTAACGTAAGGAGCAGACATGGACAGACAACAAGGATTCACACTCATTGAGCTGATGGTGGTGATCGGCATTATTGCCATTCTGAGCGCCATCGGCGTTCCCGCGTACCAGAACTACCTGCGAAAAGCAGCGTTGACCGATATGCTGCAAACCTTCATTCCCTACCGCACCGCCATTGAGCTTTGCGCCCTGGATCACGGTGGCGTGGAGAGCTGTGACGGAGGCAGTAATGGCATCCCGTCCCCCACCACTACCCGCTACGTTTCAGGCATGAACGTGGCGAAAGGCGTCGTGATCTTAACCGGCCAGGAGAGCCTTAATGGGCTGGAGGTGGTCATGACGCCACAATGGAGTGATGGCAACGGCATGACAGGGTGGACGCGTGACTGCAACATCGGTACCGACAGCGCGCTCAAGCAGGCCTGTGAAGACGTTTTCCGCTTCGACACCCACTGAGGAGCGGATGATGAATACCGATCAGCTTGTCGCACTTTGTCTGCGTCACCATGCCCTTCTGCTGAGCAGCGATAGCGACATGATTAGCATTGCCGTCGTGGGAAACCCCGGCCCTGAACTGATGGAAGCCCTGCGTTTCGCTACCCAGAAACGGATTGATATCGAGTGCTGGAGCACCGAGCGCATGGAAAAACACCGGCAGTTAACCACACAAACGCATCTGCCCGTCGTTACGCCGACACACTCAGCGGTGGATATTCTTAACCACACGCTGCAGCAGGCGATAAACCAACGCGCTTCTGATATTCATATTGAACCGATGGAGCAGACTTGCCAGATTCGCCTGCGCATCGACGGCGTGCTTTGCCCGCAGCCCCCACTGTCAGCCGCGCTGGCGACCATGCTCAGCGCCCGGTTAAAAGTGCTGGGTAACCTCGATATTGCGGAGCGCCGCTTACCGCAGGACGGTCAGTTTACGATTGAGCTGGCAAACGAGCCGGTCTCATTTCGCATCGCCACGCTTCCCTGCAGCGGGGGTGAAAAAATTGTACTGCGCCTGCTGCATCAGGTTCAGCAATCTCTTGAGCCAGAAACGTTGGGGATGAATGCTAAACAGCTGGCCGGCTTTAGCGAAGTGCTCCACCAGCCGCAGGGGCTGATTCTGGTTACCGGCCCCACCGGCAGCGGTAAAACCGTGACGCTGTATAGCGCGCTGCAGGCTCGAAACACGCCGGATGTGAACATCTGCAGCGTGGAAGACCCGATAGAGATCCCGCTTGCAGGATTAAACCAGACGCAGATAAACCCGCGTGCGGGCCTCACCTTCCAGACGGTGCTGAGAGCGCTGCTACGTCAGGATCCTGACATCATTATGGTCGGCGAAATTCGTGATGGCGAAACGGCAGAGATTGCCATTAATGCCGCACAAACCGGGCATCTGGTGTTGTCGACGCTACACACCAACTCGACGGCGGAAACCCTGATCCGCCTGCAGCAGATGGGGGTGGCGCGATGGATGATCTCTTCCGCCCTCTCGCTGGTCATCGCCCAGCGACTGGTGCGCCGTTTATGCCCCCATTGCCGCCAGGAAACCGACAAGCGGGCAGAACTGCCTCGCTCCGTTTGGCCCCGGCCGCTACCGCGCTGGCAACCCACCGGCTGTGAGCGCTGTTATCACGGTTTTTATGGTCGCGTCGCCATTTTTGAAGTGCTCGTCATTGACCAGACACTCCGGCAGGCCATTGCCAGCGGAGCGGGGTCAGAGGTGATTGAGGCCAGCGCCCGTCAGGCAGGAATGACATCCCTTTTCGAACATGGCTGTATGGCTGTTGAACAGGGACTGACCACGCTCGAAGAGTTGCTGCGTATCCTGGGAATGCCCGATGGCTGCTAATCACCTCTGGCGCTGGCGTGCGCTATCCGTTGAAGGAGAGCCCCGAAGCGGGGCTCTGTGGGCAACTGACCGTAATGCGGCTTTCGACAGGCTGATGCGCAAAGCGCTACATCCTCTGACAATCACCCGCTGCACGCAGAGGTATCGCTGGCGACCATATCACCGCTACGAGGTATTTCACCAGCTCGCCACGCTTTTGCAGGCGGGCCTGACACTGTCTGACAGCCTGCAGATGCTGGCGGACCAGCATCCGATAACGCCCTGGCAGGCACTCCTGCAAAGCCTTGCCGATGAGCTGAGTGAAGGATGCCCTTTTTCTGAGGCGCTGAAGCGCTGGCCCGCGGTATTTAGCCCACTGTATGTGTCGATGGTGAAGACCGGCGAGCTAACCGGGAAGCTGGAGACGTGCTGCCGTGAGCTTGCCCAGCAACAAAAATCACAGCAGCAACTCAATGCGAAAGTGAAAAAGGCACTGCGTTACCCGATGGTAATCCTGGCACTGGCGGTACTCGTGGTGCTGGCCATGGTCACTCTGGTCTTGCCCGAGTTCGCTGCCATCTACAAAACGTTTAATACCCCACTCCCGATGCTGACACAGATAGTCATGGGAATGGCAACGTTTATACAGTCCTATGCCCTCGCGCTGTTCGCGGGGCTACTCCTTCCCATGATCATCGCCTGGGGTTTGCGGCAGGATCCGCGCTGGCAACACGTACTGCTGCATATCCCCGTCATGGGCGCGCTGGCTAAAGGACAAAAGCTGGGGCAAATTTTTACCGTACTGTCGCTCACGCAGCAGGCGGGCATCGCTTTTTTAAAGGGTCTGGAGAGTGCAGAAGAGACGGTTGAGAGCAGGTACTGGCAGGGGATACTCCGCGCCATCCGGGAAGACATTGAAAAGGGTTATCCCCTTTGGGCATCCTTTCAAAAGGCGGCGGTTTTTACTCCGCTGTGTATTCAGCTATTACGAACCGGTGAAACGTCAGGTGCGCTCGATATCATGCTGGTAAACCTGGCGCGTCACCACACGGAGCAAACCTTTCAGTCAGCAGATAACCTGGCTGCCGTGCTGGAGCCTGTGCTGCTGATCGTGACGGGTGTGATTATCGGCACGCTGGTGGTGGCAATGTATCTGCCTATCTTCCATCTCGGGGATGCGATGAGTGCGGGATAGCGCTGGCACACGGATGCGCGCCAGCTTACGCGATTACAGGCTATTGAAAACGCGGTTTTCCTGTTCCTGAACGCGGATAAAGGTCGTGCGTTTCGTCAACTCTTTCAGGCGGGATGCCCCCACATAGGTGCAGGCCGAACGCAGGCCACCAAGAATGTCACGTGCGGTATTCTCAACCGGGCCGCGCAGCGGCAGCTTCACGGTTTTGCCTTCTGCCGCACGGTATTTTGCAACGCCACCCACGTGACGGGTCATCGCCGATTCAGAGCTCATACCGTAGAACAGCATAAATTTCTCGCCGTTCTCTTCCACCACGGTACCGCCACTCTCTTCATGACCTGCCAGCATACCGCCAAGCATCACGAAGTCTGCTCCGCCGCCGAAAGCTTTCGCGACATCACCCGGGGTAGTACAACCACCGTCACTGATGATCTGGCCGCCCAGGCCGTGCGCAGCATCGGCACATTCAATAACCGCAGAAAGCTGCGGATAACCGACACCGGTTTTGACACGCGTGGTGCACACGGAACCCGGGCCAATGCCCACTTTGACGATATCTGCGCCAGAGAGGATCAGCTCCTCACACATCTCGCCGGTCACTACGTTACCCGCAATGATGGTTTTGTTCGGCCAGGCTTCACGCGCCTTGCTCACGAACTGCACGAAGTGTTCGGAATAACCATTCGCTACATCAATACAGACGAAGTTCAGCGCGGGGTTACTCTTGAGGATTTGTTTGGTCTTTTCGAAATCGGCATCTGAGGTTCCGGTAGAGACCATCACATGCTTCACGACCTCAGCAGAAGCGGATGCCACAAAGGCGTTCCACTCTTCAGGGCTGTAGTGTTTGTGAACTGCCGTGAGGATGTCGAACTGTGCCAGCGCGGTTGCCATCTCGAAGGTTCCCACGGTGTCCATATTGGCAGCGATGATCGGCACGCCAGACCAGGTCTGACCGGAATGTTTAAAGGTGAATTGACGTTCGAGTTCAACGTCTGAGCGACTTTTCAGTGTAGAGCGTTTAGGGCGGATAAGAACGTCTTTGAAACCTAACTTCAGATCTTCTTCGATACGCATGTGCGGATTCCTGGGGTTAGAGGCAAATATGTTAAAAGCACAACTCCAGTGACGTTATCATACGCACTAATACCTGCTCCGCAAGACTGCGAAATTCTCTTTTTTTACGCTACAATCCTATAAATTTACCTGGTAAAAAGCCGGTAAAGAGAGCTAAACATTGGCTGGCATACGTTTGAATTTCAACCAACTGATTTTAATAATGAATAATTCCCAGGATTTGATTTAATGGGGTATACCGTCGCATTAACCGGCGGCATCGGTAGTGGCAAAAGTACCGTTGCGGACGCTTTCGCTCGCCTGGGTATCGCGATTATCGATGCCGATATCATTGCCCGTCAGGTGGTAGAACCGAATACACCCGCGTTAAAGGCCATTGAAGAACATTTTGGTCCGGCCATCATCAATGCAGACGGCACGCTAAATCGCCGACAGCTTCGCGAATGCATTTTTTCCGATTCTGCAGAAAAGGTCTGGCTTAATGCCCTGCTCCACCCCATTATCCACCAGGAAACCCAGCGTCAGATTGCCGCCGCCCGCTCACCGTATGTGCTGTGGGTCGTTCCGTTGCTGGTAGAAAATCAGCTGCAGAAGAAAGCCGATCGGGTTCTGGTCATTGATGTCCTTCCCGAAACGCAAATCCAGCGAACCATGACGCGCGATCGCGTCTCGCGCGAACATGCCGAACAAATTCTTGCCGCTCAGGCCACGCGCGATCAGCGCCTGGCCGTTGCGGATGATGTTATTGATAATAACGGCGCACCAGATGCCATTGCATCGGATGTTGCCCGTCTGCACGCGCAGTATTTGACCTTCGCCGCGCAGGCCGTTGCACAGGAAAAACCATAATGTCGACTCACATCCTTTTTGAGCATCCGCTTAACGAAAAAATGCGTACCTGGCTGCGTATCGAATTTCTTATTCAACAACTCTCGCAACATCTGCCTGTCAACGATCACGCCACTGCGTTGCACTTCTTCCGCAATGTGGGCGACCTGCTGGATGTGATTGAGCGTGGAGATGTTCGCACCGAATTACTGAAAGAACTTGAGCGTCAGCAGCGTAAACTGCAGGCATGGGCGGAAGTCCCGGGTGTTGATCAAAGCCGTATCGATTCCCTGCGTCAGCAGTTAAAAAGCAGTAGCAGCACGTTAATGGCTGCCCCTCGCGTTGGCCAGTTTTTGCGTGAAGATCGCTTGATTGCCCTGGTACGCCAGCGCCTGAGTATTCCCGGTGGATGCTGCAGCTTTGACCTGCCAACGCTTCATATGTGGCTGCACATGCCGCAAACGCAGCGTGATGCGCAGGTGAATATCTGGCTGGAAAGCCTGGAGCCGATGCACCGGACGTTATCGCTGATCCTCGATCTTATCCGTAACTCTGCGCCGTTCCGCAAGCAGACCAGCCTGAACGGTTTTTACCAGGATAACGGGGACGATGCCGATCTGCTGCGACTGAACCTTTCGCTCGACGTGCAGCTTTACCCGCAAATTTCCGGGCATAAGAGCCGTTTTGCGATTCGCTTTATGCCGCTGGACAGTGAAAATGGCACCGTGCCGGAACGCCTCGATTTTGAACTGGCCTGTTGTTAAGGAGTGCCAATGTCTGACGTAACCATCGTAAACTGCCCAACCTGTGGCAAAAATGTTGTCTGGGGCGAAGTGAGCCCATACCGCCCATTCTGCTGTAAACGCTGTCAGTTAATTGACCTGGGCGAATGGGCGGCGGAAGAGAAACGCATTCCGAGTGAAGGCACTCTTTCGGACAGCGATGACTGGAGTGAAGAACAGCAGTAAATTAAACGCCCTGCACTAACCGGGTAATCACAGGCTCATTTGCCGGCGGGAATTTGTCGGCATCGCTTGCCTGCAGTTCAACCCAGTTACCCGGTTGCCCCTCTTTGCCCCAGGGATCCCCCTCCCAATTTTCCACCAGCCAGAACCAAAGTGTAATGTGACGATCGGGAAACTGGTATTCGAGCTTGTCAAACAGCGTTGCGCCAAGCGGGGTGATCCCCACTTCTTCCTGAAGCTCACGGATCAGCGCCTGTTCCGGCGTTTCGCCTGACTCGATTTTCCCGCCCGGAAACTCCCATTTGTTCGCCATATGGGCGTCGGCGGCGCGCTGGGTGATAAAGAACTGGTTTTGCGGGTTGCGAATAATCCCGACGGCAATTTGCAGTATTTTCATATTGTCACTTCCATAAAAAAGGCGCAGATTTCTGCGCCTTTTTGTTTTGTTATGAATTTAGCTCAGACGACCGTGGCACGCCTTGTATTTTTTACCGGAACCACACGGGCACGGATCGTTGCGGCCAACTTTACGATCGCCAGTCTGGGCCGCGATCGCTGCCGCAGCTTCGCTCTCGTCAGTCTGGTGGCTCAGCTGTTGCATCTGTGCCAGACGCTCAGCTTCTTCACGGCGCTGTTGCTCCATTGCTTCCACTTCTTCTGGCATGCGTACCTGAACTTTGCTCAGGGTGCTGATCACTTCATACTTCAGTGACTCCAGCATGGACGCAAACATGGCGAAGGATTCACGCTTGTACTCCTGCTTCGGATCTTTCTGCGCGTAACCACGCAGGTGGATACCCTGACGCAGGTAGTCCATCGCCGCCAGGTGCTCTTTCCACAGGGAGTCCAGCGTTTGCAGCATCACGCCTTTTTCGAAGTGACGCATCATCTCAGCGCCAACGACTTCTTCCTTACGCTTGTATACGTCCAGCGCGGTTTCGAAAATACGTTCACGCAGGGTCTCTTCGTGCAGCTCAGGCTCTTTGTCCAGCCACTCTTTGATTGGCAGTTCGAGGTCGAAGTCGTTTTTCAGGCGTTCCTGCAGACCTTCGATATCCCACATTTCTTCCAGAGACTGCGGTGGAATATGCGCGTCGATAGTCGCTTTGAATACGTCTTCGCGAATGCTGTTGATGGTGTCGCTCACGTCGGACACGTCCAGCAGTTCGTTACGCTGGGTATAGATGGCACGACGCTGGTCGTTGGCCACATCATCATATTCCAGCAGCTGCTTACGAATATCGAAGTTGCGGCTTTCCACTTTACGCTGGGCGTTAGCAATCGCTTTGGTGACCCACGGGTGTTCAATGGCTTCGCCAGGTTTCATACCCAGTTTACGCATCATGCCGGAAACACGGTCGGAGGCGAAAATACGCATCAGCGCATCTTCCATAGACAGGTAGAAGCGGGAAGAACCGGCATCGCCCTGACGACCCGCACGGCCGCGCAGCTGGTTATCGATACGACGAGATTCGTGACGTTCGGTACCAATAATATGCAAACCACCGGATGCCAGCACCGCGTCATGGCGTACCTGCCAGTCCGCTTTAATCTGAGCAATCTGCTCCGGCGTTGGGTTTTCCAGCTCGGCAATCTCTGCCTGCCAGCTACCACCCAGCATAATGTCGGTACCACGACCCGCCATGTTGGTGGCGATTGTTACCGCTGCCGGGTAACCCGCCTGCGCAACGATATCGGCCTCTTTGGCGTGGAATTTGGCGTTCAGTACGTTGTGTTTGATGCCCGCTTTGGTCAACTCATTGGAAACCACTTCGGATTTCTCGATGGAGATTGTCCCCACCAGCACCGGCTGGCCATTAGCGGTACGATCGCGAATATCTTCAATGATCGCCTGAATTTTTTCCGCTTCGGTCATGTACACCAGGTCCGGCATATCCTTACGGATCATTGGGCGGTTGGTTGGAACGACCACGGTATCCAGTTTGTAGATGGAGCTGAATTCAAATGCTTCGGTATCTGCAGTACCGGTCATCCCCGCCAGCTTCTCGTACAAACGGAAGTAGTTCTGGAAGGTAATAGAAGCCAGCGTCTGGTTTTCATTTTGAATATCAACGCCTTCTTTGGCCTCAACGGCCTGGTGCAGACCATCAGACCAGCGACGTCCCTGCATGGTACGGCCGGTGTGCTCATCAACGATGATAACTTCACCGTCTTTCACGATGTAGTCGACATCGCGGGTGAACAGCGCGTGGGCACGCAGCGCGGCAGTGACGTGGTGCATCAGCATAATGTTCGTCGGCGAGTACAGAGACTCGCCCTCTTCCATGATGCCTTCAGCCACCAGCAGCTCTTCAATTTTCACCAGACCGCGTTCGGTCAGGTTCACCTGGCGCGCTTTTTCATCGACAGAGAAGTGGCCTTCACCCTGGAAGGTGTCGGAATCTTCTTTCTCCTGACGCAGCAGGTGCGGAATGATTTTATCGACTTTACGGTACATCTCGGAGCTGTCTTCGGCCGGGCCGGAGATGATCAGCGGGGTACGCGCTTCATCGATCAGGATGGAGTCCACCTCATCCACCAGCGCATAGTGCAGTTTACGCTGGACGCGCTCTTCAGGGCTAAACGCCATGTTGTCACGCAGGTAGTCGAAGCCGTATTCGTTGTTGGTACCGTAGGTGATATCCGCGTTATAGGCTTCACGTTTGGCGGGTGCCGGCAGACCGGACATGTTGATGCCAACGGTCATGCCCAGGAATTCGAACAGGGGACGGTTGTTTTCGGCATCACGCTGTGCCAGATAGTCGTTGACGGTAACGACGTGAACGCCTTTACCGGTCAGTGCGTTCAGGTAGGCGGGCAGCGTTGCGGTCAGGGTTTTACCTTCACCGGTACGCATTTCCGCGATGCAGCGCTCGTTAAGCACCATACCACCCAGCAGCTGAACGTCGAAGTGACGCATGCCAAACACACGTTTACTGGCCTCACGCACAACGGCGAAGGCTTCAGGGATCAGGCTTTCCAGCGTTTCGCCTTTTTCAAGACGCGCGCGGAATTCTACGGTTTTCGCTTTCAGCTCGTCATCAGAGAGCTTCTCCATCGCCGGCTCCATGCCATTGATGACGGTAACAGCTTTGCGCATACGGCGCAGGGTACGATCGTTACGACTACCAAAAACTTTTGTTAACAATTTGATTAGCATAATAAATTCTCAAACGCCCCAGGTTGGGCAGATAAATTAAGGTATTGAAAAAAGGTTAATTTAGCTGAGGCGTTGAGGCCCGGCGCGGATGCCGTGAACCTGGCTAATCCATGTCGAAACGGAGAAGGTCGCAGGAGGAACGTGCGCGATTTGTGTGGTCTGACGCACCATGACGGGTGGCTGACTGTCCTGCGTAAGCAGCGCGTTAAGCGTGTCCAGCAGAGCAAGATGCTGCGCCTGTACCGGCAGCGTCTCTTCAGCAACAGGCAGTGCCTGCGGAGCCATCGCAAATGACAGATGGCGAATAACGGTACGGATCGCATGCTGGTGCCAGTAATCCACCGAGAAATTCGGGCGGCGATTGGCTTCAAGCCACGCCAGGTTAGTAAAATTAACCCGCGTGTTGAGATCGTGTTTGGTTGTGGAGGTCTTCGTCGGCGTCGCCGCTTCCGCACTGTTGCTGAGCGCAGGCAAGCCGAAACTCGCCGCGACCATCCCTAATAAGAGATGCGGCCAGAAGTAACGTCTGCCAAATTGTCGCCAGCGCGTCAGTATTCCGCTCACTTGCTCCACCACATTAAGCCAGCCTTCAACAGGCTGAATTCAATTATTCTTTTAAGCGCCCAGATATTACCACTAAAGCCAATACACAGCAGCAGGAATGACGTATTGCTGCGGGGAAAAACGGTCAAGAATGCAGCTAACGCACAGATTTTCCGCACCGGGCAAACGAGAAGTGACGCTGGGGCAAATAAATAAAGAAGGGTAAAAATAAAAACGACTGGTCTCCCTGGTCGGAGAGAGTACCAGGTTAACCAGTCGATTTTTTACGAAACGGCTTTAACCGTTACGCCAGTACCGTGTTTGGTGCTTTGAAGGCCAGCGGCAGCTCAGCTTCATCTTCAAAGGTCACATATTCCCAGGCTTCCTGTTTTGCCAGGACTGCCTGCAACAGTTTGTTGTTCAGTGCATGACCGGATTTAAACGCGGTAAATGCACCAATGATGTTGTGACCACACATAAACAGGTCGCCGATAGCATCCAGCATTTTGTGACGAACGAATTCATCTTCAAAACGCAGACCGTCTTCGTTCAGTACGCGATAATCGTCAACAACGATGGCACAATCGAAGCTGCCGCCCAGGCACAGGCCGCGGGACTGCAGATATTCGATATCACGCATGAAGCCAAACGTACGGGCACGGCTGATCTGGCGCATAAACGCATCAGCAGAGAAGTTCATCGCATAGCGTTGGGTGCTGGCATCAATCGCCGGATGGTTAAAATCGATGGTAAAGTCCAACGAGAAACCATTGTACGGTTTGAATTCAGCCCATTTGTCGCCATCTTCGACGCGAACGGTCTCTTTGATACGAACAAATTTTTTCGCGCAGTTCAGTTCTTCGATGCCGGCATCCAGCAACAGATAGACGAACGGAGCAGCACTACCATCCATGATCGGGATTTCTGGCGCATCGACTTCAACCATAATGTTGTCGATACCCAGACCCGCCAGGGCGGCGTTCAGGTGCTCTACGGTAGAAATCCGCACGTCATGCTCGTTCACCAGACAAGTACAGAGCATAGTATCACGCACAGATTTGGCATCGGCCGGAAAGTCTACCGGTGGATTCAAGTCGGTGCGACGATAGATGACCCCGGTATTGGCCGGCGCAGGGCGTAACGTCAGTGTGACTTTCTTGCCGGTATGTAAACCGACACCAGTCGCCTGAACGATACGTTTAAGTGTCCTTTGTTTGATCATCGTATAATCTCGCCAAATTAACTATCCAACCGAAAGTGTATATCACTGACGGTGGGCCAGTTTAGCACAAAGAGCGAAAATCCCCAAATTCCAGCCAATTCTTAGTCAGCTTGCTTGCGCAGGAACGCCGGGATATCCAGATAATCTGGCTCTTTCGCCGTTTGCGGAGTGGGGTCGTTAACCACTTTCGCGGCCGGTTTCTGCTCCTGAGTCAGAGGAGACATACCGTGCTGCTGGTAACGATCCATAACCGGCTGTTGAGTCTGTTTGTTGGTCACCAGGGTGATCTCAGGACGCTTGTCCATACCGATACCGGTAGCAACAACAGTAACACGCAGCTCGTCGTTCATTTCCGGGTCAAGGGAAGTACCGATTACCACGGTAGCGTTGTCAGAGGCGAACGCACGGATAGTGTTACCCACGGTTTCAAACTCATCCAGACGCAGGTCGAAGCCAGCGGTAATGTTGACCAGCACGCCGCGCGCACCAGACAGGTCGATATCTTCCAGCAGTGGAGAAGATATAGCCATTTCAGCCGCTTCTTCTGCACGGTCTTCACCGCTTGCCACGCCAGAGCCCATCATCGCGTAGCCCATTTCGGACATCACGGTACGAACGTCTGCAAAGTCAACGTTCATCAGACCCGGACGGGTAATCAGTTCAGCGATACCCTGCACCGCGCCTTTCAGCACGTCGTTGGCTGCGCCAAAAGCGTCCAGCAGAGAGATACCGCGACCCAGAACTTTCAACAGTTTGTCGTTCGGGATGGTAATCAACGAGTCCACGTGCTTGGACAGTTCAGTGATACCCTGCTCCGCGAAAGCCATACGCTTCTTGCCTTCAAAGTTGAAAGGCTTGGTCACAACAGCAACGGTCAGGATACCTAAATCTTTCGCTACTTCAGCCACAACAGGTGCTGCGCCGGTACCCGTACCGCCACCCATACCCGCTGCGATAAAGACCATGTCCGCACCTTCCAGTGCAGCGCGCAGGGCCTCACGATCTTCTTCAGCCGCATTACGACCGACTTCCGGGTTAGCCCCAGCGCCCAGCCCTTTGGTGATGCCACCGCCGATCTGGATAGTCTGGCCTACAGCCGTCTTACGCAGTGCCTGTGCATCGGTGTTAACTGCAAAGAACTCAACACCTTCAATGCGTTCACGCACCATATGCTCTACGGCGTTACCGCCGCCGCCACCGACGCCGATGACTTTAATCACCGCGTCGTTGGTCAGTTCCATAGGTTCAAACATAATTTCTCTCTCCGTTGTGCCTGTCGCCCGAGACCGCTAATTCTCTCCGGTCTCTTAAAAAAATTAAAACTCTTTTCGCAACCAGTTGTTCAGTCGTTTGACCCACGACCCAACTGAGACGCGTTTTTCCACTTCTGCTTCACCACTGAGATGAGATTCTTTCCCGTAGTGGAGCAGGCCCACGGCCGTTGAATAGTACGGCTCCTGAGCATAATCCGTTAAACCGGTAATATTCAGCGGAGCACCGATACGCACTTGCGTATGGAACACGCGCTGAGCGCAGGCCGCAAGACCTTCAATTTGCGCTGCCCCGCCGGTTAATACAATCCCCGCTGCAAGATGATGTTTCACGCCCTGCTGGCGAAGCTGTTCCTGTAACTGCAAAATCTCTTCGTTGACCAGGTTAAGCAGCTCGGTATAACGCGGCTCAATGACCTCTGCCAACGTCTGGCGCTGCAGGCTGCGCGGTGGACGTCCGCCCACGCTCGGCACTTCAACGCTCTCATCTTTGCCAACGATAGACCCCAGCGCACAGCCGTGGCGTACTTTAATCGCTTCTGCATCACTCGGTGGCGTACCAAAAGCGTAAGCAATATCGCTGGTCACAACGTTCCCGGCATACGGGATCACTTTGGTGTGGCGCAGTGCACCGCCGGTATACACGGCCATGTCCATTGTACCACCACCAATATCGACCACACAGACACCCAGTTCACGTTCATCTTCGGTCAGCACGGAATAGCTCGCTGCAAGACCGGCGAAAATGAGTTGGTCAACTTTCAGGCCACAACGTTCAACGGCTTTTACAATGTTCTTCGCCATATCGTTGTGACATGTGATCAAGTGCACTTTTGCCTGCATACGTACGCCGGAAAGACCGACCGGGTTTTTGATCCCTTCCT
The DNA here is from genome assembly GCF_047456135.1 of Enterobacter sp. BNK-18. Lineage (NCBI taxonomy): Bacteria > Pseudomonadati > Pseudomonadota > Gammaproteobacteria > Enterobacterales > Enterobacteriaceae > Enterobacter > Enterobacter sp. BNK-18. The sequence continues at coordinate 4,564,807 of NZ_CP179899.1, read as the reverse complement.
GGTAGTCAATCGCATACTCCTGCGGGATCACGTGCAGCACGCGATGCTCATCGCGAACGCGCACGGATTTCGCCGTATGCACAACGTTTTCAACGTCTTCCTGCGTCACTTCTTCTTCGGAAATCGGCACCATGCCGATTTCGTTCTGGCAGCTAATGTGCTTACCCGAAAGCGCCAGATAAACAGAGGAAATCTGGCAATCTGCCATCAATTCAGCCTGATCGATGGCGCGCTGTACGCACTTCACCACCGACTCAAGATCGTTAACCCCACCTTTATCCATACCACGGGACGGGCAACTGCCCACGCCAATGATATTGACCATACCGTCGGGCAGAACTTCCCCTACTAAAGCGGCAACCTTCGCGGTGCCAATCTCCAGTCCAACTACCAGTTTTCTGTCCGTCGCCTTGATCATTGTTGTTCTGCCTGTACCTGTGCCTGATTCTGTTGCTGATTAGGTTCCTCGACCGGAGCCGGTTCCCAACCGACTGCTGCGCCTGAGTCATAGCGCAAATCAACGTAGCTTATCCGTTTGCCGTCAGTCTGTGCCTGCTGCTGTAAAACCGGGTAAAGTTCTACAAATCGCGCCAGACGTTTCATTGTGTCCCCGCGACCCAGGTTGAGCTTAATGCCATTCGTTAACGTCAGTTGCCAGGAGCGGCGCGCCGTCATTGCAGCATCTTTTAGCGTAAACCTGTCCTTCGCCAGCACCTGCCCCATTTCACGAAAACCTTGTAACACTTCGTTTTCGCTACCTTCCGGGCCATACAACATCGGTAAATTTTGCTTGTTGACACGATCGGCCGGGACGCTGAAGGAATTTCCGTCTACGTCAACCATGTGCTGATCATTCCAACGCGCAATGGGCACATATTCAACCAGATGAATCTTCAATTCATCAGGCCATTGCTTTCTGACACTCGCCTGTTTTATCCATGGCAGACGTTCAATCTGACTCTGGATAATATTGACGTCCTGCGTCATAAAGGTGCCAGGCGATCCCAGCGCCAGAATTGTCTGGCGAATGTCATCGTTACGGGTGTAATGACGCTCACCGGTGACCACCAGCTTCGAAAGTGGCAACCGTTGCGCATCTTCCATCCAGCCCAGAACCATCCAGCCGCTGATAAACACGGTGCACAGCACCCCGAGAAGGAAAATAATACCTGCAAGACGCGTTCCATTACTCCGGCGTGAAGAAGAGTATTCTTCTTCGTCATCGCGGTTGCGCGTGTTCAATGCAGCCTGAGACATATCAGCCCGCCTGGTCCAGAATACGTACGACTAATTGCGAGAAGCTCATCCCCGCCTGACGCGCTGCCATCGGCACAAGGCTGTGGCTGGTCATTCCCGGAGAAGTATTTGCTTCCAGCAGATAAAATTGTCCATCACTGTCGAGCATCACGTCGATGCGGCCCCATCCACGGCAACCCAGAACATGCCAGGCTTTAACCACCAGGGACTGTAAATCGGTTTCACGCTCAGCTTCAAGACCACTTGGGCAGAAATATTGCGTCTCATCAGAGAGATACTTCGCCTCATAATCATAGAAGGTTCCGGCCGGTTGGATACGAATTGACGGTAAAATTTCTTCGCCAAGCATCGCGACGGTAAATTCCGGCCCGCTGAGCCATTTTTCAATCAGAACTTCTTCATCATGTTGAAATGCCAGGGCTAAAGCGGAAGATAAATCCTCAGCTTTCTCAACTTTGGACATGCCAACGCTCGACCCTTCGCGGCTGGGCTTTACAATAACCGGTAAGCCCAGCTCAGCAATGCGTGCATTAACGCTATCGGAGAGGCCCATTTCAAATTCGCGACGCGTCAGGGCAATCCAGGGAGCAACGGGTAAACCCGCGCCCTGCCACAGCAGTTTGCTGCGCAGTTTATCCATAGAAATGGCGGAGGCCATCACACCGCTGCCGGTGTACGGCATGCCGGTGAGTTCCAGCAGCCCCTGAAGGGTGCCGTCTTCGCCACCACGGCCATGTAACGCGATAAAGACTTTATCGAAGCCCATCGCCTTTAACTGGGTTACGTCAGTCTCTTTCGGATCGACCAGGTGCGCATCCACACCCCCTTCACGCAGGCCCGCCAGTACAGCGGCACCTGAATTCAGGGAAACCTCGCGCTCGGCGGATGTGCCGCCAGACAGGACAGCAATCTTATCAGCCATGATGCTCATCCTCCTGAGTTTGCGGCTTCAGTTTGATTTCAGCTAAGGTACGGGCGATTTTGCCGATATTTCCCGCGCCCTGAATCAGTATTAAATCGTTGCCGGTCAGCACCGGGGCCAGAATTTCAGCCACCTGGGCAGGATCGGAAACCAAAATAGGGTCTACTTTACCGCGTCCGCGGATGGTACGACATAAAGAACGGCTGTCTGCACCAGGAATAGGAGTTTCGCCCGCTGCATAAACATCCAGCATCAGGAGCGTATCCACCTGTGACAGGACGCTGGCGAAATCGTCATACAGGTCACGGGTACGCGTGAAACGGTGCGGCTGGAAGATCATGACCAGATTTTTTTCTGGCCAGCCTGCACGCGCGGCTTTGATCGTCGCGTCCACTTCCGTCGGGTGGTGTCCGTAGTCATCAACCAGCATGGCAGTACCGGGTTTACCGTTCACCGCCTCCAGCGGGTATTCACCGAGGAAGTCGAAGCGACGCCCGGTTCCCTGGAAGCTTTCCAGTGCACGAAGAATGGCTTCGTCATCAATGCCTTCTTCTGTCGCCACGGCCACTGCCGCTGCGGCATTCAGGGCGTTGTGACGCCCTGGTGCATTCAGGGTGACATGCAGCAGTTCTTTGTCCTGACGCGCCAGGGTGAAATGCCCCTGCGCACCCAGCTGTTTGTAATCTTCCACGCGGACATCAGCGTCTTCGCTGAAGCCGTAAGTCGTGATTTGACGTCCGACGCGCGGCAACAGCTCGCGAATCACCGGATCGTCTACACACATTACCGCGCGTCCATAGAACGGCAGGTTGTGCAGGAAATTAATAAAGGTCTGCTTTAAGTTCTCGAAGTCGCCCTGGTAAGTATCCATATGGTCGGCTTCGATATTGGTGACGATGGCGACCATCGGCTGCAGATGCAGGAACGACGCATCGCTCTCATCCGCTTCGGCAATTAAATAACGGCTGTGTCCGAGACGCGCATGCACGCCTGCCGCTTTTACCAGACCACCATTGACGAACGTCGGATCGAGGCCCGCTTCTGCATAAATGCTGGAGACCATCGCCGTGGTGGTGGTTTTGCCGTGGGTTCCGGCAATCGCAATGCCATGTCGAAAACGCATCAACTCCGCCAGCATTTCCGCACGGCGGATCACCGGAATACGCGCTTCGTGCGCGGCCACGATTTCCGGGTTATCAGAGGAGATGGCGCTCGACACGACCACCACGCTCGCATCGCGCACGTTTTCCGGGCGATGATTGAAATAGATAGTCGCCCCAAGCGACGCCAGCTGCTGCGTAACAGGGTTTGGCGCCAGGTCAGACCCGCTGATCTGATAGCCTTCGTTAGCTAACACTTCGGCAATACCGCCCATGCCAGCACCACCGATGCCAACAAAGTGAATGTGCCGGACGCGACGCATCTCGGGCACGATAGAACGCAGTTTTGCCAGTTGTTGTGTATTCATTCTCTAAACGCCATCGACTACTTAAAAAATTCGTGCAGCGCAACACGCGCTGCGAGGGTTAAGCCTGGGCTGCCAGGCTCACTTCTTTTGCCACCCGTTCCGTTGCATCAGGAATAGCGGTCGCGCGTGCGCGTTGCGCCATCTCCAGTAATGCCTCTCTGTTCCAGCCCGCCAGGGTGGTGGCGACCGCATCGGCGGTAAATTGTGGCTGTTCAAATATTTTCGCGGCGCCGGCTTTCTCAAGCGGCAGCGCATTCCAGTACTGCTGTCTGTCTTTGTGCTGGAACGGCACAAACAGAGCCGGCAACCCGGCGGCGGCAATTTCGCTCACCGTCAATGCGCCAGAGCGGCAGACCACGACATCGGCCCAGGCATACGCTGCGGCCATGTCGTCGATAAATTCCGTCACTTTATGCTGCGGCTGGCCTTCATCGGCGTAAGCCTGCTCAACCATCTGCTGAGCACCTTTTCCGCTTTGGTGCCAGATTGTCACCGCATCACCCAGCTTTGCTGCAACCTGCGGCATCGTCTGGTTTAAAATGCGTGCGCCCTGAGAACCGCCAACGACCAGCACACGGACCGGCCCTTCACGACCAGGCAGGCGCGCATCCGGTAATGGCAGCGCCAGCACGTCTACGCGCACCGGGTTACCCACCACGTCCGCCTTCGGGAAGGCTCCCGGGAAAGCCTGCATCACTTTGGTGGCAATTTTCGCCAGCCATTTATTGGTCAGACCGGCAATGCCATTCTGCTCATGCAGCACCACGGGGATGCCCAATGACCAGGCCGCCAGCCCACCCGGGCCAGAAACATAGCCGCCCATCCCCAGCACCACATCAGGCTTAAAACGCTTCATGATGGCACGCGCCTGACGCCAGGCGTTGAAAATACGCACCGGTGCCAGAAGCTGGGCCTTAATGCCTTTTCCGCGTAAGCCGGAAATGCGAATAAAGTCGATCTCGATACCGTGCTTCGGTACCAGGTCGGCTTCCATGCGGTCCGCGGTTCCCAGCCAGCGTACCTGCCAGCCCTGATCCATTAAATGGTGCGCAACTGCGAGCCCCGGGAACACATGTCCACCGGTACCGCCTGCCATCACCATTAACCGCTTCGGTTGATTCATCGTGAACCTCGTGTAAACGCCTGGGCTTTTTCCAGACGCGTTTCATAATCTATGCGTAACAACATCATGATGGCCGTCGACATAATCAGCAGACTGGAACCACCATAACTGATCAACGGCAACGTCAGGCCTTTGGTCGGCAGCATACCCGCTGCGGCCCCGACGTTAACCAATGCCTGGAAACTAAACCAGATACCTATTGAGCAGGCTAAGAAACCTGAAAAGCGGTGATCGATCTCCAGCGCTTTCCGCCCAATCGACATGGCGCGGAAAGCGACGAAGAATACCATTAATAGCGCTAATACCACACCGATATAACCCAGTTCTTCCCCAATAATGGAGAAGATGAAGTCAGTGTGCGCTTCGGGTAAATACTCCAGTTTTTGTACCGAGTTGCCCAGGCCCTGACCCCAGACTTCACCGCGACCAAAAGCCATCAGCGACTGCGTCAGCTGATAACCGCTGCCAAACGGGTCTTCCCACGGGTTCCAGAATGAGGTCACACGGCGGATACGGTAAGGCTCGGCGAGGATCAGCAGCACAACCGCTGAGATACCCATTCCGATGATGGCGATGAACTGCCACAGCTTCGCCCCGGCCAGGAACAGCATTGCCAGCGTGGTGACAAACAGCACGACCACGGTACCAAGGTCAGGCTGCGCCAGCAGTAAGACCGCCAGCACCAGAATAACGCCCATGGGTTTTAAGAAGCCGCGCAGGTTATTACGCACTTCATCCACTTTACGTACCAGGTAGTTAGCCAGGTAGCAGAACAGAGAGAGCTTGGTAAATTCCGCGGGCTGAATACGCAGTGGGCCAAAGGCAATCCAGCGCGATGCCCCGTTTACGGAGCTCCCCACCACCAGTACGATCAGCAGCATAATGATGGAGGCGATCAGCATCGCGGTACTGTGCCGCTGCCAGAACTCCATCGGCAGACGTAATGTCACCAGCGCCAGACAGAACGCCAGGATGATGTACAGGCCATCACGTTTCGCAAACAGGAACGGATCGTTCGCCAGCCGCTGCCCGACAGGCATTGACGCCGAGGTCACCATGATAAAACCAACCGCCGCCAGTCCCAGCGTGAGCCAGAAGAGCGTACGGTCGTACATGACCAGGCTGTCGTTATCTTTTTGACGAGAGCCCATCACCCAGCCTTTGAGTGCCGCAAACACCCACGCCAGAACGCCAAATCCTGGCAGGCGCGGCATTTTCAGGCGAGGGAGAGATAAACGCATCAGCCTAACTCCTTCGCCAGACGGGTAAAGAGATCGCCACGCTGTTCGAAATTCTTGAATTGATCGAGGCTGGCGCAGGCCGGAGAGAGCAGGACCATATCACCCGGCTTCACGCGAGGGGCAATCAGCCGCATCGCCTGCTCCATGGTCTCGGTTTGCTCGGCAATGTCAGGACGCAGCTCAGCCAGCTCACTGCCGTCGCGACCAAAGCAGTACAAGCGGATATTATTCCCGGCGAGATACGGTTTCAGCGTGGAGAAATCCGCCGATTTACCGTCGCCGCCGAGCAGTAAATGCAGGGTACCTTCAACGTGCAGGCCGTTCAGGGCGGCCTCGGTACTGCCGACGTTGGTGGCTTTTGAGTCGTTAATCCAGCGCACACCGTTGTGCTCCAGCGCCAGCTGGAAACGGTGCGCCAGGCCGGTAAAGGTGGTCAATGCTTGCAGGCTGGACGAACGCGGCAGCCCTACGGCATCCGCCAGCGCCAGCGCCGCCAGAGCATTGGTGTAGTTATGCTGGCCGGTAAGCTTCATCTCTTTCACGTTCAGCACTTTCTCACCCTTCACGCGCAGCCAGGTTTCGCCCAACTGACGGTTAAGATGATAGTCACCCATGGTGATGCCAAAGCTAATGCAGCGATCGTCCGCCCCGCGCACCGGCATGGTCAGGGCATCATCCGCGTTAACGACGCAGACCTTCGCATTTTCATAAATGCGCAGTTTGGCAGCGCGGTACTGCTGTAGACCAAACGGATAGCGATCCATATGATCTTCAGTAACGTTAAGGATAGTCGCCGCGGCCGCACGAAGGCTGGAGGTCGTTTCCAGCTGGAAGCTGGAAAGCTCGAGGACGTACAATTCACAGCCCTTATCCAGCAGCATTAGCGCTGGCAGGCCAATATTGCCTCCCACGCCCACGTTCATGCCCGCCGCTTTCGCCATCTCACCCACAAGGGTGGTGACGGTGCTTTTACCGTTAGAGCCGGTAATCGCGATAACGGGTGCCTGCGCTTCACGGCAGAACAACTCAATATCACCGACAATCTCAACGCCCGCATCGGCCGCAGCGCTGAGAGAAGGATGCGCCAGCGCCATACCGGGGCTGGCGACAATCAGATCGGCTGCCAGCAGCCAGTCATCATTCAGACCACCAAGGTGGCGTTCAACCTGTTCCGGCAGTTTATCCAGACCCGGCGGAGAAACACGCGTATCCATTACGCGAGGCGTCACGCCGCGCGCGAGGAAAAAGTCCACGCAGGAGAGGCCTGTCAGCCCCAACCCGATGATAACGACTTTTTTGCCCTGGTAATCTGCCATGATTAACGTACCTTCAGCGTTGCCAGGCCAATCAGCACCAGCATCAGCGAAATAATCCAGAAGCGCACAATCACGCGCGGTTCCGGCCAGCCTTTCAGTTCATAGTGATGGTGAATCGGTGCCATACGGAAAATGCGCTGACCGCGCAGCTTGAAGGACCCGACTTGCAAAATCACTGAAAGGGTTTCAACCACAAATACCCCACCCATAATCACCAGCAGGAACTCCTGGCGCAGCAGTACGGCAATAATGCCCAACGCGCCGCCCAGAGCCAGTGAACCGACGTCACCCATAAAGACCTGCGCCGGGTAGGTGTTGAACCACAGGAAGCCCAGTCCCGCCCCGACAATCGCCGTACAGACGATAACCAGTTCGCCTGCGTGTCGCAGGTATGGAATGTGCAGATAGTTAGCAAAGTTCATGTTACCGGTGGCCCACGCCACCAGCGCAAAACCGGCGGCGACGAAGACGGTTGGCATAATCGCCAGGCCATCCAGACCGTCGGTCAGGTTTACGGCGTTACCGGTGCCCACGATGACGAAGTAGGCCAGCAGAATGTAGAACAGCCCCAGTTGCGGCATCACATCTTTAAAGAACGGCACCACCAGCTCGGTGGCGGGGGTGTCTTTTCCTGCCAGATACAGCGCGAAGGCCACGCCCAGCGCAATCACCGACATCCAGAAGTATTTCCAGCGGGCGATCAGGCCCTTGGTGTCTTTACGCACGACCTTGCGGTAATCATCAACAAACCCAATGATGCCGTAGCCCACCAGCACGGTAAGTACGCACCAGACGTACGGGTTAGAGGGATAAGCCCACAGCAGTACGGAAACAACGATCGCGGTCAGGATCATGATCCCGCCCATGGTCGGCGTACCTCGCTTGCTGAAGTGCGACTCCGGACCGTCGTTACGCACAACCTGACCGAAGGAGAGTTTTTGCAGACGGGCAATCATGCGCGGGCCCATCCACAAAGAGATGAACAGCGCAGTCAGCAGGCTGACAATGGCGCGAAACGTCAGATAGGAAAAGACGTTAAAGCCTGAATAATATTTGACCAAATGTTCGGCCAGCCAAACTAACATGTCCCGTTCTCCTGTAATGCGTGCACAACCTCTTCCATGGCGGCACTACGTGAACCTTTCACTAACACAGTCACAATTTGTTTTTCTGTCATCAATGCCTTAAGGCGTTCAATCAGCGCGGCTTTATCGGCAAAGTGCTCGCCAACACCGCTGGCATGGCTAATCGCCTGGCTCAGTTTTCCAGCGCTCAGCACGCAATCAATACCTGCCGCTTTCGCCGCGTCCCCCACCTGGACATGACACGCTTCGCTTTCATCACCCAGCTCAGCCATATCGCCCACCACCAGCACGCGATAACCTGGCATCTCAGACAACACCTGCACCGCCGCGGTCATTGAGCCGACGTTCGCGTTATAGGAGTCATCCAGAAGCAGTTTGTTTTCCGCAAGCTGGATCGGGAACAGACGCCCCGGCACGGCTTTTAAATTTGCCAGACCGGTTTTAATCGCCTGATGCGACGCACCAACCGCCATCGACAGCGCCGCTGCCGCGAGTGCATTGGCGATATTATGACGACCCGGCAATGGCAGAAGCACCTCAATGCCCCCGGTTGGGGTATTAAGGGTGAATTCCGTGCCATGCGAAGTCACATGAATATTGGTCGCGGTAAAATCACTGTTGGCCGCGTTCGGCGAGAAGCGCCAGGTCTTGCGGGAACCAATGATCTGTTGCCAGTTAAGCCAGTCATTGTTGTCGGCATTCATAATGGCGATACCATCTTCCGGCAGGCCGGTATAGATCTCGCCTTTAGCTTTCGCCACGCCTTCCAGCGAACCAAAACCTTCCAGATGTGCAGCGGCCAGGTTATTCACCAGCGCTGCTTCCGGGCGCGTCAGTCTCACGGTCCAGGCGATTTCGCCCTGGTGGTTTGCCCCTAACTCGATCACGGCAAATTCATGCTCTTTGGTCAGGCGAAGTAATGTCATCGGCACGCCGATATCATTGTTAAGGTTGCCTGCTGTATAAAGCGTATTTCCGCACTGGCTCAGGATGGCCGCAGTCATCTCTTTCACAGAGGTTTTGCCTGATGAACCGGTCAGCGCGACGACGCGCGTCGGCACCTGCTGACGAACCCAGGCCGCCAGCTCGCCGAATGCCAGACGGGTATCTTTCACCACGATCTGCGGCAGATCGACAGCGAGTTTACGGCTGACCAGCAGCGCCCCTGCACCATTCTCCCTGGCCTGTTGTGCAAAATCATGCGCGTCAAAACGTTCGCCCTTCAGCGCCACAAACAGACAACCCGGGGTCACTTTGCGGGTATCGGTCGTCACGGCCTCGATGGTCAGATCGTGACCCAGCAGCTCGCCCTGCAGTACCGCAGCGGCCTGACTTAAGGTGATGCTAATCATGCCACGACTCCCAGCAGACGCGCGGCCGTGACGCGGTCCGAATAATCGAGACGACGGTTGCCAACAATCTGATAATCCTCATGGCCTTTCCCGGCCAGCAGCACAACGTCGTTTTCCTGAGCCTGCATGATGGCGTTGGTCACGGCTTCCGCACGGCCTTCCACCACGCGGGCGCGGCCTGCATCCAGCATGCCCGACAGAATGTCGTTAATAATGGCGCGCGGCTCTTCAGTACGCGGGTTGTCATCGGTCACAACCGGAATATCCGCGAACTGTTCAGCAATGGCACCCATCAGTGGACGTTTGCCCTTATCACGGTCGCCACCGCAGCCAAACACACACCAGAGCTTACCGGTGCAGTGCAGACGCGCCGCTTCCAGTGCTTTTTCTAGTGCGTCCGGCGTGTGGGCATAATCGACCACCACGGTCGGTTTGCCCGGCGCGCTGAACACTTCCATACGGCCGCATACCGGCTGCAGACGCTCAGCCGTTTCCAGCAGCGCGTTCATCGGATAACCCAGCGCCAGCAGCGTCGCCAGCGCCAGCAGCAGGTTGCTGACGTTAAACGCGCCCATCAGTCGGCTTTCAATTTCACCGTCACCCCATGAGGAGCTAAAACGAATGGTGGCGCCACTGTCGTGATAATCCACCGCAACCGCCTTCAGCCAGCGGCCGTGGCAGTTCGGGTTGATATGGTCTTCCATCGACACCGCAACCGCATCCGGCAGCTTCGCCAGCCAGCGGCGACCGACTTCGTCGTCAGCGTTGATGATGGCCTGTCCGCTATGGTGGGTGGAGTAGAGCAGCCATTTCGCCGCTTCGTAATGCTCCATATCACCATGATAATCAAGATGATCGCGGCTCAGGTTAGTGAATACTGAGGCGGCAAACTTCAGCGCCGCCACGCGGTGCTGCACCAGACCGTGGGAAGAGACTTCCATGGCGGCAAAGGTTGCCCCCTGCCCTGCCAGGCCGGCCAGCACGTGCTGTACGTCGACCGCGGAGCCGGTGGTGTTTTCGGTCGGGCTCACTTTGCCCAACAGACCGTTACCGACAGTTCCCATGACCGCACCGGTTTCACCCAGCAGCTGCGCCCACTGCGCCATGAGCTGCGTGGTTGTGGTTTTGCCGTTTGTACCTGTCACGCCCACCAGACGCAGCCGATCGGACGGTTCGTGATAGAAACGTCCGGCCAGCGCAGAGAGACGCTCGTTTAACTGACTGAGATAGATGACCGGCACCCCGTGCATTTCACGGATTTCACCGTCAGTTGCCTCATCTTTAGCCTCAGCAATAATGGCAGCAACACCTTGCGCAATCGCCTGCGGGATATAACGACGCCCGTCCGCCTGATGACCGACCACCGCCACAAAAAGATCGCCAGAAGCAGCCGCACGGCTGTCCAGTACCATCTCTCGCAGTGCTCGCTCCGGTGCATTAAGCACCCACGGAGCGAGAAGGTCGCGCAAATTACGATCTGCCACCTGTACCCTCGCCTTGATTAATTACAAATTCACTTTTCTCGCCCGTTGCCAGCGCATCCGGTTCGATGTTCATGGTGCGCAACACGCCGCCCATGATGGCCCCGAACACAGGCGCGGAAACGGCGCCGCCGTAGTATTTACCCGCCTGTGGATCGTTAATGACGACCACCAGCGCAAAACGCGGATTACTGGCAGGCGCAACGCCTGCGGTATAGGCAATGTATTTGTTGATGTAACGGCCGTCTGGCCCCACTTTTTTCGCGGTACCGGTTTTGATGGCGATGCGATAGCCTTTGATCGCCGCCTTCACGCCGCCGCCGCCAGGCAGCGCCACGCTTTCCATCATATGAACGACGGTACGAACGATGGATTCCGGGAAGATACGCTCACCTGGAACCGGTGGATCAACTTTGGTAATGGACAGCGGACGATAGACGCCATAGCTGCCAATCGTTGCGTAGACTCGCGCTAACTGTAACGGCGTTACCATTAGCCCGTAGCCGAAAGAGAAGGTGGCCCTCTCTATGTCAGACCACCGTTGTTTTTGAGGATATAAGCCACTGCGTTCTCCGACCAACCCCAAATTGGTCGCCTTTCCAAGCCCAAAACGTGAGTAAGTCTCTACTAACGCTGAGGACGGCATCGCTAACGCCAGCTTTGAAACGCCAACGTTACTCGACTTCTGTAAAACCCCGGTCAGGGTCAATTCGCTGTAGCGCGCCACGTCTTTAATCTCGTGGCCGTTAATACGGTAAGGGATCGTGTTCAGAACCGTGTTTTCATTGACGATGCCACGCTGGAGCGCCGTCATGACCACCATCGGTTTTACCGTGGAGCCCGGTTCGAACACGTCGGTAATTGCCCGGTTACGCATCGCATCTTTTGCGGTGCCGGTAAAGTTGTTCGGGTTATAGGACGGACTGTTGGCCATCGCCAGCACTTCGCCCGTACTGACGTCCACCAGCACGGCGCTGCCGGATTCCGCCTTGTTGAAGGCGACGGCGTTGTTCAGCTCGCGGTAGACCAATGCCTGCAGACGCTCATCAATACTCAGCGCCAGGTTGTGTGCCGCCTGACTGTCCGTGGAAGAGATATCTTCGATAACGCGGCCGTAGCGGTCTTTACGAACAATTCGCTCGCCAGGCTGACCAGTGAGCCATTTATCGAAGCTTTTTTCAACGCCTTCAATCCCCTGGCTATCAACGTTGGTAAAGCCAATGAGGTGAGCGGTTACTTCGCCGGAAGGATAGTAGCGGCGGGATTCTTCACGAAGGTGAATACCCGGCAGCTTCAGCTTACGAATGTAGTCCGCCATGTCAGGGTTGACCTGACGCGCCAGATAGATAAAACGCCCTTTTGGATTGGCGTTGACGCGGGAAGCGAGCTGATCCAGCGGCATTTTCAGGGCATCCGAGAGCGCCTTCCAGCGGTTATCAAGCGTAATGCCACCCGCATCGTGCAGCTCTTTCGGATCGGCCCAGATGGCTTTAACCGGTACGCTCACGGCCAGTGGACGGCCTGAGCGGTCGGTGATCATCCCGCGGGACGTCGACACTTCCTGAACGCGAAGGGAACGCATGTCGCCCTGTCTAACCAGCATGTCAGGGGCGATGATTTGCAACCACGCCACGCGTCCCAGCAGGAAACCCAGCGCCAGTAAAATGCAGCCGCAAAGCAACGCAAAACGCCAACTGATAAAGTTGGCCTGTTCTTCCTGACGTTTTGGTTTAAGCGTTTTTGCCGCTGCTCTCATGCGTCGCGTTTTCCCTTATTTTTGTACTACAATATTTTCCTGAGAAGGATCAACATGCTGCAATTGCAGCTTTTCCGTTGCGATCCGTTCAACCCGGCTGTGATCGCCGAGCGCATTTTCTTCAAGGATCAGGTTTCGCCATTCAATATCCAGCGCATCGCGTTCCAGTACCATCTGCTCGCGTTGCGCAGTTAATAAGCGTGTGTGGTGGGCAGTCGTGACCACCGTGACGGCCGTGACAATGATGCAAATGAACAGACAGAGTGGCAGTTTCCCAAACCGCAAAAGATCGTCGCCGATCACGCCAGGCAAGGCATGGCGCTCGTTGCTTCCTAACGAATCCTTAACTTTGCTTAGGGTCTCTGTCACTCTGCCGATCATGCGTTCGTCCTCTCTGCAACACGCAGCACTGAACTACGGGCGCGTGGATTCTGTGCCACTTCTTCTTCGCCCGGCATCAACTTGCCTAATGCTCGCAACTGACGGCCACCCAGCTTCCTGAGTTGTTCTTCCGTCATCGGCAGCCCCGCTGGAACCTGTGGACCGCGGCTTTGTTCACGCATAAAGCGCTTCACAATGCGGTCTTCCAGCGAATGGAAGCTGATGATGGATAACCGCCCACCCGGGGCCAACACGTCGAGCGAGCTTTTTAGCGCCAGCTCTATTTCCTCCAGTTCACTGTTTACCCAGATGCGAACCGCCTGGAAGGTACGGGTCGCGGGATGTTTGTGCTTATCCTTCACCGGCGTCGCCGCCGCGATCACCTCGGCCAGCTCTTTCGTGCGGGTCATCGGCTCAATGCGATTACGCTCAACGATGGCGCGCGCGATACGCTTGCCAAAACGCTCCTCGCCGAAGGTTTTGATCACCCAGGCAATATCCGCTTCGTCCGCGGTCTGTAACCACTCGGCGGCAGACTGACCGCGAGTAGGATCCATGCGCATGTCCAGTGGACCATCGCGCATAAAGGAGAAGCCGCGTTCAGCATCATCAAGCTGGGGTGAAGAGACGCCAAGATCGAGAAGGATTCCGTCGATCTTGCCCGTCAGGCCGCGCTCGGCAACATAATCAGCGAGCGCAGAGAAAGGTCCATGCACGATGGAAAAGCGTGGGTCATCGATGGTTTGCGCAACGGCAATCGCCTGCGGATCGCGATCGATTGCCAGCAGACGCCCTTCCGCTCCAAGCTGGGAGAGGATTAAGCGCGAGTGGCCACCGCGACCAAAAGTGCCATCAATGTAGATGCCGTCCGGACGAATATTCAGGCCGTTAACGGCCTCATCCAGCAGCACCGTTTTATGTTTGTAATTTTCCATCATATTTATAGAGACAAGTCCTGCAGCCGTTCCGATAATGTCGCGGAATCAGACTGCTCAGCGTCGATATCTTCCTTGACCTGTTGATACCAGGTCGTTTCATCCCACAGTTCAAACTTGTTGAACTGCCCGACCAGCATCACTTCTTTGGTCAGACCGGCATGTTGCCGTAACACAGGGGCAATCAGTAACCGGCCTGCGCTATCCATCTGACATTCACTGGCATGTCCCAATAACAACCGCTGCACGCGGCGTTCCTGCGGGTTCATGCTCGACAGTCGCGACAGCTTTTGCTCAATAATTTCCCATTCAGGTAAGGGGTAAAGCAGCAGGCAGGGGGAGTTGATGTCAATGGTGCAAACCATTTGACCCGTAGCGTTCTCAATCAGCTGGTCGCGGTATCGGGTTGGTACCGATAAACGCCCTTTGCTGTCGAGATTGACTAACGTAGCTCCACGGAACATGCCAGTCTCACCCCTCCTCACCACTTTAACCCACAAATTCCCACCTAAAGGAGTTTACGGAGCGAGGGAAAAGCTTGTCAAGCCAGGACTCTCCCTATACAGGCCCGAAAGGCCTCTATTTACAGAGATAAACAGTCCTGGTTAATAACTGCACAACTGGCGAGGCAAAATTAACGTTATGAATATTTGTAAGAAAAAAACCGAATATGCACACTAGCGTTAAGGCTCACTCAATATCATCGCAGATAAATATAAAGTGTCAGTTTGCGACGCGGGCAGCATTTTATGACAGATTCTCAGGGGATAACAGCGCCAGATTCACCCCAGGGCTCGCGAAACGCGGAGGTTGCCGTGCAAGCTGGCACAGGAGAAGAAAAAACGTCTGAATATTCATCGCCGGAAGAGGGTTTGTAACAAAATAATACAAAGACAGGCATTTAAAATCGTTTAAACGTCCTTTAAAGGAACCCTTAAACGCCAAAATGAATTAAGAAAAATAGCAGAATGTAAATTCGCAAGAATTATCCTAATTTCTCTACGGGAATTATCCCGGCGAATTATTTCGTCAAAAGGGGGCAGATTTCTCCGCCCCCGTCATTTCATTTATGGCGGCTCAAAATTCCGCGATGGTAAAGATTACGTTTAATACGCGTCAGACCCGGCTTCGGTTTACGCGGCTCGTCCAGACTTGCCAGCACAATTTCCAGCACGCGTTCAGCCACATCACGATGGCGTTGAGCCACCGCCAGAACCGGGCACTGGAGGAAGTCGAGCAGCTCGTTATCACCGAAGGTCGCGATGGCCAGGTCGGAAGGCAGTTTACCCTCACGGCGTAAGGTCACATCCATCACCCCCTGCAGCAGAGCAAATGAGGTGGTGAATAGCGCCTGCGGCATCGGGTGCGTTTCCAGCCATTTCTCGAAAAGCTGTGCGGCCGCTTCACGTTCATAGCTGTTGGCATAGAGGTAGTGCACCTCACGGGGATCGTCTTTCCAGGCGGTTCTGAACCCCTGTTCACGCAGGAAGCTGACTGACAGTTCAGGCAGCGCCCCCAGATACAGCACCGTTTCAGCCGGGAAGGTTCTCAGCTCTGCCGCCAGCATCTCGGCATCATCCTGATCGGCACCGACGACGCTCGTGAAATGCTCCCTGTCGAGCGCACGATCCAGCGCCACAATCGGGAATGGGTCGTTCGCCCAGCGTTGATAGAATGGGTGTTCAGGCGGTAAAGAGGTGGAGACGATGATGGCATCGACCTGACGCTGGAGCAGATGCTCAATACAGCGCATCTCGTTGTCGGGCTGGTCTTCCGAGCAGGCAATCAGCAACTGATAGCCACGCTGGCGCGCCTGACGTTCAAGATAGTTGGCGATACGGGTATAGCTGGTGTTTTCCAGATCCGGGATCACCAGGCCAATAGAGCGGGTGCGTCCGGCACGCAGGCCAGCTGCGACAGCATTCGGATGGTAGTTATGTTCACGAACCACCGCCATAACTTTTTCAACGGTCTTATCGCTGACACGGTACTGCTTTGCTTTACCGTTAATCACATAGCTGGCCGTTGTTCGTGACACGCCGGCTAGCCGGGCGATTTCATCCAGTTTCACAATTGCCCCTTAAAAAATGAAAAGAGTCCATGGCCTTGGCAAGGTTATGGTTAAATCTTTTAACATCTAAACGCAGAATAGCCTTCGCGGCAACCGCTTTTATCTCTGTTGTCGGCTGATTACACAAAAAAAAGCCCGGCTTTGGTGACCGGGCAGAAAGAGGCGAACCTTTTAGACAACTAACGCATGATCTTATCGCCGCGTGACAGGCCAACAACGCCCGATCTCGCAACCTCAACAATTTTTGCCACATCCCGCACAGATGCCAGGAAGGCATCCAGCTTGTCACTCGTTCCGGCCAACTGAACCGTATATATAGAAGGCGTAACGTCTATAATCTGCCCACGGAAGATATCCGTGTTACGTTTCACTTCCTCGCGCCCGTAACCGCTGGCCTGGATTTTCACCAGCATGACCTCTCGCTCAACGTAGGCACCCTGCCCCAGCTCGCTGACGCGCAGAACATCGACCAGCTTATGCAGCTGTTTCTCGATCTGCTCAAGCACTTTGGCATCGCCGACGGTCTGGATGGTCATGCGCGACAGCGTCGGATCGTCAGTCGGCGCAACGGTCAGGCTTTCAATGTTATAGCCGCGCTGTGCAAAAAGGCCAATGACGCGCGACAGTGCGCCAGACTCGTTTTCCAGTAAAACAGATAATATCCGGCGCATATCAGGTTCTCTCCGTTTTGCTTAACCACATTTCATCCATACCACCACCGCGAATATGCATCGGGTATACGTGCTCGGTGCCATCAACAATGACATCCATAAAAACGAGGCGGTTATTTTTAACGTGCTCAAGCGCTTCACCGAGCTTCGTTTCGAGCTCTGCCGGATCGGTCACTCGCATCCCAATATGGCCGTAAGCTTCAGCCAGACGAACAAAGTCAGGCAGTGACGTCATGTAGGACTGAGAGTGACGACCAGAGTAGATCATGTCCTGCCACTGCTTCACCATCCCGAGATAACCGTTATTCAGGTTCAGCACCAGTACCGGCAACTCATACTGAAGGGCCGTCGACAGCTCCTGGATGTTCATCTGAATACTGCCGTCTCCCGTCACGCAGACGACGGTTTCGTCAGGCAGAGCCAGCTTGACGCCCAGTGCGGCAGGCAAGCCAAAGCCCATCGTTCCTAATCCTCCGGAGTTAATCCAGTGGCGCGGTTTATCAAACGGATAATAAAGGGCGGCAAACATCTGATGCTGACCCACGTCAGACGTCACGTATGCCTCGCCTTTCGTCAGCCGCCAGATAGTTTCGATCACCGCCTGCGGCTTAATGCTGTCGCTTTGCGTGTCATACTTCAGGCACTGACGCGCGCGCCATTGTTCGATCTGCTGCCACCAGTCACGGATCTCATCCAGCGGCTGGGAAGGCGGCTCCTGTGCCAGCAGATCCAGCATTTGCTCCAGCACCTGGCGGGCATCACCGACGATCGGCACATCCGCAGACACCGTTTTCGAAATAGAGGTGGGATCGATATCAATATGAAGCACGGTAGCGTTCGGGCAGTATTTCGCCAGATTGTTGGTGGTGCGATCGTCAAAGCGCACGCCGACGGCAAAGATCACATCGGAATGGTGCATCGTCATGTTGGCTTCATAGGTACCGTGCATACCCAGCATCCCCAGAGCCTGACGGTGAGTTGCCGGGAAAGCACCCAGCCCCATCAGCGACGACGCAACGGGAAGATTGAGTTTCTCGATAAGCTCCCGAAGCTGCCCTTCACAGGCAGAATTGATTGCCCCACCACCGACATAGACTACCGGTTTTTTGGCGGCCAGCAGCGTTTGCAAGGCACGTTTGATCTGCCCCTTGTGGCCCTGCGTCGTTGGGTTATATGAGCGCATGCTCACCGACTCCGGCCAGACATAAGGAAGCTTGTTCGCCGGGTTCAAGATATCTTTCGGCAGATCGACCACCACCGGGCCGGGACGCCCGCTTGCTGCCAGCCAGAAGGCTTTTTTCAATATCCCCGGGATGTCTTCAGTTTGCTTAACCAGGAAGCTGTGCTTCACAACGGGACGCGAAATCCCCACCATGTCGCACTCCTGAAACGCGTCGTAGCCGATCAGTGACGTCGCCACCTGGCCGGAAAGAATAACCAGCGGGATAGAGTCCATATACGCCGTGGCAATGCCGGTGATGGCGTTTGTCGCGCCGGGACCGGACGTCACTAATACCACGCCTACTTCACCTGTCGCGCGGGCCAGCCCGTCAGCCATATGCACCGCCGCCTGCTCGTGGCGTACTAAAACATGGTCAATGCCGCCTACCGTATGAAGCGCATCATAAATATCCAGGACTGCGCCGCCGGGATAACCGAACACTTGCTTCACGCCCTGATCGATTAACGATCGGACGACCATTTCCGCGCCAGACAACATCTCCATGCTTTGCCTCCAGGCATTTTGTTATAGACGAGCAGCAGAATTCATTTCCGCACCGTCTTACGACTGGGTTAAACCAATCTTATATTTTGCAGAGTGATCGTTACCTTAACCGCTCGTTATGAGGCAGGCAATTAGCAGACCGGGTGAGCTAAACGGTTCGCAAAGCAGAAAAAACAGGTATTAAGGAAGGATATGGTCAATTCATCTGGTATTAGAGGATGAGATGATTAATCATCGCTGAAAAGCGCGTCGATTCAGGAAATCATCTATTTTTGCGAGCCAGAGAGCAGTAAGAAAAAATTCACAACAGAATAAAATAACAATAACAGAGAAAAAACCAGGATAAATCACACGCGAAGATGCAATTTATCCTGATGCGCTTATCGACGGCAAATACTGATCAGCAACTCTTCCATCCACTGGTGCCCTTTATCCCGACCGGCGGCTTCATGCCAGGAGAGATAGCAGGTACGGCTATTCAGCTTGAGCGGCAACGGCAACATTTGCAGTTGTAGTTGACCGGAAAACTCTTCAGCCAGCCAGCGTGGTGCAATAGCCACCAGATGTGTCTGCGAGACCACGTTCAATACGCTGACCATTGCCATTCCCTGATAAGCAACGCTTGCCTGTTTATCCGCCGTGTCATACCACGGCAGGCTAAAGGAAGCATATCTGTCGAGCGCAACAACAGCATGCTGCTCGCTATAAACGTCACTTTCCCGAAGCGGAGAATTGAGTCGGGGGTGTTTTTTACTGGCGACCAACACCATTTCATCTTTAAAGAGCGGAACGCAAGAAAATTCAGGACGTCGAAATTCTTCATATCCCAGAACGAACTCGGTCTCCTGGTAGCGTAACTGATGCTCGGTGTTTTGATTTAAGGATGATTTAAAAACCAGATGGATATTGGGAGCGATCTCTTCAACTTTATTATAAATAATCGACGTCAAATAATTATCTAACGGACTGCAAACACAAAGATTGAATACACGCTCACTGCTTAAAGGTTCAAAGCCTGACCCTGGCAGCTCGTTCTGAACCAGCTGCAACGCCTGACGGATAGAGCCGAATAACTGGAATGCCCGTGCGGTAGGCTGTATTCCTCTCCCGTAACGAACGAATAACTCGTCGTTAAACATAACCTTAAGTCTGGCAACAGCATTACTGACCGCGGGCTGAGACATCCCCAACGTATGGGCCGCCCGGGTGATATTCTGCTCCTGCATGACAGCATCAAATACCGTGAGCAGATTAAGGTCCACCGTACGTAACTGCGGTTTAATCCCATCAGTAGTTTGAGGTTGTTTAATATTAATTTCTGGCACTTCTGACTCCACTGTCACGCTACACTCCCTTTGCCAACGTACTGTAATAATTCCGAAGAATATGATTTACCATGCATATACGATCAGCGAAAGAGAATTATTTTAAATTCGGAAAATATAAAGAACAGTTTAGCGAAAATGACTTTTCGCCACTGACAAACGATAAAATAAACACCACTGCAAATGATATGCTTCACTTTAGGATTTGAATGAAACCATAAACTAGACCAATATACAATCGCCAGCGAGTTAATGATGTCTTAAGTATTATTAAACTGTTATTGCAACCCCGATTAAATAAGTTAACAGTCTGTAATAACCATAAGAACTCCGAAGTGATAAAAAACATTCACCGCATTTATAACTTAATGATATCAAACCCATTTGCGTCCCACACAATTGGGTAGCGAACTTTTAATTTATTCATCACAATTATATTCAATTATTTCTGCAACCTTTTTCTCAGTCCAAAATTAGACAATTTGTAGGGTCGGAAAAGCAAAACCCAGCACAATTAGCTAAAGCACATATCCTGTCAACCTAGCCAGCCGGGTGCGTTTTTGCCTGCAGGGGTTGACATGCACAGTCGTATCCAGTACCACTAAAAGCATATTGAATTTAACGGAGCACGATTCATGATTCGCACCATTCGTTTCACCGGTCTACTACTACTAAACGCATCCACTGTGCGCGGTAGACTGGCGGGCGAAATTCAGCGTTGAATCGTCACCAGTAAGACTAAAAACCCGCGCCACTGCGCGGGTTTTTTTATGCTCGTAGCAAGGCGCCCTAAGACTGACAAGGACCTAACCCATGAGCCAGCAAGTCATTATTTTCGATACAACTTTACGTGACGGTGAACAGGCATTACAGGCAAGCCTGAGTGTGAAAGAGAAACTGCAGATCGCGCTGGCTCTCGAACGTATGGGTGTCGACGTGATGGAGGTCGGTTTCCCTGTCTCTTCTCCGGGTGACTTCGAATCCGTGCAGACCATAGCGCGTACCATTAAGAACAGCCGCGTCTGTGGCCTGGCACGCTGTGTGGAAAAAGATATCGATGTTGCGGCCGAGTCGTTGAAGGTTGCCGAAGCATTCCGTATTCATACCTTTATTGCTACCTCTCCTATGCACATTGCCACCAAGCTGCGCAGCACGCTGGATGAGGTCATTGAGCGCGCGGTCTACATGGTCAAACGTGCCCGTAACTACACGGATGACGTTGAATTCTCCTGTGAAGATGCAGGCCGTACGCCGATTGAAGATTTGGCGCGCGTGGTGGAAGCTGCCATCAATGCGGGCGCTAAAACCATCAACATCCCGGACACTGTCGGCTACACCATGCCGTTTGAGTTCTCCAACATCATTACCGGTCTGTATGAACGCGTACCAAACATTGATCAAGCGATTATCTCCGTACATACCCACGATGACCTGGGGCTGGCCGTTGGCAACGCCATCGCTGCGGTGCACGCCGGTGCACGTCAGGTAGAAGGCGCGATGAACGGCATCGGTGAACGTGCGGGTAACTGTTCACTGGAAGAAGTGATCATGGCGATCAAAGTGCGCAAAGACATCATGAATGTGCATACCCGCATCAATCACAACGAAATCTGGCGTACCAGCCAGACCGTCAGCCAGATCTGCAACATGCCCATCCCGGCTAACAAGGCGATTGTGGGTACCGGCGCTTTTGCGCACTCCTCAGGTATTCATCAGGATGGCGTGCTGAAAAACCGTGAAAACTACGAAATCATGACCCCGGAATCCATCGGCCTGAACCAGGTTCAGTTGAACCTGACCTCCCGTTCCGGTCGTGCGGCGGTGAAACACCGTATGGAAGAGATGGGTTATAAGGACAGCGATTACAACATGGATCAGCTGTACGACGCCTTCCTGAAGCTGGCCGATAAAAAAGGTCAGGTATTCGACTATGACCTGGAAGCGCTGGCCTTCATCAATAAACAGCAGGAAGAGCCTGAGCACTTCCGCCTCGATTACTTCAGCGTGCAGTCAGGCTCCAGCGACATTGCGACTGCCTCGGTCAAACTGGCCTGTGGCGAAGACATTAAGGCCGAAGCGGCAAACGGCAATGGCCCGGTTGATGCCATTTACCGCGCAATTAACCGCGTCACCGAATACGACGTAGAGCTGGTGAAATATGACCTGACAGCCAAGGGCCACGGTGAGAATGCCCTGGGTCAGGTTGATATCGTGGTCACCCACAATGGCCGTCGTTTCCACGGTGTGGGCCTGGCGACGGATATTGTTGAATCCTCCGCGAAGGCGATGGTCCACGTGCTGAACAACATCTGGCGCGCCGCTGAAGTTGAAAAAGAGTTGCAACGCAAAGCTCAGAATAAAGAGAACAACAAGGAAACCGTGTAATGTCGAAGAATTACCATATTGCTGTGTTACCGGGTGACGGTATTGGCCCGGAAGTGATGGCACAGGCGCTGAAAGTACTGGAAGCCGTTCGTTCACGTTTTGCGATGAAAATCTCCACCAGCCACTATGATGTGGGCGGTATCGCCATCGATAATCACGGTACTCCGCTGCCAAAAGCGACCGTTGAAGGGTGTGAAAATGCGGATGCAGTGCTGTTTGGCTCCGTGGGTGGCCCTAAATGGGAACACCTGCCGCCCGCCGGGCAGCCTGAGCGCGGCGCGCTGCTGCCACTGCGTAAACATTTTAAATTGTTCAGCAACCTGCGTCCGGCGAAGCTGTACCAGGGGCTGGAAACGTTCTGTCCGCTGCGTGCAGATATCGCGGCTAACGGCTTTGACATCCTGTGCGTGCGTGAACTGACCGGCGGGATCTACTTCGGGCAGCCTAAAGGGCGCGAAGGCAGCGGTCAGCATGAAAAAGCCTTTGATACTGAGGTCTATCACCGTTTTGAAATTGAACGTATCGCCCATATCGCCTTTGAGTCGGCGCGCAAACGCCGCCATAAAGTGACGTCTATCGATAAAGCGAACGTTCTGCAGTCTTCTATTTTGTGGCGTGAAATCGTCAGTGAAGTCGCGAAACAGTATCCGGATGTCGAACTGTCCCATATGTACATCGACAACGCGACCATGCAGCTGATTAAAGATCCGTCGCAGTTTGACGTTCTGCTGTGTTCCAACCTGTTCGGCGATATTCTCTCGGACGAGTGCGCAATGATCACAGGCTCTATGGGGATGTTGCCATCAGCCAGCCTCAATGAAGAGGGATTTGGCCTGTACGAACCTGCTGGCGGCTCCGCGCCCGATATCGCCGGCAAAAACATTGCCAACCCGATTGCGCAGATCCTCTCCCTGGCCTTGCTGTTGCGCTACAGCCTTGATGCCGGTGATGCAGCAACCGCAATTGAAAACGCCATTAACCGTGCGTTAGAAGAAGGTGTCCGTACCGGTGATTTAGCACGCGGCACGGCGGCAGTCAGTACCGATGAAATGGGCGACATTATTGCCCGCTATGTCGCTGAAGGGGTGTAATCATGGCGAAAACGTTATATGAAAAATTGTTTGATGCGCACGTAGTTTACGAGGCACCAAACGAAACCCCACTGTTGTATATCGATCGCCATCTGGTGCACGAGGTTACCTCCCCTCAGGCATTCGACGGACTGCGTGCGCATAAGCGCCCGGTGCGCCAGCCAGGTAAAACCTTCGCGACAATGGATCACAACGTCTCCACGCAAACCAAAGATATCAATGCGTCGGGTGAAATGGCGCGTATCCAGATGCAGGAGCTGATCAAAAACTGCAATGAATTTGGCGTCGAGCTCTACGATCTGAACCACCCGTATCAGGGTATCGTCCACGTGATGGGGCCAGAACAGGGCATCACCCTGCCAGGCATGACCATTGTCTGCGGTGACTCCCACACGGCCACCCACGGCGCGTTTGGGGCCCTGGCGTTCGGTATTGGTACCTCTGAAGTTGAACATGTTCTGGCGACGCAGACCCTGAAACAGGGCCGCGCCAAAACCATGAAGATTGAAGTGAAAGGCAAAGCGGCCCCGGGCATTACCGCCAAAGACATCGTGCTGGCCATCATCGGTAAAACCGGCAGCGCAGGCGGCACCGGTCACGTGGTTGAATTCTGCGGTGAAGCCATCCAGGCACTGAGCATGGAGGGCCGTATGACGCTCTGCAACATGGCCATTGAGATGGGGGCAAAAGCAGGCCTGGTCGCGCCAGACGAAACAACCTTCAGCTATGTAAAGGGCCGTCTGCACGCGCCGAAAGACCAGGATTTTATTGAGGCAGTTGCGTACTGGAAAACCCTGAAAACCGACGATGGTGCGACGTTTGACACCGTGGTTACGCTGCAGGCGGAAGACATTGCGCCACAGGTCACCTGGGGAACCAACCCGGGCCAGGTGATTTCCGTTAACGATAACATTCCTGACCCGGCCTCTTTCAGCGATCCGGTCGAGCGCGCCAGTGCGGAAAAAGCGCTGGCCTATATGGGTCTGAAGCCAGGCATTCCGTTGACTGACGTGACCATTGATAAAGTGTTTATCGGCTCCTGCACCAACTCCCGTATCGAAGATTTGCGCGCGGCGGCCGAGATTGCCAAAGGCCGTAAAGTGGCACCGGGCGTTCAGGCGCTGGTTGTGCCGGGCTCTGGCCCGGTGAAAGCCCAGGCGGAAGCTGAAGGCCTGGATAAGATCTTTATCGAAGCGGGCTTCGAATGGCGCCTGCCTGGCTGCTCCATGTGCCTGGCCATGAACAATGACCGCCTGAATCCTGGCGAGCGTTGTGCCTCCACCAGTAACCGTAACTTTGAAGGCCGTCAGGGCCGCGGTGGGCGTACTCACCTGGTCAGCCCGGCAATGGCCGCCGCTGCGGCAGTGACCGGTCATTTCGCCGATATTCGCAGCCTGAAATAAGGAGACAATCATGGCAGAG
Organism: Enterobacter sp. BNK-18; assembly: GCF_047456135.1. Classification (NCBI taxonomy): domain Bacteria; kingdom Pseudomonadati; phylum Pseudomonadota; class Gammaproteobacteria; order Enterobacterales; family Enterobacteriaceae; genus Enterobacter; species Enterobacter sp. BNK-18. The sequence goes on along the minus strand of NZ_CP179899.1, from coordinate 4,539,799 downwards.
AAATTTACCCAACATACGGGCCGGGTTGTCCCACTGGACGCCGCTAACGTCGACACTGACGCCATCATTCCAAAGCAGTTTTTGCAGAAGGTGACACGTACCGGGTTTGGCGCGCATCTGTTTAACGACTGGCGCTTCCTGGATGACAAAGGCGAAGTGCCCAATCCCGAGTTCGTGCTGAACTTCCCGGAGTTTAAAGGCGCATCGATTCTGCTGGCGCGTGAAAACTTTGGCTGCGGCTCTTCCCGTGAACATGCACCCTGGGCGCTCACCGACTACGGGTTCAAAGTGGTTATCGCCCCAAGCTTTGCCGATATCTTCTACGGCAACAGCTTTAATAACCAGCTGCTGCCGGTGACGCTGAGCGATGCGCAGGTAGACGAATTGTTCGCCCTGGTGAAGGCAAATCCTGGGATTTCGTTTGAAGTGGATCTGGAAGCGGAAGTGGTGAAAGCGGGTGATAAATCCTACAGCTTCAGCATTGACGCCTTTCGTCGTCACTGCATGCTGAATGGCCTGGACAGTATTGGCCTGACGCTGCAGCACGAAGATGCCATCTCCGCCTATGAGCAAAAACAGCCTGCGTTTATGGGGTAGGCTGCGTACCATCCCGGTGAAGATCAACATCGTCCAACAAAATGGTGCAGTACACCCTCAGTGTTAATTGATGTGGGCCTCATCACTGTTTGCCTCTTGCGTCAGCCTGAGGCAAACAGCCTCGGCTGACGCCACGCGCTCTATGCGCCTTCTCAGACCCTGTCAGAAAATCGTTTTATTTCGTGAAGCAGCCTTCCAGAATCACACATCTTTTACCCGGCAGGTTAGCACCAGCGTCACCACGGAAATGGCCGCAATCATCCAGTACACTGACGCGTGACCGTAGGTTTGTGACAACGCCCCCTGAATCACCCCTGCCAGAATAACGCCCGTTGAAATGCTGTTGGTAAAGAGCGTAGTGGCAGAGCCTGCCCGTCCCGGCATTAAGTCCTGGAACCAGAGCATCCCAATCCCGGCCACGATGCCAATAAACACGGCATTAAACAGCTGCAGCGCAAGCAGTGCTTCGCGCGAATGGAAGACGATCAGCCCCAGATAAAAAAGCACTCCCGCCGCCACGGCGACGATCATCATGCGACGCTTTCCAAAACGCTTAACGTAATAACCCGCCAGGATCATCGCCGGAATTTCCAGGCCGGCAGCCGTCCCCATCAGGATCCCCGCAAGCTTGTCCGGCAACCCCAGATCGCTGCTGATCCACAGCGGCATATCAATGATGTACATGGTGTTGCAGGTCCACATCAGCATGGACGCGATAAACAGCATGCGGACGTTTTTATCCTGCCAGCCGCTCACCTGGGTGATGGGTTTATCGGTCGTCTGCTCCACTCGCGCCACCGAGGGTAGCGCAAAGGCAATCAGTATCAGGCTGATGACAAAAATGCCGGCAGCGATAGAAAACATGGTGGTAAAGCCATAGTTCAGCGCCAGCATAAACGCCAGCGGCGGGCCGATCACCCAGGCCAGAGAGAGCTGCGCACGCATGACCGAGCTGAACATCACCACTTCCCGCGCCGAGTTATCCGCGTATTCACGGGCCAGCGCGAACAGCTGCGGCATGGCGGTATTGGCGAGGGACGCCAGAAGCACGCCGCAGGTAATCAGCGTCAGGTAATGGCGATTGAAGGCAAACAGCAGCGCGTTACCCACGGCCATGGCGCAGCAAAAGAGGATCAGTTTGCGACGATCGCCCCGATTGTCCGATCGTTTTGCCAGTGCCAGACTGACCAGGATCCCGGCGATGGCGTTCACGGTATAAAACAGCCCCACCCAAAACGGCTGCGCCCCCACCTCACGGCTGAGAAACAGACTCAGCGTCGGAGCCTGCAATGCCCCCGCCACGCCCATCATAAAGGCCACCAGCATAAAAGCGGCATACACGCCGTTCAGGCGTCGCCCCATCGTCATCAACCAGAGCATGCGCAAGTCCTTGTGAAAGCGAATCGAAAGTGGGTGAATAGTAAACGAAAAAAGCCAGCAAAAACATTTTGCTGGCGGGTGATAAGCACCAATACTCAGTCACACATGATCGAGGCGAGTTAGCAAGAAGAGGTCGGTTTCGTAACGTCCCACTGCATCAGATCTTCCAGGATTTTCAACCGTTGCTCTGCACACTGGCGGGCCAGCCAGGACGCTCCCTGCGTCGCTGAAAAATAACGCTGATAAAACTGACGTGCGGTAGACCTCTTCATAATTTACCTCCTCACTTCATCGGGAAGAATTATTGGCCTAATATAGGGATTAATAAATTGCTGATTTTTTGTCAGGAGTTCCCCTTTTATGCCCTCTGGTCGTCTGCAACAACAATTTATCCGCCTCTGGCAATGCTGCGAGGGGCGATCGCAGGAGACCACGCTGAACGAGCTGGCGGACCTGCTCAGCTGTTCGCGCCGGCACATGCGCACGCTGCTTAATACCATGCAGCAGCAGGGCTGGCTCAACTGGGAGGCCGAGGCGGGTCGCGGAAAACGCTCGCGCCTGACCTTCCTGTATACCGGGCTGGCGTTGCAGCAGCAGCGGGCGGAAGACCTGCTGGAACAGGACCGCATCGACCAGCTGGTGCAGCTGGTGGGGGACAAAGCGGCAGTACGCCAGATGCTGGTGTCGCATCTCGGGCGCAGCTTTCGTCAGGGTCGCCACATTCTGCGGGTGCTCTACTATCGACCAATGAAAAACCTGTTACCCGGCACGGCGTTACGCCGCTCTGAAACCCATATGGCCCGACAAATATTCAGCGGCCTGACGCGCATAAATGAGGAAAATGGGGAACTGGAAGCGGATATTGCGCACCACTGGCAGCAACTTTCTCCTCTTCACTGGCGCTTTTTTCTACGTCCTGGTATTCATTTCCACCACGGCCGCGAGCTGGAGATGGTCGATGTGATTGCCTCTTTAGAGCGCGCCTGCACGCTACCGCTCTATTCCCATATTTCACGCGTTCACTCCCCTACGGCATGGACACTGGATGTTGAACTGTCTCAGCCGGACAAATGGCTTCCGTGGCTGCTGGGCTATGTGCCGTCGATGATTTTGCCCGGTGAATGGGAGTCGATGAATAATTTTGCCAGCCTGCCGATTGGCACCGGCCCCTACTCTGTATCGCGCAATAACAACAACCAGCTGAAAATCCGCGCTTTTGATGACTATTTTGGCTACCGGGCGCTGATCGACGAAGTGAACGTGTGGGTATTACCGGATCTCAACGAAGAGCTGAGCGCCGGGCTGACGCTGGAAGGGCCCACCACGGGCGAAAAGGCCGTGGAGAGCCGGCTCGAAGAAGGGTGCTACTACCTGCTGTTCGACAGCCGTACCCATCGCGGGGCAAACCATGAGGTGCGCAAATGGATAAGCCACGTGTTGTCGCCCTCCAGCCTGATTTATCATGCGGAGGAGCAGTACCAGACCTACTGGTTCCCGGCGTATGGTCTGCTTCCTCGCTGGCATCACGCCCGCCCGACATACTGCGACAAGCCCGCCGGGCTGGAGTCCATCACCCTGACCTACTATCGCGAGCACGTTGAACACCGCTTTATCGCCAGAATCATGACCCGACTGCTGGCCGCCGTTGGGGTGAGGCTGGATGTCAAAGAGGTGGATTACGATGAATGGCATCAGGGGGAGATCGTCAGCGACATCTGGCTCAACAGCGCCAACTTTACCCTGCCGCTTGATTTCTCGCTCTTCTCTCACCTGTATGAGGTCCCGCTTATCCAGCACTGCATAGACCGGGACTGGCAGCAGGACGCGGCCCTCTGGCGCGCTGGCGACATGAATCTGGCCTCATGGTGCCAGCAGTTGCTGGCTGAACAAGCGATCGTGCCGTTGATCCACCACTGGCTGATGATCCAGGGGCAGCGTAGTATGCGCGGTGTCAGAATGAATACGCTGGGCTGGTTTGATTTTAAATCCGCCTGGTTTTCGCCGCCGGAGCCATAACACTTTCGTAATATTTGCCAAATCATTACAATAGCGCCGTTCTCAACGGGGTGCTGCATCACTGATGTGCGCTGAGATAATACCCGTCGAACCTGATCCGGATAACGCCGGCGAAGGGATTTGAGGCTGTCACTCAAAATCCTTTGCCACTCAACCTTGAGGTGCAAAGTGTTAAAAAAAGTTCTCCCCCTTCTGGCGCTGTTTGCGCTGCCTGCTGTCGCGAAGCCCGTCCTGACGGTCTACACCTACGACTCCTTCTCAGCCGACTGGGGTCCGGGTCCGGTGGTGAAAAAAGCCTTTGAAGCTGACTGTCAGTGCGAACTGAAGTTCGTGGCGCTGGAAGATGGCGTCTCGCTGCTTAACCGCCTGCGCATGGAAGGCAAAAACAGTAAAGCCGATGTGGTGCTTGGGCTGGATAACAACCTGCTGGAGGCCGCCTCGAAAACCAGACTGTTTGCCAAAAGCGGCGTCGCCACCGATGCCGTCAGCGTCCCGGGCGGCTGGCAGAACGACACCTTTGTGCCGTTCGATTACGGTTACTTCGCGTTTGTTTACGACAAAAACAAGCTTAAAAACCCGCCGAAAAGCCTGAAGGAACTGGTCGAAAGCGAGCAGAAATGGCGCGTTATTTATGAAGATCCTCGCACCAGTACGCCAGGCCTGGGTCTGCTGCTGTGGATGCAGAAAGTCTACGGCGATGACGCTCCGCAAGCGTGGCAGAAGCTGGCCGCCAAAACCGTCACCGTGACAAAAGGCTGGAGCGAAGCCTACGGTCTGTTCCTGAAAGGGGAAAGTGATCTGGTTCTGAGCTACACCACCTCCCCGGCTTATCACATCATCGCCGAGAAAAAAGACAATTACGCCGCCGCCAGTTTTGCTGAAGGGCACTATCTGCAGGTCGAAGTGGCAGCCCGCACGGCATCCAGCAAACAGCCCGAACTGGCCGAGAAGTTCCTGAAATTTATGGTCTCCCCGGCATTCCAGAACGCGATTCCAGCGGGTAACTGGATGTACCCCGTGACCAGCGTGGCGTTGCCAGCGGGCTTTGAGAAACTGACCAAACCGCAAACCTCGCTGGAGTTTACGCCTCAGCAGGTTGCCGCGCAGCGAGCAGCATGGGTAAGTGAATGGCAACGCGCCGTCAGCCGTTAATTCCCGGCTGGTTAATTCCTGGGCTGCTCGCCGCCGTATTGATGGTGGCGGTCAGTCTGGGCGCATTCCTTGCCTTGTGGTTTAACGCGCCAGAGAGCGACCTGTTCGCGCTCTGGCACGACAGCTATCTCTGGCACGTTATCCGTTTCTCTTTCTGGCAGGCCTTTCTCTCTGCGCTGCTGTCGGTTATCCCCGCCATTTTCCTGGCACGCGCGCTTTATCGTCGCCGTTTCCCCGGCAGGCAGGCCCTGCTGCGCCTGTGCGCCATGACGCTGATCCTGCCGGTCCTGGTGGCCGTGTTTGGCATCCTGAGCGTCTATGGTCGTCAGGGGTGGCTGGCTTCACTTTTCAGCCTGCTGGGTCTGGAGTGGCGCTTCTCGCCCTACGGACTGAAGGGCATTCTGCTGGCGCACATCTTTTTCAATATGCCGATGGCGACCAGACTCTTTTTACAGGCACTGGAAAACATCCCCGGTGAACAGCGCCAGCTTGCCGCCCAGTTGGGCATGCGCGGCGTATCCTTCTTCCGCCTGGTCGAATGGCCGTGGCTGCGTCGTCAGATCCCGCCGGTTGCGGCTCTGATCTTTATGCTCTGTTTCGCCAGTTTTGCCACCGTGCTTTCACTCGGCGGCGGCCCGCAGGCCACCACCATCGAACTGGCAATTTACCAGGCGCTCAGTTACGACTATGACCCCGGCCGCGCCGCGCTGCTGGCGATGGTGCAGATGGTTTGCTGCCTGTGCCTTGTGCTGCTGAGCCAGCGTCTGAGCAAAGCCATCCCGCCGGGCAGTAATCAGATAACCGGCTGGCGCGACCCGCAGGACAGCATGCATAGCCGGATCGCTGACCTGCTGCTTATCACGCTGGCGCTGCTGCTGCTGCTTCCGCCGCTGATGGCCGTCATCGTCGATGGCCTGAACCTGAATCTCGTTACCGTGTTGCAGCAGCCCGTTCTCTGGCAGGCAACGTGGACCTCGTTACGGATCGCGCTGGCCGCCGGGCTGCTGTGTGTCATGCTGACCATGATGCTTTTATGGAGCAGCCGCGAGCTTTACGCGCGTCAGGCCCGTAAAGCCGGGCATGCCCTGGAGCTGACAGGCATGCTAATCCTGGCGATGCCCGGCATTGTACTGGCGACGGGGTTCTTTTTACTGTTCAACAGCACCATTGGCCTGCCGGAAAACGCCGACGGCATCGTGATTTTCACCAATGCCCTGATGGCGATCCCCTACGCGCTGAAGGTGCTGGAAAATCCGATGCGAGACATCAACAGCCGCTACGCGCTGCTGTGCCAGTCGCTCGGTCTGCAGGGCTGGCAGCGGCTAAAGATTATCGAACTGCGTGCGCTGAAACGCCCGCTGGCCCAGGCCCTGGCCTTCGCCTGTGTGCTCTCAATTGGTGATTTTGGTGTCGTGGCGCTCTTCGGTAATGAAGATTTCCGCACCCTGCCGTACTGGCTGTACCAGCAAATTGGCTCCTATCGTAGCCAGGAGGGAGCCGTCACGGCGCTGCTGTTACTGGTGCTCTGCTTTGCCTTATTTACCGTTATCGAAAAACTTCCGGGGCGTAATGTTAAAACTGACTGATGTAACCTGGCTCTACCAGCATCTGCCAATGCGCTTCTCCCTTTCGGTTCGTCAGGGAGAGATGATTGCGGTTCTGGGTCCGAGCGGGGCCGGAAAGAGTACTTTGCTCAATCTGATTGCCGGTTTTCTGCAACCGGCGAGCGGGTCGATAGTGATTGAAAACCGCGACCATACGCGCACGCCACCCGCCCGACGTCCGGTGTCGATGCTGTTCCAGGAAAACAATCTGTTCATGCATCTGACGGTGCGGCAAAACATCGCCCTGGGTATGGATCCTGGCCTGAAACTCAACGACGGTCAGCGCCAGAAGCTGGAGCTGATTGCCGCTCAGATGGGCATTACCGCGTTTATTGATCGCCTCCCCGAAGCCCTCTCCGGCGGGCAGCGTCAGCGGGTGGCGCTGGCGCGCTGCCTGGTGCGCGAGCAGCCCATACTGCTTCTGGATGAGCCCTTCTCTGCACTCGATCCTGCCTTGCGCCAGGAGATGCTTACCCTGGTGCAGGACGTGTGCCAGCGTCAGCAACTGACAATGCTGATGGTTTCGCACAGCATTGAGGATGCCGCGCGGATTGCGCCACGATCGGTGGTCATTGCAGAAGGGCGAATTGCCTGGGATGGCGGCACAGAGGAACTGCTCAGCGGTCACGCAGGGGCGTCTTCATTGTTAGGCATCAGTGCGGGCTGACCCTCTCCCACGGGAGAGGGAAACAGATTAACGGCTCACCACCTTCAAGAGGATTTCACCGTACACCGGCATCAGCGGGTGGCGAATCAGGGCGACCAGCGCCACCACGGCAACCCCCAGCATTAACGGCGCGAGCCACAGCAGGCGCGAGCGTGGCAGATAACGCGTCAGGCGATCAACATTCGCTTTCGCGCTGCGCCACAGTCGCCAGCACAACCAGGCAGCGATCCACAACAGCAGGGCCGTAGCCAGCAACAACCACTTAAATTCACCGCTTTGCATTCCGTCAGGAATATCAACGGTGGCCCCTGCCAGGATCCCCGGCAGAAAATAGAACGGCGGCCAGAAAACACAGCCGATGATGTTCGGCACCACGAATTTCGCAACAGGCAGATCCAGCATCCCCGCGACCATCGGCACCAGCGGACGCGTTGGTCCAACAAAGCGACCGACGAGGATCGTGAACATGCTGTGCTGATGCAGCGCATGTTCGGTTTTATCCAGCAAGGCTTTGTTCTTTTTCATGAACGACCAGCGGTGCAGCGGTTTCTTAAAGCGCCAGCCCAGCCAGAAGGAGATCCAGTCGCCGAGCAAACAGCCGATAATCCCCGCCATCCACGCCTGCCAGAAATTCACTTCACCGCTGCCAATCAACGCGCCCAGCCCCGCCATCATCACCGTGCCGGGGAGGATCAACCCAACAAGTGCAAGCGATTCCAGAAACGCCACCAGCGCAACGGCGATAAGCGAATACATAACGGACTGGGTGATAAAATGTTCCAGCAATGCCTGCATAACTATTCCGGTCAGAAAACGAATCAGGGATTCTGCTTAGCGCCCTGCACCGCGTCAAGACAACAATTGTCTGAATAGTTTACAGGTTGCTTCCACAGTTCACCTGCTTGTTTATCTTTTTTTACCGTTTATTCACATCCTGCCCGGAATTCACTGGGGCTGGCACCGGTGCATTTTTTAAATACCCGGGAGAAATAGAGCTGATCTTCAAAGCCCACATTGCGCCCCACGGTGGCAATGGGCATGCGGGTGGTGCTGAGCAGGAGCTTCGCCTGGCTGATACGCTGGTCCTCACGCCAGCTCAGGACGCTAACGCCCAGCTGCTGACGGAACAGATGTGACAGCCGCGACGGTGAGAGACACACATGCTGGGCGACGCTGGCGATATCGAACTGGCTGTCGGCCAGATGGTCGCTGATGTACTGGCAGGCGTCGCGCACGCGGTTGTCCAGCGGAGGATTAAGTGACGCGTTTATCGCCTCCATCCGGCGCAACAGCACCTGTTCAAGCAGGTTAATCGCCAGCAGTTCGGCATACCGGCCACCCGCCTGCCCCGCTTCAATAATTTGGGCAAAGAGTTCGCGGAACTGAGCCAGATGAACCTCGTCCGGGCGATAAAAACCGGTGTGCGCAAAAATAGCCGGCCACGAGAGCCACTCCTGCCAGTAGGCGCGCGGGCGGAAGTAGACCCACTGGTGATACCACTCTTTGGCCTCCGGGTGACGCCCGTAGTGGTGGATCTCTCCCGGCGGAAACAGCAGCATATCGCCCGGACGGCAGACAAACTGCTGATCGTTATTTTTGATAATCCCTTCCCCACGCACCGTCAGGTTCAGAATATACCCTTTCATCCCGAGCGGTCGGTCGACGTAAAAATCGAGATATCCCTCAGCCTCAATAGGGGTCAGCCCCGCCACCAGGTGAGCATTAAACGAGTAGCCCGGTAATAAGGGATCGTTTTGCGTTTCGGCCATAGATTCAGTTCTCCCAAGGGTCCTGAAGGAAACCAATTGTCCATATCGATAAAAGCAGTATAAAAATGGCCCGCGAAAAGATCCAAAAAGCATCACGCCTCTTTTACGTCCGCCATGTTTCAGCCTTTCCCCCTGATTTATCCGCCCACGGGGGCAGATCAGCAGTAACAAAAGTGTCTATAAGTGCGGCAGAAATGTCCACATTGATTATTTGCACGGCGTCACACTTTCTATTGCAACAGCAATTTAGTCCATAAGATTAGCGGATCCTGCCTGACGATTTTCGCCTCCAGTCTCTAATGTTCTCTCATACCTGTTTTTTGATGGAGCAACACCATGGCAATTGCGATTGGCCTCGATTTTGGCAGCGACTCGGTTCGCGCTCTGGCAGTGGACTGTACAAGCGGCCAGGAAATAGCAACCAGCGTTGAGTGGTACCCGCGCTGGCAAGAGGGGCGCTACTGCGATGCGCCAAATAACCAGTTCCGTCACCATCCACGTGACTACATTGAGTCGATGGAAGCGGCAATCAAAACCGTGCTGGCTGAACTGACCGACGCCCAGCGGGCAGAGATCGTCGGGATTGGCGTCGACAGTACCGGCTCAACGCCTGCCCCTGTGGATGCCGAAGGCCATGTCCTGGCGCTGCGTCCGGAGTTTGCTGATAACCCAAACGCCATGTTCGTGCTGTGGAAAGATCACACCGCCGTTGAAGAGGCCGAAGCCATTACCCGCTTGTGTCACCAGCCCGGTAAAACGGACTACTCGCGCTACATCGGCGGTATTTACTCCAGTGAATGGTTCTGGGCCAAGATCCTCCACGTAACCCGCGCGGACGCATCCGTTGCGCAGGCCGCGGTATCGTGGATTGAACTGTGCGACTGGGTACCAGCCCTGCTCTCCGGTACCACGCGTCCGCAGGATATCCGCCGCGGACGCTGCAGCGCCGGACACAAATCCCTGTGGCATGAAAGCTGGGGTGGCCTGCCACCGGCGGCGTTCTTCGATGAACTCGATCCCGTCATCAACAAGAGTCTGCAATACCCGCTGTTTACCGACACTTTCACCGCCGATATTCCGGTGGGTACGCTTTGTGAAGAGTGGGCGACGCGCCTGGGTCTGCCGCAAAACGTGGCCATCTCCGGCGGGGCGTTTGACTGCCACATGGGCGCGGTGGGTGCCGGTGCCCAGCCAAACACGCTGGTGAAGGTTATCGGCACCTCCACCTGCGACATTCTCACCGCGGATAAAGCCAGCGTAGGCGATCGGGCGGTAAAAGGCATCTGCGGCCAGGTTGACGGCAGCGTCGTACCGGAGTTTATCGGTCTGGAAGCGGGTCAGTCCGCCTTTGGCGATATCTACGCCTGGTTTGGCCGCGTGCTGGGCTGGCCGCTGGATCAGCTTGCGGCGGCACATCCTGAGCTGAAGACCCAGATTGCCGAAAGTAAAAAGCAGCTTTTGCCGCAGCTCACCGCCGCGTGGGCAAAGAATCCTTCTCTCGATCACCTGCCGGTGGTGCTCGACTGGTTCAACGGTCGCCGTACGCCATTTGCCAACCAGCGCCTGAAAGGGGTGATCACCGATCTTAACCTCGCCACCGACGCACCAGCGCTGTTTGGCGGCCTGATTGCCGCAACTGCCTTTGGGGCGCGCGCCATTATGGAGTGCTTCACCGAGCAGGGCATCGACGTCAACAACGTGATGGCACTGGGCGGCATCGCCCGTAAAAACCCGGTAATCATGCAGGCCTGTTGTGACGTGCTGAACCGTCCGCTGCAGATTGTCGCCTCCGATCAGTGTTGTGCCCTCGGTGCAGCGATCTTCGCGGCCGTTGCGGCAGGCGTTCATGCCGATATCCCGACCGCGCAGCAGCACATGGCGAGCGCTGTCGAAAATACCCTCCAGCCGCGTGCTCAGCAGGCGCAGCGTTTTGAACAGCTTTATCAGCGCTATCAGCAATGGGCAAAAAGCGCCGAACTTCACTATCTCCCTGTCGCCGCCCCGGCCAAACACACCGCGGACACTACGGCAACCCTGACACATTAAGGACACAATAATGACCATTTTTAATAATTATGAAGTGTGGTTTGTCATTGGCAGCCAACATCTGTACGGGCCGGAAGCGCTGCAACAGGTGACGAAACATGCTGAGCACGTGGTCAACGCGCTCAATGCAGAGGCTAAACTGCCGTGCAAACTGGTGCTCAAACCGCTCGGCACGACCCCGGATGAGATCACGAACATCTGCCGCGACGCGAACTACGACGATAAATGCGCCGGCATGGTGGTGTGGCTGCACACCTTCTCACCGGCCAAAATGTGGATCAACGGTCTGGCCATCCTCAATAAACCACTGATGCAGTTCCATACCCAGTTCAACGCGTCCCTGCCGTGGGACAGCATTGATATGGACTTTATGAACCTGAACCAGACCGCGCACGGCGGCCGCGAGTTCGGCTTTATCGGCGCACGTATGCGCCAGCAGCATGCGGTCGTCACCGGCCACTGGCAGGATCAGCATGCGCAAAAACGTATCGGCTCCTGGATGCGCCAGGCGGTGTCCCGACAAGATACTCGCCACCTGAAAGTGGTGCGCTTCGGCGACAACATGCGTGAAGTGGCGGTCACCGACGGCGATAAAGTTGCCGCACAAATTAAATTTGGTTTCTCGGTGAATACCTGGGCCGTGGGCGACCTGGTGCAGGTGGTGAATGAAATCAGCGATGGCGACGTAAGCGCGCTGGTCGACGAATACGAAAGCAGCTACCGTCTGACCCCTGCGGCACAAATTCACGGTGACAAACGCCAGAACGTGCTGGATGCAGCACGTATCGAACTGGGCATGAAACGCTTCCTGGAACAGGGTGGCTTCCATGCTTTTACCACCACCTTTGAAGACCTCCACGGTCTGAAACAACTGCCCGGCCTGGCGGTACAACGTCTGATGCAGCAGGGCTACGGCTTTGCCGGCGAAGGCGACTGGAAAACTGCCGCTCTGCTTCGCATTATGAAAGTGATGTCAACCGGTCTGCAGGGCGGCACCTCCTTTATGGAGGACTACACCTACCACTTCGAAAACGGCAACGACCTGGTACTGGGCTCGCATATGCTGGAAGTGTGTCCTTCCATTGCCGTTGAAGAGAAACCGATCCTCGACGTGCAGTACCTTGGCATTGGCGGAAAAGCCGACCCGGCACGTCTGATCTTCAACACCCGTACCGGTCCTGCCATCAACGCCAGCCTCATTGACCTGGGCGACCGTTTCCGCCTGCTGGTGAACTGTGTGGATGCGGTTGAAACCCCGCATTCTCTGCCAAAACTGCCGGTCGCCAACGCCCTGTGGAAAGCGCAGCCTGACCTGCCAACCGCCTCGGAAGCCTGGATCCTGGCCGGTGGCGCGCACCACACCGTCTTCAGCCACGCGCTGGATCTGAACGACATGCGTCAGTTCGCCGAACTGCACGACATCGAACTGACCGTCATTGATAACGATACCCGCCTGCCCGCGTTCAAAGACGCGCTGCGCTGGAACGAAGTCTATTACGGTTCAAAACGTTAACAGGGGAACCTTTGGCCTGCCGCAGAGCGGGCCTCTTTTCCTGGAGGATTGCATGTTAGAAGATCTCAAACGTCAGGTACTGGAAGCCAACCTGGCGCTGCCCAAACACAATCTGGTGACGCTGACCTGGGGCAACGTCAGCGCCGTTGACCGCGAGCACGGCGTCTTCGTGATAAAGCCGTCAGGGGTGGATTACACGGTAATGACCGCAGAAGATATGGTTGTCGTCAGCATCGCCACGGGCGAAGTGGTGGAAGGAAAGAAAAAACCCTCCTCCGACACGCCAACGCATCGCCTGCTCTACCAGGCCTTCCCGACCATTGGCGGTATTGTGCATACCCATTCGCGTCATGCGACCATCTGGGCGCAGGCCGGCCAGTCCATTCCAGCGACCGGAACCACGCACGCAGACTACTTTTACGGCACCATTCCCTGCACCCGTTTGATGACTGATGAAGAGATCAACGGCGAGTATGAGTGGGAAACCGGCAACGTTATCGTCGAAACGTTTGAAAAACAGGGTATCGACGCTGCGCAAATGCCCGGCGTGCTGGTGCACTCCCATGGACCTTTTGCCTGGGGCAAAAACGCCGAAGATGCGGTACATAACGCGATTGTGCTGGAAGAGGTCGCGTATATGGGCATCTTCTGCCGCCAGCTGGCACCGCAGCTTCCGGATATGCAGCCAACCCTGCTGGATAAACACTACCTGCGTAAACATGGCGCAAAAGCCTATTACGGACAGTAAACTGTATATATACCCAGCATAAAATATTCAACCAGGCTATAATCAAGCCTGGTTTTGTTTTATGGGATAGCGGCGTGGCGCAGGCGCAAGAAGGTTTTTTACTTACCCGACACTGGCGGGATACTCCTCAGGGCACCGAGGTGGCATTCTGGCTGGCGACGGACAACGGCCCGCTGCACGTGACCCTGCCGCCGCAGGAGTCCGTGACTTTTATCCCGAACGATCACGTTGAGAAAGTAAAGCAACTGCTGCGCGGTGAAAATGGCTGGCGCCTGACGCCGCTTGAACTGAAAGATTTCCACCGTCAGCCCGTACATGGCCTTTACTGCCGCGCCCATCGCCAGCTGATGCGTTATGAAAAACTGCTGCGCGACGCTGGCGTGACGCTGTACGAAGCCGATATCCGCCCGCCAGAACGTTTTCTGATGGAGCGGTTTATTACTGCCCCCGTCTGGGTCGACGGCACCGCGCAAAACGGCAGCCTTATTAACGCCCGTCTCAAACCCAACCCTACCTACCGGCCGCCGTTGAAATGGGTCTCGCTGGATATCGAAACCACTCGCCACGGTGAGCTGTACTGTATCGGCCTTGAAGGCTGCGGGGATCGGGTTGTTTATATGCTTGGCCCCCCGAATGGCAACGCATCCGCGCTGGATTTCCGGCTGGAGTATGTCAACAGCCGGCCACAGCTTCTGGAAAAGCTTAACCAGTGGTTTGCCGATCGCGATCCCGATGTGTTGATCGGCTGGAACGTGGTGCAGTTCGATCTGCGCGTGCTGCAAAAACATGCTGAACGTTACCGCATCCCCCTGATGCTGGGGCGCGGAAACAGCGAGCTGGAATGGCGCGAGCACGGTTTTAAAAACGGTGTGTTTTTCGCGCAGGCCAATGGCCGCCTGATTATCGACGGCATTGAGGCGCTCAAATCTGCCTTCTGGAATTTTTCCTCTTTCTCTCTGGAAGCGGTGGCGCAGGAGCTGCTCGGCGAAGGGAAATCCATCGACAATCCGTGGGACAGAATGGATGAAATCGACCGGCGCTTTAACGAAGACAAACCGGCGCTCGCCACCTACAACCTGAAAGATTGTGAACTGGTGACGCAGATTTTCCACAAAACGGAGATCATGCCCTTCCTGCTCGAGCGCGCGACGGTGAACGGCCTCGCCGCTGACCGGCACGGTGGCTCCGTGGCCGCCTTTAGCCACCTCTATTTCCCGCGTATGCACCGGGCGGGCTATGTCGCCCCCAACCTCGGTGACGTGCCGCCGCAGGCAAGCCCAGGCGGTTACGTGATGGATTCCCGGCCCGGGTTGTATGACTCCGTGCTGGTGCTGGACTACAAAAGCCTCTATCCGTCCATTATTCGCACCTTCCTGATCGATCCCGTCGGGCTGGTGGAAGGGATGGCGCAGCCTGACGATTTGCACAGCACAGAAGGTTTTCTCGGGGCCCGCTTCTCACGGGAAAAGCACTGTCTGCCGGAAATCGTGGGAAACATCTGGCACGGTCGCGACGAGGCTAAGCGTCATGGCAACAAGCCCCTTTCTCAGGCGCTGAAAATTATCATGAACGCGTTTTACGGGGTTCTGGGGACCAGCGCCTGCCGCTTCTTCGACCCACGACTGGCGTCATCTATCACCATGCGCGGTCACGACATCATGCGCCAGACCAAAGCGTTGATTGAATCCCAGGGTTATGACGTTATTTATGGCGATACGGATTCCACCTTTGTCTGGCTTAAGGGCGCGCATTCAGAAGAGGATGCCGCGCGAATCGGCAAATCACTGGTGACTTTTGTGAACGCCTGGTGGCAGGAAAGTTTGCAAAAAGAGCGGTTAAGCAGCGCGTTAGAACTGGAGTTTGAAACCCATTTCAGCCGCTTTTTAATGCCCACCATTCGCGGTACCGACCAGGGCAGTAAGAAGCGCTACGCCGGTCTTATTCAGGAAGGTGACAAGCAGCGAATGGTCTTTAAAGGGCTGGAAACCGTGCGCACCGACTGGACGCCGCTGGCACAGCAGTTTCAGCAAACGCTTTATCTGCGTATCTTTCGCAACGAGCCTTATCAGGACTACGTGCGTGAAACAATTGCCAGCCTGATGGCCGGTGAACTCGACGCCCAGCTGGTGTACCGCAAGCGCCTGCGCCGCCCACTGGCGGAATACCAGCGCAACGTTCCGCCGCACGTCCGCGCCGCGCGTCTGGCGGATGAGGAGAACGTGCGCCGGGGGCGTGCCCCGCAGTATCAGAACCGGGGAACCATCAAATACCTCTGGACCACCAGCGGCCCGGAACCCGTGGATTACCAGCACTCGCCTCTGGATTACGAGCACTATCTTACGCGTCAGCTTCAGCCGGTCGCGGACGGAATTTTGCCCTTCATCGACGACGACTTTGCTACACTAGTGACAGGGCAACTTGGCCTATTTTGACACGTGACGAAATGGCTGCCATCCAGTACCATAGCGCCCTTTCCATTCCCGGACCCATTTTTCAATGACTGTCTTTTTTGACGGTGGTTGAACTATTGCCTGCAATTTACGATTAGAGCCGAACAAATATGCCTTTTACACTTGGTCAACGCTGGATCAGCGATACAGAAAGCGAACTTGGATTAGGAACCGTGGTTGCCGTGGATGCACGAATGGTTACCCTCCTTTTCCCTGCTACCGGTGAAAACCGCCTGTACGCCCGCAATGATTCCCCTGTGACCCGCGTGATGTTCAACCCGGGTGACACCGTGACCAGCCACGACGGCTGGCAGCTAAAGGTCGAAGACGTAAAAGAAGAGAATGGACTGCTCGCCTACATCGGGACTCGCCTGGACACCGACGAGGCCAATGTCATCCTGCGTGAGGTGCTGCTCGACAGCAAACTGGTATTCAGTAAGCCGCAGGATCGCCTGTTTGCCGGGCAAATCGACCGTATGGATCGCTTCTCCCTGCGCTATCGCGCGCGCAAGTTCCAGAGTGAACAGTACCGTATGCCGTGGAGCGGCCTGCGCGGTCAGCGTACCAGCCTTATTCCCCACCAGCTGAACATCGCCCATGACGTGGGCCGCCGTCACGCACCTCGCGTTCTGCTGGCAGATGAAGTGGGCCTGGGGAAAACCATTGAAGCGGGCATGATCCTGCATCAACAGCTGCTTTCCGGCGCAGCCGAGCGCGTGCTGATTGTGGTACCGGAAACCCTGCAGCATCAATGGCTGGTCGAGATGCTGCGCCGCTTTAACCTGCGTTTCGCTCTGTTTGATGACGAGCGCTATGCAGAAGCCCAGCACGATGCGGACAACCCGTTTGAAACGGAACAGCTGGTGATCTGCTCTCTGGATTTCGTACGCCGCAGCAAGCAACGTCTTGAGCATCTGTGCGACGCCGAATGGGACCTGATGGTGGTCGATGAAGCGCACCATCTGGTCTGGAGCGAAGATGCACCAAGCCGGGAATACATGGCTATCGAACAGCTTGCCGAGCGCGTACCAGGCGTCCTGCTGCTGACCGCAACGCCGGAGCAGTTAGGTCTGGAGAGCCACTTCGCCCGTTTGCGCCTGCTCGATCCAAACCGCTTCCATGACTTTGAGCAGTTCGTTGAAGAGCAGAATAACTACCGTCCGGTCGCCGATGCCGTTGCCCTGCTGCTGGCGGGTAAACATCTCTCGAATGACGAGCTCAACACCCTGAGCGATCTGATTGGCGAGCAGGATATTGAGCCTCTGCTGCAGGCGGCCAACAGCGACAGTGACAACGCGGATTCCGCGCGTAAAGAACTGATCGATATGCTGATGGATCGCCACGGCACCAGCCGCGTCCTGTTCCGTAACACCCGTAACGGGGTGAAAGGTTTCCCGAAACGCGAACTGCATACCATCAAATTGCCACTGCCGACGCAGTACCAGACAGCCATTAAAGTTTCCGGCATTATGGGCGCACGCAAAACTGCAGAAGAGCGTGCACGCGACATGCTCTACCCGGAACAGATTTACCAGGAATTTGAAGGCGATACCGGCACCTGGTGGAACTTCGACCCGCGTGTTGAGTGGCTGATGGGCTATTTGACCGCGCACCGTTCTCAGAAAGTGCTGGTGATCTGCGCCAAAGCAGCCACCGCACTGCAGCTGGAGCAGGTCCTGCGCGAACGCGAAGGTATTCGCGCCGCCGTGTTCCACGAAGGGATGTCCATCGTCGAGCGTGACCGTGCCGCGGCATGGTTTGCAGAAGAGGACAGCGGTGCCCAGGTTCTGCTGTGCTCTGAAATCGGGTCTGAAGGCCGTAACTTCCAGTTTGCCAGCAACCTGGTGATGTTCGATTTGCCGTTCAACCCGGATCTGCTGGAACAGCGTATCGGCCGTCTGGATCGTATTGGACAGGCGCATGATATTCAGATCCACGTTCCTTACCTGGAAAAAACCGCCCAGTCCGTACTGGTGCGTTGGTTCCACGAAGGTCTGGATGCGTTTGAGCACACCTGCCCGACCGGCCGCCCGATTTACGATCAGGTGCACGCCGATCTGATCGGCTATCTGGCCGCGCCAGAGAACACCGACGGGTTTGATGAATTGATCAAAGCCTGCCGTGATAAGCATGAAGCGCTGAAATCTCAGCTGGAACAGGGCCGTGACCGCCTGCTGGAGATCCACTCCAACGGCGGTGAAAAAGCCCAGGCGCTCGCTGAAAGCATTGAAGAGCAGGATGATGACACCAGCCTGATCAGCTTCTCCATGAACCTGTTCGACATCGTTGGCATAAATCAGGACGATCGTGGCGAGAATTTGATTGTCCTGACCCCATCCGACCATATGCTGGTCCCGGATTTCCCTGGCCTGCCGGAAGATGGATGCACCATCACCTTTGAACGTGATGTGGCGCTGTCGCGCGAAGATGCGCAGTTCATCACCTGGGAGCACCCGCTGATCCGCAACGGTCTGGATTTGATCCTCTCAGGCGATACCGGCAGCAGCACCATCTCGTTGTTGAAAAACAAAGCGCTGCCAGTGGGTACTCTGTTGCTGGAACTGATTTACGTTGTCGAAGCGCAGGCGCCGAAACAGCTGCAGCTCAACCGCTTCCTGCCGTCAACGCCTGTGCGTCTGCTGCTGGACAAAAACGGCACGAACCTCGCCGCTCAGGTTGAATTCGAGAGCTTTAACCGCCAGCTGAGCGCCGTGAACCGCCATACCGGCAGTAAGCTGGTCAATGCGGTACAGCAGGATGTGCACGCTATTCTGCAGCTGGGTGAAACGCAGATCGAAAAAGCGGCCCGGGCGCTGATTGATGCCGCACGTCAAGAAGCCGACGACAAACTGTCCGCGGAACTCTCCCGTCTGGAAGCGTTGAAAGCGGTAAACCCAAACATCCGCGATGACGAGCTGGCAGCGATCGAGAGCAACCGTAAGCAGGTGCTGGAAAGTCTTAATCAGGCAGGCTGGCGTCTGGATGCCTTGCGTCTTATCGTTGTGACGCATCAGTAAACGGAGCGCAAGATGGTGATGGAGCCTTACAATCCACCTCAGGATCCCTGGCTGGTGGTGCTTTATCAGGATGAGCACATTATGGTGGTCAACAAGCCCAGCGGCTTGTTGTCCGTGCCAGGGCGTCTGGATGAGCACAAAGACAGTGTGATGACGCGTATTCAGCGTGATTATCCTCAGGCGGAGTCTGTCCATCGTCTGGACATGGCCACCAGCGGTGTGATTGTAGTGGCGCTGAATAAAGCGGCGGAACGCGAGCTGAAACGCCAGTTCCGCGATCGCGAGCCGAAAAAGCAGTATGTCGCACGTGTCTGGGGGCATCCTCAGCCGGCGGAAGGGCTGGTGGATTTACCGCTGATCTGCGACTGGCCGAACCGACCAAAACAAAAGGTCTGTTACGAAACCGGCAAAGCAGCACAAACCGAGTATGAAGTGCTGGAGTACGCGCCAGATAACACTGCGCGCGTACTGCTTAAACCGATTACCGGGCGCTCGCACCAGTTGCGTGTCCATATGCTTGCGCTGGGGCACCCGATTCTGGGGGACAGATTTTACGCGCCGCCCGATGCACTGGCGCTGGCGCCACGCCTGCAGCTGCATGCGCAGACGCTCACCATCACCCATCCGGTTTTTGGCAATGCAATGACGTTTAAAGCCCCAGTCGACTTCTAAAAAAAAGGCCCGACAGTGTCGGGCCTTTTTTATTTGAAACTTTTCTTCTCTTTAATCAACTCGTACGCTTTCTGAATTTCCTGCGCTTTTTGCTTCGCCATCTCCATCATCTCCGGCGGTAAGCCTTTCGCGACCAGTTTGTCCGGGTGGTGCTCACTCATCAGCTTACGATAGGCACGCTTGATAGTGGTCACATCGTCCGATGGCTTCACCCCCAGCACATTACAGGCATCCTCCAGCGTCGGACCCCGCTGCGCCTGCTGCCAGGCACCGCCAGAGGACTGCTGGTGATAGCCGCCGCCAAACTGCGCACCGCCCTGCATCATGCGCAGGAACTGGTCGAACTGCATACGGGAGATGCCCAGTTCTTCCGCAATAACATATAAAACATCGCGTTCATTCGGATGAAGTGAACCATCGGCAAACGCCGCCTGGATTTGGATCTCCAGAAACATCCGAATTAAATCAAAACGGCCGAAGCAGATGCTGCGGAACTGTCGCATTTTATCGCGCAGCGGATAGTTATCCGCTTTACCGATGCGAAACGCATTTTGTGCCGCGAGACGGGAGTCACCATGCAGATTCATGCGGTCCATAAAGACGCTGGCTATCTGAATATCGGCTTCCGTCACACGCCCTTTTGATTTGGTTAAGTGCCCCATCACCTCAAACGTGGTGGAGAAAAAGAGGGACTGACGCTCACGCTGATTGGCAAACCAGGCCATTTTGCGGCTGCGAGCCTTATCAAACATATGGCCGATAATAAGCCCCAGTACGATCCCCCAGAACCCGGCACCCATGATGATGGCGAACGCAACGCCGATTATTTTACCCCAATACTGCATATACTCCCCGGTTAGTCATGTTCCTGGCCGACGCAACGTCATCATCACAGTGTTCAAGCCACGGTCAATTGAAGGACATCGCCTATAATTTGCTTTATCATACTCGTCATTCGATAGCGAGCCTAACACTCTGGCGCGCAAACGGGCAGGATTAACGCTGGTACTGCGCTGATGAGTAAGATAGTCTCTGAGCGTTTGTAAGCCGTAGCCACTGATGACGGAACAATAAAATACAACGTATGAAAAAACGTATCCCCACCCTCCTGGCCACAATGATTGGCACCGCCCTGTACAGCCAACAGGGACTGGCGGCCGATCTCGCCTCGCAGTGTATGCTTGGCGTCCCAAGTTATAATCGTCCACTGGTAAAGGGCGATACGAATAGCTTGCCGGTAACCATTACTGCCGATAGCTCTAAAGGCACATATCCTGACAATGCGACATTTACTGGCAATGTGGATATTAACCAGGGCAACAGCCGTCTGCAGGCAGATGAAGTGCAATTACATCAGAAGCAGCCGGAAGGTGCGGCCGAGCCGGTACGAACGGTGGATGCGCTGGGTAATGTGCACTATGACGACAATCAGGTCATCCTGAAAGGTCCGAAAGCCTGGTCAAACCTGAATACCAAAGACACTAACGTCTGGGAAGGTGATTACCAGATGGTAGGTCGCCAGGGGCGCGGTGATGCAGACCTGATGAAACAGCGCGGTGAAAACCGCTATACGATTCTCGAAAACGGCTCCTTCACGTCCTGTCTGCCCGGGTCTAATACCTGGAGCGTGGTCGGAAGTGAAGTCATCCATGACCGTGAAGAGCAGGTTGCAGAGATCTGGAACGCCCGCTTCAAGCTCGGTCCGGTGCCTGTTTTCTACAGCCCTTACCTGCAGCTTCCTGTGGGTGACAAACGCCGCTCAGGTTTCCTGATCCCGAATGCCAAATACAGCACCACGAACTACTTTGAGTTCTATCTGCCGTATTACTGGAACATCGCGCCCAACATGGACGCCACGATCACGCCGCACTATATCCATAAGCGCGGCAACGTTATGTGGGAAAACGAGTTCCGCTACCTGACGCAGGCGGGTACTGGCCTGATGGAACTGGATTATCTGCCGTCGGATAAAGTCTTCCAGGATGAGCATCCAACAGAAGGTGATAAACACCGCTGGTTGTTCTACTGGAAACATGCCGGGGTAATGGACCAGGTCTGGCGGTTTAACGTCGACTACACCAAAGTCAGCGACCCTTACTATTTCAACGACTTTGACTCCAAATACGGGTCCAGTACCGATGGCTACGCCACGCAGAAATTCAGCGTGGGATACGCTATTGAGAACTTCAACGCCACGGTCTCTACCAAGCAATTCCAGGTCTTTGATACCCAGACGAGAAGCACTTATGGTGCAGAACCGCAGCTGG
Source organism: Enterobacter sp. BNK-18 (assembly GCF_047456135.1). Lineage (NCBI taxonomy): Bacteria > Pseudomonadati > Pseudomonadota > Gammaproteobacteria > Enterobacterales > Enterobacteriaceae > Enterobacter > Enterobacter sp. BNK-18. The sequence continues at coordinate 4,517,901 of NZ_CP179899.1, read as the reverse complement.
ACGTTAACTGGTACCAGAACGATGTTGGCCCGTTTGACACCCACGTGTACGCCCAGGCCGTGCACTTCGTTAACACCAACTCGGATATGCCGGAATCCACGCGTGTTCACCTCGAGCCAACCATCAATTTGCCGGTGTCAAATGACTGGTCGAGCCTGAATACCGAGGCCAAACTGATGGCCACCCATTACCAGCAGAAGAATCTCGACTGGTATAACAACCGTTACGGCACCGATCTCGAAGAATCCGTGAACCGCGTCCTGCCGCAGTTCAAAATGGACGGCAAACTGATCTTCGAACGCGATATGGGTCTTCTGGCGGAGGGTTATACCCAGACGCTTGAGCCACGTATGCAGTATCTGTACGTCCCGTATCGCGATCAGAGCAACATTCAGAACTATGACTCCTCATTCCTGCAGTCTGACTACAGCGGTCTGTTCCGCGACCGTACCTACGGTGGCCTCGACCGTATTGCGTCAGCAAACCAGTTAACGACCGGCGTCACAACGCGCGTTTATGATGATGCCGCCGTTGAACGTTTTAACGTTTCTGTTGGTCAAATCTACTATTTCACCGAGTCCCGGACCGGTGATGACGACATTAACTGGGAAAAAGACAACAAAACGGGTTCTCTGGTGTGGGCGGGTGATACCTACTGGCGTATGACCGATCGCTGGGGTTTACGCGGGGGTGTGCAGTACGATACGCGTCTCAACAACGTTGCGACAAGCAGTGCGGCGATTGAATACCGTCGTGATGAAGACCGTATGCTGCAGTTGACCTATCGTTACGCCAGCCCAGAATATATTCAGGCCACGTTGCCAAACTATGCGAATACGGATCAGTACAAAGACGGCATCTCGCAGGTGGGTGGCGCAGCGAGCTGGCCAATCGCCGATCGCTGGTCAATCGTCGGTGCTTACTACTTTGACACCAACACCAGTAAACCTGCTGACCAGATGGTTGGTCTGCAATATAACTCCTGCTGCTACGCGCTGCGTGTCGGTTACGAACGTAAGCTTAACGGCTGGGATACCAAGAATGAACAGGGCAAATACGATAACGTGATTGGCTTTAATGTCGAACTGCGCGGCCTGAGCTCCAACTACGGCCTGGGCACGCAGCAGATGCTGCGCTCGAACATTCTGCCGTACCGCAGTTCCTTGTAATGTGCTTAATTTGCAACGTAATCCGCTTTGCGGTTAATTGAAATGGAAAAAGTATGAAGAACTGGAAAACGCTGCTGCTCGGTGTCGCTATGGTCGCGAATACCAGCTTCGCGGCCCCCCAGGTTGTTGATAAGGTCGCCGCTGTGGTTAACAACGGCGTCGTGCTCGAAAGCGACGTTGACGGTTTGATGAAATCTGTGAAGCTCAATTCGGGTGAAGCAGGTCAGCAACTTCCGGATGACGCTACCCTGCGCCATCAGATCCTGGAACGTCTGATCATGGATCAGATTGTCCTGCAAATGGGTCAGAAAATGGGTGTGAAGGTCACTGACGAGCAGCTCGATCAGGCCATTGCTAACATCGCGAAGCAGAACAACATGAGCCTGGACCAGATGCGCAGCCGTCTGGCCTATGATGGCATCAGCTATGCAACGTACCGTAATCAGATCCGTAAAGAGATGCTGATTTCGGAAGTACGTAACAATGAAGTCCGTCGCCGCGTCACGATCCTGCCTCAGGAAGTGGACGCGCTGGCAAAACAGGTGGGTAACCAGAACGACGCCAGCACCGAACTGAACCTGAGCCACATTCTGATCCCGCTGCCAGAGAACCCAACCTCCGACCAGGCTGCGGAAGCTGAAAGCCAGGCGCGTTCGATTGTCGAGCAGGCACGTAACGGCGGTGACTTTGGCAAACTGGCCATCACCTACTCCGCTGACCAACAGGCGCTGAAAGGCGGCCAGATGGGCTGGGGACGTATCCAGGAGCTGCCTTCCATCTTTGCTCAGGCGCTGAGCACGGCGAAGAAAGGTGACATCGTGGGTCCCATCCGTTCAGGCGTGGGCTTCCACATCCTGAAAGTGAACGATCTGCGCGGTCAGAGTCAGAACATTTCGGTTACCGAAGTTCACGCTCGCCATATTCTCCTCAAGCCGTCACCTATCATGACTGACGATCAGGCGCGCGTGAAACTGCAACAGATTGCCGCAGACATTAAGAGCGGAAAAACCTCGTTTGCGAATGCCGCGAAAGAGTTCTCTCAGGATCCCGGCTCTGCTAATCAGGGCGGCGATCTGGGCTGGGCGGCCGCGGATATCTACGATCCTGCGTTCCGTGACGCACTGATGAAGCTGAACAAAGGCCAGATGAGCGCCCCGGTGCACTCCTCCTTCGGCTGGCATCTGATCGAACTGTTGGATACCCGCAATGTTGATAAAACGGACGCGGCGCAGAAAGACAGAGCCTACCGCATGCTGTTTAACCGTAAGTTCTCTGAAGAAGCAGCAACCTGGATGCAGGAACAACGCGCCAGCGCTTATGTGAAAGTACTGAGCAACTAATGAAACAGCATCGTGTTGTGATCACTCCCGGCGAACCTGCCGGGATTGGGCCTGACCTCGTTGTCCAGCTCGCCCAGCGCAGCTGGCCGGTGGAACTGGTTGTCTGCGCTGATGCAACACTGTTACAAGACCGGGCAACGCTGCTCGGTCTGCCTTTAACGCTCATCCCCTACGTTGAAGGCCAGCAGCCTGCACCACAGCAAGCCGGCACGCTTACGCTTCTTCCTGTTCCACTTCGTACTCCCGTCATCCCGGGTCAGCTCAGTACCGAAAACGGCCACTATGTTGTAGAGACGCTGGCGCGTGCCTGCGACGGTTGCCTGAAGGGCGAATTTGCCGCCCTGATCACCGGTCCCGTGCACAAAGGCGTTATCAACGAGGCGGGGATACCGTTTACCGGGCACACGGAGTTCTTTGAAGAGCGCTCGCACAGCCCGAAAGTGGTCATGATGCTGGCGACAGAAGCAATGCGCGTTGCCCTCGTGACGACCCATTTGCCCATCAGGGCCATTCCGGATGCCATTACTCCGTCTCTTTTACGGGAGATCATCGGGATCCTGCATCACGACCTGCAAACCAAATTCGGCATCAAACAGCCGCATGTGCTGGTCTGCGGCCTGAACCCGCACGCCGGTGAAGGCGGACATATGGGTACCGAAGAGATCGACACCATTATTCCGGTGCTTCAAGAAATGCGGGCAAAAGGGATGAACTTAAGCGGGCCGTTGCCTGCCGATACCCTTTTCCAGCCAAAATACCTGGATAATGCGGACGCCGTGCTCGCGATGTACCACGATCAAGGCCTGCCCGTGCTAAAATACCAGGGCTTTGGCCGCGGGGTGAATATCACCCTCGGTTTACCTTTTATTCGAACGTCCGTTGACCACGGTACTGCGCTGGATCTGGCAGGCCAGGGGAAAGCGGATGTCGGCAGTTTTATTACGGCGCTTAATCTCGCCATCAAAATGATTGTTAATACTCAATGACTAATCGAGTCCATCAGGGCCACTTAGCCCGAAAACGCTTCGGGCAAAACTTCCTCAACGATCAGTTCGTGATCGACAGTATCGTGTCTGCCATTAATCCGCAGAAAGGTCAGGCTATGGTCGAAATCGGCCCGGGTCTTGCCGCTCTGACTGAACCCGTAGGCGAACGCCTGGACGAACTGACCGTTATCGAACTCGATCGCGATCTCGCCGCACGCCTGCAAACTCATCCGTTCCTGGGGCCAAAGCTGACGATTTATCAGCAGGATGCCATGACCATGAACTTTGGTGAGCTGTCGGAAAAAATGGGCCAACCGCTGCGCGTGTTCGGTAACCTGCCGTACAACATTTCCACACCGCTAATGTTCCACCTGTTTAGCTATACTGATGCCATTGCCGACATGCACTTCATGTTGCAAAAAGAGGTGGTTAACCGTCTGGTTGCAGGGCCGAACAGTAAAGCGTATGGTCGTTTGAGCGTGATGGCGCAATATTTCTGCAACGTGATCCCGGTGCTCGAAGTACCGCCAACCGCCTTTACGCCGCCACCAAAAGTGGACTCTGCGGTAGTGCGTCTTGTACCGCATAAAATAATGCCGTACCCGGTGAAAGACCTGCGCGTGCTGAGCCGCATTACTACGGAAGCGTTTAACCAGCGCCGTAAAACGATCCGTAACAGCCTGGGCAATCTGTTTACCGTTGAAGTGCTGACTGAGTTGGGTATTGACCCGGCAATGCGTGCAGAAAATATTTCCGTAGAACAGTACTGCAAGCTGGCTAATTACATCAGCGAAAATGCGCCGCCGAAGGAGAGTTAAGCCATGATTGATTCGCCCCGCGTATGTGTCCATGTACAAAGCGTTTATGTTGAATCCCAGTCCTCACCGGATGAAGAACGTTTTGTCTTCGCTTACACCGTGACCATTCGCAATCTGGGGCGGATGCCTGTGCAACTGCTTGGGCGCTACTGGCTTATCACCAACGGCAACGGCCGCGAAATCGAAGTTCAGGGTGAAGGTGTGGTTGGTGAACAGCCCCACATCGACCCTGGCGAAGAGTATCAATATACCAGCGGTGCCGTGATCGAAACGCCGCTGGGTACCATGCAGGGCCATTACGAAATGGTCGACGTCGATGGCAATGTGTTCCGCGTTGCTATTCCTGTGTTCCGTCTCGCCGTTACAACACTCATTCATTAATCTAATGTCTACATATCTGATTGGCGACGTTCACGGTTGCTACGATGAACTGATCGCATTGTTAAAACAGGTCGACTTTACGCCTGGACAAGATACGCTCTGGCTGACGGGCGATTTAGTGGCGCGTGGCCCTGGCTCGCTGGACGTTCTACGCTTCGTCAAATCACTGGGCGACAGCGTGCGCATGGTACTGGGCAACCACGATCTGCATTTGCTGGCCGTCTTTGCCGGGATCAGTCGCAACAAACCCAAAGATCGTCTCTCGCCTTTGCTGGATGCCCCGGACGCGGATGTTCTCATCAACTGGCTACGCCGCCAGCCGCTGCTGCAGATCGATGAAGAGAAAAAACTGGTCATGGCGCATGCCGGGATCACCCCTCAGTGGGATCTTGAGACGGCGAAAACCTGTGCGCGTGACGTTGAAGCGGTGCTGGCAAGCGACTCGTATCCTTTCTTCCTCGACGCGATGTACGGCGATATGCCGAATCACTGGAGCGAAGATCTTAGCGGTCTGGCCCGCCTGCGCTTTATTACGAACGCTTTCACCCGCATGCGTTTTTGCTTCCCGAACGGGCAGCTGGATATGTATTGCAAAGAGACACCGGAAAGCGCACCTGCGCCTCTTAAACCGTGGTTTGCCATTCCCGGTCCGGTGACCAACGCCTATAACGTGGTGTTTGGCCACTGGGCGTCGCTTGAAGGAAAAGGCACACCGGAGGGGATCTACGGTCTCGATACCGGCTGCTGCTGGGGTGGAGAGTTAACCTGCTTGCGCTGGGAAGATAAAACGTACTTTGTTCAGCCATCCAACCGACAGCTGGACTTAGGGGAAGACGAGGCCGTTGCCTCCTGATGAGGATTTCCCTCCCCCGGACGGGAGAGGGACATTCACTTAGCGACGTTCCAGAATTTCGAAGCAGTAGCTGTGGGAGTTCTGCGCATCCGCGTCGTGGAATTCACTGAAGACAGATTCCCACTCATCAGGATCGTAGTCCGGGAAATGCGTATCCCCTTCCACTTCCGCATCAATATGGGTCAGATACAGCTTCTGTGCTTTCGGCAGGAACTGTTCGTACACACGCCCACCGCCAATCACCATGATCTCCTCGGCATTACCGCATGCGGCAATGGCCTCGTCTACGGACTTCACCCATTCGACGCGATCGTCAGTGCCAGGCTGGCTACTGATAACGATATTTTTACGGCCCGGTAATGGACGACCAATCGACTCCCAGGTCAGGCGGCCCATCACTACCGGCTTGTTTAACGTAGTACGTTTAAACCATGCGAGATCGGCAGGCAGGTTCCACGGCATGGCATTTTCCATACCGATAACACGGTCCACCGCCAGCGCTGCAATCAGACTGATCATTGAAAATTTCCCGGATGCAAAAAATTGCCGCCACTATACGGAAAGCTTAATCTTTCGTCGACTGGCGGCTGAGTAAAGATAGAGAAATTTTTTAATATTGCTGGCAACTCCACTTCACGCGGAAGGTTTACTCTCCGGTTCGTCCGCCGGATCGCCGGTATGCTTGCCCTCTTCCGTGCCCTGCCAGCCGTGACGCTGGATAAGCGACAGGTGATTGCGGTCCTCGTTAATGATTTCCGTCAGCATCGCGCTGGTGCGTTTAAACACCGCTGCACGCTCGGTGGCTGTGCTGCCCGCCATCGCCACCATCTCTTCCACCATCTCGGTGTTAAAGCGGCGGAACAGGTCCGCACGTTCACGGGCTTCATAGGCACCTAGCCCCAGATTTTCCAGCGCCATCCGGCCAGACTTGAGCGCACCTTCGAACGTTTCACGCTCTGGCGCCTCCACACCTGCCTGACGCAGCCGGATGTAGTGATCCACATCGCGGGCGCGAGAGATAATGGTCAGCTCGGGGAAGTGTTCCTTGACCAGCTCCACCATCTGCATGCTGGTCTCCGGATCGTCGATTGCGTTAATCAACACTTCGGCTTTCGCCGCCCCGGCGGACTCCAGCAGATCGACACGCGTTGCATCCCCGTAAAACACTTTCATGTCGAATTTCCGCAGGGTCTCAACATGGTCGGGATCGTGGTCGAGGATCACCATTTTGACCCCACTCGACAACAGCAAACGGCCCACAATCTGCCCGAAGCGACCAAATCCGGCGATGATCACCCGTGGCTGCTCCTCGTCGATCTCGTCGGCTTCGCGTTCTTGCTCGCTCCCCGTTTTTTCCAGACGCGCCAGCACCACCAGCAGAACAGGCGTTGCGGCCATCGACAGTGCGACGGCAAGCGTCAGCGCTTTCGCCCACTCAGCATCCAGTACGTTGGCCATCTGCGCCGCGCCAAAGACCACGAATGCAAACTCACTCCCCTGCCCCAGCAGTACGGCAAACCAACGACGCTGCTTGTTGGGCACCTTTAATGGACGCGCTATCAGCCACAACATGCCCATCTTAATGACCAGGAAACCGACCAGCAGGATGAGGATCCGCAGCGGATGCGTTACCAGCGTGCCAAAGTCGATAGACATCCCCACGCCGATGAAAAACAGCCCCAGCAATAATCCCTTAAACGGCTCGATATCACTTTCCAGCGCATGGCGATATTCAGAGCTGGCCAGCAGCACCCCTGCCAGGAACGCCCCCATAGCCATCGATAGGCCGGCTTCCTCGAGCAGCAAACCAAAGCCAAACACCAGGAACAGCGCAACGGCACTGAAAACTTCACGCAGGCCGGAGCGAGCGACAAAGCGCAGCAGTGGTCGGGTCACGTAGCGGCCAAGCAGAATAACCAGCGCCAGGGCACCAACCACTTTCAGCGCGGAAAGCGCAAAAGCTCCCATGGTCGTTGAGGCACCGCTTGCGGCCAGCAGCGGGATCATCGCCACCAGCGGGATGGCGGCAATATCCTGGAACAGCAGCACCGAAAACGCGCTGCGCCCCATCTGAGAGACCGTCAGGTTGCGCTCGTTCATTGCCTGCATGGCAATGGCCGTAGAGGAGAGTGCCAGCGTCAGGCCGATGAGTGTCGCGACTTTCCAGTCCATGCCCAGCAGGATACAGAACCCGCCCAGCAGCAGACCACAGGCCACCATCTGCAACGCTCCCCCACCAAATACCGAAGCACGCAGTTTCCATAACCGCCGGGGATCCAGCTCCAGGCCAATTACAAACAGCATCAGCACGACGCCGATCTCAGCGAAATGGAGAATCGCCTCGGCATCGGTCACCAGACGGAAGCCCCACGGTCCAATGACACAGCCGGCAATCAGGTAGCCCAGCACCGAACCCAGCCCCAGACGTACCGCCACGGGTACAATCAGCGCAGCCGCGCCGAGGTAAATCAGCGCCTGTATCAGCGTATGGCTATCCATTGTTCGCCTCCTGCCACTCAAGTAACCGTTGTTTATAATGGCGTGCCTGCGCCTGCAACGTCTCATCATCGCAAACGAACGTACAGTGCATCGCAAAAGGAGGGAGCCAGTTCAGCCCACAATAGAGCGCCGTCGCCTGCAGCGGCTGTGACAGCACCTCAAAGCCCGGGAAAGCACCAATATCGAAGTGGCTTTCTCCCCCGCCGGTGGTCACGGCCCACATCAGGCTTTTACCTTTAAGCGCGTGACCGTTGTGGCCATACGCCCAGCCGTGGGAAAAGACTTTATCGATCCACAGTTTGAGGAGCGGAGGGGTGCTGTACCATTGCATTGGATGCTGCCAGATAATTAAATCGGCACGAGAGAGCGCCTCCTGTTCGGCGGCGATATCGATATTAAAATCGGGATAAAGTTGATAGAGGGAACGTATCTCTACGTTATCAAGCGTCCTTACCTGCTCAAGCATCCGTTTATTTGCATGCGAGTGATGCGGATAAGGATGTGCGTAAATTATCAGAATCATTAATTAGCCTGTTGTTTTACTGCCTTCTTTTACCAAAAGAGTGTAGTCAGTAATTCAACAGGCTAATAGTGAATATTATTGACGGGCTAACGTCAGAAATCTGAACTAGTTATCCAGTTCGCCCATGGATTTCACCTGGTCACGGTTGATCTGTTCAGTTTGACCCGTTTCGGCGTTTTTATAGGAAACCAGACCGGTGTCATCATCGACCTGCGGCTTACCGTCAGTCACTATCGTACGGCCATCCGTGGTTTTTACTGCCTGATTAGATGAACAGCCCGCAACGGTAAACATGGCGGTGGCAGCCAGAACGGACGCGATCAGTAGTTTATTTTGCATGGTGTTTTCCCCTGCTCTCAGTTGAATTTCGTTATCGACCTAACCATTTTAGGCTAACTGACTGAATGCGGTTGAAAAACCAGAAGGTTCTGAAGGTGGGAATAATACCCGGCAGCGAATACTGCCGGGTATGTTGGCTTACTTGTTAATCTGAGCGTGCATTTCCTGAACGGAAATCACCTTCTCGGTGGCATCAGCGTTCAGTGCCATCGCGGTGGCGAAACCACCGTTCAGGGTAGTGTCGTAATGCACTTTGTACTGCAGCGCGCTGCGGCGAATCAGCTTGGAGTCTTCAATCGCCTGACGACCTGCGGTGGTGTTAATGATGTAGGTGTATTCGCCATTCTTGATGCGATCCTGAATGTGCGGACGACCTTCATGCACCTTGTTCACCAGACGCGGATTAATGCCCGCTTCACCCAGCACAATGGCCGTGCCGTGGGTTGCATCCAGCTCGAAGCCCTGTTTCAGCAGCTTAGCCGCCAGGTCAACCACGCGCTCTTTATCGCCTTCGCGAACAGAGAGCAGCGCACGGCCAGATTTTTTCATGGTGGAGTTACTGCCTAACTGCGCCTTCGCAAACGCTTCTGCGAAGGTGCGGCCCACGCCCATCACTTCCCCGGTAGAACGCATTTCTGGCCCTAACAGCGGGTCGACGCCCGGGAATTTGTTGAACGGCAGTACCACTTCTTTCACCGAGTAGTACGGTGGGATAATTTCTTTCGTCACGCCCTGCTGTGCCAGCGTCTGGCCCGCCATCACGCGCGCCGCCACTTTCGCCAGCGGAACACCGGTAGCTTTAGAGACGAACGGTACGGTACGTGCTGCACGCGGGTTCACTTCAATCAGGTAGACTTCGTTGTCTTTGACAGCGAACTGGACGTTCATCAGACCGCGAACCTGCAGTTCGAAGGCCAGCTTCTGCACCTGCTGGCGCATCACGTCCTGAATTTCCTGGCTCAGGGTGTACGCTGGCAGGGAACATGCGGAGTCACCGGAGTGAACGCCTGCCTGTTCGATGTGCTCCATGATACCGCCAATCAGCACCATTTCGCCGTCACAGATGGCATCCACATCCACTTCAACGGCATCGTCGAGGAAGCGGTCGAGCAGAACCGGCGCATCGTTGGACACGCTCACTGCCGTCTGGAAGTAACGACGCAGATCAGCTTCGTCGTAGACGATTTCCATCGCGCGGCCGCCCAGCACGTACGAAGGACGTACCACCAGCGGGTAGCCAATCTCTTTCGCCTTCTCAACAGCCATCTCGATAGCGGTGACGGTGGCATTGGCCGGCTGTTTCAGCTTCAGACGGTCAACCGCCTGCTGGAAACGTTCACGGTCTTCTGCACGGTCGATTGCATCCGGGCTGGTACCGATTACCGGCACACCAGCGGCTTCCAGCGCGCGCGCCAGTTTCAGCGGGGTCTGGCCACCGTATTGCACGATTACGCCTTTAGGCTTCTCGATACGCACGATTTCCAGCACATCTTCCAGCGTTACCGGCTCAAAGTAGAGGCGGTCGGAGGTATCGTAGTCGGTCGACACGGTTTCCGGGTTACAGTTGACCATGATGGTCTCGTAACCGTCTTCGCGCAGTGCCAGGGAGGCGTGAACGCAGCAGTAGTCAAACTCGATGCCCTGGCCGATACGGTTAGGACCGCCGCCCAGCACCATAATCTTGTCGCGGTCGACGGACGGATTCGCTTCACACTCATCTTCATACGTGGAGTACATGTAAGCGGTGTCGGTCGCGAACTCCGCTGCACAGGTATCCACGCGTTTGTAGACCGGGTGCAGGTCATACTGGTCACGCAGCTTGCGGATTTCCGCTTCACGTACGCCCGCCAGTTTGGCCAGACGCGCATCGGCGAAGCCTTTACGCTTCAGTACGCGCAGGAAGTCAGCGTCCAGGCCATTGATACCCAGGTCCGCGACTCTTTCTTCCAGACGTACCAGCTCTTCAATCTGCACCAGGAACCAGCGGTCGATGTTGGTCAGGTTGAACACGCCATCAACAGAGAGGCCCGCACGGAACGCATCGGCGATGTACCAGATACGCTCTGCGCCTGCGTCCTTCAGCTCGCGGCGAATTTTGGTCAGCGCTTCAGGGTCTTCCAGACTCACTTTCGGGTCAAAACCCGTGGCCCCCACTTCCAGGCCACGCAGCGCTTTCTGCAGGGATTCCTGCTGAGTACGCCCAATCGCCATCACTTCGCCAACAGATTTCATCTGCGTGGTCAGACGGTCGTTTGCGCCGGCGAACTTCTCGAAGTTAAAGCGAGGGATCTTGGTCACAACGTAGTCGATGGACGGCTCGAAGGACGCTGGAGTGCGGCCACCGGTGATGTCGTTCATCAGCTCATCGAGGGTATATCCTACCGCCAGTTTCGCGGCCACTTTCGCAATCGGGAAGCCGGTGGCTTTCGAGGCCAGCGCGGAGGAGCGAGAAACACGCGGGTTCATTTCGATAACAATCAGGCGACCGTTTTTCGGGTTCACCGCAAACTGAACGTTAGAGCCACCCGTTTCTACGCCGATTTCACGCAGTACCGCCATCGAGGCGTTACGCATGATTTGATACTCTTTGTCGGTCAGCGTCTGGGCTGGCGCTACGGTGATGGAGTCGCCGGTGTGGATACCCATCGCATCGAAGTTTTCGATGGAGCAGACGATGATGCAGTTGTCGTTTTTATCACGCACCACTTCCATCTCGTACTCTTTCCAGCCAATCAGCGATTCATCAATCAGCAGCTCTTTGGTGGGGGAGAGATCCAGACCGCGTTCACAAATCTCTTCGAACTCTTCGCGGTTGTAGGCGATACCGCCGCCGGTGCCACCCATGGTGAAGGATGGACGGATGATGCACGGATAACCAACGTCAGCCGCAACAGCCAGCGCTTCTTCCATGGTATGTGCGATACCGGAACGCGCGGTGTCGAGGCCGATTTTCTTCATCGCCACGTCGAAGCGACGACGGTCTTCAGCTTTATCAATGGCATCGGCTGTCGCACCAATCATGGTCACGCCGAACTCTTCCAGCACGCCCTGACGCTCCAGCTCCAGCGCGCAGTTCAGCGCCGTCTGGCCGCCCATGGTAGGCAGAACCGCGTCCGGACGCTCTTTTTCGATGATTTTGCGTACCACTTCCCAGTGAATCGGCTCGATGTAGGTTGCATCTGCCATTTCCGGGTCAGTCATGATGGTGGCCGGGTTAGAGTTCACCAGGATAACGCGGTAACCCTCTTCGCGCAGGGCTTTACACGCCTGGGCACCGGAGTAGTCGAATTCGCAGGCCTGGCCGATCACAATCGGGCCAGCGCCAAGGATCAGGATGCTTTTTATGTCTGTACGTTTTGGCATGGTCTTCTCGGCTCCTGATTATTTAGCGGTCTTACGGTATTGCTCAATAAGTTCGATGAAGTGATCGAACAGCGGCGCGGCATCGTGCGGGCCCGGGCTGGCTTCAGGGTGGCCCTGGAAGCTGAACGCTGGCTTATCGGTACGATGAATCCCCTGCAGGGTGCCATCGAAAAGAGACTTGTGGGTCACGCGCAGGTTAGCAGGCATTGACGCCTCATCCACTGCGAAGCCGTGGTTCTGTGCCGTAATCATTACCGTGTTGTTATCGATATCTTTCACCGGGTGGTTCCCACCGTGGTGACCGAACTTCATCTTCACGGTGTTAGCACCGCTCGCCAGCGCCAGCAGCTGATGACCCAGGCAGATGCCGAATACCGGGATATCGGTTTCCAGGAAGGATTTGATGGCGTCGATAGCGTAATCGCACGGTGCCGGGTCGCCAGGACCGTTGGACAGGAAGATACCGTCCGGATTCATCTTCAGTATCTCTTCAGCAGAGGTTTTCGCCGGGACGACCGTCAGGCGGCAGCCGCGGTCGACCAGCATACGCAGGATGTTGCGCTTGGCACCAAAATCGTACGCCACCACGTGGAATGGCAGGTCGCTCTCTTTTTTCGCTTCCGGCAGGTCTCCCGCCAGCGTCCAGCTTCCCTGCGTCCAGCTGTAGGCTTCTGCTGTGGTCACTTCTTTCGCCAGGTCCATGCCGTTCAGACCCGGGAAAGCTTTCGCTTTTTCCAGCGCCAGGGCTGCATCGAGGTTATCTCCTGCGATGATACAACCGTTTTGTGCACCCTTCTCGCGCAGCAGACGCGTCAGCTTACGGGTATCGATATCAGCAATCGCCACGATGTTATGGCGCTTCAGGTAGGAAGAGAGGTCCTCGGTATTGCGGTAGTTGCTGGCAATCAGCGGCAGGTCGCGAATGACCAGGCCTTGCGCATGTACCTGAGAGGATTCTTCGTCAGCAGCATTGGTGCCGACATTGCCGATATGAGGATAAGTAAGAGTAACGATTTGGCGAGAATAGGAAGGATCAGTGAGGATTTCTTGATAACCGGTCATTGAAGTATTGAAAACGACTTCCCCAACCGCCGAACCCGTTGCCCCTATGGCCCGACCGATAAACTGGGTTCCGTCTTCCAGAACCAATAGCGCTGACTTAATCAAAACACCCTCCAGAGAATATTCACTCACTTTATTTGCATATTAATTCATAACCGCGTCATGAATCAATGCAAATGTGTTGCCAGCGGATTTTTGGCAAACGGCGGCATTCTGGGGATTTGGTGGCTAAAAGTCAACTTAAAACGGAGATTTGTCATATTCTTTTGCGAGCCTGAGAGAGCCAGGAGAGCTTAAGCGGCAAAAAGATCAGGTAAATCACTGCGGGAAACGCTTGCGCGGCAAGTTTAATGGGAAAGACAGCTTCGTGGCATCAAAAAGTGGACCAGACGGTCAAAATTTACATTCAGATAACACAAAACACGAAGAAGATATGAACTTTAGTGTGTAAATTCATGAAATGATGATGAAAGACATAAAATAAAAGGGCAATAAAATATTGCCCTATGCAATCAAAGCATTACGACTGCAATAACCACATCACGATGGGTAATAACGGTTACAAATTGTTGAGATCGAGCACATCTCGCATATCAAAAAGACCATTTCCCTTGCCTTTTAACCACAAGGCGGAGCGTACAGCGCCATTTGCAAACGTCATCCGGCTGGATGCCTTATGCGTAATCTCGACGCGTTCCCCAATATCGGCGAACATCGCCGTATGTTCGCCGACGATATCGCCCGCGCGGACGGTAGCAAAACCAATCGTGCCGGGAACACGTTCACCGGTGTGCCCTTCACGGGTGTAGACCGCGCAGTCTTTCAAATCTTTATCCAGTGCATGAGCAATCGCTTCCCCCATCGCCAGCGCCGTACCGGATGGCGCGTCGACTTTATAACGATGGTGCGCTTCAACAATCTCAATGTCGGTATAACTGCCCATGACCTTCGCTGCCTTCTCCAGCAGCTTCAGCATGACGTTCACCCCCACGCTAAAGTTTGCGGCGAAGACAATCGCAATCTCGTGTGAGGCATCCTGAATGGCCTGCTTCCCGGCATCATCAAAACCGGTGGTGCCGATCACCATTCCTTTACCGTGCTGACGGCAAAATGCCAGATGCGTGAGCGTGCCTTCCGGACGGGTAAAATCGATGAACACATCAAAGTCATCTTTTACCGCCTCCAGGCTGCTCTGCACGGTAACGCCTGTCTTACCCGCACCCGCCAGCTCACCCGCGTCAGCGCCAAGCAACGATGAGCCGTCACGCTCCAGCGCCGCGCCCAGTGCCACGCCATCCATCTGTAGTGCCGCCTGAATCAGCTGGCGACCCATACGTCCACCCGCGCCCGCAATGGCGACACGGATCTGTGCATCATGCATAGTTATTCTCTTACGTTAAAATGATGTAAACCGTTTTCAGATTAACCAGCCTTTGCAGATGCTGCCAACTGAAAACGACGATAATTAGAATTTAATGATAAACAGGAAGAAATATCAGCAAAAGGCATAATCTTCAGCGAAAACCGCACGATTCGCGGACCACCAGCGCGGGCGGTAAAATAATGCGTTTCGCCGGCTCCCGGTTCCCCTGTATCCGGCTGAAAAGCAACTCGCCGGCCTTACGTCCTATCTCCTTCGCGGCAACGGAGACGGTAGTCAGTGCAGGCTGTACCAGCCCGGCCTCGGTAATATCGTCAAAGCCCACCAGGGCAAAATGACGTCCCGGCTCGCGTCCCATTTTGCGTAAACACTGCATAACGCCAAGGGCAACAATGTCCTGGTAACATACTGCCGCGGTAATCTGCGGATGGTTCATCAACAACGCTTCCGCCACGCGCGCGCCATCACTCTGGCTTGCCTGTGAGGTGACGATCCATTCGGGATTCGGCGTCACACCATACTCCAGTAATTTACTGGTAAATCCGCCGATACGCTGAGCGCGAGACCCCGAATTCAGGCTACCGCCGATAAAGGCAATCTGACGATGCCCCATCCTCAGAAGATGCTCTGTCGCCATTTGCGTGCCAAGGAAGTTATCGGTTCCCACAAAATCAAAGTCCGGATCGCTTAGCGGTCGCACGACCATAATTGCCGGAATATTGCGTCGCTTAAGACCATCGAAAAAGGCCTGCGGGGTTTCTCGCGCGGCACACAGCACCATGCCACAGACGTTGTTACGCATCAGCGAATCCACAAACTTTTGCTGTCGCTCGGACGACTCTTCACTGTTTGCCAGGAACAGCAGAAGGTCGTGGCGTTCCATCTCATGGCTTAGACCTGCCGTCATTTCGCCATAAAAAGGGTTCGTGATGTCATGCAACAGGAGCCCCACCTGATTACTGCTGCGGTTTCGCAGGTTGGCTGCCGTCTGATTGTAAACATAGCCCGATTCATCCAGCGCCTGAAGTACGCGCTCCCGGGTCCGTTGCGAGATCCGCCCTTTATTACACAGCACCATTGATACGGTGGCGGTTGAAACCCCGGCGCGTTTTGCCACATCAGCCAGCGTGATACCCGTCATGATCGCTCCTTGTCGTTCACATCAGATTAATCGAATAACCTAAATTTTGCACTTTTGCGCGTGAGCCTCTTCACATAATGGCCGCCTTTTCGCCACTTATCGCCAGAACTGGCGGGTTAATCGCGTTAATCACCCTTCCCAAACAAGGTTAATCGAATAACCTTAAGCAACGAAGACGGAGAGAAAAGATGGCAACTTACGATAAATTCCCGGAAGTCGCAGTAGAGGGGTATGACGATTGTGCCTGGCAGGGCTGGGACGCGATTGTGCGCGAGCTTACCCACAGAGCGGGTCAATATACACGCACCGTGCTGGTCATTGACTGCTACCCCGGCGTCAGGCTGGAGGAACTGGAGACAAAACTGCTGCCAGCATTGGGGGCCACGCTGACGCTCAATGCCGAACAGATGCGTCTCGACGAACATGCTTTAAGCGGGTTGCTGGCCCGACATCTCACTGACGACCGCGTCTTCGGCGTGCTCTCCTGCCACCAGCTCGAGGAATTCATCGACCCGGTGAAACGCGAGGCGTTGCAGGCGCAGGTCGAACTGTGCCGCGAAGGGATAATCGTTATTTACGGGCCGGGTGCCGCGCTGGTTAATGCAGGCGATATTCTGGTCTACGCCGATTTACCGCGCTGGGAGATCCAGCAGCGCATGCGCAGCGGTGAACTGGCTAACTGGGGCGCAGCGAACCAACACGAGGATATTCTGCGTCGCTACAAACGCGCCTTTTTCATTGAGTGGCGCGTATTCGATCGTCACAAAACCCCGCTGCTACGGCGTACTGATTATCTCCTGGATACCACCCAGGCGGATGATCCGGCGATGGTCGGCGGCGATGCACTGCGCGCCGGGTTGCAACACACCACTCAACGTCCTTTTCGTGTAGTGCCCTTTTTCGACCCCGGCGTCTGGGGCGGACAATGGATGAAACAGAAATTCGATCTCGATCCCTCTGCGCCTAACTACGCATGGTGTTTTGACTGCGTGCCCGAGGAAAACAGCCTGTTGCTTCGTTACGGCGCGGTGCGGATCGAGATCCCCTCTCAGGATTTGGTGCTGCTGCACCCCCGGGCGCTGCTGGGTGAAAAAGTGCATGCCCGTTTTGGCGCGGAATTTCCCATCCGCTTTGACCTGCTTGATACCCTCGGCGGGCAGAACCTGAGTTTTCAGGTGCATCCGACCACGGAGTACATACAGCAGCATTTTGGTATGCATTACACCCAGGATGAGAGCTATTACATCCTTGAGGCAGAGCCAGGGGCTCAGGTGTATCTGGGGACCCGAACGGGTACCCGGCCCGAAGCGATGATGGACGACCTCAGACGGGCCAGCCGCGGTGAAAAGCCGTTCGACGACGCCCGCTTCGTCAATCATCTTGCGGCGAACAAGCACGATCATTTTTTGATCCCCGCCGGTACGGTTCACTGTTCTGGAGCAGGAACCGTGGTACTTGAGATCAGCGCCACGCCTTACATTTTTACCTTCAAGCTCTGGGACTGGGGACGGCTGGGAATGGATGGACAACCCCGCCCGGTTCATCTGGCGCATGGCGAAAAGGTGATCGACTGGCAACGCGATACGCAGTGGGTCGAACAGCATCTTGTGAATCAGTGTGAACCCCTCGGCGAAGGCACCGGCTGGCGCGAAGAGCGGACCGGGCTTCACGAACGTGAATTCATCGAAACGCGTCGCCACTGGTTCAATGAACCGGTAACGCACTCCCCCCACGGAGGCGTGAATGTCCTTAATCTTGTTGAAGGTGAAGAGGCGACGGTAGACAGCCCCGGCGGCGCATTCGCCCCGTTCGTCGTGCACTACGCAGAAACGTTTATCGTCCCCGCTGACGCAGGCGAATACCGTATTTCTCCGTCAGGACCGAGCTGCGGTAAATCCATTGCCACCATTAAAGCCTGGGTAAGAGGTTAACCATGATTCACATTATTGTGGCGACACACGGCCCGCTGGCCACCGCCCTGCTGGAAAGCGGAAAAATGGTGTATGGCGATCTCCCTCATCGACAGGCGGTATGTCTGAATGCACAGGCTGGCATAGCGGGGTTTCGCCGTGATTTCGCTGCGGCATACCACCGCGCAGGTGCGGGCGCAGACGGCATCGTCGTCCTGTGCGATATGCAGAGCGGAACACCGTGGAATGTGGCCTGTGAATACGCGTTTAATCCCCAGACGCATCCGCCGGTCGCCGTGGTGGCAGGAGTTAACTTCCCCATGCTCTTGCTCACCGACGACATCCTGATGGCCCGGGATGTCCATGCCGCCGCCGCGCAGCTCATCGAATTAACGCAGCCCACCCTGGTTCAGGCAAAACGGGTGGAATCCGCCCAGAACGACGATTTCTAAGGAGCTTATATGAGCATTTCGTTTGTACGTATTGACGACCGGGTGATCCACGGGCAGCTCGTCACACGCTGGGCCAAAGAGCTGCCCTGTGATGGCATCGTGGCAATTGACGATGCCGTCGCGGCCGATCCGCTGCTCTCGTCGGTAATGAAAGGCGCGGTGTCAGATACCAGAGTGTGGCTGTTCGATACCCTGACCGCCATCGAAAAGCTGCCGAAAGTGATTGCCAGCGATAAGCGCTACTTCGTGATTGGCAAATCGCCTGTCACCCTGCAACGCCTTGAACAGGCAGGCATAAGCCTGAAGAACGGCAATGGCAAAATTAACGTCGGGCCAATAAGTGCCCGCGCCAACACCATCACCATTGGCCCTAATCAGTCCGTAACGCCAGAGGAGGCAGCAGCCTTTGACTGGCTGACTGAACAGGGGCATGCCATCGAGTTTCGTCTGGTGCCCGATGCCAGTTTTTACAGCTGGCAGGACGCCCGGCAAAAACTGAAATAAGGAGCGCATGATGATTTTCGAAGCTTCTCTCATCGGTCTGCTTTGCTATCTCGGTGCACTCAGTAGTCCCTGGCTGTTTGGCCTGACGGGTGGCTGGTATCTCATCTCCCGCCCGCTGGTTTCGGGGATGCTGGTGGGCCTGATTCTGGGCGACGTTAAAACCGGGATCATGATTGGTGTGGCGGTGCAGGCCGTTTATATCGCGATGGTCACCCCCGGTGGTTCAATGCCTGCCGACCTCAATTTTGTCGCTTATCCCGCTATCGCGCTGGGGATTCTGTCGGGCAAAGGGCCAGAGGTGGCCGTGGCGCTGGCGGCGACCATTGGCATTGCCGGAACGATACTGTTTAACGCCATGATGGTATTGAACTCGTTCTGGAACCACCGCGCCGACGTGGCGCTTGAGCTCGGTGATGAGCGCGGAATTTATCTTAACAGCGCGGTCTGGCCGCAGGTGATGAACTTTGTTCTGCGCTTTGTGCCGACGTTTATCGCCGTCTATTTTGGCGCGCAGTACATCAGCGGGTTTATGGACAGTCTGCCCGGCATCGTGCTTTCGACCATGAACGTGCTGGGGGGCATCTTACCGGCCGTTGGGATCGCCATCCTGCTTAAGCAGATCATCAAAAGCTACAGCATGCTGATCTACTTCCTGGTGGGCTTCATATGCATTGTGTTCCTGAAGCTCAACATGGTGGCGCTGGTGATTGTGGGCGCCCTGCTGGCGTTAATTCATTACAACTACAAGCCGGAAGCGCCGCAGGCTGTCACGCCGGGTAGGCCCGCCGACGATGAGGATGAATTCTGATGGAAGACCGTAAACTGACCCGAAAAGATCTGCGCCGCTGCTGGCGAGCGTGGATGATGCATAACCTCTCTTCGATGAGCTTCGAGCGTCTGGAATCGTTCGGCTTCTGTCTGAGCATGTTACCGGTCGCCAAAAAACTCTACCCGGATGCCGCCCAGCGCACCGAGATGCTGCGCCGCCACGCCTCGTTTTACAACACGGAGCCGCAGATCGGTGCCATCGTAAACGGTATGGCGCTTGGGCTGGAAGAGAAAAAAGCCAACGGCGAGCCCATTGATGGCGAAACGATCAATACCCTGAAGGTGGGGCTGATGGGGCCAATCGCGGGGATTGGTGACTCAATGATCCCCGGCATGCTGATCCCCATTTTGCTGAGCATCGGTATGGCGCTTGCCGCCGGAGGAAATGTTCTTGGCCCGTTGTTCTACACCGTCGCCTGGCTGGCCATCATTATCCCGGGATCCTGGTTTCTGTTTCTGAAAGGCTATCAGATGGGCTCAGGGTCGGTCGAGATGCTGGTGAGCAGCAAGTCAACGCGACTGCGCGAAGCTTTGTCTCTGCTGGGTGTATTTGTGATGGGCGGCGTGGCGGCAAGCTACGTTAAGTTGGGCACCGGGCTGGAATTTATCACCCGTGACGGGGTTAACATCCATGTTCAGCAGATGCTTGACGGTATCTTCCCGCAGCTATTACCGCTTCTGGTGGTTCTGGGCACCTGGTATCTGATGGCGAGACGTGGCGTCTCCCCGGTCAGGGCCATGATTGTGCTGCTTGCGCTGGCGGCGCTGGGCGTCGCGTCAGGTCTGTTTGCCGGATAAGACAGCCGGGGCAATGCCCCGGTTTTTTATGGGTGGAAGTTATGCCACAGTTCAGCCACTTTATCCGGGCGAGAGATAAACTGAAAGCGAGCAGGATCGGCAATAAATTGCGTATAGACAGGCTCATCCGTCAGGCCGAATTCGCTGTAGCGACGCGGTGTGATCATCTGTAGCCGCCCCGGCAGATAATGCGTGTTGTGCTGCCAGATGATATGGCTCCCCTGCAGCAGCGGATACCAGGCCAGTCCTTTACGCGCCCGCACGGCATCATATTCAAAACCATATTCCCTGTCGCACCACGCACCGAAGGTCAGTGGTTCATCCGGCGAGGCAGAGATAGTGGCATGCCCCCAGCCAGGCGGAACCAGCACCTTTTCGCCCGGCCCGGCCAGTACGGCGAAACAGCGCCCGGGATCGTCCGCAACATACTCCTGCATATAGATAATGGCGCGCCCCTGCCAGATTTCATACAGCTCGGGCGGAGACCAGCCGCTGTGACGGCTTTTTCGGTGAACATGCCCCTGGCTGCGGATCGGCTCTTCACCCAGCGTTCCCGTCGCGTAGGTCACGACCCCAAACAGCAGCATGCGTTTTTTCAGCTCCTGCCGGTCTGCCAGACGGGCGACATCCATCGCAATAGCATAAACGTCTTCCGGGCCTGAGCAGTCAGGATCCCGTAACGACGCGCGGATCTCATCAAGCTTACGGATCTCTGGCATCGGGCCAGTGACGTCCTCACCGTAGCTGAACCCCAGCGGGTGCCGGGTGATGGTCATGTCCAGCCCAAAGTTATCCATTCTGAACCTCCCAGCCACCGTCAGTGGTCAATACCCGCACGGCAAAACCATCGGGTAACGCGGCATAGTCGTGTCCGGCTACGGCGGGCCAGACCGCGAGTGAAGAGAGCGTGGTCTCACCGGTATTGATTAAACGGTGGGCGGTAAAAGGCGCAATAATATGGACGGATCCCGGCATCACGCACTCCAGACGGGTTTCGCCGGATGTCGTCTGGAGTAAAAGCAGGCCACTTCCCCGCAGTCCAAAATAGACTTCGCCCTGTTCACGACGTTGATGAAAATGGCCACGGGTCATAAAGAATTCCCGGCCAATTTTACCTGCATGTAAATGGGTTACGCCGACAAACAAGGCCCCTTCCTGTGCAGGCGATTCCAGCATTTCGACGTCATACACCGTCTGATGCGGATCGCATTGTGCCCAGGCGTCTCGATCGGCAAACAAACCATTGAGATCGGCAAGGCGTGTGGATTTAAGAATAAGTGCGCCGCGGGCAAGTGTACCACTGGCCCAGGCCACCAGAGGCGGCAGGATAATATCTGAAGTCATCGTCTTCTCCGGCCCGAGGAGAACAACCCGCCCAGCATAACAATTTAAACGATTAACCTGCGCATCAAAGGCGCAATGTGTCAGGTGAATCACAGTTAATCAGCAATAAAAATGCCGGCCACTGACGTGGCCGGCATTCGGGTCATGCGCGAGGAAACTTACTCGACTTCGCGTGCGTCGATACGCAGCTCTTTCGGGACCTCGAAAACAATATTCTCTTCGCGTCCTTCCAGCGGGACCGCTTCGCCGCCGCCCAGTTCCTGCAGACGGGAAATCACGTTCTGCACCAGGATATCCGGAGCCGAGGCGCCGGCGGTTACCCCGACACAGGCCACGTTTTTCACCCATGCTTCCTGGATATCGCTGGAATCATCAATCAGATAGGCCGCTTTCCCCATTCGCTGCGCAAGTTCAGCCAGACGGTTGGAGTTAGAAGAGTTTTTCGAACCGACAACCAGCACCACGTCCGCCTGTTCAGCCAGAGCACGCACCGCTTCCTGGCGATTGGTGGTGGCGTAGCAAATGTCGTCCTTACGCGGGCCGACGATTTTCGGGAAGCGCTGGCGCAGGGCGTCAATCACGTCCGACGTATCGTCAACGGAGAGCGTCGTCTGGGTCATAAACGAGAGACGCGTTTCATTTTTGACGTTCAACGTAAACACATCTTCCGGCGACTCCACCAGGTACATCCCCCCTTCCGGGTTGCTGTACTGGCCCATGGTACCTTCGACTTCCGGGTGGCCGGCATGGCCAATCAGGATCGACTCTTCACCACGACGGCTGGCGCGCGCCACTTCCATATGCACTTTGGTCACTAATGGGCAGGTGGCGTCGAACACGGTCAGATCGCGGCTTTTCGCTTCGTTACGCACAGCCTGAGAAACCCCGTGCGCGGAGAAAATCAGGATCGCGCCGTCAGGCACTTCGCTGATCTGCTCAATGAAGATCGCGCCACGCTCGCGCAGGCTGTCGACGACATAACGGTTATGCACCACTTCGTGACGCACATAAATCGGCGCGCCGTAAATCTCGAGCGCGTTTTCAACAATGCTGATAGCGCGGTCTACACCGGCGCAAAAGCCGCGCGGGTTAGCCAACAGGATCTGCATTTCAGGCCTCCAGTACCGGATCGATCTCCAGCACTTCAATATCAAAATGGACGGTGCGCCCGGCAAGCGGATGGTTGAAGTCAACGGTGATGGAGTCACCATTGATTTCGCGGATCACGCCAGGCATTTCGCTGCCATCCATAGCGGTAAAGAGCATGATCGCCCCGATTTCCGGCTCACCTGCATCCATAAACTCGCGGCGCGAGAAGTACTGAACAAGGTCCGGGCTTGGCACGCCAAACGCGGCATCCGGCTCCAGCGAAAATGCCTTTTTCTCGCCTTCTTTCAGGCCAAGCAGCTGTTGCTCAAGACCTTCAGACAGGGAGGTGTCGCCGAGACGAAACAGGGCGGGTTTGCCGTTATTGCGGGTGGATTCAGCCGTGGAGCCATCATCCAGTTTCAGCGTGAAATGAACGAGAACCGCGCTGTTGCTCTGTACGGATTTAGACATGCAAATTGCTCGCTTGTTTTGACCCACCGGTGAGAGACGGGAGGCCAGACATTCTGTAGGCCGGGGGGCTCATGCGCCACCCGGCATTTACATTTAAGCCTGTTTCTTCGCGGCCGCGTTCGGCAAGAAGCCTTCCAGCACGATTAACGCCGCGCCGATGCAAATTGCGCTGTCGGCGAGGTTAAAGGTCGCGAAGTGCCAGTCGCCGACATAGAAGTCGATCATATCGACCACAAAGCCGTGCCACAGGCGGTCAAACAGGTTGCCCAGCGCGCCACCGATAATCAGCGCATAGGCGATATTATTTAGCTTTTGTGTTGCCTTCGAACGGTACATCAGCAGCGATAGCACTACACAGATACCGATAGCGATACCTGCAAAGAACCAGCGCTGCCAGCCACCGCTGTCAGCAAGGAAACTAAACGCCGCACCGTAGTTACGTGCGTAATGCAGGTTAAGCGACGGGAACAGCGACACCGTCTCCCCCAGAGCAAAATTCTGGAGGATCAGGAACTTGCTGCCCAGATCGATAATCAGCACTACCACCACCAGCCACAGCCAGCGCAGTCCTGTCGAACAGAGAGTTTTACTCATCAGGCAAACTTACGTTTCTCGCCGTCACCGGCGACGTTGCTGACACAGCGTCCGCAGATATCTGCGTGTTCCGCCACCTGGCCGACATCAGTGGTGTAATGCCAGCAACGCGGGCATTTATCACCTTCGGCTTTGCTCAGTGCGACTTTCAGTCCTTTGAGCAGTTCGCTCTGCTGTGCATCAGCAGACGCCTGGGCATAATCCGCAACTTTCGCACCGGAGGTCAACAGGACAAATCGTAATTCATCGCCCAGCGCCGTCAGTTTCGCCGCCAGCTCTGGCTCGGCGTACAGGGTAACTGCCGCTTCCAGCGAGCCGCCGACTTTCTTGTCAGCACGCGCCTGCTCGATAACCTTGTTCACTTCGCCACGCACTTTCAGCAGATCGTCCCAGAAGGCATCGTTCATCGCTTCGGTGCTGGAGAGATCGAACAGACCTTCATACCACTCGCCGGTGAAGACATACTTCTCACGGTCGCCTGGCAGGTAACCCCAGATTTCATCTGCGGTGAAGGACATGATCGGTGCCATCCAGCGAACCAGCGCTTCTGCGATGTGGAACAGCGCAGTCTGGCAGCTACGACGCGCCACGCTGTCCGCTTTCGCGGTGTACTGGCGGTCTTTGATGATGTCGAGGTAGAACGAGCCCATCTCAATGGAGCAGAAGCGCATCAGACGCTGCACCACTTCGTGGAAATCATAAGATTCGTAAGCCTTCAGGATATCTTCCTGTGCCGCTTTCGCGCAGCCTACCGCCCAGCGATCCAGCACCACCATCTCTTCCGGTTTCACCATATCTTTTACCGGATCGAACCCGTTCAGGTTCGCCAGCAAGAAGCGCGCGGTGTTACGGATACGACGATAGCTGTCGGCAGCACGTTTCAGGATCTCGTCCGACACCGCCATTTCGCCGGTATAGTCGGTAGAAGCAACCCACAGACGCAGAATGTCCGCGCCCAGTTTGTTCATCACGTCCTGCGGAGAGACGGTGTTACCGATCGATTTAGACATCTTACGGCCCTGACCATCCACGGTGAAACCGTGGGTCAGCACCTGGCGATACGGTGCTTTACCTTTCATGGCGGTGGAAATCATCAGCGATGACATGAACCAGCCGCGGTGTTGGTCAGAACCTTCCAGATACATATCTGCCGCGTGGCCGGCAAATTCCGGACGCACGTCAACAACAGACGCGTGCGTTGAACCGGAGTCAAACCACACGTCCAGGGTATCAGGCACTTTCTCGTAGTTGTCTGCATCAGCGCCCAGGATGTCGCGGGAATCGAGATCCCACCATGCCTGAATGCCGTCAACTTCTACACGCTTCGCGACTTCTTCCATCAGCGCCAGGGTGTTCGGGTGCAGTTCCTGTGTCTCTTTGTGCACGAACAGAGACATTGGCACGCCCCAGGTACGCTGACGGGAGATACACCAGTCAGGACGGTTAGCGACCATGGACTCGATACGCGCCTGACCCCAGTCCGGGATCCACTGCACGCCTTTGATCTCTTTCAGGGACTGCTCGCGCAGGCCTTTCTGATCCATGCTGATGAACCACTGTGGAGTCGCACGGAAGATGATCGGTGATTTGTGACGCCAGCAGCACGGATAGCTGTGCTGCATTTTCTCAACGTGCAGCAGCGCGCCGCTGGTGCGCAGCATGTCAACGATGATGTCGTTCGCTTTGAAGACGTTGATACCGTCCAGCGCCGGGTAGGTGCCAGGCAGGTAAGAGCCGTCAGGACCAACCGGGTTAGCGATTTCAAGACCGTATTTCAGGCTGATGCTGTAGTCGTCAGGACCGTGGCCACCGGCGGTATGTACCGCACCGGTACCCGCATCCAGCGTCACGTGATCGCCCAGAATCGCCGGCACATCGAAGTCCAGGAACGGGTGTTTGAAGCGCATCAGCTCCAGCGCGTCACCTTTCACGGTGCCCAGCACGGTATAGTCGGTGATGTTCGCGCGTTTCAGCACGCTTTCGACCAGATCTTTCGCCAGGATCAGCGCCTGACCATCAACCTGCACCAGCGCGTACTCGAACTCGCCGGACAGGGAGATCGCGCGGTTTGCTGGCAGTGTCCACGGGGTGGTGGTCCAGATAACCAGCGAGATGGGGCCGTTGACAGAGGTCACGCCAAATTTGGCTTTCACCGCCTCCTGATCGACCGCGTGGAAGGCCACGTCGATAGACGGAGAGGTTTTGTCGTAATACTCCACTTCCGCTTCTGCCAGCGCAGAACGGCAGTCCACGCACCAGTGCACCGGCTTCGCGCCTTTGTGCAGATGGCCGTTACCGATGATTTTACCCAGCGCACGGATGATGTTGGCTTCGGTTTTGAAGTCCATGGTCAGGTACGGACGTGACCAGTCACCCAGCACGCCCAGGCGGATAAAGTCCTGACGCTGACCGTCAACCTGCGTAGCCGCGTATTCGCGACATTTTGCGCGGAATTCTGCCGCGGTGAACTTCTCACCCGGCTTACCAAACTCTTGCTCAACTTTCAGTTCAATTGGCAGACCATGGCAGTCCCAGCCCGGAACGTAAGGCGAGTCATATCCCGCGAGGCCTTTGGACTTCACGATAATGTCTTTCAGAATCTTGTTTACAGAGTGACCAATATGAATGCTGCCATTCGCATATGGAGGGCCATCATGCAGAATGAAGGTTTTTTTGCCTTTTTTGGCTGCACGGATGATGCCGTACAGGTCATCATCGGTCCAACGCGCCAGCATTCCCGGTTCGCGCTTGGCGAGATCGCCGCGCATCGGGAACCCTGTTTCCGGCAAATTCAGGGTTGATTTATAGTCACTCATCAGATTCTCGGTTCCGTATTTTTCACGTAGGCATTTAAGCCGGGTTTACTCGCCCAAAAAACTCGCGGGCCGTTAATTCATCTCGCGCGATTTGCGCCTTTAGTTCATCCAGCGAAGCAAATCGCTGCTCATTGCGTATTTTTTTACGCAGTATCACATCTATATGGCGACCATAAAGGTCCATTACAACGTCCAGCAGGTGCACTTCTAATTGTTGACGGACACCGGCGACTGTAGGACGTGTGCCAATATTGGCGACACCGAAATACGGTTTATCGCCCAGACCAGCCACTTCCACCGCATATACCCCTTTAACCGGGGAGACCTGACGACGTAGCGGTATATTCGCCGTCGGGAAACCTATGGTGCGGCCCAGCGCATCGCCATGGACCACACGGCCTGAAATGCTAAACGGATGTCCCAGCAGCGTTTCCGCCGTATCCAGTTCATCGTTGGCCAGCGCCTGACGCACCGCAGTGCTGCTAACCCGGACGCCACCTTCGCAAAAGGTCATTGCGCTGGTGACATCAAAGCCGTACTCGAGGCCAGCCTTCTGTAATAGCAAGAAATCGCCCTGACGACCAGCGCCAAAGCGGAAATCATCCCCCACGGCCAGAAACTGCACGCCAAGGCGCCTGACCAGCAGGTCACTGACGAAATTTTGTGCTGTGAGCGCGGCAAAGCGGCGATCGAAACGCACGCACAATACGTAGTCCACCCCGGACTCTGCCAGGTAGCGCAACTTCTCGCGCAGGCGAGTGAGGCGAGCCGGTGATTTATCGCCGGCAAACAGCTCCAGCGGCTGCGGCTCAAAAATCATCACTACAACGGGCAGGCCACGCGCCTCCCCTTCTTTACGCAATCCCTGCAGCAGCGCCTGATGACCACGATGCACGCCGTCGAAATTACCAATGGTCAGCACGCACCCGTGCGGTGCTCTGCTGAGATTATGTATGCCGCGTATCAGCTTCATGTCTGGCTCAAAACAGTGAAAATCGCCAAAGTATACCTTGTACAGCGGTTAAGGTTAACCGGCGATTGTTCGCGCAAAACAGAAAGCCGTAATGATTTCATCAGGCTGACCTTTCACAGCAAAAAAATCTGCCCGTGAACTGCGTTTTTTGTGCCGAAAAGCTGTATTCACGAGCGACAAGCTGGTAGAATCCTGCGCCATCACTACGTAACGTAGCGTCGCCAATCAACGGCGCTTATTTGCACAAATCCATTGACAAAAGAAGGTATAGAGGGCATATTCCTCGGCCTTTGAATTGTCCACATAGATCATATTTGGGAGTTGGACCTTGGCTAATATCAAATCAGCTAAGAAACGTGCTATCCAGTCTGAAAAGGCTCGTAAGCACAATGCAAGCCGTCGCTCTATGATGCGTACTTTCATCAAGAAAGTATACGCAGCTATCGAAGCTGGCGACAAAGCTGCTGCGCAGAACGCATTTAATGAAATGCAACCAATCGTGGATCGTCAGGCTGCTAAAGGTCTGATCCACAAAAACAAAGCAGCGCGTCATAAAGCAAACCTGACCGCGCAGATCAACAAACTGGCTTAATCGCCACTTGTTGTTGCTTGTTTTAAAAGAACCCGCTTAACGCGGGTTTTTTTATATCTTCAGATTGCCGGTGGCGTAAACAGCGCCGAGTAGTCGCGGTTACAGATGCGCTGTACCGCTGGGTGTTGAATCATCCTTTCTGCAAATATCGCGTGATACTCCTCCATCACGTTATCGACCCGGCCAATCTCCGTAATCTTGTTATCTGAATAGAGATCGTGCACGTACAGCGTCGGTGCAACGAAGATGGCGTTATGCGCCTCACCAAAGGCTTTCATTAGCGCCGCATCGTCAAACTCGCCGAGGATCTCCACCTTCAGTCCCTGAGAGTTAAACCAGTTCAGCAGTTTGCGCCCAAGCATGGAGCGCCGGCCTGGCACCAGCAAACGACGCTCCTCCAGACAGGCAGGAAACGGTTTTTCCGGCGGCGGGTTAATGCACCAGAAGCTGACCCCGCATTCGCCAATCTTCACCGAGAACAGCCCTTCCTGCTGCGTAGAGTCAATCGGGCAGTCCGAGATAATCATATCCAGCTTATGCTGGCTCAGTTGCTCCAGCAGCATCTCGTGCGTGGACTCAAAACAGCGCAGGTGGATTTGCTCATCTTCGACCACCGCCGCATCCAGCACGCCGCTGACCAGCCGTTTTGACAACGCATCCGCCACGCCGACGTCAAAGAGCAGGTTTGACTCTTTGCGGTAGTTAACAATATCCAGCATCTCCTGGCTTAAGGTGAACATCTTATCCGCGTAGCGGAAAACCAGTTCGCCCAGCTCACTTGGCTCAATCCCACGGCCCTTGCGCTTAAAGAGCTTGCCCTGCAGCCGCTCTTCCAGCGCTTTGATTTGCCCGGTGATGGTCTGCGGCGTCAGGTAGAGCGCCTCTGCCGCCCCCACGACCGAGCCCTGCTTATAGACGTGCCAGAAGTAGTAAAGGTGGTTGTAATTCAAATGAGACATCGTGTCTTCGCTCCCTGATCGTGTAGCGGGAGAAGGTGTTCTTCTCCCGGTTTCCTGTTATGCCTGAACGACCGGTCCTGGCAGTTTGACCTTCAATAAGGTATAGCCAGTGACTGCGGCCAGTAACGATCCGATAAGGATACCCAGCTTCGCCCAGACGATAAGCTCAGGCGCATGGGCAAAAGCCAGCGTTGAGATAAAGATCGACATGGTAAACCCAATGCCGCACAGCACGCCCACCGCCATGATCTGCTTAAACGTGGTACCGTGCGGCAGTGACGCCAGCTTCAGCTTCAGCGCCAGCCAGCAGAACAGGCTAATGCCCAGCGGCTTACCAATAAACAGTCCGGCAATAATGCCCAGCGGCAGCATTGAGGTCAGTCCCTCAAGGGTTACCCCTTCCAGCGAAACGCCTGCATTGGCGAAAGCAAACAGCGGCAGGATCATAAAGGCGACCCACGGGTGCAGTACATGCTCCAGCTGTTTGGCAGGCGATTTCCCGTCCTGCGGCTTAAGCGGAACGAAGAAGCCGACGATGACCCCGGCGAGCGTAGCGTGCACGCCTGATTTCAGTACCGCGGTCCACAGCACCATCCCCACCAGCACGTAGATCCCGATGCGGCGCACGTTGCAAATGTTCAACAGCGCCAGTACCGCAATCGCTCCTGCGGCAACGCTCAACGACAGGATCGACAGGTCGCTGGTGTAGAACAGCGCAATAATGACAATCGCGCCCAGGTCATCAATGATCGCCAGCGCCATCAGGAAGATTTTCAGTGCCACCGGCACGCGGCTTCCCAACAAGGCCAGCACACCCAGGGCAAACGCGATATCCGTTGCTGCCGGAATAGCCCAGCCATGACGCGATACCGGATCCTGCCAGGTGAACGCCAGGAAGAGCAACGCCGGAATGACCATCCCCCCGAATGCGGCAATCACCGGGAAAGCGGCACGCTGACGGCTGGCAAGCGAGCCCAGGACCAGCTCACGCTTAACCTCCAGCCCTACCAGCAGGAAAAACACGGCCATCAGTGCATCGTTGATCCACAGCAGCATGTTCTTGTTAATTTCCAGCGCCCCGACTTTCAGCTCAACGGGAGTTTCCAGAAACGCGTGGTAAAAGTCGCGTGTGAAACCCATATTGGCCAGCGCCATCGCGGCCGCAGCGGCAATAATCAGGATGATGCCGCCTGATGCTTCACTGCTAAAAAAACGGTGTATTAATTTCACGTAGGCTCTCTCTTACAGCAATACTTCGGTAAAACCATAATACCAGGCCGAACAGCTCGGCAAAAGCAGATTAATGTTGAGTATATATTCAGTTTTACCGAGTGATAGCCATGAGGACAGCTACAAAAAGAAAAAGCCCGAAATCGCTTCCGGGCTTTTTGAGATGAACACCAGCTAACGGATCAGCGGGTCAAATCGTCGAAGAATTTTTTGACGCCATCGAAGAAGCTTTTGGAGCGCGGGCTGTTTTTCTCACCCGTCGGGCCGCCAAAACTTTCCTGCAGCTCTTTCAGCAGCTGTTTCTGCTTGTCGTTCAGGCCAACCGGAGTTTCAACCACCACGCGGCACAGCAGGTCGCCCTGCGCACCACCGCGAACGGATTTAACACCTTTACCACGCATGCGGAACAGCTTGCCGGTCTGGGTTTCGCCTGGAACCTTCAGATTGACGCGACCATCAAGCGTTGGCACTTCAATTTCGCCACCGAGTGCCGCCATGGCGAAGTTGATGGGCACTTCACAGTACAGGTTGTTGCCTTCACGCTCGAAGATGGCGTGCTGCTTGACCTGAACCTGAACGTACAGATCGCCTGCTGGTGCACCGTGCTCGCCGGCCTCACCTTCACCTGCCAGACGGATACGGTCGCCCGTGTCCACGCCTGCCGGGATTTTAACGGACAGCGTCTTGGTTTTCTCAACGCGACCATGACCGTGGCATTTTGTGCAGGGGTCTTTAATCAGCGTACCGCGACCATGACAGTGCGGACACGCCTGCTGCACGGCGAAGAAGCCCTGCCGCATCTGCACCTGACCGGAACCGTGACAGGTTGGACAGGTTTGCGGCTGGGTGCCTGCTTTCGCGCCGCTGCCGTGGCAAACGTCGCACTCTTCCAGCGTCGGAATACGGATCTCTTTGGTGACGCCGCGTACGGCCTCTTCCAGCGTCAGATCCATGTTGTAGCGCAGGTCGGCGCCGCGCGCCGCGCGCTGACGGCCACGACCGCCGCCAAAAATGTCGCCGAAAACATCGCCAAAGATATCGCTGAAGTCAGCGCCGCCGCCAAAGCCGCCGCCACCGAATCCACCGCCGCCCATGCCGCCTTGTTCGAAGGCTGCGTGACCGTACTGGTCATAGGCCGCACGTTTCTGTGCATCGGTCAGGACTTCGTAGGCTTCTTTGATCTCTTTAAATTTGGCTTCAGCCTCTTTGTCACCCTGGTTGCGGTCCGGGTGGAATTTCATGGCCAGGCGCTTATACGCCTTTTTGATTTCACGCTCTTCCGCAGTTTTCGGAACGCCTAAAATCTCGTAATAGTCTTGCTTTGCCATTGGTTTTTTTAAGCCCCTTAACATGCGAGCACGGGCGTGGAGAGTTCTCCTACGCCCGTGCCGATTAATTACCCTGCATCAGGGCGATTATTTTTTGTCTTTCACTTCTTCGAACTCAGCGTCGACAACGTCGTCGTCTTTCGCGTTGTTCTGAGAAGCGTCAGCGCCAGCCTGCTGTTGGGCGTGCTGCTGCTGAGCGATTTCCATCAGCTTCTGAGAAGCCTGTGCCAGCTCCTGCATCTTCGCTTCGATATCCGCTTTATCTTCGCCTTTCAGAGACGTTTCCAGCGCGCTCAGTGCAGCTTCGATAGCCGTTTTGTCTTCAGCTGGCAGTTTATCGCCGGCTTCTTCAACCTGCTTACGGGTGCTGTGCAGCAGATGGTCGCCCTGGTTGCGGGTCTGAACCAGCTCTTCGAACTTACGGTCAGATTCCGCGTTTGCTTCTGCTTCACGAACCATTTTCTGGATCTCTTCTTCGTTCAGACCGGAAGAGGCCTTAATGGTGATCTTCTGCTCTTTACCGCTGTTTTTGTCTTTCGCGGAAACGTGCAGGATACCATCAGCATCGATATCGAAGGTTACTTCGATCTGCGGCATACCGCGTGGCGCCGGGTTGATGCCATCCAGGTTGAACTGACCCAGTGACTTGTTATCCGCCGCACGCTTACGCTCACCCTGCAGCACATGGATGGTTACTGCAGACTGGTTGTCTTCAGCTGTAGAGAACACCTGGCTGTGCTTAGTAGGGATAGTGGTGTTTTTGGTGATAAGCGCCGTCATCACACCGCCCATGGTTTCGATACCCAGAGACAGCGGGGTAACGTCCAACAGCAGAACGTCTTTCACATCACCCGTCAACACACCACCCTGAACGGCAGCACCGATAGCCACTGCTTCGTCCGGGTTAACGTCTTTACGTGGCTCTTTACCAAAGAATTCAGCCACTTTCTTCTGAACCATTGGCATACGGGTCTGGCCACCGACGAGGATAACGTCGTTGATATCAGACACGGACAGGCCAGCATCCTGCAGAGCAACTTTCAGTGGCTCAATGGAACGGTTCACCAGGTCTTCTACCAGGCTTTCCAGTTTCGCACGGGTCACTTTAATGTTCATGTGTTTAGGACCGGTCGCGTCTGCAGTGATATACGGCAGGTTCACGTCGGTCTGCTGAGCGGAAGACAGTTCGATCTTCGCTTTCTCAGCGGCTTCTTTCAGGCGTTGCATTGCCAGCGGGTCGTTACGCAGGTCAATGCCCTGATCTTTCTTAAACTCGTCAACGAGGTAGTTGATCAGACGGGTATCGAAGTCTTCACCACCCAGGTGGGTATCACCGTTGGTTGCCAGAACTTCGAAGGTTTTTTCGCCATCAACTTCGTCGATTTCGATAATAGAGATATCGAAAGTACCACCACCCAGGTCGTAAACCGCGATAGTACGGTTGCCAACTTCTTTATCCAGACCGTAAGCCAGTGCCGCTGCGGTTGGTTCGTTGATGATACGTTTTACTTCCAGACCTGCGATACGGCCAGCATCTTTCGTTGCCTGACGCTGAGCATCGTTGAAGTAAGCAGGAACGGTGATAACAGCTTCAGTTACCGGTTCACCCAGGTAATCTTCTGCGGTTTTCTTCATTTTTTTCAGCACTTCAGCAGAGATCTGCGGTGGTGCCGTTTTGGTGCCTTTCACATCAAGCCATGCATCGCCGTTATCTGCTGCGATGATTTTGTAAGGCATGATAGAAACGTCACGCTGAACTTCTTCGTCCTGGAAGCGGCGGCCAATCAGGCGTTTAATCGCAAACAGGGTATTTTGCGGGTTTGTCACTGCCTGACGTTTAGCCGGCTGACCAACCAGAGTTTCACCATCCTGGGTATAAGCAATGATAGAAGGCGTGGTGCGATCGCCCTCGGCGTTCTCCAGCACGCGTGCGGTAGTGCCATCCATAATCGCTACACAAGAGTTGGTAGTACCCAGGTCGATACCAATAATTTTACCCATCTAAACGTCTCCACTTAAAATTCAGTCAACATGTGGTTGTGTACCTGTAATAAGGGCAGAACGTGCTTTTTCAACTGCCCACAATTGATTTTTTTCAGGTCCACACACTGCGGTTGACTACAAGATGGGGTCGCGCCAGCGTCCATCAAGGGGGAACGGTAAAAAAAATTTTTAATTTCACCCTGATGAGATCATAGACGGCATTGATTGCGCCCATTATGATGCCGCGCCCCGTCAGGGAGAACTGACGCGGGTTTAACCATTTCACCATATTAATGATGATTTTTTTGAGGACTTATGGGCAACACTAAGTTGGCTAATCCGGCTCCGCTGGGCCTGATGGGTTTTGGCATGACCACTATCCTGCTGAACCTGCACAACATCGGGATGTTCCCGATGGATGGCATTATCCTGGCGATGGGCATTTTTTACGGCGGTATCGCGCAAATCTTCGCGGGCCTGCTGGAATATAAGAAAGGCAACACCTTCGGCTTAACCGCATTCACCTCTTATGGTTCTTTCTGGCTGACCCTGGTCGCGATCCTGCTGATGCCTAAAATGGGCCTGGCAGACGCGGCAAACGCACATTTCCTGGGCGTTTACCTTGGTCTGTGGGGCGTCTTCACGCTGTTTATGTTCTTCGGCACCCTGAAAGGCAACCGCGCACTGCAGTTTGTTTTCCTGAGCCTGACCGTGCTGTTCGCCCTGCTGGCGATCGGCCACCTCGTGGATAACGAAAGCATCGTGCATATTGCCGGCTGGATTGGTCTGGTGTGCGGCGCAAGCGCTATCTACCTGGCAATGGGTGAAGTGCTGAACGAGCAGTTTGACCGCACCATCCTACCGATTGGTGAAAAACACTGATCCTTCTGTCGTGTCCGCCTCGCGGGCACGACATCCCTGTTTCTGCCGAAGCCAAATGCCTAACACCAGCCCCATCACCGACAGCGCGAGCACATACCAGGCGGGAGCCATCGGGGATACTCCCATCAACACCGTGACCGCAATCGGCGTCAGCCCGCCAAAGATGGCGTAAGAGACGTTATAGGAGAAAGAGATCCCGGTGAAGCGGACCTCTGGCGGAAAAGCTCGCACCATCACATACGGCACTGCACCGACAACCCCCACGCACAGCCCGACCGTACCGTAGAGCAGGAACAGCTGTTCAGGATGGCTGCCTGCCAGGTGGTAAAACGCCCAGCTCGACGCAGCCAGCAGCAGGCTGCCGATGATGAAAGTCAGGCCGGCACCGATACGATCAACGGCCAGCCCCGCGGCCAGACAGCCAAAGCAGAGCATAATGGTGGCGATACTGTTTGCCTGCAACGTTACCGCCGGCGCAAAACCGTACTGCTTTTGCAGCCATACCGGAGACATTAAGATAACGACCACGATGCCCGCCGACAGCAGCCAGGTGAGCAGCATCGACACCACCACCGCGCTCCGGTGGCGCACCACCACGGCTTTTACCGGCAACTCCTGTGCCAGCGCCTTGCGCTTTTGCATCTCAAGGAAAATGGGTGTCTCCTGCAGCCAGCGGCGAAGATACATCGCCACCAGGCCAAACGCCCCGCCGAGCAGGAACGGTACGCGCCATCCCCAGTCGTGAACCGCCTGTTGCGTCATGCTGGTATTCACGATAGTGGCCACCACTGAACCGAGGAGGATACCGACAGTCAGCCCCGCCGTTAAGGTTCCACAGGCGATGCCGATGCGGCGCGCCGGCACATGCTCCGCCACAAACACCCAGGCCCCCGGCACTTCGCCGCCAATTGCCGCCCCCTGAAGAATGCGCATCAGCAACAGCAGCAGCGGAGCAACAATGCCCATTGAGGCGTAAGTGGGCAGCAGACCAATGGCCAGCGTCGGCACGGCCATCAGTAAAATGCTGAGCGTGAACATCTTCTTACGCCCGACCAGGTCACCAAAGTGGGCCATCACAATGCCACCCAGCGGTCGTGCCAGATACCCGGCGGCAAAAATGCCGAAGGTTTGCACCTGGCGCAACCACTCCGGGATATCTGCCGGGAAGAAAAGCTCCCCCACCACGGCGGCGAAGAAGACGAAGATGATAAAGTCGTAAAACTCCAGCGCACCGCCTAAGGCCGCGAGCGTGAGGGTTTTATAGTCCTGTCGATTCAGAGGTCGGGTGTTATGTGACATAGCGAACCATTTGGTTTGTGTTGTGGATTTATTTTTACAGCAAACGTAAAGAAAAAATTACTATACCGTAAAACCCTTACCACGCTACCGTCGCTTCAGCTAATGTCACATATTGATTAATTTCAGGAGATTGTCTCGCGACGGGCGTTTTTCGGACGAAAAGCTGCTACCACTTTCTCATCGGTTTCCACATACGGGCCGTCTAGCAACTGTATACAATACGGTACACTTGCAAAAATCCCGTGCACGATCACGCTGCCATCTTCCGCTTTCAGTCCTTCAAGCGTCTCTTTGATGGACTTCGGCTGGCCCGGCAAATTCAGAATCAATGCCTGCTTGCGGATCACCCCGACCTGACGGGAGAGGATCGCCGTCGGGACAAAGTGTAGACTGATCTGGCGCATCTGCTCACCGAAGCCAGGCATCTCACGATCGGCAACCGCCAGCGTGGCATCCGGAGTGACGTCCCGGCGCGCAGGCCCGGTGCCTCCCGTGGTCAATACCAGGTGGCAGCTCATCTCATCCACCAGCTCACAGAGTGTCTGTTCGATAATGGGCTGTTCGTCAGGGATCAGGCGGGTCTGGATCTCAAAGGGGGTTGTCAACGCACTGCCCAGCCATTCTTCCAGCGCGGGGATGCCTTTATCCTGATAAACACCGCTGGAGGCGCGGTCAGAAATCGACACTAAGCCGATGCGTAAGGTATTCATATCCATTCCATTCAAAAAAGTACTGATTAAAGGGAATGATACACGCAGAGGGGAAATTCAGACAGAGTACGAAAGAAGTAGCGTGACCGGGGACCCGGTCACGCAGAATGATTACAGCAGGTCGCCGATCATTTTTTCCAGTTTTTCCTGGTCGATAGCAAACTTACGGATACCGTCCGCCAGTTTATCTACAGCCATTGGATCCTGGTTATGCTGCCACAGGAACTCAGATTCAGTGATGCGCTCCGGACGCGCTTTCACTTCACCGGTGTAGGACAGTTTACGCTCGATAGCACCTTCGCTTTCAGCCAGCTCTTTCAGCAGTGCCGGGGCGATGGTCAGGCGGTCACAGCCAGCCAGTTCGATGATTTCACCTACGTTACGGAAGCTTGCGCCCATCACCACAGTCTCATAACCGTGCTGTTTGTAGTATTCGTAGATTTCGGTCACGGAAACGACGCCTGGATCTTCAGATGCCGCGTACTCTTTCTTATCCGTGTTGGCTTTGTACCAGTCCAGAATACGGCCAACGAATGGAGAAATCAGGTATACGCCGGCTTCCGCACATGCACGCGCCTGTGCGAAGGAGAACAGCAGCGTCAGGTTACAGTTGATACCGTCTTTTTCCAGCTGTTCAGCTGCACGAATACCCTGCCAGGTTGACGCCAGTTTGATCAGGATACGGTCATTGCTGATGCCAGCATCGTTGTACATTTTGATCAGACGTTTTGCTTTGGCGATAGACGCTTCGGTGTCGTAGGAGAGACGTGCGTCAACTTCGGTAGAGATGCGGCCAGGAACCAGTTTCAGAATTTCCAGACCAATGTTCACGGCCAGTTTATCAGTGGCATCAACAACCTGCTGCGCGCGGTCGTTGCTCTGTGCTTTCGCCCAGGTCACTGCGTCGTCAATCAGTTTGCGATACTCAGGGATCTGTGCGGCGTTAAGGATCAGAGAAGGGTTGGTGGTGGCATCCTGCGGCTGGTACAGCTTCATTGCCGCGATATCTCCGGTGTCAGCTACGACAGTGGTGAACTGACGAAGGGAGGTCAATTTATCCGTCATGATAGTGTTTCTCTTTTAACGTGCCCTGGATAATTCACGCTACCGACAGCATGCCTGCAGCGGAAAAATGACAGGTTTACTTGTTAGGGGGATGTAACCGGTCTGCCCTGATGATAACACGACGGAGGGGTAGCGCAACCGCAGACAGTGCGCTTAGACAGAGTATGATAAACTCAGAATATTAACAGGCTGCTAAGTAACAGCATGTCCAATCAGTGGTAGCGCTTACATATTCATTTTGGCATCAACAAGAGGGACGTTAATGCCTGATTTCCTTTTCTTTATTAATGAAGTCCTTTGGGGTTCGATAATGATATACCTGCTGCTGGGTGCAGGTATTTGGTTTACGCTACGCAGCGGGTTTATCCAGTTTCGTTATATTCGCAAATTTGGCAGAAGTCTGAAAAACAGCGTCACGCCCCAGCCGGGCGGATTAACCTCTTTCCAGGCCCTCTGCACCAGCATTGCCGCACGCCTCGGCAGCGGTAATATGGCAGGGGTAGCACTGGCCATCAGCGCCGGTGGCCCGGGCGCCGTTTTCTGGATGTGGGTCACGGCGCTTATCGGGATGGCCACCTCCTTTGCCGAAAGCGCCCTCGCCCAACTCTACAAAGAAAAAGATAAAAACGGACAGTTTCGCGGCGGCCCGGCCTGGTACATGGCGCGTGGCTTAGGAATGCGCTGGATGGGCGTGCTGTTTTCGCTGTTTTTACTGCTCGCGTACGGTCTGATTTTTAATACCGTTCAGGCGAATTCTGTCGCCCATGCCTTGCGCTATGCCTTTGCGTGTCCGGAGTGGATCACCGGGCTTGTTTTAGCCCTCTGTATCCTGCTGACCATTTCGACCGGCCTAAAAGGTGTCGCCCGCCTGATGCAGTGGCTGGTGCCGGTCATGGCGCTGCTGTGGGTTGCCGCCAGCCTGTTCGTCGCCGCACGGCATATCGAGCAGGTGCCGGAAGTGATTGCAACCATCTTCAAAAGCGCATTTGGCTGGCGCGAGGCGGCATCGGGCGCACTGGGCTATACGTTCAGTCAGGCGCTGATGTCGGGCTTTCAGCGCGGAATGTTCTCCAATGAAGCCGGTATGGGGTCAACCCCCAATGCCGCCGCCGCCGCCGCGTCCTGGCCGCCCCACCCGGCGGCACAAGGCATTGTTCAGATGATTGGCGTTTTTACGGACACCATTATTATCTGTTCCGCCAGCGCCATGATCCTGCTGCTGGCCGGCCCGGTACCTCACTCATCGGAAACAGCCGGCATACAACTGCTTCAGCAGGCACTGGTGAATCTGACGGGCGGCTGGGGAGCCGGGTTTGTCTCGCTCATCCTGCTGTTATTCGCCTTCAGCTCGATTGTTGTGAATTACCTCTACGCCGAAAATAACCTTATTTTCCTGAAAGTGGACTCCCGCCGTATGATCACGCTGCTGCGCCTCGGGGTGATACTGATGGTGTTAGCAGGTTCGCTGCTCAGCATGCCACTGGTCTGGCAACTGGCGGATGTCTTTATGGCGCTCATGGCCATCACTAACCTGACGGCGATCCTGCTGCTCTCACCCGTGGTTACGCTTATCGCACGGGACTATCTTCGTCAGCGCAAACTGGGCGTACCGCCGGTCTTTGATGCCTCGCGTTATCCCGACATCCAGGCGCAAATTGCGCCTGGCACCTGGGATGATTTGCCACGGCAATAACAGCTATCGATCAATTGAGGGCGATTTTTTGCTAAAGTCGCTCTAAATTTCCTGCAAGGACTGGATATGCTGATTCTGATTTCACCTGCTAAAACGCTCGATTACCAGAGCCCGCTCGCCACCGAGCGCTATACCCAGCCTGAACTGCTGGACTATTCGCAACAGCTGATTCACGTCGCGCGTAAGCTCTCTGCGCCACAAATTGCCTCGCTGATGAGCATCAGCGACAAACTGGCGGATCTTAACGCGACCCGTTTCCACGAGTGGCACCCGGACTTCACGCCGAACAACGCCCGCCAGGCGATTCTGGCGTTTAAAGGTGATGTGTATACCGGCCTGCAGGCGGAAGATTTTAGCGAAGCCGATTTCGACTTCGCCCAGCAGCATCTGCGCATGTTGTCAGGTCTGTACGGCGTGCTGCGCCCGTTGGACCTGATGCAGCCGTATCGTCTGGAGATGGGTATCCGCCTGGAAAACCCTAAAGGCAAAGATCTGTACCATTTCTGGGGCGATATCATCACCGACAAACTGAACGCTGCGCTGCGTGCTCAGGGCGATAATGTGGTGATCAATCTGGCCTCCGATGAATACTACAAATCGGTGAAGCCGAAAAAGCTGGATGCGGAAATTATCAAGCCCGTTTTCCTCGATGAGAAAAACGGCAAGTTCAAGGTCATCAGCTTCTACGCCAAAAAAGCGCGTGGGCTGATGAGCCGCTACATCATTCAGAACCGCCTGACGAAGCCGGAGCAACTGACCGGCTTCAACAGCGAAGGCTACTTCTTCGATGAAGAAGCGTCAGGAAAAGGCGAACTGGTGTTTAAGCGCCACGAGCAGTAAAACAAACCCCGCCAGATGGCGGGGTTTTGCATTAATGGTGTTTCCAGTCCGGGCCAGGACGCGGGTCGTCGTGACGATCGTGATGGTGGTCATCATGATGACGATCGTGATGCTCGTCATGTGGGCGCCAGTGATTATCGCGCCAGTCATAGTGAGCCTTCCACCAGTCATGGTCGCGCCAGCGACCACCATCCCAGTAGTGACCACGATTATCCTGATCGCCAATCTGCAGTTTTACCGCAGGGACGAGGGTGATTTCAGAGGCCTGAACCGCCATCGGAGCGACCAGCATCATTGAAAGCACCAGCAGAGCAGGTTTCAGTTTAGACATAGGTGACTCCTTATTCATTTACCCGATGTGGGCCGATGTAAGGAGAATACGTGAGGAGGACGGGGGATGTTATTCTCTGCAATCCTAATCGCTAAGTGACCGCATTTATTGGGAATTTCTGCTTTTTTACTGCTATTTTTCTCCTTAATTTCTCCATAAAAAAAGCCGGGTAAGTTTCACCTTACCCGGCCTGCATAGGAGGACAGAACCGTTATCCGCGCGTCATCATCAACTTACGCAGCGCGGCGAAATCCGCGGGCAGTTCATGCGAAAGCAGCGGCAGGTCCGCACGCTCGGCCAGCTCTTTTGGCAGCGGCAGCGTTTCACCCAGAATCACTTCCACGCTCTCTTTGAACTTCGCCGGATGAGCCGTTCCCAGGAACAGGCCATACTCCCCCGGATTCAGCTGATCGCGCAGCGCACGGTAAGCGATCGCCGCATGCGGTTCAGAGGTGTACCCCACCGCTTTCAGCTCACGCAGGGTGGCTTTGGTGGTCTCATCCGTCACCGCGGCGTAACCCAGATCGCCCAGACGCCAGACCTTACGGCGGAACAGCTCTTCCACACGCGGCCAGTTGTTCGGCTGGCTTACGTCCATCGCATTCGAAAGCGTCGCCTGCGTGGCGTTCGGCGCCCATTTACCGTCTTTCAGGAAGCGCGGCACGGTGTCGTTGGCGTTGGTGGCGGCGATAAAGCGTTTTACCGGCAGGCCGAGCGATTTCGCCAGCAGGCCCGCCGTCAGGTCACCAAAGTTGCCGCTTGGTACGGAGACGACCAGCTGATTGCGCGCCTCCTGTGGCAGCTGTGCAACCGCTTCGAAGTAGTAGCAGATCTGCGCCAGCAGACGGCTGATGTTAATGGAGTTCGCCGAGTTCAGACCCAGCGCCACTTTCAGCTCTTCATCATCGAAGGCCTGCTTGACCAGCGCCTGACAGGCATCGAAATCGCCGTCAATCGCCACGGTTTCAATGTTGCCCCCGAGCGTACAGAACAGTTTTTCCTGCAGCGGACTGATTTTGCCTTTCGGGTAGAGGATCACCACGCGAACGTTCTTCAGACCATAGAACGCATGGGCAACGGCCGCACCGGTATCGCCGGAGGTCGCCGTCAGAATCGTTACCGGTTTGTCGCCGCTGATGTGGGTCAGCATCTGCGCCATAAAGCGGCCACCGAAGTCTTTAAACGCCAGGGTTGGACCGTGGAACAGCTCAAGGCAGCCGACATCCGGCTCAACCTGCTTAACCGGTGCCGGGAAAGCGAACGCTGCACGCACGCGCTCTTCCAGCAGCTCCTGCGGGATTTCATCGCCGATAAAGGCAGAGAGAATTTTAGTGCTGCGGGTGACAAAGTCCTGCTTCAGCAGTTCATCAATGTCGGTCAGCTGAAATTCCGGCAGGTCATGGGGGAAGAACAGCCCCTGATTTTTGCCCAGTCCCTGAGTCACTGCCTGCGCGAAGCTGACCTGCTCGTTATGATCTTTAAGGTTGTAGAGTTTCATTCGTTATCCCAGTACTCGTGCGCCAGCCGTGTCCAGACGGCAAATATGAACAAAGCCTTCCTGATTTTGCAGGTAGTGTTTAGAGAGCCAGTCCGCCACGCGCTGCGCCGTGTCTGGCTTATCGCACAGGGCGAACAGCGTCGGGCCGGAGCCGGAGATACCGCACGCCAGTGCGCCGGTATCCATTGACGCCTGTCGCGCCTCGTTAAAGCCAGGCAACAGCTTAGTGCGGTACGGCTCGGCGATAACGTCTTTCATTAATTTTGCTGCCAGCTGCGGCTGACGGGTGTAGCAGGCGTGAATAAAGCCGGCCAGATGACGTCCGTGAGCGATACAGTCCTGACGACGATACTGCGCAGGCAGGATCGCACGCGCTTCAGCGGTAGATACCTTAATGCCGGGATAGGCCAGCACCCACAGCCACTCATCAAACCCTGGCACCTGCTGGCTGATGATGCCATTTTCTTCAATCATCAGCTGCATACCGCCGAGGAAGCAGGGGGCGACGTTGTCATAATGAATGCTGCCGGAGATGCGCCCTTCCAGCTCGCCCATTAACCCGAGCAGACGGTTATTATTCAGCGGCTTGCCGCAGTGCTCATTCATGGCCACCAGTCCGGCGACCACGGAGCAAGCGCTGGAACCCAGACCAGAGCCAATCGGCATACTTTTTTCCAGCGTCATGGCGACCGGCACATTTTTGCCGATCTCCTGACAGAACCGCTCCCAGCACTGATAAACGATATTCTCGCGCGGGTCTGTCGGCAGTTTGCTGGCGAAGCGGCCCACGTTATTCAGGCTAAAGCTCTCTGCCGCTTCAACCGTTACCGTATCGCCCAGCAGCGAACCATCCACCGGCGTCACCGCCGCACCCAGCACATCAAATCCGACGCTCATATTGGCGCTGGAAGCCGGGGCATAAACTTTCACCATGTTAAACTCCTAACTTCCATGACAGGGTACGCAGCAAATCGGCAAATACACCCGCCGCGGTAACATCATTCCCTGCGCCATAGCCGCGAAGCACCAGCGGCAGTGGCTGATAATAGTGGCTGTAAAACGCGAGGGCGTTTTCGCCGTTTTTTACTTTGAACAGCGGGTCGTTGCCATCGACTTCAGCAATCTTCACGCGGCACATACCATCGTCTTCAATATTGCCAACATAGCGCAATACCTTACCTTCATCACGGGCTTTCGCAACGCGTGCGGCAAAGGCGTCGTCTAGCTGCGCTAAATTGGCCATAAAGGTGTTCACGTCACCGCTGTCGTCAAACCCGGCAGGCAGAACAGGCTCAATCACGATATCGGAAAGCTCCAGCTCACGGCCCGTTTCACGCACCAGTATGAGCAACTTACGCGCCACATCCATACCGGAGAGATCGTCTCGCGGATCCGGCTCGGTGTACCCCAGTTCACGCGCGGCACGGGTTGCTTCCGACAGGCTCATGCCCTCATCCAGCTTGCCGAAGATAAACGACAGCGAGCCGGAAAGAATGCCGGAGAAACGCTGCAGTTCATCCCCCGCGTTCAGCAGGTTTTGCAGGTTCTCGATCACCGGCAGGCCCGCGCCCACGTTGGTGTCGTAGAGGAACTTACGCCGTGACTTGCTCGCCGCCAGACGCAGCTGGTGATAGTAATCCATCGACGAGGTGTTGGCCTTTTTGTTTGGCGTCACCACGTGGAAACCTTCGCGCAGGAAATCGGCGTACTGATCGGCCACCGCCTGGTTCGAGGTACAGTCGACAATGACCGGGTTAAGCAGGTGATACTCTTTCACCAGACGGATTAACCGGCCCAGATTAAAGGGCTCTTTGGCATCATTCATCTCAGCCTGCCAGTTTTCCAGGTTCAGGCCATGAACGTTGGTCAGCAGCGCTTTTGAGTTCGCGATACCGCACACGCGCAGATCAATGTGCTTTTTCTTCAACCACTCCTGCTGACGCTTCACCTGCTCCAGCAGCGCGCCACCCACACCGCCCACGCCAATCAGGAACAGCTCGATCACCTGATCGGTGTTGAACAGCATCTGATGAACCACGCGAACGCCGGTTGTCGCATCGTCGTTGTCAACGACCACCGAGATTGAACGCTCAGATGACCCCTGGGCAATGGCCACAATGTTGATGTTGGCCCTGGCCAGCGCGGCAAAGAATTTGGCCGAGATACCGCGCAGCGTACGCATACCGTCGCCCACCACCGAGATAACCGCCAGGCGTTCCTGGATAGAAAGCGGCTCCAGCAGCTCTTCTTTCAGCTCAAGGTAAAACTCTTCTTCCAGCGCACGACGGGCGCGCAGGCAATCCCCCTGAGGTACGCAGAAGCTGATGCTGTATTCAGAAGAGGACTGAGTGATCAGCACAACCGAGATACCGTTGCGGGACATGGCCGCGAAAACGCGGGCCGCCATACCGACCATGCCTTTCATTCCCGGGCCGGAAACGCTGAACATGGCCATATTGTTCAGGTTAGAAATGCCTTTCACCGGCAAGCCGTCTTCATCGGTACTGGCACCAATCAGCGTGCCTGGCGCTTGCGGGTTACCGGTGTTTTTAATCAGGCAA
Organism: Enterobacter sp. BNK-18; assembly: GCF_047456135.1. Lineage (NCBI taxonomy): Bacteria > Pseudomonadati > Pseudomonadota > Gammaproteobacteria > Enterobacterales > Enterobacteriaceae > Enterobacter > Enterobacter sp. BNK-18. The sequence continues at coordinate 4,473,296 of NZ_CP179899.1, read as the reverse complement.
GGGATCTGGAACTGGGCAATGGGAGAGATGGTGCGAGGGTGAAGAACTTTAGCGCCGAAGTAGGAAAGCTCCATCGCTTCCTGGTATGACATCGACTTCAGCAGCCTGGCGTCCGGCACCTGGCGCGGATCGCAGGTGTATACACCGTCGACGTCAGTCCAGATCTCACAACAGTCGGCGCGCAAACAGGCTGCCAGCACGGCAGCAGAGTAGTCGGAGCCGTTACGGCCCAGTACGACAAGTTCACCCTTCTCGTTTCCGGCGGTGAAGCCCGCCATCAGGATCATATGGTCAGACGGAATTTTGCTCGCGGCAATGCGGCGGGTTGATTCGGCTATATCAACGGTAGACTCGAGGTAGTGACCCACTGCCAGCAGTTTTTCAACGGGATCGATAACCGACACATTGTGGCCACGCGCTTCCAGCAGGCCCGCCATGATGGCAATCGACAATTTTTCACCACGGCAGATTAACGCCGCGTTGATGCTGTCCGGGCACTGACCTAAAAGGCTGATACCGTGCAGCACGTGTTTGATTTGGGCGAACTCTTGCTCAACAAAGGATTTCAGCTGTGCGAGCGGGAAACCCGGCTGCGCCTCCGCCAGTCCCTGCAGCAGCTCAGCGAAGATACGCTCGGCGTCGCTCAAGTTCGGGAGTGCATCCTGGCCACCGATGGTCTTTTCAATCATCGCCACCAGGTGGTTGGTGATTTTTGCCGGGGCAGAGAGCACGGTCGCGACCTGCCCCTGCCTGGCGTTGCTCTCCAGGATATCGGCAACACGCAGAAAACGTTCTGCATTTGCCACTGATGTACCGCCGAACTTCAACACTCGCATGGTTCTACCTCGTTTCCTTTAGCCGAAAAAAAAGCCCGCACTGTTTGGGTGCGGGCTTTTTTCTGTTTTTCCTGTACGCGTCAGCCCGCATCATTTCCTGTGGTAATGATGATGGTTGTTGTAATGGTGGTGATGCTGATGCGTTTCATGGATGTTGTGTACTCTGTCATTATTATCTGTCTGTGCTGTATTCTTTTAGGGTTAAAGGATTGGGCACCTTAAGTCAATGAATTTTTAATTTGATCACAATTCGGGACGTTCTCACGTCCCGCTGCTTGCAGATTTATTTTCATCCGATTCCCCCAGACGCACCCCACCCAGACAGACGGATGCGCCATAGTAAAAACTTATGACAGCATTTTACTCGGCCAATTTTTTTTCAATATCATGCAGCAAACGGTGCAACATTGCCGTGTCTCGCTGCTCAAGACGCCCAAGTCGCTGATGCAGCCAGTCCGCCATTTTTTGATCTTCCGCGACACCGAGTTGTAATAACAGATGGTCAACGCGAGCGCGCAGCGCGGCCAGTTGGTTTTCATCTGCCCCTTCAGCCTGGGGTTGAGGAATTTGTATTAGGGAGGCTAATTGATAGCAATACACCATTACCGCCTGGCCTAAATTCAGCGACGGATAATCCGCCACCATCGGCGCACCGGTCAGGACGTCCGCCAACGCCAGCTCCTCGTTCGTCAGACCGGAATCTTCCCGCCCAAAGACCAGCGCGGCCTTCGTCAGCCACTGGCTTTTCTCCGTTAACATCGGCACCAGTTCCGCCGGCGTGGCGTAATAGTGGAACTTTGCCCGGCTGCGTGCCGTGGTCGCCACGGTAAAAGAAATGTCGTGCAGCGCAGCGGCGAGCGTGTCGTAAGTGGTTATATTATCGAGAATATCCCCTGAACCGTGCGCCACCCAACGGGCCGCAGGCTCGAGGTGCGCCTGGCTGTCCACGATGCGAAGATCGGTAAACCCCATGGTCTTCATGGCACGCGCCGCAGCGCCTATATTTTCGGCTCTGGCTGGGGCGACCAGTACAATCGACAGATGCATTTATGCTCTCTTTTTAATCAGTTAGCGGATAAAAATGTGATGCACTTCAACATATTACGCGGCGCGAATTTACAAAAATGCAACACAAATCACCGAAATAGCGTTTCAGAACAAATTAAAAACGCTAAACTATTTTGTGGCTGAACAATCAGTTAGAATGTTAACAGAAGGCTATTATCCTTATGTTTTATAATGGTAATGACCTCATGAATACTCTTTTCTGATTGGATTCGTATCGTTTATAAATCAAGGTACGCAACTAGTTGGTTTATTGAAAAATTGTGACAAAGGCTAGCATTCGGCTACGATGATTTCATCAAACTGTTAACGTGCTACAATTGAACTTGATATATGTCAACGAAGCGTAGTTTTATTGGGTGTCTGGTGTCACTTAGCCTGTTATGTTGCTGTTAAAATGGTTAGGATGACAGCCGTTTTTGACACTGTCGGGTCCAAAGGGAAAGTACCCACGACCAAGCTAATGATGTTGTTGACGTTGATGGAAAGTGCATCAAGAACGCAATTACGTACTTTAGTCACGTTAGGCCGGTCATGTTAATTTGCGACATGCATCAGGCAGGTCAGGGACTTTTGTACTTCCTGTTTCGATTTAGTTGGCAATTTAGGTAGCAAACATGCAGACCCCGCACATTCTTATCGTTGAAGACGAGTTGGTAACACGCAACACGTTAAAGAGCATTTTCGAAGCAGAAGGCTACGATGTCTTTGAAGCGACCGATGGCGCAGAGATGCATCAGATCCTTTCTGAAAATGATATCAACCTGGTGATCATGGATATCAACCTGCCGGGCAAAAACGGCCTTCTTCTGGCGCGCGAACTGCGTGAACAGGCGAATGTCGCGTTAATGTTCCTGACAGGCCGTGATAACGAAGTTGATAAAATCCTTGGCCTGGAAATCGGTGCGGATGACTACATCACTAAACCGTTTAATCCACGCGAGTTAACCATTCGTGCACGCAACCTGCTGTCCCGCACCATGAACCTGGGCACGGTCAGCGAAGAGCGTCGTAGCGTAGACAGCTACAAGTTCAACGGCTGGGAACTTGATATCAATAGCCGTTCACTGATTAGCCCGAACGGTGAGCAGTATAAACTGCCGCGCAGTGAATTCCGCGCGATGCTGCACTTCTGTGAAAATCCGGGCAAAATTCAGTCCCGTGCAGAACTGCTGAAGAAAATGACCGGCCGTGAGCTGAAGCCGCACGACCGTACCGTAGACGTGACCATCCGTCGTATCCGTAAACATTTCGAATCTACGCCTGATACGCCGGAAATTATCGCCACTATTCACGGTGAAGGTTATCGTTTCTGCGGCGACCTGCAGGAGTAATCCGGCAACTGAAGTAAAAAAAACGGCGCTTTCGCGCCGTTTTTTATTTCCAGACTCGCATCGTATCCGCATCAGGTTCAACAGGGGGGACGGGACGCTTCGGCTGAGAGAGCGAATACCAGTCAAGGTGACGCGTCAGGTACATGACCGCAAACAGTGCCATCGCCAGTACGGCAGCTCCCAGCAGCAACGCGCTGTCCTCAGAACGCAGCAGGAACCACATCACGACATCCAGCCCCAGCAGCGCCAGAATAAACACCCCGCTTCGCCTCCAGCTTTTCAGTACCGCCTGCAGGTACACACCATTCATCATCGCGCCGACAAGGCTTGCCATAATCCAGGCCGGCGTAAACCCGACATGCTCAGACAGGGCAAGTAAGACGAGATAGAAGAGGACCAGCGACAACCCCACCAGCAGATACTGCATTGGGTGCAGACGCAATCCGGTAAGGGTTTCGAACACGAAGAAGGCCATAAACGTCAGGGCAATCAGTAAAATAGCGTACTTGATCGCGCGGTCTGTCAGCTGGTACTGATCCGCTGGCGTGGCAACCGTCACGCTAAAGGCCGGGATAGAACTCCACTCTGGTGACTCGCCCTCGGCGAACCAGCTTTGCATGTTGTTAGCAAACCAGCTGCTCTGCCAGTTTGCCTGGAAACCAGACTCGCTAATCTGATGTTTAACAGGCAAGTAATATCCCATAAATCCCGGGTGCGGCCAGTTACTGCTCAGCGTCATTTCGCTGTTACGCCCGACTGGCACCACCGCAAAACTGCCCGTCCCCGCCAGGTTAAACGACATATCAAGGGCGAGCGTTTTCGGCTCAAGGGCTTTATCACTCAGCGGAATATGAATACCGGCAAGTGTGCCATACACGCCGGTTCCCGGTTCTACGCTGAGCGTCTCACCGTTGATTTTTGCGACCTTCACCGTACCAATGCCCCGGGCATCACCCACGCCAATCACCAGGAATGGCTGCCCCAGCGTCATGGTTTCGCCCTTCAGCTGCGCCATTTTCTCCGTCGAAAACTGCGCTTTTATTTTGAGATCGGTGTTCCAGATTTGCCCGTCATAGATACCGATGCTTCTGGACTCCACGCGCTGATTTCCCTCAACGAGCAGAGATTCCGGCAGGATAAAGTGCAGGTAGCTTTTTTTGTATTCGACCTTTTTCTCATCCTCAAGTTTGTAAAAAACCTCGGTGACAGGAATGGCAATCAGCGGTCCTACCAGCTTTTGCGGCCCGCTGGTGCTTTGGCGAAGCGAGTGTTCAACATCGTTACGGTAGCTCTCACGCTCCGAAATCAGGTTACTGACCATAAAGAGCGGGACTAACAACAGCAGAATGCACCCCAGCAGGGTGCTTACTTTCCAGAACAGGGGGGATTTCATCATTACGTCTCCTTTGTGATGAGGAGAGCGTACCGGGGCTATGTGGGGCCAGTTTGAAGTTATGTGAAGTGACGGTGAAGTGTCAGCGTGGCTTTCACGCCGCCTTCTGGTTGGTTATGCAGAGCAATGTCCCCCTGATGCAGACGCGCCACCTCCTGCACGAATGCCAGACCCAGCCCGCTGCTTTTCAACCCGTTCTCACGGGGGAGCGAGTAAAAACGTTCAAAAATACGCGCCATGGCATAGTCCGGTATCCCGCTTCCGCTGTCGCTTACGGTAAGCCGGATCTCGGTTGGCGTCTCCTCGGCAGCCAGCTGAAGCGTCCCGCCCTGCGGGGTAAAATCGATGGCATTATCCAGCAAATTACCCAGCGCCTGTTCAAGCAGCTCGGGGTCGCCCTGCACCTGCAGCGAAGTGGGCTGGCAGGTCAGGATGATATTTTTCGCCGTGATAACGGCGGAGCGTGAATCCGCAAGCCGTGAAAACAGCGTGCTGACACTCACGCTCACCGGCTCTATCTCTACCCGGTTTTCAAGACGCGCCTGAGAGAGCAGTTTTTCCACCAGCGACTGCATACGCGCGTTTTGCACCAGAATATTATCGATAAACCGCGCGGCCACCGCCGGCGGCGGCTGCTCATTAAGGATCTCTGCCGCGCCGCGGATTGCCGCCAGCGGGCTTTTGAGTTCGTGAGTAAGCGCATGCACATAATGCTCGATGTAATTCTTACCCTCGAGGCGAATGCGCATATTTTCCAGCGCCTGCGCCAGCTTTCGTAGCTCACTGCTGCCGGGGTTAGGCAGCGGGAGAGGCGTGTCCGTGGTCACCGCATCGGCGTAGCGCGACAATCTGCCAATGGAACGATTGATCCATCCCGCCACCAGCAGACCAATCAGCAGGGCAATGCCGAGCAGCGCCCCACCCGCCCACAGGATCCGCCGCTCGCTACGGTGAATAACCGGCGCCATGGCGCTGTTAGGTTTTCCGACCGACAGCACGCCGATAATGTTGCCCCTGTCCATTACCGGTGCGGCAACATACATCACCGTACTTTCCGGATCGTCAGGGTTGCTCTGGGTGCTGCGCGCGCCATATTCCCCGCGAAGCGTCAGCCAGACGTCATTCCAGCGGGAGTAGTCTTTTCCTACCGCCAGGCCCGCCGAATCAAACACCACCTTGCCCGTGGCATCGGTCATGTAGACGTGGTACTCGTTGCGGACTTTATGAATGCCGCCAATGTTGGCGCGAAACGGCCGCTGATGGAGCCGTGAAAAGGCCTGAGCCAGCTGGCCCTGCTGCGGATTGCCTGCGAGCAGGTCGTCTCGCCCCACTTCCGCCAGCAGGGTCGCGGTGTCAATCAGCGTGCCTTCGGTGGCTCTGCGCACGCCGGGCTTGACCTCCTGCACGAAGATAGACAGCACAAACCACGCGGCGATAGCGACAATCAGGAAATAGCCCAGCAGCAGACGCATGCCAATACGCATTAATAAAGCCCCAGACTGTAACCCATCCCGCGATGGGTACTGATGGGCGAAAGCCCGTCATTGACCGCGCGCAGCTTGGCGCGCAAGGTTTTGATATGTGTATCCACGGTACGATCGAAGCTATCGCCGTCTTCGCCCCACACTTTGTCCATAAGCTGCTGGCGAGAAAAGACCCGGCCCGGCGCCTGCAACAATGTTTTGAGCAGCAGGAACTCGTAGCGCGTGAGCGGTAAAGGCTCCCCATACCAGCTGATTCTGGCGGCGGGTTCATTCAGTTCAAACTGCCCGATACGCACGATCTCGGTGGGGGCGGTGGATTTTTGTAACCGCCGTAGAATAGTCCTCACCCGGGCACAGACTTCACGCGGGGAGAAGGGTTTAGCGACATAATCATCCGCGCCCATCTCCAGTCCGAGCAGCTTATCCACCTCGTCACTTCGCGCCGTCAGAAACAGGATCGGCAGTGACGGATGCTGCGCCAGAAGCTGGCGGCAGAGTTCAAAGCCGCTGATGTCAGGCAACCCGACATCCAGAATCGCCAGCGCGGGAACCTGCCGCCGCGCCTCTTCCAGTACCGGTAACCCACGCCCGAAAGCCTTCACCGCAAACCCCTCCTGCTGAAGCATGTAGAGTAGCGTGTCGGCAATACTGATTTCGTCCTCAACCAGCCAGACCAGAGGTTGCTGCATGATTCATCCCTGAATTAGTGCCATGGCATGATCGGCACGGCGCTGATGGCGTTTTTCGGTGAGCCTTCAACCACTTTGTCGGAATAGGCCAGATAGGCGAGCGTGTTGCGTTTGGCGTCATAAAAACGCACCACCTGCAGCTTTTTAAACACCAGCGAGGTCCGTTTCTGGAACACAACGTCGCCCTGCGCTTTGCCGTTTTTGATTTTGTCACTCAGCTCCACAGGACCGACCTGCTGGCAGGAGATTGCCGCATCGGAGGTATCTTCAGCCAGCCCAAGCCCGCCTTTAATGCCCCCGGTTTTCGCCCGACTAACGTAGCAGGTGACGTTTTTCACGTCCGGATCGTCAAACGCCTCCACCACAATCTTGTGGTCCGGGCCGAACACTTTGAAAACGGTATCGACAGAACCAATCTGTTCCGCCTGCGCGGCGTGCCCCACCGTCAACATCAGGGCAGTGAAGATCAAAGTCTTGTATTTCATATTGTTACCATTTTTAAGAATTACGCTGAGCGATTATTCAACACTGTAGACAAAAATGTAGCAAGATCACAGGATTAGAATATATTCACCCAAAACGAGGAACAAAAGGCATTAATGAGCAAAAAAAACACTGAATGCTAAAACATCAAAAAATGCTATTATCCGCTAACCTGTTATCAGGCACCTGCTGTTTTAAGGATGAGGATAGTATATGGATCAGGCTGGAATTATTCGCGACCTGCTCACCTGGCTGGAAGGTCACCTCGACCAGCCTTTGTCACTGGATAATGTGGCGGCTAAAGCAGGCTATTCCAAGTGGCATCTGCAAAGGATGTTCAAGGATGTCACCGGTCATGCTATCGGGGCCTATATCCGCGCACGTCGTCTGTCAAAATCAGCGGTGGCATTACGCCTGACCGCGCGGCCGATTCTGGATATTGCACTGCAATATCGTTTCGACTCGCAGCAAACCTTTACCCGCGCCTTTAAAAAACAGTTCTCGTTAACGCCAGCGCTCTATCGCCGCTCGCCTGACTGGAGCTCGTTTGGCATGCGTCCGCCGCTGCGTCTGGGCGAGTTTGCAATGCCGAAATATGAATTTATCACCCTGCCAGAAACGCACCTGATTGGTACGACGCAAAGCTACTCCTGTTCGCTGGAGCAGATTTCCGAATTCCGTCATCAGATGCGCGTTCAGTTCTGGCGCGACTTCCTGAGCCATGCACCGGCGATCCCGCCCATCCTGTATGGTCTCAACGAAACGCACCCAAGCCAGGAAAAAGACGACGAGCAGGAGGTGTTCTACACCACCGCGTTAACGCCAGAGCTGGCGAATGGCTATATTCAGGGTTCAAAGCCCGTGGTGCTGGAAGGCGGCGAATACGTGATGTTCGCTTATGAAGGGCTGGGAACGGGTGTACAGGAATTTATCCTGACCGTTTACGGAACCTGCATGCCAATGCTGAACCTGAATCGCCGTAAAGGTCAGGATATTGAGCGCTACTATCCGGCAAGCGATGCTAAACCGGAAGAAGGCCCAATCAATCTGCGTATGGAATTCTTAATTCCGATACGTCGTTAACGCTGAAGTTCGTCAAGTGCAGGGGCATCAAGATGCGAAATGTCCCCTGCCATCTCTACGACCCAACCTGACGCCAGCCACGCGCTTTCCTGATAGTCGATACGGGAAATAGAGCAGTTGCGCAGACGCAAACGGCGCTCTGCATACGCAGGTAACCCCAGAATCGTGCTCACCAGGCAGCCCAGCGCAATACCGTGACTCACCAGCAGCGGACGGCTCCCGGCCGGAAGCTTCAGGCATTCCGCCAGCGCGGCATGCATGCGCACGCTCAGCTCCTGCATGGATTCGCCTTCCGGAATACGGCCATCTTCGGTGCCGTTGACCAGCGTGCGACGCCAGCCCTCTTCCGTTTCCGTCAGCGTATCGATATGCCGTTTTTCCAGCACGCCCATATCCAGCTCGCGCAGACGCGGCTCGATCATGACATCACAACCACAGGCATCGGCAATGATGCGCGCCGTCTGCTGTGTGCGACCTAAGTCGCTGGTGATAACATGCGTAATGCCCAGCGTTCTGGCGCGTTCTGCCACCTGCCACGCCTGCTGCACACCCTTTTCAGTAAGAGGACTGTCTGACTGGCCTTGAATACGTCGCTCGGCGTTCCACTGCGTCTCACCGTGGCGAACAAGGTATACCTGTAACATGCTTTTTTTCCGTTATACTGCGATGAGTTTTTTTTGAATCGAGCTTAATTATGCACCATGTTGTCTCTGCTACCACCAATCCTGCCAAAATTCAGGCAATTCTAAGGGCATTCGAAGAGATTTTCGGCGAAGGATCCTGCCATATTGATGCCATCGGCGTCGAGAGCGGCGTGCCTGAACAGCCGTTTGGCAGCGAGGAAACGCGCGCTGGCGCACGAAATCGCGTGGCAAACGCCAGGGCTGCCGCACCGGATGCTGACTTCTGGGTGGCAATTGAAGCGGGTATCGACGAAGGCGCGACGTTCAGCTGGGTGGTCATCGAGAACCGTGAACAGCGTGGAGAAGCGCGTTCAGCAACCCTGCCGCTGCCAAAAATCATTCTGGAAAAAGTATCCGCGGGTGAAGCGCTCGGGCCGGTGATGTCTCAGTACACCGGCATCGATGAAATTGGCCGCAAAGAAGGCGCGATTGGCGTCTTTACCGCTGGCGCGCTGACGCGTTCAGGCGTTTACCACCAGGCGGTGATTCTGGCCCTGAGCCCGTTCCATAACACGATTTATCGCTGAGCGCCCAGCAGCACAGACTCCAGCCACTGACGCAGTTCCACCGGCGCGGATTTCAGGCTGTTCGATCCGCGGGTGATCGTCGCGATACCCGCGCCCAGCTCATTTTTAAGCTCACGCTGGCTCATCTCACCGCGCAACAGCTCTTCGATGATCCGCACGCGTGTGCCCAGGGCTTCACGCTCATCCGGCGTCAGCATCAGCTGCAATAAAGGCAAATGCAGATCCTGGTCGTAAGACTGGCGGAGCAACTCCACAAAACGAAGCCACTCCTGATGACGTTGTTCGGCCATTGCCGAGGAATACGGGGAATGCTGGGTCATGTTATGCCGCCTGTTGTACTCATTAACGAGTACAGCATAACACAACCCGCCCCATCAGTAACGTCTCTGCCACTCAGCATCGCTCATCAGGGTATCTTTTTGTCCCATGAAATAGCGATAGTAGGCGTCATAAGCCAATACGTTCTTCACATAGCCGCGGGTTTCCGAGAACGGAATACTTTCCACAAACGCGACGGCGTCAATGCGCCCGGCGCTGTTGCCAAGCCAGGTGCGCACGCGGCCCGGGCCTGCGTTATACGCCGCCGAGGAGAAGATGCGGTTATTGCCGAACTGCTGATAAACATACTGCAGGTAGCTGGTACCGATGTTGATGTTGGTCTCCGGATCCAGCAGCTGTGACGGGCTGCTGTATCCCGGGATGTTAAACATCTTCACCGTGTGCGTCGCGGTTCCCGGCATCACCTGCATCAGGCCGCTGGCCCCGACCGGGGAACGGACTTTCGGGTTCCACGCACTCTCTTGGCGGGCAATGGCCATGGCGTAGCTTTGTGGAATGTCTTTACCGCTGGTGTAGCGCTCGAACAGATCTTTATAGGCCAGCGGGAAACGCTCTTCGAGATGATCCCACAGCTTGCCGGCGATCGTTGCCTGCACGCTCAGATCCCACCAGTGGTTATCAAAGGCATAGCGTGCAAGCTGTGCCTTCTCATCGGTCGTACGGCTGGTCACCAGATTCGCCCATTCGCTACGGGCGGTATTGTCCATGTTCCAGTACATCAGCTCGCGAACGCGCGCCATTTCTGGTCCCTGAGTCAACGTCGGGCTGGCGTTAGCAGGGGCTTTATCAATGCGGAACGTGTACTCCTCACCCAGACGCTGTGCGGCCGCCATCGGGTAGAACCCACGCTGCTGCATCAGCGCATGGAGGATCTCTTTGGCTTCATCGTCACGCCCGCGCTCCATCAGCAGATCCGCCTGCCAGTAACGCCATTCGTCTTTCTCTTTGGCATCCATTGGCAGACGCGCAAGCCAGGTATTCAGCCCCCGGCGATCGCCCGTCCCCAGCGCCATACGCACGCGGCGCTCCACCAGCGATGTGGAGTTCGAACGCATAATCGCATCGTCTCGCCAGCGCGCCTGCTCGTCGGTTACATCGGTGCTCATCAGTCGCCACGCCACAATGTCGCGCAGCTCCTGAGTTTGATCTTCATTGAGCAGCTGCGCCTGCACCAGCTGCGGGATCATCAGCCGCGCATTTTCCACGTCGTCACGCGCCACGCTGGCAAAAGCCACTGCGGCCATCTGGCGGGTAAAATCGGTCGCGCCGGTGCTGCGGGCAAAGGTCAGTACGCTGTTCGGATCGTTCGCCAGGGCGATGACGGCGGTTGAGATCGTCTGATAATCAGACGGCATTTGTCCCGCAAGCGTGGTAACCAGCCGCGTGTTTCCGGCTTTCATCGCCAGGCGAATACGTTCAAGGTACGCCAGCGGATCCTGCTTACCTGACGCACGCCATGCGCCAAAGAGGGAATCACAGGCATTTGGCTGGCTTTTTCCGGTCAACCACAGATCTTTCGCGCCCGCCCAGGCCTCTTCCTGCTGTCCGGTAACCCACTTCGCATAGTAATAGTTACACTGGGCTTCGGTGGTGTTCGGTTTTTCCGGGCTAAACGCCAGCAGCCCACGCCAGTCTTCACGACGTGCCAGTTCGTTCACAAAACGAGACTGCAGCGTCCGCGCGGGCGGCAGCGTCGGGTTCGCCTGAATAAAGTTATTCACGGTGACCGTGGGTTGATTCATGAGATCGTCAGTGATCTGCCGATACTCCAGATACGGATAGAGAGGATACGCTTTTAAGGTCGGCATCAGCGCCTGCACGGTATCCATCTGCTTATTGTCCCACGCCTGTTTAATCTGGGCGTAGCGATTACGTTGTTCATCCAGTGAATCGGCATGCACCGCCTGGCTTGCCGCCATCACGCATACGCTGGCAGCCAGCAGACGCCAGACCACCTGTTTGGCTTTTCCCACAAGCTCTTCCTCATTGTTTTTTCGTCAATTGCAGCGTCTTGCCACGTCAAAGTCTAATTAACTTATGCTAACCAGGCATCCTGCAACGCGCCACGTCGCGGACACTTTTTTACCTTTCTTGCGCGTTTTAACACTCCCGACGTTCCTGGCTGGGATTAGGACGGGAAAAAGGCTACACTTCGAGGCTGATATTCTTTCTCATCACGATAAAAGAGGCGAAGTCCAACGTGGCTCAATTCGTTTATACCATGCATCGTGTCGGCAAAGTTGTCCCGCCGAAACGTCATATTCTTAAAAATATCTCGCTGAGCTTCTTCCCGGGCGCAAAAATCGGTGTTCTGGGTCTCAACGGTGCCGGTAAGTCCACCCTGCTGCGCATCATGGCCGGCATCGATACAGACATCGAAGGTGAAGCCCGTCCGCAGCCTGGCATCAAAATTGGCTACCTGCCGCAGGAGCCTCAGCTCAATCCGGAACACACCGTTCGTGAATCCGTTGAAGAGGCGGTTTCTGACGTCGTTAACGCACTGAAAGGTCTGGATGAAGTGTATGCCAAATACGCTGAACCGGATGCGGACTTCGATAAACTGGCCGCTCAGCAAGGCAAGTTTGAAGAGATTATCCAGGCGCATGACGGCCACAACCTGAACGTGCAGCTCGAGCGCGCCGCTGACGCCCTGCGTCTGCCAGACTGGGATGCGAAAATCGCGAACCTCTCCGGGGGTGAACGCCGCCGCGTGGCGCTGTGCCGTCTGCTGCTGGAAAAGCCAGACATGCTGCTGCTCGACGAACCGACCAACCACCTGGATGCGGAATCCGTGGCATGGCTGGAGCGTTTCCTGCACGATTTCGAAGGCACCGTTGTGGCGATCACCCACGACCGTTACTTCCTCGACAACGTTGCAGGCTGGATCCTGGAGCTTGACCGTGGTGAAGGCATTCCATGGGAAGGCAACTACTCCTCCTGGCTGGAGCAGAAAGACCAGCGTCTGGCGCAGGAAGCCTCTCAGGAAGCCGCGCGTCGTAAGTCTATCGAGAAAGAGCTGGAGTGGGTTCGTCAGGGCGCTAAAGGCCGTCAGTCTAAGGGCAAAGCCCGTCTGGCACGCTTTGAAGAGCTGAACAACACCGAATACCAGAAACGTAACGAGACCAACGAACTGTTTATTCCGCCTGGCGCACGTCTGGGGGATAAAGTGGTTGAAGTCACCAATCTGCGTAAGTCTTATGGCGATCGCCTGCTGATTGACGACCTGACCTTCTCCGTACCGAAAGGTGCCATCGTGGGGATCATCGGTCCGAACGGCGCGGGTAAATCCACCCTGTTCCGCATGATGTCCGGTCAGGAACAGCCAGACAGTGGTTCAATCACTCTGGGTGAAACCGTGAAACTGGCTTCCGTTGACCAGTTCCGTGACGCCATGGATAACAGCAAAACCGTGTGGGAAGAAGTCTCCGGCGGCCTGGATATCATGCGTATCGGTAACACCGAAATGCCAAGCCGCGCTTACGTTGGCCGCTTTAACTTCAAAGGCACCGACCAGGGTAAACGCGTGGGCGAGCTCTCCGGTGGTGAACGTGGTCGTCTGCACCTGGCCAAACTGCTGCAGGTTGGCGGTAACGTGCTGCTGCTCGATGAACCGACCAACGACCTGGACATTGAAACCCTGCGCGCACTGGAAAACGCCCTGCTGGAGTTCCCGGGCTGTGCAATGGTTATCTCGCACGACCGTTGGTTCCTTGACCGTATCGCAACCCACATCCTGGACTACCAGGACGAAGGGAAAGTGGAGTTCTTCGAAGGTAACTTCACCGAATACGAAGAGTACAAGAAACGTACGCTGGGCGCAGATGCGCTGGAGCCGAAACGTATTAAGTACAAACGTATTGCGAAATAAATGTAAAACGGCAACGTCAGTTGCCGTTTTTTTTTGTTTGTTCCTACACCCTGTGAGTGACGCACCGTTCACCCACCCACGTAAAACCGCTTCACCTCATCACACTGCATCGCAAAGTCGATATAACGCATCAGCGCCGGCGAGTTCAGCTTGCGGCTCGGGTAAGCCAGCCACAGATCGTTCCCCTCGACGTTCCACTCCGGCAGCACCTTCACCAGCGCGCCCTTTTCAACCTTATCCTCAAGCAAAAAAGCGGGAAGCAGCGTGATCCCGGCGCCGGCGATGGCACATTCGCGCGCATACACCAGATTATCCGTCAGATGGGCGTTATCCGGCAGATAACGGTAATCCTCACTTTCGCTTTGCAACAGCCACTCAGACCACGCCTTGTGGGTAATACAGCGGTGCTCCACCAGCTGCCGGGGATGCGTCAGCGGCTCCCGGCGCGCCAGGTAAGCCGGTGAAGCCAGCATATAACGCGGGCAATGACCGATCAAACGGCCAATCAGGGAGGAGTCCTGCGGCTTACCGGTACGCAGCGCCACGTCAAAACCTGACTCGACCAGGTCGAGCACGTCGTCAGAAATGGACACGTCAAGCGAAACGTCCGGATAGCGGAGCTGGAACTCCGCATTCAAATGCGCCAGCAGCGTCGCGCCGATCCCGGCCGGGCAGGTGATGCGCAGCCGACCGCTGGGGTTTTCACGCAGCCGCTGAATGGCGTACTCCGCCCGTTCACTTGCCGCCAGCATCTCACGGCAGTGAACCAGATAGTGCTCGCCGGCGAACGTCAGGTTCAGCCTGCGCGTAGTACGATTGAGCAAGCGGATCCCCACCTGCTGCTCAAGCTGGCTGATTCGCTGGCTGACGCTGGATTTCGGCAGCTCAGCTTTCTGCGCCGCCGCGGTAAAGCTGCCCAACTCTGCCACCAGCGCAAACAGCGCCATATCCTGAAGTTGTTTAAACATGATTGTTCATCCTGTACGAACACTTCGTTCTTAATTGTCCATCTTATCACGCGACTGAGCACTTAATAGACTAGTCTCAAAAACACGCTTTCCATAAAGGAGCTCACCATGTCAGTTAAAGCCATTGCCGTTAATCCAGACAGTCCTGCTGATTTCATTGAAATTACCCAACCGATGCCGCAGCCCGGCGAGCACGATCTGCTGGTTGAGGTAAAAGCCGTTTCCATCAACCCGGTCGATACCAAAGTTCACGCGGGCATCGTCAGAAGCGGCCTGACGGAACCACGCGTTCTCGGCTGGGACGCCAGCGGCATTGTGAAAGCCGTGGGTGCAGGCGTTAGCGGTTTTAAACCGGGGGATGAAGTGTGGTACGCGGGCGATATTACCCGCCCGGGCAGCAATACCACCCATCAGCTGATCGATGCGCGCATTGTCGGGCATAAGCCGGTAAGCCTCGGCTGGGCAGCCGCAGCCGCCTTGCCGTTAACCGCCCTCACCGCCTGGGAAGGATTGTTTGAACGGCTGAATATCCAGGATGCCGGCCCGGACAAAACGCTGCTCATTATTGGCGGCGCGGGCGGCGTAGGATCGCTGGCGATCCCGTTTGCGAAACATCGCAGCAACGTGAAGATCGTCGCGACCGCCTCGCGGGAAGATTCTGCTCAGTGGTGTCGCGATCGCGGTGCCGATCACGTGGTGAATTACCGGGACCTGAAAGGTGAACTGGCTAAACAGGGCCTGACGTTTGTGGATTACATTTTCATTCTCAATGATACCGACGGCCACTGGGATGCCGTCAGTGAACTGATCGCACCGCAGGGGCATATCTGCTCCATCGTTGAGAACGCACATCCGTTGAACCAGGATAAGCTGAAATCCAAATCCGCCGCGCTGCACTGGGAGTTTATGTACACCCGCAGCATGTACCAGACCGCCGACATGGCGCGTCAGGGCGAGATCTTAAACGAGGTTGCGAAGCTGGTGGATAACGGCGTGGTGGAAAGCTCACTGAGCGAAACGCTACACGGGCTGAGCGTCGAAAGCATCACCGAAGCGCACCGAAAAGTGCTGGACGGGCATATGCGTGGCAAAGTTGTGGTTGAGTATTGAGGGGGGTGTTCCCCCTCACACCGGCCCTCTCCCTCAGGAGAGGGTTAGGATGGGGGGAATTACCCCTGCTCCCCCATCATCTCTTTCACCAGCTCTACGCAGCGCAGGAAACGGCTGTCGTAATCTGACTCCTCCACATGCACAAACTCCACGTTATTTTCGTGCAGCATGTCGATGAGCATGCTCTGGAACTCTTTTCTGTCGACGGAACTGCCGAGGCTGCGGATCCCGTCAGCAACCCATGGGGTGTTGTTTTCGAGCAAAATCACCAGGTCAAAGCGGTATTCGTCTATCAGCGCCTGCACAAACGGATGCTCGCGTCCCTCGTATTTTTTGCAGAACGCCTGGGTGGTAACGAAATCGGTATCAATGAAGGCCACTTTATTGGCGTATTTCACCGCGAAATCAATGTACTGCGCATGACCCAGCGCGATTTTATCGTAGTCGGAGTACTGCAACGCCATCTCGTCACCGCCCAGATGAGAGAAGACGTAATCACGCCCGTACTCCCACGCACTGGTAGTGTTAAAGATGTTGGCCAGCTTGTTGACCAGCGTCGATTTCCCGCTCGACTCGCCGCCCAGAATCGCAACGGTGCGCACAAAGAACGGTTTTACCTCGGTTGGGATGTAATCCCAGTAGCGGAACGGGTTTTCGCGGATCAGCGCCCCGCTGATGTTCATAAAGGTACGCTTTGGATCGATCAGCACGGTTTCAATGCCCAGATGCTCGCGGAACTGCGGCGCATCGGACTCTTCAGAGGTGTAGATCCAGTTCGGGGTGATCCCCTTTTCGTCCATGAACGCTTTGACGCCATTGCTCCACACATCCCAGCCGTGCGGATACGGCTCCATGCCCTCTTCATTAAAAGCATGAATACGAATGTTTTTCTGGTACTTAAAGGTCTGCAGCAGCCAGCGCAGGCGATCCGGCACGGTTGGCTGCTGCGACATGGCGCTGTCCTCGAACAGCTGACGGTCGCGGGTTTCATCGTAACCCATGATGATATGCAGCTCGTCCACCTGGCTACAGGCACGCTGGATAAGATAGATGTGCCCGGTATGCAGCGGGTAAAACTTGCCAAATACCACGCCGACGTTCTTTTGCATACGCGGGAATTCAAGCCCCAGAAAGCGGTGCAACGCTTCCAGCTTTTGTGCGCTGGGGCTTTTGATTTTGGCGTTCAGCAGTTGGCTCAGGTAGCCTTTGGTCATGCCGCTGGCATCCGCCACCTGCTGCAGCGTGCAGCCTTTCTGGCGGATTGCGGTCTTGATGTAGTCAAATGATGACATAAATTACGGTGCCTCCTGCAAAATCGAATACGTAATTATAAGTCGTCAAAGACATTTAACGCATCTGCGAGTTTCTTCACGCCAAAGACCTGCATCCCTTCCGGGATTTTTTTCGGCACGTTGGCGGCGGGCACAATGGCGCGGCGAAAGCCGTGCTTCGCCGCCTCGGAGATGCGCTCCTGGCCGCTAGGCACCGGGCGTATCTCCCCGGCCAGACCCACTTCACCAAACACCACCAGGTCCTGCGGCAACGGTCTGTCACGCAGGCTGGAGACCATTGCCAGCAGCAGCGCCAGATCCGCACTGGTCTCAGTGACTTTGACCCCGCCGACCACGTTGACGAACACGTCCTGATCCGCCATCTGCAGGCCGCCGTGGCGGTGCAGTACGGCCAACAGGATCGCCAGGCGGTTTTGTTCCAGGCCAACGGCCACACGCCGTGGGTTACCCATCATTGAGTGATCCACCAGCGCCTGAATTTCCACGAGCAGCGGACGCGTCCCTTCCCAGAGCACCATCACCGAGCTACCGGAGGTCACTTCATCGCCCCGGCTGAGGAAGATGGCAGACGGGTTGCTGACTTCACGCAGCCCCTGCTCGGTCATGGCAAACACGCCCAACTCGTTCACCGCACCAAAACGGTTTTTGTGGCTGCGCAACGTACGGAAACGGGAATCGGCATCGCCGTCGAGCATGACGGAGCAGTCGATACAGTGCTCCAGCACTTTCGGCCCCGCCAGCGAGCCATCTTTCGTGACGTGGCCGACCATCACAATCGCCACACCGCGCGTTTTGGCAAAGCGCGTGAGATAGGCGGCGGTTTCACGCACCTGCGCCACGCTCCCCGGTGAAGACTGGATATCCGCCATGTGCATCACCTGAATGGAGTCGATAACCATCAGCTTCGGCTGCTCTTCTTCGGCAATCATGCAGATTTGCTCGATGCTGGTTTCCGAAAGCATGTTGAGGTTGCCGGTTGGCAGGCCCAGACGGTGCGCACGCATCGCCACCTGCTGCAGGGACTCTTCACCGGTGACGTACAGGGTTTTCATCTGTTCGGCGAGCTTGCAGAGCGTTTGCAGCAGCAGTGTTGATTTACCCGCTCCCGGGTTACCACCGATCAGGATCGCACTGCCCGGCACTACTCCCCCGCCGAGCACACGGTCAAACTCTTTGAATCCGGTCGAGAAACGCGGCAGCTCTTCGAGGCTGATATCCGAGAGCTTTTGCACTTTCGCGACACCGGCGTTGCCGGCATAACCGCTCAGGCGTTCATTGCGGGCCACGCTCGGCGAAGCCGCCACACCACGCACTTCGGTGATGGTGTTCCAGGCATGACAGGCGCTACATTGCCCCTGCCAGCGCGGATAATCCGCACCACATTCATTACAGACAAATGCGCGTTTTGGAGCTTTCGCCACGGTTTACCTCGTTATTTCTGATTCACGCTGCCGGAGAGAATGCAGAACACCCCCATCAGGTCAGCATGACGGATGGTGACTTCCGTCTTTTCATTCACTTTAGGCTTGGCATGGTAGGCAATGCCAAGGCCTGCCGCTTTGATCATCGGCAGGTCGTTCGCGCCATCACCGATGGCAACGGTCTGGACGACAGGAATTTCATATTTTTCCGCCAGACGGGTCAGGGTATTGGCTTTGTACTGGGCATCCACGATATCGCCGATCACCTGGCCGGTCAGCTTGCCGTCCATGATTTCCAGCTCATTCGCCACCACGGTGGTCAGGCGCAACGTGTCGCGAAGGTAGTCGGCGAAGAAGGTGAACCCGCCCGAGGCGATAGCCACTTTCCAGCCCAGCGTTTCTAACTTCAGCACCAGCTGCGTCAGCCCCGGCATTAACGGCAGCTCATCACGCACCTGGCGCAGGATGTTCGCGTCCGCCCCTTTCAGGGTCGCCACGCGCTGTCTCAGACTGGCGGTGAAATCCAGCTCGCCGCGCATTGCCCGTTCGGTCACATCGGCCACCAGCTCGCCGCTGCCGGCAAGCCTGGCGATCTCGTCGATGCACTCGATCTGGATGGCGGTGGAATCCATGTCCATCACCAGCAGACCCGGCGTTTTCAGGTGTGGAATTTTGCCGAGAGGCGCCACGTCCAGGCCGGCATCATGCGCCAGGCGGGTCGCGCGCTGCGTCAGGGAACCTGCCAGGCGGATGACCTGATAATCCTCTACGCACCAGGCCGCCACGATGACCATCGCTGCACCCAGTTTGGTTTGATATTGGGTCAGGCGTTGCTTGTCCAGGCCGCGTCCGTACAGCAGCCAGCCGCTACGGCCAGCGTGGTAATCCAGAGGCATCACCTCATCACCACTTAAAGAGAGCGGCAATCCTGGCCATAAAGAGACATCCGTAGGCAGGTCGCACCAGGTAATGTTCGGCATTGAAGCTCCTGTGAATTCGTTCGCGCCGGAAGGTTCCAGAGGGAAAATAACGCATGAGGCTACCTTGTAACCATCACTTCTGGCAACATTAAGCCGTAAATTTTCAGCAGGTGGAATATGGCTCGCGCAAAACTGAAATTCCGACTTCATCGTGCCGTGATTGTCCTGATATGTCTCGCACTCTTGGTCGCGCTGATGCAAGGGGCATCGTGGTTCAGCCAGAATCACCAGCGGCAACGTAACCCGCAGTTTGAGGAACTGGCGCGTACTCTGGCGCGTCAGGTCACGCTCAACATCGCTCCGGCGATGCGCACCGAAACGCCGGACGAGAAGCGCATAGGTCAGATATTACGCCAGTTAACCGAAAACAGCCGCATTCTTGATGCCGGTGTCTACGACGAACAGGGCGACTTGATCGCCCGTGCCGGTGAGCACGTTGACGTCCGTGACAGGCTGGCGCTGGACGGCAAAAAAGCCGGCGGCTATTTCAATCAGCAGATCGTCGAACCCGTGCAGGGGAAAAATGGTCCGCTCGGGTATTTGCGCCTGACGCTCGACACCCACACCCTGCCCACCGAAGCAAAACAGGTGGACAACACCACCAATATTTTGCGCCTGATGCTGCTGCTCTCGTTGGCCATCGGTGTGGTGCTGGCACGCACGCTGCTGCAGGGTAAACGCACCCGCTGGCAGCAATCGCCTTTCCTCCTGACCGCCAGTAAATCGGTGCCCGAAGAGGACGAGGGCGATAAGAAAGAATAGTGATAAAGTAGGCTTACGATTCGGAAAAGGAACTTTGCCATGACGACGTTACGCCTGCTTATCTCTGACTCTCACGATCCCTGGTTCAATCTCGCGGTAGAAGAGTGCATCTTCCGTCAGATGCCAGCCACTCAACGGGTGTTATTTTTATGGCGCAACGCCGATACGGTGGTGATTGGCCGTGCGCAGAATCCCTGGAAAGAGTGTAATACCCGGCGTATGGAAGAGGATAACGTCCGCCTGGCGCGACGCAGCAGCGGCGGCGGCGCGGTATTTCACGACCTCGGCAATACCTGCTTTACCTTTATGGCGGGCAAACCTGAATACGATAAAACCATTTCTACCGCGATTGTGCTTAACGCCCTGACATCGCTGGGCGTGACTGCCGAAGCGTCAGGCCGCAACGATCTGGTCGTCAAAACCCCCGACGGGGATCGCAAAGTCTCCGGCTCCGCCTACCGTGAAACCCAGGACCGGGGATTCCATCACGGTACATTGTTGCTGAACGCCGACCTCAGCCGTCTTGCTAATTACCTTAATCCCGATAAGAAAAAGCTGCAGGCCAAAGGTATCACCTCCGTGCGTGGCCGCGTCGCCAACCTGATCGAATTACTGCCGGGCATCACCCACGAACAGATTTGCGATGCCATCCGCGAAGCGTTTTTCGATCACTACGGCGAGCGGGTCGAAGCCGAAGTGATCTCCCCGGATAACACCCCTGACCTGCCAAACTTTGCGGAAACCTTTGCCCGTCAGAGCAGCTGGGAGTGGAACTTTGGTCAGGCGCCAGCCTTCTCGCACCTGCTGGACGAGCGCTTCACCTGGGGCGGCGTGGAGCTTCATTTTGACGTGGAAAAAGGCCACATTACCCGGGCGCAGGTCTTTACGGACAGCCTGAACCCTGCGCCGCTGGAGGCGCTGGCCAGCCGCTTACAGGGCTGCCTGTATCGTGCCGACACGGTGCAGCTGACATGTGAGGCGTTACGTGGCGAGTTCCCCGATCAGGCAATCGAGCTGGGCGAGCTTTCTGCCTGGCTTTCGCAGGCCGTACGCTAAACCATGTTGCCCGGCGTGCTTCGCCGGGCGAGTGATGTAACCTGTTTACGCGATAACGTCTTATTCTTATTTTTTAAGCAGGCTTCAGGGATCCAGCCTGCCCCATCTTGTTAAAAAATATTATATTATCGTCGGGAAGGGCATTGAATGTTTCCCGGACTTACGAAAACCGCTAATAACTTTCAATAATAAATTGAACAATAAAAGCGGCAATGCGCCCGTAAAATGCGTGAAAATATTCACGCCACCTATGCTTTTATATTTTCATTACAGCCCATTTAGAAATTCTAAATACACCATTCAGAGCAGCCACAATATACTACTGCCCGTGGTTACCCCCATATATAAAACCTATTGATTACATTAATAGTCGACAGCTCTATAATTTCTCTTCGTTAAGGAACAACAATGAAAAAAATTCTTCTTGTCGCGGCCATCGCTGCGGCAACGTCCATGACCGCAGCCCATGCGGCTAACACCGCCGTCATGAAAGTGCAAGGCAAACTGACCAACGCGTCATGTACTCCTACAATGAGCAACGGCGGTGCAGTAGATTATGGCAAAATATCAATGGGCTCACTGAGCGCGACTGAGGATAACCAACTCGGCCAGCGTGATATCACCATGACAATTACCTGTAATTCTGCGACCAAAGTCGGCTGGACAATTTACGATAACCGCAAAGACAGTCTGGCTGACGGGCCGTATATTGAAGTCTATGATTCTGCCGTTGATGGCAGCTCGACATTCAGCCACCAGTACACAAGCGGTTTAGGTTTTACCAAAGAGGGTCAGAAGATTGGCGGATGGGCAGTGTATACCGACCTGCCATATGTCACGGTAGACGGCGCACCTGCTGATGCGATTACCGCGGGAGGCACTAATCTGACTAAATGGGATAAAAATACGACGGGTCGTCTTGTTCTGGATGACTACGAAACCATGTCCGTCGCCAAACCGGGTGAACTCGTGCCGATGGCCTTTACCCAGGCCGTATTCCCAATGAAAGTCTCCATGGCAATCAGAAAAACCGACAGACTGAGCATTACCGAAGATACCGAACTGGATGGTCAGGCGACCATTACGCTGAAATACCTCTAATTAAATTATCGCTCAGGCGATAACGTATCTCTGACGGCGAATTTAATTCGCCGTTTTTTATTCCTTTATTCATACTGCATCCATCATATTATTCACAAGACGTAAATACATACATGATTGTATTTACAGCCCTTAATTAAACTCACAACCGAGTGTAGAATTTCTCATTTCACAAATAACTCTGACCATTAATAGAATTCCCACGCTTGTGAATCAATACGTTAATTACACGCACACAAGAAAATATCCACTTTTTGGTTAAGGAATAACAGTGAAAAAACTTCTTCTCGCCACTCTGATTGCCGTGGCTTCGCACGCTGCGCTCGCCGACTCTACCGTTGTGATGAAGGTGAAAGGCAAAATGAATAATGCGTCCTGTACGCCTGAATTAAGCAATGGCGGTTCTATCGATTTTGGCACCATCGCCCTGGATCAACTTTCTCCTACCCAGACGAATCAGATGGGTCAAAAGGACATGTCGTTAACCATTAACTGCCCTTCAGCGACCAAAGTGGCCTGGAGCATCGCGGACAATAAAGAAGATACCAATGCGGCAAATGACCTGACGTCCAGCCAGTTCTACATCCGCGATGCGGCGGATAACGGAGGTGATGCCTGGGGCGCTGGCACGACCTATGGCGTTGGCACCACGGCTGCGGGCGAAAAGATTGGGGCGTATGCCATCGCAACGCGCGTGAATGAAGTTACCGCCAATGGTCTTCCGGCTCAGGCCATTTATGCCCCGGCGTACGTCAACAGCAATGGCGAATACATGTGGCGTAACCTGAGTACCGGTATTATTGCCAACGGTAACGCAGAAATTATGACGGCGACCACCCCAGGCAAATCTTCTCCGCTGGCGATTACCAACGTCGTCTTCCCGTTTAAAGTCTCGATGGCCATTGTGAATACCGATCGCCTGACCACAACCGATGAAGCTCAACTGAGCGGCGAAACCACCATTACGCTGGTTTATCTCTGATACGTTAAGGTCATATTTTCTTTTCTCCGGCGGGATATCCCGCCGTTTTAAAGCAGAATATAAATCCATTCATATCTGATTGTAATGACTTAATAAAATCTCAATGTGCTCGTTAGAAAATCTAATTATTGCATTCTGTGAATCATTAATAGAATCAGCGGCGCTTGTTATTTAACACATGTATTCATGCAAGCACTTTGCGGACTAAAAATATCTTTTTTAGTCACTCTCTTTCAGGTTAAGGAATAACAATGAAAAAGCTTCTTCTTGCCACCGTGCTATCCATGGCGGCAACAGCCGTTTGCGCAGAACCGACCGCCATGCTCAAAGTACAGGGCTCACTGACCAGCGCAGGCTGCGTGCCGGAAATCAGCAACGGGGGTCTGGCCAACTTCGGTGAAATCGGTCTGGACTCCCTCTCCTCCAGCGTGCCATATCAGGCAGGCCATAAAGATGTCACCCTGACCATCAAGTGCCAGTCCGCCACACGCGTGGGCTGGACGCTTCACGACGATCGCGCGGACTCCAACGCCGGTGCCAGCCTGCCAGCTAACCAGTTCCACGTGGATAACGCTACCGCAAACGGTGGCCAGGCATCTGGCTCCAGCCAACTGAACGGCGTAGGTAAAACCAGCGCCGGCGAGAACATCGGTGCGTATGCCATTTCTACCTACCTGACCTCCGTTACCGCAGACGGCGCGGCGGTACAGCCTATCGCGGCTACCCTGTATACCGGCGGCACGATCAGCAGCAGAAGCTGGATGAACATGTGGACCAGCGGCATCCTCTCCAACGATGGCACCGACGTCATGACCGTTTCCAAAAGCGGCCAGCGTGCACCTTTAGCCTTCATGAGCGCGGCATTCCCGCTGAAGATTGCGCTGGCCGTAGCCCCAAGCGACAAGCTGACCCTGACCGACAAAACCGAGCTTGAAGGCCAGTCAACGATCACCCTGGTTTACCTCTAATCCAGCCCCCTGACGCAAAACTCTCCAGTTACATGGGGAGTTTTTTTCCTGACCAGCGAATGAAACCCACTATGTCTACGATCCACACATCAACACGTTTGATCTGCTCACTGTGCCTCGCCCTTCCGGCTTCGCTTTTTGCCGCCGGAATGGTGCCTGAAACCACCCTGCTGCTGATTGACGAAGCGAACCACGGCGGCGTCATGAGCGTGAAAAACACCGACAGCATTCCCACCCTGCTTTACACCTCCATCCGGGATATCGGGGGCGACCAGGGGGTAAAACTCAACGTCACCCAGCCGGTGGTGCGCCTCGAGCCAGGCCAGGAGCAACAGGTTCGCTTTATTCTTGAAACCGACAAACCGCTTAGCGTTGAACAGTACAAACGCGTGGTGTTCGAAGGTATTCCCCCCAAAAGCATGGATAAAAACGTGAAGGTCGGGATCAACCTGCGTCAGGATTTACCGGTCCTGATCCATCCCAAAGATCTGCCGGTGGTCACCGACGCCTGGAAATTACTGACCTGGTCAGTCACCGGGAAAGAGATCAAGGTGCAAAATCCGTCCGCCTACGTGGTCCGTTTCTCCACCTCTGTCACCTTACTGCCTTCGCATACGGAAGGTCTGGTCAACAAGACGTTTATCCTGCCGGGAGAGACCATGACGGTGCAAACCGACACCCCGGTTAATGGCACCGATAACGCCATTGAGTTCAATCCGGCCAGCCGCTACGGGATTGAAGTTGAGAGCTTTACCGCTTCCCTGACGCGCCAGTAAGACAGGGATGTTTTGGTGATTGAGTTCTCTTTGCGTAATCAGACGCTTCGCGCCGCCATACTGGGGGCTTTGACGTTGCCCGCCCAGTCGGTATCGGCGGCCGGTATGGATTTTAATACCGATATTCTGGCGACCCGCGGTATCAGCACCAACCTCGCCCACTACTTCTCCCAGGCCCAGCGATACCTGCCGGGGCCGCATGCCGTGCAGGTAAAAATTAACGGCGTCGATAAAGGCACGCTTGCGATCCGCGTGGGAGAGGAAGGGCAACTGTGTCTGGATGATGACTTTACCCGTGCGGCAGGTCTTCTTCCGCTGAATATCAATGCAAAAGAGCCCTGCCATAATCTTCTGCAAGATTACCCGACGGCCACCGTCACGCTGCTGCCCAACGCGGAGTCGCTTGAGATTTATGTTCCCGCAGAGGCGATGGACAATGGTTTTTATGCCGCGAAATACTACGCGCACGGCGGTGCGGCGGGCCTTATCAATTACAGTGCGTTCAGCAACTACAACGAGTACGGCAGCGGCGGAAACAGTACCTTTTCCCAGGGCAATATTGGCGCCGGTCTCAACGTGGCGAACTGGACGCTGCGCAGCAACTTTATCCTGACCGACGATAACGGAACCCGCAGCACAGAGAATCTCTATACCTACGCGGAACACGTCTTCGAAGAACGGAAACTTCGCATTCAGGCGGGGCAGATTAACGTCAACTCGGCGCTGTTCAGTGGCGCACAAATTAATGGCGTTCAGTTCCTGCCGGAAACGGGCCTGCAACCGAATATTCCGGCGACGACCATTTCCGGCATCGCCCGCACCAACCAGGCGCGCGTTGACGTTCGTCAGTCCGGGCAGGTTATCTACTCTTCGCTGGTGAATGCCGGTCCGTTTACTCTGACCGATGTCCCGGTGGTGCGTGGCAACGTGGATCTGGACATCAGCGTGGTCGAAACCGACGGTTCCACCACGACGTTTACGGTTCCCTCCTCCTCACTGAACGTGAGCGGGATGACGCGCACCGAAGGGCTCAGCGTCTCGTTGGGTAAAGTTCGCGATACCGGGGATGAACAAGGGTCGCCCTGGGTATTTAATTTTTCTGACGGAACCCGGTTTACGCCCCAGCTCACCGGCGTCACGGCGGGCGTGCTGGCAGAGCAGTATCAGGCCCTCGGGGCGATGCTGGAATGGTCGCCAGCCGAGTACTGGCTGCTTTCTCCCAGCGTTCAGATGAGCCGCGCGCAGTTCTACGATCAACAAAATGGCCGCAAGATAGAATTGCAAAGTCACCTTTCCCTGCCCGAGCAACTCACGCTTGGGGTCAGCGCATCAACCTACAGCACCGGCTACCGGGAGTTAAACGAGGCGATGGACGCTGAATCCCAGCGCTATCAAAGCGCCTGGAATACCAGCCTCAACTGGAACAATGCATGGGTTGGCTCGCTTTCTTTCCAGTACAGCGAGAATGCCGGCGATGAAGAGAGCAGTAGCTCCCGCTACCTGATGGTCTCCTGGGGCAAGAGTCTGGGGCACACGTCGCTCTCAGTGAACTGGCAGCACGCCCTCAGCAGCAGTGAGACGGAGAAGGGCGGCACAAGTGATGGCGACCTGCTCTATCTTAATCTGGTCATTCCGTTTGGCACTGAGCGCATCAGTACCTATATGCGCAGCCAGGGTGAAAAACAGAACCTCGGTATTCAGGACAGCGGATCGTGGGGTCAAAACACCAATTACAACCTCTCGGTCGATCGCGACAATCAGGACAAGACCCAGTCGTTTAACGGCAATGTCAGCACCAACCTGCACTACGCACAGCTGGGCATGGCCGCAGGGCTGAACGACGGGAACCAGCATAATTACAGCACCTCCCTCAGTGGCGGCATCGCCCTGCATGGTCATGGCATTACGTTTGCACCCTACCCGATTAAAGACACCTTTGGCATTGCGCGATTAAGCGAACCGGAAAGCGGTATTCAAATCACCACGCCCGATGGAACCGTCTGGACCGATGCGTGGGGACAAGCCGTGGTGCCGGGTCTGCGCGAGTGGCAAACCTCTCAGATTGTCATTGATGCCAGCTCCCTGCCACAGGGAATGGATTTATCGAACGGGATACAGACCGTTTCCGCAGCTTACGGCTCATTCGCGCAGGTGGATTTCCACGTGCTGAACACGCGTCGTCTAATGCTGGCCGTGAAACGCCCTGACGGGTCATGGCTCGCCAGAGGGCTTAGCGTGGTGGATAAAGACAGCCGTTATATCGTCAGCGTAATGGATAACGGCAGCGTGTTTATTCCCGACGCCACGGATGCGCCCGCCCTGTATGTGGTGGACGACAACATGGCAAAAATTTGCCACATCACGTATTCGCTCAGCGAAGACAAAAATACCGAGTCCTATTACGAAAAAGCAGAAGGAATGTGCCAGTGAAAACCTGTTATTCCCTTTTATTCGCGGCGTTTGCCAGCATGATTTTGCTCTTCTCCGCACGCGCGTCCAGTGAAGAATGTCAGGTTACGTTTTCGCAGCCTGTTGTCTCGTTTGGAAAACTCAAACCGTCGGATATTGCCGCCTCGCAGAAGAACTGGAACCGAATGCCGGCCAAAGAAATTACGGCCAACGTCTTCTGCCCCGAGCCGAGAGTGATGGCCTTGTTTCTGCAGTCCACTGCCGGCGTCAACGGGGGGGTTCTCTTTGGTCAGGACGGGCGACTGGCCATTATTGCCGACAATATGGTGGTTGACGGGCATGCCTGCACGCTGGCGAAAACGACGGACCGTATCGGTTTTACGCCTTCCTCCAGCCCGACGCAACGCGCGTTTATCAAAAATAATGAAGGTCTCGTTGCCCGGCAAAATGCCGCGCCGGTGCGGGGTAAACACATGAGCTTCACCCTTAAGATTGTTCCCGTCATTAATAACAGCCAGCTTCGTCATGTTGCTGACAATACCCTTCTTGAGAGCAATATGGCCTGGGAATTATTAACACAGGAATAACCCCATTCACGCGTCAGGTACCTGCCTGCGTGAAGCGTAGAAAAGCACTACCGTTACCAATACTGGCGGGTTAATACCCCGCAATGTCATGCTTTTTATTTATGTTAAGGATTAACAATGAAAAAATGTTTACTCGTTGTCGCGCTGGCCCTGGCGGCCACATCCGCACACGCGGGCGATACCGCCGTGCTGAAAGTCAAAGCCTCGCTTGCCGGTGCCTCGTGTGTACCGGAGCTGAGCAATAATGGCGTGATCGATTTTGGCAGGATTCATATTGGCGATTTGTCGCAAACCCAGGCTACGCAGCTGGGCGAAAAAGGGGTGATGCTGACGATCAACTGCCCCACGCCAACAAAGGTGGGCTGGAGCATTGCGGATAACCGTACCGATTCCAACGCCAGCACGGGCAGCAGTAACCTGAAGGTGAAAAACGCCAATGCTAACGGCGGTGAACTTCGCGGTGCGATGAGCACCTTTGGGCTGGGCAAAACGCACGATGGTAAAAACATCGGCGCGTACTCCATCTACACCACGCCAGGCGATGTGACGGCGAACGGCAATAACGCTGAGCCTATCCGTACGGCCGTGACCGCGGGAGCGGGCGTGAGCCGCTGGCGGAAGGCCAACGGTGGTACCATCGCCAATAAAGATTTGGGTCTGATGAGCGTTGCACCGGCGGGCAAAAACGACCCAATGGCGGTCACCAGCGTCTCTTTCCCGCTGAACGTGTCGCTGGCGGTCGAGAATCTGAAGAATCTGTCTTTAACGGAAGATACGGAGTTTGACGGTCAGGCGACCATCAGCGTGGTGTATTTGTAACCGGGAAGAGCATGCCGGGCAGCGGACGCCGCCCGGCAGTACAACATTACTCTTTGTCGCCCAGCAGAACGGATTCCAGCGCGATTTTGATCATGTCGTTGAAGGTGGTCTGACGCTCAGCAGCGGTCGTCTGCTCGTGCGTACGGATATGGTCAGACACGGTGCAGATGGTCAGTGCTTTCGCGCCAAACTCAGCCGCGACACCGTAGATTCCTGCCGCTTCCATTTCCACACCCAGGATGCCGTACTTTTCCATCACGTCGAACATCTCGCCGCCGTCTGGTGCATAGAACAGGTCAGCAGAGAACAGGTTACCCACGCGTGCGTCTACGCCCAGCGCTTTTGCGGCATCAACCGCGTTACGCACCATGCCGAAGTCAGCGATGGCGGCAAAGTCATGGTCTTTGAAACGCATACGGTTAACTTTAGAGTCCGTGCACGCGCCCATGCCGATAACCACATCACGCAGCTTAACGTCCATACGTACTGCACCACAGGAGCCTACGCGAATGATTTTCTTCACGCCGAAATCGGTGATCAGCTCTTTGGTGTAGATGGAGCAGGATGGGATACCCATACCGTGACCCATCACGGAGATTTTGCGGCCTTTGTACGTACCGGTGAAGCCCAGCATGCCGCGAACGTTGTTCACTTCACGCACGTCTTCGAGGAAAGTTTCTGCAATGTGCTTCGCGCGCAGCGGGTCGCCCGGCATCAATACGACGTCAGCGAAATCACCCATTTCGGCATTAATGTGAGGAGTTGCCATCTTCAGTTCCTTTTATCGTGTTTTTGCCGGGTGGCGGCGGCGCCTGCCCGGCCTGCATGGTGTTCTCCCTCTCCCGAAGGGAGAGGGGATACGCCCGGATGTGTTTAGAACATGGCCTTGCCATATTCCATGTCGGACGTACCAAAGTATTTCGCAATAGTCTGACCGATATCGGCGAAGGTTTCACGGTGGCCCAGTGAGCCAGGTTTCACTTTCGGGCCGTACACCAGCACAGGAATATGCTCGCGCGTGTGGTCGGTACCGGTCCAGGTTGGGTCGCAGCCGTGGTCGGCGGTCAGGATCAGAATGTCATCTTCACCCACCAGCTCCATCAGCTCCGGCAGACGGCGGTCAAACAGTTCCAGGCCCGCGGCATAACCGGCCACGTCACGACGGTGGCCCCAGGAGGAGTCGAAGTCCACGAAGTTAGTGAAGACGATAGTCTTGTCACCCGCTTCTTTCATCTCTTTGATGGTGGCGTCAAACAGCGCATCCAGACCGGTGGCTTTGACTTTTTTGGTGATACCGCAGTTGGCATAGATGTCTGCAATTTTCCCCACGGACACCACGTGGCCGTCTTTCTCGTCAACCAGCTTCTGCAGTACGGTCGGTGCCGGTGGCTCAACGGCCAGGTCATGACGGTTACCGGTGCGCTGGAAGTTACCCGCTTTATCACCGATAAACGGACGTGCAATCACGCGACCGATGTTATAGCCGCCTTCTGTCAGCTCTTCACGTGCGATTTCGCACAGCTCGTAAAGCTTATCCAGGCCAAAGGTCTCTTCGTGGCAGGCAATCTGGAATACGGAGTCGGCAGAGGTGTAGAAAATCGGCTTACCGGTTTTCATGTGCTCTTCACCGAGTTCGTCCAGAATCACGGTACCGGAAGAGTGACAGTTACCGAGGTAGCCCGGCAGATTGGCACGCTTAACCAGCTTGTCCAGCAGCTCCTGCGGGAAGCTGTTCTCGTGATCGGAGAAGTAACCCCAGTCGAAGAGAACCGGCACGCCGGCGATTTCCCAGTGGCCAGACGGGGTATCTTTACCGGAAGAGAGCTCGTGCGCCCAGGCGTACGCGCCTACCACTTCCGCATTGCCGTCCATACCGGCTGCAATTTTACCGGTAGAACCTTCATGGGCTTTCACCAGACCCAGACGGGTCAGGTTTGGCAGAGTCAGAGGGCCTTTACGACCATTGTCCGCTTCGCCTTTCGCACAGGCTTCAGCGATGTGACCCATGGTATCGGAACCCACGTCACCAAAACGTTCTGCATCTTCGGTTGCGCCGATGCCGAATGAGTCCAGCACCATAATAAATGCACGTTTCATAATTGTTCTCCGTACGTAGTGCTTCAAAAATTATCGATCAGATCAGTATACCGCTATTCGGTGATACGGCGATAGACAGTCGGTGTGCTTTGCGGTGCTTTATCATCAAGCGTAATGGCCGCTTTCACCGCCTTTGCCGCTTCCTGCCAGCTGGCTTCATCTTTCGCGTGGATCACGGCCAGCGGACGTTGACCATCGACGCTGTCACCCAGACGCGCCATATCGGTAAAGCCGACGCTGTAATCAATGGTGTCCGAGGCCTGACGACGACCGCCGCCCATCGACACGACCGCCATGCCGAGCGCGCGCGTATCCATCGCCGAGACAAAGCCTTCGGTATCGGCGTAGACCGCTTTGCTGAGCGTCGCCGTTGGCAGGTATTTCGCGTAGTGTTCCACGAAGTCGGTCGGGCCTTTCTGCGCCGCTACCATGCGGCCGAAGATCTCTGCCGCTTTGCCGTTATCCAGCACTGCCTGAAGTTTGGCGCGTGCATCGGCATCATCGCTGGCGAGCTTGCCGGAGATCAGCATCTCCACGCACAGGGCCATGGTGACATCGAGCAGACGCGGGTTCCGGTATTCACCGGTGAGGAACTGCACGGCTTCACGCACTTCCACGGCGTTGCCTGCGCTGGACGCCAGCACCTGGTTCATGTCCGTCAGCAGGGCGGTAGTACGCACGCCCGCACCGTTGGAGACGCCCACAATGGCTTCTGCCAGCGCCGCGGAAAGCTCATAGGTCGGCATAAAGGCGCCGCTGCCCACTTTCACATCCATGACCAGCGCATCCAGGCCTTCCGCCAGTTTCTTGGCGAGGATAGAGGCGGTAATCAGGGGAATAGAGTCGACGGTCGCGGTGATATCGCGGGTCGCGTAGAAGCGCTTGTCTGCAGGAGCAAGAGAGCTGGTCTGGCCGATAATCGCCACACCAACGTCTTTAATAATGTCGCGGAAGCGATGGTCATCCGGGAAGATATCGAAGCCCGGGATGGCTTCCAGTTTGTCGAGCGTACCGCCGGTATGTCCCAGGCCACGCCCGGAGATCATGGGGATATAACCACCACAGGCCGCCACCATTGGGCCCAGCATCAGCGACGTCACGTCACCAACACCGCCGGTTGAGTGTTTATCCACAATCGGGCCGTTGAGGTTCAGGCTTTTCCAGTCCAGAACGGTTCCTGAATCTCGCATCGCCATGGTCAGCGATACACGCTCAGGCATCGACATATCGTGGAAGAAAATGGTCATCGCCAGAGCAGCAATCTGCCCTTCAGAGATGGTGTTATCACGAATGCCATTGATAAAGAAGCGGATCTCTTCGTCGCTTAATGCATGACCATCACGTTTTTTACGAATAATTTCTTGTGCGAGAAACACGGTAACCCCCGAGAAAACAGGTTAAATGCGGCGGATGGCCCGCCGCAGGATAAAAATTAGTAGCTGCTTGCGCTCTTACCGTCGCCGTGACCCAGCGCTTTCAGCAGGCTCGCCAGCAGGCTGGATGCACCAAAGCGATAGTGACGGGAATCCGCCCACGCCGGACCAAACAGTTCGTCGGCAATCGCCAGGAACTGCTGCGCATCTTCAGCCGTGCGCACGCCGCCCGCAGGTTTGAAGCCTACGGTTTTTTCCACGCCCATATCACGGATCACTTCCATCATGATGCGCGCGCTTTCCGGCGTTGCGTTCACCGGCACTTTACCGGTAGAGGTTTTGATGAAATCTGCACCCGCGTTGATGGAGATTTCAGACGCTTTACGGATCAGCGCTTCTTCTTTCAGCTCACCGGTTTCGATGATCACTTTCAGCAGCACGTTTGCCGCAGCACAAGCGTCTTTACACGCTTTCACCAGGTCAAAACCAACCTGCTCGTTACCGGCGATCAGCGCACGGTACGGGAATACCACGTCCACTTCGTCAGCACCGTACGCGATGGCCGCGCGGGTTTCAGCCAGCGCAATCTCGATGTCGTCATTGCCGTGCGGGAAGTTAGTCACGGTTGCAATGCGTACATCCGGCGTGCCCTGCTCTTTCAGCGTCTTACGGGCAATGGGGATAAAGCGCGGGTAGATACAGACGGCTGCAGTGTTCCCGACGGGCGTTTTCGCCTGATGGCACAGGGCGATGACTTTCTCATTGGTGTCGTCATCATTCAGGGTGGTCAGGTCCATCAGTTTCAACGCGCGCAGGCTGCTTGCAGTTAAATCGGTCATAACATTCTCCAACGGCATCGCCGTATAAATTTCACCTTGCGGTCTGTGACTATTCTAACATCCAGCCGCACTTACACTTCGACATTCATCACAGTTAATGAAAACTGCGTACAAATTTGCATTACTGTAATGAGATGAACTTCAAATTTTACTGCTATCGCTGCTGATTAAAGCAGCGATACCCGGTGTGGGATCAAAAGTCCCCCCGGGATGACTTCCTACAATTCGGTCATCATCCGCAGAACCATAAAGGAAGCGAATATGTCCCACGCCAGCCCTCACGCACTGCAACAACGTTGCCAGCAAATTGTGACAAGCCCGGTATTGACCCCCGAGCAAAAACGTCATTTTCTGGCGCTGGAAGCGGAGAATCACCTTCCCTACCCCGCGCTGCCTCAGGCCGCTCGCACCGCGCTGGAAGAGGGATTTATCTGCGACATGTTCGAAGGCCATGCGCCTTATAAACCGCGCTATGTTCTGCCTGATTACGCCAGATTCCTCGCCAACGGCTCGGCATGGCTGGAACTGGAAGGGGCAAAGGATCTGGATGACGCGCTCTCACTGCTGACCATCCTGTACCACCATGTTCCTTCTGTCACATCGATGCCGGTCTTCCTCGGCCATCTTGATGCATTACTGCAACCGTATGTTAGTATTCTAACACAAGAAGAAATCGATAGCCGAATAAAACGTTTCTGGCGCTATCTCGACAGAACGCTTCCGGATGCGTTTATGCATGCCAATATTGGCCCGGCGGACACGCCCGTTACCCGCGCGATTTTACGCGCTGATGCAGAACTGAAGCAGGTCGCACCGAATCTGACCTTTATTTATGATCCCGATATTACGCCAGATTCGCTGCTGCTCAGGGTGGCCGAAAACCTCTGTGAATGCAGCAAACCCCATATTTCTAACGGCCCGGTGAATGATAAAATTTTCACAAAAGGCCGTTATGGTATCGTGAGTTGTTACAACTCCCTGCCGCTGGCAGGCGGTGGCAGCACGCTGGTGCGCCTGAACCTGAAGGCCATTGCCGAACACAGCGACTCGCCCGAAGACTTTTTTACCCGTACGTTGCCCCACTACTGCCAGCAGCAACTGGCCGTCATCAATGCCCGCTGCGAGTTCCTGTATCAAAAATCCGGCTTCTTTGAGAATAGCTTCCTCGTCAAAGAGGGGCTGATTGATCCCGACCGCTTTGTGCCGATGTTCGGCATGTACGGCCTGGCCGAAGCGGTGAACGTGCTGTGCGAGAAAGCGGGGTCACCGGGCCGTTACGGTAAAGACGACCAGGCCAACGCGCTGGGATATCGCATCAGCGAGCAGCTCGCGGCGTTTGTTGAAAACACACCGGTGAAATACGGCTGGAAACAGCGTGCGATGCTGCATGCCCAGTCCGGAATAAGCTCTGATATCGGTACGACGCCGGGCGCGCGGTTGCCTTACGGGGAGGAGTCGGACCCGATTAGCCACCTGCTGAGCGTGGCGCCACACCACAAGCACTATCACGCCGGGATTAGCGACATCCTGACGCTGGACGAGACGGTAAAACGCAACCCGCAGGCCGTGGTACAACTGTGTCTGGGTGCGTTCAACGCGGGAATGCGGGAGTTCACCGCCAACGTGGCCGGTAACGATCTGGTACGCGTGACCGGATATATGGTGCGGTTGTCCGACCTGGAGAAATACCGTGAAACAGGGTCACGCACTAACACCACCTGGCTTGGAGAAGAAGCCGCCCGACACACCCGCATCCTGGAGCGCCAGCCACGCGTGATAAGCCATGAACAGCAGATGCGCTTTAGTTAGTCAGGTGATCCCCTTCTCCTGCGTGGACGGGCCGGGCAGCCGCCTGGCTCTGTTTCTCCAGGGGTGCAACCTGCGCTGCAAAACCTGCCACAATCCGTGGACCATCGGACGCTGCAACGACTGTGGCGACTGCGTACCGCATTGCCCACACGATGCGCTGAACATACAGGCCGGGCGGGTCTGGTGGCAGGAGAGTCAGTGTCAGCAGTGTGATACCTGCCTGCAGTTGTGCCAGCAGCAGGCAACGCCAATGGCACACCGTTTTAGCGTTGACGAGATCCTCACTCAGCTCTCTAAATCCGCACCCTTTATTGAAGGCATTACCGTGAGCGGCGGTGAAGCGACAACGCAGCTACCGTTCCTGGTGGCGCTCTTCACGGCGATCAAAGCCAATCCCGCCCTGCAACACCTGACGTGCCTGGTGGACAGCAACGGTCTGTTAGGGGAAACCGGCTGGCAAAAACTGCTGCCGGTATTCGACGGGGCAATGGTGGATTTGAAGGCCTGGGGGAACGAACACCATCGCTTCCTGACCGGACGCGAAAATCCGCAGATTAAGCACAGTATCCGCTGGCTGGCACACCATCAGCGGCTGGCGGAACTGCGGTTACTGGTGATCCCGGAGCAATGTGATTATCTGGAGCATCTCAAAGCGCTGACGGCGTTTATCCACGCGCTGGGCAATGTCCCGGTACGCATTAACGCCTTTCATGCTCACGGCGTTTACGGTGAGGCGGCGTCCTGGCGCAGCGCCACGCCAGAAGATATTGAGCCGCTGGCGCGGGCGCTGGAACAACAGCAAATCGTGGTGATCCGACCGGCGCTTTATCTATAACGTAATACCAAATACCGCGCGGGTATTCTCCAGCAGGGCATGCGCAATCACCTCTTCCGGCTCCTCGCGCAGCTCACAGAGCGTGTCAAAGACCCGAGCGGCCTGCTCCGGGCGATTTGGCTGCCCCTGAAAACCGTTGAGCGGCATATCCGGTGCGTCGGTTTCCAGTAATAATGCTTCGAGCGGCAGCAGCGCCATCACATCGCGGGTTTTACTGGCGCGTGGATAGGTGATGGTACCCCCGACGCCAATTTTATAGCCCAGCGCAATAAAGCGCTGCGCCTGCTGCAGGCTCCCTGAAAAGCCGTGCACAACGCCCCTTCGCGGAAGATCGATACGCTTCAGATGCATTGCCAGTTTGTCATGGGTTCGTCGGGAGTGAAGGATCACCGGCAGATCGTAGCGCTTCGCCAGCCGCAGCTGCGCATCAAGGATCGTCTGCTGGCGCGCAAACTGCGGATCGTCGCGATAGAGATCGAGGCCGATCTCACCGATGGCGACAAGTTTGTCGCCAGCCGTCTGCACAATGGCGTCCAGCGCGTCGATATGCTCATCAAGATGGTGTTCAATCACAATGGGATGCAGGCCGAGCGCGGCATACAGCGCCTGGTGCCGCCTTGAGAGATCCAGTACCCGCTCAAAGTATGCCGCTTCAACCGCCGGCACAATTATCGCCTCTACGCCGGCTTGTGCAGCTCGCGTGATGCTTTGCTCTTCATCCCCCGTAAACGGTGGAAAATCAAAATGACAGTGGGTATCGATAAACCGGTACGTCACGCCAGATCCTCATTATCTAACAATGCGTCATTCGCCTGCGGAGCATCCACCAGCGGCATCGCCAGCGCATCATTCGCCACCACTGCCGGTGGGGTAATAATGGCTTTATGACGATGTATAGGCGGTTGTTCAGCCAGCAGTTTGCCTATTGTCGCCAGGAAGTAACGCCCGCACAGACGCCCCGTTTTGTAATCGGTACGCAGCGCAGGAACGCGGCTGCCCAGCGCCATGCTGACCAGCGGTTTAGGCGGATAAATTTCAAATATACGCAGCTTACCCGGCGGTTTTTCAATAAAGCGCTGCATGGCGCCGTAGGTCGTTTCATGCTGCTTCGCGATATTGACCAGATGTTGCAGGCTGCTGTCGCCTAACCAGCGCTCCATGCGTTTAAACCATTGCGGGGTATAGTACATTTGCGACGGGACGGTGCGGATCACCACAATGGTGTTTGCCCCGCGTCGCGCAGCTTCCTGTACCGGCACCGCGTCACTGATGCCGCCGTCCAGATAGCTGATGCCGTCCAGCAGCGCGCCGGAACGATAGAAACCGGGAATGGCGCTGGAGGCGCGAATGATATCCAGCCAGTTCTCTTTTTGAGGAGAGAAATACCCCGGCGTGTAGTCATCACCACGGCTGGCGCACATCCAGAACTCTTTTCCGCTGTCGAACAGGCGCGCCGCCGTATCCATTGCCAGCGGCATCTGGCTTGAGGTCGAATCCAGCAGCCAGTCGAGGTCAATCAGGTTCCCGCCGCGCACAAAGCGCACCGGGTTGAAAAATTCCTTCGCCGTGGTGTAGCGCATGATCACTTTTCGCGCGTAGCCGGGCTGGTTACAGACATAAGCAGAGAGGTTTTGCGCCCCGGCAGAGGTCCCGAAGTACAGGTCAAACGGGTTGAATTGCGCGCGCATAAACTCGTCCAGCACACCGGCCGTAAAAATGCCGCGCTGTCCGCCACCTTCACACACCAGCGCAAGCGGGCCTGCGCGAAACGGCTTTAACGCCAGCGGCGCAATATTGCCGAGCGTAACGGGAATTCGTTGCCCCACCTCTGCTTTCCTGTTTTCATTTTTCTGTTATGACACAGTAGCGCACCCGACCAGCGACTGAAACAAGAAAAAGCCAGTCACGAGGACTGGCTTTTTTTTGTTGAAGGAATATTGCGTTTGCTACGGACGTCGACGACCCGTAAACAGGCTGACCAGGAACAGAATAATACCCACGACGAAGACAATTTTTGCTGCCCATGCCGCTGTACCTGCCAGACCACCAAAGCCCAATGCGGCGGCAATTAACGCGATAACCAGAAATATAATGCCCCAACGAAACATAAGCTTCTCCTTTACCATAGTTAATGTCGGCCGCTAAATGTGAGCGCGCTCAGATCACTCACCGGCGATTTTCCAGAGTCATTTTTATTTCGCCCGCTGACGTTAGCCAGACGGGCGAATGGTGCAGATTTACTTCGTTTTCAGATCGTTTTTAACGCTTTTAACACCATCGATCGCTTTCGCGATGGACTCGGCGCGCTCACTTTGCGCCTGAGAATCGACCGTACCGGAAAGCTGAACCACGCCATCGGTGGTTTCCACTTTCACTTTACGAGATGGCACGATGTCATCTGCTAAAAGTTTAGCTTTGATTTCGCTGGTGGTGGCTGCATCTCCGGCATACCCTTTCACCGACGCGTTTTTGCTGTCCCGAACGTGCAGTTTGTCGCTCACGGACGCTACACCTTCAACACCCTTCGCCACTTTTACCGCCTGTTCGGCCTGGGCCTGGCTTTCTACAAAACCACTCAGGGTGACAACTTTCTTGTCAGTTTTAACGGAAATATCGGTGCTCTTGATAGCTTCATCATCCACCAGTGCGGCTTTCACTTTTGCTGTGATTGAGCTGTCATCCATGAAATTACCGACTTTATTCATAGAGCTATCGATTTTTTGCCCTGCGGTATCGGCGGTGGACTGGGCTTTATCCATAGTGCTGGTTTCAGCCAGAGCAGAACCACTTACCAGGATGCTACCCAGTGTCACAGCCAGCAGAGTTTTAGAAATCTTCAGTCTTGTCATATTCATCGATGTATTCCTGTGTATACCCGTCATTCGGGCGACATACTTCCCTAATTGCTAGTTTTATATATTGCGAATGAACACACGGGCAAAATGGAGAACCCAAAGTCATGCATTGAACAGTTAATTCATCCACGCCCGGTGTTAAACACTGAGTTAAATATAGATCACTCTCACAGTGCCGCTTTCAGATTTGGGTAAAAAACGAGCAAAAGACGCGAAATAATGTTGAATTAAGAACATTCCGCAAGAGATTAATAAGACAGGAAATAAAGAAGAGCACGGCGATTGCCGTGCTCTGAGAGGGGATCAGTGTTCGCGCGTTTTGCGGAACTGGACATCAGGATAACGTTCCTGAGTCAGGTTCAGGTTGACCATGGTTGGAGCGATATACGTCAGGTTATCACCGCCATCCAGCGCC
Source organism: Enterobacter sp. BNK-18 (assembly GCF_047456135.1). Lineage (NCBI taxonomy): Bacteria > Pseudomonadati > Pseudomonadota > Gammaproteobacteria > Enterobacterales > Enterobacteriaceae > Enterobacter > Enterobacter sp. BNK-18. Next base: position 4,434,058 of record NZ_CP179899.1, on the reverse strand, counting down.
AGCTGCACTTCGTTCTTACGTTTAAATTCTTCGAATTTCTTCACGTCAGAACACTCTACCCAGCGCGCGGTCGCCACGTTAACCGATTCATAGATCGCTTCCACGTTGTACTCACTCTTCAGACGCGCAACGACCACGTCGAACTGCAGCACACCGACAGCGCCCACGATCAGATCGTTGTTAGCGATAGGGCGGAACACCTGGACAGCGCCCTCTTCGGAAAGCTGAACCAGCCCTTTCAGCAGCTGTTTCTGCTTCAGCGGATCGCGCAGGCGAATACGACGGAACAGTTCCGGTGCGAAGTTCGGAATACCGGTGAACTTCATCATTTCACCCTGGGTGAAGGTATCGCCGATCTGAATCGTACCGTGGTTGTGCAGACCGATGATGTCGCCCGGATAGGCTTCTTCAACGTGCGAACGGTCGCCCGCCATAAAGGTCAGCGCGTCGGAGATCACCACATCTTTACCGATACGTACCTGACGCAGCTTCATGCCCTTTTCATACTTACCGGACACCACGCGCATAAAGGCGACGCGGTCACGGTGTTTCGGGTCCATGTTAGCCTGAATTTTAAAGACGAAACCGGTGAACTTCTCTTCTTTCGCTTCCACTTCACGGGTGTCAGTTTTACGTGACATCGGTTGTGGCGCCCACTCCACCAGGCCATCAAGCATATGGTCAACGCCGAAGTTACCCAGCGCGGTACCAAAGAAGACCGGGGTGATTTCACCGCTCAGGAACAGCTCTCTGTCGAATTCGTGAGATGCACCTTGAACCAGCTCCAGCTCGTCACGCAGCTGCGCGGCCAGCTCTTCACCCACAGCCGCATCCAGCTCCGGGTTATCCAGACCTTTTACGATACGGACTTCCTGAATGGTATGGCCTTTACCGGTCTGGTAGAGATAGGTTTCGTCTTTATAAAGGTGGTAGACACCCTTGAACAGCTTGCCGCAGCCAATGGGCCAGGTGATAGGCGCACAGGCAATTTTCAGCTCGTTTTCCACTTCATCCATCAGCTCCATCGGGTCGCGGATGTCACGGTCGAGTTTGTTCATAAAGGTGAGGATCGGCGTATCGCGCAGACGGGTAACTTCCATCAGCTTACGGGTACGATCTTCTACCCCTTTCGCGGCGTCGATGACCATCAGACAGCAGTCCACCGCCGTCAGCGTACGGTAGGTATCTTCCGAGAAGTCTTCGTGCCCTGGGGTATCCAGCAGGTTGACCAGGCAATCATGATACGGGAACTGCATCACGGAGGTGGTAATGGAAATACCACGCTGCTTTTCCATCTCCATCCAGTCAGATTTTGCATGCTGGTTGGAACCACGGCCTTTTACGGTACCCGCAGTCTGAATCGCCTGTCCGAACAGCAACACCTTCTCGGTGATGGTCGTTTTACCGGCATCCGGGTGAGAGATAATGGCAAAAGTACGGCGCCTGGCCACCTCTTGCAGATAAGGAGACAACGTCATAATGAAATCTTCTATATAAGCGCGGCGTCAGGCCGCGCATCATGGGATACGAAAAATGCGGCTATTTTACCCATCAATGGGGGGCAGGCAATCATTGTTTACACAGGAGCTGCTCCAGTTCGTTCAATGACGTGACGGTCCAGGTCGGCTGGATACCTTCCGGCAACGTGCGACCGTGTGCATTCAGCCAGACGGTCGACAGGCCGGCGTTCATCCCGCCACGAATATCCGACTCCGCGGTGTCCCCGACCATCAGCACTCGTTCACGATCGGGATTGCCCGCTTGTTCCAGCGCATAATCAAAAATACGCGGATCCGGCTTAGGTACGCCCACCTCTTCAGAGATCACCAGCGCGTCAAAATGATCGCGCAGGCCCGTACGCTCAAGGCGGATCTGCTGCAGGGCGGTAAACCCGTTGGTAATAATGCCCAGCTTCGCCTTACCCTTCAGGGCGTCCAGCAGGGAAACCGCGCCCGGCAACGGCGCGCAGATATCCGCCATGGCATTAAGGAAGGCATCGTTAAGCGCACCCGGGCTGACGTTTAACCGCTCGGCCCAGACATCAAAGCGCTGGTGCTGCAGCTGTAACGCGGTGATGGCACCGTTCTGGTAATCCACCCACAGCGGTTTGTTTACCGCCTGATAGTCCTGAAAGTCTTCAGCGGTGAAGGTAACGCTATAATCGAGAAACATCCGCTGTAGGCCGCCAAACGAGTCAAACGTAAACAGCGTTTCGTCGGCATCAAAGAAAATCCAGTCCCATTTCATCGTTAGAACCTTATTTTAGTTATCCAAGCGGCAGAGCCATTATGATGGCGTCTTCACGTCCCTCTGCGGTGGGGTAGTAGTTACGGCGGATAGTCGCCTCGTTAAAGCCTAAGCTTTCATAGAGTGCGATGGCGGCGACATTCGACGCGCGCACCTCCAGCCACAGGGTGAAAACGTCACGGGTTTCGAGCTCGCGAATGAGATGCTCAAGCAGTTCTCTTCCCAGCCCCCGGCGCTGATACGCGGGGTCAACCGCGATATTAAACAGCGTCGCTTCGTCCAAAACGACCTGCGTGATGGCAAAAGCGGCCATCGTGCCGTCGACGTCCAGACGGTAATTCAGATACCGCTCGCCCTGATTGCTGGCGAGGGTTTTTTCGCTCCATGGAAAAGCATGGGCGCGCGTTTCAATCGCGTACGCCGCGGTCAGGTCAGGCGTCGTGAGGGAAGAAATCGTGTTCATATTCGCAGATTTGTTGCCATAGCGCGCTGCGCGCTTTTGGGTTGGCTTTCAGTTCGTCCAGCGCTGGCGAGCAGATCTGGCTCCCTTCCAGGGAGACCCCATCGATGTCTCCCATACGCCAGCTGTTGCAGCGGCTGTCGGATGGCAGCATGGTGACCCTGTCTGGCGTAAGCTGTAAAACCTGTTCAGTGGTCAGCTTCAGGCTACGAAGGACATCACCAATAAGGGGTTCATTCAGGGCAGGCAGTTCCTCCGCCACCATCACCAGCCGGACGTGCGCAGGGATGGAGATGGCGATTTCGCCCTTCAACGCCGTCGGGCGACGCAAGGCCCACTGGGTGATGCCCAGTTGCTGCAACTGCCAGTCTCGTCGGGATGTCATAGGGAAAACTCCTGTCTCTCAGGCGCGCAAATATAGCAAATGTGTCGAAACTGCGCCATCTACCTACTATAATCCCCGCCTGAGTTAATTGAGGAACAATTCATGTCTGCATTTACCCCGGCAAGTGAAGTCTTGCTGCGTCACAGTGATGATTTCGAAGAAAGCCGTATTCTGTTTGCCGGAGATATGCAGGATGACCTGCCCGCACGTTTCGACTGTGCTGAAAGCCGTGCCCACACCCAATACTACCACCACTGGCAGGTACTGAGCCGCCAGATGGACGACCGCGCGCGCTTTAGCCTGGTCGCTGAACAGAGCGACATCGCCGACTGCGACACGCTCATCTACTACTGGCCGAAGAACAAGCCAGAAGCCCAGTTCCAGCTGATGAACCTGCTTTCTCTGCTGCCCGTTGGCTGCGATATTTTTGTGGTCGGTGAGAACCGCAGCGGCGTTCGTAGCGCAGAACAGATGCTGGAAGGCTATGCGCAGCTGAATAAAATCGACAGCGCCCGTCGCTGTGGCCTGTATCACGGCCGTCTGGAAAAACAGGCGACCTTTGATGCTGAGAAATTCTGGGATGAGTATCAGCTTGACGGTCTGACCATTAAAACTCTGCCAGGCGTCTTCAGCCGCGACGGTCTGGACGTGGGCAGCCAGCTGCTGCTCTCCACCCTGACGCCACATACGAAAGGCAAAGTGCTGGATGTCGGCTGTGGCGCGGGTGTACTGGCGACCGTACTGGCGAGCCATTCGCCAAAAGTGCGCTTAACCCTGTGCGATGTGAGCGCCCCGGCGGTTGAAGCAAGCCGCGCAACGCTTGCTGCAAACGGCCTGGAAGGCGACGTGTTTGCCAGCAACGTCTTCTCTGACGTGAATGGCCGTTTCGACATGATCATCTCCAACCCGCCATTCCACGATGGTATGGAAACCAGCCTTGAAGCGGCGCAAACGCTGATCCGTGGTGCAGTACGTCATCTGAACAGCGGGGGTGAACTGCGTATTGTGGCTAACGCCTTCTTGCCGTACCCGAAAGTGCTGGATGAAACCTTTGGCTTCCATGAAGTCATCGCCCAGACGGGTCGCTTTAAGGTTTACCGCACCGTGATGACGCGTCAGGCTAAGAAGTAATCCCCTTATCTGGCAGGCCGGATACGCGTAACCGCTATCCGGCAAAACCGGGCGCCACCATCGGCCATTTTTGCAGCAATCAAAACAGCGTGCGCATTTTTCTGTTGACGTAAAGCTGAAAACATCTAGAATGCGCCTCCGTGGTTACGATACTTTTACAGTGTCGATGGTATGCGAAGGTGGCGGAATTGGTAGACGCGCTAGCTTCAGGTGTTAGTGTCCTTACGGACGTGGGGGTTCAAGTCCCCCCCTCGCACCATAAATCACGTTGATATTGCTCGCACTGGGCGAAGGTGGCGGAATTGGTAGACGCGCTAGCTTCAGGTGTTAGTGTTCTTACGGACGTGGGGGTTCAAGTCCCCCCCTCGCACCAACGAGGCGATATCAAAAAAGTAAGATGACTGTGCGAAGGTGGCGGAATTGGTAGACGCGCTAGCTTCAGGTGTTAGTGTCCTTACGGACGTGGGGGTTCAAGTCCCCCCCCTCGCACCAATTATCTTACATCCTTTCTGACGTTCTTCTCGCTTTCCGCTTATTTCAAACTCATCAGTATCACCAGAATTCCACTGACCAGTGCTACGCATGACGGCAGTAACACAAAGTGGCGCAGCTGTTTATGCCAGATCATCCCTGACGTCACTAACAGTCCTGACACAATGAGCGCTTTCCAGACATCAATGGAGAGATCGGCAAACATCAGACCGCCAAGAATCGCCCCCGGCAGTAACACTCCCCAACCACTTCCCAGCGCCCTGTTCAACATGGTTCGACCTTTCACATTGATAATGATAACCAATATCATATGATATCAATTATCATTTGTCAGCACGATTAATCAAAAACTCTCCCCCTTTACCTTTCCTGTAATGACAGGAAATGCCTAAGGTGATAAATTGCTCACCTGTTAACTAGACCTAAAGTTTTTCTGATAATTACTCTTTGAGTTTTTTGCATCTTTCATTGCGAAACAACACCTATTTACCTGTTTTAATTAAATATTAATAAAAACGCACTACTATGACATCACAATCCTGGCGGTCTTTGGTCCACAGTAAATATCAATTATCGTTACGTTTATTTTTATTTTTGAACGCGACCTCAGCTGTGTTCTCGGTAACAAACCCGCTCTATTCTATTCGCCTGTTATCAGTCCCCCTGATTTCTATTTTTGTTATCAGCACCGGGCTGCTCGTCTGGCACTGGAAAAAGAGAACCCGCAAGGTAAATATTCCTGCCGTTTCAGCGATCTTCGGTATTTTATGGGCGTGGCAGGTGGCCTCGAAATTTTCGTTAATTACCCACGATCAGGCGACCTATTTGATCATGGCATTATTAACGGTACTGTTTATTGGTACGCTGGCCTTCGCCAGTAATATCAAAGCATTTACGCTGCACTCCTTCCCCACCTTTATTGTCTGCCTGTGGTTAAGTAATCATGATATATGGCTGAGAATGACCTATTCTTTCGCACTTCCTGTGGTAGCAATTGCGATTCATAACATTTTGCAAAGACGTAACGATCGCTTCGCGCAGGAACTGCTTTCCCGTTTGCTGGAGGAGCGTGAGACCCTCACCGATCTGAGCATGATGGACCCGCTTACCGGCCTTTATAACCGTCGCGGACTGCAAAGCCGGCTGGAGAATCTTCCGGCAGTGGAGAACGGCGAGCACTTTGTCCTGCTGATGGATATCGACCACTTTAAGGCCTACAACGACCACTACGGCCATATGATGGGCGACCAGGCGCTGATCCGGGTCTCTGCTGCCATCCGTGATGCCGTGCGTTCACGCGATATTGTGGCGCGCTTCGGCGGGGAAGAATTTATGGTTCTGCTGACCAATATTTCTCTCGAGCATGCCCGCCAGACGGCAGAGCGGATCCGCCAGAAAGTCTACGATTTAAAAATCCCGCATATGTTCAATGAAAGCGTGGCGACAAACGTCACCATCAGCATTGGAATTGCCATTTTTGAGGATGAAGACGCCGAAGGTGCACTGGAGAAAGCGGACAAAGCCCTCTACGAAGCAAAGCATATGGGGCGCAATAACATCCTGCTGAGCGAAGAGCTTCAGACCGCGTAAGCGCGGCGTCATATAACGAGGACAAAAGTCTTGCCATCGGTATGAGCAATAGTTAGGATTGGCAATCATTATCATTTAGATTTGTATCTATACTATGGCCACTCATACCGCACAAATCGTTGAACCACTTCTCTGGAGAGCCCGCCTCCCCACCGGGAATGTTTCGCTTGCGGATGCCATCAGGGATAAGATCGCTAAAACCCGCGCCCACCTGCTGGACTTTATCAGGCTGGATGAAGCGCACCCGCACCACGCCATGACGCTGGAAGAGTGGCGACAGCCGTCGACACTGCAGTCGTTGCTGGCAACCTATTCCGACCATATCTATCGCAATCAACCGACCCTTACGCGGGAAAACAAACCCCTGCTCTCCCTCTGGGCGCAGTGGTATATCGGGCTGATGGTGCCCCCACTCATGCTGGCGCTGCTCACTCAAGAGGGCATGCTGGAACTCTCCCCGGAATATTTTCATGTCGAGTTCCACGAGACCGGCCGTGCGGCCTGTTTCTGGATTGATCTCCACGAAGACCAGAACGCGGAGCACCTCTCTGCTCAGGAACGTATGGAGCAGCTCATAACTCGCGCCCTGATCCCGGTGGTGGATGCGCTGGAAGAGACGGGGGAAATCAACGGGAAGCTTATCTGGAGCAATACCGGGTATTTAATCCACTGGTATTTGACGGAAATGAAACCTCTGCTCGGTGATGAGAAGGTCGAGGCCCTGCGCCAGTCCTGTTTCTTTGCAAAACAGCTTTCCGATGGTCGCGATAACCCGTTATTCCGCACCGTGGTCCTTCGTGACGGGCTTCTGGTTCGTCGCACCTGCTGCCAGCGTTATCGCCTGCCGGACGTTCAGCAGTGCGGAGATTGTACGCTCAAGTAAGGTCAGGTGTTGCCGGGCCGCATTAACGCTGACCCGGCATCCGTTTCTCACGCTACCTGCTGATTTTCCTCTTCCGCATTACGTTGCGCTTCTTCCGCTTCCTGCTCCAGCAGTTGCTTCTCGTACACTTTAAAGAACGGGAAGTAGATGATGGCCGATACGCACGCCAGGACCACCACCAGAATGGCTGCACGGAAATCCCAGCCCAGCGCCCATGCGGCACCTACCGGTGCAGGTGCCGTCCACGGCACAACGGAGATCACGCGGCCAATCAGATCGAACTTCATCGCCGACCAGGCCAGCACGGCGTTAACCATGGGTGCCAGCAGGAACGGAATAAAGAACACCGGGTTCATGACAATCGGCGTACCGAAAATAACGGGTTCGTTGATGTTAAAGAGGCTTGGCACCACGCTCAGGCGGCCGATAGAACGCAGATGAGCGGAGCGGCTGCGCAGGTAGCAGAACACCAGCCCCATCGTGGCACCTGACCCCCCGATGACGATAAAGAACGTCCAGAACGCTTCCATAAAAATATGCGGCAGCGGCTGGCTGGCGGCCAGCGCGGTCTGGTTAGCGCCCAGGTTGGTCAGCCAGAACATCTGCAACATCCCGGAGACAATCGCGGCACCGTGGATCCCGGCGAACCACAGCAAATGCCCAATCAACACCGCCAGCAGGATTGCCGGCAGGGAGTCTGCGGCGGAAACCAGCGGTTTGAAGACAGACATAATCGCCTGCGGGATCAGCATGCCAAACTCAGACTGAATCACCAGACTCAACGGGTAAAGCGTCAACACCACCACCAGCACCGGGATCAACAGATCAAAGGAGTTTTTGATCATCGGCGGAACCTGGTCCGGCAGACGGATCCCGATGTTATGCGCTTTGAGAAAACGCATCATCTCAACGCAGTAGATAGCCACCAGAATCGCGGTAAAAATACCTGTCCCGCCGAGGCTGTCGACCGGAAGCGTGCCTTTGGTTTTCGGCGCCGCGACCAGCAGAAACGCCATCAGCGACAGCATGGCGCACATAAACGGGTCTAACTGATGCGATTTGACATAGTGTTTGCCAAGGTTATAGGCAATGGCCGCGCAGATATACAGGGACATAACGCCCATCGTCATATCAAACGGCGTGAGGATCTGACCTTCAAATTGCTTCGCCATGTCCAGCCAGGCGCGCGCGAAACCCCAGGTGGTATCAGGCGAAAACGGTGGATACGCGAAGACGAGTAAAAATGAACCCACAATCATGAACGGCATCGCGGAGATAAAGCCATCACGAATAGCCATAACATGACGCTGGGAGGAGATCCGCCCGGCAATCGGGCTGACGTAATTTTCTACAAAACGAAATATCAGATTAAACGCAGCATGGTTGGCAGACATAGCAGATCTCCTTTCAGACGTTTATGACGGGCGCATTCACGCCATACGTTGGTCCATACATCACCTTCACAACCTTGCCGGCGCGTTTACCAGCGGTACTGCTCAGACGGAATGGTTTCATATTTAGCTCTTATTATTGGATACAGGGGACGTTACACAGTCAGTATTAATCTCTCACTCACGGTCTGCAACCGGTTACTGTAACCGGTTTCCGTGAATGTGAAGGCGATCCAGAAATCGACCGTGTGGGATATTTGTTACTGAAGAGATATTTACAGAGCATAAATTCTTATGACAGATTACGCGGGATATTTGTCAGGAGGAAACAATGAGTTTGCAGTCTGTACAGCAGTTTTTTGCCGACAACGCTCCGGATATAGAGGTTATTGAACTTAGCCAGAGTACCGCAACCGTTGCGTTGGCTGCTGCCGCCCATCGTGTTGAGCCGGGACAAATCGCCAAGACGCTGTCGTTGAAGGTTAAAAATGACATCATTCTGGTGGTCGCGAAAGGTGATGCGCGTCTGGATAATAAAAAACTGAAAGACACGTTTGGCGCAAAAGCACGCATGCTCAGTTGTGATGAAGTGGTGACCATCACGGGTCATCCTGTTGGCGGCGTGTGCCCGTTTGGGCTGGAAAATCCGCTCGCGGTTTATTGCGATATTTCACTGAAACAGTATGCTGAAGTGCTGCCGGCCGCGGGTGCAATTCACAGTGCCGTGCGTATTTCACCAGACAGAATGGCAGAACTGACGTCCGCAAAATGGGTAGATGTTTGCATCTGAATGAGGCGCCAGAGCCTGTCTGGCGCACAGATATCAGCTTATAAAAATGTCGGCTGGCTTAATACTGATGTTCGAGGATCCCGGGCCGGAAGATGAGTCAGAATATCTGCCGCATCAAGCAGTCCCACGTCAGAATTGACCCCAAGCTTCACCATCGCATTAAACTTGTGCGCCCGGATGGTCTTAATATTGCGCTCAAGCTGCGCGGCGATTTCAGGAATAGAAAACCCGCAGGACATATACCGCAAAATCGCCCGCTCCGTTGGGCTTAACATCCTGTTTTGACTCTTGTACCAGTGGTTGAGCATATTGTCATTGATGTGCAGCGTTTCACTCAGCAACACCAGCAGTTCCTCCTGCAGGCGGTCGAGCGACACCGATTTACTGACGACACCGTGAAGGCGTGAAGGGGAAAGATGGCTGATTAACCGCGCTTCCATTTCATCTGCCGCCAGGATGATGCGCTGAATATGATTATGCGTAAATGCGAGATCCCGCAGGGATGCCAGGCAGTTTCGACGCTCTTCTCGCGCATCAGAAAGTGAATAGATCAGCGAGAAAAAAGAGACATGAGGAAGAGCCTTCTTAAAGCAGTCAAACTCACTGAACATGTGCAGTTGATAATGGCTGAGCGTGGGCAGCGCAAACAGGTGCTCCAGCCCGACGGCACTCATCGCGCAATTTTCGATGACGGCAATATGTCTTGTTGAACCGGTTTTATCCATTCCTCGAACTCTCCATAGGCTGACATTAAACTCAGCTCTCTCAATCCCTGAGTACTGTTGATCCAGGCGTACAGATCGGCATTACTCCGTAATGACAACCGTCGCATCGCACTGTTTTTCTGTGCACTGATCGTTTTATTGCTCTTCTTGAGCAAAGTGGCAATTTGGTTAATCCCCCAGCCCTTGCCTAACAGACGCAATACCTTGCGTTCAGAGTGGGTGAGCGCAATGACGCGGTCGTCTTCATCATCGTTACAGGCAGGCTCGGGCGTTAATAACGTCTGGCTTATCCGCTCTGCCCGTTCACTGCCTGCACGGATGGCGTTAATTACGCCTTCTATCGGCTCCATATCAGAAAGCAACGTGCTTTCCGGACGCATCAGCAGCTCAACGGCAATAGGATAAAGCGGCCGGGAGACTAAAAAAATCCAGTGAATATCCCGATATTGATTTAATAAACCGTAAAATTCTTCGAGCGTGCCCCGGGGATTCCTGTATTCACCTGAAATATCAGCGATAATGACGTCTGCACGCCGTAACTGCAGCAGAGTTAATTCCTGCAGCGAACGGCAAAACGTTAAATCAAAATCGGCAAAATGGCGTGTCATCACGCCCCCTAACCCGTTTTGCATTACGGGTATTCTGCTAATGACGACGCCATGTTTACCATTCAATGACGACATAGACCCTCCGTGTCCATTTTCATATGATGAGTAACGTTAAAACGCATCAAGGTATAAGTGTATTCGTCCCTGAGTGTAAAACTGATTAATACAAGCAGAAGATGAGATGTGTGCTTCATTTAAGAAATGCCTAAAACAGCGGTAATATCTCACAAAGCACAGATAAATTTAATTATAAAGGCCTTAAAATAATTAAAATATAAACTTAGTAAAACTAAATATAAATATCTTATATTTCCCAATTAATAATTCATCATATTTATGACCCAAAACCGCATCCCGCCGCCAGACAGCCCGCAACTGTTTGCATAAAGCTTGATCTGACCCACAGCTAGAGGCACTGCAGTTTGTGCTAAAAGTAAGCATGACGGGCCAACAGGCAAGCTATTCACCTTCTCTTCAGGACATGACATGCAGGCAGATAGATCAACGCAGCGTGCCATCACGCGGCTCTGTATTCAGTGCGGTCTTTTTCTGCTCCAGCACGGGGCGGAAAGCGCGCTGGTCGAGGAACTCTCCACCCGGTTGGGGCTGGCGCTGGGTATGGATAGCGTTGAGAGCGCCATTTCATCCAATGCTATCGTGTTGACCACCATAAAAGACGGTCAGTGCCTGACCTCCACCCGCAAAAACCACGACCGCGGCATCAATATGCACGTTGTAACCGAGGTCCAGCATATTGTCATTCTTGCTGAGCATAAGCTTCTCGACCTGCACGACATTGAAAAACGGTTCAACCAGATTAAGCCCTTACGTTATCCCCGCTGGCTGGTGGTATTAATGGTCGGGCTGTCCTGCGCCTGTTTTTGTAAGCTCAACAAAGGCGGCTGGGACGGCGCGGTCATCACCTTTTTCGCCAGCAGCATCGCCATGTACGTGCGCCAGCTCCTGACGCACCGCCAACTCCACCCGCAAATTAATTTCTGCCTTACCGCTTTTGTCGCCACCACGGTTTCTGGCCTGCTGCTTCGTCTGCCGCAGTTTGCCAACACGCCGACGATTGCCATGGCGGCCAGCGTGCTTCTGCTGGTGCCCGGCTTCCCGTTGATTAATGCCGTAGCCGATATGTTTAAGGGGCACATCAATACCGGTCTGGCACGCTGGGCGATTGCCAGCCTGCTGACGCTTGCAACCTGCATTGGTGTGGTAATGGCCATGACACTCTGGGGGTTACGCGGATGGGCGTGATCGATTTTCTGCTGGCGCTGGCGCAGGATATGCTGCTGGCCGCGATCCCTGCCGTCGGTTTTGCGATGGTCTTTAACGTTCCGCAACGCGCGTTACCGTGGTGCGCGCTGTTGGGTGCTATTGGTCATGGCTCGCGAATGGTGATGATGACGGCGGGATTAAACATTGAATGGTCAACATTTATGGCCTCAATGCTGGTCGGTAGCATCGGAATTCAGTGGTCGCGCTGGTATCTGGCGCATCCCAAGGTGTTCACCGTCGCCGCCGTTATCCCGATGTTCCCCGGCATATCTGCCTATACGGCCATGATTTCCGCGGTAAAAATCAGCCATTTCGGCTACACCGAACCGCAAATGATCCTCCTTCTGAGCAACTTTCTTAAGGCTTCGTCCATTGTCGGTGCGCTCTCTATCGGACTGTCGATCCCCGGACTGTGGCTGTACCGCAAACGTCCACGGGTTTGAGATTTGTGTTATTACGCTGCCGTGAGGATAATCACTCCCATCCGTTTGGTGACGATAAGGAAAGGATGTGGCTAACCCAGGCAGCGAACTCCCCGAGCACAATGAAGAATCCAGCCTGAAAGAGAAAATCTTTCAGAGCGCTATCACGCTGTTTGCCGAATACGGGTTGAACGGTGCCCGCATGGAACAAATTGCGGAGAAAGCCGGCACCACCAAACGCATGGTTGTTTACCACTTCAAAAACAAAGAGAACCTGTATCTTCTCGTGCTGGAGTATGTTTACACCCAGATCCGTGCCAGTGAACAGGCGCTCAGCCTGGCGGGAATGCCCCCTGTCGAAGCGTTGGTTCATCTGGTTGAAGCCACCTTTGACTACCATGCCGACCACCCTGATTACATCCGCATTATCTGCATGGAAAACATGCAGCGCGGCCGTTTTATGCAGCAGTCCAGCTACCTCCGCCAGGTCAACCGCAGCGCGCTTGATCTGCTGGAAGCGATCCTCCGTCGCGGGAAAGAAAAGCAGTTGTTCAATCAGACGGTTGAAGCCCGCGATCTGCATCGTTTGATCAGCAGTTTCAGCTTCCACTACGTTGCCAACAGCTACACCTTCACCCTGCTGTTTGAAGAGGGTGCGGACGAACAGGCACAGCGCCAGCACTACCGCAAAATGGCCGTTCAGGTGGCGCTCCGCTATACCTGCCCATAAAATAGCTTGCAATTAAATCGCGCACTATCTATATTCATCTCATGAACGCGAAAACGAACGACACGACCGCTGCGCTCCTGCTGGATAACCAGCTCTGCTTTGCTCTCTATTCAGCAAATCTGGCGCTGAACAAGTTGTACCGGCAACTGCTGGCACCGCTGAACCTGACTTACCCGCAATACCTGGTGATGCTGGTGCTGTGGGAGCAGGATGACATTACGGTGTCGGACATCGGTGAACGGTTGTTCCTTGACTCTGCCACGCTGACGCCGCTGTTGAAGCGTCTGGAAAGCGCGGGGCTGATAAACCGCCACCGCTCACGTAAAGACGAGCGTCAGGTCGCCGTCACCCTGAGCGATGCGGGACGTCATCTCCAGCAGCAGGCTTCCGGGATCCCCCATGCAGTGGGATGCGCCGCCCAGTGTGATACTGAGACCATGCTGTCACTTAAGCAGCAGCTGGAACGTTTGCGACAACAGATCCAACGCGCGTAAGGCTATACTTTACGCGTATTTATTTACCCATATATATCGCACGCTATTTAATAGCGCACATTAATGTAAGATGAGGAATCTGCCATGTCTTTAGAAAAAGTTGTCTACACTGCCAAAGCAAAAGCAACCGGGGGCCGTGATGGCCGTGCAACCTCTTCCGACGGCGTACTGGACGTTAAACTCGGCGTGCCAAAAGAGATGGGCGGCATGGGCGGTGACGTCACCAACCCTGAGCAGCTGTTTGCTGCCGGCTACTCTGCCTGCTTCCTGGGTGCCATGAAGTTTGTAGCCGCGCGCGACAAATTTACCCTGCCGAAAGAGGCCTTTATTGAAGGCGAAGTGGGGATTGGGCCGCTGCCAACCGGTTTTGGTATCGAAGCAAAACTGAACATCCACGTTGAAGGTATGGATCCTGCAGAAGCCAAAAAACTGGTCGATGCAGCACACATTGTGTGTCCGTACTCTAACGCGACCCGCGGTAACATCGACGTAACGCTGAACATTATCGCCTGATAACTGCCTGATGGCGTTACGCTTATCAGGCCAGCTGTTGTCGCCCCGGCAGGCATCGCGCCGCCGGGGAAAACCCCTCCTTCCCTTCCCGCTCTCTGTGCTACCATAAGCCCATATCACGCCCGTAGTTATCAGTAGAGTAAGCGTTATGTCCTCCAGAATTCTGACCACCAGCATTGCTGGTATTGATGCCTTTATGCGCGATCCCCGCGGTGTGCTGACCCACGCCGAAGGCGGCACGGTTGCGGTATTTGCTGACAACGCTCCGGCGTTTTATGCCATCACACCGGAACGTCTGGCACAGCTTCTGGAGATTGAAGCGCAGTTGTCCCGTCCGGCGAGCGACGTAACCCTCGATAACCAGTTCTTTGACGAGCCGGTTAACGTCCCCATGGCCGTTCCCATGGGAAAATTTGCCCTGTATGCGGGCTGGCAACCTGATGCTGATTTTCAACGGCAGGCGGCATTGTGGGGCATAGCGTTAACGCAACCGGCTACCCCCGAAGAGCTGGCCGCGTTTACCGCGTGGTGGCAGGCGGAAGGCAAAGTATTCACCCATATTCAGTGGCAACAGAAGCTCGCGCGTCATCTGCAAATTAATCGCGCCAGCAATAACGGCCAGCCAAAACGTGATATCAACGCGTTTTCCGAACCGGATAAACAGATCCCAAATGGATTCCGAGGTGCGAAATGAAGAACGTCGGCGACCTGATGAAACGTCTGCAAAAGATGATGCCAGCCAACGTGAAGCCCGCCTTCACGACGGGTGAAGAACTCCTGGCGTGGCAAAAAGAGCAGGGTAAGATCCGCGCCGCCGCGCTGGCCCGCGAAAACCGGGCGATGAAAATGCAGCGCACCTTTAACCGTTCCGGTATTCGCCCCCTGCACCAGAACTGCTCGTTTGATAACTATAAAATTGAGACCAACGGGCAGATGAATGCACTCGCTGCCGCGCGTCAGTACGTGGATGAATTCGACGGCAATATCGCCAGCTTCATTTTTAGCGGCAAGCCTGGCACGGGGAAAAACCACCTGGCGGCCGCTATCTGTAACGAACTGCTGCTGCGCGGGAAATCGGTGCTGATCATCACCGTGGCCGATATCATGTCCGCCATGAAAGACACCTTCAGCAACCGCGAAACCAGCGAAGAGCAACTGCTTAACGACCTGAGTAATGTCGATTTACTGGTTATTGATGAGATTGGCGTCCAGACCGAATCCCGCTATGAAAAAGTGATCATTAACCAGATTGTCGATCGCCGCTCTTCCTCCAAACGCCCCACCGGCATGCTGACTAACCACAACATCGACGAAATGACCCGCTTGCTGGGCGAACGCGTCATGGATCGCATGAAGCTCGGGAACAGTCTGTATGTCATCTTCGACTGGGAAAGTTACCGCAGCCGTGTCACCGGTAAAGAGTATTAAGATATTTCCAGGAAAGACCGGTGGCCCGGAGGTATATACTGACTCCACTTTCGCCCCAAAACGGACCTTTTTTGAGTAAGCCATTATGAAAAAACAGTTTCTTTTCAGCACCGTATTAGGCGCCCTGCTGGTTACCGGCGCGGCACAGGCCGCATCCTGGCAGGATTCGCTGTCCAGCGCAGCGAGCGAACTGACCAAAGAGAGCAGCAGCACCCAGGGCGGGCTGTCAGCCTCTTCCCTTACCGGCCTGCTGGGTAACAGCACCCAGAGCCTGAGCGCAGGTACAATGAACAACGCCGCGGGAATTCTGGAATATTGCGCGAAGCAAAAACTGGCCTCCGTGACCGACGCGCAAAACGTGAAAAATCAGGTGCTGGGCAAACTCGGTCTGGATACACAGGAGCAGAAACAGGACACCAACTATATGGATGGTATTCAGGGCCTGCTGAATGCGCAAAACGGTCAACAGCTCAACCTGAGCACCATCGGCAACTCCTCGCTGGCGAAACAGGTGAAAACCAAAGCCTGCGATCTGGTGCTGAAACAAGGCGTTAATTTCATCTCCTGATCCCCGCCTGTATTGCCATTACACGCCGCGTTTAAGACGTTATTCTTTTAACGCGGCGTTAAAGCCGTCTTTTTCCTGCCTGCCACCGTCTGAGCGTCCGTATGTCAGGATGCGACCCCCTTCAAAAAAACGATTTTCTAAACCAAATCCTAACAACAGCACACTTTCGTGACACTAAAATTGCAGCTACACGACAACGCAATTACATTGTATAACCCAAAAAATAATCAGTTAGCCAGCTAAGCGCCTGGCGTCATGAGGATAGACTGTTGTCAGAGTTAATGTCCCTTGTCCTTTTTCTGGCCTCTGTCGGCGTTTACGCCTGCAAAGCGGGCCGTAACACCTGGTGGTTTATCGCCACGCTGGTGGTGCTCGGCATTTTTATTATTTTAAACATTACCTTATACGCCAGCGATTACTTTACCGGTGACGGCATTAACGATGCGGTGCTCTACACGCTGACGAATAGCCTGACGGGCGCGGGCGTGGGTAAATACATTCTTCCCGGGCTTGGGCTGATTGCGGCGCTGGTGATTATTTTTGGTGCCCTGGCCTGGGTGCTGCGCCGCCGTCGACATCTTCCGCATCATGGCGGCTACAGCCTGCTGGCACTCTGTCTGGCGCTGGCGTCCGTGGATGCCAGCCCGGCGTTTCATCAGATAACCGAGCTGGTAAAGTCACAGTCGCGCGACGGCGACCCGGATTTCATGGCCTGGTATAAAGAGCCGTCCAAAAAAATAGCCAACCCGAAGCTTAACCTGGTGTATATCTACGGCGAGAGTCTGGAACGCACCTGGTTTGATAACAATGCTTTTCCGAACCTGACGCCGGAGCTGGGCGCGCTGAAAAACGAAAGCCTTGATTTCAGCCACACCGCGCAGCTGCCCGGTACGGATTACACCATCGCCGGGATGGTTGCTTCGCAGTGCGGTATCCCGCTCTTCGCCCCCTTTGAGGGTAATGCCTCGGCCTCAATGTCGAGCTTCTTCCCGCAGAACGTTTGCCTCGGCGATATCCTGAAAAACTCCGGCTACGAAAACTACTTCGTACAGGGGGCCAACCTGCGCTTTGCCGGAAAAGACGTGTTCCTGAAATCCCACGGTTTTGACCATCTGTATGGCTCAGAAGAGTTAAAAACGACCGTTGCCGACCCGCATTACCGCAACGACTGGGGCTTTTACGACGACACGGTACTGGACGAAACCTGGAAAAAGTTCGAGGAACTGTCCCGCGCCGGCAAGCGTTTCTCCCTCTTTGCCCTGACGGTAGATACCCACCATCCGGACGGGTTTGTCTCGCGCACCTGTAAGCGCAAACGCTATGAGATTGACGGCAAAAACAACACGTCGTTCAGCGCGGTAACCTGCAGCCAGGAGCATATCGCCGCTCTGGTCGAGAAAATCAAAGCCTCGCCGTATTTTAAAAACACGGTCATCGTCGTCTCATCTGACCATCTGGCGATGAAAAACAGCGCCTGGGATCAGCTCAGCAAACAGGATCGCAGCAATCTGTTCTTCATTCTGCGCGGCGACCAGCCGCAACAGGATGTGATCGCCACCAAACGCAACTCCATGGATAACGGCGCAACCGTGCTGGACATTCTGGGCGGGGATAACTTTATTGGCCTTGGCCGCAGTACGCTCTCGGGGCAGTCGCTGTCGGAAGTGTTCCTCAACATGAAGGAGAAAATCCTTGCGTGGAAGCCGGACATCATCCGCCTGTGGAACTTCCCGAAAGAGATGAAAGACTTCACCATCGATCAGGATAAAAACACGATTGCCTTCTCCGGCAGCCATTTCCGTCTGCCGCTGCTGCTGCGCGTGTCGGATACGCGCGTCGAACCGCTGCCGGAAAGCGAATACTCTGCGCCGCTGCGTTTCCAGCTGGCCGACTTCGCCCCTCGCGATAATTTTGTCTGGGTCGACAGGTGCTACAAAATGGGCCAGCTCTGGTCCCAGCCACTGGCTCTCTCAACCGACTGGTGCGTTTCTCAGGGACAGCTTGGCGGGGAGCAAACCGTGCAGCATGTCGATAAAGCGCAGTGGAAAGGCAAAACCGCATTCAACGATACGGTCATCGATACCGCGCGCTATCAGCGAAATGTCGACATGCTGAAGATCGTGGATAACGATATTCGCTATAAAGCAGACAGCTTTATCTTCAACGTGGCCGGGGCACCGGAAGAGGTCAAACAGTTCAGCGGCATCTCGCGTCCAGAATCCTGGGGGCGCTGGTCTAATGCGCAGCTGGGCAGTGAAGTGAAGATTGAGTACGCGCATCCTCTGCCTGAAAAATTCGACCTGGTGATCACCGCCCGGGCCTATGGTCCAAACGCGAACCGTCCCATCCCGGTTCGCGTGGGCGATAAAGAGCAAACGCTGACGCTGGGAAATGACGTCACCACCACCACGCTGCATTTTGATAATCCTTCCCGCAGCAATACGCTGGTGATTGTTCCGCCGGACCCGCAGCCGACGAATGAGGGAAATATTCTTGGCCATTCACCGCGCGAGCTCGGCATCGGGATGGTAGAGATTAAAATTGTCAGTAAAGAGAGCTGATCCCTTCTGCGCCCGGCGTTCTGTCGGGCGCTTTATGTAAATATATAATCCTATAAAACCATTAAAAATAAGACATAGACACCATATATCTCTCATTTCTATTTATAAATTCACCAGAAAGAAATCATATCTCAGAATGTGTAACTCCTTACACCCTGAGAGAGTTACCCACTTTTTATCATGCTAACCGGCCATACGTTCGAATCCACCCTGGCACAGCGCAGCGGAGTACGACCAGCGCTACCAGGGGAAAAAACCCTGATGCCGCAGACACTGAATGCCGACTATAAGGTCATCGTTTTAAGCGGCAATGCCTTCTTGTGGCTGGGCCTGAAGACGTTCATCTCGCAGAGTGTGGACCCCTGCCCTGAAATTTTCTGGATTAACGACGTGAGCCCTGAGGGGATCCTGCCCCTGCGGCAACTGATGTTGAATATCCGCGTCAAAAAAGGGTGGCTGGTATTCACCGATGCGTCCCGCGTCAACGATATTAAAATCATTCTGGGGGGTGAGCGTGTCCACGTGGTGGCGGGAAACCTGTCACTCGCGCAACTCAGCCGCTGTTTTCAGAACACGCCGTTCGCAAGCGTAAAAAACGCCACGCTCACCTGCCAGGAGCTTCGGGTTTGCATGCTGTTCCGCAACGGGTTCAGCCCGGTTCGCATCGCGCAGATCCTGAATAAATCCCCGAAAACGATCTATACCCACAAGCGTAACGCGATGAACAAATTTCACTGCCAGAACCTGGCGGAATTCCATCGCAAACTCTTCCTGCTCGACTACCCGGCATCGTGTTTGTCACTGCACGGCTAATCACGTCGGGAAATAAGATCATGCGGCGTCATCTTCCCTGTCTCATTCTCTGGCTGTTGATGCTGGCGCTGCTGTCTCGCTATGCCCTTCCCGCCACGTTGGGATGACGTGGTAATCCGACTGCACGAGTAAATTGCCTTAAATCTTGTCTGGATCAATGTTATCGGTAACAATGGCGCTAAAATAGCCAGCGTGTTATGTCCGACAAGGCACAGCCTTATCTTCTTTTTTGTTATTTTTTCTGTATTACAATAACTTATGAAATACCTGCTTGCTGACGCCATCGTCTATAACGACGAAGACGGTTCTGTTTCTCTTATCAATGCACCCGATCTGGACAGACAAATCCTCACCTGTACCGCCAACGCCATCATGAAGCTGCTGGTTCAGCATCACGGCAACGTCGTCGAACGTGACACCTTTCTGAGTGATGTCTGGGATCAACGTGGGCTCCAGGGGTCCAACAATTCGTTAAATCAATACATCAGTATTGTGCGCAAAATGCTGTCGAGCCTGCTGCCCGACACCCTGTTTATCGTCACCGTACCGAAAACGGGCTTTATGCTCAGTGCTGATATCGCGGTAACGCCCCTGGAGGACGATTTTCCCGTCGTGGAGTCGCTCCCGGCCTCACGACGCATTCAGCCAGAATGGCTATTCTGCGGTGTACTTACGCTGATGGTCGTGGCGCTGTGCATCGGCGCCTGTTTGACGAAACAGGCGCACCAGTACAGTGACACTCATCTGCTCACCCACATTGGCACCTGTCCGGTCTACACCTTCGCCCCGCTGGCAGATGTGTTTCACACTAAGGCCATGGCGCTGGCGCAGACGCTTCAGCGCGAAGGTAATCTGCCCTGCCTGAAAAACTCTATTTTCTATATGCACATCCAGAGAACACTTTTCTATGGCCACGAAGGGCGGCTGGTCCTTTCCCAGTGTTCTCTCACGGACGGTAAAGCCAGCGCCTGCCGAACGCTTTACTTTTACGAGTGGTGATATGAAACAAAAAAAAGTGTGGCTTATTCTGGCGCTCAATCTGTTGCTGATTGGCGTGACGCTGGCGTGGTACGTCTACACGCCTCCGCTGTCCGGAACCTGTGCAGGAAACCTGACATTTTCAGCCCGACATGACGATCATGATTTCTCCTTTGAAGGGGAGGTTACGCTGCGCTTTCAGCCCGACAACACAGGGTACCTTACGCTTAACGGCGACGTGGTTAACGAGCCACATCACTGGGATGTTTCCCGCCAGGAGATGTTCACGTGGCGGCACGTTGAGGGTTCACTCTATGAAATATTCATACAAAGCGTGGCGCGCTTTAGCCATGACACCCTGCCACCGGGGGTCTTTGAAAAGTACGTCGCCGGCCTGACGCCGGGGAACAAAAGACTTCTGAAGATTGAACGCACGCCGGAAGACGCGCTGGTGATCAGCAATTTCTATGCGCCGGTCCTGATTTGTTCAGAATAGGCGCGGCTGGTCGGGGTATACTTTCCGCCATGAACATTCTCTTTCGACCGACGACGCCCAAAGATGTTGCTGCCCTGCCCGCCATCGAGCGCGCGGCAGGCGAGCGTTTTCGGGACGTCCCCGAACTGGCCTGGCTTGCAGACGGCGACGTCATTTGCGCGGAACATCATCTTGATTACGCGAAACGCGGGTTAAGCTGGCTGGCGCTGGCAAACGACCTGCCCGTCGGGTTTATCCTTGCAGAAGCCCATCCGTCATCGCTGTTTATTGTCGAACTCTCGGTTCATCGGGAGTGGCAGGGAAGAGGAATAGGTCGGCGACTTATCGCCTGCGCCGCAGACCATGCCCGCACGCTGGGGCTGACATCGCTGACGCTGACCACCTTTTGCGAGGTGCCGTGGAATGCGCCGTTTTATGCGCGACTCGGGTTTGAAACGGTGACGATGCTAACGCCTGAACTGCGTCAGAAAAGAGAGGAAGAAGCGGCGCACGGTTTCGCGTATGACTCCCGCTGTGCCATGCGCCTGCCTCTGTGATATCGGCCTGCAAAACGCCCCATTACAGGCCGGGTCAGGCGTAGCCGCCCCCCGGCACTGTGGCAGGATTAAAACGTTTCCCAGTTTTCGCCCGCATCGGTGGTCGCGGCTTTACGCGCCATCATAGGGGCTGCAGCGGTTTTCGCTGAGGCCTGCTCGCGGGCTTTCATCTGCTCCTGCTGAATGCGGAACACGGCCACGGCCTGAGTCAGACGGCTCGCCTGCTCTTCCAGTGCCGCTGCCGCCGCGGCAGACTCTTCCACCAGCGAGGCGTTCTGCTGGGTCACGCGATCCATCTCAGCCACCGCCAGACCCACCTGATCGATACCACGGCTCTGCTCATCAGACGCAGAGGCGATTTCGCCCATGATGTCCGTCACGCGGGTTACCGCATTAACGATTTCACCCATGGTTTCGCCGGCGCTTTCTACCAGGGTAGACCCGACTTCCACGCGGCCAACAGAGTCTTCAATCAGGCTCTTGATCTCACGTGCTGCCTGGGCGCTGCGCTGTGCCAGGTTACGGACTTCACCCGCAACAACGGCAAATCCGCGGCCCTGCTCGCCCGCACGTGCCGCTTCTACTGCAGCGTTCAGTGCCAGGATGTTGGTCTGGAACGCGATGCCGTCGATCACGCTGATAATGTCGGCAATTTTCTGCGAACTGCCCGCGATGTCACGCATGGTTTGCACCACGTTATCCACCACTTTACCGCCCTTCTGCGCGGTTTCAGACGCGCTCAGCGCCAGGTTGCTCGCCTGACGGGCGTTCTCGGCGTTCTGCTTAACGGTCGCCGTCAGCTGCTCCATGCTGGCAGCGGTCTCTTCCAGGGATGCGGCCTGCTGTTCCGTACGGGAAGAGAGATCGTTGTTACCCATCGCGATTTCGCTCGCGCCGCTGTAGATGGCATTAGCACCGTTACGCACATCGCCAACGGTACGGACCAGCTCGCCCTGCATATGACGCAGCGAGTCGGCCAGTTCACCCATCTCGTTAGCGCCCTGCACCTCGATGCGCTTCACCAGATCGCCGCTGGCGATATGACGAATGTTGTCGATAAGACGGGTAAGTGGCGAAATCAGCGCCTGCTTGATACCCAGCCACACGGCCACGATCACCACCAGCACCGCAATCAGTACGCTAATCAGCACCCAGATTGCCTGGCTGTAAGAGCTATTGCTGTTTTCCACCGCCATCTGATACAGCTTGTCGTTCTGCTGCAGATAGTTCACGTACTGCTTCTCAAAACCATCCTGATAGCTCTGGGTAGGTTGATCGAAGAAGGCGTTGATTTTGCCCGCGCCCAGCAGCTGGATCAGCTCCGCCAGTGCACCGTGGTAGATATCGTAGTTACGTTTGATCTCCGTCGCGTCGGCGTCGTTTTGACGCGGATCGCGTGGCAGGGCTTCGTATTCAGCCCAGTTTTTTTCTGCCTGTTTCAGAGAAGCCGCCGCAATTTGCATCAGATCGTTCACGGTCGCGCCGCTGCCGATATTGCTCTGATCCATCATGTAGCGAATACCCGCACGGTTCAGGGTATTACGGGTTTGCAGCAGGGCAACCCAGCTGGCGTTCAGCGTGGACTGTTGCTGGCGAATGGTTTGCAGGACGGTGAAATTCTCTTTGTCATGCTTGAGGGCATTGAAGAAAAGACCACCGGATGTGAGTTGTAAAAGGCCAAATATCGCTAATACCAGCATTAAGCTGGTGACAATCTTGATACGGTTTAACATGTTTTCGCTTTCCATCAGACAGATAACAGGATTTTCGGCCTGGAAAGGGAAAACTTTACGAAAATCATCCTTAAATTTGTGGTTTTTACTCTTCTTCGCGCGCTGTGATATGCCGGTTCCCCAGTTCAATAAACTCTTCCAGCAGCGCTGTCAGCTGTTGCATCTTCGCCGGCGTATATTCGGCCTCGATTTGCTGATACGCCTCTTCCACCTGCGCCTGGGCACGCTCGTATAGCCTGTTCCCCTCTTTGGTCAGCGACACGTACAGCTTGCGCTGATCGTTTACGGGCTTAAGGCGCAGCACCAGACCGTCACGCTCCATGCGCGTCAGAATGCCCGTCAGGCTGGGACGCAAGATACAGGTGCGAAACGCCAGATCGTGAAAATCCATCGACGGATGTTCGGCCAGTACGCGCACGATGCGCCACTGCTGCTCGGTCAGGTTATGCCGTTTCACAATCGGGCGGAAGTAAGACATCGCCGCTTCCCGCGCCTGTAACAGGGCGATAGTTAATGAATCATGCATAGCCTCTCCCGGTAATCATTAACACATGAACAATTCAGTTCTGCTGGTTTTACACACAACGCGTTTTACGACAAAAAGTCTAACAGAAACAAGCCTGATTTTTTAACGCAATGATAAATATAGCCTTTAATCTCTTTATGTAAATTTATTGTTATTCATATCACAAATTATTCACTTCTGGTTGCGAAATAAACAGCAAAGGCATACAACCAGATCATTAACATATTAATGAAATCACAGGCCGGACGTCCGGCCTGAGGAGTAAGTGAATGAAAGGTACTGTTTTTGCCGTAGCGCTGAACCACCAGAGCCAGCGCGATGCCTGGCGCGACGCGTTTGAAAAAGCCCCCTACAACACGCCACCAAAAACCGCCGTGTGGTTTATCAAACCGCATAACACCGTGATCCGCACGGGCGACCCCATTCCCTTCCCGCAGGGAGAAACCGTGTTAAGCGGTGCCACGGTTGCGCTGGTTGTGGGCAAAACGGCGCGTAACGTTCCCGTGGACGAGGCGGCGGAGTACATCGCCGGTTACGCGCTTGCCAACGAGGTGAGCCTGCCGGAAGAGAGTTTTTATCGCCCTGCCATCAAGGCCAAATGCCGCGACGGCTTTTGTCCGCTGGGAGAGCTGGCCGCCGTCGACCACGTTGATAACCTGACCATCGTCACCGAAATTAACGGCCGGGAAGCGGACCACTGGAACACCGCTGACCTGCAGCGCAATGCCGCCGAACTGCTGAGCGCCCTGAGCGAATTCGCCACCCTCAGTCCGGGCGATGCCATTCTGCTCGGCACCCCACACTCGCGCGTCCCGCTGCAGCCGGGCGATCGCGTACGCATTCTGGCGAAAGGCTTCCCGTCCCTGGAAAACCCGGTGGTTGATGAACGCGAGGTCGCCCATGCGCAAGGCCCACATCCGCACGCCACGCTGTTCGCGCTTGGTCTGAACTACGCCGATCACGCCAGCGAGCTGGCATTTACGCCGCCAACGGAACCGCTGGTGTTTATCAAAGCCCCCAACACCGTGACCGGCGATAACCAGACCTCGGTCCGCCCGAACAACATTGAGTACATGCACTACGAGGCGGAGCTGGTGGTGGTCATCGGCAAAACGGCGCACAAGGTCAGTGAGCGCGAGGCGATGGACTATGTCGCGGGCTATACCGTCTGCAACGATTACGCCATCCGTGACTACCTGGAAAACTACTACCGCCCGAACCTGCGGGTGAAAAGCCGCGACGGGTTGACCCCCCTCAGCCCGCATATCGTGCCGAAAGAGGCCATTCCCGACCCGCATAACTTAACCCTGCGCACCTTCGTGAACGGTGAATTGCGCCAGCAAGGGACCACTGCCGATCTGATCTTCAGCATCCCGTTCCTGATTGCCTATCTCAGCGAGTTTATGACCCTGCAGCCCGGCGACATGATTGCCACCGGCACGCCAAAGGGTCTGTCTGACGTACAGCCAGGCGACGAAGTGGTCGTGGAAGTGGAGGGCGTGGGCCGCCTGGTGAACCGCATTGTCAGTGAGGAGACTGCAAAATGAAAAAAATAAACCATTGGATTAACGGTAAAAACGTCGCAGGAAGTGATTACTTCCACACCACTAACCCGGCCACCGGAGAGGTGCTGGCGGAGGTCGCGTCCGGCGGTGAAGCTGAAATTCATCAGGCCGTGGCGGCGGCCAAAGAGGCATTCCCGACGTGGGCTAACCTGCCGATGAAAGAGCGCGCACGCCTGATGCGTCGCCTCGGGGATCTTATCGATCAACACGTTCCGGAGATTGCGGCCCTCGAGACCGCCGACACCGGCCTGCCGATCCACCAGACCAAAAACGTGCTTATACCACGCGCGTCGCACAACTTCGCGTTCTTCGCCGAAGTGTGCCAGCAGATGAACGGTAAAACCTACCCGGTCGACGACAAGATGCTCAACTACACCCTGGTGCAGCCGGTGGGGGTCTGCGCGCTGGTGTCGCCGTGGAACGTGCCGTTTATGACCGCCACCTGGAAGGTTGCGCCGTGCCTGGCGCTGGGCAACACCGCGGTGCTGAAGATGTCTGAGCTCTCCCCGCTGACCGCCGACCGTCTGGGCGAGCTGGCGCTGGAGGCCGGTATTCCGGCGGGCGTGCTGAACGTGGTGCAGGGCTATGGCGCAACGGCGGGCGATGCGCTGGTACGTCACCACGACGTGCGCGCCGTCTCCTTTACCGGCGGCACCGCCACCGGGCGCAACATCATGAAAAACGCCGGACTGAAGAAATACTCCATGGAGCTGGGAGGGAAATCTCCGGTGCTGATTTTTGAAGATGCGGATATCGAACGCGCGCTGGATGCCGCCCTGTTCACCATCTTCTCCATCAACGGCGAGCGTTGCACCGCTGGCTCACGCATTTTCATTCAGCAGAGCATCTACCCGGAATTCGTCAGGCGCTTTGCCGAGCGCGCGAACCGTCTGCGCGTGGGTGACCCGACCGATCCGAACACTCAGGTTGGCGCGCTGATCAGCCAGCAGCACTGGGAAAAAGTCTCCGGCTATATCCGTCTTGGCATTGAAGAGGGTGCGACCCTGCTGGCGGGCGGCCCTGACAAACCCACCGATCTCCCTGCTCACCTGAAAAACGGCAACTTCCTGCGCCCGACCGTGCTGGCAGACGTCGACAACCGGATGCGCGTGGCCCAGGAAGAGATCTTCGGGCCGGTTGCCTGCCTGCTGCCGTTTAAGGACGAAGCCGAAGGGTTGCGTCTGGCTAACGACGTGGAGTACGGCCTGGCGTCATACATCTGGACCCAGGACGTCAGCAAAGTGCTGCGCCTGGCGCGCAATATCGAAGCCGGAATGGTGTTTGTAAACACCCAGAACGTGCGCGACCTGCGTCAGCCGTTTGGCGGCGTGAAGGCTTCCGGTACCGGGCGCGAAGGGGGCGAATACAGCTTCGAGGTGTTCGCTGAAATGAAAAACGTCTGCATCTCCATGGGCGACCATCCGATTCCAAAATGGGGGATCTGAGTATGGGCAAGTTAGCGTTAGCGGCAAAAATTACCCACGTTCCATCAATGTACCTCTCTGAGTTACCGGGAAAAAACCACGGCTGCCGCCAGTCCGCCATCGACGGACATAAAGAAATCAGCAAGCGCTGTCGGGAGCTGGGCGTCGACACCATTATTGTGTTCGATACCCACTGGCTGGTGAACAGCGCCTACCACATCAACTGTGCGGATCATTTCTCCGGCATCTACACCAGCAACGAGCTGCCGCATTTTATCCGCGACATGACCTACGACTACGACGGTAACCCGGCGCTCGGCCAGCTTATCGCCGACGAAGCGGTGAAACTCGGTGTACGTGCCAAAGCGCACAACATCCCGAGCCTCAAGCTGGAGTACGGCACGCTGGTACCGATGCGCTACATGAACAGCGATAAGCACTTCAAAGTGATCTCTATCGCCGCGTTCTGCACCGTCCACGACTTCGCCGACAGCCGCAGGCTGGGCGAGGCCATCGTCAGCGCGATTCAGAAATATGACGGCACCGTGGCGGTGCTCGCCAGCGGTTCGCTGTCGCACCGTTTTATCGACGACCAGCGTGCCGAAGAGGGAATGAACAGCTACACCCGCGAGTTCGACCGTCAGATGGACGAACGCGTGGTGAAGCTGTGGCGTGAAGGCAAGTTCAGGGAGTTCTGCAGCATGTTGCCGGAGTATGCCCACTACTGCTACGGCGAGGGCAACATGCACGACACGGTGATGCTGCTGGGGATGCTCGGCTGGGACACATACGACGGCAAGGTGGAGTTCCTCACCGAGCTGTTCCCCAGCTCCGGCACCGGCCAGGTTAACGCCGTTTTCCCCCTGCCCGCGTCCGCGTAAGGAGCCACCATGCCGCACTTTATTGCTGAATGCACTGACAACATCCGCGAGCAGGCGGACCTGCCAGCACTGTTCGCCAAAGTGAACGACGCGCTTGCCGCCACGGGAATCTTCCCACTCGGCGGTATCCGTAGCCGCGCGCACTGGCTGGACACCTGGCAGATGGCCGACGGTAAGCATGATTACGCCTTTGTGCATATGACGCTGAAGATTGGCGCCGGGCGCAGTCTGGAGAGCCGGGAGGCGGTGGGAAAGGCACTGTTTGAGCTGATTAAAACCCACTTCGCCGACCTGATGGCATCGCGCTATCTGGCGCTCTCTTTTGAAATAGACGAGCTGCACCCGACGCTCAATTACAAGCAGAACAACGTGCACGCTTTGTTTAAGTAGCGCCCTTACCGGGCCGACAACGGCTTTGAACGCAAGCCGGGTGAGCAGCACGCCACCCGGCAACAACAGGAAATCGCCATGCTCGATAAACACACCCATACCCTGATCGCCCATCGTCTGCATCAGGCGGAGCAGTCCCGGGAGCAGATCCGCCAGATCTCGCTCGACTACCCGACGATCACCCTTGACGACGCCTACGCCGTACAGCGCGAATGGGTGAGCCTGAAAATCGCCGAAGGTCGCGTGCTGAAAGGCCACAAGATTGGCCTCACCTCCAAAGCGATGCAGGCCAGCTCGCAGATTAGCGAGCCGGACTACGGCGCTCTGCTCGACGACATGTTCTTCCACGACGGCGGCGATATCCCTGCCGACCGCTTTATCGTCCCGCGCATCGAAGTGGAGCTGGCCTTCGTGCTGGCAAAACCCCTGCGCGGCCCAAACTGCACCCTGTTCGATGTCTACAACGCCACGGATTACGTCATCCCCGCGCTGGAGCTGATCGACGCCCGCTGCCACAACATCGATCCCGAGACCCAGCGTCCGCGCAAGGTGTTCGACACCATCTCCGATAACGCCGCCAACGCAGGTGTGATCCTTGGCGGTCGCCCGATTAAGCCCGACGAGCTGGATCTGCGTTGGATCTCCGCGCTGCTCTACCGCAACGGCGTCATTGAAGAGACCGGGGTCGCCGCGGGCGTGCTCAACCACCCGGCCAACGGTGTGGCATGGCTTGCCAATAAACTCGCGCCGTACGACGTTCAGCTGGAGCCTGGCCAAATCATCCTCGGCGGTTCGTTTACCCGCCCGGTGCCGGCCAGCAAGGGCGATACCTTCCACGTGGACTACGGCAAGATGGGCTCCATCAGCTGCCGTTTTGTTTAGGAGACCACCATGGAAAACAGATTCAAAGCGGCGCTCAGCGCCGGAAAACCGCAAATCGGCCTCTGGCTGGGGCTGACCAGCAGTTACAGCGCCGAGCTGCTGGCCGGTGCGGGTTTCGACTGGCTGCTGATCGACGCAGAGCACGCGCCCAATAACGTGCAAACCGTCCTGACCCAGCTGCAGGCGATCGCGCCTTACGCCAGCCAGCCGGTGGTACGCCCGTCGTGGAACGATCCGGTCCAGATCAAACAGCTGCTGGACGTCGGGGCGCAAACCCTGCTGGTGCCGATGGTACAAAACGCCGATGAAGCCCGGCTGGCGGTGCGCGCCACGCGTTATCCACCGGCGGGGATCCGCGGCGTGGGCAGCGCGCTGGCTCGCGCCTCGCGCTGGAACCGCACGCCTGATTACCTGCAGCGCGCTAACGATGCCATGTGCGTGCTGGTGCAGATTGAAACGCGCGAGGCGCTGAAAAATCTGCCGCACATCCTCGACGTGGAAGGCGTGGACGGGGTGTTTATTGGCCCGGCGGATCTGAGCGCCGACATGGGCTTTGCCGGAAATCCGCAGCACCCGGAAGTCCAGGCCGCCATCGAGAAGGCCATTGCGCAGATCCGTGCGGCAGGCAAAGCGCCCGGCATCCTGATGGCTAACGAGCCGCTGGCAAAACGCTACCTCGAGCTTGGCGCGCTGTTTGTCGCCGTCGGGGTCGACACCACCCTGCTTGCACGCAGCGCCGAGGCGCTGGCGGCACGTTTTATCGATATCCCGGTTACGTCAGTAAATAACAATAAATCCGTCTACTAAACGTACGATGTGGAGCGCAACATGACGACCTCTACCCTGCAAACCCATGATAATAAAGCTGTAGAACACCGCGTTATTCAGAAGCTGTTTCGTCGTTTGATCGTGTTTCTCTTTATCCTGTTTGTCTTCTCGTTTCTTGACCGCATTAACATCGGCTTTGCCGGGCTGACGATGGGCAAAGATCTGGGCCTCACCTCGACCATGTTTGGCCTGGCCGCCACCCTGTTTTACGTCACCTACGTGATATGTGGGATCCCCAGCAACATCATGCTGGCGAAGGTCGGCGCCCGGCGCTGGATCGCCGGGATCATGGTGGTGTGGGGCATCGCTTCCACCTGCACCATGTTCGCCACCAGCCCGCACACGCTCTATGTGCTGCGCATGCTGGTGGGCATTGCCGAAGCCGGATTCCTGCCGGGGATCCTCGTCTATCTCACCTGGTGGTTCCCTGCCTACCACCGCGCCCGCGCCAATGCGTTGTTTATGATCGCCATGCCGGTGACCATGATGCTCGGCTCGATCCTCTCCGGTTATATTCTGGCCATGGACGGGCTGTGGAACCTGAAAGGCTGGCAGTGGCTGTTCCTGCTGGAGGGGCTACCGTCCGTGGTGCTCGGCGTAGTGACGTGGTTCTACCTGAACGACACGCCGGATCAGGCCAGCTGGCTGGATGACGACGAAAAGCAGGCGCTTAAAACAATGATCGCCCGCGAGCAGGAGTCGGCCATCGCCCGCCCCGTCACGCCGCGTTCGACGTTGCGCGAAGTGTTTACCCCGGCCGTGCTGCTCTATACCCTGGCCTATTTCTGCCTCACGAACACCCTGAGCGCGATAAATATCTGGACGCCGCAGATCCTGCAGAGCTTCAACACCGGCAGCAGCAACATTGTGATTGGCCTGCTGGCGGCGATCCCGCAGTTTTGCACCATCCTCGGGATGATCTGGTGGAGCCGCCGCTCCGACAGGCTGAAAGAGCGAAAAAAGCACACCATTCTGCCGTACCTCTTTGCGGCGGCAGGATGGTTACTGGCCTCGGCGACCCACCACAGCCTGATCCAGCTGCTTGGCATCATCATGGCCTCAACCGGATCGTTTACCGCCATGGCGATCTTCTGGACCACGCCGGATCGGGTTATTAGCCTGCAGTCGCGGGCGGTCGCACTGGCGGTGATCAATGCCATCGGTAACGTCGGATCCGCCGTCAGCCCGCTGTTGATCGGCATTCTGCGTGACAGCACCGGCAGCTTCAGCTCCGGGTTGTGGTTTGTTGCCGGCTTGCTGGTGGTCGGCGCGCTGGTGCTGACACGTATCCCGATGACGCAGCGGGAGAGCCTTGAGCACGAGCCGGGTATGGCGGCGCAGAAAATCCCGTAAGGAGCGGCTATGTGCCAGAACCCGATCGCGAATATCGACATCAGCAAAGAGTACGACGAAAGTCTGGGAACGGATGATGTTCACTATCAGTCGTTCGCCCGCATGGCGGCCTTTTTTGGCCGCGACATGCAGGCTCACCGTCACGACCAGTATTTTCAGATGCACTTTCTGGATACCGGACAGATCGAACTGCAGCTCGACGATCACCGCTACTCGGTACAGGCTCCGCTGTTTGTGCTCACCCCCCCGTCGGTACCGCACGCGTTTATTACCGAATCCGACAGCGACGGGCACGTTCTGACGGTGCGCGAGGATCTGATCTGGCCGCTGCTGGAAGTGCTCTACCCCGGCACGCGGGAAGCCTTTGGCCTGCCGGGGATCTGCCTGTCGCTGGCCGATAAGCCGGACGAACTGGCGGCGCTGAAGCACTACTGGCCGCTGATTGCCCGGGAATCGACGGCGCAACTGCCCGGGCGCGAACACACGCTGGTTCTGTTAGCCCAGGCGGTGTTCACCCTGCTGCTGCGCAACGCGAAGCTCGACGATCACGCCGCCAGCGGCATGCGCGGCGAGCTGAAACTGTTCCAGCGCTTTACCCAGTTAATTGACGTCCATTTTCATGAGCACTGGACGGTGCCGGAATATGCCAGCGAACTGCACCTGACCGAATCGCGTCTGACCGATATCTGCCGGCGCTTCGCCAACCGCCCGCCGAAGCGGCTGATTTTTGACCGTCAGCTGCGTGAAGCGAGGCGGATGCTGCTCTTCTCCGACAGCGCGGTCAGCGAAATCGCCTGGCAGCTGGGGTTTAAAGACCCGGCATATTTTGCCCGGTTTTTTAATCGGTTAGTGGGGTGTTCGCCGAGCGCGTATCGGGCACAAAAAGTACCGGTGTCGTCTGTCACCCCACCCCAGCCCTGACCCTCCCCCGGGTTCAGGGTGAGGGAAATCACACTCTGCGATCATATGCGAAAAGTACCAGCCGTTGTCCCAATCGTCCCTTCACGTTCACCCCCGCTCAGGCTTCAATTAAACAACAAAAACAAAACATAAATTTAACATCACTGTTCCGATACGAGGTCCCTATGAAGCCTGAAGATTTCCGCGCTGATGCCAAACGTCCGTTAACCGGTGAAGAGTATTTAAAAAGCCTGCAGGATGGCCGTGAGATTTATATCTACGGCGAGCGCGTCAAAGACGTGACCACTCATCCGGCGTTTCGCAATGCGGCAGCCTCCATCGCACAGATGTACGATGCGCTGCACAAGCCTGACATGCAGGACACGCTGTGCTGGGGTACCGATACCGGCAGCGGCGGCTACACCCATAAGTTTTTCCGCGTGGCGAAAAGCGCCGACGACCTGCGTCAACAGCGTGACGCCATCGCCGAGTGGTCGCGCCTGAGCTACGGCTGGATGGGCCGCACCCCGGACTACAAGGCGGCGTTTGGCTGCGCGCTCGGTGCCAATCCGGCGTTCTACGGCCAGTTCGAACAGAACGCCCGCAACTGGTATACCCGTATTCAGGAAACCGGGCTTTACTTCAACCACGCCATCGTTAATCCCCCCATCGACCGTCACAAACCGGCGGACGAAGTAAAAGACGTCTACATCAAGCTGGAAAAAGAGACCGACGCCGGGATCATCGTTAGCGGCGCAAAAGTGGTGGCAACCAACTCGGCGCTGACTCACTACAACATGATCGGTTTTGGCTCCGCGCAGGTGATGGGCGAAAACCCGGACTTCGCGCTGATGTTCGTTGCGCCAATGGACGCCGAAGGCGTGAAGCTGATCTCTCGCGCCTCTTACGAAATGGTGGCAGGTGCGACCGGCTCTCCATACGACTACCCGCTCTCCAGCCGTTTCGACGAAAACGACGCGATCCTGGTGATGGATCATGTGTTGATCCCCTGGGAAAACGTGCTGATCTACCGCGATTTCGATCGCTGCCGTCGCTGGACCATGGAAGGCGGTTTTGCCCGCATGTACCCGCTGCAGGCCTGCGTACGTCTGGCGGTGAAGCTCGATTTCATTACCGCGCTGCTGAAGAAATCGCTGGAGTGTACCGGCACCCTGGAGTTCCGCGGCGTGCAGGCGGATCTCGGGGAAGTGGTGGCCTGGCGCAACATGTTCTGGGCGCTGAGCGACTCCATGTGTTCTGAAGCCACGCCGTGGGTGAATGGCGCGTACCTGCCGGATCACGCGGCGCTGCAGACCTACCGCGTCATGGCCCCGATGGCCTATGCGAAGATCAAGAACATCATCGAGCGTAACGTCACCAGCGGCCTGATCTATCTGCCGTCCAGCGCACGAGACCTGAACAATCCGCAGATCGACCAGTATCTGGCGAAATACGTGCGCGGCTCCAACGGCATGGATCACGTGGAACGCATTAAGATTTTGAAACTGATGTGGGATGCCATCGGCAGCGAGTTTGGTGGTCGTCACGAGCTGTATGAGATCAACTACTCCGGCAGCCAGGACGAAATCCGTCTGCAGTGTCTGCGTCAGGCACAGAGCTCTGGCAACATGGACAAAATGATGGCAATGGTCGACCGCTGCATGTCCGAGTACGACCAGCATGGCTGGACGGTGCCGCACCTGCACAATAATTCCGATATCAACATGCTGGATAAGCTGCTGAAATAACGCAGCGGGAGGTTTCAATGCATACAGAACAACGCCTGCGTTTTCGCGATGCGATGGCCAGCCTGTCGGCGGCGGTTAACGTTGTCACCACCGAGGGCGATGCAGGACGCTGCGGTATCACCGCCACCGCCGTCTGTTCAGTCACGGACACCCCGCCATCGCTGATGGTCTGCATCAATGCCAACAGCGCCATGAACCCGGTTTTCCAGGGTAACGGTAAGCTGTGCGTCAACGTGCTGAACCATGAGCAGGAGATCATGGCCCGCCACTTCGCCGGGATGACCGGCATGGCAATGGACGATCGCTTTGCCCTCTCCTGCTGGCAGAAAGGTCCGCAGGGGCAACCGGTGCTGAAGGGCGCGCTGGCAAGCCTTGAAGGCGAGATTAGCCAGGTGCAAACCATCGGCACCCATCTGGTTTATCTCGTTGAAATTAAAAACATCATTCTGAGCGAAGCGGGACACGGCCTGATCTATTTTAAACGCCGTTTCCACCCCGTCATGATGGAGGCTGAAGCCGCAGTGTGACCCCCTCCTGCGCTGGCCGTTTCCCGGCCAGCGCCAATTTCCACAAAAATTCCTAAGGTTTCCGCTTAATCACGCCGTTATATAGCCATAAGAGAAATTTTCTGTGTCTGAATACTGACAATACATGTCAGTGCGACCCGCATCATTCAGCGCATACCCTAATATACAGGAAGACCTTATGGCTAAATCGACGCGGAGCCGCTCGGCTGAACGTCTGGTCGATATTCTGGTTGAGTTACATTTAAATGGTGTGGTAAACCGCAGTGCGCTCATGGAAAAATTTAAAATTACCGAGCGCACCGTCTACCGGGATTTAAATGCGCTTTCACCTATTGTGGAACATACCGGTAACGGGCTGTATCGTCTGATCCACTCCGCACAATCTCCCGGTGGACAAGGATTACATCACACGATTGCTAACTTCCTGAATGCCGATAGCTTTTTCCCGGAAAGAAATACGGAATTCTGGCAGAAACTTGAAACACGCGTTGACGAAAATCATATTCTTATTCTTGGCAACGACGCAGAGCACACGGTAGAACGTGATATTCGTCGCTATTTATCGAAAATCGAGAAATCGATTAAGAATCGTAATGTATGCCAGATCGTTTATAAGGGTAAAACCCGCCTGATTAATCCCTATAAACTCATTAACAATAAAAATATATGGTATTTACAAGCCACCGAGAATAGCCGGCTAAAATCCTTCTCGTTGAGTCAGATTAGCTGGTTTGATATTCAACAAAAAACCTTCACGCCGGAAGAAAATGCGCTCGGACTGCTGGAAAAAAGCCTTGATCCGTGGGTGTCGGAAGACACTTTCGAAGTGAAAATATTCATTAAAGATACTATTTCACATTACTTTATGCGCCGCGACCTGCTGCCGGAACAAGAGCTTGTCGGTGAGCAGCACAACGGCGTCACGCTGCGCTGTCAGGCGGCACACGAGAACCAGATCCTGCCGCTGCTGTTCTACTGGCTGCCGAACATTCAAATCCTGGAGCCCAACTGGCTAAAAGAGAAGCTGCTTAAAACGCTGGAAAATTATCTGGCGGTAGAGCGCACAGCAGATAACCACGTGATCTCAATCACATAATTTCTCCCGGCGGCGGCGAGACGGAACCACTCGCCGCCCTCTTTGACCGCTCACCTGGCCCTTTCAACCGCTCATTCATTTACCTGTCTTTACACGCGCGTGGTTCTGGCACGATCGCTCCAGCATTAATCAATACCTCCTCATAACGAACCCTGACCCTTTTTCATTACATAAAAAACCAGGTCTTACTATGGATACGAAAAAACTACTGAAGCACGTGCCCTGGGCGTTACTCGGGATCCTCGGCGCTTTTTGTCTGGCGGTTGTCGCACTACGCCGGGGCGAACACGTAAGCGCCCTGTGGATCGTCGTTGCGTCTGTCTCCGTCTATCTTGTTGCTTATCGCTACTACAGCTTATACATCGCGCAGAAGGTCATGAAACTCGACCCGACGCGTGCCACTCCGGCGGTCATTAATAATGACGGCCTCAACTACGTGCCCACCAACCGCTACGTGTTGTTTGGTCACCACTTTGCCGCTATCGCCGGTGCGGGTCCGCTGGTCGGCCCGGTTCTGGCCGCGCAGATGGGCTACCTGCCTGGTACCCTGTGGCTGCTCGCGGGCGTAGTGCTGGCCGGGGCGGTGCAGGACTTTATGGTGCTGTTTATCTCTTCTCGCCGTAACGGCGCC
Source organism: Enterobacter sp. BNK-18 (assembly GCF_047456135.1). Lineage (NCBI taxonomy): Bacteria > Pseudomonadati > Pseudomonadota > Gammaproteobacteria > Enterobacterales > Enterobacteriaceae > Enterobacter > Enterobacter sp. BNK-18. The sequence continues at coordinate 4,398,049 of NZ_CP179899.1, read as the reverse complement.
TCTCTGGGTGAGATGGTCAAAGAGGAGATGGGCCGCGTGCCGGGGACCATCGCACTGTTCGGCTGCTTCCTGATTATGATCATCATCCTCGCGGTGCTGGCGTTAATCGTGGTGAAAGCGCTGGCCGAAAGTCCGTGGGGGGTCTTCACCGTCTGCTCTACCGTGCCGATTGCGCTGTTCATGGGTATCTACATGCGCTTTATCCGCCCGGGTCGCGTGGGTGAAGTGTCGGTGATTGGTATTGTGCTGCTGGTTGCATCCATCTACTTCGGTGGCGTGATTGCGCACGACCCGTACTGGGGCCCGGCGCTGACCTTCAAGGACACCACCATCACCTTCGCGCTGATTGGGTATGCGTTTGTCTCCGCTCTGCTGCCGGTCTGGCTGATCCTGGCACCGCGTGACTACCTGGCGACCTTCCTGAAAATCGGCGTTATCGTCGGTCTGGCGATCGGCATCCTGGTAATTAACCCGGATCTGAAAATGCCGGCAGTGACCCAGTACATCGACGGTACCGGTCCTCTGTGGAAAGGTGCGCTGTTCCCGTTCCTGTTTATCACCATCGCCTGCGGTGCGGTCTCTGGCTTCCACGCCCTGATTGCTTCCGGTACCACACCGAAGCTGCTGGCTAACGAAAAAGACGCGCGTCTGATTGGTTACGGCGCAATGCTGATGGAGTCTTTCGTGGCGATCATGGCGCTGGTTGCCGCGTCCATCATCGAACCGGGTCTCTACTTCGCGATGAACACCCCTCCGGCAGGCCTGGGCATTACCATGCCAAACCTGCATGAGATGGGCGGTGATAACGCGGCGCTGATCATGGCGCAGCTGAAAGATGCGAGCGCACATGCTGCCGCAACCGTCAGCTCCTGGGGCTTCGTGATTTCGCCTGAGCAGATCATGCAGACTGCGAAAGACATTGGCGAACCGTCAGTCCTGAACCGCGCCGGTGGCGCACCGACGCTGGCAGTGGGTATCGCACACGTGTTCCACAAAGTGCTGCCGTGGGCGGACATGGGCTTCTGGTACCACTTCGGTATTCTCTTTGAAGCGCTGTTCATCCTCACCGCGCTGGACGCCGGTACCCGTGCGGGACGCTTTATGCTGCAGGACCTGCTGGGTAACTTCGTGCCGTTCCTGAAGAAAACCGACTCTCTGGTGGCGGGTATTCTGGGAACCGCGGGCTGCGTGGGTCTGTGGGGTTACCTGCTGTATCAGGGCGTTGTCGACCCGCTGGGTGGCGTGAAGAGCCTGTGGCCGCTGTTCGGTATCTCTAACCAGATGCTGGCCGCTGTCGCCCTGGTTCTTGGCACCGTTGTACTGGTGAAGATGAAACGCACCAAATACATCTGGGTCACCGTGATCCCTGCGCTGTGGCTGCTGCTCTGCACCACCTGGGCGCTTGGTCTGAAACTGTTCAGCGCCAACCCGCAGCTGGAAGGCTTCTTCTTCATGGCTAACCAGTACAAAGAGAAAATTGCCGCAGGCGGCGCGGACCTCACTGCCCAGCAGATTGCCAACATGAACCACATCGTGGTGAACAACTACACCAACGCAGGTTTGAGCATTCTGTTCCTGGTGGTGGTGTACAGCATCATCTTCTACGGCATCAAAACCTGGCTGAACGTGCGTAACGCCGAGGGTCGTACGGATAAAGAAACCCCGTATGTCCCGGTACCGGAAGGCGGCGTGAAGACCTCTTCACACCACTAATCCGCCCTCGCATCCCTCTCCCTGCGGGAGAGGGTTAGGGTGAAGGGAAACAACGCCCGGCAGCCCCTGCCGGGCTTTTTCTATCTGGAAGGCACAATGTTTGGTAACTTAGGCGAAGCGAAAAAATACCTCGGTCAGGCGGCGAAAATGCTGATTGGCATTCCGGACTATGACAACTACGTTGAGCATATGAAGACCAACCATCCGGATAAACCGTACATGACCTATACCGAATTCTTCCGCGAGCGTCAGGAAGCGCGCTACGGCGGGAGTGGAGAAGGCGGCGTACGCTGCTGCTAAAGGAGAGACCATGACCCCGATTGCCGTCACCCTGCTGACCGGTTTCCTTGGCGCCGGTAAGACCACCCTGCTGCGCCACATTCTGAACGCGCAGCACGGCTTCAAAATCGCCGTGATCGAAAACGAATTCGGCGAAGTCTCGGTCGACGATCAGCTGATTGGCGATCGCGCCACGCAGATCAAAACCCTGACTAACGGCTGCATCTGCTGCACCCGCTCGAATGAATTAGAAGACGCCCTGCTGGATCTGCTCGACAGCCGCGATCGCGGTGAAATCGATTTTGACCGCCTGGTGATTGAATGCACCGGTATGGCCGACCCCGGCCCGATTATTCAGACCTTTTTCGCCCATGAGATCCTCTGCCAGCGCTACCTGCTGGACGGCGTCATTGCGCTGGTCGACGCGGTTCATGCCGACGAACAGATGAACCAGTTCACCCTCGCCCAGTCGCAGGTGGGCTACGCCGATCGCATCCTGCTGACCAAAACCGACGTGGCGGGCGACAGCGAAAAACTGCGCGAGCGCCTGACGCGTATCAACTCGCGGGCGCCGATTTACATCGCGACGCACGGTGATATCGAACTCTCGCAGCTGTTCAACACCAACGGCTTTATGCTGGAAGAGCATGTCACCTCAACGCCGCGCTTCCACTTTATGGCAGATAAGCAAAACGACGTCTCGTCGATTGTGGTCGAGCTGGATTACCCGATGGATATCAGCGATGTCTCCCGCGTCATGGAAAACCTGTTGCTCTCTTTTGCCGACAGGCTGTTGCGCTACAAAGGGATGCTGTGGATTGATGGCGAACCGAACCGCCTGCTGTTCCAGGGCGTACAGCGGCTGTACAGCGCGGACTGGGACAGACCGTGGGGAGATGAAACGCCGCGAAGCGTCATGGTGTTTATTGGGCTACAGCTGCCGGAAGATGAGATCCGGACAGCGTTTGCAGCACTGCGCAAATAACCGTACGAACGCAGCCCTCTCCGCAGTTGAGGAGAGGGCTGGGAGATTATTTCAGCGCGTCGGGCAGCGTCACAATCCACAGTTCGCTTTCTGACGCCGGCTTCGCCAGCGGCTTCACGGCGAGGGTGGTCGCAACCGGTTTATCATCAATCGTGAGCGCACCTTGCGAATTCACCCGATAATCCTTGAGCTTCTTGCCCTCGACCGGATTTTCCATCGCCACCTTCACGCCAAAGTCGTTATCGTTCGCGACCGCCAGCGTGTTGTTGTCAATCAGCGCTAACCCTTCGGCCTTTTCCTGCTGCCAGCCAAGCGCGCGCAAATCCACGACCTGGGTTTTAGCCGCCAGCGAAATACCGCGCTGGGCCAGCGTGTTCTCGTCATCAAACTCCGGGTATTCGCCCGGCTTATCGAAGCGTGTCAGATCGCTCGCCTTGCTGAGGTCCACCTTGTAGATGAGGTTGCGCATGCCATCGTTTTTATCGCTGCCCTGCTCAATCAGCAGCAGCTGCTGGTTATCAAGCGCCACAATGTCACCGATTTTGGCGTCATTGTTTTTGCTGTAGGCTTCGCTGTCGATGGGATAACCGTACATCGCGGTTTTCCCGGTCGCCGGGTCGAAGCTCACCAGGCGGGTAAACAGCGCCTGTTTTTTGCTTTTGCCGTCGATATCCAGCGTGCTTTGCACCGCGGCAATGATACGCCCGTCCGGCATACGGGTCAGGCCTTCAAAGCCCCGGTTTGGTTGACGCCATTTAATAATATTCGGCAAGCCGCCCGCGATGGATTTCTCGCCTTCCGCCGCCTGCGGACCGTGAATCGCCAGGATCTTGCCTTTGCTGTCGACGTTAATCAGGAACGGACCGTATTCGTCACACAGCCAGTAACCGCCTTTACCGTCCGGCGTGATACCTTCCGTATCCAGCCCGCGATTGTCGCCCTTCAGCACCTTTAATGTGTCACTGAACGCCACTTCATTGGTCGAGCCAATCACGCCGCTTTGCAGCGGCAGACCGTTGATCTCGCCTTTATCGTCATGCAGAGGGCGTGCATCGACGGCCTCCGCTTTGCCATTTTGTACGCGAATCGTCATCAGCAGCGGAGCGAAATCGGGCGTGACAAAGATTTTGGCTTCATCTTTCCCCACTTTCGGCGAATCCGCATTCGGACCGCGATCGGTCACGGTCGCAAACGTCAGGGTATCGCCCTGTTTACCGGTAAACAGCAGGCCAGAGCCAATCCCGACCGGGAGCCCCTTCGGGAACGCACCGGCAAACGCGCCGCTGTAGCTCACGCGCGTGCCTTCGGGGAAGCTGACAACATAGTGTTCGGCCGTGGGCTGCGCCGCCAGGCCAGAGAAAGAGAGCGCACAACCGATAAGCACAGGAATAATTTTTCTTTTCATATTGTTAGTATCCAGAAAGTGAAGCCAACAACGTAAAGAACAAACGTGTCAGGAAAATGACACCGCAGAGATACGCGGGCAGGCAATTGCAGGCGCGTGAACCGCCAGAAATGTAAAACTAAACCACGAAGTGTAAAATTTGAAATGTTTCTGGAAATTATTAGAAAGCCAATTAATTCATCTCAAACGGTTATCCTCTGTCTCGTTCAGTGTCTATTTAGTCAAAAAACTAAACCTGTCCTAAACGTCCAGGCAATACATATTGACCCGGCGATAACTAAACATGAAAGCAACATTTCAAAAGCCAGCCATTAACAAAAACAGCATAAAAACACGACCTTAATCACATTTGCAGTCATAAACATCGCTTGTTAAGGTGGCCTCAGATGAAATTAATGACGAGGCATAAAACATGAAAAAATTGAATGTTCTTCTTCTTTCTGCTCTGACCGTCCTGTCGGGTTCCGCACTGGCTATGGGCGGCACGATTGAGCAAGGTAAAAACTTTACTAACCTTAATCTGGAAATGGGTAAATCCTCATCCGGTGTGTACCTTGAAAGCAACTGGCTCAAAAACACCGACGACGGCACGCAAACAGGTGGTGTTGGCGCCGGTTACAACCTGGAAGTGGGCCCGGTGATGCTGAATGCCGGTGCTAAAGCAATCTACCTTGGCCCGAAAAAAGGCGATAACGGTGTGGCATTCCCCATCGGTGGCGGTATTAACGTTGCGCTGACGGACAGCATCCACGTGTTTGGCGAAGGGTATGCCGCACCAGAAGGTCTGAACAACAGCGTGAAAAACTACGTGGAAGCCAACGGCGGTGTGAGCTGGACGCCAATCACGCCTGTGACGCTGAAAGTGGGTTATCGTCACGTAAGCGTTGACGGCAAAGACGGTCGCCCTGGCCACACGCTGATCGACGGCGCATATGTAGGCGGTGGAGTCACCTTCTGATGAAACACCGCATTACCGCGCTTTGCGTTCTGAGCATCACGCTTCTGCTCACCGGTTGCGTCCAGTATAAATGGGTGAAACCGGGAGTCAGTGACGCTGAGATGAATAAAAGGCTCACGGAATGCGAAGCACAGGCCCTGATTGATCTGCCCCCGGACAATGTTGTGACCGGTTCGAGCTCGGAAAAAATGGACAAATCGAAAAAGAAAAAGGATATTTCCACGAGCTACACGGTTGAAGACGCGAATGAATATCGCCGGGATACCTTAGTCGACAGCTGCATGTTCAAAAGCGGCTGGGACAAGATTGAAGTGCAATAACCCCAAAAAAAAACCTGCCGAATGGCAGGTTTTTTATTCGCGGAGTTACTTACGCACCACCACCAGCTTCTGGTTCACAAACTCTTTGATCCCCAGGTCCGACAGTTCGCGTCCGTAACCGGATCGCTTCACGCCGCCAAACGGCAGCTCTGGCGCGGTATCGGTGAGCCAGTTGATATACACCATGCCGGTCTCAATACGCGACGCCATTTTCTTCGCCCGCTCGATATCCTTGCTGAACACCGCGCCGCCCAGACCATAGTGGGAATCGTTCGCCAGTGCGACCGCTTCGTCATCATTTTTCACCACATAGATCTGCGCCACCGGGCCGAAGAACTCCTCAAAGTAGGCCGGGTTGTCGCGCGAGATATGCGTCAGGATGGTCGGCTCAAAGAAGCACCCGTCACGCTGCACCGGTTTGCCACCGTAATGCAGCGTCGCGCCGTTTTTCACCGCCTCGTTGACCTGTGTGGTCAACGTTTTCAGCGCATCCTGAGAGGACAGCGGCCCCAGGGTGGTGCTCTCGTCCAGCGGATCGCCAATCTTCACCTGCTTAAACGCCTCGGTGAATTTCGCGAGGAAGGCATCCGCAATCTTCTCATGCAGGATGAAACGCTTCGCCGCCGTACAGACCTGGCCGGCGTTATTGAGTCGGGCATTCACGCCCGTCTTCACGGCCTTCTCCAGATCGGCATCATCCAGCACCACAAAGACGTCATTACCGCCCAGCTCCAGGGTCGATTTTTTGATGTGCTTCGCCGCCTGCGCCGCGACCACGCTACCCGCTTTTTCGGAACCGGTCAGCGCGGCACCCTGTACACGATCGTCGGCGATGATGTTCGCCACCTGATCCGACGAAATAAACAGGTTGGTCCACGCCCCTTCCGGTGCACCGGCCTCGCGCACCAGATGTGCAAACGTCTCTGCACAGTGCGGCACGATGCTGGCGTGTTTGGCGATCACCGGGTTACCGGCCGCCAGGTTCGGGGCGAGGACACGCATCAGCTGGTAATAAGGGAAGTTCCACGGCTCAACGGCCATCAGCACGCCAATAGGGTGGTGCTCGACCCACGCTTCCCCGAGTTCGGAGTCGTACTTCACCGGGGCGAGGAACCGTTGGGCATTATCCGCGTAGTAGCGGGCGATTTGCGCGCACAGTTTCACTTCACCGCGGCTCTGCTCAATGAGCTTACCCATCTCCTTGCTGGCAATTCTGGCCAGATCCTCCGTACGTTCGTCGATGAGGTCCGCAAGTTTACGCAGTACCGGCAGGCGCTGGTTAATGTCGCCTTTTGCCCACTCCGAATGGTAAAGCGCATCGGCCGCCTTCAGCGCCGCTTCAACATCCGCGTCGGTATGGGAGGGATATTCTTTGATGAGCTGGTTTGTGGCAGGATTTACTGTCTGGTAAGCCATGTCGAATCTCCTTGTTTTACCGCTTAGGGTATTAAGGGTAGACAATATGACTGGCGATGGACGTAAAGTTGGGTATATCCGGAAGGTTCTTAGCGTGGTACTGCAACATGTCGCGCGGGCATGGTATAAAAAACGTTCCTGACAGGAGTCCCCCATGACCGAGACCCGACACATCCGCCAGACCTTTCATCGCGCCTGCGGCCACGAGCTGCGCAGCACGTGGCAGAGCACCCAGGCGTATAAACGTCATTGTCATCCACAGCTCTCCATTGGCGCAATCATGGAAGGCCAGACGTGCTGCACAGTCCATGACAGGGAGTATATCCTGACCCCTGGCGACATCATCGTCATCCCGGCACATGCTCCCCACAGCTGCAACCCGGTGGCGGGGCAGCCACGCAGCTACCATATGCTGTATATCGACACTGACCTTTCGCTGGCACTGCAGGTCATTCGCGACCAAGCGCTGTTTAATCATTATCTTGACGTGGTTGAGAACATGACCGCGGCCTCCCTGAACGCACTGCTTTGCGCCCTTCCCCCCTCTACAGGCCGTACAGATAAGCCCCATTCATTGAGTCAGCAGGTGCAAGAGGCGTTTCTGTCGAACCTCACCGCTCCGCCTTCCCTTGACGACCTTGCCCGGCGATTTTCACTGCGCAAAGAGACATTAATCCGCACCTTTAAACAGGACACCGGCCTGACGCCAGGACGCTTTCTCAGCATCTCTCGCGTGGAATACGCCAAAGCGCGACTGCGTGCGGGGGATGATCTCGCCGATGTCGGTTACCAGAGCGGGTTTGCCGACCAGAGCCATTTCCATAAAACCTTTGTCAGCTACACGGCCGCCACGCCTCGCCAGTACGCGACGGGCCGATCAATATCAGACAATAATCAGGATACGTAACGCCGTAAGGTGATCTCCGTTTTTGCTCTGGAGGTCACGATGGAACTGTTCTTCCCTTCCGCTTTTCTCGCCCTGGCGCTGGCGCATTTTGTAGCCCTGTTAAGCCCCGGTCCGGATTTCTTTTTGCTGGTCGGTTACGCCGCGCGTTACCGGCTGCGCGGCAGTGCCGGGTTGTGCCTCGGTATCGCCGCGGGTAACGCGCTCTATATTGTGCTGGTGATTATCGGCTGGAGCGCCCTGCGCACGTTTTCGTGGCTGTTCACCCTTATCGAATTATCCGGCGCGCTCTACCTGCTCTGGATTGGATCGCGGCTGGCGCGCAGCCGCCCGCAGACGCTTGCGCTCAATGAGACTCATCAGCGGTGCCCCTCATTGCGTAAGCAAATCCTGCTGGGGCTCGGTTCGGCACTGTTAAACCCGAAGAATGCACTTTTTTATCTGGCACTCATGACGGCGCTGTTAGGGCCGGATGTCACGCTGCTTCAGCAATCAACCTGCGGTGTCTGGATGGTAATGGTGGTGCTGGTCTGGGATTTAGCGCTGGTGTCGCTGATGGGCTTGCCCATGGTTCAGCGGACGCTCAGCCGTTCACTCTGGCTGATTGAGCGAACCGCTGGCGTGGTGCTGATGGCGTTTGGTGGGTGGGTCGTGTGGCGTTTTTTGCATTTTCTTCCCGCCTCCCTCTATTCTTAAGCCATGGAAAAAATAGCTGAACTTAAACGCGCCAAGCTGCTGGCGCTGTCGCTGCTGCTGATTGCCGCCGCGGCGTTTATCACCACCCTGTTCCTGCCGCAAACCTTCTGGGTGCGCGGCGTAAAGGCCATTGCCGAGGCGGCGATGGTCGGCGCGCTGGCGGACTGGTTTGCCGTCGTCGCGCTGTTTCGCCGGGTGCCTATCCCGTTTATCTCACGCCATACGGCGATCATTCCGCGCAACAAAGACCGCATTGGCGACAATCTGGGTCAGTTCGTGCAGGAAAAGTTTCTCGATACCCAGTCGCTGGTGGCATTGATCCGCCGCTATGAACCGGCACAGATGATTGGTACCTGGTTCAGCCAGCCCGACAACGCCCGGCGCGTCGGGCTGCATCTGATTCAGGTAATGAGCGGTTTTCTTGAACTGACCGACGACGGACGCATTCAGCGGCTGCTCAAACGGGCGGTGCACAAGGCCATCGACAAGGTCGATTTCACCGAAACCAGCGCGGTGATGCTGGAGAGCATGACCCGGAACAATCGCCATCAGGTGCTGCTGGACGCCATCATCAACCGCCTGATCGCGCTTATCCAGCGTGACAGCACGCGGGACTTTATCGCCGACCAGATTGTGCACTGGCTTAAGACCGAGCATCCGCGCAAGGCCATGGTGCTGCCTACCGAGTGGCTCGGCGATCAGAGTGCGGAGATGGTGTCGAATGCGGTGAATACGCTGCTGGATGATATCAGCCACGACCGCACGCACCAGATCCGCCAGGCGTTTGACCGCGCCACGCTGAAGTTTATCGACAACCTGAAAAACGATCCGGAAATGGCCGCCAAAGCCGATAACATCAAGCACTATCTGAAGAACGACGAGGCGTTTAACCGTTATCTGGGCGAGATGTGGGCCGACCTGCGTCAGTGGCTGAAAGCGGATATGCAAAGCGAGGACTCGCGCGTCAGGCAGCGCATCGCCAACGCCGGACTGTGGTTTGGTGAAACGCTGTCGAACGATGCCAGCCTGCAGGCATCGCTGAACGAGCATCTGGAGCAGGCGGCGCACCGCGTAGCACCGGATTTTGCCGCGTTCCTCACGCGGCATATCAGCGACACGGTCAAGAGCTGGGATGCCAAAGACATGTCGCGCCAGATTGAGCTTAACATCGGCAAAGACCTGCAGTTCATCCGTGTGAACGGCACGCTGGTGGGCGGGACCATTGGCCTGATCCTGTTTTTACTCTCGCAATTGCCTGCCGTGCTCGCGCATTAATTCGCCTCAGGCGGCGCGATCACATAGCGCGTAGGGGCAAAGCGATTGAGGATCATATGCACCAGGAAGACCATTGTCAGGGTCGCCACCAGCGCAAAGGTCACCGAGGTTATGCGATAGAGATCGCTGAACACCAGGTCGCTGTCCGGGTGCATGTTCTGCCCGAACATAATGCCGATGGTGGTGATGCTGGAAAACCCGACCCCGGCGCCGACCTTCTCCATCACGTGCAGCCGCGCGCCAAATGCCAGCCCAAGGCCGATAAGCGGCATCATCAGCAGCATATGGCTGCTGTGATCGTAAAGGATAAGCTGGACGACCAGAATGTAGAGGCAGCCCAGCACCACGCCGACCACGCGCCAGAGGGAACTCATCACCGCGCCGCGATAGTGCATGGGAAACAGAATCAATACCCCGGCCATCAGCGCGGAAAGTGAGTCGCTCAGGTCGCTTATCTGGAAGATGACGAAAATCAGGGTGGCAACGGTCCCGGAAAGCAGCGACTCGTGGCGCACGCGGGCGTCATCTTTTTCAATCAGCGGCGGCGGCTTGCGCGGCTCCACGTCCGGCAGCAGGTAATTCATCAGCGCGCTCAGGCACACCGCCATAACGCTCGCTTCGATATTGGAAAACAGCAACGTATGCCAGTCGGTGGTGGGATAGCTCATAAAGTTGAGCATCACGCTCTGGCAGACCACGCCCATCGAACCAAACAGAAACAGCGGTCCCTTACTCATAAAGCGAAAACGCATGACGTACAGGGCGAACACGACTAACGTCATGATCACCGGCCATTGCGACAGATAGCCGATGATAATGACCATTTCTACGCAGTTAAGCGAGGCGCTAAAGATAAATTGCTTCGCCACGTGACGATTAAAGACCGGTACCAGCGACAGCAGCATGATGGGGTAGACCACGAAAAACACGCCGTAGTGAGTGTTGTAAAAACTCGAAATGCTCAGCGCAATCATGCCGGCAAAGACAATGCGCAGGGTCTGGCGAAAGTCGTTTGCCGTATAGACGATGTTGCCGTGCGGGGTAAACACCCGCGCCAGAGTGTTAATAGACATAGTGCAGCAGGCTCACCAGGTGGATCTGCATCCCGGAGAAGAAGCGCGCAAACGGCCCTTCGCTGTTATAGAGCTGCACGGTGGCACGCGCACCGGTCGGAAGCTGCTTCGGCAGCGCCTCGTCCAGCGCCACGTGGATACGCATACGCTGGGCATCACGAACCCACCGGTTGGAGGTTTCTGGCTCGGACAGCTCGCCGTTCACCGCCTCCTGTCCGGCGAGGATCCCCGCATCGCTGCTGGTCACATGCGCACGGAAGACGTGTCCCGGGAAGGCGTCAAACACCACGGCAGCATCGGTTCCCTGATGGGTATGACGCAGGCTCTTCTCGCGGAAGTCGGCCACGATATCGGCCTGATTATTCACCAGCGCCAGCGCGGCCGAGCCGGAGGAGGCGTAATAGCCCGGGCTGAGCTGCAGGTTACTGACCGTGCCGTCCGCCTGGGCGTAAACCTTCGTCCAGCCAAGATTCAGTTCCGCTTCATCCAGCGCGTTGCGGTATTTTTGCAGGGTGACGTTGCGGTGTTCTTCCCGCTCACCGCGCTGAATGCGCAGGTTACGGATGTTCGCCTGCAGCGAACTGACGGACTGCTCGCTGCTCTGCCAGGTGGTCCGGACTTTATCCAGATCCGCCTGCGACACGTTCTGCAGCGTGCTGAGTTTCTGATAACGATCGTAGGTCACCTTGTCGTTACGCGCGGTCAGCACGGCGGTTTTCAGGCTGGCCTGTGCGGCCGCGATCTGCGCATCCAGCTGTTCGTTAGAAAGTCGCGCCTGCTCCAGCGCGATTTGCGCTGCTTCCACTTTATTGCGAAACGGCGTGTCATCCAGCTCAAACAGCAGGTCGCCTCGCTTCACCTGGCTGTTGTTGTGTACATGGACAGCCGCCACGTAGCCGGAGACGCGCGGAGAAACCGGTGTCACCACGCGCATGACGGTGGAGTCCGGCGTCAGCGGGATCCAGATGTCCGCGACGACAAAGTAGACAAACATCAGCAGGAAAGAGGCAATACTTACCCTTACCCAGCGGGCAAACTTTTGTTCAGGAGTCATTATTTTTCGGTCTTGTTATCTTCTTCGCGGATTTTCCGCAAATTGCAGGCGATTTGATTCAATGTGGCGCTGAAAATATCGAGATGCTCCGGCGCGATGTTTTGCGATACGCGCGCCTGAAATGTCTCGATCACCCGGGAGAGCGTCCTGAGTACGGCGTTCCCCTCCGGCGTCAGCGTGAGTAGCCGGATACGCTTGTCATAAGGCGATACAGTGCGTAACAGGTAACCCTGTTTTTCCAGCTGTGTCAGCGTGCGCATCAGCGGCGGCAGTTCAATACCCTGCACCTCCGCCAGTTCACTCACCGAGACGTTATCCCCAAGCTGTTGAAGCTGCATCATCACCGTCCAGCTCGACTGGGTTAACCCGGTCTCGAGAATGGCGTCGTCAATCACGGCGCGCCACTGACGCACGATCATGGCCATCCGCATCCCCATCGGTCTGCGGCTAAACAGTTCTTCTTCACGCATGGGATATCCTCTCGTAACACGCGGTCAAGATAATAGTTACCAGGGTAAGTATCAAGAAACGAGAGACAAAAGAGCAGGAATTGCGAAAGACGAATGCCCTCTCCCGGTGGGAAAGGGCATCAGACCGCGGAGAATTTAGCGGCTAAAACGTTTTTTAATGGCAACGTTTCCCGACGCGGTGACCACCACGTCCCGATATCCCGCCACCCGCTGGATCCAGCCGTTGCTGTCCAGGTACGCGAGGAGCGCCGCGCCCGCCTCGCCCCCGAGGTGAAACCGCCGCTCGCTCCAGTCAAGACAGGCACAGCAGGCCTTACGGCGCGGATTGGCGCTTAATGAAATACCGAGCGTCAGGAACTGTTCGCGTCCATACACGGTCAGGGCTGACCCGTCCGTCTCCAGCCAGCCCTGCGCCTGCATAAAATCATAGATTTGAACGGCCACCGTCCCTGCCAGATGGTCGTAACAGGTGCGGGCTTCACGCAGGGCTTTCGGGGCGGTGGTTTCCGGCGGGGTGATGCGGCTCCACGACAGCCCCATCATCTGCTCGACCAGTTCCGCCACGTCGTGTCCTGCCAGGCGGTAATAGCGATGCCGCCCCTGTGACAGGCAGGTAATCAGCTTTCCGTCCAGCAGACGGGTCAGGTGCCCGCTGGCAGTGGAGGGGGCGACATCTGCCGCCGCGCTCAGCTCGGTGGCGGTCCATGCCCTGCCATCCATCAGCGCACAGAGCATTTTCACACGCGACGGATCCGCCATGGCGGCGGCCACTGCCGCCATGGCCTGCTCCAGCAGCGCGCTGTTGTCAGGGGGTAAACGGGTCTTAAGCATGGACTGCCCATGGTCTGGTGATCTCTGCCGCCAGCTTATCATTATCCGTCAGCAGAATGAGGTGATTCGCATGGTCGCTGTACTGGGTCAGTACAGACACACCGTGAGCCGCTAACGCCGCGGCAATCTCGCCCAGCTCACCGGGGCGCGCCTGCTGCAGTTTTCTGATCAGCGGTTTACGGACTGATCGGACGTTAAACCCGCCCTCAAGCAGCACGCGACGGGCTTTTTCGCCCTCTTCCACCAGGAAATGGGCCTCGGTACCAAACACGCCGCCGCCCTCCAGCCCCACACCATTACACCCCAGCAGCTGGCCGAATCGCGCCAGTTCCCCTGGCGTAGCGTCGAAAATCACATGAACGTCATACATCCGCATGCCCTCCGGTTTCTGAGGCGTATTCCCGCACCACCTGCGCCACCCGAATGCGGTAGTAGGTAAAGATGGCCTCCCGCCCCTCCCTCTGCGCCGCCTGATGAAAGACGTTCTGCTTCCAGCGGCGGACCGCGTCTTCATCCCGCCACCAGGAGAGGGAGAGAATTTTGCCGTCGGTGGTCAGGCTCTGAAAACGCTCGATATCAATAAACCCGTCGATATCCGCCAGCAGGGGCTTGAGTTCGGCGGCGAGCTGCAGGTAACGCGCCTGGTGGGCAGGCGCGGCCTGGGCTTCAAAAAGGACTGCAATCATGGTTGTCTCTCCGTTGTGAGGGTGCGAAGAGCATGCAGGAAAGAAAATGCGGATGCTTCGGTGAAGGGCGAAGTATTGTCGCCCTCTTCCCGGGAGGGCGACAAACGGTTATCCCAGAATCGACTTCGGCTCCATAAACGCGCGGATCCCCCACTCGCCCATCTCACGCCCCACGCCGGAGTGCCTGAACCCGCCAAACGGCGCTTTAGGCTCATGGGCCAGCGTGTTCACCAGCACGCGGCCCGCGACAATCTGCTGCGCCACGCGACGCGCACGTTCGACACCCCTGCCCAGCACCATCGCACTCAGGCCATACTCGGTGTCGTTGGCAATGGCGACGGCTTCGGCCTCGTCCTGATAAGCGATCACACACAGTACCGGGCCGAAGATCTCTTCCCGGGCAATCGCCATCTGGTTAGTGACGTCAGCAAACAGCGTCGGGCGCACAAACCAGCCGTCCTGCGTGCCTTCCGGACGCCCTTCGCCCCCCACCAGCAGGTTTGCCCCCTCGTCGAGACCTTTACGGATATAGCCCTGCACCCGCAGCCACTGTTTTTCGCTGACCATCGGGCCAATTTCTGTCGCGTTATCCCGCGGATCGCCGGATTTCACGGCCGCGACGGCCTGCGCCAGAGCAGTTTCGATTTCCGCCTTACGCGACTGCGGTACCAGAATGCGCGTTCCGGCCACGCACGCCTGCCCGCTGTTCATAAACCCGGCCTGCACCACCAGCGGGATAGCCTGCGCCAAATCGACATCATCGAGCAGGATCGTCGGCGATTTACCGCCTAACTCCAGCGTCACCCGCTTAACACTCTCCGCCGCGTTGCGCAGTATCGCTTTGCCGGTAACGGTCGAACCGGTAAACGAAATTTTCACCACGTCCGGATGGCGGCTGATGGTCTCACCGACCGTATCGCCCCGTCCGGTGACAATGTTAAACACGCCCGGCGGTAACCCGGCATCGCGCAGCGCCTCGGTGACAATGCGGGTTTGCAGCGCGCTCATCTCGCTCGGTTTAATCACCGCCGTGCAGCCCGCCGCGAGCGCAGCCGCCAGTTTGCCGCAGATAAACCCCGCGTCGCTGTTCCACGGGGTAATAAGCCCGGCGACACCAAGCGGCGTCATCTGCACCGTTGCCGCCCCCGCCGTGGTCACAAACTCAAAGGCTTCCAGCGCCTCGATGGCCTGGGCAATGACATCTGCCGGGTAGCGGGCCATCCACGCCGAGCGCGAGGCTGGCGCGCCGTACTCTTCAATCACCGCGTCCAGCAGCGCGTCATGACGGGCGGCCACGGCGGCATGCATGCGTTTCAGCGCGGCAATACGTTCCTGTCGGGGGGTTTGCGACCACGCCGGAAATGCCGCTTTCGCGGCCGCGATGGCATGCTCAGCGTCTACCTCATCGGCCAGGCGAACCTGGCCAATCACCCGCGCCGTCGCCGGATTGTATAAATCAAAACGTTCAGTGCCGTGCGGGGTAACAAATTCGCCGTTGATAAAGATCTGTTCGATGTTGTGCATATAAACCTCCTCAGGCTGTATGGACACAGTCTGGCACGGCTTCTCCGTTGCGATAATCCACGCTATGCTGCAAGGGTTGTTTCGATTTTCAGGATAATCTATGCATCGTTCGGGTCTGACAGAGCTGGAAGTGGTCATGGCGGTGGTGCGGCGCGGCAGTTTTCGCGGTGCGGCACAGGAGCTGGGCATGTCCGCCACGGCGGTAAGTAACGCTATCGCCGGGCTGGAGAGCCGCCTGGAGACGCGCCTGTTTAACCGCACCACCCGCAGCGTGGCGCTTACCGACGCCGGGCAGCGCTACGTGGCGCGTATTGGCCCGGCCCTGCAGGCGATACGCCAGGCCAGCGAAGAGATCCACAGTGATACCGGCGAACCTGCCGGTACCCTGCGCTTAAACGTACCGAACCATATCGGTGCGCTCTTTCTGGATCAATTGCTGATCGACTTTATGATCCGCTACCCGAAAATGCGCGTCGAGACGCTAAGCGAAGCACGGATGATCGACATCGTCGCAGAAGGTTACGACGCCGGGATCCGTCTTGAAGAATCCGTGCCGCAGGACATGATCGCCGTGCCGCTGACCGGTGAGATCCGCCAGCTTGTCACCGCCACGCCGGATTACTTTGCCCGCCACGGCACGCCGCACACGCCGGAGGATCTGCTCTTACATCAGGGGATCGGTATGCGCATGGCGCACGGTGGGATCTACCGCTGGGAGCTGGCGCGTCGCGGGGAACAGTACGCCCTGGCGGTACCGCCGCGCTTTGCCACGTCCGATCTTTTCGCCTCGATCCGGGCCGTGAAGGCGGGATTAGGGATAGGGTTTTTACCGGAACTGTATATCCGGGAAGAGCTTGAAAGCGGGGAACTGGTGAGCGTGTTAAACGACTGGACGCAGCCGTTTGCCGGGCTGCGTTTGTACTATCCGGGGCATCGCCACGTCCCGCCGGGGTTACGGGCGCTGGTGGCGATGATCCGTGAGCGCGGGGTTATTCGAGGTTAGCTTTGTTCAGCCCGTAAGCCGCGTCCAGCGAGCCCGGCGCCATGCGGGACGTGATCCCCAGACGGTTCCAGGCGTTGATCGCCACAATGGCAAAGTTCAGCTCTGAAATCTCCACGTCCGAGAAGTGCTCCGCCACGCTGCGGTAGAGCGCATCGCTCACGCCATGCACGCTAATTTGCGTCAGCGCTTCGGCGAAGGCCAGCGCCGCTTTCTCACGGGCGCTGAACAGCGGGGACTCGCGCCATGCCGCCAGATGGTACAGGCGCAGCTCGCGTTCTCCGGCGATTTTGGCCTCTTTCGAGTGCATATCCAGGCAGAAGGTACAGCCGTTCAGCTGTGAGACACGAATGTCGATCAGGTGCTTCAGCGCCGGGTCGAGAGAGGTTTTCGCCACTTCCATGCTCAGGTTGGACAGCGCGTTGGCGAGGGCAGGTGTGATCTTATGGTGGTTTACGCGGGTGCTCATTGTCTTTCCTCTTTTTTGTGCGGCATATGTCATGCGATGAGGACAATCTACGCGGATAATGACATAGTAAAAAGATACAAAAACCGTCAAACGAGGTAGGACATGAAACCGGGCTATCACGCTATTTATACCCGCTATCGCGACAACATCACGCGTGGCGTGCTAAAGCCTGGCGACAAAGTCCCCGCCATTCGCGTGCTGGCGGAAGAGCTGAAGGTGGCGCGCAAAACCGTTGAAACCGCTTACGCCATCCTGACGGGCGAAGGGTATCTGGTAAGCCAGGGGGCACGCGGCACGCGGGTCAATCCGGACCTGTTACTGCCCGCGCAGCACGCCCCTGCGGAGCAGACCACCGGCACACTTCCGGCCTCGCTGATCGGCCAGCGCGAACGGGCAGGTTTTCTGCGCCCCGGCATTCCCTCCCTCGACAGCTTTCCCTATAAAAAATGGCTGCTGCTTTCAGGCCAGGCGACGCGCGCCATGCGCCAGGAAGAGATGCTGAATCCGCCCGTGCTGGGCTGGTATCCGCTGCGCCAGGCGATTGCCAGCTACCTTAATATTTCACGCGGGCTCGCCTGCACCGCCGAGCAGGTGCTGATCACCAGCGGCTACAGCGGTAGCCTGCGCCTGATCCTCGATACGCTGGCCAGCCGCAGCGACAAGGTGGTGTTTGAAGATCCGGGCTACTTTATGGGCCAGCAGTTGCTCAAGCGGATCGTGCCGCGCCTGCACACCGTGCCGGTCGATCGCGCCGGGATCGATACGGAATACCTGCTGCGCCACCATCGCGATGCCCGCTTCGCCATCGTCACCCCGTCGCACCAGAGCCCGCTGGCGGTCACCCTCTCTCTGCCGCGTAAACAACAGCTTCTCGACTGGGCGAGTCAGAACGAGGCCTGGATTATTGAGGATGACTACGACGGGGAATTTCACTACACCCGCAAGGTGCTGCCGTCGCTAAAAAGCCTCGACCGGCACGACCGGGTCATTTTTATGGGCACCTTCAGCAAAACCATTATGCCGTCGCTGCGCATGGGCTACGTGGTGATGCCCGCCAGCACCCTCGGGGCGTTTACCGACTGCGCGGACATCGTCACCAGCGGCCAGCCGGTGCTGACGCAAAAGATCCTCACCGCCTTTCTCAACGAAGGCCATTTTTTCCGACATCTTAAGAAGATGCGGGCCCTGTATCAGACCCGGCGGGAGTGGATGATTAAGGCTTTACAGGAGGTGTATGGCGACCTGTTTTTCACCGAGCAAAACGACGGTGGAATGCACATCGTGACATTCCTTTCGAAGGGGAGTTGTGACCGGGAAATCGCGCACTGCTGGCAAGCGCAGCAGCTGCAGGTTAACGCGCTCTCGGAGTGGTATCGCGGCTCCGGCAAGCGTTACGGACTGGTGATGGGCTATAACAACGTGCGCACGTATCAGGAGGCGGTGGCACTCCTTGAAAGGCCAAAACAAGAAACGCTGGAATTACTACTCTGAAATCAGATAGCTATCCACGCCATAAAAGAACGTGATAAAGATACAATCTTGAGCCTTTTTTATATTTCTAAGGAAAAGAAAATGAAAGCCATTCTGGGATTTGACTACTTATTAACGCCACGCGTGCTGGTCTTCTTCTACTGGATCGTCATGCTGGTGATTTTGATTGCCGGCGTGTATTCCATGTTTACCGACCATCTGATCACCGGATTTATCGGGATGATTTTCAGCCTGATCGGCTGTCGCGTGACGTTCGAACTGATCATGGTTGCGTTTAAGAATAACGAATATCTGCGCCGCATCGCTGAAAACACCGCGGTGAAATCAGTCGAATAATCTCTCCGTTGCGCCGGGTAGGGGTTTCTCCTTACCCGGCCAGCGCCGACCCTGCCCGCTTACACATCATAGCGCGACAACCCGACATCCTTGAGCTGCTCGTCACTCATCTTGCTCAGGATGCGACGGGTGCGGTGAATACGGTACCAGTTGCGTAGCGTTTTGCCGATCCAGACAAAAACAATAAACGGACGTTTTGAACGGTTCTCGTAAAATTCCATGATGCTCTCCTCACTGTGCCAGTAGCGTTATCATCGTGGAATTCAGGGCGTACAATACAGATTCAAAAACATCTTTTGTTTAACATACAGATCCGCTAAAACTGTATCTGCATGCCGTTTTTTGCGGCAATCTGTACTGGTTTTACAATCTGTATGGTGAAAACAAAGGATACAGCATGACGCGCTACCAACATCTCGCCAACCTTCTGGCGGAACGCATTCAACAAGGGCTGTATCGCAGCGGTGAACGTCTGCCGTCGGTGCGCGCGCTGAGCCAGGAGCATGGCGTTAGCATCAGCACCATACAGCAGGCCTACCAGATCCTCGAAAATCTGCAGCTGATCACGCCTCAGCCACGCTCCGGCTATTTTGTCTCGCAACGTAAGGCCATGCCGCCCGTACCGGCAATGACGCGTCCGGTGCAGCGTCCGGTAGACGTCACCCAGTGGGATGAAGTGATGATGCTGCTGGATGCCCGTGCCGACAAAGAGATGATCTCCTTTGGCGGCGGCTCGCCGGACGTCAATCAACCGAGCCTGAAACCGCTATGGCGTGAAATGAGCCGCATCGCGCAGCACAACCCGGGCGAGATGCTGAGCTATGACGTGCTCGACGGTCGGCTCGAGCTGCGCGAGCAGATCGCACGGCTGATGCTGGACGGCGGCTCTACCGTGGCCGCGAATGAGATTGTCATCACCAATGGCTGCCACGGCGCGCTGTCGATTGCCCTGCTCTCGATATGCAAACCGGGCGATATTGTGGCCGTGGAATCCCCGTCGTTTCACGGCACCATGCAGATGCTGCGCGGGTTCAACATCAAAGCCATCGAAATTCCCACCGATCCCGAAACCGGGATCAGCATTGAAGCGTTAGAGCTGGCGCTGGAGCAGTGGCCCATTAAAGCGGTGATCCTGGTGCCCAACTGCAATAACCCGCTGGGTTTTATCATGCCGGAAGCGCGGAAGAAGCAGGTGCTGGCTCTCGCCCAGCGGCACGATATCGTGATCGTGGAGGATGATATTTACGGCGAGCTGGCGGCGGAATACCCGCGCCCGCGCACCATTCACTCCATGGACATTGATGGCCGCGTACTCCTGTGCAGCTCGTTTACCAAGACCGTGGCACCGGGCCTGCGCGTCGGCTGGATTGTGCCGGGGCGCTATTACGACCGGGTGATGCACATGAAATACGCTGCAGGCGGCTTTAACGTGCCGGGAACGCAGATGGCGGTGGCGGCGTTTATTCGCGACGGCCATTATCATCGTCACGTTCGCCGTATGCGCCAGATTTATCAGCAGAATATGGAAACCTATACCTGCTGGGTGCGGCAGTATTTCCCGGCGGAGATCTGCGTGACGCGCCCGCAGGGCAGTTTTTTACTGTGGGTGGAGTTACCGGAAAACGTCGACATGGTGTGCGTCAGCAAGCAGCTGTGCCGGCTGAAGATCCAGGCGGCAGCCGGGTCGCTGTTCTCTGCGTCCGGCAAGTACCGCAACTGCCTGCGGATCAACGTTGCGTTACCGCCAACGGAGAAGCATCGCGAGGCGCTGAAGAAGATGGGTGAGGCAATTGTGATTGCGATGGAGGAGTAGTGCGGCCTGATGCCCTCCTCCACCAGGCCGGGCAAGGCGTCACCGCCGCCCGGCACTGTCACCGACTCAAAACGTCCATGAAACGCTGCCAACGATACTGCGTTCCGCGCCGAAATAGCAGTAGGAGAGCGAGTTACACGCCGCCACATAGCGTTTATCGGTCAGATTATTGACGTTCAGCTGCGCGCTCATGCCCGTGAGCCCCACCTTCGACAGGTCATACCCCACCACCATATCCACCAGCGTATACGACGGCAGCGTATGGGTGTTCTGGCGATCGCTGGTAATGCCGTTGACGTAACGAACGCCGGAGCCGACGGTCAGGCCGTCCAGCGGGCCCGTTTTCACGTCGTAGCTGAGCCAGGCACTGGCCATATTCCGCGGCGCATAGACGGCGCGCTTGCCCTCCTCTTCCGGGCTGCTCTTCTTGTAGCGAATGTCGGTATAGGTGTACGCCGCCTGCATGCGCAGGCTGTCGGTCAGTTGACCCACCGCTTCCAGCTCAACGCCCTCGGACTCGATTTCACCGATGGAACGGTACGGATCGGTCGGCTCCTCTTTGGTGGCGATATTCTTCTGGTTGATGCGGAACACCGAGGCGCTGAACTGGCTGTTCATCCCCTCGGGTTCATACTTCACGCCCGCTTCCCACTGCTTGCCTTTCATCGGGTCCAGAATGTTGCCCTGCTCATCGGCGAAGCTGGTCGGCGTAAAGGCCGTGGAGTAGCTGACGTACGGCGCGACACCGTTATCAAACAGATACAGCAACGCCGCGCGGCTGCTGACGTTGTTCTTATCCAGGTCGCTGCGGGTATGGTTAACGTTATCAACGTTCGACACGCTTACCTGGTCATAACGCCCGCCCAGCGTCAGGCGCCAGCGGTCAATGGACATCTGATCCTGCAGGTAGTACCCGGTCTGGCGCAGCTTATGTTTTTCCTTGCTGTACTGGGTGATGTAATCCGGTTTCGCACCGTAAACCGGGTGGAACGCGTCGATGGGCGGGAAACCGCCGTAGTAGCCGGTCACGTTATTGGTACGGTCCTGATAATCCAGGCCGATCAGCACGCGGTGGTTAACTGCCCCGGTATCGAAACTGCCGTCGACCTGGTTATCCAGCGTGATGGCATTCATCTTCTCGTCAGAACCGGAATAGCCGCGGTTGAGTTCGGTATCGTTCAGCCAGCCCGCGGCATATACCTGATTCAGCTCCACTTTGGTGTGCAGATAGCGCAGCTTCTGGCGCACCGTCCAGCCGCTGTCGAACATGTGCTCAATGTTGTAGCCCACCATGTTTTCCCGACGATCGTACTTGTCGTAATCATCCTCACCTTCAAAGAAGGTGTTGGTGATTTTCTTACCGTTATGCGGCACCACGGTGCCGTCATAAGGCAGGCCGGAGTGGCTCCCCCCTTCCGGATCGCGGTGCAGATAGGCCATCAGATCCAGACGCGTGTTATCAGTGATGCGCCAGGTCAGGCTCGGCATCAGCGCGTAGCGCTCTTCCTTCAGCGGATCAAACTGGGAATCGGCATAGCGGGTCATCCCGCTGAGGCGCACCGCCACGCGGTCGTTATCATCAACCGGGCCGGTGACGTCGAACATCGCCCCGCGCTGGTTATTGTTCCCGGCAAATAGCTTAATCTCCCCACCCGGATCGAACGACGGCTTGCGGGAGGTCAGCGCCACGATACCGCCCGGCGATGAACGGCCGTACAGCACGGAGGCCGGGCCACGCACCACCTCGATATTGTCGAGGAACCAGGGATCCACCACCAGCGAGCTGTGAGAGTTGGTGTCTCCCATCATCTTCAGGCCGTCGAGGTAGACGTTATCCAGACTGCCGTCGGAGAAACCGCGCAGCACCATGTAGTCGAAGCGGTTTGACGCGCCAATCTGGTTGCTGTAAACCCCCGGCGTGTAACTCACCGCCTGGCGCACGCTGGTCGCGCCCTGCTCTTCAAACTGCTCACGGGTAACGATAGAGACCGACTGCGGAGTCTCTATATCCGGCGTTTCAAGCTTGGTGGCAGCAGATTGCATCTGCGACGTGACCACAACGGTGTCCGTTTTTTGGGCATCCTGCGCCAGTAAAGGAAAAGCGACGCTACCGGTAACCCATCCCACCAGCAGTGCCAGACGTGACTTAGCAAACATAACCCTCTCCAAAGGTATTTCTTATTGTTAATAAGAATTATTACCTTTTTGAGAGGGCAAACAGCTATGCGCGCCGCCAGGATACGTATGCGCGGTGCTAAACCGCACGGGTTGCGTTCGCGTGAAGAGAAAAAGTAGGTTAGCGGCGTTTGCGCACGTCGCCCGGTGCAATACCGTAATGGCGACGAAACGCGGTAGCGAAATTGGTGGCGTGCTGATAGCCACACATCCACGCCGCCTGCTGCACGCTGTAGCCTTCAAGCAGATAGCGACGCGCCTGCGCGAGCCGACATTCGCGCAGGTAATCGAAAAGGGTACAGCCGTAGCGTTGACGAAACTTGCTGCGCAGGCTGCTCGGGCTCATGGCGGCGAGGGCGGCCAGCTGCGCAAGAGTATGATCCTGCTCCGGAGACTGTTCCAGCCTGCTGCGCACGCGTTCAAGACGCGCATGCTCAGGCCGGCACGGGAAGGATTGCTGGCGCTGCGCCAAACCCTGGCCCAGAAGCTGATACATCAGCCCTTCCAGCAACAGCTGACGGGATAACGCGCTTAGACCCTGCTGCTGAGCATGCTGGATCCCCGCAAGGACAAACTCAGGAACGTGCCAGACCAGAGTGGGCGCATTCAGGCTTTGCCATTCCTGGAGCAGTGACTCAAGCAGGGCCTCACGCCTGGCATCGTGTGGGAATAGACCAAACGAGAGCGTTTTCAGCGTGCTGTCGGCATCGTGACGCGCGCACATTATCTGCTCTTCACTCAGGCGGGAGCTGAAGGCCATGCCGGATCGTACGACATATTCAACGCCATTAAGCGCGATCGTGACGCCCCCTTCCAGCACCACCAGCATATAGAGTGGGCTGCTATGGCGAGAGGTGGTTTCGTAAGGTTGTAAAACGCGAACGTTGGAGTGGGTCAGTGAAATTCCGGATGAAAGCGTCATCTCTTCCACATTCCCCTGCAGCACAGCGCGGTTGTTGACCTGCGCATCTTTTAACTGCGGGAACCGGTAGTCGATGCCGTAGCGCTCACCGAATATCTGAAAATCCTCAACAAAAAACAGGCGTTTCGCTGATCTATTTTCACGCTGGAGCATATGACGGTGCCTGCATCGGGGAAAGGACAAACGAAACAGTACCATTCATTGGTGGTGGCAGCAATCACTGGGCATAAAACGTATTACGCTCCGGTCTGAGCCGGAGCGAAGAAATATATTTCAGTTAAAGAGATATATTTATGCTTGCTGCCACTCAGCAAAAACCTCTTTATGGTTTTTGGTCAGGACAACTTTATTATCATCCACTTTGTCCACCCAGCCGAGCGGTATAAAGTGGTGCTTACCACAGGATTCCGGATCGCTTTTCGCAAGCTTTATACGCTCGCCATCCAGATGGTCCACAACACCGACGTGTGTTCCGCAGCTGGCGACAACCTGAGCGTGATCCATAATTGCGTTTTTATCTACCATAATAATTCTCCCGTTTTGGTTATTTGGCCGTTGCACGGAATTAACTGTAGCGCATAAATTTGGCTTACGGGCGCTTATTAGCATTTTGAAACATCATTGACACAACAGGATATTATGACTACCGCGAGGCATAGCGAAGCATAATGAAAAAATAAGAATAAGATGAATTATTCTCGATGTTTATTTTTTATTTCATAATTACATTATCGCAACCAACGAGGAGGCATTAATGACGATTCATAATATTCGTAATAATCGTACAGAAATTTCACTGGCTCTTGGTGAAGCGGTTTTAGACATTGTGCAAAAAGGCCACGAGCTGTCGCGTGAAAATCTGGCGCAGGCGATGAAAACAAAAGCAGAGAAGGAGCGCGACGATGAGCGGCTCCTGAATTACTGGAAAGCCTGTAATATGCTGGTCTGAACGAGGCGGCGTTTAGCCTGGCTAAACGCCGCCAGCCATTACTCGTCGAAGAACCAGTAGCCCTGGTTAATCAGTCCGGTCAGTTCGTCAATAAACGCCGGATTGTTCAGCGCCTCGCCCAGCTCCGCCTGGCCGAGTTCCGTGTAGCGACACAGCACGTCCGCAGCCTTCGCATCTACCGTTTCCAGCAGTTCGCTGTTGATGAAGACGCTGCCGTTGATATTCAACACGCGCAGACCGCTCAGGCGAGACAGCGTTTCGCCACCCTGCAATGCATCACGCACTTCTTCTGCCGTGTACGGCGGTTCTGCGGTGGCAATATCCAGCTCATGGCGCGGCGTTGAGACAAAGCTACCGAACCATTTCGTGAAATCATCAGGCTTGCTGATCATGTCGATCATCATCTGGCGAATACGATCCAGCTCGTACTGTTCCACGCGTCCTGGATGTTCGCGGCAGGTCAGATCCGGATCGCTGTAGTGCTCGCCGCCCAGATCGTTTTCCAGCGCGTAATCGGCAAAGCTGCTGATCAGATCGCGACCGTTCGGCCCACGGAAACCGACGGAGTAGTTGAGCGCCGTTTCGTGGGTAAAGCCGTCGTGCGGGAAGCCAGGTGGAATGTAGAGGATATCGCCCGGGGCCAGATCTTCGTCGATGATCGGCTCAAACGGATCAACGTGCAGCAGCGCCGGATGCGGGCAGAACTGGCGCATTGGCAGTTTGTCACCCACGCGCCAGCGGCGGCTTCCCATCCCCTGAATGATAAACACATCGTACTGATCGATATGCGGGCCCACGCCGCCGCCAGGGACAGAGAAGGAGATCATCAGGTCATCCAGACGCCAGTCTGGCAAGACGCGGAACGGGCGCACCAGCTCCGCTGCAGGCATGTGCCAGTGGTTCACCGCCTGCGCCAGCAGCGACCAGCCGGTTTCACCCAGGCCATCGAAGTGCTCAAACGGACCATTGCTGGCCTGCCATTTACCGTTGGAATGGCTGACCAGACGGCTATCGACTTCAGGCTCCATGGCCAGCCCTGCCAGTTCGTCCGGGGTAATCGGGTCGACAAAATCAGGGAAGGCATTTTTCAGCACTACGGGTTGTTTCTGCCAGTATTTTTCAAGAAATTCCGGCCAGTTCAGGTTCAGTTGATACGCCATGGGTAGCACCAGTGAGAGGGTAAACAGGCGCGATTATAGGGGAGACGGTCAAGGGGGAACTTGTCATGGGTCAAACGAGAGGAGAAGGCCGGCGCAAACGTCCGGCCCTGAGGGATCAATCCAGCTTCAGATCGTCATAATGCGTAATCAGTTTACCCACAATGCCGTAGTCCAGCGCTTCTGCCGGAGACATCCAGAAGTTGCGGTCGGTGTCTTTTTTCACTTTTTCCAGCGGCTGGCCGGTGGCGTCAGCGATCAGCTTGTTCACGCGATCCAGCATGCGGATGATCTCACGCGCTTCAATCTCAATATCCGTCGCCTGACCACGCACGCCACCCAGCGGCTGGTGGATCATAAAGCGGGTGTTGGGCAGAGAGTAGCGATGTTCTTTTTTCGCCGCCAGGAAGATGGTGATCCCGGCGCTCGCCACCCAGCCGGTGCCGATGATGTGTACGTCCGGACGGATGAACTTGATGAAGTCATGGATGGTATCACCCGCTTCCACGTGGCCACCCTGGCTGTTGATGTACAGCTTGATCGGATCGTTGCTCACGCTTTGCAGCAGGATCAGTTGGGTAATGACTTTTTGCGCCAGTTCCTGGTTGATCTCACCGGAGATAACAATCGAGCGGGACTCGAGCAGTTTTTGCTGCAGCGCGCCCGCGCCGTTTGACCCTTCCGCTTTATCCTTATCGCCTTCTTTCAGTGTGTAGTGCATTGTTATGTCCTCAGCATTTAGCGCTCAAAATCAGAGTGTAGCCTGTTTTACCGGTCAAAGTCCTCAGGCGCACACAATGCGAACATCCTGCGCCGCAAACGCGTCGATAACGTCCTGTTTAATATTCGCGTCCACCACCAGCACATCAATGTCCCGGCTCTTTGCCACGACAAAGCGCGCCACGCCGGGAAGCTTGTCAGCAGTCAACGCCACGATGGTCTGGTTGCTCTGGGCGATCACCGCTTTTTTGAACGCACAGTCGGCAAAATCAAAGCCGGTCAGCCCCATCTCAGGATCCATCGCACAGCCACCGATAAAGGCCTGATCAAAGATAATCCCCTCAAGCTGGCTCGCAGCCGTGGCATCCACCGTCGCGCCGGACGCCCGCTGGATCTGCCCGCCGGTGATGATCACCTCGCACAGCGGATGTTGCAGCAGCGCGGTCGCGATGGCCGGGGAGTTGGTCACCACCGTCACGCTGAGTTCGGCAGGAAGGGCTTTCGCCAGCGCCAGGTTGGTGGTGCCCGTATCCATAAAGATACAGCCACCTGCTTTGATCAGCGTTGCCGCTTTCTGCGCGATTGTGGCTTTTTGTGCACTGTTTTCCTGCTCGCGGCGGCTAAATGTCCCCGCATCCGGCAGCTGAAGTACCGCGCCACCGTAGACCTTTTTACAGAAGCCCTCTTTGCTAAGCTCATGTAAATCACGGCGAATGGTGTGCTCGGAGACCTTCATTTGTGTCGCCAGTTCGGTGCACACCACCCTTCCGCTCTCCTGAAGGATCTGACGGATCAGCGCTTGTCGTTGCTCCGGAAAAGCAGCATAATCGAGCATTGTAAGTCCTTTAAAATAACAAAACCGAGCATCAAAGCGCATAATGTTGCACTGCGCGTGCTCTGTCAATCAGCACTCACCGCGAGGATAACAATGAACATTGCCCATGTTGCACTCTGGACCCGACACCTTGATGCACAGGTACAGTTCTGGGAAACGGTTTTTGGCGGACGCCGTAATGAACGCTATCACAGTAAAAATCGCCCGGGCTTTGCGTCACATTTTATTACCCTGGATGGCGGGCCAACCCTTGAACTGATGACGGTGCCGGACCTGCCCGACGCCCCGGCTCATCCGGAGTTTATTGGCTGGGCACATATCGCCATTCACGTCGGCAGCCAGGCTGAGGTGGACCGTATGGCGGCGCAGGCGCAGTCAAACGGCACCCTGCTCAGCGCCCCCCGCATGACCGGGGATGGGTTTTATGAGGCGGTGATTGCGGACCCGGACGGCAACCGGATTGAGCTCACAGGAGAGTAAAAGACATAACGCCTGCCATGCAGGCGTTAATGTTTAATTCACCGTGGCCGGGCGCGCCAGATTTTCCTCGCCCTCACGTTGCTGCGCTTTCTCGTGCTGACGTTCCGCCAGCAACCGGCAAATCTCCGCATGCTTCTCCTCGGTAAAGGTAAAGCGCGACATAAACCCAAGCCGGATCAGCGAGCCGATGGCGGGCAGCAGACAGATACCAAAGAACAGCCCCGACAGCACGCCGTCACTCTGGGTTTGTGCCTGCGGGACATAGCCGATCATCGTCAGAAATACGCCGATTAACCCACCGCCGACCGCCACCGACATCTTGCCGGTAAAGGTCTGTCCGGAGAAGGTGATCGCCGCACAGCGCTTGTGGGTGTGGTACTCCGCATACTCGATGGTGTCGGCAATCATCGACGAGGTGAGAATGTTGGACATCATCACAAACAGCGTACTCAGGCCAAGCAGGATAAACAGCATCGCCGTCTGTTGATAGCCCACAAACCACATCACCACGCGTACCGCGACATCCAGTCCGCAGAGGATCATAAACAGCTTCCGCTTCTGCATCCTGCGCGTCAGCATCGGGGCGACGAGACACACCACCGCCGCCATAATCCCCATCACGCCGATCGCCATCTGCAGGCTGCCGTCACCCATATTGTTGATAAAGAAGTAGATGTAGAGACCGCCGGCCACGTTATGGAACACGCAGAAGAAGAACGACAGCAGAACGATAAACAGCGGCTTGTTCTGGCGCAGGTTATGGAAAGTGTCACGTATCGTCACCTTTTCCGGACTCGGCGGCACACGCTCCTTAATCTGCATAAAGCCGTTGAGCATCAGCGGCAGGCCGACCAGCATCATCACCAGCGCCGCCATAAAATAGCCTTTGTCGTTGCTGTACTGGGCGAAGAACGCCGCCAGTTTCGGGAAGAAAATGTTGGCGCAGGCGATCCCGGCGTTAACCCCCAGCATGGCCGCCGTCACCGCGCGGGTGCGCTGCCCGGAGTCATTAGTCATCACCGACGACATCGACCAGAACGGGATATCAGAGATGGCGTACAGCGTTCCCCACAGAATGTACGTCACCCCGGCGTAGAGAATTTTGGTGGTCATGTCCGCTTCGATTTTATAGAACGACAGCAGCGTGACGCCGGTAATGAGTAACGGGGCGATCAGCAAAAAGTGGCGAAACTTGCCGAACCGGGTGTTAATGGTGTCCATTATGCTGGCAAATAGCGGGTCGTGAACCGCATCCCACGCGCGGGCAATCAGGAAGATGGTACTCGCCGCCAGCGCCGAAATCCCCAGCACGTCGGTGTAAAAATAGTTAATAAACGAACCCACTAAACCAAAGCTAAAACACTGACCTAATCCATAACCAAAATAAGACCACAACTCGCGAGACGGTATTTTCATTGTCATTGCCATAGTGCGTACCTGGTTGCCCGGCGGCAGACCGCCGGGTCGATATTATTAGCCCTGCGCTTTCGGGGCGATCTTACGGAGCTTCTTCATTAAGGCCATTTCACTGCGCGAGAACGGGATACCGTTCTCCTCAAAGACGTCGTGGAACCAGAGGCGGCAGTAGTCCGTAGACTCCTTCATCACCACCGGCCACGGCAGCCACGTCTGGGTTTTACCGCGCACCAGCCCCCACTGATACGGCGCGACCTTCGCCGTGTACATCAGCGGAAGCTGCTCCTCGAGGGTGCTGCCCACGTGGCGGGCCAGCCATTCGGTGCAGAAGATTGGCCGCCCAAGCGCCTGCAGCTGCTGGATAATCGCGGTCATACGTCCGGTGTTGGTGTAAGCGTGGAAGCTCACCACGTCGGATAGTGCCAGCGCGGTTTGATCCAGCGGATGCTGATAAAACGTCTCGCCCTCCTCTTCCACCGGCAGACGCCACGCGCAGACGGTGAGCGGCTGAGTGGGATCCTCTTCACGCACCCACCGAAACGCCAGCTTCATCAGCTCATGCGCGCAGGTCTCCAGCTTCGCGTCGTATTGCACCTCCTGCGTACCGGTCGCAAAAATGCCGCGGTTGCCCGGCTCGTTATACAGATCCCACAGCAGTACGCGCTCATCGTCGCGGAACTGGCGGATAACGTCGCGGATATAGCGCTCAATCTGCGGCCAGCAGTCGGGATCGCAGACTTTATCGCGCCCCGGGCTCGCTGCCGCCTGGCTGTTGTGCTTGCCCGGCACCGGCGGTTTTTGCGGCCCCAGATACGGTTCATCGCCGGAGAAACCGCAATCGTCCATCAGGGTCAGCATGGTGCTGAACCCGTGGCTGTCGGCCATCGCCAGAAACGCGTCGATGCGCGCCATCAGGCCGTCGCGGTCGTGTTCCCAGACAATAAACGGCAGGTTGATGCGCAGGGTGTTGTAGCCCGCCTCCGCCGCCCAGCCCAGTTCACGATCGATGGTATCGGCATCGAAGGTCTCTTCCTGCCAGATATCGGTCCAGTTCACCGCCGTTGACGGTAAATAGTTAAACCCACACAGCCAGCCTTTTTGCTGATACCACGCCTGTGCCTGCTCCCTGCTCCACTGCTCTTTCATTACGCGTCCTCTTACTGATAATATTTAGCTAATAAATATTAGCTGCGGGATAAATGCGCAATTCATGACGCTCCGAAAAGCGACAGCCTTCACAAAGTTCATGCAGGCGCGAATAAGAAACGTGATCGACGGCGCGTAAGCGAATAGTTAGGGTATGATGCGGTGTCGCGAGAGGGAGAGGACGGATGAAGCGAAAAACAAAAGTCACGATGAACGATATTGCGCGGGCGGCGGGGGTGTCGCAGGCGACGGTATCGCTGGTGCTCAACCAGTCCCGTAACATCAAGCTCAGTGACGAGACCCGCCAGCGGGTGATCGGCGTGGCGACCGAGCTCGGCTACGACCGCCTGCCTGCCATTCACGCCCCGCGCAACCAGGAGGAAATCGCCCTGCTGGTCAGTTCCCTGCAAAGCTTTGATCCGTTTATCGATGCCATCAGCCAGGCGCGGGAAGCCGCATGGCGCAACGAAGCGCTGCTGACGGTGTACGACTACGGTGATGACGTAGAGCTGGCGCTGAACATTATCCGCCAGCTGGAGAAGCGTAACTGCGTGGGGATTATCCTCGCCTCCCCCGTTACCACGCTTGTCGACATGACCGCTTTTCAGGACTGCACCCGCATTCCACTGGTGCTGCTCAATCAGCGCGACCCCGGCTCGCCGCTGCTGCCGTCGTTTATTCCGGACGACTACGCCAACGCCTTCCAGGTGACCAAACACCTGATCGCCTGCGGTGCAACGCGTATCGCTCACATCACCGGAGAGAGCTGGATGGAGGCCTCCCGCCAGCGGCTGGCCGGCTATCAGGCCGCCTTACAGCAGGCCGGTTTAGCCTGTGACGAGAGTCTGGTGCGCCAGACCAACTGGCAGTTCAGCGAATCCTTTACCGCCACCACCTCTCTGCTGGCGCTGGACGAACGCCCGGACGCCATCTTCTGCGCCAGCGACTGGCTGGCGATCGGCTGCTATCAGGCGCTGGCGGTAAACGGCGTGCGCATCCCGCAAGATATGCTGCTGGCAGGCTATGACGACCAGAAGATCTCCGAGCAACTCACCCCACCGCTGACCAGTATCCAGCTCCCCTACAGCGAACTCGGACGGATGGCGGTGGAGTACCTGTGCAATCAGGAAGATGCCGCCACCCATGTGACGCTGGCGGGCAGGCTGAAGGTACGGACATCAAGCCTCGTCTGAGGTGAAGACCATTCCGGCATAGGGTTTCTCCCGGCACGCCGCCAGCCGCGCGGCGAGGCTGCCCACGTGCAGTTCCAGCTTGTGCCCGTCCGGGTCGAGAAAATAGAACGATGCCCCCTCGCTTTTGTTTTGCTTCCAGACGGTAACGCCCGCCTGCTCCAGCTTGTGCGAGAACGGCTCAAAATCTTCCGCCGCAACGGTAAACGCGTAATGGGTATAGTCGCTCTCCTGCGGCGGCACGTAACCGCGCGCCTCGTCATAGGACAGGCAGACCCACAGATCGCCGCAGGTAAGATAGGCCCCGGTATTCCAGCGGGCGTGCAGCGTCAGCCCCAGCAACTCGTGCCAGAAGGTAACGCTTTTTTGCAGGTCGCTGACCGCGAGGGTCAGATGGTTGAGTGATTGCAGCATGACGTGCCCTTTTGTTTTTTGCGCCAGACGTGGTACGGTAACTTCATGAACATAAACCACGCCGTGCTCACCGTAAACCGCTGGTGGCTGCCTTCTTAAAGGCGGCACGGAGTAGTTTTCCCCATTTTCAGATAGCCGCCGAAAGGCGGCTTTCACATTTCTAAGACCCCTTTCGGCACTTGCACATTAAGGAGTCTTTATGAACGTTCAAACCATCCTCACCGGCGACCGCCCAACCGGCCCGCTGCACCTGGGCCATTTCGTCGGTTCGCTGCGCCAGCGCGTGGCGCTTCAGCAGACGCATAACCAGTATGTCTTGATTGCCGATCTGCAGGGGCTGACCGACAACGGCAGCAACCCGCAAAAAATCCGCGACAACATCCCTGAAGTGCTCGCCGACTACCTCGCCGCCGGCATCGACCCGAACCTGACGACACTCTGCCTGCAGTCCGCCCTGCCCGCTCTCGCCGAGCTGACAATGTTGTATATGAACATCGTCACCGTCGCCCGCGTCGAGCGTAACCCGACGGTGAAAAACGAGATTGCGCAGAAAGGCTTTGCCCGCTCGCTGCCGGTCGGTTTTATGGCCTACCCCATCAGCCAGGCGGCGGACATCACTGCGTTCAAAGCCGAGTGCGTCCCCGTCGGCGACGACCAGTTGCCGATGATTGAACAGACCAATGAGATTGTACACAAGATGAACAGCCTGTTGCCTGCCCCGGTGCTGCGCCACTGCAAAGCGATGCTCAGCGACACCGGCCGCCTGCCCGGCATCGACGGCAGCGCCAAGATGTCAAAATCACTGGGCAACACCCTGCACCTTTCTGCCAGTGAAGAGACGATTCACCGTGCGGTCAGCGCCATGTACACCGACCCGAACCACCTGAAGGTGAGCGACCCGGGGCAGATTGAGGGAAACGTGGTGTTTACCTACCTCGACGCGTTTCATCCGGACAAAGCGAAAGTGGCAGCGATGAAGGCGCATTATCAGGCGGGCGGACTGGGTGACCGGGCATGCAAGAACGAGCTGGAGGCGTGCCTGCAGGAGCTGATTGCACCGATGCGGGAACGGAGGGCGATGTACATGCAGGATAAAGGGGAGTTGATGGCGATGCTGAAGCGCGGGACCGAACGGGCGCAAGCGGTGACGCAGGGGACGCTGAAGGAGGTGAAGGTTGGGCTGGGGGTGCCGGTGTTTTGAACTCGCGATTACAGTAGCCTTCTCCTCAGTCGACGCCTGCATCTGTGGCCTTCACAACCAGAACCACCGCACTCTCGCAGCAGTGGCGGCGGTAGTAAGTCTGGAGGGATAGCGTCAGGGGATATCTCTACCGATGCGGCTAGCCGCCCTGCTCAATGGTCTGGACGGCGCTGATATCCAGGATGAGAACTAAAACATGTTCTCACCCTGTTTAGCCCTTTTTCACCTCGTAATCCGGTAGCGAGAATCGAGTGATAAAGGTATTGAGCGCGTTGGTATCAGGTAGCGCGGTCAGCGCCCCTTTGCGCGTTGTCGCGAGGGCACCGCAGGCGCTGGCCTGAGCCATGGACTGGTGGAGTTGTTCAACATTCTGCGGCATCCCGCGATGTGCAATCCAGGCCAGTAACCCTGCGACAAACGCGTCGCCAGCCCCGGTTGTATCAATACTGTTGACGGTATAACCGTCGAAATGAATAACGCTGTCGCGCCACAGCACCATGGCACCTTGCTCACCGTAGGTCACGACTTTGAGTTGCGCGGGCAGAGCATTGAGAGCATTAAGCGCATGGGAAAAATCGTGAGAGCCTGTCATCCAGTGCCATTCTTCTTCCGAGAGTTTAAGAATGTCGGCCTGCGCGGCGAAATGACGCACCGTCTCGAGCATTTCATGCTTATCGGGCCACATTTGCTCTCGTAAATTCACGTCGAAACTCAGTAATCCCCCACGCTGTTTTACATGGTTAATGGCAGTGACGAGCGTATGACGACACGTTTCGGCGACCAGGGCCAGAGAGCAGAAGTGCAGAATATCGTCGCTAAAACCGGGCAGCGCATCGGGTGTTAAAAATTGATCCGCGGAAGGGTTGGTTAAAAAGGTAAATCCACGCTCGCCAGCGCGGCCCAGAGAGACCAATACCGTGCTGGTTCTGTGCTGGTTATCCAACTGCAGACTTTCGGTTGAAACGCCTGCGTCAGACAGCGTTTTCTTCAGAAAATAACCAAAGTCATCCTCACCGACCCGGCCAATAAAACCACTCTGGCAGCCCAGACGCGCAGCGCCAATTGCCACATTGAACGGGGCACCTCCTGCGCAGGCCTGATATTGCATGTCTGAAAGCGGTAGAAGATCCACCACTGCATCGCCAAGAGTCCAGATATTCATGACATTTCCTCAATAATAATTAACTTTTTAAATGCGACCTGCGGGAAGGTCAGTTTTTTAATAGCGCTTAAGCATGAACAGGTACCATGGATTATCCAGGCATACGGGTTAAAAGTTATAATCCAGCATCAGCTTATATTCGGTGGTAACAGCCTCACCGTGGATCACCCAGCTTCCGTCCTGTTTTATCAACGAGCCAGTAACTTCTCCTGACACGGTAAAACGAGAGGTTAACGGATAATTTGCCGATACCTTCAGGAAGCGGTTGCGGGTATTCTGGAAGACTTCGCCATCTTCAGGCTGCGCATTGTATTTCTTATAATGGCCATACCCGCCGCTGAGCGTTGTGGATAATTTCCCCCAGTTGCGCCAGACGCCGACAGACGTGGTCCAGCTTTTTTCGTCAATATCGCCCCACTGCGCCCTGTCTAAAATGGCAGAGGCAAATTGCTGGCGGAACCAGACGCCGGTGGTGTTATTAATAATATATTGCACGCCAGGCTCAATCTGAAATGAACGCACGTCGCGGTCATTTTGCGATCCACCGCTGCGGCGGTGATCGATCTGCTGATACAAATAGTTAAAGAATGAGAAATTGTCCGTAACCCGAAGATCGGTAAAGAACTTAACGCGGCCTTGCCAGCGGTCCTCGATTGAGGCGCTTCCACCCATGACATCCCAGCCATAGCGCAGACGTTTGTAAAAATATTCATGGCCGATGATCAACTGAGTCCACTGGTTTTGGCTGAGGTAAGACTGATCCTCCCACGTCCCGTTATAGTGGGTGGCTCTGCCCTCAGAAAAAGCCAGATACCAACCGGGTAACGCATCGTGTCGCATCACGCCTTGTACAAACGTCAGTGAATCATTCCCGTTGTGGAAATGGCTGTTACGCCAGTTATTGTCTTCAATGGCATATTTCATCTTCAGTTGGCCATGAATGCGGCCACCGGCAGGATTGGAGGAGCGGGCTGAGGTCCACATAACCTCTTCATCCAGATAGGACCACGGGTCCACAGCAACAACCTTTCCCGAGGGGTCCTTCATGATGCTCATGCTCGCATTCGCCAGCGCGGGAAACAGAAGAGCAAAAATAACAGACAGGGCATGATAGTTTTTCATAATAATATCCCGTTAAATCATTTCTTTTATTTTCAACGTCGCGTGAAAATGGTCGTTTTGAGGCAGGCTAATACTCCACGGCTTTTCTTGCATGGAATACATCCGGGTACTGAATGCCGCTTTATTGTTTATATAAAAAACAGCAATTGAGTTTTGAATGAGAACGCGTAACTCAATTTTTTCCCCGATCGGAACATCCACCCAGGATTCCGCGTTAGCCTGATGAATCGACGCGAGCGGCGCGTTGAAAAAATAGACTTTTCCTTTGCTCTTATTGAACACAACGTTCAGCATCGCATCACTGACTCTGTCGTCGGTCAGACCAAAGCTCATCACCATTCCGGCAGAAGGAACATCAATGGTTGCGCTCAACTCACCACGTTCAGGCAAGGCCGGGTACAGCGCCGACTGTAAGGGGCCGAACGACGTGGCCGTTTTAAGCGTTTTAGTGCTCGTTAAGGTGGTCACCGGACCAGGATTCTCACTGATGACCTTCTGAAGCTCCTGGGGCAGGATGCTGTTGAGCTGGCCCTGGTCATCTGCGGTGAGCTCATGAGCAACCAGATTCCCTGCCCAGTCAATATTGCCGCTGTCACGGTTACCGGCTTTCGTCGGGATCCAGCCGAAAACAAACAGGCGATCGTTTTTGAGTACCAGTTTACCCGCGTAAAAACCCGAGCCGTCGACCACATAATTGCCCAGTTTCCGCCACGGCCCCTCCGGATTATCCGCTACCCGGTATTGTGTCAGGCGTAACGGCCATTGGTCGCTAAAGCTGAGATACCAGCGTCCGTTGAAGTAAACCAGTGTCGGGCATTCGAGGTTGGCATTGCTGGTGATGGTGTCGTTATCAAAAAATACGCCGCGATCTTCCCAGTGCGTTAAATCCGTTGAACTGTACCGGGCAATAACCCCACGACCGTTACTGCGCGTAGTAATTAACATCCAGTATTCTTTCTTTTCCTCAACCCAAACGACGTGAGGGTCCCGGAAATCATTACCCCGATAGTTACCGCCGGGTAAAATGGTGTCCTGCGGGTGTTTCACCCAGTGAAGGCGGTCCTTACTGGTCGCGTGCATAATAGACTCAACCGGGAACACATTTTCATTGTGTGCGGTGTACCAGGCATGCCAGGTATCACCGACTTTAATAATCGAACCGGTTCCTAATAACAGTTCAGGATCGTCAACGTCGTTAACGTAGGGGATCACTTCGGAATGGTTCTGATAATCATACAAGTTGGCACTCGACAAGAGATGAAAAGCATGTACCCCCAGATCGCTGCCGCCGCGGACATCATTAAGATAATAAATATCAAATTTGCCATCGTTAAAAACGGGCATGGGGTCGCCCACGAATGAACCGTCAACCCGCGGGAAAAAGCCATTAATATGGGTGATACTTTTATTCTGTAATGTTTCTTTCGAAGGCTGCGACCAGGCAGGGTTATTGCCGAGCGAAAGCGCAAGCAGCGCAAGCAGCGCGACAGATGCCGCAACTATTAATTTTTTCATGCTACACCTGAATGTCAGAAGTTATAATTCACGCCAACCACGGTAAACGGGTTCCATGAGTGACCGGTCGATGTCCAAAGCCCGGTTTCTTTCGTAAATTGTGCTTTGAATTCACCGTATAATCGCACTTCACCAAATACCGGATAACTCAGCGTGCCACCGATAAACTTATACCGACCGTCATAGAAAACTTCGCTGGCATTGCTGGCGTTATCTATTTTGTCCTGGCCAAATCCAACATACAGGGAGGTTAATAATGGATACCAGTTTCGCCAGAGCCCGGCCGTGACTTTCCATTCTTCTTCGACAATATCGCCCCAGCTCTGACGCTCCTGGCGGTTATGATAATAATAGGGTCGCAAATAGAGTCCGAGATCAGGATTCACGCGGTATTGAATGGCTGGCTCAATTTCGAAAATGTACTGCTCCAGATCGCCATTCCCCGGTTCGTTCCCCTGAGGCTGATATTCGCCATACGCATATCCGGCCAGGCTCCATTTGCTGGACAGTCGCAGGTCCTGCCAGACCTTGAACCGGTTTTTCCAGCGTTTCGTTGCCGTTTCGGAGCCGACCATAACTTCCGTACCGATATTCCCTCGCCAGGTTTCGAAAATATGGCCCACAAAAAATTCATTGATGGTATTGGTGCCTTGATAGTCCTGATTACTGAACTGTCCTTTATAACTGTCTTCTCTGGCATTCCAGAAACCGAAATACCAGTTAGGCAATTCATCATGCCTTAAAAAAGCCTGAATGGTGGCGAGCTTAAACTTGCCGCTGTTTTTCTTATTATTGCTCCAGCGAACATCGTCAATTTCTATCTGAGACCCGATGTTTCCATGCAGGCCACCCACTTCCATATTACGACCGATACTGTTCCAGTAAACCGGCGGGTCTTCCTGCCTTAAACGCAACAAACTGACGTCTTCGGGGTTATCCCCTTTAGGACGCTTTTTCACTTCCGCTTTTTTATTCTCCGTTGGTGCCGATAACGTCACGGGCTTTAACGAGGGCATGAGTTCAGGTTTTTGACCTGCAGCAACCGGAGAAGACGAAGCACGAAGGGACGATTGTTCATTGCCGTTATTGGCTGATGATACACTCGTACCGTTGGTGTCTGATTCATCCTGAAAATAGCTTTGATAGTTTCCTGTAACGTCTTCAGCAATGGCAGGAAATGCCGCTAATGTCACCATTAATGCCAGCGTCTGTTTTCCTGGAACAAATATGTTTTTATCTTTCGCGGTAATGCAATTTTGAGGTATTACGCTTTCATCCATTTTGCTCTCTCATTATTCCAGACAATAACATGCCAGCCAAAGACTGGCAGAAATAAAAACTCACCCTGCAAGAAACAGGTCGGAACGGAGAATTATTTATCTAAAGACCAGTATCCCGCATCGTATAATGAGGCCACACCCTGATTTGCAAACAATGAAATATCGCGCTCGCCCGGCTGCGGATAAATACGACTGCTTAAGCAAGCGTCACCATCGTTAACAAAAACTTCCACCGATGAGCGGTCAATAAAAATTCGCAGTGACAGAACGCTGTCCGCTGGTAGCGGAATACTGCGCGTGCCTTCCAGCGAATATTCCGGATAGCGGCGCTCCACCACCAGACGCCCGGCCTGATCGTCGACGTAAATTCTCAGCCCGTCGCCCAACGCGATACCAAACTGTTCAGCCGTCGATGCGCTCAAATCCCATGCCAGCTGAACTTCGACCGCGTCGGCATCTGCCGCGACAAGGACGTTCTGATTGTTCAGGCAGCGGACGGGCGTGGGATAATAGCTGCCACGCAGCGCGGTCACTTCGGCAGCCGGTTTCATTCTCACACGGCCATCGACAAGGCTTAATTCGCGCGGAAGCGAGAGCATTCCGGCCCAGCCATCCTGCTGTTCGGGCATCGGTGATTCCCACATATCCAGCCACCCGATGACAATGCGTCGGCCATCCGGGGTCACGAAACTCTGCGGGGCATAAAAGTCGTGGCCGTGGTCCAGCTCAGTAAATTGTCCGCTGTGGGTGAACGGTTGACCTGGCTGCCAGTCCCCAAGTAAATAGCCACTCTGGAACAGGTTGCGATAGTGATACCCTTCCGCCGCCATGCCCTGCGGCGAGAACATCAGGACACGCTTCTCTCCCAGGGTGAAGAAATCCGGGCATTCCCACATAAAGCCCTTGCCTTCATCAGCCTCGGCGAAAATACCTTCGTCATGCCATTCGCGGAGATCGGTGGAACGGTACAGGCGCACCTGGCCGGTATTTTCCACGCGGGAGCCGACAACCATGTACCAGAACTCACCTTCGCGCCACAACTTCGGATCGCGAAAGTGATGCAGTCCGGGCGGTGTATCAATCACCCTGCCGTGCCGTTCAAAATGGATGCCGTCACGACTGGTCGCCAGACACTGCACCTGGTAGAGGTTGTCGTCTGTGTCCGACGGGCCGTGAAATTTATGTCCGGTGTAGATGAGCGCCAGTGTATCGCCGTCCACCACGGCGGAGCCAGAGAAACAGCCGTCTTTGTCCGCCGGGCCTTCCGGCGCTAGCGCGACGGGCAGATGTTCCCAATGCACCAGATCTTTGCTTCGGGCGTGCCCCCAGTGCATCGGACCCCATTTCGGGGAATAGGGATGGTGTTGATAAAAGGCGTGATACCAGCCGTCAAACCATACCAGGCCATTAGGATCATTCATCCAGCCTGCGCGAGGGGCGAGGTGATAGCGCGGATACCAGCGCGGATTAATCCCGGATTGTGCTTTTTCAAGCACCTGTTCAGCCTGTTCTAATAAGGATGTCATCGTCTTTACTCTCAGTACATTACACAGCGTTTTGCTGCAGAAAAGATGGCTCAGATGAGGATTTAGTTGAGCGCAAAAGGAAAATGGAAATAAACGTGGTGCTGAACACCATGATGCCCATGATCAGATAGGATTGGGCGAAGCCAAATCTCTCATAGCTAAAGCCTGCCAGCGGGGACAAGACGGTGCCAATGATGGAGCTGGTGCAGGCAAATCCCACCAGATAAATGGTGGAGGAGAGACGTTTGTCGAAATTCAGGCTGTTGTATTTAAATATGGCGACTAACAATATTGGCAGTTCGACCGCGTGAAGCAGTTTGGTAATGGAGATAAGCAAGGGGCCTTCCACCAGTCCGGAAGCAATCATGCGCAGCGCCATCACCATTCCTGCGAATATCAGACCATTTTTAGCGCCAATGCGATTAACCAGCCACGGCGCACAAAACATACCCGCGGCCTCGAGAAAGACCTGGAAAGAGTTTAAATAGCCAAACATCTCGTTCCCTTCTCGTAATGTCGGGAACTGTGACGAGAAATAGACCGGGAATTGCTGATCGTATACGCCGTAAATGCAGGTTCCGACCACGAAGAATATCAGCGCCCAGAAGCGCGGCAGAGTCAGCAGACGCAGGGCGTCCTCCAGAGAAACTTTTTTAGCGCCAATTTCGAGTTTCTCCATGCTTGCCGGCGCGGCCACCTTTAAGCGGGCCAGCAGACAGAAGAAGATTAACCCTGAGCATGACGCCACCAGGAAGTTAAGGTCAGGGTTGATATTAAACAGTAACCCGGCAAAAAACGTGGCAACCGCCCAGCCCAGAGACCCCCACATGCGTGCCCGCCCAAACTCAAACGTACTCTGACGCGCAACGCGCTCGGTATAGGACTCCAGAACGCCGATACCGCCATTAAACGTCAGCCCAATAAATAAGCCCCCGAATACGCTGCCCAGCAGAATATTAACGCTCAGCAAGTAGCTAAAAAGCAGATAAGCCGGGCCGGAGAGGATCAACAACGCGGTGATAAACCATAACAAATGTTTGCGCAGACCAAGTCGGTCCTGGATAAAGCCATAACAGACCTGTGCGAAGAGCGCTGAGACGGATAACACGGAAAAAATAATGCCGGTTTCCGATGCCTTTAGCCCCACTTCCTGGTGAAGCCAGATTGAGAGAAGTGAACTTGATGAGGACCAGGTCACAAAGAAAAAGAACAGCAGAGCGCTGAGCAGCATGTAACTTCGAGTAGGCCGTTTTTTCATCTACGTAATCTCGCAAGAAGGATATGCCAAGATGGTAACGTTAACATTTCAGGCGTACACTCGGTTTTGATGTGATACTCGATGTTAATCACAAAAGTTAACGTTAACATTAATGCGTTGAGATCGCGCTCAAACTTTTGAGCGTGACTTGCGTAACCCTGGGTGTCGGTGCCTAGAATAGGACATTCGCATTGGCTCACAACACCTTACCGGGTCGAATGCATTCAGATAATGGAAAGCTATGGCGTCTTTAAAAGATGTGGCCAAACTGGCCAATGTATCGCTCATGACGGTTTCCCGGGTGCTCAATGACCCGAAACGCGTAAAGCCTGAAACCCTGGCCCGGGTGCAGGAGGCGATCCTGCAGTTAAATTACGTGCCTGACCTCTCAGCCCGGCAGGTTCGTCGTGTCGGCTCCCGGAACAAAACCATCGGCGTGCTGGCGCTGGATACCGTCACCACCCCTTTTTCGGTAGAAATCACGCTGTCTATCGAAGAAACCGCACGGGCGTATGGCTGGAACAGCTTCGTGGTGAATATGTTTACCGATGATAACCCTGACGATATTGTCGACCTGCTGCTCGCCCACCGGCCCGGGGGGATCATTTTCACCACCATGGGGCTGCGTGAAGTGAGCATCCCGCCCCGGCTACTGGAGCACCCTTGCGTTCTGGCCAACTGCGAGAACACGGGAGAACCGGTTGCCAGCTATATACCTGACGATGAACAAGGCCAGTATACGGCCGTACAGGCCTTGCTGGCGGCGGGATACAGCCGCCCTCTCTGCCTGCATTTACCTGTCAACCATCTGGCGACGCGTCGCCGCCGTCGGGGGCTGGATCGCGCCTGCCGTGAAGCCGGTATCGATCCTGATACGCTCGAGCACTGCTATATGCAATTCGGCGATGAGCACTACCGGGATATTCCGGAGATGCTGCTGGCGCATATCGTTCAGGGGAAACCGCAATTTGATTCAGTCATCTGTGGTAACGACCGTATTGCCTTCATGGTGTATCAGACGCTATTAACTCAGGGTATCCGAATCCCACAGGATATTGCCGTTCTTGGCTACGATAATCTTGTCGGCATCGGAAATTTGTTTTTACCCCCGCTATCCACGGTCCAGCTGCCGCATTATGAGATTGGGCGCTTAAGTACACTGCACATTATCAATGGCGACACCCACCGGGATAAAGTGCTGGTCGAGAGCCCCTGGCTCAGGCGCGAATCCTGTTGAGCAAGGGAGGCCGCATACCGACGACCTTTTGACAGTCACTAGGGGACATTATGCAAAACGAATTTTACTGGATAAACGAACCTGCCGAATGGCATAGCGAGAACAACACGTTATCGGTCGTGACCGACGACCACACCGATTTCTGGCGCCATACGTGGTACGGATTCGAGCGTTTCTCGGGCCACATCTACGCGACAGACGCGGCAGGTGATTTCACGTTTCAGACAAACATCCGCGCTGATTTCAGCACGCTCTATGACCAGGCGGGGATCATGCTGATGTCGGACGAGCAACACTGGCTCAAGGCCGGGATTGAATACAATGATGGGGCGCCGGCCATTGGCAGCGTACTGACGTTACAGGCCTCCGACTGGGCAACCGGTATCTTCCCGGGTAACCCCCGGGAGTTCTGGCTTCGCCTGACCCGCAAGGGAGACGCGTTGCGGTTACAGTACTCAGCAGACGGGCTGTCGTGGCCTTTGTTGCGTTTATGCCATTTTCCGTTGGGGCCAGTGAAAGTCGGTGTCATGTGCTGCACGCCCGAACGCAGCGGCTTAGCCGTCGAGTTTAGTGATTTCAGTCTCGCTCCGGCCATGGATAAAGCGCTGCACGATCTCAGCTGATTTACATCGCGCCATCCGGTTCTACGATCCGTTGATGGCGCTGCCTGAGCTTCCACCTGGATCACACTTTTCCCACCCGACCATTCCCTTAAAATAAACAGGTGATATTATTCACCCCGTAAATACCTCTCAACTCAACCCGAGGCTTTGATGCTGGAGAATGTCATCATCCGATAATCAGCTCCCCGACCTTTCAGGCCGGACTGATTATCAATGCGCCGAAATCGAATGCGGACACCGCTGTGTGTTTGCACATTTTGCACATGATGATTAAACAGGTTCTTCAGTATGAATTTATCCCGTCAGGAACAACGTACCTTACACGTTCTCGCCAAAGGTGGACGTATTGCGCACGTCCGCGATAGCTCAGGCCGCGTCACCGCCGTTGAATGCTACAGCCGCGAAGGGCTGTTGCTCGCCGACTGCACGCTCGCCGTCTTCAAAAAACTCAAAACCAAAAAGCTGATCAAGTCCGTCAACGGTCAGCCCTACCGCATTAACACGACCGGGCTGAACAGCGTCCGTGCCCAGCCAGATAATCGTTAAGGAGAGGATGATGGATATCCCACGTATTTTTACCGTCAGCGAAAGCG
This sequence comes from Enterobacter sp. BNK-18, assembly GCF_047456135.1. Taxonomy (NCBI): domain Bacteria; kingdom Pseudomonadati; phylum Pseudomonadota; class Gammaproteobacteria; order Enterobacterales; family Enterobacteriaceae; genus Enterobacter; species Enterobacter sp. BNK-18. The sequence goes on along the minus strand of NZ_CP179899.1, from coordinate 4,354,430 downwards.
AACACCGCATTCATAACCCGTTCACCCCGGAAAAGTACGCCACGCTGGGCCGCGTGTTACGCATGAAGCCAGGCACGCGCATTCTCGATCTCGGCAGCGGCTCGGGGGAGATGCTCTGCACCTGGGCGCGCGATCACGGCATTACCGGCACCGGCATCGACATGAGCCGACTTTTCACCGAACAAGCAACGCGCCGTGCTGACGAACTCGGCGTCAGCGAGCGCGTGCGCTTTATTCATGACGACGCGGCCGGATACGTCGCAGATGAAAAATGTGATGTGGCGGCCTGCGTTGGCGCCACCTGGATTGCCGGCGGCGTCGCCGGGACAATGGCGCTGCTGGCAAAAAGCCTCCGGCCTGGCGGGATGATACTCATCGGTGAACCCTACTGGCGTCAGGTTCCTGCGAGCGATGAGATCGCCCAGGCCTGCGGCGTCTCGTCCATCGCAGACTTTCTCACCCTGCCCGACCTGGTCGCCTCGTTCGACGCGCAGGGCTATGACCTGGTGGAAATGGTCCTGGCAGATCAGGAAGGCTGGGACAGATACGAAGCGGCGAAATGGATGACCCTGCGTCGCTGGCTGGCGGAAAACCCTGACGATGACTTTGCACAAGAAGTTCGGGCGGAGCTGACAATTGCGCCCAAACGCCACGTCACCTACACACGAGAGTACTTTGGCTGGGGGGTGTTTGCGTTGATTGCCCGATAGCCTGAAACAGGCGGTATAGCCTTAACGACTATACCGCCTTCACGCATCAGGTATTAAGGCGGCTCAGGATAATATGAACGCGGATTCTGTCACGTTTACCCGCGCTTAATCACCGGGATATCGCCCGTATCATTTAACGCCCCTGGAAATGTTTTTAACCACTGAGCAACTTTTTGTTTATTGATATTCACCACACTCATCCCCTCCAGGCATCCCCACAATTCTCTTGTATGCTGCGGCGTGATCACAATACAGTCTTTCATCACCCGGATTTTAACCGGCATACCGCTGATAAACCCTGCCCGGGTTAACCAGTCTCCCCCCAGCGGAAGATATTTATTATCTATCCGGGCATAGAGTTCGCAGCAGGCGGAACTTGCTTCCGGCGTTTCTGCGCGGGGGTGAACAGGCGCGGCACTGGTCTGGTTACCGTGAAGTCGGCGGGTGCTGTTTTTGCGTACCAGCTCGCGGTTTTCAATCATGCCGGTGAAAGCATCTGATTCTGTTTTGCAAACCGTAAACTCTGGCATAAAATTCGGCGCAGCCATTTTCAACTCCTTTTCAGTTGCTTGTGGTTAGCGGTATGGGGGTGTTGCAGCACCTTCATATCGCGTCTCGTTGTAAATAATTCCTGTGAAACTCACTCTGCCGTTCGGCGTTATTTCTGATGCGTATTATACCAGGCTGAATATAAATACAGCGGTTTGGCGTGGGGTAAATTTGGAATTTGCGAGGGGGCTTCAGGAAATAACGGTAGGTATTTTTTAAGTCGAGAAACGACATCGCGTTAACCTGAAATCACCTCAACTCACCTCTTCAATATATTTGTTCATTCGCAAACCTTGCGCTAATGCCGCATCGGTTGCCTCCACACCTTTCTCACATATCTCTCATAAATTCATCAAACCTATAGATTAACGATTTACATCACCCTGATTTTGTTATGTGATCCTGTTACAGGCTTTAGTAACGCCCTGCCCAGCCAACCGTAACAGGACTTCATCGATGGAATTTTATCAGGCCGATCCGACGCTTGAGAACTACTGGCGTGGTGTGATCCTCTTTGGAAGGAACGTCGCATCTTACAAATTTGCGCTGGCGTCAGCGTTGTATGAAGTGGATAAGACGGGCAGCGATTTGATTACGCTCGACCAGCTTGCCGTGCCGTTCAGCCGCTATCTTTGCGAACACCTGAAGCATGCGCCAAAACAGATCACCTCCCGCAGCAGTCAATTTCTGGAAACCTGTCTGAGGTTCAACCGAGGTGAAATCACCCACGCCCAGCTCATTGAAGCGACGGTACGCCTGGGCTTTAATAACGTGATTGATGCCTTTCATTACGTGAACCAGGGCGAGATCGATAAACGTTTTTTCCTTAATGAGCGCAAAACCAACAACGGGATCCGCCTGACGGATAACTTCTTTTTACTGGGAGAACGCCTGCAGTATAAAAACCTCGCCTTTGAAACCAATGCCCGGTGGAACCTGGTGGAACAGGCATGGTCGATGGGGATTTCACGTAATATTGTGGGCGTGGAGTTCGACGAAGATAATCAGCTGTTGTTCACGAAGGTGAACGCGCGGCGCGTAGACATCACCAGCTGTCGCGACAGCCTGAATGGTTACCAGAAAGGACGATGTTTTTACTGCTCTAAACCCATCAGTCTGGTACCGGGAGACGCAGAACTGGCGGACGTCGACCACTTTATTCCCTGGGCTGCCCGCCATGAAGTGAGCAATATTAACGGGGTATGGAACTTAGTGCTGGCCTGTCGGTGCTGTAACCGTGGCGCCGAAGGCAAGTCTGCACGCATTCCCGAGCTCAGGCTCCTACAACGGTTACACACCCGCAATGAGTATTTTATTCAGAGCAAACTGCCGTTACATGAGACGATTGTTCTTCAGACAGGGCAACGCCCTGAAGTACGGAGAAGCTTTCTTCAGCGTAACTGGCAGGCCGCGCTGGACAAACTTATCCATACCTGGAAACCCAACGCGGAAGGCGAGGCTACGTTTTAATGACACTTCACTACTATCAGAACCACGCGCAGGATTTCTTCGATGGCACGGTCAATGTCGATATGACTCCGCTATACGAAGCCTTTACCCAACATCTGGCTCACGGTGCCCGGGTTCTGGATGCGGGCTGCGGTTCAGGCCGGGACGCAAAAGCCTTTCATGAGATGGGTTATCAAGTGGATGCTTTTGATGCCTCTTCCGCGATGGTGGAGCTGGCAAAGCAACATACCGGGTTACCCGTGCAGTTGATGACATTTTCAGAAATCGACGGTAAAGCGCAGTACGATGGGATCTGGTGTTGTGCCTCTTTGTTGCATGTCCCCTCTTCTGAGTTACCTGCGGTGATGCAGAAGCTTGCGGATGCGCTTAAGCCTGGCGGCGTCTGGTACGTGTCCTTTAAGTATGGCAACGGTGAGCGCGTGCAGGGTGAAAGACGGTTTACGGACCTGGATGAAGAGGGATTGCGGAAGTTACTGAGGGCGGTACCGGGAATAGGGATAGCTTCGCTGTGGGCGACTCAGGATAACCGCCCGGACAGGGATGAGACATGGCTGAATGGGGTATTACGAAAAAACGCCTCTTGAACATCAGGCGATGCTAATCGACACGGAGTAAGTTAACTCAGTAATTCATCACTTTGGTCAGCTCAACTTCACCCGTAGCGGCATTGAAGTACAGATAAAAAAATATCCCCTTTTACCTGATCGGGTTTTGACCAGATTTCCTTCTCCCCCAGGCGACGCTTCTCCTTTGTGTATCCCAGCGTTTCGAGATACGTGCGCAACGGTGCAGCTCCGGTAGCCCCTTTAAAGAAGATGCTATTTGAAGGGGCATAGCCATCGCCGGGATGCGCCTCGAAATAGTAGTCGTCCGTGATACGTGGGGCGCTTTCAATATCCTTGTTAGTCAGCGTATGGTAGTGGAAAAATTGAACTGTCCAGAGCATCATAGCTCTGGACATACAATGGGGAAAAATTATCGTAGCTTTTGATAAAAATTATTGCGAACAGTGCGACTAATGTAACTGTTAAGCCCCTGACCAGCCCTTGCAAGCATTTTCATTTGGTCAACCATAACTTGACCTGGGCGAATTGAGTTGTATAAGTACAAAGAGTTATCATGAAATTGTACAGTGATTGAGTCATCCCCCGTCTCAAAACCCACAACTCCTGAATCGCCACCACGATTTTGATACCTTTCCATTTCATATCCTTGTCAAATAGTAGCTTATTGCACTTCAACATTAACCACACAACTTAAATGGTTATGTGACAGATATCTCTAAAAGTAATATGGCGTTAGAAATTTAGTGGCACTCCTGTAGAACCCAAATAATGGGTGAGAGCAAAAAAAATTTTTACTTTCAACCTGTACTCATTGTTTTGCAACAAACAAGAATTCGATTAACTGACAGTTCTCCATCAACGCTGGGGGCTTAACTCTGAAATCTGGCTACAACTTGATACCAGATAAAACTTGGTTAAAATTCATCACGTAGCCTAAATGACAAGCGATGTCACAGCAAAGGAAAAGTCACGATGACTCTTTTAGATAGTGTCGAAGCAGGCAAGCTGACGATCAGTGAATTGATTGATGCGCTGGCGAAAGATAAAAATTACTCAGCTTCCAAGTGGGATCAGCGATACCGTGAATTTACGACCTTGCTACAACAAACCTCAACTTTTTCTGAGCCTGAAACGGATGATTTAGTCAAGAGGCTCTGGTATGAACGTGATAACGGTATTGCCAGTATTCGTCAGGGCGTTCCATCATTAGCAGAATATCAGCAAAGCCTCCCATTGCTTAGAGAACTCACTGAACGTGTTCGTCAGCAACCGAATGAAGCTACCTACCAATATGTAGGCAGTGCGCTGCAGCAGGCCAAAGAGACCGGACAGCTTAAGCGCATGTATTGGAGTTTAAGAAATCGTGTCTTTGCCGCGTTCTCCCCAGAAAACTACACCAGTACTGTGGATGAGAATGCTTTCAATAAAGCAGCAGAATTCCTAAATCAACACTTCCATCTCGATTTGGTACTGACCGGAAATTGGTTACAGAAAAACTATGAATTGAAACAAGCTATACACGCCCAATCTCCTAACACAGATCCTTATTACGTGAATATGGCCATCTGGCATCTCTATGAATTGCTCCGTGAACGCGATAATGAACAAAAGCAGGAGAAAGTAGCTAGCACAACACCCTCAACCTGCAGTGAGCCCATCGGGAACAAGACCATTCCACATTCACCAACTAACGTAATCTTCTTTGGCCCCCCAGGCACAGGCAAGACCTTCACGTTGCAGCAAAAAATGAAAGAGTACACTTCTCATGCTGTTCCTGCTGATCGTGATGCCTGGCTGGATTCTCGCCTTGAATCGTTGAACTGGATGCAGGTTATAACGCTGGTGCTGCTCGATCTTGGGAAACGAGCCAAAGTTCGCCAAATGACGGAACACGAGTGGTTCCAACGCAAAGCGCTGCTAAATGGCCGTAGTAGCAACTTTTCTCAAACTGCCTGGGCGACGTTACAATCCTTCACCATTCCAGGATCAACTACTGTTGCGTACAAAGGTCGTCGTGAACCTGCGATCTTCGACAAAACTGCCGATAGTGAATGGTTTTTGGTCGAATCACAGTTAGAGCAAGTGGATGAGCTACTTACTCTTTACGCAGAATTAAAACAAGGCCCAAAATCTACCGAAGCCATACAGCGTTTTGCAGTGGTTACGTTCCACCAATCTTACGGCTATGAAGAATTTATTGAGGGTATCCGCGCTCGCTCTGACGAGAGTGGCAATATATCTTATCCCATTGAGCCGGGTATTTTTATGCGCCTTTGCCAACGTGCTAATGCCGATCCAGCACATCGCTACGCCATTTTCATTGATGAGATCAATCGCGGAAACATATCCAAGATCTTTGGTGAACTAATCTCACTCATTGAAGTAGACAAGCGTGCGGATATGTCCAATGCAATGAGCCTGCAACTGTCTTATAGCGGTGATCACTTTAGCGTACCCGCCAATGTCGACATCATCGGAGCCATGAATACAGCGGACCGTTCTTTAGCTCTGATGGACACGGCTTTGCGCCGTCGTTTTGACTTTGTCGAGATGATGCCAGATCTCTCTTTACTGAGTGGAGCTAAGGTGAAAGGCATAGAGCTTGAGTCGTTGTTAGAAAAACTCAATAGCCGCATCGAAGCGCTTTACGATCGTGAGCATACACTGGGACATGCATTCTTTATGCCGGTAAAAAATGCACTCGATACCGGTGATGAAGAAGCTGCGTTTAAACAATTGAAGATCGTATTCCAGAAAAAGATCATTCCCCTGTTGCAGGAATACTTTTTCGATGACTGGAACAAGATCAGGCTAGTGCTGGCAGATAACCAGAAACAAGACGACAGCCTGCAATTCGTGATTGAGAAAACCGACGATCTCGATACGCTTTTTGGTAACAACCATGGTTTACGACGCCATGATCAGCAATCGACAGCTTACGAGCTCGAAGCATTTGATCAAGAGGTCTGGAATATGCCACAGGCTTATCGTTCAATTTATCAGCCACAGCAGACCACTCCTGATGAGCAGGCCGTAAACCATGGGTGAAGTTATCTCAGTTTTTGAATATGACCTGCTGGGGAGTGGAAAAGCGGCTTCAGTTGGCGCAAAGCTGGTGCCTCAACAGGTCTTTGATTATTTAGAAACACTTAGCCTAACAAGTGATCAAGGAAGCCAGTTTCTCAAACTCACCTCTCGTTCAGGTTTCAAATTACTGCAGGTGCAAAACTACGCGGGGATGCTTTCTACGCCTCACGGTATCCAACTTGAGATACTGCCCAAGATTGGTAAAAACCTCACGGCTGCGAGTGCGCGAGAAACATTCATTACGATGCTAAGTCACCTGCCTGGGTTTCGACATATTCAAACCCAGCAGACCACTCTTCAGGCACAACGCATGCCTTTGCTCGAGATTTTTATCAGCCAATTTTTACAAAGCGTCAGCCAATTGCTTAAACAAGGTTTACGCTCCGACTATGTGAGCGAGCAAGGTAATCTGGCTTTTATGAAGGGCAAGCTGATGCTCTCCGCACAGCTACGACATAACGCGGTAAATCGCCATAAGTTTTGTGTCGATTATGATGAGTATATGCCTGATTGTGCTGCCAATCGGCTCTTACACTCCACACTGGATAAGTTACTTAGTCTGCAGCTGTCAACAGAGAATCAACGCTGGCTTTACGAACTTCGCTTTGCGTTTGACGGTATTCCGCTTAGCCGGGATATTGAAAGTGATATAAACAGCTTACGCCTCAAGCGCGGTATGGCTCATTACAACGAGCCAATGGCGTGGGCGCAATTGATCCTGAGAGGAATGAGCCCAAGTGCATTGCAGGGAAACACCAAAGCGATATCACTTTTGTTTCCTATGGAAGCGGTATTTGAATCCTTTGTGGCACAGACCCTACCCTACGAATTACCTTCTCACCTAAAAGTTTTTCCTCAAACAGCAACTTATTCTTTGGTAAAGCATGGACTTAAAGATTGCTTTAAGCTTCGCCCAGACTTGCTGATTCAATCTCAGCAACCGATTCAAACCAAAATGGTGATGGATACAAAATGGAAGCAGGTGAATAGCAGCCAGCAAAAAAAATCACTTTATGGACTAACGCAATCCGACTTCTATCAAATGTTTGCCTACGGCCAAAAATACCTTGGCGGAACAGGCGAAATGTACCTGATTTACCCTGCGCATGATGACTTTAGCCAACCCATACAGCAACATTTTGCTTTTTCAGAGACCCTAAAACTATGGGTTGTGCCATACCAGATAACGGCAAAGCGTGGCGAGAGAATGATGTGGGCGAGTGATATGTTAATTACATAGTGACTAAGCCATTTCGAATGGGCCAGTCCAAAACATCGACGCTGTCTCAGACAAAGTGGTTGTGTTGATAGGAATGGGGACAGTAGTCCCTCATTAACCCCGACTCGAAGGCCCTGCCGCTAGCAAGAAGCTCTTATCAAAAGTACAATCAAAACCCTAAAATAGCCCTTTTCGAAAAAGAATTGCTTTTAACAGGACTTATAGTGAATAAACAACAGCTTGCGGCAAAAATCTGGGAATCAGCCAACCAGATGCGTTCTAAAATTGAAGCCAACGAATACAAAGATTACATACTCGGTTTCATCTTCTACAAGTACCTAAGCGACCAGCTAGTGCAGTTTGTCACCAGGAAGGGTATGACGCCCGAAGACATCAAAGCCCTCAATGAAGAAGACGCCGACGCTGTTAAATACGTGCAAGACAATCTGGGCTACTTTATAGCCTACGATAATCTGTTTTCTACATGGATTGATCCAACATCCGAATTTGATGAATCTAACGTGCGTGATGCGCTCTCCGCCTTTAGCCGTTTGATTTCGCCAACATACAAAAAACTTTTTGATGGTATCTTTACCACCTTAGAAACAGGTTTAAGCAAACTGGGTGAAAGCGCTGGCAAACGTACCAAAGCCATCAGCGACTTACTTCATCTGATTAAAAGCATCCCCATGAATGGCAATCAAGGGTATGACGTACTGGGTTATATTTACGAATACCTGATTGAAAAATTTGCTGCCAATGCCGGTAAAAAAGCCGGTGAGTTTTACACACCTCATGAAGTTTCTGTATTGATGTCGAACATCATCGCCCATGAGTTAAAACATAAAGATACCATCAAAATTTATGATCCTACTTCTGGCTCTGGTTCGTTACTAATCAATATCGGTGAGGCATTCGAGAAATACGCGAAAAATAAAGACAGCATCACCTATTACGCTCAAGAGTTAAAAGCCAATACCTACAACCTAACCCGTATGAACCTCATCATGCGCGGTATTAAAGCCAGCAACATTAAAACCCGTAATGGTGACACCCTAGAAGAAGATTGGCCGTATTTTGATGACAGCGATCCTCAAGGCTCATACTACGCCTTGCATGTCGATGCCGTGGTGTCTAACCCGCCTTACTCACAAAACTGGGACCCCAGCTTTAAAGACAGCGATCCGCGCTATTCACGTTTTGGCTTAGCGCCTAAAACCAAAGCAGATTTTGCTTTTTTACTGCACGACCTCTATCACCTAAAGCCCGATGGGATTATGGCTATCGTACTACCTCATGGTGTTCTGTTCCGTGGCGGTGAAGAAGGTGAAATTCGCAAGCAGCTTATTGAACAGAATCATATTGATGCCATTATTGGTTTACCGGCCAATATCTTTTTTGGCACCGGCATTCCTACGGTGATTTTGATACTCAAGCAAAAACGCAAAAATACCGATGTATTGGTGGTCGATGCCTCCAAACACTTTATGAAAGAAGGCAAAAACAACAAACTGCAAGCCAGTGATATCAAGCGCATTACTGATGCGGTGATTAACCGCGAAAATATCGACAAGTTCTCGCAACTGGTGAGCAAACAAACCCTGCGTGACAACGGTTACAACCTCAACATACCGCGCTATGTGGATTCTTCAGCGGCGGCAGAAAGCTGGGATTTACACGCCACCATGCTCGGCGGCATTCCCAACAGCGAAATTGCCGAGCTACATAATTTTTGGCAAGCTTTCCCGCTATTGCGCGGTACTCTGTTTACGCCAAAATCCGCCGCTTACAGTGAGCTGGCCATTGACAAACAAGACGTCAACGCCAGCATCAGTGAGCACCCGCAAGTGTCAGCGTTTATTAGCGCCTACAGCCAGGCCTTCAATGGCTATGATGAGCAGCTAAACACCCAGTTAATACAAAACTGGCAAAACGTACAGCGTAACCAACAAGAAACGGTATTAAGTGCCGAGCTATTTGCTCGTTTAGCGCCCATAGCCTTAATCGACAAATACCTGGCTTACCAGTTTCTGAACAACCAGTGGCAAATCATCAGCGCCGATTTAGAAATGATGCAAACCGAAGGCTTTGCCGCCACCAGACAAGTTGACCCTAATATCGTCATCAAGAAGAAAGACGGTAAAGACACCGAAGTACAAGACGGATGGAAAGGCCACATACTGCCCTTTGATTTAGTGCAACAAACTTACTTAAGTGATGACTTACAGGCTCTGGCAGCTAAAGAAACCCGCCTGGCGGAAATCGGCAGTACGCTTGAAGAAATTTTAGAATCCTTGAGCGAAGAAGAAAAAGAACAAGATACGGTCAAAGAAAGCAAAGACGGCTTTGCCAATGCCGAATTAAGCAAAGCCGCCAAGGCCTTCCTGAAAGAACAAAAAGACAGCAAAGTTAAATTCGCCGAAGACAGCTATGAAGCCAAAATCATTCGCGCGAACAAATTAACCAATGATGAAAAAGCCCTTAAAAAAGCGGTTAAAGACGCCGCCACGGCCCTGCACTTAAAAACCAAAAAAACCATCGAAGAATTAACTGATGAACAAGTGAACAACTTGCTGCACCTTAAATGGATTGCGCCATTAAGCACCGAACTCGCTACTATGCCTAGCACCGTGATTACCCAGCTCACCAACCAAGTACAAGCCCTTGCCGATAAATACGCCGTCACCTATTCGCAAGTGGCCAATGAGATCAAAACCACAGAGCAAGAACTGTCGGAGATGATGGGTGAACTTACAGGTAATGAGTTTGATATGCAGGGTTTGGCTGTACTCACCAGCTTATTGAAGGGTGAATAAGATGAATATGGATAGTAAGGTGCCAGAAATTCGGTTTAACGGGTTTAATGGGGAGTGGGTGTATAAAAAACTGCAAGACCTAGCTGACAAAGGGTTCAGCAATGGTGTATTCAATGATCCTCAAAAAGTAGGAAAAGGGTATCGCCTAATTAATGTTAAAGATATGTACACAGGAGATTCAATTAATATTAACAACCTTTCTCTTGTAGATATTGACGAAAAAGAATTCAAGAATAACAAAGTTGAATATGGCGATATTTTCTTCACAAGATCTTCTTTAGTCAGAGAGGGGATTGCATATTCAAATGTAAACCTGAGTGTTCGAAATGACATCACATTTGATGGTCATTTGATTAGAATGCAGCCCTGCAAGGCTACTACTGATCCTGTTTTTTTGGCTTATTTATTTAAAACATCTTCTGCACGCAAACAGTTTATTCTCGGTGGTAAAACTACAACTATGACCACGATAGGTCAGAGTGATATTGCTGTAGTCGAATTAGCACAGCCAGATAAACCAGAACAAACCCAAATCGGCAGTTACTTCCAAAAGCTAGACGCGCTGCTCAACCAACACCAACAAAAGCATGACAAACTCAGCAGCATTAAAAAAGCCATGCTTGAAAAAGTGTTCCCCAAATCAGGCGAAACCATACCAGAAATCCGCTTTAAAGGGTTTTGCGGGGAGTGGGAGAAGAAGCCATTTGGATCTTGCTTTGTCAACGTACCGAACAATACTCTTTCTAGAGCAGACTTAAACTACAAAACTGGATTGGCCAAAAATATTCACTATGGCGATGTATTAATTAAATTCGGTGAAGTTCTGGATGCAACTAATGAGCTTTTGCCTTTTATTACAAATAATGACGTAGCCAATAAGCTAAAACATGCTGCCTTGCGCGATGGTGATATCATCATTGCAGATGCTGCTGAAGATAACATGGTTGGAAAATGCACCGAACTATTTAATATAAATGAGCAATTGATTCTTTCTGGATTGCACACGATTGCGGTTAGGCCTACGTTGCCTTTTGCTTCTAAATATCTTGGATACTACTTAAATTCATCTTCATTTCATGATCAGCTTTTGTCATTGATGCAAGGTACAAAAGTATTATCAATATCAAAGACTGCAATACAGAACACAAATGTTGGATTTCCAAAGAGTGTGGAAGAACAAGCCGCAATAGGCAACTACTTCCAAAAACTCGACAATTTGATCAACCGACACCAACAACAAATCACCAAACTCAATAACATCAAGCAGGCCTGCTTAAGTAAAATGTTTGTCTAACAGGGAGCTCCACTATGACCACCTTTAAAACCGAAACGCAATTTGAGCAGGCCTTTATTGAGGTACTCACCAACAAAGGTTGGGAGCCGGAGATACTCAAAAACAAAACCGAAGCCGATTTACTGCAAAACTGGGCAAACATTTTGTTTGAAAACAACCGCCAGCGGGATCGCTTAAACGATTTTCCGCTTACCGCGACTGAAATGCAGCAAATTATTGAGCAAATCAAAGAGCTTAAAACCCCGCTCAAGCTCAACGGTTTAATTAACGGAAAAACCGTGGCGATTAAACGCGATAACCCTGCCGATACCTTGCATATGGGCAAAGAAGTCAGCTTAAAAATATACGACCGCCAGGAAATCGCTGCAGGCCAAAGCCGTTACCAAATTGTGCAGCAACCCAAATTTGAACGCAGCAGCCCTTTGCGTAACGACCGACGTGGTGATGTGCTATTACTGATTAACGGGATGCCGGTAATCCATGTAGAGCTAAAGCGCAGCGGCATTCCAGTTAGCCAGGCCGTAAACCAAATTGAAAAATACAGCAAAGAAGGCGTATTTAGCGGCCTGTTTTCGCTCATCCAGGTGTTTGTAGCCATGGAGCCCAACGAGGCCAAATACTTTGCCAACCCAGGGCTAGACGGCAAGTTTAACCCAGACTATCAGTTTAACTGGGCCGATTTTAATAACGAGCCCATGAACCACTGGAAAGACATTGCCTCTACCTTACTTTCCATCCCTATGGCGCACCAATTGATTGGCTTTTATACCGTCGCCGACGATACCGACGGCGTGCTTAAGGTCATGCGCAGTTATCAGTATTACGCCGCCAATGCGATATCTGACAAAGTGGCCAAAACCAACTGGCAACAACTGGGTAGCGCGGCCAATAATCCCGATCGCCTCGGTGGTTATGTGTGGCATACCACGGGTTCGGGTAAAACCATGACTAGCTTTAAATCGGCGCAGTTAATTGCACAATCGAAAGATGCCGATAAAGTGATTTTTTTAATGGACAGGATTGAGCTGGGTACCCAATCTCTGACGGAATATCGCAATTTTGCTAGCGATGGTGAAACCGTTCAAGCTACAGAGAATACTCATGTACTCATTACCAAATTAAAAAGCAGTGCAACTTCCGATACGTTAATTGTTAGCTCCATTCAAAAAATGAGTAATATTTTTGAAGAAGCTGATGATGAGGGAACAGCAAAAAATTCAGCTGATATAGAAAAAATCCGTGCTAAGCGCCTGGTATTTATTATTGATGAAGCACATCGCTCAACGATGAGTGGAGGCAAAGAAAATAAACTAGGCATGCTGGTAAGCATTAAAAAAACATTCCCTAAGGCACTTTTTTTTGGTTTTACCGGCACGCCAATTCATGATGAAAATAAAATCAATAGCAATACTACTGCTGATGTATTTGGTAACGAGTTGCATCGCTATAGCATAGCCGATGGTATACGTGATGGTAACGTTTTGGGCTTTGATCCTTACAAAGTACCTACTTTTAGAGATAGTGATCTTAGGAAAGAAGTTGCATTAGAACAAGCTAAGGCTAATTCGGTTTCTGATGCGATGGCGGATCCCGCTAAAAAGAAAAAGTTTAATCACTTTTTAAATGACGTACCGATGGCTGGCTATAAAGATGCCACAGGCAAATACCATAAAGGCATTGAAGACTATGTACCTAAAAGCCAATATTTAACGGCTACCCACCAGGAAAAAGTCGTCAGTGACATTTTAGATAAATGGGATGTACTCAGCCAAGGCAATAAATTTCACGCAATTTTAGCCACAAATAGCATCGCTGAAGCGATTGACTATTACCGGCGTTTAAAAGCGGCCAAACCTGAGCTAAAAATCTCAGCCTTGTTTGATCCAAATATTGATAACGACGGTAGCGATGACCGAGGCCCAACGTTTAAAGGCGATGGGCTGGATGAAATTATGAGTGACTACAATAAGCGTTATGGCCACGATTTTGATTTTGCCCGCCACGCCGCTTTTAAAAAAGATTTAGCGGCACGCCTTGCTCATAAAAAACCTTACGAACGCATACATACCGAGCCTTCAAAGCAATTAGATTTATTGATTGTCGTGGATCAAATGCTCACTGGTTTTGATTCTAAATGGCTTAATACTTTGTATTTAGACAAGGTAATAAAATATCAAAATATAATTCAAGCGTTCTCACGCACCAATCGCTTGTTTGGTCCCGACAAACCCCACGGCATCATCCGTTATTACCGCTACCCACATACAATGGAGCAGCACATTAATGCTGCGGTAAAACTCTATTCCGGCGATAAGCCTATCGGCTTGTTTGTTGACAAGTTAGAAAGCAATCTTAAAGCCATAAATGAATTAGTAGCTGACATTACCGAGCTGTTTGTTACCGCTGGTGTGGAGAATTTTGAAAAACTGCCAGACGATATAGAAGCCTGTGCCCAATTTGCCAAGTTGTTTAATACCTTTAACCAGCACCTGGAAGCGGCTAAAGTACAAGGCTTCCATTGGGAACAGTCGATCTATTCCTTTACTGAAAATAATGCAGAACATGAAGTAACGCTGGCTATAGACGAACAAACTTACCTGAGTCTGGTCCTGCGCTATAAAGAATTAACAGCCAAAGGTGAGCACGATGGTGCAGGTGGTGGCGATGTGCCTTTTGATATCAGTGGTTATTTAACTGAAATAGATACCGGCAAAATCGATGCCGACTATATGAATAGCCGATTCGATAAATATTTAAAAGAGCTGAACAAACCCCAGGACCCTGCAAGCATTGAATCCACATTAAATGAACTGCACAAGTCGTTTGCAACACTCACCCAAATTGAGCAGAAATACGCCAAACTCTTCTTGCACGACTTGCAGCGCGGCGATGCTCAGCTCGTTGAAGACCATACTTTCAGAGACTACATCAACATCTACAAAAATAACGCTGAAAATGCGCAAATAAACGCAGTTATTAGCGCTCTTGGTGTAGATAAAGAACTACTCATAGCATTAATGGTTGATAGTGTTAATGAGAAAAATCTAAACGATTTTGGTCGCTTCGATGCATTAAAAGAATCGGTAGACAAGGCAAAAGCAAAAATCTATTTTGAAAAACAAGATGGCATAACCATACCTCTATTTAAGCTTAATATACGCATTGAACAGTTTTTAAAACAGTTTATTTTTGCACAAAAAAATGATTTTTTAAGTGACACAGATGTTGTTGGTGATGTGAAGTGATGGACGTCCCTCAGCATGAGGCCCTATCATACTTATGCTGAGGGATCTTTTTCAGAGATTCTGCACATGAACTCGATAAAAGTGAATAGTCCGGTTATACGGAATACTTACAGTAATCTCACCACGCATGAGTTGCGTAAGGGTTATGCAGATAATTGTTTTTTGCCGCATAGACAATAGTATAAATAAAGTCGTCAATGTCTTTCGGAAAATATAATTTAGTTTTTTCATGCGTAATCCACCTCCTAATCAGCCTAAGGGAGCCGTAGCCATTACGTTAATTTTATTATAAAACAAAGATGAAAGTTTCTTAGCCTTCACAGATTGCTCAAGCGATTTACAGCATTGCCCGAGCTGATTTATGAGTCTGTAAATAATAAATTAGCAAACACAATAAGGCATGCCCAACGCATGCCTTATAGAAACTCTTTTTAATCAGCTCGCATTTAATTTAGCAAAATCAAACGGGCTAATCCCTTTCTCGCGATTTGCATCCAGAAAATCCGCCCACCACTGTAGCATCAACTTGCGTTCATCCAGATGCTCTGCTTTATGAATGTAAGCCGCACGTACTAAGTTACGTTCCATATGGCTCATTTGTCGCTCTACAGCATCCCTTGACCACAGCCCTGACTCAATCAGCGAGCTACATGCCATAGTCCTGAAGCCATGCCCACAAACCTCCACCTTAGTGTCATACCCCATAACACGCAGCGCCTTATTCACCGTGTTTTCACTCATCGGTTTACGAGGGTTATGATCGCCAACGAAAACAAAATCACGCTCGCCACTAAACTTGTGAACCTGTTTCAGAATTTCTAATGCCTGGCGAGACAGCGGTACTAAGTGAGGTGTACGCATTTTAGAACCACGTTGCGAATGCTTAACACCTTCTATAGCTTCTCGTTCTGCCGGGATTGTCCACATTGCCCTTTCAAAATCGATCTCTGACCAACGGGCAAAGCGCAACTCACTGGAACGAATAAAAATTAATAACGTTAGCTCAACAGCCAGACGGGTTAAAGGCCGTCCGGTGTAGCTATCAATTCGGTGGAGTAGTTCAGGTAAGCGTTTCAGTTCAAGTGCTGGTCGATGGACACGATTACTGGAAGCAACTGCCCCAGCCATCTCCTGAGCAGGATTGTAATCGATCAAACCGCTTTGCACTGCATAACGCATAATCGCATTGGTACGCTGCTGAAGACGCGAAGCCACTTCAAGACGCCCTGTAGCCTCAACTACTTTGATAGGCACAAGGAGATCGCGCGTACTAAAACTATCAATACTGCGCTTCCCAATTGTTGGGAACAAATTATCTTCCAGGCTCTTCAGCACCCGTCGGCTATGCTCTTCTGACCATTTTTTATTTGCTGCGTGCCACTCTCTGGCAACTGACTCAAAAGTAATAGCTTCTTTCGCCTGTTCTTCTTTCACAGCTCGTTTGTGCTCGCGAGGATCGATTCCAGCAGCAACAAGCCTTCTGGCCTCTTCCCTCTTTTGACGAGCATCAGCCAAGGATGTTTCAGGATAAACCCCAAACGCCATCAGGTGCTGCTTACCACCAAAGCGAAAGCGGAACCGCCAGTATCTAGAGCCGTTGGGGTGAACCAACAAAAACATGCCATCCCCATCGACTAGGGTGTACTCCTTTTCCTGCGGTTTCGCAGAACGCACTTTGATATCTGTCAGAGCCATAAAAGTTATCCTTCCATGTGCCGCTGTGAGTATACAACCATTATCGAACCAGCATATATACTCGGTTCTATACTCACAAGCGACTTGATGTGGGTTGACTCAGATTGACTTCTGTTGAAAGGAAAATCGCGGAAAGCCTTGAGTGGCGCGGATTTCAGGCACAAAAAAAGACGTCCGTTGACGTCTATTGATGTTCCGATGGTGCCGAAGGCCGGACTCGAACCGGCACGTATTTCTACGGTTGATTTTGAATCAACTGCGTCTACCGATTTCGCCACTTCGGCACTGAAGGGGATGCGGAAACGTTGTGGATTATACCTGTCGCGCGCCGCCATGCAAGCGGCGACGCGCTAAACCTACGCTAAGTGCCCAAAAAACCAGCGCCCTGTCATTCTACCTCGGAAACCGCCAGCCGAATCACGCCTGCCGCCTTCTGCTCTGGCAGCGCCAGCACCTTCGCCCACATCTCCTGCACCATGTCGCAGGAGAGCTTCTCTTTGCCCACCGCCTTCTCCGGCATCTGCAGCAGCTGGATGTCCTCGCCGTACTTGTCGGCCAGCGTTTTCATAATCGGGCGGACATCCGTCACCGCGGCTTCGCGTTCTTCCGGGGTCACGGTGTGGCGATTTTTGCCGTAGGCCGCGCGCATCATGTCGGCGTCGGCCTGCATGCGCCGCGTCATCAGGTCTTTATCCAGCATGCGCATCGGGTTGACGCCCCCTTTTACCGCCGGGTAGAGGAAGCGGAAACAGGCGTCGTCGCTCACCTTCTGGATGGCGGCGGTCTGCTCCATGTTGATCGTCATATAGTTCACCACGTTAGCGTCCGGCGCGTTTTGCAGGCGCGACATCTGCAGATGCAGGATCTGCGGCTGGATGGTGTCGATAATCTTCTGCTCCGGCTCGCCGGCTTTTTGCAGGGCCGCCATCTGGTCAAGAATGCGCTGATGAAGCACAGGCTCTTGCTCTTTAATCACCTGCCAGGCGGGCATTGCGTTGAGGGTGGTATCAAGCTGCTGTTCGGGGGTGTGCTGGCGTTGTTTATCGAAGTAGACCCAGAACGCCACGACGGCGGCCAGGAGAGTCACCACGACTATACGGATCCACGTTTTATTCATCTCGCATCCTTTTCTTTTCGCTATGCCGGTTTACACCGGCACGCCGCTGTGAAAGCGAAACTCATTGTCCGGTGTCAAGATAAGTGTGGCTTCAATTTCGCCAAAAAGCTGTATGCGCGGTGAGATATCGTCGTCGCTCACCTGTTGGGCAAGCGTCAGGTAGTCCTGATAGTGGCGCGCTTCCGAGCGCAGCAGCGAGAGATAGAATTTCTGCAGGTCGTCGTCGAGGAACGGGGCCAGCGCGGCGAAACGCTCGCAGGAGCGGGCTTCGATGTAGGCACCGCAGATGAGCTTGTCGATAAGCGTCAGCGGTTCGTGCGTGCGCACCGCTTTCAGCATCCCTTTGGCGTAGCGGCTGGCGGTGATTTTGACGTACGGAATGTCGCGCGCCAGCATCGCCTCGCGCACCTGCCAGAAGTGGTGCAACTCTTCTTTGATCAGCAGCACCATGCTGTCGATAAGCGCCTGGCCCCACGGGTCGTCGGTTTTGGGCATGACGCTTTTGCCAATCTGCTTGTGCAGGGCCACAAAATCCGGTTCCGGGCCTTCGCGGAAGGTGAACGCTTCGTAGGGTTTGAGCCAGTCGAGCAGCGCGTCGGCACCGCTTTCGTCGGCGACGTATTTGCGCACCAGCAGCAGCGCGGTCTGGGCGGCCTTGAGCTCGCACACCATGTGGTCGGTGAGCAGCAGCGGCAGGTTCGCTGGGTCGCGGGCGTGATCAATCCATGCTGGCGGGGTCGGGCACTGGAGGAAGTTAAGAACGGGGGCGAGTATCTGCGGGTAATCCATGGTTCTGCCTTGAAAAAGCGGTGGCACGCGCCACCGCCTGAAACGCTTAGTGACGCACGCCGTCGTCGTCTTCGTCGATGAAATCTTCGTCGTCGCCTTCTTCGCCGTCTTCACCGTTCGGATCTTCGAAGTAGGTTCCCCAGCCGTCGTATTCCACTTCAAACTTCTCGGCCAGGTTCATCAGCTGTTCGACCTGAGCGTCGATCAGCTCTGCTTTCAGCGCGCCTTCGCTCAGAATATCGCAGCAGATGACGGTGTCGCCCTCTTCCACTTCCAGCTCTTCCGGCTCGGTCACTTCGTAACCCAGTTTGAAAGCTTCTACCGCCAGTTTTTCCAGCGCGTCGAAATCGTCAGCAGAGAAATGGTGCTCGATGGTGTACAGCGCGTCCGGATCGCTACCGTCTTCCAGCAGTTCTTCGATAATCAGGCGCGTCTCTTCGCGTTGCTCTTCCAGGTGTTCCGGGTTTGCCATGGCTCATTCCTCTTTAAAGTGCGGCAGATACTTCTATTTTCACACACGGACGGGTTTGCCTCCACCTTTGTTGGAAAGATTTGTGAAACGGGGTTGCAAATGAATAATTAGACATATAAAGTGAATTTTAATTCAATAAGTGGCGTTTGCCATGTGAGGATAAAATGTCTGATCTGTACAAGAAACACTTTCTGAAATTGCTCGATTTTACCCCTGCACAGCTCAATTCCCTGCTGACCCTTGCCGCTCAGCTTAAAGCCGATAAAAAAAAGGGTAAGGAAGTACAAAAGCTTACTGGCAAAAACATCGCGCTCATCTTCGAAAAAGACTCAACCCGTACACGATGCTCTTTCGAAGTTGCCGCATTTGACCAGGGCGCGCGCGTCACGTATTTAGGGCCGAGCGGCAGCCAGATTGGGCATAAAGAATCAATTAAGGACACCGCGCGAGTACTCGGGCGGATGTACGATGGCATTCAGTATCGCGGTCACGGCCAGGACGTGGTCGAAACGCTGGCGCAGTATGCGGGCGTGCCGGTGTGGAACGGGCTGACCAACGAGTTCCACCCGACGCAATTGCTGGCGGACCTGCTGACCATGCAGGAGCACCTGCCTGGCAAAGCGTTTAACGAGATGACGCTGGTTTATGCGGGCGATGCGCGTAACAACATGGGTAACTCGATGCTGGAAGCGGCAGCGTTAACCGGGCTGGATCTGCGTCTGGTGGCACCGAAAGCCTGCTGGCCGGAAGAGCGCCTGGTGGCGGAGTGCAGCGCGCTGGCGGAGAAGAATGGCGGGAAGATCACCCTGACGGAAGAGGTCGCGGCCGGCGTGAAAGGGGCGGACTTCATCTATACCGATGTGTGGGTGTCGATGGGCGAGGCCAAAGAGAAGTGGGCCGAGCGGATTGCCCTGCTGCGCGGGTATCAGGTGAACGCGCAGATGATGGCGCTGACCGGTAACCCGGACGTGAAGTTCCTGCACTGTCTGCCGGCGTTCCATGACGACCAGACCACGCTGGGTAAGCAGATGGCGAAAGAGTTCGATCTGCACGGCGGAATGGAAGTGACGGACGAGGTGTTTGAATCGGCGGCGAGCATTGTGTTTGACCAGGCGGAAAACCGGATGCATACCATTAAGGCGGTGATGGTGGCGACGCTTGGGGAGTGATCCTCTGCGGTCTGGTGCCCTCACCCCGGCCCTCTTCCACCGGGAGAGGGCGTAAACCGGCGCCGCTTCATTGATTTTTCCGCCTGAAAAAGGTACGTTTTCGCCTTAATTCCTGCGTGGACATACCAGCATTATGCCGATTATTCAGTCTGTTGAACGTGCGTTGCAGATCCTCGACCTGTTTAACGAGCAGGCCACCGAGCTTAAGATCACCGACATCAGCAAACTGATGGGGCTGAGCAAAAGTACCCTCCACTCGCTGCTGAAAACCCTGCAGCTTCACGGCTATATCGATCAGAACCCGGAAAACGGTAAATATCGCCTCGGCATGAAGCTGGTGGAGCGCGGTCATTTTGTGGTGGGCTCAATCGATATTCGCCAGAAGGCGAAAGGCTGGCTGACGGAGCTGTCGCAGCGTACCGGGCAGACCACCCATCTGGGGATCCTGGACGGTCGTGAAGGCGTTTATATCGAGAAGATTGAAGGCAAGCTGGCGGCTATCGCCTATTCGCGCATTGGTCGTCGGCTGCCGGTTCACGCCACCGCCATCGGCAAGGTGTTGATTGCCTGGCTTGGCGAGGCCGAGCTGAACACCCTGCTTGAGGGCTATCAGTACATCACCTATACCCCTTCCACCCTTGCCTCCCGCGACGCGTTGCTGGAGGCCCTCGCAAAGACCCGCGAGCAGGGTTACGCCTTCGACCGCGAAGAGAACGAGCAGGGCGTGCGCTGCGTGGCGGTACCGGTGTGGAACCATGAATCCCGCGTGATTGCCGCCCTGAGTCTGTCGACGCTGACGTCGCGGGTGGATGACGCCGAACTGGCCAGCTTCCGCGAGCAGCTTCAGCAGGCCGGGCTCCAGCTCTCACGCGCGCTGGGTTACCCGGCCTGAGCCGCTATTTCGCGGCCGGTTCGTAGGTGAAGTAGTCAAAGTCTGCGTGGCAGCCGTCACCGCTGATGTCTTCGCAGTGCAGGCCGACAAACGCGCCGGTAAAGAAGCCGCGCCCGCCGATGTAGTCATCCGACAGTTTCCACGCTTCATACGTCACCGGCACGGTGTACCACGTGTCACCGTCAAACGAGTAGCTGTAGCGGTAAACCAGGGTGTCGACGTCAACCCGTAACCAGATGCTCTCTGCGCTGTCCGGTACCGGAATCGGCTGTTCATGCAGCGGCCACGACGGCACGTTGTGGTCAAGCTGGATCACTTTGATCGTTCTGCCCTGCTCCTCTTCGTAGTCCACAAAGCAGTAGCTCCAGTTTTTACTGTTGTAGTAGCAGGTCAGCCCGGCGCTCTGCTGGAAGTGAACCGGCGAGAACTGCATGCGCGTCTCTGCCCGGAAGGCGAAGTGTTGCCAGCGGCGTGCCACGGTCGACTGGGTAAAGGTCGAGTTGAGCGAGTCGTTGCCGTATAGCCGCAAATACCCCGGGCGCACGCTCAGCGAGCCGAGGGTGTCGTCGAACGGAATGCGCAGGGTCTGCAGCTCCGGGTCAAGCGTGCTGCCGTCGAAATTCTCCCGCCAGCTGTCCCGGGAGGCGGCGGGCTGCTCCGCTATCTGCGGGCCGGGGACGGTCAGCTGCGCGTGTTTACCGCCGTCAACGTACGGCCAGCCGTCGCGCCATTCGATGCGCGCAATGCCGGTCTCGCGTCCCAGCGGGCAGTAGCCGCGCCCGCCCGAGGCCAGCAGCGGTATGCCCGGCAGGCGCAGCGGTCGGCTGGTGAGGTAGGCCATATACCACTCCCCGGTGTGGGTCTGCAGCAGCGAGCCGTGGCCGCTCTTCTGCAGCGGGTTCTCCGGCAGATGCCAGCTGGTCATCATCGTCACGTCCGGATGCAGCTCGTACGGCCCGTCGAGCGTTTTTGAGCGCAGCACCACTACCGCGTGTTCATAGCTGGTGCCACCTTCGGCGACCATCAGGTAGTACCAGCCCTCTTTACGATAAAGGTGCGCCCCTTCGGTGTAGCAGAGCGGCGTGCCGGTAAACAGGGTTTTGCGCTCGGGCGAAAGGGTACCGGTCTGCGGGTCAAACTCCTGCATCACGATGGTGTTATGCGGGTTACTGTGATGGCGCGGCCCCCACGGCCGGTAGAGGTAGTATTTGCGGCCATCGTCGTCGTGGAACAGCGACGGGTCAAACCCTCCGTTGCCCATCGGGATCGGTTCGCTCCACGGCCCCTCGATGGAGGGCGCAGTGACGAGGAAGTTACGGCCATTTTTCCACGGCGAATCGACAATTTTCACGTCGGTGTACAGTAGCCAGAATTGGCCATCGGCGTAGCTCAGGCACGGTGCCCAGATGCCGCCGGAGTCCGGGTTGCCCTTCATGTCCAGCATCGACACCCTGTCCAGCGGCGTGCTGACCAGCGACCAGTTCTTCATGTCGCGGGAGTGGTAGATGCGCACGCCCGGAAACCATTCAAACGTCGAGGTGGCGATGTAGTAATCCTCCCCCTGACGGCACAGGGACGGGTCCGGGTTAAAGCCGGTGAGGATCGGGTTTGTTATCGTTGTCATGTTGCCTCCTGTTAATGGGATGCGGCTGTCGCAGCGTCGGGCACGGCGTCACCCTGCGTTGCACGGTGCTTAATCAGCTGCTGGCTGATGGCCGCCACGCGGGCGTCGGTGAGTTTGTAAAACGACAGCATGATGAACATGCCCACGTAGAGCACCACCGGCACCACGCAGAACAGAATTTTAATGGTGGTCAGCACTTCGACCGGCTGCACGCTGCTGCTGGCGGAGTAGTTCACATACGCCAGGATCCAGCCCACCACCGCGCCGCCAATCGCCAGACCGATCTTCAGGCTGAACAGGTAGGTGGAGAACACCAGCCCGTCGAGGCGGCGACCGCTGCGGCTCTCCTCGTAATCCACCACGTCAGAGGCCATCAGCCACTGCAGAGGCGTGGTGGTGTTAAAGACGAACAGGAACAGAATGTTAAGGGCGAAAATCAGGGCGATATGTTCGGCCGGGATGAAGAAAATCAGCAGGCTGATCAGGGAGTAGGCCACGATAATCCACTTGAAGGCGGTCACCCGGTCAAAGCGCCCCAGCAGGCGGGATGAGCAAAGCGAACCAAACATGGTGGCGAGGCTGCCGTAAAGCAGAAACTGCGTCGCCATCTCCGGGTGATCCATGACGTACTTCACGAAGTAGAGCGTCGCCCCGCCGCGGACCACGTTGGAGCAGGTCGCCATCATTTTGAACGCACACATAATGCGCCACTGGGTATTGCCGAACAGAAGCTTGAGGTCTTTCGACACCGACGACCCCGGCTGCACCTCAAAGGTGTAGCGCTCTTTGGTGGTGAAGAAGCAGACGTAGAGCAGCACCACGCCACTCAACCCCAGCACGCACATGGCGCCGAAATAGCCGACCTGCTCATCGCCTTGACCAATGATGCTCACCAGCGGCAGCGCAATACCACTGATGGCCAGCGATCCCGCCGCCGCGAGGAAAAAGCGCCAGGACTGCAGCGCGTGGCGCTCTTTCGGGTCAGCGGTGATGACGCCCGGCATGGCGCAGTAAGGGACGTTAACGAAGGTGTAAACCAGGGTCAGCAGAATGTAGGTTATGCAGGCGTAGATGATTTTACCCTGCGCGGAGAAGTCCGGCGTGTAGAAGGTCAGCACGCAGACAATCCCAAACGGGATCGCGCCCCACAGCAGGAACGGGCGGAACTGGCCGTGACGCGTGCGGGTGCGGTCAACCAGCAGCCCCATCAGCGGATCGGTGACGGCATCCAGCACGCGGGAAACTAAAAACAGCGTCCCCATAATGCCCGCCGACAGGCCAAACACGTCGGTATAGAAATAGGCCAGCAGGAACATGGTGGCCTGCCAGACAAAGCCGCAGGCGGTGTCACCCAGCCCGTAGCCAATTTTATCTTTCATGGTTAATTGCATCATTACCCCCAACGGCAGTACGTGGAACAGTGCAAACGCCAGGGTCCTGATTCAGGCAAATAAATGCCCGGTGCATCATCAGGAATACACCCTTATTTCGTGTGCTGAATTCACAACATCGTGTTAATAGAGTGTAATTAGGTGTTCAATTAACCGACAATGGTCATATCTTATTTCTGAATTATGATATTTTGCTTTTGTGACGCCACTCGACATCCTGATATCATTTAAAGACCTTGCTTTTCATGCAATTAGATTATTTACGCAATAATAAAAAACAGACATGCAAAAGCCGTCCACGGAATATTTTCCGTAGACGACAAGAGCCAGAAATATAATTAAAGACCGAGCGCTTTTTTACCGGCGTTAATTACCTCGATGATTTTATCGGTGTCATAAATACACCCTTTCCAGGTGCCGCCGCTCACCGACTGCAGAGCCGCCCACAGGCGGGTATCGTCCGGCAAAAATGCGTGGGCGTGCAGGTCAGGATGCACCGGACGCGACGCCAGCACGCGCGCCCCCTCTTCCGGCGTCAGCGGCTGTTCCGCCGTGCCGATAAAGTTAACGCTGCCCGTTAAGGACAGGCGGTCGACGCTGATCTCAATGATATCGTTGTCGCGCAGCTTGCCGATGGGGCCACCTGCCAGCGCTTCCGGCGACACATGGCCGAAGCACGCCCCGGTTGATACCCCCGAGAAGCGCGCATCGGTGATCAGCGAGACCGTCTTGCCCCACGAGATATGTTTCAGTGCGGAGGTCAGCTGGTAGGTCTCTTCCATGCCGGTGCCGGACGGGCCTCCGCCAATCACCACCATAATATCGCCCTGCTGGATAGCCTCCTGCTTAATGGCCTTGATGGCCTGCGCTTCAGAGACAAACACCCGCACCCGGCCGGTATGGCGGTAAACGCCATCGTCATCCACAACAGACGGGTCGATGGCCGTGGCTTTGATCACCGACCCTTCGGGCGCGATATTGCCGGTCGGGAAGCAGACCGTCGAGGTCAGGCCTTTCGCATGGGCGCGCTCAGGCGGCAGGATCACGTCATCCGGATCGACGCCATCCTGCTCGCGCAGGCACTGACGAAAACGCGCCCGACGCGCTGAGTTTTCCCACCAGTCGAGGTTCTCCCCGACCGTCTGGCCGGTAACGGTCATGGCATCTTCATGCAGCAGCCCCAGCTTGCGCAGATGGAGCATAACCTCCGGCACGCCGCCCGCCAGGAAAGCACGCACCGTCGGGTGGTAGTCCGGGCCGTTTGGCAGCACGCTCACCAGACGCGGAACCTTACGGTTGATGCGTGTCCAGTGCGCCACATCCGGAATGGTGCAGCCCGCCGCATGGGCAATCGCCGGGATGTGCAGCAGCAGGTTGGTGGAGCCGCCAAACGCCGCGTGAAGCACCATGGCGTTTTCAATGGCTTTGTCGGTCAGGATATCGCGGGTCGTGATCCCCCGGTTATCCAGCTCGCTCACCGCCCGCGCAGACTGACGGGCAATCTCCAGCCACACGGCCTGCCCGGACGGGGCGAGCGCGGAGTGCGGCAACGCCAGACCCAGCGCTTCGGCCACCACCTGTGACGTTCCCGCGGTGCCGAGAAACTGACAGCCGCCGCCGGGTGATGCGCAGGCGCGGCACCCCAGCTCGGCGGCTTCCTGCAGCGACAGCTCATGGTTAGCGAAACGCGCACCAATGGTCTGCACTTTTCCGGCATCTTCCCCCACGGTCGGCGGCAGCGTCGCCCCACCCGGCACCAGAATGGTCGGCAGATCATGCATGGAGGCCAGCGCAATCATGGTCGCGGGCAGCCCTTTATCGCAGGTTGCCACGCCGATCACCGCGCGCCGCGTCGGCAGGGAGCGGATCAGACGACGAAACACGATCGCCGCGTCATTACGGTACGGCAGGGAGTCGAACATGCCGTGGGTGCCCTGAGAACGTCCGTCGCACGGATCGCTGACGAAGGCCGCAAACGGGATCCCACCATTACGGGTGATCTCCTTCGCCGCCGCCTGCATCTGCATGCCAATCTCCCAGTGCCCGGTGTGGTAGCCCAGTGCAACAGGTCGCCCGTCCCCGGCGCGAATGCCGCCCTGCGTACCGATAATCAGCACCTCTTTGCCGGTCAGCTTGTTGGCGTCCCAGCCCATACCGGCGTTTTGCGTCATACCAAACAGATTACCGCTGGGGGATTCCATCAGCATTTGCGGCGTCAGCGGCAGCGCCCCCTGCGGCCCTGCCGCATGGGTGATGACGGCATAAAACGCATCGTCCTGGGGGGTAAAAATTTTCTCAATGGTCATCGTCGTCTTCCGGCTCAGCAGAGCTTGAGCTGTTGCAACAGGGTTTTCAGCTGCGCCTTACGCGGTTCATCCAGTGGCGACGCGGGCGGCAGCACGTATGTGGAGATCGGGCGGCCGCACAGCACAATCGCCTCTTTAATGACGTTCACAAACGGCGTATCGAGCTGATACATCTGCGGTATTTGCAGCAGGATCTGGTGGTATTCGGCCGCCTTCGCCACCTCCTGGTCACGCCAGGCCTTCAGCAGATTCACCGACACCTGCGGAGCAAAGTTACCGCTGGCCGAGATCGCGCCATCTCCCCCCAGCAGCAGGGTATTAAACAGATGATCGTCATAGCCGCAGAGCACCGTGAAGTGCGGATGGGCAGATTTGACGGTGTGGATCATGCTGCGCAGATGGGCGACGGAATCGATCGTGTCTTTGATGCCGACAATATTGCTCCGCGAGTCGGCCAGGGTTTTGACCAGCGCCGGAGTCAGATCCTGCCCGGTCAGCGCCGGGAAGTTATACAGCATTACCGGCAGCGTGACGCTGTCTGCCACCTGTTCGAAATAGCGGATCAGATTCGCTTCGGACACTTTCCAGTAGTACGGGTTGATCACCACGATCCCGTCGGCGCCGGCCTGCTGCGCATGCTGGCTCAGTTCAAGGGTTTCCCGGGCGTTGGTGCCACCGGTGCCAATCAGCACCGGCACCCGGCGATCGACATGATCGATAGCAAACCGGGCAATGGTTTTACGCTCTTCGGCGTTTAGCTGGGAGAACTCGCCGCCGCTGCCCAAAAAGAACAGGCCATCGACGCCTGCGGCGATCAGGTCGTCGATCAACGCGGCGGTGCCGTGTTTATCAAGCTGTCCATCGGCGGTAAAGAGGGTGGAGACAGGGGGAATGATTCCCGTGAACAACGCGGTCTGCGGCATGAGATCTCCTTGCTGAATTATTTTGTTCTACATTATAGAACAGCGTTCATTAATTTAACGATCATACTATGACGCAGAAAAAGCGCAGGTAAATGGGAGGCGATGAGGGAGTGCGGAAAATATAAGCTGGATCACATAATGACGGGCTGCGGCCTGATGCTTTCACCCTCTCCCACCGGAAGAGGGAATGTTTCACCCTTCGCTTACGCTAACAGGGCTTACCCCACCAGCATTTTCACCACCACTTTACGCACCTTTGCAGGCGCGCCCACCGCGCAAAGCGGCTTGTGCACTTCGCCTGGATAGAACACCACAAAATCACCTTCACTTAACACCACCGTTTTCTCCTGCCCGCCCTCGGGCAAAAACGCGATGTCTTTATCCGCCAACCAGTCGGTGTCCGGCGTGCCGTGCGGCAGGGTACTGAAGGTCATCCCCTCCTGGCCTTTCATGATTATCTGAATATCCAGATAGCGGGCGTGATACTCAGCGCGGCGCTCGGCAAACGGCTGGGTCATATCTTCAGACACCAGATAAAACAGGCTGTTGCCGTCGATGTCGTGTTTGCCGCAGGGGGTAGCATCGGTAACGTGCGCCTTGACGTACTCGATAGCCTGACGCAGTTCTTCAGGTAGCCAGGACTGCAGATGATGGATGTTGCCAGCGATCATAAATAAACCCTCAATATAAAACAGCGTTTCATTTTAATCTTTTATACGAGAATTCAGACTGTCCTACCACCGCTTTTTCGATGAGTTTTGCGCGAGCGCATGTTTATCGGGAAATGTGTTACTCCACTGTTAATCGCTCACAGGCATTTATGCAGTCTTTATGCATAACCTCAGCCCTCCGCTTTCAGGCCGTGATGCTAACTTACTGATCGTATACGCTTCATAGCAAAACTCTCTGTGACTTCACACTTTATCATTTTGGTAATTTGCTATTAAATCCCATAATTATTTATTGATTTTTCTTAAGTCAAAAATAGTTAATGGATAATAGTGCATAGTCATTCTGCGCGCCGTTTAATTATCATTAAAATCAATACCATAACTAAATATGTCAAAACATTAAATTCTACAAAATAATAACAACTCCAAATAATGCCAACGGATCCTGCTTAGCTATTCACCCGCAAATATAATCAAATTAATCATTATCTGATACGAATCATGCAAATGAAAACAAACTCCTTAATAGCTATTCTCACGTGAGCGACGTCACAATATTCATTATTTAAGCGCCTACTATAAATCTCGAAATCAATTGAGCTTAGCCGCCATGTAAATAAAGACATCACATGGCGCATGCCCTTTTTATTCTGAAAAACAGTTAAAGGAATAATTATGGAAAAGCATTACGTCGGTTCTGAAATTGGTCAATTGCGTAGCGTTATGCTGCACCGCCCAAATTTAAGTCTGAAACGTTTAACGCCATCGAACTGCCAGGAGCTGCTATTCGATGATGTGCTCTCGGTTGAGCGGGCGGGTGAAGAGCATGACATCTTCGCTAACACCCTGCGTGAACAGGGTGTGGAAGTCCTGCTGTTGACCGACCTTCTCACGCAAACGCTTGATATTGCGGAGGCCAAAACCTGGCTGCTGGAGACGCAAATCTCTGACTATCGCCTCGGGCCAACCTTTGCCGGCGACGTGCGCGGCTGGCTGGCAGATATGCCACACCGCGAACTGGCACGCAGATTAAGCGGCGGATTAACCTACGGTGAAATTCCGGCGGCCTTTAAAAATATGGTGGTGGATACCCACACGGCAAATGATTTTATTATGAAGCCACTGCCTAACCATTTATTTACCCGCGATACCTCGTGCTGGATTTATAACGGCGTGTCAATTAACCCGATGGCCAAAGCGGCCCGCCAGCGTGAAACCAATAATCTCCGGGCCATATATCGCTGGCACCCTGCGTTTGCCGATGGCGATTTTATTAAGTATTTCGGCGATGAAAACATTAATTACGACCACGCCACGTTAGAGGGCGGTGACGTATTAGTCATTGGCCGCGGCGCAGTGTTAATCGGCATGTCTGAACGCACCACGCCGCAGGGCGTTGAGTTCCTCGCCAATAGCCTGTTCAAACACCGCCAGGCCGAGCGCGTCATCGCTGTGGAACTGCCAAAACACCGCTCCTGCATGCACCTCGATACCGTCATGACCCACATCGACGTGGACACCTTCTCCGTCTACCCGGAAGTGGTGCGCAAAGACGCTCAGTGCTGGACGCTCACCCCGGACGGCCGCGGTGGCCTGCTGCGCACCCAGGAAACGGATCTGCTGCACGCCATTGAAAAAGCACTCGGCATTAATCAGGTACGCCTGATCACCACCGGCGGCGACGCCTTTGAAGCCGAACGCGAACAGTGGAATGACGCGAATAACGTGCTGACCATCCGCCCGGGCGTGGTGATTGGCTACGAGCGTAATGTCTGGACCAACGAGAAATATGACAAAGCGGGTATCACCGTGCTGCCTATCCCGGGTGACGAACTGGGACGCGGCCGCGGCGGCGCGCGCTGCATGAGCTGCCCACTGGAACGCGACGGAATTTAAAGGAGCCATCATGGAACGAAAACCCACTCTGGTTGTGGCGCTTGGCGGTAACGCATTGCTGAAACGCGGCGAGCCGCTGGAAGCGGAGATCCAGCGCCAGAACATCGAGCTAGCGGCCCGCACCATCGCCGGGCTGACGGAACAGTGGCGCGTGGTACTGGTTCACGGCAACGGGCCGCAGGTTGGGCTGCTGGCGCTGCAAAACAGCGCGTACGACAAAGTCACGCCCTACCCGCTGGACATCCTCGGCGCTGAAAGTCAGGGAATGATCGGCTACATGCTCCAGCAGGCGCTGAAAAACAACCTGCCCCAGCGTGAGGTGAGCGTCCTGCTCACCCAGGTGGAAGTGGACGCCGCCGATCCGGCATTTACTAACCCGACCAAATACATCGGCCCAGTCTACAGCGAAGCCCAGGCAAAAACGCTGCAGGCGGAGAAAGGCTGGGTGTTCAAGGCCGACGGCAGCTATTTCCGCCGGGTGGTTCCCTCTCCACAGCCGAAACGCATCGTTGAGAGCGACGCCATCACGGCACTGATACAGCGCGATCACCTGGTGATCTGCAACGGCGGCGGCGGCGTGCCGGTGGTGGAAAACGCCAATGGGTATCACGGCATTGAAGCAGTGATCGACAAAGACCTCTCTGCCGCCCTGCTGGCGCGCCAGATTGAAGCCGATGCCCTGCTGATCCTGACCGATGCCGACGCGGTGTACCTCGACTGGGGCAAACCAACCCAGCGTCCACTGGCACAGGTCACGCCGGAACTGCTCAGGGGCATGCAGTTTGACGCCGGTTCGATGGGGCCAAAAGTGGCCGCCTGCCGCGAGTTTGTCGAGGCCTGCAACGGCATCGCCGGGATCGGCGCGCTGGCCGACGGGGCAGACATTCTGGCGGGCGAGAAAGGCACGTTGATTCGCCACTGAACCGTATTTTTCCCTCACCTTCCCTCTCTCCCTGTGGGCGAGGGTCGGGGTAAGGGCACCAGACAACACCATTTTAAAAGGGACGACCCAATGACCATCAATCTGAAAAACCGTAACTTCCTCAAACTGCTGGACTACACCCCAGCAGAAATCCAGTACCTGATCGACCTGGCCATCGAGCTCAAAGCCGCCAAAAAAGCCGGACGTGAAAAACAAACCCTGGTCGGGAAAAACATCGCCCTGATTTTTGAAAAAACGTCCACGCGCACCCGCTGTGCCTTTGAAGTCGGTGCTTTTGACCAGGGCGCACAGGTGACCTACCTCGGCCCAAGCGGCTCGCAGATTGGCCACAAGGAGTCGATGAAAGACACCGCCCGCGTGCTGGGGCGGATGTACGACGGCATCGAGTATCGCGGCTACGGCCAGGCCATCGTGGAAGAGCTGGGCGAGTATGCGGGCGTGCCGGTGTGGAACGGCCTGACCGACGAGTTTCACCCCACGCAGATCCTCGCCGACCTGATGACCATGCTGGAGCATGCTCCGGGCAAAACTCTGCCGGATCTGAGCTTTGCCTATCTTGGCGACGCGCGGAACAACATGGGCAACTCCCTGATGGTCGGTGCCGCCAAAATGGGGATGGATATCCGCCTCATCGCACCGAAATCGTTCTGGCCGGAAGCCGGGCTGGTTGAGCAGTGCCGCGCCATCGCCAAAGAGACCGGCGCACGCATCACGCTCACCGACGACGTGGAGGAAGGCGTACACGGTGCCGATTTCCTCTACACCGACGTGTGGGTCTCGATGGGCGAGCCGAAAGAGGCCTGGGCCGAGCGCGTCAGCCTGATGAAGCCTTACCAGATTAACGCCCAGGTGATGAAAGCCACCGGCAACCCGAACGTCAAGTTCATGCACTGCCTGCCGGCGTTCCACAACGAACACACCAAAGTCGGCCGTGAAATCGAGATGGCCTACGGCCTGAAAGGGCTGGAGGTGACGGAAGAGGTCTTCGAATCACCGAACTCAATCGTCTTTGACGAAGCAGAGAACCGCATGCACACCATTAAAGCGGTCATGGTGGCGACACTCGGCGACTAATCACCGCCCGGCGCGCCACGGGGTGCGCCGGGTACAGGAGAACATCATGGGCAAGTTCAAGTTTCCCTCCGCTTACACCATTCTCTTTTTTCTGATTGCCGTTGTGGCGGCACTGAGCTGGGTCGTGCCTGCCGGTCAGTATCAGATGGCAATGAATGAAACCCTCGGTAAAGAAGTGCCGATTGCCGGAACGTACGCGCACGTGGCGGCGCATCCGCAGGGGCTGGTTTCCGTACTGATGGCCCCCATTGCCGGGCTGTACGATCCCGTTTCCGGCCAGGCCGGGGCGATCGACGTCGCGCTGTTTATCCTGATCATCGGGGGATTTCTCGGGATCGTCACCAAAACCGGGGCGATCGACGCCGGGATCGAACGCGTAACCACCCGCCTTCGCGGACGTGAAGAGTGGATGATCCCGATCCTGATGGCGTTGTTCGCGGCTGGCGGCACCATTTACGGCATGGCCGAAGAGTCCCTGCCCTTTTATACCCTGCTGGTCCCGGTAATGCTGGCCGCCCGTTTCGATCCGGTTGTCGCCGCATCCACCGTGCTGCTCGGGGCGGGGATCGGCACGCTCGGCTCCACCATCAACCCGTTTGCCACGGTGATTGCCGCTAACGCCGCCGGGATCCCGTTCACCAACGGTATCGCCCTGCGCGTGGCGCTGCTGGTGATCGGCTGGATCATTTGCGTGGCATGGGTGATGCGCTATGCCCGTAAAGTGCGGCTGGATCCGTCATGCTCCATCGTCGCAGACAAGCAGGAAGAGAACCTCGCCCACTTCCTCGGCAATAAAGGCGAGCAGTCGCTGGAATTTACCCCGGTGCGCAAAATCATTCTGCTGATCTTCGCCCTCGCCTTCGCGGTGATGATCTACGGCGTAGCGGTGCTGGGCTGGTGGATGGCGGAGATCTCGGCGGTATTTTTGGCCAGCGCCATTATCGTCGGGCTGATTGCCCGCATGAGCGAAGAGGAGCTGACCTCGACGTTTATCAACGGCGCGCGAGATTTGCTGGGCGTCGCGCTGATTATCGGCATTGCGCGCGGTATCGTAGTCATTATGGATAAGGGCATGATTACCCACACCATTTTGCACAGCGCGGAAGGGCTGGTCAGCGGGTTGTCCACGGTGGCGTTTATCAACGTGATGTACTGGCTTGAGGTCGTGCTGTCATTTCTTGTGCCTTCTTCGTCCGGCCTGGCCGTTCTGACGATGCCGATCATGGCACCCCTTGCTGATTTCGCTAACGTCAACCGCGACCTGGTGGTTACGGCTTACCAGTCGGCCTCCGGCATCGTTAACCTGGTCACGCCGACCTCAGCGGTTGTGATGGGCGGTCTGGCGATTGCCCGTGTGCCTTACGTGCGTTACCTGAAATGGGTTGCGCCGCTGCTGGCGATCCTGACGGTGGTGATTATGGTGGCGTTAAGCCTGGGTGCCTTGTTGTAATTTGCCGGCTGGCACTGCGCCTGTCCGGCCTACGGACCGGTGCGGTGCCACCGGTTATGTCGGGAACTGATATGGGAAATATGATGGATTACGAAGACTGCTCTCCCAGAGAACAACTGCAGCTAACGGTGTGCCAGCAGCTGATCGCCGAAAAGAGTTATCTCTCCCAGGAAGAAATCCGCCGCGATTTGCAGGAGAGAGGGTTTGACAGCATCAGCCAGTCGACCGTTTCGCGTCTGCTGAAATTGCTCGGTGTCATAAAAATTCGAAATGCCAAAGGGCTAAAGATTTATTCGTTGAATCCTCAGTTGCGCCCTGCCCCCGATGCCGCGCGTACCGTTTCCGAAATGGTGGTGAGCGTGGAGCATAATAGCGAATTTATCCTTGTTCATACCGTGGCCGGATATGGCCGTGCGGTGGCGCGAATTCTGGATTATCACCAGTTACCGGAAATTTTAGGTGTGGTTGCCGGAAGCAGTATCGTCTGGGTCGCTCCCCGGGTGGTGAAGCGTACTGCGCTGGTGCATAAACAAATTAATTATTTACTCAGAACGAATTAATATTCATAAAGAACCGTTTGCATTGAGTAAAGTGTGCATTAAACCCCTTGATCCGAAAATCGAGCTGCGTATAATGCCCGACAATTTGCCGGGAGGAAGCATGGTCAAGCGTGTACGACATAACGTCTTACCGCGTCTGAAATCAGACGCTGGCCTGCCGTTTTTCTTCCCGTTGCACAATCTATTCCCAGAGCCCCTCATTTGAGGGGCTTTTTTTTGCCCGGCGTCAGGAGATAAACATGAATCCGCTTTATCAAAAACACATCATTTCCATAAACGACCTCAGCCGCGAAGAGCTGGAACTGGTTCTGGAAACCGCGGCAAAACTGAAGGCAAATCCGCAACCGGAACTGCTGAAGCACAAGGTGATTGCGAGCTGCTTCTTCGAAGCGTCGACCCGCACTCGCCTCTCCTTCGAAACCTCCATGCACCGCCTCGGCGCGAGCGTGGTGGGTTTTTCAGACAGCAGCAACACCTCGCTGGGTAAAAAAGGCGAAACGCTGGCGGATACCATTTCAGTTATCAGTACCTACGTTGACGCGATTGTGATGCGCCACCCGCAGGAAGGCGCGGCGCGTCTGGCGACCGAATTTTCCGGCGGTATTCCGGTGCTGAACGCCGGAGACGGGGCCAACCAGCATCCGACGCAGACCCTGCTAGATCTGTTCACCATTCAGGAAACGCAGGGCCGTCTGGAAAACCTGAACATCGCCATGGTGGGTGACCTGAAATATGGCCGCACCGTTCATTCGCTGACCCAGGCGCTGGCGAAATTTAACGGCAACCACTTCTTCTTCATCGCGCCGGACGCGCTGGCAATGCCGCAGTACATCCTCGACATGCTGGACGAAAAAGGGATCCCGTGGAGTCTGCATGCCAGCATCGAAGAGGTGATGGGCAACGTCGATATTCTGTATATGACCCGCGTGCAAAAAGAGCGTCTGGATCCGTCTGAATACGCCAACGTGAAAGCACAGTTTGTGCTGCGCGCCAGCGACCTCGACGGCGCACGCGAGAATATGAAGGTGCTGCACCCGCTGCCACGTATCGATGAGATCACCACCGATGTGGATAAAACGCCGCACGCCTGGTACTTCCAGCAGGCCGGAAACGGCATCTTCGCCCGCCAGGCGTTACTGGCACTGGTTCTGAATCGCGAATTGGCTCTGTAAGGGGAAACGACAATGACACACGATAACAAACTCCAGGTTGAAGCCATCAAACGTGGCACCGTGATTGACCACATCCCTGCCCAGATCGGCTTTAAGCTGCTGACGCTGTTCAAGCTGACCGAAACCGACCAGCGCATCACCATCGGCCTGAACCTGCCGTCAGGTGAAATGGGCCGCAAAGACCTGATCAAGATTGAAAACACCTTCCTGACCGACGAGCAGGTTAACCAGCTCTCTCTGTACGCGCCGGATGCCACCGTGAACCGCATCGACGAGTACGAAGTGGTCGGTAAATCCCGTCCCAATCTGCCGGATCGCATTGAAAATGTGCTGGTCTGCCCGAACAGCAACTGCATCAGTCATGCTGAGCCGGTTTCGTCCAGTTTTGCAGTGAAAAAACGTGCCGATGACATCGCACTCAAATGCAAATACTGCGAAAAAGAGTTTTCTCATTATGTGGTGCTGGCCAACTAATTGAGGTTGGTAAAGGATCCCGGCCTCCCTATAATGGCCGGGAACATTTAATCAGCTGTTATTCTGGAGAAATCATGACCAAAGTACTCGCGACGGAAAATGCACCAGCGGCTATCGGCCCATACGTTCAGGGCGTTGATCTGGGTAGCATGATTATTACCTCTGGCCAGATCCCGGTGAACCCAAAAACGGGTGAAGTGCCAGAAGACGTGGCGGCGCAGGCGCGTCAGTCGCTGGAAAACGTACAGGCTATCGTGGAGTCTGCGGGTCTGAAAGTGGGCGACATCGTGAAAACCACTGTATTCGTGAAAGATCTGAACGATTTCGCGACCGTTAACGCCACGTACGAAGCGTTCTTCACTGAGCACAACGCCACTTTCCCTGCACGCTCCTGTGTGGAAGTTGCGCGTCTGCCTAAAGACGTGAAAATTGAAATCGAAGCGATCGCCGTACGTCGCTAAGTTTCAGTCAGGGGCAGCCGACGCTGCCTTTGTGCCCGGCAGGCAACGCGCTACCGGGCGTTTTGCTACTGATTCCGCGTCGCCCGTAGCAGCGTCTCCAGCGGATACACCGCCGCAATCACCACTTCATCCTGTATTTTCGCCGCGTTATCCAGCTCGCCCTGAATAGAGGCAATCTCGTTGTCATCCAGCGTCCCCTGACGCGCCACCAGATCCGTCAGCCGCAGGCCAATCGAGGCCAGCTTATCCACCTCCTGAATAACCGGTTTAATCGCCTTCAGTGCGTAGCTGTTTTCACTTAATGCCAGCGCATCGCTGGTGTTGCTTTGCCAGCGGTTGAAGACGTGGCGCAGCGCATCGGCGCTTTCCGTGTCTTCCGCGTCGCTGACCAGGCGGTCAGCCCATTTGTTCATCTGGCGCACCGTGGCACTTTCGGCGTTGAGCGCATCAGCAAACCGGTTAAGCGGTTCGAACTGATGGTAATTTCCGGCCTGGAACTTAAGGTGCTGACGGGTGTAATACTGCGCCGGCTCGATTGCCTGCGCGAGGATTTGCAGCGGAAGGGTATCGGCGTTATTCGCCAGACGCGTGAACTGTACCTGCTGCTGAGTATGCTGTTGCAGCCCGACCGAGACCGTCGACCAGCTGTCCATCGCCTGCAGGCGGGTGTACATATTGTCGACATCGTTAACGTCCTGCGCGGACCATAACCGCTCCGCCACCGCAAAGGTGCGCGGCCACAGGCGGATATCCAGCACCGGTGCGACCACGTTTTCCGCCCACAGCGCGGCTTCCCCGCCGAGCAGGTTGACCTGATGAGCGGCGTCCGGTACCACCGGCGGGATGCCTTTGGGGATATCGACCAGCCGCTTGCCGCTAATGGGATAGCGGGCATTGCCCACCAGGAAATAGCCGCTCAGCTTATCGTTGTCCACCGACACCACCGGGCGCGTTTCGCCCATCCAGGTATCGACGGTAAACGTCACCTGATTGTCGTCGCGCCACGCAATATCCTGTACCGCACGACGGGATTTCCCGGCGAAATCAATAAATCCACGCCAGCCGGAATCCCCTTTCACCAGGGTGAAGCTCCCCTCCACCGGCTTGCCTTTCAGACGCGGCATGGTGAATGTCCAGCTCTGGGCGCTGTCGGTGTCGCCAATCACATCCTCGCCGTTTAACCCCTGCGGCACAATTTCATTGCGGTAGTGATAGGCGGTGGACTGGGGCTGATCGAGGTAAAAGCCGGTCGAGAGAATGCCTTTATAGCCCTTCTGCGCCACCTGCCCCAGCGCGTCCTGGCCCTGCCAGGACTGGATCAAGATGCTTTTTGGCAGATCAGGATGAGCAATCTCATCCCAGCCCACCATCTGCCGGTGGTGTTTTTCGAGGATATTTTCCAGCTTGCGGTTGAAATAGGCCTGCAGGGCATGGCTGTCTGCCAGTGTGTTGTCGCGCATAAACTGCTGAATGGCGGCGTTCGCTTTCCACTGGGTGTCATCCACTTCATCGCCGCCGATATGCAGATACGGATCGGGGAAGATCGCCGCCAGTTCACTGACCATCGCCTCCGCAAACTGATAGGTCGCCGCTTTTGTCGGATCCAGGACCGGTTTCAGCACGCCCCAGTGGCGTTCCATCACATACGGTCCCGGGCCGCTCATCAGTTCCGGGTAGGCCACGGCAATCGCCGAGGCGTGGCCCGGCATGTCGATCTCCGGCACCACGCGGATGCCGCGTTCGGTGGCATAGCGCACAACGTCGCGCATCTGTTCCGGCGTGTAAAACAGCCCGTCGCTGGCGAGCTGCGTGAGCTTTGGATAGCGTGTCGAGCTGAAGCGCCAGCCCTGATCGTCGGTCAAGTGCCAGTGCAGCACGTTGAGTTTTGCCGCCGCCATACCGTCAATCTGCCGTTTGATATCCGGCAGCGGGATAAAGTGTCGTGCCGAGTCAAGCAGCAGCCCACGCCACGGGAAGCGGGGGGAATCCTCAATAGTGACCCACGGCAGAGAGGTGTTTTCCGCCCCGTTTTGTATCAGCTGCAGCAGGGTTTCCATGGCGCGCAGCGCGCCAAAACGGGTGTTGGCGGTGATATCCACGCCACTGGCATCGACCGTGAGCGTATAGCGCTCATCGCTGTCCGGCAGCGGCTGCGGCTTCACTTTTTTGGTAATGGCAATGCGGATAGTGGGCTTGTCCGGTTTAACGGCCTGCGGCTGTAGCGTCCAGCCGGTTTGCAGGGCGATGCGCTGGCGCAGACGGTTGACCGCGTCGCCGAGGTCGTCTCCGGTAACGCTGACGGAAAGGGTGTTGCTGAGTACCAGTGCGCCCTGCGTCGCGGGACGTTCAACCTTCGCAGGCCAGGGCATCAGGGGAAGGTCGCCTGCCGGAGCGGCAAACGCTGACGCGCCGAGCATCAGCCCGGCGGTTAAGAGACTGTACCGTAACATGAATGTTCCTTATCTGACGGGCCAAATAAAGGCAAAACATTCAGTTAACATGCGCTCATTTTGTCGTCAAGCGAATGCGCTGACGGAGATCACAGGTTGTTGAATTTGGGAGGAAACGTACCCCTCTCCCGTGCCGGGAGAGGGGGGAAATCACTGCCACCCATACCGACGGCTATAGAAGCCTTTGACCATTTGCGTCAGCACCATGTAGCCCGCGAGGATCGCCACCAGCCACGGGAAGTAGCTCAGCGGCAGCGCCTGCAGCTGGAGGTAGCTGGCCAGCGGCGAGAACGGCAGTGCAATGCCGAGCGCCATCACGATACCGGTCATGACAATCAGCGGCCACGCGGCCCGGCTCTGGATGAACGGGATGCGACGCGTACGGATCATATGCACAATCAGCGTTTGCGACAGCAGCCCTACCACGAACCAGCCGGACTGGAACAGCGTCTGGTGTTCCGGCGTGTTGGCATGGAACACAAACCACATCAGGCAGAAGGTCAGAATGTCGAAGATGGAGCTGATCGGGCCAAAGAACAGCATAAAGCGCCCCAGATCGGACGGATTCCAGCGCTGCGGCTTCTGGATCTGCTCGTCGTCCACGTTATCAAACGGGATGGCGACCTGAGAGACATCGTACATCAGGTTCTGGATCAGCAGGTGCAGCGGCAGCATCGGCAGGAACGGCAGAAACGCACTCGCCACCAGCACGCTGAAAACGTTACCGAAGTTGGAACTGGCGGTCATCTTGATGTACTTCAGCATGTTGGCGAAGGTACGACGTCCCTCGATAACGCCCTCCTCCAGCACCATCAGGCTCTTTTCCAGCAGAATGATATCCGCCGCTTCACGGGCAATGTCCACCGCACCGTCTACGGAGATACCAATATCCGCCGCACGCAGGGCGGGCGCATCGTTAATGCCGTCGCCCATAAAGCCCACCACATGCCCTTCGCGACGCAGCAGGGTGACAATGCGCTCCTTGTGCATGGGTGTCAGCCGGGCGAACAGCGTGGTGCGCTGCGCAAGCGTCGCCAGCGCATCATCGGAGAGGTGCTCAATATCACTTCCCACAACGACGTCACCCGCATCCAGCCCCACTTCATGACACACTTTGGCGGCCACCAGCTCGCTGTCGCCGGTAAGGATTTTCACGGTGATGCCGCTGGCCTTTAACGCTTTCAGCGCAGGCGCGGTGGTCTCTTTCGGCGGATCGAGGAATGCGATATAACCCTCGAGGATCAGATCGGATTCGTCGATACGCTGATAGTCCCCTTCGCGTGCAGGCAGGAATTTACTCGCCACCGCCACCACGCGCAGCCCCTGACGGTTCAGGTTATCGGTGACGCGCTTGATACGGCGCAGCATGGTTTCATCCAGCGGCACAATGTCGCCGTTATAGCGCACCTGGGTTGAGACATTGAGGATCTCCTGCAATGCGCCTTTGCAGATCAGCTGATGCACGTCCGGATGCTCGCTCACCACCACCGACATGCGGCGGCGCTCGAAGTCGAACGGGATCTCATCCACTTTCTGCCAGCGCCCGGAAAGCGTGCGGGCAGATTCTTCATCCACGCCTTCGAGCACGGCGACGTCGAGCAGGTTTTTCAGCCCGGTCTGGTAGTGGCTGTTCAGCCAGGCGCTGTGCAGCACGCGATCGCTGGTTTTACCGGCGATATCGGTGTGGTTCTCCAGCACAATTTTGTCCTGGGTCAGCGTGCCGGTTTTATCGGTGCAGAGAATGTCCATCGCGCCAAAGTTTTGAATGGCATCCAGGTGTTTGACGATCACTTTCTGTTTTGACAGTTTGACCGCCCCGCGCGCCAGCGTGGAGGTGACAATCATCGGCAGCATTTCAGGCGTTAACCCCACGGCGACGGAGAGCGCAAACAGCGCCGCTTCCCACCAGTCGCCCTTGGTATAGCCGTTGATCAGCAGCACGATCGGCGTCATCACCATCATAAAGCGGATCAGCAGCATGCTGACGCGGCCAATCCCCTTCTGGAAGGCATTCGGTTCGCTCTCCTGCTCGCTCACGCGCCCGGCCAGCTGTCCAAACCAGGTGTTGCCGCCGGTAGCGATGACCATTGCCTGCGCCGTGCCGCTGACCACCGTAGTGCCCATAAAGCAGAGGGTGTCACACTCGAGCGGGTTCATCTGCTGCGGGTCGCGGGTGCGCGCCACTTTTTCCACCGGCAGAGATTCACCGGTCAGCGAGGCCTGCGCCACGAACAGATCCCGCGCCTGAAGAATACGTAAATCCGCGGGGATCATGTCGCCAGCCGCCAGCTTCACCAGATCGCCCGGCACCAGCTGGTCGATGGGCAGCTCAACCCAGGCGTTCTCCCCGAGATCGTTAATGACGCGCGAGACGGTTGCGGTGTTGCTTACCATCGCTTTCAGGGCGTCTGCCGCGCGGGTAGAACGGGCCTCCTGAATAAAGTTCAGCAGCGTGGAGATCCCCACCATCAGGGCGATAACCCCGGCGGCAAACAGATCTTCGGTGGCATAGGAGATAATGCCAAGCACGGTCAGCAGCAGGTTGAACGGGTTACGGTAGCAGGTCCACAGATGCACCCACCACGGCGCCGGTTTTTGCGCCGGAATTTGGTTATCGCCATGCACGGCACGGATTTTTTCCACTTCCGCCGCGTTCAGCCCCTCCGGATGCCCGCCAAAGGCACGCCAGACTTCGTTTTCATCCATCGCCGCCACGTTCAGGCAGCGTTGGCTCAGGGAAGCAGGGATCGCTGCAGAGGCCATATTTTTGGCATTTGGCAGCGGGTCGCGCTGAACAAGACGATGTGGCAGGTGGCGGCTCAGCATCGCCTGCAGCTGCCGGGTGATATTTTTAAACATAGTCATTCCCCCGCGCCCGCAAACGCGGACACAGTATTTCCTGCAGGCGTGGCAAGGCCGTACCTGACAGGCACTTAATGTTTTAAGCAGGAACGTGCAGGACGTTGCTGCCTCACATACCGGTGAGACAGCACAAAGGCTGGCTTACCGGAAAGAAAGAACGCTCCCGTTCAGGAGAAGCGTGGGATCGGGATCCATGTCACCTCCGGTAAGTAAAAAAGTAGGGTACCGCCGCGCAGTATAAGGATTTAACCGTACCGTTTGCGGTGATTCGGGCGGTATTATACTCCCCCGCAAATAAACCGAACGTAAACCAGACTTTGCCCATAGCGAAAACACGCTATAGCATTAGGCTCTACTGACCACGTTGTCATTGTTACAGGGAATACAGCATGCAGAACCGCCTTACGATAAAAGACATCGCGCGTTTAAGCGGCGTGGGGAAATCCACCGTATCGCGCGTGCTCAACAATGAGAGCGGTGTCAGCGAACGCACCCGCGAGCGCGTCGAGGCGGTAATGAATCAACACGGTTTTTCCCCTTCCCGTTCTGCGCGCGCCATGCGCGGGCAAAGTGACAAAGTGGTTGCCATTATCGTCTCGCGACTGGATTCCCTGTCCGAAAACCTCGCCGTTCAGACCATGCTGCCCGCCTTTTATGAGCAGGGCTACGACCCAATCATGATGGAGAGCCAGTTCTCCACGCAGCTGGTTGAAGAGCATCTGGGTATGCTCCAGCGGCGCAACATTGACGGCGTGGTGCTGTTCGGTTTTACCGGCATCAAAGAGGAGATGCTGAAGCCCTGGCAGGCGTCGATGGTGATGCTGGCGCGCGATGCCCACGGTTTTGCCTCCGTCTGTTACGACGATGAGGGGGCGATTATTACCCTGATGCAGCGTCTGTACGATAAAGGCCATCGCCATATCAGCTACCTCGGCGTACCGCATGCGGACGTTACCACCGGCAAGCGGCGTCACGAGGCCTACCTGACCTTCTGTAAACAGCACAACCTTTCCGCCGTCGCATCTCTGCCGGGTCTGGGAATGAAACAGGGCTACGAGCAGGTCGCCAGCGTGCTGACCCCGCAGACCACGGCGCTGGTGTGCGCCACCGATACCCTGGCGCTGGGCGCGAGTAAATATCTTCAGGAGCAACGCATAGAAGGGCTGCAGATCGCGAGCGTAGGCAGTACGCCGCTGATGAAGTTTCTGCACCCGGAGATTATCACCGTCGATCCAGGCTACGCCGAGTCAGGCAGGCAGGCCGCTGCACAGCTGATCGAGCAAATTAACGGACGTGCTGAGCCGCGTCAGATCGTAATTCCTGCCCACCTTTCATAACCCTCGTTTATCCGTTTATTGTGATCTTCGCCTGATTTCGGGAACGTTCCCATTTTCGTCGTCACGCTGAAGGAGTAGGCTTGCGCTCAGGTCATTACCCCCCTCACCATCGGTCATGAGGTTTCATGATGAGTAAAGTCAAACAAGAAGATATCGACCAGTTGATTGTCCTGGTAGGCGGCCGTGAAAACATCGCGACCGTCAGCCATTGCATTACCCGCCTGCGCTTCGTGCTGAACGATCCGGCCAAAGCCGATCCGAAAGCCATTGAAGCGCTTTCCATGGTCAAAGGCTGCTTTACCAACGCCGGTCAGTTCCAGGTCGTCATCGGTACCGAAGTGGGCGATTACTATCAGGCTCTGCTGGCGACAACCGGGCACAGTTCAGCCGATAAAGAGCAAGCCAAGAAAGCTGCACGCCAGAATATGAAATGGCACGAGCAGTTAATTTCCCACTTCGCGGAGATTTTCTTCCCACTGCTCCCGGCGCTGATCAGCGGCGGTCTGATTCTGGGCTTCCGCAACGTTATCGGTGATGTGCCGATGAGCGACGGCAAAACCCTGGCGCAGATGTACCCGGCGCTGAAAACCGTTTACGACTTCCTGTGGCTGATTGGCGAAGCGATCTTCTTCTATCTGCCGGTCGGGATTTGCTGGTCAGCGGTGCGCAAAATGGGCGGTACGCCGATTCTGGGTATCGTGCTGGGCGTCACACTGGTCTCTCCACAGTTAATGAACGCTTACTTACTTGGTCAGCAGGTGCCTGAGGTGTGGAACTTCGGTCTGTTCACCATTGCGAAAGTGGGCTATCAGGCACAGGTGATCCCAGCCTTGCTGGCCGGTCTGACGCTGGGCTTTATTGAAACGCGCCTGAAACGCATCGTACCGGATTACCTCTATCTGGTGGTGGTGCCGGTCTGCTCCCTTATTCTGGCCGTCTTCCTCGCCCATGCGTTTATCGGTCCGTTTGGCCGCATGATTGGCGACGGCGTTGCCTTCGCGGTACGTCACCTGATGACCGGCAGCTTCGCGCCGATTGGTGCCATGCTGTTTGGCTTCCTGTACGCCCCGCTGGTGATCACCGGCGTGCACCAGACCACGCTGGCGATTGATATGCAGATGATTCAGAGCCTGGGCGGTACGCCGGTCTGGCCTATCATCGCGCTGTCTAACATTGCGCAGGCCTCGGCGGTCACGGGCATTATCCTGGTCAGCCGCAAGCATAACGAGCGTGAGATTTCTGTTCCGGCCGCCATCTCCGCCTACCTCGGCGTCACCGAACCGGCGATGTACGGTATCAACCTGAAATACCGCTTCCCGATGCTGTGCGCGATGATCGGCTCCGGTCTGGCAGGCCTGGTATGCGGTCTGTACGGTGTGATGGCGAACGGGATCGGTGTCGGCGGTCTGCCTGGTATTCTCTCCATCCAGCCCGCTTTCTGGCAGGTGTTTTCCCTGGCGATGGTCATCGCGATTGTCGTTCCAATGGCTCTCACCACCGTGGTTTACCAGCGTAAGTACCGTCAGGGCGCGCTGCAGATTGTTTAACTTCATCTTTCGGGGCGCAGTTGCGCCCCTTCGCATTTGCAGGAACGCATTATGAATACCCTTCCTCACTGGTGGCAGAACGGCGTTATCTACCAGATCTATCCAAAGAGTTTTCAGGACACGACGGGCTGCGGTACCGGCGATTTACGCGGCGTCACGCAGCGGCTGGACTACCTGCAAACCCTCGGCATCGACGCCATCTGGCTGACGCCGTTTTATATTTCCCCGCAGGTAGATAACGGGTACGACGTGGCGAATTACACCGCCATCGACCCGGCCTACGGCACGCTGGATGATTTTGACGAGCTGGTCGCGCAGGCCCATCAACGCGGCATTCGTATCGTGCTGGATATGGTGTTCAATCACACCTCAACGCAGCACGCCTGGTTCCGGGAATCGCTGAATAAAGAGAGCCCGTATCGCCAGTTCTACATCTGGCGCGACGGTACGCCGGAACAACTGCCCAATAACTGGCGCTCCAAATTTGGCGGCAACGCCTGGCGCTGGCACGCCGA
The DNA here is from genome assembly GCF_047456135.1 of Enterobacter sp. BNK-18. Classification (NCBI taxonomy): domain Bacteria; kingdom Pseudomonadati; phylum Pseudomonadota; class Gammaproteobacteria; order Enterobacterales; family Enterobacteriaceae; genus Enterobacter; species Enterobacter sp. BNK-18. Next base: position 4,309,684 of record NZ_CP179899.1, on the reverse strand, counting down.
GAGCGAGCAGTACTATCTGCACCTGTTCGCCCCCGAGCAGGCGGACCTCAACTGGGAAAACCCGCAGGTGCGCGCCGAACTGAAAAAGGTATGCGAGTTCTGGGCCGACCGTGGCGTGGACGGTTTACGCCTCGATGTGATTAACCTGATTTCTAAAGACCAGGATTTCCCGGATGACGCCGTGGGCGATGGCCGTCGCTTCTATACCGACGGACCGCGCATTCATGAGTATCTTCAGGAGATGAGCCGCGACGTCTTTACTCCGCGAAACCTGATGACGGTAGGCGAGATGTCGTCGACCTCGCTGGAAAACTGTCAGCAATACGCCTCTCTCGACGGGCGCGAGCTGTCGATGACCTTCAACTTCCACCACCTGAAAGTGGATTACCCCGGCGGCGAAAAGTGGACCCTGGCCAGGCCGGACTTCGTGGCGCTGAAAACCCTCTTCCGCCACTGGCAGCAGGGCATGCACAACAAAGCCTGGAACGCGCTGTTCTGGTGTAACCACGATCAGCCGCGCATTGTGTCGCGCTTTGGCGATGAAGGGGAGTACCGTCCCCACGCCGCGAAAATGCTCGGTATGGTGCTGCACGGAATGCAGGGCACCCCGTATATTTATCAGGGCGAAGAGCTGGGTATGACCAACCCGCACTTCAGCCGTATAACCGATTACCGCGACGTTGAAAGCCTTAATATGTTCGCTGAACTGCGGGTCAACGGTCGCGCCCCTGAAGAATTGCTGGCTATTCTGGCGAGTAAATCCCGCGATAATGGCCGCACGCCAATGCAGTGGGATGCCACACACAATGCGGGCTTTACCGAGGGTGAGCCGTGGATTGGCGTTTGCGACAACTACGAGACGGTCAATGCCCGTGCGGCGCTGGACGATACTGATTCGGTGTTTTACACCTACCAGACGCTGATTCGCCTGCGCAAAACCCTGCCGGTGCTGACGTGGGGCGATTATGAAGACCTGCTGCCTGACCACCCTTCCCTGTGGTGCTATCGCCGGCGGTCGCAGGGCCAGACGCTGATGGTGGTGGCAAACCTGAGCCGTGAGCGCCAGCAATGGGTTCCCGCGTCAGTACAGGGAGCCTGGCGGGTCGCACTGAGCAACTATGCGGATGCTCCCCCTCAGCCCGACAACCTGCTGTTGCGCCCGTTTGAAGCCATCTGGTGGATACAGGAATAACCCTCAAGAGATACAGCCAGCTGTATCTCTTTTTTTATGTTTAGCGATACGCTAAATGTACGACGATAACTTTTACTTCACGGTGTGCCAAAATAAGAATAGCCCTGCCATTTAAATAACCTCGGCAGGACATTATGAAAAAGACAATTATTAAAGCAACATGTATTAGCGCATTATTATTAAGTACCCAGGGATGGTGCGGAAATACCTCCGTCGATCTTCGCTTTGGTCATAATACGCGCTCAGACGTAAATGATTCACGTATTAAAGTGATGCATCAGGCTGATAACGGTTTTTACTTCTCCGTCGAAGCGGCGCAAAACCATAACGATACGTTCTTTGGTGATACCGACCGATATAATCCGGACGAAAAAGGGTTAACGGAGGCAGCACAGGAAATCGAAACGCGCTGGCGTTTTGATCTGGGAAATGGGTTCGCCATCGCGCCAGGGATGGTGACCGTCTTTACCGCCAGCAATACGCATTACCGGCCCTTCATCCAGGGTTGGAAAGCATTCGATAACGGCCTGAACCTGTCTGCCCGCTACCGCTATAACACCGTTAACGACGCGCACAGCGACAAACGCCTGGACGGCAGCGGCTACACCCGCCGCGAGTCGCACCAGTTCGACCTGTGGTTCGCGTACAACATCGGGAAATTCGGCATGTCCTATAACCCGCGCTTCCGCTGGCAGGATAATGTCGATCAGGGAACCGGGGATGATACCTACTGGGAGCACACCGTAGCGTTCAACTACAAGCTCGACGACGGCTGGACGCCTTACGTCGAACTGGTGTCGCTGGATAAAACCTACCTCACTCAGGATGGCAATCATGAAAATGATTACGCCATTCGTCTGGGTATCGTGAAACAGCTCTGACGGCCTGCCTACTCCGTATCGTGCTGCAGAAGCCTGCAGCCGATACGATCGACGGCGCTTAACAGGTCCAGCTGCCCCTCTCGCTGGTATAACGAGACGGCATTCATATCAATCGACAACGGCCAGCACAGCGTAGAAAGCCCGGCCAGCGTCGAACCCTGACGGGTAATCGCAATAATCTTTAGCCCTTTACGCAGCGCGTTACGCGCCATTTCAATCAGCGACTGCGTCTCCCCGGATTTACTGATCAACACCAGCGTGCCCTTCGACACCCGGGTCAACTGGTGCATATCATTCAGAATCAGGTGCGGCAGGCTCGCCAGTGACAAAAAACGCGACAGGTAGTTGAGGCTGGTGAGAGACGCCCCGCGTGCATATAAATAGATATGGCTGGAATGGGTCAGTAACCGGGACACGTCCACCACGATATCGTCTGCCTGCGGCCCCATCGCAGGCTCGGCAGGGACAGACGTAAAATGGTCGCGTAAAAACCGATAGCGAAGCTCGGTATAACTTTTATAGCCCATTTTCTTACAGACACGATTAACCGAGGTGGTTGTCGTAAAAGTATCACGCGCAATCTCTTTTGCCGATATATCAGAAATATTGCGTGCGTGGTGCTGAATGTATTCAAATATCAACCGTTCACTTCCCTGAAATGAATTCATTTATTACGTCCTGTTAAAACCTAACAGGATATTAGCAGAATAGCGAAATAGTCTCTGGAAGGCGCTTCACATATTGCAACATAGCGTATGACGATACGTAATTAGTATTAGCAAACCTTAAACACTGTTTTAAGTTCTCTTTATACTTTCGCTATTTTCACACCCAGGGAATTATTACAATGATGAATCAAAAAATTATCGCTGTAACGGCTTGTCCTACAGGGATCGCGCACACGTTTATGGCGGCAAGTAAAATTATTGCATGGGCAAAAGAGCATAATATTGAGGTCAAGGTCGAAACGCAGGGCAGCGACGGCGTAAAAAACAGATTAACGAAACAGGATATTGCCTCCGCCACGGCCATTATTCTTGCAACCGACGTTCCCATTCAGGATGCAGAACGTTTTGAACACGTTCCTCACCTTCAGACCCGCACGCAAGAGCTGATTAAAAATACCGACCGCTACCTGCGTCAGGCGCTGGCCATGCAGAAAAACGTCACCACTGTGGCGGACGAAGACGCCATTCAGCGTTCGGCTTACCAGATTTTTATCGGCCATATCATGGCAGCCATCAGCTATATGTTACCGGTCGTGGTAATGGGCGGCCTGATGATGGCGACGGCCAAAATTACCGGGCAGTTTATTAACATTGAGCATTCGCCATTCAGCGTGCTGGATAAAATGGGCTTTATGACCATCAAGTTCATGTACCCGGTCTTTGCGATGTATCTGGCCTTTTCCATTGCCGGTAAACCGGCGCTGATCCCCGGACTGATCGGCGGCATCATGTCAGATGAGGTCTACAAACGCTTCTTTGATATTGAAGGCTTTATGCCCTCCGGCTTTTTCGGTGCAATTGGCATCGGCTTTTTTGTCGGCTATCTGGTGCGCTGGCTGAATGATGCCATTCACGTCCGACAGCAGCTTACCACCCTTAAAACCATGCTGGTCGTTCCGCTGATCACCGGTATTACGCTGGTGATGGTAATGGAATATCTGATCAACCCGATTTTTGGTTCGCTTAACCAGCTGATGGTGGTCTTTTTTACCTCGGCGGGTGATACCGGACGCGGCTTCTATTCGGCCATGATCGCCGCGGGTACCGCGTTCGATCTCGGCGGCCCGGTCAACAAGGCGGCAGGATCGGTCGCGCTCGGCCTGAACGGCATGAGCGAGACATTTGATTTAACCGCCCGCGAGCTCTCCATCGTGATTCCTTCTATTGGGGTAGGCCTCGCCGCGTTCCTCAATGGGCGTTTTGGCCTGCCGGACGTGTTCAGCCGTGAAGAGAAAACCGTTGGCAGCACTTCGTTATTGCTGGGCTTTATCGGTATTTCAGAAGGCGCTATCCCGTTCATCCTGAAAAACCCACGCCTGATCCCCGTGTTCATGACAGGAGCCGTCGCGGGTGCGCTGGTGGCGATTGCCCTCGGCGTGAAGCAGACGTTGCCCCTGCCGGCTATCTGGGGCTGGCCGCTGGCGACCAATGTGGTCGGGTACCTGGCAAGCGTCTTTATTGGCTCACTGATTTGCGCCCTGGGCGTGCTTTATCTCAGCCCAAAGAACGCCAGATAAGGGGAGCGCAATGAGCCAGATCCACGTTATAGCCCATACCCACTGGGATCAAGAGTGGTATTTCACCCGCCAGGACAGCATGGTGCTGGCGTCGTATAACTTTGCGGAGGTCATCGAGACGCTGGAGCAGGACACGGCCTGGCAGTGCTATCACCTTGACGGGCAGATGGCGGTGGTGGATGACTTTCTCGCCATCAATCCCGATTACCGGCCCCGGCTGGAAAAACTGGTCAGGGAGAAAAGCGTGTTTGTCGGGCCGTGGTTCACCCAGACGGATACCTACAACGTTCACGGCGAATCGATTATCCGCAACCTCAAATACGGCATCTTCGCCGCTCGGGCGCTGGGGCATGCCATGCAGGTCGGTTATCTGCCGGATACCTTTGGGCATAACGCGCAGATGCCCACGATTTTGCAGGGCTGCAATATCGATAATATCGTTTTCTGGCGCGGTGTCGACCACGACACTCAGGCCAAAAACAGCCAGTTTCTCTGGCGCGCGCCGTCAGGTGCAACCATCATCGCCTGTGCAATGGCGCTGGGGTATGGTGCGGCCAAGAACATGCGCGCGGAGGCCAGCCATCTGCACGGCAAGATCTACCCGATGGTGGATCTGCTGCGTTCACGGTCGCAGATTGACGACCTGCTCCTGCCCTGCGGCGGCGATCAGGTCAGCATCGACCCGGCGCTGCCGCATATCCTGCAGGCTGCCAGCGCGCACTCTCCCACGCAGGACCGTTACGTCCTCAGCTCGCTGGAGCAGTACGTCGCACTGCTGCGCACAAAACGGGAACAACTGGCGTTATGGGAAGGTGAGCTGAAATCGCCGCGCTACACCCGCATTCACAAAACGATCGGGTCTGTGCGTTACGATATCAAAAAGAAAAATGCCGACATCGAGCAGTTCATCCTGCGACAGCTGGAGCCCACCATCGCCATGGCGCGTCATCAGGGCATTCCGGTCACGCTCCCGGTCGTGGACACCCTCTGGAAGAAGCTTCTGCGAAGCCATGCCCACGACTCCATGGGTGGCTGCAACAGCGATGCCACAAACCGCGACATTCTTCATCGGCTCGAGCAGACAGAGCAGCTTTGTCACAGCCTGTGGAATCTGGTGGTGAAGTCACTGGCCGCCGCATGCTGTCAGGAGGGTGACCTGCTCATTTTCAACCCGCTGGCCACCCCGACCCGCTGCGTGATCCACACCACCCTGTACAGTCAGGCCGACAATATCACCCTGACGTATCAGGGCCAGCCGCTGCCCTTCGACGTTCTGAAACGCGAGACGTTACCCGGAGGAACGGCCATCTCCCTCACCTGCGAGGGCGAACGCGAAACGCACCTTCCGCCTTATTTCCGCTGGCATGTTGTTCTGCAGACGCCTCTCCTGCCGCCGGTGGGCTATATCACCGTCAACGTAACAGACACGCCGGCTCCGTTTGCCAGGACCTACGCCGCGAAAGGAGAGGCGATAGAGAATACGGTTTATCGACTGACGCTGGAGGCCGGTACGCTGGTGCTTGAAGACAAGCGCAACGCCAGGCGCATCACGTCGTTATTCAGTCTTGAAGACTGCGCGGATGCCGGAGACAACTATGATTTCTCGCCGCTCCCGGGCGATGAACCGACGCGCTGCGCGCATTTCACGCTGATCGACTGCAGCAAAACCCCTCTTTGCCAAACGATGGTGCTTGAGGCGGTCATGTCGCTGCCGCCGGATCTCGCTGGACGCCGGGAAAATATCCGCACGCCGTTATCAATGCGCATAGTGTGCGAATTACGTCACGACGATCCGAACCTGCATGTTGATAGCTCGCTGGTAAACAACCACTGCGATCACCGGCTGCGTTTACTGATCAACAGCGATATTTGCACCCGTCACTCCCTCGCCTCGCAGCCGTTCTCGATAATCGAGCGTAAAACGGGGTACGACGATACTCACTGGCAGGAGCGCTATCGCGAGAAGCCCGTGGATATTGAAACCAGCGAGGGCATCATCGCTATCGCGCAAGCGGGCAAAGCGCTGGTCGTGAATAGCCGCGGCATGAAAGAGTTTCAGGTTATTGGACGCGATCCGGCAGTCATTGCCCTGACCTTATTCAAATCAACCGGCGTACTGGGGCGCAGCGATCTTGACTGGCGACCCGGCCGGGCGTCTGGCATTAACAATACGGTGGTCGACACGCCCGATGCGCAGCTGCTCAAACCGCTGCACTTTTCCTTCACCGTGGCGCTGGCCGATAACGCAGACCATCTGACGCTGCGCCAGCTGGAGAATCAGGCGACGGGTCACCCCTTCACCTATCAACGGCAAACGCTGCATACCCTCGATAACCGGCTTGAGCGTTTTTCGCTGCGCCTGCCCGAACGCACGCTGCCGGCAGAATTTTCGTTATTCGCCTTACCGGAACCGCTCGTTCTTTCTGCCCTGCCTCATGCGCAACGATCGCCTGGCACGATCGCCCGCGTGTTCAACGCCGGGACGCAGCCTGTCCCTGTTCCGGCTGGCCTGGCAGAGCGTCCCCAGCTCAATTATCTGGAAGAACACGTGCCATCGGTGACGACGATCCCCCCTTCTGCGACCTGTGATTTTTTGATTGAGGCTTAACATGAACTTGCTTGAACTCACGCACCCCGAACTGGTGTTTATTAACCCACCCTGCCGCACGCCTGAAGCGCTGATCCGCTGGCTCTCCGAACCGCTTGTCGGGCGAAACGTCATCACCGATAAAGACGCCTTTATCCAGAGCGTCTTACACCGCGAAAGTGAAGGTCCCACCGCGCTGGGCGAAGCGCTGGCCGTTCCGCACGGTAAATCAGACGCGGTGCAGCAGGCGGCGTTTTGCCTGGCGCTTTTTGATGAGCCGGTTATCTGGCCGGGGCTGGAAGGCGATGAAGCGGTCAGGATGGTTTTTCTGCTCGCCATCCCACACGGCGAGGCCGGCAGTACGCATATGCAGCTGCTGACGACGCTGACCAGTTCGCTGGCGGAAGAGCGGGTTCGTAACGCGCTTCTGGCGGCGCGCACCGGCGAAGAAGCGCTGTCCGCGTTGCGCAGAGAAACGCCACAAAACGCGGACGCCGAACCCGAGCGCTCACTTGTTATCCCGCTGATACTGGGGGGTATTGCGGCGGCAGCCTTTCTCCAGGCCGGACTGAACTGGGCATGCGGGGTGAGTTAACCGACTGGCGCTCGGCACATGCTGCTGAGCGCTTGTTTTTGTTGAATAATTAATCAGAATTTTCCCTCTCGTCTTTACAAACGCTGGAGTGCCCGTCGTTTGTACTCTCGTCTTTTTACTTTGTTCTGAATCAAATAAATCGCAAACATGTTTGATGCAAATCACTATATGTAGCACTTAAAATGCACGCCGACCCAACATATTGTATTTATCGTCTACTATTCCAACAACAAGACGGCGACTCAGCTCTCCGGAATTGTGGATAACACGCGTTGGGAACGTGGGAAGTCTCTGGCCTGGCTGACAATACGCCCGGTGAACACTTCTCCACCTCTGTGGATAACCTGTTTTTAAAAATGGAGTGATCATGACACCGCATGTGATGAAACGTGATGGCTGTAAAGTGCCGTTTAAATCAGAGCGCATCCAGGAAGCCATTCTGCGTGCAGCTAAAGCAGCGGGTGTCGATGACGCAGATTACTGCGCCACCGTCGCAGAAGTCGTTAGCAGCCAGATGAACGAACGCAGCCAGGTCGATATCAATGAGATCCAGACCGCGGTTGAAAACCAGCTGATGGCGGGTCCCTACAAGCAGTTAGCCCGCGCCTATATCGAATACCGCCACGATCGGGACGTTCAGCGTGAGAAACGCGGTCGTCTTAATCAGGAGATTCGTGGCCTGGTGGAGCAGACCAACTCCGCCCTGCTGAATGAAAATGCCAACAAAGACAGCAAAGTAATCCCCACCCAGCGCGACCTGCTGGCCGGTATTGTTGCCAAACACTATGCCCGTCAGCACCTGCTGCCGCGCGACGTGGTCTCGGCGCATGAGCGCGGTGAGATCCACTATCACGATCTCGATTACTCGCCCTTCTTCCCGATGTTCAACTGCATGCTCATCGACCTGAAAGGCATGCTGACCCACGGTTTTAAAATGGGTAATGCCGAGATTGAGCCGCCAAAATCGATCTCCACGGCCACTGCGGTCACGGCGCAGATTATCGCTCAGGTCGCCAGCCATATTTACGGCGGCACCACCATTAACCGCATTGATGAAGTACTGGCACCGTTCGTCACGGCAAGCTTCAATAAACACCGTCAAACCGCTGAAGAGTGGCAAATCCCGGACGCCGAGGGCTACGCGCACTCCCGTACCGAAAAAGAGTGCTACGACGCGTTCCAGTCGCTGGAATACGAGGTGAACACCCTGCATACCGCCAACGGTCAGACGCCGTTTGTGACCTTCGGTTTTGGTCTGGGTACCAGCTGGGAATCACGCCTGATTCAGCAATCGATCCTGCGAAACCGTATCTCCGGGCTTGGTAAAAACCGTAAGACAGCGGTGTTCCCGAAACTGGTGTTCGCTATCCGCGACGGCCTGAACCACAAGTTTGGCGATCCTAACTACGACATCAAACAGCTGGCGCTGGAGTGTGCGAGCAAGCGCATGTACCCGGACATCCTGAACTACGACCAGGTGGTCAAAGTGACCGGCTCGTTTAAAACGCCAATGGGCTGCCGCAGCTTCCTCGGCGTGTATGAAGACGAAAACGGCGAACAGGTTCACGACGGCCGTAACAACCTGGGTGTGATCAGCCTCAACCTGCCGCGTATCGCCCTCGAAGCCAAAGGCGACGAAGCGGCCTTCTGGGCGCTGCTGGACGAACGTCTGCAGCTCGCACGTAAGGCCCTCATGACCCGTATCGCGCGTCTGGAAGGGGTGAAAGCCCGCGTTGCGCCCATCCTGTATATGGAAGGGGCCTGCGGCGTGCGCCTGAAGGCGGACGATGACGTGTCGGAGATCTTCAAAAATGGTCGCGCGTCAATTTCTCTGGGCTACATCGGTATTCACGAAACGATCAACGCGCTGTTCGGCAACCAGCACATGTATGACAGCGACGCCCTGCGTGAAAAAGGTGTCGCCATTGTTCAGCGCCTGCGCGATGCGGTTGACCAGTGGAAAGACGAAACCGGCTACGGCTTCAGCCTGTACAGCACCCCGAGTGAAAACCTGTGTGACCGTTTCTGCCGCCTGGATACCGCTGAATTTGGCATTGTCGAAGGGGTAACCGACAAAGGGTACTACACCAACAGCTTCCACCTCGACGTGGAGAAGAAGGTGAACCCTTACGACAAGATCGACTTTGAAGCCGCGTATCCGCCCGTCGCGAACGGTGGCTTCATCTGCTACGGCGAGTATCCGAACATTCAGCACAACCTGAAGGCGCTGGAAGATGTCTGGGATTACAGCTATCAGCACGTGCCGTATTACGGGACCAACACCCCGATTGACGAGTGCTACGAGTGTGGCTTTACCGGTGAGTTTGAGTGCACCAGCAAAGGCTTCACCTGCCCGAAATGCGGTAACCACGATGCGGCTCGCGTCTCGGTGACCCGCCGCGTATGTGGCTATCTCGGGAGTCCCGATGCGCGTCCGTTTAACGCCGGTAAGCAGGAAGAGGTTAAGCGACGCGTGAAGCATTTGGGGAATGGGCAGATCGGTTAAGGCGTCGGGGGTTTCCCCTCACCCTACCCCTCTCCCACCGGGAGAGGGAACCGAACGCGCACCTACGTTTTCCCCCTCTCCCTGTGGGAGAGGGCTGGGGTGAGGGCACCCGCGCACACACACTCTGGACATCTTCTTATGCGATATCATCAATACTACCCCGTCGACATCGTCAACGGCCCCGGCACCCGCTGCACTCTGTTTGTCTCAGGCTGCGTCCATGAATGCCCCGGCTGTTACAACAAAAGCACCTGGCGCCTGAATTCAGGCCTGCCGTTCACCGCAGAGATGGAAGAGCGGATCATCCACGATCTCAACGACACGCGCATTCATCGCCAGGGGATTTCACTCTCCGGTGGCGACCCGCTTCACCCGCAAAACGTGCCGGACATTCTGAAGCTGATAAAACGCATTCGCCGCGAATGTGCAGGCAAGGATATCTGGGTCTGGACGGGTTATAAGCTTGAAGAACTGAATGCTGAACAGAGGGAAGTGGTGGATTTGATTAACGTGCTGGTTGACGGCAAGTTTGTGCAGGATTTAAAAGACCCTGCGCTGATCTGGCGCGGCAGCAGCAACCAGGTTGTGCATCATTTGCGTTGATCGCTAAAGCCGTTTGTTTACGTCATGATAAGCGGCTGATTTCTCTCTCTTACCGATAGCAATAACACATACCGTCACATCGTTGTCATGAACCTGATAGACCAAACGATAACCCTGGGATCTGAGTTTTATCTTGTCGCAATCAGGCAGGCCATGCAGGCGAGCCGATTCAACCCTGGGGTTCACCAACACGTTCGCAAGCTTCTTCTTAAACTGATTTTTTACGGTATCACCCAGCCTGGCCCACTCCTTGAACGCCCTCGGATCAAATACGAGTTCATAAGTCATCCAGCCTAACCTTAATTCCTTTTTGCGGATTAGCCAGCCGCTCCCGGACTGTCTGTATGAGTTCATCTTCACTGTCGCTAACAGTGACCGTTTTCACCGGCATACGCCCCGTCTCCGCAACGTACTGAAACAGTAACCGAACGGCTTCCGTTGGCGTGATATTGAGTTTTTCAAGCACGGCATAAGCCTCGTTTTTGAGTTTGTCATCCAGACGGACGTTCAGCGTGGCCATTATGCCTCCAGTGAAATCGAATGCGTAATGCATTTTAGCATTACATTTGCATTACATCGAATTCTGGATAACGTCTCTCAAAACCGGCTCACACTCTCCATCGCCACCGCTTTAAACCCGGCGAAATCATTGCAACTGCACAGCCGTGACATGGCGCGCTCACGCAGGAAAGTCACGAAAATATCGTAAATCGCCATCGCCTCTTCGTACTCGCGCTTGCTGATGGCGAGCAGGAAAATCACGTGGGCAGTTTCATCCCCCCAGGCAATACCCTGCGGTGCCAGCACGGTGTAAACCACCGTTTTTTGTGCCAGTAGCCCGAGGGAGTGCGGTAGCGCAATGCCGTCGCCCAGCATGGTGCTGACGATGGCCTCTCGCTCCACGACCGAATCCAGAAACTCCGCGCCAACAAACCCCTCTTCTTCGAGCTGCTCGCACAGCTCCCGGAACAGCGTTTGCTGGTCAATCGGCCTGTCGATAATGCGGAAATGGGCGGCATCGAAGTATTTATCCAGCATCCACGGGCGGGTTCGGTCCACCAGCACCAGCTTACCTATCTGCTCAAGCTGGTAGTCCGTCGGGAACGGGGCGATCATCACCACCGGTTTAGACTTTTCGCTCACCCGGGCGGTCGAGATAACAAAGTCTTCGCCGATCGGTTCCGCCAGCTCATACTCGCGCAGCGTGAGCGTGCGGGTCACCTCAATCTGCGGATATTTGCGCTGCAGCACCGCTTCAATCATCCGGACCATCGCATTCCCGGCATCGCAAACTAACAGCACCCGCGGCTGGCGCTGGTAGCCGATGTTGTAGTGGCGCTCCAGCCCGACACCGATATGCAGCACCAGGAAACCGATCTCGTTTTCGCTGATTACATACGGCGTGTATTTCCCCCAGCTCGACACTGCCGCGAGGGTCATATCCCACGCCATCGGGTAGTGCTGCTTGATGTTATCCAGAAGCGGATTCGGGATCATGATTTGATAGCGCACGCGGGTGATCATGGTTTTGATGTGGGTGAGCAGATCCGCATGCAGTTGCTCGTCGCTGAGCAGGTTGTAGTTATAGTGGGTATTGATGTAGCGCAGGATGTAATTGACCAGCGCTTCGTCGTCATCGGCATTGATGGCACTGGGGGCAATCTCCTGGATCTGACGTGCCGCGATGTGAACGCAGAGCCAGCTCTCTTCTGAAGGCGAAAGCGCTTTATCCGCCAGCTGTTGAATGGTCACAGCGATGTCTTTCGCCGCCTCACGAACATTCTCGGCCACATCTTCTGCGTGAAATTCCGGCAGCGGATAGCCCTCGCTGATGCGACGCACCGACACCGCACAGTACAGGCGCAGGAACAGCTCGCCCTCGTCAGTCAGACGAATGTGATGCCGCGTCAGCGCATCGTGCAGCACGGGAACCATCTGCTCCGCCACCCCCGCATTGAGCGCAACGTCGGTCACCAGCGGGTTCAGGCTATCCTGCTGTGCCAGCTCCCAGAGCAGATCGGTGAGACAGGCGCGGGTCGCCATCTCGCTGCCAAACAGCTTCATGCCGTGGCGCGGTCGAGTTTCCAGCGTCAGGTTGTAACGGTGTAACCACTCGCGCACTTCCACCATGTCACTTTGCAGCGTCGCACGGCTGACAAACCACTCATCTGCCAGATCCTCCAGCTTGAGCGAAAACGCGGAGGTAAGAAAACGGACCACCAGATAGTGCACGCGCTCCGGCCCGGTGCGGGGAATGCGCAGCGCGCGCGGGTGTGAGGACTGAAGCTGCTGATAGCGTTCTGCATCGTCAATTTTGAGCTGATAGCCATTGCCGCGGCTGAGAATAAACTGCGCACCGTGGCTCGCCAGCAGCGCGTTCAGGGCGGTGATATCAGCGCGGACGGTTCGCGTGGAGACCGACAGCCGCTGCGCCAGTTCGTCCTGCGGCAGCGTCTCGTTTTGCAACAGATCGAAAAGTTGCGCTAAACGTTGGTTCGGAAATCGCACGGGGTTGTCCTCTTACGGCTTAGGGTGAAATGACCATCTGGGATGGGCTGCCGACCGGGGTATAGTCCGGCTCGGCGCTGAGTTTGCCGTCCTGCGCCACGCGAAAACGGGTAATGTTGTCGCTGCGCTGATTCATGACGTACAGCCAGCGCCCCTGTTTGTCGAGCGTCAGGGTGCGCGGGTAATCACCACGCGTCCACACATCATCCTGATGCGTCAGCGTGCCATCCGCTGTTACGGTAAAGTGCCCGATGCTGTTATGCAAACGGTTAGCCACATACAGCTGTTTGCCATCGGCACTGAGCGCCAGCCCGGCGGCAAAACTGGTGCCTTTATAGCCGTGTGGCAGGGCGGAGAGGGTTTTCCCCTCCTGCAGCCTGCCTCGCGCATCCAGCGTATAGTGCGTGAGCGTGGATGCCTCTTCGTTAATCAGCCATAACGCATCGCCTTTCGGCGTAAAGACGAAATGCCGCGGACCGGCCCCTTTCGAGGAGGCACTGATAAACGGCGGATCGTTCGGGGTCAGCTTGCCTGTTTGATCGTCAAAACGGTACTGGTAGATACGATCCAGGCCCAGATCGGTAGAAAAAACGTATTTCCCGCGCGGATCGGCGGCGATCATGTGCGCATGGGGGCCATTGTGATCGCTAATGGCAAAACTGCCTTCCACCGCCGCCGCCGGTTTCGCCGCGCCCGGCTCTCCCCGATCCTGATGCGTGTCCGTGGCCTCCCCCAGACTGCCGTCTGCATTAACGGGCAGAACAGCAATCGAGCCGCTGACGTAGTTCGCCACCAGCAGGTGGTGACCCTTTGGCGTCAGGGAGAGATAGACCGGCCCCGCCCCGCCGGACGCCACCTGATTAAGCTCGCTCAGTTCACCGTTATCGCCCACGCGCAGCGCCTGCACCACGCCCTGCTCCACTTCGCTCGCCAGATAGAGCGTCTTACCATCCTGCGAGACGGTGAGCTGCGCGGCGTTTGGCAACGTGCTGACCAGCGTTTTATTCGCGAGCGCACCGGTTTGCGGGTCGAGGGTAAAGCGGTACAGCCCCTCGCCGTTGGGGTTGTACGTCCCGACCCAGGCGTACTGCGTCTGGGCGATGGCGGTGGTAGCGAGTAACGAGAGTGAAGCGACGAGCAGATTGCGGGTGTGCATGGTGGCTCCTTTGGTTTTGTGCGGTTTGTGCCCCTCACCCTAACCCTCTCCCCTTTGGGGAGAGGGGACGATTACACCCTCTCCCCAAAGGGGAGAGGGCCGGGGTGAGGGGTAAAGACTACTTAGCCAGCTTCTTCGTCATCTCCAGCAGCGTACGCACATCTTCCGGACGCGTGTCGCCGCTGGCTTTGTCGATAATCGAGCTGTAGATATGCGGAATGATTTTACTCACGCCCGCATCAAGGGCGATCTGCAGGATCGCTTCATAGTTCTCCAGATCGATCCCACCGGTCGGCTCCAGCCAGAAATCGTGACGGGCGCAGGCTTCCGCAACTGCCTGGTATTCGTCCCGACACGCCAGGCCTCCCATCGGGAAGTATTTGATGGAGCTGCCGCCAAAATCTTTCAGCAGGGCAATCGCGGTTTCAACCGGCACAATGCCGTCCGGCGCCGTGCTGCTCAGCGGACCGGTGGAGATTTTCACCTTGCCAACGGTGCCGGTCGGAGAGACCAGACCGTTGACCACGGATTCACTCTGCCCCAGCAACGCACGGCTGGTTGCCACGCCGGTGAACACCTGGTTAACGTGCTGCGGCTGCACCTGACGGGCGATCTCACTGACCATCGCGGACTGGTTCGGATCGCCTGCGCCGAGGCCCACAGAGAGCGCATTATCGATAAGCTGAGCGTAGTCGCGCATATCGGCAACCGCACTGGCGACATCCGGGTAATTTTTGGAGAGCACGCCCACCAGCACGTGGCCTTCCGCCGCCTCGTAAATGGCGCTGGCGTTGGCTTTCGATCCTGCCAGCACGTTCAGGCAGACGCGGTCACGGTAAAAGTTGGGGGTCAGTTTCATGCCTTTTTCTCCTGTCCTAATACTTCACTCATGCGGCGATAAACAATGTTCAGCTGATCGGCATTCACGCTGCGCACGTCCGCTTCGATAATCCCTTCGTTGGCCTTGTAGCCACGGAAATAAATGGCGTACTCGCCCTGCTTCAGCGCGGTCACCAGGTCGCCGGTGCCAACACCGGTGGTAGCCTCATCAAACTTAATCTCGGTACGGGCGATATCGCGACCGGCACTGTCCCAGACCACGCGTGCCGTCACGCCGTTAAGGGTATTAAGCGCGTCAATAAAGGGCGTCATCTTCGCCACCATCTCTTCGCCGCTCTCTTTGGTCGCCGTCAGGTAGTGTTCGATGGCACAGGTAAGGCCGAGGATCCCCTCTTTACCCACTTTCATTGCGCGGCCAATCCCCGCCGTCTGGCGTTTCACCCACTCAACATACTGCGTTTTGCCGATCACCAGCCCGCTGGTTGGCCCTTCAATCGCTTTCGCACCGCTGTAGATAACCAGATCGGCACCGGAGCGGTAGTAAACGTGAAGATCTTCTTCCGCGGCCGCATCCACGATCAGCGGCAGATCGTGCTTACGCGCCACCACCGCCGCCTGCTCTACGCTGAGCATGCTTTTCTGCACGCAGTGGTGAGACTTGATGTAAAGGATGGCCGCGGTACGCGGCGTGATGGCCGCCGCCAGCTGATCGGCGGAGCATTCGTTCGCGTAGCCCGCTTCCACCAGCTTGCCGCCGCCCAGTGCCACCATGGTGCCTACCGGTGCGCCAAAGTTAACGTTATGGCCTTTCGGCAGCACGATTTCGTTGTTCTCAATCGGAGTGACGTGCAGGTTCTCCAGCAGCCAGTCGCTGTCTTTGACCAGCACCGCCGCCACGGACTGGGCGATGCCCGCTGACGCGCAGGAGACCACCGTCGCCCCTTCCACATCCAGCAGCTTCGCGATGTATTCGCCGGTTTTGTTGACCAGATCCTTCATCTCGAAATAGTGATTCATGCCATCCATCGCCGCCTGCACCACGTCCGGGCGCGGCGTGGAGACACCCAGCGCCGTCATACGGCCTGAGGTGTTGATGACTTGCTTTAAGTGATACTTCTCATAAATCGAAGGCATGTTCCGTGCTCCCTTGTTCGGTCATGTAGCCCTTGCCTGCGCGGATGGCGGCAAGCGGCACCAGAATGTGTTCAGCCTGCAGGCTGTCATTTTCAGCATCCACCAGCAGCGTTGGCTGGCGTTTTATCGCGAACAGCGTCAGGTCGGCATCGAGGCCTGGCTGAATACGGCCTTTGTGCGTCAGACGCAGCCCGTCGGCGGCGTTCGCGGTGACGCACTCAATCACCTGCGGCAGCGACATGCCGATGGCGAGAAACTTCGACATCACGCTTGCCAGCGACCCTACCGGGCCGTTAATGCGGTTGCGGCAGTAAATATCCGAGCTGATGGTGTGTGGCAAAATGCCCATCGCAATGGCGCGTCTCGCCACCTCAAAGCTAAAGCTCGCCGTACCGTGTCCGACGTCCAGGCGCACACCGCGTTTCAGGGCGGAGGTGATGGACGCACGCAGTTCACCGGATGGCGTCAGAATGCGGTTCGGCTTGCCGTTGTAGCAGTGGGTGATGATGTCGCCTGAGCTGAGCAGGTCGGCAATTTCATCGAGGTTGGGCGGGTTGTTGCCGATGTGCACCATCAGCGGCAGGTCGCCGTTCTCTGCCTGGATGGCTTTCGCGCGCTCAAGCGGCGTTATGCCGTTTTCGCCGACCACGCTGCTGCTCATGCGCGCTTTCAGGCCAACGATAAAATCCGGGTAGCGCGTAACGGCCTGCTTCACGGCCTTCGCATCAATGTTAGCCATATTGGCCAGTTCGTTCTGGGCAATCAGCCCCACGCGGGAGATGTTCAGTAAGGCATAAACGTCGGTTGAGGCTTTACGGGTGATTTCATAAAAATCGTCCACGTCATCCGCGCCGGTACTGCCGGCATCCACCACCGAGGTCACGCCGGTGGCGATGCCCACGCTGTCCGGTTCGTCGTGATAAATAGGGGAGTTCGGGTAGCAGTGAACGTGGGAGTCAATCCAGCCTGCGCTGACGAACACTTCACCGTTCAACTCAACCGTTTTGCTGGCGGCCGCGGTAATGTCGCCCACCGCCGCGATTTTTCCGTCCTGAATGGCGATATCGGTCAGGGTATCGTCGGTGAGGCGCGCACGGCGCAGGAGTAAATCAAACATGAGGATCTCCTGATAAGGCGGGCGCCGGGGCGCCCGCGGGCATTAAAGGGCGACCGGGAACAGCCAGCCCAGAATCATTGCACCGAGAATGGCGCCACCGGTAATCGGCTTCTGCCAGATATAGAACAACAGCGCACCTACCAGAGAGCCAACGCCAATAGGAATGGAGGCAGTCATGGCGCTGAGGATAATCAACGGCCCGAGGAAACGACCGGAGGCGTTACCGGCCCCCATCATCACGTCCGCCCCGTAGGTGGAGTTGCTCTGATTGATGGTGAACTTACGCGCCAGGATGATGACGTAGCCAATTGCCAGGCCAATCACCAGGCCGGTGATCAGCGCGGCGATAAAGTTGGTCACCGGGAACATGATGCCCGCGCCCAGCAGCAGCGCCGGAACCCCGAGACCCACCCCGGTCTGGATCGCCCCGCCGATATCAAGGATACCGACCAGCGACCCTTCGATAATACGGGCGAACAGGAAGCTCGCACCGAACGCCGCCACCGCGCCGTAAACGCCGGTATCCATCCCCGCTTTCAGCATCGCCACGAAGGCCACTTCGTTGAACGCGCCGATGCCGTAGAGGTAGTACATATGCGTCCCGGCAAAAACACCGGAAGAGAGCAGGCCAACGAAGATCGGGAACGACCAGTCGGCATACCAAAAACCTTTATTCTGTTCCATGTCGAGGCTCCTGTTATTTACCGCTGAGCGCGTTGTGGATCATGTCGAGCCAGTTCGGCACGGTCAGATGGAAGGATTCGATCATCTTCATGTCGAAGCCACGGAAGAAACCGCTCAGCACGAACAGCGCCACGATGGCCGCCATCATCACTTTGGTGACGTGGTTCCATCCGCTCTCTTCAACGCCCTTACCAATCAGGATACCCAGCACCAGACCCGGTACAGCGTTACCCATGATCAGCTGCG
This sequence comes from Enterobacter sp. BNK-18, assembly GCF_047456135.1. NCBI lineage: Bacteria > Pseudomonadati > Pseudomonadota > Gammaproteobacteria > Enterobacterales > Enterobacteriaceae > Enterobacter > Enterobacter sp. BNK-18. The sequence goes on along the minus strand of NZ_CP179899.1, from coordinate 4,291,390 downwards.
CCGCGCCGCCAAAAATGGTGGCCCAGAAGCCCGATTTTTTACCCGCATCGATGGCGGCCAGCCAGAAGATCACCGGCATCACGGTGTTGACCAGCAGGTTTGCCGCAGGCACCAGCACCTTCACGGCGGTTACCTGAAGCGCAGCCGGAACAGAAGAGGCGGTGAGGTTAAGGAAGGTGACGACAATCATGCCGATCACGCCGCAGGCAATCGCCATTTTGCGCGGATCGTGCAGCGTTTCGCCGACGTTACGGTTTTTAATCATCAGTGCTGCAGCACCCCAGTTCGGGATGATGCGGTGGTCAACGTCCTGTGTGAATGCCCCTGCGGCCACGGAAGAGGCCCAGGCGTTAAAGAAGAAGCCTAACCCAAAGGAGAAGTGAGAAGCCGGATCCCCTTCACAGGAGTTCAGTTCCCCCAACGTACGAAACGCGCCCATACCCTGAGTGGTAGGCGCATGAAACATGCGTGCAGCCCCGGCCCCCACACCGACGCCAACCAGGCCGCCAATGATGAGCGATTTTATTAATATAATTAAGAACATCAGTCTGCCCTTTTATGAATAATCAGCGTTGCGTGACGAAATCCACCTGGTCGAGATTGATGGCAGTCACGTTGACGGTCACATCCAGCTCCACGCTGTAGGTGCGTCTTTCCCGGCGCAAAAAGAAGAACAGAAAAGCTTCTTTACGCACCGCTTCTTGCGCCTGAACGACCTGCACATCCTGTGGCTCAATACGCAGTAAGATATGCGGTGAGGCTTTCATCACCGCGGCCTGAACGTGGTTGAGCGCATCAGCAAAGGCGCGCGCTTTAGCGTCGCCTTTTCCCTTCACTCTCACCGTGGTTGTGAACTGTTCTTTCATGCTTATGCGCCGTGTTTCTTCTGCCACGCCTGAACCAGACGCTCGCCCAGCTCTTCTTTATCCATAAAGCCAAAGCCCAGCACATTGCAGCCTTCATTGATGGCGGTGACGCCTTCATCCACTGAACGCATGCCGTATTTGGCTTTGTAGCCATATTTGGTTTGTGCGGTGATGGCACCCGCGCCGCCGCTGCCGCAGAAGGAGATGCCGAAGGTGGCATTTTCCGCTTTCATCACGTCACCGAGCTTCATGTCTGCCGCCACACCCGGCACGACAACCGCACGTCCACCGGCTTTTTCAACGCCTGCCGCCACTTTCTGACCTTTACCCAGGCGATCGCCAATCACGACTGTAATCTGTTCCATGTGTTGCTCCTTAAAGGTTGTCTTTCGCGACTTCGAAGTGAACGGAGAGCAGCCAGGCCTCTTCATCAGGAAGGTTGCCAAACTGCGCGACCACTTCACGGGCAAGCCGCATTGAATCGGGAGAAATTTCGTCGAACAGCTCGGCTTCAACCTCCGGCAGCGGCTCGCCGGTCACGGACCGGTGCGCCATCGCGCGAACGTGGGAGGTGAGCATCTGTTCCTGTACTGCGTTGGGGATGATGTTGTGCCGGGCCAGCAGGGCATACACCTGCGCCAGCATGGTGTTAGCGAGCTGCTCTGTTTGCACCGCCTGATCTCCAACGTCGTTCATTACCGCTCCGTTAATCACTCGTCTTACCCCGTTAATGGCTCTGGAATAAAACTAACGTTGGGGGGGAATTGTTTGTAGCGAGTTGTTTTCCACTTCGAAGTGGAAAGGCGAGCACCGGCAGTGATCTGTGCCACATAAATATGCTGAATATAGATAAATCACTGTATTTACGTGATGAATATCACGTTATCTGACGGCAATTAAGGGGGCGTGGGAGCGAAAAAGATTATGGGCAGGCGTGCAAATATGTGAGGTGGATAAGGTTTTCTTATGCCCGGAAAGCAAACATGCGGGGGCGATTAACCGCCCCCGCACGGGGAAAGCGCGTACCGAGAATTAACGATACTTTTTGTGATAGGTATTACGCGTGGTCACAAACTGGTCGGCTGCCGCCTGGGCTTCCTTCACTTTGCCTTCGTTGGCAAGCTTCAGTGCACCGTCAATCTGACCGACCAGCACGTCAAAGCCGTGGCGGTAGTCTTTCATCTCAGCGCTGTCTGCCGCTTTATTTTCCAGCTTTGGCGGCGTGGATTTCTGCGCGTCCAGTGCCGCTTCACGCATTTTGGTCAATGCGCCTTTCATTTCCGCCGCATTGTCCGTTTTCTGCACCACCTTCAGGTTTTCACTGAGGATGCCCATGTCGTCTTCAAGATCGGCAGCAAACGCAGAAGAACCAAGAACCAGCGTTGACGCTGCGACGATCGCTAACAGGTGTTTACGCATTGCTCACTTCCTTTTTTATTATTAAAACGCCTTTACGGGTATTACTGCCCGGCGATTTTCATCTCCGGTAAGAGGACTGAACCACACTGTATATTGCTACGTGTTTCAATATCGTTACCGACAGTAACAATATTGCGCCACATGTCTTTCAGGTTGCCGGCGATGGTAATTTCGCTTACCGGATACTGAATTTCACCGTTCTCAACCCAGAAGCCCGCTGCGCCCCGCGAATAATCGCCGGTAATGCCGCTTACGCCCTGGCCCATTAACTCGGTGACGACCAGACCGGTGCCCATCTCTTTAAGCATCTGCTCAAAGCTCAGGCCCTGACCCGCGATTCGCCAGTTGTGAATGCCGCCCGCGTGACCGGTGCTTTTCAGCCCCAGCTTGCGCGCGGAGTAGTTGGTCAGCAGCCACTGCGTCAGAATGCCGTCTTTGATGATATCGCGGCGCTCGGTGCGCACACCTTCGCTGTCGAACGGCGTCGAGGCCAGCCCTTTCAGCAGGTGCGGATGCTCTTCAATGGTCAACCATTCCGGCAGGATCTGCTTGCCCAGCGAGTCGAGCAGGAACGTCGATTTACGGTAAACGGAGCCCCCGGCAATCGCCCCCACCAGGTGGCCAAACAGGCCGGTCGCCACTTCATTGGCAAAAATGACCGGGGCTTTCATGGTGGAGAGTTTACGTGGCGACAGACGGGACAGCGTGCGCTGCGCGCATTCTGCGCCAACCCACTCAGGAGACTGCAAATCGCCCAGCGCGCGACCGATGGTGTAGGCGTAATCACGCTCCATATCACCGTTCTCTTCAGCGATAACGCAGCTGGAGAGCGAATGGCGCGTTGAGCAGTAGCCCTGCAGCATCCCGTGGCTGTTACCAAACACTTTGATACCGTAGTGGCTGTTAAAACTTCCGCCTTCGGTATTGGTGATGCGTTTATCGGCCTTCAGAGACGCCTGCTCGGCACGGGCAGCCAGTTCGATCGCTTCGTCCGGCGTCACTTCCGCCGGGTGGAAAAGATCGAGATCCGGGGCATCGAATGCCAGCAGCTCTTTGTCGGCAACGCCGGCGTAAGGATCGGGCGAGGTGTAACGCGCAATATCCAGCGCAGCCTGCACCGTACGGGCAATGGCATCCGGGCTGAGATCGGTCGATGACGCGCTGCCTTTGCGATTCTGGTGATAAACCGTGATCCCCAGGGCGCCATCGCTGTTGAATTCTACATTTTCCACTTCGCCGTAGCGGGTGCTGACGCTGATGCCGGTGGTTTTGCTTACCGCCACTTCGGCGCCATCTGATTTACCTGAAGCGAGCGTCAGCGCGGTGGAGACAGCTTCTTCCAGAATCTTACGCTGCGCTTCAACTTGTGAGGTTACTTTCATCGCAAATGCCATACTGTAAGAGAGAGTTAATTGAAGTCTAACAGAGAACCGTTTTTCAGTGCGCGTCTTAACTGGTAACATTAGCCTCTTTTTTTAAGGAGCCTGACATGACTAAGCAGCCCGAAGACTGGCTCGACGACGTTCCCGGTGATGACATCGAAGACGAAGATGATGAGATCATCTGGGTCAGTAAAAGTGAAATTAAACGTGACGCCGAAGAGTTAAAACAGCTTGGCGCGGAAATGGTAGAACTGGGTAAAAACGCGCTGGATAAACTCCCGCTCGACCAGGATCTGCGCGATGCCATTGAACTGGCACAGAAAATCAAGAAAGAAGGCCGTCGCCGTCAGCTTCAGCTTATCGGTAAAATGCTGCGTCAGCGTGACGTTGAACCGATCCGCCAGGCGCTGGACAAACTGAAAAACCGCCACAACCAGCAGGTTGCGCTGTTCCATAAGCTTGAGCAGATCCGCGATCGTCTGATTGAACAAGGTGATGATGCGGTACCGGAAGTACTGAACCTGTGGCCGGATGCCGATCGCCAGCAGCTGCGTTCGTTGATCCGCAATGCCCAGAAAGAGAAAGAAGCGAACAAGCCGCCGAAGTCTGCACGCCTGATTTTCCAGTATCTGCGTGAGCTGTCTGAAAACGAAGAGTAAGCACAGCATCGCTGAGTGCCCTCAACCCCGCCCCTCTCCCTGTGGGCGAGGGAGAAAAAGCCCGGTAAGCGTGAGCGCTACCGGGCTTTTTTTTACTCTACGACCGCCTGCGCTTTCTTCGCCAGACCGTCCAGCAGCTTCTGATGGATCCCACCAAAACCGCCGTTGCTCATCACCAGAATGTGATCGCCAGGCTGTGCGGCTTTCACCACCATATCCGCCAGCGCATCCACATCCGCACTCCAGTGCGCAGGCTGAATGCAGGCATCGGCCACTTCGGCCACCTGCCACGGAATATGCTGCGGCTGCAGCAGGAAGACTTCATCGGCACGCCCTAAGGATGGCGCAAGATCGTCTTTGCAGATGCCCATTTTCATGGTGTTCGAACGAGGTTCCAGCACGGCCAGAATGCGGGCGGTCCCGCCGACTTTGCCGCGTAAGGCCGCAAGCGTCGCCAGAATGGCGGTCGGGTGATGCGCAAAGTCGTCATACACCGTGACGCCGTGGGCTTCACCGCGCAGCTCCAGACGACGGCGGGCGTTAATGAACGAGCCTAACGCATCCGCCGCATCCGCAGGCTGAACGCCCACATGACGTGCCGCGGCAATCGCCATCAGGCCGTTGTGCATGTTGTGCTCGCCCACCAGGCCCCACTTCACCTCACCCACTTTCTCACCGTCGAGCAGCACTTCCCACTCGGAGGCATCCGCGTTGAGTTTTTTCGCCTGCCAGTGTCCCTGCTCGCCCACCAGCTCCTGCTCGCTCCAGCATCCCATCGCCAGGGTTTGCTTCAGGTTGATGTCGTTTTCCGGCAGGATGATGCGGCCCTGACCGGGAACGATGCGCACCAGATGGTGGAACTGTTTCTGAATCGCTTTCAGATCGTCAAAAATATCGGCGTGATCGAACTCAAGGTTGTTGAGGATCAGCGTCCGCGGGCAGTAGTGCACGAACTTGGAGCGCTTGTCGAAGAACGCGCAGTCATACTCGTCGGCTTCGATCACGAAGAACGGGCTGTCACCCAGACGCGCAGAAACATCGAAATTACCCGGCACACCCCCGATCACAAAACCTGGCTTATAACCACAGGCTTCGAGGATCCAGGTCGCCATTCCGGCGGTCGTGGTTTTGCCATGCGTTCCGGCTACGGCAACGACCCAACGGTCGCGCAGCACGAAATCATGCAGCCACTGCGGGCCAGACATGAACGGAATGTTGCGTTCCAGAACCGCCTCAACGCACGGATTACCGCGGGTCATGGCGTTGCCAATGATCACCAGATCCGGCTCAGGATCCAGCTGGCTGGCATCGTATCCCTGAATCAGAGAGATGCCCTGTTTCTCCAGAAGCGTGCTCATCGGCGGATACACATTGGCGTCCGAACCTGTCACTTCATGGCCCAGAGAGCGCGCCAGCATTGCCAGTCCGCCCATGAAAGTGCCACAAATCCCCAATATATGAATGCGCATACGTCACTATCCTTCTTCAATGTGGCGCACATTTTACTCACATGTCTGCGACAGCGAAACGCATTTCAGGTAAATCCGTATATTGCTGGCGCGATTCACCTCTGCGCTAATATTTGAATGTTTGTTAAGATTGTTGGGCTTTAGTCGTTTTAGTGAACATACAATCGCTCTACTCACAAAGATGCAGGGAAAGTGTTATGAAAACGTTAGGTGAATTTATTGTCGAAAAGCAGCACGAGTTTTCTCATGCTACGGGTGAACTCACTGCTTTGCTGTCGGCAATAAAGCTGGGCGCTAAGATCATCCACCGTGATATCAACAAGGCCGGTCTGGTCGATATCCTGGGTGCCAGCGGTGCCGAGAACGTTCAGGGCGAGGTTCAACAGAAACTCGATCTGTTCGCAAATGAAAAACTGAAAGCTGCACTGCGCGCGCGCGACATCGTGGCGGGTATCGCCTCCGAAGAAGAAGATGAAATTGTCGTTTTCGAAGGGTGTGAACACGCTAAATACGTTGTGCTGATGGATCCGCTGGACGGTTCCTCTAACATCGACGTTAACGTTTCTGTCGGTACCATTTTCTCCATCTACCGCCGCGTCACGCCTGTTGGCACGCCGGTGACAGAGGAAGATTTCCTGCAGCCGGGCAGTAACCAGGTGGCGGCCGGTTACGTCGTTTATGGCTCCTCCACCATGCTGGTGTACACCACGGGCTGCGGCGTTCACGCCTTTACTTACGATCCCTCGCTGGGCGTTTTCTGCCTGAGCCAGGAACGTATGCGCTTCCCGGAGAAGGGCAATACCTACTCCATCAACGAAGGCAACTACATCCGATTCCCGAACGGCGTGAAGAAATACATCAAGTTCTGCCAGGAAGAAGATAAAGCCACTCAGCGCCCGTACACGTCCCGCTATATCGGCTCGCTGGTTGCTGACTTCCACCGCAACCTGCTGAAAGGCGGTATCTACCTCTACCCAAGCACGGCAAGCCACCCTGACGGCAAGCTGCGTCTGCTGTATGAATGCAACCCAATGGCGTTCCTGGCCGAACAGGCTGGCGGCAAGGCGAGCGACGGTAAAGAGCGTATTCTGGACATCGTGCCGGAAAGCCTGCACCAGCGTCGTTCGTTCTTTGTCGGCAACACCCATATGGTTGATGACGTTGAACGTTTTATCCGTGAGTATCCGGACGCATAACCCATAACACGGGGAGCCCTTCAGGCTCCCCGCTTCATTTATATATTTTACCGTATAAGTATTTATAAAAAACACGCTTTAATATTCGGTTTTGCTCCTGCATTATTTCCATAACAGTTTGACAAATATTTCCTGGAGCCTAATCGTCATGAAAAATTATTCCCGTGCTAATACCGGCATTGATTTAAATCTTATCCCTGTTTTTATTGAAGTGGTCCGCTGCGGCAGTATGGCAAAAGCCTCTGTACGTCTGGAGATGTCGCGCCCCGCGGTGAGTCTGGCATTAAAACGCTTTAATCAGCTGTTTGACGAGCCGCTATTTTTCCGCAAAGGGTTATATCTTGAGCCGACTGAAAATGCATTAGCATTAACCCAGTCTCTGGAAATATTAATGGGCGATATTCACGATAATATTGGCGCATTAAATTCAGCGACACATAAAACCCCGACACAGAATGCGCCGGGGCGGGAAAATATTATGCCGCTGTCTGAGCCGTCAGTTTAAATGATGCCATGGCGTCCATCAGCTGACGCGATTGCTCTTCCAGCGAGCGCGTCGCGGCAGAAGATTGCTGGACCAGCTCCGCATTCTGCTGCGCGGTTTCGTCCATCTGATTCACGGCAATATTCACCTGCTCAATGCCGCGACTCTGCTCCTGGGACGCGGTCGCAATCTCGCGCATCAGTTTGGTCATGCGCAGTACTTCTGTTGCGATCTCATCCATCGTTTCGCCAGCCTGCTGCGCCAGCTCGCTGCCTTCGTTTACGTGGGTCTGAGAATCACTGATAAGCGAACGGATCTCTTTTGCTGCGTCAGCGCTGCGGCTGGCGAGGTTTCGCACTTCACCGGCGACAACGGCAAACCCGCGCCCCTGCTCACCCGCGCGCGCCGCTTCCACCGAGGCGTTCAGCGCCAGAATATTGGTCTGGAAGGCAATGCCATCAATGACGCTCAGAATATCGGCGATGCGTGCCGAACTGCCGGCGATATCACGCATTTTTTCAATGACGTAGCAGACCATTTCGCTGCCGTGATCGGCGGTGTCAGACACGGATTTCGCCAACTGGTGCGCCTGCTCGGCGTTGTCTGCATTGAGTTTCACCGTGGCGGTGATCTCTTCCATGCTGGCGGCCGTCTGCTCAAGCGATGTCGCGGTGGATTCCGTGCGCTGGGCAAGATCCATGTTCCCCGCCGTCAGTTCGCGGCTGCCGGTATCAATTTGCGAGCTGGCATCACGTACCCGTAAAACCGAGTTCATCAAAGACTGCCGCATCCCCTCAATGGCCGCGTTCAGGCGGTTAAACTCCTGGCTCGCCGGGTCATTCAGCGTATGGGTTAAATCGCCCGCCGCCACGTTCTCCAGCTGAGCAATGGACGCCGAAAGCGGTTTGAGCAGCATGTGACGCAGTACCAGCCACGCCAGCACAATAATGCCAGCCGTCAGCAGCGCGGCCACCACGATCAGGATCAGTACCCGGTTTTTGCTCGACTGCACGGCCTTCACTTCCGCTTTCCCGCGCGCTTCGCTCCATTTCTGAAAGACCTGCATATCATTATCAAACTGCGCCGCCACCGGGATCAGCGTGTTCTCCAGCAGATCGTAATAGCTGTCTGCGCTCTGATCGTTCAGGGCTTTCAGCATCGGGTCGATCCCCTGCTGGTTATAGGTCGCCAGGCTCGCGGCCACCTTATCCAGCAGTTTTTGTCCCTGCTCATCCGCCACCCCGCCGTCGATCACGCCTTTCAGCGTTTTACGGGCCTGGGCAATCTCCTGATTGATGTTTTTCACCGATTTGGCCGCATCATCCAGCATGCCGATTTCCATCATCCGGACCGCCTGACCCGCTTCATTACGCGCGCGCAGGATCAGGGTATAGCCAGAATTAAGCTGCACCATCTGCTCACCCTGAAGGTGGTTGATGCGCTGGAGTGAAGAAGAACTCTGTGTGAGGGCATAAATGCCAATGCCGCTGACAATCAGCAGCAGAAGGGTCATAACGGCCAGTAAAGAGAGCAAGCCGGTACGAATCGATAGCGTTTTAAGCATGATATTATTTCCGGTAGCGAGATATTTCTGGGCATAAAAAAAGAGTATCGGCCGCTACCGGAAAATGTTTAGACTTTAAGCAAATTCAGCGTGTTATGGCTCTGTTACTGAAGTGTTTACACGGGTAACAGGCGAGCTTTGTCGGTTCTCCCAGAGCACCGTCAGGCCGCGCTGCAGAGCGATAAAAATAAACAACAGAATGCCAATGGCGATCTTGGTCCACCACGAACTGAGCGTGCCGTCAAAGTTGATATAGGTCTGTATCAGCCCCTGGATCGCCACGCCGAACAGCGTCCCCAGCACCGTGCCAACGCCGCCGCTGAGCAACGTGCCGCCAATCACCACCGAGGCGATGGCATCAAGTTCCACCCCGACGCCTGCCAGAGCATAACCCGCCTGGGTATAAATCGAGAAGACGATCCCCGCCAGCGTCGCCAGTCCGGTCGAGAGCATATAGATGCGGATTGTGGTGCTGCGGGTGGAGATCCCCATCAGGTTTGCCGAGGTGGCACTGCCGCCAATGGCATAGACCTGATTACCAAACCGGGTACGGTGGGCAAGGAAGATCCCCACCACCACCACGCCCAGCATCAGCAACCCCATCGCGCTCAGACGACCGCCGCCGGGGATTTTCCACGCCAGGCTGGAGAGCGTGTCGTAGACAGGATGGTTAATCGGAATCGATTCTTCCGAGACCAGGTAGCTCACGCCGCGCAGGAAGAACATGCCGGCAAGGGTGATAATAAAAGCCGGAATTTTCAGCGCGTCGATCAAAAGCCCCATAAAGGCGCCAAACGCGCAGCCCATCACCAGCACCAGCGGGAAGGCCAGCAGCGGTGAGATCCCCCAGAAACCGATCGCTTTTGCGAGGAATACGCCCGTGAAAGCGATCACCGACCCAACCGAGAGATCGATCCCACCGGAGAGGATCACAAAGGTCATGCCAACGGCGATAATGCCTAAAAAGGCGTTATCCGTCAGAATGTTGCAAATCACCCGGGTAGAGGCAAAGCCCGGGAATTGCGTCAGGCAGTAGAGATAACCCAGCACAAACACGCCCAGGGTGATCATTAACGGTAAATTACGTTTTATCATGGCCACGGATCCCTTTAATGATGCTGACAAAGCGCGGCGACTGGACGATCAGCACGCAGAGCACGACCACCGCTTTCACCACCTGGTTGAGTTCCGGCTGAAAACCGGAGAGCAGGATCCCGGTATTCATACCCTGAATAATCAGCGCACCAATCACCGAGAGCAGCAGATTAAACCGCCCGCCCATCAGCGATCCGCCACCGATAACCACCGCCAGGATCGCATCCAGCTCCAGCCATAACCCGGCGTTGTTGGCATCCGCACCACGGATGTCCGCCGCGACGATCACCCCGGCAATGGCGGCGCAAATGCCGCTCAGCACGTAGGTCAGCATAACCATCAGCCGTGTATTAACTCCGGCGTTTCGCGCCGCACGGATGTTAATCCCGACCGCTTCAATGAACATGCCCAGCGCCGTTTTACGGGTAAAGAGCCAGAACACGACTAATGTGACCAGCGCAATAACGATCGGCGTCGGGAAGAAGAACAGCTTACCGCTGCCAAGCCATGCCAGGCCGGGGGAGTTGAAGGTCACAATCTGACCCGAGGTGATAAGCTGTGCCACACCGCGTCCGGCCACCATCAGGATGAGAGTGGCAACAAACGGCTGAATTTTCAGGACCGCCACCAGAATGCCGTTCCATAATCCGGCCAGCACCCCAGTACCTAATGCAGCCAGCAACACCACCGGCAGACTGTGCCCGGCGACGGTCATGGACGCTGCCGTGGCGCCGGCGATGGCCATCACCGCACCGACGGAGAGGTCAATCCCGCCGGTGGCGATCACCAGCGTCATACCAATGGCCAGAAGCGCCACCGGGGCGGCGCGGTTTAAAATGTCTATCGGACTGCCAAACAGCCGGCCATCCTGCACGATAATCTGAAAGAAATGCGGGGCGACCAGGCTATCGATCAGCAGCACCAGCAGCAACGCGATAATTTGCGGCGTGCCGGTAGGCCAGGTGAAGCGGCGCCTGGTTGCACCGGTTTGCGGAAGCGAACGGGGCATCACGATTAACTCCTTACGCCGCGATGGCATTCATGATTGCCGGAACGGACAGTTTATCCAGCGGGATCTCTGCCACCTGCTTACGATCGCGCATGATGATGACGCGATCGGCATACCCCACCAGCTCTTCCAGCTCGGATGAAATAACCAGCAGCGCCAGACCGTCTGCACACAGCGTTTCGATAAGCCGGATAATTTCGGCATGCGCCCCGACGTCGATACCGCGCGTCGGTTCATCGAGGATTAGGAACTGGGGTTTAGTCAGCAGCCAGCGTGACAGCAATACCTTCTGCTGGTTGCCACCGGAGAGAAATTCAATGGGCTGTTCAGCGCTCGGCGTACGTATACCGAGCTGACGGATAAATCGCTCGGCAATGGCGTTTTGTTCTTTCCGCGGGATGGGGCGTAGCCATCCGCGCTGCGCCTGCAGAGCCAGAATGATATTTTCCCGCACCGAGGCGGCGGCAATTATGCCATCGGTTTTCCTGTCTTCCGGGCAGAAGCCCACGCCCAGGCAGGAGGCCTGATGCGGCGATCGCAGGGTCTGCGGTTTACCTTTGATCAGCGCGCTGCCGCTGTCCGCAGGTTTGATCCCGAAGATCACCTCGGCGGTTTCGGTGCGCCCGGAACCCAGCAGGCCCGCCAGCCCGACAATTTCACCGGGCCGTACGTCCAGATTAAAGGGCGAGATCACCCCTTTTTTGCCAAAATCGCTGAAGGCCGCGACCGGTTTATCGCTGAGCAGCGTGCGGCCTGCACGCTGAAGCGCGTTGGTTTCCAGCTCGCGGCCCAGCATCATTTTGACCAGTTCTATCTGCGGCAGCTCGCGGGTTTCGCGGCAGCCGACAAAGCTGCCGTTGCGCAGCACCGTGATGCGATCGCTGACCTCATACACCTGATCGAGGAAGTGGGTGACGAAGATCAGGCTTACCCCCTGATCGCGCAGCTGGCGCATCAGGGTAAAGAGCATTTCGACTTCCTGGGTATCAAGGCTCGCGGTGGGCTCATCGAGGATCAGCACTTTCGCGGAGAGATCGATCGCCCGGCAAATCGCGACAATTTGCTGCATCGCGACGGAAAAACGGTTCAGCGGTTCGCGAACGTCCAGGGAGAAGCCATAGGATTCCATCAGCCTGGTGGCCCGCGCTTCCATCTCTTTGCGTCGCAGCAGGCCGAAGCGTCTTGGCTCACGGCCGATAAACAGGTTATCCGCCACCGACATATTCGGCAGCAGGTTCACTTCCTGGTAAACCGTCCCAATCCCCAGCTGTTGTGCATGGGCGGTGTTTTTTGGCGAAATGGCGTTGCCTTCTAGCCAGATTGTGCCGCGATCGGCATGGTAAACGCCGGTAAGTGCCTTAATCAGCGTCGATTTTCCCGCACCGTTCTCTCCCAGCAGCGCCATAATCTCACCGCGTCGCAGGCTAAAATCAACGTTATCCAGCGCTTTTACACCGGGGAAAAACTTGCTTAAGCCCTCTGTGCGGAGGATTTCCTGGTGTTGTGTGTCGGTCATGTTTCCCCCTCACCCTCGCCCTCTCCCGGTTGGGGAGAGGGAAATGTTCATGCCAGTCTACCCGCCCTTGTACACCCTCTCCCCTCAGGGGAGAGGAGTGGGGTAAGGGGCGAGGGAAAAGGCCTTAGTAGCCCATATTTTTCTTCTTCTCTAACTCTTCTTTCGCGGTGTCAGGCAGGTAGAGCGTCGATTTGGTGATCGTCACTTTTTCAGGCAGGGTGCCGTCTTTCTTGAATTTCTCCAGCGCATCGAATGCCGGGCCGGCCATGTTTGGCGTCAGCTCCACGCTGGCGTTCGCTTCGCCGTCCATCATCGCTTTATAGATATCCGGCACGCCATCGATAGAGCCGGTGAGGATATCTTTGCCCGGCTTCAGCCCCGCTTCTTTGATGGCCTGGATAGCCCCGATCACCATGTCATCGTTGTGGGCGTAAACCATACAAATGTTCTTGCCGTTGTTTTCAGCCTTGATAAAGCTCTCCATGACCTCTTTACCTTTACTGCGGGTAAAGTCGCCGGACTGAGAACGGATAATCTTAATGTTTGGCGCTTTGGCGATGGCTTCCGCGAAGCCTTTCTTACGATCGATGGCCACGCTCGCCCCGACGGTCCCCTGCAACTCAACGACGTTACACGGCTTGCCATCCACCTGTTTCACCAGCCAGTCACCAATTAATTGGCCCTCGAGAACGTTGTTGGCGGTGACGGTGGTCATATAGAGAGATTTGTCTTTTACATCAATGGAACGATCGAGCAAAACAACCGGGATCTCAGCGTCTTTCGCTTCCTTCAGGACCGGCTCCCAGCCAGTGGCCACAACCGGCGCAATAAAGATGGCATCAACGCCCTGGGCGATAAATGACCGCACGGCTTTGATCTGGTTTTCCTGTTTTTGCTGCGCATCGGCGATTTTCAGGGTGATACCGCGTTTCTGGGCCTCGCTTTTCGCAACGTTGGTTTCTGCCGCTCGCCAGCCGGATTCAGAGCCGACCTGGGAAAAACCTACGGTTAAAGGGGCGGCCATCGCCATAGACGACATGGCTGCCGAAACTGCTGTGACAAGAAGTAAGCGCTTCCACATATGAACGTCCTCGTAGGGGTGTTTATTGTTGGTTAAAAGATGTTCTGCGAAATGACTATAGCCAATGAAATATGTAACGAATTGCGTTACATCACACTTCAGAAAAGTGAATAAAACGTTAATCACAAGTTTGTAATCGCTTTCATTTCACCATTAAAAAAGCGGCTGAGTTTATGGATTTTCCTGTCATGGAATCGGTCTGAAAAGTGGGGAGAACGTGGAGAGAAGACGAAAACAGGCGGAGACATTCAGCGCCAGTTGGCTATAATACCTGCCACTTGTTTACCATCCATTTTAAAGGACACAGACATGAGCTTACTCAACGTCCCTGCGGGTAAAGAACTGCCAGAAGACATCTACGTAGTTATCGAAATCCCGGCTAACGCAGATCCTATCAAATACGAAGTGGACAAAGAGAGCGGTGCGCTGTTTGTAGACCGTTTCATGTCTACCGCCATGTTCTACCCATGCAACTACGGTTACATCAACCACACCCTGTCTCTGGACGGTGACCCGGTTGACGTACTGGTCCCAACGCCATACCCACTGCAGCCAGGCGCAGTCATTCGCTGCCGTCCTGTTGGCGTGCTGAAAATGACCGACGAATCTGGTGAAGATGCGAAACTGGTTGCTGTTCCGCACACCAAACTGAGCAAAGAGTACGATCACATCAAAGATGTGAACGACCTGCCAGAACTGCTGAAAGCGCAGATCACTCACTTCTTCGAGCACTACAAAGACCTCGAAAAAGGCAAGTGGGTTAAAGTTGACGGCTGGGAAAACGCAGAAGCAGCGAAAGCGGAAATCATCTCCTCTTTCGAACGCGCTGCGAAGAAGTAATTCTTACCGCTGAATAATAAGGCCCCGCGAGTCGGGGCTTTTTTGTGCCTTGCGTCTGACGCGACACTGGCACGCTAAATACGGCATAGCGGCTACCATTTCAAGGAACCAGCAGAATATATGAGCTTGTGACCCCAGGTTTTGTCCCCGGCAGAGCCGACCTGTTTGAAGAGCTTGCAGGGTATTATGAGAGTGATGGCCTGATATTTACCGATAGAGGTCTTTGATATTATCTAACGCTATTAATAGCCTGCTTTTGCCCTACTCGCTGCGTTAAAACAATTACCGACGAATATGCCCGTTTCGTGTCTGCTTCAGGGCTTTATGAAGACAGGTGTGTCTACCCTTTTTGTTGCAATGCACAGCGGGTAGAGTAAACGGCATACCCTGAGCTCAGGTGCTACTAATATCACCCATAGCTATTTTTTAATTGAGTTGCTGGTCAGCACACTCCTGACCGTCGCGATTGTGGGCGTTTTACATGCTACGTTTCTTTCTTCACAGCATAAAGATGGGCTACATAAAGGCGTTTGACTGTTACGGCAAAGACAGCAAATGGCAGTATCTCTGCATCATGACATTCCAGCTCGCCTGGTTTTTGTTTTATTTATGGATCCCCTACCGCAGCGATTATGCCATTTTGCTGTTTTTACTGTTTTTTATTCCCGTCATTTCAAGCAATACGCGGTGCATCAACTACTACGGCTTTTCACGCGCCCTGTGTCTGATATGGCTGGTTGCTCCGTACATCATGCTTTTTGTTCCGCTGTTTTTGACCCGACGCCGAAGCACAGAAGAGAGCTAACCCCATAAAAAACAACGCCACCTGACGGTGGCGTTGTTTTTTTCAGTACTGGTCTCTGTCTAACCAGTTACCGCTTACAATCCGCTTTAACCCCTCGACCGGACGCTGGTAGACGTACATCCACGCACTTCCATACGGCGTCTGGATCAACTGGCGAGCGTATTCACCGCCCCTGGTGCGCAAGGCATCAAGTTCGGCAAGAGTAGCATTATCAATACGATAAACTTCACCCTGTACTGTTCCTTCCCCAGGAACCGCGCCTGGATAGTGGCCCAGGCTATACAACTGGTAGTTCTCGATATTGTAATTCCCCAGCAGCAGGGCATTGGTCATCCAGTGACTGTTGCCTTGCTTGGTTCGTAAACTGCCGTAGACAAATATTCGCATTGCTAAAACTCAAACTGATAGAGCAGATCAAGTGCCTGGTCTACGCCGGACACTGCTTCCAGATATAGCTTAGGCATAAGGCGATAGCGTAACGTGAGTGTTGCCAGTGAGTCAAAGATCCCCACGCCATATTTTACCTGCAGACCCGGCAGTACATAGCCACTGACCACCACTTGCGAGGAGTCACCCACGCCCTGGGTGTCCAGTGCCAGATTGCTTACGCCGAACGTCTCGCCGATTTTACCCACAACCTGCCCACTTTGTGCAACCCCCAGACCCACTAACATCGAGGTCATCGCCGCACTGTCGCTCTGGCCGCTCTCCAGTCCTTGCCCACGCAGCAGGTAAGACAGGGCTTCCTGTTGCGACATTGCCGGGTCGGAGAAGATCTCCGCCTTCGGCTCATCAGCAGAGCCGGTAACGCGAACACCCGCAATAACGTCGTTTTCGGTGGCTTCCGGGTTACGAATCGCTTCGATATTGAGCAGTGGCTGATCCGGCGGGCCGGAGAACAGCAGCTCACCTTTACGCACAATCAGATCCTGACCATAGGCATGGAAGCGCCCTTCAGGAATATTGATCTGACCGTTCAGACCCAGACCCTGCTTGTCCTGCGCGACTTTCAGATCCCCTGTCAGTCTCGCCTTCAGCCCAAACGCATCCAGACGCACGTTATTGCCGACGTGAACGGTGAGGTTACTGTTGATCGGAATACCGGCGCTCTTCTGCTCAACGGGTTTGAGATTTTCATTGAGCATGACTTCGTCACTGGAGACGCCCACCGCGCTCTCAGGCACCTCGTGCACCACGATGCGTGCCCACGGTACGTCCACGTTGCCGTCCAGCGTGAAGAGGCTTGGGGTGGCTTCAAAGACAATATCCGGGGATACGTCCAGACGTACCATCGGCGGTACGGTGATCCGCACCTTGCTGCCTTTGGCCGCGACACGGGCCCGCCAGTTATCAAGCTGGCTCCAGTCGGCGTCGCCGCTGAGGTTGATTTGCCCCTGCTGGGTACGCACCACCCCGGCGAGGGTCGAGCTCATGCCGTTGAAGTTCATCGCAATCTGGCTTGGCTGCATATCAAACGGCATAAAGTTGCCGTCGATATCCACGCCGTTAAGCTGCATCTGGCCAAACAGCTGCGGGCTTTGCGCATTGCCCGCCAGGCGCAGGTTCGCGCTGAGCATCCCCTCCGCTTTTTCTCCGCGTGAGAAAATCGGGTTGGCCATCGCCAGGTTGAAGTTGCGGATATTAACGTTACCGGCGAGATTACGGCGTCCTTGCGGATCGGTAATCTGCACCTGCCCGTCAAACTGACCGTTATTGGTCAGACGGATAAGCCACCCCAGCTCCGCGCGGTTGTTATGCAGATCGGCACTCAGGTTGAGGGTATCAAACGCCACCGGCAGCGGTGCGTCGTTCACCTCCTGTATCACCTTCACGTTACGACCAGAGAGCGTCACGCTACCCTGCGGCAGCCCCTCTTTGGTCGTGTCCCACGCGACATCGGCTTTCCCGCTAAAGACGCCGCTGGCCTGAGTCGTCTCCGGCATAAACGGTTTTAGCATCGCCAGGTCGAAGCGATTAAGGTTGATCTGCGCACGCCCTTCCGCCCCCGCATCAATGGTCTGCGGCACGCACAGTTCCGCATTCGGGTTGGTCCAGCAGTGCGGTCCGATACTGATCTTTTGTTCAGCGTTGCGGTAGTCCAGCGCGATAGAGCGGGACAGCGCCAGCGGCCCTACCGGGGTGTTGAAGCGGGTATTGTCCAGCGTCCCTTTCCAGCGCGCCTGTTTGCGATCAAAGCTTCCGGTCAGATGAAGCTGACCGGATACCGGCTCGCCCTGCACCTTAAGCTGGAGATCGTGCTGTTTTTCGTTACCTTTGGCATCCAGAGTGACCAGATTAATGTTCACGTCGGGCTGAGAAATGCGCTCCACGCGCAGGTTCAGGTTACCGCCAATCTGATCGGTGGATTTCACATCCCCTTCGACGCGAACCCGCGCAACGGTCAGCGCCTGCCAGCGCAGGTTGCTGGCGGTGATATCGGCCAGCAGCTGCGGAGCCTCTACCGTGCCGCGCACCTTAACTAACCCTTTCGCCGTACCGCCCAACCCTGGCAGGGCGTTATCCAGATTTGGCGCATCAATGGTGGCATCGAGATTAAGATCTTTCACCCCCAGCTCGCCTTTGATATCCGCCGTGTTACGGCCCAGCGCCACGTGCAGACCCGGGATCACCCACTGCAGATAGCTGTTGCCCTTCAGCGAGCCTTCAACGTTGACCTTATTCTGCTTCACGTTACCGGTAAGCTTGATTTCCGGCACGTCCATCTGCCACGTACCGCCATACAGGCTGCCGCGGGTTTTGATCAGGCCGTCCAGTTTTGATGGCCAGTCCGGCACCTCTTTGGCCGTGTTGATCCCCGTCAGCTTCAGCTCGCCGCGCCAGCTGATCGCCTGCTGCCAGTCGAGCAGCGCGGTGAGTTCAGTTTTGCCTTCCAGCGCCGCAACGGTCAGTTTGTCGAGATTCACCTGCTGCTCGTTGCCTTTAGCATCCAGCGTAATCGTCGCAGGCGGAACACCTTGCCCCTTCACCGCCGTGCGGAACGACAGGGTGTAATCGGTCATTTTGCCGCTCAGCTTGAGCTTCAGATCATCGGCCTGGAACTGTTTTTCGCCGGTGAACGGCCAGTAGAGCTGCTTACTGACAACTTCTAGGTTGAGCGGCAGCCCCGCTTCCGCCAGCTGCGTTTGCGCGCGCAGATCCATATCCACCGGGCCGGAGAGGTTAACGCCGACATCCAGTTTATCGCGCAGCGCCCCGCCCACTTTGACTTTCACTTTTTCGCCTTTCAGCGGGTCGATGTTGAGCGAACTGTTCAGGGTGATATCCACCGGCCAGTTGTCGCGCAGCAGGGCATTCCCTGACGCGTTAACCGAGCCCTGGTTGGTGTCGATATCCAGCGCGTCGAGTTTCATGTTGCCGTCGATGCTGCTGACTTTAAGCAGCATGTTGAAGACTGTCAGATCGGTATCGCCGGTGAGACGCAGCTGCTCGCCTTTAAACGCTTCGATATTCAGGTTCAGCGGCAGATGAACGTCCGTCATCTCCGGCAGCACAGGTTTAGAGAAGAGATCTTTCAGCGTTTCGCCCAGCGGTTTCTCTTCCGGCTGTGGGTTCTGGATCTTCGGCTCGACAATTTCTTCCTGCGCCACGTCCGCCACTTTCGGCAGCGCAATCAGCAGCCCCTGAAGGGAGGTTGGCGTCAGAGTGAGGTTTTTCTCCTGCCAGCGCAGGCCGGAGGTGAAATCCATGACGGAGACGGTGGTGTCGTCGATTTTGACATTGACGTTATCCAGCGCCACCCGATAGAGGGCAATCGGATACGGTGTGGAGAGATTCAGCGGGCCGCTATCCTCTTCCTCAACGGGTGCCGATTTCGGCATTTTCTTCGAATCTATCGCCACGTTCACGTCTTTCAGAGACAGATCGTTAACGCACAGCTTGCTGTCCCGCAGGCAGCCCAGCTTCACCGCGAGATGAAATTCCCCCGCGTTTACCGCCACGCCAGGCTGCTCGTAGCGGATGTTTTTCAGACGCAGATCGCGCCAGCCGCCTGTCACCTGGCCAATTTCCAGCCCGGGAACCCAGCGGTTAGCCGCGTTAAACAGCAGATGCAGGCCAGACGTCGTTCCGACCAGAAACGCCACCGTACCGAGCAGCAGTACGATAAAAATCAGCACCCCGAGGCTTATCTTCTTCCATAAACTCATAATTCAGGCCCCAGACCGATGTAAAACTGTAAACCGTGTTCTTCTTTATCACCCACCGGCACGGCGAAATCGAGCTTGATTGGCCCGACGGGAGACTGCCAGCGTACGCCCACGCCCGCGCCGGTTTTAAAGTCGCTGCGGCGGATATCGCTTACCGCTTCGCCGCCGTCGACAAACATCGCGCCCCACCATTTTCCGCTGACGTTGTACTGGTACTCCAGCGAGCCGGTAGCCAGCTTGGAGGCACCAATCAGCTTGCCGTCATCATCTTTCGGCGCGATGGATTTGTATTTGTAACCGCGAATACTGCGGTCGCCACCGGCGAAGAAGCGCAGATCCGGCGGAACTTTGTCGAAGTCGCCGGTTTCAATCCAGCCGAGGTTGCCGCGCATCACGAAGCGGTGTTTGTCATACAGCGTGCGGATCCAGACGTTTTGCGCCTGAATTACCGAGAAATCCACATCGGAACCCCACATGGTGTTGGAGTAATCGATGGAGTAACGCTGGGAATCGCCCCAGGTTGGCATCAGGCCGCCACGCGAGCGGGTACGGCTGATCATCACCCCCGGGTAGAGCAGCATGGTGGTGTTGGTGACATTGGCCTGGGTAAAGTGGTCCAGACTCCAGCGCAGGTTAATGGCGCGCTGCCAGCCGCTGGAGAGGTCCCAGTATCGCGATACCGCAAGCGTGGTGGAATCTGCCTCGGTATCATTCAGGTCGGTACGCTTAAAACCGCCCTGAACAAGGTAATACTGTTCAAGCGGGTTTTTCAGCAGCGGCATTTTGTAGCTGAAATCGAGCTGCTGTTCCGGCGCCGAGATACTGGCGCTGGTGGTCAGGCTGTGGCCGTATGAGTTCATCCACGGCTTTTTCCACGTGGCTTTCACGCGCGGACCGACGTCGGTCGAATAACCAACACCGGTCTCAATGGTGTTCTCGGTGCGCGGCGAAACAACGCCATGCAGCGGCAACACCTTGGTTTTGCGCGATTTATCAAACTCCGGCGCGACAACCACCGAGTTAAACCACCCGGTGGCGGAGAGGCGGCGGTTCAGCTCCGCCAGATCACGCGACTGGTAGTAATCGCCCTTTTTGAAAGGCACGAGGTTTTGCAGATACTCTTCACGAATTTGTGAGCCTTCGAAGGTCACATCGCCGAAACGATAACGTTCGCCGCTGTCATAATCGATATCCCAGAAGGCCTGGTGCCTGTCGAGCGCAATGCCCAGCTGGCTTTTGTCGAACTGGCTGTCAAAGTATCCCTTACGCAGGGAGACGCTCGTCAGCTCTTTTTTGAAATGGTCGTAGTCACCGTGGTTCAGCACGGTACCGTTTTTCGGCCGCGTGCTGAGCAGATCCAGGTAATCCCGGTCCGTACGCGCGCCGCCGCGCAGAATGACGTTAGTGCCGCCGATCAACACCGGCTCACCCGGTGAAACGCGGGCAATAAGCACCTGTCGCCCCTTCTTTGGTGGCGGACGGAGATCGAAATCAATGGTGGGTTCGTAATAACCCAGCGCTTTCAGCCCTTCGCGGATCGCATCATCCACGCGCGCGCGAAAACGCCGGTCCGGCGTCACTTCGTCGCTCTCGATGGTCGACAGCTGCGCACGCACGTTTTTTTCCAGCGCCCCGGATAACCCCTCAACCTGCAAACGGACATTCGCCGCGCTGGCAACCCCGCTTGTCAGCAATAAACTGACCAAACATAACTGGCGGATTTTTGTCACGTTTTCTCCTGAATATCCCTTTTTCCACCCTGGAAGCAAATGAAGTGCCGCTCCGCGGCAAAATACGGCCTGTTAGCCAAAAACCCACATCACGGGTTGAAAACGGGTGTAACACCCAAATATTTCTTATGATTAAATCTAGACTCATTCAGCGCATTTATTGTGTTCAATTAAACGCTTCGTGACAACCTTAACCGAAACATCGCAGCCCGGGAGGCCCCCATCGTGAGTTTATTCGACAAAAAGCATCTTGTTTCACAAGCTGATGCATTACCGGGACGCAACACCCCTATGCCTGTGGCGACCTTACACGCCGTGAATGGCCATTCAATGACAAACGTTCCTGATGGAATGGAAATCGCCCTGTTCGCCATGGGCTGCTTCTGGGGCGTAGAACGCCTCTTCTGGCAACTCCCCGGCGTTTACAGCACCGCGGCGGGCTACACGGGGGGGTATACGCCAAACCCAACCTACCGCGAAGTGTGCTCTGGCGAGACCGGTCATGCCGAAGCCGTACGCGTGGTGTATGACCCTGCCGTCATTAGCTATGAGCAACTTCTGCAGGTGTTCTGGGAAAACCACGACCCGGCCCAGGGCATGCGTCAGGGTAACGACCACGGCACCCAGTACCGTTCGGCTATCTACCCTCTCACTCCTGAGCAGGAGACGGCCGCCCGCGCAAGCCTTGAGCGCTTCCAGAAAGCGATGCACGATGCCGGTGACAACCGCGAGGTCACCACGGAAATCGCCTCTGCCAAACCGTTCTACTATGCGGAAGACGACCACCAGCAGTACCTGCATAAAAACCCGTACGGCTACTGCGGTATCGGGGGTATCGGCGTCTGCCTGCCGCCACAGCTGGCCTGATTACTGGTCTAGCGCCACGCGAGCCGCGTGGCGCGTGGCATTACTGACCGACCCATAATTCATGACTTTTCCCTGCAACAGCAGGTTAAAAACCGGTGCCTGCGGCCTGTTAAGGCGGGTCTGCAGCAGGTGCACGGCCTCAATCCCCAGTTCGCGGCAGGGCACCGTGACCCCCGTGACCGGTTTTTCCAGCCGGTGCGCTAAATTCCAGGCAAAATCGGTGGTAATCAGAGAGATGTCTTCCGGGACGCGCAGCCCGTGGCGGGTTAATGCCCTCACCACACCTTCGGTCATGCTGGTGCTGTTCGGGAAAATCACCTCTGGCCACTGCGCTCTGTCATGACTCAGCAGCCACTCATCCAGCGCCCGCTCGGCTTCGTCTGCGGTAAACCACTCCGTCACGAGTAAATCACGCTGCGGCTCAAAGGCGACGTGAAAATGGCGATACGCCTCTTTAATGCCATCCAGACGAGCGTAAAGCGTATCTCGCCGAAGGCAGGTCAGCGTCAGGACCCGCCGGTGCCCCTGTTCAAAGAGATACTGCATGGCGGTGAAGCCGATCGCCCGGTGATCGGGTGATACCGAATCCAGTACCCGCTCCCGGTCCACGGAATTAATTAAGACGCAGGGTTTATTGAGCGTGCTGGCCAGTTTAAATATGGTGGCATCATCAGTACCAATAATAATTATCGCGTTGATGTTCTTCTGGCTGGCCTTTTCCATAAATAATTTTACATCGGCGTGCTGTTCTTCTAATCCGCAACAGCTGACCCACACATTGTGTGGCGAGCAGGCCTCAGCAATCCCTTTGGTCACCTCAAGATAAAAAATATCGCCGCGCCCCTGAAAGGTTCTTTCCGGAGCAAAAA
Source organism: Enterobacter sp. BNK-18 (assembly GCF_047456135.1). Lineage (NCBI taxonomy): Bacteria > Pseudomonadati > Pseudomonadota > Gammaproteobacteria > Enterobacterales > Enterobacteriaceae > Enterobacter > Enterobacter sp. BNK-18. The sequence continues at coordinate 4,268,373 of NZ_CP179899.1, read as the reverse complement.
CGGCAATACCGTTAATCAACAGCCGTCCACTGGCCATGGACTCCAGCACGCCCAGCTCTCGTGCGGTGCGAACGATTGCATCCCGGGCTTTATCGCTGGTATATGACTTGCCGCTTAATACCCTCGACACCGTGCTAACGGAATATCCCGTGAGGGCCGCGATCTCCTCCATTTTTAACCTGCCCGGCATAGTGTGACCTCGCTCTCAATCAGTTTTTGCAAATATTTGCAGAAACAGCCTTTTGATTTTAAAACCAAATTTCAGAAAGCCTGGAGATTACTTATTCACCTTGCGAGTATTCTCACAAAAACACATTGTCGCTACGCCTCGCCTTTCCTATTTTCCGGTCATCACTTCTTTTCAACTGAAATTAAGGTGTGACATGGAGAAGGTACGTTTTGGCATTATTGGTATAGGTAATATCGGTACGGTCCACGCACGTTATTTACTCACGGGTACGGTCAATGACGCCTGCCTGACGGCAGTTTGTGACAATGCACCGGAAAAACACCCGGCCATCCGCCAGCTGGTGGGGGCCATTCCCCTGTTCAGTGATGCCCAGGAGATGATCCAGAGCGGGCTTATCGACGCGGTGATTGTCGCCACGCCCCATTACGAACATCCGCGCCTGTCGATGCTGGCGATGCGTAACGGCATTCATACCCTGTGTGAAAAACCGGCAGGCGTTTATACGGCGCAGGTCCAGGAGATGAACGCCTGCGCGCGCGAGTGCGATGTGGTGTTTGGCATCATGTACAACCAGCGACCAAACCCGCTCTACCGGAAGGTTAAAGATCTTATCGACAGCGGCGAGCTGGGCGAGATCCGCCGCTCTAACTGGATAATCACCAACTGGTACCGCTCGCAGAGCTACTACAACTCCGGCGGCTGGCGCGCGACCTGGAAAGGAGAAGGCGGCGGCGTCTTGCTCAACCAGGATCCGCATCAGCTCGATCTCTGGCAGTGGCTGGTGGGCATGCCGGTCCGCCTGCGCGCGTTTTGCCAGTTCGGCAAACATCGTGACATTGAAGTGGAAGACGAGGTCACCGCCTATGCCGAGTATGCCAATGGGGCTACAGGTGTATTTATCACTACCGTGGCAGAAACGCCGGGGACAAATCGCCTGGAGATCGTCGGGGATCGCGGCAAAGTGGTCGTCGAAGAGGGGCGGCTTCGCTACTGGCGGCTACGTGAGTCCGAAACCGACTTTAACGCCCGCTGGCAAAACGGTTTTGGGGAGCCTGAATGCTGGGAGGTCGACATTCCTGTCGCCGCCGAATGCAGCGAACATCATGTCATTACCGCAAACTTCTGCGCCGCCATCCTGCGCGGTGAACCGCTGATTGCGCCGGGCCTGGACGGGATCCACGGCCTGACGCTCTCCAATGCCATGCATTTTTCCACCTGGACTGACGACTGGGTCGAACTGCCGATCAACGAGAAACACTACTTGCGCCTGCTCCAGCAACGCATCAGCACCTCTGTTGCTAAAGAGGCCATAAACGTGACGCTTGATGCCTCAGGCACCTGGTAACTCCGGAGACGACACGATGCTAAATATCGCCATTGTAGGTACAGGTAATATCTCACATAACCATATTCAGGGTTATTTGCAGTTTGGTCAGCGCTGCCGGATTGTCGCGCTGGTGGATATCTACCCGGAAAAAGCGCACGAGAAAAAAACGCGCTATGGCCTGACGCAGGCCCGCGTGTATGAGAGCCATCAGCAGATGCTGGCATCCGAGCCAGATGTCGATATCGTCGATGTCTGCACCCCACCGTATGTCCACGCACAGATCAGCATTGATGCACTGGAGGCCGGGTGCCATGTGCTGTGTGAAAAGCCGATGGCCGCCTCGCTTGAGGAGTGCGACGCAATGATTGCGGCTCAGCAGGCCAGCGGCAAAACGCTCTCCATCATTGCGCAAAATCGCTTTACCGATGCCTTCTGGCGCTTAAAAGCAGCGCTGGATTCCGGCCTTGCGGGCAAAATCTGCCATGCGCAGGTGGATTCGTTCTGGTGGCGCGGCCACTGCTATTACGATCTGTGGTGGCGTGGCACCTGGGAAAAAGAGGGGGGCGGCTGCACGCTCAATCACGCGGTACACCATATCGACGCTATTCAGTGGATGCTCGGGTTTCCATCCGAGGTGGTGGCGATGATGACCAACGTGGCGCATGACAATGCCGAAGTGGAAGACCTCAGCGCCGCAATATTCAAATATCCCAATGGCGCACTTACGCAGCTTACCGCCTCGGTGGTGCATCACGGCGAAGATCAGACGATCGTCATCCAGGGCGATCGCGCGCGCATCTCTGCCCCCTGGCAAGCCTGTGCCAGCGTGAGTGCCGATAACGGTTTTCCTCAGGAAACTCACGATCAGCAGCGGGAAGCACAGCTCAACGCTGTTTTTGCGCAGACGCCGGCACTCGCGTGGACGCTGCATACCGGGCAGATAAACGACCTGCTGCTGAGTATTGAACGCGGCACGGCTCCGCTGGTGGATGGATTACAGGGAAAACGCTCGCTGGAGTTGATTACCGCAATTTATAAATCTGCCATCACCCGCACCGTGGTCTCGCTCCCCATTCCACGTGACGATCCGTTTTACCGTACCGGCGGGATTAACACCCTCGCCCCCCGTTTTCATGAGAAATCCGCAAGCGTGGCCAACTTCAGCGAAGTGGGCGCTATCCCCCTGGGTAAAGATCTGGATCGAGGAATCTGAAGATGAATAAACATGACGGAATGAACTACGCGCCAGTCGGCAAACCTCAGCCCGTTGTCCGGGAAGGTGAATTTGTCTTTGCCGCTGCCGCGCTTGACCACGGGCATATTTATGGAATGTGTAACGGGCTGATTGAAGCCGGCGCCACGCTGAAATGGGTTTACGATCCCGATCCGTCCAGAGTGGATAAATTTATCCAGCAGTATCCGCAGGCCAGAGTGGCAGATTCGCTGGAGGCGATCCTCGCCGATAACGAGGTACGTCTGGTGGCAGGCGCCGCCATCCCCTCTGAACGCTGTGCGCTGGGGCTGAAATCGATGGCTGCGGGGAAGGATTACTTTACCGACAAAGCGCCGCTCACCACCCTTGAACAGCTGGCAGATGCCAAAGCGATGGTTGAAAAAACCGGTAAGAAATACGCGGTTTACTACAGCGAACGTCTGCATGTTGAGAGTGCTGTCTTTGCCGGTCAACTGGTAAAGCAAGGTGCCATCGGCGACGTGGTACAAACGCTGGGGACAGGCCCACACCGTGAAGGCGAAGGAAGGCCAGACTGGTTTTACGATCGGCGATACTTCGGCGGCATCCTGTGTGACATCGGCAGCCATCAGATTGAGCAGTTCCTTTTTTACACCGGCAACCGCGATGCCACCGTGATGGCAAGCCAGGTCCGGAACGTTAAACACCCGCAGCACCCCGCCTTTGAAGATTTTGGTGACGCACTGCTCAAAGGCGAAAACGGCGCCAGCGGCTACTTCCGCTGCGACTGGTTTACCCCGGACGGGCTATCCACATGGGGCGACGGGCGACTGACGCTGCTCGGCACCGAGGGCTACATCGAAATCCGCAAATACGTCGATTTAACCCGCGGCGAGCAGGATGTGGTTTATCTCGTCAATAAAGAGGGGGAGTTCCGTTATCCGGTAGCAGGCCAGGTCGGATTCCCGTTCTTTGGCGAACTGATCCTCGACTGTCTCCATCGGACTGAAAATGCCATGACGCAGGCGCACGCTTTCAAGGCTGCGGAGCTGTGCGTGAAGGCTCAAATGCTCGCCAACGCGGCGGGTTAAGGGGAGCCGGAGATGACTATCCTGAATACCGCTATCATCGGCGGCGGGGCGATTCATGGCTGCCATGTCAATGCCCTGCGCCAGATGCCCAACGTCGCGCTGCGTGCGCTGGTCGACATCGACAGCGTTAAAGGACTGGCGCTGGCGAAAGACTATCAATGCCGTTTTTATCAGGATTACCGGGAAATGCTGCTAGATGATGCCATCGACATGGTACACATCTGTACGCCCCATTTCGAGCATAAAGAGATGATTCTGGCGGCACTCGCCGCCGGGAAGCATGTTTTTTGCGAAAAACCGGTGGGCATGAACACCCGTGAACTCATTGATATCACCCGTGCCGCCGATCGGGCTCAGAGCCTGCTCGGCGTGTGCTATCAGAACCGGCTCAACCCCACCAGCCAGCGTATTCGGCAGGAGTTAGGCCATGGACAGCTGGGGAAAATGCTCAGCATCAGGGCAGTACTCACATGGTCACGCGCGGGCGCTTACTACACGCAAAGCCCCTGGCGCGGCCGGCTGGCGACAGAAGGCGGGAGTCTGCTGATCAACCAGGCAATCCATACGCTCGACCTGATGCAGTGGTTCGGTGAAGGCGTGACGCGAGTGAAAGGCGTGGTGGATAGCGGTGAGCTGGCAGACGTGACCGAAGGCGAAGACAGTGCAATGGCCACGCTACACTTCGCCAACGGCGCCCGCGGCCTGTTTTATGCCAGCAATTGCCACACCACGGACGCCCCTCTCCTGCTGGAGATCCACTGTGAACGCGGCTCGCTGCTGCTCAATAACAACACTCTCTGGCGCGTCACGCCGGGTGAGCGGTTAAAACTGGCAAGCGATGATTCCCCCGACGGCACGGTAAAAAGCTACTGGGGGCTGGGACATCAGCAGGCGATCCACCGGTTTTATACTGCCGTTCATCATCCGGAAAACAGAGACTATATCGATATCCGTACCGCCGGAAAATCACTCACCCTTGTGGAGGCTATTTATCGGTCATCTCAAACAAGACAATGGATAAATATCAACAACCAGAACGTAATTTGAATTCCAGACGTTAATAAAAATACGCCCCGTAAAACGGGCTAATCATTACCCTACACTGGATATTATTATGGTCAAACCAACTGAACGTAGAGTTGGTTATGGCGTGGCGCTTGGCTACGGCATAACCGATCTGTTTGGCGGAGGCGCTTTCGCCATTATCGGCACCTGGCTGTTATTTTTTTACACGACCTATTGCGGGCTGTCTGTTATTGAAGCGGGCTCTATATTTGCTATCGCCCGCGTCATTGATGCGCTGTTAAGCCCGATCATGGGTTATATCACTGATAATTTTGCGGGTACCTGGCTCGGCCGTAAATTTGGCCGTCGCCGTTTCTTTTTATTACTGAGTTCCCCGTTAATGTTTTTGTATGCCCTGCTGTGGCTGACGGATATGGGATACTGGTATTACCTGGGAACCTATCTCTCTATTGAACTGCTGTCGGCGATGGTTCTGGTGCCGTGGGAGACGCTGGCCGCAGAAATGACGAACCGCTACGAAGAGCGCAGCCGACTTTCAGGGGTGCGCATGATCTGCTCTCAGCTTGGGGGGTTTCTTGCCGTTTCCGTCCCCGGCGTCATTATGCAGTTCACCGGGAAAGACAATCCGTTTACCTATACGCTCACCGGACTGATATTTTCCTGCGTTTTTTGCCTTGCGGTGTTTATTACGTGGTACACCACATGGGAAGCGAAAGATGTGCATCAGGAGTCCGATTTTAAGATAGATAACCAGCGCAGCAGCGGGGTAGCCAATCATCTGAAATATCTGGTACTGGACCTCTTTTCGTCCTTTCGCATCCGCGCATTCCGCCTGCATATCATTATTTATATCTTCTCGTTTACTGCGATGGACGTCTTCGGCTCGGTCTTTACCTATTATGTCGTTTATTGTCTGAGCCAGGATGCGGCGGCCGTGTCGGGCTGGCTGAGCATTGCCGCCTTTGCCTCGGTACCAGGCACGTACGGATTTATGCTACTTTTGAACCGGCTGAATATCACGCCGTCCGCGGCGCTGCGCCTCTCTTATGGCTGTATCTTCGCCGTGCTGGTATTCCTGTTTACGGTCTACCTCACCAAAACGCAGGTGCCAACGCTGCTGTTCTCGGGGGTCTTTATCCTGCTCGGTGCCGCCCGCTCTGGTCTTTATTACATCCCGTGGAATATCTACAGTTTCATCCCTGATATCGATGAGATTGTGACGCAGCAGCGCCGCGAAGGGATTTTTGCCGGGGTGATGGTATTGACCCGCAAAAGCACCGTGGCGATTGCCATTATGATCATCGGTCTGGTGCTGCAGGAGTCAGGGTTTGTGAAGGGCAGCGGCGCACAGCCTGAAAGCGCGCTGGGAGCCATTATCGGCCTGCTGATTTTCGCGACGGCGGCCCTTCTGGCCGTGAGCTTCTTCACGACCTACAAATTTAAACTGACCCGCGAGACGCACAAGCTGCTGCTGAAGGAGATTGCGCGCCGCAAGCTGGGCGGAGATTATCGCGACTGCGACGCCAACACCCGGGTGGTGATCAAACAGCTCACCGGCTATGAGTATGACCAGGTGTGGGGAGGGGATGCCACGCGCCGGGCGGCAGGAAACGCCAGTTTATCCGCAGTAAAATAGCCGTACGTACCGGGCAGCGCTTCGCTGTCCGGCCGGTTTTATGCCAAAATGTGACCTCTGGCAGATTTACACGCCTTTACGCTATACTACCCGCTGAAATAATCAGCTCAACGCTACGAGCTGACGTTCTATGTGTCTTCACACAAATGTAATTAACTTCCCTTCCGAGGATCTGGCTGAAGCCGGATAAACTATGTTAAACAGTATTTTAGTGATACTTTGTCTCATTGCCGTCAGTGCATTTTTCTCGATATCCGAGATCTCGCTGGCCGCCTCCCGTAAAATCAAACTGAAACTGCTTGCTGACGAAGGCAACGTTAACGCATCACGCATACTCAAAATGCAGGAAAACCCGGGAATGTTTTTCACCGTGGTGCAGATTGGCCTGAACGCGGTCGCCATCCTGGGCGGTATCGTGGGGGATGCGGCATTTTCACCAGTGTTTCATGGCCTCTTCGCACGCTACTTTTCACCTGAACTCTCCGAGCAACTGAGTTTTATTCTCTCCTTCTCGCTGGTGACTGGCCTGTTCATCCTCTTCGCTGATCTGACCCCGAAACGCATCGGTATGATTGCGCCAGAAGCTGTGGCTTTGCGCATCATCAACCCGATGCGCTTCTGCCTGTTCCTGTTCCGTCCGCTGGTGTGGTTCTTCAACGGCCTGGCCAATAGCATTTTCCGCCTGTTTAAAATTCCAATGGTGCGAAAAGACGATATCACCTCTGATGATATTTATGCGGTCTTCGAAGCGGGTGCCCTGGCGGGCGTGCTGCGCAAGCAGGAGCACGAGTTGATTGAGAACGTGTTTGAGCTGGAATCCCGTACCGTACCGTCATCCATGACCGGACGTGAAAACGTGATTTGGTTCGACCTGCACGAAGACGAGCAGAGCCTGAAGCAAAAGGTGGCCGAGCACCCGCACTCCAAGTTCCTGGTCTGTAATGAAGATATCGACCACATCATCGGTTATGTGGACTCGAAAGACCTGCTGAACCGCGTGCTGGCCAACCAGAGCCTGGCGCTCAACAGCGGCGTTCAGATCCGCAATACCCTGATTGTTCCGGATACCCTCACCCTCTCTGAAGCGCTGGAAAGTTTCAAAACGGCCGGTGAAGATTTTGCCGTTATCATGAACGAATACGCGCTGGTGGTGGGCATCATCACCCTCAACGATGTGATGACCACGCTGATGGGCGACCTGGTTGGCCAGGGGCTGGAAGAGCAGATTGTTCAGCGTGATGAGAACTCATGGCTTATCGACGGCGGTACGCCGATTGACGATGTCATGCGCGTGCTGGATATCGACGAGTTCCCGCAGTCAGGTAATTACGAGACCATTGGCGGCTTTATGATGTTTATGCTGCGAAAAATCCCGAAACGTACCGACTCGGTGAAGTTCTCTGGCTACAAGTTTGAAGTGGTGGATATTGATAACTACCGCATCGACCAGTTGCTGGTGACGCGTATCGATAATAAACCGACCGTGCTGGTGCCGCGGATGCCTGACGCAGAAGAGAAAGTGTCGGCGTAAGGCCCATAAACATCAACGGCTCCCATCGGGAGCCGTTTTTTTATCAACTGCGTTTTTAACTACTGCATAGCACGTTGGTTAAGCCATCTCAGTTTGCAGACGCATAACCTGACGGTTGACTTCAGACATCACAGACAGGTGCTGCTTGTCCTTCACTTTTGGGATAAGGATCTTGCCCTTATCAAACTCAAAAGCGCCAACATCCTTGATATACAACCGTCCACGGAACAGGATCTTCACGTACTTCGCCACCTGAAGCGGGTTGTAGCGTTGGAAAATTTTCATTCTTGTATCTCCTGCGAATCATACGCTCTTGCGGTGCCACAATCGGCCCGACTGTCCTGAGCGCAAATTTTGTTGCCCAAAGACTATAGACCAGAACTACGGTGTTACCCAGTATGCATAAGTTTATTTACCGTTTGATTACAATTATTCAGAATAATCTTTGCAAAGCTTCACTCAGGGCAGTATAAGCCGTCGTTTTTTCATGGATATGTGCGTTCACCCGCAAACTGGCATCGGGATTGCGGGAAAACCACATTGATCGCACTTATGATTAAAAGCGTATGACCAAGTGGTCGGATCACCTGCAAACAATAAGGAAACACCATGACCCTACGAACTATCCTTGCAGCAGCCTGCCTGCTTCTGCCCCTGTGGGCTAGCGCTCACGCGATTGAAAAAGGACAACGAGTACCTCCAGTCGGCATTGCTGACCGGGGAGAATTGATTCTCGACAATGATAAGTTTAGCTACAAAGCGTGGAATAGCGCGCAGCTCGCAGGCAAAGTGAGAGTTGTACAACATATTGCCGGTCGTACATCCGCAAAAGAGAAAAATGCCAACCTGGTGGAAGCGATCAAGGCCGCAAAATTCCCACACGACCGCTACCAGACCACCACGATCGTTAACACTGACGATGCCATTCCTGGCTCCGGAATGTTTGTGCGTTCAAGCCTTGAGAGCAATAAAAAACTCTATCCGTGGTCGCAGTTTATTGTCGACAGCAACGGCGTGACGCGTAAGGCGTGGCAGCTGGAGGAAGAGAGCTCTGCAATCATCGTGCTGGATAAAGACGGCCGCGTGCAGTGGGTGAAAGACGGGGCATTAACCCAGGAAGAGGTGCAGCAGGTTGTCGCCCTGCTGCACAAACTGCTGGCTCAATAAATAGAGACGCGGAAGCCGGGGTTAAGGAAGGATTCGCGCGGGGTGTAGTCCAGCGGCTTACCCTGCCAGTCATGAACATGTGCCCCGGCGGCCGTGGCGACCGCATGCCCTGCCGCGGTATCCCAGACGTTCGTTGGCCCAAAGCGAGGGTAGAGCTGGGCATGGCCTTCCGCCACCAGACAGAATTTCAGTGATGAACCAATCGAGGTCGTCTGGTGTTCACCCAGCTGTTGCAGATATTCCTGCAGTTCGCTGTCGCTGTGCGACCGGCTGATCACCACCAGCGGTGGACGCGCATCGCGCACCTGAATCTGCTTACGCACGCCGCACTCTTCCTTCCACGCCTTACCGTCTGCAGCGCTGTACATGACCTTCATCACCGGCGCGTATACCACCCCAAGCACCGCTTTGCCTTTTTCAATCAGCGCGATGTTGACGGTGAACTCACCGTTACGCTTGATAAACTCTTTGGTGCCGTCGAGGGGGTCCACCAGCCAGTAACGCTGCCAGTGCTGACGCTCGTCCCAGCTCTGCGGCGCTTCTTCTGACAGGACCGGGATATCCGGCGTTAAGGCCTGCAGTCCTTGCAGGATCACCTTGTGAGCCGCGATATCCGCCGCGGTGACCGGAGAGTCATCTGCCTTGCTGACGACCTCCATCGGTTTTGCACCGTCATACACCTGCATGATGGCATCTCCCGCATCCCGTGCGAGCTGACAAATCTTATCTAACATTCTCCACCTCTTTGTTAACGCAGTGGGGTTAACTCTTTGTTTTAGTTATATCGTAATGGGAACAATTCCGCTATCTGTGAAGCAATTCTGGTTTCATGGCGCTTTTTTCTGTCAGGATTCACATTTATGTAAGCAACACGCTATAGATACATATTCTTTTGTGGCCTGGATCGAAAAAAGGACTCCTCTGATGATTAAGTTTAGCGCAACGCTCCTGGCGACGCTGATTGCAGTGAGCGTACAGGCGGCGACGGTAGACCTGCGAATTCTGGAAACTACCGACCTGCACAGTAACATGATGGACTTCGATTACTACAAAGATACCCCGACGGAAAAATTCGGACTGGTACGCACGGCAAGTTTGATCGCTGCCGCCCGCAATGAAGTTAAAAACAGCGTGCTGGTCGACAACGGCGATCTCATTCAGGGTAGCCCGCTCGGGGACTACATGGCCGCGAAGGGGCTGAAGAAAGGCGAGATCCACCCGGTGTATAAAGCGATGAACACCCTGGACTATACCGTCGGCAACCTGGGCAACCACGAATTTAACTACGGCCTGACGTACCTGCACGATGCGCTGGCTGGCGCGAAATTCCCGTACGTTAACGCCAATATCATCGACATTAAGACGCAGAAGCCGCTCTTTACCCCCTATCTGATTAAAGAGACCGAAGTTGTCGATCAGGACGGTAAAAAACAGACGCTTAAAATCGGCTATATCGGCTTTGTGCCGCCGCAAATCATGACCTGGGATAAAGCCAACCTCGACGGTAAAGTGACCGTTAACGATATTACCGAAACTGCGCGCAAATACGTGCCGGAAATGCGCGAAAAAGGCGCAGATCTGGTGGTGGTGGTTGCGCACTCTGGACTCTCCGCCGATCCGTATCAGGCCATGGCGGAAAACTCCGTTTATTATCTCAGTGAAGTCCCGGGCGTCGATGCGATCCTGTTCGGCCACGCCCACGCGGTCTTCCCGGGTAAGGACTTTGCCAACATTAAGGGTGCAGACATCGAGAAAGGGACGCTCAATGGCGTGCCGTCGGTGATGCCGGGCATGTGGGGCGACCACCTTGGTGTGGTGGATCTGGTCCTCAATAACGACGGCGGCGACTGGAAGGTCACTCAGTCAAAAGCAGAGGCGCGCCCGATTTACGACGCTGCGGCTAAAAAATCACTGGCCGCCGAAGATAAAAAACTGGTCGACGTGCTGAAGCATGACCACGACGCCACCCGCGACTTCGTCAGCAAGCCGATCGGTAAATCCGCCGATAACATGTACAGCTACCTGGCGCTGGTGCAGGATGACCCGACTGTCCAGGTGGTTAACATGGCGCAAAAAGCCTATGTCGAACACGTTATTCAGGGCGACCCGGACCTGGCAAAACTGCCGGTGCTGTCGGCCGCGGCACCGTTCAAAGTGGGCGGGCGTAAGAATGACCCGGCAAGCTACGTTGAAGTCGAAAAGGGCCAGCTGACCTTCCGTAACGCCGCCGATCTCTATCTCTATCCGAACACCCTGGTGGTAGTGAAAGCGACGGGTAAAGAGGTGAAGGAATGGCTGGAGTGCTCCGCCGGGCAGTTTAACCAGATTGATCCGAAGAGCAGCAAGCCGCAGTCGCTGATTAACTGGGACGGGTTCCGGACCTATAACTTTGACGTGATTGACGGCGTAGAGTATCAGATTGATGTTACCCAGCCTGCAAAATATGACGGTGAATGCCAGGTCATTAACCCGCAGGCCGAGCGCATCAAAAACCTGACCTTTAAGGGCAAAGCCATCGACCCGAATGCCACCTTCCTGGTGGTAACCAATAACTACCGCGCCTACGGCGGCAAGTTTGCCGGCACGGGAGATAGCCATATTGCCTTTGCCTCACCGGACGAGAACCGCTCGGTGCTGGCGGCATGGATCAGCGCGGAGTCCAAAAAAGCGGGGGGCATTCATCCGGCAGTGGACAACAACTGGCGCCTGGCCCCCATTCACAGCGACACGCCGCTGGACATCCGTTTTGAAACTTCACCGTCCGATAAAGCGGCGGCGTTTATTAACGATAAAGCCCACTATCCGATGAAGAAAGTTGCAACGGATGATATTGGCTTCGCCATTTATCAGGTGGATTTAAGCAAGTAACGCGGTGTGTGCCGGGTAGCGGCTTCGCCTTACCCGGCCTGCCTTTACGCCGCGCGTTCTTCCCGGTTCGCCATCACCTGCGGCGTATGCACTTCTATCCAGTCCGCCAGCGCGGCCACTTTCTCACTCACCTCTGTCCCTAACGGCGTCAGGCTATACTCAACGTGCGGTGGTACAACCGGATACGAGACGCGATTCACAAACCCGTCCTGTTCCAGCGCCTGTAGCGACTGGGCCAGCATCTTTTCGCTGACGCCCCCCATTTTTCGGCGCAGGTCGCTGAAACGGTGGGTTCCCTGCCGCAGGGCCACCAGAATCAGCACGCCCCAGCGGCTGGTGACATGTTTGAGAACCTCTCTGGAAGGACACTGTTCCGCGAAGAGGTTGCCATCGCGCATTTGTTCGCTAAGTGTCGGTATCGTTGTTTTCATACTTACCTTTATGTACGTACTTACTAAAAGTTAGCTATGGTGCTAGTGTGCCACAACACCAGACAAACACGAAGAGGATTCATCATGATCGCAATTACCGGCGCAACCGGCCAGCTTGGCCAGCTCGTTATCGAACAGCTGTTAAACACCGTACCGGCAAACCAGATTGTGGCGATTGTCCGCAATCCGGCAAAAGCTGAAGCCCTGCGCCAGCAGGGAATTACCGTTCGTCAGGGGGATTACGCTGACGAAAGCACAATGACCTCCGCGCTTAAGGGCATAGATAAGCTGCTGCTGATCTCCTCCAGCGAAGTGGGTCAGCGCGCCACCCAACATCAGAACGTCATTAATGCTGCCAAAGCCGTGGGCGTGAAATTCATCGCCTATACCAGCCTGCTGCATGCAGATAAATCGCCGCTGGGTCTGCACGTTGAACACGTCGCGACGGAGAAGGCGCTGGCGGAGTCCGGCATCCCTTACGCCCTGCTGCGTAACGGCTGGTACACCGAAAACTATCTGGCGAGCGCACCGCCCGCGCTGGAGCACGGCGTATTTATTGGCGCGGCCGGTGAAGGCAAAATCGCCTCGGCCACCCGTGCGGATTACGCGGCTGCCGCGGCAAAAGTCATCTCCGGGGACGGCCATGCAGGCAACGTATACGAGCTGGCCGGCGACCACGCCTGGACGCTGAGTGAACTGGCAGCCGAACTCAGCAAACAGAGCGGCAAAAACGTGGCGTATCAGAACATGAGCGAAGCGGATTTTGCCGCGGCGCTGAAGGGCGTTGGCCTGCCTGCCGGGCTGGCGGATATGCTGGCGGACTCCGATGTGGGCGCGTCTAAAGGCGGTCTGTTTGACGACAGCCATACGCTGAGCAAACTGATCGGGCGTCCAACCACACCGCTTTCAGAGAGCATTAAAGCCATCCTGTAAATGTTGCAAAATGGTTATTTTTTGTAGCATCCCCTCGGGTCATCTCTGATAATGGAGAGATGACTCATGAGGAGGTTCACCGTGCAGGGCGTACCGGAACAGTTCATTGATGAGAGAGACAGCGCGCGCTTTCGCCATCTGGCGCATTTGCCGGGCCTGGAGCTTTATCACGCGCATATTTCTGACTACGCCTTTGAGCCTCATACGCATGAAGCCTTCGGCATCGGCACCATTGAAACCGGTGCCGAACGCTTTCGCTATCGCGGTACTCAGCATCTCGCGGCGGAAAAATCCGTCGTGACCATGAACCCGGACGAGATCCACACCGGGGAGTCGGCGACGGATGGCGGCTGGCGCTACCGGATGGTTTACATTGAACCCGATCTGCTGGAAGAGGTAACCGGCCTTCGCCACTGGTGGTTTAGCGACGTAACCCGCCATGACCCGCTGCTCTCACAGCAAATCGGCAGGCTTATCTATGGCCTGTGGCATACGGACGACCCGCTGGCGCAAAAAGGCCTGCTGCTGGATCTGATCGAGACCTTCCAGCCGTTAGCCCGCCACGCGCCGGTTACCCGGGAAGGTGCACACCGGTTCGAACGGGTTCGTGAGTATATGCACGACAACTACATGCACGCCCTGACGCTGGACGAGCTGGCCAACGTGGTCTCACTCAGCCCCTACCATTTTCAGCGCCAGTTCAAGGCGCATTTCCATGTCACTCCGCATCAGATGCTGATGGCTATCCGCCTGTGGCGCGCCAAAGCGTTTCTCACACACGGCATGCCCGCCGCCGAAGTCGCCGCCGCGACCGGGCTGACCGATCAGTCCCATTTGACTCGCGCCTTTACCCGCCGCTATGGCATTACCCCCGTGCGCTACCAGAAACAGGTCGTTAAGCGCTGATGCGCAACCTCATACAATACGCGCGCCCTTCCCCCTCCTACACTGAACGCAGAATAAACCGATGTGGATGGAAAAATGATTAGTGGTGTGTTGTATGCCCTGCTTGCGGGTCTGATGTGGGGACTGATTTTTGTCGGCCCGCTGATCGTGCCGGAGTACCCGGCAATACTGCAGTCGACCGGACGTTATCTGGCACTGGGACTGATTGCTCTCCCGCTGGCGTGGCTCGGTCGTGCACGTTTGCGTCAGCTCGGCCGGCAGGACTGGTTCACCGCGCTGGCGCTGACCATGATGGGCAACCTTATCTATTATGTTTGCCTGGCGAGCGCCATTCAGCGAACCGGGGCACCGGTATCTACCATGATTATCGGCACGCTGCCCGTGGTGATCCCGGTCTTCGCTAACCTGCTTTACAGCCACCGCGACGGGAAACTGGCGTGGTCAAAAATGGTACCAGCGTTGGTGTGTACCGCCGTGGGGCTGGTCTGCGTCAACATTGCCGAGCTGCAGCATGGGCTGGAGAACTTCTCACTGTTGCGTTACGGTTCTGGCATCCTGCTGGCATTCGTTTCCGTGGTGTGCTGGGCGTGGTATGCCCTGCGCAATGCGCGCTGGCTGCGGGAAAACCCGGATAAACACCCGATGATGTGGGCGACGGCTCAGGCGTTGGTCACGCTCCCGGTTTCGCTTATGGGCTATGTGGGGGCCTGTCTCTGGTTAGGCCATCAGCAACCGGATTTCGCTCAACCGTTCGGGCCGAGACCGTGGGTCTTTGTCGGGCTGATGCTGGCGATTGCGGTGCTCTGCTCGTGGGTGGGTGCGCTATGCTGGAATATCGCCAGCCAGAAGCTGCCGACGGTAATTTTAGGGCCGTTGATTGTATTCGAAACGCTGGCCGGGCTGCTTTACACCTTCCTGATGCGCCAGAGCGTACCGCCGCTGTTAACCGCCTGCGGGATTATATTGCTGGTCGTTGGGGTCGTGATGGCGGTGAGAGCAAAGCCGGAAAAACCGATGGTCGTTCCGGCTTCAGAGAGTTAAAACGTTTCCCAGTTCGCTTCAGACGTCGCCGCGACAGGTTTAGCTGCTGGAGTGTAGCTTTTCACCGGCGCGGCGTTGACCACCGGGTTGCGGGTAATTTTAAACACCGCCACCGCTTCGTTCAGGCGTGCCGCCTGATCTTCCAGCGCGGCCGCCGCTGCCGCAGACTCCTCTACCAGCGAGGCGTTCTGCTGGGTCACGCGATCCATCTCGGCCACCGCCTGACCTACCTGATCGATACCGCGGCTCTGCTCGTCAGAGGCAGAGGCAATCTCGCCCATGATGTCGGTCACGCGGGTGACCGCATTCACGATCTCTGCCATCGTCGCCCCGGCTTCGTTTACCAGCTGTGAGCCGGCATTCACGCGCTCGCCGGAATCGTCGATCAGCGCTTTAATCTCTTTTGCCGCCTGAGCGCTACGCTGGGCAAGGGTACGCACCTCACCTGCGACCACCGCAAAGCCACGGCCCTGCTCGCCTGCACGCGCGGCTTCCACCGCCGCGTTCAGCGCCAGGATGTTGGTCTGGAAGGCAATGCCGTCGATTACGTTGGTAATTTGCGCAATTTTGCTGGAACTGGTCGCAATGTCGTCCATGGTGCGCACCACACCCTCCACCACGTTACCGCCCTTCTTCGCGGTTGAGGAGGCATCAAGCGCCAGACGGGAAGCCTGACGTGCGTTATCGGCGTTTTGTTTTACCGTGGCGGTCAGTTGTTCCATGCTGGCAGCCGTCTCTTCCAGAGAGGCAGCCTGCTGCTCGGTACGGGAAGAGAGGTCGTTGCTGCCCGCAGAGATTTCCCCTGCACCGGTGTAAATGGTGTCTGCGCCTTCACGCACCACGCCCACCGTGTTTGCCAGCGAAGTTTGCATCTCCTGAACGTTGCGCGCCAGGATAGCCATTTCATTCTTACCCTCTGCCTGAATCGGCTGGGTCAAATCCCCTGCGGCAATGGCGCGGATATGGCCGATCACATCCTGCAGCGGCAGCAGCAGAACGCGGCGCATCGCAATCCAGCTGGAGACGATCACGGCAATCACCAGCAGCATGACCGCAGAGAGGATCCACAGGATACGTTTATAATCGTTTTCGTTGTCTTTAATCCCTCTGTCCGTGAGGACGGCCTGCGCTTCACGCCATTCACGGTACACGTTCTGCATCGCGGTCTGTTTCTGCTCCGCATTCTGCTTGAACATATCTTCCAGATTGCCCTGGCCCAGCAGGACGTTCATTTGCGTCAGCGTGGCGGAGTAAATGCGGTACTGCTCTTCCAGACGGTTAGCCAGATTCTCGTCCAGACCCGGAGTATTAGGCAAAGCGTAGTATTTATCGTAATGGGACTGCGCATCCGCCAGCAGGTTCTTCGCCGTGTTCACCAGTTCATTCAACTGGCCGCCGTTAATCTGAGACGCCATGCTGCTTTGCAGACGCAGCATGCCGCGGTTCAGGGTCACGCGGGCCTGGTTGAGGCTGATCCATGCATCGGTAAACTCGGCGACATTCTGGCTTGAGAGCTGCGAGACGGTGAAGTTATCTTTGTCGTTTTTCAGCGCGTTGATAAAAATGCCGGCGGAAATGACTTGCATGATGCCGAGCACAAGCAGCACCGAAATAAGAAGGGTAATGACTTTTATACGTTTAAACATGCGTTGCCTTTTTTATATGCAGGTTTGTCTGACGTGGATATATCGGCAGGCACGGCGAGTTGTTTACTGTTTCCCCACGTTAAAAAACTTTCTAAAGTAATTTCCTGCATTCATTCAGCAAGTTAAAAGTCATTATTTTTTTGTGATCTGGTTCTCACTTTGCCCCTTCCCTCTAAAGGGTTATAGCATCGCCTTAAAGATGCATTTAAAATGCACCTTATATTATTGATGACGAGGTAACTGCTATGGCCTTCCGCGACCAACCCCTTGGCGAGCTGGCGCTCTCCATCCCGCGCGCGTCCGCGCTGTTTCGTAAATACGATATGGATTACTGCTGTGGCGGTAAGCAAACCCTGGCACGTGCCGCCTCGCGTAAAGAGCTGGATGTGGGGCTCATTGAAGCGGAGCTGGCGCAACTGGCTGAGCAGCCTATTGAGAAAGACTGGCGCACTGCAGCCCTTGCCGACATCATCGACCATATCATCGTGCGTTTTCACGACCGTCACCGTGAACAGCTGCCTGAACTGATCCTGCAGGCGACAAAAGTGGAGCGCGTTCACGCCGACAAACCTTCCGTACCACGCGGTCTGGCGAAATACCTGACCCTGCTTCACGAAGAGCTTTCCAGCCACATGATGAAAGAGGAGCAAATCCTCTTCCCGATGATCAAACAGGGTATGGGCAGCCAGGCGATGGGGCCCATCAGCGTCATGGAAAGCGAACATGATGATGCAGGCGAACTGCTGGAAGTGATTAAACACACTACCCATAACGTTACACCGCCACCAGAGGCGTGCACCACGTGGAAAGCGATGTACAACGGCATTAACGAGATGATCGACGACCTGATGGAGCACATCAGTCTTGAGAACAACGTCCTGTTCCCGCGTGCCCTCGCAGGTGAATAAAAAAAGCGCCCGAGAGCGCCTTCCTGAGGTTATCATTCGGCCACAGCATCTGTGGCCTTTTTTATTAACGCATGCCTGCCATACGTTTCTTACCGATAAATAACCATCCCAGCCCCAGCGCGATGAACCACAGCGGCGTGACGATTAACGCCTGACGGGTATCGTCTTCCAGCGTCAGCAGAACCAGCACGAAGACGAAGAACGCCATGCACACCCAGCACATCAGCTTGCCCAGCGGCATTTTATAGATCGATTTTTCATGCAGGTGCGGACGCTGTTTGCGGTACACCAGGTAAGAACACAGGATGATGGTCCAGACGAACATGAACAGGATCGCAGAGACCGTGGTGATCATGGTAAACGCACCGATCACACTCGGGTTCACGTAGAGCATCACCACACCGCCCAGCAGGCAGATACAGGAGAAGGTCAGCCCTTTCGCCGGCACCGCACGCTTAGACAGTTTGGCAAACGCGCGTGGCGCAACCCCTTCCTGTGCCAGACCAAACAGCATACGGCTGGTAGAGAACACCCCACTGTTGGCCGAAGAGGCCGCGGAGGTCAGCACCACGAAGTTAATCAGGCTTGCGGCCGCAGGCAGTCCAACCAGTACAAACAACTCAACGAACGGGCTCTTGGTCGGTACAACGGAGCTCCACGGTGTCACGGACATGATGATAATCAGCGCGAACACGTAGAACATAATGATACGAATCGGGATGGAGTTAATCGCGCGCGGCAGGGATTTCTCCGGATCTTTAGTTTCCGCCGCCGTGGTACCGACCAGCTCAATCCCCACAAAGGCAAACACCGCAATCTGGAAACCGGCAAAGAAGCCGCTGATGCCTTTCGGGAACCAGCCGCCGTCATTCCACAGATGCGCGAACGAAGCCTGAACGCCGGTTGGAGACTGGAAGTGCGTCAGTACCATCACCAGGCCGACAACAATCAGGGCGATAATCGCCACGATTTTGATCATCGCAAACCAGAACTCCATCTCACCGAACATTTTAACGGTGGCGAGGTTAAGGCTCAGCAGCAGAACAATCACCGCCAGCGAGGCCACCCAGTCCGATAATCCCGGGAACCAGAACTGCGCGTAGGCCGTGATGGCGACCACATCCGCCATGCCGGTCACCACCCAGCAGAACCAGTAGGTCCAGCCGGTGAAGTAGCCCGCCCAGGGGCCAAGCAGGTCGGAAGCGAAATCGCTAAAGGACTTGTATTCGAGGTTCGAGAGCAGCAATTCACCCATTGCACGCATCACGAAGAAGAGCATAAAACCGATGATCATATAAACGAAAATGATCGACGGCCCGGCAAGACTGATGGTTTTACCTGACCCCATAAACAGCCCGGTACCGATGGCACCCCCGATGGCAATGAGCTGAATATGACGGTTTGTGAGATTGCGCCGTAGCGACTGTTCAGACGACGCCTCTTCGTCGGCGACGACTTTAACCTGATCTACCATGTGATATTTTCCTGTTTATGCCTGTCTGTGTTGTTAAGGCTCTTCTGGCCTTTAAATACGTCAAAAAAATAACGGTCCCATGAAAGGACTCATCGATATTAGGTAAGAATCGGCGGGATGAATACTATGATTTGGATATTATGTTAATAATATGTTTAAAGTGAGTGTCATATCACTCATACAACGCGAAACAGCTCACAAAAATACACGCAACAGTTTCGTTTGCAAG
The DNA here is from genome assembly GCF_047456135.1 of Enterobacter sp. BNK-18. Taxonomy (NCBI): domain Bacteria; kingdom Pseudomonadati; phylum Pseudomonadota; class Gammaproteobacteria; order Enterobacterales; family Enterobacteriaceae; genus Enterobacter; species Enterobacter sp. BNK-18. The sequence goes on along the minus strand of NZ_CP179899.1, from coordinate 4,248,777 downwards.
ATAAAATGTTGATTCCGTCGTAACTATAGGTTTTATCACTATATTCCTCTCCCCCGAAGGAGAGAGGAAATAAGAAAAGCTGATTACAGAATTTCCAGCAGCTCGACTTCAAACACCAGGGTGCTGAATGGCGGGATGGACGCACCAGCGCCACGCTCGCCGTACGCCAGGTTGTGCGGGATAGTCAGTTCCCATTTGGAACCCACTGGCATCAGGGTCAGCGCTTCGATCCAGCCCGCGATAACGCCGTTAACCGGGAATTCAGCCGGTTCGCCACGTGCTACAGAGCTGTCGAACACCGTACCGTCGATCAGTTTACCGGTGTAGTGCACGCGAACGTGGTCAGTACGCGCCGGGATTGCGCCGTCGCCCTGGTTGATCACGCGGAACTGCAGGCCAGACTCGGTGCTGTTCACGCCTTCACGCTCACGGTTCTCTTCCAGATATTTCACGCCTTCTGCAGCCATCTCTTCGAAACGCGCGCGACGCACGGCGTCAGCACGTTCGTGGATTTCACGCAGCGCACGGTGCACAACATCAACCGGAACTGCCGGGTTGTTGCCTTCCAGCGCATCAGCGATACCCGCCACCAGCGCTTCGGGTAACAGACCTTCCAGGCCGGATTCGCTCAGCTGCTGTCCTACCTGCAAGCCGATACCGTAACTTGCCTGCGCTTCGATAGTGTCAAAAGTCGGGGTGGTCATGGGTTTTCCTTCCATCACATTTAAAGTAGCGGGCAGCATATCAGCCATGCCCTTATGGGTAAAACTTTGTCTGAAGTAAAGGTGACAAACCGCGACGAAACAGAAACAATAGAGAGAACCAGGATTAATCCCGAACGAATGTCACGGATGTCGGGTTTGCTACGCCGTTCAGGCAGTTAGCAAACTATACTTCGGAGCACAGGATAAAAAAGACGCGGAGCAGGAGGAGAGCCATGCCCGGGCGATTTGAACTGAAACCTACCCTGGCGAAAATCTGGCAGGCGCCGGACAATTTTCGCATCATGGACCCGCTGCCGCCTCTGCATCGCAGAGGGATCATCATTGGCGCGCTGATGGTGATCGTGGGTTTCCTGCTTCCTTCCGGTGGCGATGACGCCGACACCGCGACGGTGACCCGCAATGCCCAGCTGGATATTCAGTCGCAAACGCGACCGCAGCCGGACACCCAGCCTGTGCAGACGCAACTGGTCACCCCGTCGAACGATCCGGGACAGGTTGCGCCTGTTGAACCGGAACCCATTCAGGATGAACAGCCACAGGAACAGGCCGCGGCCCCGGCAGAGCCACAGGCTCAGCAGCCAACCGGCATTGAGCAGCAGTGGCGTTCCTATCGCGTAGAGCCGGGTAAAACCCTTGCGCAGCTGTTCCGCGACCACAATCTGCCACCAACCGATGTGTATGCCATGGCGCAGGTGGAAGGCGCGGGCAAGCCGCTCAGTAATTTGCAGAACGGCCAGCTGGTGCAGATACGTCAGAATGCCAGCGGCGTCGTCACCGGGCTCACGATTGATACGGGAAATGGCCAGCAGGTGCTGTTTACCCGCCATCCTGACGGCAGTTTTATCAGAGCACGTTAATGTTCCGGCCGGGTAAGGCGAGTCAGCCTCCCGGCAATGCCCTTCTTAGTGACTCCGCTTATTGACCCACCAGATTCCCGAGCAGACCAGCACCAGCGCAATCGCATATTTGATGTCCAGAATGTTTTCACCGAGGAAAATGGCGGACAGCACCGTCCCGGCAACGGGGATCACAAAGTTGAACGGGGCAATCATACTTACGCGGTTCACTTTCAGCAGCGCGCTCCAGAGGGCGAACGCTACCGAAGAGAGTAACGTCAGATACCCCAGCACCGCGACGGCCGTCATGCTATGCACTTCCAGCGTCCCTCCCGTGAGATAGCCACCCGCCACCAGCGCCGCGCCGCCGATAGCGAGCTGCCAGCCGGTCATCACCGTCGGGTCGACGGTCTGGGAGATGCGTTTTCCGTAAAGCGTGGCGGCAGAAAGGATAAAGGCTGCCAGCACCACAAACCCGTCTCCCTTCCAGACGAAGCTGAATTCGCTTAACCCGCCGTGGAAGTTAACCAGCATCACTCCGGCAAAGCCCAAAATACAGCCAAGCGTTTTGTTATAGCTGAGCTTGTCGTTGTGGTAGATGAAGTGCGCCAGCAACACGCTGAAGAAAGTGCCGGTGGCGTTCATGATCGAGCCGTTCACGCCTGTCGTGTAGGCCAGTCCGATATAAAAGAAGGTGTACTGAATGCTCGTCTGCGTCAGCCCCAGGACGGTCAATTGCCCAAACTGCCCGGGCGTGAACCTGCCGATGGGCTTGCGCTGTGCTAACGCAAAGAGAAGCAGCAGCACACCCGCAAACAGAAAACGGTAACCGGCGAACACGACCTTTGAGGGAATATCATCAGTGGCAATCTGAAAGAGTTCATAGCCGCTTTTTATGGCCGGGTAAGAGCTACCCCAAAGCAGACAGCAGAGCGTGGCGCAGGCATAGGCCACCTTTCGACGGGCAAATACGGGCGTGGGCAGAGCGGTTTCCATGTCGAATCTCATAAATAAAATTGCGTTTCATTTTATTATCAGAGAATGCGCCAGGAATAGCGACCCTACAAGCACTAAAGCGCGAGGCTGGTCCCTTAAAAAAGCAAAACGCCGGCACAAGGCCGGCGCTTCGACGTGAGCAGAGTAAAATTACTCAGCTACAACGTTAACAACCAGTTTAGCGAACACTTCGCTGTGAACCTGGAAGTCCACTTCGTGCTCACCAGTGGTACGCAGAACACCGTTCGGCAGACGAACTTCGCTCTTAGCCACTTTAACGCCAGCTGCAGTTACTGCATCAGCGATATCGCGGGTACCGATGGAACCGAACAGTTTACCTTCGTCGCCAGCTTTGGAAACGATGGTAACAGTGCCCAGTGCGTTGATTGACTCAGCGCGAGCATTAGCAGCCGCCAGAACGTCAGCCAGTTTGGCTTCCAGTTCAGCGCGACGTGCTTCGAAAAACTCTACGTTTTTCTTGGTAGCTGGAACAGCTTTACCCTGTGGAACCAGGAAGTTACGAGCGTAGCCCGCTTTAACGTTTACCTGATCACCCAGGCTGCCCAGGTTTGCTACTTTATCAAGCAGAATAACTTGCATTACCTTATCCTCTTAAAGTCGTATTAATGGACCGTGCCCGATTACTGATGACGATCAGTGTACGGCAGCAGGGACAGGTAGCGAGCGCGTTTGATAGCGCGAGCCAGCTGACGCTGGTATTTTGCACGAGTACCGGTGATACGGCTTGGGACAATCTTACCGCTTTCGGTGATGTAGTTTTTCAGCGTTGCGATATCTTTATAGTCGATCTCTTGAACGCCTTCCGCGGTGAAACGGCAGAACTTGCGACGACGGAAATAACGTGCCATATGGCTAGTCTCCAGAATCTATCAAATCAATCTGCTCGGCATGCAGAACCATTTTGCTCAGGCCGTTCTTTGCCTTGTGGCAAGAAATGAACCCCTGAACGATTACTGCGCTACCGACCGTTAAACTGTGAGTAATGGCCTGGTTTTCGTGTCCGCTAATAATAACGGGCATTTGGCACCACGCCTGCCGGTGAAAGCCGGCTTCCTCTTGCACAGAACGATGCTCAAGCACGAACTGGCAATGCGGAATTCCTGATGGACTGACCTTACGAAGGGGGGTCCTGCACACGGTACCGGACAACACCAGACGGTTGGTCATCAGAAATTACTCTTCAGAATCCCCAGCATCAGAATCATCTGCGGTTTCGTTTGCGAAATCATCGCGACGCTCACGGCGCTCGTCTTTCGCTTTAACCATCGGAGATGCTTCGGTCACTGCGTTTTTGGTACGCATAACCATGCTGCGGATAACGGCATCGTTGAAGCGGAAGGTAGTTTCCAGCTCATCGATCACTTCCTGCGGCGCTTCAACGTTCATCAGAACGTAGTGTGCTTTGTGCAGTTTGTTAATCGGGTAAGCCAGCTGACGGCGGCCCCAGTCTTCCAGACGGTGGATCGTACCTTCTGCACCAGTGATGGCAGCAGAGTAGCGCTCGATCATGCCCGGAACCTGTTCGCTCTGGTCAGGATGGACCATAAAAACGATTTCGTAATGACGCATCGAATTGCTCCTTACGGATTATTCAGCCTCCTGTCTGGGTCAGCCGAGGCCCGGGGAGGCAAGGAACGTGTTAAAGGTCGGCTGAAAAATTGACGCGTCATAATACTTGCGCGCCCCTGGAAACTCAAGCTGATTGCACAAATAATTCGCACAAAGCGTAAAGCTGGTCTAAGTGGGTGATTTAAAATTAATCACATCAGGAAGCGTTGTTTTTTTGAACAACAGCATCAGAAATGGTCACGCATCCCCGCCGGATAAGTGATTACACTTTAATCAGAGACCTTATTTATAAAAGGAGAGCAACCCCCCCTTTCACAGCACGCAGTCGTGGAGCGCATATCATGAAAAAAATCGCATTTGCCGTAATGGCTGCACTTTTGCTCAGTGCAAACGCGATGGCAGCCATCAAGATAGACGGCCGGCAGGCCCAAAACATGGATGATGTGCAGAGCTTAGGCGTAATCTACATCAATCATAATTTCGCCACTGAAAGTGAAGCAGATCAGGCACTCAATCAAGAGACCGATGCTCAGGGTGCACAATATTATCACGTCATACTGATGCGTGAGCCCGGCAGCAACGGCAATATGCACGCCAGTGCAGATATCTACCGATAACGCTTTAACGCTAGCACCAGGAAAGCCAACAAAGAGAACATAGCCATAGTTTAACTTGCCCCCTGCCCGGGGGCTTTTTTTTGCTAATGGCTCTGAAATACCACCGGTTACAACTGTTTTTCGGTATTCCAGAGCACTTATTCACTTCTGCCCGTAATAGGCGTTGGGCCCATGTTTACGCATGAAATGTTTATTCATAAGGTAATCATCAATGCCCTGAAGCTGCGGATTGATGCCGCGGGCGATCCACGCCATTCGCGCCACTTCCTCCATCACCACCGCGTTATGCACGGCATCGTGAGCGTCTTTTCCCCACGAGAATGGACCGTGCTGATACACCACAATACCCGGCGTATGCAGCGGCTCACGCTCAGCCAGCGTGTCGATAATGACGCGACCGGTGTTGAGTTCATACTCCCCTTCCACTTCGGCCTGCGTTAATGCCCGCGTGCAGGGAATATCGCCAAAGAAGTAGTCTGCATGCGTGGTGCCAAGAGCCGGAATGGGCAGCCCTGCCTGCGCCCAGGCCGTGGCATGAGTCGAGTGTGTATGCACAACGCCGCCCAGGGAGGGATAACGCTGATACAGTGCCAGATGGGTGGCGGTATCAGAAGAAGGACGCCACTTTCCGTCAACCACGTTGCCATGGAGATCCACAACCACCATGTCGTCGGCGGTCATGGACTCATAGGGCACACCGCTGGGCTTAATCACGACCCGCCCCTGCTCACGGTCGATGGCGCTGACGTTACCCCAGGTAAACGTCACCAGACCGTAGCGAGGTAGATCCATATTGGCCTCAAAGACCTGCTGCTTAAGCTTATGCATACTCAGCCTCCAGCAACCCAGCCCGCGCCATACGTTCACGGACCCAGGCCCGCGCCTTCGCCACTTCGGCTGCCGGGTCGTCCGACGTTTCACTCCACATCTCAATCAGGTAAGGCCCGCAATACCCTGTCTGTTTGAGCGTCTGGAAGCACCGTTCGAAATCCACCACCCCGGTGCCGAACGGAACATTTTTGAATACACCAGGCCGGGTATCTTTGACATGAACCGCCACGATATGACCAATACCCGCCTGCAGTTCCATCTGCACGTCGTTATCCCAGGCTGACAGATTGCCGATATCAGGGTAGAGCTGGAACCACGGATTATTCAGGTAGTGCGCGTAACCCAGCGCCTTGCTGATGGAGTTCATTAACGGATAATCCATGATCTCCATCGCCAGCGTCACCTGAGCACGGCTTGCCATGTCGACGCTCTCTTTCAGGCCGTCACGAAAACGACGGCGCGTTTCATTGTTGGCGTCCTGATAGTAAACGTCATACCCCGCCAGCTGGATCACACGGATGCCGACATCCTGGGCAAAGCGAATGGCTTTACGCATGATCTCCAGCCCCTGAGCACGCACAGCATCATCTTCACTGCCAAGCGGAAAACGACGGTGGGCGCTGAGGCACAGGGAAGGCACACGTACCCCCGTTTCAGCGATGGCGCTAACCAGTGCCAGACGCTGTTCGCGGCTCCAGTCAAGGCGAGACAGGCGTTCGTCTGTCTCATCCACTGACATTTCGACAAAATCGAAGCCGAGTTGTTTCGCCAGTTGCAGCCGCTCCAGCCAACACTCCCCCGCAGGGAGTGCCTTTTCATAGATGCCGAGCGGGACTTGTTTAGACAACATACCCGCTCCTTAGCCCCAAAGCTGAGCGATTGAGCGTTTGAACTGACGCGCGGCTTCTACCGGAGAGGCGGCATCACGGATGCTACGGCCTGCGATAAAGACATGAATTGGGATACCTTTGAAGAGCGGCAGATCTTCCAGCGCCAGGCCTCCGGTCACGGTCACTTTGAAGCCCATATCGGCCAGACGCTTAATCGCGCTGATATCCGCTTCCCCCCACGCTACCCCAGCGGCCTGCGCATCACGGCTGCGGTGATAAACCACCTGTTGAATGCCCGCGTCACGCCACTCCTGCGCCTGCTCCCAGGTCCAGAACCCGGTCAGCTCAATCTGCACATCACCGTTGAACTCTTTTGCCACATCCAGCGCACCTTTAGCCGTGTTGATATCCGCACAGCAAATAACGGTGACCCAGTCAGCATTGGCTTCAAAACACATACGGGAAAGAATTTTGCCCGCATCGGCAATCTTGGCATCCGCCAGCACGATTTTATGCGGATACAGCGCCTTCAGGTCGCGGACGGCGCGAACGCCTTCGCCCACACACAGAATGGTACCGACTTCGATGATGTCCACTTCTTCCGCAATCAGGCGGGTGGTTTCGTAAGCGTGAGACAGAGTCTGGTTATCCAGCGCGACCTGCAACATTGGTAATGACATTTTCAATTCCCTCTTAAACTGCCGCCGCAGTGGCGTTATCAATTAAATCCAGCACGTCCTGCTCGGTGCGGCAGGCGCGTAAACGGTCGAAGTTGGCCTCATCATCAAACAGATTCACGATCTGCATAATGCCCACCTCCTGGTGAGTGTTGGCATCAACAGCCGCCATGGTGATGAGGATGTCGACCGGGTCGTTATCTTCGTGGTTGAAAGCCAGTGGTGTTTTCAGCGTAACCAGCGCAAAGCCGGTTTTTTTAACGCCCTCTTCCGGACGGCCATGCGGCATCGCCAGCCCTGGTGCAATCACGAAGTAAGGGCCGTGCTCTGCAACACCATCCAGAATGGCCTGGTAATAACGCGGCTCGACAACATCAGCTTTTACCAGCAGATCTACGCTAAGTTTCACCGCCTCCTGCCAGGTGCTGGCGTCGGCCTGTAAAAGGATGGAGCTGTTCTCTGCCAGCGAATCACGTAGTTTCATGTTGCGTCCTTACTTCACATCTTGTGGGAAATGCGCGTTGATCACTTCCAGCAGCTTTGGCCCAAAGTCGGCTGGCGACAGCATGTTGCGCACGCCTACCACATATTTGTTGCCTGTCACGGTGATCTCACCGGCGATGTGGGTAGAGGCGATGATGATGTCCGCGCCGTTCAGTTCACTTTTGTATTCGCCCACTGCGCAGCTGTTCACCGTGTGGTCGATGTTTGACTGGGTTAAAAACTGGTCCACTTTCATCTTCATGATCATGGAACTCCCTTGCCCATTGCCACACACAGCCAGGATACGTACGGTCATAATCGAAACTCCTTAATGAGCAGAAACTTCTGCTGTTTGTTTTTCTGCATCTTCTTCAGCCCGCAGAGAGCGACCAGCGAAGAACATATAAGCCAGAGCAATGAGGATGATGACGGCCATAAAGATCAGGCCAACAGAGGCGAAGCCCTGCATCATCGGAGGTGCCAGAATTGACCAGTCGGCCATGCCCATCCAGGCGCTCATACCGGTGAGCTTGACTGCCCACACACATCCGAAGATTTCCACCATCCCCATCACCAGGCAGATCTTGAGCGCCGCGCGCCAGCCACCAAAGTGGTTCGCAAAGACGCCGATGGTGGCGTTGGAGAAGAACATCGGGATAAAGCCAGGAATGATCAGAATGGAAGAGCCGCAGCCCACCAGGATACCCACCGCAATCAGCTGGCCGATGGTGCCCCACATGAAGCCCCAGACCACCGCGTTTGGCGCGAAGCTGTAGATAGCCGCGCAGTCAATCGCCAGTACCGCACCGGGAATCAGACGCTGAGAGATACCGTTGAAGGCTTCGGACAGCTCGGCAACGAACATACGCACGCCCTGGGTGATAATGAAAATCGCCACCGCGAAGGAGAAACCGGTCTGCAGGATATAGACAGTCCAGTGGGTTTTACCCGCCATCGCCTGTACGACGTCAATGCCAAAGGAGAGCAGAATGGCACCGAAGAAGAGGGTCATCACAATCGCCGTAGAGACGATATTGTCGTGGAAAATATTCAGCCAGCCCGGCAGTTTAAGATCTTCGACGCTCTCTTCTTTTTTACCCAGATACGGCGCGACTTTATAGGCAATCCAGGAGGCAAACTGCTGCTGGTGGCCGATGGAGAAGCCGCAACCGTCGGTGACGTCCTGCGTGGGCTTGTACATCATGTTGGAGGTGATACCCCAGTAGAGCGAGACCAGCACCGCGGTGCAGATAATGGTCGTCCACATTGGGTAGCCAAAGATAAAGAAGGAAACCGCAATCAGCCCTGCCTGCTGGAACATGATATGGCCAGTCAGCATGATGGTGCGAATACCGGTAATGCGGCGCAACAGAACGTAAATGATGTTCAGCGCCAGCGCGAGCAGGACCGCATACCCTACCCAGCTGTAGGCATCGCCCATGCGATCGATGGTGGCCATCATCGAGGCGTAGGTGTCAGAGATGGCGCCGTTGATGCCATAGACTTCCGACATTTTGGCCACCACCGGCTTGAAGGTGCCGGTCAAAATGCCTGAACCCGCCTGCAACAGCATGAAACCGATGATGGTTTTAATGGTGCCTTTAATAATAACGCTGACGCTTTTGCGCAGCAGGATATAGCCAAGGCACGTCACGATGCCCAACAACAGCGGGGCATTAGTCATTACCTGATTAAAGAACACGGTAAAGACGTTGTAGAGGATCTCCATAACTCTCTCCAGAAATGAGAACACGAGGGGCAATCCCTGTGCGGTTGGTGACAACACTCTATTAATCACAAATAATCATCACAAGATTAAATCTGATTATTTGTGACGCATCACGCAAATTATTTCCATGGTGTTAGTAATGATTTTCACTTCGGCATGCCACATAGAATTATTTCCATATAATTCATGCAATTAATGATTAATACGGTAAAAGATAACAAGAAGCGAGAAGAGCGTCCGTGACGTCATGCAGATAAAATTACACATTTTGATCGTTGCAATACGCGTGAAATGGTGCCAGCATTAATCACAACAAATCACCAGTTGATTACTTTTGATTAAACCAGGAGTCAAAACGATGAGTAAAGTGAACACCATTACCCGTGAATCATGGATTCTGAGCACTTTCCCGGAATGGGGTAGCTGGCTGAATGAAGAGATTGAGCAGGAACAGGTTGCTCCTGGTACCTTTGCAATGTGGTGGCTGGGGTGTACGGGGATCTGGCTGAAATCAGAAGGTGGCGCGAATATTTGTGTCGATTTCTGGTGCGGCACCGGCAAACAGAGTCACGGTAACCCGCTGATGAAAAAAGGCCATCAGATGCAACGCATGGCGGGCGTGGAAAAACTTCAGCCAAACCTGCGTACCACACCGTTTGTTCTTGATCCGTTCGCCATTCGCCAGATCGATGCCGTTCTCTCTACGCACGATCATAACGATCATATTGATGTCAACGTGGCGGCAGCGGTCATGCAAAACTGTGCCGATGACGTACCGTTCATCGGGCCGCAAACCTGCGTGGATTTATGGATCGGCTGGGGCGTACCGAAAGAGCGCTGCATCGTCATGAAACCGGGCGATGTGGTCAAAATTAAAGACGTTGAGATCCACGCGCTGGATGCCTTTGACCGCACTGCACTGATTACCCTTCCGGCCGATCAGAAAGCCGCAGGCGTACTGCCAGACGGTATGGACGAACGTGCGGTGAACTACCTGTTTAAAACGCCCGGCGGTTCCCTGTACCACAGCGGTGACTCTCACTACTCAAACTACTATGCAAAGCACGGTAATGAGCATCAGATTGATGTGGCGCTCGGCTCATACGGGGAGAACCCACGCGGCATTACAGACAAAATGACCAGCGCCGATATGCTGCGCATGGCGGAAGCGCTGAACACCAAAGTAGTGATCCCTTTCCACCACGATATCTGGTCAAACTTCCAGGCCGACCCGCAGGAGATACGCGTACTGTGGGAAATGAAAAAAGACCGCCTGAAGTATGGCTTTAAGCCGTTCATCTGGCAGGTAGGAGGCAAGTTCACCTGGCCGCTGGACAAAGACAATCTCGAGTATCACTACCCACGTGGCTTTGATGATTGCTTTACTCTTGAGCCAGACCTGCCGTTCAAGTCATTCCTCTGATTATTAAGGCCCATCGCCAGACCCGAGTGTCTGGCGGTTTCATATTTCTTTTAGTAATTTCACGCTATTTCAAATATCATCTTTTAAAATCAATTCTTATCGGAATAGCTCATGACGGAAGCGCAACGGCATCAAATATTACTGGAACTCCTGGCGCAAACAGGGTTTGTCACCGTTGAGAAAGTGATCGAACGTTTAGGGATTTCCCCGGCAACAGCGCGGCGGGATATTAATAAGCTGGATGAAAGCGGTAAGCTGAAAAAAGTCCGCAACGGTGCGGAAGCGATTAGCCAGCAGCGTCCACGCTGGACGCCGATGAACATTCATCAGGCGCAAAATCATGATGAAAAAGTCCGTATTGCCAGAGCGGCATCGCAGCTGGTGAACCCCGGCGAGAGCGTGGTGATCAACTGCGGCTCCACGGCATTTCTGTTAGGTCGGGAGATGTGCGGAAAGCCGGTACAAATCATCACGAACTACTTGCCGCTCGCCAACTATCTTATCGATCAGGAGCATGAGAGCGTGGTGATCATGGGCGGCCAGTACAACAAGAGCCAGTCCATTACGCTCAGCCCGCAGGACAGCGAAAACAGTCTTTATGCCGGACACTGGATGTTTACCAGTGGCAAAGGCCTGACCGCGGATGGCCTCTACAAAACCGATATGTTGACCGCCATGGCAGAACAAAACATGCTTAACGTGGTGGGCAAGCTCGTTGTGCTGGTCGACAGCAGTAAAGTGGGCGAACGCGCAGGAATGCTGTTCAGCCGTGCTGAACAGATAGACATGGTGATCACCGGCAAAGGTGCTAACCCTGAGATCCTTCAGAAACTGAAAGATCAGGGTGTCAACGTCCTGTGCGTTTAAAGGTGCTGGCGGAAGAAGTCCACCGTGGCGTCCAGCGCCGTTGGCGTAATGCGGTGGCGAACGCCCGCTTCCCACAGGCAGGTCAGGTTGCCATCCAGCCCCTCGTGCTGTAGCGCCTGCTGAAGCCGGAACGTTTCTCCGGGTGGGACCACATCGTCCGCATCACCATGCCATAACAGCAAAGGACGATCGGCCAGACGCGGTAACGCCCGGGTAACCTCCCACTCTGCAAGCGCCGCCTCAACCTCTGTGAGTGCCTGAGGTGGAAAAAGCGTCTTCGCCAGTGAGGTAAAGTAGCCCGAGCCCATCAGACAAGCCACTGACTTCACTTCTGGATGGTGCGTCATGATCCCCAGCGCCGCCATCCCGCCCATCGATGCCCCAGCCACGGCCAGCCGATTATCAGCCACCAGCCCTGCCTGGTAAAGCGCATCGCGCAGCCCGGCAAACTCGGTCAGGCTACCGTGCAAAATGTGCCAGAACTGCCCAAGTCGCGCCTGTTCGTTGCCGGTAAAACGTGCGCCGTGGTCAGGTGCATCCGGCATGACCACACGAAAACCGGCCTGCGCGAGTGCCACCGCAAAATAGCTGTAGACCAGCTTCGATGAGGTAAATCCATGATAAAACACTATAACAGGCAGTGGTTCCTCACGTTTTCCGGCGGGTGTTGCGTGTAATATTTCACGATCACCCAGATGGCGTATTTCAATTTCAATCATTGTCGACCCTGTAATGATGAATGATTCATAATGTTGAGAACTGGGTTACGATTTCACGCTATTTTCATTCGAAAATTACGCCCCAGCTAACACTTCGGGAACATTCCCCCAAAACTAAATTCACAGACAACTACACTATGGCTATCAGGAAACGAGATATGGTTATGCGCAGGTTTGCTGCTTTATTGCTGATGTTACTGCTCAGTGGCTGTAGCGCGCTGCAGGGAACGCCACAACCCGCTCCCCCGGTCGCCGATCACCCGCAGGAAATCCGTCGTAATCAGACGGAAGGATTACAGCGTATGGGTACCGTCTCTGCGCTGGTTCGCGGCTCCCCGGATGACGCGGAAGAAGCAATAAAGGCACAAGCCGTCGCCGCCAAAGCAGATTATTACGTCATCATTATGATCGACGAAACCATCATTACGGGACAGTGGTACTCACAGGCCATTCTGTATCGTCAATGATCGTCTTCATTTGAACGACATTTACACTGCTTTGCGTCCATAGACACTTTCCTGTCCACAATAAACTCCATGCCCGCAACAATGGAAGTGAGTTTATTCGCGAAGGATTGCCCGGCGGATACCGGAGACATGTGAAATGGAGCTGACGATGAAACGAACTCTTGCTTTGACCACACTGTTGCTCTCAGCAGGTCTTGTGAGCACAACCGCGCAGTCAGCTGAATTTGCCAGTGCTGATTGTGTGACTGGCCTGAATGAAATTGGCCAGATCTCCGTGAATAATATTTCGGGGAGCCCGCAGGACGTTGAACGTGTCGTTGCATTAAAGGCCGATGAGCAGGGTGCTTCATGGTATCGCATTATCCAGATGCAGGAAGGTCAGTACATCGATCACTGGCGGGTACAGGCCATTCTCTACGCGTAATCCCCCTCCGATAAAAGCCACTTACTTTTAGTGGCTTTTCGTTTTTGCAAATTTTTTATCTTTTAGCAAACCAATTAAAAACAATTAAATAACATTTTGTTACACTAAACCAGTAAACGTTATCTCTGCTCTGCCGTTGAAAAGCCATACCTTTTCAATGATGAGCAATTTATGATCAACTTTTTCCGTCGTGCAGGTCTGGGTGCAAAGCTGTCGCTGCTTACCGGTGCCAGTGTCGCCATCCTGTTTCTGTTTTTCACTTTTCTGCTCAGCCAAAAAGCCAGCCAGCAGCTTGAAGCCCTCGCGATAGAAGACCTGCATAATCAGTCCACCGGCATGGTCGATATGGTGCAGATGTTTAACACCAGCCTGAGTGAAGAGGTCGAGAGTTATACCCGGCTGTTTACCACCTTTTTGCCCCAGCCACTGAGCGTTGATAACACGCAAACCCAGACGATTAACGGGATTAACGTTCCGCTCCTGAAAGGAGGGGAAACCGGGCTACATGAAAACAATTCCCTTTCAGACGATTTTCTGAGCCGGACAGGGGCAATCTCGACCCTGTTTGTGCGTAGCGGTAACGACTTTGTGCGCGTCGCCACATCGCTGCGCAAAGAGAACGGCGAGCGGGCAATGGGCACCGTTCTGGATACCACCAGCCCGGCCTTTGCCGCCGTCACCCGGGGCGAGGTTTATCGCGGTCTGGCGCTGCTGTTCGGCAAGCGCTATATCACCCAATACCAGCCGGTTAAAAACGCGGACGGCCAGGTCATTGCAATCATCTTTGTTGGTGTGGACATCACTCACTCCTGGAATGTCATGCGCGAGAAAATCCTCAACCGTCGACTGGGCGAGAGCGGTAACTTCTTTGTTCTGGACCGCAGCCACGGCAAAACGCGCGGGCAGTATCTGTTCCACACCAGCGCGGAGGGAAAAGTACCGGAGTGGGATAGCGCTATCCAGCAACAGCTGTTGAGTGATAAATCCGGCACGCTGGAGCGCGTCAGTGCCGATGGTCGCACGCTGACCATGGCGTATACGCCGCTGCCAGGCTGGAACTGGGCCATTGTCGGCGAAGTGGATAAAACGGTACTGCTCTCAAGCGTGACCGCCATGCGCGACCGCTTCCTGCTGGCAGGGGTGGTGCTGTCGTGCTCTTCGCAGGTCTGTTTGTGGTCATTATACGACGCATACTGACACGCCCATTGCGCAATGTGATCCACCTGGCCCGACAGTATGCCGCAGGCGATCTGCGCTCCAGCCTGCCCGTGACCCGCCAGGATGAGGTCGGTCAGCTCATCGATGCCATTAACGGTATCGGAGGGGGACTGCAGAAAATTGTTCTTCAGGTGCGCGAGGCCGCAGCGGAGATCCATATGGGCACCAACGCGCTGGCATCCGATAGCGAAGAAATCTCCGGGCAGATTAACAAGCAGGCCAGCAGTGTAGAAGAGACGTCTGCCAGCATGGAGCAACTGGCCGCGACCGTGCAGCAAAATGCCGCCAACATGGAACAAACGCAGCAGCTGGTAGGCGAAACGTCGCGCGCGGTACACCAGGGCGGTGAGACGGTCACCCACGCTGTCGCTACCATGGATGATATTCGCGAAGCATCAAAGCGAATCGAAGACATCACGCGCGTGATTGAATCCATCGCTTTTCAGACCAACATTCTGGCGCTTAACGCAGCGGTTGAAGCAGCCCGCGCAGGCGAGCACGGAAAAGGTTTTGCGGTGGTGGCGCAGGAAGTACGCGCGCTGGCAGGACGCAGCGCCAACGCGGTGAAGGAGATTGAACAGCTCATCGGTGATACGCTTAGAAAAGTCAGCGAAGGCCATGCGCTGTCTGAACAAACGCGTCTGGCGATGGATTCCATCATCGTGCATATCGATAACATCAACAAGCTGGTCACGGAGATTAACCATGCGTCCCGCGAGCAATCCGCGGGAATAGGCCAGGTTAATCTGGCCATGACCCACATTGGCGAAGCGTCGCACATCAACGCCGACCGCGTCCTACGCAGCGAACAAACCGCACACACGCTGCGTGAGAAAGGCTCACACCTCACCCAACTGGTGAGCCTGTTCCAGCTAAAGAGTTAGCCAACCCTGCCCGTGGCACGCAACAGCAGGTCATTTTGCACCTGCTCGCTCATCAGCGTACCGCCACGGGTATCAAGCATCATGCGGCACCACGCCTGCGCCACGGGTGGCGATGCGTGCCGCAGCATCTGACTTCCGGCCCCCAGCAGGAAAAGCTGTTGCGTGATCTCCCGCCCCTGCGCCTCCTGCGGTTTTCGCAGTTTTTGCTGAAGCTGACGCCAGCTGCGATCGAAGTGCCTGTCCTGCCCTTTTACCTGGGCAAAATCATCCACAAGCAGGTCGAGGATGCCGGATTGCTTCGTCAGTACACGCAGAACGTCCAGGCACATAATATTGCCGGACCCTTCCCAGATGCTGTTCACGGGCATCTCACGGTACAAACGGGGAAGCTCACTCTCCTCGCAGTAGCCTGTGCCGCCGAGCACTTCCATGGCTTCCGCCACAAACGGGATACCCGCTTTGCAGACGCTGTATTTCGCCGCGGGGGTGAAAAGGCGCGCCCAGACGGCCTCCTGAGGATCGGCACGCCTGTCCCACGCCCGGGCCAGACGGAACAACAGTGCCGTCTGGCCCTCCAGCATCAGCGCCATGCGGCTCAGCACATCGCGCATGAGCGGCTGGTCGATAAGGTTTTTACCAAACGTCTGGCGTTGATGCGCATGGTAAAGCGCCACGGATAAAGCCCGACGCATCAGCCCATGGCTGCCCAGCGCGCAGTCAAACCGCGTCAGCCCGCCCATTCGGAGGATCTGGCGTACCCCTTCTCCTTCTTCCCCCAGCAGCCAGCCGGACGCATCCAGGAATTCCGCTTCGCTGCTGGCGTTAGAGCGGTTGCCGAGCTTCTCTTTCAGCCGCTCCAGACGTACAGCATTGCGTTGCCCGTCAGGCAAAAAGCGTGGAACAAAAAAGCAGGACAGCCCCCCTTTCGCCTGGGCCAGCACCAGATGCGCATCGCTTTGCGGCACAGAGAAAAACCATTTATGCCCGATAAGCCGGTAGCTGCCGTCACTGCACTTTTCCGCTTTGGTGGTATTGCTGAGTACGTCCGAGCCGCCCTGTTTTTCTGTCATCCCCATGCCAATCAGCAGGCCACGCTTTTGCGCCCCTGGGGCAAGATGAGGATCGTAACGATCGCTCATTAACGGCGTGATCCAGTCACGGAACGGCTCGGGCAGCGCCTGTTGCAGCAGCGGTGTAGCAGCAAAGGTCATGGTGACAGGGCAAAGCGTGCCCGCTTCTACCTGAGCGTGCAGGACAAAACGTGCAGCTCTGGCGACAAACGCGCCTTTGCGCGCCTCCTCTTCCCACGCCAGGTTATGGACACGGTTGGCGCAAAGCCCCTGCATTAAGAGGTGCCATGCGGGATGAAAGCGAACGTCATCCAGTCGCTCCCCGGTGGCGTCATAGCGTAATAACTCCGGCGGATTAACATTCGCCAGCCTGCCCAGCTCCAGCGATTCCGCGGTTCCTAACTGCTGGCCGATGCTGGCAAGAAGCTCGATATCCCACTCGGCGCCTTCGCGAACAACCGCGTCACGCAGAGCGCAATCAGAGAGGAAAAGGTTGCTGTTTGAGAGCGGTGCAGGTTGATTAAAAACGGTATGGGTCTGCCAGTGCATGCTGTCTCCCTCCTTCAGTGGCAATGAAGATAAGTATGGACAGGCCACGTGCACGCTGCATGGGAGTGAGGTCACACGATGACGATCCCGCTGATATCATTCGTGAAACAGCTCACAGAACATAAGAATAAACTATTTCGCGCATTCGCTTTTGTTGAATAATTTATTCTTACCCCCTTTCAGTGAGGAACGTTATGCAACCGGACGCGCACAAGCGTGCATTAATTGCAGGCTCCATTGGTAACTTTATCGAGTGGTATGAGTTTGCGGTCTATGGTTTTCTGGCAACCGTAATTGCGAAGAACTTCTTCCAGCTTGAGGGGGACGCGGGGCTGACCAGCCTGATCCTTACCTACGCTTCCTTTGCCATCGCCTTCTTCTTCCGCCCGCTGGGCGCGGTGGTGTTTGGCAGAATAGGTGACCGGATAGGCCGAAAACCGACGCTGATTATTGTACTGGTGCTGATGACGCTGGCCACCGCCGCAATCGGTATTGTGCCGGTCTATGCCAGCATCGGTATTGCCGCCCCGCTGATTATCACGCTGCTGCGCATCCTGCAGGGATTGTTCGCCGGTGGTGAGTATGGCGGCGCCGTCTCGCTGATGACGGAGTTTGCCCCACGCGGCAAGCGGGGCCTCTACGGTGCATGGCAGTCATTTACCGTCGCGCTGGGCCTGTTAGCAGGCGCTGGCATTGTCGCACTGCTCTCCGCCCTTCTGACACCGGAAGCCCTGCATGACTGGGGCTGGCGCATCCCGTTCTTCCTGGCATTACCGATGGGCGTGGTGGCGCTGTGGCTGCGGGTGAGTATGGAAGAGACGCCAAGCTTTGTGCAGCAGCAGGAAAAGCCGGTTGCCACTCAGGCTGATACCGTCGCCACGCTCAACGCCATTGTGATGGGCATTGGCCGGGTGATGGTCTGGTCAGCGGCGGGTTATACCTATCTGGTGATTATGCCCACCTATCTGCAGTCGGCGCTGCATACCGGGTTTAATCAGGCGCTGTTGATTGCGGTGATTTCGAACATCGGTTTTGCGCTGACGATTATTCCGTCCGGGATCCTGAGCGACAAAATCGGACGCCGCACGGTGATGATCGTCGCCACCACGTTGCTGCTGCTCCTTGCCCTGCCGCTGCTGAAGGTTTTACAGGCGGAGTCCAGCACGCTGGCCATCAAAGCGCTGGTGGTGCTGATTGCGGGTGGTCTGGTGGGGATGCTGGCAGGCCCCGGGCCGGCGATGCTCTCAGAGATGTTCCCGACGCGCGTACGGTATACCGGGCTTGGGCTGGCTTATTCCCTGTCGAACGCCCTTTTCTCGGGCTGCGCGGGGCTGATTATTACCGGGCTGATTAAAGAGACGGGCAACCTGGATATTCCGGCTTATTACGTCATGGCGACGGCGGTAGTGAGTATCTTCGCGCTGATGACGCTCAGGAAGGATGACCATTTGCGGTCACTGGAGGAGTGAGTTTTTCACCGTCTGGTGACCCTCCCACAGAAAATACGAAAGGCCGTCCTCAGGACGGCCTTGCTGTTTATTCCCCGCGCTGACGTACCGCTTCAAACAGGCAGATACCTGTTGCCACGGAGACGTTCAGAGACGACACGCTGCCCGCCATTGGAATGCTGATCAGCTCATCGCAATGCTCACGGGTCAGACGGCGCATACCTTCGCCCTCGGCACCCATCACCAGTGCCAGACGGCCGGTCATCTTGCTCTGATACAGAGTATGATCCGCTTCACCCGCGGTACCGACGATCCAGATATTCTCTTCCTGCAGCATACGCATGGTGCGCGCCAGGTTGGTGACGCGGATCAGCGGTACGTTTTCTGCTGCGCCACAGGCCACTTTCTTCGCCGTCGCGTTAAGCTGTGCAGAGCGATCCCTCGGCACAATAACCGCATGAACACCTGCCGCATCTGCGCTTCGCAGACATGCGCCAAGGTTGTGCGGGTCGGTCACGCCGTCAAGGATCAGGAAGAATGGATTTTCCAGCCCGGCGATAAGATCCGGCAGATCGTTTTCCTGATACTGACGACCTGGCTTAACGCGGGCAATAATGCCCTGGTGAACGGCACCTTCACTTTTCTCATCCAGGAACTGGCGGTTCGCCAGCTGGATCACGACACCTTGTGCTTCCAGGGCGTGGATCAGCGGCATCAGACGTTTGTCTTCACGCCCTTTCAGAATAAACACTTCCTGAAAACGCTCCGGTGCGCGCTCCAGCAGGGCCTGCACCGCGTGGATGCCGTAAATCATTTCACTCATTGATGGTTCTCGTTCTGTCTTTTCTTTTCCCTCTCTCCGCAGGAGAGAGGGTCAGGTTGAGGGGGGAGAATTACTCCGCCTGCTGTTTCTTCGCTGCGCGCTTTGCCCTGGTGGCAGCCGCGATTTTCTGCGTTTTGGTGGACGGCTTTTTCGCCTTCCGGGCCTCTTTCTTCGCGGCCTTCGGCTTCTGTTTCTTCTCACCGCGGAACGCGCTGTCTGGCTCGAAGTTTACCTTCTTACCCGCCTGACGACGTTTGCCACCGCTGTTGCCGTTGCCCCCTTTTTTCGTCTTTTCACGCGCCGTTTTACCCACATTACGCGGGGCACGCTCGCTGGAGATCAGGCTAAAGTCGATTTTACGGTCGTCCATATTAACGGCTTCGACCTTCACTTCCACGCGATCGCCAAGACGATAGGTCTGGCCGCCAGATTCACCAATCAGGCGCTGCCCGACCTGGTCGAAACGGTAATAGTCGTTATCCAGGCTGGAGACATGCACCAGACCGTCGATAAACAGTTCATCCAGACGGACGAAGAAACCAAAGCCGGTGACGCTGGCAATCACGCCTTTAAAGACGTTACCTACCTGGTCCAGCATAAAGTCACACTTCAGCCAGTCTGCCACGTCGCGCGTCGCTTCATCTGCACGACGTTCGGCCATGGAACAGTGCTGACCGAGTTGCAGCATCTCTTCCATTGAATAATGGTAGCCACCGGTTTCGGTCGTATTACCTTTATGACCCTGCTCCTGCGCCAGCAAATACTTGATCGCGCGGTGCAGGGAAAGGTCCGGATAACGACGGATCGGCGAGGTAAAGTGGGCGTAAGACTGCAGCGCCAGACCGAAGTGACCGCGGTTTTCCGGATCGTAAATCGCCTGCTTCATGGAACGCAGCAGCATGGTCTGCAGCATTTCCGCATCCGGGCGATCGCCAATCGACTCCAGCAATTCAGCGTAATCTCGCGGCTCTGGCTTGTTACCGCCAGGCAGTTCCAGACCCAGTTCAGCCAGCACGGAGCGGAACGCAGTGATGGCTTCGGTCGACGGTTTATCGTGAATACGGAACAGCGCAGGTTCTTTGGCTTTCTCAACGAAACGTGCCGCCGAGATGTTTGCCAGAATCATACACTCTTCAATCAGCTTATGGGCATCGTTACGCTGGGTCTGCTCAATACGTTCTATGCGGCGTTCAGCGTTAAAGATGAACTTCGCCTCTTCGCTCTCAAACGAGATCCCGCCGCGCTCTTCACGCGCCTGATCCAGCGTTTTGTAGAGGTTATGCAGCTCTTCGATGTGTTTCACCAGCGGCGCATACTGCTCACGCAGATCCTGATCGCCCTGCAGCATATGCCAGACCTTGGTGTAGGTCAGGCGCGCATGGGAGCTCATTACCGCTTCGTAGAATTTGTAACCCGTTAAGCGCCCTTTGGTGGAGATGGTCATCTCGCAGACCATGCAAAGGCGGTCAACCTGCGGGTTCAGGGAGCACAGGCCGTTAGACAAGACTTCCGGCAGCATCGGGATTACCTGCGACGGGAAGTAGACCGACGTTCCACGGCTGCGCGCTTCGTTATCCAGCGGAGTATGCGGGCGAACGTAATAGCTTACGTCAGCGATGGCAACCCACAGACGCCAGCCGCCGCCGCGTTTTTTCTCGCAATAAACGGCATCATCGAAGTCGCGGGCATCTTCACCATCAATAGTCACCAGCGGCAGATCGCGCAGATCCACGCGGCCCACCTTGGACTCTTCCGGCACCTCTTCTTTCAGGCCGACAACCTGCTCTTCAACCGCTTTCGGCCAGACGTAAGGAATTTCATGAGTACGCAGCGCCATATCAACGGCCATGCCGGTGCCCATGTTATCGCCTAACACTTCGACGATTTTCCCGACCGCCTTGGTGCGTCGGGTAGGACGCTGGGTGAGTTCAACCACCACCACAAAGCCCATACGGGCGCCCATCACCTCTTCAGGCGGGATCAGGATATCGAAGCTCAGGCGGCTGTCGTCCGGCACCACAAAGCCCACGCCAGCGTCGGTAAAGTAGCGGCCAACAATCTGGCTGGTTTTAGGGACCAGGACACGCACCACGCGCGCTTCGCGGCGACCTTTACGGTCCGCGCCCAGCGGTTGCGCCAGGATCTGGTCACCGTGAATGCACATCTTCATCTGCTCAGAGGAAAGATAAAGATCGTCTTTACGGCCTTCTACGCGCAGGAAGCCATAGCCATCACGGTGGCCGATGACGGTGCCTTTCAGCAGGTCAAGACGTTCGGGAAGCGCATAGCACTGACGGCGGGTAAAGACCAGTTGCCCGTCGCGCTCCATCGCGCGCAGGCGGCGGCGAAGGGCTTCAATTTGCTCTTCACCTTCAATGTTTAATTCAACGGCAAGTTCTTCACGATTGGCGGGTTTTTCGCGTTTTGTTAAGTGTTCAATGATGAACTCGCGGCTGGGGATAGGATTCGCGTATTTTTCGGCTTCGCGTTCCTGGAAAGGATCATGTGACATATCGGTTCCTCCGTTGTCAGCTCCGGTGGAAATTTTCTTCATTCCACCAGCAATAATTTATAAAGTGGTTGATTCTCTTCAACCAAATCGGCCAGCGTGTAGTTATCCAGTTCCTTGAGAAAACTTTGCACGGCCAGAGAAAGTGCCTGTTTAAGGCGACAAGCGGGCGTAATGTGGCAGAACGCGCTGCTGCAGTTCACCAGAGACAATGGCTCCAGTTCACGTACCACATCCCCAACACGAATACTCTGCGCCGGTTTACCGAGACGGATCCCACCATTCTTCCCGCGGACGGCAGCAACGTATCCGGCACGACTAAGTTGATTGATTATTTTGACCATATGATTACGGGACACACCGTATACCTCTGTAACCTCAGAGATACTGGTCATTTTCCCATCGGGTAACGACGCCATGTAAATCAGCGCGCGTAAGCCGTAATCGGTGAAACTTGTTAACTGCACATCAACCTCAGGAAAAAGGGAAAACGCGGATAAACCGCACAGATATTCATTAATGATGATAAACCAGCCAGATAGTAAGCGGCTAATTTATTTGACAGACGGGGCGAAAAAGCGGAGATCGAGGAGCGTTCGCCGGATGGCGCGACGCGTATCCAGCCTGCGGGTTGTCCCGCAGGCCAGCAGTCACGAAGATTATGCGTCGAACGGGTCGCGCAGGATCATCGTTTCAGTACGATCAGGGCCGGTAGAGATAATGTCGATCGGCACTTCGGTCAGTTCTTCAATACGCTTGATGTAATTCAGCGCTGCCTGCGGCAGACCGCTACGCTCTTTCACACCGAACGTCGTTTCAGACCAGCCTGGCATGGTTTCGTAGATTGGCTCGATGCCTTTCCAGTCATCCGCAGCCAGCGGAGTGGTGGTCACTTCGCGACCATCAGGCATACGGTAGCCTACGCAGAGTTTCACCTCTTTCAGACCGTCCAGCACGTCCAGTTTGGTCAGGCAGAAGCCAGACAGGGAGTTAATCTGTACTGCGCGACGCACGGCTACAACGTCCAGCCAGCCGGTACGACGACGACGACCGGTGGTCGCGCCAAACTCGTTACCCTGCTTGCACAGGAACTCGCCGGTTTCATCAAACAGCTCAGTCGGGAATGGACCCGCACCCACGCGAGTGGAGTAAGCTTTGATGATGCCCAGAACGTAATCCACATAACGTGGACCCAGACCAGAACCGGTCGCAACGCCACCCGCGGTGGTGTTAGAGGAGGTGACGTACGGATAGGTACCGTGGTCGATGTCCAGCAGCGTACCCTGCGCACCTTCGAACATGACGAAATCGCCACGCTTGCGCGCCTGGTCCAGCAGATCGGACACATCAACAACCATACCGGTCAGAATGTCAGCAATCGCCATGACGTCATCCAGCACTTTCTGGTAGTCAACAGCGTCAGCTTTATAGAAGTTCACCAGCTGGAAGTTGTGATATTCCATCACTTCTTTCAGTTTTTCAGCGAACGTCTCTTTATCAAACAGATCGCCCACGCGCAGACCGCGACGAGCAACTTTGTCTTCATAAGCCGGGCCGATACCACGACCGGTCGTACCGATCGCTTTCGCACCACGCGCTTTTTCACGCGCTACGTCCAGCGCCACGTGATAATCAAGGATCAGCGGGCAGGCTTCGGAGAGCAGCAGACGCTCGCGAACGGGGATACCACGGTCTTCCAGACCTTTCATCTCTTTCATCAGAGCAGCCGGAGACAGCACAACGCCGTTACCGATGATGCTGGTGACGTTTTCGCGAAGAATGCCTGATGGAATAAGATGGAGGACGGTTTTTTCACCGTTGATTACGAGAGTATGGCCTGCGTTGTGACCGCCCTGGTAGCGTACAACATATTTAGCCCGTTCAGTCAGAAGATCAACAATCTTCCCTTTACCTTCGTCACCCCATTGGGTGCCCAGTACGACGACGTTGTTACCCATTTTTTTCAAAATCACCGTTTGCTTAAAAATGGATTCTACCATCGCTTTTTCAGATATACAGCACTTTTTGACCTCAAAATACGCCAAACCAGATTACTTTTTGATCAGCCAATCGTTTTCCTCAACATGTAGTAGATAACGATGCCGGCAACCACAAGTCCGCCCCCAAATCGGCGCAAAATATTATCCGGCAACTGGCTCAGAGAGGCTATCATCCGACGCCATGCACGCGGATAAAGCATCGGTCCAAGGCCTTCCAGCACCAGAACCAGGGCCAGCGCAAGCCAAATCGTTGAATTCATTTTTAATCCTTATAAAAGAAAACCACCGCTCCGTTGAGAGCGGTGGTTTGAATACTCAAACTGGCCTGAGTTTATCGCGTTGCGTTAGCCGGCGTCTTCATGTAACGGAAGAAATCGCTGTCCGGGCTGAGCACCATCACATCCTGGTTGCTCTGGAAGCTGTTCTCGTAAGCACGCAGGCTACGGATAAAGGCGTAGAAGTCGGGATCCTGGCTGAAGGCATCGGCAAACAGTTTTGCCGCTTCGGCATCCCCTTCACCGCGCAGAATACGGCCCTGACGCTCAGATTCTGCCAGCGTCTTGGTCACTTCGTAATCCGCTGCCGCACGCAGTTTCTCCGCCTCTTCCTGACCTTGTGAACGATGACGACGGGCTACCGCTTCACGCTCGGCGCGCATACGGTTGTAAATCGCCTCGGACACTTCCGCTGGCAGGTTGATCTGCTTGATACGGACATCGACCACTTCGATACCCAGAGCAGCCATACTGTTCGGGTTGATCACCGGCACTTTGCCGTTGGTTTCAGCCTGAACGCGTTCTGCCGCTTTGGCAATGGCATCATCCGCTGCCGGGGTGGTGACTTCGTCTTCGGTTCCTGCAGAACCGGAGTTCAGCGCATCACGCACTTCCAGCGTCAGACGACCACGGGAGTCGGTGACGATGTCTTTCACATCCAGACGACCAATCTCAGAGCGCAGACGGTCAGAGAACTTACGTTTCAACAGCACTTCCGCCTGAGAAACGTCGCCACCGCCCGTTGCCAGGTAGTAGCGGCTGAAATCACTGATACGCCATTTGATGTAGGAATCAACGATCAGGTCTTTCTTCTCTTTGGTCACGAAACGGTCGGCCTGGTTATCCATGGTCTGGATACGGGCGTCGAGCGTTTTCACCGATTCAATCAGTGGCATTTTAAAGTGCAGGCCCGGCTCAAACACCAGCGGCTTGTTCTCGCTGTCGCGCAGAACTTTACCAAAACGCAGGGTAATTCCACGCTCGCCCTCTTTCACCACAAAGATAGAGGTATAAAGCACGACCAATACGATGATGATGATCGCAATAACTGACTTACGCATCCTTATTCCCCCTGACGCTGGTAGTCGTTACGCTGCGCGTTAGCACGGCGTTGGTCCATAATGTCACCATCGTTCGAAGAAGACGTGGTTGTGGCGCTTGAGCTACCGGATGCCGCAGGCGGCAGACGCAGCAGGTTGTTGGCACCACTGGTATCCGCCTTTGCCGCCGGCGCCGAACCGCCTTTCAGCATCTGATCCAACGGCAGTACCATCAGGTTTCCACCTTTGCTGTCGTTAACCAGTACCTTACGCGTATGGCTCAGCACTTTTTCCATGGTCTCAATATAAAGACGTTCACGGGTAATCTCCGGAGCCGCTTTATATTCTGGCAAAATCTTCGCGAAACGCGCCACTTCACCCTGAGCTTCCAGGACGGTCTGAGTTTTATACGCACGCGCTTCTTCAAGAATACGCTGCGCCTGACCGTTAGCACGCGGCTGAACTTCGTTGGTGTACGCTTCCGCTTCACGGATGTACTGTTGTTCGTTTTCACGGGCGGCAATCGCGTCATCAAACGCGGCCTTCACCTCTTCCGGTGGACGAGCAGCCTGGAAGTTGACGTCCAGCAGGGTGATACCCATGTTGTACGGGCGAATGGTCTCTTCCAGCTCACGCTGGGTATCGCTACGAATAACGGTACGACCTTCGGTCAGAATGCGGTCCATGGTGTATTTACCGATCACACCGCGCAGCGCACTGTCTGTGGCCTGGCGCAGACTGTCATCCGCACTGGTCACGCTAAACAGGTAGTGCTGCGGATCGGTGACGCGGTACTGGACGTTCATCTCAACGCGCACAACGTTCTCGTCGGAGGTCAGCATCACGCCGGAGGCCGCCAGTTCACGCACAGACTCCACGTTCACCGCGGTCACGTCGTCAATGAAAGTCGGTTTCCAGTTCAGACCTGGCTCAACCAGATGGCTGAACTTCCCGAAACGGGTGACCACACCGCGTTCCGCTTCTTTAATGGTGTAGAACCCGCTGGCAGCCCAGATGATCACCACGGCAGCGGCAACAATGCCCACCACGCGGCCCCCTAACTGCGGGCGCGGCCCCTGAGTGGAACCTCCACCAGAGCCAGAACCTTTACCTCCGCCAAGGCCACCAAGCTTCTTGCTTAGCTTGCGGAAGATATCATCCAGATCCGGCGGCCCCTGCTCGCGACCACCTTTGTTGCCATTTCCCCCAGAGTTGCCGCCTTGATTATTGCTGCTTCCCCACGGGTCGCGGTCTTGTCCGTTATTACCGGGCTGATTCCACGCCATGTATATGCTCCATATTTGTTATGCAAGGGCGAATTATTCAGGCATCCCCTTTCTGATCAGACGATATAGTCGACCAGCGCAGGTTCTTGTTTACAGAGGCGACGCCAGTCAACGATCGGCAAACGCACCTGCATCCCCACGCTGCCGTCATCCTCCATCCACTCTTTTTCTATCGCCTGAAGCTGATAAAACCGGCTGCGCAGCCTGCCTTCCTGTGGCGGCAATCGCAGCGTGTGCTGGGCTACCTCACCGGAAAGACGTTCTGTCAAAGCCTGGAAAAGCAGTGGCACACCAATACCGGTCTGAGCGGAAAGCCAGACCCGAATCGGTTTGTTCTCTTCATCTCGGTCGATACGCGGCTCAAAATCCTCCAGCATATCGATCTTGTTCATCACCAACAGCGTTGGGATGTCGTCGGCGTCGATCTCGTCGAGCACCACGTTTACCGCGTCGATGTTCTCCTGCAAGCGAACGTCTGCAGCATCAATGACGTGCAGCAGCAGGGTCGCCTGACGCGTCTCCTGCAGGGTGGCTTTAAACGCAGCCACCAGGTCATGCGGCAGGTGACGGATAAACCCTACGGTATCCGCCAGCACCGTTTCACCGACGTCGGCGACGTCAATACGACGCAATGTGGGGTCCAGGGTCGCAAACAGCTGGTCTGCGGCATAAACCTGGGCCTCAGTAATCTGGTTAAACAGGGTGGATTTACCGGCGTTGGTATACCCCACCAGCGACACCGTCGGGATGTCAGCTTTCGATCGCGCCCGACGTCCTTGCTCACGCTGTTTTTCAACGCGTTCCAGACGTGAAAGGATCTGGGTAATACGGCCACGCAACAGACGGCGGTCGGTTTCAAGCTGGGTCTCACCCGGACCGCGCAAACCAATCCCGCCCTTTTGTCTTTCAAGGTGGGTCCAGCCACGCACAAGCCGCGTTGCCAGATGGCGCAACTGCGCCAGCTCAACCTGCAGCTTACCTTCGTGAGTACGCGCACGTTGAGCGAAAATATCTAAAATCAAACCCGTGCGATCGATAACACGGCATTCGCAAAGACGTTCCAGGTTACGTTCCTGAGCCGGAGACAGCGCATGATCAAACAACACGACTGATGCGCCGGTTGCTTTTACGGCATCCGCAATTTCAACTGCTTTACCTTCACCAACAAAATACTTTGGGTGCGGCGCTTTACGGCTACCGGTAATCACCTGCATTGCTTCGACACCGGCGGAAGAGACCAGAGATTCAAACTCCTGGAGGTCTTCCATATCTTTGTCTTGCGTAAAATAGATGTGTACCAGCACCGCCTGCTCACCGGCATCATAACGGTCAAACAAGCGTAAATTCCTCAAAAAAGATCAGCGGGGAACGCAGGATCCCTGGCTCCCCGTGTGGATAACAGCCCGAAACCTTATTCGGTATCTTCGCTGTCCTGCGCAGGAGAAGAAGAACCCTGCGCGCTGCTGCCATGATGGTAGTTACTACCCGTGCCGCCGCCAGTGTTATTGCTGTGATGGGATACCGGACGAGACGGAACAACTGTAGAAATAGCGTGCTTATAGACCATCTGACTGACCGTGTTTTTCAACAGGATCACGAACTGATCGAAAGATTCAATCTGACCTTGCAGCTTAATACCATTCACCAAATAAATAGAAACTGGAACACGTTCCCGACGCAATGCGTTCAGGAACGGATCTTGTAAAGATTGCCCCTTAGCCATTCTATCTTTTCCTTATATGCTTGTTTTGTACTTAGAACCTTGCGATTCTGAAAAATTGCGCACGATACGACTCAATTGTACACATTCAGTGAGCGATATCACCAACAACCTCAATCACTTCGTTTAACGCCTGTTGCGGTTTTTCACTGTCTAACCAGTGAACACCGTCCCAACCGCGCAACCAGGTGATCTGGCGCTTCGCTAACTGTCTCGTGGCGCAAACACCTCGATAAACCATTTCATCATATGAAATCTCGCCTTCAAGATATGACCACATCTGGCGGTATCCCACACAACGAACGGAAGGCATATCCGTATGCAAATCTCCACGGGCAAATAGCGCCCGCACTTCTGCTTCAAAATCTGAAGCTAACATCTGATGAAAACGCTGCTCAATTCGTTGATGGAGCAGTTCACGGCTCGCCGGGGCGATGGCGAACTGATGCACCTGATACGGCAGAGCGTCTCCTGACGTTTGCGTCAGTTCCGTTAAAGTTTTACCCGAAATGAAAAAAACTTCCAGTGCCCGGGAAAGCCTTTGCGGATCATTTGGATGGATCCGTGCTGCGGCAACCGGGTCAATCTCGGCCAGTTGCTTATGCAAAACGTCCCATCCCTGCTCTGCCGCCTGCTGCTCAATTTTTGCTCTTACTTCCGGATCCGCTGATGGCAGAGGTGAAAGCCCCTCCAGCAACGCCTTGAAATAAAGCATGGTTCCGCCAACCAACAGCGGTATACGTCCCGCCGCCGTTATCTCGGCCATCTCGGCTAACGCATCGCGGCGGAAATCCGCTGCGGAGTATGCCTGAGCCGGGTCGAGAATATCCAGCAAACGATGCGGTGCCGCACGCAGTTCGTCTGCGTCAGGCTTCGCCGTGCCGATGTCCATCCCTCGGTAGATAAGGGCAGAATCGACACTAATCAACTCTACAGGCAAAACTTTACGCAACTCAATGGCCAGTGCCGTTTTGCCGGAGGCCGTGGGGCCCATTAAAAAAATCGCCTTTGGCAGGCTCGCCTTGCTTACGTCAATCATGTTTCAGGGCATTCATCGCCGTTTGTAAATCAACAGGTTGTAATAACCCACCTGGCGGTGTCTTCACCAGATGCGGGCAAAGGCGTTCAACCTCCGCCAGCACGCTAATGGCCTGCGCCATACTCCACGGCGCATGTTCGCTTGCCAGATGGCGGGCGATCCACTGCGCGGTGTTGGCGGCATCAAACGACGTTTGCTGCGCCAGGTAGCCTATCAGTTCAGGAATCAAGTTTTGTAAATTTTGTTGGCGTAAGGGTAAAGGCACTGCGCGAATGGTCACATGTTGCGATTCGAGCACCATTTCAATGCCCATCTGCGCCAACAGGGCCTCTGCGCGACGCAGTACCCCTGTTTCCTCAGGGGATATTTTTAGCCGAACGGGGATCAGCAGCGGTTGTGCACAGGCCGCGTTTTCACCCGGCGTAAGCTGCACTTGTTTCAGCCAGCGTTCCGCCACCGGCAATGCCAGAAGCATCACGTGGCCTTCGCGCTCCAGCAGCGCCATATCCGGTGCGATAATCGTCAGAACCCGGCCAAAACTCTGGCTGTGGCCATCCAGCGAAGGCGCTGGCACCGCGACAGGCGCTTTGCGCTCCACCGCGGGGGTTTCCAGCAATTTCCGGTACAACGCTCCCTGCTGTTTTTGATAGCCAGGTTGGGCGTTGGGATAGTTCGCTCCCGTTGGGCGCGGTGTGCTACCCGCAGCAGAGAAATGCGGGGCATCCGGCTCACGCGCCACGGCAGGTTCAGCAAAATGGTTCCGGCCCGCTGCAACACGGTTTTCCGGAAACGCGCGCGGGGCGGGTTCTTCTTTTTCCAGCGGCAGCGTTGGTTCAGCCTGCTGTTGCAATACGCTCAGCACGCCCTGATAGATAAAATCATGCACCAGACGTGACTGGTGGAACCGCACTTCATGCTTGGCAGGATGGACGTTAACGTCCACCTGGTGTGGATCGATTTCTAGATAGAGCACAAACGCCGGTTGCTGATCTGCACCCAGTTTATCTTCACAGGCCTGACGAATGGCGTGGTTGATGAGGCGGTCACGCATCATACGACCGTTCACGTAGCAATACTGGATCTCAGCGAAGGCGGCGCTGCTCGCGTTGGGGTCAGCCACCCAGCCGCGCATGGCCAGATCGCCATGCTGCCACTCAATGGCCAGCGCGTGCTCGAGGAACGGTACGCCGCAGATAGCGCCCAAGCGGCGCTCTTTTAGCCCACCTTCCGCCACAGCGCGGTACTGGCGCATGACTTTGCCGTTATGGCTAAGGTTAATGGTCACGTCAAACCGCGCCAGGGCAATGCGACGAATGATCTCATCGATATGCCCAAACTCGGTTTTTTCGGTACGCATAAACTTGCGTCGGGCGGGGGTGTTATAAAACAGATCCAGCACTTCCAGCGTCGTACCGACCGGGTGCGCCGCTGGTTTAATCGTCACGTCCATATCACGCCCTTCGGCGTACGCCTGCCAGGCTTCCTGCTGTTCAGCGGTACGGGAGGTGAGCGTGAGACGGGAAACGGAGCTGATACTGGCCAGCGCTTCCCCGCGAAAACCGAGGCTGATGATCGCTTCCAGGTCATCAAGAGAGGCAATTTTACTGGTGGCATGACGCGCCAGCGCTAACGCCAGCTCGTCTTTTTTAATTCCACAGCCGTTGTCACGAATGCGAATCAGCTTTGCGCCGCCGCGTTCGATATCAATATCAATGCGGGTGGCCCCCGCATCAAGGCTGTTTTCTACCAGCTCCTTCACCACCGATGCAGGGCGCTCCACCACCTCACCGGCGGCGATTTGGTTCGCGAGCTGCGGCGGTAGAACCTGAATCGGCATGAATTCTCCTTAGTTGGTCGCGGTCATCTCACCTGGCTGCGCTGCGCTGGCCGTCTGGGCGGCACCGCCCTGTGGCGCGGACTGCAGCGGATGCGCATCAAAGTATTTACGCAGACCGTTATAGATCGCTTCGGCAATTTGCTGCTGATAGCTGTCGCTGCCCAGCAGGCGTTCTTCAGCGTTATTACTGATAAAGCCTGTTTCCACCAGAATCGATGGTATATCCGGCGATCGCAGAACGCCCAGGCTCGCATGCTCCGGACGGCGCTTGTGCAATGACCCGATACCCTGCAGCTGATTCAATACATTTGTGGCGACATCATACCCGACGCGCTGGGAATGACCGAATTGTAAATCCAGCACCGCCTGGCTGAGATACGGATCGGCCTGGCTGTTTGCCAGCACATCACCCGCCCCACCTAACAGTTCGGACTGTTTCTCGTGCTCTTCAAGCCAGTTTGCCATTTCACTGTTCGCCCGACGGTTTGACAGCACCCACACTGAGGCTCCCGTGGCGTTACGGTTTGGCGCGGCATCCGCATGAATGGACACCAGGAAATTGGCATTTTGCTTACGTGCCACATCCGAGCGGCCCATCACCGAGATAAAGTAATCGCCGTCGCGCGTCAGCACGCCTTTAAACATAGGATCGTCGTTTAGCAGCGTCCGCAGCTTACGGGCAACCGCGATGGTGACATTTTTCTCCCGCGTACCGCCCGGGCCAATTGCGCCGGGATCCTGACCGCCGTGCCCCGCATCGATGGCGATAATCACTTTATCACCGCTGACCGCGCGACGTGCGCTGGCCGCCGGCCGCGTCACAGTATTGCTGCTGGTAACGCTGGTAATGCGGTCGCTGTCCGTTTTAAACGGATTACGTGCCGGTTCGGATGGGCGCGGGGTATAAACCGGCTCTTCCACGCGTTTCGCCACCACCGGTGGAGGCGGAGGCGGCGGAGGGGCGTCAGCGTTGATGGTAAAGACCACCGTATAATTCGCACCGTTTTGCTGCTTAACCGCTCTGGTTTTACCCTTTTCGGTTAGGTCGACCACCAGACGCAATGACTGGCTATCTTTTGGCGAGCCGGAACGAATGCTTTTAACCAGATTATTGCCGCTGAACTGGAGCGGTAACCCCTGGATAACCCCGGTTTGTTTGATATCCAGCGCCACGCTGTGGCTGTCTGGCTGTGAAAAAGCATATTCCGGATCGCCCATAAAGCTGAACGTGATCCTGGCCTGGCTTTCGCCGTTCGACACCTGAATATCCGACAGGCTTGCCGCCCCGGCCTGCGCGCACAGCAGCACCGTGGCAGCCAATAACCAACCTTTAACGCGACTAATCATCCCGTCATCCCTACGCTTAACCGGCCAGACGCGCCAGTAAGGAACTACCTGATGAGGAAACAGCACTGATGCGTGCCTCACGCCCTTGTGCCTGGTAATCTAAGTGAATTTCGACATCCGGGTCAGGCAACACACCCGCACCTTGTTGCGGCCACTCCACCAGGCAGATGGCATCATTGGCAAAATAATCACGGATCCCCATAAATTCCAGCTCCTCGGGATCCGCAAGGCGGTATAAATCAAAGTGGTACACCATGAGATTTTCAAGGGTGTACGGTTCTACCAGCGTGTAGGTTGGGCTTTTCACATTGCCTTTATGGCCTAACGCCTGCAGAAAACCCCGGCTGAAGGTGGTTTTACCCGCACCTAAATCACCATACAGATAAATGACGGTTGCCCCCTGACAGGCCTGTGCCACGCGTTTGCCAAGATCTAAAGTGGCTTGTTCATCAGGTAAAGAAATCGCTCGATTAGTCATTTTCTACGTCAATCACATCCGGGTTAACAACACGCCGTAGCGTACAAAAAAGATCGGTGGCCAGCATTCCGCGTGTACCGTAACGTGCCGCCAGCTTATCCGCCGCGACACCATGGGCCACGCAGCCAGCGCAGGCTGCATCATAAAGGGGAAGTTTCTGTCCAAGCAATGCGCCAATGATGCCGGAAAGCACATCGCCCATTCCGCCGCTCGCCATGCCCGCATTTCCGGCATCGACAATGCCCAGCGCCTCGTCGCTGGCGACAACGGTTCCTGCCCCTTTCAGAACGGCAACACCTCCGTAACGTTTTACCAGACGCCGGGCAGAAAGTAAGCGATCGCTTTCAATTTCTGCCACGCTGCAGTTAAGCAGGCGCGCGGCTTCGCCGGGGTGCGGCGTCAGAATGCGATTGTGACGCTTATCAGGATTGATTGCCAGAAGGTTCAGCGCGTCGGCATCCCACAGCATCGGTTTACGAAAATTCTCGACCTTCTGCAGGGCCTGTTTCCCCCAGGCCTGCTGCCCAAGCCCCGGGCCAATGACCACGACATCTGCCCATTCGAGACTCTCTTCAAGCGACTGCGGCGTCAATTCATGCACCATCAGCTCCGGACGGGCCGTAATAATTGGCGCACTATTTTCGATGCGCGTCAGCACCCGCACTAAACCGGCACCGCAACGCAATGCCGCTTCCCCCGTCATGCGGATAGCCCCCGCCGTACCGTGGTCACCTCCAATGATCACCAGCCTGCCGTGATCGCCTTTATGGGACGTCGGGCGGCGCGGCGGTAGCCACTGTGCCAGCAGCGAAGCATCAACGCGCGAAACGTGGGTTTCCTGCCCGGCAAGCCAGCTCTCCAGCCCCAGTGCGTTATGGTGCAACGTTCCCGTGACATCCCGCGCTTTACCAGTGAGCAGCCCCGGTTTCAGGGCGATAAAGGCAACGGTGTGCGCGGCCTGAATCACCGCGCCCGGCGTCGTGCCGGTTTGCGCCATCAGGCCAGAAGGTATATCCAGGGCCACCACCGGCGCGCTGTGGGCATTGGCACGTGCAATCAGGGTGGCAACCGGGTCGCGCGGCGCACTGCGTAGTCCGGTGCCCAGCAGGCCATCAATAATCACATCAATCTCTTCCGGCCAGACGATATCGGTGGCATGTATAACACCGCCCGCGTTCAGCCAGGCTTCCCGCGCCGCACTGGCTTCTTCTGGCAGCGGTTTATCGCTCTCCAGCGCCAGCAACGTCACGTGGATCCCGGCGGCAACCGCCAGCCGGGCGACGACATAACCGTCACCGCCGTTATTGCCGTGTCCGCATAAAATCAGCCAGTGCGACGATTCAGGGTAAGCCGTGCGGGCAACGTTAAACGCCGCTTCGCCCGCGCGTTGCATCAGTTCATACAGGGTAATGCCGAGGCTGTCTGCGGCCTCTTTTTCGGCGTGCCGGAGGTCATCCGCATGCCAGATGGAATGTGGTATACTTTCGGGGTTTTTCTTCACAGTATGGTCCGTCATGTCACAGCCCCTCGATCTCAATGAATTAGCGCAAAAAATTAAACAGTGGGGTGCTGAGCTTGGCTTCCAGAAGGTGGGTATCACCGATACCGACCTCTCCGCCAGCGAGCCGAAACTGCAGGCATGGCTGGATAAACAATACCATGGCGAAATGGAGTGGATGGCGCGTCATGGCATGATGCGTGCCCGCCCACACGAGCTGTTGCCCGGTACATTACGCGTCATCAGCGTACGCATGAACTACCTGCCCGCCAACGCGGCGTTTGCTCGCACGTTAAAAAATCCCGCTCTCGGTTACGTCAGCCGGTACGCCC
The DNA here is from genome assembly GCF_047456135.1 of Enterobacter sp. BNK-18. Taxonomy (NCBI): domain Bacteria; kingdom Pseudomonadati; phylum Pseudomonadota; class Gammaproteobacteria; order Enterobacterales; family Enterobacteriaceae; genus Enterobacter; species Enterobacter sp. BNK-18. Next base: position 4,214,210 of record NZ_CP179899.1, on the reverse strand, counting down.
TGGGCCGTGATTACCATAAGCTTCTGCGTAACCGTTTAAAAAAACTTGGGGAAACTATTCAGCAGCACTGTGTGTCGCTGAATTTTAGACCGTTTGTAGACTCTGCGCCTGTTCTTGAGCGCCCGATAGCAGAAAAAGCCGGGCTTGGCTGGACAGGTAAGCACTCACTTATCCTTAGCCGCGACGCCGGATCGTTCTTTTTCCTCGGTGAACTGCTCATAGATTTGCCGCTACCGGTAGATGGTCCGGTAGAGGAAGGTTGCGGGCGCTGCGTGGCCTGCATGACCATTTGCCCGACGGGGGCCATCGTTGAGCCTTATACGGTGGATGCGCGCCGCTGCATCTCCTATCTCACCATTGAACTCGAAGGGGCGATACCGGAAGAATTCCGTCCGCTTATCGGGAACCGTATCTACGGCTGCGATGACTGCCAGCTGATCTGCCCCTGGAATCGTTACTCGCAGCTTACGGATGAAGACGATTTCAGTCCTCGTAAAGCGCTTCATGCGCCTCAGCTTATCGAGCTCTTCGCCTGGAGTGAGGCCTGGTTCCTGAAAGTCACCGAAGGATCCGCCATTCGGCGTATTGGGCATCTGCGCTGGCTACGAAATGTCGCCGTTGCGCTGGGTAATGCGCCCTGGGATGAAGCCAATATTCAGGCGCTCGAAAGTCGCAGAGGTGAGCACCCACTTCTTGATGAACACATAGAGTGGGCGATTGCGCAGCAAATCGAGAAGCGTAATGCCTGTGTTGTCGAGGTGCAGCTGCCGAAGAAACAACGGCTGGTGAGAGTGATTGAAAAAGGGCTTGTTCGGGATGCTTGATATATTCACAGCCTGTGAATAAAAATAAAAACTCAAGCGCCATCGGGGCTGGCAATGAGGTCAAGTGATCTAAATAACATTTTGAAATGAAATTTACTTCATTAAATTCAGTACGTTACGAGGATATTATTCACCCTGCTAATTTTCTTCTGGTCTGTAACTGAGTAGGGCTTCTGTGGATAACTCTGTTCACAAGAGTATTTCAGATGCAATAGAAAACGTCCCCAACGAAGCATTCCGCTGTGGATAATCTGGAGATGATAAGAATTTGGAGCGGGAAACGAGACTCGAACTCGCGACCCCGACCTTGGCAAGGTCGTGCTCTACCAACTGAGCTATTCCCGCTTGGGTGGTCCGTGCTGTGGAAGCACTTTCAAATTTTGGAGCGGGAAACGAGACTCGAACTCGCGACCCCGACCTTGGCAAGGTCGTGCTCTACCAACTGAGCTATTCCCGCTTGGGTGGTCTGTGCTTTAGAAGCACCTTCAAATTTTGGAGCGGGAAACGAGACTCGAACTCGCGACCCCGACCTTGGCAAGGTCGTGCTCTACCAACTGAGCTATTCCCGCAAATTTGCACTGCTTTTGTTGCTGTCGTAACGCGTATTTCTCTGTCGTTACGGGAGGCGCATTATACGAGAAATCCGTTTAGCTGCAACCCCCCTAAAAGCGTTTTTTGTGAAATTCAGTTCAAGTGATGGAATATTCATCGCTTTGCACGTTTTTACACCATTCATGCGTTCTGTAAGCCGGGTAACGCGCAACGCCCCCGGCAACCGCCTGAATTACAGCTTAATAAAGTTCTCGCGATAATACGCCAGTTCGGCCACGGACTCACGGATATCGTCCATGGCCTGATGCGTTCCCTGCTTTTTAAAGCCATCCAGGATTTCCGGTTTCCAGCGACGCGCCAGCTCTTTCAGGGTGCTCACATCCAGATAGCGGTAATGGAAGTAAGACTCCAGCTCCGGCATGTACTTAAACAGAAAACGGCGATCCTGACCGATGCTGTTACCGCAGATAGGTGATTTGCCCGCCGGAACCCACTGTTTCAGAAACTCAAGCGTTGCCAGCTCCGCCTCGCGATCGCCCATGGTGCTAGCCTTAACGCGCTCCACCAGCCCGCTCCCCGTATGGGTGCGCACGTTCCACTCATCCATTAACGCAAGCTGGTCGTCGGACTGATGAACCGCGATAGTCGGCCCTTCCGCCAGAATATTCAGGTTGGCATCGGTCACCAGGGTTGCAATCTCAATAATGCGATCGCGCTCGGGATCCAGCCCGGTCATTTCAAGATCGATCCAAATCAGGTTGTTTTCATCCGCGCTCATGTTATTTTCCACCCTTCTCGCATAACCGGCTGTAGCAGGTTAACTAGTATTAATTAGAGTGTATCATAGAGGTTTTGCCCCTTACGGGCGACCAGGAGCCAGCGCGATTGAGTAAAAATAAACTCTCCAAAGGGCAGCAGCGCCGTGTGAATGCCAATCACCAGCGCCGTCTTAAAACCACTTCGGAGAAGGTCGATTACGACGACAACCTGTTTGGCGAACCGATGGAAGGCATCGTCATCAGCCGTTTCGGTATGCACGCCGACGTGGAATCCGCCAACGGTGAGATTCACCGCTGCAACATCCGCCGGACGATTCGTTCTCTGGTAACCGGCGATCGCGTGGTCTGGCGCCCGGGTAAAGAAGCGGCGGAAGGCGTCACGGTAAAAGGCATCGTTGAGGCGGTCCACGCGCGTACGTCGGTACTGACCCGTCCCGATTTCTACGACGGGGTTAAACCTATCGCAGCCAACATTAACCAGATCGTTATCGTCTCGGCGATTTTGCCCGAACTTTCGCTCAATATTATCGACCGATACCTTGTCGCCTGTGAAACGCTGCAGGTTGAACCGATCATCGTACTCAACAAAATCGATCTGCTCGATGAAGACGGTATGAACTTCGTCAACGAGCAGATGGATATCTACCGTAACATTGGTTATCGCGTTCTGATGGTTTCCAGCTATACCAAAGATGGTCTGAAACCGCTTGAAGAGGCGCTTACCGATCGCATCAGCATCTTTGCGGGACAGTCCGGTGTGGGCAAATCGAGCCTGCTGAACAACCTTCTCGGCCTCCAGCAAGAGATCGTGACCAACGATGTGTCTGATGTTTCTGGCCTGGGCCAGCACACCACAACCGCGTCACGCCTGTATCACTTCCCGCACGGCGGCGATGTCATTGACTCCCCGGGCGTGCGTGAATTCGGTTTGTGGCACCTTGAGCCGGAACAAATCTTCAACGGATTTGTCGAATTCCATGATTATTTAGGTGCTTGCAAATACCGCGACTGTAAACATGACAATGACCCGGGCTGCGCTATCCGTGAAGCGGTCGAGAAAGGCGAAATAGCGGAGACCCGCTTTGAAAACTACCACCGCATTCTCGAGAGCATGGATCAGGTAAAAACGCGTAAAAACTTTTCTGATTCTGATAACTGACAACTAAGCTAAGCATCGCTAAAATCGTCCCCTTTTTTCAGGTTCCGGCGCTTTGCGGCCGGATCAGGAACGACAAAACAATGGCCTGGAGGCTACCTTGTTAAACTCATTTAAACTTTCGCTTCAATACATTCTGCCGAAACTGTGGCTCACTCGCCTGGCGGGCTGGGGCGCGAGCAAACGAGCGGGCTGGCTGACCAAACTGGTCATCGACCTTTTCGTAAAATATTACAAGGTCGACATGAAAGAGGCGCAGAAGCCGGATACCGCTAGCTACCGCACCTTCAACGAGTTTTTCGTCCGCCCACTGCGTGACGACGTGCGCCCGCTGAATACGGACCCTAACGTGCTGGTGATGCCTGCAGACGGCGTGATTAGCCAACTGGGTCACATCGAAGACGACAAAATCCTGCAGGCGAAAGGCCATAACTACAGCCTGGAAGCGTTGCTGGCAGGTAACTACCTGATGGCGGATCTGTTCCGTAACGGGACCTTCGCGACCACCTATCTCTCACCGCGCGACTATCACCGCGTGCACATGCCGTGCAACGGCATCCTGCGTGAAATGATCTACGTTCCGGGCGATCTGTTCTCCGTGAACCACCTCACGGCGCAGAACGTACCTAACCTGTTCGCCCGTAACGAACGCGTCATTTGCCTGTTTGATACTGAATTCGGTCCTATGGCGCAGATTCTGGTGGGCGCGACCATTGTCGGCAGCATTGAAACCGTCTGGGCTGGCACCATCACCCCACCACGTGAAGGCGTGATCAAGCGCTGGACCTGGCCTGCCGGCGAAGAAGAAGGCTCTGTCGCCCTGCTGAAAGGTCAGGAGATGGGTCGCTTCAAGCTGGGCTCAACCGTTATCAACCTGTTTGCACCGGGTAAAGTTAAGCTGGCCGAACAGCTTGAAAGCCTGTCGGTCACCAAACTGGGTCAGCCGCTGGCCGTCTCTACCGAAACCTTCGTAACGCCGGTGGCAGAACCTGCACCGTTGTCCCAAGAAGAGATCGACGCCGAGCACGACGCCAGCCCGCTGGTTGACGACAAAAAAGACGAAGGCTAATAACAGAAGGATCGCTGACGTGCGCCCGATTATCGTTCTACTGATGGCCTGGTGCCTCAGCATGGGGGCGTACGCAGCGACAGCCCCCGACGCAAAACAGATAACCCAGGAACTGGAGCAGGCAAAAGCGGCAAAACCCGCTCAGCCAGAGACCGTTGAGTCGCTCCAGTCAGCCCTGAACGCGCTTGCGGAGCGAAAAGGCTCCCTTGAGCGTGCACAGCAATATCAGCAGGTTATCGACAACTTCCCGAAACTCTCGCAAACGCTGCGCTCGCAGCTCAGTAATCTGCGTGATGAACCGCGCGATATACCGGCGGACATGTCTTCTGATGCGCTGAATCAGGAGATCCTCCAGGTCAGCAGCCAGCTTCTGGAAAAGAGCCGTCTGGCTCAGCAGGAGCAGGAGCGGGCGCGTGAAATTGCCGACTCGCTCAGCCAGCTTCCCCAGCAGCAAACCGATGCCCGCCGCCAGCTTAATGAAGTTGAGCGTCGCGTTGGCACGCAAAGCGGCAACACGCCGCAAGCGCAGGCGCAGAATCTGGGGCTGCAGGCCGAATCTGCTCGCCTCAAAGCCCTTGTCGATGAACTGGAGCTGGCGCAGCTGTCCGCCAATAACCGCCAGGAGCTGTCGCGGATGCGCTCTGAGCTGGCGCAGAAGCAGAGCGAACAGTTGGATGCATATCTGCAGGCCCTGCGTAATCAGCTTAACAGCCAGCGGCAGCGCGAAGCCGAGCGTGCGCTTGAAAGCACCGAACTGCTGGCGGAAAACAGCGCGAACCTGCCCAGCGGCATCGTTGAGCAGTTTAAGGTCAACCGCGAGCTCTCTGCGGCGCTGAACCAACAGGCGCAGCGTATGGATCTGGTAGCCTCGCAACAGCGCCAGGCTACCAATCAAACCCTACAGGTCCGCCAGGCGCTTAACACGTTGCGTGAGCAGTCCCAATGGCTAGGGTCATCAAACCTGCTGGGTGAAGCGTTACGCGCGCAGGTCTCACGCCTGCCGGAAATGCCCAAACCGCAGCAGCTGGATACCGAAATGGCTCAGTTGCGCGTGCAGCGACTGCACTTTGAGGATCTGCTCAACAAACAGCCGCAAATCCGCCAGATCCGTCAGGCTGACGGACAGCCGCTGACCAGCGAGCAGAACCGCATTCTGGAAGCCCAGTTGCGTACCCAGCGTGAACTGCTGAACTCTCTGCTCCAGGGCGGGGATACGCTGATTCTGGAACTGACCAAGCTGAAGGTCTCTAATAGCCAACTGGAAGATGCGCTGAAAGAGGTGAATGAGGCAACGCACCGTTATCTCTTCTGGACCTCCGACGTACGGCCGATGACCTTCTCGTGGCCGATTGAGATTGTTCAGGATCTGCGCCGCCTTATTTCGCTGGATACCTTCAGCCAGCTGGGCCAGGCCAGCGTGATGATGCTCACCAGTAAAGAGACCATTTTCCCGCTGCTGGCCGCGCTGATTCTGGTGGGCTTCAGCATTTACTCGCGCCGGTATTTCACCCGATTCCTGGAGCGCTCCAGCGCCCGGGTGGGGAAAGTTACGCAGGATCACTTCTGGCTGACGTTACGCACCGTCTTCTGGTCGATTCTCGTCGCCTCACCGCTACCGGTCCTGTGGATGACGCTTGGATATGGCCTGCGGGAAGCCTGGCCCTACCCGCTCGCGGTGGCCATTGGCGATGGCGTCACTGCCACGGTGCCACTGCTGTGGGTGGTAATGATTTGCGCCACGTTCGCGCGGCCCAACGGTTTGTTCATCGCTCACTTCGGCTGGCCGCGTAATCGCGTTGCACGCGCCATGCGTTACTACCTGATGAGCATCGGACTGATTGTGCCGCTGATTATGGCGCTGATCATGTTCGATAAACTTAATGACCGGGAATTCTCAGGGTCGCTGGGCCGCCTCTGCTTTATGCTGATATGCGGGGCGCTGGCAATTGTCACGCTCAGCCTGAAACGCGCCGGTATCCCGCTCTATCTGGATAAATCCGGTAACGGCGACAACATGTTCAACCGGCTGCTCTGGAACCTGCTGCTGAGCGCACCGCTGATTGCCATGCTGGCAGCGACGGTGGGTTACCTGGCGACCGCCAAGGCGCTGCTGGCGAGGCTTGAAACCTCGGTGGCGATCTGGTTCCTGCTTCTGGTGGTGTATCACGTGATACGCCGCTGGATGCTGATCCAGCGCCGCCGTCTGGCGTTCGACCGTGCCAAGCACCGACGGGCAGAGATCCTCGCCCAGCGTGCGCGTGGCGAGGAAGAGCCAAACCATGTCAACAGCACAGAAGGCACGACGGAAGCTGACGAAGTCGAGCTGGATCTGGATGCCATCAGTACCCAATCCCTGCGACTGGTACGCTCCATCCTGATGCTGATTGCACTGCTGTCGGTGATCTTCCTGTGGTCGGAAATTCACTCCGCGTTTGGCTTCCTGGAAAACATCTCCCTGTGGGACGTAACGTCCACGGTACAAGGTGTGGAGAGCCTGGAGCCGATTACCTTAGGCGCGGTGTTGATTGCCATTCTGGTGTTGATCATCACCACCCAGCTGGTGCGTAACTTCCCGGCGCTGCTGGAGCTGGCCCTGCTGCAGCATCTCGATTTAACCCCGGGGACGGGATATGCAATTACCACCATCACCAAATATCTGATCATGCTGTTTGGCGGGCTGGTCGGCTTCTCAATGATTGGTATTGAATGGTCGAAACTGCAGTGGCTGGTGGCGGCACTTGGTGTGGGGTTAGGGTTTGGCTTACAGGAGATCTTCGCCAATTTTATCTCTGGCCTGATTATTCTGTTCGAAAAACCGATTCGTATTGGCGATACGGTAACGATCCGCGATTTGACCGGCAGCATCACCAGGATCAACACGCGCGCCACCACCATCAGCGACTGGGACCGTAAAGAGATCATCGTGCCGAACAAGGCGTTTATTACCGAGCAGTTTATCAACTGGTCGCTGTCAGACTCCGTCACGCGTGTGGTGCTGACGGTACCTGCGCCGTCGGATGCCAATAGCGAAGAGGTCACTCAGATCCTCTACACCGCCGCGGAGCGCTGTTCATTTGTGATCGACAACCCGGCGCCGGAAGTGTTCCTGGTGGATTTACAACAGGGGATCCAGATTTTCGAACTGCGTATTTACGCCGCCGAAATGGGACACCGTATGCCACTGCGTCATGAGATCCACCAGCTGATTCTGGCAGGGTTCCGTGAGCACGGCATTGATATGCCGTTCCCACCGTTCCAGATGCGTCTGGAAAGCTTGGACGGGCGTAAAACGGGAAGAACGTTAACGTCAGCGGCGCGCACACGCCCGGCAGGAAGTCTGTAACCCTTCTCCCCTCCCTTCCGGGAGGGGAATGTTTAACCGCTACGCCACTTCCGTCAGCAACGCCACAGAACGTCGGCGGTAATTCTCATAAATCCCCATCGCCAGAAGCGAGAAGAAGACTGGACCGCCCACCATCCACAGTGCGCTACTCCAGTCATTCGCCTCAATCACCGGCTGAATAACGGTAAAGATGTTGGCGAATGCCACTACCAGCACCACCACCGTGGTTGCCAGCAGCGTGGCGGCGCGCGTTTTGAAAATCACAAACGGACGCTCAAGATCCTCCTTCGCCTTAAAGAACGGGAAGGCCAGGCTCAGAAAGAGATAAGGCAGCGTCATCGACACGTTCGCCATCAGGGTCAGCTTGTTATAAAACGCTGACGCGGTATCCCCACCAAACGACACCAGCAAAATGAACACGCAGACCAGCAGGCACTGCATCCACATGGCGTTGGCGGGCATACCTGCGGTATTCAGTTGCGTCATGCGTGCAGGCCACAGCGCTTTTGGCGTGCCCTGAATTATCGCTTTCAACGGAGAGTAAATCAGCGTGAAAAACGCGCCGGTATAGGCAAGGAACATGGACAAGCCGGTGATGCGTGCAAACCAGACGCCCATCGTTGCCGCCGCTTCCGGTGTCAGATTCATCGCTTGTCCCAGCGTCATCCCCAGGCTTTTCATCAGCACATAGGTAATGTTGCCCAGGTTAGTGGTGTTGTTGCTGAGTACCTGCTGCCAGTTGCTGCTGACGCCCCAGAGGAAAATTGCCAGCGAATAGCCAATGGAGATAACTATTGCGGCAAAAATAATGCCTTTCGCAAAGTTCTTTTCCGGGTTCTCGGTCTTGTCGACCAGGCCGCCCACCGCCTCAATACCGCCGTACGCAAAAATGGCAAACACCACAAAGGAGAGCATAGCGAGCCCGGACTGATAGCTCGGGTTGGGCGAGGAAACGAAGTTCACCTCCTGAGCGAAATGTCCGCCGTTCAGGCACAGAATGGCAATGCTGACCAGCAGCAACACCAGGTTCAGGCACATCACCGAGATCCCACCCACGGCGGTAATGCGGGCAATTTTATTGATGCCCTTAGACGCCACCAGCGTTACAACCACCATCCAGCAGACGGCCAGAATCCCGACCACCTGCGTGGAGCGCAGACCGGCCAAAGACCAGACCTGAGTGTGATCGCTGCCGAAAACAAACGTCGAAAACGGTACCCAGACCTTGGCCGCCGTACTGACCATCCAGACCACATACGAGGAGAACCACATAAACGTGCCGATAAACGCGTAGCGCGGGCCGATGCTGTTGTTCATCCAGGAATAGATCCCGCCCTCTTCTTTGCGGTAGGCCGCCCCCATTTCCGCCATCATCAGCGCAAACGGTATGAAGAAAAACAGGGCCGAGACGATGTAGAACGGCGTTGCGCTGTAGCCCATCAGATAGAAAGCCGACGGGCTGTTGGCAAAGCCAAAGACGGAGGTAAAAATCATCAGGATGAGCCCGGTGAGGGTCATCTTTTTAAGTGACTGGGACATAGCGCCATCCAAAGGAAGTTAAACTGCGCGGATGGTAGCAGATGACCAGACTAATATTGTGGCTATTAGGGGCAAATTAAGAAAAAGACCTGCGTACAGAGAATGTGGTAGTTTTTAATGTTGTCGTGCGGAAATGGAAAGGTTAATTGACATCAGAGGTGAGCCGGGTAAGCGACAGTGCTACCCGGCAATACGGTGCGTTATGCGCGATCAACCGTAAACGCGATCACTTCACCCAGCTGTTCTGCACCCAGCGCCAGCATCACCAGACGATCAACGCCCAGCGCCACGCCGGAGCAGTCCGGCAGGCCCGCTTTCAATGCTTCCAGCAGATGGGTATCAATGGGCTGCTGCGGCAGACCACGTGCCGCGCGCTTGCGGTTATCCTGCTCAAAACGCTGCTGCTGTTCGCGTGCGTCGGTCAGTTCGTGGAAGCCGTTCGCCAGCTCGATACCTTTGTAATAGACCTCAAAACGCTCCGCCACGCGGTGATCTTCGGTGCTGATCTGCGCCAGCGAAGCCTGGCTTGCCGGGAAGTGATATACAAACGTCGGCCGGTCTTTGCCAATTTGCGGTTCAACGCCAAAGGTGAAGAGCAGTTGCAGCAGCGTGTCGCGGTCTTCTTCGGTATCTGCCACGTTGCTCAGATCCAGTTTTGCCGCCACTTCGCGCAGCTGCGCTTTATCCGCAGAGAGCGGATCAATTTCCAGGTAACGCTGGAAAACCTGCTGATAAGAGAGCGTTTCCGCTTCTGAGCACTCCAGCACCTGCTGCAGCAGATCGTCCACCTCGTTCATCAGGCGGTACATATCATAATGCGGACGGTACCACTCCAGCATGGTGAATTCCGGATTGTGGTGACGCCCCATCTCTTCATTACGGAAACTGCGGCACAGCTGATAGACCGGGCCACACCCTGCCGCCAGCAGGCGTTTCATGTGGTATTCCGGGCTGGTCATCAGATACAAATTCATGCCCTGTGAGTGGCCAGGACCAACAAAACGGGTTTCAAACGGGACCAGATGAATATCCGTTACCGTTGCCTGACTCATGCACGGGGTTTCCACCTCAAGAACGCCGCGGTCGGCAAAGAAGCGGCGGATCTCCGCCATAATTGCAGCGCGTTTTAGCAGGTTGGGGATGGATGCGCTCGGCTGCCAGGTGGCCGTTTCGCTCATGAGTTTTTCTCCGATTTCAGACAAGGGCACGAAGTCTACTCGTTACCAGGGACGGAGACAAATTTTGCGCAGTAAAAAAGCGCATTTCATTTAGGTAAACAATTGCGCGACGAAATTCATTACTCACCGCGATAAATCGCCGCACAGAACAGCAAAAAAATCGAACACGTCAAATTTCCCTGACATCCACGCGGTTATACTGCTTTACCCATAAAGGAGCAGTGGAAACGCTTTCGCAATCGTCCTTTTGGACGGGTGAACTACCTTTAGTTTATCGCGTTGCGAAATAACAAAAATCTGGAGGAATGTCGTGCAAACTTTTCAAGCCGATCTTGCCGTTATAGGCGCTGGCGGGGCTGGATTACGTGCTGCGATTGCTGCAGCACAAGCTAATCCCAACGCTAAAATCGCATTGATTTCAAAAGTCTATCCGATGCGCAGCCATACGGTTGCCGCAGAAGGAGGATCCGCCGCCGTTGCGCAGGATCATGACAGCTTCGAATACCATTTCCACGACACGGTTGCAGGGGGCGACTGGCTTTGCGAGCAGGATGTCGTTGACTACTTTGTACACCATTGTCCTACGGAGATGACCCAGCTTGAACAGTGGGGATGTCCGTGGAGCCGTCGTCCGGACGGCAGCGTCAACGTTCGCCGCTTCGGCGGGATGAAGATCGAACGTACCTGGTTCGCCGCCGATAAAACCGGCTTCCACATGTTGCACACCCTGTTCCAGACCTCCCTTCAGTTCCCACAGATTCAGCGCTTTGACGAACATTTCGTCCTCGACATTCTGGTTGATGACGGTCAGGCGCGCGGTCTGGTGGCGATGAACATGATGGAAGGCACCCTCGTCCAGATCCGCGCCAACGCGGTGGTCATGGCTACCGGCGGTGCGGGGCGTGTTTACCGCTACAACACCAACGGCGGTATCGTCACCGGTGACGGCATGGGCATGGCGCTCAGCCACGGCGTGCCGCTGCGGGATATGGAGTTCGTGCAGTATCACCCTACTGGTCTGCCGGGCTCCGGCATTCTGATGACGGAAGGTTGCCGTGGTGAAGGCGGGATCCTGGTCAATAAAAATGGCTACCGCTATCTGCAGGATTACGGCATGGGCCCGGAAACCCCGCTCGGCGAGCCGAAAAACAAATACATGGAACTGGGCCCGCGCGACAAAGTATCTCAGGCCTTCTGGCACGAGTGGCGCAAAGGCAACACCATCGCCACGCCACGCGGCGATGTGGTCTACCTCGACCTGCGTCATCTTGGCGAGAAGAAACTGCTGGAACGTCTGCCGTTCATTTGCGAACTGGCAAAAGCCTATGTTGGCGTCGATCCGGTGAAAGAGCCGATTCCGGTACGTCCAACGGCCCACTACACCATGGGCGGTATCGAAACCGATCAGCAGTGCGAAACCCGCATTAAAGGGCTGTTTGCCGTGGGCGAGTGCTCTTCTGTCGGCCTGCACGGTGCCAACCGTCTGGGGTCAAACTCACTGGCGGAGCTGGTGGTCTTTGGCCGCATGGCGGGCGAACGCGCGATGGAACGTGCTGCCACCGCGGGCGAGGCGAACAGCGCGGCGCTGGATGCCCAGGTCGTTGACGTCGAAAAACGGCTGAAAAACCTGGTGAACCAGGAAGGAAATGAAAACTGGTCGAAAATCCGCGACGAGATGGGCCTGTCGATGGAAGAAGGCTGCGGTATCTACCGTACCCCTGAGCTGATGCAAAAAACCGTGGATAAGCTGGCAGAGCTGCAGGAGCGCTTCAAGCGCGTGCGCATTACCGATACCTCCAGCGTGTTCAACACAGACCTGCTCTATACCATTGAGTTGGGTCACGGCCTGAACGTGGCGGAATGTATGGCGCACTCTGCGCTGGCACGTAAAGAGTCACGCGGCGCGCATCAGCGTCTTGATGAAGGCTGCACCGAACGTGATGACGTCAATTTCCTGAAACACACTCTCGCCTGGCGCGATGCGGATGGCACCACCCGTCTGGACTACAGCGACGTGAAAATCACGACGTTGCCACCGGCTAAACGCGTGTATGGCGCAGAAGCAGAAGCCGCCGAGAAGAAGGAGAAGGCGAATGGCTGAGATGCAGAAACTGAAAATTGAAGTGGTGCGCTACAATCCGGAAGTGGACACCGCACCGCACAGCGCATTCTATGAAGTCCCTTATGACGAGCAAACCTCTCTGCTGGATGCGCTCGGCTATATCAAAGATAACCTTGCGCCGGACCTGAGCTACCGCTGGTCGTGCCGTATGGCAATCTGCGGCTCCTGCGGCATGATGGTCAACAAGGTGCCGAAACTGGCCTGTAAAACTTTCCTGCGTGAATACACCAAAGGCATCAAAGTAGAAGCGCTGGGTAACTTCCCGATTGAACGCGATCTGGTGGTCGATATGACCCACTTTATCGAAAGTCTGGAAGCGATTAAGCCGTACATCATCGGCAATCCACGTACGCCGGATCAGGGGACGAACACCCAGACGCCAGCTCAGATGGCGAAATACCATCAGTTCTCCGGCTGCATCAACTGTGGTCTGTGCTACGCCGCGTGTCCACAGTTTGGTCTGAATCCAGAGTTTATTGGCCCGGCGGCCATTACCCTGGCACACCGCTATAACGAGGACAGCCGCGACCACGGTAAAAAAGAACGTATGGCGCAGCTTAACAGCCAGAACGGCGTCTGGAGCTGTACTTTTGTGGGCTACTGCTCCGAAGTCTGTCCGAAGCACGTCGACCCGGCCGCCGCTATTCAGCAGGGTAAAGTGGAAAGCTCGAAAGACTTTCTTATCGCCACCCTGAAACCACGCTAAGGAGTGCATAATGACGACTAAACGCAAAGCCTACGTGCGGCCAATGCCGTCCACCTGGTGGAAGAAACTGCCGTTTTATCGCTTCTATATGCTGCGTGAAGGCACCGCAGTGCCGGCGGTCTGGTTCAGCCTGGAGCTGATGTACGGCGTTTATGCCCTCAAACATGGCCCTGAAACCTGGGCCAGCTTTGTCGGCTTCCTGCAAAACCCCATCATCGTGATCCTGAACCTGATTGTGCTCGCGGCAGCGCTGCTTCATACCAAAACCTGGTTTGAACTGGCGCCAAAAGCGGCGAACATCATCATTAAAGACGAGAAAATGGGGCCAGAGCCGGTCATTAAAGGGCTATGGGGAGTGACGATCCTCGTCACTGTGGTCATTCTGTTTGTCGCACTGTTCTGGTAAGGAGACTACTGTGATTAATCCAAATCCAAAACGTTCTGACGAGCCGGTCTTCTGGGGACTGTTTGGCGCAGGGGGGATGTGGAGCGCCATCATCGCGCCGGTCATCATCCTGCTGGTCGGTATTATGCTGCCACTGGGGCTGTTTCCGGGCGATGCGCTGGGTTACGAGCGAGTACTGGCCTTTGCCAGCAGCTTTATTGGCCGTGTGTTCATCTTCCTGATGATCGTCCTGCCGCTGTGGTGTGGCCTGCACCGTATTCACCACGCGATGCATGACCTGAAAATCCATGTCCCGAGCGGGAAATGGGTGTTCTACGGCCTGGCAACCATCCTGACGGTGGTTACGCTGATTGCCGTGGTTACTATCTGATACATCAGGCCCGCCCCCCGGCGGGCCTGTCATTTCTGCATTTTCCCCACCAGCCACTGCGCAAACTCACGCATTGCAGGGGTTTCTGTCCGTGACTGCAATCGGGTTAACCAGTAACTGCCCAGCTCAATCTGTGTCGCAAACGGCTGAATGATACGTTCACTGTTCAGCAGATGAGTGAACATACCTACAGGCGCAATAGCAATTCCCACGCCGGCCTGCGCGGCTTCCAGCATGGTAACGGATGAATCAAACACCATCACCCGATGCGTTGGTGACGGCGGGAGTTCGCCCGCGGCCTGCATCCACGCCGACCATTCATCGCGTCGGTAGGAGCGCAGCAGCGTAAACTTCAGCATGTCCGCCGGTGCTTGTAGCCCGACGGCAATTTCAGGCGTGCACAGCGGAGCCAGCGGCGCAGAACACAGAAACGTCGCTTCAGTGCCATGCCACGCCCCTCCACCGTAGCGGATCGTGTAATCAAGCCCTTCGGCGGCCGGATCGACGCGGTTATTATGAGTCGAAAGATGCAGATCGATATGCGGATAGCGGCGACGGAAATCATCCAGCTGCGCGAATAACACCCCGGTCGCAAAAGTCCCCACCACGCCAATTTTAAGCTTCTCCAGAGCGCGATGACTGGCAAAGCGATCCAGCATGCCGGCGATACGATCAAACGAATCGTTCAGCACCGGCAGCAGATTCTCGCCCTCTGTCGTCAGCATCAATCCACGCGAAACCCGGACAAACAGCTGACAGTTCAGATGTTGTTCCAGCGTCTTAACGTGCTGACTGATGGCTGAATGGGTGACATTCAGCTCAATGGCAGCATTAGTAAAACTGAGGTGCCTTGCGGCGGCTTCGAAGGCACGAAGCGAATTAAGCGGTAAATAGCTGCGTGTCATCGACCCATCCGTTAGAAAAATTAACAGCTAATGCTAAATTTAACCGTTTGTCAGCCACAGTCAAATCCAACAGACTGGGTATGTCTGACGGGCCCGGACACTCCCTTGACTCGCTATTACGGAAGATAACTGATGATGAAAAAATCCCTGTGCTGCGCCCTGCTGCTCAGCACCTCCTGCGCTGCATTAGCCGCACCTCTGTCAGAAACACAGCTGGCGAAGGTCGTGGAACGTACCGTTACGCCCCTGATGAAAGCGCAGTCTATTCCGGGTATGGCGGTCGCGGTGATCTATCAGGGCCAGCCGCACTACTTCACCTTCGGCAAGGCCGATGTCGCCGCGAACACACCCGTCACTGCACAAACGCTGTTTGAGCTGGGCTCAATCAGCAAAACCTTCACCGGCGTTCTGGGTGGCGATGCTATTGCTCGCGGTGAAATTTCGCTGGGCGATCCGGTGACCAAATATTGGCCTGAGCTGACCGGCAAACAGTGGCAGGGCGTTCGCATGCTGGACCTGGCAACCTATACTGCCGGTGGCCTGCCGTTACAGGTGCCCGATGAGGTTACCGATAATGCCTCGCTGCTGCGTTTTTACCAGTCCTGGCAACCACAGTGGGCGCCAGGCACCACGCGTCTTTATGCGAATGCCAGCATCGGTCTGTTTGGGGCTCTGGCAGTGAAACCTTCTGGCATGCGCTTTGAGCAGGCGATGACGGAGAGGGTCCTGAAGCCGCTTAACCTGAACCATACGTGGATTAACGTTCCGAAGGCAGAAGAACAGCATTACGCCTGGGGTTATCGTGACGGTAAAGCGGTTCACGTTTCGCCGGGCATGCTCGATGCCGAAGCGTATGGCGTGAAAACCAACGTGAAGGATATGGCGAGCTGGGTGGTGGCTAACATGGCCCCCGATGGCGTACAGGATGCCTCACTGAAGCAGGGCATGGTGCTTGCACAGTCTCGCTACTGGCGCACAGGCTCGATGTACCAGGGCCTGGGCTGGGAGATGCTCAACTGGCCGGTAGAAGCCAAAACCGTGGTGGAGGGCAGCGACAACAAGGTAGCGCTTGCGCCGTTGCCCGTGGCAGATGTGAACCCTCCTGCTCCACCGATAAAAGCGTCATGGGTACATAAAACAGGCTCGACGGGCGGATTTGGCAGCTACGTGGCATTTATCCCTGAGAAGGAACTCGGCATTGTTATGCTGGCGAACAAGAGCTACCCGAACCCGGCGCGCGTGGAAGCGGCATACCGTATTCTGAGCGCTCTGCAGTAACATCTTGCCGGGTGATGCTGATGCTCACCCGGCCTGCAAAATTCCCGCATTTTCCTTGCTGTCATCTACACTTAACAAAAAACAGTAAGGAAACTCCTATGCGCATTTTGCCTGTTATCGCCGCAGTGACAGCCGCGTTTTTAGTGGTTGCCTGCAGCTCCCCTACTCCCCCTCCCGGCGTCACCGTTGTCAGCAATTTCGACGCACAACGTTTTCTTGGAACATGGTATGAAATCGCGCGCCTTGACCACCGTTTTGAACGGGGTTTAGAGAAGGTCACGGCAAATTACAGCCCGATGGATGACGGCGGTATTCAGGTTATCAACCGGGGCTATAATCCGGACCGGGAAATGTGGCAGCAGTCGATTGGACAAGCGTACTTTACCGGCGACCCGCGACGGGCCGCGCTCAAAGTCTCCTTCTTCGGCCCGTTCTATGGCGGATATAACGTGATCGCGCTCGACAGAGAGTACCGTCACGCACTGGTCTGCGGGCCGGATCGTAACTATCTGTGGATCCTCTCTCGCACCCCAACCCTTTCACCTGAGATGAAACAGCAGATGCTGGACGTCGCGACCCGGCAAGGGTTTGATGTGTCGAAACTCATCTGGGTAGAACAACCCCATTAATGGGTGCTGAGCTTCAACCCAATAATACCGGCCACAATCAGGGCGAGACTGGCGATACGCGCCAGACTCGCTGACTCCCCCAACAGCAGGATCCCCGTGATGGCTGCCCCCACGGCGCCAATTCCCGTCCAGACGGCATACGCTGTCCCCACCGGTAAAGAACGCATCGCCCACGAGAGCAAAACGATACTCACAATCATCGCGGTAAGGGTAATGACGCTGGGGGTCAGGCGGGTAAAACCGTGGGTGTACTTCAGACCTATCGCCCATACCACTTCGAGCAGGCCAGCAATAACAAGAATGATCCAGGACATTTCAGGCTCCTTAACTTAAATGCAAGTTGGGGCCGTCCCCGATGAAGGAAGCGCTTACGGGTCGTCCCGCAAGGCAAAGATTACACCTCATATTTTGGTTAGCGTGCGATTTTTTTTCAATCCTTTTGTGCTGAACATGTTAAGGCAAGAAATAGCCGCAGTATGCCGCGCAGTTCAGGCATTTATCACTCATCCGACTTCTCTATGATGATGTGCTTTCTGATGGCAGGAAGCCAAACCACTAGCCGACTGCGAATATAATATGTTCAAAATTCTTTTGATTGACCGTTGTCACTTCACCCGCACCGGGTTTGAAGCATGGCTCAATCATTCCGGTTTATTTCCGGAAAACGTCGTTGTGACCGGCCTGAATAATCTTTTCCTCGCCAGAGAGCACATTCTGCAATGGAAACCGACGCTGGTTATTGCTGACCTGCATGGGTTCAGACAGGATGTACATCCCTTTCAGTCCCTCTCATCTTTACTGAACGCCAGCGAAAGAGTGCCCTTTATTTTGCTGCAATCGGGTGAGGATAGTGAAATGACCGCCTGGCTGAAGCAATTCCCGGTCTGGTCATCGCTGTTGAAAAATGCCCGTCTTGAACAACTGGGGACAGTTATTCACGACGCACTCATTTCGCACGCGAACAGTGAAAAGCCAAAGGTAACCGCGCCTTTGCTGACGCGCCAGGAGGAGAAAGTGCTGACGT
This sequence comes from Enterobacter sp. BNK-18, assembly GCF_047456135.1. Lineage (NCBI taxonomy): Bacteria > Pseudomonadati > Pseudomonadota > Gammaproteobacteria > Enterobacterales > Enterobacteriaceae > Enterobacter > Enterobacter sp. BNK-18. Next base: position 4,196,330 of record NZ_CP179899.1, on the reverse strand, counting down.
TGTGGATGGATGGTGCCAGCAATCAAAAGATTGCAGCTCACCTGAGTATTAACGGTAAAACGGTCTATACCTATAAACGAAATATCCGCATGAAATTGCATATGGATACGCGTTATTCACCGTTTTTATCCCTGCAGGAATCAGAAAGCTGACGGTACGAAACCCGTCTGGTTCCGTACCGTTTATTCAATTACTGCTGTGCTTTACTTGCCGCACCAGAGATTGCGCTACCACCTTCAGAAATATCCTGACCAACGCCACGCGTGGTATTACAGGCTGTTAATACTGAAGAAAGTACCAGGACTGAAAAGATCGCTGCAATTGTCTTCTTAACCATAATATCTTCCTTTTATAGCCAAAGTTGTTTTGTGTATAGCAACTTAAGAATAGACAATATCCCGTCGTTTGACGGAAAAGGACGCATTTTTAGGAAAATTAGACGGGGTTAGCTGGCCGCGTGAGAAATGATATGGCCGAGATCCTGGATATCTTCCCCCATTCCACGCGTGGTGTTACAGCCGGAAAGTAATGCGCTGGACAGCGCTAACAGAAGCAGAATTTTAACGGTACGGTTCATCATCCCTGCCTGCAAAAAACAGGCGCAGCGGGCGCTGCGCCTTCAGTCTTGACGTAAATTACTTCACGCGAGATACGTATTCGCCGGAGCGGGTATCTACTTTGATCACTTCACCAGTCTGTACGAACAGTGGAACTTTAACCACTGCACCGGTGGACAGGGTAGCTGGCTTGCCGCCAGTACCTGCGGTATCACCTTTCAGACCTGGGTCGGTTTCAACGATTTCCAGCTCTACGAAGTTTGGTGGGGTAACAGCGATAGGTTGGCCGTTCCACAGGGTCACGATGCACTCAGCCTGGTCCAGCAGCCATTTTTCGCTATCGCCAATCGCTTTAGCATCCGCAGACAGCTGCTCGAACGTTTCGTTGTTCATGAAGTGCCAGAACTCACCGTCGTTGTACAGGTAAGTCAGGTTCATATCGACAACATCAGCGCCTTCAGCGGAGTCAGTAGACTTGAAGGTTTTCTCAACACGGGTACCGGTCAGCAGGCGACGCAGCTTAACGCGCGCGAATGCCTGGCCTTTACCTGGTTTAACGAATTCGCTGGCTTCAACCGCGTACGGTTCGCCGTCCATCATGATTTTAAGACCAGCACGAAAATCGTTGCTATAGTACGTTGCCATAAGGCCCTCTAAATTTGTTAACTGGTAGCTAAGCCACAAAATGGCGCATATTGTAACCCTAAACACCCCGTCCAGAGAAGATTGGTTATCGCAACTTGCCGATGTAATCACCAGTCCTGATGAATTGCTGCGTCTGTTAGACCTCGATCAGCACCCAGAGTTGCTTGCAGGCCGCGAGGCTAAGCGACTTTTTGCCCTGCGTGTTCCTCGCGCGTTTGTTGCCCGTATGGAGAAAGGAAACCCTGACGATCCATTATTAAAACAAACGCTTACTGCGCAGGAAGAGTTTATATCGGCGCCAGGATACAGCACCGATCCTCTGGAAGAGCAGAACAGTGTGGTACCGGGTTTACTGCACAAATATCTCAACCGTGCTCTTCTGCTGGTGAAAGGCGGTTGCGCGGTAAACTGCCGTTATTGTTTCCGTCGCCACTTCCCGTATGCCGAAAATCAGGGTAATAAACGCAACTGGCAGGTCGCCCTGGACTATATCGCCGCCCATCCGGAACTGGATGAGATCATTTTTTCAGGTGGCGATCCGCTGATGGCAAAAGATCATGAACTGGACTGGCTGTTGACCCAGCTTGAAGCCATTCCACACATCAAGCGTTTGCGCATCCACAGCCGTTTACCGATTGTTATTCCGGCACGCATCACGGACGGTCTGGTATCTCGCCTTGAGCAGTCTCGTTTACAGGTTCTGCTGGTGAACCATATCAACCATGCGAATGAAATCGATGAGGCATTCCGTGCGGCGATGGCGCGTCTGCGTAAAGCGGGTGTGACGCTGTTGAACCAGAGCGTGTTGCTGCGCGGTGTGAATGATAATGCCCGGGTTCTGGCGAAGCTCAGTAATGCGTTATTCGATGCGGGCGTGATGCCCTACTACCTGCACGTACTGGATCGTGTGCAAGGCGCGGCGCATTTCATGGTCACGGATGAAGAGGCCCGGCAGATTATGCGCGAACTGTTAACGCTGGTTTCAGGCTATATGGTGCCGAAGCTGGCGCGAGAGATTGGCGGTGAGCCGAGTAAGACGCCGCTGGATTTGCAACTGCGGCAACAATAACGGCAGGTGGCGCTACGCTTATCCGCCCGGTGGGGTTGGGCGCAGCGCCATCAGCAATGTAGATCAGTTAGGGCACTTATAGACCTGGCCATTCATCTGGCTGGCCGTTGGCACGAAGCTGGACAACATCCCTTGCGACGGGCTGCTCACACCGTAAATCACGTTGCCACCCATCTCTGCAGCCTGGTTACGCAGCGCGTTAGCGGCACCGCGCATAGACCCACCTTCTTCACCGTGCTGACCCGACATCCAGTTGCTTTGCTCACCGGTTGCCGTGCCTAAAAACTGGCACTCGTTACCCGGCTTATCTTCAACAAAGCGAACGCCCTGACCTGCAGCAGACAGCTCATTGCTGGAGCTACAACCCGCCAGCAGCAATGCTGCTCCTACGATCCCTGCACAGACTTTTACGCGCATGTTATTCCTCGTTTTCAATAAGCTGGACAGCAGATGTTGTCCGTGTGTAAACCTTATACTAAAAAGATGACCAAAAGAAAAACCCCCGAGCATTTCTGCCCGGGGGTTTTTCTCATTCTAAGCGGTAAAGCGCACGATTACATCATGCCGCCCATACCACCCATGCCGCCCATACCCGCAGCACCTAAGTCAGGTGCGTCGCCTTTAGGCATGTCGGTCACCATGCACTCGGTAGTGATCATCAGACCCGCTACAGAGGCCGCGTACTGCAGTGCAGAACGGGTCACTTTGGTTGGATCCAGGATACCGAAGTCGATCATGTTGCCGTATTCTTCAGTTGCAGCGTTGTAACCGTAGTTACCTTCGCCCGCTTTCACCATGTTCGCAACCACGGATGGCTCTTCACCGGCGTTGGAAACGATCTGACGCAGTGGTGCTTCCATTGCGCGCAGCGCAACTTTGATACCCACGTTCTGATCTTCGTTCTGAGCAGTCAGGCCAGCCAGTTTAGCGGCAACACGCACCAGCGCGACACCACCACCAGCTACCACGCCTTCTTCTACTGCTGCACGGGTCGCGTGCAGAGCATCGTCAACGCGTGCTTTCTTCTCTTTCATTTCAACTTCAGTTGCCGCGCCCACTTTGATTACTGCCACGCCGCCTGCCAGTTTCGCTACGCGCTCCTGCAGTTTTTCACGGTCGTAATCAGAGGTTGCTTCTTCAATCTGCTTACGGATCTGAGCAACACGGCCCTGAATAGCCGCTTCTTCACCCACGCCATCGATGATGGTGGTGGTGTCTTTGTTGATCACAACGCGTTTAGCCTGGCCCAGGTCTTCCAGGGTCGCTTTTTCCAGCTCCATACCGATCTCTTCAGAGATTACGGTACCGCCAGTCAGGGTAGCGATATCCTGCAGCATCGCTTTACGGCGGTCGCCGAAGCCAGGTGCTTTAACCGCAGCCACTTTCACGATGCCACGCATGGTGTTAACCACCAGGGTCGCCAGTGCTTCACCTTCAACGTCTTCAGCAATGATAACCAGCGGCTTGCCTGCTTTCGCAACGGCTTCCAGCACTGGCAGCATTTCACGGATGTTGGAGATTTTCTTGTCAGCCAGCAGGATGAATGGGCTTTCCAGCTCAACAGCGCCCGTTTCTGGCTTGTTGATGAAGTATGGGGACAGGTAACCGCGGTCGAACTGCATACCTTCAACCACGTCCAGTTCGTCTTCCAGACCGGTACCGTCTTCAACGGTGATCACGCCTTCTTTACCGACTTTGTCCATCGCTTCCGCGATCAGTTTACCTACGGTTTCGTCGGAGTTAGCGGAGATAGTACCAACCTGAGCAATCGCTTTAGAGTCGGAGCATGGAACGGACAGCGCTTTCAGCTCTTCAACCGCCGCAGTAACCGCTTTGTCGATACCGCGCTTCAGATCCATTGGGTTCATACCCGCAGCAACGGCTTTCAGACCTTCGGTGATGATAGCCTGTGCCAGTACGGTTGCGGTGGTGGTACCGTCGCCTGCAGCGTCATTCGCTTTAGAGGCAACTTCTTTCACCATCTGCGCACCCATGTTTTCGAACTTGTCTTCCAGCTCGATTTCACGTGCTACAGAAACACCGTCTTTAGTGATGGTTGGCGCGCCGAAGGATTTATCCAGCACTACGTTACGGCCTTTCGGGCCCAGGGTCACTTTAACTGCATCTGCCAGTACGTTTACGCCGCGGAGCATTTTTACACGAGCGTCGTTACCGAATTTTACGTCTTTAGCTGCCATGTTCTTATTTCCTCAAATTCTCGTGCGTAAAATTACGCTTCAACAATTGCCAGAATGTCGCTTTCGGACATGATCAACACTTCTTCATTGTCGATCTTCTCGGATTTCACGCCGTAGCCATCGTTGAAAATTACGATGTCACCAACTTTAACGTCCAGTGGCTGCACAGTTCCGTTTTCCAGAATGCGGCCCTTACCGACAGCGATGATTTCGCCACGCGTTGATTTTGCTGCTGCAGAACCAGTCAGAACGATGCCGCCAGCAGACTTGGTTTCAACTTCTTTACGTTTGACGATCACACGATCATGTAACGGACGAATACTCATTGATAGCTCTCCTTTGAGAAAGTCATTATCAGTTATGGATGACGCCGGTCCGCACGCGGTTTTCCGACTAGTGCCCTGAGAGATGGGGATAGCTTTTTCCCCCTTCAAGGGGCAGACGAAAAAAAATTTGCGAAAGTGTTACCATCGCCTCTCTTTTGATCGTGGCAGGGCGATGTCAATGAGTGGACTAAAACAGGAGTTGGGACTGGCGCAGGGCGTGGGTCTGCTGTCGACCTCCTTGTTAGGTACGGGTGTGTTTGCGGTACCCGCGCTGGCAGCTCTGGTGGCCGGCAATAATAGCCTGTGGGCGTGGCCAGTGCTGATTGTGCTGGTGTTTCCGGTCGCGGTCGTGTTTGCCATCCTCGGACGGCATTTCCCCAGCGCGGGCGGCGTAGCGCACTTTGTCGGTATGGCGTTTGGTCCGCGACTGGAGCGGGTCACCGGCTGGCTGTTTCTTTCTGTTATTCCGGTCGGTCTACCGGCAGCGTTGCATATCGCGACCGGTTTTGGCCAGGCGCTGTTTGGCTGGCATAACGAGCAACTGCTGCTGGCCGAGCTGGGTACGCTGGCCATCGTCTGGTGGGTCGGCTCACGAGGTGCCAGCTCGAGTGCCAACCTGCAAACCGTCGTTGCAATACTGATTGTGGCCCTCATTGTCGCCATCTGGTGGAAAGGGGATATTACGCTGAAGGAGATCCCCTTCCCCGCGGTAAGTGAGGTCAACCATTCGCAGCTGTTCGCTGCGCTATCGGTAATGTTCTGGTGTTTTGTCGGGCTGGAGGCGTTCGCCCATCTGGCCTCTGAGTTTAAACAACCGGAACGGGATTTCCCGCGCGCCCTGATGATTGGCCTGCTGTTAGCAGGTACCGTTTACTGGGCCTGTACCGTGCTGGTACTGCATTTCAACGCGTTCGCCGCGGATAAAGCGGCCGCTGCCTCGCTGCCGGGCATTGTGGTGCAACTGTTTGGTCTGAAAGCGCTGTGGGTCGCCTGTGTTATTGGCTATCTGGCCTGTTTTGCCAGCCTCAATATCTACATCCAGAGCTTTGCGCGTCTGGTGTGGTCGCAGGCGCTTGATAAACCAGAGAGCCGCCTTGCGCGCCTGTCTAAACGTCAGCTGCCGTTGAATGCGCTTAATACCGTGCTGGGCTGCTGCGTCTTGAGTTCGCTATGTATTTACGGGCTGAATATCAATCTTGATGCCCTGATCGTGTACGCCAACGGGATTTTCATCATGATCTACCTGCTGTGCATGCTGGCGGGTTGTCGTCTGCTGAAAGGTCGCTATAAAGCGCTGGCAGTGGTTGGTGGCGTGCTTTGCCTGCTGTTGCTGGCGATGGTGGGGTGGAAAAGCCTGTATGCGATTAGCATGCTGGCGGGGCTGTGGCTGTTTTTACCGAAACGCAGCACCCTGTAAAACAAAGCCCGGTAGCGATTCGCTTACCGGGCCTGGCCTCTTTTACCGATCGTCTTTATGGTCTAAACGGTCGCGCTGATCATCTTTACGCTGATACTCCCCTTCGAAAGTATCCCCCGGCCCTGTACTGAAGCCACCGCCCGGCATACGGCTAAAACGCAGATGCGGCAGTAGCTTCATGGTCAGGTGTTTTTGCACCGGTGGCAGAAGCAGCAGCAGGCCGAGGAAGTCAGTGAAGAACCCCGGCAGGATCAGCAGCAGGCCAGCAATAATCAGCGAGACGCTTTTGATCATCTCTGCGGCCGGGCTTTCGCCTGCGGCCATCTTCTGCTGCATTATCAGGAAATTTTTGAAACCCTGATTACGCACCAGCGACATGCCGATCACCGAAGTGAAAATCACCAGAATCAGCGTTAACAGGACACCCAGTACATGGGCGACCTGGATAAAAATTGAAATCTCGATGTAAACATAGAGAAAGAAAGCAATAAATGGTACCCAGCGCACTGGCATCTCCTGTGTGGCAGGTGCCCTCAGGCCCCTGTCTGAATGTGTTCGCGAAACGCGTCTGTAAGAAATGGTGACGGTTAGCCAAAATTCAATCGGTTTGCACGGATATTTTTTCTGGAAATTTTAAAGCGGTGACTCATTTCACAGATTAATAATTATCATGGAATCGGGTCGATAATAAGTGATCCAGATTACGGCAATTCGCTATCATCAGCATATGATCTCGAACATCTGGCTGATTGAGGGAATAATCGTCGGTCAGAAAATATTCAAAACCACATAAATACTGTGTGTTTAGTACAATCCATCGGCAGCTTGAAAAGAAGGTTCACATGTTAAACAACATTCGTATCGAAGAAGACTTGTTGGGTACCAGGGAAGTTCCAGCGGATGCCTACTATGGTGTTCACACTCTGAGAGCGATTGAAAACTTCTACATCAGCAACAACAAAATCAGCGACATCCCTGAATTTGTACGTGGCATGGTGATGGTGAAAAAAGCCGCAGCACTGGCCAATAAAGAGCTGCAAACCATTCCAAAAAGCGCGGCAAATGCGATTATCGCTGCCTGCGATGAAGTGCTGAACAACGGCAAATGCATGGATCAGTTCCCGGTCGATGTCTATCAGGGCGGCGCGGGTACCTCCGTCAACATGAACACCAATGAAGTACTGGCAAACATCGGCCTGGAGCTGATGGGTCATCAGAAAGGTGAATACCAGTATCTGAATCCGAACGACCACGTTAATAAATGTCAGTCCACTAACGACGCCTACCCAACCGGCTTCCGTATCGCGGTGTATGCCTCCGTGGTGAAACTGGTGGACGCCATTAATCAGCTGGGTGATGGCTTCCAGCGCAAAGCCGTTGAGTTCCAGGACATCCTGAAAATGGGTCGTACCCAGCTGCAGGACGCGGTTCCGATGACCCTCGGTCAGGAATTCCACGCGTTTAACGTGCTGCTTAACGAAGAAACTAAAAACCTGCTGCGCACCTCCGAGCTGCTGCTGGAAGTGAACCTGGGCGCAACCGCCATCGGCACGCGTCTGAATACGCCGGACGGTTACCAGCAGCTGGCGGTACAGAAGCTGGCTGAAGTCTCTAACCTGCCGGTTGTGCCTGCAGAAGATCTGATTGAAGCCACCTCCGACTGCGGCGCGTACGTTATGGTTCACAGCGCCCTGAAACGTCTGGCGGTGAAACTCTCCAAAATCTGTAATGACCTGCGCCTGCTCTCTTCCGGCCCACGCGCTGGCCTGAATGAAATCAACCTGCCAGAGCTGCAGGCCGGTTCGTCCATCATGCCGGCGAAAGTGAACCCGGTAGTGCCAGAAGTGGTGAACCAGGTCTGCTTTAAAGTCATCGGTAACGATACAACCGTGACCATGGCCTCTGAAGCCGGCCAGCTGCAGCTGAACGTCATGGAGCCGGTCATCGGCCAGGCAATGTTTGAATCCATCCACATTCTGACCAACGCCTGCTACAACCTGCTGGAGAAATGCGTTAACGGCATCACCGCGAACAAAGAAGTTTGTGAAGGGTATGTCTACAACTCCATCGGCATCGTCACCTACCTCAACCCGTTCATCGGCCACCATAACGGCGACATCGTCGGTAAGATTTGCGCCGAAACAGGTAAGAGCGTGCGTGAAGTCGTTCTGGAACGTGGACTGTTGACCGAAGCCGAGCTGGACGATATCTTCTCGGCCCAGAACCTGATGCACCCGGCATACAAAGCGAAACGATATACCGATGAAAGCGAACAGTAGCAGTTCAGGCTAGGCTTCCTTAAGGCACGTCACTTGTGACGTGCCTTTTTTCTTTATAGGCGTTACCAAAATACAACAATTCAATATCAACTTGTTAATAAGCAAGGCAGGTCCTTATGTTTGGAGCAGAACTCGTCATCGTCCTGTTGGCGATTTATTTGGGAGCAAGACTCGGGGGTATCGGCATTGGTTTTGCCGGCGGTCTCGGGGTGCTCGTACTTACCCTTATCTTTCAGATTAAACCCGGCGCAATCCCTTTTGACGTTATCGAAATCATCATGGCGGTTATTGCCGCTATCGCAGCCATGCAGGTGGCAGGCGGTATGGACTACCTGGTGAGCCTGGCGGAGCGTATGTTACGCCGCCATCCAAAATACATTACCTTCCTTGCCCCGCTGGTGACGTGGTTTATGACCATTCTCGCCGGTACTGGCCACACCGCCTTCTCCACGCTGCCGGTCATTACCGAAGTGGCGAAAGAGCAGGGCATCCGTCCGTCTCGTCCCCTCTCGATTGCCGTGGTCGCGTCCCAGATTGCGATTACCGCATCACCTATCTCCGCTGCGGTGGTCTTCTTCGCCGGTATCCTTGAGCCTATGGGCGTGAGTTACCTGACGCTGCTGGCCATCTGTATTCCGGTGACGCTGATTGCAGTGATGATCACCGCCGTGCTGTGTAACTTCCTCGGCGCCGAACTGAAAGACGATCCGGTTTATCAGGAGCGTCTGGCAAAAGGTGAAGTGAAACTGCGTGGTAGCCAGGTCTTCGAACTGAAGCCGCATGCAAAACGCTCTGTCTTGCTGTTCCTGATCGGTATCGTTGCGGTCATGTTCTACGCAACCGCCATCAGTGACACCGTGGGTCTGATCCAAAACCCGGTCCTGCCGCGTAACGAAGCGATTGTGGTATTCATGCTGACTATCGCTACGCTGATCAGCATCACCTGTAAAATCGACACCAGCGAAGTGCTCAACGCCAGCACCTTTAAATCCGGTATGAGCGCCTGCGTGTGTGTACTGGGTGTGGCCTGGCTTGGTGATACCTTCGTGAAAGCTCACATCAGCGATATCCAGACCGTTGCGGGCGACCTGCTGCACAACTATCCGTGGCTCCTGGCTGTGGTGCTGTTCTTTGCCGCAACCCTGCTTTACTCTCAGGCGGCCACCACCAAAGCCCTGATGCCTGCGGCACTGATGCTGGGAGTTACCCCGCTGACGGCTATTGCCTCGTTTGCTGCCGTTTCTGCACTGTTCGTTTTACCCACCTACCCAACCCTGCTGGCGGCGGTTGAGATGGATGACACTGGCTCGACTCGCATCGGTAAGTACGTGTTTAACCATGCGTTCCTGATCCCGGGCGTGGTGGCTATCTCGCTGTGCGTGATCCTCGGCTTTATCATTGGCGGCATCGTGCTGTAAACAATGATGGGTTGTAAAAATAGTTAAAAACGGGCCGCTCTGCGGCCCGTTTCATTAATGACCAATAGCCTTGCGTGATATAGTGAAGACTTTCGTGATGAGGAGGTCGACTTGTGAACACGCCTGATGCTGTTGTTGTCCTTTGTACCGCCCCTGATGAAGCCTCTGCCCAGGATCTCGCCGCCAAAGTGCTGGCCGAAAAACTGGCAGCCTGCGTGACGCTCCTTCCTGGCGCCACCTCCCTTTACTACTGGGAAGGTAAACTGGAGCAGGAGTACGAAGTCCAGATGTTGCTCAAAACCAATCTGGCGAACCAGCAGGCACTCCTGGACTGCCTCAAATCTCATCATCCTTATCAAACCCCCGAACTGCTGGTATTGTCAGTGGTCCACGGCGACAACGATTATCTCTCATGGCTCAACGCTTCCTTACGCTGATCCTGCTGCTGTGCAGCACATCAGTTTTTGCCGGGTTATTTGACGCTCCCGGCCGTTCGAACGTTATTTCTGCCGACCAGGCATTTGTTTTCGATTTTCAGCAAGACCAGCATGACCTGAATCTTACCTGGCAGATAAAAGAGGGGTATTACCTCTATCGCAAGCAGGTCAGCATCACGCCTGCTCAGGCAAAGGTAGGCCCACTTCAGATGCCTGCGGGCGAGTGGCATGAGGACGAGTTTTTCGGCAAAAGTGAAATCTATCGCCAGCGGTTAAGCGTGCCCGTGACGGTCAATCAGGCCGATAAAGGCGCCACCGTGACCGTCACGTATCAGGGCTGTGCCGACGCGGGCTTCTGCTATCCGCCGGAAACCAAAGTCATTCCGCTGAGCGAAGTTAAAGCGGCCGCCAGTATGCCTGCTCTTCCCGCAGGGGAGAGCACCGGGGTGAAGGACGACGGTCGCACAGCGCTGCCCTTCTCCGCCTTGTGGGCTTTACTGATTGGTATCGGCATCGCCTTCACGCCGTGCGTGCTGCCCATGTATCCGCTTATCTCCGGGATTGTCCTCGGCGGTAAGCAACGCCTTTCAACCGCACGCGCCCTGCTGCTGGCCTTTATCTACGTGCAGGGTATGGCGTTAACCTACACCGCACTGGGCCTCGTGGTTGCTGCTGCCGGACTGCAGTTCCAGGCTGCACTTCAGCACCCTTATGTGCTGGCTGGCCTGTCGATCGTATTTATTCTGCTGGCGCTGTCGATGTTTGGTTTGTTCACCCTACAGCTGCCGTCCGCGTTGCAGACTCGCTTAACGCTGATGAGTAACCGTCAGCAGGGTGGCTCCCCGGGCGGCGTGTTCGTGATGGGTGCCATCGCCGGGTTGATTTGCTCACCGTGCACTACCGCGCCACTGAGCGCGATCCTGCTGTATATTGCCCAGAGCGGTAACATGTGGCTCGGCGGTGGTACGTTGTATCTCTACGCGCTGGGAATGGGTCTGCCATTGATTCTGGTAACGGTATTTGGCAACCGTCTGCTGCCCAAGAGCGGCCCGTGGATGGAGACGGTGAAAACCGCGTTTGGTTTTGTCATTCTGGCGCTGCCGGTGTTCTTGCTCGAGCGTATTATCGGCGACGTCTGGGGGATGCGCCTGTGGGCAATGCTCGGTGTTGCCTTCTTCTGTTGGGCGTTTATCACAAGCCTGGCAGCGAAAAAGCCGTGGATGCGTCTGGTGCAAATCCTCCTGCTCGCCGCCGCGCTGGTGAGCGTACGGCCACTGCAGGACTGGGCATTTGGCACACCTGCGGGACAAACACAGGCGCATTTGAACTTCATCCAGATAAAGAACGTGGATGAACTCAACAGCGCGCTGGCGCAGGCGAAAGGCAAACCGGTCATGCTGGATCTGTATGCGGACTGGTGTGTCGCCTGTAAAGAATTCGAAAAGTACACGTTTAGCGATCCGCAGGTGCAAAGTGCACTGAAAGAGACGGTTCTGCTCCAGGCGAACGTCACCGCCAACAGTACAGCGGATAAGGCACTGCTGAAGCAACTTAACGTGCTGGGTCTGCCAACCATTCTGTTCTTCAATGAACAGGGCCAGGAGCAGCCCGCACAGCGTGTAACCGGGTTTATGGACGCGACGGCATTCAGCGCGCATTTGCGCAATCGCCAACCGTAAACAACACTTGAAACGGGACAAACCGTTGGGAATAACGGAGGAGATAACCGTGCAACGCGAAGACGTACTGGGACAAGCCCTGCAATTACTTGAGATTCAAGGGATCGCCAGCACCACGCTTGAGATGGTAGCCGACCGTATTGATTATCCTCTGGATGAACTCATGCGCTTCTGGCCGGATAAAGAGGCGCTGCTTTACGATGCCCTGCGTTATCTCAGCCAGCAGGTTGATGTCTGGCGCAGACAGCTGATGTTAAATGCAGAACTGACTGCGGAGCAAAAGCTGCTGGCGCGTTATACCGCCCTGAGCGAATGCGTAAGCAACAACCGTTATCCGGGTTGCCTGTTTATTGCCGCCTGCACCTTCTACCCTGACCCCGGCCATCCTATCCATCAACTGGCGGATCAGCAAAAGCGGGCGGCGCATGATTTCACGCACGAACTGCTGACCACGCTCGAAGTGGATGACCCGGCGATGGTCGCTAAGCAGATGGAGCTGGTACTGGAAGGTTGCCTGAGCCGCATGCTGGTAAACCGCAGCCAGGCCGATGTGGATACAGCACACCGTCTGGCCGAAGATATCCTACGTTTTGCGCAGTGTCGTATGGGTGGTGCGCTGACGTAATCTGTCTGAAGAATTTGACCTGTTCGGCGCGTAAACCGTCAGATTGCCGCAAAGTTAAGCAGTTGAACGGCTTTTCCCGAAATAGTGTTGACGATCAGGCGCGATTGCGGTTTAATGCGCTCCGTTGCCCGGATAGCTCAGTCGGTAGAGCAGGGGATTGAAAATCCCCGTGTCCTTGGTTCGATTCCGAGTCCGGGCACCACTATTTAAAGAACCCAGCCTATGGCTGGGTTTTTGCTTTTCTACGTCTGATAAACTCTCCTATAACCACTCTCTGGTCACATCCTCGTAAACCTGTTCCTGCAGTATTTCATGGCGCTTAAAATGGTCCTGTGCACGCTAAATTCCGTACTGATCTGAAGTGGTTGGGGAATCCTGAAGAGAGATGATGGGGTTTGGGGTTACCGTATCGTGGCTTCGCCTTGTCTGGCGGCACTCTTTGGGGCATTCAGATGTGTATTTCGCGCCCCAAAGCAAAAAACCCCGCACCATACGGTACGGGGTTCTTTTAATTGATGCCTGGCAGTTCCCTACTCTCACATGGGGAGACCCCACACTACCATCGGCGCTACGGCGTTTCACTTCTGAGTTCGGCATGGGGTCAGGTGGGACCACCGCGCTAAAGCCGCCAGGCAAATTCTGTTATCTGTATCAGCTGAAAATCGTCTCTCACCGCCAAAACATCTTCGGCGTTGTAAGGTTAAGCCTCACGGTTCATTAGTATCGGTTAGCTCAACGCATCGCTGCGCTTACACACCCGACCTATCAACGTCGTAGTCTTCAACGTTCCTTCAGGAGACTTAAAGTCTCAGGGAGAACTCATCTCGGGGCAAGTTTCGTGCTTAGATGCTTTCAGCACTTATCTCTTCCGCATTTAGCTACCGGGCAGTGCCATTGGCATGACAACCCGAACACCAGTGATGCGTCCACTCCGGTCCTCTCGTACTAGGAGCAGCCCCCCTCAATTCTCCAGCGCCCACGGCAGATAGGGACCGAACTGTCTCACGACGTTCTAAACCCAGCTCGCGTACCACTTTAAATGGCGAACAGCCATACCCTTGGGACCTACTTCAGCCCCAGGATGTGATGAGCCGACATCGAGGTGCCAAACACCGCCGTCGATATGAACTCTTGGGCGGTATCAGCCTGTTATCCCCGGAGTACCTTTTATCCGTTGAGCGATGGCCCTTCCATTCAGAACCACCGGATCACTATGACCTGCTTTCGCACCTGCTCGAGCCGTCACTCTCGCAGTCAAGCTAGCTTATGCCATTGCACTAACCTCCTGATGTCCGACCAGGATTAGCTAACCTTCGTGCTCCTCCGTTACTCTTTGGGAGGAGACCGCCCCAGTCAAACTACCCACCAGACACTGTCCGCAACCCGGATTACGGGTCTACGTTAGAACACCAGCCATTAAAGGGTGGTATTTCAAGGTTGGCTCCACGCAGACTGGCGTCCACGCTTCAAAGCCTCCCACCTATCCTACACATCAAGGACCAGTGTTCAGTGTCAAGCTATAGTAAAGGTTCACGGGGTCTTTCCGTCTTGCCGCGGGTACACTGCATCTTCACAGCGAGTTCAATTTCACTGAGTCTCGGGTGGAGACAGCCTGGCCATCATTACGCCATTCGTGCAGGTCGGAACTTACCCGACAAGGAATTTCGCTACCTTAGGACCGTTATAGTTACGGCCGCCGTTTACCGGGGCTTCGATCAAGAGCTTCGCGTTGCCGCTAACCCCATCAATTAACCTTCCGGCACCGGGCAGGCGTCACACCGTATACGTCCACTTTCGTGTTTGCACAGTGCTGTGTTTTTAATAAACAGTTGCAGCCAGCTGGTATCTTCGACTGATTTCAGCTCCACCCGCAGGGGCTTCACCTACATATCAGCGTGCCTTCTCCCGAAGTTACGGCACCATTTTGCCTAGTTCCTTCACCCGAGTTCTCTCAAGCGCCTTGGTATTCTCTACCTGACCACCTGTGTCGGTTTGGGGTACGATTTGATGTTACCTGATGCTTAGAGGCTTTTCCTGGAAGCAGGGCATTTGTTACTTCAGCACCGTAGTGCCTCGTCATCACACCTCAGCGTTAATAAACGACCGGATTTACCTAATCGTTCCGCCTACATGCTTAAACCGGGACAACCGTCGCCCGGCTAACATAGCCTTCTCCGTCCCCCCTTCGCAGTAACACCAAGTACAGGAATATTAACCTGTTTCCCATCGACTACGCCTTTCGGCCTCGCCTTAGGGGTCGACTCACCCTGCCCCGATTAACGTTGGACAGGAACCCTTGGTCTTCCGGCGAGCGGGCTTTTCACCCGCTTTATCGTTACTTATGTCAGCATTCGCACTTCTGATACCTCCAGCACCCCTCACAGGACACCTTCAACGGCTTACAGAACGCTCCCCTACCCAACAACACATAGTGTCGCTGCCGCAGCTTCGGTGCATGGTTTAGCCCCGTTACATCTTCCGCGCAGGCCGACTCGACCAGTGAGCTATTACGCTTTCTTTAAATGATGGCTGCTTCTAAGCCAACATCCTGGCTGTCTGTGCCTTCCCACATCGTTTCCCACTTAACCATGACTTTGGGACCTTAGCTGGCGGTCTGGGTTGTTTCCCTCTTCACGACGGACGTTAGCACCCGCCGTGTGTCTCCCGTGATAACATTCTTCGGTATTCGTAGTTTGCATCGGGTTGGTAAGCCGGGATGGCCCCCTAGCCGAAACAGTGCTCTACCCCCGAAGATGAGTTCACGAGGCGCTACCTAAATAGCTTTCGGGGAGAACCAGCTATCTCCCGGTTTGATTGGCCTTTCACCCCCAGCCACAAGTCATCCGCTAATTTTTCAACATTAGTCGGTTCGGTCCTCCAGTTAGTGTTACCCAACCTTCAACCTGCCCATGGCTAGATCACCGGGTTTCGGGTCTATACCCTGCAACTTAACGCCCAGTTAAGACTCGGTTTCCCTTCGGCTCCCCTATACGGTTAACCTTGCTACAGAATATAAGTCGCTGACCCATTATACAAAAGGTACGCAGTCACCCCATAAAAGAGGCTCCCACTGCTTGTACGTACACGGTTTCAGGTTCTTTTTCACTCCCCTCGCCGGGGTTCTTTTCGCCTTTCCCTCACGGTACTGGTTCACTATCGGTCAGTCAGGAGTATTTAGCCTTGGAGGATGGTCCCCCCATATTCAGACAGGATACCACGTGTCCCGCCCTACTCTTCGAGTTCACAACCTGTGTGCTTTCGTGTACGGGACTTTCACCCTGTACCGTGCGACTTTCCAGACGCTTCCACTAACACACAAGCTGATTCAGACTCTGGGCTGCTCCCCGTTCGCTCGCCGCTACTGGGGGAATCTCGGTTGATTTCTTTTCCTCGGGGTACTTAGATGTTTCAGTTCCCCCGGTTCGCCTCGTTAACCTATGTATTCAGTTAACGATAGTGTGACGGATCACACTGGGTTTCCCCATTCGGACATCGCCGGGTCAAAGGTTCATATCACCTCGCCGGCGCTTTTCGCAGATTAGCACGTCCTTCATCGCCTCTGACTGCCAGGGCATCCACCGTGTACGCTTAGTCGCTTAACCTCACAACCCGAAGATGTTTCTTTCGATTCATCACCGGTTTGCGAAAATTTGAGAGACTCGAACACACATAACATGTGTGTCGTTTCAATTTTCAGCTTGATCCAGATTTTTAAAGAGCAAATATCTCAAACGTCACCCGAAGATGAGTTTTGAGATATGTCGGCAGGTGACTTTCACTCACGAACCAGCAAGTGGCGTCCCCTAGGGGATTCGAACCCCTGTTACCGCCGTGAAAGGGCGGTGTCCTGGGCCTCTAGACGAAGGGGACACTGAAGTCTCAATCGCAAGACGCCTTGCTATTTACTTTTCATCAGACAATCTGTGTGGACACTACAAAGGCAGGTTCTTTAAGGTAAGGAGGTGATCCAACCGCAGGTTCCCCTACGGTTACCTTGTTACGACTTCACCCCAGTCATGAATCACAAAGTGGTAAGCGCCCTCCCGAAGGTTAAGCTACCTACTTCTTTTGCAACCCACTCCCATGGTGTGACGGGCGGTGTGTACAAGGCCCGGGAACGTATTCACCGTAGCATTCTGATCTACGATTACTAGCGATTCCGACTTCATGGAGTCGAGTTGCAGACTCCAATCCGGACTACGACGCACTTTATGAGGTCCGCTTGCTCTCGCGAGTTCGCTTCTCTTTGTATGCGCCATTGTAGCACGTGTGTAGCCCTACTCGTAAGGGCCATGATGACTTGACGTCATCCCCACCTTCCTCCAGTTTATCACTGGCAGTCTCCTTTGAGTTCCCGGCCGGACCGCTGGCAACAAAGGATAAGGGTTGCGCTCGTTGCGGGACTTAACCCAACATTTCACAACACGAGCTGACGACAGCCATGCAGCACCTGTCTCAGAGTTCCCGAAGGCACCAAAGCATCTCTGCTAAGTTCTCTGGATGTCAAGAGTAGGTAAGGTTCTTCGCGTTGCATCGAATTAAACCACATGCTCCACCGCTTGTGCGGGCCCCCGTCAATTCATTTGAGTTTTAACCTTGCGGCCGTACTCCCCAGGCGGTCGACTTAACGCGTTAGCTCCGGAAGCCACGCCTCAAGGGCACAACCTCCAAGTCGACATCGTTTACGGCGTGGACTACCAGGGTATCTAATCCTGTTTGCTCCCCACGCTTTCGCACCTGAGCGTCAGTCTTTGTCCAGGGGGCCGCCTTCGCCACCGGTATTCCTCCAGATCTCTACGCATTTCACCGCTACACCTGGAATTCTACCCCCCTCTACAAGACTCTAGCCTGCCAGTTTCGAATGCAGTTCCCAGGTTGAGCCCGGGGATTTCACATCCGACTTGACAGACCGCCTGCGTGCGCTTTACGCCCAGTAATTCCGATTAACGCTTGCACCCTCCGTATTACCGCGGCTGCTGGCACGGAGTTAGCCGGTGCTTCTTCTGCGGGTAACGTCAATTGCTGTGGTTATTAACCACAACACCTTCCTCCCCGCTGAAAGTACTTTACAACCCGAAGGCCTTCTTCATACACGCGGCATGGCTGCATCAGGCTTGCGCCCATTGTGCAATATTCCCCACTGCTGCCTCCCGTAGGAGTCTGGACCGTGTCTCAGTTCCAGTGTGGCTGGTCATCCTCTCAGACCAGCTAGGGATCGTCGCCTAGGTGAGCCGTTACCCCACCTACTAGCTAATCCCATCTGGGCACATCTGATGGCAAGAGGCCCGAAGGTCCCCCTCTTTGGTCTTGCGACGTTATGCGGTATTAGCTACCGTTTCCAGTAGTTATCCCCCTCCATCAGGCAGTTTCCCAGACATTACTCACCCGTCCGCCACTCGTCACCCGAGAGCAAGCTCTCTGTGCTACCGTTCGACTTGCATGTGTTAGGCCTGCCGCCAGCGTTCAATCTGAGCCATGATCAAACTCTTCAATTTAAGTTTGATGCTCGTGAATTAAACTTCGTAATGAATTACGTATGTTCACTCAGAGACTTGGTATTCATTTTTCGTCCGAGGACGTTAAGAATCCATGTCACTTTGAGTGCCCACACAGATTGTCTGATAAATTGTTAAAGAGCAGTTGCGACGCGGCTTACAGCTCACCGTCGCGAGGTGGCGTATATTACGCTTTCCTCTTTCAGAGTCAACCCTGAAGTTCAGGATTTTTTCTCTTCAACCGACCGGGTTAACTGTGAAGTGATTCACATCTGCCGTGTCGATGGAGGCGCATTATAGGGAGTTCTCAGCAGGCCGCAACCTAAAAGTTGCAAAAAGATGACTGACTGCTGTATTCCCCAGCAAAACCCCGCTTTATACCCTTTTACGCACAGACTTATCCACAATTGAGGCGGGATCTCTGTGCGATCCTACGGATTAACAGGCAAGATCAACTATACTAGCGACAAATATTCCCCCACCAGGCCACCCCATGACCACACAACAACTGACGCGTGACTGGCGCCTTCCTACAGCAGGCATCATGTTGCTGGCGATCCTCTTAGCCGGGTTTACCCTGCATACGCACTGGAACACCTTTCTTCAGTGGTGCCTTGCCACGCAAATTACCCTGCACCGTTATCTGGTGATGTACCTGCTCCAGCTTAACAACCACCAGTACAGCGGCGGGTTATGGCTATTAACCGGCGCCTTCTTCTATGGCGTGTTGCACGCCATCGGGCCGGGGCATGGGAAATTCATTGTGACGACCTACCTCACGACAAATAAAGAAAGCGAACGGGCCGCCCGGGTCGTTCCTTTTCTTGGCAGCCTGATGCAGGGCGTCAGCGCCATTCTCTTTGTCTTTATTCTGGCGGTAGGGTTTAACCTCGCATCGGGGGATATCAGTACCAGCCGCTGGTACGTCGAGAAGATAAGCGCGGTGCTCATCGGTGCATTTGGTGTATTTGTCATTTACCAGGCGCTGAAAAGCCTGCGGCCTCGCCGGATGGCTATCTCAGCCATCACGCCCCTTCATCAACATAATGAACACTGTGGTTGTGGTCATCACGGTGTAGGTGCAGACCTGGCGCAAGGCGACTGGAAAACCCGGTTGGGCGTCATACTGGCGATTGGTGCGCGTCCGTGCAGCGGGGCGATCATGATCCTGATGTTTTCAAATGCGCTGGGTATTGTTACCTGGGGGATGGCCGCGGTCATGACCATGTCGCTGGGAACGGCGTTGTCGATTATGGGCCTCTCACTGGCGGTACGTTATGCCCGAGAGCGGACGGTGGCCTGGTTTGGCGGCGGGGCTTCACTCAGCTGGCTGGTTCCGGTCTTTAAAATAGCCGGAGGGATAGTCCTGATCCTGTTCGCGACCGTGCTGTTCCTGACGGTACTCCCCATCAGCGCCAATGGCGATTACATCGCCGCAGGCTGCTAATAAAAGAAAACCCGCCAGCGGCGGGTTTTTTATTACTCGTTGATTCGTGGATGCTGGTCAACCAGGCGGGAGCGTTTTTGCTGCAGCTCTTCAATCTCTGCATCAATATCTTCAATCTTCTGCTCTACATTATCGTAGTGTTCGCGCAGGATCTCTTTCGCTTCCTGGATATCAGACGCCGCAGGCGTGGCCCCTTTAAGAGGACGATTCGCCGTCTCCTTCATGGTAATACCGGTAATCAAACCAATCACCGCGATAACCATCAGGTAATAAGCCGGCATCATCAGGTTCTGCGTACTTTCCACCAGCGAGGCGGCAAGCGTCGGGGTCAGACCGGCAATCAGCACCGAGATGTTAAAGGCAGCCGCCAGCGCACTGTACCGAATGTGTGTCGGGAACATCGCAGGCAGCGTCGACGCCATCACCCCGATAAAGCAGTTAAGGATCACAGCCAGCATCAGCAGACCGGCAAAAATCAGACCCAGCACATTACTGTTAATCAGAATAAAGGCCGGGATTGCCAGGGCAAACAGCGCGACACTCCCCAGAATAATGAACGGTCGACGGCCAAAGCGGTCGCTCAACAGCCCCATAATCGGCTGCACAAACAGCATACCCACCATGATGGCGATGATAATCAGCA
Source organism: Enterobacter sp. BNK-18 (assembly GCF_047456135.1). Taxonomy (NCBI): domain Bacteria; kingdom Pseudomonadati; phylum Pseudomonadota; class Gammaproteobacteria; order Enterobacterales; family Enterobacteriaceae; genus Enterobacter; species Enterobacter sp. BNK-18. The sequence goes on along the minus strand of NZ_CP179899.1, from coordinate 4,176,095 downwards.
CACCGTGGTCTTCTGAATAGTGCAGGTTATGCGACAGATAGCTCGGCATGTAGGTCAACAGCATGTAGTAGGTCACGTTCGTGGAGATGACCAGACCAATACAGGTCAGCAGGCTGCGCCAGTGCTTCGTCGCAATCTCTTTAAAGGAGACTTTCGGGCCATCCTGCAGTCCTTCGCGGTCGCCCTGCTCCAGCTTCTCAACGTGCTGCTGGAACGCCGGCGTTTCTTCAAGAGCATGACGCAGGTAAAGACCGATAATCCCTAACGGCAGCGCCAGGAAGAACGGAATACGCCAGCCCCAGGAGAGGAAGTTCTCTTCACCGACGACGGTAGAAATCAGCACCACCACGCCCGCACCCAGGACAAACCCGGCAATCGAGCCGAAGTCCAGCCAGCTTCCCATAAAGCCGCGCTTACGGTCCGGGGAATACTCTGCGACAAAGATAGAGGCACCCGTATACTCACCGCCTACGGAGAAGCCCTGGGCCATCTTACAAAGCAGCAGCAGAATCGGAGCCCAGATGCCGATGCTGGCATAGGACGGTATCAGGCCGATACAGAACGTACTGATCGACATAATGACAATGGTGATAGCAAGGATCTTCTGGCGACCATATTTATCGCCAAGCATACCGAAGAACAGACCACCCAGCGGGCGAATCAGGAAGGGGACGGAGAACGTACCCAGCGCGGCAATCATCTGCAGACTGGGGTCGGCGCCGGGGAAGAACACTTTACCTAACGCATAGGCCACAAAGCCGTAAACACCAAAATCGAACCATTCCATCGCATTACCCAGCGAGGCGGCGGTGATCGCTTTGCGCAGTTTGGCGTCATCAATAATGGTGACGTCGCGAAGCGTGATGGGTTTGATTTTTTTCCTTCTGAGCATAGCTATCCTCGTAGACTCGGCCCTGTCCGTTTCACAGTCCCGTATGTGATCTGTGAACCATGGGATCCGCTCCATGCGAATCGCCTTATTCAAGCGTAGCAGGTTTACTTACATTGACGTTTTACGTCGATACAACCGAACCTGTTGACGCCTGCCTGGGCAGTTAATGACCTTTTTACCCTACCAGCGTTTATATTTGTGATCAACTTCACACATATATTTATGTTACGTCAGCTGGCTGCAGTTTTTGTCAATTAGCGCAAATCTGCACGTTCTCAATCGCCATAAAAACACATCCTCACACACGTCATTATTTCCCGGACAACGGAAAATGAAACCCCATTACTTCACATCAGATTTACATAAATTCTAACCCTCCGACGCGCGTTTAAAACGTTTACGTCAATATGTGATGCAGATAACTAAAACACTGTTTTATTTTCATTGAATCATCATTCCAATGATCGCATGATAATTCCGAATACCACGTTCCCGGTGCTGTGGCACCGCGTTTACCAGGATCGCTTTTTTAGTTTTATTGCATGGGTAATGACACCATCGAACCCAAAGACATTCAATTCATTGAATTTATTGATTTATTTTTTAGTTTTTGCCGCCCGCCATGCGGGATACGATTTGAGGGTTATCTATGAAGATTAAAGCCACGATTGAACGCATACCGGGCGGTATGATGCTGGTTCCGCTTGTACTGGGCGCTATCCTGAATACCCTGGCTCCTGAAACCGGCGCTTATTTTGGCGGGTTCACAAAAGGGATGATTACGGGCACCGTTCCCATTCTGGCCGTCTGGTTCTTTTGTATCGGCGCCTCAATTAATTTACGGGCAACAGGCACCGTATTACGGAAATCCGGCACGCTGGTGATTACGAAAATTGCCGTGGCCTGGGTAGTGGCAATGATCTGTGCGATGTTCATTCCGGAGAATGGAATTCAGACCGGATTCTTCGCCGGATTATCGGTTCTGGCAATTGTCTCTGCGATGGATATGACCAACGGCGGTTTGTATGCCAGTCTGATGAACCAGTACGGCACCAAAGAAGAGTCAGGTGCATTTGTCCTGATGTCTCTGGAGTCCGGTCCGCTGATGACCATGCTGATTCTGGGCTCTGCTGGCCTGGCGTCCTTTGAACCCCACCACTTTATCGGCGCGATCCTGCCCTTCCTGATCGGTTTTGCTCTGGGTAACCTGGATCACGATCTGCGTGATTTCTTCAGCAAAGCCACGCCGGTGCTGATCCCGTTCTTCGGTTTTGCGCTGGGTAACACCATCAACCTGAATGTCATCCTCGATACGGGTCTGCTGGGTATCGTGCTGGGCGTGGCGGTGATCATCATCACCGGTATTCCGCTGATTATTGCCGACCGGGTCATTGGGGGAGGAAACGGAACGGCGGGGATCGCCGCCTCTTCAGCCGCAGGTGCAGCCGTGGCCAACCCGGTAATCATTGCGCAGATTAACCCGGCTTTTGAACCGGTGGCCGCGTCCGCGACGGCACTGGTTGCAGCCAGCGTGATTGTGACCGCGATTCTGGTTCCCATCATCACCGCACTGTATGCAAAACGTGTCGGACATGTTGCTGAGGTTCAGACAGAGCCTAAGCCTGTTGAAACACACCACTAACCGGTGCTCCCCCTCCCGGTGAGAGGGGGATTTCAGCCACCAAAAATCTCTTCCACCATCCCATCCACAAGCCGTTTTGCCGAGCACAACCTCGGCATACCCAGCGCGACAGTGTGCCAGCTTTGCGTCACCGACCAGCTCACCGGATGGTTATCCGCCTGACACCAGTCGCCCAGCCAGCCGAGCATGTCTTTATGATCTATCAATCCCCGCGACGCGGGCGTTGTCAGCCACTGATGGTAGAAATGGCGGGTGGAAGGAGAAGCGTTGATGCCCTGCGCAAGATAGTTTGCCGCCATACTGCGTAAGTTATCCTTGAGCATCGCCGCCACGTCTTCATTCGCCAGGCGACAGGCATCACCAAATGCGCCCCAGCGCAGCTCTTCCAGGACGACATAGCAACGCCCGGCCAGCGACCAGCCATCGTAGTGACCGGCTCGCCAGCGGGTAAAAATTTGTTCACTGTGCTCACCCGCCTGCACCGTCAGCCCTCGCTGGGAGAGCGCCTTCTCTTTATAGGCGGCTCGTTGCGTAAAATGAGCGGAAAGCTCAGCGTACTGCTGAATCAGGCCGGGCGATTGCTGGGCCCGCGGGTTAGTCTGCTGACGCAGCGCAATCAATTTGTCTGCCATCAGCGTCAGCGCAAGGTGCCCGGGGTCAAGCATACCGGCCAGCTTTTCCGCCAGCCCCAGGCGCAGCGCCGCATTTTCATTAAGCATACCCGCCATCGCCCAGGGCCGTAGCCGGGTATGCGTCATGATCTCCTGGGTCAAACGCTCACGAAACTGCAGCTGTTGTGGTCCCGGGTGGGGATGACGCGCCGCGTCTACCCCCTGAACCAGATCGACCATAAATTTTGGATGAATACACTCCAGCGTTCGCCCGGGGCCGTCCAGTAGTTGTGTTGTCATGGTTGTTCTGCCGCGAATAGGGTTTGAATATCATCGCGTAACAGTCGGGTATCTTCCTGTATCCACGTCGCAGTCGTGATACTTTGCTTTAACAGCTGGCTGAGCGCTCGGGTCGAATGCTCATTTTGCTGACGTACTGCGAGGCTATCACGCAAACTTTCCTGTAACCCGGTCAGGCATAACGAAAATTCCGCAAAGAACGTTGCCATCCCCGCCGTAACAGAGACATCGACCTGGGCGGTCAAAGCTTTACGGATTTGTTCACAGAACTGATCGATATGCTGCTTGAATTTTTCATGCAGCTGTTCAATGTCAATGACATAGCGTGTGCGTGCAACAACATAATCTTCCCAGCCCCAGCCCGGGTTATTCAGCCAGCGAGAGACGGTTTCACGCATGCTCGCCGCGCCCGCTGGCTGGCCTGCCGGGCGGTGGTCCTGCGCAATGGCATCGTTAAACAGCGCCCGGGTGTTGAAGTTAAGTTGATGCGCCTGAAACGCCGGGAAGCTTATCCGCGCGCGAAAACCCGCATGGCTGAGTTGTTCTTTAATACGCGTTTCGATTGGCCGCATGGCTTCATTCAGCGAGCGCGCCAGCGTCGACTCCAGTTGATCGAAGCGTAACGCCAGCTCCCGGCCGATCTTCGTCTGCGCATCCAGCATGATCAGCTCGCAGGAGGAGCGGATTTTACTCAGCGCAATTTGCGCCTGTCCTTCATCATCCAATACCAGCTGTTTCAGCGCCTGCGGCTCGTCACGGCGAAGATCCCGCGGTTCGATGCCCGCCAGGTCGAGAACAGAGCGGGCGCTAAACACATGGCTAATTGCCTGCTGGAGTGAAGTATTCTGCGACATCATAAAGTCAGCGGTGGCGTTAAGCGCCTGCTCCACTTCATGCTTCACTTCGTCGCTCACCACGCGTTGACGCGTATGCAGCAGGGCCATGTCCTCTTCCAGGCGCGCAATATTCAATTCCAGCGCCTCAAAAGCGACCGTCAGCCCCTGGTAGCGGAAGTCGAGGTACTCTCGGGCGTTTTGGGCGTAGTTAAGCAGCTTATGCGACGCCGAACGCAGAGCGAAGAGCGATGCATTGGCATAGGCGGCATAAATAAGCTTGCGGATCGGCTGTTCAAATAACGAATCTTCCCACAGCAAATCGGCAGCATGACGAATATGGTCGATGTCGTCCAAATCCTCCGTACGCCAGCGGCGTCCCAGCGCGGCTTCGGCAAAATCCTGAACCCAGCGCTGCTCCTTGTGATCCGGTAGCTGACCGTGGGTAGTCATCTCATAACGGGCGCGGTTCGCCAGATACGCCCACATCGACGAAACGGGATAAATTTGCCCCGGCGAAATATTCCCTTTCATTAAGGTGCCGGAGATCATCGCTTTAACCTGTTCTTCATCGTCGCTGTTACGATCTTTCTGATCGAATTTATTGACCAGCGCATACAGCGGAACCGATTTACCGGCGACTGAAATGGCCTGCCGGACCTCTTGATCGGAAATCGATTTGAGCTGGGTGTAATCCATCACCGCCAACACCGCCGACGCGCGAGATAACTGCTCGCTCAGCATTTTTTGCAGATGCGGTTGCCCGGCCTCATTCGGCCCGGGGGTATCAAGCAGCGTCAGTTGCCCAAGGTGGGCATCCAGACCCGCGAGATGCACAAACTCCACTTCAATCACCGGAATGTGTTCGATGGCCGCATATTCAGAGAACGGAAACTCGACGCCCAACGCCTGTGAGAGCCTCACCAGGTCGTTAAGGCTTTTCAGACAATGAAATATCGGCTGCGCACCAAGGTGATGCTTCTCGAAAGCCTCACCTTTTTCAATTCTTTCCAGCAGCGTAATCATGTCCTTATCAATTTCCAGACGCTGCGCCAGCTTCCCGCGATCGTAATCGCAGAGCTTTTTCTGTAACAGGAGGATTAATTCATCGATAGGAGAGACGTGAGCAAAATGGAGCACCGGCTCTTTCTGACCCGGCGTATGACGGATCAATGTCGGAAGCGCCGTCATCGGGCGGTTGCGGTTCGGCAACACTTCGGTTCCGACAATGGCATTAATGGTGGTCGATTTCCCCGCTTTCATGGTGCCCACAATTGCCAGCACCATTTCCAGACGGGTTATTTTCCGTAATTCATTATTCAGCATAGCCTGCTGGGCTTCGACACCCCGCGCACTAAAATGCAAAGGTAAGACGTTGTTCTTTTCACCCGTAATGGCTGCGGCGGTGCTTTCTAGCTTCGCCGTCGGCATTGATTTCAACGTATCAAGATTTTGCAGGGCGAGCTGTAACAAACGCTCTGCTTCCTGGCTTAATTCAAAAATGGTCTGTGTGTGCATGATAAAAGCCTTTCCTTAACGCAAATTTATTACTTTTATTAAGCCACTGGTTTTAATTATGTTGTTCAGGCTTATATGATCACGTGTGGAAAACATGTTCACCGAAATATAACTGATTGAAGATAATCAGAAATAAATCGCTATCCTTGCATGGCGTGTAAAGCTTCCCCTCTGGCATGACAGCCAAAAGATAAAAGCCTGGCCCATTTTTAAGAAACTTCAGGATATATCATCATTATTTACCCACCTAAAAAGAGAGGTAATGCGTCACCGCCATAAGATATGGATGACGGGGAAGTCAGGAGATAAATAACAATGTGTCGCTTCACCTTATCCGAAATGGAGGTGCGTAGCAATTTGCTGCAATAAAATATTCGATATATTTACTGCCATTTCTTTCCACCGTGTTAATGCCGTAAGCATCGCTTAACTGACTGACAGGAAATGTCACTGGCGACACGCTTTTTGCTTTTTTTTTAAATAGAATATCACCGACAACGGTGTGGATTTGCGTTATACTTGCCCCCTTTTTCGGCACCCAGCCGTCATTTTGCTGGCACTTTCCAGCGTGTTACGCACTTTTTGAGGATACCCTTATGCAACTCCCACACTGCCCGAAATGCAATTCTGAATACACCTATGAAGATAATGGCATGTTCATCTGCCCGGAATGCGCTCACGAATGGAATGACGCCGAGCCGTCGCACGATACTGATACGCTTGTTGTAAAAGATGCGAACGGTAATCTGCTGGCTGTTGGCGACAGCGTCACCGTGATTAAAGATTTGAAGGTTAAAGGCAGCTCTTCCATGCTGAAGATCGGCACTAAAGTGAAGAATATCCGTCTGGTAGAAGGCGACCATAATATTGACTGCAAAATTGACGGCTTTGGCCCGATGAAACTGAAATCAGAGTTTGTGAAAAAGAACTGATTTACCCGCCCGGTGGCGCTTCGCTTACCGGGCTGGCGAGAACTACACTTAACGGGCTCTTCTTACGTGAGGTATAGATTATGCCGTTAAGTCCCTACATCTCTTTCGCCGGTAACTGTGCCGAGGCCTCCGCCTTTTATCAGCACGCCGTCGGCGCAGAGCTCCTCTATAAAATCACCTTCGGTGAAATGCCAAAAGGCGACAGCAGCGAAGAAGGCTGTCCGTCTGGCATGCAGTTTCCGGATTCGGCGATCGCCCACTCGAATGTTCGCATTGCGGGCAGCGATATCATGATGAGTGATGGGCAGCCGCCCGGCAGCAAAGCGCAGTATGCCGGGTTCACGCTGGTGCTGGACACCCAGGACGTGGCGGAAGGCAAACGCTGGTTCGACAATCTGGCCGCGGACGGCCATATCGAAATGGCCTGGCAGGAGACCTTCTGGGCGCACGGTTTCGGTAAAGTCACCGACAAATACGGCGTGCCGTGGATGATTAACGTCGTTAAGCAACAGCAGTGATCTTCTGGCGGTGGGCAGTCTGCCCCCGCCTGTCATCAAACTCCCCTCAACTCTTCAAACTCCCGCAACCGAGACTTAACCCAAATGTCATATTGATGCGCCAGCATGAGGCCACATTTATTGTGAGGCCCAGCATATGCAAACTGTTATCCGCGTCGAGAAACTGAGCAAGACCTTTCATCACAACAAGGCCCTGCATGCCGTTGATCTGACCGTCCAGCAGGGCGAAATGGTGGCGCTCCTGGGGCCATCCGGCTCTGGTAAATCCACCCTTATGCGTCATTTAAGCGGCCTTATCACCTGTGATAAGACCTCAGAAAGCCACGTCGAGCTGCTGGGCAACACCGTGCAGCGTGCAGGACGCCTGGCGCGGGATATCCGCAAAAGCCGCGCCCAGACGGGCTATATCTTCCAGCAGTTCAACCTGGTCAATCGCCTGACGGTACTGGAGAACGTGCTGATTGGCGCGCTCGGCAGCACCCCGTTCTGGCGTACCTGTCTGCGCTGGTTCTCCCCCTATCAAAAGCAGGAAGCGTTGCAGGCGCTGACCCGCGTCGGAATGGCGCATTTCGCCCACCAGCGCGTCTCCACCCTGTCCGGTGGACAGCAGCAGCGCGTGGCTATCGCCCGTGCCCTGATGCAAAAAGCGCAAATCATTCTTGCCGATGAACCCATTGCCTCGCTGGACCCGGAATCGGCTCGCATCGTGATGGAAACCCTGCGCGACATCAACCTAAACGACGGCATCACCGTAGTGGTGACGCTGCACCAGGTGGATTACGCCCTGCGCTATTGCGAGCGCATCGTCGCGTTGCGTCAGGGGCATGTGTTCTTTGATGGCCCAAGCCATCAGTTTGATAACGACCGTTTCGACCATCTCTACCGCAGCATTAACCGCGTCGAAGAGAACGCGCAGGCTGCTTAATTAAAACCGATCCGAGGAAAGTACATGAGCTACAAAGCCGTTGCCGCGCTGGCGTTTACCAGCATGTTCAGCATAAGCACTCTGTTAAGCCCTGCGTACGCCCAGGAGCAGGAAAAAGCGCTGAACTTTGGCATTATTTCGACGGAATCACAGCAGAACCTGAAACCTCAGTGGGAACCGTTCCTGAAAGATATGGAAACCAAACTGGGGATCAAAGTGAACGCCTTCTTCGCCCCGGACTATGCGGGCATCATCCAGGGGATGCGCTTTAACAAAGTCGACATCGCCTGGTACGGTAACCTCTCCGCCATGGAAGCGGTGGATCGCGCGAACGGCCAGGTCTTTGCACAGACCGTTGCCGCAGATGGCTCTCCGGGTTACTGGAGCGTGCTGATCGTCAATAAAGACAGCCCCATCAACAACCTGAACGACATGCTCGCCAAACGTAAAGAGCTGACGTTTGGTAACGGCGATCCCAACTCCACCTCTGGTTTCCTTGTGCCGGGCTATTACGTCTTTGCTAAAAACAACGCCTCTGCCAGCGAATTTAAGCGCACCGTGAACGCCAGCCATGAAACCAACGCGCTGGCCGTGGCCAATAAGCAGGTGGATGTCGCCACGAATAACACCGAGAACCTCGACAAGCTGAAAACCTCGGCACCGGACAAGCTGAAAGCGCTGAAGGTTATCTGGAAATCCCCTCTGATCCCGGGCGACCCCATCGTCTGGCGCAAAAACCTGTCTGAGACCACCAAAGACAAGGTGTACGACTTCTTTATGAATTACGGCAAAACGCCGGAAGAAAAAACGGTTCTGGAACGCCTGGGCTGGGCACCTTTCCGCCCGTCAAGCGACCTGCAGCTGGTCCCGATTCGCCAGCTGGCGCTGTTTAAAGAGATGCAGGGCGTGAAGGACAACAAGGGCCTGAAGGAGGAGGAGAAGAGCAGCAAAGTGGCTGCGATTCAGGCTCAGCTCGAAGACCTTGACCGCCTGACCGCGGCGCTCGGCGCCATGAGCAGCGTGAATAAAGCGGTGCAATAACGCTTACCGCCCTCTCCCGGTGGGAGAGGGCATTCAGACCAAAGGGGCACACATGCAAACCATCACCCTCCCACCGCCGAAACGCAGCTGGTTCTCGCTTTTTAGCTGGGCCATTTTGCTTGCGGTGCTCGTTATCTCCTGGCAGGGCGCGGAAATGGATCCGCTGCTGCTGTTTAAAGATGCCGGCAATATGGCCACTTTTGCCGCCGACTTCTTCCCGCCTGATTTCAGCCAGTGGCAGGATTACCTCAGTGAAATGGCGGTCACTCTGCAAATCGCCGTCTGGGGCACCGTCCTGGCCGTCATCCTTTCTGTTCCGTTCGGCCTGATGAGCGCCGAGAACATCGTTCCGTGGTGGATTTACCAGCCGATGCGTCGCCTGATGGACGCCTGCCGCGCCATCAACGAAATGGTCTTTGCCATGCTGTTCGTGGTGGCCGTCGGCCTGGGTCCGTTCGCCGGGGTGATGGCGCTGTTTATTCATACCACCGGCGTGCTCTCCAAGCTGCTCTCCGAGGCGGTGGAAGCTATCGAGCCGGGCCCGGTCGAAGGGATCCGCGCAACGGGCGCCAACAAAATTGAAGAGATTCTCTTCGGCGTACTGCCCCAGGTGATGCCGCTGCTGATCTCCTACTCCCTGTACCGTTTCGAATCCAACGTTCGTTCCGCCACTGTCGTCGGCATGGTGGGCGCAGGCGGTATTGGCGTCACGCTGTGGGAAGCGATTCGCGGGTTCCAGTTCCAGCAAACCTGCGCCCTGATGGTGCTCATTATCATCACCGTCAGCCTGCTGGATTTTATGTCTCAACGTTTGCGTAAGCACTTCATCTGAGAAGCGAGGCTTTGATTTGTATGCACTTATCCAGACATCCGACCAGTTACCCCACCCGCTGGCAAGAGATAGCGGCAAAGCTCGAGGTGGAACTTCGCACCCACTACCGCTGCGGAGACTACCTGCCTGCCGAGCAGCAGCTTGCCGACCGCTATGAAGTGAACCGACACACGCTGCGCCGCGCCATTGATCAGCTGGTCGAGCGCGGCTGGGTGCAGCGCCGTCAGGGCGTCGGCGTGCTGGTGTTGATGCGCCCGTTTGACTATCCGCTCAATGCGCAGGCGCGTTTTAGCCAGAACCTGCTGGATCAGGGCAGCCACCCGACCAGCGAAAAACTGCTGTCGGTGCTGCGCCCGGCCTCAAGCCACGTCGCGGACGCGCTGGGCATTCAGGAGGGCGACAATGTCATCCACCTGCGTACCCTGCGTCGGGTCAACGGCGTGGCGGTGTGCCAGATAGACCACTACTTCGCCGACCTGGCGCTGTGGCCCGTGCTGCAAAATTTCTCCAGCGGCTCGCTGCATGATTTTCTTCAGGATGCCACGGGCATCGCGCTTAAACGTACCCAGACGCGCATCAGCGCCCGCCGCGCGCAGGCCAAAGAGAGCAAAGTGCTGGAGATCCCCAACATGGCTCCGCTGCTCTGCGTTCGCACCCTCAACCACCGTGACGGCGAGATCGACGCGACGGAATACTCCGTCAGCCTGACCCGCGCCGACATGATCGAATTCACTATGGAGCACTGAATGCATTTCGACACCTCCACCCGCCAGCGCTGGATGGGCGTTCTGGCGCACAGCCAGCCCGCTGCGCTTTCGGACCGCATGCAGGCGCTGAATCTGACGCCGGAATATGACCTCATCCGCGCGCCGGAAATCGGTCTGGTGCAGATCCAGGCGCGTATGGGCGGTACCGGTGAGCGCTTCTTCGCCGGCGATGCCACCCTCACCCGCGCAGTGATCCGCCTGAACAGCGGCACGCTGGGCTACAGCTACGTGCTCGGGCGCGACAAACCACACGCCGAACGCTGCGCGGTGATTGACGCCCTGTTACAGGAACAACCTCATTTCCAGACCCTGATGGAAACCCTTATTGCCCCGCTGGAAGCCGACCGTGCTGCACTGATTGCCGCCCGCCAGGCCCAGATAAACACCAGCCGGGTCGACTTCTTTACGCTCGTTCGCGGAGATAACGCATGACGCTTCAACCCGCTTTTACCCTGGCCGTCCAGGATGCCCAACAAAGTTTTCGTCGCCTGCTGAAAGCCATGAGTGAGCCGGGCGTCATCGTCTCGCTGCATCAGCTCTCTCAGGGCTGGCTGCCGCTGAATCTGGCGACCACCAGCGTACTGCTGACGCTCGCCGACAACGACACCCCGGTGTGGCTCTCTGGCGCGTTATCGAATGATATCGCCAGCCAGAACCTGCGCTTTCACACCAACGCCCCGCTGGTTGAACAGCCCCGGCAGGCGGTGTTTGCCGTGGCCGACGAGCAAATCAGCCACGAGCAGCTTAATGCCCTGAGCGAAGGAAGCGCGGTGGCACCGGAGACCAGCGCCACGCTGATTTTGCAGGTATCAAGCCTGAGCGGTGGCCGCATGCTGCGACTCACGGGGGCGGGTATTGCCGAAGAGCGCATGGTCGCGCCACAGCTGCCGGAGTGCATCATTCATGAACTGACTGAACGCCCGCACCCGTTCCCACTCGGTATTGACCTGATCCTCACCTGCGGAGAACGCCTGCTGGCCATCCCTCGTACCACTCATGTGGAGGTGTGCTGATGTACGTTGCCGTCAAAGGGGGCGAGAAGGCTATCGCCGCCGCCCATGCCTTGCAGGCGCACAGACGACGGGGTGATGACGCGCTTCCCGAGCTCAGCGTCACCCAGATTGAGCAGCAGCTCAATCTGGCCGTCGACCGGGTAATGACTGAAGGCGGCGTCGCTGACCGCGAACTGGCGGCGCTGGCGCTGAAACAGGCCAGCGGCGACAACGTCGAAGCCATCTTCCTGCTGCGCGCTTATCGCACCACGCTGGCGAAACTGGCGGTGAGCGAACCGATCAATACGGCAGAAATGCGTCTGGAACGTCGTATTTCAGCGGTCTATAAAGACATCCCCGGTGGCCAGCTGCTTGGGCCCACCTATGACTACACCCACCGTCTGCTGGATTTCACCCTGCTGGCGAACGGCGAAACGCCCCAGTTGAGCACCTCGGATGCAGAGCAGGTTCCCTCCCCGCACGTTTTTAGCCTGCTGGCGAAACAGGGTCTGGCGAAGGCCGAAGACGATACTGGCGCGCAACCTGACGACATCACCCGCACGCCGCCGGTTTACCCCTGTTCACGCTCGTCGCGCCTGCAGCAACTGATGCGCGGCGACGAGGGGTATTTACTGGCGCTGGCCTACTCCACCCAGCGTGGCTACGGCCGCAACCATCCGTTCGCGGCGGAGATTCGTAGCGGCTTCCTTAACGTCGAGATCGTGCCCGAAGAGCTGGGTTTTGCGGTGAACGTCGGCGAACTGCTCATGACCGAATGCGAAATGGTGAATGGATTTGTCGCTCCCGAGAACGAGGCCCCGCATTTTACCCGCGGTTACGGGCTGGTGTTCGGCATGAGTGAGCGCAAGGCGATGGCGATGGCGCTGGTCGACCGTGCCCTGCAGGCACCGGACTACGGCGAAGCGGTCTCCGGCCCGGCGCAGGACGAGGAGTTCGTGCTGGCCCATGCGGATAACGTCGAGGCCGCGGGCTTCGTTTCCCACCTCAAGCTGCCGCACTACGTCGATTTCCAGGCCGAACTGGAACTGCTGAAACGCCTGCAACGGGAGCGCGCACATGACTAACTTAAGCGGCTACAACTTTGCTTATCTGGATGAACAAACCAAACGCATGATCCGCCGCGCCATTTTGAAAGCGGTGGCTATCCCCGGTTATCAGGTGCCGTTCGGCGGCCGCGAAATGCCCATGCCTTACGGCTGGGGTACCGGCGGCATTCAGCTGACCGCCAGCGTCATCGGCGAGTCGGACGTGCTGAAGGTCATCGACCAGGGGGCTGATGACACCACCAACGCCGTGTCGATTCGCCAGTTCTTTCAACGCGTGACGGGCGTCAATACCACCGAAAAAACCGAAGATGCGACGCTGATCCAGACCCGTCACCGCATTCCGGAAACGCCGCTGACGGAAGATCAGATTTTGATTTTTCAGGTGCCTATTCCGGAGCCCCTGCGCTTTATCGAGCCGCGTGAAACGGAAACCCGCACCATGCACGCCCTGGAAGAGTACGGCGTCATGCAGGTAAAGTTGTATGAGGATATCGCCCGCTTCGGCCATATCGCCACAACCTACGCCTATCCGGTCAAGGTCAATGGACGCTACGTGATGGACCCGTCCCCCATCCCCAAATTCGACAACCCGAAGATGGACATGATGCCTGCCCTGCAGCTGTTTGGTGCCGGGCGTGAAAAACGCATCTACGCCGTACCGCCTTACACCCGCGTGGAGAGTCTCGATTTCGACGACCACCCGTTTACGGTGCAGGAGTGGGACGAGCCGTGCGCCATTTGCGGCTCAAAACACAGCTATCTGGACGAAGTGGTGCTGGATGACACGGGCAAACGGATGTTTGTCTGCTCCGACACCGACTTCTGCCGCCAACAGAGCGAGGCGAAAAGCCAATGAAACCGCTGCTTTCGGTTAACAACCTGACCCACCTTTACGCGCCGGGCAAAGGCTTCAGCGGCGTCTCGTTTGAGCTGTGGCCGGGCGAGGTGCTGGGCATTGTCGGCGAGTCCGGCTCGGGCAAAACCACCCTGCTGAAATCTATCTCTGCACGACTGACGCCGCAAAAGGGCGACATTTTATATGAGGGCCGGTCGCTGTACGGCATGAGCGAGGCCGAACGCCGTCGCCTGCTGCGCACCGAATGGGGCGTGGTGCATCAACATCCCATGGACGGCCTGCGCCGGCAGGTCTCGGCCGGAGGCAATATCGGTGAAAGGCTGATGGCCACCGGCGCACGCCATTACGGCAACATCCGCGCCACGGCACAGCAATGGCTGAGCGATGTGGAGATCCCCACCTCGCGCATTGATGACCTGCCCACCACCTTCTCCGGCGGTATGCAGCAGCGCCTGCAGATTGCCCGCAATCTCGTCACTCACCCTAAGCTGGTGTTTATGGATGAACCCACCGGTGGGCTGGACGTCTCCGTTCAGGCGCGTCTGCTCGACCTGCTGCGCGGCCTGGTGGTGGAACTGAACCTGGCCGTGGTGATTGTCACCCATGATTTAGGCGTTGCCCGCCTGCTGGCGGACCGTCTTCTGGTGATGAAGCAGGGTCAGGTGGTGGAAAGTGGGCTGACCGACCGCGTACTCGACGATCCCCACCATCCGTACACCCAGCTGCTGGTGTCATCGGTATTGCAGAATTAAGAGGCCCCCATGATCCGCGTAGAAAATGTCAGTAAGACCTTTGTGCTCCACCAGCAAAACGGCGTGCGCCTGCCGGTCCTGCACAGCGCCTCTCTGGAGGTTAGCAAGGGTGAATGCGTGGTGTTGCACGGCCATTCCGGCAGCGGCAAATCGACGCTGCTGCGCTCCCTGTACGCCAACTATCTGCCGGACGAAGGCCACATCTATATTCGTCATGGCAATGAATGGGTCGATCTGGTGCAGGCGCCGGCGCGTAAGGTGCTGGACGTGCGCCGCTCGACGATCGGCTGGGTCAGCCAGTTTTTGCGGGTGATCCCACGGATCTCCGCCCTGGACGTGGTCATGCAGCCGCTGCTGGACCTGGGCGTTCCGCGCGAGACCTGCGCCGCGAAAGCCGCCGGCCTGCTCACGCGCCTGAACGTGCCGGAACACCTCTGGCACCTTGCCCCGTCGACCTTTTCCGGTGGCGAGCAGCAGCGGGTGAATATCGCCCGCGGGTTTATCGTCGACTACCCGATTTTACTGCTTGATGAACCCACTGCCTCGCTCGACAGCAAGAACAGCGCGGCGGTGGTTGAACTGATCGAACAGGCCAAAGCACGCGGCGCGGCGATCGTGGGGATCTTCCACGACGACACCGTTCGCTCCCGCGTCGCAGACAGGCTGCACCCAATGGGGACGCTCGCATGATCGTGAATAACGTAAAGCTGGTGCTGGAAAATGAAGTCGTTGATGGCTCGATTGAGATCCAGGCCGGAGAGATCCGCGCCTTTGCGGAAACCCAGAGCCGCGCCCCGGAAGCGATGGACGGTGAAGGGGGCTGGCTGCTGCCGGGCCTTATCGAACTGCACACCGATAATCTGGATAAATTCTTTACCCCGCGTCCGAAAGTCGACTGGCCAGCTCATTCCGCAATGAGCAGCCATGACGCGCTGATGGTCGCCAGCGGCATCACCACCGTGCTGGACGCCGTAGCGATTGGCGACGTGCGCGACGGCGGTGACCGTCTGGAAAACCTCGAGAAGATGATCAACGCCGTGGAAGAGACGCAAAAACGCGGCCTTAACCGCGCCGAGCATCGTTTGCACCTGCGGTGTGAACTCCCGCATCACACCACTCTGCCGCTGTTTGAAAAGCTGGTGGATCGCGAACCGGTCTCACTGGTCTCGTTGATGGACCACTCGCCGGGGCAGCGTCAGTTCGCCAGAATAGAGAAATACCGCGAGTACTATCAGGGAAAATACGCGCTGACCAACGAGGAAATGGCGCGTTATGAAGAGGAACAGCGACAGCTTGCGGCCCAGTGGTCTCAACCAAACCGGCTCTCCATTGCCGCCATGTGTCGGGATCGCAACATTGCCTTAGCCAGCCATGATGATGCGACGCATGAACATGTGCGCGAATCACACCAGCTTGGCAGCGTAATCGCTGAATTTCCCACCACGTTTGAAGCAGCAGAAGCCTCCCGCACCCATGGCATGAACGTCCTGATGGGGGCGCCGAATATCGTTCGCGGCGGCTCACACTCCGGCAACGTGGCGGCAAGCGCGCTCGCGTCGCTAGGTCTGCTGGATATCCTCTCGTCCGACTACTACCCCGCCAGCCTGCTTGACGCCGCCTTCCGGGTCGCGGCTGACGAAAACAATCGCTTTACGCTGCCGCAGGCGATTCGTCTGGTAACGAAAAACCCGGCAACGGCACTCAATCTTCACGATCGTGGAGAGATAGCTGAAGGTAAACGGGCGGATCTGGTGCTGGTTCACCGTAAGGGCGAGCACATCCATATCGACCACGTCTGGCGTCAGGGAAAACGGGTGTTCTGATGGGAAGACTAATCTGGCTAATGGGGCCGTCAGGCTCCGGTAAGGACAGCCTGCTGTCCGCGTTACGGCAGCGGGAACATCCCCAGCTTCTGGTTGCGCACCGCTATATCACCCGTGCGGCGAATGCCGGGAGTGAGAACCATATCGCCCTGAGCGAGCCGGAATTTTTCACGCGCGCCGGGCAAAATCTGCTGGCGCTCAGCTGGCACGCCAACGGTTATTACTACGGGATAGGCATCGAGACAGACCTGTGGCTGCACGCCGGGTTCGACGTGCTGGTCAACGGCTCACGCGCACACCTTCAACAAGCGCGCGCCCGCTATGAAGCAGCGCTGTTGCCGGTCTGTCTGCAGGTCTCGCCTGATGTGCTGCGCAGCCGGTTGCAGAGCCGGGGTCGCGAAAACGCCAAAGAGATCGAGCAGCGGCTTGAACGTGCGGCGCGCTATACCCCATCGAACTGTCATATCCTCAATAACGACGGAAGTTTGCTACAGTCAGTCGATAACTTTTTAACGCTTATCCGTCAGAAGGAGAAACAGCATGCCTGACTGCCAGCTTCGCCCCGCCACTGCCGACGATGCGCAGATTGTTTACGCGCTGATTTGCGAACTCAAGCAGAGTGAGTTTGATCATCAGGCGTTCCACGCCGGGTATCTTGCCAATCTGCAGGACCACAATATGCGCTACCAGCTGGCTGAACTAAACGGCCAGGTGGTGGGCATGATTGGACTGCATATGCAGTTTCACCTGCACCACGCCAGATGGATTGGCGAGATCCAGGAGCTGGTGGTCATGCCACAGGCGCGCGGTCTCAGGGTGGGCAGCCAGCTGTTGGCCTGGGCGGAGAACGTGGCGCGGCAGGCGGGCGCTGAACTGACAGAGCTATCCACCAGCGTGAAGCGCCTGGACGCTCACCGTTTTTATGCGCGTGAAGGGTATACGCAGAGCCATTTTCGTTTCACCAAACTGTTGTAGAGGTGCACGATGAGTCTGACGATTACGTTAACGGGAACCGGTAGTGCTCAGCTGGTGCCGGTGTTTGGCTGCGACTGCGCCGCGTGTCGCCGGGCGCGTCTGCAGGATAACCATCGCCGTCGCCCCTGTAGCGCGGTAGTCAAATTCAACGATGCGGTAACGCTGCTGGACGCCGGTATCCCGCACCTGATGGACGACTGGCCGGCAGGCAGCTTTCAGCAGTTTTTACTGACCCACTACCATATGGATCACGTCCAGGGGCTGTTCCCCCTGCGCTGGGGCGTCGGTGCCCCTGTTCCGGTGTACGGTCCGCCAGACGAGTCGGGGTGTGACGACCTGTTTAAACACCCGGGGATTCTGGATTTCAGCCATACGATAGAGCCGTTTGTGGTGTTTGAACTGCAGGGCCTGCGGGTCACGCCGCTGCCGCTGAATCACTCGAAAATCACCTTTGGCTACCTGCTGGAGTCCGCCCACAGCCGTGTAGCCTGGCTCTCCGACACCGCCGGATTACCCGATAAAACGGTAAAATTCCTGCTCAATAACCGGCCGCAGGCGATGATCATCGACTGCAGCCACGAACCGCGTGACGAAACGCCGCGCAACCATTGCGATCTGAATACGGTTATTGCCTTAAATGAGATCATCGGCTGTCCGCAGGTGATCCTGACCCATATCAGTCATCAGTTCGACGTATGGATGATGGATAACCCGCTACCCGACGGGTTCGAGGCGGGATATGACGGAATGACGTTGTTGCTGGATTAGGTCACTCCCTCTCTAAATGAGAGGGCGAGGCGTATGGATGCTAAACCGCGCGTATCAGCGATCGTAATCGTCTTCTAACCGGCGTTCATCTTCTTCTAACTGACGTCTGTCATCATCCAGCTGGCGTTGACGCTCATCCAGACGGCGACGGCGATCCTCCAGTTGCCTGCGGCGATCGTCATACTGACGGCTGTCGGTCTGGCGGCTGCGATCGTAGCGATCGTCGTCATCATCGCTACTGCGACTGCTGCTGGGGTTATAGGCATCGTTGATCGCCTGCTGAATATTGCCAATGGCTTCATCAATAACATCGGCGTGAGCCAGTTGGCTGGTAAGTGACAGCAGACCAAATAACAGAGCGGTAGAGTAACGTTTCATAAGACCAGACTCGCAGGTGGACTGGCCTTACGGTAATGAACAACAGCTGGCTGGGGTAGCGGAGGAATCTCAAATTACCATCACCTTGCGCAACGCCTGCGCCAGCTGAACACGGGTAAAAGGCTTGCGCAGTAACGCCACGTCCGGCAGTTGCGGGTTATGCGTCGGACGCAGATCCTGGCCGCTGATCAGCAACACCGGAAGCTGCGGATAATGGCTGCGCACATGGTTGATCACCTCGGCGCCGCTGAGGTTGCCGGGCAGCATTAAATCGCTAATAAACATGCCAATATCCGGTGACGCGTCCAGCATCTTCAGGGCCTGTTCGCCGTTGTCCGCTTCTATCGTCAGATAGCCCAGCTGATGCAGCTGCTCGCACAGGGTCTGGCGGACATCGGCTTCATCTTCCAGCACCAGTACCAGACGTTCATTCTCAACGGCAGCCGCGGCGGCCTGGGTCTCATCAGCAGAACGAACAGGCAGCGTCGAGCGTGGCAGATGCAGCCGCACGGTGGTCCCCTGCCCTGGCGCGCTTTCAATCTCCACGCGCCCACCGGACTGGCGTACAAAACCGTAGACCATCGACAGGCCTAATCCGCTACCGCTTCCGGTTTGCTTGGTCGTAAAGAACGGTTCGAAGACCCGGGATTTGACCTCCTGCGACATTCCACTTCCCCGGTCAATAACCTCCAGCGCCACCATATCCTGCCTGCGTCCGTCACTGCGGGTCACGCGCTGATTCCACGTGCGGATCTTAATAACCCCCGTCTGTCCCTCCATCGCATCACGGGCGTTCATCACCAGGTTAATAATGGCGTTTTCCAGCTGGCTAACGTCTATCCACGCCGGCCACGCCGGTGATTGCGCTTCAATTTCCAGCGTCAGGGTGGCCGGCAGCGAGTGGTACATCAACTCCCGCAGGTTCTCGAGCAGCGGTTTCATCTCTACCGCGTGCGGGGTCAGGGATTGCTTGCGGGAAAATGCCAGCAGGCGCTGGGTCAGCACCGCACCACGCTCGGCGGCCTTGAGTGCCCGGGTGATACGCGGGGCGTCCTGTGAGTCAGGATCGGTGAGTTCCAGACTGCCAATGATCACCGCCAGCAGGTTGTTAAAGTCATGCGCCAGACCGCCCGTCAGCTGCCCGACGGCCTTCATCTTCTGGCTGTGCACCAACGCCTCTTCCAGCCCCTGACGCTCGATGCGGTCGATCTCCATCTGCGTGGTTTTTTCTTTCAGCAGGCGGGTGGTGTGGACAAGCGAGGCGGTGTTGCGGGCAAAAACGTTAAACGCTCGCGCCAGCTCACCCAGCTCATCACGGCGCTGCAGTCCGGGGACGGAAACATCCTGTTCGCCGTGGGCAAGGCGCGACATCGCCCGGGAGATGGCCGTCAGGTTGGAGGCCAGATTACGGTAGATATACCAACAGGCGCACCCGGTGATGATCAGCGCCAGCACGGCGAACACACTGATAAATACGCTGATGGAGCGCAGCTCCTGGTGACTCTGGGCAGTGCGCAGCCGGGAGGCCTGCGCCACCTGTTCAACGTACTGATTGATGTCGCTGTTTAATATCGCCACCAGCGCCTTGATGTGGAACATATACCAGCTGATCGCCAGATCGCTCTCCTCCAGCTGCGTCGAGAGCGGAACAAGCTTGTGAAGCTCGGCATTAAAATCGGGCAGGATAGCGTTCACCACGGGCTGCGTCACGCTCCGGGGCAGCGTTGCCGTCACGGCATCCAGCTGCTGAACCGTGGCGCGCGGCGAGGGCGTTTCAATAGCGGCGATGATTAGCCTGTCCATTTCCATAAGCTGTTGCGCATCCGGGACGTTGCTGGCGTAACGGCGGTTGATGTCCTGCAGATGGCGCAAATAGCTCTGGCTTTGATAGAGCGCGCTGAGAAGCGCATTACGCTCCAGATGACGCCGCTGCCCGCGCTCCAGCATGCCCGTCACGCTCTGCTGTAACTCATTACTTCTCTGAATAATTCGCGCCACCAGCGCGGGCTCCTGTTGCGCCAGTGGCGCATCGGCAAGCTGTTCCAGCGAGTGACGCAGCGCCATCTGCGTCTGCTTCAGGCGCTCGGCTTCGCCCTTGTATTCCAGCGCGCCTACAACTTGCGAGAGCCGCACCGCCGCCGTTGCCACATTGGCGGTATCGCGGGCGAGGTTCATGCTGCCGGTCATGTCATCCAGCGTCTGCTGCTGCACCTGTTCCTGGATCTGGCTGGCATGACGAAAGCCGAGCACCGCCACGCCGCTGACCATCAGCGTCACCGCCACCACCAGCAGATTAAAAATCAGCAGGCGACCACGGGCGCTGGCAAAGAAGGGCGGACGGTGTGATGGCATACGGTAAGCTCCGGTGCAATGTGATGCCCTCACCCTGGCCCTCTCCTGCTGAGAGGGAAAAAGCGGGGAATTGTGATGTAAGTTAACTATTCATAACTATGACAAATATGAACGGCTTCTGACATTTTGCATTTACCAACCTGTGATGAAGTGCGGATATCGACATTCAAGGAGATCCGCCATGAGCAGAACCCCGGTACTGGAGATGCGCAACATTGCCAAAACGTTTGGCCATTTCCACGCGCTCAAGGGTGTGGATTTGACGGTATACCCCGGTGAGATCCACGCGCTGATGGGGGAAAACGGCGCAGGAAAGAGTACCCTGATGAAGATCCTCGCGGGGGCCTATACCGCCACCAGCGGCGAGATCCTGATTGACGGACAGCCGTTTCACATCAAAGGGCCAAAGGATGCGCTGGCCGCGGGTATCACCCTCATTTATCAGGAGATGCAGCTTGCCCCCAATCTGACCGTCGCTGAAAACATTTTCCTGGGCAGCGAGCTGTCGCGCGCCGGGCTGGTACAGCGCAAAGAGATGGCCGCACAGGCGCAGGCGGTGATTGACCGTCTGGGCGCGCACTTCAAGGCGACCGACCTGGTAATGAGGCTAACCATCGCCGAGCAGCAGCAGGTTGAAATTGCCCGCGCGCTGCACCGCAACAGCCGCATTCTGGTGATGGATGAACCCACCGCCGCCCTCTCCTCACGTGAAACCCATCGCCTGTTCGAGCTGATACTGCGCCTGCGAGAGGAAGGAATGGCGATTATCTATATCAGCCACCGCATGGCGGAAGTATATGAACTCTCCGATCGCGTCAGCGTTCTGCGTGACGGGCAGTACGTCGGTAGCCTGACGCGCGACAAACTGAACGCCTCTGAGCTGGTGAAGATGATGGTCGGCCGTCCGCTAAGCGATCTGTTTAACAAAGAGCGCGATATCCCGCTCGGCAGCCCGCGTCTTAACGTGCATCACCTTACCGACGGCAAGAAAGTGCTCCCCTGCAGTCTGCAGGTGCGTTCCGGAGAAATTGTCGGCCTGGCAGGTCTGGTGGGCGCCGGACGTTCCGAACTGGCGCAGCTGATCTTCGGCGCGCGCAAAGCCACGGGCGGCATGATTGAAGTCGACGGCGAACCGGTGGTGATCCACTCCCCGCGTGCCGCCATCGACAACGGGATCGGTTTTCTCACCGAGAACCGCAAAGAACAAGGGCTGTTCCTCGAGCTGGCCGCACAGGAGAACATCACCATGGCGACGCTGGAGCGCGACGCCACCTTCGGCATGCTGAACCGCAAAAAAGCGCAGACCATTTCTGACGATGCAATCGCCCTGCTTAACATCCGCGTGCCGCATTCACAGGTCCGCGCGGGTGGCCTGTCCGGGGGCAATCAGCAAAAGCTGCTTATCTCCCGCTGGGTGGCCATCGGCCCACGCATTCTGATTCTGGATGAACCGACGCGCGGCGTCGACGTCGGGGCGAAAAGTGAAATCTACCGCATCATGAACCAGATGGCGCGCAAGGGCGTGGCGATCCTGATGATCTCCAGCGAGCTGCCGGAAATCGTCGGCATGAGCGACCGCGTCTATGTCATGCGTGAAGGCAGCATTGCAGGTGAACTTCACGGAGCAGAAATTTCACAGGAAAACATCATGACGCTGGCGACCGGCGTGAACGACTCTCATCATCAGGCGGTGCAACTATGACAAATTCAACCCATCCGCAGCAGGTGGCGAAGTCCGCCTCTGCCAAAAAAATGCTGATGAGCGATCTGATGCAGACGGTCGGCATTTTGCCCATCTTGATCCTGATTGTGGCGGTATTTGGTTTTATCGCGCCTAACTTCTTTACCGAAAGTAATCTGCTCAATATCACCCGCCAGGCGTCGATCAACATCGTACTGGCCGCAGGGATGACCTTCATCATTCTGACCGGCGGGATCGACCTCTCCGTCGGCTCCATTCTGGGCACCACGGCCGTGGCGGCGATGGTGGTGTCGTTAATACCTGAGTTCGCCATGCTTTCTATTCCGGCAGCGCTCATGCTCGGCCTGGTGCTGGGTTTGTTCAACGGCGCGCTGGTGGCTTTTGCCGGGCTGCCGCCGTTTATCGTGACGCTCGGTACCTATACGGCCCTGCGCGGTGCGGCTTATTTGCTGGCGGACGGTACGACCGTCATTAACTCCAACATTAACTTTGAGTGGATCGGCAATAACTACCTCGGCCCCATTCCGTGGCTGGTGGTGATCGCGCTGGCGGTAATTGTGCTGTGCTGGTTTATTCTGCGCCGCACCACGCTTGGCGTTCACATTTATGCGGTTGGCGGCAACATGCAGGCGGCGCGTCTGACAGGCATTAAGGTCTGGCTGGTGCTGTTGTTTGTGTACGGCATGAGCGGGCTGCTCTCGGGCCTGGGCGGCGTGATGAGTGCCTCGCGTCTCTACAGCGCCAACGGCAACCTGGGCATGGGCTACGAACTGGATGCGATTGCGGCGGTGATCCTCGGCGGTACCAGCTTTGTCGGCGGGATCGGCACGATCACCGGCACGCTGGTGGGGGCGCTGATCATCGCCACGCTTAACAACGGCATGACGCTGATGGGCGTCTCCTACTTCTGGCAACTGGTGATCAAAGGGGCGGTGATCATCATAGCGGTGCTGATCGACAAATACCGTACCCGACACCATCAAAGTGCATAACAACAATACCCTACAAGCGAGGAAGAGAAGATGCGTTTGAAACCGTTAGTGACCGCGCTCTGTGCTGGCGCGCTGCTTGCCGCAACGCCGTTTGCGCAGGCGAAAGATCTGAAGTCCATCGGCGTGACGGTGGGCGACCTGGCCAACCCATTCTTCGTGCAGATCACCAAAGGTGCCGAGCTGGAAGCGCGCAAACTGGCGGGGGATAACGTCAAAGTGACGCTGGTCTCCAGCGGTTACGATCTCGGCCAGCAGGTAGCGCAGATCGACAACTTTATTGCGGCCAAAGTGGACATGATCATCCTTAACGCTGCGGATTCCAAAGGGATCGGCCCGGCGGTTAAACGCGCGAAAGAGGCCGGGATCGTGGTTGTCGCGGTTGACGTCGCGGCGGAAGGGGCGGATGCCACCATCACCTCCGATAACACCCAGGCGGGGGAAATGGCTTGTAAATACATTACTGATCGCCTGAAAGGCAAAGGCAACGTGGTCATCATCAACGGGCCGCCAGTGTCCGCGGTGCAAAACCGCGTCGAAGGCTGCCAGACCGAGTTCAAAAAACATCCGGATATCAAGGTGCTCTCTGATAACCAGAACGCCAAAGGTAGCCGTGAAGGCGGTCTGGAAGTGATGACCTCACTGCTGGCGGCCAATCCGAAGATCGACGGCGTGTTCGCGATTAACGATCCGACGGCGATCGGTGCCGATCTGGCAGCAAAACAGGCCCAACGCAATGAATTCTTTATCGTTGGCGTAGACGGCAGCCCGGACGGCGAGGAAGCGCTTAAGCGTGAAAACTCCCTGTTTGTCGCGACGCCGGCTCAGGATCCTCAGGTAATGGCGGCAAAAGCGGTTGAGATCGGCTATGACATTCTGCAGGGCAAACCTGCGCCTAAAGAGCCTGTGCTGATCCCGGTGACGATGATCGATAAAAAGAACGTCGGATCCTATAAGGGGTGGACAGTGAAGTGATGTAGTGCGGTTTGATGCCCTCACCCTGATCTTCTCTTCGCGGGAGAGTTGGGGTGAGGCCTGACATAGCGTCCAGGGGGCCCCATGAAACGCTCCGAAATCAATGAAATCCTTGGCCACACGCGGCAATTCTTCTCCATGCACGATGTGCATCTCCCTCCCTTTGCCAGTTTTCCGCCGACGAAATGGCAGCAGCTTGACCCGGCCGCCTGGCAGGAAGTGTTTGATCTCAGGCTTGGCTGGGACGTAACGGCATTCGGCGGCGACCATTTTGCCGGACAGGGGCTAACGCTCTTTACCCTGCGCAATGGCTCACCGAACGGCGTGCCCTATGAAAAGTGCTATGCCGAAAAAATCATGCACGTCCGGGATGGTCAGGTGACGCCCATGCATTTTCACTGGCGTAAACGGGAAGACATCATCAACCGTGGCGGCGGAAACCTGATCGTCGAGTTATGGAATGCCGGCGCACATCAAGAACCTGAAAATACCGACGTGACCGTTACCCTCGACGGCTGTCTGCAGACCCACGCGCCCGGCAGTCAGTTACGCCTGCAACCCGGGGACAGCATCTGTCTCACCCCCGGCCTGTACCACAGTTTCTGGGGCGAACGCGGTTTTGGCGACGTACTGGTGGGGGAAGTGTCATCGGTGAATGACGATGAACACGATAACCATTTTTTACAGCCCATTGCCCGCTATAACAATATCGAGGAAGACGAACCGGCGGTGCTGGTGTTGTGCAACGAGTACAACCTGTTTCGGAAATAAGGAGTAAATAATGCCATTGATTTCTCTTGCCGACGGTCTTGAGCACGCCAGGAAACACCGCTACGCGCTCGGCGCGTTTAACGTTCTCGACTCCCATTTTTTGCGCGCGCTGTTTGCTGCCGCGAAACAGGAACGCTCGCCGTTTATCATTAATATTGCGGAAGTCCACTTTAAGTATGTCTCCCTGGAGTCGCTGGTCGAAGCGGTCAGGTTTGAAGCCGCCCGTCATGATATTCCGGTGGTGCTCAACCTCGATCACGGCCTGCATTTCGAGGCGGTGGTACGTGCGCTGCGCGTAGGCTTCAGCTCCGTGATGTTTGATGGCTCCACCCTGAGCTACGAAGAAAACATTCGCCAGACGCGGGAGGTGGTGAAGATGTGCCACGCGGTTGGCGTATCGGTAGAAGCGGAGCTGGGTGCGGTAGGCGGTGACGAAGGTGGCGCGTTGTATGGCCATGCGGATGAAGCGTTGTTTACGGACCCGCTGCGGGCGCGCGAGTTTGTCGATGCCACCGGCATTGATGCGCTGGCGGTCGCCATTGGCAACGCGCACGGTAAATACAAAGGCGAGCCAAAACTCGATTTCCCTCGTCTGGACGCCATTCGCCAGCAGACCGGCCTGCCGTTGGTCTTACACGGCGGCTCCGGCATCAGCGATGCCGATTTTCGTCGCGCCATCGAACTGGGGATCCATAAAATCAACTTTTATACTGGCATGTCACAGGCCGCGCTCTCCGCCGTTGAGCAACGGATGGCAAAACGTCAGCCTCTGTACGATGAATTTGCAGAACTGCTGCTGGGTATAGAAGAGGCGATTACCGATACGGTCGCCGCGCAAATGCGCATCTTTGGCAGCGCGGGGCAGGCATAATGGAACGTAAAGGGATTATCGCCGCCGGCAATATGCTGGTGGATCACGTCCACCAGATTGTGCAATGGCCGGAGCGCGGCTGGCTGGCGGAAATTACCCACAGCGAACGTTCAACCGGCGGTGCGCCGCTGAACGTCCTGCTGACGCTGGCCAAAATGCACGTTGGCCTGCCGCTGCAGGCCGTCGGCCTGATTGGCGAAGATAGCGACGGCGATTACATCCTGGCGATGCTCGACCAGTATCACGTCAACCGCCAGCGGGTGCAGCGCACGACCTTTGCGCCAACCTCTATGTCGCAGGTTATGACCGACCCCAGCGGGCAGCGCACTTTTTTCCACTCCCCGGGCGCCAACCGTCTTCTGGATCTGCCCGCCTTCGACCGCCTCGACGGCGCGATGAAGATTTTCCATCTCGGCTACCTGTTACTGCTCGACAGCCTGGATATGCCCGATGACGAGTACGGCACCCGCAGCGCACGGTTGCTGGCCCAGATGCGCGATCAGGGGTATGAAACATCGCTCGATCTGGTCTCACGAAAGGGTGACCCGCGCTATCAGCCGCTGGTTCTCCCTGCCCTGCGCCATCTTGATTATCTGGTCATCAACGAACTGGAAGCCGGCGAGTTTAGCGGGCTGGAGATGCGCGACGAGAACGATGCCCCGCACATTGCCCATATCGCGGAAGCCGCCTCACAGCTTCTGGCGGCTGGCGTGCGTCAGCGGGTGGTGATCCACTGTCCGGAAGGGGCGTGGGGGTTAACACCGGACGATGAAGGGCGCTGGCTCCCCTCCTGGTTGCTGGAGCGGGAAGAGATTATCGGCAGCGT
Organism: Enterobacter sp. BNK-18; assembly: GCF_047456135.1. Taxonomy (NCBI): domain Bacteria; kingdom Pseudomonadati; phylum Pseudomonadota; class Gammaproteobacteria; order Enterobacterales; family Enterobacteriaceae; genus Enterobacter; species Enterobacter sp. BNK-18. The sequence continues at coordinate 4,149,187 of NZ_CP179899.1, read as the reverse complement.
CGGGGCGGGTGATGCCTTCTGCGCAGGCTTCTTATACGGCTGCCATGAAGCGTTGCCGCTGGTCGAGAGTATTTATCTGGCCCATGCCTGCGCGCGGGCAAGCCTGCTGGCTGCGAACGCCATTGATGGGGCAAAAACGCTGGCCGAGCTGCAACTGTTTATTAAAGAGAATATTTAAGCCGCTTTCTCGCTGTGAGACACATCGGCAGCAAAGACGTAGCCCAGCCCACGGACAGTTTTAATGAGTGCGGGCTGATGCGGGTTGGCTTCTATTTTACGGCGCAGGCGCATGATCAACACATCGATTGTGCGGTCGAACACCTCGGCACTTTCGCTGTGCGTCAGCTCGAGCAGTTGTTCCCGGCTGAGCACCCGCCGGGCGTTCTGGGTGAGCGCCAGCAGCAGACCATATTCTCCCTGGGTCAACGGTACGGGGTTACGCTGCGGATCGCTGAGTTCACAGCGGGAGGTATCCAGCGTCCAGCCATTGAACGTCACGCCCGCCACGCGTGGCACCGGGGTGTCTGCGGCCAGCGCCCCGGTCCGGCGAAGCACGGCTTTAACCCGGGCAACCACCACGCGCGGGTTAAACGGTTTGCCAATATAATCGTCGGCCCCCATCTCCAGCCCCACCACCACGTCTGACTCACTGCCCAGCCCGGTCAGCATCACCACCGGCAGCTCCGGACGTTGCTTTTGCAGGTGCAGTAATACTTGCAGGCCGTTGATATCCGGCAGCATCATATCCAGCAGGACAAGGGCGATGTGTGGCTCATGCTGAACCAGACTCAGCGCGTCCTGGCCGTTATGGCAGACGAGCACGCTAAAGACGTGCTCACTCAGCACATCCTGCAGCAGCTCGCAAACTGCGGTATCGTCATCAACCACCAGAATCGCCGGTTTCATCGCATGCTTCCATCAGGGGATTATGTTAAGTCTGAACTATTCTGCCGTCGGCTCCAGCCAATTTGACTTTTACATGACGGAATTACAACCCATGTCACATCCACTGCCCATTCGACACGTCAATTTTGACGATTGGCTGTTTTTCGTCAGGGTTTTGCCCCTCTGTTGGCCGTAAAGTCTGCTGATACCCACAATAAAAACATGGCATAGAAGCTGCATAGTGGGGCGTAAGCATTGATTAACTGGAGCAGACTGATGAAAAAAGTCGTCACGGTTTGCCCTTATTGTGCCTCGGGTTGCAAGATCAACCTGGTGGTCGATAACGGTAAAATCGTCCGGGCGGAGGCCGCCCAGGGGAAAACCAACCAGGGCACGCTGTGCCTGAAAGGCTACTACGGCTGGGATTTTATTAACGATACCCAAATCCTTACCCCACGCCTGAAAACCCCTATGATCCGCCGCGAGCGCGGTGGCAAGCTGGAAGCCGTCTCCTGGAGCGAGGCGCTGGATTATGTCGCCACGCGCCTGAGCGCCATCAAAGCCAAGTATGGCCCGGATGCGATCCAGACTACCGGCTCTTCACGCGGTACCGGTAATGAAACCAACTATGTAATGCAAAAATTCGCGCGCGCCGTTATTGGTACCAATAACGTCGACTGCTGCGCTCGCGTCTGACACGGCCCATCGGTTGCAGGTCTGCACCAGTCGGTCGGTAACGGCGCTATGAGTAACGCGATCAACGAGATAGATAACACCGATCTCGTGTTTATTTTTGGCTATAACCCGGCGGATTCTCACCCTATCGTCGCGAACCACGTGATTCGCGCCAAACAGAATGGGGCGAAAATCATCGTCTGCGATCCGCGCAAAATTGAAACGGCACGTATTGCGGATATGCACATTGCACTGAAAAACGGCTCGAATATCGCGCTGTTGAATGCGATGGGCCACGTCATTATTGAGGAGAATCTCTACGACCAGGCGTTCGTCGCGACCCGTACGGAAGGGTTTGACGAGTATCGGAAAATTGTCGAAGGCTACACGCCGGAGTCCGTCGAAGCGATAACCGGCGTAAGCGCGCAAGAGATCCGCCAGGCAGCGCGGATGTACGCCGGGGCGAAAACCGCGGCCATTTTGTGGGGCATGGGCGTCACCCAGTTCTATCAGGGCGTGGAAACCGTACGCTCCCTGACAAGCCTCGCGATGCTGACCGGAAATCTGGGCAAACCGCATGTGGGCGTGAACCCGGTACGTGGTCAGAATAACGTGCAGGGTGCGTGTGACATGGGCGCACTGCCGGATACCTATCCGGGCTATCAGTACGTTAAGTTCCCGGAAAATCGTGAGAAATTCGCGAAGGCCTGGGGCGTGGAGAGCCTGCCGGAACATACCGGGTATCGCATCAGCGAGCTGCCGCACCGTGCGGCGCACGGTGAAGTGCGTGCCGCCTACATTATGGGTGAAGATCCGCTGCAGACCGACGCCGAGCTGTCAGCGGTGCGTAAAGGCTTTGAGGATCTCGAACTGGTGATTGTCCAGGATATCTTTATGACCAAAACCGCGGCGGCGGCGGATGTGATTTTACCGTCAACGTCATGGGGCGAGCATGAAGGTGTTTACACGGCGGCAGACCGCGGCTTCCAGCGCTTCTTCAAAGCGGTGGAGCCGAAGTGGGATCTGAAAACCGACTGGCAGATCATCAGCGAAATCGCCACCCGCATGGGTTATCCGATGCACTACAACAACACCCAGGAAATCTGGGACGAGTTACGCAAACTGTGTCCGGACTTCACCGGTGCCACCTATGAGAAAATGGGTGAACTGGGGTATATCCAGTGGCCGTGCCGCGATGAGTCAGAGGCCGATCAGGGCACGTCGTATCTCTTTAAAGAGAAGTTCGACACCCCGAACGGACTGGCGCAGTTCTTCACCTGCGACTGGGTCGCGCCAATCGATAAACTCACCGATGAGTATCCGATGGTGCTCTCTACCGTGCGTGAAGTGGGCCACTACTCCTGTCGTTCGATGACCGGTAACTGCGCTGCGCTGGCGGCACTGGCGGATGAACCGGGCTATGCGCAGATCAACACCGCTGACGCAGAGCGTCTGGGTATTGAAGATGAAGCCCTGATCTGGGTGCACTCGCGTAAAGGACGCATCATTACCCGTGCGCAGGTCAGCGACCGACCTAACAAAGGGGCGGTCTATATGACCTACCAGTGGTGGATTGGTGCCTGCAACGAACTGGTGACAGAGAACTTAAGCCCGATAACCAAAACGCCGGAGTATAAGTACTGCGCCGTACGCGTGGAGCCGATTGCCGACCAGCACGCCGCGGAACAGTATGTGATTGACGAATATAGCAAGCTGAAAGCCAGACTGCGCGAAAGCGCGTTGGGTTAATGCCGTTAATTAATCGATGAATAAAAGGGGTGACTTATTCACCCCTTTTTTATTTCTTAATAAGCTATTTATATTATCAATATATATTGTGCACGCTGCCCCGCAGCAATAATGTCATTAGCACCGAAATAAATACCCGGTTTTGTATTTTAATTCAGTGAGAGAATCTCCCGCGCGAGCGTCTAATGCCCTCTTTCACAAGCATTATTGTGAGACGAAACGCGGCGGACACCGGGAAATGTTCATTCACCTTTACCGCGCCCGTTTTTTTCTTCTGCGACGACGATTATACTGCGCGGCGTGTACCCAGATGATAAGAATCCATGAAATCAATTTTTCTAATGTTGTTATTTTTTACGTCACTCGTTCACGCGGATGAGATTGGCAGCCAGTACAAGCAACAGGCGGAAGCGGGTGACGCCCGCGCTCAGTATTACCTTGCCGATACCTACTTCAGTTCCGGCGACAGCAAGCAGGCCGCGCAGTGGGCAGAGAAAGCAGCAAAAGGGGGCGATGTCGACGCCATGGCGTTGTTATCGCAAATCCAGTTTACACAGGGCGATTACGCGCAGGCCAAAGCGCTGGCGCAGCAGGCCACTATCGCCGGCAGTAAACGCGGCGCAATTATGCTGGCACGCGTGCTGGTCAACACCCAGGCAGGGAAAACCGACTACCCACAGGCCATCGCACTGCTGCAAACGGCAACCGAAGATATCGACAACGACTCCGCGGTGGATGCGCAAATGCTGCTGGGGATGATTTATGCCAACGGCGTTGAGGTGGCGCAGGACGACGTCAAAGCCGCGTCGTGGTTCAAACGCAGCTCCTCCCTTTCGCGTACGGGTTACGCGGAGTACTGGGCCGGAATGCTGTTCCAGCAGGGCGAGAAAGGCTTTATAACGCCGAATAAGCAGAAAGCGCTCTACTGGCTGAACCTGAGCTGTACCGAAGGGTTTGATACGGGATGTGAAGAATTTGACGCGTTGAGTGGGGAGTAAAGCCTCTTACACGGCCCTCTCTTTTGGACAGAGAGGGAATGCGAAAAGGCCGGGTTAACCCCGGCCTTTTTATTTTACTGGTCTGCGGTCTTATCAAAACGACCCAGCACTTCGCGTTCATACGCCAGCGCTTTTTTACGGTCGAATTTGTGCTCCCACTTAGCGATAACCAGCACCGCCAGGGCGTTACCCACCACGTTCAGCGCCGTACGCGCCATGTCGAGGATACGGTCGACACCGGCGATAAACGCCAGACCTTCCAGCGGGATCCCTACGCTGCCCAGGGTCGCCAGCAGGACGACAAAGGAGACGCCAGGTACGCCTGCGATGCCTTTTGAGGTCACCATCAGGGTCAGCACCAGCACAATCTCCTGCCACAGAGACAGGTCAATGCCGTACAGCTGAGCAATAAAGATAGCCGCAATACTCTGGTACAGCGTGGAGCCGTCCAGGTTAAAGGAGTAGCCGGTTGGCACCACAAAGCTGGTAATCGATGCCGGCGCGCCGTAGGCCTCCATCTTCTCGATAATACGCGGCAGTACGCTTTCAGAGCTTGCCGTGGAGTACGCGAGAATCAACTCATCTTTGAGAATACGGATCAGGATCCAGATGCTCAGCCCACACAGGCGCGCCACAATTCCCAGCACCACCAGCGCGAAGAACAGGATGGCGAAGTGAACCAGAATCACCAGCTTCGCCAGCGGCCACAGGGAGGCGAAACCGAAGTTCGCCACGGTTACCGCGATAAGCGCAAACACCCCAACCGGCGCGTAGCGCATCACCATGTGAGTCACTTTGAACATGGTTTCAGAAATTGAGCGGAACACGGTGACCAGCGGTTCACGGTGCGTGGCAGGCAGGGAGGAGAGACCCAGACCAAACAACACCGAGAAGAAGATGATCGGCAGCATCTCGCCCTTCGCCATGGAAGCCACGATGTTGGTCGGCACCAGCGAAAGGATGGTTCCCATCAGGCCATGCGCGTGGCTCTGTACTTCAGCGGTAGTGCTTTGATATTTCGAAATATCCACCGTCGCCAGCTGCGACATATCGATCCCGGATCCTGGCTGGAACACGTTCGCCAGTGTGATGCCCAGAATGATGGCAATCGTCGTGATCACTTCGAAATAAAGAATTGTCTTCGCGCCGATACGGCCTAACTGTTTTGCATCCCCCACACCGGCAATGCCGACGACCAGCGTTGAGATAACAATCGGTACGACAATCATCTTGATCAGATGAATAAAGATATCCCCTGCCGGCGAGAGCAGGTTCGCAATCAGCCACTCGCGGCTGTCGCTGTGATAATGCAGGTAGCTACCCAGCAGGATACCCAGCACAAGGGCTAGCAAGATTTGCCAGGCCAGGCTGACTTTAACGTTTTTCATAGAAACTGACTTCCTCAATGAAGCGCCCTATTCACATAAACTGCATGAATATGGATACATACTGAAAGGGTATGAATTGTGTTGCGTTGGTTTATGGGATTTTTTAACGCGGCGTATGAGTATCATTTGCGCGGCATGTTGCGCAAGCCTTAAAGAACGGCACATTTCGCTGCAAAAAGCGGTCATGACGTGAGTTTGTCACAATTCCCATCAATAACTTTTTGTTATAAAAAGGCTTTTTTAATGGAAATTGTGAATAATCGGCACGGTGAATTATTTTCCTTCAAAGTTTCATTCGCTCATTTTTCATACTCTTCAAACAATGCGTGATCTGTAGCCCAAATAATAAACAAAGCTTGTAAAGCCCCTACTATTAACGTTTTTGCGACATATTATTAACATCTTACAAGGAGAAAAAAAGCCATGAGCCAAGTACATAAACACGACATTCCCGCAAACATTGCGGACCGTTGCCTGATAAACCCGGAGCAGTACCACGAGAAGTATCAGCACTCCGTCTCCAGCCCGGACGTCTTCTGGGGTGAGCAGGGCCATATTCTTGACTGGATTAAACCTTATCAGAAGGTGAAGAACACCTCCTTTGCGCCCGGCAACGTCTCCATTAAATGGTACGAAGACGGCACGCTGAACCTGGCAGCAAACTGTCTTGACCGCCACCTTGCCGAACGCGGTAATGAAACGGCCATTATCTGGGAGGGCGACGACGCCTCTCAAAGCAAACACATTACTTATAAAGAACTGCACCGCGACGTGTGCCGCTTTGCCAACGTTCTGCTGGAAAGGGGCATTAAAAAAGGCGACGTGGTGGCTATCTATATGCCAATGGTGCCTGAAGCGGCGGTAGCCATGCTGGCCTGCGCGCGCATCGGTGCGATTCACTCGGTGATTTTTGGCGGCTTCTCACCGGAAGCGGTCGCCGGACGTATTGTCGATTCCAGCTCGAAACTGGTGATCACGGCCGATGAAGGCGTGCGCGCTGGCCGTGGCATTCCCCTGAAGAAAAACGTCGATGAAGCGCTGAAAAATCCGAACGTGAAAACCGTCAGCAACGTCATCGTCCTCAAGCGTACCGGCGGCAAGATCGACTGGAACGAAGGACGCGACCTGTGGTGGAGCGATCTGATTGAAAAAGCCAGCGACCAGCATCAGCCGGAAGAGATGAACGCGGAAGATCCACTGTTTATTCTTTACACCTCCGGCTCAACCGGCAAACCGAAAGGTGTGCTGCACACCACCGGCGGCTATCTGGTCTATGCCGCTACCACCTTCAAGTACGTATTCGACTACCATCCGGGCGACATTTACTGGTGTACTGCCGACGTGGGCTGGGTCACCGGTCACAGCTACCTGCTTTACGGCCCGCTGGCCTGTGGTGCCACTACGCTGATGTTTGAAGGCGTACCGAACTGGCCAACGCCGGCGCGCATGTGTCAGGTGGTCGATAAACACAAGGTCAATATTCTCTATACCGCCCCAACGGCGATCCGCGCATTAATGGCGGAAGGCGATAAGGCCATTGAAGGCACTGACCGCTCTTCGCTGCGCATCCTCGGTTCCGTTGGCGAGCCCATCAACCCGGAAGCCTGGGAGTGGTACTGGAAGAAAATCGGCAACGAAAAATGTCCGGTAATGGACACCTGGTGGCAGACCGAAACCGGCGGCTTTATGATCACCCCTATGCCGGGTGCAACGCAGTTAAAAGCCGGTTCAGCAACTCAACCGTTCTTCGGCGTACAACCTGCGCTGGTGGATAACGAAGGCAATCCGCTGGACGGGGCCACCGAAGGCAATCTGGTGATCACCGATTCCTGGCCGGGCCAGGCGCGTACCCTGTTCGGCGACCACGAGCGCTTTGAGCAGACCTACTTCTCGACCTTTAAAAACATGTACTTTAGCGGTGACGGCGCCCGGCGTGACGAGGACGGTTATTACTGGATAACCGGGCGCGTGGACGACGTGCTGAACGTCTCCGGCCACCGTCTGGGTACCGCGGAGATTGAATCCGCGCTGGTATCTCATCCGAAGATCGCCGAAGCCGCCGTCGTTGGGATCCCACACAACATTAAAGGCCAGGCGATTTACGCCTACGTCACGCTGAATCATGGCGAAGAGCCGTCACCAGAGCTGTATGCCGAGGTGCGCAACTGGGTACGTAAAGAGATTGGCCCGCTTGCCACGCCGGACGTACTGCACTGGACCGACTCTCTGCCGAAAACCCGCTCAGGCAAAATTATGCGCCGCATATTGCGCAAAATCGCAGCCGGTGACACCAGCAACCTCGGTGATACCTCAACGCTTGCCGATCCTGGCGTGGTGGAAAAACTGCTCGAAGAGAAGCAGTCCATCGCAATGCCATCGTAACGCGATCTCCCCTCTCCCCCCGGGAGAGGGAATAAAAAAACCTCCCCTATAAATACTTCTGGAGACCTCTGATGAATAACGATATTTGTCAGCAGATAGAGAATAGTGCGCACTACAGGGAGCTCGTGGATAAACGGCAACGGTTTGCCTTCTTACTTTCCATCATCATGCTGATTATTTACGTCGGCTTTATTCTGCTGATTGCCTTTGCCCCACACTGGCTCGGTACGCCGCTGCACGCGGGCACCAGCGTCACGCGCGGAATTCCGATTGGGATTGGCGTAATAATCATTTCGTTTGTGCTGACCGGCGTGTACGTCTGGCGCGCCAATGGCGAATTCGATCGTCTTAACAGAGCAGTCCTGGCAGAGGTAAAAGCATCATGAAGAGAGTCCTGACGGCGCTTGCCGCCACACTTCCCTTTGCCGCCAACGCCGCTGATGCCATCACCGGCGAGGTACAGCGCCAGCCAACCAACTGGCAGGCGATTATCATGTTCCTGATTTTCGTGCTGCTGACGCTGTACATCACGTACTGGGCCTCGAAACGCGTGCGCTCCCGTAATGATTACTACACCGCAGGCGGCAACATTACCGGTTTTCAGAACGGGCTGGCGATTGCAGGCGACTTTATGTCCGCCGCCTCCTTCCTCGGTATCTCCGCGCTGGTGTACACCTCCGGCTACGATGGTCTGATTTACTCCCTCGGCTTCCTTGTGGGCTGGCCGATTATTTTGTTCCTGATCGCAGAACGCTTGCGCAACCTGGGCCGCTATACCTTCGCAGACGTGGCCTCCTACCGGCTGAAGCAGGGGCCGATTCGTACCCTCTCCGCCTGCGGCTCGCTGGTGGTGGTCGCGCTGTATCTGATTGCGCAGATGGTCGGCGCGGGTAAATTGATCGAACTGTTGTTCGGCCTGAACTACCACATCGCGGTGGTGCTGGTGGGTGTGCTGATGGTGATGTACGTCCTGTTCGGCGGCATGCTGGCCACGACCTGGGTGCAAATCATCAAAGCGGTCCTGCTGCTGTTCGGCGCCAGCTTTATGGCCTTTATGGTCATGAAACACGTCGGGTTCAGCTTCAATAATCTGTTCACTGAAGCGATGGCGGTACACCCGAAAGGGGAAGCGATCATGAGCCCTGGCGGGCTGGTGAAAGACCCTATTTCTGCGCTTTCGCTCGGTCTGGGTCTGATGTTTGGTACGGCCGGCTTGCCACACATCCTGATGCGTTTCTTCACCGTGAGCGATGCGCGTGAAGCGCGCAAAAGCGTCTTCTACGCCACGGGCTTTATGGGTTACTTCTACATCCTGACCTTTATCATTGGTTTTGGCGCCATCATGCTGGTGGGGGCGAATCCGGCGTTTAAAGACGCGGCGGGCGGGCTGATTGGCGGTAACAACATGGCGGCAGTGCATCTGGCCGACGCGGTAGGCGGTAACCTGTTCCTTGGCTTTATCTCGGCCGTGGCCTTCGCCACCATCCTCGCGGTGGTTGCCGGGCTGACGCTGGCGGGCGCGTCTGCGGTATCGCACGACCTCTATGCCAACGTTATCCGCAAAGGTGCAAGCGAACGTGATGAGCTGAAAGTCTCGAAAATCACCGTGCTGGTGCTGGGCGTGGTCGCTATTCTGCTGGGGATTTTGTTCGAGAAGCAGAACATCGCCTTTATGGTGGGGCTGGCCTTCTCCATTGCGGCAAGCTGTAACTTCCCTATCATCCTGCTCTCCATGTACTGGTCAAAACTGACCACCCGTGGGGCGATGATTGGCGGCTGGCTGGGGCTTTTGACGGCAGTGATTCTGATGGTCCTTGGCCCGACGATTTGGGTACAGATCCTCGGTCACGAAAGCGCTATCTTCCCGTATGAATACCCGGCGCTGTTCTCCATTGCCGTGGCGTTTATTGGTATCTGGGTCTTCTCCGCGACCGATAACTCGCCGGAAGGTAACCTGGAGCGTGAGAAATTCCGCGCCCAGTTTATCCGCTCACAAACGGGTCTGGGCGTCGAGCAAGGCCGCGCGCACTAACCTCGTCTCCCCGGCCTTACTGGCCGGGGAAATCAGAACATCACCCACGCCACCAGCGGTGCAATCAGTACCATCACCACGCCCGAGAGCATCATTACCAGGCTTGCCACCACCCCTTCCTGCTGCCCGAGTTCATACGAACGTGCCGTTCCCGCACCGTGCGATGCCGCGCCAAATCCCGCCCCTTTCGCCATTCCTTCACGGATCGACAGCCGCAAAAAAAGCATGTCGCCAACCGCCATCCCGAAGACGCCCGTCACGACCACAAATAACGCGACCAGATCCGGCTGTCCGCCGAGCGGCTTGGCCGCGGCCAGCGCAAACGGGGTGGTGACCGAACGGACGGCCAGGCTGCGCTGAATTTCATCGGGCAGCGTAAACAGCCGGGCCAGCCAGACGGAACTGCAGACCGCCACCACCGTGGCCGTGATCACGCCAGCGCTGAGCGACATCCAGTGGCGTTTGATGATCGCCAGGTTGTCATACACCGGTACCGCAAAGGCAATGGTCGCAGGCCCCAGTAGCCACAGCAGCCAGTGGGATTCCCCAATGTAGTTCTGCCAGGAGATATGCCCGAAGACCAGCATCAGGACCAGCAGGATCGGCGTGAAGACCAGCGGCATCAGCGGCAGCGCGTGAAAACGGCGATACAGCCGTTTATTGGCAAAGTAGATCGCCAGGGTGGCAATCAGGCACAACACGCTTATCTGGAAGTTAGTCATGCTTTTGCCTGCTGATTTCAAACCGATACACTTTATCAACCACCCAGGCGGTGGCCCCCAGCACCATCAGCGTGCCCAGCGCAATGACCGCGAAGATACGCCAGCCATCTACCCTCAGCAGTTGCGCATAGTTCACCACCGCGACCACGGCAGGCACAAAGAACAGCAGCATCTCCGCCAGCAGCCAGCGCGCGCCGGCGCGTACCCAGTTGAGGGGGATAACGCGGCAGAGGATAAGCGTCAGCATCAGCACCATTCCGACCAGGTTGGCAGGCAGCGGCAGATGCAACCAGTTGACAAGATATTCCGCGAAAACAAACAGTCCCGCATAAAGCAGTACCTGAACCGGTACCTGAAGTCGTTGCACAACGGCAGGCGTAACACGGCTTAACGCCATGGCCATGGGGGTTTTCCTCAAAAATGAGACGAGGCGCCAGTATAGTGAGCGCACGTAATGGACTGAAATGAATTAAAATCATCAAAGGTATAGTTCCGAGGAATAATCATGGACATAAGAACGCTGCGCTATTTTGTCGAAGTGGTTCGTCAGCAAAGTTTTACCCGCGCAGCGGAGAAGTTGTTTGTCACCCAACCCACCATCAGCAAGATGCTGAAAAACCTCGAAGATGAACTGAACTGCACCCTGCTTATCCGCGACGGACGCAAGCTGCTGCTGACCGATACCGGGCGGGTCGTCTTTGAACGTGGGCTGGCGATCCTGGCGGAGTTCCGCCAGCTGGAAGCGGAGCTTGGCGATATCAATCACCTGACAAAAGGGCTGCTGCGCCTCGGCATCCCACCGATGGTTGGGATGATGATGGCCGGCCCCATCAGCCTGTTTCGCCAGCGTTATCCCGGCGTTGAATTGAAAATTTCCGAGTTTGGCGGCTTAACGGTTCAACAGGCGGTCACCAACGGCGAGCTGGATGTCGCCATGACCGCCCTCCCTGTGGAGGAAGAGAGCGGTCTGGCGACGCTGCCGCTCTTTAGCCACCCGCTGTGCGTGCTGGTACCCCGCTCTGGTGACTGGCTGAAGGTCGACACGGTGAAACCCGAACGGCTCGGCGAACACCCGCTGCTGATTTACAACGAAGATTTCGCCCTCAGCCGCCAGCTAATGGCGCTGTTTAATCAACACAACGTGAAGCCGCGCATTGCGGTGCGCAGCGGGCAGTGGGATTTCCTGGCCGCGATGGTGCAGGCTGGCGTCGGCATTGCGATATTGCCGCAGCCGATTTGCGAACGGCTCGATAAAAACACCCTGCGCTGGATCCCGCTGGAAAGCGATTTGCACTGGCAGTTAGGGATGATTTGGCGCGAAGGGGTTTATTTATCGCACAGCGCGCAGGCGTGGCTGAAATGCTGTGAAGGGTTTTGGGTCCCCTGACCCTCTCCGGGCGGAGAGGGTCAGGGTGAGGGCATCAGCCCGCACGGACTACTGATTCTCTATCAGCAAGGCTTCCAGCAAATCCAGATCGTGCAGCAGTTTTTGCAGCGTCTCATTGCTGATTTGCCGCGTGGCGCGCAGATGGTACAGCTCGGCACGCTCTGAGCGCAGCGCCGCCAGACGGAACCGGCGCTCCAGGTTCTCCTCCTGCAGCGAACTTTCCACATCGTTGCGGCCATCGGCACGACGACGCAGGTTACCAATCACGCGCGAACTCACTTCAGTCAGCAGCTGGTTGTCGATGTTCTCTTCCGTGTCCGCCGCAAGACGTTCTTCCATCTTCTGAATGGCCACAATCGCCACTTCGGCGGTCGCCGCGCGGGCAATACGCTCCTCTTTATGCTGCTGAGTCGAGTCACCCGTCTCAATATGCTGCAGCAGAAGAGGCAGCATTATCACGCCGACAAACAGTGAGAACAGAATCACCCCTGCCGCCAGGAACACCAGTTCATAGCGCGCCGGGAAGACATCGCCCGTGGGCAGCAGCAGCGGAATGGACAGCACACCGGCAAGCGTAATCGCCCCGCGAACGCCAGCAAAAGAAGCAATCAGCAGCTCCCGCGTGGTCCACGAGCCGAACTCCATCGGTTTTTTCGTCAGGAAGCGCATGCTGAATTTTTTCATCGTCCACAGCCAGCCGAAACGCACCAGCATCAGCGCCATGTAGATCAGCACGATATCGGTGAACAACATCCACGTTTCGACGTTCGGGTCGGCCTCGGCCGCCACCAGCGAGGATTCCATGATGCCCGGCAACTGCAGGCCCAGGAGCAGGAACACCATCCCGTTAAAGACAAATTCCAGCATTGCCCAGGTGCTGTTTGCACGCAGGCGCATGGCCAGCGGCGCACGGCGCATTACGCCGGAGCGGGTGATGGTCATCCCTGCTGCCACCGCCGCCAGAATGCCCGACACGCCGATATGCTCGGCAATCAGGTAAGAGGCAAACGGCAGAAGGAACAGCAGCACAATCTGTGTCGCCGGTTCATCGCCGCCCCAGCGGCTGAGGAAGCGCAGCGAACGACCATACAGCCAGCTCACCACAAACCCGGCCAGGATACCGCCAATCGCCACCTTGAAGAATTCCAGGGTCGCGCCGCCCACGGTAAAGATCATCGTGCCCATCGCGACGGCCACGGCAAATTTCAGGGCAACCAGGCCAGAGGCGTCATTCATCAGCGCCTCACCCTGTAAAATCCCCATGATTTTCTTCGGAATACGGCCTTCACCGACAATGCCGGACAACGCCACGGCATCGGTTGGTGACAGTACCGCGGCCAGCGCAAAGGCCGGAATTAACGGAATGCCCGGTACCGCCCAGTAGATCAGGAAGCCAATCCCGACCACCGTGACCACCACGAGCGCCAGCGCCAGGCCTAATATCTCTCGCCCGTGCTCAAGGAATTCACGCGTGGGCGTTTTCCAGCCATCGGCAAACAGCAGCGGCGGAATAAACAGCACGAGGAACAGTTCGGGGTCGAACTCCACGTGCAGGCCAAACGTCGGCCACGCCAGCAGCGCGCCGATGGCAATTTGCATTAATGGCAGGGGGACCTGAAAGGGCAGTACGCGTGTGACTACCCCGGATAGCGAGACCACAAGAGTCATGATGAGTATTGTGAAGAAGATTTCCATGCGTTCCCTGTTTGCTGTGTTTCTTAAAAGCCAAACCTAAGGCGTCGTGCCTGTTATTCTATCTTCCCCAGAGTAACGCAAAAGACAACGGGATGAGTCCTGAAAATAAAAACGGGCGGCCTGAGCCACCCGTTTTCGCATCAATGGACAACTTAGATTGCCCAGCCGCCCGCGTAGAACGCCACCAGCGCGACGGCAATCACAACGGTGCCGATGTTCAGCTTGCGCCACTCGCCGGAGACCAGACGCCCAATCACCAGCGACGCGAAACCGATCATGATGCCGGTCACGATATTACAGGTCAGCACGATAAAGACCGCCGTGATGAGGCCTGACATCGCATCCACAAAATCAGCAAAATCGATTTTCGCCACGTTACTCAGCATCAGCAGACCAACGTACATCAGCGCAGGTGCGGTCGCGTAGGCCGGCACCAGGTAGGAGAGCGGAGAGAGGAACAGGATAAGCAGGAACAGCACGCCAACGGTAATGGCCGTCAGGCCAGTTTTACCGCCTGCCGCCGTACCCGCAGCGGACTCGATATAGACCGCAGCCGGAGCCGCGCCCACCAGACCCGAGAAGACGCTGCTCAGGGAGTCGGTGGTCAGCGCTTTGCCGCCATCGATAATCTGACCGTCTTTATCCAGCAGGTTCGCCTGACCCGCGACGGCACGGATGGTACCCGTTGCATCAAACACCGCGGTCATCACCAGCGCCAGCACGCTTGGCAGGATCACCGGGTTCAACGCCCCCATGATATCCAGACTGCCAATCAGAGAGTTGCCTTTGTCATCGCTCAGCGACGGCATGGCGAAAATCCCGGAGAAGTGAACGTTAGGATCGAAAATCAGGCCAACAATGGACACCCCGATAATGGTCAGCAAAATGCCGCCCGGGACTTTCAGTTTTTCCAGACCAATAATCACCGCCAGACCGATCAGGGACATAATGACCGGGAAGCTCGCGAAGTGCCCCAACGCCACCGGCAGACCGTCCAGCGGGTTCTTGATCACCAGGCCGACGCCGTTTGCGGCAATCAGCAGCAGGAACAGCCCGATACCAATGCCGGTGCCATGCGCCACGCCCTGAGGCAGGTTGCGCAAAATCCAGCTACGGATGCCGGTGGCGGAGATAACGGTAAACAGTACACCCATCAGGAACACGGCACCGAGCGCAACCGGTACGCTGATGTGCTGACCCAGAACCAGGCTGAAAGCGGTAAAGGCGGTCAACGAGATTGCACAACCGATCGCCAGCGGCAGGTTCGCCCACAGGCCCATCACGATGGAGCCAACGCCCGCCACGAGACAGGTAGCAACAAAGACAGCAGCCGGCGGGAAGCCCGCTTTACCCAGCATACCCGGAACGACAATGACGGAGTAAACCATCGCCAGAAACGTGGTCAGACCGGCAACGATTTCCTGACGCACGGTGCTGCCGCGAGCCGAAATTTTAAAAATGGCGTCAAGCGAACCGCCAGTACGCGCAGATGGCGTAGACATAGAAAACATCCCCTGAGAGTTTTTATAGAAAGTCCGTAAGCGTGGTGGAGACGCCACTGCCAGCTAAACGTCAAATCCGTGTTTTGCATTTGCGACGAAAGGGGCGTCACAGAAAAAGCAAACGTTTAGCTCCGCGCTTACAAACGGGTGGTCAAATTAAGGCAAACGATTATCTAGCCTAATCCCCGCCCTTTTCAACTGAACTTTATCGTTTTTCGCTAAAATTCCCTTATGACGCTGAAGAAATAAACAGAGGATGCGCAAACGTTATCGTCTGTGCGCAATTTGTTTACATTTCACTCCCCACCCGGAATCGATAACGGACCACCTTGCTCCAGCGTTTTTTGCCAGCCAGGGCTGCTCTCTACTTTTTTCTTCCAGGCCTGGGTATGCGGGAGGTTATCGATGCCACCGCGCGCCAGCAGGGCAAAAATCGGGAAACTCATCTGAATATCCGCCATGCTGAGCGCGTCGCCGGCAAACCAGCTGTTTTCGGCAAGATGCGACTCAATAAAGCGTGCATGGGTTTCAAGCTGGCGGTTGAGATACGCTTTTTGCACTCCCTGCCCCAGCGCTTTACCCAACGTGCGGATACCAAACGGCACGGGCGGCTTACCGAGGCTACTGAAAACCAGCTTCATCAACAGCAGCGGCATTAGCGAACCTTCGGCATAGTGCAACCAGAAGCGGTATTGCACCTTATGCGCAGGATCCAGAGGCTTAAGCCGCGACTCAGGATCGTAGGTTTCCTGAAGATATTCGAGGATGGCCCCCGACTCGGCGAGGATCAGGCCGTTATCTTCAATAACCGGCGATTTGCCCAGCGGGTGCACTTTTTTGAGCGACTCAGGCGCCAGCATGCCCTTTTCGCGCTGGTAATGAACAATCTCATAGGGCAGGGAAAGTTCTTCCAGCGCCCAGATCACACGGTGTGAGCGGGACTGGTTCAGGTGGTGTACCGTGAGCATTGTGTTCTCCTTTTATTCATACTTTTTAACTATAGAAAATCGAACAACACCGCGAAAAAAATTCGCCTAAAAAACGGCCTGACCGACTGGCGAAAAGACGGGTCTTGCATAGAATTAAAGTTTCAGCACAATCCGGAACCTCCCAAACACGCTCGACATGAGGGGTGCTGATGTCGGGGGAAACCCTCCCGTGAACCAGCGGGATAGAGTGAAAGACAAAGACCGGGAAAAACTAAAGCGCCCTTTTGTGGCGCTTTAGTTCTTTATGAGGTGCGGTATGAGGTGCGGTTTTCTGCCGCATCTCAGTCTTCCTCCAGCAACCGCGCCCCTGTCCCCTGCTCACCCAGCCTGTCGCCCGGGTTACGCAACGGACAATCACTGCGCGACAAACAGCCGCAGCCAATACATCCGTCCAGTTCATCACGCAGCGCTACCAGCGTGTGAATGCGTCGATCCAGCTCTTCACGCCACTGAGAGGAAAGCTCTTTCCACTCTTTCGGGCTGAGAGAGTGCCCTTCCGGCAGCACGCCGAACGCATCGCCGATGGTGGCCAGGGGGATTCCGATTCGTTGGGCAATTTTGATAATCGCGACATAACGGAGCACATCACGCGTGTAGCGTCGCTGGTTTCCGGCGTTTCGGATGCTTTTAATTAACCCTTTGCTTTCATAGAAGTGGAGCGCCGACACCGCAACGCCGCTTCGCTTCGCCACTTCGCCGGGGGTTAACAACGCTTTAATTCGCGGCAATCTCTTTTCCATAAAACCTCTTTACCTCAAGTTAACTTGAGGAATTATACTCGCCCGCAGAGAAAACGACGAATCAACCAGGGCAGTTGTATCTACAGAGGGGCAACCTTATGTCGCATCAGCAAATTATTCAGACACTTATTGAATGGATTGATGAACATATCGACCAACCGTTGAACATTGATGTGGTCGCTAAAAAATCCGGCTATTCGAAATGGTATTTACAGAGAATGTTCCGTACCGTTATGCACCAGACGCTGGGTGAGTACATTCGTCAGCGCAGACTGCTGCTGGCGGCGCAGGCCTTACGCTCAACGCAGCGGCCCATTTTTGATATCGCGATGGATCTGGGATATGTGTCGCAACAAACCTTTTCCCGCGTGTTTCGCCGCGAGTTTGACCGCACACCGAGCGACTATCGCCACCAGTTGAATTAATGGCTCTCAATGCAAAGGTTGCTGCTGCCAGGTCATAAACTCCTGGGGCGGCATCGCTTTCGCGAAGTGCCATCCCTGACAGAACTGAACGCCACGCTTCAACAACCAGCTCACCTGCTCTGCCGTTTCCACCCCTTCCGCAATGGTTTTAAGCCGCAGGCTTTGTGCCATCTCAATAATATGCTCGGCGATAAGGTGGCTGGTGCTGTTGGTTGTTAGGGTGTCGATAAAGGATTTGTCGATTTTCAGAATATCGACATTCAGCGAATAAAGGTTGTGCAGATTAGAGTAACCCGTTCCAAAATCATCAATCGCCACTTCGTAACCCGCCTGACGGAACGCCTGAATAACCGGAGTGGTTTTAGGGACATCAATAAAACCGCGCTCCGTGACTTCAATTTTAATTTGCTGCGCACGTACGGCATAGTGTCGGGCCTTGTCCGAAATCATGGCGATCAGCCGTGAAGAGTGGAAATCCGTGGCCGACAGGTTAATCGAAATATAGAGATGCGGATGCGTTGCCAGGAATGTGCCCAGATCGCTGAATACCTCTTCGACAACATAATCCGTAATTCGCTCGCTCATGCCCTCTTTTTCCGCCAGCGGAATAAATTCAGCCGGGCTCATGACCGGCCCGTTAAAGCCAGGCCAGCGTAATAACGCCTCGGCTCCCACGCACTGGTTGTTCTTGATATCAATAATCGGCTGATAGTGGACACAAAGCTGGCGTTTATTAAGCGCTCGCTGCAGTAACCGCCCGGGAGAATTGAGTTCACGATGGGTGCGAGACCACACCAGCAAAATAATTATGCTGCAGATCATCCCCAGCGGTAGCGTCAACGTCGCCTGGTGATAAAGCATTTCATAAAAACGTTTATTCGACGTCGACACGATAGCGGCAATAGGCCGTTTTGGGGATTTGACGACCGTATAAAAACGGTTATCTTTTTGAAATACCGATTCCTTATCCCGAATCATCGAACTTAATAAAGAAACATTCGCGCGCTGACTGACGGAAAAGAATGCATTCGTTACCGTGTCGTATACCCCCCACGAAAGGGAATGATCTGTCGACATTACTTCGCTGTAGGAAAGCGGATTGACCACCACAACATAATTTCCGCGCTGCATATATGTCATTTTATAGCCAGTAAAAAATGGCGTATCGCGATAATAATAGATAGCAACGTCAGGTTTACGTGTGTAATTAGCCGTGGATATCAGATAAGGTTTGGCGGGTGTAAAAACGGTCGAACAAAGAAAATTCTGACCTTCTGCATAAATTAAATCCGCAACAAACAGACGACCCCGAACAACGTTCAACATATATTGGCGATGTTCTGGTGTACAACGCTCACCCTGATATTTTTCAGCCTCGTCGCGGGCCAGATCAACCTGTTGAATTACCAGCTCTGTTTTGTCTAACGCCAGTTCAGCAAAGGTGCGTAGTTGGGCGCTTGTTTCCGACACGGCTCTTATCTGGGCAAACCATAGCGCAAGCATCACCGGCAGCATAACTACCATGATGATCCCTACCACCCTGAGCATCTTGCGCCGCGCGCTACGATTCATTTCCCGCCCTATATCCCTGCATGTTGTACGCCTGTAGTAATGAAGGCCGGATGCTTTGTTTAACAGGTGATTACGTTGCATGAATCATGCGAAGTTAGCAACTGACTTTTAGTATTAAAAATCTTAA
Organism: Enterobacter sp. BNK-18; assembly: GCF_047456135.1. Classification (NCBI taxonomy): domain Bacteria; kingdom Pseudomonadati; phylum Pseudomonadota; class Gammaproteobacteria; order Enterobacterales; family Enterobacteriaceae; genus Enterobacter; species Enterobacter sp. BNK-18. The sequence goes on along the minus strand of NZ_CP179899.1, from coordinate 4,129,919 downwards.
TTTTCGTTATGACGATAATATTTTCCCGTAAGCTAAACTGTAAGTATTCGTTCCGTTTCAATTAAGGAAAATAATTATCCAGCGGGTACGGGAGGTTTGAAGATAACACAACAGAGGATCGTTGATTAAGCCAAACTTCTGGCAGTGTGAAAAAACAACAACGGCAACATGACATTTTATGCTATTTACTCGCGCGTATTTTGTTTTTTGATTTATAAATAATCAGCAGCCACCACCGTTTTCCCCCGACCCGTACGCTTGGCGTCATATAATGCTTTATCGGCACGCATCAGTAATCCTGAAGTATCGCGTTGGCCCTGGCAAACCTCCACCGCCCCGGCGCTGAATGACAGCACCAGCTTTTTCTCTCCCACCACGAGCGGGTTGGTTTTGAGGGCAGTACGTAGCCTCGCCGAAAAAAGGGCGCCCGCGTTGCCGTCGGTTCGTGCCAGCAGGAGCAAAAACTCCTCGCCGCCCACACGGCCAAGCGCAGCGTTCTCGGGGCTTAACTCACGGATAGCCTGGCAAAAGTGGATAAGCGCCCGATCGCCCACCTGATGCCCCCACCGATCGTTGATCTGTTTGAAAAAATCCAGGTCAAACATGAGCACGCAAAAATGGCTGTCAGCATCCTGCCTGGCATTTGCCGCCAGCGCGGATTCCAGCTGCTGTAAAATGGTTGAACGGTTAAAACACCCGGTAAGATCGTCCGTGGTCGCTTTCACTTCCAGCTGCTGTTCGGCTTTTTTACGTTCGGTAATATCAAGCCCGATATTCAGGACTGAGCTGTCCGGCAGCAGAATGTTTGACCACAAAACCGTCAACGGCGTACCGTCTTTACGCAGTGGATGCCACTCGTACATATCCTTTAGCGGCGAGACATTTACCGACTCCCTGACCCGTCGCCGCTCTTCCGGGTCGGGGTAAAACAGTGAGAGCGGATCGGCATGGGCGCTGATCTCCGCCATTGTCCAGCCAAATACTTTTTCACACTCAGCATTCCACAGCACGCAGCGGTTAAATTTATCGAATGAGTTCATTAAAACAGGCGCTCGTTCAAACAGGGTTTTATATTGGGTCACCACACGCTGCATTTCCTGCGCTGTTTTTTCACGAACGATAATTTCTGAAAAATAGTCTTTTAATTTTTCGACCAGCACCGCAACAATACTTTTCAGGATGGCCAGAGAATATAACGGCTCAGCAAACGCCAGAAAGAAATAGCCGCTGCCTTGTCCGTTATGGGTTGAAAGCTTGCATAACACCCCGCTTTGCAATTGCAAATAGCCAGGATGATGAGCGGAGAATAATGCGCGGCCGATATTCTCTTTCCAGTAGACGACCCGCCACGCACGGTGATGCTTCTCCAGCAGGGTACCGGCAAGAAAATCGGCCACCTCAAATGAGTGACAGGTCACTTCACCGGCACAGACCACGCGCTGCAGCCCGTCAGTATCAACGCTAATCCAGGCCAGGCTTGCCCCGAAGGCCCGGTTGATCGTCTCAAGCATCTCGCCCAGCGAACAATGGGCGTGAAGCTGGGGCATCAGATCTGCCAGCGCATGCAACGCCTGCAGGCTGTCATTAACAATCTCACGTCGTTTTTCTTTCATTTTTTTCGCAGATTATTAAGCGTTAAACCGGACGCAACTTTCTTCAGATTCAAAAATCGGCGAGCCAGAGCAGGATGCTGAATATCAGCACAGCTGGAGTGCGAGACGTTGTGTGTAATTAAAAACGTACAAAGAGAAAAAAACCAATAAAATTCAAAAACCTGAATTATAGAATGCGAGTAAATTTATTTATCCACTCAAGCATAATCCAAAGGGTTGTTGCTGTAAACGTTCTACAGCACACCTCAATTTGCAGAGGATTTGTTATCTCAATGAATTTATTACCTGGAAGCGATAAAAGGGGGTCATTAGCGTGCAAAGATATATTTTCCCCTCAATCCTCGTGCGACGCCTGGCTGTGATAATTCCTGCTTTTTTCACCCGTCTGAGGCTGGCGAATAAATCAACAAATGTGATATAGTTCACACATATTGTGTAACGAGAAACACTGTTTCATTCAGTTCGTCTGCTTTGTTGAGGATGGGTTTTATGGCAACCATTACTACCAGCATGGTTCTCCTGCGCTGGCCTTTGTTAAGTGCGGTGCTGATGTTCCTGGCCAGCACGCTAAATATTCAGTTTCGTAAATCTGACTATGCTGGCCTTGCTGTCATCAGCACCCTGTTGGGGTTGGGCGCAGCATGCTGGTTCGCAACGGGCCTGCTTGGCATCACCCTGCTGGATCTCGCTGCCGTCTGGGAAAATATTAAAGTGGTCATGGTGGAAGCCATGAGCCATACCCCGCCAGACTGGCCGATGGTGATTACCTGATCCCTGAGATGAATAAAAAAACCCAGACCGAGGTCTGGGTTTTTTGTTTTAAACAGTCGGATATCAGAACGGAATATCGTCGTCGAAGTCCATTGGGGGTTCGTTAGACGGTGCTGGCGCGGACTGCTGCTGTGGGCGAGACTGCGCGCCACCGCTGAACTGGTTGCCGCCCTGTGGCTGCTGAGGCTGACCCCAACCGCCCTGCTGCTGCTGACCGCCACCTGCTGGTGCGCCACCGCCCTGACGGCCACCGAGCATCTGCATGGTGCCACCCACGTTGACCACAACTTCCGTGGTGTACTTCTCAGCGCCGGCTTGATCGGTCCATTTGCGGGTACGCAGCTGGCCTTCAATATAAACCTGAGAACCTTTACGCAGATACTCACCAGCCACTTCCGCCAGTTTGCCAAACAGCACAACGCGGTGCCATTCGGTCTGCTCTTTCATCTCACCGGTCGCTTTATCACGCCAGGATTCGGAAGTAGCCAGCGTAATGTTGGCAACTGCGCCACCACTCGGCATGTAGCGTACTTCCGGGTCCTGGCCCAGATTACCGACGAGAATCACCTTGTTTACGCCTCTGCTGGCCATGTTCGTGTCTCCTGAATACGTTTCTTAATAGTGTAAACGCGCGAGTGTACCATTTCCACGCTGCAATTTGCATAGTTGCGTAGTCGGTTCCGAAATCTCTCGCGAACTCGACATTGTTACACAGTGAATCAGAAAATGCATTCCAATACTGTATATTCAAACAGGTCATTTTGTGTCATAATTAGCCGTTTCTGACAGCCGTTTGTCCTTCAAACAAACCAGGCAATCCGTGTTCCAACCGGGAAAGGTGAATGGATAAGATCGAAGTTCGGGGCGCCCGCACCCACAATCTCAAGAATATCAACCTCATAATCCCTCGCGACAAACTCATCGTCGTGACCGGGCTTTCGGGGTCTGGCAAATCCTCACTGGCTTTCGACACTTTATATGCCGAAGGACAGCGTCGTTACGTGGAGTCACTCTCTGCATACGCACGTCAGTTCCTGTCACTGATGGAAAAACCGGATGTAGACCATATTGAAGGGTTATCACCTGCTATCTCCATTGAGCAGAAATCCACCTCGCATAACCCGCGTTCAACGGTTGGTACGATTACCGAAATTCATGACTACCTGCGTCTGCTGTATGCACGCGTGGGTGAACCGCGCTGCCCGGATCACGACGTCCCGCTGGCCGCGCAGACCGTAAGCCAGATGGTGGATAACGTGCTGTCGCAGCCGGAAGGCAAACGCCTGATGCTGCTGGCGCCCATCATTAAAGAGCGTAAGGGCGAGCACACCAAAACACTGGAGAACCTGGCAAGCCAGGGCTATATCCGCGCCCGTATCGACGGCGAAGTGTGTGACCTGTCGGATCCGCCTAAGCTGGAGCTGCAGAAGAAGCACACCATCGAAGTGGTGATTGACCGTTTCAAAGTCCGTGACGATCTGGCGACCCGCCTGGCCGAATCCTTCGAAACCGCGCTGGAACTCTCTGGCGGTACGGCCGTGGTCTCCGATATGGACAACCCGAAAGCGGAAGAGCTGCTCTTCTCCGCCAACTTTGCCTGTCCGATTTGTGGTTACAGCATGCGCGAGCTGGAGCCGCGTCTGTTCTCGTTCAACAACCCGGCGGGCGCCTGTCCGACGTGTGACGGGCTGGGCGTACAGCAATATTTTGACCCGGACCGCGTGATCCAAAATCCGGAGCTGTCGCTGGCTGGCGGTGCGATCCGCGGATGGGATCGCCGCAACTTCTACTATTTCCAGATGCTGAAGTCGCTGGCAGAGCACTACAAATTCGACGTCGAAGCCCCGTGGGCCAGCCTGAACCCGAACGTGCACAAAGTGGTGCTGTTCGGTTCCGGCAAAGAGAACATCGAGTTCAAGTACATGAACGATCGCGGTGATACCTCCGTGCGCCGTCACCCGTTTGAAGGGGTGCTGCACAATATGGAGCGCCGCTACAAAGAGACCGAATCCAGCGCGGTTCGCGAGGAGCTGGCGAAGTTTATCAGCAACCGTTCCTGTGCGACCTGTGAAGGTACGCGTCTGCGCCGTGAAGCTCGCCATGTGTTTGTTGAAAACACGGCGCTGCCGACCATCTCAGACATGAGCATCGGTCACGCGATGGACTTCTTCAACAACCTGAAGCTCTCCGGCCAGCGCGCGAAAATCGCGGAAAAAGTCCTGAAAGAGATCGGCGATCGTCTGAAGTTCCTGGTGAACGTCGGCCTGAATTACCTGACGCTTTCCCGCTCCGCAGAGACCCTCTCCGGTGGCGAAGCTCAGCGTATCCGCCTCGCGAGCCAGATTGGCGCAGGCCTCGTCGGCGTGATGTATGTGCTGGATGAACCCTCAATCGGCCTGCACCAGCGTGACAACGAGCGTCTGCTCGGCACGCTTGTCCACCTGCGTAATCTCGGTAACACGGTGATTGTGGTTGAGCACGATGAAGACGCGATCCGCGCCGCTGACCACGTTATCGATATCGGCCCGGGCGCTGGCGTACACGGCGGCCAGGTGGTCGCGGAAGGAACGCTGAAAGATATTATGGCGGTGCCGGAGTCATTGACCGGCCAGTACATGAGCGGCAAGCGCAAGATTGAAGTGCCGAAACAGCGTGTACCGGCGAACCCGGAAAAAGTGCTGAAGCTGACCGGCGCCCGCGGCAACAACCTGAAAGATGTGACGCTGACGCTGCCGGTTGGGCTGTTTACCTGTATCACCGGCGTATCCGGTTCCGGTAAGTCGACGCTGATCAACGATACGCTGTTCCCGATTGCGCAGACGCAGCTGAACGGCGCGACGCTGGCCGAACCGGCGCCGTACCGTGACATCCAGGGGCTGGAGCATTTCGATAAAGTGATCGATATCGATCAGAGTCCAATCGGGCGGACTCCGCGTTCCAACCCTGCCACCTATACGGGCGTGTTCACACCCGTACGTGAACTGTTTGCAGGTGTGCCGGAAGCGCGTTCACGCGGGTATACGCCAGGACGTTTCAGCTTTAACGTGCGCGGCGGACGCTGTGAAGCGTGCCAGGGCGACGGGGTTATCAAGGTTGAGATGCACTTCCTGCCGGATATTTACGTGCCGTGCGACCAGTGCAAAGGCAAACGCTATAACCGCGAAACGCTGGAGATTAAGTACAAAGGCAAAACCATCCACGAAGTGCTGGATATGACCATCGAAGAGGCGCGTGAGTTCTTTGACGCGGTCCCTGCGCTGGCGCGTAAGCTGCAGACGCTGATGGATGTGGGCCTGACCTATATTCGTCTGGGGCAGTCTGCCACCACGCTGTCTGGCGGTGAAGCACAGCGCGTGAAGCTGGCGCGTGAGCTCTCCAAACGCGGTACCGGCCAGACGCTGTACATTCTCGATGAGCCGACCACCGGTCTGCACTTTGCCGATATCCAGCAGCTGCTTGATGTTCTGCATCAGCTTCGCGATCAGGGCAACACGATTGTGGTCATTGAACACAACCTGGACGTGATTAAAACCGCGGACTGGATTGTCGATCTCGGCCCGGAAGGCGGCAGCGGCGGCGGTGAAATCCTCGTCTCCGGTACGCCAGAGACCGTTGCAGAGTGCGAAGCCTCGCACACCGCGCGCTTCCTCAAACCGTTGCTGTAATTGTCACACGGAGAGTTGCTGTCGGGTCGCTTCCGGCAGCAGCTCTACCGCCTGCTGATAAGACGCGTCCACCAGATAGTAAATTTGCGAACCCGGCAGTGAACCGTCGAGATAAACGGTGCTCCAGTGCGCTTTGTTGAGATGCTTGCTTGGCCGGACGTCATGGTGCTGCTGGCGTAACAGCTCCGCCAGTTCCGGGCTGGTTTTCAGCGACGCCGCCGGGCGACCCTCAACCTCTTTCACCATCGCAAACAGAATATCCCCCACTTTAATCTGCGTGGCTTTCCAGTCGCTGTGAACGCTTTGCTCAGCGCCAGGTTTACTCATGCAGTACTGAAGTAGCTCCGAAATTGTCATCTTTATTCCCCTTGTAGCGTTGCGATAATTTTACGCGAACCACCGTGAATACGATGTTCTCCCAGCCAGATCCCTTGCCACGTTCCCAGCAGTAACCGACCATTGTGCACCGGCAGCATCAGCGATACGCCCAGCAGAGAGGATTTGATATGCGACGGCATGTCATCTGCTCCCTCATAGTCATGTTCATAAGGGGCGTTGTCCGGAACGGTTTTGAGAAAATGCTGCTCCATGTCAGACCGGACGGTGGGATCGCAATTTTCATTAAGCGTGAGAGAGGCTGACGTGTGCTGAAGCAGCAGATGCAGTAACCCCGTCCTGATGCGCGAGAGGTCGCGAATTTGCCCAATGACTTCATCAGTCACCAGATGAAATCCACGAGGTTTCGCGCTTAAGGTCAGGGTCTGTTGATACCACATGTGCTGCTCCGTTATGAAAGATGAATCTTTCTAAGTGTGCAGCAAGAAAGCGAAAGGTAAAACCCACAGCGGCGAGATTTGATTAAAAAAGAGGCAGCCTCGCCGCCCGGCGGTTAATACTCAGAATTAACAATCACTTCTTCGCCAAACTTTCCGGCCATGGGCAACGGTCGATACGTAGAGTTTGAAGCGCGTAATACCCTGATCCCTCTGGCTCCGACGTCATGCGCGGCGGTGATATCGTTATCTGAATCGCCATAAAAGACTTTGATGTTCTTCTGTTCCAGCCATTGGGTTTTGGTGTTTTGGCCGGGTTTGTCGCCGGCAAAAATAACCGGATTCATGCTGGAAGCCGGGATCTGAAAATCATCCTGCAGCGTTTTAGAGACGGTTTCGGTTTTGGTCTGGCTGCGTCCGGTCACAAAGTAAATACTGTCACCGCGTTTAACGTGCATGGCGATAAGCGCGCGCGCCACCTCTTTAGGAATGCTGAACTCGTCCCAGCCGTTATTCATCTTTTCCCAGAACTCGGGGTTCTTCAGATACGCTTCGCTGTCCGGTGAGTAGGTTTTTTTGCCCCGCCAGAATCCCGGGCTGGAAAACAGGACCGTATCGTCGATATCAAATCCTACAGCCATTGGCGGGCGCCCTAACAGGCTATTTTCGATTTGGGCTACGGATACCCAGTGAACAGGTGCTTGCTCGGCAAGCATGGCGGCTGTTGTGCCGGTGTAAAGCGGCGTCGGTGCGGAAGCGCGCGCGACGACGGCACTATTTAGCGAGAACAATAAGCAGGCGGCGCTGAGCGCCAGTGTGATCTTGCGCATGTTTTCCCCTGAATATTCAGTTTGTTATCGTTTTATTTTGAGTGAATGGTCAAAAAACTATCCGACCATAACCCCGGGGGGAGATGAAGGGAAGGAGTTTTTACTTATGAAGCTGAATAAAAAGAAGAAGATCACAAAGCGTGGATGAGGTCTGAAGGCCCGGTAGACGCAGCGCCACCGGGCAAGATTTTTGTGCGTCCTGATGCTCTCACTCGGCCCTCTCCCGCAGGGAGAGAGGGATGATAGTGAGCGCTTACATCACTGCAGCAAACGCCTGCGCAACACGATGAACGTTGCTGGCATTAAGCCCCGCCACGCACATACGGCCGCTGGAAATCAGGTAGACGCCGAACTCTTCACGCAGGCGATCGACCTGAGCCGCGCTGAGGCCGGTGTAGCTGAACATCCCACGCTGCTTAAGCAGATAGTCAAAATTATGCCCTGGGACGGCCTCTTTCAGCACGTCGACCAGCTCCTGACGCATCGTCAGGATGCGCTTGCGCATAGATTCCACTTCGGCGAGCCACGACGCTTTCAGCCGATCGTCACCCAGCACCGTGGCGACCACCTGCGCACCAAAGTTTGGCGGGCTGGAGTAAATGCGGCGCACGGTCGCCTTCAGCTGACCGAGCACTCGCCCGGCCGCTTCAGCGCCCTCACAGACCACTGACAGGCCGCCGACGCGCTCACCGTACAGGGAGAAGATTTTTGAGAAGGAGTTGCTGACCAGCGCAGGCAGTCCGGCGCTGGCAACGGCGCGGATAGCGTAGGCATCTTCTTCCATGCCCGCGCCAAAGCCCTGATAGGCGATGTCGAGGAAGGGGATCAGGTTACGCGTCTTCAGCACGTCGATTACCGCATCCCACTGGGCATTAGTCAGGTCTGCACCGGTCGGGTTATGGCAGCACGGATGCAGCAGAACAATACTGCGCTCCGGCAGCGTATTCAGTTTTTCCAGCAGCGCGTCAACGCGCACGCCGTTGGTTTCGCTGTCAAACCACGGATAGGTCTGCACCGTAAAGCCCGCGCCCTCAAAAATCGCCACGTGGTTTTCCCACGTCGGGTCACTGACCCACACGCCAGAATCCGGGAAGTATTTTTTCAGAAAGTCAGCGCCAACTTTTAATGCGCCCGAGCCACCCAGTGTCTGGATGGTCGCCACCCGTTTTTGTGTCAGCACGGCGTGATCGGCACCAAACAGCAGCGGCGCAATGGTGTTGCGGTAGCTGTTTAACCCTTCCATTGGCAGATAGAGCGAGGCCCCGTGCGGGACGGCGTTAAGACGCGCTTCCGCTTCTGCCACAGCTTGCAGCTGAGGAATAATGCCCTCCTCGTTGTAATACAAACCAATACTGAGGTTGACTTTGTCGCTGCGAGGATCTTCTTTAAAACGCTCCATTAAGGAGAGAATGGGGTCGCCGGCATAGGCGTCAACTTTCTGAAACACGCGATGATTCTCCGGAATTCGATGAGGCAGGGATTTCAACAATAAACCGGATATGACAGAAGATCGAGAGCGATATCAGATCCGTTCCTGCAGATGTCGTCGAATCTGTTCAATGCGTTCAGCAAGCGAACCAGAAACAGGCAGATAGGGGATATTTCTGTCTGTTAACGCGCGGATGTACCATGCCTGTTGTCGCTGGCGGAATGCAGCCCCCTGACGGGTACCATCCTGAACAAAAGGAAACTCATCGCCACAGAGCACCACCAGAGAATATGCACGCCCGGCTAATTCCTCTAGCTCGCGTGGCGCGCTACCAAACTGGTCGAGCATATAAAACAGCGTGGTTAAGGGCGAGGTATCGCAAACCAGGAAGGGAGCCGTGCTGGCCATCGCTTCACGACGCACCTGCTCGCGGGCAATATGCAGCAGATCGTCGCATCCCAGCACGCCATTCTTCTCTTCCCAGTATTCTCGGCCAAACTCGGCGACAAACGGGGCGTTGAGCGTCGTCGCTAGTGCGCGGGAAAGCGTACTTTTCCCTGTCGATTCGCCCCCCAATAAACAAATCCTAAAGACAAAGCTACGGTAGACCTCCGGGGACATCATCGTGCGGTAGCGATGGACGTCAGAACGTATCAGGGTTCCCGAGGGCGCCTCAGGCCCTTTCGGACGCTGGAGGCGGACATGCGTAACCTGCTTGCCAAAACGCTGGCTTAACACCGCCGCAAATCCGTCGCCGTAGTCTTCGGCGGTAAATACGGCCTGTGGCTGGCAGTGAAGTATTTTTTCACACAGCGTTGCCACGTAATGCCGGTGAAGATCGGCATCCGCATCATTATGTGGTGGTGGTTCAAGCGCATGGGTCGCGATGACCTCCGGCGTCAGCACAAGGTGATGACATTGCGGGAAGCGCGCGCTTAACCAGTGAAGGCGCTTGTCGGGGTCATAACCCGGGATTTCCGGACGCGAATAACTGATGATATAGACCGTCTCACACTGGGCCAGCGCAGCATTTATCAGCGCTTCATGCCCCACGTGTAATGGCGCAAATTTGCCCACAACCAGACCGTCGCGATAAGGCTTCACTGGGTGCTAATCTCCTTACGCCACTGATATAAACCGTGCCAGGCATTAAACCAAAACACCAGATATAAACCCGCGGTCAAATGCAGATCTCTCATCGCATATAACGGTACCGCCAGCGTGTTTACAGCCAGCCAGACGTACCAGTTCTCCAGGCGTCGCCCCATTAACATAAACTGTGCAAGCACGCTAAATGTCAAAATAACAGAGTCCACCCAGGGGGCCCAGGCGTTAGTGTAGCGATGCAAGATCAGGCCATAACCCGCGGCCACCAGCAGGGCGCAGGCGAGCAGGATGAAGAAATGTCTGGGCGGGGTACGCCGAACGGGCAATACCTCCCCGCGATGACCTTTGAGCCAGTGCACCCAGCCGGTGATGCTGGTGATGATGAAAAAGAGCTGCAGGGTAACGTCAGCGTAAAGCTGAACCGAATAAAAGACCCAGCCATAAAGCCCACTGCCGATGATGCCTATCCACCACGTGTGAATACTGTTTCTGGCAGCCAGCCAGACCGAGAGGGCATAAGCCAGACAAGCGGCCATTTCGGATGGTGACATTACCCCTCCCTGGAAAGGTCTGTTAGTCGATGTACTTCATCGCAACCCTTGATGTCAGGCGCGTGATAAGTTCGTAAGCACTCACTTTTGTGATTTCAGCGATGCGTTCAACAGGCAAACCCTCACCCCACATCACCACGTCATCACCCGGTTTATCCTGCGCATCTGGCCCGAGGTCAATGCAGATCATGTCCATCGCCACGCGGCCCACGATGTTCGCTTCACGGCCATTGACCAGTACCGGCGTGCCGGACGGCGCGGCGCGGGGATAACCGTCGCCATAGCCCATCGCCACCACGCCAAGGCGTGTGTCGCGCTCGCTGGTCCACGTTCCGCCGTAGCCCACGGGCTCACCCGCTTTGTGATCGCGCACGGCAATCAGGTTAGACACAAGGGACATCACCGGCTGGAAACCAAAATCCGGCCCCCAGGGTCTGTTCTCCAGCGGAGAGACGCCGTAAAGAATAATGCCTGGACGCGCCCAGTCGAAGTGCGACTGCGGCCACAGCAAAATACCGCCAGACGCGGCAATGGAGCGCATTCCTGGCTTGCCTTCGCAGAAAGTATTAAAAATATCCAGCTGCTGCTCGGTCGCGCCACACTCGGGTTCATCGGCACGGGCAAAGTGGCTCACGATATTCACCGGCTGACGGACGTTTTTGCACTGACACAGACGCTGATAAAACGCGTCCGCCTTTTCCGGGCGCACGCCCAGACGGTGCATGCCGGTATCGAGCTTCATCCAGACGGTGACAGGCTCACTCAGCTCGGCGGTTTCCAGCGCCGCGAGTTGTTCTTCGTTATGTACCGCGGTGTGCAGATGCTGGTCAGCAATGGTCGGCAGATCTGCCGCTTCAAAAAAGCCTTCCAGCAGCAAAATCGGTTGAGTGATCCCACCCGCGCGCAGGCGGATGGCTTCTTCAAGACGGGCGACGCCAAAGGCGTCGGCATCGGGGAGCGTTCGCGCGGTCTCAATAAGACCGTGTCCGTAAGCGTTCGCTTTCACGACTGCAACGAGTTTACTGGCGGGAGCCAGTTCACGCAGACGTTGCAGGTTGTGTCGCAGAGCGCGGCGGTTAATGACTACAGTTGCCGCTTGCATTTGAATTCCTTAGAAATTACTCATCATCATATTGAGGACCGGCGTAGTTGTCGAAACGCGACCACTGTCCGTTAAAGGTCAGACGTACCGTACCGATAGGGCCGTTACGTTGTTTACCAATAATAATTTCGGCGATCCCTTTCAGGTCGCTGTTCTCGTGATAAACCTCATCACGGTAGATGAACATGATTAAGTCGGCATCCTGCTCGATGGAGCCCGATTCACGCAGGTCGGAGTTGACCGGGCGCTTATCAGCACGTTGTTCCAGGGAGCGGTTAAGCTGCGACAGCGCCACCACGGGCACATGCAACTCTTTGGCTAACGCCTTGAGCGAGCGGGAAATCTCCGCGATTTCCAGCGTACGGTTGTCGGACAGCGACGGCACGCGCATCAGCTGAAGGTAGTCAATCATGATAAGGCCAATGCCGCCATGTTCACGGGCGATACGGCGCGCACGGGAGCGCACTTCCGTCGGCGTCAGGCCGGAGGAGTCATCGATATAAATATTCCGTTTTTCCAGCAGGATACCCATGGTGCCGGAGATACGCGCCCAGTCCTCATCGTCGAGCTGGCCGGTACGGATACGGGTCTGATCCACGCGCGACAGCGACGCCAGAGAACGCATCATGATCTGTTCTGATGGCATCTCAAGACTGAAGATAAGAACCGGCTTGTCCTGCAACATCGCCGCATTTTCGACGAGGTTCATCGCAAATGTCGTTTTACCCATGGAGGGACGCGCCGCGACGATAATCAAATCCGACGGCTGCAGACCCGCGGTTTTCTTATTGAGATCGTCATAGCCGGTGTTCACGCCGGTGACACCGTCGTGCGGCTGCTGGAACAGTTGCTCAATACGCGCGACGGTAGCATCAAGCACATCAGCGATATTTTTCGGGCCTTCGTCTTTATTTGCCCGGCTTTCCGCGATTTTAAAGACGCGGGACTCGGCCAGATCAAGCAGGTCTTCGCTGGTACGCCCCTGCGGATCAAAACCGGCTTCGGCGATCTCATTCGCCACCGAGATCATCTCACGAACAACTGCACGTTCGCGCACGATATCGGCATAAGCGCTGATATTCGCCGCACTTGGCGTGTTTTTTGACAGTTCCGCCAGGTAAGCAAACCCACCCACGCTGTCCAGTTGCCCCTGACGCTCCAGCGATTCCGCGAGCGTGATAAGGTCAATCGGGCTGCCCGACTCCTGCAGACGTGCCATTTCAGTAAAGATATGACGGTGCGGACGGGTATAGAAATCCTCGGACACCACGCGCTCGGCGACGTCGTCCCAGCGTTCGTTATCCAGCATTAAACCGCCCAACACCGACTGTTCCGCTTCAATCGAGTGCGGCGGGACTTTTAATCCTGCGACCTGGAAATCACGCTCGCGAGGTTCAGTCTGTTTGTTGAAGGGTTTGTTTCCTGCCATAGTGAATGGAGTTACCGAGATAAAGAGTGGGTCGAAAGATTACCATATTTTTCTGACGGAGGGAGCATGGCAACGCGCATTGAATTCCAGAAACATGGTGGGCCAGAAGTGTTAAACGCGGTGGAGTTTACCCCCGCAGCGCCTGGTGAAAACGAAGTTCAGGTTGAAAACAAAGCCATCGGCATTAACTACATCGACACCTATATTCGCGGCGGTCTCTATCCGCCTCCCTCCATGCCAAGCGGACTGGGAACGGAAGCGGCAGGCGTCGTGCTCAAAGTGGGCAGTGCCGTTAAGCATATTAAAGAGGGCGATCGCGTGGTGTACGCGCAATCCGCGCTGGGTGCCTACAGCTCCGTGCACAACGTGCCGGCCGATAAAGCCGCCCTTCTGCCAAATGCCATCTCGTTTGAACAAGCGGCTGCCTCATTCCTGAAAGGACTCACGGTCTATTATCTGCTGCGCAAAACTTATGAGATCAAACCTGACGAGCAGTTCCTGTTTCATGCCGCGGCGGGCGGCGTGGGGCTGATCGCCTGTCAGTGGGCCAAAGCGCTCGGTGCAAAACTTATCGGCACGGTGGGCAGCGCGCAAAAAGCCCAGCGCGCGCTTCAGGCTGGCGCCTGGCAGGTGATTAACTACCGTGAAGAGAGCATTGCTGAGCGCCTCAAAGAGATAACCAACGGCAAAAAGGTGCGCGTGGTTTATGACTCGGTGGGTAAAGATACCTGGGAGGCGTCGCTGGATTGTCTGCAGCGTCGCGGTCTGATGGTGAGCTTCGGCAACGCCTCGGGCGCCGTGACCGGCATTAATCTTGGCATTCTCAACCAGAAAGGGTCGCTGTATGTGACTCGCCCTTCCCTGCAGGGGTATATCACTAACCGGGAAGAGCTGATCGAGGCCAGCAACGAACTCTTTTCGCTGATCGCCAGCGGCGTGATTAAAGTGGATGTGGCGGAGGCGCAGAAATACGCGCTAACCGATGCCAGGCGAGCACATGAGGTGCTGGAGAGCAGAGCGACACAGGGTTCAAGTCTGTTAATTCCCTGACCCCTAAAAAGAAATTGGGCTTCCCGTGGGAAGCCCTTTCTTTTTTTAGTTCGGCTGTATGTAGGGTACAGCTCGATGAATTCTTTAGCGGCATTCATAGTGACAGATTCGATAAGTAAATCCTATTCTGTTCTAAGCAATGCTGCTGGAAAAGTTGCAGGTATGTGACGAACACCTCAATACCTTAGTAACGAAAACGGTTATTGCGCTGATAAGTGGGCAGTTTTGGTGATTTAATCGCCCGTATTACCCACACCACGGCAATGGCCAGCAGCAGCCACGGCAGGAGCTTCAGCGTCAGGGCAAATAATCCCCCGATAAACATGACCACCGTCGCCACGACGATAGCCGCCAGAATCCCGAGCAGGGAAATCCCCGTCATCATCAGCATGACAAAAAAGCCAATCACAAAAAGTAGTTCTAACATGGTGCTCTCCCACGCGTTCCCGAATGATACCGCGATCATTACAAGAATCATGCCAACCATAACCCGCTGTTCTTAAAGAAAAACGCCCCGCACGGGTGTGCGAGGCGTGGTGAATTTGACGATCTTTTAGCGAAAATTATCGCTTATCAGCGACCAGACGTAGCGCGTGTTCCAGCACCTCGATGTCTGCACCGGCTTTGTGCGCGTTCTCGCTAAGGTAGCGACGCCACTGGCGTGCTCCCGGGATCCCCTGGAACAGGCCCAGCATATGACGGGTGATATGACCAAGATACGTCCCGTTACTCAGCTCACGCTCAATGTAGGGATACATGGCGCGTACCACGGCCACCGGGTCGGTATCTGCGCCTTGAACGCCAAAGATTTCCCTGTCGACCGTCGCCAGAATGCCTGGATTTTGATACGCCTCTCGCCCGACCATTACGCCATCCATATGCTCCAGGTGTGTTTTGGCCTCTTCCAGCGACGTAATGCCGCCGTTGATCGACATCGTGAGCTGCGGGAAGTCACGTTTTAGCTGGTACACGCGCGGGTAGTCCAGCGGCGGGATTTCACGGTTCTCTTTCGGGCTAAGTCCGGAGAGCCAGGCTTTACGCGCATGGATGATAAACATCTCGCACTCGCCTTTCCCGGAGACCGTATTGATAAAATCGCAGAGAAATTCGTAGCTGTCCTGGTCGTCAATGCCGATACGGGTCTTGACCGTCACCGGAATGGAAACCACATCGCGCATCGCCTTGATGCAGTCTGCCACCAGCGATGCATTGCCCATCAGACACGCGCCGAACATGCCGTTCTGCACACGATCGGACGGACAGCCAACGTTAAGGTTAATCTCGTCATAGCCGCGCGCTTCTGCAAGCTTCGCACACTGCGCCAGCGCAGCGGGATCGCTACCGCCAAGCTGCAGCGCAACCGGATGCTCTTCTTCGCTGTAGGCCAGATAGTCGCCCTTTCCGTGAATAATTGCTCCGGTGGTCACCATTTCGGTGTACAGCAGCGTATGGCGGGAGAGCTGACGCAGGAAGTAGCGACAGTGTCTGTCCGTCCAGTCGAGCATCGGCGCAATGGAGAAACGGTGTGCAGGGAAAGCAGTCTGTAATTCTGACGACATGGCGAAGTTTTAAGCATCTGGTGAAAAGGGGGCGCTACTATAGCACAAAGAAAAGCCGGAGGCGCAGCGCCTCCGGTGCACTTTAGAAGGTCATGCTCAGCTGGGCGCCTGCGCCCCAGGTCTCGTCTTCACCGTACAGGCCCATCAGGTCGACATGGACCGTGTTAAACGGTGCAAAACCGACACCGCCAGTAAAGACATTGCTGTCGTTACCTTTCATGTCAGCACGGAAACCCGCACGCACCGCCAGCCAGTTCAGCGGCGTCACTTCGGCGCCTACGCCAACATACTGAGAAGTGTCTTCGCTTTTGAAGCCTTTGGTTTCCGTCAGATCGCCATCGGCGGTTAACGTCACCAGATCGTTATGCCAGGCGGCACCCGCGGTAACCAGAGGGCGGATCTGGTAGGTGTCTTTATAGCTCACCACCTCCCCCGTGCGCCCGTTGCGGATGCGAATGTCTTTGGTGTCGATATCGCGTGACATCAGGTTTTGCCCGCTCACGCCGACCGTCCAGTGCTCACCAAAATCGGCCGCGATACCGGCATCAACGTTAAAGCCAGTGTCGTCAGTACGGTAGCGACTGTCGTTCCACTTGTTGCTGTCATAATCGTAAATGGAGGTGGTGTAGTTATAGACCCAGGTCTTTTGCAGTTTTGGAGTCACGCCAACAGACACCGGAACACCGCCAAGCTCGAACTGACGCGCCACCGCGATACCATAGTCGGAGACAATTGCCGCCCGGCCAGACGCCGTTGAGTTGAGGTTTTTCGTGATTTGATCGGTGCCGTTCAGCGCAGCGTCCAGTGCAACGCCGGCAGCCACCGCATCACTGCGTTGAATACCGCGCAGGTAATCAATATCTTGCTGATCAATAGAAGAACTGACGCGTCCGTGGGCATAGCCTTTAGCCATAAAGGCCACGGAAAGGACATCGTTAGGAATACTGACGGCTATCCCCGCACCCGCCGTGGCGCGTGCCGTTTTGCCCTTAAGATAGTCCAGCTCATCGGCGAGATCTTTCGCCGCGCCCTGGAACTGGTTGATGGAACCTAACGGGTTGGTAATGATCTCAATCGGTGTAAGGTTATCAACCACGTCTTTGTAATGGTTGATTTTATCGTTGATGGTATCAATCTCATCCTGAAGATTGTCTTCATCGGTCACCTGCACGCCAGCGGACGGTAAAATGACCGTCACATCGTCGTCCGGTTTCGCCTTCGCCAGTAGCGCAGGGTTGATTAACGCCCCGCTGCCATAGTTTCCGGCCGCGACACCCGTGCCCCCCATGGCGTCGCTACGTGATTCTGTCCAGGTATTGGCTGCTCCCGCCTGATTTGCCATAAACAAGGAGACAGCGATGCTAACCACCGAAAATTTAAAATGTTTTTTCACAGTATGCTCGTCTTATAGTCTGTTATTAAATAACCCCTGTCTGTTATCTCCCAAACAGGAACGAACTATTGCTGTGAATAAGTGCAAAAAGACCCGCTATTTCCTTAAGTTAAATTCCCGCCAGGCCTGTAGTTATTTGTGACGGCCCTCAATATTTATAGAAGAGGAAATTATTTTTTCCCAGGTTTTCCATCGTGCGGTCCAAAAAACTGAGGAGGGTGGTCTACCCAGCGATCGTCGCGCGTGGCGGCGTACTCCGGATTAAGCGGGTAATAGATACGGTTATGCTTCTTGTTGGCCTCACCCACCACCAGGAGCCGTACCTCTTCGTCGGTGTTGTTGATGAAGGTATGACAGACCCCGGTTCCGGCGGGAAAGCCCACGCTGTCGCCAGGTTCAAGTTTCCATAAATATCCGTTAATCCAGGCTTCAGGGTAGCCTTCAAGCACGTAGATAAACTCTTCTTCGTCGCTTTCAGCATGTGGATAAGAGGTCCGTCGGCCTGGCGGTAAACGCTCATGGTGTATACCAATGCGTCCAAGGCCGAGCTTACGCGCCAGCGGTGCGCCAATGGCAAAGCGTTCACTACTGTCGGGATAGGTTGAGTCATCTGCGCCTTCTACGTCGCGCCAGTGTCGAATACAGTCAGGTCTTTTCATCGTTTATTCCCCGGATTGCGTTGCGTCAGGTATAGCACAGCCTGGCGGATCTCGGTGTTTTTAGCAGAACATGATAAAGTGGGGGTTTTCCAGCCTATAACATCCGGGGTGCTAAATGGATAAGTCCACAAAAGAGCTGTTAGCGCAGGCAGAAAAGCTGTGCGTGCAACGCAATGTGCGCCTGACTCCGCAGCGCCTTGAAGTATTACGTTTGATGAGCCTGCAGCAGGGCGCGATCAGCGCGTACGATCTGCTTGATCTGCTGCGCGAAAGCGAGCCACAGGCTAAACCGCCAACGGTGTACCGCGCGCTGGATTTCCTGCTGGAACAGGGCTTTGTGCATAAAGTTGAATCGACAAACAGCTATGTGCTGTGCCATCTGTTCGATCAGCCAACCCATACGTCGGCCATGTTTATCTGCGATCGCTGCGGCAGCGTGAAGGAAGAAGGTGCGGAAGGCGTTGAAGATATTATGCATACACTGGCAGCCAAAATGGGCTTTGCGTTGCGTCATAACGTGATTGAAGCGCACGGCCTGTGCTCAGCCTGCGTAGAGGTAGAAGCCTGTCGACACCAGGATGAGTGCCAGCACGACCATTCGGTACTGGTGAAGAAAAAGCCGCGTTAACGGCAAAAGAAAAGGCGGCCCGAAGCCGCCCTCAGGGGGAGTAAAGGATTACCAGCGATAATCGTTACGGGTTTCCCAGTCTTTCACTTCGTTTTCAGCACGATCTTTCTCGTAGCCGTAACGTTCCTGAATTTTACCCACCAGCTGATCGCGTTTACCTTCGATGATGGTCATATCATCATCCGTCAGCTTACCCCACTGTTCTTTCGCTTTACCTTTGAACTGCTTCCAGTTGCCGCCGATTTCGTCTTTATTCATAATCGTGTCCTCGTGTTAAGCGTCTGTAAGTTTCGTCCGCTTCGTTCTTTTCTGCTGGACGTGATAATTATTGTAGTTAAGGATCCGGCAGTTGTTTTTATATTCGGAATCTTTAACCGTCACGATATATCGTGGCGGGAAGGCAGCCAGGTGTTATTTCGCCAGTGACGATGCCAGATAAAGGCCAACGACAGGCCACGTAACGCGAGGAAAACCGCCAGAGCCAGCCACAAACCGTGGTTGCCCAGATACGGCAGCGTCAGCAACGTCAGACCAAATCCCGCCGCTGCGACCGCCATGCTATTGCGCATCTCCGCACCTCGCGTCGCGCCAATAAACATGCCGTCCAGCAGATAACACCACACGCCCACCACCGGTAAGATTGCCTGCCAGAAGAGATAGTGACTCGCCAGTTCGCGCAGCGATGGGAGGGAGGTAAGTAAGGCAACGATCTGTTCACCCAGACAGGCGTAAATGAGTGCAAACGCCAGCGCCACCAGGCCTGACTGACGACAGGCGGCCCGCCACACCTCGCGGAGCTGGCCGCTTTCGCGTGCGCCATACGCTTGCCCGGAATGGGCTTCAACGGCATAGGCAAAGCCATCCAGCGCATACGCGGTAAAGGTCAGCAGCGTCATCAGGACCGCATTAACCGCGACGATCTCCGGCCCAAGTCGCGCCCCAAAGACCGTCAGCGCGCCAAAGCAGAGCTGAAGCAGTAACGAGCGCAGCATAATGTCGCGGTTGAGCGCCAGCAGCGTGCGGATATTACCGCGCCACGCGGTTTTGAGCATCGCAAGCGAGATACCGCGAAGGGCCAGCACGCGCCAGACCATCCACAGGCCGATGAAAAAGGTACCGTATTCTGCAATTGCCGTCGCCAGCGCGGCGCCCTGCACGTTCATATGCAGACCCATCACCAGCCAGACATCAAGCACGATGTTGAGAAGATTGCCTGCCACCAGCAGAATGACTGGCGCACGGGCATACTGCACGCCGAGTAACCAGCCAAGCAGAACCAGGTTCGCCAGTGATGCGGGCGCGCTGAGCCAGCGAATTTCAAGGAAGCGTCGCGCCTGCTCAAGTACCGCCTCGCTCCCGCCAACGACATGCAGCGCCAGATCAATCAGTGGCGTGCGCAACACCACGATCAGCGCACCCGCGCCCAGGGCAAGGATCAAGGGTTGTACCAGCGCACGCGCCAGACGCAACGGATCTTTTGCGCCGTACGCCTGAGCCGTAAGCCCGGTGGTACTCATGCGCAAAAAGAGCAGCAGCATAAAAAGGAAGCTGGTTGCCGTCGCGCCGATCGCGACGCCGCCCAGATAAACGGGGGAATCCAGATGACCAATAACAGCCGTGTCTACCAGTCCCAGCAGAGGGACGGTGATATTGGAAAAAATCATTGGCAGTGCAAGACGCCACAATGCCTTATCTGATGTCGTCAGCAGTGACATGAAAAATACCGGCAGTGGAGATTGAATCAGGCTACGGCAGGTCCGTAGCCTGTTATGACATGATTACAGCCATTCACCGTTGCGGATAACCCCAACAGCCAGCCCTTCAATAGAGAAGTTATGTTCGCGGAGATCCACCACAATCGGGGAGAACTCGTTGTTTTCAGGCAGTAACTGGACGGTGTTACCCTGCTTTTTCAGACGCTTAACGGTAACTTCATCGTCAATACGCGCGACCACAACTTGCCCGTTGCGCACGTCCTGGGTTTTATGAACTGCGAGCAGATCGCCGTCCAGAATACCGATATCTTTCATCGACATGCCGCTGACGCGCAGCAGGAAATCTGCGCTCGGTTTAAACATGCCTGGGTCAACCTGGTAGTGACCTTCAATATGCTGTTGTGCCAGCAAAGGTTCACCTGCCGCGACACGGCCCACCAGCGGAATGCCTGTCTCTTCTTCCACCAGCAGACGGATGCCACGCGAAGCGCCCGATACAATCTCAATGACGCCTTTACGCGCCAGCGCTTTCAGGTGTTCTTCGGCAGCATTCGGAGAACGGAAACCCAGACGCTGAGCGATCTCCGCACGCGTGGGTGGCATACCCGTCTGGCCGATATGATCCCGGATGAGATCAAACACCTCTTGCTGCCTGGTCGTTAACGCTTTCATTCCGCCCCCTGGGTGTATATACAGTTATGCTGTGAGTATATACAGTCAAAGGCGATTTTGGAACCAAAAACTGCACAAAAAACCAGGGACTTAATTATTTCTCGAGGCTTATCGGAAATGTGACCAAAGCAGCGTGACCCAGGTGATGACCGCAGTGATAATCGCCAGCAATACGGCAGCAGACCCCATGTCTTTCGCCCGGCCGGAGAGCTCATGGAAATCAGAGCCGATACGGTCCACCACGGCCTCAATAGCGCTATTGAGAATTTCCACTATCATCACCAACAGCACGGAGCCGATCAACAAAACGCGGGTAATCGCATCAACATCAAGGAAACAGGCGATAATCACCGCGATGATAGCGGCGACGCCCTCCTGGCGAAACGCGGCTTCATTGACCCACGCGGCACGGAAACCTTTCCATGAATAGCCGGCGGCTTTGATGATTCGGGTTAACCCAGTGGTATTATTGGCCATTAAAAGAACCTTTTAATTAAAATAGCGTCAGTAACAATAGGCGCAGCGTGTTTCGCTGCTGCCTGAAGTATGACGGGTAACAACAGAAATTTTGCGCGCTTTCTGTTATCCTTGCGCCGCAATTGCATTATTAACCAGAGGCTTTACATCGTTTATGTCCGGCTGGCCACGAATTTACTACAAATTACTTAATTTACCATTAAGCGTCCTGGTAAAAAGCAAGTCTATCCCAGCGGAACCCGCGCTGGAATTGGGGCTCGATACGTCACGCCCAATTATGTACGTTTTGCCTTATAACTCGAAGGCAGACCTACTGACGCTTCGCGCCCAGTGTCTGGCGCATGATTTACCTGACCCGCTTGAACCCCTCGAAGTCGACGGCACTCTGCTGCCGCGCTATGTGTTCATTCACGGCGGGCCGCGCGTGTTTACCTATTACACGCCAAAGGAAGAGTCCATCAAGCTTTTCCACGACTATCTCGACCTGCACCGCAGCAATCCGGGTCTGGATGTGCAGATGGTGCCGGTATCGGTGATGTTTGGTCGTCGCCCGGGCAGAGAGAAAGGTGAAGAGAACCCACCGCTGCGCATGCTTAACGGCATTCAGAAATTCTTCGCGGTCTCCTGGCTGGGACGTGACAGCTTCGTGCGTTTCTCCCCGTCCGTTTCGCTGCGCCGTATGGCGGACGAACACGGCACCGACAAGATTATCGCGCAGAAACTGGCGCGCGTGGCGCGTATGCACTTCGCCCGTCAGCGTCTGGCTGCCGTCGGCCCGCGTCTTCCTGCACGTCAGGACCTGTTCAACAAGCTGCTGGCCTCCAAAGCGATTGCCAGGGCCGTTGAAGACGAAGCGCGCAGCAAAAAGATTTCCCATGAGAAAGCACAGCAGAACGCTATTGCGCTGATGGAAGAGATTGCCGCGAACTTCTCTTACGAGATGATTCGTCTTTCCGATCGTATCCTGGGCTTTACGTGGAACCGCCTCTATCAGGGCATCAACGTTCATAACGCCGAGCGCGTACGCCAGCTGGCCCATGATGGCCATGAGATTGTCTATGTCCCCTGCCACCGCAGCCACATGGACTATCTGCTCCTCTCCTATGTGCTCTATCACCAGGGTCTGGTACCGCCGCACATCGCTGCCGGCATTAACCTGAACTTCTGGCCAGCCGGCCCGATTTTCCGCCGCCTGGGGGCGTTCTTTATCCGTCGTACCTTTAAGGGCAACAAGCTCTACTCCACCGTATTCCGTGAATATCTTGGCGAGCTGTTCAGCCGCGGTTATTCCGTTGAATACTTCGTGGAAGGGGGTCGCTCCCGTACCGGTCGTCTGCTCGATCCTAAAACCGGCACGCTGTCGATGACCATTCAGGCGATGCTGCGCGGGGGAACCCGCCCGATCACCCTGGTACCCATCTACATTGGCTACGAGCACGTGATGGAAGTGGGCACCTACGCCAAAGAGCTGCGCGGTGCGACCAAAGAGAAAGAGAGCCTGCCGCAGATGCTGCGCGGCCTGAGCAAGTTACGCAACCTTGGCCAGGGCTACGTCAACTTTGGCGAGCCGATGCCGCTGATGACCTACCTGAACAACCATGTTCCGGAGTGGCGCGAGTCTATCGACCCTATCGAAGCGATTCGCCCGGCCTGGCTGACGCCTACGGTCAACAGCATCGCCTCTGAACTGATGGTGCGCATTAACAACGCCGGTGCGGCAAACGCCATGAACCTGTGCTGTACGGCGCTTCTGGCCTCACGTCAGCGTTCACTGACCCGTGAACAGCTTACGGAGCAGCTGGATTGCTATCTCGACATGATGCGCAACGTGCCGTACTCGGTGGATTCGACCGTACCGGTAAGCACGGCAAGCGAGCTTATCGAGCATGCCCTGCAGATGAACAAGTTTGAAGTCGAAAAGGACACCATCGGCGACATCATCATTCTCCCGCGCGAGCAGGCGGTGCTGATGACTTACTATCGCAACAACATCGCGCATATGCTGATGCTGCCCTCGCTCATGGCGGCCATCATCACCCAGCATCGTCGCATCTCGCGTCAGGAGCTGTTGCGTCATGTTGAAACGCTCTATCCAATGCTGAAAGCGGAGCTGTTCCTGCGCTGGGACAAGGACGAACTGGCGACTGAGCTGGATAAACTGACCGAAGAGCTGCGTCGTCAGGGGCTGATTACCGTCACGAATGACGAGCTGCATATCAATCCGTCACGGTCCCGTACCCTGCAACTGCTGGCGGCGGGCGCGCGTGAAACGCTGCAGCGCTACGCCATCACCTTCTGGTTGCTGAGCGCGAATCCGTCCATTAACCGCGGTACGCTCGAGAAAGAGAGCCGGACGCTGGCACAGCGCCTGTCTGTTCTGCACGGGATTAACGCCCCGGAATTCTTCGACAAAGCGGTCTTCAGCTCTCTGGTGCTGACGCTGCGTGATGAAGGGTTTATCAGTGATACGGGCGATGCCGAGCCGGAAGAGACGCTGAAGGTGTACCAGATGCTGGCCGAACTGATCACGTCTGATGTGCGTTTAACGATTGAAAGTGCGACGCAAGGCGAGTGAAGCGTGCAGCGGTCTGATGACCTGCGATGAAAACAAAAACGGCAGCCTTCTGGCTGCCGTTTTTTTACGAAAAGTAGCTCATCGCCAGCCCTAAAAACAGCACCAGACCGACATAGTTGTTATTCATAAACGCCTTGAAGCAGGCTTCACGCTCACGTTTCGCAATCAGCTTCTGCTGGTAGACAAACAGCATTCCCGCCACCAGCACGGCCCAGTAAAACGCCCAGTTGAGCCCGTTCAGGTAACCCATCGTCACCATTAACGCCAGCACCGCAACCTGCAGGATACCGATGATCAGCTTGTCATGACGTCCGAAGAGGATCGCCGTCGATTTAATGCCAATCTTCAGGTCATCGTCGCGGTCTACCATCGCGTATTGCGTGTCGTATGCCACGGCCCAGAGAATGTTCGCCAGGAACATCAGCCAGCAGCTTAACGGGACGGACTCACTCACCGCCGCAAACGCCATCGGGATCGACCAGCCAAACGCCGCGCCCAGTACCACCTGAGGCAGGTGGGTGTAGCGCTTCATGAACGGATAAACCCAGGCCAGAGCCAGGGCCGCGACTGAAAGCAGAATGGTCATGGTGTTCAGGGTTAACACCAGCAGGAAAGAGAGCAGCACCAGTACGATAAACAGCGTACGGGCCTCTTTTTCGGTCACTTGCCCGCTGGGCAACGGACGATGGGCCGTACGTTTTACGTGCCCGTCGAATTTACGATCCGCATAGTCATTGACCACGCAGCCCGCCGCACGCATCAGCCAGACGCCTGCAATGAACACCCCCAGGATCCACAGCGGCGGTACCCCTGGTGTTGCTACCCATAGCGCCCAAAGGGTCGGCCACAGCAGCAGCAGCGCGCCGATGGGTTTATCTGTACGCATCAAGCGGTGATAAGCCAACAGCTTATTCTGCGTCAGGCTCCACTCCATTTTTTCTTCCTCTCAGTACAACGGCGATGCCGGTAAAAAAAGCTCCGTCAGTATTAACGGTTTACCGCTCAGGCGAAGGCGGGAACGACGCCCCCACAGTTCGGCATCGCGACCAATCTCAATAAAATCCCGGGTAAGCTCGGACGACGTGAAAAGATAACGCCCCAGCGGCGTATTCCCCAGCCGTTGTAGCGCCAGCTCTGGCCCGGAAAGGGTAGACTCGGGAACGACCGTTCGTCCGGCAAGCCATGGCTCACCGTCTGCACAGAGTAAAATTTCGCGCAGCCAGTAGCGTTCTTCCTGCGGCAACAGCGGCAGCTCAGAGGCGATCTCAGCGCAAGAGACAAACCCTTCCTGAACCAGGGTCACCGTAACGGTTTTGCCCTGCTGCTCGAAACGTTTAGTCATGGAATCTTCCAGCAGCAGCCAGTCCAGTTGCTCCGGGTCAAGCGCAGGTATTTGGTCGAAATAGCGCAGCGCACGCAGTTGCGTTAGCGCGGGGTGTGACATGCCAGACTCTCCGATACATAACGTAATGGCATTGTATCGCAGAAAAGCGGATTGAGGGGGGCCAAACGTTATTTAACGATCACGATCGCAACAAGAGCGCAACAGCCCGTTTGACACCAAAAAAAGTGCGCCCACTCAGGCGCACTAAACTACTAACAAATCAGCACTGTGGGGAAACGGTTACCCCTTGCCTTTTACACTGCTGATAAAGGTGGAACGGGCAGTGGTTGAACCTAAACGTTCGGCTTCATCAAGCAGTTTCAGCGCTTTGTCGACATCGCCGCGCTTCACCGCCTGCTTAATGGCGTTATTGAAGTATTCTTCGGTGTCGTTCAGTACCGGCTCGGCTTTCTTCGCCGGAACTGGGGCTGCGGTTGCAGCCGGAGCCGCCGCCGTAGCAACGGGTGCGGCATACACAGGCGCAGCAGTGTTCCCCACCGTGACCGGGCCTGTACCGGATGAACCAAACAGAGGGCCAACCAGTACGCTGGAAGCACTGTTTGTTGAGACTTTCAGCTTCAGCAACCCGTCGGTGACATGACGCGCTAACGGATCCGGGATATCCGGAACAGAGTTACCGGTTCCTTTGGCATAGGCTTTTGCCGGGTCGGTGAGCTTAGTGGTCTGCTGCAAATCTTTGTCCGTGGTGAAGACCAGGACATAAATCTTCTGCTGTCCCAGAGCAGGCGTCAGGCGCATTTTGCCTTCGAGGCGGTCAGCGCTCATGACGCCAGGTTCCTGGTAGCCAAAATAGTCGCTCGGGAAGAAGGCAGATGGCGTCAGGTTTTGGTCCAGAATCAGGACGTTAGGCGCAAATACGCTGGTCTGCTTGCTTACTTCGCTGGTCAGCGTCAGGGTCAGCTCACCAATATTGGCCGGGACGCTGAAAGCGGCAACCGGACCGGCAATCCCCGGCACGTTAAGCTGTTGTCCTGCCGCAGAAAGTTGGGTTGACTGGGTTTTGGATTGGTCAACCGGCGTCCAGGTCAGTTGCTGGAGCGCCGCCGCCGGAATGGCAGGCGCAGCGCTGGTATTTTGTGGCACGAAATTGACATCTGCGAAGGTGATCGCCGGAACACAGGCCAACAGCCCCGCAGAGAGGCACAGCGCGACGAGACTTTTCTTCATTTTCATTGTTATTACCTCTGATAGCGTGAGCACTGCGGTGGCCAGGCAATAGCGCGCAGCACCCTAAGGATAGAGGGGCTTGCGCCCCTCTTTTTAGGTCATTACGTCAGGTCTACCGCATTACCACCAGATTTCCATCTGGGCACCGAAGGTCCACTCGTCGGAGTCGCCACGGCTGAAGGTTTTCGCGGAAGTGTCGCTATACGCTACGCCAGAGGTGTAACCTGCGCCTGAGTCGTTGTTCGCATAGCCCCATTTCTCATCCCACTTCGCGTAGGTTGCGAAGACACGGATAGCCGGGCGAGACCAGATGCTGTCGCCTGCCTGCCATTGCTGTGCCAGGGTGATTTTGTATTGGCTGTTTTTCTCGTCAGTTTTCTGAGACTTAACGTTGTCGTAGCCCACTTCAAGCAGGGTGCTCATGATTGGCGTCCATTTGAACATTGGACGAACGCCGACAGTCCACCACTCTGTACCATTGTTGTTGTCACGATCGATATTCTGGTACATACCGACGTACATCAGGTCCCAACGGTCTGCCAGGGTGATTGCACCGTGGTCCAGCACACGCCACATGGAACCGTCGTTATCAATGCTACCGCCCTGCGGAATACCTTTGCCGTTAGAGGTCATGGAGTCCGTACCGTACTGCAGCACGAACTTATTGAAGCCTTTCAACATGCTCTGGGTGTGTTCAGCGGTGAACAGCCAGCCATCTTTAGAGGCGCCAGGCTGCAGATAGTAGTCGTCAGGAATGTTGGTGTGACCATAGTCAACACCCAGTTCCAGTGTACCACCCGGGTTGGTTTCCAGGCCGGCCAGACGGACGTCGAAGACATCGTTTGGTACTACGTTGTCATAAATACGGTCGCCGTTCGCATCACGATCGGCGAAGGTTGCAGAACCGCCGGACTCAGAAGAACGGGTCGCGGCCAGAGACAGTTTACCGAAGCCCAGATCGATGTTTTCGATACCCGCACCAGGACCAGAGATATCCCAGTAGTAGAAGTCGATCATGTGGACGTCATGACGCTGATAGAAACGCTTACCGGCCCAGATGGTGGAGCCTGGCAGCCATTCAATCAGGTTTTTACCCTGCACGTTTGCTTCACGGAAGGCCGGGCTGGTGGATTCCCAGTCATTCTGCTGAGAAACGGAATACGCAACGTTAGTGTCGAAATAGAAGCTCTTATCGCCCTCTTTCCACACTTCCTGACCCAGTTTCAATTCGGCGTAGGTTTCACATTCGTTACCGAGACGGTATTTACTTTGTGCACCGGTTGCCTGGAAACATTGTTGTTCACCGCCACTCCCGGTCCAGCCAATGCCAGAACGAGCATAACCTTTAAAGTCCACGGCACCCGCGTGTGCAGACAAAATGCCTGCCGTCACGGCGATTGCCAGAGGAAGTTTGCGCAGAGTAATCATCATTCTATCTCCTGAGATCATTGCTTTTCTTTGTAATTGGAATGCTTAAACGCCTGGCTCTTTGTGCAACCGACGACATGCGGTGCCATCCTCACGGAACAGATGGCAACGCTCTGGCGGCAAACCGATAGCGAATGTGGCACCCTCTTCTACCAACACCACGTCATTCTGGCGGTAGACCAGGTTCTGACGGATGGCGGGGATCTGGATATGAATCTGTGTTTCGTGACCAAGTTGTTCGACGACCTGAACGTCACCTTCCAGCGTCACATCGGCGATGTGGCTCGGCAGTAAATGCTCAGGACGAATACCGAGGGACATATTGGCCCCCACCTGTACGTTGGCGCTGTCGACCGGCAGCCACACTTGCTGACGGTTTGGCAGCTCCACCTGTACCTGTTCAATGGCTGTCGCGGTCACTTTGACGGGCAGGAAGTTCATCTTTGGCGAGCCAATAAAGCCCGCAACAAAGCGGTCTGCCGGGTAGTGATAAAGCTCCAGCGGTTTACCCACCTGCGCCACGCGACCGGCGTCCAGCACCACAATTTTGTCGGCCAGCGTCATCGCTTCGACCTGATCGTGGGTGACGTAAATCATCGTGCGGCCAAGACGTTTGTGCAGACGGGAGATTTCAATACGCATCTGGACGCGCAGGGCGGCATCCAGGTTAGAAAGCGGTTCATCGAGCAGGAACACGCGCGGTTCGGCGACCAGCGTACGGCCAATTGCCACACGCTGACGCTGACCACCGGAAAGGGCTTTTGGTTTACGCTCAAGCAGGTGTGCCAGCTGTAACACTTCCGCCACCTGCGTGACGCGCTGGTTAATCACCTCTTTTTTCGCGCCCGCCAGCTTCAGACCGAAGGACATGTTCTCGGCTACGGAAAGGTGGGGATAGAGTGCATAAGACTGGAAAACCATGCCGACGCCACGTTCGGCAGGCGGAATGTCATTCATTCGGGTATCACCAATCAGCAAATCGCCGCTGGTGATGGTTTCAAGACCGGCAATCATACGCAGCAGAGTTGATTTACCGCAGCCAGATGGGCCGACAAATACCACGAATTCACCTTCGTGGATGTCCAGATTGATGTCTTTCGACACCACAACGTCACCCCAGGCTTTCGTTACATTACGCAGCTGTACGCTCGCCATGCCCTTCTCCCTTCGTTACAACCTGTCACCGACAGAAACATTCAAGATAAGTTCACTATGGGGTATCCATTACTTTCGTGAATCCTCCACCCCCCGGCTTTTTTATGGGGGAGGAGGCGGGAGGATGAGAGAGCAGGCTCTGCGACCGCCGCTGGAGGGCTGAGGCGAAATTCGTGAAGCCACCTGCAAAATTCACTGTGTTTTTATGTGCGCCAGCACTCATAACTTAAATTTATGTAACGGAGATCACACAAACGGGGGGTGGGGCGTAGGGGTTGGGAGGATGGAAAGAGGATGTCAAATAAGGAGACTGAGTCACGTTGAACCACCTCAGTGTATCCACGAGCACATCACCAAAAAAGGATGGCAGATATGAAGATCAAGACTGGCGCACGCGTTTTCGCATTGTCCGCCCTTGCAGCAATGATGATTTCCGCACCGGCTCTCGCCAAAATTGAAGAAGGTAAGCTGGTTATCTGGATTAACGGCGATAAAGGCTATAACGGCCTGGCCGAAGTGGGCAAGAAATTCGAGAAAGACACCGGTATCAAAGTTACCATTGAACACCCGGACAAACTGGAAGAGAAATTCCCGCAGGTGGCTGCAACGGGTGACGGTCCGGACATCATCTTCTGGGCACATGACCGTTTCGGTGGCTACGCCCAGTCGGGTCTGCTGGCTGAAGTGACGCCGGACAAAGCTTTCCAGGACAAACTGTACCCGTTCACCTGGGATGCCGTTCGCTATAACGGCAAGATCATCGCTTACCCAATCGCGGTAGAAGCGCTGTCTCTGATTTACAACAAAGATCTGGTACCCAACCCACCGAAAACCTGGGAAGAGATCCCGAAACTGGATAAAGAGCTGAAGGCGAAAGGCAAGAGCGCGCTGATGTTCAACCTGCAGGAACCGTACTTCACCTGGCCGCTGATTGCTGCCGACGGCGGTTACGCGTTCAAATTTGAAAACGGCAAATATGACGTGAAAGACGTGGGCGTGGACAACGCTGGCGCGAAAGCAGGCCTGACCTTCCTGGTTGACCTCATCAAGAACAAACACATGAACGCGGATACCGACTACTCCATCGCAGAAGCGGCGTTCAACAAAGGCGAAACCGCGATGACCATCAACGGTCCGTGGGCCTGGACCAACATCGACAAGAGCAAAATCAACTACGGCGTAACCCTGCTGCCAACCTTTAAAGGCAAGCCGTCTAAACCGTTTGTTGGCGTGCTGAGCGCAGGTATTAACGCTGCCAGCCCGAACAAAGAGCTGGCGAAAGAGTTCCTGGAAAACTACCTGCTGACCGACCAGGGTCTGGATGAAGTGAACAAGGACAAACCGCTGGGCGCGGTTGCGCTGAAATCCTTCCAGGATCAGCTGGCGAAAGACCCACGTATCGCGGCAACCATGGATAACGCCCAGAAAGGCGAAATCATGCCGAACATCCCACAAATGGCAGCGTTCTGGTACGCCACCCGTACCGCCGTCATCAACGCAGCAAGCGGTCGTCAGACGGTTGATGCTGCGCTGAAAGATGCTCAGGGTCGTATCACGAAGTAAGGCTTTTATCCCCTCTCTCCCCTGCGGAGAGAGGGAGAACAAAATGTGTTGTAGAGGAAGAACCCCATGGATGTCATTAAAAAGAAACACTGGTGGCAAAGCTCTGCCCTGAAGTGGTCTGTAATGGGTCTGCTGTGTCTGCTGGTGGGTTACCTTGTTGTTTTAATGTACGTACAAGGGGAATATCTGTTCGCCATCATGACGCTGATTTTAAGCTCTGCTGGCCTGTATATTTTCGCCAACCGTAAAGCCTATGCCTGGCGATATGTTTACCCGGGCGTGGCCGGGATGGGCCTGTTTGTCCTGTTCCCGCTGATTTGTACCATTGCTATCGCGTTCACCAACTACAGCAGCACCAACCAGCTTGCGCAGGAACGCGCCCAACAGGTGCTGATGGACCGCTCTTATCAGGCGGGCAAAACCTTTAACTTCGGCCTGTATCCTGCGGGCAGCGAGTGGAAGTTAGCACTCACTGACGAAGAAACCGGCAAAAATTATGTCTCCGACGCTTTCAAATTTGGCGGCGAGCAGAAGCTGGCCTTAAAAGAGGCTGCGGCCCTGCCGGAAGGCGAACGCGCTAACCTGCGCATCATTACGCAGAACCGTCAGGCACTGACGCAGCTTACCGCCCAACTGCCGGACGAAAGCAAAGTGACCATGAGTTCACTGCGCCAGTTCTCCGGAACACAACCGCTTTATACGCTGGCGGACGACGGCACGCTGACCAACAACCAGAGCGGCGTAAAGTACCGTCCAAACAACGACATTGGTTTCTACCAGTCCATTACGGCTGATGGCAAATGGGGTGATGACAAGCTCAGCCCGGGCTACACCGTGACGATAGGCTGGGACAACTTCACCCGCGTCTTCACCGATGAAGGGATCCAGAAACCGTTCTTCGCCATCTTTGTCTGGACCGTAGTGTTCTCCATACTGACGGTGATCCTGACCGTTGCCGTGGGCATGGTGCTGGCGTGTCTGGTGCAGTGGGAATCTCTGAAAGGGAAAGCCATTTACCGCGTGCTGCTTATTCTGCCGTATGCCGTCCCGTCGTTTATCTCGATTCTGATTTTCAAAGGGCTGTTTAACCAGAGCTTCGGTGAAATCAACATGATGCTGAGCGCGCTGTTCGGCATCAAACCGGCCTGGTTCAGCGACCCAATCACCGCCCGCTCGATGATTATCATCGTGAACACCTGGCTCGGTTATCCGTACATGATGATCCTGTGCATGGGCCTGCTGAAGGCGATTCCGGACGATTTGTACGAAGCCTCGGCAATGGATGGCGCGGGTCCGTTCCAGAATTTCTTTAAGATTACGCTGCCGCTGCTCATTAAGCCGTTGACGCCGCTGATGATTGCCAGCTTTGCCTTCAACTTTAACAACTTCGTGCTGATTCAGCTGTTGACCAACGGTGGGCCTGACCGTCTTGGCACCACCACGCCGGCAGGCTATACCGACCTGCTCGTCAGCTACACCTACCGTATCGCCTTCGAAGGCGGCGGCGGTCAGGACTTCGGTCTGGCGGCAGCGATTGCCACCCTGATCTTCCTGCTGGTTGGCGCTCTGGCGATTGTGAACCTGAAAGCAACACGCATGAAATTCGACTAAGGAGGGCACAGAATATGTCTATGGTCCAACCCAAATCTCAGAAACTGCGCCTCTTCGCGACGCATTTAGGGCTGCTGATTTTTATCGCGGCAATCATGTTCCCGCTGCTGATGGTCATCGCCATCTCCCTGCGTGCCGGTAACTTCGCGACCGGGAGCCTGATCCCGGATGAAATATCCTGGGAGCACTGGAAGTTAGCGCTGGGCTTCAGCGTTGAACACGCGGATGGCCGCGTCACGCCACCGCCGTTCCCGGTGCTGTTATGGCTGTGGAACTCGGTGAAAATTGCCGGGATTACCGCGATTGGAATTGTCGCACTCTCCACGACCTGTGCTTACGCCTTTGCCCGTATGCGTTTCCCGGGTAAGGCCACGCTGCTGAAAGGGATGCTGATTTTCCAGATGTTCCCGGCGGTACTGTCACTGGTGGCGTTGTATGCCTTGTTTGACCGACTGGGCCAGTACGTGCCGTTTATCGGCCTGAATACCCACGGTGGCGTCATCTTCGCCTATCTTGGCGGTATCGCGCTGCATGTGTGGACCATCAAAGGGTATTTCGAAACCATCGACGGCTCGCTGGAAGAAGCGGCGGCGCTGGATGGCGCGACTCCGTGGCAGGCATTCCGTCTGGTGCTTCTGCCGCTGTCGGTGCCGATCCTGGCGGTGGTCTTTATCCTGTCGTTTATCGCAGCCATCACCGAAGTGCCGGTCGCTTCCCTGTTACTGCGTGATGTAAACAGCTATACGCTGGCCGTCGGTATGCAGCAATACCTCAATCCGCAGAACTATTTGTGGGGCGACTTTGCTGCGGCGGCTGTACTTTCCGCCATCCCTATCACCGTCGTGTTCCTGCTGGCGCAGCGCTGGCTGGTGAATGGCCTGACGGCGGGCGGTGTGAAAGGTTAAGTTTCATTTGTTATGCCACTGCAACCCTCAACTTTAGACGTATTGTATTGACCCAACTTGTGACTGTTGTTAGGCGGCCTCCGGGCCGCCATTTTTTTATTCCCGTTTCAGCCGTTTCGAATTGCACAGCCAGAGCGTGATCACCAGCAGCAGGATCGCCGCCGAATAGATCAGTACGTCGAGCGGGGAGGTATGATCCACGATGATCAGCCGCACAATCGCGGTGATCCCGATGTAAACAAAATAGCGTAGCGGGAAGTGAAAGCCCGACTGGAAATACTTCACAATCAGCGCGATAAATTCAAAGTAGAGAAAGTAGACCACCAGGCCTTCCACCAGCTCATATTTGCTGGTTTGTTCAGGGGCGAACAGCACATCCGCCAGATGCACCGTCTCTTTTCCCAAAAAGACGACCAGTATCAGGCCAAGGCTCAGCAGACCGAGGTTCAGCACGGTCTGGAGGATTGTTGAGATAAACTCAACGCGCGGGCGAGTCAGGGATGTCATAGAGCACCTCATTCTCCAGGGCGAGGTTCCTGTATAACGCAAAAATGTGACGGTGATCTATATTTTTTGTTTATATTATGTTCAGCGCTGTGGCATGTTGCACTGTGACACACTTATTTCGACGAAGGGATGATGAAAGTAACCATTCAACGCGCCACCGTGGATGATGCAAAACAGCTGAGTGAAATGGGGTATGCCAGCTACCGGCATCACTTTGGGCATCTATGGGAAAACCAGACGGAGCTTGCCGCCTTTCTTGAGCAGGAATACGCGCCGCAGGCGATAGCAGACAGCCTGCTGCAGCCGGGCACTTACTGGCTCATTGCCAGCGCACAAATGCCAGTCGGATTCGCAAAATTCTCAACCCAGCAGACCATCGAGCCCGAGGGGCTGTCGGGTACGCTCCTGCATAAACTCTATTTATTGCCGGATGCCACGGGACACCGCTACGGCGAGCAACTCCTTGCGGAAGTGATTCGCCAGGCAAAAGCCTGTTCGGAAAATATGCTGTGGCTGGAAGTCCTCGAAAAGAACCCTCGCGCACGCCGGTTTTACGAAGCGCAGGGGCTGAAACATGTCAAAGACACCCTCTTCGTCACTGCGGCGCAAACCAGCACCCTCCATATTATGTCGATGCCAGTCTAAGGAGATGTATGCCAGAGCAACGCCAGACGGCTATTCGTCATGTTGTCTGCGGCGAAAACGTCGTCATTTACGAACCCGCGAATCTTTATGAATGTTCGCTGGGCGATAACGTCTTTATCGGCCCGTTTGTTGAAATCCAGGCTAACTCGCACATCGGTGCTGACAGCAAAATTCAGTCCCATACCTTCATCTGCGAGTACGTCACCGTCGGCGAGCGCTGTTTCATTGGCCATGGGGTGATGTTCGCCAACGATATGTTCCGCGACGGTAAACCCAATGCCGACCGGCGCAGCTGGGGACACATTCGCGTGGGCAACGACGTTTCAATCGGCAGCGGGGCCACCATTCTGGCTGTCTCAATTTGCGATGGGGCGGTGATTGGGGCGGGAAGCGTGGTGACAAAGTCCATCACCGAGAAAGGGGTTTACGCCGGCAACCCGGCGAGGCTGTTGCGGCGTTTGTAAGGTGCCCGGCAGGCGTAACGCTACCGGGCACTCACGCATCATCTGAAGTTGATGTTCTTATCGCTGGTCATGTCGTACAGCTGGAATTTACGTCCCAGCTGCTGACCACCGTCACGCGTCAGCGGCGTCCAGCCAATTGCCGCACGGCTGCGGGTTGGGCCTGACGAGAACAGATCCAGCGGAATGGAGACGTACACGCCTTTGGTGAAGTCCCCTTCCCCGTACTCGTCCGGCGAGACGTTAGTGATCGTGGCATAGCCACCGACCACCACACCGCTGTCGAAGTGTTTAGAGATATCCAGCGTGCCGCCTTTATCCCCCGCCAGATACTGACCAACGCTGGCTTTCACCAGTACGTCCGGGGCAAACGACGGCGTCCAGTAGGCCGTCAGATGGCCGGTTTTAACGCTGTAGTCGGTGAACTTCATCATGTCCTGCGCGCTGCGCCAGTCACGCTGTTTCACGTAGTTGGCATCAAGACCGAACGCCCAGTTACTATCTACCGGACGGTAGAGCACTTCAGCCCCCGCGCCGCCAAACATCGTTTCCAGATAACCGCCGTAAACCTGGCCGTAGAAACCGTTACCAAAGTACTGGAAGTAGTTGGCCTGCAGGTTGTTTACGTAAGCGTCGTTCTGCACATATTCACGTACGCGAGTACGCACGCGCGGCAGCTTCGAGTCGTTCGGCGGGTTGGTATAGTTAAACTTGTCGTAGTTGTTGGCAAGGTTACCGAACAGGCTGCCGGTGGTCAGCAGGTGGTCGGTGACCCACAGATCCGCCGTCGCCATGACGCCCAGCTGATACATGTAGAAGTTTTCTGGCCCACCAACAGACTGGTTCAGCACCGGATCGATATGGAAATCAAAGCGCGACTTATCGATATACCAGCCCTGCTCGGTGGTGTCTGGCACCACTGGCTCAACGCGTTTTTGCACCAGCTCGGTTTCATGCCCAAGCGGTTCGCCTTCCAGATGGCGCTTAAGACTGGCGACATCCGTTTCCGTCGTAACCTGCGGCATGTTCAGACGGTTTTCGGTCACGCGGATCGTGCTGATCCCGTCCGGCAGATCGTTCATGATGATCCGGTTGGCGCGTTCGATCCCTTCCCGCGAGTCGCGGTATTTCACCTGCTCGCCGGTCACGTACAGCGTATCGCCTTTCACCTGAATCTTCGGATCCGCCAGACCGGCGTTGTATTTCAGCAGGGTCAGCTGGTTCGCCACGACGGAGTGCTGCAGAATGGCATCCTGCGGCTCCGGCTGGTAGGCAGGGCGCGCGTTGTCGTTGTAGTGTGGCCGCATATCGTTAAAGTTGGTACGCAGCGTCACGCCAAACATCACGGTATTGCCACGCTCATAGCTGAGGTTAACGTCAGCCCAGTCAGCCACACGGTAAATGGCACCGACGTTAAATTTGCTCTTCTGCTCAATCTTGCCGGCGAAATCCTGTGAATAGTCATTCCCTTCGTATTCCAGTTTCAGGCGCAGCGGCTGCCAGGGCGTCTGGTACTCTACGCCGCCAAACAGCGAGGCCGGGCCGTGGAACATCTGGTCGCCGTTGATGGAGCCCGCTTTCTGATAGCTGTTATCGCGATAGCAATATTTGTCGCTGTAGGAGCAGAACGGGTTTTTCACGTTGCCGCTGGTGCCCAGATACCCCCAGCCGAGACCGAGTGAGAAATCAAACGGTCCCCACGCTTTGCTGGCCACCACGTATTCCGCATCAAACAGACCGGTACCGCCGATATCCCGCGCGCCAACGGAGACCTGCGGCATCCAGTAACTCTCTTCCCACAGACGCAGCTTCACGTCGAACGCTTTATCTTTGTAGGTCTGATCGCCGGAGAAGGACTCGACGCTGCTGTACCGTTTGGTGCGCACATCAGTGTAGCGCAGCGTGGTTTCGAGCCACGGAAACAGCTGCACAGCGGCGGAGTAGTAGCGATACTGATCGTTATCACGGTAGTTGAGGCTGATTTCCCCTTCCCGCGCCATGCGCGCGGTAGGCGTTTGCAGTAAACCGACGCCGCCGAAATCTGACTGAGACGGGCCAATGGGTGCCGGATACGTTTCTGCATGGCAGGCGGCACTCACGCACAACGCCAGCATGCTATAGAGATAGGTTCTTTTCATTATTCCGGTATCCGCTGTTTCAGGGAGTGAAGGATATCGGCGTTCAGCCCGTCATATGCCTTCGTCCAGAAATGGTCGGCAAAACCGACAAAAATGACGCTGCCTGGCATCGGTTCGATATGGCGTTTATTCCAGTAGGCTACCGGTGCTTTTTGCGTTTGGCCGTCCGGGTACACCACCCATGCGTAGCTCTTATCCGCACCGCTCAACAAATTTTGTTCATCGAGATAGCTCGCCACATCGCGACCCGGCATAAACGGCTTGTCACCGGGACTGCTGACAAGCCCGAACACGGTAATGGTAGAAGGCTGAACAGGTAGCCAGAGCGTGTACTCACCTTCCAGTGACGGGTTAGCCGTTTCCGCGACGCGAACGTGGTCCGGATCGAGATTGACCGGCAACCGTCCGGTGACCTTCAGCGCCTTAAGCTGCTGGCGAAGGCTGTTAATGGCCGCCGCGTCGTCACCCTCTTCCTGCTCCGCCAGCCCTGTTAGCCTGGCGAGCAGCGCGTTGTGTTGTTGCTCCGCCACCACCGTCGCCTGTCGTTCACTGATGACCGCACCCGGCCACCAGCTGTTCGCCAGCCTTGGCTGGCCGACGAGATCGATTAAGTGTCCGGCGTTGGTCAATGTTTTAGGCTTCGTATTGTCCTGCGTATAGACTTTCACCGTCCCGGCAGACCATGCGAGCGGCGTAGCAAAGCTTGCGATCAGCGCCACGCGAATAAGTGTTTTCATGATTTCGCGGCCTTGATCAGCGTGGTTTTGACCGGGAAGAATCCGGCACCAAAATACTGTAACGACTGGCGTATCTGGCCATCATCGTCCACCCAGAAGCGGTTATGCCAGGTTGCCTGATCGGTAGTGACCTCTTCATCCAGCACGCGAACCCGGGTTTCGTCGCTGCCCACGTTGACGCTGTCCGTGCCATCCCAGCGGAAGGTGGAGCGGGCGGTGGCATAGCGAACCTGCTTGTGTTCGGTCCAGCCCATCGTGCGGGTCCAGCTTGCCCCGTCGGTTATCTGGTTCGGCGTGTTCAGCGGATCGGCGGCGAGATTGTTGACTTCAAGCAGGTTGTCGCCCCCGAGCAGGGTTTTCACGATACGGCTATGCTGCGTTACGATGGTGGCCTGATCCTGCGTCACCCATTTCTGCTGCCCGTTTTCATCGAAAGCGAGCACCACAAACAGCTGTGGGCCATCGTTGAGCTGCATGTACTGACTGGCATAGGGCATGTTCTGAAGTTCGTCATCGGTCAGATGCACGCCCGGCGTACCGAACATGCTTTCCCACAGTGAATGGCCCAGCCCTTTGGTGGTGGCCGAGCACGCCTGCAAAAGCAGACAAATCAGGATGATCCCAGGTCGCTTCACGACTCTTCTCCGCATTATTGCCGGGTGATGCTGCGCTTACCCGGTCTACAGGTCCCGAAGGCTACTGAAAAGCCAGAATAACCACACCGAAGTGTGGTTATGATTAAAACACCCGTTATTACTGGGTGCTGGTGGTCGTGGTGGTCGTGGTTCCGGTATTGGAGCCATCACCGCCACCGGTTGCCGCCAGGGCGACACCCACGGCTGAACTTACGGTGCTGGCGCTGGACGCGGTAGAAATCCCCGCAGACGCAGACGTCGCAGCCGAACCTGCCGCTTCTCCGACCTGAACCGGAGCCGCATTAACAGATGTCGCCGCAAGCGCAGATATGGCGAAAATGCCATACAGTACTTTCTTCATAAGAATTTCCCTTCATTTAATGAATGGAGATTTGCCCAAAAAGAATTTCAGGCGGATTCGAGTATACACAACTAAAGGAGAGGGTTTGCCGTAGGGGTAAATAGAAGAAGGGTTTTCGGACAATTGGATAAAATGGAAACAAAAGGACGATTAGATAATAATATAACTTATATAAATCAATGAAATAGAATTAGATCCCGTGACGGTAATTATCCGTATTTTCCTAAAATAAACCGCAGCAATTAACAGGTTAACGGCTATTTTCAGATTAAACTCACTACAGGAATTTGAGTTTAATAACAGACATCAGGAATTATCCGATAAAAAAATGCCGGCATTTCGCCGGCACTTTTTCATGACACTTTAATTACGCGCGCCATGCTTTATAACGGTTGATCAGACCATTTGTGGAGCTGTCGTGGCTGTTAATCGCGTTATCGTCACCCAGTTCAGGCAGGATACGGTTTGCCAGCTGTTTACCCAGCTCAACGCCCCACTGATCAAAGGTGAAGATGTTCAGGATAGCGCCCTGAGTGAAGATCTTATGCTCGTACAGGGCAATCAGCGCACCCAGGCTGAACGGCGTAATTTCGCGCAGCAGGATGGAGTTGGTTGGACGGTTGCCTTCGAACACTTTGAACGGCACAACGTGGTCCAGCGTGGCCGGATCTTTACCCTGGTCGCGGTATTCCTGCTCAACCACGTCACGAGACTTACCGAACGCCAGCGCTTCAGTCTGTGCGAAGAAGTTAGACAGCAGCTTCGGATGGTGGTCTGACAGCGGGTTATGGGTAATGGCCGGGGCGATGAAATCGCACGGAACCATTTTGGTGCCCTGGTGGATCAGCTGATAGAACGCATGCTGGCCGTTAGTGCCTGGCTCGCCCCAGATGATTGGGCCAGTCTGGTAATCCACGGCGTTACCGTTACGGTCAACGTATTTACCGTTGGATTCCATGTTGCCCTGCTGGAAGTAGGCCGCAAAACGGTGCATGTACTGGTCGTATGGCAGAATCGCTTCGGTTTCAGCCCCGAAGAAGTTGTTGTACCAGATACCAATCAGCGCCAGCAGCACAGGCAGGTTTTTCTCAGGTGCGGTGGTGGAGAAGTGTTTATCCATCGCATGCGCGCCGGAGAGCAGCTCAACAAAGTTGTCGAAGCCGACGGAGAGGATGATCGACAGGCCGATAGCGGACCACAGAGAGTAACGACCCCCCACCCAGTCCCAGAACTCGAACATGTTCGCAGTGTCGATACCGAACTCGCTAACGGCTTTCCCGTTGGTCGACAGCGCGGCGAAGTGTTTCGCCACGTGCTTGTTGTCGCCTGCGGTTTTCAGGAACCAGTCGCGCGCGCTGTGGGCGTTGGTCATGGTTTCCTGAGTGGTGAAGGTTTTAGACGCGACCAGGAACAGGGTCGTTTCCGGATTCACGTTCTTCAGCACCTCGGCGATGTGGGTACCATCGACGTTAGAAACAAAGTGCATGTTGAGGTGGTTTTTGTATGGGCGCAGCGCTTCGGTGACCATGAATGGGCCAAGGTCAGACCCGCCGATACCGATGTTAACGACATCCGTAATCGGTTTGCCGGTGTAGCCTTTCCAGCTTCCGGAGATGATCGCTTCAGAGAAAGCTTTCATCTTTTCCAGCACTGCGTTCACTTCCGGCATCACATCTTTGCCGTCAACGACAATCGGAGTATTGCTACGGTTACGCAGCGCCACGTGCAGCACGGCACGGTCTTCGGTGCGGTT
This sequence comes from Enterobacter sp. BNK-18, assembly GCF_047456135.1. Classification (NCBI taxonomy): domain Bacteria; kingdom Pseudomonadati; phylum Pseudomonadota; class Gammaproteobacteria; order Enterobacterales; family Enterobacteriaceae; genus Enterobacter; species Enterobacter sp. BNK-18. The sequence goes on along the minus strand of NZ_CP179899.1, from coordinate 4,089,450 downwards.
GATCTTCTCACCGGAGAACATGGATTTGATGGCGTCGGCCAGCTCAGTCTCTTTCGCCAGATCCTGCAGCTTCGCCAGCGTTTCTTCGGTAATGCGGTTTTTGGAGAAATCCACCAGCATCAGGTCATCGAAGGTCGCGGAGAACTTATTGAAACGATCGGCATCTTTCGCGAACAGGTCCGCGATGGTGACGTCTTTCATTTCATCATAATGTTTCTGTAGTGCCTGCCAGGCAGCGGTCTGCGTTGGGTTGATGTTTTTCATTAGCAATACTCTTCTGATTTGAGAATTGTGACTGCGGTCGATTGTAGCGCCTGCAAATAAAAATTGTGATGGTTTTTATGCCATTGCCCTGGCCTGCATCAAACACAGGTGAAAAGACCCGAAAAGTATAGCTGCTGAAACGCCCTTCAGGGGCGGCGAAATGTCGGTCAAAAGGCGGTAAAAAGGAGCATAAAATATGGCCCTGTTATAAGTCCTGTTACTGAGGGGTACCCCCCCATAAAAAATCCGCATAATCCCAGCATTGACAGGACCTCCCCCACATTTTATTTATAGGGCCGTATTTTGCGCCTGCACCTGTTCTCGTTTCATTCTTGTGCCAAGGTCGCTTTATTCATTCCCTGACACGAGGTTGTTATGACGAGTTTTGTGGTCGCCAAATTTGGCGGCACCAGTGTGGCCGATTACGATGCCATGAACCGCAGCGCCGATGTGGTGCTGGCCGATCCGAATACCCGCCTGGTGGTGCTTTCCGCCTCTGCTGGCGTGACGAACCTGCTGGTTTCTCTGTCTGAAGGACTGGAAGCAACCGAACGTTTCGTTAAGCTGGACGCACTGCGCAAAATTCAGTTCAACATCCTTGAACGTCTGCAGAATCCGAACGTGATCCGTGAGGAAGTGGAACGCCTGTTGGAAAATATCACTACCCTGGCTGAAGCCGCCTCTCTGGCGACCTCCACCGCGCTGACCGATGAACTGGTCAGCCACGGCGAGCTGATGTCCACGCTGCTGTTCGTGGAGATCCTCCGCGAGCGTAACGTCCATGCTCAGTGGTTTGACGTGCGTAAAGTCATGCGCACCAGTGATCGCTTTGGCCGTGCCGAGCCGGATGTTGAAATGCTGGCCGAGCTGACCCAGCAGCAGCTGGCTCCGCGCCTGGCAGAAGGGATGGTGATCACTCAGGGCTTTATCGGTAGCGAAGCCAAAGGCCGTACAACAACGCTTGGCCGCGGTGGCAGTGACTATACGGCAGCCCTGCTCGGCGAAGCGCTGCATGCCACCCGTGTGGATATCTGGACTGACGTGCCGGGTATTTACACCACCGACCCGCGCGTGGTCTCTGCGGCGAAACGCATTGATGTGATCGCGTTTGAAGAGGCGGCAGAAATGGCCACCTTCGGCGCGAAAGTATTGCACCCGGCGACGCTGTTGCCGGCCGTGCGCAGCGATATCCCGGTCTTCGTTGGCTCCAGTAAGGATCCCAAAGCAGGCGGTACGCTGGTGTGCAAGAAAACCGAAAACCCGCCATTGTTCCGAGCGCTGGCCCTGCGCCGCCGCCAGACGCTGGTGACGCTGCACAGCCACAATATGCTGCATTCTCGCGGTTTCCTGGCGGAAGTGTTTGGCATCCTCGCGCGCCATAATATCTCCGTGGATTTGATCACCACATCCGAAGTGAGCATCGCGCTGACGCTGGACACCACTGGCTCCACGTCAACCGGCGACACCCTGCTGACGCAGTCGTTGCTGATCGAACTCTCTGAGTTGTGCCGCGTGGAAGTGGAAGAAGATCTGGCGCTGGTTGCTATCATCGGCAACAAGCTGTCGCGTGCCTGCGGCGTGGGCAAAGAGGTCTTCGGCGTACTCGACCCGTTCAGCATTCGTATGATTTGCTACGGCGCCTCCAGCTACAACCTCTGCTTCCTGGTGCCAGCCGATCAGGCCGAGCAGGTCGTGCAAAAACTTCATCAGAATTTGTTTGAATAAAATTCGTTAGCACGATAAACAATACCTATAAGCCGGGCACAGACCCGGCTTTTTTATAACTAAACAACACGACAATACTGCAAGGACTATCTATGTTATCCGCCATCACCCGGCTGTTCCCGTTGTGGGCACTGCTGCTTTCCGTACTCGCGTATTACACTCCCACCCACTTTACGGGCATTGGCCCGTGGGTCACGACGCTGCTGATGCTGATTATGCTCGGCATGGGCGTACACCTGAAAATTGACGACTTCAAACGCGTTCTGTCGCGCCCGGCCCCCGTAGCGGCAGGGATTTTCCTGCACTATCTGGTCATGCCGCTTGCGGCCTGGCTGCTGGCCATGGCCTTTAAAATGCCGCCAGATTTATCCGCCGGTATGGTGTTGGTCGGCAGCGTGGCCAGTGGCACGGCATCCAATGTGATGATTTACCTCGCAAAAGGTGATGTGGCGCTCTCGGTGACCATCTCTTCCGTTTCAACGCTGGTGGGCGTGATTGCCACGCCGCTGTTAACGCGTCTGTATGTGGATGCGCAGATTCAGGTAGACGTCATGGGGATGCTGCTCAGTATTCTGCAGATTGTGGTGATCCCGATTGCGCTGGGCCTGGTGATTCACCATCTGTTCCCACGCGTGGTCAAAGCCGTTGAACCGTACCTGCCTGCCTTCTCGATGGTCTGCATTCTGGCTATCATCAGCGCCGTGGTTGCCGGATCTGCATCGCACATTGCCTCAGTGGGCTTTGTGGTGATCATCGCGGTAGTGTTGCATAACACCCTTGGTCTTTTGGGCGGTTACTGGGGCGGGAAGCTGTTTGGTTTCGACGAATCCACCTGTCGTACGCTGGCAATCGAAGTGGGGATGCAAAACTCGGGGCTGGCCGCAGCTCTGGGCAAGATCTACTTCTCGCCGCTGGCGGCCCTGCCGGGTGCGCTGTTCTCCGTCTGGCATAATCTCTCCGGCTCGCTGCTGGCAGGCTACTGGTCAGGCAAACCCATTAATGAGCCCGCGAAAAAAGATGCAGTGAAACAGGGTTAATTTCCTTCGCTTGCTTTACACTGGAGCCTCCCCTTCAGGAGGCTTCAGCAATGGCTACACCACGTTTGACCCAGAAAGACATGACGGAAGCTGAGCAGCGCGAACTGAAAACGCTCCTCGACCGCGCTCGTATCGCCCATGGCCGCACGCTGACTAACGCCGAAACCAATCAGGTTAAAAAAGAGTACATCGATAAATTGATGGCTCAGCGTGAAACTGAGGCGAAACAAGCCCGCAAGCTGAAAAAAGAGCAGGCTTATAAACCCGATAAAGAAGCGACCTTTTCCTGGTCAGCCAATACCTCACCCCGTGGAAGGCGCTAATTAGCGCCCTTTCTTTTTACGGCCCGGCTGGACGAAGCGTTTGCCCGCAGGCTTGCCGCGGCTTTTCTCTTCTGATGGCGGCGCTTTCACCACCGGACGCTTAATGGCCTGGGTTTTCGGTTTGGCTTTCGTTTTTGGCTTCGCTTCAGACGATGAATTCTCGATGAGCCTGAACAGCTCAATCAGTTCGTCATCCGTTAAATCACGCCACTCGCCCAGTGGAATACCGGCCAGACTCACGTTCATAATGCGCGTACGTTCGAGCTTCACCACGTCATAACCGAAGTGCTCGCACATCCGGCGGATCTGACGGTTTAAGCCCTGCACAAGGGTAATGCGGAAAGCAAACGGCGCCTCTTTCTTCACCTTGCACTTCTTCGTGACGGTCCCCAGAATCGGCACACCTGCGCCCATACCGCGGATAAAGTCGTCCGTGATCGGCTTATTGACCGTGACGATGTACTCTTTCTCGTGGTCGTTACCGGCACGCAGAATTTTGTTCACCAGATCGCCGTGGTTGGTCAGGAAAATCAGCCCCTGTGAGTCTTTATCAAGGCGGCCAATCGGGAAGATACGGCTGCTGTGATTAACGAAATCAACAATGTTGTCCCGCTCGCCGTCTTCCGTGGTACTGACGATGCCAACCGGCTTATTCAACGCGATAAATACCAGGTCTTCCGCATCACGCGGTTCAATGAGCTGACCATTCACTTTGACCACGTCTCCGGGGACGACCTGGTCACCGATGGTGGCGCGTTTGCCGTTGAGGAACACGTTACCCTGTTCAATGTAACGGTCCGCCTCGCGACGTGAGCAGATCCCGCTCTCGCTAATGTATTTGTTTAATCGTGTTGATTGAGTTGGCAGCATAGTTTCTCCTGTAAAGGCGAAATATACCTTAGGTTTGGGCTGGTAAAAAGATTAGCCGACGGTTACCGGGCATCATGCCCGGCGTAAACCTGCTGGTTTTCAGGTTAACCACCTTATAAAGGCGCTTTCAGAGATTAATATTCATCTCGATCGTCGTCTTCATCCGGCTGCTCCATGACGCTATAAGCGACCGCGCAGAATAACGAGTTGAGACGCTTCATGTCCCCTAGCAACCCCAGGTGCAGGGAGCTGGTTTCAATGCTCTGGACGTTCTGCTGGTGCAGTCGTTCAACGTGGGCGTGCGAGTAGCGCCGGTTGAGGATACGGAAGCGATGTTTGTTACGACGCAAGCGGCGTGCGCTCGGTACGTCGCTGGAGAAGAAGACCAGCATTGCCAGCTTCAGGTTGCTCAGCAACTGCTCGTGCAGCGCCTCCAGCTCCTTCAGGCCTTCAACCGAGAAGGCGCGGCGCGCGGCAAGGGATTTGTCAGCAATTTCACTTCCCATACGCTCAACGATATCCGAGGCCTGCTCGAGGTTAAGCGACATTTCGATGATTTCCGCCCAGCGGCGGGACTCTTCCTCTGCCAGTTCATCCTGCGGAATACGCGCCAGGTAGAGCTTGATGGCGGTATAGAGCACGTTGATATCGTCCGCCAGCCTGCGCAGCTCTTTCTCTTCTCGCGGCTCTCCGTGCATGACCTTTTGCAGCCCTTCAAGCATCGTTTCCATGGCATCGCCCATGCGCAGCGTCTCGCGCGCGGCATTAGCCAGCGCCAGCGCCGGGGTATCCAGCGCGGAGGTGTCCAGATGCTTAGGTTTCAGACGCGCATCCAGCTCCGGTTCATCCCGAATAAGCCGTTCGCAGAAGCGGGCCATGGGTTCAGCAAAAGGCACCATCGCCAGACAACGCACCAGGTTGTAAAACACGTGGAAATAGATAACCAGCTCAGCCTTCGGTAACGGGAGATTGTCCATCAGGTTGGCCAGCGGATAGACAAACGGCAGAATAATCAGGCTGCCCACCAGCTTAAACAGCAGGCTTCCGAGCGCCACGCGCCGGGCAGCAGCGTTTGCGGCGCTGTTATTGAGCATCGCCAGCAGGCCAGAGCCAAGGTTGGCCCCGATCACCAGACACAGCGCGACCGGGAAAGAGATCGCCCCCGCGGCGGTTAACGTCGCCGTCAGCAGCACAGCGGCCAGGCTGGAGTAACTGACGATGGCAAATACCGCGCCGATCAACGCATCCAGCATGATGTCTCCGGTCAGCGAGGCAAAGATGACCTGAACGCCGTTGGCCTCGGTGATGGGGGTCACCGCCTGCACAATCAGCTCCAGCGCCAGCAGGATCAACCCAAGGCCAATCCCCACGCGGCCAAGCTGTCCGGCACGCGTCTGCTTACGGCCAAGGAAGAAGATGACACCGATAAAAATCAGCAGCGGCGACAGCCAGGAGAGATCGAAGGTCAGGATACGCGCCATCAGCGCGGTCCCCACGTCAGCGCCCAGCACAATGACCAGCGCGGGTGCCAGCGCCACCAGATCCTGCGCCACAAACGAGGTCACGAGCAGGGTCGTCGCATTACTGCTCTGCACCAGTGCCGTCACGCCGATGCCCGCGCAGAAGGCGAGCGGCTTCTTCTCAACGCTGCTGCTGAGAACGGTGCGTAAGCGCGCGCCAAAGACGCGCATAACGCCGGTACGGACAATATGCGTGCCCCATACCAGCAGTGCTACTGCGGAAAGCAAGTGTAACAGGGTCAGCACGGAAGGTTCTCCTCCTTATCGTTCTACGTTTTTATGATTCAGTATAAGGGTTTAAACGTAAGAAAGAGACAGGGCGCCCAATGAGCGCCCTGTTTGTTGTAAGGAAAAGTGACGTTAGTCAGCGTCGTAGCCTAAATTGGGTGCCAGCCAGCGTTCAACCTCTGAGACACTCATGCCTTTGCGCAGGGCGTAATCTTCAATCTGATCGCGCTGCAGCTGCGCGACGGCGAAGTATTTGCTGTCGGGATGGCTGAAATACCAGCCGGACACCGATGCCCCAGGCCACATGGCGAAAGACTCGGTGAGCTTCATGCCGGTATGGGCTTCTACATCCAGCAATGTCCAGATAGTGCCCTTTTCGGTGTGTTCCGGGCAGGCTGGATAGCCCGGAGCCGGACGAATCCCCTGGTAGTTTTCGCGGATCAGCTCCTCGTTGCTGAGGTTCTCATTGGCCGCGTAGCCCCAGTGAACCTTGCGCACGCGCTCGTGGAGATACTCTGCGAAGGCTTCCGCCAGACGATCGGCGATCGCTTTCACCATGATTTTATTGTAATCATCGTGCTGCGCGTCGAACGCCTCCGCCAGCGCATCTTCCTCAAGACCCCCGGTCACGGCAAACGCCCCGATATAATCCGCTTTCCCGGAAAGCTTCGGTGCAACGAAATCGGCCAGGCAGTAGTTAGCAAAGCCCACTTTCTCGGTTTGCTGGCGCAGATGGCGACTTACTGCCAGCACGTGCGTGCGGGTCTCGTCGCGATAAATTTCGATGTCGTCGCCCACACGGTTCGCCGGGAACAGGCCCACCACGCCGCGCGGGTTGAGGCTTTTTTGCGCACTCAACTGGTCAAGCATTTCGTTGGCGTCGTTGAACAGGCGTTTGGCTTCTTCCCCGACCACCTCATCTTCAAGGATGCGGGGATATTTGCCCGCCAGTGACCAGGTCATGAAGAACGGTGTCCAGTCGATGTAGTTACGCAGCGTCTCGATGCTGGCAGTGACGTCCTGAACGCCCAGACGATGCGCCACAGGGGGCGTATAGCTGGCCCAGTCAAACGCCAGATCGTTATCGCGTGCGGCCTGGAGTGTCACCGGCGGCGTCCGCGGTTTCTTACGGCCATGCTGAATACGCACGGTCTCGTACTCTTTGCGGGTACGCGCGACGAAATCATCACGCTGGGTGGCAGACAACAATGCCGACACGACGCCCACAGTACGCGAGGCGTTTTGCACATAAACCGTCGGGCCACTGTAGTTCTGCTCGATTTTCACCGCCGTGTGCGCTTTGGACGTTGTCGCCCCGCCAATCAGCAGTGGAATGGTAAAGCCCTGACGTTCCATCTCTTTCGCCACGTTCACCATCTCGTCCAGCGACGGGGTAATCAGCCCGGAAAGTCCAATCAGGTCAGCATTCACTTCGCGCGCAGTTTTGAGGATTTTATCCGCCGGCACCATCACGCCAAGATCGATAATCTCGTAGTTATTACACTGCAGTACGACGCCCACAATGTTCTTACCGATGTCATGCACGTCGCCCTTCACGGTGGCGATCACCATTTTACCGTTGCTGGAGCCTTTCTCTTTGCTGGCTTCGATAAAGGGTTCGAGATAGGCCACCGCCTGCTTCATGACGCGTGCGGATTTCACCACCTGCGGCAGGAACATTTTGCCTTCGCCAAACAGATCGCCGACCACGTTCATGCCGTCCATCAACGGCCCTTCGATCACTTCAATCGGGCGCGTCGATTGCTGACGTGCTTCTTCGGTGTCCTGTTCAATAAACTCGGTAATTCCTTTTACGAGTGAGTATTCCAGACGTTTTTTCACGTCCCAGGCACGCCACTCCGCCTGCTGAATGTTTACCGATGCATCGGATTTACTGCCGCGGTATTTCTCGGCCAGATCCAGCATGCGCTCGGTGGCATCATCACGCCGGTTGAGGATCACGTCTTCTACGGCGTCGCGCAGTTCCGCCGGCAGGTCGTCGTAAATGGCCAGCTGTCCGGCGTTAACGATCCCCATGTCCATACCGTTACGGATAGCGTAATAGAGGAACACGGCGTGGATAGCTTCACGCACCGGATCGTTACCGCGGAAGGAGAATGACACGTTCGATACGCCGCCGGAGATCAGCGCATGCGGCAGCTCGCGTTTGATGTCTTCACACGCGCCGATAAAGTCCTGCGCGTAGTTATTGTGCTCTTCAATACCGGTGGCAACCGCGAAAATGTTCGGGTCGAAGATGATGTCTTCCGGCGGGAAGCCCACCTCTTCGGTCAGAATTTTGTATGCGCGGCGGCAAATCTCGATTTTGCGCGCACGGGTATCGGCCTGGCCTATTTCATCGAAGGCCATCACCACCACGGCGGCACCATAACGGCGCACCATCTTCGCGTGGTGGATAAAGGTATCAATGCCTTCTTTCATCGAGATGGAGTTAACAATGCCTTTACCCTGAATACACTTCAGCCCTTTCTCGATGACTTCCCACTTAGAGGAGTCAATCATGATCGGCACCCGGGCAATGTCCGGCTCACCGGCTATCAGGTTGAGGAAGCGCACCATCGCCGCTTCGGCGTCGAGCATCCCCTCATCCATATTGATGTCGATGATCTGGGCACCGCTCTCAACCTGCTGGCGGGCCACGTCCAGCGCTTCACTGTACTTCTCTTCTTTAATCAGCCGTTTGAATTTCGCCGAACCGGTCACGTTAGTCCGCTCCCCGACGTTCACAAACAGGCTGTCGTCACCGATGGTCAACGGCTCAAGGCCGGCCAAACGGCAGGCAACCGGCAGCGTAGGCAGTTGACGCGGCGGCAGACCCGCCACCGCATTGCTCATCGCGGCAATATGCTCTGGCGTGGTACCGCAGCAACCACCGACGATATTCAGAAAACCGGATTCGGCCCACTCGCGGATTTGCGCCGCCATGGTGTCTGCATCCAGATCGTATTCACCAAAGGCGTTCGGCAGGCCGGCGTTCGGGTGTGCGGTGACATAGCATTCAGCGATGCGCGAAAGTTCCTGCACATACTGGCGCAGCTCATCGGGACCCAGCGCGCAGTTCAGGCCGAAAGAGAGCGCTTCAGCGTGACGCAGGGAGTTATAAAAAGCTTCTGTGGTCTGGCCGGAGAGGGTACGACCAGAGGCGTCGGTGATGGTACCGGAAATCATGATCGGCAGGTCGACGCCCAGCGCCTCGAACTCCTCTTTCACCGCGTAAATCGCGGCTTTGGCATTGAGGGTGTCGAATACCGTTTCAATCAGGATCAGATCGGAACCGCCTTCCACCAGCGCTTTGGTCGATTCACGATATGCCGCCACCAGCTGATCAAAGCTGATGTTACGAAAGGCCGGGTCGTTCACATCGGGTGAAATCGACGCGGTACGGTTGGTCGGGCCAAGCACCCCGGCCACGTAGCGCGGTTTGTCCGGCGTACGGGCTGTCCATTCATCAGCGCAGGCGCGGGCCAGCTTTGCCGCGGCAAGGTTTATCTCCGCCGAGAGGGATTCCATCTGGTAATCCGCCATGGCGATGGTTGTCGAGTTAAAGGTGTTGGTTTCGACGATATCCGCACCCGCCTCGAAATACGCGTTGTGGATCGCCGAAATGACCTGCGGTTTGCTGAGCACCAGAAGGTCGTTGTTACCTTTGAGGTCGCATGGCCAGTCGGCGAAACGCTCGCCGCGGAAATCGTCTTCACTCAGACGATAGCTCTGGATCATGGTCCCCATGCCGCCGTCCAGCACCAGAATTCGTTTATTTAACTGCGCACGCAGTTGCTCTACTTTGCTGCTCACACTTGCTCCCGACAACGCTCAACCAGGCCAAAAGGCCAGCAGTCCATACTGGCACAATCTCGCAGGGTGTAAAAGTCACACAGCGGTAACATGAGACATGTTCACTATCACTCATCCGATCAGTCAGGATAACGGTTGCAAAATCACCAAATAAAACGAAAATGATTTCCACGATACAGAAAAAGGAGTTCGTCATGGTCACGACCGTTCCCGCTAAACGCGGCAGAAAACCTGCTGCCACCACCGCCGCCTCTCAGGGCGGACAGGTTCAATCGCTCACGCGCGGTTTGAAGCTGCTGGAATGGATAGCCGAGTCGCACAGCAGCGTGGCCCTGACAGAGCTGGCACAGCAGGCTGGCCTGCCGAACTCAACGACCCATCGACTGTTGACCACGATGCAGCAGCTGGGCTTTGTGCGCCAGGTGGGCGAGCTGGGACACTGGGCGGTGGGCGCACATGCTTTTATCGTCGGCAGCAGCTTCCTGCAGAGCCGCAACCTGCTGGCGATTGTGCACCCTATTCTGCGCAAGCTGATGGAAGATTCCGGCGAGACGGTAAACCTGGCCGTGCTCGACCAGAGCGACCATCAGGCCATTATCATCGACCAGGTACAGTGCACGCAGCTAATGCGTATGTCGGCACCGATTGGCGGCAAGCTGCCGATGCATGCCTCCGGGGCGGGGAAAGCGTTTCTGTCGCAGCTCAGCGAAGAGCAGGTCACCGGGCTGCTGCACCGGAAAGGGCTGCACGCCTACACCCACGCCACGCTGGTCTCACCGGTACATCTGAAAGAAGATCTGGCCCTGACCCGCAAGCGCGGCTATTCGTTTGATGACGAAGAGCATGCGTTAGGCCTGCGCTGCATTGCGGCCTGCATCTTTGACGAGCACCGCGAGCCGTTTGCCGCCATTTCGATCTCCGGACCGATTTCCCGTATGACCGATGACCGCGTCACGGAGTTAGGTGCGCTGGTGATTAAGGCGGCGAAAGAGGTCACGCTGGCATATGGCGGGATTCGATAACATCGGGTGCACCTGAATCCCTCTCCCGTCGGGAGAGGGGGCATTACACCGCATACCGGATACAAAACCGTTGTTTGCGGCGATAGGCATACACATCTTCCACATGCCCATTCTTGATGCGCGTCTGCAGACCCCGCCAGTAGCTGGCACGAAACAGGTCATCATGCATCTCTTCAAACAGTGGCCTGATGCGCGGGTCAGCGCACAGCCAGTGGCGAAACTCCTCAGGAAAGACATCTCCCGGTGAGATGCTGTACCACGGCTCGCCGGACAGTTCATCTTCCGGATAGCGGGGCTGCGGTATATCGCGGAAATTCACCTCAGTCATATAGCAAATTTCATCGTAATCGTAGAACACCACCCGCCCGTGACGGGTGACACCGAAGTTTTTAAACAGCATGTCGCCCGGGAAGATATTCGCGGCGGCAAGCTGACGGATAGCGTTGCCGTATTCTTCTATGGCATCCCGCAGTGCCTGACCTTCGGACTGCTCCAGCCAGATATTGAGTGGGATCATGCGGCGTTCGATATAGAGATGGCTGATGGCAATTTTGTCACCCAGATCGGTGATTTTCGCCGGCGCTTCCTGCAGTAATAACGCCATTAATGCCGGATCGATCTGCTGCTTATCCAGCACAAAGTTCTCGAACTCCTGGGTGTCCGCCATTCGCCCGACGCGATCGTGCTCTTTAACCAGCTGGTAGCAGGCGCGGACGTGAGCAGCGGTCATCTCCTTCTGCGGCGCGAACGTATCTTTGATGACCTTAAACACCCGATCAAAACCCGGCAGGGTAAAGACCAGCATCACCATGCCGCGAATACCGGGGGCTTCGATAAATTGCTCATCTGCCGTGGTGACATAGCGCAGATATTCCCGATAGCTTTCCGTCTTGGCATGTTTCTGACAGCCAATGGCCATGTACAGCTCGGCGGTGGTTTTCCCCGGCAGGATCTCGCGCAACCACTCCACCAGAGCAGCAGGCAGCGGGGCATACACCATAAAGTAGGAGCGGGCGAAACCAAAGACAATGCTGGCCTCGGCGCTGGTCGTCAGGCAGGTATCAACAAACAGTTCACCGTCATCGGTACGATGGATGGGTAACAGAAACGGCACAATGGCCGACGGTGTCATCAGTTTACCGACCAGCCAGGCGGCCTTATTACGGTAAAAAAGCTCATTGGCAACCTGCAAATGGCTTTGCCCGAGCACCTCTTCGCCAAAGGTCTCCTTGAGATGCGCAGAGATATAGCCGATATCACGGGTTTTATTCTCCCAGGGCAAACGCAGCGGCAAATCCGTTAATACGCGATGCAGGAGCTTTTCCCAGCCGCGATCGGGAAAGAAATCCTTCGCCAGCGGACGCGGAATAGTGCGAAAGCGGCGCTCCGGCTGGGAGCTGAAGATAAATAACCGCTCAGGAGATAATGAGCGGTGGTCAAATAACCGGCAATAGACGGAGTTGAAAAAGCTCTCCGCAATCTCGAAGCGCGGGTAATCAGGTAACAGATGGGTGTAATGCTCCTTCACGCGCAGTAAAAACTCCGCGTCAGGGATTTTGCCGTCGGTAATGCAGCGCAACTGCTCCACCACCAGACCCACATGGTGATCGTAAAGGTGGATTCGCTGCTTCATGGCCTGCTGAACCGCATGCCAGTCGGCGTGCTCAAAACGCTGCTGCGCGCCGGATGTGACTTCCAGGAAACGTCCGTACTGGGCATCGAAGCCCTGCAGAATAGTTTGGGCAATCAGTAATTCCAGACCACGCGACATTGTTCATGCTCCCTCACCCCGGCCCCCTCCCGACGGGAGAGGGAGTATGTTCACAGGCCCGGTAGCGTGCTACCGGGCGTTACACGGCTCAGAACTGGGCTTCTTCCGTCGATCCCGTTAAGGCGGTGACGGAGGAGGTGCCCCCCTGGATGATAGTGGTCACGTTATCGAAGTAACCGGTCCCGACCTCCTGCTGATGCGAAACGAAGGTATAGCCCTCTTTACCGGCAGCAAATTCCGGCTGCTGCACCTTCTCAACGTAATGCTTCATGCCTTCACCCTGCGCGTAGGCATGCGCCAGGTCGAACATGTTGAACCACATGCTGTGAATACCAGCCAGCGTGATGAACTGATATTTGTAGCCCATGTCGGACAGCTGCTGCTGGAAGCTGGCGATGGTTTTATCGTCCAGTTTCTTCTGCCAGTTGAAGGACGGCGAGCAGTTATAGGCCAGCAGTTTGCCCGGATATTTGGCGTGGATAGCATCGGCAAAGCGTTTTGCCAGCGCCAGGTCCGGCGTGGAGGTTTCGCACCAGACCAGGTCCGCATACGGTGCATATGCCAGCCCACGGCTGATCGCCTGTTCAATGCCAGCATGGGTACGATAAAACCCTTCGCTAGTGCGTTCACCGGTAATGAACTCGCTGTCGTAAGGATCGCAGTCAGAAGTGATCAGGTCAGCCGCATCCGCATCGGTACGGGCAATCACCAGCGTGGGTACGCCGAGCACGTCAGCCGCCAGACGCGCCGCAACCAGCTTCTGAATCGCTTCCTGGGTTGGGACAAGGACTTTCCCGCCCATGTGTCCGCATTTCTTCACTGACGCGAGCTGGTCTTCGAAGTGAACGGCCGCTGCACCGGCCTCAATCATCGATTTCATCAGCTCAAAGGCGTTCAGCACGCCGCCGAATCCCGCTTCCGCATCCGCGACGATTGGCAGAAAATAATCAATAAAACGCGGATCGTTTGGCTCAATGCCTGCCGCCCACTGGATCTGATCCGCACGGCGGAAGGTGTTGTTGATCCGATCCACCACGGTTGGTACCGAGTTTGCCGGATAGAGCGACTGATCCGGATACATGCTGGAGGCCAGGTTGGCGTCCGCCGCAACCTGCCAGCCGGAAAGATAGATGGCTTCGATGCCGGCTTTCGCCTGCTGCAGGGCCTGGCCGCCAGTCAGCGCGCCGAGGCTATTGATGTAACCTTTTTTGGCACCGCCGTGCAGCAGATCCCACATTTTCGCCGCGCCGCGCTGCGCCAGGGTACATTCCGGATTGACCGAGCCACGCAATTTCACCACCTCTTCCGCGCTATACGGGCGGCGGATGCCTTCCCAGCGAGGTTGGGTCCACTCTTTCTTCAATTCTTCGATTTGTTGGGTACGGGTTTTCATGTGCAGATGCTCCATATTGTTGTGGGGTGAATTACGCCAGGAAGCGGTAGCCCGGCAGGGTCAGGAAGTCGATTAAGTCATCAGATGTGGTGATTTGCTCCATCAGGCGTGCGGCGTCATCAAAACGTCCGCTGCTGAAGCGGTGTTCACCCAGTTCGTCCTGGATCACCCGCATCTCTTCGGCCAGCATCTGACGGAACAGGGATTTGGTCACCGGCTTGCCGTTGCTGAGCGTTTTTTGATGGTGGATCCACTGCCAGATTGAGGTGCGAGAGATTTCGGCGGTAGCGGCATCTTCCATCAGGCCGTAGATCGGCACGCAGCCGTTACCGGAGATCCACGCTTCAATGTACTGGACGGCTACGCGGATATTGGCGCGCATACCCTCTTCCGTACGCTCGCCCGCACACGGTGCCAGCAGGTGTTCTTCAGCCGTTGGGGCATCCTCATCACGCGTCACAAACAGCTGGTTTTTGTTCTCACCGAGTACGCGGTTGAAGACGTCCATTGCCGTATCCGCCAGACCCGGATGCGCGATCCACGTTCCGTCATGGCCATTTCGTGCTTCAAGCTCTTTATCGGCTTTCACCTTATTGAGCACCTGATTGTTACGTTCAGCATCTTTGCTTGGGATAAATGCCGCCATTCCCCCCATCGCAAAGGCCCCACGCTTGTGGCAGGTCTTAATCAACAGGCGTGAGTAGGCACTCAGGAACGGTTTATCCATGGTGACCACCTGGCGATCCGGCAGTACACGATCGGGATGATTTTTCAGGGTTTTGATGTAGCTGAAGATGTAATCCCAGCGTCCACAGTTCAGCCCAACAATATGGTCGCGCAGCGCATGCAGAATTTCGTTCATCTGGAACACGGCAGGCAGCGTTTCAATCAGCAGGGTGGCTTTAATGGTGCCACGCGGCAGGTTGAAACGATCTTCCGTGAAGCTAAACACTTCACTCCACCAGGCCGCTTCCTGCCAGGCCTGTGTTTTCGGCAGATAGAAATAGGGGCCGCTGCCTTTTGCCAGCAGATTCTTGTGGTTGTGGAAGAAATAGAGGGCGAAGTCAAACAGACTGCCCGGAATGGCTTCGCCACGCCAGGTGACATGCTTTTCAGGCAGATGCAGTCCACGTACGCGACAGATCAGAACCGCCGGATTGGGTTTCAGTTGATAGATTTTGCCGGCTTCGTTGGTATAGCTGATGGTGCCATTCACGGCATCGCGCAGATTGATTTGCCCGTCGATAACCTTATGCCAGTCCGGCGCCAGTGAGTCCTCAAAATCTGCCATAAAGACTTTTACGTTCGCGTTCATGGCGTTGATCACCATTTTGCGCTCCACCGGGCCGGTGATTTCGACGCGCCGATCCTGTAAATCATCCGGAATGCCGCGGATTTTCCACTCACCACGGCGAATGGAAGCGGTTTCCGAAATAAACCCAGGCAACTTGCCATCATCAATTTCCTGCTGCTGATGAATGCGTGCCGCCAGCAGCTTATTGCGCGCTGGCGTAAAGCGGGTCACCAGTTCGGTCAGGAATTCGACAGCGTCTGCTGTCAAAATTTGCTGTTCTTGCTCGCCATGCGGCTGGGTAAAGGCCAGTTCATCGACCGTCGTTGCCTGTTGAGTCATTACTCTGCTCCTCATCAAAGATCCAAAATCACGCCCCCGATGCGAACGAAAGATCGTTGTGTAGTTTTCGCTCAGCAGAATTAAGACTATCTATATTTTTTCCAAAATCAAAAACAATTTCCATTTTAATTATTAAATGCACTTAACACATTGATTAATATGAAATTAAAGTTTTATTGTTTGTTGAGTGGTATTTCGGAAATGAAAAAGGCACCCGAAGGTGCCTGATGTGAATAGCTGAAACGCTTTAGGATCGTTTAGTGCAGAAGATTACTCCAGCGTTGGATTCATGTGGCGCAGATCGTATGGTGTGATCTGGTAGACGTAATAGTTGAGCCAGTTCGTAAACAGCAAATTCCCGTGGCTACGCCAGGTGGCTCTCGGTTTGTTCTGTGGATCGTTTTTGGGGAAATAGTTGTACGGAACGTCCGGATTCAGACCGGCTTCAACGTCACGGAAATACTCCGACGCGAGGGTGTTCGGATCGTACTCAGGATGGCCGGTAACAAAGGCAATGCGCTTGTCTTTACTGGCAAACAGGTAAGCATCCCCGTCTTCGGTTTCGGCCAGGATATCGAGATCGGTGTAATCACGAATCAGCTGTGCCGGGAAATCGGCGTAGCGCGAGTGTGGGGCCAGGAAGGAGTCATCGAACCCGCGCGTCAACAGGGCGTGAGGTTGGACAAGGTGGTGCTCGTAAACACCTGAAAGCTTCTCAGTGCGGGTTTGTTTGGGGATCCCATAGAGGATATTCAGGGCGGCTTGCACCGCCCAACAAACAAACAGCGTGGACGTGACGTGATCTTTAGCCCACTCCAGTACCTGTTTGATCTGCGGCCAGTAGGCAACATCATTAAATTCGACCAGGCCCAGCGGTGCACCGGTCACAATCAGCCCGTCGAAGTTTTCGTCGCGAATGTCGTCGAAGTTACAGTAAAAATTATTCAGATGCTCAGAAGGCGTATTTCGCGACTCACGGGCATCAATTCGCAGCAGCTGGATATCAACCTGCAGCGGCGAGTTCGAAAGCAAACGCAGGAACTGGTTCTCTGTTTCGATCTTTTTCGGCATCAGATTGAGAATAAGCACCTTCAGTGGGCGAATTTCCTGACCTGTAGCGCGTGAAGTCGTCATCACAAAGACGTTTTCATCACGTAAGAAATTGACGGCTGGTAGCTCGTCCTGCACCCGAATCGGCATAACCTCATATCCTCACAGCATACGTATAAACGTTTAGACATCCAGACAGCTAACGATACCCAGAAACAGGCTGAATGTCGAGTCTGCAAGCGGAAGGTGAGAAAGTTTCAAGGAGGAAGTAAGAAGCCCAAAAAGCAAAAAACCCCGCACCATACGGTACGGGGTTCTTTTAATTGATGCCTGGCAGTTCCCTACTCTCACATGGGGAGACCCCACACTACCATCGGCGCTACGGCGTTTCACTTCTGAGTTCGGCATGGGGTCAGGTGGGACCACCGCGCTAAAGCCGCCAGGCAAATTCTGTTATCTGTATCAGCTGAAAATCGTCTCTCATCGCCAAAACATCTTCGGCGTTGTAAGGTTAAGCCTCACGGTTCATTAGTATCGGTTAGCTCAACGCATCGCTGCGCTTACACACCCGACCTATCAACGTCGTAGTCTTCAACGTTCCTTCAGGAGACTTAAAGTCTCAGGGAGAACTCATCTCGGGGCAAGTTTCGTGCTTAGATGCTTTCAGCACTTATCTCTTCCGCATTTAGCTACCGGGCAGTGCCATTGGCATGACAACCCGAACACCAGTGATGCGTCCACTCCGGTCCTCTCGTACTAGGAGCAGCCCCCCTCAATTCTCCAGCGCCCACGGCAGATAGGGACCGAACTGTCTCACGACGTTCTAAACCCAGCTCGCGTACCACTTTAAATGGCGAACAGCCATACCCTTGGGACCTACTTCAGCCCCAGGATGTGATGAGCCGACATCGAGGTGCCAAACACCGCCGTCGATATGAACTCTTGGGCGGTATCAGCCTGTTATCCCCGGAGTACCTTTTATCCGTTGAGCGATGGCCCTTCCATTCAGAACCACCGGATCACTATGACCTGCTTTCGCACCTGCTCGAGCCGTCACTCTCGCAGTCAAGCTAGCTTATGCCATTGCACTAACCTCCTGATGTCCGACCAGGATTAGCTAACCTTCGTGCTCCTCCGTTACTCTTTGGGAGGAGACCGCCCCAGTCAAACTACCCACCAGACACTGTCCGCAACCCGGATTACGGGTCTACGTTAGAACACCAGCCATTAAAGGGTGGTATTTCAAGGTTGGCTCCACGCAGACTGGCGTCCACGCTTCAAAGCCTCCCACCTATCCTACACATCAAGGACCAGTGTTCAGTGTCAAGCTATAGTAAAGGTTCACGGGGTCTTTCCGTCTTGCCGCGGGTACACTGCATCTTCACAGCGAGTTCAATTTCACTGAGTCTCGGGTGGAGACAGCCTGGCCATCATTACGCCATTCGTGCAGGTCGGAACTTACCCGACAAGGAATTTCGCTACCTTAGGACCGTTATAGTTACGGCCGCCGTTTACCGGGGCTTCGATCAAGAGCTTCGCGTTACCGCTAACCCCATCAATTAACCTTCCGGCACCGGGCAGGCGTCACACCGTATACGTCCACTTTCGTGTTTGCACAGTGCTGTGTTTTTAATAAACAGTTGCAGCCAGCTGGTATCTTCGACTGATTTCAGCTCCACCCGCAGGGGCTTCACCTACATATCAGCGTGCCTTCTCCCGAAGTTACGGCACCATTTTGCCTAGTTCCTTCACCCGAGTTCTCTCAAGCGCCTTGGTATTCTCTACCTGACCACCTGTGTCGGTTTGGGGTACGATTTGATGTTACCTGATGCTTAGAGGCTTTTCCTGGAAGCAGGGCATTTGTTACTTCAGCACCGTAGTGCCTCGTCATCACACCTCAGCGTTAATAAACGACCGGATTTACCTAATCGTTCCGCCTACATGCTTAAACCGGGACAACCGTCGCCCGGCTAACATAGCCTTCTCCGTCCCCCCTTCGCAGTAACACCAAGTACAGGAATATTAACCTGTTTCCCATCGACTACGCCTTTCGGCCTCGCCTTAGGGGTCGACTCACCCTGCCCCGATTAACGTTGGACAGGAACCCTTGGTCTTCCGGCGAGCGGGCTTTTCACCCGCTTTATCGTTACTTATGTCAGCATTCGCACTTCTGATACCTCCAGCACCCCTCACAGGACACCTTCAACGGCTTACAGAACGCTCCCCTACCCAACAACGCATAAGCGTCGCTGCCGCAGCTTCGGTGCATGGTTTAGCCCCGTTACATCTTCCGCGCAGGCCGACTCGACCAGTGAGCTATTACGCTTTCTTTAAATGATGGCTGCTTCTAAGCCAACATCCTGGCTGTCTGTGCCTTCCCACATCGTTTCCCACTTAACCATGACTTTGGGACCTTAGCTGGCGGTCTGGGTTGTTTCCCTCTTCACGACGGACGTTAGCACCCGCCGTGTGTCTCCCGTGATAACATTCTTCGGTATTCGTAGTTTGCATCGGGTTGGTAAGCCGGGATGGCCCCCTAGCCGAAACAGTGCTCTACCCCCGAAGATGAGTTCACGAGGCGCTACCTAAATAGCTTTCGGGGAGAACCAGCTATCTCCCGGTTTGATTGGCCTTTCACCCCCAGCCACAAGTCATCCGCTAATTTTTCAACATTAGTCGGTTCGGTCCTCCAGTTAGTGTTACCCAACCTTCAACCTGCCCATGGCTAGATCACCGGGTTTCGGGTCTATACCCTGCAACTTAACGCCCAGTTAAGACTCGGTTTCCCTTCGGCTCCCCTATACGGTTAACCTTGCTACAGAATATAAGTCGCTGACCCATTATACAAAAGGTACGCAGTCACCCCATAAAGAGGCTCCCACTGCTTGTACGTACACGGTTTCAGGTTCTTTTTCACTCCCCTCGCCGGGGTTCTTTTCGCCTTTCCCTCACGGTACTGGTTCACTATCGGTCAGTCAGGAGTATTTAGCCTTGGAGGATGGTCCCCCCATATTCAGACAGGATACCACGTGTCCCGCCCTACTCTTCGAGTTCACAGCCTGTGTGCTTTCGTGTACGGGACTTTCACCCTGTACCGTGCGACTTTCCAGACGCTTCCACTAACACACAAGCTGATTCAGACTCTGGGCTGCTCCCCGTTCGCTCGCCGCTACTGGGGGAATCTCGGTTGATTTCTTTTCCTCGGGGTACTTAGATGTTTCAGTTCCCCCGGTTCGCCTCGTTAACCTATGTATTCAGTTAACGATAGTGTGTCGGAACACACTGGGTTTCCCCATTCGGACATCGCCGGGTCAAAGGTTCATATCACCTCGCCGGCGCTTTTCGCAGATTAGCACGTCCTTCATCGCCTCTGACTGCCAGGGCATCCACCGTGTACGCTTAGTCGCTTAACCTCACAACCCGAAGATGTTTCTTTCGATTCACCACCGGTTTGTGAAAATTTGAGAGACTCGAACACACATAACATGTGTGTCGTTTCAATTTTCAGCTTGATCCAGATTTTTAAAGAGCAAAATTTCACAATGCACTTCGCAGTACATTTTGAAATTTATCATTCATCAGACAATCTGTGTGAGCACTACAAAGGCAGGTTCTTTAAGGTAAGGAGGTGATCCAACCGCAGGTTCCCCTACGGTTACCTTGTTACGACTTCACCCCAGTCATGAATCACAAAGTGGTAAGCGCCCTCCCGAAGGTTAAGCTACCTACTTCTTTTGCAACCCACTCCCATGGTGTGACGGGCGGTGTGTACAAGGCCCGGGAACGTATTCACCGTAGCATTCTGATCTACGATTACTAGCGATTCCGACTTCATGGAGTCGAGTTGCAGACTCCAATCCGGACTACGACGCACTTTATGAGGTCCGCTTGCTCTCGCGAGTTCGCTTCTCTTTGTATGCGCCATTGTAGCACGTGTGTAGCCCTACTCGTAAGGGCCATGATGACTTGACGTCATCCCCACCTTCCTCCAGTTTATCACTGGCAGTCTCCTTTGAGTTCCCGGCCGGACCGCTGGCAACAAAGGATAAGGGTTGCGCTCGTTGCGGGACTTAACCCAACATTTCACAACACGAGCTGACGACAGCCATGCAGCACCTGTCTCAGAGTTCCCGAAGGCACCAATCCATCTCTGGAAAGTTCTCTGGATGTCAAGAGTAGGTAAGGTTCTTCGCGTTGCATCGAATTAAACCACATGCTCCACCGCTTGTGCGGGCCCCCGTCAATTCATTTGAGTTTTAACCTTGCGGCCGTACTCCCCAGGCGGTCGACTTAACGCGTTAGCTCCGGAAGCCACGCCTCAAGGGCACAACCTCCAAGTCGACATCGTTTACGGCGTGGACTACCAGGGTATCTAATCCTGTTTGCTCCCCACGCTTTCGCACCTGAGCGTCAGTCTTTGTCCAGGGGGCCGCCTTCGCCACCGGTATTCCTCCAGATCTCTACGCATTTCACCGCTACACCTGGAATTCTACCCCCCTCTACAAGACTCTAGCCTGCCAGTTTCGAATGCAGTTCCCAGGTTGAGCCCGGGGATTTCACATCCGACTTGACAGACCGCCTGCGTGCGCTTTACGCCCAGTAATTCCGATTAACGCTTGCACCCTCCGTATTACCGCGGCTGCTGGCACGGAGTTAGCCGGTGCTTCTTCTGCGGGTAACGTCAATTGCTGCGGTTATTAACCACAACACCTTCCTCCCCGCTGAAAGTACTTTACAACCCGAAGGCCTTCTTCATACACGCGGCATGGCTGCATCAGGCTTGCGCCCATTGTGCAATATTCCCCACTGCTGCCTCCCGTAGGAGTCTGGACCGTGTCTCAGTTCCAGTGTGGCTGGTCATCCTCTCAGACCAGCTAGGGATCGTCGCCTAGGTGAGCCGTTACCCCACCTACTAGCTAATCCCATCTGGGCACATCTGATGGCAAGAGGCCCGAAGGTCCCCCTCTTTGGTCTTGCGACGTTATGCGGTATTAGCTACCGTTTCCAGTAGTTATCCCCCTCCATCAGGCAGTTTCCCAGACATTACTCACCCGTCCGCCACTCGTCACCCGAGAGCAAGCTCTCTGTGCTACCGTTCGACTTGCATGTGTTAGGCCTGCCGCCAGCGTTCAATCTGAGCCATGATCAAACTCTTCAATTTAAGTTTGATGCTCGTGAATTAAACTTCGTAATGAATTACGTATGTTCACTCAGAGACTTGGTATTCATTTAGTGTCCGAAGACATTAAGAATCCATGTCACTTTGAGTGCCCACACAGATTGTCTGATAAATTGTTAAAGAGCAGTTGCGACGCGGCTTGTAGCTCACCGTCGCGAGGTGGCGTATATTACGCTTTCCTCTTTCAGAGTCAACCCTGATGTTCAGGATTTTTTCTCTTCAACCGACCGGGTTATCTGTGAAGTGATTCACATCCGCCGTGTCGATGGAGGCGCATTATAGGGAGTTCTCTGCAGGCCGCAACCGCTAAATGACAGAAAAATGACTGACTGCTGCATTCCCCAGCAAAACCCCGCCTTATACCCTTTTACACACAGACTTATCCACAGAGATACGAAAAAGTGAAAATTCGCGAGCGTTGCGCAAACGTTTTCGTTAAAATGCTCGCGCTTAACAAGGATGCCTCGTCAGGTGTGTTAGATGAGTTTTTCGCTGGAAAATTCATCTAACGCTCTCTGTAATCGTGAAATCCAGGGGATTTACCATGCAACAACGTCGTCCAGTCCGCCGCGCTCTGCTCAGTGTTTCTGATAAAGCCGGTATCGTCGAATTCGCTCAGGCACTTTCTGCACGCGGTGTGGAGCTGCTTTCTACAGGTGGTACCGCTCGCCTGTTAGCAGAGAAAGGTCTGCCGGTAACCGAAGTGTCCGATTACACCGGTTTTCCGGAAATGATGGATGGACGCGTCAAGACCCTGCACCCGAAGGTCCACGGCGGTATTCTTGGTCGTCGCGGCCAGGACGACGGCATTATGGAAAAGCATGATATCGCGCCAATCGACATGGTCGTCGTTAACCTCTACCCGTTCGCGCAGACCGTTGCCCGCGAAGGCTGCTCTCTGGAAGACGCCGTCGAAAATATTGATATCGGCGGCCCAACCATGGTGCGCTCAGCGGCTAAGAACCATAAAGATGTTGCCATCGTGGTGAAGAGCAGCGACTACAACACCATTATTAATGAGATGGATGCCAACGAAGGGTCGCTGACGCTGGAGACGCGTTTCGACCTCGCCATCAAAGCATTCGAGCACACCGCCGCGTACGACAGCATGATCGCCAACTACTTCGGTAGCCTGGTGCCTGCTTATCATGGCGAAAGCACTGAACCTTCCGGCCGCTTCCCGCGTACGCTGAACCTGAACTTCATTAAGAAGCAGGATATGCGTTACGGAGAGAACAGCCACCAGCAGGCTGCCTTCTATATAGAAGAAGAGGTAAAAGAAGCCTCTGTTGCGACCGCACAGCAGGTTCAGGGCAAGGCACTCTCCTACAACAACATCGCTGACACCGATGCAGCGCTCGAGTGCGTGAAAGCGTTCAGTGAACCCGCCTGCGTAATCGTGAAGCACGCGAATCCATGTGGCGTAGCGGTAAGCACCTCCATTCTTGACGCCTATGATCGCGCGTATAAAACCGACCCAACCTCCGCATTCGGCGGCATTATCGCCTTCAACCGCGAGCTGGACGCTGACACAGCACAGGCCATCATCTCCCGTCAGTTTGTCGAAGTGATCATCGCTCCTTCTGCATCCGACGAAGCCCTGAAAATCACCGCGGCAAAACAGAACGTGCGCGTACTGGTGTGTGGCCAGTGGGATGAGCGCGTACCGGGTCTGGACTTCAAACGCGTGAACGGCGGTCTGCTGGTTCAGGATCGCGATCTGGGCATGGTTACCGCGGGCGATCTGCGCGTCGTGACGAAACGCCAGCCTACCGAGCAGGAACTGCGTGACGCGCTGTTCTGCTGGAAGGTTGCGAAGTTCGTGAAATCCAACGCGATTGTCTATGCAAAAGAGAACATGACTATCGGAATAGGCGCAGGCCAGATGAGCCGCGTTTACTCCGCGAAAATTGCCGGTATCAAAGCGGCCGATGAAGGTCTGGAAGTGAAAGGCTCGGCAATGGCTTCTGACGCCTTCTTCCCGTTCCGTGACGGTATCGACGCTGCTGCGGCAGTGGGCATTACCTGTGTTATCCAGCCTGGCGGCTCAATCCGTGACGACGAAGTCATTGCCGCTGCTGACGAACACGGTATTGCGATGATCTTCACCGACATGCGTCACTTCCGCCATTAATCCACGGAGCAGAAAATGAAAGTATTAGTCATTGGTAATGGCGGGCGCGAGCACGCTCTGGCGTGGAAAGCGGCCCAGTCGCCGCAGGTAAAAACCGTCTTTGTGGCACCGGGTAATGCCGGTACTGCGCTGGAACCCACGTTACAGAACGTCGCTATCGGCGTGACCGATATCCCGGCCCTGTTGAGCTTTGCTCAGCAGGAGAAAATCGATCTGACCATCGTGGGTCCGGAAGCGCCGCTGGTGATTGGCGTCGTTGACGCCTTCCGGGCTGCTGGCCTGCAAATCTTCGGCCCAACGGAAGGGGCTGCACAGCTGGAAGGTTCGAAAGCCTTCACCAAAGATTTCCTCGCACGTCATAACATCCCGACGGCGGAATATCAGAATTTCACCGAAGTAGAGCCAGCCCTGGCTTACTTACGTGAAAAAGGTGCGCCTATCGTTATCAAAGCCGACGGTCTGGCCGCCGGTAAAGGCGTTATCGTGGCGATGACGCTCGAGGAAGCCGAAGCCGCGGTTCAGGATATGCTGGCAGGCAACGCCTTTGGCGACGCGGGCCATCGCATCGTGATTGAAGAGTTCCTTGACGGTGAAGAGGCGAGCTTTATCGTGATGGTCGACGGCGAGCATGTTCTGCCGATGGCCACCAGCCAGGATCATAAACGCGTTGGCAATGCAGATACCGGTCCAAACACCGGCGGTATGGGCGCTTACTCCCCTGCCCCTGTGGTCACTGACGAAGTGCATCAGCGCACCATGGACCGCATTATCTGGCCAACCGTCAAAGGCATGGCTGCCGAAGGTAATACTTACACCGGTTTCCTCTATGCAGGCCTGATGATCGACAAGCAGGGCAATCCGAAGGTGATTGAGTTCAACTGCCGCTTCGGCGATCCGGAAACGCAGCCAATCATGCTGCGCATGAAATCTGACCTGGTGGAACTGTGTCTTGCCGCCTGTGAAGGTAAGCTGGATGAGAAAACGTCTGAGTGGGATGAACGTGCTTCTCTGGGCGTGGTGATTGCTGCGGGGGGTTATCCGGGTAATTACAATACCGGTGATGAGATCCACGGTTTACCGCTGGAAGAAGTGGAAGGCGCGAAGGTATTCCACGCCGGCACGAAGCTGTCTGACGACGATCGCGTGCTGACCAATGGCGGCCGTGTACTGTGTGCGACCGCGCTGGGTCACACCGTTGCAGAAGCACAGAAGCGTGCCTATGCGCTGATGGCAGATATTCACTGGAACGGTAGCTTTAGCCGCCAGGATATCGGCTATCGCGCAATTGCGCGTGAGCAGGGCGAGTAATTCTTCAGCCAGCCCCTCTCCCGTCAGGGAGAGGGGACGTCACTCAAAAACTCTTTTCTGTCGGCTGCCAGGTGCAGAAGTCTTCGTTCGCGACCAGCAGCAGTTGAGAACCTTCCGGCGCTTCCAGCCACGCCACACTCACTTCCATTGATGAATGCCGCTGACGGCGCTCAATATGTTCGGTTGCCCAGGCTTCAAGCTCAGGCTTAACGGTTTGCCCTTCGCAGGTTGTTACCGTGCCATTAGCATGCCAGCGCCCCTGGCGCAGCACAACGCGTCCCTGACGCAGCGCATCGCTGGTCTGGCGGATTTGTTCGGCACGATAACGATAGAGTGCGACTTGATCGCTGGAAAGCTGCTGTTTTTGACCGCTGACTTCCCGCTGCATAAAGCTCAGCTCGCCATGGTCATCAAAACGCACTTTCACATGTTCGGGGGTCTTGCTGTAGACATTCAGTTCTATCAGCGACAGGTCATCGCCCTGCCAGCGATACTCCGCGGTCGACGTATTGCCGTTATGCCACGGACTGAAAGCAGAAAGCAGATGCACTTCGCCGCCAGAATCTTTGCGCCAGATCCTTACCGCACCCTGGTTGTCAGCGTAGCCGCTGGCGGTAAACGGTGGCAGAGAGGTGTCGTGGCTACAGGCGGACAGAAACATCACGCCCGCTAGCGCGAAAAGACCACGCCAGACAGACAAAAGGGGCGTTGCCGCCCCTTCGTTAAAACTGTTCACTGCCACGCTTCTTACTTAACAGCGTCTTTCAGTGCTTTACCAGAAACAAATGCCGGCACGTTAGCTGCGGCGATTTTGATTTCTTTACCGGTCTGCGGGTTGCGGCCAGTACGCTCAGCGCGGTGGTTCACTTTGAAGGTACCGAAACCAACCAGTTGTACAGCATCACCTTCTTTCAGAGACTCAGTAATAGCAGCCAGGGTAGATTCCAGAGCAGCTTTAGCCTGCACTTTAGACAGATCAGCCTTGTCCGCAATTACATCAATCAGTTGAGTCTTGTTCATAAGTTATCCTTTCAATGTGTTTATCGCTTGCTAAGCATCGAGTGCGACGAAAATGCCAAAAAAGCACTCTCCTGCATACACGCACCGATAGCCACTTTTTTTCGCCCCCCAAATGTAGACCAGACAAGGGGCGAAAGGGAAGAGTCGAGGAGCGACAAAACGAGCGTTATATCAAGTTTTGTTGTCTCATTGGTTAAAAATTATACCAATATTGCTCTCACCAGCCTCACGTAAGTCCGCACGGAGCCCTTTTATCAGCTCAATATCGCGTTCTTCACACTCTGCCAGCAGGCGGAAAATTTCCCACTGGATATCCCATTCCTGCTCAACCGCGGGGTTCACTCGCAGCTCTTCGTCGGTCATTTCCCGACCTTCCTGGGTCATTTCCAGCATCGCGACGGTCGTAATGGATGCCTTGCTGACTTCGATAGCATGCTCCAGCGTTTCACCGCTCAGACGGGAATGAATCAGTTCGCTTAATGCCACGCAGGCATCAATGGCCGGATAGACACCATACAGGTCGTAGTCATCCGCCGCCGGGATCGCCTCTTCAAGCTTTTCAAGCTGAGAGTCGAAGTTCACCTTAGCGTCTTTGACCGTCAGCGTCTCCCAGATTAAATCCAGGATGCGGCGATAAATCTGCCCTTCACCAAAGCCTGTCTGCTTGCAGAACGCGGCATAGTTGGGATACATGCGCTCGCACAGGCAAGCCATAAAAGTCACGTGCTGCCAGCTTTCCAGCTTCTCAAGGCGCAGATGAATCGGGTTTTGTAGCATGATGAGGTCTCGAATCGAAAATTAGCCGCAGTTTACCTGAATCATCACTGAATTTCTTGCCAACGCGTAAAAGCCGGACGCCCTGACGCTACGGCATCAGCCCAGCGGGTGGGCTCCGGTAAGCGATACCCTTTCATGCAGCGCTGCACCCACGCCAGCGCACTGTCCGTGCTCACCCGATGCCCGGTGGCGATAAACAGGGGGTTACAACGCGCTTTACTGCGCCAGACCCACGCCAGTTGCTCACCCTTATCGATGAGAGGTGCCAGCGCGCCTGGCTCGGCGGAGAGCGGCTCAAACGCACCGCACAGACGTTTTTTAGCCACACCGATGGTGGGGACATCCACCAGCAGCCCAAAATGGCTGGCGACGCCTAAGCGGCGCGGATGAGAGATACCATGGCCGTCGACAAACAGCAGGTTGGGTTTTTGCGAGAGTTGCTCCCACGCTGCCAGCAGCGCGGGATATTCACGGAATGAGAGAAAGCCAGGAATGTACGGCATGGTGGTGGCGATACGCGCCACCTTGTACTCCACCAGTTCCAGCGAGGGATACTTCAGCAGCACCATTGCCGCCCGCGTCACTTCACCTCCCTGCTCAAACCCCACATCTGCTCCGCCAATGTACTGCGGCGGGTCTGTGTCCAGACGATCCTCGCGGATCACGGATGAGGCCAGTTCTATCTGTTGAGCGCGTAATGACGCGAGATCCATAACCACTCCTTACTGATGATAATGTGCAGAAAGTCGGTGCACCGCCTCCACAAACGCGCCAGCGTGTTCTGGCGGTACATCCTGATGAATACCGTGCCCGAGGTTGAACACGTGTCCTTCGCCCTGGCCGAAACCAGCAAGAATGGAGGCCACCTCTTCCTCAATACGGGCAGGCTGAGCATAGAGCATAGACGGGTCCATGTTGCCCTGCAGCGCCACTTTGTCACCCACGCGACGGCGCGCATCGGCAATATCGGTTGTCCAGTCGAGACCCAGCGCGTCACAGCCGGTTGCGGCCATGGCTTCCAGCCACTGCCCGCCGCCTTTGGTGAACAGCGTCACCGGCACCCGGCGACCTTCGTTTTCACGCAGCAGGCCATCGACGATTTTATGCATGTAATACAGCGAGAACTGCTGGTAATCGCGCCCGGTCAGCACGCCGCCCCAGGTATCGAAAATCATCACCGACTGCGCGCCTGCTTTAATCTGCGCGTTAAGATAGAGTGTGACGCTCTTCGCCAGCTTGTCGAGCAGCGTATGCAGCACCTGTGGCTCCGCGTACATCATCTTTTTAATGACGGTAAAGGCTTTGCTGCTGCCACCTTCCACCATATAGGTCGCCAGCGTCCACGGGCTACCTGAGAAGCCAATCAGCGGCACTTCGCCTTTCAGTTCACGGCGAATTGTGCGCACGGCGTTCATCACGTACCCCAGCTCCTGCTCAGGATCCGGTACCGGCAGCTTATCAACGTCGGCTTTGCTTTTGATCGGGGAGGTGAAACGCGGACCTTCACCGGTTTCGAAATAGAGCCCAAGGCCCATGGCATCCGGAATGGTCAGAATGTCCGAAAAGAGAATAGCGGCATCCAGCGGGTAGCGGCGCAGCGGCTGGAGCGTCACTTCGCAGGCCAGCTCGGCATTTTTGCACAGCGACATAAAATCACCCGCCTGCGCACGCGTGGCTTTGTACTCTGGCAGATAGCGCCCCGCCTGGCGCATCATCCACACCGGGGTGACATCAACGGGCTGGCGCAGCAGCGCACGCAGATAACGATCGTTCTTCAGTTCGGTCATTTTGCAGTTCCTTATTGCGTCAGTCCGTGAGTGTAACACTACTCATACTCGGCCCGACACATTGCCACGGTATCTTCTATCAGCCGACGGGCTACCGTTCCCGGCGGGGGTAACAGTGGCAAATCGTCATAACGGTACCAGTTCGCGTCCAGCAGCTCTTTCTGGTCGATAACAATCTCACCGCTATCGTATTCGGCCATAAACGCCGTCATCAGCGACTGTGGGAACGGCCACGGCTGAGACGTTACGTAACGCAGGTTCTTCACCCGGATCCCGCTCTCTTCCATCACTTCACGCGCCACCGCCTGCTCCAGCGTTTCGCCCACTTCAACGAACCCGGCAAGAACAGTATGAATGCCGTTGCGATGGCGGGTATGTTGTGCCAGCAGGATGGAATCGTCACGCCGGATAGCGACGATAATGCACGGCGCAATCTGCGGATAATAGCGTTCACGGCAGTGGCTGCAGAGCATGGCCCACTCGGTTTTACTCGGGTGCATGGTATGCCCGCAGTAGCCGCAGTATTTATGCGATCGGTAAAACTCGGCCAGCTGCACGCCACGGCCTGCCAGCTGGAACAGGCCCACATCGAGATCCAGCACCTGACGAACGGATCCCATGTCCTGGCGGCGAGGCTGCTGGATCAACCACACCGGCTCCCCTTGCCACTCGCCGATCTTCAGCGCAGGCTGACCAACGAGATCGAAACGATCGGCAGTGCCATAGGGTATTTCCCCACCGGGCAGCCATAATTTTTGTTCGTGACTGACAATCCACCAACCCAGATCTGATTTTTCAATAATACGATCCATATCTATTGCACTACCTTCGCTTCACTGACATGTTGTTAGCATTGTGGTTACATTTTGGATAAGCAGAATCAATTCTAAACCTTGCGGAGTCGAACATGTTAAACCAGCTAGAAAGCCTGACTGAGCGCGTTAGAGGAAGTAACAAACTGGTGGATCGCTGGCTACATGTGCGCAAGCATCTACTCGTGGCTTATTACAATCTGGTCGGTATTAAGCCTGGCAAAGAATCGTTTATGCGGCTGAATGAAAAAGCGCTGGATGATTTTTGTCAGAGCCTGGTCGACTACCTGTCCGACGGCCATTTCAATATTTATGAACGCATTATCCGCGAAATGGAAGGCACTAGCCCGTATTTAACGGCATCCAAACTCTACCCGCTGCTGGAAGCCAATACCCAGCAGATCATGAATTACTACGATTCTACCCTCGAGAACGCCATCGATCACGACAACTACCTTGAGTTTCAACAGGCGCTGTCCGATCTCGGCGAAGCGCTGGAAGAGCGATTCTCGCTGGAGGATAAGCTGATCGCCCTCGTGCTGGATAACGATTCTAAGGCCAGCAACGAAGATAACATCGCGCGGCCTGCTTGAGTTCTTAATCGTTAACGAGTAGTTTACAAACATTCGCCCCTCTCAGGAGGGGGTATTACACGAAATCATTCATGCGATAGCGTGAACGATGGCGTGTAAATTTCTTGTCGGAGTGCCCAGTGTGAAAGCACGGGCTGAGACCGTTAATTCGGGATCCGCGGAACCTGATCAGGCTAATACCTGCGAAGGGAACAAGAGTAAAACTGCTGTAGTATCGCCCCCGGGCGATCTCCTCTTGCTTCATCCGTCGTCTGACAAGCCACGTCCTTCACTTTTGGAATGAGCTATGTCTACTACTAAACTGACCCGCCGCGAACAGCGCGCACACGCCCAACACTTCATCGACACCCTGGAAGGCACCGCTTTCCCGAACTCTAAGCGTATTTACATCACCGGCTCTCAGGCGGATATCCGCGTTCCGATGCGCGAAATCCAGCTTAGCCCGACGCTTCTTGGCGGCAGCAAAGAAAACCCGCAGTATGAAGACAACGAAGCCGTGCCAGTCTACGACACGTCTGGCCCGTACGGCGATCCTGATGTGGCCATTAACGTGCAGCAGGGTCTGGCAAAACTGCGCCAGCACTGGATTGACGCGCGTAACGACTGCGAAGAACTGACGGTTCGCAGCTCTGCCTACACCAACGAGCGTCTGGCCGACGACGGCCTGGACGAACTGCGCTTCGCGGGCCTGCTGACGCCGAAACGTGCGAAAGCGGGCAAATGCGTTACCCAGCTGCACTATGCGCGTCAGGGGATCGTCACCCCGGAGATGGAGTTTATCGCCATCCGTGAAAACATGGGCCGTGAGCGCATCCGTAGCGAAGTGCTGCGCCACCAGCATCCGGGCGAAGGTTTCGGTGCCCGCCTGCCGGAAAACATCACCCCGGAGTTTGTGCGCGATGAAGTGGCCGCTGGCCGCGCGATTATCCCCGCCAACATCAATCACCCGGAATCTGAACCGATGATTATCGGCCGTAACTTCCTGGTGAAGGTCAACGCTAATATCGGTAACTCCGCGGTCACCTCCTCCATCGAAGAAGAGGTCGAGAAGCTGGTCTGGTCAACGCGCTGGGGCGCGGACACGGTAATGGATCTCTCCACCGGGCGTTATATCCACGAAACCCGCGAGTGGATCCTGCGTAACAGCCCGGTGCCTATCGGAACGGTGCCGGTCTATCAGGCGCTGGAGAAAGTGAACGGTATCGCTGAAAACCTCACCTGGGAAGCGTTCCGCGACACGCTGCTGGAGCAGGCTGAACAGGGTGTAGACTACTTCACCATCCACGCGGGGGTGCTGCTGCGCTACGTGCCGATGACCGCGAAGCGTCTGACCGGCATTGTCTCGCGCGGGGGCTCAATCATGGCGAAGTGGTGTCTGTCTCATCATCAGGAAAACTTCCTCTACGAACACTTCCGCGAGATCTGCGAAATCTGTGCCGCTTACGACGTCTCGCTGTCGCTGGGCGACGGCCTGCGCCCTGGTTCCATTCGTGATGCCAACGACGAAGCGCAGTTTGCTGAACTGCACACGCTGGGCGAGCTGACCAAAATCGCCTGGGAGTATGACGTGCAGGTGATGATTGAAGGCCCGGGCCATGTCCCCATGCAGATGATCCGCCGCAATATGACGGAAGAACTGGAGCACTGCCATGAAGCACCATTCTATACCCTGGGGCCGTTGACCACCGATATTGCCCCGGGTTACGACCACTTCACCTCCGGAATTGGTGCGGCAATGATCGGCTGGTTCGGTTGCGCCATGCTCTGCTATGTGACGCCAAAAGAGCACCTCGGTCTGCCCAACAAAGAGGACGTGAAGCAGGGGCTTATCACCTACAAAATTGCCGCCCACGCTGCGGACCTGGCGAAAGGCCATCCGGGCGCGCAAATTCGCGATAACGCGATGTCGAAGGCCCGCTTTGAATTCCGCTGGGAAGATCAGTTTAACCTCGCGCTCGACCCGTTTACCGCCCGCGCCTATCACGACGAAACCCTGCCGCAGGAGTCCGGCAAAGTGGCCCATTTCTGCTCCATGTGTGGGCCAAAATTCTGCTCGATGAAGATCAGCCAGGAAGTGCGTGACTACGCCGCCGCGCAAACCATTGAAGTGGGCATGGCGGATATGTCAGAAACCTTCCGCGCGAAAGGCGGCGAAATCTACCTCAAAAAAGAGGAGGCGTAATGTACCAGCCCGATTTCCCACCCGTGCCCTTTCGTTTGGGGCTCTACCCGGTGGTGGACAGCGTGGAGTGGGTTGCCCGCCTGCTGGAGGCAGGTGTACGCACGCTGCAGCTGCGCATCAAAGATAAACGCGATGAGGAGGTGGAGAACGATGTCGCCGCCGCCATCGCGCTGGGGCGTCGGTATCACGCCCGCCTGTTTATCAACGACTACTGGCGACTGGCGATAAAGCACCACGCCTACGGCGTGCATCTGGGTCAGGAGGACCTGGAGACCACAGACCTGAATGCCATCCGGGAAGCCGGTTTGCGCCTGGGTGTCTCGACCCATGACGATATGGAGATTGACGTGGCGCTGGCGGCACGCCCTTCGTACATTGCGCTTGGACACGTCTTCCCGACGCAAACTAAACAGATGCCCTCCGCGCCACAAGGGCTGGCACAGCTGGCGGCTCACGTGAAGCGTCTTGCGCAGTACCCGACCGTGGCCATCGGCGGGATTAGCCTTGAACGCGCGCCGGCCGTGCTGGATACCGGTGTCGGCAGTATCGCCGTCGTCAGTGCCATCACCCAGGCCGCAGACTGGCAGGCCGCCACCCGGCAGCTCTTACAACTGGCAGGAGCAGGCGATGAATGATCGTGACTTTATGCGCTATAGCCGCCAGCTCCTGCTGGAGGATATCGCCATCGACGGGCAGCAAAAGCTGCTCGCCAGCCGGGTTTTGATTGTCGGGCTGGGCGGATTAGGCGCGCCTGCCGCGCTCTATCTGGCCGGTGCAGGCGTGGGCACGCTGGTACTGGCCGATGACGACGAGGTGCATCTTAGCAACCTGCAGCGTCAAATCCTCTTCACCACCGAGGATATCAACCAGCCCAAAGTACACATTACCCGCCAGCGCCTGAACCAGCTGAACCCGGATATTGAGCTCATTGCGTGTCAGGAGCGGCTCAGCGGCGACAATCTGCGCCGAGAAGTCGCCCTGGCCGACGTGGTGCTGGACTGCACCGACAATATGGCAACCCGCCAGGCGATCAACGCCGCCTGTGTCGCAAAAAATACGCCGCTTATCACCGCCAGCGCGGTGGGATTCGGCGGGCAGATGATGGTCCTGACACCGCCGTGGGCGCAGGGCTGCTATCGCTGTCTGTGGCCAGACGATGCTGAGCCAGAGCGTAACTGTCGCACCGCGGGCATTCTTGGCCCGGTTGTGGGGGTGATGGGTACCCTGCAGGCGCTCGAGGCCATCAAGCTGCTCAGCGGAATGGAGACCGAGCGCAACACGTTGCGGTTATTTGACGCCCGCTCCAGCGGATGGCGTCATCTGGCGTTACACCGTGCCAGCCACTGCCCGGTATGCGGAGGCGGCAATGCGCATTCTGTTTAACGATGAGCCGATGAAATGCGAGGACGGGCTCACCGTTGCCGTGCTGCTCGATAAGCTTCGCCAGCTCAAGCCGGGAACGGCGCTGGCGCTCAATCAACAGATCCTGCCGCGCGAGCAGTGGGAACATCAGCAGGTCAGTGAAGGCGACCAGATCCTGCTGTTTCAGGTTATCGCAGGGGGCTGAGATGTTACGTATTGCCGATAAAGTCTTTGATTCACATCTGTTTACCGGAACCGGGAAATTCGCATCACCCCAGCTGATGGTCGATGCCATCCGTGAAAGCGGCAGCCAGCTGGTCACGCTGGCGTTAAAGCGCGTGGATCTGCGCCATCACAGTGATGCCATTCTGGCGCCTTTACTGGAAGCTGGCGTCACGCTACTGCCAAATACTTCCGGCGCGAAAACGGCCGAAGAGGCCATTTTCGCCGCCCAACTGGCGCGTGAAGCGCTCGGCACACGCTGGCTGAAGCTGGAAATTCACCCGGATGCTCGCTGGCTGTTGCCCGACCCGATCGAGACGCTGAAAGCGGCAGAAAAGCTGGTACAACAAGGGTTCATCGTTCTGCCTTACTGCGGTGCCGATCCGGTACTCTGCAAACGTCTGGAAGATGTTGGCTGCGCCGCCGTTATGCCGCTGGGCGCGCCTATTGGCTCCAACCAGGGGCTGGAAACCCGGGCAATGCTGGAGATCATCATTGAGCAGGCCACCGTGCCGGTGGTGGTGGATGCGGGTATTGGTGTACCAAGCCATGCCGCGCAGGCGCTGGAGATGGGGGCGGACGCGGTGCTGGTAAACACGGCCATCGCGGTTGCCGACGATCCGGTCATGATGGCGCGCGCGTTTCGCATGGCGGTGGAGGCTGGCCTGCTGGCACGGCAATCAGGCCCTGGCTCACGCAGTTTTCAGGCGCAGGCCACCAGCCCGCTGACCGGTTTTCTGGAGGCAATCTCATGACCACCTTTACCGACCGCTGGCGGCAGCTTAACTGGGACGACATTGCCCTGCGCATCAACAGCAAAACGCCGGTCGACGTCGAGCGCGCACTGAATGCACGCCATCTGACCCGCGACGATTTAATGGCCCTGCTCTCCCCTGCGGCCAGCGCTTACCTGGAACCGATGGCCCAGCGCGCCCAGCGTCTCACCCGACAGCGCTTTGGCAACACGGTGAGCTTTTACGTCCCGCTCTATCTCTCAAACCTGTGCGCCAATGACTGTACCTACTGCGGCTTCTCCATGAGCAACCGCATTAAGCGTAAGACACTTGATGAGGAGGAGATCGCGCGCGAGTGTGCGGCTATCCGGGAAATGGGCTTCGAGCATCTCCTGCTGGTCACTGGTGAGCACCAGGGCAAAGTCGGAATGGACTATTTCCGCCAGCACCTTCCTGCCATTCGTCGTCAGTTCGCCTCGTTGCAGATGGAAGTGCAGCCCCTGTCGCAGGATGAGTATGCGGAGCTCAAAACGCTCGGACTGGATGGAGTGATGGTCTATCAGGAAACGTACCACGAAGCGACCTACGCCCGGCATCACCTGAAGGGCAAGAAACAGGACTTCTTCTTCCGCCTTGAAACACCGGACAGGCTCGGACGTGCCGGGATCGACAAAATTGGTCTTGGTGCGCTGATTGGGCTTTCCGATAGCTGGCGCGTGGATTGTTATATGGTGGCGGAACATCTGTTGTGGCTTCAGCAGCACTACTGGCAGAGCCGCTACTCCATCTCTTTCCCCCGGCTGCGCCCGTGTGCTGGCGGGATTGAACCGGCCTCACTCATGGACAAGCGCCAGCTGGTACAAACGATCTGCGCGTTTCGCCTGCTTGCCCCGGAGGTTGAATTATCGCTCTCAACACGTGAATCACCGGCGTTCCGCGACCGCGTGATCCCGCTTGCGATAAACAACGTGAGCGCATTTTCCAAAACACAGCCGGGCGGTTATGCCGATGACCACCCTGAACTGGAGCAGTTTGCCCCACATGATGGACGACGTCCGGAAGCGGTCGCCGCGGCCCTGAGCGCGCAGGGGCTGCAGCCGGTCTGGAAAGACTGGGACAGCTGGCTGGGAAGAGCCTCGCAATTACGCTGAAACATACTGCAACTCCGCAGAAATAAAACGAGGCGCCACGGAGAGTCACAACCGGATGATTGTCAGCTATCGTCCGGTTTTTTATTGTCATGTGGTCAGCAACGGACGCTGACCAGGGCGAAAAGCTTCTTCCTCGTTTCGCCCTGCCTCTGACTTATCGTGCACACTGAATTTCTGATTTTATGAGTAATTTCTTAGCCATTCTTAAGATAAATCATCTCGTCTGAAATCGTGTTCCGTATAATTCACAGCTAACCGCAGGACTGCGACTATGCTGAGAGGATATCGGCAGACGAAAAGCATTCACCCTCAGGAATGATGTACAACTCATGGCACTTCACAGCAAAAAACTCTCTTTTACCCGGCCAATAATGGCCAGCTTCGCGGGGATACTGTGCAGTTTTGCACTGATCGCTGTCGTGGTTACGCTTTCGCAACGAAAGGATTTTCTTGAGGATTATCATAAAATTAATGGTAATTTCACGCATAATCTGGCGGTTAACTATACCGAATCAATGTTGCGTGAAAACGACTATATTCTTGGTCGTTCTGCGATGTACTTTTCCCGCAACGAAATACTGAATGAGACGCTGAACATCAACCCGACGCAAGGGTTGCAGATGTTGATGCATTTGCAAAACCTGATGCCGACCGTGTCATCCATCTCGCTGGCCGACACGGAAGGGCATTATTTGCACGTTCCAGAAGCGCCTCCCACGGAAAAGAGTAAAAACGCCGATCCGCGGACTCGCCCGTGGTTTGTCGCCCACGCGGAAGCCAGTATTTTCAGCCATTATACCCACCCTTATATGGACTACTTTACCGGGCATCCAACGGTCACGCTTTATAAGCCATTGATTTCAACAGAAGGCAGACTCAAGGGAACCCTGGCCTTTCATCTTGATTTGGCGTCGATGGGGTATACCCTTCGACAGATGGTGGCCCCTGTACAAGGGGAATTCTTCGTCGTCGAGCGCGACGGAACCGTGGTGCTTCATCCTGACACGGGCGCGCTGTTCAAAAAATACGTGAGCGAAGCGCTGATGGACAAAATGACCAGCGGCGAGGGGCATTTATACGACCGGAAAAGTAAAACCTGGTATTACTACTACTCCTTCACTAACCCGGATTGGTTTGTCATCTACCGGGTCTCTGGCGCGACCCTGACGGATATAACCCGCCACGAAACCACTATCGTTGGTTGGGGATTTGCACTGGCGGCGATTATTATCATTCTCTTCGGTTTGTACCTTCGCCATGCCTCGCGTACCGTGCTGATGCATATTATCAACGCCATCAAAACTGGCGACGTCAGCCAGGCACCGCGTCTGGAAGCGATGCTGAGTCATACCATCCAGTCGAATAAAGAGCGTGAGATGGCATATGTCCGCCAGGCAACCCACGATGCACTAACAGGCTGCAAAAACCGCCGCGCGTTCGATACCGATGTGGAAGAGTTAATGGCGGCTCAACAGCCTTTCGCACTGGCGCTGGTGGACATCGATAACTTCAAATCAATCAACGATACCTGGGGCCACCTTAGCGGCGATATTGTCCTGCGTAACGTGGCGCGTGAAGGGCTCCAGATCATGCAACCGCACCACATCTCGGTGTACCGGTATGGTGGAGAAGAGTTTGCGGTGGTCTTCCAGGCTGCGCAAATTGCTGATGCAATCTCGTTGCTGGAAGCGTGGCGTACCACCATTGAAAAACGCGTCTGGCGCGAAGAAAACCTGCAGGTCACGTTCAGTGCAGGCCTGGGGGAATGGCATTTCGAACCGCTGGAGCAATTTGTCGGGAGCGTGGATAACGCACTTTACAGCGCAAAACAGCAGGGTAAAAACCGCATCCTTCGGACCTCCATCCGTTAATTTCTTCCCTCCCACGCTGTCCGTTTCGACGGGCAGCGTGCGCTTTCATGCAAAATTGTAACCGGTTTCAGAAAATCACCCATTTCTTTGTGATGCCTGACACACAATCGCGGTAAAGCGGTTGTTGAAGCGGTCTGCACGGGATAATTATCAATAAACACATGTAGATCGAGGCTGATTATGAAGAACATCGTTTTATGCTGTGCAGCGGGAATGTCAACCAGCATGCTGGTTCAACGTATGAAAGACGCCGCGCAGAAAAAAGGGGTTGAAGTCACCATTAAAGCCGTTCCGGTTGCGGAGTTTAAAGATAATATCGCGACGGCTGACATCGTATTGCTGGGGCCACAGGTTAAATACGAGCAGGCTAAACTTCAGGCGCAGGCCGATCCGCTGGGTAAAAAGGTCGCGGTGATCGACATGATGGATTACGGCATGATGAAAGGTGATGTCGTCCTGGAAAAAGCGCTTAAATTACTGGAGTGACCCGTGGAAGATTTAGAAACAACGATCATGGAACTGCTGGTCAACGCGGGAGCAGCGCGCAGTGCTGCCCTTACGGCGTTGCAGATGGCCCGTAAAGGTGACTTTGACGAAGCCGAAAAGGCGATGGAAGAGTCGCGTGAATACGTGAAACATGCCCACACCATCCAGACGCAGCTGATTGGTCTTGATGAAGGGACCGGAAAGCTACCGGTTAACCTGATCACCGTCCACTCTCAGGATCACCTGATGAACGCGATGGTCATTCAGGACCTGGCGGGCGATATGATTGAGCTGTATCGTCGGCTACCGCTGATAAACTGAAAAATATGCAGACATAAAAAAACCCGCCGAAGCGGGTTTTTTTATTTGCTGAATCAACGATTACTCGTTGTCAGAACCACCCAGACCTGCGTTCAGCAGCTCTGCCAGGCTCGCGGATGCATCTTCAGCAGTTACCTGCGGTGCAGCTGGCAGTTCGCCTGCAGCACGACGACGCATACGATCCTGATGGTACGCATAACCGGTACCAGCCGGGATCAGACGACCCACGATAACGTTCTCTTTCAGACCGCGCAGTTCATCACGCTTACCTGCTACAGCGGCTTCGGTCAGGACACGCGTGGTCTCCTGGAACGATGCTGCAGAGATGAAGGACTCGGTTGCCAGAGACGCTTTGGTGATACCCAGCAGATCGCGCGAGAAGGTCGCAGCGATTTTGCCGTTCGCTTCCAGATCGCGGTTAGCGATCTTGACGCGTGAGTATTCAACCTGCTCGCCTTCCAGGAACTCAGAGCTGCCCGCGCTATCGATGGTTGCTTTACGCAGCATCTGACGAACGATAACTTCGATGTGTTTATCGTTAATCTTAACGCCCTGCAGACGGTATACGTCCTGTACTTCGTTAACGATGTAACGAGTAACAGCATGCACACCACGCAGACGCAGGATGTCGTGCGGCGCTTCTGGACCGTCGGAAACCACGTCACCACGTTCTACACGTTCACCTTCGAACACGTTGAGCTGACGCCACTTAGGAATCATCTCTTCGTACGGCTCGCTGCCATCTACTGGGGTGATAACCAGACGGCGTTTACCTTTGGTCTCTTTACCGAAGGAGATGATACCGCTGATTTCAGCCAGGATTGCAGGCTCTTTCGGACGACGTGCTTCGAACAGATCCGCAACGCGTGGCAGACCACCGGTGATGTCCTTGGTACCGCCGGATTCCTGAGGAATACGCGCCAGGGTGTCACCAGAACTGATCTGTACGCCATCTTCCAGCTGTACAATCGCTTTACCCGGCAGGAAGTACTGCGCAGGCATATCGGTACCAGGGATCAGAACGTCGTT
Source organism: Enterobacter sp. BNK-18 (assembly GCF_047456135.1). NCBI lineage: Bacteria > Pseudomonadati > Pseudomonadota > Gammaproteobacteria > Enterobacterales > Enterobacteriaceae > Enterobacter > Enterobacter sp. BNK-18. Next base: position 4,049,830 of record NZ_CP179899.1, on the reverse strand, counting down.
ACCCTGAGCATCAACGATTTTCAGTGCAGGACGCAGATCTTTACCACCGGCAGTACGCTCAGCAGAGTCCAGAACGACCAGAGAAGACAGACCGGTCAGCTCGTCGGTCTGACGAGTAATGGTCTGGCCGTCGATCATGTCAGTGAAGCGGATGAAACCACTTACTTCGGTGATAACCGGCATGGTGTGTGGATCCCAGTTTGCAACGGTTTCACCGCCGGCAACCTGCTCGCCATCACCTTTCGCCATAACAGCACCGTAAGGCACTTTATAGCTCTCTTTGGTACGACCGAATTCGTCGATCAGCTTCAGCTCGGTGTTACGAGAGGTCACAACCAGCTTGCCTGCGGAGTTAACAACAGACTTCGCGTTGCTGAGCTTGATGCTACCTTTGTTTTTCACCTGGATGCTGGATTCAGCAGCCGCACGAGATGCCGCACCACCGATGTGGAACGTACGCATCGTCAGCTGTGTACCCGGTTCACCGATGGACTGTGCCGCGATAACACCGATTGCTTCACCTTTGTTGATGATGTGGCCACGCGCCAGGTCACGACCATAGCAGTGCGCACATACACCGAAATCGGTGTCACAAGATACAACGGAACGAACTTTCACAGAGTCAACAGAGTTCGCTTCCAGCAGGTCACACCACTGTTCGTGCAGCAGCGTGTTGCGTGGAACCAGAATGTCTGCGGTACCCGGCTTCAGAATGTCTTCCGCGGTTACACGACCCAGTACGCGATCGCGCAGCGGCTCTTTAACATCACCACCCTCGATAACCGGGGTCATGGTGATACCTTCGAGGGTGCCACAATCGTCTTCGGTCACAACCAGATCCTGCGCAACGTCAACCAGACGACGCGTCAGATAACCGGAGTTCGCTGTTTTCAGTGCGGTATCCGCCAGACCTTTACGCGCACCGTGAGTAGAGATGAAGTACTGGAGTACGTTCAGACCTTCACGGAAGTTCGCGGTGATTGGCGTTTCGATGATGGAGCCATCTGGCTTCGCCATCAGACCACGCATACCTGCCAGCTGACGAATCTGTGCTGCAGAACCACGCGCACCGGAGTCGGCCATCATGTAAATGCTGTTGAAGGAAACCTGCTGCTCTTCTACGCCGTCACGGTTAATCACGGTTTCGGTTTGCAGGTTATCCATCATCGCTTTGGATACACGATCGTTCGCCGCAGCCCAGATATCGATAACTTTGTTATAGCGTTCGCCCGCGGTAACCAGACCAGACTGGAACTGCTCCTGGATCTCAGCAACTTCGGCTTCCGCTTCAGAGATGATCTCGTGTTTCTTCTCTGGGATAACCATGTCATCGATACCAACAGATGCACCTGAACGCGCTGCATATGCAAAGCCGGTGTACATTGTCTGGTCAGCGAAGATAACTGTCGGCTTCAGACCCAGAATGCGGTAACAGGTGTTCAGCATTTTGGAGATCGCTTTCTTACCCAGCGCCTGGTTGACGATGGAGAAAGGCAGACCTTTCGGTACGATCATCCACAGAATGGCACGGCCAACGGTCGTGTCTTTCAGGCTGGTTTTCGCAACGAATTCGCCGTTAGCATCTTTTTCATATTCAGTGATACGCACTTTGACACGCGCATGCAGAGAGGCCAGGCCAGCGCGATAGATACGCTCAGCTTCTTTAGGGCCAGTCAGCACCATGCCTTCGCCTTTGGCGTTAACACAGTCACGGGTCATGTAGTACAGACCCAATACAACGTCCTGAGAAGGAACGATGATTGGTTCACCGTTCGCTGGAGACAGGATGTTGTTAGTAGACATCATCAGCGCACGCGCTTCGAGCTGGGCTTCCAGCGTCAGCGGTACGTGAACAGCCATCTGGTCACCATCGAAGTCGGCGTTATATGCCGCACAAACCAGCGGGTGCAGCTGGATAGCTTTACCTTCGATCAGTACCGGTTCAAATGCCTGGATACCCAGACGGTGCAGTGTTGGTGCACGGTTCAGCAGTACCGGGTGTTCGCGGATAACTTCGTCCAGGATATCCCAAACGACAGCTTCTTCACGCTCAACCATTTTCTTAGCGGCTTTGATGGTGGTGGCCAGGCCACGCAGTTCCAGCTTGCCGTAGATGAACGGTTTGAACAGCTCCAGTGCCATTTTCTTCGGCAGACCGCACTGATGCAGACGCAGGTATGGACCTACGGTGATAACAGAACGACCGGAGTAGTCAACACGCTTACCGAGCAGGTTCTGACGGAAACGACCCTGTTTACCTTTGATCATATCGGCCAAAGATTTCAGAGGACGTTTGTTAGAACCGGTGATCGCACGACCGCGACGACCGTTATCCAGCAGGGCATCTACCGCTTCCTGCAGCATACGTTTTTCGTTACGTACGATGATGTCCGGCGCAGCCAGATCCAGCAGACGTTTCAGACGGTTGTTACGGTTGATAACGCGACGATACAGATCGTTCAGATCCGACGTTGCGAAACGACCACCATCCAGCGGAACCAGCGGACGCAGATCTGGCGGCAGAACCGGCAGAACGGTCAGGATCATCCACTCTGGTTTGTTACCAGACTGAACGAACGCTTCCAGCAGTTTGATACGCTTGGTCAGCTTTTTACGCTTGGTTTCGGAGTTGGTTTCGTTCAGCTCTTCACGCAGCTGCTCGCACTCTTGCTCCAGGTCCATGCTCTTCAGCAGGGCCTGAATAGCTTCCGCACCCATCTTCGCGTCGAATTCGTCACCGAACTCTTCCAGCGCGTCCAGATACTGTTCTTCGGTCAGAATCTGGTGGCGTTCCAGGTTCGTCATACCGCCTTCGATAACCACATAAGATTCGAAGTACAGAACACGTTCGATATCGCGCAGCGGCATATCCAGCAGCAGGCCGATACGGGACGGCAGAGATTTCAGGAACCAGATGTGCGCAGTTGGAGATGCCAGTTCGATGTGGCCCATGCGCTCACGGCGCACTTTGGTCTGGGTCACTTCAACGCCGCACTTCTCACAGATCACACCACGGTGTTTCAGGCGCTTGTACTTACCGCACAGGCACTCGTAGTCTTTTACTGGCCCGAAAATTCGTGCACAGAAAAGGCCGTCACGCTCAGGCTTGAACGTACGGTAGTTGATGGTTTCCGGCTTTTTAACTTCACCGAAAGACCATGAACGGATCATGTCTGGCGAAGCCAGAGCAATTTTGATCGCATCAAACTCTTCGGTTTTAGTCTGCGCTTTCAGAAACTTTAATAAATCTTTCACGGATTTGCTCCCGTCGGAGTTAGCACAATCTGGTGTCGGGGGTTAGCCCGACACCAGTGACCTGTTTGAGCGAGAATTACTCGTCTTCCAGTTCGATGTTGATACCCAGCGAACGAATCTCTTTCAACAGTACGTTGAAGGACTCTGGCATGCCCGGTTCCATCTGATGATTGCCGTCCACGATGTTTTTATACATCTTGGTACGACCGTTCACGTCATCAGACTTAACGGTGAGCATTTCCTGCAGGGTGTATGCTGCGCCGTATGCTTCCAGCGCCCACACTTCCATCTCCCCGAAGCGCTGACCACCGAACTGCGCCTTACCACCCAGCGGCTGCTGAGTAACCAGGCTGTAAGAACCGGTAGAACGAGCGTGCATCTTGTCGTCGACCAGGTGGTTCAGTTTCAGCATGTACATGTAACCTACGGTTACCGGACGCTCGAACTGTTCACCGGTACGGCCATCAAACAGCGTAATCTGACCAGACGTTGGCAGACCACCCAGTTGCAGCAGCTCTTTGATTTCAGCTTCTTTTGCACCGTCGAATACCGGCGTTGCAATCGGCATACCTTTGCGCAGGTTCTCTGCCAGACGCAGCACTTCTTCATCGCTGAAGGTGCTCAGGTCGACTTTCTGACGAACGTCGGTACCCAGATCGTAGGCACGCTGGATGAATTCGCGCAGTTTCGCGACTTCTTCCTGCTGTTTCAGCATGGCGTTGATCTTATCGCCGATACCTTTCGCAGCCATACCCAGGTGGGTTTCCAGAATCTGACCGATGTTCATACGAGACGGTACGCCCAGTGGGTTCAGTACGATATCTACCGGCGTACCGTTAGCATCGTGCGGCATATCTTCGATCGGGTTGATCTTAGAGATAACACCCTTGTTACCGTGACGACCTGCCATCTTATCACCAGGCTGGATCTGACGTTTAACAGCCAGATACACCTTAACAATCTTCAGCACGCCTGGTGCCAGATCGTCGCCCTGAGTGATTTTACGGCGTTTCGCTTCGAGTTTTTTCTCGAACTCGTGTTTCAGTTCGTCATACTGCTCAGCCAGCTGTTCCAGCTGATTTTGTTTCTCTTCGTCGGTCAGGCCCAGTTCCAGCCAGCGATCGCGTGGCAGTTTGTCGAGCTTCTCAGCTTCAACGCCACCGGCAACCAGCACCGCATAGATACGGCTGAACAGACCCGCTTCGAGGATCTGCAGTTCTTCAGACAGGTCTTTCTTAGCCTGTTTGAGCTGCATCTCTTCGATTTCCAGCGCACGCTTATCTTTTTCAACGCCGTCACGGGTGAAGACCTGAACATCGATAACTGTACCGGAAACACCGTTTGGTACGCGCAGAGAAGAGTCTTTAACGTCAGACGCTTTCTCACCGAAGATAGCACGCAGCAGTTTCTCTTCTGGCGTCAGCTGGGTTTCACCTTTCGGCGTTACCTTACCAACCAGAATGTCGCCGCCGGTCACTTCTGCACCGATGTAAACGATACCGGATTCATCCAGTTTGGAGAGCGCAGCTTCACCCACGTTAGGGATGTCAGCGGTGATCTCTTCTGGCCCCAGCTTGGTGTCACGGGACACACATGCCAGTTCCTGAATGTGGATGGTAGTGAAACGATCTTCCTGAACCACACGCTCGGAGACGAGGATGGAGTCTTCGAAGTTGTAACCGTTCCACGGCATGAACGCTACGCGCATGTTCTGACCGAGCGCCAGTTCACCGAGGTCGGTGGACGGACCGTCTGCCAACACGTCGCCGCGCTCAACGGGCTCACCCAGAGACACACAAGGCATCTGGTTGATACAGGTGTTCTGGTTAGAACGGGTGTATTTGGTCAGGTTATAAATGTCGATACCTGCTTCGCCCGGGTACATCTCGTCTTCGTTAACTTTGATAACGATACGGGAAGCATCCACGTACTGAACAGTACCGCCACGTTTAGCCACCGCAGTAACACCGGAGTCAACGGCAACAGCACGTTCCATACCGGTACCAACCAGCGGCTTATCAGCACGCAGAGTTGGAACGGCCTGACGTTGCATGTTCGCACCCATCAATGCACGGTTGGCGTCATCGTGTTCCAGGAACGGGATCAGGGACGCACCGACGGATACCACCTGCTGGGTGGATACGTCCATGTAGTCAACCTGGTCGCGGCTGAACAAGCTGGATTCGCCTTTGCTACGGCAGGTAACCAGATCTTCTACAAAGTGGCCTTCGTCATCCAGGTTGGAGTTCGCCTGAGCGATAACGTAGTTGCCTTCTTCGATAGCAGACAGGTAGTGAATTTCGTCAGTTACAACACCGTCGGTCACTTTACGGTACGGCGTCTCAAGGAAACCGTATTCGTTAGTCTGTGCGTACACGGACAGGGAGTTGATCAGACCGATGTTTGGACCTTCAGGCGTTTCGATTGGACATACGCGACCGTAGTGAGTCGGGTGTACGTCTCGAACTTCGAAGCCTGCACGTTCACGGGTCAGACCGCCTGGGCCGAGTGCAGAGATACGACGTTTGTGCGTGATCTCAGACAGCGGGTTGTTCTGGTCCATGAACTGAGACAGCTGGCTGGAACCGAAGAACTCTTTCACTGCTGCAGAAATCGGCTTGGCGTTGATCATATCCTGAGGCATCAGGGTATCCAGATCGCCCAGAGACAGACGCTCTTTCACCGCACGCTCAACACGTACCAGGCCAACGCGGAACTGGTTTTCCGCCATTTCGCCTACGGAACGGATACGACGGTTGCCGAGGTGGTCGATATCGTCCACTTCGCCTTTGCCGTTACGGATATCGATGAGCTTCTTCATCACTTCGATGATGTCGTCTTTGCTCAGGATACCGGAACCTTCGATCTCATCACGCAGCAGAGAACGGTTGAACTTCATACGACCAACCGCGGACAGATCGTAGCGGTCTTCGGAGAAGAACAGGTTCTCGAACAGGCTTTCAGCCGCTTCGCGAGTCGGTGGTTCACCAGGGCGCATCATGCGGTAGATTTCTACCAGCGCGCTCAGACGATCGGTCGTTGGATCGACGCGGATAGTCTCAGAGATATAAGGACCGTGGTCCAGATCGTTGGTGAACAGCGTTTCGATGCGTTTGTGGCCAGACTGGCTCAGCTTAGCCAGCAGATCCAGGCTCAGCTCCATGTTCGCCGGGCAGATCAGCTCGCCAGTTGATTCATCAACGTAATCTTTCGCGGCTACTTTTCCAGCAATGTATTCAACCGGAACTTCGATGAGTTTGATATCATCTTTTTCCAGCTGACGGATGTGGCGCGCGGTAATACGGCGGCCTTTTTCCACATACACTTTGCCGTCGGCTTCGATGTCGAACGACGCGGTCTCACCACGCAGACGCTCTGGCACCAGCTCCATCTGCAACTTGTTGTCGCGGATTTCAAAGATTACTTTCTCAAAGAACAGGTCCAGGATCTGTTCAGTGGTGTATTGCAGCGCACGCAAAATGATGGTCGCAGGCAGTTTACGACGACGGTCGATACGGACAAACAGGTTGTCTTTAGGATCGAACTCGAAGTCCAGCCAGGAACCACGGTAAGGAATGATACGCGCGTTATACAGTACTTTACCGGATGAGTGTGTTTTACCTTTATCGCTGTCGAAGAAGACACCCGGGCTACGATGCAGCTGGGAAACGATAACACGCTCAGTACCGTTGATGACGAAAGTACCGTTGTCTGTCATGAGTGGAATTTCACCCATGTAGACTTCTTGTTCTTTAATGTCTTTTACGGTGCCTTCTGGCGCTTCGCGCTCATAGATCACCAGACGCAGTTTTACGCGCAGCGGTGCGGAATAGGTCACGCCACGGATCTGACATTCCTGAACGTCAAACACCGGTTCGCCAAGGCGGTAGCTGACGTACTGCAGCTCGGAGTTACCGCTGTAGCTCTGAATCGGGAACACGGAACGGAAGGCTGCTTCCAGGCCGTACTGCCCTTCAGGATCTTGCTCGATAAACTTCTGGAACGAGTCAAGCTGGATAGAAAGGAGATATGGAATGTCCAGAACTTGTGGACGTTTACCAAAATCCTTACGAATACGTTTTTTCTCGGTATAGGAGTAAACCATAGGGTTCCTCAGCTCGCTGACAAGTCGACCCATCTGTCCGACGAAGGGACAGTTTGTGCAACACCATTTTGTGGACCGGAAAATTGAATACTTTCCGCAATACCTGTTGCTATCACGCTTAAATCATTTCGTCGCGATTTACACAGAGCGCGCACCCTGTCGCAATATATTAAGTCGTCGATAGAAACATGCATTGTCAGGACAACCAGTAGTCAAACAGTGTGAAATGCTACTGATGCCTTACAGCGCAAAAAGGCTGGTGACTAAAAAGTCACCAGCCATCAGCCTAATGACTTAGGCTGCAACCAGAAAAGTTGGCTTATTTAACTTCAACTTCAGCGCCAGCTTCTTCCAGAGATTTTTTCAGTGCTTCTGCGTCGTCTTTGCTCACGCCTTCTTTCAGCGCAGCTGGAGCAGCTTCTACCAGGTCTTTAGCTTCTTTCAGACCCAGGCCAGTTGCGCCACGTACTGCTTTGATAACAGCAACTTTGTTAGCGCCAGCAGCTTTCAGAATTACGTCGAATTCAGTTTTTTCTTCAGCAGCTTCAACCGGGCCAGCAGCTACAGCTACAGCAGCAGCAGCGGAAACACCGAATTTTTCTTCCATTGCAGAGATCAGTTCTACAACGTCCATTACGGACATAGCTGCAACTGCTTCAATGATTTGATCTTTAGTGATAGACATTTAAATTGTTCCTGAAAATCAGAATAAGTTTATACGTAAGCAAATGCTTTATAAAGATAACTGCGATTAAGCAGCTTCTTTTGCATCGCGAACAGCAGCCAGAGTGCGAACCAGTTTGCCAGCCGAAGCTTCTTTCATGGTTGCCATCAGGCGTGCAATTGCTTCTTCGTAGGTCGGCAGGGTTGCCAGGCGATCGATTTGCGATGCCGGGATCAACTCACCTTCAAAGGCTGCAGCTTTGACCTCAAATTTTGCATTCGCTTTCGCGAACTCTTTGAACAGACGAGCAGCAGCGCCCGGGTGTTCCATAGAGTATGCAATAAGGGTCGGACCAACAAACGTGTCTTTCAGGCACTCGAAAGGAGTACCTTCAACTACGCGACGCAGCAGGGTGTTACGAACAACACGCATGTATACGCCAGCTTCACGACCTGCTTTACGCAGTTCAGTCATTTTGTCTACAGTAACGCCACGGGAATCCGCAACTACTGCAGACAGCGCGCCTTTGGCTACTTCGCTGACTTCAGCAACAATCGCTTGTTTGTCTTGAAGATTTAAAGCCATTAGCTTTGCTCCTGGATGTTTGCCGGAACTCATGTTCCGGAACTCACTTCACTCTCCCCAACGGAAAGAGCGTCTTAATACGGTGAGCAGAAACAAGCCAGAGTATCCAAAAATAATCTTAGCGTTCTGTCACCGTCTACGCAGGGCATTAAGTTTCTTGCGAAACACCTGCGGTCTTCGACGGAGGCCTGGATTAGGCCAGGCTCCAACGAACAAATCTTTTAGCCGCTAACTTTTGTTAGCAAACGTGGGGGTAAGATTGTAGACAAAATCACCGCCCACGTAAAGGCATTAGTTTGCAGCAGCGCTCAGGCCAGCCTGGTCAACTGCAACACCTGCACCCATGGTGGTGGAGATGCTAACTTTCTTGATGTACACGCCTTTAGCCTGAGTTGGTTTTGCTTTTTTCAGCGCAACCAGCAGAGCTTCCAGGTTTTCTTTCAGTTTGTCAGCGTCAAAGTCCACTTTACCGATGGTGGTGTGGATGATGCCGTTTTTGTCGTTACGATAACGAACCTGACCTGCTTTAGCGTTCTTAACAGCTTCAGCAACGTTAGGGGTTACAGTACCCACTTTCGGGTTTGGCATCAGGCCGCGTGGACCCAGAACCTGGCCCAGCTGGCCAACAACGCGCATTGCATCTGGAGAAGCAATAACAACGTCAAAGTTCATTTCGCCTTTCTTGATCTGGTCAGCCAGATCTTCCATACCTACCAGTTCAGCGCCGGCAGCTTTAGCCGCTTCAGCGTTTGCACCCTGAGCAAATACAGCTACGCGTACGGAACGGCCAGTACCGTGTGGCAGTACAGTTGCACCACGAACGTTCTGATCAGATTTACGAGCATCGATGCCCAGGTTAACAGCAACGTCAACGCTTTCAACGAACTTAGCGGTAGCCAGTTCTTTCAGCAGAGCGATAGCTTCGTTGATGTCGTACTGTTTGGTCGCATCAACTTTGTCACGGATCACGGACATGCGCTTGGTCAGTTTAGCCATTTCTTAGTCCTCCACTACCAGGCCCATGGAACGTGCAGTACCTTCGATTGAGCGAGTCATCGCTTCAATGTCGGCACCAGTCATGTCGGCAGCTTTGGTCTGCGCGATTTCCTGCAGCTGAGCGCGGGAAATTTTACCCACTTTGTCTTTGTTCGGTTTACCGGAACCAGACTTAATGCCCGCCGCTTTCTTCAGCAGAACTGCTGCTGGAGGGGTTTTGGTAACGAAAGTGAAAGAACGGTCAGCGTATACAGTGATAACAACTGGGATTGGCAGACCTTTTTCCATGGATTCGGTTTTGGCGTTGAACGCTTTACAGAATTCCATGATGTTCACACCCTGCTGACCCAGAGCTGGACCAACTGGTGGACTTGGGTTCGCCATACCTGCTGCAACCTGCAGCTTGACGTAGGCTTGTACTTTCTTAGCCATTCTAAAATCCTCTGATTGGGTGATAACGCCTCAAGGAGGCTCCCCGTGAATAAAATCGTTTTACAGGCCGCAGCCCATAAAAACAAAAGGCGCGAAATTGTATTCCAATCTCGCGCCTTGTGCAACGATTAAATCGTCGCTTTTTTGATCGCTGCTTAGGCTTTTTCGACCTGGGCAAAGTCCAACTCTACCGGGGTCGCACGACCGAAGATAGAAACGGACACTTTCAGGCGGGACTTTTCGTAGTCCACTTCTTCAACCACGCCATTAAAGTCAGCAAACGGACCGTCATTAACACGAACCATTTCACCCGGTTCAAACAGCGTTTTCGGACGCGGCTTATCACCCACCTGCTGCAGGCGGTTCATAATCGCATCAACTTCTTTGTCGCTGATTGGCGCCGGACGGTCAGACGTGCCGCCGATAAAGCCCATCACGCGCGGTACGCTGCGCACCAGGTGCCAGCTCGCGTCGTTCATAACCATCTGAACCAGCACGTAACCCGGGAAGAATTTACGCTCGCTTTTGCGACGTTGGCCGCCACGGATCTCGACCACTTCTTCGGTCGGAACCATAACTTCGCCAAATAACTCTTCCATGTTGTGTAATTTGATATGCTCACGCAGCGACGTTGCTACGCGGCCTTCAAAACCGGAAAACGCCTGAACGACGTACCAGCGCTTTTTGGGGGCTTCAGACATCTCAGAACCTCAGGCCAGTGATAAAGGATACCAGGCGAACCAGAATACCATCCAGTCCCCACAGGATCAGTGACATTACAGCGGTAACCGCCGCTACGATCAGCGTGGTGTGCAATGTTTCCTGGCGAGTCGGCCAAATTACCTTGCGGACTTCGGTACGCGCTTCGCGAGCAAAAGCGACAGTCGCTTTGCCTTTTGTCGTCAACAGCGCGACACCACCCGCTGCAGCAATCAGAATTACCACTGCAAGCGCGCGTAGCGGCAGCATCATGTCACGATAAAGGTAGTTGCCGACAATCGCTACAATCAGCAGCACGGCTACGACTACCCATTTCATCGCTTCCAGGCCGCGCCCGCTCCCTTGAGCTTCGGTATTCGCACTCATAAACCAACCTGTCAGAAGTATTCTACAAACATTTTCACCCCGCGATTGCGAGGCAAACCAAATCGAAATGCTAATTCGCTTTTCGGATTATACGCTCTCTGCAGAGCCTGTCTCAGCAATGATTATGACAAATTTAATCACTGATGAGCCAGGTTCTGATCTGAAAGCGTGCAAAAAGGGCATCAAATGATGCCCTTTTATTGCGCATTGCGTCAATTGTTATCAGCAATTAGCCGAGAACTTTAGCAACCACGCCCGCGCCAACGGTACGGCCACCTTCACGGATTGCGAAACGCAGACCGTCGTCCATCGCGATTGGGTGGATCAGCGTCACAACCATCTTGATGTTGTCGCCTGGCATTACCATCTCAACGCCTTCTGGCAGTTCGATGGTACCGGTCACGTCAGTTGTACGGAAGTAGAACTGTGGACGGTAGCCTTTGAAGAACGGAGTATGACGGCCGCCTTCGTCTTTGGACAGGATATACACTTCAGATTCGAACTTGGTGTGTGGCTTGATTGAGCCTGGCTTAGCCAGTACCTGACCACGTTCGATTTCTTCACGTTTGATACCACGCAGCAGAACACCTACGTTCTCACCAGCACGGCCTTCGTCCAGCAGTTTGCGGAACATTTCAACGCCAGTACAGGTAGACTTAGCAGTCTCTTTGATACCAACGATTTCAACTTCTTCGCCAACTTTGATGATACCGCGCTCAACACGACCGGTAACAACGGTACCACGACCGGAGATGGAGAATACGTCTTCGATTGGCAGCAGGAACGGCTTGTCGATCGCACGCTCTGGTTCTGGGATGTAAGAATCCAGGAAGCCAGCCAGTTCGATGATTTTCGCTTCCCACTCAGCGTCGCCTTCCAGCGCTTTCAGCGCGGAACCACGAACGATTGGAGTGTCGTCGCCTGGGAAATCGTACTGAGACAGCAGTTCACGAACTTCCATCTCTACCAGTTCCAGCAGCTCTTCGTCATCAACCATGTCACATTTGTTCAGGAACACGATGATGTAAGGAACGCCTACCTGACGACCCAGCAGGATGTGCTCACGGGTCTGAGGCATAGGGCCGTCAGTCGCAGCAACAACCAGGATCGCGCCGTCCATCTGCGCAGCACCGGTGATCATGTTTTTAACATAGTCGGCGTGGCCTGGGCAGTCTACGTGTGCGTAGTGGCGAGTCGGGGTGTCATATTCAACGTGAGAGGTGTTGATGGTGATACCACGAGCTTTTTCTTCTGGTGCGTTATCGATCTGGTCGAATGCACGAGCAGAACCACCGTAGGTTTTAGCCAGAACGGTAGTGATTGCAGCGGTCAGCGTTGTTTTACCATGGTCAACGTGGCCGATAGTACCGACGTTAACGTGCGGTTTTGTACGTTCAAACTTTTCTTTAGACATCGATTGTCCCTCTAAGACACGGATAAATCGGTGATATCACCACATCAACCAGGCGAAATGCCTGAATTGTTGAATACAGTAAAATTGAAACAGAGAGAAACGGGAAGGAGAAGTGAAGTGGTGCTGATACCCAGAGTCGAACTGGGGACCTCACCCTTACCAAGGGTGCGCTCTACCAACTGAGCCATATCAGCACGTATTGGAGCGGGCAGCGGGAATCGAACCCGCATCATCAGCTTGGAAGGCTGAGGTAATAGCCATTATACGATGCCCGCATCCTGAAACTCGGCTACCCAGTTCTTTCTGTAACAAAAAAAGAGATTTCTCTCTTTTTAGGTTCGAGCTGATTCAATTTTCAAACCAGCTCCGGCGGCTTAACGCTGCCAGAAAGTGGTGGTGGGGGAAGGATTCGAACCTTCGAAGTCTGTGACGGCAGATTTACAGTCTGCTCCCTTTGGCCGCTCGGGAACCCCACCGAACTTGATGGTGCCGACTACCGGAATCGAACTGGTGACCTACTGATTACAAGTCAGTTGCTCTACCTACTGAGCTAAGTCGGCATCAAGTAGCGCGCATTCTATGGAGACATGCGCAGTCATGCAACTAAAAAATTGCATAAAACGTTCTTTCGCTCACATTTTATTCGAAACCAGGGTTAACCGCTGTAAATTCATCCACTCAAGGTCAAAAATTCAACATCGGCGCCCGATTTACACCACTTATACCGTATCGTGATGGCTCCCGCGTAAAGCATCGCTTCCCCATATTTTTTCTTATTATTCCTGTCATCTGGTGTTAACCTCCTGCCCATTGTCCAAAATTAACTATGTTGAGCCCGGACGCGCTGTGTTGTGCTGGCTCACTGAAGCATGCTTATGAGCAAAAAAGAGCAAACGTTAATGACACCTTATCTTCAGTTTAACCGTAGCCAGTGGGCTGCACTGCGTGACTCCGTCCCGATGACGCTGACGGAAGGCGAAATCGCACGGTTAAAGGGGATAAACGAAGATCTGTCGCTGGAAGAAGTGGCAGAAATCTATTTACCACTCTCGCGCTTGCTTAACTTCTATATCAGCTCCAACCTGCGCCGTCAGGCGGTGCTGGAGCAGTTCCTCGGGACGAACGGCCAACGCATTCCTTATATCATCAGCATTGCAGGCAGCGTGGCCGTCGGTAAAAGTACCACCGCACGCGTATTGCAGGCGTTACTGAGCCGCTGGCCAGAACACCGCAGCGTGGAGCTCATCACCACTGACGGTTTCCTGCACCCGAATGAGGTGTTAAAGGAACGCGGGCTAATGAAGAAGAAGGGCTTCCCGCTCTCTTATGATATGCACCGTCTGGTGAAATTTGTCTCTGACCTGAAATCGGGCGCGCCTAACGTGACGGCTCCGGTCTATTCGCACCTGATCTACGATCGCATCCCGGGTGGAGACAAAACGGTGGTTCAGCCGGATATCCTGATCCTCGAAGGGTTAAACGTCCTGCAAAGCGGGATGGATTATCCTCACGATCCCCATCATGTGTTTGTCTCTGACTTCGTCGATTTCTCTATTTATGTCGATGCGCCGGAAGACCTGCTGCAGAACTGGTATATCAACCGCTTCCTGAAGTTCCGTGAAGGCGCGTTCACCGACCCTGACTCCTATTTCCACCACTACGCCCAGCTTTCTGAAGAAGAAGCCATTAATGTGGCGAGAGGGCTGTGGAATGAGATCAACTACGTGAACCTGAAAGAGAACATCCTGCCCACACGTGAGCGCGCCAGCCTGATCCTCACCAAGAGTGAGAAACACGCTGTCGACCAGATCCGTCTGCGCAAGTAATCACGCAGACATAAAAAAACCGGCTTAGCGCCGGTTTTTTTATTGATGGATTACGCCATCGGCTTTTCGCCATTCTCATCCTGATCGACCGCGAAGCAGGCAACCAGCTGACCGCCATAATCCTTGAGCTGTGGCTGCAACTGGGTGCACGGGCCAAAGCGGCGACTGCAGCGGGCGTTGAATGCACAGCCTGGAGGCGGATTCAGCGGGCTGGGCAATTCACCCGTCAGCTTGATACGCTCACGACGATCGTCAGGGTTCAGACGCGGGGTCGCAGACAGCAGCGCCTGGGTGTACGGGTGACGAGGATGAGTAAAGATCTGCTCTTTTGTCCCCTTCTCCACGCAGCGCCCCAGATACATCACCATCACTTCGTCGGCAATGTGCTCCACAACCGACAGGTCGTGCGAAATAAACACGTACGACAGCCCCATGTCCTGCTGCAGATCCATCATCAGGTTCAACACCTGCGCACGCACAGAAACGTCGAGGGCAGATACCGGCTCATCGGCGATGACCACGTCAGGGTCGAGCATCAAACCACGCGCAATCGCGATACGCTGGCGCTGGCCGCCAGAGAACATATGCGGATAACGATCGTAATGCTCGGTCTTCAGGCCCACTTTCGCCATCATCGCCAGCGCTTTTTCACGACGCTGCTCTTTGTTCAGATTGCTGTTAATCAGCAGGGGCTCTTCCAGAATCTGTCCCACTTTTTTACGCGGATTCAACGATCCGTACGGGTTCTGGAACACAATCTGGATTTTCTGACGGCGCAGTTTCTGCGCCTGCGGATCGTGCTTGAGCAGGTCCTGTCCCTGATAATAGAGTTCACCGCCGGTGGGGACTTCAATCATCGTCAGCAAACGACCCAGCGTCGATTTGCCACAGCCTGACTCACCGACCACCGCCAGCGTTTTGCCGCGTTCAAGGGTAAAGGAGACGCCATCCAGCGCTTTCACCAGGCGTTCAGGCGCAAACAGCCCCTTCTTCACCGGATAGTATTTTTTCAGGTCGATAGCCTGCAACAGCGGTTGTTGCGTGGTGGCCTGTTGCGTACTCATAGTGTTGGCCTCCCGGCATCATCGAGTGGGTAGTGGCATTTCGACTGACGACCGTCAGCAAGCAGATTGAGCTCTGGCTCTTCTGCACGACATTTGTCTGTAGCATACGGACAACGCGGATTAAGCAGGCAGCCCTGCGGTCGGTCATATTTACCCGGTACGACGCCCGGAAGTGATGCCAGGCGTGCTTTGTCCTGGGCAAACTCCGGCAGCGCACGCAAAAGCGCCTGCGTATACGGGTGACGCGGCGCGCGGAAAATATCGTGCGAATGTCCAGTCTCGACCACCTGACCTGCGTACATCACGATAATTTTGTGCGCCGCTTCGGCCACCAGCGCCAGGTCATGCGTAATCAGCACCAGCGCCATGTTCTCTTTCTGCTGCAGTTCCAGCAGCAGCTCGATGATCTGCGCCTGGATAGTCACGTCCAGTGCCGTTGTCGGTTCATCCGCGATCAGCAGTTTTGGCCGACAGGCAATCGCCATGGCGATCATCACACGCTGGCTCATCCCACCGGAGAGCTGGTGCGGGTAAACATCCAGACGCGATGCCGGGTCAGGGATACCGACCTGATTTAGCAGATCGATCGCACGCTGACGCCGGGTCTTCTTATTTCCGCCCTGGTGCACCTTGATGGCTTCCATAATCTGGAATCCCACGGTGTAACAAGGGTTCAGGCTGGTCATTGGGTCCTGGAAGATCATCGCCACTTCCGCACCGACCAGCTGGCGGCGCTGCTTTTCGGAGATACGCTGCAGGTCCTGACCGTTAAACTCCAGACTTTCGGCCATGACGCGGCCGGGATAATCAATCAGCCCCATGATGGCCAGTGAACTGACCGACTTACCGGAACCCGACTCACCCACAATGCCGACCACTTCGCCCTGATTTACGCTGTAGCTGATGCGGTCCACGGCGCGAAACGGAGTGCCTTCGTCACCAAAGTGCACCGATAATTTATCTACATTTAATAACGCCATCTCGTGCCTCTTACTGCTTCAGTTTGGGATCAAGTGCATCACGCAGGCCATCACCCATCAGGTTAAATGCCAGCACCGTCAGCAGGATTGCCAGACCCGGGAAGGTCACAACCCACCAGGCGCTTTGGGCGAACTGCAACACATCGGAGAGCATGGTGCCCCACTCCGGTGTTGGCGGCTGCGCACCCATGCCCAGGAAGCCAAGAGCGGCCATATCAAGAATGGCGTTAGAGAAACCGAGCGACGCCTGAACAATCAGCGGCGCCAGGCAGTTCGGGAAGATGTTGACGAACATTTGACGCATCGCGCCAGCACCCGCCACGCGGGAGGCCGTTACGTAGTCGCGGTTTACTTCCACCAGCACCGCCGCACGTGTGAGTCGCACATAGTGGGGAAGCGCCACGAAGGTTAATGCCAGCGCGGCGTTACTGATCGACGGACCAAAAATCGCCACCAGTACCAGCGCCAACAGCAAGCTGGGCAGCGCCAGCATGATGTCGACGATACGCATGATGATGTTATCGATAATGCCGCCGAAGTAGCCGGCAACCAGACCGAGTACGATCCCCATAACCAGCGACAACACGACCACCAGGCAGCCGACCAGCAGCGACAGACGCGCACCGTACATCAGACGCGACAGCACATCGCGGCCCACGTCATCGGTACCCAGCAGGTGCGACAGGCTACCGCCGTCCTGCCATGCTGGCGGTGCCAGCAACGCATCACGGAACTGATCCGCCGGGTTATACGGTGCAAGCACGTTGGCAAACACCGCAATCAAGATCATGACAGAGACATAAACCAGCCCCACCACCGCGCCTTTGTTGCGCTTGAAGTAGTGCCAGAATTCCTGCAGCGGCGTCATGGGAACCGGTGCAGTAACCACTTTATTTTCAGAAACGTGTGACATGATGGCCCCTTACTTCTTATGACGAATACGCGGGTTCACCACGCCGTAGAGCAAATCGACCAGCAGGTTGACGAGAATAATCATCGTCGCGACCAGCAATACCCCGCCCTGCACTACCGGATAATCACGGCGTTGCAGTGCGTCAATCAGCCAGCGTCCGAGGCCCGGCCAGGAGAAGATGGTTTCGGTCAGGATCGCCCCCGCCAGCAACGTCCCCACCTGCAGACCAATAACGGTCACCACCGGCAGCATGGCGTTACGCAGGGCGTGAACGATAATGACGCGCATACGCGTCAGACCTTTGGCGCGTGCGGTGCGAATGTAATCCTCACCCAACACTTCCAGCATTGAAGAACGGGTCATACGCACGATTACCGCCAGAGGAATGGTGCCGAGCACCATCGCAGGCAGGATCATATGTGCCACCGCATCAATGAAATTACCCTCTTCGCCCCAGATAGCCGTATCGATCAGCATAAAACCGGTCAGAGGATTCGTATCATCCAGGAAGACCATATCACTGACGCGTCCGGAGACCGGCGTCAGGTTTAGCTGCACCGAGACCAGCATGATCAGCATCATGCCCCACCAGAAGATAGGCATGGAGTAACCCGTCAGCGCCAGGCCAACAGCCGTATGGTCGAAAATAGAGCCACGTTTCACGGCAGCCAGGACCCCAACAGGGATACCCACCGCAGTGGCGAAAATCATGGCACAGACACCAAGCTCCAGTGTCGCTTTAAAACGCGGCACGAACTCGTCCCACACCGGAAGACGGCTTTTCAGCGAAATCCCTAAATCACCGTGCAACACGCCCCAGATATAGTTGAGGTATTGCTGCCACAGTGGTTTGTTCAGGCCAAGCTCAGCCAGCAGCTGTGCATGACGTTCAGGTGAAATACCACGCTCGCCCGCCATAATCATTACCGGGTCGCCGGGGATCATATGGACGAAGGCAAAAGTGAGAAGGGTGATACCGATAAACGTGGGGATAACAAGTCCCAGACGTCGGAGGATGAACTGCAACATAACCCGGATTCTCTCTGATGACGTACAACCAGTTGGCGTGACGTCTGTATTGCTCACAAATGTAAATTCCCTCTCTCTTCAGGAGAGGATTAGGGTGAGGGAATGCATGCACGCCCTCACCCCTGCCCTCTCCGTAAAGGAGAGGGAGAACACCCTACTTATTATTCAACAGAGACGTTTTCGAAGTGGTGTTTGCCCAGTGGATCAACCACGTAGCCCTTCACTTCTTTACGCACTGGTTCGTACACGGTGGAGTGAGCCACAATCAGAGCCGGAGCCTGATCGTGCATCACAACCTGAGCCTGTTTGTACAGCTCGATACGTTTGTTGTGATCGTCGGTCGCACGCGCCGGCTGGATCAGGTCTTCAAACGGCTTATAGCACCAGCGAGAGTAGTTAGAACCGTCTTTCGCAGCAGCACAGCTGAACAGGGTAGCGAAGAAGTTGTCCGGATCCCCATTGTCACCGGTCCAGCCCATCATCACCGCCTGATGCTCACCCGCTTTGGCACGCTTCAGATACTCGCCCCACTCGTAGGTCACAATCTTGGCCTGAACGCCCACTTTAGCCCAGTCAGCCTGAACCATTTCAGCCATACGGCGTGCGTTCGGGTTATACGGACGCTGTACTGGCATCGCCCACAGCTCAACGGTAAAGCCTTTCTCCTGGCCTGCTTCTTTCAGCAGCGCTTTCGCTTTCTCAGGATCGTAGGTGTAGTCTTTAACGTCGTCGTTATAGCCCCACATGGTTGGTGGGATCAGGTTCTTGGCGGCAACACCCGCGCCCTGATAGACCGCTTTAATGATCGCTTCTTTATTCACCGCATAGGTCAGCGCCTGACGGACTTTCACGTCATCAAACGGTTTCTTCTCGGTGTTGAAGGAGAGGTAACCCACGTTCAGACCAGCCTGCTCCAGCAGGTTGATGTTTTTATCCTGCTTCATGCGCGCGATGTCAGCCGGGTTCGGGTATGGCATGACCTGGCATTCGTTTTTCTGCAGTTTTGCGTAACGCACAGAAGCATCAGGCGTGATGGAGAAGACCAGACGGTCGATCTGCGGCTTGGTGCCCCAGAAGCCCGGGAAGGCTTTATACAGAATACGGGAATCTTTCTGGTACTGCAGAAGCTGGAACGGACCGGTACCGATTGGGTTCAGGTCCACTTTTTCCGGGGTGCCGGCTTTCAGCATGTTGTCCGCGTACTCTTTAGACAGAATAGAGGCGAAGTCCATGGCCAGGTCAGCCAGGAATGGTGCTTCCGGACGCGTCAGCACGAACTGAACGGTTTTATCGTCCACTTTTTTCACTTCAGCGATCAGGTCCTGCAGGCCCATCCCTTCGAAGTATTCATAGCTGCCGCCAGACACTTTGTGATACGGGTTCTGAGCGTTTTTCTGACGGTCGAAGGAGAACACAACGTCATCGGCGTTAAAATCGCGCGTTGGTTTGAATTCTTTGTTGTCCTGCCACTTCACGCCCTGGCGCAGGTGGAAGGTATAGGTCTTACCGTCTTCGCTGACGTCCCACTTCTCCGCCAGACCTGGGATCACTTCCGTGGTACCGGTTTTGAATTCAACCAGACGGTTATAGATAGGCACAGAGCTTGCGTCGTAAGTCGTACCAGAGGTAAAGAGCTGTGGGTTAAAGCCTTCCGGCGAGCCTTCAGAACAGTAAACCAGGGTTTTTGCCTGTACGCTTGCTGCCACGGTCATAGCCACCAGGCTCAGACCAAGCTTCAGCATCCCTGACTTCTTCAAGGAAATACTCATTATTCTGCTCCAATGTGATGTTTTGCTTTGTTGTGTTACGCCGCCAGACCTTTATTTATTTTTTACCCGGTCCGGTCGGTGATGCCCGAAGGCGTTTAAGGGATGGAGAATCCTTTCAGAAGAGCGTTTGAGTTGCAGCGCAGATCGTCCCTGAAATGCCCCTCATGCCCTACAATCTGTCAACAGAATGTGAAAACGTCAATACAGGTGACGGGGATTTACGCTGAGTGTGAGAAACCGCAAACAAAGATTAAAAAAACTATGTATGCCAGTTTTCAGCAGGGAAATTTATGCTACTCGCTATGTTGCAGCACAATTATCTTCATATTTCGCAACAATCAGTGATTAACTTTTATTCAGATCGGGTAAATTTTCTTGCAGAACGGTGATTATCTGAGCACTAAATACCGCGAACGTTAAAACGCACAGCGAAAAATGCTGAGGTTATCCATAAGCAACGCGAAAAAAGATCAATCTATATATAAAAAAATACAATGGATTATGTCACAAAATCGTTAACAGACAGGAAGAAGGCGGGATAAGGTGCGTTTTGGTGAATCAGGATGAGTAAGCTGCTAATGCAAAAAGGGCTAACCTTGCGGTTAGCCCTTCTTTAAATGTGGTCGGCGAGAGAGGATTCGAACCTCCGACCCACTGGTCCCAAACCAGTTGCGCTACCAAGCTGCGCTACTCGCCGAATGCGGAGCGCATCTTACTGCTGAGGTGCGCCCCCGTCAATCCCTTAAATTAAAAAAGCCCTTCAACTGGCGATATTCTCGCCAGACGCGTTACTGCGCGGCTTTCGCCTTGCTATCAGGGAGTTTGCACCAGTTGTTATTTTCGTTGATACCGCCGTCAGGAGAGGTATAACCCAGGCAACCCAAAATGGTGTCGTACAGCTCAACATGACGACGCGGCACCTTCATGTCTGCCTCTTTTTTCAGGTGGGCAAACATCTTCGCTTTCTCCGGGTCTTCCAGGTACTTGTCCGACATCCACATGATCATCGGTACACGGAATTGCTCAGGCGGTGCCAGCTTGCGCGGCGTACCGTGCAAATGCTCTTTCTCGTTGATTGACTCTCCGTGGTCAGCAGCATAAATAACAATCGCTTTCTTATCACGAAGCTGGTCAATCACCCGGCTCAGGAACGTATCCACATACAGAACCGAGTTATCATAGGCATTGATCAGTTCCTGCTTGCTGCAGTCTTTATTGATACCTACACACTCCGGCTGCCACTTCGCAAAATCACGCGTGTAACGTTGGTAATAGCTGTAATGGGAGCCTTTAGTATGCAGGATAACCAGATGTTTACCCTGCGGATGGCTCTTCAGGGACTGTGACATCTCCTCAAGGAGCAACATGTCATCCACGTTCTTGCCGCGGTTACGTGGTTCGGCGCCAATCTGCTCGCGATACGAGATGTTGTCCGCCAGCGTGTTGGTGTAGAACCACATCTCACTTTGCATCGCGAATAAATCGGAGCTGAAACCGAGCTGCTTCAGTACCGCAAATACGTTCTGCTCTTTCAGGGTACGCTGTGGGTTATCACTGGCACCGCCTTCACGAACAAACATACAACGCAGCGAGAGCTTGGTTGCGGTATCGCAAGAATACCCCCGGTAAGCCACCAGGTTCTTTTCCTGCGCCAGTTTTGGCGTGGTATCCCGGTCATAACCGAGGATGCCCATATGATCCCAGCGCGTCGTTTCACCAATAACAAAGACAACATAGGTATCATCGAGTTGGTTACCCGGCGCTTCGTAACTGAATTTTTTCATTGGGTTGATGAGCGATTTCACATCACTTGATTCATCCGCCTGCGCCCAGGCATAAAGACCCAGCGCTGAAATCCAGTTGGAGGGCAGGTAGGAGTTTGCTACCACGCCGCCATAGCTTGGCATATCCACGCCCGTCGCTTTTTCGATTCGTTTTTGCTGTTTTTCCATCAAGCGGATGGGTGCCCATACCAGCAAGGCCGCCAGGATAACGACGGCGATATTCCTGATTCGCTGCCCACGGGTGCGGAGCTGGCGCAGCAACGTATAGCGGCAGGTATTACTCCAGATAAAGAAGAGCGGGATCAGGCAGGTTAATACCGTCCAGACGATAAACCCTTTTCCAACCACCTCTTTCGAGAGGTCGATATCCGTTGTCATTACCGACGCGACGATGCCGTAGCCAATAACGACATTCATAAAGGTCATGTAATAACTGGCAGCGGCGGAAATAATTACCACCAGTGAGGCCAAAATTTGCCAGGTGCGTCGGCCGAAGAGTGAGAGCAGGCGTAACAGGAAGAATGTGGCGAGAACGGAACCGAACACTTCAATTGCGGCAAAAATTCCATTTCTTACGGTGAGATGTTCTAAATAACCTTCCACTCTTCTGAACAACACCGCGCCATTCAGAAATAAACCGATATAGACAGCCAGCATCAGACACAATCTTTGCTGGGTAAGAGACCTAATGTATTTCATGCAAACAACCCTGGGGAAAGGGGTATAGAGACCCGCTTAATCTCGATGAGAAAGCAGACAGAGTAAGTAAGTGCGTAAGAAACCGTTATCAGAAACGTCTACAAGCGCGTTAAGTAGACCACAGCGGGAGAGAAAAGTGGCAGCAGAGAATGTGATCGGTGCATTTTTTTACAAATTAACACGACCAGGCATACTTTGGACGACCATAAAAAAGAGGCCGTAAAGGCCTCTTAGCGATAATCAGGCATGCGCTTCGTTAAAGACTTCACGCTGCGGCTGGCGAATGGTGGTCGACAAGGCCAGCGAGATTATCAGCAAAGCAAATATCACGCAGAAGGTCACATAGAACCCACCGAACAGCGAGGCGATTAACGAGCCGCAGATACTGCCGATGCCAAAGCCCAGATAGATAACGCCGTAGTTTTTCGCCAGATTGTTCAGGCCGAAGAACTCACTGACCAGCGACGGGAAGACGGTAATCGTGCCGCCGAAATTAAAGGCCACACAGGCAATTGCGGCGAAGAACGTGGCTTCGTTCAGTGGGGCAAACAACAGCGCCGCCATCCCCACCAGCGAGACAACCTGCCCGATGGTAATCACGCGGATACGGGCAATTTTGTCAGACAGAATCCCGAGCACCAGACGGCCAGAGAGGTTGGCAATGGAGATGACGGTGACCGCATTCGCCGCTGTTGCCGCATCCAGTTTCACCATTCCCTGAGCAATATCTTTCGCCACCCCAATCACATACAGACCGCTCATGCAGGCTGTCAGAAACATGACCGCCAGCATCCAGTACTGTGGTTGACGCATAGACTGCGCGAGGGTGAAATCATTCTCCACCACACCGTTAACGGTTTTCACTTCCTGCTGCGGCGCATCTTTCATCAGCGTGGCGCCGAACAGGATCATGACCAGAACGATAGCGCCCCAGATCATGAACGTTTTTTCGAGCCCCACGGAAGCAAGCAGGTGGGAATCAATAAATTTAAAACCGAGGCTCCCCAGGCCATAGGACCCGATGGCAAACGCAGAGATTAAACCTTTACGTTCCGGGAACCACTTGACACAGTTTGACAGAGTCAGCAGATAACCTGCACCGTCGGCAAGTCCTACCAGCACCCCGGCGCTCAGCCACAGCATCATCAGGCTGCTGGAATGCGCCGTCAGGAAAAAGCCCACGCCCAGCAGGATACCGGATGCCATCGTCACCCGCTTCACGCCGAATCGCTCCTGCAATTTTCCCGCGACGGAAGATGAAAGTGCCAGCCCGAGGCTCAGCAAGCCGAAGGAGAACGCCACCTGGCTGACCGGTGCACCAAGCTTATCGGAAAGCGCACTGTTAAACAGGCTCCAGGTATAGACCGACCCCAGCGCAAACTGGGTCACGATGGTGCCAAAAAGCGTTAGCCAGCGCGTACGGTTGTAAGTTGATGTGTTCATGGCAGTTGTCCTGCAAGAGAAAGTAAGGGAATTCGCTGAGGACAACGATAAACAAAACCTTAATATGCCTGGGGTAAAACGGCATGAAATGCAGGAGGAATGGAATGAAATGCCATAAATCGGGAATGAATGACCTTGCCGGGGAATGAAGCGACAGCGTGTTAGTGACTGCTATCGCTACAACCCCCACGGCTATTGTATTGAGGATGTTATCGGCACGTTTAAAAAAGTAACAACCTTAAAAATTAGCGCTCACGCCAAGGGTGTACATAAACTCCTCACCCGTGGTGGTGTATTCCCCTTGTGCTAACGACGCATAGGCCGCCATATGCGTGTTAAACGGAATATCCGTTCCGACGGTTACATCCATCCAGTTGCCGCTTTGTGCCGGTGCCGGCGTCTGTGGCATCCCAAACTGGGATTTCCACTGGTTTTCACCAAACTGCTGGTTATAGCTTATCTGCGCCCACGGGCGAAGCTCGCCGTACTGTGTATCCACGCGCCAGCCGAGCGTGCTGACGTTGGCATGCCAGAGTGGGTCGGTAAGCCCCTGCGTCGTCGCGCTGTCACCAAATTCGTTGATCATCATCGGTGCCGTGCCGTCATAACGCCATGCCATCACCGGACCGGTCGTGATACGCCCTGACACCGGAATGTTCCAGCCCACGCTCATGGCCCCTGCCGGCGTGGAACCCGACGGTAAATTCAGGGCAAGCCCGGGGGCATTTTGTGATGACTGAATCCGCTCGGCGAGAATATCCTCATAACGCGGTTGGTGATCCGCATCCCATGTATAGCGTTCAGCCGTATTACTTTGGGCGTCTGAAACGATATATTCCTGTTGCCAGGCAAATGCTGTATTACAAAAAAACAGACAGGCTGAAATCCCCGCCAGGCCAGAAACAGCATGGCGACCACTGATTTTTTTTATCATCATCAAAGCGACTCCAGAGAGAGCCGAATTCGGCGATATTTGTCATTGTTTAGGAAGAGTTTTGCGGGCATATGGCCCTGTATTAACTATTGTCTTTATAGTAGACACGTCAAGCCTGACAGAATGAAAATTTTGCGATAACCGTTCATTAAGGGAGATAACCGATGCAGCGTTGCGGTTGGGTAAGCCAGGATCAGCTTTATATCGACTATCACGATCGGGAATGGGGCGTACCGGAGACAGAAGGGAAAAAGCTTTTTGAGATGATCTGCCTGGAAGGTCAACAGGCGGGCTTGTCATGGATTACGGTGCTTAAGAAACGGGAAAACTATCGTAATGCCTTCCATCAGTTCGATCCGGTCGCCGTCGCTGCCATGACCGAGGACGATGTGGAACGGCTGGTCCAGGATGCAGGCATCATCCGCCATCGCGGTAAGATCCAGGCCATCATTGGTAACGCGCGCGCTTATCTGGCGATGGAGCAAAACGGAGAACCGTTCTCAGAATTTGTCTGGACGTTTGTGAACAATACGCCGCAAATTACCCAGGCCGCCACGCTCGCGGAAATCCCGGCCTCCACCCCGGCGTCGGATGCGCTCTCTAAAGCGCTGAAAAAACGCGGCTTTAAATTTGTCGGCTCCACCATCTGTTACGCCTTTATGCAGGCCTGTGGCCTGGTCAACGACCACGTTACCGGCTGCGTCTGTCATCCAGGGAGGCACCATGATCCGCAAATGGGAAAGTGATAATGCCGGGCCACTCCTGAGTCTGTGGCTTGAAAGCACCACGGAGGCGCACCCGTTTATCAGCGCGAGCTACTGGAAAGAGAACGAAGGTATGGTGCGGGATGTTTACCTGCCCGCCGCCGAAACCTGGGTATGGGAAGAAAATGGAATGCTGCGCGGCTTTATCAGCGTCATGCAGTCCCAGTTTGTGGGCGCGCTGTTTGTCTCAACTGACTTTATTGGTCGGGGGATTGGGCGTGCGCTGCTGAACCATGTTCAACAGCGCTTCCCGTATTTAAGCCTGGAGGTCTACCAGAAAAATGTCCGGGCGGTGAATTTCTATCATGCACAGGGTTTTCGCATTGAAGACAGCGCCTGGCAGGATGACACTCAGCACCCAACGTGGATCATGAGCTGGCAGGCGGATCAAACGCCGTGAGCGTAAGCTCGGGTCCCTGATATTTCTCGACCCAGGCCAGCGCCGTGTTCCCCGCGCAGCCATTCCCCAGCTTCGAGCTGGGGAGATCTTTGGTCAGAACGTTTACTGCACCGTTTTTACAAATACCGCCTTCGCTCGGCTCCAGGTCTGGCCATGCCCCCTGGTGAATGCAGATAACGCCAGGTTTAATCCCGTCGCTCACCACCGCCCCTGCCAGCACCTGGCCACGCTGATTCCAGACGCGAACCACGTCACCGTCAACGATCCCACGCGCGCGTGCATCTGCGCTGTTCAGGGTCACGGGCTCCCGTCCGGCAACCGCATACCGCTCGCGCAGTGATGAATAGTTAAGCTGGCTGTGCAGGCGATGGGCAGGATGGGCCGATAACACCTGCAGCTGTTCCGGCTGGGCATTACCGTGCCACTCGTCCGGCTCAAGCCACGTTGGATGCGCCGGACAGTCGGCATACTTAAATTGGGCGATACGCTCGCTGTAGATCACAATCTTCCCGCTCTCGGTTTTCAGCGGATGGTTCTCCGGGTCGCGGCGGAAATCGGCGAAGCGAACAAACTGCGCATTCTGTTCGCTCTCCGGCATCTCAATAATCTGGTTCGCTTCCCAGAACTGCGCAAATGGCGGCAGCGTCACGCCCTGCTGGGCCCCGCGCTGACCTGCAATCTGGTAGAACGTCTCCAGCCACTGCAAATCCGTTTTGCCCTCGGTAAAACGCTCGCGCCCCCCCGTTTCCCACAACTCGCTCAGCTCAGCAAACACCTCAAAATCATCACGCGCCTCATCACGCGGCGCCACGACGCGCTTCATCGGTACCATATGCTGATTGCTGTAGTCACCGGTCATGGTGAGGTCGTTACGCTCAAACGAGGTGGTCGCCGGCAGCACAATATCGGCATGTTTGGCTGAGGCGGTCCAGAAGCATTCTGAGATAACCACCAGTTCTGGCTTCTGCCAGGCGCGGATCAGGCGATTCGTGTCCTGGTGATGAGTAAAGTTCGCGCCGCCGGCCCACCAGACAAACCGGATATCCGGAAAGTGGCGATCCAGACCGTTGTGCTGATAAAACCCGCCCGGGTTTTCCAGGGCTTCAACAATGCGCGCCACCGGGATTTTATCCACGGCATCCACACCGCCCTGAACCGAGCCCTGCAGAGAAGCCAGCACTGCTGCTTTGCGGGTCGGGTTGCCGCCATTGGCGAAGTGATAAGAGAGACCAAACCCACCGCCCGGCGTACCAATTTGCCCGAGCATGGCGGCCAGCGTCACGAGCATCCAGTGCTTCTGCTCACCGAACTGCTGGCGCTGCATCCCCCATCCGGACATTAACATCGTGGTGTTTTGGTGGAATAACGCCGCCAGTTCACGCAGTTTGGCCGCAGGAACCCCACAAATCTCTGCCGCCCACTCTGCCGTTTTGGCCATACCGTCTGTATTGCCCGTCAGATAGTCGGCGAAGTTGTCAAAACCGGTGGTACAGCGTGCGAGGAACCCGGTATCGTGCCAGCCGTTCTCCACCAGCGTATGGGCAATGCCCAGCATCATCGCCACGTCGGTGCCCATATGCGGGGCAATCCACTCGGCGCTGTCGCCGAAGAAGTCCATGGTTTCCGAGCGCATCGGGTCAATGCAGATGATGCGCTTGCCGCTTTTACGCAGCGCATCGAAATACGGGATCCCCTGCTCGTCACTGGCATTCCACGCGATTTTCAGGGTGTTGAGCGGGTTGGCACTCCACAGCACCACCACATCGGTGTGCTCCAGCACCAGCGGCCAGCTGGTCTGCTGCTGATACACTTCGTTACCGCCCACCACGTAGGGCATGATCGCCTGCGCTGCGCCGGTGGAGTAATCCCCAAGATGGCCGGTATACCCCCCGGCCAGACTCATATAGCGCTGCAGTAACGTCGAAGCCTTATGCAGCACGCCGTTTGAACGCCAGCCGTAAGATCCGGCAAAAATGGACGACGGGCCATACGTGTCGCGAATACGTTTGTGCTGCGCATGGATCAGCGCCAGCGCGTCATCCCAGCTCACCCGGACAAACTCATCCTGACCACGAATCCCCTGCGGCTTGTCTGGCGACGTCAGAAATCCTTTACGCACCATCGGCCAGCGCACGCGCGTTTTGCTGTGCACCTGATCGCGAACGACGGTCTGTAAAGAGTTGGGATGTTGCGTTGGCAATGCCCCGCGAGACGACAGAACATTTTCGCCATCGGTTTCGACCAGCATCGGCCCCCAGTGGGCGGCGGTCAGAATCGTTTTTGTTGAGGTGCTCAAGCGTGCGCTCCTGGTTGCGTGCAGGTTTTACGGCCTTCTTAGTGAGGCAGTTTATGGTTTGTCACAAATTTCAGAGTTATACCCGGAATTTTCTCCGTATCTGGACGTCATAATCAACTGCCACGCGCGTCGTGGCAAAGAATAAAAAGGATTAAGGAAATAAGATGAAAAAACGCGTATTCGTTATTGCCGCTCTGGTGAGCGGTGCACTGGCTGTTTCTGGCTGCACAACAAACCCTTACACCGGTGAAAGCGAAGCAGGTAAATCCGGCATCGGCGCGGGTCTCGGCTCGCTGGTAGGGGCTGGTGTGGGCGCACTCTCCTCCTCCAAGAAAGACCGCGGCAAAGGCGCGTTAATTGGCGCAGCGGCAGGTGCAGCCCTGGGCGGCGGCGTGGGTTATTACATGGATGTGCAGGAAGCAAAACTGCGCGACAAAATGAAAGGCACCGGCGTGAGCGTGACGCGCAGCGGCGATAACATCATCCTGAATATGCCAAACAACGTCACCTTCGACAGCAGCAGCGCAACGCTGAAACCTGCAGGGGCGAATACCCTGACCGGCGTGGCAATGGTGCTGAAAGAGTACAACAAGACCGCGGTGAATGTGATCGGT
Organism: Enterobacter sp. BNK-18; assembly: GCF_047456135.1. Classification (NCBI taxonomy): domain Bacteria; kingdom Pseudomonadati; phylum Pseudomonadota; class Gammaproteobacteria; order Enterobacterales; family Enterobacteriaceae; genus Enterobacter; species Enterobacter sp. BNK-18. The sequence goes on along the minus strand of NZ_CP179899.1, from coordinate 4,020,778 downwards.
TATACCGACAGCACCGGCAGCCAGGATCTGAATATGCGCCTGTCTCAGCAGCGTGCCGATTCTGTGGCCAGCTCGCTGATCACGCAGGGCGTTGCAGCAAACCGCATCCGCACCAGCGGCATGGGCCCTGCAAACCCTATCGCCAGCAACAGCACGGCGGAAGGCAAAGCGCAGAACCGTCGCGTTGAGATTACCTTAAGCCCAATTCAGTAAGGGCTGCCCCCCTCTTCCAGGGGGAGAGGGGGATAAGGGCATCATGCCGCCACGTCGGCATGAACCGCTTGCCATCGCTAATTTTCCCGCTAAGGTGTTCTCACTCACTTCAGGGAATTCAGCGATGAGCAAACCAACACGGGCCACAATCAGCGACGTGGCGAAAGCCGCCAAAACCGGTAAAACCAGCATTTCACGCTACCTCAACGGCGAGAAACACCTGTTGTCCGATGCGTTGCTCGCTCGTATTGAACAGGCCATTGCCGATCTCGACTACCGCCCGAGTCTTATGGCGCGCGGGCTCAAACGGGGTCGTACCCGTCTTATCGGGCTTATCATCGCCGATATCACCAATCCCTACTCCGTTAACGTATTGAGCGGAATTGAAGCCGCCTGTCGCGAAAAGGGCTTTACGCCGCTGGTCTGTAACACCAACAACGAAGTCGATCAGGAGCTGCATTACCTGGATTTGCTGCGCAGCTATCAGGTCGAAGGGATTGTGGTGAATGCCGTGGGCATGCGTGAAGAGGGCTTAAACCGCCTGCAGCAATCCTCCCTGCCGATGGTTCTCATCGACCGCAAAATTCCGGAATTCGCCTGCGATGTCGTCGGGCTGGATAACACTCAGGCGGCGACAACCGCCACTGAGCATCTGATTGAACAGGGCTTTGAAGCCATCCTGTTTCTGAGCGAACCTCTGGGCATGGTCAACACCCGTCGTGAGCGACTGAGCGCGTTTCGTGCCACGCTGGAGCGTTACCCCGGCGTGATTGCCGAGAATGCCGAAACGCCCCTCCACGAAGCCGATCAGCTCGACAATACCCTGCGGCAGTTCCACACCCGCCATCGCGGAATGCGTAAAGCCGTTATTTCTGCCAACGGGGCGCTGACCCTGCAGGTTGCCCGCTCGCTTAAGCGCATTGGCCTGCACTGGGGAAGCGATATCGGTCTGCTGGGGTTCGACGAACTCGAGTGGGCAGAACTGGCTGGCGTCGGGATCACCACCCTCAAACAACCCACCTGGCAGATTGGCTATGCCGCTGTTGAACAAGTGGTTCGTCGTATTGAAGGCACCAGCGATGCCGTTCGCGAGCAGGTATTTTCCGGCGAGTTGATTGTTCGCGGCTCCACCGCCCGTTAATTTTCCCTTGTGATACCGATCATAAATTCAACATCCTGACCTTTTCTTTGGAACCGGTTCCATTTAGCGTAATAGTATTGATGTATTGCGATGGAGTCCGACGATGGGCAGAAAAATCATGGTGGTCACCGCCGCGTATGGCGCGGAACAGGTGCGACAGGCAGGTGGTCAACGGGCAATGCTGCCCGTCATTGCGGGCGCGGGTGCCGACGGCGTCGAGATCCGCCGCGAGTTGTTCAACAGCGAAGAGCTGCTGGCGCTGCCCGCGCTGGGTGAATCCATTGAGTTGCTGGGCCTGCTGGCATGCTACTCCGCCCCTGCGGCCCTGTTTATGCCCGATGGCACCCTCAACCCTGACCTGCCCCGTTATCTCAGCGAAGCCAGTACCCTGAATGCGCTGTGGCTCAAGGTCTCGCTGGGTCATTTCAGCGACACCCAGCCGCTTCACGCCCTGCGTGCCCTGCTCGATGAAAGCGGTATGGCCCTGGTGGTGGAAAACGACCAGACCGACTGCGGCCAGCTTGCGCCGATGCAGCGCTTCAAAGCCGCCTGCCGGGACATGGCGCTGCCCGTCACGCTGACGTTCGACATGGGCAACTGGCTGTGGGTGGGCGACTCCCCGGAAGAAGCCGCGCGCCATCTGGCCTCCGCAGTGAGCTATATCCACGTTAAAGCCGCCGTGCCGCATAAAGAAAATTTCCGCGCCGTGGCGCCGGATCGGGCCGATGCGCGCTGGCTGGATCTGCTTTGTCAGCTGCCCGCCGATGCCCCGCGTGGTATCGAGTTCCCGCTGGAAGGGGCGGATTTAACCGCCGTCACCCGTCATTACGTAAACCTGCTGCGTGAGGAGTAAACCATGCACAAGACGCTGGATGTGATCACTATCGGCGAAGCCATGGCAATGTTTGTCGCCACCGAAACGGGCGACCTGAGTACGGTGGAGCACTTTATCAAACGCGTGGCGGGGGCTGAGCTGAACGTCGCGACCGGCCTGGCGCGCCTGGGTCTGAACGTCGGCTGGATCAGCCGCGTGGGTGATGACAGCTTTGGCCATTTCGTTCTCGATTCGCTGAAAAAAGAGGGCATTGATGCTTCCGGCGTCACCCTCGATGGACGCTTCCCGACCGGTTTCCAGCTTAAATCGAAAGTCGAAAATGGAACCGATCCCATTGTGGAGTATTTCCGTAAAGGGTCTGCGGCGAGCCACCTCTCAGTCGAGGATTACCACGCCCACTATTTCGCCTCCGCACGCCATCTGCATCTGAGCGGCGTGGCGGCTGCGCTTTCTGCCAGCTCGTATGCATTACTGGATCATGCCGCAACTACCATGAAGGCTCAGGGGAAAACGATCTCATTCGATCCTAACCTGCGCCCGGTGCTGTGGAAAAGCGAAGCGGAAATGATCGAGAAGCTGAACCGTCTGGCGTTTCAGGCTGACTGGGTTCTGCCGGGCGTGAAAGAAGGCATGATCCTGACCGGTAAAAACACCCCTGAAGGGATTGCCGATTTTTACCTCAACAAAGGGGTAAAAGCGGTGGTGCTGAAAACCGGCGCCGATGGCGCCTGGTTTAAAACGGCTAACGGCGAGCAAGGCGCAGTCGCGGCCGTGAAGGTCGATAACGTGGTTGATACCGTCGGCGCTGGCGATGGTTTTGCCGTGGGAGTCATTAGTGCCCTGCTGGAAGGCAAACCGCTGCAGCAGGCCGTCGCCCGGGGCAATAAAATTGGCTCGCTGGCAATCCAGGTGCAGGGCGACAGTGAAGGATTACCGACCCGCGCGCAGCTGAACGAATAAATTCCGTTTCCCTCCCCCTCTCCTCAGGTAGGTCAGGGGGAAACAAAACAAACCACCGTGTACCCTACATACAACGGCGGTACAAACCTCAACAACAGAGGCAAGCCTATGAACAGTTCGACCAATGCAGTAAAACGCTGGTGGTACATCATGCCAATCGTGTTTATCACGTACAGCCTGGCGTACCTTGATCGTGCCAACTTCAGTTTCGCGTCCGCGGCAGGGATCACCGAAGACCTGGGGATCACCAAAGGTATCTCTTCGTTGCTGGGTGCCCTTTTCTTCCTGGGCTACTTCTTCTTCCAGATCCCCGGCGCTATCTATGCGGAGCGTCGCAGCGTCCGCAAATTGATTTTCGTTTGCCTGATCCTGTGGGGTGCCTGCGCCTCACTGACCGGCGTGGTGAATAATATTCCAGCGCTGGCGGCCATTCGCTTTATTCTTGGGGTCGTTGAGGCAGCGGTAATGCCCGCGATGCTGATTTATATCAGCAACTGGTTTACCAAATCCGAACGCTCACGAGCCAATACTTTCCTGATCCTCGGTAACCCGGTCACCGTGCTGTGGATGTCGGTGGTTTCTGGCTACCTGATCCAGTCCTTCGGCTGGCGCGAAATGTTCATTATCGAAGGGGTGCCGGCGGTTATCTGGGCATTCTGCTGGTGGATGCTGGTAAAAGACAAACCTGCACAGGCGAAATGGCTCTCCGAAGATGAAAAAGCCGCTCTGCAGGCGCAGCTGGATAAAGAACAGCAAGGCCTGAAAGCGGTGCGTAACTACGGTGAAGCATTCCGCTCGCGTAACGTGATTCTGCTCTGCGCCCAGTATTTCACCTGGAGCATTGGCGTGTACGGTTTCGTACTGTGGCTGCCATCGATTCTCCGCAATGCCGGTGAAAACCTTGGCATGGTGGAAGTGGGCTGGCTGTCATCCGTGCCTTACCTCGCAGCCACAATCGCCATGATCATTGCGTCATGGGCATCGGACAAAATGCAGAACCGTAAGCTGTTTGTCTGGCCGCTGCTGCTGATCGCTGCCTTTGCCTTCATTGGTTCCTGGGCCGTCGGCGCGAACCATTTCTGGGTCTCTTACACCCTGCTTGTGATTGCGGGTGCGGCAATGTACGCCCCTTATGGACCGTTCTTTGCGATCATCCCGGAGATGCTGCCGCGTAACGTCGCAGGCGGCGCGATGGCACTGATTAACAGTATGGGAGCGCTGGGCTCGTTCTGCGGCTCCTGGTTTGTGGGTTACCTGAACGGAGCAACCGGCAGCCCGTCCGCATCGTACATATTTATGGGGGTAGCGCTTTTCGCCTCCGTGTGGCTTACTCTGATTGTTAAGCCTGCTAATAATCAACAATTACCTGTCGGCGCACGCCACGCCTGAATCCTTAAAAATCAACGGAGATTAGCATGAAGCCGTCCGTCATTTTGTATAAAGCACTGCCGGAAGATCTGCAGAAACGCCTTGAGGAACACTTCACCGTTACCCAGGTGAAGAACCTCAGCCCGGAAACCGTGGCGCAGCACGCCGATGCGTTCGCCAGCGCCGAAGGTTTGCTGGGTTCAAGCGAAAAAGTGGACGTCGCCCTGCTGGAGAAAATGCCGAAGCTTCGTGCTACCTCTACCGTTTCCGTGGGCTATGACAACTTCGACGTGGATGCCCTTAACGCCCGCAAGATCCTGTTGATGCATACGCCACATGCGCTGACGGAGACCGTGGCCGACACGCTGATGGCGCTGGTCCTCAGCACGGCGCGTCGTGTGGTCGAAGTGGCCGATCGCGTCAAAGCTGGCGAATGGACAAAAAGCATTGGTCCGGACTGGTTTGGGGTGGATGTTCATGGCAAAACGCTGGGCATCGTTGGCATGGGCCGTATTGGCCTGGCCCTGGCGCAGCGCGCACATTTTGGTTTTAACATGCCGATTCTGTATAACGCGCGTCGTCATCACAGTGAAGCCGAAGAACGTTTTAACGCCCGCTACTGCGAACTGGATACGCTGCTGCAGGAAGCCGATTTTGTCTGTCTGATCCTGCCGCTGACGGACGAAACCCGTCATCTTATCGGTAAAGAGGCGTTTGAAAAAATGAAGAAAACGGCCATTTTCATCAACGCGGGTCGTGGCCCGGTGGTGGATGAGAAGGCGTTGATTGAGGCTCTGCAACAGGGTGAGATCCACGCTGCCGGTCTTGACGTGTTTGAACAGGAACCGCTGCCGGTGGACTCCCCGTTGCTTTCATTGCCCAACGTGGTGGCCCTGCCCCACATCGGCTCAGCAACCCATGAAACACGCTATAACATGGCTGCAACCGCGGTAGACAACCTGATCGCTGCCCTCAGCGGAAAGGTGGAAATCAACTGCGTTAACCCGCAGGTTCAGCGATAGAAATGAAAAAACCCGCCAGAAGGCGGGTTTTTAAAATTTGTGCTACTGGGTTGGAAGCTTACAGGCTTACAACGTTACCAGCTGCTGGGCCTTTAGCGCCGCTTTCGATGGTGAAGGAAACTTTCTGACCTTCATCCAGAGATTTGTAGCCTTCGTTCTGGATAGCAGAGAAGTGTACGAACACGTCTTTAGAGCCATCGTCAGGAGTGATGAAGCCGAAACCTTTATCAGCGTTGAACCATTTTACCAGACCAGTCATTTTAGCAGACATAGAATTACCTTAATTAACAAATATATTGTGCCTTCCGGCTTGATGGATTGTGTTACAGATTTTTAAGCGATGAAGGAAGGGTCACTACGAAGGGTATCTATGGATAACAATCTGGACTGCTTTACTAAACTGCTTTAGGTCTGTGTAACAAACCGACCTGTATAGTTATACCGATGTGGTAGAAGAATAACAAGCGTTATTTTCGCCTGGAATAAAAAACCCCGCCTGAGGCGGGGTTTTCCGATTTATTCTGTGGCAGCGACCGCTGCACTCCACGCCTGACTAAAGGCCTGGTGCTGGGAGGCCAGTGGCCCAATCAGCGCATTATACTGGCTTGCCTGCTGCGATGTCGGGAACTGAATACCGTTGGCCACAAAGCTCACCTGAGTGCCCTGCTGGGAGATGAAGTCCCCCACCTGAACCAGCTGCTGCGTGAAAATTTGCGCGGCCGGGATCAGCGGTTGCATCGCTTCAGAAGGTTTCGACACCACTTTCTCATACACTTTGTCGAAGACCGGTTTGAGATCGTCGCCCTGCTTCAGCGCGGAACGTGACGCGTCCGCCTGCATTTTCGCATTCTGCAGCTGTTGGCTCAGCACGCCGAGCGCACCGTTGGACTGGCGCAGCGGTTCACGTTGCGTCATGTAATCCTGCGGGACGCGAATAGCGTTCACGCTATCCACAACCGGACGGATACCGGAATCCATCGCCTGACTCACCTGCTGTGAATAACCATAAAGAATGGCGTAATCAGACACGAAGGGGCCAAACTGTTTTTTCTGATCCGCAGTCAGCGTCGGCAACCGTTCACCGCTGCGCATCACCGTATTCTGTAGAAAATCGATAAACGCTTTGCGCTGATCGCCTTCTTTATCAAAACACCCACTCAGGCTAACAACCATCAACAACGCCGCAATAGGCGCAAACCAGCGAGAGCAGGACTTTCCTGTCGCCATTTCATTACTCCTTTCACCCAAAAAAGCGCACACCGGCACATGCGTGCCCGACGCTGACAAGGATAGTCCAGGTCAGCCCTGCAAGATACTCTTTTCATGCAAAACGGCTATTGCCGTTTTATTTCTTACTATTTACAAAAAAATACCTGGCGAAGCCGACATAAGCGTAATCAGGTAATTAGTCTCACCCTGGCAACGGCTGAAACGCATAAAGCGATCGTTACCGCACGATTAATCACATCCGTGACGATCCGTCGTTTGTATTAGGGACTATTCTTAACAGGCTCTCTGATGTTCTTGATCCCGGTATGTGATTTAAGAGGAGTCCTCAATGGAATATAAAGATCCTGAGCTTGAGCTGCTGAGCAGCCTGGAACAGATTATTTTTAAAGATGTACCGCAGACGTTAACCCTGCAACAAAGATCCAATCCCTTTAAAGAATATGAGCAATTGCGCAAAGGGACTGGATTAAAAACTGAAGAATTCGCCAGAGCGATGGGTGTCAGCGTGGCTATGGTGCAGGAGTGGGAGTCAAAACGCGAAAAACCCACCCCAACCGAGCTAAAGCTGATGCGCCTGATTCAGGCCAACCCTGCACTCAGCAAGCATATAGCATGATGCAGTAAAGTGAGTTACCGCCCCCGCCTTTGCGGGGGCTTGTGTTTTAAAGGGGGGCACACCGCCAACCCGCCTCTTCCCAGACCAGTTCATGCGTCAATGCTAACCCCCGCAAAAAAGCCTCATCGTGAGAAACCACCAGCAATGCCCCGGGGAAACCGGCCAGTGCGGCTTCAATCGCCTCGACCGAGGCCAGATCCAGATGGTTGGTCGGTTCATCCAGCAGTAAAAGCTGCGTAGCGTCCTCACGCCACAAGACACAGGCCAGAGCAGCCTTGAGACGTTCCCCGCCGCTCAGCTCAGCCAGCGGAAGCGCCACTTTGTCAGCGCCCAGCTGAAGCTGCGCTAAACGGGTTCGCAGCACACCCTCTTCCAGAGGTGTATGACTCAGATTGAGATGCGCCATCACCGACTGCGAAAGATCGAGCTGCGACAGATGTTGATCGAGATAAGCGCAGTTTACCGATACCTTACACGTTCCTGAGAGCGGAGCCACTTCGCCGAGAATGGCTTTTAAAAGCGTCGATTTACCGCAGCCGTTTGGTCCTTTTAGCGCCACGCGCATCGGTCCGTCCATCCGCCAGTTGGTCGGCGGGAGAGTGACGTGTGGCAGCACCAGCCCCTCCATCACCAGCACCTGTTTCCCCTCAGCAATCTGGCTTCCAGGCAACGTGAACATCACCGGATTCTCCTCTTCAACTCGCTCCCGGGCCTTGTTCACCGCGGCATTCAGCGCTTCATGTTGATCACCATGCTGTTTTTTCCAGGTGCCAATGCGCTCTTTGGCGGCCATTTTGTATCTGACCCGCTCGAACGAGGCGATATTAAGGTTATCGACCGTACGTAACGTCTTCGCCGAACGCCGCTGGCTTTCGTCATGCTCTTTTTGCATCCGTGCGCGGGTGCGTTTGCGCTCTGTTGCCGCATGTTCCAGTGCCGCACGGGCTGCCTGCTGTTCGGCGTCCCGCTGATGCGTATAGTCGTCGTAACTGCCACCGTAGTGGCGAAGACCCGAGGCGCTCAGTTCAAGAATACGCGGTACCTTCGCCAGCAGTTCACGGTCGTGGGAGGCCACCAGCACGCCCCCCTGATAACGGGCGAGCTGGTCGTAGAACCACTCACGTCCCTGCCGGTCGAGATGGTTGGTGGGTTCGTCCAGCAGCAGATAATCCGCATCAGCCGTAAACGCGCCACAGAGCAACGCGCGAATGCGCTCGCCGCCGCTGAGTTCCATGGCTGATTTATCCGGGTCAAATGGTGGAAGTTTTGCATGGAGAAACGCCTCGCTCAGGCGTTCTGCTACATCCCAGTGTCCGTCGAGTAGCGCCAAATCATCGGGCTGGTAGTCACCGCTGTCGATGCGCTTACGCGCCGCAAAAATCGCCTCATACCCCAGCAGCTCAGCAAGTGTGGTTCGCGGGGAGATATCGGGCTGTTGGGCCACATAAGCGTGCGTTGCAAAACGTTCGATATGACCGCTGGCAGGTTCATCACACCCCGCCAGCAAACGTAGCAGACGTGTTTTACCGCTGCCGTTGCGGCCAACCAGCGCGCACAGTGACGGCGCCAGAGAAAGATTCAGCGGACCAAAAAGGGTATCGCCCGTCGCAAACTGACAGGTCACCTGATGCAAAATAAAAGAAGGGGATTGCGCAAAATGAGCCATAAGCACTCCTGAATGAAATCAAAACATCCCCTGCCGACGCGGTCGCGTTTAGCAAGGATCGAAATTCATCAGTCGTGTTTGTTCATTTTCGGGATGCGCTCCTGAGGGAGAAATATAACGAGAAACAGGATAACGGTAATTTGCTGACCATTTCAAGGTGAATTTTTAGGCGATTGCACTGCGCTTACCTGGCTCACAAAAAACGAGACATAAAAAAACCCGCCGAAGCGGGTTTTTTCTCATCTGCTGGCCCGTCACCGGGCACATGCACGTTACTGCAGCAGCGAAATATCCGCCACGCGCAGGAACAGCTCACGCAGTTTTTCGAGCATAGAGAGACGGTTGATACGCAGCTCTTTATCTTCCACGTTCACCATCACTTTCTCGAAGAAGGCATCGATGACATCACGCAGTTCCGCCAGCTCCACCAGGGCTTCCTGGTAGCGGCCTTCGGCGAAATACGGCTCCAGCTTGTCACGCAGTACCACAACCTGCATCGCCAGGGCGATCTCTTCTGGCTCTTTCAGCGTCGCAGCGTTGACACGCTCGTTCAGCGTTTCGTCGGATTTCGCCAGAATGTTAGAGACACGCTTGTTAGCCGCGGCCAGTGCAGATGCCGCTTCCAGCGTACGGAAGTGGGAAACCGCCTTCATACGCGCATCGAAATCTGCCGGACGGGTTGGACGACGTGCCAGTACCGCCTGAATCGTATCGACGGTGTAACCTTCGTCCTGATACCACGCACGGAAGCGACCAAGCATAAAGTCGATCACATCATCAACCACGTTGGCGTTGGTCAGCTTATCACCGTACAGACGTACCGCTTCTTCAGTCAGGGTCTGCAGATCCAGGTTCAGGTTCTTTTCAACGATGATACGCAGCACGCCCAGGGCAGCACGACGCAGCGCAAACGGGTCTTTGTCGCCTTTTGGATGCTGGCCGATGCCAAAGATACCTGCAAGGGTGTCCATCTTATCGGCAATCGCGACCGCACAAGCCACCGGATTAGACGGCAGCGCGTCACCCGCAAAGCGCGGCTGATACTGCTCGTTCAGGGCCACGGCCACATCTTCCGCTTCACCGTCGTGACGCGCGTAGTGCATCCCCATCACACCCTGGGTGTCGGTAAATTCGAACACCATGTTGGTCATCAGGTCACACTTGGACAGTAAACCCGCGCGCGTTGCGTGGTTCACATCCGCACCGATTTCACGTGCGATCCAGCCAGACAGCTCCGCAATACGGTCAGTCTTGTCGCGCAGCGTACCCAGCTGTTGCTGGAACAGCACGGTCTGCAGACGTGGCAGGTGATCTTCCAGACGCTTTTTACGGTCGGTGTTGAAGAAGAACTCGGCATCCGCCAGACGTGGACGCACCACTTTCTCGTTACCGGAGATAATCTGGATCGGATCTTTTGATTCAATGTTCGCCACGAAGATGAAGTTTGGCAGCAGCTTGCCGTCGTTGGCGTAAACCGGGAAGTACTTCTGGTCACCCTTCATGGTGTACACCAGCGCTTCAGCCGGCACGGCCAGGAATTTCTCTTCGAACTTTGCGGTCAGTACCACTGGCCATTCAACCAGAGAGGTCACTTCTTCCAGCAGACTGTCGCTCAGATCCGCTTTACCGCCAATCTTACGCGCCGCGTCTTCCGCATCCGCCTTGATTTTGGCTTTACGCTGTTCGTAGTCAGCAATAACTTTACCGCGCTCCAGCAGGATCTGCGGATACTGGTCAGCATTGTCGATGGTGAACTCAGGCTCGCCCATGAAGCGGTGCCCACGGATCACGCGATCGGACGCCACACCCAGGATGGTAGCCGGAATAACAGTATCGCCCAGCAGCAGCGTCACGGTGTGCACAGGACGCACGAAGTGCACGTCGCTTGCGCCCCAGCGCATCAGTTTTGGAATCGGCAGCCTGGCCAGCGACGTGGCAATCATGTCAGGCAGCAGCGCTTGCGCACTTTCACCTTTAACATGTGCACGGTACAGCAGCCACTCGCCTTTATCGGTAGTCAGACGCTCAGCCTGATCGACAGTGATACCACAACCACGCGCCCAGCCTTCAGCCGCTTTGCTTGGCTTGCCTTCAGCATCAAACGCCTGAGCAATCGCCGGGCCACGTTTTTCAACTTCACGATCCGGCTGAGACGCCGCCAGGTTCGCCACTTTCAGCGCCAGACGACGCGGAGCAGCAAACCATTCAATTTTACCGTGTGCCAGGCCAGCGTTATCCAGCTCAGCAGTCACGTTCGCAGCAAAAGATTCAGCCAGGCTGCGCAGGGCTTTTGGTGGCAGCTCTTCGGTGCCAATTTCCACCAGGAAAGTTTTCTCAGACATGGCCGCCTCTTATTTGTTTCGGTTGCACATCGGGAAGCCAAGGGCTTCACGGGACGCATAGTACGCTTCTGCAACGGCTTTGGTCAGGGTACGAATACGCAGAATGTAGCGCTGACGTTCAGTCACGGAGATGGCTTTGCGGGCGTCCAGCAGGTTGAAGCTGTGGGCGGCCTTCAGAATACGCTCGTAAGCAGGCAGCGGCAGCGGAGACTCCAGCGCCAGCAACTGCTGCGCTTCTTTCTCGTACTGCTCGAAGCAGGTGAACAGGAAGTCCACATCCGCGTATTCGAAGTTATAAGTGGATTGCTCCACTTCGTTCTGATGGAACACGTCGCCGTAGGTGGTTTTACCCAGCGGGCCGTCGCTCCAGACCAGGTCGTAAACGCTGTCTACGCCCTGAATATACATGGCCAGACGTTCCAGACCGTAGGTGATTTCGCCGGTAATCGGTTTACATTCCAGACCGCCAACCTGCTGGAAGTAAGTGAACTGCGTCACTTCCATACCGTTCAGCCACACTTCCCAACCCAGACCCCAGGCACCCAGCGTTGGGTTCTCCCAGTTATCTTCCACGAAACGGATATCGTGAATGGTTGGATCCATACCCAGCTCTTTCAGTGACCCGAGGTACAGTTCCTGAATGTTGTCTGGCGATGGCTTAATCACCACCTGGAACTGATAGTAATGCTGCAGACGGTTCGGGTTTTCGCCGTAACGGCCATCGGTCGGACGACGTGAAGGTTGCACATAAGCAGTCGCCATTGGCTCCGGCCCCAACGCGCGTAAGCTGGTCATTGGGTGTGAAGTGCCTGCGCCTACTTCCATGTCCAAAGGTTGAACAATGGTACAGCCCTGACGAGCCCAGTAATCCTGTAAGGTCAGGATCAGGCCCTGGAAGGTCTTGGTATCAAACTTTTGCATAGTATGTCGTGCTGGATACGTGTGGTTTTAAATGGAAGGGACCAGTATACCCGCTGCCTGCAAGATATACAGTACGAAACGGGTTTGTTTAGGGAAAATTGGGGAAATAAGCCACCACGCCAGGCAGCCGCTGGCGTCTGGCTGTTGATTATGCGAGCGGCTTAGCGCATGGAGAGATGTAAAAACTGACCGTCTGCGTCAAACGAACAGACAAAGCCCTCTTTACGGGACGTATGGCCTTTCAGCTCATAACTCCCCTGAAATCGCTCAAATCCGGTGACATCAATGTTCTGCGCATCCGAGTTATAGCGGCGCGCAGCCTGATCCTTACAGAACTGCTCCATATTCAGGGAGCGTTCCGGGCTGATTTTTCCCTGCTGTGCTTTTTGCACGGGTGCAGAGGGTGGCGTACTGCATCCTGCCAGGATAAACAGCAGAAAGAGTGACGCCGCACGCTTCATCATCATTTTTATTACCGCCCTGTTCAGTGGCTGTTATTTTTAGTAGCAAAGCTTTTATAGATTATGCCCTGGCATTCTGCGAACCTCGCGGCTTTCAAACAAGGCTGCTCAATAAAACTCAGAATTTTCCAGAGAGAGGCTTCAATACAATCGCAGTCACACTGAATTTACAAGGGATGATGAGGAACTGATGTCGTCAAAAATTAGCTGGATTGATAATCTGCGAGGAATAGCGTGTCTGATGGTGGTCATGATCCACACGACGACCTGGTATGTCACCAATGCGCACAGTATCAGCCCTGTTAACTGGGATATAGCCAATATTCTTAACTCCGCGTCGCGGGTCAGTGTGCCGTTGTTCTTTATGATTTCCGGCTTTCTCTTTTTTGGCGAGCGTAGCGCACAACCGCGGCATTTTATCCGCATCGCCGCCTGCCTGGGCTTCTACAGCGCCGTGGCCTTGCTCTATATCACCCTGTTCACCTCGATTAACTCCGGACTATCTCTCAAATACCTTCTGCAAAAACCCGTCTTCTACCATCTGTGGTTTTTCTTCGCCATTATCGTTATCTATCTGGTTTCCCCACTGATTCAGGTGAAAACCGTGAGCGGGAAAATGCTGCTGGCGCTGATGGTGGTCATTGGCATCATAGCCAACCCGAATACGGTCTCGCAGAAAATTGATGGTTTTGAATGGTTACCGGTCAATCTCTATATCAACGGCGATACCTTTTACTACGTGCTCTACGGCATGCTGGGGCGAGCTATCGGGATGATGGACACCCAAAAACGCGGCATGAACGGGCTATGTGCAGCGCTGTTTATCATCGGCGTGATCGTGATTTCGCGTGGGACGCTGCATGAACTGCAATGGCGCGGCAATTTTGCCGATACCTGGTACCTGTATTGCGGCCCGATGGTCTTCATCTGTGCCGTATCCCTGCTTACGCTCGCCAAAAACACCCTGAACGCACGTCCCCTTCCGGTGCTGAGCGTTATCTCCCGGCACTCGCTCGGTATATACGGTTTTCACGCGCTGGTGATCCACGCCCTGAGAACGAGAGGGGTCGAGTTCAAAAGCTGGCCGGTGCTGGATATCCTGTGGATTTTCACCGTCACGCTGATGGCGAGCCTGCTGCTGTCAATGCTGCTGCAGAAGGTCGACACCCGCCGCTTCGTCAGTTAACGCTGCGCTGTCGGGCACGATGATACTGGCGCGGGGAGGAAAACCCCGCGGCCAGTGAGGCCTGTTCCACGCCACGCCCTTGCAACAGCCACTGTGCAGCCACCGCCAGACGCAACTGCTCCAGATAGTCGCGAACGCTTATCCCTAAATGCGTCTGAAAAAGCCGCGTTAAATGGCGCGGGCTGACATGCGCCAGAGCGGCAATCTCGGGTAAAACCCAGGCTTTGTGCGGCTCGGTGGTAAGCGCATCCTGCGCACGATGAATGGCCGGGTGAAGATGATTGCGGTAGCGTAACCATGGCGACAGCTGGGGATCGTCCCCGGAGCGACGAAACCAGACCACCATTTCGCGCGCCACGGCCAGCGCTTTTTCTGCGCCACACAGACGGTTAATCATATGCAGCGCCAGGTCGATGCCCGAGGTGATGCCGGCGCTGGTCCAGATATTCTCATCCTGCACGAAGATCCGGTTTTCTTTGATGATTGCCGTCGGAGCCGCCGTACGCAAACGGCTTATAACGTCATGATGCGTTGTGCACTGCCGGTGGTTCAGCAAGCCCGATTTTGCCGCCAGCAACGCCCCTGAACAGACACACATGACGGTGATATCCTGACGATGAATTTTTGGCTGCAGGCGCATTAACCAGTGCTGGATCAGCTGCGCCTGCGGCGTTGAAAACTGAAAGCGGGAGTCGCTTACCCCCGGCAGTACCAGCAAACTGCCCTCAGGCAGGCTTTCCGGCAGCGGCTGAATACCGCCCATCATCAGACCAATCGACGTCGGAACCTCTGCCTGCGGACCAATGTAATGCAGGCGAAACGCGTCCCCGGCCAGCACAAAGGTCTCTGCCGGACCCGTCATGTCTAATGACAGCACCCCGGGCAACATCACAAACCAGACGTCGATGCTCATTACAGTGACTCCAGCGTCTCCGCAACCGTTTTAATGTCGGCAAACCGCCCGGCCAGTACCGTCTCGGTACGATGGCGCAGTTCCTCTGCGCTCAGGGTTATCCCCTTGTGCGTCATTGGAAACGTGAGCGTTGCCTCGCTAACAAAGGTCACAGCATAGCCCAGATCGGATGCCACCCGCGCAGTGGTTTCACAGCATTGTTCCGTGCGAATGCCGCACACGATGAGCTGATTAATGTCTCGCTCACGCAGCCAGCGGTCAAGCCCGGTATCCGTGAACGCATTATGGACGTGTTTCTGGAAGACCACGTCCGGCTGATGACGTAAAAAGGCCATCGGTTTGACATAGCCGCTTTGCAGTGTGAACGGACCGTCTTCATCTACATGGAAAATATCAACGACAGGAATGCCACGCGCCTGGCAGCCCTCAATCAGCCCCAGCATCGCCTGCTGAAAGGCAGGAATTTCGTCCTCCTGCCAGTAATGACGATGATGAAAAGACTGCTGAGTATCGATGTTGATTAATGCAGTACGTGACATGTTGAATCTCCTCGCCAGTGGGTATGACACCATACTGGCAAGGAAATGAAGGCCCGCACAGACCAAAAAAGGACAACCTCGTGCCTCTGACAGACAACCGTATTTACGACATCAGCGGCAGCAGCTGTTGGTAGATTTTGCGAAAGACCTCGCGTCTTTGCGCATAACGCGCATGACGTGCCGCGTCAGGCAGATGCGCCTGTTCCAGTTGAAGCTGCGGTAACAGCTGAGAAAGCGGCGTTTCCGGGTTCATGGCAATCTGTGCCAGTCGCGCTGCACCGAGCGCAGGCCCCACATCACCACCGGTACGAAAATCGAGCTGCAGTCCGCTGATATCAGACAGCATCTGGCGCCAGTAGCTGCTACGCGCACCGCCGCCAATCAGGGTGATACTCGCCGGCGTCACACCGCAGTCATGTACCACGTCCATTCCGTCCGCCAGGGCATATCCCACGCCTTCCAGAACGGCACGAGCCAGTTCCGCCGGGCCATGCTGATGGGTTAACCCAAAGAATACCCCTTTCGCTTCCGGGTTGTTATGCGGCGTGCGCTCGCCGGAAAGATAGGGTAAAAACCAGACGGTACCCGCACTTTCATCCGCCTGCTGTGCAGCAGCAATCAGTGCCGGAACATCAGCCATCCCGGTCAGTTTCGCGGCCCAGTCAAGGCAAGAGGCGGCGCTCAACATAACCGACATCAGATGCCATTTTCCCGGCAGCGCATGGCAGAAACTGTGAACGGCACTTTCAGGATTACTGCGATAACCCTCGCTGACCGCAAAATAGACGCCAGACGTTCCCAGCGAAAGCATCGCCTGCCCGGCTTCCACCATCCCGACCCCCACGGCACCCGCCGCGTTGTCACCGCCACCGGCCACCACCGGGACAGCAGGCATATTCCAGCGTTCTGCGACGGCAGGCTGTAAGGTACCCGTTATCTCACTGCCCTCATAGAGCGCTGGCATATGTTCGCGAGTCAGGTGGCAGGCATCGAGCATGGCCTCGCTCCAGTCACGTTTGGCCACGTCGAGCCACATCGTGCCGGCAGCGTCGGACATGTCGCTGGCGAAATCACCCGTCATGCGAAAACGCAGATAATCTTTTGGCAGTAAAACTTTCGCCACCTGACGGAAAATTTCCGGCTCATGGCGGTGTATCCACAGTAACTTTGGTGCGGTAAAACCGGGCATCATCAGGTTGCCGGTAATACTGCGGGAGGTGGGTACTCGCTCTTCAAGGAGTGCGCACTCTTCTGCACAGCGACCATCGTTCCAGAGAATGGCCGGTCGCAGAACGTGATGCTGACTGTCCAGTAACGTCGCGCCGTGCATTTGCCCGGCAATGCCGAGGGCTTTGACGTCACGCAGACTGTGCTGTTCACCTAGCGCTTTGATTGCACGATCCGTTGCCAGCCACCACTGCTCCGGATCCTGTTCCGACCATAGCGGATGCGGACGTGAGACCTGCAGCTTTTCTGTCTGCGTTGTTAACACGTCGCCCTGCTCGCTTAACAGGATGGCTTTCACACCCGATGTGCCAAGATCAATCCCGATATACATTCGGTGACTCCTTTAACAGAAATGCCCGGTGGCGCGACGCTTACCGGGCTTACGTTATTATCTACTCGCTGTTATTTATCGAACAGGTAGTGATTAACCAGGTTTTCCAGCAGCTCCTGATGCCCGCTCTGATGCTGCGGTGCCAGTTGATGTTGTTCAGCGTACTTCGCGACGTCCGCAAGCGATAACTGGCCTTTCAAAATTTGCTGACCCAGCTCACTGTTCCAGCCGCTATAACGCTTCGCGACACGTTTATCCAGTTCACCGTCTTCAATCATACGGGCGGCGACTTTCAGCGCCAGCGCCATGGTATCCATTGCGCCAATATGGCCGTAGAACAGGTCGTATTTGTCGGTGCTCTGACGGCGCACTTTGGCATCGAAGTTCAGCCCGCCGGTGGTGAAACCACCCGCTTTGATAATTTCATACATCACCAGCGCATTCTCTTCCACGCTGTTCGGGAACTGGTCGGTATCCCAACCCAGTTGCGCATCGCCGCGGTTAGCATCAACAGAACCGAAGATACCCAGCGCAATAGCAGACGCAATCTCGTGATGGAAAGAGTGGCCGGCCAGCGTGGCATGGTTGGCTTCAATGTTAACTTTGATCTCTTTTTCCAGGCCGAACTGTTTCAGGAAGCCGTACACGGTAGCAACGTCGTAGTCGTACTGGTGCTTAGTAGGTTCCTGAGGCTTCGGTTCGATCAGCAGCGTACCGCGGAAACCGATTTTGTGTTTATGGTCGACCACCATCTGCATAAAGCGGCCAATCTGCTCGCGCTCCTGACGCAGGTCGGTGTTGAGCAGGGTTTCATAGCCTTCACGACCGCCCCACAGCACATAGTTTTCGCCGCCCAGCTGATGCGTGGCGTTCATTGCGGTAACCACCTGCGTTGCCGCCCAGCTAAACACTTCCGGATCCGGATTGGTTGCCGCACCCGCGCCATAGCGTGGGTTGGTAAAGCAGTTGGCCGTGCCCCACAGCAGCTTCACGCCGCTTTGCTGCTGTTTAGCCGCCAGCACATCCACCATCTGCGCGAAATTGTTCAGGTACTCTTTCAGTGAGGCGCCTTCCGGCGACACATCCACGTCATGGAAGCAGTAGTACGGCACGTTCAGTTTGTGGAAGAATTCAAAGGCGACATCGGCTTTACGCTTCGCCAGCTCGATGGCCTCACCCGGCTGCTGCCATGGACGGTCAAAGGAACCCACGCCGAACATATCGGCTCCGTTCCAGCAGAAGGTATGCCAGTAACAGGCGGCAAAGCGCAAATGATCTTCCATGCGCTTACCCAGCACCAGCTCATCCGGGTTGTAGTGACGAAATGCTAAAGGATTGGTTGTTTTCGGGCCTTCGTAACGAACACGATCGAGTTGGTCGAAATAAGCTTGCATATTGAGCTCCATAATCAGGGTATGCGGCGAGTCGTTGATACAGGAGTAATAGTGAATAGACATTTTGGCTTGCTCAATTACGTTATTTCACACTGCTATTGAGAGAATGCACAACTGTGCGCTGGCTCGCAAAATAATGTGCAGGCAAACTATTTTTCGGTCCCTCTTCCATAATCAAATGTAATTAAGACGTTACGTATTTTAAAATTCGATCGCGGTCATAAATTCAGAAATAAACCAAATATCATAATGCGAAGATAAAAATCTGTAATTGCCAGCCCGCCTTTCCCCGTTAAAAATTTGCTGCGTCCCAGCAGTGAATGTTTCTTTTATCTCAGCAACACATACCCCTACAAAAAGGCCCTATAATTATGAAGATAAAGAACCTGTCCCTTACTCTCTGCACTACGCTCCTCCTTGCAAGCTTTGCCGGACATGCCAAGGAAGTCAAAATTGGCATGGCGATTGACGATCTGCGTCTTGAACGCTGGCAGAAAGATCGTGATATTTTTGTGAAAAAAGCGGAATCACTTGGCGCGAATGTGTTTGTGCAATCCGCGAACGGCAACGAAGAAACGCAAATGTCGCAAATTGAGAATATGATCAACCGCGGTGTCGATGTGCTGGTCATTATCCCTTATAACGGCCAGGTATTAAGTAACGTCGTTAAAGAAGCCAAACAAGAAGGCATAAAAGTCTTAGCCTATGACCGCATGATTAATAATGCGGATATCGATTATTATATTTCGTTCGACAATGAAAAAGTGGGTGAATTACAGGCTAAAAGCCTGATCGACAAAGTACCTCAGGGCAATTATTTCCTGATGGGCGGCTCGCCGGTTGATAACAACGCCAAGCTGTTCCGCGAAGGGCAAATGAAAGTCCTGAAGCCGTATATCGACAGCGGTAAGATTAAAGTGGTCGGCGATCAGTGGGCGGATGGCTGGCTGCCAGAAAACGCGCTGAAAATCATGGAAAACGCCTTAACCGCCAACAACAACAAAATCGATGCTGTCGTCGCATCCAACGATGCCACCGCAGGGGGCGCAATCCAGGCACTCAGCGCCCAGGGGCTGGCAGGAAAAGTGGCTATTTCGGGTCAGGATGCCGACCTCGCGGGCGTCAAACGCATCATGGCAGGCACACAAACCATGACCGTCTACAAACCGATTACCCAGCTTGCGAATACAGCGGCGGAAATTGCCGTGGAGCTGGGAAATGGTAAGCAACCTAAGGCAGACGCGACGCTGAATAACGGGCTTAAAGATGTTCCGGCTCGTCTGCTCACCCCCATTGAAGTCAATAAAGAGAACATTGACGCCACCGTCATTAAAGACGGTTTCCACAAGAAGAGTGAACTGTAATCCAGCGCGCCCCTGCTCTGCGGGGGCGCATAGAGTTGTACTGTTCTTCCCTCGGGTCATGTGGAGCAGTTATGCCTTATTTACTTGAAATGAAAAGCATCACCAAGCGCTTTGGCGCGGTGAAAGCGGTCGACAACGTCAGTCTGCGGCTCAATCCCGGCGAAGTGGTCTCGCTGTGTGGCGAAAACGGATCGGGCAAATCGACGTTGATGAAAGTGTTGTGTGGGATCTACCCGCACGGCAGTTACGAAGGCGAAATTGTCTTTGCCGGTGAAGTGATTCAGGCGACACACATTCGCGATACCGAACGCAAAGGCATCGCCATCATCCACCAGGAGCTGGCGCTGGTGAAGCACCTCACCGTGCTGGAGAACATTTTTCTGGGGGCCGAAATTTCACGTCATGGCGTACTGGATTACGACACCATGACGCTACGCTGTGAAAAACTGCTGGCCCAGGTAAGTCTCGCGATTTCCCCGGATACGCGCGTCGGTGATCTTGGCCTCGGGCAACAACAGCTGGTTGAAATCGCCAAGGCGCTGAACAAACAGGTAAGGCTGCTGATCCTCGATGAGCCAACGGCCTCCCTCACCGAGCAGGAAACGGCCGTCCTGCTCAATATCATTCGCGATCTGCAAAACCACGGCATTGCCTGCATCTACATTTCGCACAAGCTCAATGAGGTAAAAGCCATTTCGGACACCATCTGTGTGATCCGCGACGGTCAGCACATCGGCACACGTGAAGCTGCCGGCATGAGTGAAGATGACATCATCACCATGATGGTGGGGCGCGAGCTCACGGCGCTCTATCCAAACGAACCGCACACCACGGGTGACGAAGTGTTACGCGTGGAAAACCTCACCGCGTGGCATCCCGTTAACCGCCACATCAAGCGCGTTAATGACGTCTCGTTTTCCCTTCACAGCGGCGAAATCCTCGGTATTGCGGGGTTAGTCGGGGCCGGGCGCACTGAAGCCGTCCAGTGCCTGTTTGGCGTGTGGCCGGGCCGCTGGGAAGGCCGTATTTTTATCGACGGACAGCCGGTAAAAATCGAGAACTGCCAGCAGGCGATTGCCCACGGTATCGCCATGGTACCGGAAGATCGCAAGAAAGATGGCATCGTCCCGGTCATGGCGGTGGGTAAAAACATCACGCTTGCCGCGCTCGATAGGTTCTCCGGTGCGCTGAGCAGCCTCGATGATGCTGCTGAGCAGCAGTGCATTCTCCAGTCGCTCGCCAGACTCAAGGTTAAAACATCCTCCCCGGAACTGGCCATTGGACGTCTGAGCGGGGGCAACCAGCAGAAGGCAATCCTGGCGCGCTGCCTGCTCCTCAATCCACGCATATTGATCCTGGACGAGCCGACGCGTGGGATCGATATCGGCGCCAAGTACGAAATCTACAAACTGATTAATCAGCTTGTACAGCAAGGGATTGCCGTCATTGTCATCTCGTCTGAGTTACCCGAAGTGCTCGGCCTGAGCGATCGCGTGCTGGTCATGCACGAGGGAAAACTGAAAGCCAATCTGATTAACCAGAACCTGACGCAGGAGCAGGTGATGGAAGCCGCTTTAAGGAGCGAACGTCATGTCGAAAAGCAATCCGTCTGATATTAAAGTCGCTGTTCCGACGCCCGGCGCGTTTGCCGGGCTAAAAGCGCTGAACCTGCAGGTTTTCGTGATGATCGCGGCGATTATTGCCATCATGTTGTTCTTTACCTGGATGACCGATGGCTCGTATTTAAGCGCGCGTAACGTCTCTAACCTGCTGCGTCAGACCGCCATTACCGGCATCCTCGCGGTGGGCATGGTATTCGTGATTATCTCGGCGGAAATCGACCTGTCGGTGGGGTCGATGATGGGTCTGCTTGGTGGCGTGGCGGCCATTTTTGACGTCTGGCTTGGCTGGCCACTGCCGCTGACCATTGCGGTTACGCTGGTGCTGGGCCTGCTGCTGGGCGCCTGGAACGGCTGGTGGGTTGCCTACCGTAAAGTCCCTTCGTTCATTGTCACGCTGGCGGGGATGCTGGCCTTCCGCGGGATCTTAATTGGCATCACCAACGGCACCACCGTCTCCCCTACCAGCGCAGCCATGTCACAAATTGGTCAGAGCTACCTCGCCGATAGCGTCGGCTTTACGTTCGGTGTGATTGGGTTGCTGGCGTTTGTGGCCTGGCAGTGGCGTGGGCGAATGCGCCGTCAGGCGTTGGGTCTGGCATCGCCAGCGTCAACGTCCACAGTCGGTCGTCAGGCACTCACTGCGGTCATTGTGCTGGGCGCAATCTGGCTTCTGAACGACTATCGCGGTGTCCCGACGCCGGTATTGCTGCTGGCACTGTTGCTGCTGGCCGGGATGTTTATGGCCACGCGTACCGCGTTTGGTCGCCGTATTTATGCCATCGGCGGCAACCTTGAGGCTGCTCGTCTTTCAGGGATCAACGTCGAGCGCACCAAACTCGCCGTCTTCGCCATTAACGGCCTGATGGTTGCTATCGCCGGGTTGATCCTCAGCTCGCGTCTGGGGGCGGGTTCTCCCTCGGCCGGGAACATCGCCGAGCTGGATGCTATCGCCGCCTGCGTCATTGGCGGCACCAGCCTCGCAGGCGGTGTCGGCAGCGTGGCAGGCGCGGTGATGGGGGCATTTATTATGGCTTCGTTGGATAACGGGATGAGTATGATGGACGTCCCGACGTTTTGGCAGTATATCGTCAAGGGGGCCATTCTTTTGCTGGCAGTCTGGATGGACTCTGCAACCAAGCGACGAGCCTGATAACAATATTGTGACTTATTTGGGAAGTTAGCCATGTTTGAAAAGCGTCACCGCATCACGTTGTTATTCAATGCCAACAAAGCCTACGACCGTCAGGTGGTGGAGGGCGTTGGTGAATATTTGCAGGCGTCGCAATCCGAGTGGGATATTTTTATCGAAGAAGATTTCCGAACCCGTCTCGAAAACATCAAAGAGTGGCTGGGCGATGGGGTCATCGCTGACTACGACGACCCCGTCATTGAGCAATTGCTGACTGACGTCGACGTTCCGATTGTTGGCGTCGGCGGGTCTTACCATGCGCCCGAGCACTATCCGCCGGTTCACTATATCGCCACCGATAACCATGCGCTGGTTGAGACCGCCTTCCTGCATTTGAAAGAGAAAGGCGTCCATCGCTTCGCGTTTTATGGTTTACCGTCAACCAGCGGCAAGCGCTGGGCAGTTGAGCGCGAACATGCTTTCTGCCAGCTTGTCGCGCAGGAGAAGTACCGCGGCGTGGTTTATCAGGGGCTGGAGACCGCGCCGGAAAACTGGCAGCACGCGCAAAACCGACTGGCGGACTGGCTGCAAACCCTGCCGCCGCAAACCGGCATTATTGCCGTCACGGATGCTCGTGCCCGCCACGTTTTGCAGGTCTGCGAACATTTACACATTCCGGTGCCGGAAAAACTGTGCGTCATTGGCATCGATAACGAGGAGCTGACGCGTTACCTCTCTCGCGTGGCGCTCTCGTCCGTTGCACAGGGTACGCGTCAGATGGGTTATCAGGCGGCGAAGTTACTGCATCGTCTGCTGGATAAAGAAGCGTTGCCGCTTCAGCGCTTACTGGTTCCCCCTGTCCGTGTAGTCGAACGCCGTTCAACGGATTACCGCTCCTTAAGCGACCCGGCAGTTATTCAGGCCATGCACTACATTCGCAACAACGCCTGCAAAGGGATTAAGGTCGATCAGGTGCTGGACTCGGTGGGCATTTCCCGTTCGAATCTGGAGAAGCGGTTTAAAGAAGAAGTGGGCGAAACCATTCATGCGGTCATCCACGCCGAGAAACTGGAGAAAGCGCGCAGCCTGCTGATCTCCACCTCATTGTCGATCAACGAAATCTCACAGATGTGCGGTTACCCGTCGCTGCAATATTTTTATTCGGTGTTCCGAAAGGAGTATGAAAGTACGCCAAAAGAGTACCGGGAGCGTCACAGCGAAGTGATGATGTAGAAAAAAGAGAAAAGAAAACGCCTTCCGATGGAAGGCGTTTTTTTGAATTACATATGTGCGGCGATTAATCGCTGGTTATCCTGGTACATCGCGAACAGATAGTTGTTATAGCTCTGTCCCTTGGTCGAATAACCTTTCAGCTTGTGGATCATCGTGCTGGCCGTCACTTCCTGATCCGCTTTACGCAGCTGAGCGCGCGATTTACGGAACGATGAGTAGGCCGGATGCGTGTTCAGATTCACCACGTAGGCATTCACGGAATCTTTCACCGATTCAAACTGAGAATAACCTTTCACCTTACCTGGTGCATTGTTACAACGCCCCTTGATACATTTCATACCAAACAGGTTGTTGTTGTTACGCGCCAGTTTCGAGGTACCCCAGCCACTTTCGGCTGCAGCCATGGTCGCAACCATGCTCCCCGGGATAATGTCGACACGCTCTAAGAGAGAGTTCCACGGCACACGGCGCGTGTTACCGTTCCAGCTCACCTTGTAGCGTTTGGTGATATCTTTCAGACGCGCGCGTTCTGATGGCGACCAACGGCTGTCGTACTGTTTGGCAATCAACCAGTTACGATCCGCAGTAATCGCGGCGTTTTGACTTGTGATGTAAGGCATTACCGTCCGGAGAAACGCTTTTTTCCTTGGTGTTCCGGAAGGGTATTTTCGCAAATCAGGAAGTGAACTACTCTTTGCACTATTGCGAGAATACTCTTGTTTACTGCTAACCTTACTACTTGTCGTCTTTATTACGTGGGCTTTCTTACTCGTTGTATCCGTGTGCGTCTTCGCAAGCACCTCACCCGAAAATGCCATGGTGAGTAACATGAGTATCGCGGCCCCATATCGTCGAATGGGAGTCGATATCATTAGGTCTCCTGGTCGGATATAAACATTCCAACACCTTATTTTTTTCACAAATTTGAGAGCGGAATCTCAAATCATAACAAAAATAGACTGCAAGAGCACGTATAGAAATAGTCCAATTCCGAAACTATGTCACCTGAAACCTGCTCACATAAGCATCAATTCTGAAAAATTGTGCGCGAACTCGCAGATAACTTCCTAATTTTGCGCGGGATCACTCATCCTCACGCGTCATCCTTGCAGAAAGCCCCGGGGGATGAGTTTTTACCCCACACCTGATGGCACACTGGTCAAAAATGCCGCGACAGGAAAATGGAATGAAACGCACCGCATTAGCTTTTCTGATGTTACCCGCACTGGCTCATGCTGACTGGTCATCACCGGGTTTCAACGCCTTTAGCGCCGAAGGTACCGGGATATTCACCAGCCAGGCAAAGCTTGCGAAGGGTACTCGCCCTCTTACGCTGAGTTTTGACAACACGTGCTGGCAGCCAACGGATGCAATAAAACTCAATGAGATGCTGTCGCTTAAAAAATGTGACGGCACGCCGCCGCAGTGGCGACTGTTCCGCGACGGCGAGTATCAGATGCGTGTCGATACCCGCTCCGGTACGCCCACACTGATGCTGACTATTCAGAGCGCAACGGAACCGTCGCTTGCAAACGTTACCCGCCAGTGTCCGAAGTGGGACGGTAAACCCCTGACGCTTGAAGTTGGCAACGATTTCCCGGAAGGATCGGTGGTCCGTGATTTCTACAGCAAACAGACTGCAACAGTGCAGAATGGAAAAATCACCCTGCAACCCGCCGCCAACAGCAACGGCCTGCTGCTGCTTGAACGCGCCGAAACCGACAAACCTGCGCCCTTTAGCTGGCAAAACGCCACCGTCTATTTCGTGCTGACTGACCGCTTTGTCAACGGCGATCCCTCTAACGATAACAGCTATGGACGCCACAAAGATGGCATGCAGGAGATCGGCACCTTCCACGGTGGCGATCTCAAGGGGCTTACAACCCGGCTCGATTATTTACAGCAGCTGGGCGTGAATGCGCTCTGGATAAGCTCCCCGCTGGAGCAGATCCACGGCTGGGTTGGCGGTGGCACCAAAGGTGACTTCCCCCACTACGCCTATCATGGCTACTACACCCAGGACTGGACCACGCTTGATGCCAACATGGGCACCGAAGATGATTTACGCCACCTTGTCGATGTAGCGCATAAACGCGGTATCCGCATCCTGTTTGATATCGTCATGAACCACACGGGTTACGCGACGCTCGCAGACATGCAGGCGTTCCAGTTTGGGGCCCTTTATCTGCAGGGTGATGAACTGAAAAAAACGCTGGGCGAGCACTGGACGGACTGGAAGCCGGGAGCAGGCCAAAGCTGGCATAGCTTCAATGATTACATCAACTTCAGCGACAAAGCCGCCTGGGAAAAATGGTGGGGTAAAAAGTGGATCCGCACCGACATTGGCGATTATGACAATCCCGGCTTCGACGATTTAACCCTGTCGCTGGCGTTCCTGCCGGACCTGAAAACGGAGTCGACGACCCCTTCCGGTTTACCCAACTTCTACCAACATAAACCTGATACCCACGCGAAGGCCATTTCGGGCTACACCCCGCGTGATTACCTGACCCACTGGCTCAGCCAGTGGGTACGTGACTATGGCATTGACGGTTTCCGTGTGGATACGGCAAAACACGTGGAACTCGAGGCCTGGCAGCAGTTGAAAGATCAGGCAAGCCAGGCGCTGGCAGCCTGGAAAGGCGCGAACCCCGACAAAAAACTCGACAATACCCCGTTCTGGATGACCGGCGAGTCATGGGGCCACGGCGTGATGCAAAGCGATTATTACCGCCACGGGTTTGACGCGATGATCAACTTTGATTATCAGGAGCAGGCAGCAAAAGCGGTCGGTTGTCTGGCGGACATCGACCTGACCTGGCAGCAGATGGCGGAAAAACTGCAAAGCTTCAATGTCCTGAGCTATCTCTCGTCGCATGACACACGCCTTTTCCGTGAAGGCGGCCAGCGTGCCGCAGAGCTGCTCCTGCTCGCCCCGGGCAGCGTACAAATTTACTACGGAGATGAATCCGAGCGGCCATTCGGACCGACAGGGTCTGATCCATTACAGGGCACCCGCTCGGATATGAACTGGCAGGACGTGACGGGCAAGCAGGCCTTAACCGTCGCCCACTGGCAGGTTCTGGGCCAGTTCCGCGCCCGTCATCCCGCAATAGGTGAAGGCAAACAAACCACGCTGTCGCTGAAAGAAGGCTACGGCTTCGTTCGCGAGCACAATGGCGATAAGGTCATGGTGGTGTGGGCAGGTAATCAATAACGACGCAAACCGGTTCCCTCTCCCCTCCGGGAGAGGGATATTTCACCAGAACAATCCACTACCTAAATGCCTTCCCACCACATAAAACAACAATCCCGACCGCATCTCTCGATTTGCACCAGCACGGTGCTAGCGTTATGGTTACCCACTTTCAAAATAAGCTCGACAGATCACCTGCTATGACGTTTTCACTTTTCGGCGACAAATTCACCCGCCATTCAGGCATTACTCGCCTGATGGAGGACCTCAACGACGGGCTGCGCACACCAGGCGCCATCATGCTCGGCGGCGGAAACCCGGCTCAAATCCCGGAGATGAACACCTATTTTCAGACGCTGCTGGCTCAGATGCTGGAAAGCGGGAAAGCAACCGATGCGCTTTGCAACTACGACGGCCCACAGGGTAAAACCGAACTGCTGACACTGCTTGCTGAAATGCTGCGCAAAGAGCTGGGTTGGGATATCGAACCACAGAATATTGCACTGACAAACGGCAGTCAGAGCGCATTTTTCTACTTGTTTAATCTGTTCGCAGGCCGTCGCGCCGACGGCACCACCAAAAAAGTGCTGTTCCCGCTGGCGCCAGAGTACATCGGCTATGCCGATTCCGGCCTCGAAGAGGATCTGTTCGTCTCGGCGCGCCCGAACATTGAGCTGCTGCCAGAAGGCCAGTTCAAATATCATGTCGACTTTGAACATCTGCATATTGGTGAAGAGACGGGCATGATCTGCGTATCACGTCCAACCAACCCTACGGGCAACGTCATCACCGACGACGAACTGATGAAGCTGGATGCGCTGGCGAATCAGCACGACATCCCGCTGGTGATTGATAACGCTTATGGCGTGCCGTTCCCGGGGATCATCTTCAGCGAAGCACGTCCGCTGTGGAACCCTAATATCGTCCTGTGTATGAGCCTTTCCAAGCTGGGTCTGCCGGGCAGCCGTTGCGGGATCATCATCGCCAATGAAAAAATCATCACCGCCATTACCAACATGAACGGCATTATCAGCCTTTCCCCGGGGGGAATCGGCCCGGCGATGATGTGTGAAATGATCAAACGTAATGACCTGCTGCGCCTGTCGAACGAGGTTATCAAGCCGTTCTATTACCAGCGGGTACAGGAAACGATCGCCATTCTTCGCCGCTACTTACCGGAAGAACGCTGCCTGATCCACAAACCTGAAGGGGCAATTTTCCTGTGGCTGTGGTTTAAGGATCTGCCGATCACCACCGAGCTTCTCTACCAGCGCCTGAAAAAGCGCGGCGTGTTGATGGTGCCGGGTGATTACTTCTTCCCGGGTCTGGATAAGCCGTGGCCGCATACGCATCAGTGCATGCGCATGAACTACGTGCCCGATCCGGAGAAAATCGAAGCGGGCGTGAAAATTCTCGCCGAAGAGATTGAGTACGCCTGGCGCGAAGATAGCCAGTAACGCGTTACGCCAGATTATGCAGCCGTTCGGTGCGTAATCTGGCGGGGTCAACGCAGCGCAGCGCGTGGGTTGGACACGCCTCCACACAGGCGGGTCCAGCCTCGCGATCTGCGCACAAATCACATTTCACCGCCTGAACGCGGTTCCCCACTCGCTGAACCTGCATTGCCCCAAACGGGCACGCTACCACACAACTTTTACAGCCAATACAGCGCGCCGGCTCCACCCGCCAGGCACCCGCGGTGTGGCGAATCGCCTGTGTCGGACAAACAGTGGCACAAGGGGCATCTTCACACTGATGACAGCCCACAGCCGTAGTGAATGCACCGCCTTTGACCACCCGAATGCGGGGCGCAAACGCGCCTGCAGAAAGCATTCCCTGATGCGACACCACGCAGGCCACTTCGCAGGTACGGCAGCCAATGCATTTTTCCGTATCAGCCAGGATAAATCGGTTCATCTGTCACGCTCCGCGCACGTTAAAACCCAACTCTTTTGAGATAGCCTCTGCCGTTTCCCGCAGCGGTTTCAGCAGGTTTTTTTCACCAATTTGCTTCATGCGGGACGTCGAGAGCGAAATGGAGATCGCGTACGGCACGCGGCCATGAATATCAAACACCGGTACGGCAAGACAGGAGACGCCCAGCTCGTTCTCTTCTTTATCCATCGCCATGCTGTGCTCGCGGATTTCCGCCAGCTCGTCATACATCGCGCTCAGTTCGGTAATCGTGTTGCGGGTGAGCGGCTGGATCTGCTCCTGATGGCTCTGCCAGTAGCTCGCCACATAGTCCTGATGACCAAACGCCATGTAGATTTTGCCCATCGCCGAACAATAGAGCGGCATATGCTGACCGATGTAAGCACGCGTGCGCAGCATACCGGTTGTGGGCTCCAGCTTATAAATCAGAATCGCGTGATCGTCCTCGCGGCTTGAGAAGTTCACCGTCTCACCGGTGGCGATATTCAGCGTCTCAAGGTGCGGGGCCGCCACGTGAATGATATTCAGCGACGACAGCGCCTTTTGCCCGACGGCGATAAATTTGGTGGTCAGGCGGTAGCTGCCCGCCGCAGGCGCCGGGGTAACGTACCCGCACGACTGTAATCCCTGCAGTAAGCGGTGCACGGTGCTTTTATTCAGCCCTGCCAGTTCCGATAAATGGGCCAACGGACACCCGTTCGGGTAGTTGCTGAGGATCTCAATCAGCATCAGGCCGCGAAACAAGCTCTGGCTACCTGCTGGCCTCTCTTTTTCTTGCGTCATTTCGCTCTCTTTCGTGCTCATCCAATGGCTCCTTTTTA
The DNA here is from genome assembly GCF_047456135.1 of Enterobacter sp. BNK-18. Classification (NCBI taxonomy): domain Bacteria; kingdom Pseudomonadati; phylum Pseudomonadota; class Gammaproteobacteria; order Enterobacterales; family Enterobacteriaceae; genus Enterobacter; species Enterobacter sp. BNK-18. Next base: position 3,991,113 of record NZ_CP179899.1, on the reverse strand, counting down.
TCGCGTCCTGATGGTAGCGCAAAGTGTGGTTCAGTTCACGATCTCAACAGAAAAAACACAACCAGTTGATTTTAATCGATTTTGAAAATCATGAATGTCGTTGATCTGGCAAAATTTGATCGTTATATTTGAAATCAGATTTCGCATAGTGAAATTTAGCGATAAAAAAGCACTCGTACTTGCCCCGACAAAAACAGGAGAACAGGGATGAAAGTGACCTTTGAAGAGTTAAAAGCGGCGTTCAGGCGGGTCCTGGTCGATCGCGGCGTAAAAGCGGACACCGCCGACGCCTGCGCGGAGATGTTTGCCCGCACCACGGAATCGGGCGTCTATTCACACGGGGTTAACCGCTTCCCTCGTTTCATTCAGCAGCTTGATGCCGGCGACATCATTCCTGATGCCCAGCCAACACGGGTGACCTCGCTAGGTGCCATCGAACAGTGGGATGCCCGACGTTCGATTGGCAACCTGACGGCGAAAAAGATGATGGATCGCGCCACCGAACTGGCCGCCGACCACGGTATCGGCCTGGTGGCTCTGCGAAACGCCAACCACTGGATGCGCGGCGGCAGCTACGGCTGGCAGGCCGCAGAGAAGGGGTACATCGGGATCTGCTGGACTAACTCCATTGCCGTCATGCCAGCCTGGGGCTCAAAAGCGTGCTGCATCGGCACTAACCCTCTGATCGTGGCGATTCCGTCTACGCCGATCACAATGGTCGATATGTCGATGTCAATGTTCTCCTACGGCATTCTGGAAGTGAATCGCCTGGCCGGACGCACGTTGCCGGTGGATGGGGGGTTTGACGATGAAGGGCACCTCACCAGAGAACCTGGTGTGATCGAGAAAAACCGCCGCATTCTGCCGATGGGCTACTGGAAAGGATCGGGCTTATCCATCGTCCTCGACATGATCGCAACCCTGCTCTCCAACGGATCCTCCGTTGCGGAAGTGACCCAGGACAACAGCGACGAATATGGCGTGTCACAAATCTTTATCGCCATCGAGGTCGATCGTTTGATCGACGGACCCACCCGCGATGCCAAACTGCAGCGCATCATGGACTTTATCATCAACGCCGAGCGGGCTGATGACAACGTCGCGGTTCGACTGCCGGGTCATGAATTCACACGTCTGCTCGAAGAGAACCGCCGCAACGGCATCACCATTGACGACAGCGTGTGGGCGAAAATCCAGTCTCTGTAAGGAGTGGGCCATGATTTTAGGACATATTTCGCAGCCAAATCCGTGTCGCCTGCCGCGGGCGATAGAGAAAGCGCTCGATTTTCTGCGCACCACGGATTTCACGGCGCTGGCACCTGGCGTGGTGGACATTGACGGACGTAACATCTTTGCTCAGGTGCTCGACCTCACCACTCAAACGTGGGATGAGAACCGTCCCGAAGTGCACCGTCGCTATCTGGACATTCAGTTTCTGGCATGGGGTGAAGAGAAAATCGGTGTCGCCATTGATACCGGCAATAACGAAATAAGCGAATCGCTGCTGGAACAGCGGGATATTATTTTTTATCACGGCAGCGAAAATGAATCATTTATAGAGATGACGCCCGGCACGTACGCCATATTTTTTCCGCAGGATGTTCACCGTCCTGCCTGCATTAAAAATAAGGTATCGGCAATTCGTAAAATTGTGGTGAAAGTAGCAATCAGCGAAATAGATTAATTTTCTGAACTCTATTGGGAATGCGAAATGACTAACACCGGTTTTATAATTGGTGCGTACCCCTGCGCACCCTCGTTTCATCAGCAAGGGGAACAAGAAGAGCAGGACTTCTGGCGAGCGCTTTCCGACACGCCAGACATTCGCGGGCTGGAGCAACCGTGTCTTGAGGATCTCCATCCGTTGGGTGACGAATGGCTGTTCCGCCATACGCCGGGGGACTGGCAAATGGTGGTTACCGCGGTGATGGAAACCATGCGCCGCCGCAGTACAAATGGCGCGTTTGGCCTGGCCTCTACCGATGAAGAACAGCGCAAAGCCTGCGTTGACTATTACCGCCATCTGCTGCGAAAGATTGATGCCATCAATACTCGCTTTCCAGGCAAAATTATCGCCCTGGAGATGCAGGCCGCGCCGCAGGCGGGAAACCCGTCTGTTGAACAAGCTACCGCTGCGTTTTCCCGTTCTGTACGTGAAATCACCTCATGGGACTGGTCATGCGACCTGGTGCTTGAACACTGCGATGCCATGACCGGCCCCGCGCCACGCAAGGGGTTTTTGCCCTTAGCGCAGGTGCTTGAGGTGGTGAAAGAAACGGATATCAGCGTATGCATCAACTGGGCGCGGTCGGCTATCGAAGGACGCAATATCGCGCTGCCACCTGAACATGTTAAAGCCGCACTTGAGGCCGGGAAGCTGGGCGCACTGATGTTCTCCGGGACCTCCGTCCGCGGAGCGTACGGCGAATGGCAGGATCTGCACGCGCCATTTTCCCCGTTCTGCGCCGACAGTTTAATGACCACCGAACAGGTAAAAGCACTTTTTACTGCGGCGAGCGCCGCAACATTGAAATTCTCCGGTATTAAATTACTGGAAATAAATGCTAATGCTAACGTCAGCCATCGTATCGCTATTTTGCGCGACGGCATTAGTGAAATGAAAAAAGCAACGCAATAACAATAAAAATCTTAATCCGGTTACATTCACTGAGATATTAAATATGAATATTTCTACTCATGCTCTACAAGCGGATATTCCGCGTCAGCGCTGGTTAAGAATCATTCCGCCTATTCTTATCGCCTGTATTATTTCATATATGGACCGCGTGAATATCGCATTTGCGATGCCAGGCGGTATGGATGAAGAGTTAGGTATCTCTGCCACCATGGCAGGCCTGGCGGGTGGGATCTTCTTTATCGGTTATCTGTTCCTGCAGGTGCCCGGCGGCAAGATTGCCGTGCATGGCAGCGGTAAGAAGTTTATTGGCTGGTCACTGGTTGCCTGGGCGGTGATTTCGGTCCTGACCGGCGTTGTGACCAACCAGTATCAACTGCTGGCACTGCGCTTCTTACTCGGTGTGGCAGAAGGCGGGATGCTGCCTGTGGTGCTCACGATGATCAGTAACTGGTTCCCGGACGCCGAACGCGGCCGCGCCAATGCGATTGTCATCATGTTTGTTCCCATTGCGGGGATCATCACCGCGCCCCTGTCGGGCTGGATTATCACCGCACTCGACTGGCGCTGGCTGTTCATCATTGAAGGGCTGATGTCCATTGTGGTGCTGGTGCTCTGGGTGTTCACCGTCTACGACCGCCCGCAGGAGGCTCGCTGGATCTCCGAGGCCGAGAAAAATTATCTGATACAAACGCTGGCCGCAGAACAGCAGGCTATTGCCGGAAAAGCGGTGAAAAATGCCTCGCTGAGTGCGGTTCTGTCCGACAAAACCATGTGGCAGCTGATTGCCCTGAACTTCTTCTACCAGACCGGGATTTACGGTTACACCCTCTGGCTGCCGACCATTCTCAAAGAGCTGACGCATACCAGCATCGGCCAGGTGGGAATGCTCGCCATCCTGCCTTATGTCGGTGCCATTGCGGGCATGTTCCTGTTCTCTTCACTGTCTGACCGTACCGGCAAGCGCAAGCTGTTCGTCTCCCTGCCACTGATTGGCTTCGCGCTCTGCATGTTCCTCTCCGTGGCGTTGAAAGAGAACATCTGGCTGGCCTATGCCGCGCTGGTGGGCTGTGGCTTCTTCCTGCAGTCCGCTGCGGGTGTGTTCTGGACGATTCCGGCGCGCCTGTTCAGCGCAGAGATGGCCGGTGGCGCTCGCGGCGTGATTAACGCCCTGGGTAACCTCGGTGGGTTCTGCGGCCCTTACGCGGTGGGCGTGCTGATCACCCTCTACAGCAAAGATGCCGGGGTGTACTGCCTCGCGGTTTCACTGGCGCTGGCCTCGCTGCTCGCCCTGATGCTACCGGCGAAATGCGATGCCGGAGCGGAACCCAACCCCGGCGTGAACCCGCATAAGCACGCAGCCTGATCCCCCCGCCCTCTCCTGAAGAGAGGGCGTAAGACAAGAGAGTCAACGATGAGTGAAAAAGAGCCCTTCTGGCTGGGTATCGATTGTGGCGGAACGTATCTGAAAGCCGGTCTGTACACCAGCCAGGGCCAGGAAGTCTGTATTGAGCGCCGCGCGGTTGCCACACTCAGCCCACACGCAGGCCACGCTGAGCGGGATATGCACCAACTCTGGCAGCAGTGCCACGCCACCATCGCCCTGCTGCTTAAGAAGGCCGGCATCGGCGGCGCACAAATCAAAGGCGTCGGGATATCGGCTCAGGGTAAAGGACTGTTTTTACTGGACAAGTATGACCAGCCGCTCGGCAACGCCATCCTCTCCTCTGACCGCCGGGCGCTGGAGATTGTACAGCGCTGGCAGCAGGACGGTATTCCTGAAAAGCTTTATCCGCATACGCGCCAGACGCTATGGACGGGGCATCCCGCCTCCCTCCTGCGCTGGGTGAAAGAGAATGAACCGCACCGTTATCAGCAGATTGGCTGTGTGATGATGGCGCACGACTACCTGCGCTGGTGCCTCACCGGCGTTAAAGGGTGTGAAGAGAGCAACATCTCTGAATCCAATCTCTACAACATGAACACCGGGCAGTACGATCCGCAGCTCACACGCTGGCTCGGCATCGATGAAATTGACGGCGCACTGCCGCCGATCGTCGGTTCAGCAGAAATGTGCGGGGAAATCACCGCTCAGGCCGCCGCCCTGACCGGTCTCGCAGCGGGTACACCCGTTGTAGGGGGGCTGTTTGATGTGGTTTCCACCGCGATCTGCGCCGGGTTACATGACGACAGCACGCTCAACGCCGTGATGGGCACCTGGGCTGTCACCAGCGGGATCGCCAACGGTATAGGCCATAACGAGCCGTATCCCTATGTGTATGGGCGCTACGTTCATCCGCAGCACTACATCGTTCACGAAGCCAGCCCCACCTCGTCCGGTAACCTCGAATGGCTGACCACACAGTGGGGCGACATGTCATTCGATGCGATCAACCAGGCCGTGGCCAGCCTGCCGAAAGCCGGAAGCGATCTGCTCTTCCTGCCGTTCCTCTATGGCAGCAACGCCGGGCTGGAGATGACCTGCGGGTTTTACGGCATGCAGGCCCTGCACACCCGCGCACATCTGTTGCAGGCGGTCTATGAAGGTGTGGTCTTCAGCCACATGACCCATCTTAACCGCATGCTAGCGCGCTTCACGCACGTGCAGGCATTGCGCGTAACCGGCGGCCCTGCCCATTCAGATGTGTGGATGCAAATGCTCGCGGACGTCAGCGGTCTGGCAATAGAACTGCCCCAGGTCGAAGAGACCGGCTGTTCCGGCGCGGCGCTGGCCGCGCTGGTGGGTACCGGCGTTTATCCCGATTTCCGCACCGCGCAGCAGGCTGTCAGACATCACATTCGCGTCATCACACCCGACAAGCATGCCCATGCGGCCTACCAGCGCAAGTATCAGCGCTACCAGCTACTGATTTCAGCACTACAGGGCTATCACGCCCATGTTAAGGAGCACGACCTATGAGCCGACCATTACTGCAGCTGGCGCTCGACCATACCTCACTTCAGGCCGCACAGCGCGACGTCGAGCGGCTTGCGGATCACGTCGATATTATCGAAGCAGGCACCATTTTGTGTCTCACCGAAGGGCTTAATGCCGTGCGCGCACTGCGCCAGCAGTGTCCGAAAAAAACGATCGTGGCTGACTGGAAAGTGGCCGATGCCGGAGAAACGCTGGCTGAACAGGCGTTTGGCGCAGGCGCGAACTGGATGACCATTATCTGCGCCGCGCCGCTGGCAACCGTCGAGAAGGGTCACGAGGTGGCTCTGCGCTGCGGCGGGGAAATTCAGATGGAGCTGTTTGGTCACTGGACGCTGGATGATGCGCGAGAATGGCACCGTATCGGGGTCACACAGGCCATTTATCACCGTGGGCGCGACGCACAGGCCAGCGGCCAGCAGTGGGGCGAGGCGGATCTCGCCAGCATGAAAGCCCTCTCGGATATCGGCCTGCAGCTCTCGATCACCGGCGGCATTACCCCCGCCGACCTGCCGCTGTTTAAGCAGATCAATGTGAAAGCGTTTATTGCCGGACGGGCACTGACAGGCACTGCTAACCCACCGCAGGTGGCCCATGCATTCCATTCACACATCCGCGACATCTGGGGGGAGTCACCATGCGTCAGCATCCGTTAGGTATCTACGAAAAAGCGCTGCCGAAAGCGCTCACCTGGCCAGAGCGCCTGGTGCTGGCAAAAAGCTGCGGATTTGATTTTGTCGAGATGTCGATCGATGAAACCGATGAGCGCCTGTCCCGCCTTGAGTGGAACACCGCGCAGCGCGCCTCTCTGGTTGAGGCGATGCTGGAAACCGGGGTCGCGATCCCGTCGATGTGTCTGTCTGCCCACCGCCGTTTCCCGTTTGGTAGCCGGGACGAGACCGTCCGCGAGCGCGCACGCGCCATCATGACCAAAGCCATCCGTCTGGCGCGCGATCTCGGTATTCGCACCATCCAGCTTGCCGGGTATGACGTCTATTACGAAGAACATGACGAAGGTACCCGGCAACGCTTTGCCGAAGGGCTGGCATGGGCCGTGGAGCAGGCCGCCGCCGCGCAGGTCATGCTGGCAGTGGAGATCATGGATACCGCGTTTATGAACTCCATCAGCAAATGGAAAAAGTGGGACGAAATGCTCGCTTCGCCATGGTTCAGCGTTTATCCGGACGTCGGCAACCTGAGCGCGTGGGGTAACGATGTGGCCGCCGAGCTGACGCTGGGCATCGATCGCATCGCCGCCATCCACCTGAAAGATACCCAGCCCGTGACTGAACAAAGCCCCGGACAGTTTCGTGACGTACCGTTCGGTGAAGGGTGCGTTGATTTCGTGGGCATATTTAACACGCTGAATCAGCTCAATTATCGCGGCGCATTTCTGATTGAAATGTGGACCGAAAAAGCCAAAGAGCCGGTACTGGAAATCATCCAGGCACGCCGCTGGATTGAAGCCCGGATGCAGGAAGGAGGGATGACATGTTAGAACAACTCAAAGCCGAGGTCCTGGCGGCAAACCTGGCGCTGCCCGCCCACCAGCTGGTGACTTTCACCTGGGGCAACGTCAGTGCGGTGGATCGTGAACGCGGCCTGATGGTGATTAAACCCTCCGGCGTGGAGTATGACGTGATGTCCGCAGAGGATATGGTGGTGGTGGACATTGCCACGGGCCAGGTGGTCGAGGGGGTTAAAAAACCCTCTTCCGACACGCCAACCCACCTGGCGCTGTATCGCCGTTACCCTGAAATTGGCGGCATTGTGCATACCCATTCCCGCCATGCCACTGTCTGGGCGCAGGCAGGGCAGGATTTACCGGCATGGGGTACCACGCACGCTGACTATTTTTATGGTGCGATCCCCTGCACGCGGTTGATGACCCCGGCTGAAATTGCGGGTGAATACGAATACCAGACCGGTGAAGTGATCATCAAAACCTTTGAGGAGCGCGACGTAAACCCGATGCAAATCCCGGCGGTGCTGGTGCATTCTCACGGCCCGTTCACCTGGGGAAAAAATGCGGCCGATGCGGTACATAACGCTGTGGTGCTGGAAGAGTGCGCCTTTATGGGGCTGTTTTCACGCCAGCTTGCGCCACAGCTACCGACGATGCAGCAGGAACTGCTCGATAAACATTACCTGCGCAAGCATGGAGCAAATGCCTACTACGGGCAGTGATCACCCGGAATTAATATGCTCCTTACAGTACCGCCGTTTCCAGACGGCGGGCGTTAAGCCGGTATGCTTTGAAAATATCTGCCGGAAATACCCGACATCATTAAAACCGCAGCGGGTTGCCACTTCGGTCAGGGACGCGGAGTCGTTCAGCAACAGCTTTTCTGCCGCCCTGACGCGCTGGCGATGGATCGCCTCCGTCAGGGTTAAGTGAAAGGTCCGGCGAAATACGCGTCCCAGATAATCGGCATTGCAGTGCAAGGCTTTTGCCAGTTGCGATGTGGAAAGCGGCAGATGAAACTGCGTGCGAATAAGCTGTTTTGCCTTCCATGCCATGGCCGCGCCGGCTTCATCGGCTCTGTCTTCATAACCTGAGGAGATCGACACTTGCTGTAAAATCAGCAGCAAAATCATTTCCAGCGCCACGCTTCGCTGTAATTTTTCCTGCTCACTCAGGAATTGCCGGAATAGCGCAATCACATATTGAGCATCGCGCACGCAGCAATGTTGTTCAATGGCCACCGGAAAAGCATGTGGCAAAGGCGACGATTGCCCTTCGACCTCAAAATGCAGCCAGTAGAACCGCAGGTCCGCCGGGAAATCTTCTGTCCCCACGTGTCGACGCGCCGGCCAGAGCAGTAAGCTCTCTCCCGCTTTCACTTCAAAGAGCGTGTTTTCTTCCTGGATCGTTAATGTCCCTTTTTCAACGAAGATAATCTCCCACGAAGTTAATTTGCGCGCCGGATGCCGGCCCACGCCCCGGGAAATAAAGAGCCCACCATTTTGCACTTTAATCGGAAGCGCTATGGATAATTCAAGCATGGATATTCACCATTCCGCTCTGATTGCCATTAATATTCATCTTATGCTTTGATTATTAATGAATATCTTCCTGCCTTCCCGATCGAAATCACAAATTTATCATCAGGTCGGAATCGTCACCTTTTTATACTTTTCCCTTCCCTTGTTGGCCTGAGCGTTCGGTGCAGAATGAATGGGGTACCTTGCATAAATACGATAAAAATCGATTACCGAGGAGTTACCTCATGACTTCCACACCGATTACAGAATCACAGGTCGTACAAGGGGCAATGGATGACCGCCTGTCAGTCCGCGAAAAAATTGGCTACGGCCTGGGTGACGCGGGTGGCACGGTCATTACCTGCCTGATCATGAATTTTCTTACCTTCTTCTACACCGACGTTTTTGGTCTGACGCCTGCGCTCGTTGGCACGCTGTTTATTGCCCTGCGCGTGTTTGACGCCATTTCCGATCCGGTGATGGGGGTGATTGCCGACCGAACACAAAGCCGTTGGGGGCGTTTTCGCCCGTGGCAGCTGTGGGTGGCGCTTCCTGTCGGGGTTATCGGTGTACTGACCTTCACCGTGCCTGACGCCAGCATGGGGGTGAAAATCGCCTGGGCGTTTGGTACCTATCTGCTGTTGTCAGTGGGCTATACCGCCATCAACGTGCCCTACTGCGCGCTAATCAACACCATGACCACCCGCCACAGCGAGGTCATCTCCTGCCAGTCATGGCGCTTTGTGCTGTGCGGTGTGGCGGGCTTTTTGGTCTCTGTTGGCCTGCCGTGGCTGGTCGCAGCGCTGGGCGAGGGCAACGCTGCCCGAGGCTATCAACTCGGCGTTGGGGTGTTGTGCGCCATCGCCGTGGTGATGTTCCTCTGCTGCTTCTTCTGGGTGCGTGAGCGCGTCCCGCTGGCGCTGATGGGCAAATTCACCTTACGCGAGCATCTGGCCGGCCTGCGCAACAACGATCAGCTCCTGCTGATGCTGGTGATGTCATTCCTGCTGATCAACGTCTTCAACATTCGTGGCGGCGGCTACATGTACTTCATCACCTACGTGCTCCAGGGCAGTACCGCTTATACCTCGCTGTTCTTCACGATGGTGACCTTTGCGGCCATTCTCGGCGCGGTGATCGTGAATCCCCTTTCTCGCCGGATTGATACCGTCAAACTCTATTACTACACCAACCTCGTGCTGGCCGCGCTCGCGGCGGGTATGTGGTTTCTGCCAGGCGGTCCGGCTCATCAGATGCTCTGGCTGATCGTTATTCTGAGTAACGGTGTCATTCTCGGTTTTACCCTGCCCCTGCACTTCTCGCTGATGGCATTTGCAGATGACTATGGTGAGTGGAAAAACGGGGTACGTTCATCTGGCATGAACTTCGCTTTCAATCTGTTTTTCATCAAGCTCGCCTGGGCGTCCAGCGCCGGGATCATCAGCCTGGTGTTTATCGCCGTCGCCTACCAGCCGGGCGCGGGCAACCAGACGCCAGCCTCGTTACAGGGAATTACTGCGATGGAGACGCTGCTCCCCGCCCTTTTCCACCTGCTGCTGGCGGTCTCAATCCGCTGGTGCAGACTCAACAATCCCATGATGTCGCGCATTGCCACCGATCTGCGCCAGCGTCACGTATCGTCCTGAGGAGAATGACATGTCCATAATGGAAGCCGACCTGCACACACTGAACATCAACGACCCGTTTCTCGGCCAGTATCAGCGGCTGGTGCGTGATGTGGTGATCCCCTACCAGTGGGATGCGCTAAACGATCGCGTTACCGAAGCCGAACCGAGTCACGCCATCACCAACTTCCGCATTGCGGCAGGGCTGGAACAGGGGGAGTTCTATGGGATGGTGTTTCAGGACAGCGACGTGGCGAAATGGCTGGAAGCCGTCGCGTGGTCGTTGTGCCAGAAGCCCGACCCGGAACGTGAAAAAACCGCCGATGAGGTGATTGAGCTGATTGCGGCGGCGCAGTGCGACGATGGCTATCTCAACACCTACTTCACGGTGAAAGCACCCGGTGAGCGCTGGACGAATCTCGCCGAATGCCACGAATTGTATTGCGCCGGACATATGATTGAAGCTGGCGTGGCCTATTTTCAGGGGACCGGAAAACGCCGTCTGCTGGAGGTGGTATGCAAACTGGCGGACCATATCGACCGGGTCTTTGGCCCCGGCGAGGAGCAGCTTCACGGTTATCCGGGCCATCCGGAAATTGAGCTGGCGCTTATGCGGCTTTACGACGTCACTCAGGAACCGCGTTACCTGGCCCTTGTGAAATATTTTATCGACACGCGCGGCACACAGCCTCATTTCTACGATATCGAATATGAGAAACGGGGCCGGACATCGTACTGGAACACATACGGCCCGGCGTGGATGGTCAAGGACAAAGCCTATAGCCAGGCGCATCAACCGCTTGCCGAACAACACACCGCCATCGGCCACGCGGTTCGATTTGTCTATCTGATGGCGGGCATGGCGCATCTTGCTCGCCTGAGTCATGACGAGGGTAAACGCCAGGACTGCCTGCGACTGTGGAATAACATGGCCCAGCGACAGCTCTATATTACCGGCGGGATCGGCTCGCAAAGCAGTGGCGAAGCCTTCAGCAGCGATTACGATTTGCCTAACGATACGGTATATGCCGAAAGCTGCGCCTCCATTGGCCTGATGATGTTTGCCCGCCGGATGCTGGAGATGGAAGCGGACAGCCAGTACGCCGACGTGATGGAGCGTGCCTTATACAACACGGTACTGGGCGGCATGGCGCTGGACGGTAAACATTTCTTCTATGTGAACCCGCTGGAGGTACACCCTAAAACACTGGCATTTAATCATGTCTACGACCACGTTAAGCCGGTTCGCCAGCGCTGGTTCGGCTGCGCCTGTTGCCCGCCCAATATCGCCCGCGTGCTCACTTCGCTGGGCCACTATCTCTATACCGTTCGTCAGAACGCGCTCTTTATCAACCTCTATGTGGGGAACGACGTCGCCATACCGGTAGATGAGGGCACCTTACAGCTACGGATTAGCGGTGATTATCCATGGCAGGAAGAGGTCAACATCGAGATCACCTCACCTGCCCCGGTGACCCACACGCTGGCACTACGTTTACCAGACTGGTGCACAAGCCCGGCCGTGTCACTGAACGGCGAAAGGGTCACGGGTGATGTCTCCCGGGGGTATCTGTACCTCACCCGCCGCTGGCAGGAGGGAGATACCCTTACGCTGACCTTACCCATGCCGGTCCGCCGCGTGTACGGTAACCCGCTGGTACGCCAGCAGGCCGGTAAAGTCGCGCTGCAGCGTGGCCCGCTGGTCTACTGCCTGGAAGAGGCCGACAATGGCGCGAACCTGCATAACCTCTCCCTGCCTGAGCAGAGCGAATTTCGGGTCTTTGAAGGAAAAGGGATCTTTGCGCACAAGATACTGATTCAGGCGGAGGGCATCGCGCGTCACGCTGATGAGGAAGGCACGCAGGCACTGTGGCAGTACGATCGCGCCCCGGTGCAGCGCCAGCCCCGGACGTTGACCTTTATTCCGTGGTTCAGCTGGGCAAACCGGGGAGAAGGGGAAATGCGGATTTGGGTGGATGAGGCCTGAAGGCATCTGTCCTGTCAGCCTCACCCCAACCCTCTCCCACAGGCGCGGGAGATAAAAACCGAGGCCGGGTAAGGCAATCGCCACCCGGCTTTAGATCAGAAACGCCAGGACATGCCGGTCATCAGCGCGAAACTGTCTTCGCGGTCGATCATCGGACTGTTCTTCACGTCGTCAGGTAACACGGTATAGACCGCGCTGGCGTTGATAAACAGATTCTGGGTTAACTGATATTTAGCCGCGAGACCCACATACGGCGTCCAGCTATCACCTGCGGTGTATTCATTGAGGCCTGAGCGGCGAGACTCATTGCCGGATACACCGTAGTAGTAATCGTTATAGCTTTCGTCGCTGTAGAAAATACCTACCGATGGCGTCAGCGTCAGACGTTCCATCCGAACCGGACGGAAGTATGAGATTTCACCGATCACGCCGCCGCTCTCATCCATCGCATCACCCGAGACCGCCACTTTCAGCGAGCCCCAGTGTTCATGGCGGTAGTACGCCCCGCCGAGAAACGCTGATGCTTTACGCTCATCGAGGTGTTTCATCTGAGCGTCGTCGTTATCTTCAGGATCAAATCGCAGTGGCATCCACGATGCGGTCATGCTGAATTCATTTTTTTCGTCTTTCCACAGGATCCATCCGCCGGTGGTCTGGCGAATATAAAACCGGTCGCCTTCATAGCTAATTAACGGTACCGCCGTGGTATTTTCGTTATAACCTTTATAAGGCGACTCATTAAATACAGCCCCCGCCCCAAGTGAAAAGTCACCAGCCATTGCAGATGATGTTGCAAATAACGTGGCTGCGATGAGTAAATTGTATTTAATAGTCATTACATGTAATCCATTTAGACGCCAAACAAGCGAGGCGAATAATAATGGTTACAAATTTGCCAATGCAACGCTGCAGTTTATATAATATTATATATAAAAACATATAGATGGGTGCGCATGATGAATAAGTTCCAGCTAAAACCACGCGAGTTAAAAATTATTTCCGTCATCGCAGCCACCCACAGTATTGGCGATGCCGCAGCCCTGCTGGGCATGGCACAGGCTAACGTCAGTAAATACCTTTCTGATTTTGAAACGCGTGTCGGTCTTAAGGTATTTGAGCGCACGACCCGTCAACTGGCGCTAACCCAGTTTGGCGAAGCGTTACTCCCCTATATTGACGCCACGCTGGATAAAAATAGCCAGCTCATTAATTTCATTGCTGATTATAAGCATGAGAAGCGCGGAAAAGTGACCATTTACGCCCCAACGGGTATCGTGATGTATCTGGCGCGACACGTGATCCATCAGATTGAGGACATCGGTGATATCCGCATCTCGTTAAAAACGTACAACCTGGATCGTAATGAATATTCCGAAGGGGTCTCGTTCCCCGATGATTGCGATATTCTCATTACCTATGCTCAGCCGAAAGATGAAAGTCTGGTCGCCAGTGTGTTAACGAAATATTCCGTCACGGCGTTTGCCACTGAAGAATATTTGAAAAACCACCCCTTAACCGGACCTGAAGATTTAATGAATCACTCCTGTATTTTAATAGACTCGATGCTGGTGGATGAGGCGAACATCTGGCGTTTTCGCGTCCACGGCAGCGAGACCGTATATGATTACAGAGTGACCGGGAATTATATTTGCGACAATACGCAGACGGCGCTGGAACTGGCACGAAATAATCTCGGTATTGTTTTTGCGCCGAAAGAAAGCCTGAAAAAAGAGCTTAAGAGTGGTTCTCTGGTTCCCTGCTTCCCCCATCAGGAAGAGTGGTGGCTCGACCTGACGGCGATATTCCGCAAACGTGAATACCAGCCCTGGCGCGTGCAGTACATTCTGGACGGCGTACTGAACTGCCTGCGTCAGCAAATTGCTCAGGCTGCCCAGGGGCAGCCTGAGCTGGAGGGTTAGAACAGCCCCAGAGGTTTATCGGAATAACTCACCAGCAGGCATTTCGTCTGCTGGTAATGCTCCAGCATCATCTTGTGGGTTTCACGCCCGATGCCCGACTGCTTATAGCCCCCAAAAGCCGCGTGCGCCGGATAAGCATGGTAGCAGTTGGTCCACACGCGCCCGGCCTGAATGCCCCGCCCCATTTTATAAGCCAGATTACCGTTGCGGCTCCAGACGCCAGCCCCGAGGCCATACGGCGTATCGTTAGCAATCTCCAGCGCCTCTTCCATCGTTTTGAAGGTGGTGACGGCCAGCACCGGTCCGAAAATTTCCTCCTGGAAGACGCGCATATTGTTTTTGCCGAACAGGATCGTCGGCTCCAGGTAATACCCGTCCTGCAGATCGCCGCCCAGCATTTTACGCCGACCGCCGGTCAGGACATCCGCCCCTTCTTTCTTGCCGATATCAATGTAGTTGAGGATAGTGTCCATCTGCCCGTGCGAGACCTGCGCGCCCATCTGGGTCACGTTATCAAGCGGGTTACCGCTGCGGATAGACTCGACGCGGCGAATGGCTCGCTCCATAAAGCGCTCATAGATAGACTCCTGCACCAGCGCGCGGCTTGGGCAGGTACAGACTTCACCCTGGTTAAAAGCAAACAGCGCAAAGCCTTCCAGGGCTTTATCGAAGAAGGCATCCTCTTCCTCCATGACGTCGGCGAAGAAAATGTTCGGCGATTTACCGCCCAGCTCCAGGGTCACTGGAATGATGTTCTGGGTCGCGTACTGCATGATCTGCTGACCCACTTCCGTCGACCCGGTAAACGCGACTTTGGCGATCCGTTTTGAGGTCGCCAGATATTCCCCTATCTCACCCCCCGCCCCGTTCACCACGTTAATCACGCCTGGCGGGAGAAGGTCGCCAATGACTTCCATCAGCAGCAGAACTGACAGCGGGGTCAGGCGGGCCGGTTTGAGCACAATGCAGTTACCCGCCGCCAGGGCGGGCGCCATTTTCCAGCTCGCCATCAGCAACGGGAAGTTCCACGGAATGATCTGCCCCACCACCCCCAGCGGTTCGTGGAAGTGGTACGCCACGGTGTCGCTGTCTACCTCGCTAATTCCGCCCTCCTGAGCGCGAATACAGGAGGCAAAATAGCGGAAGTGGTCAATGGCCAGCGGCACGTCTGCCGCCATCGTTTCACGAATTGGCTTACCGTTATCCCAGGTTTCCGCCGTAGCCAGCAGCTCCAGATTCTGTTCCATCCGGTCAGCGATTTTGAACAATATCGCCGCTCTGTCCTGAACAGAGGTATGCCCCCATTTGTCTTTGGCTTTGTGCGCGGCGTCCAGCGCCAGGTCGATATCCCCCTTGCCGGAGCTGGCTATCTCACACAGCGGCTGGCCGGTAACGGGCGTCAGATTGGAATAGTATTCGCCGTCGACGGGTGCAACCCAGTCGCCGCCGATAAAGTTTTCATAACGGGGCTTCAGCTTGAGGGGAAAACCATACTCGCCAGGCTGGATACGCGATGAGGGAGGATTGTTTGTCATGACCGTCTCCTTGCTGTTGGTGTACAACAAGGGTAGTTCCGGCTGGCGATTTTCTCGCCAGCCGGTAACGGTGTTTACGACGGGGGTCACGGAGTTTCAGGAAATAATAACGAATCCCGCAATAAATGATCGTTGCCACGACGACGGGTAAAGCCGATGCGGTTGAAATATTCCAGGATCTGAATCGCCAGCTTGCGCCCGACGTTCAGCCGATCGCGAAAATCTGCTGCGCAGGTCGTGCCTCGCGCCTGATCCAGCTCGCGGATCAGGTTAGCAAACGCCACAATGCGATCGTTACGGTAATAACGATCTTTCACGATCGCGACGATTAACCCCTGCTGCGCCGCATGGCGCAATACCTGGCGCATCACCTGTTCGTCGGTATTCGTTTCACGTGCGAGATCGCGAACCCACCACGGCTCGTCGCCAAACAGCGGGGCCACTTTCTGCCATATCGCCTCTTGCCCGGCGTTAAACCCGGCTTTGTGATCCGGCAGATGCAGCCAGCCGTGGTGGCTTTTTATCAGCCCACTTTCGCGCATGTTTTCAATCAGCAGCAGCACCAGCGCATCGTTTTCCATCGGCAACGCCATGCGTCGCAGGCGTTCACGTCCCGGGCCGGGTTCATCCTGATGTTGTTCATGGTAAGTGGCGAGCGTGGTCAATACCTTGCGCTGCCAGCATGCTGCGACCGGGGCATTCAGTAAATTGTTACCCGCCTGAATAAAACCAGGCTCCTGGGTCAGCAGGCGTAATCCTTCCGCGCTGAGCTGACGAGCCCATGCGAAATCGCTCAGATTGACGGCACCACGCTCAAGATGAACAAGCAACGCGGCTTTATCATCCGCGGCCTGCGCCAGCGCTCCCAGCCATTGCAGATACTCCGGCTTGCGCTTGCCGCGACGCGGCGGGTTGAGCGTGACCACCCGCGCCCCGGCCAGCGTCTCCCGCGCCGAAATGTCACGCAGTACCAGACGGTCATTATCCGCGAGCCACAGTGGCGAATCGAAAACCAGTTCGGCAAGGTCGTTTTCCAGCAGTGACACGCGCCCGGTGATATGGCTGGCCGCGTGGTGGATATGCAGCGGCTGCCATTGGGTCAGCGGCACATGCGTCTGCAGGGCGACGATCGCCCGCTCAGAAGGCTCCGGCGGTACACCGGCCAGCAGCCAGTCGCCACGGTTAAGCTTCTCTTTTTCCGCATCGCCCGCAATATTGAGTGCGATGCGCTGCCCGGCATGGGCATGCTCTACGGGCTGGTTCTGCGCATGCAAACCGCGCACACGCATCGGGGCGTTGGCACCCGTGAGCCATAAGGTATCGCCCACGTTCACTTCACCGCTCAGCGCGGTACCGGTGACCACCAGCCCCGCGCCTTTAACGGTAAAGGCCCGGTCGATCGCCAGACGGAAACGATGATGGCTGGCATGCTCGCGTGAAGTAAGCTGCTGCAAATGGTGGCGAAGTTCGTCAATACCGCGACCTTCTGTCGCCACGGTGACGAATAATGGCGCATCGGCAAATCCATACTCCCGCAAGGTCGCCTGCACGGTTTCGCGCACCGCGTTGAGTCGCGCCTCATCGACGCGGTCAGCTTTGGTCAGCGCAACGGTCAGCTGCAGGTTGCCCGTCAGCTGTAAAATTGCCAGATGTTCACGCGTTTGCGCCATCACGCCGTCATCACAGGCCACCACCAGCAGAGCATGATCGATGCCACCGACGCCCGCCAGCATGTTAGAAAGAAACTTCTCGTGTCCCGGTACATCAATAAAACCCAGCACCCGGCCATCAGGCTGAGGCCAGTAGGCATAGCCCAGATCGATGGTCATGCCGCGTTTTTTCTCTTCCGGCAGACGATCGGCATTCACCCCGGTCAGGGCCTGTAATAAGGTGGTTTTTCCGTGGTCGACGTGACCGGCGGTGGCAATAATCATTTCAACAGCATCTCCAGAAATCGCGCTTCATCTTCAAGACAGCGTAGATCCAGCCACATTCGGCCATCGTAAATGCGCCCGATAACCGGTGCTGGCAAGGCACGCCAGCGCGCCGACAAAGCGTCAAGCTGGCTGCCGCGCCCGTCACGGGGTGTAAACGTGAGCGCCGCGCTGGGCAGCCTGTCCACCGGCAGTGAACCGCTGCCGATCTGCGACTGACAAGCTTCAAGGCGCACGTCAAAATCGGGGTAGTGCGGCGCAACGTGTGGCAAGAGCAGCTCACCCTGGGCGCGAATTGAGGCGGCATCACGGGCCAGCAGGCGCAGCGTGGGCAGACGTTCAGCCAGTTTTTCCGGGTGGAGATAAAGGCGCAGCGTCGCTTCCAGCGCAGCAAGCGTCATTTTATCGGCTCGCAGTGCACGTTTGAGCGGGTGCTGCTGCAGCTTCGCAATAAGCGCACGTTTACCCACGATAATCCCCGCCTGCGGGCCGCCAAGCAGTTTGTCGCCGGAGAAACTCACGAGACTGACGCCCGCCGCAATCATCTCCTGCGGCATGGGCTCTTTTGGCAGACCGTACTGGCTCAGATCGACCAGCGAACCGCTACCGAGGTCGGCCACCACCGGCACACCCAGCTCACGGCCCAGCTCCGCCAGCTCCGCCTCTTCAACGGTTTTGGTGAATCCGGCTATCTGATAATTACTGGTGTGGACCTTCATCAGTAGCCCGGTATTTTCATTCACTGCTGCGCGATAATCTTTTGCATGCGTGCGGTTGGTGGTGCCCACTTCATGCAGGGTACAGCCCGCCTGGCGCATAACATCCGGAATGCGAAACGCACCGCCAATCTCGACCAGCTCGCCACGGGAAACCACCACCTCTTTACCGCTGGCGGTCGCTGCCAGCATTAACAGTACCGCCGCCGCGTTGTTATTCACGATGCAGGCATCTTCCGCGCCGGTCAGCTCGCAGAGCAGGTCCGCCAGCGCCCGATCGCGATGTCCGCGCCCTGCGCCGTCCAGATCGTACTCAAGCGTCACGGGGGAACGCATGGCCTGCACGACCGCAGCGACGGCCTCTTCAGCCTGTTGAGCGCGACCAAGGTTGGTGTGCAGCACGGTTCCCGTCAGGTTGATGACCGGGCGTAACGCGCTTTGTGCTTTCTCCTCGAGCCTCAGCTCCACTTCCAGCCCCCACGCCGCACACCAGTCCGGCAATGCATTTTCTGTCTGAATATGGCTGCGGGCTTCGTCCTGAAGCAGACGTAATATTTCAACCGTCGCGGTATGGCCGAACCGCGCAACGGCAGCATGCACGCGCGGCTCGCGAAGAAGACGGTCGGTTGCAGGGATCTGGCTGTACAGGGAGTGATGAGTTGTCATGAAAGCGCCTGGCGAGTAAATATCATCCCCCCTCCCGACGGGAGAGGGAGTCAACATAAGAAGGGATTGTACCGCCTCCTGCTGCGAAGTGTTATAACCCGCATCAAGCCTTTGGCGGTTCGGTACGGGCAAAGCTCTCGCGCTGAAAGAGCGTTTCTGCAAGCTTCACCAGCAATGGACGGTCGACGCACCAGCCGGGGGAAACGTGGCGGAAATTGAGATAACCGATGGCGCAGGCAATGGCTATCGTTGCCAGGTTCAGGCTATCGGGTTGAATTTTTCCCTCCCGGATAAGCTGTTCGCACCAGTCCAGGCTGCGGCTGATTTTTTCACGCTGGCGTAACAGTTCCGTTTCAGACTGCTGGGCGGCGGGTCTTGCCTGCTCGCGTACGGACGTTAACGCCGCATCCATAATACCGTCGGCCAGCGCTTCAATTTGCTTCATTGCCAGCGCCGCGTTTGGATCGGCCGGTAACATCGCCGGGGCCACGCCGAGCAGCTCGATGTACTCCGCAATAATGGGGGAATCAAACCAGTACTGGCCTTCGTCTGTTACCAGCGCCGGCACTTTTCCCAGCGGGTTGTACTGCGCCACACCGTTTTCAGCGTGATAAGGCTGTTCATTGACGAACTCGAATTCAATCCCTTTCTCCAGCAGAAGAATCGAGATTTTTCGCACGAAGGGACTGGTGTAGCTGCCGATAAGTTTCATTGCCTGATCCTTGATGCCGAAAAAAGTCAGTATGGATCAAGCGATGAAAAAAGGGCAGGTATGCGTGTCGCATTCCTGCCCTGAAGGGGTTAGTGATCGAGATAGAGGTAGTGCATCCAGCTGGTCATACGCAGCAGCACCTTACGCATTACCGAGACGTGAGCAAAGTGATCCGAATAGACCGCCACCTGAGCATAAATGCCGTCGGGCAGCGCATCGACATCAGCATTCGGCTCCAGCTCGATAGTGCCTAATACGCCATCGGTACCTGGGATCACGGTCAGCGACTGCAACGCACCCTGCGCCTGGTATGACCCCCCCGGCACCACCGGCAGAATACTGGTGAGCTTGCCGGAGAAGACCTGGCCCGGCAGCGCGTTGAAGACCACTTCCGCTTCGTCGCCCGGCTTCAGACGCAGCAGCGAGTTCTGACGGAACTGGGCCACAATCTGGCGTTTCTGTTCAGGAATAAAGACCATGACCGGGCGCAGCGGCAGCGCGGCAGCATAGGTCCCCGGACGAATCAGCACCTGCGTGATATAGCCATTGCTCGGCGCACGCACCACGGTCTGATCCAGGTTGTATTTCGCTTCAGCAAGCTGAGCACGCAGGGAAGCAACCTGGGATTGCTCACCGTTGACCATACTGTCTAACTGACTTTGTATTTGCGTCTGTTCAGCCACCGAGCCTTTTACCAGCGCATCCTGCGCCAGATAGTTTTGCCGTGCGTTGTCGATATCGCTTTCAGAGAACGGGTTAACCTTTGCCCGGCTGCCTTTCAGGTAGCGCTGGTAATCTTTATACAGGCGGTCACGTTCAGCGGACACGCGCGTGGTATTGGCGACCGCTTCCGCAAGCTGCGCTTTGAGATTGTCGATATTGTGCGTGGCGGTGACCAGGTCGGCCTGCAGTCTGTCGACGCGCGCCTGATAGCGGCCCGGATCAAGTTTAAATAACACTTCGCCTTTTTTAATTAGCTGGTTATTTTTATCGGTAACTTCACTCACTACCCCAGTAACCTGCGGCGTAATCGGAATGGAAATAACCGCTTTTTGCGCCGTAAAGGTATAGGGATGGTTATAGTTCATCAACAGGATAAGCCCGGCGACAATAAACACCCCGCCTAATGTTGCGGTCGCGAGGGTCCACTGGTTTACCGGAATACGGAATATTTTAAAAATGGCCCAGGCAAAGGCCACATAGGTCAAAATAATCAGCAGATCCATGATTAGTGCTCCAGCGTATTCTTGTCAGCCGTGGGAGGTACCGCTGCCAGTTTTTGTTCTAATTCGGCGACACGTTTAGTCAGAGCATCCATACCCGGGACCTCATCAGGTTTTGAGATGTGGTTCTGCATCCCCCAGCCGCGATCTTCGCGGTACAACGTGGCCCAAATCCACAGGAACGGCCAAATCGCATGGAGCGTAAACAGGCTAATCCATCCCGCCGTATGAATGGCATCCGCATGGGGATGATTCCGTTTTTTGGCCATATTATAAGGAATATCATGGATGGCGATGATTCCGTAAAAAAGAACCAGAAATACAAAAATCAATACGCCCAGCGCAAAATAGTTGAGAAACATATTCTCCTCACTTAAACAACGTCAACTCATTAAATTAATAAAACGGTACGCAACCTAATTAATTTTTTATAAATACGAGGTGTACTTATATTTCAGAGCAGGGGAGTATCGTTTTTTATAATATCTCCATGCAAGTTTATAAGCGTGTCAAAATATATCCTGAATAATAATAGACTTAACCTTACAATATGAGCGTAACGTACCTTATTGCTTTTCGCCATACCACACATGAAAAGTCATTTTTTAGCTTTATGTGTGACTTCATGACATCCTGGCGTTGAATCGCCAGGCAGAATTTGTCGCCGATCACATCCGGAGAATTCTGCATAAAAATTTTTTGTGAAATTAGTCACAATCCAGAAACAAACTCACGACAACCAAATGTGATTTACATCACAGAAGTGGGTGGTTTTTGCGTTATTTATCGCCATCGTATTTTTTTTATCCACCATTTTTGTGACGAAGATCACTTCATTCATGTCTGCACCCCCTACATTTACGTGATTCATATCACACAAATTTCCGTCGTCTGGACAGTTGAACGATTCAGTGCCAGATTTCACAGCATCAGAACAGGGCCCGGCTACCTCTGCCGCCTCATTAACAATAAACCTCGGGCCGCAAGCCTAAGCGTAAACAGAAGAAGGGGTGTTTTATGTCATCCGATTTCAAGATCAAAGTTCAAAGCTTTGGTCGTTTCCTCAGCAATATGGTGATGCCAAATATCGGCGCGTTTATCGCGTGGGGTATCATCACTGCGTTGTTCATTCCGACAGGGTGGTTGCCTAACGAAACGCTGGCGAAACTTGTTGGCCCAATGATTACCTACCTGCTGCCGCTGCTTATCGGGTTTACCGGTGGTCGTCTGGTGGGTGGAGACCGGGGTGGCGTTGTGGGTGCCATCACGACGATGGGGGTTATCGTCGGTGCGGATATGCCGATGTTCCTCGGTGCAATGATTGCGGGCCCTCTGGGCGGCTGGGCAATTAAGAAATTCGACGTCTGGGTTGATGGCAAGATCAAATCCGGCTTCGAAATGCTGGTGAACAACTTCTCTGCGGGCATCATCGGTATGATCCTCGCGATTCTGGCGTTCCTCGGCATTGGCCCTGCGGTTGAAGTGCTGTCCAAAGTTCTGGCGGCAGGCGTTAACTTCATGGTTGCGCACGACATGCTGCCGCTGGCGTCTATCTTTGTTGAACCGGCGAAAATCCTGTTCCTCAACAACGCCATTAACCACGGTATCTTCTCACCGCTGGGTATTCAGCAGTCTCATGACCTCGGCAAGTCCATCTTCTTCCTGATTGAAGCCAACCCGGGTCCGGGCATGGGTGTTCTGCTGGCGTACATGTTCTTTGGTCGCGGCAGTGCGAAACAGTCTGCGGGCGGTGCGGCTATCATCCACTTCCTGGGCGGTATCCACGAAATTTACTTCCCTTACGTGCTGATGAACCCACGTCTGATCCTGGCCGTTATCCTCGGCGGTATGACGGGCGTGTTCACCCTGAGCGTGCTGGGCGGTGGTCTGGTTTCTCCGGCCTCTCCAGGCTCCATCCTGGCGGTCCTGGCGATGACCCCGAAAGGTGCCTATTTCGCTAACATCGCAGCCATCTGTGCGGCAATGGCCGTCTCCTTCGTGGTCTCTTCTATCCTGCTGAAAACCAGCAAAGTGAAAGAAGATGACGATATCGAAGCGGCAACCCGTCGTATGCATGACATGAAAGCCGAATCAAAAGGCGCAACGCCGCTGGCGGCGGGCGATGTCTCTAACGACCTAAGCCACGTACGTAAAATCATCGTGGCCTGTGACGCGGGTATGGGTTCCAGCGCCATGGGTGCCGGCGTGCTGCGTAAGAAAGTGCAGGATGCGGGTTTGACCAACATCTCCGTCACCAACAGCGCCATCAACAGCCTGCCTGCAGATGTTGACCTGGTGATTACGCACCGCGATCTGACCGAACGTGCGATGCGTCAGGTTCCTCAGGCACAGCACATTTCGCTGACCAACTTCCTGGACAGCGGCCTGTACACCAACCTGACCGAACGCCTGGTGGCCGCGCAGCGTCATGAAGATAACGAAGTCAAAGTCCGCGACAGCCTGAAAGACAGCTTTGACGCGAACGACAGCCACCTGTTCCGCCTGGGCGCAGAAAACATCTTCCTGGGCCGCACGGCGTCCAACAAGGAAGAGGCGATTCGCTTTGCCGGTGAACAGCTGGTGAAAGGCGGCTACGTGCAGCCTGAATACGTTGACGCGATGCTGGAGCGTGAAAAGCTGACCCCAACCTATCTGGGTGAATCCATTGCGGTTCCACACGGTACGGTTGAAGCGAAAGACCGCGTACTGAAAACCGGCGTGGTGTTCTGCCAGTATCCGGATGGTGTACGCTTCGGTGAAGAAGAAGACGACATCGCCCGCCTGGTGATTGGTATCGCCGCTCGAAACAACGAGCACATCCAGGTGATTACCAGCCTGACCAACGCGCTGGATGACGACTCTGTCATTGAACGTCTGGCCAACACCACCAGCGTGGAAGAAGTGCTGGCGCTGTTGAACAAGTAACGGAACCTCTTCCCTCTCCCCCTGTGGGGAGAGGGTTAGGGTGAGGGCAAAGCCTCACCCCAGCCCTCTCGGGTAAAAACATTGATTAAGGTTAATACTATGAAAGCATTACATTTTGGCGCAGGTAATATCGGTCGTGGCTTTATCGGTAAACTGCTGGCAGACGCAGGCATTACGCTGACATTCGCCGATGTGAATCAGGTAGTCCTGGATGCCCTGAATGCCCGTCATAGCTATCAGGTACACGTGGTAGGCGAAAACGAGCAGGTTGAGACGGTGTCTGGCGTTAATGCGGTAAGCAGCATTGGCGAAGACGTTATCGACCTCATCGCCAGTGTCGATCTGGTGACCACGGCCGTTGGCCCGGTGGTGCTTGAGCGCATTGCCCCTGCGGTGGCGAAAGGCCTGGCAAAACGTAAAGCGCAGGGCATCGACACACCGCTGAACATCATCGCCTGTGAAAACATGGTGCGCGGCACCACGCAGCTGAAAGGCCATGTGCTCGCCGCCGTCGCGGACGAAGATAAAGCCTGGGTGGAAGCGCACGTCGGCTTTGTGGATTCCGCCGTTGACCGTATCGTTCCGCCATCAGAATCCGCCACCCACGATCCGCTGGAAGTGACCGTGGAAACCTTCAGCGAGTGGATCGTCGATAAAACCCAGTTTAAAGGCGCACTGCCAACCATTCCGGGGATGGAATTAACCGATAACCTGATGGCCTTTGTCGAACGTAAACTCTTCACGCTGAACACCGGGCATGCTATAACCGCGTACCTCGGAAAATTGGCCGGTCATCAGACCATTCGTGACGCGATCCTCGATGAGAGCATCCGTGCGGTGGTTAAAGGGGCAATGGAAGAGAGCGGCGCGGTGCTGATCAAACGCTACGGTTTTGATGCTGAGAAACATGCAGCATACATCCAGAAAATCCTCGGTCGTTTTGAAAACCCGTATCTGAAAGATGACGTTGAGCGCGTAGGCCGTCAGCCACTGCGTAAACTGAGCGCGGGCGATCGCCTGATTAAACCGCTGCTGGGCACGCTGGAGTATGATCTTGCGCACGCCAACCTGGTGAAAGGGATTGCCGCCGCGATGCATTACCGCAGCGAACAGGATCCACAGGCGCAGGAGCTGGCTCAGCTGATTAACGATAAAGGCCCGCAGGGTGCGCTGGCGCAGATCTCGGGTCTGGATGCCAACAGCGACGTGGTTGTGGAGGCGGTGAACGCTTACAACGCAATCAAATGATGCAGAGTGCGGCGCAGGATAGCCTGCGCCCAAATAACAGATTGTCAGATATGCAGGCAATAATGGAACAAACCCAGGCCTTTGAAAATCGTGTGCTTGAGCGTCTGAATGCTGGCAAAACCGTACGAAGTTTCCTGATTGCCGCCGTCGAGTTGCTAACCGAGGCGGTGAATATTCTGGTACTTCAGGTGTTTCGCAAAGACGACTACGCGGTAAAATATGCTGTAGAACCGTTACTGGACGGAGACGGACCGCTGGGCGATTTATCGGTACGTCTGAAGCTGATTTATGGTCTTGGCGTGTTGAACCGACAAGAGTATGAAGATGCCGAGCTGCTGATGGCGCTGCGCGAAGAGTTAAATCATGACGGTAATGAGTACACCTTTACCGATGATGAGATCCTTGGCCCCTTCGGCGAGCTACACTGCGTCACCGCGCTTCCCCCTGCTCCCCATTTTGATAACAGTGACCCTGAGCTGTACGCGATGCAAAAGCTGCGTTATCAACAGGTTGTCCGTTCCACAATGGTCCTTTCCCTGACTGAGCTGATTTCCCGAATCAGCTTAAAAAAAGCGTTTCAGAAGTAAGCCTGCTCACATTGGTGTATCCTTCCCTGTAAATTCCCCGTTTTCAGAGTTATTTGTCATGAAAGAAGTCGAAAAGAACGAAATTAAACGCCTGAGCGACCGCCTGGATCTGATCCGCCACCAGATGGCTGGTCTCTCGCTGGTTGAGTCCGCCGAGAAGTATGCCGAGCTGGAGAAAGAGAGTGAGAAGCTTGAAGCGGAAATCGAGCGTCTGCGCGAAGTCAAAGGCCAGAAGCTGAGCAACGAAGCCCAAAAGCTGTTGAGCATGCCGCACCGTCGCGCCATCACTAAAAAAGAGCAGGCCGACATGGGCAAGCTGAAGAAAAGCGTCCGTGGCCTGGTGGTGGTTCATCCCATGACCGAGCTTGGTCGCGAAATGGGTCTGAAAGAGATGACGGGTTTTTGTAAGACCGCGTTTTGATCGTCCCCTGCCCTCTCTCCCAGGCGAGAGGGCGAAAACCACACCGCGTCGCCCCCCTCACCGCTTAAAATTGGCCCAACCAATCTCCCGGTAATCACTTTCCTGGTTCACAATTCCACTAATTCCCCTCACAAAATCATTGCCGACTCATAACAACTGGTTAACCATTTATTGTCATTCACCCTACAACACAATATTGGCAGGACCACTTTTACACAGTTTGTGACGCAGAGATGAGCGGAGACTCACCCGCTACGCAGACTGTCTGGTCCTCAGGAGACCTGCATGAGCCTCTGGCAACAAAACTACGATCCGGCTGGCAATATCTGGCTGTCGAGCCTGATCGCATCGCTTCCGATCCTGTTCTTCTTCTTTGCGCTGATTAAGCTCAAGCTGAAGGGGTACCTGGCCGCGACGTACACCGTTGCCATTGCGCTGATGGTGGCACTGTTCTTCTATAAAATGCCGGTCGATCGCGCGCTGGCCTCCGTCGTCTATGGTTTCTTCTACGGCCTATGGCCGATTGCGTGGATCATCATCGCGGCGGTCTTTGTCTACAAAATCTCGCTGAAAACCGGGCAGTTCGACATTATCCGCTCATCGATACTTTCCATTACCCCGGACCAGCGTCTGCAGATGCTGATTGTCGGTTTCTCCTTCGGGGCTTTTCTGGAAGGGGCGGCCGGGTTTGGCGCACCGGTTGCCATCACCGCGGCGCTGTTAGTCGGGCTGGGGTTCAACCCGCTTTACGCCGCAGGTCTTTGTCTGATCGTTAACACCGCGCCGGTGGCGTTTGGTGCGATGGGGATCCCGATTCTGGTCGCCGGGCAGGTCACCGGTCTGGACAGCTTTGAAATTGGCCAGATGGTTGGCCGTCAGCTGCCGTTCCTGACCATCATCGTGCTGTTCTGGATCATGGCGATTATGGATGGCTGGCGCGGCGTGAAAGAGACATGGCCTGCGGTGGTCGTCGCTGGCGGCTCGTTTGCCATTGCCCAGTATCTCAGCTCGAATTTCCTCGGCCCCGAATTGCCGGACATTATCTCTTCACTGGTGTCGCTGGTCTGCCTGACGCTGTTCCTGAAACGCTGGCAGCCGGTACGCATCTTCCGTTTCGCCGATATGGGTGCTTCACACGTCGATCAAACCCTGGCACGTACCGGTTATACCGCGGGACAAATCATTCGCGCATGGTCTCCGTTCCTGTTCCTGACCGCCACGGTTACGCTCTGGAGTATTCCACCGTTTAAGGCCCTGTTCGCACCGGGTGGCGCACTGTATGAGATGGTCATTAACATCTCCGTGCCGTTCCTCGACAAGATGGTCGCCCGCATGCCGCCCGTGGTGCACGCCGCCACGCCGTATGCCGCGGTGTATAAATTTGACTGGTTCTCGGCAACCGGCACCGCAATCCTGCTTGCCGCTATCCTGTCTGTGGTGTGGTTACGCATGAAGCCAGCGGCTGCAGTACAGACTTTTGCGGCTACCATTAAGGAGCTGATGCTGCCGATCTACTCCATCGGCATGGTGCTGGCGTTCGCGTTTATCTCGAACTATTCCGGCCTGTCATCGACACTGGCGCTTGCGCTGGCGCATACCGGCCACGCCTTCACGTTCTTCTCGCCATTCCTCGGCTGGCTGGGGGTGTTCCTTACGGGTTCAGATACCTCATCTAACGCCCTGTTTGCGGCCCTGCAGGCGACGGCAGCCCAGCAGATTGGCGTGTCGGACATCCTTCTGGTGGCCGCCAATACTACCGGCGGCGTGACCGGCAAGATGATCTCACCGCAATCCATCGCCATTGCCTGTGCGGCGGTGGGACTGGTCGGTAAAGAGTCGGACCTGTTCCGCTTTACCGTGAAACACAGCCTGATATTCACCTGTATGGTCGGGGTGATCACGACCCTGCAGGCCTATGTCTTAACCTGGATGATCCCATGATAGTCATGCCCAGACGCCTGTCCGACGAGATTGCCTCTCGCGTACGGGCGCTGATTGAAGAACAACAGCTGGAAGCGGGCATGAAATTGCCCGCCGAGCGCCAGCTCGCCGCCCAACTGGGTGTATCTCGTAATTCACTGCGTGAGGCGCTGGCGACGCTGGTCAGCGAAGGGGTACTGGTAAGCCGTCGGGGCGGCGGCACCTTTGTCCGCTGGCAGCACGATGACTGGTCCGAGCAAAACATCGTGCAGCCGCTTAAAACGCTGATGGAAAACGACCCGGACTACAGCTTCGACATCATTGAAGCGCGGCACGCCATCGAAACCAGTACCGCCTGGCATGCGGCCATGCGGGCCACTGAAGCCGACAAAGAGAAGCTCAAAGCCTGCTTTGACGCCACCCAAAGCAGCGACCCGGACATCGCCTCGCAGGCGGACGTGCGGTTTCATCTGGCGATTGCCGAAGCGTCGCACAACGTCGTTCTGCTCCAGACCATGCGCGGTTTCTTCGACCTGCTGCAATCCTCCGTGAAGCAGAGCCGCCAGCGTATGTATCTGGTCCCGCCGGTATTTGCCCAACTGACCGAACAGCACGAGGCGGTACTCAACGCCATTCTGGCCGGAGATGCTGAGGCCGCGCGCAAAGCGATGATGGCGCATCTGGGGTTCGTGCACACCACCATTAAACGATTCGATGAAGATCAGGCCCGACAGGCGCGTATTACCCGTCTGCCTGGCGACAGTGATATTTCCAGGGAGAACAAAGCATGATTATTTCAGCAGCCAGTGACTATCGCGCCGCAGCGCAGCGCATTTTGCCGCCGTTCCTGTTCCACTATATCGACGGTGGGGCTTATGCCGAATACACCCTGCGCCGCAACGTGGAAGATCTGTCGGAAGTGGCGCTGCGCCAGCGCGTGCTGAAAGATATGTCTGAGCTGAGCCTTGAGACAACGCTGTTTAACGAAACGCTTTCCATGCCGGTGGCCCTTGCACCAGTCGGTTTGTGCGGCATGTACGCCCGCCGGGGTGAAGTCCAGGCGGCAGCGGCAGCGGATGCCAAAGGTATTCCGTTTACCCTCTCCACCGTCTCCGTCTGCCCGATTGAAGAAGTGGCCCCGACCCTCCAGCGTCCGATGTGGTTCCAGCTGTACGTCCTGCGCGATCGCGGCTTTATGCGCAACGCGCTGGAGCGTGCCAAAGCCGCGGGCTGTTCAACGTTGGTCTTTACCGTTGATATGCCGACGCCTGGCGCCCGTTACCGTGATGCCCACTCCGGGATGAGCGGCCCAAATGCTGCCCTGCGTCGCTACTGGCAGGCGGTAACGCACCCGCAATGGGCCTGGGATGTCGGTGTGAATGGTCGCCCGCACGATCTGGGGAATATCTCGGCCTATCTCGGTAAACCCACCGGGCTGGAAGATTACATCGGCTGGCTGGCGAATAATTTCGATCCGTCCATCTCGTGGAAAGACCTGGAGTGGATCCGCGAATTCTGGGACGGCCCGATGGTGATCAAAGGGATCCTCGACCCGGAAGATGCCCGCGATGCCGTGCGTTTTGGCGCTGACGGTATTGTGGTCTCTAACCACGGCGGACGTCAGCTTGATGGGGTACTCTCTTCCGCACGCGCACTGCCGGCGATTGCCGATGCGGTGAAAGGTGATATCGCTATCCTCGCCGACAGCGGTATCCGCAACGGGCTTGACGTGGTGCGTATGATTGCCCTTGGCGCAGACAGCGTATTGCTCGGACGCGCATATCTTTATGCACTGGCTACGGCTGGTCAGGCAGGGGTGGCGAATCTGCTCAACCTGATCGAAAAAGAGATGAAAGTGGCGATGACGTTGACCGGTGCAAAAACGATTCGCGAAATCAGCAAGGACTCCCTGGTGCAGGAGTTGGGTAAATTACCCGCCGCACTGGCACCGCTTGCCCAGGGTGACGCAGCCTGACGCCCGTCTGATTCCCCTTCCCCTCTCCTCGCGTCCGAACTCCCCTCGGGCGCTTTTTTTTGTCAAAAATAACATCTAGGTAACATATTAGATGAGAAAATTTGACATACCTGTGCCGCACGCAATTGTATAGACAAGAAAATACAAGAACACAAAAACACCATCACATCAGAGGGGAGCGTATGAGATATTCAGGTCAGGTGGATATTCAGCAGGTGATCGACGACAGTCCCTTTTCGGGGTTTCACTGGGTGCTCATCGTGCTGGGCTTTCTGGTGCTGGCGATCGATGGTTTCGATACCGCAGCAATGGGCTACATTGCGCCCACGCTGTCGGCAGAATGGGGCATACACAAACAGGATCTGGGACCGGTACTGAGCGCAGCACTGCTCGGGCTGTCGCTGGGAGCGCTGGTCGCAGGCCCGGTATCGGACCGGATAGGCCGCAAGCGCGTACTGGTCTTTTCTTGTCTGTTCTTCGGACTTTCAAGCCTGGGGACGGCCTGGGCACAAAGCCTTAACACCCTGACGCTATGGCGGTTTCTGACGGGCCTGGGGCTGGGTGCCGCCATGCCGAACGCCATCACCCTCATCTCAGAGTTTGCCCCTCAGCGCTGTCGCGCCATGGCGATTAATACCATGTACTGCGGCTTCCCGCTGGGCGCGGCCGGCGGTGGGGCGATATCGTCCTGGCTTATCCCGCATCATGGCTGGCGAAGCGTACTGCTGACCGGCGCGATAGCACCGCTGATATTAACGCTGCTGCTGATGCTGTTTTTACCGGAATCGGTAAAGTACCTGGTGCAACGCGGGAAAGACATGATGCAGATCCGCCGTATCGCCAGCCGTTTCGCCCGCACGACCCTCGATGGCGTCACCGGTTTCTTCCTCGCAGAGGATCGGGTCGCCGCCAAAAAAGGGAGCGTAGCACAGCTGTTTTCACAGCCCTGGCTGCCCGGCACCCTGATGCTATGGGTAACCTATTTTATGGGGCTGGTGATTTATTACGTCCTGCTTAGCTGGATGCCGACACTGATGCTGGGGATGGGCTATCCCCTCGCGGAATCCGCATGGCTCACCTCGCTGTTCACCTTCGGCGGTACCGCAGGCATCCTTCTCGCGGGCTGGATGATGGATCGCTGGGAGGCACACAAAGTGGTCGCAGGTGGCTTTGTCCTGACCATGCTGCTCATTCTGGCGCTCGGCATTGAACATAACCATATCGCCCTGTTTGGCGGCTTGATTTTCCTGATGGGGATCGCGATGAACGGCGCACAATCGGGAATGCAGACGCTGGCAGCCACCTTTTATCCTACCGAGTGTCGCGCAACGGGCATTGCCTGGATGCAGGGCATTGGCCGCTTTGGTGGCGTGGCGGGCACCATGACCAGCGCGCAGCTTCTCTCCATGCAGTGGCAGGCAGACAGCATTTTGATGATCCTTAGCCTGCCCGCCCTGCTGGCGGCCGCGGCAACCTTCTACAAAATGCTGCGTTGCCGCTCGCAGGATCTCGGCGTCGCATAAGCGGCCCGGTTTCTGCTATTCTGCCCCCGCAATTAAGGGGGCAGCATGCTTAACATCGTTTTATTCGAACCAGAAATTCCGCCGAATACCGGCAATATTATCCGCCTGTGCGCCAACACCGGTTTTCGCCTGCATATCATCGAGCCGATGGGTTTTACGTGGGACGACAAACGTCTGCGCCGCGCGGGGCTGGATTATCATGAATTTACGGCCGTGGTTCGCCATCATGATTACGCCGCGTTTCTGGAAAGCGAAAACCCACAGCGCATGTTCGCCCTGACCACCAAAGGTACGCCGGCACATAGCGCCGTGCGCTATCAAAACGGTGATTATCTGATGTTTGGCCCGGAAACGCGCGGCCTGCCGGCCACCATTCTTGATGCTCTGCCCGCTGAGCAGAAGATTCGTATTCCGATGATGCCGGACAGCCGCAGCATGAACCTGTCAAATGCGGTGTCGGTGGTGGTGTATGAAGCATGGCGCCAGCTGGGATACCCGGGCGCCATTCTCAGAAGTTAAATACCGTCACCATACTCAAACGTATGGTGAATACCGTTGAAGTGCTGATCCATATCCATCGACGGTTTGTCGCTGTCTGGTTTACCGACAATACGAGCCGGTACGCCAGCGGCGGTCGTGTGCGGCGGAACAGGCTGCAGAACAACCGAACCGGCGCCAATCTTCGCACCACGACCCACTTCGATGTTGCCGAGGATCTTGGCGCCCGCGCCAATCATCACCCCTTCACGGATTTTCGGATGGCGATCGCCGCTGGTTTTACCGGTGCCGCCTAACGTGACCGACTGCAGAATCGAAACGTCATCTTCAATCACCGCGGTTTCACCGACGACAATGCCGGTGGCATGGTCAAGCATGATCCCGCGGCCAATTTTCGCGGCCGGGTGAATATCCACCTGGAAGGTCACGGAAACCTGGTTTTGCAGGAAGATAGCCAGCGCGCGGCGGCCTTCATTCCACAGCCAGTGGCCGATGCGATAAGCCTGCAAGGCATGAAAGCCCTTCAGATACAGCAACGGCGTAGAGTATTTGTCCACCGCCGGGTCACGCGTGCGCACGGCCTGGATATCACAGGCGGCAGAAGCGATCATTTCAGGGTCAGCGGCATAGGCCTCTTCCACCACTTCACGAATGGCGATAGCGGGCATAATCGAGGAAGCCAGTTTATTGGCGAGCATATAGCTCAGGGCGCTGCCGAGGTTTTCGTGCTTGAGTAGCGTCGCATGATAGAAACTGGCCAGCATTGGCTCGCAGTCAGCCAAAGCCCGGGCTTCAGCTTTAATATTGTTCCAGACGATATCCAGTTCTTCACACGGCATTGCTTACTCCAGACGACATGTTAATGACCGGCCAGTTCTGTGCTGGCCGGGTCATAGTGCTAACAAGAATCCCTGCGACTAGTTACTGCTGCGCTCATCCTTGCGCGAACGACCTAATAAGGTCAATGCTGCCTCGCGCGCATTTTTTCCGCAATACAATACCTGATAAATTTCCTCGGTTATTGGCATTTCGACACCAAAACGGTGCGCCAATTCGCGAACTTCTTTGGTATTGCGATAGCCTTCAACCACCTGACCAATCTTCTCCTGCGCGCCTTTCACATCCATGCCCTCACCGAGCATCATGCCAAAGCGGCGGTTACGGGACTGGTTGTCGGTACAGGTCAGCACCAGATCGCCCAGGCCCGCCATGCCCATGAAGGTGGTCGGATCGGCACCCAGTGCTGCGCCAAGGCGGGACATCTCGGTTAAGCCGCGCGTAATCAGTGCGGTACGTGCGTTGGCACCAAAACCAATCCCGTCGGACATTCCGGCGCCGATCGCAATCACGTTCTTCACCGCACCGCCCAGCTGTACGCCGATAAAATCGGGGTTGCTGTAAACGCGGAAGCTTTTACCGCAGTGCAGCAGATGCTGAAGATCGTCGGAGAAGGCCTGATCGGTTGATGCCAGCGAGATCGCCGTCGGCAGGCCAGCGGCCAGCTCTTTAGCAAACGTCGGCCCCGAGATAACCGCCAGCGGGATGTCATCACCCAGTGCTTCGCGGGCGACATCCTGCAACAGGCGTCCGGTTTCGGCTTCCAGCCCTTTGGTGGCCCATACAATGCGCGCATCAGGGCGCATCAGCGGCTTGATCTGACGCAGCACTTCGCCAAACACATGGCTCGGCACCACAATCAGAATGTTGCGGCTGGCCGCCAGCGCGGTCGCAAGGTCACTTTCAAGGTGCAGGGAGTCTGGGAACGGAACGTCCGGGAGGAACGCCACGTTGCAACGGTCGCGTTGCAGCGTCGCGATATGTTTTGGGTCGTGGCCCCAGAGAACCACTTCGTGACCATTTCTTGCCAGCGTGATGGCAAGAGCGGTGCCGTATGAGCCGGCACCGATCACAGTCATTGACGCATTAAGAGTGCTCATCAGGCATCCTGATGTTGTTCAGTACCTTCGCCAGCTTGCTGCTGCAGATAGTTCATGAACAGCGCATCAAAGTTAACTGGCGCAAGGTTCAGTTGCGGGAATGTACCGCGAGAAACCAGGCTGGTGATGCATTCGCGAGCATACGGGAACAGAATGTTCGGGCAGTATGCACCCAGGCAGTGCGCCATCTGGTTGCCTTCGATGCCGCCGATGGAGAAGATGCCGCCCTGCTGAACTTCACACAGGAATGCAGTCTCTTCGCCCAGAGAGGCAGTAACAGTCACACGCAGTACGACTTCATACACGTCATCCGCCAGTTGGGTAGATGCGGTATCAAGATCAAGTTTAACCTCTGGCTGCCAATCTTTCTGGAAAACGTGTGGC
Source organism: Enterobacter sp. BNK-18 (assembly GCF_047456135.1). Lineage (NCBI taxonomy): Bacteria > Pseudomonadati > Pseudomonadota > Gammaproteobacteria > Enterobacterales > Enterobacteriaceae > Enterobacter > Enterobacter sp. BNK-18. The sequence continues at coordinate 3,956,823 of NZ_CP179899.1, read as the reverse complement.
GCATTTGGCGCTTCGAAAGAGACATCCTTGGTGTAGATACGCTGGATCTGGAAAGTCATTTCGGTGTTGTTTTGTTCTGACATGGAAAAACCCTTTTTAATTGTCCTAAAGTCTCTTAGCTCAGCAGCGGATCGAGTCCACCACGGGCATCGAGCGCATACAAGTCATCACAGCCGCCAATGTGCTGCGCATCAATAAAAATCTGCGGAACCGTCGTACGACCACTACGTTGGATCATCTCTTCGCGTTTAATCGCGTCACCGTCAATCGGCAGTTCTTTGAACGCTACGCCTTTGCTGTTCAGAAGCGCTTTTGCACGGTGGCAGAACGGGCACGTTGCTTTGGTGTAGATCTCGATATTGGCCATTACTGAACTCCTTATTTACCGCGAACCAAAGGAAGATTTTCCCCGCTCCAGCCGGAAATACCTTCTTTCAGAACCGTTACGTTTTCGAAGCCTGCTTTATGCAGCGCGCTGGCAGATTCCTGCGCCTGCATACCGGTCGCGTCAACAACGATAATCGGCTGGGCTTTATGTTTCTCAAGCTCGCCAACGTTGTTCGCTTTGATTTCAGCAGGTAACAGGTTGATAGCACCAGCAATGTGACCTTTACGGAAATCGTCACGCTGACGCAGATCGACCACGACGGCATCTTCTTTGTTAATCAGACGCGTCGCTTCACCACGGGTGATAACCTTAATCTTAGACGTCAGGCCTTTAAATGTGGTGAACAGCACAGCAGCCAGCAGGCCAATCCACGCGATGCTCAGAACCGGATGGCGGCTAACGAATTGCATAATTTCTTGCATGGAGGGTAACTACTCCGACTTAGTGATTAAAAAAACCAGGACAGGAGTATACCTGTGCGTTGTGGCAAATACAGCCAGCGACCATAACCTAATCCATTTTCTGAGGCCTGCCACCTAAAAAATTGCCTCAAAAGCGTCCGCTAAGCACCTTGCCCCTGCGCTTTCTTTGATCTTCTGCGGCTATTTGATCGATTCAGCTGTAGTAAAATTACGCAAATTTTGACTCTTGAGCATGAGGTTGTCGCAATGTCGGTTTCTAAAAAACCTATGGTACTGGTGATTCTGGATGGCTATGGCTACCGTGAAGATCAACAGGATAACGCCATTTTCAACGCCAAAACGCCGGTGATGGACGCGCTGTGGGCAAAACGTCCCCACACCCTGATTGATGCGTCCGGGCTGGAAGTGGGTCTGCCAGATCGTCAGATGGGCAACTCCGAAGTTGGACACGTAAACCTGGGTGCAGGTCGTATCGTGTATCAGGACCTGACGCGTCTGGACGTTGAAATCAAAGAACGTACCTTCTTCAACAACCCAGTACTTTGCGGCGCGGTGGACAGAGCCGTGGCGGCCGGTAAAGCAGTTCATATCATGGGTCTGCTCTCCGCCGGTGGCGTACACAGCCACGAAGATCACATCATGGCGATGGTTGAACTGGCGGCTGAGCGCGGCGCAGAAAAAATCTATCTGCACGCTTTCCTGGACGGTCGTGATACGCCACCACGCAGCGCAAAAGGTTCACTGGCCTCCTTCGAAAACAAATTCGCCACGCTTGGCAAAGGACGTGTGGCCTCTATCATCGGGCGCTACTACGCAATGGACCGCGACAACCGTTGGGATCGCGTTGAACAGGCCTATGACCTGATGACGCTGGCAAAAGGTGAATTCCAGTTCGCGACCGCGGTGGAAGGTCTGGAAGCCGCTTACGCGCGTGATGAAAACGATGAATTCGTGAAAGCAACCGTCATTCGTGCTGAAGGCCAGGCTGATGCCGCCATGGAAGACGGCGACGCGCTGATCTTCATGAACTTCCGTGCTGACCGCGCGCGTGAAATCACCCGTGCGTTCGTGAACAATGATTTCGACGGTTTCACCCGTAAGAAAGTGGTGAAGATCGACTTTATTCAGCTGACCGAATACGCCGCTGACATCAATGCGCCATGCGCTTATCCACCCGCTTCACTGGCCAATACCTTCGGTGAGTGGATGGCGAAGAACGACAAGACACAGCTGCGTATCTCCGAAACCGAGAAATATGCCCACGTCACCTTCTTCTTTAACGGCGGTGTTGAAGAGCCGTTCAAAGGCGAAGATCGCATTCTGATTAACTCACCCAAAGTGGCCACCTACGATCTGCAGCCAGAAATGAGCTCTGCCGAGCTGACTGAAAAACTGGTTGCGGCAATCGAAAGCGGCAAATACGACACCATCATCTGTAACTACCCGAACGGCGACATGGTGGGTCATACCGGCGTGATGGAAGCCGCCGTAAAAGCGGTTGAAGCGCTGGATCACTGTGTTGAGCAGGTCGTGAAAGCGGTTGAATCCGTTGGTGGCCAGCTGCTCATCACCGCTGACCACGGTAACGCAGAACAGATGCGCGACCCGGCAACCGGCCAGGCGCACACCGCTCACACCAACCTGCCTGTTCCGCTGATTTATGTGGGTGATAAATCACTGAAAGCAGTGGAAGGCGGCAAGCTTTCCGACATCGCGCCAACCATGTTGTCGCTGATGGGCATGGAGATCCCTGAAGAGATGACTGGTAAGCCGCTGTTCATCGTGGAATAATCGCTCCCCATGAGGGGAAAGGCGATTTTTTCAATCACATGGGTCGTGAAGCCGCTTAGGTTATCAGTCAGACCTCTGCTTTACGCCAGCGCACTCAGCGCTGGCGTATTGCTGTGCGCCGCATCCGCCCACGCGGATGACCGTGACCAGCTGAAATCCATTCAGGCCGATATCGCCGCGAAAGAGCGTGCGGTACGCCAGCAACAACAGCAACGCTCTGCTCTGCTCGCTCAGCTTAAGCAGCAGGAAGAAGCCATCTCCGCTGCCGCACGTAAATTACGTGAAACGCAAAACACCCTCGCCCAGTTGAATAAACAGATCGACGAAATGAACGCGTCGATTGCCAAACTGGAACGCCAGCGTGATGCCCAGGAACGCAACCTTGCCGCACAGCTTGATGCTGCTTTCCGCCAGGGTGAGCATACGGGCCTTCAGCTGATCCTCAGCGGTGAAGAGAGCCAGCGCGGTCAGCGTCTGCAGGCCTACTTTGGTTATCTGAACCAGGCGCGTCAGGAGACTATCGCGCAGCTGAAACAGACGCGCGAAGAGGTCACCACGCAAAAAGCCGAGCTCGAAGAGAAGCAGAGCCAGCAACAGACGCTGCTCTACGAACAGCAGGCGCAACAAGCGAAGCTCGAGCAGGCCCGCAACGAGCGCAAGAAAACCCTTTCCGGTCTCGAGTCCTCTATTCAGCAAGGCCAAAGCCAGCTGAGCGAAATGCGCGCCAACGAATCGAAACTGCGTAACAGTATCGCCCGCGCGGAAGCGGCGGCGAAAGCGCGCGCCGAAAAAGAGGCCCGTGAAGCGCAGGCCGTACGCGACAAGCAGCAGGAAGCCTCACGCAAAGGTACGACCTACAAGCCAAGCGAAAGCGAACGCTCCCTGATGTCACGTACCGGCGGTTTAGGCTCCCCTCGTGGTCAGGCTTACTGGCCCGTGCGCGGTACAATTCTGCATCGCTATGGCGAACAGCTGCAGGGTGAACTACGTTGGAAAGGGATAGTTATCGGTGCGTCTGAAGGTAGCGAAGTAAAAGCCATCGCCGATGGCCGTGTGATTCTGGCCGACTGGCTGCAGGGTTACGGGCTTGTGGTAGTGGTGGAACACGGTAAAGGCGATATGAGCCTTTACGGCTACAACCAGAGCGCACTGGTCAGCGTTGGTACTCAGGTGCGCGCCGGCCAACCCATCGCCCTCGTGGGCAGCAGTGGCGGTCAGGGCCGCCCGTCACTCTATTTCGAAATTCGTCGCCAGGGTCAGGCGGTCAATCCACAGCCGTGGTTGGGAAGATAAGTTTTGCTTCAATTTCGTCGAATTGTTCTCTCCTTCGCCAGTGCACTGGCGCTGGCAGCACCGGTCTACGCTGGCAAACTCGCGATAGTGATTGATGACTTCGGTTATCGTCCGCACACCGAGAATCAGGTGCTGGCGATGCCGGCCGCCATCTCTGTCGCCGTCCTCCCGAATGCGCCGCACGCGCGTGAAATGGCGATCAAAGCGCATAACAGCGGCCATCAGGTTCTCATCCATCTGCCGATGGCACCGCTCAGCAAGCAGCCGCTGGAAAAAGATACTTTGCGCCCTGATATGAGCAGCGATGAGATCGATCGCATCATTCGCGATGCTTACAATAAAGTGCCGTACGCCGTCGGGCTGAACAACCACATGGGCAGCGCGATGACCTCCAGCCTGTACGGGATGCTCAAAGTGATGCAGTCGCTGGAGCGCTATAACCTCTATTTCCTCGACAGCATGACCATCGGCAACAGCCAGGCGATGCGTGCCGCGCAGGGTACAGGCGTGAAGGTAATAAAGCGCAAGGTGTTCCTCGATGACACCCAGAACGACGCGGACATCCGCGGGCAGTTCAATCGCGCCGTACAGCTAGCCCGACGCAATGGCTCGGCCATTGCTATCGGCCACCCACACCCGTCTACCGTTCGCGTTCTGCAGCAGATGCTGCCGACATTGCCCTCTGATATTACGCTGGTTCGTCCAGGCGATCTGCTGAATGAGCCACAGGTTGATACGTCGCGTCCTGGCAATGCACAGCCACCGGTAACACAGCCGCGCAATCCATTCAGGGGTGTGACGCTGTGTAAAACGAAACGCCCGCCAGAACCCGTCTACGCGACGCGGTTCTTTGCCGTGCTTAGTGAGAGCGTGAGCCAGAGTACACTGGTGCAATATTTCCAGCACCAGTGGCAGGGCTGGAATATTACCCGGCAACAGACTGTGAGAGGCGATTAAGGTAGAACGATGCTGCAACGACACAAAATACTGCTCCTCGATACCGGCAAAGAGTGGGGCGGTGGCACCAACAGCATGCTCGAACTTCTGAAGCGGATTGACCGCGAGAAGTTCGATATCACCTGCTGTTTTTACAGTGATTACAGCCGTGCCGAAGGGCAAACGATCGGCCAGGTGCTGGACAGTATCGGCATTCCCTTAATTGTGATCCCTCAGCCACGGCAGCCCGTATGGGCGAAACTTGCGAAAGAGCTGGGCCGCAGTCTCCTTTTCTTCTCGCGCAGGGGGCGTAAGGCCTTTACGCGCCATATCGATACGCTCTGGCGTATTCGGCCCAATGTTCGCAGAATTGCAACGCTGCTCAGTGAAGGCGGATTCGATACGCTGTATATGAACAATCAGCCTGGCTCAAATGAAGAAGGGTATTTAGCCGGTGCAAAACAGCATGTGCGGTTAATTCAGCACTGCCGCATCGAACCTGTCATGACGCCGCCGCTGGTCAGGCTGGTTAATGACCATGCCACAAAAATCATTGCGGTCTCCCACGGCGTTGAGCGTGTTTTACTTCAGAATGGGGTTCGCCCTGAGCTCTGCACAACCGTAAACAATGCAATCGACATCCACCAGCCCCTGCCAGACCGACGTGCAATGCGCCAGCGGCTGAACATTGATGACGATACTTTCGTTTTCGGTAGCGTGGGGTCACTGATCCCCCGCAAAGCAAACCATCATACTCTGGAGGCGCTGGCGCAGTTCAGTCAGAAGAACCCTGACGCAAAATGGAAGATGGTGTTAGTCGGTGAAGGTGGCGAACGCGACGCATTAATTGCTCAGGCCACCGCATTGGGTATTGAGAAGCAGGTCATCTTCACGGGGTTCCAGAATACCCCCTTTGATTACCTTGCGACATTTGACGCTTTTATTTTAGCCTCACAGAGCGAAGGATTACCTCGCGTCGTGCTGGAAGCCATGTTGCTTAATATCCCTGTCATTGGCTCGCAGGTGACCGGGACAGCGGAATTAATTGACCCAGGGTCGACGGGACTCTTGTTCCCCTGGGGCGACGTTTCACAGCTTGCCGCGCATCTTGAGAGCATCTGGAAAGATGCCGATCTGCGCGCACGCCTGGCTTTGGCTGCCCGTCAGAATGTCTGTGGAACCTATGCCATTGAACAGTATGTTAGCGGCGTCGAAGCGGTACTTGGCGCAAAATAATCACACGAGATGAACATGTTTAAATTCCTTAACGCTCGCTATCGTCATATTACCGGACGACATAACATTCCGTACCGTTCCCTGCCGGTAACAGGCAATCTTGTTGCCGTTGACTCCATCGTCATTCCTTGCACCGGCGCTGATTTTGTTGAAGAGGCGTTACTGTCGGCAACCTTTGCTGAGCGTTATGCCACCGGCGTCAGCGAGATCGTGATTGTCAGCGATCAGCCAGAATCTGCTTTCGGGGTGCTTCCCCCTAAAACTCGCGTAGTGACACTCACGCTTCCAAAACGAGAAGAGAGTTACCGCTACAAGCAGATCTATCTTAGCCGTCTGGTGAAGCTCAATGCGCCGCTACAGGCCCGGGGTGAAGGCGTTTTGATGATCGACTCCGATCTCAATCTGCTCAAAATGCCTGAGATCAACATGGCCGATATGCACATCTACTCCAGCTTCCGTCAGGGTAAGATGATCGCCAAACTCGATGGTGCTCCCGCGGAGAAAGTACCCGCCTATTACAAAGAGACGGTGCGCCCTTATCTTGTCGATCACGTTAACGGCGCTTTCCTCGCAGCAACCCAAAAGACGTGGCGACGCATTTGCCCGCTGTGGTTGACCCTGTTCCAGGATACCTGGGAGCTAATGGAAGATAATCAGCCCCCAACCGATCAGCTTCCGCTCGCCGCACTTCTGGATATGCTGGATGTGAAAACGGTCAATCTGGGAGACTGGATGAACTGGCCGGTCTCTAAGAAAATTGGCGGACAAGAGGCTGTGGTACCGAAAGAGGTCATTGGCGCACACGGCGGTTTCCCGCTGTCCGAATGGCAGAAGTATCTTGAGTCACCAGACAATAAGCTGCAGTTCAAAGGTCAGGATTACACGCGAAAGGTGCGTTACCTGACAGACGAAGAGAAGAAGAACCAGTAAAAAAGGGGCCTGAGGCCCCTTTTTTATGACTAATCCCAGCTCAGGATAACCTTTCCGGACTGGCCAGAGCGCATCGCGTCAAAGCCTTCCTGGAACTCATCGATGGAGAAGCGATGGGTGATAATCGGAGAGAGGTCCAGACCAGACTGGATCAGTGCCGCCATCTTGTACCAGGTTTCGAACATCTCGCGGCCGTAGATACCTTTGATGAACAGCCCCTTGAAGATAACCTTGTTCCAGTCGATAGACATATCAGACGGTGGAATGCCCAGCATCGCAATACGTCCGCCGTGGTTCATGGTGTCCAGCATGGTGCGAAACGCCGGTGGTGCGCCGGACATCTCAAGACCCACGTCAAAACCTTCGGTCATGCCCAGCTCTTCCATCACGTCGCTCAGGCTCTCTTTTGAGACATCCACCGCGCGGGTCACGCCCATTTTGCGCGCCAGCGACAGGCGATACTCGTTCACATCGGTAATCACCACATTGCGGGCACCAACGTGCTTCGCCACCGCGGCCGCCATAATTCCGATGGGACCCGCGCCGGAAACCAGCACATCTTCGCCGACCAGGTCGAAAGAGAGCGCCGTGTGTACCGCGTTGCCGAAGGGATCAAAGATAGAGGCCAGATCGTCAGAAATGTTGTCCGGGATTTTGAACGCGTTAAACGCCGGGATCACCAGATATTCTGCGAAGCAGCCCGGACGGTTCACGCCCACGCCGATTGTGTTACGGCATAGGTGCGTGCGTCCACCGCGGCAGTTACGGCAGTGACCACAGGTAATATGACCTTCACCCGAGACGCGGTCGCCAATGTTGAAGCCTTTTACTTCCTGACCCATGCCCACCACTTCGCCGACATATTCGTGGCCCACGACCATCGGTACCGGAATGGTTTTCTGCGACCACTGGTCCCAGTTATAGATATGAACGTCAGTGCCGCAAATGGCGGTTTTACGAATTTTGATCAGCAGATCGTTATGACCGACTTCCGGCTCCGGCACGTCGGTCATCCAAATCCCTTCTTCCGCTTTCAGTTTGGATAACGCTTTCATCACACGTCCTCAGGCAATTACGCCCAGCTGTTTGCCGATGCGGGTAAAGGCTTCCACCGCACGTTCAATTTGTTCAGGCGAATGCGCCGCAGACATCTGGGTGCGGATACGCGCCTGGCCTTTTGGTACCACCGGGAAGAAGAACCCGGTAACGTAAATTCCTTCTTTCTGCAGCTCGCGGGCAAAATTCTGCGCCACAACCGCATCGCCCAGCATCACCGGAATAATGGCGTGATCGGCACCGGCGAGCGTAAACCCTGCGGCACCCATTTTTTCACGGAACAGGCGGGCGTTTGACCACAGACGGTCGCGCAGCTCAGCGCCAGACTCCACCATTTCCAGGACTTTAATGGATGCGGCAACGATCGCCGGCGCCAGCGAGTTGGAGAACAGGTATGGACGGGAACGCTGGCGCAGCCACTCAACCACCTCTTTACGCGCAGCAGTATAACCCCCTGACGCGCCGCCGAGCGCTTTACCCAGCGTACCGGTGATAATGTCCACGCGACCCATTACGTCACAGTATTCGTGAGATCCACGGCCGTTCTCACCAACAAAACCGACGGCGTGTGAATCATCAACCATCACCAGCGCATCGTATTTGTCTGCCAGGTCGCACACGCCCTTCAGGTTGGCAATCACGCCATCCATAGAGAACACGCCGTCGGTGGCGATCAGCACATGGCGGGCACCTGCTTCACGCGCTTCTTTCAGGCGCGCTTCCAGTTCAACCATGTCGTTGTTGGCGTAGCGGAAGCGCTTCGCTTTACACAGGCGCACACCGTCAATGATAGAAGCGTGGTTCAGGGCGTCGGAGATAATGGCATCTTCTGCGCCGAGCAGCGTCTCAAACAGACCACCGTTGGCGTCGAAGCACGAGGAGTACAGGATCGCATCTTCCATCCCCAGGAAGTCCGCCAGCTTTTTCTCAAGCTGCTTATGGCTGTCCTGCGTACCGCAGATAAAGCGTACGGAGGCCATACCGAAACCGTGGGTGTCCATGCCTTGTTTTGCCGCGGCAATCAGCTCAGGGTGATTCGCAAGACCTAAGTAGTTGTTCGCACAAAAGTTGATCACATGGCTGCCATCGGCAACGGTGATGTCCGCCTGCTGAGCAGACGTGATAATACGCTCTTCTTTGAACAACCCTTCCGCACGTGCGGTGTCGAGGTCGCTGTTTAACTGTTTGTAAAAATCACCACGCATTGCAATTCTCCAGACTCGGCAAATTTTGGCACATATTACCCAACCCTGGCCGCCATGACGAGATGACACATTATCTCTTCTCGTTTTTGCAGCATAAATCACGTGTACCCTTGCGCTATGTCGGTGAATGGCTGAAGGGCAGCCATACTAATGATATGATAAGAACATTAGCGTCCGGGATTGTCCCCGGACTCCACACTTCAAAGGTTACAGTTATGATCATCGTTACCGGCGGCGCGGGCTTTATCGGCAGCAACATTGTTAAGGCCCTCAATGACAAAGGCATCACCGACATTCTGGTGGTGGACAACCTGAAAGACGGCACCAAGTTTGTAAACCTGGTGGATCTGAACATCGCTGACTATATGGATAAAGAAGACTTCCTTATCCAGATTATGGCAGGTGAAGAGTTCGGCGAGATCGAAGCCATCTTCCACGAAGGCGCATGCTCTTCCACCACCGAGTGGGACGGCAAGTACATGATGGACAATAACTATCAGTACTCCAAAGAGATCCTGCATTACTGCCTGGAGCGTGAAATTCCGTTCCTGTACGCCTCTTCTGCTGCAACCTACGGTGGCCGTACGTCAGACTTCATCGAATCCCGCGAATATGAGCAGCCGCTGAACGTCTATGGCTACTCCAAATTCCTGTTCGATGAATACGTGCGTCAGGTTCTGCCTGAAGCCAATTCCCAGATTGTGGGTTTCCGTTACTTCAACGTATATGGACCGCGCGAAGGCCACAAAGGGAGCATGGCGAGCGTCGCGTTCCACCTGAACACGCAGCTGAACAATGGCGAAAGCCCGAAACTGTTTGAAGGCAGTGACGGCTTCAAGCGTGACTTCGTCTACGTAGGCGACGTGGCGGCAGTGAACCTGTGGTTCTGGGAAAACGGCGTCTCCGGTATCTTTAACCTGGGGACAGGCCGTGCGGAATCCTTCCAGGCCGTGGCGGACGCCACCCTGGCGTACCACAAAAAAGGCAGCATTGAATACATTCCGTTCCCGGACAAACTGAAAGGTCGTTACCAGGCCTTCACGCAGGCGGATTTGACCAACCTGCGTGCGGCGGGTTACGACAAACCGTTCAAGACCGTTGCCGAAGGCGTAACGGAATATATGGCCTGGCTGAACCGCGACGCGTAAGTATGAAAATTCTGGTGATCGGCCCGTCATGGGTGGGCGACATGATGATGTCGCAAAGTCTCTATCGCACGCTCAAGGCGCGTTATCCCCAGGCGATAATTGACGTGATGGCACCTGCCTGGTGCCGTCCGTTGTTATCGCGTATGCCGGAAGTTAACGAGGCGATCCCAATGCCGCTCGGCCACGGCGCGCTGGAAATTGGTGAACGTCGCAAGCTCGGCCATAGCCTTCGCGAAAAGCGCTATGACCGCGCCTATGTCCTGCCTAACTCCTTTAAATCCGCCCTGGTACCCTTCTTTGCGGGCGTCCCCCATCGCACCGGCTGGCGTGGAGAAATGCGCTACGGTCTGCTGAACGACGCGCGCGTGCTCGATAAAGACGCCTGGCCACTCATGGTCGAGCGCTACGTCGCGCTGGCCTATGACAAAGGCGTGATGCGCAGCGCAAAAGATCTGCCGCAACCGCTGCTCTGGCCCCAGCTCCAGGTCAACGACGGTGAGAAATCCCACACCTGCAACGCGTTTGGAATTTCATCAGAACGCCCCATGATCGGTTTCTGCCCGGGAGCAGAGTTCGGCCCGGCAAAACGCTGGCCGCATTATCATTACGCTGAGCTGGCAAAACAGCTGATCGATGAAGGTAATCAGGTCGTGTTGTTTGGCTCGGCGAAAGACCACGAGGCGGGTAACGAAATTCTGGCTTCGCTGAATACAGAACAGCAGGCATGGTGCCGTAATCTGGCAGGGGAAACCCAGCTGGAACAGGCGGTAGTTTTACTTGCCGCCTGTAAAGCCGTCGTCACCAACGACTCGGGCCTGATGCACGTCGCCGCTGCGCTCAACCGGCCGCTGGTTGCTCTGTATGGCCCCAGCAGCCCTGACTTTACGCCACCGCTTTCTCATAAAGCGCGCGTCATACGTCTGATCAGCGGTTATCACAAGGTGCGAAAAGGCGATGCGGCTGAAGGCTATCACCAGAGCCTGATCGACATCACGCCCGAGTGTGTCCTTGAAGAGCTCAACGAGCTGCTGTTGAGTGAAGAAGGATAACGGATGCGGGTATTGATCGTTAAAACCTCTTCCATGGGCGATGTCCTGCATACTCTGCCGTCGCTCACCGACGCCATGCAGGCCATTCCCGGCATTCGTTTTGACTGGGTGGTGGAGGAGGGCTTCGCACAGATCCCCACCTGGCATGAAGCAGTAGACCGCGTGATCCCGGTTGCTATCCGCCGCTGGCGTAAAGCGTGGTTCTCAGCACCGATTAAGGCTGAACGTCAAGCCTTCCGTGATGCGGTGCAAGCGCAGCGTTACGATGCCATCATTGACGCACAGGGTCTGGTCAAAAGCGCCGCGCTGGTCACGCGTCTGGCGCACGGCGTAAAGCACGGTATGGACTGGCAAACCGCCCGCGAGCCGCTGGCGAGCCTGTTCTATAATCGCCGCCACCATATCGCGAAACAGCAGCACGCCGTGGAGCGCACCCGCGAGCTGTTTGCGAAAAGCCTCGGCTATGCAAAACCGGACACGCAGGGTGATTACGCTATTGCGCAGCATTTTTTGCGCGATGCGAAGACGCACACGCCGCCCTATCTGGTCTTTCTGCATGCCACAACGCGCGATGATAAGCACTGGCCGGAATCACACTGGCGAAGACTCATTGAGCTAATGCAACCGACCGGCATCCATATTAAACTCCCGTGGGGCGCAGAACACGAAAGGCAACGCGCAGAGCGTTTGGCCGCGGGTTTTTCAAATGTGGAAGTGTTACCTAAACTCACGCTGGCTCAGGTTGCCGCGCAACTGGCAGGCGCCAACGCCGTCGTATCCGTGGATACCGGATTAAGCCATTTAACCGCAGCGCTGGACCGCCCCAATATCACCCTCTTCGGTCCGACCGACCCGGGACTGATCGGGGGGTACGGTAAAAACCAGCATCAAATGGTCAGTCCGACGCAGCATATGAGAGACATTACCGCAGATGCGATTTTTTCGTTTTTACAGGGCAGCCATCGGCTTTCTAACAGGGATATTTAACCCATGAGTTATGTATTTCTGCTGATTTTACTTTTTCCGGTGAAACTCATCCGGAAGCTGTTTCGCAAAGACACGGGCAGAAACCTTGTCATTCAGACAGCCAAAATCGGTGACTTTATCAATGCAACGCCTCTACTGGCGTATCTGCAAAAAAGCGATGTGCTGATCAGCCGCAGCGTTAACGCATTGGCTCAGCATGACGACAGTATCGAAGAGATCTTTTTTGTGGAGCAGCAAAAGCGCAACCTGTGGCGTAAGCTCTGCTTCGCCTGCCGGATCATGAATCGCTACGACAATGTCTATCTGCTGCAGCCCAACAGTGTGAATCTCTTTTTCGCCTCAGCCTGTAATGCAAAAAACAAACAATTTTTAAGCACTTATACGCGCAGGTGGTATCACGGAATTTTTTATGCCACGGCTGATGGTACCGTTGAGCATGGCAAAAAGACGCTGTCCGTCACTAACTATCTCAAGCTCGCCGATCGCGCGCTCACCGGGCAGGACTCCCCCAAGCACGCCACAAAGCCCCTGTTCAAGCCTGCGGTTTACCCGCAAATTCTCGATAAACCCGGGGTTATCCGAATTGGTATCAGTATTTCTGCCGGTAACAAAGCAAAGACGGTTCCCCCGGCAATCTGGAAACGTATTGTCGATCATCTTGCCGACCTGCCCTGCGAGTTTTATGTTTTTGGCGCACCGAACGAACAGCCGTGGATGGATGACATCACCCGCGCTTACGGTGAAATTCCCAATTTTATCAACCTCATTGGGAAAATATCGCTCGAAGAACTGCCGTGGGCGATATCCAAAATGGATTGTTATATTGCGTCAGATTCAGGGAATATCTACATTGCCGATGCGGTGGGCGTCCCGGTGGTGTTGCTGTTTGGCCCTTGCTGCCATTATGAACAACGTCCGCTTGGCAAGGTATTGCTGATTGGGAATGATGCGCATATTTGCTCGTATGTATTTGAAACACGCTACTATTTCTCCCAAGATCGGGAAGAACTTTTCGCTGTGACAGACGAATCACTACGTGAGCTTAAAGATTTTATTCGCGAATTACCAAAAGCGAACACAATCACATCTCTCACTGATGCCCAGGGAAACTAATTTTTATGGCTTTTCTAAGCATCATCATTGCCGCGCATAATGCCGAAGATACCCTTCATGCCACTTTAGAAAGCCTGCAGAATGCGATTGGGAGTGCAGGCGATACTGTTGAGATCATCATCTTTAATGACAGCTCAAATGATGGCACACAGGATATTATTGAAGCGTGGTTACCAAAATTACCTCATGCAACAACGCGATGTGTGGATTACCGTAACGTGGGTCAGGTCCGAAACAGTGCTGTCACGCTGGCATCAGGAGACTATATTACGATGCTGGACAGCGATGACCGGCTAAAACCGGGCAGCATTCAGGATGCCGTGGATTTTCTGCAAGCACAGCGTCCAGATATGCTACTGACGCGCTTACGTGAAATTCGTGATATTCAAAAGATCACCTCAACCTGGCAGGGTTTCGACCCTGTGGCAATCTCACAACAAGACGCGATCTCCCGTTTTTTGCGACATAAAGACTTTCAGGCACATCTGATCGGCCAATTTATTCACAAAGACCTGTATAAAGCTAACCCTATACCTTCGATGGTCTGTTACGAAGATTTCGCTGTGTTCCCCGGAATGATTATGCAAGCGCATAAAATATTTTATCAGCGTCAGGGGCATTATTATTACATCAAACGTCATGGAAGCTTATCCAGCGAACTTGATGCCAGCAAAGTCTCTTCACTTGTTGATTGCACGCTTCGCATGGAAGAAACCTTCCCGCGCAGTTTTAAACATCTCATCAATTGTCACTGGTTTGATATATACAGTAACCATAAAAAGTATCTCTCGACGCCACACTTAAATCTGGTAAAAGATCGGGTGAGCCAGATTTATTCGATTTCGTTCTTTATGGACACACATATTCGGTTTAGTTATAAGAAAAGGGTTATTGAGGCATTATGGAAAAAATAAAACTTCGACTTTATCAACTGACACTTTTTCTGAGCTTCATCTCTTTGATGCTTGCATTAGTCAATTCAGGGAAGCAACGTGAGTTTTTCTATATTGCAATTTATATCGCTATTCTCGGTTTAGCGTTTGAATATAAAAAAATTACGCTAAAACCATTCTCAATAGCACTACCCATATTTCTTATTGGATTACTGAACTTTGTCTGGTATATGGTCTATGAGTACCATAGCGAAGGCTTAAACATGTACAGCGATTATCTCGGTGCAAGTAAAAAATTACTTTTGGCGAGTATTCTCGTTTTCTATATTGACCGTTTTAAAGATTATATCGACAGAGAAAGCTTTAAGAAATATTTTCTTTTAGCGACTGCGACAGGATTTGCACTCGCAACCGGTTATGGATTGTGGCAGGCATCGCAAGGTATGGCTCGTGTTGAAATGGCAATCAATCGAGCCACGGTCTCTGCCTATGTTTACTCCGTGCTGTCACTTGCCTTTGTGTACAGCCTTTACCTCCAGCAAAATGTAAAGCTCTATGTTCTGGCCGGTATTACCATTTTGGTCTCGTTCTTTGTTATCCTTTTAACCGGAACGCGTGCTGCAATGGGGCTCTATTTACTTCTTGCTATCGTCATGACGCTTTATCATTTCAGAAGAATTCATCTGAAATCGACTCTGATCTTTTTATGTATTGTGGCGGGTATTGTAGTCGTAAGCTACAAGCCTCTGATTTCACCTAAGATCATGCAAACGCAAATCGAAGTCGATAAATATCAGAAAGGCTACGATCGCACTTCTCTCGGCGCACGTTTTTCCATGTGGACTATCGGTATTCAAAATGGTCTGGCGCATCCGTTAGGTCAGTCAGTCGAAGAGAGAGAAACATGGACAAAAAAATATATTCAAAATGGGCATCCGCATCTCGCAACGGCTCTCGTTTACATTAAAGTGCATCTACACAATGAATTCATTGAAAAGTATTCATTACAAGGAATACCTGGCCTGGCAATACTGCTCTTTTTCTTCGTATCGATGATTGGCTACGCCATCAGAAACAAAAATGGTCTGCTATTGACTGCCATGCTTCTATTATTGCTCTATGGCCTGACAGACGTCATATTGTTGAGTTCAGAGGCATTGATATTCTTTATGATCCTGTTTGCTCTGAGTACACCTTTCTCTCAGACAAAACAACGATGATAAATAATGCCCGCCTGGCGGGCATTATTATTTCTGGTGTTGATAAAACTCCGCCAGCGTCATCCCCACCGTCTTGTCCGACAGCCATGTAAACAACTGGTCCAAATCCTGGTACAACCCTTCAATGGCCGCTTCATCTTTGAACGTAGGACTTCCGCCGGGCATAAATTCTGAAGAATGGAGCATAAACTCCACATAATCATTGCCCTGCGACAAGCACTGTTGTGCGACCTTAATCATCTCAGACGCATTTCCACCGGACGGACGCAGCCAGTTAACTGACGGGGAACGGTATTTCCCACGCAGCCGATCGTAGCCCTGTTTAACGGTGTTTAGCCAGGCCGGGTGTTTATACTGAATACTCATCGGCACTTCGAGCAAAGGGCTCTTTCCCGGGCGGGAAATATCCTCTGTATCGATAAAGTAGGCATGGTCGGGGAAATGCTGATAATTCGTTCCTCCGTGACCCTGCGGCGCCCCTTTGGCATTTCGCCAGTTCACCCGTGGGGTGACGGAACAGTCAACCTGATAACCCAGCTCTATCAGCAAGTTTGCGTAGCGACGATCAAACGCCCAACGCCCGGCACGGTGGCTCAGCATTTTGGTCTGGAAGGTCTCTTCCAGTAAGTGCGTCATAAAAAGCACTTTCTCGCGCATAATTTCATCTGAAAACTCAATCAGATAAGGTTGCCAGCGCCAGTCATCACCGGTGAGGTCATGTTCAGGTGGGCTGTTCCACGCATGAAGATGCATGCCAACCTCGCCCTGGCGGCGGGCAATCACATCTTTTGCGAACTCAATGAAAACCGGTTCGATCGCCATCTCATAGTTGGTCAGCCAGACCGGCTTAAAACCAAAACGCTCGCATAGCGCCTGAAATCGTGCCAGGTAGCGTGCGTTTTCCGTTTTGATAACACGGTGGTTTTGCCAGAGATTATCGCCTTCTGTATCAATGGTGATGATAAACGCTGGTTTTTTCATAATGAGTCCGTAAGACGTAAGAGTGAGGGCTATGTTACGCACTCTGCGAAGCAGGAGTAAACCCTTCCAGGGAAATTCCTGACATTATGGAGAAAGAGTGCAAGTCGCCATCAGGTCTATTAGAATTGCTGACAGTATACCGCTGATAAGATGATGATGATTAACCTACTCGACACGCCTGATTTACGTATTTTACTTATCAAACTTCGACATCATGGCGACATGTTACTCACAACTCCGGTCATTAATTCGTTACGTCAAAAATGGCCCACGGCGCAAATCGATGTTCTTCTTTATGAAGAGACACGCGATATGCTCGCCGCGCATCCGGCGATCGGCACCATCTACGGTATAGATCGTAAATGGAAGCAGCTCGGCACCCTGAAACATCTGCAAAAAGAGTGGCAGTTACTCTGTGCCTTAAGAGCGCAGCGTTATCATCTGGTGATTAACCTTGCCGATCAGTGGCGCAGCGCCATTGTCACCCGTTTCACCGGCGCGCCAGTACGCCTCGGGTTCGCGTTTAACAAGCGAAAAAACGCGTTCTGGCGTTTTTGTCATACCGATTTGGTTTCTGTCGCCAATCACCCGTCGCTCCATACCGTTGAGCAAAATCTTTCTATTCTTTCACCGTTGCCCGTCCCGGCTCAGCCAGCCGTCACTATGGCCTATCGCGCAGAGGACTGGGATCGCGCGCGCCAGCTACTGACGCAACAGGGTGTGGCTGATAACTACGTGGTGATCCAGCCAACGTCACGCTGGTTCTTTAAGTGCTGGGACGAAGGCAAGATGGCGCAAACCATCACGGCACTCCAGCAGGATGGCCACACTGTGGTTCTCACCGCAGGCCCGGATAAAAAAGAGCTGGCGATGATAGACCGCATTCTCGCCGCGGCGCCAAAAACGGGCGTAGTCTCACTGGCCGGTCAACTCACGTTGCGCCAACTGGCATCACTTATCGATCATGCGCGCCTCTTTATTGGCGTCGATTCTGTTCCGATGCACATGGCCGCCGCGCTTCAGACGCCGTGCATTGCTCTCTTCGGCCCGTCAAAACGGGTGTTCTGGTCGCCATGGCAGGTCAACGGTGAAGTCATCTGGGCTGGCGATTTTGGCCCACTTCCCGACCCGGACGCCATTGATACCAAAACAACTGAACGCTATCTCGACGCCATTCCCGTTGATGTCGTGGTCTCCGCCGCCAGGAGATACCTGTAATGAAACACCATCGTTTAGCGATTGTTCGCCAAAAATACCGACCTGATGGCGGGGCGGAACGCTTCGTTTCCCGGGCACTTACCGCACTGAGCAACCAAAACCTGGAGCTCAACGTCATCACGCGTGAGTGGCAGGGGGAGAAGCAGGACGACTGGCATATCCATATTTGCGACCCACGTAAATGGGGCCGAATCAGTCGCGAACGCGGGTTTGCACATGCTGCGCGTGCGCTGTGGGAACAGCAGCAGTTTGACATTGTGCAGAGCCACGAGCGTATTCCTGGCTGCGATATTTACCGCGCAGGGGATGGCGTGCACCGGCGTTGGCTGCTGCAGCGTGCGCGCATTCTGCCTGCCTGGCGTGCACAACTTCTGATGCACGATCGCTACCATCGCTACGTCATGCACGCCGAACGTGAAATGTATCAGGCTCCTGAATTGAAAGCCGTTATCTGCAATGCGGAGATGATCAAACGCGAAATCATCGAAGACTTTGATATTGACGCAAAAAAGATACATGTGATTTATAATTCAATTGATTCCAGCCGCTTCGTTCCGGCAACCGAAGGACAGCGCGCTGCACTGCGTCAGCAGCTCGGATTGCCTGTCGATGCCGTGGTGTTGTGTTTCGTCGGGTCAGGTTTTGAACGTAAGGGACTGGCCAGCGCTATCCGCGCTATTGCGGGCACACCCGCGTGGCTGATTGTGGTTGGACAGGATAAAGCAGAAAGTCGTTACCGTGACCTCGCCCGTTCATTGGGCTGTGAGGGGCAAATTCGCTTCCTGGGGATGCAAAAAGAGACACTACCATTTTACCAGGTATCCGATGGATTACTGCTGCCAACGCTGTATGATCCTTTTCCAAACGTCATTCTTGAAGCGATGGCCTGCGGTTTGCCCGTCATTACTTCAGTGAGTTGCGGTGGTGCAGAGTTTATTGAGCAAGGTCAGAATGGCTTTTACTGTGATGCACTTGATATCAGCAGATTGAAGGAGGCAGTCATGACCCTTCCATCTTTGGATAAGAATAACGATATGGGGCGGGCAGCGCGTGAGCGCGTAAAAGAAGCGACCCCAGAAAAATTATCAAGTCAGCTTATTTCGCTTTATCAAAAATTACTGGATTAAAAATGCGCATCCTAATGATTATTGATGGTTTGCCCGGTGGAGGAGCCGAAAAAACGGTTCTCACCCTCTCCAGCGGATTGATAGAAATGGGGCATCAGGTCTCCCTTTTCTCCCTGCGAAAGGTGTGCGACTACGCCATCCCGGCAGGCATTGATTATCAGGTCATTCAGGATACGTGTAAAAAGCCCTGGAGAAAGCTCACCGAGATCCCGCGCCGGGCGCAGCTGCTGGACAATGCCATTGAACAGGCTGAGCGCAGCGGGAAGTTCGACGTCATATTCTCGCACCTGCATAAAACCGATCGTATTGTGGCGCACAGTCGTGCGCTGGATCGCGATAAGGTCTGGTTCTGCGTGCATGGCATGTTCTCATTCTCCTACCTGCGTCATCGCCACGGCCTTTCACGCTGGTTTAAACATTACAAAATTCGTCATACCTACGAAAACCGAAACGTTGTCGCCGTCTCCGCCGCCGTGCTGAAAGATCTCTCAGAGACGCTGTCCATCGACCTTCGTCGCAAAGCGGTTATCCATAATCCCTTTGATATTCCTGAAATCCAGCGTCTGGCGGATGCGCCTTTTGAGATGCAGGGGCAGGATTACATTATTCACGTGGGTCGTTTTCATGAACATAAACGCCACGACCGCCTTCTGCGTGCCTATGCACAGAGCAAAATAGACGCATCGCTGGTGATGATGGGCAACGGTTCTGACACCAAAATTCAACAGCTTAAACAGTTAGCGAAAGAACTCGGGATCGAAGACAAGGTTATTTTCCGCCCCTTCGAGTCCAACCCTTATCCGTGGATTAAAGGCGCACGACTTTTAGTGTTAAGTTCTGACTGTGAAGGTTTTGGTAACGTACTGGTAGAATCCATCATCTGCCAGACGCCGCCTGTCAGTACGAACTGTCCTGGCGGGCCCGCTGAAATCCTCACGGGTACGCTGGCGCGCGGGCTGTCGGAGATGAATGATGAATCACTGGCGAAAACACTGGCCGATCTCTATACCTCCCCGCCTGTCGTTGATAGCGCAACGATCGCGTCGTTCGGGATAAATGCCATTTGCCAGCAATATGTTGCGTTGGTAGACAATCAATAATAATCAGGTTTCTTATGCAAAATTCAGCGCCATTATTAAGCGTAGTGGTTGCCGTTTATAACGGCGAAGCTTTCCTGGATCAGTTCTTTACCTGCCTTGCGAATCAACAGATCGACAGTATGGAAGTCATCATCGTCAATGATGGCTCCACGGACAGTTCGATGCAGATAGTCGAAACCTGGCGTGAAAAACTGCCGCAAATGCAGGTTATCGAACAGGAAAATCAGGGTGTATCCATTGCGCGCAATACCGGTCTGGCCGTCGCTACCGGTCAATATCTCTCTTTCCCGGATATTGATGATGTCTTTAAGCCCGGCATGTATCAGCGCTTGCTTGATATGGCCGTCACGCAGAATCTGGATGTCGCCACCTGCAACGGAAACTACGTCTGGGAAAACAATAAGAAGCCTTCACGGCCGATTCTCCCGGAAGACAAGCTGGCCTCAACAGGCGTCATGACCGGTGCGGCCTGGTTAAAAAAAGCGCTCGACTCACGCAAGTTTCTGCATGTGACCTGGCTGAATATCTATCGCCATGACTTTATTCGTCAGAATGGTTTTCGTTTTGAGCCCGGCCTGCGCCATCAGGATATCCCGTGGACTACCGAAGTCTTGCTCGCAGCTGACCGCGTGCAGTACACCAGTGAACGTTTTTACGACTATTACATTCACTCCGCATCGGTTTCCCATATGCCGGACAATGATGACACGCTGATTCGCTCGGCGCGCCATTACATGAAAATTCTGCAGATGCTGGATGCCATCAACCAGCGTTACCCGGAAAAAGTGAAAGATATCCCCGCCTGCCACTGGCAAATCGCCAAAGAGGGGCTTGGGATCATTCATACCTTCGACAATATGAAGGATGTGCAGAAGAAGTCGATGATAATAAAAGAGTTCTTCGACACGGGTATCTGGAGGCTTATCTGGAAAAGTGCCAAAAGCCCCCGTTTGCGCTGGCGCCTGGGCCGACGCTACTTCCGTTTAAAACGGTATCTGGCATAAGAGATAGCTTTACCCGGCTTAAATGCTTAGAATTTCCCCGCCGAAACTAAAAAACGGATAATCGCTTGGAATTGTTGTATACCGCCCTGCTCTACATCATCCAGCCACTGGTGTGGCTGCGACTGTTGCTTCGTAGCCGTAAAGCGCCTGCGTATCGTAAACGCTGGGCTGAACGCTATGGTTACTGCCGCAATAAAGTCGTGCCGGACGGTATTTTGCTGCATTCCGTTTCTGTGGGCGAAACGCTGGCGGCGATCCCGCTGGTTCGCGCCCTTCGTCACCGCTATCCGTCACTGCCGATCACGGTCACGACCATGACGCCGACGGGGTCTGAACGCGCATTATCGGCGTTCGGTAAAGACGTTCAACATGTCTATTTGCCTTACGACCTGCCTTGCGCCATGAACCGCTTCCTGAATACCGTTCGCCCGAAACTGGTGATCGTCATGGAAACTGAACTGTGGCCAAATATGATTTCCGCCCTGCATGCCCGTAAAATTCCGCTGGTGATTGCCAACGCGCGCCTTTCAGAGCGCTCGGCGAAAGGTTACGGCAAGTTAGGTAAATTTATGCGCCGCCTGCTCAGCCGAATAACGCTGATTGCCGCGCAGAACGAAGAAGACGCGGCGCGCTTTCTCGCTCTGGGCCTGAAGCGCAACCAGCTTGCGGTGACGGGTAGCCTGAAGTTCGATATATCCGTCACGCCTGAACTCGCCGCCCGTGCGATTACGCTACGTCGCCAGTGGGCACCGCGTCGGCAGGTGTGGATTGCAACCAGCACCCATGACGGCGAAGAAGCCATTATCCTGCAGGCCCATCGTAAGCTGCTGGAAAAATTCCCCGATTTGCTGCTGATTCTGGTCCCCCGTCACCCCGAGCGTTTTAAAGATGCGCGTGAGATGGTGCAGAAAGGCGGCTTCAGCTTTACCCTGCGCAGCAGCGGTGAGATCCCCTCCGGCAGCACTCAGGTGGTGATTGGCGATACAATGGGCGAGCTGATGCTGCTTTACGGCATTGCCGATCTGGCTTTTGTTGGCGGCAGCCTTGTGGAGCGCGGCGGCCATAATCCGCTTGAGCCGGCCGCACACGCCATTCCGGTGCTGATGGGTCCACACACGTTTAACTTCAAAGATATCTGCGCTAAGTTGCAGCAAGCCGACGGGTTAATTACCGTGACCGACGCGGACTCGGTGGTCAAAGAGGTCTCAACCCTTCTGACCGACGAAGATTACCGCCTCTGGTATGGTCGCCATGCTGTCGAAGTGCTGCATCAGAACCAAGGCGCACTCACTCGTTTGCTGCAACTTCTGCAACCTTATCTGCCTCAGCGGAGCCACTAATGTCAACGCGTCTGTCGGTCGTGATGATCGCCAAAAACGCCGCCGACCTGCTTCCGGACTGCCTGGCCTCCGTCGCCTGGGCTGACGAAATTGTCCTTCTCGACTCCGGCAGCGAGGACAACACGGTGGATGACGCCCGTACCGCGGGTGCAAAGGTCTTTATCGATACCGACTGGCAAGGCTACGGCATCCAGCGCCAGCGCGCGCAGCGCTATGCTACTGGTGATTACGTGCTGATGCTGGACACTGACGAGCGCATCACACCTGAGCTCCGCCAGGCCATTCAGGCGGTGCTGGCAGCACCTCAGCCTGGCGCGGTATACAGCATTGCACGTCGCAACTATTTCCTTGGCCGTTTTATGCGCCACAGCGGCTGGTATCCAGACCGCGTAATGCGCCTCTACGAGCGTGAGCGATATCAGTACAACGATAATCTGGTCCATGAATCCCTGGCATGCGACAGTGCCCCCGTCATTCCTCTGACGGGCGATCTGCTGCATCTGACCTGCCGGGATTTCGCCAGCTTCCAGCGCAAACAGCTTAACTATGCCACCGCATGGGCACAGGAGCGCCACCTGCGCGGCAAGAAGGCCACGCTGACCGATATTTTCACCCACACGCTGGGGGCATTTCTGAAAACACTGCTGCTGCGAGGCGGCGTGCTGGACGGTAAACAGGGGTGGTTACTGGCGGTGGTGAATGCCCAGTATACTTTCAACAAATACACCGAGCTGTGGGCGCTTTGCCGCGGCTACTCAGAGAAAACGTGAGCCATGAGCACAAAAGCGATTTATCCGGGTACCTTTGATCCCATCACCAACGGTCATCTTGACATCATCACCCGTGCGGCATGCATGTTTGATAAGGTGATTCTGGCGATCGCCGCCAGCCCCAGTAAGAAACCCATGTTCGACCTCAATGAGCGCGTTGCCCTTGCCACTGACGCTATCTCACATCTGCCAAACGTCGAGGTGGTGGGCTTCAGCGATCTGATGGCCAACTTCGCCCGTGCCCGGCAGGCTAACATTTTGATCCGCGGGTTACGCGCGGTGGCTGACTTCGAATACGAAATGCAGCTGGCGCACATGAACCGCCACCTGATGCCAGAGCTGGAGAGCGTGTTCCTGATGCCTTCAAAAGAGTGGTCGTTTATCTCTTCTTCGCTGGTCAAAGAGGTGGCGCGTCATCACGGTGACGTGACCCATTTCCTGCCGGCTAACGTCCATCAGGCGTTGATGGAAAAATTAAAGTAGCCCTATTTCTGGCACTGACGGCAATAGAACGTGGCGCGCTGGGCGTGCTTCGTTGCAATAATCGGTGTCCCACAGACTCTGCACGGCTCACCCTTACGGCCATATACCTGAAGCTCCTGAGCAAAATAGCCGGGTTTACCGTCGCTCTGCAGGAAGTCCTTCAGGGTGGTCCCCCCTTGCTCAATAGAACGCAACAGCACCGCTTTAATCACCCGGACCAGCAGTTCACACTCCAGGGATGACAGCGACGAGGCCAGCCGATCGGGATGGATCCCTGCGGCAAACAGCGATTCGCTGGCATAAATATTCCCTACTCCCACCACCAGCTTATTGTCCATCAGCCACGGTTTGATCGGGGTTTTCTTCTTTGCACACTTCGCTTTCAGGTATTCCGCGTTAAACGCCTCTGAGAGCGGCTCTGGCCCCAGATGCGCCAGAACGCTGTGCCCTTCAAGCTCTTTGGTCCACAGCCATGCGCCAAAGCGTCGTGGGTCGGTGTAACGCAGCACTTTACCGTTGCTCATCACCAGATCGACATGGTCATGCTTTTCCGCGGGCAGTTCTTCGGTAAGGATGCGCAGACTACCGGACATACCGAGATGGATGATAATCCAGCCGTCGGGCAGCTCCAGCAGCAGATATTTGGCGCGACGCTGGACGCTGAGAATCGGTTTATCGCTTAACGCATGGATTTCATCGGACACCGGCCAACGCAGGCGACCGTTGCGAACGATAGCATGAAGAATAGTCGCGCCGACCAGATGCGGCTCAATACCGCGGCGGCTGGTCTCTACCTCAGGTAATTCAGGCATGGTTCCTCCGGAGTAAGATGCAGAATGCAAAAAACCCCGCAGTTGCGGGGTTTTTCAATACAAGGAGGCTAAAATTATTTGATTTTAGCTTCTTTGTACAGTACGTGCTGGCGTACAACTGGATCGAATTTTTTCAGTTCCAGTTTTTCCGGCTTAGTACGTTTGTTCTTCGTGGTGGTGTAGAAGTGACCTGTACCAGCAGAAGAAACCAGCTTGATTTTCTCGCGAATACCTTTAGCCATGATTTATTTCCTCTTTAAGTACTTAGTACTTTTCGCCACGGGCACGCAGTTCGGACAGAACTGTATCAATGCCTTTCTTATCGATTACACGCATACCTTTAGCAGATACGCGCAGGGTGACAAAACGCTTCTCGCTCTCAACCCAGAAACGGTGAGAGTGCAGGTTCGGCAGGAAACGGCGTTTAGTCGCGTTCAGTGCGTGGGAACGGTTGTTACCGGTCACCGGACGCTTGCCAGTAACTTGGCAGACTCGGGACATGTCTATTCTCCAAAAATCAAATTAGCTCGAGCTTCGTATGGGGTATCGGCGCCTCGTCAGGCTTTACAGCCCGGTCATCGCATAGTTCTATTGAACTCTCGATTGCCAGGCCCAAATGCCAAACCCGAGATTCTCAAAGGTGGCGTAGTATACGCTGACTCGGCGGTGTGCTCAAGTCCCGAACAGACAAAGATCCCGATGGATCGCGAGAAATAGCCTAAATCCAGCCATGTTCTGCAAAAGAAATGTACTCGCCGCGACCAATTATCAGATGGTCGAGCACACGAATGTCCATGAATTGACAGCATTTGATAATGCGTTCGGTCATCTCTTTGTCAGCTCTGCTTGGTTCTGCACAGCCAGAGGGGTGATTATGCGCGAGTATCACGCCGGCTGCATTCACTTTTATCGCTTCCCGCACAATTTCTCGCGGATGAACCTCAACGTGGCTCAGTGTTCCGGAAAAAAGACGGCTATGTTTTAGTACCCGGTTCCTGTTATCAAGAAAGATCACCATAAAGATCTCGCGCTCCAAATCTGATAGCTGGCTCTGGAGAAATACGCGTGTCATATCCGGGGTGAGTATGGGATCTTCCTCTTCCATACGGACATCGTAAAAACGGCGGGCCAGTTCAGCAATCCCCCTCAGTTGGGCGAACTTCGCCACGCCAATTCCTTCGACGTGCCTGAATTCCGTCAGATCCGCCGTCAATAAGCCATACAGCGAACCAAAATGGTCGATGAGCTCTTTTGCCAGCGTAAATACCGTTTTGCCGGGCGTTCCGGTGCGTAAAAAGAGTGCCAGCAACTCGTCGTCCTTTAACAACGTGACGCCATAGCGCAGCATTTTTTCACGCGGTAGCAGCAGTTCAGTCTCTTCCATGCCTGTCTCCTTCGATTTGCCATCATGCTGCCACAGCCGCCCCCGGCGCTCGACGCCCACTTTTCATTCCTGCGTAACGCCTCGCAAACTGGCCGAAGGACAAAATCACCCCCTTTTTGGGATTGTGATAAAATGCCCGCTCTCTGGTGAAACCCAACAGGAAAGAATCATGATGAGCCTGGCCGGTAAAAAAATCGTTCTTGGCGTGAGCGGCGGTATCGCTGCCTATAAAGCGCCGGAGCTGGTGCGTCGTTTGCGCGAGCGCGGGGCGGATGTGCGGGTCGCGATAACGGAAGGCGGCAAAGCCTTTATCACGCCTCTGAGCCTGCAGGCCGTTTCAGGGTACCCCGTCTCTGACAGCCTCCTTGATCCGGCCGCCGAAGCCGCGATGGGCCATATTGAGCTGGGAAAATGGGCAGACCTGGTTATCCTTGCCCCCGCCACAGCAGATTTAATTGCCCGCGTAGCAGCCGGCATGGCAAACGATCTGGTCTCGACCATTTGCCTGGCCACGCCCGCACCTGTTGCCGTCGTCCCCGCGATGAACCAGCAGATGTACCGCAACGCCGCCACCCAACATAATCTGACGACGCTGGCCTCACGCGGCCTGCTCATCTGGGGGCCGGACAGCGGTAGCCAGGCGTGTGGTGATGTGGGTCCTGGTCGTATGCTTGACCCGCTGACCATCGTTGAGCTGGCCGCCGGCCATTTTTCGCCTGTCAACGATCTGCAACATCTCAACATCATGATTACCGCGGGTCCAACGCGCGAGCCGCTGGACCCGGTGCGTTACATTACCAACCATAGCTCCGGTAAAATGGGCTTTGCGATTGCTGCCGCGGCGGCAAAACGCGGTGCAAAGGTCACGCTGGTGAGCGGCCCGGTCTCGTTACCGACACCGCCATTTGTGCAGCGTATTGATGTCACCACCGCCCTGGAGATGGACGCCGCCGTACAGGCGCATGCGCAGAACCAGCAGATTTTTATCGGCTGTGCGGCTGTTGCAGATTACCGTGCCGAAACCATTTCCGGGTCAAAAATTAAAAAGCAAGGCGATGAATTAACACTAAAAATGGTGAAAAATCCGGACATTGTTGCGGGTGTCGCCGCCCTGAAAAACCATCGTCCTTACGTTGTTGGGTTTGCCGCAGAAACAAATAATGTGGAAGAATATGCCCGGCAAAAACGTACCCGCAAAAACCTCGATTTGATTTGCGCGAACGACGTATCGCTGGCCACGCAAGGATTTAACAGCGACAGCAACGCACTGCACCTTTTCTGGCAGGATGGAGATAAAGTCTTACCGCTTGAGCGCAAGGAACTCCTGGGCCAACAATTACTGGACGAGATCGTTACCCGTTATGATGAAAAAAATCGACGTTAAGATTCTGGACCCGCGTGTTGGTAAGCAATTTGCGCTGCCAACCTATGCCACCTCCGGCTCTGCCGGTCTTGACCTGCGCGCCTGTCTCGATGACGCCGTAGAGCTGGCTCCGGGTGCAACCACCCTGATCCCAACCGGCCTGGCAATCCACATTGCTGACCCGTCGCTGGCAGCGGTGATCCTGCCGCGTTCTGGTCTGGGTCATAAGCATGGAGTGGTACTGGGTAACCTGGTCGGCCTGATCGACTCTGACTACCAGGGTCAACTGATGGTTTCCGTCTGGAACCGTGGTCAGGACAGCTTCACCATTGAACCGGGCGAGCGTATCGCACAGATGGTCTTTGTACCGGTGGTTCAGGCAGAATTTAACCTGGTGGAAGACTTTGACGCCACCGACCGTGGCGAAGGCGGCTTCGGCCATTCCGGGCGCAAATAACCGCCCGACCGACACGTATCTCACAGCGCCATAATGCAATAACAAACCGCAAACGTCAGTTTGCGGTCGCTGTGTGGATGCCAGCCTGGCAAGTGCTTATTTTCAGGGGTATTTTGTAACATGGCAGAAAAACAAACCGCGAAAAGGAACCGTCGCGAAGAAATACTTCAATCTCTGGCGCTGATGCTTGAATCCAGCGATGGTAGTCAACGCATCACCACCGCAAAACTGGCCGCCTCCGTGGGCGTGTCTGAAGCGGCGTTGTATCGTCATTTTCCGAGCAAAACCCGGATGTTTGACAGTCTGATCGAATTTATCGAAGACAGTCTGATCACTCGCATCAACCTGATTCTGAAAGACGAAAAAGACACGACTGCGCGTTTGCGTCTGATTGTGCAGCTCATTCTGGGCTTTGGTGAACGCAATCCGGGCTTAACCCGTATCCTGACTGGCCACGCGCTGATGTTCGAGCAGGACCGATTGCAGGGCCGTATTAACCAGCTCTTCGAACGTATTGAAGCACAGCTGCGCCAGGTCCTGCGCGAGAAAAAAATGCGTGAGGGTGAAGGTTACAGCACCGATGAAACGCTGCTGGCAAGTCAGATCCTGTCGTTTTGCGAAGGCATGCTCTCCCGCTTTGTTCGCAGCGAGTTTAAATACCGTCCAACGGACGATTTTGACGCCCGTTGGCCGTTAGTGGCGGCACAGCTGCAATAATCTTCAGGCCCGGTAAGCAGAACGCCACCGGGCTTGATATTACACGCCGAAAGCTTCGCGATACCCACGTACCGCAGCCAGATGATCCGCCATCTCAGGCTTCTCTTCCAGATACGCAATCAGGTCTTTCAGGGTGATGATCGACGTCACTTTACAGTCATAATCGCGCTCAACTTCCTGAATCGCAGAGATTTCGCCACGCCCGCGTTCCTGACGATCCAAAGAGATCAGCACGCCAGCAAGCGTAGCGCCGTTGGCCTGAATAATCTCCATCGATTCGCGAATAGCGGTACCGGCGGTGATCACATCGTCCACCAGCATAACGCGACCCTGCAGCGCGCTGCCTACCAGATTACCGCCTTCACCGTGGGTTTTAGCCTCTTTACGGTTAAAGCAGTACGGTACGTCGCGGTCGTGGTGTTCCGCCAGCGCAACCGCAGTGGTAGTGGCAATCGGAATGCCTTTATAGGCCGGGCCAAACAGCAGGTCAAAATCAATGCCGGAGTCCACCAGCGCTTCGGCATAGAAACGGCCTAACAATGCCAGATCGCGCCCGGTATTAAACAGTCCGGCGTTGAAGAAATAGGGGCTCTTACGCCCGGATTTCAGCGTAAACTCGCCAAATTTCAGGACCTGCTTGTTAAGCGCAAACTCAATAAACTCACGCTGCCAGGATTTCATGGGCTTACTCCTCCGACTTTTGCTTTTGTACGAACAAAAAAAAGGCGACTCATCAGTCGCCTTTAAAATCAATTTTCTAACGCCGCCTTCTGCGTCGTTACGATAGATTCAATTCCCCCTCGGGCCAACGCCAGCAAGGTAAGAAGTTCTTCATGGGTGAACGGCTCACCTTCTGCCGTGCCCTGCACCTCAATGATGCGACCATCTTCAGTCATCACCACGTTCATGTCAGTCTCAGCAGCGGAATCTTCAACGTATTCCAGATCGCAAAGCGCTTCACCGTTAACGATACCCACGGAAACAGCCGCGACCATCCCTTTCATCGGATTCGTTTTCAGCTTACCGGCTGCAACCAGCTTATTCAGGGCATCAGCCAACGCCACACATGCACCGGTAATCGACGCCGTACGCGTACCACCGTCTGCCTGAATGACGTCGCAGTCCAGAGTAATGGTAAATTCACCCAGTGTTTTCAGATCAACGGCGGCGCGCAGCGCACGTGCGATCAAACGCTGGATTTCCATGGTACGGCCGCCCTGCTTACCTTTTGCCGCTTCGCGGGCGTTACGGGTATGGGTTGCACGCGGCAACATGCCATATTCCGCAGTGATCCAGCCCTGGCCCTGACCTTTCAGGAAGCGTGGAACGCCCTCTTCGATGGACGCGGTGCACAGCACTTTGGTGTCACCAAACTCAACCAGTACGGAGCCTTCTGCGTGTTTTGTATAGTTACGGGTCAGGGTGACGGGACGCACCTGATTGGCGCTACGACCTGCTGGACGCATAATGAAATCTCCGGCTTGAAACGAATGTGGCTGCGCATTATACGGATAAAGGACGCTTATTCCTATCCTGAGAAGCCCCCGAAAGCTATAATCCCCCCATCTCTCCTTTAAAAACGGGAATGTCTATGATCCGCAGTATGACCGCCTACGCCCGGCGTGAAATCAAGGGTAGCTGGGGTAGCGCTACATGGGAAATGCGCTCGGTAAACCAGCGCTACCTGGAAACGTATTTCCGTATGCCGGAGCAGTTCCGCAGCCTTGAACCTGTTGTACGCGAGCGTATCCGTGCTCGTCTGACGCGCGGTAAAGTGGAATGCAACCTGCGTTTTGAGCCTGATGCCAGCGCCCAGGGTGAGCTGATCCTCAACGAAAAACTGGCGAAACAGCTCGTCACTGCAGCGAACTGGGTCAAGATGCAAAGCGATGAAGGGGAAATCAACCCAGTCGATATTCTGCGCTGGCCTGGCGTCATGGCCGCCGGTGAGCAGGATCTGGACACGATTGCCGCTGAAATTCTCAGTGCCCTCGACAGCACGCTGGATGACTTTATCATTGCCCGCGAAACTGAAGGCCAGGCCCTCAAAGCGATGATTGAGCAGCGTTTGGAAGGCGTGACCACCGAAGTGGCTAAAGTCCGTACCCATATGCCTGCGGTCCTGCAATGGCAGCGTGAGCGCCTGGTGGCCAAACTGGAAGAAGCGGAAGTTCAGCTGGAAAATACCCGTCTGGAACAAGAGCTGGTGCTGATGGCACAGCGCATTGACGTTGCCGAAGAGCTGGATCGTCTGGAAGCGCACGTTAAAGAGACTTACAACATCCTGAAGAAGAAAGAAGCCGTAGGGCGTCGTCTCGACTTTATGATGCAGGAGTTCAACCGCGAGTCTAACACCCTGGCCTCGAAATCGATCAATGCTGAAGTGACCAACTCCGCCATTGAACTGAAAGTGCTGATTGAGCAGATGCGCGAGCAGATCCAGAATATCGAGTAACGCTTTATTCAAGCCGCTTTCTCATCATGGCCCCGTTCAGGGGCCATTTTTTTATCGGAACAGGCTATCGGCGGCAAACGCCTATAACATGAATAATTGTAATGTGAAAATTACCGTTTAACGCCATCACACCCAGCCAAACAACGTTTAGTCATTACGAAAAATAAGGCTAACATCCTCACACAAGAAAAACTAAATCGTGACAGACCGCACAAAACGCTACCCTGTTGCCCTCAATATCGGGGGAACACATGCTGCTACATATCCTTTATCTCGTCGGGATCACTGCCGAAGCCATGACCGGTGCACTCGCTGCCGGACGCCGTCGTATGGATACGTTTGGGGTCATCATTATTGCTACCGCCACCGCGCTGGGAGGCGGATCGGTACGTGATATCCTGCTGGGGCATTACCCTCTCGGCTGGGTTAAGCACCCCGAGTACATCATCATTGTGGCTGTCGCCGCAGTGCTGACCACTATCCTTGCTCCTGTAATGCCCCATCTTCGACGTCTGTTTTTAGTGCTTGATGCTCTGGGCCTGGTCGTGTTCTCCATCATCGGGGCACAAATTGCGCTGGATATGGGCGAAAGCCCGGTGATTGCCACTATTGCCGCAGTCGTGACGGGCGTATTTGGCGGCGTACTGCGCGATATGTTCTGCAAACGCATTCCCCTGGTCTTTCAAAAAGAGCTCTACGCCGGGATATCCTTTGCATCAGCCGTTCTGTATATCGCTTTACAGCATTATGTTTCCAGCCATGACGTCGTGGTCATCGCCACCTTGTTATTTGGCTTCACGGCTCGCTTGCTTGCGCTGCGCTTGAAACTGGGACTGCCCGTGTTTCATTACACTCAGGACACCCACTGACTGGCCGCTATCTATTCTCCCCAATAAGATAGCGGTGTTTATCAGCCATAAGCGACAGCAAGCTCACGTCAGAATCCTTGCACTCCCTGCTTGCCGAGCCAGGCAACCAGGCCGGCAATGCCAGGATCATGAATAAACGCAACGAGCTGCCGGGCTTTCTCCTTTCCTGTGCCGGGAAGTGCCTGCCAGTCTGCTGCGTTACGCTCACGCATTTTCTGCCACGTCAGGTCTCCCATAGCGTTTAGCGAGGCCTGCGTCAGCGGAACACCCAATGCCATGATCCAACGAATAAAGGGTCGCTCCCGTACCAGATTAAAGCGATGCCAGAGCGCCTGCCCGCGTGCTGCGGAAAACCCCGGGGTAGACTGCAGCTGCGCCTGCGTTAATGTCAGCCATGAGAAGATATGTTCAAAATGATGCGCCTGATGCAGCGCCCGCCAGCCTGACTCACCGACTCCTTCAATATTCAGCACGTGCTTTGAACTAAGCCACGTCAGGCGGGCAAAGAACTGCTCCATACACGCCGGCGAGGCGTAAAAACAGCTCTGCGCATGATAATGCGAGGCCGGGGGTGTGGGCTTTT
This sequence comes from Enterobacter sp. BNK-18, assembly GCF_047456135.1. Lineage (NCBI taxonomy): Bacteria > Pseudomonadati > Pseudomonadota > Gammaproteobacteria > Enterobacterales > Enterobacteriaceae > Enterobacter > Enterobacter sp. BNK-18. Next base: position 3,924,493 of record NZ_CP179899.1, on the reverse strand, counting down.
GTCTCTCTTCCCCCCGCCAGACCACCTTATCGAACCGCGGGATACCCTGCCCGGCCAGACTGACCTGTATCTGATCACCCGTCGCAATATCCAGCCTTTGCCAGCGTTCAACGGACCCAAGACTGACCCGTTGTACCTGCTTATCATCCAGCAGGACAGGGACCAGCGCCGCCACGACTGAGATTTTTCCCGTGCGCCCCACGGCAAAATGAATATCTCTTACTTCGGCGATCTGTGCGACCGGGGGATATTTCCATGCGACGACCCAGCTGCCTTCTCCGGGCAACCAGTTTTCGCCGGGAGGGGCATCCGCGGACCGCACCACAATGCCGTCCGTGGCAAAGGGTAATGCCGTGTTGTGCCACGTCGAGCGCTGTTTCTCGACAGCATCAACAGTCTGTACAGGCAGGGTATAACGCGCCGTCAGGGAAAAGCCGGCTTTAGATAACTCAGACAGCGCACTCGACATCACTTTCGGCCCATCCGGCCAGGCCCAGATAAATATCCCTGTCTGGCTCAGAAGCGGATTGTCCTTTTGCCGCATCATCGCGCCCGCCACTTTTGCCCGTGCGTTCATTCCCCCCATCTGTCGCTGAAGATGGTTGTCACGTAACCAAAAAAGCTCCCCCTGTAAGACGCTATTGGCCAGCGCACCGGTCACTTTTTTGGGCACTGCGGGAATTAAATACACTTGTGCAGTCCAGTCCTCACCTTTTAGCCCATCACCACGACTGATAGCCTGGGTTAACTTTCCGTCGCGATACACCAGCGTCACGGCCACCCCGTCGACTTTTGGCTGCATCCAGAGAGTGTCACGACCACGCATCCACTGGCGTAGCTCTTCTTTACTGCCCGCTTTATGCACTCCCGTATGGGCAACAGGATGTCTTACGCTCCCCGTTAGAACCGGTAAGGCCTCCTCAGAAGGTATATCGCCGAAGCAGCGCTGCCACTGCTTTAAACGGCCATTGAGCTGGTCATAGACGTCGTCATTCACCTCGCTCACGCCCTGCTTCCAGTAGGCATCATCCCAGCGTTTGACTTGCGCACTCAACGTCGCAATCTCTTTCTCTGCTTTTGCCTGAGACCACACGGGACACACCGCCGCACCGTAGCCGCACCACAACAGCATTAATCCGCTCATCCATCGCCACATCGCCACCCCTCCTTTGCGTTGGTGGAGGTATAACCCGACGCGGAAAACCGTGCTAATGGCAATCTTTCACTCTGCGAGGCGTTGTCAGACGTTTATTTTTATTGCTGCAAAACAGCTGTAAAACCTGAAAACGGCGCGCAAAATTCAATAATGCAGGGGAAAAAGTGTGACAAAGGCTACGTCACACAGCGGCGACGTGTATAATAAGCCCGTATGTAGGACTTCTTCGTTAACACATACAAAAGACTCTCATGGCTCAAGGCACGCTTTATATTGTTTCTGCCCCTAGTGGCGCGGGTAAATCCAGCCTTATTCAGGCACTGTTAAAAACCCAACCGTTGTACGACACACAGGTTTCTGTTTCTCACACCACGCGTAAACCGCGTCCGGGTGAAGTGCACGGTGAACACTATTTCTTTGTTGATCACGATGAATTCAGAGCGATGATTGGCAGAGACGCGTTTCTTGAACACGCAGAAGTTTTCGGTAACTACTACGGCACTTCGCGTGAAACCATTGAGCAGGTTCTGGCCACGGGCGTAAATGTGTTCCTGGATATCGACTGGCAGGGCGCACAGCAGATTCGCAAGAAAATGCCTGATTCACGCAGTATCTTTATTTTACCGCCATCGAAAGATGAGCTGGATCGCCGACTGCGTGGCCGCGGTCAGGACAGCGAGGAAGTGATCGCCCGGCGTATGGAGCAGGCAGTTGCAGAAATGAGCCATTACGCGGAATATGATTACCTTATTGTGAATGATGATTTTGATGCCGCGCTGAGCGATCTCAAAACCATTCTTCGCGCAGAACGCTTGCGTATGAGCCGCCAGAAGCAGCGACATGACGCATTAATCACCAAACTGTTGGCAGACTGAACCCACTTTCAGTATCATGCCCAGTCATTTCTTCACCTGTGGAGCATTTTAAGTATGGCACGCGTAACTGTTCAGGACGCTGTAGAGAAAATTGGTAACCGTTTTGACCTGGTGCTGGTCGCCGCGCGTCGCGCTCGTCAGATGCAGGTAGGCGGTAAAGATCCGCTGGTACCGGAAGAAAACGATAAAACTACCGTTATTGCACTTCGCGAAATCGAAGAAGGTCTGATCAACAATCAGATCCTCGACGTACGTGAGCGCCAGGAGCAGCAAGAGCAGGAAGCCGCAGAACTGCAGGCCGTAACCGCCATTGCTGAAGGTCGTCGTTAATTAAACCTGCGGGTCGCCCTTGTATCTGTTTGAAAGCCTGAATCAACTGATTCAAACTTACCTGCCTGAAGACCAGATTAAGCGTCTTCAGCAGGCGTATCTCGTTGCACGTGACGCTCACGAGGGCCAGGCACGTTCAAGCGGTGAACCCTATATCACGCACCCGGTAGCGGTGGCCTGTATTCTGGCCGAGATGAAACTCGACTACGAAACGCTGATGGCCGCCCTGCTGCATGATGTGATCGAAGATACCCCTGCCACCTACCAGGATATGGAACAGCTGTTTGGCAAAAGCGTTGCCGAGCTGGTGGAAGGGGTCTCTAAGCTTGATAAGCTGAAATTCCGCGACAAGAAAGAGGCGCAAGCCGAAAACTTTCGCAAGATGATTATGGCGATGGTGCAGGATATCCGCGTCATTCTTATCAAACTTGCTGACCGTACCCACAATATGCGCACGCTGGGCTCACTTCGCCCGGACAAACGTCGCCGCATTGCCCGTGAAACCCTCGAAATCTACAGTCCGCTGGCGCACCGTTTAGGTATCCACCACATTAAAACCGAGCTGGAAGAGCTGGGTTTTGAAGCGTTATACCCGAACCGCTATCGCGTGATTAAAGAGGTGGTGAAAGCCGCACGCGGCAACCGTAAAGAGATGATTCAAAAGATCCTCTCTGAAATTGAAGGACGTTTACAGGAAGCGGGAATTCCGTGCCGCGTCAGCGGTCGCGAAAAACATCTGTACTCCATTTACTGCAAAATGGTGCTCAAAGAGCAGCGTTTTCATTCGATCATGGATATCTACGCGTTCCGCGTGATCGTCCACGACTCTGATACCTGCTACCGCGTGCTGGGCCAGATGCACAGCCTGTACAAACCGCGTCCAGGGCGCATGAAAGATTACATCGCCATTCCAAAAGCGAACGGCTATCAATCTTTACATACCTCGATGATCGGTCCACACGGCGTGCCTGTTGAAGTGCAGATCCGCACCGAAGACATGGACCAGATGGCGGAGATGGGTGTGGCTGCACACTGGGCTTATAAAGAGCACGGTGGTGAAAGCAGTACAACCGCACAAATCCGCGCCCAGCGCTGGATGCAAAGCCTGCTGGAGCTGCAGCAGAGTGCGGGTAGCTCGTTTGAATTTATCGAGAGCGTTAAATCCGATCTCTTCCCGGATGAGATTTACGTTTTCACCCCAGAAGGCCGCATTGTCGAACTGCCTGCAGGCGCTACGCCGGTCGACTTTGCTTACGCCGTGCATACCGATATCGGCCACGCCTGCGTGGGCGCGCGTGTCGACAGGCAGCCTTATCCGCTCTCTCAGCCGCTTTCCAGCGGCCAGACGGTGGAAATTATTACCGCACCGGGCGCACGTCCGAACGCGGCCTGGCTGAACTTTGTCGTGAGTTCCAAAGCACGCGCCAAAATCCGCCAGTTGCTGAAAAACCTCAAGCGCGATGATTCCGTCAGCCTGGGGCGTCGTCTGCTCAACCATGCGTTGGGTGGTAGCCGTAAGCTGGCTGAAATCCCGAAAGAGAACATTCAGCGTGAGCTGGAGCGCATGAAGCTCGCCTCGCTTGATGACCTGCTGGCAGAAATCGGCCTCGGCAACGCCATGAGCGTGGTCGTGGCGAAGAACCTGCAGCAGGGTGATACCACGGCGATCCCGACGACGACGCAAAGCCACGGTCATCTGCCGATCAAAGGCGCGGACGGCGTACTTATCACCTTCGCGAAATGTTGCCGTCCTATCCCGGGTGACCCGATTATTGCGCACGTCAGTCCGGGTAAAGGGCTGGTTATCCACCACGAATCCTGTCGTAACATCCGCGGCTATCAAAAAGAGGCGGAGAAGTTCATGGCAGTCGAGTGGGATAAAGAGACGGCACAGGAATTTATCACCGAAATTAAGGTGGATATGTTCAACCACCAGGGTGCCCTGGCGAACCTGACGGCAGCAATCAATACGGCCTCTTCCAACATTCAGAGCCTGAACACGGAAGAGAAAGATGGCCGCGTCTACAGCGCCTTTATTCGTCTGACCGCCCGTGACCGCGTGCATCTGGCGAACATTATGCGCAAGATCCGCGTGATGCCGGACGTGATTAAAGTCACCCGTAACCGAAACTAGACTTATGAATTCAAAACGTTACGAGCGTATCTGCGAAATGCTCGCCAGGCGTCAGCCTGACCTGACGGTCTGCATGGAGCAGGTCCACAAACCTCATAACGTCTCTGCAATTGTCCGTACCGCAGACGCCGTAGGCGTGCATGAAGTGCACGCCGTCTGGCCGGGTGCCCGCATGCGAACCATGGCTTCAACTGCCGCAGGCAGTAACAGCTGGGTGTCCGTCAAAACCCACCAGACTATTGGCGAAGCCGTATCGCACCTGAAAGGTCGCGGTATGCAGGTCCTGGCCACTAACCTGTCCGCAAAAGCCGTCGATTTTCGTGAGATCGACTACACCCGCCCGACCTGTATTTTGATGGGTCAGGAGAAAACCGGGATCACCCAGGAAGCGCTGGATCTGGCGGATCAGGATATCATCATCCCCATGATCGGCATGGTGCAGTCTCTCAATGTCTCCGTGGCCTCTGCGCTCATTCTCTATGAAGCGCAGCGCCAGCGTCAGAACGCGGGCATGTACAAGCGCAGCAACAGCATGCTGCCGGAAGAGGAGCAGCAGCGCCTGCTGTTCGAAGGTGGTTACCCGGTGCTGGCTCGCGTCGCGAAACAGAAAAAACTGCCTTACCCCCACGTCAACGCGCAGGGCGAAATTGAAGCCGATGCCGAGTGGTGGGCCACCATGCAGTACGCAGGATAACCGATGAAAGGCCGTCTGCTGGATGCCATACCGCTCAATAGCCTGACGGGCGTAGGTGCGGCGCAAAGCAGTAAACTGGCAAAAATTGGCCTGCATACCGTGCAGGATCTCCTGCTCCATCTCCCCCTGCGTTATGAAGACCGCACCCAACTCTATAAGATTGGCGATCTGCTGCCTGCCATTTACGCCACCGTTGAAGGCGAAGTACTGAACTGCAATATCACCTTTGGCGGACGCCGGATGATGACCTGTCAGATCAGCGACGGCACCGGCATTCTCACCATGCGCTTTTTCAACTTCAATGCGGCCATGAAAAACAGCCTTGCGACCGGTCGCAGGGTGCTGGCCTATGGTGAAGCCAAACGCGGGAAATACGGCGCAGAGATGATCCACCCGGAGTATCGCGTTCAGGGAGATCTGAGCACGCCGGAGCTGCAGGAGACCCTGACCCCGGTTTATCCGACGACCGAAGGCATCAAGCAGGCAACGCTGCGTAAACTCACCGACCAGGCGCTGGAACTGCTGGATACCTGCGCCATTACCGAGCTACTGCCGCCTGAGCTGGCTCAGGGCATGATGAGTCTGCCCGAGGCGCTGCGCACCCTGCACCGCCCGCCGCCAACCCTGCAGCTTAGCGACCTGGAAAGCGGCAAACACCCCGCTCAACGGCGTCTTATCCTTGAGGAATTACTGGCTCATAACCTGAGCATGCTGGCGGTACGGGCGGGCGCGCAGCGTTTTCATGCCCAGCCCTTAAGCCCGCGAGATGAACTCAAAGATAAGCTGCTGGCCTCACTGCCGTTTAAACCCACCGGTGCACAGGCACGCGTCACGGCCGAGATTGAACGCGATATGGCGCTTGATGTGCCCATGATGCGCCTGGTTCAGGGGGATGTGGGTTCCGGTAAAACGCTGGTTGCAGCCCTGGCTGCCCTGCGCGCAATTGCCCACGGCAGGCAGGTGGCGCTAATGGCCCCCACCGAACTGCTGGCTGAACAGCACGCTAATAACTTCCGCGCGTGGTTTGCCCCGCTTGGGATTGAAGTGGGCTGGCTTGCCGGGAAGCAAAAAGGTAAAGCGCGTCAGGCACAACAGGACGCCATTGCCAGCGGTCAGGTACAGATGATTGTCGGCACGCACGCGATTTTCCAGGAGCAGGTGCAGTTTAATGGTCTTGCCCTGGTGATTATCGACGAACAACACCGCTTCGGTGTACACCAGCGTCTGGCGCTGTGGGAGAAAGGGCTACAGCAGGGCTTCCATCCGCATCAGCTGATCATGACTGCCACACCTATCCCGCGCACCCTGGCAATGACCGCCTACGCCGATCTCGATACATCGACCATCGACGAACTGCCGCCGGGCCGTACACCGGTCACCACGGTCGCCATTCCGGACACACGCCGGAGCGATATCATCGACCGCGTGCGCAACGCCTGCACTCACGAAGGCCGTCAGGCCTACTGGGTCTGCACGTTAATTGAAGAGTCTGAACTGCTTGAAGCGCAGGCTGCGGAAGCGACGTGGGAAGAGCTGAAGCTGGCGCTGCCCGAGCTGAACGTGGGTCTGGTTCACGGGCGGATGAAGCCTACTGAGAAACAGGCGGTGATGCAGTCGTTCAAACAGGGTGAACTGCATTTGCTGGTTGCCACAACGGTGATTGAAGTCGGCGTAGACGTGCCCAATTCCAGCCTGATGATCATCGAAAACCCGGAGCGTCTTGGCCTTGCGCAACTCCATCAGCTGCGCGGCCGCGTTGGCCGCGGTGCTGTCGCCTCTCACTGCGTGCTGCTCTACAAAGCACCGCTCTCGAAAACCGCACAGATGCGTTTGCAGGTGCTGCGCGACAGTAACGACGGTTTTGTGATTGCACAAAAAGACCTGGAGATCCGCGGCCCAGGCGAACTGCTGGGCACGCGTCAGACGGGTAACGCCGAATTTAAAGTAGCAGATTTACTGCGCGATCAGGCCATGATCCCCGAAGTGCAGCGCCTCGCACGCCATATTCATGAGCGCTACCCCGAACAGGCGGCAGCATTAATTGAGCGCTGGATGCCGGAAACCGAACGCTATTCCAACGCCTGATCTCAGGCAAACATCGGCAGCATCAGGTAAAGCTTGATCACCAGCGCGTTGACGATATCAATGAAGAACGCCCCGACCATCGGGACCACCAGAAACGCCATATGCGAAGGCCCAAAACGTTCGGTGATCGCCTGCATGTTGGCGATAGCCGTCGGCGTTGCCCCCAGACCAAACCCACAATGCCCGGCCGCCAGCACTGCTGCATCGTAGTTTTTGCCCATCATGCGCCAGGTTACAAACATGGCGTAGAACGCCATAAACAGCGCCTGAACGGCCAGAATAGCCACCATCGGCAGCGCCAGTGAGGCCAGCTCCCAGAGCTTGAGGCTCATCAGGGCCATCGCCAGGAACAGCGACAGGCAGACGTTACCAAGCACCGATACGGCACGTTCAAATACGCGGTAGAAGCCCATCAGCGCCAGACCGTTACTCAGCAGCACCCCAACAAACAGCACGCACACAAACGTCGGGAGCTCGAACGCTGAACCTGCCAGCCATTGCGCAACCACTTTGCCCACCGTCAGGCAGATGGCAATCATCGCGATAGTTTCAATCAACACCAGCGAAGTGATGGTGCGTCCGACGTCGGGTTTTTCAAAGGCAGTGGGCACCAGCTCATCGTCCGGTCTTCCGTCTGGCGTACCAGAGTGCTTCACCAGATACCGCGCCACCGGCCCGCCGATCAGGCCGCCCAGCACCAGACCGAAGGTGGCGCAAGCCATCGCCACTTCGGTGGCGTTTTCAAAGCCGTAGCGCTCAGTAAACAGCTTGCTCCACGCCGCCCCGGTACCGTGGCCACCAGAGAGGGTGATTGATCCGGCCAGCAGCCCCATCAGCGGATCCAGCCCCAGCAGCGTAGCCATCCCGATACCAATGGCGTTTTGCATCACTAGCAGCCCTACCACCACGATCAGAAATACGCCGAGCACTTTGCCACCCGTCCGCAGGCTCGCCAGGTTGGCATTCAGGCCAATGGTGGCAAAGAAGGCCAGCATCAGCGGATCTTTCAGGGACATATCAAAATCAATTTCCCAGCCCATGCTTTTCTTCAGTACCAGCAGGGCCAGCGCCACCAGCAGTCCGCCGGCAACAGGTTCAGGAATGGTGTATTTCTTCAGAAGGGAAACGCTGTGTACGAGCTTACGGCCAAGCAGTAAGACCAGCGTTGCGGCAACAAGGGTCGACAACGTATCGAGATGAATCATAAAAGGCTCCTGTTATGCGCGTGTTCCATACACACGCGGCGTTATCCTGGGCCGGCTTGCGCTCGTCATGAGCCACCGGCGCAAAAAGTGTAATTTTTTTTCCCCATGGGTTGTAGAAAACCTGCTCACAGCGGCAGATTTTCTTGTCTTTTTTTGTTGGCAATCGTTTGCTTTTACCAGGTGGTCAGATAAAATGCCCGCTTTTCCACCGTGGGATTGCCGCCGATGTCCGTTAACACCCTTGAGTCTCCCGATGCGCAACCGATTGCGCAGAAGCAAAATAGCGAACTGATTTACCGCCTTGAAGACCGTCCGCCTCTTCCTCAGACGCTCTTTGCCGCCTGCCAACACCTGCTGGCTATGTTCGTTGCGGTGATCACCCCGGCGCTGCTGATCTGCCAGGCGCTTGGTTTACCGGCTCAGGATACACAGCACATCATCAGTATGTCCCTCTTTGCCTCCGGCGTGGCGTCCATTATTCAAATTAAAGCGTGGGGCCCGGTGGGGTCTGGATTGTTGTCGATCCAGGGCACCAGTTTTAACTTCGTCGCACCGCTGATCATGGGCGGTACAGCCCTCAAAACCGGCGGCGCGGATGTTCCGACCATGATGGCGGCGCTGTTTGGCACGCTGATGCTGGCCAGCTGCACCGAGATGGTGATCTCCCGGGTACTGCACCTGGCGCGTCGCGTGATCACGCCGCTGGTATCCGGCGTGGTGGTGATGATCATTGGCCTGTCGCTGATTCAGGTTGGCCTGACCTCCATCGGTGGCGGTTATGCGGCAATGAGCGACCACACTTTTGGTGCACCGAAAAACCTGCTGCTGGCCGGCGTGGTGCTGGCAATCATTATTCTGCTAAACCGTCAGCGTAACCCGTATCTGCGTGTGGCATCGCTGGTGATCGCCATGGCGGCCGGTTATCTGCTGGCCTGGGCGCTGGGTATGCTGCCGGAGAACACCCCGCAGACCAACAGTGCGCTGATCACCATTCCAACGCCGCTGTACTACGGCCTGGGCATTGACTGGGGTCTGCTGCTGCCGCTGATGCTGGTCTTTATGATCACCTCGCTGGAGACGATTGGCGATATCACCGCCACGTCTGATGTCTCCGAGCAACCGGTCTCCGGCCCGCTGTATATGAAACGCCTGAAAGGCGGCGTGCTGGCGAACGGTCTGAACTCGTTTGTCTCTGCGGTCTTCAACACCTTCCCGAACTCCTGCTTCGGCCAGAACAACGGCGTGATCCAGCTGACTGGCGTTGCCAGCCGCTACGTCGGTTTTGTGGTGGCGCTGATGCTGATCGTCCTCGGCCTGTTCCCGGCGGTAAGCGGTTTTGTGCAGCATATACCTGAACCGGTACTGGGCGGCGCAACGCTGGTGATGTTCGGGACCATCGCGGCTTCCGGTGTACGTATCGTCTCCCGCGAACCGCTGAACCGCCGCGCCATCATGATCATTGCCCTGTCGCTGGCCGTGGGTCTGGGTGTTTCACAGCAACCGCTGATCCTGCAGTTTGCCCCGGACTGGGTGAAAAACCTGCTCTCTTCCGGCATTGCGGCAGGCGGTATCACCGCGATTGTTCTGAACCTCGTTTTCCCGCCTGAGAAAAATTGATCGCCCTCACGGCAGGCTGTCAACGCCTGCCGTGACATCTCTTTACACCATTCCCGCCTTGAGCATTGCGCATAAATCGTGCATAACTCCCTTATGTGCGTTTCGCGGGATGGAAGACCATGAAATTTATTGGAAAGGTACTCGTCTATCTTCTGGTGGCCCTGCTCATTGTGGTGCTGGCGCTCTATATTCTGCTCCAGACCCGCTGGGGAGCATCTCAGGCCAGCAACTGGATAACGGTGAATACCGATTACGAACTCAATTTCGATCTGATGGATCACCGCTTTTCGTCACCTTCCCACATCATTCTGGAAAACGTCACGTTTGGCCGCGACGGTAAACCCGCCACGCTGGTGGCCAGGAAAGTCGATATTGGTCTGAGTAGCCGACAGGTCACCGATCCGCTGCACATGGACACCATTACCCTGTTCGATGGCACGCTTAATCTTTCTCCTCAGACGGCACCGCTCCCGTTCCAGGCGGACCGTTTGCAGTTGAACAACATGGCCTTTAACAGCCCCAATACGGAATGGGATCTCAGCGCACAGAAAGTAACGGGCGGCGTCAGCCCGTGGCAGCCAGAAGCAGGCAATGTGCTGGGTAAAAACGCACAGATCCAAGTGAGCGCAGGCTCGCTTACCCTGAACGGCGTGCCGGCCACCAACGTGCTGATCCAGGGGCAGCTCAACGGCAAAGAGGTGGTGCTGAACACCATTGGTGCCGATATGGCGCGCGGTTCGCTCACCGGGTCCGCCCTGCGCAACGCTGACGGCAGCTGGATTATCGACACCATGCGTCTGAATGAGATCCGCCTGCAAAGCAATAAGTCACTGGTGGATTTCTTCGCGCCTCTGACCACCATTCCCTCGCTGCAGATTGGCCGTCTGGAAGTGACTGACGCACGCCTGCAGGGGCCGGACTGGGCGGTGACCGATCTCGATTTAAGCCTGCGCAACCTGACACTCAGCAAAGGCGACTGGCAAAGTCAGGAGGGGCGTTTGTCCATGAACGCCAGCGAGTTTATTTATGGCTCTCTGCATCTGTTCGACCCGATCATGAATGCGGAGTTCTCCCCGCAAGGCGTGGCGCTGCGCCAGTTTACCTCCCGCTGGGAGGGCGGCATGGTACGTGCTTCCGGCAACTGGCTGCGCGAGGGTAACGCGCTGGTGCTGGACGATGTCGCCATCGCCGGGCTGGAATACACCCTGCCGCAGAACTGGAAAACGCTGTGGATGGAGCCGTTACCGGAATGGCTGAACAGCCTGACGCTAAAAAAATTCGGCCTGAGCCGTAACCTGGTTATTGATATCGACCCGGCCTTCCCGTGGCAAATCACCTCTCTTGATGGCTATGGCGCGAACCTGCAGCTGGCGAAAGATCGCCAGTGGGGCGTATGGGGTGGCAGCGCAACGCTGAACGGCGCGGCGGCGACCTTTAACCGCGTGGACGTGCGTCGTCCGTCGCTGGCGCTGAACGCTAACACCTCAACGGTAAACATTACCGACCTGAGTGCTTTCACCGAAAAAGGCATTCTGGAAGCCACGGCGACGGTTTCACAGCTTCCGCCACGGCAGACCACAATCAGCCTGAACGGACGCGGCGTGCCGCTCAACGTGCTGCAGGCGTGGGGCTGGCCGGCACTGCCCATTGGCGGTGATGGCAATATCCAGCTAATCGCCAGCGGCAGCGTGCAGGCCAACGCACCGCTGAAACCGACGGTTAACGGGAAACTGAACGCGGTAAATATGGATAAAAAGCAGGTACAGCAGACGATGACGGGGGGAGAGGTGTCGACACTATCCTCGCCCCAGCCCTCTCCCTGAAAGGAAGAAGAAGCAAACCCTTCCCTCCCCCCGTTGGGGAGAGGGTTAGGGTGAGGAAAATTAAAGGTGTACCACCACCTCATTACCCTCCGCTTTCACCACCACGCCCCACTCGCTCCCGGCCTCTGAGCCGCCTTTTACGCCACTCAGTTTCTGCACGTTGCGCAAGCAGACCGACCAGTTTCGCGCGTCACCTGTGCTGGTAATGGTCACGGTGTCGCCGCTGCGTGTGGCTTTCAGCGTAAATGTCACAGAACCGTCCGCCGCAGGCACTTCGCTCACCGCCATCGCGCCATCGCCAAGGTTAAACAGCTGGAAAGCTGTCCCCTCGTTCCAGGCGTAGTCCGGTTTCTGTTGATTGTTGCCCAACGCCAGCAGGGTGTTATCGCGCACATAGACCGGCAGGCTGCGGAAATCATGCTGCTGTTTATGCCAGCGGCTGCCCTCGATTTCATCGTTATGCCAGAGATGGGTCCAGCGCCCTTCCGGCAGGTAAAACTGCACGTCACCGGCCTCAGAAAACACCGGGGCTACCATCACCGACTCCCCCAGCATGTACTGACGGTCGAGGTAATCGCATGCCGGATCGTCCGGGAACTCCAGCATCATCGCCCGCAGCATCGGTGTGCCATACTCACGAGCCAGAGCAGCCTGGCGATAGAGATACGGCATCATCTGACATTTCAGCTGAGTGAAGTGACGCACCACATCACAGGACTCATCATCGTACGCCCACGGTACGCGGTAAGATTTGCTGCCATGCAGGCGGCTGTGGCTGGATAACAGCCCAAACGCGCACCAGCGTTTGTAGACGTGTGCCGGCGCGGTATTCTCAAATCCACCGATGTCATGGCTCCAGAAGCCAAAGCCGGACAGACCAATCGACAGCCCGCCGCGCAGGCTTTCCGCCATCGACTCGTAGTTGGCGTAACAGTCGCCACCCCAGTGCACCGGGAACTGTTGCGCACCTACCGACGCCGAGCGGGCAAACAGCACCGCCTCATCCGCGCCCACCGTTTCTTTCAGTACGTTCCACACCAGTTCGTTATATAGGTATGCGTAGTGGTTGTGCATCTTCTGCGGATCGGAACCGTCAAACCACTGGACGTCCGTCGGGATGCGCTCGCCAAAGTCGGTCTTAAAGCAGTCGACGCCAATATCCACCAGGCCCTTCAGCTTGTCGGCATACCACCGACACGCGTCCGGGTTAGTGAAGTCATAAATCGCCAGGCCGGGCTGCCATTTGTCCCACTGCCACAGGGAACCGTCCAGACGCTTGAGCAGGTAGCCCTTCTCTTTCAGTTCGCGAAATACCGGCGACTTCTGGCCGATGTACGGGTTAATCCACACGCAAACCTTCAGCCCTTTCTCCTTCAGGCGGCGGATCATCCCTTCCGGATCCGGGAAGGTCACCGGGTCCCACTCAAAATCACACCACTGGAAGGCCTTCATCCAGAAGCAGTCGAAGTGGAAGACATGCAGCGGCAGATCGCGCTCCGCCATGCCATCAATAAAGCTGTTCACCGTGGCTTCATCGTAGTTAGTGGTAAACGAAGTCGTGAGCCACAGGCCGAAGGACCACGCCGGGGGCAGTGCCGGACGCCCGGTGAAGCGCGTATAACGGTTCAGGACCTCTTTTGGCGTCGGGCCGTCGATCACGAAGTACTCCAGATACTCCCCTTCGACGCTGAACTGCACTTTGGAGACTTTCTCCGAACCCACTTCGAACGAGACGTTTTCCGGGTGATTCACCAGCACGCCGTAGCCGCGGTTGGTCAGATAGAACGGGATATTTTTGTATGACTGCTCGGTACTGGTGCCGCCGTCGCGGTTCCACGTTTCGACCGTCTGGCCGTTGCGCACCAGGGCGGTAAAGCGCTCGCCCAGACCGTAGACCGTTTCACCTACGCCCAGATCCAGACGCTCAAAAACATAATGACGATCGGTACGGGTATCCTGCACGTAACCGTTGTTTTTCAGCTGACTGCCGGTAATGCGCTGGCCGTTGCGCAGGAAGTCCAGCGCCCAGCACTCGCCTTTGGTGACGCGCACGCTGAGGTGACCGCTTTTCAGCTCAGCAAATTCGGCATTGTTTTCAATCTCAACGTTCACCTCTTTGATGACATTCAGAGGATAGTGCGGACCGTTGTTCAGCGCGCCCTGGAAGTGCTCGATACGCACGCCGACAATCCCTTCCTGCGGGGAGAAAAGACGGACGGTGAACATCAGGGTATCAAGCTGCCAGGTACGTTCTCGTACATCACGCGGCGCCACGTACACCACAAGGTCATTGCCCTGCTGCTCTACATCGAACACCTGAACCGGGCAGGTGACGTTCAGGCCCGGTTGAATGAGCCAGTTTCCATCACTGATTTTCATGCTTTCGTCCTCTTAGTTCTGCAATTCTTTGCTGACCGGCAGGTTTTCAAACTCCTGCTGATTGCGGCGCGCGCCGTGTGCCAGCTCGCTCATGATTTTGGTCAGGAAAGGCGTTTTCAGGGTGTAGTAGCGTTTGGCGATGATGGCGCTCAGCACATAGCAGACCGCCGGGGCCAGGGTGAACAGGCCGATAATGATGCTGATGGTCGCGCTGTTCTGGGTTTTAGCTGCGGCGTCATAACCCCCCCCTGCCAGCATCCAGCCGATCATCGCCCCACCCAGCGCCAGGCCGAGTTTCAGCACAAACAGCGTGCCCGCGAAGCTGATGCCGGTAAGACGTTTGCCGTTGGTCCATTCGCCGTAGTCGACGGTATCGGACATCATGACCCACTGGATCGGCGTCACCAGCTGATGCAACACCCCAATCACAAAGATGAAGGTGAACATCACCACCGTGGCATGCATGGGAACGAAGAACATCGCCACGCTGACCACTGCCAGGGCGGCGTTAGTCCACCAGAAGATGCTGACCTTGCATTTCCAGTCGGTGAGCGGTTTCGCCAGCGCAGAGCCAATCAGGTTGCCGACACAGTAGGTGGTGAGGAACGCGACAAAGATTTCCGGCGAGCCCATGATCCAGGTGCAGTAGTACATCATCGCACCGCCACGCACGCAGACGGCGAGGATATTAAGAATGGTCAGCACACCAACAATACGCCACTGGTCGTTGTGCCAGATATCTCGCAGGTCTTCGCGCATGGAGGTGGTGCTGGGCGGCACCTGGATGCGCTCTTTGGTGGTGAAGAAGCAGAACGCCAGCATCAGGAACGCGACCACCGACAGCACGGCGATCCCGCCCTGGAAACCGAACGCTTTGTCATCGCCACCAATCAGGTTAACCAGCGGCATCATCAGTACCGTCGAGAGCATGCCGCCCGCGGTCGCCAGCACAAAGCGCCAGGACTGCAGGGAGATACGCTGCGTCGGGTCGTTGGTGATCACCCCGCCCAGGGCGCAATAAGGGATGTTAACCACGGTATAGAGCAGCGTCAGCAGCGTGTAGGTAATGGCGGCATAGATCATTTTGCCGTTGAGGCTGAGGTCCGGCGTGGTGTAGGCCAGCACGCAGACAATGCCGAACGGGATAGCACCGAACAGTATCCACGGCCGGAATTTACCCCAGCGGCTGCGGGTACGGTCGGCGATCAGGCCCATGCACGGGTCCGAAATCGCATCCAGCGCACGTGCCAGCAGGAACATCGTGCCGACAAACCCGGCAGGAATGCCGAAGATATCGGTATAGAAAAACATCATGTACAACATAACGTTATCGAAAATGATGTGGCTGGCGGCGTCACCCATGCCGTAGCCAATTTTCTCTTTTACTGACAATACGTCGCTCATTTTTTTATCCTTCACGCTGTAGGGGGCGCTGAGACCGGTTACAGATTTTTAAACCATTGTTTCAGGAGCGGGTATTGCGTTTTCTGGTTAGCTGGTTACGTTTCTTGTTTTTTGTGATCGCGGTAAATATTGACGAGCACGAAATGCTAACCTGAGGATTTTCTTAGGAATTAACTGAAACAGGGGTGTTAAGGTCAAAAGAGAGGTGAAAAAAGTGTGCCGGGGTATGTGGTAAATGCCTGAAAGTAGCTATAATGCGCCCCGCCTCCATGTAGCAATGCAGGCGCGGAAGATCGTCATCTCCGGTGAGGTGGCTGGACTTCAAATCCAGTTGGGGACGCCAGCGTTCCCGGGCAGGTTCGACTCCTGTGATCTTCCGCCAAAATTCTTTGAATAGATTATTCTCATATTTGTTCCACCATTAAACCCAAGTAATAATTTAATCTATTCACTAAAATTTTTTATGTGACTCTTCTGCTTTCTAGTAATGTCTAAGTCATCTTTTTTAGTTTTCTCACCCACAAATATTCAGGCCTTAAACTTTACCCATGTGTTTCAAATAATTAATTACGTTGATATTGATTTGTTCGGTTATATTTCGGATATCATAATAGCCAAACTTTAATCGTGAGGTACAATTCCTGAACGGCAAAATGCTTTCCTGGCTAAGTTTTTAGCCAATATGCCAAACTCAACTTCTCATCTTTCGTTGCGGCTTCAAATTGCGCCTTTAACTTTATTTTAATGCAGATCTGCAATGAAGGGGTTTTTCCGGATTTTGGGTAAGTTGGGTCGCATTTCATATCTAACGAGTAGGATATCTGCGTTAAGTTAGCATTCACTCACCCAACCGCATATGCAGCAACGGAAACGCATTCCCCTGTCCGTCCCGTTCTGAGCGCCCCACCTGCACAAACCCCATATGCTGATAAAACGCAACACCCTGCGGGTTTTGGTCGTTTACATCCACTTCATTCGCACCAAAATGCGCAATGGCATAGTTCAGCAGTAATTTACCCACGCCCTTCCCCCGGCTCGCATCATCCACAAACAGCATTTCAATGCGGTTTTCATCCACGCCTAAAAAGCCATGAATAACACCCGCTTCATCGCGGGCAATCATAACCTTGAGATTGGGCAGATAGGCATTGAGCAATAACGGGCGCAGCGCCGCAATATCACTTTCCTGCAAAAAATGGTGGGTGGCACGAACGGAAGACTCCCAGACTGTGACGAGACGGTCGAAGTGTGAGGGGTGTGCGGTTTCGATTTTCATGGGGGGGATCATTATAGAGCGCAGCGATTAAATCAAGTATCCAGAAGCATAGAGACAATAAAATGAAGACCTTAAATGAAGTAATAAACTCTCGAACCTGTGAAAGTCGAGAGCGTATCAAGGAAATGGCCCGGAAGTTGGTTCAGGAGACTGGTCAGCAGATAGAGCATGAAAAGCAAGAATCCCCAACAGACATTGAGAATAAAGAAACCAGCTAATCCTTCATGGTAGTTGTTCGGGTAAACCGAACAACTGAGGAATGGTAAATATTCTAGCGCCCTGTCCCCCCTCACCTAGCCCTCTCCTTCAGGGAGGGGGAACTGACCGTGCGGTTTGTCATCCCCCACCTTAATCTCCATCACTGCATACACCCCGTCTTTTGGCACGACCACGGTGACGTTTTCCACCGGCACACCTGCCGCGATATGAATATCCTGCAGCTGCCGGAGCGTCCGCGGGTAAATATCCTCCCAGCCGATACAGCGCAAAATAAAATCGATTTGTGAGCTGCTGGCCAGCATATTCGAGACAATCACCGCCCCGCCGGGCTTTATCAGCCGCAGCGCACGCTGGAGGAAAATCACCGCATCGGCATCGTTGAAATAGTCGAAAATCCCCAGCGCATCCACCAGTTCGGCCTGATGCTCGCCCAGCTCATGCAGTAAATCTTCGTTACGCACCAGCGTATGGAGCAAGTTGCGCCTGAGCAGGGTCAGCTGTTCACCCACGATAATGCCTTCCTGCGCCGCCATGGTTTCGGCCCAACTGAGCGCCACAGGGTCTTTATCCACCAGCGTCAGATACACCTGCTGGCCGTCGAGCTTCGCCTCGCGCAGCGCCTCCAGCACGGGGATTGCAGCCCCGCTTGCCAGGCTCACCCAATTGTTATCGTTCCCGTTGCGGATGTATTTATCCACCATCGCAGCCAGTACTTTTGCACGGGAGCGCACACCAATGGCATCGTTCGCATGGATAAACCACTGGCGGCTGTCGCTGTCCATTCGGGTTCCGTCTGGCAGGCGCTCCTCCAGCGGGTTTTGCACCACAAAAAGCGCCAGCGCAGAGGGAACCAGCCGGGTACGCCACGCGGTGAGCGCCGGACGATTGCGGTAGGCTTGCCCGGAATAACAGTTCTGTGGGACAAGCACGGCCTGTCCCCCCTCTTCGTATTCAATCAACGGAGGACGAAGCGCCGGGTCGGCTTTCAGCGCCCGGTTAATCGAATTGATCTCACGGGCAGTGTCGTCCTTCATCGGCCACTGGTCGCTAATATCCGGAAATGACGCACTGAAAATGGTCATATTTTCCGGTGCATCGCCGCGAAAAGGCTGCCAGTTCATGTCGTCGTCTCCCGTTGAGCTTTTAACGGAAGTCTATCCAGGCGAGCCAGTAAAACCCTACGAAGAAAGCACGATCTTCACTGCTTAACCCACACCAGCTGATCAACCTTGAAGCCCAGACTGCGTGCGGTATTCAGGTAGTCCTGTTTCACGGCATCCGGAATCGTCGGCGTACGAGACAGGATCCACAGATAGTCGCGGTTCGGCCCGCTCACCAGCGCATACTGGTACTTATCGTCCAGCTTGATCACGTTATAGCCGCCGTAGAAGGGGCCGAAGAACGACACCTTCAGCGCTGCCGTCGTCGGTTCGCCGGTAAAGTACGCTTTGCCTTCACTCTCATTCCACTTGTTTTTAACCGGGTCGAAACCCCGGTTAAGCACGCTGATGCCACCGTCGCTGCGCTCGCCGTAGGTGGCGGTCACCTGCTCCAGCCCGCGTTCGAAGCGGTTTTCCAGGCGGGCAACTTCATACCACTTGCCGAGATAGCGGCTGGCTTCAAAATTTGAAATGGGCTTTACGCCTTTCGGTGGCGTAGGGGATTTGCAGGCCACCAGAGTCAGGGCAATGGCGACACCCGTCACAACAGGCCATAGTTTCATGAGAATTCCTTTCATTTGCACGGTTGGAAGTAAAGTGTAGTGCACCGTTACGGCGCTTCATCCCGTGAGGGAAAATTCGTAGTATATTGAGAGTATTCCTCCACTCTGGACACGGACATGGCTTACTCCATCGGCGAATTCGCCAGACTCAGCGGGATCACCGCCACGACGCTGCGGGCATGGCAGCGTCGCTATGGTTTACTCAAGCCACAGCGCACGGAGGGCGGCCATCGCCAGTACAGTGATGAGGACGTCCAGCAGGCACTGAAAATCCTCGACTGGGTGAAAAAAGGCGTGCCCATTGGCCAGGTCAAACCGCTACTGGAACGCCCCGTCCCGCGCCGAACCAACAACTGGCAAACGTTGCTTGAGACCATGCTGCAACGCCTGCAGGACGGGAAAATTGAGTCCCTGCGCCAGATGATTTACGACGCTGGCCGCGAATACCCCAGGCCAGAGCTGGTTGCAAATGTGCTGCGTCCGTTGCGCAGCCAGATGTCAGCCAACATCCCTGCCGCCATGACCCTGCGCGAGATCCTCGACGGCATTATCATCGCCTACGCCTCGTTCTGCCTTGAAGGCGACAAAAAAGCGCCGGGTGATAACATCCTGCTTAGTGGCTGGTACCTGAATGACCCATGTGAAATCTGGCTCGAGGCGCTGACGCGTACCGGACAAGGACACCGTATCGATATTTTGCCTACCCCCTCCACGTCACTGGCGCCTGAAATTTTCCCCGAGCGCAAATGGCTTCTGGTGACCAGCGGTAAACTGACCGCCGCACGGAAAAAGCAGGTGGCGCAGTGGCAGCAGCAGGTATCCCTTGAAGTGATTATCCTCTGATTATTTTCTCCTGCGGTAAACTTCACGAAAAGTTGAATATTTTTCCGTCCCGCAAATGCTAACGTTTTCCTGTGACTGACAACCCCACAGGAAAACACAATGAAAAAAACAACCCCTCTGCTGATGCTGGCCGCCATGGCCTTTACCCCTGCCGCGTTTAGCGCCCCTGCCGGCACCCTGAGCGTACATATTCTCGACCAGCAAACCGGGATGCCACCATCTGACGTTACCGTCACGCTGGAGAAGCAGCAGCAGAACACATGGACCCAGATTGCCAGCGGCAAAACCGACCACGACGGACGTATCAAATCACTCTATCCGCAGGATCAGGACATGCAGCCAGGCGTGTATAAAGTGACCTTTAAAACCGCTGATTACTTCCACGGCAAAAAGCTGGACACCTTCTTCCCGGAGATCCCAGTGCTATTTACCGTGACCCGAACCAACGAGAAACTTCACATCCCGCTTCTGCTGAGCCAGTATGGCTACTCGACCTACAAGGGCAGTTAAGAAACATTGATTTTAAAGGATAATAAAAAATAACTCCGCCAATACTTGGACAAATTACTCATGTTGTGTAAGTTTTAGATATACGAACTGGAGACACACACCATGACAATGAAACCTGTAATCGGTATTAGCGGATGTTTGACCGGTTCCGCCGTTCGCTTCGACGGCGGACATAAGCGTATGGGCTTTGTCATGGACGAACTGGCCCAGTGGGTGAATTTCAGGCCCGTCTGCCCTGAGATGGCCATCGGCTTGCCGACGCCACGCCCTGCACTGCGTCTTATCGTGACGGACAGCGGTGAAACCCAGATGCGTTTTAGCCACGCCCCGCACGAAGACGTTACGCAAAAGATGGCTGACTTTACGGCAGATTATCTGCCTAAAATCGGCGATCTGGCGGGATTTATCGTCTGTGCAAAATCCCCCAGCTGCGGCATGGAACGCGTGCGGCTGTATGATGAAAACGGCAACCGGGGCCGCAAGGAGGGTGTCGGGCTGTTCACTGCCACCCTCCTTGAAACCCTGCCGTGGTTACCCGTGGAAGAAGATGGTCGCCTGCACGATCCGGTGTTGCGGGAAAACTTTGTTGAGCGTGTTTTCGCGCTTCATGAACTGAACACACTGCGCGCCCAGGGTCTGACGCGCCGTGCGCTATTAGATTTCCACAGCCGCTACAAACTTCAGCTGCTGGCGCACCATCAGGCGGGTTATCGTGAAATCGGCCCGTTCGTTGCCACGCTGCACGAGTGGGAAGATTTGGACGCCTTCTTTGTGGCGTACCGCGAAAAGCTGATGACCATCCTGAAGAAACCTGCCTCGCGGAAAAATCACACCAACGTGCTGATGCATATTCAGGGGTATTTCCGTAACCAGCTCAACAGCCGCCAGCGCGGCGAACTTCGCGACGTGATCCTGCACTACCGTAACGGGCAGTTGCCCATCCTCGCGCCGATCACGCTGCTGAAGCACTACCTGGCCGAATACCCTGACCGGTATCTGATGACGCAAAACTACTTTGATCCCTATCCTGATGATTTGGGTCTGCGTCTGGCAGTCAAGTGATCATAAAAATGCGAAGGCCCCATTGACCCTCAGAGGCCCAAAGCAGTACCCCGTTTAGACGACACCCTCACTGTCGTCTCTTTTTTTGCATTTAACCTTAAAGACTGTAATTATATACAGGCCTACAGTGCAAAAAAGGAGCCTGCCTGTGATCAAAAGCCTGCACATCCAAAACTACCGCTCGATTCGCGACATGTCGCTGGAGCTGGAAGCGCTCAATATCGTCTTCGGCCCCAACGGTACCGGGAAATCGAATATCTACAAGGCGATACACCTGATGCACAGCGCGGCGCAGGGGCAGTTCTCCCAGGCGCTGGCAAATGAAGGCGGTATTCTGAAGGTGTTCTGGGCAGGTAAGACCCGTAGCGACCAGCTCCGGCGGATGAATCTTGCGGTGGAAACAGACACTTACGAGTACGAGCTGCAGGTGGGCTTTGTCGAGCAACTGCCCTATCCCTCCCAGTTTCAGCTCGATCCGGTCATTAAAGAAGAGTCCATCTGGCTTACCGGTCAGCGCCGTCGCCCTTCATCACAGCTGATGAAGCGCAGGAATCAGGCGGTATTTCTCAACAACGTGCACCACGAAAAAGTGACTCACAGCGGCACGCTGTATGAAAACGAATCGGTGTTCGGGCAGCTCGGCGAACCGCATCTCTACCCGGAAGTGTCGCAGATGCGGGAGTCCCTGCGTAACTGGCGCTTTTACCATGAATTTTCCGTCTCATCCGGCTCGGCGATGCGTGCCCCGCAGGTCGGTTTCCGCTCCCCGGTACTGGCCAGCGACGGCGCCAACCTGGCGGCCGCATTTCAGACCATTGTCGAGATTGGTGATGAAATGTTGCTGATGCGCATTCTCGACCAGGCCTTCCCCGGCTGCGAATTTTACAGCGACAACACCGGCGGCCGCTTTCGCATGATGATGCAGCGCGAGGGGCTGAGCAGGCCGCTGGAACCGGCGGAGTTTTCCGACGGGACGCTGCGCTTCCTGTGCCTGGCGGTAGCGCTGTTAAGCCCACGCCCACCGGCCTTTATCGCGTTGAACGAACCGGAAAACAGCCTGCACCCGCAGATGCTGCCCGCGCTGGCGAGCTTAATCGCCGAGGCCAGCCGCTACTCGCAGATCTGGCTCACCAGCCACTCGCCGGAGCTGGCGAAGTTGATTGAGAAGCAGCGGTCGTTTTCATTGTATGAGCTGTCGATGGCGGAGGGGGAGACGAGGGTGGACAGGCTGGAGTAACTCTATATCCTCATCTCCTGTTCACCGGGGTGGATTCTTTTCTTTCGACATAAAGCATTGTATTCCTCCAATGATTACCCCACCACTAATGGAAAGGTTAACAGCTTCAACAAGATCACTCATTGGAAAATCAAATTGCCCGATGAAAAAATAGGTAACAAAGGCTATCAGCAAACGGCCGCACAAAAGCGTGGCAAAAATGCCAGCGATCCAAACAGCTACCAGCAATAGGAATAATTTTATCCTCGTAGTAAACATTATTTTTCTCGCTTAATTTGTTTTGTATAGCCTCATTGGCAGCCTGTCCTTTGCTTCCGAAATATTCAGAACTCAATGACTCCAGAACCGTTTCGCCGTTGACGGTGGCCTTCTCCCACCACAGTAAGCTGTGGTCGAGCGCAGCAATCTGATCCTCAGTCAGCGAGACGCCAAACAGCAGGCCCAGCGACTGCTGCGCCGCCGCGGCGTTATCCATCAGATAGCGCATCCGATCCAGATCGGAGCCGATACCGTTCAGGTAGCGGTTATCGGTCTGGTCGAGTACCACGTTGGAAACATAGCGGGTATCGAACGCCGCATCGCCGAGGAAGCAGTAATAAATTAATGACGAAGCCGAAAAGTCTTACGCCATTCTGCCGGACTCACGCCAAAACGCGCCTTAAATTGCTGGCGCCAGGTCACCGCAGAGTTAAACCCTACCAGCTCTGCCACGCTTTCAATGGGCATATTCCCGGCTTCTAACAATATCTGGCTGCGCCGCAGGCGCTCGGTGGTCAGCCAGTCGGCCACGCTCATCCCGGTGGCTTTTACAAAATGGCGGGTAAGCGTGCGGCGGCTCATCGATACCACCTCTGCCAGCGAGTCCAGATTATGCGGTTCGGCAATGTGCTGCTGGAGATAGTCAATCAGGGAGTTGATTCGTCCGTCACGGGTATCTTTCGGTACCGGCTGGGCAATAAACTGTGCCTGCCCCCCCTCGCGGTGTGGCGGCACGATCATACGGCGGGCAATCTGGTTGGCGACCACGCTGCCAAAGCGCTGGCGGATGATGTACAGGCAGCAGTCAAGCGCGGCAGCAGTACCCGCAGAGGTGATGATATTGCCGTCATCGACGTAGAGCGCATTGATATCCAGCTTTACGTCCGGGAAAAGCGTCTGAAACTGATGTTCAAATTCCCAGTGCGTGGCCGCGCGTTTACCGTCGAGAATGCCCGCATAACCCAGCACAAACGACCCCAGACAAAGCCCGACGATCTCCGCCCCGTTGTCTCTGGCCTGGACCAGGCTGTCGAGAAGCGTCTGGGGCGGGCGTTGCTGGACATGCTGCCAGTAAGGCACCACGACGATATCTGCCTGGCCGATGGCGGAGAAATCGTGAGTCGCGTTAAGCGCAAACCCGTCTGTGGATGTCAGTAATCCCGGTTTTTCGGCGCAGATCAACACACTAAAGCGCTTTTCGCCGGATACCGTATCACCAAACAAAATGCAGGGAACGGAGTAGTGGAACGGGCTGAACCCGTCTACCGCAACAATCGCGACGTTGATTAGCGCCATGTATCTCTCCTTTCCCCTGGTGATGCTCAGAATATAACGGTTTCACCATCCTCGGGAATGCTCACCGCATCACCAATCAGGTTCGCGTCAACGTACTCACGCAGCGCATGGCGGGTCAACAGACAGTGGTTGATGGCCTCCATATGGGTCGCCACAATTTTCGCCTGCGGCAGCAGGAAGTGGACGTTGAGCACATCTTCCTGGCCCATGATAATCGGCCCAAACCCGATGACGTGAGCATAGCCCGCGTTAAGCACCACCACATCCGGCTGATGCTTTTGCAGATCGGCTGCCACTTCATC
The DNA here is from genome assembly GCF_047456135.1 of Enterobacter sp. BNK-18. Lineage (NCBI taxonomy): Bacteria > Pseudomonadati > Pseudomonadota > Gammaproteobacteria > Enterobacterales > Enterobacteriaceae > Enterobacter > Enterobacter sp. BNK-18. The sequence goes on along the minus strand of NZ_CP179899.1, from coordinate 3,900,065 downwards.
ACGCCAGATGGTATCCCCGACAATGTAGAGCGTCTTCTCATCAGGATGACGTAAAACCACGCCACAGGCTTCACCCAGCCGTTCCGCCAGCTCCGGCACGGCGTAAGCACGATCGGTACCGTGCTGACCGCCGCGGGTTTTCGCGATCCGGATATCGCCAAACGCCGTCTCCTCGGTCATTACCGTCAGGTGGGTAAATCCCTGGCTGCGCAGCAGCGCGGCGTCGCTGTCGTTCTGCACAAAGACAGGTTTATCTTTGCCGATCAGTTCCACTGCGGCGCGATCCCAGTGATCGTCATGGGTATGGGTGACGATCACCGCATCCGCCTCCAGCAACGTGTTGACGTCAACGGGAAGCTCGACCATCGGGTTGCGGATTTCCGCATGCGCCGTGCCGGGGAAGCCCGGATAAGCGCCCTTCGGGGCCAGCATTGGGTCGATTAAAAAGCATTTCCCGGCGTAGGTAATCAGCTGAGTGGCATTACGAATCTGGGTGATGTTCATGGGTATTCTCCTCATAGTGTGAAGAGGAGAATAGCCCGATGCCGCGCGTAACGATGTGGGCCACAGGGCGATGATCGATGAAATCGGGTCAACGTTATCGCATCCGCAACGCATCCACCACCAGCGAAAAGGCCGGCGACGGCTGCTTTCGGCTCGGGTAGTAGAGATAATACCCCGGGAAGGGCAGACACCAGGGTTCCAGCACGCGGATTAACCGGCCTTCAGCAATATGATCGCCAAACTCGTCTTCGGGCAGGAAAGCAATCCCGAATCCCGCCAGGGCAGCTTCGACAATATGCCAGGAAGTATTAAAGGTCAGCTGGCCATTCACGCGCACGTTCAGATCGCCACCGTCCTGATCAAAATCCCAGACGTAAATCCCGCCGGATTTAATCATCCTCTGGTTAATACACTGGTGCTGCGTCAGCTCATGCGGCGTTTGCGGAACAGGATGACGGGCGAAGTAGTCCGGCGAGGCGACCGCGGCCATACGCAACTGCGGGCCTATCGGCAACGCGATCATGTCTTTATCGATGGTATCTCCCATTCGAACGCCCGCATCGAAGCGGTCGGCAACGATATCGCGAAAACCGTGATTGGCGTCGAACTCGATGTGAATGTCAGGGTATTGCCGCAAAAGTGGCGTCAACTTAGGCAACAGGGTGCGCGATAACACATCGGGTCCACAGGTGATCCTCACCGTGCCGGCAGGCTTGTCGCGAAGCTCCGTCAACATGTCCAGCTCCGCTTCGATTTCATCGAAACGGTTGCCAATGGCGTTGAGCAAGCGTTCGCCGGCTGCGGTGGGGGAAACGCTGCGGGTGGTGCGGGTCAGCAGGCGGATCTGCATCCGGTTCTCCAGCCCGGTTATGGCCTGGCTTAACGCGGGCTGGGTCACGCCCAACTGTGCCGCGGCACGGGTAAAACTGCCCTCACGCGCCACGGTGACAAAAGCAAAAAGATCGTTCAGGTTACGCTTCATCACACCCTCATTTATAAGCCAAACTTATAAGCTCATTAAGCATTGATTAGCTAGTCAGAATACACCCGCCGTGTAAAATTTTCACTGTGACCTGACGTCAACCACATTCCAACCTTTCATCTGCATGCGTTATTCCCGTGAATAGCGCCCGGCCCCGGCTTGTCCGAATCTGGCCGAACGAATAACAAGGTAAACACGATGTCCGCTATGGTGAACGAAACATCAGCGCGCCAGTCCCGTGCCTGCTGGAGCGGCGTGCTGGCAATGACCCTCTGCGCTTTTACGCTGGTCGCCTCAGAATTTATGCCTGTAAGTCTGCTGACGCCCGTTTCGCGGGATCTCGCCGTCAGTGAAGGCCTGGCGGGCCTCGGGATCGCGATATCCGGCGCGCTGGCCGTATTGACCAGCCTGTTTCTCTCTTCTCTTGCGGGAGGCATTAACCGCAAATCGCTGCTGCTGGGCCTGACGGCGTTGATGGCCGTCTCCGGTCTGATTATCGCCGTAGCTGAGAGCTATCCCCTTTATATGCTGGGACGCGCACTGCTTGGCGTGGCCATTGGCGGCTTCTGGTCGCTCTCCGCGGCGACCGCAATTCGCCTTGTGCCACCGCATCAGGTTCAACGTGCGCTCGCCATTTTTAACGGTGGCAACGCCCTGGCGACCGTCGTTGCGGCTCCGCTCGGCAGCTGGCTGGGGGCGACAATCGGCTGGCGCGGTGCCTTTTACTGCCTGGTGCCCGTCAGCCTGCTCGCGTTTATCTGGCAGTGGTTCAGCCTGCCTTCCATGTCCGTGGAAAAGCGCACCGCGTCGTCCACCAGCGCCTTCGGCCTGCTGAAAAACCCTCTGGTGGCAAAAGGAATGGTCGCGTGCGGCGTCTTTTTCATGGGGCAGTTCGCGCTGTTTACCTACGTGCGTCCGTTCCTGGAAACCGTGACTTTCGCCAGCGCGACGCAGTTATCGTTAATCCTGCTGGTCATTGGCGTGGCGGGTTTTATCGGCACCCTGCTGATCGGCACGTTTCTGCGCCGCGGATTTTACACCACGCTGGTCGCCATTCCCGTGGTGATGGCGCTGATTGCCGCGGCACTGATGGCCTTCGGCCATCACCTTGCCGCCGTCACCGCCCTGCTCGGCCTCTGGGGACTGGTCGCGACGGCCGCCCCCGTCGGCTGGTGGACCTGGGTTGCCAGAACGCTTCCTGAAAATGCCGAAGCGGGTGGCGGACTGATGGTGGCAATGGTGCAGCTCTCCATTGCGCTCGGCTCCACGCTCGGTGGCCTGGCCTTTGACCACAGCGGCTGGCAAAGCACCTTTGCACTCAGCGGTGTACTGCTTATCGCCGCTGCCATGTTCACGTTTTACACCTCACACAACGACACACTTCACAGGAGTTAATCATGAGAAGATTCACCATGGCGCTCGGGCTGTTAGTCAGCGCCTTCGCCGCCAGCGCTGCCGATATGTCCCGGGGCGCAGATAATTTCTACAAAAGCGATAAGGTTACGCAGCAGAAGGTGACCTTTAAAAATCAGTATCAGATGAACGTCGTCGGCAATCTGTATAGGCCAAAAGAGGCGGATAAAAACGCCAGACTGCCGGCGATCGTGGTCGGCCATCCGATGGGCGCGGTGAAAGAGCAAAGCGCCAGTCTCTATGCGCAAAAGCTCGCGGAACAGGGCTTTGTCACCCTGGCGATTGATCTCTCATTCTGGGGGGAAAGCGAAGGTAAACCGGGGCATCTGATCTCACCAGAAATCTATTCCGATGATTTCAGCGCGGCCGTGGATTATCTGAGCACCCAGGCCTTTGTCGATCCGCAGCGCATCGGGGTGCTGGGCATTTGCGGCAGCGGCAGCTTCGTTATTAGCGCGGCGAAAATTGACCCGCGCATGAAAGCGATCGCCACCGTCAGCATGTATGACATGGGCTCCGCCTTCCGCAACGGTCTCAACCATTCCGTGACGGTTGAACAGCGTAAAGCGATGATTGCCTCTGCCGCTGAGCAGCGTCTGAAAGAGTATCAGGGTGCAGAGACAGCCTACATTCCCGGGACGGTAAATAAGCTGGATGATTCTACGCCGGCTATCCAGCGTGAGTTCTTCGATTTCTATCGCACCGAACGCGGCGGGTACACGCCACAGGGCGAGAAAGAGGCGCTGACGACGAAACCGATGATGAGCAGCATCGGTAAGTTTATGAACTTCTACCCGTTCAACGATATCGAAACCATTTCACCGCGTCCGATGCTGTTTATCACGGGTGATAAAGCGCATTCGAAAGAGTTTAGCGAAGACGCCTATAAACGCGCCGGTGAACCGAAAGAGCTGTATATCGTGCCGAATGCAGGCCACGTTGACCTGTATGACCGCACGGATCTGATCCCGTTTGCAAAACTGGCCTCGTTCTTTAAAGCCAACCTGAAATAACCCGGTAAGGCGTATAACACCCTGTTATACGCCTTTGTCCTGACTACCAGCCCGGCACCGCGCCACCGTTAAAGAGGGTCTCTGCGGCCTTCGCCACTTCCGGCGACTGATACGACTGGATAAATTCCTTCACGTTTTCCGCGTCTTTGTTGTCTTCCCGCGTCACCACGATGTTCACATACGGCGAGTTTTTATCTTCAATAAACACGCTGTCATGCACCGGCGACAGCCCGGTTTGCTGGAGATAGGTGGTGCTGATAATGGCGACATCCACTTTCGGATCATCCAGCACGCGCGGCAGTTGCGCCCCTTCCAGCTCCATAATGTTCAAATGCTTCGGATTGGCGGTGATATCCAGCGCCGTCGGCAGCAGGCCAACGTCCGGCTTCAGGGTAATCAGCTTCTCTTTTTGCAACAGCAGCAGTGCGCGGCCAAGGTTGGTCGGATCGTTTGGAATGGCGATGGTCGCGCCGTCCTTCAGCTCAGACACGGATTTGATCTTGCGGGAGTAGCCGGCCATCGGGAAAACAAAGGTATTCGCTACAGCAACCAGCTTGTAGTGATGCGCCTTGTTATCTTCTGCCAGGAACGGGCGATGCTGGAAGACATTGGCATCAAGATCGCCCTGACTGGTGGCATCATTGGGCAACAGCGAGCCGCTGAACCCCACCAGTTCCACATCCAGACCGTATTTCTCTTTCGCCACTTTTTTAGCGACTTCCGCCACGTCCTGCTCAGCGCCGTTAATCACGCCGACTTTGATGTGTTTGGCATCGCTGCCGCCTTGATCGCAACCTGCCAGCAGCAGGCCCGCGAGAACCAGAGCACCCAATCGAAGTTTCACGAGACATATCCTTTTGATAAACGTTTCAGTGACTATATCGACAACGGTACGGCTGGCTAAAAAACGAAAAAGCATCAATAAGACGGATAAGTTATATGTGCGGGGGCGCTATTGATCCGACCTGAGCATGCCCGCACGGCGTAACGGCGTTTCACGTAAAAACCACGACAGTACAAACGCCAGCACCATAATGCTTGCCGCCAGCAGGAACACCGCGTGAATGGCTGAGTCAAACGCATCAAGGTAATCGAGCCGCAGGGCCTCTGGCAGCCGGTGAATGGCCGCAGGATTGAGCTCATGCGGTAACTCCGCCCCTTGCGGTAAACGGTCCATCAGACCCGATTGTAAAACGTGGGTGAAGACCGCGCCAAACAGCGCGACGCCGATGGCCCCGCCAATGGAACGAAACAGCGTGACCCCGGAAGTCGCCACCCCGTATTGATCGGCAGAGACGCTGTTTTGCACGGCCAGCACCAGTACCTGCATGACCAGCCCCAGACCCATCCCCAGCACGCCGGTAAAAATGTACAGCTGCCAGGTCGGCGAGTGGATCGAGATGCGCGTCAGCAACACCATGCCCACCACGCCAAGCAGCGTACCGGCGATCGGGAACAGACGGTATTTTCCGGTACGGCTGATAATCCGCCCGCTGATGATCGAGGTCAGCAGCAGTCCGCCCATCAGCGGGATCAGCTGCAGACCGGCCTGAGTCGGCGTGGCGTCTTTCACAACCTGCAGATAGAGCGGCAGGAAGGTGACCGAGCCAAAGAGCGACATCCCGATAATAAAGCCAATCAGGCTGCAGAGCAGAAAGCTGCGATCGCGGAACAGCGAGAGCGGAATGATCGGCTCCCAGGCCAGACGCTCCTCATAGATAAACCCGGCGATACCCGTCAGGCCAAAGGCCAGAATGCACCACAGCTGCGGGTCGTTCCACTGGCGTATCGTCCCGCCTTCAGTGGTAAACAGGATGATACACAGCAGCGCCATGCTGAGGTAAATCGCCCCCAGATAATCAATCTCGTGCTTGTTGCGCCGTGCGCTGCCGTGGAACACCGCGCCTATCACCAGCAGGGCAAAGAGACCGAGCGGCAGATTGATATAAAAAATCCAGCGCCAGGAGGCATGCTGCACGATAAACCCGCCGATAAGCGGCCCGATCACCGTCGCCAGACCAAACACGCCGCCAAACAGCCCCTGATAGCGGCCACGCTCCGCAGGCGGAATAACGTCCGCCACGGCGGCCATACTGATGACCATCAGACCGCCGCCGCCCAGCCCTTGCAGGCCGCGCATCAGCACCAGTTGGGTCATGTTTTGCGCCAGACCGCAGAGCACCGACCCCGCCAGAAACAGCACAATAGCGATTTGAAGGACGATTTTACGCCCAAACAGATCGCCGAATTTTCCGTACAGCGGCACCACAATGGTCGAGCTGAGGATATAGGCCGTCACCACCCAGGAGAGCTTATCCAGGCCACCCAGTTCCCCAACGATGGTGGGCAACGCCGTGGAAACAATCGTCTGGTCCAGCGCCGAAAGCAACATCACCAGCAGCAACGCGCTGAACAACAGCTTTATCGACGGCGCGTTTTGCGCAGGTTGAGTCATTACGTCGGACTCCATAAGAGATCGCTTGAAATTAATTAACTGGATAATTAATATTTAAGTAAGTGATGAATAAGATCAAGAGATCCTGCGACTATGCCAGCACATAAGGACAATTCTGAACCGCGCCGCCCCGGTCGACCACGCGGCGGAAAGCGGGCAACCGCCAGCCGCGAACAGCTGCTGGATATTGCGTTGAGCCTCTTTTCCCGCCAGGGAATCGCTCAAACCTCGCTGAACGCCATCGCCAAAGAAGCGGGCGTAACGCCAGCGATGCTGCATTACTACTTCAATTCACGAGAACAATTGCTCGACGCGATGATTGAGGAGCGCTTCCTGCCCTTACGTAACCGGATCGGCGCAATTTTCGCCGAAAACCCCGACTCGCCGGTCAACGCATTAACGCAAATGGTGAAGGTACTGGCCGAGCTGGCGGAGCAGCACCGCTGGTTTGCCCCGCTGTGGATGCAGGAGGTCATCGGGGAGATGCCTGTACTGCGCACGCATCTGCACGCGCGGTTCGGTGACGACAAATACCAGGCAACGCTCGCCACCCTTAAACGCTGGCAGCAGGAAGGGCAACTGAACCGGGCACTCGCGCCAGAACTGCTGTTCACCACGCTGCTAAGCCTGGTGCTGGTGCCGTTCTCAAGAATGCGCAACGACGAGAGGCTACACGCCCTCTCGCCAGAGATCATTGTGCGTCATGCGCTGGCCGTGATGGGCAACGGCATCGGCGGTTAAAGGGATTTGGTCAGATAATGCCTTTGCATACCCGGGTACGGGTAATCCGGCAACGACATCTGCAGCTGATAGCCCTGCTTTTCATAGAATGGACGTGCCTGGAAGCTGACCGTATCCACCAGCGCATGGGTGCAGCCTTTGCGTCGGGCTTCGTCTTCTGCCGTTTTGATAAGCTGGCTGCCGACGCCCGATCCCCGCACGGTGTCGCTGACCCACAGAAAATCGATGTTTAGCCAGTCGCCTTTGCGCACGCCAATTAACCCACCCAGCATCACGCCCTTATCGTCTCGCACATAAACGCCAATGTCGCCGCTAAAGTTTGAGAGATCTAAAAATTGTCCGTTGTAGGCGCGAAGCCCTGTTAATAATTCTTCTTTTTCATCGTGTGTGACGTTATCCGTCGTGCTCAGATGCATATTTTTCTCCTTATTTTCTGTGCAATCTTAATATTGCACAGCCTTTCCTTCATCAAAACTCCTTTTTTTCTCCATTCTTTAAACATTGAAATATTCATTCAATAAGTACTTAAAAAAAGTCTTTCCAATACGCACCTGAAACGTATAATGAGAACGATCATTCTCACTTTTATAGGGTAACCGACGATGAGCACAAAACTGGAAGAACGCCAAAAACAGCGTCAGGACGACATCATCGCTGCCGCGCGTCAGTGCTTTCGCACCAGCGGTTTTCATGCGGCCAGCATGTCGCAGATCGCCAGCGAGGCAAAGCTCAGCGTCGGGCAAATCTACCGTTATTTCAGTAACAAAGATGCGATTATTGAAGAGATGATTCGCCGTATCATCGACTCACGCATCGAAGAGATTCAGGGTAAAACGCTGGTCGAGGGGATGCCTCAGGCGCTCGCCTGGCGACAGACCCTGAATGAAGATGACGATGCGCTGATGCTTGAGATGTCGGCTGAAGCCACGCGTAATCCCCAGGTGGCGGCCATGCTGGTCGAAGCGGAAAAGCGGATGTTTGCTAATGCCTGCGCACACCTGAAAAAACAGTTTCCCCACCTGAGTGATGATCATATTCGCTGCTGCGTGGAGATTACTGCGGTAATGATTGAGGGGTCTATTTACCGTCGACTCACCCCCTTAAACGTACCCTCTGAACAATTAGAGCCTCTTTATCAAAATATTTTAAATATGCTTTTCTCTGCGAAGTAATCGCATGTGAATAATTAGCGGGAAGACGTTATTCCCTTATTAACATTTCCGGCTCTGCCGGAGATGCGGTATCGCTGTGCCTTTAAATAGCCCCCTTCCTTGTTAAGCCATTAACAGGGCAGGCATCGTTCACCCTGGAAAAAATTATGAAAGCCATAACAACCTCCATCGCAGCATTATTCCTCCTGACGGGGTGCGATAATGCACAAACATCTGCTCCTCAACATCCCCTCCCGCAAGTGGGGATTGTTACGCTCCTGAGCCAACCCGTTTCCGTGGTCAGTGAACTGACCGGACGCACCACGGCCGCCATGAGCGCGGAAGTGCGTCCTCAGGTGGGCGGCATTATTCAGAAACGGCTCTTTACCGAAGGCGATACCGTGCAAGCCGGACAGGCGCTGTATCAAATTGACCCTTCCAGCTACCGCGCCGCCTACGATGAAGCCGCCGCGGCCCTGAAACAGGCGCAGGCGCTGGTGCAGGCCGATTGCCAGAAAGCTCAACGCTATACACAACTGGTGAAAGACGACGGCGTATCGCGTCAGGATGCCGAAGATGCAAAGTCCACCTGCGCGCAGGACAAGGCCAGCGTGGAGTCGAAAAAAGCAGCCCAGGAAAGCGCGCGCATTAACCTCAACTGGACCACGGTGACCGCCCCGATTGCCGGACGTATTGGCATCTCTTCGGTCACCCCCGGCGCACTGGTCACTGCCCAGCAAGAGACCGCACTCGCCACCATTCGCGGCCTGGACAATATGTACGTCGATTTAACCCGATCCAGCGCCGATCTTCTGCGATTACGCAAACAAACGCTTGCCAGCAACAGCGAGACATTGAGCGTGTCGTTGATCCTTGAAGATGGCAGCACCTATCAGGAAAAAGGCCGTCTGGCCCTGACTGAAGTGGCAGTGGACGAATCCACCGGATCGGTCACACTGCGCGCCGTCTTCCCCAACCCGCAGCATCAGCTTCTGCCCGGGATGTTTGTTCGCGCCAGAGTGGATGAAGGGGTAATGAGCGAAGCCATCCTCGCCCCGCAGCAGGGAATTACCCGTGATGCCAAAGGCAACGCCACCGCGCTGGTGGTAGGGGCAGGCAATAAGGTGGAACAACGTCAGCTGGAAACGGGTGACACCTACGGCGACAAATGGCTGGTGCTGAGTGGGCTGAAGGCTGGCGATAAGCTGATTGTGGAGGGCACCGATAAAGTGACCGCCGGTCAGCAAGTTAACGCCGAAGAGATGAAAACCGCGGGAGGAAACGCCTGATGTTTTCCCGCTTCTTCGTGCGTCGCCCGGTTTTTGCCTGGGTGATTGCTATTCTGATTATGCTCGCCGGGGTGCTGGCGATCCGTACCCTGCCCGTCGCGCAGTATCCCGACGTCGCCCCGCCGTCGATCAAAATCTCTGCCACCTACACTGGCGCGTCGGCACAGACTCTGGAAAACAGTGTCACCCAGGTCATTGAGCAACAGCTGACCGGGCTGGATAACCTGCTCTATTTTACCTCCACCAGCAGTTCGGACGGCTCGGTAAGCATCACCGTCACGTTCGAACAGGGAACCGACCCGGATACCGCGCAGGTTCAGGTGCAGAACAAAGTTCAGCAGGCCGAGTCGCGCTTGCCGACCGAGGTACAGCAGGCCGGCATTACGGTGCAAAAATCGCAGAGTAACTTCCTGCTGATCATGGGCGTGTACGATAAAACCGACCACGCCAGCAGTTCGGATATCGCCGACTGGCTGGTGAGTAATATGCAGGATCCGCTGGCACGCGTAGAGGGCGTCGGCAGCCTGCAGGTGTTTGGTGCGGAATACGCCATGCGCATCTGGCTTGACCCGGCAAAGCTGGCGTCGTACTCGCTGATGCCATCCGACGTTCAGAGCGCTATTGAAGCGCAGAACGTGCAGGTTTCCGCCGGTAAAATCGGCGCGTTACCCGCGTCCGGTACCCAGCAGTTGACCGCCACCGTGCGTGCCCAGTCGCGCCTGCAGACGGTCGATCAGTTTAAAAATATCATCATTAAGAGCCAGTCCAGCGGCGCAGTGGTGCGTATCGGCGACGTGGCGCGCGTGGAGATGGGCAGCGAGGATTACACGGCTACCGCCAGGCTGAATGGCCACCCGGCAGCCGGTATGGCGGTGATGCTCTCGCCGGGCGCGAATGCGCTCAATACCGCCACCGCGGTGAAAGCTAAAATTGCCGAATTCAAACGGGCAATGCCGGAAGGCTATGATGTGGCCTATCCGAAAGACAGCACCGAGTTCATTAAGATCTCGGTGGAAGATGTGATTCAGACGCTGTTTGAGGCCATTATCCTCGTGGTAGTGGTGATGTATCTGTTTCTGCAGAACATTCGCGCCACGCTCATCCCCGCGCTGGCGGTGCCGGTGGTTCTGTTAGGCACCTTTGGTGTGCTGGCGCTGTTCGGTTATTCCATTAATACCCTGACGCTGTTTGCGATGGTGCTGGCGATAGGTCTGCTGGTCGATGACGCCATCGTGGTAGTGGAAAACGTCGAGCGCATTATGCGCGATGAAGGTCTGCCCGCCCGCGAAGCCACCGAAAAATCGATGGGCGAAATTTCCGGTGCGCTGGTCGCCATTGCGCTGGTGCTTTCCGCCGTGTTTCTGCCGATGGCCTTCTTCGGCGGCTCAACCGGCGTCATCTACCGCCAGTTTTCGGTCACCATTATCTCAGCGATGATCCTCTCGGTGGTGGTGGCGCTGACCCTGACACCCGCGCTCTGCGGCTCGGTACTGCGCCATACGCCTCCTCACAAAAAAGGGTTTTTCGGCGCGTTTAACCGCTTCTACAGTAAGACCGAGCATGGCTACCAGAATAAAGTCCTGCGCGCGCTGCGCCGCTCCGCGGGCATGCTGGTGGTCTACGCCCTGCTCTGTGGCGCGATGGCCGTGGCAATGCTGAAGCTGCCCGGCAGCTTCCTGCCCACGGAGGACCAGGGTGAAATCATGGTGCAGTACACCCTGCCTGCCGGTGCGACAGCGGTACGTACCGCGGAGATCAGTCGTCAGGTTCGCGAGTGGTTCCTCACTAAAGAAAAAGCCAACACCGATGTGATTTTTACGGTCGAGGGCTTTAGCTTTAGCGGCAGCGGCCAGAATGCCGGGATGGCGTTTGTCTCCCTGAAAAACTGGTCCGAGCGTAAAGGCGACGAGAACACCGCTCAGGCGATTGCCCTGCGCGCCACTCAGGAACTCGGCTCCCTTCGCGATGCCACCGTTTTTGCCATGACGCCCCCGGCCGTAGACGGCCTCGGCCAGAGCAACGGTTTTACCTTCGAGCTCATGGCCAGCGGCAGCACCGATCGCGACACGTTGCTGAAGATGCGTAATCAGCTGATCGGCCAGGCGAATCAGGACACCTCCCTGCATGCCGTTCGCGCCAATGATTTGCCGCAGATGCCGCAGCTGCAGGTAGATATCGACAACAACAAAGCCGTATCGCTGGGGCTTTCCCTGAGCGACGTCACCGATACCCTCTCCAGCGCCTGGGGCGGAACCTACGTGAATGACTTTATCGATCGGGGCCGCGTGAAAAAGGTCTACATCCAGGGAGACAGCGATTACCGCGCCGTGCCTTCCGATCTCAACAAATGGTACGTACGCGGCAGCGACAGCACCATGACACCGTTCTCCGCTTTCGCCACCACGCGCTGGGAATATGGCCCGGAGAGTCTGGTGCGCTACAACGGCTCGGCGGCCTATGAAATTCAGGGCGAGAACGCCAGTGGTGCCAGCTCCGGTACGGCGATGACCCGGATGGAACAGCTGGCGAACAACCTGCCGGCCGGCACAACCTGGGCGTGGAGCGGGTTGTCGTTACAGGAGAAACTGGCGAGCGGTCAGGCGATGAGCTTGTATGCCCTCTCCATCCTGGTGGTATTCCTGTGCCTGGCCGCGCTGTATGAGAGTTGGTCGGTGCCGATTTCAGTCATTCTGGTGATCCCGCTTGGGGTGCTGGGTGCGGCGCTGGCCGCCTCGCTGCGCGGGCTGAGCAACGACGTCTATTTCCAGGTGGCGCTGCTGACCACCATCGGCCTGTCGTCGAAAAACGCCATTTTGATCGTTGAGTTTGCGGAGGCGAAAGTCGCGGAAGGTTACTCCCTGACGCGTGCCGCGCTGCGTGCGGCTCAGACGCGACTGCGTCCGATCATCATGACGTCGCTGGCGTTTATCGCCGGGGTAACACCGCTGGCCGTCGCCACCGGTGCAGGCGCCAACAGCCGCGTGGCGATTGGGACCGGCATCATCGGCGGGACGCTCGCGGCAACGCTGCTGGCCATCTTCTTTGTTCCATTATTCTTCGTACTGGTGAAACGTCTCTTCTCCGGTAAGCACGCAAACCGGAGGTCATAATGTTTCGTGTATCTGTTTTAGTGTTGGCCCTGCTGAGCGCAGGCTGTGTTTCGTTAGACCCTACCTATCAGCGTCCTGACGCGCCCGTCCCTGCCTCGTTGCCGGGCGCCCACGGCGAAGCCACCGCCGTGGTCAGCCAGTGGCAGCAGGTGATGAACGATCACCGCCTGAACAGGGTGGTAACAATGGCACTCACCAGCAACCGCGATGTGCAAAAAGCGATTGCTGATATCGACGCCGCCCGCGCCCAGTATGGTGAGACGCGCTCGTCTCTGTTCCCGTCGGTGGATGCCAGCCTGAGCCATACCCGCAGCCGCACGCTGGCCAGCGGCGTGAGCACCAGCGATGAGGCTAACGGCGCCGTCTCCAGCTTCGAGCTGGATCTGTTTGGTCGTAACCAGAGCCTCTCGCGCGCCGCGCGTGAAACCTGGCTTGCCAGCGAGTTCACGGCGCAGAACACGCGCCTGACAATGGTCAGCGAGCTGACCACCGCCTGGATTACTCTGGCGGCAGATAACAGCAATCTGGCACTGGCAAAATCCACTCAGGAGAGCGCAGCGAACTCGCTCAAGATTGTGCAGCGTCAGCAGGACGTCGGGGTCGCCGCCGCAACGGATGTCAGCGAAGCGATGGCGGTTTATCAGCAGGCCCGCGCCAGCGTCGCCAGCTATCAGACGCTGGTGATGCAGGACAAAAACGCCCTGAATTTGCTGGCGGGCGAGACGGTACCGGAAAACCTGCTACCCGGTACGCTGGAGAGCCTGAGCGATAACGCCATCACCCTGATCCCGGCGGGCGTTAGCTCCGCCACGCTGCTGCGTCGCCCGGATATTCAGGAGGCTGAACATAACCTGTTGAGCGCCAATGCCAACATCGGTGCTGCGCGCGCCAACTTCTTCCCGACGATTTCGCTTACCGCCAGCGCCGGGGTCGGCAGCGATTCGCTCTCGTCATTGTTCAGCCACGGCATGAAGGTCTGGTCATTCGCGCCGTCCATCTCCCTGCCGCTGTTCAGCGGCGGCAATAACATGGCGCAACTGCGCTATGCCGAAGCGGAGAAAAAAGGGCTGATTGCCACCTATGAGAAAACCATCCAGAGCGCGTTCAAAGATGTAGCCGATGCGCTGGCGCGCCGCGAAACCCTGAGTGAAGAGCTTGATGCGCAACGTGAATACGTGGCGGCAGAGCAAAAAACGCTGGATGTGGCAACGCGCAGCTATCAGGTGGGGGCGGGTGATTACCTGACCGTTCTCACCGCGCAGCGCGCCCTGTGGTCGGCACGGGCATCATTGATTGCCCTGCAGCAGACCGACTTTGAAAACCGTATTACGCTGTGGCAGTCGCTGGGCGGAGGGATTCAATAACCGCCGGTGCCGGTCCGGGTCAGGGTTCTCATACGCAGGAAGACAAAAATTCATACTTTCGGCTGGCGTCGCTACACTGAATGTAACGATATATTTCATGGGAAGCCTGTGACGTCTAAAGGGGATTTTGATGAAAGCTGCACACCTGGTTTGCCTGCTCGTTTGTCTGCTCTTCGCCGCGTTTGTCCATGCCCAGGAAAAAGACGATCCCGTGAAAGAGGCCCAGATAAAGCAGCAGATCCTTAAAGATGTGAAGAAGGCCTGCACGCCCCAGAAAAAGCAGAGCGATAAAGCCTGGCAGGCGATGATTTTGTCGTCTGAGGCCAATCAACTGTTGATCAAAAACGCCATCACGGCCGTGAAGCGCGACAATCTGGATGCTTACTGGGACGCGGTCAGTCAGGTAGATTGTATGGAAGATTATTAAGCGTGAAGCCGGGCTTCACGCTTTTTTTTAGCGCTTTCGTACATCCGGAATAATCAAATCCCCGCGCAGAACATAGGACCCCAGCATCTGCGTTTTCTCCGTCAGCCAGCCCACAATACGTGCCGCCATAGCATCCATCGAGTATTCAATGGCCGGGATCACCGGGATACCCGGCAGATGCAGCGATCCGGCAAGGCTAAAGACCATAATGTCGTCCGGCACGGATTTATTAAACGCCTGCAGCTGCGGGATCACCCGCTGAGCTTCCTGTTCGTCCGCCACCAGCAGCGCGTTAAAATTCAGCGTGCTCGCATTGTTAAGCAACTCCTGCAGCGCAACGGATGAGGAGGTGGCATCCATAAAGACGAGGTTGCGATTAAAGGGCAGGAAATTTTTCTCCAGCGCGTGTTTATAGCCCAGCAACACCTGGTCGGCGAAACCGCTGCCTTGCGGATGGATCAGGGCTATCTGGCGTCGCCCCTGGCTGGTCAGATAGTTACAGGCGGTTTCGGCGGCAAAGGCGTGATCGAACTGGATGCTGTTGGAATTATCGGACTCCATGCAGTCAACGAGGATGACATTGTCCATCTCGACGTCCAGCGGGAAACGCGCGCCAATCACCAGGATGTCATCACATAACCCACAGGAAAGTTCTTCCAGGGCGTGCATCACTTCCGCTTTGGTATGCGCGAAGCGCAACAGCAGATGTTTTTGATGCTGGCTGAGGTGCTTTTCCAGCGCGTAAAGATAACCGGTGGTCTGGTTAATATTCTCCTGCGCGCAAATCACCCCAATACACCCCGTCGACTGGCTCAGCAGCGACTGCGCAATTACATTGGGCCGGTAGTTCAGTTCATCAACCGCTTTTAAAACGGCCTGGCGGCTGGCTTCCTTTACGCCACGCGACCCACTCAACACTCGCGATACCGTGGCTTTAGACACCCCGGCAAGACGTGATACATCATTGATTGTCGACATCTCTTTCCCCTGGCAGGCTTACTTCGCACCTGCAAATTCCATCACCGCTACGGCTCATATTATAGCCAGAATGGAGTATATCCTTTTCCGTTTTTCATGGAAACCGATTTTCCATTTCAACTCAAAATGATGTCAAAACGCGCAAATTATGTGACATGCATCTGGTTAATTAGCGTCATAAGTAGTGGATCTTGATGGTTGTCACACTTCTGCCTTTTATAAATGGAAACCGGTTTCCGTATAATGTCCAATCATCCTCGCAATAACTTTTTACATTTAGAGGATGGTTGTCGATGTTCAAGATTATGCTGTGTTGCTCTGCCGGGATGTCCACCAGCCTGCTGGTCAGCAAAATGGTCGATGTCGCGAAAGAGCGCGGGTTGCCGGTAAAAATAGACGCGTATGGCGTTTCCGAATTTGATACGCAGTTTCCGCAGTACCAGGTTGTCCTTCTCGGACCCCAGGTGAAGTACATGTTACAGACACTCTCAGACAAGGCGGCTACAAAGGGCATCCCGGTCCAACCCATCGACATGATGGATTACGGTATGCAACGTGGCGATAAAGTACTGGACTATGCTCTGTCGCTCATCGAAGCGGCACACTAAAAGGTGTTCACATGAGTTCGTTATATCAATCAATGGTCGCGGTTATTGAGCAGTCAATTACCCCGCTGGCCGCGAAGCTCGGCCAGCAAAAGTATGTGATTGCCATCCGCGACGGCTTTACCGCCGCGCTGCCGTTTATGATCATCGGCTCGTTTATGCTGGTGTTCATCTTCCCGCCCTTCTCCGCGGATACGACAAACAGCTTTGCCCGCGGCTGGCTGGATTTCTCCCAGACTTACCGTGAACAGCTGATGCTGCCGTTCAACCTCAGCATGGGCGTGATGACGTTCTTCATTTCGGTGGGGATTGGTGCAAGCCTGGGGCGTCAGTTTAACCTCGATCCGGTGATGTCCGGTCTGCTGGCCTTTATGGCCTTCCTGCTGGTGGCGGCTCCGTATGCCGACGGCAAGATCTCGACCCAGTACCTCTCCGGCCAGGGGATTTTCACCGCGCTGATCACCGCCATCTACTCCACCCGCGTGTATGCGTGGCTGAAGCAGAACAACGTGACCATCCGTCTGCCGAAAGAAGTGCCGACCGGTGTGGCGCGTTCGTTTGAGATCCTGATCCCGGTCATGGTGGTGATCGGTACCCTGCACCCGCTGAACCTGTTTATCGAAGCACAAACCGGGATGATTATCCCGCAGACGATTATGCACCTGCTGGAACCGCTGGTCTCTGCATCTGACTCCCTGCCTGCCATTCTGCTCTCCGTGCTGCTGTGCCAGATCTTCTGGTTTGCCGGTATCCACGGCTCGCTGATTGTCACCGGCATCATGAACCCGTTCTGGATGGCCAACCTGTCCGCAAACCAGGCGGCACTGGCGGCTGGTGCAGCGCTGCCACACGTTTACCTGCAGGGTTTCTGGGACCACTACCTGCTGATTGGCGGCGTCGGCTCCACGCTTCCGCTGGCCTTCCTGCTGCTACGCAGCCGCGTCACACACCTGCGCACCATCGGCAAAATGGGCGTTGTGCCCAGCTTCTTTAACATCAACGAACCGATTCTGTTCGGCGCGCCAATCATCATGAACCCAATGCTGTTTATCCCGTTCGTGTTTGTTCCGCTGGTGAACGCCTGCCTGGCGTACGGCGCCACCAAAATGGGCTGGCTGGCACAGGTGGTGTCGTTAACCCCGTGGACGACCCCGGCCCCTATTGGCGCATCGTGGGCGGCAAACTGGGCGTTGAGCCCGGTGGTGATGTGTCTGGTGTGTATGGTGATGTCAGCGCTGATGTACCTGCCGTTCCTGCGTGCTTACGAGCGTACGTTGATAAAAAACGAAGAGCAGAAAGCCCAGGCAACCGTCGGTGCCGCTGAAACAGCAAGTCATTAAGTCAAAGAGGAAAGGTCATGAAATACGCATTTCCCGATAATTTCTGGTGGGGCAGCGCAAGCTCCGCCCTCCAGACCGAAGGGACACGAGAGGGTGAAACCACCTGGGATTACTGGTTTGCCCGCGAGCCAAACCGTTTTCATAATGGCGTGGGACCGCAGCACACCTCCACGTTTTATCAACACTGGAAAACGGACATTCAGCTGTTAAAGCAGCTGAACCACAACAGCTTTCGCACCTCGATTAGCTGGGCGCGCCTGATCCCCGACGGTATCGGTGAAGTGAACCCGGAAGCGGTCGATTTTTATCATCAGGTCATTGATGAGCTGATTGAACAGGGTATTACCCCGTTTATCACCCTGTTCCACTTCGACATGCCGATGGCGATGCAGGAGATTGGCGGCTGGGAAAACCGCAACGTGGTGGACGCTTACGCCCGTTATGCGCAGATTTGCTTCGATCTGTTTGGCGATCGCGTGCTGCACTGGTTTACCTTCAACGAGCCGATTGTGCCGGTGGAAGGCGGCTATCTGTACGATTTCCACTATCCCAACGTGGTGGATTTTCGTCGTGCGGCCACCGTGGCATATCACACCGTGCTGGCGCATGCGCAGGCGGTACGTGCTTACCGTGCCGGGCACTACGCTGGGGAGATCGGTATCGTACTGAACCTGACGCCGTCCTATCCGCGCTCGCAAAACCCGGCTGACGTCAAAGCGGCACACATTGCGGACCTGATGTTTAACCGCAGCTTCCTTGACCCCGTCCTGCGCGGCGAATACCCGGCGGACCTGGTGGCGTTGCTGAAATCTTACGATCAGCTCCCCGCCTGCAAACCGGAAGACAGTTTCCTGATTGCGGAAGGAAAAATCGACCTGCTCGGCATTAACTATTATCAGCCGCGTCGCGTGAAATGCCGTGACAGTGCGGTGAACCCACAGGCACCGTTTATGCCGGAGTGGTTCTTTGATAATTACGAAATGCCTGGCCGCAAGATGAATCCATACCGTGGCTGGGAAATTTATGAGCCGGGTATTTACGATATTCTGATTAACCTGCGCGACAATTACGGTAACCCACGCTGTTTTATTTCTGAGAACGGTATGGGTGTCGAAAATGAACAGCGCTTTATTGAGAATGGTCAGATAAACGATCAATACCGCATCGATTTTATTTCCGAACATTTGGCCTGGCTACATAAAGGTATTAGCGAAGGGTGCCAGTGTCTTGGCTACCATATGTGGACATTTATTGATAACTGGTCGTGGTGTAACGCGTATAAAAATCGCTACGGATTTATCCAGCTCGATTTAACTACCCAGCAGCGCACCATCAAGAAAAGCGGCGAGTGGTTTGCCGCCACCGCATTAAATAACAGTTTTGACAGAGAGTCAGTGTAATGATCGCATTAGAAGAAGCCGTAATGGAAATTATCGTCAACGCCGGTCAGTCGCGTAGCCTGTGCTTTGAAGCCCTGCACGCGGCGCGTCAGGGCAACCTTGACGAAGCCAAAAGCCTGCTGCGCGAAGCCGATGGCTACGCGCGCCAGGCGCACAAAATGCAGACCAAATTGATCGAACAGGATGCGGGCGAAGCCCGCCAGCCGATGACCTTAATAATGGTTCACGCGCAGGATCATTTAATGAATTCCCTGCTGGCACGTGAATTATCCGAAGAAATAATCCATTTATATCAGAGATAATGTATGGCGAAAAAACGTTAATGTAATCACTCTGTACCTAAAATAGAAATCCACTTGTTCTGATGATAGCGACAAACTCTGTCAGATCGGAGCGGGATGGTTATTGTCTGAATAAAATTAAACTATATTGAGATAACCATGAATTATATTAAAAAACTTCCATTAACCATGGCGGTTGTCGCCGCGCTTTGCCCAATTTCTGTACTCGCACAAGAATTTACGCAAGAGCAAATCGACGCCATCGTGGCGAAAGCGGTAGACAAAGCGCTGGCCGAACGTCAGGCCAAAATGGACGCCGCCGTCGCGAAAAAAGCGGACGTGGTCACCGAACCGCAAAGCGCGGCGCAATCACCGGACCTCGCGATTCCGTTTGGGGTTAAATTTACCGGCTATGCCCGCTACGGCGCGCACTTCCAGGCAGCCGACCAGAAATACGTGGCAGTAGACGGTTCCTATAACGGTGCATCCGCAATCGGTCGTCTGGGTAACGAAGGCAACGGCGGTGAATTCCAGCTCTCCAAAGCCTTCAAGGGCGACAACGGTGCCATCTGGGACATCAACGTGATGATCGACCACTGGGGCGACGAAGTTAACCTGAAAAAAGCCTATGCCGGTGTGACCAACATTATGGCCTCCAACCCGAACGCCTATTTCTGGGCCGGCCGTGACTTCCACCAGCGTCCACAGCAGGGTATCAACGATTACTTCTGGATGAACCACGACGGCCAGGGTGCCGGGGTGAAGAACTTCGACATCGGCGGCGTGCAGTTTGACGTTGCCGCGGTGGCCGCGGTGGAATCCTGTAGTCCGGAAGTGATGGAAGATGAGGCGAACCCGTCGCGCATTACCTGTACCGGCGGTTCCGGCACGGGCGACAAAGGTAACTACGCTGCGACCTCAAAAATCCACGGCATGAAAGTCGGCCCGCTGGATCTGGAGCTGTACGCGAACTACGGTTTTGACTCCAAAGCCATTGAGAGTGAAGAGCGTCTGAAGGCCTGGCAGGGCGGCGTGGTGCTGAGCCACACCAACGACAGCGGCGTGAATAAGGTGATTGCCCGTTATTCTGATAACGCGGATAACAGCGTATTCAACAAAACCGAAGATCTGACCACGGTCTACGCCAGCTTCGAAGGGCTGTACAAATTCACCCAGGCCACGCAGGTGGAGTACATCCTCGCCTTCCACGACTACGACAACAGCCGCGATAAAACCGACAACCGTAAGAACTACAACGCCATCGTGCGTCCGATGCACTGGTGGAACGACGTTCACTCCACCTGGCTGGAAGCGGGCTGGCAGCACGTGGATTACGACAATGGCGGTGATAACAAAGGCTGGAAGCTGACCCTGTCGCAGAACATGTCTATCGCCATGGGGCCAGAGTTCCGCCCAATGCTGCGCTTCTACGTGACCGGCGGCAAAGTGGATAACGAACGCACCGCCCGTGTGAACGGTACAAAAGATGAGACGCTGGATGATTTCAACGTCGGCGCGATGTGGGAAGCGTGGTTCTAAGCAAGGTAAAAGCAAAACGGCAACGCACGTTGCCGTTTTTCGTGTTTGCACCCTCTCCCCGTGGGAGAGGGCCGGGGTGAGGGCATCAGGCCACACCGCACCCGGCAAGACCCATGTTATGCTACACAAAAACCAACATAACAGGGGAGAACATGGGTTCCACACGTAAAGGAATGCTCAACGTTCTGATCGCCGCCGTTTTATGGGGCAGCTCAGGGGTTTGCGCGCAGTACATCATGGAGAAAAGCCAGATCTCGTCCCCTTACCTGACGATGATTCGCCTGCTGTTTACCGGCGTCATCTTGCTGACCCTCTCCTTCGTGCATGGCGACAAGATTTTCTCGGTCATCAAACATCGTAAAGACGCCCTCAGCCTGCTGTTTTTCTCGCTGGTTGGTGCGCTCACCGTCCAGCTCACCTTCCTGCTGACGATTGAAAAATCCAACGCGGCGACGGCCACCGTGCTGCAGTTTCTCTCGCCAACGATCATTGTCGCCTGGTTCGCGCTGGCGAGGAAAAAACGTCCCGGCGTGTTTGTTTTATCCGCCATTTTGACGTCACTTGTCGGCACCTTCCTGCTGGTCACCCACGGCGATCCAACCTCGCTCTCCATCTCCCCTGCCGCCCTGTTCTTCGGTATCGCCTCGGCCTTTGCCGCCGCGTTTTATACGACCTACCCGTCGACGCTTATCGCCCGCTACGGCACGCTGCCGATTGTTGGCTGGAGTATGTTAATCGCGGGGGTCGTGCTGACGCCATTCTACGCCGGACGCGGGACCACCTTCGTGATTGATGGCAGCCTGCTGCTGGCGTTTTTCTATCTGGTGGTGATTGGCACGGCGCTGACGTTCAGCCTGTATCTGAAAGGCGCGCAGATGATTGGCGGGCCGAAGGCGAGCATTCTGAGCTGTGCCGAGCCGCTGAGCAGCGCCCTGCTGTCGGTGATTTTGCTTGGGGTGGCGTTTACGCTGCCGGACTGGCTGGGCACGCTGCTGATTGTGTCGTCGGTGGTGCTGATTTCGATGGATTCGAGAAGACGGGTTCAGACATCGGCGTAGCCTGATATCCCCTCTTCCCTGTGGGAAGAGGGGATTTACTTATTTTGCTTTCACCTTACTCGCCACCAGCAGCGCCGTCAGCAACATCAGGGTTCCTGAAATCACCAGCGGTGACGTCAGCCCCAGATGGTCCAGCGCAACGCCGCCGATCGCCGCACCGCAGGTGTTCGCCAGCTGGATCACCGCGACCTGAATCGACCCGGCTTTTTCCGCCTGATCGGCGAGCGAGCGGGTGATCCACGTCGACCAGCCCACCGGCACCAGCGCAAAAGCAAAGCCCCAGATAATCGCAATCGCCGACGCAACCCACTTATCGCTGCCCCACAGCACCAATACCGCAGCGCTAATTGCCAGCACCAGCGGCGCGCCCGCCAGCGCCACTTTCAGAGAACGCTTCAGGAACGGGGACGACAGCGAGGTACCGACAAAGCTGGCGATACCGAAGCTCAGGAGCACCAGCGTCAGGCCATCCACATCAAACCCGGCCATGTTCATGAATACCGGGCGGATATAGGTGAAGAAGGCAAACTGTCCGGCAAATGCCATAAAGATGGCGGTCATCCCCGCCAGCACGCCCGGGCGCTTCAGCAGACTGAACATATTCTGTTTATGATGTGCCGCTTCCCCCGGTAAAGACGGCAGCGCTTTCCAGACCCAGAGAATGCATAGCCCCCCCATCACCGCGGCAGCGTTAAAGACGTTGCGCCAGCCGATGATCCCGCCAAGGAAACTGCCCAACGGCGCAGCTATGACCAGCGCAATCGAAACAGCACCAAAGATCACGGAGAGGGCTTTCGGCACGGTGCGCGCGGGAACCAGACGCATGGTGAGCGAGGCCGACATCGCCCAGAAGCCGCCTAATCCCAGCCCCAGACAGGCGCGACCCAGCAGCAGCAAGGTGAAGTTATTGGCAAAGGAGACCAGCAGGCAGGAGAGCGTCAGCAGCACGCTGAACAGAATGACCACTTTGCGGCGGTCGATGGTGCCGATCACCTGGGTAATAAACAGGCTCGCGAACATCGCCACAAAGGCGGTCACGGTGACGGACTGCCCCGCCACGCCTTCGGAAATGCCCAGATCCTGTGCCATCGGCGTCAGCAGGCTCACCGGCAGAAACTCAACGGTAATCAGGCAGGCAACGCAAAATGCCACGGAGAAAACCGCCGACCAGTTGGGGCGAGTGACCTCCTGGGTCTGCGGTCTGGGCGTGGGCTGAATGTGTTCTGTCATGGCGTCACCTGAGATAAAAACGTGCGGAAAAGTCGCGCAGTTTATCATCAAAAGTGTGACGGATTTAACGATTTGACAACTTTTGTCGTTTTTAATGAGCCTGAAGAGAGCGCGTCGTCGACTGATACCTTTTCTGCATAACGAAAATGAAAATTCAGTATCCACATTTGAGGTGAAACAATCATAGCGTCTGAAAAGGAGAAACTATGAAAACACGTAATTTATCTCAAAATCTTACCGTCAGTGCCGTCGGCTACGGTGCCATGGGTCTGAGTGAATTTTATGGCCAGACTGATGACAACGCCTCGCTGCGGGTATTGCATAGCCTTATCGATCTGAACGTGACGTTTATTGATACCGCAAATTTATATGGCCGTGGTCATAATGAAAGACTAATCGGTCATTTTCTTGCCGGGCTGGATAAAAGCACTCGCGAGCAGTTCAAAATAGCCACGAAATGCGGCATCGATCGCTCTCCCGACGAGTCTTATGCTCGCACCATCAACAATACGCCTGACTATATCATCCGCTGCTGTAATGAGTCCCTCAAGCGGCTTGGCGTGGAGCGAATCGACCTCTTTTATCTACACAGACTGAGTAACACCACCCCGGTCGAAGAGAGTATGGATTGTCTACGCACCCTTGTGAAAGAGGGCAAGATCAACCACATCGGCCTTTGCGAAGTGTCGGCGTCAACGCTGCAACGGGCCCATGCGGTACATCCGGTCACCGCGCTGCAAACGGAATATTCTCTGTGGACACGCGATATCGAGGAAAGCATTCTGCCGGTCGTGAAAACGTTAGGCATTGGTCTGGTGCCCTACTCGCCTCTTGGCAGAGGCTTCCTGACGGGAAAATACCTGAACAATAGCGAATTTGCAGAGGGTGATTTCCGTAAAAATAACGAGCGCTTTATGCAGTCCAGCCTCGATCATAATCGCCAGCTGCTCGATGTCATCCACCCGCTGGCGGCGAAATACGGCTGTACCGCGGGTCAGATTGCCCTTGCCTGGCTGTTAGCGCAATACGATCGGCTGGTTCCCATCCCGGGCACTAAGCACACCGGCTATCTGGCCGAGAACGCGCACGCTGCCAACATTGAGCTTGAGAAGAGCGATATTGAATCATTGAACAACCTGCATCGCCGGATAGCGATTAAAGGCGATCGCTATTCTGCCGAGGGTATGAAGGGCGTGAACGCCTGATACCTCATCATGAAAATAAAAAAACCGGGTTTTCCCGGTTTTTTTATATCGGATACGCCGTGCCGTTAGCGATAAACGCTCAACGCGACGCCTTCCCCACCGCCTACACACAGCGCGGCGACGCCACACTTGCCGTCATTACGGACCAGGGCATGAACCAGCGTCACCAAAATCCGGCAGCCGGATGCGCCTATCGCATGCCCAAGCGCGATTGCCCCGCCGTAAGGATTGATACGATCCGGGGAAATCCCAGCCTGCTGAATCACCGCCAGCGCCTGAGCGGCAAACGCTTCGTTGGATTCAAGATGATCGACATCCTCAGGCGTCCATCCCGAGCGGGAAAGGCAGTCGGCAATGGCCTGGATCGGGGCTGCGCCCATTAATGCCGGCTGGACACCGGAATGGGTAAACACGCCCAGCGACGCCAGAACCGGCAAGCCACGCGCTTCGGCGGTATCACGCGTACAAAGCAGCACCGCAGCGGCACCGTCATTCAGCGATGAAGCATTTCCCGCCGTCACCGTTCCCTCTTTTCGGAAGACTGGCCTCAGCTTCGTCAATTTATCAATACTGGTTGCACGCGGCCCTTCGTCCCTCTCCACGCTGATCGTTTCGCCTTTTCGCGTCAGCCATTCAACCGGAACAATTTCGCGCTCAAAAATGCCGCGCGCCTGCGCTTCAAGCGCATTGTGGTGAGAGACAAGGGCATATTCGTCCTGCATTTCGCGGCTGATACCAAACTCGGTCGCAACGTTTTCTGCGGTGATACCCATATGATAATCGTTGAAGGCATCCCATAGCCCGTCAGAAACCAGGCTATCTTTGAGAGTGATATCGCCCAGCCGCGTTCCGCTACGCGACGTCATGGCGATATGCGGCGCGTTGGACATGCTCTCCTGACCCCCGGCGATCACAAACTCAGCCTCACCCGTCTGCAGCGCCTGCATGCCAAGATGGACTGCCTTAAGCCCGGAACCGCACACTTTATTGATCGTCAGACATTGCGTTTCAACGGGTAATCCGGCATTCAGAGCCGACTGCCGCGCCGGGTTCTGGCCACACCCCGCCGTAAGAACCTGACCCATAATGACCTGAGAGATATTACTGGCCTCTACGCCAGATTCTTTCAGGAGCGCCTGAATGACCCGGCTTCCCAGGTCAGCGGCGGAATGCTCCGCAAGCGCGCCCAGAAATGCGCCCGTCGCCGTGCGGCGGGCTGCAATAATGACAACCTCGCTCATGCGTCACTCCCTTTCAGTCCCGGCAACGTATGACCCGTCGCAGCGATTGCCGCGCGGTAGGCGGTAAGACCGTTCATACAGGCGGGAACGCCGGCATACACCGCCATCTGTATCACAATTTCAAGCAGCTCTTCCGGCGTCACGCCGGTGTTGAGCGCGCCTCTCATGTGCAGTTCCAGCTGCGGCATAGCATTACCCAGAGTCACAAGCGAGGCGACAGTCAGCATTTCGCGCGTTTTGAGTTCCAGTCCCGGACGTCCCACCACATCCCCAAACGCATAGTCGGTTATCAGGGCGGGCAGGCCCGGGTCCAGTTCGCTCAGGCGGCGGGTGACTTTATCCGCGAGCCCTGCTTCAAGACGGTCCATGATCTCTCTGCCATAGCGCGTGCGGTCATTAATTTGACTCATAAGATTTCTCCATACGGGATTGTTTTGCGGTCAAGGTTGCAGGAATAACCGCGACAAGCAGAACGGACAGGCCGATAGCCGTGCCGGCGACGATATACAGGAGCGGCATTGAAAATGATGAAACCATCCAGGCACCAACCGACGCGCC
This sequence comes from Enterobacter sp. BNK-18, assembly GCF_047456135.1. Taxonomy (NCBI): domain Bacteria; kingdom Pseudomonadati; phylum Pseudomonadota; class Gammaproteobacteria; order Enterobacterales; family Enterobacteriaceae; genus Enterobacter; species Enterobacter sp. BNK-18. The sequence goes on along the minus strand of NZ_CP179899.1, from coordinate 3,874,181 downwards.
GATACCAATGGCGGTATTGAAAAACGAAACGTAGATTGCGGAGGCCGGGAAGGCTTTATCTTCAGCCATACGTAAAACCCACGTCTGGAAGCCGACAAATATTCCTGACACGGCAACGCCCCAGATAATCATGCTGGTGAATATCAGCGCAGCAGAGAGCGAGGAACCTGACAGGCCCAGGAACAGCAGCACTGCACAGATCAGCAGTACAGACAGCGAAACCGTCAGCTTGAGATACTTATCAATCATCACGCCGGTCAGGAAATTACCGGCCAGACCCGCGATGCCGTAAACAAAAAGCACGGCGGGAATAAAGGCGGTGGACAGTAAACTCTGCGTGTGAAGCCAGGGTTCAATGTACGTAAAGGCGGCAAAGTGCGCCGTAACAGCCAGCAGGGTTGCTGAGTAAATTTTCCACAGGGTAGACGATTTCAGCACGCCCTTAAGCGCATCCAGGCCAAGCGCGCTTTTGCTGGCGATCTGGGGAACAAGCACGCTAATACCCACAAAGGCAATTACGCTCAGCGCGGCCATCAGCCAAAATGCCTGCCGCCAGCCGAAGTGGATACCAATGTAGTTGGAAACCGGTACGCCAAAAACGCTTGCTGCGGAAACGCCACCAAATACGATTGACGTCGCCGCACCAATATATCTGGCAGGAACCATGGCAACCGCCGTTGCGCCGATCATCGCCCAGAATGCACCGTGTGCAAGCGCGCCCAGCACGCGGGCACTAAGCAGCATTCCGTAGGTGTTTACCGTCGCGGCCATGACGTTAGAGATCAGAAGCACCACGGTGAGCACGAGTAAAAGCCGCTTCTTAGCCACATTGCCTAAAAAGACGGAGGCAAACAGCGCACTCAACGCCCCCACCCAGGCATAAAGCGACACGGTCATGCCCACCGCGGATTCCGAAGACCGTAATCCCTCTGCGATTGGCGTTAATAATCCGACCGGCGCCAGTTCGGTAGTGACAATAGTAAACGTTGAAATAGCCAGAATGAATAACGCAAGCCATGACCTTAACGTCATATTTTGCGGAGAGAGTTCTGAAGTCATACTACTTACCTCAATAATGGTTTAAATAATGTGCCAATTTTTTTCTGCTGCATATCGGGTAAGCGCGGAATGCTCTCCCACACAGACGGGATGCCCAATGGCTTCGAGCATTGGAATATCCGAAAGATCGTCACCGTAGGCATAACAATCCGCCGGATGAATCTCCTTATCCCGGCAAAACGTCATCAGGGCGTCTTTTTTACCCGCTCCAATTGTTTGGGGCAGGCCGATTTCCCCCGTCAACTCGCCTGCGTCATTTATTATCAACGGAGCACAGAGTATGTCCGTTACCCCAAGATATTTCGCAATGGGTGACAGAATCGGAAGCATAGAGCCCGATATAAATACGGTGTACATGTTCTGTCTCTGATGGCTTTTAAGTGCTGAAACGGCACTCTCAATAAAAAATTCGTTTTCTGGCTTACGCCTGAACCATTCATCGCCCATTTCTTCCAGATAACGACAAGACACACCTTTAAACTGGCGATAATACTCTCTGTTCAGCGTCTCCCTTGGCACACCGTTTTTTACGTCGACGCGAAAACGAGACATATAGCGTTGAAGACGATCGTTTTGATTATTTTCCCTGCACCAGAAGTCATAGAAATCAAACATACTTTTAATATTTATTAGCGTCTCATCAACGTCAAAAAATGCGGCGTGTTTACGCAAAGCCTATTCCTCGTAGTTTTTTCTTCGACTCTTAACCGGGAAATCTTTATCCGTACCAGGCACGCCAGCATCCGCCCAGCGGGAAGGCTGAATTTCAGAAACCACCACGGAAATTTTATCCAGCGGCGCACCCGTGTTTTTGTGAATGGCAAACGTAATATCTTCCTGAAGCCTAATGACTTGATTTTCATCTTTCATCGGCCAGGTCATCACATGAACAAACGGCATACTTTTCTCACTCTATAGTTGTAAATTCATCGAAGGAACGGCCCTGGAGTTTTAAATGGGCATGGATATCACCTCCAAGACCGTAAAAACCAATTGCACCGCCGTAGCTCTGACGCGAGCTCATATAAAGTACGACCACGTTAATAATTCTGTTTCCTTTCCTCTCAGGAGCCGGAAAAGGATCGGTTAACTCTGCCCAATATTCAGCGTTACCTTCGCTGTCGGTTATAAATACGTTGGGTATGCCCAGCGGGCCAGGCCTGCTCGTCGCCTCAGAGGCTAAATCGTTCTCCCTGAGACTCATCACGGTATAAACGCTATCCGGGACAAGACTCCTGAACGAAAACGTGAATCGCGCTCGCTTCTTGTCTTCGGACAACGTGACGTCAAAGGTTCCCTCTGCCTCAAGCCAGGCAGCGAGAGTGATAGGCTGGATGTCTCGCTTTCCATCGCTGCTGCGATAATCCGAGATATAGCCTTCATGAAGCGGCAGGCTAGGCCGCATTTCCTTATTGGCCTGAGGCCGCTGTTCCGGGGCGAATATCATCCGATAGTTGTTCATCGGAATGGGTAAAGGCAGAGTATGAAGAATGATCTCCTTCAACGCGTCCTGGGGCATCTTTTCTATATCGCACATAACGTTATAGGGCGCGATTTCCCCAAATGCCGGGAGCGTGCTGTCCGGTGAAACAATGACGCTTCGCCACTGCAGGCCGTTATCCCCGGGCACCATGCCAACCACGACAAAATTTCCCTTCCCGTCCATGACCTCCGCAGGGGGGTAAAGCGGCCCCTGCGTGGTCGCAGCCAGACGGTATTTCTGGCTACGTAATTCAGGCATGCGTTACCCCCTGCGCCACCCCTTGCTGCTCAACGATGGTCGCCTGCATGGCAACCTCAGCCAGAGATTTTTCTTTCTCTGCGATCAGGGTGGAAGGATAGACGGTGAACGACACATCCATCGTCGCGCAAAGCGTTTGGTGCTGAGTGACGCGTACCTGAGCCTTGAAGCGCCCCCGGCGGTCATTAATATCTTTTTCAAGAAATTCAAAATGGACCAGCGCCGGTAAAGGGAACAGGAAGCTGGCGAAATTGATTGCCATGCTGTTAATGACGTAATAGCGCCCGCTTTCCTGCTGGTAAATAAATTCTTCGGTGACGCCGATAAAAGCCTGTCGGCTGGCTTCAACCAGGAGCATTCCCTGAATATGCTGGCCCGTCTGGTGATCCGCCATCAATTCGCAACGCTCATCGATTAACAGAGGCATCGCATAGAGGTCGGGATGATGCTCAGCTTGTTCCGCAGGCCCTATAAGTACGTTCTGCTCCAGTTTTTTATGGCAATGTGCGTTTTTTTTGTCGCTCACCAGTTTTTCCAGAGAGCACATTTTTAATTTATTACCATGAATCGCGTTTCTTGCCTGGTTTGAAATTACTTTCCCGGCAAAATCCTTGCGTACTCCCTGCCCAACAATAATTTCATGTTCTTTATCAATGATATTTGCAGGAATCTGAGTCAATAATTCAAGCTGAGATATAGTCAGTACATCTTTACCATTGGCAAATTCATTAAATTTATCGCCAACAACTACCAACTTTTTACAATTCATTCATTGTTCCTCAACAACAGCAAGCACGATAGATACGCGTATAAAGGCCGTCATTGCCGCCAGTGATAAAGTTGTCGCCGGCCTGCTGAATGATTTGCTGGTAACGCGCATTGGTAAATGCTTCTTTATATTCTGCTTTATCGCCGTTGAATGAGGAGATAAACATCACGCCAGGAACGCCGCTGATCAGGGAATGAAACGCTTCGAAACTTTCGATTTTATCTTTGTTATCTCTTACCACATTAAAGATAGTTTCATCGCGCCACTGACGATACTGCTGATAGTTATGCGCGGGCACCTCAACGTGACGAAGCTGAATATAATTTGATTCGGGTAAGCTCTTTTTATTATCGATTGGGGATTCAACAAACTTAAGCAGTTCGCGACGAATATCGGCAGAAAGAACAGCAGAGAAACGATGGAACATGGATTCCATTTCACTCTCAGCCCACGCAATTTCTTTAATGTCATTGAAAGCGCGCAGTTCCAGCAGTTCATTAACACCGTTTTCTTCACAGGAATAGTAGCGAACGTTTTCATTGCTTTTTAAGGAAGTAAAATCTTTCTCAGTAAAAGTATTTTTTAACGGGAAGCGTGATACCAGTACATATTTAGACGACATAATTACTCCGAATATTGATTGAGTGAGGGTTCTGGTAGAAATTTATCAATATAGGAAACAATTGGAATTGTTAAATTTGTAATATATTTTTGGTATTACTGTTAAAACGGGTTTTACTGCCCGCATTTAGCGTGTAATATCGAAATGGAAAAAAGACGAAATACCTTTTCGCATTCAGGACCCACGTATGGCCACAGCAGAACATTTAATCAGCAATAACCTGCCCAGTATCAAACAATTACAATGCTTTCTCGCTGTCGCACATGAACTGAACTTCCGTAAGGCTGCCGAACGCCTACGCATGACTCAACCGCCATTGACGCGTCAGATAAAATGCCTTGAAGCGGTTCTGAAACGTCAGTTGTTCAGCCGCAACACACATGACGTTAGCCTCACAGAAGCAGGCCGTGCGCTGGTTGTTCAGGCTGAAAAAATACTCAAAGACATCAGTAACCTAAAAGAAGATCCTCTCTCTTCTGAAACGAGCCTGCGTATTGGACTCACGCGGACCCTTAATTTTGAATATATTGAACCCGTGAATACCCAGCTTCAAAAAATGAACGCGGGAGATGATGTCGAAACGCCGGACCTGACGTCAGCCCAACTGCTGCAAAGCTTGTCTAAAAACATGCTGGATCTGGTGCTGACCGGTGAAAAAGGAACGGGTCATGAAGACATTGTTCAATACCGCTGGGTCTGCCAGGAACCGTTGCTCATCGCAATGCCCTCTTTACATCCTGCCAGCCTGAAAGAGAAAGTCGCGCTGGAGGATATTAGCGATCTTCCCATTTTCTGGTTTTCCAGAAGTGCCAACCCGTCATTTTACGACAAATGCGAAAGCTACTTTGATACGCTGAAAACGCCTCTGAAGCGGATAAAAGAGCCGGATGATACCCTTGTGATGCTAAGCCGTATCGCAAGAGGGAAAGGATTTGCGCTGCTGCCTCAGTCGAAATGCACCTTTAATCAGGAAGGACTTTGCTACCGTGAACTCACGGACGCCGAGGCAAAAAGGTTAAACATAGATATCTATGCCGCCACTCGCCTCAATGAAAATAGAGAGGAGATTCTTAACGCACAGAATGTGTTATGCGGGAAAACGGCTTAATGCAGGTAAAACACGCCCTCTTCCGGCAGGAAAAGCTGGTTATAGCGCAGCTGGAAGGCGTTTAGCTCCTGCGGATCGGGCTCCATTTCACGCATAAAACCCAGCGTCAGACGGACCTGCGCGTCCGTGATCGGCGCGGCCAGACGGGCTTTACGCAGCATACGGTGCCAGGCAAGCAAATTCTCTTCACTGCCGTCGACAATGCAGACCTGCCAGATCAGCAGCACCTGCGCCGCGTTTTGCAGATGCGCTTCGTCCGGGCGTTCAAGGTAGCGGATAAACTCATTGCCGGGCGTTTTACCGAACTGATCGATCATCGATTCTACAGGAACCGGGGTGATCCCCAGCCGCTCGCTCAGGCGTTTAATTGCGCGACGTGAATCTGAGGTCAGGACCCGAAATCCCACCACAAACACCACGGCAAGCGTTGCCAGCATTATCCAGACCATGCGTTCTCCTCTACGTCAGCCACTCATCATAGCGGGAAACGCGCGGCGTCGACAGCGGTCAAGGCCATAATAGTACAGTGAAAAAAGGTGGAAAATCGTTATGAGGGCAGCGCCAGGCATGCTGGCGTGTAGTGCGCCGAAGACAGCCCGCGCAGAACGGGCTGCGGGGCTGTTGCTTTAGACCGGTCAGCGTGCCTGCAGCCCTTTCAGCAGCGCGTCATGGAAGCGCTGAGGGTCCTGCATCTGCGGCGCATGGCCCATGTCGTTAAACTCAACCAGCGTCGCATGCGGAATGCGTTTTTCCGTCTCCTTACCCAGTACTGCATAGTTGCCCAGCGTCTTGCGGATCGCCGGCGGGGCGAGGTCTTTCCCGATGGCGGTGTTGTCTTTGGTGCCGATCATCAATAATACCGGCATCTTCAGTTCACCAAATTCGTAGATCACCGGCTGGGTATAAATCATGTCGTAGAGCAGGGCTGAGTTCCAGGCGACACGCGTTTTGCCCGGCCCATTGTTCAGCCCGGCCAGCATCGTCACCCAACGCTCATACTCCGGCTTCCACTCCCCGGCATAGTAAGTATTTTTCTCGTACTGACGAATACCATCGGCGCTGGTTTTAAGTTCACGCTGATACCACTGATCGACCGTAATATGCGGTACGCCGCGGGCTTTCCAGTCTTCTAAACCAATCGGGTTAACCATCACCAGCTGTTCCACTTCCTGTGGCCACATGAGCGCGTAGCGGGTCGCCAGCATGCCGCCGGTCGAGTGCCCAATAACCGTCACGCGATCGACGCCGAGCTGCTTAAGCAACGCGTGGATGTTATCCGCCAGCTGCTGGAAGGTGTACTGGTAATGCTCGGGTTTGGTGGATTTACAAAAACCAATCTGGTCTGGTGCCACCACGCGGTATCCGCTGGCGGAAAGCGCGCGGATAGTCCCCTCCCACGTTCCGGCGCAGAAGTTTTTACCGTGCATCAGCACCACGGTGCGGCCGTTGGGTTTTTCTGGCTTAACGTCCAGATAGGCCATATCAAGCGGCTGATGTTGCGAGGTAAAGGTGAAATGCTTAACCGGCCAGGCGTAATCAAACCCCTCCAGCTTCTCGCCGTACGTCGGCGCATCCGCCGCCAGGGCGGGGGAGGCAAGCGCCACCAATAGCGCAAGACAGGATAGTCGTCGGTTTACCATGCAAGCTCTCCATAACAAAACGGACAAAAGCCGCGGGGTGCGGCAGCAAAATTAAAATGTAGAGCATTGCAGGGAGCGGGTCTGTAAAGGGGGGTAAAGGTGGGATGTAAAAAAAAGCCCGGCGGTCAACCGGGCAAAGAAGTTACCTGCACACTCAGGCTACTTTTAATTTCTGCATCCGATTTTCACGGCGGATCTTACGTTCTTCCAGCACCGCGACCATCGCCATCAGGACGATACAGCCGATGGCGGCGGCATCCAGCGCGGCAAAGGTGCCCGCCCAGCCGGTGAGGCCGAAAATCGGCGTGCCGTCGGCGATCATACCCAGACCCAGCTTGGCGAAGCTGTCACCGATCAGGTAGGCGAAGGTGCCTTTAATTCCATCGGCAGCGCCGATCGCTTTTTTCGGTACGAAGCCGACTGCTGCCACGCCGATCAGCAGCTGTGGACCAAACACCAGGAAGCCGAGCGCGAACAGGGACGCCAGGTAAACGTACTGGTTGCTGGCGTGCTGGTAGACGCCGAGCGTGGCGATAATCAGCGCCAGCGCGACGCAGGCCACCAGCGCGCGGCGACCATTGGCGAGGTCCGAGAGCCAGCCCCACAGCAGCGTGCCGACCAGCGCGCCCACTTCGAACAGGGTAAAGCCCTGAATCGCAACTTCTTTGGAGAGCTTCAGCTCCTGGAAGGCATACACGGTCGACCACTGGTCGATGCCGATGCGCACCACGTACAGGAAGATGTTGGAGAAGCACAGCAGCCAGATCACTTTGTTTTTCAGCACGTACTCAACAAAGATCTGCCATTTGGACATCTCGTTTTCTTCGGTCTCTTTGTCCTCTTCGCTGATCTCCTCGCCGAACAGCTCTTCGGCTTTGCCGAGGCCGTACGATTCCGGGGAGTCGCTGCCGTAGCGCAGGCCAATAAAGCCGACGATCAGGGCGATAATCGACGGGAAGATAAACATGCCGATCACGTGGCCGTCGAACAGGTAGTTTGCGCCGAACAGCGCCACGCCTGCCGCACCTGCCCCACCGAGGTTGTGGGAGATGTTCCACATGCCGAGGTACGAACCACGCTTACGACGCGGGGTCCATTTGGTGATGGTGGAGTAACTGCACGACCCGCCGGTACTCTGGAAGAAACCGCTCAGGGCGTAGAAGGCGATCATCATGAACAGGCTGACGGAGCCCGCGCCCATGCTGGCGCTGAAGCCGAGCATACAGATGGCGGAGAGGATCAGCATAAACGGCAGGAACTGTTTGGTGTTTTTGCCGTCCGCGTAGTAGGAGACGACGGTTTTACCCACGCCGTAAGTGATGGAGAAGCCCAGGCCAATCATCCCCAGCTGCGTCATGCTCAGCCCGTAGGTTGAGATCATGTCGTTCTGCGCGATGTTAAAGTTTTTGCGGATCAGGTACATGGTCAGGTAGCCGATAAAGACCACCAGGTAAGACTGCATGAACGGTTTGAACCACATTTTACGCCGCACATCGAGCGGCAGATCCAGGGTCGGTTTGCGCACCTGATTTAAGAAGGCCAGCATGATTGGTTTACTCCTGAGCTGATTTTTGCAGCATTGTAAAAACCAGCCGGGAGCGACGCCTGAGACAGCGTCCAGGTGAAACCAGGAAAATTTCTTAGTTTTGCGCTATTCGGGATGAAAAGGTGAAGCACATCACGCTTCGTGTGCCTCGCGCGGCGCCTGCGCATGCAGGAACGGCAGCAGCAGCAGGGCCGAAATTCCTGCCGCGATGGCGATCACGGCGAAGAAACCGCTCCAGTGCCAGACGTCGATCACCCGCGCCAGCGGCCAGCCGGAGAGCGATGCGCCAAGGTAAGCAAACAGCCCGACAAAGCCCGTCGCTGCTCCCGCGGCGTCTTTGTGTGAACACTCCGCCGCGGCCATGCCGATCAGCATCTGCGGGCCAAAGACGAAAAAACCGGTGGTGAAGAAACACGCCGCCTGCATCACGTAGCTGGCAAACGGCATCAGCCATAGCGAACCAACGGAAAGCAAAATCCCGGCGGCGAAGATCAGATTCATCGGCCCGCGGTTACCGTTGAAGAGCTTATCCGAGCCCCATCCCGCCACCAGCGCGCCGATAAAGCCGCCCAGCTCGAACATCGTCACCGCCGAGTTGGCGGTCACCAGATCGACGCCCAGGGTTTCGGACATATACAGATTGCCCCAGTCGTTGATCGCCGCACGCACCACGTAGACCAGCACGTAGCAGAGGGAGAGTAACCAGATATAGGGATTTAACAGCACATATTTGGTGAGGATCTCTTTACGCGTCAGCCCTGCACCTTCCTGCTGTTGAGCGACTTCCATCTCGTCGTGCCGCCAGTCGCCTACCGCGGGCAGCCCCACGGTTTGTGGCCTGTCACGCAGTCGCCAGCAGAGAAACAGCCCGGCAACGATCGCCAGCCCGCCGGCAATCATCATTCCCGTGCGCCAGCCGTAGTGCAGCGCCGCCGCCCCGACCACCATCGGAATAAGCGCCCCCCCGACGTTATGCGCCGTGTTCCAGATCGCCCACCAGCCGCCACGCTCGTTGCGCGAGTACCAGGCGGTGAGCAGACGGGCACACACCGGCGCGCCCCATCCCTGGAAAAAGGCGTTCAACGCCCACAGCAGCGCAAAGGCCCAGAGCGAGGTGGAGAAGCCAAACAGAATGTTCACCACCCCGGTGGCAATGAGTCCAGAGCCCATAAAATAACGGGCATTCGAGCGGTCGCTGACGATACCGGAGAAGAACTTCGACAGGCCGTAGGTGATGTAAAACAGCGTCGCCAGCAGGCCAATATCGGTGCGTGTCATCACCCCGCTGGCGAGGATTTCCGGCGCGGCGGCATTGAAACTTTTGCGGGTAAAGTAAAAAAGCGCATACCCCAGCCAGATGGTGATCAGGATATGGCGACGCCAGTAACGATAGCGGGCGTCAATTTCACGTTTATCGTTTAGCGGGGCGGCATTCGCCGGGGTTTTAAACATGCTGACTCCTCAGCGGTAAACTGACGCTGACACGCGTGCCGTGGGTGCAGGAGATGGTCAGGGTACCACCCAACGCCTTGACGCGCTCACGCATGCCCGCCAGGCCAAAACCCAGCTGGCCGGAGCCCGGCGGCAGACCGCAGCCATCATCTTCAATCACCAGCATCAGGCGTTCATCCTGTTGCCATCCCTGCAGCGTTACCGCGCTGGCGCTGGCGTGCTTAACAATATTATTCAGCCCTTCCTGACAGACGCGGAACAGCGTGACGCGCTGACCCTCGCTCAGCAAAGATTCATTGATGCGCCAGTCAAGATGGCTGACGATCCCGCGGCTTTCCAGCTCCATCTCGCGCATCAGAGACCGTACCGCCTGCTCAAGCGTAAGATCGTCCAGCTGGCGCGGTCGCAGCCTGCCAAGCAGTCGCCGCACCGAGTCATACACACCAAGAGAGAGCTGTTCGATATGTGCCCCGCCCTGCTTTACGCCAGCGTTTTCGGCCGCCAGACGCTGAACGATGCCTGCCTGAGTACGAATGGCGGTAATGGTCTGGCCGATGTCATCGTGCAACTCGCGGGCCACCTCCTGCCGGACGCTCTCTTCCGTTTCCAGCAGGCGTTCTGCCAGACGGCGATTACGCGCCAGCTCGGTTTGTAATGAGTGGTTAAGTTCACGCAGGCGCTGAATCCCGGCCCCCAGCAGCAGCCCGGTCAGGCTCTGGGCCAGCAGGGAGAGCAGTAAATCGACGGGGTGATCGTGCCAGGTCTGGCTGGCAATCAGCGCGATAGCGTTCATCAGGGTGGCAATCAGCGCGCCCTGCCAGCCGTAGTGCCACGCGAGGGCAATAATCGGCAACGCCAGGCAAAACGGGGTAAAGCGCGACAGCTCATCGGGCAGGCCAAGCTGCAGCCACAGGCTGATCGCAAACAGCAGCAGATACCAGATAAGATGCCGGGCGCGCCAGTTTACCGGCTGAGAGACCAGCGCCGGTCCGAGCGGCTGCCAGACGGTACTGGTGAGGTAGTGCCAGATAACCAGGCAGGTGGGAGCCAGCGTCAGACCGCCGGTCAGCGTCAGCAGAAGGGCGTTAAGCATCTCCTCCTCGCCGGTCCACGGCAGGGACTGCAACAGCGCGGCGGCAATCAGCGCAGCCCCCTGACGCAGCAGCGTGCGCCAGTCGCGCTGGTGACGATAACGGGAGATCAGCGCCACCGGGATCAGCGTGAGTACGCTGCCCGTCACCAGTAAAGGCAAGTGCGCCAGCGCCACCTCCTGCGCCAGCCAGACCAGCATCAGCCATTCGGCGCCCAGCAGTACCGGCCAGAAACCGCGCGGGCATTGCAGCATCAGCCCCAGACGCAGGCCAAACGGGAAAAGCAGCACCGCCAGCTCCGGGCGTTCAACCAGATGCAGGCTGATGCTCCACAGGCAGAACCAGGCGGCGGAGAAAATGGAAAAACTGGCAGCAACGGCGATCAGCCGTGAAAACAGCGGGTTCATTGCCAGCTGTCGAACATGCGGCGCGCCAGTTCAACGTCATTACTGACGCCGAGTTTTTCCATCAGATTAGCGCGGTGAACGTGAACGGTTTTTGGCGACAGCCCCAGGTCCACGGCAATCTCTTTCACCGACATCCCCTGTGCCAGTTTTTCTGCCACCTGACGTTCGCGTCGGGTGAGTGGGTCCTGTCGCCCTGCCGCCAGCTTGATGGCGATATCCGGCGTCAGGTAGCACCCGCCGGTGGAGACCGTGCGCACGGCAGCGATCAGTTCGTCCGGGCTGCAGCGCTTGGAAAGAAATCCGCGTGCGCCTGCGTTCAGTGCCTGCTCCACCAGCGCCGGGCTGTCATGGACCGAGAGCATCACGATCGCCATCCCTTTCGGCAACTGGCTCAGCAGCTCGAGTCCTGAGAGATCCGGCATCGAGATATCGCAGATACAGACCTGGACACCGCGCCCGGGCAAACCTGCCAGCGCCTCGCGACCGGAGCCGAACTCCGCCACCACCTGAAAATCAGGCTCAAGGTTCAGCAGCTGGGCAAATCCGGAGCGGACGATGAGGTGGTCGTCAATAAGGGCGATGGTGGTCATGGCGAGTTCCTGGCGGGTTAAAAAACGCGCTTACCTTAACGATAAGCGCGTGGGGGTTCAAGCTTTGCGCTATTTACTCGAAGAACACCGCAATTTTGTTAAACATGGTGGGATCGGACTGGTTGCGCACCACTTTCTCGACATCTTCCAGCTTGTCGATCTGCGCAATCATCTGCTCCAGACGCTGATCGTCATTCACCAGTAGCCAGATGCGGCTGTGCTCGCTGCCCTGAATGGGCAGACAGAGGATACCTTCCACGTTAAACGCGCGGCGGGCAAAAAGCCCACAGACGTGCGTCATCACGCCAGGGTGGTTGCGGACGGTGAGTTCCAGAATGACGTTATCATGTTGTTTCTGCATGGCTTATTCCCCCACCATCTCAGTATTTGCCGCACCTGGCGGCACCATCGGGTACACTTTTTGTTCAGGATCGATACGCACGTGGATCAGCGCCGGGCCAGGACGAGAAATCGCCGCCTGCAGCGCCGCATGAGGGTCCGCTTCGGCGTTCAAATCGCAGGTATGCAGGCCAAAACCGGCGGCAATCTGCATAAAGTTAATCGTTCCTGGGTAGGTCGCGGCAAACACGCCCTGCGTATAGAACAGACTCTGCTGCTGGTGCACCAGCCCCAGCGCCTGGTTGTTCATCAGGATGATTTTCACGTCTAACTGGTTTTCGGCTGCCGTCGCCATTTCCTGAATGTTCATCATCAGGCTACCGTCACCGGAGAAGCAGATCACCTTGCGATCGGGATTGGCCAGCGCCGCGCCCACTGCCGCCGGGAGGCCAAAGCCCATGGTCCCCAGTCCACCCGAGGTCAGCCACTGACGCGGACGGTTCAACGGGTAGGCCTGGGCGGTCCACATCTGGTGCTGGCCTACGTCGGTGGTGATAATTGCGCTGTCATCAACGCAGGCGGCCACGGCGTTAATCAGCCCGTAATGGCTCAGCGGGTCCCCCTCGGTTGGGATAGCGCCCGGGAACTCTTTTTGCAGATCGGCAACCAGCTGACGCCAGTCGGCGCGATCGGAAGCGTTCGTTTGCGGAATCAACTGCGCCAGCACCTCGGCAACATCACCCTGAATCGCCACGTGCGGCTGCTTGATTTTACCCAGCTCGGCACGGTCGATATCCACATGAATGATTTTGGCGTTCGGGCAGAACTGCTCGGTCTTGCCAATCGCCCGGTCATCAAAACGTGCACCCAGAACAATCAGCAAATCCGCTTCTTGCAGAATGTAGTTCGTGCTGCGCGCGCCGTGCATCCCCAGCATACCCAGCGACAGCGGGTATGCTTTTGGCAACATACCCAGCGCCATCAGGGTCATGGTGGTGGGCAGGCTGGCTTTCTCTGCGAGCTGGCGTACCGCGTCGGAGGCATTAATCGCCCCGCCACCCAGATAAAGCACCGGGCGTCTGGCGGCGTTAATCATCGCCGCTGCAGCCTGCACGCTCTCTGCGCTGAACTGCGGCGCTGGCGCACGTTCACCCGGCTCCGGCAGCACGTCAATCTCGATCTCTGCGGTCTGAACATCCTTAGGAATGTCTATCCACACCGGGCCGGGACGGCCGGATTGCGCAATACGAAACGCATCGCTGATAACCTGAGGAAGCTCGGTGATATCGCGAACTAAATAGTTATGTTTAGTGATGGGGATAGAGATGCCGTAGGTATCCACTTCCTGAAACGCATCGGTACCGATCATGGAGGACGGCACCTGGCCGGTGATGCAGATCAGTGGAATTGAGTCCAGGCGCGCGTCGGCGATAGCGGTGACCAGGTTAGTCGCACCCGGGCCACTGCAGGCCATACAGACCGCGGGTTTGCCCTGCGTACGCGCCATGCCCTGAGCGATGAAACCCGCGCCCTGCTCGTGACGCGCCAGAACGTGACGAATCTGCGTGCTTTGGCTTAACGCATCATACAGCGGCAGCACCGTGCCGCCCGGGATCCCCGCAACCGTGGTGATGCCCTGTCGTTCCAGCAAATGAACGATTAACTGCGCGCCCGTGAAACGCGTTTTGGTGGATGTTGTGCCCGAACTTGCCATGCTCCAGTCCTTTTCTTCTGAGCCGACTTTCCGGGGAGGGTCCTTAAACGAAAAACCCCGCCCGGTTTGCGCCGGCGGGGTTTTGGATTTGTGTGTTGATCCAGTCCCTACGGCGCATTGCCGACGACCACCACCACACGCACGACGACCACTGCGGCTGGTTGCGCAGTTGCTAGTAGGGTCGAGGTGAACATGGATGCTGTCATTGGGGACCTGTGTTTGGAATCTATTGATAGAATTTATACAAACACAGCTTTTCGGGCATGACAATGGAAATATTTTCATCTGCGCAAAAATGCGTCGAAGATCACGTTTCGTTTGTTGCGTGCAGAAAACAAAAAACCTCGCCTGAGCGAGGTTTTTTTTCAGAGGTTTTGCGGTTGGTCGCCGCAGAACACACTGTGTTACGTCAACGCAAAAAGTATACGCGATCGAAGACGAACGCGCAATTCAGGCACGGATTTTGACGTTTTTGAGTATGGACCGCCTTCTGAATTTTGTCCAAAAAATACTGTTCATGCATACAGTATTTATCTATACTGAGGGTGTTCGCAGTGAGCGAGGGGGCCGCAGTTCTACCGGCGCAACGAAGTCCTGGCTGAAACGGGTGGTGCCGTCAGTGCCTTAACCCCCTGAAGTGAGCACACTGTGTTACGTCAATCCAGGTGCTGGTCACAGGCGGCGGAAAGGTACGCCAGCATCGTGCTCCTTTTAACCAAAAGGAGACGCGTATGAGCGTAGTGGATATGGTGATACTTATCCTCAAACTCATTGTTGCTGTACTGCAACTACTTGATGCTGTCCTGAAATACCTTCGGTGATTCAGGTTCAAGTCGCACCTGAGAGGGGCGGGCAACCGCCCCTCTTTAATAACGAGGGAATGCTATGTCGCGTCTGTTAATTGAGCCTGTCACGCCAGAAGAACCAGGCTATATCGCCTTAAAGGCCGAAAGTATCGCATCGAATTTCAACATGCTGCGCCGGCTGGAAGAGAACTGGCAGCGCGGTGAAAACCGTTTTAACGCACCGGGCGAAAAGCTGCTGGGCGCCTTTTTGAACGGCAAGCTGGTGGGCGTATGCGGTCTTAACCGCGATCCCTTCAGCCAGCAGCCGCGCGCCGGCCGCATTCGTCATCTCTACGTCAGCGAGAAGTGCCGCGGGCTGGGCATTGGTAAGCAGCTTCTGACCGTGGTAATGGCCGATGCCAGCATCTGGTTTGATTTTCTCAACACCCACGCGCCGGACGCTGCATACGGGTTTTATCATCAGGCGGGCTTTACGCTGGTCTCGGATGAACCACGGGTCACACACCGTCTGTTTTGCGCGGTGTGACCGGCTGGCAGCATCAGGTTGTGAATGTTACAGTTGAGTGACAATTCACCGCCAGATACGCCATGACCATTACCGTCTTCTGCATTTTACTGTTCGCCGCACTGCTGCATGCCAGCTGGAACGCCATTGTTAAAGCCGGTACAGACAAGCTCTATTCAGCAATCAGCGTTAGCGGTTCCGCCGCGTTTATCGCCCTGGTATTACTGCCCTTCTCCCCACAGCCGTCTGCTGCCAGCTGGCCGTTTTTAGGGGTCTCCTGCGCGCTGCAGGTGGTGTACACGGTGCTGGTTGCAAAGACCTACCAGGTCTCCGATATGAGCCAGACCTATCCGCTGATGCGCGGTACGGCACCGCTGCTGGTGGCATTGATAAGCGTGCTGGTGCTGGGAGATAGCCTGTCATGGCTCGCGTGGTCCGGCATCGCCGTGATCTGCCTGTCGATTCTGGCTATGGCCATGAACGGCCGCATGACGTCGCGTAAGGGGGTCTGGCTTGCACTGCTCAATGCCTGCTTTATCGCCGGGTATACGCTGGTCGATGGCACCGGCGTGCGGTTATCAGACACCGCGCTGGGCTATACGCTGTGGACCTTCTTTATGAATGGCTTCTGCCTGCTCTTCTGGGCGATGATGGCACGCCGACGCGAAGCTTCCAGATACCTGCGTACGCACTGGAAAAAAGGGCTGCTCGGGGGTATCGGCACCATGGGCTCTTACGGCCTGGCGCTCTGGGCGATGACCCAGGCTCCGCTGGCCGTGGTCGCCGCCCTGCGTGAAACATCCATTCTCTTCGGGGCGCTGATCGCATTTGTGCTGTTAAAAGAGAAGGTTGCGGGCCTGCGTATCGCGGCCGCAGTGGGAATTGCGGGCGGGGCGATCCTGCTGCGCCTGGCATAAATCACTGGCAACATTAGTTGCCGATCTTGTTTACAAATCCTGCCTTTACCCCTTCTGACATTCATCACAGGAATGCTTAATTTGTCCTCTCTCTGTGGTAGATTCCTCGCGCATTTATGGGAATGCGTAGTCACTTATTCTTTATTTCTCTCTTTTGGCAAAAGTATTCAGCGACATGAAAAAACACAGGAATGTTAACTTATTGTTGATGCTGGTGTTACTGGTGGCCGTCGGTCAGATGGCGCAAACCATCTACATTCCGGCGATCGCCGATATGGCAAAGGAACTTAACGTCCGCGAGGGCGCAGTACAGAGCGTAATGGCAGCTTATCTGCTGACCTATGGCGTTTCGCAGCTGTTCTATGGACCGCTGTCTGACCGCGTCGGGCGTCGCCCGGTGATTCTGGTGGGTATGTCCATTTTCATGGTGGCGACGGTGATTGCCATTACCACCCATAACCTGACCATATTGATTGCCGCCAGCGCCCTGCAGGGTGTCGGCACCGGCGTCGGAGGGGTGATGGCGCGAACCCTGCCACGCGATCTCTATCAGGGCACCCAGCTCCGCCATGCCAACAGTTTGTTAAATATGGGGATTCTGGTGAGCCCGCTGCTGGCACCGCTAATTGGCGGCTTGCTCGATACGATGTGGTCCTGGCGTGCCTGCTACGCTTTCCTGCTGGTGCTGTGCGTGATTGTGACCTTCAGCATGGCGCGGTGGATGCCGGAAACCCGGCCAACGGACGCGCCGCGCACCCGCCTTATCACCAGCTATAAAACGCTGTTCGGCAACGGCGCGTTCACCTGTTATCTGCTGATGCTGGTTGGTGGCCTGGCGGGTATTGCCGTGTTTGAAGCCTGCTCCGGCGTGCTGCTGGGTGCCGGGCTTGGCCTGAGCAGCATGGTCGTCAGTATCCTGTTTATTCTGCCCATCCCGGCCGCGTTCTTTGGTGCCTGGTTTGCCGGCCGTCAGAACAAGCGTTTCTCAACGCTGATGTGGCAGTCGGTGATCAGCTGCCTGCTGGCAGGTCTGATGATGTGGATCCCGGGGCTGTTTGGCGTGATGACCGTCTGGACGCTGCTGATCCCGGCGGCGCTGTTCTTCTTCGGCGCGGGGATGCTGTTCCCGCTCGCCACCAGCGGCGCAATGGAGCCGTTCCCGTTCCTCGCAGGCACGGCGGGCGCACTGGTGGGGGGACTGCAGAACATCGGTTCCGGCGCGCTGGCCTGGCTCTCGGCGATGATGCCGCAAACTGGCCAGGCTAGTCTGGGTTTGCTGATGACGCTGATGGGGCTGCTGATTTTACTGTGCTGGCTGCCGCTGGCGTCGCGTGTTCCCCATCACGAGCAGCCGGTTTAACCGCATGATGGCCCGGCTTCTCGCCGGGCTTTTCACAAACAGGCGCGATCATGGCCTGCAGCAGCGGCTCTGGCGCAGGACGCCAGGCGCCCTCTTCCCCGTCGTAAAACTGAATATCCGCGTTGATAGCGTAGGGAACTTTGGCCTTTTGCAGTTCGCAGGCCATAAACGAGGCAAACGCCATTTGCGATGCGGTTGGGGTGAAGTGATTTGATTCACCCACGCCCCAGCCGCCCACCCAGCTGACGTGACCGGTTTTTTGCTGCCAGTGCAGCGCGGTCGCAATACGATTATGGATAGCCGCTTTCTCCGCCACCGTCCCGGACGTCCACGGATATTTACCGTTACTCTTTAGCGGACCCCACGGGAAAATGTGCCACTCCGCCAGCAGATAATTTTGGCTGTGCGCCGGGAGTTTCAGGCTGGAGAGGTCCTCTGGCGCAGCCCGCAGACGTGGCGCGATGAAGATCATGCGATTAGCATCAATTGCATGAATGTCTTTGACGGTTTTCTCGTAAACCCGGTTAAGCGACGCGGCGTTATGGTTGAGCTTGTCCGCCGGTTCATAAATCAGGTCAAAACCCAGCAGGGGATAGCTTTGGCCGAAGTAGTGCGCCACGGCAATCCACCAGTTAATCACCTCTTTTTCCGTCTCGGCTTTCGGGTCGTTTTTATATTCATCGGCCTGATAAGCGATAATCGGGATCACCCCGTATTGCTCGCAGGCTTCCACCAGCTTACGCAGATGAATCAGCCGCGCTTCCGTCGGTTCATCGGCCACGCGGATACGCACATGGCTGATACCCTTCGCACGAAAATCGCGAACCACCAGCGGATCGAACTCCCGAATGCCGCGCTCGGTGCGCGCCCAGTCTACGTCCATCCCCACGCCCAGCTTTTGCGCATAAAGCACAGCCGTCAGCGGTGGCTCAGCGGCAATCACCCAGCCGGAAGAGAACAGTAACGCAGTGGCAATCAAAGGCTTTAACACGGTGTACCTTGCGAGAAATCAAAAGCATTACCTGTATTTAGCACGCTTTTTCACATTTGGTGTAGCGCCAAAGCGTAATAATTCTTCAGCCAGCCAGTTCTCTCAGCCAGCTAATAAAGGCATCTATTTTCGGCCACTGTCGTCCTGGCAGGGTCGACATGTAGTAATGCTGATGGCATTTAAGCGTTTTCTCCCCAAACGGTGCAATCAACTCACCGCGTTCGAGCCGCTTTTGTACCAGCCGTTTTCGCCCCATCGCGACCCCGACATGGTTCATTGCCGCGACAATCGCTAAATCAGAACGATCGAAGCCAATGCCCGATGATGATGGCATGTTCACTGCAAAATGTGCCGCCCAGCTGAGCCATTCGTCGGTACCGGAATCGTTGCTCCAGGCCTGGCGATCGTGCAGGAGCGTACAGTGGCTGAGGTGGGCGGGGTTTTTCAGCAGGTCATGTTCCCGGGCATACGCCGGCGAGCAGACGGGTAAAATCGCCTCGTCCATCAGGAAGTGATGCGTCAAATTGGCTGGCGGCGTATCGTCGAAATAGAGCGCCAGATCGATACCGGTTCGCTGCATATTGACGTTTTCATTGCCGGTCAGGATGGTCAGCGAGATCGCGGGATAACGCCGGGTGAAATCTCCGAGCATAGGCACCAGCCAGCACTGGGCAATCGACGGGCGAGAGTAAACCGTCAACGTACCGGACAGCGCCTGGTTCTTGATATCCAGGATCTCCTGGTTCAACGTATCCAGCGACGATTTCAGCGTCCAGTAGACGCGTTTACCCTCCTGCGTCAGCTCCACTTTACGGTGGGAGCGGACAAACAGCGCTATCCCTAACTCCTCTTCCAGCAGGTTGATACGGTGGCTCACCGCACTGGGGCTGAGCGACAGCTCCTCCGCCGCCAGCGCGAAGGACTCGTGGCGGGCGGCCACTTCAAACGTATACATTTTTGACAGTTGCCAGCCGTTTAACAGCCGGTTTCGACCTTCATTTGCGTCATTCATCGCACTTCTCACACAGACTTTTGCTGCTCAGGATACCGCTCAAAGTTGAATTTATGTGAACCAAACACGCATTAAGTGCGCTTTTTTGAGTCCAGTCACGCGTTTGATCCAATCTGGCTCACCTGAAAGGCAATTTATATCGTTTGTCATCACCCGCTGATTTTTCGTCCAATACCCGTAAATAACATAAGGGTGAGGTGAGATATGGGTGCTCAGGTCTGGGTTGTGGCGACGCTGCTCATCAGCATCGCGTTAATCGTATTAACTATCGTAAAACTGAAGTTTCACCCGTTCCTGGCGCTGCTGCTGGCGAGCTTTTTTGTCGGTGCCATGATGGGAATGCGCCCGCTGGACATGGTGAATGCCATTGAAAGCGGTATTGGCGGCACGCTCGGCTTCCTGGCGGCGGTGATCGGGCTTGGCACCATCCTCGGCAAAATGATGGAGGTGTCCGGTGCGGCAGAACGCATTGGGATAGCGCTTCAGCGTTGCCGCTGGCTGTCAGCTGATGTCATCATGGTACTGGTGGGGCTTATCTGCGGCATTACGCTGTTTGTTGAAGTCGGCGTCGTCCTGCTGATCCCGCTGGCCTTCTCCATCGCCAAAAAGACCCATACCTCGCTGCTGAAGCTGGCCATTCCCCTCTGTACCGCGCTGATGGCGGTGCACTGCGTGGTTCCGCCGCACCCGGCGGCCCTGTTTGTCACGAATAAGCTGGGGGCGGACGTGGGGACGGTTATCGTCTACGGTCTGATGGTTGGCCTGCTGGCCTCGCTGGTTGGCGGCCCGCTGTTCCTGAAATTGCTGGGCGATCGCCTGCCCTTCAAAGCCGTCCCGGCTGAATTTTCTGACCTCAATGTTCGTGAAGAACATACGCTGCCCTCGCTGGGAGCCACGCTGTTTACCGTGCTGCTGCCCATTGGCCTGATGCTGGTGAAGACCCTCGCCGAGCTGAATATGGCAAGAGAAGGCACGCTGTATACGCTGCTGGAATTTATCGGTAACCCGATCACCGCCATGTTCATCGCCGTGTTCGTCGCCTATTACCTGCTGGGGCTGCGCCAGCATATGGGGATGGGTACGATGCTGACCCATACCGAGCATGGCTTTGGCGCCATCGCCAACATTCTGTTGATTATCGGCGCGGGCGGCGCGTTTAACGCCATCCTCAAAACCAGCGGCCTGGCCGATACCCTGGCGCACATTCTGTCGAACCTGAATATGCACCCGATCCTGCTCGCGTGGCTGGTGGCGCTGGTTCTGCACGCGGCGGTGGGGTCGGCCACGGTGGCGATGATGGGCGCAACCGCCATCGTCGCACCCATGCTGCCGCTCTATCCTAACGTCAGTCCGGAGATCATCACCATTGCCATCGGTTCCGGTGCCATTGGCTGCACGATCGTGACCGATTCCCTCTTCTGGCTGGTGAAGCAGTACTGCGGTGCCAGCCTGAACGAGACCCTGAAGTACTATACGACGGCGACGTTTATCGCCTCGGTACTTGCACTTGGCAGCACATTCCTGCTTTCTTTCATTATCTGAGCGCGAAGAGACGTACTATGGAAAACGCAACTATCAGCACCTTAACCGCACAGTTCCCTCTGATTGAGGATCTGATTGCCCTGAAAGAGACCACCTGGCTAAACCCGCGCACCACCTCGCTTGCTGAAGGGTTGCCGTATGTCGGGCTGAGCAAAGCCGATGTGGACGATGCGCATGCACACCTTAACCGCTTTGCGCCGTATCTGGCAAAAGCGTTCCCCGAAACGGCGGCCACGCAGGGGATTATCGAGTCCGAACTGGTGGCTATTCCGGCGATGCAGAAAAGGCTGGAGAACGAATCGGGGATAGCCATTCCCGGCACGCTGCTGCTGAAAAAAGACAGTCATCTGCCTATCTCTGGCTCCATCAAAGCGCGCGGGGGCATCTATGAAGTGCTGACTCACGCCGAAAAACTGGCGCTGGAAGCAGGGTTGCTGAGCGTCGAAGACGATTACAGCATCCTGCTGGAACCGCGTTTTAAAGCGTTCTTCAGCCAGTACAGTATCGCGGTGGGATCCACCGGCAACCTCGGGATGTCCATTGGCATCATGAGCGCGCGCATCGGCTTTCAGGTTACGGTGCACATGTCTGCCGATGCCCGTGAGTGGAAAAAAGCCAAACTGCGCAGCCACGGTGTGATCGTTGTGGAATATGAGCAGGATTACGGCGTGGCGGTGGAGCAAGGACGTAAGGCCGCGGAGAGCGATCCGAACTGTTTCTTTATCGACGATGAGAACTCCCGCACGCTGTTCCTCGGCTATGCGGTGGCAGGCGAGCGGCTAAAAGCGCAGTTTGCCGCGCAGGGCCGCGTGGTGGATGCGGAACATCCGCTGTACGTCTATTTGCCTTGTGGCGTCGGTGGCGGTCCTGGCGGCGTGGCGTTTGGCCTGAAGCTGGCCTTTGGCGACAACGTACACTGTTTCTTCGCCGAGCCGACGCACTCCCCGTGCATGCTGCTGGGCGTCTACACCGGGCTGCATGATGCCATCGCCGTGCAGGATCTGGGTATCGACAACGTGACGGCCGCCGACGGGCTGGCGGTTGGACGCGCGTCTGGCTTTGTGGGCCGGGCGATGGAGCGGCTGCTTGACGGGTTCTATACCCTTTCCGATCAAAGCATGTACGACATGCTCGGCTGGCTGGCGCAGGAAGAAGGCATTCGCCTTGAGCCGTCGGCGCTGGCGGGCATGGCCGGGCCGCTGCGTGTTCCTGTCGCATCCGCGAACGCGACCCATCTGGTCTGGGCAACCGGCGGCGGAATGGTGCCGGAAGACGAGATGGCGAAGTACCTGGCTAAAGGGAAAAAATAAACTGCAGATGGGTGACCGCAAACAGCAGTGACAACGACAGCACCGCGAGGGCGATCAGGAACTTATCGCGCACCGCCTTCGGCTGTACAAAATCGTCCTGCGTCACATCCATTACGTTGCGACTGCGGGTATAGCGCCACAAAACGATCGCCACAAGCGCCAGCACGACCAGTGAGATCCAGAATGGCACGCCTGTGCGATGCCAGTTGTGCTTGATGGCGAGGGCAATCAGCGCGCCATACCCCAGTAACGTACGCAGCCAGGCCAGCGACGTCCGCTCCGGCTGCAGGCCGGGGTCGGCTTCGCGTCGCGCTTTGCGGTTATCCACCATACAACACCAGCACCATCACCACGCCCGCTACCGCCAGCAAAATCATGCTGATGATGAGTAACCCACGCGTATAGGGAAGATCCTGCTTAAGCCGCATCGCCTTTTCGTTACGCAGCCAGCGCAGGTAGCCGTATATGGCCAGCACGCCGGCAAACAGGCACAGCAGCAACGCCAGCACTTCGCGGATCAGCGGCGTGGCAAAATCAGGCGCGAGCTGGTCAAGCCCCACACCCGCGGCGAGAAAGCCCAACGCGGTGCGGATCCATGCGAGGAACGTACGCTCATTAGCCAGCGAGAAGCGGTAGTCAGGGGCTTCACCGAGGCGGGAAATTTTCATGAAGATTCCTTGTCTGCTACAGGCAGGTTCCAGCATAGCGTAAATCGACAAGGACAAGGAGACCGGCATCGGGCGATGCCGGTCAGGACGATTAATGCAGCGCTGGCCAGTACGCTTTGTTGGCCTCGATCAGGTCATCCAGAATCGCTTTCGCAACGGAGGCGCTCGGCACCGTTTTCGACAGCGTAATCGCCTGCCACAATTTCTGGTACGAGCGCTGCTCCCAGGCATCCACTACCAGTTTTTCCACCGCTACCTGTTGGCTCATCAACCCTTTCTGGAAGTGTGGAATATCGCCCACCGTTAACGGCTCCGGCCCGTTATGACCGACCAGGCACGGAATTTCTACCATCGCGTCGGCATCAAAGTTATGAATGGCACCGTTGTTGGGCACAATCAGCAGCATGCGCTCCTGAGTGTTGAAGGCAATCGCAGTCGCCAGATCGACGATGTACGACGCATGTTCGTCGATTTCCAGCTCCCCGGCGGATGATACACCGGCTTCGATAATCGCCCGGCAGGCGCTGAACACATGCTTCTCACGGTGATCCATCACCTCGTTAGCGCGCGTGCGTTCCGGATTGGAGTGCGCGACCACGTAGTCCGGGAACAAGTAATATTTCAGATAAGTGTTTGGCATGGTGTCCGGATCCAGCGACTGCACATCTTTTGCCTTCGCGAACGTGTCGTTCCAGCTGGCTTCGGTATGAGCATTGTCAGAGGGCGGCACATAGCCATTTTTCGCGACATATTCGCGCAGTTTCGGCATTAAATCATTGCCGTTTGCATCTTCAATGGATGTCCACCATCCGAAGTGGTTCAGCCCGTAGTAACGCACGCGCATCTCTTTACGGTCTTTAAGGCCGACTATCTGCGCCATACGCCCTTCAATGCCGATGGGCATATCGCAGATGTTGAGGATTTTGGCGTTGGGTCGCAGGCGACGGGTCGCTTCAGCCACGATGGCCGCCGGGTTCGAGTAGTTCAGCATCCACGCATTCGGGGAGTATTGCTCCATATAATCGACCAGCTCCAGCACGCCGCCAATAGAGCGCATGCCGTAGGCGATCCCGCCGGGTCCGCAGGTCTCCTGACCCAGCACACCGTGACGCAGGGGGATTTTCTCGTCTTTTTCACGCATCGGGTATTTACCCACGCGGATATGTGCCATCACAAAATCGACGTCGGTAAAGGCCGCTTCAGGATCGGTGGTGTAGCTAAACTCAATCTCCGGAGCCTGCTCTTTAAGGATGATCTTGCACGCCTCGGCGATGGTCTCCTGACGTGCGCCGTCGTTGTCATAGAATTTCAGCGCGCGCAGCGGAAAACGGTCGCGGTTGGCTAACAGCATCAGGACGATACCCGGCGTGAAGGTACTGCCGCCGCCTGCAATGACAACTGAGAATTTTTTCATGATATAGCCTCTGTCAGGGTAGTTTGTTCGTTTGTTGAAGGGGTTTTCATCAGCGATTCAAGCTGGTCTCGCACCTGAGGAACGTGCAGTCCAACAATCACCTGAATGCCGTTGCCGCGTCGCACCACACCGTGTGCGCCCAGGGCCTTAAAGACGTCGTCGCTTTGGGTTTGCGCCATGTCGACCAGCGCGATACGTAAGCGGGTGGCGCAGTTATTAATGCTTTCGATATTGGCCGCGCCGCCCAGCGCCTGCAGGAATCCGGCGGCTTGCCCAACCTGCTGGCTGGCGGCAGCCGGTGCGGTGGTTTGCCCGCGTGCCGCTTTATAATCCGCCTTGCTGTAAAGTTTGACTTCGCTCTCTTCACGGCCCGGGGTTTTAAGGTTCAGCCGTTCAATCAGCGTTTTGAAGACCACGAAATAGAGGCCGGTGAAGCAAAGACCGATACCCATCTGGGTGAATACCGTCGAGGCGTGGTTGTGGAACATGGGGATCCAGTTTTGCGGCAGAAACTGGTCCAGCAGTCCGCCGCCCATGTTGCCCACGACGCCGAAGATGTACATCACCGTCGCCATCGTGGCGGCCAGAACGGCGTGGACGGCAAACAGCAGCGGCGAAATGAACAGGAAGGTGAATTCCAGCGGCTCGGTAATGCCCACCAGCACGGCGGTCAGCGTGGCCGGGATCAGCAGGCCTGCCACTTTGACGCGGTTTTCCGGTGACGTGGTGTACCAGAGCGCCAGCGCAATCCCGACAGAGCCAAACACTTTGGCGTTGCCGTGAAGCGCAAAACCGCCTTCCGGGAACAGGGTTTTCAGCGGCAGCGTGCTTTGGCTAAATTCCTGAAGATGCTGCGCCCAATAAACCTGGATGCCGCCCTCGACCGCTGCCGGGCCAAAGATAAACGGACCGTAGACAAAGTGGTGTAATCCGGTAGGGATCAGAATGCGTTCCAGGAAGGTATAAACCCACACCCCCAGCGCACCGGCAGAGCGTAAAAAGGCCTGCAGGGACTCAATGCCCAGCTGCACTTTCGGCCAGCCCATCAGCGTCAGCCAGGCGCAGGGGATCATCACAAAGAACGCGAGGATAACGACAAACGAGGTGCCCTGAAAAATCCCCAGGAAAACAGGCAGCTGCTTGTCGAAATAGCGGTTGTGGATAGCGGTGACAATCCCCGAAATCACAATCGCCCCAATGATGCTGGTATCGAGCGTTTTGATACCGGCAATCATGGCCAGTCCGCTGCCAGCAGTGGGCTCAGCGGCGAAGTTGACGCCAAAGAAATGACCCCATGTCATCCCCATCGCATTGATAAAGTAGTTCCAGGTCAGAAAACTGATCAGCACCGCCAGGCAGGCGCGGCCCTGCGCCTGCTTCGCCAGACCAATCGGTAAACCCACGGCAAAAATCAGCGGCATATTGCGAAACACCGCCCAGCCGCCCTCTTCAATGATGTGAACAATTTGCGCGAACAGATTATCGGGGGCGGTTAAGGCCTCGCCCACAAACAGCGGGTTGCGAAGCATGATGGCGATCCCGACCACGATCCCGGCAAAGGGAAATAACAACACCGGGGTAAACATGGCGCCGCCAAAACGTTGTATTTGACTGAGCATTTTTAAATCCTCACGTAACAACCTGTAGGGGGTAGAGGCCTTTATGATTTTTTGCTGGGCCTGAAGTGAGCATAAGAATTTACCCATGGGCGAACATGACGTGCCGCTGCGATTCGTGATCGCATTCATGGTTTTATTTTGACCAGTCAGGTCTACTTTTCGTTGTTAATATGGACATGTCAGGACGCAATCCACACGTTAATACGGGCAGAGAGGTCTACTGGTGATCTACAAATCTATCGCGGACAGGTTGCGGCTGCGGCTGAATTCGTCGGACTACAATATCGGGAGTCCGCTGCCGGGTGAGAAAGCGCTGGCGCAGGAGTTTGGCGTGGCGCGGATGACCATTCGAAAGGCGCTGGATCTGCTGGTGAACTGGGGGCTGGTTGAACGCCGACACGGTAGCGGGACATTCGTGGCGCGTAAAGATGTCCACCACGAAACCACCAATCTGACCGGGCTGGTGGAGGTGCTGCGCCAGCAGGGAAAAGAGGTACAGAGCAAGGTGCTACAGTTCGAAGTGATGCCCGCCCCGCCCGCTATCGCCAGCCAGCTCCGCATTCAGGTGGATGAGCGTATCTACTTCTCGCGCCGGGTGCGTTATGTCGACGGAAAGCCCCTGATGCTGGAGGACAGCTTTATGCCCGTGAAGCTGTTCCGCACGCTTTCACTGGCACATCTGGAGGGGTCGAAGTTTGATTACATCGAGAAGGAGTGCGGAATAACCATCAGCGGCAACTACGAGAGCCTGACGCCGGTGCTGGCAGATAAACAGCTCGCCGGTTACCTGAACCTGCCGGAACAGACGCCGCTGCTGCGGATAACGTCTCTCTCCTACAGCGACAGCGGTGAATTTCTCAATTATTCCGTGATGTTCCGTAATACCCGTGATTACCAGGTGGACTACCATCTGCGGCGCATCCACCCGGAAGACCTGCTAACTCATCCCCCAGAACAGCACCGCCAGTAGCTGCGGGGTAATAATGCGCAGGAACATCACCAGCGGGTAGACCGTGGCGTATGACAGCGCCGCCGCGCCGCTGGTGGCGTGCAGGTTGTTGGCAAAGGCCAGTGCGGGTGGGTCAGTCATTGATCCGGCGAGCATGCCGCAGAGCGTCAGATAGTTCATTTTGGCGAACATCCGCGCCAGAATCCCCATCGTCAGGAGCGGAATCGCCGTGATAAATATCCCGTAGCCGACCCAACTCATCCCCTCACCCTTCACCAGGGTATCGATAAAATCGCCCCCGGATTTCAGGCCGACCACCGCCAGAAACAGCACAATCCCCAGCTCGCGCAGCGCCAGGTTGGCGCTCGGCGGCATAAACCAGTAGAGCTTACCGATACAGCCGATACGCCCGAGGATCAGCGCCATAATCAGCGGTCCGCCCGCCAGGCCCAGCTTGAGCGCAACCGGAAAACCCGGGACATACAGCGGAATGGAGCCAAGCAGCACCCCCAGCCCGATACCGATAAAGACCGGCAACATTTGCACCTGCTGCAGTTTTTGCTGGGCGTTACCCACCATGTCCGCTACCGCATCAATGGATGACGGGCGCCCAACCAGGTTCAGGATATCCCCGAACTGCAGGCTGGCTTCCGGGCTGGCGACCAGTTCCACCCCAGCACGGTTAAGACGGGAGATCACGACGTCATAGCGCTCTTTAACCTGCAAATCGCGTATTTTCTTGCCAAGCACGTGCTCGTTGGTCACCACGACGCGCTCTACGCGCATATCGGTGCCGCGTGTGGAAAGTGAGGTCTCCACCTCCTGACCAATCACCAGCCGCGCGTTGTTTAAATCCCCGGGCTGTCCAACCAGGTGCAGCAGGTCACCCTGCTGAATAATGGTCCCGGGCGCGGGTACCATCAGCATATCGTCACGTTTAAGGCGTGAGCAGATAATATTGGCGCTGTTCAGGATCGGCACATCCTGAATCGCCATATTGTTGAGGTTGGGGTTATCGACGCGAATGTTGATGGTTTTAATCGGCATATGGCCGTTGGTGAGCGTGGTTTCGTGGTCTTTTGCCTCGTTTTCGACGTTAATGCGAAAGAGTACCCGCACCAGCCACATGGAGAGCAGAATGCCACAAATCCCAAACGGATAGGCCATGGCGTAGCTCATCCCCATCTGGTCGACAATACCGGGGGAGATGCCAAGGTCGCGCAAAATTTGCTGCCCTGCACCCAGTGCAGGCGTATTGGTGACCGCCCCGGAGAAAATACCCAGCACCACCGGCAGCGGGATATCGAAGAGCTTATGCAGAATGGCGGTGACCAGCCCTCCCATCACCACAATGCCGAAGGCAAACAGGTTCAGCCGTAATCCGGAGACCCGAAGGGAAGCGAAAAAGCCAGGCCCCACCTGAATACCGATGGTGTAGACGAAGAGGATCAGACCGAATTCCTGGATGAAATGGAGCATTTCGGCGCTGAGCACCAGCCCAAGCTGGTCGGCAAAATGGCCGACAAAAATCCCGCCGAACAGCACCCCGCCTATCCCAAATCCGACGCCGCGGATTTTAATATTGCCAATCCACAGACCCACCACTGCGACCAGGGCCAACACGCTAACGGTTAACGCGATATCACTCATGATCCACTTCCTGTGCATAACCTTAGTTATGCTACGGATTCTCTCAGAGCCGCACGCGGTTGTATGGGCGATGGCGCACAAAAAAGCCCTGCCGGGGCAGGGCGTTATCTTTTCATCCTCTCCCTGTGGGAGAGGCAACAACCCGCAGAGGGTTAACTGTTCAGCGCAGGACGCTCGCTAATGGCGATACGCTGCGGTGCAATAGCTTCCGGCACGTTGCGGGTCAGGTCGATATGCAGCAGCCCGTTGGTAAATGTCGCGCCGGACACTTCCATATGGTCAGCCAGAGTAAAGCTCAGGCTAAACGGCTGATTAACCAGGCCCTGGTGCAGCCATTTGGTCTCGGTTTCTTGTTTTTCCGGCGTACCTTTCACGGTCAGGCGCGTGCCTTCGAGCTGAATATCCAGATCGTCCTGGCGGAACCCGGCCAGCGCAAGGGTGATGCGATAGTGGTTGTCATCGCTTTTTTCGATGTTGTACGGCGGAAACGTCTGTTGCTCGGTGGTGCTTTGCAGGGCATTAGCCAGTTTGTCAAAACCAATCCACTGACGCAGCAGGGGGGATAAATCGTAGTTACGCATACTAAATCTCCTTCTGAGAAGCGAGTTCGGCACAGTTTATTTTTGTGCGCAGTTGTTCCTGCAAATCCTCATGGATTCACATATGCTCCCATTACGGCAAGCAATTCTGGGTGGGCCGCTCGCGCGACCCGCATAATCAGTTGATCTCGATACGGCGCGGTTTTTTCTCTTCCGGAATCACACGTTCCAGTTCGATAAACAGCAGGCCGTTGACCAGGTTCGCGCCTTTCACGTGAATGTTCTCGGCTAACTGGAACTTGCGTTCAAAGTTGCGCTCGGCGATACCCTGATAAAGGTAGGTACGTTCTTTCTGCTCGGCCGTATGTGAACCTTTCACCACCAGCAGGTTGTCCTGCGCGGTGATCTCCAGTTCGTTCTCTGCAAAACCGGCGACGGCAATGGCGATGCGGTAGTGGTTTTCATCAACCAGTTCAACATTGTATGGAGGGTAGCCGTTGCTCTGGCTTTGGTTATTTTCTAAATGGTTAAACAGGCGGTCAAAACCAATTGCAGAACGGTATAGCGGGGAAAGATCGAAGTTACGCATAAATAAAAGCTCCTGAAATCAGCGAGAAATTGTAGCCTTCCACCATGGACAGGCCAGTGTGCCCCTGAACACCCCGCAGGCGTGTTCGTTATCGGGTTACATTCTTAAAATGGGTCTGGAACCGGTCTTTTCAAGCGCAGCGGACGCACTTTTTTTTGCACTTTCGTGCATCTCGCTTAGACTGGGACAACAGCACAAAGGGTTAAATTGCGATGGCTGCCACAGTGCGGGGTTATCGGGCTATCCATTTTGAACGAGGCTCGCTATAACCCTGAGTTGCAGGTTTATGCAGTGCCATTAACGATGACTGAGTGATGATGAAAAATGTTCTGATAAAGCTGACGACGTTCAGCGGGGTTGTTTTACTTTGCGGGTGTTCGAGCGTGATGTCTCACACCGGCGGTAAAGAAGGAACATATCCGGGGACGCGTGCCAGCGCTGAGATGATCTCCGATGACGATACCAACTGGGGCACAAAATCCCTGGTCATCCTGGATATGCCGTTTACGGCTGTGGCCGATACGCTTTTGTTGCCGTGGGATATGTTCCGTAAGGACAGCTCCGTGCGCTCGCGGGTAGAGAAAAGCGAGCAGCAAAATCTGGCCACCAATTCCGTCATTCCGCCCGCTTAACGCCAACGCGTTAACGCTGCCCGGTTTCCGTTAGCCAAAGCTGACGGAAACCTTCTGTCTCTTCCATCCATGCAATAAAACGCCCGTCCGGGGAAAACACGACCGCATCACCAGACGGTGGATTGCCGTGATCGGACGTCAAAAACGTCACCTCTCCGGTTTGCGCATCACAGCAGGCAATCCGCTCTTCCAGCACAAATCCAAGACGGTGACCGGCAGGGTGCCAGGTAAATGCCGACTGAATGTCACTTTCGTTATGCGTCAACTGGCGTGGTTCGCCGCCTTCAGGAGCGATAAGCCACAGCTGCACAATGCCCTTATCATCACGCATCAGAAACGCAATCTGCGTCCCCTGCGGGTTACAGCGCACCCAGTGACGCGGCACGTTTACCAGCCCCGGGAATGCCCGCTGGTGGGTAAAGGTCAGCCGGCGCTGCATGACACCCGCCGGGGGCGCAGGCAGCGTCTCAGGAGTCCCCTGCAGCGGCGCATCGCCCGCGCGTTTCCATCCCTGCTCGTCGTTGGGTAGATCCACAATAAACAGTTCTGGCACTTTCTCGCCTGTCGCAGACACGGTATCGCCGATAAACGCCAGCCTGTCATTGCCCACCCAGCCCTCTTCATAGGCTCGGTTGATCTCATCGCTGCCGGGCTGAGGCGCGGGCGTCGTGCGGCTCACCAGCACGCTCCAGAAGGTGCCGGAATATTCACGTGGATGCTTCCCTTGCGGCGTCACCGGGCCAAAAGGCGCTGCGACGCCGACGTTACGTAAATCGAGCTTCGGGTCACGCTCATGCAATACATGGTCGTTGTAGGTAAAGCTCACGAACTGTCCGTCAGGGCTAAAAACGTGCACGTGGCTGCCGCCACGCAGCGCGCCTGCGGTATAAGGCGGCGTGATATCCATGGCATCCAGGTTACTCACCTGACCGTTGTGTACAACCACGCCCTGACGATGATGAAAATCGTAGTGCCAGTCTGCATCCGGATTTTCCGGGCCGTGGATAAAGACATATTTGTCCTGCTGCGGATGAACGGTCACCACGCCAACATGCGCGCCGTGACTGGCGCGATAGATCACCTCGACGTCACCCGTAATAACATTGACCCGCTCAATAGTTTCACCGGTAAACGATGCGCCGGACGGACGCACATCGTAGGCCAGCCACTGGCTGTCCGGCGTCCAGGTATTGATATTGGTAAGCTGTTGATGACGGGAGGCGAAGGTGATTTGTTTCATGGCGTTACCCTGATGCGCAGTTATCGCATCAGGGTAAAACATTGCGGGGAATTAGCCTACACGTTTGACGTCACCCACCAGCAGGATGTAGGAGAGCGCACCGAGCAAGGCCACTGCGGAGATATAGATCAGTGCCGGGCCAAAGCCATAGTCCTGAGCCAGATAACCGATGACCAGCGGAACCGTGATCCCCCCCAGTCCACCGACAAAGTTGAACACGCCCCCGGTCAGACCAATCAGGCGCATCGGGGCCAGCGAGGAGACCAGCGACCAGGTTATGGAGGCAAAACCGTTACCGAAGAACGCAATCGCCATCAGCGTCATAATCCAGACCGGATCGTTGGTGTAGTTTGCACCCATGATGCAGGTGGAGATCAGCAGCCCGCAGATAATAGGCGTTTTACGCGCGACACCCAGCGAGAACCCTTTTTTCACCAGCCTGTCCGCCAGCCAGCCGGAAAGCAGCACACCAAAGAAGGCCGCCAGGAACGGTACGGTGGTCATAAAGCCCGCCTTCAGCGCGGTGATGCCTTTTTCCTGGGTCAGATAGTTCGGGAACCAGGTCAGGAAGAACCACAGCGTGGAGGTCACCGCGAACTGCCCCAGATAAACCCCCACCAGCTTGCGATGGAAAACCAGCTTCCAGTCGGCTTTGGTCAGCGGCTGACGCGCCTCTTTTTTCACCGGCGCATCGCCATCCACCAGGCCGCCACCGTCGCGGATATAGTCCAGTTCAGCTTTGCTGATACTTTTGGTGAGACGCGGCGGTTGATAGACCTTGAACCAGATCAACGACCAGATAATGCCGATCCCCCCGGTCACAATAAAGACCCAGTGCCAGCTCAGCAGTTCCTGGATCCAGATCAGCAGCGGCGTCAGGAATGCCAGGCCGACAAACTGCCCGGAGGTGTAGAACCCAACGGCCGAGGCGCGTTCATGCTCCGGGAACCAGCTGGTCACCATGCGGTTATTGGTCGGAAACGCCGGGGCTTCGAAAATCCCGGTGATCGCACGCAGGCCAATCAGCGACATCAGCCCGGTGGCAAAGCCCTGGAACAGGGTCGCCACCGACCAGCCGAAGATGGCAATGAAATAGGTCAGGCGCGAGCCGACGCGGTCAAGGAACCAGCCGCCGGGGATCTGGCACAGCGTATACAGCCAGGCAAACGCCGAAAAGACGTAGCCCATTTCCGCTTTGCTGATCCCAAACTCCTCCTGAATATGGGCTGAAGCCACGGCAAGGTTGGCGCGGTCAACGTAACAGATGACCACCGTAATAAAGATCATGACCAGCGTCAGGTAGCGCCGACGCCCGGTTTTTGCAGCAGTAACAGGAATATCCATCGCAATCTGTCTCCAGATTTTGGGCATAGCGAAGCCGCTCACCATGCCCTGTAATTTACAGAGGGTGTGTTTGTTATTGTTGAAATTACTTTTTAGTGGCGATGTGCTTAGGCTGAATTACCACTCAGCGACAGAGCCATCTTCATGACGCCATAACGGGTTGCGCCAGTCCGGCGCGTTTTTACTCAGCTCAATGACTTTGTCTTCGTCGATATCCACGCCAAGGCCCGGCTTCGTTAACGGTTTAAAGAAACCGCCTTCCATGCTGAAATCATCTTTGTTTTTCACAAAGTCGAGCAGTTCCGCGCCCTTGTTATAGTGAATGCCCATGCTCTGTTCCTGGAACACCGCGTTGCGCGAGACAAAGTCGATGTGCAGACAGGCTGCCAGTGCGATCGGCCCCAGCGGACAATGCGGTGCCAGCGCCACGTCGTAGGCTTCCGCCATCCCGGCGATTTTGTAGCATTCTGTGATGCCGCCGGCATGCGACAGATCCGGCTGCAATATCGCCAGGCCGCCAGCTTCCAGCACGCGTTTGAACTCGAAGCGCGAGAACATGCGCTCACCGGCGGCAATCGGGATATGCGTCTGTGCGGCCAGTTTCGGGTAGTACTCCGCCTGCTCGGCCAACACCGGCTCTTCGATAAACAGCGGACGGTACGGCTCCAGCTCTTTAATCAGCACTTTGGCCATCGGCGCGCTGACGCGACCGTGGAAGTCCAGGCCAAACTCAATCTCGTTACCGAACGCTTCACGGATCTGCGCCACGGTATTTACCGCGCGGTCTACCGCCCGTGCGTTGTCGATGACGCCCATCTCTTCGCAGCCGTTCAGTTTAAAGGTGTCAAAACCAATATTGCGCAGCTGCCTGATACCGTCGATCACTTCCGCGGGACGGTCGCCGCCCACCCAGCTGTAGGCTTTGATTTTGTCGCGCACCAGGCCGCCCATCAGCTGCCAGACCGGGGCATTCAGCACTTTGCCTTTGATATCCCATAACGCCTGGTCGATACCGGCGATGGCGCTCATCAGAACCGGTCCGCCCCGGTAGAACCCCGCGCGGTACATCACCTGCCACAGGTCGTTGATGCGGGCAGGATCTTGTCCTGTCAGGTACTCGCCCAGCTCATGCACCGCCGCTTCCACGGTACGCGCACGCCCTTCAATGACAGGTTCGCCCCAGCCGACCACGCCTTCATCGGTTTCGATTTTCAGGAACAGCCAACGCGGCGGTAAACGGTACGTGGTGAGTTTGGTTATTTTCATTTCACTGCCTCTCGATACGCTTTCACAAATGCGGCCGCCTGCTGTGCGGTACGTTCGACGGATTGCCCGGCGCGATAGAGATCGCTGCCCAGACCCGCTCCGACACAACCTGCGTTGATCCACTGCGCCAGGTTTTCTGGCGTCACGCCCCCCACGGCAAAGACCGGTACGCTGGCGGGCAATACCGCTTTCAGCGCGCTGATATAGGCCGGACCAAAAGCCGATGACGGGAAAATTTTGAGCGACTGCGCGCCCGCATCGAGAGCCGCGAACGCTTCTGTTGCCGTTGCGCATCCCGGACAGACGGTCATGCCGTAGCCCACTGCGCGACGGATCACCTCAGGGTGAATATTCGGCGTCACAATCAGCCTGCAGCCCATCTGCGCAAGCTGGTCCACCTGCTCCGGTTGCAGAACGGTGCCAGCGCCAATCAACGCCTTATCACCAAACGCGTCCACGACCGCCGGGATGCTCTTTTCCCACTGTGGGGAATTAAGCGGTATTTCCACGGCGTCAAAACCGGCGTCGATCGCCGCACCTACGTGCGCTAAAACCTCGTCGGGCGTGACGCCGCGCAGGATAGCGATGAGGGGAAGATTAGTTTGCCACTGCATGAGCGATGCTCCTTATTCCTGCCTGAAATGCCGTGTCGCCTTCTACCGCAGCCACGTCCCGCCCGATGGCATTGAACGCCTGGCGGTAGCGAGAGGTCAGCGATGAACCCGCGACGAGGGTGATGGTCTGTTGCCCGGCGAACTGCTCGCTCAGGCTGGCGACTTCCGCGCCAATCAACAGGCCCGATAAAAATTCGCTGACCTGCGTACGGGGAAGCGTGCCCAGTACATGCGAAGCGCGAACTTCAAAAAGTTGCGGCAAAACGGCAGGGCTGGCGATACCCCGCTCCAGCCCGGCGGCAAAGGCCTCGGGCGAAACGTCCTGCTCCGGCAACCCCGCGCCCACCAGCGAGTGCGTCAGCAGCAAGTGGTGCAGCTCACCGGTCATCACGGTGCGAAAATCGTGGATGTGCTCAGCGTCGGCCTGCACCCATTTACAGTGCGTGCCGGGCATGACGTAGACAGAAGAAGGAGAGAGCATGCGCGCGCCAAGGAGCTGGGTCTCTTCGCCGCGCATCACATTGTGGTTATCGTTCCGGGAAACGCACAATCCTGGAATAATCCAGATATTGTCGCCAACGGACGTTAACTGCTCGCCAATGGCAGCGAACGCGGCAGGTACGGGCAGATAAGGCGCGACCTTCCAGCCCACGTTACTGCCCACCATGCCCGCCATGACCACCGGCGTGGTGCTCTCGCGCCAGTTGTGTGTCACCTCTGCTAACACCGCCTCGGGGGATTTACCGTTCAGGCGCGTCACGCCTGCTTCTGATTGCCTGCTTTCCAGGCACTGCTCGCCCTGATACAGCCAGGCGCGCAGATTGGTCGATCCCCAGTCAATAGCGATGTAGCGAGATGTCATGTGATTTCCTTCAACCTTCGTGTCGAGCTGGCGATCATCGTGAGTGCCGCCTGCTCTGCCGCATCGCCGTCCTGATGCCGGATAGCATCGAACAGCGCTTTATGTTCCTGGAGCGTTTTTGGCATGTTGGCCTCATCGCCCATCCAGGTTCGTTCAAATACCGCGCGCTGTAGCGAGCTGATGGCAACGCTAAGCTGCTGTAATACCGGGTTATGGACCGACTGCAGCACCGCTTCGTGATAGCGGATGTCCGCTTCGTTGAACGCATCCCGGTTCTGGTTATTGGCAATCATGTCGTTCAGGGCGGACTCAATCTGAGCCAGGTCTCCTGACGTTGCACGTTCCGCAGCCCAACGGGCGATGGCCGGCTCTACCAGGTTTCGTACCTCACTCATCGCGCCAATCAGCCTTGGGTCGTAGTCGTTTTCCAGCACCCACTGCAGGACATCGGTGTCGAGGTAGTTCCACTGATTACGCGGGGCGACAAAGGCGCCGCGGTAGCGCTTCATTTCAATCAGCCGCTTTGCCATGAGCGAGCGAAACACTTCCCGAATGATGTTGCGCGAGGTTTCAAACTCCTCACACAGCTCTGCCTCAGCAGGCAGCGGTGAACCGGGAACGTACTTTCCACCCACGATCTGGGTGCCCAGCGTGATGACGATGCGATCGGTTTTATTGAGAGTCATGGAGAGTCCTTATGCTCTGTATGTTCAGGACTACTTTACCTCGACCGCTGAATTTCGCCTCACTTTTGCAGTACAAACGTGACGCCTTTCGTCATTACCGTGGTTGTAATGTAGTACAATCAATTAATGTTGTACTACAATACAGATCACAAAAAGAACAATTCGATAAATTCAGCGCAAAAAAAAGCCCCGGTTGATAACCGAGGCTGATGAGCGTGAAACGCTGTTACTGCAGAACAAATTTCTCGATCGCGTAGGCAACGCCGTCTTCGAGGTTAGATTTGGTCACGAAATTGGCCACGTCTTTCACCGACGGGATCGCATTGTCCATTGCCACACCCATGCCCGCATATTCAATCATCGCAATGTCGTTTTCCTGATCGCCCAGCGCCATGATCTCGTCCGGTTTGATGCCCAGCGTATCTGCCAGCGATTTCACACCGGTGCCTTTATTGACGCGTTTATCCAGGATTTCGAGGAAGTACGGCGCACTTTTCAGCACGGTGTATTTCTCTTTTACCTCAGCCGGAATGCGCGCTATCGCTTTGTCCAGGATGTCAGGCTCATCAATCATCATCACTTTCAGGAACTGGGTGCCCGGATCCATTTTCTCAGCTTCGCAGAATACCAGTGGGATCGTCGCGACATAGGATTCATGTACGGTGTAATAGCTGATATCACGGTTAGCGGTATAGAGCGTATTGCGATCGAGCGCGTGGAAATGGGAACCGACCTCGCGGGACAGTTTTTCCAGGAACAGGTAATCGTCATAGTTCAGCGCGGTTTGCGCCACCGTGCTGCCATCCGCCGCCTTCTGTACCAGCGCACCGTTATAGGTAATGCAGTAATCGCCCGGCTGATTCATGTGCAGCTCTTTCAGGTAGCTGTGCACGCCCGCATACGGACGACCGGTGGTCAGTACCACATTCACGCCTTTTGCGCGCGCAGCGGCAATCGCGTTTTTAACGGCTGGAGAAATAGTGTGGTCTGGCAGCAACAGCGTGCCGTCCATGTCGATAGCAATAAGTTTGATAGCCATAGGGTCCCCGGGATAAATGAGTGCTGCCTCATGCTAACGCGATTAAGCCCACAAAAATAGAGCTACATTGCGCAACAAAAGCCCCCTTTTACGCCTGCCCCGGGGATAACGGCTTACTCGCGGGTGAGGACTATTTTGCCAAAAGCACCGCGGTCGAGGTGTACAAGCGCCTCTTCAAGCTGGTTAAAACGGTAGCGGTGTTCAATCACCGGTTTCAGCCCCGTGACATCGACTGCGCGGACAAAATCTTCCAGCGCACGGCGGTGCCCGACGCCAATCCCCTGAATCACCGGTGATTTCAGCAAGAGTTCGCTGGCAGGCAGCGAGATTTCACTCCCGGCCAACACGCCAATGACGGATATGCGCCCGTGAACGGCAACGGCCCGCAGGGAATGTCTCAGGTTCTCCCCGCCAACGGTTTCAATAATATGGTCGATACCGCGATCCTGCGTCAGCGCGTAAATCTCGTCAGCCCAGTTCCCTTTAAGCCGGTTGATGCCCCGATCGGCACCGAGCGTTTTAGCCAGCGCCAGTTTTTCATCACTGCCCGACGTCACAAAAACTTCTGCACCGTGTGCTTTGGCGATTTGCAACGCGAAGATTGCGACACCGCCTGTGCCTTGCACCAGCACCGACTGTCCGGCACGTAACTGTCCGCGCTCCACCAGTGCAAACCATGCGGTAAGCCCCGCGCAGGGTAAGGTGCTGGCCTCTGCGTCATCCAGCGTTTCCGGGGCGGCCACCAGCCAGTTTTCACGCATGATCACGTATTCAGACAGCATCCCCTGAAAGTAACCGCCCAGCGTCTGGTAGGGCAAATTGCGGGCGTCGCCTTTCGGTTTACCGTCTACCCACTCCGGAGAGAAGGTGGAGATGACGCGAGCTCCGGGTTTAAAGCGGGTAACGCCTTCACCCGTACTGTCCACCACGCCAGCCATGTCAGATGCCGGAGTAAACGGGAAGGTGAGCGCGATCGGCATGTTGCCTTCAATGACCATTTTATCGCGATAGTTGAGCGCAACAGCGTTCACCCGCACGCGCACTTCACCCGGGCCCGGCTGGGGTACTGGCGCCTGAGTGAGTCTGAGGTTTTCACGCCCAAGGGCGTCCATTGACCAGCGTTGCATCATCTCTGTCATCTTTTTCTCCTGTTATCAAATGCACTTCAGTACTGACAGTCTAACGTTGACTCACGGTCGCCAGTGGCGATACCTTTTCCCACCATTGATTCCTGAAGAGCGACAATCCATGACCGATACGCTGAAGGATATTCCCGTTTTTGTCGCCGCCGTAGAGGCAGGCAGTTTTGCTCAGGCCGCGGTGCGTTTGCATTTGTCGCGCTCGGCGGTAGGGAAAAGCATTGCTCGCCTTGAAGCGCGGCTGGGAGTACGCCTGTTTCAGCGCACAACGCGTAGCCAAAGCCTGACCGATAACGGTGCCCTTTTTTATGAACGCTGCCTGCGAGCACTCCAGGAAATCCGTGGCGCGGAGTCGCTGCTGGAAACAGGGAAACATCAGGTGAGTGGCCGTCTGCGTGTTGCCATGCCGGTGCTGTTTGGCCGCCAGTGCATCGCCCCGCTGCTGATAGCCTTGACGCAGGAGCATCCTGCCCTTGAGCTGGAAATGTCATTCAGCGATCGCGTAGTGGATATCGTCGAGGAAGGGTTTGATATGGCGGTGCGAAACGGCGCACTGCCGGACAGCACCATGCTGGTCGCCAGACGCCTGGGGGAACACCGAATGGTGCTGTGCGCCGCGCCGGAATACCTGAGGAATAACGGCCAGCCTGAAACCGTTGCCGATTTACGCCAGCATAAGGCCATTAACTACCTGCGTGCCGGCAGGGTATTACCGTGGGAACTGGCGGACCACGAAGGCACGCAGCACACCCTAATTCCCCGCTCATCCCTCAATATGGACGATCTGCAGGCTATCTGCGACGCAGCGCTGGCCGGGCATGGTATTGCATGGTTACCCTGCTGGATGGTGCGCAAAGAGCTGCAGAATGGAAGGCTCATCCCACTCTTAAAACAGGCACCGGATGTGCGTTTCGACGTTCACGCGGTCTGGCAGCAGACGCCGCATCTGCCCCTGCGAGTCAGGATTGCGGTCGACATGCTGGTCAGCCGGTTACCGTCAGTCCTGTCGCTGGAGCTGGATGCTGATAATTCTGCGCCCACAAAAAAGCCGCGCTAAATGCGCGGCCTCTGACTTGCGGTGTAACAACCCTTAGATATCGATATTCGCCGCTTTCAGGGCGTTCTCTTCGATAAAGGCACGACGTGGTTCAACCGCATCGCCCATCAGGGTTGTGAACAGCTGATCGGCTGCAATCGCGTCTTTAACGGTCACGCGCAACATACGACGGCTTTCCGGATCCATGGTGGTTTCCCACAGCTGATCCGGGTTCATTTCACCCAGACCTTTATAACGCTGAATAGACAGACCACGACGGGACTCTTTCACCAGCCATTCCAGCGCCTGCTCGAAGCTTGCTACCGGCTGACGACGTTCACCACGTTCGATAAACGCATCGTCTTCGATAAGACCACGGAGCTTCTCACCCAGCGTACAGATACGGCGATATTCCGGACCGGTCACAAACTCGTGCTCCAGGGGGTAATCGGTATCAACGCCGTGAGTACGCACGCGCACAATCGGTTCGAACTGCTGCTGAGCGTTCTGCTGGACATCAAACTTCCACTGGCTGCCGTGCTGCTCTTTCTCGTTCAGCTCGGTTACCAGGGTGTTCACCCAGCGGGTAACAACCTGTTCATCGCTCAGATCGGCTTCCGTCAGGGTTGGCTGATAAATCAGCGCCTTCAGCAGCGATTTAGGATAACGACGCTCCATACGACCAATCATTTTCTGCGCCGCGTTGAACTCGGACACCAGACGCTCCAGCGGCTCACCGGCCAGTGCAGGGGCGTGAGAGTTCGCATGCAGGGTCGCACCATCAAGCGCGATCGCGATTTGGTACTGATCCATCGCTTCGTCGTCTTTGATGTACTGTTCCTGTTTGCCTTTCTTCACTTTGTACAGCGGTGGCTGTGCAATGTAGACGTGGCCACGTTCAACAATTTCTGGCATCTGACGATAGAAGAAGGTCAACAGCAGCGTACGGATGTGCGAGCCGTCGACGTCCGCATCGGTCATGATGATGATGCTGTGGTAGCGCAGTTTGTCCGGGTTGTACTCGTCACGGCCGATGCCGCAACCGAGCGCGGTGATAAGCGTTGCCACTTCCTGAGAAGAGAGCATCTTGTCGAAACGGGCCTTCTCCACGTTGAGGATTTTACCCTTCAGCGGCAGGATAGCCTGATTCTTACGGTTACGGCCCTGCTTCGCAGAACCGCCCGCGGAGTCCCCTTCCACGAGGTACAGTTCGGACAGCGCCGGGTCGCGTTCCTGGCAGTCAGCCAGTTTGCCTGGCAGGCCAGCTAAATCCAGCGCGCCTTTACGACGGGTCATTTCACGGGCTTTACGCGCCGCTTCACGGGCACGTGCCGCATCGATAATTTTGCCAACCACGATTTTCGCGTCTGACGGGTTTTCCAGCAGGTATTCGCTCAGCAGTTCGTTCATCTGCTGTTCAACCGCCGATTTCACCTCAGAAGAGACCAGCTTGTCTTTAGTCTGAGAGGAGAACTTCGGATCCGGTACCTTCACGGAGACAACCGCAATCAGGCCTTCACGGGCATCATCACCGGTGGCGCTGACTTTCGCTTTTTTGCTGTAGCCTTCTTTGTCCATGTAGGCATTCAGGGTACGGGTCATCGCCGCACGGAAGCC
The DNA here is from genome assembly GCF_047456135.1 of Enterobacter sp. BNK-18. Classification (NCBI taxonomy): domain Bacteria; kingdom Pseudomonadati; phylum Pseudomonadota; class Gammaproteobacteria; order Enterobacterales; family Enterobacteriaceae; genus Enterobacter; species Enterobacter sp. BNK-18. Next base: position 3,832,757 of record NZ_CP179899.1, on the reverse strand, counting down.
CGCAAGGTGAGTACCGCCGTCACGCTGTGGAATGTTGTTGGTGAAGCAGTAGATGTTTTCCTGGAAACCATCGTTCCACTGCAGCGCCACTTCCACGCCAATACCGTCTTTTTCGGTAGAGAAGTAGAAGATATTCGGGTGAATGGGCGTTTTGTTCTTGTTCAGATACTCAACGAACGCCCGGATACCGCCTTCGTAGTGGAAGTGGTCTTCTCTGTTGTCGCGTTTGTCACGCAGACGAATCGAGACACCGGAGTTCAGGAACGACAGTTCACGCAGGCGTTTCGCCAGAATCTCATATTCGAACTCGGTAACGTTGGTGAACGTTTCAAGGCTCGGCCAGAAACGCACCATGGTACCGGTTTTGTCGGTGTCACCCGTAACAGCCAGCGGTGCCTGCGGCACGCCGTGCGTATACAGCTGACGGTGAATTTTACCTTCGCGCTGGATAACCAGCTCCAGTTTCTGCGACAGGGCGTTAACCACGGACACACCTACACCGTGCAAACCGCCGGAAACTTTATAGGAGTTATCATCGAACTTACCGCCTGCGTGCAGAACGGTCATGATAACTTCCGCAGCCGATACGCCCTCTTCCGGGTGAATACCGGTTGGGATGCCACGACCGTCATCGGTGACGGAGACGGAGTTGTCCGCATGGATCGTGACCACGATGTCTTTACAGTGACCCGCGAGCGCTTCGTCGATAGCGTTATCTACCACCTCGAATACCATGTGGTGCAGACCGGTGCCGTCATCCGTGTCGCCGATATACATACCCGGGCGCTTACGCACCGCATCCAGCCCTTTCAGGACTTTGATACTGGAGGAGTCATAAGAATTCGACATCAACGTTTCTCGCTCATTTCAACTTGGGTTAATCCGTTATTTTACCCTTTTCCACGGTAAACATCTTCGAATTTTCGTCCGACATGTCTATAACGTGTTCAGCGCTAATCGCACTGACGAAAACCTGTGACTGCGTGGCTTTTAAGCGGCTGGCAAGCAGCCCGCGCCGCGCGTCGTCAAGTTCCGAGGCAAAATCATCTATCAGGTACAGGCAGCGTCGCCCGCTCTCACGGGTCAAAAACTCTCCCTGCGCCAGGCGCAGCGCGCACATCAAAAGCTTGAGCTGCCCACGCGACAGCGTGTCTTCCACCGGCGCACCGTCGGCACGAATGCGGAAATCCGCCTTGTGCGGGCCATGTGCGGTGTAGGTCAGCATGCGGTCGCGCTCGAAATTTCTCTCTAACACTTCGGCATAATCTGTCTCTTTCTCCCAGCCGCGCTGGAAGGAGAAGGTGAGAGAGAATTCAGGTAAAAACTGTTTGCAGGTGTCGGCCATATCGTCGGCGATACCCGCGCTGTATTCGGCACGCCAGCAGCTGATTTGTTCCGCAAGGGGAATTAATTCCTTGTCCCACGGGCGCAGCTGGGCGTAGCGTGTCACCTGGCGCAGTGCAGCGTTACGCTGCTTAAGGAGGCGCTTCAGGTTGCTCCAGGCGTTAAAGAAACCGGCTTCGTTGTGAAAGCATCCCCAGTCAAGGAAGGCTCTTCTGTATTTGGGGCCGCCATTGAGTAAAGTAAACCCCTCCGGCGTAATCAGCTGCATCGGCATCAGCAGCGCGAGCTCAGCCACTTTGTGGCCGTCAGTACCGTCGATACGAACCTTGCTGTCGCCCTGCTTGTCTTTGGTCAGACCGATGGCCGTTTCACGCTCCTCGCCCTGCAAACGCCCGTGCAGAACAAAGGCTTCCTGTTCGTGGCGAATGACGCGGCCAATTTGCAGACTGCGAAACGCTCGTCCGTGGCCGAGCGTGTAGATGGCCTCAAGCACGCTGGTTTTACCGCTGCCGTTCGCGCCAACCAGGAAATTAAAGCCAGGGGATAAAGCGAGATCCGCGTTTTCGATATTGCGGAAATCTTTAATTAAAAGGCGCGTCAGTGACATATCTGGATTTCTTCGGGCCAGGGCGTAATCGGCTCAGCCCGTTTCAACGCGGACTGCACGCAGACCCTGGTGCGTACACGAAGTACGAGACAGGGGCGAGCACAGCCCGGGTTGAAAAAGGCAAGTAAGATAGCCCGATAGCGTTCACTACAGCCTCATCGGCATGACAACGTAAGCCGCACTTTGGCTGGCCGCATCTTCAATCTGTACACTCGAAACGGAGTCGGTCAGCAGAATGCGAACGTTCTCGCATTTAAGCGCGTTCAGTACATCCAGCACATAACTGACGTTAAAGCCGATTTCCATCTCAGTCCCGGCATAGGTGACGTCCAGAATCTCTTCTGCCTCTTCCTGCTCCGGGTTGTTGGCGGTGATTTTGATCTGATTTTCGCTCACATACAGACGCACCCCGCGGAATTTCTCGTTAGAGAGAATCGCGGCGCGGGCAAAGGCCTGCTTGAGGCTGTCGCAACCGGCTTCCAGCGTTTTGTCCGGGTTCTTCGGCAATACGCGGCGATAATCCGGGAAACGACCGTCAACCAGCTTCGATGTGAAGACAAAATCACCCACGTGAGCACGGATGTTATTGCTGCCGATCTGCACGCGCAGTGGCGTATCACCACCGTCGAGCATACGCATCAGCTCAATCACCCCTTTACGCGGTACGATCACCGAATGGTTTGGCAGCGAGTCGCCAATGGGCATAGAACAGACTGCCAGTCGGTGACCGTCGGTAGCCACGGTACGCAGCTCTTCACCTTCGGTTTCGAACAGCATGCCGTTTAAGTAGTAACGAACGTCCTGATGCGCCATTGAGAACTGCGTGGCTTCAATCAGACGCTTCATCGTTGCCTGCGGCAGGGTGAATTCAACTTCACTCTGCCAGTCGTCCAGGTTCGGGAAGTCCGCGGCAGGCAGCGTGGAGAGCGAGAAACGGCTGCGGCCAGAGCGCACCAGCATACGGTCGCCTTCCAGCTGCACGGCAATTTCAGCGCCTTCCGGCAGCCCGCGGCAGATATCAAAGAATTTACGTGCCGGAACAGTGGTCGCGCCCGCTTCATGCGGCTGAGACAGCGTAACGCGCGCGATCATTTCCATTTCCAGATCTGTGCCGGTCAGCGACAGCGTACCGTCCGCGACCTGAAGCAGCAGGTTTCCGAGAATTGGCAGCGTTGGGCGGCCACCTAATGGGCCACTCACCTGTTGCAGCGGTTTTAATAAATGTTCACGTTCAACGGTAAATTTCATAGCGTCACGATGATAATGTTCTGATTAAATTGGAAAAATCTTCTTTTATGTCGTGGCTTTCTTCGCGTAACTGCTCAATCTTACGACAAGCGTGCAGCACGGTCGTATGGTCACGGCCACCAAACGCATCGCCGATCTCCGGCAGACTGTGGTTGGTTAACTCCTTTGCCAGCGCCATCGCCATCTGACGCGGACGCGCCACCGAGCGGGAACGACGTTTAGACAGTAAATCTGCCACTTTGATTTTGTAGTACTCGGCCACCGTCTTTTGAATATTGTCGATAGTGACCAATTTTTCCTGCAGTGCCAGCAAATCGCGCAGCGCTTCACGCACAAAATCGATGGTGATCGCACGGCCGGTGAAGTTGGCATTGGCAATCACGCGGTTCAGTGCCCCTTCAAGTTCACGGACGTTGGAGCGCAGACGCTTGGCAATAAAGAACGCCACTTCACCCGGCAGGCGAATGTCGTTTTCATCGGCTTTCTTCATCAGGATCGCGACGCGGGTTTCCAGTTCCGGTGGCTCGATCGCCACGGTCAGGCCCCAGCCAAAACGGGATTTCAGACGATCTTCAACGCCGTTGATCTCTTTTGGATAACGATCCGACGTCAAAATGATCTGCTGATTACCTTCCAGCAGCGCATTAAAGGTGTGGAAAAACTCTTCCTGGGATCGTTCTTTGTTGGCAAAGAACTGGATGTCATCGATAAGCAGTGCGTCAACAGAACGGTAGTAGCGTTTAAACTCTTCGATCGCATTGTTTTGCAGGGCTTTTACCATGTCCTGAACGAAGCGCTCGGAGTGCATATACACCACTTTCGCATTTGGCTTACGCGCCATAATGCCGTTGCCTACCGCATGCAGAAGGTGCGTTTTACCCAAACCCGTGCCGCCATAAAGGAACAGCGGGTTGTAAGCACCACCGGGGTTATCTGCAACCTGGCGTGCCGCCGCGCGCGCCAGCTGGTTCGATTTACCTTCAACGAAGTTATCGAACGTGTGTTTAACATTGACGTTAGAACGGTAGGTTTGCTCTGCCGGAGCAGGCACGTTGTCCCAGCCCGAACGGGTCGCCGGAAGGGCGCGCGGTGCCGGCGCGGGGGCTGCCTGAGCAGGTATTGCCACATTTACCGTTTCACGCACGGTCTGCGTGACCGGTTTTGTTCCCACTTCAAAGCGTAGCTGTGGCGCATCGGATCCGCAGAAATCATTCAGCAGTCCATTGATGTTATTAAGGTATTTATCCCTTACCCAATCGAGCACAAAACGGTTTGGCGCATACAAAGCCAGCGTGTTATCGCTCAGTTCCGCCTGCAAGGGGCGGATCCACATACTGAATTCTGTGGCTGGTAACTCATCCTGCAATCGGGCAAGACACTGCTGCCAAAGCGAAAGTGACACGGCGGACTCCACTCGAACAATAAAAGAAAACTATTGAATATTCATGATTGTTGGCGCACATCGACATGACCCTGTGCAAAAGGGTGATGTGCGAACCGCTATCTGCGGTTATACCCGGCCAGGATCGCTGGATCCCGATCGGGACCGCGGATCATAGCCTAAACTGAGCCAGAGATCTTCTGTTTCTCACAGATTCTTCCCGATTTATCCACAGGAAGATCGGAAACCGGGTAAGTGTAAACGATCCTGGGGCGAGTACCCTACGATTTAGCCCGCATATTGGAAAAATTAATGAGCACAGACAATTTCTTGCTTAAATGATCTAACGAAGATCCGGGACGATCCTTGCGCTTTGTTTGGGAGGACGTATAATCCTCGACCCGGCGCGAGGCGCTCATCTTCCTGCGTCGTCCGTTGCTCATTTTCCACGCGAAAACGTGCGGAAATACGCGGGAAATAAGGAAAGAGAATTGACTCTGGAGTGTACAATTATTACAATCCGGCCTCTTTAATCACCCACGCTGAGGCGTTAGTCGTTCGAAACTCGTTCGGGTATACGCAAAAGTCAGTGAATTTATTCAAGTTTAGGTAGAAATCGCCATGAAACGCACTTTTCAACCGTCTGTACTGAAGCGCAACCGTTCTCACGGCTTCCGTGCTCGTATGGCTACTAAAAATGGTCGTCAGGTTCTGGCACGTCGTCGTGCTAAAGGCCGCGCTCGTCTGACCGTTTCCAAGTAATAAAGCTAACCCCTGAGTGGTTAAGCTAGCATTTCCCAGGGAGTTACGTTTGTTAACTCCCACTCATTTCACTTTCGTCTTCCAGCAGCCACAACGGGCTGGCACGCCGCAAATCACCATCCTCGGCCGCCTGAATTCGCTGGGGCATCCCCGCATCGGTCTTACTGTCGCCAAGAAAAACGTTAAGCGTGCGCATGAACGCAATCGGATTAAACGTCTGACGCGTGAAAGCTTCCGTTTACGTCAACACGAACTGCCTTCAATGGATTTCGTGGTGGTGGCTAAAAAAGGGGTTGCCGACCTCGATAACCGTGCTCTCTCGGAAGCGTTGGAAAAATTATGGCGCCGCCATTGTCGCCTGGCTCGCGGGTCCTGATAGCCCTCATTCGGGTCTATCAACGCCTGATTAGTCCGCTACTCGGGCCACACTGCCGTTTCACGCCAACATGCTCAAGCTACGGAATTGAGGCATTGCGCAGGTTTGGAGTGATAAAAGGCAGTTGGTTGACGGTGAAACGCGTATTAAAATGCCACCCTTTACACCCAGGTGGAGACGATCCCGTCCCGCCAGGACCCTTTGATACCAGAGAACACTAACGATGGATTCGCAACGCAATCTTCTTATCATCGCTTTGTTGTTCGTGTCTTTCATGATCTGGCAGGCATGGGAGCAGGATAAAAATCCTCAACCCCAGCAGCAGACCACGCAGACTACGACCACCGCAGCGGGTAGCGCCGCCGACCAGGGCGTACCGGCCAGTGGCCAGGGGAAACAGATTACGGTTAAGACCGATGTGCTTGAGCTGACTATCAACACCCGTGGTGGTGATGTTGAGCAGGCGCTGCTGTTGACCTACCCAAAAGAGCTGAAGTCTAACGAACCGTTCCAGTTACTGGAAACCACGCCTGAGTTTATCTACCAGGCTCAGAGCGGCCTGACCGGTCGTGATGGCCCGGATAACCCGGCTAACGGTGCGCGTCCACTGTACAACGTCGAGAAAGAGACCTTCGTACTGGCTGATGGTCAGAACGAAATCGCTATCCCGATGACCTACACCGACGCCGCGGGCAACACCTTCACCAAAACCTTCACCCTGAAACGCGGTGAATATGCGGTGAACGTGGGCTACAGCGTTCAGAACACCGGTGCGAAACCGCTGGAACTGTCGACCTTTGGTCAGCTGAAGCAGTCCATCAATCTGCCGTCTCACCGTGACACCGGAAGCAGCAACTTTGCGCTGCATACCTTCCGTGGCGCGGCGTACTCCACGCCTGATGCGAAGTACGAGAAATACAAATTCGACACCATTGCCGATAACGAAAACCTGAACGTCAGCGCTAAAGGCGGTTGGGTGGCAATGCTGCAGCAGTATTTCGCCACTGCGTGGGTGCCAACGAACGACGGTACTAACAACTTCTATACCGCGAACCTGGGTAACGGTCTTGCAGCCATTGGCTACAAATCTCAGCCAGTTCTGGTACAGCCGGGTCAAACCGGTAAGCTGGCAAGCACCCTGTGGGTCGGTCCAGAAATCCAGGACAAAATGGCTGCCGTTGCGCCGCACCTGGATCTGACCGTGGACTACGGCTGGTTGTGGTTCATCTCTCAGCCGCTGTTTAAGCTGCTGAAGTTCATCCACAGCTTCCTGGGTAACTGGGGCTTCTCCATCATCGTTATCACCTTCATCGTACGTGGCATCATGTACCCGCTGACTAAAGCGCAGTACACCTCCATGGCGAAGATGCGTATGCTGCAGCCGAAGATTCAGGCAATGCGTGAGCGTCTGGGCGATGACAAACAGCGTCAGAGCCAGGAGATGATGGCCCTGTATAAAGCAGAGAAAGTGAACCCACTGGGTGGTTGCTTCCCGCTGCTGATTCAGATGCCAATCTTCCTTGCGCTGTACTACATGCTGATGGGTTCCGTTGAGCTGCGCCACGCGCCGTTCGCCCTGTGGATCCATGACCTGTCTGCACAGGACCCGTACTACATCCTGCCGATCCTGATGGGCGTAACGATGTTCTTCATCCAGAAGATGTCGCCGACCACCGTGACCGACCCGATGCAGCAGAAGATCATGACCTTTATGCCGGTCATCTTCACCGTGTTCTTCCTGTGGTTCCCGTCAGGTCTGGTGCTGTACTATATCGTCAGCAACCTGGTGACCATTATCCAGCAGCAGCTGATTTACCGTGGTCTGGAAAAACGTGGCCTGCATAGCCGCGAAAAGAAAAAGTCCTGATTCGGTAAGTTAACGCTAAAATAAGGGCGGTCGATTGACCGCCTTTTTTATTTGTATTGAACGAGACCAACCATGAGCCATAACGACACTATCGTCGCCCAGGCAACCCCACCGGGACGCGGTGGTGTAGGCATTCTGCGTATCTCCGGCCTGAAGGCCCGCGAGGTCGCCGAAGCGGTGCTGGGTAAACTGCCAAAGCCGCGCTACGCTGATTATCTGCCGTTTAAAGACACTGACGGCACGCCGCTGGACCAGGGCATTGCGCTGTGGTTCCCGGGCCCGAACTCCTTTACCGGAGAAGACGTACTGGAGCTGCAGGGCCACGGTGGCCCGGTCATTCTCGACCTGCTGTTAAAACGCATTCTGACGCTGCCGGGCCTGCGCATTGCAAAGCCAGGTGAGTTCTCCGAGCGTGCCTTCCTGAACGACAAGCTCGACCTCGCACAGGCAGAAGCAATTGCTGACCTGATCGACGCCAGCTCCGAGCAGGCAGCCCGCTCCGCACTGAACTCGCTTCAGGGCGCGTTCTCGGCGCGCGTGAATCATCTTGTGGAAGCACTTACTCACCTGCGCATCTATGTCGAAGCAGCTATCGATTTCCCGGATGAGGAGATCGACTTCCTCTCTGACGGTAAAATTGAAGCTCAGCTCAATAGCGTGATGGCCGATCTCGACGCGGTGCGTGCCGAAGCACGTCAGGGTAGCCTGCTGCGCGAGGGGATGAAGGTCGTAATTGCGGGCCGCCCTAACGCCGGTAAATCGAGCCTGCTCAACGCCCTGGCGGGCCGTGAAGCGGCGATCGTCACCGACATCGCCGGTACCACCCGCGACGTGCTGCGTGAGCATATTCATATCGACGGTATGCCGCTGCACATCATCGACACGGCAGGTCTTCGCGACGCCAGTGACGAAGTAGAGCGCATCGGAATCGAACGTGCCTGGCAGGAGATTGAGCAGGCTGACCGCGTGCTGTTTATGGTGGACGGTACCACGACCGATGCCGTTGATCCGGCGGACATCTGGCCCGACTTTATTGCCCGCCTACCGGCAAAACTGCCGATCACCGTGGTGCGTAACAAAGCGGATGTGACCGGCGAAACGCTGGGTATTAGTGAAGTGAATGGCCACTCACTTATTCGCCTGTCGGCCCGTACCGGTGAAGGCGTTGACGACCTGCGCAACCATCTCAAACAGAGCATGGGCTTTGATACCAGTATGGAAGGCGGCTTCCTTGCGCGCCGTCGTCACCTTCAGGCGCTGGAAGACGCGGCACGCCACCTCGATCAGGGGAAAGCACAGCTGCTTGGCGCATGGGCGGGTGAACTGCTGGCGGAAGAGCTGCGTCTGGCGCAGCAAAATCTGAGTGAGATAACCGGCGAATTTACCTCGGACGATCTGCTGGGACGGATTTTCTCGAGCTTCTGTATCGGCAAGTAATTACCGCTGATGATGGGTGATTTCCTCCCGGGAAATCACCTTTGTCCAAATGGCAACTCGCCTAATCCCTTTTATCCCCCTATTCTGCTTGCCTGCATCTATGGGGGGTTTATGGCTCGTTTTCTGTTTTGTAGTTTTGCGCTGGTTCTGCTCTATCCATCGGGTATTGATATGTATCTGGTGGGGCTGCCGCACATTGCCCGCGATCTGGGTGCCAGCGAGGCGCAGCTGCATATTGCGTTTTCGGCCTATCTCGCCGGGATGGCATCATCGATGGTATTTGCCGGGAAAATCGCGGACAAAGCGGGTCGTCAGCCCGTGGCCATTACCTGTGCCATCATCTTCGCGCTGGCGTCAATGCTCTGCTCCCTGGCCCAGGACAGTACCCTGTTCCTGACAGGACGCTTTATCCAGGGGGTAGGTGCCGGTGGCTGTTATGTGGTGGCCTTCGCCATCCTGCGCGATACCTTAAGCGCCCAGCGCCGTGCCAAAGTGCTTTCCATGCTCAACGGTATTACCTGCATCATTCCGGTGATGGCGCCGGTGGTGGGCTATCTGATCATGCTGAAATTCCCGTGGCAGAGCCTGTTCTGGACGATGGCGGCCATGGGTGCGCTGGTCTTTATCCTCTCGATCACGGTGCTGAAAGAGACCCATCCAGGCTCGCAAAACGCAGGCCATACGGCAACCCTTCATCCGGCCGAGACGCTGCTAAACCGCTTTTTCCTGAGTCGCCTGGCCATTACCACACTGAGCGTGGCGGTGATCCTGACGTATGTAAACGTTTCCCCGGTATTGCTGATGGAGACCATGGGGTTTGATCGCGGTGAGTATTCCACCGTGATGGCACTCACCGCGATGGTCAGTATGGCCGTCTCGTTCTCGACGCCGTTCGCACTGAATATCTTCCGTCAGCGCACGCTCATGCTAACTTCGCAGGTGCTGTTCCTCGCTGCGGGGGGGATTCTGGCGACCACCAGCACACATGCGCTGATGCTGGTAGGGATTACGCTGATTTGCGCCGGCTTCTCCGTCGGCTTTGGCGTGGCGATGAGTCAGGCACTTGGCCCGTTCTCGCTGCGCGCGGGTGTGGCAAGCTCGGTACTGGGTATTGCGCAGGTCTGCGGTTCGTCGCTGTGGATATGGCTGGCGGCGGTCATCGGCCTTAATGCGCTCAATATGCTGATCGGGATTCTGATTGGTTGTAGCATGCTCTGCATTACCTTACTTATGGTCATCCAGCCCGCGGCCCATTATGAAGAAGCCAATCAGCAGTCTCGATCTTAACCTGTTGTTGTGCCTGCAGCTTTTGCTGCAGGAGCGCAGCGTAACCAAAGCCGCGAAACGGATGAACGTGACCCCGTCCGCGGTAAGTAAATCGCTGGCGAAACTGCGCGACTGGTTTGACGATCCGCTGTTTGTGAAAACACCGTTAGGCCTGCTGCCGACACCGCTGACGATGAGTCTGGAGCAGGATCTGGCCGACTGGATGCAGATTGGCAATCAGATCCTCGATAAATTCCATCATGACTCCCCGGGCGGGCTGACGTTCGTGCTGGCCGCGGAAACGCCTCTGATGTTGATCCGTTTTAATGCCCTGCTCGAGCAGGTCAATCAGCGCTATCCACAGGCCACGGTAAAGATGCGCCACTGGGATTACGACTCGGTGGATGCCATTACGCGCGGAGAAGTCGATCTTGGCTTCACGGGCCGTGAAACGCATCCGCGCTCCCGCGAGCTGTTGAAGCTGATGCCGTGGTTTATCGACTACGAAATTCTGTTCAGCGACCGCCCCTGCGTCTATTTGCGCGAAGATCATCCGGCTCTTCAGGAAGAGTGGAATCTGGAGACTTTCCTGCGCTATCCGCATATCAGCATCTTCTGGGAGCGCAGCGACACCTGGGCGCTTGATGAGGTGCTCAGAGAGATGGGACGTGAGCGTAATATCGCCATGAGCCTGCCCGGTTTCGAACAGTCGATGTTTATGGCGGCGCAGCCCGGCCATAACTACATCGCCACGGCGCCACACTACTGCCATCACTATAATCAACTCCACCAGCGTAAGCTGATCGCCCTGCCCATTCCCATTGATGAAGCCCAGGCTGAAAAACTGACCGTTCCTTTCACGCTGATCTGGCATAAACGAAACAGCCATAATCCGAAAATCCTCTGGCTCCGTGAGACAATCAAAGCGCTATATGCCGCTCCAGCGCTTATTTTTGCCTAAGAAAATGTAAAGTTGGGTCCTCAGGCTTCTCTTACTCCCATTTACTGATTAAAACAGAAGGCAAGTTAAGCGATAATCATGTAACCGTTTAACCGAATACGACCATTATCAAGGAGCGAAAAATGGCAACGCACTTTGCAAGAGGGATACTGACAGAGGGACATCTCGTATCGGCCAGAATTTCATCCGCGTGTCACCAGGAAGCACGTAAACTGCCGGAGCATCGCCGGACGCGGTTTTTGGCATCCCGCGCGCTTCTCGCTGAGCTGATGTTCATGCTGTACGGCACCAGTGAACTGCCGGATATCCTCACCCAACCTGAAGGCCGCCCGGTCTTTGCCGACCCGGAGCTGCCGCGTTTCTCCATTGCCTATACGGGCAATATCATTGGCGTCGCGCTCACCACTGAAGGGGATTGCGGCCTGGACATGGAGCTTCAGCACGCAACCCGCGGCTTCCACGGCGCGAACCCGCACGATGACTACCCGCTTTCCAGCAATGAAAAGCTGTGGGTGCGTAACCAGAACGATCCCATCGAGGCCAGAGCTCAGCTCATTACCTTACGCCAGAGCATTCGAAAGCTCTGTGGCTGTGCATCAGACGACGCCAGCCTGCTGCAATTGCTTCCAGGCTCCGGACGCCTGCGTTCCGCTAAAGCCACGCTGGTAGAGGCGCTCAGCGATGCTGAAGACGTACTGATTTGGTCCATCGCGGTGACTCCCGCCATCGAACGATTGAAAATCTGGGAATTTGACAGTCAACACGGATGGAGTAGCCTTCCGGATGTGCCCGAGCGAGCCAACGAACCCGCCGCGCGCCTGATGAGATTAACCAGTTTACCGGCAGAAAAAGCATATACCCTTAGCTGATCCATTCAGGGTCATCATGATGAAACAGGAGTAATCATGTCTGATACGTTGAAAGTTGTTACGTTACTGGGAAGCCTGCGCAAAGGTTCATTTAACGGGATGGTTGCCCGCACGCTGCCTCAGCTGGCACCGGCAGGTATGGACATTAGCGCCCTGCCATCGATTGGCGACATTCCGCTTTACGACGCGGATGTGCAGCAGGAAGAAGGGTTTCCACAGAGCGTAGAAGCGCTTGCAGAGCAGATCCGTCAGGCAGACGGCGTGGTCATTGTTACGCCTGAATATAACTACTCCGTCCCGGGTGGCCTGAAGAACGCCATTGACTGGTTATCCCGTCTCCCGGAGCAGCCGCTGTCGGGTAAACCGGTGCTGATCCAGACCAGCTCTATGGGCGCGATTGGCGGGGCACGCTGCCAGTACCATCTGCGTCAGATCCTGGTCTTCCTGGATGCGATGGTAATGAACAAACCGGAATTTATGGGGGGCGTGATTCAGAACAAGGTCGACCCGCAGACGGGTGAAGTGGTGGATCAAAGTACGCGTGACCATCTTTCTGGCCAGCTCACCGCGTTTGGTGATTATATTAAGCGAGTGACAGCTTAAACGTAGCCTGACACCCTCACTCTGGCCCTCTCCCACAGGGAGAGGGCGCAAACACAAAAGCCCTTTTCGTCGAAAAGGGCTTTCTGTTTATTTGGCATCAATAAAAACAATCTTCAGCACAAACAGCAGCGCCACAATGATGACGCACGGGCTGAGGTCGCGGAAGCGACCGGTACCAATCTTCATGACGCAGTAGGAGATAAAGCCCAGCGCGATACCTTCGGTGATCGAGAAGCTAAACGGCATCATCACCGCGGTAATAAACGCAGGCACCGCTTCGGTTAAATCATCCCACTTCACGCGCGACAGGCTGGAGGTCATTAACACCCCCACGTAGATCAGCGCGCCGGCTGCCGCATACGGAGGCACCATGCCCGCCAGTGGTGACAGGAAGATCACCAGCAGGAACAGGATACCCACCACAACCGCCGTCAGACCGGTACGGCCACCCACAGAGACACCTGAAGAGGATTCAATGTAAGCGGTAACAGACGATGTACCGATAAACGCGCCGGTGACAGAGGAGACACTGTCAACAAACAGCGCCTGCTTCATGCGCGGGAATTTCCCATTCTCATCCGCCAGGCCGGCTTTGTCGGTCACGCCAATCAGCGTACCGGAGGAGTCAAACAGGTTAACCAGCATGAAGGAGAAAATCACGCCCGCCAGCCCCAGGTTCAGGGAGCCTGCCAGATCGACGTGCCCAATGACGGTAGACACGCTCGGTGGCGCGGAGACAATCCCTTTGTACTGCACATCGCCCAGCATCCAGCCCAGTAGCGTGGTGACCACGATGGAAACCAGCACGGCCGCATGAATATTGCGCGAAGCCAGGATAGCGATGATAAAGAAGCCCAGCACGCCCAGCAGCACGTTGTGCGAGGTCAGGTGACCGATGCTCACCAGCGTGTCCGGGTTAGCCACGATAACGCCTGCGTTTTTCAGACCCATCATGCCGATAAACAGACCAATACCGCTGGTAATCCCCACGCGCAGGCTCACCGGAATATTGGCTATCATCCAGTAACGTACGCGGAAAATGGTCAGCAACAGCAGGCCAACCGCGCCCCAGAAGATAGCGCCCATGCCGACCTGCCATGGCAGACCCATCGCCTGGACGACCACGAACGCGAAGAAAGCGTTCAGACCCATTGCCGGGGCCAGCGCCACGGGCAGGTTAGCGAACACACCCATCAGGATACTGCCCAGCGCAGCGATCAGACAGGTGGTCACGAAGACGGCGCTGGTGTCCATGCCAGCAACGCCAAGAATTTGTGGGTTAACAAAAACGATATAGACCATCGTCAGGAAGGTGGTGAAACCGGCGATCACTTCGGTGCGTGCCGTTGTGCCGTGCTCACGCAGTTTAAACACGCGCTCAAGCAGACCCTGACCAGATGTCTGGGTAGTGTGTTGTTGACTCATCATCAATTTCCGAACAAGGAGGGAAAATTCGTCGCTATCCTATACCAAAATGCGACAATAGTGGCGGTTACAAGATACTTTTTTCATTGATTTTGCTTATACGGCAACGATTGCGTCTCATTAAACTGCCGTACGTAAACGTTAAACTTGTAAAAAGGGAAAGGCATGTCCGGAATTGAAGCGGTATTTTTCGACTGCGACGGTACGCTGGTCGACAGTGAGGTCATTTGTTCCCGCGCGTATGTGACCATGTTCAGGGAATTTGGCATTACGCTGGATCTCGAAGAGGTGTTTAAACGCTTTAAAGGTGTGAAGCTCTACGAGATCATCGACATCATTAACGAAGAGCACGGTGTGGATCTGGCGAAAGCAGATCTGGAGCCGGTCTACCGCGCCGAGGTCGCACGCCTCTTCGACTCCGAACTGGAGGTCATTGCCGGGGCGAATGCGCTTCTGGATGCGATGACGGTGCCCATCTGCGTGGTCTCGAACGGTCCGGTCAGCAAAATGCAGCACTCGCTGGGTAAGCTTGAAATGTTGCACCACTTCCCGGAAAAACTGTTCAGCGGCTACGATATCCAGCGCTGGAAGCCAGACCCGGCGTTGATGTTCCATGCAGCAAAAGCGATGAACGTTAACGTGGCGAACTGCATTCTGGTGGATGACTCTTCTGCGGGAGCGCAGTCGGGGATTGATGCGGGTATGGAGGTGTTTTACTTCTGCGCCGATCCGCACAACAAACCGATCGATCATCCAAAAGTGACGACCTTCACCGATCTGGCGCAGCTGCCAGAATTGTGGAAGGCTCGCGGGTGGAATATTACTCGCTAAAAAAAGCCGGATAGCGCTGACGCTTATCCGGCCTATAAGGCTCGCAGGCCCGGTAAGCTCAGCAGCACCGGGCATGTTAGCGCATCACTCTTTCGGATCTTTACCCGCCAGCAGCTTGTCCAGCTCATCGCCGCCAACGTGACGGAAATCCTGTCCTTTCACGAAGTAGAAGATGTATTCGCAAATGTTCTGGCAACGGTCACCGATACGCTCGATTGAGCGCGCGCAGAACAGCGCGGTCAGGACGCTTGGGATCGTACGGGAGTCTTCCATCATGTAGGTCATCAGCTGACGCACGATGCCTTCATACTCCTGGTCGACCTTTTTGTCTTCACGGTAGATACGTACCGCTTCGTCCAGATCCATTCGCGCAAAGGCATCCAGTACGTCATGCAGCATCTGCACGGTATGACGACCCAGCGACTCGAGGCTCACCAGCAGTGGCTGGTGCTGCTGAGAGAATTTCTCCAGCGCGGTGCGGCAGATTTTATCCGCAACGTCACCAATACGCTCCAGCTCGGCGATGGTTTTGATGATCGCCATAACCAGACGCAGGTCGCTCGCCGTTGGCTGACGCTTGGCGATAATACGCACGCAGGCTTCATCAATGGCGACTTCCATCATATTGACGTTTTTATCACCTTCGATAACGCGCTTCGCCAGCTCGCTGTCCTGGTTGTGCATCGCGGTAATGGCATCGGAAAGCTGCTGCTCAACCATGCCACCCATGGTCATCACCTGAGTGCGAATACTTTCCAGCTCTGCGTTGAACTGGCCTGAAATGTGTTTGTTAAGATTGAGATTGTCCATAGCGCGCTCCTGAATCAACCGTAACGACCGGTGATATAGTCTTCTGTTTGCTTTTTAGCGGGCTTGGTGAACAGATCGTCCGTATTGCTGAACTCAATCAACTCGCCCAGGTACATAAACGCCGTGTAATCGGAACAACGCGCAGCCTGCTGCATGTTGTGGGTCACGATAACCACGGTGTAATCCTGCTTCAGCTCGGTGATCAACTCTTCAATACGGCCGGTTGAGATCGGGTCCAGAGCTGAACACGGCTCATCCAGCAACAACACTTCCGGGCGAATGGCGATACCACGCGCAATGCACAGACGCTGCTGCTGACCACCGGAGAGAGAGTAACCGCTCTGGTGCAACTTATCTTTGGTTTCGTTCCATAATGCGGCCTTGGTCAAAGCCCACTGAACGCGCTCATCCATATCCGTACGGGAGAGCTTTTCAAACAGACGTACGCCAAAGGCGATGTTGTCATAGATGGACATCGGGAACGGCGTCGGTTTCTGGAACACCATCCCGACTTTCGCACGCAGCAGGGCGATATCCTGGCTGTTGGTCAGAATGTTATCGCCGTCCAGGATGATTTCACCTTCGGCACGCTGCTCCGGATAGAGCGAATACATTTTGTTAAAAGTACGCAGCAGCGTGGATTTACCACAGCCAGACGGACCGATAAATGCCGTGACCTGGTTCCTGGCGATATCCAGGTTGATGTTCTTCAGGGCATGGAATTTGCCGTAGTAGAAGTTCAAATCACGAACCTGAATCTTACCCGGGGCAGTATCAACCATACTCATTGACTCATTTCCTCATTCGGCGCCGCGATCTGCCGCGCCGTAAAAATTTAACCGTGTTTCTGCTTCGCGAAAATGACGCGCGCCAGAATGTTCAGCAACAGTACGCAAAGGGTAATGATCAGCACCCCGGCCCAGGCCAGCTGCTGCCATTCCGCGAATGGGCTCATCGCAAATTTAAAAATCGTCACCGGCAGGTTGGCGATCGGCTGCATCATGTCCGTACTCCAGAACTGGTTGGAGAGGGCAGTAAACAGCAGCGGCGCCGTTTCGCCTGCAATACGGGCAATGGCCAGCAGGATACCGGTCATGATCCCCGATACGGAGGCTTTCAGCGTAATCGCAGAGATCATTTTCCACTTCGGCGTGCCCAGCGCGTAAGCCGCTTCACGCAGGCTATCCGGCACCAGTTTCAGCATGTTCTCGGTGGTACGAATGACGATAGGTACCTGCAGCAGCGCCAGCGCAATCACACCTGCCCAGCCGGAGAAGTGTTCCATTTGCGCCACCACAATGGTGTAAACAAACAGACCGACCACGATAGACGGCGCAGACAGCAGGATGTCGTTAATGAAACGAATCACCTCTGCCAGCCAGGATTTACGCCCGTACTCCGCCAGATAAATCCCCGCCATAATGCCAAGCGGCGTACCAACTACCGTCGCCCAGAGGATCAGCAAACCGCTTCCCGCCAGGGCATTCGCCAGGCCGCCACCCGCCGTATTTGGCGGCGGCGTCATCTCGGTGAACAGTGACAGCGACATCCCGTCGATGCCGCGCACAACGGTCGAGAACAGGATCCAGACCAGCCAGAACAGACCGAACGCCATCGTTGCCATTGAGAGCGTCAACGCAACGCGGTTTTTGAAACGACGCTTCGCCTGCATTTTGCGACGGGATTCCGCCAGCGCAGTGGTGCTTTGCATTTCGAGAGTTGCCATTAGCGTGCCCCCTCATTTTTTGCGAGACGCAGGATCATCAGCTTGGAGATCGCCAGCACAATGAAGGTAATCACAAACAGGATCAGGCCCAGTTCCATCAGCGCCGCGACGTGCAGCCCGGATTCCGCTTCGGCAAATTCATTCGCCAGTGCGGAAGTAATACTGTTACCCGGCATGTAGAGGGAGGCGCTGTCGAGCTGGTAGGTGTTACCGATAATAAAGGTCACCGCCATGGTTTCACCCAAAGCACGGCCTAAACCCAGCATGACGCCGCCAATCACCCCATTTTTGGTGAACGGAAGGACGATGCGCCAGATAACTTCCCAGGTGGTGCAGCCGATGCCGTAGGCCGACTCTTTCATCATCACCGGGGTTTGTTCGAAGACATCGCGCATTACCGCCGCAATGTACGGAATAATCATAATGGCGAGGATCACCCCCGCAGCCAGAATACCGATACCGAAAGCCGGGCCAGAGAACAGGGTGCCGACAAACGGAATGGCAGAGAGAACATTACCCACCGGTTCCTGGAAATACGTTGCGAACAGGGGAGCAAAGATAAACAGGCCCCACATGCCGTACACGATACTTGGAATAGCGGCCAGCAGTTCAATGGCGATACCCAGTGGACGACGCAGCCAGCCCGGCGCCAGTTCCGTCAGGAACAGGGCGATACCAAAGCTCACCGGCACCGCAATCAGCAGGGCGATAAACGAGGTCACCAGCGTGCCGTAAATCGGCACCAGCGCACCGTAGATATCGTTCGGCGCATCCCACTCTTTGGTCCACAGGAAGGAGAAACCAAATTTCTGGATGCTCGGCCAGGAGGAGAAAATCAGGGACACGATAATGCCGCCCAGCAGCAATAGCACAATCAGCGCAGCCAGTTTGACCAGCGCGCTGAAAATCATGTCACCTTTTTTACCCGGAGGGTTAAATGCAGGCTTTGTTGCAGCCATAAATCACTCTTCTGTTAAACGCGTTTACGAAATCGGCGGGTAGCGCGAGCGCCACCCGCCATTTTCGTCAGAATACTAAATTAATACAATGCTTTACCGCTGCTGTCTTTCACGTTGGTTTTCCATGCAGCGCGAATCTGCTCAACCACGTTGTCCGGCAGGGTGGCGTAATCCAGCGCGTTAGCCTGTTTGCCGCCGTTTTTGTACGCCCAGTCGAAGAACTTCAACACTTCAGCGCCCTGCTCAGGTTTCTTCTGCTCTTTGTGAACCAGAATGAAGGTGGTAGAGGTGATTGGCCACGCACCGTCGCCTTTCTGGTTAGTCAGATCCTGAGCGAAGGATTTGCTCCAGTCAGCGCCTTTTGCAGCGTTAGCAAAGTTCTCTTCAGTCGGGCTGACTGGCTTGCCATCGGCAGAAACCAGTTTGGTGTAGGACAGGTTGTTCTGCTTAGCGTACGCATACTCTACATAGCCGATAGAACCAGGCAGACGCTGTACGAACGCGGCGATACCGTCGTTGCCTTTACCACCCAGACCGGTTGGCCAGTTAACGGTAGAGCCGGAACCGACTTTAGATTTCCACTCTTCGTTCACTTTCGCCAGGTAGCTGGTGAAAACGAAAGAGGTACCGGAACCATCTGCACGACGAACCACTGCGATGTTCTGCGAAGGCAGTTTGACACCCGGGTTCAGTTTGGTGATGGCTTCGTCATCCCATTTTTTGATTTTACCGAGGTAGATGTCACCCAGGGTTTTGCCGTCCAGGACCAGCTCGCCTGATTTCAGGCCTGGAATGTTAACGGCCAGCACAACACCACCGATAACGGTCGGGAACTGGAACAGGCCTTCCTGCGCCAGTTTGTCATCAGACAGTGGAGCGTCTGATGCGCCGAAATCAACGGTATTCGCGGTAATTTGTTTTACGCCACCGGAGGAGCCGATACCCTGATAGTTAACCTTGTTACCGGTTTCTTTCTGGTAGGTATCCGCCCATTTGGCATACACCGGCGCAGGGAAGGTTGCACCAGCGCCAGTCAGGCTTGCTTCTGCAAATACAGAGAACGCGCTCAGAGATAAGGTCGCGGCGACAACAGTTGCGACAGTGGTACGCATAACTTTCATAATGTCTCCTGCAAGATTTTCGTAAATCGTTGTTTAGTGGCTACGATGAGCAAAATAGGACAAACAGGTGACAGATAAATGTACGAATTATGACAGTTTTATGACAATGAAAATTTAGCTTAAATGTCAGTAAAAATTCATTTAATTATCATCTAGTTAACCACTTACATGACAGCAAGTTTTCAGAAATATTTTCTTTATGTGACACTGAAAAAAGTAGCTGAAGATGACAGATTGTCATAAATAAAAATGCGGATGGGTTGATTAAAAACAAACCATGAAGGGTAAAAAAGCTCCACCCGAAGGTGGAGCCTGAGGGGATTATTCTACGGTGACCGATTTCGCCAGGTTACGTGGCTGGTCAACGTCAGTGCCTTTGATCAGCGCGACGTGGTAGGCCAGCAACTGCAGCGGAACGGTGTAGAAGATAGGGGCAATCACCTCTTCCACATGTGGCATCTCGATGATGTGCATATTGTCGCTGCTCGCAAAGCCGGCGTCTTTATCGGCGAAGACGTACAGTACACCACCGCGGGCGCGGACTTCTTCGATATTGGACTTCAGTTTTTCCAGCAGTTCGTTGTTAGGTGCCACAACGATGACCGGCATGTCTGCGTCAATCAGCGCCAGCGGGCCGTGTTTCAGCTCGCCTGCTGCGTAAGCTTCCGCGTGGATGTAGGAGATCTCTTTCAGCTTCAACGCGCCTTCCAGCGCAATTGGATACTGATCGCCACGGCCGAGGAACAGGGCGTGATGTTTGTCAGAGAAATCTTCCGCCAGCGCTTCAATGCGTTTGTCCTGAGACAGCATCTGCTCAATACGGCTTGGCAGCGCCTGCAGGCCATGAACGATGTCATGCTCAACAGCCGCATCCTGCCCTTTCAGACGCGCCAGTTTCGCCACCAGCATCAGCAGAACGGTCAGCTGAGTGGTAAACGCTTTGGTGGAGGCCACGCCGATTTCCGTGCCTGCGTTGGTCATCAGCGCCAGATCGGATTCACGAACCAGCGAAGAACCCGGCACGTTACAGATGGCCAGAGAGCCCAGATAGCCCAGCTCTTTAGAGAGACGCAGCGCCGCCAGGGTGTCCGCCGTTTCGCCAGACTGGGAAAGGGTGATCATCAGGCTATTACGACGCACCGCGGATTTGCGGTAGCGGAATTCTGAAGCGATTTCCACGTCACACGGAACACCGGCCAGGGATTCAAACCAGTAGCGGGAGACCATACCGGAGTTGTAGGAGGTACCGCAGGCCACGATCTGAATATGCTCAACCTTACCGAGCAGCTCATTGGCGTTGGCACCCAGTTCGCTCAGGTCCACCTCGCCGTGGCTGATGCGCCCGGTCAGGGTGTTTTTGATGGCGTTCGGCTGCTCGTAAATTTCTTTCTGCATGTAGTGGCGGTAAGCGCCTTTGTCGCCTGCGTCGTACTGCAGATTGGATTCGATCTCCGGGCGTTTCACCTGCTCGCCTTTGGTATCGAATACCGTCACGCTGCGACGCGTCACTTCCGCGATATCACCCTCTTCCAGGAAGATAAAGCGACGGGTAACCGGCAGAAGTGCCAGCTGGTCAGAGGCGATAAAGTTCTCGCCCATGCCCAGACCGATAACCATTGGGCTACCGGAACGTGCGGCCAGCAGCGTGGACGGATCGCGTGAATCCATGATTACCGTACCGTATGCACCGCGCAGCTGAGGGATAGCGCGCAGCACCGCTTCACGCAGTGTACCGCCCTGCTCCAGCTCCCAGTGAACCAGGTGAGCAATAACTTCGGTGTCGGTTTCAGAGACGAAGGTATAGCCGCGCGCTTTAAGTTCTTCGCGCAGCGGTTCGTGGTTTTCGATAATGCCGTTATGCACGACCACGATGTGTTCGGACACATGCGGGTGCGCATTGCCTTCAGACGGTTCGCCGTGGGTCGCCCAGCGGGTGTGCGCAATACCCGTACCACCGTGCAGCGGATGATCTTCCGCAGCCTGGGCCAGCATCTGCACTTTACCGAGACGACGCAGACGGGTCATATGCCCTTCTGCATCCACAACTGCCAGACCGGCAGAGTCGTAACCACGGTATTCCAGACGACGTAAACCTTCGAGAAGGATTTCAGCAATATCACGCTGCGCAACTGCGCCAACAATTCCACACATAGTTTAATTTCCTGATTATGGCGTTATGCCATGCGTTGTCGCTGACCTGTATTTGCCCTTTCCGGGCACCCCGAGCCTTGTAGAGAGTGGGGTTATTGTTATAAGTACTGCCTTTGGGGGGAGGATTATGTTATCCCCTCACCCCATCCCTCTCCCCAGAGGGGCGAGGGCAAAAAACACCGCACCGAACGAGCGCTCTCCTCGCGAGAGAGAGCAGGGTGCAGGTCGTTACTTTTTCTTCACCGGGCGTTTCCAGCCCTGCTTGTGAACCTGCGGCACGCGGCTCAGCACCAGCTCATTGTCGGCAACATCGCGCGTCACGGTCGTCCCGGCGGCAATGGTTACCCCGTTCCCGACCGTCACCGGTGCCACCAGCTGTGTATCAGAACCGACAAACACATCATCACCGATGATGGTTTTAAACTTGTTGGCACCGTCATAGTTGCAGGTGATTGTTCCTGCACCAATGTTCACGTTATCGCCAATCTCTGCATCGCCCAGGTAGGTTAAATGGCCGGCTTTGGAACCTTTGCCCAGACGCGCTTTTTTCATCTCAACGAAGTTGCCAACATGGGCGCCTTCGAGCAATTCAGCGCCAGGGCGCAGGCGTGCGAACGGCCCAATGGTGCATGCCGCGTCCAGATGTGCATCTTCAACCACGCTGTACGGGCTAATGTCGCAGTCGTCACCGATGACGCTGTTTTTGATAACACAACCGGCACCAATTTTGACGCGGTGGCCAAGCGTGACGTTGCCTTCAAGGATAACGTTAGTATCGATTTCAACGTCGCTCCCGTGAGATAAGGTCCCGCGCAGATCGAAACGCGCCGGGTCGCGCAGCATAACGCCTGCCAGGAGCAGTTTTTCAGCCTGTTCGGACTGATAAACGCGTTCCAGGCGGGAAAGCTGAAGGCGGTTATTCACCCCTTCGGTTTCGCTAATCCGTGCCGGATGAACCGCCGCAATCTCACGCCCTTCCTGATAGGCCATCGCGATGATGTCGGTGATGTAGTACTCACCCTGCGCATTATTGTTGTTGAGCTTCGACAGCCAGCGCTTCAGGTCCGCGCCATTGGCAATCAGGATACCGGTGTTGATCTCCTGAATCTGACGCTGTGCGTCGCTGGCATCTTTATGCTCAACGATACCCGTTACGTTACCGTTTTCGCGGGTAATGCGGCCATAGCCGGTCGGATCGTCAAGTACGACAGTTAACAACCCGATGCCACCCTGCGGTTTAGCTTCACGCAGGCGGGCAAGGGTGTCGACAGAGATCAGCGGGACGTCGCCGTAAAGCATCAGAATATCTTCGTCATCCGCAAAGAACGGGGCGGCCTGCTGCATGGCGTGTCCAGTCCCCAACTGTTCTGCCTGAAGCACCCAGTTGAGTTTGTCATCGTTCAGCGTCTTTTTAAGCAGATCGCCGCCGTGACCATAGACCAGATGGACCTGACGAGCACCCAGTTCATTAGCGGCATCAATGACATGCTGCACCATCGGCTTTCCTGCCAGCGTGTGCAGTACCTTTGGAAGATCGGAATACATGCGGGTACCTTTACCGGCGGCAAGGATGACCACGCTCATTGTATTGTTCAACATACGCGTCCTGACTGTAATTTGAGTAAGAAGTTAAACCCGTTGACGTTGAAAATTCTACATATTTTGCGTCATAAAATGGAGTGGCGGTAAAACGTTCAACATCAGCCAATAATGGCTATTTGAGGCGATTTTTAGGGGCAGAGTAAACCCCTTTTTCTCTGGAAAATAGCCTTCTCGCGGTAAGTCGCTAGCACACACAATAGCTTAGCTATTCTTTTGGATCATGAATAAAGATCGGTGTGATACGAAACCATAAAAAAAGCCAGCCTGGAAACCAGACTGGCTTTGTGCTTTTCAAGCCGGTGTTACATCGCTTTTTTGGTCAACTCGATAACGCGCAGTTTCGCGATCGCTTTGGCCAGCTCCGCAGACGCCTGAGCGTAATCCACGTCACCATGAGAGCTGCTAATGTGCTCTTCAGCCTTACGCTTCGATTCCAGGGCTCGTGCTTCGTCGAGATCCTGGCCACGAATAGCGGTATCGGCCAGAACGGTCACGCTGCCAGGCTGCACTTCAAGAATGCCGCCGGACAGATAGATAAACTCTTCATGACCGAACTGTTTAACGATGCGGATCATACCAGGCTTAATGGCGGTGAGCAGCGGTGCGTGACCCGGGAAAATACCCAGTTCACCTTCACTACCCGTTACCTGGATTTTCTCGACCAGACCAGAGAACATTTGTTGCTCTGCGCTGACGACGTCCAGGTGGTAAGTCATTGCCATATCACCCTCCGATTAAGGCGTTAAAGTTTTTTGGCTTTTTCCACGGCTTCGTCGATGGAACCAACCATGTAGAACGCCTGCTCCGGCAGGTGATCGTATTCGCCTTCCATGATGCCTTTAAAGCCACGGATGGTGTCTTTCAGGGAAACGTATTTACCCGGAGAACCGGTGAATACTTCCGCAACGAAGAACGGCTGGGACAGGAAGCGCTGGATCTTACGCGCACGTGCTACCACCAGTTTGTCTTCTTCAGACAGCTCATCCATACCCAGGATGGCGATGATGTCTTTCAGTTCCTGGTAACGCTGCAGCAGGGACTGTACGCCACGCGCGGTGTCGTAGTGTTCCTGACCCACAACCAGTGGATCCAGCTGACGGCTGGTGGAGTCCAGCGGGTCAACGGCCGGGTAAATACCCAGAGACGCGATCTGACGGCTCAGTACCACGGTTGCGTCAAGGTGCGCAAAGGTGGTGGCTGGGGATGGGTCAGTCAAGTCATCCGCAGGTACGTATACCGCCTGAACGGAGGTGATAGAACCGGTTTTGGTAGAGGTGATACGTTCCTGAAGAACACCCATCTCTTCCGCCAGCGTCGGCTGATAACCTACCGCTGAAGGCATACGACCCAGCAGTGCAGATACTTCAGTACCGGCCAGGGTGTAACGATAGATGTTATCAACGAACAGCAGAACGTCACGGCCTTCGTCACGGAACTTCTCAGCCATAGTCAGGCCAGTCAGCGCAACGCGCAGACGGTTTCCTGGTGGCTCGTTCATCTGACCGTAAACCAGGGATACTTTGTCCAGAACGTTGGAGTCGGTCATTTCGTGGTAGAAGTCGTTACCCTCACGAGTACGTTCACCTACGCCCGCAAATACGGAGTAACCGGAGTGCTCGATCGCGATGTTACGGATCAGCTCCATCATGTTTACGGTTTTACCTACACCCGCACCACCGAACAGACCAACTTTACCGCCCTTCGCAAACGGACACATCAGGTCGATAACTTTGATGCCGGTTTCCAGCAGTTCCTGAGAGCTGGACAGCTCTTCGTAGGAAGGTGCTGCGCGGTGGATAGCCCAACGCTCTTCTTCACCGATGTCGCCTTTCATGTCGATTGGTTGACCCAATACGTTCATGATACGACCCAGTGTTGCTTTACCTACCGGGACTTCGATCGGGTGCTCAAGGTCTTTAACTTCCAGACCACGACGCAGACCGTCGGAAGAACCCATCGCGATGGTACGCACGATACCGCCGCCGAGCTGCTGCTGAACTTCCAGCACCAGGCTCTCGTTACCATTCTGTACCTCAAGCGCGTCGTACACGCGTGGTACGGCGTCCTGAGGGAACTCGACGTCCACCACGGCGCCGATTACCTGGACAATCTTTCCAGTAGCCATCTTGAATCCTCTACGTAATTCGTAAACCTGGTTAAACCGCGGCGGCCCCCGAGACGATCTCGGTGAGTTCCTGAGTAATGCTGGCCTGACGAGCTTTGTTGTAAACCAACTGCAGCTCTTTAATCAGGCTGCCGCCATTATCGGTCGCGGCTTTCATCGCCACCATTCGTGCGGCCTGCTCGCTGGCCAGGTTTTCTACAACGCCCTGATAAACCTGAGATTCAACGTAACGACGCAGCAGGGTATCCAACAGCGGTTTCGGATCGGGTTCATACAGGTAATCCCAGGATTTTTGCTTCAGCTCGTCATCTTCTGATGCCGGTAAAGGCAGCATCTGAGTGAGCGTTGGAACCTGAGACATGGTGTTAATAAATTTGTTGCTGACAACGTACAGTCTGTCCAGACGGCCTTCATCGTAAGCCTGCAACATCACTTTAACCGGGCCGATCAGCTCGGACAGGGAAGGGTTATCACCCATACCCGTCACCTGAGCGACAATGTTGCCACCAACGGAGTTAAAGAAAGAGACGCCTTTAGAGCCGATCATTGCGATATCGCACTGAACGCCTTTTTCAGACCATGCTTTCATATCCGCCAGCAGTTTTTTGAACAGGTTAATGTTCAAGCCGCCACACAGACCACGGTCGGTCGACACCACCAGGTAGCCCACGCGCTTAACGTCGCGTTCTTCCAGGTAAGGGTGCTTATATTCCAGATTACCGTTTGCAAGGTGACCAATCACTTTGCGCATGGTTTCTGCATAAGGACGGCTGGCCGCCATGCGATCCTGCGATTTACGCATTTTGGAAGCGGCGACCATCTCCATCGCTTTAGTGATCTTTTGCGTGTTCTGGACGCTTGCGATCTTACTACGTATCTCTTTTGCGCCGGCCATGAGCTTCTCCTCAATGCCAGGCGGCTTGTCCTGAGACAAGCCGCCGGACGATTACCAGGATTGGGTTGCTTTGAAGGAATCGAGGATAGCTTTCAGCTTGCCTTCGATTTCGTCGTTATAGCCACCGGTCTGGTTGATCTCTTGCATCAGCGGAGCGTGATCACGGTCGACGTAAGCCAGCAGAGCGGCTTCGAAGCTACCGATTTTCGCCAGTTCCACATCTTCGAGGTAACCGCGTTCAGCCGCGAACAGAACCAGGCCCTGCTGAGCAACAGACATTGGTGCGTACTGTTTTTGCTTCAGCAGCTCGGTCACTTTCTGACCGTGGCTCAGCTGTTTACGGGTTGCTTCGTCCAGATCGGATGCGAACTGAGAGAACGCAGCCAGTTCACGATACTGTGCCAGCGCGGTACGAATACCACCGGACAGTTTCTTGATGATCTTGGTCTGAGCAGCACCACCCACACGGGATACGGAGATACCCGGGTTAACTGCCGGACGAATACCGGAGTTAAACAGGTTGGTTTCCAGGAAGATCTGACCATCGGTAATGGAGATTACGTTGGTCGGAACGAACGCGGAAACGTCACCCGCCTGGGTTTCAATGATTGGCAGCGCGGTCAGAGAGCCGGTTTTACCCTTCACTTCACCTTTGGTGAAGTTCTCGACGTATTCCGCGTTAACGCGGGAAGCACGCTCCAGCAGACGAGAGTGGAGGTAGAATACGTCGCCAGGGAACGCTTCACGTCCAGGTGGACGACGGAGCAGCAGGGAAACCTGACGATATGCAACGGCCTGTTTAGACAGGTCATCGTATACGATCAGCGCATCTTCACCGCGGTCACGGAAGTATTCGCCCATTGCGCAACCGGCGTATGGTGCCAGGTATTGCAGTGCAGCAGATTCAGAAGCGGTCGCCACAACAACGATGGTGTTAGACAGCGCGCCGTGCTCTTCCAGTTTACGAACCACGTTAGAAATGGTGGACGCTTTCTGGCCGATAGCCACGTACACACATTTGATGCCGGAGTCACGCTGGTTGATGATGGCGTCGATAGCCATCGCGGTTTTACCGGTCTGACGGTCACCGATGATCAGTTCACGCTGGCCACGACCGATTGGAATCATGGCATCAACGGACTTATAACCAGTCTGCACTGGCTGATCAACGGACTGACGGTCGATAACGCCTGGTGCGATAACTTCGATTGGGGAGAAGCCATCGTGCTCAACCGGACCTTTACCGTCGATTGGTGCACCCAGGGTGTTAACAACGCGACCCAGCAGGCCACGGCCAACCGGTACTTCCAGAATACGGCCAGTACACTTAACCTTCATGCCTTCGGCGAGGTCAGCGTATGGACCCATCACAACTGCACCTACGGAGTCGCGCTCCAGGTTCAGTGCGATAGCGTAACGGTTACCCGGCAGGGAAATCATCTCACCCTGCATACAATCGGCCAGGCCGTGGATGCGGATAACACCGTCACTTACAGAAACAATAGTACCTTCGTTGTGAGCTTCGCTCACAACACTGAACTGAGCAATGCGCTGCTTGATCAGTTCGCTGATTTCGGTGGAATTCAGTTGCATGCTCCAGTCCCCTTAAGACTGCAAGACGTCTGCAAGGCGTTCAAGACGGCCGCGTACGCTGCCATCAATGACCATATCACCCGAACGGATGATTACGCCTGCCATTACAGACTTATCGATTTTGCAATTCAGCTTAACTTTGCGTGACAGACGTTTTTCCATCGCGGCGGTGATTTTCGCAAGCTGTTCATCACTCAGTTCAGTCGCAGAAGTCACTTCGACTTCAGCGGTAGCTTCACTAAGGGCACGTAAGTGCTCAAACTGCTCGAGAACATCCGGGAGCACACGGAGACGACCATTTTCTGCCATTACCTTAATCAGGTTCTGACCATTGGCATCCAGTTGCTCTCCGCACACGGCGATAAACGACGCGGCGAGAGTTTCAGGCGCTAACGCACCAGAAAGCAACTCGGCCATTTGTTCGTTTTTCGTCACCTCAGCGGCAAACGCCAGCATATCCTGCCAGCGATCGACATTTTGGTGTTCGACAGCAAAGTCAAAAGCTGCTTTGGCGTAGGGGCGAGCTACCGTAACAAATTCAGACATCAGCCCCTCCCTCCTTACAGTTCAGCGACAAGTTTGTCCACGATGTCGCTGTTAGCAGCTTCATCCACGGAACGTTCGATGATCTTCTCGGCGCCAGCAACAGCCAGAATCGCAACCTGCTTACGCAGTTCTTCGCGAGCACGTTTACGCTCAGCTTCAATTTCAGCCTGAGCTTGTGTCACGATCTTAGTACGTTCCTGTTCTGCTTCAGCTTTGGCTTCGTCCAGGATCTGCGAACGGCGTTTGTTAGCCTGTTCGATGATAACCTGAGCTTCCGCTTTCGCTTTTTTCAGCTGGTCTGTCGCGTTGGCCTGTGCAAGGTCCAAATCTTTCTTAGCGCGTTCTGCAGAAGCCAGACCGTCAGCAATTTCTTTCTGACGTTTTTCGATGGCAGCCATTAAAGGCGGCCATACATACTTCATGCAGAACCAGACAAAGAGAATAAACGCGATGGCCTGGCCGAGGATTGTTGCGTTCATGTTCACAGCACAATACCTCTTTAATATCTGTGGCTTAGGGTTTTAAAACTACTACTACGCGACAGCAAACATCACGTACAGACCCAGACCTACAGCGATCATTGGGATAGCATCCACCAGACCCATAACGATAAAGAACTGAGTACGCAGCAGAGGAATCAGATCAGGTTGACGCGCTGCGCCTTCCAGGAATTTGCCCCCGAGGATGCCGATACCGATCGCAGCACCGATAGCCGCCAGACCCATCATCACAGCGGCAGCCATGTACAGCAGATCCATATTCAGGTTTTCCATGACAGTCTCCAGTTTGTTTCAATTAAAACGTAGTAGTGTTGGTAAAAAATCAGTGCTCTTCAGACGCCATCGACAGATAGACGATCGTCAGAACCATGAAGATAAAGGCTTGCAGCGTAATGATCAGGATGTGGAAAATGGCCCAAGGCACATTCAGAATCCACTGTGACCACCACGGCAGAAGACCCGCGATCAGAATGAAAATCAGCTCACCCGCATACATGTTGCCGAACAGTCGCAGACCCAGTGAAACAGGTTTGGACAGCAGGCTAACGCCTTCCAGGATCAGGTTGACCGGAATAAACGCCCAGTGGTTGAACGGCTGCAAGGTAAGCTCTTTCACGAAGCCGCTTACGCCTTTCATTTTGATGCTGTAGAAAAGAATCAGGATAAACACGCCCAACGCCATCGACAGGGTGATGTTCACGTCAGCGGACGGCACCACGCGCAGTGCTGGCAGACCGAGGACATGTTCGCCAATCCACGGCAGGAAATCGATTGGCAGCAGGTCCATCAGGTTCATCAGGAACACCCAAACGAACACGGTCAGGGCCAGCGGAGCAATCAGCTTGCTCTTACCATGGTACATGTCTTTGACGCTGCCATGGACGAAGCCGATGATCATTTCGATGAACGTCTGGAATTTCCCTGGAACACCGCTGGTCGCTCTTTTCGCAACACCGCGGAACATGGCCAGGAACAGAAGACCCAAAACGACCGAGAAGAACATGGAGTCGATGTTGATCGTCCAGAAGGTGGCCGGGGGGTTATGCGGATCCACCAGCGAGAATGTACGCAGGTCCAGCTGAAGGTTATTCAGATGGTGACCTATGTAATCCTGCGGCGTCATATTTTCTGAAGCCATGATGCCTTTTACCCTTTGTTGTTGATTACAGCTGGAGCCAGAACTTGTACCACCAGCACCAAAACCCACGTTGCTATCAGCGGCATGAATACCACTTTCAAAACCGCCAGCGCCATCACCAGTAGAGCAAAGGTCAGCAACACCTTACACACTTCACCGAGAGCGAAGGACCAGGCCACACGGCCTTTGGCGGGTGTATGCGCCTGATGACGCCAGGCAAAAATCATAAACAATACGTTTGGCAGAACAACCGCCAAACCCCCGCACACGGCGGAGATGCCCCAGAAGGGGTCTTTGAGGCTAAACAGCAGTCCACTTGCTATCACAGCCAGAAACTGAATGAACAGAAGCTTACGAGCAACGTTTCTACTCAAGAGCGACACAGACATCACGTTTTTACTCCTGCTCCCTTCGAGGTATGCCGCGTGTCGTATAAAACGTCCTTTAAGGCTCAGAGTCAAGCATCAAAAAGCGGTCAAATTATACGGTGCGCACCCGTGATTTCAAACATTAAGTAGCGAAAAGGTGAATAAATGTTTAAATATTTTTCCCCGCCGCTATTTTTTAACTTTTCCTGAAAGCCACGACCTTCGACCAAAACTGCAAACAGCGCGAAAACGTTGGCTACAAAGCGTGCACGAGATCACAAAACACACATTTGCGATAAGGGTGTATTTATCAAAGACGCAAATCGGTTTATTTCATCTTTATGAAATTAAAGACAAATTATCGTAACTATTTTCAAAACAGCCCGGTATACAATAAAAACCTTTTATTGACATTCTTAATAAATATTTAACATTCGATTCTGGTTGCCGTATTCCACTTTTAGCAGGCTGATATTTTCGATGTTGACTATCTTCATGCTGAACAATGGCTGTTACGTTAACCGTTAGAAAAACCTTAGTAACACAGAGGTTAAACTCTCTTCGGTAAAACCAGAGAATTAGTGCTGTTATTTAACATGGTCAGAACAGCACGAATTCCACAATTTTTATTAAATATTTAAAAATTGTTTGGCTTAATTATCACCAGATGGCGTTCACCCTCAAGCTGAGGAATGTTTAATTTCTCAACGGATTCGACAGCAAAACCCTCCGGAAGCTGTTCAATTTCATCGCCCGGCAACTGCCCTTTCAGGGCATAAAAGCGGCCATCTTGTGCAGGCAAGTGCTTACACCAGCTCACCATATCATTGAGCGACGCAAACGCGCGGCTGATAACACCGTCAAACGGTGGCTCCGCGGGGAACGCCTCTACCCTGCTCTGTACAGGGGCGATATTCTCCAGCTTCAGCTCATGCTGTACCTGACGTAAAAAACGGACGCGTTTGCCAAGGCTGTCCAGCAGCGTGAAATGGCTCTCAGGGCGGACAATCGACAGCGGGATCCCCGGCAGGCCAGGACCTGTGCCCACATCGATAAAGCGCTCCCCTTTAAGATACGGCGCAACCACGATGCTATCGAGGATATGACGAACCAGCATCTCGTTGGGGTCGCGAACAGACGTCAGGTTGTACGCTTTATTCCATTTGTTCAGCATATCGACATAGGCCACCAGCTGAGTTTTCTGGTGATCGGTGAGCGAAATACCTGCCTGTTCCAGCAGACGAGAGAGTTTATTGAGCACAGTGGGTACCTGTTTAGACATAAATTGCCCGGTGGCGCTTACCGGGCCTACGAATTAGCAGGGCGGGTAGCGAAGCGCCACCCGCCAAAAGCACTGGATATTATGCGCTACGGCGCAGCATACCTTGCTTTTTCAGCCACACCAGCAGAATCGAAATCGCGGCAGGTGTGACACCGGAGATACGGGACGCCTGACCGATCGACACAGGCTTGTGATCGTTCAGCTTGGCGATCACTTCATTGGAAAGCCCCGTCACCTGACGGTAGTCCAGCATTTCCGGCAGCAGCGTATTTTCGTTGCGCTGCTGTTTTTCAATCTCATCCTGCTGACGCGCGATGTAACCTTCGTATTTGACCTGGATCTCAACCTGTTCAGCCGCTTCAGCGTCTTCAAGGCCCGGCGCAAACGCGGTCAGTTTCACCAGGTTCTCGTAGGTCACTTCAGGGCGACGCAGCAAATCTTCGCCGCTGGCTTCACGCGAAAGCGGCGCAGTTAAGTGAGCATTCACTTCTGCAGCGGTTTCCGCCTGTGGATTCACCCAGGTGGTTTTCAGGCGCTGACGTTCCTGCTCAATACGTTCCAGTTTTTCGTTGAAGCGCGCCCAGCGTTCGTCATCCACCAGACCCAGTTCACGACCCACTTCGGTCAGACGCAGGTCGGCGTTATCTTCGCGCAGCATCAGGCGATATTCCGCGCGAGAGGTAAACATACGGTACGGTTCTTTGGTACCCAGGGTGCAAAGATCGTCGACCAGCACGCCCAGATAAGCCTGAGAACGCGCAGGTGCCCAGCCCTCTTTCTCCGCAGAGAAGCGTGCTGCGTTCAGACCGGCAAGCAGACCCTGAGCGGCAGCTTCTTCGTAACCGGTCGTGCCGTTAATCTGGCCGGCGAAGAACAGACCGTGGATGAATTTGCTCTCCAGGGTTGGCTTCAGGTCACGCGGATCGAAGAAATCGTATTCAATAGCGTAGCCAGGACGAACGATTTTCGCGTTCTCCATACCCTGCATTGAGCGAACAATTTGCATCTGCACATCGAACGGCAGGCTGGTGGAGATGCCGTTCGGGTAAATTTCATTTGACGTCAGTCCTTCCGGCTCCAGGAAGATCTGGTGCTGGTTACGATCGGCAAAGCGCATCACTTTGTCTTCGATCGACGGACAGTAACGCGGGCCGATCCCTTCGATCACGCCAGCGTACATTGGGCTGCGGTCAAGGTTATTGCGGATCACGTCATGGGTTTTTTCGTTGGTATGCGTGATGTAGCACGGTACCTGCTGCGGATGTTGAGCCGCATTGCCCATGAACGAGAACACCGGCATGGGGTTATCACCGTGCTGTTGTGCCAGCACGCTGAAATCAATGGTGCGCGCATCAATACGCGGTGGCGTGCCTGTTTTCAGGCGACTGACGCGCAGCGGAAGTTCACGCAGACGACGAGACAGCGGAATGGACGGCGGATCGCCAGCACGGCCACCGCTGTAGTTATCCAGACCGATATGGATTTTGCCATCCAGGAAGGTCCCGACAGTCAGTACGACGGCTTTCGCGCGGAACTTGAGGCCCATCTGGGTTACGGCACCCACAACGCGATCGTTTTCAACGATAAGATCTTCTACCGCCTGCTGGAAGATCATCAGGTTTGGCTGATTCTCCAGGGCAGTACGTACCGCCTGACGGTAAAGCACGCGGTCTGCCTGAGCACGGGTGGCACGCACAGCGGGACCTTTGCTCGCGTTTAGTATCCTAAACTGAATGCCGGCATGATCGATCGCTTTCGCCATCAGGCCGCCAAGTGCATCCACTTCTTTTACCAGGTGTCCTTTCCCAATGCCGCCAATCGCCGGATTACAGGACATTTGTCCCAGCGTGTCGATATTGTGTGTCAAAAGCAGGGTCTGCTGACCCATTCGCGCTGCGGCCATTGCGGCCTCAGTGCCTGCATGACCCCCGCCAATGATGATGACGTCAAAAGGATCCTGATAAAACATGGTGGTCTGCCTCGCGTAAAGCGGTATGAAAATGGATTGAAGCCCGGGCCGTGGATTCTACTCAACTTTAGTCTTTCGAGAAAGCATTGGGATCCTGGGCTATTAAAAAGAAGATCTTTTTATTTAGAGATCTGTTCTATTGTGATCTCTTATTAGGATCGAGTACCTCTGTGGATAAGCCCGATCTCACGATGAAGATCATGCAGTTAGAAAGGATCGTTTGCTGTGAATGATCGGTGATCCTGGCCAGTATAAGCTGGGATCAGATCGCGACTTTATACACAGGGCCAAAACAGCCTCAGAGTTATAACTTGGATAACTACCGCTTAATACGAGCTTTTAACCAGAGTTATCCACATCTGTTCGCGCGATCTTTAATCGTTTTTGAGTAAATTTTTCCATTCACCCAGCCAGATCTCCGCTGGATCTTCCGGAATGTCATGATCGAGGATGTTGATCTTCAGTGTTTCACCCAGCTGTTTTGCCCCACAGGCAGTCACAGCGGCTTCGACTTTCTCTATTGCACCGCAAAAGGTGTCATATTCACGACTGCCGATACCCACCGCGCCAAAACGGACGTTTGACAGGTCAGGCTGCTGTTCCAGCAGTTCGTCATATAAAGGTTGCAGATTATCCGGCAGATCGCCTGCGCCGTGCGTCGAGGTGATCAGTAGCCAGACCCCATCAGTCGGGAGATCGTCAAGCAACGGGCCGTGCAGTGTTTCGGTGGAAAAGCCCGCGTCTTCCAGCTTCTCAGCCAGATGTTCCGCAACGTATTCCGCGCCGCCCAGGGTGCTGCCACTGATAAGGGTAATGTCCGCCATTGATCGCTCGCTCAAATAAAGAGGGGCTCATTGTACGCTGTGAACGAGCTGGGATCTACCTGTGGAAAATGTGGGAATGAATTTGCCCGATCAGGGGCGGATGGTACGCATGATCGGGTTCTGCAGGGAGATCAATGTTTCAGTGGACTGAATTTCATCAATTGTTTGGATCTTGTTGATAAGTACCTGCTGGAGGGCATCAATGGAGCGGCACATCACCTTTATAAAGATACTGTAGTGCCCGGTGGTGTAGTACGCCTCCGTGACTTCTTCAAGCGCGTTGAGCTTCGCCAGGGCTGACGGATAATCTTTGGCGCTTTTGAGAATAATGCCAATAAAGCAGCAGACGTCATAACCCAGCTGCTTAGGGCTGACGTCGATACGAGCACCGGTAATGATCCCCGCCTGTTTCATCTTTTCCACGCGGACGTGGATTGTGCCCGGACTGACGCCAAACTGTTTCGCCAGTTCCGCGTAGGCAGTACGTGCATTGGCCATTAAGGCCTCCAGGATGCCGCGGTCCAGATTATCGATCTGATAATTTTCCATAGCTTTTTCTTATGAACATTAATGAATCTCTCTATTCTAGCGCCTTATTTTAATGAATCAAAAGTGAAGGTGGCTTTTTGTTGATGGGTTATTGAATAACAGGCCATTTCTGTTGCTTAATCTCTATCAACAGGACGCAGGAGTATAAATAATGAAAACCGCTTACATCGCAAAACAACGCCAGATCAGCTTCGTTAAATCCCATTTTTCACGTCAGCTGGAAGACAAGCTTGGTCTGATCGAAGTCCAGGCGCCCATTCTCAGCCGCGTGGGTGACGGGACGCAGGACAACCTTTCTGGATGCGAAAAAGCGGTACAGGTGAAAGTGAAAACACTGCCAGACGCCCAGTTCGAAGTGGTGCATTCCCTTGCGAAGTGGAAACGTCAAACCCTGGGACAACACGACTTCAGCGCGGGCGAAGGGCTTTACACGCACATGAAAGCCCTTCGCCCCGATGAAGACCGTCTTACGCCAATGCACTCTGTCTACGTCGATCAATGGGACTGGGAGCGCGTCATGGGCGATGGCGAGCGTCACGTCGGTACGCTGAAATCCACCGTTGAGGCGATCTACGCCGGGATCAAAGCGACCGAAGCGGCAGTGAGCAAAGAGTTTGGTCTGGCACCGTTCCTGCCGGAATCGATCCACTTTGTCCACAGCCAGGAACTGCTGAGCCGTTATCCCGATCTGGATGCCAAAGGCCGTGAGCGTGCGATCGCCAAAGAATTGGGTGCTGTGTTCCTGATCGGGATTGGCGGCAAATTGTCTGACGGTAAACGCCATGATGTGCGTGCGCCGGATTATGATGACTGGAGCACGACGGGTGAGGGCGAACTCGCCGGTCTGAACGGCGATATTCTGGTCTGGAACCCGGTGCTGGAAGATGCGTTCGAGCTCTCTTCAATGGGGATCCGCGTGGATGCTGACGCCCTGAAGCGTCAGCTGGCACTGACCGGGGATGAAGATCGCCTCACGCTGGAGTGGCACCAGGCGCTGCTGCGCGGAGAGATGCCGCAGACCATTGGCGGTGGTATTGGCCAGTCCCGTCTGACCATGCTGCTGTTGCAGCTGCCTCATATTGGTCAGGTGCAGTGCGGTGTCTGGCCACAACAGGTACGCGATCGCGTTGAATCTCTTCTGTAATTAGCGCTGCCAGCGTCTTAGCAGGCGGCTACGTAACCCGGTATCAAAGCGCCAGATATGATCGAAGATGCGCATGATGCCGGGCTTTCCATGGGCAGACATCGCCACAGCATGGAAACGGTGCTGGTGCACTCGCTGTAGCTCCTTCACTTTATTCACCACGTCATCCGGTAGCCGCTGGGCAATAAAATCGGAGATGACCACGGCGTCGGCGTCATACCAGTCTCCGCCCTGCATCCGCTCAACGATGCTTCGAAAACAGCTGGCCAGATCGGTACCGCCACGAAAGCGCTGGCTTAAAAAGCGGATCGCCTGCTCAATACCCTGCTGATGGGTCAGTTCATACCCCACAACTTCGCTGGAAAAGAGCATGATGAAGCAGCGACGTCGATCGGCGAGCGCCACGCGCATCAGAGCCAGGCAGAACGCTTTCGCGCACTGTTCGTTAAACCCTCCCATCGAGCCGGACGTATCCACGCACACAATAAAAGGCCCGCGCGGCTGTTCGTCAAAATCCTGATGGATGACCGGGCGCTGGCTGAGCTTTTCACGCCAGGCTTCGCCATGCAACCGGTAGGTCAGAAGCTGTTTTTCCACCAGCCGGCGATAAAACTCGTACTCAAGCTCGGTCATCCCCAGCGTACTCAACTCCGTGGGCAGCAGGCGCAAAATATCGTCGCTTTGCTGGAGCCCATCCACCTGCTCAGGCACGGTGGCCGGTTCACGGACCAGGGTGCGGAAGGTCTCCATTGGGGCATCTTTCTTTGGGACCGATTTGGCCTCCCGTGAGCGACCCAGCTGTTCGGCAAGCTTCATCAGCTCTGGCTGCTGTGCCAGAAAATCGCCGTACTTGACGATGAGCTGGTAATCTCCGCGCCGCAGCTGACCGGCGCTCATATCCCAAAGACGCCCGGCGGCGTTATCATTTTCCACCAGCACCTGCTCCAGCTGACCGCTTAAGGTCATGCGTTCCTGCACTTCGCTAAGCAGCTGTTCACGCTCCTCATCCAGCAACTGCTGGTTCAACGTTGTGGCCTGCACCACCAGGCTGAGGCGCCAGCGTTGTAAAAAGAGGGTGTGTAGCGCGGGGGTAAACGTGGCGTTATCCGTGACCAGCGCTCGCGCCTGGCTGGCAAACGGAGAGTGTACCGTGTCGAGTAACGTCAGGGTTTGCGGGAGCTGGGCGATAAACTGTGACGTAGAGAGCCGCTGGCACTGCTGATAGCAGGCCACCTCGTCAGTTAATTCAGGGGGGACTTCGGTCTCTTTGAACCGCTGACGCAGGTTTTCACGCCAGCGCGGGAGATCGTCGGTCATCGCCTTTTTGAGCCGCGGGAATTTTTCAAAAAAAGCCGCCAGCTGCGGGGAGGCCAGAAGGGTGATGACCACCTCTTCGATCAACCCCTCTTCGCTGACGGCCAGCATGACGTTAAGCGTATCCAGCGTTAGCATTGACGAGCCTGTTTGATCTGCGCGCTGACATCCTGCAGGCTGGCTTCGATGCGACCTAACCAGTCGCTATGAATAAAGAGGCATTTTTGCTGCTCGCTGAAGCGCGTATGTTGCTGGTGCCATTCCGTATCCAGCGCTTCAAGCTGGCGTTTAATCTCTTCCGGCACGCTGTCAGAGGCGGTTCCCGGAAGCGCAAGACGCGATCCCTGCAGGCTGACGTCGCGGATCACCAGATGCTGGCTGCTGTCCACTTCCAGCGTCAGCGGCTGGGCAAAACCGATGCCGTTGAGTTTGCCGCGGATCTCCCCGCCCTTATCAAGCCACTGAGCCAGCGGCTCTCGCTCCACGGTAATATGGACCACCTGCATGTCATGCAGCTTAAGGGGCTGCTGAAGCAGGAGCGTCAGCGTTGTACTGGTCAGTTCGGACGGCAACTCATAATGCGCTTTGCGGGCGAACATACCGCCAAGGCGGTTTACTTTCAGCGCTGTTTTGTCGCTTTGTTGTTGCTGCAGCTGAATTCGCCGTTGGGCAATCGCCCCGAGCTGGTTGAGCATCGACTGCTGGCCCCAGGCGTGTCCGGTCATCAATACGTCAAGCTGCTGCTGCATCAGGTTCATGCCTTCCGCGTCGTGCCAGAGACAATCTTTTAAAAGGATCAGATCGATTGGCGCAACGGCATCGCGGCCGCTGAACAGGGCGCTGGCCTGCAGCAGGCGGATCGCTTTTTTCCAGCGACGGTCGGAGACATACGGCGCAGAAGGCAGTAAATCGAGCTGCTGGCGCAGCAGATAGATCAGCTCAAACACCGAATCCGGCAGTGTGATTTTGCCGATATCCTCCTGCCACTGGTAATACTCCTCATCCGTGACCTGCAGCGAAGCGGGGACCGGGTTTTCATTCTCATCCTGCTGGCTGACCAGCATCGAGCGGAAGTTGGATTTATCCTGCACTTTGTCGAGCCACAGGCGGATCAGCATGCGGTCATACAGCGCTTCTAGGCTGCTGTCGGCTTCCGGGAGTTCGTTAGAGGCCGCCACCAGCAGGCGCATCGGGATTTTCTCTTCGCTGGCACCGTTGCGGAATCGGCGTTCGTTTATCGCCGTGAGCAGGGTGTTCAGAATAGCCGGCCCCGCTTTCCAGATCTCATCAAGAAAAACAATTTCCGCTTCCGGAAGATACCCCTCAGTCAGGCGCTGATAGCGCCCTTCATCTTTCAGCGCCTGAATGGAAAGCGGGCCGAAAACTTCTTCTGGGGTGGAAAAGCGGGTCATCAGGTATTCGAAAGCGCGGGCGTTCTGAAAGGCAAATTTCAGCCGGCGGGCAATCAGGCTTTTGGCTATGCCCGGAGGACCAAGCAGAAAGACGCTTTCACCGCTCAACGCCGCCAGTAAACAGAGGCGAATGGCGTGGCTACGCTCGAAAAGGCCTTTTTCCAGCGCGCCGCTGAGGCGGGAAATTCTTTCTGCTATTAAATGTGAGTGAGCCATAATAGTTTTGCATCCTTTCGCCGTCGTGGCGGCCAATTGAAGCGAGTATAGACGTTTCAGTCAGGGCTGGTAATAGACTGAAGTGCGGCGCTATTTTCTTTGCGCTACATTAATGCGGTTGCATTTAGGGGTACGATTTTGCATTGAATCGTGCATACTGTGCGCTTTTTGTGGGCCAAGGGACTAAGCACACATTTGTTATTTAAACGAAAAGACTAGTCTATGAGCACTGATAATAAGCAATCATTACCCGCAATAACGCTTGCGGCGATCGGGGTTGTCTACGGTGATATCGGCACCAGCCCGCTTTATACGCTTCGTGAATGTCTGTCCGGTCAGTTTGGTTTTGGTGTTGAGCGCGATGCCGTCTTTGGCTTCCTGTCCCTCATCTTCTGGCTGCTGATCCTGGTGGTTTCAGTGAAATACCTCTCCTTCGTTATGCGTGCAGATAACGCCGGTGAAGGGGGGATCCTGACTCTGATGTCCCTTGCCGGGCGGAATACCTCCGCCAGAATGACGTCGGTGCTGGTCATTATCGGCCTGATTGGCGGCAGCTTCTTCTATGGGGAAGTCGTCATTACGCCCGCGATTTCGGTTCTCTCGGCGATAGAGGGGCTGGAGATTATCGCGCCACAGCTTGATTCATGGGTTGTTCCGCTGGCGATCCTTGTCCTGACGCTGCTGTTCATCATCCAGAAGCACGGCACCGGGCTGGTGGGCAAGCTGTTCGCTCCGATTATGCTGGCCTGGTTCCTGGTCCTGGCGGCACTCGGTTTACGCAGCATTATTGCTAACCCGGACGTGCTGCATGCGCTGAACCCATACTGGGCCGTGCATTTCTTCCTTGAATATAAAGTGGTTTCCTTCGTTGCGCTCGGTGCCGTCGTGCTCTCCATCACCGGTGTTGAGGCGCTGTATGCCGATATGGGGCACTTCGGGAAACTGCCTATCCGCGTGGCGTGGTTTTTAGTGGTCCTGCCGTCGCTGGTGCTGAACTATTTCGGTCAGGGTGCGCTGCTGCTGCAAAACCCGGAGGCGATTAAGAACCCCTTCTTCCTGCTGGCTCCGGACTGGGCGCTGGTGCCCATGCTGATTCTGGCGACGCTGGCGACCGTTATTGCCTCGCAGGCGGTAATTTCAGGCGTGTTCTCTCTGACGCGTCAGGCCGTGCGTCTGGGGTATCTCTCGCCTATGCGCATTATCCATACCTCCGAGATGGAGTCGGGCCAGATTTACATTCCGTTCATCAACTGGCTGCTCTATTTCGCCGTGGTGATTGTCATCGTCAGCTTCGAGCACTCCAGCAACCTGGCGGCGGCGTACGGTATTGCGGTAACCGGTACGATGGTACTGACCTCGCTGCTCTCCACCACGGTAGCGTACCGAAACTGGCACTGGAACAAATTCCTCGTGATGATGATTCTGGTCGGCTTCCTGTGCATTGACGTGCCGCTTTTCTCCGCCAACCTCGACAAGATTGTCTCCGGTGGCTGGCTGCCGTTGACGCTCGGTCTGGTGATGTTCATTGTCATGACCACGTGGAAAAGCGAACGTTTCCGCCTTCTGCGCCGTATGCATGAGCACGGTAACTCCCTGGAGGCTATGATTGCCTCGCTGGAGAAATCGCCGCCGGTACGCGTGCCGGGCACCGCGGTGTATATGTCGCGTGCGCTGAACGTTATCCCGTTTGCGCTGATGCATAACCTCAAGCACAACAAAGTGCTGCACGAGCGCGTGATCCTGCTGACCCTGCGCACCGAAGATGCCCCGTACGTCCACAATGTCCGCCGCGTGCAAATCGAGCAACTGTCGCCGACCTTCTGGCGCGTCGTGGCAAGCTACGGCTGGCGTGAGACACCAAACGTCGAAGAGGTGTTCCATCGCTGCGGTCTGGAAGGTCTGAGCTGTCGCATGATGGAGACCTCGTTCTT
Source organism: Enterobacter sp. BNK-18 (assembly GCF_047456135.1). Classification (NCBI taxonomy): domain Bacteria; kingdom Pseudomonadati; phylum Pseudomonadota; class Gammaproteobacteria; order Enterobacterales; family Enterobacteriaceae; genus Enterobacter; species Enterobacter sp. BNK-18. Next base: position 3,791,605 of record NZ_CP179899.1, on the reverse strand, counting down.
TATGTCCCACGAGTCGCTGATTATCGGCAAGCGCCCCTGGTATTTGCGTCTGCGCGGCAAGTTGTACCTTATCCTGCAGCGTAACGCCCTTCGCGCGCCTGACCAGTTTGAGATCCCGCCTAACCGTGTGATTGAGCTGGGAACGCAGGTCGAAATCTAGGTCCTCGTGTGGCCTGATGCCCTCTCCTGGATGGAGAGGGTGCAACCCTAAAAAGCGGTAACCAAAGGGTTACCGTTTTTGCATTTATCGCCTTCTCATTTCACGTAGCGAAACGTTTCGACGCCGATCACAAATCTGTTATGTCATGGTGGTTTTCTGAACACCGTTAAGACTAAACTGATTTCAGCGAAACGTTTCGCTAGTGGAGCAAGAAAATGAAGAAAGGCACCGTTCTTAACGCAGAAATCTCATCGGTTATTTCCCGTCTTGGGCATACCGATACGCTGGTGGTTTGCGATGCAGGCTTACCGGTTCCACGCAGCACAACCCGTATTGATATGGCGTTAACGCAGGGCGTGCCCTCGTTTATGCAGGTACTGGACGTGGTGACGGCGGAGATGCAGGTTGAGGCGGCCATTCTCGCGACGGAAATTAAACACCATAATCCGCAACTCCACGAAACGTTGCTCAGCCACATTGAGCAACTGCAACAACACCAGGGAAACACCATAGAAATTCGTTACACAACGCACGAGCAATTCAAACAACAAACCGCAGACAGTCAGGCGGTGATTCGCAGCGGGGAGTGTTCCCCGTATGCGAATATCATTCTCTGTGCTGGCGTCACCTTCTGAGGCCATCATGGACGCATTACTGCAACTGAAAGGGATCGATAAAGCGTTCCCTGGCGTAAAAGCCCTCTCTGGCGCGGCTCTGAACGTTTATCCCGGACGCGTAATGGCGCTGGTGGGCGAAAACGGGGCCGGCAAATCCACCATGATGAAAGTGCTGACCGGTATCTATCAACGCGATGCCGGCTCGCTGCTGTGGCTGGGTAAAGAGACCACGTTCAACGGCCCGAAATCCTCCCAGGATGCGGGGATCGGTATTATCCATCAGGAGCTGAACCTGATCCCGCAGCTCAGCATTGCGGAAAACATCTTCCTCGGACGTGAGTTCGTTAACCGGTTTGGCAAAATCGACTGGAAAACGATGTATGCCGAAGCGGATAAACTGCTGGCGAAGCTAAACCTGCGCTTCAAGAGCGACCGTCTGGTGGGCGACCTCTCCATTGGCGATCAGCAAATGGTTGAAATCGCGAAGGTGCTGAGCTTTGAGTCGAAGGTCATCATTATGGATGAACCGACGGACGCGCTGACCGACACCGAAACCGAATCTTTATTCCGCGTTATCCGCGAGCTGAAATCGCAGGGACGCGGGATTGTCTATATCTCTCACCGTATGAAAGAGATTTTCGAGATCTGCGACGACGTAACGGTCTTCCGCGACGGGCAATTCATTGCCGAGCGCGAAGTCGCCACGCTGACCGAAGATACCCTTATCGAAATGATGGTGGGACGTAAGCTCGAAGACCAGTATCCGCATCTGGACAAAGCACCGGGTGAGATCCGCCTGAAGGTGGACAACCTCTGTGGCCCGGGCGTGAACAATGTCACCTTTACCCTGCGCCAGGGGGAGATCCTTGGCGTGGCGGGGTTAATGGGGGCAGGCCGTACCGAGCTGATGAAAGTGCTCTATGGCGCACTGCCGCGTACCAGCGGTTATGTCACGCTCGACGGTCATGAGGTGGTGACTCGCTCTCCACAGGATGGCCTGGCAAACGGCATCGTCTATATCTCAGAAGACCGCAAGCGTGACGGCTTAGTGCTGGGGATGTCGGTAAAAGAGAACATGTCGCTTACTGCCCTGCGCTATTTCAGCCGCAGCGGTGGCAGCCTGAAGCACAAAGATGAACAGCAGGCGGTCAGCGATTTTATCCGTCTCTTCAACGTTAAAACGCCGTCGATGGAGCAGGCGATTGGCCTGTTGTCCGGTGGTAATCAGCAAAAAGTGGCCATTGCGCGCGGTCTGATGACGCGCCCGAAAGTGCTGATCCTTGATGAGCCAACCCGCGGCGTGGACGTTGGGGCCAAGAAAGAGATCTATCAGCTGATTAACCAGTTCAAGGCCGACGGCCTGAGCATCATTCTGGTCTCTTCCGAGATGCCAGAAGTATTAGGCATGAGCGATCGCATTATCGTCATGCATGAAGGGCATCTCGGTGGTGAATTCACTCGCGAGCAGGCCACCCAGGAAGTTCTGATGGCTGCCGCTGTGGGCAAGCTTAATCGCGTGAATCAGGAGTAAGAAGATGACTACCCAGGCTGTTTCTGGTCGCCGTTATTTCACAAAGGCATGGCTGCTGGAACAAAAATCGCTGATTGCCCTGCTGGTGTTGATCGCGATTGTTTCGACCATGAGCCCAAACTTTTTTACCGTTAATAACCTGTTCAATATTCTTCAGCAGACGTCGGTTAACGCCATTATGGCGGTAGGGATGACGCTGGTGATTTTGACATCGGGTATCGATCTGTCCGTCGGTTCCCTGCTGGCGCTCACCGGTGCGGTTGCGGCTTCAATTGTAGGGATTGAGGTCAACGCGCTGGTGGCTGTTGCAGCTGCGCTGGCACTTGGGGCGGCAATTGGTGCCGTGACCGGTGTGATTGTGGCGAAAGGTCGCGTTCAGGCATTCATTGCGACGCTGGTCATGATGCTCCTGCTGCGCGGTGTCACCATGGTTTACACCAACGGCAGTCCGGTAAATACCGGCTTTACGGATAACGCCGATCTGTTTGGCTGGTTCGGTATTGGTCGTCCGCTGGGTATCCCGACGCCGGTCTGGATCATGGCTATCGTTTTCCTCGCGGCGTGGTACATGCTGCATCACACCCGTCTGGGTCGTTATATCTATGCGCTGGGCGGTAACGAAGCGGCAACGCGTCTGTCCGGGATCAGCGTCAATAAAGTCAAAATCATCGTCTATTCGCTGTGTGGTCTGCTGGCCTCTCTGGGAGGCATCATCGAAGTGGCGCGCCTCTCTTCTGCGCAGCCAACGGCGGGGACGGGGTATGAGCTGGATGCCATTGCGGCAGTCGTTCTGGGCGGTACGAGTCTTGCGGGCGGTAAAGGTCGCATTGTTGGGACATTGATCGGCGCACTGATCCTTGGTTTCCTGAATAATGGTTTGAATTTATTGGGTGTTTCCTCCTATTACCAGATGATCGTTAAAGCAGTGGTGATTTTGCTGGCGGTTCTGGTAGACAACAAAAAACAGTAACTGACGACACTACAGGACATCTTAGATATGAACATGAAAAAACTGGCTACCCTGGTTTCTGCTGTCGCGCTGAGCGCAACCGTAAGTGCTAACGCAATGGCGAAAGACACCATCGCGCTGGTTATCTCCACGCTGAACAACCCGTTCTTCGTCTCTCTGAAGGACGGAGCACAGAAAGAAGCTGACAAACTGGGCTACAACCTGGTGGTGCTGGACTCTCAGAACAACCCGGCGAAAGAGCTGGCAAACGTTCAGGACCTAACCGTACGTGGCACCAAAATCCTGCTGATCAACCCAACGGATTCTGACGCCGTGGGTAACGCCGTGAAGATGGCAAACCAGGCGAAGATCCCGGTCATCACCCTTGACCGTCAGGCGACGAAAGGCGACGTAGTCAGCCACATCGCTTCTGATAACGTACTGGGTGGCAAAATCGCGGGTGACTACATCGCGAAGAAAGCGGGTGAAGGCGCGAAAGTTATCGAACTGCAGGGTATTGCCGGTACGTCAGCGGCGCGTGAGCGTGGTGAAGGCTTCCAGCAGGCTGTTGCAGCGCACAAATTTAACGTACTGGCCAGCCAGCCTGCTGACTTCGACCGCACGAAAGGTCTGAACGTGATGCAGAACCTGCTGACCGCGCACCCTGACGTGCAGGCTGTGTTTGCACAGAACGACGAAATGGCGCTGGGCGCGCTGCGTGCTCTGCAGACCGCAGGTAAATCTGATGTGATGGTTGTCGGATTTGACGGCACACCGGATGGTGAAAAAGCAGTAAAAGATGGCAAACTGGCGGCGACCATCGCTCAGCTGCCTGAGCAGATCGGCGCAACGGGCGTGCAGACTGCTGATAAAGTGCTGAAGGGCGAAAAAGTTCAGGCCAAATATCCTGTTGACCTGAAACTGGTCATCAAGCAGTAAAAGGCGAATCAGGCAGTCGCTGGCTGCCTGAGGGACACCCTATAAAGAAAAGTGTGGCATACGCCACCGGGTCACACCGGTGGCGCTCTCAGATGGACACCTCAACCATGAAAACCGCAGGCAATCTTGTCGTCCTTGGCAGTATCAATGCCGATCACATTCTTAACCTTGAATCGTTCCCGACACCGGGCGAAACCGTCACCGGTAATCAGTATCAGGTGGCATTCGGCGGTAAGGGCGCCAACCAGGCCGTCGCCGCAGGACGCAGTGGGGCGAAGATCGCCTTTATTGCCTGCACGGGTGATGACGATACCGGTGAGCGCGTACGCAAACAGCTGGCCAGCGATAACATTGATATTGCGCCTGTCAGCGTTGTCGAAGGGGAATCAACCGGCGTGGCGCTGATTTTCGTCAACGCGGAAGGTGAGAATGTCATCGGTATTCATGCGGGGGCTAACGCCGCGCTGACCACTGAGCGGGTGGACGCACAGCGCGAGATCATCGCGAATGCCGAAGCGCTTCTGATGCAGCTGGAATCACCCGTTGAAAGCGTCCTGGCGGCCGCAGCGATAGCGCATCAAAATCATACCACTGTCGTACTCAATCCTGCGCCTGCGCGGGTATTATCAGACGAGCTGCTGGCGCTGGTGGATATCATTACCCCGAACGAAACTGAAGCGGAGAAACTGACAGGCGTTCGCGTTGAAAATGATGACGACGCCGCGCGGGCGGCGAGAGTGCTGCACGATAAAGGCATCGGCACCGTTATCATTACCCTTGGTAGTCGTGGAGTGTGGGCCAGCGTAAACGGGGAAGGCCGTCGCGTGCCGGGCTTTAAGGTTAAGGCGATTGATACCATCGCGGCGGGAGATACCTTTAACGGTGCATTGGTGACTGCGCTGCTGGAAGGCAAGAGAATGGATGATGCTATTCGCTTTGCCCATGCCGCCGCGGCGATTGCCGTAACGCGCAAAGGTGCCCAGCCTTCCGTTCCGTGGCGTAAAGAGATTGATGAATTCTTAAGTCAGCAGGGGTAACGCTTGGCCACAATGAAAGATGTCGCCCGCCAGGCGGGCGTTTCTACGTCGACAGTCTCCCACGTCATTAATAACGATCGCTTCGTTAGCGAGGCGATTCGGGAAAAAGTCGAAGCCGCGGTTAAAGATCTCAACTATGCGCCGTCCGCGCTGGCGCGCAGCCTCAAGCTCAACCAGACGCGCACCATCGGCATGCTGATCACCGCCAGTACCAACCCCTTTTATTCTGAACTTGTGCGCGGTGTCGAACGCAGCTGCTTCGAGCGTGGTTACAGCCTGGTGCTGTGCAATACCGAAGGGGATGAGCAGCGAATGAACCGCAATCTGGAGACGCTGATGCAAAAACGCGTCGACGGGTTACTGCTGCTGTGTACCGAAACACATCAGCCCTCGAAAGAGATTATTCAGCGCTACCCTTCTATTCCCACGGTGATGATGGACTGGGCGCCGTTCGACGGTACCAGCGATCTCATTCAGGATAACTCGCTGCTGGGAGGTGACATGGCCACCCAGTATCTGATCGATAAAGGCTATACCCGCATCGCCTGCATTACCGGCCCCCTGGATAAAACCCCGGCACGTTTGCGTCTTGAGGGGTATCTTTCTGCGATGGCGCGGGCGGGGCTTACTGTTCCGGATGGCTACCGTATTACCGGTGATTTCGAATTTAACGGCGGCTTTGAAGCTATGCAGAAACTGCTGTCGCAAGCGCAGCGTCCGCAGGCTGTGTTTATCGGCAACGATGCGATGGCGTTTGGCGCGTATCAGGCGTTATATCAGGCGGGACTGCGTGTTCCACACGATATGGCGGTGATTGGTTATGATGACATTGAACTGGCCCGCTACATGACGCCGCCGCTTACTACGATTCATCAGCCAAAAGATGAACTGGGCGAGCTGGCCATCGATGTGCTTATCCACCGGATGGCCGAGCCCGGCCTGCAGCAGCAACGTCTGCAGCTTACTCCTGTTCTGATGGAACGGGGTTCGGTTTAGCTTTTGCTTTGTGGCGCTCTTTGATCAGGTTGCGGCCATCTTTGGGTTTTAACAGCATAAAGACCAGCGCCGACACGACGGTGAGTGCGCCCATGGTAATAAAGGTATAGTGAAACTGTTCGACGGTGTTCGCGCTGTCAAAACCTTCATAAAACCGCAGTACCGCCGCACTGACGGCCACCCCCAGACTGATCGACAACTGCTGAGTCACTGCCAGCACGCTGTTGCCGCTACTGGCGTTATCGTCGGTCAGGTCGGCGAGGGTGATGGTGTTCATCGACGTGAACTGTGTCGACATTGCCATTCCCAGCACAAACAGGGGCAGGATCAGCATCCAGACCGGTAAAGAGGCGGATTGCAGGGAGAACTGCGCGATCATCAGCCCGATAAAGACCGTTACACCTACCAGCGTTTTACGATAGCCAAACCAGCGCAACACCTGCGTGACGGTTGATTTGGCCAGAATAGAGCCCATCGCCGTGGGTGCCATCATGCAACCGGCAATCAGAGCCGGGTAGCCGAAACCCACCTGCAGCATCAGTGGCATCAGGAATGGCACGCAGCCCGTCCCCAGGCGTGAGGCAATGTTGCCCGCAATCCCCACGGAAAACGTTCGGGTGTTAAACAGCGACAGAGAAATTAACGGCGTCGGGTGATGGCGTGCATGACGTATATAAAGAAGGAACAGCAAAATACCGCCGAGGATGACGGAGAGTGCAATCCATGTCGCGACGATTTTCTCACCAAACAGTTCCATCCCGCTGGAGAAGAGCACCAGGCTCAGGCCAAACAGGAAAAAACCACGCATATCGAAACGGCGTCTTGGGGTGGTGAAGTTCGGCATATATTTGCGGGCATAAAGCAGCCCCGCGACGCCAATGGGAATATTAATCAGGAAGATCCAGTGCCAGCTTGCCCAGGTGACGAATACCCCGCCGAGAACCGGACCCAGTATGGGGCCGACCAGGCCGGGCATCGTGACGAAGTTGAGCACAGGAAGCAGTTCACTGCGCGGATAGGCGCGCAGTAACGCCAGACGCGCCACGGGCATCATCATTGCCCCGCCAACGCCCTGAAGAACACGGAAGATGACCAGCTCTGTAAGAGACGTTGACAGCGCACAGGCCAAAGAGCCGAGCGTAAAGAGCGTCACGGCCAGCATGAATATTTTGCGGGTGCCGAAGCGGTCAGCCAGCCAGCCGCTCACCGGAATGAGCATCGCGACAGTCAGGGTATAACTGATGATGGCGGACTGCATCGCCAGCGGGGATCGGTTAAGGCTTTGTGCAATCGCGGGTAGCGCTGTGTTGAGGATGGTGGCATCCAGAGCCTGCATAAAGAACGCCATGGCTGCAATCCACGGCAATCCGGCCATGCTGCGTGCTTTTTTCTCTCTCATTTATGTACCTGCTGGTGGGTTGGCGCGGCCAGCAATGCCTGGCATGCATCCTGGGCTCGCTGCCCGTCGCTCTCCTGAATGGCATCAACAATCGCCTGGTGCAAATCCAGCTTTACCACTTCGTCTTGTGTAATAGAGGTAAAGTAGGTGTGGTATACCGAATGGAATAAAGAGGCAAAGGATGTCAGGAACGGATTGGCGCTCATCATATAGATGTGTTCATGCCAGGCCATATCGACCTCAATCCAGCGTTCGCGGTTGAAGTGCTTTTTCAGGAACACCATCTCTTCCATCAGGGCATTGAGCTGCGCTTTCTGTTCTGCCGTCCCGAGCGTGGCGGCAAGGAGGCAGGCCTGAGGTTCAAGACTGCTGCGCATCACCAGGAAGTGATCGACGACCTGATGAAAGTTATCTTCCGTCATCCACCATGAGAGCAGTTCCTGATCGAGGAAGTTCCAGTTGCTCTGTGGCATCACACGCGTACCAATGCGAGGACGCGGAAGCACCATGCCTTTTGCCGTTAAGGTTTTCACCGCTTCGCGAACGGCGGTACGGCTCACCCCAAACTGCTCACCCAACTCCATTTCACCCGGCAGGATGCTCCCCGGGGCATATTTACCCGCTAAAATCAGCTGAGCCAGTTTTTCTGCCAGCACATACGACAGGTTTTTTTGGGCAGCCAGTTGTTGTGCGCTTAATGGCATCGCGTTTATTCCTTAAAGATTCATGCTGATAATTATGCCACCTCGGGTGTTATTGTGGTTGCAGATACATCAAATAGAACAATTTGTAGCTTGATTTCACCCCTGTTGGTGAAAAAAAACACGGACAGAAACTTTTTTTGAATTTCCTCTTGTCACTTCAGAATAACTCCCTATAATGCGCCTCCACTGACACGGAACAACGGCACACACGCCGCCGGGTCAGCAGAGATAAGCGAAAATAAATGCTTGACTCTGAAGCGGGAAAGCGTAATATGCACACCCCGCGCCGCAGCGAAAACGAAGCGGCACTGCTCTTTAACAATTTATCAGACAATCTGTGTGGGCACTCAAAGTGACATGGATTCTTAACGTCCTCGGACGAAAAATGAATACCAAGTCTCTGAGTGAACATACGTAATTCATTACGAAGTTTAATTCACGAGCATCAAACTTAAATTGAAGAGTTTGATCATGGCTCAGATTGAACGCTGGCGGCAGGCCTAACACATGCAAGTCGAACGGTAGCACAGAGAGCTTGCTCTCGGGTGACGAGTGGCGGACGGGTGAGTAATGTCTGGGAAACTGCCTGATGGAGGGGGATAACTACTGGAAACGGTAGCTAATACCGCATAACGTCGCAAGACCAAAGAGGGGGACCTTCGGGCCTCTTGCCATCAGATGTGCCCAGATGGGATTAGCTAGTAGGTGGGGTAACGGCTCACCTAGGCGACGATCCCTAGCTGGTCTGAGAGGATGACCAGCCACACTGGAACTGAGACACGGTCCAGACTCCTACGGGAGGCAGCAGTGGGGAATATTGCACAATGGGCGCAAGCCTGATGCAGCCATGCCGCGTGTATGAAGAAGGCCTTCGGGTTGTAAAGTACTTTCAGCGGGGAGGAAGGTGTTGTGGTTAATAACCACAGCAATTGACGTTACCCGCAGAAGAAGCACCGGCTAACTCCGTGCCAGCAGCCGCGGTAATACGGAGGGTGCAAGCGTTAATCGGAATTACTGGGCGTAAAGCGCACGCAGGCGGTCTGTCAAGTCGGATGTGAAATCCCCGGGCTCAACCTGGGAACTGCATTCGAAACTGGCAGGCTAGAGTCTTGTAGAGGGGGGTAGAATTCCAGGTGTAGCGGTGAAATGCGTAGAGATCTGGAGGAATACCGGTGGCGAAGGCGGCCCCCTGGACAAAGACTGACGCTCAGGTGCGAAAGCGTGGGGAGCAAACAGGATTAGATACCCTGGTAGTCCACGCCGTAAACGATGTCGACTTGGAGGTTGTGCCCTTGAGGCGTGGCTTCCGGAGCTAACGCGTTAAGTCGACCGCCTGGGGAGTACGGCCGCAAGGTTAAAACTCAAATGAATTGACGGGGGCCCGCACAAGCGGTGGAGCATGTGGTTTAATTCGATGCAACGCGAAGAACCTTACCTACTCTTGACATCCAGAGAACTTAGCAGAGATGCTTTGGTGCCTTCGGGAACTCTGAGACAGGTGCTGCATGGCTGTCGTCAGCTCGTGTTGTGAAATGTTGGGTTAAGTCCCGCAACGAGCGCAACCCTTATCCTTTGTTGCCAGCGGTCCGGCCGGGAACTCAAAGGAGACTGCCAGTGATAAACTGGAGGAAGGTGGGGATGACGTCAAGTCATCATGGCCCTTACGAGTAGGGCTACACACGTGCTACAATGGCGCATACAAAGAGAAGCGAACTCGCGAGAGCAAGCGGACCTCATAAAGTGCGTCGTAGTCCGGATTGGAGTCTGCAACTCGACTCCATGAAGTCGGAATCGCTAGTAATCGTAGATCAGAATGCTACGGTGAATACGTTCCCGGGCCTTGTACACACCGCCCGTCACACCATGGGAGTGGGTTGCAAAAGAAGTAGGTAGCTTAACCTTCGGGAGGGCGCTTACCACTTTGTGATTCATGACTGGGGTGAAGTCGTAACAAGGTAACCGTAGGGGAACCTGCGGTTGGATCACCTCCTTACCTTAAAGAACCTGCCTTTGTAGTGTCCACACAGATTGTCTGATGAAAAGTAAATAGCAAGGCGTCTTGCGATTGAGACTTCAGTGTCCCCTTCGTCTAGAGGCCCAGGACACCGCCCTTTCACGGCGGTAACAGGGGTTCGAATCCCCTAGGGGACGCCACTTGCTGGTTCGTGAGTGAAAGTCACCTGCCGACATATCTCAAAACTCATCTTCGGGTGACGTTTGAGATATTTGCTCTTTAAAAATCTGGATCAAGCTGAAAATTGAAACGACACACATGTTATGTGTGTTCGAGTCTCTCAAATTTTCACAAACCGGTGGTGAATCGAAAGAAACATCTTCGGGTTGTGAGGTTAAGCGACTAAGCGTACACGGTGGATGCCCTGGCAGTCAGAGGCGATGAAGGACGTGCTAATCTGCGAAAAGCGCCGGCGAGGTGATATGAACCTTTGACCCGGCGATGTCCGAATGGGGAAACCCAGTGTGTTCCGACACACTATCGTTAACTGAATACATAGGTTAACGAGGCGAACCGGGGGAACTGAAACATCTAAGTACCCCGAGGAAAAGAAATCAACCGAGATTCCCCCAGTAGCGGCGAGCGAACGGGGAGCAGCCCAGAGTCTGAATCAGCTTGTGTGTTAGTGGAAGCGTCTGGAAAGTCGCACGGTACAGGGTGAAAGTCCCGTACACGAAAGCACACAGGCTGTGAACTCGAAGAGTAGGGCGGGACACGTGGTATCCTGTCTGAATATGGGGGGACCATCCTCCAAGGCTAAATACTCCTGACTGACCGATAGTGAACCAGTACCGTGAGGGAAAGGCGAAAAGAACCCCGGCGAGGGGAGTGAAAAAGAACCTGAAACCGTGTACGTACAAGCAGTGGGAGCCTCTTTATGGGGTGACTGCGTACCTTTTGTATAATGGGTCAGCGACTTATATTCTGTAGCAAGGTTAACCGTATAGGGGAGCCGAAGGGAAACCGAGTCTTAACTGGGCGTTAAGTTGCAGGGTATAGACCCGAAACCCGGTGATCTAGCCATGGGCAGGTTGAAGGTTGGGTAACACTAACTGGAGGACCGAACCGACTAATGTTGAAAAATTAGCGGATGACTTGTGGCTGGGGGTGAAAGGCCAATCAAACCGGGAGATAGCTGGTTCTCCCCGAAAGCTATTTAGGTAGCGCCTCGTGAACTCATCTTCGGGGGTAGAGCACTGTTTCGGCTAGGGGGCCATCCCGGCTTACCAACCCGATGCAAACTACGAATACCGAAGAATGTTATCACGGGAGACACACGGCGGGTGCTAACGTCCGTCGTGAAGAGGGAAACAACCCAGACCGCCAGCTAAGGTCCCAAAGTCATGGTTAAGTGGGAAACGATGTGGGAAGGCACAGACAGCCAGGATGTTGGCTTAGAAGCAGCCATCATTTAAAGAAAGCGTAATAGCTCACTGGTCGAGTCGGCCTGCGCGGAAGATGTAACGGGGCTAAACCATGCACCGAAGCTGCGGCAGCGACGCTTATGCGTTGTTGGGTAGGGGAGCGTTCTGTAAGCCGTTGAAGGTGTCCTGTGAGGGGTGCTGGAGGTATCAGAAGTGCGAATGCTGACATAAGTAACGATAAAGCGGGTGAAAAGCCCGCTCGCCGGAAGACCAAGGGTTCCTGTCCAACGTTAATCGGGGCAGGGTGAGTCGACCCCTAAGGCGAGGCCGAAAGGCGTAGTCGATGGGAAACAGGTTAATATTCCTGTACTTGGTGTTACTGCGAAGGGGGGACGGAGAAGGCTATGTTAGCCGGGCGACGGTTGTCCCGGTTTAAGCATGTAGGCGGAGGTTCCAGGTAAATCCGGTTCCTTATTAACGCTGAGGTGTGATGACGAGGCACTACGGTGCTGAAGTAACAAATGCCCTGCTTCCAGGAAAAGCCTCTAAGCATCAGGTAACATCAAATCGTACCCCAAACCGACACAGGTGGTCAGGTAGAGAATACCAAGGCGCTTGAGAGAACTCGGGTGAAGGAACTAGGCAAAATGGTGCCGTAACTTCGGGAGAAGGCACGCTGATATGTAGGTGAAGCCCCTGCGGGTGGAGCTGAAATCAGTCGAAGATACCAGCTGGCTGCAACTGTTTATTAAAAACACAGCACTGTGCAAACACGAAAGTGGACGTATACGGTGTGACGCCTGCCCGGTGCCGGAAGGTTAATTGATGGGGTTAGCGGTAACGCGAAGCTCTTGATCGAAGCCCCGGTAAACGGCGGCCGTAACTATAACGGTCCTAAGGTAGCGAAATTCCTTGTCGGGTAAGTTCCGACCTGCACGAATGGCGTAATGATGGCCAGGCTGTCTCCACCCGAGACTCAGTGAAATTGAACTCGCTGTGAAGATGCAGTGTACCCGCGGCAAGACGGAAAGACCCCGTGAACCTTTACTATAGCTTGACACTGAACACTGGTCCTTGATGTGTAGGATAGGTGGGAGGCTTTGAAGCGTGGACGCCAGTCTGCGTGGAGCCAACCTTGAAATACCACCCTTTAATGGCTGGTGTTCTAACGTAGACCCGTGATCCGGGTTGCGGACAGTGTCTGGTGGGTAGTTTGACTGGGGCGGTCTCCTCCCAAAGAGTAACGGAGGAGCACGAAGGTTAGCTAATCCTGGTCGGACATCAGGAGGTTAGTGCAATGGCATAAGCTAGCTTGACTGCGAGAGTGACGGCTCGAGCAGGTGCGAAAGCAGGTCATAGTGATCCGGTGGTTCTGAATGGAAGGGCCATCGCTCAACGGATAAAAGGTACTCCGGGGATAACAGGCTGATACCGCCCAAGAGTTCATATCGACGGCGGTGTTTGGCACCTCGATGTCGGCTCATCACATCCTGGGGCTGAAGTAGGTCCCAAGGGTATGGCTGTTCGCCATTTAAAGTGGTACGCGAGCTGGGTTTAGAACGTCGTGAGACAGTTCGGTCCCTATCTGCCGTGGGCGCTGGAGAATTGAGGGGGGCTGCTCCTAGTACGAGAGGACCGGAGTGGACGCATCACTGGTGTTCGGGTTGTCATGCCAATGGCACTGCCCGGTAGCTAAATGCGGAAGAGATAAGTGCTGAAAGCATCTAAGCACGAAACTTGCCCCGAGATGAGTTCTCCCTGAGACTTTAAGTCTCCTGAAGGAACGTTGAAGACTACGACGTTGATAGGTCGGGTGTGTAAGCGCAGCGATGCGTTGAGCTAACCGATACTAATGAACCGTGAGGCTTAACCTTACAACGCCGAAGATGTTTTGGCGATGAGAGACGATTTTCAGCTGATACAGATTAACAGAATTTGCCTGGCGGCTTTAGCGCGGTGGTCCCACCTGACCCCATGCCGAACTCAGAAGTGAAACGCCGTAGCGCCGATGGTAGTGTGGGGTCTCCCCATGTGAGAGTAGGGAACTGCCAGGCATCAATTAAAAGAACCCCGTACCGTATGGTGCGGGGTTTTTTGCTTTGGGTTTTTCCCGTCATCAGAGAGAGCATCAGACAGCACACCAATTCAAAATAAACGCGGCGATCTCCTCAACGTTATTCAAATCCAGTACCGGTATCTCCAGATCCAGGGCTACGTCACTGGCGACTGCAATCACATGCTCATCGAGCGTCAGCTCGTGAACATCATGCCCGGCATGGCTTCTGAACAGCAGGATCTTCGCCACCGCGTCATGCTTAAACCCCTCAACCAGCACCAGATCCAGAGTAGAGTGATCCATCCGGCTAACCAGATACATGAGATCCAGCGGCACTTCATCTGGTGTTTCAGTCATCAATGCCCAGCGCTGATCACTCGCCACCATCGTTTGGGCTGCTCCCGCCTTACGCAGCTCATAGCTGTCTTTTCCCGGCTTATCGACATCCATATTGTGATGCGTATGCTTAATTAATCCGGGGCGAACACCTTTAGCGCAAAGCGCAGGGATCAGTTTTTTCAGCAGCGTCGTTTTCCCGGTACCACTCCAGGCTGAAATGGCCAAAACAGGTATCATTTTTTCTCCTGCATCATCTGCAAATCTTCTGTGGTATTGACGTTTATAAACGCCGACTTCAAATCGCTAAAATCGACGGCATGGCCGCCTGACTGGCGCATAAAAGTCATCACCCTGCGCTCTCCTGCCGTCAGGTACTCCTGTAACGCCGGAACTAACGAACGGTGGATCAACGCAACAGCAGGGTGGTCACGCTCACCGTCATGGGCCCAGACAACGGGTGCGCTACCACGAAGCCGTACCATGCGTTCGACAAGACAAGACGGAATAAACGGGGTATCACACGGACAGAAGATAAACCACTCCCCGTGCGACTGCTGCATAACCGAAAGCATACCGGCCAGCGGCCCGGGGTAATTCTCCTGCGTATCCTCGTAAACGGGATACCCGCTACGCTGATAAACATCTCTATGCCTGTTAGCGCTGATGGCCATTGTCATGACCTGGTCCACAAGCGTATCAGCGACATGCTGCCAGAGTGGCTTACCGTTAAGGAGCTGAAGACCTTTATCTTTCCCCCCCATTCGGGTTGCCTTGCCACCCGCCAGAACAACGCCGATTATTTGCTGGCCATGATTCATGAATATCGCCTCTTTTATTGTGGGATTGACCCTGCTAACGTGTCACTCTCAATGAAAGGAGCACCACCATGAAATGTAAACGTCTGAATGAAGTCATTGAACTCCTCCAGCCGGCCTGGCAAAAAGAGCCAGAGCTTAATCTGATGCAATTTTTACAGAAACTGGCGAAAGAGTCAGGTTTTGACGGCGAACTGACAGACCTTTCTGACGATATCCTGATCTACCATCTCAAAATGCGCGACTCTGCCAAAGACGCTGTTATTCCTGGTATTCAGAAAGATTATGAGGAAGATTTTAAAACCGCGTTGCTACGCGCACGTGGCGTAATTAAAGAGTAAAAGCTTGTAAGCGGCGGCACCGAAATCGCCACAAGATGATATCCTGAATCATTCGTATAATTTCCGGATGATCGGATGAACGACCAGGCTTTTACTTTCCAGACATTACACCCGGATACCATTATGGATGCGCTGTTTGAACAGGGTATTCGGGTGGATTCCGGGCTAACCCCCTTAAATAGCTACGAAAACCGCGTCTATCAGTTTCAGGACGAGGATCGTCAGCGCTTTGTCGTAAAGTTCTATCGCCCTCAACGTTGGTCCGCAGAACAAATTCAGGAAGAGCACCAGTTTGCTCACGATCTGCTGGATGATGATGTTCCCGTTGCCGCGCCGCTTAAATTTAATAACCAAACGCTGCTCACCCACGAAGGGTTTTACTACGCCGTATTCCCAAGCCTGGGGGGCCGCCAGTTTGAAGCGGATAATATCGATCAGATGGAGTGGGTTGCCCGATATCTGGGACGCATTCACCAGACGGGACGCAAAGAAGACTTTATTGCCCGTCCGACAATCGGTATTCAGGAATACCTGCTTGAACCTCGTCAGGTATTTGAAACCTCGGCGCTAATCCCCAAAGCGCTTAAGGATAATTTCCTCAACGCGACCGATAAACTTATTGATGCGGTGAAAACCTGCTGGTGCGATGATATTTCCGTTCTGCGTCTGCACGGCGATTGTCACGCTGGTAATATTCTCTGGCGTGATGGCCCGCTGTTCGTCGATCTCGATGATGCACGTATGGGGCCAGCGGTTCAGGACCTGTGGATGCTGCTCAATGGCGATAAAGCTGAGCAACGGATGCAGCTTGAAACGATTATTGAGGCCTATGAAGAGTTTAGCCCTTTTAATTCAGACGAAATTGTCCTGATTGAACCTTTACGCGCGATGCGTTTTGTTTATTATCTCGCATGGTTAATCAGGCGTTGGGACGATCCTGCATTTCCCCGTAATTTCCCGTGGCTTACCGGAGAGGATTACTGGCGCAGCCAGATATCCACATTTACTGAGCAGGTTAAGGTTCTTAAGGAGCCCCCTCTGCAATTAACGCCGATGTATTAGTTGGACACACCCAGGAGAGAGTTAATCATGAAAAAAATTTGGCTGGCGCTGGCAGGTATGATTCTGGCATTTAGCGCTTCTGCTGCGCAGTTTACCGACGGCAAACAGTATACGACGCTGGAAAAGCCAGTCGCTGGCGAGCCACAGGTTCTGGAGTTCTTCTCGTTCTATTGCCCACATTGCTATCAGTTCGAGCAGGTGCTGCATGTTTCCGATAACGTGAAGAAAAAGCTGCCAGAAGGCACCAAAATGACCAAGTATCACGTTGAGTTCCTGGGCCCATTGGGTAAAGACCTGACTCAGGCGTGGGCGGTAGCTATCGCGCTGGGCGTGGAAGATAAGATCACTGCACCAATGTTTGAAGCAGTCCAGAAAACCCAGACAGTTCAGACGACTGCAGATATCCGTAAAGTCTTCGTGGATGCCGGTGTGAAAGGTGAAGAATACGACGCGGCATGGAACAGCTTTGTGGTGAAATCTCTGGTAGCCCAGCAGGAAAAAGCCGCCGCAGACCTTCAGCTGCAGGGCGTTCCGGCGATGTATGTTAACGGCAAATATCAGCTGAACACGCAGGGCATGGACACCAGCAGCATGGATATCTTCGTACAGCAGTACGCGGATACCGTGAAATATCTGGTCGAGAAGAAGTAAGAGCAATAAAGAAAAAAACGCCGGTCACTGACCGGCGTTTTTGTATGAAGATTTAATCTTTTCTATCTGTTCATCTTTCTCATTCCAGAGCGTATTCAGCCAACGCTGGAAAAGACGTTTGAAATTCTTATCGTTAACGTAATCCCCGTGCAACCCGTCATCAACCGGCACCAGCTCGATGCGTACAACGATCCGCGTCAGCTTGCCGCTGAGCATATCGAAGAAGGGTGTCCTGTCGTTTTCCGGATAGCAGAGCGTGACGTTGAGTAATTTATCGAACTGCGCGCCCAACACGTTAAGCGCCATCGCAATGCCCGCAGCCTTGGGCGGCAGCAGGTGCTGATAAGGAGAGCGAGTTTGTTGACGCTTCTCTTCCGTAAAGCGCGAGCCTTCCACGAAGTTCACAATGGTTGTCGGATGCGCGCGAAATTTTTCGCAGGAGCGGCGGGTGGTTTCTACATCTTTACCACGGCGCTCCGGATGACGAAGCAAATAGCTGCGCGAATAGCGTTTCATAAACGGCATATCAAGCGCCCAGCAGGCCAGACCGATAAAAGGCACCCAGGCGAGCTGCTGTTTCAGGAAGTATTTGTTCATCGGGATATGTTTGCGGAAAAGCACGCATAACACCACGATGTCTGCCCAGCTGTGGTGGTTGCAGATAAGCAGGTACCAGTTCTTTTTGTTGAGGCCTTCAAGCCCTTCCACATCCCACTTCAGGTGTGGGTTCAGGTACAACAGGAACGCCAGTCCTTCACACCAGCAGTACATCATGAAATTACAAAATGCGGATACGGCTCGCCATACCACGGGCACGGGCAGCAGCAACTTAATGATTCCGGCAATAATGATCGGCACAGAACAGGCGACAGTCACCAGAATAGTTAAAATGATGCTTAAAGGTAATGTTATTGCTGCGAGCAATCTCGACATGATGAGCTTTTTCAGATGGTTAGCTGTAAGTGAGCGGCCGGCTATCCGGTGCAGGGCGCTGATTTTATCAGAAATCAGACAAAATAAGGGTGCTTTCATGCCAGGCGTTGCGGGATAACGCCTGGGAGCAGAAGATTTCGCTATAACGGCATGCGGCCCTGGGCTTATATCCACATAGACTAAATTGTCATCAATTGGCCATAAAGATCAAATGAAACATAATAACTCTATGATATATAGCATCTATTTATTATGAGGTATGTACTTTTAGCGTCTGTTATTCCTATGACGTAAAAGTATGCACAAACTTATCCACAGATTTATTTTTGCGAGCGATCCTCACGATCGCAAAATCTTTTCCTGTATCTGGCGCTAATAACTGATGTTTTCATCCTTCTGTGGCATCCTTTACGCATAAATTGATTAAAGGCACGGACATTATGGTTCAGATCCCAGAAAACCCTCTTATTCTCGTCGACGGCTCTTCTTACCTGTATCGGGCGTATCATGCGTTTCCTCCTCTGACCAATAGCGCAGGGGAACCTACCGGCGCAATGTACGGCGTGCTAAACATGCTGCGCAGCCTGATTCTTCAGTACCAGCCAACCCATGCGGCAGTGGTGTTTGATGCGAAAGGTAAAACCTTCCGCGACGAGCTTTTTGAGCATTACAAATCTCACCGTCCGCCAATGCCTGACGATCTGCGTGCGCAGATTGAACCGCTGCACGCGATGGTAAAAGCGATGGGCTTGCCGCTGCTGGCCGTCTCTGGGGTCGAAGCCGATGACGTAATAGGTACGCTGGCACGTGAAGCAGAAAAAATGGGTCGTCCGGTACTGATCAGTACAGGGGATAAAGATATGGCGCAGCTGGTAACGCCAGGTATTACCCTGATTAACACCATGACCAACACCATCCTTGGGCCTGAAGAGGTGGTCACAAAATATGGCGTGCCGCCAGAGCTGATTATCGACTTCCTCGCGCTGATGGGCGACTCCTCGGATAACATCCCAGGTGTACCTGGCGTGGGTGAAAAGACCGCCCAGGCGCTGCTTCAGGGATTGGGCGGGCTGGATACGCTGTACGCGGAGCCGGACAAAATCGCCGGGCTCTCCTTCCGTGGTGCAAAAACCATGGCCGGAAAGCTGGAAGAGAACAAAGAGGTGGCTTATCTCTCCTATAAGCTGGCAACCATTAAAACCGATGTTGAACTGGAACTGGGTTGTGAGCAGCTTGAAGTGCAGCAGCCTTCCGCAGACGAACTGCTAAGCCTGTTTAAGAAATACGAATTCAAGCGCTGGACCACGGACGTGGAAGCCGGTAAATGGTTGCAGGCAAAAGGGGCCAAACCGGCTGCTAAGCCAAAGGAGACGATTGTCGTTGATGCCGAAGAGCTGGCAGAAGAAGAGGCCATCGCGCTCTCTTTCGACAACTACGAAACCCTCCTTGAAGAGTCACAGCTGGTGGCGTGGATTGAGAAACTCAAAAAAGCGCCGTTCTTTGCCTTCGACACGGAAACCGACAGCCTCGATAACATCTCGGCCAATATGGTCGGCCTGTCATTTGCGACGGAGCCGGGAATGGCGGCCTATGTGCCCGTGGCACATGATTACCTTGATGCGCCTGATCAGATCCCGCGTGAGCGTGTGCTGGAGCTGCTGAAGCCGATTCTGGAAGATGACAAGGCGCTTAAGGTTGGGCAAAACCTCAAATATGATCGCGGCATTCTGCAAAACTATGGCATTGAGCTGCGCGGCATTGCGTTCGATACCATGCTGGAATCTTACATTCTCGACAGCGTGGCGGGTCGTCATGATA
Source organism: Enterobacter sp. BNK-18 (assembly GCF_047456135.1). NCBI lineage: Bacteria > Pseudomonadati > Pseudomonadota > Gammaproteobacteria > Enterobacterales > Enterobacteriaceae > Enterobacter > Enterobacter sp. BNK-18. The sequence continues at coordinate 3,771,880 of NZ_CP179899.1, read as the reverse complement.
TGGACTCCTTATCCGACCGTTGGCTCAAGCATAAGACCATTACCTTTGAAGAGATTGCCGGAAAAGGTAAAAACCAGCTCACCTTCAATCAGATTGCCCTGGAAGAAGCGGGTCGCTACGCGGCCGAAGACGCCGATGTCACGCTGCAACTGCACCTGAAGATGTGGCCAAAACTGCAGAAGCACGAAGGTCCGCTGAACGTGTTCCAGCACATTGAGATGCCGCTGGTACCTGTGCTCTCGCGCATTGAGCGCAACGGCGTAAAAATTGATCCGACGGTGCTGCATAACCACTCTGGAGAACTGGCGCAGCGGTTGACCGAGCTTGAGCAGAAGGCGCATGAGCTTGCCGGCGAACCGTTTAACCTTTCGTCTCCGAAACAGCTTCAGACCATCCTGTTTGAAAAACAGGGAATTAAGCCGCTGAAGAAAACCCCTGGCGGCGCGCCATCAACGTCTGAAGAAGTGCTTGAGGAACTGGCGCTGGATTACCCGCTGCCAAAAGTGATTCTCCAGTACCGTGGTCTGGCGAAGCTGAAGTCTACCTATACCGATAAACTTCCGCTGATGATCAACCCTAAAACGGGCCGCGTGCATACCTCGTATCATCAGGCTGTGGCGGCGACCGGTCGTCTCTCCTCGACCGATCCAAACCTGCAGAACATCCCGGTACGCAATGAAGAAGGCCGTCGTATCCGTCAGGCGTTTATCGCGCCAGACGACTACCTGATCGTCTCGGCCGACTACTCGCAAATTGAGCTGCGTATTATGGCGCACCTGTCACGCGACAAGGGGCTGCTGACGGCCTTTGCGGAAGGAAAGGATATCCACCGTGCAACGGCGGCTGAAGTCTTTGGACTGCCGCTGGACAGCGTGACTCATGAGCAACGTCGCAGTGCGAAGGCGATCAACTTTGGTCTGATCTACGGCATGAGCGCCTTTGGCCTTTCGCGCCAGCTCAACATTCCGCGTAAAGAGTCGCAGAAGTATATGGATCTCTACTTCGAGCGTTATCCGGGCGTGCTGGAATATATGGAACGCACCCGTGCGCAGGCGAAGGAGAAAGGCTACGTCGAAACCCTGGATGGTCGTCGCCTTTATCTGCCGGACATCAAATCAAGCAACGCCGCGCGTCGTGCCGGTGCAGAACGTGCTGCCATCAACGCCCCGATGCAGGGGACGGCGGCAGACATTATTAAGCGCGCGATGATCGCGGTTGATGCCTGGCTGGAAAAAGAGAAGCCACGCGTGAAGATGATCATGCAGGTACACGATGAACTGGTATTCGAAGTCCACAAAGATGATCTGGACGCCGTGTCGAAGAAGATCCACGAACTTATGGAAAGCAGCATGACCCTTGACGTGCCGTTGCTGGTGGAAGTGGGCAGCGGTGAAAACTGGGATCAAGCTCACTAAGGGTTCTGCCAATAACGCGCTTTTTATGTAAGTTAGCAACATAACAAAGTGCGTTTTGTGACGATCATTAGAATTCCCTATGTAAAGAATGAAAAAAAACTACAAAAAGTGCTTTTTCTACAGCAAAAAAAGGGGTAGAGTTATTCGCGTAGGGTACAGAGGTAAGATGTTCTATCTTTCAGACCTTTTACTTCACGTAATCGGATTTGGCTGAATATTTTAGCCGCCCCAGTCAGTAATGACTGGGGCGTTTTTTATTGCGGCAAAGAAAAATCCAGGCAAAAAAAAGCGCGGACATCGCCGCGCTCGGTATTACTCTTCTTCCGCTTCCGTCGCGGGTTCCAGCTCGTTGAACCAGCTATCGAGCTTCTGACGCAGCTTGTCGACACCCTGCTTTTTCAGCGAGGAGAACGGCTCTACCTGTACGTCGCCGTTAAAAGCCAGCACCGCTTCGCGAACCATATTCACCTGCGCTTTACGCGCGCCGCTCGCCAGTTTATCCGCTTTAGTCAGCAGTACCAGCACGGCTATCTCACTTGAGACAGCCCAGTCGATCATCTGCTGATCGAGATCTTTCAGGGGATGGCGGATATCCATCAGCACCACCAGACCTTTCAGGCACTGGCGTTTTTCCAGGTATTCACCCAGCGCACGCTGCCATTTGATCTTCATCTCTTCCGGTACTTGCGCGTAACCATATCCCGGTAAGTCGACAAGGCGTTTGCCTTCTGCCACTTCAAACAGGTTAATCAGCTGAGTACGGCCAGGTGTTTTTGAGGTACGCGCCAGGCTCTTCTGATTGGTCAGCGTATTCAGGGCGCTGGATTTCCCCGCGTTAGAGCGGCCAGCAAAAGCCACTTCAATGCCAGTATCAGAAGGAAGGTGGCGGATATCGGGCGCACTGGTGACAAAATGCGTCTGTTGGTAGTTCCAGGTAGTCACGTGGTCGTCTCCAAAATCGTAATCTGAGGGGGATTATACCTGAATGCCGGCAAAAGACTTTTTTGATTGCACAGTGCCTGTAGGTTAAAACCCTGGCGGTTGTGAGAGATCGGCTATGAATACTATGGGAGATTTCAGAGAATTCGCAGGCGTTAAAAAAGCCAAATTGTTTTAAATCATAAGCTTATTCTCGGGTAATTATCTGAAAATCCGTTTTTGTGCCGTTTCGTTGCTTGTCAGTTTAACTGAACAGGGTAAAGTGTGCGTCAGGGCGAGGAAGCCAACAGGAAACAGACTTAAGGATTAGGGTCAGGAGCGCCAGGAGGCGAAGACGCAGGATTGTCAGGATGACCAACGCCTGGAGGCGTTTTAACAGGAAACGGAACCGTATCACGGATGGTATTAGCCAAGGGATAAACAGGGTTTGTTGTTGGCAAACACGGAATGTCTGACCCGTTAAGGGTTGTGAGTCAGGAAAAAAGGCGACAGATTGCTCTGTCGCCTTTTTTCTTTGCTTGCTTTCTGCTAGATTTCGCCGCAATTCTATACTGAAGAAAACGACTTAAAGATAAAACATCATGAAAAAACCGACCTCCGCTGCGGGCGCTAAACGCCCTGCAAAAGCACACCGCAAAACGCGCGAAGAACTGAACCAGGAATCGCGCGATCGCAAACGCGATAAAAAACATCGCGGTCATGCTGCGGGTAGCCGTGCAAACGGTGGTGATGCTTCTGGCGCTTCTGCGAAAAACAAGCAGCAGAAAGACCCACGTATTGGCAGTAAAACACCTGTTCCACTGGGCGTGACAGACACCCCGGTCACTAAGCAGCACAAACCAAAGAGCGAGAAACCTATGCTTTCACCGCAGGCTGAGCTGGATTTGCTGGAGAACGATGAGCGCCTGGACGCGCTGCTGGAACGTCTTGAAGAGGGTGAAACCCTGACCGCCGAAGAGCAGTCATGGGTTGATGCCAAACTGGACCGCATTGATGAGCTGATGCAGAAGCTGGGTCTGTCTTACGACGATGACGAAGATGAAGAAGAAGACGAAAAGCAGGAAGATATGATGCGTCTTCTGAAGGGTGGAAACTAACATTTGCATCCGGCAGGGACGATAGTCCTGCTAATAACCCTTCCGGTTATATGTTATCTGGTGTGGTTATTCGTTAAACTACGGCGGTTGTCGCGGCGACAGAAGTGGCTGCGCACCCGAGTGATGGCCCGCGATGGGGCCAGAACGGGCCGCCGTATGCGAACGCGACACCAACGGAAGGAGTGAGCATGTCTGTACCAACTATCGACTGGGATTTGGCCCTAATCCAGAAATATAACTATTCCGGGCCGCGTTATACGTCATACCCCACCGCGCTGGAGTTCTCCGATAGTTTCGGCGAAGCGGCGTTTCAGCAGGCTGTCGCGCGCTACCCCGAGCGTCCGCTGTCGCTCTATGTCCATATTCCGTTCTGCCACAAGCTCTGCTACTTCTGCGGCTGCAATAAAATCGTTACCCGTCAGCAACATAAAGCCGATCAGTATCTGGATGCGCTGGAGCAGGAAATTCTGCACCGTGCCCCGCTGTTTGCCGGCCGTCACGTCAGCCAGCTTCACTGGGGTGGGGGGACGCCAACGTATCTGAATAAAGCGCAGATCAGCCGTTTAATGACGCTCCTGCGCAACAACTTCCGTTTTAACGACGATGCTGAAATCTCGATCGAGGTCGATCCGCGCGAAATTGAGCTGGATGTACTGGATCACTTACGCGCTGAAGGTTTCAATCGCCTGAGCATGGGCGTGCAGGACTTCAACAAAGAGGTGCAGCGGCTGGTGAACCGTGAGCAGGATGAAGAGTTTATCTTTGCCTTACTCAACCACGCCCGCGATATCGGCTTTACGTCGACCAATATCGACCTGATTTACGGCCTGCCTAAGCAAACGCCGGAGAGCTTCGCCTTCACGCTGAAACGCGTGGCCGAACTCAACCCGGACCGCCTGAGCGTCTTTAACTATGCGCATCTGCCGACGCTGTTTGCCGCTCAGCGCAAAATCAAAGATGCCGACCTGCCTTCTGCCCAACAGAAGCTGGATATTCTGCAGGAAACCATCGCCTCGCTGACCGAAGCCGGTTATCAGTTCATCGGTATGGATCACTTTGCTCGTCCGGATGACGAGCTGGCTATTGCCCAGCGCGAAGGCGTACTGCACCGAAATTTTCAGGGCTACACCACCCAGGGCGACACCGATTTGCTGGGGATGGGCGTCTCCGCCATCAGCATGATCGGGGACTGCTACGCGCAGAACCTGAAAGAGCTGAAGCTTTACTACCAGCAGGTAGATGACGCGGGCAACGCGCTGTGGCGCGGTATCGCGTTAACGCGCGATGACTGCATCCGTCGTGACGTGATTAAGGCGCTCATCTGTAACTTCCGTCTTGATTTCAGCGAGGTGGAAGCGCAGTGGGATCTGCATTTCAGCGATTACTTTGCTGATGACCTGAAGCTGTTAGCGCCTCTGGCAAAAGATGGGCTGGTGGATGTTTCAGAACGTGCAATTGACGTGACACCCAAAGGGCGCCTGTTGATTCGTAATATCTGCATGTGCTTCGACGCCTATCTGCGTCAGAAAGCGCGTCTGCAGCAGTTCTCACGCGTCATTTAAGACATGCCAACATATTTGGCCGGGTAAGGCGAAGCCGCTACCCGGCTTTTTTGTTAGCGACTCTCTAGCTAAACAGTCCAACCAGCGCCGCGCACAGCACAGCAGCAACGGCTGTTTGTGGCGTGTGGCTTTCAGCTGCTCCACTTGAGAGCATATTCACTAATGTTTCCAGCATGATGATCACCCTCACTTTCCGGGCACGATCATACAAAAATCATTGATACAGTAAAGCGCAAAATAGCAGCATTTTGCGCTCAATTAATAACCTTTACACAAGGGTAAAGATCACTCCATGCCAAGTTCTTTCAGCTTACGCGTCAGGGTATTACGTCCCCATCCCAGCAGGCGTGCCGCTTCCTGCTTATGGCCCTGTGTATGGCGGAGTGCGGTGGTCAACAGCGTGCGCTCCATCTCGGGCTGGGCTTCAGACAGCAAGTTTTGATGACCGGAACGCAGCGCGCGATCGGCCCACTGCGCCAGCAGCGTCGCCCAGCTGTCCGGCAATGCATGTCCGGTGCTGCTTTCTGGCGCAGTCGCTTCAAACAGTTCAGCCGGTAAATCCTGAATCAGGACTTCCTGTCCGGCGGCCATTACGGTCAACCAGCGACAGGTGTTTTCCAGCTGACGCACGTTGCCCGGCCACGCCAGGCGGGTGAGGGCGGCATCGGTTTCCGGGTGCAACTGCTTGGCTTCCACGCCCAGCTCACGGGCAGCGACCTGCAGAAAATGACGCGCCAGGCGGGGAATATCTTCACGGCGTTCACGTAGCGGTGGCAAATGAACGCGGATCACGTTCAGGCGATGGAATAAATCCTCACGGAATTTACCTTCCTGGACGCGCTGCTCCAGATTCTGGTGCGTCGCGGCAATAATGCGTACATCGACCTTCACCGGCGCATAGCCACCTACGCGATAAAACTGTCCGTCGGCCAACACGCGCAGCAGACGGGTCTGGACATCCAGCGGCATATCGCCGATTTCATCCAGAAAGAGTGTTCCACCATCAGCCTGCTCGAAGCGACCCTGGCGAATGGTATTCGCGCCGGTAAAAGCCCCTTTCTCATGGCCAAACAGTTCGGATTCAATTAAATCCTTTGGGATGGCGGCCATATTCAGGGCGATAAACGGTGCTTTTGCCCGCGGGCTGTGGCGATGTAAGGCATGCGCTACCAGCTCTTTACCGGTTCCCGATTCACCGTTAATCAGTACGCTGATGGACGAGCGTGACAGACGGCCAATGATACGAAACACATCCTGCATGGCCGGCGCTTCGCCAATGATGTCCGTCGTGGGCCCGAAGTCAGGCGTGTGACGAGGCTGCTGCTGCTCCTGGTAGTGGCTGATCGCGCGCTCAACCAGGGCGACCGCTTCGTCGATATCAAACGGTTTGGGCAGGTAATCGAACGCCCCTTGCTGATAGGCGCTCACCGCGGCGTCCAGGTCGGAATGCGCCGTCATTATGATGACCGGAAGCATAGGATGGCGTTGTTTGATCTGCTTTAAAAGCGCCAGCCCGTCCATTCCCGGCATGCGAATATCCGAAAGCAGCACATCCGGCGTTTTGGTGGTGAGTGCGTCGAGCACTTCGCTGCCGCTCTCAAACGTCGTGCAGCTTAATCCTGCCCCTGTGAGCGCGCGTTCAAGCACCCAACGGATGGAGCTATCGTCATCGACTACCCAGACTATCCCTCGTTGCATAAACGTCACCTTTATTTTTTAATCGGCAGGAAAACCGAAAACTCGGTATGTCCCGGCCAACTGGTAAATTCAATTTTTCCAGAGTGTTGATCGATCAAACTACGGGCAATGGATAACCCCAGACCGGTACCGCCTTCGCGACCGCTGACCATCGGGTAGAACAGGGTGTCCTGAAGATGCGACGGAATACCCGGCCCGTTGTCCTCAACGTCGATGCGGGCAGCCAGACGATAGCGCACGCCGTGCAGTGTGAGCTGGAACGCGGTGCGGGTGCGCAAAATAATTTCGCCCCCTTCCGGCCCCAGTGCCTGCAGGGCATTACGCACAATATTCAGCAAGACCTGCTCAATCTGATCCGGGTCGTGCGCCAGTTCCGGCAGGCTTGGGTCGTAATCACGGACCAGCGTGACGTTCTCCGGCAGCTCCATTGAGACGAGTTTCACAACCCGCTCAGCCACTTTATGAATACTTTCTGAGACATGCATACCGGGTTGTTGTGGCCCAAGCAGACGGTCAACCAGGTTACGCAGGCGGTCTGCCTGCTCAATGATGACGTTGGTGTACTCCGCCAGCGCAGGGTCGGGCAGCGCTTTGGTCAGGAGTTGTGCCGCACCGCGTAAGCCACCCAGTGGGTTCTTGATTTCATGCGCCAGGCCTCGCACCAGGTCACGGGCGGCAATTTGCTGGGCATGCTGAAGTTGCTCCTGGCTCAGGCGGCGCTGATTATCCATCGGCGCCATTTCAAGCAGGATCAGCCCTTCAGGAAGCCGTTGTGCGGTAAGCGATAAAATATGTGAGCGCCCGTCGATCACCAGCGTGACTTCGTTATCGGTAAAGCCCTGACCGGCCTGCAGACTTTCCTGCATCAGGCCAATATTCAGCGAGAAATAGCTCAATAATTCCGGAAGCGGGGTGCCAAACAGTTTGCGTGAACTCTGGGCGAGCAGCTGCTGCGCCGCCGGGTTGGCGTAATGTACGGCCAGCTCGTCGTCGACCAGCAAAATACTGTTAATCAAAGAATTGAGGATCTGCCCAGCATCGGGCAGCGTGCCAGTTGCCATTCAGCAGTCTCCTGGAGTTGGTTGCACTAATTTAGTGCAGTATAGCTTTTTCGTCGTAAAAAGCGCGTGAGATCAGTTTGTTGGTGGAGAAAAAAGCCCATCCGGAGATGGGCTGAAAGTTTCCACGGCAACAAATAAAAGCTTGTGAGATCGCGCGTAAAAGGGCGCGCGAAACTCATTGAAACTTAAACGCTGTAGTACAGTTCGAACTCAACCGGGTGTGGCGTCATACGCACACGGTCGTTCTCTTCAGTACGCAGGGCGATGTAAGCATCGATAGCGTCGTCGGTGAACACGCCACCTGCAGTCAGGAACTCGCGGTCTGCGTCCAGCGCCTGCAGGGCTTCTTCCAGAGAGCCTGCAACCTGTGGGATCTCTTTCGCTTCTTCTGGCGGCAGGTCGTACAGGTTTTTGTCCATGGCTTCGCCTGGGTGGATCTTGTTCTTGATACCGTCCAGACCCGCCATCAGCAGTGCTGCGAAGCACAGGTATGGGTTAGCGGCTGGATCCGGGAAGCGAACTTCGATACGACGCGCTTTAGGAGACGCTACCACAGGGATACGGATAGAAGCAGAACGGTTACGCGCAGAGTACGCCAGCATTACCGGTGCTTCATAGCCTGGGACCAGACGCTTGTAGGAGTTAGTGGTTGGGTTCGCCAGGGCGTTGATCGCTTTAGCGTGTTTGATTACGCCGCCAATGTAATACAGAGCCTGCTCAGACAGACCGGCATATTTGTCACCAGAGAACAGGTTGGTTCCGTTCTTGGACAGAGACATGTGGCAGTGCATACCGGAACCGTTATCGCCGAACATTGGTTTTGGCATGAAGGTCGCGGTTTTACCGAAACGGTGCGCAACGTTGTGCACAACGTATTTGTAGATCTGAATTTCGTCTGCTTTTTTGGTCATGGTGTTGAAGCGGGTTGCCACTTCGTTCTGACCCGCAGTCGCCACTTCGTGGTGGTGAGCTTCAACCACCAGGCCCATCTCTTCCATCACCAGACACATGGTGGAACGGATGTCCTGAGCGGAGTCGACCGGAGGAACCGGGAAGTAACCGCCTTTAACGCCAGGACGGTGACCTTTGTTACCACCTTCGTATTTGGTGGAGGAGTTCCATGCACCTTCGATATCGTCGATGGCAACGTGGGAGCCAGAAATAGAGGCACCGAAACGGATGTCATCAAACAGGAAGAATTCTGGCTCTGGCCCGAACAGTACGGTGTCTGCGATACCGGTTGAACGCAGGTACTCTTCAGCGCGTTTCGCGATGGAGCGTGGGTCGCGGTCGTAGCCCTGCAGTGTGCCTGGCTCGAGGATGTCGCAACGGATGATCAGGGTTGGTTCTTCGAAGAACGGATCAATGACCGCAGTGGAAGCGTCAGGCATCAGAACCATGTCAGATTCGTTGATACCTTTCCAGCCGCCAATGGAGGAGCCGTCAAACATTTTGCCTTCTTCAAAGAATTCGGCGTTTACCTGATGAGCAGGAATAGTGACGTGCTGTTCTTTACCTTTGGTATCGGTGAAGCGCAGATCAACAAACTTCACTTCATGTTCGTTCAGCATCGTCAAAACGTGTTCAGCGGACATACTTAACTCTCCAGATTGGTCATTGTCGTCGTGGTAACGAGGTCTTCAATTTCTGTCTTGGGCTGGCTGTGTGCCATTTTTTTGCCGTATTTTTATAAAGCGAAATCTGTGCCAACTTTTAAAACACCCCAAAAAGGCGTTATCATGCGCACCATAGTGCAAAAGTGCTGCACCACAATGGTTATGTTGCACCAGTATAGTGCTTCAGTGTGAACACTGAGCACCATATTGGTGCAATTTTCGTTAAAGTGCCCTTTTTACGCTCCGTGAAAGCGATCACAAAGCATCTCTGCAATACTTGTTTGCGGGGGATGTTTGTGATCCTGTTTTGTAGTGCGATTAATCCGTGTACAATAACGCGCTATTTCTAATGCCTGAGGCAAAGTTGTGATCGAAAATTTGCGTAACATCGCCATCATCGCGCACGTCGACCATGGTAAAACCACCCTGGTTGATAAGCTGCTGCAGCAGTCCGGTACGTTTGATGCTCGTGCCGAAACTCAAGAGCGTGTGATGGACTCCAACGATTTGGAGAAAGAGCGTGGGATTACTATCCTCGCGAAAAACACCGCTATCAAATGGAATGACTACCGTATCAACATCGTTGATACCCCAGGGCACGCCGACTTCGGTGGTGAAGTTGAGCGCGTGATGTCCATGGTGGATTCCGTGCTGCTGGTAGTTGACGCATTTGACGGCCCAATGCCGCAAACGCGCTTCGTGACCAAAAAAGCATTTGCCCATGGCCTGAAACCTATTGTTGTTATCAACAAGGTTGACCGTCCGGGCGCGCGTCCTGACTGGGTTGTTGATCAGGTGTTCGACCTGTTCGTTAACCTCGACGCGACCGACGAGCAGCTGGACTTCCCTATCATTTACGCTTCGGCGCTGAATGGTATCGCGGGTCTGGATCACGAAAATATGGCGGAAGACATGACTCCGCTGTATCAGGCGATTGTCGATCACGTACCGGCTCCGGATGTTGATCTTGATGGTCCGCTGCAGATGCAGATCTCCCAGCTGGACTACAACAACTACGTTGGCGTTATCGGTATCGGCCGCATCAAACGCGGTAAAGTGAAGCCGAACCAGCAGGTTACTATCATCGATAGCGAAGGCAAAACCCGTAACGGTAAAGTGGGCAAAGTGCTGACTCACCTGGGTCTGGAGCGTATCGACAGCGAACTGGCTGAAGCGGGCGACATCATCGCGATTACCGGTCTGGGCGAGCTGAACATCTCTGACACCATCTGCGACCCGCAGAATGTGGAAGCGCTGCCAGCCCTGTCTGTTGATGAACCAACGGTAACCATGTTCTTCAACGTCAACACCTCTCCGTTCTGTGGCAAAGAAGGTAAATTCGTTACCTCTCGTCAGATCCTTGACCGCCTGAACAAAGAGCTGGTGCACAACGTTGCGCTGCGCGTTGAAGAAACTCAGGATGCTGACGCATTCCGCGTTTCTGGTCGTGGTGAGCTGCACCTGTCTGTTCTGATCGAAAACATGCGTCGTGAAGGTTTCGAAATGGCGGTTTCCCGTCCGAAAGTTATCTTCCGCGAAATCGACGGCCGTAAACAAGAGCCGTTCGAGAACGTAACGCTGGACGTTGAAGAGCAGCATCAGGGTTCTGTTATGCAGGCTCTGGGTGAGCGTAAAGGCGACCTGAAAAACATGAATCCAGATGGCAAAGGCCGCGTACGTCTCGACTACGTGATCCCAAGCCGTGGTCTGATCGGTTTCCGTTCAGAGTTCATGACCATGACGTCCGGTACCGGTCTGCTGTACTCCACCTTCAGCCACTACGACGACGTGCGTCCGGGTGAAGTTGGCCAGCGTAACAACGGCGTTCTGATCTCCAACGGTCAGGGTAAAGCGGTTGCGTTTGCGCTGTTCGGTCTGCAGGATCGCGGTAAGCTGTTCCTGGGTCACGGTGCTGAAGTTTATGAAGGCCAGATCATCGGTATTCACAGTCGTTCTAACGACCTGACTGTAAACTGCCTGACCGGTAAGAAACTGACCAACATGCGTGCGTCCGGTACTGACGAAGCAACGGTTCTGGTTCCACCGATCAAGATGACCCTGGAGCAAGCTCTGGAGTTCATCGATGACGACGAACTGGTAGAAGTGACCCCACTGTCTATCCGTATCCGTAAACGTCACCTGACCGAGAACGATCGTAAACGTGCAATGCGCGGTGCGAAAGAAGAGTAATACGGTCAATCCGTAGGCCGGGTAAGCGCATGCGCCACCCGGCACGTAAAAAGCCGCTGAGCGATCAGCGGCTTTTTTTATTATCAGAACGAATACCTTAACCCCAGGCGGATACGGTACTGCTCGCGGTTGTAATCATTCCATCTGTCCAGCCACTGGAGCTCGAGATAGGGCAGCCAGTTTTTATCGATTTTATAGCTAAATTTGTGAGTGATTTCCCAGTGATGGTCTCTGCCATTTTTGCTGTGGTAATCGTTCACGCGCTGGAAAAAATGCGGTTCAAAGGTATAGAAAAACGCATCCGTGACCTTGAAATTCCAGTAGTTAGCGAATTCGTGGGTGTCGTTTTTATCCATCTGGCCGTTGTAGTCCGGCGTATCGTAATTGTTGTGGTTATAGCGATAACGGAAGGTCAGGTTAAACCAGTCGAGAAATTTATAATTGGTATCCAGATAGATAGCGCCTCCGGACCCGGCGCTGCTGTCATTCAGTAAACCGCCAGGCTGAAAGGTGAGTTTATCGGTCGGTCTAAAAAGCGGATACCACCCTTCAATTTCGTTATAGCTGTGCTTAAGCTCGTCCCATTTGCCCACGTTATAGGCGTTAGTGAACATCAGCCCCGCGCCCTTATCGAAGTTATAGCCGGCACGCAGGATCACTTCGTGCAGTTCAGAGGCCGTATTATAGGCTTCGCGCGTTTCGACATAGGCGCCGGCAACTGCCGAGCAGGACACAGACGACACAACCAGTGCAGTAACGATTCTTTTCATAATCAGTCCATGTATGAGGTACAGAAAGGCCCCCCTCCTGTTACACAGGAAGGGAATCAGGGCCGGATTTATTGTTATAAAGTGACTGCTGACGCTTTATTGTTGGTGGTTAACTCAGGGGGTTTTGCGGGTTGTTTTTTCCGTTTTCCAATCTCCTCAATAATAAAGGCGAAGCGTGCTTCGTTGAGTTTATAAAAGAGTCCCATGGTTATCGCGGCAACGATCGCCAGGCCGCACGGCCAGAGAAAAATTAGCTGACGGAGCCCCAGTAGCGTGCCCGTACTCTGCACGGCGTGTGGAATGTAGCCAATCTGCGTCAACATAATGCCCGGCAGGAAACCGGCGAGGGCGGCGGAGATTTTGCGTGAGAAGGTATAACCGGTATAAACCGATCCTTCGGCGCGAATGCCTGTTTTCCACTCGCCATAATCAACGGTATCGGGCACCAGCGCCCAGTTGAGGCTGTTTACGAATGCCGTACCGAAAAAGGCCATGCAGGAAAAGAGCACAAAGAGCAGGGAGCTGGTTCCCCAGAGGAAGTTCATCACGTCGCCCACGGCCCACAGCGTCAGCCCGCCAAGGTAGACCGGCTTCTTGCCGAAGCGCTTAACCGCGCCCGGCACCAGAAACACGCCAACCAGAATGCAGCCCATACTGAAAAAACCCATCCACGACAGCAGATGCAGATCGTTTAGCACGTACTGGGTGTAATAGACCTGAATCGCCAGTTTGATATTAAACGCGGCGAGGGTGCAAAGGTTGGCGATACACAACACCAGCAACGGCGGGTTGCGGAAAATGGCACAGAAGGATTTCAGGATGCCAGGCTTATGATGATCGGGCGTAACCTCCACATAGCGCTCTTTCACACCGCTGTAGCACCACCACATGCAGAACAGACCGCCGGTGACGAACACCAGTGCGGCCACCAGATAGCCGAGGGAGGGCTGGCTGACAAACAGCGCCTGGATTGGCATAAACCCTACGGTGCAGAGCAATAACCCAACCGTTGCGCCGCCCTGGCGCCAGGCCGCAAGCTGCGCCCGCTCGTTCGGATTTTTAGTGATGGCGGGAACCATCGCGCCGTAAGAGCAGTTCATCAGGCTATAACAGAGGCCAAACATCATGAAGAGCAGGGTGGCGATAGCGGTTTTCACCGTCAGGCTAAAATCGGTGGCCACAAACTGCGCCGTGGCCACCAGGGCAACCGGCACCGAGGCATAAAGAATAAACGGCCTGAATTTGCCTCTGGCACCGATGTTACGCCGCGAATCCAGCAACACACCGGTCAGCATGTCGGTGAATGCGGTAAAGAACTTCGCCACCAGGAAAATAATGCCGCCATAAAAAGCGGGCATGCCCAGTTCATCAGTATAAAACTTCAGCAGATACAGCGTGCCAATACAGAGCATCAGGTTAGAGCCAAAATCGCCCATCCCGTAGGCGCACTTTTCGCGCAGGCTCAGCTTCAGGGTTAACGGATCACTCTTGTGTGTCATGGTCGATCCTCACAGCGCCCCGCAGGGCGCTCTCTCAAGTCAGTTATGCTGTACGTTTGCGCAGTTCAATTTCTTCCACGATGCGCACATACATCTTCTCGTTGAGGTTGTAGAAACAGCCCATCGCCACGATGGTGATGACGGCCAGCAGACTGGGGTAGATAAATATCAGCTGCCGCAGCCCTTCAACCGTTCCGGCGGATTGCACCACGTTTGGCACATAGCCGATTTGCGTGAGCATGATGCCGGGGAAGAAGCCGGCCAGCGCCTGTGAGACCTTCCGGAAGAAGGTAAAGCCGGTATAGATCGTCCCTTCGGATCGCACGCCGGTGCGCCATTCGCCGTACTCCACGGTATCGGACACCAGCGCCCAGTTGAGGCTGTTCACGAAGGCTGAGCCGAAGAAGGCCAGACAGGAGAACGCCACAAAGCTCACCGAACCACCGCCAAAGAAGTAGTTGAGCAGGTCGCCTGCCACCCAAATCAGCAGACCGCTGATATAGACCTTTTTCTTGCCGAAGCGACGCACCGCGCTGGGCATCATAAAGACGCCGATAAAAATGCAGCCCATGCTGAAAAAACCCATGTAGGACAACAGAATAGGGTCGTTCAGCACGTACTGCGTGTAGTAAACCTGAATGGCGAGCTTGACGTTAAAGGCCCCCAGCGTGCACAGGTTGGCGATGCAGAGAATAAACAGCGGTCGGTTACCGGCGATGGCGCGAAACGACTGCAGCAGGCCGGGCTTCTGGGCTGGATTGGCGGGCTGCATCTCAACGTAACGCTCGGTCACGCCCTTATAGCACCACCACATAAAGAACAGCCCGAACAGCGAGAAGAGGGTCGCGGCAAAGATATACCCAAGCTGGTCATTGCCTTCAATCAGGTTCATTACCGGCACAAACCCGACGGTACAGAGCAGCAGGCCAAGCGTGGCGCCACCCTGACGCCAGGCGGCCAGCGAAGCGCGCTCGTCCGGGTTTTTGGTAATGGCCGGCACCATCGCACCGTAGGAGCAGTTCATCATGCTGAAGAACAGGCCGTAAAGCATGAACAGCACGGTCGCCATCACTGTTTTGCCGGTGATTTCAAACGGCGTGCCGACAAAGTTTGCGATGGCCAGTAACGTCACCGGGAACGCCGCATACAGCACGAACGGGCGGAATTTGCCCTTAGGACCGATCTTGCGTCGGGAATCGAGCATGATACCCGTGCCCATATCGGTGAAGGCGGTGAAGAACTTGGCAATCAGGAAGATGATCCCGCCGTAGGTACCAGGCAGGCCAAGAACGTCGGTGTAGAACTTCAGCAGATACAACGTGCCGATATCCAGAAGGATGTTAGAGCCGAGATCGCCCATCCCGTAGGCGAGTTTCTCTTTAAACGGCAGGCGTAGCGTTGCCGGATCGGAAGCGTGTTGACGCATTATTGTTCTCCATCTGCCCGCAGGTTTCCCTGCGGGCGAGCCTTATCAGATATGACGTAAGGTGCTAAACAGGTCTGCCCATTCGCTTTGCTGGCGATAAAACACCGGCGGTTTGCCGAGCGGAGCGTCAACGGTGATGTCACCGCCCTCATGCGTTTCACCCGTCCAGGCATTCACCCAGGTGTCCTCAGGCAAATAGAGCGTCCAGTCACGACGGCCTTCTTCATGGACCGGTGCCACCAGCAGATCGCGGCCAAACAGATACTGGTATTTCAGCGTGTAGCTGCGCGCATCGTTTTCGTAATGCAGGAACAGCGGACGCATCACCGGCAGGCCGCTTTTCGCGTTCTGCGCAACGGCGGCTTTGATGTAGGGCTTCAGGGTAGTGAAGACGGTCGTCATACGCGCAAAGTGGGCGATGGTTTCGCCGTCGCCATCAAACTGCCAGTTATCGCCAGGGCGGTTGCCCTCGTGGGTACGCATCATCGGTGTGAAGGCGCTGAAGTCGCACCAGCGCAGCAGCAGCTCTTTGCTGCGTTTCATCTCAAACAGCGTGGTATAACCGCCGATGTCGCTGTGATGCAGCCCGTGCCCGGTCATTGCCAGTGAGAGTGCCGCAGGAACCACTGACGCCAGACCGTCGTCCAGGCTCCAGTCGACGTTCTGATCGCCGGCCCACATCATCACCGAGTGTTTCTGGCTGCCGGTATAACCCGCGCGCATAAAGAACAGGATCTCGCCGAGCTTGCCGGTCTCTTCCAGCGCCTCGTAGTTACATTTCGCCCATAGCGCAGGCCAGGCGTTGTGCATGATTTCCGCGCTCACGCCGTTGTGCAGGAAGGTATCAGTCGGCAAATATTCACCAAAATCAGCCATCCAGCCGCCACAGCCCAGTTCTATCAGGTTCTTTTTGATGATCTCTTTGTACCAGTCGTAGGCTTCCGGATTCGTCAGGTCGATAACGCCCGCATAGAACTCGCCGAACTCGACGTGATAGTCCTGACCGTCGGCGTTTTTGGTCAGATAACCGCGTTTCGCCGCCTCTTCACAGAGGTCTCTGTCGCTCGCCACGTAAGGGTTGATATAGGAGAGGAACTGCACGCCTTCCTGCTTCCACTGCGGGATACGTGTATCCAGCTGCGGATACAGATCGCTGTTCCACTTCCAGTTCCACATCACGCGTTTGCCAAAGGAGGTCATCCGGATGCCGGACCAGTCCTGCGCCCAGATACCGTTCACCTTCACACCGCCGTTGCGCATGGTGTCGAGCTTTTGCTGGCACACGTCGGTGCCGCCCTGAACGCCCAGCGTTACCCCGTCGTAAACCCAGTCCGGCAGTTCGGGCTGACGGCCCAGTAACCCGGTCAGTTTTTCCAGCAGATCGACATACGTTTGCGCACATTCGAAGCGCAGCGTGGCGTTATCTTCCCAGAAGGCCAGCTCGTGGAACCCCGGCGCGCTGAAGTCGAAATTCATATAACAGCTGTTATCCACGTGGCAGTAGTACTTCTGGGTGCTCACAAAGGTGGGTTGCGGGAAGAAGGTCCAGTAGTAATCGCCGCCCGCGTTCTCTTTGCAGTCTGCCTGCCAGGTGACGTAGGTCTGCTTATTACGGCCCACGCCCTGCTCGCTGGTCCACAACGGGAACGGCTTGCCGCGCAGGTCGAAGTAGGAGAACTGCTCTCCGCAACCATAGATATGATCCTCGGGCTGGGCCGCCAGCCGCAGCCAGATGCGGTTATGGCTGGTGGCATCATTTTTGAGTTTCAGCTCCAGGCGTCCTTCGGCATCCATACCCACCAGTAGCGTGGCGCTGACGGCGTCACCCCGGGTAAAGCGAATCGCCCAGCCCGCATTTTGCGGCGCGACGGTGGCCTCGGTCAGGGCAATTTTTTCGTTGAGTTTGTCTTTGATGCTGAAGTTGCCGCGAAACATCTCGATATCGGCTTCACCCGCACCGATCCACAGGCACGGGGTGTCGGCGGTGTGGGACAGAATCAGACGATCCTGCCAGCTCAGGGTGAAACCATGTTCACTGCTTTTAAGAATAATATTGTGTAGGGTACGCATAAGATCTCCGTTTTTATTATTTGGCCTGGCTATCCAGTAATCCGGCGGCAACGGCCGGGGCTAACCCTGGCGCCAGCGGTAAGCGAGGGATCACCAGGCAATGCAGCAGATGATAAATATCCTGCTTGCCGTCCCAGACTTTGGTGGTCACTTCGTTATGGATATCCAGCTCCTGCCACCATGAACCGTTCTCGTAGTCGATCAGGTATTTGATGCAGTAATCCCACCATTTCTGATACCAGGCTTCGTACTGCGCCTCGCCGGTGACGGTATAGAGCGCATAGGCCGTTCCCATCGCTTCGACAATCGGCCAGCGCACGCGCTCGCGAACGATGGGTTTACCATCCCAGCCAACGGAATAGACAAAACCGTCGGCACCATCGGGTGCCCAGGCGTCGCGGATTGTGGCGTGGAACAAGCCTTTTGCATCTTCCAGCAGCCATGCGGGGGGTGTTTCAAAACGCGCTTCCAGCGCAGCGCGCAGGTGCAGCATCAGGCGGCCCCACTCGATCCAGTGGCCTGGCGTACCGCCGTAGGCGCGAAAACGGTGAGCGGGGTTATCAATGTTGTAATCGCGGATGGGGTTCCATTGCGTATCGAAATGCTCATTAACCCGGTACTCGCCCTTACGTGCCACGTCGTGAATGATCACCGAAGCAATGCGCAGGGCGCGGTCGAGCCATTTACGGTCATGCGTCACGTCATACACAATCAGGAAGGCTTCGACAGCGTGCATATTGGCGTTGCCGCCACGGTACTCTTCGGTTTTGCTGAAGGCCTCATCCCAGGATTCCAGGCACATCTGTTCCTGTTCGCTCCAGAAATAACGCTCAATCACCTCGATGGCATCGTCCAGTAACTTGCGAGCCTGTGGATGGCCCGTGGTGACGGCGCTGGCCGCGCCCAGCAAAACAAAGAAGTGCTGATAGCCCTGCTTGGAGGCATCCATAACGCCTTCATCGTTAATACAGGCGTACCAGCCGCCATATTGCCGGTCACGCAGCGGACCATTCAGGGCGTTGATGCCATGCTCCACCAGGGCATATGCGCCGGGACGCCCCATGTTTGCCGCCACGGCATAAACGTGCAGCATACGGGCGGTGATCCACAGATGCGTGCCCATATCGCTGCGCACCTGACCGTTATTGCCCAGCCAGCCAAAGCCGGTCGGCACGGCGGCGTTTTTACCGAAATCGAGAATGCGGTCAGTCTCTTGTTCAAGCCAGCGGTTATGGCTCAGGGTGTTAAACCATTTCATGTTCGGGTCCTTTCTTAACGGCGAGCCATCATTTCGTCGACGATCTCACCCAAACGCTGCAGTTTCGGCACAGAAATATCACGGAGCATCAGTTCCGTGTCCGGCAGGCCAATCACTGATGACCAGACGGCGCGGCCGGCTAAAAAGCCGGATGCGCCCGCCTGCATCGCAACACTCACCGCCCTTGGGAACAACTTATCGTCCACGCCGGATGAGAGGATCACCCACGGCATGGCGATGTTCTCGTTCAGTTTTTGCGAGGCAGTCAGCAATTCCTGCTGAGAGCCTTTGCCGAACAGGGGCATCTCCACTTTGTAAAGGTCAGCTCCGCTGTCTCCCAGCTCTTTTGCCGCGTCGATAAT
The DNA here is from genome assembly GCF_047456135.1 of Enterobacter sp. BNK-18. Classification (NCBI taxonomy): domain Bacteria; kingdom Pseudomonadati; phylum Pseudomonadota; class Gammaproteobacteria; order Enterobacterales; family Enterobacteriaceae; genus Enterobacter; species Enterobacter sp. BNK-18. The sequence goes on along the minus strand of NZ_CP179899.1, from coordinate 3,752,917 downwards.
GGCCTGTTCACGATTAAACGTCGCGCCGCGACGCGGCGGGCGGACTACCGGCTCAATAATGCTAAGTAGTCCATTGTCATGGCACAGCTGATTGAACGCCTTCACCATCTCCAGACGCTGCTGCGGATCTTCGTCGCTACGCCACAGCACCAGTAGCTTCAGCGCTTTACCGCCATCGCGCCTGACCGCCTGAGCATCAACGTTTTTATCGATGACGACGCTGTCAACGGGGATCCCGTTCCCCGGAATAAATTCGTCTGCTGCCACAATCATCGCGCAGCTTTTGGCAACGGCCTGTTGCTCAACGATCTGCTGGTAGCAAAACTGCTGATCGACAAGAATGGCGGAGGCATACGGCGACAGAATTTTGGCCGCGTTGACCTTAAAGTCGGTGAGATGCCGATCGGTGACCGGCACCGGAGCGCCCGCCGCAGCAAACATCAGGCGCATCGCTTCGCGCTGGTCAACGGCCAGCATTGCAAAACCGCCGGAAGGTCGGGTGATATCTTTCAGGGTGTACATCGTCATTCCTCAGTCCTTTCGTATCAGTGTGTTTTTTTCAGCCCGGCGGATGCGCGAACCTGTTCAAGAATGGCTGTCCAGTCTTCGCGCCCGCGTCCGGCGGCCCGCGCCTGGTTGTAGACTTCACGGGAGGCGGCGCCCAGCGGCATCGGGACGTGGAGCTGGTTTGCCACGTCCAGCGCGATCCCCAGATCTTTATGCGCGAGGTCGATCATAAAGGCCGGTGTAAGATCGCCTTTGAGCACCTTGTTAGGCCATGAGGTGGTGAAGTGGCCTTTTCCTGCTGGCGTACCGCTCATGACGCTGAGCGCCACATCGAAAGAGAGGCCGAGGGCTTCACACAGCACGGCGGCTTCAGCGGACAGCGCGTTCAGGGCAATGCTCATGTAGTTATTAATAAGCTTCACGCGGATACCCATGCCTGGCCCACCTGCGTTTATCAGTTCATTGCCCATCGCCATCAACACCGGCGTGGCTCGTTCAACCTGCTGCGCGGTACCGCCAGCCAGAAGGAGTAATGTTCCGGCGACGGCATGGTCCGATGTGCGTCCGACAGGCACATCCATCATGCTGAAACCACGTTCAGCCATGTCGCGGATCAGGGCATCGGTCTGTAGCGGGTGAATAGTGGACATATCAATGACCAGCGCTTCGCGGGATAACCCTTCGCAGACGCCATGCTCACCAAACAAGACTGTGCGAACCAGGTCTCCGTTTGGCAGCATGGTGATGACAAATTCGGCCTCCTTTACTGCCTGTGCAGGCGTGGCTGCAGCCAGGGCTCCACGCGCCACCAGGGCCTGTATCGCCTGCGGGTTTACATCAAAAACGTGAAGCTGGTGGCCCTGTTTAAGCAGATTCGTTGCCATAGGCGCACCCATCTGTCCTAACCCGATAAAGGCAATTGCTGACATGCTTCTCTCCTGTCACATCGTGTCAATTATTGAGCGTTTGTGTTGTCTGTTTTTGATCGTATTTGTAATTTATAGTCAAAAAATTGACAGGGGTCACTTTTTAAACATTTCGTGAAATTAAAATGAGAGCATCAGAAAACGCAGAAGGAATCACCATGACTCGCATCGTTTGTGTCGGCATTACCGTGCTGGATCGCATCTGGTATCTCGATGATTTACCGAAAGAAGGTGGCAAATATGTCGCAAAAGACTATACGGAGGTGGGCGGCGGTCCTGCGGCGACTGCGGCGGTGGCGGCAGCGAAACTGGGGGCTGAGGTGGATTTTATTGGCCGGGTGGGTGATGACGATACCGGCAGAAGACTGCTCGCGGAGCTGGAGTCCCTGAGGGTAAACACGCGCTATACGCGGATGGTGAAAGGAGCCCGTTCATCGCAATCGGCCGTGCTGGTGGATGGTCACGGGGAGCGTGTCATTGCTAACTACCCCAGCCCCGATCTCCCGGCTACGGCGGCATGGCTGCAGGATATCGACTTTTCGCAATGGGATATCGTATTAGCCGACGTGCGCTGGCACGAAGGGGCTAAACAGGCGTTCACCCTTGCCCGCCAGCAGGGCGTCAGTACGCTGCTTGATGCCGATGTCACCCCGCAGGATATTGCTGAGCTGGTCGCCTTAAGCGATCACGCGGCCTTCTCCGCGCCGGGTTTGCGGCGTTTAAGCCAGCTGGACGACACGGAAAACGCGCTGAGAAAAGCACAAACGCTCACAAATGGACATGTCTACGTCACGCAAGGGCGTGAAGGGTGTTACTGGCTGGAGCAGGGCGCGCTTCGTCATCAGCCGGGATTTGCGGTCGACGTGGTGGATACCACAGGTGCAGGGGATGTCTTTCACGGCGCGCTGGCGGTGAGTCTGGCGCAGCAGGGGGCGTCACCAGACGCGGTACGTTTCGCGAGTGCGGTTGCGGCACTGAAATGTACCCGGCCCGGAGGACGGGCGGGTATACCTGACTGTGATCAAACCCGCTCTTTTTTGTCACTTTTTGTATAAAATGCGGGGCGTGATGGTTTTCAGAGGACAGCCCATGAGCCTTACCGAACTGACCGGCAACCCGCGGCACGATCAACTGCTTACGTTGATTGCTGACCGCGGCTATATGAACATTGATGAACTGGCGCAACTGCTGGACGTCTCAACGCAAACCGTGCGCCGGGATATCCGCAAGCTGAGTGAGCAGGGGCTGATCACGCGTCATCATGGCGGCGCGGGCAGGGCATCCAGCGTGGTGAACACCGCGTTTGAGCAACGTGAAGTCTCCTTGACCGAAGAGAAGCGGGCCATTGCCGAAGCGATTGCTGACTACATTCCCGATGGTTCAACCATCTTCATTACTATCGGGACGACGGTGGAGCACGTTGCCCGGGCGCTGCTCAACCATAATCATCTGCGCATCATCACCAACAGTCTGCGGGTGGCGCATATTCTGTATAAGAACCCGCGCTTTGAAGTGATGGTGCCAGGCGGTACGCTGCGTCCGCATAACGGAGGCATTATCGGGCCTGCGGCGACGGCGTTCGTGTCAGGCTTCCGTGCCGATTACCTGGTGACCAGCGTCGGAGCAATTGAACACGACGGCGCGATGATGGAGTTTGACGTTAATGAAGCCAGCGTGGTGAAAACCATGATGGCCCACGCGCGACATATTTTACTGGCGGCCGATCATACGAAATACCACGCCTCTGCTGCCGTTGAAATTGGTAACGTGTCGCAGGCAACCGCGCTCTTCACCGATGAGCTACCGGGATCTGCGCTGCACAATCATCTCAAATCCAGCAAGGTTGAAGTCGTTGAGGTGAATTCAGGCGACGAACAGCAGGCAGGCTAACCCTTCTTAATGGCCCGATATTCAGGCTCGGGCCTTTCCTTTCTGTAAGCTGAATCTGGCGCATAGCCAAACCTTATCTTTCCCGCTACAGTTACTTTTCCACGGCGAGCAGGAGATAAAAAATGCTTTATATCTTTGACTTAGGAAATGTAATCGTCGATATCGATTTTAATCGGGTGCTGGGCGCATGGAGCGACTTTAGCCGTGTCCCGCTGGCGACGTTAAAGCAGAGTTTCGCCATGGGCGAGACCTTCCATCAGCACGAGCGGGGCGAAATTAGCGATGAAGAATTTGCTGAACGTCTGTGTCATGAAATGGATGTGCCGTTAAGTTACGAGCAGTTTTCCCATGGCTGGCAGGCAGTGTTCGTCGCGATCCGCCCTGACGTGATCGCCATTATGCATAAACTCCGCGAGCAGGGGCATCGGGTTGTGGTGCTGTCGAATACTAACCGTCTGCATACCACGTTCTGGCCTGACGAGTATCCTGAGGTGCAGGCGGCGGCCGATAAAATCTACCTCTCCCAGGAGATGGGGATGCGTAAACCCGAAGCGCGTATCTATCAGGCGGTTCTGCAGGCGGAAGGATTCACCGCGGCCGATGCGGTCTTTTTCGACGACAATGCCGATAATATAGAGGGAGCTAACCAGTTGGGTATCACGTCAATTCTGGTGACCGGAAAGGAGACGATACCAAACTATTTTGCGAAGCAGTTATGCTAAAAACCGTTCATCAAAAAGCCACGCATCATACTCGTCCGCTCAGGGCGTGGCTGAAACTGCTCTGGCATCGCATTGATGAGGACAACATGACCACGCTGGCGGGTAACCTCGCCTACGTGTCACTGCTCTCGCTTGTGCCGCTGGTGGCCGTCATTTTTGCGCTATTTTCCGCTTTTCCGATGTTTGCAGATGTCAGCCTGCAGCTTCGCCACTTTGTCTTTGCGAATTTTATTCCCGCCACCGGGGACGTCATACAGAACTACATTGAACAGTTTGTCGCTAACTCCAGCAAAATGACGGCGGTCGGGGCGTGTGGCCTGATCGTCACGGCGCTGTTATTGATGTACGCCATAGATAACGCGCTGAATGCCATCTGGCGGAGTAAAAAGGCGCGGCCCAAGGTTTATTCCTTTGCGGTGTACTGGATGATCTTAACGCTGGGGCCCTTGCTGGCCGGTGCGAGTCTGGCTATCAGTTCGTATCTGCTTTCGCTGCGCTGGGCCAGCGATCTCAACGGCGTTATCGATAACCTGTTGCGTATCTTCCCGCTGATTTTATCGTGGCTCTCTTTCTGGCTGCTTTACAGCGTGGTACCGACCACGCGCGTGCCTAACCGCGATGCGGTCGTGGGCGCGCTGGTCGCGGCATTGCTCTTTGAACTGGGCAAAAAAGGGTTTGCCCTTTACATCACCATGTTCCCGTCTTATCAGCTGATTTACGGCGTGCTGGCGGTGATCCCCATTTTATTTGTCTGGGTCTACTGGACCTGGTGTATCGTCTTGCTTGGTGCCGAAATAACTGTCACTCTCGGCGTATACCGCGAACTTAAAAAAGCAGCAGAAGCTGAAAAACAACAAGAAGCAGACCAACCATGATTGCATTGATACAGCGCGTAACCCGTGCCAGCGTCACCGTGGAGGGAGAGGTGACGGGTGAAATTGGCCCAGGACTTTTAGTGTTGTTAGGTGTCGAAAAGGATGATGACGAACAGAAAGCCAACCGCTTGTGCGAGCGCGTGCTGGGCTACCGCATTTTCAGCGATGCGGAAGGTAAGATGAACCTGAACGTTCAGCAGGCGGGTGGCAGCGTGCTGGTGGTCTCCCAGTTTACGCTGGCGGCCGATACCGAGCGCGGCATGCGCCCGGGTTTCTCTAAAGGTGCCGCACCGGATCGTGCAGAAGCCCTTTACGAGTACTTTGTGGCGCGTTGTCGTCAACAGGACATGAATACGCAAACCGGACGATTCGCTGCAGATATGCAGGTATCGCTGGTGAACGATGGCCCCGTCACATTCTGGCTCCAGGTATGAGCCAACTGGCGGCGTGGCCGCGGGTAACAAGAGAGAGTACAGCTATGTATCACCTTCGAGTACCGCAAACGGAAGAAGAGTTAGAAGCCTATTACCAGTTCCGCTGGGAAATGTTACGCAAGCCATTACATCAGCCAAAAGGGTCTGAGCGCGACGCCTGGGATGCGATGGCCCATCACCAGATGGTGATGGACGAAGAGGGTAACCTCGTCGCCGTCGGGCGTTTGTACATCAATGCCGATAACGAAGCTTCAATCCGCTTTATGGCGGTTCATCCTTCCGTGCAGGATAAAGGCCTCGGCACCTTGATGGCGATGACCCTTGAGTCCGTCGCCCGTCAGGAAGGGGTTAAGCGCGTCACCTGTAGCGCCCGCGAAGACGCCGTCGAATTCTTCGCCAAACTCGGTTTTGTTAACCAGGGGGAAATCACCGCCCCGCAAACCACGCCGATTCGTCACTTTTTGATGATCAAACCCATCGCTACGCTGGATGATATTCTCCATCGCGCCGACTGGTGTGGGCAGCTCCAGCAGGCCTGGTATCAGCACATTCCCCTGAGTGAAAAAATGGGCGTGCGTATTCAGCAGTACACCGGGCAAAAATTCATTACCACCATGCCGGAAATCGGCAATCAGAACCCCCATCACACCCTGTTTGCCGGCAGCCTGTTTTCACTCGCCACGCTGACCGGCTGGGGGCTTATCTGGCTGATGCTCCGCGAACGCCATCTTGGCGGCACCATTATTCTGGCCGATGCCCATATTCGTTACAGCGCGCCGATCAGTGGTAAGCCGAGCGCCGTTGCCGATTTGGGCGCACTTGGGGGCGATCTCGACCGCCTGGCGCGCGGGCGTAAAGCGCGCGTACAGATGCGCGTTGAGCTGTTCGGCGATGAAACGCCGGGTGCTGTCTTTGAAGGTACCTACATCGTTCTTCCTGCGAAGCCGTTTGGCGCGTTTGAAGAGGGTGGAAATGAAGAAGAGTAGGTTCCGTCATCCCGGCAGGATTGCCGGGCTAATTCCCCGCGCCGATCCGTCTGGCAATATCCCTTAGAAGATCGCGCGCAGACGGGCTGACCCCGCCAAGCTGGAAAAATCCATGGATAACCCCCAGCCACCGCTGAGCCGTACACGTGACGCCTTGCTCAGTCAGGCGCTGATATAGCGCTTCACCTTCGTCGCAAAGCGGATCAAACTCGGCAGTAATGATGTGCACGGGAGGCAGGCCGCTAAAATCCTTTCGCCAGAGCGGGCTCGCTTCAGGATGCTGGCGTTCCGTGTTGGCCAGATAGAGCTCATATCCGCTCAGCAGCGTATCGCGGGTGATGACGTAATCCGCGCCGTTACGGGTATAACTTTCAAAATAGGCCGTGGCATCCAGCATCGGGTAGATAAGAATGAGCTGCGCAGGCTGCCAGAGTCCGGAAGACGTGAGCCGCAGGGCAGTCACCAGTGCCAGATGGCCTCCTGCGCTGTCCCCGCACAGGGTGATACGGTTTTTATCCACGCCAAACATATCCGCGTATTGCCAGACCAGATGTGCGCCTCTTTCTGCATCATCATGGGCGGCAGGGTAGGTATGTTCAGGAGCAAGTCTGTACTGGATCGCAATGACGCGGCAGTTGCCATAAAACGCTAACTGGCGCAGTTGATTATCGTGAGTATCGAAGCCGCCGCTTATGAAGCATCCCCCGTGGTAGTAGATAACGGTCGGCAGCTTTTCAGCAGCATCTGGCGGAGAGAAGACGCGATATGTGATGCCTTCGAGGTTCAGCGTTTCTACGTCAACGCGCGTTTCTGTCTCACCGGCAAGCGCCGTGCTGGCAATATAGCCTGCTCTCCGGTCATCAATACTTTGGCTACGCGCAGAAGGGCGTCCTGCTGCGATGAACGCCTGAACCAGCGTATCAATCCCTTTTTCGAGTGCCATGTGGGTCCCTTTAATCTGTATGAATATACAGTGTTATAACTCAGTTTGCTGTCGAGTGAAACAGGGAAAATGAGGCTGAAAACGATTCTGGAAAGCGGCTCGCAAAAGTAAACATGGATGTTAAATTTGGCTTTAGTCCTGAATAACGCACGTGTAGTTTGCCTGAACAGTGATGCTGGAAGATATGCGAGAGGAAGGCGAGGATGTTTCAGTCAACCAGATACAGGCCGGGCAAACCAACGTTGCCCGGCACTGTGAGTGGGGATTACTCCCCTTCACCCGGGAACAGGAACGGGTTAATAGAGCTGCGGGCAAAGCCCTCTTGCTCCATTTTGGCGTCCAGAATCAGCGAGGCGAGATCGTCGGCGACGGCTTCGACTTTCGGGTCTTTTTCCTGATAAAGGATCTTCAGGTAGGTACCGCAGTCGCCGCAGCTTTCAGCTTTGACCGCCGCGTCTTCATTTTCCAGCGACCAGTAGTTGAGATCGCGCGTCTGCTCGCAGTTGCTGCATTTAATACGCACCACGTGCCACTCGGTTTCACACAGGTTGCAGTGCAGATAACGCAGCCCCTGAGTGGTACCGATCTGCACCATGCTGGACACCGGCATTGAGCCGCATACCGGGCAGAATTGACGCGCTTCGCCGTATTCGGCGCGGGCTTTACCCGGGATCAGGCTGGCCATTTGCGCCCAGTAAAGCGACAACGCCGCCCAGATGAACGGCGCTTTATCGCTGCTGACCAGGGAGAAATCGGACGCAAACAGCGCGCTCGCCATCTCTTCCAGCTCCTGATCGGAGGCTTTTTCCAGATTCTCAATAACCGCCAGCGCGGTACCGCTCATCTCGGGTTTCAGCTCGGCAATCAGGGAGTGCAGCAGCGTATGCCAGTGCTTATCGCGCGGCAGAACGTGGATATCCAGCGGAGGCTTACCCTGCTCGCTGGCCTCTTTGATGCGCGCGGTCAGGTCAATTTGCAGCGGGTGGTCGTACAGCACCACTTCCTGCGCATGGGCAACCAGCGCGGCAAAACGCAGAAAATCGCCCAGTGGGTTGTTCTCTGCCAGCTCGCGCAGACGCTCTGCGCGGCGGTTATAGAGGTTCTTGAGTCTGGGGAATAACAACGGCGGAATATAATCCGCCGTGCGTTTCTCGCTCGAACCCAGCTCATCTTGCGGGATTATGCGAATACTCATTCAGATGACTTTTCCTGTTTCTGGCGGACCTCTCGGTACCAGCGCGGGTGATGTTTCTTCGCCCACGTACTGGTTACCCAGCCTTCCACCATCGCGGTAATGGTGCCTTTCACCCAGAGGGCGGCGTAAATATGCACCATGATAACCACAATTAACGCCACTGCGGCAAATGAATGCAGCATCAGCGCGAATCGGATCACCGGGATTGAGAAAGCAGGCGCAAAATACGGACGCCAGATGATCACGCCGCTCACCAGCAACAGGACCAGGAAGATAATCGCCGCCCAGAATACGCACTTCTGGCCGAAGTTATAACGCCCGGTATCACCCACTTCCTCGTTGACGACGATCTTACGAATATTCTTCGCCCAAAAGATATCATCCCGATTGATTAGGTTATGGTGCCAGTATCGGAAAAACATGATGATGAACGACGCGAACATGATGACGCCAACAAACGGGTGCAGTATACGCGCCAGTTGTGGTGTCCCCATGATCTGCATCAGCCAGTTGAAGGAGGGGAAGAAGAACCCCAGCCCGCTTATCGCCGCCAGCATGAAGCAGAAGGCGGTGACCCAGTGGTTAATGCGTTCCGGCGCGGTATAGCGCACGATGGTGTCACGTTTTTTCATTTGCGCACCTCGTCTTTCTCTTCATGCAGGTTGTCGTCTTCCTCTTCCGCGCGGTTCGGACCGACACCGACATAGTGGAAGATGCTCGCTGCGAAGGTGGCAGCAAAACCCACCGCTGCCAGCGGTTTCCAGATGCCTTTCCAGAACTTCACGGTCGCGCTGATTTCCGGGTTCTCCGGCAGGCCGTGATACAGATTCGGCTTATCTGCGTGGTGCAGCACATACATCACGTGCGTGCCGCCCACGCCGGCCGGATCGTACAGGCCTGCGTTGTCGTAGCCACGGGTTTTCAGTTCGCCCACGCGTTCAGCCGCCAGCGTTTTCATATCCTCTTTGGAACCAAAGTGGATAGCGCCCGTCGGACAGGTCTTCACGCACGCAGGCTCCTGGCCGACGTTTACACGGTCTACGCACAGCGTGCATTTGTAGACGCGGTTGTCTTCCGGGTTCATGCGAGGGACATCGAACGGGCAGCCCGCTATGCAGTAGCCGCAGCCAATGCACTGCTCGGACTGGAAGTCGACGATACCGTTAGCATACTGAATGATAGCCCCTTCTGACGGACATGCCTTCAGGCAGCCCGGATCCGCACAGTGCATACAGCCGTCTTTGCGGATAAGCCATTCCAGTTTGTCGTTCTGTTCCACTTCCGAGAAACGCATCACCGTCCAGGACTTGGCGGTCAGGTCAGCCGGGTTGTCGTACACCCCGACGTTGTGACCCACTTCATCACGGAGGTCGTTCCACTCAGAACAGGCCACCTGGCAGGCTTTACAGCCGATACAGGTGGTCACGTCGATAAGCTTCGCCACTTCCTGCTGGTGGTCCCGCGCCTGAGGCGCGGGCGTGAAACCGTTAGTCGCGGAACGACGGATAATGTCTTGAGATTGATAAGCCATAAGTCGTCTCCGTTACACCTTTTCCACGTTCACGAGGAAGGCCTTAAACTCCGGCGTCTGCGTGTTCGCATCACCGACGAACGGCGTCAGGGTGTTCGCAATGAACCCTTTCTTCGCCACGCCCTCATAACCCCAGTGAATCGGAATCCCGATGGTATCCACCTGCTGACCGTGAACGTTCAGCGTGCGAATACGCTTGGTCACCACCGCCTTGGCCTTGATGTAGCCACGGTTAGAAGAGACCTTCACGGTATCGCCATGGGCAATGCCGAGCTTGTTCGCCAGCTTCTCGCCGATCTCCACAAACTGTTCCGGCTGCGCGATAGCGTTAAGCAGCGCGTGCTTGGTCCAGTAGTGGAAGTGTTCGGTCAGACGGTAAGTGGTGCCCACATACGGGAACTTGTCTTTTTTACCCAGCGCGTCGAAATCGCCCTTAAAGATGCGGGCTGCCGGGTTAGAGACCACGTTCGGGTGCAGCGGGTTGGTGCCCAGCGGCGTCTCAAACGGCTCGTAGTGTTCCGGGAATGGCCCTTCCGCCATCTTATCGATAGCAAACAGGCGTCCCATCCCTTCAGGCTGCATGATAAACGGCCCGACATCGCTGCCTGGAGGGGCAGTACTGTAGTCCGGAATATCCACACCGCCCCATTTCGCGCCGTCCCATTTCAGCAACTGACGCTTCGGATCCCACGGATTACCCTGCGGGTCAGCGGAAGCACGGTTGTAGAGAATGCGGCGGTTCAGCGGCCATGCCCAGGCCCAGCCCAGCGTATTGCCGAGTCCTGACGGGTCAGCATTATCGCGGTTGGCCATCTGGTTACCTTTCGGCGTCCAGCTACCGGCAAAGATCCAGCAGCCACTGGCGGTCGTGCCGTCATCACGCAGGTGCGCGAAGGTACTGAGCTGATCGCCTTTCTTCGCCAGCACCGTTCCGGTGGCCGGGTCGATAACATCTGCCAGCGCTTTACCGTTGCTCTCCATCGCCACTTCTTCCGGCGCTGGGTTTTCCGGCGTCGAGTAGTTCCAGGTCATGTTCAGCACCGGTTCCGGGTTCGCACCGCCTTCTGCCGCATACATCTTACGCAGGCGTAAGAAGATACCGGCCAGGATCTCGCCGTCGTTCATGGCGATGCCCGGGGCGTCCGCACCTTTCCAGTGCCACTGCAGCCAGCGGCCAGAGTTCACGATGGAACCGTTCTCTTCCGCGAAGCAGGTAGAAGGCAGACGGAACACTTCAGTCTGAATCTTCGATGGGTCAACATCATTCGACTCACCGTGGTTCTGCCAGAAGGTCGACGTCTCGGTGTTGAGTGGGTCAATCGTCACCAGGAACTTCAGTTTCGACAGCGATTCAACCACCTTGTTCTTGTTCGGGAATGAGGCGACCGGGTTAAAGCCCTGGCACAGATAGCCATTCACCTTGCCCTGATGCATCATCTCGAAGTACTGCAGAACGTCGTAACCTTTGTCCCACTTCGGCAGCCAGTCAAAGCCCCAGCTGTTTTCTGCTGTCGCTTTGTCACCGAAGAAGGCTTTCATCATCGAGACGAAGAACTTCGGATAGTTGCCCCAGTAGTTCACCTGACCTTCGAGCAGCGGTTTAGGCGTGCTGGCTGTGAGGTAGGTTTGCAGGTCGGTCTGTTTTTCGCTTGGCAGGTTCATGTAACCCGGCAGGCTTTGAGACAGCAGACCAAGGTCGGTCAGACCCTGAATGTTGGAGTGACCACGCAGGGCGTTCACGCCGCCGCCAGCCATCCCCATGTTGCCGAGCAGCAGCTGAACCATCGCCATGGTACGGATGTTCTGCGCGCCGACAGAGTGTTGGGTCCAGCCGAGCGCGTAGAGGAACGACGCCGTTTTGTCTTTCGCGCTGGTTTCGGCGATAAGCTCGCACACCTTCAGGAAGTCTTCCTTCGGCGTACCACAGATGTTTTCGACAACGTCCGGCGTGTAGCGGGAAACGTGCTCTTTCAGCAGGTTCCACACGCAGCGCGGATGCTGCAGCGTCGTATCACGCTTCGCAAAGCCTTTCTCATCCAGCTCATAGTTCCAGCTGGTCTTGTCGTATTTGCGTTTTTCGGCGTCATAACCGCTGAACAGTCCATCTTCGAAGTGGTAATCCTCACGCACGATCAGGCTGGCGTTGGTATAGGCTTCGGTGTATTCGCGGTTATACTTTTCGTTGGTCATCAGGTACAGCAATACGCCTGACAGGAAAGTGATGTCAGTACCTGAACGAATAGGGGTGTAGAAATCCGCCACTGACGCAGTACGCGTAAAGCGGGGATCGATCACAATCAGTTTCGCACCGTTGTGGATTTTGGCTTCCATCGCCCAGCGGAACCCGACAGGGTGCGCTTCAGCGGCGTTACCGCCCATCACCACAATAAGGTTGGCGTTCTTGATGTCGACCCAGTGGTTGGTCATCGCACCGCGACCAAATGTTGGAGCAAGACTTGCTACCGTTGGTCCGTGTCAGACACGCGCCTGGTTGTCGACCGCGAGCATACCGAGTGCACGCGTAAATTTCTGGGTTAAATAGCCGGTTTCGTTACTGGAAGCAGAGGCACACAGCATCCCGGTGGAGAGCCAGCGGTTGACGGTGACGCCTTCAGCGTTCTTCGCAATAAAGTTGGCATCGCGGTCTTCTTTAATCAGTTTAGCGATGCGGTCAAATGCGTCTTCCCAGCTGATTTGCTGCCATTTATCGGAACCTGGCGCACGATATTCAGGGAATTTCAGGCGGCTTTCGGAGTGGATAAAGTCAACCAGGCCGGCACCTTTCGGGCACAGCGCGCCGCGGTTGACCGGATGGTCCGGGTCACCTTCGATATGGAAGATAGACGCTTTGGCGTTTTTAGCACCGTCGCCGAGGCTATACATCAACAGCCCGCAACCGACAGAGCAGTACGTACAGGTATTACGGGTTTCACGGGTGCGCAGCAGTTTATATTGCCGCGTCTCCGCCAGCGCTACACCGGGTGCAAAACCCAGTGCCGCCGCCGTGGTGCCTGCCATACCGCCAGCGCAGATCTTAAAGAACTGCCTTCTGCTGACCTGCATGGGTCACTCCTTGTTTCGACATTGCTTACATATGTAGTTTTGACTTCGCGGTTGAACGGTGACCGCAAAGGAGAAAAATTTGCGTTAATCCCTCAGTTCTACGAGGGATATCATCAGAATACCACAATGTCGGTACGCCTGTTCCAATGGCGTTAATACAAAGTGAACGTATTATCACTGTGTTGATTATAAAGTGTGACACGAGTCACATTATTGCCCCGGCATGTTAAAGGGCTGTATCACCGCCTCGGTTGCGCCTCTCCCAAATGAGTAGGTAAACTTGATGAGGATGGGTGCTGAAAAGTTGATCCATACTATGCGTATGGCCTGCGGTTTGTGATGCAATAGCAGGCTCACCTCCGTGGTTGTTCAGGAATACCGCTGTGTCTAAACAAAACCGTGTTACCCACCCGTCGCCACTGCCTGCCGGTATCGTGGAACTGTCGGTACACAGACCGCCCCACATTACCCACACCACGCCTGATTTTCTGGCGGAGGAAGTGCCCGTTGCTCTGGTTTACAACGGTATTTCCCATGTGGTGATGATGGCCTCGCCGAAAGATCTGGAGCTGTTCGCGATTGGCTTTTCCCTCTCGGAAGGCATCATTGAGCACCCGCAAGAAATTTACGGTATGGATGTGGTGAAGGCCTGTAACGGCCTTGAAGTGCAAATCGAACTCTCAAGCCGCCGGTTTATGGGGCTCAAAGAGCGGCGACGCGCGCTGGCCGGGCGTACCGGATGCGGGGTTTGCGGGGTAGAGCAGCTCAATGATATCGGTAAGCCTGTCGCACCTCTGCCGTTTACCCAGACCTTCAATCTGGCCCATCTCGACCATGCCCTTGAACATCTGAATGACGTGCAACCTGTCGGCCAGCTGAGCGGATGCACGCATGCGGCGGCATGGGTTCTGCCATCGGGCGATATTGCCGGGGGGCATGAGGATGTCGGCCGCCATGTGGCGCTGGATAAACTGATGGGCCGCCGGGCGCGCGAAAGCGAACTCTGGCAGCAGGGAGCGGCACTGGTCTCCAGCCGCGCCAGCTACGAGATGGTGCAAAAGTCGGCGATGTGCGGCGTTGAAATCCTTTTTGCCGTATCGGCCGCGACCACGCTGGCGGTAGAAGTGGCGGAGCGCTGTAACCTGACGCTGGTGGGATTTTGTAAGCCGGGAAGGGCGACGATTTATACCCATCCGCAGCGATTAATAGTTAATCAGTAAATTTGAAGAAGAATAGCAAATCCTTCCGCTTTTAGTTGTTCATGATGAGGTCTACTATTTATCTCATCAAGGCACGGTGCCTTAAACAAACAACTAATTGAAAGGGTTTATATCATGAAAAGCATCAAAACTTTTGTCGCAGTAATCGCTCTGGCTACGTCTTTCGGTTCTTTCGCTGCACAGACTGTGACCGCAACCGCCTCTACCATTGATGGCGCAGAAGCGAAAATTGCTGCACAGGCTCAGGAAGCGGGCGCGTCATCTTACAAAATTACGCAGGCGTTTACCGGTAACCGCGTACACATGACCGCTGAACTGAACAAATAAGCTGCCACACCGTCGAAAGAGCGCCCCCGGGGCGCTTTTTTTATTGGATACCCGCCAGACGCAGCAAGGCAGTCACGACCGCTGCCGCCACGATCACCACAATTAACGGCATTTTTCGCCATGCCAGAAACACTGCAAACGCCACGCCCAGTACGCGCGCCATACCGGCAAAATGCTCACCTTCATAGAAGGTGGTCGCCAGCGCGACGGAAAACAGCAAAACCGTTGCCGCATCTGAAAGCAGAGCCTGAGAGCGGTCTGACAGCGCCAGTCGGTTGCCGAGTTTTGCCCCACCGAGACGCATTAAATAGGTTCCCACGGAAAGCACGGCGATACCGAGAATAAAGACCGTCATATTCCCCATTATTTTTTCCTCGCAGCAAGACCCAGTAAAGAGAGCAGAACCGGTAAACCCACCGGGGCAAACGGCACGGCGGCCAGTGACAATGCAGCACCGCTGCAGGCGCGGATCAGGGTGGTGCGATTTTTAAAAGCCGGCACCACTAACGCCAGTAAAATCGCCGGGAATACCGCATCCAGCCCGATGGTTTCAAGGTCCGGCAACAGTTTGCCAACCATGGTGCCCAGCAATGTACCCAGCGGCCAGACGATCGCCACGCCTAAACCGCATAGCCAGTATGCCGCCTTACGCTGTTCGGACGTTTTTTGCGACAACCCGAACACCACGCTTTCGTCGTTCATAATGTGGCAACCCAGAAAACTCAGGCCACGTTTACCCACCAGTTCACGCACCGTCACCCCAAACGGTACATGACGTGCATTAACCAGTAATCCGGCAGCCGCCGCTGCCAGAGGGTTACCGCCGCTTGCCACAATGCCGATAAACATAAATTCAGAGGCACCCGCCAGCACGGTAATGGAGAGTAAAAACGGGACCCAGACCGGGAAACCGTAGGCCATTGCCAGCGAGCCATAGGACATCCCGACGACGCCTACCGCGAGACACACCAGGATGATCTGCTTTTATCGTGTCGCCTTTCAGGGTGGAGAGATGATGCTTCATACTATTTTAGCCATATCGAACGTATTTCCATTATAATGAACGCATCAGAACCGTTTTTCAAGGCGAACGATTCGTTCGATTTATAGAACAAAGGGGCCGTTTTTATGACGCAGCCAATCAGCGTGATCGCTAAAAGTCTGGTGCGAGAACGCCTGCGAACCGGACTTTCACTGGCGGAAATCGCGCGCCGTGCCGGGATCGCTAAATCCACGCTGTCGCAGCTGGAGTCCGGCAACGGGAATCCCAGCCTGGAGACGCTCTGGTCACTCTGTGTGGCGCTGGACATTCCTTTTGCCCGTTTGCTCGAACCGCAGCAGCCGACCACTCAGGTGATCCGCCGTGGAGAAGGAACGAAGGTGGTTGCCGGACAGGCCAACTATGAAGCCATTTTGCTGGCGGCGTGCCCGCCGGGCGCGCGTCGTGACATCTACCTGTTACTCACCCAGCCGGGTGCCGACCGCATTTCTCAGCCACATCCGGCAGGCTCAGTGGAGCATATTATTGTGACGCAGGGTAGAGCGCTGGTTGGTCTGATCGACGCGGCGGAAGAGCTTGGCCCGGGGGATTACATTTGCTATCCCGCTGACCAGCCGCATATCTTTAAGGCCCTGGAGCCGGATACGCACGCGCTTCTGGTGGCTGAACAAAATTAACGCAGATACGGAAAATCATGTCGCTTAAAGCCATTGCCAAAGAACTGGGGCTGTCTGTTACCACCGTCAGCCGCGCCCTTAACGGGTATGACGATGTCTCCCGCGAGACGCGCGCCCGCGTCGAAGCGGAGGCTCAGCGCCGTGGCTACCGGCCAAACACCTTCGCGCGTCGCCTGAAGATGGGCAAAATCGACGCCGTGGGTCTGGTTTTTCCGGTGCATCCTGTTCCGCTCAATAACAGCGTCTTTATGGACATGGTCGGCGAAATTAGCCACGAACTGGCGCGACATGAAATCGATCTCCTGCTGATTGCCGATGACGATCTGGCGGATAAGCACAGCTATATGCGTATGGTGCAAAGTCGTCGCGTGGATGCGCTGATTGTGGCGCACACGCTGGATCATGACCCGCGGCTGGAACAGCTTCAGGCCGCCGGTTTTCCCTTTCTCGCGCTCGGACGCAGCCAGCTACCGCAGCCCTATGCGTGGTTTGATTTCGACAACTATGCCGGCACGTACAATGCCACCCGCTGGCTGATTGAAAAGGGGCATCGCCGCATCGCCTTGCTGGGTGAAAGCAACAATCAGGCCTTCATCACCCAGCGCCGCCAGGGTTATCTGGATGCGCTACGCGAAGCCGGGTTATCCAGCGAATGGCTGCGCGCCATGCCGCCTTCGCGCCGCGTGGGTTACGCCACGACGAATGAACTTCTCTCCCTGCCGCAGCCCCCCACGGCCATCATTACCGACTGCAACACTCACGGCGACGGCGCGGCCATGGCGCTGGCGCAGCGGGGTCTTCTCTGCGGTGAAAACGCCGTTTCGCTGGTGGTTTACGACGGCTTACCGCAGGACAGCATTGTCGATGTTGAAGTGGCGGCGGTTATTCAGTCCACCCGCCAGGGCGTAGGGAAACAGATCGCTGACATGGTGCGTCAGTTGATTAACGGCGACGATATCGCTCAGCTTCAGGTGCTCTGGCAGCCAGAATTCTTCCCGGGCCAGACGGCCTAAACACAGCAAAATTCCAAAGCCGATCACAGATCCGAAACGTTTTGGTTTGTATCCGAAACGTTTCGGATCAACACTCAGATCATCCCGATGACAGGAGAGGTCTGATGCACGATTCCATTTTTCGACTCGAAAGTAAGGCGGTTGACCTGGTGATCACCACGCACCCGTTCGCCGAAATTCTCTACTGGGGGCCGCACCTTCACCACTTTTCACCGCAAGATGTGGTAAGTCTGTCTCGTCCTGTGGCGAACGGCAGGCTCGACGTTGACGCCCCGGTGACGCTGATGGCGGAGCTGGGATACGGTCTGTTTGGTTCGCCCGGTATTGAAGGGCACCGCCAGGGGCTGGACGGGTCTCCTGTCTTTAAAACCACCCATGTGCAGCACGAGGGGCAAACCCTGACGTTAACGGCGGAAGATGAACATGCCGGGTTGCGTCTGACCAGCGAGCTGGCACTGGATGCAAGCGGGGTACTGGTGGTGCGTCACGGTTTAACTAACCTGCGGGCGCAGGCGTGGCAGGTTGATCGTTTCGCCGTGACGCTACCGGTCGCTGAACGCGCGCAGGACGTGATGGCGTTCCACGGACGCTGGATCCGTGAGTTCCAGCCGCATCGCGTGAAGCTTGAACACGACAGCGTTGTGATTGAAAACCGCCGCGGCCGGACCTCTCACGAACACTTCCCGGCGCTGATCGCCGGTACGTCCTCATTTAACGAAATGCACGGCGACGTCTGGGGCGTGCATCTGGGCTGGAGCGGCAACCACCGCCTGCGTGCGGAAGTCAAAACCGACGGACGCCGCTATCTGCAGGCCGAAGCCCTCTACCTGCCGGGAGAAATGGCGATTGAAGAGGGGGAAACGCTCTGGACACCACGCCTGTATGCGAGCTACTCCGCACGGGGTCTGAACGGCATGAGCCAGTCGTTCCACCGGTATCTGCGCGACAACGTTATCCGCTTCCCTGAAAACAAACCGCGCCCGGTACATCTCAATACCTGGGAGGGGATCTACTTCAGCCATGACCCGGCGTACATCATGCGCATGGCCGATGAGGCTGCGGCGCTGGGCGTGGAGCGTTTTATCATCGACGACGGCTGGTTCAAAGGCCGTAACGATGACCACGCGGCGCTGGGTGACTGGTACCTGGACGAGAAAAAATACCCGGACGGGCTGACGCCGGTGATTAACCATGTGAAAAAGCGCGGCATGGAATTTGGTATCTGGATTGAGCCGGAGATGATTAACCCGGACTCGGATCTGTATCGTGCCCATCCCGACTGGGTGCTGGCGCTGCCGGGCTACACCCAGGCAACGGGCCGTCATCAACTGGTGCTCAACCTGAATATTCCGCAGGCTTTTGATTATCTGGTCGAGCGCATGAGCTGGCTGCTGGGCGAACATGCCATCGACTACGTTAAGTGGGATATGAACCGCGAACTGGTACAGCCCGGGCACCACGGCAAAGCCGCCGCGGATGCGCAGACGCGGCAGTTTTATCGTCTGTTAGACGTGCTGGGCGAGCGTTTCCCGCACATTGAATTTGAGTCCTGCTCCTCGGGCGGCGGGCGAATCGACTATGAAGTCCTGACCCGCAGCCACCGCTTCTGGGCCTCTGATAATAACGACGCGCTGGAGCGCAATACCATCCAGCGTGGCATGAGCTACTTCTTCCCGCCGGAAGTGATGGGCGCGCATATCGGTCATCATAAATGTCACGCCACCTTCCGCCAGCACAGCATTGCTTTCCGCGGCCTGACGGCACTGTTTGGCCACATGGGACTGGAGCTTGATCCACTCACCGTCGATGCTCAGGAGCGTGAAGGCTATCGCCATTACGCCGCGCTGCACAAGCAGTGGCGAGAAGTCATCCATCACGGTACCCAGTGGCGCGTGGATATGCCGGATGCCAGCACGCTGGCGCAGGGTATAGTGAGCGAAGACAAAACGCAGGGGTTGTTTATGGTCAGCCAACTGGCCATGCCGGATTACACGCTCATGATGCCGCTGCGCATGCCGGGGCTCGACGCGCAGGCGCAGTACCGCATCACGCTGCTCGATCACCCCAACATTCGACTCACCGGTGAGGGCGGGCACACCATGCGCAAGCTGCCGGCGTGGATGGAAACGTCCCAGACGGCCAGCGGTGAGTGGCTGATGCAGGCGGGGATCGCACTGCCGATTCTGGACCCGGAAACCGCCATTCTGATTGGCGTTGAACGCGTGTAAGGGTGATGGGCCGGGAGACTGGCCCTCCGTTGAGGATAAAAATAATGAACACAACAACCTGTACCCACAAAGACAACCCTAACTTCTGGATCTTCGGGCTGTTCTTCTTTCTCTACTTCTTCATTATGGCCACCTGCTTTCCGTTTCTGCCGATCTGGTTGTCGGATGTCATCGGCCTGAACAAAACCCATACCGGGATCGTATTCTCCTGTATCTCGCTTTCGGCCATCGCCTTCCAGCCCGTGCTTGGGGTCATTTCGGATAAGCTGGGGCTGAAAAAACACCTGCTATGGATTATCACGGTGCTGCTGTTTCTGTTCGCGCCGTTCTTCCTGTATGTCTTTGCGCCACTGCTGAAAACCAGTATCTGGCTGGGGGCGCTGAGCGGCGGTCTGTATATCGGTTTTGTCTTCTCCGCAGGTTCAGGCGCAATTGAGGCCTACATCGAACGCGTGAGCCGTAACAGCTTGTTTGAATACGGCAAGGCGCGCATGTTCGGCTGTCTAGGCTGGGGGCTGTGCGCTTCAACGGGCGGTATTCTGTTTGGCATCGACCCGTCGTATGTCTTCTGGATGGGGTCAGCGGCTGCGCTGCTGCTGATGCTGTTGCTGGTGGTTGCGAAACCGAAGCCAAACCAGACTGCGCAGGTGATGAATGCGCTGGGGGCTAACCAGCCGCAGATCACCGCCAGGACGGTCTTTAATCTGTTCCGTCAGCGCAGAATGTGGATGTTCATTCTGTACGTCATCGGTGTGGCCTGCGTGTATGACGTTTTTGACCAGCAGTTTGCCACCTTCTTTAAAACCTTCTTCGCCACGCCGCAGGAGGGAACGCGAGCCTTTGGTTTTGCCACCACGGCGGGGGAAATTTGCAACGCGATCATCATGTTCTGCTCGCCGTGGATCATCAACCGTATCGGCGCGAAGAATACGCTGCTGATTGCCGGGCTGATTATGGCGACGCGCATTATCGGCTCGTCGTTTGCCACCACCGCGGTGGAGGTCATTGCCCTGAAGATGCTGCACGCGCTGGAGGTTCCGTTCCTGCTGGTGGGGGCGTTCAAATACATCACCGGCGTGTTCGATACCCGTCTGTCGGCCACTATCTATCTGATTGGCTTCCAGTTTGCCAAACAGTCGGCGGCGATTTTCCTCTCTGCTTTTGCCGGGAATATGTATGACCGGATCGGTTTCCAGGAGACCTACCTGATGCTGGGCTGTTTTGTACTGGCGATTACGGTGGTCTCGGCCTTTACGCTGAGCAGTAAGCAGGAGATTGCGGCGCGCCGCGCTGCGGTGGAGGCAAACTAACGCAGGACGCTGCCGCGGATGCGGCAGCGTTAACGCTTTAGGGCAGGTAAAACACCGCTTTCAGTTCGGCACTCACCGGGCTGTTGTCGGGGTTCGAGGGCATAACCTCACCCATGTATTTCCACCAGCGCTGACAAACGTCGGTCTTTGCCACCGCGTTCCAGCGCGCTTCCGATTCAATTTCAACGCTCGCAAACAGCAGGTTACGCGCCTCATCGAGATAGATAGCGTAGTGGTGCGCACCGTGGTCTTTTAATACCGCCTCCAGCTCTGGCCAGATGGGGTTATGGCGACGCGCGTACTCGTCGCGCGCGTCAGGGTTCACCTGCATCACAAATGCTTTGCGGATCATCATGCCTCCAGCCGCTTTCGCGGGCCGCTATGGGTACAAATCCAGTGCCGACTGCATCGGCGTGACGCCAAAGCGTTTACCGAGTGCAATCAGCTCTTCCCGGGTGATGGTCTGCTTCATGCCGCCCATCGACAGGACCTTCACCAGCACCTCGGCGGACTTCTCGGCGGTATCAATCAGACCAAACGTTTCGTCGAGCGTCGGCCCGCTGCCGAATACCCCGTGGAACGGCCACAGCACCAGGGAGTGGGACTGCATTTCGATGGCGGTGGCCTGGCCGATTTCGTCGGTACCCGGCACCATCCACGGCAGAATGCCGACCCCGTCGGGGAAAACCACCAGACATTCGGTGCTGCCTTCCCACAGCTTCCGCGTGAGGTAGTCGCTACTGTTTTCCAGCACGTAGGTCAGGGCGATCAGGTTGGTGGCGTGACAGTGCATGATCACCCGGTCTTTGCCGTGGGTTGCCTTGATACGCTCACAGTGAGAGAGGAAGTGCGCCGGGAGTTCAGACGTGGGCACTGCATCGTCCGTCAGCCCCCAGAGGATGTGATAGCCTGCGCCGTCGCTGTCCACTCTCACCACCCCGAGGTTGGCCTGCGGGTCGAGCTGCACGTTACGGAAGAATTTACCGGAACCGGTAACGATAAACGGCGTGCTGGCGAGCTGCGGCATTGGCTGGCTCAGGGCGATATAGCGCGGCTTCTGATGGAACTCGGCGGCGAACGGTTCAATGTCGGCATCATCCAGGCGCAGCGTCAGGTTACCGCCATTGCGCTCGTCCCAGCCTTTCAGCCAGGCGTCGGAGGTGGCTTTAATCATGCCCTGGACGAACCAGGCGTTAGTGATGGTCTGCATAGTGTTTCATTTCCCGTGATCGTGGTGAGCGTTTCCCTCACCCCGGCCCTCTCCCACAGGGAGAGGGGGTAAAAGTGGTCTCTTCCACAGGAAGAGGGTGAGGGCATATTTATCCGCGCTGACTCAGCACGTCTTTCTCATACATCCGCACGTTATCCAGCCACTGACTGCCCGCTGGGGTGTCGTTACGCTGGCAGTACATCTCCCACACCGCCTGCCACGGCAGGGTTTTCTGCTCTTCCAGCAGCACCAGGCGCGCGGTGTAATCGCCGTTCTCTTCCAGCTGCTTGAGGGCGCTGGTGGGCTCCAGCAGCGCACGCAGCAGGGCTTTTTTCATGTTGCGGGTGCCAATCACCCAGGCCGCGATGCGGTTGATGGAGGCATCAAAGAAGTCGAGGCCAATGTGCACGCGGTCAAACAAATCGTGGCGAATGATTTCGCTGGCAATGGCCTGGGTTTCGTCATCCAGCAGCACCACGTGGTCGCTGTCCCAGCGTACGGGACGGCTCACGTGCAGCAGCAGGCGGGGTACGTAGAGCATGGCGGCGGAGATTTTGTCGGAGATCACCTCTGTCGGGTGGAAGTGGCCGGCATCCAGGCACAGCGCGGTCTGGCGGCTGGTGGCGTACCCCATGTAAAACTCGTTCGAGCCCACGGTGTAGCTTTCCGCACCAATACCGAACAGCTTGCTCTCTACGGCGTCGATGTGGTGCG
Organism: Enterobacter sp. BNK-18; assembly: GCF_047456135.1. Taxonomy (NCBI): domain Bacteria; kingdom Pseudomonadati; phylum Pseudomonadota; class Gammaproteobacteria; order Enterobacterales; family Enterobacteriaceae; genus Enterobacter; species Enterobacter sp. BNK-18. Next base: position 3,730,146 of record NZ_CP179899.1, on the reverse strand, counting down.
CCGGGTTCAGTTTTTCGCTGATGGCTTCATCCAGCGCCGCCAGCAGGCGCTGACGCGGGGCCAGACGGTCAACGGTGATGTCTTTCATGCCGTCCGGGATCCAGATGTTCATCACCGACGGCGTGCCGAGCTGCTCGCCAAAGTATGCGGAGACGCGGCGGCTGGCTTTTACGTGGTCAATCCAGAACTGGCGGATATCGTCGTTCGCGTGGGCAAGGGTAAAACCGTCGGCGCTCAGCGGGTGCGAGAAGCAGGATGGGTTGAAATCCAGGCCCAGCTGGTTGGCTTTCGCCCACGCCACCCAGTTTTTAAAATGCGCAGGTTTGATCTCGTTACGCGCGACCGGCGTGTCAGATTCCAGATAGATAGCATGCAGGTTCAGCCGCTTAGGCCCCGGGATCAGGCTCAGCGCCAGCTCCAGGTCGGCGCGCAGCTCGGTGGCGTTACGCGCTTTGCCCGGATAGTTGCCGGTGGCCTGAATGCCCCCCGTCAGCGAGCCTCCCGGGTTTTCAAAACCGGCAACGTCGTCGCCCTGCCAGCAGTGCATGGAGACCGGCAGACGATCGAGCTGGCGCAGCGCCTCATCGACATCCACGCCGACGGCGGCGTAACGCTGTTTAGCCAGGTCCCAGGCTTGTTCAAGTTGAGTGGTCATGCGCAAAGCTCCTTAGTCAGTCGGTTTTGCTGAAACTGCGCCCGATAGCGGGCAATTTCATGGCAGGGATTGGGGATGAACGTGGTCAGCGTGGCGTTCGACGAGACCACCGTGCGGAAATCGTCCACGCTGGCAAGTTCGTCCAGGGTCATGAGCTGAATGCCAATATTGCCGAGCGTTGACGCTTCAATCGGGCCCGCCACCACGGTGATCCCGCAGGCATCGGCGCAGAGCTGGTTCAGAAGCTGGTTCTGGCAGCCGCCGCCGACAATATGCAGCTGAGTGAACGGCCGGCCACGAAGGTCGGCCAGCTCGCTCAGGATCTCGGCATACAGCAGGGCGAGGCTGTCGAAAATACAGCGTGCCAGTTCTGCCGGTTTCGATGGCACGGGCTGCCCGGCGTCGACGCAGGCGGCCTGGATTTCGGCGCTCATGTCCGCCGGGTTGATAAAGCGGTCATCATTGGGATTGATCAGGAAACTGCAGGCTTTCAGTCGTTCGGTGTCGGCAATAAGCGCGGGCAGGTCGGTAATGTTTTGCTCTTTAAGCACTCGCTGGAGCAGCCACAGACCCATGATGTTCTTCAGCACGCGGTAGCGCCCTTCGGCACCGCCTTCGTTGGTGATGTTCGCGGCCAGCGCGGCATCGCTGGTGTAGGGGGTTTTGCTCTCAAAGCCCATCAGCGACCAGGTCCCGGAAGAGAGGTAGGCCGCGTCGTTACCGGCAAGCGGTGATGCAATGACGGCGCTGGCGGTATCGTGACTCGCAACCGCCACCACCGGGATCGCATTACCCTGCGGGCACATCCATTGACCGATCACATTGCCAGGGTGCGTCGGCGTGCCGAACCAGGAGGGGGAAGCCCCGGTCCAGGCCAGCAGGTGTTCATCCCAGTTATCGGAGTTGATGTTCACCAGTTGCGTGGTGGTGGCGTTGGTGTATTCCCAGTTCATGTTGCCGGTCAGGCGGTAGCTGAAGTAGTCCGGGATCAGCAGCGCATGCGCCACGTGGGGAACCAGCGCCGGCTGCTGTTCGACCAGCGCGCGCAGTTGATAGAGCGTATTGAATGGCAGGAACTGAATGCCGCTGCGGCCATAAATATTCTCTTTGCCAAGCCCGGCAATCGCTCGCGCCATCAGGCCGTCGGTGCGGCTGTCGCGATAGGCTATCGGCAAACCAACGCGTTCACCGTTGCTGTCCAGCAGTACATAATCGACGCCCCAGGTATCGATGCCGATACTGTCGATACGGATCCCCGCATCGCAGACCTTCTGCAGTCCGGTGCGGATCGCTGCCTCAAGGCTGTCGATATCCCACACCTCACAGCCGTCCTGCTTTTGCAGGCAGTTAACAAAGCGGTGCATCTCGCGAAGCGAAAGCGTCTGCCGCTTGCCGTCATAAGTGGCCAGCATTACACGGCCGCTGGATGCACCGAGATCGACAGCCACGCAATGGCGAAAAGTCATGGTTGTGTCCTTCTTAAAGTCATTAGCGGTGAGTGTAAAAAAAGGAACCCATCACCACCTTCTCGCCAGTGACAGCGGTTTTCCGGGGCTGGCAAGAAAGCAAAGGTGAACGTGAGGGAGTTCACAGTTTCCAGGCGTGACGGGGTTTGCAGGCAGTGTGACGCTTCCCGCATTTCCTGATCTTTCAGCCTGTTTCTTGAAAAACGGACAGTTTTTGCGAGGTTTACGGTCGAAAATTTAAGGTGAGGGGACGGGGCCTTAATTACTATTTTGAGAACATTTCTCATTGGTGGGGGCCGTTATGACCGTACTGCACAGCGTGGATTTTTTTCCTTCGGGTGGGTCGTCTGTCGCGATTGAACCGCGACTCCCTCAGGTGGCGTTCCCTGAGCATCATCATGATTTTCACGAAATTGTGATTGTTGAACACGGAACGGGGATCCATGTGTTTAACGGCCAGCCGTATACCATCAGTGGTGGGACGGTCTGCTTTGTGCGCGATCATGACCGGCACTTATATGAACATACCGACAACCTGTGCCTGACTAACGTGCTCTACCGTTCGCCCGATGCGTTCCAGTTCCTGTCCGGGCTGAACCATCTCCTGCCGCAGGAGAAGGACGGCATCTATCCTTCGCACTGGCGGGTGAATCAGTCCACGCTGCAGCAGGTGCGCCAGCTGGTGAGCCAGATGGAACAGCGTGACGAGGGACAGGAGACCCACGTTATCGCCACGCGTGAGCTGTTGTTTATGCAGCTGCTGGTGCTGCTGCGCCGCAGTAGCATGGTGGCCGGGCTGGGGAATAACGATGCGCGTTTGACTCAACTGATGGCCTGGCTGGAGGACCATTTCGCCGAGGATGTCTGCTGGGAAACGCTGGCGGATGATTTTTCGCTGTCGCTTCGGACCTTGCATCGTCAGCTGAAGCAGCAAACCGGGCTGACGCCCCAGCGCTATCTGAACCGTCTGCGCCTGATTAAAGCGCGCCATCTGCTGCGTCATACCGATGAGAGCGTCACGGATATCGCCTATCGTTGCGGTTTCGGCGACAGTAACCACTTTTCGACCCTGTTTCGCCGGGAATTTAGCTGGTCACCGCGCGATATTCGCCAGGGAAAGGACGCGTCACTGCAGTAACGCGAGGGTTGTCACCGTTTCCCGTGGGCAAAAACGCTAATAATGTCAGGTTATTTGCTGTCGAGGTGGTGTCGTGGTTGCTCAGCTAATGCTTCGCAAAGTGGATTTTTTTGCCTCCGCCGGCCAGGCCGTCGCGGTGGCGGATCGCTATCCGCAAAACGTCTTTGCCGAGCACACTCATGAGTTCTGCGAGCTGGTGCTGGTGTGGCGGGGCAATGGCTTGCATATCCTCAACGACCGGCCCTACCGCATTACGCGTGGGGATCTGTTTTACATCCGTGCTGAAGACAAACACGCCTACGCTTCGGTCAACGACCTGGTCCTGCAGAACGTGATTTACTGCCCTGACAGGCTGAAACTCAACGTCGACTGGGCGGCTTACATTCCGGGTTTTAATGATACGAAGTGCGCGGCGCACTGGCGACTGAGCAGTAACGGCATGACGCAGGTGCGACAGGTGATTTCTCAGCTGGAGCAGGAGAGCCAGAAAAGCGATCCTGAGGCTCACCAGATGGCAGAACTGCTTTTCGCCCAGCTGGTCATGACGTTGACGCGCCATCGCTACGCCATTGATAACCCGTCGGCTACCGCGCAGGAAGCCCTGCTCGATAAGCTCATTACCACCCTGGCGGGCAGCCTTAACAAAAGCTTTGTGCTGGAGAAATTCTGCGAGCAGGCGCAGTGCAGCGAGCGCGCGTTGCGCCAGCAATTCCGCACCCAGACCGGGATGACGGTGAACCATTATCTGCGCCAGCTGCGCATCTGCCATGCCCAGTACCTGCTTCAGCATACGGAACTGATGGTCAGCGATGTGGCGATGCGTTGCGGCTTTGAGGACAGTAACTATTTTTCGGTGGTCTTTAACCGCGAGGTGGGGATGACGCCGGTTCAGTGGCGTCATCGCAGCCGTAACGCGGCGTAATCAGTTCGCCATGCCGAGGCCCACAATGTTGGCCGCAATAATGATCACCACGCACCCCAGACTCAGCACGCCCACCGGGCGACGCCCGGCGTTGTTCCACTCTTTCAGAAGCAGACCCACCAGCCCACCGCACAGCACGTAGAAGCTCATGTGCAGCATCCAGCTCATATAGTCATACTGCGCCGGAATACTGGCGTGACCCCACGCGTAGAAGAAGAACTGGAGATACCACATCAGCCCACCGAGCGCCGAGAGCAGCACGTTCCCGATAATCATCTGTTTAGCCAGCGAGAAGTCGGCTTTCAGTGACAAGGTCTTCACGTTTGCCAGACGGAAAAAACAGAAACCGAGGTTAACCACCGCTCCGCCACCCATGATCACCACGTAGCTTGGCAGTGCCACGTACAGCGGGTCGACGCCCAGTGCGGCAGCAGCTTCATGCATCGGTTTGGCGGCGTTCATCGCGAATGACATGCCTGCGGAGAAGATCCCGCACATCACCGCCAGCAGCAGGCCTTTCTTCAGGTTGAACTCTTCGGCTCTGATGCCCATTTTGCGCTCTTTCAGCTGCCCTGCGCGGGTGACAATGCCCACGCCAATAACGGCCACCAGCACGCCCAGCAGCGTCATCTGGCCGCCTTTGGTGTTGATGAGCACGTCGACGTTGCCGTTGAGGATCGGCGTCATCAGGGTGCCGACAATCAGCGTAATACCAATCGCGATGCCAATGCCCATCGACATGCCGAGGTAGCGCATGGTGAGGCCATAGTTAATGTTACCGACGCCCCACATGGCGCCAAAGAGAAAGACCGGCAGCAGGGTGGAGGCGTTAAAGGAGGAGAAGTAGCCCCAGAAATCCGGGAGCAGCATGGCGCTGATGGTCCAGGGAAGAATTATCCACGAGACTACACCGCCGACGGACCACATGGTTTCCCATGACCACTGTTTGACCTGTTTAAACGGGGCATAGAAACAGGCTGCACTGGCCGCGCCTATCAGATGCCAGAAAATACCCATCGTAATCGCATGATTCATGTTTACATCCTCATCGTTTTTATATGCCGGTGGCTTCCCACCGACTCGATGAGTGTAAAAATTAAGCAGTCGGGTAACCTTCGGAAGGTTGCCGCACTTTGGTTTTGAATGGCAATCAACGCGTTAACCGGGTGAGCAGACTCACAATTTCAGCAATAACCGAAAACCGAATAACCTTATAAAAACTACGGCATTGATAATCATTTTCAATATCATTTAATTAACTATAATGAACCAACTGCTTACGCGGCATTAACAGCTGTGCCGCCCGACAATAATGGAGAGGATTATGAGTTATACACTGCCATCCCTGCCGTATGCCTACGACGCACTGGAACCGCATTTCGACAAGCAGACGATGGAAATCCATCACACCAAACACCACCAGACCTATGTGAACAACGCGAACGCCGCGCTGGAAAGCCTGCCAGAGTTCGCTAGCCTGCCTGTTGAAGAGTTGATCACTAAACTGGACCAGCTGCCAGCTGACAAGAAAACCGTTCTGCGTAACAACGCAGGTGGTCACGCTAACCACAGCCTGTTCTGGAAAGGCCTGAAAACCGGTACCACCCTGCAGGGCGACCTGAAAGCGGCTATCGAGCGCGATTTCGGTTCTGTAGACAACTTCAAAGCGGAATTCGAAAAAGCCGCTGCGACCCGTTTCGGCTCTGGCTGGGCGTGGCTGGTTCTGAAAGGTGACAAACTGGCGGTTGTTTCAACGGCTAACCAGGATTCCCCGCTGATGGGTGAAGCAATCTCTGGCGCATCCGGTTTCCCTATCCTGGGTCTGGACGTGTGGGAACACGCTTACTATCTGAAATTCCAGAACCGTCGCCCGGACTACATCAAAGCCTTCTGGGACGTGGTGAACTGGGACGAAGCAGCAGCGCGTTTCGCCGCGAAAAAATAAGGTTGCATTGACGCCTGTGAGAAGCGAGTCTGATGACTCGCTTTTTTTGTATCTGCAGAAAGGAGCAGCGATGCATTTTCCGGTGAATGTCTTTACAGGCAAGGTAAGGGAGTACGACGGCAGCCGCCCGAGCGCCATCGCGAAAGTTCAGGTCGACGGCGAGTTGACGTTAACCGACCTCGGGCTGGTGGGCGATGAGCAGGCCGAAAAGAAAATCCATGGCGGGCCTGACCGCGCGCTGTGCCACTATCCGCGGGAACACTATCAGCACTGGATAACCGAGTTTCCCGAACAGGCGGATATGTTTGTCGCGCCAGCGTTTGGTGAGAATCTCTCAACGGAAGGGCTGACCGAGAAAAACGTCTTTATCGGCGATATCTACCGCTGGGGCGATGCCCTGATTCAGGTGACGCAGCCGCGCTCGCCGTGCTTCAAACTAAACTATCATTTCGGCATCAGCGACATGTCTGCCCGGCTGCAGAGCGCGGGTAAAACGGGCTGGTTATATCGGGTGGTGCTGGCAGGTCAGGTATCGGCAGATGCGCCGCTGGTGCTGGCATCGCGCCTGAGTGATGTCTCGGTATATGACGCCTGCGCGATCGCCTGGCATATGCCGTTTGATGACGACCAGTACCATCGGCTTTTGTCCGCTGCAGGGCTGTCCACGAGCTGGACCCGAACGATGCAGAAACGCCGTTTAAGTAGCAAGATCGAAGATAATTCGCGGAGATTGTGGGGGAAATAGTTTCCCTGCAGGAGAGGCAAGCCGGGTCAGCGATACCGCTGCCCGGCTAAACGACTACGAACGTTTATACAACGGCAGCCACAGCGTTAACCGTAACCCACCCAGCGGGCTGTCATCGGCCTTCACCCAGCCGCGATGCTGCTGCATGGCGGTTTCAACAATCGCCAGACCCAGCCCCGTGCCGCCAGATTCACGGTCACGCGCCTCGTCGGTACGGTAGAACGGACGGAAAATCTGTTCGCGGTCTTCCGGGCTTACCCCAGGACCATCGTCATCAACGATAATGGTAATCCCGTCTTTATCCACCGAGAAGGCTACCTCAATCTTCGTGTGCGAATAGCGCAGGGCGTTACGCACGATGTTCTCCAGCGCGCTTTCCAGCGTGTTGGGGTTACCGTACAGCGGCCATGGCCCCGGCGGGAAGTTGACGGTAAAGGATTTCCCCATCTGCTCCGCTTCGAACGCCGCGTTATCCAGCACTTCATGCCACAGGTGGTTGGCTTTCACCGTTTCGCTCACCAGCGCATTTTTCTGCTGATTGCGCGACATGACCAGCAGGTCGTTAATCATGCTGTCCAGACGATGCGCTTCCGTTTCAATACGTTCCAGCTCTTTGCTCTCACCGCTGCGGCGACGCAGCAGCGCGGTGCCGAGCTGTAAGCGCGTGAGCGGCGTGCGCAGCTCGTGCGAGATATCCGACAGCAGGCGTTGCTGTGCCGTCATCATGCGGTCGAGGGCGCTCACCATCTGGTTAAAACTGGTCCCGGCGGCAAGGAACTCCTGTGGACCGGCTTCCAGTTCAGGGTGTTGTCGCAGGTTACCCTGCGCCACTTCGTCCGCCGCGTTTTTCAGCTTACGCGCCGGTTTCGCCAGACTCCACGCCAGCCACAGCAGCAGAGGTGAGCTAACCAGCATGGTGACAATCAGCAGCAGAAGCGGACGGTCAAACAGCAGGTTGATGAAATCGGACTGGGAGTTGCTCGCCGGGCGGATCAGGTAAAGCTGGTAATTATCCTCGCCATCTCTGACGGAGAAGGGGCCTACCATCTCAACCCGACCGTATTTTTTCTTCTGAGGATGGTCGGCGTTATCCGCCTGACCAATGAAGTTACGGATGATCTGCATTTCATTGCGATCGGCGCCAATCACGCGCCCTTCGCTGGTCACCAGCAACAGGCGCTGTCCTGGCGGTGCCCATTTGTCGATAGCGCGAAACAGCCTGCGCCACCACATTAAATCGTTCGGCGGGTCGTTTGCCAGCTCGGCTTCCACGTGCTGCTCGATCATCACGCCCTGACGTTGCTCGCTGTCGAGAAGCTCCGTCATCTGGCGTGAGTCGAGTTTTGGCAACATCAAAACGAGCATTAAAACCAGTGCCAGCGTCAGCCAGAAAATGGCGAAGATGCGGGCTGTTAAGCTTCCTATCATGAAGCGGAAACCATCAGATAACCGCGACCACGCAGGGTTTTAAACCACGGGTGCCCGTCCTTGCGTTCCGGCAGCTTGCGGCGCAGGTTCGAGATATGCATATCGATGGCGCGATCAAACGGGGTGAGGCGTTTGCCAAGCACTTCCTGGCTCAAATGTTCACGCGATACCACCTGGCCGAGGTGCTGGGCCAGCAGATACAGCAGGGTGAACTCGGTGCCAGTCAGTTCCAGCGTTTCACCGTCAAAACTCGCTTCCTGACGGCCCGGATTCAGGCTCAGGGAGTCGACTTCCAGCGTCGGTGAACTGTTGTCGCTGTTCTGCTGCTGTTCGCTCCAGTGAGAACGACGCAGGATAGCGCGAATACGGGCAACCAGTTCACGGTCGTTAAACGGCTTTGGTAAATAGTCATCCGCGCCCAGCTCAAGGCCAAGTACACGGTCAAGTTCGCTGCCGCGAGCGGTCAGCATAATTACGGGCGTCTGGTGTGTCTGGCGAAGCTCTTTCAACGTATCAATGCCGTTTTTCTTCGGCATCATAACGTCGAGCAAAAGTAAATCGATGCTGTCGTCAAGGAGACTCAGCGCCTGCTCGCCATCATGGGCAACCAGAACGTTGAAACCTTCCATGTCGAGCAACTCCTTTAAAAGGGATGTGAGCTCTCGGTCATCATCAACTAACAGGATTTTATTCATTGTTTAAATACCTCCGAGGCAGAAATTACGACATCAAGGCTATCTAATCCATGACTTTACGTTGTTTTACACCCCCTGACGCATGTTTGCAGCCTGAATCGTAGACTGTCTCTCGTTGAATCGCGACACGAAAGATTTTGGGAGCAAGTGATGCGCAAAGTTACCGCTGCCGTCATGGCCTCAACGCTGGCGTTCAGTACATTAAGCCAGGCCGCTGTAGCTATCCCCGGCGATAACGGGCCCTCAACGGAGGGGGCAACGCAGCACAGCAGCCAAAGCCATATGTTTGATGGCATAAGTTTAACCGAACATCAGCGTCAACAGATGCGAGATCTGATGCAGAGGGCACGACACGACCAGCCCCCTGTTAATGTTAGCGAAATGGAGACAATGCACCGCCTTGTCACCGCAGAAAAATTTGACGAAAGCGCTGTACGCGCTCAGGCCGAAAAAATGGCACAGGAGCAGGTTGCCCGCCAGGTAGAGATGGCGAAGGTCCGCAACCAGATGTTCCACCTGCTAACGCCCGAGCAGCAAGCGGTTTTGAACACAAGACATCAGCAGCGAATGGACCAGTTGCGTGAGGTTGCACGGATGCAGCGAAGCTCAGAAACAACGTTTTTCAGTAGCAATAGCAGTACCCGTAGTAACCAGTAAACCCTGTTTTCCTTGCCATAGACACCATCCCTGTCTTCCCCCACATGATGTGGGGGTTTTTTTTGCCCTTCATTCTGCTTTGTTAACCGTTTATTCATCCTTTGACTCCCCATGCTTCCGTTATACTAGCGGCATGACATGACAGGAGCGTTTATGAATCAATCCTATGGAAGACTGGTAAGTCGGGCAGCGATTGCAGCAACCATCGTGGCTTCAAGCCTGTTAGTGATTAAAATTTTTGCGTGGTGGTATACCGGCTCAGTCAGTATTCTCGCGGCGCTGGTGGACTCGTTGATGGATATTGCCGCCTCGCTGACGAACCTGCTGGTTGTGCGTTACTCGCTGCAACCGGCAGATGAAGAACACACGTTTGGGCACGGGAAAGCCGAATCGCTGGCCGCGCTGGCGCAAAGCATGTTTATTTCCGGCTCCGCGCTGTTTCTGTTTTTAACCGGTATTCAGCATCTCGTCTCGCCGTCACCGATGAACGATCCCGGTGTGGGTGTGGTCGTGACGATTGTGGCACTTATATGCACACTTGTTCTGGTAACGTTCCAGCGCTGGGTTGTTCGCAAAACGCAAAGCCAGGCTGTACGGGCGGATATGCTTCATTATCAATCTGATGTTATGATGAACGGCGCTATTCTTATTGCGCTCGGTCTGGCCTGGTATGGCTGGCATCGGGCCGATGCGTTGTTTGCGTTAGGGATTGGCATCTATATTTTATATAGCGCCTTACGGATGGGGTATGAAGCGGTGCAATCGCTTCTGGACCGCGCCCTCCCGGACTCAGAACGTAATGAAATTTTTTCTATCGTGACCTCCTGGCCTGGTGTCAGAGGTGCACACGATCTTCGAACGCGGCAGTCAGGGCCGACCCGCTTTATTCAGATTCATATTGAAATGGAAGACAACCTGCCACTGGTTCAGGCTCACGTTATTGCTGAGCAGGTCGAGCAGGCGATTTTGCAGCGTTTTCCTGGTTCAGACGTCATTATTCACCAGGATCCCTGCTCGGTTGTACCCGGACATGTTGAGCTTTCGTAATTGGTTGTAAAAAAGTGAGCCAGGCCAGCATTTTGTGTATAAATTACCGCCATTTGGTCTGACCTGAATCAATTCAGCTGGAAGTGATTGATATACTATTTGCAGTATTCGTTGGTCGATAAATTCTTCCGGCAACAGATTTCAATTTTGCATTCCTAAGTTCAGAGGTAGTCATGATTAAGAAAATCGGTGTGTTGACAAGCGGCGGTGATGCGCCGGGCATGAACGCGGCAATTCGTGGGGTTGTCCGTTCAGCGCTGACGGAAGGCCTGGAAGTTTTTGGTATCTATGATGGTTATCTGGGCCTGTATGAAGATCGCATGGTTCAGCTCGACCGTTACAGCGTGTCCGACATGATCAACCGTGGCGGTACCTTCCTCGGTTCTGCGCGCTTCCCGGAATTCCGTGATGAACACGTCCGTGAAGTGGCTATTGAGAACATGAAAAAACGTGGCCTCGACGCACTGGTTGTTATTGGTGGTGACGGCTCGTACATGGGTGCAAAACGTCTGACTGAAATGGGCTTCCCGTGCATCGGGCTGCCGGGTACGATCGACAACGACATCAAAGGCACTGACTACACCATCGGTTATTTCACCGCACTGGGCACCGTTGTTGAAGCGATTGACCGCCTGCGCGACACCTCTTCTTCCCACCAACGTATCTCCATCGTGGAAGTGATGGGCCGTTACTGTGGTGACCTGACGCTGGCTGCGGCCATCGCCGGCGGTTGTGAGTTCGTAGTGGTTCCGGAAGTGGAATTCAGCCGTGAAGATCTGGTGGCTGAAATCAAAGCGGGTATCGCAAAAGGCAAGAAACACGCCATCGTAGCCATCACCGAGCATATCTGTGACGTTGACGAGCTGGCGAAGTACATCGAAACCGAAACCAAACGTGAAACGCGCGCTACCGTTCTGGGCCACATCCAGCGCGGGGGTTCCCCGGGTCCATACGACCGCATCCTGGCATCACGTATGGGTGCATACGCCATTGAACTGCTGCTGCAGGGTCATGGCGGTCGTTGCGTGGGTATTCAGAACGAAAAACTGGTTCACCATGACATCATCGACGCCATTGAAAACATGAAGCGTCCGTTCAAGGGTGACTGGCTGGACTGCGCAAAAAAACTGTACTGAGCGGTGACTTTCCCCCGGTCACGCTGAGTTAACCGGGTCTGCAGTCCACGCTCATAAAGGCCGGGTAAGGCAATATCGCCGCCCGGTTTTTTTATGCCTGCTCGTTTTTTATTCCTCTACGTTATAGCCAATCTTTTTTTATTCTTTAATCATTGGTTAGCTTTCTGGCACGCTGCAAGCATCAAAACACTACACAAGAGATCCGGGCGATGAATAAATGGGGCGTGGGGTTAACATTATTGCTGGCATCGACCAGCGTTTTGGCTAAGGACATCCAGTTACTGAACGTGTCATACGACCCGACGCGTGAGCTGTACGAGCAGTACAACAAAGCCTTCGCGGCACACTGGAAACAGGAAACCGGCGACAACGTGGTGGTGCGTCAGTCTCATGGTGGCTCCGGTAAGCAGGCGACCTCAGTCATCAACGGGATTGAAGCCGACGTGGTTACCCTGGCGCTGGCCTATGACGTCGACGCCATCGCCGAGCGTGGGCGTATCGATAAAAACTGGATCAAACGCCTGCCAGACAATTCAGCGCCTTACACCTCGACCATTGTTTTCCTGGTGCGTAAGGGCAACCCAAAACAAATTCATGACTGGAACGATCTGGTTAAGCCGGGCGTTTCCATTATCACCCCGAACCCGAAAAGCTCGGGTGGCGCACGCTGGAACTACCTGGCGGCCTGGGGCTACGCGCTGCATCACAACAACGGTGACCAGGCGAAAGCCCAGGCGTTCGTGAAAGCGCTGTATAAAAACGTTGAGGTGCTGGACTCTGGCGCACGTGGTGCCACGAACACCTTCGTTGAGCGTGGGATTGGCGACGTGCTGATCGCATGGGAAAACGAAGCCCTGCTCGCCACCCACGAACTGGGTAAAGACAAGTTCGAGATCGTTACGCCAGGCGAATCTATCCTCGCCGAACCTACCGTTTCTGTGGTTGATAAAGTGGTTGAGAAGAAAGAGACCAAAGCGGTGGCGGAAGCGTACCTGAAGTATCTATACTCGCCAGAAGGCCAGGAAATTGCGGCGAAAAACTACTATCGTCCACGCGATCCGGCAGTGGCGAAGAAATATGAAAGCGTCTTCCCGAAACTGAAGCTTTTCACCATTGATGAAGAGTTCGGCGGCTGGGCGAAAGCGCAGAAAGAGCACTTCTCTAACGGCGGAACTTTCGACCAGATCAGCAAGCGCTAAACGTTAGCAGGACAGGCACGGTGACCCGGCGCGAGAAATCCGCCGGGTTTTTTATTTGGTCATCATTTTGCGTTACTCTTTCGCCACTATCGAAAACAGGGAACGCATTGTGAAAAAAATACTATTACTGATTCTGGTTGTCATCATTCTTGCCGCGGGTGGCTGGTACTGGATGAAAGCGGGTAATCCGAATGCGTTGCGTCATATCGTTCTCGACCAGTGTCTGCCGAATCAACTCCAGCACCGTAACCCGGCCCCGTGCGCGCAGGTGAAGCCTGATGCGGGTTATGTGGTGTTTAAAGACCGCAACGGGCCGCTGCAGTATCTCCTGATGCCGACTTACCGTATCAAAGGAACCGAAAGCCCGCTGTTGACCGAGCCGAATACGCCCAACTTCTTTTGGCTGGCCTGGCAGTCACGCAACTTTATGAGCATGAAGCGCGGGGCCGAGGTGCCGGACAGCGCAATTTCGCTCACCATTAACTCCCCGACAGGCCGTACGCAGAACCATTTTCATATCCATATCTCCTGCCTGCGCCCGGACGTGCGCGAGAAGCTTAATGCTGCGCAGGGGCAAATCAGTACCCAGTGGTTACCGTTCCCGGGCGGGCTGGAAGGGCATGAGTACCTCGCCCGTCGCGTGACGGAAAATGAGCTGGTACAGCGCAGTCCGTTTATGATGCTGGCTGAAGAGCTGCCGGAAGCGCGTGACCATATGGGGCGCTTCGCGCTGGCCATGGCGCAGCAGTCGGATGGATCGTTTGTCTTACTGGCGACCGAACGTAACTTGCTGACCCTGAATCGCGCGTCGGCTGAGGAATTGCAGGATCATCAATGCGATATCCTGAAGTGACCTCACCATAAATAGCGTTTACTCGTCCTGCCTGTCGCCGTAGACTTGCTGAAAAAAACGACAGGAGACAGGAATGTCGCTCTGGTTAACGCATCCTCTGTTTGTGCCCTCATTGATAGTCGGCGTCACCATCGTGCTGTGGGCGACGTCGCTATTGCCGGAATTTATCACCGCGCTGCTGTTTTTCACGGCAGCGATGACCGCCAGAATCGCCCCGGCGGAGGTGATTTTTGGTGGTTTTGCCTCGTCTGCATTCTGGTTAGTGTTTAGCGGCTTCGTGCTGGGGGTGGCAATCCGTAAAACCGGTCTGGCGGACAGGGCCGCACGGGCGCTGTCGGCAAAACTCACGGATTCGTGGGTATTGATGGTGGCAAGCGTGGTGGGGCTGAGCTACGCGCTGGCGTTTGTGATGCCGTCGAATATGGGCCGTATCGCGCTGCTGATGCCGATTGTCGCCGCCATGGCCAAAAGGGCCGCCATCCCCGACGGTTCCCGCGCGTGGTATGGCCTGGCGCTGGCCGTCGGGTTCGGAACCTTCCAGCTCTCGGCGACCATCCTGCCTGCCAACGTGCCGAATCTGGTGATGAGTGGCGCCGCGGAGGGCTCGTACGGGATCCATCTGAACTATGTCCCATATCTGCTGCTGCATACACCCGTCCTCGGGATCCTGAAAGGGGGCATTCTGATCGGCCTGATCTGCTGGTTGTTCCCCGGCAGCCCGAAACCGGCCACCGATCTTACGCCGTCTGAACCGATGGGCCGGGATGAAAAGCGTCTCGCCTGGCTGCTGGCGGTGGTGCTGGGGATGTGGGTGACAGAGAGCTGGCACGGCGTTGGACCGGCGTGGACGGGTCTTGCGGCGTCGGTCATCGTCATGCTGCCACGCGTCGGGTTTATCACCGGTGAAGAGTTTTCTGCGGGAGTGAACATGCGCACCTGCATTTACGTGGCGGGGATTCTCGGGCTGGCGATTGTAGTGACCCAAACGGGTATCGGTTCCGCGGTGGGGGAGGCGTTATTGCGGATTATGCCGCTTGATGCCAACAGACCGTTCACCAGCTTCCTGGCGCTTACCGGTATTACCACGGCGCTCAACTTCATTATGACCGCGAACGGTGTACCGGCGTTGTACACCACGCTGGCACAGAGTTTTTCGGACGCCACCGGTTTCCCGCTGTTGTCGGTGATCATGATTCAGGTACTGGGGTATTCCACGCCGCTGCTGCCGTATCAGGCGTCGCCGATTGTGGTGGCAATGGGTTTAGGGAAGGTGCCTGCAAAGGCGGGGATGTTGCTCTGTCTGGCGCTGGCGATTGCAACGTATCTGGTGCTGCTGCCGCTGGATTATCTGTGGTTTAGCGTGCTGGGGAAAGTGTAATTTCCCTCCCCGGTGGGGGAGGGAAGTCGGTTTTTACGCCTGTTTAGCCGCTTCTGCTGCTTTAACGATCACCGCGAAAGCGTCAGCTTTCAGGGATGCGCCGCCAACCAGCGCGCCATCGATGTCTGGCTGGGTGAACAGCTCAGCAGCGTTGGATGCGTTAACGGAACCGCCGTACTGAATAATTACCTGCTCAGCCACTTTCGCGTCCGCTTTAGCAATGTGGTCACGGATAAATTTGTGAACCGCCTGTGCCTGCGCAGGGGTCGCTGATTTGCCGGTACCGATCGCCCAGACGGGTTCGTACGCGATAACCGCGCCTTCGAATGCGGCAGCACCCTGCGTTTTCAGCACGGCGTCGATCTGACGAGCACACACTTCTTCCGTTTTGCCTGCTTCGTTTTCGGCTTCGGTTTCACCGATGCACAGAACCGGGATCAGACCCTGCTCTTTCAGCACCGCGAATTTCTTCGCGATAAATTCGTCGGATTCTTTGTGGTAAGTGCGACGCTCAGAGTGGCCGATGATGATGTATTTCGCGCCGATATCTTTCAGCATTTCAGCAGAGGTTTCACCGGTGAATGCGCCTGACAGGTTAACGTCAACGTTCTGTGCGCCCAGAATGATGTGGCTGCCATCAGCGGCATGTTTAGCCAGATCCAGGTACATATCCGGCGGAGCGATAGCAACCGCGCAGCCCGTCACGCCCGCCAGCTCTTTACGCAGGTTCGCAACCAGTTCGTTTACCATGTGGCGGCTGCCGTTCAGTTTCCAGTTACCCATCACTAAAGGATGTCGCATTTCAATTCTCCACGCTAAATTAGCGAATTAAGGAATATGGCCGCCCTGTCGGGCAGCATGGTCTGTGAATCAGTATAGAGATTTTCCCTCGAAAGGCTTTGCTTTTTGTCATTAATTCGACCCGCCGAGTGTGTCTGATAGTGCCAGCTTAATCGGTTCAACAGCGAAGGTCAGTCCTTTTTCGCCGTTATCTGCCACCACATAGCGTATGGCCCCTTCGGTATCGGCGTAGTAACGCTTGTTTTTACCGGCGGTGAGAAGTTTTTGCAGCTTTTGCTGGCTTTGCTTTTTGGTCAGTGCGGGCGTAAAAGCCTGCAGTATCGCGCTCATGTACTCGAGCGCTTTTGCCTTAGCGGCTTTCTGCTCTGGCCCCTGAATCGGCAGCCAGGTTATCTGCATGCTTTTGATTTTTAGCGTGCCGCGCTCCAGCGCAGTGGAGGCATATAAATTCTCGTTAATCTTGCTCGCAGCCCGGGTCAGGGTTGGCGTATCCCGGGAGCTGTCAATGGCGCGGAATTCATCCAGCGGTAGCGTGGGGTTGGTTTTATTGAAGGTTTCACGAAACTGGCTGATTGACTGATCGAACGAGGGCGCACCTGCCAGCAGATAGGGGGCTGTCGTCGGGGCAGTGGTTTCGGCGGCGTGCAGGGGGACACCCGCGATGAGCATCGCTAAACACAGGAAAAGAGAACGTGCCGAACTTTTCATCAACATTGCCCCTGGCCGTAAGTGTTCATGATTAAATCGATATCTGATCGGCTTGTCAAAAGGTCACAACTCCAGGGTAAAATGCGCGCTATATGATAATAAGGAACCTTACATGACCATACAGCAGTGGTTGTTTTCATTCAAAGGGCGTATTGGACGCCGTGACTTCTGGATCTGGATGGCGACGTGGATCGTTGCCATGCTGCTTCTGTTTTTCGTGGCCTTCAACGCATGGCTCAGCACACAAACGGCGGCGTTTGCGCTGGTCTGTTTGCTGTGGCCAACCGCGGCCGTGGTGGTGAAACGTCTGCACGATCGCGGCCGTTCCGGCGCGTGGGCTTTTCTGATTATTCTGGCGTGGATGCTGGTGGCCGGGAACTGGTCGATACTTCCGTCCATCCTTCCCTGGGTGGTGGGCAGACTGCTACCAACCATTATTTTTGTCATGATGGTGGTCGATCTGGGCGCGTTTATCGGCACCCAGAGCGAAAACAAATACGGCAAAGACACCCTTGAGGTGAAATACCGCTGATCACCAGTAGTGTTCGGCAGTCATATGGCCCGGCCGGCGGCGAAGATGTTTCGTCATCTGCCGGGTATCCTTCAGAAGCTGCTGCGTGTCGCGAACCATCTGCGGGTTGCCACACAGCATGACGTGGCTGGTTTCAGCGCTCATCGGCAAGCCAATTGCGTCTTCCAGTGCACCACTCTCAATCAATGCCGGTACGCGGCCCGTCAGTGAACCTGCTGCGGTTTCGCGGCTGACCACGGTCTGAATTTTCAGTTTCCCGCCGTACTGCTTTTCCAGCGCCTGCATCTGCGGAAGATAGCTCAAGTCTGCGGCATAGCGCGCGGCGTGAACCAGCACGATGTTTTTAAAGCGCTCAAGGTCTTTGCCGTACTGCAAAATAGAGAGATAGGGGCCAATGGCCGTGCCGGTTGCCAGCATCCAGAGGGTGTCGCAGTCCGGGATTTCGTCCAGCACGAAGAAACCGGCCGCTTCACTCACAATTTGCACATCGTCACCGGGCTTAAGCGCGGCAAGGCGTGGGCTGAGTTTGCCGTCCGGGACGGTAACCAGATAGAACTCGAGATCCGGGTTATCGGGGGCATTAACGTAGGAATAGGCGCGCTGCACGCGCTCGCCGTCAACATCCAGCCCCAGCTTCGCAAATTGCCCGGCCGTAAACGGGTGGACGGGAGCATGCAGGGTGAGACTAAATAGCGCATCGGTCCAGAACTGTATCTTTGTGACTTTACCTGTTACCCAGTCCGCCATGATCTTCTCCTGTGCTTTTTCTCTGTTCTATCTTCCGGACTTGTGGTGAAGATTTCCAGCCCATTTGGGCCGGAAAGCTCTATCGATCAAACGGTTTTACAGAATGTGCGCCTGCACGTCAGGGTCTTTACGATCCAGATAGTGAACAGACCGAATGCGGCGAATGGTGCGCGATTTACCGCGGATCAGCAGGGTTTCGGTGGTGGCCATATTGCCCTTACGGGTGATGCCATCCAGCAGGTCACCTTTGGTGATGCCGGTTGCGGAGAAGACAACGTTGTCGCTGCGCGCCATGTCATCCAGCGCAAGCACCTTGTTGGCTTCAATACCCATCGCTTCGCAGCGTGCCAGCTCTTCTTCCCCAATACGGCGATTCTCTTCGCTGTCGCCTTTGACTTCATGACGGGGCAACAGACGGGCCTGCATGTCGCCATCCAGAGCGCGGATCACCGCGGCGGAGACCACACCTTCCGGCGCGCCGCCAATGCCGTAAAGCACATCCACTTCGCTGTCTGGCATGCAGGTCAGGATAGATGCTGCCACGTCGCCATCCGGGATGGCAAAGACGCGCACGCCGAGCTGTTGCAACTGGGCAATGGTGGCATCGTGGCGCGGTTTCGCCAGAATGGTCACGGTGAGCGCGCTAAGCGGTTTTTCCAGCGCCCTGGCAACGTTACGCAGATTCTCTTCCAGCGGCAGGCTCAGGTCGATAGCCCCTTTGGCGCCGGGGCCGACAATCAGCTTTTCCATGTACATATCCGGTGCGTTGAGGAAACAGCCTTTGTCCCCTACCGCCAGCACGGCCAGCGCGTTGGCCTGGCCCATTGCCGTCATGCGGGTACCCTCAATCGGGTCGACGGCGATATCCACGGCATCACCTTTGCCGGTGCCCACTTTCTCACCGATATAGAGCATTGGCGCTTCGTCGATCTCGCCTTCGCCAATGACGATGGTGCCATCGATATTGACCTGGTTAAGCACAATGCGCATGGCATGGACAGCCGCACCGTCTGCGGTATTTTTGTCGCCACGGCCGAGCCATTTATAGCCCGCCAGTGCGGCAGCTTCGGTGACGCGGGAAAACTCGATAGCCAGTTCACGTTTCATGAGGTTCTCGTGCAATCAAAAGGAATTGCACGAAGTTTATCACAGAGTGAGAGTGGGTGCGGTCGGTCCCCTCTCCCCGGCGGGGAGAGGGGAAGGGTGAGGGGAGAAATTACTGCTCGTGCTCTTCCCACGCCAGGGCGCGTTTCACCGCTTTCTTCCAGCCGCTGTAGCGGTAGTTACGCTCAGTGGTTTCGATGCCAGGGCGGAATTCGCGTTCGATAACCGCTTTTTCCTGCAGTTCATCCAGATTCTGCCAGAAGCCGACAGCCAGACCTGCGAGGTACGCCGCACCCAGCGCGGTGACTTCACGTACTTCCGGGCGCTCTACGCGGGTGCCCAGAATGTCGGACTGGAACTGCATCAGGAAGTTGTTGGCAACGGCGCCGCCGTCCACGCGCAGGGCGTGCAGACGAATGCCGGAGTCAGCCTGCATTGCTTCCAGTACGTCGCGCGTCTGATAAGCGATGGATTCCAGCGTCGCGCGGATAATGTGGTTCGAGTTTACCCCACGGGTCAGGCCGAAAATCGCGCCGCGTGCATACGGGTCCCAGTAGGGGGCACCCAGACCGGTAAAGGCCGGAACCACATACACGCCGTTGGTGTCCTTCACTTTGGTTGCGAAATACTCGGAGTCAAACGCATCGCTGATGAGTTTCATCTCGTCACGCAGCCACTGAATAGACGCGCCTGCCATGAACACCGCACCTTCCAGCGCATAGTTCACTTCACCGCGTGGGCCGCAGGCGATGGTGGTCAGCAAGCCGTTTTCTGATTTCACCGCTTTCTCACCGGTGTTCATCAGCATAAAGCAGCCGGTACCGTAGGTGTTTTTCGCCATCCCTTCCTTAACGCACAGCTGGCCAAACAGCGCCGCCTGCTGGTCACCGGCAATACCGGCGATTGGAATACGCGTGCCGCCTTTGCCGCCGATATTGGTCTGACCGTAAACTTCAGAAGATTTGCGGACTTCTGGCAACATCGCGCGCGGGATATCCAGCGCGTCCAGCATCTTGTCATCCCACTCCAGGGTATTGATGTTGAACAGCATGGTGCGCGAGGCGTTGGTGTAATCAGTGACGTGGACACGCCCCTGGGTCATCTTCCAGATAAGCCAGGTGTCGACGGTACCGAACAGCAGCTCACCGCGTTTTGCACGTTCACGTGAACCCTCAACGTGGTCGAGGATCCATTTCACTTTGGTACCGGAGAAATACGGGTCAACGACCAGACCGGTTGCGCTACGTACATAGTCTTCCATACCGTCGCGCTTCAGCTGTTCGCAGATTTCTGACGTACGGCGGCACTGCCAGACGATGGCATTGTAAATGGGCTTACCGGTTTCGCGCTCCCAGACGATAGTGGTTTCACGCTGGTTGGTAATACCGATAGCGGCAATCTCGTCGGAACTGATATCGGCTTTCGCCAGCACTTCTACCAGCGTGGAGCTTTGTGAAGCCCAGATCTCCATAGGGTCGTGTTCGACCCAGCCTGGACGAGGATAGATTTGCTCAAATTCGCGCTGTGACACGCTGACGATATTCGCGTCATGATCCATTACGACAGCGCGGGAGCTGGTAGTGCCCTGGTCGAGCGCAACGATATATTTTTTTTCGGTCATGGTATGTGTCCCGTAGTCAGATTACAGCGAAGCTTTTTGTTGTGCGGTAGAAGTCGTTTCCTTCTCCTCTTCCACACAGGTGTCGCACGGTAAATGGCGACCAATTAATTTGCGGTAGCTAAATGCACCCAGCGCAGCCCCGACAACCGGTGCAAACAGCGGTACCAGGAAGTAAGGGATATCTTTACCGCCGGTGAAGGCCACGTCGCCCCATCCTGCGATAAAGGCAAAAGCTTTAGGTCCGATATCACGCGCCGGGTTCATCGCAAACCCGGTCAGCGGGCCCATGGATGCACCGATCACCGCAATCAGCAGGCCAATCAGCAGCGGTGCCAGCGGGCCGCGCGGAATGCCGTTTCCGTCGTCGGTCAGCGCCAGGATAACCCCCATCAGAATAGCGGTAATCACCATTTCAACTGCGAACGCCTGCACAAAATTGATATGCGGGTTGGGATAGGTTGAGAAAATGCCTGCCAGATCCAGACTTTCGACACTGCCACGCACCATATGATGTGTCTGTTCGAAGTCGATGAAAAGATTGTAATAAAGCCCGTAAACTAACGCCGCTGCGCAAAACGCGCCGGCAAACTGAGAAAGGATGAAGGGAACAACTTTGCGTCCGTCGAAGCACGCGAACAGCCACAGCGCGATGGTCACCGCCGGGTTAAGATGTGCGCCGGAAACCCCTGCGGTCAGGTAGATGGCCATCGCCACGCCCAGACCCCAGATAATACTGATTTCCCACTGACCGAAACTGGCACCCGCCACTTTCAGTGCAGCAACACAGCCCACTCCGAAGAATATCAACAACCCGGTACCAAGGAACTCGGCAATGCACTGGCCTTTTAAGGTTGATGTCTGACTCATAATCGGAATCCTGAAGAAATTGATGTTTATTGTTAGCATGACCGCCCGTGACAGCCACGATGCCCTGTAGACATAGTGTTAATTTATCGTTAACGAGCAAAAACGAGAAATATCGAAATCAAAATGTGTGGTCTGCGTCAATAAAATGAGCGTTTTCGCGCCATAAAGCGCATTTTTACACCAATAGCAAAATGTGAGCTGAATCATTTCATTAACGAATCAGTTAACAATTTAGGGGTATATGCCGCGAACGCACCAGGACGAGGCCGAAAAGTGTTGCAAACCACGATCTGCGCGGTCTGCCGCTGGACAGGGGCGACGGGGCTTCATACAATCGGCATATCTGTTGTGCGCGTTTACGTTAAAGCGTCGCCTTGCAATTCAGGAGAGGTAGGATCATGTCTTTAGAAGTGTTTGAGAAACTGGAATCGAAAGTACAGCAGGCGATTGACACCATCACGCTGCTGCAGATGGAAATTGAAGAGCTGAAAGAGAAGAACAACAGCCTGGCGCAGGAAGTTCAGAACGCCCAGCACAGCCGTGAAGAACTGGAGCGCGAAAACAACCAGCTGCGTGAACAGCAGAATGGCTGGCAGGATCGTCTGCAGGCGCTGCTGGGGCGTATGGAAGAAGTGTAATTTCTTTCGGGAAATGCAGAACAGGCCGGGTAAGGCGTCGCCGCCACCCGGCTTTTTTTATTACTCGATATCCAGCGGATCTTCGGAAAGGATAATCCCGGTGTTATCGGCATAGAGATGGTCACCGGAGAAGAAGGTCACGCCGCCGAAATTGACGCGCACGTCGCTTTCGCCGATACCTTCACCCGCAGCACCCACCGGAATGGCCGCGATAGCCTGAATGCCAATGTCCAGGTCTTCGAGATCGTCCACCTGGCGCACTGAGCCATACACCACAATGCCTTCCCACTCGTTCTGTACGGCAAGACGGGCGAGTTCAGCATCAATGAGGGCACGACGTACGGAGCCCCCGCCATCAACCAGCAGAACGCGGCCACGGCCGTTCTGTTCGAGCAGATCATAGAGCAACCCGTTATCCTCGAAACATTTCACCGTGACGATTTGTCCGCCAAACGACGACCGCCCACCAAAGTTGGAGAACAGCGGTTCAACGACGTTGACATCTTCCTGGTAGATGTCACAAAGCTCGGAGGTATCGTATTTCATAGGTTTAACGCTCAGTTGCTGCGAATGTGTTCAGTATATCGTGCTAAATGCGTTGTTGGCAAAATCATCAATTGTTAATTGATATTTGTCAGTTAACCCAGCGTCTGACTTAAGACAATCCCGATGACGAACAACAGGTTAGTCAGCAGTGCCCCTTTTACCGTACGCTCCAGCATTGGCGGCATGGCCGCAGGGCTGAGTTCACGCATGACGAATCGCGCCTGCTTAATCAGCAGCGGTGCGGCGAGTACAAACAGCCAGCCCCATATGCTGTGCAGCGAGATAACGTTAAACAGCGCCAGGCACAGCAGAGCGCCCAGCAGCAGACACGCATGATAACGGCGTGCATTAACGGGCCCCAGACGCACGGCCAGCGTGTTTTTGCCGTTCTCACGGTCGTTGTCGATATCGCGCAGGTTGTTGATGTTAAGCACCGCCGTCGCCAGCATGCCGCAGGCGGTTGCCGGCAGGAACAGGGCCGGGATCAGGGTATGTGCCTGTAAGTACCCGCTCCCCATCACGCTCAGCCAGCCGAAGAACACCAGCACGGAGATATCACCCAGCCCAATATACCCGTAAGGGCGGGTACCGACGGTATAGGTAATGGCGGCAATAATGGCGAGCAAACCCAGTACCAGGAAACCAATGAAATCGCTGGGGGTTTTAGACGCGACCGTTACCAGCGCCAGGCCGGAAAGACAAATCAGCGCCACGGTGATGATCAGCGCGCGCTTCATCTGCGCCTGGGTAATGACCCCTTTCTGCATACCGCGCAGTGGCCCGATACGGTCGGGTTTGTCGCTGCCTTTAACCGCATCGCCATAGTCGTTGGCGAGATTGGAGAGAATTTGCAGCAGACCGGCGGTAATCAGTGCCAGCCCGGCAACCAGCGGATCGAAATAGCCTTGCCACCAGGCAAGCGCCGTACCGACGATAATGGCGGCAAAGGCCAGAGGAAGAGTTTTAGGGCGCAGACTTTCGAGCCACGCCTGAGTACGGCTGATGTCAGTCATAGTAATTTAGCCAATAAAAATGGGGGCTTTAGCCCCCATTAAACGTGATGAGAATGCAGTAACCGCGATTATAGGATAAAACGGCTCAGATCTTCATCTGCCACTAACGCATCCAGGTGTTTACCCACATATTCTGCGTCAATGGTAATGCTTTGACCGTTCAGGTCGCTCGCATCATAAGAGATATCTTCCATCAGGCGCTCCAGCACGGTGTGCAGACGACGGGCACCGATGTTCTCGGTGGTTTCGTTGACCTGCCAGGCGGCCTGGGCGATGCGTTTGATACCGTCTTCAGTGAACTCGATGTTCACACCTTCGGTTGCCATCAGCGCTTTGTACTGTACGGTCACAGAGGCATTTGGCTCGGTCAGGATGCGTTCGAAATCTTCAGTGGTCAGCGCCTGCAGCTCCACGCGAATCGGCAGACGACCCTGCAGCTCCGGGATCAGGTCAGACGGTTTCGCCACCTGGAATGCGCCAGAGGCGATAAACAGGATGTGGTCCGTTTTGACCATACCGTGTTTGGTGGAGACGGTGCAGCCTTCAACCAGCGGCAGCAGGTCGCGCTGAACGCCTTCACGGGAGACATCCGGGCCTGAGGATTCGCCACGCTTACAGATTTTGTCGATTTCGTCGATAAACACGATACCGTGCTGCTCAACCGCGTCGATAGCATCCTGCTTCAGCTCTTCCGGGTTCACCAGTTTCGCCGCTTCTTCTTCGATCAGCAGCTTCATGGCGTCTTTGATTTTCAGCTTACGCGCTTTCTGCTTCTGGCCGCCCAGGTTCTGGAACATGGACTGCAGCTGGCTGGTCATCTCTTCCATGCCAGGCGGTGCCATGATTTCCACACCCATAGGGGCAGCAGCAAGATCGATCTCAATCTCTTTGTCGTCCAGCTCGCCTTCACGCAGTTTTTTGCGGAACGCCTGACGTGCCGCTGACGGCTCAGCCTGCTGTTCAGCCTGGCCCCAGTTGTTCTTCGCCGGTGGGATCAGGACGTCAAGAATGCGCTCTTCCGCCATCTCTTCGGCGCGGTAGCGGTTTTTCTCAATCGCCTGGACGCGCACCATTTTGATCGCCGAGTCGGTCAGATCGCGAATGATAGAGTCCACTTCTTTACCCACATAGCCCACTTCGGTGAACTTGGTGGCTTCGACTTTGATAAACGGGGCATTAGCCAGTTTCGCCAGACGACGGGCAATTTCGGTTTTACCGACACCGGTCGGGCCGATCATCAGAATGTTTTTTGGCGTCACTTCATGGCGCAGCTCTTCTTCGAGCTGCATGCGGCGCCAGCGGTTACGCAGGGCAATAGCCACGGAACGCTTGGCGTTGTCCTGGCCGATAATATGTTTGTCCAGTTCGCTGACAATTTCGCGTGGGGTCATTTCAGACATGGGAGATCCTTACGCTTTAGACGGTAATTCTTCGATGGTGTGGTTGTGGTTGGTATAGATGCAGATATCACCTGCAATATCCAACGCCTTCACCGCGATATCGCGCGCATTCATGTCGGTATTTTCCAACAGCGCACGGGCTGCAGCCTGGGCGTACGGGCCACCAGAGCCAATAGCAATCAGGTCGTTTTCAGGCTGAATGACGTCACCGTTACCGGTGATGATAAGCGAAGCGGTTTCATCGGCCACCGCCAGCAGCGCTTCAAGTTTGCGCAGCATGCGATCGGTACGCCAGTCTTTCGCCAGCTCAACGGCGGCTTTCACCAGGTGACCCTGGTGCATTTCCAGTTTGCGTTCAAACAGTTCGAACAGCGTGAAGGCGTCAGCCGTGCCGCCTGCAAAACCGGCGATCACTTTGTCGTTGTATAAACGACGAACTTTCTTCACGTTGCCTTTCATTACGGTATTACCCAGCGTGGCCTGGCCATCACCGGCGATTACCACGTGGCCGTTACGGCGTACACTTACTATTGTTGTCACGAGCAGACCCCCTGGTTACAGAATCGGGAAACAGAAGCCCTGAGCCTGTGCTCAGGGCTGAATAGAATGATAGATGGGGGGGAATTTGGGGGTTTCAACCCCCGGTAGCGAGTCGAATGCAGTTTGTGTGTCCCGCCACTTTCAAACGGGAAATGGTTCCGTCGGCATTTTCTTTGCCTTTGACCGGGCCAATCACCACGCGATTCCAGCCGTTATTGGTGGTAATGCGTGAATCAAACCCTTCAAAAGCCAGCTGTGCGCGCACCGTTTCCGCCTGCTCAGCACCTTTGAATGAACCACATTGAACCATCCAGCGGCGTTCGTCTTTTTTCTCAGCAGTCTGCTTCGGCGCATCGGTCTCTTTGGTTACCGGTGCGGCCTGCTGCGTTTTCGGCTGCTGCGCAGTGGTATGCGCCGGCGTCTGCAGCAGATCCTGATACGGCTGAGCCGCCTGTTTCTGCGGCTGGGCCTTCGGCGGTTGCTGCACTGGCTGGGACTGCGCCGTTCGCGTTTGCTGCTGATACGGCTGTTCCGTCACCCGCGGCTGCGTTTTAGGCTGCTGCACTGGCTGGGTTTGCGCCCACTGCTGTTGTTGCTGCTGTTGCTGTTGGAGCTGCTGCTGCGCCTGACGACGCTGCAGCGTTTGCTGACGCTGTTCCGGCGTCTGCTCGTTCCACGGCACTTCGTTCAGCTGCGTAGGCTGCTGGCGCATATCGGCCTGCATTTGTGCCAGCAACTGACGCTGTTCATCCGTCAACTGGCTGGCATTTTGCACTTCGCCACCCGCTGAAGGTTCGGTCGGCGCACGTACGCCAGGCTGACGGCTTTCCAGCTCTTTGATATAGCGCCAGCGCTCTTCAGGCTTCGGCGGAAGGCCGTTTCCGGCAACCTTGTTGGCCTGAAGCGCCTCGGACTCTTCTTTTTTATGGTGCGTGATAAAGTACAGACCACCAATAAAGGCCACGACTACAGCCGCAGCAATAGCGACCATCGCTGGCGAGACAGCAGGCAGGTTACGTTGCTTTTTCCTTGAGCTACTCTTTTTGCGTCGCGAAGGTGCCGGCTGGCCGCGACGTACATAATCTCGTTGTGCCACTATCGTTTCGCTGTATTTATTCGTTCGTCAGCCCGCCATGTTACTTAAGCGGCGGGGCTTTGACCAGATAAGGGTGTCTGAAAGACATTTACTTTAAGTCAATGCCTGGGTAGAACCGCGCACAATCAATTCACAGTCCAGCAACCGCGAGCCGCTGTTAACTGTTTGACCATGCAGTTGATCCAGCAGAAGAAGCATCGCTTCACGCCCAATATCA
This sequence comes from Enterobacter sp. BNK-18, assembly GCF_047456135.1. Taxonomy (NCBI): domain Bacteria; kingdom Pseudomonadati; phylum Pseudomonadota; class Gammaproteobacteria; order Enterobacterales; family Enterobacteriaceae; genus Enterobacter; species Enterobacter sp. BNK-18. The sequence continues at coordinate 3,703,052 of NZ_CP179899.1, read as the reverse complement.
TAGCGCGGCTGCGCCACGGTCGAGAGTGGAGGATCGCAAAATTCTGACAGCGAAATATTATCGAATCCGATGATCGACAAATCTTTCGGTATGCGCAGGCCGCGGCGCTTCGCATACGATAATGCCCCCAGTGCCATCACATCGCTGTGACAGAACACCGCGGTCGGCGGCTCGGGCAGATCCAGCAGCTTCTCCAGCGCCTGTCCACCAGCTTCAAAGGTGAAATCCCCGCGAGCAATGTAGTGCGGGTCGACGGTGACACCGGTACGGCGCAGTGCCTGAACGTAGCCCTGCAGGCGGTAGTGGCACAATGGCATCTCTTCCGGCCCGGCAATGCAGCCAATACGCTTGTGCCCCAGCTCCTGAAGATAGTTGACGGCGTTGAACGCGGCGGTCAGGTTATCAATATGTACCGTCGGCAGCTCCAGCTCGGGTGCAAACTCGTTGGCCATTACCATCGGCGGTAAATTGCGCTGCTCTTCAATGCTGGCATCAAACGGCAGGCGAGACCCAAGCAGCAACATGCCGTCGATCTGCTTGGTGATAATGAGATCGATAAAGGTTTTTTCCTGCTGGTTCTGGTGAGCACAGTCGCCAATCAGCACCAGATAACCTTGCTCTGCCGCCGTCACTTCGATACCACGAATAATCTCGCTGAAGAAGGGATCGCAGATGTCCGGCACAATCACCAGGATGGTGCGCGACTCATTGCGTTTAACGTTTCGTCCCATCGCCTGCGGGAAATAGCCCACTTCCAGCGCAGCCTGCTCTACCCGGTTACGGGTCGCCTGGGAGACTTTATCCGGGTTCATTAATGCGCGGGACACGGTTGCCGTAGAGACTTGTGCTTTCTGGGCAACGTCTTTCATGGTCGCCGTGGCAACCTCTTTCCTGGACTTCAACGTCTTCTCCTCGCCTGAACACCGAACTTCTGACGCCACCATTTTTACAGATAGTTAATGGAATCGGTTACAGAATTTTCATAAAAAGTGTGAGGAGCGTTAAATTTTTCGATCCGTCTTCAGCCTTCGATAGGATCAACGTCCAGCACCCACTTCACTTTGCGCGCTTCCGGTAGGGTATTGATCAGTACCAGCGCGCCGCTGACGATATGTTGCAGGCGGATGCGCGAAGGGTGCTGGAGCAAAATCTGCCAGCGGAAACGTCCACCACGCTTTGGTGCCAGCGCCGGCACCGGCCCCAGTATCCACAGCGGGTTATCCACCAGCGGACTGGCCTGCAGGAGGTTTCTCAGCTGCTGCAGGAAAAGCGGTGCCTGCTGGTTGTTGTGATCTTCTGCGCGAATGATGACGTGGCTGGTCCACGGCGGAAGCTGCATCGTCTGGCGTTCTGCCAGCGCCTGCTCCGCAAACGCGTCATAGCCTTTATGCAGCAGGGTTTGCAGTAACGGATGTTCAGGATGGTGGGTCTGTAAAACCACCTCACCCTGTTTGCCTGCGCGACCGGCACGTCCGGCAACCTGGGTATAAAGCTGGGCAAAACGTTCTGCTGAGCGAAAATCGGCCGAAAACAGCGCGCCGTCTACGTCCAGCAGGGCGACCAGCGTTACGTCCGGGAAGTGGTGCCCTTTGGCCAGCATCTGCGTGCCAATCAGAATGCGTGCGCCACCGCGATGCACTTCCGCCAGCTGCTGTTCCAGTGCCCCTTTGCGGCTGGTGGTGTCACGGTCGATGCGGGAAAGAGGAACGTCAGGGAAGAAAGGCTTAAGGGCCTCTTCCAGTTGCTCCGTCCCCAGACCGACCGGCACGATATGCGTTGAGCCACATGACGGACACTGGCGTGGTACCGGCCGCTGGCTGTCGCAGTGGTGGCAGCGCAAATGGCGCTGGGCCTGATGGAACGTGTAGTAGTGGTCGCAGCGCGGGCATTCGGCAATCCAGCCGCAGTCGTGACACAGCAGCGCCGGGGCAAACCCGCGGCGGTTAAGGAACAAAATGACCTGATTACCGGCCTGCAAATGCTGGCGCATCCGGGTGATAAGCGCAGGCGCTAACCCCGCCTGCACCTGCTGGCCTTTTAGATCCAGCACATGCTGAATGGCAGGGCGCGCGTTCCCTGCGCGCCGCGTCAGGCGCAGCATGTGGTATTTACGCTGGCGAACGTTATGCAGCGTTTCGAGGGCGGGCGTCGCGGAGCCAAGAATAATCGGGATTTGCTCGCTGTGGGCGCGATAAACGGCCAGATCGCGGGCGTGATAGCGCCAGCCTTCCTGTTGCTTATAGGAGCTGTCATGCTCTTCATCGATGACGATAACGCCGAGGTTTTTAAACGGCGTAAACAGCGAGGAACGGGTGCCAATCACAATCGCCGCTTCGCCGTTTTTGGCTTTCAGCCAGGCGCTGAGGCGCTCGCTGTCGTTCAGGCCCGAATGTAACACTTCAACCGGCGCATTAAACCGCTCGCGAAAACGGGCGATGGTTTGTGGCGTAAGGCCGATTTCCGGAACCATCACCAGCGCCTGTTTACCCTGCGCGAGCACGTTTTCCAGTACGCTGAGATACACTTCTGTTTTGCCGGAGCCGGTGACCCCTGCCAGTAGCCAGGCGGAGAAATGATCGGAGGCGCTGTGAATGGCTCCTACGGCGGTGGCCTGCTCGGTGTTGAGTCGCAGACGATCCCCTGAAACGGAGAAACTGTCCCGCCAGTCATAAAGGGCAGGCGCCTCGCTTGCCAGTTCGCTCAGCCCTTTTTTGCGCAGGGCCTGTAGCGCCGTTTCGCTCACCTCAAGCTCGTCAACCTGATGTCGCCAGATTTTCCCCTGACGCAAGGCCGCCAGCGCCTGCTGCTGTTTCTGCGAGCGTTTCAGGCTATTGATATCGACCGCCTGACCCTCTTCAGTGGCAAACCAGTACCAGAGGGGAGCGTGGCTGGCACTTTTACCCTGACGAAGCATAATAGGCAGGGCGTGGAACAGGACATCGCCGATGGGGTGATGGTAATAATCTGCCGCCCACAGCAGGAGCCGCCAGGTGCTGGTGGAGAACACGGGCTCGCTGTCCAGTACCTCCGCGACGGCTTTCAGCTCATTGAGCGGCAATTCGCTCTTATCGCTCACCGACACCACAATCCCAATACGCTGCTGTTTGCCAAATGGCACGGTCACGCGACAGCCCGCTTTGGCGCTCATGCTGTCAGGCAGCAGATAGTCAAAGGTGCGGGGAAGCGGAACGGGCAGGGCAACGTGAGCGACGGGCATCGAATCTTCCTGACTTGAAAAGTGGCGCGTTAGTATACACATTAGTGAAAGCGGCGTGCGGATCAGTTTGCATACGTTGGTCAAATTCTGTATGATTCGCCGCCTTTGGTGTACTTTACGCCAAAGAACTTACATTCAACATCGCGTGGTGTCTGGCGTTAGGGCTGGAAGAGCGACGCGGCCTTAACTGAGGTTCTCCCATGAAAAAAGATATTCACCCGAAATACGAAATGATTACTGCAAACTGTTCTTGCGGTAACTCTATCCAGATCCGCTCTACCGTGGGTCACGATCTGAACCTGGACGTGTGCGGCAAATGCCACCCGTTCTACACTGGTAAGCAGCGTGATGTTGCAACCGGTGGCCGTGTTGACCGCTTCAACAAGCGTTTCAGCATCCCGGGCGCTAAGTAAGTTTCCCGAAAAAAAGGCACCGCAAGGTGCCTTTTTTGTATCCGCTTCTCAGTATTCCCACGTATCCGGGTCGATACCCAGTTCACGCATGATCACCTTCGCCTCTTCCGGAATTTCATCACTACGCTCTTTGCGCAGATCTTCATCGTTTGGCAACGGTTGACCGGTAAACGCATGCAGAAACGCTTCGCACAGCAGTTCGCTGTTGGTTGCGTGGCGCAGGTTGTTCACCTGACGACGCGTACGTTCATCGGTGAGGATCTTCAACACCTTCAGAGGAATGGAAACCGTAATTTTCTTTACTTGCTCACTCTTCTTACCGTGCTCAGCGTATGGGCTGATATATTCGCCGCTCCATTCAGCCATGAGATACCTTTAATCCTCTCAGTCATTAATCTAAAGGTGCAAAACCCGTCATCGCCAGTTTTGACCGTAATCCAGCGTAGTTTACCGTAGAGACGATACCGTGGCACGGATATTGCCGCTGCAGCGTGCACTAAAGCATATAATTTTAACGGCTATTTGCGCATTGCTCAATCTATACGCAAAGAAGTTTAGATGTCCAGATGTATTGACGTCCATACTTTCAGTGTTTACTCTGGTGCCTGACTTTTCACCTCTTTTAGCCAGGAAGCCTTCACCATGACGCGTAAACAGGCCACCATCGCAGTGCGTAGCGGATTAAATGATGACGAGCAGTACGGCTGTGTTGTCCCGCCAATTCATCTTTCCAGTACTTACAATTTTACCGGTTTTAATGAACCCCGTGCGCATGACTACTCCCGTCGCGGCAATCCGACGCGTGACGTAACCCAGCGCACGCTGGCGGAGCTGGAAGGCGGTGCAGGCGCCGTGTTAACCAACACCGGGATGTCTGCGATTCACCTGGTGACGACGGTATTTCTGAAGCCGGGTGATCTGCTGGTGGCACCGCACGACTGTTACGGTGGTAGCTATCGTCTGTTTGACAGCCTCGCAAAACGCGGGTGCTACCGCGTGCTGTTTGTCGATCAAAACGACGAACAGGCGCTGAAACAGGCGCTGGCAGAGAAACCGAAGCTGGTGCTGGTGGAAAGTCCAAGCAATCCATTGTTGCGCGTCGTCGATATTGCGAAAATTTGTCAGCGCGCAAGGGATGCGGGAGCGATAAGTGTAGTGGATAATACCTTCCTCAGTCCGGCCCTTCAGAACCCGCTTGCGCTGGGTGCCGATCTGGTATTGCATTCATGCACAAAATATCTGAACGGTCATTCTGATGTGGTAGCGGGCGTGGTGATTGCAAAAGATCCCGACGTTGTCACCGAACTGGCATGGTGGGCCAATAACATTGGCGTCACTGCGAGCGCTTTCGACAGCTACCTGTTGTTGCGCGGTATCCGCACGCTGTCGCCGCGCATGGAAGTGGCGCAGCGCAATGCTCAGGCGATTGTCGATTTCCTGAAGACCCAGCCGCTGGTGAAAAAGCTCTATCACCCGTCGCTGCCGGAAAACCAGGGGCACGAGATTGCCGCGCGTCAACAAAAGGGATTTGGCGCGATGTTAAGTTTTGAACTGGACGGTGACGAGCAAACGCTGCGTCGCTTCCTGAGCGGGCTGTCATTGTTTACGCTGGCGGAATCATTAGGTGGGGTTGAAAGCTTGATCTCCCACGCCGCGACCATGACGCACGCAGGTATGGCACCAGAAGCACGTGCCGCCGCCGGTATTTCTGAGACGCTGCTGCGTATCTCGACCGGTATTGAAGATTCTGAAGATTTAATTGCCGATCTGGAAAATGGCTTCCGGGTCGCAGCCAAGGGGTAATCATGAGTGTGATAGCGCAGGCAGGGGCGAAGGGTCGTCAACTGCACAAGTTTGGTGGTAGTAGTCTTGCTGATGTGAAGTGTTACCTGCGTGTCGCAGGGATCATGACAGAGTATTCGCAGCCGGGGGACATGATGGTTGTCTCCGCGGCTGGCAGCACCACCAACCAGTTGATTAGCTGGCTCAAACTGAGTCAGACCGATCGCCTCTCTGCGCATCAGGTGCAACAGTCCTTACGTCGTTACCAGAGTGAGCTGATTGCCGGCTTACTGCCTGCGGACGTCGCGGACGGATTGATTAGCGCCTTTACGCATGACCTTGAGCGTCTGGCTGCCCTGCTGGACAGCGGTATTACCGACGCGGTGTATGCCGAGGTGGTCGGCCACGGTGAAGTGTGGTCTGCGCGCCTGATGGCGGCCGTGCTGCAACACCTGGGCGTGGATGCAGCCTGGCTTGACGCGCGTGACTTCCTGCGCGCCGAACGCGCCGCTCAGCCGCAGGTGGATGAAGGCTTGTCATATCCGCTGCTGCAACAGCTGCTGGTTCAGCATCCGGGCAAACGTATTGTGGTGACCGGCTTTATCAGCCGCAGCAGTGCCGGTGAAACCGTGCTGCTGGGACGTAACGGCTCTGACTACTCAGCGACGCAAATTGGTGCGCTGGCAGGCGTTTCCCGCGTCACCATCTGGAGCGACGTGGCCGGTGTCTACAGTGCTGACCCGCGTAAAGTGAAAGATGCCTGCCTGCTGCCGCTGCTGCGTCTGGACGAGGCCAGCGAGCTGGCACGCCTGGCGGCACCGGTTCTGCATGCGCGTACGCTACAGCCGGTTTCCGGGAGCGACATCGACCTGCAGCTGCGCTGTAGTTACACCCCGGATCAAGGCTCTACCCGCATCGAACGCGTCCTGGCGTCCGGTACGGGGGCGCGAATTGTGACCAGCCATGACGACATCTGCCTGATTGAGTTCCAGGTCCCGGCGGGCCAGGATTTCAAACTGGCACATAAAGACATCGATCTGATCCTCAAACGCGCCCAGGTGCGTCCGCTCGCCGTTGGCGTGCATAACGATCGCCAGCTGCTGCAGTTCTGCTACACGGCCGAAGTGGCGGACAGCGCCCTGAAAATTCTTGATGAAGCGGGCCTGCCGGGCGAGCTTCGCCTGCGTCAGGGTCTGGCGCTGGTGGCGATGGTGGGGGCGGGCGTTACCCGCAACCCGCTGCACTGCCACCGTTTCTGGCAGCAGCTGAAAGGCCAGCCGGTTGAATTCACCTGGCAGTCGGAAGAGGGCATCAGCCTGGTGGCCGTACTGCGTAAAGGACCCACCGAGAGTCTGATTCAGGGGCTGCATACCTCTCTGTTCCGTGCGGAGAAACGCATTGGACTGGTGCTGTTTGGTAAAGGAAACATCGGCTCACGCTGGCTGGAGCTGTTCGCTCGCGAGCAGGTGACCCTCTCAGCGCGTACCGGGTTTGAATTTATTCTCGCGGGCGTGGTGGACAGCCGCCGCAGCCTGCTGAACTACGAAGGGCTGGACGCCAGCCGGGCGCTGGCCTTCTTTAACGATGAAGCGGTTGAACAGGATGAAGAGTCACTGTTCCTCTGGATGCGCGCGCACCCGTATGACGATCTGGTGGTGCTGGACGTGACCGCCAGTGAACAGCTTGCCGATCAGTATCTTGATTTCGCCAGCCACGGTTTCCATGTTATTAGCGCCAATAAGCTGGCGGGGGCGAGCAGCACGGACAAGTACCGTCAAATCCACGACGCGTTTGAAAAGACAGGCCGTCACTGGCTGTATAACGCCACGGTGGGCGCTGGCTTGCCGGTTAACCATACCGTGCGTGATTTGATTGAAAGCGGCGACAGCATTCTGGCGCTGAGTGGCATCTTCTCCGGCACGCTCTCCTGGCTGTTCCTGCAGTTTGATGGCACCGTGCCGTTCACTGACCTGGTGGATCAGGCATGGCAGCAGGGCTTAACGGAACCTGACCCACGCGTTGACCTCTCCGGTAAAGACGTTATGCGTAAGCTGGTGATCCTGGCGCGCGAAGCCGGTTATGACATCGAACCTGATGCCGTCCGCGTTGAGTCGCTGGTGCCTGCTGGCTGTGAGGACGACTCTGTCGACCATTTCTTCGAGAACGGCGAAGAGCTGAACGAGCAGATGGTGCAACGTCTGGAAGCGGCAAACGAGATGGGCCTGGTGCTGCGCTACGTGGCGCGTTTCGAAGCGAACGGAAAAGCACGTGTGGGTGTCGAGGCGGTTCGTCCTGAACATCCGCTGGCGGCACTGCTGCCGTGCGATAATGTTTTCGCCATTGAAAGCCGCTGGTACCGTGATAACCCACTGGTGATCCGTGGCCCGGGCGCGGGGCGCGATGTGACCGCCGGGGCCATCCAGTCCGACATCAACCGTCTGGCTAAACTGCTGTAATCTTTCTTGTTCCCTCTCCCGGTGGGAGAGGGACAGGGTGAGGGCATCAGACCGCACTCACCCGCCATCATGAACTCCCTTCATCTTCCCTGAGCATTCCTCACCATTGCTGGCGATTATTTCTGTTGACGTCCCTCCGCTTTTCCGTCATTTTTACATCTGGACGTCTAAACGTATAGAAGTTCGAAACACAACACACAATGACACGCGATTGATGAGGTAAGGTATGAGCTTTTTTCACGCCAACCAGCGGGAAGCCCTGAATCAGAGCCTGGCCGAAGTAAATGGTCAGATTAACGTCTCTTTTGAATTTTTCCCGCCGCGCACCAGTGAAATGGAGCAAACCCTCTGGAGCTCTATCGATCGCCTGAGCAGCCTGAAACCGAAGTTTGTCTCCGTCACCTACGGTGCCAACTCCGGTGAGCGTGACCGTACGCACAGCATCATTAAAGGCATTAAGGACCGTACGGGTCTGGAAGCGGCTCCGCACCTGACCTGTATCGACGCGACGCGCGATGAGCTGCGTGCCATTGCCCAGGACTACTGGAACAACGGTATTCGCCATATCGTCGCCCTGCGCGGTGACCTGCCGCCGGGGAGCGGTAAACCGGACATGTACGCCACCGATCTGGTCGCGCTGCTGAAAGAGGTCGCAGACTTCGACATTTCCGTTGCCGCTTACCCTGAAGTTCACCCGGAAGCGAAAAGCGCCCAGGCGGATCTGCTTAACCTGAAGCGTAAAGTGGACGCCGGTGCGAACCGCGCCATTACCCAGTTCTTCTTTGATGTGGAAAGCTACCTGCGCTTTCGTGACCGCTGTGTGTCCGCGGGCATCGACGTCGAAATTATCCCGGGAATTTTGCCGGTCTCTAACTTCAAACAGGCGAAGAAATTTGCCGATATGACCAATGTGCGCATTCCACACTGGATGTCTAAAATGTACGAAGGGCTGGACGATGACCCGGAAACACGCAAGCTGGTGGGCGCAAACATCGCGATGGACATGGTGAAGATCTTGAGTCGTGAAGGGGTGAAGGATTTCCACTTCTATACGCTCAACCGCGCGGAAATGAGTTACGCCATTTGCCATACGCTGGGTGTTCGGCCTGACGCATAACAAATAGAAGCCCTTTTCGGAGGGTTTTTTGATTTATAAGGGTTTTATTTCCCCGCCATATCAGCAATGCTGCCTTTGACGTACAGAACGCACATACTTTCAATGGGAAATTAAACGGAATTAACTATCGAATCTGTGGGTTATCTCAACTATACCTTATCAACAAGGGCGTATATCGTAACGGTAACACTGTAAAAGGGAGCATAGCGATGAGCACGTCAGACGACAGCAATAATGCGGCATCAATCGGCAAGTGCCCGTTCCATCAGGGCAGCGTCGATCACAGCGCGGGGGCAGGCACAGGCAGCCGCGACTGGTGGCCAAAACAACTCCGCGTCGATCTTCTTAATCAACATTCCAACCGTTCTAACCCTCTGGGTGAAGACTTTGACTACCGCAAAGAATTCAGCAAACTCGATTACTCAGCGCTCAAGGGCGATCTCAAAGCACTTCTGACCGACTCTCAGCCGTGGTGGCCAGCCGACTGGGGCAGCTATGCGGGCCTGTTTATCCGTATGGCCTGGCACGGCGCAGGTACCTATCGCTCCGTTGACGGTCGCGGTGGCGCAGGGCGCGGTCAACAGCGCTTTGCCCCCCTGAACTCCTGGCCAGATAACGTAAGTCTGGATAAAGCGCGCCGTCTCCTGTGGCCTATCAAGCAAAAATACGGTCAAAAAATTTCCTGGGCTGACCTCTTCATCCTTGCCGGTAACGTGGCGCTGGAGAACTCTGGCTTCCGTACCTTTGGTTTTGGGGCCGGGCGTGAAGATGTCTGGGAACCGGATATGGACGTGAACTGGGGTGATGAAAAAGCCTGGCTCACCCACCGTGACCCGGAAGCACTGGCGAAGCGCCCACTGGCAGCCACCGAAATGGGGCTGATTTACGTTAACCCGGAAGGGCCAAACGCCAGCGGTGAACCATTGTCAGCGGCCGCGGCGATCCGTGCCACCTTTGGCAACATGGGGATGAACGACGAAGAGACCGTTGCGTTGATTGCAGGCGGTCATACCCTCGGTAAAACCCACGGTGCAGGTGAGGCGACCCATGTCGGCGCCGACCCGGAAGCCGCGCCAATTGAAGCGCAGGGTCTGGGCTGGACCAGTACGCACGGTACCGGCGTTGGCGCAGATGCGATCACCTCCGGGCTGGAAGTCATCTGGTCACAAACGCCGACCCAGTGGAGTAACTACTTCTTCGAGAACCTGTTCAAATACGAGTGGGTGCAGACCCGCAGCCCGGCGGGTGCGATTCAGTTCGAAGCCGTGGATGCACCAGACATTATGCCTGATCCGTTCGACCCGTCGAAAAAGCGCAAACCGACGATGCTGGTCACCGATCTGACGCTGCGTTTTGACCCCGAGTTCGAGAAAATCTCCCGCCGCTTCCTGAACGATCCGCAGGCCTTTAACGAAGCCTTTGCGCGCGCGTGGTTCAAGCTGACCCACCGTGATATGGGGCCAAAAGCGCGTTACATTGGTCCGGAAGTGCCGAAAGAAGATCTCATCTGGCAGGATCCACTGCCGCAGGCGGTGTTCAACCCGACCAATGAGGACATCGAGAGTCTGAAAGCGGAAATCATTGCCTCGGGTCTGTCCGTGAGCGACCTGGTTTCCGTTGCCTGGGCGTCTGCATCGACCTTCCGCGGTGGCGATAAGCGTGGCGGCGCCAACGGTGCGCGTCTGGCACTGGCACCCCAGCGCGACTGGGAAGTTAACGCCGCAGCGGTTCGCGCGTTACCCGCCCTGGAAGCTATTCAGCGTACCACGAACAAAGCGTCACTGGCCGATATCATCGTGCTGGCAGGTGTGGTGGGTGTTGAACAGGCGGCGAAAGAGGCCGGCGTTTACGTCAATGTACCGTTCACGCCGGGCCGCGTTGATGCGCGCCAGGATCAGACGGATATCGAGATGTTTAACCTGCTCGAACCGATTGCCGATGGCTTCCGTAACTATCGTGCACAGGTTGATGCCTCCACTACCGAGTCTCTGTTGATTGATAAGGCCCAGCAGCTGACGCTCACTGCACCAGAACTGACGGTGCTGATTGGCGGTCTGCGCGTACTGGGGGCGAACTTCGATGGCAGTCAGAACGGCGTGTTCACCCATCGTGAAGGCGTGCTGAGCAACGATTTCTTCGTGAACCTGCTGGACATGAATACCCAGTGGAAAGCGACCGATGAATCAAACGAGCTGTTTGCCGGCAGCGATCGCGCCAGCGGTGAAGTGAAATACACCGCCACGCGTGCCGATCTGGTATTCGGTTCGAACGCCGTGCTGCGCGCGCTGGCCGAGGTTTACGCCAGCAGTGACGCCCATGAGAAATTCGTCCGCGACTTTGTTGCCGCTTGGGCGAAGGTGATGGATTTGGATCGGTTTGATCTGCAGTAAATACAATCCCCGCTTCGGCGGGGATTTTTTTATTATCCGGCCATACCGGTTACGCCCACTCCCGCAGGAACCGTTGCCCGTACTGATCGGCCACCAGCAGCGCCGCGTAAACCTGATCCGGTGACACCCCGCCTGGCATGTTGTGAATGGTTTCCCCCTCTGCGCAGGCAGCCTCGGCAATCAGCCGCATTTTAAGCGGAATATCCTCTTTAATGTTCAGTTCTGCTAGCGTGATGGGCAAACCTACGCTGTGACACAGCGCCGCGACGGTTTCAATTTCCTCTACCGGGGCATTTTCCAGCACCAGTTGCGTCAGCGTCCCAAACGCCACTTTTTCACCGTGATAGAACGAATGTGCCTCCGGCACGGCGGTCATTCCGTTGTGAATGGCGTGTGCGGCCGCCAGTCCACCGCTTTCAAATCCAACGCCGCTCAGATAGGTATTGGCTTCAATGATGCGCTCCAGCGCCGGTGTGACCACGTGCTGCCCGGCCGCGAGCATCGCTTTCTCACCCTCTTCAATTAACGTGTTGTAGCACAGCTCGGCGAGGGCTAGCGCAGCCTGGGTACATTTTCCGCCCGCCATGGTGATCGCGCCACTACGGGAACAGGCGCGCGCTTCAAACCAGGTGGCAAGGGCATCGCCTATCCCGGCGGCCAGCAGACGCGGCGGAGCGCCAGCTACCACCCGGGTGTCGACAATCACCATGTTCGGGTTATGCGGCAGCATCAGGTAGCGATCGAATTCACCGCTGTCGGTATAAATGACGGAAAGGGCGCTGCACGGGGCGTCGGTGGAGGCGATAGTCGGGGCGATGGCAACGGGCACGTCCATAAAATGCGCCAGCGCTTTGGCGGTATCCAGCGTTTTCCCGCCGCCGATACCGAGCACCGCCATACAGTCGGCGCCGTCGGCCCGTTTTTTCAGGCGATCGATTTCATTTTGCGAACATTCGCCACCGAAGGGCGCGATTTCAGCATAAATTTCCGCTTTTTTGAAACTCTCAAGCAAGGTCTCTTGTGCAAAACCCAGCACAAACTTATCACCCACAACCAGCCAGCGTGTTGCCAGTGGTTTCAGATAGTCGCCGAGACGGGTGAGAACATCAGCGCCCTGGATATATTTCCCCGGCGATTGAATGATACGGTCCATAACAGATCTCCCTTAGAGGTTGAGGTTACCAAACGCGTTTTTCCAGTCGTGCTCAAACTTCTCTATGGCTGACTCTACCGCCGGGGTGCCGAGCATTTGTTGCGCTACATCTAAAGGAAGCGTGATTGCTTCACATCCGGCGAGCAGGCAGTCCAGCGCCTGACGTGGTGTTTTGAAGCTGGCGGCCAGCACGCTGCTTTCTGGGGCGTGGCGTTCGAGCAGGGATTGCAGCTCCTGTACCATACGAATGCCGTCCCCGCCCTGAGCGTCGACGCGATTAACATACGGTGCGACATATTTCGCTCCCGCCAGCGCGGCCAGTAAACCCTGGGCGGCGCTGTAAACGGCCGTGCCCAACGTGGTTATGCCCTCTTTTTTCAGCATTTTTATCGCTATAAGGCCCTGTGCGGTCACCGGGATTTTCACCACGATGTCAGGAATGGCGTTACTCAGGCGTTTGGCTTCTGCCACCATCCCTTCGGCTTCACGGCTCATGGTCTGGGCAAACAGCGTACCCTGTGGCCCGATGGCGTTTTGCAGACGCGGCAGTACGTTCCAGAGGGTTTCGCCGCTGGCGGCTACAATGCTCGGGTTGGTGGTGACGCCGGCAATCGGAAAAATGCGCGCCAGGCGCTCAACCTCTGCCACGTTGGCGGTATCCAGATACAGTTCCATTATTTTTCCTTAAGTCAGAAAGGTTAACCTAAGGATAAGGTGGGGCTGCTGGCCGGGGATACAGGTCAATTTTGCCAAATACTGGACAAATGTAATGTGCTTAGTGAAGTGAGAGGGCGATCACAATGCTAGTTTTTGGCAGTCAGCTGGCTGTGATACTGGCGGCGGTACTCGGAAGGGGAGCGTTCGGTATGTTTACGAAAGAGGCGGCAGAAGTAGTTGCTGTCTGTAAAGCCGCAGCGGGCGGCAATGTCTTTGATTTTTAGATCATAACCCTTGAGCAACTGGCGCGCGTGTTCCAGACGCGTTTGGGTCAGGTATTCATTGAACCCCACGTTCCCGGTCTTCTGAAACAGATGTGAAAGGTAGTTGGGTGAAATATAAAACGCCCGCGCCACGGAATCGCGGGTCAGCGGTGAGGCGTGATGTTCATCGAGATAGCGCCGGATGGCTTCAAACAAAGCACGACTGCGGCTGTCAGTATGAATGTCGCTGCCAAGAAGATCGCGACAGTGGCTGAGCATACTCAGTACCACCAGTCTGGCCGTTTCCTGTTCATCAGGCTGCATCTGCAGCTCGGCCAGCGTTTGCAGGAGAAACGCTCCGGTTCGGGGGCCGCGCCGGGCAACCTGCTGGTGCTGTATAAGCACGTTATCCCGATAAAGACGAAGCGACAGCTGCTGTTTACCGAAGCTGATGCTGAGCGCGTGACCGGTATGAAGTAACCCCTCCGCAGAGGAAGAAAACCACGCTTCGCAGGCATTATCGAGGTTAATGACCAGGCAAGGCGTTGTGCGGGAGTGTGGGTCGGGCGGGGCGACAAACCGTACGTCACGTAGCGCGACGGTGCCATTAATGAGGTCGGTCAGAAGGGTGCTGATGTCGTGGTGCATGGCGTGAATACCGGATATCGCCCGGCAGCGTTAGCGCTGCCGGGCCTGTATGAAGCCAATGGATTAGCCTGTGTTACGCATACCTGCCGCAACGCCTGCAATCGTCACCATCAACGCCTGTTCGACGCGTGGATCCGGCTCTTTACCTTCTTCTTCCGCCAGACGTGAACGGTGCAGCAGCTCCGCCTGCAGGACGTTCAGGGGGTCGGTGTAGATGTTACGCAGCTGGATGGACTCGGCAATCCACGGCAGATCCGCCATCAGGTGCGAGTCGTTAGCAATATCCAGCACCACTTTGATGTCGTCTTCCAGCAGTTCGCGCAGCTCTTTACCCAGCGTCCACAGCTCAGGCTTCACCAGACGCTGATCGTAGTATTCCGCCAGCCACAGGTCTGCTTTCGAGAAGACCATCTCCAGCATACCCAGACGGGTGGAGAAGAATGGCCAGTCGCGGCACATGGTTTCCAGTTCGTTCTGTTTGCCATCTTCCACCACTTTCTGCAGCGCCGCGCCTGCGCCCAGCCAGGCGGGCAGCATCAGACGGTTCTGGGTCCAGGCGAAGATCCACGGGATGGCACGCAGAGACTCTACACCACCGGTCGGGCGGCGTTTAGCCGGGCGTGAACCCAGCGGCAGTTTACCCAGCTCCTGCTCAGGGGTAGCTGAACGGAAGTAAGGCACAAAATCTTTGTTTTCACGCACGTAGCCGCGGTACAGATCGCAGGAGATATCTGACAGCTCGTCCATGATATGGCACCAGGACTCTTTCGGCTCTGGTGGTGGCAGCAGGTTCGCTTCCAGAATTGCACTGGTATAGAGCGACAGGCTGCTGATGGTCACTTCCGGCAGGCCGTACTTGAAGCGGATCATTTCGCCCTGTTCGGTCACACGCAGGCCGCCTTTCAGGCTTCCCGGCGGTTGTGACAGCAGTGCCGCATGCGCTGGCGCACCACCACGGCCAATCGAGCCACCGCGTCCGTGGAACAGCGTCAGTTCGATGCCCGCTTTTTCACAGGTTTTGATCAACGCGTCCTGTGCCTGATATTGCGCCCAGGATGCCGCCATGACGCCCGCGTCTTTTGCGGAGTCGGAATAGCCAATCATCACCATCTGTTTGCCCTGAATAAAGCCGCGGTACCAGTCGATATTCAGCAGCTGCGTCATGACGTCGTTGGCGTTGTTCAGGTCATCAAGGGTTTCAAACAGCGGTGCAACCGGAAGGGCATAGTCGATACCGGCTTCTTTGAGCAGAAGGTGAACGCCCAGCACGTCAGACGGCGTTTTCGCCATGGAGATCACATAGGCAGCCACCGATCCTTTCGGCGCATCAACGATCGCTTTACAGGTGTTGAGCACCTCGCGGGTTTCGTTGCTTGGCTCCCAGTTACGTGGCAGCAGGGGACGCTTGGAGTTCAGTTCGCGGATCAGGAAGGCTTGTTTGTCCGCTTCGGACCAGCTTTCATAGTCGCCGATGCCGAGGTAGCGGGTCAGTTCGCCCAGCGCTTCGGTATGACGGGTGCTTTCCTGACGGACGTCAATACGCACCAGCGGCACGCCGAAGCACTTCACGCGACGCAGGGTGTCGAGCAGTTCGCCATTCGCGATGATGCCCATTCCGCAGGCCTGCAGCGATTTATAGCAGGCATACAGCGGCTCCCAGAGCTGCTCGTTCTGGCTCAGCAGGCCTTCCGGCTTCGGCAGGCGCTGGCCTTTCAGACGCGCTTCCAGCCAGGCCTGCGTCGCCATCAGTTGGCCACGCAGTTTTTTCATCAGGAAACGATACGGCTCGCTGGCACCTTCTTCGCCGGCCAGCGCGCGCAGTTCAGGCGTGGCCTCTACCATCGACAGCTCGGAGATCAATACCTGAATATCTTTCAGGAACAGGTCGGTTGCTTTCCAGCGGCTCAACAGGAGCACGTGGCGGGTAATTTCCGCGGTGACGTTCGGGTTGCCGTCACGGTCGCCGCCCATCCAGGAGGTGAAACGCACCGGCACAAAATCGACCGGCAGGCGGTAATCCAGATTCGCTTCCAGCTGCTCGTTCAGCTCACGCAGGTAGTTCGGCACCCCTTCCCACAGGCTATTTTCCACTACTGCAAAGCCCCATTTGGCTTCGTCGACCGGGCTTGGACGATGCTTACGAATTTCATCGGTGTGCCAGGACTGGGCAATCAGCTGGCGCAGACGGCGCATCAGCTGGTTGCGCTCGTAGTCAGCAATGTCTTTGTTATCCAGCTGCTTGAGGCAGTTGTTCACTTCCACCATTTTGTGGATCAGGGTGCGGCGAGTGATTTCGGTTGGGTGAGCGGTCAGAACCAGCTCCAGCGAAAGGGACTCCACCGCTTTTTTGATGACGTCTTCGTTGAGGTCTGGCTGGTCTTTCAGTTTACGAAGCGTACGGGCAATGACTTCCGGGTTGCTGGCAGCTTCGCCATTCGGCGAAATGCTGTGGTATTGCTCAGCGGTGTTTGCCAGGTTCAGAAACTGGCTGAAGGCGCGGGCAACGGGCAGCAGCTCATCGTTAGAAAGGTTCTGCAAGGTGGTGAGCAGCTCCTGACGACTGGCCTCGTTACCTGCACGGGAAGATTTTGACAGCTTGCGGATGGTTTCAACGCGGTCGAGGATGTTTTCCCCCAACGCATCTTTGATGGTATCTCCAAGCACTTTGCCGAGCATACTGACATTACTACGCAACGCGGAATATTGTTCGTTCATAAAAACCCAGTCACCCCATCATTTTTGTTTATGCCCAATCGAAAATCTTTTGGACAATATTTTGTCATCTCCCTTTATAAAGCCACGTAAAACCCCCGTCGTCAATTGCTGCGAAAACGGTTCAGCAAACGAATAAATGTGGGTAATTTACGAAATTTAATTCGCTTTGCGTCAGATAAGAGATGCTTATGGGAATGTGACGAAGATCGCGGGATTTGTTGCCCTTACCCTGACCCTCTCCCACCGGGAGAGGGAACCCTCAGGGGCATTTTAATGCCAGCAGAAGTGATGCACGACCTGGGTAATCAGTTCACGGGTCGGTTTAATAAAGCGCGTTTCCAGATATTCATCCGGCTGGTGAGCCTGGTTGATGGAACCCGGGCCAAGCACCAGCGTAGGACACAGGGTCTGAATAAACGGTGCTTCGGTGCAATAGTTCACCACGTCGGTTTTCTCGCCGAGCAGCTTTTCCACGACTTCAACCAGTTGATGATCCGGTGGACATTCGTAGCCAGGGATCGGCGGATGAAGCTCGGAGACCGTCAGGCGGCCCGGCCAGCGCTCGCTGACCGGCGCCAGCGCTTCGGTCAACAGGCCGTCGAGATCGCTCAGCGTCATGCCCGGCAGCGGACGGATATCCATATGCAGTTCGCAGCAGGCGCAGATACGGTTGGATGCATCGCCACCGTGCAGGCTGCCGAGGTTCAGCGTCGGGTAAGGCACGGTGAATGCGTCGTAGTGATAACGCTCTTTCAGCGAGTCGCGCAACTGCATGATGCGGCCGATGGCGTCGTGCATCAGTTCGATGGCGTTGACGCCGCGCGCCGGATCGCTGGAGTGGCCTGACTGGCCCAGCACGCGCACCGCCGTGGAGATATGGCCTTTGTGGGCGCGGATTGGCTGCAGTGACGTTGGTTCACCAATAATGGCGCAATCCGGGCGAATCGAGGTGTTTTCAGAGAAGTAGCGCGCCCCGGCCATGCTGGTCTCTTCATCGGCAGTGGCCAGAATGTAGAGCGGTTTCTTCAGCGTTGTCACGTCCACGTCACGCAGCGCATCGAGGATAAAAGCAAAAAAGCCTTTCATGTCGGCGGTGCCCAGACCGTAAAGCTTGTTGTCATGCTCGGTCAGGGTGAACGGATCGCGCGTCCAGCGGCCATCGTCAAAGGGAACGGTATCGGTATGACCGGCCAGCAGCAGGCCGCCGGCACCCTGTCCGGTACTGGCGAGCAGGTTAAATTTATGGCGTGTTCCGGGAACGGGCTGAACCTCAACGTTAAACCCAATATCGCTAAACCAACCTGCCAGCAGATTGATTAAAGACTCATTGCTCTGATCCAGCGCTTCTTCGGTCGCACTGATGGAGGGTGTGGCAATCAGGGCGCGGTAAATCTCGATAAATGGCGGTAAGTTCATTTTCATTGTTGACACACCTTAGGTCGTGATAGTATCAATATTCATGCAATAAATGTGAATAAAAATACATTAACGTTGAGCATAAAGGAACCCGATGTTGAATACGCTGATTGTAGGCGCTAGCGGTTATGCGGGCGCAGAGCTTGTAAGCTACGTGAATCGCCATCCTCATATGACCATAACCGCTTTGACCGTGTCAGCGCAAAGCAATGATGCAGGAAAGTTAATTTCCGATTTGCATCCGCAACTTAAAGGCATTGTTGATCTGCCGCTGCAGCCAATGTCTGACATCCGCGCGTTCACCGACGGCGTCGACGTGGTGTTTTTAGCTACCGCGCACGAAGTCAGCCACGACCTGGTTCCGCAATGTCTGGCGGCCGGCTGTGTGGTGTTCGACCTCTCCGGCGCCTTCCGTGTGAATGACGGCGCGTTCTACGAAAAATATTACGGTTTCACCCATCAACACCCTGAACTGCTGGAAAAAGCGGTATACGGCCTGGCGGAGTGGAGCACAGATAAACTGAAGGAAGCGGATCTGGTTGCCGTGCCGGGCTGTTATCCGACGGCGGCACAGCTTTCTCTGAAGCCGCTGATCGACGCAGACCTGCTGGATTTGAACCAGTGGCCGGTGATCAACGCCACCAGTGGTGTCAGCGGCGCGGGGCGTAAAGCCGCTATCGCTAACAGCTTCTGCGAAGTGAGCCTTCAGCCGTATGGCGTGTTCAATCACCGCCATCACCCTGAAATCACGACGCATCTGGGTGCGGATGTCATCTTCACGCCGCATCTGGGCAGCTTCCCGCGTGGGATCCTCGAAACCATCACCTGCCGCCTGAAACCCGGCGTGACCCACGAACAGGTGAGCGAAGCCTTTACGCAGGCCTATGCGGACAAACCGCTGGTGCGTCTGTACGACAAAGGCGTGCCGGCGCTGAAAAACGTGGTTGGCCTGCCATTCTGCGACATTGGCTTCGCCGTGCAGGGTGAGCACCTGATTGTGGTGGCTGCGGAAGATAACTTACTTAAAGGCGCTGCCGCGCAGGCAATGCAGTGTGCAAATATTCGTTTCGGTTTCCCGGAAACCCAGGCTCTTATTTAAGGTGTGATGATGAACC
Organism: Enterobacter sp. BNK-18; assembly: GCF_047456135.1. Taxonomy (NCBI): domain Bacteria; kingdom Pseudomonadati; phylum Pseudomonadota; class Gammaproteobacteria; order Enterobacterales; family Enterobacteriaceae; genus Enterobacter; species Enterobacter sp. BNK-18. The sequence goes on along the minus strand of NZ_CP179899.1, from coordinate 3,683,710 downwards.
CATTAATTATCAAACTCGGTGGTGTACTGCTGGACAGCGAAGAAGCGCTGGAGCGTCTTTTTACCGCGCTGGTGAACTATCGCGAATCACACCAACGTCCGCTGGTGATTGTGCACGGCGGCGGCTGCGTGGTTGATGAGCTGATGAAAGGGCTCAACCTGCCGGTGAAAAAGAAAAATGGCCTGCGCGTCACGCCTGCTGACCAGATTGATATTATTACCGGTGCCCTGGCGGGGACGGCGAACAAAACGCTGCTGGCGTGGGCGAAGAAACACCATATCGCCTCAGTCGGTCTGTGCCTGGGGGATGGTGACAGCGTAAAAGTGACCCAGCTCGACGAAGAGCTCGGACACGTTGGACTGGCACAGCCTGGTTCGCCTAAGCTGATTAACATGCTGCTGGAAGGAGGATTCCTGCCGGTGGTGAGCTCTATCGGGGTGACCGAAGAGGGCGAGCTGATGAACGTCAATGCAGACCAGGCGGCAACGGCTCTGGCGGCTACGCTGGGCGCGGACCTGATTCTGCTCTCTGACGTAAGCGGTATTCTCGACGGCAAAGGCCAGCGTATTGCGGAAATGACCGCAGCGAAAGCCGAACAGCTTATCGAGCAGGGCATTATTACCGACGGCATGATCGTCAAAGTCAATGCGGCGCTGGATGCCGCGCGTACGCTTGGACGTCCGGTGGACATCGCGTCCTGGCGCCATGCGGAGCAACTCCCGGCGTTGTTTAACGGCACGCCGATTGGCACGCGTATTCTGGCGTAAGCAATTTACCGATTCTGCAGGCCCGGTCAGCGCAGCGCAGCCGGGCAATGAAATTCAAAGATATTAAGGAAGCATGTTATGGCACTTTGGGGTGGGCGTTTTACACAGGCAGCGGATCAGCGGTTCAAACAGTTCAACGACTCTTTGCGCTTCGACTACCGCCTGGCCGAGCAGGATATCGTCGGCTCTGTGGCCTGGTCCAAAGCGCTGGTCACCGTGGGCGTCCTGACCGCAGACGAACAGCTGCAGCTGGAAGAGGCGCTGAATAACCTGCTGGAAGAGGTGCGTCTGGACCCGCAGCAGATCCTCGCCAGCGATGCGGAAGATATTCACAGCTGGGTGGAAGGGAAACTCATCGATAAAGTCGGCCAGCTGGGTAAAAAACTGCATACCGGGCGTAGCCGTAACGACCAGGTCGCGACTGATCTGAAATTGTGGTGTAAGGATACCGTTGGTGAACTGCTGGCAGCCAACCGTCAGCTGCAGGGTGCGCTGGTGGAAACCGCGCAGAACAATCAGGACGCGGTGATGCCGGGTTATACCCACCTGCAGCGCGCGCAGCCGGTAACCTTTGCGCACTGGTGTCTGGCCTACGTTGAGATGCTGGCGCGTGATGAAAGCCGTCTGCAGGATACCCTGAAGCGTCTGGACGTGAGCCCGCTGGGCAGCGGTGCGCTGGCAGGGACGGCCTATGAAATCGACCGTGACCAGCTGGCAGGCTGGCTGGGCTTTGCTTCAGCCACCCGTAACAGCCTGGACAGCGTCTCTGACCGTGATCACGTGCTGGAGCTGCTTTCCAATGCGTCTATCGGCATGGTGCATCTGTCGCGCTTTGCTGAAGACCTGATTTTCTTCAACTCCGGTGAAGCCGGGTTTGTTGAGCTGTCTGACCGCGTGACGTCAGGCTCCTCCCTGATGCCACAGAAGAAAAACCCGGATGCGCTGGAGCTTATCCGCGGTAAGTGTGGCCGTGTGCAGGGCGCGCTGACCGGCATGATGATGACCCTGAAAGGGCTGCCGCTGGCGTATAACAAAGATATGCAGGAAGACAAAGAAGGGCTGTTCGACGCGCTCGATACCTGGCTGGACTGCCTGCATATGGGCGCGCTGGTGCTGGATGGCATTCAGGTGAAACGCCCGCGTTGTCAGGAAGCGGCGCAGCAGGGCTATGCAAACTCGACCGAGCTTGCCGATTACCTGGTGGCGAAAGGCGTACCGTTCCGTGAAGCGCACCATATTGTCGGTGAAGCGGTGGTTGAAGCCATTCGTCAGGGTAAGGCACTGGAAGCGTTGCCGCTGACCGACCTGCAGAAATTCAGTGCGGTTATCGGTGATGATGTGTATCCGATTCTGGCGTTGCAGTCTTGTCTGGATAAGCGTGCAGCGAAAGGCGGCGTGTCACCGAAGCAGGTCGCGCAGGCGATTGCGGATGCGAAAAACCGGCTGGTTTGATGAGTGCGGGCTGGTGCCCTCACCCCGCCCTCTCCCACGGGGAGAGGGCGTAAACACTATAAATGGCAACTTCGGTTGCCATTTTGCTTTTATCCCCGGGCTTTTTTACGCAAAAAAAAGCGGACCACGGGGTCCGCAAAAGTTCACGTTGGCTTTAGTTGTTCGAGTTTTGAGAGAAACTCGCTGACGGTGCGGGGACGTCAAGGGTCAAACACGTGCCGCCTCGTCTATGTGGTGTATTATTCAACAGAAGGCTTGATAGGGATAATCGTTCGTTGCTATGCTATCTATCGCCATGAACTATCGTGGCGACGGAGGATGAATAATGAATATTCGTGATCTTGAATACCTGGTAGCACTAGCCGAGCACCGCCATTTTCGCCGCGCGGCAGATTCCTGCCACGTCAGCCAGCCTACCCTGAGCGGCCAGATCCGCAAGCTGGAAGACGAGCTGGGCGTGATGCTGCTGGAGCGCACCAGTCGTAAGGTACTGTTCACCCAGGCAGGTCTGCTGCTGGTGGATCAGGCGCGCACCGTGCTGCGCGAGGTCAAAGTGCTCAAGGAAATGGCAAGCCAGCAGGGGGAGGCGATGTCCGGCCCGTTGCATATTGGCCTGATCCCAACCGTTGGCCCGTACCTGTTGCCGCACATCATTCCAATGCTGCATCAGACGTTCCCGAAACTCGAAATGTATCTGCATGAAGCGCAAACCCATCAGCTGCTGGCGCAGTTAGACAGCGGCAAGCTCGACTGTGCCATTCTGGCGCTGGTCAAAGAGAGCGAAGCTTTTATCGAAGTGCCGCTGTTTGATGAGCCCATGATGCTGGCGATCTATGAAGATCACCCGTGGGCGAACCGCGATCGTGTGCCGATGGCCGATCTGGCCGGTGAAAAACTGCTGATGCTGGAAGATGGTCACTGCCTGCGCGATCAGGCGATGGGATTCTGCTTCGAAGCGGGTGCTGACGAGGATACCCATTTCCGCGCAACCAGCCTTGAAACGCTGCGTAATATGGTGGCGGCGGGCAGTGGGATCACATTGCTGCCGGCACTGGCCGTGCCGCGCGTACGTAAACGTGACGGCGTGGTTTATCTGCCATGCATTAAACCAGAGCCACGTCGTACCATTGGTCTGGTTTATCGTCCGGGTTCACCGCTGCGCAGCCGCTATGAGCAGCTGGCAGAGGCCATCCGTGGTTCGATGGATGGCCATTTTGACAATGCGTTAAAACAGGCGGTTTAAGCCGTTCAGTGCCGCGACCCGATAGGCTTCCGCCATGGTCGGGTAGTTGAAGGTGGTGTTAACGAAGTACTCGATGGAGTTACCACCACCTTTTTGCTCCATGATCGCCTGGCCGATATGAATAATCTCCGCCGCGCGTTCACCAAAGCAGTGAATACCGAGGATCTCTTTCGTCTCGCGATGGAACAGGATCTTCAGCGTACCCACGCTCATTCCCACGATTTGTGCCCTCGCCAGATGTTTAAACTGTGCGCGACCCACCTCGTAAGGCACCTTCATTGACGTCAGCTGCTGCTCGGTTTTCCCGACGGAGCTGATTTCCGGGATGGTATAAATACCTGTCGGAATATCTTCGATCAGATGTGCCGTCGCTTCGCCTTTCACCAGCGCCTGCGCCGCGATGCGTCCCTGATCGTATGCTGCAGAAGCCAGGCTTGGATAACCGATAACATCACCGACGGCATACACATGCGGCAGGGCTGTCTGGTACATGCTGTTCACCTTCAGCTGACCGCGGCTGTCGGTTTCGAGCCCGATATTTTCCAGAGCCAGAGAATCGGTGTTACCGGTACGGCCGTTGGCGTACAGCAGGCAGTCTGCTTTCAGCTTCTTACCCGATTTCAGATGCATGATCACACCGTCGTCGCAGCCTTCAATTTTCTCGTACTCTTCGTTGTGGCGAATCACCACGCCGCTGTTCCAGAAGTGGTAAGAGAGCGAGTCTGACATTTCCTGATCGAGGAAGGCCAGCAGGCGGTCGCGGGTGTTGATCAGGTCAACTTTCACGTCCATGCCCCGGAAGATCGACGCATATTCGCAGCCAATCACCCCTGCGCCATAGATAATCACATGACGGGGTTCGTGGTGCAGGCTCAGGATGGAATCGCTGTCGTAAATGCGCGGGTGGGAGAAGTCCACGTCTGCCGGATGGTACGGGCGTGAACCACAGGCGATGACAAATTTTTCCGCCGTGATGGTTTCGACCGACCCGTCGTGGCATTCGAGTGCCAGGGTGTGTTCATCAACAAAGTGCGCATTGCCCTGCAAAATTTCACAGTGGTTACGCTCATAAAACCCCTGGCGCATCCGTGTCTGCTGGTTAATAACGGTATCCGCATGATTCAGGATGTCAGCAAAGGAGGAACGAAGAAGTCGGGAGTGGTCGCTGTAAAGAGGGTTCTGGTTAAATTCAATAATGCGGCTAACGGCATGGCGGAGGGCTTTGGAAGGGATGGTGCCCCAATGGGTGCAACCGCCGCCAACGTTATGGTAGCGCTCTATCACCGCTACTCTGGCTCCCTGTTTCACCAGTCCCATAGCAGCGCCTTCGCCGCCGGGGCCGGAACCTATCACAATTGCGTCGTAATCGTAGGAATGTGGCATGGTAAGGCTTACCTGTTCTTATACATAAAAGCAACAGAATCATAACATCATTGCCTGAGTAACCCAATTATCGTTGTGCTTTTTTCCGGCAGTGGAGCACAAACCGTACGTAAACAATCATTCACAAAGCCAGGCAAACAGATTAATTTTATTCTCTGGTATAGTGCCATCAGGCCTTTGGAAGGATTCAACTATCGTGATGGGCGTAAGAGCACAACAAAAAGAGAAAACCCGGCGTTCGCTGGTGGAAGCCGCATTCAGTCAACTGAGTGCCGAGCGTAGTTTTGCCAGTTTAAGCCTGCGTGAAGTTGCGCGCGAGGCCGGGATTGCGCCAACGTCCTTCTATCGTCATTTCCGTGATGTGGATGAACTGGGTCTGACCATGGTCGACGAGAGCGGTCTGATGCTGCGTCAGCTTATGCGCCAGGCGCGGCAGCGTATCGCTAAAGGGGGGAGCGTGATCCGCACCTCTGTGTCGACCTTTATGGAATTTATTGGCAATAACCCCAACGCGTTTCGCCTGCTGTTGCGGGAACGTTCCGGAACATCAGCCGCGTTCCGTGCCGCTGTGGCGCGTGAAATTCAGCATTTTATCGCGGAACTTGCCGACTATCTTGAACTCGAAAACCATATGCCGCGTGCGTTCACTGAAGCACAGGCTGAGGCGATGGTGACGATTGTTTTCAGCGCGGGTGCCGAAGCGCTGGATGTCAGCATCGAACAACGCAAGCAGCTCGAAGAGCGACTGGTATTACAGCTCAGGATGATCTCCAAAGGCGCGTACTACTGGTATCGCCGTGAACAAGAGAAACTGGCACATCAAACCGAAGAGTGAAGGTGAGTAATGAAACAGTCAGGTCAGGATAAGGGTACGCTGTTGCTGGCATTGATCGCTGGCTTATCAATTAATGGCACGTTTGCGGCTGTGTTCAGCTCGATCGTTCCATTTTCTATTTTCCCGCTCATTGCGCTGGTGCTGACGGTGTACTGTCTGCATCAGCGTTACCTGAACCGCACCATGCCGGTCGGGTTGCCTGGGCTGGCCGCGGCCTGCTTTATTCTTGGCGTGTTGCTGTATAGCACCGTGGTGCGTGCAGAGTATCCGGATATCGGTTCTAACTTCCTGCCGGCGGTACTTTCCGTGGCACTGGTGTTCTGGATTGGCTCGCGCATGCGTAGCCGCAAGCACGAGCTGCCGGAGTAAGAGAGTGGGGTTGCAGGCAGGTTGACCTGCCTGCCATCACGTTACTTCGCGGTGAGAAGTACGCCGCACTCCATATGGTGCGTATACGGGAACTGATCGAAGAGAGCCAGACGTTCAACATTGTGCGTCTGACTTAATGTTTCGAGATTCTTGCACAGCGTTTCCGGGTTACAGGAAATGTACAAAATACGCGGGTACGCCTGCACCATCTTCTCGGTTTCGCTGTCCAGGCCACTGCGCGGCGGATCGACAAAAATCGTCTCACACTGGTAGCTCTTCAGATCGATCCCCTCCAGGCGATTAAACTGTCGTACGCCATTCATGGCCTGCGTGAACTCTTCTGCAGACATACGAATGATCTGCACATTGTCGATGTGATTGGCGGCAATGTTGTACTGTGCAGCGGCAACGGACGGCTTGGCAATCTCCGTCGCCAGGACGCGCTCAAAGTTACGCGCCAGCGCCAGGGAGAAGTTGCCGTTCCCGCAGTACAGCTCTAGCAGATCGCCCTTTGACCCTTCGGTCGCCTTCAGCGCCCAGTCCAGCATCTGTACGTTCATTGCTGCGTTTGGCTGGGTAAAGCTGTTCTCAACCTGGCGGTACACCATCTCTTTTCCCGCCACCGACAGACGTTCGTCGATGAAATCCTGATCCAGCATGATTTTGGTTTTTGTCGCACGACCAATCAGGTGAACGTTGATGTTCTGCGCGCGCAGGGCATCGCGCAGCGCTTCTGCCTGCTCGCGCCATTCGTCATTCAGCGCTTTGTGATACAGCAGAGAGACAATCGCCTGGTTGCTTTGTGTGGTCAGATAATCAATCTGGAACAGCTTGTGGCGCAGCACAGGGTTGTTGCGTACGCCGTCGATCATCAGCGTCATGAGCTGGTTGATGAGTTCACTCGCCGCCGGGAAGCTGTTAACCCGAATGCGGGACTTCGTCTGCTGATCGAAAATGATGTGGTACAGGTCGTCACCGTCGTGCCAGATGCGGAACTCCGCACGCATGCGGTAGTGGCTAACGGGCGAGCGGAACACCTCAGGAACGGGCGCGTTGAAAGGCGTCATCATACTTTGCAGGCGGACAACTTTCTCTGCCAGCTGTGCGTCGTACTGTTCTGTTGGGAGGTGTTCGGGGGTCATGATGCGTCCTGAGTGATAAAGAATTACGCGGGGATTGTAGGGATTGTGCAGTGGATGTCCAGATTTAATGGCCAATAGCTATCTGGACATCTATACGTGTCTAATTGTAGCATTCTGTTTCCGGTCTCCTGAGAGTGAAAAGGGAATCCAGTGAAAATCTGGAGCTGACGCGCAGCGGTAAAGACTGGCGGGATGAGAATTGTAGACACTGTGAAAATGGGAAGTCTTCATCCGCAAAACGCCACCTAGCCCGAAGACCTGCCGGGATCACGTCGCATTTGGTTTCGTCATCGCGTGCTATAGATGAAGCCTGCGGCATCCTTCTTATATTGTGGATGCTTTAACAATGATTAAAAAAGTATCGCTGTTGACGGCGTTGTCCGTCACGGCATTTTCGGGCTGGGCGCAGGATAGCGACGACTCGTTGGTGGTGACAGCAAACCGTTTTGAGCAACCTGTTAATACCGTTCTTGCACCAACGTCTGTGGTGACGCGCGAGGATATTGATCGCTGGCAGGCAAACACCGTCATTGACGTTATGCGTCGCTTGCCTGGCGTGGATACCGCCCAAAACGGCGGAATGGGGCAACTTTCCTCTCTTTTTATTCGGGGAACTAATTCCAGTCATGTTCTTATTCTTGTCGACGGGATCCGTCTTAACCAGGCTGGGGTAACGGGGTCGTCCGATCTCAGTCAGTTCCCGATCGCCCTGGTGCAGCGCATTGAATATATTCGCGGGCCACGCTCTGCAGTCTATGGTTCTGATGCGATTGGTGGCGTAGTGAACATTATTACTACCCGCGCGAAGGACGGCACGACGTTGAATGCGGGCGTAGGCTCGCATGGCTACCAAAATTACGGCGGCAGCACTCAGCAAACCCTGGGTGACAGCACGCGCGTGACGCTGGCGGGTGATTATACCTATACCAAAGGCTTTGACGTGGTTGCGGATGGTAACAACGGTGGTCTGGCCCAGACCGATCGTGACGGCTTTATGAATAAAACCCTCTACGGTGCGCTGGAGCATGCTTTCTCTGATCAGTGGAGCGGGTTCGTTCGCGGCTATGGCTACAGCAACCGTACCGCCTATGACGGCTATTACAGTTCATTTACGCCTGATGTTTTGGTTGATACTCGCCAGCTCTATAGCCAGACCTGGGACGCTGGGCTGCGCTTTAATAATGACGTCGTCCATTCACAACTTCTCACCAGCTACAGCCACAGCAAAGATTATAACTACGACCCGCATCTGGGACGTTATGATTCCAATGCCACGCTGGATGAGATCAAACAGTACAACGTGCAGTGGACCAACTCCGTTGAGGTGGGCCATGGCAATATTGGCGCAGGTGTCGACTGGCAGAAGCAGAGCACCGAACCAGGAACAAGCTATGTCACAAACGGCTATGACCTGCGTAACACCGGCGTCTACCTGACTGCGCTGCAGCAGTTTGGCGACTTTACCCTGGAAGGGGCAGCGCGTAGCGACGATAACTCTCAGTTTGGTCGCCATGGCACCTGGCAGAGCAGTGCGGGCTGGGAGTTCATTGAAGGTTATCGATTCATTGCCTCGTATGGCACTGCCTATAAAGCACCCAACCTCGGGCAGTTGTATGGTTTCTATGGCAACGACCATCTTGATCCTGAGGAGAGTAAACAGTGGGAAGGCGCGTTCGAAGGCCTGACGGCTGGCGTGAACTGGCGCGTATCGGCCTATCGCAATGACGTTGATAACCTGATCGACTTTAATAACAACCTTCAGGAATACTACAACGTAGGCAAGGCGCGTATTAAAGGGGTTGAAGCCACAGCGTCCTTTGATACAGGTCCACTGACTCATACGGTCGGTTACGATTACGTGGATGCACGCAATGCGGCAACAAACCAGCTATTGGATCGCCGGGCTAAGCAGCAGGTGAAGTATCAGCTTGATACGCAGGTCTATGAATTCGACTGGAGCCTGACTTACCACTACCTGGGAACACGTTACGACACTGACTTTGGTACCTACCCGTCTGAAAAGGTGAAAATGGGCGGCGTAAGCCTGTGGGATGTCGCAGTTTCATATCCTGTCACCTCTCACCTTACAGTTCGTGGTAAAATAGCCAACCTGTTCGACAAAGATTACGAGACAGTTTATGGCTACCAAACTGCAGGACGGGAATACACCTTGTCTGGCAGCTACACCTTCTAATCCGCGTCCCACCGTGCTGGTATTTGATTCCGGCGTCGGTGGGCTTTCGGTCTATGATGAGATCCGACATCTCCTGCCGGATCTCCATTATATTTACGCCTTTGATAACGTCGCGTTCCCGTATGGGGAAAAGAGTGAAGACTTTATTGTTGAGCGTGTGGTTGAAATCGTCACCGCGGTACAAAAGCGTTATCCCCTCTCGCTGGCGGTCATCGCCTGTAACACGGCCAGTACAGTATCGCTTCCTGCATTGCGCGAAAAATTCCAGTTCCCGGTTGTGGGCGTTGTTCCTGCAATAAAGCCTGCCGCGCGTCTGACGGCAAACGGCATTGTTGGTTTACTGGCAACGCGAGGCACGGTGAAGCGACCTTATACGCGCGAGTTAATCGACCGCTTTGCCAACGAATGCCAGATTGCGATGCTCGGTTCGGCGGAACTGGTCGAGATCGCCGAAGCGAAGCTACACGGAAAGGCAGTGCCGCTCGAAGAGTTGCGCCGTATTCTCCGCCCGTGGCTGCGGATGCCGGAGCCACCGGACACCGTTGTGCTGGGGTGTACCCATTTCCCTCTATTACAGGAAGAGTTATTAGAAGTTCTGCCTGAGGGCACACGGCTGGTGGATTCGGGGGCGGCTATAGCCCGACGTACAGCCTGGTTGCTGGAACATGAAGCTCCGGATGCTAAATCTGCCGATGCAAACATCGCTTTTTGTATGGCCATCACTAACGAGACCGAGCAACTTTTGCCCGTTTTACGCCGTTATGGCTTTGAAACGCTCGAAAAACTGGCGCTGTAGCACGATTTTGAGCAAAAAAGAGACGGTTGAACGTTTTTTTTAAAAGAGGGGTTGTCAACGTCTGAGAACTCCCTATAATGCGCCTCCACTGACACGGAACAACGGCTTACAAGCCGCCGGGTTAGCGGGGTTCAGAGATGAACACCAACAGAGAAAAGCAAAAATAAATGCTTGACTCTGAATGAGGAAAACGTAATATACGTGACCTCGCGACGGTGAGCTGTAAGCCGCGTCGCAACTGCTCTTTAACAATTTATCAGACAATCTGTGTGGGCACTCAAAGTGACATGGATTCTTAATGTCTTCGGACAAAAAATGAATACCAAAGTCTCTGAGTGAACATACGTAATTCATTACGAAGTTTAATTCACGAGCATCAAACTTAAATTGAAGAGTTTGATCATGGCTCAGATTGAACGCTGGCGGCAGGCCTAACACATGCAAGTCGAACGGTAGCACAGAGAGCTTGCTCTCGGGTGACGAGTGGCGGACGGGTGAGTAATGTCTGGGAAACTGCCTGATGGAGGGGGATAACTACTGGAAACGGTAGCTAATACCGCATAACGTCGCAAGACCAAAGAGGGGGACCTTCGGGCCTCTTGCCATCAGATGTGCCCAGATGGGATTAGCTAGTAGGTGGGGTAACGGCTCACCTAGGCGACGATCCCTAGCTGGTCTGAGAGGATGACCAGCCACACTGGAACTGAGACACGGTCCAGACTCCTACGGGAGGCAGCAGTGGGGAATATTGCACAATGGGCGCAAGCCTGATGCAGCCATGCCGCGTGTATGAAGAAGGCCTTCGGGTTGTAAAGTACTTTCAGCGGGGAGGAAGGTGTTGCGGTTAATAACCGCAGCAATTGACGTTACCCGCAGAAGAAGCACCGGCTAACTCCGTGCCAGCAGCCGCGGTAATACGGAGGGTGCAAGCGTTAATCGGAATTACTGGGCGTAAAGCGCACGCAGGCGGTCTGTCAAGTCGGATGTGAAATCCCCGGGCTCAACCTGGGAACTGCATTCGAAACTGGCAGGCTAGAGTCTTGTAGAGGGGGGTAGAATTCCAGGTGTAGCGGTGAAATGCGTAGAGATCTGGAGGAATACCGGTGGCGAAGGCGGCCCCCTGGACAAAGACTGACGCTCAGGTGCGAAAGCGTGGGGAGCAAACAGGATTAGATACCCTGGTAGTCCACGCCGTAAACGATGTCGACTTGGAGGTTGTGCCCTTGAGGCGTGGCTTCCGGAGCTAACGCGTTAAGTCGACCGCCTGGGGAGTACGGCCGCAAGGTTAAAACTCAAATGAATTGACGGGGGCCCGCACAAGCGGTGGAGCATGTGGTTTAATTCGATGCAACGCGAAGAACCTTACCTACTCTTGACATCCAGAGAACTTTCCAGAGATGGATTGGTGCCTTCGGGAACTCTGAGACAGGTGCTGCATGGCTGTCGTCAGCTCGTGTTGTGAAATGTTGGGTTAAGTCCCGCAACGAGCGCAACCCTTATCCTTTGTTGCCAGCGGTCCGGCCGGGAACTCAAAGGAGACTGCCAGTGATAAACTGGAGGAAGGTGGGGATGACGTCAAGTCATCATGGCCCTTACGAGTAGGGCTACACACGTGCTACAATGGCGCATACAAAGAGAAGCGAACTCGCGAGAGCAAGCGGACCTCATAAAGTGCGTCGTAGTCCGGATTGGAGTCTGCAACTCGACTCCATGAAGTCGGAATCGCTAGTAATCGTAGATCAGAATGCTACGGTGAATACGTTCCCGGGCCTTGTACACACCGCCCGTCACACCATGGGAGTGGGTTGCAAAAGAAGTAGGTAGCTTAACCTTCGGGAGGGCGCTTACCACTTTGTGATTCATGACTGGGGTGAAGTCGTAACAAGGTAACCGTAGGGGAACCTGCGGTTGGATCACCTCCTTACCTTAAAGAACCTGCCTTTGTAGTGCTCACACAGATTGTCTGATGAAAAACAGCAGTAAAAAACCTCTACAGGCTTGTAGCTCAGGTGGTTAGAGCGCACCCCTGATAAGGGTGAGGTCGGTGGTTCAAGTCCACTCAGGCCTACCAAATCTGTCATGCAGATTTGAAGAGGTTGGTCATACGATGGGGCTATAGCTCAGCTGGGAGAGCGCCTGCTTTGCACGCAGGAGGTCTGCGGTTCGATCCCGCATAGCTCCACCATCTTTTACTGCGAAAACAAGAAAACTTCAGAGTGAACCTGAAAAGGTGCACTGCGAAGTTTTGCTCTTTAAAAATCTGGATCAAGCTGAAAATTGAAACGACACACATGTTATGTGTGTTCGAGTCTCTCAAATTTTCGCAAACCGGTGATGAATCGAAAGAAACATCTTCGGGTTGTGAGGTTAAGCGACTAAGCGTACACGGTGGATGCCCTGGCAGTCAGAGGCGATGAAGGACGTGCTAATCTGCGAAAAGCGCCGGCGAGGTGATATGAACCTTTGACCCGGCGATGTCCGAATGGGGAAACCCAGTGTGTTCCGACACACTATCGTTAACTGAATACATAGGTTAACGAGGCGAACCGGGGGAACTGAAACATCTAAGTACCCCGAGGAAAAGAAATCAACCGAGATTCCCCCAGTAGCGGCGAGCGAACGGGGAGCAGCCCAGAGTCTGAATCAGCTTGTGTGTTAGTGGAAGCGTCTGGAAAGTCGCACGGTACAGGGTGACAGTCCCGTACACGAAAGCACACAGGCTGTGAACTCGAAGAGTAGGGCGGGACACGTGGTATCCTGTCTGAATATGGGGGGACCATCCTCCAAGGCTAAATACTCCTGACTGACCGATAGTGAACCAGTACCGTGAGGGAAAGGCGAAAAGAACCCCGGCGAGGGGAGTGAAAAAGAACCTGAAACCGTGTACGTACAAGCAGTGGGAGCCTCTTTTATGGGGTGACTGCGTACCTTTTGTATAATGGGTCAGCGACTTATATTCTGTAGCAAGGTTAACCGTATAGGGGAGCCGAAGGGAAACCGAGTCTTAACTGGGCGTTAAGTTGCAGGGTATAGACCCGAAACCCGGTGATCTAGCCATGGGCAGGTTGAAGGTTGGGTAACACTAACTGGAGGACCGAACCGACTAATGTTGAAAAATTAGCGGATGACTTGTGGCTGGGGGTGAAAGGCCAATCAAACCGGGAGATAGCTGGTTCTCCCCGAAAGCTATTTAGGTAGCGCCTCGTGAACTCATCTTCGGGGGTAGAGCACTGTTTCGGCTAGGGGGCCATCCCGGCTTACCAACCCGATGCAAACTACGAATACCGAAGAATGTTATCACGGGAGACACACGGCGGGTGCTAACGTCCGTCGTGAAGAGGGAAACAACCCAGACCGCCAGCTAAGGTCCCAAAGTCATGGTTAAGTGGGAAACGATGTGGGAAGGCACAGACAGCCAGGATGTTGGCTTAGAAGCAGCCATCATTTAAAGAAAGCGTAATAGCTCACTGGTCGAGTCGGCCTGCGCGGAAGATGTAACGGGGCTAAACCATGCACCGAAGCTGCGGCAGCGACGCTTATGCGTTGTTGGGTAGGGGAGCGTTCTGTAAGCCGTTGAAGGTGTCCTGTGAGGGGTGCTGGAGGTATCAGAAGTGCGAATGCTGACATAAGTAACGATAAAGCGGGTGAAAAGCCCGCTCGCCGGAAGACCAAGGGTTCCTGTCCAACGTTAATCGGGGCAGGGTGAGTCGACCCCTAAGGCGAGGCCGAAAGGCGTAGTCGATGGGAAACAGGTTAATATTCCTGTACTTGGTGTTACTGCGAAGGGGGGACGGAGAAGGCTATGTTAGCCGGGCGACGGTTGTCCCGGTTTAAGCATGTAGGCGGAGGTTCCAGGTAAATCCGGTTCCTTATTAACGCTGAGGTGTGATGACGAGGCACTACGGTGCTGAAGTAACAAATGCCCTGCTTCCAGGAAAAGCCTCTAAGCATCAGGTAACATCAAATCGTACCCCAAACCGACACAGGTGGTCAGGTAGAGAATACCAAGGCGCTTGAGAGAACTCGGGTGAAGGAACTAGGCAAAATGGTGCCGTAACTTCGGGAGAAGGCACGCTGATATGTAGGTGAAGCCCCTGCGGGTGGAGCTGAAATCAGTCGAAGATACCAGCTGGCTGCAACTGTTTATTAAAAACACAGCACTGTGCAAACACGAAAGTGGACGTATACGGTGTGACGCCTGCCCGGTGCCGGAAGGTTAATTGATGGGGTTAGCGGCAACGCGAAGCTCTTGATCGAAGCCCCGGTAAACGGCGGCCGTAACTATAACGGTCCTAAGGTAGCGAAATTCCTTGTCGGGTAAGTTCCGACCTGCACGAATGGCGTAATGATGGCCAGGCTGTCTCCACCCGAGACTCAGTGAAATTGAACTCGCTGTGAAGATGCAGTGTACCCGCGGCAAGACGGAAAGACCCCGTGAACCTTTACTATAGCTTGACACTGAACACTGGTCCTTGATGTGTAGGATAGGTGGGAGGCTTTGAAGCGTGGACGCCAGTCTGCGTGGAGCCAACCTTGAAATACCACCCTTTAATGGCTGGTGTTCTAACGTAGACCCGTGATCCGGGTTGCGGACAGTGTCTGGTGGGTAGTTTGACTGGGGCGGTCTCCTCCCAAAGAGTAACGGAGGAGCACGAAGGTTAGCTAATCCTGGTCGGACATCAGGAGGTTAGTGCAATGGCATAAGCTAGCTTGACTGCGAGAGTGACGGCTCGAGCAGGTGCGAAAGCAGGTCATAGTGATCCGGTGGTTCTGAATGGAAGGGCCATCGCTCAACGGATAAAAGGTACTCCGGGGATAACAGGCTGATACCGCCCAAGAGTTCATATCGACGGCGGTGTTTGGCACCTCGATGTCGGCTCATCACATCCTGGGGCTGAAGTAGGTCCCAAGGGTATGGCTGTTCGCCATTTAAAGTGGTACGCGAGCTGGGTTTAGAACGTCGTGAGACAGTTCGGTCCCTATCTGCCGTGGGCGCTGGAGAATTGAGGGGGGCTGCTCCTAGTACGAGAGGACCGGAGTGGACGCATCACTGGTGTTCGGGTTGTCATGCCAATGGCACTGCCCGGTAGCTAAATGCGGAAGAGATAAGTGCTGAAAGCATCTAAGCACGAAACTTGCCCCGAGATGAGTTCTCCCTGAGACTTTAAGTCTCCTGAAGGAACGTTGAAGACTACGACGTTGATAGGTCGGGTGTGTAAGCGCAGCGATGCGTTGAGCTAACCGATACTAATGAACCGTGAGGCTTAACCTTACAACGCCGAAGATGTTTTGGCGATGAGAGACGATTTTCAGCTGATACAGATTACAGAATTTGCCTGGCGGCTTTAGCGCGGTGGTCCCACCTGACCCCATGCCGAACTCAGAAGTGAAACGCCGTAGCGCCGATGGTAGTGTGGGGTCTCCCCATGTGAGAGTAGGGAACTGCCAGGCATCCAATTACGTAGTAAGCCGGTGCATAAATCCGGTGGTTACAGCAGTCTTCGGTGGAGCGGTAGTTCAGTCGGTTAGAATACCTGCCTGTCACGCAGGGGGTCGCGGGTTCGAGTCCCGTCCGTTCCGCCACTTATTAAGACATTAAGCCTGCCTACCCGGCAGGCTTAATGGCAAAAGACTTTAGGGGCGTAGCTCAGTTGGTAGAGCACCGGTCTCCAAAACCGGGTGTCGCGAGTTCGAGTCTCTCCGCCCCTGCCATATATAATCCTTTGCTTCGGCAAAGGATTTTTTTTTGCCTGAAAGACGCCGAGTCCCCTCATCAGACGTTGCAGCCAGCATTTCTGCTGGCGCATGCATCAATCCATAATGTTGATTTTTAGAAGATCTTTTATCTGCGATTGCTTATCGCTGTTCTGGAGCCAGATGGCATACAGCGGTCTGGAAAGCGTGGTGGAGTCCACAACGGTATGCAACCCGGGTTTCGTGTCTGCCCAGCGAACAGGTAACCAGGTGCACCCCTTCAGCAAGGAGAGCTGCTGACAGGCGATCTCCGCAGAGCTGGTTGTTAATTGTGGCACATCATCCGGAGCAATCAATCCCGCCTCGTGTTGCTGGAAATCTGGCCCCCACTCCAGACGCAGATAGGTCAGGTCGGCTTTCATCATTGAAGGCTCGGAGGCATAAAGCGCAAGGCCAAACTGGCCAACAATCTGGCTGCTAAATTCGTCCATTTTGGGGGCTTCGGTCGTGATCAGAAGATCCAGCTGGCGCTCGTGCAGTTGCTTAACGAGCGACTGACGTTGCGCAATCCGCGCTTCAAATTGCAAATGGTTGTGGGAAGGGTAGAGCCGGGTAAGCCACTGACTGAGCATACATTCCCACAACGATGCGCTGGCCCCAATGGAGAACTCGTTATGCCTCGAGGTATGCGCAACCTCTTTTCGTGCCGCCTGCCAGGTATTCATCAGTGTTTCTGCATACGGCAGCAGTTTTTCACCGGCTGGCGTGAGGCGTATGTTGTTGCGGTGGCGGGTAAAAAGGTTCACACCCAGTTGATTTTCCAGCTGTCGAATACGAAAACTGACCGCTGACTGCGTCAGGTAAAGGGCTTCCGCTGCTCGCCCAAAGTGGCGCGTTCTGCTCACTTCCAGGAAAGTTTTTAGCAATTCCGTATCCACATCTTTCTCCGCAAAATAATTTGTCGTTATGATTTAAATGTTTTGTTTTACACTCTGTCAAGCGTAACTAATACTCCGCGCCATAAATAGCTCGGCCAAAGAATTAGGAGCGTGTAGGATGGCGGAAAGCTTTACGACGACTAATCGTTTTTTCGACAATAAAAATTATCCACGCGGGTTCTCTCGTCACGGCGATTTCACCATCAAAGAGGCGCAGATGCTTGAGCGTCATGGTTATGCCTTTAACGAGCTGGATCTGGGTAAACGTGAGCCTGCAACTGAAGACGAAAAACAGTTTGTCGCAGTCTGCCGTGGCGAGCGTGAGCCACAGTCTGAAGCAGAACGTGTATGGATCAAGTATATGGCACGCATTAAGCGTCCAAAGCGTTTCCATACGCTGTCTGGCGGTAAGCCGCAGATGGAAGGTGCTGAAGACTACACTGAGTCTGACGACTAACAAGAAAAGGGGCTGTGGCCCCTTTTTTTATGCCAGTAACTTTTGCAGGTGCAGGAGCAAGCGATCGATCGCACGATAGCTTAACGCTTCCTGCAGATGCCGCCTCTCAATGTCAGGGCACTTTTCCACATCGGCGATGGTGCGGGCGACTTTTATAAGACGCTGCCATGCGCGAATGGAAAGCCCAAAGCGCGTCAACGTATCCTCCAGCCAGCATGAATCTTCAGTCTTAAGAGGACAAAACTGCCGAATCTCAGCGTTATCCAGACGGGCATTCAGCTTATGTTGACGCATATACTGCCGGGCCTGCGCGGCGATAACCCGCTCGCGAACCTCCACCGTACTCTCTCCTCTGGCGCTGCTCTGGCTGAGCAGGCCGGGAGGAGGCAAGGGGATTTCCAGCGACAAATCGAAACGATCCAGGAAAGGACCAGATAACTTCCCCAGGTAGCGCAGCGTCTGTTCAGGCGTGGAGCGATTGTGGTTTCCCTGATAATGGCCCGATGGGCTGGGGTTCATTGCCGCTACCAGCTGGAACCGCGCGGGATAGCTTATTTTGGCGCGTGCACGGGAGATATGGATCTCACCCGATTCGATGGGCTCCCTCAGCGCATCCAGAACGCGGCGTTCAAATTCAGGCAGTTCATCCAGAAACAGGATGCCGTTGTGCGCCAGAGAGATCTCTCCCGGCCCTGGTATGGTGCCACCGCCGACCATGGCCGCCAGTGAGGCACTGTGGTGCGGAGAGCGAAACGGGCGACGTCGCCACTGTTTTTGCAATGACACTGAACTCACCAGACTAAATATCGCCGCGCTTTCCAGCGCTTCATGGTTATTAAGTGGAGGCAGTAAACCATTCAACCTGCTCGCCAGCATCGTTTTTCCTGTACCCGGTGGGCCAATCAGCAACAGGTTATGTCCGCCGGCAGCGGTGATCTCCAGCGCCCGCTTACCCTGCTCCTGGCCGTAAATATCGCTCAGATCGTCCGGGCTTTCTGCCAGGGGATCGCCTGATTCTTCCGGCTCTGACAGCACATGTTGCCCCTCAAGATACGCGCACACTTCCTGTAAATGCCCGGCTAGCAGACATCCTCTCTCGGCTATCAGGCTCACTTCTGCACCATTTTCATTGGCAACAATGATTTGTCGACCTGCGCGAATGGCCTCCAGCGCACCCGAGATGGCACCAGGAACGCCCCTCAGCGCGCCTGTGAGCGCCAGTTCACCGATGAACTCATATGCGCCTAGTCTGCTGCTGTTAAGCTGCTCAGAGGCGGCGAGGAGCGCTATAGCGATAGGTAAATCATATCGCCCTCCCTCTTTAGGCAAGTCTGCAGGCGCAAGGTTGATGGTGATTTTCTTTGCCGGAAAGGTATAACCGCTATTAATAATCGCACTGCGCACCCGATCTCTGGCTTCCTTTACCGTGGTCTCCGGCAATCCAACCAGCGTCAGCCCGGGCAGCCCGTTGCTGAGATGAACTTCTACCGAAATAAGCGGTGCTTTTACTCCAATGGCCGCACGGGTATAAACAACTGACAGTGACATAAGCACCTCCTCAGGAGATGACTATGCCCGTGACCGATATGCATGTTTAGCCACATTTAGCGGATTTACGCATCCTCTTCCGAGGTTTTAACGTCAAGATGTAACCTTTTCTTTTCTGCGGAACCCTGCTCGCAAAAAAATGTACTGGCGACATACTGCTCTGTCCGTGCTGAAAAAATGAAAAATATTCACTATCAAATTTCTTTATATAAAACAATACGTTCAGAAAATATGATTCGCAGGCTAACGAAACCAGCCATAAATAAATCTTGTGTTTGATTTAAAAACTGTGATACCTCTTTAGGTATTCCTTCGAACAAGATGCAAAAAGAACTGAAAATGACAGCCCTTCTACGAGTGATTAGCCTGGTCGTGATTAGCGTGGTGGTGATTATTATCCCACCGTGCGGGGCTGCACTTGGACGAGGAAAGGCTTAGGAATCAAGCCTTAACGAACTAAGACCCCCGCACCGAAAGGTCCGGGGGTTTTTTTATGACTAAAAAACTTACATGAGGAGCAGAGAATGACTAATAGCACAAAATTCTGTTTCTCCCGATTTATGACGGGGAACTAACTATGAATGGTGCACAGTGGGTAGTACATGCGTTGCGCGCACAGGGAGTCGACACTGTCTTCGGTTATCCGGGGGGCGCAATAATGCCGATTTACGATGCATTGTATGACGGCGGCGTGGAACACCTCTTGTGCCGACACGAGCAGGGCGCTGCGATGGCCGCCATTGGCTATGCACGTGCCACCGGTAAAACCGGTGTCTGCATGGCAACCTCAGGGCCGGGCGCCACAAACCTGATCACCGGCCTGGCGGATGCACTGCTTGATTCCGTTCCCGTTGTCGCCATCACCGGTCAGGTGGCCTCGCCCCTCATTGGTACTGATGCCTTCCAGGAAGTGGACGTGCTCGGCTTGTCACTGGCCTGCACCAAACACAGCTTCCTCGTTCAGTCTCTGGAAGAGCTGCCGCGTGTGATGGCAGAGGCGTTTGAGGTAGCAAACTCTGGTCGCCCTGGACCGGTTCTGGTTGATATCCCGAAAGATATCCAGGTTGCTCTGGGCGATCTGGAACCGCACTTCTCCACCGTTGAAAGCGACGATGCATTCCCGCACGCCGCGGTGGAAGAGGCGCGGCAGATGATTGCCCACGCTAAACAACCGATGTTGTACGTAGGGGGTGGGGTTGGTATGGCACAGGCCGTTCCCGCCCTGCGCGAATTCATCGCGGTTACGCAAATGCCCGCCACCTGTACGCTGAAAGGTCTTGGCGCGGTAGATGCGGACTATCCGTACTATCTGGGCATGCTGGGGATGCACGGTACCAAAGCGGCGAACCTGGCCGTGCAGGCGTGTGACTTGCTGATCGCCGTAGGTGCCCGTTTTGATGATCGTGTCACCGGCAAGCTGAATACCTTCGCGCCGAATGCCAACGTGATCCACATGGATATCGACCCGGCGGAGATGAACAAACTGCGTCAGGCGCATGTGGCCCTGCAGGGCAATCTCAACACGTTATTACCGGCTTTACAGCAGCCTCTGAAAATCGACGCATGGCGTCAGCACACCGCCGATATGCGCGTTGAACATACCTGGCGTTACGACCATCCTGGTGACGCCATCTATGCGCCACTGCTGTTAAAGCAATTGTCCGACCGTAAACCGGCAGACTGTGTGGTCACGACGGATGTAGGCCAACACCAGATGTGGTCAGCACAGCACATGACTTACACGCGCCCGGAAAACTTCATTACCTCCAGCGGCTTAGGGACGATGGGCTTCGGTCTCCCTGCCGCGGTAGGGGCGCAGGTTGCCCGCCCAAACGATACGGTTATCTGTATCTCCGGTGACGGCTCTTTCATGATGAACGTTCAGGAGCTGGGCACCGTTAAGCGCAAGCAGTTACCGTTGAAAATCGTCTTGCTCGATAACCAGCGTTTAGGAATGGTTCGTCAGTGGCAACAGCTGTTTTTCCAGGAACGCTACAGTGAGACTACCCTGACGGATAACCCCGATTTCCTCATTCTGGCCAGCGCCTTTGGTATCCCTGGCCAGCACATCACCCGTAAAGACCAGGTTGAAGCGGCACTCGACACCATGCTGTCAAGCGAAGGGCCGTACCTGCTTCATGTCTCAATCGACGAGCTTGAGAATGTCTGGCCGTTGGTACCGCCAGGTGCCAGTAACTCACAAATGCTGGAGAAATTATCATGATGCAACATCAGGTCGCCGTGCAGGCTCGCTTCAATCCAGAGACATTAGAACGCGTTTTGCGTGTGGTGCGTCACCGTGGCTTTCAGATTTGCTCTATGAATATGGAGACGGCCACTGATGCTCAAAATATCAGTATCGAATTAACCGTTGCCAGCCCGCGGTCGGTCGACTTACTGTTTAGTCAGTTAACAAAACTGGTAGACGTTGCACATGTTGCCATCTGCCAGAGCACAACCACATCACAACAGATCCGTGCTTAAGCGCGACAGGAAGAGAAAATGACGACAAAAAAAGCTGATTACATTTGGTTCAATGGTGAGATGGTTCGCTGGGAGGACGCGAAAGTCCACGTTATGTCCCACGCGCTGCATTACGGTACCTCTGTCTTCGAAGGCATCCGTTGCTACGACTCACACAAAGGGCCAGTGGTGTTCCGTCATCGCGAACACATGCAGCGTCTGCATGACTCAGCCAAAATTTATCGTTTCCCGGTTTCTCAGAGCGTGGATGAGCTGATGGAAGCCTGCCGCGACGTGATTCGTAAGAACAACCTCACCAGTGCCTATATTCGTCCGCTGGTGTTTGTAGGTGATGTGGGCATGGGCGTGAACCCGCCAGCCGGTTATACCACCGATGTGATCATTGCTGCGTTCCCGTGGGGTGCTTATCTGGGGGCTGAAGCCCTGGAGCAGGGGATCGACGCAATGGTTTCTTCCTGGAACCGCGTGGCACCAAACACGATCCCGACGGCGGCAAAAGCGGGCGGTAACTACCTCTCCTCACTGCTGGTCGGTAGCGAAGCGCGCCGTCACGGTTATCAGGAAGGTATCGCGCTGGACGTGAATGGCTATATCTCTGAAGGTGCAGGTGAAAACCTGTTCGAAGTGAAAGACGGCATTCTGTTTACGCCGCCATTTACCTCTTCCGCTCTGCCGGGCATTACCCGTGACGCCATCATCAAGCTGGCAAAAGATTTGGGTATCGAAGTCCGTGAGCAGGTCCTGTCCCGCGAATCCCTGTACCTGGCCGATGAAGTGTTCATGTCCGGTACCGCGGCGGAAATTACGCCGGTTCGTAGCGTAGACGGTATTCAGGTTGGTGCTGGCCGCTGTGGTCCGGTCACCAAACGTATTCAGCAAGCCTTCTTTGGCCTCTTCACCGGTGAAACGGAAGATAATTACGGCTGGCTGGATCAGGTTAATCAATAAGCATAAATATGGGACGGCACGCACCGTCCCATTCAATAGTCAGACGGGAGTAAATAAAGCATGCCTAAGTATCGTTCCGCCACCACCACTCATGGCCGTAACATGGCGGGTGCCCGCGCACTGTGGCGCGCCACCGGGATGACCGACGCCGATTTCGGTAAGCCTATTATCGCCGTGGTGAACTCCTTCACCCAGTTTGTGCCGGGCCACGTGCACCTGCGCGATCTCGGCAAACTCGTTGCCGAGCAAATCGAAGCCTCCGGCGGTGTGGCGAAAGAGTTCAACACCATTGCGGTGGATGACGGTATCGCGATGGGTCACGGGGGTATGCTCTATTCACTGCCGTCGCGTGAGCTGATCGCCGACTCGGTGGAGTATATGGTGAACGCCCATTGCGCGGATGCCATGGTTTGTATCTCCAACTGCGACAAAATTACCCCGGGGATGCTGATGGCTTCCCTGCGTCTGAACATTCCGGTGATCTTCGTCTCCGGCGGTCCAATGGAAGCGGGTAAAACCAAGCTTTCCGATAAAATCATCAAGCTCGACCTGGTCGATGCGATGATTCAGGGCGCGGATCCAAAAGTTTCTGATGAGCAAAGCGATCAGGTTGAACGTTCTGCGTGCCCAACCTGTGGCTCCTGCTCAGGTATGTTCACCGCGAACTCCATGAACTGTCTGACCGAAGCGCTGGGTCTGTCTCAGCCGGGCAACGGCTCGCTGCTGGCGACCCACGCCGACCGTAAACAGCTGTTCCTCAATGCCGGTAAACGCATCGTTGAGCTGACCAAACGCTACTACGAGCAAGATGATGAAAGCGCGCTGCCGCGTAATATCGCCAGCAAAGCCGCGTTTGAAAATGCCATGACGCTGGATATCGCCATGGGCGGTTCCACCAACACCGTTCTCCACCTGCTGGCCGCTGCGCAGGAGGCTGAAATCGACTTCACCATGAGCGATATCGACAAGCTGTCCCGCAAAGTACCGCAGCTCTGTAAAGTTGCGCCGAGTACTCAGAAATACCACATGGAAGATGTCCACCGTGCGGGTGGCGTACTGGGTATTCTCGGTGAGCTGGATCGCGCCGGGCTGCTGAACCGCAACGTCAAAAACGTGCTCGGCCTGACGCTGCCGGAGTCGCTGGACAAATACGACGTCATGCTCACGAAAGACGATGCGGTGAAAAAGATGTTCCGCGCCGGCCCGGCAGGTATTCGTACCACCCAGGCCTTCTCACAGGATTGCCGCTGGGACACGCTGGATGACGATCGTGCAGAAGGCTGTATTCGCTCACTGGAACATGCCTACAGCAAGGACGGCGGTCTGGCCGTGCTCTACGGTAACTTTGCAGAAAACGGCTGTATTGTAAAAACCGCAGGCGTGGATGACAGCATTCTCAAATTCACCGGCCCGGCAAAAGTGTACGAAAGCCAGGACGACGCGGTAGAGGCTATTCTCGGTGGTAAAGTGGTGGAAGGCGACGTGGTTGTCATTCGCTACGAAGGGCCGAAAGGCGGGCCGGGTATGCAGGAGATGCTCTATCCCACTACCTTCCTGAAATCCATGGGCCTCGGTAAAGCCTGTGCGCTGATCACCGACGGACGTTTCTCTGGCGGTACGTCTGGTCTCTCCATTGGCCACGTGTCACCGGAAGCGGCAAGCGGCGGCAACATCGCGATTATTGAAGATGGCGACCTGATCGAAATTGATATCCCGAATCGCGGTATTCAGTTGAAACTGAGCGACCAGGAGATTGCGGCGCGTCGTGAAGCCCAGGAAGCTCGCGGTGACAAAGCCTGGACGCCAAAAGATCGCCAGCGCGACGTCTCCTTCGCCCTGCGCGCCTATGCGAGCCTTGCCACCAGTGCAGATAAAGGCGCGGTGCGCGACAAATCGAAACTTGGGGGCTAATGATGGCCGAGTCGCAACCGTTATCCGCCGCCCCTGAGGGGGCGGAATACCTCAGGGCGGTGCTACGTGCACCGGTCTATGAAGCCGTACAGGTCACGCCGCTGCAGAAGATGGAGAAACTCTCCTCGCGCCTCGACAACGTGATTCTGGTGAAACGCGAAGACCGCCAGCCGGTACACAGCTTCAAGCTGCGTGGCGCCTACGCGATGATGGCCGGGTTGACCGACGAGCAAAAAGCGCGGGGGGTAATTACCGCCTCTGCGGGCAACCACGCGCAGGGCGTCGCGTTCTCCTCAGCGCGCCTGGGGCTGAAAGCGCTGATTGTTATGCCGGTTGCTACTGCCGATATTAAAGTGGATGCCGTACGCGGTTTCGGCGGTGAAGTGTTGCTCCACGGCGCAAACTTTGACGAAGCCAAAGCCAAAGCGATAGAGCTGGCGCAGCAACAGGGGTTTACCTGGGTGCCGCCGTTCGATCATCCGATGGTCATTGCCGGACAGGGGACGCTGGCGCTTGAGCTGCTGCAGCAGGATGCGCATCTCGACCGCGTCTTCGTGCCGGTTGGCGGTGGCGGCCTCGCGGCGGGCGTAGCGGTGCTGATCAAACAGCTGATGCCGCAAATCAAAGTGATTGCCGTTGAAGCGGAAGACTCGGCCTGTCTGAAAGCGGCGCTGGATGCCGGTCATCCGGTGGACTTACCACGCGTCGGGCTGTTTGCTGAAGGCGTGGCGGTTAAACGCATTGGCGATGAAACCTTCCGTCTTTGCCAGGAATATCTCGACGATATTATCACCGTCGACAGCGACGCCATCTGCGCCGCAATGAAAGATCTGTTCGAAGATGTGCGTGCGGTAGCGGAACCTTCCGGCGCGCTGGCGCTGGCGGGGATGAAGAAATACATCGCGCAGCACAACATCCGCGGCGAGCGTCTGGCGCATGTCCTTTCTGGTGCCAACGTGAACTTCCACGGTCTGCGCTATGTTTCCGAACGCTGCGAGCTGGGTGAGCAACGCGAAGCGCTGCTGGCGGTTACCATTCCGGAAGAGAAGGGCAGCTTCCTGAAGTTTTGTCAGCTGCTGGGCGGCCGTTCAGTCACGGAGTTTAACTACCGTTTTGCCGACGCCCGAGATGCCTGCATTTTTGTCGGTGTACGGTTAAGCCGTGGTCTGGAAGAGCGTAAAGAGATCCTCCACCTGCTCCACGAAGGTGGCTACAGCGTCGTGGATCTCTCCGACGATGAGATGGCGAAACTGCACGTGCGTTACATGGTGGGCGGGCGTCCATCGAAGCCGCTGCAGGAACGTCTCTACAGCTTCGAGTTCCCGGAGTCACCGGGCGCGTTGCTCAAATTCCTGCATACGCTGGGCACGCACTGGAACATCTCTCTGTTCCACTACCGCAGCCACGGTACCGATTATGGACGCGTGCTGGCCGCCTTCGAACTGGGCGAGCACGAGCCTGATTTCGAAACGCGGCTGAACGAGCTGGGCTATGAGTGTCACGATGAAACCCATAACCCGGCGTTCAGGTTCTTCCTGGCGGGCTAGTGGTTAGGCAGTATCTGCCAGAAGGCATCAATAAGCGGCTCCTGCAGCCGCTTTTTTTGTGCGCACACGCCAAGCTCAAACGGCGTTTTTTCGTCACTGCGCTCCAGAATCATCACGCGATTACGCACCGGTTCCGGGCTGTTCTCCAGGACCACTTCCGGCAGCAGTGCTACGCCGCAGCCCAGCGCCACCATTGACACCATCGCCTCATGCCCGCCAACCGTCGCGTAAATCGACGGGTTGCTGATCTTCTGGCGACGAAACCAGAGCTCAATACGACGGCGCACCGGCCCCTGATCGGCCATGATAAAAGGCACCGTGGACCAGTCCGGTTTTTCCACCGACACCTGATTACGCACCGGGCAGGGTAACGCGGGGGCAATCAACACGACCGCCAGGTTCTCCAGCATTGAGAACGCGACAGCGCCCGGCAGGGTTTCGGGTTTCCCGGCAATGGCGAGATCCGCCTCGCCTGTCACCACTTTTTCCATTGCGTCGGCGGCATCACCGGTGGTGAGTTTAATTTCCACCGACGGTTGTTCTGCGCGAAAGCGGTCAAGAATCGGCGGCAGATGGCTATAGGCCGCGGTCACGGAGCAGAAAATATGCAGCTCGCCGGACAGCGATGGCCCTTTCTGGTCAATGGTGTGTCGCAGCTGTTGATACTGCAGCAGCGTTTGTTGGGCAAAGACCCGTAACTCCTCACCGGCTTCCGTTAGGGTGACGGTGCGGTTGTCGCGTACAAACAGGGGCTGACCGAGGTCTTCCTCAAGGCGCTGGATCTGGCGCGAAAGCGTGGAGGGACTGACGTGCATCGCCCGGGCGCTGCGCCCAAAGTGACGGCTTTCCGCCAGATGCAGGAACATTTTCAGATCGCGTAAATCCACTGATTTCACTCCCCCTTTTTACATTGCAAATATTGCAACGTGACGTTGTGAATATATCAATTTCCGCAATAAATTTCCTGTCATATAGTAAGTTCATTCTCGCAAAAGCGAACCGAACAATAAGCACAACAACACAACATCACGGAGTCCATTATGGCTAACTACTTTAATACACTGAATTTGCGCCAGCAGCTGGCGCAGCTGGGCAAATGCCGCTTTATGGCGCGCGACGAATTTGCCGATGGCGCGAGCTACCTTCAGGGTAAAAAAGTGGTCATCGTCGGCTGCGGCGCCCAGGGTCTGAACCAGGGCCTGAACATGCGTGACTCCGGTCTGGATATCTCCTACGCCCTGCGTAAAGAAGCGATTGCTGAGAAGCGTGCGTCCTGGCGCAAAGCGACCGAAAACGGTTTTAAAGTTGGTACCTACGAAGAGCTGATCCCCCAGGCAGACCTGGTGGTTAACCTGACGCCAGACAAACAGCACTCTGACGTTGTGCGTTCCGTGCAGCCGCTGATGAAAGACGGTGCGGCGTTGGGTTACTCCCACGGCTTTAACATCGTTGAAGTGGGCGAGCAGATCCGTAAAGACATCACCGTTGTGATGGTGGCGCCGAAGTGCCCGGGTACAGAAGTACGTGAAGAGTACAAACGTGGCTTCGGCGTGCCAACGCTTATCGCCGTTCACCCGGAAAACGATCCGAAAGGCGAAGGTATGGCGATCGCCAAAGCATGGGCTGCAGCAACGGGTGGCCACCGTGCGGGCGTTCTGGAATCGTCTTTCGTCGCGGAAGTTAAATCTGACCTGATGGGTGAGCAAACCATCCTGTGCGGTATGCTGCAGGCGGGCTCTCTGCTGTGCTTCGACAAGCTGGTGGAAGAGGGTACAGACCCGGCATACGCAGAAAAACTGATTCAGTTCGGCTGGGAAACGATCACCGAAGCGCTGAAGCAGGGCGGTATCACGCTGATGATGGACCGTCTGTCCAACCCGGCGAAACTGCGTGCTTACGCGCTGTCTGAACAACTGAAAACGATCATGGCACCGCTGTTCCAGAAACATATGGACGACATTATCTCCGGCGAGTTCTCTTCCGGCATGATGGCGGACTGGGCTAACGACGATAAGAAACTGCTGACCTGGCGTGAAGAGACCGGTAAAACCGCTTTTGAAACCGCCCCACAGTTTGAAGGTAAAATCGGCGAGCAGGAGTACTTCGATAAAGGCGTTCTGATGATTGCGATGGTGAAAGCTGGCGTTGAGCTGGCGTTCGAAACCATGGTGGATTCCGGCATCATCGAAGAGTCTGCCTACTATGAATCACTGCACGAGCTGCCGCTGATTGCGAACACCATCGCCCGTAAGCGTCTGTACGAAATGAACGTGGTTATCTCTGATACCGCCGAGTACGGTAACTACCTGTTCTCTTACGCTTGCGTACCGCTGCTGAAAGAGTTCATGACAACCCTGCAGCCGGGCGATCTGGGCAAAGCGATTGCGGAAGGTGCTGTGGATAACGCGCAGCTGCGCGATGTAAACGAAGCCATTCGCGGCCATGAAATCGAGAAAGTGGGTCAGAAACTGCGTGGCTACATGACCGATATGAAACGTATCGCGGTAGCAGGTTAATACCCGGGCGGGCTGATGCCCTGACCTGACTCAACGTACAAGGCCTTCTCTCAGAGAAGGCCTTGCTGTTATTTGCGGTACAGAACCTTAATAACATGGTAGCCAAACTGCGTGTGCAGTGGGCCTGTGGGTTCCAGCACCGGGCAGGAAAAGACCACTTTATCGAACGCCGGAACCATTTGACCCTGACGGAATTCACCTAAATCACCGCCGCGTTTACCTGACGGACAAATAGAGTGTTTCTTTGCCAGCTTGCCGAAGTCGGCGCCGTTTTTGATCTGCTCGAGAAGATCCAGAGCCAGTTTTTCTTCTTTTACAAGGATATGCAGTGCTGCCGCGGTTTTTGCCATGATCGTGCCTTGAGTGGTATGGATTAGGCTCGCTATACTACCACGCTGTTATTCTCCCCTCCTGACTTTCATTGAGTGATCATTTATGCGTTTAAACCCCGGACAACAACAAGCCGTCGAATTTGTCACTGGACCCTGTCTGGTGCTGGCGGGCGCGGGATCCGGCAAAACGCGCGTCATCACCAATAAGATTGCCCACCTGATCCGCGGCTGCGGGTATCAGGCTCGCCACATCGCGGCGGTGACGTTCACCAACAAAGCAGCGCGCGAGATGAAAGAGCGTGTCGGCCAGACGCTGGGGCGCAAAGAGGCGCGCGGTCTGATGATTTCCACCTTCCATACGCTGGGGCTGGATATCATCAAACGTGAATACGCCGCGCTGGGGATGAAATCCAACTTCTCACTGTTTGACGATACCGACCAGGTGGCCCTGCTCAAGGAGCTCACCGAGGGGCTGATCGAAGATGATAAGGTTCTGCTGCAGCAGCTGATCTCAACGATCTCCAACTGGAAAAACGATCTGATGACCCCGGCCCAGGCCGCGGCGATCGCCAAAGGCGAGCGGGATCGGATCTTCGCCCACTGCTACGGTCTGTACGATGCGCATATGAAAGCCTGTAACGTACTGGATTTCGACGACCTGATCCTGCTTCCCACGCTACTGCTGCAGCGTAATGAAGAGGTGCGTGAGCGCTGGCAGAATAAAATCCGCTACCTGCTGGTGGATGAGTATCAGGACACCAATACCAGCCAGTATGAACTGGTGAAGCTGCTGGTGGGACAGCGCGCGCGTTTCACGGTGGTCGGTGATGACGATCAGTCCATTTACTCCTGGCGCGGTGCGCGTCCGCAAAACCTGGTCCTGCTGAGTAAAGATTTCCCGGCGCTGCAGGTGATCAAACTGGAGCAGAACTACCGTTCCTCCGGGCGTATCCTTAAAGCCGCGAACATCCTGATCGCCAACAACCCGCATGTGTTCGAAAAACGCCTGTTCTCCGAACTGGGTTACGGTACAGAGCTTAAAGTGCTCAGCGCCAACAATGAAGAGCACGAAGCGGAGCGGGTCACAGGCGAACTTATCGCCCACCACTTCGTCAATAAAACCGAATACAAAGATTACGCGATCCTCTATCGCGGCAACCACCAGTCACGCGTCTTTGAAAAGATGCTGATGCAAAACCGCATCCCGTACAAAATTTCGGGCGGAACCTCCTTCTTCTCGCGGCCCGAAATCAAAGATCTTCTGGCCTACCTGCGTGTGCTCACTAACCCGGATGATGACAGCGCGTTTCTGCGTATCGTGAATACCCCGAAACGGGAAATTGGCCCGGCGACGCTACAAAAGCTTGGCGAGTGGGCGATGACGCGTAATAAGAGTCTGTTTACTGCCAGCTTCGATATGGGGCTGAGTCAGACACTCACCGGCCGCGGCTACGATTCATTAACCCGCTTTACCCACTGGCTTGGTGAAGTGCAGCGGCTGGCAGAGCGCGAACCTATCGCCGCCGTGCGCGACCTTATCCACGGTATCGACTACGAGTCCTGGCTGTATGAAACCTCCGCCAGTCCGAAAGCGGCCGAGATGCGCATGAAAAACGTTAACCAGCTGTTCAGCTGGATGACTGAAATGCTGGAAGGCTCGGAGATTGATGAGCCGATGACCCTGACGCAGGTGGTTACCCGCTTTACCCTGCGCGATATGATGGAGCGCGGCGAGAGCGAAGAAGAGGCCGATCAGGTTCAGCTGATGACGCTGCATGCGTCTAAAGGTCTGGAATTCCCGTATGTCTATCTGGTTGGCATGGAAGAGGGGTTACTGCCGCACCAGAGCAGCATTGATGAAGATAACGTCGATGAGGAGCGCCGTCTGGCCTATGTAGGCATCACGCGCGCTCAAAAAGAGCTGACCTTCACGCTGTGCAAAGAGCGTAGACAATATGGTGAACTGGTGCGCCCGGAGCCGAGCCGTTTCCTGCTGGAACTTCCGCAGGACGACCTCATCTGGGAGCAGGAGCGTAAAGTGATTACGGCTGAAGAGCGGATGCATAAGGGGCAGGCGAACGTCGCTAACATCCGCGCCATGCTGGCGAAAGCCAAAGAGAAGGGGTAGGTTGTTACACGCCCGGCAAGCGTAGCATTACCGGGCATGTCCGCCCTGTTATTTCACCTCAAGCACCCAGTGTACGTAGCTCTGCCACTGACACTCCTGCTCGACCATCTCCGCCCCAAGCGGATGATTATCCAGCCAGTTTTCCGGCAACGTCAGCGAAAGTTTTTCGTCATCCGCCACCAGATTGAGTGCCGGCAGCAAATCATCGCGGCGGCGGCTGGCAAACAGAATAGCCAGACGCAGCAGGCGGCACATATGCTCGGCCACGCGCGGCGGTACGGCGTTTTGCTGATGCAAAGAGGAGAGGTCAACGGCGTTCGTCTGGTTCAGCAGCAGCGTTGCCAGCAACTTTTTCTGCGCAGGGGTATAGCCGGGTAAATCGAGGTTACGCACCAGATAAGCGGCATGAGCCGGGGCCTGTTTAAAATCAATGCTCAGCCCGATTTCATGCAGTGCACAGGCACTTAGCAGCAGATCGCGACTCAAAGGGTCCAGATCCCAGGCGTTAGCCACATGATCGGCGAAGCGTGACGCCAGCTGTGCCACGCGGCCTGCCTGATCGATATCAACCAGGAAACGACGCTGCACGTTTCGCAGGGTACGGCTGCGAATGTCCTGATCGACCGACAGGTGCAACATCCCGTAGACCAGACCTTCACGCAGCGCGCCACCCGCCAGCGTCATACATTTGATGTTCAGTTCGGTGAAGATGGCGATCAGGATCGCGAGCCCGCTCGGGAATACCAGCGCGCGTTCAAGCGTCAGGCCTTCAATTTCCAGCTCTTCCAGACGCCCGCACTGAATGGCCCGCTGTTTAAGCTGCTGAAGCTTGGCAAGCGTGATCCGCTCATCCATGCCCTGCGCCATCATAATTTCCTGCAATGCCTGCACGGTACCGGAGGCCCCTACGCAGACTTTCCAGCCGTGGTAGCGCAGTTCGTCCATCACCGGGCGTAACACCTCGCGTGCGGCAGTTTCCGCCTCGTCGAAGTTCTCCTGACCCAGATTGCGGTCAGTAAAGTAGCGCTCAAGCCAGGTTACGCAACCCATCGACAGGCTGAATAGCGACGTTGCCTGCGCACCGGTGCCGGTCACGAGTTCGGTACTGGCGCCCCCGATATCCACAACCAGACGACGATCGTCGCCTCCCGTGGTGTGCGCAACGCCCTGATAAATCAGGCGCGCTTCTTCTTCACCGCTGATAACCTGCACCGGACAACCGAGAATTTCCTGCGCTTTGGCAATAAAATCCACGGCGTTAACCGCCAGGCGGAGTGTCGCTGTGGCGACGACGGTGATTTGGGAATGCGGGATATCCTGCAGACGCTCTGCAAAGAGTCGCAGGCACTGCCAGCCACGTTCCATGGCTTCAGGAGAGAGGTGATTATCGCTGCTCAGGCCCGCCGCGAGGCGGACCTTGCGCTTAATGCGCGTCAGCGTTTGTATGCTTCCCGCCACCTCGCGCACAACCAGCATATGAAAACTATTCGAACCGAGATCAATTGCCGCATAAAGCGAGGTGGAGCTGAGCATAATTTTTTAACCTGAGCGACGACGATTACGCGGCGCGCCAGATCGACGCGGGCCATTGCCGGATCGGGCGCGGGTAAGGCGCTTAGCCGGCGGCAGTTCGCTTAATAGCGCATCCGGGTTGTACTTACTCACCGGAATAGAATGGCCGATGTACGTCTCAATCGCCGGCAGGTTCAGCGCATACTCTTCACACGCGAGGCTGATAGAGTGGCCGCTTGCACCCGCACGACCGGTACGACCGATACGGTGTACATAGTCTTCGCAGTCATCCGGCAGGTCATAGTTAAAGACGTGCGTAACGGCTGGAATGTGCAGGCCGCGCGCTGCGACGTCGGTGGCGACCAGAATATCGAGATCGCCACGGGTGAATTCTTCAAGAATACGCAGGCGTTTTTTCTGCGCAACATCGCCCGTCAGCAGGCCAACACGGTGACCGTCTGCAGCCAGATGGCCCCAGATATCTTCACAGCGGTGCTTGGTGTTCGCGAAGATAATGGCGCGGTCTGGCCACTCTTCTTCGATCAGCGTTTGCAGCAAACGCATTTTCTCTTCATTGGAAGGATAGAAGAGTTCTTCTTTGATACGGTGGCCGGTTTTCTGCTCGGGTTCCACTTCCACATATTCGGCGTTGTTCATCTGCTCGAATGCCAGTTCGCGTACGCGATACGACAGGGTCGCAGAGAACAGCATGTTGAGGCGCTGATTCGCGGGTGGCATGCGGCGGAACAGCCAGCGGATATCTTTAATGAAGCCCAGATCGTACATACGGTCAGCTTCATCCAGCACCACAACCTGGATGGCACCAAGGTTAATGTGGTTCTGTTTTGCGTAGTCGATAAGACGGCCGGTGGTACCGATCAGGATATCCACACCGCTTTCCAGCACTTTCAGCTGCTTATCGTAACCATCGCCGCCATAAGCCAGGCCGATTTTCAGGCCCGTAGCCTGCATCAGGGGTTCAGCGTCTGCGTGGATCTGTACCGCCAGTTCTCGCGTCGGGGCCATAATTAGCGCGCGCGGCTGGTTAACTTTGCGGTCTGCAATCGCTGGATGAGAAAGTAAATAATGAAACGTTGACGTTAAAAACGCCATCGTTTTGCCAGTACCGGTTTGCGCCTGCCCTGCTACGTCACGTCCCGCCAGCGTCAGCGGCAGGGCGAGAGCCTGAATGGGCGTGCAGTTATGAAACCCTTTATTTTCAAGGGCTTCGATCACTTTTGGGTGCAGGGCGAAGTCGGAAAACTTCTGTTCTGTTAAATGTGTTTTGCTCATAGTGTGGTAGAATATCAGCTTACTATTGCTTTACGAAAGCGTATCCGGTGAAATAAAGTCAACCTTTAGTTGGTTAATGCGACATCAACACGTCGTTGATGAGGGCGAAACCAACGCACCAGGCTTATTCCTGTGGAGTTATATATGAGCGATAAAATTATTCACCTGACTGACGACAGTTTTGACACGGACGTACTTAAGGCTGACGGGCTGACACTCGTCGATTTCTGGGCTGAATGGTGTGGTCCTTGCAAAATGATCGCCCCGATTCTGGATGAGATCGCTGACGAATATCAGGGCAAACTGACCGTTGCCAAGCTGAACATCGACCAGAACCCGGGCACCGCACCAAAATACGGTATCCGTGGCATTCCGACCCTGCTGCTGTTCAAAAACGGCGAAGTGGCAGCGACCAAAGTGGGCGCACTGTCCAAAGGTCAACTGAAAGAGTTCCTCGACGCTAACCTGGCGTAAGGTTTCTCCGCTGCGCGTCCAGAGCGCCTAAATTATGTGGAACTCTGGACGCCCGGCTGAAGTCGTGCTAAGTTAGCTATGACTTCGTTTTAAACATATCTTGTTGTTTGAATCTTGTTTTACCCGATACTTCCCGTTGTTGACACAAACAGTGCGTGAAGTTGCTAAATTCCGGGCTTGTCACTCAATCCGTCTTGTCGTTTCAGTTCTGCGTTTTTTCCCTGTGACCAGACAGCGAACAGACATGAGTTGATGGCCGCTAAACAGGCATGGATGACCCTGCCATACCATTCACAACATTAAGTTCGAGTATCACCCCGAGTTTAAGAACCCACACCATTATGAATCTTACCGAATTAAAGAATACGCCGGTTTCTGAGCTGATCACTCTCGGCGAAAATATGGGGCTGGAAAACCAGGCTCGTATGCGCAAGCAGGACATCATTTTCGCCATCCTGAAGCAGCACGCTAAGAGTGGCGAAGATATCTTTGGCGACGGTGTGCTGGAGATATTGCAAGACGGATTTGGTTTCCTCCGCTCTGCAGACAGCTCCTACCTCGCCGGCCCTGACGACATCTACGTATCCCCTAGCCAAATCCGCCGTTTCAACCTCCGCACTGGTGACACCATTTCAGGTAAGATTCGTCCTCCAAAAGAGGGTGAACGCTACTTTGCGCTGTTGAAAGTGAATGAAGTTAACTTCGACAAACCGGAAAACTCCCGTAATAAGATCCTGTTTGAGAACTTAACGCCGCTGCACGCGAACTCTCGCCTGCGCATGGAGCGTGGTAACGGCTCAACTGAAGATTTAACCGCTCGCGTCCTGGATCTGGCATCGCCAATCGGTCGTGGCCAGCGTGGTCTGATCGTCGCACCGCCAAAAGCGGGTAAAACCATGCTGCTGCAGAATATCGCGCAGAGCATCGCTTATAACCACCCAGACTGCGTACTGATGGTACTGCTGATTGACGAACGTCCGGAAGAAGTGACCGAGATGCAGCGTCTGGTTAAAGGTGAAGTGGTTGCTTCTACCTTTGACGAACCCGCATCTCGCCACGTTCAGGTTGCGGAAATGGTTATCGAGAAGGCGAAACGCCTGGTTGAACACAAGAAAGACGTGATCATCCTACTCGACTCCATCACCCGTCTGGCGCGTGCCTACAACACCGTCGTTCCGGCTTCCGGTAAAGTGCTGACGGGGGGTGTGGACGCTAACGCCCTGCATCGTCCAAAACGCTTCTTCGGTGCGGCACGTAACGTGGAAGAGGGCGGCAGCCTGACCATCATCGCTACGGCGCTGATCGATACGGGTTCCAAAATGGACGAAGTTATTTACGAAGAGTTTAAAGGTACAGGTAACATGGAACTGCACCTCTCTCGTAAAATTGCTGAGAAACGCGTCTTCCCGGCTATCGACTACAACCGTTCCGGTACCCGTAAAGAAGAGCTGCTCACCACCCAGGAAGAGCTGCAGAAAATGTGGATCCTGCGCAAAATCATCCATCCAATGGGTGAAATCGACGCAATGGAGTTCCTCATTAACAAACTGGCGATGACCAAAACTAACGACGATTTCTTCGATATGATGAAACGCTCGTAACGCAAATAAAGCCAGCAAGCGCCACGTTTTTACGTGGCGTTTTTCTTTTATGGCTTATACGC
This sequence comes from Enterobacter sp. BNK-18, assembly GCF_047456135.1. Lineage (NCBI taxonomy): Bacteria > Pseudomonadati > Pseudomonadota > Gammaproteobacteria > Enterobacterales > Enterobacteriaceae > Enterobacter > Enterobacter sp. BNK-18. The sequence continues at coordinate 3,648,084 of NZ_CP179899.1, read as the reverse complement.
TATTAATGCAGACTCCCATTTCAGACCAGTCAGTGCGACAATAAGACTGTTTGTGCAGTTAACGAAATAATTGATTGAAAAATATACAAAGGGAGTTGTAAGAAGCCTTCTTTATTACTTCTGAGGCAGGGGCTTCATGGTTATACTTCCGGGACTAACTTTTGTTGAGAGCAATCCATTGTGAATCTACTCACCGCCGTTACTGAGCTAATCAGTATTTTTTTATTCACAACCTGTTTTTTGTTCATCGCGCGTAAGGTGGCCAAAAGAATAGGGTTGGTGGATAAGCCTAATTTTCGTAAACGTCATCAGGGACTTATTCCTCTGGTTGGAGGGATTTCTGTTTACGCTGGTATCTGTTTCACGTTTGGTATTGCGGATTATTATATTCCACACGCCGCCCTCTACCTTGCCTGCGCCGGTGTCCTGGTGTTAGTCGGGGCGCTGGATGATCGGTTCGATATCGCGGTAAAAATTCGCGCCACCGTCCAGGCCGCCATTGGCGTGATCATGATGGTCGTTGGCGGGCTATACCTGAGAAGCCTCGGTTATGTGTTCGGACCCTGGGAGTTAGTACTGGGGCCCTTTGGCTTCTTCCTGACACTGTTTGCCGTCTGGGCGGCGATAAATGCGTTCAACATGGTGGATGGTATTGACGGCCTGCTCGGTGGATTGTCGTCGGTTTCGTTTGCCGCAATCGGCATCATTTTATGGTTCGATGGTCAGTACAGCCTGTCGATGTGGTGTTTTGCCATGATTGCCGCCATTCTGCCTTATATCCTCTTAAATCTCGGTGCGCTCGGTCGTCGCTATAAAGTGTTTATGGGTGATGCGGGCAGTACGCTGATCGGCTTTACCGTTATCTGGATTTTGCTGGAGACCACACAGGGTAAAACCCACCCGATTAGCCCGGTAACAGCGCTGTGGATTATTGCCATTCCGCTAATGGATATGGTGGCGATTATGTATCGTCGTCTGCGTAAAGGAATGAGTCCTTTCTCTCCCGATCGTCAGCATATTCACCATCTCATCATGCGTGCCGGTTTTACTTCGCGTCAGGCGTTTGTGCTGATTACCCTGGCTGCCGCTATTCTGGCGGCAATTGGGGTGGCTGCGGAATATGCTCATTTCATCCCTGAATGGGTCATGTTGGTATTATTCTTGCTAGCGTTTTTCCTGTACGGCTACTGCATTAAGCGCGCATGGAAAGTGGCGCGGTTTATTAAACGTCTTAAACGCAGGATGCGTCGCAACAGTGGCAACAATACAACATTAACTAAGTAAAACCGGGACTATGATGACTCAACCGTTGGCGGGAGCGAAATCAGTGGTAACTGAGAATGAGCTGGATATTCGGGGTTTGTTTCGCGTGTTGTGGGCAGGCAAACTTTGGATTGCAGGGATCGCGCTGGGGTTTGCATTGTTAGCGCTGGCCTACACCTTCTTTGCAAAACAAGAGTGGAGCGCTACGGCAATCACTGATAAACCAACGGTTAATATGCTCGGGGGGTTCTATTCCCAGCAGCAGTTCCTGCGTAACCTGGATATCAAAGCCAATCTGGCCACCCCAGATCAGGCTTCCGTCATGGATGAGGCCTATAAAGAGTTTGTGATGCAGCTGGCTTCCTGGGATACGCGCCGTGATTTCTGGAGCCAGACGGATTATTACAAGCAACGGATGGTGGGCAACAGTAAAGCCGATGCCGCGCTGCTGGATGACATGATTAACAACATTCAGTTTATGCCGGGAGATGCGCTGCGTAACGTCAACGACAGCGTCAAACTGATTGCCGAAACCGCGCCGGATGCCAATAACCTGTTGCGCCAGTACGTTGCCTTTGCCAGCCAGCGTGCGGCAAGCCACCTTAATGAAGAGCTGAAAGGTGCCTGGGCTGCCCGTACTATCCAGATGAAAGCGCAGGTTAAACGTCAGGAAGAGGTGGCTAAAGCCATCTTCGCCCGCCGTGTACACAATATTGAGCAGGCGCTGAAAATTGCCGAACAGCACAATATTTCCCGCACCGAGACGGACGTGCCGGCAGATGAACTGCCTGATTCAGAAATGTTCCTTCTCGGGCGCCCAATGCTGCAGGCTCGACTGGAAAACCTCCAGGCCGTTGGCCCTGATTTTGACCTCGACTACGATCAAAACCGCGCGATGCTGAACACCCTGAATGTCGGTCCAACAATGGACCCGCGTTTTCAGACCTATCGTTATTTGCGAACGCCTGAAGAACCTGTAAAACGCGATAGTCCGCGCCGCGCATTCCTGATGATCATGTGGGGGATTGTGGGTGCACTGACTGGCGCAGGCGTGGCGTTAACGCGTCGTCGCACTAACTAAGAACGCCGTCTACGATGAAGGCTGCGGCCTTCATCGTTTAATCGAAGAGAATCGATGTGAAAGTACTTACCGTATTTGGCACCAGGCCGGAGGCCATTAAGATGGCACCTCTGGTTCATGCGCTGGCCAGTGATCCTGATATTGAAGCGAAAGTGTGCGTCACTGCCCAACACCGTGAGATGCTCGATCAGGTCTTAACTCTCTTTTCTATCGTCCCGGATTACGATCTCAATATTATGAAACCGGGGCAGGGGTTAACGGAGATAACCTGCCGTATTCTGCAAGAGCTCAAGCCGATTCTGGAGTCCTTCAAACCTGACGTGGTTCTGGTGCATGGCGATACCACCACCACGGTGGCAACCAGCCTGGCTGCGTTTTACCAGCGAATTCCAGTCGGCCATGTTGAGGCGGGTCTGCGTACCGGCAACCTTTATTCGCCGTGGCCCGAAGAGGCCAACCGCACACTCACCGGCCATCTGGCGATGTACCATTTTGCGCCCACCGAAAATTCACGACAGAACCTGCTGCGTGAAAATATTGCCGACAACAAAATCTTTGTCACCGGGAATACGGTGATTGATGCCCTGATTTGGGTTCGTGACCGCGTGCTGTCAAACAACGATCTTCAGAAAGAACTCGCCGCACGCTACCCCTTCCTGAACAATGGCAAAAAAACCATTCTGGTCACCGGCCACCGTCGCGAGAGCTTTGGACGCGGCTTTGAGCAAATCTGTCATGCCCTGGCGGAAATCGCCGCGCAGAATCAGGATGTGCAGATTGTCTACCCGGTGCACCTTAATCCTAACGTCAGCGAGCCGGTCAACCGTATCCTTGGGCATATAGAAAACGTCCTGCTGATTGAACCGCAGGACTATTTGCCGTTTGTCTGGCTGATGAACCACGCCTGGCTGATCCTGACCGATTCCGGTGGTATTCAGGAAGAGGCGCCGTCTCTCGGCAAGCCTGTGCTGGTCATGCGTGAAACGACCGAACGCCCGGAAGCGGTGAAAGCGGGCACGGTACGTCTGGTCGGCACCAATGCACAGCTGATCGTCGAAGAGGTGACGCGCCTGCTGCACGACAACGAAGAGTATCAGGCGATGAGCCGGGCCCATAACCCGTATGGTGATGGGCAGGCTTGTGGCCGTATTTTGCATGCACTTAAACACAATCGGGTATCGCTATGAGTTTTACTACCATCTCTGTCATTGGTCTTGGCTACATTGGCTTGCCCACAGCGGCAGCGTTTGCCTCCCGTCAAAAACAGGTTGTGGGCGTGGATATCAACGCGCGTGCGGTGGAAACCATTAACCGTGGCGAAATTCATATCGTGGAGCCCGATCTCGACCGCGTGGTGAAAGAGGCGGTTGATGGCGGATTCCTGCGTGCCAGCACGACGCCGGTCGAGGCGGATGCATATCTTATTGCGGTGCCAACCCCCTTTAAAGGCGACCATGAGCCCGACATGGCTTACGTCGAAGCGGCGGCAAAATCGATTGCACCGGTCCTGAAAAAAGGGGCTCTGGTGATCCTGGAGTCCACTTCGCCCGTCGGTGCTACCGAACAGATGGCGCAGTGGCTGGCGCAAGCCCGACCTGACTTACGCTTCCCGCAGCAGGCGGGCGAGCAAGCTGATATCAATATTGCTTACTGTCCTGAGCGCGTGCTGCCAGGTCAGGTGATGGTAGAGCTGATTAAAAACGATCGCGTGATCGGCGGCATGACGCCAGCCTGTTCTGCACGCGCCAGCGCGCTTTACAAGATTTTCCTTGAAGGCGAATGTGTGGTGACCAACTCCCGCACCGCCGAAATGTGCAAGCTCACGGAAAACAGTTTCCGGGACGTGAATATCGCCTTCGCGAATGAACTGTCGCTGATTTGCGCCGATCAGGGGATTAACGTCTGGGAGTTGATTAGCCTGGCGAATCGCCATCCGCGCGTGAATATCCTCCAGCCTGGCCCGGGCGTGGGCGGTCACTGTATCGCTGTCGACCCGTGGTTTATTGTGGCGCAAAACCCGGCTCAGGCCCGCCTGATCCGCACCGCGCGTGAAGTGAATGACAGCAAGCCACACTGGGTGCTCAGTCAGGTAAAAGCCACCGTAGCGGACTGTCTGGCTGAGAGCGGCAAACGCGCCAGTGAGCTGAAAATTGCCTGCTTTGGTCTGGCATTCAAACCGAATATTGACGACTTACGCGAAAGCCCGGCGATGGAGATTGCAGAGATGATCGCTGGCTGGCACACCGGCGAAACGCTGGTGGTTGAACCCAATATTCATGAACTGCCGGCAAAACTGGCGGGCCACTGTACGTTGACCGCGCTGGATGAGGCACTGGCGACGGCGGATGTGCTGGTGCTGCTGGTGGATCATAAAGAATTTAAAGCGACGTCCGGTGATGCCGTACGCCAACAGTATGTGGTTGATACGAAAGGTGTCTGGCGTTGAGCCACCTGAAGGGGGTTCTCGAGTCCCTTGAGTGGGAGAGTGCCTTTTTTGGTCTGCCATCAGCCATCGTGCGCCTGCGCGACGATGCGCCGGTTCTGACTGACGCCGACTTCACCGCCTGGCCGCGGGTGCAGGCCCGGATCCCCGCAGACCGTGTCGATCTGCTCGATGCGCTCCAGCAACAAGGTTTTCAGCTGGTTGAAGGCGAGGTTGATCTGTCCATTACGCTCGTCCGTCATGATTCGCCCGGTGCGGAAGTGGCAACGGAGCAGGATATCCCCGCGCTGCGTCTGATGGCGGCGCAGGCGTTTGCCCGGAGCCGTTTTCGCGCACCGTGGTATGCACCGGACGACACTGGGCGTTTCTACGCCCAGTGGGTAGAGAACGCGGTAAAAGGCACCTTTGACCATGTGTGCCTGGTGTTTCGCACTGCAGACGGCCAGATTGAGGGATTTGTCTCGCTTCGTAAGCTCAACGCGAACGAGGGGCGTATTGGTTTATTAGCCGGGCGCGGCATGGGCGAAAAACTCATGCAGGCGGCGCTTCACTGGGCGCAGCAGCAACAGCTTTTGACTCTGCGGGTGGCAACCCAGATGGGCAACACCGCCGCGCTTAAACGTTATATCGCGAGTGGTGCCAACATCGACGCCACCGCTTACTGGTTATACAGGTGACAAGATGATTCCATTTAACGCACCACCCGTCGTGGGCACTGAACTCGACTATATGCAGTCTGCTATGGGCAGCGGCAAACTCTGTGGTGACGGTGGTTTTACCCGTCGCTGCCAGCAGTGGATGGAGCAGCGGTTTCACAGCGCTAAAGTCCTGCTGACCCCGTCCTGTACCGCATCGCTGGAAATGGCGGCGTTGCTGCTGGATATCCAGCCGGGCGATGAAGTGATCATGCCGAGCTATACCTTCGTCTCTACAGCGAATGCCTTTGTCCTGCGTGGTGCGAAAATCGTCTTTGTGGATATTCGCCCGGATACCATGAACATCGATGAGACGCTGATTGAAGCGGCAATCACGGACAAAACGCGCGCGATTGTGCCGGTTCACTACGCGGGTGTGGCGTGTGAGATGGACACCATCATGGCGATCGCCAAAAAACATGACCTGTTCGTGGTTGAAGATGCCGCTCAGGGCGTGATGTCGACCTATAAAGGGCGAGCGCTGGGAACGATCGGCCATATCGGCTGCTTTAGCTTCCACGAAACCAAAAACTATACCGCCGGTGGCGAAGGTGGTGCGACGCTGATTAACGACCGTGCGCTGGTCGAGCGCGCGGAAGTGATCCGTGAAAAAGGCACCAACCGCAGCCAGTTCTTCCGGGGACAGGTAGACAAATATACCTGGCGCGATATTGGCTCAAGCTATCTGATGGCCGATCTGCAGGCGGCATACCTGTGGGCGCAGCTGGAGGCAGCGGACCGCATTAATCTTCAGCGCCTGTCCCTGTGGCAAACTTATTACGACGCGCTGCAACCGCTGGCACAAGCAGGGCGAATAGAGCTGCCGACCCTTCCGGCTGATTGCGTCCATAATGCCCATATGTTCTACATCAAACTGCGCGATAACGACGATCGCAGCAAGTTGATTGCCTGGCTAAAAGAAGCCGAAATTCTGGCGGTGTTCCACTATATCCCGCTGCACTCCAGCCCTGCAGGAGAGGCATTTGGGGTCTTCGCGGGTGAAGATCGCTACACCACGAAAGAAAGTGAGCGTTTGCTTCGTTTGCCACTGTTCTACAACCTCGCGCCTGTTAACCAGCGTACGGTGATTAACACCCTTCTGAGTTATTTCGGCTGATATGTCTCTGGCAAAAGCATCGGTGTGGACCGCCGCGTCCACACTTGTCAAAATTGGCGCTGGGCTACTGGTCGTCAAGCTGCTGGCTGTCTCATTCGGCCCTTCAGGCGTCGGGCTGGCGGGGAATTTCCGTCAGCTTGTGACCGTCCTTGGGGTACTGGCCGGCGCAGGGATTTTCAACGGCGTCACGAAATACGTTGCGCAGTACCATGATGATGCGGCCCAGCTTCGCCGTGTTGTCGGTACATCCTCGGCGATGGTCACCGGCTTTTCGACCCTGATGGCGGTTATTTTCCTGCTGGCAGCGGCACCCATAAGCCAGGGGTTATTTGGTCACACCCATTATCAGGGGCTGGTTCGTCTGGTCGCGCTGGTTCAGCTGGGCATTGCCTGGGCTAACCTGCTGCTGGCGCTGATGAAAGGTTTTCGTGATGCGGCCGGGAACGCACTGGCGTTAATCCTCGGCAGCGTCATCGGCGTGATTACCTACTATTTTTGCTATCGGCTGGGCGGCTATGAAGGCGCGTTGCTGGGGCTGGCGCTGGTACCGGCTTTAGTGGTCGTTCCGGCGGCGTTCATGCTAATGCGTCGGGGCACCATTCCGTTGAGTTACCTGAAACCTCAATGGGACAAGGTGCTGGCAAGCCAGCTGGGAAAATTTACCCTGATGGCGCTCATCACCTCCGTCACGCTCCCTGTCGCCTACGTGATGATGCGAAACCTGCTGGCGGCGCATTACAGCTGGGACGAAGTTGGGATTTGGCAAGGGGTGAGCAGTATTTCCGATGCCTACCTCCAATTTATAACGGCTTCCTTTAGCGTCTATTTGCTGCCAACCTTATCGCGCCTGACCTCCAGGCAGGATATCACGCGCGAAATTTCCCGCTCACTGCGGTTTGTCCTTCCCGCCGTTGCGGCAGCCAGTTTAACCGTATGGCTATTGCGCGATGTCGCCATCTGGCTGCTCTTCTCCGCGAAGTTTACCGCCATGCGCGATCTGTTTGCCTGGCAACTGGTGGGCGACGTACTGAAAGTGGGGGCTTACGTTTTTGGTTATCTGGTGATTGCGAAAGCCTCGCTACGGTTGTATATCCTGGCGGAAATCAGCCAGTTTGCATTACTGACCGCATTCTCACACTGGTTGATCCCGGCACACGGTGCGCTGGGGGCGGCTCAGGCCTATATGGCAACCTATATCGTTTATTTCGCTGCCTGTTGCGGCGTATTTTTACTTTGGCGTAAACGCGCATGACTGCACTGATTCACATACTGGGATCGGATATCCCACACCATAACCAGACCGTGTTACGGTTCTTCAATGATGAACTGGCATCGGGGGATCCCGACGCTCGTGAGTTTATGGTTGCCGGTCAGGATAATGGCCTGAGCGTGGTGTGTCCGGCGCTGACTCTCTCTTTCTGGCCGGACAAGGCTGCGCTGGCGAAGGCGGTTGTTGCCAAAGCCAAAGCGGATCGTGAGCAACGTTTCTTTTTCCATGGGCAGTTTAATACCGGCCTGTGGCTGGCGCTCCTGAGCGGGGGGATCAAACCTTCGCAGTGCAGCTGGCATATCTGGGGAGCCGATCTTTACGAAGTCTCCAGCGGCTGGAAATTCCGTCTTTTCTACCCATTGCGGCGCATGGCGCAGGGGCGTGTGGGATGCGTTTTCGCGACCCGTGGCGATCTCAATTATTTTGCTAAACGCCACCCTGACGTACGCGGTGAGCTACTCTATTTCCCGACCCGAATGAACCCGGCGCTGAACAACATGGCGAATGATACGCCGCGCGAGGGTAAACTGACGATTCTGGTGGGTAATTCAGGCGATCGCAGCAATGAACATCTTGCCGCGCTCAGGGCGGTACATCAGCAGTTTGGCGACACCGTCAACGTGATTGTGCCGATGGGGTATCCGGCCAATAACGATGCCTATATCAATGAGGTCCGCCAGCAGGCACTCGCGTTATTTAGCGCCGGGAATGTGCACATTCTCCACGATAAGCTGGAATTTGATGAGTATCTTGCGCTGCTGCGTCGGTGCGATCTGGGCTATTTCATCTTTGCGCGTCAGCAAGGAATTGGCACGCTGTGTCTGCTGATTCAGGCGGGTGTGCCCTGCGTACTCAATCGCGAAAACCCATTCTGGCAGGACATGGCGGAGCAGCATCTGCCGGTGCTGTTTACTTCCGATGTGCTTAACGAAGAGGTGGTCCGCGAAGCGCAGAGACAACTGGCGCTGGTGGACAAAAGTGCCATCGACTTCTTTAGCCCGAACTACCTCACGCCGTGGCACCGCGCGCTGCGTATCGCTGCAGGAGACAAAGCATGAGCCAGTTGCAATTCAGCGGCTTACTGATCGTTTGGCTTCTGAGCACTTTATTTATCGCCACGCTCACCTGGTTCGAGTTTCGCCGGGTGCGTTTTAACTTTAACGTCTTCTTCTCGTTACTGTTTCTTCTGACCTTCTTTTTCGGATTCCCGCTGACCAGCATTCTGGTCTTCCGGTTTGACGTGAGCGTTGCCCCGCCCGAGATCCTGCTTCAGGCGATCCTGGCAGCGACCTGCTTCTACGCCGTCTACTACGCCACCTATAAAACGCGCCTGCGTTCAGCGCAATCCACCGCGCCGCGCCGGGCGCTCTTCACCATGAACCGGGTGGAGACGCACCTGACATGGGTGATGCTGATGACGATCGCGCTGGTAAGCGTGGGTATCTTCTTCATGCACAATGGTTTTCTGCTGTTCAAGCTCCAGTCCTACAGCCAGATTTTTTCTGCCGAAGTGTCGGGCGTGGCGCTTAAGCGCTTCTTCTACTTCTTCATTCCGGCGATGCTGGTGATCTTTTTCCTGCGTCAGGACAGCAAAGCCTGGCTGTTTTTCCTGGTGAGTACCGTCGCCTTCGGTTTCCTGACCTACATGATTGTGGGAGGGACGCGTGCAAATATCATCATCGCTTTCGCAATCTTCCTGTTTATCGGCATCATCCGCGGGTGGATCTCTTTATGGATGCTGGTGGCTGCTGGGGTGTTTGGCATTGTTGGTATGTTCTGGCTTGCCCTGAAGCGCTACGGGCTCAACGTAGCCGGTGACGAGGCGTTTTACACATTCCTCTATCTCACGCGCGACACCTTCTCACCGTGGGAAAACCTGGCGTTGTTGCTGCAAAACTACGACAAAATCGATTTCCAGGGCCTTGCGCCTATTGTGCGCGACTTTTATGTCTTTATCCCAACCTGGCTGTGGCCAGACCGTCCCGGCGTCGTACTCAACACGGCAAACTATTTTACCTGGGAAGTGCTGAACAACCACTCAGGCCTTGCGATCTCACCTACGTTGATTGGCTCGCTGGTGGTGATGGGGGGAAGCTGGTTTATCCTGCCGGGGGCGGTGGTGGTGGGGCTGATCATCAAGTGGTTTGACTGGCTCTACGTGCGCGGCAACGAAGAAACAAACCGCTATAAGGCGGCTATTTTGCACAGTTTCTGCTTTGGTGCCATTTTCAATATGATCGTTCTGGCGCGTGAAGGGCTGGATTCATTCGTGTCGCGCGTGGTTTTCTTCATGGTCGTTTTTGGCATCTGCCTGTTACTGGCCAAACTGTTGTACTGGTTGTTTGACAGTGCAGGGCTTGTGCATAAGCGCGAGCCGCAGGGCAGCACAACGCTGTCGCAAGTGTGAGTAGGGAAAGTCATGACGGATAAAACTTCTGCACCGCGCTATACGCTGCGCGGTCTGCAGCTTATTGGCTGGCGCGATATGCAACACGCGCTGGATTTTCTGTTCGCTGGTGGTCAGATGAAATCCGGTACGCTGGTCGCCATCAATGCGGAAAAAATGCTGGCGGTGGAAGACAACGCCGAAGTGAGAGGCCTGATAGAAGCGGCTGAATTTAAATATGCCGACGGTATCAGCGTGGTGCGTTCAATCCGCAAAAAGTATCCTGGCGCTAATGTATCTCGCGTGGCAGGGGCCGATCTCTGGGAGCAACTGATGGCACGCGCAGGGGCGGAAGGCACGCCGGTATTCCTGATTGGCGGTAAGCCGGAGGTGCTGGCGCAGACCGAAGCGAAGTTGCGCAGTCAATGGAATGTTAACATCGTGGGCAGCCAGGATGGCTACTTCAAACCAGAGGCCCGGCAGGCGCTGTTTAAACGCGTTCGCGACAGTGGAGCGAAAATCATCACCGTGGCGATGGGCTCCCCACGCCAGGAGATCCTGATGCGTGACTGCCGTCAGGTGTGTCCGGATGCCCTTTATATGGGCGTTGGCGGAACGTATGACGTTTTTACCGGCCACGTTAAGCGCGCGCCCAAAGTCTGGCAAAACCTGGGGCTGGAGTGGCTGTATCGCCTGCTATCTCAGCCGACGCGGATTACACGACAGATCCGTCTGCTTCGCTACCTTACCTGGCACTACACCGGGAAAATGTAATCAAAATGTAGCGCGATATGCTGTTCGCGCTGCAACTCCCCTGCAAAACTGCTGCGAATCTGTGCAATGCATTCATTTTTTTTATGCATCGTTTGCCATTTGCTGCATTTTAAGAAACCATTCGCCCCGTATTTTAGTATCCCTAAAAAACAATACCCGGCCTGAAGTCGGGAAACAGCAAACACAATCGAGGATCTATGGCAGAGAAAAAACCGGAGCTACAGCGTGGGCTGGAGGCTCGTCATATTGAACTGATAGCGCTGGGCGGCACTATCGGCGTGGGCCTGTTTATGGGCTCCGCAAGCACGCTCAAATGGGCAGGACCTTCGGTCTTGCTGGCTTATATCATTGCGGGATTGTTCGTTTTCTTCATCATGCGTTCGATGGGCGAAATGCTCTTCATGGAGCCCGTCACGGGTTCCTTCGCCGTTTACGCGCACCGATATATGAGCCCGTTCTTTGGCTACCTGACGGCATGGTCATACTGGTTTATGTGGATGGCGGTTGGCATCTCTGAAATCACGGCGATAGGGGTCTACGTGCAGTTCTGGTTCCCGGACATGGTCCAGTGGATACCGGCGCTGATTGCCGTGGGGCTGGTGGCACTGGCAAACCTTGCTGCGGTTCGTCTTTATGGTGAAATCGAATTCTGGTTTGCGATGATCAAAGTCACCACTATCATCGTGATGATTGTGGTCGGGCTGGGCGTTATCTTCTTCGGCTTTGGCAACGGCGGGCACGCCATTGGCTTTGGTAACCTGACCGAAAACGGCGGCTTCTTTGCGGGCGGCTGGAAGGGCTTCCTGACGGCACTGTGTATCGTTGTGGCCTCTTATCAGGGGGTCGAGCTTATCGGTATTACCGCGGGTGAAGCGAAAAACCCGCAGGTTACGCTGCGCAGCGCCGTAGGCAAGGTGCTGTGGCGTATCCTGATTTTCTATGTGGGGGCGATCTTCGTTATCGTAACCATCTTCCCGTGGAATGAAATTGGCACGACCGGTAGCCCGTTTGTCTTGACCTTCGCGAAGATTGGCATCACGGCGGCAGCAGGCATCATTAATTTTGTGGTTCTGACGGCGGCGTTGTCAGGCTGCAACAGCGGGATGTACAGCTGCGGACGTATGCTCTACGCGCTGTCCAGAAACAACCAGCTGCCAGCGGCAATGGCGAAAGTTTCGCGTGCGGGCGTACCGGTTGCGGGTGTGGCGGTGTCGATTGTGATCCTGCTGATTGGCTCCTGCCTGAACTACATCATCCCGAATCCGCAGCGCGTGTTCGTTTATGTCTACAGCGCCAGCGTGCTGCCAGGTATGGTGCCCTGGTTTGTTATCCTGATTAGCCAGCTGCGTTTCCGTCAGGCACATAAAAAGGCCATCGCCAGCCATCCGTTCCGTTCCATTCTGTTCCCGTACGCCAACTATTTGACGATGGCGTTCCTGGTTTGCGTATTAATCGGAATGTACTTTAATGAAGATACGCGCATGTCGCTGTTTGTCGGGATGATCTTCCTGGCGGCGGTGACCGCGGCGTATAAGCTTTTTGGTCTGGGCCGCCGCGCTACCTCGCAGAAAGTGGAGGAATAAGCGGCAAAATGTGCAAACCATAACCAAACGCGCATTTTTTTCAAAAAAGCACTAGACAGCGGGGTCGGAGGTACGTAATATCCAGCCCCGCAACGGCGCTAAGCGCCCGTAGCTCAGCTGGATAGAGCGCTGCCCTCCGGAGGCAGAGGTCTCAGGTTCGAATCCTGTCGGGCGCGCCATTTTAGTCCCGGCGCTAGAGCTGCGGTGGTCTGAGAAGTAGTCAGTACCGCGTGAAAGAATACAGTGGTGGCTATAGCTCAGTTGGTAGAGCCCTGGATTGTGATTCCAGTTGTCGTGGGTTCGAATCCCATTAGCCACCCCATTATTGAAAGAGTTGTGAATTGCGAAGGTGGCGGAATTGGTAGACGCGCTAGCTTCAGGTGTTAGTGTTCTTACGGACGTGGGGGTTCAAGTCCCCCCCCTCGCACCACGACTTTTTAATGAATTGAACTAAAAATTCAAAAAGCAGTACATCGGCGAGTAGCGCAGCTTGGTAGCGCAACTGGTTTGGGACCAGTGGGTCGGAGGTTCGAATCCTCTCTCGCCGACCAATTTTGAACCCCGCTTCGGCGGGGTTTTTTGTTTTCTACGCCTTTCTCTCTTCTGTAGTGATTCCACGACAACAGCCGGCTTCCTTGTCGCGATTCAGCGACACATAACACACTGAAAGTAAAAGATATAATAATCTGGCGGCTTTCGTGTCTCCTCCAGACGACATTTCGTCGTGTTTATCAGCAGGTTGTAGGGTCTAAGATACCGCTCAACAACATAATTTCCTTTTATCTTAAAATGTTGCGCGATGTAAAAGTTCTGCGTGTCAAGTTGGCACGTTACGTGCAATAATATACGTGTAGATGCTCATTCCATCTCTTATGTTCGCCTTAGTGCCTCATAAACTCAGGAATGACGCAGAGCCATTTACGGTGCTTATCGTCCACTGACAGATGTCGCTTCGGCCTCATCAGACACCATGGGCATAACGTTGAGTGAAGCACCAAATATGTTGTCTTACAGACCTGTTTTAACGCCTGCTTTTATAGCAGGCGTTTTTTTATGCCTTATTCCCGGTAAACGTACATGATCAGGGCGACAAGTATCAGAGCGGCTGACGAAACGCTGTAAAGCGCTTGTATGGAGCCAAATCCTGCCGCCGCCATCGCGGCAATACCGGTGAAAAGCGAGGCACTGAGCGTTTGCCAGCGCCAGGCTTTACTGCTGGCCGAAGCCATGTGTGTGGTTTGAAAACTGCTGAGTACGGCAAACGTGCCGGCCGCAAAGAGAACATTTGAGGCCAGGTGTGCGACAAATATCATCCCCAGCGCGCATGCCATCCACCCGGACAACAGCGGGAGCATCCCATACGCGGCAAGGAAGATGCCGAGACACAGTAAAATCCGTGGCGTGCGTGCTGCAAAACGCGTCAGGCTGTCTCTTTTTAGCAGCAGGGGACCGCAAAGTTGTCCCATGCTCCTTGCAAAAAGCAGTGGCAAAGCAAGGCTGGCCGCATCCTGAGGATGGATCTGCTGTGCCATTGCCGGAAGAAGCGCCATGGCCGGTGAACCGACGGCGGCCAGCGCAGGCAAAATCAGCAAACTGCGTTTCTGCCGGATGGTCAACATCTGCCAGCGTAAAGCCGCAGGCGCTTTCTCTTCAGTGGGGACTGCCAGTGTGGGCGCTAAAAATACACGACCTGCCAGCCAGAGCATGAACAGCGATCCGAGAAAGCTGATGGCATCAATGGCCAGCAAGGCGAGGATGGCGATCTTCTGGAAAAGTACCATCCCCAACCCGGTGCCTAACAAAACCTGAGCGGCAAAAATCACATTCTCGAGGCAGGTTGCGGCAGGCAGTTCTGCTTCTCTGAGTCCGCGTTTAAAGAGCAGCGTCAGGGCAGGCCAGCTCATTCCGCTAAGCAGTGCTTCGGTGGACTGCACGGCCAGTAACGCAGGGATACTGTGATAGTGCACGCCGAGAAGGGGAAAGAGCAGGGCCAGTAAGCCAAGCCCCTCGGTGAGCATCAACAGGGGTATCGGAGAATAGCGTACACACAGCTTTTCACTGATGAGGCTGCCGATAAAGCCAGGTAGCGTGGCGAAAAGAAAGGCGAGGGTAAGCAGTGCGGGCGGGGCGGACCATGCTAACAGTAAGCCGAAGACCACCACCTGGGTGACGCCATTTCCCAGTGATGTAAAGATAAAGGCACAGGCCAGCAGGCGCAGCCAGCGGTGGCAGCGCAGCGCTTCAATAAGCGCGTACAAAAGGGAGTTCATGACGATTTCCTTTCAAAAACGATTCAGTCCACGCGGCACTCGTCGCGTGTATGGAAAAAAGTTAATGAAAAGACGTCGTTACATTGGCGGGTTCGTTTTCAGATGACGTGGTAAAGAATGTAGCAGGCGAAGGGGAATAAAAAAGGAGGCCGTCTGGCCTCCTTGTTATTTATTGCTGGCTGCCATTATTTTGCAGCGTTAATAACAGCCCATCGCGGCGCATGGCGGCAGCCTCTTCCGGCTTGTGCTGCTTGTCCAGCGAATCGGCAAGCCACGCGTAGTCAAACGCGTCCGGGCGCTGTTTCAGCGCTGCACGGAAGGCGAGACTCGCTTCCTGCCATTCACCGTGCTTCATCAGCGACTGGCCCAGCGTACTCCATAGCAGTGGACGGTCGCCGACGGCTTTAATCTGCTGACGCAGCATTTTTTCAATTTGCTCAGGGTTATTGGTTTTCAGACGTGGGATCACCATAACCAGGCGATCGTCATACTGTCGCTTCAGTCCGTCGAGGAGGATCTCCTGCGCCGTGTCATGATCGTCACATTCAATCAGATGTTCTGCCATCGCAACCTGCAACGGAACCTGCTGACGCGTTTTCCGGCTCTGATTCTTCCACCATGTTTTCAGGCCATCGCTGCCGAGATCGGCACGCGCCTGATCCATCAGGCCAATCCATGCCAGACGCTGAAGTTCATCACGATGCTCATCATCACCGACGTCGGCTTTGGCCATCGACGGAATGATATCCAGCAGTGAACCCCAGGCGCCGGTGCGAATATAGGCCTGCTCGGCAAGACGCAGCACTTCCGGGTGGCGTGGCGAGACTTCCAGCAGACGGTCGATACCGTGACGCGCGGCGTGGTTTTCGTTGCGGGCCAGCTGCAGGCGAACGCGGGTGATCTCAACGGGAATCGGGTCTTTCGGAGAAAGTTCTGACGCGCGTTCCAGATGCTGGTTGGCGCGGGCTTCGTCACCCCGCTGTTGCGCTGCCTCGGCGGCCAGCAGATAGTTCACCACCGGCTGTTCGGCATGGTCAGCATTTTTCGACATCAGCTTTTCAACCTGCTGATAGTCACCCTCGGCCAGCTTAAGCAGTGCCTGCTCAGTCTGCTTACGGGCGCGGCGGCGTTTACGGCCAACGAACCAGCCACGCGTATGCGCACCGGTACGAAAAATTCGGCGCAGGATCCACTCCACCGCAAGGAGCACCACCACACCGAGGATCAGGATGATCACCAGACCCGTTACGCTGGTTTCGATGTTGTAGTTATCGGTCTGGATCAGGACGTAACCCTGATGACCGGCAAGCATCGGCCCCAGCACGATCCCGGCGATCAGCAGGATGAAGAGTAAGAGTACTTTAAGCATCATTACTCTCCTTGTGGCGCGCTTTCAGGCGCTGGCGCTGGCGCGGCGGCAGGGGCCTGGGCGTGAGGTTCTGCCGGAACGCCCGGCTGCGCCAGCAGGTTGCGCACGCGCGTCTGCATCAGCTTCTCCAGAATCGGCTGGCTTTCCAGCTTATCCGGCACGTTCATGGTGATGTTCTGCTGGCTCAGTTTATCAATGTCATCGAGGAAAGCCGTGGTCGTGGCATCATCGGTATTGTAGTAAGCACGTACCCATGTCGAGACGTTATCAAGCGCCTGTTTGTAGGTTTCTTCCTGATGACGCGGCACGGCCTGGGCCGCCACCAGCAGGCGGGAGCGAATGTTTTCGCGCAGATAAATGTCCTGATTCGGCGCTAACAGCGGAACGGCGGTTTCGTCGCGGCGGCGGATAGTAATGAAGCTATCCATAAAGTTCTGCCAGCTTTTTTGCAGGTTCACGCGCCATTCGCTCAGGGAGCTGGAAAGCTCGGTTCCGTCAGAATCCATCGGGGAGTCGTCGTCGTTGTTATCCGCCAGCTGCAGGTTATCAATCTGGTTTGAAAGCTGATTGACCTTCAGGATGATGCCATCGTAGTCCACCTGCGAAACGGCAGAAAGGCTGGCGATATCTTCGGTAATGGCACGACGCGCGGTAATGAGGCTCGGATCGTTCATGTCTGCCAGGCTCGCATCAGCGCTTTTCAGCAGCGCGGCGGCGGTGGTGACGTCCTGATCGCTCCAGAGCTTACGTCCGGCCAGCTTCACCAGGAAATCGGCCTGCGAGAGCAGCCAGGTTTTGGCATCGGTACCGGAAATCGTGGCGACTTTCTGCTGCACGTCGTCCAGCTGTTTGGTCAGCTCTTCCTGTTTGCTGTTCGCCTCAGCGAGCGCCGCGGACTGCTGTTTAATCACCGTTTCCAGTTCAGTTTTCTGCGTCTCCTGCGCTTTTTGCAGGGCGGTAAGCTGATTGACCAGCGTGTCGTTGGTCGCCGTCTGGCTGGAACCTTGCTGTTTCACCAGGCCATAGAGGCCAACGCCTGCGGCCAGCGCAATGGCGATGGCTATCGCGCTCAGCGCGAGGCTGGTTTTATTGCTGCCGTTCTTCTTCTCAACGGTTTTCTCAGTCGTTTCTGACTGCGGCGTGATGTCCACAGTCTCCCTGGTCTCTTCAACCACGGCGGAGGATTTATCGTGTTCCGTCATTATGGCTTCCCATTATGAGAGTTATTGTAATGCGCGCAGCAGCGCATCGTTGTCAGCGTTATCAGCGATCCGAATATCTTGCCAGCCCAGTTCCCGGGCCTGGTTCGCCAGACGCTCACTGACGACCAGAAGCCGGCAGTGGAGTAACCAGTTTTCACGATACCAAAGGGGTACCAGCGACCAGAGCTGCTGCAGCATTTCACCGCTGGTCACCACCAGGGTCGTAATGCCGCGCATATGCCAGCGCATCGCCTCTTCCGCACCATCGTAATGTTTTGCACAACGCTGATAGCATTCGCAGAACGTGACCTCAGCCCCGCGTTCCCGCAGCGTTTCGCCCAACAGTTCGCGCCCGCCGTTACCGCGTAAAATGAGTGCACGCTTTCCGGCAATAGTTTGTAATTCAGGTAATTGTAGCAAGACTTCGCTGATTTCCCGATCTAACGGGTAACGAACGTCTGTTCCGCTTACGGTATGCAACGCCAGTGCCGTTGTACGACCAATCGCAAAATAGTGAGGGGCGGTTGGCCAGTTAAGCCCCTGCTGTTGCAGCTGCGCCTGGGCAAATTCCACCGCATGTTGCGACAGCGCAAACAGCAAGTCGCCCTGCTGGAGGGTATTCATATGGTCGGCAAGCGCGGACAGCTCCCGACCGGGGGAGAATTCAATGAGCGGAAAACTCCAGGCCACCTGCCCCAGTGCGCGCAGACGGCTCACTAATTGCTCTCCTGCGGGAGAAGGGCGGGTGACAAGAATACTCATGCAGGGGGTTCTCCATTATAAACTTCAGCCAGGATCTCACGGGCGCCGTTATCCAGCAGCTCTTCTGCCAGCGACACGCCAAGCTGTTCGGCATCTTGCGCTTTACCGCGACGTTCGCCGCGGACCATCTGTGAACCGTCCGGTGCGCCAACCAGCGCTCGCAGCCACAGTTCACCGTTAATTAATTCAGCATAGCTGCCAATCGGCACCTGACACCCTCCTTCGAGGCGGGTGTTCATGGCGCGCTCGGCGTTAACGCGGATGGCTGTCTCGTCATGGTTCAGCGGGGCAAGCAGCGCGCGGGTACGCTCATCATCCAGACGGCATTCAATGCCGACGGCCCCCTGACCCACAGCCGGCAGCGACAGCTCAGGCGGCAACGCGACGCGAATGCGCGACGTCAGCCCCAGTCGCTTCAGACCCGCAACCGCGAGGATAATGGCATCGTAATCGCCGTTATCCAGCTTGCTCAGACGCGTACCAACGTTACCGCGCAGCGAACGAATGATCAGGTCCGGACGACGTTCTGCCAGCTGACACTGACGACGTAAACTGGACGTGCCAACCACGC
The DNA here is from genome assembly GCF_047456135.1 of Enterobacter sp. BNK-18. Classification (NCBI taxonomy): domain Bacteria; kingdom Pseudomonadati; phylum Pseudomonadota; class Gammaproteobacteria; order Enterobacterales; family Enterobacteriaceae; genus Enterobacter; species Enterobacter sp. BNK-18. The sequence goes on along the minus strand of NZ_CP179899.1, from coordinate 3,629,298 downwards.
TGCCTTCTGGCAACGCATCGAGCGAATCATAGTGATTGGAGACAAACGCATCGCGCGGATCTTCACGCTCGCAAATGGTCACCAGCCCCAGCCCTTCCGGGAACTCGACGGGCACATCTTTCATCGAATGTACGGCGATATCGGCGCGGTTCTCAAGCAATGCCAGTTCCAGTTCTTTGACAAACAGGCCCTTGCCGCCCACTTTAGCCAGTGGCGTATCAAGGATCACGTCACCGCGCGTGACCATAGGCACCAGCTCGACGCACAATCCACTGTGGCAGGCTTCAAGGCGCTGCTTAACATAATGTGCCTGCCAGAGCGCAAGAGGGCTTTGGCGTGTGGCAATTCTCAAAACATTGTCTAACATGCTTGTTACCGTCATTATCAATCGCTAACCATCCTAACATTGTTGACTCTGGGATGGCAGTTTTACGGTGATGAAGAAGAGAGGGACAGGGCGGGGTTCTCGTCAGCCACAGCCGTATTAAGGAATTTACACGTACAGAACGGTGCTACACTGTATGTAGCGCATCTTTCTTTACGGTCAACCGGCAAGGTGTTAAATTGATCACGTTTTAGACCATTTTTTCGTCGGTACCACCATAATGATAAGGGCGAAAAAAGGTAACGGTTCTCTTTTTGTAATACTGCGGGTCCGCTGTTATTTCTGTTTTGAATAGCGTGCGACACCCGGAAACATCAGGCGATACGTCTTGTACCTCTATATTGAGACTCTGAAACAGAGACTGGATGCCATAAACCAACTGCGTGTCGATCGCGCGCTTGCTGCTATGGGCCCTGCTTTCCAGCAGGTATACAGTCTTCTGCCGACATTATTGCACTATCACCATCCGCTGATGCCTGGCTACCTTGACGGTAACGTTCCCAGAGGCATCTGTCTTTTCACGCCTGATGAAACCCAACAACACTACCTGACCGAACTTGAACTCTACCGTGGTATGCCGCCGCAGGAATCACCGAAAGGTGAACTGCCGATTACAGGCGTTTACACCATGGGCAGCACCTCCTCGGTTGGGCAAAGCTGTTCTTCGGACCTGGACATCTGGGTCTGTCATCAGTCCTGGCTCGATAACGACGAGCGTCAGCTGCTGCAACGAAAGTGCAGCCTGCTGGAAAGCTGGGCCGCGTCGCTTGGCGTAGAAGTCAGTTTCTTCCTGATTGATGAAAACCGTTTCCGTCATAACGAAAGTGGCAGTCTGGGTGGTGAAGACTGCGGTTCAACCCAGCACATCTTACTGCTGGACGAGTTTTACCGTACTGCCGTACGCCTGGCCGGTAAGCGTATTCTGTGGAATATGGTGCCGTGCGACGAAGAAGAGCATTACGACGATTACGTAATGTCGTTGTACTCCCAGGGTGTGCTGACACCAAATGAATGGCTGGATCTGGGTGGCCTCAGTTCGCTTTCCGCCGAAGAGTACTTTGGCGCGAGCCTCTGGCAGCTCTATAAAAGCATTGATTCGCCGTATAAGGCCGTGCTGAAAACCCTGCTGCTGGAAGCCTATTCCTGGGAATACCCCACGCCGCGTTTGCTGGCGAAAGATATCAAGCAGCGTCTGCACGACGGAGAAATTGTCTCCTACGGGCTGGATGCTTACTGCATGATGCTTGAACGCGTCACCGAATACCTGAAAGCCATTGATGACACCACGCGTCTCGATCTGGTGCGTCGATGTTTCTATCTCAAAGTCTGTGAAAAACTCAGCCGCGAACGCGCATGCGTGGGCTGGCGTCGTGAAGTGGTCAGTCAGTTGGTGAAAGAGTGGGGATGGGACGAAGAACGTCTGTCGATGCTTGATAACCGCGCCAACTGGAAAATCGATCAGGTGCGTGAAGCGCACAACGAACTGCTCGATGCCATGATGCAAAGCTACCGCAACCTTATCCGCTTTGCGCGTCGTAACAATCTCAGCGTTTCCGCCAGCCCGCAGGATATCGGGGTGTTGACGCGTAAACTGTACGCGGCGTTTGAAGCATTGCCGGGTAAAGTCACGCTGGTTAACCCGCAGATTTCACCGGACCTGTCAGAACCGAACCTGACCTTTATCTATGTGCCGCCGGGCCGCGCAAACCGCACCGGGTGGTACCTGTACAACCGTGCGCCAAGCATGGACTCGATCATCAGCCATCAGCCGCTGGAATATAACCGCTACCTGAACAAGCTGGTGGCCTGGGCCTGGTTCAACGGCCTGCTGACCTCGCGTACCCGGCTGTTTATCAAAGGCAACGAGGTTGTCGATTTAGCCAAACTGCAGGAGATGGTGGCGGATGTCTCCCACCACTTCCCGCTGCGTCTGCCGGCGCCGACGCCAAAAGCGCTCTACAGCCCGTGTGAAATTCGCCATCTGGCGATTATCGTCAACCTGGAATATGACCCGACAGCGGCCTTCCGCAATCAGGTGGTCCATTTTGATTTCCGCAAGCTGGACGTCTTTAGTTTTGGCGAGCAGCAAAACTGCCTGGTGGGCAGCGTAGACCTGCTGTACCGCAACTCGTGGAACGAAGTGCGTACTCTGCACTTCAACGGCGAGCAGGCGATGATCGAAGCGCTGAAAACGATTCTCGGCAAGATGCATCAGGACGCTGCGCCGCCGGACAGCGTTGAGGTGTTCTGCTATAGCCAGCATCTGCGCGGTCTGATCCGTACCCGTGTGCAGCAGCTGGTTTCGGAGTGCATCGAACTGCGCCTCTCCAGTACCCGTCAGGAAACCGGTCGCTTTAAAGCACTGCGCGTCTCCGGACAGACCTGGGGCCTGTTCTTCGAGCGCCTGAATGTTTCAGTACAGAAGCTGGAAAACGCCATCGAGTTCTACGGCGCTATTTCGCACAACAAGCTGCATGGCCTGTCAGTGCAGGTGGAAACCCACCACGTGAAACTGCCACAGGTCGTGGATGGCTTTGCGAGCGAAGGGATTATTCAGTTCTTCTTTGAAGAGTCGGGTGATGATGCCGGTTTCAACATCTACATCCTGGATGAGACGAACCGCGCTGAGGTTTATCACCACTGTGAAGGCAGTAAAGAGGAGCTGGTGCGCGACGTCAGTCGCTTCTATTCGTCCTCACATGACCGCTTTACCTACGGCTCCAGCTTCATCAACTTTAACCTGCCGCAGTTCTACCAGATTGTGAATGTAGACGGACGTTCGCAGGTGATTCCGTTCCGTACGCAGGCCGTTACGCCAGCGGTTCCCGCCAGCCAGGACACTACCCCGCTGTTGCAGCAGTATTTCTCCTGACAGTTTTTGCCCGGTATGCAGCGCACCACCGGGCAAAACAGACTCAACGAAAACGCACGTCTTCGCCTGCCTGCGCGGTCGCCGCCTGTTCCAGCAGATCCCAGAACGTTTCGCCGCTACGGTCACACACCCATTCGCCCTCTTTCAGATCGAAATGGTAGCCACCCTGTTTGGCGGCCAGCCAGACCTGGTGAAGCGGCTCCTGGCGGTTAATAATAATTTTGCTGCCGTTTTCGAAGCTCAGGGTCAGAATGCCGCCGTTGATCTCACAATCGATATCGCTGTCGCCGTCCCAGTCGTCAAGCCGCTCTTCGATGGTCATCCATAAGGTGTCTGCAAGGCGATGGAATTCACTGTCGTTCATGGTTTTGTTCCTGTTTTTCGTGATGCCGGCAGTATAACGCTAAATAATTCCCGTTGCAGGAAAGCGGCAAACTCTTGCTTTTGTGTCTTCTCCTGCGATGATAGAAACAGATTTGAACTTACGGGCAACTTTATAATGAAAAACGTTTTCCGAACGCTTGCCGTTCTCATCACGCTGTTTAGTCTGACGGGCTGTGGACTGAAGGGACCGCTTTACTTCCCGCCAGCGGATAAAACGGCGCCGCCGCCGACGAAACCTGTGCAAAGCGGTATTGAGTCTTCCACGCCAGACACGAACGATCGTGGCAATAATGGTGGTCCGACTCAGGTTAATCTCTGACGATTACGTTCTGTACCCGCGCAATGGAGCGAATGATGCAGTTCTCTAAGATGCATGGCCTTGGCAACGATTTTATGGTCGTCGACGCGGTAACGCAGAATGTCTTTTTCTCCCCGGAACTGATCCGCCGCCTGGCGGATCGGCATCTGGGCGTGGGGTTCGATCAGCTGCTGGTGGTTGAGCCGCCGTACGATCCTGACCTCGATTTCCACTACCGTATTTTTAACGCTGACGGCAGTGAAGTCTCCCAGTGCGGCAACGGTGCGCGCTGTTTTGCCCGCTTTGTCCGCCTGAAAGGGCTGACGAACAAGCGCGATATCCGCGTCAGTACCGCGAATGGTCGCATGGTGCTCAGCGTCACCGATGACGATCTGGTTCGCGTGAATATGGGCGAGCCGAACTTTGAACCTTCCGCCGTGCCGTTTCGCGCAAACAAAGCGGAAAAGACCTATATTATGCGTGCGGCTGAGCAGACAGTATTGTGTGGTGTCGTCTCGATGGGAAACCCACACTGCGTGATTCAGGTTGATGATGTGGAGACCGCCGCCGTTGAAACCCTCGGCCCGGTGCTGGAAAGCCATGAACGCTTCCCGGAACGCGCGAACATTGGTTTTATGCAGGTGGTGAAGCGTGAACACATCCGTCTGCGGGTGTATGAACGCGGCGCGGGCGAAACTCAGGCCTGCGGAAGCGGTGCCTGCGCGGCAGTGGCCGTCGGCATCGCTCAGGGGTTACTGGCAGAAGAGGTTCGCGTGGAGTTACCAGGCGGTCGTCTTGATATCGCCTGGAAAGGACCGGGTCATCCGCTGTTTATGACTGGCCCGGCGGTACATGTCTATGACGGGTTTATCCATCTATGAAGCAACCAGGGGAAGAACTGCAGGAAACGGTGACGGAACTGGACGACAGTGCTGTTGTTGATTATCTGCTGAACAATCCCGCGTTTTTTATTCGCAATGCACGTCTTGTCGAACAGATGCGCGTGCCGCATCCGGTGCGCGGGACCGTGTCGCTGGTCGAATGGCACATGGCTCGCGCGCGCAACCACATCAATCAGCTTGAAGAGAACATGACGCTGCTCATGGAACAGGCGAACAATAACGAAAGCCTGTTCTATCGACTGCTGCATCTGCAGGCGCGTCTGGCCTCGGCCCACAGCCTTGACGAGTTTCTCAGCCGTTTCCACCGCTGGGCGCGAGAACTGGGGCTTGCAGGCGCAACCCTTCGTCTCTTCCCCGACCGCTGGCGCATTGGTGCACCGTCTGGTTTCACCCATCTGGCGCTGAGCCGTCAGGCGTTTGAGCCGCTACGTATTCAGCGCCTGGGTCATCAACATCATTATCTGGGGCCGCTGAACGGACCAGAATTGCTGGTGGTATTGCCAGAAGCCAAAGCGATTGGTTCGGTGGCCATGTCACTGATGGGGCGCGATGGCGACTTAGGCGTAATGTTATTTACCAGCCGCGACGCGCATCACTATGAGCAGGGGCAAGGTACGCACCTGTTGCAGGAGATCGCCCTGATGCTGCCTGAGCTGCTGGAGCGCTGGATTGAGCGCGTATGACGGACGGACTTCTTGCCACTGACGTCGCGCGCTTTCTGCGCTACCTGGGGGTTGAACGTCAGCTTAGCCCCATTACCCTGCTGAACTATCAGCGTCAGCTTGATGCCATCATGCAGATTGCCGATGAAATCGGCCTGAAAAGCTGGCAACAATGTGACGCTGCGACGGTTCGTGGAGTCGTCGTGCGTAGCCGCAGGAAAGGGTTAGGCCCGGCGAGTCTGGCGCTCAGGCTCTCTGCCCTGCGCAGTTTCTTCGACTGGCTGGTGAGCCAGGGCAGCCTTAAAGCCAACCCGGCGAAAGGCATTGCCACGCCAAAAGCACCGCGTCATCTGCCTAAAAATATCGACGTCGATGATGTCAATCGCCTGCTGGATATCGATCTTAACGATCCGCTGGCGGTGCGTGACCGCGCGATGCTGGAGGTGATGTACGGTGCCGGACTGCGTCTGTCTGAACTGGTCAATCTCGATATAAAACATCTCGCTCTGGACACCGGCGAAGTGTGGGTGATGGGCAAGGGCAGCAAAGAGCGCCGCCTGCCGATTGGTCGCAACGCTGTCGCCTGGATTGAGCACTGGCTTGACCTGCGCGGGCTGTTTGGCGCTGAAGAAGAGGCGCTGTTCCTGTCGAAACTCGGCAAGCGGATCTCGGCGCGTAACGTGCAGAAGCGTTTTGCGGAGTGGGGCATTAAACAGGGGCTGAACAGCCATGTTCACCCGCACAAGCTGCGCCACTCTTTTGCGACCCACATGCTTGAATCAAGCGGCGATCTGCGCGGCGTGCAGGAACTGCTCGGCCACGCGAATTTGTCCACCACCCAAATTTATACCCACTTAGACTTCCAGCACCTTGCCTCGGTGTATGACGCGGCGCATCCACGCGCCAAACGGGGGAAATAATGCGTTTTTACCGCCCACTGGGTCAGATTTCAGCCCTTACCTTTGACCTTGATGACACCCTTTATGATAACCGCCAGGTGATCCTGCGTACCGAGCAGGAGTCGCTGGCGTTTGTGCAGAACTATCACCCGGCGCTGAAGACGATGCAGAACAAGGACTTCCAGCAGCTGCGTCAGTCCCTGCGGGAGACCGAGCCGGACATTTACCATGACGTGACCGAATGGCGTCGACGTGCGGTTGAACAGGCGATGCTGAATGTTGGCATGAGCGCGCGTGATGCGGCGATAGGGGCTGAAGCGTCCATGGAAAACTTCGCCAAATGGCGCAGCCGTATTGATGTGCCACAGGAGACCCACGATACGCTGGCCGCGCTGGCAGAGAAGTGGCCGCTGGTGGCGATTACCAATGGCAATGCTCAGCCTGAGCTGTTTGGTCTTGGCGATTATTTTGAGTTTGTGCTGCGCGCGGGCCCGCACGGGCGCTCGAAACCGTTTAACGATATGTATCACCTGGCGGCGGAAAAACTGAACCTGCCGCTCGGCGAAATGTTGCATGTGGGTGATGACCTGACCACGGACGTGGCCGGGGCGATCCGCTGCGGCATGCAGGCCTGCTGGATCAAGCCGGAAAACGCTGACCTGATGACAACGCCGGACAGCCGTCTTCTGCCGCACGTGGAAATTTCACGGTTGGCATCCCTCACGACGCTGATATAATCATCAATTGTTCTGTATAAATTAACAGGGTTTTGGCGAAGGAATCACATTCGCCTGCCTGACATTACGTGACGGTGCCAATGGACGTTTCTTACCTGCTCGACAGCCTTAATGACAAACAGCGTGACGCGGTTGCCGCTTCGCGCACCAACATGCTGGTGCTGGCTGGGGCGGGCAGTGGTAAGACACGCGTGCTGGTACACCGCATTGCGTGGCTGCAGAGCGTGGAAAACTGCTCACCGTATTCCATTATGGCGGTGACGTTTACCAACAAGGCGGCGGCAGAGATGCGCCACCGAATCGCACAGCTGATGGGCACCAGCCAGGGCGGCATGTGGGTGGGGACTTTCCACGGTCTGGCGCATCGCCTGCTGCGGGCGCACCACATGGACGCTAACCTGCCGCAGGATTTCCAGATCCTCGACAGCGAAGATCAGCTGCGTCTGCTGAAGCGTCTTATTAAGGCGATGAATCTCGACGAGAAGCAGTGGCCGCCGCGTCAGGCAATGTGGTACATCAACGGCCAGAAAGACGAAGGGCTGCGTCCGCACCATATTCAGAGCTTCGGCAACCCGGTCGAGCAAACCTGGCAGAACGTTTATAAAGCCTATCAGGAGGCGTGCGATCGCGCAGGTCTGGTGGACTTTGCTGAGCTGCTGCTGCGTGCGCATGAGCTGTGGCTCAACAAACCGCATATCCTGCAGCACTATCGTGAACGCTTCACCAATATTCTGGTGGACGAATTCCAGGATACCAACAACATCCAGTATGCATGGATCCGCCTGCTGGCCGGTGATACCGGCAAGGTGATGATCGTCGGTGATGACGATCAGTCCATCTATGGCTGGCGTGGGGCGCAGGTGGAAAACATTCAGCGCTTCCTCAATGATTTCCCCGGTGCTCAGACCATCCGTCTGGAGCAGAACTACCGTTCGACCAGCAACATTCTGAGCGCCGCCAACGCCCTGATTGAGAACAACAACGGGCGTCTGGGTAAAAAGCTGTGGACCGATGGCGTTGACGGTGAACCGATCTCTATCTACTGCGCATTCAACGAACTTGATGAAGCGCGCTTTGTGGTGAACCGTATTAAAACCTGGCAGGACAACGGTGGCGCGCTGGAGCAGTGTGCCATTCTCTATCGCAGCAACGCCCAGTCGCGCGTGCTGGAAGAGGCGTTGCTGCAGGTGAGTATGCCGTACCGCATTTACGGCGGCATGCGCTTCTTTGAACGTCAGGAGATCAAAGACGCGCTCTCGTATCTGCGTCTGATCGCAAACCGTAATGACGATGCGGCGTTTGAGCGCGTGGTGAACACCCCAACTCGCGGCATCGGTGACCGTACCCTGGACGTGGTGCGTCAGGCCTCCCGCGATCGCCAGCTGACACTCTGGCAGGCGTGCCGCGAGCTGTTGCAGGAGAAAGCGCTCGCCGGACGTGCAGCCAGCGCCTTACAACGCTTCCTGGAGCTGATTGATGCCCTGGCACAGGAAACGGCCGATATGCCTCTGCACGTACAGACCGACCGGGTGATTAAAGACTCCGGCCTGCGCACCATGTATGAGCAGGAGAAAGGCGAAAAGGGCCAGACCCGTATTGAGAACTTAGAGGAACTGGTGACGGCAACGCGCCAGTTCAGCTACAACGAAGAAGACGAAGATTTGATGCCGCTACAGGCGTTCCTCTCCCACGCGGCGCTGGAAGCGGGCGAAGGGCAGGCAGACACCTGGCAGGATGCGGTTCAACTTATGACCCTGCACTCCGCCAAAGGTCTGGAGTTCCCGCAGGTGTTTATCGTCGGGATGGAAGAGGGGATGTTCCCGAGCCAGATGTCGCTGGATGAAGGTGGGCGTCTGGAGGAGGAGCGTCGTCTGGCCTATGTTGGCGTGACGCGCGCGATGCAAAAGCTGACGCTGACCTATGCCGAAACCCGACGCCTTTACGGCAAAGAGGTGTATCACCGTCCGTCGCGCTTTATCGGCGAACTGCCGGAAGAGTGCGTGGAAGAGGTGCGCCTGCGCGCCAGTATCAGCCGCCCGGTCAGCCATCAGCGTATGGGCTCGCCGATTGCTGAAACGGACACCGGCTACAAGCTGGGTCAGCGCGTGCGTCATGCTAAGTTTGGTGAAGGCACTATCGTCAATCTGGAAGGTAGCGGCGAGCACAGCCGCCTGCAGGTGGCGTTCCAGGGGCAAGGTATCAAATGGCTGGTGGCAGCCTACGCCAGGCTGGAAACTGTGTAACTTTCAGAAAAATATCATTATTTTGTAATAATCTGCTAGCCTTATACGTTGAAGGTCAATTAATGCCCTTCAGCGTTCCGTTGCGTGTTGACGCCACTATTACTGCTGGCGTAACATGCGCGCACGATTACGCTAAGAGGACATTCGCCTTGGACACACCCAGTAGATACTGGCTCAATTCCCTGTCATCCAGGAACAACTCCTAAGGCTATCTCCTCTTGCTGATGGCCTTAGTGGTTGTCAGCGACCTGCATTATTCCCGTCGCGCTGAGTCAGGCTGTTTAATGGTCTGAAACCCAATTTGTTTCTGTGTGCCCACCGAACTGTCCGATATTTTTTGCATTGGGAGTCCCGGTCATGTTGAGCGCATTTCAACTCGAAAATAACCGACTGACTCGGCTTGAAGCCGAAGAGTCACAGCCCCTCATTGATGCCGTATGGGTGGATCTGGTCGAGCCGGACGACGATGAGCGCCTTCGCGTACAATCTGAGCTGGGGCAAAGCCTGGCAACCCGCCCGGAACTGGAAGACATCGAAGCATCTGCTCGTTTTTTTGAAGATGAAGACGGTCTGCATATTCACTCCTTCTTCTTCTTTGAAGACGCCGACGATCACGCGGGTAACTCCACCGTGGCGTTTACCATTCGTGACGGTCGCCTGTTTACCCTGCGCGAGCGTGAGCTGCCCGCGTTTCGTCTCTACCGCATGCGCGCCCGTAGCCAGGCGATGGTCGACGGCAATGCCTACGAACTGCTGCTGGACCTGTTTGAAACCAAAATCGAACAGCTGGCGGATGAAATTGAAAACATCTACAGCGACCTGGAAAAGCTGAGCCGCGTCATTATGGAAGGGCATCAGGGCGATGAATACGACGAAGCGCTCTCGACGCTGGCAGAGCTGGAAGATATCGGCTGGAAGGTGCGTTTGTGTCTGATGGATACCCAGCGCGCGCTGAACTTCCTGGTGCGTAAGGCGCGTCTGCCGGGCGGTCAGCTGGAGCAGGCGCGTGAGATCCTGCGCGATATCGAATCCCTGCTGCCGCACAATGAATCGTTGTTCCAGAAGGTCAACTTCCTGATGCAGGCGGCGATGGGCTTTATCAATATCGAGCAGAACCGCATCATCAAGATCTTCTCGGTGGTCTCGGTGGTCTTCCTGCCACCAACGCTGGTGGCCTCGAGCTACGGGATGAACTTTGAGTTTATGCCGGAGCTTAAGTGGAGCTTTGGCTACCCTGGCGCGATTATCTTTATGATCCTCGCCGGGCTGGCGCCGTACCTCTACTTCAAGCGCCGTAACTGGCTGTAAACATCAGGCGGGTGGCATTGTGCCTGCCCGCCTCATTACCGCTTACAATCCTTTGCGTGTTCTGCGCTGGGTATAAAGGGCGTCTGCAACAAAAATCGCCAGCGCCACCCAGATAAAGGCAAACGTCACCATCTTATCTGCACCCGGTACTTCGCCGTAAAACACCACTGCCAGCAGGAACATCAGCGTCGGACCGATGTACTGAAAGAAGCCCAGCGTGGAGAGACGCAGGCGCGTTGCTGCACCGGTGAAGCACAGCAGAGGAATGGTGGTTACCACACCGGCCGCCATCAGCATCAGATTCAACGACAACGGGTTACTGCCCATATGGCTGGTTGCGCTGTCGGCAATACCAAACAGGTATATCGCCGCGACCGGCAATAGCCACAGGGTTTCAAACAGCATCCCGGTCTGCGCTTCAACGGCTATTTTCTTCCGGACCAGCCCGTAAAACGCAAAGCTGAACGCCAGGCCCAGAGCGATCACGGGCAGCGAACCGAAGGTCCACAGTTGAACCAGCACGCCGCAAAAAGCGAGGATGACCGCCAGCCACTGCATGCGACGGAAACGCTCGCCCAGGAAAATCATGCCCAGAACAATGTTGACCAGGGGATTAATAAAATAGCCCAGGCTTGCTTCGAGCATGTGATGGTTATTGACTGCCCAGATAAAGAGCAGCCAGTTGCCGCCTATCAGCACGGCTGAGAGGGCCAGCAGGAACACCTTTTTCGGCGTTTTCAGCAGCGTTTTGACGCCAGACCACTGACGGCTAACGCTCATCAGCGCGATCATAAAGAAAAACGACCAAATCACACGGTGTGTGAGGATCTCGTCAGCGGGTACGTAAGCGATAAACTTGAAGTACGCCGGTGCGATACCCCAAATAAAATAAGCGGCAAGGGCGAGTAGTACGCCCTGCCGCGTTTGTTTAGCATCCATCGGGATAATCCGTTACAAAAAAGTGAATTAATTTTACCCGATTTTAGGGTTTCAACCCACCATATAAGTGGCAGTTGCGCTGGCGATATAGACCTGCTCTTCGTTATGCAATTCAACGCGTGCGACGGCGACCTTATTCCCGGCGCGCAGCAGGCTGCTGGTGGCGGTAAAACGGTTTCCGCGCCCGGGACGCAGGTAATCGACGCGTAAATCGATGGTGCCCATACGCGACAAACGCTGGCGCAACTCGTCTTCATTGATGGTGTCATGGCGCGTCAGCGTACTGCCCACACAAACCAGGCCCGCCGCCACATCCAGCGCTGAGGCAATCACCCCGCCGTGCAAAATACTCTGCGCCCAGTTGCCTACCATCATCGGCTGGTTGTTGAAGCTGAGCTGGGCAAACGCTTTTTCGTAGCGCTCGAGTTCCAGACCCAGTGCACGGTTAAACGGCATATGGTAAACAAAAATCTCGCCCACGAGTTTTAACGCTTCTTCGGCGGTAAGCATGGCTGACATGAGGCATCACATCCTTATTGTTAATAAAATGTTGATTTTATGCTTCAGCAATAAGGAATTCCACTTTCAGAAACGAGGATGCAGCAGTTGTCGCAGAAGTATGTAGAATATCCGCCACATAACAATTCAACTAATTAACTCTTTGCAGGAGAACACCACCGATGCGGACGTATCTGGCCTGGTTACTGGCGGCGGTTGCGCTGCCCCTCACAGCATATGCCCAGGAAGCGACGATTAAAGAAGTTCACGATCAACCTGCCGTGCAGGGCAGCATTATCGCGAACCTTCTTCAGGAACATGATAATCCGTTCACGCTGTATCCGTATGACACCAACTACGTGATATACACGCAGACCAGCGATCTCAACAAAGAGGCGATAAGCTCCTATAACTGGTCCGATAATGCGCGTAAAGACGAAGTGAAGTTCCAGTTAAGTCTCGCGTTCCCGTTCTGGCGCGGCATTCTGGGACCGAATTCGGTGCTCGGCGCCTCTTACACGCAGAAATCCTGGTGGCAGCTTTCCAACAGTGGCGAATCTTCACCGTTCCGTGAAACCAACTATGAGCCGCAGCTGTTCCTCGGTTTTGCGACCGATTATGAATTCGCGGGCTGGACGCTGCGTGACATTGAGGTGGGCTTTAACCACGATTCAAACGGACGCTCCGACCCTACCTCGCGCAGCTGGAACCGTGCCTATACGCGACTGATGGCGCAAAACGGCAACTGGATGGCGGAAGTGAAGCCGTGGTTTGTGGTGGGCGATACCGACGACAATCCGGATATCACCAAATATATGGGTTACTATCAGCTCAAAATCGGCTATCAGTTGGGTGACGCGGTGCTGAGCGCCAAAGGCCAGTACAACTGGAACACCGGTTACGGTGGCGCGGAACTGGGCCTCAGTTATCCGGTGAGCAAGCACGTTCGCCTCTATACTCAGGTTTACAGCGGTTACGGCGAGTCGCTTATCGATTACAACTTCAACCAGACCCGTGTAGGTGTGGGCGTGATGCTGAACGATATTTTCTAGGCAGCTCGAATGTTTTTTCGTTAAACGTTGAAGTTTCTCTCTCAGGCGCTGAAAATAGCGCCTGTTTTATTTCTGGCAAATGGGGTTAACGTGGCGCAGGCGGAAGTATTGAATCAGGAATCGCTGGCTAAACAGGTTTTGCATGAAACCTTTGGCTACCAGCAGTTCCGCCCTGGCCAGGAAACCATCATTGAAACCGTGCTGGAAGGCCGCGATTGTCTGGTGGTCATGCCTACCGGCGGCGGTAAATCCCTCTGCTATCAGGTGCCCGCGCTGGTGCTCAACGGCCTGACGGTCGTGGTATCGCCTCTTATTTCTCTGATGAAAGATCAGGTCGATCAGCTCCTTGCCAATGGCGTGGCGGCGGCCTGTCTTAACTCCAGCCAGACCCGCGAGCAGCAGCAAGAGGTCATGGCCGGTTGCCGTACCGGGCAGGTTCGCCTGCTGTATATCGCGCCGGAACGTCTGATGCTGGATAACTTCCTCGATCATCTGTCGCACTGGAATCCGGTCCTGCTGGCGGTGGATGAAGCCCACTGTATCTCCCAGTGGGGACATGATTTCCGCCCGGAATATGCGGCGCTCGGCCAGCTCCGTCAGCGTTTTCCCGAACTGCCGTTTATGGCGCTCACCGCGACGGCAGATGACACCACGCGTCAGGATATCGTCCGGCTGCTGGGGCTGAACGATCCGCTGATTCAGGTCAGCAGCTTCGACCGCCCGAACATCCGCTACATGCTGATGGAAAAATTCAAGCCGCTGGATCAGCTTCTGCGCTACGTGCAGGAGCAGCGCGGGAAGTCCGGCATCATCTACTGCAACAGCCGCGCGAAGGTGGAAGACACGGCCGCGCGCCTGCAGAACCGTGGTTTTAGCGCCGCCGCCTACCATGCCGGGCTGGAAAACGCGGTTCGCGCCGATGTGCAGGAGAAATTCCAGCGCGATGACCTGCAGATTGTGGTGGCGACGGTGGCGTTCGGAATGGGGATCAACAAGCCGAACGTGCGCTTCGTCGTACACTTCGACATTCCGCGCAATATCGAATCGTACTACCAGGAAACTGGCCGCGCCGGGCGTGATGGGCTGCCTGCAGAAGCCATGCTGTTTTACGATCCGGCCGACATGGCGTGGCTGCGCCGTTGTCTGGAAGAGAAACCGCAGGGCCAACTGCAGGATATCGAACGCCACAAGCTCAACGCGATGGGCGCGTTTGCCGAAGCGCAAACCTGCCGCCGTCTGGTGCTGCTCAACTACTTTGGCGAGGGGCGTCAGGAGCCGTGCGGCAACTGCGATATCTGTCTTGACCCACCAAAGCAATACGATGGCCTGATGGATGCGCGCAAAGCGCTCTCGACCATCTATCGTGTGAACCAGCGCTTCGGCATGGGCTACGTGGTGGAAGTGTTGCGTGGGGCGAATAATCAGCGTATCCGCGACATGGGACACGATAAGCTGCCCGTCTACGGTATCGGCAAAGACCAGAGTCACGAGCATTGGGTGAGCATCATCCGTCAGCTGATTCACCTGGGCTTTGCCACGCAAAACATTGCCCAACACTCCGCGCTTCAGCTTACCGAAGCGGCACGTCCGGTGCTGCGCGGGGATATCGAACTGAAGCTCGCGGTTCCGCGCGTTGTCGCCCTGAAGCCGCGGGTGATGCAAAAATCGTACGGCGGCAATTACGACCGCAAGCTGTTTGCCAAACTGCGCAAGCTGCGTAAAGCCATTGCTGATGAAGAGAACATTCCGCCCTACGTGGTCTTCAACGATGCGACGCTTATCGAGATGGCAGAGCAGACGCCGCTCAGCGCCAGCGAAATGCTCAGCGTCAACGGTGTTGGTACGCGCAAGCTGGAACGCTTTGGCAAAGAGTTTATGGCGCTTATCCGTGCTCATGTCGACGGTGACGATGAGGAGTAGTCAGCCAGCCTAAAAAATGTCAGGATGGTGACTCACTTAATTATTTCCCTGCGAGTTAATTATGTTAATGCTATTTCTTACCGTGGCGTTAGTGCACATCGTTGCGCTCATGAGCCCGGGCCCTGACTTTTTCTTCGTGTCACAAACCGCCGTCAGCCGCTCCCGCAAAGAAGCGATGATGGGGGTGCTGGGTATCACCATGGGCGTTATGGTCTGGGCGGCTGTGGCGCTGCTTGGTCTGAACCTGATTCTGGCGAAGATGGCCTGGTTGCACAACATCATCATGGTTGGCGGGGGGCTTTACCTTTGCTGGATGGGCTACCAGATGCTGCGCGGGGCGTTGAAGAAAGAAGAGAAAAAGCCGGAAGAGCCGAAAGTTGAGCTGGCAACGGGCGGCCGGAGTTTTATTAAAGGGCTGCTCACCAACCTGGCGAACCCAAAAGCGATTATCTATTTCGGCTCCGTGTTCTCCCTGTTTGTGGGTGACAACGTGGGTGCGGGTGCGCGTTGGGGCATCTTCCTGCTGATCGTGGTGGAAACTTTTGCGTGGTTTACCGTGGTTGCCAGCCTGTTTGCCTTACCGGCGATGCGCCGCGGTTACCAGCGTATTGCGAAGTGGATTGACGGCTTCGCCGGCGCGTTGTTCGCCGGCTTTGGCATTCATCTCATTATTTCTCGCTAAGCATGACGCGCTGACGCAAGCAGCGCGCCTACCAGCATAAACAGCGAACCAAAGATTTTGTTCAGGGCCTTCATCTGCTTAGGCCCTTTAATCCACACCGCAATCCGCTGCGCCAGCGTCGCGTAACCAATCATCACGATGATATCAACAACAATGGTGGTCGCACCCAGCACCACGTACTGCATAACCTGTGGCTGATGCGGGACGATAAACTGCGGGAACAGCGCGGCAAGGAAAACAATACTTTTCGGGTTGGTCAGGTTCACAAACACCGCGCGTTTAAACAGGCGTCCGCGTGTTTGCGTCTGGGCGAGCGTATTAAGATCAATTGAGCCTGCCGCACGCCACTGCTGAATACCGAGCCAAATCAGGTACGCGGCACCGGCCCATTTCAGCACGTCAAAGGCCAGTACCGAGCGGGAGAACAGCGTACCCAGACCAATGCCCACCAGCACGATATGAATGCCCAGACCGGTCTGCAAACCGGCAATGGACGCCGCGGCACCGCGATAGCCGTGGTTGATGGAGGTGGTCATGGTGTTAATGGCGCCTGAACCTGGGGAAAGGCTAAGGATGATGGATGTCAGCAGATAAGCGAACCACCACTCGAAGGTCATTTGAAACTCCCGAATTGTCTGTTTTTATGCCACAATACGCTATTGTTACGTCATTTTGTGACCGGTGACGAAAAAACGATATTCCTTGGCTTACGGGGGTGGAAACCCGATGTTTCAGCAGAAAAAGGACTGGGAAACACGAGAAAACGCATTTGCTGCTTTCTCTATGGGGCCGCTGACCGATTTCTGGCGTCAGCGTGAGGAAGATGAGTTTACGGGTGTTGGCGATGTTCCGGTACGCTTTGTGCGTTTCCATGATGAGAAAAACGATCGGGTGATCGTGGTCTGTCCGGGACGTATTGAGAGCTACATCAAATACGCTGAACTGGCCTATGACCTGTTCCATCTGGGCTTCGATGTGTTGATTATCGACCATCGCGGGCAGGGGCTTTCTGGCCGCTTATTGTCGGACACGCATCGCGGTCATGTGGATAACTTCAGCGATTACGTCGACGATCTTGCCGCCTTCTGGCAGCAGGAGGTTCAGCCGGGCCCGTGGCGTAAGCGCTATATTCTGGCGCACTCCATGGGTGGGGCGATTTCGACGCTGTTTTTACAGCGCTATGACCACCAGTGTGATGCCATTGCGCTTACCGCGCCAATGTATGGCATCGTCATGCGTTTTCCGGACTGGATGGTGCGCCATATTCTCGACTGGGCTGAGGGCCATCAGCGCATTCGTGAAGGGTATGCCATCGGGACAGGGCGCTGGCGCGCGCTGCCGTTTGCCCTCAACGTATTGACCCATAGCCGGCAGCGTTATCGCCGTAACCTGCGTTTTTATGCCGATGAACCGCGCCTGCGCGTCGGTGGCCCGACATATCACTGGGTGCGGGAAGGGATCCTTGCCGGTGAACAGGTGCTTGCTGGTGTTGGTAAAGATGATACGCCGACACTTCTGATTCAGGCTGAAGAAGAGCGTGTGGTGGATAACCGCATGCATGACCGCTTTTGTGAACTCCGCGCTGCGGCCGGTCACCCTTGCGAAGGGGGTAAACCGCTGGTCATCAACGGCGCGTACCATGAGATCCTTTTTGAAAAGGACGCTATGCGCTCAGTCGCGCTCAACGCCATTGTTGAATTTTTCGACAGGCATAATTGATTGTTGTTTTACCACCAGAGGTTGAAATCCCTATGTACCAGGTTGTTGCATCTGATTTAGATGGCACGCTGCTTTCGCCCGATCATACCCTGTCGCCTTACGCGAAAGAGACCTTAAAGCTTCTGACCGCCCGCGGAGTGAACTTCGTGTTTGCCACCGGCCGCCACCACGTGGACGTGGGGCAGATCCGCGATAATCTTGAGATCAAATCGTACATGATCACCTCCAACGGTGCGCGCGTGCACGATACCGATGGCAACCTGATCTTTACGCATAACCTGGATCGCGACATTGCCGCCGATCTGTTCGGCGTAGTGCATAACAACCCGGACATTATCACTAACGTTTATCGCGATGACGACTGGTTCATGAATCGCCATCGCCCGGATGAAATGCGTTTCTTCAAGGAAGCGGTATTTAACTATTCCCTGTACGAGCCAGGCCTGCTGGAGCCGGAAGGGATCAGCAAGGTGTTCTTTACCTGCGAAAGCCACGAAGCGTTGCTGCCGCTGGAACAGGCGATTAATGCGCGTTGGGGTGACCGCGTCAACGTGAGTTTCTCGACCCTGACCTGTCTGGAAGTTATGGCGGGGGGTGTTTCCAAAGGGCACGCGCTGGAAGCCGTGGCGAAACGTCTTGGCTTCGAACTGAAAGACTGTATCGCCTTCGGTGATGGCATGAACGACGCCGAGATGCTCTCTATGGCGGGCAAAGGCTGCATTATGCAGAATGCACACCAGCGTCTGAAAGACCTGCACCCGGAACTGGAAGTGATTGGGTCTAACGCTGACAACGCGGTACCAAAATACCTTCGCAAACTGTTCCTTGAATAATCTTCATTTGATTGTTTATTGCTCAGTTGTCAACTAAAGAGTTCGCTACAATGCCTGTCCTTCTTTCTGAGAGACAAGCATTGTGGCGCTACTCATTATTACCACTATCCTGTGGGCCTTCTCTTTTAGCCTGATTGGCGAGTACCTCGCCGGGCACGTCGACAGCTACTTCTCAGTGCTGATGCGCGTGGGGCTGGCGGTGCTGGTATTCCTGCCCTTCCTGCGTACACGCGGGCAATCGCTGAAGACTATTTTGCTGTACATGCTGGTGGGGGCGATGCAGCTCGGCATCATGTACCTGTTCAGCTTCCGGGCTTACGTCTACCTGTCTGTCTCTGAATTTCTGCTTTTCACCGTGCTTACGCCGCTCTATATCACGCTGATTTACGATTTGCTCAGCAAACGTCGTTTGCGCTGGGGATATCTGTTGAGCGCGGCGCTGGCGGTGATCGGGGCGGCGATTATTCGCTACGACAAAGTGAGCGACCACTTCTGGACCGGGCTGATGTTCGTGCAGCTGGCGAACCTCAGTTTTGCCATCGGTATGGTCGGGTACAAGCGCCTGATGGAAACCCGCCCGATGCCACAGCATAACGCGTTCGCCTGGTTCTATATGGGGGCGGCTATCGTCGCGGTGGCGGCATGGTTTATGCTCGGCAACCCGCAAAAGCTCCCGACGACAACCCTGCAGTGGGGCGTTCTGGTCTGGCTGGGCGTGGTGGCATCGGGGCTGGGTTACTTCATGTGGAACTACGGCGCTACGCAGGTAGACGCCGGTACGCTGGGGATCATGAACAACGTGCATGTGCCTGCAGGGCTGCTGGTGAACCTTGCCATCTGGCAGCAGCAGCCTCACTGGCCGAGCTTCCTTATTGGGGGAGCAGTGATTCTGGCTTCGCTGTGGGTCCATCGCCGTTGGGTCGCTCCGCGCTCCGCACAAACGGAAGATGGTCGCACGCGTGGTTCCGCGCAGAGCGAATAAACGCTTCCGTAATCGGCTGACGCTGCTCGCCATCGCGCACGGCGGCGTACAGCCGGCTCCATAGTCCCTCACCCAGGGTTTTAGTGACAACCAGACCCTGGCGTTCAAAACTCTCCACAACCCAGTGTGGTAGCGCCGCGATGCCCATTCTGGCAGCAACCATCTGAATTAACAGCAGGGTGTTATCCACGCTTTTGAGCTGCGGGCTAATGCCGGCCGGCTGCAGGAAGTGACGCCAGATATCCAGCCGACTGCGCTGTACCGGGTAAATCAGCAGCGTTTCACTGGCTAAATCTTCCGGGGTGATACGCGTTTTACTGGCCAGCGGATGATCCGGAGCCAGCACCAGACGTACCTCATAATCAAACATTGGTGAATAGTGCAGGCCGCTGCGGGGCAGAATGTCTGAGGTCATCACCAGATCCAGTTCGCCTTGCTGGAGCGACGGCTGCGGGTCGAACGTCACGCCGGATTTGAAATCCATCTCCACCTGCGGCCACCTCTGGCGGAAGTTCTCAAGCGCGGGTGTCAGCCATTGAATACAGCTGTGACACTCAATGGCGATACGCAGCCTGGTTTGCTGCGGCTCGTTACAGGACTGCAGCGCGCTGGCTATTTGCGGCAGCACCTGATTAGCCAGCTGCAGCAGGATCTCGCCCTGAGGCGTAAAGCGTAGCGGCTGGCTCTTACGCACAAAAAGACGAAAGCCGAGGCGTTGTTCCAGATCGCTGAACTGGTGAGAAAGGGCGGACTGGGTCTGGTGCAGCGTGGCTGCCGCCGCCGCGAGAGAACCGCAATTTCGCAACGCTTGTAGCGTTTTCAGGTGTTTAATCTCGATCATGAAAGTCCTTCACTTCGCCATGAACATTTTGCGCTTGAGGAATATACAGTAACTGCCAATTATGGATGTGTAAACATCTGGATGGCTAAATACGAAAAATTCACAGGGGACACACCATGACAATTCGCAATCACACTCTCGGTTTCCCTCGCGTTGGCCTTCGCCGCGAGCTGAAAAAAGCGCAGGAAAGTTACTGGGCAGGTACCTCTGGCCGTGAAGAATTGCTGGCAGTGGGCCGCGAACTGCGTGCGCGCCACTGGGAACAGCAAAAGCAGGCGGGCATTGACCTGCTGCCCGTGGGCGATTTCGCCTGGTACGACCATGTTCTGACCACCAGCCTGCTGCTTGGCAACGTGCCGGCTCGTCATCAGAACAAAGATGGATCGGTAGATATCGACACCCTGTTCCGCATTGGCCGTGGCCGTGCGCCAACAGGAGAGCCTGCGGCAGCGGCGGAAATGACCAAGTGGTTTAACACCAACTATCACTATATGGTGCCGGAATTTGTGAAAGGCCAGCAGTTCAAACTGAGCTGGACCCAGTTGCTCGACGAAGTCGATGAAGCGCTGGCGCTGGGCCACCAGGTGAAACCGGTACTGCTGGGGCCGGTAACGTATTTGTGGCTGGGTAAAGTGAAAGGCGAGCAGTTTGACCGTCTCAGCCTGCTGAACGATATTCTGCCGGTCTACAAACAGGTGCTGATTGAACTGGGTAAACGCGGAATTCAGTGGGTGCAAATTGATGAGCCTGCACTGGTGCTGGAGCTGCCGCAGGCGTGGCTGAAAGCGTTTAAACCCGCTTACGATGCCCTTACTGGTCAGGTGAAGCTATTGCTGACCACCTATTTTGAAGGCGTGACGCCGAATCTGAGTACCATTACTGCGCTGCCGGTTCAGGGTCTTCATGTTGACCTGGTCCACGGCAAAGATGACGTGGCCGAACTGCACAAACGTCTGCCTGAAGAGTGGTTGCTTTCGGCCGGACTGGTGAATGGCCGTAACGTCTGGCGCGCCGATCTGAGCGAGAAATATGCACAGATTAAAGATCTCGTCGGCAAACGTGAGCTGTGGGTCGCCTCCTCCTGCTCTCTGCTGCACAGCCCAATCGATCTGAGTGTGGAAACCCGCCTTGATCCCGAGGTGAAGAGCTGGTTTGCCTTTGCGCTGCAAAAATGTGAAGAGCTGGCGCTGCTGCGTGATGCGTTAAATAGCGGTGACACCACGGCCATTACCGACTGGAGCGCCCCCATTCAGGCGCGTCGTCATTCGGCACGCGTCCACAACCCGGCGGTCGAAAAACGTCTGGCGGCCATTACCGCGCAGGACAGCCAGCGTCAGAGCCCCTATGAGGTGCGTGCCGAAGCCCAGCGTGCCCGCTTAAACCTGCCAGCGTGGCCAACCACCACCATCGGCTCCTTCCCGCAGACGACGGAGATCCGCGGCCTGCGTCTGGATTTCAAAAAAGGCAACCTCGATGCGAATCACTACCGCACCGGCATCGCTGAGCACATCAGACAGGCGATTGTTGAGCAGGAACGTTTAGGTCTGGACGTGCTGGTACACGGTGAAGCCGAGCGTAACGACATGGTGGAATACTTCGGCGAACATCTGGACGGTTTCGTCTTTACGCAGAACGGTTGGGTGCAGAGTTATGGCTCCCGCTGTGTGAAGCCACCGGTGGTGATTGGTGACATCAGCCGCCCGCAAGCGATCACCGTAGAGTGGGCAAAATTCGCCCAGTCCCTGACCGACAAACCGGTGAAAGGGATGCTGACCGGCCCGGTGACGATCCTCTGCTGGTCCTTCCCGCGTGAAGATGTGACCCGTGAAACCATCGCCAAACAGATTGCGCTCGCGCTGCGTGATGAAGTGGCCGATCTGGAAGCGGCGGGTATTGGCATCATCCAGATTGATGAACCGGCGCTACGCGAAGGTTTGCCGCTGCGTCGCAGTGACTGGGATGCTTATCTGAAGTGGGGTGTGGAGGCTTTCCGCCTCAACGCCGCGGTCGCGAAAGACGACACGCAGATCCACACCCACATGTGTTACTGTGAATTTAACGACATTATGGATTCGATTGCCGCGCTGGATGCCGACGTGATCACCATCGAAACGTCGCGTTCAGACATGGAACTGCTGGAGTCCTTCGAAGCGTTCGAGTATCCAAACGAAATTGGGCCGGGTGTCTACGACATCCACTCCCCGAACGTACCGAGCGTGGAGTGGATTGAGAGCCTGCTGAAAAAAGCCGCCCAGCGGATCCCGGCTGAGCGCCTGTGGGTCAACCCGGACTGCGGACTGAAAACCCGCGGCTGGCCGGAGACCCGCGCGGCACTCGCGAACATGGTCAGGGCGGCGCAGAATTTGCGTCAGGCCTGATAAATCCGAAGCCCGGCAAGGCGTAGCCGCGACCGGGCTTTTGTTTTACGCTTTTTTCCCGCCGTACTGGCTGAACCATGCCAGCATCCGCTGCCAGCCATCTTTAGCCGATTCTGCGTGATAGCTCGGACGATAGTCGGCATTAAAGGCGTGGCCGGCATCCGGATAAACAATGATTTCAGCTTTTGCATTGGCTGCGCGGAGCGCATGGCGCATGGTCTCTACCGTATCAAGCGGGATCCCGGTGTCCTGGCCGCCATAAAGCCCTAAAACTGGGGCATTTAACTCGGTGGCGATATCAACGGGATGCTTCGGCGAGTTCAGCGTTTTCTCCCCCACCAGTTTGCCGTACCAGGCAACGGCGGCTTTAAGCTGCGGATTATGTGCGGCATACAGCCAGCTGATACGTCCTCCCCAGCAGAAACCCGTCACCATCAGACGATGTGCGTCGCCGCCATTGCGCGCAGCCCAGCTGGCCACGTGGTCCAGATCGGCCAGTACCTGTGCATCCGGCACTTTGCTGACCAGGTTGCTGAACAGTGTCGGTATATCACTGTAGTCGTTCGGATCGCCCTGACGGAAATAGAGCTCTGGCGCAACGGCCAGATAACCTTCCAGCGCCAGACGGCGGCAAAGGTCGCGAATATGTTCGTGAACGCCGAAAATTTCCTGAACCACAATCACGATGGGCAGCGGGCCGTCGGCCGATTTTGGCCGCGCGTGGTAAGCAGGCATATTCTCCCCCTGCGAGGGGATGGAGGTCTCACCTGCCGTAATGGCCTCTTCAGGTGTTGAGACGATGGTTGATGCATGAGGGGCCGCTGCAGGTGCAAAACCGGTTTTTTCAGTCATGGCATTCTCCGTACCAATGAGTTAGCGCAAAGGTAAATATAGTCACCAGGTTAACAATTCACAGTGCCTTAAACGGTCTATCTTTTGTGCAGCACCTGACGATATAACTTGTTAATGTGATGTGAATCACTATTTCATGGAAATTTACTGCAATCATTTTCATTCATGGTGAGATGTGTCACGTAATTCTGCTTACTGCTTCTGTAAAGTACCTTTTTACTTCTTCTGACTAACCGACCCACAGAGGAGTCACCTATGTCTAAGTCTGATGTTTTTCATCTCGGCCTCACTAAAAACGATTTACAAGGGGCTACGCTGGCTATCGTCCCGGGCGATCCTGAGCGTGTGGAAAAGATCGCCGCGCTGATGGATAAGCCGGTTAAGCTTGCTGCCCATCGTGAATTCACCACCTGGCGCGCTGAGCTGGATGGCAAAGCGGTGATCGTCTGTTCTACCGGTATCGGTGGCCCGTCCACCTCAATTGCTGTTGAAGAGCTGGCGCAGCTGGGCATTCGTACTTTCCTGCGTATCGGGACTACCGGTGCCATTCAGCCGCATATCAACGTTGGCGACGTGCTGGTGACAACCGCTTCCGTGCGTCTGGACGGCGCGAGTCTGCACTTTGCCCCTATGGAATTCCCGGCGGTGGCGGATTTCGAATGCACCACTGCACTGGTTGAAGCCGCGAAATCCGTTGGCGCAACCACCCACGTAGGCGTGACCGCCTCTTCTGATACCTTCTACCCAGGCCAGGAGCGTTATGACACCTTCTCCGGCCGCGTGGTAAGCCGTTTCAAAGGTTCTATGGAAGAGTGGCAGTCTATGGGCGTAATGAACTACGAAATGGAATCTGCAACCTTGCTGACCATGTGCGCAAGCCAGGGTCTGCGTGCCGGTATGGTGGCGGGCGTTATCGTCAACCGTACCCAGCAGGAGATCCCGAACGCGGAAACCATGAAGCAGACCGAAAGTCATGCGGTGAAAATCGTGGTTGAAGCAGCGCGTCGCCTGATCTAATCCCTTCTTATACGAAAAAAGGCCGACCCGTTCGGCCTTTTTTTTGCGTAGCGCCTCGCAGGAAAACCCTTTCAAACTGGACGTTTATACAGCACAATTCTATTTTGTGCAGGTAATACGTTGATGCAGGGGGCATTGTGGATATCTCAATCCTGATTTATGCAGTGATTGCGCTGGTGGGCGTGGGGGCAGGCTGGCTGATTTCCAGCTACCAGCACGCGCAACAAAAGGCCGATCAGCTGGCCGAGCGCGAAGAGATAGTCGCCGATTTAAGCGCGGCAAAACAGCAGGTTGCGCTGAGCGAACACTGGCGTGACGAATGCGAACTGCTCAACAACGAGCTGCGCAATCTTCGCGATATCAACACCTCGCTGGAGGCCGATCTCCGCGAAGTGACTACCCGCCTCGAATCCACCCAGCTGCATGCGGAAGATAAAATCCGCCAGATGATGAACAGCGAGCAACGCCTCAGCGAGCAGTTCGAGAACCTCGCGAACCGCATTTTTGAACACAGCAACCGCCGCGTAGACGAACAAAACCGCCAAAGCCTGAATAGCCTGCTAACGCCCCTGCGTGAACAGCTGGACGGCTTTCGTCGTCAGGTACAGGACAGCTTTGGGCAGGAGGCTCGCGAGCGGCACACGCTGGCGCATGAAATTCGCAATCTTCAGCAGCTGAATGCGCAAATGGCGCAGGAAGCGGTCAACCTGACCCGTGCGCTGAAGGGCGATAACAAAACCCAGGGCAACTGGGGGGAAGTGGTGCTGACCCGCGTGCTGGAGGCCTCTGGCCTGCGGGAAGGGTATGAATACGAAACGCAGGTGAGTATCGAGAACGATGCCCGCTCGCGTATGCAGCCTGATGTGATTGTGCGGCTCCCGCAGGGCAAAGATGTGGTGATAGACGCCAAAATGACGCTGGTGGCTTATGAGCGCTATTTCAATGCGGAAGATGACTACACCCGCGAGTCGGCGCTGCAGGAGCACATCGCCTCCGTGCGTAACCACATTCGTCTGCTGGGCAGAAAAGACTACCAGCAGTTACCCGGCCTGCGCTCGCTGGATTACGTCCTGATGTTTATTCCGGTTGAACCCGCGTTCTTGCTGGCGCTCGACAGACAGCCTGAACTGATTACCGAAGCCCTAAAAAATAACATTATGCTGGTGAGCCCCACCACGCTGCTGGTGGCATTGCGCACCATTGCCAACCTGTGGCGCTATGAACATCAGAGCCGTAATGCGCAGCAGATTGCCGATCGCGCCAGCAAGCTTTACGACAAAATGCGCCTTTTTGTGGATGATATGTCCTCGGTCGGGCAAAGCCTTGACCGCGCCCAGGATAACTATCGCCAGGCGATGAAAAAACTCTCTTCCGGGCGTGGCAACTTACTGGCGCAGGCCGAAGCGTTTCGTTCCCTGGGTGTGGAGGTGAAGCGCGAGATTAATCCGGAATTAGTTGAGCAGGCCACCGCCCAGGATGAAGAGTTTCGCCTGCGCGAAGGCGCTGGCGAACAAAAGGCAAACAGTGAAGACAATACGTTAGCGACAGATTTAACGTCAGACGAGCGTCCGGCACGTTTCTTTCGCGAAGGTTGAAACGTAGGGCAAACGCGCCCAATCTGTTACACTTCACGAACATTTTACTGATAAGCAGGCTCTGAGATGGTTGACGATTCACAAGACACGACGCACTTTGGCTTTCAGACTGTCGCCAAAGCGCAGAAAGCTGATATGGTGGCCCACGTATTTCATTCCGTGGCGGCGAAGTACGATGTGATGAATGACTTGATGTCGTTCGGCATTCATCGCTTGTGGAAGCGCTTCACCATCGACTGTAGCGGTGTGCGTCGTGGACAAACGGTACTGGATTTAGCCGGCGGTACAGGCGATTTGACAGCAAAATTCTCCCGTCTGGTGGGCGAAACCGGTCGCGTTGTTCTGGCAGATATTAACGACTCAATGCTCAAAATGGGACGTGAGAAGCTGCGTAATATCGGCGTGGTAGGTAATGTCGAGTATGTGCAGGCGAACGCCGAAGCGCTGCCTTTCCCGGATAATACCTTTGACTGCATCACTATCTCCTTCGGCCTGCGTAACGTCACCGATAAAGAAAAAGCGCTGCGCTCCATGTACCGCGTGCTAAAGCCGGGTGGACGCCTGCTGGTGCTCGAATTCTCCAAACCGATTCTTGAGCCGTTAAGCAAAGCTTACGACGCATACTCATTCCATGTGCTGCCGCGAATTGGTGAGCTGGTGGCAAACGACGCGGAAAGCTACAGGTACCTGGCGGAATCTATCCGTATGCACCCGGATCAGGACACCTTAAAGGCCATGATGCAGGATGCGGAATTCGAGAACGTTGAGTATTTCAACATGACGGCAGGTGTCGTCGCGCTGCATCGCGGTTATAAGTTCTGAGTGGAGGTTTCCCGTGCCCTTTAAACCCTTAGTCACCGCAGGCATCGAGAATGTCCTGAATGCCTTTCTTTACCGCGCACCGGCGCTAAAAGCCGCACGTCAGCGGCTTAACGGCAAGGTGCTGCGTGTTGTTCTGAAAGAGTTCTCGACGCCGCTTGTGCTGGTTTTCAGTGAACGCCAGCTTGACGTTCTGGGTGAGTGGGAAGGTGAAGCCGACTGCTCCGTGATTACGCACATGAGTGTGCTGCCAAAATTACGTGACCGTCAGCAGCTTACGGCGCTTATCCGCAGCGGTGAGCTGGAAGTGGAAGGCGACATTCAGGTCGTACAGAATTTCGTTGCGCTCAGCGATCTGGCCGAGTTTGACCCGGCAGAGCTGCTTGCGCCTTTCATTGGCGACATTGCTGCCGAAGGGATCGGTAAAGCCATTCATGGCGGTACGGCTTTTCTTCGCAAGAGTCTACAACGACAGCAACGCTATGCGGCGGAAGTGCTGACTGAAGAGTGGCGTATGGCCCCTGGCGCGCTTGAAGTTGCATGGTTTGCGGAAGAGACCGCAGCGGTTGAACGCGCGGTGGATGCCTTAACCAAACGGCTGGAAAAACTGGAGGGCAAATGACGCCTGGTGAAATTCGGCGCCTCTATTTTATCGTCCACACCTTTTTGAGTTACGGGCTCGACGAGCTTATCCCCAAAATGCGTATCACGCTGCTGCTTCGCATCTGGCGGCGGATGTTGTTCTGGATGCCTAATCGTCATAAAGATCAGCCGCTGGGTGAACGTCTTCGTCTGGCGCTCCAGGAACTGGGCCCGGTATGGATTAAGTTCGGGCAAATGCTCTCGACTCGCCGCGATCTTTTCCCGCCGCAGATTGCCGATGAACTGGCACTGCTGCAGGACCGCGTTGCACCGTTTGACGGTGTGAGAGCGAAAAAACAGATCGAAGAGGCGATGGGCAATATTCCTGTCGAGACCTGGTTTGACGATTTCGAAATAGAACCTCTTGCTTCAGCCTCTATCGCCCAGGTGCATACAGCACGTCTGAAAGAGAACGGCAAAGAGGTGGTTATCAAAGTGATCCGCCCGGACATCCTGCCGGTAATCCGAGCGGACATGAAGCTTATCTATCGGCTTGCACGCTGGGTTCCGCGCCTGCTCCCCGACGGACGCCGTCTGCGCCCAATGGAAGTTGTGCGGGAGTATGAAAAAACGCTGATTGATGAATTAAACCTGCTGCGCGAATCGGCAAATGCTATCCAGCTGCGCCGGAACTTTGAAAACAGCCCGATGCTCTATGTGCCGGAAGTGTATTCGGACTACTGCAGCCAGAACATGATGGTAATGGAGCGGATTTACGGTATTCCGGTCTCGGATGTGGCAGCCCTGGAAAAGCAGGGAACCAACATGAAGCTGCTGGCCGAGCGTGGCGTACAGGTCTTCTTTACCCAGGTATTCCGCGACAGCTTTTTCCACGCGGACATGCACCCGGGGAATATCTTCGTCAGTTATGAGCACCCGGAAGACCCGAAATATATCGGTATTGACTGCGGTATTGTGGGCTCGCTGAACAAAGAAGATAAGCGCTATCTCGCTGAGAACTTCATCGCCTTCTTTAACCGTGATTACCGCAAGGTGGCCGAGCTGCACGTTGATTCTGGCTGGGTTCCGCCGGACACCAACGTCGAAGAGTTTGAGTTTGCTATCCGTACCGTCTGCGAGCCGATTTTTGAAAAGCCGCTGGCAGAAATTTCCTTCGGACACGTATTGCTGAACCTGTTTAACACGGCACGCCGCTTCAACATGGAAGTGCAGCCACAGTTAGTTTTACTTCAGAAAACATTACTTTACGTTGAAGGTGTAGGTCGACAGCTCTATCCTCAGTTAGACTTATGGAAGACTGCGAAACCTTTCCTTGAATCCTGGATTAAGGATCAGGTGGGCATTCCGGCGCTGGTGCGCTCTATTAAAGAGAAAGGCCCGTTCTGGATAGAAAAAATGCCTGATATTCCGGAACTGATTTACGACAGTTTGCGTCAGAGCAAGAACCTTCAGCACAGCATGGATAAAATCGCCCGCGAGCTGCAGTCCAGCCGTGTTCGACAGGGGCAGTCGCGCTATCTCTTTGGCATTGGAGCAACGCTGCTGCTGAGTGGTACGCTGTTGCTGATTACTCGCCCTGACTGGCAGATGATGCCCGCCTGGCTGATGGCTGGCGGTGTTGTGGTCTGGCTCGCCGGCTGGAGAAAAACGCGCTGATTTTGCGTCGCTATCGACGGGTCGCCTACGTATAATGCGACCTGACTCATTAATCATCTATCCCTGAGGTACATGTATGGGTGGTATCAGTATCTGGCAATTGTTGATCATTGCCGTCATCGTCGTGCTGCTGTTTGGCACGAAAAAGCTCGGTTCTATCGGCTCCGATCTGGGCGCGTCTATCAAAGGCTTCAAGAAAGCGATGAGCGATGATGAGAGCAAGCAGGATAAAACCAGCCAGGATGCTGACTTTACTGCTAAATCCATCTCCGACAAGCAGGAAGAGGCGAAAAAAGAAGACGCTAAACGCCACGATAAAGAGCAGGTGTAATTCGTGTTCGACATTGGTTTTAGTGAGCTGCTGCTGGTCTTTGTGATTGGCCTGATAGTGTTAGGACCCCAGCGTCTGCCGGTGGCGGTGAAAACCGTTGTGGGCTGGGTACGCGCGCTGAGATCGCTGGCTTCGACCGTACAAAATGAGCTGGCGCAGGAACTTAAGCTGCAGGAGTTTCAGGAAAGCCTGAAAAAGGTGGAAAAGGCGAGCATGGATAACCTGACGCCTGAACTGAAAGCCTCAATGGATGAACTGCGTGAAGCGGCAGAATCCATGAAGCGCTCCTACAGCGTCAACGATCCTGAAAAGGCGAGCGATGAAGCCAACACCATCCACAACCCGGTGGTGAAGGACAGCGAAGCGCAGCGCGAGGGCGTTACGCCTGCCAGCGCGGAGCATCAGGCTACCGCGCCTGAACAAACGCCGCAGGAATCTGAACCGAAAAAACAGGCGCAGCCGGAAGCACCGGTAGTAAAAGCGGCTGACGTTAAGCCTGCCGCGCCTGTTTCCGAATCATCCCCCTCGTCGAGTGATAAAGCGTAAACATGGCAGTAGATGATACCCAACCGCTGATTACGCACCTCATAGAGCTGCGTAAGCGCCTGTTAAACTGCATTATCGCGGTTTTCCTCATTTTCTTATGCCTGGTCTATTTCGCCAACGATATCTACCAGGTTGTCTCTGCGCCGCTGATCAAGCAGATGCCGCTGGGGGCAACGATGATCGCAACCGACGTTGCATCACCGTTCTTTACCCCTATTAAGCTCACCTTCTGGGTATCGCTGATTGCCTCTGCGCCGGTCATTCTTTATCAGGTGTGGGCGTTTGTGGCGCCAGCGCTGTACAAGCATGAACGCAAGCTGGTGATCCCGCTGCTGGTATCCAGCTCGCTGCTGTTCTATATCGGCATGGCGTTCGCCTACTTTGTTGTCTTCCCGCTGGCCTTTGGCTTCCTGACGCATACCGCGCCGGAAGGGGTTCAGGTGTCGACGGATATCGCCAGCTACCTCAGCTTTGTGATGGCGCTGTTTATGGCGTTCGGCGTGGCATTCGAAGTGCCGGTAGCCATTGTGCTGCTTTGCTGGGTAGGGGTGACTACCCCTGATGACCTGCGTAAGAAGCGCCCGTATATCCTGGTTGGCGCGTTTGTGGTTGGCATGCTGCTCACACCACCTGACGTCTTCTCACAAACACTGCTGGCAATACCGATGTATTGTCTGTTTGAAGTCGGCGTATTCTTCTCGCGTTTCTACGTGGGAAAAGGGCGTCGGTCGGATGACGAAGACGATACGTCGGAAAAGACCACTGAAGAGTAAAACCAGCCGCCCGTCAGGGCGGTTGTGCTATGGGGAATCGCATGTTTGATATCGGACTCAACCTGACCAGCTCGCAGTTTGCGAAAGACTGCGATGAGGTCGTCGCGCGTGCTTTTGCCGCCGGGGTGAAAGGGCTGCTCCTGACGGGAACCAACCTGCATGAAAGCGAGCAGGCGCAGCAGCTTGCTCAACGCTATGATCGCTGCTGGTCAACCGCTGGCGTGCATCCTCATGACAGCAGCCAGTGGACGCCGCAGAGCGCTGAAATCATACACAGGCTGGCGAAAACCCCTGAAGTCGTGGCCATTGGCGAATGTGGTCTCGATTTCAACCGTAACTTTTCCACACCAGCCGAACAGGAAAACGCCTTCACCGCCCAGCTCGCCCTGGCAGCGGAGCTTGGAATGCCTGTGTTTATGCACTGCCGTGACGCGCATGAGCGCTTCCTCGCCTTACTGGAACCCTGGCTCGATAAACTGCCCGGTGCGGTACTGCACTGCTTTACCGGTTCACGGCAGGAAGCGCTGGATTGTCTGGAACGCGGGTTATATCTGGGCATTACCGGCTGGGTTTG
The DNA here is from genome assembly GCF_047456135.1 of Enterobacter sp. BNK-18. Classification (NCBI taxonomy): domain Bacteria; kingdom Pseudomonadati; phylum Pseudomonadota; class Gammaproteobacteria; order Enterobacterales; family Enterobacteriaceae; genus Enterobacter; species Enterobacter sp. BNK-18. The sequence goes on along the minus strand of NZ_CP179899.1, from coordinate 3,597,998 downwards.
CGATGAACGTCGTGGGCTTGAGCTTCGCGAGCTGTTGCCGGTGATCCCGGCGGACCGCTTGCTTGTTGAAACCGACGCACCTTATCTGCTGCCGCGAGATATGCAACCCAAACCGGCTTCTCGACGTAACGAACCGGCCTATCTGGGGCATATTCTTGAGAGCGTAGCGCGCTGGCGCGGAGAAGACCCGCACTGGCTGTGCGCACAGACGGATGACAACGTGCGTCGCCTGTTCGGGATAGACGTTTAAACTTTGCGGAAGTCGGTGTTTTTCACGCTCTGCAATACTTGCTTATTCAGCAGGTTGAGCAACAGCATGGAGCGTGCTTCACCGTCAGGCTCGGCGAAAATCGCCTGTAAGCCCTCGAAAGCCCCTTCAGTGATGACGACGCTGTCGCCTGCGTAGGGGGTTTCCGGATCGGTGATGCCTTCAGGTTGCTGGTACACCGAAAGCTGATGAATCACCGTTGACGGGACCGTGGCCGGGTGAGCGCCAAAACGCACAAAGTGGCTGACACCGCGTGTGGCGCTGATGGTCGTGGTGTGAATCACTTCCGGGTCGAACTCAACGAACAGATAGTTCGGGAATAATGGCTCACTGACGGTCGTGCGCTTCCCGCGCTGCATTTTTTCAAGCGTGATCACGGGTGTCAGGCAATTCACAGACTGACGTTCAAGATGTTCCTGCGCGCGCTGAAGTTGCCCGCGTTTGCAATACAGTAAATACCAGGCCTGCATAATCACTCTTTCCCTTAGTTCGGGGCGCAAGCATATCAAAACCCTGGCGGGATCGCTAAGTTGATTATAATGGGGGAAAAGGGAACAGAATGCATAAGTTCACGCTAATTTAACAAAATTACAGCATCAAGCAGGCTTACGCCGTATAATGAAGCGCTTACAGAGAGGCCATGACTAACTGCATGAAATACCACGATCTCCGCGACTTCCTGACGCTGCTGGAAAAGCAGGGCGAACTCAAACGCATTACACTTCCTGTTGATCCTTATCTGGAAATGACAGAAATTGCTGACCGCACCCTGCGTGCCGGTGGCCCCGCTTTACTGTTTGAAAACCCAAAAGGGTATTCGATGCCGGTGCTGTGCAACCTGTTTGGCACACCGCGCCGTGTGGCGTTGGGGATGGGACAGGAGGACGTCACGGCGCTGCGCGAAGTGGGTAAACTGCTGGCGTTTCTGAAAGAGCCAGAGCCACCGAAAGGTTTCCGCGATCTGTTCGATAAACTGCCGCAGTTTAAGCATGTGCTTAACATGCCAACCAAACGTCTGCGCGGCGCACCGTGTCAGCAGAAAGTGCTGGAAGGCGATGCGGTGGATCTGACAAAAATTCCTGTCATGCAATGCTGGCCTGAAGATGCTGCGCCGCTTATCACCTGGGGGCTCACCGTCACGCGTGGTCCGCACAAAGAGCGACAAAATCTGGGTATTTACCGCCAGCAGCTGATTGGCAAGAATAAGCTCATCATGCGCTGGTTGTCACATCGTGGCGGCGCCCTGGATTTCCAGGAGTGGTGTGCTGAACACCCGGGCGAGCGTTTCCCGGTTTCCGTTGCGTTAGGCGCCGATCCGGCCACGATTCTGGGGGCGGTAACGCCAGTGCCGGATACGCTGTCCGAATATGCCTTTGCAGGCCTGCTGCGCGGAACCAAAACCGAAGTCGTGAAGTGTATTTCTAATGACCTTGAAGTTCCTGCCAGCGCGGAGATCGTTCTGGAAGGTTACCTTGAGCAGGGCGAAATGGCACCGGAAGGGCCATACGGTGACCACACCGGCTATTACAACGAAGTTGATAACTTCCCGGTGTTTACCGTCACGCACATCACCCAGCGTGAAGATGCGATTTACCACTCCACCTATACCGGACGTCCTCCGGATGAACCGGCGGTACTGGGAGTGGCGCTGAACGAAGTGTTTGTGCCGATCCTGCAAAAGCAGTTCCCGGAAATTGTTGATTTTTACCTGCCGCCGGAAGGGTGTTCGTATCGCCTTGCGGTGGTGACGATGAAGAAGCAATATCCTGGTCACGCTAAACGCGTGATGATGGGCGTATGGTCTTTCCTGCGCCAGTTTATGTATACCAAATTTGTTATTGTCTGCGATGATGATGTTAACGCCCGCGACTGGAATGACGTTATCTGGGCCATTACTACGCGAATGGATCCGGCGCGGGATACGGTGTTAGTCGAAAACACGCCGATAGATTATCTGGATTTTGCCTCGCCGGTCTCCGGCCTTGGCTCAAAAATGGGACTGGATGCCACAAACAAATGGCCCGGCGAAACCGAGCGTGAATGGGGTCGACCGATCAAAAAAGATCCTGCCGTGACCGCGCGCATTGACGCGATCTGGGATGAACTGGCCATAATGAATAACGGTAAACCTGAAACAGGCCGTTAAGCCCTATAGACTTCACGACAGAGAGAGCGAATGACAACCTTAAGCTGTAAAGTGACCTCGGTAGATGCTATCACCGACACCGTATATCGCGTCCGTTTAGTACCTGAAGCGGCATTCTCTTTCCGCGCCGGTCAGTACTTGATGGTCGTGATGGATGAGCGTGATAAGCGTCCCTTCTCTATGGCTTCTACGCCAGCAGAGCAGGAATTTATTGAGCTTCATATTGGTGCGTCTGAGCTTAACCTGTATGCGATGGCCGTCATGGACCGCATTCTAAAAGAACGTGAAATCGTGGTGGATATTCCTCACGGTGATGCCTGGCTGCGTGAAGATGAAGACCGTCCGCTGATCCTGATTGCGGGGGGAACGGGTTTCTCTTACGTGCGCTCTATCCTGCTGACGGCCCTGGCGCGTAACCCGGATCGCGATATCACCATCTACTGGGGCGGCCGCGAAGAGAAACATCTCTACGACCTGTCTGAACTGGAAGCATTAAGCGTCAATCATCCACACCTGCGCATTGAGCCGGTGGTGGAGCAGCCTGAAGAGGGCTGGCGTGGGCGCAGCGGTACGGTGCTGACGGCGGTGCTGCAGGATCACGGCACGCTGGCGGGACATGATATCTATATTGCTGGCCGTTTTGAGATGGCGAAAATTGCCCGTGACCTGTTCTGCAACGAACGTGACGCGCGTGAAGACCGTCTCTTCGGCGATGCGTTCGCGTTCATTTAAATAAAAAACCCGCCCCTGACAGGCGGGAAGAACGGCAACTAAACTTTATCTCTTCGCCACTGGCGCCATAACTGCGATGGCTGCGCGTGCTCACCCGAATCCCTTACTTCCGTAAGCGCATCGGGCGCCGCTCGCGTGCCGCCGTGTTCTGGCGACACTGGCTGTAAGAACCCCTCGAAGAGTTACACTCGCTCAAATACCGTCGCGATACCCTGACCCAGCCCGATACACATCGTCGCCAGACCAAACTGAGCGTCTTTGCGTTCCATCAGGTTAATCAGCGTGGTGCTGATGCGTGCCCCGGAACAACCCAGCGGGTGACCGAGGGCGATCGCGCCGCCATTGAGGTTAATCTTGTCGTCTATCTGATCCATCAGGCCCAGATCTTTGATGCACGGCAGGATCTGCGCGGCAAAGGCTTCGTTCATCTCAAACAAATCGATATCACTGGTGGTTAAGCCTGCTTTTTTCAGCGCCAGCTTCGAGGCCGGCACCGGACCGTAACCCATAATGGACGGATCGCAACCCACCACCGCCATCGAACGCACCCGGGCGCGAGGCGTCAGGCCTAACTCGCGGGCACGACTTTCACTCATCACCAGCATCGCGGCGGCCCCGTCAGATAGGGCAGACGAGGTGCCTGCCGTTACCGTACCGGTGACCGGGTCAAACGCCGGGCGCAGCGTAGAAAGGGTTTCTACAGTGGTTTCCGGGCGAATCACTTCATCGTAGCTGAACTGCTTCAAAACGCCGTCAGCATCGTGACCACCGGTTGGGATGATCTCATGCTTAAATGCGCCGGATTGCGTTGCGGCCCAGGCGCGTGCGTGGGAGCGCGCAGCAAAGGTATCCTGCATTTCGCGGCTGATGCCGTGGAGGCGGGAAAGCATCTCAGCGGTCAGGCCCATCATTCCCGCCGCTTTCGCCACGTTACGGCTCATACCCGGGTGGAAATCAACCCCGTGGCTCATCGGCACGTGGCCCATGTGCTCCACGCCGCCGACCAGACAGGCCTGTGCATCACCGGTCATGATCATGCGAGCCGCGTCGTGCAGCGCCTGCATTGACGAACCACACAGACGGTTAACGGTCACCGCCGGAACTGAATGCGGGATCTCCGCCAGCAGCGAAGCGTTACGAGCGATGTTAAAGCCCTGTTCGAGGGTTTGCTGTACACAGCCCCAGTAAATATCGTCGAGCGCAGCGGGATCCAGTGCCGGGTTACGCGCCAGTAGGCTACGCATCAGGTGCGCGGAGAGGTCTTCCGCGCGCACATTACGGAATGCACCGCCTTTTGAACGGCCCATCGGGGTGCGAATCGCATCAACAATGACAACCTTTTCCATTGTGACTCCTTAAGCCGTTTTCAGCTCGCCAACCGGACGGGCTGGCTCAACTGCTGGGTAATAGGGTTCGTTATGGCGCGCTTTGTTACGCAGACCTTCCGGCACGTCATACAGCGGGCCGAGGTGCTGGTACTGCTGAGCCATATCGAGATAACGGGCGCTGCCGAGCGTATCCAGCCAGCGGAACGCGCCGCCGTGGAACGGAGGGAAGCCGAGGCCGTACACCAGTGCCATATCCGCTTCTGCCGGGCTGGCGATAATGCCTTCTTCCAGACAACGCACCACTTCGTTGATCATTGGAATCATCATTCGGGCGATGATTTCATCGTCGGTGAAGTCACGTTTCGGCTGGCTGACGTCGGCCAGCAGGCCATCCACCGCCGCGTCTTCTTCTTTCTTCGGTTTACCTTTGCTGTCTTCTTTATAGCGCCAGAAGCCCAGGCCGTTTTTCTGACCAAAGCGGCTGGCGTCAAACAGGGCGTCAATCGCGTCGCGGTAATCTTTCTGCATGCGCTGCGGGAAGCCTGCCGCCATCACCGCCTGGGCGTGGTGTGCGGTGTCAATGCCGACCACATCCAGCAGATACGCCGGACCCATCGGCCAGCCGAACTGTTTTTCCATCACTTTGTCGACTTTGCGGAAATCCGCACCGTCGCGCAGGAGCTGGCTGAAACCGGCGAAGTACGGGAACAGCACGCGGTTGACGAAGAAGCCCGGACAATCGTTGACCACGATCGGGGTTTTGCCCATTTTGCTGGCCCATGCCACGACTTTGGCGATCGTTTCGTCAGAGGTTTTTTCCCCACGGATCACTTCGACAAGCGGCATACGGTGCACCGGGTTAAAGAAGTGCATACCGCAGAAGTTTTCCGGGCGCTTCAGAACGCCTGCCAGTTCGCTAATCGGGATGGTGGAGGTGTTTGAGGCCAGTACGGTATCAGGACGAACCTTCTCTTCGGTTTCCGCCAGCACCGCTTTTTTGACTTTCGGGTTCTCAACGACCGCTTCAACGACCACATCCACACGGTCGAAACCGCTATAGTCCAGGGTCGGGTGGATTGTCGAGATCACCCCTGAGAGTTTCAGACCGTCAATTTTGCCGCGTTCCAGCTGTTTATTCAGCAGCTTGGCCGCTTCGGTCATGCCCAGCGTCAGGGATTTCTCGCTGATGTCTTTCATCACCACAGGCACGCCTTTCCAGGCCGACTGATAAGCGATGCCGCCGCCCATAATGCCTGCACCGAGTACCGCCGCATGTTTTGGCGTCTCAACATTTTTGGTCAGCTGTTTCGCCTTACCTTTCACGAATTGATCGTTCAGGAAGATGCCCACCAGTGCGCGAGCTTCATTAGTGTGCGCCAGCGGAACAAAGCTTTGGTTTTCCAGTTTCAGCGCTTCATCACGGCCAAAGCGGGCTGCGGCTTCAATCGTTTTAACGGCGGTAATGGGCGCGGGGTAGTGTTTGCCTGCCGTCTGCATCACCATCCCTTTGGCGATGGTGAAGCTCATGGCGGCTTCAATTTTGCTGAGTTTCAACGGTTCCAGCTTCGGCTGACGTTTGGCTTTCCAGTCGAGGTCGCCATTAATGGCCTGATGCAGAATGGCGAGGGAGCCTTCAATCAGTTTTTCTGGTTTAACAACACCGTCCACCAGGCCTATTTTCTGCGCCTGTTCCGCCCCGACATCTTTACCGGCGGCGATGATCTCCAGGGCGCTATCGGCACCCAGCATGCGTGGCATACGTACGGAACCGCCAAAGCCTGGCATGATGCCCAGTTTTGTTTCCGGCAGGCCGATGCGCAGGTCTGGCGTGGCCAGACGATAGTCGGTTGCCAGCACGCACTCGCAGCCGCCGCCCAGCGCGTAGCCGTTAACGGCGGAGACTGTCGGAACAGGCAGATCTTCCAGACGATTAAAGACGCTGTTGGCAAAGTGCAGCCACTGGCTCAGCTGTTCTTCCGGGACCTGGAACAGTGAAAGGAATTCGGTGATATCTGCACCGACAATAAAAGCCGCTTTGTTTGAGCGCAGCAGCAGTCCTTTTAATTCAGATTGTTTTTCAAGCACATCCAGCGCCTGGCCAAGACTGGCCACCGTCGCGGTATCAAGCTTGTTGACTGAGCCGGGGGCATCGAACACCAGTTCGGCAATGCCATCTTCCAGCCAGTTGAGGTACAGGGTGTCGCCTTTGTAGAGCATGTCAGTCTCCTGAATCCAGCAAGTGGATCTGGTCATACCAGATGAGACGGAGTGTGGGATTTATGTTAATAAAATGCAAATTTCTCATTAAGAAATTGCTGCATTGATCACGGTCGGTGGAAATCACGCAGTCGGAGTCAGGTGTGCTAAGATGCGATGACTTGAGCTCAGAAAAATGAAAGGAAGAAAGATGGACTCACTGGCTTCGCTTTATAAAAATCATATCGTTACCCTACAGGAACGTACCCGTGATGTACTGGCGCGCTTTAAGCTGGATGCGCTGTTAATCCACTCCGGAGAGCTGATTAACACCTTCCTGGATGACCATGCGTATCCGTTTAAGGTCAACCCGCAGTTCAAAGCCTGGGTGCCGGTCACGCAGGTCCCAAATTGCTGGTTGCTGGTGGACGGGGTGAACAAGCCGAAACTGTGGTTCTATCTGCCTGTCGATTACTGGCACAACGTTGAGCCGCTGCCGACCAGCTTCTGGACGGAAGAAGTGGACGTTATCGCTTTACCAAAAGCCGATGGCATTGGCAGCCTCCTGCCAGCCGGGCGCGGCAATATTGCTTATATTGGCCCGGTTCCTGAGCGTGCGCTCGGTCTGGATATTCCGGCGGATAAACTCAATCCGAAAGGGGTTCTGGATTATCTGCACTACTATCGCGCTTATAAGACCGACTACGAACTTTACTGCATGCGTGAAGCGCAAAAAACGGCGGTAAATGGTCACCGTGCTGCGCATGAAGCGTTCCAGTCTGGCATGAGCGAGTTCGATATTAACCAGGCGTATCTGACCGCCACCGGCCACCGTGACACTGATGTCCCTTACAGCAACATCGTCGCGCTGAATGAGCATGCGTCCGTTCTGCACTACACCAGGCTCGATCACCAGGTGCCATCCGAGATGCGCAGCTTCCTGTTGGACGCCGGGGCAGAGTACAACGGCTATGCGGCCGACCTGACCCGCACCTGGGCGGCAAATGCGGATACCGATTTTGCACAACTGATTAAAGACGTTAACGATGAGCAACTGGCGCTTATTGGCACCATGAAAGCGGGAACCAGCTATGTGGATTACCACATCCAGTTCCATCAGCGCATCGCTAAACTGCTGCGTAAGCACCAGATCGTGAAAGACATGAGCGAAGAGGCGATGGTGGAAAACGATCTGACCGGCCCGTTCATGCCGCACGGTATTGGTCACCCGCTGGGCCTGCAGGTTCATGATGTTGCCGGTTTTATGCAGGACGATACCGGTACGCACCTGGCCGCGCCGTCTAAATATCCTTACCTGCGCTGCACGCGTATTCTTGAGCCGCGTATGGTGCTGACCATCGAGCCGGGTATCTACTTTATCGAATCGCTGTTAGCGCCATGGCGTGAAGGCCCGTTCAGCAAGCACTTCAACTGGGACAAAATTGAAGCGCTGAAACCGTTTGGCGGTATTCGTATCGAAGATAACGTGGTGATCCACGAAAACGGTATTGAGAATATGACGCGAGACCTGAAGCTGGCCTGATGGATAGCTGGCTGATACCGGCTGAACCGGTCACCTTTGTTGAGGAAATTAAGAAGAGTCGATTCATTACGCTGCTGGCACATACCGACGGCGTTGAGGCGGCAAAAGCGTTTGTTGAGTCCGTTCGCGCGCAGCACCCTGACGCACGTCACCATTGCGTGGCATGGGTGGCAGGGCCGCCGAACGATTCACAACAGCTGGGGTTTTCCGATGACGGTGAACCGGCAGGCACAGCCGGTAAACCCATGCTCTCCCAGTTGATGGGCAGCGGCGTGGGTGAAATCACCGCCGTGGTCGTTCGCTACTATGGCGGTATCTTATTAGGCACGGGTGGACTGGTTAAAGCGTATGGCGGTGGGGTTCAGCAGGCACTGAATATGCTGATTACCACCCGCAAAACGCCGCTCACCGAATATACTTTATTGTGCGATTACGGCCAGTTATCCGGCATTGAGGCATTGCTAAAGCAGTTTAACGGCGTCATCGCGCACCGTGACTATCAGGCAATGGTGCAACTGCGCGTGGCGCTTCCGCAGGCGGAACTGGCTGCTTTTTCAGCAAAGCTGGCGGATTTTAGTCGCGGTTCGTTGCAATTGCTGCCGATTGAAGAATAATCCCCACCTCACTTTTTTGAATACCAAAGGAAGCGGCAGAGATGCATTTTCGTGCCATTACCCGAATCGTTGGACTGCTGGTCATACTTTTTTCCGGGACGATGATTCTCCCAGGACTGGTAGCGCTTATCTACCGGGACGGCGCGGGGCGGGCATTTACCCAGACCTTCTTTGTCGCGCTGGCGATTGGCTCACTGCTTTGGTGGCCAAACCGTCGTCAAAAGGGTGAGCTGAAATCTCGCGAAGGGTTTTTGATTGTTGTTCTGTTCTGGACAGTGCTGGGAAGCGTGGGTGCGCTACCCTTTATCTTCTCTGAGCAGCCTAATCTGACCGTCACGGATGCGTTTTTTGAATCGTTCTCGGGTTTAACGACGACCGGGGCGACCACGCTGGTCGGGCTGGATTCCTTACCTCATGCCATTCTCTTTTATCGCCAGATGCTGCAATGGTTCGGGGGGATGGGGATCATCGTCCTGGCCGTGGCCATCCTGCCTATTCTCGGCGTCGGGGGGATGCAGCTTTACCGTGCGGAAATGCCGGGCCCACTGAAAGATAACAAGATGCGCCCGCGCATAGCCGAGACGGCGAAAACCCTGTGGCTTATCTATGTCTTACTGACGGTCGCCTGTGCGTTAGCGTTATGGTTTGCCGGGATGCCTGCATTCGACGCTATCGGGCACAGCTTTGCGACGATCGCCATCGGCGGGTTCTCGACCCACGATGCCAGCGTGGGTTACTTCGACAGCCCCACCATTAACACGATCATTGCCATCTTCCTGCTGATTTCCGGCTGTAACTACGGTCTGCACTTCTCCTTACTCAGCGGGCGTAGCCTGAAGGTATACTGGCGTGACCCGGAGTTTCGCATGTTCATTGGTGTCCAGCTTACGCTGGTCATCATCTGTACCGTGGTGTTGTGGTTCCACGATGTCTATAACTCCGCGTTGACCACGTTAAATCAGGCGTTCTTCCAGGTGGTGTCGATGGCAACCACCGCCGGTTTTACAACGGACAGTATTGCACGCTGGCCGCTGTTCCTGCCGGTACTGCTGCTGTGTTCTGCGTTCATCGGGGGTTGTGCGGGGTCGACGGGCGGTGGCCTGAAGGTGATTCGTATTCTGCTGTTGTTTAAGCAGGGGAACCGTGAACTTAAACGTCTGGTCCACCCGAACGCGGTTTACAGCATCAAACTGGGTAACCGTGCCCTGCCGGAACGTATTCTTGAAGCGGTTTGGGGGTTCTTCTCGGCCTATGCGCTGGTCTTCATCGTCAGTATGCTGGCGATTATCGCGACGGGGGTGGATGATTTCTCTGCCTTTGCTTCCGTCGTAGCAACGTTGAATAACCTCGGGCCTGGCCTGGGAGTAGTGGCGGATAACTTTGCCAGTATGAACCCGGTCGCGAAATGGATCCTCATCGCCAACATGCTGTTTGGTCGTCTGGAGGTCTTTACGCTGCTGGTGCTGTTCACCCCAACATTCTGGCGCGAGTAAGGAGTCGTCGGTGAAAACACTTATTCTTTTCTCTACGCGGGATGGGCAAACGCGTGAGATTGCCTCATATCTGGCTTCAGAATTAAAAGAGCTGGGGATTTACTCTGATGTGGTGAACCTGAATCGCACGGAGCAGATAGCCTGGCAGGATTACGACCGTGTGGTTATTGGCGCGTCTATTCGTTACGGGCATTTCCATCCGGCGCTGGATCGTTTTGTGAAAAAGCATACGGCAGTGCTCAATAAACTGCCCGGGGCTTTTTACTCGGTCAATCTGGTGGCGCGTAAACCTGAGAAACGTACGCCGCAGACCAACAGCTATACGCGCAAGTTTCTGTTGAGCTCTCCGTGGCAGCCGGACATCAGCGCCGTCTTTGCCGGCGCGCTGCGTTATCCGCGCTATCGCTGGTATGACCGCTTTATGATTCGCCTCATTATGAAGATGACCGGTGGCGAAACCGATACGCGCAAAGAGGTGGTGTATACCGACTGGTCGCAGGTCGCCAGTTTTGCGCGGGAGATCGCACATTTATCAGGCGATTCGCGGCTTAAATAGGCGTGAAGTTTGAAAAGTGAGCGAACGAAAAGTTTTTTGTATTTTGTGCTTGTCACTTCAGAATAACTCCCTATAATGCGCCTCCACTGACACGGAACAACGGCACACACGCCGCCGGGTCAGCAGAGATAAGCGAAAATAAATGCTTGACTCTGAAGCGGGAAAGCGTAATATGCACACCCCGCGCCGCAGCGAAAACGAAGCGGCACTGCTCTTTAACAATTTATCAGACAATCTGTGTGGGCACTCAAAGTGACATGGATTCTTAATGTCTTCGGACAAAAAATGAATACCAAGTCTCTGAGTGAACATACGTAATTCATTACGAAGTTTAATTCACGAGCATCAAACTTAAATTGAAGAGTTTGATCATGGCTCAGATTGAACGCTGGCGGCAGGCCTAACACATGCAAGTCGAACGGTAGCACAGAGAGCTTGCTCTCGGGTGACGAGTGGCGGACGGGTGAGTAATGTCTGGGAAACTGCCTGATGGAGGGGGATAACTACTGGAAACGGTAGCTAATACCGCATAACGTCGCAAGACCAAAGAGGGGGACCTTCGGGCCTCTTGCCATCAGATGTGCCCAGATGGGATTAGCTAGTAGGTGGGGTAACGGCTCACCTAGGCGACGATCCCTAGCTGGTCTGAGAGGATGACCAGCCACACTGGAACTGAGACACGGTCCAGACTCCTACGGGAGGCAGCAGTGGGGAATATTGCACAATGGGCGCAAGCCTGATGCAGCCATGCCGCGTGTATGAAGAAGGCCTTCGGGTTGTAAAGTACTTTCAGCGGGGAGGAAGGTGTTGTGGTTAATAACCACAGCAATTGACGTTACCCGCAGAAGAAGCACCGGCTAACTCCGTGCCAGCAGCCGCGGTAATACGGAGGGTGCAAGCGTTAATCGGAATTACTGGGCGTAAAGCGCACGCAGGCGGTCTGTCAAGTCGGATGTGAAATCCCCGGGCTCAACCTGGGAACTGCATTCGAAACTGGCAGGCTAGAGTCTTGTAGAGGGGGGTAGAATTCCAGGTGTAGCGGTGAAATGCGTAGAGATCTGGAGGAATACCGGTGGCGAAGGCGGCCCCCTGGACAAAGACTGACGCTCAGGTGCGAAAGCGTGGGGAGCAAACAGGATTAGATACCCTGGTAGTCCACGCCGTAAACGATGTCGACTTGGAGGTTGTGCCCTTGAGGCGTGGCTTCCGGAGCTAACGCGTTAAGTCGACCGCCTGGGGAGTACGGCCGCAAGGTTAAAACTCAAATGAATTGACGGGGGCCCGCACAAGCGGTGGAGCATGTGGTTTAATTCGATGCAACGCGAAGAACCTTACCTACTCTTGACATCCAGAGAACTTAGCAGAGATGCTTTGGTGCCTTCGGGAACTCTGAGACAGGTGCTGCATGGCTGTCGTCAGCTCGTGTTGTGAAATGTTGGGTTAAGTCCCGCAACGAGCGCAACCCTTATCCTTTGTTGCCAGCGGTCCGGCCGGGAACTCAAAGGAGACTGCCAGTGATAAACTGGAGGAAGGTGGGGATGACGTCAAGTCATCATGGCCCTTACGAGTAGGGCTACACACGTGCTACAATGGCGCATACAAAGAGAAGCAAACTCGCGAGAGCAAGCGGACCTCATAAAGTGCGTCGTAGTCCGGATTGGAGTCTGCAACTCGACTCCATGAAGTCGGAATCGCTAGTAATCGTAGATCAGAATGCTACGGTGAATACGTTCCCGGGCCTTGTACACACCGCCCGTCACACCATGGGAGTGGGTTGCAAAAGAAGTAGGTAGCTTAACCTTCGGGAGGGCGCTTACCACTTTGTGATTCATGACTGGGGTGAAGTCGTAACAAGGTAACCGTAGGGGAACCTGCGGTTGGATCACCTCCTTACCTTAAAGAACCTGCCTTTGTAGTGTCCACACAGATTGTCTGATGAAAAACAGCAGTAAAAAACCTCTACAGGCTTGTAGCTCAGGTGGTTAGAGCGCACCCCTGATAAGGGTGAGGTCGGTGGTTCAAGTCCACTCAGGCCTACCAAATCTGTCATGCAGATTTGAAGAGGTTGGTCATACGATGGGGCTATAGCTCAGCTGGGAGAGCGCCTGCTTTGCACGCAGGAGGTCTGCGGTTCGATCCCGCATAGCTCCACCATCTTTTACTGCGAAAACAAGAAAACTTCAGAGTGAACCTGAAAAGGTGCACTGCGAAGTTTTGCTCTTTAAAAATCTGGATCAAGCTGAAAATTGAAACGACACACATGTTATGTGTGTTCGAGTCTCTCAAATTTTCGCAAGCCGGTGATGAATCGAAAGAAACATCTTCGGGTTGTGAGGTTAAGCGACTAAGCGTACACGGTGGATGCCCTGGCAGTCAGAGGCGATGAAGGACGTGCTAATCTGCGAAAAGCGCCGGCGAGGTGATATGAACCTTTGACCCGGCGATGTCCGAATGGGGAAACCCAGTGTGATCCGTCACACTATCGTTAACTGAATACATAGGTTAACGAGGCGAACCGGGGGAACTGAAACATCTAAGTACCCCGAGGAAAAGAAATCAACCGAGATTCCCCCAGTAGCGGCGAGCGAACGGGGAGCAGCCCAGAGTCTGAATCAGCTTGTGTGTTAGTGGAAGCGTCTGGAAAGTCGCACGGTACAGGGTGAAAGTCCCGTACACGAAAGCACACAGGTTGTGAACTCGAAGAGTAGGGCGGGACACGTGGTATCCTGTCTGAATATGGGGGGACCATCCTCCAAGGCTAAATACTCCTGACTGACCGATAGTGAACCAGTACCGTGAGGGAAAGGCGAAAAGAACCCCGGCGAGGGGAGTGAAAAAGAACCTGAAACCGTGTACGTACAAGCAGTGGGAGCCTCTTTTATGGGGTGACTGCGTACCTTTTGTATAATGGGTCAGCGACTTATATTCTGTAGCAAGGTTAACCGTATAGGGGAGCCGAAGGGAAACCGAGTCTTAACTGGGCGTTAAGTTGCAGGGTATAGACCCGAAACCCGGTGATCTAGCCATGGGCAGGTTGAAGGTTGGGTAACACTAACTGGAGGACCGAACCGACTAATGTTGAAAAATTAGCGGATGACTTGTGGCTGGGGGTGAAAGGCCAATCAAACCGGGAGATAGCTGGTTCTCCCCGAAAGCTATTTAGGTAGCGCCTCGTGAACTCATCTTCGGGGGTAGAGCACTGTTTCGGCTAGGGGGCCATCCCGGCTTACCAACCCGATGCAAACTACGAATACCGAAGAATGTTATCACGGGAGACACACGGCGGGTGCTAACGTCCGTCGTGAAGAGGGAAACAACCCAGACCGCCAGCTAAGGTCCCAAAGTCATGGTTAAGTGGGAAACGATGTGGGAAGGCACAGACAGCCAGGATGTTGGCTTAGAAGCAGCCATCATTTAAAGAAAGCGTAATAGCTCACTGGTCGAGTCGGCCTGCGCGGAAGATGTAACGGGGCTAAACCATGCACCGAAGCTGCGGCAGCGACGCTTATGCGTTGTTGGGTAGGGGAGCGTTCTGTAAGCCGTTGAAGGTGTCCTGTGAGGGGTGCTGGAGGTATCAGAAGTGCGAATGCTGACATAAGTAACGATAAAGCGGGTGAAAAGCCCGCTCGCCGGAAGACCAAGGGTTCCTGTCCAACGTTAATCGGGGCAGGGTGAGTCGACCCCTAAGGCGAGGCCGAAAGGCGTAGTCGATGGGAAACAGGTTAATATTCCTGTACTTGGTGTTACTGCGAAGGGGGGACGGAGAAGGCTATGTTAGCCGGGCGACGGTTGTCCCGGTTTAAGCATGTAGGCGGAACGATTAGGTAAATCCGGTCGTTTATTAACGCTGAGGTGTGATGACGAGGCACTACGGTGCTGAAGTAACAAATGCCCTGCTTCCAGGAAAAGCCTCTAAGCATCAGGTAACATCAAATCGTACCCCAAACCGACACAGGTGGTCAGGTAGAGAATACCAAGGCGCTTGAGAGAACTCGGGTGAAGGAACTAGGCAAAATGGTGCCGTAACTTCGGGAGAAGGCACGCTGATATGTAGGTGAAGCCCCTGCGGGTGGAGCTGAAATCAGTCGAAGATACCAGCTGGCTGCAACTGTTTATTAAAAACACAGCACTGTGCAAACACGAAAGTGGACGTATACGGTGTGACGCCTGCCCGGTGCCGGAAGGTTAATTGATGGGGTTAGCGGTAACGCGAAGCTCTTGATCGAAGCCCCGGTAAACGGCGGCCGTAACTATAACGGTCCTAAGGTAGCGAAATTCCTTGTCGGGTAAGTTCCGACCTGCACGAATGGCGTAATGATGGCCAGGCTGTCTCCACCCGAGACTCAGTGAAATTGAACTCGCTGTGAAGATGCAGTGTACCCGCGGCAAGACGGAAAGACCCCGTGAACCTTTACTATAGCTTGACACTGAACACTGGTCCTTGATGTGTAGGATAGGTGGGAGGCTTTGAAGCGTGGACGCCAGTCTGCGTGGAGCCAACCTTGAAATACCACCCTTTAATGGCTGGTGTTCTAACGTAGACCCGTAATCCGGGTTGCGGACAGTGTCTGGTGGGTAGTTTGACTGGGGCGGTCTCCTCCCAAAGAGTAACGGAGGAGCACGAAGGTTAGCTAATCCTGGTCGGACATCAGGAGGTTAGTGCAATGGCATAAGCTAGCTTGACTGCGAGAGTGACGGCTCGAGCAGGTGCGAAAGCAGGTCATAGTGATCCGGTGGTTCTGAATGGAAGGGCCATCGCTCAACGGATAAAAGGTACTCCGGGGATAACAGGCTGATACCGCCCAAGAGTTCATATCGACGGCGGTGTTTGGCACCTCGATGTCGGCTCATCACATCCTGGGGCTGAAGTAGGTCCCAAGGGTATGGCTGTTCGCCATTTAAAGTGGTACGCGAGCTGGGTTTAGAACGTCGTGAGACAGTTCGGTCCCTATCTGCCGTGGGCGCTGGAGAATTGAGGGGGGCTGCTCCTAGTACGAGAGGACCGGAGTGGACGCATCACTGGTGTTCGGGTTGTCATGCCAATGGCACTGCCCGGTAGCTAAATGCGGAAGAGATAAGTGCTGAAAGCATCTAAGCACGAAACTTGCCCCGAGATGAGTTCTCCCTGAGACTTTAAGTCTCCTGAAGGAACGTTGAAGACTACGACGTTGATAGGTCGGGTGTGTAAGCGCAGCGATGCGTTGAGCTAACCGATACTAATGAACCGTGAGGCTTAACCTTACAACGCCGAAGGTGTTTTGGCGATGAGAGACGATTTTCAGCTGATACAGATTACAGAATTTGCCTGGCGGCTTTAGCGCGGTGGTCCCACCTGACCCCATGCCGAACTCAGAAGTGAAACGCCGTAGCGCCGATGGTAGTGTGGGGTCTCCCCATGTGAGAGTAGGGAACTGCCAGGCATCAAATAAGTGAAGAGGCCATCCGAAAGGATGGCCTTTTTGCGTTTTTATCCCTTCCTCGTTTCTCTAAACTAATCACCTATCCCCCCGTATATACGGTAAACTATCCCGGTTTTTGTCTCAGGATAGCGTCTATGAATCACTCCCTTAAGCCCTGGAATACCTTTGGCATTCAACGTAATGCTAATAAAATTGTACGTGCCGATACTGCACAGCAACTGCTGGATGCCTGGCAAAGCGCAACAGAACAAGACGAACCTGTACTGATTCTGGGCGAAGGAAGTAATGTCCTGTTTCTCGATGATTTTGCGGGAACGGTGATCGTTAACCGCATCATGGGAATTGATGTGGAAGAGCGCGCCGATAGCTGGCATCTGCACGTTGGCGCCGGTGAAAACTGGCATCATCTGGTGCAATACACCCTGGACAAAGGGATGCCTGGACTGGAAAACCTTGCCCTTATCCCTGGCTGCGCCGGATCATCCCCCATTCAAAATATCGGTGCCTATGGCATCGAACTGAAACACGTTTGTGAATACGTAGATTGTATTGAGCTGGCGACCGGCGCGGCTCAGCGTTTAACCGCTGAACAGTGCCGTTTTGGCTACCGTGACAGTATTTTCAAGCATGAATATCAGGATCGCTACGTGATTGTCGCCGTAGGCCTGCGTCTGTCAAAAAACTGGCAGCCGGTGCTGACCTACGGTGATTTAACGCGTCTCGATCCCGAAACGGCGACTGCCCGTGATGTTTTTGACTCGGTGTGCCATATGCGCACGACCAAACTTCCTGATCCTAAAGTGAATGGAAATGCGGGAAGTTTCTTCAAAAACCCGGTTATCAGCAGCGAAAACGCCCAAGCGTTACTTGCAGGTTGGCCTGCCGCACCCCATTACCCACAGGCGGATGGTAGCGTGAAGCTGGCCGCGGGCTGGCTTATCGATCAATGCCAGTTAAAAGGCGCCTCCGTGGGCGGTGCGGCCGTTCATCGCCAGCAGGCCCTGGTGCTGATTAATCAAAACGATGCGACCAGCGAGGATGTTGTCCGGTTGGCCCATCACGTCCGTCAGCAAGTGGGCGAAAAATTTAACGTCTGGCTGGAGCCAGAGGTCCGCTTCATTGGCCGTACGGGCGAAGTGAATGCCGTGGAGGTTATCGCGTGAAGGACAATACTATCCCTTTAACCCTGATAAGCATTCTTGCCGACGGTGAATTCCATTCCGGCGAGCAGCTGGGTGAACACCTGGGCATGAGCCGTGCCGCCATTAATAAGCATATCCAGACCCTCCGCGACTGGGGTGTCGATGTCTTTACGGTACCCGGAAAAGGCTACAGCCTGCCGGAGCCGATTCAGCTGCTGAATGAAGAGCTGATCCGCAGCCAGGTAGAGCATGGCAATGTTGCGGTCTTGCCGGTGATCGATTCGACCAACCAGTACCTTATGGATCGACTCAGCGAATTATCCTCCGGGGATGCCTGTGTAGCCGAGTACCAGCAGGCCGGGCGTGGCCGTCGAGGCCGCAAGTGGTTTTCGCCATTTGGTGCCAACCTCTATCTCTCCATGTACTGGCGTCTGGAGCAGGGTCCCGCTGCTGCTGTTGGCCTGAGTCTGGTCATCGGGATTGTGATGGCGGAAGTGCTGCACGATCTGGGTGCTGATAAGGTGCGGGTGAAATGGCCAAACGATCTTTATCTGAACGATCGTAAACTTGCCGGTATTCTCGTTGAATTAACGGGTAAAACAGGCGACGCGGCGCAAATTGTCATTGGTGCAGGCCTCAATATGGTGATGCGCAATGTACAAAATGACGTGGTGAATCAGGCGTGGACCAACCTGCAGGAAGCGGGGATCACCATTGATCGCAACACCCTTGCCGTGCGTATGATTAAAGAATTACGCAGTTCGCTTTCGCTCTTTGAACAAGAGGGGCTGGCATCCTTCCTGTCCCGTTGGGAAAAGCTGGATAACTTTATTAACCGTCCGGTGAAATTGCTGATTGGTGATAAAGAGATCTACGGTATTTCCCGCGGCATCGACGCACAGGGCGCGTTGCTCCTGGAGCAGGATGGCGTGATCAAACCCTGGGTGGGCGGTGAGATTTCACTGCGCAGCGCGGAATAACCCATTATGCGAAAACCCGCATGCGCCGCTCTGGCCGTCATGATGAGTTTACTGTTCTCCCCCCTCTCTCAGGCGGGTCAGGCCTGGGAGAGTTACAAAGCACGCTTCTTTACGCCGGAAGGGCGGATTGTCGATACCGGCAACGGCAATGTTTCGCATACTGAAGGCCAGGGCTTCGCCATGCTGATGGCGGTGGCTAACGACGATAAAGCAACGTTTGATAAGCTGTGGAAATGGACTGACAGTACGCTAAAGAACAAAGAAAATGGTCTGTTTTACTGGCGTTATAATCCTGCCGAGTCCAACCCGATTGCTGACAAAAATAACGCCGCCGATGGCGATGTCCTGATTGCCTGGGCGCTGTTGAAAGCGGATACGCGCTGGCATGACAAACAGTACAGCGCCGCATCGGATGCGATAACGAAAGCACTCATTAGCCACACCGTGACCCGTTATGCGGGTTACCGCGTGATGCTGCCCGGCGTCCAGGGGTTTACCCTCGACGGTGAGATCGTGCTTAACCCCTCTTATTTCGTCTTCCCGGCCTGGCAGGCCTTTGCCAGCCGCAGCCATTCGCCGGTCTGGGGCAAGTTGATTCAGGATGGCCATCGCTTGCTGGCAAAAATGGGATCGGGTAAAGCCAGACTTCCCACGGACTGGGTCTCACTGGGCTCTACGGGCACGCTGTCCCCGGCCAAAGCCTGGCCGCCACGGATGAGCTACGACGCGATCCGCATTCCACTTTACCTGGCCTGGTCTGATAAGAAGAGCCCGCTGTTAACGCCGTGGCGAGCCTGGTTCGGTCAGTTCCCCCGCGAACAAACTCCCGCATGGGTAAACGTGACGACCAATGAATATGCGCCTTACATGATGGAAGGGGGGCTGCTGGCGGTACGTGATTTAACGATGGGACAGCCATCCGGAGAACCCGAGATCACTGCAAAGGATGATTACTACTCCGCAAGCCTGAAAATGCTTGTATGGCTTGCTGAGCAGCCATAACGGAACGGGTGAGCCCTCTCCCCTGGGGGGAGAGGGAAATGCGGTTTACTGCGGATAAGGTACCCAGTCTCCACCGTTCAGGCGAACGTACGGTTTGTTCTGATACTGAATCACAACCGCGTTCGCGTTCTCAGAGACTTCGGCAGTTTGCGGCAGGTTACTGGTGAGCTGATCCCAGTTCACGCTGTCTTCCACAAACAGTTTGCCGTCAACCGCGCGGGCAACCAGTTCTGAAATGGCCAGATAGCTGGTTGGCTGAGCGATCTCAATCGGTGCGCCCTGATGAGGTGCCTTCATACCAAAGAATTTAATGCCTGCCGGTACGTTGGTAATAGACGGGCTAGGGATATCACGCAGACCTGACACCTGCATTCTGTCGCCTTTCAGCGCGGCGCCGTGTTCAGGTACCACAACCACCATCACTTTACGGCCCGATTTATCCAGCTCCGTAAAGAATGCGTCCAGTTCATCAAAGAATTTCTGCGCACGAACTTTATAATCGGCCGTTTTGCTCACGCCAGGGAAGTGGTTACCATCGTGAAGCGGCAGCGTGTTGTAGAACGTTGCACTGCGCGGATTACTGTCTTTTTCGATGGTCTTCAGCCAGCGTTGCAGCACGGCGGTATCGTCATAAACAGGTGAACCGTCAAAGCCCAGCAGAGTGACCGGCAGTCCGGTTTGATCCATCAGCTGTGCCTGCATACCACCCTGTTCGCGCACCTCTTTCAGGAAGTTACCGAACTGGCCGTTATGTCCCAGCATCAGATGCTGCGTGAAGCCCAGTTTTGAGAGGTTATCGAACAGATAACACTGGTTGCCGGCGGGTTGATACAGGTTCTTATGCGATGTCTGACCGCAGCTTGCACGAAGCAGGCGAATTGCCGCCGGGCCGCTGTACGAGGTGGCAGAGTTAAAGTCTTTAAACTGGATATCGAAATGGGACCACAGCGGGTGAGACATCAAACCCGCGGCATCGACGTCAGCCCAGGAGAGTGAACAGATGTTGATCACCAGCAGCTCAAACGGCTGAGCATCCGCCGGCAGGGCTTCCGGGAATTTGGTCTGACGTTTATCTTCCGCGGTATAGAAGCTGGAGAGCCAGGCGTTCAGGTTAGTGGACGTCGGCGGTGCGGTCTGCGTCGGGATATCGCCGACCACAGGCGTATCACCTGCCGTCGTGACGGTTGCCGCTGCACTTCCCCCGGTAGTGGTCACCGTGGTCGTGGGTTGACCCGCGGGCCACAGGGAGAAGTCTGGACCTGCAAGCGTCAGCACGTTCAGCCAGATCATAATGGCGACGACAAATACCGTGACGCGGATCCATTGTGACAGGAACAGCCAGGCTACCAGCAGCACAAAGACGGCACCTATCATTTGCCAGTTAATAAAGCGCTCGGTCAGGTCAAGGACATAGCTGGCGCTAAACCCTGCCACCTGCGAACCCTGACTCATAATGCTGTCCGGTCCCGGCAGCCAGGTGTCATGCCAGAACAGAGCAAAGCCGACAGGGATAGCAATCCAGTGACGCAAGCGATGCAGCCTGATATTGGGCAAAGGCATCAGCAGGAAAGCCATAAACACCAGGTTGAGCAGGGGATGGAAATTCAGATAGCCTGCCCACAGCAGACCAAACTTCACCAGAAAGTAGAAGTTCCAGCCGGAAAGGCCGCGCCAGTATTGCCAGAGCGGCGATGGTGACGAAGCGGTATAGGTAGAATTAGTCATGTTTTCGGTCTGCCTTGACGTGTGATGCCCGTGTCAGTGTTCCGGCTGGTTTTACATAGCGAGGTTTTACAAACAGCACTCTGGCCGTATCGCGGATACGGCGTATGGAATGGCGTGCATAGTAGCCAAGCGGGAAAAAGATCAGCGCACAGAATACGACCAGTTGAATGATATCGCTGATATTCATGATGGTGCGTTCTCCCCATTCTCAGTTAACAGGCGAAGGGGTTCCGGTATTCGCCGCCAGACGTGTCCGTCATGTCGGGCGTTGAGAATCGGTTTGGCATCGCTCTTCACGGTGAGCGGTTTCGCCCATTGTTCAGGCTCGAGGGCGCGCATCTGCACCAGCTCTGCACTGATAGAATTATCTTCGAACCAGATCATACGGTTCGAGAAAATATCCCCGGTTGGCAGCGGGAAGATATGGTTAAGGGCGGTATCAAGATCGTTTATCCGGCAGAAGGACAAGAACAGCACCAGGCGGTTGTCGCCGATGGTCATGATGTCTCCTGTGCGGTTCGGACGGCATAACGTGAGCGCCTGTTCAACGCGGATACCCGGTACCGGGCGCAGGGCAACCATCACCCCTTTCCCGTCTGCAGGAAGCAGCGTGTTGCTCATCATGTTGCCGACGGCGTCGCAGAAGGTATCCCATTTCTGGTATCCGCGCAGCTTCATCGGCTGCGTCATGGAGAGCAGGGTGGAGATATCTTCCGGTACGTGACGGTTGAACTGCTGACCCTGAACGCTTTCGAGAAGCGTCAGGCAGCGTGATAACGGCGCATTCCACGGAATCACCATATTGGCACCGCAGCCCAGAAGCAGGCGCTCATCCGTGGCGCGAAGGCTGGTGTTATTTTCGC
Source organism: Enterobacter sp. BNK-18 (assembly GCF_047456135.1). Lineage (NCBI taxonomy): Bacteria > Pseudomonadati > Pseudomonadota > Gammaproteobacteria > Enterobacterales > Enterobacteriaceae > Enterobacter > Enterobacter sp. BNK-18. Next base: position 3,575,990 of record NZ_CP179899.1, on the reverse strand, counting down.
GCACCACTATTTTTAAGGCGCTTCCGCGCTGGCGACGTAAGGTGTGGATCTGTCGCGCCAGCGTTTCAATCTGGTTATTTTGCATGAGCGAAAAAACAATGGTTGCTGCCTGGGTTGTGCGAGCTTCATTAAAAAGCGCTTCGTTAGAATCAAACAACGACCAATTTTCCGAGAGCGCAGGCGCCCCCTCTAAAACGGCAATATGGCTCAGGATTCGTTTTTCATCGCTGCGCGGTTGCACCACGGTTTCTTCCTGCTGCGCCAGGTGCCATTCGCCCTCAATATGTTTAAGGGTGAGCTGTTGTCTGGCGCTTACGCCTTTTTCATTACACCAGAACGCAATATCGTAGAGATAGCTGTCTGCCTGGTTCCGAAGACTCGCCAGACCAAACAGGGAGCGATATTCGCCCATTAAAAGGGAAAACAGTTTGTCGTTATTACTGCCAGGATTGACTATCAATAGCGTGCAATTTTGAAATTTTGCCCATTTATTGATTTTTTCCAGCCAGGGCAGTAGTTTTTCAGCAGGGATATTTTGCAGGGCGTTATTTGAGCATTTCAGAATCACCAGATAGTGATCGGGATCAATAGAGCACTGAATGTCGCGGGACAAAAAGTATAGACTATCGGCCTCCGCAGGCATGGAAAATAATCGCACCGTCTGCGGACCGCGATCGTTTTCAAGGGTGATAATTTTCTTTGGCTCTTCGCCCATGCTCACGACGGCCACGCGGGAATCCTTGCCCTGAGCGGCAATTGTCTTGTTTACCAGACTGATAGCATCTTCATTACGATCCGTATTAATCCACCAGACTCCTCCGACTGGCATGTGGCTCAATTCGTCCCATAATGACTGGATGCCAATAGAAAATATGGAGTCCACGGTGTCCCTCTTTTCGTTTAATTTCTCTGTATCTCAGTTTACTAGCGAAAGCGTAGAAATAAACCTAACATTGAAATTAAAGAACATCAGATTTAGCATGTAAATGAAATTTGATAGGGCAGGAAGCCTCGCTACTTCTGATTGTGCGATTTTACTCAAAGGGATGGAATAGAATGGATAATAACGAACCCGGCACCCCAGTCGACTCAACCCTGGGTTACACATTCCAGAACGACTTTCTGGCGCTGACGCAGGCGTTTTCATTACCTGAAATAGATTACACCGACATTTCCCAGCGGGAACAGTTGGCCGCGGCTATTAAACGTTGGCCGCTATTAGCTGAATTTGCCCAACAACAATAAGGGAGCCATTGATGGCCATACTAGGATTACAGGGCGTCCGTGGTGGAGTAGGTACAACATCCGTTACCGCGGCGCTGGCGTGGTCATTACAGCTTTTAGGTGAATCGGTATTGGTGATTGACGCCTGTGCCGATAATTTGCTGCGCATGTCGTTTAATGTCGACTTTACGCGTACAGAGGGTTGGGCTCGCGCGCTGCTTGATGATAAAGACTGGCGCGATGCGGGTATGCGTTATACCTCGCAGCTTGATGTACTGCCCTTTGGCCAATTGACCACTACCGAGCGTGAAAATGAAGCTGCCTATCAGCGTCTGTTTTCCCAGTTCACCGTCGCGCTGCAGGAGCTGAAAGAAAAAGGCCATTATAAGTGGATCCTTCTGGATCTGCCGCACGGCGCCGGCACGCTGACCCGACAGCTTATGGCGCAGTGCGATCGCGTGCTGTCGATTGTGAACGTCGACGCGAATTGCCATATCCGTCTGCATCAGCAAGGGTTGCCTGAAAATGGTCATATCCTGATTAACGATTTACGCATTGGCAGCCAGATCCAGGACGATCTGTATCAGGTTTGGCTGCAAAGCCAGCGCCGTCTGCTGCCGATTGTTATCCATCGTGATGAAGGCATGGCGGAATGCCTTGCCTCCAAACAGCCACTCGGTGAATACCGCAGCGATTCCCTGGCGGCAGAAGAGATCCTGACGCTGGCGAACTGGTGTCTGCTGCACTTTGCCAAAGGGGCAGAGCCTGCAGGGAGTTCTGTATGAGCCGTCTCGCCAGCTGGTTACTCATCCCGCCGGTCAGTTCGCGTCTGAGCGAACATTACCGGCATTTTCGCCGGCACGGAGCTTCGGCATTCAGCGCCGCGCTCGGCTGCTTCTGGATGATTCTGGCCTGGACGTTCATTCCCCTCGAACACCCGCGCTGGCAGCGCATTCGTGCGCAGCACAGTGAGTTATATCCGCATATTCATCCCGACCGCCCGCGACCGTTGGATCCGGCGCGTTATATCATTCAGGCTGTCTGGCTGGTGGCCACGTCGTCCCGCTCAGAAAACAAAGCGCCGCGCTGGCGCAGCTTCTCCCGCGTGCAACATTTACGTGAGCGCTATCACCAGTGGCTGGACAGTTTGCCTGACCGTGTGGGTGACAAGACCAGCCATCTGGATAACCATAAAGAGCTCGGGCATCTGCACCCGGGCTTGCGGCGTTTTATACTCGGCGTAATCGTCGTTTTCTCGCTCATTCTGGCCCTGGTCTGTATTACGCAGCCCTTTAACCCTCTGGCGCAGTTCACCTTCCTGATCCTGCTGTGGGGCGTGGCATTGCTGGTGCGCCGTATCCCGGGACGCTTCTCCGCCCTGATGCTGATTGTGCTGTCACTGACCGTCTCCTGTCGCTACATCTGGTGGCGTTACACCTCAACGCTCAACTGGGATGACCCGGTCAGCCTGGTGTGCGGTCTGGTTCTGCTGTTTGCGGAAACGTACGCCTGGGTTGTACTGGTGCTGGGGTATTTCCAGGTCATCTGGCCGCTCAACCGTCAGCCGGTTCCGCTGCCAAAAGACACGTCACAATGGCCGTCTGTCGATCTCTTCGTGCCGACCTACAACGAAGACCTGAGCGTGGTAAAAAACACGATTTACGCCGCGCTGGGTATCGACTGGCCGAAAGATAAACTCAAAATCTGGGTCCTGGATGACGGCGGCCGCCCGGCGTTCCGCCAGTTCGCGGAAGAGGTGGGTGTCGAGTACATCGCCCGTACCACGCATGAACACGCAAAGGCCGGGAACATCAACAACGCCCTCAAGTATGCCAAAGGTGAGTTTGTCTCAATCTTTGACTGCGACCACGTGCCGACGCGCTCGTTCCTGCAGATGACGATGGGCTGGTTCCTGAAGGAGAAAGAGCTGGCGATGATGCAGACGCCGCACCACTTCTTCTCGCCAGATCCATTTGAACGTAACCTTGGCCGTTTCCGTAAAACCCCTAACGAAGGCACGCTGTTCTATGGCCTGGTGCAGGACGGGAACGACATGTGGGATGCGACCTTCTTCTGCGGTTCCTGTGCGGTTATTCGTCGTAAACCGCTGGATGAGATCGGTGGCATTGCCGTCGAAACGGTCACCGAAGATGCGCATACCTCGCTGCGCCTGCACCGTCGGGGCTACACCTCCGCGTATATGCGTATTCCGCAGGCCGCGGGTCTGGCAACGGAATCTCTCTCGGCGCACATCGGCCAGCGTATTCGCTGGGCGCGCGGCATGGTGCAGATTTTCCGTCTCGATAACCCCCTGATTGGGAAAGGGCTGAAACTCGCGCAGCGTCTGTGCTACGTCAACGCCATGTTCCACTTCCTGTCCGGTATCCCGCGCCTCATCTTCCTGACCGCGCCGCTGGCATTCCTGCTTCTTCACGCCTATATCATCTACGCGCCTGCGCTGATGATTGCGCTGTTTGTTCTGCCGCACATGATCCACGCGAGCCTGACGAACTCGAAGATTCAGGGTAAATACCGCCATTCGTTCTGGAGTGAAATCTACGAAACGGTGCTGGCCTGGTACATTGCGCCGCCGACGATGGTGGCACTGATCAACCCGCACAAAGGTAAATTCAACGTCACCGCGAAGGGCGGTCTGGTGGAAGAGGAGTATGTCGACTGGGTCATCTCCCGGCCGTACATCTTCCTGGTGTTGCTGAATATCGTGGGCGTGATTGCCGGTATCTGGCGCTACTTCTACGGCCCGGAAAACGAGATCCTGACCGTGTTCGTGAGTATGGCATGGGTGTTCTACAACCTGATTATCCTCGGCGGCGCGGTTGCGGTGTCGGTGGAGAGCAAACAGGTCCGCCGTGCGCATCGCGTGGAAATCTGCATGCCTGCGGCAATCGCCCGTGAAGATGGTCACCTCTTCTCCTGTACCGTGCACGACTTCTCAGACGGTGGTCTGGGGATAAAAATCAACGGTCAGGCGAAGGTGCTGGAAGGGCAGAAGGTTAACCTGCTGCTGAAGCGCGGCCAGCAGGAGTACGTCTTCCCGACGCAGGTGGTGCGTGTAGCCGGTAATGAAGTCGGTCTGCAGCTGATGCCGCTGACGAAAAAACAACATATTGATTTTGTGCAGTGTACGTTTGCCCGCGCGGACACGTGGGCTCTCTGGCAGGACAGCTTCCCGGAAGATAAACCTCTGGAAAGCCTGCTGGATATTCTGAAGCTGGGGTTCCGTGGCTATCGTCACCTTGCAGAATTTGCCCCGTCGTCGGTGAAATTAATTTTCCGGTCCCTTACTTCGCTGGTTTCCTGGATCGTATCGTTCGTTCCTCGTCGTCCCGAGCGGGATGAGGCGAAGCAGGCGGACCCGGTTATGGCTCAACAATGATGATAACGCGATGAAAACTAAACTTTCCTGGTTATGTGCAGTGGCAATGGGGGTAAGTGCGCTCCCCACAACGATGGCTAACGCAGCACCCGATAACGCAGCGGCAACGCCTGCTCCGACGGTACCTGTGGTCGCCCAGGCGACCGATCCGGTTATCACCGCGGCACCCGGTCAAACGGAAAACGTCATTCCGAACCAGCCTACGGACGGCAACACCCTGCCGGCAGACAGCAATGTCGTCGGTCAGGTGATGCCGGGCGTACAGGGAGCAAACGCGCCTATTGTCGCGGAAGATGCCCCGTCACGGGACGTGAAGCTGAGCTTTGCGCAGATTGCGCCGCCGCCGGGCAGCATGGTGCTGCGCGGTATTAACCCTAACGGCGGCATTGAGTTCGGTATGCGCAGCGATGAGGTTGTCTCTCACGCCATGCTGAACCTTGAATACACGCCATCACCGTCGCTGTTGCCGGTACAGTCTCAGTTGAAGGTTTACCTGAATGATGAGCTGATGGACGTCCTGCCGGTCACAAAAGAGCAACTGGGTAAGAAAACACAGGCCCAGGTGCCGATTAACCCTCTTTTCATCACCGACTTTAACCGCATACGTCTGGAGTTTGTCGGTCACTACCGTGACGTCTGCGAGAACCCTGCCAGCAATACGCTGTGGGTAGACGTAGGACGCAACTCTTCGCTGCAGATGACCTACCAGTCGCTGGCGCTGAAAAACGACCTCTCGTCGTTCCCGGTTCCGTTCTTTGATCCGCGTGATAATCGTCAGTTAGTGCTGCCAATGGTGTTTGCGGCGTCTCCGGACGTCACTGAGCAGCTGGCGGCCACCATTGTGGCATCGTGGTTTGGTTCACGTTCCGGCTGGCGCGGGCAGAACTTCCCGGTGATGTACGACAAAATGCCGGACAGAAACGCGATCGTGTTTGCGACCAACGCGAAACGTCCTGCCTTCCTGCGCGATCACCCGGACGTAAAAGCGCCGACCATTGAGATGATGAGCCACCCGGATAACCCGTACGTGAAGCTGCTGGTGGTCTTCGGGCGTGATGATAAAGACCTCGTGCAGGCGGCCAAGGGCATTGCCCAGGGTAACGTTCTGTTCCGTGGAAACAGCGTGGTGGTGGATGAGGTTAAACCGCTGCTGCCGCGTAAACCTTATGATGCACCAAACTGGGTGCGTACTGACCGTGCCGTCACGTTTGGCGAACTGAAAACGTATGAAGAACAGCTTCAGGCGACGGGGCTTGAGCCAGCCCCGATTAGTCTGTCACTGAATCTGCCGCCAGACCTGTACCTGCTGCGCACCAACGGTATTGATATCAATCTGAGCTACCGTTACACCGCGCCGGCAACCAAAGACAGTTCACGCATGGATATCAGCCTGAACAACCAGTTCCTGCAATCTTTCAGTCTGACAAGCACGCAGGATACTAACCGACTGATGCTCCGTCTGCCGGTGTTGCAGGGGCTGCTGGACGGGAAAACGGACGTCTCTATTCCGGCGCTGAAGCTTGGGGCGATCAACCAGCTGCGCTTTGATTTCCAGTACATGAACCCGATGCCCGGCGGCTCGGTGGATAACTGCATCACCTTCCAGCAAGTACAGAACCACGTTGTGATTGGTGATGAGTCAACCATCGACTTCTCGAAGTATTACCACTTCCTTGCCATGCCGGACCTGCGTGCATTTGCTAATGCCAGCTTCCCGTTCAGCCGTATGGCCGATCTCTCTGAATCCATTGTCGTCATGCCAAAAGCGCCAAATGAGGGCCAGGTGACGACCCTGCTGGACACCATGGCGTCCGTGGGTGCGCAGACCGGATTACCGGCAATTAACGTCACGTTGACTGACGATGGTAGCCAGATCCAGAACAAAGACGCGGACATCATGGTGATCGGTAACATCCCGGATAAGCTGAAGGATGACAAGCGTATCGATCTGCTGGTCAAAGCAGCCCAGTCCTGGGTTAACACGCCACTGCGTCAGACCGAGTTCCCGAGCATTATGCCGGATATCAACGATCGTCAGGCCAGCGTGCAGACAACCGTTACGTCTCAGGGACCAATGGCCGCGGTGGTTGGCTTCCAGTCACCTTACAACGAGCAGCGTAGCGTAGTGGCGCTCCTGGCGGACAGCCCGCGTGGGTATGCGTTACTCAACAGCGCGATGAACGACAGCGGCAAACGTGCCGCGATGTTTGGTTCGGTGGCGGTGATCCGCGAGTCTGGGGTCAATAGCCTGCGCGTGGGCGATGTGTACTACGTGGGCCATCTGCCGTGGTTCGAGCGTCTGTGGTATGCGCTGGCTAACCATCCGGTTCTGCTGGCTATCCTGGCCGCCGTCAGCGTGGTGTTGCTGGCGTGGGTGCTGTGGCGTCTGCTGCGTATCATCAGCCGTCGTCGCCTTAACCCGGATGAGTAACAGGTGATGAAAGCGTTTCGCTGGTGTGTTTTAGCAGCGTTGATGCTGGTGGCGATCCCTCTTCGCGCCGCCTGCACCTGGCCTGCCTGGGAGCAGTTTAAAAAGGATTACATCAGTGAGAGCGGGCGTGTCATTGATCCCAGCGACACGCGCAAAATCACCACGTCGGAAGGGCAAAGCTATGCGTTGTTCTTTGCCCTGGCCGCGAACGATCGCAAAGCCTTTGATCAATTGCTGACGTGGACGCGCGACAACCTGGCCGGGGGCAATCTGAACGATAATTTGCCCGCCTGGCTATGGGGTCAGAAAGACCACGACAACTGGGCGATAATCGATACCAACTCCGCCTCGGATGCCGATGTCTGGATTGCCTGGTCACTGCTTGAGGCGGGCCGGCTGTGGAAACATCCGGACTATACCCGCACGGGTAAGGCGCTCCTTAAACGCATTGCCCATGAGGAAGTGGTGAAAGTACCGGGACTCGGCTCCATGCTGCTGCCCGGGAAGGTCGGTTTTGCCGAGGAGAAAGCCTGGCGCTTTAACCCCAGCTATCTTCCTCCGCAGATAGCGAGCTATTTCACGCGCTTTGGTGCCCCGTGGACGACCCTTCGTGAAACCAATCTGCGCTTGTTGCTGGAAACGGCGCCAAAGGGGTTTTCGCCGGACTGGGTGCAGTATCAGAAAAACAGAGGCTGGCATTTGCAGCAGGATAAATCGCTGGTGGGCGGCTACGACGCCATCCGCGTCTACCTCTGGGTCGGAATGATGAGTGACAAAGACGCCCAGAAAGCCCGGTTGCTTACGCGCTTCCGGCCGATGGCGACAATGACAACGAAACACGGTGTACCGCCGGAAAAAGTGGATGTGGCGAGCGGGAAGCCTGCGGGCAAGGGGCCGGTCGGCTTTTCCGCTGCGATGCTGCCTTTTTTACAGCAGCGTGATGCGCAGGCGGTACAGCGCCAGCGCGTTGCAGATAATTTTCCCGATAATAATGCCTATTACAGCTACGTACTGACTCTCTTCGGGCAAGGATGGGATCAGCATCGTTTTCGCTTCACCGCTCAAGGTGAATTAATACCGGACTGGGGCCAGGAATGCGCAACTTCACAGTAAATCTTCTCAGTTTATCGCTTAGCCTGGCACTGATGCCGCTGGCTCAGGCCGCTAACTCCCCGCAGCAGCAACAGCTGCTGCAACAGGTGCGGCTGGGTGAATCGACGCAGCGTGAGGATTTGGTTCGTCAGTCGCTCTACCGCCTTGAGCTGATTGACCCGAACAACCCTGACGTCATTGCGGCGCGCTTTCGTTACCTGCTTCGTCAGGGTGATAACGCCGGTGCGCAAAAAGAGCTGGATCGTCTGAAAGGGATCGCGCCGGGCTCCAGTGCGTATCAGTCCTCGCGCAATACGATGCTGCTTTCTACGCCTGAAGGCCGTCAGCAGTTACAGCAGGCCCGGTTACTGGCTACAACGGGTCATACTCAGGAGGCCATTGCGGCCTATGACAAGCTTTTTGACGGTAATCCGCCGGGCGGTGACGTGGCGACGGAATACTGGAATGTTGTGGCGAAAGATCCTGCCCGCCGTAGCGTCGCCATTAACCAGCTGAAGAAAATTAACGCCAGCAGCCCGGGCAATACGCAGCTGCAGGGCACGCTGGCCCAGCTGCTGTTCCAGACCGGTCGTCGTGATGAAGGCTTTGCGGTGTTGCAGGAGATGGCCAAATCCAGCAATGGCCGCAGCCAGGCATCTGATATGTGGTATGAGCAGATCAAAGATCAGCCTGTCAGCAACGCCAGCGTCAGCGCGCTGCAAAAATACCTGAGCGTCTTCAGCGACGGCGACAGCGTAGCGGCGGCACGTACCCAACTTGATACGCAGCAAAAACAGCTCGCCGATCCAACCTTCCGTGCGAAAGCACAAGGGCTGGCGGCGGTGGATGCCGGGCAGGGCGATAAGGCGGTGGCGGATCTGCAAAAAGCGGTCAGCGCAAATCATGCCGACAGCGAAGCCGTGGGCGCGCTTGGACAGGCCTACTCTCAGAAAGGCGATCGCGCCCGTGCGGTGGCGCAGTTTGAAAAGGCGATCGCCCTCGATCCGCAGAGCGATAACCGCGGTAAATGGGACAGTTTGCTGAAAGTTAACCGCTACTGGCTGCTGATCCAGCAGGGTGATACCGCCCTGAAAGCGAACAATACGGCGCAGGCGGAACGTTATTACCAGCAGGCGCGTACCCTCGACAATACCGACAGTTATGCGGTGCTGGGGCTGGGAGATGCCGCAGCGGCGCGTAAAGACACGGCTGCGGCGGAACGTTATTACCGTCAGGCGCTGCGTATGGACAGCGGTAACAGCAATGCCGTTCGTGGCCTTGCCAATGTTTATCGTGCGCAGTCACCGGAAAAGGCCTCGCAGTTTATCCAGTCGCTCTCTGCCAGCCAGCGCCGAAGCATTGATGACATTGAACGCAGCCTGACCAACGAGCAGCTGTCAGCCCAGGCGGAACAGCTGGAAAACCAGGGCCAATACGCTCAGGCGGCGGAAATTCAGCGTCGTCGTCTGGCACTCTCTCCGGGCGACGTCTGGATAACCTACCGTCTGTCGCGCGATCTCTATAGCGCGGGCCAGCGCAGTCAGGCGGATAACCTGATGCGCCAGCTTGCCAGCCAAAAACCGTCCGATCCGGAACAGGTGTATGCCAGTGGGCTGTATCTCTCCGGAAACGATCAGGACCGGGCCGCGCTCACGCATCTGGAGACGCTTCCGCGCAGCCAGTGGAACGCTAATATTAAGGAGCTTGCCGACCGCCTGCAGAGTAACCAGACGCTGGAAACGGCAAACCGACTGCGCGACAGCGGCAAAGAGCAGGAGGCGGAAAACCTCCTTCGCCAGCAGCCGTCCTCTACCCGTATCGACTTAACCCTTGCGGACTGGGCGCAGCAGCGTGGCGATCTGGAGGCCGCGAAAACGGCTTATAACACCGTGCTGGAGCGTGAACCGCAGAACGAAGATGCGATCCTCGGTCTGACCGAAGTGTATAGCGCCCAGGGCAACAAAGAGGCAGCCCGTGCCGCGCTGGCAAAACTGCCTGCTGCGCAAAACGGAGAGCCGCTGTCGCTCAATATGCAGCGCCGGATCGCGATGGCGCAGGCAGGCCTTGGGGATTCCGCCGCCGCAGAGCAGACGTTCAGCAAGATTATTCCTCAGGCGAAATCACAGCCTGCATCTATGGAAAACGCGCTGGTATTACGTGATGCCGCCCGTTTCCAGACGCAAAATGGTCAGCCTCAGCAGGCACTGGAAACGTATAAAGATGCGATGGTGTCGTCAGGTGTTACGACGACACGTCCGGCTGACAATGACAGCTTTACCCGCCTGACGCGTAACGACGAAAAAGACGACTGGCTGAAACGCGGCGTGCGTAGCGACGCCGGTGATTTGTACCGTCAGCAGGATGTTAACGTCACGCTGCAGCATGATTACTGGGGCTCCAGCGGCACCGGCGGCTATTCCGATCTTAAAGCGCATACCACCATGTTACAGGCGGATGCACCACTGGCGGATGGCCGTATGTTCCTGCGTAGCGATTTGGTCAATATGGATGCCGGGTCCTTTTCCACCGATAACGGTACCTACGATCCGAAATGGGGCACTTGTGCCGAAACGCCGTGTAGTGGCAACACGCATCAGTCAGCAAATGGCGCGAGTATTGCCGTGGGCTGGCAGAATAAAACCTGGGCGTGGGATATTGGGACCACGCCGATGGGCTTTGACGTTGTCGACGTGGTCGGCGGTGTAAGCTACAGCAGCGACCTGGGGCCAATCGGTTACACCGTTAACGCCCATCGTCGCCCGATCTCCAGCTCTCTGCTCGCCTTTGCCGGGCAAAAAGATACCAACACCGGCACCACCTGGGGCGGCGTGCGCGCAACCGGCGGTGGCGCGAGCATCAGTTATGACAAAGGTGAGGCGCACGGCGTCTGGTCGAGCCTGAATGCGGAAACGCTGACGGGTAAAAATGTTGAAGATAACTGGCGCGTCCGCTGGATGACCGGTTACTACTACAAGCTCATCAATAAAAACAATGAGCGTCTGACCGTCGGCGTGAGCAACATGCTCTGGCACTACGATAAAGATCTGAGCGGTTATACCCTGGGTCAGGGCGGTTATTACAGCCCGCAGGAGTATGTCTCCTTCGCGTTGCCTGTCACCTGGCGTAAACGTACCGAGAACTGGTCCTGGGAGCTGGGCGGATCGGTGTCATGGTCTCATTCTAAAACTAACGACGTGATGCGCTATCCCATTCAGGGACTGATTCCGACCGATGAGCCCGGTCGCTACACCGACAGAGGCGAAATGGAAACCGGCAGCAGCTCCTCAGGCACGGGTTATACCGCACGGGCCATTATCGAGCGCCGGGTCACGTCCAACTGGTTTGTGGGCCTCGGTGTGGATATTCAGGAAGCAAAAGATTATACCCCAAGCCACGCACTGCTTTATGTACGCTACTCTGCTGCAGGCTGGCAGGGCGATATGGACTTACCGCCGCAGCCGCTTATCCCTTACGCGGACTGGTAATCGGATTTAACTTAATCCATTTGTAAGTCTCTCTTAAAAGTACAGCAATCGGGTATACTCAGGCGCACCAGGTTTACACCCTGGTGCGCCCTGCGCTTCGAGTTTTGTGGAGAGTCATTTTGCGTGTCAGCCGTTCCTTAACTATCAAACAGATGGCGATGGTTTCTGCCGTCACAATGCTGTTTGTACTCCTTTTTTGCGTAATTTTGCTGTTTCATTCCGTACAGCAGAATCGCTATAACACGGCTTCGCAATTAGAAAGTATTGCCCGCTCGGTGCGTGACCCGCTCTCTGCCTCTATTTTGAAAGGGGATATTCCCGAAGCGGAAACCATTTTAAAACGCATTCAGCCTGCCGGTGTCGTGAGCCGCGCAGACGTGGTGTTACCCAATCAGTTTCAGGCGCTGCGGATGAGTTTTATCCCCGAGCGCCCGGTCCCCATGATGGTGATGCGGCTGTTTGAACTGCCGGTGCAGATTTCGCTGCCGGTCTATTCGCTTGAGCGTCCCGCGAATCCGCAGCCGTTGGCCTACCTTGTTCTGCAGGCGGACTCGTACCGCATGTACAAGTTCGTCATGAGCTGGGTTGTCACGTTAGTGACCACTTGCTTACTTATGACGCTTATTCTGAGCGTGGCGCTGACCTGGTGTATTAACCGTCTGATTGTGCATCCGCTACGCCGGATTGCCCGGGAGTTGAACACGCTTTCACCGCAGGACCAGGTGGGGCATCAGCTTCCGCTGCCGCGTCTTCATCATGATGACGAGATTGGTATGCTGGTACGCAGCTATAACCTCAACCAGCAGCGGATGCAGCGCCAGCAGGATGAGCTGAACAGCAGCGCCACGCGCTTCCCGGTGTCGGAGCTGCCCAATAAAGCCTTCCTGATGGCGATGCTGGAACAGACTGTTGCCCGCCAGCAAACTACCGCGCTGATGGTGATCGCCTGTGAAACCCTGCAGGACACCGCCGGCGTGCTCAAAGAGAACCAGCGTGAAATGCTGCTCCTGACGCTGGTGGAGAAAGTGAAGTCCGTGCTGGCCCCGCGCATGGTGCTGACCCAGGTCAGCGGGTATGACCTGGTGGTGATTGCCAACGGCGTGAAAGAGCCGTGGCATGCGATCACATTAGGTCAGCAAGTACTCACTGTCATTAATGAGCGGCTGCCCATTCAGGGCATCCAGCTTCGTCCAAGCGCCAGTATCGGTATTGCGATGTACTACGGTGACTTAACGGCGGAACAGCTTTACCGTCGTGCTTTCTCGGCGGCGTTTACCGCCCGGCGCAAAGGGAAAAATCAGATCCAGTTCTTCGACCCGGAACAGATGGAAAGGGCGCAGCAGCGCCTGACGGAAGAGAGCGACATTTTGACCGCGCTGGATAACCGTCAGTTTGCCCTCTGGCTCCAGCCGCAGGTGAATTTGCTGACGGGCGAGGTGATCAGCGCGGAAGCGCTGCTGCGCGTGCAGCAGCCGGATGGTTCATGGGAATTGCCGGAAGGGCTCATTGAGCGCATCGAATCCTGTGGCCTGATGGTCACCGTCGGTTACTGGGTGCTGGAGGAGTCGTGCCGACAGCTTGCTGCCTGGCAGGAACGAGGCGTGACGCTCCCGCTGTCGGTCAACTTGTCCGCCCTGCAGCTGATGCATCCGACCATGGTGTCTGAGATGCTGGAGCTGATCCATCGTTACCGGATCAAGCCTGATACGCTGACGCTGGAAGTCACGGAAAGCCGGCGTATTGACGATCCTAATGAGGCGGTCGCGATTCTGAAACCGCTGCGTAATGCCGGTATACGCATCGCGCTGGACGATTTCGGTATGGGTTATGCCGGGCTGCGTCAGCTCCAGCATATGAAAACCCTGCCGGTGGATGTGCTGAAAATCGACAAAGCCTTTGTTGAAGGGTTGCCGGAAGACAGCAGCATGGTCCAGGCCATTATCCAGCTGGCCCGCAGCCTGAAACTGCAGCTGATTGCCGAAGGGATTGAGACAGACGCGCAGCGCACCTGGCTGGCTGAAGCGGGCGTGGAGGGTGGACAGGGCTTCCTGTTTGCACCGGCTGTTCCGTCGGATGTCTTTGAACAACGCTACCTTTCCGGTGGGGACAATAGCGCAAACGTGTAATTTTGTTGCTGGCTTGTGCGAGCCAGCTCAAAGTTCTTAACATTTGTGTTTCAAATTTGAACTGGGTTTATTTCTGTCCTGTTATACGGGTGTTATTTTAAAGCCGCAGGTTAACCATAACCTTACAAAGCCTGTGGTTTTTCTTCCCAAGGACACCCTATGAAAACCTCACTCTTCAAAAGTCTCTATTTTCAGGTCCTGACAGCCATCGCAATCGGTATTTTGCTTGGTCACTATTACCCTGAACTTGGCGCACAAATGAAACCGCTTGGCGACGCATTCGTTAAGCTCATCAAAATGGTCATCGCCCCGGTGATCTTCTGTACCGTCGTGACGGGCATCGCTGGCATGGAAAGCATGAAGGCGGTAGGCCGTACCGGTGCAGTGGCGCTTCTCTATTTCGAAGTGGTCAGTACCCTTGCGCTGATTATTGGTCTTATCATCGTGAACGTGGTGCAGCCCGGCGCGGGGATGAACGTTGACCCGTCGACGCTGGATGCCAAAGCGGTCGCGGTGTATGCCGATCAGGCGAAAGACCAGGGGGTAGTGGCCTTCCTGCTGGACGTTATCCCAGGCAGCGTCATCGGTGCATTTGCCAGCGGCAACATTCTGCAGGTGCTGCTGTTTGCCGTCATGTTTGGCTTTGCCCTGCACCGTCTGGGCAACAAAGGCCAGCTGATCTTTAACGTCATCGAAAGCTTCTCGCAGGTCATCTTCGGCATCATCAATATGATCATGCGCCTGGCGCCTATTGGGGCCTTCGGTGCGATGGCATTCACCATCGGTAAGTACGGCGTGGGTACCCTGGTGCAGCTGGGCCAGCTCATCATCTGCTTCTATATCACCTGTATTCTGTTCGTGGTGGTGGTGCTGGGCTCAATCGCCCGCGCGGCAGGGTTCAGCATTTTCAAATTTATCCGTTATATCCGCGAAGAGCTGCTGATTGTTCTGGGGACCTCTTCATCAGAATCGGCCCTGCCGCGCATGCTCGATAAGATGGAAAAGCTGGGCTGCCGTAAATCGGTGGTGGGGCTGGTCATCCCGACGGGCTACTCCTTCAACCTTGATGGCACCTCGATATACCTGACAATGGCGGCCGTGTTTATCGCTCAGGCGACCAACAGCCATATGGACATTTTCCATCAGGTTACCCTGCTGGTGGTGCTCCTGCTCTCGTCTAAAGGGGCCGCAGGTGTTACTGGCAGTGGCTTTATCGTGCTGGCGGCCACCATTTCCGCGGTCGGACACCTGCCGGTGGCGGGTCTGGCGCTGATTCTCGGTATTGACCGCTTTATGTCTGAAGCCCGTGCCTTAACCAACCTCGTGGGTAACGGTGTGGCAACGGTAGTCGTGGCAAAATGGGTGAAAGAGCTGGATCACAAAAAGCTCGACGATACGTTAAATAATCGCCAGTCAGACAGCAAAACTCCTGGTTTATCCTCTTAATATTGTCACAAATGCCCGCATTCCCTTGTCGGGATGCGGGCTCCTGCGCATAATAACTGTTCGTACCTGTCATAATTCGACAAGATTTTTTTTGGGTATATTTCACTTCTGACCGTGACGTTTTGTAGAACACGCGGTCTAATCGACGTGTTTTCATCGTCATCTTTTAGAGTGAAACGCGTCGCGAGACACTCTCTTTAACCAGGAATGTTGATCAGGGGTTCACATGCAGGGCACAAAAATTCGACTCTTAACCGGCGGTTTGCTGATGATGGCAGCAGCCAGTTATGTGCAGGCAGATGCGCTCCAGCCAGACCCGGCCTGGCAACAAGGGACACTAGCGAACGGTTTTCAGTGGCAGGTTTTAGCCACCCCACAACGTCCGAGTGACCGTGTTGAAATCCGTCTGTCTGTTAATACCGGCTCCCTCACGGAAAGCACTCAGCAAACCGGTTTTAGCCATTTTATTCCCCGACTGGCGCTCACGCAGAGCGGCAGTTTGCAAGCAGTTCAGGTGCGTTCGCTCTGGCAACAGGCCATTGATCCGAAACGTCCGCTTCCGCCGGCTGTGGTCTCGTATGACTACACCATGTTCAACCTGAGCCTGCCAAATAACCGTAACGACCTGCTCAAAGAAGCCCTTACGTATCTCGCCGATGCGTCGGGCAATCTGGCGATTACGCCGGAAACCGTTAACTATGCGCTGAGCAACAGTGACATGGTTGCCACCTGGCCTGTGGACACCAAAGAGGGCTGGTGGCGTTACCGCCTGAAGGGTTCAACGCTGCTGGGGCATGACCCGGCCGAGCCGCTGAAACAGCCGGTGGACGCTGAGCAGGTAAAATCGTTCTACCAGAAATGGTACACCCCGGACGCGATGACGCTTATCGTGGTGGGGAATGTGGACAGCCGTGCGGTGGTGGAGCAGATCAACAAAGCGTTTGGCGAACTGAAAGGCAAACGCGAAACACCGGCCCCTGTCCCAACGCTCTCTCCGCTGCGCGCAGAGCCTGTCAGCATTATGACGGATACCGTTCGTCAGGATCGCCTCTCCGTCATGTGGGATAACGCCTGGCAGCCAATCCGTGAGTCAGCGGCGCTGCTGCGCTACTGGCGTGCCGATCTGGCACGTGAAGCGCTGTTCTGGCACGTTCAGCAGACGCTCAGCAAGAATAACGTGAAGAATATCGGTCTCGGCTTTGACTGCCGCGTGCTGTTCCAGCGTGCACAGTGTGCCATTAACGTTGAATCGCCGGGCGATAAGCTGAATGCGAATCTGGGCGTGGTGGCAAAAGAGCTGGCAAAAGTGCGCAAAGAGGGCCTGTCGGAAGAAGAGTTCAATGCGCTGGTCGCGCAGAAAAAACTTGAGCTGCAGAAGCTGTTTGCAACGTATGCCCGCGCCGATACCGACATTCTGATCAGCCAGCGTATTCGCTCACTGCAGAATCAGGTGGTGGATATCGCGCCGGAGCAGTACCAGAAGCTTCGTCAGGACTTCCTGGAGGGGTTGACCGTCGATATGTTGAATCAGGACTTACGTCAGCAGCTGTCGCAGGAAATGGCGTTGATTCTTCTGCAGCCGAAAGGCGAGCCGGAATATGACATGAAGGAACTTCAGTCGACCTGGAATACCATTATGGCCTCCGCGCCGCAGCCATCGCAGGCTGCTACGGCAGATGATTTGCACCAGGACGCAACGGATATCCCGCAGGGGCAGTAATGCCCCTCATCCAGAACCCTCTCCCTGTCGGAGAGGGTTTTTTTTACTGTGGCATTGCCTCACGCGGAATAATTGCCCCGCGATACTGGATCACGGTGCTCGCCGTCAGGTGTCCACGCTGGGCCGCCGCTTCTGGCGTCCCGCCCGTCAGACGCACCGCCAGATAGCCCGCACTGAATGAATCACCCGCCGCCGTCGTATCAATCACTTTCTCTTTCGGCAACGTCACCGCAGGGACGTCGATGACGGCTTCACCTTCGATGGCGACCAGACACGAATCAGCCCCGCGCTTAATCACCACTTCACTTACGCCGGCGGCCTGCGTACGCGCAATCACCTCATCAACGGGTTTCTCACCCCACAGCGCATCTTCATCATCGAGCGTCAGGAAGGCGATATCGGTGCATTGCAGTATCTGCTGATAAACCTGCTGCGTCTCTTCACGGCTGGCCCACAGGCGCGGACGGTAGTTATTATCGAAAATAACCTTGCCGCCATTGGCGCGGCATTCACGCAGTAACGACAGCAGCTTTTCACGGCTGGCTGAGCTTAAAATAGCCAGGCTAATCCCGCTCAGATAAAGATAATCAAAGGTGGCTAACGCTTCGCAGATGGCAGCCGCATCGTCGCTCTCCAGCCAGAATTTGGCCGCGGCTTCGTTACGCCAGTAGTAGAAGGTCCGCTCGCCGGTATCGTCGGTTTCAATGTAGTAAAGCCCCGGCAGGCGGTTTTCCATACGCTGTATCAGCGAGGTGTCCACCTGCTCACTCTGCCAGGCTTCCAGCATTTGCTGGCTGAAACTGTCCGTCCCCAGGGCGGTGACGTAGTTCACGGTAAGGGCCTCAGGGGCAACCTGACGGGCAATATAAACGGAGGTGTTTAACGTATCGCCACCAAAACCGCGGCTGACTTCCGCGCCTTTTTGTGACAGCTCAATCATGCATTCGCCAATCACGGCAATTTTCTTGGTCATAGTCGTGAACCTGAACAGAGTAATTTTCGGTAGTGTGCGCTGAGTGAATTATGCGGTCAACTATATTAAAACGACGTTCCATTATTTTATTTGAGCCAGCGCGTGTTCCTGTTAATTTCTGCCCGCTTAATTTCATTTTCCGGGTGAATTGAACATAAAGTTCTCAATTGCCGGGCCGATAACCCTTTGACGAGTCCAGAAAGGCCATCCAACAACAGGACATCTGAAATGAAGTCAGAGCAGGTTATCCAGCGGCTGAGCACTACGCCTGAGGCAAGTATTGAGAACTTGCAGGAGCATCGCTACTGGCTGCAATGTGAGCGTGCGTACACCTATCAGCCGATCTACCGAACGGACGGTCGACTGATGGCTATTGAAATTTTGACCGTCGTGACGCACCCGTCAAACCCCTCACAGCGTATCGCACCGGACCGCTATTTTGCCGAAGTTGCCGTGCGCCAGCGCCTGGATGTGCTGGAAGAACAGCTCCGTATGCTGGCAACCAAACAGGCCTTTTTCGAACAGCACGCCATCCTCGCCTCGGTCAACGTCGATGGACCCACCCTGCTGGCGCTGCGCCAGAACGCGAAATTACAGGAGCTGATCGCCTCCTTACCGTGGATGCGCTTTGAGCTGGTGGAGCATGTTCGTCTGCCACAGGACTCATCATTTGCCTCAATGTGCGAATTCGGCCCGCTGTGGCTGGATGACTTTGGCACCGGGATGGCGAACTTCTCTGCCCTCAGCGAAGTGCGTTACGACTACATTAAAGTGGCCCGCGACCTGTTCATTATGCTGCGCCAGACCCCGGAAGGGCGGAATCTGTTTACGCTGTTATTACAGCTGATGAACCGCTACTGCCAGGGCGTGATAGTGGAAGGCGTGGAAACGCTGGAAGAGTGGCGTGATGTGCAAAATTCTCCCGCGGCGGCGGCACAAGGCTATTTCCTCTCTCGTCCGGTCCCAATGGATACCCTCGATTCCGTGATAACGATCCTCTGATCTGCCCGCTTCCCTTTGTCTGAACTATAGTTTTACAGGTAAGGTCATCAGGAAAGGGGATAACAATGACAAAAACAACCAGGGTAATCTCCTGGACAGCAGGGATTTTATTGTTGTTGATCGTGGTCGCCGTCGTCATTATCGCGACGTTTGACTGGAACCGCCTTAAGCCGACCATCAACCAGAAAGTCTCCACCGAACTCAATCGCCCCTTCGCCATACGCGGCGATCTCGGGGTGGTGTGGGAACGTCAGAAAGAGGAGACCGGCTGGCGAAGCTGGATCCCCTGGCCGCATGTCCACGCCGACGACATCATTCTCGGCAACCCGCCGGATATTCCTGACGTGACAATGGTGCATCTGCCCCGCGTAGAAGCCACGCTGGCCCCGTTAGCGCTACTGACCAAAACGGTTTACCTGCCGTGGATCAAGCTTCAGCAGCCCGATGCGCGTCTGATCCGCCTTTCCGAAAAGAACAACAACTGGACGTTTGATCTCGCCAGCAGCGACGAAAAAGATCCCAATGCGCAACCCTCATCATGGTCATTCCGTCTCGACAATATTCTCTTCGATCGCGGGCGGATCGCCATCGACGACAAGGTCAGCAAAGCTGATATCGAGATCCTGGTCGATCCGTTGGGCAAACCGCTGCCGTTTAGCGAAGTGACCGGCGCAAAAGCGAAGGGCGATAATGCCAAAGCCGGGGATTATGTTTTCGGCCTGAAGGCCGAAGGGCGCTACAAAGGGCAGCCCCTGACCGGCACCGGAAAAATTGGCGGCATGCTGGCGCTTCGAAGCGACTCGACGCCATTTCCTGTGCAGGCGGATTTCCGCTCCGGGAACACGCGGGTGGCCTTCACCGGGACCGTCAACGACCCTATGAACATGGGGGGCGTTGATCTGCGGCTGAAATTTGCCGGTGATTCGTTGGGTGAACTGTATGAACTCACTGGCGTCCTGCTGCCAGATACGCCACCGTTTGAGACGGACGGGCATCTGGTGGCAAAAATCGACACGGAAAAATCGTCGGTATTTGATTATCGCGATTTCAATGGCCGTATTGGCGACAGCGATATCCATGGCTCGTTGACCTACACCACCGGAAAACCGCGTCCGAAACTGGAAGGTGATGTGGAGTCTCGCCAGCTGCGGCTGGCCGATTTGGGGCCGCTGATCGGGATTGATTCCGGTAAAGGCACGAAATCAAAAGAGGTGAAGAAAGATCGCCAGCCGGCGGGGAAAGTCCTGCCTTACGATCGCTTTGAAACCGATAAGTGGGACGTAATGGATGCGGATGTTCGCTTTAAAGGGGGCAAAATCGAACATGGCAGTACGCTGCCGATCAGCAATCTTTCGACCCATATCCTGCTTAAAAATGCCGATTTACGCCTGCAGCCGCTGAAGTTTGGTATGGCGGGTGGAACCCTCTCATCGAACATTCGCCTCGAAGGCGATAAAAAGCCGATGCAGGGGCGTGCCGATATCAAGGCCCGCCGGCTCAAACTGAAAGAGCTGATGCCGAACGTGGAATTGATGCAGAAAACCCTGGGTGAAATGAACGGCGATGCCGATATCCGCGGCGTGGGGAATTCTGTGGCTGCACTGCTCGGGAGCAGTAACGGTAACCTGAAGCTTCTGATGAACGACGGGCTGGTGAGCCGCAACCTGATGGAGATCCTGGGGCTGAACGTCGGGAACTACGTCATCGGGCAAATCTTCGGTGATGATGAGGTGCGGGTGAACTGTGCGGCGGCCAACCTGGATCTGGTCAACGGCGTGGCGCGCCCGCAAATTTTTGCCTTCGATACGGAGAACGCGGTCATCAACGTGACCGGCACCGCCAGTATGGCCTCCGAGCAGCTTGATTTAACCATCGATCCGGAAAGTAAGGGGATTCGTATCATCACCCTGCGTTCGCCGCTCTACGTGCGTGGGACCTTTAAAAATCCGCAGGCGGGTGTGAAACCCGGTCCGCTGATTGCGCGCGGCGCGGTGGCGGCAGCACTCGCGACGCTGGTTACGCCAGCGGCGGCGCTGTTGGCGTTAATTTCGCCGTCAGAAGGGGATGCGAATCAGTGCCGGAACATTTTGTCGCAGATGAAAAAATAACGTGCGGCTTTCGGGACCTTACCCTCTCCCTGGGGGAGAGGGTATCAGGCCGCGGTGAATTACAGAGACTGGTGCTTCGTCTCGTGGGTCAGCAGCAGGGCAATCAGCGTCAACGCTGCCATGGCGGCCAGGTAAACGCCCACGTAGAACAGGCCATAATTTGCCTGCAGCCAGGTGGCGATATAAGGCGCAACGGACGCACCCAGAATAGAGGCAACGTTATAGGAGAACGACGCGCCGGTATAACGCACTTCCGTCGGGAACAGCTCTGGCAGCAGCGCGCCCATCGGGCCGAAGGTCAGGCCCATCAGGCTCAGACCAATGAGCAGGTACGCCATGACCAGCGCAGGGCTACCTGAACCCAGCAGCGGCGGGAAGACGAACAGGGCAAACAGAATGATCAGCGTGGTGATAACAATCATGCTTGAGCGACGACCAAACTTATCCGCCAGCAGGCCGGCAATCGGCACCATGACGCCAAACCCAATGACCGCCATCATCAACATCCACAGCACTTCGTTACGCGGCAGGCCGAGCCCAACCGGCGCGGCGGCGGTGCTGAACGTCATTGAATAGACCGTCATGATATAGAACAGCGTGTAGGTCGCGAGCATGATAAACGTGCCCAGTACCGTCACGCGGACGTGTTTAGTCAGCAGCGTACCCAGCGGCACTTTTACCTGTTTTTTCGCGGCGGCAACTTTAGCGAAAACCGGCGTTTCGTGAAGTGACACGCGGACATACAGGCCAATCAGCACCAGCACGGCGGAGAAGACGAACGGAATACGCCAGCCCCAGCTCATGAACTGTTCGTCCGTCAGCAGCCAGGAGAGCAGCAGGAAAGTCCCGTTCGCAAAGAAGAAGCCAATCGGTGCGCCAAGCTGCGGGAATGAACCGTACAGCGCGCGTTTGCGTGCCGGTGCGTTCTCCGTGGCCAGCAGCGCCGCACCACCCCATTCACCGCCCAGCCCCAGACCCTGACCAAAACGCGCCAGCGCCAGCAGCATCGGGGCCAGAATACCAATGGTTTCGTAGGTAGGCAGCAAGCCGATAGCGACGGTGGAGATCCCCATCGTCAGCAGCGAGGCCACCAGCGTGACCTTACGGCCGATGCGATCGCCAAAGTGTCCAAACAGGGCAGAGCCAATCGGACGCGCAACAAACGCGATCGCAAAGGTAGCCAGAGACTGCAGCGTGGCTGCCGTCGGGTCACCCTGCGGGAAGAAAATATGCGGGAAGACAATGACCGCTGCGGTGGCATAAATGTAAAAGTCGAAGAACTCAATGGCGGTGCCAATCAGCGAGGCGACGACAACTTTGTTTCGCGAGTTAACCGGCGCGGTTTCCGCACCGGAGTCGAGTGTTGTGGCTGTTGCTTGCATAATATTTTCTTATTTTTAGTCGGACGAAAGGCCATATTACGCACAGCAAAAGCGACATTTCAATCTGTAACAAAGCCGCGCGCTGGTGATAAAAGCAACAAAAAGCGGATAATGTTCAGGCCAGACAAAACACTTCTATGAAATGCTTCACAGTTTTCAGATATCAGCTGATAAAACTGGTTTTTGGTTAAATAAAAGTTACGGACTGGATTTATATGCTGAAATGATGAATCGGGCTGAAGTTTCAGCCCGGGAGAGACGTTATCGGTGTGTTTTACCCGGCATTCGCGGGTCGTCTTTGTACTCGGCGGTGGCAATCCATGCCGCGCAGAACAAGGTCAGGCGGGCGAAGAAGTAGAAGAACGCCATCAGCCCCAGCACCGAGCCAAACGCCGCGCCAGAAGGGGATTTCACCAGCGATGGCAGAGTGTAAGTCATCACAATTTTGATCACTTCAAAGCCTATCGCCGCAATCAATGTGCCGCGGATCAGCGCCTTTTTACGCGGACGATGGCGGGGCAAGCGCCAGAAGATCCAGAAGAACAGCAGATAGTTGGCGAAGATGGAAATAGCCAGTCCAATGCCGCGCCACGCGGGCTTCAGCCACTCGATGTAATCCAGATAGAGCGCAGAGATAATCATCTGCTGCGCCGAACCGGCGACAGAGGTGATGGAGAGCGTCACAATCAGCGCGACGAGCAGGCCAATCAGCGAAACAAAGTCGCGAAGATACTTAACCCAGATTTTCTCCTGGTCCTGAGGCTTACGCTCCCACACCTCACGCGACTGGGCACGAATGGCCTCGCGGAGGTTGCCCATCCAGTTAATCCCGGAGTAAAGGGCAATCAATAGACCGACGATACCGACCGTCGTACGTTGCTGTACGGCGGTATTAATGGTGTTTTTGAGCGTGGTGGCGAGGGTCGGATCACTGACGTTATTCAGGATTTTATTGAAGATATCCTGCAGCAGCGTTGGGTGTGACGCGAGCACAAAACCGGCTGCGGCAAAAGACACCATCAGGATCGGGATCATCGATAAAAAAGAGAAATAGGTGATGGCAGCCCCAAACTGGTTACCCATGCGGTCATTAAACCGCTCTGTCGCGCGTATCAGGTGCGCAATCATGGGGAACTGCTGTATCCGCTCTGCCAGGCTGGTGACAGTCCCCAGCGCTTTGCTGGCGGTGCCTGGCATTTTTACTTCTTCGGGCCCGGTTTCCATCTTCTGGATGGGTTCGTAATCTAAATGTTGGGTAGGTCGTTGCGGGTTGTTTTCCGGCGTCACGCGACTTTTCCTTTTCGTTTGGCTGGATGTTATTGAATTATAGCTTGCGACTAATCCACGTAAGCTTTTGTGAGTGCAGTCAGCCACTCCATAAACAGATGTACCCGACGGGAGAGGTTGCGCCGGTGGGGATAAATCAGCGATACCGGCATCGGTTCCGCCCGGTACTGCGGGAGAACTTCAATCAACTTCCTGGTGCGCAGAGCGTCACGCACGCCAACGCGCGGCACCTGGATAATACCCAGTCCGGCGATGCACGCCGCCTGATACGTTTCTGTGCTGTTGACGGTTAAGACCCCGCCCGTCTTCACCCACTGCGTCGACGTGCCGTTATAAAATTCAAAGCCCTGGGGACGTGTTCCCAGCGTGGCGGCATAGTGAATGACGGCGTGTGAACCCAAATCTTCCAGCGTTTCCGGATAGCCAAAACGCGTGACATAATCCGGGCTGGCGCAGTTAATCACCGACAGCTTGCCCAGCGGGCGGGCGATAAGTCCCGAGTCTTTGAGCGCGCCGACGCGTACCACACAATCAAACCCTTCACGAATAACATCCACCAGGCGATCGCTGCTGCTAAGTTCCAGCTCGATGCCCGGATATTGCTGCAGAAAAGCAGGCAGTTTGGGGATGACTAAATTTCGAGCAACGCTGACGGGCATATCCACGCGTAACCGACCGCTGATGGTGGAGGGGTCATGCTGGAACATACCGTCCAGTTCATCCAGGTTTGTCAGAAGATCTTTTGCCCGCTCGTAATACACCATGCCGTCCTGCGTCAGGCTTACGCGACGCGTGGTTCGGTGCAATAGCTGGGTTCCCAGTCGGTTTTCCAGCGCCTGAATTTGCCGCGAAACACTGCCTTTCGGCAGCGTCAGTGACTCCGCCGCCCGGGAAAAATTCTCCAGTTCCGCGACACGAACAAACAGCTGCATTGCGTGAATTTTATCCATAGACGAAGCTCATTGTTGTTGCAATTGAAACAGTGAAGCGCTCTGCGACATCTTTATTGATTTTCTATCACCTAATAAGCTCTTTCTCAATCTCCACAACAGTCAAAACGAGGTTTCTTATGTCTGAACGTATTGCATTAGTCACAGGTGGTAGCCGTGGTCTGGGTAAAAACGCGGCGTTGAAGCTCGCAGCAGACGGAACGGGAATTATCCTGACCTATAACCGAAGCCAACAGGACGCGCTGGATGTTGTGCGCGAAATTCAGCAAAAAGGCGTTAACGCGGCAGCATTGCAGCTCAACGTCGGAGATGTTGCAAGTTTCGACCTTTTTGCCGCTCAGCTTCAGGAAATCCTTAATACCGTATGGCAGCGTGAAACCTTTGATTATTTATTAAACAACGCCGGGACGGGCTTGTACGCGCCCTATGCTGAGACAACGGAAGCCCAGTTTGATGAGGCACTGAATATCCATTTCAAAGGGCCTTTTTTCCTGACGCAGCGTTTGCTTCCCTTGCTGAACGACGGTGGGCGGATCCTGAACGTCTCCAGCGGGCTGGCCCGTTTTACGCAACCCGGTTCCGGCACCTATGCGGCAATGAAAGGGGCGATGGAAGTGCTGACCCGCTACCAGGCGAAAGAGCTGGGTGCGCGCGGTATCTCCGTCAATATCATTGCTCCCGGTGCGATAGAAACCGACTTTGGCGGCGGACGCGTGCGTGACAACGCGCAGCTTAACCAGATGCTGGCATCGCAGACGGCGCTCGGGCGCGTAGGGCTGCCGGATGATATCGGTGATGCCATTGCGGCGCTGCTCAGCGATAAACTGGGCTGGATGAATGCGCAGCGTATTGAAGTATCAGGCGGTATGTTCCTGTGATGCCTTCGCTTAAGGGGATGGAACCTCTTAAGGAAATCCTCAAATTGAATGTGTCCAGATACTGGGAGATATAAATAACACTGGTGGATTTGTAACGTCTCCGTTCATTGAGTTTTTTCTTAAATAATGCCTCTGTAGAATCTCCCTTCGCGACTCTCAGAGGGAGAAAAACGATGCGGGTAATTATGTTTGACAGGCAGTCCCTGTTTATTCACGGAGCGATACACAGTCTTCAGAAATTAATTCCGGAAATAAATATTACGGGAAGCTGTCAGGCAGAAGATTTACGGGCGCAAATTTCAGCGTCACCCACGGCTATCGTCATGATTGACGGGAATTTAATTGAGGATGAGGGGATCGCCTGGCTGGAAGCGATCATGCAGCGTTTTCCGACGATACGCGTGGTAATGGTTCTGGCTAAAAAAGAGGCCCGCTGGGTTGAGCAATTGCTGCAGCGAAACGTGATGGCCATTGTTCCCCGCAATGCGCACCCGGAGCGCTTTTCCGCAGTGCTGGATTCGGTCTCCCGAGGAATGGTGTGCTTCCCCGGTGAGTGGGTGAGGCAACCGTCGGCGCCGCAGGCGTTATTATCCTTAAGCGAACGCCAGCGCGAAGTCCTGAAGTTACTGGCGGCGGGGGAGTCCAACAAAGAGATCGGGCGCAATCTCAACATCAGCGCCGCCACGGTGAAAGCGCACCTGGAAGCGCTTTTCCGCCGCCTGGAGGTGAAAAACAGAACCCAGGCCGCGATGTACTATACCCGGGCGACGGCCTGAAGAATTGCGGTCGGGAGTGAGGTCGTCTCACCGAAACTGAGCATCATCAACACCAGCGCGTCGTGCTGCTGTTGGGTTAACGGGCGTTTAAATTTTTCCCGCAGCAGCGTTTCGCACAGCTGAATATCATCGTGAAGTAAATATTCAGCCTGTAGCGGCGTGATAAGACGCTGAAAACATTCGCCCTGGCGAATAACATGGCCATAGCCAATAACCCATAAACCGTTTTCATCACGATATTTCTCCAGAGAAAGCCCCTGGTGTTTTTTTATTAACGCAATGGCGGCAGAAGATATCTTCAGCGCATGACCTTTCATATTCGTTTCCTCTTAATGGCAATATTGTAGAGGAAACGACGCACGCGAAATATCCGCCAAATGGCTATAGATCAGGAATGATTGCTGAGATATTCCTGCTTCAATAAACCGAACAGCCAGTCATTATGCCATTGTCCGCCAAGGTAATAACTCTCGCGTAACTCGCCTTCCAGACGAAAGCCCGTTTTTTCTAGCAGGCGTCTGGAGGCGATATTCCCCGCCGTGACGGTGGCGGTGAGGCGGCGGATGCCGCCCTGATGAAAGGCGTAACCGCACAGCGCCTGCAGCGATTCGAAGCCGTAACCTTTCCCCTGGGCCGCAGGTGCAAAAAGAAAACCCACTTCCGCGCAATCGTCATCGCGATGAATATAACCGGTGACGCCGAGCGGTACGCCGGAGGTGGCGTCACGCACAACGAGGCAAAGCCAGTGCGTGCTGCCCGGCGTCCAGGGCGTCAGACGAGAGTCGAACGCCTCGCGGATCGCCTCCACGGGGCGATCTTCCGCGACAAAACGCATCACCTCGGGGTCGTGCTGCAACGCCAGGAAAAAGGGCCAGTCATGGTCTTGCAGCGGTGAACAGATAAGACGCGATGTCGTTAAGACAGGCATTCAGATTCTCCTGAAACATTTAAAATGATTTTCGTGGTGTCACTTTATTTCAACAGAAAGTCAGGTATGGTTAACCTCGTATAAATAAAAAGAAAAACGGCCATTACGGGCCCATTCTGGTTGTCTTCGTTGTCGCTTAAGGAAAACAATGACTCTCAGCACAGCACACCCTATCCGCGAACAGTTCGAACACTGTCTGGCGGTTATTCGCCAGGCCTCGGTTGAAATTTTACTTCTCCTGAATGTACATGTTTCTGAGGGAAAAGATCCACGCTGGTTTCTGGAACAACTGGACAGCGCGCGTTTAGGCCTGGGGGGCTGGAATGCGGTTGCGAAGACGCTCAATTTGAATGACGCGGAGATGTCCGAATTCACGCTGCAATTGCGTCTGCTTCAGCAGCGTGTTCCTCAGTACGAAAGCGGTCAGGATGTCAGTGAAAACCAGCTGATTGCCGCGATGCGGTTTGTGACCACGCTGGAGCACCTTCGTTTGCAGCAGCCTCTTCTGACCTACAGCACCGAAGTGGCGCCAGGCAGTGAACTCCAGCAACAACAGGCGCACAAGCAGGTGCGTACGATTGAGTTGATGATAAAAGGGCTGATCCAGCAGGCCTGGCCCGATCAGGTGCGGCTGAATAACCATCTTAAAACCCTGTTTAACGCGGACCGCGTGCGGCGCTGGCTGAAGCTTGGTGACATCAATGATGTGCTGAGCGGCATGATGTTCAGTGAGCTGGCACAGATGCTGGTGGATAAAAAAGAGTTCAGCCGCTACTACGCCTCGCTGTTTAGCGATCCGTCAATGCTCACGCTGATGGTGGAACCGCGGAAAACCCTGCAAACCTTCCTCGATGATATTCGGCAAATCCGCAACAATATTACCGTGCAGAAAGCGTTAAGTTCGGCGCAAATCCAGCTGCTGGATAACTACTACACGCAGATCACCCGACCGGTTCAACGTGCTTTTGAAGAGGGGAGAACCCGTGTCAACCCGGCCGGACTGATGGCGGTGGATGCCAGCGAGCTGCATGCTTTCTGGGAAAAGGCGCAGAAAATGGATCGTGTGACCGGCGGGGATCTCTTTGAGGTTCGTGACACGATTGAAAAACCGACCCAGCGCGCACCGCGCACGCCAGAACAGCGTGAGCAGCTTATTTCCGGCGCGTTATGGGGGGCGGTTGGCGTGATGGTGATTGCCATTGTGGCGGGCGGCTTCTGGCTGGTAACCAGCAGTAAACCCCAGCCTGCAGCCGGGAACGTTGCAGAAACGGCCCAGCCTCAGGAGATGCGCGAAACCCCCTCCTCGCGCGAGACGCTGTCGCGCATGGGCGTGACCTGGGACGAGAATAATTTCCGCTCGGCGATTAACCGCAATGATACCCGGGTGGCACTGCTGTTTTTGCAGGGAGGGATGGACTGGAAGCTCTCCTGGACGGAAGAGGCGATGTCGGCTGACTATGACGACGTTCTGGAGCTGATGTTGCGCTACCGACAGAACATGGTGGAACAGAAGCCGTGCCGGCGCTTTATCAACACGCTCAGCCATGCCATGTCGAATGGCGAGTCCCTGACGTCAATGCGTAAACAGTATCTGAAGGCGTTTTGCACCGTGCCTGCCGTGGTGAAGCGCCAGCAGCATGATCTGGATTTGGCGACGCGTCGGGCACAATCACAGCCGGATGCCACCACAAAAAAATGGCAGTCCATCCAGACCGCCATTTATGAAGTGATTCGTTAATCCTGTCTTCTCCCTCTCCCGGGAGGAGAGGGATGGATACGGGCATCAGACCGCAGAAGGTCACGGCTCCCCATACAACCCAATCAACCGCCGTACCACGCCGTTAGTCCAGCCGAAGCCATCCTGCAGCGGGTACTCACCCCCGCCCCCTTCGCGCGGCGTACTGCTGGCGATGTGATATTTCTCAATCACCTTATGGTGGGCTTTATAGAAATGATTCACCGTCTGCAGCCAGCTCCAGGAAATCTCATCGCCCAGCGAGTCATTGCCGTACTGTTTGAAGCCCTGAATCGCCATCCACTGCAGCGGTGCCCAGCCGTTGGGTTTATCCCACTGCTCGCCGGTCTCGTACTCGGTGGCCAGAATCCCGCCCGGCGTCAGCAGACGTGCTTTTACCGCATCAGACAAGCGTTCAGCCTGCTCGTGGGTCGCCATGCCAACGTACAGCGGCACAATGCTCGCCGCTGAGAACAGCGCCATGACCTCGCGGCGCCAGTCGTAGTCACGGTAACAGCCATTCTCGTCATCCCACAGATACCGGTTCACCGCGGCGCGGCGATCGCTGGCTTTCTGGCGGAACAGTTCCGCGGTCTCTTTATCCCCTTTCGATGCCGAAATATTGGCGATCGCGCTTTCCAGCTTGAACAGGAACGCGTTCAAATCGATAGGGATAAATTGCGTGGTGCGGATGCTGGCAAGTCGGCCAGGCTCCCGCAGCCAGCGCGAGGAGTAATCCCAGCCGGAGGCCGCGCCTGCGCGCAAATCGCGATAAACCTCATTCGGCGGACGGCCAGAGTGACGGGCGGTTTCCACATCCTCAATCCATGATTCATCGCGCGGCGTGTCACGGTCGTCCCAGTAGCGGTTTAACAGCGAGCCATCCGGCATACGCACCGCGCTGCGATAGGCCTGATTAAGCAGCAGCGATTCCGCCCCGTCCATCCAGAAGGCATGCTCCATTTTGAGGTGTTCAAGGTAGCGCTTTGCACCGCGCACACCATCCTCTTCAAACAGCTCTACCATCAGGGCAAATACCGGCGGCTGGGAGCGGCTGAGATAATAGGTACGGTTACCGTTCGGGATATGGCCGTAGCGTTCAATCAACCACGCGAAGTTATCCGCCATACATTTCAGCAGATCGTTACGTCCGCTCTCTGCCAGACCCAGCATAGAGAAGTAGGAATCCCAGTAATAGGTCTCACTAAAACGCCCGCCGGGCACGATATAGGCCTGCGGCAGCGCCAGCAGAGAAGACCAGGGGATGTGGTCCTGCGGCTCGCGCGTCAGCACGGGCCACAGGCTGTCAATGTGCTCTTTTAGCGACAGGCCGGGGTCGGAGACATATTCCGTGGTATAGGTCTCTGGCAGCCAGAAGTGGTTCTCCACGAACCGGCGCAGGTCGAAATCCCGGTGGCGCCTGACCTTGCGATAGCGGATCAGAATATCCAGAGGATCCATCTTCGGGGCACAGTCGGGGAAGGTTTTGCTGTCCGCAAACAGACGTGTCGACTGCACGTGCTCGAACAGTTCCAGATAGCGATCGGCGGGCGTCAGAGCATCAGAGGCGGGTAGCCCCTCAATCATTTCGGGTTCCGGCTCCGCCTCAATCATTTCATCCAGTTTTAACTCGCAGGGATCGGTCTCGTAGCGCAGCTCTTCTGCAATCTCGAACTCGATGTTCTCGGCAGCCTGTAGTTTCTGGTTGAACATGGCGATAAGGACCTCCGGTTGTGTGTTCAAAATAACAGTTTTTTCCGGGCGTCTTATAAGCGTAGACATTCGCTTCGGTGTTGGCTGAGGGAAATGTGCGGTTGATCACGTTTTTAAGCGCGGGGTATTTGCGGAGTTAAAACATCAAGTGCCTGAAAAATAAAGACTAAAATGGATTTTTAGACAGATTTATGGGGCAAATAATTCAGAGCATTCGTTGTGCAACGATTTATGTCTGAAACAAACGCCCCTCCGCAGAGGGGCATTTTGCTTAACGCATGGTGACAAATTCTTCGGCCGCTGTCGGGTGGATCGCAACGGTGTTATCGAAGTCTTTCTTGGTGGCACCCATTTTCAACGCCACGGCGAAGCCCTGCAGGATCTCGTCCATGCCAAAGCCAATGCCGTGGATACCGACAATCTTCTCTTCCGGACCCACGCAGACCAGCTTCATGCGGCATGGCTGACGGTGAGAGGTGACGGCGGTATACATCGCGGTGAACGCGGATTTATACACTTTCACCTGGTCGTCGCCATACTGCTCGCGCGCCTGAGGTTCTGTTAAGCCCACTGTGCCGATTGGCGGGTGGCTGAAGACCACGGTCGGAATGTTACTGTAGTCCAGATGCTCTTCCGGTTTGTTGTTAAACAGACGCTCAGAGAGGCGACGGCCCGCGGCAACCGCAACCGGCGTCAGTTCGACCGCACCGGTGTTATCGCCCACCGCGTAAATGCCCGGAACGCTGGTGTTCTGGAATTTATCGACAACGATATACCCTTTCTCATCGGTTTTAACGCCCGTCGCCGCCAGGTTGAAGTTGTCGTTAGCCGGTTCACGACCAATCGCCCAGATCAGGCAATCCACGGTCTGGCTACGGCCATCTTCCAGCTCAAGCGTCAGGCTACCGTCTGCATTTTTCACGACCGCTTTTGGCACGGCGTGGGTGTGCAGCGTTGGGCCTTCGGTATTCATCACTTCGACCAGCGTATCGACGATCAGCGGGTCAAAGTTGCGCAGCGGCGCGTGTTTACGCACGAACAGGTGCGTTTCTGCGCCCAGGCCATTAATCACACCGGCCAGTTCTACGGCGATGTATCCCGCGCCCACCACGGCAACACGTTCTGGCAGAGCAGGCAGCTCGAAGAAACCGTCGGAGTCGATACCGTATTCCACACCGGGAATATCCGGGTGGCTCGGACGCCCGCCGGTCGCGATCAGGATGTGATCGGCAGTGATCGTCTCACCGTTAACGTCGATCGTCTTCGCATCAACAAAGCGCGCAAAACCATGAATAACATCGACGTTGTTCTTGCCCAGCACATTGTCGTACGAGGTATGAATACGGTCGATATAGGCTGTACGGCTGGCGATCAGCTTGTTCCAGTCAAAGTTATTGATGGTGGTGTCAAAGCCGTAATCCGGGCCATACATATGGATTGCTTCACGGATTTGGGCCGCATGCCACATCACTTTCTTCGGTACACAACCCACGTTGACGCAGGTGCCGCCCAGCGCTTTGGCTTCGATCAGCGCACATTTCTGGCCATACATGGCCGCGCGGTTGATGGAGGCGATGCCGCCGCTGCCGCCGCCGATTGCGATGTAGTCATAATGCTTAGTCATAGCTTTTATCCTTAATCGTGAATTGCCGCGATTGTATACCTGAAATCAATAGTTTCCACCGATGACTGCGATTACTCCGGCACGATCCAACTGACGGTGGCATGGCCCGTTCCGGCCGGCACCAGCGTCTTGTGCAGCCACGGCAGCACGTTGTTCATCTGCGCTTCGAGCTTCCATGGCGGGTTGATCACAATCATGCCGGAAGCGGTCATGCCGCGCTGGTCGCTGTCCGGGCGCACGGCCAGTTCAATTTGCAGAATTTTGCGGATACCGGTCGCTTCCAGGTCTTTGATCATGCGTTTAATTTGCGCACGCAGCACCACCGGATACCACAGGGCATAGGTGCCCGTCGCAAAGCGTTTGTAGCCGTCGTTAATACCGCTCACTACCGCCTGATAATCGGTTTTGATCTCATAAGGCGGGTCGATCAGCACCAGACCGCGACGGGATACCGGCGGCAGTTTGGCCTTCAGCTGCTGGTAGCCATCCGCCTTTTCCACACGGGCGCGGCTGTCTTTCTGGAATTCAGAACGCAGCAGCGGGAAGTCGCTTGGGTGCAGCTCGGTCAGCTGAAGGCTGTCCTGCTCGCGCAGCAGCTGGCGGGCAATCAACGGCGAGCCAGGGTAGTAGCGCAGCTGGCCGTTGCGGTTAAAATGATTCACCACACCAATGTAGGGCTCCAGCTCTGCCGGCAGGTCGTCCTGCTGCCAGATGCGGGCGATCCCTTCCAGGTATTCTCCGGTGCGCTCGGCATGTTCGCCGCTCAGCTGATAACGTCCCGCGCCCGCGTGGGTGTCCAGATAGAGAAACGGTTTATCTTTCTCTTTAAGTGATTCAATGATCAGGCTCTGAACGGTGTGTTTAAGGACGTCGGCGTGGTTGCCTGCGTGAAAGCTGTGGCGATAACTGAGCATGAATGATTGTGTTCCAGGTAGTAAACGTAGGCCTGATAAGCGTAGCGCCATCGGGCAAAAATAGAGCGTATCGCCACAGTATACAGAAAAGTTTATCCTGCCGCGAAAGCGCAACGTCTGGCATTGAAATCCTCTACACTTATCCCCATTCTAGATCGCATATGCACAGCGCCGGATGCGCGCTTCATTCATCTTATTCAACAGGACAGCGTTTATGACCAATCCATTACTGACGCCTTTTTCGTTGCCACCGTTTTCTAAAATCCGCCCTGAGCATGTGGTTCCAGCCGTAACACAGGCGCTGGACAACTGCCGTGCGGCGGTAGAAAGCGTGGTGGCGCAGGGCGCGCCGTACACCTGGGAAAATCTGTGTCAGCCGCTGGCCGAAGTGGATGACGTGCTGGGACGCCTCTTCTCCCCGGTAAGCCATCTGAATTCAGTGAAAAACAGCCCGGAACTCCGTGAAGCGTATGAACAAACCCTGCCGTTGCTCTCTGAGTACAGCACCTGGGTTGGTCAACACGAGGGGCTGTACAAAGCCTATCGCGACCTGCGCGATGGCGACCACTATGCCGAACTCAATACCGCGCAGAAAAAATCGGTCGATAACGCTCTGCGTGATTTCGAACTCTCCGGCATTGGTTTGCCGAAAGAGAAACAGACCCGTTACGGTGAAATTGCGGCCCGTCTGTCTGAGCTGGGTAACCAGTACAGCAACAATGTGCTGGACGCGACCATGGGCTGGACGAAGCTGATTACCGACGAAGCCGAGCTGGCCGGTATGCCGGAAAGCGCGCTGGCGGCGGCGAAAGCGCAGGCCGAAGCGAAAGAGCAGGAAGGCTTCCTCTTAACCCTGGACATCCCGAGCTACCTGCCGGTCATGACCTACTGCGACAATCAGGCGCTGCGCGAAGAGATGTACCGTGCGTACAGCACCCGCGCCTCCGATCAGGGCCCGAATGCCGGTAAGTGGGATAACAGCCCGGTGATGGCTGAAATCCTCGCGCTGCGTCACGAGCTGGCACAGCTGCTGGGCTTTGAGAGCTACGCCTCCAAATCCCTCGCCACCAAAATGGCGGAAAATCCACAGCAGGTCCTCGATTTCCTGACTGACCTGGCGAAACGTGCGCGTCCGCAGGGCGAGAAAGAGCTGGCACAGCTGCGCGCCTTCGCGAAAGCGGAATACGGTGTCGACGAGCTGCAGCCGTGGGATATCGCCTGGTACAGTGAAAAACAGAAACAGCACCTTTACAGCATCAGCGATGAGCAGCTGCGTCCTTACTTCCCGGAAAACAAAGCCGTTAACGGCCTGTTTGAAGTGGTTAAACGCATTTACGGGATCACCGCCAAAGAACGTACCGACATCGACGTCTGGCATCCGGACGTGCGCTTCTTCGAACTGTATGACGAGAAGAACGAGCTGCGCGGGAGCTTCTACCTGGATCTGTACGCTCGCGAGAACAAACGCGGCGGAGCATGGATGGATGATTGCGTCGGGCAGATGCGTAAAGCGGACGGCTCCCTGCAGAAGCCGGTGGCGTACCTGACCTGTAACTTCAACCGTCCGGTGAATGGCAAACCTGCGCTGTTTACCCATGACGAAGTGATTACCCTGTTCCACGAGTTCGGCCACGGCCTGCACCATATGCTGACCCGTATCGAAACCGCAGGCGTTGCCGGTATCAGCGGTGTGCCATGGGATGCGGTCGAACTGCCAAGCCAGTTTATGGAAAACTGGTGCTGGGAGCCGGACGCGCTGGCGTTCATCTCCGGCCATTACGAAACCGGCGAACCGCTGCCGAAAGAACTGCTGGATAAAATGCTGGCGGCGAAAAACTACCAGGCGGCGATGTTTATCCTGCGCCAGCTGGAGTTCGGCCTGTTCGACTTCCGTCTGCACGCCGAGTTTAGTCCGGAGCAGGGGGCGAAAATCCTCGAGACGCTGGCCGAGATCAAAAAGCAGGTCGCCGTTATTCCTGGCCCAACCTGGGGCCGCTTCCCGCACGCGTTCAGCCATATCTTCGCGGGCGGCTATGCGGCAGGCTATTACAGCTACCTGTGGGCCGACGTGCTGGCGGCGGATGCGTTCTCTCGCTTTGAAGAAGAGGGCATTTTCAACCGTGAAACCGGCCAGTCGTTCCTTGATAACATCCTGACGCGCGGCGGTTCTGAAGAGCCAATGGTGCTGTTCAAACGCTTCCGTGGCCGCGAGCCGCAGCTGGATGCGATGCTTGAGCACTACGGAATTAAAGGCTAACCGTTACGTGAAGATTTGTTTAGTCGATGAAACAGGCGCCGGTGACGGCGCCTTATCTGTTCTGGCCGCCCGCTGGGGGCTGGAGCATGATGATGAAAACCTGATGGCGCTGGTGATGACGCCGGCGCATCTGGAATTACGTAAGCGTGACGAACCCAGGCTCGGCGGGATATTTGTCGATTTTGTGGGGGGCGCCATGGCGCACCGGCGCAAGTTCGGCGGCGGTCGCGGTGAAGCGGTTGCCAAAGCGGTTGGCGTCAAAGGAAGCTATCTTCCGGACGTGGTGGATGCCACGGCGGGTTTAGGGCGCGATGCGTTTGTCCTGGCCTCGGTAGGGTGTCACGTGCGGATGCTGGAGCGCAATCCGGTCGTGGCCGCGCTGCTCGACGACGGGCTGACGCGCGGCTATGCCGACCCGGAGATTGGACTGTGGCTGCAGGCGCGCTTGCAGTTGATTCACGCCTCCAGCCTGACGGCGCTGACCGATATCACTCCGCGTCCGCAGGTGGTCTACCTCGACCCGATGTTCCCGCATAAGCAGAAAAGCGCGCTGGTGAAGAAAGAGATGCGGGTGTTCCAGTCGCTGGTCGGGCCGGATTTAGACGCGGATGGTTTGCTGGCGCCTGCTCGTCAGCTAGCCACGAAGCGCGTGGTGGTGAAACGTCCTGACTATGCGCCGCCGCTGGCGGACGTGGCGACGGCCAATGCGGTGGTTACCAAAGGGCACCGGTTTGATATTTATTCGGGGACGCCGGAACAGGAAGGTTAGGGTGTGCGGTTTGATGGCGTCACCCCAACCCGCGCTGGAAAGAGGCTCGAACGGTTCCCTCTCCCTTTGGGAGAGGGAAAGCAGACTTACTCGTCTTCTTCGTCACGCAGTGGAACAATCAGCATATCCACATGAACGGTGTTAATCAGCTGACGCGCTGAAGACATCAGCTTGCTCCAGAAGTCCTGGTGGTGACCACAAACGACCAGGTCCATATCGTATTTCTTAATCGCATCAACCAGCACCTGACCCAGATCGCCGCTGCCGCTTAAGGTTTCGGTGATAGGGTAGCCCGCGTTGGTGGACAGTTCGCTCAGGGCGTGGTGTGTCTCTTCAGAGATGCGTTTCTGCATATCACCGAGATTGACGTCAATCAGACCGGTATAGAGGTCGGAGTAATTCACATCAACGTGGATAAGAGAAACTTTCGCGTTGTAAGGGCGTGCCATGGATACCGCTTTATCAACCAGCACTTTACTCTCCGGAGAGAGGTCTACCGCGATGAGAATGTGTTTGTAAGCCATAGTGTTACTCCTTCCTTAAGTTATCGATGACTAAATGGAAAAGCCGTCGTCTGATGCTTTCATTACGGCCCAGTAAAACATATTTTTCAAGCTTTGGTGTTGATAACGATTAACCTTGTGGCAAAAAAATTAACGGATCTCCTACACTATTTAATGAGCCGTTCGGATATTAAAACGCGAACCGGATCGACTTTTGTTCATTCTTTCACTGAACTGTCTGTCAGGGCACTGGAGTGCGGTAGCTCAGAGGCCTTGCTTCGTGGGCGTACGCCGGGGAGGATGTATGATTAGCACCGTCGCATTGTTTTGGGCGTTATGCGTGGTTTGCATAGTGAATATGGCGCGCTACTTCTCATCGTTACGTGCGCTGTTAGTGGTACTTCGTGGTTGCGATCCGTTGCTTTATCAGTATGTGGACGGTGGAGGGTTCTTCACCTCGCACGGACAGCCCAGCAAGCAGATGCGTCTGGTAGGGTATATCTATTACCAGCGCTATCGCGATCACCACGATGAAGAGTTTATTCGCCGTTGCGAGCGTCTTCGCCGTCAGTTCATTTTAACCAGCGCCCTGTGTGGTCTGGTTGTGGTCAGCATGATTGCCTTGATGATTTGGCACTGAGCATAAAAAAAGCGGGTCAGTTTCCTGACCCGCTTTTTTATCGCGTTCTGCCGATTAGATAAGCTTCAGCGAAATCCAGTACAACCCACCCGACAGCAGGATAGAGGCCGGAAGGGTAAATACCCAGGCCATCAGAATGTTGGTCACGGTTTTGCGTTGCAGACCGCCGCCGTCAACAATCATGGTCCCTGCCACGGAAGAGGAGAGTACGTGGGTGGTCGAAACTGGCATACCGGTATAGCTCGCCAGACCGATTGAAACCGCCGCCGTCATCTGCGCGGACATACCCTGCGCATACGTCATGCCTTTCTTACCGATCTTCTCGCCGATGGTGGTCGCCACACGACGCCAGCCAATCATCGTACCGATACCGAGAGCCAGTGCGACAGCCATGATGATCCAGATTGGCGCGTACTCAATAGTATTGAGCATATCGCCTTTCAGTTTCTTCAGCAGACGCTGGTCGTCAGCATTCACTTCTGGCAGCTTCGCCACTTTATCCGTGACATCAGAGATGCACAGCATAATGCGACGCAGTTGACCACGTTGCTCAACGGACAGTTTGTCGTAGCTTTCGATATTACCCAGCATGCCTTTGGCGCGTTCCAGCGCGTTAATCGCGTTTGCCGGATGGCAGTGGAATTCGCCCGGCGCAGTGGTAGCGCCTGCTTCAGGAGAAGGGATCAACTGGTCAACGCCGGTTGCCTTCTTCAGCAGCTCAGGGTGTTGCTGGAAGTAGATTTCAACGTTGTTCACCGCATCACGGGTACGGGTGATTTCGTAACCGGAGGCGTTCATGTTAACCACGAATCCCGCCGGTGCGACGCCAATCAGTACCAGCATTACCAGACCAATGCCTTTCTGACCGTCGTTCGCGCCGTGAGAGAAGGCAACGCCGATAGCGGAAAGGATCAGGGCAATCCGCGTCCAGAATGGCGGCTTTTTCTTGCCGTCTTTCTTCTCACGCTCTGCAGGCGTCAGGTGAATACGGGAGCGTTTTTTCGTATTGCTCCAGTAACGACGCAGGATGAAAATCAATCCGCCTGCGACCACCAGACCCACGATAGGGGAGACAATCAGTGAGGCGAAAATTCCCAGCACTTTCGGGATGTTTAACGCATCAACAACCGAGGTACCGGTCATGAGGGCATTCGTTAACCCAATACCGATAATCGCGCCGATGAGGGTGTGAGAACTGGATGCAGGCAGGCCGAAATACCAGGTACCGAGGTTCCAGATAATTGCAGCAAGCAGCATTGAGAACACCATAGCGAGGCCATGGCCAGAACTAACGTTGAGAAGCAGATCCGTTGGCAACATATGCACGATCGCATATGCAACGCTCAGTCCACCCAGAAGAACACCAAAAAAGTTAAATACCGCCGCCATAACAACCGCGAGCTGCGATCGCATTGCGCGAGTGTAGATAACCGTTGCTACTGCGTTTGCAGTGTCGTGGAAGCCGTTGATCGCTTCGTAAAACAGTACAAAAACCAGAGCAAGCAATAATAAAAGCCCGGTATGTAAATCCAGGCCAGCAAACAAATGTAGCATAGGACGTTACGCCATTTTGAGGACATGAACGCGGCGCATTATCCAGGACAAATGCGCGGCGGGCAAAGTGAAATATAGCTTTTTTTTGATATAACTTCGGCTTTGTTGGCGTTAGGTAAAGAAATATATTTTATATTTCAAGTATATGACTGATATCTCGGTTAATTGCGCTGGTGTGACCACAGAGGAAACTTTACAATCCGCGGCAGTTAACGAAGAGGATTTTGACGTGGAAAGGTTTGATGCCGTGGTAATTGGCGCCGGTGCGGCGGGTATGTTTTGTGCGGCGATGGCCGGACAGGCGGGTCGTCGCGTGCTGTTGCTGGATAACGGTAAAAAGCCAGGACGTAAAATTCTGATGTCCGGTGGCGGGCGCTGCAACTTTACAAATCTCTATGTCGAACCCGCAGCTTATCTGAGCCAGAACCGTCATTTTTGCAAATCGGCCCTGGCGCGTTACACCCAGTGGGACTTTATCGACCTGGTGGGTAAGCACGGTATCGCATGGCATGAGAAAACGCTGGGCCAGCTGTTCTGTGATGACTCCGCCCAGCAGATTGTCGATATGCTGGTGGCCGAGTGCGAGAAGGGCGGCGTGGTGATGCGCCTGCGCACGGAAGTGCTGGAGGTGTCCCGCGATGAGCAGGGCTACACGCTGCAGTTAAACGGGGAAAGCGTCAGCGCCGATAACCTGGTGATTGCCAGCGGTGGCCTCTCCATGCCGGGGCTCGGTGCTTCACCATTCGGCTACAAGATTGCCGAACAGTTTGGCTTGAACGTGCTGCCCACCCGTGCGGGGCTGGTACCGTTCACCCTGCATAAGCCCCTGCTGGAACAGCTCCAGACGCTTTCTGGCGTCTCGGTGCCGTCGGTCATTACGGCTGAAGACGGTACGGTGTTCCGTGAAAACCTGCTGTTTACCCACCGTGGTCTTTCCGGCCCGGCGGTACTGCAAATTTCCAGCTACTGGCAGCCGGGGGAGTTTGTCACGGTTAACCTGCTACCCGAATGCGACCTGGAGGCTTTCCTCAACGAGCAACGCGCGGCGCACCCGAATCAAAGCCTGAAAAACACGCTGGCCATGCAGTTGCCAAAACGTCTGGTGGAATGTTTGCAGGTGCTGGGGCAGATCCCCGATGTGTCGCTCAAGCAGCTTAACAGCCGCGAACAGGAGGTGCTGGTTGAGACGCTGACAGCCTGGCGGGTGCAGCCCAACGGCACCGAAGGCTACCGCACGGCGGAAGTGACGCTTGGCGGGGTCGACACGAATGAACTCTCGTCCCGCACCATGGAAGCGCGCAACGTGCCGGGGCTCTATTTTATTGGTGAGGTGATGGATGTGACCGGCTGGCTCGGCGGATACAATTTCCAGTGGGCATGGGCAAGTGCCTGGGCGTGCGCTCAGGCGCTGGCAGAAGACAAGTGACATAAGAGCACTGCCACTCGTCACAGATGGCTTTACGGACTGACGGTGGTTACGTCTGTTACAGCAAGAATATTGCTCGCGGCCACTGTCCCCATCTTGATATATGACGCTGCGGTAACGCCGCCAATATGCGGTGAAATAACCACGTTTTCTACGGACTGCCAGAGGTGCGGCGCCGTCAGCGGCTCGTGGGTAAAGCTGTCCAGCGCTGCGCTGTGCAGCGTGCCATCCCTGAGCGCCGCCAGTAACGATTCATCGTCGATCAGTCCGCCGCGTGCCGTATTTACCAGAATTGCGTTCCGCTTGCAGTGTGCGAGCGTCTGGCTATTGATCATCCCCCGATTCTCATCGGTCAGCGGACAGTGCAAAGAGATGACATCGGAACGGGAAAGAAGTCCATTCAGCGTTTCTGCGCGTTCGCACAGGGCAGGCATGGACTTAGCATAGGGATCGTAAGCCAGCACCTTCATGCCGAATGCGTGGCCAATATGTGCCACACGCGAGCCGATAGCACCCAATCCGATGAGCCCTAACGTTAAGCCCTCCAGTTCAATGGATTTATGCGTCGCCTTATCCCAGTGCCCGTCTCGCAGGCGCTTGTCCAGAGGCACCACCGACTTTGCGCAGGCGAGGATCTGCGCCCAGGTATGTTCAGCCACTGCCGCCGCGTTTGCACCTGGCGCAGCGCGGACGGCGATGTTGCGCTCGGCCGCTGCCGTCTGGTCTATCACATCGATCCCGCTTCCGTGCTTGGAAATAACCTGCAGAGCGGGGGCGGCATCCATGACTTTCGCGGTAATCTTGCCGTAACGTACCAGAATCGCCACAGGATTGTGTCGTTCACACAGCGCGATCAGTTCATCTTCTGTGGGCTGGCGGCCCGCAAACACCACCTCAAAGCCCTGCAACATCACCATGGCCTGCTCCGCCAGGTCGCTTCCGGTAACCAGAACTACGTCTTTGCCCCCCATCACAGCGTCTCCCCGTCATCTAACATACCTGCCTTACGAAGCGCGTCATCAAGCCAGTGTGGACGTAAATCGCCTTCACGGATGGCGGCAAGGCGTCGGGTCTCCATCTCCAGCTTTCCTTTTGCCAGCGCGATAACTTCCTGAACCTCATCGCGCGGGATGACTACCACGCCGTCGATATCCGCGACAACCAGATCCCCGGCCTGAACCGTCGCCCCGGCGACTGAAATGGGATGATTAACCCGACCAGAAATTAGCTTTGTCGGGCCGCAGGGGTTCAGACCGGCAGAAAAGACAGGGTAGTGACCTTTGCTCAAGGTATCGGCGTCTCGTACAGCGCCGTCAATAATAATGCCCGCAATGCCGCTCGCCTGAGCCTGAGTGGCCATGATTTCCCCAAGCAGCGCGCAGCTCAGGTCGCCTTTGCCATCGACGATCAGGACATCGCCGGGCTGCGCCACCGCCATCGCGGCATGAATCGCCAGATTATCACCCGGACGGACTTCAACGGTGATGGCCGGACCCGCAACGGACATGTGTGGGGCCAGCGGTTTGATGCGGCCATGAAGCGTACCGCGGCGACCGGCCACGTCGGCCAGAATAGCGGCCTGATACTCGGCAGCCCGACGAACGTCCTCGGCAGAAACGCGATCAAACTGGCGATTAATCGGTTTTTTTTCAGTAACGGACATGAATGCCTCCATATTGTTTTACTAAGTACAATGCAGGTGTACAATGCAAAACAACTATAGCGGTGTTGCTTTCCTTTTAGCCAGACCCGAGATGGCGTTTGTGATGTAAACACGAAGTGACTCACAAAATTTGAGGTACACTCACTGCCGGGCTAACAAGGAGATAATGATGGGGAATGAAGGCGTTGTAGCGGTTGAAAAAGCGCTGGCTTTACTGGATTGCTTCCGTCCTGGAGATGAGAGCCTGACGCTGACCGCGCTGGCACAGCTATCGGGTTATCACAAAACCACGGTTTACCGCTTGATGAATTCTCTTGAACGGATGAATTACGTCGTCAGGCATGAAGACGGCAATTATGCGCTGGGCCCACGTCTGCTTTACCTCGGCAAGCTGTATGAACAATCTTTCCATCTTTCCCGAGTGGTTCAGCCAGAGCTCCAGGCCTTATCCCTGGCGTCTCAGGAGAGTGCCAGCTGGTATGTGCTGGAGGGAGGGCAGCGGCTTTGCCTGTTTCGCGCTGAAGCGTCGCATGGCCTGCGACACAGCAATCTTCCCGGTAGCCAGTTTCCGCTCGATAATTCGGCCATCAGTAAGATATTACGCCATTGGGGGCTCAATGAGAGCCTGCCGGAGGGAGACGCTGAACTCCCTTTCTACACGTCAGGGGCACGCGATCCCCACACCGCTGCGTTTGCGATGCCTGTCTTCGGCGTTCACGACAAGCTGGTTGCGGCGTTAGCCCTGACCGGCCCCATCTCACGGCTGACGGAAGATCGTCGTGAGAAGGAGATAGGTCAGTTGATGAAGGCGGCAGCAAGCCGTCTGTCGCAGAAAATGGGAGCCAGTAAGCTCTTCTGTCAGCAGTTTTTTGGGGAAACGAGCGATACGGCGGAAGAACATCTTTAAATGCAGAAGCGGGACAGTTGTCCCGCTTCTGTCAACGCTAATGCGTGACCTGTTTTTCGTGTAGCTGAGCGTTGCGGGCCTGTCGGCCCATAATGAGCACCGCTATCCCCCCGGCCACGCACAGCGCGGCCAGCGGAAGCATCGCCAGCGTGTAGCTGCCCGTCCGCTCATTGATAATGCCGTACGCGTTTACCATCACCGCCCCGCCTATCAGGTTTGCGATGGCACCAATCGCGGCCAGTCCCGCCGCCGCTGAGGTACTGCTCATCCAACCGGACGCCAGCGCCCAGAAAGGCCCTTTCATTGAATAGGCGCCTATCAGCATAATGCTGAGGATAACGATCGTGGCAGACAGCGAAACGCTCACAAAGGCGGCGAACACGCCGGCGGCAATTATGAATAGCGTGAGTGCGGTATGCCAGCGGCGTTCGTTGGTACGATCGGAATTCCGTCCCCATACAATCATGAGAACAGATGCCAGACCGTAAGGAATGGCGTTAAGCAGACCTGTCTCAAGATTATCGAGATGGAAGGATTTCAGCAGTTGAGGAGACCAGACGCTGATGGTGGTACCCGCGGACGATGCACCCGCGTAAATCAGCGCCATCAGCCAGATTTGGCGATGCTTTAGCAACTGCCAGGTGGTCTGGTGTCCGATATTCTTTTGCTGGTTGCGCTCGGTTTCCAGCGTGGTTTCCAGCCATTGTTTCTGTTCACTGCTAAGCCAGCTCGCCTGATGAGGGCGATCCCGGAGAATAAACCAGGCTGCAATACCCAGCAGCACCGCCGGCAAGCCTTCAATAATGAACAGCAGATGCCAGCCGCGAAGACCCAGCCAGCCATCCAGTGACAGTATCAACCCGGAA
Source organism: Enterobacter sp. BNK-18 (assembly GCF_047456135.1). NCBI lineage: Bacteria > Pseudomonadati > Pseudomonadota > Gammaproteobacteria > Enterobacterales > Enterobacteriaceae > Enterobacter > Enterobacter sp. BNK-18. The sequence continues at coordinate 3,532,214 of NZ_CP179899.1, read as the reverse complement.
AGCGGGGAGCCAATGAAGTTAGCGAGCGGGATGGCGACCATAAAGGACGCAATAATGCGTGCGCGGTAGCGGGACGGGATCCACCAGGTCAGATACAGCACGACGCCCGGGAAGAAGCCCGCTTCTGCAGCACCGAGAAGAAAACGGACGATATAGAGCGACGTGGTGTTCTGCACCAGGGACATACACATGGAGACGATGCCCCAACTGATCATAATGCGCGGGATCCACAGCCGGGCGCCGACTTTCTGCATGGCCAGGTTGCTGGGTACTTCAAACAGAAAATAGGCCACGAAATAAAGACTGCTGGCGAAGCCAAATGCAGCTTTGCTGAGGCCAAGGTCCTCATTCATCTGCAGCGAAGCCATGCCGATATTCCCGCGATCGATAATGGAGACCAGGTAACTGACAATCAGAAACGGGAGAATACGCCAGATCACCTTCCATATCGTCTCTCTTTCTATGTCCTCGGTGGCGGTAGCACCGTTACGTAAATGTTCTGTCATTGTGTCCTCGCAGGGTATGTTCTTTGTTTTATTAGGTACAACTGAGTTTTATTAAACAAAACCACTATAGCGACGGCGCGTTCTTTTTATCCAGTTAATGGAAGGTTTAAATGATGTAAATAAGAGGTGACTCACAGATAGTGCGCTCCAGATATATCGCTCACAGCAGTCGAACCAGCCGCAAAGAGGAGACTCTAAAAGGGTGATAATCACGCAGCGCAATTATTGCACCAACTTTTTTCCTCCGATCCACTAAGCTTCGACCAGGCCAGACAACTCCAGGTGCCCCGCTGCGTTCGCGGGGTCATTTTTCTTCCCGGTCAGAGCACCTTTCATGCAGCTACTCAGCATCATTATTTTGCTTACCCTTACGGTGGTCATCCATTCGCTGTGGATGTTTTGCGTTTTAAAATTCATTAATTTAGAGGTCGACTCTGCGGTGCGCGTGGTTTTGCGTAACGTCGGGATCGTTATTTCCATGATCTTCGCCCATCTTCTTGAAGCCGGTCTCTTCGCCGGGTTTTATTTTGTTATTGATGCATTTAACGACTGGAACACCAGCTTCTACTTTTCGCTGGTCAGTTACGCCACGGTGGGATACGGCGATGTCACGTTGCCTCAGCACTGGCGGCTGATTGGGGGCGTGGAAGGCCTGGTCGGCGCCTTGATGGTGGGCTGGTCAGTGGCGGTTCTGGTGGCCGTACTGCAGCGTTTGCGCGGCATGAGCGCCTAAACGGCAGATGCGCGACCCCATGGAGTGCGGTAAAGTACCTCTCTTTGCCGGGCCTGGAAGGGCGCGGCTTTAAGGGTTAAAGGCTGGTAAACAGCCTGCCCCTTTCCGTTCCTGGTTTACGCCAGTTTGCATGGTGTTGTGTTTTGTCTGCCAAAAGGGTTGTGTATGTCTGCTGCTCATCTCGGTTTCCCGACTGAAACCGTTGTTGTCTTTGTAGTGATGGCCGTCGGGGCGATGTTTATCGACCTCTTTATGCACCGTCACGATAAACCGATCTCGCTGAAAAGCGCTGCCATGTGGTCCCTCTTCTGGGTCATGATGGCCATGGCTTTCGCCGGGTTCCTGTATGTTCACCACGGCGCAGAGATGGCGAGCCTGTTCCTCACCGGTTACGCGCTGGAAGAGGTGCTCTCCGTCGATAACCTGTTTGTGATGATGGCGATTTTTGCCTGGTTCGGCGTGCCGGATAAATATCGTCACCGCGTCCTCTACTGGGGCGTGCTGGGGGCGATTGTTTTCCGCGGTATCTTTGTGGCCATCGGGACCAGCCTGTTGAGTCTGGGGCCTTACGTCGAGGTTATCTTCGCGCTGGTCGTCGGCTGGACGGCGGTGATGATGCTCAGACGTAATGAAGAGAGTGACGAGGTTGAAGATTACTCCGGCCATCTGGCTTACCGTCTGGTGAAACGCTTCTATCCTGTCTGGCCTAAAATCAGCAGCAATGCCTTTATTCTGACCCAGAAAGAGGTGGACGCGGAGCTGGAGAAACCTGAAAACCAGGACGTGATGGTTGGACGCGTGAAGAAGGCGAAACGCTACGCAACGCCGCTGCTGCTTTGCGTGGCGGTCGTGGAACTCTCTGATGTGATGTTCGCGTTTGACTCCGTGCCGGCCATTATTGCCGTCAGCCGTGAGCCGCTTATTATTTACAGCGCAATGATGTTCGCCATCCTCGGCTTGCGTACGCTCTACTTCGTGCTGGAAGCGCTGAAGCAGTATCTGGTGCATCTGGAGAAAGCGGTGGTGCTGCTGCTGTTCTTCGTGGCGTTCAAGCTCGGATTAAATGCCACCGATCACTTCTGGCACCACGGTTACAGCATTGGTGCCACGGCAAGCCTGTTTGTGGTGCTTGGCGTGCTGGCGCTGGGGATTATCACCAGCGTGATGTTCCCGGGTAAGAAAGAAGCCCATTAAAAGCAAAACGGCAACCTTTGGTTGCCGTTTTCGGGTAGACAGTGTCTAACACTTAATCGGTGAATGTCGACGCTTGCGCGGTGGATGGAAGTGCCGCCAGTGTGCATCCTGCGCCGCCGCCAGCAGTTCATGGTCGCCGCGGGTATCGCCCCACGCGCGCAGGTGGTAGCTATTCAGATCGCCATACACTTTTTCCAGCCTCGCCACCTTCTGGGCACAGCGGCAGTTGTTGCCGGTGATACGCCCGGTGAGCTTGCCGTCTTTCACTTCCAGCTGCGTGCCAATCAGCTTAATCCCCAGCTTGTCAGCCCACGGCTGGAGCACCAGCGCCGGAGAGGCGGAACAGATGGTCACTTCCGCACCGGAATTCACCTCTGCGGCGACGGCCAGTACGCCGGCAGGGCGCATCAGCTTGTCCCAGTATTTTTCGCAAAACGCTTCCGCCTGCTGGCGTAGCCAGTGTTCATCCACGCCCGTCAGGAACGTTTTAATCAGCACTTCCTTCAGCTCATCGCGCGTCAGCTTACGACGCACGCAGTGGAGTGTGGGTAAGGCCATACGCACCAGGCGGCCCGCGAAGTAACGTTTACCAAAGGCAAAACGCAGGAAAGGGATAAAGCTGTCGTGGTGCGTCAGTGTTCCATCAAAGTCGAAGACGGAGAGCACGTTGGATTTGGCCACGGCCTCGTCGGCAATCATATTGGTCATAAATACGTCTTAGCTAAAATACACATTCTGTTGATTAGTTTACCTGCTTTACCCTGTCTGTCCTTCTGTCTTGAGCATTTTTTTCGCGATCTTGCGATCGGAAAGTGAGTCCATTTTTGGTCTCAATAATAATTGGTTGAAAAGCGAGCTGTCTATATTATCGCCACATTGCGCGCTATTTCGGGGGAACGTTGGCCCCCACAGGTAAGGAAAATATTCACTCACTGAATCTATTTTGATATGACGTTTAGATCGCTTATTTCAATCCTCTTGTTAAGTCTGGCTTCGTTTTCGGCATTGAGTTTTCAACTGCCGGCGTCAATGCTGTCAATGAACCGTGAGCTCGCCCTTTCTCCGGCAAAATCCGCGCTGCTGCACCAGGAAACAGGACCACTGCGTACCCGGATCCTTGATCAATACCAGAAGTGGAAAGGCACCCACTATCAGTGGGGCGGGACCACGCATCGGGGCGTGGACTGCTCCGCGCTGATGCAGCATCTGTTCAGCGATGCGGCGCACCTTAATCTGCCGCGCACGACGGGCGAACAGATCCATCGCGGCGTGAAGGTGGCGCAATACCGTCTGAAGGCGGGGGATTTAGTCTTCTTTCAGACCGGTCCAGACCGAAGGCACGTGGGCGTGTACATCGGCAATAGCCAGTTTATTCATGCCTCACGCAGCCAGGGCGTAACCGTCTCAACCCTGACTGATGACTACTGGCAGGCGCACTATATTACTGCCCGACGGGTCACAGACCGTTCTGTCTGAGGGATCAGATGATGTCATCCACCACGCCGCCATCGACGCGCAGTGCCGCGCCCGAGGTGGCGGAGGCCTGGGGCGAGCAGACATACACCACCATATTGGCGACTTCTTCCACCGTCGCGGCACGCTGGATAACCGAGCTCGGGCGGTGAGTCATCACAAACTCTTTCGCCAGTTCCTCCAGCGATTTGCCGGTTCTCTCGATCTCGTCTTTCATCATGCCGGCAAAACCGTCTGAAAGGGTGGGACCGGGCAATACGCTGTTCACCGTGACACCGCTTCCCGCCACGAACTTCGCCAGCCCGCGAGCGAGCGACAGCTGCGCCGTTTTGGTCACGCCATAGTGGATCATGTCCGCTGGAATATTGCAGGCCGACTCGGACGAAATAAACACCACGCGTCCCCAGCCTTTCTGCACCATACCCGGCAGCAGCGCACGGGAGATACGCACGCCGGACATCACGTTTGTCTGCCAGTAACGCTCCCAGGTGTCATCGTCGGTGCCATAAAAATCCTGCTGGCCGTAAATGCCGGCATTGTTGACCAGGATGTCGACGTGGGTCGCCACGTTCAGCAGCGATTCCACCCCTTCAGCCGTGCTGAGGTCGGCAATCGCAGCGCGTACCTGCACCCCAGGCACAACCTGTTGTAGCTGCTGGATACCTTTATTCACAGACTCCGTGCTACGGCCATTGATGATCACTTCCGCACCGCTTTCAGCCAGCCCTCGGGCTATGGCGAAGCCGATCCCGCCGGTAGAGGCGGTCACCAGCGCGACTTTCCCCGTAAAATCGATCTTCATCATCTGCTCCTTATCGTGTTTAACGTTCGGACCTTAAAGCGTAGCAGGTGAGGATGGCGGCTCCTGGCTAAAAAGGCGCAGCAGGGTCTCAACCTGTTCATCCAGCGGGCCGAGGGAGCGTTTCACAATCAGGTGCAGCGGCGTAGCCCGGCGTGCGCCATGGCTAAGCGGCAGGCGTTTAAGCACCCCCAGATCAAGCTGGGTCTGAATACGCTCCTCTGGCAGCCAGCCATAGCCGACCTGGGACATCACCGCCTCTATGGCTGCGTCAATGGTGGAAAAGGTCCACGACTCACCGGCCGCACGCGCGGCGGTCTGGCTGTCGGCTATCTGAATGAGCGGCCACGGGCGCAGCATATCGTCGTTAAGCGGCGCGTCGAGGCTAAAGAGGGGATGTTGATGATGCGCCACGGCAACAAAGTCGATATTCATCAGCCATTCGCCAAGACCGGTTATGTCCTGGCGGCGGGTTAACACCATCACGTCGGCTTCATCATTAATGACATCGGTGCGGCTATTTTCCAGTACTTCGGTGAGACGGACCTGCGTTTGCGGATACAGCTGCTGGAACTGACGCAAAATAGCGAACAGGCGTCGGCGCGGGAAAATGCTGTCCACCACCAGATCTAACCGCGTGCGCATTCCGTTACGCAGGCTTGCCGCACGGGTCTCAACATAGGCGAAGGCTTTCAGCAACGGTTTAACCTGGTTGAGCAGGAGTTCGCCGGCCGGGGTCAAGACAGCCCGCCGCCCCTCAGGCACCAGCAGCGCCACGCCCAGCCGCTCCTGCAGCAGCGACAGGTTATAGCTGACCGAGGACTGGCTGCGGTTGGTCTCTTCCGCTGCTTTGGCAAAGCTGCCTGCCTCGACCACTCTTTCCAGTAATGACCATTGTTCAAGCGTCGTCTTATGCATGATTAATCTAAAATTTGGATGAATTTGATTCAAACATAGCGTTATTCATTCATTTTTTGAAGGGGTACGATCGTCTCATCAAAACAAAGGAGACACATTATGAACACCTTCGACAAACATGACTTAAGCGGCTTCGTCGGCAAACACCTTGTATATACCTACGATAATGGCTGGAACTACGAGATTTATGTCAAAAATGAAACCACCCTTGATTACCGTATTCACAGCGGGATTGTGGCGAACCGTTGGGTGAAAGATCAGCAGGCTTATATTGTTCGTGTAGGGGAGAGCATCTATAAAATTTCCTGGACAGAACCAACCGGTACCGACGTGAGCCTGATAGCAAACCTGGGTGACAAACTGTTCCACGGCACCATCTTCTTCCCACGGTGGGTGATCAACAATCCAGAAAAAACCGTCTGCTTCCAGAACGATCATATTCCATTGATGAATGCGTATCGTGATGCAGGCCCGGCATACCCCACTGAAGTCATTGATGAATTTGCGACGATCACCTTTGTTCGCGACTGTGGGGCGAATAATGAAAGCGTTATTGCCTGTGCGGCCAGTGAATTGCCGAATGATTTTCCTGCTAATCTTAAGTAAACGCGACAATTCACATTAAAAGAAAGTTCCCGGCGGTTGACGAAACCGCCGGGGTTTTTATTTTGGTTGAGCGTTCATTTACTTTTCTTATCTTTTTAATGTAAAAGAAATGAAATATTTAAATGCCCGTCGTGAGTTTACTCACAAAAAATAAAAAAAAGAGAATTAAATCCCATCTTGCTGTTGTAAAAGGATTTTTCTTGCACCCTGCTGCTATTTACCCATTCCGCTTTCCTCATCTCTTAATTTTTTCCTAAGAAAACGACGATACTTTTACTTTAGTTGATGGTTTGTTGACATAAATGGAGTGCAGTCTAAATTTTATTTGGACTTTATTTATAAACCATCTTGCATGATTCCATTGAGCTGCCCATAACGACAGCGCAGTAAAAAAGATGACGCCTTTAATACAGCAAGGAAATTAATGATGAGTGATTTTTTGCCTTTTTCCCGGCCGTCCATGGGTAGCGAGGAATTAGCGGCGTTGCAGGAGGTATTAACCTCCGGCTGGATCACCACAGGACCGAAAAATCAGGCGCTTGAAGAGGCATTCTGTCAGCTAACCGGGAATCAACATGCGATTGCCGTCAGCTCAGCGACCGCGGGAATGCATGTCACGCTGATGGCGCTGGGTATTGGTCCAGGCGATGAAGTGATTACCCCCTCCCTGACCTGGGTATCCACACTGAATATGATTGTGCTGCTGGGTGCAACCCCGGTGATGATTGATGTGGACCGGGATACGTTGATGGTCACGCCGGATGCGGTCGACGCCGCCATTACGCCGCGCACAAAAGCGATTGTTCCGGTTCATTATGCCGGCGCGCCGTGTGACATCGACGCCATTCGCGCCATCGGGGAACGTCACGGTATTCCGGTCATTGAAGATGCGGCGCATGCAGCCGGCACGTACTACCACTCGCGTCACGTGGGCTGGCAGGGCACCGCGATTTTCTCATTCCACGCCATTAAAAACATGACCTGCGCCGAAGGCGGGTTAGTGGTCACGGACGATGCGCAACTGGCGCAGCGGATCCGTAGCCTGAAATTCCACGGCCTGGGTGTGGACGCCTACGACCGCCAGACGCACGGTCGTGCGCCGCAGGCAGAAGTTATTACGCCCGGCTTCAAATACAACCTGGCGGATATCAACGCCGCGCTGGCGCTGGTGCAGTTGGGCAAACTGAAAGAGGCCAACGCACGACGTCATGACATTGCTGAACGCTATCTTCGCGAGCTTGCCGATACGCCGTTCCAGCCGCTGCGTATTCCTTCATGGCCGCACGTCCACGCCTGGCATCTGTTCATCATTCGCGTGGATGAAGCCCGCTGCGGGATTTCTCGCGACAACCTGATGGCAGCCCTGAAGGAAAAAGGCATTGGCACCGGCCTGCATTTCCGCGCGGCGCACACGCAAAAATACTACCGCGAGCGTTTTCCTGATGTATCGCTCCCGAATTCTGAATGGAATAGCGCGCGTATTTGTTCTCTCCCCCTTTTCCCGGACATGACTCATGACGACACAACCCGCGTCATTACCGCGCTCCATCAGCTTGCAGGAAATTGATATGTTCAGCGCACCGCCTGTACAAAAAGTTTCTGTGGTAATCCCCGTTTACAACGAACAGGAGAGCCTGCCCGAACTGATCAGCCGTACGACGGCCGCCTGCGACACGCTCGGCAAAGCCTATGAAATACTGCTGGTGGATGATGGCAGTAGCGATAATTCCGCGCTGATGCTGACCGAAGCCGCGCAGGCCGAGGGCAGCCATATTGTTGCCGTGCTGCTTAACCGTAACTACGGCCAGCACTCCGCCATTATGGCCGGGTTCAGCCACGTGACGGGCGATCTGATTATTACGCTTGATGCCGATCTGCAAAACCCGCCGGAAGAGATCCCGCGTCTGGTTGCAAAGGCCGATGAAGGGTACGACGTGGTCGGCACGGTGCGGCAAAACCGTCAGGACAGCCTGTTCCGTAAGCTGGCTTCCCGCACAATCAACCGTTTGATCCAGCGGACCACCGGCAAAGCGATGGGCGATTATGGCTGCATGCTGCGCGCCTACCGCCGCCATATTGTCGACGCCATGCTGCACTGCCATGAACGCAGCACGTTTATTCCCATTCTCGCGAACACCTTTGCCCGTAAGGCGACGGAAATCCCGGTACTGCACGCCGAGCGCGAGCACGGGGAGTCGAAGTACAGCTTTATGCGTCTCATCAACCTGATGTACGACCTTATCACCTGCCTGACCACCACGCCGCTGCGCCTGTTGAGCGTTTTCGGCAGCATCATTGCCGTGTTCGGCTTCGCGCTTTCCGTGCTGCTGGTGTTACTCCGCCTGATCTACGGTCCCCAATGGGCGGCGGAAGGGGTCTTCATGCTCTTTGCCGTGCTGTTTATGTTCATCGGCGCCCAGTTTGTCGGGATGGGCCTGCTCGGGGAATACATTGGCCGTATTTATAACGATGTTCGCGCACGTCCGCGCTACTTTATTCAACGTGTTGTCCGCCAGGAACACAAAGCATCTCAAGAGGAAATTCACCCATGAAAGCTGTTGTCTTTGCCTATCACGATATGGGGTGTGCGGGCACGCTGGCCCTGCTGGAAGCGGGCTATGAAATCGCTGCAATCTTCACGCATCCGGACACGGCCGGAGAGAATAACTTCTTTGGCTCGGTGGCGCGTATCGCCGCAGAGCGCGGTATTCCGGTTTACGCCCCGGACGATGTCAACCATCCGCTGTGGGTGGACCGCATCCGGGCGCTCGCGCCTGATGCCATCTTCTCGTTCTATTATCGCAACCTGATTTGCGATGAGATTTTAAGTCTGGCGGCAAAAGGGGCATTTAATCTTCACGGCTCTTTGCTGCCCGCCTACCGTGGCCGCGCACCGCTGAACTGGGTGCTGGTGAACGGCGAAACGGAAACCGGCGTCACTCTGCACCGTATGGTGCACCGCGCAGATGCCGGTGCCATCATCGCGCAGCAGCGCGTGGCTATCGATGCGGATGAAACTGCGCTGCAGCTTCATCAGAAGCTCTGCACCGTAGCGCAAAGCCTGTTACGTGATGTGTTGCCAGCGATCCTTAACGGCACCTTCAGCGAGACCGCGCAGGATGAGAGCAAGGCGAGCTGTTTTGGCCGTCGCAAGCCAGAAGATGGTCGCCTGGACTGGAACAAGCCGGCTCGTCAGTTGCACAACCTGGTGCGTGCCGTTACCGACCCTTGGCCGGGGGCGTACAGCTTTGCAGGCGTGAGTAAATTTATCGTCTGGAAATCCCGCGTACGCGACGACATTCCTGCCGCCAAACCGGGCACCGTTGTCTCGGCTTCCCCGCTGATTGTCAGCTGCGGCGAGCAGGTGCTGGAGATCGTTACCGGGCAAACCGATAACGGCGTTTATGTTCAGGGCGCGCAGCTGGCTCAGTCTCTGGGGCTGGTCACTGGCGCACTGATCACCAGCGCACCGGTTGTGGCCATCAAACGCCGCACCCGCGTGCTGATCCTCGGCGTCAATGGCTTTATCGGCAACCACCTGACCGAGCGTCTGCTGAAAGACGATAACTACGAAATTTATGGTCTGGATATCGGTGCTGATGCTATCAGTCGTTTCCTCGACAACCCGCGTTTCCACTTTGTGGAAGGGGATATCAGCATTCACTCCGAGTGGATTGAATATCACATTAAAAAATGTGACGTGGTGCTGCCGCTGGTGGCGATTGCCACGCCGATTGAGTACACCCGTAACCCGCTGCGCGTGTTCGAGCTGGACTTCGAAGAGAACCTGAAGATCATCCGCGACTGTGTTAAATACGACAAGCGCATCATCTTCCCGTCCACTTCTGAAGTGTACGGCATGTGTACTGACAAAAACTTCGACGAAGATACCTCTAACTTGGTCGTCGGGCCGATCAACAAACAGCGCTGGATTTATTCCGTCTCCAAGCAGCTGCTCGACCGCGTGATCTGGGCCTACGGCGAGAAAGCGGGTCTGCGCTTTACGCTGTTCCGTCCGTTTAACTGGATGGGACCACGTCTGGATAACCTTAACGCGGCGCGTATCGGCAGCTCACGTGCCATCACCCAGCTGATCCTGAACCTGGTGGAAGGCTCGCCCATCAAGCTTATCGAAGGCGGTAAACAAAAACGCTGCTTTACGGATATCAGCGACGGTATCGAGGCGCTGTTCCGCATCATCGAAAACAAAGAGGGTCGCTGCAACGGAGAGATCATCAACATCGGTAACCCGGATAACGAAGCGAGCATTCGCGAGCTGGCTGAGATGCTGCTGGCAAGCTTTGAACGTCATCCGCTACGCGATCGCTTCCCGCCGTTTGCCGGTTTCCGTGAAGTGGAAAGCAGCAGCTACTACGGTAAAGGTTATCAGGACGTTGAGCACCGTAAACCGAGCATTCGTAATGCGAAACGCTGCCTGAACTGGACACCGACGGTGAAGATGGATCAGACCATTGATGAAACGCTCGATTTCTTCCTGCGCACCGTGGAGCTGTCGGAACAGGTCTCATGAGAAAAGTCGGTTTACGCATTGATGTCGACACCTTCAGGGGGACGCGTGACGGCGTACCCAAACTGCTGGAACTGCTGAGCAAGCACAACGTGCGCTCATCCATTTTCTTCAGCGTGGGGCCTGACAATATGGGACGTCATTTATGGCGTCTGGTTAAACCGGCATTTCTGTTCAAAATGCTGCGCTCACGCGCAGCCTCTCTCTACGGCTGGGATATTTTGCTGGCCGGAACCGCATGGCCCGGCAGGCGCATTGGCGCGGGTAATGAAGCCGTTATCCGCGACGCGGCGCAGCACCATGAGGTTGGACTGCATGCCTGGGATCACCATGCCTGGCAGGCCTGGGCTGGCGTCTGGGATATTCCACGCCTGTCGCGTGAAGTTGAACGCGGCATGCTGGAGCTGGAGGCCATTACCGGCCAGACGATTCGCTGCTCCGCCGTGGCGGGATGGCGTGCCGACCAACGCGTGGTGAAGGCCAAAGAACCCTTCGCGTTTCGCTACAACAGTGATTGCCGCGGCACCGGGCCTTTTTTGCCGCTCATCGGGGAGAATCGCCTGGGGACGGTGCAAATCCCGGTCACGCTTCCCACCTGGGATGAAGTGGTTGGGCGCGAGGTCAGTGCCGGAGGGTTCAATCGCTATATTCTGGACTGCATTCATCGCGACACCGGTACGCCCGTCTATACCATCCACGCGGAAGTGGAGGGGATTGCGTATCAGCATGATTTCGATGCACTGTTAACGATGGCCGCTCAGGAGGGGATTCAGTTTTGTCCATTGAGCGAATTGCTGCCAGAGGATCTTAGCGTCCTGCCCGTGGGCAAAATTGTGCGTAATGAACTGGCTGGCCGGGAAGGCTGGCTTGGCTATCAACAAACCGTGAGTCCGGTATCATGAAAGCAGCCCGTTATGGCTTAGCGCTTCTCGCACTGTTTATCGTTTACTACCTCATTCCGATCGATATCCGCCTGCTGTGGCAGCCTGATGAAACGCGCTATGCGGAAATCAGCCGCGAAATGCTGGCGTCTGGAGACTGGATTGTCCCGCATTTTCTGGGGCTGCGTTACTTTGAAAAGCCGATTGCGGGCTACTGGATCAACAGTATCGGGCAACTGCTGTTTGGGCATACTAACTTTGCCGTGCGCGCCGGCGCCATATTCTCAACCGGGTTGACGGCTCTGCTGGTGATCTGGATGGCGTGGCGCCTGTGGCGGGATAAGCGCGTTGCCATTTTCTCCGGCCTTATCTTCCTGACCCTGTTCCTGGTGTATGGCATTGGTACGTACGCCGTGCTGGATCCCATCATTACCCTGTGGCTGGTGGCCGCTATGTGCAGCTTCTGGCTGGCCTCACAGGCTGAAACCGTGGCCGGAAAAGCGGGTGGCTACGTGCTGCTCGGGCTTGCCTGCGGCATGGGGGTGATGACCAAAGGATTCCTGGCGCTGGCGGTGCCGGTGATAGGTGTGCTGCCGTGGGTGATTGCGCAGAAGCGCTGGAAAGAGGTGCTGATCTTTGGCTGGCTGGCCATCGTGAGCTGTGTGCTGATCGTCCTGCCCTGGGCGCTGGCCATTGCGCATCGAGAGCCTGATTTCTGGCGTTACTTCTTCTGGGTTGAGCATATTCAGCGCTTTGCCCAGAGCGATGCCCAGCACAAAGCGCCGTTCTGGTACTACCTGCCGTTCCTGCTGGCCGGCAGTCTGCCGTGGCTGGCGCTGTTGCCCGGCGCGTTTCGGCTGGGCTGGCGCGAAAGAGACAACACGGGCGGTGGCTTTTATCTGCTTGGATGGGTCGTGATGCCGCTGCTGTTTTTCAGCATTGCCAAAGGCAAACTGCCAACCTACATCCTGCCGTGTTTTGCTCCGCTGGCTATCCTGATGGCGCGCTATGCCTGCATCGCGGCGGACAAAGGGGCCAGAGCGTTACGCATTAACGGCGGGATTAACCTGGCGTTTGGTGTGATTGGCGTGGTGGCGGCGCTGGTGGTCTCGCCGTGGGGGGTTGCTAAGCATCCGGTCTGGACATCCGTTGAGCTGTATAAAGTCTTCTGCGCGGTGCTGGCGTTTCTCGTCTGGGCGGCTGTCGGCTGGTTTACCGTGCGGCAAAGCGCGCAGCGCTGGTGGCTGGCGGCGTTGTGTCCTGCTGGCGTGGCGCTGCTGATTGGGTTTGCCATTCCTAACCTGGTGGTAGATTCCAAACAGCCGCAGTCGCTGGTGGATACCATCCGTGACCCGCTTCAGAGCAGCCGGTTTGTGCTGGCGAACAATGTTGGCGTGGCCTCCGGGCTGGCGTGGGAGCTTAAGCGTAATGACATCATTCTGTTTGGTCAGAGCGGCGAGCTGAGCTACGGGCTAGCGTACCCGGATGTGAAAGACCGGTTTGTCGAGAAAGATAATTTTGCGCAGTGGCTGGCAACGCATCGCCAGCAGGGGGGCGTGTCACTGGTGATCCTGCTGTCAAAACACGACGATATTAAGCGGGCTCATCTGCCAGAACCGGACAGCCTGTATATTCAGGGCCGTCTGGCCTGGCTGCAGTATTTACCGCAATGACGACCTGGCTCTGGTTGATACTGGCAAGCCTGCTGACCTGCGCAGGGCAGCTGTGTCAGAAGCAGGCCACCCGTCCGGCGAAAGCCGGGCGGCGTGGCGCGCATATTATGCTGTGGCTGGGCCTGGCATTGCTGGCACTGGGCAGCGGCATGCTGGTCTGGCTGGTGGTCCTGCAGCGCCTGCCTGTCGGCGTTGCCTACCCTATGCTGAGCCTCAATTTTGTCTGGGTGACCCTGGCGGCGAAAGCATTCTGGCATGAAAAAGTCGCGTTGCATCACTGGCTGGGCGTCGGGTTCATCATCATCGGCATTGTTATCCTCGGAGGAAGCCTGTGAGAGGAACGTTCTGGGCGTTATGCAGCGTAATGCTGGTCAGCGCGGCGCAACTGCTGCTGCGCTATGCCATGCAGGCTCTGCCGCCAGTCAGCGAGCTTTATGCGTTTGTCTCCGCGCTCTGGCACTTCTCATCCGGTACTGGCGCGCTGCTGCTGGGACTTATGGGGTATGTGGCCTCGATGGGCTGCTGGTATCTGGCGTTGCATCGCATGGCGCTCAGCAAAGCGTATGCCTTGCTGAGCCTCAGTTACATTCTGGTGTGGGCCGCGGCCATTTTGTTGCCCGGCTGGAACGAACACTTTTCCTGGCACGGGCTGGCGGGGGTCGGGATGATTATTCTCGGCGTGCTGGTGATTTTTATGCCACGGACATCCCGTGGTGAGCAATCGTCCCGGCGGTAAGGGTATAAGGCGTTGAGGTGCAGACGGCAAGACTGAGCGAGCCGAACTGGAGCTGGCTTACCGAATGCGTCTGCGACGTGCTGTCGATGCTGACAATCTGCCAGGCGCTGCCGCCTCGCTGCTTCACGATGGCCTCTTTACGCGTCCAGATCCCCCAGAAAGCAGAAAGCTTTGTCTCCGGGTCTTCGCGCTCCAGCTCCGCATGTTCCGCCACGCTGAAGACGGCGTTAGCCAGCGCCTGCCAGTTTTCACGTGGGCGGATAACTTCGATATCACACCCCACTTCGCCTTCGTCGCTCAGCAGCAGCGCGATATTATCGCCGCTGTGACTCAGGTTAAACCAGAAGGGCTGCGCATCCACGAAGGTCGGCTTCCCTTGCTCACCATAGACGATCTCGGGTAACGGAGAAGGAGAAAGCGTTTTGGCGAGCAGGGTTCTCCCCGCCAGCCAGGATGCATTTCGTGCACCCGCAGGTGCCATATGTGCAAGCGTCGACGCCAGCGGGTCTGCGCTCAGGGTGGAGATCTTTCCCAGTATAAACTGGTACATAGTTACGCCCAGCGTTTGATGATTATCGACGTGTTGATGCCGCCAAATGCGAAGTTATTGCTTTGCAGATACTCGCAGTCAATCTGACGGGCTTCACCCATAATATAATCTAAAGCACCACATTGCTCATCCGGTTGTCTTAAATTGAGCGTCGGGGCAAACCAGCCCTCACGCATCATCTGCAGACTCATCCAGGCTTCCAGCGCCCCACAGGCGCCTAACGTGTGGCCAAAATAGCTCTTCAGCGACGAAATTGGCACGTTGTCGCCAAAGATAGCGGCGGTGGCCTGGCTTTCAGCAATATCACCGCGATCGGTGGCGGTACCGTGCGCGGAGATGTACCCCATGTCCCGCGCGCTTAACCCTGCTAACGCCAGCGACTGCTCCATACAAATTTGCATGGTTTCACGTTGTGGCTGGGTGATATGGGCTGCATCACAGTTGGTGGCGAAGCCAACGATCTCGCCATAGATAGTTGCACCGCGTGCTCTGGCATGCTCAAGCTCTTCCAGAATCAGGGTGCCTGCGCCTTCCCCAATGACCAGACCATCACGCTGCGTATCAAATGGCGAAGGGGTGGTTTTCGGCGCATCGTTGCGCTGGCTGGTCGCGAATAAGGTGTCAAACACCGCCGCCTCTGACGGACAAAGCTCCTCTGCTCCGCCTGCGACCATCACGGTCTGATAACCGTGACGAATGGCTTCCCAGGCGTAGCCAATGGCCTGACTGCCCGACGTACAGGCACTCGACGTCGGGATAACGCGACCCCGAAGGCCAAAGAACAGGCCGGTATTCACCGCGGTCGTGTGCGGCATCATCTGCACATAGGTCGTACCGGTGATGTTGTGGGTGTGTTTTTCGGTGAGCATGGTGGCGAATTCGCTGACTGGCCCGGTACTGCCTGTGGAGGAGCCATAGGCGATACCGGTTTGGCCATTCGTGAGCACCGCCTCGCCAATCAGCCCCGCCTGCTCCAGCGCCAGCTCGGTGGCGCGGGTCGACATCAACGACACGCGGCCCATGGCGCGAATACGCTTGCGGGTATAGTGTTCCGGCAGGGTGAAATCATCAATCGGCGCGCCCAGCAGGGTGTGCAGGCCATCGTAAACCTGCCACTCCGGCATTTTGCGTACCGCGTTGTCATACGCCAGCAGCCTGCGGGAAACGGATTGCCAGTCCTCGCCGAAGGCGGTAACGCCGCCCATACCGGTAATCACCACGCGACGCGTCATAGCATTCCTCCGTTGATGGAAATGACCTGGCGGGTAACGTAGCCTGCAATATCTGACATCAGATAGCTGGCAAGTCCTGCAACCTCTTCGGCCTGGCCCATCCGTTTCATGGGAATGATGGACATTGCCTCTTTCAGCGCAGCCTCTTCCATTTCAATCATGCCGGTATCAATCAGCCCCGGCGCAATGCAGTTCACGGTGATGTTGCGTTTTGCCAGCTCAATTGCCAGTGCTTTGGTCGCGCCAATAATGCCCGCTTTTGCCGCGCTGTAGTTCACCTGACCGCGGTTGCCCATCATGCCGGACACGGAGGATAAGGTGATAATGCGCCCCCCTTTTCGGGTGGCGATCATCGGCATAATGCAGGGTTGAATAACGTTATAAAAACTGTCGAGATTGGTATGGATGACGCTGTCCCAGTCGTCTTCGCTGAGGGCCGGAAACGCACCGTCGCGGGTGATACCGGCATTACTGACCACGCCATACCATGCGCCGTGGGCCTCGATATTCTGCTCCAGCACGTCACGGCACTGTTCGCGGTTACCTGCATCGAAAGAGAGCAGGCGACCCTGACCGCCCGCCTGTGTGATGGTATCCAGCGTCGCCTGCGCGCCTGCGGCGTCACGGTGGTAATGTACGCCTACGGTAAACCCGTCAGCGGCAAGCTGGCAGGCGATGGCACGACCAATGCCTTTGCTGGCCCCGGTGACCAGTACGGAACGACTCATGCGTGAGATCCCTGATTAAAAAGCGATGTTAATTCTTCTGCGCTCGGCTGGAAGGTATTGACCCGGCCCGTGGCCAGCGTCTCCTCACCTGAGGAGATCGTACATTCAAAACTGCCGAAGCGTTCATCCTGCATCAGCAGTCTGACGGTAATGTCCAGCGTCGCGTCTTTTGCGAAACGTCCACTGGCGCAGACCAACTCGCGCGCACCCAGCACCATGCCCAGCGCAATATGATCTTGCCCTTTCTGCTGGCGATGCCAGCCTGACCAGACGCCAACGGTCTGCGCCATCAGTTCGAGCGCGTACCAGCCAGGCAAATCGCCCTCGGCATTCAAAAAGGGCGCCAGTACGCTTTGGCCGTTGACCGCGACACGGCATACGGCGGAATCGTCGGTGACGCGTTCAACGGATCCCAGCAGCATCATTGGCGCATCGTGCGGCAGATAGTCGACGGGTGATAAGTAGCTCATGACACTCTCCCCAGCAGGATGCTGGCGTTGTTGCCACCAAACGCGAACGAGTTAGATAAAATGACCGGTTTTTTCAGCGCCGTGCTCTGGTGCAGCACGCCGCACGGCGACAGCGTCTCGTCCGGTGCGTAGCGGGCGAAATCCTGCGGGGGTAACGGCAGGTCACGCGTCAGAATAAGCCAGCTCAACGCCGCTTCGGTGATTCCGGCAGCGCCCAGCGTATGGCCGGTAAGGTGTTTGGTAGAACTGCAGGGCACGTTTTCTCCAAAGAGGTCGTGTACCACGTGTGATTCAATCTGGTCGTTGAGCGGTGTGGCGGTGCCGTGCAGGTTGATATAGCCAATATCCTCCGGCTGCAGACCCGCGTCATTGAGCGCCTGGGTAATGGCGCGAATGGCGCCTTCACCCTGCGGATGCGGCGCCGAAATATGGTAAGCATCGCTGGACTCGCCTGTTCCCAGCAGCGCGACCCCGGCGGGTTCACGGGTCAACACCATCAGCGCAGCGGCTTCACCAATGGTGATACCCCGACGGTCGCGGCCAAACGGCTCGCAGAGCGTTGGAGAAAGCGATTCCAGACTGTGAAAGCCATTGACGGGCATCCGGCTCAGGGTATCTGCGCCGCCCACAATGGCAATATCCACCAGCCCGGCGTCAATCAGACGCCGGCCGCTGATGATTGCCCGCGCGCTGGAGGAGCAGGCGGTCGAGAGGGTATATGCCGGGCCCTCGAGCTGTAACCAGTTTGCCAGAAAGCGGGACGGATCGCCCAGCTCCTGTTGCGGATACTGCCACCGGGTGCTGACTTCGCCGTTGAGCGTTAATCGTACGTGCTCATCCCCTTCATCGAGGCCGGAGGTGCTGGTACCCAAAACCACGGCCACGCGGTCGCGGCCGACCCGGGCAATCGCGTCGTCAACGGCGGATTGAATCTGTGCCAGCGCGGCCAGCAGCAGCTGGTTATTGCGGGTGCGGTGCGCGGACAGGGTATCCGGAATGGACGGCAACTCGCCTTCCACGCCACCCAGCACGGCGTCGGGCGCATCCTGCAACCAGCCGGACCGACAATGCATGCCAGGGGCTACGCCTGCCGTCAGGTTAGCGGCAATCTCATCCAGCGAGTTACCCAGCGCGTTGACCATGCCAACAGCAGAAATGTAAATCATCTCAGTCACCCAGATATTGAATGGTGATGTGGTAGTTAAAGACGTGTTGCTCGATGCTGATTGGCACGCGCTTGCCTTTGCGTTGCAGGTAGACAATGTCAGTCACCAGCTTGCCGCTGGCATTGCGTAGCTCGCGCCGATCGCCCTTGTCTTTAAGCGTCCAGCCCTTCGGCAGTTGTGGCTGCCAGGCGCTGAGTGGCCAGTGGCTGAGCATCACATCGGCCAGTACCTGGCTGGCGGGAGGCAGCTGCGGCACAACGATCGACTGTTCGGTGTGGATCCCGGTGTCGTCGTAAGTCGCCAGGAACAGACGGATACCGACGGAAGAGAGCCCGGCAAGCGTCACCTTGTGATCATCCGCGTTGAGCATGACCAGCAGGGACTGCGTTTGTCCGTTGAAGGTTCCGGTCAGCAGCTGCTGCGAACTGACCGCCGGGGTAATACCGGGCGGCGGTAGCGTCACTCGGGTTCCTGGCTGAAGCCAGGCTTGCGGACGTCTCCCTTCAGTATCGGTCGAATGGCTACAGCCTGCCAGCAGCAGCGTCGCGACCAGCGCGGCTGCGCGGTAAAAAGCATTCATTTTCGTTTTCTCTCTTTCTTAACAGGCATCGCCAGCGGCGCCAGCAGGAAGGCGGTAAAAATGCCGCTCACCAGCACAATACCGAAGCTGCTGATGGCCTGCGTGGCGCTGAACACGAGCATGCCTAACGTCAGCAGCGTGGTCATCATCGCCAGCGTGATGGCCAGCATCGACGTCAGCGGCGTACCGCGCGGGTTGCCGAAAAACAGCGTGTAGTTAATGCCAATGCCGAGTACCAGGACCAGCGCCAGCAGTGAAAACAGATTTACCGGATGCCCCGTGACGGCCAGCGCGGCCAGCCCGCAGCTGAGCGACAGCACGGACGGGACCAGACTGATAAGCCCTTTTCGCCAGCCGAGGCGTACCATCGCCCCGCAGGCAATCACCGCCAGCGCGACAAACAAGAGTCCCGTTAACAACGTGCGGTAGAGCGCAAACAGGCTGTCAAAACTGGCCTTGCGATCGACCCAGACGACGCCCGCATGACGGGCGGCTACTTCGCTGAGTGCGGCGCTGTTCCGGGCGTTGTCCACCGGCACTAACACACCGCTTTCGCCGTCAGGCAGGGTCAGCCACAGCAGACGCCAGCCTTCGCTGGCCGGGCTGGCGAGCCACGCCTCCACGCTCACGGGCATGGCATTCAGATTCGGTGTGACGGTGCTCAGCCCCGCGTTTCGCAGCGCGTTCGTTATGGCCGGCGCGGCCTGCTGCAACAGCAGCAGATCGCTTTTCTGGCGCGCCAGCGAATTTAAGGGCAGGGTCCGCCAGCGGGTAATATCCCCCGCTTTTTGGGCCTGGGCTAACGCCGGGGTAAAGGCTTCCAGCCGTTCCAGCGTTTGCTGCGGCGATGCGCCATACACCACAAACCATTTCTGATCGACACCTTGCCCGGTCAGGGCGGTAATGGTTTTCTCCTGCGCCAGAATGTCTTTGGGCAGCGCCTGTAGCTGGGCGATATCGTCGTTGACCTTCAGGGTGGCAAGCCCGGCAGCCGAGACCAGCGCCAGTACCACAGGCAGGCCCACAGAGAGTTTTTTATTGCGTCTCCAGGCGGCCAACCAGCGCAACATCAGGACCATAAACGGAACCGGGCGCACCGGCAAACCACGGCACAGCCAGGGATGCCAGAAAATCACCGTCAGGCAGGAGGCGCTCAGCCCCACCGCGGCAAACACCGCCATCTGGCGGATCCCGGGGAAGGGGGCCAGCATCATAATCAGGTAGGCGGCAACGGTCGTCAGCAGCGCCAGCAGCAGCGCATTACGCACTTTGGCCAGGCTTTGCCACGGGGAATGTTCTGCGCCGTGCACCATGCGTTCGGTGAGGTAATAGAGCGTGTAATCCGCTGAAATTCCGATGATGCTCATGCTCATCACCAGCGTCATCAGATGCAGTTCGCCAAACAGCAGCAGCGTCACCACCGTGCCCGCCAGCGCACCTGTGGCAATGGAAATCAGACACAGCAGCAGGGGTTTCAGGGAACGAAACACTGCCAGGATGAGCAGGATAACTCCAAGGATCGTGACGATGCCCAGCGTGGAGATGTCCCGTTTTGCCTGCTGGCTGGCGTAATCACTGTAAAACACGGTACCGCGTGAGAGCAGCTGCGCCTGCGGAAAGCGCGTTTTCAGCGTCTCCTGCAGGGCGGTAAGGGTGGTTACCAGCTGATGGGTTTGCTGCATATCAAACGATGATCCCGCCAGCTCACCGTGCAGCATATACCAGTAATTTCCACTGGCATCCTGGGTGACCAGCCAGCCGTCCATCAGCCGTAGCTTCTGGCTGTTTTGCGCCAGCGCCAGCTGCGAGCCGCGCATCAGCATCAGGGGATCGTTTTGCAACTCTTTGCCACTCACGCCGGAAAAGGCCGAGTAGAGCTGGGATAAAATCCACTGCGCCTGCGCCTCACCGCCGTTTTGCAGGCGGGCCCGGGTGGCCGAATCAATCAGGCCGTTGCGATGCTGCCAGAAGAACTCGCCCCAGGCCTTTTGCCCGGCGGCGTCCATCGGGCCTTTAACCTCCCTGAGCGAATGGCTGTTTTTCAACAGATCCAGCCACTGCTGCGCCACCCGCGGATCGGGTTCTTTACCGGGACTGACCAGCCAGACAAGCTGGCGGTCAAGACGCTGTATAAACGCGTCGTTGAGTGCCGGCGGGATTGCCCCGAGCGTCTGCTTCGGCAGCATAGCCAGTACGCTGCTGTTCAGGCGCGCGCCGGGCAGCAGCGACAGCAACACGCCCAACAGAATCAGGCATACCGTCGCCCACAGCAGCGCCGGGCGCAGGGATTTACGGTGCGGCAAAGCGTTGGCGTTCGTCATCGGTCAGGCTGGCGGGCGTCAGTGTGTGGCGGGAAAGGACGATATCGGTACGGTCGCCCTGCTTATCGTTGAGGCGAATCGTCTCAAGGTAGGTCGCACCGCCCAGATCGAGGGTGGCGAAAATTTTGTCCAGCGGTGTCGTTGTGGGGGTCAGCACCAGCGACCAGCGGCCTTCGCCGAGATCGCGAAAATCGATGCGGAAGTTCTCTTCCAGCACCTTGCGGTCGGCCTGGAACAGCGCCCGCAGCAGGTGGTTGAACTGGAACATCTGCGGGTTATTGTCGGCGGTAATGGTCTGAGGAGGCTGGCCGTTGATCGTCTGGATCATCCGTTTATCATCCAGCAACAACGTCATGGGGAAAGGCGCTTTTTGATCCCACAGCAGGCCGCTGTCGCGTGCGATCAACATTTCGCCCTGCGAGCGCAGCGGCTGCGGCAGATCCTTAATCGTCCGGACCTGCTCGAAATGCGCGCGCACGACAGGTTGCCCGGTAAACCGCTGCTGCAGCTCATCCAGCGTCACGGCGCTCACCAGCGGGCTGATCATCAGTGCCAGCACAGGCAACCATTTCATGGCGTAACTCCCATTCGTTCAAACAATATAGCCGGGCTGACAAAGCACATTTCACGGCTGGCTTCTTCGACGGCCACCTGGATGGTATAGCCGGTGGTGGTGCGTTTACCGGTTTGCGCGTCGAAAATTTGATAGGCGATGCGCAGACGGTTTTCATACTCTTCGATGTGCGCGCGCACACGGATGCGCTGCTCAAAGGTCACCGCATCGCGGTATTTCACCCGGGTATCGACTACCGGCCAGACATAGCCTGACGCCTTCATCTGGCGATAGCCGTAGTTAAACTGGTTGAGCAGCGCCTCGCGGGCAATCTCAAAGTAGCGGAAATAGTTGCCGTGCCAGACCACGCCCATCATATCGACATCGTGGAACGGAACGGTGATTTCTACTTCGGTCGTAAAGCGGGGATCGGTCAGCACCCTTTACTCCTTCTCTTTGGCATCCGGCAGGTGCCAGAAATCGAAAAAATTAAACCAGTCGAGCGGTGACATTAAGGCGTAATGCTCAAGCCGCTGTGCATAGCGATCGACGGCCTGTTGCAGCGCCTGCTGGCGCTCCCCGCGTGGCAGAAGCAGCGGGTCGGCAAACGGCTCGCAGTGTATCGTGAGCGCACCCTGCTGACGCAGGGCGTAAATCAGCACCACCGGGCAGCGCAGAATGGAGGCGAGGATAAACGGCCCTTGCGGGAACGGGGCGGGCTGTCCCATAAACGAACTCCAGATCACCCGCCAGTCGCCGCCGCGCTGTGGCGTGACCGCTATGCGATCGCCCACAATGGCGACCCATTCACCGCGCTCAAGCTTCTCTTTGATGGCGATAGCGGTATCCGGCCCAATGTCCGTCACGGGCATCAGGTTAACCCCCGCCTGGGGGGCCATCTCGGTCATGATCTGTTTAAAGCGCTGCGCGTTATCGCTAAAGACCAGCGCGTTGATGACTTTGCTGCCTTCCAGCTGAGCCAGTGCCCGGCAGGCTTCCACATCGCCAAGATGCGATGCGAGCAGCAGTTTGCCTTGCGATGCGTCAGCATCCAGCACGTCATACGCACCGGGAGCAAAGACCACGTCACGATGAAACTTCAGTTCGCCGCGCCAGCTGGCGACTTTATCCAGCATGGCGTTACCGAAGCGCATAAAATGGAAAAAGCTGTTAAGGCGTGGCGGAACAGGCATGTTCCGCTGCGTCAGCACCTGCTTCACTCGTGCTGTCCACTGCTGTGAAGCCTGTCGCGCCGGTCGGGCCGTAAGCCAGTACACCCCGATAACCGGCCACAGCAGCACGGTAAAGGCCCGGCGGCCAAACAGCTGCCAGACGCGCAGCATCAGGCGCATTCCCCACAGGCCTTTCACCTCGTCCTGCTGCGCCCAGTGCTGGCGGCGACGACGAAACAGCAGGGCGGGAATGCGGGGCAGCATGCCGAAGAACAGCCGGGTGTGCATCAGCGAGATCCGCACGTTGTCTTTGAGCGCGTCGAAATGGGATAACCCGTCCGGCGGATAGGTAACGCGGGTCGGCAGAAAATAGCTGGTATTGCCCTGCCAGTAGAGACGGACCATCACTTCGGTGTCAAAGTCCATACGTTTGCCAAGCGGCACGCGTGCGGCCAGCTGCAGCGTGGGCGAGACCGGGTAGACCCGAAAACCGCACATGCTGTCTTTAAGTTGCAGGGACAGGGTTTCAATCCATACCCAGACGTGCGTTATCCAGCGACCGTAGAGGCGGGAGCGCGGAATGGAATCATCGTAAATGGGCTGGCCAGATATCAGCGCCTCCGGGTGACGCTCAGCCAGAGCCAGCATTTTGGGGATATCCTCAATAGCATGCTGGCCGTCGGCATCTACCTGTACGGCGTGGGTATAGCCCGCGCGGGCAGACTCTTCCAGCCCCTTAATGACCGCGGCACCTTTACCTGCGTTTTGCGCCAGACGTACCAGCGTAACCTGGGGCTGCCCGGCGGCCAGACGCTCCAGAATGCGGCGCGTCTGCTCGTCACTTCCGTCATCGACCACCAGGCAGGGCAAGCCGAACGGCGCCAGCCGCGACAGTACTTTTGCCATCATCGCGCCATGGTTGTAGCACGGGATCAGCACGCAGGGGCGGAAGGTTACTGACACAGGCGAATCTTCCCGCTGCTGGCAGTATGGCGATCGTCACCGGCATGGCGCTGGTAGCTGAAGGTCAGTATCTGACGTTCGGCATGCCAGTTAAGGACCAGCGTGACCGTGGTATCCGGCAGCAGAGGGGCCTGGAATTTCACATTTTGGATGCTGTGAAAACGGTAACCCGGCGCCAGCAGCGTGGTGGCGTAGTGCATGACCCAGTCAATTTGTGCCACGCCTGGCAGCAACGGCTGTACGGCAAAATGCCCCTGGAACCAGAACAGGGAGGGGTCAAGATGCAAAACGATTTCCAGGTGCTGCGGCTGTGCCTGGTGGCGTTCGATTTCATGAATTTTCATGAAACAACTCCTGTAACTGCGCATAGACACGCTTATTCATACTGTTTACCGGCATCTCATCGATAATGCGCCAGTAGCGGGGGACGGCGACCGGCTCAAGCCAGGGCCGCAGGGCGCGGCGCCAGGCCAGTTCCTGCGTTTTTTTGCCCTGCTGATGCCAGCGCTGACGGGTCTTCTCATCCAGAACCAGCAGGACACCTATACCCTGACGACCTCCGCGGGTAACCGGTAATGCTGCGGCTTCACATATGCCCTCAAGCTCCAGCAGGCGACGTTCAATCTCGTTCAGTGAGATACGCTTTTCTTCGATTTTGACCACCCGACCACGACGTCCGGCAATGCTAAAAAAACCGTTACTGTCGAAGTGCAGGATATCGTCCAGCTCTAACCCTGCGGCTTCGTGAATGAGCGGGGAGGTCACGCGGCAGATTTCCCCTTCACTCTGGAACACCACGCCGGGGAAGGCGAACCAGGGTACGCTGTCCGCCTGACGGTGCCGCCAGGCGAGGATCCCGGTTTCGGTGCTGCCATAGATTTCATCCGGCCAGACGTTAAGCCAGCCATGGGTCTCCGTGACATCGCACCAGGGCAGCATTCCCCCAGCGGAGATCAGCATCACGACGGGAGGGGCATTCAGCTCGGTATCCAGCCGTTTCAGGAACGCCGGACTGCTGATAAAAAGGTACTGCCTGTCGTGAGGGAGTGCCGCCAGCTGCTCAGCGTAATAAAGCATGGCGGCGTGCAGCGGAAGCCCCATCGCCATTGGCAACATGATGCGGAACGTCAGGCCATAGAGATGTTGTGGTACGACCGAGGCCACAATGCTGCAGCCCGCCAGGCGTTCGCCAAAACGGTTCGCCAGCAGGCATGCTTCACGGTCCAGGCTGGTGATGTGCTTAATGACCCGGCGTGGGGTGCCCGTGGAGCCCGAGGTAAAAAGCTCAACAAAGCGCGCGTCGTCAATGACGGGCAACGGTGCCCATTGGCGCGCGGTCTGGGGGGAGGAGGTCACCACAATGACCTTTCCCTGAATATCCAGCGTCTGATCGCTCAGGACACCGCTAAACAGCGACTGCTGTTCGTCGAGCAGAGAGACCCGGCTATGGCCTGGAATGACCGGGGTTTTACCGGCATGCAGTGAGGCCAGCAGCGCAACAATAAACAGGTAGCTGTTTTCAAAGCACAGCGCCCAGCGTTCACCCTCCTGCTGTCGCAATGCTTCTACCAGCAAGGTGACATCGTGGCGCAACTCACCCAGCGTCCAGGTGCGATCGTCAAACCAGGCGATCGGCATGTCGTCAGGGCGTGGAGCATTTAACCACTGGCCCAGCGGGAGGGGTTTATTCATCGAGCTTCTCTTTTTTCATCACCCGTTGACGCACCAGCCATTCTGTCGCCATCAGCGTGCCCATCAGAAAATAAGCCACCATACCGTTCCACACTGTCCAGACATGCATATCGCCGTGTAGCACGGTAAACAGGGCTATCGCACCGTTACCGAGGAAAAACCCGCACCACACCAGCGTCACCTTACGGGTATATCGCACACCCGCCGGAGGCAAATTCGGTTCACGCAGACGTGCCAGCCGTTCAACCAGCGGCATGGTTGTCCACAGTGAGCCGCCAAACACGGCCAGCATCACGAGATTAACCACCACCGGATAGAGCAGCAGCCACTGATGCGCTTTCAGCAGATAGCTCGCCGCGCAGAGCGCCAGGCCTGCCAGCGCAATGCACTGCACCACATACCGCATCGGGCCTGCGTTTCGCCGCGCCTGATGCAGACGCAGCACCAGCACCAGGGCCATCAGCGGCAACAGCCAGTGCAGACCGTTGTGCGTCAGCCCCAATCCAATCAGGAATGGCCACGCCAGCAACACGACTCCCGTCAGGAGTGGGATCGCCGGAAACGCTCGTCCTCCAGGCACGGTGGTTTACTCGTCGCGCAAAAGCTGAGCGACAGCGTCAACCACATCCTGCACGGTACGGACAGATTTGAAGGTTTCCGGTTTGATTTTCGTCCCCGTTTTCTTCTGCAGGTGAACAATCATGTCCACTGCATCGATGCTGTCCAGATCCAGATCTTCGTACAGGCGAGCCTCAGGCGTGATTTCCTGTGGGTCGAGTTCAAACAGCGTAGCCAGGAGTTCGCAGACTTCCTGATAAATGGTTTCTTGTTCAGTCATAACGGATCACATCTCAGGCGCGTTGAGCGTTGATAAAAGAAGCCAGCGTGGAGACGGAAAAGAAGTGCTGACGCATCTCTTCGCTTTCGGCAGACAGCACCACGCCATACTGGTTTTTCACGGCCAGGCCAAGTTCCAGGGCGTCGATAGAGTCGAGACCCAGTCCATCACCAAACAGCGCAGCATCGGTATCGATATCCTCGGCGGTGAGCTCGTCCAGATTCAGCGTGGTGATGATGAGATTTTTAATTTCAAGATGAAGCGCTTGCATCATTAATTCCTGACAAAGATTGAAGGCCTGATGTTAATCGATGCTGCAGATGCCGGTTTAACTGCCTTGCCGCCAGTGCCGGTTCTTGTGTCTTTGCATCGTAAAAAGCGTAGATATTCACGCGATCGCGAACATCTACGGTGAAAACAGGTTTTACGGGCGGTACGTCGTACCAGTGACTTTTTTTATCCAGCAGAGGTTCGCTGCAGTGGATCACCACGATGCGCAGGTCGCTGTGGCAGCGCACGGCAATATTTGCCGCGCCGCGCTGGAGGGAGATTGCCTCTCCCGACCGGGTTCGTGTGCCCTCCGGAAAGATTAACAGCGTGTCGCCCTGGGCCAGACGCTGCTGGCTTGCACTGAGGAGCGTTTCCGCTTCGCTGTTAATCAGGTAATCCGCTGCGCGAATGACGCCGCTGACAAAGGGGTTGCGGAGCAACGCACTTTTCACCAGACAGTCGGTTTCGGGCATGACGGACGCCAGGATCACGTAATCAATCAGCGTCGGGTGATTGGCCACCACCAGACAACCGCGATCCCCGCGAAGGGCGTCAAGATTGTGAATGCGATAGTCCAGTACCCCGGTGCCACGGGCGACATGTAAGAAAAAGCGGAAGCTGGCCGCGATACTGCGACGCGCCAGGCGACGGCGTCTGGCGCGGTCGCGCTGAACCAGCAACAGCAGATTGAACCACACCAGCGACAGCAACAGCCCGCCCGTGCCAAACAGCACGAAGCAGAAGCCGGTCATCATGAGACGCCATAACCAGTTGATACGGGCAGTCAGGCGGCTCATTCGCGTGTCCATTGCCACAGCAGACGTTCGCCTGAAACCACAAACTGTCGTTCATCGCGGAGGTAACGTTGCAGGAACATCAGGCTCTGCGGCAGGGGAGGTTCTTCACCCGTGCTGCCGCTGCGGGTTTCGCACTGCAGTGTGCTCCCGGCTTCAATCACCAGGGCCAGCGCGTAGGGCCAGGTGGGCATCTGCGGCGGTAAACCCGGATGATAAAAATCGGGCAGGGCACCGTCAAAATCGACCAGCAAGACGCGGGAATAGCCCGCCTGAAGCAGGCTCAACACTTCACATAATGCCTGCTGGAAGGTGTCCAGCCCGGCAGAAACAGATGACGAGACGATGGGGTGTCGCGCAGTGATCGTCAGGTTGCCCACCGCCGAATTGTGCACGGACATGGCAAAGTCTGTCGGCGAGACGGCCTGACCGGTCGCCAGGGAGTGCAGGATGCGGAAATTACGCTCCAGTTCGCCATGACGGCTGGAATAGACAACGGCATCAATCGCGTGGCGGCGAAGCAGGGTGAGTCCAAGGTCTACCGCCAGCTTACTGCCCGAGTTGAGGCGGCGCGCGGTCATCATCGGCAGTTCGGTAAGCTTAGGCAGCGGCGCAGCCGGGTCGAGGGTAAGGTGCTGGCGTGACCACGCCTGCCACTCTGCGGCATCGCTCAGGCCTGGTGCTCTTGCCTGCCAGTCAATTATGTTCAGTGAAAATTTCATCTACGCGCGTCCGCGGAAAACCATCATTAAAAGACAGGCAAGCCTGCCGGGCAGTTCAACTGCTCTATTGTTCAATTTTTTGACAAATCAATAGGGTATGACCTACCCCAAGGTTGTCCAGCCGCTGTTCTACGTGGAAACCGGCCCGCTCCAGGTAGTGATAAAATTTCTCTACACTGTAAAACCGGCTGTTGCCGTTCGCCATACAGGTGAAATAAAGCGAGGTAGCATTCAGGCTGAATGAGGCGGCTTCAAATTTTTGGGCATCCCAGAACAGTTCCATGATGCACAGTCGCGCGCCGGGCTTCATAACCTGTGCAACGCGAGTCAACATGGCGACAATCTGGTCCGGAGAGAAACAATCCAGGAACTGGCTCATCCACCAGATATCGGCTTCACCCGGCAATGTCGCATGACTAAGCATATCGACAGCATGGAAGCCAATGCGATGAGATAAACCTGCTTTTTCGATGTTTTCCTGCGCCAGCGTTATCTGCTGTGGCAGGTCAAGGATCGTCACGGCAACATTGTCGTCATAGCGGCAGCAGCGTAACGCCCATTTACCCGTATTTCCGCCCACATCGTACAATTTTGTCGGCGAGCTTGCGAATATATATGGCAGCGCCGCGTCGAAAGCGGCATCAGAATAGTAATGATCAAAAGCGAACCAGCTCTCTTTTGCCTGCTCGGGTAATTGTGATAATGCCGGATAGATAGTTGGCCAGTTGCCAAACACGGATAATCCCGCCGGTTTTTCTTCCTGCAGGGCATCGGCCAGATGGAATAACCCCTGGTAACAAACATCCTGCGTGAAATCCATATTCACGCGGGTCATGGTGTCATGCAATAAGAAATGGCCCACCTTTGCCAGGAAATAGCGCCCTTCTTTACAGGTAACGATCCGCCCGCTTAATCCCATATCCAGCAATACGCTTACGCTATAACTGCTCAGGGTACTGTTTTCGGTTATTTCCTCGAGACTTGCCCCTGCTTTCCCTTTTTTATCCAGCCAGGAAAGCACGCCCGAATTACGCAGACAACGCGCGGTCTGAAACAGCATCGGCGCAAAAGCGATGCGTTGCGCTTCGGTAATGGCGTCCAGCGCGTTGAGGGTGTCCTTTTCGTACATGCGTGCGTAACCTTATGAGGCCGAGAAAAACGTTATCGGGCCATTTCGGCCCGACATGAGGAAAATATTACAGCGCGGCACCTGCAGAGAGGTTCATCTGAATATCGTGGTCGAGGTTATGCACCCAGCGGTTATAGTTCTTGTGGATTTTACCGTCGGCGGCTTTCAGGTTCATACTGCTTTCGTAATTAATTGAATAGCTTGTCGCAGAATAAGGAATACGGATTTCGACCGAGTGGTCGCGTGCCTGCAGACGGCCTTTAATTACGCCCGGGCCCGCTTCGCTCATGATCCAGTCGCGCTTCTGGCCTGCTTTCAGAATGGCGGTTTTCACCTGCTCAGCAGTGTGGCCTGTACTGACAGTAGCGTGAACCTGATCGATTGGGGCGGTACGCGCGCAACCGGCCAGTGCGCCGACGACAGCAACAGCAGCAAACCATTTAATGATCTTTTTCATCAACAACTCCGTATCAATAATAACAATTTAAATCAGTAATTTTAAAAAATTATATTTTGGCGGAGTATTATCGCTAATGAAGATAATTTTTGTCGATATAAACGTGGGTATTTATTTTACGTGAGGGGAGGTGTAATACATTGAAAATAAAGGGTGAGAATTATATGCCGTGTAATTTGCGTTAAATAAATATTTGCATGACGATTCATTTATTAGGGCAAGATAAATAACGCGAAATCCTCCTTAACGAAAATGAAAATTACCGCGCGGTGAGCGTCGCGGTAATTTTCGGTGTGTTGCACAGTTACGCGCTGTGGGACCCGTTATCCCGGCAGGCGGCTTTTCGGTCGCCCGGGACCCAACAGGATCGCCAGTTTGCTGCCACCTTTGGTGGTTTCCATCCAGATCTTACACACGCTGGTCAGCGGGACTGACAGTAACATCCCGACCGGTCCCAGCAGCCATCCCCAGATCAGCAACGACAAGAACACCACCAGCGTCGACATTCCGAGACGGTGGCCCATCATGCGCGGCTCAAGGATATTGCCCAGTACCATATGCACGACCAGGAACAGCGCCCCCACCAGCATGCATTCGTAAAAGCCATTGAACAGAAACGCCTGAATCATCGGCGGCACAGCGGAAAGCACCGCGCCGATGTTGGGTACGTAGTTCAGCAGAAACGCCAGTACGCCCCACATCAGCGCGAACTGCACGCCCATCAGCATCAGTCCCAGCCAGACAATCACCCCGGTCCAGACGCTTAACAGCGTTTTCAGGGCCAGATATTTGGACACGCCCTTCAGGGCGCGGTGTAAACCCGCAATATGAATTTGTGGGTTATTCAGCGCAAAGCGCAGCTTATAAGGAACATGGCGGACCTCGAACAACATAAACACCACCGTCATCACCAGCAGCAGGATGCTGGCCATCGCGCCGGAAAGGCCGGTCATCAGGGTGGTGGCGTAGGTCATGACCTTCTCTGAATCCATGCGGCGTAACATCCGCTCGGGTGAGATATGCAGGTTAAGAAAAGGCATCATCTCCTGAAGCGAAACGATCTTACGCGTCAGCTCTTTGTTGTACTGCGGGAGCATGGTGGAGAACTCACTGAGCGACGCCGCGAGCACGCCGAAAAGCGCCGTCAGGGCAATCATCATCACGATGACCACGATAGTAATGGCCACCGGACGGCTGATGCCCCGGCGCAAAAACCAGGTCACCAGCGGATTAAGCACAATGGCAAAAAAGAGCGCCAGCAGGAGCTGGACAATGATGTCTGCGGCAGCATGGATACCTGCAAGGATAACCACCAGGCAGGCGAGTTTTAATAAGATGTGAAGTCCTGCTTTGTCGGACTGGTTCGGTATCATGCGGGTTCCTTAATGTGATAGCCCGTTAAGTGTAGTGCCCGGTGGCCGCTTCGTCTGGAGCCGATAATCTGAAAGTCAGTGCTGATTTTCTTATCCTGCCGTGGTAATAGTGAAACACTGTTGTAAAAATTCAGGTTAAACCCCATGCCAGAGCATGCCGCCGAACCGGCGCTGAGCGGATTGCGCCTCAATCTGCGCATTGTTTCCGTTGTGATTTTTAACTTCGCCAGTTATCTGACGATTGGCCTGCCGCTGGCGGTGTTGCCGGGCTATGTCCATGACGTCATGGGTTTTAGCGCATTCTGGGCGGGGCTGGTCATCAGCCTGCAGTATTTCGCCACGCTCCTGAGCCGCCCGCATGCCGGGCGCTATGCGGATCTGTTTGGGCCAAAGCGCATCGTCATTGTGGGGCTCTGCGGCTGTTTTCTGAGTGGTCTGGGCTACCTGCTGGCCGCCACCACCAGCCACTGGCCGCTGGTCAGCCTGGCGCTGCTCTGTCTGGGGCGTGTGATTCTGGGTATTGGACAAAGTCTGGCGGGCACCGGTTCGACGCTGTGGGGCGTGGGTGTGGTGGGTGCGTCCCATATTGGCCGGGTGATCTCGTGGAACGGTATCGTCACTTACGGCGCAATGGCGCTGGGCGCACCGCTGGGGGTGATCTGTTATGCCTATGGCGGGCTATCCGGGCTGGCTATCACCATTATGGTCGTCGCGCTGCTCGCGATTCTGTTTGCCCTGCCGCGCCCGAAGGTGAAGGCCAGCAAAGGCAAGCCGCTGCCGTTCAGGGCGGTGTTAGGGCGCGTCTGGCCTTATGGTATGGCGCTGGCGCTGGCAACCACCGGCTTCGGCGTGATCGCCACGTTCATCACTCTCTTCTATGACGCCAAAGGCTGGGACGGCGCAGCCTTTGCCCTGACGCTGTTTAGCTGTGCGTTTGTCGGCGCGCGTTTGCTCTTCCCGAACGGTATCAACCGTCTGGGGGGACTGAATGTGGCGTTGATCTGCTTTGCGGTAGAGATTGTCGGGCTGGTGCTGACCGGGATTGCCACCGCACCGTGGATGGCGAAAATGGGCGTTTTCCTCGCCGGCGCTGGCTTTTCGCTGGTCTTCCCGGCACTCGGCGTGGTCGCGGTAAAAGCCGTGCCGCAGCAGAACCAGGGGTCGGCGCTGGCGACC
Source organism: Enterobacter sp. BNK-18 (assembly GCF_047456135.1). Taxonomy (NCBI): domain Bacteria; kingdom Pseudomonadati; phylum Pseudomonadota; class Gammaproteobacteria; order Enterobacterales; family Enterobacteriaceae; genus Enterobacter; species Enterobacter sp. BNK-18. The sequence continues at coordinate 3,499,981 of NZ_CP179899.1, read as the reverse complement.
TACACGGTGTTTATGGACATGTCGCTGGGCATTACCGGGCCGCTGGCGGGGCTGGTGATGGCGTGGGCAGGGGTACCGGTAATCTATCTTGCCGCGGCGGGTCTGGTGGTTATCGCATTGATGCTGACATGGCGGCTAAAAAAATGGCCCCCGGTGCAGGCACCGGAGGCCACGTCATCATCGTGAAGAATTACTGGATCACGATGGTGTTAATGATGTTTTCAGCAGCCGTCTGCGCTTTCTGCTGATTTTCCGCCGGCAGGGTGATCTGCAGGGTCAGCAGTTTATTATCGACCTTACCAAGCACCACGGAAGAGTAAGCGGTCTGGCCTTTTGCTGAAATGATGCTGTCCAGCTGTTGCAGCGTGTGGCCTTTCAGTTCGATAGATTTATTGGTCACGACCTGCAGCTGCGGATCGCGGCTGCGCTGCTGATCTTCCAGACGTTTGGTCATGACGGCCAGGTCTTCGCTGGTGTCGTCGCCCACAATCACAATAACGGCTTTCTGCCCGGTTGCATCGGAGTAAACGTGCATATTGTTCGCCTGGGTACCCAGCTTGCCGCTCTGGTCAGTCATATCTGCTGGCAGAGAGAAACTGAGTTTACCGTCCAGCAGACTCACCGGCTGACCGGTGGCGTTGCTCTCTGCAGACGCGCCCTGAGCAGGCGTTTTCGTGTCGCTGTTATCACAGGCTGCAAGGCCCACAACCAGCAGGCCAATCCCGACATATTTAACCAGATTGCGCATTAACTTCTTCCTTTCGATAAACGGCCATAACGGCTGATTGGCTCATCTTATCACAACTGATAAAGCGAACCCTTAACCAGCCTGCAATGCTGTGATTTCAGATTTATCTGCGAGTCTTTTCAGCAGCATATTCAGCAGGACGCCGTACATCGGCAGGAAGAACACAATGCTGATAAGCACCTTGAAGCAGTAGTCCACAAGGGCGATTTCCATCCAGTGCTGGGCCATAAATGCGTCCGGGCTACGCCAGAATGCGATAAAGAAGAAGGCCAGCGTGTCGCTGACGTTGCCGAACAGCGTGGACGCCGTGGGTGCCATCCACCAGCGATGATTTTGACGCAGGCGGTTAAACACGTGAACGTCGAGGATCTGCCCCAGCGCGTAGGCCATAAAGCTGGCGGAGGCGATACGGGCGACAAACAGGTTGAAGTGCGTTAACGCCTCGAACCCCTGCCAGCTTCCCATATAAAACAGGGAAGAGATCACGTACGAAATGAACAGCGCCGGCAGCATGACCGCAAAAATAATGCGGCGAGCCAGCGGTGCGCCGAAAATACGCACGGTCAAATCAGTGGCGAGAAAAATAAACGGGAAACTGAACGCGCCCCACGTGGTATGAAAACCAAAGATGGAGATCGGGAGTTGCACCAGATAGTTGCTGGAGGTAATCACCAGCAAATGAAAAAGCGAAAGCCAGAACAACGCTTTAACGCGCTGTGAATCAGAAAACTGCATCATGTTGTAACCTTTTTATACGTTGGGGTGAGGGAACCCAATAAAAACCGCAGCATGATACTGCTTTGGCCGGACATTGCAATGGTTAGTTTTTACGCAATCGTTAACCTGGTTGCATTGCCGACGATGGGGCGTAAACTACAGCCGTTTTTACCTGACCGAGAAGAACATGACCGATCTGTTTTCCAGCCCAGACCACACCCTTGATGCTCAGGGCCTTCGCTGCCCGGAGCCGGTAATGATGGTACGTAAAACCGTGCGCAACATGCAGACCGGTGAGACGCTGCTGATCATCGCCGACGACCCCGCCACCACCCGCGACATTCCCGGTTTTTGTACCTTTATGGAACATGAGCTGGTGGCACAGCAGACCGAAACGCTGCCGTACCGGTATGTGATCCGCAAGGGGTAAATGCGGCCTGATGGCCTCACCCCGACCCTCTCCTACCGGGAGAGGGAGAAAACCTTTCTAAACCATCGTTTCAAAATTTCACGCTTTTGTGAGGCGCTTCACCCCCGCTTTTCCGGCCGTAGTCTAGTTTTTAAGCGTACAAAAATAAAACACTGTTTTAACGCTTATCTCACTACCCTGGAGTTGACCCGATGAAAACGACCCTCAAGCCGTTACTGGCCGCCCTGTGCCTCTCCGCTTTTGCCTGCTCTGTCGCTGCGCAAACCATCAAAGCCGCCGATGTGCACCCTGAAGGCTACCCGAACGTGGTGGCGGTTCAGCAAATGGGTGAAAAACTCAAACAACAAACCGACGGCAAGCTGGAGATCAAGGTTTTCCCCGGCGGCGTGCTGGGGGATGAAAAACAGATGATTGAGCAGGCGCAGATGGGGGCGATCGATATGATCCGCGTCTCGATGGCGCCGGTGGCGGCCATCCTGCCCGATATCGAAGTCTTCACGCTGCCCTACGTTTTCCGCGATGAAGACCACATGCACAAAGTGATCGACGGGGATATCGGCAAGCAAATTGGCGATAAGCTAACTGCCAACCCGAAATCACGACTGGTGTTCCTCGGCTGGATGGACTCCGGCACCCGCAACCTGATCACCAAAGATCCGATTGTTAAACCCGACGATCTGAAAGGGAAGAAAATCCGCGTACAGGGCAGTCCGGTGGCGCTGGCGACGCTGAAAGATATGGGCGCTAACGCGGTGGCAATGGGGGTAAGCGAAGTTTACAGCGGAATGCAAACCGGCGTGATTGACGGCGCGGAGAATAATCCACCGACCTATGTCGCGCATAACTATATGCCGGTCGCCAAAAACTACACCCTCAGCGGCCACTTTATCACCCCGGAAATGCTGCTCTACTCAAAAGTGAAGTGGGACAAACTCAGCGCCGACGAGCAGAAAAAGATCCTGACCCTGGCCCGTGAAGCCCAGTTTGAACAACGTAAGTTGTGGGAAGCCTATAACGCCCAGGCGCTGGAAAAAATGAAGGCTGGCGGGGTGCAGTTCCACGAGATCGACAAAACGGTATTTATCAAAGCCACAGAGCCGGTGCGCGCCCAGTATGGCGAAAAGCATCAGGATCTGATGAAAGCCATCGCTGACGTCAAGTAACCGGAGTACGTATGTCCGAACTCTATCTGAAGTGGATGGACCGTCTCTACCTGCTGGCGATGGCCGTGGCGGGCATTTCGCTGCTGGTGATGACGATTGTGATCCCCATCGGCATTTTTTCGCGCTATGTGCTTAACCGCGGTGAATCCTGGCCGGAGCCGGTTGCCATCATCTGCATGGTGACCTTCACCTTTATCGGCGCGGCGGTCAGCTACCGTGCCGGTTCGCACATTGCGGTGAATATGCTCACCGACCGGCTGCCCGGGCCGTTAAAAACCGTCTGCGCACGGGCCGTTGATCTGCTGATGCTGCTGATCGCTGGCCTGATGTTCTGGTACAGCTACTGGCTGTGCGTCGAACTCTGGGAGCAACCGGTCGCCGAATTTCCGGTCCTGACCTCCGGCGAGAGCTATCTGCCGCTGCCGGTGGGCTCTGCCGTTCTGATCCTGTTTGTGATTGAGCGCCTGCTGTTTGGCTCGCAGGAAAACCGTCCCGTCGTGCTGATCGGCAACCACAGTTAAGGGGTGAACAATGGATGCATTCGTTTTGTTATTCACCCTCGCCATTTTGCTGGCGCTGGGGATGCCGGTGGCCTTTGCCGTCGGGCTAAGCGCCGTCGCGGGCGCGTTGTGGATAGATTTACCTCTCGAGGCGCTGATGATTCAGATAACCAGCGGGGTGAATAAATTCACGCTGCTGGCGATCCCCTTCTTTATTCTCGCGGGTGCGATTATGGCGGAAGGGGGGATTGCCCGACGGCTGGTCAATTTCGCCTACGTGTTTGTTGGCTTTATTCGCGGTGGGCTGTCGCTGGTGAATATTGTGGCCTCCACGTTCTTCGGCGCGATTTCCGGCTCGTCGGTGGCGGATACGGCCTCCATTGGCAGCGTAATGATCCCGGAGATGGAGAAGAAGGGCTATCCGCGCGATTATGCGGCGGCGGTGACCGCCAGCGGGTCGGTACAGGCGATTTTGATCCCGCCCAGCCACAACTCGGTAATTTATTCCCTCGCGGCAGGCGGGACGGTCTCTATCGCGACGCTGTTTATCGCGGGGGTGCTGCCAGGGCTGCTGCTCGGCGTAAGCCTGATGGCAATGTGTCTGGGCTTTGCCCGCAAACGTGGCTACCCGAAAGGGGAAAAAATTCCCTTTAAGCAGGCGCTGAAAATCACGCTGGACGCGCTGTGGGGGCTGATGACCGTGGTGATTATTCTCGGCGGGATACTGTCCGGGATATTTACCGCAACGGAATCCGCTGCCGTGGCCTGTCTGTGGGCGTTCTTTGTCACCATGTTTATCTACCGGGACTACAAATGGAACGAGCTGCCGAAGCTGATGTGCAGGACGGTGAAAACCGTCACCATCGTGATGATACTGATTGGCTTTGCGGCGGCGTTTGGCGCGGTGATGACCTACATGCAGCTCCCGAGCCGTATCACCGAGTTCTTCACCTCACTCTCCGATAACAAGTACGTGATCCTGATGTATCTCAACATCATGCTGCTGCTGATCGGCACGTTAATGGACATGGCACCGATCATCCTGATCCTGACGCCAGTGCTGTTGCCGGTGACCAATTCGCTGGGCATCGATCCGGTGCATTTTGGGATGATCATGATGGTGAACCTGGGGATCGGGCTGATTACGCCGCCGGTCGGTTCGGTGCTGTTTGTGGCGAGCGCGGTAAGTAAACAGAAAATCGAGCATGTGGTTCGCGCCATGCTGCCGTTTTACGGCATGCTGCTGGTGGTGCTGGCGATGGTGACGTACATCCCGGCCATCTCGCTGTGGCTGCCGCGCGTGTTAGGGATGCAGTGACGCCGTTTTCCGCCCTCTCCCGGTGGGAGAGGGCATCTTGTGTTATTGTCGACGTAATAAGCGGAGCGCGTTCGCCGTCACCAGTACCGTCGCGCCGGTATCCGCCAGCACCGCCAGCCACAGGCCGGTTATACCGAGCAGCGTGGTGACCAGGAAAATCCCCTTCAGGCCCAGCGCAATCCCGATGTTCTGACGGATATTGGCCCGCGTGGCGCGCGCCAGAGCAATCATCTGCGCCAGCCCGGTCAGGCGGTTATGGGTGAGTGCTGCGTCGGCGGTTTCCAGCGCCACGTCGGTGCCGCTGCCCATTGCAATGCCAATGGTGGCGGCTTTCATCGCCGGGGCATCGTTGATTCCGTCACCCACCATTGCCAGTGGTGCATGGTTGTTCAGTTCCGTTACGGCGCGCACTTTATCCGCAGGCAATAACCCGGCTTTAAACGCCAGCCCCAGCTCACCGGCAATCGCTGCCGCGGCTCGCGGGTTATCCCCGGTGAGGATCACCCCCTGCACGCCCAGTTGATGCAGCGCGGCGACGGCGTCTTTTGCATCGTCACGCAGGGTGTCACGCAGTGCCAGCATCCCTATCGCCACGCCGTTTTGCACCACCATCACCACGGTTTGCCCGGCCTGTTCCAGCGCCTGGACTGGCTGGCTCAGCCCGGCCGCCGGAAACGTATTCGCGGCAACGATCAGGACGTTATTCCCTTCAACGTCGGCTTCAATCCCGGACCCGACCAGCGCCCGCTGTGCGGTGGCGGCAGGGATGTCCAGCCCACGCGACTGCGCTTCGCGGACTATTGCCTGTGCCAGCGGGTGGGTGGAGCCTTGTTCGACGGCAGCGGCCAGGGCGAGCAGCGTATTTTCACTGACCTCCTGAGGATAAATGCCCGTGACCTGCGGTTTACCCACCGTCAGCGTACCGGTTTTATCGAAGGCGATATGTTGCACCTGGCTCAGCTGCTCCAGCGCCGCACCGCCTTTAATCAGCGCTCCACGACGCGCCGCGGCCGCCAGGCCGGAGGTAATGGCCGCCGGCGTGGAGATCACCAGCGCACACGGGCAACCAATCAGCAGCAACGTCAAACCTTTATAAACCCAGCCCTCCCAGGCTGCGCCCAGGAATAACGGTGGAATAATTGTCACCAGCAGGGCGACCAGCATGATGGTGGGGGTGTAGATCCGGCTGAAGCGATCGATAAAGCGCTCAACGGGTGCGCGACGCTCCTCGGCCTCTTCAATCAGCTTCAGGATGCGGTCGATGGCGCTCTCACCCGGTCCGGAGAGGACCGTGAGTTGCACCAGACGATCGACGCTGGTGGCGCCTGCAGGCACTTTCTCGCCCGCTGAGCGTTCAACCGGAATCGACTCGCCGGTGAGGGCACTTTCATCGAAACTCGCCGTGGCGGTAAGCAATTCACCGTCCGCAGGCAGACGCCCGCCGGCGGCGACCTCAATCACATCACCCGGGCGCAGCGTGTTAATTGCCACCGTCTGGCGTTCGCTGTCCGTCACCCGCGTTGCGGTTTCCGGTTTCAGCGCCATCAGCGCGCTGACCCCTTTCCGTGCCCGACTCGCCGCCCAGCCCTCAAGGCGCTCGCCAATTAAGAACAGCAGCAGCACCATGGCCGCTTCCGCCGTCGCGCCAATAAACAACGCGCCGATCGCCGCCACGCTCATCAGCGTTTCGATGGCGAACCAGCTTCCGCTTTTCATCAGCCGCACGGCCTGACGGGCAATCGGGAACAGTCCGACAAGCGTCGTGGCGATGAACGCCAGGTTACCGAACGGGTGGTTAAATTGCTCCAGACCCCAGCTCAGGGCCATCATGATGATAAGGGTGATAATGGGCAGGTTTTCTCGCAGGGCTGACGTCTTTTCGACAGGTGCGGTTTCGCTGCGCAGGCTGTAACCGGCCTTACTGACGGCGGCTTTAACCAGCGTGCTGATGTCATTATCGGCGCTGACCAGCAGCTTCTCGGTGGCGAAGAGCACCTGGACGTGGCTGACGCCGGGGACCTGTTTTACCGCGTTTTCGACTTTACGGGCGCAGGCCGCGCAGTCCATACCGTTGACCACCCAGCTGTAGCGGTTTGCGCTTTCCGGGAGCGGCAGCGTGTTTTGCGTTTCGCATGCGCCGTCGCAGCAGCAGTCGTCCTTCGCGGGAACGGGGCTGAGCTTAAGTGCCGAGAATTGTGGAACTTTTTTAGGTGTTTCTGGAGTCGACATGGCAGTCTCCGGTAATGATAATTTTCTCATTAACCGCAGCATACACTCTGGAGTCGACTCCAGAGTCAAGGCTTATTTAGATATACAGTGAACGCACAATCAGGAAGTGACCGGCAAAGTAGCAGGCGGCGGCAATCGCGTTATCCGCACGGAAGCGGCGACGATAGTGGCTGCCCAGCCAGACGATATTCCCGAGTAACAGCAGCGTGGCACCAAAGAACGCGGACATTGCCGGTGCCGTCGGACGGAAGAACCACAGTTCACCCGCCAGCCATACCATCACCAGCGTCATGGCGATAAACGTGCAGACAGGCAAGCGCATCTCTTCCAGACGCGTCCAGATCACCGCGATCAACAGCGCGCCAATGACCAGCAGCACCAGCGGCAGCGGCCAGAAGAAGGAGAGCGTCATCTGGCTGGCGAAGTAAATGGTATAAAGCAGATGCGACAGGAAAAATGCCCCAACGGCATACAGCAGGCGCTGTCGCGGCAGCAGGGTTAAGGCATCACCAATCAGGGACGCACACAGACCGGCAAGAACCAGATAGCTGACGGCGTTAAACATGGGCGCTTGCCAGGCAAGCAGCAGGAGTAACAACAGCGTGACGGGTTTAAACAACCATCGCTGCCAGGCAGGGCCGCGATAGGATGCATCGACGTAAAGCCATGCGGAAAAACAGACAGCGATAAATGACCAAAGCATATTAACTCCCTGTAACTGTTGAGTCTGAATAATCAGTTTCTTCTTCAGTGTAGTGATGGGGGCAGGCGTTTGGCAATGCCGGGGAAGGCAGGGTATGCTGAATTCCGTATAATCTGATGGGATTTTTGAATGAGCAAGATGCCGCTTTTTTTCGTTATCGTGGTGGCGATTATCGTCATTGCCGCCTCCTTTCGTTTCGTGCAGCAGCGCCGTGAGAAGGCGGACAACGATGCCGCGCCGTTGATGCAAAAACGCGTGGTGGTAAGCAATAAACGCGAGAAAGCCCTCAATGACCGACGCTCGCGCCAGCAGCAGGTTACGCCGGCGGGAGCCACCATGCGCTATGAAGCGAGCTTTAAGCCGGAAACCGGCGGGCTGGAGATGACCTACCGTCTGGAGGCGCAGCAGTACCATCAACTGACGGTGGGAGAAAAAGGGATGCTGAGTTACAAAGGGTCGCGGTTTGAAGGGTTTACGCCAGATCGGTAATGTTCCCTCTCCCGCAGGGAGAGGGGTAGGCTGAGGCTTGAGGCGCCTTACTTCTTCGCCTGGGCCTTAAATTTCTTCATCCACACCAGCAGTTCAAATACGCCAAAAATAAACACGCGCAGCTGCTGCCAGCCGGTCATCTGCGGACCGTCTTTTGGCAGGCCGTTTTTCAGCATCACCATCTGCAGGGCGTGCATGAAGGTGGTAAAGATAAAGGCCACGTTCACAAAGATGTTCATCGGGCGCGGGAACGGGTGCACCAGATTGAGGAGCAGAAATGCCCAGACGCCCAGCATCAACAAACGTCCCACATTAATCAGTACTGGCATTGGATTCTCCTTGTGCCTGACGGTGATACAGACGATAAGCGACCTGACCTGCCACTTTTTCTCGGTGCAGATCCCAGTGAACCGGGACCGGCGGTAAACCATTTTCGACTTCGCTTTCGACGTAGATTAACGCGTCATCCGCCAGCCAGCCGTTGTTTTCCAGCAGGGATAACGTCTCTTCCAGCAGCCCCTTGCGGAACGGCGGGTCGACAAACACCACGTTGTGCGGCGTGCCCTTTTGCGCGAGGAAGCTCAGTGTGTTGGTATTCACTACTTTGGCGTTGGTCGCTTTTAGCGTTGCCAGATTTTGCTGCAACGTCTGCGCAACGCCGCGCTCCATCTCCAGCAGCGTGGCGCTGGCGGCATAGCGCGACAGCGCCTCCAGACCCAGCGCGCCGCTGCCCGCGAAGCAGTCCAGGCAGTGGGCATCCACCATTGAGGGGGCCAGCCAGTTAAACAGCGTTTCGCGTACGCGGTCCGTGGTTGGGCGTAGTCCGGGGCTATCCGGCACCGGTAATTTCCGGCCTCGCCACTGGCCGCCGATAATACGAATTTGACCGGCTGGGGCGCGGTTGAGTTTCTTCATCTCTGGAAAGCTCTGTTAACAATTGGCCTGCGATTGCGGGCGGTGATGTCAATTAAGTAAAGTGTTAGACTATTTCATCATTTTTTTAGCTTCCATGTATATAGCGCCGCGAGGAGTGTAGTCGCAGATGGCAAAACAAAAAAAACGTGGCTTCTTTTCCTGGCTGGGCTTCGGTGAAAAAGAGCAAGAAACAGAGCAGAAAACCGAAGAACAACAAGCCGTTGAAGAGCAGTCTCAGCCTGAAACGCCGGTAGAAACTGCCGCCGTTGTCGACGCGGAAGAGCACGCGCACAGCAAAGAAGAGACCGAAGCCTTTGCTGAAGAGGTGGTGGAAGTTACCGAACAGGTTCAGGAAAGCGAGAAGCCAGAACCCGTTGTGGTAGAAGACGTTATCGATACGCCGCAGGCGATTATCGAGCATGAAACGTTGCCGCTGCCGAAAGAGGTGAAAGCCGAAGAGGTTTCAGCGCAGGAGTGGCAGGCCGAGGCAGAAACCGTCGAAATTGTTGAGGCGGTGGAAGAAGAAGCACAAGACGAGCCAGCGCTTACCGACGAAGAGCTGGAAGCCCAGGCGCTGGCGGCAGACGCGGCGGAAGAAGCGGTTATCGTCGTGCCGGTGGAAGCGCAACCAGAGCAGGGTGAAGAGGTTGCTCAGGAACAGGAAAAACCCACCAAAGAAGGTTTCTTCGCCCGCCTGAAGCGTAGCCTGCTCAAAACCAAAGAAAACTTAGGTTCCGGATTTATCAGTCTGTTCCGCGGCAAGAAGATCGACGACGATCTCTTTGAAGAGCTGGAAGAGCAACTGCTGATCGCCGACGTTGGGGTGGAAACAACCCGTAAGATCATCGCCAGTCTGACCGAAGGGGCGAGCCGCAAGGCGCTGCGTGACGCCGAAGCGCTGTACGGTCTGCTGAAAGACGAGATGGGCGAAATCCTCGCAAAAGTTGACGAACCGCTTAATATTGAAGGCAAAACGCCATTTGTTATTCTGATGGTTGGCGTGAACGGTGTGGGGAAAACCACCACCATCGGCAAGCTGGCGCGACAGTTTGAGCAGCAGGGCAAATCGGTAATGCTGGCGGCAGGTGATACCTTCCGTGCGGCGGCGGTTGAGCAGCTGCAGGTCTGGGGCCAGCGTAACAACATCCCGGTGATTGCGCAGCATACCGGTGCGGATTCCGCCTCCGTTATCTTTGACGCTATTCAAGCGGCGAAGTCGCGTAACGTGGATGTGCTGATTGCCGATACCGCAGGGCGTTTGCAGAACAAAGCGCACCTGATGGAAGAGTTGAAGAAAATCGTCCGCGTCATGAAGAAGCTGGACGAAGAGGCACCGCATGAAATTATGCTGACCATTGATGCCAGCACCGGACAGAACGCCATCAGCCAGGCGAAGCTGTTCCATGAAGCGGTAGGGCTGACCGGGATCACGCTGACCAAACTGGACGGCACCGCGAAAGGCGGGGTGATCTTCTCCGTGGCCGATCAGTTCAATATTCCTATCCGTTACATCGGTGTGGGCGAGCGTATTGAGGATTTACGTCCGTTTAAAGCGGACGACTTTATTGAGGCACTATTTGCCCGAGAGGACTAACAATGATTCGCTTTGAACACGTCAGCAAGGCCTATCTCGGTGGGAGACAAGCGCTGCAGGGGGTGACATTCCACCTGCAGCCAGGCGAGATGGCATTCCTGACCGGCCATTCCGGCGCGGGGAAAAGTACCCTGCTCAAGCTTATCTGTGGGATCGAGCGGCCGAGCGCCGGGAAAATCTGGTTCAGCGGCCATGATATTAGCCGTCTGAAAAACCGTGAGGTGCCGTTCCTGCGTCGTCAGATTGGCATGATTTTCCAGGACCACCACCTGCTGATGGATCGCACCGTTTTCGATAACGTGGCCATTCCGCTGATTATTGCCGGTGCCAGCTATGATGATATCCGTCGTCGCGTCTCTGCGGCGCTGGATAAAGTCGGGCTGCTGGACAAAGCGAAGAACTTCCCGATCCAGTTGTCTGGCGGTGAACAGCAGCGTGTGGGGATTGCCCGTGCGGTGGTGAACAAACCTGCGGTACTGCTGGCGGATGAACCGACCGGTAACCTGGACGACGCCCTGTCAGAAGGGATTTTGCGTCTGTTTGAGGAATTTAACCGCGTTGGGGTGACGGTATTGATGGCAACGCACGACATCGGGCTGATTTCCCGTCGTTCGTACCGCATGCTGACCCTGAGCGACGGTCATTTGCACGGAGGCCTCGGTGAATAAGCGTGATGCAATAAACCAGATTCGGCAGTTCGGAAACCGGTTTGACCGCTTCCGTAAGCCGCAGGGCGGCGGTGACGGCAATCGTAATGCGCCAAAGCGTGCGAAAGCGGCGCCTAAGCCGAACTCCCGCAAAACCAACGTGTTCAACGAGCAGGTGCGTTATGCCTTCCACGGTGCGTTGCAGGACCTGAAAAGCAAACCGCTGGCGACGTTCCTGACGGTGATGGTGATTGCCATCTCCCTGACGCTGCCAAGCGTCTGCTACATGGTCTATAAAAACGTTAACCAGGCGGCGTCGCAGTACTATCCTTCTCCGCAGATCACGGTCTATCTGGATAAGGCGCTCGACGATAACGCAGCGGCGCAGGTTGTGGGGCAAATCCAGGCCGAACAGGGCGTAGAGAAAGTGAATTATCTCTCTCGTGAAGAAGCCCTGGGTGAGTTCCGTAACTGGTCAGGCTTTGGCGGTGCGCTGGACATGCTTGAAGAGAACCCCCTCCCGGCCGTGGCGGTGGTGATCCCGAAACTCGATTTCCAGGGGACCGACTCGCTCAACACCCTGCGTGACCGCATCACCCGTATCAACGGGATTGATGAAGTGCGCATGGATGACAGCTGGTTTGCGCGTCTTGCTGCGCTGACCGGGCTGGTAGGGCGCGTGGCGGCGATGATTGGTGTGCTGATGGTGGCGGCGGTCTTCCTCGTCATCGGTAACAGCGTACGCCTGAGCATTTTCGCGCGTCGCGACACCATCAACGTGCAGAAACTGATTGGTGCGACGGATGGCTTCATCCTGCGTCCGTTCCTGTACGGTGGCGCATTGCTCGGTTTTTCCGGCGCATTTCTTTCACTGATATTGTCAGAAATTTTGGTGATGCGGCTGTCCTCTGCCGTAACCGAGGTGGCGCAGGTTTTCGGAACGAAGTTTGATATCAGTGGCTTAGGGTTCGATGAGTGCCTGTTACTGCTGCTGGTGTGCTCGATGATCGGCTGGGTGGCAGCATGGCTGGCAACCGTGCAACATTTACGTCACTTTACTCCCGACTAATAAAAGCGTGATATAATCTTTCCCTGCACCGAGATGTTCGCTCTGCAGGGAAAGCGTCCCTGTTGTCTCTTCCCCTGTTATCATCTCCATGTCACAATTTGTGCGTAATTTATTCACCGTTGCACCTGGAACTTGTGGATAAAATCACTGTCTGATAAAAGAGTGAATGCTAATCTCGTGGCTCAAACGCTTTGGCATGGTTGTTGCCTGATGGGGACAGCCTGGACCAGAAGAAACATTGAGAGGAATGAATGACCAAAGAAATGCAAACTTTAGCTTTAGCCCCTGTTGGTAACCTGGAATCTTATATCCGGGCTGCGAACACCTGGCCGATGTTAACGGCCGAGGAAGAAAAGGAGCTTGCTGAAAAGCTGCATTACCAGGGCGATCTGGAAGCAGCGAAAAAGCTGATCCTGTCTCACCTGCGCTTTGTTGTTCACATTGCTCGTAATTATGCGGGCTATGGCCTGCCGCAGGCGGACTTGATTCAGGAAGGTAACATCGGTCTGATGAAGGCTGTACGTCGCTTCAACCCGGAAGTGGGTGTGCGACTGGTCTCCTTCGCCGTGCACTGGATCAAAGCAGAAATTCATGAATACGTGCTGCGCAACTGGCGTATCGTGAAAGTCGCCACGACAAAAGCGCAACGTAAACTGTTCTTCAACCTGCGTAAAACCAAGCAGCGTCTGGGCTGGTTCAATCAGGATGAAGTTGAAATGGTGGCGCGCGAGCTGGGCGTATCCAGCAAAGACGTGCGTGAGATGGAATCCCGTATGGCCGCGCAGGACATGACCTTCGATATGTCCTCCGACGACGACGGCTCTGACAGCCAGCCAATGGCACCGGTTCTGTATCTGCAGGATAAAACCTCTAACTTTGCTGACGGCATTGAAGAGGATAACTGGGAAGATCAGGCCGCGAACAAGCTGACTTCAGCAATGGAAGGCCTCGACGAACGTAGCCAGGATATTATCCGCGCCCGCTGGCTGGACGAAGACAACAAGTCCACGCTGCAGGAGCTGGCCGATCGCTACGGCGTCTCCGCTGAACGTGTGCGTCAGCTTGAAAAGAACGCCATGAAAAAACTTCGCGCCGCTATCGAAGCGTAATTTCCGCGATGTCCCCGATAACCCTCGAATGCAAATTCGGGGGTTTTGTTTTTTTATCTCCCGCTCTGGCGAATTCCCTCCCCCTGGCAAACACTTACAGATGCGCTAAGCAGGTGACTTTCTCAGGGGGACAGGGTGAAAAACAGTGAACTGAATGACCGGCGTTTGCAGGCGACGCCGCGCGGTATCGGCGTGATGTGTAACTTCTATGCCGATAAAGCCGAAAATGCCACGGTGTGGGACGTCGAGGGTAACGAGTATATCGACTTCGCCGCCGGGATTGCGGTGCTGAATACCGGCCATCGGCATCCAAAAGTTATTGCCGCCATCGAAAAACAACTCCACGCATTTACCCATACGGCATACCAGATTGTCCCGTACGAAGGCTATGTGGCGCTTGCCGAGCGTATCAACCAACGTGTGCCTGTTGATGGGCCTGCCAAAACGGCTTTCTTCTCTACGGGAGCAGAGGCGGTCGAAAACGCGGTAAAAATTGCCCGCGCGTATACCCGTCGTCCTGGCCTGATCGCCTTTGGCGGTGCCTTCCACGGCCGTACCTTTATGACGATGGCGTTGACGGGGAAAGTGGCGCCGTACAAACTCGGTTTCGGTCCGTTTCCCGGATCGGTTTATCACGCACACTATCCAAATGATCTGTACGGCGTCAGCACGGTAGAAGCGTTAAAAAGCCTCGAACGCATCTTCAAAGCCGACATTGCGCCGGACCAGGTGGCGGCCATTATCCTGGAACCGGTTCAGGGGGAGGGGGGATTCAACGTTGCCCCCGCCGATTTTATGCTGGCCCTGCGCGAACTGTGCGATACGCACGGAATTTTGCTGATTGCCGATGAAGTGCAAAGTGGCTTTGCGCGAACCGGCAAGCTGTTCTCGATGGAACACCATTGCGTGAAGCCGGATTTGATCACCATGGCGAAAAGCCTGGCCGGCGGGATGCCGCTCTCGGCGGTCTCTGGCCGGGCGGAAGTGATGGATGCCCCCGCACCTGGCGGGCTGGGCGGGACTTACGCCGGCAACCCGCTGGCGATTGCCGCAGCCCATGCCGTGCTGGATGTGATTGATGAAGAGGATCTCTGCACGCGCGCGGCGCATCTTGGCCATCATCTGGTGGAAGTGCTGAACAAAGCGAAGGGCGACTGTCCGTTTATCGCTGATATTCGTGCTCAGGGCTCAATGGTGGCGGTGGAGTTTAACGACCCGCAAACCGGACTGCCGTCGCCGGAATTCACGCGTCAGGTCCAGGAGCGTGCGTTGCAGGAAGGTCTATTGCTGCTGAGCTGCGGCGTGTACGGCAACGTTATCCGTTTCCTCTATCCGCTTACCATCCCCGAAGTTCAGTTCCGTAAAGCGCTGGATATTATCTCCGCGTCGCTGACACGTTAAAGCCCTGGCCCGGCGGTGATCCCTGCCGGGCTTATCATATATTCATTTCAAATTAGCTATTCCAAAATCATAAAAATGGGGTATGTTTTAGCAGAGTATGCTGAAAAAGCGCGACTGTCATACCTATAACTGAAATAAAGCGCTACACAACAACATCACGACAATCGTAATAACCATAATAATGGGGAATCTCAGGATGAATATGAAGGGTAAAGCGTTACTGGCAGGATGTATTGCGTTGGCATTCAGCACGATGGCACAGGCCGATATTAAAGTGGCTGTCGTGGGCGCGATGTCCGGTCCGGTAGCACAGTACGGCGACCAGGAATTTACCGGCGCAGAACAGGCGGTTGCAGACATTAATGCTAAGGGCGGCATCAAGGGCGAAAAACTGCAGATCGTAAAATATGATGATGCCTGTGACCCGAAACAAGCGGTTGCCGTGGCGAACAAAGTGGTGAACGACGGGATCAAATACGTTATCGGTCACCTGTGCTCCTCTTCCACGCAGCCCGCGTCTGATATCTACGAAGACGAAGGCATTCTGATGATCACCCCGGCTGCAACGGCGCCGGAGCTGACCGCACGTGGCTATAAGCTGACCCTGCGTACCACCGGTCTGGATTCAGACCAGGGCCCAACCGCGGCAAAATACATTCTGGACAACGTGAAGCCGAAGCGTATCGCGATTGTTCACGACAAACAGCAGTATGGTGAAGGTCTGGCGCGTGCCGTGCAGGATGGTCTGAAGAAAGGCAATGCCAATGTGGTCTTCTTCGACGGTATCACCGCCGGTGAGAAAGACTTCTCCACTCTGGTGGCGCGTCTGAAGAAAGAGAATATTGATTTCGTTTACTACGGTGGCTATCACCCTGAAATGGGCCAGATCCTGCGTCAGGCACGTGCGGCCGGCCTGAAAACCCAGTTTATGGGCCCGGAAGGGGTGGCGAACGTTTCCCTGTCTAACATTGCCGGTGAGTCTGCTGAAGGCCTGCTGGTGACCAAACCGAAGAACTATGACCAGGTGCCTGCGAACAAACCGATCGTAGATGCCATCAAGGCGAAGAAACAGGATCCAAGCGGCGCGTTCGTCTGGACCACCTACGCTGCGCTGCAGTCTCTGCAGGCGGGTCTGAACCAGTCAGCCGATCCGGCTGAGATTGCCACCTGGCTGAAGGCTAACTCTGTCGATACCGTGATGGGGCCGCTTTCCTGGGATGCGAAGGGCGATCTGAAAGGTTTCGAGTTCGGCGTGTTTGACTGGCATGCTAACGGAACGGCGACCGACGCCAAATAAAAGCAAACGGCAACCTTTCGGTTGCCGTTTTAGTATTTGCACCCTCTCCTGTGGGAGAGGGGCGGGGTGAGGGCATCAGGCGGCATTCAGCAAACCTGACGTTTCTCCCACCCGTTTTCCTGCGCCGTAAACCCTAACGCCTGCATAAACGCCGCCATCACGCCGCGGTCTTCCACGCCCACGTCGGCCATCCACCAGGAGGTAACGTTCGGGTTTTCACGGATTATTTCTTCAATTAAATACTGCCCCACACCGCGACGACGGGTCACGTCACGTACGCGCAGTGAGTCCAGCGCCCCTTCGGTGCCGCTCAGCGTCACGCGAACCGCGGCGAGCAGACGCTCGTTAAAGCGCGCGGCGTAGATGCGGTGTGTCTCATCGACACGGAGCGACGAAGGGGAATATTCCGGCCAGATCTTGCCCAGGTCGATATGATCCTGGTCGCTAAAGGTCACCAGACGCACGATAGTCAGTTTCATTAGCTGCTTGTCCAAATCAAATTGAGTAGGGGCAGTGTACTCAATTTATTCCCTCAGCGGCTTCCTCTTTTTATCCCGGCCCACCAGGTGATTAGTTTTTTGGCAGCGCGAAGGGCAGTTTGAAAACACATGGATCGAAAAATAAGCAGAATTTTAACCTGAATGGCAGTGAATTATTCGGCGCTTTGTACCGTTATTTTATGCTGCAAACTGCAATTTTATTTGTTTATCTCTGCCTTGTTTCAGAATATTATCTTTGCTTAATCGCCTGAAAAATAGAGATTTTAGTCTGGTTTTTATGAAAAAACTGCGCTAAACCATTAAAGGCGCTGGTAAAAATAGCGTTGTGCATTAAAAGTACAGAATGCTTTTTAACCATAATAAAACAAAATATATACACGACATCACGAATGGGGATTCAGAGATGAAAAGGAACGCGAAGACGTTACTCGCGGGGATGGTTGCATTGGCGATTTCGCATGCAGCCATGGCGGAAGATATTAAGGTTGCTGTAGTGGGTGCGATGTCCGGTCCTGTTGCCCAGTGGGGGGATATGGAGTTCAACGGTGCTCGCCAGGCAATCAAAGACATCAACGCCAAAGGCGGCATCAAAGGCGACAAGCTGGTTGGCGTGGAATATGACGACGCCTGCGATCCCAAACAGGCCGTCGCGGTCGCTAACAAAATCGTGAACGATGGCATCCAGTACGTGATTGGCCACCTGTGCTCGTCGTCCACCCAGCCTGCGTCGGATATCTACGAAGACGAAGGCATTCTGATGATTACCCCGGGCGCAACCAACCCTGAACTGACTCAGCGCGGTTATCAGCACATCATGCGTACTGCCGGTCTGGACTCGTCTCAGGGACCAACCGCCGCCCGATACATCCTCGATACCGTCAAGCCGACGCGCATCGCCATTATTCATGACAAACAGCAGTACGGCGAAGGCCTGGCGCGTTCCGTTCAGGACGGGCTGAAAAAAGGCGGCGCGAATATCGTCTTCTTTGATGGCATCACCGCTGGCGAGAAAGATTTCTCCGCGCTGATCGCCCGTCTGCAAAAAGAGAATATCGATTTTGTTTACTACGGCGGCTACTACCCGGAAATGGGTCAGATGCTGCGTCAGGCGCGTTCGGTCGGGCTGAAAACCCAGTTTATGGGGCCAGAAGGCGTCGGTAACGCCTCCCTGTCGAACATCGCCGGGGACGCAGGCGAAGGCATGCTGGTGACGATGCCAAAACGCTATGACCAGGATCCTGCGAACAAGGCTATCGTAGACGCGCTCAAGGCGCAGAAGAAAGATCCAAGTGGTCCGTACGTCTGGATCACCTATGCGGCGGTGCAGTCTCTGGCAACCGCGCTGGATCGCACCGGCAGCAAAGAACCGCTGGATCTGGTGAAGGATTTAAAAGCACACGGGGCGAACACCGTGATTGGGCCGCTGAACTGGGATGAGAAAGGCGATCTGAAGGGATTTGAGTTTGGTGTCTTTAAGTGGCACGCCGACGGTTCGTCCTCGGTCGCCAAATAATTATCCCACCGCCCGGACCGCCGGGCGGGTATAAAAAGGTTTGCATATGTCCGAGCAGTTTCTCTATTTCCTGCAGCAGATGTTTAACGGCGTCACGCTGGGAAGCACCTACGCGCTGATCGCCATCGGCTACACGATGGTTTACGGCATTATCGGCATGATTAACTTCGCCCACGGCGAGGTCTACATGATCGGTAGCTATGTCTCCTTTATGATTATCGCCGCCCTGATGATGATGGGTATCGACAGCAGCTGGCTGCTGGTCGCCGCCGGGTTTGTCGGCGCGATTGTGATTGCCAGCGCCTATGGCTGGAGCATTGAACGCGTGGCGTACCGGCCGGTGCGTAGCTCCAAACGCCTGATTGCGCTGATCTCCGCCATCGGGATGTCGATCTTCCTGCAAAACTACGTCAGCCTGACGGAAGGCTCGCGCGACGTGGCGCTGCCAAGCCTGTTCAACGGTCAGTGGGTGGTCGGTGCCAGCGAGAACTTCTCTGCCTCTATCACCACCATGCAGCTGGTGATCTGGGTGGTGACCTTCGTTGCAATGCTCGCCCTGACGGTCTTTATCCGCTACTCGCGTATGGGACGCGCCTGCCGTGCCTGCGCAGAAGATCTGAAGATGGCGAGCCTGCTTGGCATCAACACCGACCGCGTTATCGCCCTGACCTTTGTGATTGGGGCAGCGATGGCGGCGGTCGCGGGTGTCCTGCTGGGGCAGTTCTACGGCGTTATCAACCCGTACATCGGCTTTATGGCCGGGATGAAAGCCTTCACCGCGGCGGTCCTGGGCGGTATCGGCAGTATTCCAGGCGCGATGATTGGCGGCCTGATCCTGGGCGTGGCCGAAGCGCTCTCCTCCGCGTATCTGAGTACGGAATATAAAGATGTGGTGTCGTTTGCCCTGCTGATTCTGGTTCTGCTGGTAATGCCTACCGGTATTCTGGGTCGTCCGGAGGTAGAGAAAGTATGAAACCGATGCATTTCGCAATGGCGCTCCTCTCAGCCGCCATGTTCTTCGTGCTGGCAGGCGTCTTTATGGGCGTCCAGTTAGAGCTGGACGGCACAAAACTGGTGGTGGATACCGCCGCTGACATTCGCTGGCAGTGGATATTCATTGGCACCGCGGTCGTGTTTCTGTTCCAGATGCTGCGTCCTGTGTTCCAGAAGACGCTGAAAAGTGTCTCCGGTCCGAAATTCGTTCTGCCGGCTCTCGACGGCTCAACCGTTAAGCAGAAGCTGTTCTTCGTGGCGCTGCTGGTGGCTGCGGTGGCGTGGCCGTTTGTGGTCTCTCGCGGTACGGTCGATATCGCGACCCTGACCATGATCTACGTGATCCTCGGTCTGGGCCTGAACGTGGTGGTGGGGCTGTCTGGCCTGCTGGTGCTGGGCTACGGTGGTTTCTACGCCATCGGGGCCTATACCTTCGCGCTACTGAACCACTATTACGGTCTCGGCTTCTGGACCTGTCTGCCGCTGGCGGGCCTGGTCTCCGCCGCGGCGGGCTTCCTGCTGGGCTTCCCGGTCTTACGCCTGCGCGGTGACTATCTGGCGATTGTGACCTTAGGCTTCGGCGAAATCGTGCGTATCCTGCTGCTCAACAACACCGAAGTGACCGGCGGCCCGAACGGGATCAGCCAGATCCCGAAACCGACCTTCTTTGGTCTGGAGTTCAGCCGTACGGCTCGCGAAGGGGGCTGGGATACCTTCAGCAACTTCTTTGGCGTGAAGTACGATCCGTCCGACCGGGTGATTTGGCTCTACCTGGTGGCGCTGCTGCTGGTGGTGCTTACCCTGTTCGTGATTAACCGTCTGCTGCGTATGCCGCTGGGCCGTGCGTGGGAAGCGCTGCGTGAAGATGAAATCGCCTGCCGTTCGCTGGGCCTCAACCCGACCCGCATCAAGCTGACTGCGTTTACCATCAGCGCCGCGTTTGCCGGTTTTGCCGGTACACTGTTTGCCGCGCGTCAGGGCTTTGTCAGCCCCGAATCGTTTACCTTTGCCGAATCTGCCTTTGTACTGGCGATTGTGGTGCTCGGCGGTATGGGCTCGCAGTTTGCCGTTATCCTGGCGGCCATTCTGCTGGTGGTCTCCCGTGAGCTGATGCGCGACTTTAACGAATACAGCATGCTGATGCTGGGTGGTTTGATGGTGCTGATGATGATCTGGCGTCCGCAGGGCTTGCTGCCGATGACCCGTCCACAGCTGAAGCTGAAAAACGGGCAAGCGAAAGGAGAGCAGGCATGAGCCAGCCATTATTATCCGTTAACGGCCTGATGATGCGTTTTGGCGGCCTGCTGGCCGTCAACAACGTGAATCTGGATCTGCACAAGAAAGAGATTGTCTCCCTGATTGGCCCTAACGGCGCGGGGAAAACCACGGTCTTTAACTGCCTGACCGGTTTCTACAAGCCGACGGGCGGCACCATCAAGCTGCGCGACCAGCATCTGGAAGGGCTTCCGGGCCAGCAGATTGCCCGCATGGGGGTGGTGCGTACCTTCCAGCACGTGCGTCTGTTCCGCGAGATGACGGTGATAGAGAACCTGCTGGTGGCGCAACACCTGCAGCTCAAAACCGGCCTTTTCTCTGGCCTGCTGAAAACCCCGGCCTTCCGCCGTGCTCAGGATGAAGCGCTCGACCGCGCCGCCACCTGGCTCGACCGTATCGGCCTGCTGCAGCATGCGAACCGTCAGGCCAGCAACCTGGCCTACGGTGACCAGCGTCGTCTGGAGATCGTACGCTGCATGGTGACGCAGCCAGAAATCCTGATGCTCGATGAACCGGCGGCAGGGCTTAATCCGAAAGAGACCAAAGAGCTGGACGAGTTGATTGCCGAACTGCGCGATCATCACGACACCACCATCCTGCTGATTGAGCATGACATGAAGCTGGTGATGGGCATTTCTGACCGTATCTACGTGGTAAACCAGGGCACGCCGCTGGCAAACGGGACGCCGGAAGAGATCCGCAACAACCCGGACGTGATCCGTGCATACCTGGGTGAGGCATAAGATGGAAAAAGCGATGTTAACGTTCGACAAGGTTAATGCTCACTACGGCAAGATACAGGCGCTGCACGACGTCAGCCTGCATATCAATCAGGGCGAAATCGTCACCCTGATTGGCGCGAACGGTGCGGGTAAAACCACGCTGCTCGGCACCCTGTGCGGCGACCCGCGCGCCACCAGCGGGCGGATTGTCTTTGATGGCAAAGATATTACCGACTGGCAAACCGCCAGAATCATGCGTGAAGCGGTGGCGATTGTCCCGGAAGGGCGTCGCGTCTTCTCACGAATGACGGTGGAAGAGAACCTTGCGATGGGCGGCTTCTTTGCTGACCGCGACCAGTACCAGTCCCGCATCAAATGGGTCTATGAGCTGTTTCCGCGTTTGTGGGAGCGCCGTATTCAGCGGGCCGGCACGATGTCCGGTGGTGAACAGCAGATGCTGGCGATTGGCCGCGCGCTGATGAGCCAGCCGCGTTTGCTGCTGCTGGATGAACCGTCGCTCGGTCTTGCGCCGATCATCATTCAGCAGATCTTCGACACCATCGAACAGCTGCGTAAAGAGGGGATGACCATCTTCCTCGTCGAGCAGAACGCCAACCAGGCGCTGAAGCTCGCCGACCGCGGCTACGTGCTGGAAAACGGCCACGTGGTGCTCTCCGATACCGGCGACGCGCTGCTGGCAAACGAAGCGGTGCGAAGCGCCTATCTCGGCGGCTAGATAAAAGCAAAAGCAAAAAGGCAACGTCAGTTGCCTTTTTTCATGCAGGGCACCAGACCGCACCGAACTTACCCCAACCGCCTTCACACAACCATCATCCGCCTGACGTTTTGTTGTCATCTCACTGTAAAGAAACAGTTATTTTTCTGTCATTCGAGCATGTCATGTTACCTCGCGAGCATAAAAACGCGTGATATCGCGCATCCGGCACAATAAGAGAGATGACAATGACATCGTTACGACACACAGCTTTGGGTCTGGCAATGGGGCTGACTTTTGCGGCGAACGCAATGGCTGTCACCACCATTCCGTTCTGGCATTCCATGGAAGGGGAGTTGGGTAAAGAAGTTGACTCCCTGGCGCAGCGTTTCAACGACACCCATCCGGATTACAAAATTGTGCCGGTGTACAAAGGTAACTACGAGCAGAGCCTGAGCGCGGGCATTGCCGCTTTCCGTACCGGTAATGCACCTGCGCTGCTTCAGGTTTACGAAGTCGGTACTGCGACCATGATGGCCTCTAAAGCCATTAAACCGGTCTACGAAGTGTTTAAAGACGCAGGTATCAACTTCGACGAATCGCAGTTCGTGCCGACCGTGGCGGGTTACTACACCGATTCCAAAACCGGTCATCTGCTGTCTCAGCCGTTTAACAGCTCCACGCCGGTGCTGTACTACAACAAAGACGCCTTCAAGAAAGCCGGTTTAGATCCGGAACAACCGCCAAAAACCTGGCAGGATCTGGCGGCGTACACCGCTAAGCTGAAAGCGGCGGGGATGAAGTGCGGCTACGCCAGCGGCTGGCAGGGCTGGATCCAGATTGAAAACTTCAGCGCCTGGCACGGCCTGCCGGTGGCCACCAAAAACAACGGCTTCGACGGCACCGACGCGGTACTGGAGTTCAACAAGCCAGAGCAGGTGAAGCACATCGCTCTGCTCGCCGATCTCAACAAGAAGGGCGATTTCAGCTACTTCGGGCGTAAAGACGAATCCACCGAGAAGTTCTACAACGGTGACTGCGCGATTACGACCGCCTCTTCCGGCTCTCTGGCGGATATCCGTCATTACGCAAAATTCAACTACGGCGTAGGCATGATGCCTTACGACGCTGATGTGAAAGGCGCACCGCAGAACGCCATCATCGGTGGGGCGAGCCTGTGGGTCATGCAGGGCAAAGACAAGGGCACCTACAAGGGCGTGGCCGAGTTCCTCGACTTCCTGGCGAAACCAGAGAATGCTGCCGAATGGCATCAGAAAACCGGCTACCTGCCTATCACCACGGCCGCGTATGACCTGACCCGCGAGCAGGGCTTCTACAGCAAAAACCCGGGCGCGGATATCGCGACGCGTCAGATGCTCAACAAGCCGCCATTGCCGTTCACCAAAGGCCTGCGTCTGGGGAACATGCCGCAGATCCGTACCATCGTAGATGAAGAGCTGGAAAGCGTGTGGACCGGGAAGAAAACCCCACAGCAGGCGCTGGATTCTGCGGTAGAGCGCGGTAATCAGCTGCTGCGACGCTTTGAGCAATCAACAAAGTCTTAATCATTTTACCCTCATCCTGTCCCTCTCCCTGCGGGAAGGGCTGGGGTGAGGGCTACCTATGCTGAGCTAAACTATGTCCTCATCCCGTCCGGTGTTCCGTTCGCGCTGGCTGCCGTATTTGCTGGTCGCGCCGCAGCTGGTCATCACCGTTATCTTCTTTATCTGGCCTGCGGGCGAGGCGCTCTGGTACTCGGTACAAAGCGTCGATCCGTTTGGGCTTTCCAGCCAGTTTGTCGGGCTGGACAACTTTACCGCACTGTTCCATGACAGCTATTACCTCGACGCCTTCTGGACGACCATGAAGTTCAGCGCGCTGGTCACTGTCAGCGGCCTTGTCGCATCGCTCTTTTTCGCGGCGCTGGTGGATTACGTGGTGCGCGGCAGCCGTCTGTATCAGACGCTGATGCTGCTACCTTACGCCGTGGCGCCTGCCGTCGCCGCCGTGCTGTGGATCTTCCTGTTTAATCCAGGGCGCGGGCTGATTACCCATTTTCTGGCGGAGTTCGGCTACGACTGGAACCACGCCCAGAACAGCGGTCAGGCGATGTTCCTGGTGGTCTTCGCGTCGGTGTGGAAACAGATCAGCTACAACTTCCTGTTCTTCTTTGCTGCGCTGCAGTCTATTCCGCGCTCGCTGATTGAAGCCGCGGCGATTGATGGTGCAGGGCCGGTCCGTCGTTTCTTTAGGCTGTCGCTGCCGCTGATTGCCCCGGTGAGTTTCTTCCTGCTGGTGGTCAACCTGGTTTACGCCTTCTTCGACACCTTCCCGGTGATCGACGCCGCCACGGCCGGTGGCCCGGTGCAGGCCACGACGACGCTTATCTATAAGATCTATCGCGAAGGCTTTGCCGGTCTGGATCTCTCGGCATCCGCCGCCCAGTCGGTCGTGCTGATGTTCCTCGTCATCCTTCTCACGGTAGTGCAGTTCCGTTATGTCGAAAGTAAGGTGCGCTACCAATGATCGAGAACCGTCGCGGGCTGACGATGTTCAGCCACACCATGCTGATTTTGGGCATCATCGTCATTCTGTTCCCGCTGTACGTGGCCTTCGTTGCCGCCACGCTGGACACCAAAGCGGTGTTTGATACGCCGATGACGCTGATCCCTGGTGGGCATCTTTTCGAAAACATGAAAACCATCTGGACCCAGGGCGTGGGCGCTAACAGCGCGCCATTCTGGCTGATGATGCTGAACAGCTTCATCATGGCGTTCGGTATTACGGTGGGCAAAATCACGGTGTCGATGCTCTCGGCCTTCGCCATCGTCTGGTTCCGCTTTCCCCTGCGTAACCTGTTCTTCTGGATGATCTTCATCACCCTGATGCTGCCGGTCGAAGTGCGTATCTTCCCGACGGTGGAAGTGATCGCTAACCTGAAGATGCTGGACAGCTACGCAGGTTTAACCCTGCCGCTGATGGCCTCGGCCACCGCCACCTTCCTGTTCCGCCAGTTCTTTATGACCCTGCCG
This sequence comes from Enterobacter sp. BNK-18, assembly GCF_047456135.1. Lineage (NCBI taxonomy): Bacteria > Pseudomonadati > Pseudomonadota > Gammaproteobacteria > Enterobacterales > Enterobacteriaceae > Enterobacter > Enterobacter sp. BNK-18. The sequence continues at coordinate 3,474,902 of NZ_CP179899.1, read as the reverse complement.
GACGAGCTGATTGAGGCCGCGCGTATTGACGGAGCCTCGCCGATGCGCTTCTTCCGTGACATCGTGCTGCCGCTGTCGAAAACCAACCTTGCGGCGCTGTTTGTCATCACCTTTATCTACGGCTGGAACCAGTATCTGTGGCCGCTGCTGATTATTCAGGACGTCAATCTTGGCACCGCCGTGGCGGGCATCAAAGGCATGATCGCCACCGGTGAAGGCACCACGCTCTGGAATCAGGTGATGGCGGCGATGCTGCTCACCCTTATCCCCCCGGTCGTTATCGTTTTAGCCATGCAGCGTGCGTTCGTGCGTGGTTTAGTGGACAGTGAGAAATAAGATGGCAGGTTTAAAATTACAGGCAGTGACCAAAAGCTGGGACAACAAAACCCAGGTCATTCAGCCGTTAACGCTCGACGTGGCGGACGGGGAATTTATCGTGATGGTTGGCCCGTCAGGCTGCGGAAAATCGACGCTGCTGCGCATGGTTGCCGGGCTTGAACGTGTGACCAGCGGCGATATCTGGATCGATCGCCAGCGCGTGACCGAGATGGAGCCGAAGGACCGGGGCATCGCGATGGTGTTTCAGAACTACGCCCTTTACCCGCACATGAGCGTGGAAGAGAACATGGCCTGGGGGCTGAAAATCCGCGGGATGGGCAAAAGCCATATCGATGAGCGCGTGAAAGAGGCGGCGCGTATTCTGGAACTGGATGGCCTGCTCAAGCGACGTCCGCGTGAACTGTCCGGCGGACAGCGCCAGCGTGTGGCGATGGGGCGCGCCATTGTGCGTGACCCTGCGGTGTTCCTGTTCGACGAGCCGCTCTCAAACCTTGATGCCAAGCTGCGCGTGCAGATGCGCCTTGAGCTGCAGCAGCTGCACCGTCGTCTGAAAACCACCTCCCTGTATGTGACGCACGATCAGGTGGAAGCGATGACCCTCGCCCAGCGCGTGATGGTGATGAACAAAGGCGTCGCCGAGCAGATTGGCACCCCGGTAGAGGTATACGAGAAACCGGCCTCCCGCTTTGTGGCGAGCTTTATTGGCAGCCCGGCGATGAACCTGCTGGAAGGGCGGCTCAGCAGCGCCGGTACGCACTTTGAGCTGGAAAGTGGGATGGCGCTGCCCGTAAACGGGTACTATCGTAGCTATGCCGGGCGTAAGATGACGCTCGGTATCCGCCCGGAACATATTGGGTTAACCTCACAGGCGGAAGGCGGCGTGCCGCTGGTCATGGACACGCTGGAGATGCTGGGGGCTGACAACCTGGCGCACGGACGTTGGGGTGAACAAAAAATGGTGGTGCGTCTGGCCCATCAGGAGCGCCCTAAAGCAGGCAGCACGCTGTGGCTGCATCTGCCGGAAAATCACCTGCACGTATTCGACGGTGAAACAGGACAACGTATATGAGTAACTGGCCTTATCCCCACATCGTCGCCCACCGGGGCGGCGGTAAACTGGCGCCGGAAAACACGCTGGCGGCTATCGATATGGGCGCGCATTACGGTCACACGATGATCGAGTTCGACGCCAAGCTATCGAAAGACGGCGAGATTTTCCTTCTGCATGATGACAACCTCGAACGCACCAGCAATGGCTGGGGCGTGGCGGGAGACCTGCCGTGGCGCGATCTGCTGAACGTCGACGCCGGAAGCTGGTACAGCAGCGAGTTCAAAGGCGAGCCGCTGCCGCTGCTGGCGGAAGTGGCTGACCGCTGTCGTCTGCACGGCATGATGGCCAATATCGAAATCAAACCAACCACCGGCACCGGGCCACTCACAGGTAAAGTCATTGCGCTGGCCGCGCGTGAGCTGTGGGAGGGCATGACGCCACCCCTGCTGTCGTCGTTTGACATTGATGCCCTGGAGGCGGCGCAGGCGTCCGTTCCGGCGTTGCCGCGCGGACTGCTGCTCGACACGTGGCGTGATGACTGGCGTGAGCTGACCAGCCGTTTAGGGTGTGTGTCTATTCACCTGAACCACGCGCTGCTGGATGAGGCGCGGGTAAAAATGTTGAAAGAGGCGGGGCTGCATATCCTGGTCTATACCGTCAACAAACCCCAGCGCGCGGCAGAGCTGCTGCGCTGGGGGGTGGACAGTATCTGTACCGATGCGATTGACGTAATCGGCCCGAACTTTAGTTCTGCGAAGAATTAAGCATCCCGCCATTCGACGGTGACTGGGACGGCAGCATATGCTGCTGTCCGCTGCCCGACGAGGTCATCCCGCCCAGCATTCCGCCGTTCGGGTTAGGCAGCGGCTGCTCACGCACCTGACCCTGCTGTATGCGCTGGGTGTTGGTGTTCATCTGATTTTGCAGGCTTTGCTGCTGCATCTGGGTCTGCGTTTTCAACTGCTGGTTCAGCATCCCTTTCTGCTGTTGCTGCTGGCTCATCATCTCCGTTTGCATACGCTGCTGGCTTGGAATGACGTAGCCCTGCTGGTTCGGGTTGTTCATCGTATTGAGTGGCTGTGCGAGCGCGGCAAACGGAAGCAGCGCCGTAAGAATCAGTAAGCGTTTCATTGTCATCTCCCTTCTTTTGAGGCTTCTCTTAAGTTTACCCTGATTTCACCATGACGATGATTTTTTAGGAGTTGTGAACCAGGCTTAAGCGGGGAATATGGCCCTCTTCACCTGGAGAACAATAATGATGAAACCAACGTTTTTGCGCTGGATAGCGATCGCCGCGCTGATGGCAGGCGGCACATTTAGCGTGGCGGCCAACCCGCCAGCGGCTCCGCCAGTCTCGTACGGCGTGGAGGAAGATGTTTTTCATCCCGTGCGGGCAACGCAGGGTATGGTGGCGTCGGTGGATGCGCTGGCAACGAAAGTGGGCGTCGATATTCTCCGGCAGGGCGGTAATGCGGTGGATGCGGCAGTCGCGGTGGGCTATGCGCTGGCGGTGACGCATCCGCAGGCGGGGAACCTGGGCGGCGGCGGCTTTATGATGCTGCGGACCAAAGACGGCAAAACCACCGCCATCGACTTCCGTGAGATGGCCCCCGGACAGGCTTCCCGCGATATGTTCCTTGACGATCAAGGCAACCCGGACAGCAAAAAATCCCTGACCTCGCACCTCGCCTCCGGTACGCCGGGCACCGTCGCAGGCTTCTCCCTGGCGCTGGAAAAATATGGCACCCTGCCGCTCAACAAAGTGGTACAGCCTGCGATTAAGCTCGCCCGCGAAGGTTTTGTGGTGAATGACGCCCTGGCTGACGATCTTAAAACCTATGGCAGCGAAGTGATTCCGAATCACGAAAACAGCAAGGCTATCTTCTGGAAAGACGGTGAACCGCTGAAGAAGGGCGATAAGCTGGTGCAGAAGAACCTGGCGAAAAGTCTGGAGCTGATTGCGGAGCACGGCCCGGATGCGTTCTACAAAGGGGCGATTGCCGACCAGATTGCCGAAGAGATGCAAAAGAACGGTGGGCTTATCACCAAAGCGGATCTCGCGGAGTACAAGGCCGTCGAGCGTGAGCCGATTCACGGAAGCTATCGCGGCTATGACGTTTTCTCGATGCCACCGCCGTCTTCCGGCGGCATTCACATCGTGCAGATCCTCAACATTCTTGAAAACTTCGATATGCACAAGTTCGGCTTCGGCAGTGCGGATGCCATGCAGGTGATGGCAGAGGCGGAAAAACGCGCCTACGCCGACCGTTCAGAATACCTGGGCGACCCGGACTTCGTGAAGGTGCCGTGGCAGGCGCTGACCAATAAAGCCTATGCCAAATCGATTGCTGATGAGATTGACATCAACAAGGCCAAACCGTCGAGCGAGATCCGCCCGGGCAAGCTGGCACCGTATGAGAGCAACCAGACCACCCACTTCTCGGTGGTGGATAAAGACGGTAACGCGGTGGCGGTGACCTATACCCTCAACACCACCTTTGGTACAGGCATCGTGGCAGGCAACAGCGGGATTCTGCTCAATAACGAGATGGATGACTTCTCGGCCAAACCGGGCGTGCCGAACGTCTACGGGCTGGTGGGTGGGGATGCGAATGCGGTCGGACCGAAGAAGCGTCCGCTATCGTCCATGTCGCCTACCATCGTGGTCAAAGACGGTAAAACCTGGCTGGTGACAGGCAGCCCTGGCGGCAGCCGTATTATCACCACGGTGCTGCAGATGGTGGTGAACAGCATCGACTTTGGAATGAATGTCGCCGAAGCGACGAACGCACCACGTTTCCATCATCAGTGGCTGCCGGACGAGCTGCGTGTTGAGAAGGGCTTTAGCCCGGACACCTTAAAACTGCTGGAGCAGCGCGGACAGAAGGTGGCGCTGAAAGAGGCAATGGGCAGCACCCAGAGCATTATGGTCGGCCCGGACGGCACGCTGTTTGGGGCCTCGGATCCGCGTTCGGTGGATGATTTGACGGCGGGGTTCTGATTTTATTGCCCGGTAAGCGTCGCGTTACCGGGCAATTTATCACTTCAGCCGCGCCATGTAATACGCGTCCACATAGTCGCCGTTACGCAGGGCGAAGTTCCTGCCGGTCCCTTCGATTTCAAACCCAAACTTCTTATACAGCGCCAGTGCCGCAGGGTTATCCGCAAAAACCGTGAGCTCAATGCGTTCAATGCGCAACCAGTTGTCGCAGAGATTGACCATTTCGCGCATGAGCGCACGACCCACACCGCGTCCCTGTACATCAGCGGCCACGCTAATGCCGAACGTTGCAACGTGGCTGCGGCGGGGATTTTCCATCACATCGAGTGCCATATGCCCAACCACTCGCTGGTCAAGACAGGCGACGAGATGCCGTCTTCCCGGTTTCGTCGCGACCCGGTCATGCCACATATCCATTGAGGGATGGGGAAGTTGTAGCGTGTCGTGATACACCCCAGGATGCGACATAATGTCACGTAACGCTTCTGCATCGCGGGCTTCGATATGGCGTATCACAATCTCACTCATTCCTTCATCCTCAGTCAGTTAAACGTCCATTCCAACATCAGTGAGATTAAAATTTGAGTCAACTGCTAATTTTTGCAAAAAAGATTGGACAAGTGCGAATGAGAATGATTATTATTGCTATGCGTTCAGGAAGACCCCTACGGGAACCTGAAAGCACGACATTGCTCACATTGCTTCCAGTATTACTTTAGCCAGCTTTTAGCTGGCTTTTTTTTTGTCTTTTTTCGCCCGCTCCCCGTGGAAGAGGGCTGGGGTGAGGGCAAAACTTGCGCTATGGTTGCACTCAGTAACCTTAAAAAGGACTGAGCCATGACATTACATTGCGCATTTATTGGATTTGGCAAAAGCACCACGCGTTACCACCTTCCGTATGTTCTCAACCGCAAAGACAGCTGGCACGTTGCCCATATCTACCGGCGTCGCGCGAAGCCGGAAGAGCAGTCTCCCCAGTACTCCCATATTCATTTCACCAGCGATCTTGATGAGGTCCTCAACGATCCGCAGGTCAAACTGGTGATTGTCTGTACCCATGCTGACAGCCATTTCGAGTACGCAAAACGCGCGCTGGAGGCGGGCAAAAACGTGCTGGTGGAAAAGCCGTTTACCCCGACAATGGCAGAGGCGAAAACGTTGTTTGACCTGGCGAAGCGCAAAGGGCTGACCGTTACGCCGTACCAAAACCGCCGCTTTGACAGCTGCTTCCTGACGGCAAAAAAAGTGATTGAGAGCGGTAAACTGGGTGACATCGTCGAGATTGAAAGCCACTTTGATTACTACCGCCCGGTGGCCGAAACGCATCCCGGCCTGCCGCAGGATGGCTCATTCTATGGTCTGGGCGTGCATACGCTCGATCAAATCATCTCTCTGTTTGGCCGACCGGACCACATGGCGTACGACATCCGCAGCCTGCGCAACAAAGCCAATCCGGATGACACCTTCGAAGCCCAGCTGTTTTACGGCGACCTGAAAGCCATCGTCAAAACCAGCCATCTGGTGAAAATTGACTACCCGAAATTTATTGTGCATGGCACCCGAGGCTCGTTTATCAAGTACGGTATCGACCAGCAGGAGACCAGCCTGAAGGCGAACATTATGCCCGGCGACCCGGGGTTTGCGGCGGATGACTCCGTGGGCGTGCTGGAGTACGTCAACGCAGAGGGCATCACCGTTAAAGAGGACGTAAAACCCGAAGCGGGTGACTACGGACGCGTTTACGATGCGCTGTATGAGACCCTGACTAACGGTGCGCCCAATTACGTCAAGGAATCTGAAGTTATGACCAATCTCGAACTCCTTGAACGGGCCTTCGAACAGGCCTCTCCTGCCACGATAACCCTCGCCAGATAAGAAATTATGACTCCTCTTTGCTTGTTCTAAATTTTTGAACAGAGGAGTCAATTTTCACCCTCTATGATCCCAGGCCGTTTGCGTCCACACTTACTCCATCGAAACGAACTGAGGGTGAAACAATGATCTACTTACGCAAAGCAAACGAACGTGGTCACGCGAATCATGGCTGGCTGGACTCATGGCATTCATTCTCGTTTGCTGACTACTACGACCCGAACTTTATGGGCTTCTCCGCACTGCGCGTCATTAACGATGACGTGATTGATGCAGGCCAGGGCTTCGGTACCCACCCGCACAAAGACATGGAAATCCTGACGTATGTGCTGGAAGGGGCGGTTGAGCACCAGGACAGCATGGGCAACAAAGAGCAGGTTCCGGCGGGCGAGTTCCAGATTATGAGTGCGGGTACCGGGGTGCGTCACTCTGAATACAACCCAAGCAAAACGGAAAAACTGCACCTGTATCAAATCTGGATCATTCCGGAAGAAACCGGCATCACCCCGCGCTACGAACAGCGCCGCTTTGATGCTAAACAGGGCAAACAGCTGGTGCTCTCTCCGGATGCGCGTGACGGTTCGCTGAAAGTGCACCAGGATATGGAACTGTACCGCTGGGCGCTGGCAAAAGACGAACAGTCTGTCCATCAGATTGCCGCTAACCGCCGCGTCTGGATCCAGGTGGTGAAAGGCGAGGTGTCTATTAACGGCACGAAAGCTACCACGGCGGATGGTCTGGCAATCTGGGATGAGCAGGCACTGTCCGTGCATGCCGACAGTGAAAGCGAAATTCTGCTGTTTGATCTGCCACCGGTGTAATAAATCATAAATAAATGCCCATCCTTCCCTTTGACAGGGGAAGGATGGGCTTTGTCCGTGATAAACTGAGCAAATCTATCACTTACGATTTCTCAGGACGATGAAAAAGAAACGCCCCGTACTTCAGGATGTAGCCGATCGCGTCGGTGTGACCAAAATGACGGTCAGCCGGTTTTTACGTAACCCGGAACAGGTTTCCGTGGCGTTGCGTGGCAAGATTGCCGCTGCCCTCGATGAACTGGGGTATATCCCTAACCGCGCCCCCGATATTCTTTCGAATGCGACCAGCCGCGCGGTTGGCGTCCTCCTGCCTTCCTTAACCAACCAGGTTTTTGCCGAAGTGTTGCGCGGCATTGAAAGCGTGACCGATGCCTTTGGCTATCAGACCATGCTCGCCCACTATGGGTACAAGCCGGAACTGGAAGAAGAACGTCTTGAGTCCATGCTCTCCTGGAACATCGACGGTCTGATTTTAACCGAACGTACTCACACCCCCCGTACGCTAAAAATGATTGAAGTGGCAGGCATTCCGGTGGTGGAGCTGATGGACAGCCAGTCGCCGTGTCTCGATATTGCGGTGGGCTTTGATAACTTCGAAGCGGCGCGCCAGATGACGGCGGCTATCATTGCCCGCGGCCATCGCCATATTGCCTACCTGGGTGCACGTCTGGATGAACGTACTATCATCAAACAGAAGGGTTACGAGCAGGCAATGCTCGACGCCGGTTTAACACCGTACAGCGTGATGGTTGAGCAGTCGTCATCCTATACGTCGGGTATTGAGCTGATGCGTCAGGCACGACGCGAGTATCCGCAACTGGACGGTATTTTCTGTACCAACGATGACCTTGCGGTCGGTGCAGCGTTCGAATGCCAGCGTCTGGGGCTGAAGATCCCCGAAGACATGGCGATTGCCGGTTTCCACGGCCACGACATCGGCCAGGTGATGGAACCCCGTCTGGCGAGCGTCCTGACACCGCGTGAACGTATGGGCCGTATTGGCGCAGAACGCCTGCTGGCGCGCATACGTGGCGAGATGGTGACGCCGAAAATGTTAGATTTAGGTTTCACCTTGTCACCGGGTGGATCTATTTAAGCTGACAAATTTGAAGTGGGTCACACTTATTCACTTCGCGCACGTTTGGATATTGCTTCTCTTTTGCCCCGGCAGGACAATGTTACCGATAACTGTTACCCGTAACAATTGACTGAGGGACACCCTTTGAGCACGACTAATCATGATCACCACGTTTACGTCCTGATGGGCGTTTCCGGTAGCGGTAAATCTGCCGTGGCCAGCGAAGTGGCGCATCAACTTCATGCGGCGTTTCTTGATGGCGACTTCCTCCATCCGCGCAGCAATATCATGAAAATGGCCTCCGGCGAGCCGCTGAACGATGACGACCGCAAACCGTGGTTGCAGGCGCTGAATGACGCCGCGTTCGCGATGCAGCGTACCAACAAGGTCTCCCTGATCGTCTGCTCCGCGCTGAAAAAAACCTACCGCGACCTGCTGCGTGACGGCAACCCGAACCTCTCTTTCATCTACCTGAAAGGCGATTTCGAGGTGATTGAGAGCCGTCTGAAGGCGCGTAAAGGCCACTTCTTCAAAACCCAGATGCTGGTGACGCAGTTCGAAGCGTTGCAGGAGCCGGGTGACGATGAGAAAGACGTCTTAGTGATTGATATCGATCAGTCACTGGAGGGTGTTGTTGCCAGCACCATCGAGGTCATTAATAAAAGGCAGTAAGTTTTGAGTACATTAACGCTAGTTTTAACAGCAGTTGGTTCCGTATTGCTGCTGCTGTTTTTAGTGATGAAAGCGCGTATGCATGCTTTCGTTGCCTTAATGGTGGTGTCTATTGGTGCAGGTCTCTTTTCCGGTATGCCGCTCGATAAGATCGCAGCGACGATGGAAAAAGGGATGGGAGGCACGCTGGGTTTCCTGGCCATTGTGGTCGCGCTGGGCGCGATGTTTGGCAAGATCCTGCATGAGACGGGCGCAGTCGACCAGATTGCCGTCAAAATGCTCAAATCCTTCGGACACAGCCGTGCGCACTACGCGATTGGCCTCGCCGGTCTGATTTGTGCGCTGCCGCTGTTCTTCGAAGTGGCCGTGGTGCTGCTGATTAGCGTGGCGTTCTCGATGGCGCGCCATACCGGCACTAACCTCGTGAAGCTGGTGATTCCGCTGTTTGCGGGCGTGGCGGCTGCGGCGGCGTTCCTGTTGCCTGGGCCTGCGCCGATGCTGCTGGCTTCTCAGATGCACGCCGATTTTGGCTGGATGATCCTGATTGGCCTGTGTGCGGCAATCCCGGGAATGATTATTGCCGGCCCGCTGTGGGGCAACTTCATCAGCCGTTACGTTGAGCTTCACATTCCGGATGACGTCACCGAGCCGCACCTTGGCGAAGGCAAAATGCCGTCCTTCGGCTTCAGCCTGGCGCTGATCCTGCTGCCGCTGGTGCTGGTGGGGCTGAAAACCATCGCCGCGCGTTTCGTGCCGGTAGGGTCTACCGCGTACGAATGGTTTGAGTTTATCGGCCACCCGTTCACGGCGATCCTGGTGGCGTGTCTGGTGGCGATGTACGGCCTGGCGATGCGTCAGGGCATGCCGAAAGACAAAGTGATGGAAATCTGCGGCCATGCGCTGCAGCCGGCGGGTATCATTCTGCTGGTGATCGGTGCCGGTGGCGTGTTCAAACAGGTGCTGGTGGATTCCGGCGTGGGTCCGGCGCTGGGCGAAGCCCTGACCGGCATGGGGCTGCCCATTGCGGTGACCTGTTTCGTACTGGCTGCGGCGGTGCGTATCATCCAGGGCTCTGCGACGGTGGCATGTTTAACCGCCGTGGGTCTGGTGATGCCGGTGATTGAACAGCTTAACTACTCCGGTGCCCAGATGGCCGCACTCTCAATCTGTATTGCGGGCGGTTCGATTGTGGTGTCACATGTCAACGACGCCGGCTTCTGGCTGTTCGGTAAATTTACCGGTGCGACCGAAGCGCAAACCCTGAAAACCTGGACGCTGATGGAAACCATCCTCGGCACGACGGGTGCCATTGTCGGGATGATTGCGTTTACGCTGCTGAGTTAAACCCGGCTAAAAGCAAAAGGACAACGTGAGTTGTCCTTTTTTGTTTTTACCTAGCCCTTCATCCACGCGCGGATCCCGTCCAGGAACATCTGCGTCGCCATCATCACCAGAATCAACCCCATCAGGCGCTCCAGCGCGTTTACGCCTTTCTCACCCAGCAGACGCAGGAACAACGACGACTGCAGCAGAATGATAAACGTCCCGCCCCAGGCAATCAGCAAGGCAATCACCAGATGGCTCATCTGATTGGGGTACTGATGCGACAGCAGCATCAGCGTTGCCAGAATCGTCGGTCCGGCGACAAGGGGAATCGCCAGCGGCACAATAAACGGCTCTTCCCCCGCGGGCAGGCCGCTGCTGCTGCCTTCGGCGCTCGGGAAAATCATCTTAATCGCTATCAGGAACAGGATAATCCCACCGGAAATCGAAACCGTTTCGGCACGCAGATTCAGGAAGGCGAGGATTTTCTCACCGGCAAACAGGAAGATGAACATCACCAGCAGCGCGATAAGCAGCTCGCGGATCATGATCGCCCGACGGCGTTTGGGTTCGGTGTGCTTCAGCACCGACATGAAGATAGGCAGGTTGCCCAGAGGATCCATTATCAGGATCAATAAAACCGCCGCGGATATGATTTCACTCATTAAAATTATCCCTGAAACTCTCTATGGTTATTATGATGATTAGCGCTATTTCTGATTGGGGGGCCATCATCGATTAATTTCGCTTGCGACTTTGGCAGCATTTTGTAATGTGAAGCATATCCCAGTTGAATACTGGTTTGCACAATCAGCACACACCCTCTGCAGGAAAAAAATGCTATGAAAAACGTTGGTTTTATCGGCTGGCGCGGTATGGTCGGCTCTGTTCTCATGCAACGCATGGTTGAAGAGCGCGATTTTGACGCCATCCGCCCGGTCTTCTTCTCCACTTCCCAGCTCGGCCAGGCTGCACCTTCTTTTGGCGGCAGCACCGGTACGTTGCAGGATGCTTTCGATCTGGAAGCGCTGAAGGCACTCGACATTATTGTCACTTGCCAGGGCGGCGATTATACCAACGAAATTTATCCAAAGCTGCGTGAAAGCGGCTGGCAGGGCTACTGGATTGATGCGGCGTCTTCACTGCGCATGAAAGACGATGCCATCATCATTCTCGACCCGGTCAACCAGGACGTCATCACCGACGGCCTGAACAACGGCGTAAAAACCTTTGTCGGCGGTAACTGCACCGTCAGCCTGATGCTGATGTCCCTCGGCGGCCTGTTCGCACAGGACCTGGTGGAGTGGGTCTCCGTGGCGACTTACCAGGCCGCATCCGGCGGCGGTGCGCGTCATATGCGCGAACTGCTGACGCAGATGGGCCAGTTGCACCACAGCGTTGCGACCGAGCTGGCAAATCCGGCCTCCGCTATTCTCGATATCGAGCGTAAAGTCACCGAGCTGACCCGCAGCGGCGAGCTGCCGGTGGATAACTTTGGTGTACCGCTGGCCGGTGGTTTGATCCCGTGGATCGACAAACAGCTGGATAACGGCCAGACCCGCGAAGAGTGGAAAGGTCAGGCTGAGACCAACAAAATACTCAATACCGCGAACACCATTCCAGTTGACGGTCTGTGCGTACGTATCGGCGCGCTGCGCTGCCACAGCCAGGCCTTCACGATTAAACTGAAAAAAGATGTGTCGATTCCGACCGTGGAAGAGCTGCTGGCTGCACACAACCCGTGGGCGAAAGTGGTTCCAAACGATCGCGACATCACCATGCGTGAATTGACCCCGGCTGCCGTCACCGGCACGCTGACCACCCCGGTTGGTCGTCTGCGTAAGCTGAACATGGGGCCGGAGTTCCTTTCTGCATTCACCGTCGGCGACCAGCTTCTGTGGGGCGCAGCCGAGCCGCTGCGTCGCATGCTGCGCCAGCTGGCGTAATAATTTGTTAAACCCCGGGGGTGATTTTCACCCCCTTTTCCGCGTACTACATGGAGTAAAACGCATATGTCTTATTTTTTATCAGGAGTCATTTAGAGCGTTGGCTATGCTTTAAGGAAGAGTTATTTCTTACCTGAGGTTAGGACGGGGCTGAGAGGATGCCCGTTCAGGTCACATTAAAGTCGTCCCAGGCGCTAAAAAAGGACGACATAAAAAACAGGATGAATACCATGTCCGATCGTGTGGATAGAGACGTGATTAATGCGCTTATTGCGGGTCATTTTGCCGACCCCTTTTCCGTACTGGGGATGCACCGTACCGAGGCCGGGCTGGAAGTCCGGGCACTGTTACCGGATGCCACAGAAGTGTGGGTTATCGAACCCAAAACCGGCCGCAAGGTCGGCAATCTGGAATGCCTCGATTCTCGTGGCTTCTTTTCGGGCGTAATGCCCCGTCGTAAAAACCCTTTTCGTTATCAGCTTGCCGTTATCTGGCATGGTCAGCAAAATCTCATCGATGATCCCTACAGTTTTGGGCCTCTTTTACAGGAGATGGACGCGTGGCTGCTGTCTGAAGGTACCCACCTGCGACCTTATGAAACGCTGGGTGCCCATGCCGATACGATGGATGGCATCACCGGCACGCGGTTTGCCGTGTGGGCGCCTAACGCCCAGCGAGTTTCCGTTGTCGGCCAGTTCAACTACTGGGATGGCCGTCGTCACCCGATGCGTCTGCGCCGTGAAAGCGGTATCTGGGAGCTGTTTATCCCCGGTGCGCACAACGGCCAGCTGTATAAATTCGAGATGATCGATGCGCACGGCAAGCTGCGTATTAAGTCCGACCCGTACGCCTTCGAAGCGCAGATGCGTCCAGAAACCGCGTCAATGATTTGCGGCCTGCCGGAAAAAGTTGTCCAGAGTGAAGAACGCAAGCAGGCCAACCGCTTTGATGCGCCAATCTCCGTCTACGAAGTGCATCTCGGTTCCTGGCGTCGCCATACCGATAATAACTTCTGGCTCAGCTACCGGGAGCTTGCCGACCAGCTGGTTCCGTACGCGAAATGGATGGGCTTTACCCACCTTGAGCTGCTGCCAATTAATGAACACCCGTTCGACGGAAGCTGGGGTTATCAGCCGACCGGGATGTATGCCCCGACGCGTCGCTTCGGCACGCGCGATGACTTCCGCTATTTTATCAATGCCGCGCACGCCGCCGGGTTAAACGTGATCCTCGACTGGGTGCCGGGCCATTTCCCGTCCGATGATTTTAGTCTTTCAGAGTTTGACGGCACTAAGCTGTACGAGCACAGCGACCCGCGCGAAGGCTATCACCAGGACTGGAACACGCTGATCTACAACTACGGTCGTCGTGAAGTGGCAAACTACCTCGTGGGCAATGCGCTGTACTGGATTGAGCGCTTTGGCATTGATGCCCTGCGCGTTGATGCCGTGGCGTCGATGATCTACCGCGACTACAGCCGCAAAGAAGGCGAGTGGATCCCGAACGAGTATGGCGGCCGTGAAAACCTGGAAGCGATTGAGTTTCTGCGCAACACCAACCGTATTATCGGCGAGCAGGTAGACGGTGCGGTGACGATGGCGGAAGAGTCCACCGACTTCCCTGGCGTCTCCCGTCCACCGTCAACCGGCGGACTGGGGTTCTGGTACAAATGGAACCTGGGGTGGATGCACGACACGCTCGACTACATGAAGCTGGATCCCGTCTACCGTCAGTATCACCATGACAAACTCACCTTCGGGCTGCTCTACAACTACACCGAGAACTTCATGCTGCCGCTGTCGCATGACGAAGTGGTGCATGGCAAAAAATCCATTCTCGACCGCATGCCGGGCGATGCATGGCAGAAGTTCGCCAACCTGCGCGCCTACTACGGCTGGATGTTCGCCTTCCCGGGTAAAAAACTGCTGTTTATGGGCAATGAGTTCGCCCAGGGGCGCGAGTGGAACCACGACACCAGCCTCGACTGGCATCTGCTGGAAGGGGGCGACAACTGGCACCACGGCGTACAGCGTCTGGTGCGGGACCTGAACCTGACCTACCGTCACCACAAAGCCCTGCATGAGCTTGATTTTGACCCGTACGGTTTCGAGTGGCTGGTGGTGGATGACCATGAGCGCTCGGTGTTTGTCTTTGTGCGGCGGGATAAAGCCGGCAACGAAATTATCGTCGCCAGCAACTTTACCCCTGTACCGCGCCATCATTATCGCTTCGGGATTAACCAGGCCGGCAAGTGGCGTGAAATCCTGAATACCGATTCCACGCACTACCACGGCAGCAATGCCGGTAACGGTGGTCTGGTGCAAAGCGATGCCATTGAAAGCCACGGGCGACCGAATTCCCTGAGCCTTACGCTACCGCCGCTCAGTACCATCTGGCTGATCCGGGAGGGGGAATGACCCAGCTTACGGCAGGTAAACCCGAACCGCTCGGGGCACGTTTTGATGGAAAGGGGGTGAATTTCACGCTCTTTTCTGCCCATGCGGAGCGGGTTGAACTGTGCGTATTTGACGGCGAGGGTAATGAACATCGTTACGACCTGCCGTCTCGCACAGGAGATACCTGGCACGGCTACCTGGCCGGGGGACGGCCAGGAATGCACTACGGCTATCGCGTACACGGCCCGTGGGCACCTGCGCAGGGGCACTGGTTTAACCCGGCGAAGCTGCTGATCGATCCGTGTGCGCACCGCGTGGATGGCGAGTTTAAAGACGACCCTATTTTCCATGTCGGCTACGGTGAACCCGACCACCGCGACAGCGCCCCCGTGGCGCCTAAAAGCGTGGTGGTGAACGATCTCTACGACTGGGAAGACGATGCCCCGCCGCGCACGCCGTGGGGCAACACCGTTATCTACGAGGCGCATGTCAAAGGGCTGACGTATCTGCATCCGTCAATCCCGAAAGAGATGCGCGGCACCTACCAGGCGCTCGGTCATCCGACCATGATTGCCTACCTCAAGCACCTCGGGATCACGGCCCTGGAGCTGTTGCCCGTCGCGCATTTTGCCAGTGAACCTCGTCTGCAGCGGCTGGGGCTCAGTAACTACTGGGGCTACAACCCGCTGGCGATGTTTGCGCTCGAACCCCGCTATGCCACTCATCCGGACAAGGCGCGGGACGAGTTTCGTGATGCGGTAAAGGCGCTTCATGCGGCAGGTATTGAGGTCATTCTGGACGTGGTACTGAACCACAGTGCGGAAAGCGATCTCGATGGACCGACGCTCTCCATGCGCGGAATTGATAACCGTAGCTATTATTGGATCAGGGACGATGGCGATTACTTCAACTGGACCGGTTGCGGTAACACGCTCAATCTCAGCCACCCGGCGGTCATGCATTTCGCGTATGAATGCCTGAAGTACTGGGTGGACACGTTCCACGTCGACGGTTTTCGTTTTGATCTGGCACCCGTTATGGGGCGTACGCCGGCCTTCAGCCAGCAGGCGCCGCTGTTTGAAGCGATCAAAAACTGTCCGGTGCTGTCACAGGTGAAGCTCATTGCCGAGCCGTGGGACATCGGTGAAGGGGGTTATCAGGTCGGGAATTTCCCGCCCCTGTTTGCCGAGTGGAACGATCACTATCGCGATGCCGCGCGCCGCTTCTGGCTGGAACGGAATCTGTCGCTGGGGGAGTTCGCCGGACGCTTTGCCGGGTCCAGCGATCTTTTTAAGCGCGATGGCAAACGACCGTCTGCGACGATCAACCTGCTGACGGCGCACGACGGTTTTACGCTCCGGGACTGCGTTTGTTTCAATCAGAAACACAATGAAGCGAACGGCGAGGAGAATCGCGATGGCACTAACAATAACCATAGCTTCAATCATGGTATAGAAGGGTTAGGCGGAAGCCTTGATGTTATCGAGCGGCGACGCGCCAGCGTGCATGCGCTGCTGACAACGCTGTTATTGTCGCAGGGCACGCCGATGCTGCTGGCAGGCGATGAACATGGTCACAGTCAGCATGGTAATAACAATGCGTATTGCCAGGACAACACGTTGACCTGGCTCGACTGGGGTGAAGCGAACAGCGGGTTGATTCACTTTACCGCTGCGCTGATCCATCTTCGCCAGCAAATTCCCGCGCTCACCGCCGATCGCTGGTGGGAAGAGGGCGACGGTAATGTCCGCTGGCTGAATCAAGACGCGCAACCCTTAAGCGCGCAAGAGTGGCAACACGGCGTACCACGCCTGCAAATCCTGCTTTCGGAGAGGTGGCTGGTCACGCTGAACGCGACGGATGACGTCGCTGAGATTGTTTTACCTGACGGGGAATGGCGCGCTGTTCCCCCATTTGCCGGAGCGGATAATCCGGTAGTAATGGCTGTCTGGCACGGGCCTGCGCACGGAGTGTGCGTATTCCAAAGATGATAAAAAAGGAGTTAGTCATGGTTAGATTAGAGAAGAACGATCCCTTAATGTTGGCACGCCAGCTACCATTAAAAACTGTTGCCCTGATACTCGCAGGCGGGCGTGGTACTCGTCTGAAAGATTTGACCATCAAACGCGCCAAACCTGCCGTCCACTTTGGTGGTAAGTTCCGTATTATCGACTTTGCGCTCTCCAACTGCCTGAACTCAGGCATTCGCCGCATTGGCGTCATTACGCAGTATCAGTCGCATACTCTGGTGCAGCACATCCAGCGCGGCTGGTCATTCTTCAGTGAAGAGATGAATGAGTTTGTCGATCTTCTGCCTGCCCAGCAGCGCGTTCACGGTGAGAACTGGTATCGCGGGACGGCGGATGCGGTGACGCAAAACCTCGACATTATTCGCCGTTATAACGCGGAATACATCGTGATCCTCGCGGGCGATCATATCTACAAGCAAGACTACTCCCACATGCTGATCGACCACGTCGAAAAAGGGGCGCGTTGCACCGTGGCATGCCTGCCTGTGCCTGTTGCTGAGGCGACGGCATTTGGGGTGATGCACGTCGACGCCGACGACAAGATTATCGATTTTGTCGAAAAACCGGCGAACCCACCGACAATGCCGGGGGACGATACCAAATCACTCGCCAGCATGGGGATCTATGTCTTTGATGCCGATTATCTTTACGCGCTGCTGGAAGAAGACGACAAAGACGAAAACTCCAGCCACGACTTCGGCAAAGACATCATTCCGAAAATTACCAAAGCTGGCATGGCGTATGCACATCCCTTCCCGTTGTCCTGCGTGCAGTCTGATCCGAATGCTGAACCTTACTGGCGCGACGTCGGAACGCTGGAGGCCTACTGGAAGGCAAACCTCGATCTCGCGTCGGTGACGCCTGAACTGGATATGTACGACCAGAACTGGCCAATCCGTACCCACATGGAATCGCTGCCGCCGGCGAAATTCGTTCAGGACCGCTCCGGCAGTCACGGCATGACGCTGAACTCGCTGGTGTCCGGCGGATGCATTATCTCGGGGTCGGTGGTGGTGCAGTCGGTGCTGTTCCCCCGCGTGCGCGTGAACTCATTCTGTAATATCGATTCGGCGGTGCTGCTGCCGGATGTCTGGGTCGGACGCTCATGCCGTCTGCGCCGTTGCGTTATCGACCGTGCCTGCGTCATACCTGAAGGCATGGTGATTGGTGAAAATGCGGAAGAAGACGCGCGTCGTTTCTACCGTTCGGAAGAGGGGATCGTGTTAGTAACACGGGAAATGTTGCGGAAGCTGCAGGTCAAACAGGAGCGATAATGCAGGTTTTACATGTATGTTCTGAGATGTTCCCGTTGTTAAAAACGGGCGGTCTGGCGGATGTTCTTGGCGCATTGCCTGCGGCGCAAATCGCCGGGGGGGTAGATACCCGAGTTCTGTTGCCCGCTTTTCCGGATATCCGGCGTGGTATTCCAGATGCAAAGGTGGTCACTCGTCGTGAAACCTTCGCCGGACGCATCACCCTGCTGTTTGGACATTACAATGGCGTAGGCATTTACCTGATTGATGCGCCGCATTTATACGATCGACCGGGTAGCCCGTATCACGATACGAACCTGTTCGCCTATACCGACAACGTGCTGCGTTTCGCACTGCTCGGCTGGGTCGGTGCTGAAATGGCAACCGGGCTGGATCCGTTCTGGCGCCCGAATGTGGTACACGCTCACGACTGGCACGCCGGGCTTGCACCGGCGTATCTGGCGGCGCGCGGCCACCCGGCGAAATCGGTCTTTACCGTTCACAACCTGGCGTATCAGGGCATGTACTATGCCCATCACATGAATGACATCGATCTGCCATGGTCGTTCTATAACATGCACGGGCTGGAGTTTAACGGGCAGATTTCGTTCCTGAAAGCCGGCATCTACTACGCCGATCACATTACGGCCGTGAGCCCGACCTACGCCCGGGAAATTACCCAGCCGGAGTTTGGTAACGGTCTGGAAGGGTTGCTGCGACAGCGCCATCGTGAGGGCCGCCTGTCGGGGATCCTCAACGGCGTTGATGAGCAGATCTGGAATCCGGAGACCGATCTTCTGCTGGCGGCACGCTATGGCCGCGATTCCGTGGAAGACAAAGCGGAAAACAAACGCCAGCTGCAGATTGCGATGGGGCTGAAGGTGAACGATAAAGTGCCGCTGTTCGCCGTCGTCAGCCGTCTGACCAGCCAGAAAGGGCTGGATTTAGTGCTGGAGGCGCTGCCGGGCTTACTGGAGCAGGGGGGACAACTGGCGCTGCTCGGTGCCGGCGACCCGGTGCTGCAGGAAGGTTTCCTTGCGGCTGCGGCGGAACACCCCGGGCAGGTAGGGGTGCAGATTGGCTATCACGAAGCGTTTTCGCACCGGATTATGGGCGGCGCTGACGTCATTCTGGTGCCGAGCCGTTTCGAACCGTGTGGCCTGACGCAGCTCTATGGCCTGAAATACGGCACGCTGCCGCTGGTACGTCGTACCGGCGGGCTGGCGGACACCGTATCGGACAGTTCTCTGGAAAACCTTGCGGACGGTATCGCCAGCGGGTTTGTCTTTGAGGACAGTAATGCCTGGTCGCTGCTGCGGGCGATTCGGCGTGCTTTCGTCTTGTGGTCCCGTCCATCTCTGTGGCGTTACGTTCAGCGTCAGGCGATGTCTCTGGACTTTGGCTGGCACGTTGCGGCGCAGTCATACCGCGACCTTTATCAACGCTTGATGTAACGAGGCGAAGTTACTGATATGAATGCTCCTTTTAGCTATTCTTCACCCACGCTCAGCGTTGAGGCGTTAAAGCACTCTATCGCCTATAAGCTGATGTTCACCATCGGGAAAGACCCGGTCATCGCCAACAAACACGAGTGGCTGAACGCCACGCTGTTTGCCGTGCGTGACCGCTTAGTGGAACGCTGGCTGCGCTCTAACCGCGCCCAGCTCTCGCAGGAAACGCGGCAGGTTTATTACCTGTCGATGGAATTTTTGATTGGCCGCACGCTGTCCAATGCGCTGTTGTCGCTCGGTATCTATGACGACGTCAAAACCGCACTGGAAGAGATGGGGTTAGATTTAGAAGAGCTGATTGACGAAGAGAACGACCCGGGCCTCGGTAACGGCGGCCTGGGGCGCCTGGCCGCCTGTTTCCTGGACTCGCTGGCGACGCTGGCCCTGCCGGGCCGCGGCTACGGGATTCGCTACGACTACGGCATGTTCAAGCAGAACATCGTGGAAGGCCGACAGAAAGAGTCTCCGGACTACTGGCTTGAGTACGGTAACCCGTGGGAATTCAAACGACACAACACGCGCTACAAAGTGCGCTTTGGTGGCCGTATTCAGCAGGAAGGGAAAAAATCCCGCTGGGTTGAGACGGAAGAGATCCTGGCCGTGGCCTATGACCAGATTATCCCCGGCTACGACACCGATGCCACCAACACCCTGCGCCTGTGGAGCGCCCAGGCCAGTAGCGAAATCAACCTCGGTAAATTCAACCAGGGCGACTATTTTGCGGCGGTGGAAGATAAAAACCACTCTGAAAACGTCTCCCGCGTGCTCTATCCGGATGACTCGACCTATTCCGGACGCGAACTGCGTCTGCGTCAGGAGTATTTCCTTGTGTCCGCGACGATTCAGGACATCCTGAGCCGTCATTATCAGCTGCACAAAACCTACAGTAACCTGGCGGAAAAAACCGCCATTCACCTCAACGACACCCACCCGGTGCTTTCGATCCCCGAGCTCATGCGTCTGCTGATCGACGAGCACAAATTCAGCTGGGATGATGCGTTTGAAGTGACCTGCCAGGTCTTCTCGTACACCAACCACACCCTGATGAGCGAAGCGCTGGAAACCTGGCCGGTCGACATGCTCGGTAAAATTTTGCCGCGCCATCTGCAGATTATCTTTGAGATTAACGACTACTTCCTGAAGACGCTGCAGGAGCAGTATCCGAACGATACTGGCCTGCTGAGCCGGGCTTCAATCATTGATGAATCCAACGGTCGCCGCGTGCGTATGGCCTGGCTGGCGGTGGTGATCAGCCACAAGGTGAACGGGGTTTCCGGACTGCACTCGAACCTGATGGTGCAGTCGCTGTTTGCTGATTTCGCGAAGATCTTCCCGACGCGTTTTTGCAACGTGACGAACGGTGTTACCCCGCGTCGCTGGCTGGCGCTGGCTAACCAGCCGCTCTCCGACGTCCTGGACGAACATATTGGCCGCACCTGGCGTACCGATTTGAGTCAGCTGGGCGAGCTTGAACAGCACCTGGATTTCCCGGCGGTGAACAAAGCCGTGCGTGAAGCCAAGCTTCTGAACAAGAAGCGGCTGTCGGTGTATCTTGCGCTGCACCTGAACGTGGTGGCCAACCCGAAAGCGTTGTTTGATGTGCAAATCAAGCGTATCCATGAGTACAAGCGACAGCTCATGAACGTGCTGCACGTCATCACGCACTACAATCGCATCAAAGCCGACCCAACGGCCGACTGGGTGCCACGGGTGAAAATCTTTGCCGGTAAGGCGGCGTCGGCATACTACATGGCGAAGCACATTATTCATCTCATCAATGATGTGGCGAAGGTGGTCAACAACGATCCGGATATCGGTGACAAGCTGAAGGTGGTCTTTGTCCCGAACTACAGTGTGAGTCTGGCGCAGTTGATCATTCCGGCGGCGGACCTGTCTGAGCAGATTTCCACGGCCGGTACGGAAGCCTCCGGCACCAGTAATATGAAGTTTGCCCTGAATGGCGCACTGACCATCGGTACGCTGGATGGCGCGAACGTTGAGATGCTGGAACATGTGGGGGCAGAGAATATCTTTATCTTCGGTAACACGACGGAGGAGGTGGAGGCGCTTCGCAGGAAGGGCTACTCGCCGCGCGAGTACTACGAAGAAGATGAAGAGCTGCGTCAGGTGTTGACGCAAATCGCCACCGGCGTGTTTAACCCTGAAGAGCCGAGCCGCTATCGCGATCTGGTCGATTCACTGATTAACTTTGGTGACCACTATCAGGTGCTGGCGGATTACCGCAGCTATGTCGACTGTCAGGACAACGTGGACGAGTTGTACCGTCAGCAGGAGAAGTGGACCAGCGCCGCGATGCATAACATCGCCAATATGGGGTATTTCTCATCAGACCGTACTATCAAAGAATACGCTGAAACTATCTGGCATATCGATCCCGTGCGGTTATAAAAAAACAGAGCCGGGTGGCGGCTTCGCCTGACCCGGCTTGTGCGATCTGCAGGCCCGGGAAGCGTAACGCCACCGGGCTTTTTTACATCACGATGCTAATGACAGCTCACGCTTTCCCGCGTTCTGCGCCAGCCACTGCGCCACGCGCGACTGCTGCTCGGCATCCAGCCACATCCCTTCTTTGGTACGACGCCAGATGGCATCATCCAGGCGGCGCACCCACTCGTTCTCCACCAGATAGCGCAGTTCGGCTTCGTAGAGTTCGTGACCGAAATGTTCACCCAGGTCGGCAAGCGTTTTGGCTTCACCCAGGATCCATTCCGTATTACTGCCGTAGGTACGGGCGTAGTGACGCGCCATCCCTTCGGTGATGAACGGGTAGCGACGGCGCAGTTTCGCGGCATAATCATCGCGGTTATCCCCGATATCGCCGCCAGGCAATACGGCACCTTTAGTCCAGGCCGGGCCAATCCCTTTGTAGTACGGCACCAGTTTTTCCAGTGCGTGTTCGGCCAGCTTACGATAGGTAGTGAGCTTGCCGCCAAAGACCGACAGCAGCGGTGCCTGGCCGTCCACGTCATGAATATCCAGCGTATAGTCGCGGGTGATGGCCTGCGGTGAGTCCGATTCGTCATCACACAGCGGACGCACGCCGGAGTAAGTCCAGACCACGTCATCGCGTGCCAGCTGTTTTTTGAAGTGCGCGTTATACACTTTCAGCAGGTAGCTGACTTCACTTTCATCGATCTCGACATTTTTCGGATCGCCTTTGTACTCCACGTCGGTGGTGCCGATGATGGAGAACTCGTCCATCCACGGGATCACAAACACGATACGTTTATCTTCGTTTTGCAGGATATAGGCCTGCTTCTGGGTATGCACGCGTGGCACGACAATGTGGCTGCCTTTGATCAGGCGGATGCCGTACGGCGAAGGCAGGTGCATTCCCTCATCAAAGAACTGTTTCACCCACGGCCCGGTGGCGTTTACCAGGCCGCGCGCTTTCCAGCTGAACTTCTCGCCGGTATCCACGTCTTCCGCTTCAACAATCCACAGGCCGTTTTCACGACGGGCAGCCGTGGCGCGGGTGCGGGTTTTCACCTCGCCGCCTTTTTTCACCACCATCTGCGCATTGGCAAGGACCAGACGCGCATCGTCTACCCAGCAGTCGGAATATTCGAATCCGCGCACGATTTCAGGTTTAAGGACCGATTCTGAGCCAAAACGCAAACCGGTCGATCCTGGCAGGCTGGTACGTTTGCCCAGATGATCGTACATAAACAGACCGATTCGAATCATCCACGCCGGACGCAGATGCGGGCGGTGGGGCAGGCGAAAGCGCATCGGAATCGCCAGATGCGGGGCCATTTTCAGCAGCACTTCACGTTCGGCCAGGGCTTCGCTGACCAGGCGGAATTCGTAGTGTTCCAGGTAGCGCAGGCCACCGTGGATCAGTTTGGAGCTGGCGGACGAGGTCGCGCAGGCGAGATCGTTAGCTTCCAGCATCAGCACGGATAAACCGCGTCCTGCAGCATCGGCCGCAATCCCGGCACCGTTGATGCCACCGCCTATCACAATCAGATCTTTGGTTTCCATAACACCCTCACGCACTTTCGTTAAAGCTCAGAAATGTTCGATATCGCTCATAATAGCAAAGGAACGCGCTTTTGGTAACATCAAAAAAACAATTTAGAGTGATATGGATAACATAATGGCGTTTACCCGCCGCCAGGACGTACACTACGGGGTAAAATAGTGCCGCTTGATGCCCTCGCCCATCCTTCTCACTTCAGGAGAGAGTGGGGGTGAGAGGAAGCGCACCACACCTGAATATAAGATGAGAGCACCATGGATCAGTTTGAATGTATTAACGTAGAAGAAGCCCATCAGAAAATGCACCAGGGAACGGCTGTGCTGGTGGACATCCGCGATCCACAGAGCTTTGCGATGGGCCACACGCCAGGCGCGTTCCACCTGACCAACGACTCCCTGGCCGCGTTTATGCGCGATAACGACTTCGACACGCCGGTGATGGTCATGTGCTACCACGGCAACAGCAGTAAAGGTGCAGCGCAGTACCTGCTTCAGCAGGGCTACGATGCGGTTTACAGCGTCGATGGCGGCTTCGATGCCTGGCATCGTCATTTCCCGGCAGAAGTTGAATACGCGTTTGAGCGCTGATACCGCTATACTGTCCCCTTTTGTGTGGAAATAAGCGACGGCTGCCCATGTTGATGATCACCTCTTTTACCAACCCGCGCGTCGCCCAGGCGTTTGTCGACTATATGGCGACGCAGGGCGTTATTCTGACCATCCAGCAACATCATCAGACCGATGTGTGGCTGGCCGACGAGAGCCAGGCCGCGAGGGTAAATGAGGAGCTGGCGCGATTCCTTGAGAACCCTGGCGACCCGCGCTATCTGGCCGCAAGCTGGCAATCAGGCCAGACGGGCAGCGGGCTGCACTATCGTCGTTTTCCCTTCTTTGCCACCGTGCGCGAACGCGCGGGTCCGTTTACGCTGCTGCTGATGGCGGCCTGCATTATCGTGTTCATTATGATGAACGTGGTCGGCGACCAGAGCGTCATGATCGCCCTGGCATGGCCCTATGACCCTTCACTGGACGTTGACGTCTGGCGCTATTTTACCCACGCGCTGATGCACTTCTCGGTGATGCATATTCTCTTTAACCTGCTGTGGTGGTGGTACCTTGGCGGTGCCGTCGAGAAGCGTCTTGGCAGCGGGAAGCTGATTGTGATCACCGTCATCAGTGCCCTGTTGAGTGGCTATGTGCAGCACAAATTCAGCGGCCCGTGGTTTGGCGGATTATCAGGTGTTGTGTATGCCCTGATGGGCTATGTCTGGCTCAGAGGTGAGCGCGATCCTGAAAGTGGCATCTATCTGCAACGCGGGTTAATAACCTTTGCGTTAATATGGCTAATTGCCGGATGGTTTGATCTGTTTGGTATGTCTATCGCCAATGGTGCACACGTCACCGGGCTGGCCGTTGGGCTGGCGATGGCGTTTGCCGACACGCTCCATGCGCGAAAACGAACATAATTCTCAGGGATAATTGATGAAACAAACACAACGTCATGACGCCATTATCGAACTGGTTAAAAAACAGGGATATGTCAGTACCGAAGAGCTGGTCGAGCAGTTTGCCGTCAGCCCGCAGACCATTCGTCGTGACCTGAACGACCTTGCCGATCAAAACCGTATTCTGCGCCACCACGGCGGGGCGGCGCTGCCGTCCAGCTCGGTCAATACCTCATGGCATGACCGTAAAGCCACGCAAACGGCGGAGAAAGAGCGCATTGCGCGGAAAGTCGCCAGCCAGATCCCTAACGGGGCGACGCTGTTTATTGATATCGGCACCACGCCGGAAGCGGTCGCCCATGCGCTGCTGGATCATGAAAACCTGCGCGTCGTGACCAATAACCTGAATGTCGCGAATACCCTGATGCAGAAAGACGATTTCCGCATCATTCTTGCGGGCGGCGAGTTGCGCAGCCGCGACGGCGGCATCATCGGTGAAGCGACGCTCGACTTTATCTCTCAGTTCCGTCTCGATTTCGGCATTCTCGGGATCAGCGGTATCGACAGCGATGGCTCCCTGCTGGAGTTTGATTATCATGAAGTCCGCACCAAGCGCGCGATTATTGAGAATTCACGCCACGTTATGCTCGTGGTGGACCACTCCAAGTTTGGCCGTAACGCGATGGTGAATATGGGCAGCATCAGCATGGTTGATGCGGTTTATACCGACGTGATGCCGCCGGCAGGCGTGATGCAGGTGATTAAGGATAATAATCTGCAGCTGGAACTGTGCTGACGTAAAAGCAAAACGGCAACCGAAGGTTGCCGTTTTTAGTTTCTGCAAAACAGGCCGGGTGAGGGCACCCACGCGCACCGGAATTACACGCCGTACCCCATCATCTTCAGCAGCTGCTGTGCATGCTGCACCGCATCCTGACGATGGGCGACGCCCAGCTTCTGATAGAGATTACGGATATGGGTTTTGATGGTGGTCGCCGCCACCGCCAGTTCACCGGCGATCTGCTCGTTGCTGTAGCCTGAGTAGATCAGCCCCAGCACCTGCCATTCGCGCTGAGTGAGCGGGCTGGTGCGGATCAGTTCCGGTACTTCCGGATGGTTCAGCAGACGTTCAACAAAGTTCTCATCAAAGTGCGCAAACTTATGGCGATGGTGCTGGTTAATCTCGCGCAGAATACGCTGGGCACGATGCTGATCCAGCTCTGGCAGCGTATTGAGTTGAATCAACTGTCGCAGCTGCTGGGCCATCACTTCACCTTCAATGACAAAGTGGCTGATAAACCCGGTGCGGTTCGCCAGCTGCAGCGCTTCCAGCAGGACACGCTGGGCATCGTTTTTGCGGCCCGCCTGCCAGTAAAGCTGGTTCAGCAGAAGCAGGTTGCGGTTGAGATCGCTCATCAGCCGCAGGCTGCGGGCGTTTTCATTAAGCTCTTCCAGCACGATTTCGGCAGGTTCTAATTCACCGAGCAGGATCTGGACGCGGGCAATATTGCGCCACTGGCTCTGCAGGAAGTGGTTGTTGGCAAATTCCGGTTTAGGGGTCTGACGTAACCAGTTAGCGGCGGATTTTTTGTCGCCGGTCATCTGCCAGTAAATCACCCGCACCTTATCGGCGTTGGACACCCAGTCGCTGTGGTACTGACCGTTACCGAGCAGGTTTTCCAGACGGTTAAGGTGGTTGCGGGCGTTATCGAGATCGCCACGCGCCAGCGAGCACTGGACCAGCAGCGCCAGACACTGCAATTGCTGCTGTGGCTGGAAGCTGGAGAGAACGTCCACACCCTGACGGGCGCAGCTTTCCGCTTCATCCAGACGCGACCATGCCCAAAGGAGCTGTGCACGAATGCGCAGCAGGAACTCGTGCATCGGCAGCTGTTCCAGATGCTGCTCACGAATCAGCTGGAAAGCCTTTTCCTGATTTTCCCAGGCGGCCTGCAGGAACCCCTGCGCAAACAAAATTTCACTTTGCTGGATCAGGCTCCACAGCGCGTAATGCCAGACATCGTGGCGGCGGGCCATCTGTTCAGTTTGTTGCATGAGCGAAAGGGAGCGCGTCAGCTCGCCTTTGCAGTGCAGAACTTCACCGTGTACCGAGGTGGCCACAATACGGCTGTAGAAATTGGCCAGCGGCAGTTCATCCAGCGCAACCATCGCCAGGCGCTCTGCCTCTTCCGGGTCACCGTCGTTAATCGCCACCTGCGCCCGCAGGGCGTTGAATTCGCCGTGCAGGGTGGCATCCATATCGCTTTCCATCTCCTGCTCGGCACGTGCCAGCAGGGTATTTACTTCACTGTAGCGATGCTGGCTCTGCATCAGCCAGGCCTGCAGCAGCACCAGGCGCGGATTCTCCAGCAGGCTCTCCCACGGCAGGGCTTTCAGTGACTCTTCAAGCAACGTCAGCTCGCTGTGGTTAAACAAGCCCCATGCGTGGTTAAGGAGGATATCGCGCAGCATGCCGGCATCACCGGCGGCAAGCGCGTGGTGAATCGCCTCGCTCGGGAAACCTTGGGCCATCCAGCTTTCGGCGGCGGCGCGATGGATTTCCGGCAGTTCCGTCGCAAGCTCCCACTGACAGCGCTGGCGCAGGAAGCTGCCGAACAGTGGGTGATAGCTGAACCACTCGCCGGGATCGTCCATTCGGGTCAGGAACAGGCCCTGGCGTTCAATCTCTTCCAGCTGCAGCTGACCGTTTTCACAGCCGGTCACGCGCACGATCAGCGCGTCGTTCATGGAACGCAGCAGAGAACTTTTGAGCAGGAAATTTCGGGTCGACGGATCAACGCTGTTCAGCACTTCGTCGACGAGATAATCAGAAAGATGGCTCGCGTTAATCCCCGCCAGGCGACGCGCAGACTGGTGCGTTGGGCTGTTATTTTGCCGGGCAGAGAGGGCAATCAGCTGCAGCGCCGTCGCCCAGCCGGCGACATCATCACACAGGCGGCTGCTTTCGGAGGCCTCAATTGGCGAGTTCAGTCGACAGTCAAAGAACTGTTTGGCTTCCTGATGGGTAAAGGCCAGCTGCTGGCTGCCGACTTCCAGCAGCTGATCGCGCACGCGCAGGTTGGCGATGCCCAGTTGCGGCAGGTTACGCGACAGCACGACCAGGGTCAGGTTTTCCGGCTGATGACGCAGGAAGAAACGCATCGATTCATGGATAACCGGGTTAGTGATGAGATGATAATCATCAATCACCACGTACAGCGGGCGATGCCATTCGGCCAGTTCGATAAACAGCTGTGAGAAAAGGGAAGACAGGCTGGCGTACTGGCGCTTTTGCACCATGACCTCACTGGCGACGCAGTGTCCGTTGGTTGCCTGCTGAATGGCAGCAATCAGATAGCTGGCAAAACGCTCTTGCTGGTTATCGCCCTCATCAAGGGAGTACCAGCCAAGGTCGCTCTTACCTGCGGCCCATTGCGAAATGAGCGTTGTTTTTCCATAACCTGCAGGGCTCGTAACCAGCGCCAGTCGGAAATTATGCGCGCCGGAAAGTTTAGCCAGCAGACGCTCGCGGACCACTGTATGGTCAAGACGAACCGGGCGACTTAATTTAGACGGAATCAACATAGTTTTCACTTCACTGTGGGGAACGAGAGAATTTATTTTTTTTGCGCTTCGTAATTAATAGCTATAAGGTCGGCCAGAAAGAGAACTATTGCAAGTTATGTCTGGGTTTTGTGGCTCTGAATTTGCACTCTGTCACAAAACATTCAGGCGAGTACCGGAACTTTTCCAGAATGGCTTTAACACCGCGTCAGCGCTGGCTTGTCCCAGTGTCACACGGTTACGCTGAAACTGGTTTCAGAAAGGTATAGTGACGTCAAATTTAATAAAGTTCGGGTAAAGTTGAGTGAGATTAATAATCCCCTTAGGTAAGGCCCCATTGCAGAAATATTATTCTGCGTAAGTAATCATTTCGGCGCGGATTAATTTCATCCGAAACTGTATTTCATTTTTTTGACATTCTCCCCGGTTATCTTTTTTTCTTCCTGGCACACTCACACTATGCTCTCAGAGTGGCCTTGATCACACTTTTATGCTCATCCCCGCTACTCCTCCCTGCCTAATCCCCTGCGGGATGAGGAAGAGGCGAAATGAGCCTGGCACACTAGCGCCAACATGTGTTTTCTCTCTACAGGATGCCAATTCCCTATGTCACAGCCTACCTTTAACAAAGCTCAATTCCAGGCTGCCCTGACGCGTCAGTGGCAGCGTTTTGGCCTTCACGCTGCAAACGAGATGACGCCTCACCAGTGGTGGCAGGCAGTGAGCGGTGCGCTCGCGGAGCAGCTGGATGCTCAACCGTTGGCAAAACCGGCGAAAGACCAGCGCCACGTTAACTACATCTCAATGGAGTTCCTGATTGGCCGTCTGACAGGTAACAACCTGTTGAACCTCGGCTGGTATAAGGAGGTGGGTGATGTGCTGAAAGAGCATGACATTAACCTGACCGACCTGCTGGAAGAAGAGATTGACCCGGCGCTGGGTAACGGTGGTCTGGGACGTCTGGCGGCCTGTTTCCTTGACTCGATGGCCACCGTGGGTCAGTCGGCCATTGGCTACGGTCTGAACTACCAGTACGGCCTGTTCCGTCAGTCGTTTGCTGATGGTCATCAGATGGAAGCGCCGGATGACTGGCACCGCAATACTTACCCCTGGTTCCGCCACAATGCACAGCTTGATGTGCAGGTGGGCATTGGTGGTAAAGTCACGAAGCAGGGGCTGTGGGAGCCTGCGTTTACCCTGACCGGCGAAGCCTGGGATCTGCCGGTGCTGGGCTACCGTAACGGCGTGGCGCAACCGCTGCGTCTGTGGCAGGCAAAGCACGCTCATCCCTTCAACCTGACCAAATTCAACGACGGCGATTTCCTGCGTGCCGAGCAGCAGGGGATCGACGCCGAGAAACTGACCAAAGTCCTTTACCCGAACGACAACCATCTGGCGGGCAAGAAACTGCGTCTGATGCAGCAGTACTTCCAGTGTGCCTGTTCCATTGCGGATATTCTGCGTCGTCATCACCTGGCGGGCCGCAAGCTGGCGCAGCTGCCGGACTTCGAAGTGATCCAGCTTAACGATACGCACCCGACGATTGCGATTCCTGAACTGCTGCGCGTGCTGATTGACGAGCACCAGCTGGGCTGGGATGACGCGTGGGCGATCACCAGCCGTACGTTTGCCTATACCAACCACACCCTGATGCCTGAAGCGCTGGAGTGCTGGGATGAGAAGCTGGTGAAAGCCCTGCTGCCGCGTCATATGCAGATCATCAACAAGATTAACGACGCGTTTAAAAAGCAAGTGGATAAAACCTGGCCGGGCGACAAAGCGGTGTGGGCGAAGCTGGCTGTGGTACATGACAAACAGGTGCGCATGGCGAACATGTGCGTGGTAAGCGGTTTTGCGGTGAACGGTGTGGCGGCGCTGCACTCGGATCTGGTGGTGAAAGACCTGTTCCCGGAATACCACCAGCTGTGGCCGACCAAATTCCATAACGTGACTAACGGCATCACGCCGCGTCGCTGGATTAAGCAGTGCAACCCGCTGCTGGCTGGCCTGCTGGACAAAACCCTGAAGAAAGAGTGGGCCAACGATCTGGACCAGCTTATCAATCTGGAAAAGTATGCCGACGACGCGGCATTCCGCGAGCAGTACCGCGCCATTAAGCTCGAAAACAAAGTGCGTCTGGCGCATTTTGTCAAAGCGCGTACCGGGATTGAGATCAACCCGAACGCCATTTTCGATATTCAGATCAAACGTCTGCATGAGTACAAACGCCAGCACCTGAACCTGCTGCATATTCTGGCGCTGTATAAAGAGATCCGCGAGAACCCGCAGGCTGACCGCGTACCGCGCGTGTTCCTGTTTGGGGCGAAAGCCGCACCGGGCTACTACCTGGCGAAAAACATTATCCTCGCCATTAATAAAGTGGCCGCGGCCATCAATAACGATCCGAAAGTGGGTGACAAGCTGAAGGTGGTGTTCCTGCCGGACTACTGCGTCTCTGCAGCTGAGATGCTGATCCCGGCGGCGGATATCTCCGAGCAGATCTCCACGGCAGGGAAAGAAGCTTCCGGTACCGGCAACATGAAGCTGGCGCTGAACGGTGCGCTGACCGTCGGTACGCTCGACGGCGCGAACGTCGAGATCGCCGAAAAGGTGGGGGAAGAGAACATCTTTATCTTCGGCCATACCGTCGAAGAAGTGAAAGCCCTCAAAGCCAAAGGTTACGACCCGGTGAAATGGCGTAAGAAAGACAAAGTTCTTGATGCGGTTCTGAAAGAGCTGGAAAGCGGTAAGTACAGCGATGGCGATAAACATGCCTTTGACCAGATGCTGCACAGCATGGACAAACACGGCGGTGACCCGTATCTGGTCATGGCGGACTTTACGGCCTATGTGGACGCGCAAAAACAGGTCGACGTGCTGTATCGCGACCAGGAAGCGTGGACCCGGGCGTGCATTCTGAACACCGCCCGCTGCGGGATGTTCAGTTCTGACCGCTCAATCCGTGATTATCAGGCTCGTATCTGGCAGGCAAAACGCTAAGGAAGCGCGATGGAGAGTAAACGTCTGGACAGTGCCGCGCAGGCGGCGGGGATCAGCCTCAGTTACATTAATGCTCACGGCAAACCACAGTCTATTGGCGCCGACACCAAAAGACGTTTGCTGGATGCCATGCACAAGACCGACGCGAAAGCGTCGGTTGCTCCGGTGCCGAACGTAAAGGTGTTTACCGCCGGTAAAAAGATGCCGCTAACGGTAAACGGGCGCGGCGAATTTAGCTGGCTGCTCACGACCGAAGAGGGGCAACAGCACAAAGGCCACGCCACCGGTGGCAAAGCGCTTAACCTTCCGGCAAAACTGCCGGAGGGCTATCACACGTTAACCCTCACGCAGGACGACCAGCGTTTTCATTGTCGGGTGATTGTTGCGCCAAAACGCTGCTATGAGCCGCAAGCGTTGCTCGAGGGTAAAAAGCTGTGGGGGGCCTGCGTGCAACTCTACACGCTGCGCTCTGACAGCAACTGGGGTATCGGCGATTTTGGCGACCTGAAAAAGATGCTGGCGGATGTGGGCGAGCGCGGCGGTGCGTTTATAGGCCTCAACCCCATTCATGCGCTCTATCCGGCGAACCCGGAAAGTGCCAGTCCGTACAGCCCGTCATCCCGTCGCTGGCTGAACGTGATTTACATTGACGTGAATGCCTTAGACGATTTCAAAAGCAGCAAAGAGGCGCAGGCGTGGTGGAACCTCACGACCACTCAGCAGGCGCTGAAGCAGGCGCGCGAGACGGACTGGGTAGACTATGCCACCGTCACCGCACTGAAAATGGCCGCGTTACGTCTGGCGTGGAAAGGTTTTTCGCAGCGTGATGATGAGCAGATGTCGGCTTTCCGCCAGTTTGTAGCTCAGGAAGGCGAGAGCCTTTACTGGCAGGCGGCGTTCGATGCATTGCATGCTTATCAGGTAAAAGAGGACGAAATGCGCTGGGGCTGGCCGGTATGGCCGGAAGCGTATCAATCTGTCGATACGCCCGAAGTGCAGGCGTTCTGCAAAAAATATGCTGACGAGGTGGATTTCTTCCTCTGGCTGCAGTGGCTGGCTTACAGCCAGTTTGCCGCCTGCTGGCAGGTGAGCCAGGGCTATAAAATGCCGATCGGCCTGTACCGCGATCTGGCCGTTGGCGTGGCGGAAGGCGGGGCGGAAACCTGGTGTGACCGCGAGCTTTATTGCCTGAAGGCCTCCGTGGGCGCACCGCCGGATATTCTTGGCCCGCTCGGCCAGAACTGGGGTTTGCCGCCGATGGATCCGCACGTCATGGCCGCGCGGGCTTACGAGCCGTTTATCGACCTGCTGCGCGCCAACATGCAAAACTGCGGCGCGCTGCGAATTGACCACGTGATGTCCGTCCTGCGTCTGTGGTGGATCCCTTATGGTGAAACGGCTGACCACGGCGCGTATGTACAGTATCCGGTTGACGATCTGCTCTCGATCCTGGCGCTGGAGAGTAAACGTCATCAGTGCATGGTGATCGGCGAAGATCTCGGTACCGTGCCGGTTGAGATTGTCAGTAAGCTCCGCGACAGCGGCGTTTACTCCTATAAAGTGCTCTATTTTGAAAACGACCATGAGAAAACCTTCCGCGCGCCGAAAGCGTACCCTGAACAGTCAATGGCAGTCGCGACGACGCATGACCTTCCTACGCTTCGTGGCTATTGGGAAAGCGGCGATCTGACGCTCGGTAAAACGCTGGGCCTGTATCCGGATGAAGAGGTCTTACGCGGGCTGTATCAGGATCGCGAGCTGGCGAAGCAAGGGTTGCTTGATGCGTTACACAAGCATGGCTGCCTGCCGAAACGCGCCGGGCATAAGGCTTCACTGATGTCGATGACGCCTACGCTCAACCGCGGATTGCAGCGCTATATTGCCGACAGCAACAGTGCCCTGCTGGGTCTGCAGCCGGAAGACTGGATTGATATGGCGGAGCCGGTGAACATTCCGGGTACCAGCTATCAGTACAAGAACTGGCGTCGCAAATTGTCCATCACGCTTGAGAAGATGTTTGCCGATGACGGGGTGAACAGGCTGATTAAGGATTTGGATAAGCGCAGAAAAGCGGTGGGTAAAACGCGGTAGTCTCGCAGAGAGAAGAAAGCCGGGTAAGCGCAAGCTACCCGGCTTTTTGATATCAGATAACCATGTTCAACAGCAGAACCCCGACCAGACCACACACCGAAATAATGGTTTCCAGTGCAGACCAGGACTTGATGGTTTCACCGATAGTCAGGTTGAAATATTCCTTGAACAGCCAGAAGCCCGGATCGTTCACGTGAGAGAAAATCACGCTACCGGAACCTACCGCGATAACCATCAGCTCAGGGCTCACGCCCGTCGTCGCAATCAGCGGCGCAACGATACCACCGGCGGTGATTGCTGCAACGGTTGCAGAGCCGAGCGCGATACGCAGCACCGCAGCGATAGACCACGCCATCAGCAGCGGTGACACATTGGTTTCATGCATCATGGCCGCGATGTATTTATCCACGCCGCTGTCGACCAGCACCTGCTTGAACGCACCGCCACCACCGATAATCAGCAGCATCATGGCAATGATTTTGATGGAAGAGGTCAGCGTGTCGTTAATCTGATCCATCGAACGACCACGGTTCAGGCCGAAGGTGAACATCGCAATCAGCACCGCAATCAGCGTCGCCATCACCGGGTCGCCCAGGAATTCGGCAACGGACAGGAACGGGTGGCCTTTTGGCAGGATCATTTCCGCCACGGCACGCATCGCCATCAGGATAACCGGCACCAGAGAGGTCCAGACGCTGACGCCAAAACCAGGCATCTCTTCTTCCGTGAAGGTTTTCGCGCTGTACAGACCTTCCGGGATAGGCTTATCAATCCCTTTCAGGAAGCGGGCATAAACCGGGCCGGCCAGGATCACCGTCGGGATTGCCAGAATCGTACCGAACAGCAGGGTTTTACCCATATCGGCATGGAAGATGGTGGCGATCGCGGTTGGACCCGGGTGTGGTGGCAGGAAACCGTGCGTAACGGACAGCGCGGCGGCCATCGGTACACCGACATACAGCAGTGGAATGTTCGCTGCCGCTGCGATGGTGAACACCAGTGGCAGCATCAGCACGAAGCCCACTTCATAGAACAGTGCGAAACCGACGGTAAACCCGGTTAACACGACCGCCCACTGAATATTCTTCTTACCAAATTTGGCAATCAGCGTGGTGGCAATACGCTGGGCGCCCCCACAGTCCGCCAGCATTTTGCCGAGCATAGCGCCAAAGCCCATGATCAGTGCCAGGCTACCGAGCGTGCCGCCGACACCGGCTTTAATGGAGCTGATGACTTTCACCAGCGGCATCCCTTGCATCAGACCGACTGCAAGTGCCACCAGAACCAGAGCGATAAACCCGTTCATTTTGAAACGGATCATCAAGAGCAGTAATAACACAACACCGATAGCAACGATGACTAATGGCATGATTTACCTGGCCTTTGAATTGTTATGGGTAACGTCATTGTTTCAACGACAAATTCCGATTGTCCCAACTGGGAACAGAGTGTTAACGGCACTAATACTGTTGCCTTGGAAACTATTAAGTTTAGTCGGCTGTTATGAAGGTGCTTAGTGCCCACGAGAATGATACGGGTAACATGTCGTGGTTGAGAATCACCCTGGGGGGCTAAATTTGAATTATGAGACGCAGGTCAACATATGGGGAGGCAAGGCAGGGAGGGGAAAGCAGGCCCGGTAAGCATAGCGCCACCGGGCAAAAGCAGGCGGGCGCTTAGTAGTAAGAGTGCTCGCCGCGCTGGTGTTCGGTCAGATCGCGCACACCTTTCAGTTCCGGGAATTCGTTCAGCAGCTGCTTCTCGATCCCTTCTTTCAGCGTGACATCAACCATTGAACAACCGTTACAGCCGCCGCCGAATTGCAGGATCGCCAGGCCGTCTTCAGTGATTTCCATCAGGGAAACACGACCGCCGTGGCCCGCCAGCTGTGGGTTGATCTGAGACTGCAGCAGGTACTCGACGCGCTCCATCAGTGGGGCATCGTCAGACACTTTACGCATTTTGGCGTTTGGTGCTTTCAGGGTCAGCTGAGAACCCAGCTGATCGGTGACGAAGTCGATCTCCGCATCTTCAAGATACGGTGCGCTCAGCTCATCAACGTAAGCCGTGAGCTGTTCAAATTTAAGGGCAGTGTCAGTCGCTTCCACTGCGTCCGGAGGACAATAAGAGACACCACATTCTGCATTCGGAGTGCCTGGATTGATCACAAACACGCGGATCTGCGTCCCTTCTTCCTGATTTGCCAGCAGTTTGGCAAAGTGCGCTTGTGCAGAATCGGAAATACGGATCATAGCTTTGGCCTAATAGTTGACTAAATTACCTGGGTATAATCATACGCCCATTGAAGAAGGGCTACAAGGTACGGCACAGACACCATACCTGAACCGACGCGGCGCCGCTTTGCAAAAGCAGTCGGGAAAGTTCAGCAACGGTACTGCCTGTGGTGACGACATCATCCACAATCGCGATATGGAGGCCTTTGACCGGGAATTCAAGACGAAAGGCATTTTTGAGGTTCCTTTTGCGAAGCCGGGCCGTGAGCTGATGCTGGATGGCCGTATTATGGACGCGTTTGAGCGCACGGGCGTCGTAACGGCAACCGAGCCATCGCGCGAGCGGGCGGCAAAGCAGGTCACTTTGGTTGTAGCCGCGTCGCCAGTGTCGGCGACGGTATAAAGGCACGTTAACCACCATGTCGATGTTCGGCAGGCCGCGGGTGCGTCGCGCCTGTAAAACGGCCAGCAGTAACAGGCGGGCGAGGGGACGCGCCAGCACACTCTGGCCGGCAAACTTCAGCGCATGTATAAGGCCGCTTAACGGCGCAACATAATCATCCACAGCCACCAGGGCACACCACGGCGGCGCTTTTTTCAGGCAGCGGCCGCAGGGAACGTCTCGCCCGGTGGCATTTAGCCCACACTGCGGACACGTCATCGCCTGCCTTTTCAGCGAGCGGGTGCAAACGGAGCAGACGCCCCATGCGCTGAGGGCAAGCGGCATCCGGCATAGCCAGCACAAGCCAGGCACTGTTAACATGTGCAACCTCCATGTGAAAAAAGAGAACAGTAACTGATGAAGACGCTGTGGTGGCAGACCGTAGGGACGGGAAATTGCCATCTTGTGCTGCTGCACGGATGGGGCCTGAATGCCGAAGTATGGAATTGCATAACCGGGGAACTCGCCTCGCAATTTACCCTGCATCTGGTGGATTTACCGGGCTTTGGCCGCAGCCGCGGCTTTGGGGCAATGTCGGTCGAGGAGATGGCGCAGCAGGTGCTGGACGCTGCGCCGCAACACGCCATCTGGCTGGGCTGGAGCCTGGGCGGGCTGGTGGCGAGCCAGATTGCGTTGACCCATCCCGAGCGCGTGCGTGCGCTGGTCACGGTAGCCTCGTCACCGTGCTTCAGTGCGCAGGACGACTGGCCGGGCATAAAACCGGATGTGCTGGCCGGGTTCCAGAAACAGCTGAGCGAAGACTTCCAGCGGACCGTTGAGCGTTTCCTGGCCCTGCAGACAATGGGAACCGACACCGCGCGTCAGGATGCCAGAGCGCTGAAGCAGACCGTGCTTTCCCTGCCGATGCCGGACGTTGAGGTGCTTAACGGGGGGCTTGAGATCCTCAAAACCGTCGATTTGCGTGAGCCGCTGGCCGCGCTGGCGATGCCGCACCTGCGTATCTACGGCTACCTCGACGGGCTGGTGCCGCGTAAAGTGGTTCCAGTGCTGGATTCACTCTGGCCACAAAGTGAGTCTCTGGTGATAAACAAAGCCGCGCATGCGCCGTTTATCTCTCATCCGGCGGAGTTTTGTTCAGCGCTCGTTGCGTTAAGTCAACGTTTAGACTGATTATTTTCTATCCAGCCTGGAAAAAGTTTCACACCGCAACCATACTCCAGATGTCGTTGCGGTTGTTCTGCCTACGATAATCAAAACAACAATCCTATGGAGAGTCAGGCTATGAAACTTGTTACAGGTATCGTCACTTCTCTGGTTATTGGGTCACTTTCATTTGGCGCCTTTGCGGCACAAGAGCTGGAAAAAGATAAAGTTGCCGGGATGAATCTGACCAAAGTTGGTGAGATTTCTACGTCTGACACGACCGCGCCGATGGACGCCAAAAGAGAGCTGTCTAAGAAAGCGGATGAGCTGGGTGGGAAGTACTACGTCGTCACCAGTGCCGAAAAACAGACCAAAAACGTGCGCGCAACGGCGGACGTCTATAAGTAATACGTTAATGCCGGGCAGCGATGCCCGGCTTTATGCGCGCAGTGCCCACCACTCTCTGAGGCAGGCTTTTCCTTCCGGGCAGCTTTTACAACTGCCGGACAGGCAGCCCTCCGCCTCTTCCTGAATACGCACCGCTTTTCCCATGGCTTCCAGTCTTTCCAGCATGGCATCGATCATCGGCTGTGGCGTATGCAGGGTGAGGCTCAGCTGTTTCGCCTCCATTCGCCCTTGTAACGCCAGCAGATCACGTACCTGAATCAACGATGCCATGGCTTACCCCTTAGTGACAGTCGCCCGCCGGGCTGTTGCAGCAGGTGGCAGCCGTTTTGCGGTTTGCCAGCAGGTTGATATCAACCCGGCTGCGTGCCCGGCGTAGCAGGCCGAGAACGAGCACGTTAAACAGCACAACCGCCAGGATGCACACCAGGCTATACCGCGGGTGCTGGCTAAAGTTAACGGTCTGATAAAAGAGCGTCGCCAGCGAGTAAGCGATGTTGAGCCCCCACAGAATGGAGAAGCCCATCCAGCCACGGCTGGACTCGCGGGCAATCGCACCCATGACGGAGATGCACGGAATATAGAGCAGAACAAAGATGAGGTAGCTGTAGGCCGCAGAGGCGCTACCAAATTTCTCGCTCATCACGCCCATGGCACCCGTTGCCATTTCGCCGTCACCTTTACTGGCCTCAATAGGGTTCGCCAGCACGCTCAGGCTGAAGGTGTCTTTCAGGCTCTGCCATGTCTCTTCGACGGCGCCCAGCAGTTCGTTACCGAGATGAAACTCTGCCGGATTGAACGCTTGCTCCTGGATGTTCTCCGCGGTGTAGAGCGTATTCAGGGTCCCGACGACCACCTCTTTCGCCATCGCACCGGTGAACAGACCGACGGTCGCCTGCCAGTTATCGTCATGGACGCCGATCGGTTTGAAGACCGGGGTTATGACGCGGCTGACGGAGGCGAGGGCGGAGTCGTTGATGTTATCCGCAGCCTGTCCGCTCAGGGTGAAGCTGTTCAGCGCGCTCAGGAAAATACTCACGATAACAATCACTTTACCGGCACGCAGGACGAAGCCTTTCAGGCGCTGCCAGGTCTGGATCACCAGGCTTTTAAGATGGGGGACGTGGTAGACCGGCAGTTCCATAACGAACGGCGACGCTTCGCCGCGCATGATGGTGTGTTTCAGCATCAGCCCCGTGAGAATGGCCATGACGATACCCAGCACGTACAGCGAGAAGACCGCCAGTGCCCCCTGCTGCCCAAAGAAGGCCGCGGCAAAGACCGCGAAGATAGCCAGTCGTGCACCGCAGGACATAAACGGTGCCATCATAATGGTCATCAGACGTTCACGCGGTGCATCCAGCGTACGGGCACCCATAACCGAGGGCACGTTACAGCCGAAGCCCACGATCAGCGGCACGAAGGATTTGCCTGGCAGACCGAGCGCCTGCATCAGGCGATCCATGACGAAGGCGGCGCGTGCCATGTAACCGGAATCCTCAAGGAAGGAGAGGAACAGATACATCATGCCGATTTGCGGCACCAGAGGCAGTACGGTGTTGATACCACCGCCAATCCCCTGGGCAAGGAAGATGGTCAGCCATTCCGGGAAATGCAGGGTGTAACCCACCCACTGAATGCCATGAACAAAGATAGCAACGGAACCGGCATCGAAAATCGGCTGGAGTGCGCCACCAATGTTAATGGCGAGCAAGAACATCAGGTACATCACCAGCAAGAAGACCGGCAAACCGAGGAAGCGGTTAAGCACAACCTTATCCACGGCCGCGGTGAAGCGGCTCGGTTCCGCCGTCAGGGCGTTACTGACCACGTCGCAAATCGCGGCGATGGCCTGATAGCGAGCATCAGCGATATGCAGGGCCGGATCATCCAGCTCGTCGCTCAGACGGGCGAGGACCACGTCCAGTTTATCTGCCGCATGACCAGCATAGGCGCGGCTGTAGATATCCCCTTCCAGCATTTGCAGGCCGAGCCACAGGCGCTGTTTCGCGGGCATGCTTTGGTCCATCTCTTGTGCCAGCAGATCCGCTTCGCGCAGAAGTGGCTGGGCGTAGTGCACCAGCTCAACGTTACGATTTCCCGCGTGGCGATCGATAGCCAGTTTCAGGGCATCAATACCGCGGGCGCGCGTCGACACCAGCGGAACGACCGGGCACCCCAGCCGTGCGGAGAGGGCATCGACGTCGATACGCAGTTTCTGTTTCTCTGCAATGTCGAGCATGTTGAGCGCCACGATGCAGGGAATGCCCAGCTCCAGCAGCTGCAGCGTCAGGTAGAGGTTACGCTCAAGGTTTGAGGCATCAACCACGTTGATGAGCAGATCCGCGTCGCCGCTAAGAATATAGTGGCAGGCAATCTGCTCATCGAGCGAAGTTTGCGAGGAGATCGTGGTTAAGGAGTACGTGCCGGGCAGGTCAACCAGCGTGACCTGGTTATCTGTTGTTGAGAACAGGCCTTCTTTACGTTCAACCGTTACGCCAGCCCAGTTACCGACGCGCTGGCGCGCACCCGTGAGCTGGTTAAATAGCGTTGTCTTGCCGGAATTAGGATTGCCAATTAAGCCAATAGTTAATTTTTTCATTTTTCTGGACTCACTGAAACCGCTGGCTTGTTATCGGGATAAGGCTTCGACTTCTATTAATGCGAGATCTTTTTTACGCAATACCAGATTTACGCGTCGGGTTTCGATATGCACCGGATCACCTAACGGGGCGACGCGCACGACCTGAAATGACGAGCCGGGCAGCATGCCCAGCGACAGCAGCTTTTGTCGATAGGCTGGGCTAATTTCGTGGGTAAAACCGGTAATTTTCCATGCACTGTCTGGAGTGAATTGCATAATGCCTGATTCCACGAGAGGTTAAAATATCTACTATGGGATGATAATGAGAATAGTTTTTATCAGCAATAATAAAACTGTGACGGAATGTTGTTTGCGGTATTAATTTACGGCCTGTTTGACCTTGCTCAATATTTACTGATTCTGCGGCAGGGAGAGGAAAGGCTTATTTGTTAATAGTGTGATCACTGATAGTTGAAATATAGATATACAACCGGTTTCATATTTTACAATTAATTTCGGCGGGATATCGGCCCGGTGAGTGACGCATCACCGGGCCTTTTTTATGCGGTTAGCGTTTCTTACCCATTGCTGCCGCCAGCGCATCCATCATGGCGCTGTTGCCCGCAGGCTGGGCGTCACGTCCGCGTGGCTTCGCCGCTTTTGCGGCCGGGCGCTGCTGCTCGCGTCCGCCGCCGTTACTGCCGCGGCGCGCGTTGGTTTCACCTGGCTGCTCGTCCAGACGCATCGTCAGGGCGATACGCTTACGCTGCAGATCCACTTCCATCACCTTCACCTTCACAATGTCGCCCGCTTTGACCACGGTATGCGGATCTTCAACGAATTTATCGGCAAGGGAAGAGATGTGGACCAGACCATCCTGATGCACGCCGATATCGACAAACGCGCCAAAGTTGGTGACGTTAGTGACCGCCCCTTCGAGTACCATGCCTGGAAGCAGGTCATTCATGGTTTCAACGCCGTCGGCGAAGGTCGCGGTTTTAAACTCAGGACGCGGATCGCGGCCCGGTTTTTCCAGCTCTTTGATGATGTCCGTGACCGTCGGCACCCCGAACTGTTCGTCGGTAAAATCGACCGCCTTCAGGTTGCGCAGCGCGCTGCTGTCGCCCATCAGGTCTTTCAGCGCCTGCTGGGTTGCGGCCAGAATGCGTTCCACTACCGGGTACGCTTCCGGGTGAACGGTTGAGGCATCCAGCGGGTTATCGCCGTGGTTGATGCGCAGGAAGCCTGCACACTGCTCAAACGCTTTTGGCCCCAGACGGCTCACCTTCAGCAACTGCTGGCGGTTCTGGAACTGGCCGTTTTCATCACGCCAGGCAACGATGTTTTGCGCCATCATGCGGGTTAAGCCCGCCACGCGGGTCAGCAGGGGAACAGAGGCCGTGTTCAGGTCAACGCCGACGGCGTTTACGCAGTCTTCCACGACCGCATCCAGCTTACGGGCCAGCTGAGTCTGGCTCACGTCATGCTGATACTGGCCGACGCCGATGGATTTCGGGTCGATCTTAACCAGCTCCGCCAGCGGATCCTGCAGACGACGGGCGATAGAAACCGCACCGCGCAGGGAAACGTCCAGGTCCGGGAACTCCAGGGCGGCCAGTTCAGACGCCGAATAGACGGAAGCGCCCGCCTCGCTGACAATCACTTTCTGTGCGGTGACTTTCGGGAACTGTTTCTGCACGTCGAGGTAGAAACGCTCGGTTTCACGGGAGGCCGTACCGTTGCCGATGGCCACCAGCTCCACGTTGTATTTCTCGCACAGCGCCGCAACCACGACGGCAGCCTTCGCCGCCTGGCCGGTATGCGGATAAATGGTGTCGGTAGCCACCAGCTTGCCGGTACCGTCAACCACGGCCACTTTTACGCCGGTACGCAGACCCGGATCGAGACCCATGGTGGCGCGCAGGCCGGCAGGTGCGGCCATCAGCAGGTCGTGCAGGTTACGGGCGAAGACGTTGATTGCTTCGTCTTCGGCGCGTTCACGCACGGTGCCCATCAGTTCGGTTTCGAGGTGCATCAGCACCTTGATGCGCCACGTCCAGCTCACCACGCCTTTGCGCCAGCTGTCTGCCGGCGCGTTGTTCAGGCGCAGGCCGAGGTGGTCGATAATGATCTGCTCGCAGTGGCTCTCTTTTGGTGGCTCGTCAAACTGTGGATCGGCATTCAGGGAGAGCTGGAGCACGCCTTCGTTGCGGCCGCGGAACATCGCCAGCGCGCGGTGTGAAGGGGTGGTAGAGATGGGTTCGTGATGATCGAAATAATCGCGGAACTTGGCGCCTTCTTCCTCTTTCCCGCTGACCACGGTAGAGACGATGTGGGCGTTTTTCCACAGATAGTCACGCACTTTCGCGAGCAGGGCGGCATCTTCGGAGAAGCGCTCCATCAGAATGTAGCGCGCGCCGTCGAGTGCGGCTTTGGTGTCTGCGACCCCTTTATCGGCATCGATAAACTTCGCGGCTTCGGTTTCCGGGTCGTGGGACGGTTCGTTCCACAGCAGTTCGGCCAGCGGCTCCAGGCCTGCCTCAATGGCAATCTGTCCACGGGTGCGGCGCTTCGGTTTGTACGGCAGATAAAGGTCTTCGAGTTCGGTTTTGCTCAGGGTGCCGTTGATTGCGGTTTCCAGCTCGCTGGTCAGTTTTCCCTGTTCGCCGATGGATTTGAGGATCGCCTGACGACGGTCTTCCAGTTCACGCAGGTAACCGAGACGGGTCTCCAGGTTACGCAGCTGCGTGTCATCCAGACCGCCGGTGACTTCCTTACGATAACGTGCAATAAACGGCACGGTGTTCCCTTCATCAAGCAGGCGAACGGCAGCTTCTACCTGTTCGGCTCTGGCCTGAAGTTCACCCGCAATAATGCGGCAGAGCGAATCTTTCATCATGGCTTTATCATCTGTTGAGTCGAAAAAATCAGGGGATAGTTATACGGGCTGACACGGCAAAATGCCAGCCGCGGAGGGCGCTCTCGGACTATTTAACGTACGTAATTTCGTTGACGTACCAGCTGGCTTCGCCGCCAGGGGTCTGCACGACGGCCAAATCGCCCACTTCCTTTTTCAGCAGCGCACGGGCCATTGGTGAGTCGATAGAGATGTAATCCTTACGACCAAAAATTTCGTCATAGCCGACGATACGAAAACGCAGGGTGTCGCCATCGTCGTTCTCAATCTCGACCCACGCGCCGAAAAACACTTTGCCTTCCTGCTGTGGGGAGTAATCCACTATTTTGAGGTTCTCAAGGCATTTGGTCAGATAGCGGACCCGCCGGTCGATTTCACGTAACCGTTTTTTGTTGTACTGGTAGTCAGCATTTTCACTGCGATCGCCCAGGCTTGCGGCCCAGGTCACTTTCTTGGTCACTTCAGGACGCTCTTCGCGCCACAGGTAATCCATCTCTTTTTTGAGTTTCTCATACCCTTCGCGGGTGATCAGGGGCGTTTTCATGGGGTGACCTTAAGACTCGACATCATTGCATTCTTTGCGCACATTACGTATCACGTAGTCTAACAGACAACGTTAATAATGATTTATGTGATGAAATGTGCAGATAAGCTGCTGTTAAATATGCTTTGTAACAATTTCGACTAGAATTTATACCAGAATTAGCTGGTCGAACACGTGCACTTTTTTAGAATACGCTGTTATTAGACTATCCGAACCTTTGGGAGTACACACAATGCAAGAGAACTACAAAATTCTGGTCGTGGATGACGACATGCGCCTGCGTGCGCTGCTTGAGCGTTATCTGACCGAGCAGGGCTTCCAGGTTCGTAGCGTGGCCAACGCTGAGCAGATGGACCGTCTGCTGACCCGCGAATCATTCCATCTTATGGTACTCGACCTGATGCTGCCTGGTGAAGACGGGCTTTCCATCTGCCGCCGTCTGCGTAGCCAGAGCAACCCTATGCCGATCATCATGGTGACGGCGAAAGGGGAAGAGGTTGACCGCATCGTTGGTCTGGAAATCGGCGCTGACGACTACATTCCAAAACCGTTCAACCCGCGGGAACTGCTGGCCCGTATTCGCGCCGTGCTGCGCCGTCAGGCGAACGAACTGCCTGGCGCACCGTCGCAGGAAGAAGCGGTGATTGCGTTTGGTAAGTTCAAGCTGAATCTCGGTACCCGTGAGATGTTCCGTGAAGATGAACCTATGCCGCTCACCAGCGGTGAGTTCGCGGTGCTGAAAGCGCTGGTCAGCCACCCGCGTGAGCCGCTTTCACGTGACAAGCTGATGAACCTGGCGCGCGGCCGTGAATACTCCGCAATGGAACGTTCCATTGACGTGCAGATCTCCCGTCTGCGCCGCATGGTGGAAGAAGATCCGGCGCATCCTCGTTATATTCAGACCGTATGGGGTCTGGGCTACGTGTTTGTCCCGGACGGCGCTAAAGCATGAGGCGAATGCGCTTCTCTCCGCGAAGCTCATTTGCCCGTACGCTGTTACTGATTGTCACCCTGCTGTTTGTCAGCCTGGTGACAACCTATCTGGTGGTGCTGAACTTTGCGATCCTGCCGAGCCTCCAGCAGTTCAATAAGGTTCTGGCATACGAAGTGCGTATGCTGATGACCGATAAACTGCAACTGGAGGACGGCACGCAGTTAGTTGTTCCCCCGGCGTTTCGCCGTGAAATCTACCGTGAGCTGGGTATTTCGCTTTACTCCAACGAAGCGGCAGAAGACGCTGGCCTGCGCTGGGCGCAGCATTATGAGTTCCTCAGTCAGCAGATGGCGCAGCAGTTAGGTGGCCCGACGGAAGTGCGCGTTGAGGTCAACAAAAGCTCGCCGGTCGTCTGGCTGA
Source organism: Enterobacter sp. BNK-18 (assembly GCF_047456135.1). Taxonomy (NCBI): domain Bacteria; kingdom Pseudomonadati; phylum Pseudomonadota; class Gammaproteobacteria; order Enterobacterales; family Enterobacteriaceae; genus Enterobacter; species Enterobacter sp. BNK-18. The sequence goes on along the minus strand of NZ_CP179899.1, from coordinate 3,429,923 downwards.
AAACCTGGCTGTCACCCAATATCTGGGTGCGCGTCCCGCTGACCGAAATTCACCAGGGTGACTTCTCACCGCTGTTCCGCTACACCCTTGCCATTATGCTGCTGGCGATAGGCGGCGCGTGGCTGTTTATTCGTATACAGAACCGACCGTTGGTCGACCTGGAGCACGCTGCGCTGCAGGTCGGTAAAGGGATTATTCCTCCGCCACTGCGTGAGTACGGCGCCTCAGAAGTGCGTTCCGTTACGCGGGCCTTTAACCATATGGCGGCCGGCGTGAAGCAGCTGGCAGACGACCGTACGCTACTGATGGCGGGCGTGAGTCATGACCTGCGCACGCCGCTCACGCGTATCCGTCTGGCGACGGAGATGATGGGCGAAGAGGATGGTTATCTTGCGGAGTCCATTAACAAGGACATCGAAGAGTGTAACGCCATCATCGAGCAGTTCATTGACTACCTGCGTACCGGGCAGGAGATGCCGATGGAGATGGCCGATCTGAATGCGGTACTCGGTGAAGTGGTCGCGGCGGAAAGCGGCTACGAGCGGGAAATCGATACCGACCTGCAGGCCGGAGAAATTCAGGTGCGGATGCACCCGCTTTCCATTAAACGTGCGGTGGCCAATATGGTGGTTAACGCGGCTCGTTATGGCAATGGCTGGATTAAAGTCAGCAGCGGGTCTGAGCTCAACCGCGCCTGGTTCCAGGTCGAAGATGACGGTCCGGGCATTAAGCCAGAGCAGCGTAAGCATCTGTTCCAGCCGTTTGTGCGGGGCGATAGCGCGCGCAGTACCAGCGGAACCGGCTTAGGCCTGGCGATTGTGCAGCGTATTGTGGATAACCATAACGGCTTGCTGGAGATTGGGACCAGTGAGCGGGGCGGTTTAAGCATTCGCGCATGGTTACCGGTGCCGGTGACGCGCGGGCAGGTGAGAGAGAGTTAAAAAAGGGTGGCAAAAGCCACCCTTTTTTTTGCAGGTCGGGTCAGCTGTTACAGCTTCGGACCCGCACTCACCAGCGCTTCACCTGCCGGGGTATCGGTATACTTCTCGAAGTTCTCAATAAACAGTTTCGCCAGCGATTCTGCTTTCTCACGCCACTGCTCCGGTGAGCCGTAGGTATTGCGTGGGTCGAGAATACGGGTCTCTACGCCCGGCAGCGCCGTCGGGATTGCCAGATCAAACATCGGCAGCGTGAAGGTTTCGGCGTTATCGAGTGAACCATCCAGAATGGCGTCGATAATGGCGCGGGTATCTTTGATGGAGATACGTTTGCCGGTGCCGTTCCAGCCGGTATTCACCAGGTACGCCTGCGCACCGGACGCCTGCATGCGTTTAACCAGCACTTCCGCGTACTGCGTCGGGTGCAGCGACAGGAACGCTGCGCCGAAGCAGGCGGAGAAGGTTGGCGTTGGCTCCGTCACGCCGCGCTCGGTACCGGCCAGTTTGGCGGTAAAACCAGACAGGAAGTGGTACTGCGTCTGGCTGGCGGTCAGGCGGGACACCGGAGGCAACACGCCGAACGCATCTGCCGTCAGGAAAATCACCTTCGTCGCGTGGCCCGCTTTTGACACCGGCTTCACGATGTTGTCGATGTGGTAGATAGGGTAAGACACGCGGGTGTTTTCGGTTTTCGAAGCATCGTCGAAGTCGATCGTTCCATCGGCACGCACGGTGACGTTTTCCAGCAGCGCATCGCGGCGGATGGCATGGAAGATATCTGGCTCCGCTTCTTCAGACAGGCGAATGGTCTTCGCGTAGCAGCCCCCTTCGAAGTTAAACACGCCGTCATCATCCCAGCCGTGCTCGTCATCGCCAATCAGACGACGTTTCGGATCGGTAGAAAGGGTGGTTTTACCGGTGCCGGACAGGCCGAAGAACACCGCCACATCCCCTTTTTCACCGACGTTTGCCGAACAGTGCATGGAAGCGATACCGCGCAGCGGCAGCAGGTAGTTCATCACCGAGAACATCCCTTTCTTCATTTCGCCGCCGTACCAGGTACCGCCGATCAGCTGAATACGCTCGGTCAGGTTAAAGGCGATGAAGTTTTCGGAGTTAAGACCCTGCTCTTTCCACTGTGGGTTCGTGCATTTCGCCCCGTTCATCACGATGAAGTCAGGGGTGAAATCCTGCAGCTCTTTGTCGTCAGGACGAATAAACATGTTTTTCACGAAATGCGCCTGCCAGGCCACTTCAGTGATAAACCGCACGGAAAGACGGGTGTCGGCGTTAGCGCCGCAGAAAGCATCAACGATAAACAGACGCTTGCCGGAAAGTTGATGGGTAACGAGCCCTTTCAGATGCTGCCAGGTTTCCGGAGAGAGCGGTTTGTTATCGTTCTTCCCTTTGCCTTTATCAGCCCACCACAGTGTGTCGCGGGTGGTCTCGTCTCGGACGATGTATTTATCTTTCGGCGAACGACCGGTAAAGATACCGGTATCGACGGCGATAGCACCAAGGTTAGTCAACACACCTCGCTCGTATCCTTCCAGTGCTGGATTGAGCTCTTCCTGATACAGCGTATCGTAATCGGGGTTGTAGACGATTTCCTGGACGTCGTGAATACCATAAGCCTTGAGATCTTGCGGGGTTAAACCAGTAACACGCATATCACTGCTCCTTAGCCAATATGTACTGTCTGAAATTGTAGGGTTTTTGTGAGGTTGTTAACCGCGACGGGGCTCATAGATTTACGCATCTGGACAAAACCCTTACTAACGGAAAACGCTGCGACTCCAGTCACAGGGCAGGCGGATTATCGCAGGAATCGCTTTTTGGTTGGGGAAAATGTTCCGAAAAGGTTAATGGGTGGTGATTTTATCGGAAGGAATGTGAATGTAATCGCATACACGTAAGAAAATTACGTAAGAGTTACAGTGTTAAAAACGATTCAGCCAGAGAGGGCTTTTTTGCACGTTGCCCTCTCGCAAAAGGGAGAGGGCAAGGTGAGGGCAGGCTTTGCTTAGTGGACCTGAGGATCCGCCGGGGAGGCGTTGTTGCGGATCTCAGCAATATCCATCGAATTGAACACGTAGTGCGTACCGCAGTAGTCACAGTGCATATCGATTTCGCCGTCTTCCGCCATGATGCTGTCGATCTCTTCATCCGGCAGGGTCTTCAGCGCGCCAGCGCAGCGTTCACGTGAACAGGTGCACTTAAATTCCACCGACTGTGGGTCGTAAACCGTCACTTCTTCTTCGTGATAAAGACGCCACAGGACATCGGTCGCCGACAGGGTGAACAGCTCTTCTGCTTTGACGGTTTCCGTCAGGGTCGCGAGGTGCTCGAAGTCGTTGGTCTGCGCGTCCTGCGCAGGCAGAACCTGCAGCAGCATACCGCCAGCAGCAGGCTGACCGTCTACTTCACCGGTGCGGATGAACAGACGCGTCGGCAGCTGTTCTGAACGCATGAAGTAATCTTCCAGGCAGGCTGCCAGCGTATCGCCTTCGAGGCCAACCACGCCCTGATAGCGCTCACCTTCCTCCGGGGAGATGGTGATGACCAGATAGCCATTACCCACCAGCGTTTTCAGGTCCGCGTTTTCAGGAACATCGCCCTGTACGCGCGCCACGCCACGCATCTGCTGCTGGTTATTACCGTTGATGACCGCCAGGGTCATAGGGCCATCACCCTGCAATTGCACGGTGATATCCCCGGCAAATTTCAGGGTGGCAGTCAGCAGGCTGGTGGCAACCAGCAGTTCGCCCAACAGGGTTTTCACCGGCAGCGGGTAGTTGTGGTTTTCCAGAATCTGTTTCCAGGTTTCGGATACGGTGACCAGCTCGCCGCGCACGGCGAATTGTTCAAACAGATAGCGGTGTAATTGGTCGTGTTGGGCCATAATAGTCTCTCGTGCAGGTGAGGGTTACTCGATCTCACCGTGTTTAAATTTCATCAGATCGCGGCGCTCTTTTTTATCCGGACGCCGGTCCGGGTGGGGCATTGTCAGCGCATTCATTTTGCGCGCCAGCGCGGTCTTCTCGCGTTTTTCAATGCTCTCAGCCGTCTCTTCATACAGCAGGACGGCTTCGGTTGCGGGCCGTCGTTGTTCAGTAATGGCTTTAATCACCACGGTACGTTCATCGTTGCCCTGACGCAGCGTTAAGGTGGCATTCAGTTCGACCAGCTTGCTCGGTTTGCTGCGCTGGCCGTTGTAATGCACTTTACCGCCGTCAATCATGTCGCGGGCAAGGGCGCGCGTTTTATAAAAACGGGCCGCCCACAGCCATTTATCCAGTCTTACCCCTTCAGAGGGTTTTTCTTTCATGGCCTCTCCTTCACGGTCAGTGAGGGGATCATCTGGCGATAGTCGTTCAGCCCCGGATGGCGCAGATAGCTTTTTTCAGCCAGGCCAGAGTCAGGATTGGTAACGCCCAGACAATAGCGAATGCCAAACCTGGCCGCGGAATCCAGAATAGGCTCGCTGTCATCAATAAACAGCGTGCGTTCCGGCTGCAAACCGGTCTCTTCCGCCACCGCATGCCACAACCGCTGATCCTCTTTCGGATAACCAAATGTGTGGGTGGAAAGTAATAAATCAAGGTGCGAAGCAAGACCCGTATGCTCCAGCTTCACGGCCAGATTGTGAGGATGGGCGTTGGTCAGCAAGATACGGCGCTTGCCGCTCGCTTTCAGCGCATCCAGAAAAGGCACGGTATCCTCACGCAGTACGGCGCGCGGGCCCTGGGCGGTGGTCATGGCACAAATATCCAAACCGAGGCGCTCGCTCCAGTAGTCAAGACAGTACCAGTTTAGCGTATGCTGCACCGCGCTATATTGCGAACGAATGAATTCCTGCGCTTCTGCCGGGGAGATCCCCTGCTGTTCACCATAGGTTTCCGGAACCAGCTTTTGCCAGAAATAGTTATCAAAGGCGAGGTCGAGCAGCGTGCCGTCCATATCCAGCAGAACGGTATCAACCTCCTGCCAGGCGATATCAAGATGCATAAGGGGGAACTCCAGCCTGAAGAAACGTGCGCGACAGGGTAGCACATCTTGTCGCGCATCGACGTTATCAGATCAGGCTCTCAGAGGAGGGGATCAGCTTAGGGTTAAGGCAATTTTCGTAATACTGCTGGATGTCGGCAAGCCTGGTACGAGAGCGCTGATAGCGACGCAGCGCCATAAAACCGTTCCAGCAAATGCATACCAGCATCGCAATCATCAGCAGCGAGGTGCCGATGTAGCGCCACAGGCCTGCGCTGTCCGGCATACGGTGCAGGCCGATGTGGCGCGTGCCGTTGGCATCGGTAAAGATACTCGTCACAATCCCTTCTGCGCTAAACGGCGTCTGCATCAGCATCTGCGCCAGGCGCTGGAACTGGCCCCACTGTTCCTGAGCCGGGTAGTCATAAAGTGCGACCTGCGGGTATGGCTGATCGACCAGGTCGCTCCCTTCATCACTGACGATCACAAAGCCGCCCGGTGCCGGGCTGTTCAACGCCTGCGCCGCTCGGGTGGTTTCGCGCATCACGAACGGTGCGGTTGACGTGGCGACCAGATTATCCAGCGACTCGGCGCTGACCGGACGCAGCAGCACGTTAACGCCATCCAGCCGTCCCGCTTCCGCGCGTTTCACCAGCGAATCCCAGTCTTTACTGTTACCCAGGTTCACAAGGGCGTTTTTGAGACGTACGCATTCGTCCTGAGCGGAACACAAATCCTGCGTTTTCAAAACGATGTCACCAAAGTCGTCCAGAAGCACCATCCCCGATTTCTGAATGGCCGAGCGCAGGGCAGGGCTCACGCGTGAGTCGTCATCGGGTTTCGGGTGCAGCTGGCGGTTGACCGTCTGGGTAAGCGACGTGGCTTTATTGACAACCTCAGATTCAGGCAGCGGCAGCGGCGGCGCATCATTCCAGATAATTTGTGAGCAATCGAACGGCATGAACGGCGAGCTCTGACGCGTATTCCATGCGCCAGGCGTATGAATGTTACACATGCCGGTGCCCTTCAGGCGCAGCGTATCACCGACCCGCACGCCAGCCTCGTCCAGTTGGTTGACGCTGGTTGCCTCAATGGTTTGCGCCCCTTTTATCCATGACAGGGTAAATTTAATGGGCATATCCAGCGGGACAAACAGCAGAAGCATGATAAAGACCAGCGCTGCCCCCCCGGCAATGACCGCACTGCGTAACCAGTGCTGAAGCGGGAAGTTTTTTACTTCATCATGCAGGGATAAAAAGCGCCCCTGGCGCACCACATGGCGGTCAAGGTAGATATCGATATCGGTTTTCTGCCCTAAATCCTGGGCAATCCACGGCTGCCAGTGGCGCGGGTAGATAAGATCGATAATACCAAGCGAGATATTATTGAGGTGCTCCTGGTCACTCTCACCGAACAGACCCCAGCGCTTAGGAGTACCGCGCAGGCAGTGGATCTCACGTAGCGAGGTTTTTGCCGGCGGGGCAAAGAGCCCCCACAGCCCGGCTGCCAGCAACAGCACCGCACCGCCAGCCAGCCAGGGGACAAACACATCCGGCGTCAGCAGGCAGATGAAAAAGAGCAGGAACGCGGCCACGATCAGAATCGCTTCGCGAATCCCGTCAGGGCGGCTCAGGGCGTACTCTTCATGCGTCTCCTGGCGAATGTTCAGCAGCTCGATCTGCTCTGTCTCTTCGCCACGAATGGAGGCCTGCGTTGAGCTTGCGCGTTCCAGCGCAAAACGCGGGGCTTCCTGAAGATATTCATTCAACGTATGGCCGTTGAGCGAGATAACCAGCGGCAACGAATCGGTATGGATCAGCTCTACGCTGTTTTCGTCATTAATGTACTGCTCCCAGGACGGGGGCAGATGCACTTCAACCGAATCCAGGTAATAGCGCCATTTATTGGGATCGTCTGTGGTGATGCCATAGCGGGTGATCGAGCGCGTCACACAGAGCACTGTGTCACTTTGCGCATTTAACTTGAGCGTCACCGGCGCAGCAGTTGCCCCCGTCGGCCCAGGTGTTAACTGAGAACGGTTCAGTGTTTCGAGATAGTTTTCTACTGCATCGCGCTCTTCTTGCGTCAGTTTACGCGTCGTCGCACCGGCAAAGGCGTTTAAAAAGGGCAGCCGGTAACGACGCCTTACGCGACGCCTGTATACCCACCCTGCAACCAATGCGCCGGCCAGCATAGCAGCGAGAACAATCAAAATGGTGCTCATGCTTTCCCCATCTTACTTATCTTCTTACAGGTGTAGTCAGTAGCACCTTTAACATTGAATGAGAGTCTGTGGTTGGCTATCGGCAAGTATGGAGTCGAACTTGAGCATTCTGAAGCGCATCCCAGTGACCGATGATGATAGCAAAGCCTGTTATGGCGCGATATCAGCAAATTCCTGGAAACATTTCAACCTCTTGACATTTGTTTTGAATTGAGGATTGATTCCTGTTACGTTGCATAAATGTAAATACAGAACAATTGACATTGCCGAAACCGTGCGGCGTATCGCACAATAAAGCCAGTTCCCACTGCTAAGACCCCATCACGATGAGCAAACCACTACAAAAACCCACCATTCTGAATGTTGAAACAGTCGCAAAATCGCGCCTGTTTAATGTCGAAAGTGTGGATCTGGAGTTCAGCAACGGTGTGCGTCGCGTTTACGAACGTATGCGCCCTTCTTCGCGCGAAGCGGTGATGATTGTTCCTGTCGTCGACGACCATCTGATCTTAATCCGCGAGTATGCCGTGGGAACCGAATCTTACGAACTTGGGTTCTCAAAAGGGCTCATCGATCCGGGTGAAACGGTCTTTGAGGCGGCCAATCGCGAGCTGAAAGAAGAGGTCGGTTTTGGCGCGAACGAACTGACGTTCCTGAAAAAACTGAGCATGGCACCCTCCTATTTTTCCAGCAAAATGAACATTGTGGTTGCTGAGGATCTCTATCCAGAATCGCTGGAAGGGGACGAGCCGGAGCCACTGCCACAGGTTCGCTGGCCGCTGGCCCATATGATGGACCTGCTTGAAGACCCTGACTTTAACGAGGCCCGCAACGTGAGCGCGCTGTTCCTGGTACGCGAATGGCTGAAGGGGCAGGGGCGGTTATAACAGCCTGATGTCCACAACGTGTGAGAGAACAAAAAAAACGGCAACCTGAGGTTGCCGTTTTTACGTTGCCCGTTAGAACAACTCGTGCGTTTCGCCGTTATCAATGATTTCTGTACCCACCTCATGCACCGCCTGTGTGGTCGGCTGCGTGCCCTCGATGAAATACTCTGCACGGCTATTGCCGCCATTGGCGAGCTGCCCGGTGCTGCGGTCGATATTGACGGTAACCACGCCCGGTGGTGGCGTCAGCGGTTGCTCCGGAACGCCTTCCAGCACGGATTTCATATAGGCATCCCAGGCCGGTTGCGCACTCTTCGCGCCGCCTTCGTAGCCAGAAATCTGATCTTTAATCGCGCCTGAAGCCGTGGTGCGGCCTAAATCACGGCGATGATCGTCAAAACCGATCCAGACTGACGTCACCACGCCCGGGCCGTAACCGGAAAACCACGCATCTTTCGAGCTGTTTGTTGTTCCCGTTTTACCGCCGATATCATGGCGCTGTAAATCACGTCCTGCCCGCCAGCCGGTCCCTTGCCAGCCAGGTTCGCCGAAGATGTTGGTGTTCAGTGCGCTCTTTATCAGGAACGACAGCGGCGTGTTGATGACATGCGGTGCATACTCCTGCGCCCCGCTCTGCGCTACCAGCGACTGGTTAGCCTGTTCCAGCTGCGGCTGCGGCAACACAGGGTTCGTCTGCTCCTGAGACACGGCAACGTCTTCCATGTCCTTGTTTTCAATCACTTCAGATTTTGGCGTATTGCCGTAAATGACCGGAATATCGCAGTCAGGGCAGGCAATTTTCGGCTTCGCTTCAAACAGCACGCCACCCTGGTCGTTCTCGATTTTACTGATGAAGTACGGGTCAATCAGGAAGCCGCCGTTAGCCATCACCGAGTACCCCCGCGCCACCTGAAGCGGCGTAAAGGATGCAGAGCCTAACGCCAGCGATTCGGTGCGCACGATGTTCTGAGCCGGGAAACCGAAGCGTTGCAGATATTCCGCGGCATAGTCGACACCCATCGCACGCATTGCGCGCACCATCACCACGTTTTTCGACTGCCCAAGACCCTGACGAAGACGAATAGGGCCTGAATATTCCGCCGGTGAGTTCTTCGGCTGCCAGTCAGAACCGGCACCGGCATCCCAGCGGGAGATAGGCACGTCGTTCAGGATACTGGCGAGAGTCAGTCCCTTATCCATGGCTGCGGTGTAGAGGAACGGCTTGATGTTAGAGCCAACCTGACGTAACGCCTGGGTGGCGCGGTTAAATTTGCTCTGGTTGAAATCGAACCCACCGACCAGGGCCAGCACGGCACCGTTCTGCGGATTGATGGACACCAGGGCCGAGTTAACGTCTGGCACCTGCGCCAGCCACCAGCTGTCGCCCACCTTGCGTACCCAGATTTGCTGTCCGGTCTGGACGACATCCGTCACTTTACGCGGCGTCGGGCCTTGCAGGGTGTCTGAGCGGTACGGGCGAGCCCAACGGATCCCGTCCATACGCAGGGAGACAGACGTTCCATCCGCCAGCGTTGCCACTGCTTCCTGTGGATCGGCCTGAGTCACCACGGCAGGAAGGAGCGGGCCATAGGTGGGCAGCGCTTTCAGCGTACTGGTGATTTTTTTGCTGTCCCAGGCGCTTTCGCCGACTTTCCACAGCACATTCGACGGGCCGCGATAACCGTGGCGCATGTCGTAATCCATCACGTTGTTACGCACCGCTTCCTGAGCCGCCTGCTGAACGTTGCGGGTCACGGTGGTGTAAACGCGGTAGCCATCTTCGTAGGCTTTATCGCCGTAGCGGCTCACCATCTCCTGACGCACCATTTCGGTGAGATAAGGGGCAGAGAAGGCAATCTCCGGCGCATGGTAGTTGGCATCGATGACATCGTTGCGCGCCTGTTCGTACTCGCTCTGGCTGATATAGCCTTCGCTCAGCATACGTGACAGGACGACGTTACGACGCGCCGTAGCGCGTTCAAGCGAGTAGAGCGGGTTGAAGGTCGATGGCGCTTTAGGCAGACCGGCAATGGTCGCCATTTCGCTTAACGTCAGCTGCTCGACAGGTTTACCAAAGTACACCTGCGCGGCCGCACCAACACCGTAGGCGCGGTAGCCGAGGTAGATTTTATTGAGGTACAGCTCAAGGATCTCGTCTTTGCTCAACAACTGCTCAATACGGATCGCAAGGAACACCTCTTTGATCTTACGGGTCAGGGTCTTTTCTGGGCTAAGGAAGAAGTTACGCGCCAGCTGCTGTGTAATGGTACTTGCCCCCTGAGAGGCATGACCGGAGAACAGCGCAATACTTGCAGCACGGAAAATCCCCACCGGATCGACACCGTGGTGCTCGTAAAAACGGCTGTCCTCGGTAGCGATAAAGGCTTTGACCATCACGGGCGGAATTTGATTTAAGGTCAGCGGGATACGACGCTTTTCGCCGTACTGCGCCATTAACTCGCCATCGGCGCTGTAGACCTGCATCGGGATCTGGAGTCGCACATCGCGAAGCGTAGCGACATCAGGCAGCTGTGGCTCAATATATTTGTACAAACCATAAATCGAGCCTGCTCCCAGCAGAATGCAACAGACTGCAAGGATTAATAAATACTTTACGAACTTCACCGGAGATTTCCCATTTGGTTTCACTTGGGCAGTTTCTAAACAATCGCGCGGTAGTATAAAGGCAAGCCTGATTCATTGATATAGCCGTCACCTGACGGGCGATAAGGAGATCGTGAAGCATGGCTTTCAAAACATGGCAAACAGGCGTTCATATTCAACAGGATAGGGTGCAGATAGTGGCGCTGGCCCGGGAGCGGTCGGGCTGGCGTTTGTGCAGCTGGTGGGCTATCACTCTGGCCGACGGGATTATCCGGGATGGCAAAATTTGCCAGCCTGAACAACTGGTTGACGCCCTGCGCGACTGGCGGAAAACGTTGCCACACTCCCATCGGGTGTTTCTCTCATTTCCGGCGGCCCGCACGTTGCAACGATCGCTTCCCCGTCCGGGCGTGGCGTTGCGCGACAGCGAACAGCTCTCCTGGCTGGGGGCGACGCTCGCGCGTGAACTGGAGATGGCTGCTGACACGCTCTGTTTTGATTATGCGCAGGATACGTTCAGCAATACATTCCATGTCACCGCTGCACAAAACAACGAGATTCACCCCCTGCTGACGCTGGCAAAGATGTTGCGTTTACGGCTCGTGACGATCACCCCGGATGCCAGTGCGCTGGCGAATCTTCTCCCTGCGGTAGCGCCAGCGCAGTGTGTCGCCTGGCGGGATGGGCATCAGTGGCTTTGGGCGATGCGCCATCAGTGGGGACGGCGTTTTACCACGGAAGCGGAAAACGTGGCCGATCTCGCGGCACTGCTGGCCCTCACGCCGCAGGACATTGCCCTCTTTGATAGCCAGCGAGACCCCTGGGACGCCCTGGTTCGTTGCCATGCCCCTCTGCCGGCATGCGGCGCTGATTATACCGTCGCGCTGGCGCTGGCCATGAGTGAGGTACCGGAATGAGCATGACGAACTTTCTGCCGTGGCGGCGGCAGCGACGCGTGCGCTGCCTGCGATTCTGGGGCGTACTGTTTGTCGCTACGTGGCTGCTGATACTGATGGGGGTTTTCAGCCTGCGGATGAATCCTCTCGTGATGACGCGTGCGCTGCATATTCAACTGGCGGGCATGCAGTCCGTGCAGCAGGCGCTGGTGTCTCGTACAAGGTCAGGCACGGAGACGCCAATGCCCGCGCCAGCGCCTCAACGACGCGCCTGGCAGCCGGTGCTGGAGTCCTTTGCCGGGATGATGCCATCCCAGGTCTGGCTGACCGAACTGCGCTATCAGCCCCCTTCACTGATGTTAACCGGATATGCCGCAACACTCCCCGCGCTCTCTGCTCTGCGGGATGGGCTCGGAAAGATGGCGGGGTTTACCCCCGGGCCGACGGGGGAATTACAGCAGGATGACCTGGGGCGCTGGATGTTCACCTTTCATCTGCGAAGCGAGGGCTAACGCGTGGAAACCTTGTTCGAACGCTGGTGCGAAAGCAGCCCCCGATGGCGGGTGCTGTGCTGGTGTCTGAGCGTTCTCTTTCTGGGGAGTACGACATGGGGCATGGTGCTTCGACCGGTTGCAAAGCAGGTGGCTGAACTTCAGCGGCAGGTCAGCGAGGCCGCACAGGCTAATGTCTCGCTATGGCCCGCCGCCAGTCATGTGCCGCGGCGTCACGCCCCCCGTGAAGCCACGGTAATGACGCCTTTTTCGCCACTCGAGTTTCAGGGGGCGGGCACAAGACTGGTTCACTGGAAGCCGTTGCAAAACGGAGGGGAACTGACGCTGGATGCTGAATGGCAGGCCATCCCGACTGTTTTCAGCCGGCTGGCGCAGCGGGATGTTCAGGTTGCCGCCTTTGCTCTCTCTGCACAGGGTTCGGCATTACGCCTGCGGGTGGAGCTGGAGGAGCAGCATGCGAAATAGCGCGCGTTGCCTGCTGGTGTGTTGCGCCCTGTTAGTGACCGGGATGCGGGATCCTTTTCGCCCGCCGGATGACCCTTGTGCGGTAGGGCAACTGGCGCAGTGGCATTACCACGGGATGGTGGGCGGCACTCAGGACACTGGCATTTTACAGGACGGGCAAAAGCGCTGGCATCGCCTGACACCGCAACAACATCTCCCGGTGGGCTGGCGGGTAACGGCCCTCAATGAAAGGGAACTGGTCGTCGATGTGGGGGATGCATGTGAACCCAGACAATGGACGTGGCAACGAGAAGGAACGAAAAGGAATGAACATAAGGATAACGCTGTGGCTGCTGGCGTTCAGTCATCCGCTGTGGGCCGCCGCGCCAAAGCCGGTCACGCTGGTGGTGGATGAGGTACCGGTGGTGCAGGTGCTACAGGCGCTGGTCGCACAGGAGAACCGTAATCTGGTGGTGTCGCCAGATGTCAGCGGCACGCTGTCGCTCAATCTGACACGCGTCCCCTGGCGACAGGCGCTACAGACGGTCGTCACCAGCGCCGGGCTTGTTCTGCATGAAGAAGGGGGCATTTTTTATGTTCACACCGCAGCCTGGCAGCGTGAACAGCTGGAACGCAAAGAGCAGGAGCGGACACGCCGACAGCTTGATGCGCCGCTGGTCTCGCACAGCATACCTTTTTCTTACGCTGACGCCGGGGAACTGCAAAAAGCGGCGGAAAAACTACTCAGTCCAAAAGGGAGTTTGTCTGTCGACAAGCGCACGAACCGTCTGCTGATACGGGATAACCAGGCGGTGCTTGATACGCTGCAGCACTGGGCGACGCAGATGGATATCCCTGTCGAGCAGGTGGAACTGGCGGCGCATATCGTGACCATCAATGAAAAAAGCCTGCGTGAGCTGGGGGTGAAGTGGAATCTCGCCGACGCAACGGAGGCGGGCAAGGTCGGGCAACTCACAACGCTTGGCAGCGATCTGTCCGTGGCAAACGCCACCACCCATGTGGGTTTTAACATTGGGCGGATTAACGGCAGGCTGCTGGATTTGGAATTGTCGGCGCTGGAGCAAAAGCAGCAGGTCGATATCATCGCCAGCCCACGACTGCTGGCCTCGCATATGCAACCGGCCAGTATTAAGCAGGGCAGTGAGATCCCATATCAGGTCTCCAGCGGTGACAGCGGGGCGACCTCCGTAGAATTCAAAGAGGCGGTGTTAGGCATGGAGGTGACGCCGGTGGTGCTGCCCGGCGGTCGCGTACGCCTGAAGCTGCACATCAGTGAAAATATGCCGGGACAGGTGCTACAGCAGGCCGATGGTGAAACGCTCGCCATCGATAAACAAGAAATTGAAACCCAGGTGGAAGTAAAAAGTGGAGAAACGCTGGCGCTGGGCGGAATTTTTTCGCAAAAGAATAAAACCGGAAGCGATCGCGTACCCGGGCTGGGCAATATCCCGTGGCTTGGACAGCTTTTTCGCCATGACGGAAAGGACAATGAACGACGGGAGTTAGTGGTATTTATTACACCACGACTGGTCGGTATTCGCTGAAGAGTCACGATCCTCCCAATGATTTTGCATTCAGATTGTTGCAGATGTTTGACGTGGGGCATGAATTAGCATACAAGGAGTACCGATTTGAGTTGGACTTACGTCTTATTGCCTTATGCGTCTGGTGCGGTGATTTAATCAGTTGCCAAACAAGCCGGAGTATTGAGATAATTTTTAGTCTGACTCTCGCTCTATTGCATATGAGGTTTCAGTTCATGTCCTGCTACGCCGGGTGTCTGCGAAGCGGGGATTACCATTAACGAATAGTCTTAGTAGTACCGATAAAATGGCAGAGAAACGCAATATCTTTCTGGTTGGGCCTATGGGTGCCGGCAAAAGCACTATTGGGCGTCAGTTAGCTCAACAACTCAATATGGAATTTTACGATTCTGATCAAGAGATTGAGAAACGAACCGGAGCTGATGTGGGCTGGGTTTTCGACGTAGAAGGCGAAGAAGGTTTCCGTGACCGAGAAGAAAAAGTGATCAACGAACTCACGGAAAAGCAGGGCATTGTTCTGGCAACAGGCGGTGGCTCTGTCAAATCTCGCGAAACCCGCAACCGTCTCTCCGCCCGTGGCGTAGTGGTCTATCTCGAGACGACCATCGAAAAACAGCTGGCACGTACGCAGCGCGATAAAAAGCGCCCGTTGCTGCAGGTTGAAACGCCACCACGCGAAGTTCTGGAAGCGTTGGCCGATGAACGCAATCCGCTGTACGAAGAGATTGCTGATGTGACCATTCGTACTGACGATCAGAGCGCTAAAGTGGTTGCAAACCAGATTATTCATATGCTGGAAAGCAACTGATTCTGGCTTTATATACAATCGCCTGCGGGTAAAAGCATTAAAGGTGGATGTCGCGTCATGGAGAGGATTACAGTTACTCTCGGGGAACGTAGTTACCCAATCACCATCGCGGCTGGTTTGTTTAACGACCCAGCTTCCTTTTTACCACTGAAAGCGGGTGATCAGGCGATGCTGGTCACCAATGAGACGCTGGCTCCGCTTTATCTCGACCGCGTTCGCCACCTGCTTGAACAGGCGGGCGTCAAAGTCGACAGTGTGATTCTGCCCGATGGCGAGCAGTATAAAAGCCTGGCGGTACTGGATACCGTCTTTACCGCATTGCTGCAAAAACCGCATGGTCGCGATACAACACTGCTTGCCCTGGGCGGCGGTGTTGTGGGCGATCTGACGGGCTTTGCGGCTGCAAGTTATCAACGTGGTGTGCGTTTTATTCAAATCCCTACCACGTTACTGTCTCAGGTCGACTCTTCTGTCGGCGGCAAAACGGCCGTTAACCATCCGCTCGGTAAAAATATGATTGGCGCGTTCTACCAGCCGGCATCGGTGGTGGTGGATCTCGACTGTCTGAAAACCCTACCGAAACGCGAGCTGGCTTCCGGTCTGGCTGAAGTGATCAAATACGGCATCATTCTGGATGGCGAGTTCTTTGACTGGCTGGAAGAGAATATGGATGCGTTGCTGCGCCTGGATGAGGCGACACTGGCTTACTGCATTCGTCGTTGTTGTGAGCTGAAAGCGGAAGTTGTCGCTGCAGACGAGCGTGAAACGGGCTTACGTGCTTTACTGAATCTTGGGCATACGTTTGGTCACGCGATTGAAGCCGAAATGGGTTACGGTAACTGGCTTCACGGTGAAGCAGTCGCTGCCGGAATGGTAATGGCTGCCCGCACTTCTGAACGTCTGGGGCAGTTTAAACCGGAAGAGACGGCACGTATCATCATGCTGCTTGAGCGTGCGGGCTTGCCGGTAACCGGGCCGAAAGAGATGTCGGCACAAGCGTATTTACCCCACATGATGCGCGATAAAAAAGTATTGGCAGGTGAGATGCGTCTTGTACTCCCGCTTGCAATAGGGAAGAGTGAAGTACGCGGCGGAGTGCCGCATGATGTGGTTCTTGGCGCTATTGCTGACTGTCAGCAGGCGTAACAACTAGAAAGGTCAGGCCACTGTTACAGGTGGTCGTTTAGCTTCAGGCGAAATGCAAAGTCGTTGGCATAAGCCTTTGAGTGGGGTGTTAAATGGATGAATTCAAACCAGAAGACGAGCTGAAACCCGATCCCAGCGATCGTCGTACTGGTCGTTCTCGTCAATCTTCAGAACGTGATAACGAGCCGCAGATCAACTTTGACGATGTTGATCTGGATGCAGACGATCGTCGCCCTTCGCGTAGCCGCAACGCGCGTGATGAGCGAGAAGAAGAGGGTTATGAGTCCGAAGAAGATTCAATGGACGAAGAGCCTGTAGAGCGTCGCCCACGTAAACGTAAAAAAGCCGCTGCGCAGAAACCCGCCTCCCGCCAGTACATCATGATGGGACTCGGCGTTCTGGTGCTCGTGCTGCTGATTGTCGGTATTGGTTCTGCGCTAAAAGCGCCTTCGACCCCTTCCGGTGAGCAAGCAGCATCCACTGAGAAGAGCATCAGCCTCTCTGGTAACGATGCGACCGATCAGGCGAATGGTGCACAGCCAGCGCCGGGTACCACCTCCGCCGAGCAGACTGCCGGAAATACAACACAGCCGCAGGATGTTTCTCTGCCGCCAGTTTCTTCTACCCCCGCACAGGGTCAGGCACCTGCCACGCCTGAAGGCCAGCAGCGTGTAGAAGTTCAGGGCGACCTGAACAATGCCCTGACGCAGCCGCAAAATCAGGCGCAGGTGGACAATGCCGTGGTTAACTCTACGCTGCCAACTGAACCTGCGACCGTTGCACCGATCCGCGGTGGTAACGCTCAGCCGCAAACGGCTGCAACCGAAACCAAACCGCGCCAGACGCAACCTGCGACCCGTCCTGAACGTAAGCAGGCTGTGATTGAACCTAAGCGTGAAACCAAACCTCAGGCAGTCGTCAAAGCGCCTGAAGTGAAAGCGCCGGCTCAGACAAAACGTACTGAAACGGCCACGGTGAGCGAACCGGCAAAAGCACCGGTTACGCAGACTGCACCGAAAGCAACGGCGACCACCACGGCACCGGCTGCCACTTCGGCACCAGCTGCAACTGCACCTGCAGCGACGGCAACAACCAGCGCCGCAGCAGGCAAGACTGCAGGTAACGTCGGTTCGCTGAAGTCAGCCCCGTCCAGCAATTACACGCTGCAGCTGAGCAGTTCGTCTAACTATGACAACCTCAACGGTTGGGCGAAGAAAACAAATCTGAAAAACTATGTGGTTTATCAGACGACCCGTAATGGTCAGCCGTGGTACGTGCTGGTAAGTGGCGTTTATGCTTCAAAAGATGAAGCGAAACGTGCTGTCGCAACGTTGCCCGCCGACGTTCAGGCGAAAAACCCATGGGCTAAGCCAATTCATCAGGTTCAGGCTGATCTGAAGTAATGTTTAAAGCGCAGGATGCTGTCGGAGCTTTCTCCACAGCCGGAGAAGGTGTAATCAGTTAGTCAGCATGAAAAAAAATCGCGCTTTTCTGAAATGGGCAGGGGGGAAATACCCCCTGCTCGATGATATTAAAAAGCACCTGCCGAAAGGCGAGTGTCTTATCGAGCCCTTTGTGGGCGCTGGATCGGTATTCCTGAATACCGATTTTTCTCGTTATATCCTGGCGGATATCAACAGCGACCTCATCAGCCTCTACAACATCGTCAAGCTGCGGACCGACGAGTACGTGGAAGAGGCTCGGAGGCTGTTTACACCCGAGCACAATAATCCGGACGTTTACTACCAGTTCCGCACTGAGTTTAATCAAAGTCAGGATCCGTTCCGCCGGGCGCTGTTGTTCCTCTATCTCAATCGACACGGCTACAACGGCCTGTGCCGGTATAATCTTCGTGGTGAATTTAACGTGCCGTTTGGCCGTTATAAGCGTCCGTATTTCCCACAGGATGAGTTGTATCACTTTGCTAAAAAAGCGCAGAATGCCGAATTCCACTGCCTCTCCTATGAAGAGTGCATGGAGCTGGCAGGCGTAAACTCGGTGGTCTATTGCGACCCGCCTTACGCACCGCTGTCCGCGACGGCAAATTTCACCGCTTATCACACCAACAGCTTCAGTCCGGCCGAGCAGGCCCGTCTGGCGGAGATGGCGGAAAAGCTGGTCAGCAAAAGAATTCCGGTGTTAATTTCGAATCACGATACCCCTGATACGCGCGAATGGTACAAAGCCGCGAAGCATTTTCAGGTCAAAGTGCGGCGTAGCATAAGCAGCAACGGCGGCACACGTAAAAAGGTGGACGAACTCCTGGCTCTTTATCGCCCCTGAGCCGTTTTGCCCGCCGGTAAACACATTTCAAGGAGATGCGGATGAAACAGTTTTTGATTGCTCCCTCAATTCTGTCGGCCGATTTTGCCCGCCTGGGTGAAGACACTGCAAAAGCACTCGCGGCGGGCGCGGATGTCGTCCATTTCGACGTTATGGATAACCACTACGTTCCTAATCTGACCATTGGCCCGATGGTGCTTAAAGCGCTGCGTAATTACGGTATTACCGCGCCGATTGATGTCCATCTGATGGTGAAGCCTGTTGACCGTATCGTGCCTGATTTTGCCGCTGCGGGAGCCAGTATCATCACCTTCCACCCTGAAGCGTCTGAACATGTGGATCGCACGCTGCAGCTCATCAAAGAGAATGGCTGTAAAGCGGGTCTGGTTTTCAACCCGGCTACGCCGCTGAGCTATCTCGACCATGTGATGGATAAGCTGGATGTCATTTTGCTGATGTCCGTTAACCCGGGCTTTGGCGGTCAGTCGTTTATCCCTCATACGCTGGATAAACTGCGTGAAGTACGCCGTCGTATTGATGAGTCAGGTTACGACATTCGTCTGGAAGTCGACGGTGGCGTAAAAGTGAATAACATTGGTGAAATTGCGGCAGCGGGCGCGGATATGTTCGTTGCAGGTTCAGCGATTTTCGACCAACCGGATTACAAAAAAGTCATTGATGAAATGCGCCGTGAACTGGCGAAGGTAAGTCATGGATAAATTGCAGGCAACCCGGGGTATCGCATTTGACCTCGACGGCACGCTGGTCGACAGCGCGCCGGGCTTAACCAGCGCCGTAGACCAGGCGCTGTATGCTCTTGAACTGCCCGTTGCGGGCGAAGAGCGTGTCATCACGTGGATTGGCAATGGCGCCGATGTCCTGATGGAGCGCGCGTTGACATGGGCCCGCCAGGAGCGTGTGTCCCAGCGTTCCGCACAGGGTAAACCGAGCGTGGATCATGCGGATATCCCGCAGGAAGAACAGCTGCGTATCCTGCGTAAATTGTTCAATCGTTTCTATGAAGAGACGGTCGAAGAGGGCAGTTTCCTGTTCCCGGATGTCGCAGAAACGCTGAGTGCGCTTCATGCCAACGGCATTCCGCTGGGGCTGGTGACAAACAAACCGACACCTTTTGTCGCCCCTCTGCTGGAAGCGCTGGATATCGCGAAGTATTTTTCCGTCATTGTTGGCGGTGATGATGTGCAGAACAAAAAGCCGCATCCGGAACCGTTACTGCTGGTGGCAGGAAAATTATCCTTAACGCCCGCGGAGCTGCTCTTTGTCGGTGATTCCCGCAATGATATTCTGGCTGCCAGAGCGGCGGGTTGTCCTTCAGTGGGATTAACCTATGGCTACAACTACGGTGAGGCCATCACGCTGAGTGAGCCGGACGTCGTGTTCGACCACTTCAAAGATTTGTTGCCCGCACTCGGGCTTTCGCACAGTGATAATCAGGAATTGAATAATGACTAAGCCCATCGTTTTTAGTGGCGCACAGCCGTCAGGTGAATTGACCATTGGTAACTACATGGGTGCGTTACGTCAGTGGGTCAGCATGCAGGATGATTACCATTGCATTTACTGCATCGTGGATCTGCATGCTATCACTGCACGTCAGGATCCTGAGAAGCTGCGTAAAGCCACCCTGGACACCCTGGCGCTGTATCTGGCCTGCGGAATTGATCCTGAGAAGAGCACCATTTTCGTTCAGTCTCACGTTCCAGAGCATGCGCAGCTGGGCTGGGCGCTGAACTGCTACACCTACTTCGGCGAACTGAGCCGCATGACGCAGTTCAAGGATAAATCCGCGCGCTACTCAGAAAACATCAACGCCGGTCTGTTTGATTACCCGGTACTGATGGCAGCAGACATTCTGCTGTACCAGACCAACCAGGTGCCGGTTGGCGAAGATCAGAAACAGCATCTGGAACTGAGCCGCGATATCGCCCAGCGCTTTAACGCGCTGTACGGCGACGTGTTCAAAGTGCCTGAGCCGTTCATTCCGAAATCCGGCGCACGCGTGATGTCGCTGCTGGAGCCAACCAAGAAGATGTCCAAGTCTGACGATAACCGCAACAACGTTATCGGCCTGCTGGAAGACCCGAAATCGGTGGTTAAAAAGCTCAAGCGTGCGGTGACCGACTCGGATGAGCCACCTGTTGTGCGTTACGACGTGCAGAACAAAGCGGGCGTCTCCAACCTGCTGGATATCCTCTCCGGTGTGACGGGCCAGAGCATTCCTGAGCTGGAACAACACTTCGAAGGCAAGATGTATGGTCACCTGAAAGGGGAAGTGGCGGATGCCGTTTCCGGCATGCTGACCGAGCTGCAGGAGCGTTATCACCGCTACCGTAACGACGAAGCTTTCCTGCAGAAAGTGATGAAAGAGGGCGCGGAAAAAGCCAGTGCCCGCGCGTCTGAAACCCTTAAGGCGGTGTACCAGGCGATTGGGTTTGTGGGTAAACCGTAACCCTGTTTTGTCGGGTAAGCATGAGCGCTCCCCGACAAAAAACGCGCTGAGCCAGACAAAAAACCGGGACATTCCCGGTTTTTTTACGCCTGAAAAACGCTTACTGCTGTGCGGCCGGGCCGCAGCCACCGATGATCTTCGAAATGGAAATTGCCGGGTGCAGCAGGTAATCATAGCTGCAATTATTTTTGGTATTTTGAACGTGACCGGTGCAGGCGGTCAGAGTCGATAACATGCCTACCAGAACGGCGGCTTTTGCCAGTTTAAACATACGCATTCCTTGTCTGAAAAAAAACGAAAATTGGATCTAACGTGAGGGAATAAATGGAAAAATTCCATTTCGCGGGCGGTATGTTATCGGGAGCGGTAAGAGGGGAGTAGTCCGCATAAGGACTACTCCGGGAAGGGGGAATATGCGTTAGTGATTCGAGAACCAGTTCAGTTTATCGCGCAGTTCCACCACGCGTCCGACAATAATCAGCGCCGGGCTTTCAACCTGCTGTGCCAGCTCACCTAACTGCGTCAGGACGCCGTTCACCACGCGCTGCTTAATGGACGTGCCGTTTTCCACCAGCGCGACGGACATATCCTCTTCCATGCCGTGCTCAAGCAGTTTGGCCTGAATGGTCGCGGCCTGGTTTAACCCCATATAGAACACCAGCGTCTGTTTTTCGGCGGCCAGGTTATGCCAGTCCAGCTCACTGCCGGTTTTCAGGTGTCCCGTCACCAGGCGTACGCTCTGGGCATAGTCACGGTGGGTTAGCGGAATGCCCGAGTAAGCTGAGCAGCCGGAAGCTGCCGTGATGCCCGGCACCACGGAAAACGGAATGCCCGCGTTGCACAACGTTTCCAGCTCTTCACCGCCGCGACCAAAGATAAACGGATCGCCACCCTTGAGGCGCACCACGCGTTTTCCTTTTTGCGCTTCGCGCAGCAGGATCTGGTTAATCTCCTCCTGCGGTACACAGTGGTACCCGGCACGTTTACCGACAAATACGCGATCAGCATCGCGGCGGACCAGGTTCATTATCTCATCGGAGACCAGACGGTCATAAACCACAATATCCGCCTGCTGGATCTGCTGCAGCCCTTTCAGCGTCAGCAAACCGGCATCGCCCGGGCCGGCACCCACCAGCACCACTTCACCGCGATGATCCAGCGGCTCGCAGAGCAACTGCGCCGTCGTCTCTTCCACCGCTTTATGATCCTGATTCGCCAGCGACTGGGCCAGCCTGTCATTCACAAAGAATTTTTCCCAGAAGCGACGGCGTTCACCCACGGTCGCGAAGGTTTGCTTAACCCGTGAACGCAGCTGCCCGGCATAGTGGGCAATCTGGCCAAGATGCTGCGGCAGAATGGCTTCCAGTTTTTCCCGCAGCAGGCGGGCCAGAACGGGAGAGCGGCCGCCGGACGATACCGCAATCATCAGCGGCGAACGGTCAATGATCGACGGCATGATAAAGCTGGCTTCCTTCGGGGCATCCACCACGTTACAGAAGATGCGGCGCGCTTCACAGGCGTCGCTGACGTGCTGATTCACTTCATCGTCATCCGTGGCGGCTATGGTCAGCCAGCAGGTATCAAGCAGGGATTCATTAAACCCCCCCTGCACCAGCGTGAGCATCCCTTCTTTTTCCCAGGCCTCAAACTGCGGGGCGAAGGCCAGGGCGTTAACGGTGAGTCGGGCTCCTGCTTCTAACAGCAAGCGCGCTTTGCGTTCAGCCACATCGCCGCCGCCTACAAGCAGACAGTCGCGATGGCGTAATTGACAGAAAATCGGCAGGTGGTCCACGACATTACCTCACAGCATTCAAGGAGGGGGTAAGAAATTGAGGTCAGGATAACAGCAGGAATCGTACAGAACATACGGTTTTTCCTGCCGTTACCCATAAGGGGTCATAAGCTTTTCATATTGAAAAGGCGAGAGATTAGCCTTTCAGCTGCACCTTACCGTCCTTCACGCGGACATCGTAGGGCTTCACGGAATAATGCTCATCTTCCATGCAATACCCGTCGCGTAAACGAAAACGCTGTTTCTTCAACGGGCTGGCGACCCAGAGTTCACCCTGATGCTCTGCGATTAATCCCCGGGACAGGACGCTGGCCTCAAAGAACGGGTCGATATTGCTGATGGCAAAAACCTGTTCATCATGGCGAGGGCGAAATATTGCGACCTGCTCGTTACCCAGCAGGGCACAGACCCCGGTGGCAGGCAGAATGTCGTTAATGTTGCAGATGTTTACCCACTGGCTCATGCGTTTTCCTCCACCAGAGTCACCGGAATACGTTCATAAGGTGTCGCCGGACGATGCTGCTCGCGTTCTGCCACAACCTGCACATTCGGGTCGCGCTGGGTGCTGTTGATAAAGTGTCTGAAGCGAGTCTGCGCCGCCGGGGTGTTGACGGTTTCAGTCCACTCGCAGATCACCGCCTCGCGCAGGCGCGCCATTTCCGCTTCCAGATGGTCGTTCAGGCCCAGTTTGTCGTCAATGATGACCGATTTCAGGTACTCGATACCGCCTTCCAGGTTATCGAGCCAGGACGCGGTACGGGTCAGCTTATCGGCGGTACGGATGTAGAACATCATAAAGCGGTCGAGATACTGAATCAGCGTATCGCGGTCGAGGTCTGCAGCCAGCAGGTCTGCATGGCGTGGTTTCATGCCGCCGTTACCACAGACGTACAGGTTCCAGCCTTTCTCGGTGGCAATGATACCCACATCTTTACCCTGCGCTTCCGCACATTCGCGGGTACAGCCGGAGACGCCAAACTTCATTTTATGCGGTGTACGGATGCCTTTGTAGCGGTTCTCCAGCTCCACACCGAAGCCGACGCTGTCGCCTACGCCGTAGCGGCACCAGGTACTGCCCACACAGGTTTTTGCCATACGCAGCGCTTTCGCGTAGGCGTGGCCGGTTTCGAATCCCGCGTCAATCAGCTGACGCCAGATTTCAGGCAAGTCATCTTTTTGTGCACCAAACAGGCCGATACGCTGAGAGCCGGTGATTTTGGTATACAGGTTAAATTCGCGCGCGATACGGCCAACAGCCACCAGCCCTTCCGGGGTGATTTCGCCACCGGCGGAGCGTGGGATGACGGAGTAAGTCCCGTCTTTCTGAATGTTCGCCAGGAAGTTATCGTTGGTATCCTGCAGGGGCGTATGCTCTGGTTTGAGAACGTACTCGTTCCAGCAGGAGGCCAGCAGGGAACCCACGGTAGGTTTACACACTTCACAGCCATAGCCCTGGCCGTGTTTCGCCAGCAGTTCGTCGAAGGATTTGATGCCTTCCACGCGGATCAGGTGGTACAGCTCCTGGCGAGAGTAAGCGAAATGCTCGCACAGGTTATTGTTGACTTCGATACCCTGTTTCGCCAGTTCTGCGTTCAGAACCTGTGTGACCAGCGGGATACACCCACCGCAGCCGGTACCGGCTTTGGTTTCCGCCTTCAGGGCCGCGACGGTATGGCAGCCTTTATTGATGGCCGAAATCAGCATGCCTTTGGTCACATCGAAGCAGGAGCAAATCTGCGCGCTGTCGGGCAGTTTATCCACGCCAATGGACGGCTTACCGCTGGACGCATGCGCCGGAAGGATCAGCGCGTCCGGGTTTTCCGGCAGTTCGATGGCGTTCAATACCAGCTGAAGCAGGTTACCGTAGTCGCTGGTATCGCCCACCAGCACCGCGCCGAGCAGGGTTTTGTTGTCCTGACTGACGATAAGACGTTTGTACACCTCTTTGCTTTCATCGAGGTAAACATAGCTGCGTGCGCCCGGGGTGCGGCCATGCGCATCGCCAATACCGCCTACGTCTACGCCCAGCAGTTTCAGCTTGGCGCTCAGGTCAGCCCCTTCGAAGGCGTTCTGGTTGCCGAGAATATGGTCAACGGCAACCTGCGCCATTTTGTAGCCAGGCGCGACCAGACCGTACACGCGGTTGTTCCAGCTGGCGCATTCGCCGATGGCGTAGATATCCGGGTCGGAGGTCTGGCAGGTATCGTTAATCATGATCCCGCCGCGCTGAGCGACGGCCAGACCGCACTGGGTGGCCAGCTTGTCGCGTGGGCGAATACCGGTAGAGAAGACGATAAAGTCCACTTCCAGTTCGCTGCCATCGGCAAAGCGCATGGTTTTCCGCGCTTCGGTGCCTTCCTGCACAATCTCTTTGGTATTTTTGCTGGTGTGAACCTTCACGCCCATGCTTTCGATTTTACGGCGCAGCTGGTCACCACCCATGTGGTCAAGCTGCTCTGCCATCAGCATCGGGGCAAATTCGATGACGTGGGTTTCAACACCGAGGTTTTTCAGCGCACCGGCGGCTTCCAGACCCAGCAGCCCCCCCCGACCACGGCGCCACGTTTACTGCGGCGGGCACATGATTCGATCGCATTGAGATCTTCGATGGTACGATAAACGAAGCAATCCTGCGTTTCCGAGCCTTTGATCGGCGGGATCCACGGGTACGAGCCAGTCGCCATGATCAGCTTGTCGTAAAAAACCGTACGTCCGGCGCTGGAGTGGATCACTTTTTCCTGACGGTTGATGGTGATAGCGCGTTCGCCCACCAGCACTTTCACGCCATGCTTCTCGTAGAAACCATCGCGCACCAGAGAGAGCTCTTCAGCGGTATGATGGGAGAAGTAGGAAGACAAGTGCACACGGTCGTACGCCTTGCGGGGTTCTTCACAGAACACGGTAATATCGAACTGGTTAGCATCGGCTTTATCGAGAAGATCCTCAATAAAGCGGTGGCCGACCATGCCGTTACCGATAATAGCGAGTCTGACTTTGCTCATTTTTGCCTCGATTTCTTTTCTATTACTGCCTACCTTAACGATTCAGCAGGGGCACTTATTGATGCAAATCAAATACGCCTTCGCCTACTCCTTAGGTGGTATATGGCTGATTTGTCAGGATTTTTATAAGTTGTGGAAATCGCTGGCTTTTCGAGGTCGCCGATTTTATGTACAAATTAAGGGGCGCGTTGTCAAAATGCGTACTCCCAAATTTCAGCCGCGTTTTTCAGGGGAAAGGCATGTCTACAACACCGCTTGGGCTTATTCAGAATGTTCGCTTACCGGGTCGCGAAGGGCTGTGGCAAATCGCCATTGAGCAGGGCCGTTTTGGTGGCATAACGCCGATGGGCGATACCGAAGACGAAAACGTAAGGATCTTAAACGCGCGTGGCGGCCTTGCCATCCCCCCGTTTATTGAACCGCATATCCACCTTGATACCACCCAGACGGCAGGCGAGCCGAGCTGGAACCAGTCCGGTACGCTGTTCGAAGGCATTGAGCGCTGGGCGGAGCGTAAGGCACTGCTTAGCCATGAGGATGTAAAAGCGCGCGCCTGGAAGACGCTGAAAGGGCAAATTGCCAACGGTATTCAGTTTGTGCGCACCCACGTGGACGTCTCTGACCCGACGCTCACCGCCCTGAAGGCCATGCTGGAGGTGAAGCAGGAAGTTGCGCCGTGGATCACGCTGCAAATCGTGGCGTTCCCGCAGGAAGGCATCCTTTCTTACCCGGACGGCGCGGCGCTGCTTGAGGAGGCGTTGAAGCTGGGCGCCGATGTGGTCGGGGCAATCCCGCATTTTGAATTCACCCGCGAGTATGGCGTGCAATCGCTGCACATTGCCTTTGAACTGGCGAAGAAATATGACCGTCCGCTGGATATCCACTGCGATGAAATTGACGATGAGCAGTCCCGATTTCTGGAAACGGTGGCCACTCTGGCCTATGAGTCAGGGTTAGGCCCACGGGTCACGGCCAGCCATACCACGGCGATGCACTCCTATAACGGGGCATACACCTCGCGGCTTTTCCGCCTGCTGAAGCTGTCAGACATCAACTTTGTCGCCAATCCACTGGTGAATATCCATTTACAGGGACGCTTTGACGATTATCCCAAACGACGCGGGATTACCCGAGTGAAGGAGCTGCTGGAGGCGGGGATCAACGTCTGTTTCGGGCATGATGATGTCTTCGACCCGTGGTACCCGCTTGGCACCGGCAATATGCTGCAGGTACTGCATATGGGGCTGCATGTGTGTCAGATGATGGGGTATTCGCAAATCGACAACGGTTTGAACCTGATAACCCACAACAGCGCCCGAACCTTCGGCCTGACGGATTACGGTATCGAAACGGGAAATCTGGCTAACCTGATCGTGCTGCCTGCGGAGAGCGGGTTTGAAGCGGTGCGCTGCCAGGTGCCGGCGCGCTGGTCAATTCGGGAGGGGCGAGTGATTGCCACGACGCAGCTTGCGCAGACGTGGATCAAAATGGACGACGTTGCGGAAGAGCACATCTTCACGAAAAACAGCCCCTTCGCTGAGCGCAAAGGGGCGTAGGGGATCAGTGGGACGCCGCTGCCGTATTATGCTGGCGGTGGCGGGTCACAAAGCCCAGAACCAGGCACATCACAAACACCACCGCGTACAAACCGTTAGCGGTATGCAGCGCGGCCAGCGGGCCGCTGTGGGCGACGATCGGGCCGGTGACCACGAAGGTCAGCATGGTGCCGATGGTGCCGCAGGTCAGCACGAAGTTCACCAGTTTCGGTGACGCCACTTTGGTCTGCAGAGAGCCCAGCGTAATGATAGAGGTGTAAATCGCGCTGGAGAAGAAGCCCAGGGTCAGGATGAACCACGGCATATGCTCCGGTGAACCGTTAATGAACAGGTACATCAGCACGGTTGCCATGCCTGCCAGCACGGTCAGAATGCGCTGCAGGTCGAAGAAGCGCAGGATGAAGCTAAACGCCCACATGCCGAACATGTAAGACATCCAGAAATCGCTCACCAGTTTACCCGCGTCGTTCAGGCTCATGCCCAGGCCTTTGGCGTATTCCGGTACCCAGGAGATAAAGCCCAGCTGACCGAGGATGTAGCACAGTGCGGCAACGGAGAGGAACAGTACGCCGATACCCCATTTCTCTTTCGCGACCGGCTCGTCCGTGGATTGCGCTTTTTTGCCCAGAACCGGGAATTCACAGCCGAAGGTCAGAATAAAGATTGCCACGTAGACCAGACCGATACAGGCATAAACCCAGTACCACTCAATGCTGCGTGCCAGCAGAACGGCCGCTACCATCGGGAAAATCATCCCCGCCATGCTGAAGAAGGAGTCGGTAAACAGCAGACGTGCGCCACGCTGACGACCTTCATACATGTGGGTAATCAGGAACGTACCGATGGACATCGTAATACCGCTCACCAGACCCAGCACAAACATGGCGGCAGAGAACAGGGCGATGCTGTGGCTCACCATTAAACCCGCGACCGCGGCGACCATCAGCACGAAACCAAAACGCAGCTGCGTTTTCAGTGGAACAATTTCCATCAGCCAGGCATTCAGGAAAATGGAGATCAGGATCCCGGCGTTGAGGAAGGTAAAGGTGTTACTCATGCTGGAAACGGGCAGCTGGAAGTAGTCTGCGATATTACCCATCACCATCCCGGTGACGATCACCAACGCGCCGGTCAGGGCGTAGGAGAAGAAGCTGATCCATGTGAGCTTGATACGATTGCTGTTAGTCATGTCTGGCCTGTTCAGGAAAAGAAAAGCGCCCGAGGGGCGCTGAGAGCGGGCAGATTTTAGACATTAAAGTGATCCATTCATATCTTTTAAGAGAAATTCGATCGCTATTGCAGGTTTTTATGTGATTCAGATCACATTAATTGGCGTCATAACCAATCGTTTGCGTGGTTACAACTGTTTCAATTTCGTAAAATTAGGTAAAAGGCTGGTCTCCGTTCATACTGCTCTTTAGAATCAAGCCATTCGCTTTTTATACTGCGCTTTGTTAAGGAATTCTCATGCTCAAATCAACGCTGGCGGCTGTCGCAGCTGTGTTTGCTCTTTCTGCCGTTTCCCCTGCTGCGCTGGCAGCCAAAGGAGACCCTCACGTTCTGCTGACCACCTCCGCCGGGAATATTGAGCTGGAACTGAATAGCCAGAAAGCTCCGGTTTCTGTGAAAAACTTCCTCGACTACGTGAATAACGGTTTCTATAACGGCACCACTTTCCACCGTGTGATCCCGGGCTTTATGGTGCAGGGTGGTGGTTTTAACGAGCAAATGCAGCAAAAGCAGCCTAACGCACCGATTAAAAACGAAGCGGATAACGGCCTGCGCAACACCCGCGGTACCATCTCAATGGCGCGTACGGCAGATAAAGACAGCGCCACCAGCCAGTTCTTTATCAACGTGGCGGATAACGCCTTCCTCGATCACGGCCAGCGCGACTTCGGTTACGCGGTCTTCGGTAAAGTGGTGAAAGGGATGGATGTTGCTGACAAGATTTCTCAGGTGCAGTCCCATGACGTTGGCCCGTACCAGAATGTGCCGACGAAACCGGTTGTGATCCTCTCTGCAAAAGTTCTGCCGTAACCTTCTTTGACACGGGCGCTTCTCGCCCGTGTTTCGCTCCCCTCCCTGCGAAAGCGCGTTTTGCTGCTTATACTTGTGGCACACGGACATCTTCAGGGAGGCGTTAAGTGAAAAAACTCACCGATAAGCAAAAATCCCGTCTCTGGGAGCAGCAGCGAAACAGTAATTTCCAGGCCAGCCGCCGCCTTGAGGGGGTTGATAGCCCGCTCGTTACGCTAAACGCCCAGGATGCGCAAAGCCGTCTTGAAGAACTCAGGAGGCACTATGAGCGATAAAATCGGTGACGATCGTGACCCGTATCTCTACCCGGGTCTGAATGTGATGCGTAACCGTCTGAATATCCGCCAGGCTGACCGTCTTGCAAAGGCATCCTATGAGATCACCGCGCTGCGGGTGGCGACGCTCGGCTTAGGCCCGTCGGCGCCGGGGTTGCCGCATCTCTGTGCAATCCACCGCCACCTTTATCAGGATATTTTTGACTGGGCGGGCGATATCCGCGAAATCGATATTTATCAGGGCGACACCCGCTTCTGCCACTTCGCCTACATCGAGAAAGAGGGCAATGTCCTGATGCAGGATCTCGAGGAAGAGGGGTATCTCAACGGTCTGCAGAAAGAGGAGTTTGTGGCCCGCCTGAGTCACTACTACTGTGAGATCAACGTGCTCCATCCCTTCCGGATTGGCAACGGTATCGCTCAGCGGATCTTCTTCGAACAACTTGCCATCCATGCAGGCTATCAGCTGAGCTGGAAAGATATCGACCCGGGCAAATGGGCGGCGGCCAACCAGAGCGGCGCAATGGGCGATTTAACGGCCCTGAACGCCATCTTTGCCAAAGTAGTGAGCGAAGCGCGGGAAACTGAGTAGAATAGGGCGGCACGTTTTTCTGGAGCCGCCATGATTCTGCTGATTGATAACTACGATTCCTTCACCTGGAACCTTTACCAGTATTTTTGTGAACTGGGTGCAGAGGTGGTGGTCCGCCGCAACGACGACATCAGCCTGGCCGAAATCGACGCGCTTGCCCCGCAGAAAATCGTTATCTCGCCGGGGCCCTGCACGCCGTCGGAATCGGGCATTTCGCTGGATGTCATTCATCACTACGCCGGTAAGTTGCCCATTCTTGGCGTCTGCCTGGGCCACCAGGCCATTGGGCAGGTGTTTGGTGCGACCATTGTGCGCGCCGCCAAAGTGATGCATGGCAAAACCGCGCCGGTGACCCATACCGGCACGGGCGTGTTTACGGGGCTTAATAATCCGCTTACCGTGACGCGCTACCATTCGCTGGTCATTGACCCGTCAACGCTGCCGGAATGCTTTGAGGTTACTGCCTGGAGCGATACCCGGGAGATCATGGGGATCCGACATCGTGAATGGGATCTCGAAGGGGTGCAATTCCACCCGGAGAGTATCCTCAGCGAGCAGGGACACCAGCTGCTGGCAAATTTCCTCAATCGTTGAATAGTGGTTGCCTTGCTGTGATTTTTTATGCATATTTTGTGATTATATTTTCATAATCACTGTGACATAAAATGGATGGTCATGACATGGCAACTGAACAATCTGCAATTACCCGCGCGACATTCGATGAAGTCATTCTGCCGATTTATGCACCGGCTGAGTTTATCCCGGTAAAAGGGAAAGGCAGCCGAGTCTGGGATCAGCAGGGGAAAGAGTATGTTGATTTCGCCGGTGGGATTGCGGTGACGGCGCTGGGTCATTGCCATCCTGCGCTGGTAGAGGCGCTGAAAACCCAGGGGGAAACCCTGTGGCATACCAGCAACGTCTTTACCAACGAACCGGCGCTACGTCTGGGCCGCAAGTTAATCAGCGCGACCTTCGCCGAACGCGTGCTGTTTATGAACTCCGGTACCGAAGCGAACGAAACCGCCTTCAAGCTGGCGCGCTACTATGCCTCCACGCGCCACAGCCCGTACAAAACCAAAATCATTGCTTTCCACAACGCCTTCCACGGTCGCTCGCTGTTTACCGTTTCCGTCGGTGGACAGCCAAAGTATTCCGATGGTTTTGGACCAAAACCGGCCGATATTATCCATGTGCCGTTTAACGATCTCCATGCGGTAAAAGCGGTAATGGATGATCACACCTGTGCGGTGGTGGTGGAGCCGATCCAGGGAGAAGGCGGCGTAACGGCTGCCACGCCTGAGTTCCTGAAAGGGCTGCGCGACCTGTGCGATGAGCATCAGGCGCTGCTGGTATTTGATGAAGTGCAGTGCGGGATGGGCCGTACCGGCTCCCTGTTTGCCTACATGCATTACGGCGTGACGCCGGATATTCTGACCAGCGCCAAAGCGCTCGGCGGCGGCTTCCCGGTCAGTGCGGTATTAACGACGCAGGAGATTGCCTCCGCGTTCCACGTGGGTTCCCACGGCTCCACATACGGCGGCAACCCGCTGGCGAGTGCCGTCGCGGGTGCCGCGTTCGACATTATCAACACCCCTGGGGTTCTGAGCGGCGTCAACGCGAAGCGTGAGCTTTTCGTGAAGCATTTGCAGCAGATTGATGACCAGTATGACGTCTTCAGCGAGATCCGCGGGATGGGGTTACTGATCGGCGCGGAGCTGAAGCCACAGTACAAAGGCCGCGCGCGCGATTTCCTGCACGCCGCCGCCCATGAAGGGGTGATGGTGCTCAATGCCGGACCGGACGTGATGCGCTTTGCGCCGTCGCTGGTGGTCGAAAATCAGGACATTGAAGACGGATTAAACCGTTTTGCCGCGGCGGTCGCGAAGATCGTAAACGCTTAAGACTCCGTTCGCGTTAAGCGACGGGTTAACCATATCCCGTGGTGAGGGCGCTGACGCCATGCTACCGACGAAATGGTGTGCATGGTGTTCAGATGCCCGAGAACGCGCTGCAGATGCTGCTCCAGGGTGCTCATTGGCCCGTGGGTGAGCGTCTCTGGCGCCTCCAGAATGTTCGAATCCCCTGACTCGCCAGGCGCGTCATACTCGAGTCGCTGCTGACACCGCTGCAGGGCAATCTCACACGACTGCAGGTAGCGCTGCGCCAGATCGGGCGTCAGCATCGTATGTTCCCGCGCCAGCGTGGTCATCGCGTTGATATGCTCAACGATAAACTGGCTGTGCGTCACCCAGAGCTTCATGTCCGCCAGATAGTGCGAGTTAAAGCCGGGCTCCTGCATCGCCTGATTCAGCGAGTTAAACAGGGCGTTATGCGCCTGGTTGACCTTCATCCGCTGATACGCCAGCGGGGAGGGCTGCGGGTCGTCACTCAGGATCAGGCGAATGGCCTGCTGGTCGGCCTCCAGCGCATCATGGGCGTTCTGTCTGAGCAGCCCGCTTTGCCACTGAGGCCACAACCAGACCATGCCGCCAAAGGCAATCAGGCAGCCGATCAGGGTATCGACCAGCCTGGCGATAATAAACTGCTCGCCGTTGAGCGTGAGCAACTGCAGGGTATACACCGCCGTTACCGTAAAGCCCACCATCGCCCAGCCGTAGTTTTTGCGGATGATCAGGTAGCTCACCATCGTGATCACCAGCATCCCTGCCAGCGTATAGCCTTCCGGCACGTGAAAGTGCAGCGTAACGCCCGCAATGATCAGCCCCGCCATCGTTCCGCCTGCCCGGTGCAGAATGCGCACCCGCGTCGCGCCATAGCCGTTCTGGGTGACAAACAGGATGGTCATTAAAATCCAGTACGGTTTGGGCAGATGCAGCGCCATGCCCATCAGGCTGGCAATGCTTAGCATCACGCTAATTCGCGCGGCGTTGCGCAGGGCAGATGATTTAAGGGAGAGGTAGCTTCTGAGCGCTGGCAGCAGCGGCAGGCGTTTTTGTTTGTCGGCCATCAGGTCGCGCGGATAAAGCGGACGCTGGGTTCGTAACACGCGGGCGATACGGCTGAAGTGCCAGGCGGCAAACTGACCCACCGGGTTGTCTTCATGCTGACGGGCAATCTTCTCCAGCGCGCCGAGCTGTTTGTCCATGTTAAAGCGCGTGGGGTAGCGGTGATACAGAATATCGTCAGCCAGCACCCGAAGGCGCGCGGAGACGGTTTGCGCGTTCCAGCGGATCACCGCTTCGGCATGGCTGCGCTCGACCAGTTTTTGCACCTCCTGCGGCTGGTGCAGGCTCACGGAGATATGCTCCTGTAAGTCCAGCCCCACCTGAAAGACGCGCAGCAGCCGCTTATATTCGTGGTTCTTATTGGCGGCGAGCATATGCAGCTGCTGATAACACTGGCTTATCAGGTCCACCACCTTTTGCTGACGTGTCAGCAGCGGCGGCAGTGATTTTTCTGGATCGGTATGCTGGGTGAGCAAGGTGTATTTGGCTTCACAGTAATCCGCCAGCTGCACGTAGAGCAGGCTCAGGGATTCCCGCAGCGGCTGTTCCCGCCACAGCCAGAACCAAAACCAGTTAAACAGTCCGTACCACAGCGTACCGAGGGCGTAGATCAGCAGCGGCTCCCACACCGGCATGTTACCCGCAAGGCTCAGCGTGAAGATGGCGGCAATCAGCGACGCGGGAAGCAAACGCGCGTGCAGTGAGCTGATTTCAGCGGTTACGCCCAGGGTCATCGCCAGGACGGTGAGGATCAGCGGCAGCGGGATATCGCGGGCCAGCAAAAGCTGCACGGCGAGGCTACAGCCCGCAAACAGCGAGCCGCCCACGATCAGCCGTTTGAAAAAGCGCTTATGCGGTGTATCCAGACCGGCAATGTTGCAGCAGGCGGGAACAAGAGAGAAGAGCAGACCTTGCTGAAGATGGCCCAGAATCAGGCCTACGGCCACAGGAAGGCACAACACCAGCGTTTGTCGCAGTGCGTAGTTAACTTCCGGGTGATAAATCAGCCTGCGCCACATGGGGAATAGAGACAAA
Organism: Enterobacter sp. BNK-18; assembly: GCF_047456135.1. Classification (NCBI taxonomy): domain Bacteria; kingdom Pseudomonadati; phylum Pseudomonadota; class Gammaproteobacteria; order Enterobacterales; family Enterobacteriaceae; genus Enterobacter; species Enterobacter sp. BNK-18. The sequence continues at coordinate 3,395,901 of NZ_CP179899.1, read as the reverse complement.
AACGGCGTGACACCTTGCGATGGCACGCCGTTTGAGCGGAATTAACGCGTTCCGTAAACCACGATGGTTTTACCGTGTGCGGAGATCAGGTTCTGATCTTCCAGCATTTTCAGAATACGGCCCACTGTTTCACGGGAGCAACCGACAATCTGACCGATTTCCTGACGGGTAATTTTAATTTGCATGCCATCAGGGTGAGTCATCGCATCGGGTTGTTTCGCCAGATTCAGCAGGGTCTGAGCGATACGGCCGGTCACGTCCAGGAAGGCGAGGTTACCCACTTTCTCAGATGTCACCTGCAGACGGCGCGCCATCTGCGAAGAAAGACGCATCAGGATGTCAGGGTTAACCTGAATCAACTGACGGAATTTCTTGTAGGAAATTTCAGCCACTTCACATGCTGTCTTTGCACGAACCCAGGCGCTACGTTCCTGGCCTTCTTCAAACAGGCCCAGTTCACCGATGAAATCGCCCTGGTTCAGATAAGAAAGGATCATCTCTTTCCCTTCTTCATCTTTGATCAGCACTGCCACCGAGCCTTTGACGATGTAATACAACGTTTCCGCTTTTTCACCCTGGTGAATCAGCGTGCTCTTCGATGGGTACTTATGAATGTGGCAATGAGACAAGAACCATTCGAGAGTCGGGTCTGTTTGCGGTTTGCCAAGCACCATGCGCTGTTATCCTCTGTTATAAGCTGTCACCAGAGTCATAAGATGCATCCGGACTCTGGGGTTGCAATCGAATTCTTACCCATACCCTGGGAAGTCGGCTATCGTAACGTTTCGCAGCCAGTAAAGTTTGATGTCCTCTGCATACATGTGTAACGTCAATGTATTACTGTAGCATCCTGAGTGTTTTAGCATAGCTTTCGCCGCGTGTCTCCTGGTGTCTCGCTTCAGCATGACGCAGGTCGCCTTCCATTGCGAGAAATGTAACGCACGCGTAATCTGTCACCAAAAATGCAACGTTGGAGTGAGTGAATATGCAAGCGCGTGTGAAATGGGTTGAAGGTTTAACGTTCCTGGGCGAGTCCGCTTCAGGACACCAGATTTTGATGGATGGTAACTCCGGCGATAAAGCACCAAGCCCAATGGAAATGGTGCTGATGGCAGCAGGTGGATGCAGCGCAATTGATGTGGTGTCGATCCTGCAAAAAGGCCGTCACGATGTGACCGACTGCGAAGTAAAACTCACCTCAGAACGCCGCGAAGAGGCACCACGCCTGTTTACCCACATTAACCTGCATTTCATCGTCAGCGGGAAAGAACTGAAAGACGCGGCGGTCTCACGCGCGGTCGATCTTTCAGCGGAGAAATACTGCTCGGTCGCCTTAATGCTCGAGAAAGCGGTAAAAATTACGCATTCGTATGAAGTGATCGACGCCTGATATTGGGGGGGCATCGTTCACCCCGATGCCCTCACCGAAGCCCTCTCCCACGCGGAGAGGGAAATCATCAGGCGATTTTCTTCCCTTCTATCAACCGCTGCACCAGCGGCATCATAATTAATTCCATTGCCAGCCCCATTTTTCCGCCCGGAACCACTAACGTATTCATGTGCGAAATAAATGAGCCCTGCAGCATCGCCAGCAGCCAGGGGTAATCAATGCCGTCGAGATTGCGGAAATGGATAACCACAAAGCTCTCATCCAGCGACGGGATACTTTTGGCGGCGAACGGGTTAGAGGTGTCCACTGTCGGTACGCGCTGGAAGTTGATATGCGTGCGGGAGAACTGCGGCGTCAGGTAAGTAATGTAGTCTTCCATGGAGCGCACGACGGAATCCATCACCGCCTCGCGTGAATGGCCGCGCTCGCTGATGTCACGCGTCAGCTTCTGGATCCACTCAAGGTTCACGATGGGCACCACGCCAACCAGCAGATCCACGTGACGCGCCACGTCATGCTGCGGCGTCACCACGCCACCGTGCAACCCTTCGTAAAACAGGACGTCGGTCGGTTCCGGCAGCGGTTGCCAGGGGGTAAAGGTGCCGGGCACCTGGTTCCAGGGAACGGCTTCATCGTAGGTGTGCAGATATTTGCGTGACTGCCCCTTGCCGATCTGGCCGTACTCCTGAAAGGTTTGCTCCAGCAGGCCGAAGTCATTGGCCTCCGGGCCGAAGTAGCTGATGTGTTTACCCAGATCGCGCGCCTTGCGGATAGCCATATCCATCTCCGGGCGCGTGTAGCGGTGAAAGCTATCGCCTTCGACCTCCGCCGCACGGAGATTCAGTTGGGCGAAAATCTTACGAAAAGCGAGGCTGGTCGTGGTGGTTCCCGCACCACTCGAACCCGTAACGGCAATAACCGGATGTCTGGCAGACATAGCAACTCCCTGACTGGAAAGGTTTAAAGATCAGCCATGAAACGCGTTGCGGGGCATGATATTGACCGTCTCATGCAGTTCAGACCATACCAGCACCACGTCGCCGCTTTTGAGCTGGCGCTTCACATCGTTGACCTTTTGCTCAAGCGAACGTTCATGTTCACCATAATCGGTACCTTCGCGCAAGACAAAGCTTTCAATCAGATTATCGAGCGTGTCGGGGGAGAGGTCCTGCCATGGAATAATCATTTTGCACCGTCCAGATAAGGGGTAAGCCAGTCAGGAATACGCGACTCCAGCCACATTTTCGGGCGGCGCAACGTTCCACCGATGAACCCCACGTGACCACCATGCTCTGTCAGCTGGTAGTGAACGTTGGCAGGCAAAAATTCCTGCGCGGGGATAGAGTGATGATCCATAAACGGGTCATCTTTGGCATGAATGATAAGCGTCGGTTGCGTGATCTTGCTGAGCAGCGGCATGGCGCTGCACTGACGATAGTAATCAATCGCATCGGCAAAGCCGTGAATTTTGGCGGTGATCAGATCGTCGAATTCACGGATGCGACGGACCTTTTTCAACTGACGCAGGCTCACCGGCAGCGTATCCGGATAGGCCTTCAGCTTGCGCGCCGCGTTGGCTTTCAACAGGTTGAGCAGGTAACGCTGATAGACCCGGGAAAAGCCTTTCTCCATATGGTAGCTGCACTGCTCCAGCATAAAGGGCGCGGAGACAATGACGGCCGCATCCAGCGGCACGGTGTCGCCCTCTTTTGCCAGCAGGCAGGCCAGCATATTGCCGCCCAGCGAGTAGCCCACGGCCGCTGTCGGGACGGTACCAAAGTTTTCCCGTAACCAGTGTAAAAACCAGGTGCCGTCTTCGGTTTCACCCGAGTGATAGATGCGCTTCTGGCGATTCGGTTCGCCGCTACAGCCGCGAAAGTGCATCACCACGCCGAGCCAGCCCCGCGCTTTGGCTGCCTGGATGAGCCCGTGTGCATAGGGGCTGTGCAGACTGCCTTCCAGACCGTGAAAGACCACCAGACGCGGCTTGTGGCGCGCCTGTTCTGGCTCTTCGCTCCATGCCAGGTCCAGAAAGTCACCGTCCGGTAAGTCCAGCCGTTGCCAGTGCGGCGTGAACTGAACCTTACGGCGGATGAGTCGCGGCAGCATGGTCTGCAGATGGCAATTGGCCACGCCGCGCATGGGCACGAACTCGGTGCTGTCTTCGGCGATGATGTCGAAGTCTGATGGAATGATTTGGCTCATAACGGCGATGCTAATTCTTGTCAGTTATTTTCTGTTCTTTCCGAATTGTACCCCGTTTAGCCTGGTTTTCCGAAACATGAACTGATCTCGATCACAAATATTTACCTTGATTATTACTCTCAGGCTAATGATTCCGCCCTGCGCTTAATTGATGGCTTCCTCGCCACAGCGCACACTTTACTCAACGTTAAGCAAATCAGAATGATGTGCTGAATCAGGAGGTTAATAATGTTATCTGGGCAAACACCCACCCGGCAATGGAACACACGACGCACCGAGAAAGCGCGTCGTCTGGCCTCCGTACCGGTGCAGGGCAAGGTACTGCCAACCGGCGATCTTGTCGCCATGCTGGAAAAACTGATCGCGCCTGGCGACAAAGTCGTTCTGGAAGGTAATAACCAGAAGCAGGCCGATTTCCTTTCACGCTCGCTGGCTGAAGTGAACCCGCAAATCGTGCATGACCTGCACATGATTATGCCAAGCGTGGGCCGTAGCGAGCATCTGGATATCTTTGAGAAAGGTATCGCCCGCAAGCTGGACTTCTCCTTCTCCGGTACCCAGAGCCTGCGCATCTCGCAGCTGCTGGAAGATGGTCAGCTCGAAATTGGCGCTATCCATACCTACATAGAACTCTATTCACGTCTGTACGTGGATCTCTCGCCAAACGTGGCGCTGATTGCCGGCTTTAAAGCGGACCGAAAAGGTAATCTTTATACCGGCGCAAGCACCGAAGATACCCCCGCGCTGGTGGAAGCGGCCGCGTTCCATGACGGCATTGTCATCGCACAGGTGAATGAGCTGGTGGACGACGAATGCGACCTGCCGCGCGTTGATATTCCCGGCTCCTGGATTGACTTCGTGGTGGTGGCCGACAAACCGTTCTTTATCGAACCGCTGTTTACCCGCGACCCGCGTCTCATCAAACAGGAACATATCCTGATGGCGATGATGGCCATTAAGGGCATTTATGCGGAACATCAGGTGCAATCCCTGAACCACGGGATTGGTTTCAATACCGCGGCGATTGAACTGCTGCTGCCGACCTACGGTGAACAGCTCGGCCTGAAAGGCAAAATCTGTAAACACTGGACCCTTAACCCGCACCCAACCCTGATCCCGGCGATTGAAAGCGGCTGGGTGGAAAGCGTGCACTGCTTCGGCGGCGAACTGGGGATGGAAGAGTACATTCGTGCACGTCCGGATATCTTCTTTACCGGTGCCGACGGCTCTATGCGTTCCAACCGCGCCTTCTGTCAGCTGGCAGGCCAGTACGCCGTTGATATGTTCATCGGCTCAACCCTGCAGGTTGACGGGTATGCCAACTCCTCAACCGTGACCCGTGGTCGTCTCTCTGGTTTCGGCGGTGCGCCAAACATGGGCCATGACCCGCATGGTCGTCGTCATGCCACCCCGGCCTGGCTGAACATGATCACCGAACCTGATCCGATGCAGCGCGGTAAAAAACTCGTCGTCCAGATGGTGGAAACCTTCCAGGCAGGCGTGAAACCGACCTTTGTGGAAAAACTCGATGCTGTTGACGTTGCGAAAGCGTCCGGAATGCCTCTGGCTCCGGTCATGATCTACGGCGACGACGTGACACATGTGCTGACGGAAGAGGGGATTGCTTACCTCTATCGCGCAGAAAGTCTGGAAGAGCGCCGGGCGATGGTTGCGGCCGTCGCGGGGATCACCGATATCGGTCTGGGCGTCGATGCCAAACGTGTGGCGCAGTTGCGCCAGAGCGGCAAAGTGGTTTACCCGGAAGATATGGGGATTCGCCGCACCGATGCCACCCGTTCTCTGCTGGCAGCAGGCAGCGTGTCAGACCTGGTTGAATGGTCTGGCGGTCTTTACAACCCACCTGCGAAATTCCGGAGCTGGTAATGAAACTTCTGCCCCAGATTCAGGTTGAAGGCGGTGCCGAATGGCTGGCGCGAACCGCCACGCAGTGTCTGATTGACGAAGCACAGTTAAGCCCGAAACCCGGTCTGGTGGACAGTCGGGGGAACGGCGCGCACCACGATCTGTCGCTCGCGTTGATGGAGCATTCCGCGCGCAGCCTGACCCCCACGTTTCAGGCGCTGGCGCAACACAGCTGGCAGCGTCCGGCGGATATTGCGCTCAGGCAAACCATAGGGCGACTCGGCCGTGAAGGTGAGCAGCAGATGATGGCGGCTACCGACGGTGTAAATACCCACCGCGGCGCGATTTGGGCGCTGGGGCTGCTGGTCAGTGCCGTGGCGATGCTCGGTGGCGATGCCAGCGCGCAGGCGGTAGCGAATACCGCGGCACAGCTGGCGAAACTGCCCGATGACGCGGCGCCGAAAGTGTTCAGCAAAGGGCTACGCGCCACGCGCCGCTACCGGGTTCCGGGCGCACGTGAAGAGGCTCAGCAGGCATTTCCACACGTGATGCAGCGTGCTCTGCCGCGGCTTCGTCTGAGCCGTCTTAACGGCAGCAGCGAAACGTACGCAAGGCTCGATGCGCTGATGGCCATCATGACGTCGCTTACCGACACCTGCGTGCTGTCGCGCGCCGGGATGGCGGGGCTGGAGGCCATGCAGAACGGTGCGCGTGCGGTGCTGAGCGCCGGAGGATGCGCGACATCCGCAGGCCAGATGGCGCTGGCGAGATTAGACCGTCACATGCTGGCACTCAATGCCTCACCGGGCGGAGCTGCCGACCTGCTTGCCGCCACGCTGTTTCTCGATCGCATCGAAACGCCTTATTCAAAGCATTAAGAGGATGTTATGGAAAAAATCACATTAACCATGCCAGCGAGCCGCGCGTTAAGCGGCAAAGCGCTCGCAGGGGTTGTTGGTTCCGGGGATATGGAGGTGCTGTTTGCCGCCGAACCGGGCCAGACGTTAACCATTGATATCACCACGTCCGTCGACAACAGCCGCGGTCGCTGGGAGGCGTTATTCAACCGCCTGCACACCGTCAGCAGCCTGCCTGCAGGAAAACTGACGATCCACGACTTTGGCGCGACGCCGGGGGTGGCACGCATTCGTATCGAACAGGTTTTTGAAGGGGTGAGCCATGCGTGATGATCGGAGTTTTATTGAATTAAAAGCTCGCCAGCGTGCTCAGGCATTGCTGGACGACGGGAGCTATCGCGAACTGCTGGATCCTTTTGAAGGCATTATCTCCCCGTGGCTGGGGCCGCAGGGTATCGTTCCTCAGGCCGATGACGGCATGGTGGTCGCCAAAGGCACCCTCAACGGCCAGCCTGCGGTAGTGGTGGCGATCGAAGGTGCGTTCCAGGGCGGCAGCATGGGCGAAGTGTCCGGCGCCAAAATGGCGGCCGCGCTGGAGCTGGCAGCAGAAGATAACCGCAACGGGATCCCGACGCAGGCGGTACTGTGTCTCGAAACCGGCGGCGTGCGTCTGCAGGAAGCCAACCTGGGCCTGGCGGCCATTGCCGATATTCATGCGGCAATTGTTGACCTGCGTCGTTACACCCCGGTGGTCGGGATTGTGGCCGGGACCGTGGGCTGCTTCGGTGGGATGTCTATCGCTGCTGCACTGTGCAGCTACCTGATTGTCACCCGCGAAGCGCGTCTCGGTCTGAATGGTCCTCAGGTTATCGAGCAGGAAGCGGGAATTGAAGAGTATGACTCCCGCGACCGTCCGTTTATCTGGAGCATGACCGGTGGCGAAGTCCGCTATGAAAGCGGCCTGGTGGATGCGCTGGTTGGCGATGGCGTGAACGCGGTGAAAGCGGCGATGAACGACGCGATTGCCAAAGGCGTGCCTGCAAAACATCGCACCGATAACTATGACGATTACCTGAACCGTCTGACGAATTTCGACACCCGCAAACAGGCCGATGCCGAACAGATTAAAGCGCTCTTTGCCCGGGAGGTGAAATGATGACTAACTCAGTAAGCCGTGGCGAACTCTGGCTGCAAACACTCGCGCCGAACGCCAGACGCCTGGAGGGTTTATGCCCGTCCGTACAGGCGGCCGATGGTGAACTTAACGGTGAAACGGTACGTTTTGTTGCCGTGGTACCGGATGCCAACAACCACTTCCCGCGCGCGGCGAAAGGGGAAGTCGGTCTGCTGGAAGGCTGGACGCTGGCGAAAGTGGTGAGCGAAACCGTTGCCGCCGATGCCAACAGCGCCGTGAAGCGCCCGATCGTGGCGGTGATTGACGTGCCAAGCCAGGCCTATGGCCGTCGTGAAGAGGCATTTGGTATTCACCAGGCGTTGGCCGGCGCGGCGGCGGCCTATGCTAACGCGCGTCTGGCCGGTCATCCGGTGATTGGGCTTATCGTTGGTAAAGCGATGTCCGGCGCGTTTCTGGCGCACGGGTACCAGGCAAACCGCCTGATTGCCTTTAACGATAAAGGCGTGCTGATCCATGCCATGGGTAAAGAGTCTGCGGCGCGTATTACGCTACGTACCGTGGACGCGCTGGAAAAACTGGCGGCAACGATCCCGCCAATGGCCTATGACATTAGCAACTACGCCACACTGGGGCTGCTTTCCAACCTGCTGGACATCAGCAACCCGGATGCCCCTTCTGAAAACGATCTGATGCAGGTGAAAACCACGCTGCAACAGGCCATCCATGACGCTCGTCAGGACAACACCCTGAAAAACCGTCTCGGTGCTGACAATCGCCGCAGCTCTGCCCTCGTACGCGAACGCATGCGGGCAAGCTGGTAAGTAAAAAGAGACCTGCCAGATGCACTCCCCGCGGACGTAACCGTTACGTCCGCGCGGGAACCTGCATCCTGAAAATAATAATCATCGCGCCAGTGCTTAAACTTTTTTACTACAGGTGAATTATGACTTACGTAATTGTTCATGCTCTTGCACCGATTTTCGTCATCATGCTGCTGGGATTCTGGGCCGGTAAGGCAAAGATGGTCGATAACAAAAATGTCTCCCTGCTCAATATCTTCGTCATGGATTTTGCTTTGCCTGCCGCGCTGTTCAGCGCCACGGTGCAAACCCCGTGGACCGGCATCGTAGCCCAGTCACCGCTGATTCTGGTGCTGACCCTGGCGATGTGGATAACCTACGCGGCCATTTACTTCCTCGCGACCAGCGTCTTTAAAAAATCCCCACAGGATGCCGCCGTGCTTACGCTGACGGTGGCGCTGCCAAACTATGCCGCGCTTGGCTTGCCGATTCTGGGCAGCGTGCTGGGTGAAAGTTCTTCAACCTCACTGTCCGTGGCGGTCTCTATTGCCTGTGGTTCGGTACTGATGACGCCGTTCTGCCTGCTGATTCTGGAACGTGAAAAAGCGCGTGCCGAAGGCAATAACTCCGGTTCAACGCTCTCGATGCTGCCGGTGCTGATGTGGCGCTCGATTAAAAAACCGATTGTGATGGGTCCCCTGCTGGGTGTGATTTTGTCTGCTATCGGCATCAAAATGCCTGAACTTGTTCTGGCCGCCATTAAGCCACTGGGGCTTTCTGCAACGGCTGCCGCGCTGTTCCTGACCGGGGTGATCCTCTCTGCGCGTAAGCTGCAGATCAACACCATGGTGATTACCTCAACCGTTGCCAAGCTGCTGATCCAGCCTGCGATTGCCTGGGGTATCGTTCTGATCTTCGGTCTGCACGGCTCCGTGGCGATCACCGCTATCCTGATGATTGCGCTCTCAGCCGGTTTCTTCGGCGTGGTGTTCGGTAACCGCTTTGGCGTGCAGTCTCCGGATGCGGAAGCGGTGCTGCTGTTAAGCTCGGTACTGTGTATCCTGTCGCTGCCACTGTTTATCTCGCTGACTTCAGGAATGTAATCATGACCACAACATTACGCCCTCACGACCTCATCTGGCTTAACGCGCGTGACGCGCTGGAAGGCATCACTGACGACTGGGTGGATGCGGTATGGCATACCGGTTTGCCGGTGGTCGTGCGGCGTGATGTTGATAACGCTGGCCGTATTCCCGTTGGCGTACGCGGTTTACGCCGCGACCAGCGGGCGGCCGGTTGGGTGAAGCCAGACAACGTCGTGCGGGTGGTCTCACCCGAGGCGTTGAGCGTGACCGCCGATCTTCTGCGTTCACCGTTTGTGACTCAGCCACCGGTGCAGGTGGCGTTGCAACTTTCTCAGCAGGCATGGCCGTGGACGTGGGGAATTACGGGCAGCACGGGCTACGCCCTGGCGACCGGTATCCCGGTCATTCATGCCGACAGCGATCTCGATCTGCTGGTGCGAGCCCCTCAGCCTCTGTCGGCTGACGCTTTTCGTGTCTGGGCGTCACAGCTCAGCCGCGCGTTATGTCGGGCAGACACCCAGGTGGACACCCCTGAAGGCGGCTTTGCGCTGACGGAGTGGCTGCGCGACGGCAAAACGTTGCTGAAGACCCGCCGTGGGCCGCGCCTGGTGGCGGACCCGTGGCACAGGGAGGAGTGATGAAAATACTGTTTACCTTTCCAGGGCAGGGCACCCAGCATGTCGGTATGCTGCAAAACCTGCCTGGCACGACGCTGGAGCAGGCCCGCGAGGTATTGGGTGGCGAAGTCGATATGCTGGATACCGCGGCAGCGTTAACCCACACGCGAGCCGTTCAGCTTTCGTTGTTAATTGCCGGTGTTGCCTGGGCGCGTGAGCTTGAACAACGCGGCGTGGCACCGGATATCGTCAGCGGTCTGTCTATTGGCGCGTATCCGGCCGCGGTCATTGCCGGTGCGCTGGAATTTGCCGACGCGCTGAAGCTGGTCGCGCTGCGTGGCGATCTCATGGAGCAAGCCTATCCGCACGGTTATGGCCTGACCGCGATAATGGGGCTGACCCTGCCTCAGGTTGAAGCGTTGCTGGAAGGCACCGGAACGTATATCGCCAATTTGAACGCGGAAACACAGATTGTGATCGCCGGCACCGATGAGGGGATGGCGCAGGTGGCGAAACGCGCGCTGGCAAAAGGGGCTAATAAGGCGCATCGGCTGACCGTCAGCGTGCCTTCCCATTGCGAACTGCTGGCGGAGCCGGCGCACAAGCTGGTGGAGGCGTTCACATCCGTCACGCTCACACGCCCGCGCTGTGCTTACCTGAGCGGCAGCACAGGACGCGTGCTCTGGACGCCTGAGAAAATCGCGGACGATCTGGCGATGAATATGGCGCGCACGGTGCGCTGGCAGGAAGCGGTGATTTCTGCCAACGAGCGTGAAGCTCGGCTGGCGATTGAAATGCCACCTGGCGGTGTACTGACCTGCCTGACGCGTCAGGCGGCCTGGGAAGGGGAGTCAGTTTCGCTGGAGCGCAGTGGTGTTGACGTGGCGGTACACCTGGCTAAGCGGCTACAGCGGTAGGGTCTGCGCAGGGTCGGTGGCGATACTGCGGGCATACATTCGCCCTTCGGCTGCCAGTGCCCGCAGGCTGGGGTCTTGCTCGCGGTTGCGGGCAAACACAATGGCAATCAACTGCTGCATTTGATACGGCTGAGCCAGCTTCAGTAGCTGTACTGAGTTCTCATACACTTTCTTCATTCTGCCTGGCATGAGCGTAAAGCCCACGCCCGCCTGCACCAGACTCAGCATTGAGAAAATGTCATTTACGCGGGTGACGATTTCCGGTTCGAAACCGGCAATATGAAACGCTTCCTGAAACCCGGCGTAGGTGGCAAACCCTTCCGACAGCGCGACAAACTTCTGGTCTTTGTAATCACGTAAGTCGGCAGGCCCGCTGGTGTTCAGCGTGGCAGAGGCCGGTGCGGCAAGAAAAATGTCGTCATGGAACAGGGGGAGCACTTCCAGACTGTTGCGGTCGATATCGCTTTCGGAAATAGAGATGAGGATGGCGTCGAGCAAACCGTCGTCCAGCATACGCAACAGGGTCTCGTTAGAGCCCATCGTCAGATCCATCTCCAGGTCCGGACGGCGCAGTTTCATCCCCATAATCAGGCGTGGCACGGTTTCCAGCGTCAGCGAGTAGAGCGTGCCGACGCGCAGTCGTCCCTGGCCAACACCGGCCGTTTTGCGCGCTTCTTCCAGCCCGCGCGCCATTACCTGCATCACTTCCTGACAATATTCCAGCAGCGTCCAGGCTGAAGGCAGCGCAATGAGATTGCGACCTTTGTGCGTAAAGAGCGGGCAGCGCACATTTTCTTCGAGAGTATGCAGCGCGCGGTGCACGCTAACGCCGCTCAGGCCAAGCGCTTCGGCGGTACGGGCGATATTGCCCTTCTCCATAAAGGTCATGAAGATGCTGAGTTTACGAAATGTAATGTCGCTCGTGATATCGAAACTCATAACCCTCCCGGGGATTTAGTCGGCCTGCAGCATGGTTTCCAGCTGTTCCTGGGCGTCCAGCCACGCCATCTCGCACGCTTCGAGGCTGGATTTCGTCTTCGCCTGTGTCTGCAGGCAGTCGGTCAGTTCTGCCTTACGGCTCTGGTCATACAGACCGCTGTCACCCAGCTTCTCTTCAACGGTAGCCAGCAGAGCGTTAAGTTTCTCCATCTCCTTTTCGAGACGGGCAATCTCTTTACGCAGCGGCTGGGTTTGAGTACGCAGTTCCGCTTCACGGCGCTTCTGGTCTTTACGCGCCTGGGCGCTGTTGGCGTTATCTTTCGACGAGTCATCCGGCTGGTTTTCCTGCTTCTGCACGTCCGTCAGCCACTGCTGATAGTCTTCCAGATCGCCATCGAACGGCTCGACTTTGCCATCGTGCACTAAATAGAGATCGTCCGTTGTGGAGCGGATCAGGTGACGATCGTGCGAGACGACAACCAGCGCGCCTTCAAACTCAATTAACGCTTCGGTCAGCGCCTGACGCATGTCGAGATCGAGGTGGTTTGTAGGTTCATCGAGCAGCAGCAGGTTCGGACGCTGCCAGACGATAAGCGCCAGCACCAGACGCGCTTTCTCGCCGCCGGAGAAACGTTCGGTGTTTTCGGTGACTTTATCGCCCTGGAAGCCAAAGCCGCCAAGGTAATCGCGCAGCTTCTGCTCCATCTCCTGCGGCGCCAGTCGCGCGAGGTGTTGGATGGGCGATTCATCCGCGCGTAAGAATTCCAGCTGATGCTGGGCGAAGTAGCCAAGCTTAATGCCTTTTGCCAGGCCGATCTCGCCGCTGACCGGGTTAAGCTCGCCCGCGAGTAGTTTAATCAGCGTCGATTTACCGGCGCCGTTACGTCCCAGCAGACCAATACGTGAACCCGGCACCAGGTTGAGCTTGATGGAGTCGAGAATAATGCGATCGCCGTAGCCAGCGCTCACCTTTTCCATCTTCAGCAGTGGGTTCGGCAGGCTCTCGGGCTCGCGAAAACTGAAGTGGAACGGGTTATCGACGTGCGCCGGGGCGATCATCTCCATGCGTTCCAGCATCTTGATGCGGCTCTGGGCCTGCTTGGCTTTAGAGGCTTTTGCCTTGAAGCGGTCAACAAAGCTTTGCAGATGCGCCACGCGCTGCTGCTGGCTTTCGTACATCGCCTGCTGTTGAGCAAGGCGCGTCGCGCGCTGGCGCTCGAATGAGCTGTAGTTGCCGGTGTATTCAAACAGGCTTTGCTGTTCGATATGAATGATTTTATCCACCACCGGGTCGAGGAAGTCGCGGTCGTGGGAGATCAGAATCAGAGTGCCCTGATAGCTCTTGAGCCACTTCTCCAGCCAAATAACCGCATCGAGATCGAGGTGGTTAGTGGGTTCATCAAGCAGCAGCAGGTCGGAACGGCAAATCAGTGCCTGCGCCAGGTTAAGGCGCATACGCCAGCCGCCGGAGAAGTCGCTGACGGGGCGTTCAAGCTGTTCGTTGCTGAAACCCAGACCGTGCAGCAGGCTGGAGGCGCGGGAGCGAATGGTCCATGCGTCGATGGCGTCCAGCTTACCGTGGACGGTGGCGATAGCATGACCGTCATTACGCTCGTTGGCGGCGTTCAGTTCAGCTTCCAGCTTACGGTATTCACGATCGCCGTCGATAACATAGTCGAGAGCGGGTTCGCTCAGGGCAGGCGTCTCCTGATTTACCCAGGCAAGCTGCCAGTTGCCCGGATAGGTAAAGTTACCGCCGTCAGCGCTAATCTCGTTTTTCAGCAGCGCAAGCAGGGTCGATTTTCCGCAGCCGTTTTTGCCGACCAGACCCACTTTTTGACCGGGATTGATGGTGGCGGAGGCGTTATCCAGCAGGACGCGCACGCCGCGGCGAATTTGTAACGAGGAGAAAACAATCATAGAAGCGCCGTATGTTCCGACTATGTTAATTTGTCATTATGATAATGTAAGGTGTGGGCCATTTTCCGCACCGGGCCGCCATGGTAGCCCAAAACAACGACGATACACAAAAACAGAAACAGAACCGGGAGGGGAGTGATGTCTCAGACAGCGAAAGTGCTGCTGCTGTATGCCCATCCGGAATCTCAGGACTCGGTGGCAAACCGGGTTCTGCTTAAGCCGGCTACTCAGCTCAGCAATGTGACGGTGCACGATCTCTACGCGCACTATCCTGATTTCTTTATTGATATTCCTTACGAGCAGGAACTGCTGCGTCAGCATGACGTGATTGTGTTCCAGCATCCGCTTTATACCTATAGCTGTCCGGCACTGCTGAAAGAGTGGCTGGACCGTGTGCTGAGCCGGGGGTTCTCCAGCGGGGTGGGGGGCAACCAGCTGGCGGGAAAGTACTGGCGCAGTGTCATTACGACCGGTGAGCCAGAGAGCGCTTACCGCCACGACGGTCTTAACCGTTATCCCATGAGTGATATCCTGCGGCCGTTTGAGCTGACGGCTGCGATGTGCCGCATGCACTGGATGAGCCCGATTATTGTCTACTGGGCGCGTCGCCAGAAGCCTGAAGCGCTGGCGAGCCACGCCAGAGCGTATGGCGATTGGCTTGCATCACCGATATCGGCGGGAGGTCGCTAATGGAAGGATCGAATTTACTCCTGGCCGGCGTGCTGTTTTTATTTGCCGCAGTGGTGGCGGTTCCGCTGGCCGCCCGGCTGGGCATTGGCGCGGTGCTGGGCTACCTGCTGGCCGGGATCGCCATTGGCCCCTGGGGGCTGGGATTCATCAGCGATGTGGATGAAATTCTCCACTTCTCTGAACTGGGCGTAGTGTTCCTGATGTTCATCATTGGCCTCGAACTGAACCCGTCAAAACTGTGGCAGCTCCGGCGATCGATATTTGGCGTGGGGGCGGCGCAGGTCTTGTTCAGTGCCGCAATTCTGGCCGGGCTGTTAATGCTGACCAACTTCTCGTGGCAGGCGGCGGTGATCGGCGGAATAGGTCTTGCGATGTCGTCGACAGCGATGGCGCTGCAGTTAATGCGTGACAAAGGGATGAACCGCAACGAGGCAGGACAGCTGGGCTTTTCGGTACTGCTGTTTCAGGACCTGGCCGTGATCCCGGCGCTGGCACTGGTGCCGTTACTGGCAGGCTCCGGTGACGATCATTTTGACTGGGTCAAAATCTCCATGAAGGTGCTGGCCTTCGCCGGCATGCTGATTGGCGGACGTTTCCTGCTGCGTCCTGTGTTTCGTTTTATTGCCGCCTCTGGCGTGCGCGAGGTGTTTACTGCCGCGACGCTGCTGCTGGTGCTGGGCTCGGCATTGTTTATGGACGCGCTGGGGCTGTCGATGGCGCTCGGTACGTTTATCGCCGGGGTGCTCCTTGCCGAAAGCGAATATCGTCACGAACTGGAAACGGCTATCGATCCGTTTAAAGGGCTGCTGTTAGGGTTGTTCTTTATTTCGGTGGGAATGGCGCTTAACCTGGGCGTGCTCTATACCCATTTGCTGTGGGTGGTGATGAGTGTTGTTGTGCTGGTGGCGGTAAAAACGCTGGTGCTGTACGTCATGGCACGGATATACGGGCTGCGCAGTTCCGAGCGCATGCAGTTTGCCAGCGTCTTAAGTCAGGGCGGAGAGTTCGCGTTCGTGCTGTTCTCCACTGCCTCCTCCCAGAAGCTGTTTAAAGACGATCAGATGGCGCTGCTGCTGGTGACGGTCACGCTGTCGATGATGACCACCCCGCTGCTCATCAGGCTGGTGGATAAGCTGCTCTCACGGCGCTTAAATCCGACGGAGGATGAAGATGAGATGCCGTGGGTGGAGGATGATAAGCCGCAGGTGATTGTGGTGGGCTTTGGCCGCTTTGGGCAGGTGATTGGACGTCTGCTGATGGCAAACAAAATGCGCATCACGGTGCTGGAGCGCGATATCAGCGCGGTGAATCTGATGCGTAAATACGGCTACAAGGTTTACTACGGCGACGCGACCCAGCTCGAACTGTTGCGTTCAGCGGGAGCAGAAGCGGCAGAGTCCATCGTGATTACCTGCAACGATCCGGAAGATACGATGAAGCTGGTGGAACTGTGCCAGCAGCATTTCCCGCATCTGCATATTCTGGCGCGTGCGCGTGGACGTGTTGAAGCGCACGAACTGCTGCAGGCAGGTGTGAAACACTTCTCCCGTGAGACATTTTCCAGTGCGCTGGAGTTGGGGCGTAAAGTGCTGATTTCGCTGGGTATGCATCCCCATCAGGCTCAGCGGGCCCAGATGCATTTTCGCCGGCTGGACATGCGAATGCTGCGCGAATTAATGCCGGTACACTCTGATACGGCGCAGATCTCGCGCGTGCGGGAAGCGCGTCGCGAGCTGGAAGAAATTTTCCAGCGAGAGATGCAACAGGAACGACGCCAGCTCGATGGCTGGGATGAATTTGAATAAAGGGTAACGAAAGATGGCTGTACGTAAACGCTTTATTGCGGGCGCAAAATGCCCGAGCTGCCAGGCGCAAGATACGCTGGCGATGTGGCGGGAAAATAATATTGATGTCGTAGAGTGTGTTAAGTGCGGTCATCAGATGCGCGAGGCGGATAAAGAAGCCCGCGATCATGTTCGCAAAGAAGAGCAAGTTATCGGGATTTTTCATCCGGACTAGCGATATGCCCTGAGTTTTTTTAAGCTAAAGGGTACACGGGTGCAGATTTCCGCTACAATCTGCGCCAGCAATTTTCCCTTGCTCAGGAGATATCATGAAAGTAGCAAAAGACCTGGTGGTCAGCCTGGCCTATCAGGTACGTACAGAAGACGGTGTGTTGGTTGATGAGTCTCCGGTGAGTGCGCCGCTTGACTACCTGCATGGTCACGGTTCCCTGATTTCCGGCCTGGAAAACGCGCTGGAAGGTCACGACGTTGGCGACAAATTCGACGTTGCTGTTGGCGCGAACGACGCTTACGGTCAGTACGACGACAACCTGGTGCAGCGTGTTCCTAAAGACGTGTTCATGGGCGTTGACGAACTGCAGGTTGGCATGCGCTTCCTGGCGGAAACTGACCAGGGTCCGGTTCCTGTTGAAATCACTGAAGTGGAAGACGACCACGTTGTGGTTGACGGCAACCACATGCTGGCTGGCCAGAACCTGAAATTCAACGTAGAAGTTGTTGCGATCCGTGAAGCGACCGAAGAAGAGCTGGCTCATGGCCACGTTCACGGTGCGCACGGTCACGACCATGACCACGATCACGGCCACGACGGCTGCTGTGGTGGTCACGGCCACGATCACGACCATGGTCACGACCACGGTAAAGGTGGTTGCGGTAACGGCGGCTGCGGTTGCCACTAATTCCGTTATGCGGAAAATAAAAAAGCGGGATAATAATCCCGCTTTTTTTACGCCTCAATAGTGAGGTGGTGGCGTCTCTTCTGACTGAGAGGCAATATGTGACGGCTGTGTGGCCTTCAGTTTGTCCGTCAGCAGGCGCATGAGATCCCGCAGTTTCGCCATTTCCAGTTCATGTGCGGTCACGGTCTGGTTTAGCTCTTCGATGGTGATGTCCTGAAAAGCCAGGCGGCTTTCCAGCTCAGCCATTCTCGCTTCTAACATTGTGTCCTTCATCTTTCACCTCGTTGTATCTCATTAACCACAATCGGCCAGCGGCGGCGAAGTTTAACTGAGTTTATCCTTAAGTTCAGTATCTATCCCCTTGGCAAGAAACTTATTTAAACAAAAATAGTCTGAAAAGTGGCGAGAATCGGGAGAGTCTGTCTGTAGATTTCTTCCGCAACGTTTTATAGTACGTAACTCATTTACGTTTAACGCTGGGGTGAGAGTCCCCAGGCCCTGGAGATATGGATGAAATCACTGTTTAAAGTAACGCTGCTGGCGACGACGATGGCTGTTGCGCTGAACGCGCCGCTGTCCTTCGCTGCTGATACTGCTGCGAAGCCTGCTGCAACTGCAGACAGCAAAGCGGCGTTCAAAAATGACGACCAGAAATCCGCCTACGCACTTGGCGCATCTCTGGGTCGTTACATGGAAAACTCTCTGAAAGAACAAGAGAAACTGGGCATTAAACTGGACAAAGCTCAGCTGATCGCGGGCGTTCAGGACGCATTTGCAGATAAGAGCAAACTGTCTGACCAGGAAATTGAACAGACTCTGCAGGCGTTCGAAGCACGTGTGAAAGGTGCCGCTCAGACTAAGATGGAAGCGGATGCAAAAGACAACGAAGCGAAAGGCAAAGCCTACCGCGATACCTTTGCTAAAGAGAAGGGCGTGAAAACCTCCTCTACGGGTCTGGTGTACAAAGTTGAGAAAGAAGGTACCGGTGACGCGCCTAAAGACAGCGATACTGTCGTGGTTAACTACAAAGGTACGCTGATCGACGGTAAAGAGTTCGATAACTCTTACACCCGTGGTGAGCCTCTCTCCTTCCGTCTGGATGGTGTGATCCCAGGCTGGACTGAAGGTCTGAAAAACATCAAGAAAGGTGGCAAGATCAAACTGGTTATTCCACCGGATCTGGCATATGGCAAAACCGGCGTTCCAGGTATCCCTGCTAACTCTACCCTGGTCTTTGACGTAGAGCTGCTGGACATCAAGCCAGCGCCGAAAGCTGATGCGAAACCAGAAGCGCAGGCAGAACAGAAAGCTGCGACAGACGCGAAGAAGTAATGGAATGAAAACCGCCGCCTTTAAGGCGGCGGTTTTTTTTATTGTGGGGCAGATATAATTAACACTGGAAAGCGTTATGCACGCTGTATTAATTTAGTTGTCCGTGTAGATAATGAGCCTGCCCTGAAAACCTAACGACAGGCTCCTGAAAAGGAGTGTTTTTTTCATGTCCAGGTCGCTTTTAACCAACGAAACCAGTGAACTTGATTTACTGGATCAACGTCCTTTCGACCAGACCGACTTCGATATTCTGAAATCCTACGAGGCGGTAGTGGACGGGTTAGCGATGCTCATTGGGTCCCACTGCGAAATCGTATTGCACTCCCTGCAAGATCTTAAGTGTTCCGCCATCCGCATTGCTAATGGTGAGCATACTGGCCGTAAAATTGGTTCGCCAATCACCGACCTTGCATTGCGTATGCTGCATGACATGACCGGCGCGGACAGCAGCGTCTCCAAATGTTATTTCACTCGCGCCAAAAGCGGCGTACTAATGAAATCAGAAACCATCGCGATTCGAAATCGCGAGCATCGCGTGATCGGTCTGTTGTGCATCAACATGAACCTTGATGTGCCGTTCTCGCAAATCATGAGCACTTTCATACCGCCTGAAACGCCGGACGTTGGCTCCTCAGTTAACTTTGCCTCCTCGGTTGAAGATCTGGTGACGCAGACGCTTGAGTTCACTATCGAAGAGGTGAATGCCGATCGCAACGTATCGAACAACGCCAAGAATCGTCAGATCGTGCTGAATCTCTATGAGAAAGGGATTTTTGACATCAAAGACGCCATTAACCAGGTGGCCGATCGCCTGAACATTTCCAAGCATACGGTCTACCTCTACATCCGCCAGTTCAAAAGCGGTGATTTCCAGGGGCAAGACAAGTAATGCGTTTTTCGCTGATGGTGACAGGCCCAGCGTATGGTACTCAGCAGGCCAGCAGCGCGCTGCAGTTTGCGCATGCGTTACTGGCTGCCGGACATGAGCTGGTGAGCGTCTTCTTTTATCGGGAAGGGGTGTATAACGCCAACCAGTTTACCTCACCGGCCAGCGATGAATTTGATCTGGTGCGCGCCTGGCAGACGCTGAACGAGACAAGGGGGGTTGCGCTGCATATCTGCGTGGCGGCAGCCCTGCGTCGCGGCGTGACCGATGCCACCGAAGCTGAACGTCTTGGCTTGCCAGGGGCCAACCTGCAGCCGGGGTTTACGTTGAGCGGTCTGGGCGCACTGGCACAGGCTGCGTTAACCTGCGACAGAGTGGTGCAATTCTGATGAAACGCGTGGCGTTTGTTTTTTCATCTGCTCCGCACGGTAGTGCGTCCGGCAGAGAAGGGCTGGATGCGTTGCTCGCAACATCAGCACTGACCGAAGACATCGGTGTCTTCTTTTTAGGGGATGGCGTGTTTCAGCTTCTGGCAGGCCAGCAGCCGCAGGCTATTCTGGCGCGGGATTACATCGCGACCTTTAAAGTGCTGCCGCTTTACGACATTGAAACCTTTTTTGTCTGCGCTGATTCTCTTGCTGCGCGCGGTCTGAGCGATAAGACGTCTTTCGTGCTGGATGTAACACTCCTCCCGGCCGACGCGCTGCGCGACCAACTTTCCCATTACGACACCGTTCTGAATTTCTGAGGCTGACATGCTCCATACCCTGAGCCGTTCACCGTGGCATTGTGATATCGACGCATTACTGAGCATGCTGCGCGAAGGTGATGACCTGCTGCTGATTCAGGATGGCGTACTGGCTGCGCTTGAAGGGAGTCGTTTCGTTGAAATTCTCAGCAATGCCCCCATATCCGTCTCTGCGCTGAAAGACGATCTTGAGGCGCGAGGTCTTTCTGGTCAAATTTCAGCCAAAATTGACGTGGTTGGCTATACTGATTTCGTCAATCTTACTGTGACGCACGCCAGTCAAATGAACTGGTGATCCGAGATCGCTGTATATTTCTTGACACCTTTTCGACGTAGCCCTAAAATTTCGCGTCCTCATATTGTATGAGGTCGTTTTATTACGTGTTTACGAAGCAAAAGCTAAAACCAGGAGCTATTTAATGGCAACAGTTAACCAGCTGGTACGCAAACCACGTGCGCGCAAAGTTGCAAAAAGCAACGTGCCTGCACTGGAAGCCTGCCCGCAGAAACGTGGCGTATGTACTCGTGTATATACCACCACTCCTAAAAAACCAAACTCCGCACTGCGTAAAGTATGCCGTGTGCGTTTGACTAACGGTTTCGAAGTGACTTCCTACATCGGTGGTGAAGGTCACAACCTGCAGGAGCACTCCGTGATCCTGATCCGTGGTGGTCGTGTTAAAGACCTTCCGGGTGTTCGTTACCACACCGTTCGTGGTGCGCTGGACTGCTCAGGTGTTAAAGACCGTAAGCAGGCTCGCTCCAAGTACGGCGTGAAGCGTCCTAAGGCTTAATGGTTCTCCGTTAAGTAAGGCCAAACTGATTTATCTTAATGTCAAACTAAACTCGTAGAGTTTTGGACAATCCTGAATTAACAACGGAGTATTCCCATGCCACGTCGTCGCGTCATTGGTCAGCGTAAAATTCTTCCAGATCCGAAATTCGGATCAGAACTGCTGGCAAAATTTGTAAATATCCTGATGGTAGATGGTAAAAAATCTACTGCAGAAGCAATCGTATACAGCGCGCTGGAGACCCTGGCTCAGCGCTCTGGTAAAAATGAACTGGAAGCTTTCGAAGTCGCTCTCGACAACGTGCGCCCGACTGTAGAAGTTAAGTCTCGCCGCGTTGGTGGTTCTACTTATCAGGTTCCAGTTGAAGTTCGTCCGGTTCGTCGTAATGCTCTGGCAATGCGTTGGATCGTTGAAGCTGCTCGTAAACGCGGTGATAAATCCATGGCTCTGCGTCTGGCGAACGAACTTTCTGATGCTGCAGAAAACAAAGGTACTGCAGTTAAGAAACGTGAAGACGTTCACCGTATGGCAGAAGCCAACAAGGCGTTCGCACACTACCGTTGGTAATCCCTTCGGAGTATTAGTCACCAGGCGGGCGCTTCAGCGAAGCTGCCCGTCCTGGGTTACTTAACTGAACGCCTAAAGAAACAAACGAGGAATCAAATGGCTCGTACAACACCCATCGCACGTTACCGTAACATTGGTATCAGTGCGCACATCGACGCCGGTAAGACCACTACTACCGAACGTATTCTGTTCTACACCGGTGTAAACCATAAAATCGGTGAAGTTCATGACGGCGCAGCCACCATGGACTGGATGGAACAGGAGCAGGAGCGTGGTATTACTATCACCTCCGCAGCGACTACTGCATTCTGGTCAGGTATGGCTAAGCAGTACGAACCGCATCGCGTTAACATCATCGACACCCCAGGGCACGTTGACTTCACCATCGAAGTAGAACGTTCCATGCGTGTTCTTGACGGCGCGGTAATGGTTTATTGCGCAGTTGGTGGTGTTCAGCCACAGTCTGAGACCGTATGGCGTCAGGCGAACAAATATAAAGTTCCACGCATCGCGTTCGTTAACAAAATGGACCGTATGGGTGCTAACTTCCTGAAAGTTGTTGGTCAGATCAAATCCCGTCTGGGCGCGAACCCTGTTCCGCTGCAGCTGGCAATTGGTGCTGAAGAAGGCTTCACCGGCGTTATCGACCTGGTGAAAATGAAAGCCATCAACTGGAACGATGCAGACCAGGGCGTTACCTTCGAATACGAAGATATCCCAGCTGAGATGCAGGACCTGGCTGACGAATGGCACCAGAACCTGATCGAATCCGCTGCTGAAGCTTCTGAAGAGCTGATGGAGAAATACCTGGGTGGTGAAGAACTGACTGAAGAAGAGATCAAAAAAGCTCTGCGTCAGCGTGTTCTGAACAACGAAATCATCCTGGTAACCTGTGGTTCTGCATTCAAGAACAAAGGTGTTCAGGCGATGCTGGATGCGGTAATTGATTACCTGCCATCCCCGGTTGACGTTCCTGCGATCAACGGCATCCTGGACGACGGTAAAGATACTCCGGCTGAACGTCACGCAAGCGACGAAGAGCCGTTCTCTGCACTGGCGTTCAAAATTGCTACCGACCCATTCGTGGGTAACCTGACCTTCTTCCGCGTTTACTCTGGTGTGGTTAACTCCGGTGACACCATCCTGAACTCCGTGAAAACGGCGCGTGAACGTTTTGGCCGTATCGTACAGATGCACGCTAACAAACGTGAAGAGATCAAAGAAGTTCGTGCGGGCGACATCGCTGCAGCAATCGGTCTGAAAGACGTGACTACTGGTGACACCCTGTGTGACCCGGATCACCCGATCATTCTGGAGCGTATGGAATTCCCTGAGCCGGTAATCTCCATCGCGGTTGAACCAAAAACCAAAGCTGACCAGGAAAAAATGGGTCTGGCTCTGGGCCGTCTGGCGAAAGAAGACCCATCATTCCGCGTATGGACTGATGAAGAATCTAACCAGACCATCATCGCTGGTATGGGTGAACTGCACCTGGACATCATCGTTGACCGTATGAAGCGTGAATTCAACGTTGAAGCGAACGTGGGTAAACCTCAGGTTGCTTACCGCGAAGCGATTCGTGCGAAAGTTACCGATGTTGAAGGTAAACACGCTAAGCAGTCTGGTGGTCGCGGTCAGTACGGTCACGTTGTGATCGACATGTACCCACTGGAGCCGGGCTCTAACCCTAAAGGTTACGAGTTCATCAACGACATCAAAGGTGGTGTAATTCCTGGCGAATACATCCCAGCCGTTGATAAAGGTATCCAGGAACAGCTGAAAGCGGGCCCTCTGGCTGGCTATCCGGTTGTTGACATGGGTGTCCGTCTGCACTTCGGTTCTTACCACGACGTTGACTCCTCTGAACTGGCGTTTAAACTGGCTGCGTCTATTGCCTTTAAAGAAGGCTTTAAGAAAGCAAAACCAGTTCTGCTTGAGCCAATCATGAAGGTTGAAGTAGAGACTCCTGAAGAGAACACCGGTGACGTTATCGGTGACTTGAGCCGTCGTCGCGGTATGCTGCGCGGTCAGGAATCCGAAGTAACTGGCGTTAAGATCCATGCTGAAGTTCCGCTGTCTGAAATGTTCGGATATGCAACTCAGCTGCGTTCTCTGACCAAAGGTCGTGCATCATACACCATGGAATTCCTGAAGTATGATGATGCGCCTAACAACGTTGCTCAGGCCGTTATCGAAGCCCGTGGTAAGTAATCCACAGGATTAAAACCTAAGTCCCGTGCTCTCTCCGAAGGGGAGAGCACTATAGTAAGGAATATAGCCGTGTCTAAAGAAAAATTTGAACGTACAAAACCGCACGTCAACGTTGGTACTATCGGCCACGTTGACCATGGTAAAACTACCCTGACCGCTGCAATCACTACCGTACTGGCTAAAACCTACGGCGGTGCTGCTCGTGCATTCGACCAGATCGATAACGCACCAGAAGAAAAAGCGCGTGGTATCACCATCAACACTTCTCACGTTGAATATGACACCCCGACTCGCCACTACGCACACGTAGACTGCCCAGGCCACGCCGACTATGTTAAAAACATGATCACCGGTGCTGCGCAGATGGACGGCGCGATCCTGGTTGTTGCTGCGACTGACGGCCCAATGCCTCAGACTCGTGAGCACATCCTGCTGGGTCGTCAGGTAGGCGTTCCTTACATCATCGTGTTCCTGAACAAATGTGACATGGTTGATGACGAAGAGCTGCTGGAACTGGTAGAGATGGAAGTTCGTGAACTGCTGTCTCAGTACGATTTCCCAGGCGACGACACTCCAATCGTTCGTGGTTCCGCGCTGAAAGCGCTGGAAGGCGAAGCAGAGTGGGAAGAGAAAATCATCGAACTGGCTGGCTTCCTGGATTCTTACATCCCAGAACCAGAGCGTGCGATTGACAAGCCGTTCCTGCTGCCAATCGAAGACGTATTCTCCATCTCCGGTCGTGGTACCGTTGTTACCGGTCGTGTTGAGCGCGGTATCATCAAAGTTGGCGAAGAAGTTGAAATCGTTGGTATCAAAGAGACTGCTAAGTCTACCTGTACTGGCGTTGAAATGTTCCGCAAACTGCTGGACGAAGGCCGTGCTGGTGAGAACGTAGGTGTTCTGCTGCGTGGTATCAAACGTGAAGAAATCGAACGTGGTCAGGTACTGGCTAAGCCAGGCTCAATCAAGCCACACACCAAGTTCGAATCTGAAGTGTATATCCTGTCCAAAGACGAAGGCGGCCGTCATACTCCGTTCTTCAAAGGCTACCGTCCACAGTTCTACTTCCGTACAACTGACGTGACCGGTACCATCGAACTGCCAGAAGGCGTTGAGATGGTAATGCCAGGCGACAACATCAAGATGGTTGTGACTCTGATCCACCCAATCGCGATGGACGACGGTCTGCGTTTCGCAATCCGTGAAGGCGGCCGTACCGTTGGCGCGGGCGTTGTTGCTAAAGTTCTGGGCTAATTACTTATCCCTGAATTAAAAAAGGACGCTTCGGCGTCCTTTTTTGTTTTCTGCCGTTATGTGTCTGTCACAAATTTTCGCATTTTTCGTCCTCTCCCGCCCCGTATACGGGTGTTTGTGCTATTGTAATCATAACCATTCTCACTTACACTTTGCGCATATTTTGAACGGGAGTCTTTATGTACGTTTGTTTATGTAATGGTGTAAGCGACAAAAAAATACGTCAGGCCGTTCGCCAGTTTCAGCCACAGTCCTTCCAGCAGCTTCGCAAATTTGTTCCAGTGGGAAATCAATGCGGTAAATGTGTACGTGCTGCACGTGAGATCATGCAGGACGAATTGATGCAGATCCCGGAATACAAAGAGATTGCGTAAGCGCCCATCTTTTTTTTGACATCCCTGTAGCCCGATCTACGCTTCAATGAGTGGAAGCGGAGGGACTATATAATGAAAGGTGATGTTAAAATCATAAGTTATCTCAATAAATTATTGGGAAATGAGCTTGTCGCGATCAATCAGTATTTTCTCCATGCGAGAATGTTCAAAAACTGGGGCCTGATGCGCCTCAACGATGTTGAATACCATGAATCCATCGATGAGATGAAACATGCCGATAAATACATCGAGCGTATTTTATTCCTTGAAGGCATTCCTAACCTGCAGGATCTCGGCAAACTCGGCATCGGTGAAGATGTTGAAGAGATGCTTCGGTCCGACCTCAGGCTCGAGCTTGAAGGCGCAAAAGATCTCCGCGAAGCCATTGCCTATGCGGACAGTGTTCATGACTACGTCAGCCGCGATATGATGATCCAGATTCTGGCCGATGAAGAAGGGCATATCGACTGGCTTGAAACTGAGCTGGATCTCATCAGTAAAATTGGTCTGCAGAATTATCTTCAATCCCAGATTAAAGTGGCTGACTAAACAGCGTCTGCCAGCCAACGCTTAAACCCGCTGCCGCCAGAAATGGCCCAAAAGGCAGTGGGTTTTTTAATGCCTGTTTATCAGGAGCCGGTAAAGCGAGAATGAGCTGATAAAGAAGCGCCACCAATGCGGCGGTTAACACCAGTGCGGGCAATATGTGCCAACCGTGCCACGCCCCCAGTGCCGAAAGATATTTCACATCGCCATAGCCCATCCCTTCACGTCCAGTCAGAAGCCGGTAGCCCCAGTAGATAATCGCAAAGCTCACATACCCTGCCATCGCGCCAGTCACTGCGTTCGAAAGAAAGTCAGGATGAAGGCAACGCTGGAAGAGCAGGCCGGTCCATAAGAGGGGACAGAGGTATTTATCCGGGAGAAGGCCGGAACGAATATCTTCACGTACCAGTAAACCGGAGAGTGTGAAGTAAACGAGCAGAAAGGGGAGGGGAGTCAGCATACGCAAAGCCTCAAAGATGTTTGGTGCATACTCTTCTCATGATGCAAGGCCAGCAACGTCCGAACACAGGAATTGCGTGAGGGGTTCATAAGAAGAGATGAAAGCAGACAGGTTGCTGCAAATAATGGAATGCCCTACGCATCGCATGTCTTTGGCGCTTAATTTCTAAACGGCACTTGCGTCTTGCTCAGATTTACGTATAATGCGCGGGCTTGTCGTAGTTGACGGCGGGTTCAATCTGAACCGGAGTAGCTAATTTTGTTACTCAACAATGCTCCCAATCGGGGAGCTACGTAAGAACGGTTACACTCTCCCATCAATCGTAATGGGTTTGAGGAGTAATCATTTTCGTTTATAAAATAATTGGAGCTCTGGTCTCATGCAGAACCAAAGAATCCGTATCCGCCTTAAAGCGTTTGATCATCGTCTGATCGATCAATCAACCGCGGAAATCGTCGAGACTGCTAAGCGCACTGGTGCGCAAGTCCGTGGTCCGATCCCGCTGCCGACCCGCAAAGAGCGCTTTACCGTTCTGATCTCTCCGCACGTTAACAAAGATGCGCGTGATCAGTACGAAATCCGCACTCACAAGCGTCTGGTTGACATCGTTGAGCCAACTGAGAAAACCGTTGATGCTCTGATGCGTCTGGATCTGGCTGCCGGTGTAGACGTGCAGATCAGCCTGGGTTAATCAGGTCATCGAGCGATTGAGAGGTTGAAACAATGATTGGTTTAGTCGGTAAAAAAGTGGGAATGACCCGCATCTTCACTGAAGATGGCGTTTCTATCCCAGTAACCGTAATCGAAGTTGAAGCAAACCGCGTTACTCAGGTTAAAGATCTGGCTAACGATGGCTACCGCGCTGTTCAAGTTACCACCGGTGCTAAAAAAGCTAACCGTGTAACCAAACCAGAAGCGGGTCACTTCGCTAAAGCTGGCGTTGAAGCTGGCCGTGGTCTGTGGGAATTCCGTCTTGCTGAAGGCGAAGAGTTCACCGTAGGTCAAGACATTAGCGTTGAGCTGTTTGCTGACGTTAAAAAAGTTGACGTAACCGGTACCTCTAAAGGTAAAGGTTTTGCTGGTACCGTTAAGCGCTGGAACTTCCGTACCCAGGACGCTACTCACGGTAACTCCTTGTCTCACCGCGTTCCGGGTTCTATCGGTCAGAACCAGACTCCGGGCAAAGTGTTCAAAGGCAAGAAAATGGCAGGTCAGCTGGGTAACGAACGTGTAACCGTTCAGAGCCTGGACGTAGTACGTGTTGACGCTGAGCGCAACCTGCTGCTGGTTAAGGGTGCTGTTCCGGGTGCTACCGGTAGCGACCTGATCGTTAAACCAGCTGTGAAGGCGTAAGGGGATAGCAATGGAATTAGTATTGAAAGACGCGCAGAGCGCGCTGACTGTTTCCGAAACTACCTTCGGTCGTGATTTCAACGAAGCGCTGGTTCACCAGGTTGTTGTTGCTTATGCAGCTGGTGCTCGTCAGGGTACTCGTGCTCAGAAGACTCGTGCTGAAGTAACTGGTTCTGGCAAAAAGCCATGGCGCCAGAAAGGTACCGGCCGTGCGCGTTCAGGTTCTATCAAGAGCCCGATCTGGCGTTCAGGTGGCGTGACCTTCGCTGCGCGTCCACAGGACCACAGTCAAAAAGTTAACAAAAAGATGTACCGCGGCGCGCTGAAAAGCATTCTGTCCGAACTGGTACGTCAGGATCGTCTGATCGTTGTCGAGAAGTTCTCTGTAGAAGCGCCTAAAACTAAGCTGCTGGCACAGAAACTGAAAGACATGGCTCTGGAAGATGTGCTGATCATCACCGGTGAGCTGGACGAGAACCTGTTCCTGGCCGCACGTAACCTGCACAAGGTTGACGTACGCGATGCGACTGGTATCGACCCGGTTAGCCTGATCGCCTTCGACAAAGTCGTAATGACTGCTGATGCTGTTAAGCAAGTTGAGGAGATGCTGGCATGATTCGTGAAGAACGTCTGCTGAAGGTGCTTCGCGCACCGCACGTTTCTGAAAAAGCGTCTACTGCGATGGAAAAAACAAACACCATCGTTCTCAAAGTTGCTAAAGACGCGACCAAAGCAGAGATCAAAGCTGCTGTGCAGAAACTGTTTGAAGTCGAAGTCGAAGTCGTTAACACCCTGGTTGTTAAAGGGAAAGTTAAACGTCACGGACAGCGTATCGGTCGTCGTAGCGACTGGAAAAAAGCTTACGTCACCCTTAAAGAAGGCCAGAACCTGGACTTCGTTGGCGGCGCTGAGTAAGTCGGAGGAGTAATACAATGGCAGTTGTTAAATGTAAACCGACATCTCCGGGTCGTCGCCACGTAGTTAAAGTGGTTAACCCTGAGCTGCACAAGGGCAAACCTTTTGCTCCGTTGCTGGAAAAAAACAGCAAATCCGGTGGTCGTAACAACAATGGCCGTATCACCACTCGTCACATCGGTGGTGGCCACAAGCAGGCTTATCGTATTGTTGACTTCAAACGCAACAAAGACGGTATCCCAGCAGTTGTTGAACGTCTTGAGTACGATCCGAACCGTTCCGCGAACATCGCGCTGGTTCTGTACAAAGACGGTGAACGCCGTTACATCCTGGCCCCTAAAGGCCTGAAAGCTGGCGACCAGATTCAGTCTGGCGTTGATGCTGCAATCAAAGCAGGCAACACCCTGCCGATGCGCAATATCCCGGTTGGTTCTACCGTTCATAACGTAGAAATGAAACCAGGTAAAGGCGGTCAGCTGGCGCGTTCCGCGGGTACTTACGTTCAGATCGTTGCTCGTGACGGTGCTTATGTCACCCTGCGTCTGCGTTCTGGTGAAATGCGTAAAGTCGAAGCAGATTGCCGCGCTACTCTGGGCGAAGTTGGCAATGCTGAGCATATGCTGCGCGTTCTGGGTAAAGCTGGTGCTGCACGCTGGCGTGGTGTTCGTCCTACCGTTCGCGGTACTGCGATGAACCCAGTAGACCACCCACATGGTGGTGGTGAAGGTCGTAACTTTGGTAAGCACCCGGTAACTCCGTGGGGCGTTCAGACCAAAGGTAAGAAGACCCGCAGCAACAAGCGTACTGATAAATTTATCGTACGTCGCCGTAGCAAATAATTTTAGAGGATAAGCCATGCCACGTTCTCTCAAGAAAGGTCCTTTTATTGACCTGCACTTGCTGAAGAAGGTAGAGAAAGCGGTGGAAAGCGGAGACAAGAAGCCCCTGCGCACTTGGTCCCGTCGTTCAACGATCTTTCCTAACATGATCGGTTTGACCATCGCTGTCCATAATGGTCGTCAGCACGTTCCAGTCTTTGTTACCGACGAAATGGTTGGTCACAAACTGGGTGAATTCGCACCGACTCGTACTTATCGCGGCCACGCTGCTGATAAAAAAGCGAAGAAGAAATAAGGTAGGAGGAAGAGATGGAAACTTTAGCTCAACATCGCCATGCTCGTTCTTCTGCTCAGAAGGTTCGCCTTGTTGCTGACCTGATTCGCGGTAAGAAAGTGTCGCAGGCCCTGGACATCCTGACCTATACCAACAAGAAAGCTGCGGTATTGGTCAAGAAAGTACTGGAATCTGCCATTGCTAACGCTGAACACAACGATGGCGCTGACATCGACGATCTGAAAGTCGCGAAAATTTTCGTAGATGAAGGCCCAAGCATGAAGCGCATTATGCCGCGTGCGAAAGGTCGTGCAGATCGCATCCTGAAGCGCACCAGCCACATTACTGTGGTTGTGTCCGATCGCTGAGACTCTGGAGACTAGCAATGGGTCAGAAAGTACATCCTAATGGTATTCGCCTGGGTATTGTAAAACCATGGAACTCTACCTGGTTTGCGAACACCAAAGAATTCGCTGACAACCTGGACAGCGATTTTAAAGTACGTCAGTACCTGACTAAGGAACTGGCTAAAGCGTCTGTATCTCGTATCGTTATCGAGCGTCCAGCTAAGAGCATTCGTGTAACCATTCACACTGCTCGTCCTGGCATCGTTATCGGTAAGAAAGGCGAAGACGTAGAAAAACTGCGCAAGGTCGTAGCGGATATCGCTGGCGTTCCTGCACAGATCAATATCGCTGAAGTTCGTAAGCCTGAACTGGACGCTAAATTGGTTGCTGACAGCATCACTTCACAGCTGGAACGTCGTGTTATGTTCCGTCGTGCTATGAAGCGTGCTGTACAGAACGCAATGCGTCTGGGCGCTAAGGGTATCAAAGTTGAAGTTAGCGGCCGTCTGGGCGGCGCGGAAATCGCACGTACCGAATGGTACCGCGAAGGTCGCGTACCGCTGCACACTCTGCGTGCTGACATCGACTACAACACCTCTGAAGCGCACACCACTTACGGTGTAATCGGCGTTAAGGTATGGATCTTCAAAGGTGAGATCCTGGGTGGTATGGCTGCTGTTGAACAACCGGAAAAACCGGCTGCTCAACCTAAAAAGCAGCAGCGTAAAGGCCGTAAATAAGGAGCGTCGCTGATGTTACAACCAAAGCGTACAAAATTCCGTAAAGTGCACAAAGGCCGCAACCGTGGTCTGGCGCAGGGTACGGATGTTAGCTTCGGCACTTTCGGTCTGAAAGCTGTTGGCCGTGGTCGTCTGACTGCACGTCAGATCGAAGCAGCACGTCGTGCAATGACCCGTGCAGTTAAGCGTCAAGGTAAGATCTGGATCCGTGTATTCCCGGACAAACCGATCACCGAGAAGCCGCTGGAAGTTCGTATGGGTAAAGGTAAAGGTAACGTGGAGTACTGGGTTGCCTTGATCCAACCGGGCAAAGTCCTTTATGAAATGGACGGCGTTCCGGAAGAGCTGGCCCGTGAAGCCTTCGGCCTGGCAGCAGCGAAACTGCCTATCAAAACCACCTTTGTAACTAAGACGGTGATGTAATGAAAGCAAAAGAGCTGCGTGAAAAAAGCGTTGAAGAGCTGAACGCTGAGCTGCTGAACCTGCTGCGTGAGCAGTTCAACCTGCGTATGCAGGCTGCAAGTGGCCAGCTGCAACAGACTCACCTGCTGAAGCAAGTGCGTCGCAATGTTGCGCGCGTTAAGACTTTACTGACTCAGAAGGCGGGTGCGTAATGACCGATAAAATCCGTACTCTGCAAGGTCGTGTTGTTAGCGACAAAATGGAGAAATCCATCGTTGTAGCTATCGAACGTATTGTGAAACACCCGATCTACGGTAAATTCATCAAACGTACGACCAAACTGCACGTACATGACGAGAACAACGAATGTGGTATCGGCGACAAGGTTGAAATCCGTGAATGCCGTCCACTGTCCAAGACTAAGTCCTGGACGCTGGTTCGCGTTGTAGAGAAAGCGGTTCTGTAATAGAGTACGCATTCTCAATACGAATAAACGGCTCAGCGATGAGCCGTTTATTTTTTCTACCCATATTGTAGAAGCGGTGTTATAATGCCGCGCCCTCGATATGGGGCTTTTTAACGGCTCTGATTTTAGAGTCTCAGGTAGTAGTTGACATTAGCGGAGCACTAAAATGATCCAAGAACAGACTATGCTGAACGTCGCCGACAACTCCGGTGCACGTCGCGTAATGTGTATCAAGGTTCTGGGTGGCTCGCACCGTCGCTACGCAGGCGTAGGCGACATCATCAAGATCACCATCAAAGAAGCAATTCCACGTGGTAAGGTCAAAAAAGGTGATGTGCTGAAAGCGGTAGTGGTGCGCACCAAGAAGGGTGTTCGTCGCCCTGACGGTTCTGTCATTCGCTTCGATGGTAATGCATGCGTTATTTTGAACAATAACAGTGAGCAGCCAATCGGCACGCGTATCTTTGGGCCGGTAACTCGTGAACTTCGTACTGAAAAGTTCATGAAAATTATCTCTCTGGCACCAGAAGTACTCTAAGGAGCGAATCATGGCAGCGAAAATCCGTCGTGATGACGAAGTTATCGTGTTAACCGGTAAAGATAAAGGTAAACGCGGTAAAGTAAAAAATGTCCTGTCTTCCGGCAAGGTCATTGTTGAAGGTATCAACCTGGTTAAGAAACATCAGAAGCCGGTTCCGGCCCTGAACCAACCAGGCGGCATCGTTGAAAAAGAAGCTGCTATTCAGGTTTCTAACGTTGCAATCTTCAATGCGGCAACCGGCAAGGCTGACCGTGTAGGCTTTAGATTCGAAGACGGGAAAAAAGTCCGTTTCTTCAAGTCTAACAGCGAAACTATCAAGTAATTTGGAGTAGTACGATGGCGAAACTGCATGATTACTACAAAGACGAAGTAGTTAACAAACTCATGACTGAGTTTAACTACAATTCTGTCATGCAAGTCCCTCGGGTCGAGAAGATCACCCTGAACATGGGTGTTGGTGAAGCGATCGCTGACAAGAAACTGCTGGATAACGCAGCAGCTGACCTGACAGCAATCTCCGGTCAAAAACCGCTGATCACCAAAGCACGCAAATCTGTTGCAGGCTTCAAAATCCGTCAGGGCTATCCGATCGGCTGTAAAGTAACTCTGCGTGGCGAACGCATGTGGGAGTTCTTTGAGCGCCTGATCACTATTGCTGTACCACGTATCCGTGACTTCCGTGGCTTGTCCGCTAAGTCTTTCGACGGTCGTGGTAACTACAGCATGGGTGTCCGTGAGCAGATCATCTTCCCAGAGATCGACTACGATAAAGTCGACCGCGTGCGTGGTTTGGATATTACCATTACCACTACTGCGAAATCTGATGAAGAAGGCCGTGCTCTGCTGGCTGCCTTTGACTTCCCGTTCCGCAAGTAAGGTAGGGTTACTGAATGGCTAAGCAATCAATGAAAGCACGCGAAGTAAAACGCGTAGCTTTAGCTGATAAATTCTTCGCTAAACGCGCTGAACTGAAAGCGATCATTTCTGATGTGAACGCTTCCGACGAAGATCGTTGGAATGCGGTTCTCAAGCTGCAGTCTCTGCCGCGTGATTCCAGCCCGTCTCGTCAGCGTAACCGCTGTCGTCAAACAGGTCGTCCACATGGTTATGTGGGCAAGTTTGGGTTGAGCCGTATCAAACTGCGTGAAGCCGCCATGCGCGGTGAAGTACCAGGCTTGAAAAAGGCTAGCTGGTAATTACCAATTGAATCACGGGAGTAAAGACAGATGAGCATGCAAGATCCGATCGCGGATATGCTGACCCGTATCCGTAACGGTCAGGCCGCGAACAAAGTTGCGGTCACCATGCCTTCCGCCAAGCTGAAAGTGGCAATTGCCAACGTGCTGAAGGAAGAAGGTTTTATCGAAGATTTTAAAGTTGAAGGCGACACCAAGCCGGAACTGGAACTTACTCTCAAGTATTTCCAGGGTAAAGCTGTTGTAGAAAGCATTCAGCGTG
Organism: Enterobacter sp. BNK-18; assembly: GCF_047456135.1. NCBI lineage: Bacteria > Pseudomonadati > Pseudomonadota > Gammaproteobacteria > Enterobacterales > Enterobacteriaceae > Enterobacter > Enterobacter sp. BNK-18. Next base: position 3,362,272 of record NZ_CP179899.1, on the reverse strand, counting down.
TCAGCCGCCCAGGTCTGCGCATCTATAAGAAAAAAGATGAGCTGCCTAAAGTAATGGCTGGTCTTGGTATCGCAGTTGTTTCTACCTCTAAAGGTGTTATGACTGATCGTGCAGCGCGCCAGGCTGGTCTTGGTGGCGAAATTATCTGCTACGTAGCCTAATCGGAGGAAAGAATGTCTCGTGTTGCTAAAGCACCGGTCGTTATTCCTGCCGGCGTTGATGTAAAAATCGACGGTCAGGTTATTACGATCAAAGGTAAAAACGGCGAGCTGACTCGTACCCTCAACAAAGCTGTTGAAGTTAAACATGCAGATAATGCTCTGACCTTCGGTCCACGTGATGGTTTCGTGGATGGATGGGCTCAGGCTGGTACCGCGCGTGCCCTGCTGAACTCAATGGTTGTTGGTGTTACCGAAGGCTTCACTAAAAAGCTTCAACTGGTTGGTGTAGGTTATCGTGCAGCTATCAAAGGGAATGCAGTAGGCCTGTCTCTGGGCTTCTCACACCCTGTTGAGCATCCGCTGCCGGCCGGTATCACTGCAGAATGTCCGACCCAGACTGAAATCGTGCTGAAAGGCGCTGATAAACAGCTGATCGGTCAGGTTGCAGCAGATCTGCGCGCCTACCGTCGTCCTGAGCCTTATAAAGGCAAGGGTGTTCGTTACGCCGACGAAGTCGTGCGTACCAAAGAGGCTAAGAAGAAGTAAGGTAACACTATGGATAAGAAATCTGCTCGTATCCGTCGTGCGACCCGCGCACGCCGCAAGCTCAAAGAGCTGGGTGCAACTCGCCTGGTGGTACATCGTACCCCGCGTCATATTTACGCACAGGTCATTGCACCAAACGGTTCTGAAGTTCTGGTAGCTGCTTCTACTGTAGAAAAAGCTATTGCAGAGCAATTGAAGTACACCGGTAACAAAGACGCCGCTGCAGCTGTAGGTAAAGCTGTTGCAGAACGCGCTCTGGAAAAAGGCATCAGCAATGTTTCCTTTGACCGTTCCGGGTTCCAATATCATGGTCGTGTCCAGGCACTGGCAGATGCTGCCCGTGAAGCTGGCCTTCAGTTCTAAGGTAGAGGTGTAAGATGGCTCACATCGAAAAACAGGCTGGCGAACTGCAGGAAAAGCTGATCGCGGTTAACCGCGTATCTAAAACCGTTAAAGGTGGTCGTATTTTCTCCTTCACAGCTCTGACTGTAGTTGGCGATGGTAACGGTCGCGTTGGTTTTGGTTACGGTAAAGCGCGTGAAGTTCCAGCAGCGATCCAGAAAGCGATGGAAAAAGCCCGTCGCAATATGATTAACGTCGCGCTGAACAACGGTACCCTGCAGCACCCAGTTAAAGGTGTTCACACGGGTTCTCGTGTATTCATGCAGCCAGCTTCAGAAGGTACCGGTATCATCGCCGGTGGTGCAATGCGCGCCGTTCTGGAAGTTGCTGGGGTTCATAACGTTCTGGCTAAAGCATACGGTTCCACCAACCCGATTAACGTGGTTCGTGCAACTATTGATGGCCTGGAAAATATGAATTCTCCAGAAATGGTCGCTGCCAAGCGTGGTAAATCCGTTGAAGAAATTCTGGGGTAATTGACCATGGCAAAGACTATTAAAATCACTCAAACCCGCAGTGCAATCGGTCGTCTGCCGAAACACAAGGCAACGCTGCTTGGCCTGGGTCTGCGTCGTATTGGTCATACCGTTGAGCGCGAGGATACTCCCGCTGTTCGTGGTATGGTCAACGCGGTTTACTTCATGGTTAAAGTTGAGGAGTAAGAGATGCGTTTAAATACTCTGTCTCCGGCCGAAGGCTCTAAAAAGGCGGGTAAACGCCTGGGTCGTGGTATCGGTTCTGGCCTCGGCAAAACCGGTGGTCGTGGTCACAAAGGTCAGAACTCTCGTTCTGGCGGTGGCGTACGTCGCGGTTTCGAGGGTGGCCAGATGCCACTGTACCGTCGTCTGCCGAAGTTCGGCTTCACTTCTCGCAAAGCAGCGATTACAGCGGAAATCCGTCTGTCTGACCTGGCGAAAGTTGAAGGCGGCGTTGTAGACCTGAACACGCTGAAAGCGGCAAACATTATCGGTATCCAGATCGAGTTCGCGAAAGTGATCCTGGCTGGTGAAGTTTCTACTCCGGTAACTGTTCGTGGCCTGCGTGTTACTAAAGGTGCTCGTGCTGCTATCGAAGCCGCTGGCGGTAAAATTGAGGAATAAGTAGCAGATGGCTAAGCAACCGGGATTAGATTTTCAAAGTGCCAAAGGTGGATTTGGCGAGCTGAAACGCAGACTGCTGTTTGTTATCGGCGCGCTGATTGTGTTCCGTGTTGGCTCTTTTATTCCGATCCCTGGTATCGATGCCGCTGTACTTGCCAAACTGCTTGAGCAACAGCGAGGCACCATCATTGAAATGTTTAACATGTTCTCTGGTGGTGCTCTCAGCCGTGCTTCTATCTTCGCTCTGGGTATCATGCCGTATATTTCGGCATCGATTATTATCCAGCTGCTGACGGTCGTTCATCCGGCCCTGGCAGAACTGAAGAAAGAAGGGGAGTCTGGACGTCGTAAGATAAGCCAGTACACCCGTTACGGCACTCTGGTGCTGGCAATATTCCAGTCGATCGGTATTGCTACCGGTCTTCCGAATATGCCTGGTATGCAGGGCCTGGTATTAAACCCAGGCTTTGCATTCTATTTCACCGCTGTTGTAAGTCTGGTCACAGGAACAATGTTCCTGATGTGGCTCGGCGAACAGATTACTGAGCGTGGTATCGGTAACGGTATCTCAATCATTATCTTCGCTGGTATCGTTGCGGGTCTCCCGCCAGCCATTGCCCACACTATCGAGCAAGCGCGTCAAGGCGACCTGCACTTCCTCCTGTTGCTGTTGGTTGCAGTATTAGTATTTGCAGTGACGTTCTTTGTTGTCTTCGTTGAACGTGGTCAACGCCGCATTGTGGTGAACTACGCTAAGCGTCAACAAGGTCGTCGTGTCTATGCTGCACAGAGCACACATTTACCGCTGAAAGTGAACATGGCGGGGGTTATCCCGGCTATCTTCGCTTCCAGTATTATTCTGTTCCCGGCAACCATCGCGTCATGGTTCGGGGGCGGTACTGGTTGGAACTGGCTGACAACAATTTCGCTGTATTTGCAGCCTGGGCAACCACTTTATGTGTTACTCTATGCGTCTGCGATCATCTTCTTCTGTTTCTTCTACACGGCGTTGGTTTTCAACCCGCGTGAAACAGCAGATAACCTGAAGAAGTCCGGTGCATTTGTACCAGGAATTCGTCCGGGAGAGCAAACGGCGAAGTATATCGATAAAGTAATGACTCGCCTGACTTTGGTTGGTGCGCTTTATATTACTTTTATCTGCCTGATCCCGGAGTTCATGCGTGATGCAATGAAGGTACCGTTCTACTTCGGTGGGACCTCACTGCTTATCGTTGTTGTCGTGATTATGGACTTTATGGCTCAAGTGCAAACTCTGATGATGTCCAGTCAGTATGAGTCTGCATTGAAGAAGGCGAACCTGAAAGGCTACGGCCGCTAAATGGTCGCCTGAGAAGTTACGGAGAGTAAAAATGAAAGTTCGTGCTTCCGTCAAGAAATTATGCCGTAACTGCAAAATCGTTAAGCGTGATGGTGTCATCCGTGTGATTTGCAGTGCCGAGCCGAAGCATAAACAGCGCCAAGGCTGATTATTTCGCATATTTTTCTTGCAAAGTTGGGTTGAGCTGGCTAGATTAGCCAGCCAATCTTTTGTATGTCTGTACGTTTCCATTTGAGTATCCTGAAAACGGGCTTTTCAGCATGGTGCGTACATATTAAATAGTAGGAGTGCATAGTGGCCCGTATAGCAGGCATTAACATTCCTGATCAGAAACATGCTGTGATCGCATTAACTTCGATCTATGGCGTCGGCAAGACCCGTTCCAAAGCCATTCTGGCTGCAGCGGGTATCGCTGAAGATGTTAAGATCAGTGAGCTGTCTGAAGAACAAATCGACACGCTGCGTGACGAAGTTGCCAAATTTGTCGTTGAAGGTGATCTGCGCCGTGAAATCAGCATGAGCATCAAGCGCCTGATGGATCTTGGTTGCTATCGCGGTTTGCGTCATCGTCGTGGTCTGCCAGTGCGCGGTCAGCGTACTAAGACCAACGCACGTACCCGTAAGGGTCCGCGCAAACCGATCAAGAAATAATCGGGGTGATTGAATAATGGCAAAGGCACCAGTTCGTGCACGTAAACGTGTAAGAAAACAAGTCTCTGACGGCGTGGCTCATATCCATGCTTCTTTCAACAACACCATCGTTACTATTACTGATCGTCAGGGTAACGCTTTGGGTTGGGCAACAGCCGGTGGTTCCGGTTTCCGTGGTTCTCGCAAATCCACTCCGTTTGCAGCTCAGGTTGCAGCAGAGCGTTGCGCAGAAGCCGTAAAAGAATACGGCATCAAGAATCTGGAAGTTATGGTTAAAGGTCCGGGTCCGGGTCGTGAATCTACTGTTCGCGCTCTGAACGCCGCTGGTTTCCGCATCACGAATATTACTGATGTGACTCCGATCCCTCATAACGGTTGTCGTCCGCCGAAAAAACGTCGCGTATAACGCTCGTTTTTTAGGTTAGTTGGAGATAGAAAATGGCAAGATATTTGGGTCCTAAGCTCAAGCTGAGCCGTCGTGAGGGCACCGACTTATTCCTTAAGTCTGGCGTTCGCGCGATCGATACCAAGTGTAAAATTGAACAAGCTCCTGGCCAGCACGGTGCGCGTAAACCGCGTCTGTCTGACTATGGTGTGCAGTTGCGTGAAAAGCAAAAAGTTCGCCGTATGTACGGTGTGCTGGAGCGTCAGTTCCGTAACTACTATAAAGAAGCAGCACGTCTGAAAGGCAACACAGGTGAAAACCTGCTGGCTCTGCTGGAAGGTCGTCTGGACAACGTTGTTTACCGTATGGGCTTCGGCGCGACTCGTGCTGAATCACGCCAGTTGGTTAGCCATAAAGCAATCATGGTAAACGGTCGTGTTGTTAACATCGCTTCTTATCAGGTTAAAGCGAATGACGTTGTTAGCATTCGTGAGAAAGCGAAAAAGCAATCTCGCGTGAAAGCCGCTCTGGAGCTGGCTGAGCAGCGTGAAAAGCCAACCTGGCTGGAAGTTGATGCTGGCAAGATGGAAGGTACGTTCAAGCGTCAGCCAGAACGTTCTGATCTGTCTGCGGACATTAACGAACACCTGATCGTCGAGCTTTACTCCAAGTAAAGCTTAGTACCAAAGAGAGGACACAATGCAGGGTTCTGTGACAGAGTTTCTAAAACCGCGCCTGGTAGATATCGAGCAAGTGAGTTCGACGCACGCCAAGGTGACCCTTGAGCCTTTAGAGCGTGGCTTTGGCCATACTCTGGGTAACGCACTGCGCCGTATTCTGCTCTCATCGATGCCGGGTTGCGCGGTGACCGAGGTTGAGATTGATGGTGTACTTCATGAGTACAGCACCAAAGAAGGCGTTCAGGAAGATATCCTTGAAATCCTGCTCAACCTGAAAGGGCTGGCGGTGAGAGTTCAGGGTAAAGATGAAGTTATTCTTACTCTGAATAAATCTGGCATTGGCCCTGTGACTGCAGCCGACATCACCCACGACGGTGATGTTGAAATCGTCAAGCCGCAGCACGTGATCTGCCACCTGACCGATGAGAACGCAGCGATTAGCATGCGTATCAAAGTTCAGCGCGGTCGTGGTTATGTGCCGGCTTCTGCCCGAATTCATTCGGAAGAAGATGAGCGCCCAATCGGCCGTCTGCTGGTCGACGCATGCTACAGCCCTGTAGAGCGTATTGCCTACAATGTTGAAGCAGCGCGTGTAGAACAGCGTACCGACCTGGACAAGCTGGTCATCGAAATGGAAACCAACGGCACAATCGATCCTGAAGAGGCGATTCGTCGTGCGGCAACCATCCTGGCAGAACAACTGGAAGCTTTCGTTGACTTACGTGATGTTCGTCAGCCGGAAGTGAAAGAAGAGAAACCAGAATTCGATCCGATCCTGCTGCGCCCTGTTGACGATCTCGAATTGACTGTCCGCTCTGCTAACTGCCTCAAGGCAGAAGCTATCCACTATATCGGTGATCTGGTACAGCGTACCGAGGTTGAGTTGCTGAAAACGCCGAACCTGGGTAAAAAATCTCTTACCGAGATTAAAGACGTGCTGGCTTCACGTGGTCTGTCTCTGGGCATGCGCCTGGAAAACTGGCCACCAGCAAGCATTGCTGACGAGTAACCGGATCACAGGTTAAGGTTTTACTGAGAAGGATAAGGTCATGCGCCATCGTAAGAGTGGTCGTCAACTGAACCGCAACAGCAGCCATCGCCAGGCTATGTTCCGCAACATGGCAGGTTCACTGGTTCGTCATGAAATCATCAAGACGACCCTGCCTAAAGCGAAAGAGCTGCGTCGCGTAGTTGAGCCGCTGATTACTCTTGCCAAGACTGACAGCGTTGCAAATCGTCGTCTGGCATTCGCCCGTACTCGTGATAACGAGATCGTGGCAAAACTGTTTAACGAACTGGGTCCGCGTTTCGCGAGCCGTGCCGGTGGTTACACTCGTATTCTGAAGTGTGGCTTCCGTGCAGGCGACAACGCTCCGATGGCTTACATCGAGCTGGTTGATCGTTCAGAATCTAAAGCAGAAGCTGCTGCAGAGTAATCTGTAGTAACGTAAAAAAACCCGCTTCGGCGGGTTTTTTTATATCCGCTGAATCCCCACTTCTCTACAATATCTGTATCTTTTCTGTTCATCTTCTGGAGTTATTCATGTGGTTGCTCGACCAGTGGGCAGAACGCCATATCAGCGATGCTCAGCGAAAAGGCGAATTTGATAACCTTGCGGGACGCGGTGAGCCGTTAGTGCTTGATGATGATTCGCATGTTGCCCCTGAATTACGGGCCGGATATCGCTTACTCAAAAATGCCGGTTGTTTACCACCGGAACTGGAGCAGCGTAAAGAGGCCATGCAACTGGCTGACCTGCTGAAAGGGATTCGCAAGAATGATCCCAGCTACCGTGAAATTAGCCGTCGACTGGCTCTCATCGAACTCAAAATGCGTCAGGCCGGAATGAGCACTGACTTTCTGCACGGTGAGTACAGTGACAGGCTAATGCAGAAAATAAATGAGGAATAACCATGTACCGTATCGGTGAACTTGCCAGGCTTGCTAACGTAACGCCGGACACTATCCGCTATTACGAAAAGCAGCAGATGATTGATCACGAGGTTCGTACTGAAGGTGGATTTCGACTCTATACCGATCATGACCTGCAGCGCTTACGGTTTATCCGCTACGCTCGCCAGCTTGGTTTCACGCTGGACTCGATCCGCGAGTTACTTTCGATCCGCATCGATCCTGAACACCATACTTGCCAGGAGTCGAAGAGCATCGTACAGGCAAGGCTTGATGAAGTTGAAGCGCGTATACAGGAACTGCAGACCATGCAGCGTTCTCTGCAACGGTTGAATGACGCCTGCTGCGGTACAGCTCATAGCAGTATTTATTGTTCAATTCTTGAAGCCCTTGAACAGGGGGCCAGTGGAACCCAGGGCTGTTGATTTTTACTTCATCCGGGACTAGACTCCCGTCGACATACACCATGCTCAGGAGAAATTATGAGCCGCTATCAGCATACGAAAGGGCAAATTCAGGACAATGCCATTGAGGCACTGCTCCACGACCCGCTTTTCAGGCAGCGTATTGAGAAGAATAAAAAAGGAAAAGGGAGTTATTTACGAAAAGGGAAACATGCAAAACGGGGTAACTGGGAGGCCAGTGGCAAGCAAGCGAATCGCTTTTTTACCACTGGCCTTCCTTTTTTCAACGTCTGATTAAGAGCGGTTATTTTGCTCTTTCAACAGATCGCGAATTTCAGTCAATAACACTTCTTCTTTTGTCGGAGCAGGCGGCGCAGCCGGCTCTTCAGCCTTTTTACGGTTAAGCTTATTGATAAGCTTGATAGCCATAAAAATGGCGAACGCCACGATCACGAAATCAAATATGTTCTGAATGAAAACGCCATAATGCATAACAACGGCAGGGACATCACCCTGTGCATCCCGAAGCGTCACGGCAAACTGTTTAAAATCAATGCCCCCGATTAACAGCCCGAGGGGAGGCATAATAATGTCGGCTACCAGTGATGAAACGATCTTACCGAACGCTGCACCGATAATGACACCCACTGCCAGATCCACCACATTCCCGCGCATCGCAAATTCGCGAAATTCTTTAACTAAACTCATTTTCTTCTCCTTGAGCCAACTGACGATTATAAGTTTAACAAATGATTAGTTAATTTCCATTGGGGATAATTAATCGTTATGAAAAATAAAAGGCATGGGAATAAGAGGGTTAATAATCAGGTGCTCTTTTATAAGCACCTGATTGATTACAGGAAGAATGGACTTGGCTGGAATAAACGTTCGACGTCGGTAATAAACTTTTTATCGGTAAGGAACATAATGACGTGGTCGCCTTGCTCGATACGTAAATTATCATTCGCAATCATCACGTCGTTTCCACGCACCACGGCACCAATAATTGTTCCCGGTGGCAGTTTAATTTCATCGATAGCGCGGCCCACAACGCGTGATGTGGTTTCATCACCATGAGCAACGGCCTCAATGGCTTCAGCCACACCGCGGCGAAGGGAGGATACGCCAACAATATCCGCTTTACGGACATGGCTCAGCAGGGCTGAAATGGTTGCTTGCTGTGGTGATATCGCGATATCAATAACGCTTCCCTGCACGAGGTCAACGTAGGCGCGGCGTTGAATAAGCACCATGACCTTTTTTGCCCCCATACGTTTGGCGAGCATGGCGGACATAATGTTCGCCTCGTCGTCGTTAGTAACGGCAATAAACAGATCAACTTGATCAATATGCTCTTCTGCCAGCAGCTCTTGATCTGAGGCATCACCATAAAACACGATGGTGTTTTGCAGCTTTTCAGCCAGCTCAGCCGCGCGCTGTTGATCGCGCTCGATCAGCTTCACGCTGTAGTCTTTTTCCAGCCGGTGCGCCAGTCCCGCGCCGATATTACCACCGCCAACGAGCATAATGCGTTTATACGGTTTTTCGAGACGCTGCAGTTCGCTCATTACCGCGCGAATATGCTGAGATGCCGCGATGAAGAAGACTTCATCACCTGCCTCGACTATGGTTGAACCCTGTGGGCGAATTGGTCTGTCATGGCGAAAAATGGCTGCAACGCGGGTATCAATATGCGGCATATGCTCACGCATGGTGGAGAGCGCATTACCGATCAATGGGCCGCCGTAATAGGCCTTAACGACCGCCAGGCTCACTTTACCTTCGGCGAAGTTCACCACCTGCAGCGCACCAGGATATTCGATCAGGCGGTAGATATTGTCGATAACCAGCTGTTCTGGAGCGATAAGATGGTCGATAGGGACCGCTTCGGAATTAAACAGCTTCTCTGCATCCCGGACATAGTCCGGGGAGCGGATGCGCGCGATCCGGTTCGGTGTGTTGAACAGCGAATAGGCCACCTGACATGCCACCATGTTGGTTTCGTCAGAACTGGTCACCGCAACCAGCATGTCAGCATCGTCGGCGCCCGCTTCACGCAGGACACGCGGGTGCGAGCCATGACCTTGCACGACGCGAAGGTCAAATTTGTCCTGTAAAACACGCAGCCGATCGCCATTGGTATCGACAATCGTGATGTCATTATTTTCGCCAACAAGGTTTTCAGCCAGCGTCCCACCAACCTGTCCGGCGCCCAGAATGATTATCTTCATATCTCGTGACCTGTTCTCAACATCACTCTTTGATTAGCTTAGCGTAAAAGAAGCCATCACCTTCTTCAGCGGCCGGCAGATTCTGCAGGCCTGGGCGTTCAGGCGTGCCCGTGTCGTGTAGCACTGCATCCGGGGTACGTTTAAGGAAGGCTGCAATCTGCTGACTGTTTTCTTCCGGAAGGACCGAACAGGTTGCATAGACCAGCGTGCCTCCTGGCTTCAGGTGTGGCCAAATGGCATCAAGAATGTCGGATTGCAGTTGAGTCAGTTCCTTGATATCGCGATCGCGACGCAACCACTTAATATCCGGGTGGCGACGAATAACGCCGGTTGCCGAGCAGGGAGCATCCAGCAAGATGCGATCGAATTGCGTTTCACCACACCATTCTGCGGGTTTGCGGCCATCGCCTTGCTTAACCTGCGCTTTCATTCCCAGGCGCTTAAGGTTGTCATAGACGCGTGAAAGACGCTGCTCATCGACATCCACGGCCATGACGTTTGCCTGAGGGGCCACTTCCAGAATATGCGTCGTCTTACCGCCTGGCGCAGCGCAGAGATCGAGGATGTGCTCGCCGTTTTTAGGTTCCAGCCAGGCCATGCAGCCCTGCGCGGAAGCATCTTGTACGGTCACCCAGCCTTCATCAAAACCGGGTAAAGCATGTACCGGAGCAGGAGAGGCTAAACGCACAGCGTCAGGATATGCTTCATGTGTGAAGCCGCTCATTCCAGCCTCTTCCAGTAAAGCCAGCCAGGCGTCGCGCGTATGGTGATTACGGTTGACGCGTAACCACATCGGCGGACGCTGATTATTCGCGTCGGCAATTGCCTGCCACTGCTCTGGCCAGGCTTTTTTAAGGCGATTCAGGAGCCAGTCAGGATGCAGATAACGTGCTTCACTTTGCCCGAACTCAGCCAGAAGCTCTTCCTGCTGTCGCTGGAACTGGCGCAGAACGCCATTAATCAACCCTTTCAGCATAGGACGTTTAATCACAACGGCACCTTCCACTGTCTCAGCCAGTGCGGCATGAGGCGGGATACGCGTGTGAAGAAGCTGATAGAAGCCAACCATAATCAAATAATGCACGGTGCGCTGCTTGCCGGCCATTGGACGTGACATCAGCTTATTAACCAGCCACTCGAGCTGAGAAAGCGTGCGCAGGACGCCAAAACAGAGCTCCTGAAGCAGGGCTTTGTCTTTGTCGGACACTTTTTGCTGCAAAGCTGGCAGGATATTGCTCAATGACTGGCCCTGCTCGACAACCTGCTCAACGGCCTGAGCCGCCATACTGCGTAAATTTTGTTTTTTCATAACCGTAAAAATAAAAATGCCCGGAAACACCGGGCGCTAAAATTAAATGAGGTCAGGCAAGGCGATTGCCCGGGATAAACCATTCGCGACGAGAATTTAACAAATCCTGTGCGCTCATCGCCTTCTTACCCGCAGGTTGTAGCGATTCCAGATTCAGGATCCCTTGTGCGGTAGCAACCTGAATACCGTTCTTGCTGGCGTCGATAATCGTACCAGGCTCAGCCGTTGTGTGACCGTCAATAAGGGAGGCTTTCCAGACTTTCACCGGCTGCTCGTCGATAACCATCCAGCTCATCGGCCATGGATTAAAGGCGCGAATGCAGCGTTCAAGTTGAGCCGCAGACAGAGACCAGTCAATCCGGGCTTCTTCTTTACTCAGTTTTTCAGCGTAAGTGACCAGCGCTTCATCCTGAACTTCAGGTTTCGCCGTATTATTCGCAATCTGCTGGAGGGTTTCAATCAGCCCTTGCGGGCCAAGCTCTGCCAGCTTGTCATACAAGGTGGCACTGGTATCCTCGGCCGTGATGGGGCAGGCCAGTTTATAAAGCATGTCACCGGTGTCTAAACCTACATCCATCTTCATGATTGTGACGCCCGTTTCAGCATCACCCGCCCATAAAGAGCGCTGAATAGGTGCTGCCCCACGCCAGCGTGGAAGCAGAGAACCATGCACGTTAATGCAACCCAGGCGAGGCATATCAAGCACAGCTTTTGGCAGAATTAAACCGTAAGCCACCACCACCATTACATCGGCATTCAGGTCAGCGACAAGCTGCTGGTTTTCCTGAGGGCGCAAGGATGCTGGCTGGAAAACAGGTAACCCATGCTCTTCTGCCAGCACCTTAACAGGACCTGGCATCAGTTTTTTACCACGGCCAGCCGGGCGATCCGGTTGGGTAAACACACCAACAACCTGGTGGCCAGAAGATAACAGCGCGTCAAGATGACGCGCTGCAAAATCAGGGGTTCCCGCGAAGATAATACGTAGTGATTTAGACACGATGATCCTTGTATCCGGGGGGACGTTATGCGCGAGAACGCAAACGATCCAGTTTCTCTACTTTCTGACGAATTCGTTGCTGCTTCAGCGGCGAGAGATAATCGATAAACAGTTTACCGACCAGATGATCCATCTCATGCTGAATACAGATCGCCAGCAGGTCGTCAGCTTCCAGTTCGAACGGATTGCCGTCACGATCCAGGGCGCGAATTTTCACTTTTTCGGCACGCGGCACTAAAGCACGCTGTTCCGGAATAGATAGACAACCTTCCTCAATACCTGTTTCGCCACTCTTCTCGAGCAGCTCAGGATTGATTAACACCAGGCGGCCATCGCGATTTTCAGATACGTCGATCACGATAATACGCTTGTGAATGTCGACCTGAGTGGCCGCAAGACCAATACCTTCTTCGGCGTACATGGTATCGAACATATCATCAACGATACGCTGAATTTCTGCATTCACTTCTTTTACCGGTTCAGCGACGATGCGAAGGCGCTCGTCCGGAATATGTAACACTTGCAAAACTGCCATAAATTTCCAGAGTCGTGTTCAGGAGTTGATAAGAATATTATCTCCTATTCTAGACAAAACCCCCATCGATTGACAGCATCAGTGACCAATCGCAATGATTGCGGAGGCCGCTTATGGCAGGGGAAAGGATGACGTCGACTGAGTTATGGCTACGGTTAATACACACCGGTTCTCTTTATGGCGATGTGATGCTGGAAGCGGCAGCACGATTGCACAACCAGACAACCATTGATGGTCCTGTTGTCAGAGACGCCGGTCTGTCTGTCAAACAGGCTGCACGGTTCTTTGCGCTCAGAGAAAGTGAGCTGGAAAGTAGCCTGCTCTGGCTTGAGCAGCCGGGTAACTATCTGATCACGGCGGATCACCCCCTTTATCCCCCCTTACTCCGGACGATCCCGGATTATCCAGGCGCAGTCTTTGTTAAAGGCAACCCTAATGTACTGAATGCAGTTCAACTGGCGGTTGTTGGCAGCCGTGCGCCGTCATGGTACGGCGAGCGATGGGGAAAAATTCTCTGTGAACAGCTTTCTCAAAGTGGTTTAACGATCACCAGCGGGCTGGCCTGCGGTATTGACGGTGTCGCCCACAACGCTGCGCTATCGGCAAAAGGGCGTAGCGTTGCGGTGCTGGGTAACGGTCTCTTTAGTATTTATCCTCGTCGGCATCAGGCGCTGGCTGCGCGGCTTATCGATTCTGGTGGCGCGATAGTGTCTGAGTTTCCGCTATCAGCGCAGCCCCGGCCGGGACACTTTCCCCGGCGTAATCGAATTATCAGCGGGCTAAGTCAGGGGGTGTTCGTGGTTGAAGCAGCGGTACGCAGCGGTTCGCTTGTGACCGCACGGTGCGCGCTTGAGCAGGGGCGAGACGTGTTTGCCTTACCCGGCCCAATTGGTAACCCGGGATGCGAAGGGCCGCACTGGCTGATAAAGCAGGGTGCAACACCGGTAACGGAAGTCAGGGACATTCTTGAAAATTTGCAATATGGATTGCAATGGCTGCAGGAAGATCCCGAAAAGCGACATTATTCATCAGATCAGGGAAAGGTGGCATTGCCATTTCCCAAGCTCCTGGCTAACGTAGGAGATGAGGTAACACCTGTTGACGTTGTCGCTGAACGTGCCGGCCAACCTGTGCCAGTTACGGTAGCACAGCTACTCGAACTGGAGTTAGCAGGATGGATCGCAGCTGTACCCGGCGGCTATGTCCGATTAAGGAGGGCAAGCCATGTTCGACGTACTGATGTATTTGTTTGAGACTTACATCCATAACGAAGCAGAAATGCGAGTGGATCAGGACAAATTGACACAGGATCTTACCGATGCGGGGTTTGAGCGGGAAGATATCTATAATGCGTTGATGTGGCTGGAAAAACTGGCTGATTATCAGGAAGGCCTCGCCGAACCGATGCAGTTAGCTTCTGACCCATTGTCTGTGCGCATCTACACAGCTGAAGAGTGTGAAAGGCTGGACGCGAGCTGCCGGGGATTCATTTTATTCCTTGAGCAGATTCAGGTGCTAAACCTCGAAACGAGAGAGATGGTGATAGAGCGCGTTATGGCGCTGGATACGGCAGACTTCGAACTGGAAGACCTCAAGTGGGTCATCCTGATGGTTCTGTTTAATATTCCAGGCTGTGAAAATGCCTATCAGCAAATGGAAGAATTACTCTTTGAAGTGAATGAAGGTATGCTGCATTAATTCAATGTGTAGCACCAAGAGTTGTTATGGCCAAATCAGCACTATTCACGGTGCATAAAAATGAGCCCTGCCCGCAGTGCGGGGCTGAACTTGTTATTCGGTCCGGGAAACACGGCCCGTTTCTCGGTTGTTCCCACTATCCGGAATGTGATTATGTCCGTCCCCTGAAAAGCCAGGCGGATGGACATATCGTTAAAATTCTGGAGGGACAGCTTTGCCCTCTTTGCGGCAGCGAGTTAGCGCTACGTCAGGGGCGTTTCGGCATGTTTATTGGCTGTAGCCACTATCCTGAATGTGAACATACAGAACAAATTGATAAACCCGATGAAACGGCTATTGCCTGTCCTCAATGCCAGCGTGGACAACTGGTGCAGCGCCGTTCTCGTTTTGGTAAGACCTTTCATTCCTGCGATCGCTATCCTGAATGTCAGTTTGTTATCAATTTCAAACCGGTAGCGGGTGTCTGCTCTCATTGCAATTATCCGCTACTTATAGAGAAAAAAACGGCGCAAGGTTTGAAACGCTTCTGCGCCAGTAAACAATGTGGAAAGCCGGTTCCGGCGGATCAAAACAGTGAAGAATAACCTGCCATCAGGCTCCATTGCTCATGCGGTGGATGTCCTGAAAAATGAAGAAGTCATCGCCTATCCAACTGAAGCTGTTTTTGGGGTCGGTTGCGATCCTGACAGCGAAACGGCCGTTGCCCGACTGCTCACACTTAAACAGAGGCCAGTCGAAAAAGGGCTTATTTTAATCGCTGCTAACTATGAGCAGCTTAAGCCTTATATCGATGATTCCATGCTAACGCCGGAGCAGCGGGAGACTATTTTCTCAGCATGGCCCGGCCCCGTGACCTTTGTTTTCCCGGCGAAGCCGACAACGCCGCGCTGGTTGACCGGGCGCTTTGATTCCCTCGCCGTGCGCGTGACGGACCATCCGCTGGTGGTCGAACTTTGCCTGGCCTTTGGAAAACCACTGGTCTCAACCAGCGCGAATCTGACCGGGCAGCCACCTTGCCGCACAACCGACGAAGTAAGGGCGCAGTTTGGGAATGATTTCCCGGTTGCCGTCGGTGAGACGGGAGGGCGCCTCAATCCGTCTGAAATCCGCGACGCCTTGACCGGCGAACGTTTTCGCCAGGGGTAATCCAATGGAAACCTATGCTGTTTTTGGTAATCCGATAGCGCACAGCAAGTCACCGTTAATCCATCAACTGTTTGCCGAGCAACTGCAAATAAATCATCCCTATGGCCGCGTGCTGGCACCTGTTGATGCATTTATTCCTGCGCTGGAGGGTTTCTTCAACGCGGGTGGCAAAGGTGCGAATGTAACGGTACCGTTTAAAGAGGAAGCCTTCGAACGTGCGGATGAACTCACAGAGCGTGCTTCCCTTGCGGGTGCAGTGAATACCTTAAAACGGCTTGAGGATGGACGCCTGCTGGGAGATAACACTGACGGAATTGGGTTACTGAGCGATCTGGAAAGGCTCTCGTTTATTAAACCTGGTTTCAGGGTTCTGCTGATTGGTGCGGGCGGAGCGTCGCGGGGAGTATTGCTGCCTCTGCTGTCACTGGATTGCGCGGTGACCATTACAAACAGGACCTTCTCGCGGGCAGAAGCGCTGGCTGCGTTGTTCGCACATACCGGCAGCGTGAGCGCGGTCGCCCTGGATGAACTTGCCGATCGTGAGTTTGATCTGATCATCAACGCCACCTCCAGCGGTATCGGTGGTGACGTGCCGGCGATCCCTGCTTCGCTGGTAAGTGCCCATATTTACTTCTACGACATGTTCTATCAGAAAGGGAAGACACCTTTTTTGAACTGGTGTGAACAGCACGGCGGAAAACACGTAGCCGATGGGCTGGGAATGCTGGTGGGGCAGGCGGCACACGCGGTGCTGCTCTGGCACGGTGTATTGCCTTCGGTCGAACCGGTCATTGAAAAGCTGAAAAGGGAGCTCACGGTGTGAATCAGGCAATTCATTTTCCGGACAGGGAAAGCTGGGACGAGAGTAAACAGGCGGTCTGTTTCCCGGTGCTGGTGCATGGAATGCAACTTACCTGCGCCATTCGTGGGGAAACGCTGTTGCGTCGCTTTGGTGGTTCAGACCCGTTAGAGGTGTTTTGTGAAAATCGCTGGGATCTTGAAGAGGAAGCCAGCGATTTAATCCGCGATCAGCAGGAAGACGATCAGGGCTGGGTCTGGGTATCCTGACTCAGATAGTCATTCTTCCATTTAACGTAGTTATTCGCCGAGTATTTTAATCCTTCGATCTCTGCCTCCTTCAGGGGGCGGATCTGTTTTACCGGGCTTCCCAAATAGAGATAGCCGCTCTCCAGTCTTTTGTTCTGGGGAACAAGGCTGCCTGCGCCAATCATCACGTCATCTTCTACAATGACGCCATCCAGCAAAATCGACCCCATGCCAACAAGAACCCGATTACCAATAGTGCAGCCGTGAAGCATCACTTTATGGCCGACGGTGACATCTTCTCCAATGATGAGTGGATTGCCCTGGGGGTTATAGGAGGATTTGTGGGTTACGTGCAGAACGCTACCGTCCTGAATATTGGTGCGTGCGCCAATGGCTACATGGTTTACATCCCCCCGAATAGCGACGAGCGGCCAGATACTGACGTCATCGGCCATTCGAACATCGCCGATGACCACGCTGCTGGCATCGATCATCACGCGATCGCCTTTTTGGGGGAGAAGATCTTTATAAGGACGTAACACTGCGGACATATCTACCTCGAACGATGAGCACTATATAGAAGACTTGATCATATTATTGGATCGAGGCAAGGCAAAAAGCGTCAATATTTAAGCATATTGGGTGGGATTTCAGCGAAAAGCGCGGAAAATCGACAGTTGGAAAAAAAGATCCAAAAAGTACTTGTGCTAAAAATTGGGATCCCTATAATGCGCCTCCATCGACACGGCAGATGTGAATCACTTCACAGTTAACCCGGTCGGTTGAAGAGAAAAAATCCTGAATTTCAGGGTTGACTCTGAAAGAGGAAAGCGTAATATACGCCACCTCGCGACGGTGAGCTGTAAGCCGCGTCGCAACTGCTCTTTAACAATTTATCAGACAATCTGTGTGGGCACTCAAAGTGACATGGATTCTTAACGTCCTCGGACGAAAAATGAATACCAAGTCTCTGAGTGAACATACGTAATTCATTACGAAGTTTAATTCACGAGCATCAAACTTAAATTGAAGAGTTTGATCATGGCTCAGATTGAACGCTGGCGGCAGGCCTAACACATGCAAGTCGAACGGTAGCACAGAGAGCTTGCTCTCGGGTGACGAGTGGCGGACGGGTGAGTAATGTCTGGGAAACTGCCTGATGGAGGGGGATAACTACTGGAAACGGTAGCTAATACCGCATAACGTCGCAAGACCAAAGAGGGGGACCTTCGGGCCTCTTGCCATCAGATGTGCCCAGATGGGATTAGCTAGTAGGTGGGGTAATGGCTCACCTAGGCGACGATCCCTAGCTGGTCTGAGAGGATGACCAGCCACACTGGAACTGAGACACGGTCCAGACTCCTACGGGAGGCAGCAGTGGGGAATATTGCACAATGGGCGCAAGCCTGATGCAGCCATGCCGCGTGTATGAAGAAGGCCTTCGGGTTGTAAAGTACTTTCAGCGGGGAGGAAGGTGTTGTGGCTAATAACCACAGCAATTGACGTTACCCGCAGAAGAAGCACCGGCTAACTCCGTGCCAGCAGCCGCGGTAATACGGAGGGTGCAAGCGTTAATCGGAATTACTGGGCGTAAAGCGCACGCAGGCGGTCTGTCAAGTCGGATGTGAAATCCCCGGGCTCAACCTGGGAACTGCATTCGAAACTGGCAGGCTAGAGTCTTGTAGAGGGGGGTAGAATTCCAGGTGTAGCGGTGAAATGCGTAGAGATCTGGAGGAATACCGGTGGCGAAGGCGGCCCCCTGGACAAAGACTGACGCTCAGGTGCGAAAGCGTGGGGAGCAAACAGGATTAGATACCCTGGTAGTCCACGCCGTAAACGATGTCGACTTGGAGGTTGTGCCCTTGAGGCGTGGCTTCCGGAGCTAACGCGTTAAGTCGACCGCCTGGGGAGTACGGCCGCAAGGTTAAAACTCAAATGAATTGACGGGGGCCCGCACAAGCGGTGGAGCATGTGGTTTAATTCGATGCAACGCGAAGAACCTTACCTACTCTTGACATCCAGAGAACTTTACAGAGATGGATTGGTGCCTTCGGGAACTCTGAGACAGGTGCTGCATGGCTGTCGTCAGCTCGTGTTGTGAAATGTTGGGTTAAGTCCCGCAACGAGCGCAACCCTTATCCTTTGTTGCCAGCGGTCCGGCCGGGAACTCAAAGGAGACTGCCAGTGATAAACTGGAGGAAGGTGGGGATGACGTCAAGTCATCATGGCCCTTACGAGTAGGGCTACACACGTGCTACAATGGCGCATACAAAGAGAAGCGAACTCGCGAGAGCAAGCGGACCTCATAAAGTGCGTCGTAGTCCGGATTGGAGTCTGCAACTCGACTCCATGAAGTCGGAATCGCTAGTAATCGTAGATCAGAATGCTACGGTGAATACGTTCCCGGGCCTTGTACACACCGCCCGTCACACCATGGGAGTGGGTTGCAAAAGAAGTAGGTAGCTTAACCTTCGGGAGGGCGCTTACCACTTTGTGATTCATGACTGGGGTGAAGTCGTAACAAGGTAACCGTAGGGGAACCTGCGGTTGGATCACCTCCTTACCTTAAAGAACCTGCCTTTGTAGTGCTCACACAGATTGTCTGATGAAAAGTAAATAGCAAGGCGTCTTGCGATTGAGACTTCAGTGTCCCCTTCGTCTAGAGGCCCAGGACACCGCCCTTTCACGGCGGTAACAGGGGTTCGAATCCCCTAGGGGACGCCACTTGCTGGTTCGTGAGTGAAAGTCACCTGCCGACATATCTCAAAACTCATCTTCGGGTGACGTTTGAGATATTTGCTCTTTAAAAATCTGGATCAAGCTGAAAATTGAAACGACACACATGTTATGTGTGTTCGAGTCTCTCAAATTTTCGCAAACCGGTGATGAATCGAAAGAAACATCTTCGGGTTGTGAGGTTAAGCGACTAAGCGTACACGGTGGATGCCCTGGCAGTCAGAGGCGATGAAGGACGTGCTAATCTGCGAAAAGCGCCGGCGAGGTGATATGAACCTTTGACCCGGCGATGTCCGAATGGGGAAACCCAGTGTGTTCCGACACACTATCGTTAACTGAATACATAGGTTAACGAGGCGAACCGGGGGAACTGAAACATCTAAGTACCCCGAGGAAAAGAAATCAACCGAGATTCCCCCAGTAGCGGCGAGCGAACGGGGAGCAGCCCAGAGTCTGAATCAGCTTGTGTGTTAGTGGAAGCGTCTGGAAAGTCGCACGGTACAGGGTGAAAGTCCCGTACACGAAAGCACACAGGCTGTGAACTCGAAGAGTAGGGCGGGACACGTGGTATCCTGTCTGAATATGGGGGGACCATCCTCCAAGGCTAAATACTCCTGACTGACCGATAGTGAACCAGTACCGTGAGGGAAAGGCGAAAAGAACCCCGGCGAGGGGAGTGAAAAAGAACCTGAAACCGTGTACGTACAAGCAGTGGGAGCCTCTTTATGGGGTGACTGCGTACCTTTTGTATAATGGGTCAGCGACTTATATTCTGTAGCAAGGTTAACCGTATAGGGGAGCCGAAGGGAAACCGAGTCTTAACTGGGCGTTAAGTTGCAGGGTATAGACCCGAAACCCGGTGATCTAGCCATGGGCAGGTTGAAGGTTGGGTAACACTAACTGGAGGACCGAACCGACTAATGTTGAAAAATTAGCGGATGACTTGTGGCTGGGGGTGAAAGGCCAATCAAACCGGGAGATAGCTGGTTCTCCCCGAAAGCTATTTAGGTAGCGCCTCGTGAACTCATCTTCGGGGGTAGAGCACTGTTTCGGCTAGGGGGCCATCCCGGCTTACCAACCCGATGCAAACTACGAATACCGAAGAATGTTATCACGGGAGACACACGGCGGGTGCTAACGTCCGTCGTGAAGAGGGAAACAACCCAGACCGCCAGCTAAGGTCCCAAAGTCATGGTTAAGTGGGAAACGATGTGGGAAGGCACAGACAGCCAGGATGTTGGCTTAGAAGCAGCCATCATTTAAAGAAAGCGTAATAGCTCACTGGTCGAGTCGGCCTGCGCGGAAGATGTAACGGGGCTAAACCATGCACCGAAGCTGCGGCAGCGACGCTTATGCGTTGTTGGGTAGGGGAGCGTTCTGTAAGCCGTTGAAGGTGTCCTGTGAGGGGTGCTGGAGGTATCAGAAGTGCGAATGCTGACATAAGTAACGATAAAGCGGGTGAAAAGCCCGCTCGCCGGAAGACCAAGGGTTCCTGTCCAACGTTAATCGGGGCAGGGTGAGTCGACCCCTAAGGCGAGGCCGAAAGGCGTAGTCGATGGGAAACAGGTTAATATTCCTGTACTTGGTGTTACTGCGAAGGGGGGACGGAGAAGGCTATGTTAGCCGGGCGACGGTTGTCCCGGTTTAAGCATGTAGGCGGAACGATTAGGTAAATCCGGTCGTTTATTAACGCTGAGGTGTGATGACGAGGCACTACGGTGCTGAAGTAACAAATGCCCTGCTTCCAGGAAAAGCCTCTAAGCATCAGGTAACATCAAATCGTACCCCAAACCGACACAGGTGGTCAGGTAGAGAATACCAAGGCGCTTGAGAGAACTCGGGTGAAGGAACTAGGCAAAATGGTGCCGTAACTTCGGGAGAAGGCACGCTGATATGTAGGTGAAGTCCCTGCGGATGGAGCTGAAATCAGTCGAAGATACCAGCTGGCTGCAACTGTTTATTAAAAACACAGCACTGTGCAAACACGAAAGTGGACGTATACGGTGTGACGCCTGCCCGGTGCCGGAAGGTTAATTGATGGGGTTAGCGGCAACGCGAAGCTCTTGATCGAAGCCCCGGTAAACGGCGGCCGTAACTATAACGGTCCTAAGGTAGCGAAATTCCTTGTCGGGTAAGTTCCGACCTGCACGAATGGCGTAATGATGGCCAGGCTGTCTCCACCCGAGACTCAGTGAAATTGAACTCGCTGTGAAGATGCAGTGTACCCGCGGCAAGACGGAAAGACCCCGTGAACCTTTACTATAGCTTGACACTGAACACTGGTCCTTGATGTGTAGGATAGGTGGGAGGCTTTGAAGCGTGGACGCCAGTCTGCGTGGAGCCAACCTTGAAATACCACCCTTTAATGGCTGGTGTTCTAACGTAGACCCGTAATCCGGGTTGCGGACAGTGTCTGGTGGGTAGTTTGACTGGGGCGGTCTCCTCCCAAAGAGTAACGGAGGAGCACGAAGGTTAGCTAATCCTGGTCGGACATCAGGAGGTTAGTGCAATGGCATAAGCTAGCTTGACTGCGAGAGTGACGGCTCGAGCAGGTGCGAAAGCAGGTCATAGTGATCCGGTGGTTCTGAATGGAAGGGCCATCGCTCAACGGATAAAAGGTACTCCGGGGATAACAGGCTGATACCGCCCAAGAGTTCATATCGACGGCGGTGTTTGGCACCTCGATGTCGGCTCATCACATCCTGGGGCTGAAGTAGGTCCCAAGGGTATGGCTGTTCGCCATTTAAAGTGGTACGCGAGCTGGGTTTAGAACGTCGTGAGACAGTTCGGTCCCTATCTGCCGTGGGCGCTGGAGAATTGAGGGGGGCTGCTCCTAGTACGAGAGGACCGGAGTGGACGCATCACTGGTGTTCGGGTTGTCATGCCAATGGCACTGCCCGGTAGCTAAATGCGGAAGAGATAAGTGCTGAAAGCATCTAAGCACGAAACTTGCCCCGAGATGAGTTCTCCCTGAGACTTTAAGTCTCCTGAAGGAACGTTGAAGACTACGACGTTGATAGGTCGGGTGTGTAAGCGCAGCGATGCGTTGAGCTAACCGATACTAATGAACCGTGAGGCTTAACCTTACAACGCCGAAGATGTTTTGGCGGTGAGAGAGACGATTTTCAGCTGATACAGATTACAGAATTTGCCTGGCGGCTTTAGCGCGGTGGTCCCACCTGACCCCATGCCGAACTCAGAAGTGAAACGCCGTAGCGCCGATGGTAGTGTGGGGTCTCCCCATGTGAGAGTAGGGAACTGCCAGGCATCAAATTTAGCGTGCTGATATGGCTCAGTTGGTAGAGCGCACCCTTGGTAAGGGTGAGGTCCCCAGTTCGACTCTGGGTATCAGCACCACTTTATACTTAGGTTAAAGTTCGGCAAGAAGTAAAAGAATTTGTCTGGCGGCTTTAGCGCGGTGGTCCCACCTGACCCCATGCCGAACTCAGAAGTGAAACGCCGTAGCGCCGATGGTAGTGTGGGGTCTCCCCATGTGAGAGTAGGGAACTGCCAGACATCAAACAAGTGAAGAGGCCATCCGAAAGGATGGCCTTTTTGCGTTATGTTTCCCGGAAAAAGTCAGACCCGGTAAGCGAAACGCCACCGGGCTAAGACACGCTTAATGGATCACTTGTGACAGGAAAGCCCGCGTACGTTCAGATTTAGGTTGTGCGAAGAACTCATCCGGCGGTGCCTGCTCAACGATTTCCCCACGATCCATAAAGATCACCCGATCGGCCACGGTTCTGGCAAACCCCATTTCGTGCGTCACACACAGCATGGTCATCCCGGACTGCGCCAGTCCAATCATGGTATCCAGTACCTCTTTCACCATTTCCGGATCCAGGGCGGATGTCGGTTCATCAAAAAGCATAATTTTCGGTTTCATACAGAGCGAACGGGCGATAGCCACGCGCTGCTGCTGACCGCCTGATATCTGGCCGGGAAATTTATTGGCGTGCTCTGCGATTCGTACCCGTTCCAGGTAGTGCATCGCCAGTGCTTCAGCCTCCTTTTTAGGCATCTTTCGTACCCAAATTGGCGCAAGCGTACAGTTCTGCAGAACGGTCAGATGGGGAAACAGGTTAAAGTGCTGGAACACCATTCCCACTTCCTGGCGCACCCGTTCGATGTTACGAATATCTTCATTCAGCTCGATGCCATCAACAACAATACGCCCCTGCTGATGTTCTTCAAGGTGGTTAATACAGCGAATGGTCGTGGATTTTCCGGACCCGGAAGGGCCACAAAGAACGATCCGTTCTCCCTGCTTAACCTTGAGGTTAATGTCTTTCAAAACATGAAACTGCCCGTACCATTTATTCACGTTTTCCAGCGTAATCATCGCGTCGGCAGGTGTCATAGTAATCTGGCTCATAATTTCCTCAGTGCGGTGTACGCCCGGTGTTAAAGCGCTTTTCCAGATGCTGGCTATAGCGCGACATGCTAAAACAAAAGATCCAGTAGATCAGAGCAGCAAAGACATATCCCTCGGTGGACATACCCAGCCAGGCAGGGTCAACGGTCGCCTGTTGCACGCTGCTAAAGAGATCGAACAGCCCGATGATGATCACCAGGCTGGTATCTTTGAAGAGGGCAATGATGGTATTGACCAGGCCCGGGATAACCAGCTTGAGTGCTTGTGGCAATATCACCAGTCCCTGCGTTTTCCAGTAGCCAAGCGCCAGTGATTCCGCCGCTTCGTACTGACCTTTAGGCAGAGCCTGCAGGCCCCCACGCACCACTTCCGCAACGTAAGCGGACTGGAAAAGGATGACCCCGACCAGGGCACGGATCAGTTTGTCTATCGTTGTCCCTTCTGCCATAAACAGCGGCAACATGACCGAAGACATAAACAGAACGGTGATAAGCGGTACGCCACGCCAGAATTCAATGAAAATAACGGAAAGCACACGTACGACAGGCATTTTTGAGCGCCGCCCAAGCGCGAGCAAAATACCCCATGGCAGTGCGCCGGCTATCCCAACGGACGCGATAATCAGCGTCAGCGTTAACCCACCCCACTGACGTGTTTCAACACGTTCCAGCCCCAGGAAGCCGCCATACAACAGCACCCAAACAATAATGGGATACACCACTGCCCAACAGGCAATATAACGCCCCCGATGAGGCAGTTTTTTCCAGAACATTACGGCGATGGAGAGCAGCCCGATGGCCAGTGCCAGATTAATCCGCCAGCGCTGTTCATGCGGATACAATCCATACATGAACTGGCCAAAACGCTCATGGATAAACACCCAGCAGGCCCCTGCTTTTGTACAGTCTGCGCGAGTGGATCCCGACCAGTTAGCCTGTAAAAAAGCCCAGTTCAGCAGCGGTGGAATTAATTCCCACATAAGCCACAAACATACAATTGTCAGCAGGCTGTTACTCCAGCTGGAGAACAGATTCTTACGTGCCCAGAGAATTAAACGTCCGCCTGTCGAACCGGCAGGGCGCGAGGAGTGCGACAGTATCGCTTTTGTCATCATAGATCCTTAGCGCTCGACCAGTGCTATACGACGGTTATAGAGGTTCATCAGCAACGAAATCACCAGGCTGATGATCAGATAGACAGACATTGTGATGGCAATAGTTTCAATGGCTTGTCCGGTCTGGTTAAGCACGGTTCCGGCAAACAGCGACACCATATCGGGGTAGCCAATGGCGGCCGCCAGCGATGAGTTTTTGACAATATTGAGGTATTGACTGGTCAGCGGCGGAATGATGACCCGTAACGCTTGCGGAATAATGACCTGACGAAGCGTCACCGTATGGGGTAATCCCAGCGAGCGCGCCGCCTCGTGTTGTCCGTAAGGAACGGCCTGGATCCCCGCACGAATAATCTCGGCGATAAATGCAGAGGTATAAATCGAAAGCGCCAGCGTCAGTGCTGCCAGCTCAGGAATTAAAACCATTCCGCCCTGGAAGTTAAAGCCACGCAGCTGCGGAATATCCCAGTGAAGGGCGGCCCCAAACAGCCAGTGTGTCAGAAGTGGCAGGCCAATGATAAGGATGGCGGCGGTTGGCCAGGTTTTACGAAGCTGCCCGGTTTTGAACTGATGCTTGCGGTTATAGCGGAACATGGCGGCTGAGAGAGCAAGCGCTATTACAAGGGCGGCAATGAAGGCATACAACCCTTCACCCGGCTGCGGAGAAGGAATATACAACCCGCGATTACTCAGGAAAAACAGATCAAGAGCATCAATAGCCTGACGTGGCCCCGGCAGGTTGCGCAGCACGGCAAAATACCAGAAAAAGATCTGCAGCAGCGGCGGGATATTACGGAACGTCTCAATATAAAAAGTAGACAGTTTGCGCAGCAGCCAGTTTTCGGACAAACGTGCCAGACCAATAAAGAAGCCCAGTATGGAGGCAAAAACAATACAAAGTGCAGAGACCAGCAGCGTATTCAGTAAACCGACCACGAACACGCGTCCATACGTGTCGCCTTCCTGATAATCAATAAGGTGTTGAACAATGCCAAACCCCGCGCTGCGATCCAGAAAAGCAAAGCCGGAAGTAATACCGCGATTATTCAGGTTGGTTATAGTGTTATGGATGAGATACACGGCGATAAGAACAACCGCAATAATCGCAATAACCTGGAATAGCCAGGCGCGGACCGCGGGATGAGAAAAGGATAGCGATCCTTTTACGGCTGAGCGGCGATGGGACATAAAGAAACCTCGGTAACCATGACTCTGGGGCGGGCACTGCCTTAACAGTGCCCGTTACAGCAATGACTTAACGTACTGGTGGCGCGTACTGAATACCGCCGTTGTTCCAGAGATTGTTCTGGCCGCGTTTGATCTTCAGAGGGCTTTCCGATCCCACGTTGCGCTCAAAGATCTCAGCGTAGTTACCCACCTGTTTGATGATGTTGTAAGCCCACTTGTTATCCAGCTTCAGATCCTTCCCGAAATCGCCCTCTGTTCCCAGCAGATGAGCCATATCCGGCGTGGACGGTTTAGCGGCTTTCTCGTCGACGTTTTTCGAGTTGATGCCCATCTCTTCGGCATTCAGCATGGCAAACAGCGTCCAGCGAACAATGGAGAACCAGTCTTCATCGCCACGACGCACAACCGGTCCAAGAGGCTCCTTGGAGATCACTTCGGGCAGGACAATCCACTCCGCCGGGTTGCTCAGCTTAATACGCAAGGCGTACAGCTGTGACTGGTCAGAAGCCAGCGTGTCGCAACGACCGGATTCCAGCGCTTTGGCCGATTCATCGGAGCGATCGAATGTCACAGGGGTATATTTCATGTTATTTGCTTTGAAATAATCCGCGACGTTCAGCTCGGTATCGGTACCGGCCTGGATACAAACGGTCGCGCCATCCAGCTCTTTGGCGCTTTTCAGGCCCGCTTTATTGTGGGTCAGGAAACCGATACCGTCATAATAGGTCACGCCAGTAAATGCCATTCCCATGCCTGCATCACGGGAGGAGGTCCAGGTGGTATTACGGGAAAGCATGTCAACTTCGCCAGACTGTAATGCGGTGAAACGTTCTTTCGCCGTCAGCGGGGTATATTTTACTTTACTGTCGTCTCCGAAAACGGCGGCGGCGACACCGCGGCAGACGTCAACATCAATACCGGTAAATTTGCCGTTTGCATCGGCATAAGAGAAGCCAGGTAAACCGTCACTGATCCCACATTGAACAAACCCTTTCTTTTTAACGGCATCCAGTGTCGTACCCGCATGGGCCTGACCGGCTACAGCAAACAACATGCCCGCGGCGGCCAGGCTGGCTATCATCGTCTTTTTCATAATGCATCCTGTGTGGCGAAATTTATCGTTATAGAGGCGTTTTAAACGCTTTACCTGTCTGTGGCTTTGGCCAACGTTTATAAAGCAAACGTAATGCCAGGTTTTGCGCTCAACAAAATAGGTGACCAATGAGCGCATAATGCTGAGTGTAGACAGGGTTAAATAAAGAGAGCGCCCCGAAACGGTGCGAAATTACAACCTGTGCCACAAATCGGAGCAAAACTTTCATGGCTATGCCTTAAAAAGAAGAGATAGTTTCTGGGGTGAATATTGGCAGGGTATTAAATGTAATTAATATGTGAAAATCATCACGATAGAATATGTAATTTAACGCTGTGCATTAAAAATATGTGACTGTCCGCAGGATGAAATAAACAGGCTGGGTAAAGACGGGGCTATTTTTTTACTTATCTGAAAACGCTGCACTCTTTAAAAGCAAAAGCGCGGACAGAGCCGCGCTTTCTACACACATGATACGTTCTGATGTTACTTCGTCAGAGCAACGATACCCAGCGTCAAACCTGCCACTGCGGCAGCACCACCGGCGATAGCACCTGCTGTTTCCCAGTTGTCCTGAGTGGTGCCTTTCATACAGGTATTGGTATGAACCAGTCGGCCTTGATCGTCGTATACCGGTACACATGGAGAGTCGTGCGCGCATCCAGCAAGCAGCGCAGCGAGTAGTGCAACGGAAATGAATCTTTTCATGATGTTACCTCAGTATTATTTCTCATTCGCTATACAGCCAGGAGGGCTATTAACGAACTGGAGACTATTTTACCACCGGGATAAGGCAACGTTGCACGGGGAATAATCTCAAATTATGTTGTTTGTAAAAATCGTGGAGAAAAGTCGCTGTCAGGATGAATTAATGGAGAAAATATGAAGACGTAACGCGGCGTTTTTACTTAATGCAAATGGTTAACTATTAATGCTGTGAGTATGACATATCTAATCCATTGTTTATGCTAAAAATAAAAAAGGCACCTGAGGTGCCTTTTTTGAGAAACATTACTCTTTATGTTTCGTAAACCGGCGCCGGACAACCACAAAGAAGACGGGTACGAAGAAAATGGCCAGAAGCGTTGCGGAAAGCATCCCTCCCATAACACCTGTCCCGACAGCATTTTGCGCGCCGCTCCCGGCTCCTCTGCTGATGACCAGCGGCATCACGCCAAGGATAAAGGCCAGCGACGTCATCAGGATCGGTCGAAGGCGCATTCTGGATGCTTCCAGTGTGGCTTCAATGATCCCTTTACCTTCTTTATCCATCAGATCCTTAGCAAACTCGACGATCAGAATGGCGTTTTTCGCCGACAGACCAATCGTTGTCAGCAGGCCGACCTGGAAATAGACATCATTATTTAACCCGCGAATCGATGCGGCGAGAAGCGCGCCCGTGACACCCAGCGGCACAACCAGCATGACCGAGAAGGGAATAGACCAGCTTTCATAAAGCGCAGCCAGGCACAGGAACACCACAATCAGTGAAATGGCGTACAGGGCAGGTGCCTGGTT
The DNA here is from genome assembly GCF_047456135.1 of Enterobacter sp. BNK-18. Classification (NCBI taxonomy): domain Bacteria; kingdom Pseudomonadati; phylum Pseudomonadota; class Gammaproteobacteria; order Enterobacterales; family Enterobacteriaceae; genus Enterobacter; species Enterobacter sp. BNK-18. The sequence continues at coordinate 3,333,699 of NZ_CP179899.1, read as the reverse complement.
ACCAGACAGTCGTTCCTGATAAGACATTCCCGTCCAGTCATGGCCGATACCGGAAGGCAGTTTTGCGGCGAGGTTCTCCATCAAGGCCATCGCCTCACCGGTACTTTTACCCGGCGCGGACTCACCGAGGATCTCCATCGAAGGCATTCCGTTGTAGCGCTCCAGGCGAGGCGAGCCATACACCCAGTGCGAGCTGCTAAAGGAGGAGAACGGCACCATTTCACCATTCGCGCTGCGCACGTAGAGGTTGTTGATGTCCCCTGGCAACATACGGAAGTGCGCGTCGGCCTGGACGTACACTTTTTTCACGCGTCCATGATCGATAAAGTCGTTCACATAGGTTCCCCCCAATGCCGTCGAGATCGTCTGGTTGACGTCAGAGAGGCTGACGCCCAACGCCTGTGCCTTCTCCTGATCGACATCCAGTTTGAACTGTGGGGTATCTTCCAGACCGTTAGGACGAACGCGAACCAGCAGATCGGGGTGCGCTCTCACCATGCCGAGCAGTTGATTACGCGCCTGGGTCAGTTGGGTATGCCCCAGGTTAGCTTGATCAATCAACTCAAAGTCAAAGCCCGTTGCGGTACCCAGCTCGATAATCGCAGGCAGGTTAAACGGGAACACGAGGCCATCTTTAATCTGACTGAAGGTCTTTGTCGCACGCCTTACAATCGCCTCAACGCTATTTTCTGCTCCGGGACGCGCTTCCCACGGCTTCAGGCTAACGAACGCAATACCGGAGTTCTGACCCTGACCACTAAAGCTAAAGCCGTTCACGGTAAACACCGATTCAACGTTAGCCTTCTCGTTGTTGAGATAATAGTTTTGAACCTGGTCAAGCACCTGCTGGGTACGCATCTGGGTGGCTCCGGCGGGGAGCTGGACCATGGTCATAAATACCCCCTGATCCTCTTCGGGCAGGAAGGAGGTGGGTAAGCGCAGGAACAGTACGGCCATGCCACCGACGATGATGACGTATACCACCAGATAGCGCCCGGTCTTACGCAAAATGCCGCTTACGCTGTTGCTGTAATGCTCCACGCTCCGGTCAAAGAGCGCATTAAACCAGCCGAAGAAGCCACCTTTCTTTTCGTGGCTATCGCTGGCGACGGGCTTAAGCAAGGTGGCGCACAGCGCCGGTGTCAGAATCAGAGCGACCAGCACTGACAGCGCCATAGCCGAGACAATGGTCAGCGAGAACTGACGATAGATGGCTCCTGTTGAACCGCCAAAAAAGGCCATGGGGATAAAGACCGCTGAAAGCACCATGGCGATACCCACCAGTGCGCCCTGTATCTGCCCCATCGACTTCTGCGTCGCCTCTTTTGGCGGCAGCTTGTCCTCAACCATGACGCGTTCGACGTTCTCAACCACCACGATGGCGTCATCAACCAGCAGGCCAATCGCCAGCACCATACCGAACATGGTCAGGGTGTTGATGGAGAAACCGAACGCCGCCAGGATCGCAAACGTACCCAACAGCACGACCGGCACCGCAATTGTCGGGATAAGCGTCGCCCGCAGGTTTTGCAGGAAAAGATACATCACCAGGAAGACGAGAATGATCGCTTCGAACAGCGTTTTCACCACTTCGTGGATAGAGATCTTCACAAAAGGCGTGGTGTCGTAGGGGTAGACTACCTTCAGCCCCTGCGGGAAGAACTGCTGGAGCTGGGCCAGTTTGCTCTTGATGGCGGCGGCCGTGTCCAGTGCGTTTGCACCGGTAGCCAGCTTAATCCCCAGGCCGGTTGCCGCTTGCCCGTTGATTTTGGTGACCATATTGTAGTTTTCGCCACCCAGCTCAATGCGGGCCACATCTTTCAGATGAACCATGGAGCCGTCCTGGTTCACCTTGAGCGTCACGCGGCCAAACTCTTCCGGAGATTTCAGACGCGTTTGTGCAATGATCGAGGCGTTCAACTGCTGCCCCGGTACTGACGGCGTTCCGCCTAACTGGCCGGCCGCTATCTGGTCGTTCTGCGTTTTCAGCTGATTAATCACATCCAGCGGCGTCAGCTGGTATTTGTTCATCGCGTTGCTGTCGAGCCAGATGCGCATCGCATACTGGGCACCAAACAGCTGCACATCACCCACTCCCGTGGTGCGGCTAATGGCATCTTTCACGTTAGACGCGACATAGTCAGAGATGTCATCCTGCGTGAGGTCTTTGTTATCGGAGACAAAGCCTGCGACCAGCAGGAAGCTGCTGCTGGACTTCTCAACACCGATCCCTTGCTGCTGGACCTCTTGGGGGAGCAGCGGCATGGCGAGCTGCAGTTTGTTCTGCACCTGTACCTGCGCAATGTCCGGGTCTGTTCCGGACTGGAAGGTCAGCGTGATGGTGACATTACCTGCGGAATCGCTGGTGGATGACATATACATCAGGTTATCGATACCGTTCATGTTCTGTTCGATAACCTGCGTTACGGTATCCTGCACCGTTTGCGCATCAGCACCCGGATACGTTGCGGTGATAGCCACGGCGGGAGGGGCAATGGTCGGATACTGCGCGATGGGCAGTTTGAGAATGGCCAGCCCGCCTGCAATCATCAAAATGATGGCAAGCACCCAGGCGAAAACCGGCCGTTGGATAAAGAAATTAGCCATGTCGTCGTCCCTTAACCGGCTGGAGTCGTGGTGGTATCAGGCGTCGCGACGACGGTAGCGCCCGGTCTGACTTTTTGTAAGCCGCTGACAATGACGCGGTCGCCATTTTTCAGCCCTTCCGTCACCAGCCAGCGATCGCCAATCGCCTGAGGGGCAACGACGGTACGTGACTCAACCTGGTTTTTATCGTTAACCACCAGAACGGATGCATCACCGCGCGGCGTGCGGGTCACGCCTTGTTGTGGGACCAGAATCGCATCAGGCTGTGTACCTTCATCAATGCGGGCCCGGACAAACATGCCAGGCAACAGCAGGTGCTGTGGGTTTGGGAAAATCGCGCGCAAGGTGATAGAGCCGGTACTTTCGTCGACCGTGACATCCGAGAACTGCAGCGTACCTTTCAACGGGTAGGGCTGACCATTCTCCATCACCAGCTCAACGGTGCTGGTGGCCTCTCCTTTTTGCAGGCTCGTCTGCTTCAGACGCATAAAATCACTGCTGGACTGGGTGACGTCGACATACATCGGATCAAGCTGCTGAACCGTTGCCAGGGCTGCGGCTTGCCCGTTCGTCACCAGTGCGCCTTCGGTGACGCTGGATTTACCGATGCGACCCTCGACGGGAGACGTCACTTTGGTATAGGCAAGATTAATGCGCGCGCTTTCAACGCCTGCCTGTGCGGCAACGACGCTGGCATCTGCTTGCTGCGCTGTCGCCACGGCCTGGTCGTATTCCTGCTTGCTGACATACTGCGTGCCAACCAGCGTGAGATAGCGTTTTACCGTCAGGTGCGCAATGTTAGCCGCCGCCTGGGCCTTCTTGAGTTCACCTTTCGCGTTGTCATACGCGGCCTGATAGGTGGCAGGATCGATCTGATAAAGTGACTCGCCGGCTTTTACATCACTTCCCTCTGTGAAGTTACGACGCAATATGATGCCGCTCACCTGAGGACGAACCTCCGCAACGCGAAAGGCATCTGTTCTGCCCGGGAGTTCGGTGGTGACAGCCAGAGGGGCGCTTTTCACAATATGCACGCTGACCTGAGGTGCCTGCGGTTGCGGTGGTTGGTTTTCCTGACCATCGCATCCAGTGAGCAGTACCGCGCAGACAATAAAACCGGATAAGGGCAAACGTCTGAAATAATTCGTCATTACTGTTCCTTTAAATATCCATGAACCGATATTTGCCGTGAATCGGTAGCAGGGCAGAGGGATAAAAATAAAATGTAGGGCGTATAATAATGAGGGTAATTAATGTTTTTTAATTTATAAGTGCGAATGAACAGGCCTTAAAGCAAAAATCAGAATCAAACCTGGTGTTAGCGGGGATATACTTCTGGCTGGTTAATCAGATAAATGGCATTTAACGTGATTGAATTATTCATCTCATGAATTTAATTATATCTATGCATTTGTCTAAATTATTAATTAAGCGATTTGACTTTTTTTGTGCAAAATTAAAACGCAAAGTAGTGAATACTTTCGTGTACCTGAACCGTGTAAATATAAACCTTGTGAGTAACGAGTAGTTGTCTATGGCGCGTAAAAAGAAAGAAGAGGCTCAACAAACCCGTCAGCAGCTGATTGAAGCGGCTATCGGGCAGTTTGCGACGCGGGGCGTGGCGAATACGACGCTGACGGATATCGCGGATGCAGCAAATGTTACACGGGGTGCCATCTATTGGCATTTTACCAGTAAATCAGAAATATTTAATGCCATCTGGGAACAGCAATTACCGTTTCGTGACATCATTCGTGACAGACTTTCTCTTTCTGCGGGCAGCGATCCGTTGTTAATGCTTCGTGAGCAATTTATTGCTGCGTTGCAATATATTGCACATGAGCCTCGGCAATGCGCTCTTTTGCAAATTTTGTATCATAAGTGTGAATTTAATAGCGATATGATTTCAGAGTGTGAAATCAGAAAACGTATTGGTTTTAATTATGAGTCTTTACGTGCCACGTTGCAGGACTGTATTTCGCGGAACCTCATTTCGTCACAGGTAAATGTTGATCTGACCCTGATTGTTTTCCACGGTTTTTTCAGCGGAATCATTAAAAACTGGTTAATGAATAACAGCAGCTTTAATCTTTATCAGCAGGCTCCTGCGCTGGTCGATAGCATTCTGGCGACACTCCCTGTCGTGCGGGTGTCGCCTCATGAGGATGATTTTAGTTCAACGCCAGGTAACATTTCCCCTTGCGCGCAGAGCGTTTCGATGGTCTGTGCACTGACCGGTTTGCCCAACAGATAGCCCTGAAGCGTGTTGCAGCCCAGCGCCGTCAAAAAGGTTTGCTGTGCTTCGGTTTCCACCCCTTCCGCCACGACTTTCAGATTTAGCGTTTTTGCCAGGGCCACAATCGCTGAGACAATGGTGGCGTCTTCGCTTTCACCGCTTAACTCTTTCACGAACGCTCTGTCGATTTTCAATTCACAGGCCGGCAGGCGCTTGAGATAAAGCAGGCTGGAGTAGCCGGTACCAAAATCATCAATGGAGGCTTTCACGCCCGCGTCCGTCAGCTCTGTCAGTACGCGCACACTCTCATCCGGGTTGCTCATCGCCGTGGTTTCCGTCACTTCAAGGATCAGCATCTCCGGCGGTACGTTGTGACGCGTCAGGCAGTCGAGCACCGTTTTAACCAGTGAAGGTTGTTCAAACTGCAGTGTCGACAGGTTCACCGCCATCGACCAGTTTTGATGACCCTGAAGGTGCCACTCCCGCAACTGACGGCAGGCCTCATTAAGCACCCAGTTACCAATCGGGATGATCAGCCCCGTTTTTTCCGCCAGCGGCAGGAACAGGTCTGGCGTCAGTAATCCCTGTTTCGGGTGTTGCCAGCGCAATAGCGCCTCGAACCCAAGGACAGGACCCGCCGGTGCGTGGAATTTTGGCTGATAAAGCAGGCGCAGTTCATTACGATCGATAGCCAGCCACAGATCGTTCATCAACTGGAGATGGGTCTGCGCCAGGGTGTTCATGGAGGGCTGGAAAAAGTGATAACCGTTTCGGCCCATGTGCTTCGTGTGGTACATCGCCGCATCGGCGTTAAACATCAGCTCGCGCTCGGTTTTACCGTCGTGGGGATAGAGCGCGATACCAATGCTAAGGGTTACCACCAGTTCATAGGGATCCAGATTGAATGGGCTATCGATAGCGCGAACCAGCGAGTTGGCCAGCGAGGCCGCATCATCCGGACCTTCTCCTTCAGCCAGCAGAACAAACTCATCACCACCGATACGGGCAAGGGTGAACTGACCCTTCAGGGGCGTGAGCAGGCGCTGCGTCACGGCGACAAGCAGTCTGTCGCCGACATCATGGCCGTATGCATCGTTGATGGTTTTAAACCCGTCGAGATCCATGAACATCAGTGCAAAATGGGTGCCTTCACGATCAGCTTTGCTGATGGCCTGATCGAGTCGGTCCTCCAGCAAAACACGGTTTGGCAGACGCGTCAGCGTATCCTGCAAAGCCAGTTGAGCGAGTTCGCGGTTCGCTTCTGCAAGGGATGAGGCCAGAAGGGAGGTTCGTGCCTGAAGGCGGGCATCCAGCATCGAGACCAGCAGCGTGATCCCCAGTATGGAGAGTGCGACGACGCTGACCAGTACTGCCAGCCAGCTGCCGTTAATACCTTCATGGTGTGTCATGGTCGACATTGGGAACTGAGCGGCTTTCATCCCGGCATAGTGCATACCGGCAATGGCGATCCCCATCGTAACGGCGGCGGCAAGACGCATCAGAGACACCTGAGACGCTTCATGCCGCAAGCGGAACGTCAGCCATAATGCGGCGAGCGAAGCCGCAAGCGCAATGACAACCGAAATGGCCACCCATGTTTTGTCCCAAATAATACCGGGAGAGACTTCCAGCGCCGCCATGCCAGTGTAATGCATCGCCACAATGCCGCAGCCCATCACTAACGCACCGGGCAGCAGACGGCGCAAACGTAACTGCTCACAGCTTACGAGCCACAGCGCAAACAGTGACGAGCCCACGGCGATAACCATGGATAGCACCGTCAGGGTCGCGTTGTAGCGCATGCTCATGGAGAGGTCCATCGCCAGCATGCCGATAAAATGCATGGCCCACACGCCAATCCCCATGGCAATACCGCCGCCGGCCAGCCAGACGCGCGCAGCCACGCCCTGACTCCCGGCAACACGAGCAGCCATATTCAGCGCGGTATAGGCAGCAAGGATAGCAACAACAAAGGAGAGGACGACGAGGATATGGTTGTATTGGCTAACCAGCATGATCGGTTCTACTCGAGTGTGAGGTTACGCAGGTGCGGTTGAGAAGGGCGAGACATTATCATCGTAAGGTAACGGCTCAAAGGGATTTAAATCCCCGTTTTTAGTGGGTCATAATAGTCAGTTTAGCGACGTCAGGCGGTTAGTCGAGTTCTGAGCAGTTCACTAATTTTAGCGGATTTACGGAATTCATATTGCGACACTTATCGGCTTCAGTGCTCATCAGTTCAATCCACTGCATCAGGAGCGCGTCGAAGAGGAAAACCGAGACAGCAAATACAACTAGCCACCAGTATTTACGAATCATACGTATCGTTCCGGGTGAAGAGGTTCAGTGAGGTGGTGGAAATATACACGAAAAGTCGCGGTTTAAAAGGGGGATAAACGAAGGTTTACACAGCCTTGACGGTGACAGGCGCGGGCAATAAAAAAGGCGCATCCCCATGCCAGGTAGCGCCTTTTTAATCAAGCATTTCGCTAACCGAAATTAGTTCATGCCGTATTTTTTCAGTTTCTTACGCAGTGTACCACGGTTGATACCCATCATCAGGGCAGCGCGGGTTTGGTTACCGCGGGTGTATTGCATCACCATGTCCAACAGTGGCTGTTCAACTTCAGCCAGTACCAGCTCATACAGGTCATTAACATCCTGACCGTTCAGTTGAGCAAAATAGTTCTTCAGTGCCTGTTTAACCGAGTCACGCAGGGGCTTTTGAGTTACCTGATCCTGAGAGTTAACGGTAGAAACGGTCAGTACGTCAGAATTTACGCGTTGTTCGAACATAGTTCTGTCAGCTCTTTATTTCATTACGCAAGATTTTCGAAGTATGCCTCCAACGCCTCCAGCTGTACGCTGGCATCCTCTATGGCGTTGAATGTGCGCCGAAACTGGTCATTTGGAGCGTGCTCCTGGAGATACCAGGATACGTGTTTACGCGCAATTCGGTACCCTTTTGCCTGACCATAAAAGTCATGCAATTCCCGAACATGCGAACAAAGCAAGCGCTTTACCTCTGCCAGTGGCAGTGGGGCAAGCAACTCCCCAGTGTCCAGATAATGCTGGATTTCCCGAAAGATCCAGGGTCTTCCCTGAGCGGCACGTCCTATCATCAGAGCATCAGCTCCCGTATAGTCGAGCACAGCTCTGGCTTTAAGCGGGTCAGTAATGTCACCATTCGCGATAACCGGAATGGAAACTTTCTGCTTAACTGCCCGAATGCTGTCGTATTCAGCTTCACCATTGAACAAACAGGCGCGAGTGCGTCCATGGATGGTCAGGGCCTGAATGCCACAGTCTTCGGCCAGTTGGGCAATCTCTACACAGTTACGGTGTTCCGGCGACCAACCCGTGCGAATCTTCAACGTAACAGGAACGTCCACTGCGCTGACAACCGCGGTCAGGATAGACTTCACCTGGTCGGGGTATTGCAGAAGGGCTGAACCTGCAAGCTTGCGATTCACTTTCTTGGCCGGGCAACCCATATTGATATCAATAATCTGGGCGCCACTTTCCACGTTAATCCGCGCGGCATCTGCCATCTCTTCAGGCACGCTTCCGGCAATTTGCACGGTGCGAATACCTGGTTCATCAACGTGCACCATCCGAAGGCGGGACTTATCGCTTTCCCACACTTGTGGGTTAGACGACATCATCTCGGAAACGGTTAAACCTGCCCCCATCTCATAGCACAGCGTCCTGAACGGCCGGTCGGTAATACCTGCCATTGGGGCTGCGATCAGGCGATTTCTGAGCTGGTAGTGTCCGATGCGCATGAGTTAAGAAATGACCATACTGTGACTGCAAGGCGGCGTATATTACGCATTTTTTGCACGAGATGAAAGGCCAAACTTTGAACAATCCACTGTTGTAGATCAAGGAATCGCCGCTCTGTCCTTCAGGTGAAAATTATAAACCTGTTAAATCATAAAGTTATGATGGAATGATTATTTTATAGCCGCTTACAATTTCCCGTAACTTCTCATCATTTCTGAATAAATGCATCACTTGAGCGGGATAATCTGCTGTTTTTAGCAGCAGATTATCCCGCTTGTTTGCGATCTGAGTCGCATTTTAGAACATGATCTGCATGCGAAAAATGCGCATTATTCGACGACTACGCGACCATGAAGGGGTTGTACCGGGCGGTTATTTTCGTGGTGCATCGTGTGGGAGAATTTCTCAAGCTGCTCTGCAGAGACGGTCAGCGGGTGCTTCAGTACAATCCAGGTTACCCCCTCTGAGCACGGCGGTGTGGTCAGCGAGCCGCTAAAGCGCCAGTACGTTTTATCTTTTGGAATCAGCTTGTTCAGATTGAGATCCTGCTTAATCGAGACGTTCTGTTCGGCCTGCTCAGGCATGACGCTCCACAGCTTATCCAGCTCCGGGTTCGTGGCCCCTTTATCGAACATGACCGCCACCACCGCCAGCTCTCCGGCCGCGTTTTTGTGCACCAGATGCATTTCCATCGCAAATTTCTTGCCATGTACGGTGTTTTCGCTCGGCGCGTGGAAATGGAACTGTTGCAGGGTCCAGGTTTGCTTATCGAGGGTAAGGGTATCGCGGGTTTCCGGCTTTTCGCTTGCCTGAATGGTGTGGCCGTTGTTCGTCAGCGTCACAGGGCCATCAATGTAATGCGTTTGCAGCGGGGAGAGGTGCGCGTTCGCGGTGGATTCAATGTTGATGGGGGACTGGTTCATCCCGCTTTGACAGGTTTTGTAGGCCTCGTCCAGTTCGCCCCAGTGTTCCGGTGCGCCTTCGCCTTCGTAGCTCCAGTGTGATGCGCAGGCTGAAGCCGAGATAATGCTCAGCGCAAAGAGCGCTGCCTTGCCAGTAAAGTGGGTCATAGTATTCTTCCGGTGAATTATTGTGGTTCAAACCATTTTTATCAATATGATTTGTGTGGGTATTTTACCGGAGAAGGGCACGGGAGGAGAGGATTATCGGAGGAAGAGAGGCGTGGTCAGATGACCACGCCAATGGCTTACTTTTTACGGCCAGTAATACGACACCACTCTTCTTTTTCGACCACCGGGTCGAGGGCGAAAAGATCGGCGTAGGCTTCGCAAACGCTGTCAGCCTGGCTTGCCAGGATCCCGGAAAGCCCCAGCAGACCGCCGTCAACGGGCAGCACACTGATTAACGGGGCCAGTTCACGTAATGGGCCGGCCAGAATGTTCGCCACCACCACATCGGCTTTCATGGCTTCTGGCTGCGCATCCGGCAGATACAGTTCAAGACGGTCAGAAACGCCGTTGCGTTCAGCGTTATCACGGCTGGCCTGAATAGCCTGTGGATCGATATCGATCCCAATGGCTTTGGCCGCGCCCAGTTTCAGCGCCGCGATAGCGAGGATCCCGGATCCGCATCCGAAGTCGATCACCGTCTTGCCGTCCAGATCCAGACTGTCCAGCCACTGCAGGCACAGAGAAGTCGTCGGGTGAGTACCGGTCCCAAATGCCAGGCCCGGATCCAGCATCACGTTTACCGCGTTTTCATCCGGAACGTCACGCCAGCTCGGGCAGATCCACAGACGTTTACCGAACTGCATCGGGTGGAAGTTATCCATCCACTCACGTTCCCAGTCTTTGTCTTCCAGCTGTTCGATTTTGTGTGCAAAACCCGCACCCAGCAGCGGATGATTTTCCAGGATCGCGACAACCTCTTTCATGTCAGTTTCTGCATCAAACAGGCCAATAACGTCGGTATCACCCCACAGGCGGGTTTCGCCCGGCAGTGGCTCAAACACCGGCGTGTCATGCGTGTCCTGGAAGGTGATGGAGACCGAACCGGCTTCCATCAGCGCATCGCTTAGCTCTTCGGCGTTAGCGCCGGTTGTATTCAGTTTTAGTTGGATCCACGGCATGGCAAAACTCTTTATTTATCAGTAGAAATCGTAGCGGGCTGTGGGACAGGCTGACCGAAACGGTTCCCGACCACAAACGCCAGTAAACTTAACAGTAACGAAGGCACAATAGGATGGAAGCCCAGGTACTGAATTTTAAATGTAGCTAGCACGGCATACAGCACACCGCCGACAATCATGCCGCTCAGGGCGCCGGCAGCGTTGGCGCGCTCCCAGTAGAGGCCCAATACCAGCGGCCACAGGAAGACGGCTTCAAGGCCGCCAAACGCCAGCAGGTTCAGCCAGATGATCATCTCCGGCGGACGCCATGCGGCTAACAGCAGCAGCGCGCCTAAAACGAGCGTAATCACCGCCGACATACGCTTAAGGCGTCGTTCATTTTGAACCTGCTCAGGACGCAGGTTCAGATAGAGATCTTTAATGATCGTAGCGGAACTCTGCAGTAGCTGGGCGTTAATGGTCGACATTATGGCGGCCATTGGCGCGGCGAGGAATATCCCCGCGGCAAAAGGCGGAAGCACTTTGACCATCAGGGTCGGGATCACCAAATCGGGAACCGTAAGGTCGGGGATCACCGCACGTCCTAACGCACCCGCCAGATGCATGCCGAACATCAGGATTGCAACAACGACCGTCCCGATAATAATACCCCGGTGAACGGCTTTGCTGTCTTTATAAGAGATACAACGCACGGCGGTATGCGGCAGGCCAATAACACCAAAGCACACCAGCACCCAGAACGACGTCATAAATGTTGGCGAAAGGATATCATCCGCACCCTGCGGGGAAATCAGTTTCGGGTCAATCGCTTCCAGAGTTTCAACGGCATGGCTCAGACCACCTGCGGCGTGAACAATTCCCACCAGCAGAACGATTGTGCCGACGAGCATCACCATCCCCTGCAGCGTATCGTTCAGCACGCTGGCGCGAAAACCGCCAAACGCGGTATACAGCGCAATGCTCACCCCAAAGATGATAAGGCCCGTCTCATAGGGGATCCCTGCAGCGGTTTCCAGCAGACGTGCCCCGCCGATGAACTGCACCGTCATTGCACCAATAAACGCGACCAGCAGGCTCAAGCTTGCCAGCCACACCAGCAGACGGCTCTGGTAGCGCGCAAACAGCATATCGTTGAGCGTCACGGCGTTATAACGGCGTGCCAGAATGGCAAACTTTTTACCCAGTATACCCAGCGAGAGCCAGACGGCAGGCAACTGAATCATTGCCAGCAGCACCCAACCTAACCCGTATTTATAGGCTGCACCGGGGCCACCGATAAACGAGCTGGCGCTAATATAGGTGGCGGTAAGCGTCATGGCCAGCACGACACCGCCCATCGAGCGACTGCCGAGGAAATACTCATTCAGGAAAGTGCCGGTTGTCCTCTTACGCATTGCATAAACGGACAAACCAAACACGACCACCAGGTACGCGACCAGCGGCAGAATGACTTCAAGCTGCATCATCATCCTCCAGCGGGATATCCCGGTAGATAAATTTCACCATTGCCCAGCACAGCAGGATAAAGACCAGCGGCACCAGCAGGCAGGCCATTTCGAACCAGTGAGGCAGGCCGGTAATGCCGATAGCCGAGCCAGGTAAGTAAGCGGTCACTAACCATGCAGCAAGATAGAGAAGGGTCAGCCACAGCGCCCATCGCGCTTCTTTATGGGCCTGAACAAAACGCTTGTCCATTTTTTGTCCCTTGTGGATGAATAAAGCGGGGATTGTACATGATGGGGCTTTCCGATCCCCAGAAATAAAAAAAGGCCGGATTATCCGGCCTTTTTGGCGTGACTGCGCGCTTACTTCTCTTGCAGACCGAGTTTTTTCTCCAGATAGTGGATGTTAGTCCCACCATTCTGGAAGTGCTCGTCGCTCATGATACGCATCTGCAGTTCAACGTTGGTTTTGATACCGTCGATGATCAGCTCCTGCAGGGCGTTCTTCATGCGGGCAATTGCCACGTCACGGTTTTCGCCGTAGCAGATAAGCTTACCGATCATGGAGTCATAGTACGGCGGTACGGTGTAACCCGCGTAGATATGAGACTCCCAACGCACACCAAAGCCACCCGGCGCGTGGAAACGCGTGATTTTACCCGGGCTTGGCAGGAAGGTATTCGGGTCTTCGGCGTTGATACGGCATTCCACCGCATGGCCTTTGACCACAACTTCTTCCTGTTTGATGGACAGAGGCTGACCCGCAGCGATACGCAGCTGTTCTTTGATCAGGTCAACGCCGGTAATCATTTCGGTAACCGGGTGTTCTACCTGAATACGGGTGTTCATCTCAATGAAGTAGAACTCGCCGTTTTCGAACAGGAACTCGAAAGTACCCGCACCGCGATAGCCGATATCGACACAGGCTTTAGCACAACGCTCGCCGATGTAGCGACGCAGTTCCGGCGTAATGCCCGGTGCTGGCGCTTCTTCAACCACTTTCTGGTGACGACGCTGCATGGAGCAGTCACGTTCTGCCAGATAGATAGCGTTACCCTGACCGTCAGCCAGCACCTGAATTTCGATGTGGCGTGGGTTTTCCAGGTATTTTTCCATGTACACCATGTCATTGCTGAAAGCTGCTTTCGCTTCCGCTTTGGTCATGGAGATGGACTGGGCCAGTTCAGCATCGCTACGCACAACGCGCATACCGCGACCGCCGCCGCCGCCGGACGCCTTGATGATAACCGGATAGCCAATGCGTTTCGCATGAGCACGGTTAGCATCCATGTCGTCGGTCAGAGGACCGTCAGAGCCCGGTACGGTTGGAACACCGGCTTTTTTCATCGCGGTGATTGCGGACACTTTATCGCCCATCAGGCGGATAGTGTCAGCTTTCGGGCCGATGAAAATAAAGCCAGATCGCTCAACCTGCTCAGCAAAGTTGGCGTTCTCAGAGAGGAAGCCATAACCCGGATGAATTGCCACCGCGCCGGTGATTTCAGCGGCGCTGATGATAGCCGGGATGTTCAGATAGCTTTTTACGGACGGAGCCGGGCCAATACAGACCGTCTCATCCGCCAGCAATACGTGTTTTAAATCGCGATCCGCGCTTGAGTGCACAGCGACGGTCTTGATGCCCAGTTCTTTACAGGCACGAAGAATACGCAGTGCAATCTCGCCGCGGTTGGCGATAACAATTTTATCCAGCATGTTCGCCTCGTTACTCGATGACGACCAGCGGCTCGTCAAATTCAACCGGCTGACCACTTTCGACCAGAATCGCTTTCACAGTGCCTGATTTGTCTGCTTCGATCTGGTTCATCATTTTCATCGCTTCAACGATGCACAGGGTATCGCCTGCGTTGACTTTCTGACCCACTTCGATGAACGCTTTCGCGTCCGGGCTCGGGGTGCGGTAGAAAGTACCAACCATTGGGGAACGTACGATGTGACCACTGATTTCTGCTGCAGCGGCAGGTGCGGCTTCAGCTGCTGGTGCAACGGCTGCGGAAAGCGCAGGCTGCTGCACTGGCGCAGCATAAGCCTGCTGCATTACCGGGAAGCTAGCGGCTGGGGCTGCACGGCTGATGCGTACAGACTCTTCGCCTTCAGAAATTTCCAGTTCGGAGATGCCTGATTCTTCAACCAGCTCGATCAGTTTTTTAATCTTACGAATATCCATGAGTGGGTTCCGTACTCTTGTTTAGTGTGATTGTGACAAGCGTTTTACCGCTGTCTGTAAAGCGTATGAATAGCCGTCAGCGCCCAGTCCGCAAATAACGCCAGCGGCGATATCTGATAGATAGGAATGGTGGCGGAACGGCTCTCGGGCGTGCACGTTGCTCAGGTGGATCTCGATAAACGGGATACTCACTGCGAGCAGTGCGTCGCGAATAGCAACACTGGTGTGCGTAAACGCGGCCGGATTGATCAGGATATAGTCCACAATGTCTTTAGCCTGATGAATACGGTCGATGATTGCGTACTCCGCGTTCGACTGAAAATGATCCAAATCCACATTCAGCGACGTTGCTTCCGTGCTCAGACGGTTAACAATTTCACTCAATGTTAGCGAGCCGTACTTCTCTGGCTCGCGGGTGCCGAGCATGTTCAGGTTCGGTCCGTTTAAAACTAAGATATGGAACTTATCAGCCATTGTGCCGCTATCTCCTGCGATTCTCCGGTAAAAAACAAAATATACCTTCGAAGCACGATTGTCACCTTTTCAGAGGCCTAAAACCGCTGTCGGGTAAACCAAAGTCGCACATTATAACGATTTCGTAGCATTTGGCAGCTAAATACTGGTCTTATCAGGGAAGATTATCAACCGCTATCCGAAAAAGATTCGCGGTTGACAGGGATTCTGCGGGAAAACGCACAGTTTCGCGAATTATCGCAACCACTGACGGAACTTCTTGTAACGCCATGCTAAAAGCGCCACAGCCAGCAGCGCGTAGAGCATGGGCTGCGGGGAGAGGATCTTCACCGACCACAGATAATGGATGGGTGCGAGGATCGCGACAAGATAGACGAAGTTGTGCAGCAGTTGCCAGCGCCTGCCCAATGTACGTTGTGCATATTGCGTTGATGTCAGTGCTAATGCCAGTAACACCAGCCAGCTCACGATACCTAACGTCAGGTACGGACGGGTGACCAGTTCGCGGCCCAGCAGTGCCAGGTTGTTAATGCCCAGTTCCAGCAAGGCGTAGCTGGTCAAATGGAGCGTCGCCCAGGCAAAACACCATAGTCCCAAAAGCCGGCGGGTGCGTATCAATAATGGCTGTTTAGCGTAGCGCGCTAACGGTGACACCAGCAAGGTCGCCAGTAAAAATTTCAGAGCCATCCGACCGGTAAAGTGCTGGATATCCTTTGCCGGATCAGCGCTAAAAAGCCCCTGGCTGGCGGCCCAGAATAACCAGATAAAAGGAAGCAACCCGGCTAAGTGCAACAGCACTTTCAGCCAGGTTATCTGTTTTGCCGTTAAACGCACTCAGAAGTTCTCCCGTAAATTAAGGCCACGGTAAAGCGACGCCACTTCATCAGCGTAGCCGTTAAACAGCAGTGTCGGCTGACGCTTCACATCCAGCGCGCCGCCGGAACCGATAAATCGCTCGGTGGCCTGTGACCAGCGGGGATGATCGACGTGCGGGTTCACATTGGCAAAAAAGCCATATTCGTCGGGCGCCGCCAGGTTCCAGGTCGTGGGTGGACGTTCGCGGGTGAGCTTAATGCTGACGATAGATTTAATCCCTTTAAAACCGTACTTCCACGGCACCGTTAAGCGAACAGGCGCGCCGTTCTGCGGCGGGAGTGCTTTGCCGTAAACACCGACGGTCAGTAGCGTAAGAGGATGCATCGCTTCGTCGAGCCGTAACCCTTCGACATACGGATACGCAAGCCCACCGCCGATAAACCGATCTTTCTGGCCCGGCATCTCGTCCGGGGCGTAGCGCGTCTGGAAAGAGACATATTTTGCGTTGCTGGTGGGTTCAACCATCGCCAGCAGTTTATGCAGCGGGAAGCCTACCCAGGGCACAACCATCGACCAGGCTTCCACGCAGCGCATGCGGTAGATACGCTCTTCCAGTGGGAAACGGGTGGTGAGATCGTGATGGTCCAGCGTCAGCGGTTTTGCCACTTCACCGTCGATTTTCAGCGTCCACGGATCGGTTTTCATACTCCCCGCGTTGGCCGCAGGATCGGCCTTATCGAGACCAAATTCGTAGAAATTGTTATAGCCGGTCACTTTGTCTTCCGGCGTGAGCGTCAGTGTGTTTTGCCACTGAGCGGGCTTCGTAAAGGTGAGCGGGGCGCCGGAAGGGGCTTTGGGGCGATCGTTACCTTTAAACCAGTCGAGCAGGTCGGCATGAGCCGCAGGGGAAAGCGTCAGTGCGGTGGCGCTGATGCCAAGCATTTTCAGGATCTGGCGGCGCTGTAACATAAAGACAGATTCCGACGTTACGTCGGCTTCCGTCAGTTTTCGGGTTTTCATGGCATCCTCCGTCATGCGTTTTTCTAAGCATGACGGAGGAGAGGGATTAGCGCGAATATGTCACGAAAATTTGAAGATTAGGCAATTTTCACCAGCGCGCGGCCGTGGAACTGGTTGTCCATGATCTTGCTGGCATATTCAGGCGCCTGGCTAAGCGTGATTTCGGTTGCGCTCTGAGTAAAGAACGTGTCCGGCAAATCGCGCTGCAGACGTTCCCAGGCCGCAATGCGGCGCGCCGCCGGGGTCATTACGGAATCAACACCCTGCAGGCGAACGTTACGCAGAATAAAGGGCATCACGGTGGTGGGCAGGGCAAAACCGCCCGCCAGACCACAGGCTGCCACGCAGCCGCCGTAGTTCATCTGCGCCAGCACTTTTGCCAGCACTTTGTCACCGACGGTATCTACCGCACCTGCCCAGAGCTGTTTTTCCAGTGGACGGGTTTCGGCAAACTCGTCGCGGCTCAGGATGCGATTAGCGCCGAGCTGACGCAGGTACGCGTGGGTGCTCTCGCGCCCGGAAACTGCCGCAACCTGGTAACCCAATTTGTGCAGCAATGTCACCGCCGTGCTGCCCACACCACCGCTGGCACCGGTCACGACGATCTCACCCGATTCAGGGCGAATACCGGCATCTTCCAGCGCCATCACGCACAGCATGGCGGTAAAGCCTGCTGTACCGATGATCATCGCTTTACGACCATCCAGGCCTTGTGGCATAGGCACCAGCCAGTCGCCTTTCACGCGCGCCTGTGTCGCCAGCCCACCCCAGTGATTTTCACCCACGCCCCAGCCCGTGAGCAGCACCTGCTGGCCGGCATGGAAGCGCGGATCTTCGCTCGCATGAACCCGGCCCGCAAAATCGATACCTGGCACCATAGGGAAATTTCGGATGATTTTACCCTTCCCGGTAATAGCCAGCGCATCTTTATAATTTAAACTGGACCAGTCGATGTCGACGGTCACTTCGCCTGCCGGCAGGCGGCTCTCTTCAACGGCCTGCACCGAGGCAAGCGTTTTGCCGTCCTGCTGTTCTAAGATCAAAGCCTGCATACAGGGTCCTCACGACTCAGTTGATTGGAAAATAGCTCCTGAAGACTATACTCCCTCAGGGAAAAGCAATGCCGATTTAACGCAATAAATTGCCAGATACGCCAGGTTTGATAGTATGCCGCATTTGAAATGCAAGTTAGCGCTTACTCGCTACCCCCTCAACCCACGGAGTTATCTCAAGGATGCGATTAACGACGAAGTTCTCGGCTTTTATCACCTTACTGACGGGGCTGACCATTTTTGTCACGCTCCTTGGCTGTTCTCTGAGCTTTTATAACGCCATTCAGGACAAGCTGGTTAATCGGGTGCAGTCTGTCGCGTCGGTGATTGATAATCGTCTCCTCACCACCCCGCTGCCGGCGCTGTCCCGCGAGCTGGATGAGTTGATGGTGCCTGTCGATATTGTCCAAATCGACATTCTGCAGGGAAAGCATAATGTTTTAAGCCATGCCCGGCAGGACAGCTATCGGCCTGCGGGCGTGGTAAGCCAGTACCGGGAAGTGACGGTGCATTCCCTTAAAAACCCCGGCATGACCATAAACATGGTCTACCTCGATCCAATGGCCAGCTACTTCCGCTCGATGATGACCACCGCGCCGCTCACCGTCGCCGTCGCGTTTATTGTCCTGCTGATTTTCCTCGCGGTTCGCTGGCTGCGCCGTCAGCTCTCTGGTCAGGAACTGCTGGAGATGCGCTCCGTGCGTATACTGAACGGTGAACGCGGCCCGCAGGTGCGTGGCTCGATCCATGAATGGCCTGCACGTGCCAGCAGTGCGCTGGATACGCTGCTCTCAGAAATTCAGTTCGCCAGCGACCAGCGCAGCCGTATGGACACGCTGATCCGCTCTTACGCTGCGCAGGATAATAAAACCGGGCTGAACAACCGTCTTTTCTTTGATAATCAACTGGCCACGTTGCTGGACGATCCGGAAAAAGTCGGGACGCACGGTGTTGTCATGATGATTCGCCTGCCCGATTTCGATCTGCTGCGCGACACCTGGGGACAGCGCGTGGCGGAAGAGAATCTCTTTACGCTGATCAACCTGCTCTCCACCTTTATTATGCGTTATCCGGGTGCGCTGCTGGCCCGTTATCACCGCAGCGACTTTGCCGTGCTGCTGCCTCACCGTACGCTGAAAGAGTCAGAAAGCATCGCCAGCCAGCTGCTGAAAGCGGTGGATGCGCTGCCGCAGAGCAAAATGCTCGACAGGGACGATATGGTTCATATGGGCATCTGTGCCTGGCGCGGCGGCCAGTCGACGGAACAGGTGATGGAACATGCTGAAGCGGCAACCCGCAACGCCGTGTTGCAGGGCGCTAACGGCTGGGCAGTATACGACGATTCGTTACCAGAAAAAGGGCGCGGCAATGTGCGCTGGAGAACGTTAATAGAGCAAATGCTCAGCCGCGGCGGGCCGCGCATTTATCAAAAACCGGCGGTGATGAAAAACGGGAACGTTCATCATCGTGAGCTGATGTGCCGTATTTTTGACGGTACGGAAGAGGTCATCTCCGCGGAATATTTGCCGATGGTGCTGCAGTTTGGGCTTTCTGAAGAGTATGACCGCCAGCAGATCACCCGACTCATGCCGTTTTTATCCTTTTGGCCCGAAGAAAACCTGGCGCTACAGGTTACCGTGGAGTCGTTAATTCGCCCGCGTTTTCAGCGCTGGTTGCGTGATACATTAATGCAATGCGAAAAATCGCAACGCAAACACATTATTTTTGAACTTGCTGAGGCGGATGTGGGTCAACACATCAGCCGGTTACGTCCGGTAGTACGGTTGATTAATGCGCTAGGTGCCCGTGTCGCGGTCACGCAGGCGGGTTTAACGCTGGTCAGTACTAACTGGATTAAGGAACTGGATGTGGAGTTATTAAAGCTGCATCCAGGGCTGGTAAGGAACATTGAAAAGCGCACGGAAAACCAGCTGCTGGTACAGAGTCTGGTGGAAGCGTGCAAGGGAACGCGAACACAAGTCTTTGCCACGGGCGTGCGCTCCAGAAGCGAATGGCAGATGTTGACAGAGCGCGGTGTGACGGGCGGTCAGGGGGATTTTTTTGCCTCCTCTCAGCCGCTTGACACCAATGTGAAAAAATATTTGCAAAGATACTCTGTTTGACCTGCCGTTTAATCCGTTTTCACGTAGAATATCGCGCCTGTAGCTTTGAGTATGACGAGCAAAAAGCCAGTGAACGACCTTTAGCGGGTTACAAATGTCAGTGAGGGACGCTACTGTGTACTCAGCCCTGAGGGAATCAGGGAAAGATTTGTAACATCAGGATACGTACTGCACAAATTTTCACCGCTGCAGATGATTTTTGCGCCTTGTCGCTGCTGCGTGTGGTTGGTAAAGTAAGCGGATTTTGTTTTCCGCCCCAGCTTTCAGGATTATCCCTTAGTATGTTGAAAAAATTTCGTGGCATGTTTTCCAATGACCTGTCCATTGACCTGGGTACCGCGAATACCCTTATTTACGTTAAAGGACAAGGCATCGTATTGAATGAGCCTTCCGTTGTGGCCATTCGTCAGGATCGTGCCGGCTCGCCGAAAAGCGTAGCCGCTGTGGGTCATGACGCGAAGCAGATGCTGGGACGTACCCCTGGCAACATCGCCGCAATCCGCCCAATGAAAGACGGCGTTATCGCTGACTTCTTCGTGACTGAAAAAATGCTTCAGCACTTCATCAAGCAGGTTCACAGCAACAGCTTCATGCGCCCAAGCCCGCGTGTTCTGGTGTGTGTGCCGGTTGGCGCCACCCAGGTTGAACGTCGCGCAATCCGTGAATCAGCCCAGGGTGCAGGCGCGCGTGAAGTGTTCCTGATTGAAGAGCCAATGGCGGCGGCAATCGGTGCGGGTCTGCCTGTTTCTGAAGCGACCGGTTCTATGGTGGTGGATATCGGTGGTGGTACCACTGAAGTGGCCGTTATCTCCCTGAACGGCGTGGTGTACTCCTCTTCCGTGCGTATCGGTGGCGATCGTTTCGACGAAGCCATCATTAATTATGTGCGTCGTAACTACGGTTCCCTGATCGGCGAAGCGACCGCTGAGCGTATCAAGCATGAAATCGGTTCCGCTTACCCGGGCGATGAAGTGCGTGAAATCGAAGTTCGCGGCCGTAACCTGGCTGAAGGTGTTCCACGCGGCTTTACCCTGAACTCCAACGAAATTCTGGAAGCGCTGCAGGAACCTCTGACCGGTATCGTGAGCGCAGTGATGGTTGCCCTGGAACAGTGCCCACCAGAACTGGCGTCTGATATCTCCGAGCGCGGTATGGTTCTGACCGGTGGTGGTGCGCTGCTGCGTAACCTCGACCGCCTGTTAATGGAAGAGACAGGTATTCCTGTCGTAGTTGCAGAAGATCCACTGACTTGCGTCGCCCGTGGTGGTGGCAAGGCGCTGGAAATGATCGACATGCACGGCGGCGACTTGTTCAGCGAAGAGTAGTCATTGTGAAAGGGTAGCGTATCGCTACCCTTTCTCTCTGACACGAGAATACGCATAGCCTATGAAGCCAATTTTTAGCCGTGGCCCATCGCTACAGTTTCGCCTCATTCTGGCGGTCCTGGTTGCGCTTGGGGTCATTATTGCCGATAGCCGCCTCGGTACGTTCAGTCAGATCAGAACGTACATGGATACCGCCGTCAGTCCTTTCTACTTTATTTCAAATGGTCCCCGTGAGTTGCTCGACTCCGTTTCTCAAACGTTGTCTTCACGTGACCAACTCGAACTCGAAAACCGGGCATTACGTCAGGAACTGCTGTTGAAAAACAGCGAGCTGCTGATGCTGGGACAATATAAGCAGGAAAACGCGCGTCTGCGCGAGCTGCTTGGCTCGCCGCTGCGTCAGGATGAGCAGAAGATGGTGACGCAGGTGATCTCCACCGTCAACGATCCTTACAGCGATCAGGTGGTGATCGACAAAGGAAGCGTGAACGGTGTGTATGAAGGTCAGCCTGTTATCAGTGATAAAGGCGTTGTAGGCCAGGTTGTTGCTGTGGCCAAACTGACCAGCCGCGTTCTGCTGATCTGCGATGCCACGCATGCGCTGCCGATTCAGGTACTGCGTAATGACATTCGCGTCATCGCGGCCGGTAACGGGTGTACCGACGATCTCCAGCTGGAACATCTGCCGGCTAACACGGACATTCGTGTGGGCGACGTTCTGGTGACGTCGGGTCTGGGTGGACGTTTCCCTGAAGGGTATCCGGTTGCGGTTGTCTCTTCGGTGAAGCTTGATACGCAGCGTGCCTATACCGTGATTCAGGCGCGTCCAACCGCGGGTTTACAGCGTCTTCGCTACCTGCTGCTGCTGTGGGGCGCCGACCGCAATGGTGCTAACCCCATGACGCCTGAAGATGTTCATCGCGTCGCGAATGAACGCCTGATGCAAATGATGCCGCAGGTTCTGCCGGCACCGGATGCCATGGGACCCCCTGCGCCAGTACCGGCCCCTGCTACGGGGCTAACGCAGCCGCTGCCGGATGCACCGCCACCGCCTAAACTCTCCTCGGGAGGGCAGTAGTGGCAAGTTACCGTAGCCAGGGACGCTGGGTTATCTGGCTCTCATTTCTCATTGCGCTGTTACTGCAAATCATGCCCTGGCCGGACGACATTCTCGTTTTCCGGCCAAACTGGGTATTGCTCATTTTGCTCTACTGGATCCTTGCCCTGCCGCACCGCGTAAATGTCGGCACAGGTTTTGTGATGGGTGCCATACTGGATCTCATTAGTGGCTCTACGCTTGGCGTGCGCGCCTTGTCCATGAGTATTATTGCGTACCTCGTCGCACTTAAATTCCAGCTCTTTCGTAACCTCGCGCTCTGGCAACAGGCGCTGGTGGTGATGTTGTTGTCGCTTGCTGCGGATATCGTTGTTTTCTGGGCAGAGTTTTTAGTGATCAACGTCTCTTTCCGACCGGAAGTGTTCTGGAGTAGTGTAGTAAACGGTGTGCTCTGGCCGTGGCTGTTCCTGCTGATGCGTAAGGTTCGCCAGCAGTTTGCTGTGCAATAAAAGGTTTCTATGACGTCTCTATATCTTGCTTCTGGTTCTCCGCGTCGTCAGGAGTTGCTCACTCAGCTGGGTGTCTCCTTTGAACGCATTGTTACGGGCATCGAAGAGAAACGCGCTGAAGGCGAAAGTGCCCAGCAGTACGTTTCTCGACTGGCGCGTGAGAAAGCGCAGGCAGGCGTGGCGCAAACGCCGCGTGACTTGCCGGTGCTGGGGGCAGATACCATCGTTATTCTTAACGGTGAAGTGCTCGAGAAACCGCACGACGCTGAACATGCGGCGCGTATGCTGCGCAAAATGTCCGGACAAACACATCAGGTAATGACCGCCGTCGCGCTGGCGGACAGCCAGCACGTGCTGGATTGCCTGGTGGTGACGGACGTGACATTCAGAGTGCTTACCGACGACGAGATCGCCGCTTATATCACCAGCGGTGAACCGATGGATAAGGCAGGTGCATACGGTATTCAGGGGCTGGGTGGCTGTTTTGTCAGGAAGATTAATGGCAGCTATCACGCCGTAGTCGGCTTACCGCTGGTGGAAACGTATGAGTTGCTGAGCAATTTTAACTCACTGCGTGAGGGAAGGGATAATTATGACGGCTGAATTGTTGGTAAACGTAACGCCATCGGAAACCCGTGTGGCCTATATTGATGGTGGCATTCTTCAGGAAATTCATATTGAGCGTGAAGCGCGGCGCGGAATAGTAGGCAATATCTACAAAGGTCGTGTCAGTCGTGTACTACCGGGTATGCAGGCGGCTTTTGTAGATATTGGACTGGATAAGGCGGCATTTTTACATGCCTCCGACATTATGCCGCATACCGAATGCGTCGCGGGCGAAGAGCAAAAGCAGTTTGCCGTGCGCGATATCTCCGAACTGGTGCGTCAGGGCCAGGATCTGATGGTGCAGGTCGTCAAAGATCCGCTGGGCACGAAAGGCGCCCGTCTGACTACCGACATTACATTGCCTTCCCGTTATCTGGTCTTTATGCCTGGCGCGTCGCACGTGGGCGTTTCGCAGCGCATTGAGAGCGAAAGCGAGCGCGAGCGTCTTAAAAAAGTGGTCAGCGCTTACTGCGATGAACAGGGCGGGTTTATCATCCGTACCGCCGCAGAAGGGATCAGTGAAGACGATCTGGCGTCTGATGCGGCTTATCTCAAGCGCGTCTGGACCAAAGTCATGGAGCGTAAAAAACGCAACCAGACCCGCTACCAGCTTTACGGCGAACTGGCGCTGGCTCAGCGCGTCCTGCGTGATTTTGCTGATGCACAGCTCGACAGAATTCGCGTGGATTCCCGCCTGACCTATGAAGCACTGCTGGAATTTACCGCCGAATACATTCCCGAAATGCCTGGCCTGCTGGAGCATTACACGGGGCGTCAGCCTATCTTCGATCTCTATGACGTAGAAAATGAGATCCAGCGAGCGCTGGAACGCAAGGTTGAACTGAAGTCCGGCGGCTATCTGATCATCGATCAGACCGAAGCGATGACGACGGTGGATATCAACACCGGCGCGTTTGTCGGCCATCGCAACCTGGATGACACCATCTTTAATACCAACATCGAAGCCACGCAGGCCATCGCCCGCCAGCTTCGCCTGCGCAATCTGGGTGGCATTATCATCATCGACTTTATCGATATGAGTAATGAAGACCATCGCCGTCGTGTGCTGCACTCGCTGGAGCAGGCGCTGAGTAAAGATCGCGTGAAAACCAGCATCAACGGCTTCTCACAGCTGGGGCTGGTGGAAATGACGCGTAAGCGTACCCGCGAAAGCGTGGAGCACGTGCTGTGCAATGAATGCCCAACCTGCCACGGACGTGGCACAGTAAAGACGGTTGAGACCGTCTGCTACGAGATCATGCGTGAAATCGTTCGCGTTCATCATGCCTACGACTCCGATCGTTTTCTGGTCTATGCTTCCCCTGCGGTGGCTGAAGCGCTGAAAGGCGAAGAGTCGCACGCGCTGGCGGAAGTGGAAATCTTTGTCGGCAAACAGGTAAAAGTTCAAATCGAACCGCTCTATAACCAGGAGCAGTTTGACGTCGTGATGATGTAAGACGCGGTACGCCGCGTGACCAAAGCTGACAAGGAGAGATGAGTGAGGCGATTGCCGGGGATTTTATTGCTTACAGGGGCAACGCTGGTCGTGATTGTCGCGTTGCTCGTGAGCGGGCTGCGCCTCGTTTTACCACATCTGGACAGCTGGCGTCCGCAGCTGCTGGCAAAAATCGAATCCACCACCGGTGTCCCGGTGGACGTGAGCCAGATAAGCGCCAGCTGGCAGAATTTTGGCCCGACGCTTGATGTCCGGGATATCAATGCCAGCCTGAAAGATGGCGGCTATCTGAAAATCAAACGCGTCACCCTGGCGCTGGATGTCTGGCAAAGCCTGCTCCATTTTCGCTGGCAGTTCCGCGATCTCACCTTTTATCAGCTTCAGTTTCTGACCAATACCCCGCTGTCCGGCGGCGATAGCAATCAGAGCCTTGAAACCAACCGCTTCAGCGATCTCTTCCTGCGTCAGTTTGATCATTTCGATCTGCGCGACAGCGAAGTGAGCTTTATTACCCTCTCCGGGCAGCGCGCTGAACTGGCGATCCCACAGCTGACCTGGCTCAACGGCAAAGAACGCCATCGCGCGGAAGGACAGGTGAATCTCTCCAGCCTGAACGGCCAGCACGGCGTGATGCAGGTTCGTATGGATCTGCGCGACGACGACGGTTTGTTAAATAACGGCAAGGTATGGCTGCAGGCCGACGACGTGGATGTTAAGCCGTGGCTCGGCGACTGGTTACAGCAAAATATGCAGCTGGAAACCGCCCGTTTTAGCCTTGAAGGCTGGATGACCCTGACGAAAGGGGAATTTGCCAGCGGCGATATCTGGCTTAAGCAGGGGGGCGCAAGCTGGAAGGGCGAAAAACAGCAGCATCAACTTTCGGTCGATAACCTCACCGCGCACGTGACGAAAGAGAGAGAGGGGTGGCAGTTTGCCATTCCGGACACACGCATCACCATGGATAACAAACCCTGGCCGCGCGGTGCTCTGACGC
Source organism: Enterobacter sp. BNK-18 (assembly GCF_047456135.1). Classification (NCBI taxonomy): domain Bacteria; kingdom Pseudomonadati; phylum Pseudomonadota; class Gammaproteobacteria; order Enterobacterales; family Enterobacteriaceae; genus Enterobacter; species Enterobacter sp. BNK-18. The sequence goes on along the minus strand of NZ_CP179899.1, from coordinate 3,307,922 downwards.
TGGCCTGGATGCCGGAGCAGGATGTCGGTGGGGCGACCAGCAAACGCAGTGACGAGCTGCGTATTCGCGCCAGCAACCTTGATCTGGCCGCAATAGAAGGTCTGCGCTCGATGGCCGCCAAGCTCTCTCCGGACCTGGGTGAGATCTGGCTGGCAACGCAGCCAAGCGGAAAGATAGATTCGCTGGCGCTGGATATCCCGCTTCAGGCCACGGAAAAGACCCGTTTTCAGGCCGCATGGAAAGGTCTGGCCTGGAAGCAGTGGAAGATGTTACCGGGGGCGGAAAACTTCAGCGGTAAGCTGGAAGGGAGCGTTGAGAACGGCAGGCTAACGGTCGATATGCATGACGCCAAAATGCCTTACGAAACGGTCTTCCGTGCGCCGCTGGAAATTGAACAAGGCAATGCGGTGCTCAACTGGCTGCGTAACGATAAAGGTTTCCAGCTGGATGGGCGCCATATCGATGTGAAAGCCAAAGCGGTGCATGCGCGTGGCGATTTCCGCTATCTGCAGCCTGAAGGTGAAGAGCCGTGGCTGGGTATTCTGGCCGGGATCAGCACTAACGACGGTTCTCAGGCCTGGCGCTACTTCCCCGAGAACCTGATGGGCAAAGCGCTGGTGGACTATCTGAGCGGCGCGATCCAGGGCGGTCAGGCGGATAATGCCACCCTGGTCTACGGCGGTAATCCGCATCTTTTCCCGTACAAGCACAATGAAGGTCAATTCCAGGTGCTGGTGCCGCTGCACAACGCCACCTTCGCCTTCCAGCCGGGCTGGCCTGCGCTGAAAAATCTCGACATTGAACTTAATTTTATCAATGACGGATTATGGATGAAGGCAGACAACGTGGCGCTGGGCGGCGTAACGGCCAGTAACCTGACGGCAAACATTCCGGATTACTCAAAAGAGAAGCTTTTGATTGATGCCGACATTAACGGCCCCGGGAAAGCAGTCGGCCCCTATTTTGAAGACACGCCGCTGAAAGAGTCACTGGCAGCCACCCTTCAGCAGCTGCAGCTGGATGGCGATGTGAGTGCTCGCTTACATCTTGATATCCCGCTCGACGGTGAAATGACCACCGCCAAAGGCGACGTCCGTCTCAATAACAACAGCCTGTATATTAAGCCGCTTGAAAGCACCCTGAAGAACCTCAGCGGGCAGTTTAGCTTTGAGAACGGTAACCTGAAGAGCGAGCCGCTCACGGCCAGCTGGTTTAATCAGCCTGTGAATATTGATTTCTCGACCACCGAGGGCGAGAAAGCTTATCAGGTAGCCGTCAACCTGGACGGCAACTGGCAGCCATCGCGCATGGATGTTCTGCCAAAGCCGATTGAGGAGTCCGTTAACGGTGCAGTCTCCTGGAATGGCAAGGTGGCAATTGAACTGCCTTATCACGCCGGTGCGCGCTATAAAGTTGATATCACCGGCGATCTGAAAAACATTCAGAGCCAGTTGCCTGCACCGCTGGATAAATCGTCCGGTCAACCGCTGCCAATAAAGGTTAACGTCGATGGCAATCTTAACAGCTTCGCGCTGACCGGCAGTGCGGGTGAGAAAAACCATTTCAACAGCCGCTGGCTGCTTAACCGTAAGCTCACGCTCGACAGAGCCATCTGGACGACGGACAGCCGCACCACGCCGCCGCTGCCCGATCACACCGGCATTGAGCTTAATCTGCCGCCAATGGACGGGGCCGAGTGGCTGGCCCTGTTCCAGAAGGGCGTGGGCCAAAACGTTGATGAGGCTGCCCAGTTCCCGCAGAGCATTACTGTTCGTACGCCGTCGCTGATGCTGGGTGGACAGCAGTGGAATAACCTGAGCATTGTTTCGCAGCCAACGGCGAACGGGTCAAAAGTCGAAGCCCAGGGCCGCGAGATCAATGGCACGCTGACCATGCGCGACAATGCGCCGTGGCAGGCGGCGATTCGCTATCTCTACTACAACCCGGCCACCGCGAGCGGAAAAGATCATCCGTCAAATACGGCGCCGTTGAATAACCCAACCCGTATCGACTTCAGCGGCTGGCCCGATCTCCAGCTACGCTGTGCTGAGTGCTGGCTTTGGGGTCAAAAGTATGGCCGTATTGACGGCGATTTCGCCATTAAGGGGAATACGCTGAGCCTTGCGGGCGGACTTATCGACACCGGCTTTGGCCGTCTGAGGGCCGCCGGGGAGTGGGTTAATAACCCGGGCGAGCAGCGAACCTCTTTGAAGGGCGACATCAAGGGCAATAAACTGGATTCCGTGGCTAACTTCTTTGGCATCAGCACGCCGCTGCGGGGGTCATCATTTGACGTGAATTACGATCTCCACTGGCGTGCGGCACCGTGGACGCCGGATGAAGCCTCGCTGAACGGCATTCTGAAAACCCGCTTTGGCAAGGGTGAGATTGCCGATGTGAGTACCGGGCATGCGGGCCAGATACTGCGTCTGTTGAGCTTTGATGCCCTGCTGCGTAAGCTGCGTTTCGACTTTAGCGATACCTTCAGCGAAGGTTTCTATTACGACTCCATCCGCAGTACGGCATGGATCAAAGACGGGGTGCTGCATACCGACGATACGCTGGTGGACGGCCTGGAAGCGGATATTGCGATGAAAGGCTCGGTCAACCTCGTGCGCCGCGAACTGGATATGGAAGCGGTGGTGGCACCTGAAATTTCTGCCACCGTCGGCGTGGCGGCGGCTTTTGTGGTGAACCCGATTGTCGGTGCGGCGGTGTTTGCCGCCAGTAAAGTGCTGGGGCCGCTGTGGAGCAAAGTCTCTATTCTGCGCTATCGCATCACCGGGCCGGTGGATAAACCGCAGATTAATGAAGTGCTGCGCCAGCCGCGCAAAGATGCACAGCAATGATTTGACGTGGGCAGGTAATTGCCTCACTCTCAATAAATACGATTTATATACCGCCACGGGCGGCAACGAACGAGTAGCAATACGATGAGTCTGAACCTGGTAAGTGAACATTTGCTCGCAGCGAACGGCCTGAGCCATCAGGACCTGTTCTCCATTCTTGGTCAACTGACCGAACGCCGTCTCGACTACGGCGATCTCTATTTCCAGTCGAGCTATCACGAATCCTGGGTTTTAGAAGACAGCATCATTAAAGATGGCTCTTATAACATTGACCAGGGTGTCGGTGTACGTGCCGTCAGCGGCGAGAAAACCGGTTTTGCTTATGCCGACCAGATTAGCCTGGCCGCACTAGAGCAGAGCGCGCTGGCTGCGCGGACTATCGTGCGCGAAACCGGTGACGGTCGCGTGAAGACGCTGGGTGAAGTGCAGCACTCTGCACTCTATACCAGTATCGATCCCCTGCAGAGCATGAGCCGTGAAGAGAAACTGGATATCCTGCGTCGCGTGGATAAAGTCGCACGCGCTGCGGATAAACGCGTGCAGGAAGTCTCTGCCAGCCTGAGCGGTGTCTATGAACTGATCCTGGTCGCGGCGACAGACGGCACGCTGGCAGCGGATGTGCGTCCGCTGGTACGTCTTTCTGTCAGCGTGCAGGTTGAAGACGACGGTAAACGTGAGCGCGGTTCAAGCGGTGGCGGCGGTCGTTTTGGTTATGACTGGTTCCTGGGCGATGTTGACGGTGAAGCACGCGCTGACGCGTGGGCAAAAGAAGCCGTGCGCATGGCGCTGGTGAACCTGTCTGCCGTGGCGGCACCCGCCGGTACATTGCCGGTGGTACTTGGTGCAGGCTGGCCTGGCGTGCTGCTGCACGAAGCGGTGGGCCATGGCCTGGAAGGCGATTTTAACCGTCGCGGCACCTCCGTATTCAGCGGCCAGATGGGACAACGCGTCTCTTCTGAACTCTGTACCGTGGTTGATGACGGCACGATGCAGGATCGCCGTGGCTCGATTTCAATCGACGATGAAGGTACGCCCGGGCAGTACAACGTGCTGATCGAAAATGGCGTACTGAAAGGCTACATGCAGGACAAACTCAACGCGCGTCTGATGGGCGTTGCGCCAACGGGCAACGGCCGTCGTGAATCCTACGCGCATCTGCCGATGCCGCGTATGACGAACACCTACATGTTGCCGGGTAAATCCACACCGCAGGAGATCATCGAGTCCGTTGATTACGGCATCTTCGCGCCAAACTTTGGTGGCGGTCAGGTAGATATCACCTCTGGTAAGTTCGTCTTCTCCACTTCAGAAGCGTATCTGATTGAGAAAGGCAAAGTGACCAAAGCGGTGAAAGGGGCGACCCTGATTGGCTCCGGTATTGAAGCCATGCAGCAAATCTCCATGGTCGGTAACGATCTGAAACTGGATAACGGCGTTGGTGTTTGCGGTAAAGAGGGCCAGAGCCTGCCGGTTGGCGTCGGTCAGCCAACGCTGAAAGTGGATAACCTGACGGTGGGCGGCACCGCCTGATCTGAACCAATCTGAAAAAATGGCGCGACTGTAAAAGTCGCGCCATTTTTTTTAACGTGCGTTACCCAGCGGGATCTCCGGGTCTGGCTCGTGCGTGATGCGGTTGCGTAGGTCACGACGAATGATTTCAATCGACCAGAACCAGATCAAATGCCCCACGATCTCTGAGACGTGTTCGTACCAGGGCAGTTCGAACAGCGGGGGTGTCAGCCCCATCAGCGGGAAGGAGATCATGTGAACAAAAAGCTGCGCTAACGCACCCGCCAGTAAACCTTGCCAGAGTTTAATTTTCGGGAAGACTTCAGCAACTACACAATACCCTACAGCAAAGACGATAGAGAAAATAATATGTGTTACGCCGACCGCGTTAAATATATGGCCGGCAAAGGTATAAACCGCGGCGTTAGGGTCAGCAATGTCCAGCCAGTCGCGTAAAAATACATAAGGAGGATTTAAAAAATTGCGGGAACAATCAATCTGACCTGCGGCTCTTATTAATTGCTCCGGTCCGCATGCGCTGGTGAATAAATCGGTAGGGCTTCGCGGCGGAAGCGGCACCTCTGCTCCCCATTTTACGAAGGCGGAGACAATCCCTGCAATCAAACCAATGAACGCGGCGAGTCCATAGCGCCTGCGTGAAGGCGGTGTTTGTTCAAATAGATTCATTTCTTTTCCTTGTTTAACGTCATCCTGAGAAATACATTTTATTATTCATATCGGTAACAAATTAATAACAGCCTGACTGTCAGACTGTTTATAAGGTAAGGCGCAGATGGCGGCAGTGTCAATTCGCTATTCCTGGCAGGGGTGAAGGAATATTCCTGAATGACGGTCTGTATCATCCTGGAATATTCATCACAAATATACATTTCGGAAATTAAAGGTTATTCCTTTCGTCTTTCGCGCATTCCCTGAAACAACTCCGCCACGTCCACAAAATACTCGGTCAGATAGTTTATGCACACCTGAACCTTGAGCGGCAGTTTGTCTTTCTCGGTATACAACGCGTACACCGGACGCGGATCGGACTGATAGCGCGGGAAGAGGATCTCCAGTACACCGCTGTTGATCTCGTTGATTACCCACATTAACGGCACATACGCGATCCCGGCGCCGGCCACCAGCCAGCGCGAGATGGTCATCGGATCGTTGGTGACGAACCGTCCTTCCGGCAGCAGTCTGGTGGAAATCCCTTCCGGGGCAATCAGCTCAAATTCATTGTCGGGGCGAACGCTGTACTCCAGCCAGGAGTGGTTGGTGAGATCAGCGGGTTTCTCCGGTACCCCGTACTGAGCCAGATAGCTTTTCGAGGCGCAGACCACCATTGGCATACTGCCCAGCCGCCGGGAGAAGAGGCTGGAGTCCTGCAATGCCCCCACGCGGATCACCACGTCCAGCCCGTCGGCAATCAGGTCCGGGGCGGGAATGCCCGTGACCAGATTGACGGTTAATCCCGGGTACTCTTTCAGCATGTCAGCGGTCATGGCGGCGAGAACATTTTGTGCCATAGTTGAAGAACAACCGATGCGCAGCGTACCGATAGGCGTGTTGTTGAAGGCGTAAAGTTGTTCGTGCACATCCTGCACTTCAAGCAGCATGCGGCGACAACCCTGATAGTAAATCTTACCCGCTTCCGTCAGCCCAATGCTGCGGGTGCTGCGGTTGAGTAGCTTGACCTGCAGCTCATCTTCCAGTTTGGACACGGTCTGGCTGATGGAAGAGACGCTCATCTGAAGCTGACGTGCAGCGGCGGTAAAAGAGCCAAGTTCAACCACTTTGGCAAAGACCGACATCCGTTTTAGACGTTCCATTGTTAACTCTGACTTAAAAGTGATTTAGATCACATATTATAGATAACAGCATAACAGTTACGTTAATATATTATTAATTACATAACGGCTGCGCCATTCTCGCCCGGCGTTTCTTGCTCTCCTGCGGTGGCGTGCGCTAAAAAAGTCTGAAGCCTGCACTCTCTCTAATCAAGGTCAACATGAGTCTGTTTCCCGTTATCGTGGTGTTCGGTTTGTCGTTCCCACCGATATTTTTCGAGCTTCTTTTATCACTGGCGATTTTCTGGCTGGTGCGCAAGGTGCTGGTCCCCACCGGGATCTACGATTTTGTCTGGCATCCTGCATTGTTCAATACCGCGCTGTATTGCTGCCTGTTTTACCTGATATCGCGCATGTTTGTCTGAGGTTGATGTGAAAACGCTAACAAGAAAAATCTCCCGCACTGCCATCACCATGGCGCTCGTTATCCTCGCGTTCATCGCTATTTTCCGCGCCTGGGTCTACTACACCGAATCACCGTGGACGCGTGATGCACGCTTTAGCGCCGATGTCGTGGCAATCGCCCCCGACGTGGCGGGTCTCATCACTGCGGTCAATGTCCACGATAACCAGCTGGTGAAAAAAGATCAGGTACTGTTCACCATCGACCAGCCGCGTTATCAGAAAGCGTTAGAAGAAGCCGAAGCGGATGTGGCCTATTATCAGGCGCTGGCTTCCGAGAAACGTCGTGAGGCAGGTCGCCGTAACCAACTGGGTGTTCAGGCGATGTCCCGCGAAGAGATTGACCAGTCCAATAACGTCCTGCAAACCGTGCTGCATCAGCTGGCCAAAGCGCAAGCGACGCGCGATCTTGCCCGGCTCGATCTTGAGCGCACCGTGATCCGCGCACCAGCCGATGGTTGGATCACCAACCTGAATGTTTATGCCGGGGAGTTTATCACCCGCGGCTCAACCGCCGTGGCGCTGGTTAAACAGAACTCCTTCTACGTGCTCGCCTATATGGAAGAGACCAAACTGGAAGGCGTGCGTCCGGGGTTCCGGGCTGAAATTACGCCGCTTGGCAGTAACCGAGTGCTGAAAGGTACCGTCGACAGCGTAGCCGCGGGGGTCACTAACTCCAGCAGCTCTAACGATACTAAAGGGATGGCGACGGTGGATTCCAACCTGGAATGGGTACGTCTGGCCCAGCGTGTGCCGGTGCGTATCCACCTGGATGAACAGCAGGGCAATCTGTGGCCTGCCGGGACCACAGCGACGGTGGTGATCACCGGTGAAAAAGACCGTGACGCCAGCCAGGACTCCATCTTCCGTAAAATTGCCCATCGCCTGCGCGAGTTTGGTTAATCGTTATGGGTATCTTTTCCATCGCCAGCCAGCACATTCGCTTCGCCGTTAAGCTGGCGTGTGCCATTGTGCTGGCGCTGTTTGTCGGCTTCCACTTTCAGCTGGAAACCCCCCGCTGGGCCGTACTGACGGCGGCGATTGTCGCGGCAGGGCCTGCCTTTGCTGCGGGCGGGGAACCTTACTCCGGGGCGATCCGTTACCGTGGGATGCTGCGCATCATCGGGACATTTATTGGCTGTTTCGCCGCACTGACCATCATCATATTGATGATCCGCACGCCGCTGCTGATGCTGATGGTGTGCTGTATCTGGGCGGGCTTCTGCACCTGGCTCTCGTCGCTGGTGAAAGTGGAGAACTCCTACGCCTGGGGGCTGGCCGGTTATACCGCGCTGATTATTATCATCACCATTCAAAGCGAACCGCTGCTTGCCCCACAGTTTGCCGTAGAGCGCTGCAGTGAGATTGTCATCGGTATTGTCAGTGCCATTGTCGCTGACCTGCTTTTCTCTCCTCGCTCCATTAAGCAGGAAGTGGATCGTGAACTGGATGCGCTGATTGTTGCCCAGTATCAGTTGATGCAGCTCTGTATTAAGCATGGTGACAGCGAAGAGGTGGATAAAGCCTGGAGCGCTCTGGTGCGCCGCACCACGGCGCTGGAAGGGATGCGCAGCAATCTGAACATGGAGTCTTCGCGCTGGGCCCGTGCCAACCGCCGCCTTAAAGCCATCAACACCGTCTCCTTAACGCTGATTACCCAGGCGTGTGAAACCTATCTGATCCAAAACACCCGCCCGGACGCGGTAACCGATACCTTCCGCGAGCTGTTTGCGGAGCCGGTGGAAACCGTGCAGGACGTACACAAACAGCTTAAACGCATGCGCCGGGTCATTGCCTGGACCGGGGATCGTGATACGCCAGTGACGATCTATACCTGGGTCGGGGCCGCGACGCGCTACCTGTTGCTGAAACGCGGTGTGATCAGTAACACCAAAATCAGCGCGGTGGAGGAAGAGGTGCTGCAGGGTGAAGTGGTGATCAAGGCAGAATCCGCCGAACGCCATCACGCAATGGTTAACTTCTGGCGTACAACGCTTGCCTGTATGCTCGGCACGCTGTTCTGGCTGTGGACCGGCTGGACCTCCGGCAGCGGCGCGATGGTGATGATCGCCGTCGTTACCGCGTTGGCGATGCGTCTTCCGAATCCGCGCATGGTGGCCATTGATTTCCTGTTCGGCACAATTGCTGCACTGCCGATTGGCGCGTTCTATTTTCTGGTGATCATTCCCTCAACCCAGCAGAGCATGTTACTGCTCTGTATTAGCCTCGCGGTGATGGCGTTCTTTATCGGAATCGAAGTGCAAAAGCGCCGGCTGGGTTCATTGGGTGCCCTGGCCAGTACGATTAACATCATTGTGCTGGATAACCCGATGACCTTCCATTTCAGCCAGTTCTTAGACAGCGCCTTAGGTCAACTGGTGGGTTGTTTCCTGGCGATGATGGTCATTCTGCTGGTGCGGGATAACTCTCAGGCACGGACGGGCCGCGTGCTGTTGAATCAGTTTGTTTCGGCTGCCGTGTCGTCCATGACCACCAATACCGCGCGTCGCAAAGAGAACCACCTGCCGGCGCTCTATCAGCAGCTGTTTTTACTGCTGAACAAGTTCCCGGGTGACATCGCCAAGTTCCGTCTGGCCTTGACCATGATTATCGCGCACCAGCGTTTGCGTAATGCCCCCGTGCCCATCAATGACGATCTGTCGGCTTTCCACCGCCAGCTGCGTCGTACGGCCGACCACGTGCTTTCCGCCTCCAGCGATGACAAACGACGTCGTTACTTTAAGCAACTGCTTGAAGAGCTGGATATCTACCAGGAGAAGCTGAAAGTCTGGGAAGCGCCACCTCAGGTGACAGAGCCGGTAGGACGGCTGGTGTTTATGCTGCATCGCTACCAGAACGCCCTTACGGATAACTGACTGAAGTAAAAAAGCCGACGCCAAAAGCGTCGGTTTTTTTGTGGCTATACTTATTCCAGCATGCTCTTACATTCAGGAAGGGAGGACACATGACAACCCAGGCGCTTCAGGACAATCACCTTTTTCAGACCGGTTATCTGGTCAACGGCATATGGAAAACGCTGGACACGACGTTTGATGTGCTGAACCCGGCTACCGGTGAGGTCATCGCCAGAGTAGCCAAAGCCGGCAAAGCAGAAACCGAAGACGCCATTGCCGCGGCGGCCAAAGCCTTCCCGGCATGGCGCGCCAAAACCGCGAAAGAGCGTTCGGCAATTCTCTACCGCTGGTACGAACTGATCATTGAGAACAAAAGCTGGCTCGGGCGTTTAATGACCACCGAACAGGGCAAGCCCCTGAAAGAAGCGGAAGGCGAGGTGGAATACGCCGCGAGTTTTATCCAGTGGTTCGCCGAAGAGGCCAAGCGCGCGAACGGCGAAATTATTCCACCGATCAAACCGGGCTCCCGCATCCTGGCGACCCGCGAGCCCATCGGCGTGGTTGCGGCGATTACGCCGTGGAATTTCCCGATGGCCATGCTCACCCGTAAATTAGGTCCGGCGCTGGCGGCAGGGTGTACCGGGGTAATCAAACCGGCAAATAACACACCTCTCAGCGCCTTCGCGCTGCTTACGCTGGCAAAACAGGCCGGCGTACCGGATGGGGTACTCAACGCCGTAGCCGGGAATACGCATGAAATCAGTGACGCGATTATGGCGAGCCATGAGGTGCGGAAAATCTCCTTTACCGGCTCGACTTCCGTCGGCAAAACGCTGGTGCGTAACGCCGCAGAAACCATGAAGAAAGTGTCGATGGAGCTGGGAGGCAATGCGCCGTATATCGTCTTTGAAGATGCGGATATCGAGGCTGCCGTTAAAGGGGCTATCGCCAATAAATTCCGCAATGCCGGCCAGGTCTGCGTCAGCGTTAACCGTTTCTATATTCAGGAAACCGTCTACGACAAATTTGTGAATAAGCTTGCCGATGCGGTGAAGGCCCTGAAGGTCGGGAATGGTCTGGAAGAGGGCGTCATCGTGGGGCCGCTGATCGAATCCTCCGCCGTCGATAAGGTGCGTGAACACGTTGAAGATGCCGTGGCCCGGGGCGCGACCGTTCTGGCGGGCGGTAAACCCCATTCGCTTGGCGGCAATTTCTGGATGCCAACTGTCCTGGGCGATTGCCATGAAGGCATGAAACTGGCTGAAGAAGAGACGTTTGGCCCGGTTGCGGCCTGCTTCCGTTTCACCTCGGAAGATGAGGTTATCCAGCGTGCCAACAACACGCCATATGGCCTGGCGGCTTACTTCTATACCCAAAATCTGGCACGTGTCTTCCGCGTGTCGCAGGCCATCGAAAGCGGGATGATAGGAATTAACGAATGTGCCGTCTCCACAGAGCTGGGGCCGTTTGGTGGGGTAAAAGAGTCTGGCCTTGGGCGTGAAGGGTCCGTGCTGGGACTGGAAGAGTATCTGGAAGTCAAAACCCTGCATATTGGGGGATTATAATAATCAGGGCGGCGCAGGCCGCTCGCCTGGACTGGGTGACTGGCAATGAAAACCTATACCTTTGATTTTGACGAGATCGACAGTCAGGATGACTTCTATCGTGAATTTATCCGGGTGTTTGATCTTGAACGGGAAAGCGTCACCAATCTGGATACGCTGTGGGACGTGGTGACCGGCAGCCTGCTGCCGTTACCGCTGGAAATTGAGTTTATCCATCTGCCTGAAAAGTTGCGCAGACGGTTTGGCGCACTCATTTTGCTGTTTGATGAAGCGGAAGAAGAGCTGGAAGGGCAGCTACGTTTCAACGCGCGCCATTGATCAAGCCATAAAAAAGCCCCTGACCAGAAGGCCAGGGGCAAGTCGTATGATGAGATACGACGAGGGTTTATTTATACAGTTGAGCCGTTGCATGCCAGTGGTCACCCTGGTTCAGCTCGGTGACGCGATAGCTGCTGGCGCCTGCTTTTTCAGCTTTAGCGGCCAGTGCCTGACGGATATCCATTGGAGAGCCGGTAACGGATGTCACAGACACACTCCCCATAGACTGCAGATTCTGCGCCTGGTCAGCGTTCACTTGCTGTACGGCGGCACTTGCGCCGAAAGAGAGAACGGATGCCAGACCGAGGGTTGCGATGATGAATTTGGTTTTCATAGTTTTTGCTCCTGAATAGGGTTTTTGCTCAACGGCGAGAAGGGTTGAACTGCTATTTTTATGCCTGGTGCCGTTGAGTAGAGATTTTGGTCTTCAGTTATTACTAAAACTTATTTGTACAGCTCAGCGGTTGCGTGCCAGTGGTCACCTGAACGCGCTTCAATGATGCGATAAGATGACGCACCTTGTTCTTCCGCTTTTTTGTTCAGCATCTCATGCATGTCCATTGGAGACGTGCCGATTGCGCCCACGGAAACCGTACCGATTGCCTGGCGGGATTGTGCCTGCTCGGCATTGATAGCGTCAGCGGCGAAAGCACCGAATGACAGGACAGACAGGACGCTGAGCGCCGCTACAGTAGTTTTGATTTTCATGATTCTTTACCTCGTCGAATTTTTAGTGGGGTCTTTGTTTCGTGACCCTCATCACAAAATCAAGTATACACTAATAACGGTAAAAATTAATACCAGACTAATTGTTTCTGTTGTTATTACGTATTAACTAACCTGTTTTTTATAACCTAATGGCATAAAATTGTACGTTTATTGTTCATAGTGTGGCTGTATATCTAAGAAAATCATATGGATATCAGCTTTTGATTTTTTGTGCGATTTTTTGATTTATCATTCACCAAATGAATGTTAATGGGCGGTAAAAAGCACTATTTGTTAAAGTAAAGGGCGGGATAAAATAGGGGTAAACGCGGCAGAAGCAGAATGATCCCCGCAGCAGGACGCCACGGGGAGGGTAATCAGAGTTCCTGCTCGAACAGGTCCAGAATCGCTTCGTAGAGATCTTTCACTGAGAAGCCATTGGCGGGGGTAGTGAAGATGGTATCGTCACCCGCAATCGTCCCAAGGATGCCTTTGGGCTTACCCAGCGAGTCCAGCATACGTGCAATCAACTGTGCAGCACCCGGGCTGGTATGGATCACGACAACGGCATCGTTGTAATCGATATCGAGAACCAGATTCTTTAACGGACTGGAGGTGGTTGGCACGCCAAGTTCTGCAGGCAGGCAGTAGACCATCTCCATTTTGGCGTTACGCGTACGTACCGCACCAAATTTGGTTAACATGCGGGAGACTTTCGACTGGTTGATGTTATCGAAGCCTTGTTCCTGTAAAGCCTGAACAATTTCTCCCTGAGAACTGAATATCTCTTCTTTGAGTAGCGCTTTAAACGCCTTCACTAAATCTTCTTGCTTAGACGAGCTTCGCATAAGTCACCCGGAATATGACGAAAGAAACAACATTATTATGCATGTGGATGAATTTTTATGCAAATTATCTGCCAGCGGTTAGGCTGAAATAATGTTATGAAAGGGAGTGATTTTATCAGATTTCGTTATCAGAAAACATGCCTGGGTCACGGCAAGCAAATAAGCTTAAAAGTAAATTAAATGTTATCAAAATGATGTTGTTTTGGTGGCGTGGCAGGGTGTATTGTAACCCCCTCTTAATTCGTTGTCGTCTGTCGTCAGATAGCCTTCTGGTGAGAGATAAAGTCGCGCGACCTCAAATTATTTAGTGACGAAAATTGTAATTAATTACCTGCTGAATTATGGTCGCCGCAACGGAGTTACAGATACTTAAGTTAACCATAATAAGGAGTTTAGGATGAAAGTCGCAGTCCTCGGCGCTGCTGGTGGTATCGGCCAGGCGCTTGCCCTACTACTGAAAACCCAACTGCCTTCAGGCTCAGAACTCTCCCTGTACGATATTGCTCCGGTAACCCCAGGTGTGGCGGTTGACCTGAGCCACATCCCGACAGCTGTGAAAATCAAAGGCTTCTCCGGTGAAGATGCTCGTCCTGCCCTGCAGGGCGCGGACGTGGTGCTGATCTCCGCTGGCGTGGCGCGTAAGCCAGGCATGGATCGTTCAGACCTGTTCAACGTCAACGCGGGTATTGTGAAAAACCTGGTGCAGCAGATTGCTGAAACCTGCCCGAAAGCGTGCATTGGTATCATCACTAACCCGGTGAACACCACGGTTGCTATCGCGGCAGAAGTGCTGAAAAAAGCCGGTGTTTACGATAAGAACAAACTGTTCGGCGTAACCACGCTGGACATCATCCGTTCCAACACCTTCGTGGCTGAACTGAAAGGTAAACAGCCTGCAGAAGTTGAAGTGCCGGTTATCGGCGGTCACTCTGGTGTCACCATTCTGCCTCTGCTGTCGCAGATCCCTGGTGTTAGCTTCACCGAGCAGGAAGTGGCTGACCTGACCAAACGCATCCAGAACGCGGGCACCGAAGTGGTGGAAGCGAAGGCGGGTGGCGGTTCTGCAACCCTGTCTATGGGTCAGGCGGCGGCACGTTTTGGTCTGTCACTGGTTCGTGCACTGCAGGGCGAGAAAGGCGTTGTTGAATGCGCGTATGTTGAAGGCGACGGCGAACACGCTCGTTTCTTCTCTCAGCCGCTGCTGCTGGGTAAAAACGGTATCGAAGAACATCAGCCGATTGGCAAGCTGAGCGCGTTTGAACAGAACGCGATGGAAGGCATGCTGGATACGCTGAAGAAAGATATCACTCTGGGCGAAGAGTTCGTTAACAAGTAAAACGGATGTCCCCACAGGCCGGGTAAGCCGTCATGCCGCCCGGCAAAAAAAACGGAGCAATGCGCTCCGTTTTTTTATGCCTGTCAGTTGGTGGCCGGGTATTCCTGAATCGTCACCTGCAGCGTCAGCTTCTTATCGTTACGCATGACTTCAACCGGGATGATAGAGCCAGGACGTATCTCCGCAACCTGATCCATGGTCTCCAGCGCCGATACCGCTGGTGTGCCGTTGACCGACACGATGACATCATTAACCTGAATTCCCGCGTTAGCCGCCGGGCCGCTAGGCGACACTTCGTTGACCACGATGCCCTGAATCTGATCGATACCGCCGCCCTGCGAATGCATAGGCGCAATTTCACGACCGCCAATACCAATATAACCGCGGATCACACGGCCATCGCGGATAAGCTTATCCATGATCTTGGTCGCCAGCTGGAAGGGAATGGCGAACCCAATCCCTTCCGGCGTCTCACCGTCATTGCTCTTATCGAACGAGAGGGTATTGATACCCATCAGTTCGCCCAGCGAGTTGACCAGCGCACCGCCGGAGTTACCGTGGTTGATGGACGCATCGGTTTGCAGGAAGTTCTGCCGTCCCGACGGGTTGAGGCCAATGCGACCGGTGGCACTGATAATCCCCTGCGTGATCGTCTGGCCCAGGTTATAAGGGTTACCGATAGCCAGCACGACGTCGCCAATATGAGGGGTTCGTTTACGGTTGATAGGAATAACCGGTAAACCGCCCGTGGCGTTGATCTTCAAAACAGCCAGGTCAGTCAGGCTATCCGAGCCCACCAGCAGGGCCTCAAACACGCGGCCATCCTGCAGGGCAACGATGATCTGGTCGGCATCGTTAATCACGTGTTTGTTGGTAATGATGTAGCCGCGCTCGTCCATAATTACCCCTGAGCCGAGAGTGCGGATCTCCAGCTGGTTATGGGCTGAGCTATTGAGGCCACGGTTATAAACGTTAACCACGGCAGGCGCGGCACGGCGAACGGCCTGGTTGTAGGTCGCAGGCGTTTCATCCGCACTGTCGAACTGAGGCGCCGACAGCTTATTGAACTGGCGTAAAGACGGCATGACGACCAGCAGCAGGCCGGCAACAATCAAACCGATGACAATTGAACGAAAGAGCTTTAAAAGCATGATGCGCGTGTCGTTAATAAAGGAACGATTTGCAGCATAACATGAGTTATCCGGACATCACACGCAGCGGTGATGTCCGGAATCGCAAATGCTTAGCGCAACAGAATATAGATAGACTCGTTGCCGCGCATAACCTGCAGGGCAATGACCGCCGGTTTGCTTTCCAGCACCTTGCGCAGTTCTGCGATGGATTGCACGCGATTGCGGTTCACGCCGATGATCACATCATCCTGATGCAATCCGGCCTGCGCGGCAGGGGTGCTCTTCTCGACGGTATCGACGCTAATTCCTTTCGTCCCGTCTTTCAGCTGCCCATCGCTCAGCGTTGCCCCTTGCAGCGCCGGGGCGATAAGCTCCGCGCTGGCAGAGGATGAGGTGCTCTTATCAAGCGTCACTTCGACATCCAGCGGCTTACCATCACGAATCAGGCCTAACTTCACTTTGGCACCCGGTTCGGTGGTGGCAATACGCGAGCGCAGTTCCGCAAAGCTGCTCAGCGGTTTATCGTTCAGGCTGACAATCACATCGCCCGACTTCACGCCAGCTTTTGCCGAGCCGGAGTTTGGCAGCACTTCACTGACAAACGCACCGCGCTGCACATTGATGTTGAACGCTTTCGCGATGTCAGCGCTCATCTCCATCCCTTTGATGCCCAACAGCCCGCGTTTGACCTCACCGAACTGAATGAGCTGCTGCGCCAGCGTTTTGGCCATATTGCTGGGGATAGCAAAACCGATGCCGATACTGCCGCCGCCCGGCGCCAGGATAGCGGTGTTAATCCCTATCAGCTCGCCGTTGAGGTTGAGTAAGGCCCCGCCGGAGTTCCCGCGGTTGATTGAGGCATCGGTCTGGATAAAGTTTTCCAGGCCTTCCAGATTCAGACCGCTGCGACCCAGCGCCGAGATTATCCCGGAGGTGGCGGTTTGCCCTAAACCAAACGGATTTCCCACGGCGACAGCAAAATCACCAACACGCAGTTTATCGGAGTCCGCAATGGCAATCTGAGTCAGATTGCTCGGGTTTTGCACCTGCAGCAGCGCGATGTCACTCTGGTCATCGCCGCCAATCAGTTTGGCCTCAAACTCACGCCCATCGTTCAGCTGTACGCTGATTTTATCGGCCTGACTGATAACATGATTGTTGGTCAGAATATAACCTTTGGCCGCATCAATAATGACGCCAGAACCCAGACCTTCAAAAGGCTGCGCCTGCTGGTCGGGCGACTCATCGCCAAAATATTTTTTCAGTTCTTCAGGTACGCGTTGATTTTGTAATGCCGTGCCTTCTACCTGCACGCTCACTACCGCAGGCAGAACTTTTTCCAGCATTGGCGCAAGGCTTGGAATTGCCGCCTGGCCGGGTACCTGGGAAGGCAGGGCGGCAGATGCAGGGAAGGACGCCGAGAGAGATAACCCGACACTTAACGCTATAGCGCTCAACAGCTGGTTTTTTTTCTTCATCGATGCTGACTCTCGTAACCTGGAATAAAGGAAAAACGGCCCTAAAACACGTTGATGTTATTGAATTTTAAACCGCTGAACAATGAAGTGCTTACTCAATAATAGCTGGGGTCATGAAGAAAGGACGGGCGCAATAGCAGCGCCCGTAAAATAAATTCAGGTTGTGCGATTAATCGCGTTTTGCACCGCCGCGCAGCAGGCCAGACGCGCCATCTGAATAGTCGCGTGGCATCTGAACAGGGGCCTGATCGTTACCGGCTTCAGAGTCGGCCAGACGGTTACGGAATGGATTGGATTCCGCGGTCATTTCTGGCAGCAGGCTGCTGGAGCTTTTTGCCATATGTTGATAGAGCTGACGATAGTCGGTCGCCATGTTGTCCAGCAGCTCGGCGCTACGGGCAAAGTGGCTGACCAGCTCTTCACGATACTCTTCCAGCTCGGCTTTGTTCTTTTCCAGTTCGTACTGCAGTGACTGCTGCTGACGCAATTTGCGATTACCGAAACGCATGGCCACAGCACCAATGACGATGCCGACGACTAAACCGATTAGCGCATATTCCCAGGTCATGAACTTCTCCCGTTGTCTTGTTGTTCCGTAGGGTGTTGGCTCGGCTCCTGCCTGTGCCTGATATTGCCACTATAACCGCTATTTCCGCAGAAGTGGAATCCTGACGTATCATCGCGTAGTGTAGAACGGCCTTTTTTTCATCAGTCACGTCTGCTGGTGAGTATTATTTGAAGGAATAACAATACGTTTATGCAAAACCTGTCCCCTGCATCGCGATACCAACTTGCCCTAAATGAGGGTACACATCAGCCGGATGACGTTCAGCGTGAAGCGGTGAATCGTCTGGATACGATTTATCAGGAGCTCACGGCAAAACCTGCAGAGGGTGAACAGAGCGGTGGGTTGAAGGCGGCTCTGGGGCGGTTGCTCGGAAAAAAAGAGCCACAGACTCATGCGCCGGTGCGCGGTTTGTATATGTGGGGCGGCGTCGGGCGTGGGAAAACCTGGCTGATGGACCTCTTTTATCTGAGCCTGCCGGGGACCCGTAAGCAGCGTCTGCATTTCCACCGCTTTATGCTGCGGGTTCACGAAGAGCTGACGGCACTGCAGGGCAAAAGCGATCCGCTGGAGATTGTGGCCGACAGGTTCAAGGCGGAAACGGACGTACTCTGTTTTGACGAGTTTTTTGTCTCCGATATTACCGACGCCATGCTGCTGGGTGGCCTGATGAAAGCGCTGTTCGCACGCGGGATAACGCTGGTGGCGACCTCGAATATCCCGCCGGATGAGCTTTACCGCAATGGCCTGCAGCGCGCGCGTTTCCTGCCTGCTATTGATGCCATCAAACAGCACTGCGACATCATGAATGTTGATGCCGGGGTGGATTACCGCCTGCGTACCTTAACTCAGGCGCATCTGTGGCTCTCTCCCTTAAACGATGAGACCACGCAGCAGATGGATAAACTGTGGCTGGCGCTGGCGGGGGCAAAACGGGCTCATGCCCCTGAGCTCGAGATTAACCATCGCCCGCTGCAAACCCTGGGTGTCGAAAATCAAACCCTGGCCGTCTCCTTTGCAACGCTCTGTGTGGATGCCCGCAGTCAGCATGACTACATCGCGCTCTCGCGCCTGTTCCATACCGTGATGCTGCTCAACGTGCCGGTCATGACGCCGCTAATGGAAAGCGAAGCGCGCCGCTTCATTGCGCTGGTCGATGAGTTCTATGAGCGTCACGTGAAGCTTGTGGTCAGCGCCGAGGTACCTTTATATGAGGTGTATAAAGGCGAGCGGCTGAAGTTTGAGTTCCAGCGCTGTCTGTCGCGCCTGCAGGAGATGCAAAGCGAGGAGTATCTTAAGCTTCAGCATATGCCATAAATGCGACCTTCTCCCTGTGGGAGAGGGGCTGGGGGTGAGGGCGGCAGACTGCAAAAACCTTACCCCCGAAAAACCCGCCTCGAATCACATTTAAGGGTCGATCTTTGACCTCAACTTCTCTATAATCTTGCGACCCCACGTTACGAGAAGGTTTTTTTCCCGAAACTTTCTATGTGTCGGCATTAGCTATTCGAAGGGGTAGGTTTGCCGGACTTTGTCGTGTGAACCTCAACTGACTAAACGTTTGGGTGTTCACCAACGTGTAACTTATTATTTGGGTAAGCTTTTAATGAAAACTTTTACAGCTAAACCAGAAACCGTACAGCGCGACTGGTATGTTGTTGACGCGACCGGTAAAACTCTGGGCCGTCTGGCTACTGAACTGGCTCGTCGCCTGCGCGGTAAGCATAAAGCGGAATACACTCCGCACGTTGATACGGGTGATTACATCATCGTTCTGAACGCAGATAAAGTTGCTGTAACCGGCAACAAGCGTACAGACAAAATGTACTACCATCACACTGGCCACATCGGTGGTATCAAAGAAGCGACCTTTGAAGAGATGATTGCTCGCCGTCCTGAGCGTGTGATTGAAATCGCGGTTAAAGGCATGCTGCCAAAAGGCCCGCTGGGTCGTGCTATGTTCCGTAAACTGAAAGTTTACGCAGGTAACGAGCACAACCACGCGGCACAGCAACCGCAAGTTCTTGACATCTAATCGGGATTATAGGCAATGGCTGAAAATCAATACTACGGCACTGGTCGCCGCAAAAGTTCCGCAGCTCGCGTGTTCATCAAACCGGGCAGTGGTAAAATCGTAATCAACCAACGTTCTCTGGAACAGTACTTCGGTCGTGAAACTGCCCGCATGGTAGTTCGCCAGCCGCTGGAACTGGTTGATATGGTAGAAAAACTGGATCTGTACATCACCGTTAAAGGTGGTGGTATCTCCGGTCAGGCAGGTGCGATCCGTCACGGTATCACCCGCGCTCTGATGGAGTACGACGAATCCCTGCGTTCTGAACTGCGTAAAGCTGGCTTCGTTACTCGTGACGCTCGTCAGGTTGAACGTAAGAAAGTGGGTCTGCGTAAAGCACGTCGTCGTCCACAGTTCTCCAAACGTTAATCCTTTTCTGCTTACGCAGAAACGATTGGCGAAAAACCCGCTTCGGCGGGTTTTTTTTTATGGATAATGTGCAGGTTATCCACAGCATCACTGCATATATCTTCTCTTTTTCCACATTTCCAGAATCCCCTCACCACAAAGCCATCAAAATCTGGTAAACTATCATCCAATTTTCTGCCCAAATATCGGTGAATACTCGTTTTTTGTTCGATTCTTGAACAATGTGTTTTCTCTGGGATGGGCGATACAACATCTGGCTGGCCCTGTTTGGGCTGGTAGCAGTAAAAATTCTGAATATACCTGGAGGTTTTCATGGCTGTCGCTGCCAACAAACGTTCGGTAATGACGCTGTTTTCTGGTCCTACTGACATTTATAGCCATCAGGTTCGTATCGTGCTGGCCGAGAAGGGTGTCAGTTTTGAGATCGAGCATGTGGAAAAGGATAACCCGCCTCAGGATCTGATCGATCTCAACCCGAGCCAAAGCGTACCGACGCTGGTGGATCGCGAGCTGACCCTGTGGGAATCCCGTATCATTATGGAATATCTGGATGAGCGTTTCCCGCATCCACCACTGATGCCTGTTTACCCTGTTGCACGTGGTGAAAGCCGCCTGTACATGCAGCGTATCGAAAAAGACTGGTACACGCTGATGAACGTTATCGTCAACGGTTCCTCTTCTGAAGCAGACGCTGCACGTAAGCAACTGCGTGAAGAGCTGCTGGCGATTGCCCCTGTGTTTGGTCAGAAACCATTCTTCCTGAGCGATGAGTTCAGCCTGGTAGATTGCTACCTGGCGCCGTTGCTGTGGCGTCTGCCAACCCTGGGCGTAGAGTTCAGCGGTCCGGGCGCGAAAGAGCTGAAGGGCTACATGACTCGCGTATTTGAACGCGATTCTTTCCTGGCATCTTTAACTGAACCGGAACGTGAAATGCGTCTCGGCCGAGGCTAATGACTGTGGAAATGTCACAACTTACCCCACGCCGTCCGTATCTGCTGCGCGCCTTCTATGAATGGCTGCTGGATAACCAGCTCACGCCGCACCTGGTTGTGGATGTGACGTTGCCGGGCGTGCAGGTTCCTATGGAATATGCACGTGACGGGCAGATCGTACTGAACATCGCGCCGCGCGCGGTGGGTAACCTTGAACTGGCCAACGACGAAGTGCGCTTTAACGCGCGTTTCGGCGGTGTGCCGCGTCAGGTTTCTGTACCGCTGGCTGCGGTGCTGGCGATTTATGCGCGTGAAAACGGTGCAGGCACCATGTTTGAGCCGGAAGCGGCTTATGACGAGGATGTTGTCGGCCTGAATGACGAAAACGGCGCTTCGGAAAACGAAAGCGAAACGCTGATGTCGGTCATTGAGGGTGACAAGCCCGATCACAATGACGATCCTGATGACGATCCGCCGCCGCGCGGAGGCCGTCCGGCACTGCGCGTTGTGAAGTAGTAAAAGCATTTTTATCGACTATCCAGTTAGTTATTCAGACTAGCTGGATTTTTTATGTCTTTTTATGTCAAAACGTTTAATAAAGTAAATTATATACATCCCTTCTTTTTTTCCTGTCCCCACCGTTCGGATAATTTCAAGCTATATCTCCGCTGAATATAATATGTCATTTTAAAGCTATATACACTCTTATAAATAAATATCACTTATTGATAGCGTTATTCTAAATCCATAAATTAATTTTTCTAAATTGCTTGTATTTATAAAGATTATATTATCTACGCATGCTCTCAAGCATGACGATAAACAGTATGGGATAAATTTATTTATCCCTGCTGTATTTAATATTGCAATTACTCATATGTTAAGGAATAACAAGTGAAAAAGGTTTTACTCGCTACTGCGCTCTCTCTCTGTGTGACATCCGCTTTTGCGGCTAACCCGACTGCCGTTCTGAAAGTCAAAGGTACGCTGACTAATTCAGCCTGTACGCCTCAGTTAAGCAACGGCGGAACGGTTGACTACGGCACAATTAGTTTGGGTGGTTTAAGCTCAACGGCAGTTAACCAGCTGGGCCAGAAAGACATCGATCTGACTATTACCTGCACCGCAGCAACAAAAGTGTCCTGGAATATGATTGACGATCGCGCTGATTCTAACGCGAAACTCACCGTTGAGAATGGCGCGTTTGGTGGTGGTTCTAATTCGTCTGAAAGCCAGACTTACGGTGTAGGTAAAACAACAGGTGCAACACCAGTGAACATCGGAACTTACTCGCTGTTCGTTAAAACTGACAGCGTAATGGCTGACGGCGCTAAAGTTGACCCAATTTACCAGCAGAATGCTACGGGTAACTGGTCGAAGAGCACCAACGGTACAACTCAGGGCGATAACTATCGTGATTTCACCGTTGCAACTGTTGGCACCCTGGCTCCACTGGCGTTCCAGACCGCAACCTTCCCACTGGTGACCTCTCTGGCAATCCAGGATACCACCACGCTGGCGATCACTGATGACACCCAGCTTGATGGTCAGGTGACTATCAGCCTGCGTTATCTGTAAGACTTTTAATCGAGTAAACGTAATTTAATTAACCGGAGAGTAAATGCGCTGCATTTACTCTCTTTTTAACGGCGCGATAAACATGGACTGTTCTGTTGTTGCTTTCAAGGAGATATTATTATGCATTGTTTAAAATCCACTTTATTTAACACGCTGATTACTGCCGCGTTATTATCTTCCAGTGTTGCTGTACATGCAGAAGGCATGGTGCCTGAAACCAGTCTGTTAATCATTGATGAAGCGACGCACAGTGGAACGATTAACGTCAAGAATACCGATTCGCATCCTTCACTTTTATATACAAATGTCGTTGACCTGCCGGACGATACCGGTCTTAAGCTTATTGCAACGCAGCCGGTGGTACGTCTTGAGCCAGGTCAGACGCAGCAGCTGCGCTTTATTCTTCAGAACAAACAGCCATTGGATGTAGAGCATTATAAACGCGTCACATTCGACGGTATTCCGCCTAAAAACGATGATAAAAAAATAAAGATTGGCATTAACATTCGCCAGGATATTCCCGTGCTTATTCGTCCGGCATCCCTGGGAGTGGTCACTGATGCCTGGAAGTTCCTGAAGTGGTCCTCAAACGGCACATCCGTCACCGTGAACAATCCCAGCAAATATGTGGTCCGTCTTGGGCAGAACGTGATGCTGCTGCCTTCAGGGGTGAGTGCCTCTCTGTCCAAAACCTACATTCTTCCTGGCGAAACGCTAACGGCTGATATGAGTAAGAAAGTCAGTGGTGACAGCAGCGTTAAGTTTTTCCCGGCCAGCCGCTATGGCGTTGAGGTCCCGAGCTTTACGTCGGAATTAAATAAATAAAATAGGGATATGACGGTGAGTAAACAAAGCCGCCTTGCACTTTGTGTCCGCGCCATTCTTTGCGGCACATTACCTCTGGTGTTACTTGATTCAACATCCGTACTGGCGAGGGAGGTCACCTTCGACACGGGGATAATGCAAACGCTGGGGTTGAATAAAGATCTCAACCATTACTTCGCAGAAGCACCGCGCTTTTTACCCGGAACCCACTCCGTTTCGGTGAAGGTCAACGGGAAAGAGCGAGGAATGGCTGCAGTTCGTTTCAACAAAGACGGCATGCTTTGCTTTGATAACGATCTCATGGAGTTTGCTGGGCTGATGCCTGTGTCAATAAAGTCCGGTGAGGAGTGTCATGATATTCGGGATAACTATCCTAAAGCCGTCATCAACGCCTTGCCTAACCAGGAGGCCGTTGAACTCTATCTGCCAGCTGAAGCGGTGAACAGTCTGTCGTCGGATATCAAAAACTTCCAGCATGGCGGAACGGCGGCGCTGCTGAACTATTCATTGTTCAGCACCCATAACGACTATGGTGACAATGACAGCAGCCGCTACTCTCAGGCCAGCCTGGAAGCCGGTTTCAACACGATGGACTGGGCGCTGCGCAGCCGTTATATCCTGACGGATGACGACGGTAGCCGAAATGCCGAAAGCATTTACACCTATGCAGAGCATGTCTTTACCGCGCAAAAAATGACGATGCAGGTGGGTGAAATCAACGCCATGTCCAATGTGTTGAGCGGGGTGCCGATTACCGGCGTTCAGTTTATGCCGACCAGCGGTCTGGCGAGAGCAAGCTCTGGCGTGAGCGTTTCCGGTATTGCACAGTCTTCCCAGGCACGTGTCGAAATCCGCCAGAATGGTCAACTGGTCTTCAGTACCCTTGTGCCAGCCGGCCCCTTCACGCTGGATGACGTGCCCGTGGTTCGCAACAATGTGGATCTGGACGTCTCGGTGGTGGAATCCGACGGCGCAACTAACCGTTTCATCGTCCCGGCGTCTCAGGTAAGGGCGCGCAACCTTTCACGCCCGCAGGGTCTAACCCTTTCTGTAGGTCAGGTGCGCAGCATCGACAGCGACTATAACGATCCGCTGGTGATGAACATCTCTGACGGCTGGCGTGTCTCTCCGTGGATGAATCTCCTGGCTTCAGGTGCCGCTGCGGAAAACTATCAGGCGGCAGGCGGCAGGACAGAGTTCCTGATAAGCGATGACTGGACCGTTTCAACGGGTGCGGCAGTCAGCAATGCGAGCTTTGGTGACAGCAGCAGCGGGGTAAAAACCGAGCTGCAAAGTGATTACATCCTGAACGAGTACGTCGGTCTTTCAGGCAGTGCGACGCATTACAGCGGAGAGTACCGCGAACTGGCTGATGCGATGGATGATGATTATCAGGGATACGACAACACCTATTCCGGCAACGTTCGTTTCTCCTCCCCTCTGGCGGGGGTGTTTAGCGCAGGGTTCAACTACAACCAGACCAGCGGTGACGGTGAAGATTCACGTTATCTCTTGCTGTCATGGGGAAAGACCTTTACGTACGCGTCAGTATCCATGAACTGGCAAAGTGCGGTCGGTAATGTCGATGACGATCAGGACAATGAGATGTTCTACGTCAACGTGAGCATCCCGCTCGGCGGCAGTCAGTCCATCAGTACCTATATGCGTAAACAGGGTGATAGCACCACCTATGGCGCGTCTAACAGCGGCTCGCTGGGAGACAATACGAACTATTACATCTCAGCCGATCGCGATCAGGATTCGAAAGACAACAGCTTCAACGGCAACATCAACACTAACCTGCGCTATACGCAACTGAGCGTGGGGGGCGGAACCAGTGGGGATAATCAGCGGAACTACAATGCGACATTGTCGGGTGGCGTGGCCATGCATAAAGAGGGTGTGACTTTCTCGCCGTATACGATTCAGGACACCTTCGCGATTGCCAGACTGAGCGAGAAGAAGAGCGGCGTTGAAATCTCCACTCCGCAAGGTACCGTCTGGACCGATCCATGGGGCCAGGCCGTGGTACATTCACTCAACGAATGGCATAACTCCCGCATAGAAATTGATGCTAATAAGCTGCCGCAGAGTATGACGCTGGCTAACGGCACGAAATATATTGCCGCAGGCCATGCCTCGGTCAGCGAGATTGATTTCAAAGTACTCAACAGCCGCCGCGTCATGCTAAGTGTTAAGCAGGCTGACGGTCAGCCCCTGAGTAAAGGGATCTCGATTGTTGATGAGAAAGGTAACTATATCGTGACCACGGTTGATGATGGCCACGTCTTTATTAACGATGCCGATCAGCTGAGTGCGCTCTACGCGCTAGACGGTGACAATAACCGACTGTGTAAGATTGATTACACCCTGGCTGATAAGCGTGACGAAAATGCCTTCTATGAAGAAGTGAACGGAGTCTGCCGATGAACAGTCGACACTTATCGGGCTTAGTGGCCTTGCTGATGCTCGGTGTGACAGGAATAACCCATGCTGAAGAGTGCCAGCTCAGTCTCTCACAGCCGGTGGTGGATTATCATGAGATGCGCCGGGATACGATCGAAACGACGCAGCAGGACTGGCATAAAATGGCCGATCGTGACATCACGGTAAATGTTTTTTGCCCTCAGTCTCAGCAGATGGCGGTGATACTGCGCGGTACAGCGGGAGATAAGGGGCGGTTTCTTTTTGGGCAGTCCGGCGGTGTCGCAGTCAAAATTGACAACATGACCGTCGATGGCAAAAGTTACACCGTGGGTAAAACGGTCGATCAGCTGAATTTTACGCCAGAAAACGGTACACCGACGCCGTTCTATCTGCGTAATAACGAGGCGGTGATTGCGCTTGAGAATAACCAGGTCCCTTCAGGCCAGCAGATGAGTTTCAACGTAACGCTCTCACCGGTTCTCAACGAAAGCGCGTTCAGCCATCTGACAGATCAAACTACGCTGGAAAGTGATTTGACCTGGAGCTTATTGACGAAGTAACCCTTCTTTTCGCAGCACCACAGAAAAGCGGAGCTGCAGGGGGAGAATCAACGGCGGTTAGCCGCATAAAAAAAGCCGGATGGTATTTGCCATC
Source organism: Enterobacter sp. BNK-18 (assembly GCF_047456135.1). Classification (NCBI taxonomy): domain Bacteria; kingdom Pseudomonadati; phylum Pseudomonadota; class Gammaproteobacteria; order Enterobacterales; family Enterobacteriaceae; genus Enterobacter; species Enterobacter sp. BNK-18. The sequence goes on along the minus strand of NZ_CP179899.1, from coordinate 3,281,647 downwards.
CGGCTTATTTCTTACACTTCCAGGTAGTTCAGAATACCGTCAGCGGCTTTACGGCCTTCGGCAATCGCGGTAACGACCAGGTCGGAACCGCGAACGATATCACCGCCAGCAAAGATTTTCGGGTTGCTGGTCTGGAACGCGTTTTCGTTGCCTTCCGGCGCAATAACACGACCCTGAGAGTCCAGCTCTACGCTGTGCTTCGCCAGCCACTCCATGCTGTGAGGACGGAAACCGAACGCCATTACTACGGCATCGGCCGGGATCACATGCTCTGAGCCTGCCACGATCTCTGCGCGACGACGACCTTTCGCATCCGGTGCACCCATCTCAGTGCGCGCCATTTTCACGCCGCTCACTTTGCCGTTGGCATTCACTTCAATACCCAGAGGCTGGATGTTGAACTGGAATTCCACGCCCTCTTCACGCGCGTTTTTCACTTCGCGTTTAGAGCCCGGCATGTTTTCTTCGTCACGACGATAGGCGCAGATCACGTGTGCCGCATTCTGGCGAATGGAGGTACGCACGCAGTCCATCGCGGTATCACCCCCGCCCAGCACCACCACGCGTTTGCCTTCCATGCTGACATACGGCTCATCGGCGGTTTCGCCATAGCCCATGATCTGTTTGGTATTGGCAATCAGGAACGGCAGTGCGTCGAATACGCCCGGCGCATCTTCGTTTTCCAGACCACCGCGCATGGACTGATAGGTTCCCACGCCCAGGAAGACGGCGTCGTAATCCTTCAGCAGGTCGTCGAGCTGCACGTCGCGACCGACTTCCACGTTCAGTTTGAACTCAATGCCCATACCGGTGAAGATTTCACGGCGGCGGGTCATGACCTCTTTTTCCAGCTTAAAGGCCGGAATACCGAAGGTCAGCAGACCGCCGATTTCCGGATGGCGGTCAAAGACCACCGCCTTGACGCCGTTGCGGGTCAGAACGTCCGCACAGGCCAGGCCCGCCGGGCCCGCACCGATGATCGCCACACGCTTGTCGGTTTGCTTCACGCCGGTCATATCCGGACGCCAGCCCATTTCGAAGGCTTTATCGTTGATATAGCGTTCGATATTACCGATGGTCACCGCGCCAAATTCGTCGTTCAGCGTACAGGAACCTTCACACAGACGGTCCTGAGGACACACGCGGCCGCATACTTCCGGCAGGGTGTTTGTCTGGTGAGACAGCTCGGCAGCTTCAAAAATACGTCCTTCGTTGGCCAGTTTCAGCCAGTTCGGGATGTAGTTATGGACCGGACATTTCCATTCGCAGTAAGGGTTACCGCAGGACAGGCAGCGGTCTGCCTGTGCTTTGGCCTGGCCTTCTGAAAACGGCTCATAGATTTCTACAAATTCAATTTTACGGATCTTCAGCGGTTTCTTTGGCGGATCAACACGCTGCAGGTCGATAAACTGGTATACGTTCTGGCTCATCTGAATTCCTTACTGCGCCTGCACACGCAGCTCTGCTGCGCTACGACTACGGTGACCCAACAGGGCTTTAACATCGCTGGACTTCGGTTTAACCAGCGCGAATTTCGCAGAGAACGCCGGCCAGTTGGCCAGGATTTCTTCGCCGCGCGAAGAACCGGTATGCTGCACGTGTTCGGTAATCAAACCGCGCAGGTGTTCTTCGTGGATAGCCAGCGTTTCAACGTCCAGCACTTCCACCAGTTCAGGGTTCACGCGTTTGCGGAACTCACCGTCTTCATCCAGGACGTAAGCAAAACCGCCCGTCATGCCTGCGCCAAAGTTCACGCCGGTTTTACCCAGGACGCACACAATCCCGCCCGTCATGTATTCACAACCGTTATCACCGATACCTTCAACTACGGTGATGGCACCGGAGTTACGTACGGCAAAACGTTCACCTGCACGACCCGCTGCAAACAGACGACCACCGGTCGCGCCGTACAGACAGGTGTTACCGATGATGCTGGCATCGCAGCTACGGAAGGCAGAACCGACCGGCGGACGCACCGCCAGCAGACCACCCGCCATGCCTTTACCGACATAGTCGTTGGCATCACCGGTCAGATACAGTTCAACGCCGCCGGCGTTCCACACGCCGAAGCTCTGACCCGCGGTACCGCTGAAGTGCGCGGTAATCGGGTCGGCTGCCAGGCCCTGGTCACCGTGCGTTTGCGCGATGTAACCGGAAAGCGATGCACCGACAGAACGGTCAGTGTTGCGAATATCAAACCAGAACGTTTTGCTCTGCTTGTCATCCACGTACGGCTTCGCTTGCTGCAGCAGCTGCGCGTTCAGCACGCCATTGTCGAACGGCGGGTTGTTCTCGGTGCAGTAGACTGCTTTGCCAGGATGTGGCTCGGCAGTTTCCAGCAACTTAGACAGCTCCAGCTTCTGCTGTTTGGCTGTGAAACCTTCCAGCTCTTTGAGCAGGTCGGTACGGCCAATCAGATCCACCAGGCGTTTCACGCCCAGCTGTGCCATCAGCTCACGGGTTTCGCGGGCGATGAAATCAAAGTAGTTCGTCACTTTGAACGGTAGGCCGTGGTAATGGTTCTTACGCAGCTTCTCGTCCTGGGTTGCAACACCGGTTGCACAGTTGTTCAGGTGGCAAATACGCAGGTATTTACAGCCGAGCGCGACCATAGGGCCCGTGCCGAAACCAAAGCTTTCCGCACCCAAAATCGCCGCCTTGATAATGTCGAGGCCGGTTTTCAGGCCGCCATCCACCTGCAGACGGATCTTATGACGCAGACCGTTAGCCACCAGCGCCTGCTGGGTTTCCACCAGGCCAAGCTCCCACGGACAGCCCGCGTATTTCACGGAGGAGAGTGGGCTTGCCCCGGTACCACCGTCATAACCGGCGATGGTGATCAGGTCCGCATAGGCTTTTGCCACACCGGTCGCGATGGTGCCAACGCCCGGTTCGGAAACCAGCTTCACGGAGATCATCGCTTTCGGGTTGACCTGTTTCAGGTCGAAAATCAGCTGCGCCAGATCCTCGATAGAGTAAATATCGTGATGCGGTGGCGGAGAAATCAGCGTCACACCCGGTACGGAGTAGCGTAATTTGGCGATATACGGCGTGACTTTATCACCCGGTAACTGGCCGCCTTCGCCCGGTTTTGCACCCTGAGCGACTTTAATCTGAATCACGTCGGCGTTAACCAGATACGCTGGCGTGACGCCAAAGCGACCGGATGCAACCTGCTTGATACGTGAGACTTTGTTGGTGCCATAACGGGCAGGGTCTTCACCACCTTCACCGGAGTTTGAATTGCCGCCGATGCTGTTCATTGCTTCAGCCAGCGCTTCGTGAGCTTCCGGGCTGAGCGCACCGATGGACATTGCCGCGGTGTCAAAGCGTTTAAACAGTTCAGTGGCAGGCTCAACGTCGTCAATGCTGACGGCTTCATCACCCGGGTTCAGCGCCAGCAGGTCGCGCAGCGTCGCCGCCGGACGGCTGTTCACCAGTTCAGCATACTGCTGGTAATCGCTGTACTCGCCGCTCTGAACGGCCTGTTGCAGCGTACGCACCACGTCCGGGTTATAAGCGTGATATTCACCGCCGTGGACATACTTCAGCAGACCACCTTGATCCAGCGGCTTACGTGCCAGCCAGGCGCGTTTCGACAGGTTCATCAGATCCTGCTGGAAGTCAGCGAATCCGGCACCGCCGATACGGCTGATAACGCCCTGGAAGCAAAGTGTCGTCACGTCGTCATGCAGACCGACCGCTTCAAACAGCTTCGAGCAGCGGTAGGAGGCGATGGTCGAGATGCCCATTTTGGACATGATTTTGTACAGGCCTTTGTTGATGCCGTTACGGTAGTTCAGCATCACCGTGCGGTAATCTTTGTCGATAGCACGGGTATCCACGAGACGCGCCAGCGTTTCGTAGGCCAGGTACGGGTAAATAGCCGTCGCACCAAAGCCTAACAGCACGGCAAAGTGGTGCGGATCGCGGGCGCTGGCGGTTTCAACAATGATGTTGGCGTCGCAGCGCAGGCTCTTATCGACCAGACGCGTCTGGATAGCACCTACCGCCATTGGGGCCGGTACCGGCAGACGGTTTTTCGCAATATTGCGGTCAGAGAGCACCAGCAGAACGGTACCGTTACGCACCATCTGTTCCGCTTTGTCACACAGCGCATTCACCGTCTCTTCGAGGGTCGCTTCGGTCACGTCGAAAGTGATATCGAGCGTGTCGGCTCGGTAGTGATCCTCTTTCAGGGTGGTGAGCTGTTTGAAATCAGAGTACAGCAGGATCGGCGATTTAAAGGTCAGGCGGTGCGCCTGGCCTTCAGCTTCGCAGAAGACGTTCATCTCGCGACCGATGCTGGTGGCCAGTGACATCACGTGTGCTTCACGCAGCGGATCGATTGGCGGGTTGGTCACCTGCGCAAACTGCTGACGGAAGTAGTCATAAATGATGCGTGGCTGGCTGGAGAGCACGGCAAACGGGGTATCGTCACCCATGGAGCCGACCGCTTCCTGGCCATTTTCACCAAGTACGCGGATCACGGAATCCAGCTCTTCGGCGCTGTAGTTAAACTGTTTCTGGAAGCTGGCGAGCGTATCGTCGTCCAGCTCACGACTGCCCACTTCTTCATCCGGCAGATCTTCGAATGGCACCAGGCGACGAACGTTTTTCTCCATCCACTCTTTGTACGGATGGCGGCTCTTCAGATCGTTATCGGTTTCAGCAGAGTGCAGAATGCGCCCACCGCGGGTGTCGATAACCATCAGCTCGCCCGGGCCAACGCGGCCTTTCTCTACCACTTCGTCAGGCTGGTAATCCCAGATACCGACTTCAGAGGCACAGGTGATGAGCTTATCTTTGGTGATGACGTAGCGTGCCGGACGCAGACCGTTACGGTCCAGGTTACAGGCAGCAAAGCGACCGTCGGACATAACGATGCCCGCCGGGCCATCCCACGGCTCCATGTGCATGGAGTTAAAGTCGAAGAACGCGCGCAGCTCTGGATCCATATCCGGGTTGTTCTGCCATGCCGGTGGCACGAGCAGACGCATGGCGCGCACGATATCCATACCGCCTGCCAGCAGCAGCTCCAGCATGTTATCCATGGAGCTGGAGTCAGAGCCGGTTTCGTTAACGAACGGCGCGGCATCGTGCAGGTCAGGGATCAGTGGCGTCTGGAACTTATAGGTACGAGCACGCGCCCACTGGCGGTTACCGGTAATGGTATTGATCTCGCCGTTGTGTGCCAGGTAGCGGAACGGCTGAGCCAGCGGCCAGCGAGGGACGGTGTTGGTGGAGAAGCGCTGGTGGAAGAGGCAGATGGCCGATTCCAGACGCAGGTCCGCCAGGTCCAGGTAGAAGCGCGGCAGGTCAGCCGGCATACACAGACCTTTATAGATGTTCACCAGGTTAGAGAGGCTACAGACGTAGAACTCCTTGTCGTCCTGGAGACGTTTTTCAATGCGACGACGGGCGATAAACAGACGGCGTTCCATATCACGCGGACGCCAGCCCGCAGGGGCATTAACAAAAATCTGTTCAATTCGAGGCAGCGAGGAGAGGGCGATTTCGCCGAGTACCCCTTCGTTGGTTGGCACATCGCGCCAGCCAACAATAGACAGGGTTTCACGTTGAAGTTCTTCTTCGACGATGCGGCGTGAGGCGGCAGCTTTTTCAGGATCCTGATTCAGGAACAGCATACCGACAGCGTAGTTTTTGGCTAAACGCCAGCCGCGCTCTTCCGCAACGATACGGAAGAAACGATCCGGTTTTTGCAGCAGCAGACCGCAACCGTCGCCGGTTTTACCATCAGCAAGGATGGCACCACGGTGCTGCATGCGGGCCAGTGCGTGAATAGCAGTACGCACTACCTTGTGGCTAGGTTCGCCTTCTATGTGGGCGATCAGGCCGAAACCACAGTTATCCTTCTCAAGGGATTTATCGTACAACATATCAGTGAACCTCCCCAGGCTCGTCGGGCTTCCCACTGAACCGTGGCGCACAGGCACAGAAAGAGCATGGCGACGGGGTTTGCGTTTCATACGCGTACCTCGCATTCGCCCTCTTTTTCATCCTTTCGCGCAGGTAAACAAGTTTGAGGACTTGCTTCAGAGGGAATCTCAATTACTGCATAAATATGATGAGCAGGCTGCTCATCCAGAAAGCTTCCAGCGGATTTCCAACTTATCGGGAATTGGTACACAGGTCAAATGGCAATCTTATTTATACAAAAATGTGCTAAAGAGCTCTTAACCATTTGTATATAAAAGAAATTCAACTCTATTTACAACGTTTGTAAGCTGTGGTGAGACGCAGCGGAGTGTGATCTGACTCACTATATGAAAGCGGTATTATCGATGTAGCGTGCTGAATAGCCGTTTTTTAGCAGAATAATTCTCTACGATGAAATGCAAACCCGCATAAAGTCACTGTTTTTCAGTGCTGACGCTATAAGTGAAAAAAACAATCAGAACATAAGGAAAAGTAATCACAACTGGCGTGAATGAAATTGCAGTAATCCTGAGTATTTATTCATAGAGATAAAGGCCGTCCAGGGCGATTGATCCAGGTCATCGCCGACAGAGGCTAAAAATGGCAGGCTTGTCCCCTTTCTTTGGGACGGTCTATCAGATTATGCAGTTACAGAAATTAGTCAACATGTTTGGTGGGGATCTTTTGCAGCGTTATGGGCAAAAGGTTCACAAGCTGACGCTGCATGGCGGTTTTAGCTGCCCGAACCGTGACGGGACGATCGGGCGCGGGGGCTGTACTTTCTGTAATGTGGCGTCTTTTGCTGACGAAGCGCAGCAGCATCGTTCTATCATCGAACAGCTGTCCCATCAGGCGAGTCTGGTCAACCGTGCGAAACAGTATCTGGCCTATTTCCAGGCCTACACCAGCACATGGGCGGAAGCACAGGTCTTGCGCTCCATGTATCAGCAGGCGGTAAGTCAGGCCAGTATCGTAGGGCTGTGTGTGGGCACCCGCCCGGACTGCGTGCCGGAAGCGGTACTGGACCTGCTCAGCGAGTACAAGGAACAAGGGTATGAGATCTGGCTGGAGCTGGGCCTGCAAAGTGCGCACGACAAAACTCTGCACCGCATCAACCGTGGACATGATTTCGCCTGTTACCAGCGCACCACACGTCTCGCGCGTGAGCGTGGGCTGAAGGTGTGCTCACACCTGATTGTCGGCCTGCCAGGCGAAGGGCAGCAGCACGGTCTTGAGACACTGGAAAAGGTGATCGAGACCGGTGTGGACGGAATTAAGCTGCATCCACTGCACATCGTGAAGGGCAGTATCATGGCCAAAGCCTGGGAAGCCGGGCGCTTAACCGGTATTGAGCTTGATGCGTATACGATGACGGCGGGGGAGATGATTCGGCACACCCCGCCGGAGATTGTCTACCACCGCATCTCCGCCAGCGCCCGCCGTCCAACGCTTCTTGCACCGCTCTGGTGTGAGAACCGCTGGACGGGGATGGTGGAAATCGACCGTTATCTGCAAGAGTACGGCGTACAGGGATCGGCGCTTGGTCGCCCCTGGGTTCCCCGCTTACCGGCGACGACCGCCTAACAGGCTCCCCAGCATGCCGCGTACAATCTGATTCGTGACCTGACGCGCTGCACTTTTCGCCATGGTCTGCACGACGCCATCGCGTTTGCCGCCGCGTGGTCCGGTTGTACCAAACAGGATATCCTTAAGCCCGCTCAGGATGCCGTCGTCAACGGCAACAGACTGGCCTTTGGCGGCAGGCGCGTCCTGGGATTCGGTGGTGGCCTGTACCCCTTTTTGCAGCATCTCGAATGCCGACTCGCGATCCACGTCGTCCTCATACTTACCATACAGCGGGGAGCGGTTAATCAGGCCGTTGCGTTCATCGTCCGTCACGGGCCCCATCCGGGAGCAAGGGGCAATCACCATTGCGCGCTCCACAACGGACGGGCTGCCTTTTGCATCCAGGAAAGAGATAAGCGCTTCACCGGTGCCCAACGCCTGGATGGCCGCTTCGGTATCAAATGCCGGGTTCGCTCGCATGGTTTGCGCGGCGGCTTTGACGGCCTTCTGATCTTTCGGTGTAAAGGCGCGCAGGGCATGCTGTACGCGGTTGCCAAGCTGTCCCAGCACGTTGTCAGGAATATCGGACGGGTTTTGCGAAACAAACCAGACGCCGACGCCTTTTGAGCGGATCAGGCGGATCACCTGTTCAATCTTATCCAGCAGAACCTGTGGCGCATCGTTAAACAGCAGGTGCGCTTCGTCGAAGAAGAAGATCAGCTTGGGTTTGTCGAGATCGCCGGCTTCAGGTAACTGCTCGTACAGTTCAGAGAGCATCCACAGCAGGCTGGCGGCGTAGAGCTTCGGCATCTGGTAAAGCTTCTCTGAGCTCAGAATATTGATGATGCCTTTCCCGTTGCTGTCGGTGCGCATCCAGTCCTTGATATCCAGCATCGGCTCGCCAAAGAAATGTTCGGCACCCTGTTGCTCCAGGGTCAGTAACCCGCGCTGGATGGCACCGACTGAGGCGCTGCTGATATTACCGTACTGGTTCTGGAACGATTTGGCGTTATCACCGATGTACTGGGTAATGGCCCGCAGATCTTTGAAATCAAGCAGCAGCAGACCCTGGTCGTCGGCAATACGGAAGATGATGTTCAGTACACCGGACTGCACGTCGTTGAGGTTGAGCAGACGAGCCAGCAGCAGCGGACCGAGATCGGAGACGGTTGCACGTACCGGGTGACCTTTCTCACCAAAGATATCCCATAACACGACCGGATTGTTCTGCGGTGTCCAGTCCGTGATGCCGATATTTTTGAGTCGGTCGAGCAGTTTTTCGGACGGAGTGCCTTCCTGAGCAACACCGGTTAAATCGCCTTTTACATCGGCCATAAAGACCGGTACGCCGATCTCTGAAAGCGACTCTGCCAGTTTCTGCAGGGTCACGGTTTTCCCCGTCCCGGTGGCCCCGGTGATGAGACCGTGACGGTTGGCCATCGCGGGCAGTAAAAACAGCTCTTTGTCCAGCGTGCGGGCAATTAACAATGGTGTACTCATAATGCGCTTCCTCTCTTAGTCCTCGGTCGAGTATAGGCAACCTGACGGCAAAATGGCTGAGTAAATTGCTGACTTTGCGGCGCATTATCCAGCGCGGACTATGCTTTTGCATACGGTTCACAAAATTTTGGAAAACTATGTCCAGATTCTTCTTTAACGATCGCAAACAGCTGGTCAATGACGCCATCGAAGGCATACTGATTTCGGCACCACACGCTAATCTCGTCAAACTTGATATCGACCCGGCCATTCGGGTGGTGGCGCGCAGCGACTGGGATAAAAGCCGGGTGGCGGTTATTTCAGGCGGTGGCTCTGGTCACGAACCTGCACACGCCGGGTTTGTCGGCAAAGGGATGCTCACGGCAGCGGTGTGCGGTGATCTTTTTGCTTCGCCGAGCGTTGATGCGGTGCTGAACGCTATTGTGGCGGTAACGGGCGATCGGGGTTGTCTGCTGATCGTGAAAAATTACACCGGCGACCGGCTTAATTTCGGCCTGGCGGCAGAAAAAGCCAAGCGTTATGGCCTGAAGGTCGAGATGGTCATTGTCGCCGATGATATTGCCCTGCCGGATAACAAGCAGCCGCGCGGTATCGCCGGTACGGCACTGGTTCATAAAATCGCGGGCTATGCGGCAGAGCACGGCAAATCACTGACCGAGGTGCGCGATATCGCGCAACAGGCTTGCGATAATCTCTGGAGCCTGGGCGTGGCAATGCAAACCTGTAACCTGCCGGGCAGTGATGATGAAGAGGGGCGGATCAGGCAGGGGCACGTGGAGCTGGGGCTCGGGATCCACGGCGAGCCTGGTGCCTCGGTTGTCGATACGCAAAACAGCAAAGCCATTATCGACACGCTGGTCGAGCCGCTCAAAGCGCAGGCCGGTAACGGGCGTTTTGCGGTGCTTATCAATAACCTCGGCGGCGTGTCGGCGCTGGAGATGGCGTTGCTCACCAAAGAGCTGGCCCACTCGGCGCTGAAAGAGAATATCGCTTATCTGCTTGGTCCGGCACCGCTGGTGAGTGCCCTGGATATGAAAGGCTTTTCGCTGACGTTGCTGAAGCTTAACGATCTGTTCGAAAAAGCTCTCCATGAAGAGGTGGAGACGTTGGGCTGGCAGAAGCCGGTGGCGTTTGCGCCGCTGCGCGTGCAGGAACATAGCGCGATCCATGACCGCGTGGAATATACCGCCTCGGACAATCCACGGGTCGCAGAGATCGTCTCCACGGTCACGCAGACGCTGATCCAGCTGGAAAACCGCCTCAATGCGCTGGATGCCAAAGTGGGTGATGGCGATACGGGCTCTACCTTTGCGCAAGGGGCGCGGGATATTGCGCAGCGTCTGGAGAAGAAACAGCTTCCGCTAAATGATGTGTCGACGCTGTTGCTGCTGGTTGGCGAGCGGCTGGCAACGGTTATGGGGGGCTCAAGCGGTGTGCTGATGTCGATCTTCTTTACCGCTGCCGGGCAGACGTTGCACGACGGTCAGCCGTTGCCGGAAGCGCTCTTAAGCGGGCTGGCGCAGATGAAGCAGTATGGTGGGGCAGATCTTGGCGATCGCACCTTGATCGATGCCCTGCAACCGGCGCTGGAGGCATTGCAGAAAGGCGACCTTCAGGCTGCTGCGCAGGCTGCGAACGCGGGCGCTGAGGCGACAGCGAATATGGTGAAAGCGGGTGCCGGACGTTCGTCGTATGTCAACAAAGAGAACCTGGAGGGTGTGACCGACCCGGGGGCCGTGGCGGTGGCAGAGGTGTTCAAGGCAATGACCGCAGCAAAACGGTAGCGTTTTGAGTATTCCACCCTCTCCCGACGGGAGAGGGTGGAGATGCGTGCAATCAGGCCGCACGCACCCCGCGCGTTCACATCAAAAATCCGCTTTCAACACCACGCGATAACGGGCTTTACCGTCACGCACATGCTGGATAGCTTCGTTGATTTTAGACATCGGATACAGTTCGGTGGTGGGCGCCACTTTAGTGCGTCCGGCAAACTTCATCAGTTTGCGCAATTCGAACGGCGTACCGGTTGCGGAACCGGAGACGCTGCGATCCCCCCCGATCAGCGTAAACGCAGGCACCGGCAGCGGCTTCATCACCGCACCGACGGTGTGGAAGTTACCGCCGTGGGCCAGCGCTTCAAAGTACGGTTGCCAGTCGAGATCGACGTTAACGGTATTGATGATCAGATCAAACTGACCTGCCAGCGATTTGAGCGCTTGCGGATCGCGGCTGTTGACTACCTTATCCGCCCCCATCGCCAGCACTTCTTTCTCTTTGGCCGGGTTCGAGCTAAACGCCGTGACTTCACAGCCCATCGCGTGCAGCAGTTTAATTGCGATATGGCCCAGACCACCAATCCCGATGACACCCACACGGCTGGTGGCGGTGACATGATGCATCAGCAGCGGTTTGAATACGGTGATACCGCCGCACAGCAGCGGACCGGCAGATTCGATATCAATGCTGTCCGGCAGGGGAATAACCCATTGCCAGTCGGCACGCAGTTTATCGGCGAAACCGCCTTTGTTCAGAATGGTAGGGACTGCGCCTTCGAGGCAGTTGATTTGGTTACCGCTGATACAGGCATCGCAGTGACCACAGCTGCGCGCCGTCCAGCCAATACCCACGCGCTGGCCGACCTTCAGCCCTTTGTCCTGTGCGGCGCTACCGAGCGCCACAACGCGGCCAATGACTTCGTGGCCCGCAATCAGTGGATACTGTGAGAAGCCCCATTCATTGTCGATCATGGAGAGATCGGAGTGGCAGATCCCGCAGTAATCAACCTGCACTTCGACGTCTTCTGCTTTTAGGTCGCCCGCATCGTATTCGTACAGCTCAAGTTCTGCACCCGCCTGCGGTGCGGCGTAGCTTTTTATCTTCGACATCGTGTTTCCCCCGTTATGGTGTGAACTGAGAGTGTAGAGCATTCAGTTTACAGTCGCTTAACAGAAGAGGGCAGGAATGCCCTTTACAGAGTTTTCAGCATCCTGACTTCGCAATCGACGTGGCCGGTACAGCCCAGCGGCGCATCAATATGCGTAAAGCCCAGATGTTCATACAGGCCAATGGCCTCTTTGAGGAAGGCGGTTGTTTCCAGGTAACAGCGTTTAAAACCCTGAAAACGCGCATGTTCAAGGGCGATAAGCGCCAGCTTTTTCGCCAGCCCTTGCCCGCGTACCGACGGCAGAAAATACATTTTTTGCAGTTCGCAGATATCCGGCTCGCTGCAGCTTAAAGGCGCCACGCCACCGCCGCCCACCACCTGACCGTTCTGCTCAATAACCCAATAGGCGTAGCCCGGCTGGCTGTACAGCTGAAACAGCTCATCCAGATTCGGGTCGGCAACGGTATAGCCTTTGTCGGCGGTCAGGCCATACTCAGCGGAAACCGTTCGGATAACGGCGGCAATAGCCGGGTTGTCCTGCTCAGTGATCCGACGCATCGTCGTCGCGACGGGGGTAATCACGCTCATAGTCTTACTCATTACAAAAATTGACACACAACTGCTGTTAATAGCACCGCAGTAAAGGGAGCGCAAGCGAGGAGTTTTCAGGAAGGATACCCCTTACGCCCTGAAGCGTAAGGGGTAAAAGCATTACAGGGCTGCAATAACCGCCTGCTGCTCGATCAGTTTGGTCTTAGCATCGGCGAAGGCAACCAGACGCTCACGCTCTTTCGCGATAACCGCTTCCGGCGCGCGGGCAACAAAGCCTTCGTTCGCCAGTTTGCTTTCGATTTTGCCAATTTCCACATCGACCTTAGCCACTTCTTTTGCCAGACGAGCCAGCTCAGCGTCTTTGTCGATAAGACCTGCCATCGGGATCAGCAGCTCGGCGCCGTCGATGATTTTGGTCACGGATACCGGACCTTTGTCATCCGCAGGCAGCACGGTGATGCTTTCCAGACGCGCCATGGTTTTCAGGAAGGTGTTGTTCTCGGTGACACGGCGAACAGCAGCCTCACTGCAACCGCGCAGCAGCAGCTCCAGAGGTTTACCCGGGGCGATGTTCATTTCGGCACGGATATTACGTACCGCCACGATCGCCTGTTTCAGCCATTCGGTATCGGCTGACGCCGCTTCATCGACCTTCGCTGCATCGAATTCCGGGAACGGCTGCAGCATGATGGTGTCGGCGTTGATGCCGGCAATCACTTTCACACGCTGCCAGATGGTTTCGGTGATGAATGGAATAATCGGGTGCGCCAGACGCAGCAGACCTTCGAGAACGGTAATCAGCGTGTTGCGCGTACCGCGCAGTTCCGCTTCAGAACCGCCGTTCATTACCGGTTTTGCCAGCTCCAGGTACCAGTCACAGAACTGGTTCCAGGTGAATTCATACAGAATGCCCGCCGCGATATCGAAGCGGTAGCTGTCCAGCGCTTCGCGGAAGGCTTTTACCGTCTGGTTGAACTCTGCCAGGATCCAGCGATCGGCCAGAGACAGGGTCATCTCGCCGCCGTTGAAGCCGCAATCCTGATCTTCGGTGTTCATCAGCACGAAGCGGCTGGCGTTCCACAGCTTGTTACAGAAGTTACGGTAACCTTCCAGGCGCTTCATGTCCCAGTTGATGTCACGACCGGTTGAAGCCAGTGCCGCCAGAGTGAAACGCAGGGCATCAGTACCGTGTGGTTCGATCCCATTCGGGAACTGTTTCTCAGTACGCTTGCGGATCTTCTCTGCCAGCTGCGGTTGCATCATGTTGCCGGTACGTTTTTCCAGCAGCTCTTCGAGGGAGATACCGTCAACCATGTCCAGCGGGTCGATAACGTTACCCTTGGACTTGGACATCTTCTGGCCTTCGTCGTCACGAATCAGACCGGTCATGTAGACGGTATGGAACGGAACCTGTGGCTTGCCGTTTTCATCTTTGATGAAGTGCATGGTCATCATGATCATGCGGGCGATCCAGAAGAAGATGATGTCGAAGCCGGACACCATCACGCTGGTTGGGTGGAACTGACGCAGCGCGTCGGTGTTCTCCGGCCAGCCCAGCGTGGAGAAGGTCCACAGTGCGGAGGAGAACCAGGTGTCCAGTACGTCTTCGTCCTGACGCAGGGCGACATCGGCACTCAGGTTGTTTTCCTGACGAACTTCATCTTCGCTGCGGCCAACATAGACGTTGCCTTCACTGTCGTACCAGGCCGGGATACGGTGGCCCCACCACAGCTGACGGGAGATACACCAGTCCTGAATATCACGCATCCAGGAGAAGTACATATTTTCATACTGCTTCGGCACGAACTGGATGTCGCCGTTCTCAACCGCTTCAACAGCCGGTTTCGCCAGCACGTCGGCGCGCACGTACCACTGGTCGGTCAGCATTGGCTCGATAACAACACCACCACGGTCACCGTACGGCACGGTCAGATCGTGAGGTTTGATCTCTTCCAGCAGGCCGAGTGCATCCACTGCAGCGACAATCGCTTTACGCGCGGCAAAACGTTCCATTTTCTGGAATTCAGCCGGAATGTCGCTGGAGTAAACGTCGGATTCGTTACCTTTGGTGTCATACACTTCCGCGCTTTCACGGATATCACCGTCGAACGTCAGAATGTTGATCATTGGCAGGGCGTGACGACGGCCCACTTCGTAGTCGTTGAAGTCGTGTGCCGGGGTGATTTTCACACAGCCGGTGCCTTTTTCCATGTCGGCGTGTTCATCGCCCACAACGGGAATGCGGCGGTTAACCAGCGGCAGCACCACGAATTTGCCAATCAGATCTTTATAACGCGGATCTTCCGGGTTAACGGCCACGCCGGTATCGCCCAGCAGGGTTTCCGGACGGGTGGTCGCTACCACTAGGTAATCTTTACCATCTGCCGTTTTAGCGCCGTCGGCCAGCGGATAGCGGATATGCCACATGGAGCCTTTAGACTCACGGTTTTCCACTTCCAGGTCGGAGATAGCGGTGCGCAGTTTAGGGTCCCAGTTTACCAGGCGCTTGCCACGGTAAATCAGATCTTCTTTGTACAGACGGACAAACACTTCTTTAACGGCGTTGGAAAGGCCTTCGTCCATGGTGAAGCGCTCGCGCTCCCAGTCCACGGAGTTGCCAAGACGGCGCATCTGACGGGTGATGGTACCGCCGGATTCTGCTTTCCACTGCCAGATTTTATCGATGAACGCGTCGCGACCGTAGTCGTGGCGGGTTTTACCTTCTTCAGCGGCAATTTTACGCTCAACCACCATCTGGGTCGCGATACCCGCGTGGTCAGTCCCCGCCTGCCACAGGGTGTTTTTGCCCTGCATGCGCTGGTAGCGGATCATGGTATCCATGATGGTCTGCTGGAAGGCATGACCCATATGCAAACTGCCGGTGACGTTCGGCGGTGGGATCATGATGCAGAAGGACTCTTTGCTTTCATCGCCGTTAGGCTTGAAATAGCCCTGCTGTTCCCAGTGCTCGTAAAGCGGCTGTTCGATATCGCGTGGGTTATATGTCTTTTCCATTATTTCCAGGTTGCCGTATTCAGGTTAAAACCAGCCAGGCGGTACGCTTTATAGCGTTCGCGCGCCAGTTGTTTCAAAGATTCTTCGTAAGGGACAAAGTCTACCACTTCTGTGAAAGCGGTGGCAAAATCTGCAAAATCTATCCGCAGGCTAATCAGAATATCGCGCGCGCTGCTGTTGCGCTTTTGCGGCCAGGCAATCTCTACCGGTGCGCCGCCACGAGGGCCTTCGCCAGACAGATTATGCGGGACAAAACTCTCCGGCGGGCGTGCCCAGAGTGCTTCGTCAAGGCGGATGGCCTGCTGCTCATCTTCGCAGGCAATCAGAACGCGTTTACCTGCGCGCCAACGTTCTGCGGCAATTTCACACACCAGCTGTTCAACTGCGCTGAGGCCGTCCTGATGGGTGTCGTTGTCCAGAAGGTAGAACGTTGCATTCTTCATATATGGGGCTTCTTGTTGTGGATTTAAATGTAAGGCCGGGCTGACCCGGCCTACAAACGGCATCTTTCCGTAGGCCCGGTAAGCGTAGCGCTACCGGGCATCTGACGGCAATTACTCTTCGCCGTTAAAACCCGCACGATTGAGCAGGAACTGCGACAGTAACGCGACCGGACGACCGGTTGCGCCTTTGGCCTTACCGGAACGCCAGGCGGTACCTGCGATATCCAGATGCGCCCAGTTGTACTTACGGGTAAAGCGCGCCAGGAAGCAGCCCGCAGTAATTGCCCCGCCAGGACGACCGCCGATGTTCGCCATATCGGCGAAATTAGACTCCAGCTGTTCCTGGTACTCGTCACCCAGCGGCAGACGCCATGCGCGGTCACCGGCCTGTTCGGACGCGCCAATCAGCTCGTGCGCCAGAGGATTGTGGTTCGACATCAGCCCGGTGATGTGATGGCCCAGCGCAATCACACAGGCACCGGTCAGCGTGGCCACGTCAATGACCGCTTCAGGCTCGAAGCGCTCAACGTAGGTCAGCACGTCGCACAGCACCAGACGGCCTTCGGCGTCGGTGTTCAGCACTTCAACGGTCTGGCCGGACATGGTCGTCAGAACGTCACCCGGACGGTACGCACGACCGCCAGGCATGTTTTCACAGCCCGCCAGCACGCCAATGACGTTTATCGGCAGCTGAAGTTCCGCCACCATACGCATCACGCCATACACTGCTGCTGCACCACACATGTCGTACTTCATCTCGTCCATGCCTTCGGCAGGCTTGATGGAGATACCGCCGGAATCGAAGGTCAGACCCTTACCAACCAGAACAATCGGACGCGCATCTTCAGACGGGTTACCTTTGTACTCGATAACCGACATCAGCGACTCATTCTGGGAGCCGTTGCCGACTGCCAGATAGGAGTGCATTCCCAGCTCTTTCATCTGCTGTTCGCCGATGACGCGGGTGATGACATTCTTACTGTAGGCGTCAGCCAGCTGACGTGCCTGAGAGGCCAGATAGGCTGCGTTACAGATGTTAGGCGGCATATTGCCCAGATCTTTTGCGGCTTTAATCCCGGCAGCAATCGCCAGACCGTGCTGGATAGCGCGTTCACCGCTGGTCAGCTCGCGACGGGTCGGTACGTTAAAGACCATCTTACGCAGCGGACGACGTGGCTCGCTTTTGTTGGTTTTCAGCTGGTCGAAGCTGTACAGGCTCTCTTTTGCCGTTTCGACCGCCTGACGCACTTTCCAGTAGGTGTTACGGCCTTTGACGTGCAGCTCGGTCAGGAAGCAAACGGCTTCCATTGAGCCGGTATCATTCAGCGTATTAATCGTTTTCTGAATAACCTGCTTATACTGACGTTCATCCAGCTCGCGCTCTTTACCGCAGCCAATCAGCAGAATACGTTCGGACAGTACGTTTGGAACATGGTGCAGTAACAGCGTCTGCCCAGGTTTGCCTTCCAGTTCGCCACGGCGCAGCAGGGCGCTGATGTAGCCATCACTGATCTTATCGAGTTGCTCGGCGATCGGGGAGAGTCGGCGTGGTTCAAAGACGCCCACAACGATGCAGGCACTCCGCTGTTTCTCCGGGCTACCGCTTTTTACACTGAACTCCATGCACTACGCTCCTGAATCTTAAAGACAACAGCGGCTGCTACAGATAGAATTGAAACCTTTCGTAACTCATGTCCGCTGTTGTGGTGACTTCGTGTTAATCTTACGTTACTACGGTTTCGACACGTCAGAAAAAGTCCTGAAGCGTGAATCCGCCGGATGTTTTAATCTTAGCGATGATTTCGACGACTCAAGAGAATAAATGACGTTTAAGCCATGAAACAAGCGATTTTCCAGCAAAGAGACGGGTTTTTACGGGCGTATTTAAAGTGATAATCATAAGATATCTGGTGCGGGAGACGCTCAAAAGCCAGCTGGCGATCCTCTTCATCCTGCTGCTGATTTTTTTCTGTCAGAAGCTGGTCAGGATCCTCGGTGCGGCCGTTGACGGCGAAATTCCTACGAATCTGGTGCTTTCCCTGCTTGGTTTAGGGATCCCGGAAATGGCGCAGCTTATCCTGCCGCTAAGTCTTTTCCTCGGTCTGCTCATGACGCTCGGCAAGCTTTATACCGAGAGTGAAATCACCGTGATGCACGCCTGCGGCTTGAGTAAAGCCGTACTGGTGAAAGCCGCTATGGTTCTGGCGCTTTTCACAGGTATCGTTGCGGCGGTGAATGTGATGTGGGCGGGCCCAACGTCTTCCCGTCACCAGGATGAAGTGCTGGCAGAAGCCAAAGCAAACCCGGGTATGGCCGCACTGGCGCAGGGCCAGTTCCAGCAGGCGACGGACGGGAATTCTGTTCTCTTTATCGAAAGCGTGGATGGTAGCCGCTTTAACGATGTGTTCCTTGCGCAGCTCCGCACCAAAGGGAATGCCCGTCCTTCCGTCGTGGTGGCCGATTCGGGTCAACTGTCACAGCGTAAAGATGGCTCTCAGGTGGTGACGCTCAATAAAGGCACGCGCTTCGAAGGCACTGCGATGCTGCGCGATTTCCGCATCACCGATTTCCAGAACTACCAGGCCATTATTGGTCACCAGACCGTGGCGCTCGATCCAAGTGATACCGAGCAAATGGATATGCGTACCCTGTTCAATACGGACAACAACCGTGCGCGTGCCGAACTGCACTGGCGTATCACGCTAGTATTCGCCGTATTTATGATGGCTCTGATGGTCGTTCCGCTGAGTGTGGTTAACCCACGTCAGGGACGCGTGCTGTCAATGTTGCCAGCCATGCTGCTGTACCTGGTGTTCTTCCTGTTGCAGACCTCAATCAAGTCTAACGGTGGTAAGGGTAAAATTGACCCGTTCGTCTGGACCTGGGTGGTCAATGGTCTGTATCTGCTGCTGGCGGTGGGACTCAACCTGTGGGATACGGTGCCTGTGCGCCGCATTCGTGCCCGCTTCTCGCGTAAAGGAGCCCTCTAATGCAGGCGTTTGGCGTTCTTGACCGCTATATCGGTAAAACTATTTTTTCCACCATCATGATGACGTTGTTCATGTTGGTGTCGCTCTCCGGCATTATCAAATTTGTCGATCAGTTGAAAAAAGCCGGGCAGGGGAGCTATGACGCGCTGGGTGCGGGCATGTATACCCTGCTCAGCGTGCCAAAAGATGTGCAGATCTTCTTCCCAATGGCGGCCCTGCTGGGTGCGCTGTTGGGCTTAGGGATGCTGGCACAGCGCAGTGAACTGGTTGTTATGCAGGCTTCGGGCTTCACCCGTATGCAGGTTGCGCTGTCGGTGATGAAAACCGCGATCCCGCTGGTGCTGTTGACCATGGCAATTGGCGAGTGGGTGGCACCGCAGGGTGAGCAGATGGCGCGTAACTATCGTGCGCAGGCGATGTACGGTGGCTCACTGCTCTCAACGCAGCAAGGGTTGTGGGCAAAAGATGGTGACAGCTTCGTCTATATCGAACGTGTGAAGGGCGATGACGAACTGGGGGGCGTGAGTATTTACACCTTCAATGACGATCGTCGTTTGCTCTCCGTGCGTCACGCCTCTTCGGCCAAGTTTGACGCCGAGCATAAGCAGTGGCGGTTGTCGCAGGTGGATGAGTCAGACCTGACCGATCCAAAACAGATCTCCGGCTCTCAGACGGTGTCGGGCATGTGGAAAACCAAACTCACGCCGGACAAACTCGGCGTGGTGGCGCTGGATCCTGACGCTCTCTCCATCAGTGGTTTGCACAACTACGTGAAATACCTGAAGTCGAGCGGACAGGACGCCGGACGTTATCAGCTCAACATGTGGAGCAAAATCTTCCAGCCGTTGTCCGTGGCGGTGATGATGCTGATGGCCCTGTCGTTTATCTTTGGCCCGTTGCGTAGCGTGCCGATGGGCGTGCGCGTGGTGACCGGGATCAGCTTCGGCTTTGTATTCTACGTTCTCGATCAGATCTTCGGCCCGCTGACGCTGGTTTATGGCATTCCGCCTGTTATCGGCGCGCTGCTGCCGAGCGCCAGCTTCTTCCTGATCAGCCTCTGGCTGATGCTGAAACGCTCCTGACAGACCTCTCCTCGCTTCCGGAGAACCGGAAGCGAGGCTAATCTCCTGTTTCACCCCGCACTTTTTCTCACAACCTTCAACGCCCCGCCGCGAATTTGAGTATTATTGAGCGATAAAGTCGTGAAGGGATCCTCTATGAAGCAAATTCGAATGCTGGCCCAGTACTACGTCGATCTGATGATGAAGCTTGGGCTGGTGCGTTTCTCCATGCTGCTGGCACTGGCGCTGGTCGTTCTGGCCATTGTCGTGCAGATGGCCGTAACCATGGTTCTGCACGGTCAGGTCGAGAGTATCGACGTGATCCGCTCTATCTTCTTTGGCTTGCTGATTACACCCTGGGCGGTCTATTTCCTCTCCGTGGTGGTTGAACAACTGGAGGAGTCCCGTCAGCGCCTGTCAAAACTGGTCGATAAACTGGAAGAGATGCGCGACCGCGATCTGAAGCTCAACGTTCAGCTAAAGGATAATATCGCCCAACTGAACCAGGAGATTTCGGATCGTGAGAAGGCGGAGGCTGAGCGCCAGGCGACGCTGGAGCAGCTGAAAATCGAAATGAAAGAGCGCGAGGTGACGCAGATCCAGCTTGAGCAGCAATCCTCTTTCCTGCGCTCGTTCCTTGATGCATCGCCGGATCTGGTTTTCTACCGTAATGAAGATAAAGAGTTTTCCGGCTGTAACCGGGCGATGGAACTGCTGACCGGGAAGAGCGAGAAGCAGCTGATTCACCTGAAGCCGCAGGACGTATACTCCGAAGAGGCGGCCGCCAAAGTGATGGAGACGGACGAAAAAGTGTTCCGTCATAACGTCTCACTGACCTATGAACAGTGGCTGGATTACCCCGACGGGCGCAAAGCCTGCTTTGAGATCCGTAAGGTGCCGTACTACGACCGCGTGGGGAAACGCCACGGTCTGATGGGGTTTGGCCGTGATATCACCGAACGTAAGCGCTATCAGGATGCCCTTGAACGTGCCAGCCGCGATAAAACCACCTTCATCTCCACCATCAGCCATGAACTGCGTACGCCGCTTAACGGAATTGTCGGCCTGAGCCGCATTCTGCTGGACACCGATCTCACCGCAGAACAGGAAAAATACCTCAAAACCATCCATGTCTCAGCGGTCACGCTGGGGAATATCTTCAACGATATTATCGATATGGATAAGATGGAACGCCGCAAAGTGCAGCTTGATAACCAGCCGGTTGATTTCACCGGTTTCCTTGCCGATCTGGAAAACCTGTCGGGTTTGCAGGCGCAGCAGAAGGGGCTGAGCTTTGTCATGGATCCCTCGCTGCCGCTGCCGCACAAGGTGGTTACCGACGGCACGCGTCTGCGCCAGATCCTGTGGAACCTTATCAGCAATGCGGTCAAATTTACCCAGAAGGGGCAGGTCTCGGTACGTATCCGCTATGACCAGGGCGACATGCTGCACTTTGAGGTGGAAGACTCCGGCATTGGTATTCCGCAGGAAGAGCAGGACAAAATATTTGCGATGTACTATCAGGTGAAGGACAGCAACGGTGGCAAGCCCGCTACCGGCACGGGAATTGGTCTGGCGGTGTCTAAACGCCTTGCGAAGAGCATGGGCGGTGATATTACCGTCGCCAGCCATCCGGGCAAAGGCTCAACCTTCACGCTGACGGTGCACGCGCCGGCGGTGGCGGAAGAGGTGGAAGATACCTTCGAAAACGACGATATGCCGCTGCCCGCGCTGCATGTCCTGCTGGTGGAAGATATTGAGCTTAACGTAATTGTCGCACGCTCTGTCCTGGAAAAACTGGGCAACAGCGTGGATGTGGCGATGACCGGTAAAGCCGCGCTGGAGATGTTTAAGCCGGGTGAATATGATCTCGTTCTGCTGGATATTCAGTTGCCGGACATGACCGGGCTGGATATTTCCCGTGAACTGACGAGCCAGTACGCTGCCGACGAACTGCCGCCACTGGTGGCGTTGACGGCGAACGTGCTGAAAGATAAAAAAGAGTACCTCGATGCCGGTATGGATGATGTACTTAGCAAGCCGCTGGCGGTGCCTGCCCTGACCGCCATGATCAAGAAGTTCTGGGATACCCATGATGAAGAGGAGAACACCATGACGTCTGTGGATAGCGCGAAAGCCCAAACGATACTCGATACCGCGATGCTGGAGCAGTACATCGATCTGGTTGGTCCAAAACTGATTACCGACGGTCTGGCGGTATTTGAAAAAATGATGCCGGGCTATCTGAGCGTGCTGGAGTCAAATCTGACAGCGCGGGATCAGAAAGGCATTGTGGAAGAAGGGCATAAAATCAAAGGTGCGGCCGGCTCGGTCGGCTTACGTCACCTGCAGCAGCTGGGACAACAGATTCAGTCACCTGATTTACCTGCCTGGGAAGATAACGTAGGTGATTGGGTTGAAGAGATGAAACAAGAGTGGCAGAACGATGTGGCGGTGCTTAAAGCCTGGGTGGACGCCAGAAAAAAATGACCCCGGCTTAACCGGGGTGCGCGAATACTGCGCCAACACCAGGGAAATTGTGGCTGCGCCTGTTTTTTTGTGTTGTTTTCGTATGGACGCCGCCTGAAAATTTAGGCCGCACGCAAATAAGATAGCAAATCTTAAATGGTTTGTTACAGGAATCAGTGAAATGTGTGAAGCATAGCGTTTTAATCAAAATTAATTATGTGCTTCAGCGAGTTGCAGAGAAGGATCGTCATGATGAAAAAGATTGGTGTCGTACTGAGCGGATGTGGCGTTTACGATGGTTCTGAGATACACGAAGCCGTCATCACATTGCTGGCCCTGGCAAGAGAGGGGGCTGAAGTCATTTGCTTCGCGCCAGACAAAAATCAGGCTGATGTCATTAATCATCTGACCGGGGAGCCGATGGCGGAAACCCGTAACGTCCTGATTGAAGCCGCGCGTATTGCGCGTGGCGAAATTCATCCTCTGATTCAGGCGGACGCCGCAGAGCTTGATGCGTTAATTGTGCCGGGCGGGTTTGGGGCGGCTAAAAACCTCAGCACGTTTGCCACGCAAGGCGCCGGGTGTCAGGTTGATCCGCATTTAAAAGCGTTATCACAGGCCATGCATGCGGCGGGTAAACCGCAGGGCTTTATCTGCATCGCTCCGGCCATGCTTCCGACAATTTTTGATTTCCCGCTGCGCCTGACCATCGGGACCGATATTGATACAGCGGAAATCATCGAGGAGATGGGAGGCGAGCACATCCCTTGTCCGGTGGATGACATTGTGGTGGATGAAGACAATAAAATCGTCACCACACCCGCGTATATGCTGGCGCAGACTATCGCGGAAGCCGCTTCAGGCATTGAAAAACTGGTGGCCAGAGTGCTGGTGCTGACTGAATGAGGCGTCAATTCGCCGCAGGCGCCTGGGTAAAACGTATTCTTTGGCGTGCCGTGCTGGTGCTGGCGGTGTTCTGGGGCGGCGGACTGGCATTATTCAGCATTCTGCCGGTTCCGTTTTCTGCCGTGATGGTTGAGCGTCAGCTGAGCGCGTGGTTCACCGGTGACTTCAGCTATGTTGCCCACTCTGACTGGGTGAGCACAGATGAAATCTCCCCGTGGATGGGGCTGGCGGTGATAGCGGCGGAGGATCAGAAATTCCCGGAGCACTGGGGGTTTGACGTGGCGGCAATCGAGAAAGCGCTCGCCCATAACGAACGCCATGAAAACCGCGTGCGCGGCGCATCGACGCTGTCACAACAGACGGCCAAAAACCTGTTTTTGTGGGATGGCCGTAGCTGGGTGCGAAAAGGGCTGGAAGCCGGATTGACCCTGGGGATGGAAACGGTCTGGAGCAAGAAACGTATTCTGACGGTCTATCTGAACATTGCCGAGTTTGGTGATGGCGTGTTTGGTGTCGAAGCCGCGTCGCAGCGATATTTCAATAAACCTGCCAGCCGGCTGAGCCTTTCTGAAGCTGCGCTGTTGGCCGCGGTCTTGCCTAACCCAATTCGCTTTAAAGCCGATGCACCCTCAGGCTATGTGCGAAACCGACAGGCGTGGATCATGCGCCAGATGCGGCAGCTGGGAGGGGAAGGGTTTATGGCGAGAAATAAATTGATGTAAGGCGGGTAAGCGTAGCGCTACCCGCCATGAAAGAGGTGTTAGTCTTCGTCAAACCCGGCGTTAAACAGCGCAATCACCGCCGCCAGCGCTTCCTCTTCCTGTGGACCGGTAGCTTCTACTTCAATCTGGCGGCCTTTGGCGGAGTCCAGCATCAGCAGCGCAATCACGCTGTTCGCTTCCGCCTCGGTACCTTCATCGTTACGCAGCAGAACTTCTGCATCGAAACCCTGCATCAGCTCAAACAGTTTCATCGCCGGACGTGCATGCATGCCCAGCTTATTGGTGATCTCAACGGTTTGTTTTACGGTCATGTTTTACGTTTTTCCAGCGTGCGATGACGGGACTGAACGTTCTTTCCGCGTGAGCGGAAATAGTCGGCCAGCTGTTCGGCGATATAGACCGAACGATGTTTACCGCCGGTACAGCCAATCGCCACGGTCAGGTAGCTACGATTGTTTGTCTCCAGCATAGGTAACCATAGCTCAAGGTAGCTTCGCGTCTGGTAGATAAAATTGTGAACTTCTGTGTGTCTGTCGAGGAAGGCCGCGACGGGCTTATCGAGACCGGTCATTGGACGCAGCTTCGGATCCCAGTGCGGGTTCGGCAGGAAGCGCACGTCGAAAACATAATCCGCATCGATAGGAATACCGTGCTTAAAGCCGAATGACTCGAACACCATCGTCAGTTCACGCTCGCGTTTGCCCAGTAAACGGGTACGCAGCATTTCCGCCAGTTCATGCACGGACATTTCGGACGTATCGACAATCAGGTCAGCACGGGAACGCAGCGGTTCCAGCAGATCGCTCTCTTCGTCGATAGCACTTTCCAGCGAGAGGTTCTTGCTGGAAAGCGGATGCAAACGACGGGTATCGCTGTAGCGACGGATCAGAGTATTGCGGTCTGCATCGAGGAACAGCAACTGAGGCGAGAATGAATCAGGCAGGTTGCTCATTGCCTGTTCAAAAATTTCTGGCGATTCAGGCATGTTACGAACGTCGATACTGACGGCGGCAGAGATTTGCCTCTCCGCAAGCGTGCGTGCCAGGTCGGGCAACAGCACGACCGGCAGGTTATCTACGCAGTAAAACCCCATGTCTTCCAGCGCGCGCAGGGCCACGGATTTCCCGGACCCTGAACGGCCACTGACAATCATCAGCACCATGTTCCGTTTCTCCTCAGGACAACAGATGTGAAGGCCATCTCCTGGTTATGCATCATCCTGATTGCCTTCTGCTTCAGTGATAATTTGATATAGCTCTTCATCACTTTGGGCTGCGCGCAGTCGACGGCAAATGGTTTTATCGGCCAGGCGTTTTGCGACCAGCGAAAGCGTATGCAAATGGGTTTTCGTCTGGTCGGCAGGCACCAGCAGCGCGAAGAGGAGATCGACGGGCTGATTATCGATGGCATCGAAGGCGATAGGCGTCTCCAACTGCACAAACACACCGACGGCACGCAGGGTGTCCTCTTCCAGTTTGCCGTGCGGGATCGCGATGCCGTTGCCGATGCCGGTACTGCCCATTTTTTCACGGGTCAGGATCGCTTCGAACACGACCTGCGGCGGCAGGCCCAGCTGTTTTGCGGCCAGTTCACTGATGATCTCCAGCGCACGTTTTTTGCTCTGGCAGTGAACAGCACTGCGCGTACATTCCTGGTTAAGGACATTGCTCAGTTGAAGAGCGGAATCGTTGTTCATCATAATTTCACCTAAGCGCTAACTGTACAAACGGCCTGTTGTGTTTCACAACAGGCCTTCCTGCACCCGTTAACTGCCCGGACAATTAGTGTTGTTTCAGTTTGTCTTTATGTTTATTGAGCTGTCGTGCAAGCTTATCAATCAAGCCGTCGATAGCAGCGTACATGTCTTGCCCTTCCGCACTGGCATGGAGCTCACCCCCGTTGACATGCAGGGTCGCATCCGAGATATGAGTCACTTTCTCCACTTTCAATACAACATAGACCTGGTTGATCCTTTCGAAATACTGCTCGAGTTTCGCGAATTTAGCATTCACAAAATCACGTAAAGCCTCAGTAATCTCGACGTTATGTCCTGTGATATTGAGCTGCATAGTGTCTTCCTTATCGGTTGTGTCAGACCAGCTGTTTACGCTGGTTAGACGGCGGAATGGATAAAGACTCTCGATACTTCGCAACAGTTCGGCGTGCCACCATAATACCCTGGTCGGACAGTATGGTGGTTAACTTACTGTCGCTCAGTGGCTTCGCGGGGTTCTCCGCGGCGATCAACTTCTTCACCAGGGCGCGAATGGCCGTTGACGACGCTTCACCGCCGCCCTCGGTATTCACATGGCTGGAGAAGAAATACTTAAGCTCAAAAATACCGCGTGGGCTGTGCAGATACTTCTGCGTGGTCACGCGGGAAATGGTTGATTCATGCATCTCGACGGCCTGGGCGATATCCGCCAGCACCATCGGTTTCATATACTCTTCGCCCTGCTCAAAGAACGCCTGCTGCTGTTCGACAATACAGCGGCTTACGCGGAGCAGCGTATCATTTCGGCTCTCCAGACTTTTGATCAACCATCGCGCTTCCTGCAAATTGCTACGAATGTATTGATTATCGGAGTCGTTACGCACGCTGGTGCACATGGAGGCATACTGCTGGTTGATTTGCAGGCGAGGGATGCTGTCTGAGTTCAGTTCAACGACCCAGCGGTCATTGTGTTTTCTGACCAGCACATCCGGGATGACGTACTCGGGTTCGCTGGTCTGAATGGACTGACCGGGGCGCGGATCGAGGGACTGAATCAGATTGACCGCCTCTTTCAGCACCTCTTCTTTCAGGCGCGTGACGCGCATCAGACTGCGGAAATCGTGATTGGCCAGAAGATCCAGATGGTCGCTGATGATCAAGCGGGCTTCATCAAGCCATGGCGTCTCTTTGCTGAACTGAGAAAGCTGGATAAGCAGGCAGTCGCGCAGATCTTTTGCGGCCACCCCAACCGGATCGAAACGCTGAATGCGCTTCAGAACGGCTTCTATCTCCTCGAGTTCAATCTCTTCGTCACCCATGCTTTCCAGAATTTCGTCCAGCGTGACGGTCAGATAACCGGTGTCATCCACGGCATCGACAATGGATGTCGCTATCGCGCGGTCAGTATCGGAGAAGGGGGTAAGTTCCACCTGCCACATCAGGTAATCCTGCAGTGACTGGGTAGTTTCACCCTGATAAACCGGTAGCTCATCGTCCTGGTAGTCTGCACGCGTACCGGAAGGGGTTCCGGCGGTGTAGATTTCATCCCAGCTGGCATCCAGCGGAAGCTCGTCCGGCATCTCTTTTTGTTCGAGCGCATCGGCGGTGTCGAGTGCTTCAGTATCCTGCGACTGCTGGGTATCTACCTCTTCATGAAGATCGGCTTGCTCCAGCAACGGATTGCTATCCAGCGCTTGCTGGAGCTCCTGCTGGAGTTCTAAGGTGGACAGTTGCAACAGGCGAATCGCCTGCTGTAGCTGCGGCGTCATCGCCAGTTGTTGGCTGAGCCGTAATTGCAAACCTTGCTTCATGTTCAGAGCATTTTTCTCCGGTTCGGCGTTACATTACCTCTACCCTATCAGAGTCTGAAGTCTTCCCCAAGGTAGACACGCTTAACATGATCATCTTCGAGGATCTGCTGCGGCGTACCGTGGGCGATCAGATTGCCCTGGCTCACGATGTATGCGCGTTCGCACACGGCCAGCGTTTCACGGACGTTATGGTCAGTGATCAGTACGCCAAGCCCGCTGTCGCGCAGATGCTCAATGATACGTTTAATGTCGATAACGGAGATGGGGTCAACGCCTGCAAACGGTTCAT
Source organism: Enterobacter sp. BNK-18 (assembly GCF_047456135.1). NCBI lineage: Bacteria > Pseudomonadati > Pseudomonadota > Gammaproteobacteria > Enterobacterales > Enterobacteriaceae > Enterobacter > Enterobacter sp. BNK-18. Next base: position 3,253,785 of record NZ_CP179899.1, on the reverse strand, counting down.
CCAGAAGGATAAATTTCGGGTTTGCAGCCAGCGCACGCGCAATCTCAACGCGACGGCGTTCACCGCCGGACAGCGCCTGACCGAGGCTGTCGCGCAGATGTTCGATATGGAACTCTTCCATCAGCTCGTTAGCCCGGTCCTGGCGCTGTTCACTGGTCAGATCGTCACGAATTTGCAGGACGGCCATCAGGTTATCAAAGACGCTCAGGCGGCGGAAAATGGAGGCTTCCTGCGGCAGATAGCCGATACCGCGACGCGCACGCGCATGCAGCGGCAGAAGACTGATATCTTCATCATCAATGACGATGTTGCCCGCATCGCGCGACACAATGCCAACGACCATGTAGAAGGTTGTGGTCTTGCCCGCACCGTTAGGGCCAAGCAGGCCTACAATTTCGCCGGAGTTGACGGTCAGACTGACATCTTCTACGACACGGCGGCCCTTATAGGCCTTCGCGAGATTTTTTGCAGTTAATGTTGCCATAACGAATTAGTTACTCTTCTTCTGTGCCGGGGCCTGACCCTTACCTTTGTCCTGCAGCTGCGACGGAACCAGCACGGTGGTTACGCGTTTGCCTTTCTCGCTGGAGGCCTGCATTTTTTGCTCTTTCACCAGATAGGTGATCTGGTCGCCGGTGATGTTGCTGTCCAGCTGTTCCAGATAAGCGTTACCGGTCAGGATGACCAGGTCCTTCGCCAGCTCATAGTGCATATGCGTGGCGCGGCCTTTCACGGGTTTGCCGTTATCCTGCATCTGGTAGAAGGTTGCCGGGTTGCCATAGCCATCAATGATCTCTTTGCCTTGCTCGCCACCGGGACGGGTAACGACCACTTTGTCGGCGTTGATTTTGATGGTGCCCTGGGTCATGACGACGTTACCGGTAAAGGTAACGACATTACCTTGCATATCAAGCGACTGCGTGTCGGACTCGATATGGATAGGCTGGTCAGTATCGCCCGTTACAGCAAGCGCGGGAAGACTGGTCGCCAGCATCGCACTGGCGATAATTACTTTAAGGCTGAGTTTGTTTGTTTTGAATTTCATAGGAGGTTCTAACCTTTTCAATCAGCTCGGCGTTTTTGCTGCGTAAGTTCCCGCGCATTCTTAAACCGCTGGAATTAAATGTTGTGCCATACAGTGTGACCAGATCCTGCGACGTCACGTCCTGGGTCACGAGGTTGATCTGTGCATTATCCGTCGTGATTTTGCGCAGTTGTGAGTCAGCGGTCAGGGCGTTGACTTCAACGTGGCCATACAGATAAAGCATACGGTCATTCGTCAGTTTTGCCCGGTCAGATTTAATCGACCACGTCGGCACTTTGTCTTTATCAAACGTGGTCATGACGGGCTGGGTAAACCACGAAATACCGTCATCTGAAAAATATTCAACATGCTGGGCAATCAGGCGATAGTTCAGCGCACCTTCCGGGCTGTAGACCACGGTGTCACTGTGATCGCTTTTATAAGTTGGCTCGCTCGTATTGACCACTTCCGTCTGCGTATCGTCGCGATCGGCAAGGTTCACGCCAATCAATACCAGTGCGACAAGCGAAAGCAGAATGATAACCCAACGTCTGGTTTTACTCATATCGATTGCCCTTTGGCCTCATCAAGCTTGCCCTGCGCCAGCAAAAGCAGATCGCAGACTTCACGTACGGCACCACGGCCACCGTTAATATGGGTGACATAGTCAGCACGCGGGATCAGCAGCGGATGCGCATCGGCCACGGCGATACTCAGACCGACTTCAGCCATCACCGGCCAGTCAATCAGATCGTCCCCGACATAGGCCACGTTTTCCGGCGCGACAGCCAGTTTACCCAGTAAATCGTTGAACGCCGCCATCTTATCGGACTGACCCTGATACAGATGGGTAATGCCTAACGTTTCACAACGGTCTTCTACCAGTTTAGCTTTCCGACCGGTGATGATGGCAACGTCGATGCCTGATGTGAGCGCACAACGAATACCGTAGCCATCGCGAACGTTAAACGCTTTCAGCTCTTCACCATTATTGCCCATGTAAATCAGGCCATCAGAGAGTACCCCATCCACATCCAGGATGAGCAGGCGAATGTTTTCCGCCTTTGCCATCATATGGGTACTGACCGGACCATAACAGGTTGCAAGGGATGCACCCGCATTACTCATTGTCTTATCCTTCATTACACTACGCCTGCGCGCAGCAGATCATGCATATGTACCACACCCAGCAACTGGTCGCCATCGGCAACCATCACTGAGGTGATATGACGGGACTGCATCAGGTTCAGCACATCCACCGCCAGCGTGCCCGGACGAACACGGATACCGCCGGACGTCATCACATCAGCGATGCCCAACGTGCGAACATCAACACCCATGTCGAACACGCGGCGCAGGTCGCCATCGGTGAAGATCCCCTGGATCTTCATCAGGTCGTCGCACACAACCGTCATACCCAGATTCTTGCGGGTGATCTCCAGCAGCGCATCGCGCAGGGAGGCCTCTTTACTGACGTGAGGGATCTCATCGCCAGTGTGCATAATATCGTTAACCCGAAGCAGAAGCTTACGCCCGAGCGCGCCACCTGGGTGGGAAAGCGCGAAATCTTCCGGGGTAAAACCGCGGGCTTCCAGCAACGCAACGGCAAGCGCATCGCCCATGACCAGCGCAGCGGTCGTGCTGGACGTTGGAGCAAGACCCAGCGGGCAGGCTTCTTTAGGCACTTTCACGCACAGGTGAATATCCGCCGCGCGCGCCATGCTACTTTCCGGGCGGCTGGTCATGCAAATAAGCGGAACCCGCAGCCGCTTCAGCACGGGGATCAGCGCCAGGATCTCATTAGACTCACCGGAGTTCGACAGCGCGATGACGATATCCTGCGGCGTTACCATGCCCAGATCGCCGTGCGCGGCTTCCCCCGGGTGTACAAAGAAGGAAGAGGTTCCGGTGCTGGCAAACGTTGCCGCCATTTTGCGCCCAATGTGACCGGACTTGCCCATGCCCATCACCACGACTTTACCGGCACAGTAGAACATCTTCTCACATGCCAGACTAAAATCCTGATTAATGTACTGATCTAACTGCGCCAGACCTTCACGTTCAATCTCCAGAACCTCTTTGCCTGCTTTCTGAAAGTCAAAACCCGGCTGCAATTCTATTTGCGACATAATGCGTTTCCGTTTACCCAGAGAGAAGAGGCGAAAGCCAGTACAGCATCGCCATCCATACGATAAATCCACCCGTCAGCAGCGCCCCTGCGCCTTTGCCGATCTGTCGTTGCCGCCGCCAGCAGAGCAGGGCAAAAATGACGCTGACCAGCAACATCACCCCGTAATCGCGTGAGAATGCCAGGGGGTTAAAAGGCCCGGGCGTTATCAGGGCCGGCAGGCCCATCACGATGGCGATATTAAAAATGTTTGAACCGATAATATTGCCTATGGCAATGTCATCTTCACCTTTACGTGCCCCTGCGATAGCGGTGGCCAGTTCTGGCAGACTGGTGCCAATGGCAATGACCGTCAGGCCAATGGTGAGCTCACTCATGGCGAAATAGTTCGCCAGCACCGTGGCGTTATCGACGACCATGCGCGTGGCCATCGGCATGATGATCAGCGCGACGCCGAGCCACAGCAGCGCCACAGGCAGCGTGCCTTCACGCGGGAGTTCGGCGACCTGCTCTCGCGTCAGGCTGTCCTGGCCCTGTTTTTCTGCCAGACGGGCGATTTTAACACTATACAATAGCCAGATAACGGCCAGCGCCAGCAAGAAAATGCCGTCACCGTAGCTCAGTACGCCATCATAAAATACGCACCCTGCCAGCAGGCTTACGATTAACATTAGCGGCAATTCACGGCGCAGAACATCAGAATGCACGCGAAATGGATGGAGCAGGGCCGCCAGGCCAAGGATCAGTAAGATATTGACGATGTTGGAACCAATCGCGGTGCCGACGGCAAGGTCTAACTGACCGTGCAGTGATGCCGTGACAGAGACGATGATTTCAGGAAGCGAGGTTCCGACACTGACCACGGTCATCCCGATGACGACAGGCGGTACGCCAGTCAGGCGGCACAGGATAGATGCAGCAAATACCAAACGGTCAGCACTGTAGACCACCAAAAGTAAACCAATTATTAACAGTGCTGTTGCTAAAAGCATCAAAAGTCCTTTCTTCAGGTATACTCGTCGGTCCATCGCGCAGGAATGGAATGGCAGGACTGCATACAGTCTGAGGCGTAACGAATTCCTAATTTTGACTTTATGCGCCGGAAAAGTAAAACAAATGCCAGCTTTCGCTAACCTCAACGGCTAATATTCTGTAAAAATGCTGAGTTTAGGGCTGATTCAGTCTGCATGCTTAACGTGAGCAGGGTAAGAAAGGAACCATAAATGAGCCAAACTATGGCGAATTTAGTTGATGTCCGGGGTGTGAGTTTTTCTCGCGCCAACAGATTGATATTCGATGATATTTCGTTGACCGTACCGCGTGGCAAGATCACTGCCATCATGGGGCCGTCCGGGATCGGTAAAACGACCCTGCTGCGCCTTATTGGTGGCCAGATCCCACCCGATAGCGGTGAAATCCTCTTTGACGGCGAAAACATCCCCGAGATGTCACGATCGCGCCTGTATACTGTTCGTAAACGCATGAGTATGCTTTTCCAGTCGGGAGCGTTGTTCACGGACATGAACGTCTTTGATAACGTGGCTTATCCGCTGCGCGAACACACCCGTCTGCCGCCAGAGCTGCTGAAAAGTACGGTGATGATGAAGCTTGAAGCCGTGGGACTGCGAGGGGCTGCAAAACTGATGCCCTCAGAGCTGTCCGGCGGTATGGCACGCCGCGCCGCGCTGGCACGCGCCATCGCCTTAGAACCCGATTTAATCATGTTCGACGAACCGTTCGTCGGGCAGGACCCTATCACGATGGGCGTGCTGGTGAAGCTCATCTCTGAACTGAACAGCGCGCTCGGCGTAACCTGCATTGTGGTTTCTCACGATGTACCGGAAGTGTTGAGCATCGCCGACTATGCCTACATTGTGGCAGACAAAAGGATCGTCGCGCATGGCAGCGCTCAGGCGTTGCAGGAAAACTGCGATCCGCGTGTACGGCAGTTCCTCGACGGCATTGCGGATGGGCCTGTGCCGTTCCGCTACCCGGCGGGCGACTATCGTGACGATTTACTGGGAATAGGGAGTTAAGCCACTGATGCTGTTAAATGCATTGGCCGCTCTTGGACACCGTGGCATAAAAACCATCAGGACGTTCGGGCGTGCCGGATTGATGTTGTTCAACGCGCTGGTCGGCAAGCCGGAATTTCGTAAGCATGCACCGCTACTGGTGCGGCAGCTCTATAATGTCGGCGTGCTGTCGATGCTCATCATCATTGTCTCCGGTCTGTTTATCGGCATGGTGCTGGGGCTGCAGGGCTACCTCGTTCTGACGACCTACAGCGCCGAAACCAGCCTCGGCATGCTGGTGGCGCTGTCGCTGCTGCGTGAACTGGGGCCGGTGGTGGCGGCGCTGTTGTTCGCCGGGCGTGCAGGGTCGGCTTTGACCGCTGAAATTGGCCTGATGCGTGCGACCGAGCAGCTTTCCAGCATGGAGATGATGGCGGTCGACCCGCTGCGTCGCGTGATCTCGCCACGCTTCTGGGCGGGGGTGATTTCCTTACCGCTCCTGACGATCCTCTTTGTCGCCGTGGGTATCTGGGGCGGTTCGCTGGTTGGCGTTCACTGGAAGGGCATCGATGCGGGCTTCTTCTGGTCGGCCATGCAGGACGCCATCGATCTGCGAATGGATCTGGTTAACTGTCTGATTAAAAGCGTGGTATTTGCCATTACGGTCACCTGGATCGCCTTGTTCAATGGCTATGATGCGATCCCGACTTCGGCGGGCATCAGCCGTGCAACTACACGTACTGTCGTACATTCGTCGCTGGCCGTACTGGGTCTGGATTTTGTGCTCACCGCACTGATGTTTGGGAATTGAGTTCATGCAAACGAGAAAAAATGAAATTTGGGTCGGCGTGTTCCTGTTACTGGCGTTGCTGGCCGCGCTGTTTATCTGCCTGAGAGCGGCGGATATCACGTCTGTGCGCACCGAGCCGACTTATCGCATTTATGCGACCTTTGATAACATCGGCGGGCTGAAGGCGCGCTCGCCGGTACGTATAGGCGGGGTGGTCATTGGGCGCGTCTCTGACATTACACTTGATGAGAAAACCTATCTGCCGCGCGTGTCGATGGATATTGAAGAGCGTTATAACCATATCCCGGACACCAGCTCGCTTTCTATCCGCACGTCCGGCCTGTTGGGTGAGCAATATCTGGCGCTTAACGTCGGTTTTGAAGACCCGGAGCTGGGAACGACTATCCTTAAAGACGGTAGCGTAATCCAGGATACGAAGTCCGCGATGGTACTGGAGGATATGATTGGTCAGTTCCTTTATAACAGTAAAGGAGATGATAAGAAGTCCGACGCTGCCCCTGCGCAGAGCGAAGATCCTGCCAGTGTCGCACCGACACCAGGCACGACGAATTAATTTCAGGAGAAGTCATTCATGTTTAAACGACTGTTAATGGTTGCCATGCTGGTCATTGCCCCTCTCACCGCGGCGCATGCTGCGGATCAGAGTAACCCGTACAAACTGATGGATGAGGCTGCGAAGAAGACCTTCGACCGGCTTAAAAACGAACAGCCGAAAATTCGTTCCAATCCTGATTATCTGCGCGACGTGGTTGATCAAGAGCTGCTGCCGTACGTGCAGATCAAATATGCGGGTGCGTTGGTTCTGGGCCGTTATTACAAAGACGCGACCCCGGCGCAGCGCGAAGCCTATTTTGCCGCGTTCCGTGAATACCTGAAACAGGCTTACGGTCAGGCACTGGCGATGTATCACGGTCAGACCTATCAGATTGCGCCAGAGCAGCCGCTGGGCGACGCGACTATCATTCCTATCCGCGTAACGATTATCGATCCTAACGGCCGTCCGCCAGTGCGCCTGGACTTCCAGTGGCGTAAAAACAGCCAGACCGGTCACTGGCAGGCCTATGACATGATTGCCGAAGGGGTGAGCATGATCACCACTAAACAGAACGAGTGGAGTGACCTGCTGCGCACCAAAGGCATTGATGGCCTGACCGCACAGCTGCAGTCTATCTCGCGTCAGAAAATCTCTCTGGACGAGAAGAAGTAATGTCGGATCAACTGAGCTGGTCGCGTGAGGGTGAGACGTTGAAGCTGACGGGTGAACTCGACCAGGATCTGCTGAACCCGCTCTGGGACAAACGTTTTGAAGCGATGCAGGGCGTGACGGTTATCGATCTGAGCGGCATTTCACGGGTGGACACGGCAGGCGTCGCGCTGCTGGCCCATCTTGTTGCCGTGGGGAAAAAGCAGGGTACAAGCGTTACGCTGCACGCGGCGAGCGATAATGTGGTCACCCTGGCCCAGCTCTATAATCTCCCTCAGGACGTACTGCCTCGTTAATATTTTCAGTGCGTTACTTCTGAAAGCCCTGACAGATTCATCGTCGGGGCTTTTTGCTTGTTTAAGACGACGCCACTTTGCTCTAAGATGTTGGGCTTGTTTTCACTATCAGATGATTAAGAACCCATGGAAAATCATGAAATCCAGACAGTGCTGATGAATGCACTCTCCCTTCAGGAAGCCCACGTCACTGGCGATGGCAGTCACTTCCAGGTTATTGCTGTGGGTGAGATGTTCGACGGTATGAGCCGTGTGAAGAAACAGCAGGCTGTGTACGCGCCGCTGATGGAATACATTGCGGATAACCGCATCCACGCCCTGTCGATTAAAGCGTTCACCCCTCAAGAGTGGGCACGCGATCGCAAACTAAACGGTTTTTGAGTTGTGGGCGACACGCCCGCAGCACGGTTGAATTTATAAGAGAGCACACAATGGATAAATTTCGTGTACAGGGGCCAACGCGTCTCCAGGGCGAAGTCACAATTTCTGGCGCAAAAAATGCCGCGCTGCCCATCCTCTTTGCTGCGCTGCTCGCGGAAGAGCCGGTAGAAATTCAGAACGTACCGAAGCTGAAAGATATCGACACCACCATGAAGTTGCTCAGCCAGCTGGGCACCAAAGTTGAGCGTAACGGTTCCGTCTGGATCGACGCCAGCAACGTAAACAACTTCTCTGCACCTTACGATCTGGTGAAAACCATGCGTGCATCCATCTGGGCGCTTGGCCCGCTGGTGGCACGTTTTGGTCAGGGTCAGGTTTCCCTGCCGGGTGGCTGCGCAATCGGCGCACGTCCGGTTGACCTGCACATCTTTGGCCTGGAGAAACTGGGCGCCGAGATCAAACTCGAAGAAGGTTATGTTAAAGCGTCTGTGAATGGCCGCCTGAAAGGCGCGCACATTGTCATGGACAAAGTGAGCGTTGGTGCCACCGTCACCATCATGTCTGCCGCAACGCTGGCAGAAGGTACTACCATCATCGAAAACGCCGCGCGTGAACCGGAGATTGTGGATACCGCGAACTTCCTCGTGGCGCTGGGTGCGAAGATCACCGGCCAGGGCACCGACCGTATCACCATCGAAGGCGTTGAGCGTCTGGGCGGCGGCGTGTATCGCGTCCTGCCAGACCGTATCGAAACCGGGACGTTCCTGGTTGCTGCCGCGATTTCAGGCGGGAAAATTACCTGCCGCAACGCGCAGCCAGATACCCTGGATGCGGTGCTGGCGAAACTGCGTGACGCAGGCGCTGATATCGAAATCGGTGAAGACTGGATCAGCCTGGACATGCACGGCAACCGTCCAAAAGCGGTAAACGTGCGTACAGCTCCGCATCCTGCTTTCCCGACCGATATGCAGGCGCAGTTCACCCTGTTAAACCTGGTGGCGGAAGGGACGGGGTTCATTACCGAGACCATCTTTGAAAACCGCTTTATGCACGTACCGGAACTGATCCGTATGGGCGCACATGCTGAGATCGAGAGTAATACCGTGATTTGCCACGGCGTTGAGAAACTGTCTGGTGCTCAGGTGATGGCAACCGATCTGCGTGCATCTGCAAGCCTGGTGCTGGCGGGTTGTATTGCGGAAGGGACGACGGTCGTTGATCGTATTTATCACATTGATCGTGGCTATGAACGTATCGAAGATAAACTGCGCGCGCTGGGTGCGAATATCGAGCGTGTGAAGGGCGAGTAATCGTTCCGGCAGCCCCCTGCCAGAAATGACCGGGGGGTTGCTGTTCCTGTCAAAAAAACCGCTATTCCTGCGGGTCTTTCTTCACTTTCCTCTGGCGGATCATGCGCGATCTGTCGATAAATTCATGGGTAATGGGATCGTGGTAACGCGAAGGCCAGATCACCCACGGATGCGTATCCAGCGCCGTCGCAATGATCAATTCTCCCTTCGGCCAGGGGCGCGTCAGGGCATTTGCCAGGGTTGAAGAACTCAGGCCATGGCGGCGAGATTCCGCAGCCAGTGATGTGCCTTTTTTGCGCAGTGCCGCAATGATATCTGCTGTGTGCCAGTCGATAAATTTCGTGTCCATAACGCTGTCCTTAAGTTCGGATTCACTTACGCCATTTCGTCTGAAACGACTGGCCTTACTATACCCATTTCAATTTCTTGTTCTAAAAAGTTCGCGTTACTGGTAGGGATATTCAGAATAAGGCATGGCTTTATTCATGCGGTCTGTAAACCGGTGCATTTACGTGAAAGAGGAATATACAGGTGTGTACTGGAATCTCCCCGCGAGGGCCGCGGGGAGGGGAGTGCAGGATTAACGGTCGCGCTGAACGGCGATATGGGCAAGGCCAATGAGCGCATCGCGCCATGGGCTGTCCGGAATGACCTGAAGTGCGGCGATGGCTTTATCCGCCTCTTCTTCGGCACGCTGACGCGTCCAGTCCAGCGATCCGCAAATGGCCATTGTTTCCAGCACGGGTTCCAGAAGATGACGACCATTTCCCTGCTCGATCGCTTCACGGATCATTTTCGCCTGGTCGGCTGACCCGTTGCGCATCGCGTGGAGTAGCGGCAGCGTCGGTTTGCCTTCGTTCAGGTCATCGCCCACGTTTTTGCCGAGCGTTTCACCGTCTGCACTGTAATCCAGCAAATCATCAATCAGCTGGAATGCGGTGCCCAGATAACGGCCATAGTCCTGCAGCCCTTTTTCCTGGGCTTCGCTACAGCCAGCCAGAATGCCGGAACACTGTGCAGCCGCTTCAAACAGGCGCGCAGTTTTGCTGTAAATCACGCGCATGTAGTTTTCTTCGGTGATGTCAGGGTCGTTGACGTTCATCAGCTGAAGCACTTCGCCCTCAGCAATCACGTTAACGGCTTCAGACATGACCTCCAGCACCTTCAGCGAACCCAGGCTGGTCATCATCTGGAAGGCGCGTGTATAGATAAAATCCCCCACCAGGACGCTGGCAGCATTGCCAAAGGCGGCGTTGGCGGTGGCTTTACCCCGGCGCATGTCTGATTCATCCACAACATCATCATGAAGAAGCGTCGCAGTGTGAATAAATTCGATCAGTGCCGCGATCGTGACGTGAGCATTTCCCTCATAGCCGACGGCTCGGGCAGCCAGGATGGCAATCATCGGGCGAATGCGTTTACCGCCGCCGCTGACGATGTAATAGCCCAACTGATTGATCAGCTGAACGTCAGAATTGAGTTGCTCCAGGATTGCTGCATTCACACCCGCCATATCTTGCGCGGTTAACTCGTTGATTTTTTCTAAATTCATCGCAAAAGCCGGGCTTTTTATCCTGTTTATCCCATCTTCAATGGGGTAACGAAGGGTTAGGTTTATCAATAGTAGTGCTGATTGTACTGAAAAAACGGCTCAGATAAACGTTACCTTACGCGTTGTGTTTTTTTTCTTCATGTATTGATGGTAGCACTTGTCAAAGGCTCGCGTTTTGCGTAATATTCGCGCCCTATTGTGAATATTTATAGCGCACTCTGATTCATACGAGGATGTGCGCGGAAGCGGAGTTTATATGTACGCGGTTTTCCAAAGTGGTGGTAAACAACACCGAGTAAGCGAAGGTCAGACCGTTCGCCTGGAAAAGCTGGACATCGCAACTGGCGAATCTGTTGAGTTCGCAGAAGTTCTGATGATCGCAAACGGTGAAGAAGTCAAAATCGGCGTTCCTTTCGTTGATGGCGGCGTTATCAAAGCTGAAGTTGTTGCTCACGGTCGTGGCGAGAAAGTTAAAATCGTTAAGTTTCGTCGTCGTAAACACTACCGTAAGCAGCAGGGCCACCGTCAGTGGTTCACTGATGTGAAAATTACTGGCATCAGCGCCTAAGACCTGAGGAGAGATTTAAATGGCACATAAAAAGGCTGGCGGCTCCACACGTAACGGTCGCGATTCAGAAGCTAAACGCCTGGGCGTTAAGCGTTTCGGTGGCGAATCCGTTCTGGCGGGTAGCATCATTGTTCGTCAACGTGGCACCAAATTCCACGCTGGCAACAACGTAGGTTGCGGTCGTGACCACACTCTGTTTGCTAAAGCAGACGGTAAAGTGAAATTTGAAGTTAAAGGCCCGAACAACCGTAAATACATCAGCATCGTTGCTGAGTAAGGTTTTCTCGGTCCGGTAACGGATTAAAGCCCCGCAACCTGTTGCGGGGCTTTTTACATTGGAAACCCGGTAATTTTTTCTGTAGGGAAAACGGGCATGAAGCAGCAGGCCGGCATTGGTATTCTTTTGGCGCTCACGACCGCAATGTGCTGGGGTGCGCTGCCAATTGCAATGAAGCAGGTACTGGAAGTGATGGAGCCGCCAACGGTGGTATTTTATCGCTTTCTGATGGCAAGTATCGGCCTTGGGGCCATCCTCGCGATCAAAGGTAAGCTTCCGCCGTTGCGTATCTTCCGTAAACCGCGCTGGCTGGTGTTGCTGGCTATCGCGACGGGTGGCCTGTTCGGTAACTTCATACTGTTCAGTTCTTCCCTGCAGTATCTTAGCCCCACGGCGTCGCAGGTGATTGGTCAGCTTTCACCGGTCGGCATGATGGTCGCCAGCGTCTTTATCCTCAAGGAGAAGATGCGTGGCACGCAAATTATCGGGGCGAGCATGTTGCTCTGTGGTCTGGTGATGTTCTTCAACACCAGTCTGATAGAGATTTTTACCCGACTGACGGATTACACCTGGGGTGTGATCTTCGGAGTGGGAGCAGCAACGGTTTGGGTGAGCTATGGCGTCGCGCAAAAGGTGTTATTGCGTCGTTTGGCCTCACAGCAGATCCTCTTTTTGCTGTACACTTTGTGTACAATAGCATTATTGCCGTTAGCAAAACCGGGTGTGATCACCCAGCTTAGCGACTGGCAACTGGCGTGCCTCATTTTTTGTGGGCTGAACACGCTGGTCGGTTATGGCGCGCTGGCCGAAGCGATGGCGCGCTGGCAGGCAGCACAGGTGAGCGCACTCATTACGCTTACCCCGCTGTTTACGCTGTTATTTTCAGATTTGTTATCAATGGCCTGGCCCGATGTCTTCGTCAGACCGATGCTCAACATGTTGGGCTATCTCGGTGCGTTTGTCGTGGTTGCGGGCGCGATGTATTCCGCCATTGGTCATCGTCTTTGGGGGCGTTGGCGCAAAAATGAAGCGGTCGTAGTAGTCCCCCGCTCAGGCGAATGAGTTACGGAGAGTAAAATGAAGTTTGTTGATGAAGCGACAATCCTGGTCGTGGCAGGTGATGGCGGCAATGGTTGCGTGAGCTTCCGCCGTGAGAAATATATTCCACGTGGCGGTCCTGACGGCGGTGACGGCGGGGACGGCGGTGACGTGTGGCTGGAGGCGGATGAGAACCTCAACACGCTGATCGACTACCGTTTCGAAAAATCCTTCCGCGCTGAGCGTGGTCAGAACGGTCAAAGCCGTGACTGTACGGGCAAACGCGGTAAAGACGTGACCATTAAGGTTCCGGTCGGTACGCGTGTGATTGACCAGGGGACGGGCGAAACCATGGGCGATATGACCAAACACGGTCAGCGTCTGATGGTGGCGAAAGGCGGCTGGCACGGTCTGGGTAACAGCCGTTTCAAATCGTCCGTAAACCGTACCCCGCGTCAGAAAACGATGGGTACGCCGGGCGACAAGCGCGATCTGCAGCTGGAGCTGATGCTTCTGGCCGATGTCGGGATGCTGGGTATGCCAAACGCCGGTAAATCGACGTTTATTCGCGCGGTCTCTGCAGCTAAGCCAAAAGTGGCGGATTATCCGTTTACCACGCTGGTACCAAGCCTGGGCGTTGTCCGTATGGATAACGAGAAGAGCTTTGTGGTTGCTGATATCCCGGGTCTGATTGAAGGTGCTGCAGAAGGTGCCGGTCTGGGTATCCGCTTCCTGAAACACCTTGAGCGCTGCCGCGTACTGCTGCATCTCATCGATATCGATCCAATCGACGGTTCCGATCCGGTAGAAAATGCCCGCATCATTATCGGCGAGCTGGAAAAATACAGCGAAAAACTGGCGAACAAGCCACGCTGGCTGGTCTTTAACAAGATCGATCTGATGGATAAAGCCGAAGCGGAAGCGAAAGCGAAAGCCATTGCTGAAGCGATGGGCTGGGAAGATAAATACTACCTGATCTCCGCGGCAAGCCAGGTTGGCGTGAAAGATCTGTGCTGGGATGTGATGACCTTTATCATCGAGAACCCGGTTGTTCAGGCTGAAGAAGCGAAACAGCCAGAAAAAGTCGAATTCATGTGGGATGACTACCACCGCCAACAGCTCGAAGAGCTGGAAGTGGAAGAGGAAGAAGACTGGGACGACGACTGGGATGAAGACGACGAAGAAGGTGTCGAGTTCATCTACAAGCACTAATCGCAGTTTAAAGCCCCCGGAAGGGGGCTTTTTTATTGCAGGCTGGACGGCAGCCAGCAGCTGGCGATTAAGCCGCCCTCAGCACCATTCTCCAGCGTCAGCTTGCCGTGGTGGAGCTGCACGATACGTTGCACAATGCTCAGCCCCAGGCCGCTGCCACCGTAGCGCTGGTCAAGACGACGGAACGGTTCAGTAATCGACTGGCGGTGCGCTTCATCTATCCCCGGCCCCTGATCGATAACGCTGACCTGTGTCCCCCCGTCAACGTCGGCCAGAGTCACGCGAATCGTTGTGCCTGACGGACTGTAGCGCCCGGCGTTCTCAAGCAGATTGCGCAGCATCAAACGCAGAAGCACCGCATCTCCCTGCACCGTGAGCGGACTTTTGTCCGGCCATATCACTGTATGCTCTTTGGCTTCATGTCCAAGACCGAGCGGCATGATGATATCGTCTGTCCAGTTGACGGTTTCATAGTGACCGCTCGCCATCGCCTGTCCGGCACGGGACAACATCAGCAGTTGCTCAACCGTGTGCATCAGCTGATCGATACGGGTAATTAACGTCGTGGCCTGTGGAGAGCCAGACTGTGCCATCAGTTCCAGATGCAGCCTGATCCCCGCAAGCGGCGTTCGCAGCTCGTGAGCGGCGTCCGCGGTGAAGAGACGTTCCTGTTGAATGGTGTGATCCAAACGGGCGAGGAGCTGGTTGAGCGAGGTTGTGACGGCACCAATTTCTTCCATGTCGGAATAGACAGGGAGTGGGGTTAAGTTATCCGCCGAGCGGTTCGCCAGGCTGACGCGCAGTTGATTCAGCGGCCGGGTTATCCAGGTGACCGCCCAGAATGAGAAGCACAGCGTAAAACCGACCATCACCAGAGAGGGAACCAGCAGCGAGGCAATCGCTTCACGGATCTCTTTCTCGACATGATTATTGCGCGATTTCGCCGAGAGCGTTTCGTTGACCAGAAAACCAATCTGTTCACGGCTTTCATGCCAGAGCCAGATCACGCTTATCAGCTGGAAAAATAACAGAATGACCGCCAGCAGAACCATTAATCGCCGACGCATGCTGTTCATTTCTGGCTCTCCAGACGGTAGCCTACGCCACGGACAGTTTTAATCCGGTCTTTACCCAGTTTGCGACGCAGATTGTGAATATGCACTTCGAGGGTATTTGAGCCGGGATCGTCCTGCCAGGAATAAATATCCTGCTGCAGGGTTTCGCGGTGTACCGTTTGTCCGCTGCGCATAATCAGGCGCGTCAGCAGCGCGAACTCTTTAGGGGTTACTTCAACCGGCAGGGACTGGCACAGCACCTGCTGGGTTTGCAGATTCAGCGTAATATCGCCGTCGGTCAGTAAGTTATCGCTGTGTCCCTGATAACGACGAATCAACGCCCGTACCCGCGCCTGAAGCTCCGCAAGGGCAAACGGTTTCACCAGGTAATCATCAGCGCCAGAATCGAGGCCGTTGATACGATCTTCAATGGCATCCCGTGCCGTCAGGATCAATACCGGATTGGCGATACCCCGGCGGCGCCACTGGCTTAGCTGCGTAGCGCCGTCTTTATCCGGTAAGCCTAAATCGAGGATCACCAGACTGTACTCGCCGCTCTGGATCAGGGCATCCGCCTCAGCCGCCGTGGCGGCGCAGTCGAGGGCATATCCTTCATTGGCCAGCGCCAGAGCCAGCCCTTCCTGCAATAACAGATCGTCTTCAACTATGAGTAGTTTCATCGCTAGTTATTCTGGTAGATGTCCTTATAAAGCCTGCTTTCGAAGCGAACCAGTGGAATACGACGATTACGCTGGTCGGTCGGTTCGACGGCATAGCCGGAAAGATACTGCACGAATGCCATGCGTTGCCCGCTGGCGGTAGTGATGAAGCCTGCAAGGTTATAAACCCCCTGCAGTGAACCTGTCTTGGCTGAAACTTTTCCGTCCACCCCGGCCGCATGAAGGCCGGCACGGTACTGAAGCGAACCGTCATGCCCGGCAAGTGGCAGCATCGAAATAAAGTTTAGCTCAGTGTCATGTTGTGCAATGTACTGAAGTACTTGCATCATCGTTGCAGGGGAGATCAAATTATGCCGCGATAACCCGGATCCATCGACGGCAATGGTGTTGCCAAGATCGATCCCCGCCTGTTGGCGCAGGATCTGACGCACAGCGTCGGAACCCGCACGCCAGGTTCCTGGCACGCCGAAACGCGCGTGACCAATCATGCGGAACACCGTGTCAGCAATCATGTTGTCAGACTTTTTCAGCATAATCCGTAGCAAATCGTGCAGCGGCGCAGATTGTTTGCTGGCGATGACCGTACCGGGTTGATTAACCTGCGTCTGGCGCAGCAGGGTACCGGAATAGGTTATTCCCGCCTGCTTCAGTTCATCCTTGAGAATGGCACCCGCATAGCTTGCGCCATCCTGTATCGCAAAGGCCAGCGGCAGCGGGTCGGCGCGCTGTGTCAGGCACCCGGTCAGCGTGAAGCGGTTAAGATCGCCTGGCACCACGTCCAGCTCGCAATACTGCGCATCCGGGGAGCCTTTTGCGAGGGTACGAACCTGGCTAAACATCGTCACCGGGTAGTAAGACGCCACGCGAATAAACGCTAAGTCATCCGGTTTTGGCGCGCTATAGAGTGAAATGGAGAAGCAGTTACGATCCACAATCGCGGCGGCTGGCGGAGCGCTAAAGCACTGCGTCATGTCGTTCCACGGCCATCCTGGCGCTTTATCGTGGCTGGCAAAAATAGAGGTGTCGATCAACACATTGCCATCAATCTTCTGCACGCCAGATTTTTTCAGCGACGCGACCATGTTGCGGATATCCTGGCGTTTAAACGTAGGATCTCCCCCGAAACGAGCGATAAGATCGCCTTTCAGTTCGCCACCCTCGATGTTGCCTTTGGTCTCGAGCGTGGTGGTAAAACGGAAGTCAGGTCCAAGCTGAAGCAGGGCGGCGAGTGCGGTGATCACCTTCTGGGTACTGGCAGGCAGCGCCATCTGTTGACTGTGATAGTCAATCTCTGGCGACTGCGCCCCGACCTTCTGCACCATCAAGGCAAGGTTGGCACCTGCGGGTAGCTGATTAATGTACTCATCAACATTCGCGGCCTGAACGCTGAACGCTATACTGGTAGTCAATCCGATGATAAATCTGGAAAATCGCATAATCTCGCGCTAACAACCCGAAAACAAACCGTCATACTACGGTGCATAGCACTGCAAAGTAAACGATGACCCATAGTGAACTTCGCGGTAAAATGCGTATCAAATTGAAAATTGTTGCTGACCTGGGGCTTCGCTCCCGGGTCGGTTTTCTTTTTGCTTCTGGCCCGCTCATGGGGGCCGGGGCAGGGAACACTGCTCCCAACAGGAATGTTTAAGAGGTATAACAAATGCAAGCTATTCCGATGACCTTACGTGGTGCCGAAAAACTGCGCGAAGAGCTGGATTTTCTGAAATCCGTTCGTCGCCCTGAAATCATCGCCGCTATCGCGGATGCGCGTGAGCATGGCGACCTGAAAGAGAATGCTGAATACCACGCGGCGCGTGAGCAGCAGGGCTTCTGTGAAGGGCGTATTAAAGATATCGAAGCAAAACTGTCCAATGCGCAGGTTATCGATATCACCAAAATGCCTAACAATGGCCGCGTCATTTTTGGTTCAACCGTTACCGTGCTGAACCTGGACAATGACGAAGAGCAGACTTATCGTATCGTGGGTGATGATGAAGCGGACTTTAAACAGAATCTGATTTCGGTGAACTCCCCGATTGCTCGCGGCCTGATTGGCAAAGAGCAGGATGATGTTGTCACTATCCGCACCCCGGGTGGCGAAGTGGAATACGAAATTATTAAGGTTGAATACCTGTAATTCGCATCTCGACTAAGATGTTGATACATTGTAAAGAAAAGAAAAAGGCCGCATAGCGGCCTTTTATCAACTCAAGGAGCGTGGCATTTTGCTCACCTGCTGACAGAAATCCCTCGTTTTACACAGAAAATGTGTTCGATTCAGGATATCCTTAGCGTGGCAGCGAGATTTTACGCTCTTTAGATGGGCGATAGAGCACCAGCGTTTTACCGATGACCTGTACATTACAGGCACCCGTTTCACGCACGATGGCTTCCACGATCAGGTTTTTAGTGTCTCGGTCTTCAGAGGCGATTTTCACCTTGATCAGCTCGTGGTGTTCCAGCGCTTGTTCAATCTCGGCAAGCACCCCTTCGGTCAAACCATTGTTGCCAAGCATGACTACAGGCTTGAGCGGATGTGCCAGACCTTTAAGGTGCTGTTTTTGTTTAGTACTCAGATTCATCGTATATTTTTGCTTACGTTGGGATTGAAAACGGTTCATTCTACCGCCATCTCCCTTATATCGCCAAATAGCTGCGTAGAAATTTACGTCACAGGCAAGTAACGATGAACCAGGACGGAAATGTTAAATGACAGGTAAAAAGCGTTCTGCCAGCTCCAGCCGCTGGCTTCAGGAACACTTTAGCGATAAATATGTTCAACAGGCACAGAAAAAGGGGTTGCGTTCCCGTGCCTGGTTTAAACTTGATGAAATACAGCAAAGTGACAAACTTTTTAAGCCAGGAATGACGGTTGTCGATCTCGGTGCAGCACCTGGCGGATGGTCCCAGTATGCGGTTACGCAGATCGGCGGAACGGGCCGAATCATCGCATGCGACCTTTTACCAATGGATCCCATCGTCGGTGTCGACTTCCTTCAGGGCGACTTTCGTGATGAATTAGTGCTGAAAGCGCTACTTGAGCGTGTAGGTGATAGTAAGGTCCAGGTTGTCATGTCAGATATGGCACCAAATATGTGTGGAACACCGGCGGTGGATATCCCCCGCGCCATGTATTTGGTGGAGCTAGCGTTAGAAATGTGTCGTGATGTACTAGCGCCTGGTGGTAGTTTTGTTGTGAAGGTGTTTCAGGGCGAAGGTTTCGAGGAGTATCTTAAGGAAATTCGCTCCCTGTTTGCGAAGGTTAAAGTTCGTAAGCCGGACTCTTCCCGGGCCCGTTCCCGAGAAGTGTATATTGTAGCGACCGGGCGAAAATGATAACCCGCGTCTTTCAGACGAAAGTTTGAATGACACGGGATATAGAGTATCCTGACGCTGTTTTTAACACAGTTGTAATATGAGGTTAATCCCTTGAGTGACATGGCGAAAAACCTAATACTCTGGCTGGTCATTGCCGTTGTGCTGATGTCAGTATTCCAGAGCTTTGGGCCCAGCGAGTCGAATGGCCGCAAGGTGGATTATTCTACCTTCCTGCAGGAGGTCAATCAGGACCAGGTTCGCGAAGCGCGTATCAACGGACGTGAGATCAACGTTACCAAGAAAGATAGTAACCGTTACACGACTTACATCCCGGTGAACGATCCTAAGCTGCTTGATAACCTTCTGACCAAAAGCGTCAAGGTGGTAGGTGAGCCGCCAGAAGAACCAAGCCTGCTGGCTTCTATCTTCATCTCCTGGTTCCCGATGCTGCTTCTTATTGGCGTCTGGATCTTCTTTATGCGCCAGATGCAGGGCGGCGGTGGCAAAGGTGCCATGTCGTTCGGTAAGAGCAAGGCGCGTATGCTAACGGAAGATCAGATCAAGACCACGTTTGCCGACGTTGCAGGTTGCGACGAAGCAAAAGAAGAAGTGGGCGAACTGGTTGAATACCTGCGCGAGCCGAGCCGTTTCCAGAAACTGGGCGGTAAGATCCCGAAAGGCGTTCTGATGGTGGGGCCTCCGGGTACCGGTAAAACCCTGCTGGCGAAAGCCATCGCGGGTGAAGCGAAGGTGCCGTTCTTTACTATTTCAGGTTCTGACTTCGTTGAAATGTTCGTGGGTGTTGGTGCATCTCGTGTGCGTGACATGTTCGAGCAGGCCAAGAAGGCAGCACCGTGCATTATCTTCATCGATGAAATCGACGCCGTAGGCCGCCAGCGTGGCGCAGGCCTGGGCGGTGGTCACGATGAACGTGAACAGACGCTTAACCAGATGCTGGTTGAGATGGATGGCTTCGAAGGTAACGAAGGTATTATCGTTATCGCGGCGACTAACCGTCCGGACGTTCTTGACCCTGCATTGCTGCGTCCAGGCCGTTTCGACCGTCAGGTTGTGGTTGGTCTGCCGGATGTACGTGGTCGTGAACAGATTCTGAAAGTTCACATGCGTCGCGTACCGCTGGCACCTGATGTCGACGCGGCGATCATCGCGCGTGGTACGCCGGGCTTCTCCGGTGCTGACCTGGCAAACCTGGTCAACGAAGCTGCACTGTTTGCTGCTCGCGGTAACAAACGCGTTGTGTCGATGGTGGAGTTCGAGAAAGCGAAAGACAAAATCATGATGGGTGCGGAACGTCGCTCCATGGTGATGACGGAAGCGCAGAAAGAGTCCACGGCTTACCACGAAGCCGGTCACGCGATTATCGGTCGCCTGGTGCCGGAACACGATCCGGTGCATAAAGTGACGATTATTCCGCGCGGTCGTGCGCTGGGTGTGACGTTCTTCCTGCCGGAAGGCGATGCCATCAGCGCCAGTCGTCAGAAGCTGGAAAGTCAGATTTCAACCCTTTACGGCGGTCGTCTGGCAGAAGAGATTATTTACGGTGCGGAACATGTTTCGACCGGTGCGTCCAACGACATTAAAGTCGCGACCAACCTGGCGCGTAACATGGTGACCCAATGGGGCTTCTCCGAGAAGCTGGGTCCCCTGCTGTATGCGGAAGAAGAAGGTGAAGTGTTCCTGGGCCGCTCCGTGGCGAAAGCGAAACACATGTCCGATGAAACCGCACGTATCATTGACCAGGAAGTGAAGCTGCTGATCGAGCGTAACTACAATCGCGCCCGTCAGATCCTGAACGATAACCTGGACATTCTGCATTCGATGAAAGATGCGCTCATGAAATATGAGACCATCGATGCTCCGCAGATTGACGACTTGATGGCTCGCCGCGAAGTGCGTCCGCCAGCGGGTTGGGAAGACCCAGGCGCTTCCAACAATTCTGACAACAATGGCACACCGCGTGCGCCGCGTCCGGTCGATGAACCGCGTACGCCGAACCCGGGCAACACCATGTCAGAACAGTTGGGCGACAAGTAAGTCACTGCTGTTGAAGTCTATGTTTGCACCTCAAACCCTGGAGCTTGCTCCGGGGTTTTTCTTTTCTGTAAAACCATATTGATACCAGGGATTTGACCATGAAACTATTCGCCCAGGACTCGCATCTCGATCTCTCACATCCGCATGTGATGGGTATCCTGAATGTCACGCCTGACTCCTTCTCTGACGGCGGCACGCATAACACGCTTATCGAGGCTGTGAAGCACGCAAATTTGATGATTAACGCGGGCGCCACCATCATTGACGTAGGCGGGGAATCGACGCGCCCGGGGGCGGCAGACGTTTCGGTTGAAGAAGAACTGGCGCGCGTGGTGCCTGTGGTTGAAGCTATCGCACAGCGGTTCGAAGTGTGGATCTCCGTCGATACGTCTAAACCTGAAGTGATCCGTGAAGTCGCGAGAGTGGGTGCTCACATCATCAATGATATTCGCTCGCTGACGGAACCTGGCGCACTGGAGGCGGCCGCGGAGACCGGGCTACCGGTTTGCCTGATGCACATGCAAGGACAGCCGAAAACCATGCAGGAAGCGCCAAAGTATGACGATGTTTATGCCGACGTAAATCGCTTCTTTATTGAGCATATTGCACGTTGTGAACGTGCGGGTATCGCAAAAGAGAAATTGCTGCTCGACCCGGGGTTCGGTTTCGGTAAAAATCTCTCTCACAATTATGAGCTGCTTGCGCGCTTATCGGAATTCCATCATTTCGACCTGCCATTGCTGGTTGGTATGTCGAGAAAGTCGATGATTGGTCAGTTACTGAATGTAGGGCCGAGCGAACGTCTGAGCGGAAGTCTGGCCTGCGCTGTAATTGCGGCGATGCAGGGCGCGCACATTATTCGTGTCCATGACGTTAAAGAAACAGTAGAAGCCATGCGTGTAGTGGAAGCTACACTGGCAGCGAAGGAAAACAAACGCTATGAGTAATCGTAAATATTTTGGTACCGATGGTATTCGTGGGCGCGTGGGTGATGCGCCAATCACCCCTGATTTTGTACTGAAACTGGGCTGGGCGGCGGGTAAAGTCCTTGCACGTCATGGCTCCCGTAAAATCATCATTGGTAAAGATACCCGTATCTCCGGGTATATGCTGGAGTCAGCGCTGGAGGCCGGTCTGGCTGCCGCGGGGCTTTCCGCTTCCTTCACTGGCCCAATGCCAACGCCTGCTGTGGCATATCTGACGCGTACTTTCCGTGCTGAAGCAGGGATTGTGATTTCGGCCTCGCATAACCCGTTTTATGACAACGGCATTAAATTCTTCTCCATCGATGGCACCAAGCTGCCGGATGAAGTGGAAGAGGCGATCGAAGCAGAGATGGAAAAAGAGATCACCTGTGTCGACTCCGCCGAGCTGGGCAAAGCGAACCGCATTGTCGATGCCGCGGGTCGTTACATCGAATTCTGCAAAGGTACTTTCCCGAACGAACTGAGCCTGGCCCATCTTAAAATTGTGGTGGACTGCGCCAACGGTGCGACCTATCACATTGCGCCGAATGTTTTCCGCGAACTGGGTGCGAACGTGATTACCATCGGCTGTGAGCCTGATGGCCTGAATATTAACGAACAGGTGGGGGCGACTGACGTTCGTGCTCTGCAGGCGCGCGTTCTGGCGGAAAAAGCCGATCTGGGCATCGCACTGGATGGCGACGGCGATCGCGTGATCATGGTCGATCACGAAGGTAATAAGGTCGACGGCGACCAGATCCTCTATATCATTGCGCGTGAAGGTCTGCGTCAGGGCCAGTTGCGCGGTGGTGCAGTAGGCACGCTGATGAGCAACATGGGTCTGGAGCTGGCGCTGAAACAGCTGGGTATTCCGTTTGTCCGTGCAAAAGTGGGCGACCGCTATGTGCTGGAAAAACTGCAGGAAAAAGGCTGGCGCATCGGGGCTGAAAACTCAGGCCACGTGATCCTGCTGGATAAAACCACCACCGGAGACGGTATCGTCGCTGCGCTGCAGGTTGTTGCCGCCATGGCGCGCAACCATATGAGCCTGCACGATCTCTGCAGCGGCATGAAAATGTTCCCGCAGATCCTGGTGAATGTGCGTTTCACCGCCGGTAAAGGCGATCCGCTGGAAAATGAAAATGTGAAAGCGGTGATGGCTGACGTTGAAGCAGCCCTGGGCAACCGTGGGCGTGTGCTGCTGCGTAAGTCTGGAACCGAACCGCTGATCCGCGTAATGGTGGAAGGCGAAGACGAGGCGCAGGTGAATGAATTTGCACACCGTATTGCGGATGCCGTAAAAGCTGCATAGTTTTTCACGTTAAGTGATTAAAAAGGCGGCGCTTGCCGCCTTTGTTTTGAGCAATTGATGGCTTTTTGCTGTTTTTTTCCGCAGTTGATACAATGCGTCAAAATTGCCCTTGCGAAGCACATTCGCTTTGGTTAGTATTCACACCCGCTTCAGTGGGAAACAAAAATCCTGCTAATTGGTCGAAGCATTGGTATGCGGCAAATCCGCAAGGAATAGGTTGATTATGTACGAAGCTCTTTTAGTTATTTTCCTTATTGTAGCCATCGCTCTCGTAGCGCTGATCATGCTGCAGCAAGGTAAAGGCGCTGATATGGGAGCCTCCTTCGGAGCAGGCGCTTCCGGTACGCTGTTCGGTTCAAGTGGTTCTGCGAACTTCATGACCCGCACAACGGCGATTCTGGCTACGCTGTTCTTCATCATCAGTCTGGCGCTTGGCAATATCAACAGCAACAAGACCAGCAAAGGAAGCGAGTGGGAAAATCTGAGCGCGCCAGCGAAAACTGAGCAGACTCAGCCAGCTGCACCGGCTAAGCCGACCAGCGATATCCCGCACTAAGTATTCAGTACCGAGGTGGTGGAATTGGTAGACACGCTACCTTGAGGTGGTAGTGCCCTAACGGGCTTGTGGGTTCGAGTCCCATCCTCGGTACCAATATTCCAGAAGAAAGACGTCGAAAGACGTCTTTTTTTTCGTCTGTAGATTTCGTCTGTAGAAGGGGCGTTTCGTCGGCGGGTACGTTCGTGCCAGCGGGACCGGTTCTGTAGCGGTCGTAAAAAAGGCGCCCAGTGGGCGCCTTTTGCATTTCTGCGTAAGCATTACTTCTTAACGCTGTGCTCCAGGTTTTCAACCTGCGGCAGGCCATTACCGGCGCTTGCGGAGAGCAGGCCATTCTCAACGTAGTTGAACAGCTTCTCACGGGTATCGGTGATGTCCAGGTTACGCATGGTCAGCTGGCCAATACGATCGTCCGGAGAGAACACGGATTCACCTTTCTCCATGGTCAGACGCTCTGCTTTATAAGTCAGGTTGTCGGACACGGTGTTCAGAATCGAGTAGTCATTCCCGCGACGCAGCTCCAGCGTCACTTCGCCGGTGATCGCGCTTGCCACCCAACGTTGCAGTGCATCACGCAGCATCAGGGCCTGTGGGTCGAACCAACGGCCCTGGTACAGCAGTTTACCGAGCTGACGACCATGAGAGTGATACTGCTCGATGGTGTCTTCGTTGTGAATACCGGTCAGGAGACGTTCATAAGCGATGTGCAGCAGCGCCATCCCAGGGGCTTCATAGATGCCACGGCTTTTTGCTTCGATAATACGGTTTTCAATTTGATCGCTCATGCCCAGACCGTGACGGCCACCGATACGGTTAGCTTCCAGCATCAGTTCCACATCGTCAGAGAAGGTCTTGCCGTTCAGGGCAACCGGATGGCCGCGCTCGAAACGCACGGTAACTTCTTCCGCCTGGATTTTGACGTTTTCGTCCCAGAACTTCACACCCATGATCGGGTTAACGATCTTCACGCTGGAGTTCAGGAATTCCAGGTCCTTCGCTTCGTGCGTCGCACCCAGCATATTGGAATCGGTAGAGTAGGCTTTCTCAACGGACATCTTATAGTCGAAGCCACAGGCGATCATAAACTCGGACATTTCATGACGGCCGCCCAGCTCGTCGATAAAGTCGGTATCGAGCCACGGTTTATAAATCTGCAGCTCGGCGTTGGTCAGCAGGCCATAACGATAGAAACGTTCGATATCGTTTCCTTTATACGTACTGCCATCACCCCAGATGTTTACGCCATCTTCTTTCATGGCGGCAACCAGCATGGTACCGGTCACTGCACGGCCCAGCGGGGTGGTATTGAAATAGGTCAGGCCGCCGGTGGTATTATGGAAAGCACCACACTGAATAGCAGCAATACCTTCAGCGACCAGTTGCTTACGGCAGTCAATCAGGCGCGCGTTCTCTGCGCCATACTCTTTAGCGCGACGAGGGATTGCATCATAATCGTCCTCATCCGGCTGACCCAGGTTCGCAGTATATGCATACGGAACCGCTCCCTTCTGGCGCATCCACAGCAGTGCAGCGCTGGTATCCAGGCCGCCTGAAAAAGCGATGCCAATACGTTGTCCTACCGGAAGATGCTTGAGAATCGTCGTCATAAAATAAAACCCTGCTTGATTGACTGATTAAGAGACCGCTTTCGCTCTCGATGCATGTTTATGCAAAATAAGTGAGTATTCATTTAATCATCTTTTGTCGATGACCGGAAGAGACTCGTGCGTTTTTTGTAAAATTTTCCCTTTGTTTGACCTGGCGGAAACTGGCTTGACAGGTGGGGTTCACTATCAATATACTAAACGCCGATTTTACGTCCCGTCTTCGGTACCAAATCCCAGCATTATTTGCAAATTCTCTCCAAAACGCGTAGAATTTGCCACGTTTCAGGCGCGGGGTGGAGCAGCCTGGTAGCTCGTCGGGCTCATAACCCGAAGGTCGTCGGTTCAAATCCGGCCCCCGCAACCACTTTCCCATAAAGTTCTTTTTCAAATATACTGTGAAGACTTAGAGCCTTCGTAGCTGGATTTGAAAAAATTCTTTCGGAGAGTGCTCCAGGCCGCAGTTGCGGCTATAGGGTTCAGTTATCTAAAGCCCCGATTTATCGGGGTTTTTTGTTATCTGACTACAGAATAACTGGGCTTTACGCCCTTTTTTTATGTCTTGGGGGTGGGCTTGTCCACATTAGAGCAAAAATTAACAGAGATGATTACTGCACCGGTCGAAGCACTGGGCTACGAACTGGTCGGCATCGAATTCGTTCGCGGCCGTACATCGACGCTGCGCATCTATATTGATAGTGAAGATGGCATCAATGTTGATGATTGTGCTGATGTTAGCCACCAGGTGAGTGCGGTTCTTGATGTTGAAGACCCGATTACCGTTGCGTACAACCTGGAAGTTTCCTCACCCGGCCTCGATCGACCGATGTTCACGGCCGAGCACTATGTGCGCTTTACCGGTGAAGAAGTGGCTCTCGTTCTGCGTATGGCCGTACAGAACCGCCGTAAATGGCAGGGAATTATCAAAGCCGTTGATGGTGAAATGATCACGGTTACAGTCGAAGGCAAAGATGAAGTGTTCGCGCTGAGTAATATCCAGAAGGCGAACCTGGTTCCCCACTTTTAACAGTCTGGATTGAGGTGAAAAGCCCGCGATGAACAAAGAAATTTTGGCTGTTGTTGAAGCCGTCTCCAACGAGAAATCACTGCCGCGTGAGAAGATTTTCGAAGCGCTGGAAAGTGCACTGGCTACAGCAACCAAGAAAAAATACGAACAAGAGATCGATGTTCGCGTAGAAATCGATCGTAAAAGCGGTGACTTCGATACATTCCGTCGTTGGGTAATCGTTGAAGAGGTGACCCAGCCGACGAAAGAGATCACCCTGGAAGCGGCGCGTTTTGAAGACGAAAGCCTGAACGTGGGTGACTATGTTGAAGATCAGATTGAATCTGTCACCTTCGACCGTATCACCACGCAAACCGCAAAACAGGTTATCGTCCAGAAAGTCCGTGAAGCTGAGCGTGCGCTGGTTGTCGATCAGTTCCGCGATCAGGAAGGTGAGATCATTACCGGCGTGGTGAAGAAAGTAAACCGCGACAACATCTCTCTGGAAATCAAATCTGAAGGGCTGCCAGGTAACGCTGAAGCCGTTATCCTGCGTGAAGACATGCTGCCGCGTGAAAACTTCCGCCCGGGTGACCGTATTCGTGGCGTTCTGTATGCCGTACGCCCTGAAGCGCGTGGTGCACAGCTGTTTGTGACCCGTTCCAAGCCAGAGATGCTGATTGAACTGTTCCGTATCGAAGTACCGGAAATCGGCGAAGAAGTTATCGAGATTAAAGCGGCTGCCCGCGATCCGGGTTCACGCGCGAAAATCGCGGTGAAAACCAACGACAAGCGTATCGACCCGGTCGGTGCTTGCGTAGGTATGCGCGGTGCGCGTGTTCAGGCGGTTTCTACCGAACTGGGCGGCGAGCGTATCGATATCGTCCTGTGGGACGACAACCCGGCGCAATTCGTGATTAACGCAATGGCTCCGGCGGATGTGGCGTCTATCGTTGTTGACGAAGACAAACACACCATGGATATCGCTGTTGAAGCGGGCAACCTGGCGCAGGCAATCGGCCGTAACGGTCAGAACGTACGCCTGGCGTCACAGCTGAGCGGCTGGGAACTCAACGTAATGACCGTTGATGACCTGCAGGCTAAGCATCAGGCTGAAGCCCATGCGGCGATCGATACCTTCACGAAATACCTGGATATTGACGAAGATTTCGCCACTGTTCTGGTTGAAGAAGGTTTCTCTACCCTTGAAGAACTGGCCTATGTGCCAATGAAAGAGCTGCTGGAAATCGACGGTCTTGATGAAGCCACCGTTGAAGCCCTGCGTGAACGCGCTAAAAACGCACTGACCACCCTGGCACTGGCTCAGGAAGAAAGCCTTGGCGATAAGAAGCCGGCTGATGACCTGCTGAATCTGGAAGGTCTTGATCGTGCGATTGCGTTCAAGCTGGCTGCCCGTGGTGTTTGTACGCTGGAAGATCTCGCTGAGCAAGGCGTTGATGACCTGGCCGATATCGAAGGTTTAACCGACGAGAAAGCCGGCGAACTCATCATGGCCGCACGTAATATTTGCTGGTTCGGCGACGAAGCGTAATAAACTGTAGCAGGAAGGAACAGCATGACTGATGTAACTGTAAAATCGCTGGCTGCCGAGATTCAGACCTCCGTGGACCGCCTGGTACAGCAATTTGCTGATGCAGGGATCCCGAAGTCCGCTGATGACTCGGTGAACGCGCAAGAAAAACAAACCTTGTTAGCGCACCTGAACCGTGAACACGGTTCGACGCCTGACAAGCTGACGCTGCAGCGCAAAACGCGTAGCACGTTGAATATCCCCGGTACCGGTGGTAAAAGCAAATCGGTACAAATTGAAGTCCGCAAGACACGCACCTTTGTAAAACGTGATCCGCAAGAGGCAGAACGCCTTGCTGCGGAAGAGCAGGCACAGCGTGAAGCGGAAGAACAAGCTCAGCGTGAGGCAGAAGCGACTGCCAAACGTGAAGCAGAATTAAAAGCTGAACGTGAGGCCGCAGAAAAAGCGAAACGCGACGCAAGTGATAAAGTGAAGCGTGAAGCTGCGGAAAAAGACAAAGTGAGCAATCAACAGACCGACGAAATGACAAAAACCGCCCAGGCTGAAAAAGCCCGCCGTGAAAATGAAGCTGCCGAGCTGAAGCGTAAAGCGGAAGAAGAAGCCCGCCGCAAGCTTGAAGAAGAAGCTCGCCGTGTAGCTGAAGAAGCGCGCCGTATGGCTGAAGAAAACGAGAAGAACGGTGTGAACCCTGCTGAAGCGTCTGAAGACACCAGCGATTATCACGTCACCACTTCTCAGCATGCGCGCCAGGCAGAAGACGATAACGACCGTGAAGTTGAAGGTGGTCGTGGCCGTACTCGCAGCACCAAAGCTGCTCGCCCAGCCAAAAAAGGCAATAAGCACGCTGAATCTAAAGCTGACCGTGAAGAAGCACGTGCAGCGATCCGCGGTGGTAAAGGCGGCAAGCGTAAAGGTTCCGCACTGCAGCAGGGCTTCCAGAAGCCAGCTCAGGCTGTTAACCGTGACGTAGTGATTGGTGAAACCATCACCGTTGGCGATCTGGCCAACAAAATGGCGGTTAAAGGCTCTCAGGTCATCAAAGCGATGATGAAACTGGGCGCAATGGCCACCATCAACCAGGTTATCGACCAGGAAACTGCGCAACTGGTAGCCGAAGAGATGGGCCACAAAGTTATCCTGCGTCGTGAAAACGAGCTGGAAGAAGCAGTAATGAGCGACCGTGACACCGGTGCAGCGGCAGAACCGCGCGCGCCTGTAGTGACCATCATGGGTCACGTTGACCACGGTAAAACCTCTCTGCTCGACTACATTCGTTCGACGAAAGTGGCCTCCGGTGAAGCGGGTGGTATTACCCAGCACATCGGTGCGTACCACGTAGAAACCGACAACGGCATGATCACCTTCCTGGATACCCCGGGCCACGCAGCGTTTACCTCTATGCGTGCTCGTGGTGCTCAGGCAACGGATATCGTTGTACTGGTTGTTGCTGCAGACGACGGCGTGATGCCACAGACCATTGAAGCTATCCAGCACGCGAAAGCGGCGCAGGTGCCTCTGGTGGTTGCAGTGAACAAGATCGATAAGCCAGAAGCTGACATGGATCGCGTTAAAAACGAACTCTCCCAGTACGGTGTTATGCCGGAAGAGTGGGGCGGTGAAGCGCAGTTCATCCCAGTATCTGCGAAAGCCGGTACCGGTATCGACGACCTGCTGAACGCTATCCTGCTGCAGGCTGAAGTTCTGGAGCTGAAAGCGGTTCGTAAAGGTATGGCGAGCGGCGCGGTTATCGAATCCTTCCTGGATAAAGGTCGTGGTCCGGTTGCAACCGTTCTGGTTCGTGAAGGTACGCTGCATAAAGGCGATATCGTTCTGTGTGGTTTCGAATACGGTCGTGTTCGTGCGATGCGTAACGAACTGGGCCAGGAAGTTCTGGAAGCAGGTCCGTCCATTCCAGTGGAAATTCTGGGCCTGTCCGGTGTGCCGGCTGCGGGCGATGAAGTGACCGTCGTACGTGACGAGAAGAAAGCGCGTGAAGTTGCACTGTATCGTCAGGGCAAATTCCGTGAAGTTAAACTGGCTCGTCAGCAGAAATCTAAACTCGAGAACATGTTTGCGAACATGACCGAAGGCGAAGTTCACGAAGTGAACATCGTTCTGAAAGCCGACGTTCAGGGTTCTGTGGAAGCGATCTCCGACTCCTTGCTGAAACTGTCTACTGACGAAGTTAAAGTGAAGATCATCGGTTCTGGCGTAGGGGGTATCACCGAAACCGACGCCACCCTGGCTGCTGCATCCAATGCAATCCTGGTCGGCTTCAACGTACGTGCTGACGCGTCTGCACGTAAAGTGATTGATGCTGAAAGTCTGGATCTGCGTTACTACTCCGTCATCTATAACCTGATCGACGAAGTGAAAGCTGCGATGAGCGGCATGCTGTCTCCAGAGCTGAAACAGCAGATCATCGGTCTGGCTGAAGTGCGTGACGTGTTCAAATCACCGAAATTTGGTGCGATCGCGGGCTGTATGGTTACCGAAGGTATCATCAAACGTCACAACCCAATCCGCGTACTGCGTGACAACGTGGTTATCTACGAAGGCGAGCTGGAATCCCTGCGCCGCTTCAAAGATGACGTTAACGAAGTCCGTAACGGCATGGAATGTGGTATCGGCGTGAAGAACTACAACGACGTTCGCGTTGGCGACATGATCGAAGTGTTCGAGATCATCGAAATTCAGCGTACGATTGCTTAATCATCGATGCAGGCCGGGTAAGCAAAGCGCCACCCGGTAATAATTTTAAAAGGGGCTTTTTGCCCCTTTTTTGTCTGGAGAATTTATTATGGCGAAAGAATTTGGTCGCCCGCAGCGCGTAGCGCAAGAAATGCAGAAAGAGATCGCCCTCATCCTGCAACGTGAAATTAAAGATCCACGCGTGGGTGTGATGACCACCGTGTCCGGCGTGGAAATGTCCCGCGACCTGGCGTATGCCAAAGTGTTCGTGACTTTCCTGAACGATCAGGACGAAGCCGCGGTAAAAAACGGCATTAAAGCGCTGCAGGAAGCCTCTGGCTACATCCGCTCTCTGCTCGGCAAAGCGATGCGTCTGCGTATCGTGCCTGAGCTGACCTTCTTCTACGACAACTCTCTGGTCGAAGGTATGCGCATGTCTAACCTGGTGACCAGCGTGGTGAAACATGACGACGAACGTCGTGTTAACCCAACGGACGACAGCAAGGAGGACTAATGAGTCGTCCTCGTCGTCGCGGTCGCGACGTGCATGGTGTGCTGCTGCTGGACAAACCCCAGGGCGCTTCCAGCAACGACGTGCTGCAAAAAGTTAAGCGTATTTTTAACGCCAACCGTGCGGGCCACACGGGCGCGCTCGATCCGCTGGCGACCGGCATGTTGCCGATCTGCCTGGGGGAAGCGACAAAGTTTTCCCAGTACCTGCTGGACTCCGATAAGCGCTATCGGGTCATCGCCCGACTAGGCCAGCGCACGGACACCTCCGATGCCGATGGTCAGGTGGTAGAAGAGCGTCCGGTGACCTTCAGCGCGGAGCAACTTGATGCCGCGCTGGAAAGTTTCCGTGGCGACACGCTGCAGGTACCATCAATGTATTCGGCGCTGAAGTACCAGGGTAAAAAACTGTACGAATATGCACGCCAGGGCATTGACGTTCCTCGTGAACCCCGTCCGATTACCGTGTACGAACTGCTCTTTATTCGTCACGAAGGCGATGAGCTGGAGCTGGAAGTTCACTGTTCGAAAGGCACCTATATTCGTACCATCATTGACGACCTGGGCGAAAAGCTGGGCTGCGGTGCGCACGTGATTTACCTGCGTCGCCTGGCCGTGAGCACGTACCCGGTTGAGCGAATGGTCACCCTTGAACATCTGCGCGAGTTGGTTGAGCAGGCGGAAGCGCAGCAGATTGCGCCGGCCGATTTGCTCGATCCGCTGCTGATGCCAATGGACAGCCCGGCGGCTGATTTCCCGGTTGTTAATCTTCCTTTAACATCCTCCGTTTACTTTAAGAACGGAAACCCGGTTCGTACCACCAGTGCTCCTTCTGAAGGTCTGGTACGCGTGACCGAGGGGGATGAAGGTAAGTTTATCGGCATGGGTGAAATGGATGGCGAAGGGCGCGTCGCGCCGCGTCGCCTGGTCGTTGAGTATCCGGTTGAAGCCTGATAGCGATAACGGCTCGCCTTGCGATAAGCAGGGGAGACGAGTAGAATATCGCGGCTTAACGTTCGGCAAATTGTTTAACATATTGCGGGACGTATACTGGGATTGCTGAATTAGAGATCGGCATCCTTACATTCTTTATATTCTGGAGTTTGAAAATGTCTCTAAGCGTTGAAGCTAAAGCTAAAATCGTTTCTGAGTTTGGTCGTGGTACTAACGACAGCGGTTCTACCGAAGTTCAGGTTGCACTGCTGACTGCACAGATTAACCACCTGCAGGGTCACTTTGCAGAGCACAAAAAAGATCACCACAGCCGTCGTGGTCTGCTGCGTATGGTTTCTCAGCGTCGTAAACTGCTCGACTACCTGAAACGTAAAGATGTTGCACGTTACTCCGCGCTGATCGAGCGTCTGGGTCTGCGTCGCTAAGTCTTGCGAGTTTCAGAAAAGGGGGCCTGATGGCCCCTTTTTTCAACCAGACGGCAGCAATTCACTGGAAACTATTGTATTGTTGCTATAAATGATCTTCATTGCAGAGGTTCGCGCGGCTAATGAGAGGCTTCACCCATGGGGGTGTTGGTTGTCATTAGTCGCGAGGATGCGAAGAAGGTCGGGTTAAATCGTCAGCACACCGGTGGTGTGCTGTCATACATTTAAGAAAGGACAGAACTTTGCTGAATCCGATCGTTCGTAAATTCCAGTATGGTCAACACACCGTCACGCTGGAAACCGGCATGATGGCACGTCAGGCTACTGCTGCCGTTATGGTAAGCATGGATGACACTGCGGTATTCGTAACCGTAGTTGGCCAGAAAAAAGCAAAACCAGGTCAGGACTTCTTCCCACTGACCGTTAACTACCAGGAGCGTACCTACGCTGCCGGTAAAATTCCGGGTGGCTTCTTCCGTCGTGAAGGCCGTCCAAGCGAAGGCGAAACCCTGATTGCGCGTCTGATTGACCGCCCGGTTCGTCCGCTGTTCCCGGAAGGCTTCGTGAACGAAGTGCAGGTTATCGCGACCGTTGTTTCCGTTAACCCACAGGTTAACCCGGATATCGTTGCGATGATCGGTGCTTCCGCGGCCCTGTCACTGTCTGGTATTCCATTCAATGGCCCAATCGGTGCTGCACGCGTTGGTTACATCAACGACCAGTACGTGCTGAACCCAACGCAGGAAGAGCTGAAAGAAAGTAAGCTGGACCTAGTTGTTGCTGGTACTGAAGCGGCTGTGCTGATGGTTGAATCCGAAGCGGAACTGCTGAGCGAAGACCAGATGCTGGGCGCGGTGGTCTTTGGCCACGATCAGCAGCAGATCGTTATTCAGAACATCAACGATCTGGTTAAAGAAGCGGGCAAACCACGTTGGGACTGGCAGCCTGAAGCCGTCAACGACGCGCTGAATGCACGCGTTGCTGCGCTGG
This sequence comes from Enterobacter sp. BNK-18, assembly GCF_047456135.1. NCBI lineage: Bacteria > Pseudomonadati > Pseudomonadota > Gammaproteobacteria > Enterobacterales > Enterobacteriaceae > Enterobacter > Enterobacter sp. BNK-18. Next base: position 3,220,293 of record NZ_CP179899.1, on the reverse strand, counting down.
CTGAATCTCGTCTGAGCGATGCTTATCGCATCACCGACAAACAGGAGCGTTATGCTCAGGTTGACGTGATCAAAGACGAAACTATCGCAACGCTGATTGCTGAAGACGAAACGCTGGATGCTAACGAGCTGAGCGAAATTCTGCACGCTATCGAGAAAAACGTGGTTCGTAGCCGCGTCCTGGCGGGTGAGCCGCGTATCGATGGCCGCGAAAAAGACATGATCCGTGGTCTGGACGTGCGTACTGGCGTTCTGCCACGTACTCACGGTTCTGCACTGTTCACCCGTGGCGAAACGCAGGCGCTGGTTACCGCGACCCTGGGGACAGCACGTGACGCGCAGAACATCGACGAACTGATGGGCGAGCGTACTGACAGCTTCCTGTTCCACTACAACTTCCCTCCATACTCTGTAGGTGAAACCGGTATGGTGGGTTCGCCTAAGCGTCGTGAAATTGGTCACGGTCGTCTGGCGAAGCGTGGTGTGCTGGCAGTGATGCCGGATGCTGACAAATTCCCGTACACCGTTCGTGTGGTTTCTGAAATCACCGAATCTAACGGTTCTTCTTCCATGGCTTCCGTGTGTGGCGCATCTCTGGCGCTGATGGATGCAGGCGTGCCAATCAAAGCCGCCGTTGCGGGTATCGCAATGGGCCTGGTGAAAGAAGGCGAGAACTTTGTTGTTCTGTCTGACATTCTGGGCGACGAAGACCACCTGGGCGATATGGACTTCAAAGTTGCGGGTTCCCGCGACGGTATCTCTGCGCTGCAGATGGATATCAAAATTGAAGGCATCACCAAAGAGATCATGCAGGTTGCGCTGAACCAGGCTAAAGGTGCTCGTCTGCACATCCTGGGCGTGATGGAACAGGCGATCAACGCACCACGCGGCGATATTTCTCAGTTCGCTCCGCGTATCCACACCATCAAGATCAATCCAGACAAGATCAAAGATGTTATCGGTAAGGGCGGTTCCGTTATCCGTGCTCTGACCGAAGAGACTGGCACCACTATCGAAATCGAAGATGACGGTACGGTGAAAATTGCAGCGACCGACGGCGAGAAAGCGAAATTCGCTATTCGTCGCATCGAAGAAATTACTGCAGAAATCGAAGTGGGCCGTATCTACAATGGTAAAGTGACCCGTATCGTTGACTTTGGCGCGTTTGTTGCCATCGGTGGCGGTAAAGAAGGTCTGGTTCACATCTCTCAAATCGCTGACAAGCGCGTTGAGAAAGTGACCGATTACCTGCAGATGGGTCAGGAAGTCCCGGTTAAAGTTCTGGAAGTTGACCGCCAGGGCCGTATCCGTCTGAGCATTAAAGAAGCAACCGAGCAGTCCCAGCCGGCTGCTGCGCCAGAAGCATCGGCAGCAGAACAGCAAGGCGAGTAAGTTGCATTTGCCCTCCGCTTCGGCGGAGGGCCTATTATCAGGCAGGACGCCTTGTTAAGCCGCCGGGGGACAGGACGTTCATCCAATAGTTGTCTTCGGGAGTGGGAAATGAAGCCTTTTTTGCGCTGGTGTTTCGTTGCGACAGCTTTAACGCTGGCAGGATGCAGCAACTCTGCCTGGCGTAAGAGCGAAGTCCTCGCAGTGCCATTGCAACCGACTTTGCAGCAGGAAGTGATTCTGGCACGCATGGAACAAATTCTTGCCAGTCGGGCTTTAACCGATGACGAACGCGCACAGCTTTTATATGAGCGCGGAGTGTTGTATGATAGTCTCGGTCTGAGGGCATTAGCGCGGAATGATTTCTCACAAGCGCTGGCAATCCGACCTGATATGCCTGAAGTATTCAATTACTTAGGCATTTATTTAACGCAGGCAGGCAATTTTGATGCTGCCTATGAAGCGTTTGATTCTGTACTTGAGCTTGATCCAACTTACAACTACGCGCACTTGAATCGCGGTATCGCCCTGTATTACGGCGGTCGTGATAAGTTAGCGCAAGATGATCTGCTGGCGTTTTATCAAGACGATCCTAATGATCCTTTCCGCAGTCTGTGGTTATACATCGTTGAGCAGAAGCTCGATGAGAAGCAGGCAAAAGAAGCACTGAAACAGCGCTTCGATAAATCGGACAAGGAACAGTGGGGATGGAACATTGTCGAGTTCTACCTGGGCAACATTAGCGAAGCAACGCTGATGGAACGCCTCAAGGCGGACGCAACGGATAACACCTCGCTCGCTGAGCATCTCAGTGAAACCAACTTCTATTTAGGTAAGTACTACCTAAGTCTGGGGGATAAGGACAGCGCTACGGCACTGTTCAAATTAGCGGTTGCTAACAACGTACACAACTTCGTTGAGCACCGTTATGCATTGTTGGAATTATCGCTCTTGGGCCAGGAGCAAGACGACCTGGCAGAATCGGACCAGCAATAGCTGACGACATAAACATCAGCCCGTAATCTTTTGATTGCCATCACCTTAACTGGTGAGGGCGTTGTTGTTCGTCAATACATCTACTTTGAGCCGGTTCACACTTTTCAATGAAAATTGCTAATCATTTTCACGATGAGCTAAGTAGACTGGCCGCCATTGACATTGAGGCACTCGTACTACATGGCTGAATTCGAAACCACTTTTGCAGATCTGGGCCTGAAGGCTCCTATCCTTGAAGCCCTTACCGATCTGGGTTACGAAAAACCATCTCCGATCCAGGCAGAATGTATCCCACATCTGTTGTCTGGTCGTGACGTGCTGGGCATGGCCCAGACTGGTAGCGGCAAAACCGCAGCGTTCTCGCTGCCGCTGCTGCACAACATCGATCCGGAACTGCGTGCACCGCAGATCCTCGTCCTGGCTCCAACCCGTGAACTGGCTGTTCAGGTTGCAGAAGCTATGACTGATTTCTCTAAACATATGCGCGGCGTAAACGTGGTGGCCCTGTACGGTGGCCAGCGTTATGACGTGCAGTTACGTGCCCTGCGCCAGGGTCCACAGATTGTTGTCGGTACGCCGGGCCGTCTGCTGGATCACCTGAAGCGCGGTACCCTTGACCTCTCTAAACTGAGCGGTCTGGTACTGGATGAAGCAGATGAAATGCTGCGTATGGGCTTCATCGAAGACGTAGAAACGATTATGGCGCAGATCCCGGAAGGTCATCAGACCGCTCTGTTCTCTGCAACCATGCCAGAAGCGATTCGTCGCATTACCCGCCGCTTCATGAAAGAGCCGCAGGAAGTGCGCATTCAGTCCAGCGTGACCACTCGCCCGGACATCAGCCAGAGCTACTGGTCTGTATACGGTATGCGTAAAAACGAAGCGCTGGTTCGTTTCCTGGAAGCGGAAGATTTTGATGCGGCGATTATCTTCGTTCGTACCAAAAACGCGACCCTGGAAGTGGCTGAAGCGCTGGAGCGTAGCGGCTACAACAGCGCAGCGCTGAACGGTGACATGAACCAGGCTCTGCGTGAGCAGACGCTGGAGCGCCTGAAAGACGGTCGTCTGGATATCCTGATTGCAACCGACGTGGCAGCACGTGGTCTGGACGTTGAGCGTATCAGCCTGGTTGTTAACTACGATATTCCAATGGACTCCGAGTCCTACGTTCACCGTATCGGTCGTACCGGTCGTGCGGGTCGTGCAGGTCGTGCGCTGCTGTTCGTTGAGAACCGCGAGCGTCGTCTGCTGCGTAACATTGAACGCACCATGAAGCTGACCATTCCAGAAGCGGAACTGCCAAATGCAGAACTGCTGGGCAAACGCCGTCTGGAAAAATTCGCCGCGAAAGTCCAGCAGCAGCTGGAAAGCAGCGACCTGGACCAGTATCGTGCGCTGCTGGCACAGATTCAGCCTACCGCTGAAGGCGAAGAGCTGGATATGGAAACGCTGGCCGCAGCACTGCTGAAAATGGCACAGGGCGAACGTACCCTGATCGTGCCACCAGATGCACCGATGCGTCCTAAGCGTGAGTTCCGTGACCGTGACGAGCGTTTCGAACGTCGTGGCGACCGTAACGATCGTGGTCCACGTGCTGACCGTCCAGAGCGCAGTGGCGAAGAGCGTCCACGTCGTGAGCGTCGTGACGCTGGCGAAATGGAACTGTACCGCATTGAAGTGGGCCGTGATGATGGTGTTGAAGTTCGTCATATCGTTGGCGCGATCGCTAACGAAGGCGACATCAGCAGCCGTTACATCGGTAACATCAAGCTGTTCGCATCTCACTCTACTATCGAGCTGCCAAAAGGCATGCCGGGCGAAGTACTGCAGCACTTTACTCGCACCCGCATCCTGAACAAGCCGATGAACATGCAGCTGATGGGCGATGCCCAGCCACGTACTGACCGTGGTGGCGAACGTCGTGGCGGTGGTCGTGGTTTCGGTGGCGAACGTCGTGAAGGCGGTCGTAGCGAAGGCAACCGCGCTGGCGCAGGCGAAGGTCGTCGTTTCTCTGGCGAGCGTCGCGAAAGCCGTGGCCCACGTCGTGAAGAAGGTACCGCTCGTCGTCGTTTCGGTGACGCGTAAGTCTTTCGTTTCTGACGTAAAGTAATCTATACAGCCCCGATAAACACTGTCGGGGCTTTTTTTATTCCTTTTGTACTCTTGTACTGGTACAGTGCTGCACATTAACATGCATAACCGCATTATTGACTGGAGAAAAGGCTGTATGGCGACACTTACCACCACCCAAACGTCACCTTCGCTGCTTGGCGGCGTGGTGATCATCGGCGGAACCATCATTGGTGCCGGGATGTTCTCCCTGCCTGTGGTTATGTCCGGTGCGTGGTTCTTCTGGTCGCTGGCGGCACTGGTGTTTACCTGGTTCTGTATGCTTCATTCCGGGCTGATGATCCTCGAAGCCAACCTGAACTACCGCATTGGCTCCAGCTTCGACACCATCACTAAAGACCTGTTAGGCAAAGGCTGGAACCTGATAAACGGCCTCTCCATTGCCTTTGTGCTTTACATCCTGACTTACGCGTACATCTCAGCAAGCGGCTCCATTCTGCATCACACATTCTCGGAGTTGTCGCTGAACGTGCCGGCAAGAGTGGCGGGCTTGTGCTTCGCGCTTGGCGTCGCGTTTATCGTCTGGATGAGCACCAAAGCGGTGAGCCGCATGACGGCGATTGTGTTGGGCGCGAAGGTGATCACCTTCTTCCTGACCTTCGGCAGCCTGCTTGGGCACGTTACGCCGGCCACGCTGTTCAACGTGGCGGAGACGAATACCGCTTACACGCCGTACCTGCTGATGACCCTGCCGTTCTGTCTGGCATCATTTGGTTACCACGGTAATGTGCCGAGCCTGATGAAGTATTACGGTAAAGATCCACGCACAATTGTGAAGTGCCTGATCTACGGCACGCTGCTGGCGCTGGCGCTGTACGTGATTTGGCTGCTGGGGACGATGGGCAATATCCCGCGTCCTGAATTTATCGGCATTGCGCAGAAGGGCGGTAACATTGATGTACTGGTACAGGCGCTGAGCGGCGTACTGAACAGCCGCAGTCTGGATCTGTTGCTGGTGGTATTCTCTAACTTTGCCGTCGCGAGCTCTTTCCTCGGCGTGACGCTGGGCCTGTTTGACTACCTGGCCGATCTGTTTGGTTTTGATGATTCCGCTATGGGGCGCTTTAAAACCGCGCTGCTGACTTTCCTGCCACCGATTGTTGGCGGTCTGCTGTGGCCGAATGGTTTCCTCTATGCCATCGGCTATGCCGGGCTGGCGGCGACCATCTGGGCGGCGATTGTGCCTGCGCTGCTGGCACGCAAATCACGTAAACGCTTCGGCAGCCCGAAATTCCGCGTCTGGGGCGGAAAGCCGATGATTGCGCTGATTCTGGTGTTCGGTATTGGCAACGCGCTGGTACATGTCCTGTCGAGTTTTAACCTGCTGCCGGTGTATCAGTAACACCACCTGTCACCCTCTCCCGACGGGAGAGGGGAACAAACCGCGCTAACCTGACACTTCCTCTTTCACCTGCATCGCCAGGTCAAACGAATGCAAGCGTGCCTGATGATCGAAAATCTGGCCGTTAACCATAATTTCATCCGCCTGCGTCTCACGCAGCACCGCCTCCAGCCCGTGACGCACTTTTGCCTTATCCCCCACCAGCGACATGCTCAGCGCCTGCTGAACGCCATACTGTTCGGATGCCGACCACAGCTGATGCATATTCTCCACCGGCGGCGGCAGCTGGCCGGTCTCACCGCGACGCAGCTTCACAAAAGCCTGTTGCATGGAGGTGAACAGGAATTCCGCATCACGATTGCTGTCGGCGGCAACGATGTTAATGCACACCATCGCATACGGTTTTTCCAGACGCTCTGAAGGTTTGAAGTTTGTGCGATAGAGATGAAGCGCCTGGTGGAGCATATCTGGCGCGAAGTGTGAGGCAAAGGCGAACGGCAGCCCCAGCTGCGCGGCAAGCTGCGCGCTGTACAGGCTTGAGCCCAGCAGCCACACCGGGATCTTCTCACCGTAGCCTGGCACCGGGCGCACGTGCGGGTTAGGGTCACGCGCGTCAAACCAGTCCACCAGTTCAGCCACATCGCGCGGGAAGTTATCGATGTCGCCGCTCATATGGCGACGCAGGGCGCGCATGGTCGGCTGGTCGCTGCCCGGCGCACGCCCAAGACCCAGGTCGATACGGCCAGGATAGAGGGTATTCAACGTACCAAACTGCTCGGCAATCACCAGCGGGGCGTGGTTCGGCAACATCACGCCACCGGAGCCAAGGCGCAGCGTGGTGGTATTCGCCGCCAGGTAACCAATCAGCACGGAGGTCGCCGCACTGGCGATACCAACCATATTGTGGTGCTCAGCCAGCCAGTAACGGTGATAACCGCGTTTTTCTGCCAGGCGAGCGAGATCGAGAGAGTGGGTAAAGGCTTCTCGTGCTGAGGAGCCTCGAGGGATCGGCGCCAGATCCAGCACCGAAAACGGAATGGTTTTATCAGTCATAACAGCTCACTTTGTCGACGGTGAATCTTTTAATAGTGCATTAAAATTTAATAACCGTTGTTAACAAAGTGAGCTTTTACATTTCTTCTTCAGCCCTGTAACACCAGCCCGGGGAGGCGTTTCCAGTAGCCGTTACAGTCGCTGTTAGCGGTTAACGGCAGCGGAGCGTCACCGTTTTCATTGGCGCGGAAGGCATCCAGCATGGCGAATACGCCCGTATCCACCGGTGACAGGCGCACCATGTCTACCAGACCATTCATCGACGCCAGTTCATTGCCGAGGTTATACACATAGCCGCTCATGGTCTGGATACCGTTCAGGACGAACACCTGCTGATTTTCCTGCGACAGCATGCTGCGCCCGTTCGGGTACTTGATGCAGCAGGTTTCACACTCGTCTTTCGGACGGTCTTCAGAGCGTGCGGTGAAGCAGCGGGCAGAATAGGCCAGCGGGAGATGACCATAGCTCAGTACTTCCACCTCAAACTGATTGCGAATGCCCAGCGTTTCGCACTGGTTGAGCAGGTTAGCCAGCCAGTCGCGCGAGAGTTCGACCGGCATGCACCAGCGCGTCATCCCCTGTTTAAGCAGCAGGCGCAGCGTCACGGCGTTATAGCAGTTCAGCGCATGGCCTGCGACAAACGGCAGCCTGCGTTCGGCGCACATGTTCACTACGCCCAGATCGCTGGCTTCCAGCAGGAATTCACCGTTCTCTACGTAGCGTTTGAGTTCACCCAGTTCGGAGGAGGCCTGGACGAGGGCGAGCGTTGAGAGCACCACCTGTTTACCGCTTCCGGCGAGGCTTTTCGCCATATCCAGCCAGTCGCCCGCTTTGGTGGCGCGGCGCTTGCTGCATACCGCTTCACCGAGGTAAATCACATCTGCGCTGCTGGTTGCGGCCTGGTGGTAAAAATCTTCCAGCGTCTCTTTTGGCCAGTAGTAGAGCACCGGCCCTAATGAATATTTCATGATTATCTCACTGCCATTTACGGTGATACGCGCCAAGCGTGGTTTGTGTACCCTCGGACATCGCACCGAGTGTCTCCATCCACGCCGGTTGCGGTGCGTAGTTCTGCGGGTCTGCCATGCAGCGATCGATAGCCTGGCGCCAGACTTTCGCCACCTGGCTTACGTACGCCGGGCTGCGCTGGCGGCCCTCAATTTTCACCGAGGCGATATTGGCGGCCAGCAGTTCTGGCAGCAGTTCCAGCGTATTAAGGCTGGTTGGCTCTTCCAGCGCGTGGTAACGCTCGCCGTCTACCAGATAGCGGCCTTTGCACAGCGTCGGATAACCGGCATTTTCGCCGTCCTGATAGCGGTCAATCAGCACGTCGTTCAGGCGCGATTCCAGCCCCTGCGGTGTCTGTTGCCAGCGAACAAAGCGGGCGGGTGAGCAGGCCCCAACGGTATTGGGGGATTCGCCGGTTAAATAGGAGGAGAGATAGCAACGGCCTTCGGCCATGATACACAGGCTGCCAAAGGCAAAAACTTCCAGTGGTACTGGCGTGACGCGCGCGAGTTGCTTAACCTGATGAATAGAGAGCACGCGTGGCAGCACCACGCGGGCAACATCAAAGTGACGATGATAAAAACGCACCGCCTCTTCGTTAGTGGCAGATGCCTGAACGGAGACGTGACGCTCAATATGGGGATAGCGTTCTGCCGCATACTCAAGCATAGCGAGGTCGGCGAGGATCAGCGCATCGGCGCCCAGCTGTGCTGCCATATCCACCGCGCGTTGCCAACGGGCGTAGCCATCAGGATGGGCGAAGGTATTGATGGCGATATGCAGTTTGCGGCGGTGCTGGTGGACGAAGGTAACGGCTTCCTGAAGCTTTTTCTCCGTAAAGTTGAGGCCAGCAAAATGGCGGGCGTTGGTATCATCTTTCAGCCCGATATAGACCGCATCGGCCCCATTTTCGATGGCCGCCTTAAGCGCCGGAAGATTTCCGGCTGGGCAGAGCAGCTCCATAATTTATCCTGAAGTAGTCGATCGCAAATTTGTTAACGAGCTGGGATTTTAATTAACCCATACGCGACAATTTTTGATTTAAGGCAGCTAATGGCGTATTGATGGCACCAATAATGAGGTACACCTGACGACAGTTTGTTGATTTACGCCGCTATGTTGTGCTTCGGATATGGCAAAATAGCAGGACTATAGCTATCAGGGAGTAAAGCTCGTGCTGGATAAACTGCGTTCACGTCTCGTACAATTTGGTCCATCAATGCTGAGCGTGCCGGTAAAACTGGCCCCGTTCGCGCTTAAACGCCAGGTGCTGGAGCAGGTGCTGAGCTGGCAATTCCGCCAGGCACTGCAGGACGGTGAGCTGGAGTTCCTGGAAGGGCGCTGGTTAAGCATTGACGTCCACGATATCGGGCTGCGCTGGTTTACCTCTGTTGAGAATGACCAACTGATCGTCCGTGAGTCCGCCGACGCGGATGTGAGCTTTAGCGCCAGCGCCAGCGATCTGCTGATGATCGCCGCGCGTAAGCAGGATCCGGACACACTCTTCTTCCAGCGCCGACTGGTTATCGAAGGCGATACGGAACTTGGTCTGTACGTGAAGAATTTAATGGATGCCATTGAGCTGGAGCAGATGCCGAAAGCGCTGCGTGTGATGTTGATGCAAATGGCAGATTTCGTTGAGGCGGGGCTGAAAACCCCGCCGGAAAGTAAACACACTTCAGTAGGTGAGCCATGCTGATTCGAGTCGAAATTGGGATTGATGCACCGGGTATCGATGCGTTGTTACGCCGCTCTTTTGCGCGGGATGACGAAGCGCAACTGGTCCACGATCTCCGCGAAGACGGCCTGATTACGCTGGGGCTGGTTGCCACCGATGACGAAGGTCAGGTGGTGGGCTATGTTGCCTTCAGCCCGGTTACCGTTCAGGGCGAAGAGTTACAGTGGGTAGGAATGGCACCGCTGGCGGTTGATGAGCACTACCGCGGCCAGGGGCTGGCGCGCCAGCTGGTTTACGAAGGGCTGGACTCGCTCAACGAATTTGGCTATGCCGCCGTGGTGACGCTGGGAGATGCTACGTTCTATGGCCGTTTAGGCTTCGAACCGGCAGCGCATTACGATCTCCGCTGCCGCTGGCCGGGAACGGAATCCGCCTTCCAGGTGCACCGTCTGGCGGATGACGCGCTTAATGGCGTGAACGGTCTGGTTGAGTATCACGACCATTTCAATCGCTTTTAATCAGGCTCTCGCGAAGCGCCTCAAAGGAGCCGTCTCCGGTGACGAGGCGCTCTTTCTGACGCTTCGTCAGTTGCTTAATGCGGTATTCCATTCTGAGCGCCAGCGATTTGTCGCCAACGGGCGCTGAAAAGGCGAGCTGTAATTCCCCTTTCCCCCGCAGCGCTTTGGCACCTTTCCCCGTTTGATGTTGCAGAAAACGCCGCGCCACATCGGTAGTGATCCCGGTGTACAGGGCGTTATCGGCGGTACGAACAAGATAGAGAAACCAGCACACGGTAAACAGATTCAGTATGTTAAGGTGAACGCACCTTAGCATGAGAGAGAGCGAAAATGGAAACTCTGACCACCATTAACCGCTGGCTGGCAAAACAGCATGTCGTCACCTGGTGCGTGTATGACGAAGGTGAAATGTGGTGTGCAAACGCGTTTTATTACTACGATCCCGAGCGCGTCGCCTTTTATGTCCTGAGCGAGGATAAAACCCGTCATGCGCAAATGTCGGGTTCGCAGGCGAAGGTGGCGGGCACGGTGAACGGCCAGCCTAAAACGGTCGCGCTGATTCGTGGCCTACAGTTTAAAGGGGAGATCCGCCGCCTGGACGGAGAAGAGAGCGACGCGCAGCGAAAACGCTACACGCGCCGCTTTCCGGTTGCCATTGCGCTAAAAGCTCCGGTGTGGGAAATCCGCCTTGATGAGCTGAAATTTACCGACAACACCCTGGGCTTTGGCACAAAGCTTCACTGGCTACGCGCCGAGCAGGCGTAGCGCTTCACGGTTAAACGCGGGCAGATCGTCCGGGGTCCTGCTGGTGATCAGCTGGTCTTTGTCGTTCACAACCTCCTGATCGTAAAACTCAGCCCCCGCATTTTTCAAATCGATAACGATCGGCTTTACGGCCGTGAGTTTACGCCCGCGCACGACATCTGCGCTGATGAGCAGCTGCGGACCGTGGCAGATGGCAAAGACCGGTTTGCCCGTCGAGACAAAGTCTCGCGTGAAGGTCACGAACCGTTCATCCCCGCGCAGGGAATCCGGTGAATGACCGCCGGGTAACAGCAGGGCATCGAAATCTGACGGGCTGACGTTATCGATGGTTTCATCGATGGTCACGCTGGCTTCGCCCTTATGGCCTTTCACCGTTTTACCCGCCTCTTTCTCAATGGTGATGACCTCATGTCCTGCCTTGCGAAATGCCTCGGCTGGCGAGGTGAATTCTGAATCTTCAAACTCGTCGGTGATCAAGACTGCGATTTTCTTGCCCATGCTTCCTCCGTTGTTTTGGCTTCAGACAGATTTTTCTCCGCTTGTGGTAAATACTTACCTGTAACAGACTTCTAAGTGTGGTCGACGACGCTGAGTTCGCAAACGGACAATTCTGTAAAGGGGAGATGAGATGAGTCAGGTACTGATTACCGGCGCGACCGGGCTGGTGGGCGGACATCTGCTGCGGCTGCTGCTTCAGGAGCACCGGGTTAACTATATTGCCGCCCCGACGCGTCGGCCTCTCGCGGATATCTCCGGCGTCTTTAACCCCCACGACCCACAGCTTACCGATGCACTGGCGCAGGTACAGGATCCTGTTGATATCGCCTTTTGCTGCCTCGGTACAACGCTGCGTGAAGCGGGCAGTAAAGAGGCGTTTGTGCATGCGGACTACACGCTGGTGGTCGATACGGCGCTGACGGCTAAAAAGCTGGGGGCAACACATTTTGTGGTAATCAGTTCGCTCGGTGCCAATGCCGGGTCACCTTTTTTCTACAACAAGGTGAAGGGCAAAATGGAAGAGGCGCTGATTGCCCAGAAGTGGGAGCAACTGACCATTGTTCGCCCCTCCATGCTGCTCGGGCACCGGGATGAACGCCGTTTTAACGAATCGTTTTTCGCGCCTCTGTTCCGCATCCTGCCGGGTAACTGGAAATCCATTGAGGCAGCGGACGTGGCGCGTGCGATGCTAAAAGAAGGGCTCTCGCCATCGCAGGAGGGCGTGAATATCATCCCGTCGGCAAAACTGCGTGAAATCGCACAGGGCGAGGCGTAAACTCCCCCGGCTAATAACCTACTACTCTCCGGGGAATGCTATGACTGGTCAGTCTTCATCTCAGGCGGCTTCACCTGTTCAATGGTGGAAGCCCGCGCTCTTCTTTCTCGTGGTCATCATCGGCCTCTGGTATGTGAAATGGCAGCCGTATTACGGTAAAGCCTTCACGGCCGCCGAAACGCACAGTATCGGAAAATCTATTCTCGCTCAGGCTGATTCCAGCCCGCTTCAGGCGGCGTGGGATTACGCCATGGTCTATTTCCTTGCCGTCTGGAAAGCCGCGGTACTGGGCGTCCTGCTGGGCTCGCTGATTCAGGTGCTTATCCCGCGTCACTGGCTGGTGAAAACCCTCGGTCAGCCCCGCTTTCAGGGTACGCTGCTGGGGACGATTTTCTCCCTGCCGGGCATGATGTGCTCGTGCTGTGCGGCGCCTGTGGCCGCCGGGATGCGTCGTCAGCGCGTCTCGATGGGCGGTGCGCTTGCTTTCTGGATGGGGAACCCGTTGTTAAACCCGGCGACGCTGGTGTTTATGGGCTTTGTGCTGGGCTGGCATTTCGCCATTATTCGTCTGGTGGCCGGGCTGCTGACGGTGCTGGTCGTGGCGACCCTGGTGCAACATCTGGTGAAAGACAAAACCGTAGCGCCTGCGTCAGTTGACGTGGATATCAGCGAACCGCAGGGCGGCTTCTTCGCGCGCTGGGGCAGGGCGCTGTGGCAACTTTTCTGGAGCACCATTCCGGTCTATATCCTGGCGGTTCTGGTGCTGGGCGCGGCGCGCGTCTGGCTGTTCCCGCATGCTGACGGGGCTATCGACAACACGCTGCTGTGGGTCGTTGCAATGGCCGTTGCCGGTTGCCTGTTCGTGATCCCAACGGCCGCTGAAATTCCCATTGTTCAGACCATGATGCTGGCCGGGATGGGCACCGCGCCTGCACTGGCGCTGCTGATTACCTTGCCTGCAATCAGCCTGCCGTCGCTTGTCATGTTGCGTAAGTCATTCCCGGCGAAAGCGCTGTGGCTGACCGCGGGGCTGGTGGCGCTGAGCGGGGTGATAGTAGGAAGTATTGCACTGGTATAAAAAAAGCCCGGTAGCGTTACCGCTTACCGGGCTTTCTGTCAGACGTTCTGGTTACTTGATGTAGGTGAAGGCGGTGGTGACGTGTTTCACGCCGCTCACCCGGCTGGCGATATCGGCCGCCGCTTTCCCTTCACGGTCGGTGACCAGACCCAGCAGGAACACTTCGCCGTTTTCCGTTGTCACTTTCACGTTTGAGGATTTCACCTGGTCCGAGCCCAGCAGTTGGGAGCGTACTTTAGTGGTTATCCAGGTATCAGACGACGCGGTACCCAGGCTGATTGGCTGCCCCTGACGGATTTCATTGAAGACTTCCGTGGTGCCCTCAACGCCCATTGCGATCTGTTTTGCGCGGCTGGAGAGTTCGGTATTCGGCGACTGGCCCGTCAGCAACACTTTGCCCTGATAGGCCGTGACGTTGATACGCGCTTCTTTCTTGATTTGTTCGTCTTTCGACAGCGCACTGTTGACGCGCAGCTCCAGCGTACCGTCATCGACCTGTGTCCCTACGGAACGCGGGTCGGTTGCCGCTTTAGTACCAACCGCGGCGGTACCCACGACAGCCGCAGCGATACATCCCTGAAGCAGTAATGCAGACATAAGGACTGCGAGGGTCGATAAAGCCTTCATAAGAACTCCTTAATCATCCTGGTGAGGGAAAAGCGTGTTATCGATCAAATCGCATAAGCAGTTCACCGTGAGCATATGCATCTCCTGAATGCGCGCGCTACGGTGAGAGGGAATGCGGATTTCCACATCCTGCGGCCCAAGCAAACCCGCCAGCTCACCACCGTCATAGCCTGTTAAGGCAACGATAGTCATGTCGCGGGTGACGGCGGCTTCAACGGCTTTGACAATGTCCCGGCTGTTGCCGCGCGTGGAGATTGCCAGCAGAACATCTCCGGCATGACCCAGGGCTCGCACCTGCTTTGCGTAAATCTCATCATGCAGACGATCGTTAGCAATCGCTGTTAAGACCACATTATCGGTATTAAGTGCAATGGCGGGTAAACTCGGTCGTTCTGTTTCAAAACGATTGATCATGCTGGCAGCAAAATGCTGTGCGTTGGCGGCTGAAGTGCCATTGCCACAACAGAGGATTTTGTTGCCGTTGAGCAGGGATTGCACCAGCGTCATGGCGGCACGAGAGATAGCGTCCGGAAGGGCTTCCGCCGCTGCAATCTGAGTCTGGATGCTTTCAGTGAAGCACACTTTAATTCTTTCGAGCACGTTATCCCTTTTAAATCTTAATTATGCGTCTTCGCCAAAAGCGTTTTTCAGCCATTCGATCGCATTGCCGGTGAAGGCTACCACATCGAACCGGCAATCCACAGTATCAAAACTCCCATTATGGCGGGCAAGCCACAAGTGGGCAGTCTGTAATAATTTATGTTGTTTGGCGAGCGTCACGCTGGCGGCAGCGCCGCCAAAACGGGAAGACTGTCGGTAGCGAACCTCTACAAACACGATGACCTCACCGTCTTTCATGATGAGGTCGATTTCGCCGCCACGTCCGCGAACGTTAGCGGCGATAAAGTGCAGTCCTTTGCCTTCAAGCCAGCGACGCGCTTTTAATTCCCACGCGTCACCGGTCTCTTTACGGCTTAATTGGCCGGGACGATTTGTCCCTGCTGGTATTTGAGCCATGATAACTTCCTGTTAATCACACAATCCTGAGTGGCCGTCAGATCGCCGGTATTGCCGTTAAGCTCAAAGCCCGGCACCTGACGCATCTGGGTAAAGTGGTTCGCCAGCGCCCAGGCATCGACACCCATGGCATACAGACGTGCCAGAGAGTAGTCGTTGCGGACGGTGCTCAGCGCCTGCTGCATCAGTGCCGGGTTGCTGCCTGCGAGCATGGGAATTTCGCTGTACTGCAGGCCGTCCATCTCCAGACGGAAATCCGGGCCGGCGGTACCTTGCGCGCTGCGTGAACTGGCGTACAGCGTTGCGCCGCTCTGGCTGCCGTTACGCATTGCAATCATCGGTTTGATGAAGGCGATTTCCTGCGGGGTGGCAACGATATACGCTGCATCCACTTTACCGCCACCGCTGATCTGCGCGTCGGTAGGTGGCGCAGGGATCGACAGACCGCCAATGGTCACACTCTGCTGCTGCGGCAGGCTTGCGCTGACCGGGCTGCCGTTGAGGGCAATGCCCGCTCCACCATTGACGCCCGCGCGCAGTTCAGACGCGGAGCCGAATTTCTGCTGCAGCACAATACCGCCGCCTAACTTCTGCCACTCATCGGCAAAAGCATTAGCAACGCGATCCCCCAGCGTACTGCGTGGGATGAGCAACAGCGGAGCCTGTTTACCCTGCTCGTGAATATGACGCGCCGCATCGCGGGCTTCATCTTCCGGCGACAGCGCGAAGTAGCAAATATTGGCACGGTTCTGAACCTGCTCTGGCTGGTTGAGTGCCAGCACGTTCAGCGTGGTATTGCTCTTCATCAACTCTTCGACATTGTTTTTCAGCAGCGGGCCGACAACGATGCTCGCACCATCCTGTTGAACCTGCGCCAGTACCTGGTCAAGCGGCTTCGAACTGGTGTCGTAGATTTTCAGCTCAGCACCCGGGTTTGCGCTGGTGGTGGCCACTGGCGGTGTTTGCGCGGCAGGTTGTGCCGTTTGTTCTGCGGGCGGTGCAGGCTGAACGTTCTGCGGTTGAGGTTGTTCAGACGCGGTGTCAGTCGCCGGGGCTGCTTGAGTTTCAGCCGGCGCCGGCGTGGCGGGCGGTGCAGGCTGAACGTTCTGCGGTTGAGGTTGTTCAGACGCGGCGTCAGTCGCCGGAGCTGCTTGCGTTTCAGCTGGCGCTGGCGTTGTCGTCGCAGGCGTCGTAGGGGCCGTTACCGGGTTCTGCATCGTTCCCTGTGCTGGCGTCTGCGCGGTGGTCAGGTCACTGGTTTCAGCGGCGGAAGGGCTGACCACATCGTTCACGTTTGCCGCCTGTGCCGCCTGGGTCGGCACTGCGCTGCCCGTCACTGGCGTCGTGCCGTTTTTCGCGGCTTCAAAACCCTGCTGAATAGTGCGACCGAATACCGCCGCCTGACCGTTTAAGGGCAGAAGGAGTGCAATCTTGCTGGTCGAGGCCGGCTTAAAGTTCTGCACGTTTACCAGCTGTGTCGGCAGCATTTTCGCGCCCGGATTCTGCGGGTAGCGGGTCTGCCAGTCAGTGATACCGGCTTTCAGCATCTTCGGATCGTTGCGGTTGTTAAACCACATCTGCTGCAGATCCAGCCAGCCCTGCAGGACGTTTTCATCTGCATTGATCACCAGTGCACGCGCCTGTTCCTGCGTCATAGAGGCCAGCGCCTGCCACGTGGCATCGATATTTTTCTGCTTATCAGTTCCGCCGAGCAGAGGCTCCTGGGCGATCAGCGCACGGAGCAGCGTCAGGGAAGGGCGGCCCTGTTCAGCGGTAATGCCCGCCTGCCAGAAGCGAGCCTGCTGATTTTTGTCCAGCGCGCTCACGTCGATATCCCCGAGTATCTTTTTCGCGGCATCATAATCTTTCAGCGCGACTTTCAGCTCGGCAGAGAGCAGGCTCTGCTCACGACGCTGAACATCATTCAGATCTTTTGGCAACTGGTTGAACAATTCGGCAGCCTGCTGGGTTTTACCCTCTTTCAGCAGTGCACGAATGGCGAGTAATTGCCAGTTGGTCTTGGTATCATTTGAGCTCTGCGACATTTGTTGCAGATAAAAGCCAGAGTCAGCCTGAGCAGAACCCTGCAAATGGGCGGTGCTCTGGTCGGGTGCCTGGGTGCCACAGCCTGCAAAGATCAGGGCTGCCAGCAGGAGCGGCACGCTGCGCGTGGCTTTTTTTCGAAGAAACGTTAACGGTACCATACTGTATCCAGTGATTTTTTTTACGCAATGCTCAATATTAAATCGGCAATACGGACGAAACAATGAAACAACACGAAACGGCAGATAATTCTCAAGGCCAGCTCTATATTGTACCTACTCCTATCGGGAATTTATCTGATATTACCCAACGTGCGCTTACCGTATTGCAGGCTGTTGATTTAATTGCCGCTGAAGATACCCGACATACTGGCTTACTGCTCCAGCACTTCGCCATTAGCGCGCGTTTGTTCGCGTTACACGATCACAATGAGCAACAAAAAGCCGAAACGCTGGTGGCGAAGCTGAAAGAGGGGCAGAACATTGCCCTGGTCTCCGATGCGGGTACGCCGCTGATTAACGACCCCGGCTACCATCTGGTGCGTACCTGCCGTGAAGCCGGGATCCGCGTGGTGCCGCTGCCTGGCCCATGTGCGGCTATCGCGGCGCTGAGCGCTGCGGGTCTGCCTTCCGACCGCTTCTGCTATGAAGGTTTTCTGCCTGCCAAATCCAAAGGCCGCCGCGACGTGTTAAAAGCGCTGGAAGCTGAACCGCGCACCCTGATTTTCTACGAATCTACGCATCGCCTGCTGGAAAGCCTGGAAGATATGGTGACCGTCTGGGGGGAAGCCCGCTACGTGGTGCTGGCACGCGAGCTGACCAAAACCTGGGAAACCATTCACGGCGCACCGGTAGGAGAACTGCTGGCGTGGGTGAAGGAAGACGAAAACCGCCGCAAGGGCGAGATGGTGCTGATTGTCGAAGGACATAAGGCGCAGGAGGACGCATTGCCTGCCGATGCGCTTCGTACACTTGCGCTGCTGCAGGCTGAACTGCCGCTCAAGAAAGCGGCTGCGCTGGCGGCAGAGATCCACGGCGTGAAGAAAAACGCACTGTATAAATATGCGCTGGAGCAGCAGGGGTAATATATCGGCCCGGCAATCACGCCGGGCCAGTTAATTTTACTTCGCGGGAATGGCCTCGTACACCAGCGTTTCCAGCGGCTGCAGCGTAATCACCACGGCCTTTTGATACTCTCCTGGTACGCTTGTGTTACTGCCGTACACGGCGTTCAGACTGAACTGCGCCATGTCCCCTGTCGGGATTTCAAAGTCTTTCGCCAAATCCAGATAATAGCTTTGCGGTTTATCCGACGGGTTTCGCAAGCCCAGAATGGCTTTGTCTTTGCTCCAGGAGGCCCACCCGTAAACCTCAAGCGCCGTCGGGTCGCCACCGATCCAATGCGTATCCACCAGCACGCTGGCGTTATTTCGCGCCCATTTTGCTGCCTGCGCCAGGGTGTCCCATTTCACCTTATTCAGCATTGATGGCGTGATATATAACTCCTGCAGTTGCGTCCCTGTGGCGAAGTAGCTCCAGACCTGATCGGCAAAATCGCTGTCCGTTTGCACCTTCTCCAGTCCGTAATAGGCATTTTCCGCGCTAACTATCCCGTGGTACATCAGCGAGTTCAGCGGGAACAGTGGGCCTTTACGCACAATAGAGCGGTATGTTTCAGCATCGCGGTAGGTCATCCACTGCTGTACCGGCGTGCCGGGGCCGTAAAGGTTGATGTCATCTCCCTGACGCCAGATGGAGTCGGCATAGAACAGCCAGGACGGGCTGGCGTCGGTACCCGTTGTCAGGTTGATAAACAGATTGGGGTTTGCGCTGCGCATGTTATGCAGCAGGGCGATAGACGCATCAAAATCGGACGCGAACTGGCTACCAGTAATATGCGAGTTGGCGTTGCCCATCCCGTCGAGCTTAAACGAGGTGATATGTTCGTTTTTAATCAGCTTGATGATCTGCTCATTGAAGTTTTTGAAGTAGCGCGGGCCCGAGAGAGCCAGCTTTCCGTCTACCGTTTCGAAGCCGTATTCTTTGGCGTGGGAGACACGAATATCGCGCGGCTTATTATAACCTCCCCACGGTGAGAGCCACAGCCCGACGGAGCTGTGCAGACTGTCCGCTTTTTCCCTGACCTTACCAAAGCCGTGGCTGAAGGCCGGGCCAAACAGCCAGCGTCCGGTACGATCGTCCCAGCCATCGTCCAGCAGGAACGCATCCAGCGCCACGCCGCGTCCGGTGATAAATTCTTTATTCCACTCATCCATCCGCCCCAGCACATCCTGTTCGGTGTAGGGGTTAAAGAAGCCGATATCCATCCAGCTGTTGTAGTGCAGATAGGGTTTGTACGCCCGTGGACGCACGGCGTCGATAAACTGGTTTACGCTACGGCGCAGCTGGCTGGTTTCCGGGAACGTGCCAAAGTAGGTGGTAAAGCTGACCGGCGCGTCAGGCTGAACCGGCGTTTTCAGCTCCACGTTCAGATTGGTTGTCGCTTCATAGGCATACGTATTAACGATGGGCTTATCCGGCAGGATAAAGAACGAATCAGCAATAATGGGCGAGCTGTTGATGGCGCCATCAACGTACGGTGCCTGAGACTGCTTTTTCGTCGGGAAGAAGGTGATTTTCGCCACCTCTCGCGGCTGGCCGACGGCCGCAATGGTGTAATCAATACTGGCATATTTTCCCTTCACCAGATTCAGCTTCACCGTCACGTTAAAATCCGGACGGGTGAAATCAATGACAATCGCGTTGGCCTGTTTTTCTACATGCTTAATTGTAAAATCTGCGGTGTGAATTTTGGTCTCATCCGGCAGGGTCAGAAAGAACAGCTCCTGCGGCGTAAGCGGATGGTTAGCCGTTTTGTCTTTCACTACCACCGTTGAACTGGCGTCATCAAACGAGAGGGCAATGGAGTCGTTATCGAGCGCGTATTGCGCTGCCGCCGCGCCATGAGAAACACACAAGGCAAGCATCGAGAGTGTGAGCACTTTTTTCATCAGGGTAAGATCCTTATTAGTAATGCTTCAGCATTCGGGTGATGGACTGCTCCAGCCAGTAGCGCTGGGTGCCGAAATTAATGCGCAGGTAGTGTTCGCCGTTTTGGACGTAGTGGCTGCCATCTTCGAGGACGACGCCAGCCTGATGGGCGAAATGTCGGGTCAATTCAGTGGCGCTACGTTCATCTGCGCTGACGTCAACCCAGGCCAGATACGATGATTCCGGGTTCATCATTTTCCAGGCCGGAAAGTGGGTCTGGATGGCCTCTGCCAGATAGCCAGCGTTACGGCGCAGATAACCGTTCAGCGCGTCGAGCCACGGCAAACCATGCTGGTAGGCAAGAATAATTCCCCATATCCCGAATATATTGGGTGAGGTGATGGCGTTCTTCTCAAGCTGGTGGCGAAAGCGCTGGCGCAGGGTGGCATCCGGAATGATGGCGTAGGAGGTTTTCAGCCCGCCAAGGTTGAACGCTTTATTCGGGGAGGTCAGCAGGATCAGATTGTCCTGCGCCGCGCAGCCGGATGCCAGACAGCTGACGAAATGACCGTCCAGAATATGTTCGGCGTGGACCTCATCAACCACCAGAAGGGTGCCGTAGCGTTGACAGAGGTCTGAAACCTGGCGTATCTCATCGGCGTGCCAGATCCTGCCGGAAGGGTTATGCGGCGAGCAGAAGAACCACAGTTTTGGACGGTACGTTCTGAGCTGTTCTTCCACCAGATTAAAATCAAGCTGGTAGCGATTTTCCCTCACGCACAGTGGGTTTGCCAGTATCGCTACCCCCTGACGCTGGGCGGCCATGGCAAACGGATCGTACACCGGTGTGTTCATCATCACCGTGTCGCCAGGTTTACAAAACGCCTGAACCGTATAATGCAGCGTGGAGACGGTACCGTACGTCAGCGTGATCCACGATTTATCGACGTCAACCTGATGTCGTTCGCGCTGAAAGGCGATAACCGCATCGTAAAATTCGTCAAAGCACCAGGTGTAGCCGAAGGTGCCATGCTCCACGATGCGCTGGAAACCTTCTGTCACGGCAGGTGGGGAGGTGAAATCCATATCGGCAATCCACAGCGGGATAAAACCTTTAGGCACATCACCAAAGCGCGAGCGGACAAAGGCGTGATCCCATTTTCGACACCGGTCGCTTTTACGCTCGATGATTTCGTCAAAATTAAACACCACAACCCCCTGTTAAATTAAGGCTTCAATGCCGGTTTTTACGCTTTGCACCTGCGGGCCGATGATCACCTGGACGCTGTGCGCATCCAGCACCACGACGGACAATGCACCGGCTTCTTTTAACGCCTGCTGGTCGATGAGACTCATGTCTTTCACCACCAGACGCAGCCGGGTAATGCAATTATCAAGCGACTCGATGTTCTCTTTACCGCCGAGCGCACGTAGGATAAGCCCATGATCGTATTTCGATTTTCCGCGTGCCCGGGTATTGGCCTCGACGGCCTGCTGTGCACCCTGGGTGTCCACTTCACGGCCCGGCGTTTTAATATCGTGTTTGAGGATGTACCAGCGGAAGACGAAGAAGTAGAGGGCAAACCAGGCAATGCCTACCGGGAATACCAGATACCATTTGGTCGACATCCCTTGCATGGCCCCGAAGATAAGCAGGTCCAGAATGCCGCCGTCGGTGTTGCCGATGGTCACCCCCAGCAGAGCCATGACCATCAGGGCCAGGCCCGACATCACAATATGGAAGGCGTAAAGGGCAGGGGCGATAAACAAGAACAGGAATTCAATTGGCTCGGAGATCCCGGTGACGACGGAGACCAGCACGCCGGAGAGCAGCAGGCCTTTAATCACCGGGCGGTTTTCCGGGCGTGCTGTGCGATAGATGGCGTATGCCACTGCCGGTAAGCCGAAGATAAAGGTCGGCATAAAGCCCTGCGACAGGAACGCGGTAACGTGCGGGCTGAACGGCAGACCCGCTTTCAGTTCGGCGTAGAAAATGTTCAGCGCCCCGGCGACTTCATGACCATTGACCATCTCAACACCGCCCGCGGGCGTGAAGCGCACCATCGCCAGCAAAATATGGTGCAGGCCAAAGGGTTTGAGCAGTAGTACCCCCACGCCGTAGAGGAACGGGCCGAACACGCTGGTGCTCTGGATAATATGGCCAATCCCGGTAATGCCCAGCGCAACGTACTCCCACAGCAGGGGAATAAACAGCCCCACCAGTGAGAGGGTGAGGGCGGTGATAATCGGCACAAAACGAATGCCGCTAAAGAAGGCGAACGCGTCGTGTAAAACGGTGTCCTGAAAACGCTCGTGCAGGAAAAAGGTAATGACCCCAACCACGATACCGCCCAGCACACCCATCTCCAGGGTTTGAATGCCCAGCACCATCGATTGCCCGACTTGTCTCATGG
This sequence comes from Enterobacter sp. BNK-18, assembly GCF_047456135.1. Classification (NCBI taxonomy): domain Bacteria; kingdom Pseudomonadati; phylum Pseudomonadota; class Gammaproteobacteria; order Enterobacterales; family Enterobacteriaceae; genus Enterobacter; species Enterobacter sp. BNK-18. The sequence goes on along the minus strand of NZ_CP179899.1, from coordinate 3,197,973 downwards.
AGGCGGCATCGGCAAGCTGGTGGGTCGCAATCAGGTAATAATTGATGCTCATGTTCATCAGCATATAGCCAACAAACCCGGCAAAAGCGCCCACTGCTTTGTTGCGTCTGGCCAGCCCCATTGGGATCGCCATGGCAAACATGAGGGGAAGATAGGTAAAGGCGAAGCCGCCAACCATGGCAATAAAGCCAAAGGTGAGCTGAGTTAATTCGCCGCCCAGAAAGGGGAAACTTTTGAGGGTGGAGGGGCTGGTAACAGAACTACCGATACCCAGCAATAACCCCATAAAGACCAGAAGGGAGACCGGGAACATAAAGGTCTTTCCCAGGCTCTGAAAAAACTCCCACGCTTTCGATTTAAACGACTTTTCCTGTGTCATGTAGGGACTCCTCGGAATTATTTATCGTAATGGAAGGCGCTGTCTGGCTTAAGGACGCGCCTTCATATTTGCGAGGCTTATAGTTATTTTTGAGTTATTGATGTTCTATGCGATGAGATCAGGCTTCCGCCGGGAGCAGCAATCGGTTCGCCGAGCCGCACACGGTGATTTTGCTTCTGACCACGTCTTTCATGGCATCCATGCCAACCCGCATGTAGAAACGCGGATCGTTGCCCTGCGGGTTCTCAGCAAACCAGGCCTTAACGGCGCCAGAGAACGCAATTTTTAGCTCGGTTGCCACGTTCACTTTGCAGACGCCCAGCTCTATGGTGCGGCGAACATCGTCATCCGGCACATCACTCGCCCCGTGCAGCACCAGCGGTACACTCACCACGTCGCGGATTTCAGCCAGCCGTCGAAAGTCGATTTTTGGCCGTTTGGTATAAAGACCGTGGGCGGTTCCGATGGCCACAGCCAGGCTGTCGACGCCAGTCAGCGCAACGAAGCGTTTCGCTTCCTGCGGGTCGGTCAGAAACGCGCTTTCAGCGTCCACGCTCATGTCATCTTCCACGCCGCCCAGGCGGCCCAGTTCGGCTTCAACGCTGCAATCGTTGAGGTGGCAGAAGTCGACCACTGATTTCACCAGCTTTACGTTTTGCTCAAACGGATAGTGGCTGCCGTCGATCATCGCGCTGCGCACGCCCGCGTTAACTTTGCGACGAATGTCGTCGAGCGATTCGTGATGATCGAGGTGCAGCGCCAGCGGCATGTCGTAAGTGGTGGAGTACGCGCTGCACAGGGCGTAGATCTCTTCCAGGGCAATGTGCTTAAAGGTGCCCGGCGTGCCCGCGAGGATCACCGGCGATCGCATTTCACTACACACTTCGAGGATCGCCTGGATCGTCTCCGCGTTATGGATATTGAACGCCGGTACGGCGTAGCCTTTCGCCTGGGCGTCCAGCAGAAGATATTTTGTCGAAATAATACTCATGATCGGATCCTCTCAAGCCTGCCACGGATGAATAACGACGCCCTGCACGACACGGTTAACCGTGCCGCTGGCGGACGGTGTATCCGGGGTATTGCCCACACGAAGTGACTGGGACAGGGCAAAGACCTGGGCGTACATCAGGAAGCAGAAGGCCTGCTCCATATCGATAAACGTGCGGGCAGGGGGCAGCAGGATATGCGGGCCAGCCTCAACGACCGGATCGGTTTCGGCGGCAATGGCCACCACGCGCATGGCCTGACGATCGCGGCGCAGCTCAGCAAGCAGATCCAGATCGTACTGCCGCGTATAGGGGTGGCTGGAGACAAACACCACCACCAGTGTTTCGCGATCCACCAGCGATTTAGGGCCATGACGGAAACCTGTTGGGGAATCGTAGAACGCCGCCAGCTTGCCTGCCGTCAGCTCCAGCACCTTCAGCGCCGATTCACGAGCGGCCCCCTGCAGCCCCCCGCTTCCCAGATAGACGATCCTTTTCCACGGATCGTTGCCAAAGACGCTCTGGCTGAAATCGCCCAGTGACGTGAGGATCGTCTGGCAGCGATCGGCCACATCGCGGAAGGTGTGGCTGTTGATCGTTTCCGGGGCGAAGACTGCCAGGCAGCTTGCCATCATGGTGGTAATGCTGCTGGTCATCGCGAACCCGCGATCGTGTGTTTCGGCAGGCATCAGCAGCGCATATGCGTTATCGCTGTTTACCGCGGTCTGATAAAGGCTTCCCGCCTCATTACAGGTGATCGACAGGTGGTAGCACTCCGGCACACACTGGTTTGCCAGTTCAACGGCGGCTACGCTTTCCGGACTATTGCCGGAACGGGCAAACGACACCAGCAGCAGCGGGTGTGCGGCGCTCAGGTAGTCCATCGGATTCGTGACCAGATCGGTCGTCGGTACGGCGGTAATGTTTTTCCCGGTGTGGCTGGCGAGCCAGGGCGCAATGATGTCGCCGATAAAGGCCGAGGTGCCTGCCCCCGTCAACACGATCCGTAGCTCGTGCTTGCGCAGCAGCGGCGTCAGGAAGTTATCGATCGACGCGCGCAGATTATCGATATTGTTGAGTGAGCGGATCCAGCTGGCAGGTTGCTGGCGGATCTCTTCTTCGGTCCATGTGCCGGTGGTGGTGGCGGTAGTGTTGGTTTCTGACATAACTCAGTCCTTAGTCGTGTGAATTCCACATCAGACGCTGGCAAACGTGTCGCTATCTTTCGTTTCGTTTCACTTGTTCACTTAAGCAGTTAAATAAAATCTATAGAAAAGAAATCGAAAGTTCAATGAAAGAAAAGAAATAAAACGAAAAGTGTGATCGGCAAAGAAAAGGCAATGATTAAGGAAAGGAAAAGAAAGACCTTGCGATCGCTTGCCGCAAGGCCCAATAACGGGACAATGAAAGGTCTAAAGGGGGAGAGCCAAACCCTGGATCCAGATCTGCTGAAGGTGGAAACCTTCATCCAGCGCAATCATATTGGCACGCTTGCCCGGTTTTAAGGAACCGAGCTGGTGATCAATACCCAGCAAGCGGGCAGGGTGCAGCGAGGCCATATGGATCGCATCCGCTGGCGTTATTCCCGCCTGCGCCACCATATTGCGCACGGCGGCATCGAGAGACAGCGTGCTGCCTGCAAGCCCACCGGAAGCGGTGCGTACCACCCCAGCGTGCATGTTGACCTCGTCGCCACACAGCCTGTAACGTCCGTCGGGCATCCCTGCGGCCTGCATGGCATCGGTAATCAGAACGATCCGCTCTTTGGCACAGCAGGTGCACAGCCGCAAAGCACCCGGGTGAACGTGATGCCCGTCGGCAATCAGTTCCAGCCATGCCCGCGGGTCCGTCAAGCCTGCACCGACCATACCGGGTTCACGATGATGGAGCCCGGTCATGCCGTTATAACAGTGCACCAGCCCATCAGCGCCCGCCTCAAAAGCGGCAAGCGTTTGATCGTACGTCGCGGCGCTGTGGCCGAGCATGACCCGTATCCCACGCTGCTTAAGGTGGCGAATGGCCTGCAACGCACCGGGTTTCTCCGGTGCCAGAGCGACAACCCTGAGGGTGTGTTGCGATACTTCAATCAGCGAGTCCAGTTCGCTGACATCCAGTTCACGAAACAGCGCAGGCGGATGTGCCCCTTTGTTCTGTGGCGTAAAATAGGGACCTTCAAGATAGCTGCCCAGTATCTGCGCGCCAGGACCCCCGGACATACAGCGCCGGGCGATGCGTGCGAGCACCCGGTGGACAGTCTCCAGCGGTGCGGTGACGGTCGTCGGTAAAAAAGCCCCTGTGCCTTCACGCGCTTTATGCATCGCCAGCGTGTCCAGCACCTCTGGGGCATCATCCATCACGTCCACACCCGCGCCACCGTGAACGTGGGTATCGATATACGCCGGGCAAAGCTGGTCGGCATCCCGGGCATGCACGCCAGCTGGGATCGGCTCGATGGCGGTGATAATTCCGCTCTCCATGCGTAGCTGGTGATCGTCCAGCCAGCCCTGCTCGGTCAGCAGACGACGCGCGCGCAGCACCTGACTCATATCCCTTCCTCAGCGGGGGCTTCCTCACGACAGCGCCCCAGCTCATCCACCAGGCTGGTCAGGCCGCGATGCCCGCATTCCAGGGCCTGCAGGCGAAAGGCTTCGCTGCTTAACCCGTCGCGCTCCAGTACCATCTCAAGTAACAGCTGCAGGTTTGTACCGGTAATCACTTCGCTGCCGGGTCTTTTCATGGCGAGCGTTGATGCCACCCGAAACGGCGTCCCCCCGAGTAGATCGGTGAGAAACACAATATCGTGCTGCCCGTCCAGTTCACTGACTGCCTGTTCAAGCTGCGCAGTCAGCCGCGCGGTGGTGGAGCTTTCAGGAAAATCGATGGCGATAAACTGCGGCTGCTCGCCGAGGATTTGTTTCATCGCCTGTTCAAGCCCGCTGGCAAACCCGCCGTGACCCGTCAAAATAATGCCTAACATTGCGACCTCTTTGCTTTACAGGAAGTGACAGAACTTACCGACAACCCCCAGCACCACGGTGATACCGATCAGGCGCAGTGGGGTCCAGCCGCGACGAACCAGCCAGAACATGGTCAGGGTATAGACCAGCGGCAGGAAAGCGGGCATCAGTTTGTCGATAACGTCGGCTTGCAGCTTGACCACCGCATCCCCGGCCTTGATTTCAAGCGTGGTGTTGAGACGTACGTAGGTTGCCACCAGCGCGCCAATGACCGTCATCCCCACGATGGAAGCCGCATGGCCGACCTTTTTGGTATTGGCTTTAATCAGCGGGATGGCTGCCACACCCATCCGGTAGGCGTAATGTGCCAGGCCAAAACGCAGGCCAAGATGCACTACGTTAAACAGCACAATAAAGACCACCGCACCCAGTATGGAGCCTTGCAGGGCAAGGCTTGCGCCGATCCCGCCGCAAATTGGCAATAGCGTAAGCCAGAACATGGCATCGCCAATGCCGCCAAGCGGTGCCCCCACGGCAATCTTGGTGCTCTGGATACTGTTGACATCCTGCTTGGAGCGTTCCATCGCCAGGATGATGCCAATGACAAATGTCACCAGAAATGGATGCGTATTGAAGAAGCCCATATGGCCTTTCATGGCGCGGGCCAGATCCCGCTTGTTGGTATGGATCTTTTTCAGCGCGGGCAGGAGGCCATACAGCCAGCCGGAAGCCTGCATACGTTCATAGTTAAACGAGGCCTGCAGCAGCATCGAACGCCAGGCGACACGGTTAATATCCTTTTTCGTCAGCTCGGCACCAATATGTTGATCTTCATAGACGTTTTCATTCACGCCCGTGAGCAGCGTCTCTTCGTGGTCAGAAACGCCAGGCAGCGTAGTTTGATTAGATGCCATCTTCGAATTCCTCTTTCTGAGCTGCAGGTGTCGCCGGTTCAGGCGATTTACGCATCAGGTCAATCAGCGCCATTGCCAGCGCGGCCGCGGCAATCGCCAGCACCGGCAGTTTCAACCAGGCTGCGGCAACAAAGCCGATGATAAAGTAAGGGATATAGACGTTTTTCATCATGATTTTCAGCAATACGGCGAAGCCAATCGCGGGCATGATGCCGCCGGCGACGCCGAGGCCGTCAATCAGACGTTCCGGCAGCACATCAATGGCGGTTTTCGCGTGTTCAGCGCCAAAGTAGATCGGCAGGAAGGCACACAGAAAATAGAAGATACCGAGCGCCAGCAGTGCCAGATAGTTGACCCTTTCGATGCCGTTCGTGTCCGCATTGGCTGCCATGCGGTCACAGCGGGACATCACCCCGGACATGACGGAGAACAGGAAAGTGATCCCCATCTGTACCGCAACCGCAAACGGGACGGCGACCCCAACGGCGACATCCGGCTTCACACCGGTGCTGATCGCGAAAGTAGTGCCGACAATCGTGCCGATAATGACGTTTGGCGGTTGCGCGCCGGCCAGCGGAGCCAGCCCCATCCAGACCAGCTCCAGCGTACCGCCCGTTAAAATACCGGTGTGCAGATCGCCCAGAATGAGGCCAACCAGCGGCCCGAGCACCACCGGGCGGTGCATGTGTGTTAACCCGTTAAACATATCCAGGCCCGCGATAAAGGCGAGAATGCCCAGCGCGAATGCCTGCAAGAGACTAATTTCCATTGTGAATCCCTCAGAGCAGTTTAAAGAGATCCAAAGCAGTCTCAGTCGGAACACCCTGAACGAAGCATTCCACTCCGGCGGCTTTCAGGCCGTTAAATGCGGCGATATCGTTCGCATCGACAGAGACCGTTTTGGCAATTTGTTTTTTGCCACTGGCGTAATGCAGGTTTCCTACGTTGATACGGGTGATGGGCACGCCGCCTTCGACCAGCGTCAGAAAATCCGCGGGTGATTTGCAGACCAGCAGAATTTTCTGGCGCTCGGCAGCGCGATGAATGTTGTCGATCACTTTTTGCAGCGACCAGAAACGCACGGCGATCCCTTCTGCGAGCACCATCTCCATCAGGTTTTGTTGAACCGGATCCTCAGCGACTTCATCATTAGCGACCAGCACCAGGTTGGCCCCCGCAAACCCAACCCATTGCACACCTACCTGACCGTGGATCAGGCGTTCATCGATGCGGCATAAGACAATGTTTGGCATAGCGTTTTCCTCTTTTTAATTATGCGTTTTGAGTCGTTACGCCTTCGCAGGCGGCATGGTACTGCTGGAGTATGTCCTGAATGTGGTCGAGGATGAGGTCCCGTGGTGTCGACTTGAGAGCACCCTCGCGAACTTTGCTGTACTGCAACGGCAGGTACTGGCTGATCAGCGGCAGCGGGATCGGTTCGTCTGCCAGGTTGCGTACCAGTCGCGCAAAGGCTTCGTCGATCTGGCTGTCCGGCCAGTAATAGCGCACCCGATCGGAGTAGCTATACCCGCGTGCCAGGCGTCGCGCATTGCCATCACCGTGATAATGGCTTTGCCAGTATTCGGGGCGATCGAGCATCACGTTTTCCAGGACATGACGCAGGCCCGAACAGGCTTTTGCAGGCAGCAACTCTTCTTCAATGGCGGCCAGCGAGAACAACGCTTCACGCAGGGCAAAGGTCAGTGCCGGGCCAACTTTGAGGATGGCGAAGTGATCTTTCACCAGCTGGCGCAGCGCCTGCGGTGTCTGGTAGTCGGTAGAGTGCGCTTCAAATATCAGCGTGTCGTAAGCTTCAACCATATGGCTCAGGGCGACGGCGTTTTGCGGTTGATAGTCACACACATGTGCGTGGTCAAACTCAACGCCAGGCTGAACCACCAGGCCAATAATGCGTGGCCAGATGTCGCTTAACCCTTCTTTCTCGAACGCGTGGCGGTGAGCTTCAAGGGTGGCACGCGCGGCTTCTGGGGTCGTGACGGAAAGCTCGGTGAGCGTTTCATGCGCGCCGCCCGGAACCGGCACTTCCGTACCGATGACATAGACCAGGTCAGCGACATCAGCGTGCGCCAGGCTGGTTTTCTCCGCAATTTTCGCCAGGCGCGCCGCGCGCTCGGCAACGATGGCGTCGGTTAACGGAACCGGATCGTCTTCGCAGGACATGCTGCAGTCGAGGTGGATCTTTTTAAACCCGGCAGCGACATAGCTTCTGATCAGCTCTTCGGCATTCGCCATCGCCTGCCGGGCAGGCAGGTTTTGCCAGCGGTTTGGCCCTAAATGATCGCCGCCGAGGATCAGTTGCGATGTCGGAAAACCAAGGGATTCCGCCAGCTTACAGACGAACCCGTGAAAATCGGCGGGCGTCATACCGGTGTAACCGCCAAATTGATCCACCTGATTAGAGGTGGCTTCAATCAGCAGCGGCGTGTGATGCAGTTGGGCGTAACGAATTGCGGCTTCAAGTACCAGTGGATGTGCGGAACAAACGGCATAAATCCCGTTCGCATTCCCCCGTTTATGTTGTTCCACCATTTCTGTCAGATGTTTCACTTTCCTCTCCATTTCGGATGGTGATGGTTTTCATCTTTCGTTTTGTTTCATTTAATCCTGCATCATGGTGGTATAAAAATAAAACGAAAGATAATAGTTTTCCGATCTGTTTCACAAAAGAAACATAATGAAAGGTTTCAGCGACGGGAGAGTGCGCTGACTGGAAGCAGGCAGGGCTTGCATTCCCATAAAAGAAAGGCGTTAATAGACAAAACGAAATGAAACGAAAGACCATTTATTAAGGAGCTCGCATGAGCAGCACCGATTCACCCGCGGAGAAGCGCGTCACCGGCACCAGTGAAAGGCGAGAGCAGATCATTCAGCGGTTGCGGGCACAGGGAAGCGTGCAGGTTAACGATCTTTCTCATTTATATGGCGTTTCCACGGTGACGATCCGTAACGACCTGGCGTTTCTTGAGAAGCAGGGCATTGCCGTTCGTGCTTATGGCGGAGCGCTGATTTGTGAAGGCAATGCGCCTGGCAATGAACCCTCCGTGGAGGACAAAAGTTCGCTCAATACTGCAGTTAAGCGCAGTATCGCGCAGGCCGCCGCCGCGCTGGTGAAGCCGGGTCATCGCATCATTCTGGATTCCGGAACCACAACGTTTGAAATCGCCCGTATGCTGCGTCAGCACACGGATGTGATTGCCATGACCAACGGAATGAACGTGGCGAATGCATTACTGGAAGCGGAAGGGGTGGAGCTGCTGATGACCGGTGGGCACTTGCGCCGCCAGTCACAATCTTTTTACGGCGATCAGGCTGAGCAGTCCTTACAGAATTACCACTTTGATCTGCTTTTTCTGGGGGTCGACGCCATCGACCTCGATCGCGGCGTCAGTACCCACAATGAAGATGAAGCCCGACTGAACCGGCGGATGTGCGAGGTGGCAGAGCGTATTATCGTGGTCACTGACTCCAGCAAATTCAACCGTTCGAGCCTGCATAAAATCATCGATACCCAGAGAATCGACATGATTATCGTCGATGAAGGGATTCCGCCTGAGAGCCTGGAAGGGCTGCGTAAGAGTGGGATAGATGTGGTGTTGGTGAAGGGATAAGTTGCCCCCTCTCTTCGGGAGAGGGGGAGAACGGTCACGTCACCGGTGCCGGGTTAAACACCGCCAGCTGGTTATGTAATCCCCATTGATCGGAGAATGTCTTCTTACGGCCGCTTGCCACGTCCAGAATGAAGTGGAACAGCTTCCAGCCGACATCCTCGATACTCTCTTCGCCAGTGGCAATGGTGCCCGCGTTGATGTCCATTAGGTCATACCAGCGGTTTGCCAGCTCGGTACGGGTGGCCATTTTAATCACCGGTACCGCCATCAGCCCGTACGGCGTGCCGCGCCCGGTGGTAAAGACCTGCACCGTAATGCCGGATGCCACCTGCTGTGTGCCACAGACGAAGTCGCTGGCAGGGGCCGCGGCGTAAATCAGGCCGCGTCTGGTGGGGCGCTGGCCCGGGGAGAGCACTTCAACTATGGCGCTCTGGCCGGATTTGGCAATCGAGCCGAGGGCTTTTTCCACCACGTTCGCCAGACCGCCTTTTTTATTGCCCGGAGAGGGGTTGGCGCTGCGATCGGTTTGTCCCATGTCGAGATAGTTATCGTACCAGGCCATCTCCTCAAGCAGGCGTTTGCCCACCTCTTCATTGATGGCGCGTGGGGTGAGCAGATGGATGGCATCACGCACTTCTGTCACTTCGGAGAACATCACCGTGGCGCCACAGCGGACAAACAGATCCGAAGCATAGCCCACCGCCGGGTTCGCCGTGACGCCTGAAAACGCATCGCTGCCGCCGCACTGGGTGCCTATCACCAGTTCTGACGCCGGGCAGGTCTCGCGCTGGCGCTGGTTCAGTTTTTCCAGATGGCGCTCCGCCACCTGAAGGATATCGTCAACCATTGAACGGAATCCGACGTGATGCGCATCCTGTAAACGAACAATGCTGGCCTCGTCGACCGGAATGGCATTCACATCTTCGGTGCCCTGCAGCAGACGCTCTGGCTGCAGCTTTTCGCAACCCAGACCAATGACCATCACTTCGCCACCGAAATTCGGGTTCAGAGCGATGTTATGGATGGTACGAATCGGTACCACGGCCGCCGGAGCATTGATGGCCACGCCGCAGCCGTACAGATGGTTCAGACCTACCACGCCGTCGACATTCGGGTATTTCGGCAGCAGGTCGCGCTCAATGATTTTCACCACGTAATCCACCACGCCTGCCACACAGTGCACGCTGGTGGTGATACCGAGCAGATTCTTGGTACCTACGCTGCCGTCCGCATTCCTGTACCCTTCGAATGTGTACCCTTCAAGCGGGGGCAGTGGCTCAGGAACCCGGGTGGCCAGGGGGAGCGTGTTCAGCGGCGGCGCTTCGGGTAGCTCAACCAGCGACTCCTCGATCCAGCTCCCCTGAGGAATGGCGCGAACCGCATACCCGATAACTTCGCCATACCGCACGATTTCACCGTGGGCCGGGATATCCACCAGAGCGACTTTATGCCCCTGCGGAATATGTTCAGTCAGCTCCAGCCCATCCGGGAAACGGGTGCCCGCTTTTAGACCGTTGTCGTTAACAATTATCGCCACATTATCCGTGTCGTGAACTTTGATATAGAACGCCGTCGGCGACGCTTGTCGAATTTCAATGTCGGCCATTGTTCAATATTCTCCAGCAAAATGTCTGATAGTAAATGCAGCCAGGGGATGTTTATTTTCTTATCGCAGAAATAAAGACGCGGCTTGAGTCAATAAAGAATGTCAGGAGACGAGATATCAAAATGTGATCCCGATCGCTCCTTAAACCCGGCGCAGATGCCACCCGGCCAGCAATGCCTGATTCTGTGCATCAGCGCCCATCACGTTGTGCATATGCTCAAAATATTATCAAAACACGCCTCAATGCTTGAGCATTAAAACAATGTGCTGTCATGACGTGAGGATTATACTGAATGACGATTTTATAACGCCTAAATTATGTCAGGAAATAAATATAACGCTGACGCTGCGTCTGAAAATATAAATATGAACCTGAATAAGACTGCGGAATTAAAAAGGTAAACGTGATGAATAATGATATCTTCCCGAATAAGTTTAAAGCGGCCCTCGCGGCGCACCAGATCCAGATTGGCTGCTGGTCCGCGCTGGCAAGCCCCATCAGCACCGAAGTACTGGGCCTGGCCGGTTTCGACTGGCTGGTGCTGGACGGCGAACATGCGCCGAACGATATCAGCACCTTTATTCCGCAGTTAATGGCGCTCAAAGGGAGCCATAGCGCGCCGGTGGTTCGCGTCCCGACCAACGAGCCGGTAATCATCAAACGTCTGCTGGATATTGGGTTTTACAACTTCCTGATCCCGTTTGTGGAAACGGAAGAGGAGGCGGTGCAGGCCGTGGCGTCAACACGTTATCCGCCGGAAGGGATCCGCGGGGTCTCCGTTTCCCATCGCGCTAACATGTTTGGCACCGTCCCGGACTACTTCGCACAGTCCAACAGCAACATCACCATCCTGGTACAGATTGAGAGCCAGCAGGGGGTCGATAACGTCGACGCTATCGCTGCCACCGACGGTGTGGATGGCATCTTCGTTGGTCCAAGCGATCTTGCTGCGGCATTCGGCCATCTGGGCAATGCGGGTCATCCGGAGGTGCAGCGCGCTATTCAGCACATCTTTGCCCGTGCCAACGCGCACGGCAAACCGTGCGGCATTCTGGCGCCGGTTGAGGCTGATGCCCGTCGCTATCTGGAGTGGGGAGCGACCTTCGTTGCCGTCGGTAGCGACCTCGGCGTATTCCGCTCGGCCACGCAGAAGTTAGCGGACGCCTTTAAAAAATAACCATCATTGAGGAAACGAATTATGACGCTGAAAGTGGGTTTTATTGGCCTTGGGATCATGGGTAAACCCATGAGTAAAAACCTCATCAAAGCAGGTTACTCCCTGGTGGTTGCAGACCATAATCCGCAAGCCGTGGCCGAGGTGATTGCCGCAGGTGCAGAAACCGCAGCAAGCGCCAAAGCGATTGCTGAGCAGTGTGATGTCATTATCACCATGCTGCCAAACTCCCCGCATGTGAAAGAGGTGGCCCTGGGGGAGAACGGCATCATTGACGGTGCCAAACCCGGCCTGGTGGTGATTGACATGAGTTCTATCGCGCCGCTGGCAAGCCGTGAAATCAGTGAGGCGCTAAACGCGAAGGGCGTCGATATGCTGGATGCCCCGGTCAGCGGCGGAGAGCCCAAAGCCATCGACGGCACCCTGTCGGTGATGGTTGGCGGCGACAAAGCTGTTTTTGATAAATACTACGACCTGATGAAAGCCATGGCGGGCTCCGTGGTGCATACCGGCGATATCGGGGCGGGTAACGTCACCAAGCTGGCAAACCAGGTGATTGTGGCGCTGAACATTGCCGCAATGTCGGAAGCGCTGACGCTGGCCACCAAAGCGGGCGTTAACCCTGATCTGGTGTATCAGGCGATCCGTGGCGGCCTGGCGGGCAGCACCGTGCTGGATGCCAAAGCGCCCATGGTGATGGATCGTAACTTCAAGCCCGGTTTTAGAATCGACCTGCACATTAAAGATCTGGCGAATGCCCTGGATACCTCCCACGGCGTGGGCGCGCAGCTGCCGCTGACCGCCGCCGTCATGGAGATGATGCAGGCCCTGCGCGCGGATGGTCTGGGCACTGCCGACCACAGCGCGATTGCGTGCTACTACGAAAAACTGGCGAAGGTGGAAGTCTCTCGCTAATAAAAACGGACGCGGGAACGCGTCCGCTATTTTTGCCGAGTGCGGTAACAGGCGACAACTATGAAAATCGTAATCGCGCCAGATTCCTGGAAAGAAAGCCTTTCTGCCTCCGGGGTTGCTCAGGCGATTGAAAAAGGATTTCGGGAAATTTTCCCCGATGCACTTTATGTTTCGGTGCCGGTTGCTGACGGCGGGGAAGGTACGGTTGACGCGATGATCGCCGCCACCCAGGGCACAGAACAGCATGCCAGGGTCACGGGCCCGTTGGGTGAACAGGTTAACGCCCGCTGGGGCATGTCCGGCGATGGCAGCACGGCATTTATTGAGATGGCCGCCGCCAGCGGCCTGGCACTGGTCCCGGCCACCCAACGTAACCCGCTCGTCACCACGTCCCGGGGTACCGGGGAGCTTATTCTCAGCGCGCTGGATAAAGGTGCCCGACATATCATTATCGGCATTGGCGGCAGTGCCACCAACGACGGCGGCGCCGGAATGATGCAGGCGCTGGGGGCCACGCTCCGCGATGCCAACGGTACTGAAATGGGTTATGGCGGCGGCAGCCTGATGGCGCTCAACAGCGTCGATCTCTCCGGCCTCGACGCCAGGATAAAAGATTGCACAATCCACGTCGCGTGCGACGTCACGAATCCGCTGGTTGGCGAGAGAGGCGCTTCCCGTATCTTTGGCCCGCAAAAAGGGGCGACAGAGGAGATGATCCTCACTCTCGACGCTAACCTCAGCCACTATGCCGATGTGATAAAAAAATCTCTGCGAATTGACGTGAAACAGGTTCCCGGTGCGGGTGCAGCGGGGGGCATGGGGGCGGCCCTGATGGCCTTTCTCGGCGCGGAACTGAAGAGCGGTATTGAGATTGTCACCCAGGCACTTAACCTCGAAGAACATATTCACGACTGCACGCTAGTACTGACGGGCGAAGGGCGCATTGACAGCCAGAGCATTCAGGGCAAAGTGCCCGTCGGTATCGCCCGTATCGCCAAAAAATACCATAAGCCGGTGATCGGCATTGCCGGCAGTCTGACCCGGGATGTGGGGGTCGTGCATCAGTATGGCATCGACGCGGTATTCAGCGTGCTGAGCCGCGTCGAGTCGCTGGAAGAGGCTTACCGTGGGGCGTTTGACAATATTTACCGCGCCTCGCGCAATATCGCCGCCACTTTGCAGATAGGGATGCACGCCCAAGGGTGACAGCGGGGCACAAACCCTCTATACTGCGCGCCGAAGCTGACCAGACAGTCGCCGCTTCGTCGTCGTCCCCTTTCGGGGGGAGACGGGCGGAGGGGAGGAAAGTCCGGGCTCCATAGGGCAGGGTGCCAGGTAACGCCTGGGGGGGAAACCCACGACCAGTGCAACAGAGAGCAAACCGCCGATGGCCCGCGCAAGCGGGATCAGGTAAGGGTGAAAGGGTGCGGTAAGAGCGCACCGCGCGGCTGGCAACAGTCCGTGGCACGGTAAACTCCACCCGGAGCAAGGCCAAATAGGGGTTCACATGGTACGGCCCGTACTGAACCCGGGTAGGCTGCTTGAGCCAGTGAGCGATTGCTGGCCTAGATGAATGACTGTCCACGACAGAACCCGGCTTATCGGTCAGCTTCAACTTCTTACAAAACCCCGCTTCGGCGGGGTTTTTGCTATCTGCGCTAAACGAGATGAATGACTGTCCACTCCGCTTTCTATGAAAGAACGCGGCTTATCGGTCAGCTTCAACTTCTTACAAAACCCCGCTTCGGCGGGGTTTTTGCTATCTGCACTAAATGAGATGAATGACTGTCCACTCCGCTTTCTATAAAAGAACGCGGCTTATCGGTCAGCTTCAACTTCTTACAAAACCCCGCTTCGGCGGGGTTTTTGCTATCTGCGCTAAACGAGATGAATGACTGTCCACTCCGCTTTCTATGAAAGAACGCGGCTTATCGGTCAGCTCCAGCTTTTTACACAACCCCGCTTCGGCGGGGTTTTTGCTATCTGCGCTAAATGAGATGAATGACTGTCCACTCCGCTTTCTATGAAAGAACGCGGCTTATCGGTCAGCTTCAACTTTTTACAAAACCCCGCTTCGGCGGGTTTTTTCTTTTATCGGCCTTAGAAATTGCAAGCAAGTGCCACCTGATGCATCGCTCACACGACATCAATTATCATATTTGCGACATTAAGCACATTTCACTGCTTCCACCCCTTCTGTGTCTTTTTAGCATCTGCTGACGATCGCAATCACAAAATTTCGCGCTAAATAATCCTGATTCTGCAGTATTGTTAATTTGTTATGAATGTTGCTTTTATGATCGTGAATGTTTTCTTATTTGATATATGTATATTGAATTCAAAAACATTTAGCCCATGAATGTGTGATGCATTCCACTGTTTCCCGAAAGTCAGCAAAATCACCCCAGACAAATTTGATAAATTGAAAGAATGTTTTAAACGAATAACGGTTATTTATTAATCTTTAATTGCCTGAAAGATAGTCTTTATCGATTTTTTTAACGCCGAAAAATTTACCTGTGTTATCGCCATAAAATAAATTTATTACTGCTCTTTTTGTTGATCAATATCAGCGTTATGGCGTATTTATTTTAATGTAACTCATTGATAATAAGGTGTTTTAAAGGGTTGTCGTTATGCTGATTAAGGGTGTGAAAAAGCAAATTGTGAGTAACAGCACATACCCCCGTCAGCCATATTGAGTAGAATCCACCCCGTCATAGGGAAATAAGCGCAGAATATTATGAACACTATTATTCTACCGAAAACACAGCACCTCGTGGTATTTCAGGAAGTCATTAAAAGTGGCTCCATTGGTTCTGCTGCAAGACAACTGGGCCTGACGCAACCTGCCGTCAGCAAAATTATCAGCGATATCGAATCTTACTTTGGCGTTGAAGTCATGGTGCGCAAAAACACCGGCGTTAAACTGACTGCGGCAGGCCAGGTATTACTCTCGTACTCTGAGTCGATCACCCGTGAGATGAAAAACATGGTGAGCGAGATTAACAGCCTCAGTTTCAGTACCGTCATGGATGTCTCATTTGGTTACCCGTCGCTCATTGGCTTCACCTTCCTGTCCGAAATGATCAAAAAATTCAAGGAAGTGTTCCCGAAAGCGCGCGTCTCGATGTACGAAGCTCAGCTGTCCTCTTTCCTGCCGGCCATTCGCGACGGCCGGCTGGATTTTGCCATCGGCACATTAAGTGATGAAATGCTGCTGCAGGATCTTCACGTCGAGCCGCTGTTTGAGTCTGAGTTTGTCCTGGTAGCCAACAAATCACGAACGTGCACCGGCTCGACTACCCTGGCATCACTCACGGATGAACAGTGGGTGATGCCGCAAACCGATATGGGCTACTACAAAGAACTTCTGACCACTCTGCAAGACAATCACATCAGCATTGAAAACATCGTCCAGACCGATTCCGTCGTGACCATTTATAACCTTGTCCTGAATGCCGATTACCTGACGGTTATTCCCCGCGACATGATTGCGCCATTCGGTTCCGACCAGTTTATTGTACTGCCGGTGGAAGATGAATTACCCATAGCGCGTTATGCCGCCGTGTGGTCAAAAAATTACAGAATTAAGAAATCGGCGTCAGTATTAGTCGAACTGGCAAAACAATACGCGTCACTGACCAGTGAAAGACGACGATGATTAAATAACCCTCTGATAACGCGTTAACATTTTTAAAAACACCCAGAGCTTATTTTATCCGTGCTCTGATACCCTGACTTTGCCTGAAGAAAATGAATTATTATAACGAGGATATTATGCATATTACCTACGATCTCCCGGTGACCATTGAAGATATTCAGGACGCCAGAAAACGACTGGCAGGCAAAATATATAAAACCGGCATGCCGCGCTCAAATTATCTCAGCGAACGCTGTAAAGGTGAGATATTCCTGAAGTTTGAAAATATGCAGCGTACTGGCTCCTTCAAGATCCGCGGTGCGTTTAATAAATTAAGTTCGCTGACCGAAGCTGAAAAACGTAAAGGCGTGGTCGCCTGTTCTGCAGGCAACCACGCGCAGGGCGTGTCGCTCTCCTGTGCAATGCTCGGTATCGACGGCAAAGTGGTCATGCCGATGGGCGCGCCGAAATCTAAAGTCGCCGCCACCCGTGACTACTCGGCTGAAGTGGTGCTGCACGGCGAAAACTTCAACGACACCATCGCCAAAGTCAGCGAAATCGTGGAGCTGGAAGGGCGCATTTTTATCCCGCCGTATGACGATCCGAAAGTGATTGCCGGCCAGGGCACCATTGGTCTGGAAATTCTCGAAGATTTGTATGATGTGGATAACGTGATTGTACCCATCGGCGGTGGCGGTTTAATTGCCGGAATTGCAACGGCCATTAAATCCATCAACCCGACCATTAATATTATCGGCGTGCAGTCTGAAAACGTACATGGAATGGCCGCATCGTATCAGGCAGGAGAAATCATTAACCACCGCGTTACCGGTACACTAGCCGACGGATGTGATGTGTCTCGTCCGGGTAAATTAACCTTCGAGATTGTTCGCGAATTAGTCGATGACATTGTGCTGGTCAGCGAAGACGATATTCGTAACAGCATGATTGCCCTCATTCAGAGAAATAAAGTGGTTACAGAAGGTGCTGGCGCACTGGCCTGTGCGGCGTTATTAAGCGGCAAGCTTGATCACTATATTCAGGGTCGTAAAACCGTCTGCATTATTTCCGGCGGCAATATCGATCTCTCCCGCGTATCCCAAATTACCGGCTTCGTTGACGCATAAAGGATGACCTATGAGCAACACAGAAAGCATTATCGTTGGCCAGACAAAAACGTCCTCCTGGCGTAAGTCTGATACCACCTGGACGCTTGGCCTGTTTGGAACCGCCATTGGCGCAGGTGTGCTGTTCTTCCCGATTCGCGCAGGCTTCGGCGGCTTGATTCCTATCCTGCTGATGCTGGTTCTCGCTTTCCCGATTGCGTTTTATTGCCACCGGGCGCTGGCACGCCTGTGTCTGTCCGGCAGTAACGTGTCTGGCAACATCACCGAAACGGTGGAAGAGCATTTTGGTAAGACCGGTGGGGTGGTGATTACGTTCCTCTACTTCTTCGCCATTTGCCCGCTGCTGTGGATTTACGGCGTCACCATTACGAACACCTTTATGACCTTCTGGGAAAACCAGCTCCAGCTGCCCGCGCTTAACCGCGGCGTGGTGGCGCTGTTCCTGCTGCTGCTGATGGCCTTTGTTATCTGGTTTGGTAAAGACCTGATGGTGAAGGTGATGAGCTTCCTGGTGTTCCCGTTTATTGCCAGCCTGGTGCTGATTTCCCTGTCGCTGATCCCTTACTGGAACTCGTCGGTGATTGACCAGGTCAACCTGAGCGATATTGCGTTTACCGGGCATGACGGCATTCTGGTGACGGTCTGGCTGGGGATCTCCATCATGGTCTTCTCCTTCAACTTCTCGCCCATCGTCTCCTCGTTTGTGGTCTCTAAACGTGAAGAGTACGAACCCGAGTTCGGTAAAGCGTTTACCGAGCAGAAATGTTCCAAAATTATCGGTCGCGCCAGCTTACTGATGGTCGCGGTGGTGATGTTCTTCGCCTTTAGCTGCCTGTTCACGCTCTCGCCGCAGAACATGGCCGATGCCAAAGCGCAGAATATTCCCGTGCTCTCTTACCTGGCGAACCACTTTGCGACCATGTCAGGCACTAAATCAACGTTTGCCACGGTGCTGGAATACGGTGCCTCCATCATTGCGCTGGTCGCTATCTTCAAATCCTTCTTCGGCCACTATCTGGGCACGCTGGAAGGGCTGAACGGCCTGATCCTGAAGTTCGGTTATAAAGGCGATAAGAAGAAAGTCTCCGTGGGCAAACTGAACACCATCAGCATGGTATTCATCATGGGGTCGACCTGGGTCGTTGCCTATGCCAACCCGAACATTCTTGACCTTATCGAAGCCATGGGGGCGCCAATCATCGCCTCTCTGCTGTGCCTGTTGCCGATGTATGCCATTCGTAAAGCGCCGGCAATGGCGAAATATAAGGGCAGACCCGAGAACATCTTCGTCACGGTTGTGGGCCTGCTGACCATCCTGAACATCGTCTACAAACTGTTCTAAACCCTGGCTCAGGAAGAGCGGAGTAACACCATGATTGAGTTTCCGGTTGTATTGGTTATTAACTGCGGATCGTCCTCTGTTAAGTTTTCAGTACTCGATGCCAGCAGCTGTGATGCCCTGATGACGGGCATTGCAGACGGGATTAACACTGAAAAAGCCTTTATTTCCGTGAACGGGGGTGAGCCAGCCAGACTGGCTCACCATGACTACGAAGGGGCGCTGGCTGCCATCGCCCTGGAGCTGGAGAAGCGTGACCTGATGAGCAGCGTGGCCCTGATTGGCCATCGTATTGCGCACGGCGGCGACCTCTTCAGCGAGTCGACCCTTATCACGGAACAGGTTATTGAGCAGATCCGTCAGGTTTCCTCGCTGGCGCCGCTGCATAATTACGCCAACTTAAGCGGCGTCGAGGCAGCCGAACGCCTGTTTCCGGGCATACAGCAGGTGGCGGTGTTTGACACCAGCTTCCACCAGACGCTGGCCCCGCAGGCCTATTTGTACGGGCTGCCGTACCGCTATTTTGAAGAGCTTGGCGTGCGGCGCTATGGCTTCCACGGGACGTCCCACCGCTACGTTGCCGGGCAGGCGCATGCCTTGCTCGGGATTTCGCCTGAGGACAGCGGGCTGGTGATTGCCCATCTCGGCAACGGGGCATCCATCTGCGCGGTACGCAATGGTGAGAGCGTGGATACCTCCATGGGCATGACGCCGCTGGAAGGGCTGATCATGGGGACCCGCTGTGGCGACGTTGATTTCGGCGCCATGGCCTGGATAGCCCAACAGACCGGACAGTCATTTGAGGATCTGGAACGCGTCGTCAATAAAGAGTCCGGCCTGCTGGGGATCTCGGGAATATC
Source organism: Enterobacter sp. BNK-18 (assembly GCF_047456135.1). Taxonomy (NCBI): domain Bacteria; kingdom Pseudomonadati; phylum Pseudomonadota; class Gammaproteobacteria; order Enterobacterales; family Enterobacteriaceae; genus Enterobacter; species Enterobacter sp. BNK-18. The sequence goes on along the minus strand of NZ_CP179899.1, from coordinate 3,178,440 downwards.
CTCCGATCTGCGAGCCCTCGAAAAGGCCTGGCATGAGGGACATCAGCGGGCACAGCTGGCGATCCAGACCTTTGTTCACCGTATCGCACGGCATATTGCCGGGCACGCGGCGTCGTTACACCGCCTGGACGGTGTGGTGTTCACCGGCGGGATTGGTGAGAACTCCAGACTGATCCGCACCCTGGTGGCGGAACACCTGGCCGTCTTTGGCATCACCCTCGATGAAGCCAAAAATGCCCTGCCGGGCAGCGCAGGTGAGCGTGTGATCACCACCGATTCGTCCCGCGTGGCCTGCGCGGTGATCCCAACCAACGAAGAAAAAATGATCGCGCTGGATGCCCTCCGTCTTGGGAAGGTCACTCCGGCTGCGGCTTATGCCTGACAGAGCGAGAAATTCATGAAAGTAGCAATCGATACGCGCGTTGCCCCTTACAGCGACGCATGGGCCGGGTTTCGCGGTGAAGAATGGAAAGACACCGTCAACGTGCGCGATTTTATTCAGCATAACTATACCCCTTATGAAGGCGACGAAACTTTCCTCGCGCAGGCGACGCCAGCAACGACGGCGCTCTGGGAGAAGGTAATGGTGGGCATTCGTCAGGAGAATGCCACCCATGCGCCGGTGGATTTTGATACCAACATTGCCACTACCATCACGGCCCACGGACCGGGCTATATTGACCAGCAGCTGGAGACGATCGTCGGCCTGCAAACCGATAAGCCGCTCAAACGTGCGCTGCATCCGTACGGCGGGATCAATATGATCCGCAGTTCATTCGAAGCCTATGGCCGCGAGATGGATCCACAGTTCGAATATCTTTTTACCGAACTCCGCAAAACCCATAATCAGGGTGTCTTTGACGTTTACTCCCCCGAGATGATGCGCTGCCGTAAATCAGGCGTGCTGACCGGGCTACCGGACGGCTACGGACGCGGGCGCATCATCGGCGATTACCGCCGCGTGGCGCTGTACGGCATCCGCTATCTGGTGCACGAGCGTGAGCGCCAGTTCGCGGATCTGCAGGGCAAACTCGAACGGGGTGAAGATCTGGAGGCGACGATCCGCCTGCGTGAAGAGCTGGCGGAACACAAACGCGCACTGCTGCAGATCCAGCAGATGGCAGCGAACTATGGCTTCGATATTTCTCGCCCGGCGATGAATGCGCAGGAAGCGGTACAGTGGGTTTACTTTGCCTATCTGGCCGCGGTGAAATCCCAGAACGGCGGGGCGATGTCGCTGGGACGCACGGCCTCGTTCCTGGATATTTATCTCGAGCGCGATATGCAGGCGGGTCGCCTGAGTGAGATCCAGGCGCAGGAACTGATCGATCATTTCATCATGAAGATCCGCATGGTGCGCTTCCTGCGTACTCCGGAGTTCGACACGCTCTTCTCCGGCGATCCTGTCTGGGCCACCGAAGTGATTGGCGGAATGGGGCTGGATGGCCGCACGCTGGTCACCAAAAACAGCTTCCGTTACCTGCATACCCTGCACACGATGGGACCCGCACCGGAGCCAAACCTGACGATCCTGTGGTCCGAACAACTGCCCGTCGCATTCAAGAAGTACGCTGCACAGATGTCGATCGACACCTCGTCGCTGCAGTATGAGAACGACGACCTGATGCGCGTGGATTTCAACAGCGACGACTACGCCATTGCCTGCTGCGTCAGCCCGATGGTGATCGGCAAGCAAATGCAGTTCTTTGGCGCCCGTGCTAACCTGGCGAAAACGCTGCTGTATGCGATCAACGGCGGGATGGATGAGAAGCTGAAGATCCAGGTCGGGCCGAAAACCGCGCCGCTGCTGGATGAGGTGCTGGATTACGACACCGTGATGGCGAGCCTGGATCACTTTATGGACTGGCTGGCGGTGCAGTACATTAGCGCGCTGAATCTCATTCATTACATGCACGATAAGTACAGCTACGAAGCCTCACTGATGGCGCTGCACGACCGGGACGTTTACCGCACCATGGCCTGCGGTATCGCCGGGCTGTCGGTGGCGGCGGACTCGCTGTCCGCCATCAAATACGCCACGGTAAAACCCGTACGCGACCATACCGGCCTGGCGGTCGATTTTGTGATTGAAGGGGACTACCCGCAGTACGGTAACAATGATGACCGTGTGGACAGCATTGCCTGTGACCTGGTGGAACGCTTTATGAAGAAAATTCAGGCGCTGCCGACCTACCGAAACGCGGTGCCGACCCAGTCGATCCTGACCATTACGTCGAATGTGGTCTACGGCCAGAAAACCGGCAATACGCCGGACGGACGCCGCGGCGGTACGCCATTCGCACCGGGCGCGAACCCGATGCACGGACGAGACAGGAAAGGGGCGGTGGCCTCGTTAACCTCCGTCGCTAAGCTGCCGTTTACCTATGCGAAAGACGGGATCTCTTACACCTTCTCCATTGTGCCTCAGGCGCTGGGCAAGGATGAGAGGGTGCGCAAAACCAACCTTGTAGGGCTGCTGGACGGGTATTTCCACCACGAAGCGGCCATTGAGGGGGGACAGCACCTCAACGTTAACGTCATGAACCGGGAGATGCTGATGGAGGCGATTGAGCACCCGGAGAACTATCCCAACCTGACCATTCGTGTCTCAGGGTATGCGGTGCGCTTTAATGCGCTGACGCGCGAGCAGCAGCAGGACGTGATCTCAAGGACGTTTACCCAGGCACTGTGATCGTCGTCTGAAGCAGGCCCCCTTTGGTTAAGGGGGCTTTTTTGTCCGCGGAACATACAAAAATGTTTATATAATTACTCACACATCTTCATCCGCTTCTGAAAAACAATGCGCCTGCTTTTTCCCTGAAACAGTATGTAAGGACAGTAAGATGATGAAAATGACCCGTATCACCCTGGTTGCTGCCTCGCTGGTGGCGTGCAGTTTTGCCGCACAGGCCGCTGACGTTGAAGCTGCCCCCTCTCCGGCGCAGGATCCGCTGGTGCAACACCTCAAGCTGAGCAACGATCAGATTAAGAAGATCGACGCGCTGCATCAGACGCTGGAACAAAATGTCAGCAAGATCCCGATGACCGGCGTGAAAGACGGTGCGCTGATCGAGATGTTCCAGACCGGGAAATGGGATGAAAGCACGGTGAAAAACCAGCTTGCCGCGTTCAGTAAAATTGAAGAGCAGACCCGCTATTACCGCGTCAAATACTACTTTGATGTCAGCCAGGTTCTGACAGCGGAGCAGCGTAAACAGGTGAAAACCGATATGGCGAACGCGCTGGCTAACTGATGACACACCCGCGCATGTCGCGGGTTTTTTATTTCTTGATCGGCGTCACTTTTAGAAAATCACCTCCATTACTCCTCATCTAAGAGTATTTTTTTCTCTCACTTGCGAAAAGCCTTATAAATATTGTGACTTTTTTCTCCCGCTCTCCACGTATGATTTGTCCATTCCAATAACACACACCTGCAGCAGTCTGGCTCATTATCGCTGGTGGTCAGAATCCCATAAAAACAACTGGTTACCCTACAAAATAAGCGAGTGCCTTATGGATACGGCAACAAACAGCAGTGTGATTGTGAACGATTCACTCGCGGCAAAGCGGGCAGGGATGAGTGAAAGCGAGTGGCAGGAGGCCATTAAATTCGACAGCACCGATACGGGCTGGGTCATTATGAGTATCGGAATGGCCATCGGCGCGGGGATTGTTTTTCTCCCGGTACAGGTGGGGCTGATGGGACTGTGGGTGTTTCTGCTTTCGTCAGTGATTGGCTATCCGGCCATGTACCTGTTTCAGCGGCTGTTTATTAACACGCTGGCAGAATCGCCGGAGTGCAAAGATTATCCAAGCGTCATCAGCGGCTACCTCGGTAAGAACTGGGGCATTTTATTAGGTGCGCTCTATTTCGTGATGCTGGTTATCTGGATGTTCGTCTACTCCACCGCCATCACCAACGACAGCGCTTCCTATTTACACACCTTCGGCGTGACGGAGGGGCTGCTCTCTGAAAATCCGTTCTACGGTCTGTTCCTGATCTGCATCCTGGTGGCGATCTCCTCCCGTGGCGAGAAACTGCTGTTTAAAGTCTCCAGCCTGATGGTGCTGACCAAGTTATTTGTGGTGGCGGCGCTCGGGTTGTCGATGATTGGCCTCTGGCATTTAGCCAACGTGGGCATGCTGCCACCCGTGGGGCTACTCGTTAAAAACGCGATTATCACGTTGCCGTTTACCTTAACGTCGATTCTGTTTATTCAGACATTAAGCCCGATGGTGATCTCCTATCGTTCACGCGAAAAATCGGTTGAAGTGGCGCGCCATAAAGCGCTGCGGGCGATGAACATCGCCTTCGCGATCCTCTTCGTGACGGTCTTTTTCTACGCGGTCTCGTTCACCCTGGCAATGGGGCATGATGAGGCGGTCAAAGCCTACGAACAGAATATTTCCGCACTGGCAATTGCCGCGCAGTTTATCAGTGGCGACGGTGCCGGCTGGGTCAAAATTGTCAGCGTTATCCTGAATATTTTTGCCGTCATGACCGCGTTCTTCGGCGTGTACCTGGGCTTTCGTGAAGCGACGCAGGGCATTGTGATGAATATTCTGCGCCGCAAAATGCCGGCAGAGAAAATCAACGAAAACACCGTACAGCGCGGCATCATGCTGTTTGCCATTCTGCTGGCATGGAGCGCGATTGTGTTAAACGCGCCGGTACTGAGCTTCACCTCTATTTGCAGCCCAATCTTCGGCATGGTGGGGTGTTTGATTCCGGCGTGGCTGGTCTACAAAGTGCCGGCGCTGCACAAATATAAAGGCGTGTCGCTGGTGATCATTATCATCACCGGTCTGCTGCTGTGTGTTTCTCCTTTCCTCGCGTTTTCTTAAGGGCAAACAAGGTCGTAACGATGTCAGAGCAAACTCAATCTTTATGGAATCAATTTATTCGGGCGGTGCAGGAGGAAGTTAAACCTGCACTGGGGTGTACCGAGCCGATCTCTCTGGCGCTGGCTTGTGCGATGGCCGCGGAGCTTCTGCCGGGTGACGTCACACAGATTGAGGCGTGGGTTTCACCGAATCTGATGAAAAATGGCCTTGGCGTGACGGTACCTGGCACCGGGATGGTCGGGTTGCCGATTGCGGCGGCGCTGGGGGCCACTGGCGGCAACGCACACGCCGGACTGGAGGTACTGAAAGATGCCACTGCCGATGCGCTGGTGCGTGCCAAAGCGCTGCTGGACGCCGGCCAGGTGCAGGTCAAGCTGCAGGAGCCATGCGATGACATCCTCTACTCCCGCGCCTGCGTTCACGCCGGACAGGCCTCGGCGATGGTGACCATCGCCGGTGGGCATACGCGGGTGGTGGAGATTGTCTGTCAGGGCGAAACCCGCTTTACGCTTGATTCTCAACCCGATGAGAGGAATGACGACCCGCTGGCGGTACTTTCAAACGCCACGCTATCGCAGATCCTTGAGTTTGTGGAGCAGGTGCCGTTTGACGCGATCCGCTTTATCCTGGCTGCCGGACAATTAAATGATGCGCTCTCCCGTGAAGGTTTAAGCGGAAAATGGGGGCTGCACATTGGCGCGACGCTCAATAAGCAGCGCGCTCGCGGATGGATAGCGCAGGATCTGGGCTCGGATATTGTCATTCGCACCAGCGCGGCCTCGGACGCCCGAATGGGCGGGGCGACGCTGCCGGCAATGAGCAATTCCGGATCGGGCAACCAGGGGATCACGGCCACCATGCCGGTTGTGGTGGTGGCGGAACATGTCCAGGCGGATGATGAACGTCTTGCCCGGGCGCTGATGCTTTCACACCTTTCGGCTATTTATATCCACGCCCAGCTTCCGCGCCTGTCGGCGCTGTGTGCGGCTACCACGGCGGCGATGGGGGCGGCGGCAGGCATGGCCTGGCTGATGGGCGGAAGCTATCAGACGCTCTCAATGGCAATCAGCAGCATGATTGGCGATGTCAGCGGGATGATCTGCGATGGCGCGTCCAACAGTTGTGCCATGAAGGTCTCAACCAGCGTCGGCAGTGCCTGGAAAGCGGTGATGATGGCGCTGGATGATTCTGCGGTAACGGGCAATGAAGGGATTGTGGCGCACGATGTGGAGCAGTCGATCGCGAACCTGTGTTCGCTGGCGTGCCGCTCCATGCAGGCGACGGACCGGCAGATTATTGAGATTATGGCACGTAAAGTGTAACGGTTTCCTCTCTCCCCGCCGGGGAGAGAGGATCATCGGGTGTTAAACCGGTAAATCAATTAACAGCGCGCGCAGCGGCGAATCAGCAACCAGCGTGATATTCGCTTCGTCGCGAATAAACGCCCCGTCACCGCAGGTGAGCGCTTCTTTCTCTTCCGTATGCGTCACCGCATGCACCGTACCGTGAATCGATTGCAGATAGGCGCGCGGACCATGAAGCTGGAAGCTCGCCTGTTCCCCTTTCTTCAGTTCGATATGGTGCAGCCACACCTGCTGGCGCAACTGCAGGCTGCCTTGACTGCCGTCCGGGGAGGCTATCAGCTGCTGCCTGTCGCCCGTCAAATCTAACTTCTGTACCAGCGGGTTTTCCCGCTCAGGGCAGGCATCCAGCCACAGCTGCATACGGGTCAGCGTTTTATCTTTGCTGAGGTTATGCTCGCTGTAACTGATGCCCGGCTGCGTGGAGATTAATAATGCTTCGCCGGCCTTCGCCTGGACATGATTGCCCTCGCTGTCGCGGTATTCTGCTTCGCCTTCCAGGATCAGGTTCAGGATATCGACTTTCGGGTACGTACGCGGCTGGAAGGACGCGCCTGGGGCGAGCACTTCCTGATTCAATACGCGCAATGAAGCGTAACCGAGCAGTTTAGGGTCAAAGTAGTGTCCAAAGGAAAAGGTGTAGCGGGCCTGCAGCCAACCGAAATCGGCTTGTCCGCACTGTTTAGCTGTTCTTGTCGTAATCATAAACTTGACCTCTCTTTACACTAAACAATGGTAAAGGTATGGACGCTTCATTGTTAGCCAGATATTCTGCCCGGTATGTTCAAATTTCCTGAATGAGAACGAGATGGCTAAAGAGAGAGCATTGACGCTTGAGGCGCTTCGCGTCATGGACGCAATTGATCGGCGTGGCAGTTTTGCCGCGGCGGCAGATGAACTGGGGCGCGTTCCGTCTGCGCTCAGCTATACCATGCAGAAGCTGGAGGAAGAGCTGGACGTGGTGCTCTTTGACCGCTCCGGTCATCGAACAAAATTCACTAACGTCGGACGGATGCTGCTGGAGCGTGGTCGCGTCCTGCTGGAAGCGGCGGACAAGCTGACGACGGACGCCGAAGCGCTGGCGCGCGGCTGGGAAACTCATCTGACGCTGGTGACGGAAGCGCTGGTGCCCACCGAGGCGCTGTTCCCGCTGGTGAACCGGCTGGCCGACAAAGCAAACACCCAGTTATCGATCATCACCGAGGTGCTGGCCGGGGCCTGGGAGCGACTGGAGACGGGCAGGGCGGATATCGTCATTGCCCCGGATATGCACTTCCGTTCCTCATCTGAAATCAACTCCCGCAAGCTCTACAGCGTGATGAACGTCTATGTCGCCGCACCGGATCACCCGATTCACCAGGAGCCGGAGCCGCTCTCGGAAGTGACGCGGGTGAAATACCGCGGGGTTGCGGTCGCAGATACCGCGCGCGAGCGTCCGGTGTTAACGGTGCAGTTGCTGGATAAACAACCGCGTCTGACCGTCACGTCGCTTGAAGACAAACGCCAGGCATTGCTGGCAGGCCTGGGCGTGGCAACGATGCCGTATCCGTTTGTCGAAAAAGATATTGCAGAAGGGCGGCTACGCGTGGTCAGCCCGGAGTACACCAGCGAAGTGGACATCATTATGGCGTGGCGGCGCGACAGCATGGGTGAGGCCAAATCGTGGTGCCTGCGCGAAATACCCAAGCTCTTTGCCCATCACAACAAATAAAAAATCGAGCCCGGTACGCGAAACGCCACCGGGCTTTGTTTTATGCGTTGAGTTTTGGATCGGGCCCGAAGCGGTTTTCGCCCGGCGTGCCGGCCTGACAGTTGAAGACCAGAATGACCAGCCAGCCCACAATCGGGATCAGCAGCAGCAGTAACCACCAGGCTGAACGATCGGTATCGTGTAGCCGTCGGAACAGTACGGCCCATGAGGGAAGCAGGACCAGCAGGCCGTAAATCGTGGTGAGAACACCTTCACCGCCGGCTCGTTCCCAGCCGAGAATTTTATCGATAATGCCCAGCACCATGATGAGGATGAAGTTCACCAGAACGAACATCCAGTACTCTTTACGGCGAGCGCGGCCACCAAATCCAATGTAGTTGCGCAGTACTTTTAAATACCAGTCCATTTTCCTTGCCTCATTAGTCAGTCAATCACTTGTTTTTTAAGCGATCGAGGTAAGGATAGATGGAGATTGTGAATTAAAAAAGGGCATCAATTGATGCCCTTGATATTTATCCGAAACGCACGTCGCGACCGTGCGGTTCATCCAGGTCCTGCCACGGGCCCACCGAGATAATACCCGTCGGGTTGATGGTCTTATGGCTGCGGAAATAGTGGGTGCGGATATGGTTGAAATCGACCGTTTCAGCAATGCCCGGCATCTGATAAATATCGCGCAGGAAACCGTACAGGTTCAGGTAATCGCTGATGCGGTGTTTATCACACTTGAAGTGGGTGACATAAACAGGATCAAAGCGAACCAGCGTTGTCCACAGACGAATGTCTGCTTCCGTCAGGCGGTCGCCCGTCAGGTAGCGATGCTGGCCGAGGATCTGCTCAAGACGCTCCAGCGATTCAAACACTTTTCCCACCGCGTCGTCATACGCTTCCTGGCTGGTGGCAAAGCCGGCCTTGTAGACACCGTTATTCACGTTGTCGTAAATCCAGCTGTTCAGCTCATCAATCTTATCGCGCAGCTCGACCGGATAGTAATCCCCGGCGCGGGCCCCGTGGGCATCAAACGCGGTGTTGAACATGCGGATGATCTCTGCGGATTCATTGCTGACAATGGTCTGGTTTTTCTTGTCCCACAGCACGGGTACGGTCACGCGTCCGGTGTAGTGCGGATCGGCGCGCAGATAGAGCTGGTAGAGAAAATCGTGGTGGTAGAGGTCATCACCGGTGGCGGCCGGGAAATCACTGTCAAACGTCCAGCCGTTTTCCAGCATCAGGGGGTTGACCACCGAAACCGGAATTAAGGATTCGAGTCCTTTCAGCTTGCGCACAATCAGCGTGCGGTGCGCCCACGGGCAGGCCAGAGAAACATAGAGATGATAACGGTCTTTCTCAGCCGCAAAGCCGCCTTCGCCGCTTGGGCCCGGTGCGCCATCGGCGGTTAGCCAGTTACGGAAGGCCGAAACAGAGCGCTTGAAGCGTCCCCCGGTGGATTTGGTGTCATACCAGACATCCTGCCAGACGCCGTCTACGAGTTGTCCCATTTTTTACTCCTCCGTCAATAAGCAAAAGCGAGGAGATATCTCCTCGCTTTGTGTTCATTCAGTATAGCGTGCTTACCACTTCTTATTCAGAACGCGGTCGATGCTGTATGCGCCAGGGCCAGTGATGGCCAGCAGCAGGAAGCCACCCGCGATGGTCAGGTTTTTCATGAACATCAGGGAGTTCACGCCTTCCGCAAAGTTGCTGTGGAAGATGAACGCCGTCAGCAGGGTGAAGCCTGCGGTAAACAGTGCCGTGGTGCGGGTCAGGAAGCCGAACAGTACCGCCAGGCCGCCGCCGAACTCAAGGAGAATAGTCAGTGGCAGCAGGAACCCGGGAACACCCATGGCTTCCATGTATTGCTGCGTGCCCGCATAACCGGTGATTTTGCCCCAGCCTGCGGTGATAAACAGAACCGGCATCAGAATACGCGCTACCAGAACACCAACATCTTCTAATTTTTTCATTTTACTCTCCAGGAAACCACATCAGCGGCTGAACTTTATTTGTGTGCAAATTCGGGTAGATACCGCGTCTTTGCTGTCGATGGAGAAGAGTGTAAACGGGGCAGATGGGAATTGTTAGCAAGGAAAACTGTCAATCTTCTTCAAAGATATTGAGTAACGGGGGAGGGGGAAAGTGTGCCGGGTAAGCGAAACGCTACCCGGCATAAGAACTAACGCAGCTGTTGTTGACGAATCGTCGCTTTCACCAGACGCCAGGCGCTCCAGGCACCAAAGCCGCGGCGGGCCCAGCGGATCAGCATATTTGGATGACGAACCGTCCAGATAGCCATCACGCTGCTTCCGACCAGCGCCCATGAGCGCAGGCTCAGGAAGGTATTCCAGCCCCGGTCAAAACGACGCGTCGCGTCAACCCAGTCGCGACAACTGGCAGACAAATCCAGCCGTTGCTGCTGGATCTGACTGAGCAGGAATGCTTTTCGCTTCTGACGTTCGGCTTTATCGCTCACGGCTTGTCATCCTCCAGCAGGGCGCGATCGTTGGCCAGTTCCTGGCGCGTATGGCGCAGGAAAGTGGATTTGCGTGCTTTACGCATCGTCCATATGCCGCCAATCAGTGCCGCAACCAGCAGAACAACGGTGGTGGCAATCATCGCGTTGAGTCGATATTGCGGGTCAATGGCCCAGATGATTAATACCATCAGGCTCATCAGACCAAACGCGGCGAAGAGCATGGTAAGCCCGAGCATCAGCAGCATCTGGAAAAGGTTCGCTTTCTCCTCTTCCAGTTCAACCACTGCCAGCCGGACGCGCGTTTCGGCAATCCCGACCAGCGTCGTCAGAATACGCTGGCCGATGCCGAGGACGTTGTTAGCAGGCCCTTGTGCGTGACGAGGATCTTCCATATTAACGACGCGTCAGCAGGACACCCAGTACCACACCTACCGCGGCACCAATCCCTACACCCGTCCACGGATTATCGCGAACATATTCGTCCGCGCGAGCTGCCGCTTCGCGGGTCTGTTTCGCCAGTGCATCACCGGTTTCACCCAGGCGATAACGGCTCTCTTTCAGCGCCTGCTCAGCTTTGCTGCGCAGTTTGCTGACCTCTTCTTTTGACTTATCTGCAGAGGAGTTCAGCACCTCTTCCAGGGTATCGGCCAGGGATTTCAGTTCAGCGCGCAGATTTTCAGACGTCGTATCTTTTGACATGATTCTCTCCTGTTGAGATTTCCGTTAACTCAATAATCGCGAGCTTCCAGCGCTTTCAGGTCGTCCTGCGCTTCTTTCAACTTCTTCTCGCGCTTAGCAATTTTTTCCGCATCCCCTTTCTCTTTCGCTTCCTGCAGGTCGTGACGGCGCTCGGCTATCTCGTCCTTCTGTTCAGCGATTTTTTTCTGGTGATCGGCACGTAGCTTGCTGTCAGAACAGTTCGCTTTCACTTCGCTCAGCGCTTTTTTGAGACCCTCAACACGATGCTGATTGTTATGCTTTTCGGCATAACTGATCTCACGCTGAATATCCTGTTCTTTCTCCTGACAGAGAGAGTTGGCAAAGGACGCTGTGCTTAAAGAAAAAAGGGCCAGAGCCAGAGTAATGCGGAATTTCATTATCGAAACCTTCCATTGTGTTGCGGCGTGAGCCGCTATCCAGAGTCAAGCGGAGTACATTCATGGGGTGCTCCGCGTACTTAAGCATAGTAAGTAAACGGGGGATTCACCAAAGTGAGTGAAAAGATTCGGAATCCTGGTAATTATCCAAATCTATGCGACGAATCGCGAATCAGTGACAGCCAGGCTGCAGGCTGGTTGTCATCTTCCTGCTGGGCAATGATATAACCGTGCGGCAGCGTACGGTCGAGCACCACTTTCGCGGCGGCACTCTGCGCACGGGAATCAAACTTAATCAGTAAAACATCGTCCTGCGGGGTAATGCTCTTAAAGCGGATGCCGTTGGCATCAAGATGATGCCACACCGAAAAACCGTCAGGCACGCTGACACCCTGACTCACCGGGCGAATGGCCAGCGTCGATTCCTGATGCGAAAGCGTCGTCCAGGCCAGGAACATGAGGCTGAGCAACCCCAGGGCAATCATGGCCACGGCAAAACGGCGCACGGCAAGCGGTGAGATAACCATCGTTAACCTCTGGCCCCGTATTTCTTCTTCCACAGTACCACCAGCGAACCGACCAGACCAAAGACCAGCAGAACCACCGGCAACAGCATCAGGCAGGACATGAGCTGATCTTCATATTTCATGAAGACCGGCGTTTTGCCCAGCGCATAGCCCAGCGTGGTCAGGATCAGAACCCACAGCAGGCCGCTCATCCAGTTGAAGAACTGGAAGCGGGTGCTGCTTAATCCGGAAAGACCCGCAATGGTAGGCAGCAGGGTGCGTACAAAGGCGATAAAGCGGCCGATCAGGAGCGCGGAAAGCCCGTGCTTATGGAAAAGATGGTGCGCCCGCTGGTGATAATGCGCAGGAAGGTGGGAGAGCCAGTTCTGCACCAGACGCGTATTGCCCAGCCATCGTCCCTGGATATAGCTCACCCAGCAGCCAAGGCTGGCGGCGATGGTCAGTAATAAAATGGTTTGCGGAAAGGCCATTGCCCCTTTGGCACACAGCACGCCGACGAGCACCAGTAAGCTGTCGCCAGGTAAAAAGGCGGCAGGCAGTAAACCGTTCTCAAGGAACAGAATCATAAATAAGACGAAGTAGAGCATGCCAATCATGGAAGGGTTGGCCAGCGTTTCAAAATCCTGCGCCCAGAGGGCATGCAGTAGTTGGGTCAAAAGTTCCATTCAGTGTTCCTGGAAATCGGTTAACGTCACGCCTGTTATCCGGGACAAACAGCACGGCGACATTGTTGTGATTTCATTATGGTCGCTCGCGGACACATTGAGGTGTGGCCAACACTGTTCCCTGTTAATTGGCTGGTTAGCAAGCACTAACTTACAAAATAACGAATTGAATCCAATTGTAACAAAGCCCAAGGTTCTGCGTCACAGAATTTGCAGGGGTGAGATGATTTTGGCGTAAGCCATGGAGGGGAGCGAGGGGATTTACAAAGGCTGACACTATATATGTTTTGCTTACCCACCTTTGCCAGAAGGCGCAGCGAAGCGCCTGCCAGCGAAAAGGTAAACTATTTTGCCGCACTGGCTGCCGTATCGAGATGAACGACAGGATTATCGGCAAAAAGATAGCGGTCAGCGTTAAATTCGAAGTCATCGCTGGTTTCATTGAACAGCATCTGCTTGGTGTTTTCCAGGTGCTGCCACATCGCCAGTTTTGCCGCATGGGGATCTTTGCGAATCAGCGCTTTAAGGATCTGATCGTGATCGTCGCACCAGTTATCCACGGTGCGGGAATCGATGTGATCGTGCAGTTTTTTCCAGTACGGGTTGTGAACGCGCTGAGTCCACATTTTTTCCACGATTGCCGCCAGCGCCGTGTTTTGCGTTGCCAGCGCGACCTGAACGTGGAACTGCAGATCCCACTCTGAATCACGGAAACATTTTTCCTTGCGCGCGTTTTCCTGGATTTCCATCAGCTTCATGATGTCCTGCTTGGTCACCTGGGTCGCTGCAAATTCCGCAATATTGCTTTCGATAAGCTGGCGCGCCTGGAGCAGTTCAAACGGACCGTAGCTGGCGAATTCGAGACTTTCGTCGGCGACCGGGGAGTGTTTCGGCTGATTAGAAATCACGTGAATGCCGGAGCCTTTGCGAACTTCAACGTAGCCTTCCACTTCCAGCATGATAATCGCTTCACGCACCACGGTGCGGCTTACACTTTTTTCATCAGCGATAAAGCGCTCAGCGGGGAGTTTATCACCGACAAGGTAGACACCTTGCTCGATGCGATCTTTCAGCTCGGCAGCAAGTTGTTGATATAAACGACGTGGTTCGGTGATTTCCATATGCGCTCCAGGCAGGGTACGGCGGATTATTTGTTATACCACTTTTGCGTGCCAGTCTCCAGATTTTGCCATGAAAAAAGCCGCCCGGAGGCGGCTTCTGTGACATCAGGAGGGGCGCTAACTTTGCGTTGCCGGTCCCCCCAGGGACTCTTTTAGCACCTCTTCTGCCGACTTACTTTTCAGCACCGTCCAGATAACCACTGCACCCATCAGGTCGAAGATAGCCAGTACGGCAAACAGCGGGCTGAAGCCGATGGTGTCCGCCAGCGCACCGACCACCAGAGCAAACAGGGTGCTTGCTGTCCAGGCAGCCATTCCGGTCAGGCCGTTAGCGGTAGCCACTTCGTTACGCCCGAAGACGTCAGAAGAGAGCGTAATCAGCGCACCGGACAGTGACTGGTGAGCAAAACCACCGACGCACAGCAGGGCGATTGCCACATACGGGCTGGTGAAGAGGCCGATCATGCCCGGGCCAATCATCAGCACTGCGCCCATCGTCACGACCATTTTACGGGAAACGATCAGGTTCACGCCAAACCAGCGCTGGAACAGCGGTGGCAGATAACCGCCAACGATACAGCCCAGATCGGCAAACAGCATTGGCATCCACGCGAACATCGCAATCTCTTTCAGGTTAAAGCCGTAGACCTTAAACATGAACAGCGGGATCCAGGCGTTGAAGGTCCCCCAGGCGGGTTCGGCGAGGAAGCGCGGCAGGGCGATACCCCAGAACTGACGGGTACCCAGAATCTGCCAGACCGTCATTTTTTTGCCGTTGTTGGTCTGATGCTGAGCTTCCTGACCCCCAATGATGTATTCGCGTTCGTCTTCAGACAGTTTTTTCTGATCGCGCGGGTGTTTATAGAAAATCAGCCACGCCATGGCCCACGCAAAGCTCAGTACACCAGAGATAATGAACGCCATCTGCCAGCTGTGCATCACGATAGCCCACACCACCAGCGGTGGTGCAATCATCGCACCGATGGAAGAACCGACGTTGAAATAGCCGACGGCAATAGAACGCTCTTTCGCCGGGAACCACTCAGAGCTGGCTTTCAGCCCGGCCGGGATCATTGCCGCTTCCGCTGCACCTACCGCACCACGTGCCAGCGCCAGACCGCCCCAGCTGCCTGCCAGCGCCGTGGCGCCGCAGAAAATAGCCCAGGCGATGGCGAAGAAGGCGTAGCCGATTTTGGTCCCGAGAATATCCAGAACATAGCCTGCGACAGGCTGCATGATGGTGTAAGCCGCGGAATAAGCAGCAATGATGTAGGAATATTGCTGAGTGGAGATATGCAGCTCTTCCATCAACGTCGGGGCTGCGGCTGCCACGGTGTTACGTGTCAGGTAGCCCAGCACGGTGCCTAACGTCACCAGTGCGATCATATACCAACGTAACCCTTTAATTTTACGCATCTAAAACCTCATCGTTATGTTAATTCCGTGCCTTGCACGGCAACCTCTCGACCGTGTCCGGGAGCGGTTGTGTAACGGGAGGGGCATAACCGGGAGATGTCCCGGAACGGCCCGAACCTTGCCATAAGTAAGCGTGCATAAGTCGGTATCCGTACCGTTAAAACCGATGTTTTCACACCGGGAATGCATTCCGTCGGCTTAGTGTTTGCGACGGCGAAAAGATAACTTGTCATACAACTTTAAAAGGTGAGTGACATCACAAATGCATGATTATTTGTAGGGACATTATGTGTTACGGATAAAGCCAGTTCTGGCGCGGCCTGGCGAAGGGTTTACCTCATTTGAGGTAATTAATTTGTCTGCGTTTATTGATCTAACTCACGAAAAAATGTTCTGTCTCTGGAAATTGGTGTGATAACTTTGCAGCATCTGAGCATAAGCTTTCTGACGCTCTCGTTACGAGGAAGACGATAATGACACCGTTTATGACCGAAGATTTTCTGTTAGATACCGAATTTGCTCGCCGCCTGTACCACGACTACGCCAAAGACCAGCCAATTTTCGACTACCACTGCCATTTACCGCCGCAGCAGGTTGCCGAAAATTACCGTTTCAAAAACCTGTATGACATCTGGCTGAAAGGTGACCACTACAAATGGCGTGCGATGCGCACCAACGGCGTGGCGGAGCGCCTGTGTACCGGTGATGCAAGCGACCGCGAGAAGTTTGACGCCTGGGCGGCGACCGTTCCGCACACCATCGGCAACCCGTTATATCACTGGACGCACCTTGAGCTGCGCCGTCCGTTCGGCATCACCGGAAAGCTGCTCTCCCCGGCTACCGCCGATGAAATCTGGGATCGGTGCAATGAATTACTGGCGCAGGATACCTTCTCCGCCCGCGGTATCATGAAGCAGATGAACGTGAAGATGGTGGGGACCACTGACGATCCGATTGACTCCCTGGAACATCACGCGGTGGTCGCCCGCGATACCTCGTTTGATATTAAAGTGCTGCCAAGCTGGCGTCCGGATAAAGCCTTTAATATCGAACAGGCGACGTTCAATGATTACATGGCGAAGCTGGCGGAAGTGTCTGACACCGACATTCGTCGTTTTGCAGACCTGCAGAGCGCGCTGACCAAACGTCTGGACCACTTCGCGGCACATGGCTGTAAAGTCTCTGACCACGCGCTGGATGTGGTGATGTTTGCGGAATCAAATGAAGCTGAGCTTGATAGCATTCTGGCACGTCGCCTGTCCGGTGAATCCCTGAGCGAGCACGAAGTGGCACAGTTCAAAACGGCGGTGCTGGTCTTCCTCGGTGCGGAATATGCTCGTCGCGGTTGGGTGCAGCAATACCACATTGGTGCCCTGCGCAATAACAACCAGCGTCAGTTTAAACTGCTGGGCGCGGACGTGGGCTTCGACTCCATCAACGATCGCCCGCTTGCGGAAGAACTCTCTAAGCTGCTGAGCAAACAGAACGAGCAAAATCTGCTGCCAAAAACCATCCTCTACTGCCTGAACCCGCGCGATAACGAAGTGCTGGGTACCATGATCGGTAACTTCCAGGGTGAAGGTATGCCAGGCAAGATGCAGTTCGGTTCCGGCTGGTGGTTCAATGACCAGAAAGACGGGATGGAGCGTCAAATGACGCAGCTGGCGCAGTTGGGTCTGTTAAGCCGCTTTGTGGGCATGCTGACCGACAGCCGTAGCTTCCTTTCTTACACGCGGCACGAATATTTCCGCCGCATTCTGTGCCAGATGATTGGCCGCTGGGTGACCGCGGGTGAGGCCCCTGCCGATATTCAGCTGCTGGGCGAAATGGTGAGAAACATCTGCTTTAACAATGCGCGCGACTACTTCGCCATTGAACTGAACTAAGGCCGTTTGAGGTTGATATGCAATACATCAAAATCCATTCGCTGGATAACGTTGCCGTCGCGCTGGCGGATCTGGCCGAAGGTGAAGTTGTCACCGTTGATAACCAGACGGTAACCCTGCGTCAGGCGGTGACTCGCGGGCATAAGTTTGCCGTGAAGCCGATCGCCCAAGGAGACAACGTTGTTAAATACGGTCTCCCGATTGGTCATGCGCTGGCGGATATTGCGCCGGGTGAGCATATTCATTCCCACAACACCCGCACCAATCTGAGCGATCTGGACGAGTACAGCTATCAACCTGATTTAGCGGCAGAAGAAGCGCAGGCGGCGGATCGCGAGGTACAGATCTACCGCCGGGCGAACGGTGAGGTGGGGATCCGCAACGAGCTGTGGATCCTTCCCACCGTCGGCTGCGTGAATGGGATCGCGCGTCAAATCCAGACACGTTTCCTGAAAGAGACCCACGACGCCGAAGGTACGGACGGTGTGCACCTGTTCAGCCACACCTACGGCTGTTCTCAGCTTGGCGACGACCACATCAACACCCGCACCATGCTGCAAAACATGGTCCGCCACCCGAACGCGGGCGCGGTGCTGGTGATTGGTCTGGGCTGCGAGAACAATCAGGTGGATGCGTTTCGCGATACGCTGGGTGAGTTTGACCCCGAGCGCGTGCACTTTATGGTGTGTCAGCACCAGGATGATGAAGTGGAAGCGGGCATTGAGCACCTTCACCAGCTGTATGAGGTGATGCGTCACGACAGGCGTGAGCCGGGCAAGCTGAGTGAGCTGAAGTTCGGCCTGGAGTGCGGCGGGTCTGATGGCCTGTCCGGGATCACCGCGAACCCGATGCTGGGCCGCTTCTCAGATTATGTGATCGCCAACGGCGGTACGACGGTGCTGACAGAAGTGCCGGAAATGTTCGGTGCTGAACGTATTCTGATGAGCCACTGTCGCGACGAAGAGACGTTTGAGAAGACCGTCACCATGGTGAACGACTTCAAACAGTACTTTATCGCCCACAACCAGCCGATTTATGAAAACCCGTCTCCGGGTAACAAAGCGGGCGGGATCACCACGCTTGAAGAGAAGTCTCTCGGCTGCACGCAAAAAGCGGGTGCCAGCCCGGTGGTTGATGTCCTGCGCTACGGTGAACGTCTTAAAACGCACGGTCTGAATTTGCTCAGCGCACCGGGTAACGATGCGGTTGCGACCAGCGCGCTGGCCGGCGCCGGCTGCCACATGGTGCTGTTCAGCACCGGGCGCGGGACACCGTACGGTGGCTTTGTGCCGACGGTCAAAATCGCGACCAACAGCGAGCTGGCAGCGAAGAAAAAACACTGGATCGACTTTGATGCAGGCCAGTTGATCCACGGTAAAGGGATGCCGCAGTTGCTGACGGAATTCGTGGATACCATTGTGGAGTTTGCCAACGGCAGACAGACCTGTAACGAGAAGAATGACTTCCGCGAACTGGCGATCTTCAAGAGTGGCGTGACGCTGTAAGTGTGGTGCGGTTGATGCCCTCACCCCTGTGGAGAGGGTCAAATACTAAAACGGCAACCTTCGGTTGCCGTTTTGCTTTACGTTTTGTCACCGGGCTTTTGTTTACCCGCGTAACGCGTTCTTCGCTAAACGCGCGTCTTCCGCCTGGCATGCCGCTGCGGTGAACAGCACGTCCGTTGAGGAGTTCAGCGCGGTTTCGCAGGAGTCCTGCAATACACCGATGATAAAGCCGACGGCCACTACCTGCATGGCAATCTCATTCGGGATACCGAACATATTGCACGCCAGTGGGATCAGCAGCAGCGAACCACCCGCCACACCCGATGCACCACACGCACACAGCGACGCCACCACGCTCAGCAACAGCGCCGTGGGCAGATCGACCGGAATGCCCAGCGTATGCACAGCCGCCAGCGTCAGCACGGTAATGGTAATTGCCGCACCCGCCATATTCACGGTCGCACCCAGCGGGATGGAAACCGAGTAGGTGTCGCGATCCAGATTCAGCTTCTCCGCCAGCGCCATGTTAACCGGAATGTTTGCCGCAGAGCTGCGGGTGAAGAATGCATACACACCGCTCTCGCGCAGGCAGGTTAACACCAGCGGATACGGGTTACGGCGGATCTGCCAGAACACCAGCAGCGGGTTAATCACCAGCGCAACCAGCAGCATGCAACCAATCAGTACCACCAGCAACTGCGCATAGCCCAGCAGTGCGCCAAAGCCGGTGGTCGCCAGTGTGGAAGAGACCAGACCGAAGATGCCGATTGGCGCAAAGCGAATCACAATTTTGACCATAAAGGTCACGGCGTTCGACACGTCGTTGACCAGGTTTTTCGTTGTTTCGTTGCCGTGACGCAGGGCAAAACCAAGACCGATCGCCCAGACCAGGATGCCGATGTAGTTAGCGTTCATCAGTGCCGTAATCGGGTTAGAGACCATGCTCATCAGCAGGCCGCGCAGCACTTCCACAATACCGGATGGCGGGGTGATATCACCCGCCGCGCTGGTCAGGTGCAGCGAGGACGGGAACAGGAAGCTGAAAACGACGGCTGTTAAGGCTGCAGAGAAGGTGCCCAGCAGATACAGGAACAAGATAGGGCGAATGTTGGTTTTTTGTCCGTGTTGATGATTGGCAATTGACGCCATGACCAGCATCAGCACCAGCACCGGTGCGACGGCTTTCAGTGCGCCAACGAAAATGGTGCCAAGCAGCCCCGTCGCTTCCGCAGCCGGTTTTGACACCATTGCCAGCAGAATCCCCAGTACCAGCCCTACCAGAATTTGTTTAACGAGACTGCCTTGCGCCAGGCGCGCAAAGAGACCGGTTGATTGTGTGCTCATAAAAATTCCTAAGTGAAATTGCGTTCCATCCTTTATGTGCTCTAAGTCACATTTATGTCCGGATGTAAGAAAATGTTTGCCTGGTTGAGTATAGGGAAACCGGATGCGGAGGGAAGCGTAAAATGCTGCATTTTACGTGTTGCGTCATAGTTTTTAACTATTCATTTACAAAAGTGTGTTGGCCCTCTCCCTGGAGGGAAGAGGGCCAGCGTAAAGGCAGCAGGAAGGACCGTAATTACTCCACCTGTTGCTTCTTATCGTGCTGACGATTAACCCAGGTATTGATAAGCAACGTCACGATCAGAATGCCAAACACCACACCGAGCGAGATAGCGATAGGGATGTGGTAGAAATCGACAATCAGCATCTTGATACCGATAAACACCAGGATCACCGACAGACCATATTTCAGCATTGAGAAGCGCTCAGCCGCGCCTGCCAGCAGGAAGTACATGGCACGCAGACCGAGGATGGCGAACAGGTTAGATGTCAGCACAATGAACGGGTCAGTGGTGACCGCGAAGATAGCCGGAATGCTGTCTACCGCGAAAATCACATCGCTCAGCTCAACCAGAATCAGCACCAGCAGCAGCGGCGTGGCAAAAAGCAGGCCGTTCTTACGCACGAAGAAGTGCTCGCTCTCGATCTTGTCGGTCATGCGCAGATGACCACGGATCCACTTCACCAGCGGACGGTCGCCAATGGCGGAGCCATCTTCTTTTGCCAGCGCCATTTTGATCCCGGTGAACAGCAGGAATGCGCCGAAGACATACAGCAGCCATTCGAACTGCGTAATCAGCCAGCTTCCGGCGAAGATCATAATCGTACGCAGGATAATCGCACCCAGCACGCCGTACACCAGCACGCGACGCTGCAGGGCCGCAGGCACGGCAAAGTAGCTAAACAGCATCAGCCAGACGAAGACGTTATCGACCGCCAGGGCTTTTTCAATCAGATAGCCGGTGAGGAACGCGAGCGCCTGAGGATCGGCAACCGCGCGGCCTTCCGTTGAGGCCAGGTACCACCAGAAGGCAGCACAGAAGAGCAGGGAGAGGGTAACCCACACCAGTGACCAGGCCGCAGCCTGTTTCATGGTCATGCCATGTGCGCCGCGACGCCCCTGCAAAAAGAGGTCGATCGCCAGCATGATGAGCACGACAACCGCGAATCCGCCCCACAACATGGGAGTGCCGACAGAATGCATACTATTTTCCTTACACATAAAAAACAAAAACGGCCATGGTCAGAAGACGATAGCCGTTAGCTTTTTATGCATAGACCTCGCCTTCCGGCAAGGTCTCACTTACAACCAAAAAGACGGGCTTTTTGATTGCCCGGCGACCGGATGCGGTTTTGCACGCATCGTAATGACGATCCACCGGCAAGGAAGTTACTCCCCTTTGCAGGTAACAAAATATGTCAGACCAGTGATTTCGTCAATGGTCTGCACCGTTTCATTACACAGCTTTACGCGATAGCTTCTGCGCCCACGCCATCTGCAGGAAAGACCACGCCGGTTTGACGGCGGATCTCGGTTTGCAGTTTCGCCGTGGTGCGACTGACCGCCAGCCCAGGGTGATTCACTTCGTTGTCTTCCACCAGACGGGCGAAGACCTCTGCCTCATAGAGCATAGTGTTAATATGCTGAGGCTGCGTCAGCTCCTGCGCTTTGCCGCCGCGTGGGACAATGCTCAGCTTCTGACACTCGGAAATCTTCTCGATAACCAGTGAGCCCGCTTCGCCCTGAATTTCGCTGGGCAGAACGGAATCGCTCACCTTGGAGTGCTGCAGCGTAACGCTGAAATCACCGTAATCCAGCACCACGATGCCGTGCGCATCCACACCGCTTTCCAGCAGGCTGGCCGTGGCGGTGACGCCGTGCGGCTCGCCCCACAGCGCAACGGCAGAGGCCAGACAGTAAAAACCGATGTCCATAATCGAGCCGTTAGAGAAGGCCGGGTTAAAGGTGTTCGGGTTTTCACCGTCCAGATAACGTTGATAGCGCGACGAGTACTGGCAGTAATTAATAAACGCTTTACGCACTTTGCCAATCTTCGGCAGAGACTGCTGTAACAGCAGGAAGTTTGGCAGGCTGGCGGTTTTGAACGCTTCGAACAGTACCACCTGATTGTCGCGGGCAAGCTGAATCGCGGCTTCCACTTCCTGAATGTTCGAGGCCAGCGGCTTCTCGCAAATCACATGTTTTTTATGGCTAAGAAACAGCGACGTTTGCGGAAAGTGCAGGGAGTTTGGGCTGGCGATGTAGACCGCGTCAATGGCGTCACTTTGCGCCATCTCATCGAGCGACGTGAACAGATGTTCAACCAGATAGTCGTTCGCGAAACTCTGCGCCTGCTCCAGGCTGCGGGAATAGACTGCGGTGAGCTTAAATTTGCCGGTTTCATGGGCGGCGTCGACGAACTGGCGGGTGATCCAGTTCGTGCCAATAACTGCGAAACGTATCATAAACGTTTACGTACTCCGTAGCAGGGAACCTTTAGCCACTGTAGCACGTGATTATTGCAAAACCAGTGCGCTACTGCGCATTACTCTTTAACGATAAATGCGTAAGCCATAAGCGGGTATCGAACTCCAGCTGGTGGTACTGAGGCTCCATATGGCAGCACAGAGAATAGAAGGCCTTGTCGTGCTCTTTTTCCTTCAGGTGTGCCAGCTCATGCACCACGATCATCCGCAAGAACGCTTCCGGCGCGTGACGAAACACGGTAGCAACGCGGATCTCCGCTTTCGCTTTGAGCTTGCCGCCCTGAACACGGGAAACGGCAGTGTGCAGGCCGAGCGCGTTTTTCAGCACATGGATCTTGTTGTCGTACATCACCTTATTGATGGGTGGCGCGCTCTTCAGATAGGTGTTTTTCAGATCCTGGGTATACTGCCAGAGCGCCTTATCGGTCGCGAAGTCATGCGTACCCGGATAGCGTTTTTCCAGCACCGCGCCCAGCTTTTGCTCGGCAATTAAGCTGCGAACCTGAGAAAGTAAGTTCTCCGGGTAGCCCTGGAGATAAGTTAGTTGGTTCATCAACGCCCCAATTTGACAATAAAACGGGTATACTCACGCACCCTTTTCAGGGATAACGCCGAAATTTTACCATTCAGGAGGGCCGATGAGCCACTTAGACAACGGTTTCCGTTCACTCAACCTAAAACGTTTCCCGGAAACGGACGACGTTAACCCGCTTCAGGCGTGGGAAGCGGCGGATGAATATCTGCTGCAACAGTTGGATGACACTGAAATCAGCGGCCCGGTTTTGATCCTGAATGACGCGTTTGGCGCGCTGGCCTGTGCTCTGGCAGCACACACGCCTTACAGCATCGGTGATTCCTACTTGAGCGAGCTGGCGACGCGGGAAAACCTGCGCCACAACGACATCGACGAATCCAGCGTTAAGTTCCTCGACAGCACCGCGGACTACCCGCAGGCGCCGGGCGTGGTGCTGATCAAAGTGCCGAAAACAATGGCGCTGCTGGAACAACAATTGCGCGCACTGCGCAACGTCGTTACCCCACAAACGCGTATTATCGCGGGGGCCAAGGCGCGTGATATTCATACCTCAACGCTGGAATTGTTCGAGAAAGTGCTCGGCCCAACCACCACGACGCTGGCCTGGAAAAAAGCGCGTCTCATTAACTGTACTTTCAGTGCCCCGGAACTGGCCGACGCGCCAGAAACCCTGAGCTGGACGCTGGAAGGCACTGACTGGACAATCCACAACCACGCGAACGTCTTCTCCCGCACCGGCCTTGATATCGGGGCGCGTTTCTTTATTGAAAATCTGCCGGATAACCTGGAAGGCGAAATCGTCGATCTGGGCTGTGGTAACGGTGTGATTGGCCTGACGCTGCTGGCGAAGAACCCTGACGCGAGCGTTGTATTTAGTGATGAGTCGCCGATGGCGGTGGCCTCCAGTCGTCTGAACGTTGAAACCAACATGCCGGACGCGCTGGATCGCTGCGAGTTTATGATTAACAACGCGCTGTCGGGCGTTGAGCCGTTCCGCTTTAATGCCGTGTTCTGTAATCCCCCGTTCCACCAGAAACACGCCCTGACGGATAACGTCGCCTGGGAGATGTTCCACCATGCACGCCGCTGCCTGAAAATTAACGGCGAGCTGTATATCGTGGCGAACCGTCACCTGGACTACTTCCACAAGCTGAAGAAGATCTTCGGTAACTGCACCACGGTTGCCACCAACAACAAGTTCGTGGTGCTGAAATCCGTCAAGCTGGGTCGCCGCCGCTAACGCGGGGCGCTGAGTTTACACCGGCCTGCCTCGCGTGCAGGCCCGGTGAGCGTTGCGTCACTCAGAGACTCAAGGCCAGCGTTGTGCCCTGCGCAATGGCGCGTCGCGCATCCAGCTCCATCGCCACGTCGCATCCGCCGATCTGGTGTACCGTTTTTCCCGCCTCACGCAGCGGATCCACCAGATCGCGCTTCGGCTCCTGACCCGCACACAAAATCACATGATCCACCTGCAGCAGCTGCGGCTCACCGCCGATCAGCACGTGCAGCCCCGCGTCATCGATCTTCTGATAGCTCACCGACGGTATCATCTTCACCCCGCGAGAGAGCAGGGTTGCGCGATGGATCCAGCCCGTGGTTTTGCCCAGTCCTTCACCGGGTTTGCTGGCTTTACGCTGCAACATGACGATCTGACGCGGGCTTTTCGGCAGCTGGGGTCCTTCCGGCCGCAAGCCGCCGGACTGGTTAAGGCTGGTGTCGATACCCCATTCCACGCAGAAGTCGGCAATGTTCTGGCTGGTGGGTTCGCCGGGCTGACTTAAGTACATCGCGGTATCGAACCCGATCCCGCCGCAGCCGATGATCGCCACTTTTGCCCCCACCAGCGCTTTGTCACGCAAAACGTCCAGATAGCTCAGGACTTTCGGATGATCGATGCCCTCGATCGCAGGCCTGCGTGGTGCGATCCCGCTTGCCAGGATCACCTCATCGTAATCCATTACATCCGCCGGGTTTACAAACTGGTTGAGGCGCAGATCCACGCCCGTCAGGTCGATCATTCGGCGGTAATAGCGCAGGGTTTCGTAAAATTCTTCTTTGCCCGGGATCTGTTTGGCGATATTGAACTGCCCGCCAATCTCAGCGGCGGCATCGAACAACGTCACGCTGTGGCCGCGCGAGGCGGCATTCACCGCAAACGCCAGACCCGCCGGGCCGGCACCGACCACGGCCAGGCGTTTTTTATGCACCGCCGGGAAAATCGGCATTTTGGTTTCGTGGCAGGCGCGGGGGTTGACCAGACACGAAGTGACCTTGCCAACAAAAATCTGATCCAGACAGGCCTGATTACAGCCGATGCAGGTGTTAATCTCATCTGCACGCCCGCTCTGCGCTTTGGAAAGCAGCTCGGCATCCGCAAGGAACGGACGCGCCATGGAGACCATGTCGGCATCACCGGCGGCGATCACATTTTCCGCCACCTGAGGGTCGTTAATGCGGTTAGTGGTCACCAGCGGGACAGACACTTTCCCTTTCAGCTTGCGCGTGACCCAGCTGAACGCCGCGCGTGGCACCGGCGTGGCGATGGTCGGAATACGCGCCTCGTGCCAGCCAATGCCGGTATTGATGATGGTCGCGCCGGCGGCTTCAATCGCCTGCGCCAGCTGTACGGTTTCGTCGAACGTCCCGCCGCCCTCCACCAGATCGAGCATCGACAGGCGGTAGATAATAATAAAATCCGCCCCGGCACGTTCACGCACGGCGCGCACCACTTCCACTGCAAAGCGCATGCGGCGCGCGTAATCGCCACCCCACTCATCGTCGCGCTGGTTTGTGCGGGCCGCGAGGAATTCGTTGATCAGGTAGCCTTCCGAGCCCATCACCTCAACACCGTCATAGCCCGCTTCACGCGCCAGTGCCGCACAGCGGGCGAAGTCGTCAATCAGCGTCAGGATCTCATCGTGGCTGAGGGCATGGGGCGTAAAGCGGTTAATCGGGGCCTGAATGGCCGACGGTGCGACCAGATTCGGTTGATAGCTGTAACGCCCGGTGTGCAGGATCTGCAGGGCAATTTTCCCGCCCTCCCGGTGAACGGCGTCAGTGACCACGCGATGATGCGGCAGCTGGCTGGCATCGTTCAGCACCGCACCGCCTTCCATCCCCACGCCAGAAGGCGCAGGGGCCACCCCGCCGGTAACAATCAGCGCCACCCCGTGACGTGCACGCTCGGCATAGAAGGCCGCCAGACGTTCGGCCCCGTCCGGATGTTCTTCAAGCCCGGTATGCATTGAGCCCATTAGCACGCGGTTTTTAAGGGTGGTGAACCCCAGATCGAGGGGGGCAAATAACGACGGGTAGTGGCTCATAGTCTCTTCCAGTGTAAAATTATTGTTATGTGGTCGGATGAGTTACTAATTTAGCCAGCGATGAGTAAAAGGGAAAAGGGGAATGCGGCGATTGTGATGGGATTCAAATATTGGTGTGGCCTGATGCCCTCTCCCTGAGGGAGAGGGGGCGTTATAGCTCTCAGGGAGAGGGGGCACGTACTAAGCCCGGTGCCTGCCACATCGATGTCGTCAGTCCGCTGTCCACCAGCCCAAGCTGGTCGGCATAAACGGCCTGCCACTTCTGCATCATACCGTCATACAGCTCCCGGTGCGCCGGGTTCGGCGTGAACTCGCGGCTCCATTTCACCAGCCGTTCGCCTGTCGCCGCCATATCCGAAAACAGCCCGGCTCCCGTTCCGGCAGCAATCGCACAGCCCAGCGCTGTCGCCTCTTTCACTTGCGGGACGCGCACCGGCAGACCGGTCACGTCGCTTAAAATCTGGCTCCACAACGCACCTTTCGAGCCACCGCCTGCAAACACCAGACCGTCGAACGTTACCCCTGAGAACCGTGAGATCTGCGTCAGGTTACACGCCGAGACAATCGCCGCGTTCTCTTCCAGCGCACGGAACAGCGTGGCTTTGTTGCATTTTTCCGGGTCGATGGAGAGGTTAATAAACGACGGCGCGGCGTGATACCACTGCTTGAAGTGCATAGCATCTGAGAAGATCGGCATAACACCGTGTGAACCGGCGGGCACGCGGCTGGCCATCTCCTCAAGCAGGGAGTAAGTGTCCATTCCCATCCGCTCCGCGATGAGTTTCTCTTCCGCGCAGAAGGCGTCACGGAACCAGCGCATGGTCAGGCCGGTAAAGAAGCTGATCGACTCCGCCTGCGCCATGCCGGGGATCACATGCGGATTCACGCGGATGTTCATCTCCGGGTCGGTGCGTACCTGCGGCAGGTTGACCACCTGCTGCCAGAAGGTACCGCCCAGCACGGCCGTTTGCCCGGCCCGCACGACGCCTAACCCAAGACAGCCAAGCTGCACGTCGCCACCGCCCATCACCACCGGCGTGCCTTCGCGCAGGCCGCTCTGCTGTGCGGCATCTTTGGTGATCGCACCGAGCACGGTGCCGGTCTCCTTCACCGGAGAGAGGATATCGGCACGCAGCCCGGCCATGTCGAGCAGCGCCGGACGCCAGTCACGGGAGAAGAGATCCAGCATACCGGTAGTCCCGGCATTGGACGGGTCAACGGCCAGCTCGCCGGACAGTTTTGCCGCCAGCCAGTCGCTTATCATGGTGATCGTGGCGGCTTTGCGGTAGATGTCCGGACGATGGTGCGCCAGCCACAGCAGGCGCGGCATAGCGCTCAGGGCCAGGGTCTGGCCGGAGACGTCATACACTTCGGATTCAAAACGGTAGTCGTGGATCTCTTTGAGTTCGGCTACCTCGCGGCTGGCGCGGGCATCGACGTTGGCGCATGCCCAGATGGCGTCGCCGTTGCGGTCATACAGCACGATCCCCTCGCGCATTGAGCAGCAGGCCACGGACTGGATATCCGCTGCGCTCAGGCGGGCGCGCTCCAGCGCCTGATGAATACACTGGCAAGTGAGCCGCCAGTTAATATCGAGATCAAACTCCATCGAGCCCGGCACATTCTCCACGCTCAGGTGTTTCCACTCGGCCTGGCCAACGGCAACCTGGTTGCCCTGCAAATCGAAAATTACGGCGCGAACGCTGCCTGTCCCTGCATCTAACGCTAAAAGGTAACTCATGAGCATGCCTCGTGTCAGGCGCAGGACAGGCTCTTAGCTCGCCAGAGCCAGCACCGCGCGGGCTGTCGTCTCCTCCGTCACCAGGCCATTAATACGGCGGCCTTTGAGTGCGGCATAAATCGCATCGGCTTTCTCTTCACCTCCGGCCACGCCAACGATGGTGGGCAACTGCGCCAGTTCATCGAGCGTGACGCCCAGCAATTCCCGGTGGATCTCCAGCTCGTGCACGCATTCCCCTTCGGCGTTCAGGAAATAGCCAAGGATATCGCCCACCGCCCCTTTGCGGGCGTACATCAGCTGTTCACCTTCGCTGATATAGCCGGAGCGCAATATGGTGGCGTCCCGGCGCTGGTTCACCGAACCAATGCCTACCACCGCCACATCGGCCGCGGCGGCGGCGAGGATCACGTCCCGCACGCTGGATTCGCGTTTTAGGATCCCGGCCACTTCGGCGGAGGAAACGCGAAGCGGGGCGGGGATCATGCTGACGCTGCAGGCAGCATCAAGCTGACCGATGCCCGTCATATACGGCCCAACGCCGCCGGAGAGCGTCACCAGGCGGATCTGCTGCGAGCTGATAAAACCACTTAAGTGCTGCAGGCTGCTCATGGTGGTTTCACCAAATCCCACCGCCAGCAGCTGGCCGGGCTCCAGCACGCCCATCAGCGATTGCGCCGCGCCAATGCCCAGCCGGACATTCATGGGCGGGGTATTCAGGGCCGGCAACACGCGAACCAGCTTGAGCCCGAAGCGTTGCTGCAGCTCGGTTTCCAGCGCCAGACACCCCTCATAGCGGGAGTTGATCTGCACGCGGATCACCCCGGACTGTCGTCCTTTCTCCAGCAGACGCGAGATCTTCAGGCGCGGCAGTCCGAGCCGCTCGCCGATGTCATTCTGGGTTAATCCGTCGTGGTAGTAGCACCAGGCGACGCGGGCAACCAGCTCTTCTTCCGCCAGTGCCAGCCCGGCAAAACGACCTTCTTCCGCAGTGCGTTTATCGCTCATAATTGAACTCTTATAAAAATTTAGATCATATGTTCGTGATCGCGCAGAAAGAAAGTGTGAACCACGCGACAAAACAGATCTTTTAGATTGATTTGTGTCTGTGTGGATCTTAATCGATAAATTTGTGATCCCTGCACGGTTCTAAATATAGTTCACCGTCTACGCTTTTGAACATTATTAAATCTAAAAATCATTTGTTCAATAGCGGAGCGATAATGACGCCACTTATCGAAGCACGTGATATCAGCAAGCAGTTCTCCGGTATACCGGTCCTGAAAGGTATTCATTTCACGCTGCTTGCGGGTCAGGTGCATGCGCTGATGGGCGGTAACGGCGCGGGAAAATCAACGCTGATGAAAATCATCGCCGGGGTGGAAACGCCGGACAGCGGTGAACTTTCGGTTGACGGCCACGCGTTTGCGCGGCTTTCGCCCGCGCAGGCCCACAGGCTGGGGATTTATCTGGTGCCGCAGGAACCCCTGCTTTTCCCCAACCTGACGGTGCGGGAAAACATCCTTTTCCGCCTGCCGCGTGAGGCCGGTATGGGGGAACGGCTGGCGGAGAAACTCCAGCAGCTGCAGTGTCAGCTCAATCTTGATGCCACCGCCAGCACCCTTGAAGTGGCGGATCAACAGATGGTGGAGATCCTGCGCGGCCTGATGCGTAACGCGAAGATCCTGATCCTTGATGAACCCACGGCGTCGCTCACCCCGGGGGAAACCGAACGGCTGTTCCGCCAGATCCGCGCGTTGCAGGCGCTGGGCGTCGGCATTGTTTTTATCTCGCACAAATTACCGGAGATCCGCCAGCTGGCGAGCCACGTCTCGGTAATGCGCGACGGCGCGATCGTGCTCAGTGGTGAAACTGCACAGTTTGACGATAACGCCCTGATTGCGGCCATGACGCCGGTGAGCCGCGAAAAAGGATTAAGTGATGCACAAAAACTGTGGCTGGCGCTGCCGGGCAATCGCCGCACGCAGCCGCAGGATTTCCCGGTGCTGCGGGTGGAAGAGCTTACCGGTGAGGGATTTATCGATCTCAGCATGGAAATCTATGCCGGGGAAATAGTTGGCCTCGCCGGGCTGGTCGGCTCCGGGCGCACCGAGTTTGCGGAAACGCTGTATGGGCTGCGCCCGGTGCGCGGTGGACGAGTCTGGCTGGAAAATCAGGAAATAACCGGCGAACCCGTGGCGGCACGGCTGGAGAAAGGGCTGGTCTACCTGCCAGAGGACCGACAGGTTTCCGGCTTGTTCCTGGATGCGCCGATTCGCTGGAACACCGTGGCGCTGAATGAGCCCTCGGTCTGGCAGCAGCGCAAACGGGAGTCGGCGGTGGTGGAGCGCTATCACCGGGCGCTGGGGATCAAGCTTAACCATGCGGATCAAACCGTGCGCACGCTCTCCGGCGGCAACCAGCAGAAGGTGTTGCTGGCGCGCTGTCTGGAGGCGAACCCGCTGCTGTTGATCGTCGATGAACCGACACGCGGAGTGGATGTGTCGGCGCGGGCCGATATCTATCAGCTCATCAAAAGCGTGGCGGCGCAGAACGTGGCGGTGCTGATGATCTCAAGCGATCTGGATGAGTTCCCCGGGCTTGCCGATCGCGTGCTGGTGATGCACCAGGGCGTGCTCAGCGGCGAGCTGTCCCGGCACGCGGTCAGTCTCGACAGAATGATGGCGCTGGCATTCGGAGGGCAGTCATGAAGACCTTACTGAAAAATCGCGAACTGAGCGCGTTCATCGCCATTCTGGCGTTGTTCGCGGTGCTGGTGGGGCTCAATCCGGCCTATTTCAGCCTGCAAACGCTGGGGATGATCTTCGCCAGTTCGCAAATCCTGATCCTGCTGGCGCTCGGCGCTGCGCTGGTGATGTTGACCCGCAATATTGATGTTTCCGTCGGCTCTACCGTCGGGCTGTCTGCCATTGCCGTGGGGGTGGCCCTGAACAGCGGCTACACCCTGCCGGTATCGATCCTCTTTGCGCTGTCGATTGGCGCACTGGCGGGAGCATTTAACGGTTTTCTGGTGGTGGGGCTGCGTATTCCGGCAATTGTGGCCACCCTCGGCACGCTGGGCCTCTATCGCGGGGCGATGCTGCTGTGGACGGGAGGAAAGTGGATTGAAGGGCTACCGCCGAGCCTGAAATCGCTCTCTGAACCTGCCGCTATGGGTATTTCACCGCTCGGAATGGGCGTGGTGTTTTTAGCCGCGGTCGGCGCATGGACGTTGTCGCGCACCGCCTTCGGACGCGATTTCTACGCCGTGGGCGATAACCTTACCGCCGCACGCCAGCTGGGCGTGGCGGTGAACCGGACGCGAATGTTCGCTTTTACGCTGAACGGCATGCTGGCCGCGTGTGCGGGGATTGTCTTCGCTTCGCAGATTGGCTTTGTACCTAACCAGACCGGCAGCGGGCTGGAGATGAAAGCCATTGCCGCCTGCGTACTCGGGGGGATCTCTCTGCTGGGCGGTACCGGGACGCTTATTGGCGCCTTACTGGGGGCTTTTTTCCTGACTCAAATCGACACCGTGCTGGTGCTGTTCAGGCTGCCCGCGTGGTGGAATGACTTTATCGCCGGGCTGGTGCTGCTCGGTGTGCTGGTACTCGACGGGCGTTTGCGCCAGGCGCTGGCCCGGCATCAACGGGCACTTAAGTACAGCCGCTTCCAGCCCGGTAACAAAGGGGGGAAGCATGTCACCCCGTTTACGAAACACAAAAAAGAGGTGGCGTAAATGAAGCTTAACTGGGAAAGCGCGCTGCTGATATTACTGGTGCTGGAAATCCTGCTCTTTGGGGCCATCAATCCGCGCATGCTCGATATCAACATGCTGCTGTTCAGCACCAGTGATTTTATCTGCATTGGCATTGTGGCGCTGCCGCTCACCCTGGTGATCATCAGCGGCGGCATTGATATTTCTCTCGGTTCGACCATCGGCCTGTGTGCCATCGCGCTGGGGGTGATGATGCAGGCGGGCTGGCCGATGGCGCTGGCGATACCGTTGACGCTGCTGCTCGGCCTGCTGTGCGGTCTGGTCAACGCTGCGCTGATCCACTACACCGGCATCAGCCCACTGGTTATCACCCTCGGCACGCTCTATCTCTACGGCGGCGGCGCACTGCTGCTCTCCGGCATGGCGGGGGCGACCGGTTACGAAGGCATCGGTGGCTTCCCGGACAGCTTTACTGCGTTCGCTAACCTCACGTTCCTGGGGTTGCCAATCCCGCTGGTGCTGTTCGCCGTGATTACCGTCTTCTTCTGGCTGATTACCCATCGCGGACGCTTTGGCCGCCATCTGTTTTTGATTGGGCAGAACCCGCGCGCGGCGCGCTATGCGGCGCTCTCGGTCAACGGGATGCCCTACGCCCTGTATGGCCTGGTGGGCGTCGCTTCGGCCATTGCTGCGCTGGTGATGGTCTCCTATTTCGGTTCGGCCCGTTCGGATTTGGGACGCGATTTACTGATGCCTGCACTGACCGCAGCGGTCCTCGGGGGCGCCAATATCTATGGCGGTTCGGGGTCGGTAATCGGTACGGCCCTGGCGGCGTTGCTGGTGGGGTATCTGCAGCAGGGTTTACAGATGGTCGGCATCCCCAACCAGGTGTCGAGCGCGCTGTCAGGGGCGCTGTTGGTTGTGGTGGTGATGGGACGTTCACTGAGTTTGCACCGTGAATGGGTGCGCTCTCTCCTCACAAAACATACCCGGAGCGTAAGATGAAAACAAAACTGATAGTCCTGGCGATGGCACTCAGCTTCGCGTCGGCACAGGCCGCGGACCGCATCGCCTTTATCCCCAAGCTGGTGGGCGTTGGCTTCTTTACCAGCGGCGGCAATGGCGCGAAAGAGGCGGGTAAAGATCTCGGCGTGGACGTCACCTACGACGGCCCGACCGAGCCCAGCGTCTCAGGCCAGGTGCAGCTTATCAACAACTTCGTTAACCAGGGCTATAACGCCATTATCGTTTCGGCGGTGTCGCCGGATGGCCTCTGCCCGGCGCTGAAGCGCGCGATGCAGCGTGGCGTCAAAGTACTGACCTGGGACTCCGACACCAAACCGGAATGCCGCAGCATCTACATCAACCAGGGCACCCCGGCGCAGCTCGGCGGCCTGCTGGTCGACATGGCCGGTAAACAGGTCACCAAACCGAATGCCAAAGTGGCGTTCTTTTACTCCAGCCCGACCGTTACCGACCAGAACCAGTGGGTGAAAGAGGCGAAGGCCAAAATCGAGAAAGATCATCCGCAGTGGCAGGTCGTGACCACGCAGTTTGGCTATAACGATGCCACCAAATCGCTACAAACCGCCGAGGGGATCTTAAAAGCGTATCCGGATCTGGATGCGATCATCGCCCCGGATGCCAACGCCCTGCCGGCGGCGGCGCAGGCGGCGGAAAACCTGAAGCGAGAAGGGGTGGCGATTGTCGGCTTCAGCACACCTAACGTGATGCGTCCGTACGTAGAGCGCGGCACGGTGAAAGCCTTCGGCCTGTGGGATGTGGTGCAACAGGGCAAAATTGCGGTCAATGTCGCCGATCGGTTGTTGAAAAAAGGCGATCTTAACGTTGGCGACAGCGTGGACGTGAAAGATATCGGTACGCTGAAGGTCGAGCCGAACAGCGTGCAGGGCTACCAGTATGAAGCGAAGGGCAACGGCATTGTGCTGCTGCCGGAGCGGGTGGTGTTTACCAAAGAGAACATCAACAAATACGATTTCTGACGGGGGAGCAAATGGCTGATTTAGACGACATCAAAGACGGCAAAGATTTTGGCATCGGCACACCGCAGCAGAACGTGCCGTTTACCCTGAAGGGGTGCGGCTCGCTGGACTGGGGAATGCAGTCCAGGCTGGCGCGCATCTTCAACCCAAAAAGCAACCGCACGGTGATGCTGGCCTTTGATCACGGCTATTTCCAGGGACCGACGACCGGCCTTGAGCGTATCGATCTCTCTATCGCCCCGCTGTTTGGGGAAACCGACGTGCTGATGTGCACCCGCGGTATTTTGCGCAGCCAGGTGCCTGTCGCCACCAATAAACCCGTCGTGTTGCGCGCCTCCGGCGGCAATTCGATTTTAGGGGAACTTTCCAACGAGTGCGTGGCGGTGGCGATGGAAGATGCGCTGCGCCTGAACGTCTGCGCGGTGGCGGCGCAGGTGTACATCGGCAGTGAGTTTGAACATCAGTCGATCAACAACATCATCAAACTGGTGGATGCCGGTGCGCGCTATGGCATGCCGACCCTGGCGGTGACGGGCGTTGGCAAAGAGATGGCGCGCGACGCGCGGTATTTCTCGCTGGCCAGCCGTATCGCGGCCGAGATGGGGGCGCAGTTCGTCAAAACCTATTATGTCGACGAAGGGTTTGAAAAAGTAACCGCCAGCTGCCCGGTGCCGATCGTGATTGCAGGAGGCAAAAAGCTGCCGGAGCACGACGCGCTGGAGATGTGCTGGCGGGCGATTGACCAGGGGGCGTCCGGCGTGGACATGGGCCGCAATATCTTCCAGTCCAGTGCCCCGCTGGCCATGCTGAAAGCGGTGAAAAAAGTGGTACATGAGAACATGAGCGCGCGGGACGCGTTCCAGTTCTGGCAGGAAGAGAAACAGGGAGAAGCAAAATGAACGTGACATTAGTGGAAATCAACATCAAACCCGAGCGGGTCGATGAGTTTCTGGAGGTGTTTCGCGCTAACCACGAAGGGGCGATTCAGGAGCCGGGCAATCTGCGCTTTGATGTTTTACAGGATCCGCGCGTGAAAACCCGGTTCTTTATCTACGAGGCCTACAAGGATGAAGAGGCGGTGCTGGCGCACAAGAAAACCCCGCACTATCTGGCCTGCGTGGATAAGCTTGAGGACCTGATGTCAGAGCCGCGCAAAAAACGCAGTTTTGTCGGGTTGTTGCCGGCGTAACAGACCGCCGGGTAGCGCTTACGCTAGCCCGGCGATGCTCAGGCGAGGGCCAGTTCCGCCAGGATCGCCGCCAGCGTTTCGCGCGGTTTCCCGCTCAGCGACGCAAGCGGGAACGGCAGTGCAGGCGCGGCCACTTTCCCTGACATTTCTGCTGCTGCGGCCATCACCCGCAAACTGCCGTACTGGCGGAACAGCGCCCACAGCGGTGCCAGCCGGTCAGAGGCTGCGGTGTCTTTGGCTCGTGCAATCGCCAGTGCCGTCTGCGGATACAGCCCTGCGATAACCGAATACCAGACATCAAACCCGGCCTGCAGGGCTGACGCCGCCCGCCAGTCGCCGCTGATGCCCAGGGTGACGTTTTCAGGAAGACGGGCGCGCATGTGGGCGATATCGTCCGGTATGCGCCCGAGCTTGACGGATTTGACGTTCGGTAGCGCCGCCACGGCATACAGCAAATCGTCGTTAAACTCGAACCCGGTGGTGGCCGGGTTGTCGTAAATGCACAGCGGAACAGAGATCCGGTGGGTCACCGTCTCATACAGGGTAAACACTTCCTCTGCCGTCAGGCGCTGGTACGACACGGGGGCCAGTAACACCCCGCGGGCGCCAGCGCTTTGCGCCTCATCCGCCAGACGGAGAATATCGTCGAGGCGAAGCGCGCCAATACTTACGCTCACCGGGATGTTGTCGGCATGCGCCACGGCACAGCGGGTGATATGCGTGCGCTCTTCAGGCGTCAGATACGCGTAACTGCCCGTCGAACCGAGGATCCCCAGCGAATCGACACCGGCATCCACCAGCGGGCGCAGCAACTGCACAAACGCCTGCTCATCAAATTTCCCCTCTCGCAATGGCGTCAGAGAGAATGCGCTTAACCCGTGAAACATCCGCTTATCCTTTTAGAGTTCAATCAGTTGAAGGTGAGCAGTGGAGCCCGGCATCAGCCGCTGCAGGTTGCTGACTAACTCATCGCCAGCCTCCTGCAACGCCGATAACGGCATCGACGGCAGACTTTCGAGAATAAACCACATGTGTTGCGCCTGGCTATCGAGACGTGTACGCACGCCCTGGCGCCAGTTCCAGCGACGGCAGGTGACGCCGATATCATCGCGCCAGATAACTTCGCCCGCATCCGGGTATTCGATAACCGGCTGACCTTCTTTCAGGGTATCAAACGGTTCATTACCTTCGGCAAGCGTCAGACGCGGTGCGCCTGCATAAGCGGCAAGGTTCTCACCCCCGACGGGAATGGCGTAACGAATGCTGATGGCATTGTAAATATCGACCACTGGATCGAGCGGGGGCAGTGCGCCCTCTTTCAGCACTCGCTTACGCAGGGCCGATGCCGAGCAGGGCGTGCGTTTCGGTTTCGCACCAAACGCCCTGAACACGTCATCCCAGGCGCTGAGGTGCGCTTCCGCCCAGGCAACATCATCAGTGAGGACCTGCTGGCAGGCCTGTGCCAGCGCGGCAGAGGCCACATCCGGCTGGGTTATCGGGGTGGCTTTAACCAGAATGCTCAGCGCCCGAAAGCCGGGGGCAATCCCGGTAAGACGCGGGTCTATTGACGGCGTAACGAGAGACATAAATAATCCTGTATTGACTGTTTTATACTATGGTAGTGACCAATGACTGATAAAGTCAATATAATGACCGATTCGGGTGCCGATATCGCCCAGGTAAGCCTGGCCGTCGCCACCCGCATTCGCAACTGGCGCAAAGAGAAAAAACTGTCGCTGGATGAGCTTTCACGCCGCGCCAGCGTCAGCAAAGGCATGCTGGTGGAGATTGAAAAAGGGGCGGCGAATCCCAGCATTGCCATTCTCTGCAAGCTGGCTGCCGCGCTGGGCGTTTCGGTGGCGGATATCGTTAACGTCTCCAGCGAGCCGCGGGTGCACGTCATAGAAGAAGCGGCGATCCCGGTTTTGTGGCAGGGCCCACAGGGCGGATATGCCCGGCTGCTCGCGGGCACGTCTGGCCCGGATATGATTGAACTCTGGCAGTGGGTGATGCATCCGGGGGAGCGTTTTACCTCGCCGGGGCATCCGGCGGGAACGTTTGAGCTGCTGCATGTTACTGAGGGAGGATTGACCCTGACGGTGGAAGAGACGGTGACGCAGGTGGCGGCAGGCGCTTCGGCGGTGGCGAAAACGGAAGCGGCACACGGCTACGCGAATGAGGGCGAAAATGTGTTGCGGTTTACCATGACGGTGGCGGAGTTTCACCGCTAAAAACGCCCCCTCCGTCAGGAGGGGGAGGGGATATCACGCTTCTTCCACACTTACCCGCAGGGCTGCCAGCGCTTTACGCGCCGCTTTCAGCACCTGCTCACACTGTTCAACCGTCAGCGTCAGCGGCGGTTCAATGCGAATGGTCTTCGAGTTGTTGAGCGTTCCGGCAACCAGGACCCGCTGGCGGAACATCTCGCTCGCGAAGCTGTAGCCGATTTCGTTGTCGACAAACTCAATGGCCATCAGCAACCCTTTACCCCGCGCATCCTGCACCAGATCCGGATATTCCCGGCCCAGCTGGCGGAAACCGTCCAGCAGCATATCGCCTTTCTGTTCCGCCTGTGCAGGCAGGTTTTGATCCAGTAGCACGTTGATGGTCGCCAGCGCGGCCGCGCAGGCCAGCGGGTTACCGCCAAACGTAGTGGTGTGCAGGAACGGGTTGTCGAACAGCACCGAGAAGACCTCTTCGGTCGCCACCGTCGCGCCAATCGGCATCACGCCGCCGCCCAGCGCTTTTGCCAGACAGAGAATGTCCGGCTGGACGTTCTCATGCTCGCAGGCAAACATCTTGCCCGTACGCCCCATCCCGGTTTGGACTTCGTCGAGGATCAGCAGTGCGCCAAACTCATCGCACAACTGACGCACGGCAGGCAGATAGCCCTGCGGGGGCAGGATCACGCCGCCCTCACCCTGAATAGGCTCCAGGATCACCGCTGCCACGTCGTCGCCGGTTTTACGGCATTCGCTCAGCATGGTACGCATAGCGCTAATGTCACCAAACGGCACGTGGCGGAAGCCCGGCAGCAGCGGCATAAACGGTTTGCGGAAGGTGGATTTGGCGGTAGCCGACAGTGCGCCCAGGGATTTTCCGTGGAACGCGCCGCTGGTGGCGATAAACGTGAATTTGCCGCGCGGCGACTGGTACGCTTTGGCGAGTTTAATCGCCGCTTCGACCGATTCCGTGCCGCTGTTGCTAAAGAAGCTGTACTTCAGTTTGCCGGGCGTTAAGGCCGCGAGCGTTTTCGCGAGCATAGCGCGAAGTGGATCGAGCAGTTCCTGGCTATGGAGAGGTTGTTTCGCAAGTTGATTCTGTACGGCGGAAACCACAACTGGATTACGGTGCCCCACGTTGAAAATTCCAAAACCACCCAGGCAATCTATAAACTCCTGTCCCTGGGTGTCGACAAGCGTATTAAGACTTCCCGCTTGCCACTCTACGGCTCCGTAATCCCCGCCGGCGGTAACAGATTTGCGATACTCCAAAAACCCTGGATTGACATGCTCTTTAAAGTAATCGATGACCTCTCGGTTAAGTTGTTTCATCTCCTCATGATCAAGCGTTCGCTTCTCAATGAGATTCAGTGCGTGCGCGGTACAGGCAAGAGCCGAGGCGCTGGAAGGTAACCTGTTCAAAATGTGCTCCCGGGGATCGCGTATCACATGATACTGGATTAAGTATTGCAGGGATTACGCCACTTCAGATGCCTTAACGAAAATCAGGATAAACACCAGGTTAACATTATGTTGCGCAAAATTTAATCATGCCGATATAACCGATACGGGATTTAGCGGTACGGCGGAAAAGGCCTGGGGAGGTGCGAACAAGAGGCCATTGCACTTATAGAGTGCAGACGCTGCGACTTAAGTGGGCGTTAACGCGTCATGCTCTGCAGATAATTTCTCTACGAAAGTATTTGAAATCAATGAATTATAAAATCTCACAAAAAGTGCGGTTTA
Source organism: Enterobacter sp. BNK-18 (assembly GCF_047456135.1). Taxonomy (NCBI): domain Bacteria; kingdom Pseudomonadati; phylum Pseudomonadota; class Gammaproteobacteria; order Enterobacterales; family Enterobacteriaceae; genus Enterobacter; species Enterobacter sp. BNK-18. The sequence goes on along the minus strand of NZ_CP179899.1, from coordinate 3,139,525 downwards.
AGTGAAATCTGCGATCTCTATCAACTTTAACAACTAAAGATAAATTCTTTACCGCCGAAAAAACATTAATCCACAAAATTAACATTCAAATAACCTGCAAGGGATGCTCACGATGTCTGCTCCAACCTTTGTCACCCAGAATGAATATCCTCTGGACGATGACACCACCTTAATGTCGACCACCGATATCCACAGTTACCTGACCCACGCCAACGACACCTTTGTGCAGGTGAGTGGCTATCAGCTTGATGAGCTGATGGGCCAGCCGCACAATCTGGTGCGCCACCCCGATATGCCAAAAGCGGCGTTTGCCGATATGTGGTACACCCTGCAAAAGGGCGAGCCGTGGAGCGGCATTGTCAAAAACCGACGTAAAAATGGCGACCACTACTGGGTGCGCGCCAATGCGGTGCCGATGGTGCGTCACGGGCAGGTGACGGGCTATATGTCGATTCGCACCAAAGCCACGGCAGAAGAGATTGCTGGCGTGGAGCCGCTCTATCGGGCTCTGAATGACGGGCGCTGCAAGAAACGTATTCATAAAGGACTGGTGGTAAGGAAAGGCTGGCTGGGGAAACTTCCGGCAATGCCGCTGCGCTGGCGCGTGCGCAGCGTGATGGCGGGGCTGTTTGCGGTGCTGGCTGCCACGCTGGTGGCCACCTCAGCGGGTGCGTACCCGCTGGCTGCCGCCGCGGTAGTCATGTTGCTGGGCACGCTGCTGTTCGAGCAGCAGATTGTTCGTCCGATCGAAAACGTGGCGCGTCAGGCGCTGAAAGTCGCCACCGGCGAGCGCAACAGCGTGCAGCACCTGAACCGCAGCGACGAGCTGGGGTTGACCCTGCGTGCGGTAGGGCAACTGGGGCTGATGTGCCGCTGGTTGATTAACGATGTTTCAAGCCAGGTGGTGAGCGTGCGTGATGGCAGCGACAGGCTAGCAAAGGGGAATGAAGATCTGAACGATCGGACGCGTCAGACCGTGGCCAATGTGCAGCAGACCGTGGCGACAATGAACCAGATGGCCGCCTCCGTGCAGAGTAATTCAGAAACCGCCGCCGAAGTGGACAAGCTGTCAGTGGCCGCCAGCAGCGCGGCGACCAAAGGCGGAAACGCGATGCAGACGGTGGTGAAAACCATGGATGACATCGCGGATAGCACGCAGCGGATTGGCTCGATTACCTCCCTTATTAACGACATCGCGTTTCAGACCAATATTCTGGCGCTGAATGCGGCGGTGGAGGCGGCAAGAGCCGGTGAGCAGGGGAAAGGCTTCGCGGTTGTCGCCGGCGAAGTGCGCCATCTCGCCAGCCGTAGCGCCAGTGCAGCCAACGATATTCGCAAGCTGATTGATGCCAGCGCCAGCAAGGTGCAGTCCGGCTCTGATCAGGTTCATGCCGCCGGTCGTACAATGGATGATATCGTCGAGCAGGTGAAAAACGTGACGCAGCTTATCGCGCAGATCAGCCACTCCACCTCTGAACAGGCTACCGGCTTGTCAGAGCTCACCCGTGCGGTGGCCGAGCTGGACAGCATCACGCAGAAAAATGCCGATCTGGTTGAGGAAAGTGCCCACATATCCGCAATGGTGAAGCATCGCGCCGGGCGTCTTAAGGATGCGGTAACCGTGCTCCATTGAGCCAGTAAGGTTCCAGAAAGCCGTTTATTTCATCAGGAATAAGCGGCTTTATTTTTTCTGAATGTAATTATTAATGTCTTTTATTGTTAACTTTATATTAAGTAACTAAAGAAAGCACATCAGATATTTACCCCAGCCTAAGTCCGTTTTTCCCGATGCTATTTTGAAAATGCCTCATCAGAGGGTGACGTAACGATCGATTTACGGATATTAATAGCCTACACCTATCCATTGTTGTGGTTATGAAATAAAAAAACGATCAAAGTCATAAAGTTAGCGGTTTCGTTACCGATAACGGTGATCGTCTGAGAAATAATCACATCGATGGAGAAAATATGTTCTTACATGACGTAAAGATCGGCACGAAATTATTTCTGGCGTTTGGATTCTTTATTGTCCTGATGGTGGTCAGTGCGAGTTTATCCTTGCTAAGCCTGAACCGAGCGAACAACGGAATGCAATCCATCATTACCCGTGATTATCCGACCACGGTAAAAGCGAACCAGTTAATCGACAACTTCCAGGAATTTATTGGCACTCAGCAGCTGATGTTACTGGATGAACAGGGAACGTATACAGCGCAGTCACAGCAGCGTCTTAAAGCGATCAGCGAACAGATTACGGTGATCCTCGGCGAGCTGAATACTGCGCTGCAGGATCCTGAATCACAGCGGGTTCTTGCTGAGATACGCGGTGTGCGTCAGCAGTATCTGGACTCGCGTTATCGCATTTTGCAGGCGGTGCAGAATAACGATCGGGCGGGCGCTATTCAGGAGATGATGACCAACACCCTGAAGCTACAGCAGGCCTATAAAGCCAACGTGCAGGCGCTGATCGCGATTCAGAACCAGGAAATGCAAAGCGCAGGAGTGCAGGTCGAGGGCGATTTCAAATCGAATCGCCTGCTGCTGATCCTGATCACGCTCTTTAGCGTCGCGACCGGCAGCCTGATTGGCTGGTTTATCGTGCGCTCAATCACGCGTCCGCTGGGCCAGGCGGTGGATTTTGCAAAAGCCATTGCTGAAGGCGATCTGACCGGCAGCATCACGCCGCACGGTAAAGACGAAACCGGCCTGCTGCTGCATGCGCTGATGGAGATGAAAACGCGTCTGCTGGACATTGTGCAGCAGGTCCAGACCGGTTCGGAGAATATCTCGAGTGCCGCCGCGCAGATTGTCGCGGGGAACCAGGATCTTGCCGCGCGCACCGAAGAGCAGGCCAGCTCTGTTGAACAGACCGCTGCCTCGATGGAGCAGATCACGGCGACGGTAAAAAACACCGCCTCACACACCGGAGAAGCAACTCACCTCTCGGCGGACGCCGCCATGGTGGTCAAAAACAACGGCGAGATGATGAAGCAGGTCACCAGCAAAATGCGCCTGATTAACGAGACCTCTAACCGGATGTCCGACATCATCGACCTGATCGACGCCATCGCTTTCCAGACCAACATTCTGGCGCTGAACGCGGCGGTGGAAGCGGCACGTGCGGGCGAGCACGGTCGTGGTTTTGCGGTGGTGGCAGGCGAAGTGCGTCAGCTTGCGCAGAAGAGTGCGTCATCCGCCAGTGAAATTCGTCAGCTGATCGAAAGTTCTACCAGCCAGACGCAGGACGGGATGAACCTGGTCGAGAAAGCGAGCGAGTTGATTAACGGTATGGTCGGCAACGTGGAAGAGATGGACGTTATTCTGCGTGAGATCCGCCAGGCCAGCCATGAGCAGACGGAAGGGATCTCGCAGATTAACAGCGCGATTGGCCTGATTGATGCCACCACGCAGCAGAACTCCGCCCTGGTGGAGGAGTCTGTCGCGGCAGCAGCGTCCCTGAACGAACAGGCGATGCACCTGAAAGATCTTGTCCGCGTCTTCCGCGTGAGCGATCGCGTACTGGCTTAATCCAGCTGGGAGATCTCCAGCGCTGCGCGGTCGATCACGCCGATGATCTGCTTAAGCTGCGCATCGCTGAGTTCGCCCTGGTTCACCTTCAGGTCTAGCACCGCTTTGAAGTTATCCAGAGCCCGCTTCATTTGCGGGTTTTTTCTCAGTTGGAAGCCGACAGAGCGCGCTTTGATACGCGCCTGAATTTGCGCCAGCTGCTCCTGATTTTCATCCAGCCACTGCTGACCTGCCGCGGTAATCGCAATTCTCTTGCGGCCATTCTCTTCTTCGGTGATGGTGATATAGGTCTGATCCTGAAGGTAATCAAGGGTCGGATAGATAACGCCAGCGCTTGGGGTGTAATTCCCCTGCGTCATGTTCTCGATCGCCTTGATCAACTCGTAGCCATGGCTCGCGTTGTGGGTCAGGATATCCAGTATCACCAGACGCAGATCGCCGTGACCAAAAAAGCGTGGTCGGCGTCCGCCGCCGTCGAGTTCGTTTCGCATAATCATCCCTTCAACTTGATATATCTAAACTATATCTTAGATATATTCAGATGCAATCTAAAAGATCTTGCATTCTTGCTGATTAGCAATCATTATCATTTAAAATTAATTTAGATATATCGTATTCACCTGAGAAGGGTCTCACCATGACATCCACCCGTTACCCACAACGTGTTCGTAATGATCTCCGTTTTCGCAAGCTGGACGTGCTTCGCGTTGAGCGTGTCAGCGCAGGTTTCCAGCGCATTGTTTTAGGCGGCGAGGCGCTGGAGGGCTTTAGCTCTCGCGGTTTCGACGACCACACAAAAGTGTTTTTCCCGGCCCCGGGGGCGACCTTTGTACCACCGGTTGTTACCGATGAAGGTATCGACTGGGGCGACGGTGTGCGTCCGCAGGCGCGAGACTATACGCCCCTGTACGATGCCGAACGGCATGAGCTGGTGCTCGATTTCTTCATACACGATGGCGGCGTTGCCAGCCACTGGGCGACAGAGGCAAAAGTGGGTGACACGCTCACGATTGGCGGCCCGCGCGGTTCGCTGGTTGTGCCGGAAGATTATGCCTGGCAACTGTACGTGTGCGATGAATCCGGCATGCCCGCGCTGCGTCGTCGCCTGGAAAGCATCGCAACACTGCCGGTTCGCCCGGACATTCATGCGGTGGTGACGGTCGGAGATGCGTCGTATCAGGACTATCTGGCCCATCTGAGCGCGTTCAACATCACCTGGGTTGTCGGCCACAGCGAACAGGCGGTGGCCGAGCGTCTGGCGGCGTTGACGGTGCCTGCGGAAGATTATTTTATCTGGCTGACCGGGGAAGGGAAGGTGGTGAAAAACCTGAGCCGTCAGTTTGAAACCGACGCAATCGACCAGCAGCTGGTGCGTGCCAGTGCATACTGGCACGCTAAATAATCAGGCTGCGGACTCCAGCTGCGCTTCGCTCACCTGATGTTCGAGCGAGGCGCGAACGTCGTGCAGCGCCTTCTCCTGCTGGGCAAAGTAGGCTTCCATATTGCTTAGCGACGAGACCAGCAGCCAGGACTCCTCTTTCTCCAGCTCCGCCAGCTCGTTCACTAACGTGTCAATCTGCTCGCGAACCTGCGCCATTTTTTTGCGGATACGTTCCAGATCGTTCAGCCTGTCGCTGGCCATCAGCGGCTCAAAGCCCTGCTGCAGACGTGCCACCAGCGAACGAATGGCTTTAACGTCACCACGCTGTTTGGCCTGGTTGAGTTGCACCATCATCGCGTTGGCTTCTTCTTTCAGATCGTCAGCGACCAGGTCCGGATGGCAGAGCTTGCTCGCCTGACGCCAGAGACGCTTCAGTTCGTTCTGATCTTCCTCGGAGAGGTTCTTGCCTTTACGCAGACGCATTTCGGCATCGTGATGCTGCTCGCGGTATTTCTCGTACTCTTCATTGGCCTCGTCGCGCGCCTGACGTGCAGGCTCTTCTTCGCGCGTTAAGCCACTCTCCAGCTCCAGCGCTTCGGCCAGCAGGTTAGCAATCAGATTGCTTTGCTGCTGCAGTTGCTTACGCGCCTCGGCAGCCTGTACGGAATCCGCAGGCAGATCGCGCCAGCGCTGGGTCAGCATCGCCAGCACCTCCACCGCCTGCGCCATATAGCGCTGGCAGCGACGGTAATCTTCCTCACGTCGACGCGCCTCCGCCTGCTGACGTCGCAGGTTCAGCTCCGCCAGCGTTTTACGCAGGGCGAGGATCTGCTGCATCAGCGGTCCGAGGCGGGAGAAATAGAGATCGTTGAATTCATCGAGCTGTTGCACGCGGGCATTGCGACGGTCAATCAAATCCCTGAGGCGCTCTTCCAGCGCTTTTAGCTCCATCTTGCTGGCCGCCACCTGCGGGTCACGCCATTGCGTCATGGCGCGCTGGCCCTGTAGCCAGGCAGCGATCGCCGCCATGGCAACGGTATAGTTTTTCTGCTCAAGCGCCGCGACGATTGCCTGTAGCTCATCGTCAAACGCTTCATTTTTCAGCCGTGTCAGCTGGCTCTGGATGATGTCGTCGTCTTCCAGTTCAATCGCATTTTTTATGATTTCTAGCCGTTTGATCGGTGTGCTCATGATGCCTTTCGCTTTGGCGCTTAAGTATTTGAGTTAAGGTTAATTGTTGTAAACGCTACAGGAAATAATACACACGGATGATGATCGGCGCGATGGGGGATTTCTTTAGTTTTTAGGGTTTGTGAAGAAGAGTGGCACGAACAGGAAGCCGAAAGGCTGGCGGGGGAGCGTTGGCCCCGGTTCTTGTTCTGCCAGTCCTGAAGGAATACCTAAGGCTGAATGCCCTGCATAGCGAAATCGAATGATGCCATACGAACCATACGTACCATACGACCCGCCATCAGTTCACCTCGCTGTAGATGCCCACCACACGGCCCTGTGTTTTTATCTCATCGATACCGCATTCAAAGGGGACTTTGCCGCCCGCGACGTGGAGTTTTTTCCCCGGCAGCAGGGTTAAATCACGAAGACTGATAGTGCCTTCAATCTCAACCAGCCATAGCCCGTCGGTTAATGACGCCCCTTTTTCAACAAAGTGGAGCTTTGCCTCAGACCGGACTGCGATACCGCGAGTGAGCGGTTTGCTAAAGAGATGTGAATCGATACTCAAAGTGGAATTTTCTTCCAGCTGACCATCACTGAGAGTGAATGTAACAACAGCAACGGGATCGCCAGGTGCAGGGTTACCTTCAAACTGGGCACCTTGTCCGGTCATCAACCAGCGCAGGCTGGCCCCTGTGTCCAGTGCACACTGTACCGCGAAGTCGTAGGAGATGGTGCCGCGCGCGTAGCGGTTCTGAAGGGAACTGGCGGCAATATTGAAGTGCCGCGCAAGAATGCCAAGTCCACCGTGGCCGCCATGCTGGCTAACTGGTTTCTGGTGATGGAGAAGGGCCAGCAGGATATCTACACGGCTGCGGTGAGCCGGGATCAGGCCCGAATCGTGTTCGACGATGCCCGCCAGATGTGCCTGCTGTCAAAACCGCTAAAAAAGCGCGTCAGTATTCAGGCGCATAAGGTCATTTTCCCGAAGAGCAACAGCCTGTTAAAGCCGCTGGCGGCAAAACGGCCACCATTGAGGGGACTAACCCCAGCTTGGCGATTGTCGATGAATACCACCTTCACCCGGATAACGGCGTTTATTCCGCGCTTGAGCTGGGTATCAAACCCAACAAGAAGAAGTCTTCCAACAAGATTGACCCAGCAGTATCAGCGCTAATGGCAATTGGAACATTTCAGGCTGAGCATGAGGATTTTGTATTTGAGACGAGTGTGAGCCATAAAAAAAGGTTGGCGAGATTTAACGGTATCTGATAGATGATAAAACGACAAATACAACGTACTATCGGACCATGGGCGTGATTATTTTGGCGTCCGCTAGAACCAATTTTGGAAGGAAGTGACTAAGCATGAAATGAGCTTGTTGATAATATTTTTATGAAAAAAATACCAAAAATCAATGTATTAAATGGTTAATGAATCAGGCACACGATGTGTGCCTGATTATATCAGTTAGTTTGTCTAATTAATCTTCTCGAACGGAGCCTTTTAGCGCCGCCGTAACTACTAGATAAGTAATTTATTGGCCGTTTAAGAACTTCGATTGATTTTCTTAATTCAGAAAGATTTATATCTGTCGAAAGCTCCAATTCAAGCACTGTTGTTTCCAGATCCTTTAGTCTATCCACGGCATCACTAATGACGTCTGGCAATTCTCCTGAAAGATCTTTATTACCATTGGTTAAAATATAATCTAAATAATCTTTAGGTAAAATTGCTTCAGGAGAGCGCAACAGTTGATGATTGGTTCGGCTAAGATCTAATAATTCTTCAAAGATTTTAGAGAATCTCTCTAGATCTGCTGATTTTTCTGTGCCTTGTTTAGTTGCTGGCTGCTCAACTACCTCTTGAGGAATATCCTTCAAATTTTGCTCTAAATTTGGCCACCAAACTTCAAATATCTTACTTAACCTCTCATTATCAAGGGCCTGCTCACCACAGGAGGTGTTGATGGACATCATCAGTTTATAGATGTCATCTTTTTCATGCCGAGTTGACTGATATTGTAAGAGTGGTCCATTGACATCTGATGGATTCATTCGAAATAGAAAAGGGCTGACCTTGCTTTTATCAACACTTTTTCCTAATGCACCAGCTTCAAAATTGATCCATGGTGCGTGAATATTCTGTTTTGTAAGACAAATAATACCATAAGATGATTTATCAAGTTCTGTCGCTATGTCACTGGACCATCTGGTCCCTTTGTCAATATCTTCTGAAGAAACATAAGGCTCAACGGCTTGAATAACACTAGGTATCCAGCCCCTTAACACTTTTGCAACACGATGACTTGTATCGCCAGACCAACTTATGAATACGTTCATCAAGAATCCTGCTTTTGTAAAATTGGGAGGTGTGTAGCAATGGCAAGGATATTTACAAAGATACTCCTGATTACTTAACTACGGTATCCTATAGGTATCCTATAGGTATCCTGGCTGAAGTGTCACTTAAAGAATTTTTCTGTAACTCATTGAAAAATTTGGTGGCCCCTGCTGGACTTGAACCAGCGACCAAGCGATTATGAGAACCATAACAGGCAAAGTAAAAACAATAAGTTAGCGTAAAATCAGTTACTTAAAAAACCAATGTCCACCTATATATGCCAATATCATTAAGTTGTTGCGACACTCTTGCGACACTTTTAGATTGCCTTGCTTTCAAGCGATATCGTGTAGTGATAATTGATTTCTGGTATTAATTCAAGATTGTTATATTTGAATATACAGACTGAACCGTCTCTTAAAGATAAGGCAAATGCTTTGTCAGATACAGAAGATATATATCGAAACTGTGTTCCAGGTGTTGATTTACATTGAGTGTCTGATTTAACTATGAAGGTATTTTTACCTTGTTTAATCTTTTGGGAGTTTATCACGCCCCAAAAATAGCTCGTTACAGGGACAATGCACAAGCAAAATATTACTAATCTCCTGTATTTAATGTTTGAAAAGAACGAAGTGTTTTCAATGATTATATAAATAATAAAGAAGGTTAACGGAATAGGTACGCCGATTTTTAATACATCTAACCAAGGGAAATCTTCTGATGATGGGCGGGGAGGTATTGTTTTAAAACTATAGATAGCTCCTATGACTCCTATTATAGCAAATATAAAACTAGCTATAAGACTAGACATCAGCTTAACTTTTTCATAGTTTTTTATGTATGAGGACAGATACGCATCTATAATTTCTTCAATTCTTGTTTTTAGCCTAATCCAAACTTCAGCGACTATAACGGCCAAAACCACTATAACAAAAGGAATAGTCAGGTTATAAATAATCGAAGGGATCAAGTCTGTTAAAGAGGCGAATTGCAAGATGTCAATGTCAAATGCCGTCCAAAATGTCCATGAGTAAATAAAAGAATTTCCTAAAGCATACGCGCATGCAAGCGCCCATAATGTTATTTTTAGTTCTATATTCATAATCTTTTTACCAAAGGATTGAGTAATAGAGCTTCTTCTAAATGATTTGGGGCAAAATGAGCATATCCAACCTGGCGAACAGCTGCAACAGCAGCGTGCGGAAGTGTCGCAGCGCGTTACCCAGGCGGGTGACTGGGTGAGGCAGACAGACCAGACGATCAGTGAAACTTCTATGGCACGCGTGGTTCAGGCCGATACAGAACAGCGGGAGCTGGTCAGCCGCGAAACCACGGTTAAGGCCACGGATAAAATTACCGTGCTGGGCACGTCCACACTGCTGGCCGGAGCCATTCAGCAGGTATGCACGGGTGATTACAGCCAGGCAGTAAATAACCGCGTGGCGAGTATCGGCGGCAATGATGAAACGGACATTGCCGGGAGCCAGACCATCACAACGGGTAAAGACCTGATCGAGAAAATCGGCCAGATACGTAAAAGCGTGGCGGCAGTACAACAGCAGATTATTGCCCCGGTAGTGTGGATTGGCTCTGGCACAATCAACGTGGCGCAGCTGATGCTCGACACGCTCGACGTGGTGAAAGAGCTGGCAGAGCAAACGGCAAGCCACACGCACAGCAATACGGGAGCACCGACCAACGCGGAAGCCATCCGGAACACCGGAACAAAAGCGGACACGCTGAACGGCAAATACTCCCCGGTGATTGGCAAGTAAACCTGTCCAGAACATTACCCGCGAAAGCGGGTTTTTTTATGCCCTTCATCCCCTGCCGGGGATATCTCTTTTCTTTCCTCACAAGCGGCTATCGCTGCGCGCTGCCAGCGGCGCTGTACCGCGTTCAGTCTTTTGAGGCGCTCAGAGCCACCCTTAAAACAGATCGTGCGCACAGCAGAGCGCTGGCGCGTCACAGCATGGCAAAAAAAATCTTTCGCAGACCAAAATCGCACCCGCCTGCGGTTTTTGGATCATAAAAATTTTTCAGTTTTATTTTTCTACAAACCAGACCGCCAGACCGCGCCAGTGCTGGCGGCTTTGCGTAAAGCCAGAACTGAAAAGATTGAAAAGAATTTCAGTGTTTTTCAGTTTTATGGATCTGCGGAGGATCTAACGAAAACGCAACCAACAGATAAGTAAGGGAATTTTCTATTTTATGTGAGGAAGGAAGATCAAGTGGCGCGATAGGCGGCAGACAAAGAAAAACCTGCAAAGCCGTGGTTGGTGCGGGTTTGAACCGAGATCAGCATTTTAAAAAGACTGAAAAAATTTTCAGTATTATTCGAACCAAATTGTGTGTAATTCATTCAGCAATGCCCGATGGTAATCAAGATTCAATGCTAATTTTCATTACACGATAGCAAGCCACATCTTTATGAAATCGTATTCAGATTACAACCTGATTGAGAGTTTAATATACTATTTCTAATTAGTGCCTTCGCGCTGTAAATTAATACTATCTTTGGGAATTTTGGTTACGGTAAATGCAAATTATTAAAAAATGGTGGGCAGTACTTGCTGTAGTGGCATCTTCTTTGTTCATGGTGGCAACTATGGACTCCAAGCAACTCATTGATAATTATAATCTTGCTAAAGAATGGGTTATGTCTAGTCCGACACTTGAAGGCTCATGGTCCTCCTCTTATCCAGGAGAAGATTTTGAAGGCTTGTCTGAAAATAAGTGGATTGAATCGCCAGAGCAAATAGTTGTTGAAGTTTCTATAAACGGACGTGATGTTTCCGGAATCATATCAACGCCTCAGATTAGAGAGTTCATCGATAATACCCCTCAAATGGTAGATTATTTTATGCTTGAAGGCCATCGAACATTGTTCAGCCACTCCTTTGAAGCAAGAGCCTTTGAATACATTGGCGGTCACAAATATATTTTTGCGGAATTAAGTTTTACCCTGGAAGATGGGCGGCTTTTGATGGCTGATCAAAGTCCCGGAAAGAGTAAATTTGTGCCCCCAGAAACTACACTCCTAAAGCGGTCAGAAACATCATTTGACGAGCGCTTGCAACCTCATCTTGACAACTATGCAGAAGAAAAGGCGAAAAAGCTCATTCCGATGATTAAAAAGCTTCAGCAGGAAAATCAGAGGAATGGTGATAGAGGCGCTGATAGATGAGCTTGTAATAGCAACTGCTGCGACACTTTTGCGACACTCAAACATCAATAAACAAAAAGGCCACTCGCGAGAGTGGCCTAACTGTATGTATTTACTGCTTAAATTTGGTGGCCCCTGCTGGACTTGAACCAGCGACCAAGCGATTATGAGTCGCCTGCTCTAACCACTGAGCTAAGGGGCCGTGGCGGTGAATTATAGAGGAACTCCCTTCAGCAATCCAGCCATTCACACCTGCCTGCTGTTTTTATAAACAATGCATAATCAATCCTTTATACTTCCATAAGGATGTATCAATGGGAGTAGAGATGATCAACGATATTCTGGCCCCGGGCTTGCGGGTGGTGTTTTGCGGGATTAACCCGGGGAAGTCCTCGGCGCACACCGGTTTTCACTTTGCCCATCCGGGGAATCGCTTCTGGAAGGTTATCTATCAGGCCGGGTTTACCGACAGGCTACTGAAGCCTGAAGAGGAGCAGCACCTGCTGGATACGCGCTGCGGGATAACCATGCTGGTTGAACGGCCCACGGTTCAGGCGAGTGAGGTGAACCTGCATGAACTGCGCAGCGGTGGGCGGGAGCTGATTAAGAAGATTGAAGATTATCAGCCGGCAGCGCTGGCCATCCTGGGTAAGCAGGCTTACGAACAGGCGTTCAGTCAGCGCGGTGCGCAGTGGGGCAAACAGGCCATCACCATTGGCGTCACGCAGGTGTGGGTGCTGCCGAACCCGAGCGGGCTTAACAGAGCAACGCTGGATAAGCTGGTGGAGGCGTATCGGGAACTGGATGAGGCCCTGGTTGTGCGTGGGCTCTAGGGCGGTGTTTCCTTGTCCCTGAGGGGCGGAGAAAATGCAAAAAAGCTCCCCAAAGGGAGCTTTTTCACTGACAGGATCGATTAATCGTCCAGGAAGCTACGCAGTACTTCAGAGCGGCTTGGATGGCGCAGTTTACGCAGCGCCTTCGCTTCGATCTGACGGATACGTTCGCGGGTAACGTCGAACTGTTTACCCACTTCTTCCAGCGTATGGTCGGTGTTCATATCGATACCGAAACGCATACGCAGCACTTTTGCTTCACGGGCGGTCAGGCCAGCCAGAACGTCGTGTGTTGCAGCACGCAGGCTCTCGGTCGTCGCAGAGTCCAGCGGCAGCTCGAGGGTGGTATCCTCGATGAAATCACCCAGATGCGAATCTTCATCATCACCGATTGGTGTTTCCATGGAGATTGGCTCTTTGGCGATCTTCAGCACTTTACGGATCTTGTCTTCCGGCATCAGCATGCGCTCAGCCAGCTCTTCCGGCGTTGGCTCGCGGCCCATCTCCTGCAGCATCTGGCGGGAGATACGGTTGAGCTTGTTGATGGTCTCAATCATATGCACCGGAATACGGATGGTGCGCGCCTGATCCGCGATAGAGCGGGTGATAGCCTGACGGATCCACCAGGTAGCATAGGTGGAGAACTTATAACCACGACGGTATTCAAACTTATCAACCGCTTTCATCAGACCGATATTGCCTTCCTGAATCAGATCCAGGAACTGCAGGCCACGGTTGGTGTACTTCTTGGCGATAGAGATAACCAGACGCAGGTTCGCTTCAACCATCTCTTTCTTCGCACGGCGGGCTTTCGCTTCACCGATGGACATACGACGGTTGATGTCTTTAACCTGCTCAATGGTCAGGCCGGTCTCTTCTTCAATCTGATGCAGTTTCTGCAGGCCGCGGAACACGTCTTCTTTCACGTCGTGCAGTTTTTCAGACCACGGCTTGTTCATCGCGATAGCCGCGTTGAACCAGGTTTCGCTGGTTTCGTTGCCGGTGAAGAGGGTGATGAAGTTCTTCTTCGGCATTTTGCACTGCTCAACGCACAGTTTCATGATGATGCGTTCCTGGGTACGTACGCGATCCATCATCACGCGCATGCTGTTAACCAGGTAGTCGAACTGTTTAGGCACCAGACGGAACTGTTTGAAGACTTCAGACAGTTTCAGGATCTCTTCCTGTGCGGCTGCGTGGCTGCGACCTTTTGCTTTGATGGTGTCACGCGTGACTTCGTACTGGGTACGCAGCTCGGCAAACTTCTCGCGCGCCAGTTCCGGGTCGATGCTGTTGTCATCATCGGCGGTGTCGTCGTCGGCATCTTCCTCATCTTCGTCTTCGTCATCATCCATCTCTTCCTGAGACAGTTCAGAACCCACGTGAGTGGCGGTCGGTGCCATATCTTCTTCAGCGTTCGGGTCGACAAAACCGGTGATCAGGTCAGACAGGCGCGCTTCTTCCGCTTCAACACGATCGTACTGCTCCAGCAGATAGGTGATCGCTTCCGGGTATTCGGCAACAGAGCACTGAACCTGGTTGATACCGTCTTCGATGCGTTTCGCGATGTCAATTTCGCCTTCGCGGGTCAACAGTTCAACGGTACCCATTTCGCGCATGTACATGCGGACCGGGTCAGTGGTACGCCCGATTTCAGATTCCACGCTGGACAGGACCTGTGCAGCAGCTTCTTCCGCATCTTCGTCAGTGTTGTTGGAGGTTTCAGCCAGCAACAGATCATCGGCATCAGGTGCTTCTTCCATCACCTGAATACCCATGTCATTGATCATTTGGATGATGTCTTCGATTTGATCTGAATCGACGATATCTTCCGGCAGATGGTCATTGACCTCGGCATAGGTCAGATAGCCTTGCTCCTTACCGCGTTGGACAAGAAGTTTCAGCTGTGACTGCGGGTTTTGCTCCATAAGACGGTATCCACACTTAATTCGTTTGATTGGTGTCGGCGATGGGGCTGCCAACCTTTAAAGCGAGGGCGTACTTATATTTGTGCCGCTGCCTCTCAGTGCGGCTGCCGGGGGCTTCCCGATCGATATTCGGCACTTAAGCCGTTGAATTCATTTTTTTGCCAGCTCCTGGTTCAGCATCCAGAGTTCCCGGCGTTCTTCGCTGCTTAAGCCGTGTGTGCGCTCGCGAGCTATCAACTCTTCCTGGCGCAGCTCAAGCATCGAATCAAACATATGGTTGAGTGAGTCGGTGAACGTTTTTTCTGCAATGTCCTTATCTGCTATATCGTCCCACATCGACAGTTTTTCAAGGGTAGCAGCCTCTTTTGTGCCGCGATAATGTTCTAAAAGTTGTCCGGTGGTCAGACCTGGCTGAGACAAACAAGTGTTGACCAATTCTGAAAATAAGCCAAGCCCGGGCAATTTTTCGTGGTTCAAACCCGCCAGCGATGGCACTTGCGGAGCAAGTTCGGGGTTTTGAACCAGTAACCCTATCAGTATACGCATGGTTGTGCGTTTTAGCTGAGGCGCGGGACGAACCGCACCGTTTTCAGACTGTTTAGGCATTAAACGTTCAAGCTGGCTGTCATCCAGAATGCCGAGCTTGTTGCCTAGCTCCTGACGCAGATAGATGCGCAGCGTTTCGCCGGGCACCTGACTGATTAACGGCAGCGCCAGCGTGCTGAGCTGCGCGCGCCCGTCAGGGGTACTCAAATCGACCTGCGGCATCAGGCTGTTAAACAAAAACGTGGAGAGCGGCTGAGCCTGCTCCATCCGCGCTTCAAACGCCGCTTTGCCCTCTTTACGCACCAGCGTATCCGGGTCTTCACCGTCGGGCAGGAACATAAAGCGTAACTGACGCCCGTCGGTCATATAAGGCAGTGCGGTTTCCAGCGCACGCCAGGCGGCGTCGCGCCCTGCACGGTCACCGTCGTAACAGCAGATGACATTGTTAGTCACCCTGTACAGCAGCTGAATGTGATCGGCTGTGGTCGAGGTGCCCAGAGATGCAACCGCATAGTTGATGTCATACTGCGCCAGCGCGACGACATCCATATAGCCTTCGACGACCAGAAGGCGCGGAGGTTCCGCGTTATCCTTCAGCGCCTCATAAAGACCGTAAAGCTGGCGGCCTTTATGAAAAATATCGGTCTCCGGGGAGTTGAGGTACTTCGGCAGGGCATCACCCAGCACGCGACCACCAAAACCAATCACCCGGCCACGCTTGTCGCGGATCGGGAACATCACCCGTTCGCGGAAGCGGTCGTAGCTTCGTCCCTGGTCATTGGTGACCAGCATGCCGGCATCGATAAGAGACTTACGATCTTCGCTATTGCCGCCAAAACGCTTTAACACGTTGTCCCAGCCGGGCGGGGCGTAACCAATAGCGAAACGCGCAATCACATCGTCACTCAGTCCGCGCGCTGTCAGGTACTGACGCGCAGGCTCAGCAGCAGCGTGCTTAAGAGACTGTTGATAAAACGAGTTCAGACCATCCATCAGTTGGTACAGCGTCTGCCGTTGATGGCGCTCGATCTGGCTTGGCCCACTGCCTGCTTCATACGGCACTTCAAGGTTGTGCATCGCCGCCAGCTCTTCGACGGTTTCAACGAACTCGAGCTTGTCGTAGTTCATTAAAAAATCGACAGCATTACCGTGAGCACCACAGCCGAAGCAATGGTAAAACTGCTTTTCACCGTTTACGGTGAAGGAGGGGGTTTTTTCGTTATGGAAAGGACAGCACGCATGGTAGTTCTTGCCCTGCTTTTTCAGCTTTACCCGCGCGTCGATGAGATCGACGATGTCGGTTCTGGCTAGCAGGTCATTGATGAATACGCGTGGGATTCGTCCGGCCATATGCCCCAAAAATTTTAGTAACTCATAAACGAAAACAAGCCGCGCATTCCTTCCGGAAGCACGGCCTTACGACTACAACTCTGTCTGTCATTGAGGGCTGAGGCCCTCAACTGATTAGTACAGACGAGTACGGCGTGCGTTTTCGCGAGCCAGTTTCTTCGCGTGACGTTTCACAGCAGAAGCTTTAGCGCGCTTACGTTCGGTCGTTGGTTTTTCATAGAACTCACGACGACGAACTTCAGCCAGAACACCTGCTTTCTCGCATGAACGTTTGAAGCGACGCAGTGCAACGTCGAACGGCTCGTTTTCACGTACTTTAATTACCGGCATGTAACTCTCACCTTTGATAAATTCGGTTTGCCGCTGGCATCAACGCCAGCTTATTTCAAAATGGTGCGGAATTTTACTGCAAATGCTGCTGCTTTGTAAAGCACCGACGCGTTTTTGAAAGGGACTTTAATAAGGGTGAGGAGTATACACGAGGCTTCTTCCTGGGGCGAACAAAGTTTTACATCAATCCGCATTGGCCCTACACTGCGCGGTATTGAAACGAGGTAAAACAAGTCATGCGTGTACTGGGTATTGAAACATCCTGCGATGAGACCGGCATCGCCATTTACGACGACGAAAAAGGGCTTCTTGCCAACCAACTGTATAGTCAGGTGAAATTACACGCTGACTACGGCGGCGTCGTGCCTGAACTGGCTTCTCGTGACCACGTGCGTAAAACGGTTCCCCTGATTCAGGCGGCGCTGAAAGAAGCCGGGTTGAGCTCTACTGATATTGATGCTGTAGCGTATACCGCAGGCCCGGGCCTGGTGGGTGCGCTGCTGGTCGGCGCAACGGTGGGCCGTTCGCTGGCATTCGCGTGGGATGTGCCGGCCATTCCGGTTCACCATATGGAAGGGCATCTTCTGGCGCCGATGCTGGAAGATAATCCGCCTGCGTTTCCTTTTGTGGCGCTGCTGGTTTCAGGTGGCCATACCCAGCTGATTAGCGTAACGGGGATTGGCAAGTATGAGCTGCTCGGCGAGTCCATTGACGACGCAGCCGGTGAGGCCTTCGACAAAACGGCCAAACTGCTGGGTCTGGATTATCCTGGCGGTCCGATGCTCTCGAAAATGGCATCGCAGGGCACGGAAGGGCGTTTCGTCTTCCCGCGTCCGATGACTGACCGTCCAGGGCTGGATTTCAGCTTTTCCGGTCTGAAAACCTTCGCGGCCAATACCATTCGCAATAATGACGATAGCGAGCAGACCCGTGCTGATATCGCCCGTGCGTTCGAAGACGCGGTGGTCGATACCCTGATGATCAAATGCAAACGCGCACTGGAAAAGACCGGCTTTAAGCGTCTGGTGATGGCCGGGGGCGTCAGCGCCAACCGCACGCTGCGTGCAAAACTCGCGCAGATGATGCAAAAGCGTGGTGGGGAAGTATTTTATGCCCGTCCGGAATTCTGTACCGATAACGGGGCGATGATCGCCTACGCGGGTATGGTACGTCTGAACGCTGGCGCGACCGCCGATCTGAGCGTCTCTGTACGTCCACGCTGGCCGCTGGCGGAGTTGCCGGAGGCGTAATGTCTGACCCTCTCCCGCCAGGGAGAGGGGAGTTATACGGTTACACCCGCAACATCCCTTTCTCTTCCAGAAATGTCACGATCGTCGCCAGTCCGTCGCCCGCCTTCAGATTGGTGAAGGTCCACGGGCGCTCGCCGCGCATGCGGTTGGTGTCACGCTCCATCACCTCCAGTGAGGCCCCCACATAGGGTGCCAGGTCGGTTTTGTTGATCACCAGAAAATCGGATTTGGTTATCCCTGGGCCGCCCTTACGCGGGATCTTCTCCCCTTCAGCGACGTCAATCACATAGATTGTCAGGTCAGCCAGCTCCGGGCTGAAGGTGGCGCTCAGGTTGTCACCGCCGCTTTCAACGAAGATCAGGTCCAGATTGCCGAACTTTTCGCTTAACGCTTCCACTGCCGCCAGGTTCATTGAGGCATCTTCGCGGATTGCGGTATGCGGGCAACCGCCCGTCTCCACGCCCACGATGCGCTCTGGCTCAAGGGCCCCCGCTTCGGTGAGAATGCGCTGATCCTCTTTGGTGTAGATATCGTTGGTCACCACTGCCAGGTGATAGGTGTCGCGCATTGCTTTGCAGAGTGCTTCCAGTAACGCGGTTTTGCCCGACCCCACCGGGCCGCCCACGCCCACGCGCAGGGGATGTTTGTAATCAGCCATGTTGTCTCCTCAGGAACGGAATAATCGTGAATATTGTGTTTCGTGGCGCGCAGAGGCGATGGCCGACAGCGGCGTTGCCGCACCCAGCGCGTCGTCGCCACGCAAAAAAGCCGGTTCAAGCCCGGCGGCAAAGTGGTCGCTCAGGTCGATAATCAGCTGCTGCGCCGTCTGTTGCCCGAACGGCACCAGCTTGACGCCCGCCATGACCGCGCTCTCAATCCAGCTGTAGCCCAGGCTCAGGGCCAGCTCATGGGCGCTAATGCCCCAGCGTACTCCCAGCCACGCCATCCCGCTGAGCTGGCTTTGCATAAACAGCGTCCGCCACTCTGCCGGACAGTCCGGCTCCCAGCTTTTGAGCAGGCGCGTAAAGGCCGCCCCGCGGTTGCGTTCCTCATCACGCAGTTCACGCGTTTCCCGGCAGGCGAGAAGGTAGGCCGTCCAGCGTGTTGCCGTCGCCAAATCGTTTTGCTCGCACGCCCGATAAAGTCGGGAAAACAGCGGCAGATCGACACAGAACAAGCTCTGCTCCATCTGCAGGATCTGCCAGTTTTTGAACGCCTCAGCATCGGGGACCCAGCCTGCTTCTACGGCCCACTCCAGCCCCTGCGACCAGGTGAATGACCCGACCGGAAGGCTGCTGCTGGAGAGCTGCATCAGGCGCAGCCGCTGGCGGACGTGCTCCATCAGCCCATCAGCGCCAGCAGCGCAGAGACAATCAGCCCGCCACCAAAGGTTTTACGTAACCCGTCGTGACGGCGCAGCAGTAACCCGGCGGCGAAGCTGGCGCACAGCACCGTGGCACTGGCAAACATAAAGCCGCTGGTGAAGAGCCAGAAGTTGTGGCCAGACATCTCTACCCCGTGCGCCCAGCCGTGGAACATTGCCAGCGCCGGCACGGCCAACAGCAGGCGATTTTCGGTTTTAAACATCATCGCGCCGCAGACCGCCAGCGAGGCGATAATCAGCATTTCCATGCCGCTAAAGCCGCCAAGCAGGCTGCCTGCAACGGCCCCGGCCAGCATCATGCCGAGAGTGGCAAGAGGCAGCAGCAGCTTGCGCCCGCTCAGGGCCGAAAGTACGCCCGCACCGGTTAGCATCAGCAGATGATCAAGACCCGTCAGCGGATGGAAAAAACCGGCCTGAAAGCTGTCTGTGCCGTGTCCGGGATGCGCCAGGGCAGGAAGAGAAAAGGCCAGCAGTAGCAGAGGTAAAAACGTACGCATGATGAATCCTTAATGTGAATGAGCGTGAGAGTGACTATGGCTATGGCTGTGGGCATCGCTGGTATACGCCCCTGCTTCCGGTTCAAACGGGAGGGTGGCAAATGTCACCTCGAGCCCGAACTGGCGCAGCATGTCATCGAGCACATGATCGTGGTGGTAGCGCAGCTCGCCGGGCATGATCTGCAGCGGCACGTGGCGGTTGCCGAGGTGGTAGCAGGCGCGGGCGAGCAGGAACGGATCGTCGCAGCGCACCACGGAGACCGATTCCGGCGCGGCGATCACCTCGATCACCTCGCTGCCGTCGTCAGTGGTCAGCAGATCTCCCCCGCGCAGCAGCAGGCCGCGCGGCAGCATCAGCCCGGCTTCGCGGCCGTCATTCAGCGCCACGCGGGCACGGCTTTTTACCCGGACATCAATCGGCAGCGTGACGCTGGCGGTTATCGGATGGGCATGGTCAAGGCGTTGGGTCAGGTAGATCATCGTCACTCCTTAAAACAGGAAATAGCGTTGGGCCATCGGCAGAACGTCTGCCGGCTCGCTGGTAATGAGCTCGCCATCAACGCGAACCTCGTAAGTTTGTGCGTCAACGGTGATGTTGGGCTGCAGACTGTTGTGGATCATGTCGGCCTTTTTCACCGTGCGGCAGCCTTTTACGACGGCTATGCCGCTCTGCAGGCTGAGCTGGTGCGAAATGCCCTTCGCATCGGCAGCCTGGGAGACAAACGTCAGCCGTGTCGCATGGCGTGCGGCACCCAGCGTGCCAAACATCGGACGGTAATGGACCGGTTGCGGCGTTGGGATAGAGGCGTTGATATCCCCCATCGGCGCGCAGGCGATCATCCCGCCTTTCACAATGGTGGCGGGTTTGACGCCAAAGAACGCGGGGGACCAGACCACTAAATCCGCCAGTTTCCCGGCCTCAATCGAGCCCACTTCATGAGCAATCCCGTGGGTCAGCGCCGGGTTAATGGTGTATTTGGCGATATAGCGTTTCACGCGGAAGTTATCGTTGTTCCCGGTCTCTTCCGGCAGTGCGCCGCGCTGAACCTTCATACGGTGCGCCACCTGCCAGGTACGAATAATCACTTCGCCGACGCGACCCATTGCCTGGGAGTCGGACGAGGTCAGCGAGAAGGCACCAATATCGTGAAGGACATCTTCCGCAGCGATGGTCTCCCGGCGAATGCGTGATTCAGCAAAGGCCACGTCCTCGGCGATATCCGGGTCGAGGTGGTGACACACCATCAGCATGTCGAGATGCTCGTCGATGGTATTCACCGTGTAGGGCAGCGTCGGGTTAGTGGAGGAGGGCAGAATATTCGGGTGCGCGCAGGCGGTAATAATATCCGGTGCATGTCCGCCGCCCGCCCCTTCCGTATGGAAGGTGTGAATGGTCCGCCCGCCGATAGCCGCCAGCGTGTCCTCAACAAACCCGGATTCGTTCAGCGTGTCGCTGTGCAGCGCCACCTGAATATCCATCTCCTCCGCCACCGCCAGTGAGCAGTTGATGGCGGCAGGCGTCGCGCCCCAGTCTTCGTGGATCTTCAGCCCGATGGCGCCCGCTGCGATCTGCTCGCGCAGGGCATCAGGGTTGGAACCGTTACCTTTGCCAAGCAGGCCGATATTCACCGGTAGTGTATCGGCCGCCTGCAACATCCGCGCGATATACCAGGGCCCTGGCGTACAGGTCGTGGCGTTGGTGCCTGCCGCTGGGCCCGTGCCCCCGCCAATCATGGTGGTGACGCCAGAGACCAGCGCCTCTTCCGCCTGCTGCGGGCAGATCCAGTGGATGTGCGTGTCGATCCCGCCGGCGGTGACAATTTTCCCCTCGGCGGCGATCACTTCTGTCGCTGCGCCAATTGGGATCGTGACCCCGGGCTGTATATCCGGGTTACCGGCTTTACCCACGGCAAAGATCCGTCCGTTTTTTACGCCAATATCGGCTTTAACGATCCCCCAGTGATCGATAATCAACGCGTTGGTCAGCACCAGATCCACGCAGCCGTCGGATGTCATCTGCCCCTGGCCCATACCGTCGCGGATCACCTTCCCGCCGCCGAATTTGACCTCTTCGCCGTAGACCGTGAGATCGTTTTCCACTTCTATCCACAGCTCGCTGTCGGCCAGACGCACTTTATCGCCAGTGGTGGGGCCGAACATATCGGCGTAGGCCTGGCGTGAAATTTCAGCCATTTTTCACCTCTCCCATCACCTCGCCGCGAAAGCCGAAAATACGCTGCGCGCCGCTGACCTGAACCAGCGTCACCTCGCGCTTCTGTCCGGGTTCGAAACGCACGGCGGTGCCTGCCGGAATATTCAGCCGATAGCCTTTGGTGGCTTCCCGGTCGAATTTCAGCGCCGGGTTAATCTCATAAAAGTGGTAGTGCGATCCCACCTGGATCGGCCTGTCGCCATGGTTTTCGACGATCACGTTTTGCGTGTCTCGCCCAACGTTGATCGCAATGTTTCCGGATTGGATCTGGTATTCGCCTGGGATCATCACGCGCTCCTTATACGATCGGGTTATGGACGGTGACGAGCTTTGATCCGTCCGGGAACGTCGCTTCCACCTGAATGTCGGGGATCATCTCCGGTACGCCTTCCATCACCTGGTCGCGCGTCAGGACGTGACGGCCCGCTTCCATCAGTGAGGCGACGGTTTCGCCATCGCGGGCGCCTTCCATAATAAACGCGCTGATCAGCGCGACTGATTCCGGGTAATTCAGTTTTACCCCGCGCGCAAGGCGGCGTTCGGCAACCAGCGCAGCGGTAAACAGCAACAGCTTGTCTTTTTCTCTGGGGGTCAGTTCCATAACGTTTCTCTTATGTCTGCCAGATACGCGGCGAACAGGCGGTTTTGGGGGTTAAAAGCGGGCGAAGCGACTGCCAGATATCGCGCATCACCCGCTGGCAAATCAGGTTGTCGTGGGAGAGAAAACGCACCGACAGCAGATCGTCTGTGAGCGTTGCCCCGGCAAAGTTGCTCAGCGGCGTCAGCAGCTCGCGCACCGTTTCGAGGTGCGCTTC
Organism: Enterobacter sp. BNK-18; assembly: GCF_047456135.1. NCBI lineage: Bacteria > Pseudomonadati > Pseudomonadota > Gammaproteobacteria > Enterobacterales > Enterobacteriaceae > Enterobacter > Enterobacter sp. BNK-18. The sequence goes on along the minus strand of NZ_CP179899.1, from coordinate 3,116,786 downwards.
CCTGGCCGGAAAGAACAGCAGCGTGCCGACCCACGGGAGACCTGCAACGGGCGTGAGATCGCCATTGCTGAGGTGCTGACGTTCAATCAGCCGTGGCTCATCGTCGACCCAGATCTCAAGGCGGCTTTCCAGCGTGCCGTGGCTGAAGGTTTCGCCGATCACCGGGCGACCCAGACAGTACAATTCCCACGCCAGCAGCGTACTGGAAGCCTTCAGATGAAAAACGGAACGCAGGGCGGCATTCGCACCGGGAAAGATAATGGTGTCCTGCGGCAGCCACTCCAGCGTAGCCTCATCGTCGAGCCAGAAGTGCTGATTGAGACAGGCCTGCGGGCCGCTGCTGCGATAGAACTTGCTCGCGCCGGGCATGGTGATCAGCGCATGGCTTTTCGCGTCCAGATGCACCGAAATATCCAGCGTATCGCCGCCGACTATCCCGCCTGGCGGGTGCAGTAAATACAGGTGACAGGTGTCGCCTTCGGGATAAAAAGGTCGCTGTACGGTGAGGGGCCCGATGTGATGAGCAGCGTGCAGGAGGGTTTTCTCAGGGGTGTAACAAAACTGCAGGGCAAGCGATGCCTGCCAGCCTTTGTAAGAATTATCAGTGACCTGAGCTGCTAACATGCTGCATCCATCTGCTCATCATCGGGAGACGTTTCAGTATGCCCTGGCAGAAATGAAGGCTGTCATATGAGTCGCTTATGGATAAAAAAACCGGCTCAAGGAGCCGGTTGAGAAGGTTATCGATAATCCTCTGCATCCACATCATAGCCGGACGGTTCCCAGCGGATCGCCAGCAGCGCAGCCAGCCCGATAAACGGTGCCAGGGCGATCACCCAGAACACGGCGGTATCAAGAGAGGCCACCAGCAGAGGGAACAGAAACAGCGAGAGCGTAGAACTGCTGCGCATCAGCGTCTGGTTAAGGCCCACGCCCACGCCGCGCAGAGAGGTGGGATAGCTCAGGGACGCAAACGTCATGGTATGGGCACCGGGCCCAAATCCCTGACCGAACAGGAACAGCGCCAGCATCGCGACGGCGATAACGCCTTCCGATACGCCTTCCGGACGACCAATCAGCGCCAGCCCCAGCAGAGCAACAAGCTGACAGGCGTAGCCCGCCAGTGACATCCGCCACGCGCCGAAGCGCGGAACATAGCGTACTGCCAGCAATCCGCCGACGAAGGCAAACAGCAGGTTTAGCACCAGTGAGATCAGAATAGTGGTCAGCATCGACTGCACAAAGAAGCTGGAGATAATGACCGGCAGACCAAATGCGACGGCGTTATAGGCGAAAGACGACACCACCGAGAGCAGGGTAGCGAGCGTGGTACGTCGCAAATAGACGCCACGGAACAGGTTCAGATAGTTTGCCCACTTCGCCTTGTTGACCACCGGTGCCGGTTGGTTAAGCGCATCCTGCGGCACGTGGGCGTTGATGTTATACGATTGCCGCAAGATAGCGGCCGCCTCTTTCAGGTTACCCTGATTCGCCGCCCAGACCGGGGACTCGCTCATGTAGCGGCTACGAATGGCGATAATCACCAGCGCAGGCACTGCGCCAAACCCCAGGATTAAGCGCCACAGCCAGTCGCTGTGACTTTCTGGCAGTACGGCGTAGAAGAATAACACCAACAGGTAAGAGATGCTGATTGCGGCATACCAGGTTGGACACCACATTGCGACGCTGGAGGCCTTGTTTCCGGGGCCTTTGAGCCTGGCGAACTCGCTAAGAAACGCCATCGCCACCGGCAGATCGATCCCCACGCCGAGGCCCATCACAAAGCGTGCGCCCGCCAGCGCATATTCGTTCGGTGCCAGTGCACAGGCGATGGCCGCTACCACGAAGAACAGCATGTCGGCCATAAAGACGCGGTAGCGTCCGATCTTGTCCGTGAGGTAGCCACCCAGTAGCGCCCCGACAATCGCACCAAAGGTAATGGCCGAGGCCACCATGCCGGTACCGGCAGGGGTGAGATTAAATTCGCGGGTGATGTCTTTGATGCCGAACGCCAGCGCACCAAGGTCGTACGCATCGAGGAAAATACCGCCCAGCGCGATACCGACTACGATGCGGGCGTTGGCCCGACCCTGAGAACCGTCGTTGACCAGACGTGAAACGTCAGAGGCGTTACGTACCCACTTGATGTCGCCATCAGGCGAATGTCCTGCTGTTGAAAGGGGAGTTGTGTCTGTAATGTCTGCCATTTTCGTTTTGTGTGGTTGTGTTGTGTCATTAACAGTTACCACAGGCAGAGGGTGACCAAAATCACATTTGGTTATAAGGCATAACTAACCCCTTACGGGGCGTCTTTTTTCTTTCTCTTGAGCTTCGACCAGATTTTGGTCTCCTGGCGACGCCACAGGCGCTGAATATTATCGTGATGACGCAGCAGGATGAGGCAGGAGAGCATTGACACCGGGAAGGTGAACTGCGGTTTGAACCACCAGACATAGAATGGTGCAATCAGCGCGCTGACGATGGCGCCCAGTGACGAGTAACCGCTCAGAAGAATGGTCAGTAGCCAGGTGCCGGCCATCACGCCGGTTAAGTCCCAGCCGATTGGGGCAATAGCACCAAAGGCGGTTGCGACGCCTTTACCGCCTTTAAAACCAAAGAATACAGGCCAGATATGGCCGACACAGGCGGCGATAGCAATGAGCCCCAGCCAGAACGGCGTTACGCCCAGCGCATACGCTCCCCAGACGGGTAACATTCCTTTCAGAACATCAAAAATCAATACCGCTACGGCTGCTCCCTTGCCGCCAATTCGTAGTACATTGGTCGCCCCCGGATTCCCGGAACCACTTTCGCGCGGGTCAGGTAACCCGGCAATGCGGCAGACCAGAATGGCGCTGGAGATTGAGCCGCAAAGGTAGGCGAGGAGGATCATTCCAGGCGCGATTGCACTCATAACGCTGTTCCGTTTTGAAAATGTATCTGTATTCTCAGCATCTGTGGATAATACGCATAATTCGCCGGAAGTGGTATCCGGTTTAGCCAAAAAGCAGGCAGGTCGTGATGGATATTGTATTTATAGAGCAACTTTCGGTAATCACCACTATTGGTGTTTACGACTGGGAACAGACCATTGAACAGAAACTCGTGTTCGATATCGAAATGGGCTGGGATAACCGCAAGTCAGCAAAAAGCGACGACGTGAATGACTGTCTGAGCTACGCCGATATCAGTGAAACGGTCGTGGGCCACGTCGAAGGGCAACGTTTTGCGCTGGTGGAGCGTGTGGCAGAAGAGGTGGCCGAGCTGCTGCTGAGCAAGTTCAACGCACCGTGGGTACGCATCAAATTGAGCAAACCGGGCGCCGTGGCGCGTGCCGCTAACGTCGGCGTGATCATTGAGCGTGGCACAAATCTGAAAGGGAAGATTTAACGTCATAATAGCTAAACCATTTTAGGTTATACCGGTCTTAAAGCTGTATCTTTCACGGTTGTCCGCGTGGGACACCGTTTTTTTTATATCTTTTTAGGGGTTTATAGATGAGCGATATGCACTCGCTGCTGGTGGCGGCAATACTGGGTGTGGTCGAAGGATTGACGGAGTTTTTGCCGGTTTCCAGTACGGGCCATATGATTATCGTTGGCCATCTGCTGGGCTTTGAAGGCGATACCGCAAAGACGTTTGAAGTTGTCATTCAGTTGGGGTCTATTCTGGCGGTCGTTGTGATGTTCTGGCGTCGTCTGTTCGGGCTTATCGGTATCCACTTTGGCCGTCTTCCTCAGCGCGAGGGTGAAAGCAAAGGTCGCCTGACGCTTATCCATATTCTGCTTGGCATGGTTCCGGCAGTGGTTCTGGGCCTGGTTTTCCACGACACCATTAAATCGCTGTTTAACCCGATTAACGTCATGTATGCGCTGGTCGTCGGCGGTTTCCTGCTGATCGCGGCAGAACTGCTGAAGCCGAAAACGCCACGCGCGGAAGGTCTGGATGACATGACCTACCGTCAGGCGTTTATCATTGGTTGTTTCCAGTGTCTGGCGCTGTGGCCGGGCTTTTCACGCTCAGGCGCGACCATCTCTGGCGGGATGCTGATGGGCGTTAGCCGCTATGCTGCGTCGGAGTTCTCGTTCCTGCTGGCGGTGCCGATGATGATGGGCGCGACCGCACTCGACGTCTATAAAAGCATTGGCTTCCTCACCACGGGTGACATTCCGATGTTCGCCGTGGGCTTTGTCACCGCCTTTATCGTGGCGCTGATCGCCATCAAAACCTTCCTGCAGTTGATTAAGCGTATCTCGTTTATTCCGTTCGCGATCTATCGCTTTATCGTGGCGGCTGCGGTTTACGTGGTCTTCTTCTGACCGACGGCCCTCAGTCTTTAGGCTGAGGGCAATGCTTTTCCTTCCAGTCCGTCACCGCCTGAATTCGACGTTTCGTCAGCTCTTCCCGGATTTCCGGTCCCTTGAAGCCCGCCTCAACAACCGCTTTAGTCGGTACCGCTTTTGCCACTTCCCACGCTGCGCGTAACAGCCGTCCCTGCGGATAATCGCAGGCTTCAAAACCGGTGCGGCCACGTACGTCGGCTTCGCTGGTCAACGCGATCTGCTCGACGCGCTGGGGTTTGCGCCATGCGTCGATGTTATCAAACAGCTTAACGATGGTGGCCGGTTTGAGGATCGGGAAGGTGTGGATCAGGTCGTGAAATTCCGCCACCAGTCTGGCGAGATCGCGGATCTCGTTGGGTACCCGCAGGCGCTGGCAAAGCCCTTCGACCAGCTTCACCCCGGCAGGACCGTGGCCATGGTGGCGCGGCCACATGGCTTTTGGCGTTAATCCTTTGCCGAGATCGTGGCACAGCGTTGAAAAACGCACATCCACCTCGGGGCTGAGCATGGCAGCCATACTCAGGGTCATAAGGGTATGCACGCCGGTATCGATTTCCGGGTGCCATTTCGCCGGGGCGGGCACGCCGAACAGCGCGTCAATTTCCGGGAACAGCACTTTCAGTGCACCACAGTCACGCAGCACCTGGAAAAAGACCTGCGGGTTGCGGGTAGTAAGGGCGTTTTCCGTCTCTTTCCAGACGCGCTCTGGCGTGAGGTGGGCCAGTTCGCCCGCCTCGGTCATGGCGGTCATCAGTGCCAGGGTCTCATCGGCAATGCGGAAGCTCAGATGCGCGTAACGCGCCGCAAAGCGCGCCACGCGCAACACGCGGAGCGGATCTTCAGAAAACGCCGGGGAGACGTGACGCAGCAGTCGATTACGCAGATCGTCCTGACCGCCATACGCGTCAATGATCTGGCCGTCTTCGTCCTGCGCCAGCGCGTTGATGGTGAGATCGCGACGCAGGAGATCTTGCTCCAGCGTGACGTCCGGTGCGGCATAGCAGGTGAAGCCGGTATAACCCGAACCAGATTTCCGTTCGGTACGCGCAAGGGCGTACTCCTCACGGCTTTGCGGGTGCAGAAACACAGGAAAATCGCGGCCTACCTGCTGGTAGCCCGCGTTAAGCATCTCTTCAGGTGTGGCTCCCACCACCACCCAGTCTTTATCTTTGACCGGCAGACCTAACAACGCATCACGTACCGCACCACCGACCAGATAACTCTTCACGCCCTGTACTCCCGTTTTCTCTTTTCGCAAGATAATACGTAAGTCTGGCAGAGAAGACGAATTAGTTCATCCAGCGGTCTTTACGCTTACGGCTTGGGATCAGGTGAGGAAGCACCAGACCCAGCACCAGGCCAACGCCCAGCACACCGCCACCGTACATAAACCACTGCATGATGATGGTACGTTGTTTGTCATCAAGTTGCAGATTGGCGGCGTTCACCTTCTTCTGCGCGACAATCAGCTCGTTTTTCAGTTTCTGATTCTCATCTTTCAGACCGTTAATCACGCTGTCGCTCTGGGCCACTTTCTGCTGCATTTCCGCGGTACGCTGGTTCCAGGTACCGTCGATATTGTTCAGCTTGTCGGTCAGCGTTTTCACCTGATTTTCCAGATCCGGCACGCGGGTGCGCAGGCTTGGCACCGCGCTCAGCTCTTTCAGTGGGATCCAGGACGTGCGGCCGGTACTGTCGCGAACCTGACCATAATTGGTCTCCGCGTTGGTCTGTAACAGCGTCACTTCCTCGCCGGCATTGACCGTACCCACGAGGCGATAATTATCTCCAGGGCCACTGCGTACCCAGGTGTTCAGTTCGTCAGAAACGTAACGCTTCTCTTCAGCGTGCACGGCGGTTGCGGCGCTAAAAGCGAGGAAAGTAAGTCCAATCAGGCGTAATTTAAGCATCATTAGTCGTTATTTTCATAAATAGTGGAACGATAGTAGTGGCAACAGTGTCTCTACGCAAAGCATTCGTCAGCAATCAGAATCATCTGTGTCACGACCCTAAACATTTACGCCCGTCAAATTGCTCATTGCGTGGCAATTTGGCGCAAAATACTATGTACTGACAAACAAATGGCGAGGAAGTTCGCCCTCATTGACGCGTCTGTGACGCCTGCAAAAGTACAAGGCTATGGCTCAAGAAATCGAATTAAAATTTATCGTCGAAAAAGACAGCGTTGACGCACTCCGTCAGCATCTGCAGACCCTTTCCGGCGAACACCATGAACCGGTACAACTGCTTAATATCTATTACGAAACGCCAGACAACTGGCTGCGCCGCCATGATATGGGGTTGCGCATCCGTGGCGCGAACGGGCGCTACGAGATGACGATGAAAATCGCTGGCCGCGTGGTCGGCGGTTTGCATCAGCGCCCGGAATACAATATCGACATCAATCAGCCAGAACTTGAGCTGGATCGTTTCCCGGCAGAAGTCTGGCCGGACGGCGTGCTGCCAGAAACCTTATCCGCCGAGGTGAAACCGCTGTTTAGTACCGATTTCTGGCGTGAAAAATGGCTGGTAACGGAAGGGAAAAGCCGCATTGAAATCGCCCTCGATCAGGGTGAGGTAAAAGCGGGTGAGCTTCAGGAGCCGATTTGCGAGCTGGAGCTTGAACTGCTGGAGGGTGAAGTCCGGGACGTACTGAAGCTGGCGCGTAAGCTGGTAAGTCAGCCGGGCCTGCGTCAGGGCAGCCTGAGCAAAGCGGCGCGGGGGTATCATCTGGCCGCCGGGAATGCGCCGCGCCTGCTGAAAGAGACGACTATTTTGCACGTGCCACCGAAAGCCAGCGTTGAGCAGGGCATGGAGGCGGCGCTGGAGCTGGCGCTCTCACAGTGGCTTTATCATGAAGAGCTGTGGGTGCGTAATGTGAAAAACGCAAAAGCGCACGTGTTAGCGGCGATGAGCCTTGTGCGTCATACCCTGGCGCTGTTCGGCGGCATCGTACCTCGCAAAGCGAGCGCTCACTTACGTGACCTGCTGACCCAGACCGAAGCGCTGCTGCTCTCTGACGTATCCGCGCAAACGGCACTCTACAGCCCGCAAAACGCCGCCGCCAGGCTGGCGCTGACCGAGTTTCTGGTGACGCGCAGCTGGCGTGCCTTCCTGGATGCAAAAGCGCAGGCCAAAATTGAAGATAACTTCAAACGTTTCGCGGATATCCATCTTTCACGCCACGCGGCGGAGCTTAAAACCACCTTTGCGTATCCGCTGGGAGACCAGTATGGCGATCAGCTGATCCGCCTGTCGCGCAATATCGACAGCATGCTGCTGCTGTCGGGTGCCTATGACGGCCCTAAAGCGCAGGCCTGGCTGGAGAACTGGCAGGGGCTGAAACATGCTATCGAAACCCGTCAGCACATTGAGATTGAGCATTTCCGTAATGAAGCCATTTCGCAGGAGCCGTTCTGGCTGCACAGCGGAAAACGTTAACTCTGGCAAGGAACCCTATAATGCCGCTTTCTTCGCAGTTACAGCAGCAGTGGCAGACCGTTTGCGAACGTCTGCCTGAGTCATTACCGGCGTCATCGTTAAGCGAGCAGGCCAGGAGCGTGCTCACCTTCAGTGATTTTGTGCAGGAAAGTATCACCGCTTACCCGGACTGGCTGGAGGCGCTTGAGAGCACCCCGCCGCAGGCAGACGAGTGGCGGCATTATGCGGGCTGGTTGCAAACCGCACTTGAAGAGGTCGCGGATGAGGCGACACTGATGCGCGTCCTGCGCCAGTTCCGCCGCCGGGTGATGGTGCGTATTGCCTGGGCTCAGGCGCTGGAAATGGTCAGCGAAGAAAGTACCCTGCAGCAGCTGAGCGAGCTGGCACAGACGCTGATTGTTGCCGCACGGGACTGGCTCTATGCCGCCTGTTGTAAAGAGTGGGGCACGCCGTGCAATGAGGATGGGGTTCCTCAGCCACTCTTGATTCTGGGCATGGGCAAGCTCGGGGGCTGCGAACTGAATTTCTCCTCGGATATCGACCTGATTTTTGCCTGGCCGGAGAACGGCTCCACACGCGGGGGCCGCCGTGAACTGGACAATGCGCAGTTCTTTACCCGTCTCGGGCAACGTCTGATTAAAGCGCTGGATCAACCTACCCAGGATGGTTTTGTCTATCGCGTGGATATGCGCCTGCGCCCGTTTGGCGACAGCGGTCCGCTGGTGCTGAGCTTTGCGGCACTGGAAGATTATTACCAGGAGCAGGGGCGCGACTGGGAGCGTTACGCGATGGTCAAAGCGCGGATCATGGGAGACAGCGACGATGCCTACGCCAACGAGCTGCGCGCCATGCTGCGCCCGTTCGTGTTCCGTCGCTATATCGACTTCAGCGTTATTCAGTCGCTGCGCAACATGAAAGGAATGATCGCCCGTGAAGTGCGTCGCCGGGGTCTGAAGGACAACATCAAGCTCGGCGCGGGCGGCATTCGCGAAATCGAATTTATCGTTCAGGTCTTCCAGCTGATCCGCGGCGGACGTGAGCCTTCACTGCAATCCCGTTCGCTGCTGCCGACGCTGTCAGCCATAGAGCAACTGCATCTGCTGCCGGAAGGCGACGCGCAGATCCTGCGTGAGGCCTATCTGTTCCTGCGCCGCCTGGAAAACCTGCTGCAAAGCATCAATGACGAGCAGACCCAGACTTTACCAGGCGATGACCTGAACCGGGCGCGGCTGGCCTGGGGGATGCACGTCGACGACTGGTCAACGTTGACCGGGCAACTGGATGCGCATATGGCCGGCGTGCGCCGTGTCTTTAACGCGCTGATTGGTGACGATGAAAGTGAATCGCAGGACGATACGCTCTCTGAACACTGGCGCGAATTGTGGCAGGACGCGCTGCAGGAAGATGACACCACGCCGGTGCTGGCGCACCTGAGCGACGACGATCGCCATCGTGTGGTGGCGTTAATTGCTGATTTCCGTCTCGAACTGAATAAACGGGCCATTGGTCCGCGCGGTCGTCAGGTGCTGGATCATCTGATGCCGCACCTGCTGAGCAACGTCTGCTCGCGTGCGGATGCGCCGGTCCCGCTGTCGCGCATGATGCCGCTGCTGAGCGGGATCATCACCCGTACGACCTATCTTGAGTTGCTGAGCGAGTTCCCGGGCGCGCTCAAGCATCTGATTACGCTTTGCGCCGCTTCGCCGATGGTGGCCAACAAGCTGGCGCGGTATCCGCTGCTGCTGGATGAGCTGCTCGATCCCAATACGCTCTACCAGCCGACGGCAACGGACGCCTACCGTGACGAGCTGCGTCAGTATCTGCTGCGCGTACCGGAAGAGGACGAAGAGCAACAGCTGGAGGCGCTGCGTCAGTTTAAGCAGGCGCAAATGCTGCGCGTGGCGGCGGCAGATATCGCCGGAACGCTGCCAGTGATGAAAGTGAGCGATCACTTAACCTGGCTTGCAGAAGCGATCATTGATGCGGTGGTGCATCAGGCATGGATTCAGATGGTGGCGCGCTACGGCCATCCGAAACACCTTGCTGACCGCGAAGGCCGCGGTTTTGCCGTTGTGGGTTACGGTAAGCTCGGCGGATGGGAACTGGGGTACAGCTCGGATCTCGATTTAATCTTCCTGCATGACTGCCCGGCAGACGTCATGACCGACGGCGAACGTGAAATCGACGGGCGTCAGTTCTACCTGCGTCTGGCCCAGCGCATTATGCATCTGTTCAGCACCCGCACGTCATCCGGCATTTTATATGAAGTGGATGCGCGTCTGCGTCCTTCCGGCGCAGCCGGCATGCTGGTGACCTCAACGGAGTCCTTCGCTGAGTACCAGAAGAATGAAGCCTGGACGTGGGAACATCAGGCGCTGGTGCGAGCCCGCGTGGTGTATGGCGATCCGTCGCTGAAAACGCAGTTTGATGCCATTCGTCGGGAGATTATGACAACCCCGCGTGACGGCAGCACGCTGCAGACCGAGGTGCGTGAGATGCGCGAGAAAATGCGCGCGCACCTGGGCAATAAGCATCGCGATCGCTTTGATATTAAAGCGGATGAGGGCGGCATTACCGATATTGAATTTATTACGCAATATCTGGTGCTACGCCATGCGCACGCTAAACCGAAGCTGACCCGCTGGTCTGATAATGTGCGTATTCTGGAACTGCTGGCGCAAAACGACATTATGGATGAGCAGGAGTCGCAGGCCTTAACGCGCGCCTATACCACGCTGCGCGACGAGCTGCACCACCTGGCCTTACAGGAGCAGCCTGGCCACGTTGCGCTGGACTGTTTCGCCACTGAACGCGCGCAGGTCACCGCCAGCTGGCAGAAGTGGCTGGTGGAACCGTGCGTAACAAAACAAGTGTGATATTATCGCGCGCAAATTGTGAATCTTTCTGGAGTCAGGAATGAAAGTAACACTGCCAGAGTTTGAACGTGCTGGAGTTATGGTTGTCGGGGATGTCATGCTGGATCGCTACTGGTACGGGCCGACCAGCCGCATCTCTCCGGAAGCACCGGTACCGGTAGTTAAGGTCGACACCATTGAAGAGCGTCCTGGCGGCGCGGCAAACGTGGCGATGAACATTGCCTCTCTGGGCGCGCAGTCGCGTCTGGTTGGCTTAACCGGCATTGACGATGCGGCGCGTGCGCTGAGCAAGTCGCTGGCGGACGTGAATGTGAAGTGCGACTTCGTTTCGGTTCCGACACACCCGACGATCACCAAACTGCGCGTTCTGTCGCGTAACCAGCAGCTGATCCGCCTCGACTTCGAGGAAGGCTTTGAGGGCGTTGATCCTGAGCCGCTGCACGAGCGCATTAACCAGGCGCTGAGCACTATCGGCGCGCTGGTGCTGTCCGACTACGCCAAAGGTGCGCTGGCAAGCGTACAGCAGATGATTCAGCTCGCGCGTAAAGCCAATGTGCCCGTGCTGATCGACCCGAAAGGTACTGACTTTGAGCGCTATCGCGGCGCAACGCTGCTGACGCCAAACCTCTCTGAGTTTGAAGCGGTGGCGGGCAAATGTAAGACGGAAGAAGAGCTCGTTGAGCGCGGCATGAAGATCATTGCTGACTTCGAACTCTCCGCGCTGCTGGTGACCCGCTCCGAGCAGGGGATGACGCTGCTGCAGCCTGGCAAAGCGCCGCTGCATATGCCGACCCAGGCGCAGGAAGTGTATGACGTGACCGGTGCCGGCGACACGGTCATTGGCGTTCTGGCGGCGACGCTGGCGGCAGGGAACTCTCTGGAAGAAGCGTGCTACTTCGCTAATGCGGCAGCAGGCGTGGTCGTCGGCAAGCTGGGGACTTCCACCGTTTCGCCGATCGAACTGGAAAACGCGGTGCGTGGTCGTGCCGATACCGGTTTTGGCGTGATGAGCGAAGATGAGCTGAAAGTGGCCGTTGCCGCCGCCCGTAAACGCGGTGAAAAAGTGGTGATGACCAACGGCGTGTTCGACATCCTGCATGCCGGTCATGTCTCTTATCTGGCCAATGCGCGTAAGCTGGGCGACCGTCTGATTGTGGCGGTGAACAGCGATGCGTCGACGAAACGTCTTAAAGGTGAAACGCGTCCGGTGAACCCGCTGGAGCAGCGCATGATCGTGCTGGGTGCGCTGGAAGCAGTGGACTGGGTGGTGTCGTTTGAAGAAGATACCCCGCAGCGCCTGATTGCCGGTATTTTGCCGGATCTGCTGGTGAAAGGCGGCGATTACAAACCGGATCAAATCGCGGGCAGCGAAGAGGTCTGGGCCAATGGCGGTGAAGTGATGGTGCTCAACTTTGAGGACGGGTGCTCAACCACCAACATCATCAAGAAGATCCAGAAAGACAGCAAATAAAGTCAGCCAATAAAAAACGGGCCATCTGGCCCGTTTTTTTCACCCTCTCTTTGCAGGAGGGGGGGATCTTCGCAAACAACCCGTTATACGCGGCTGTTATTCTGCTTCATCAACCGGTGGAATGGCCGGTGCCGGTTTTACTTCCGCTGGCGTATTGCGGTTTTCCAGCTCGTTCAGACGCTGCTCCAGCAGGGCCAGCTTCTCGCGGGTACGCAGCAGAACCTGCGTCTGCACGTCAAACTCTTCGCGGCTGACTAAATCAAGGCGAACCAACTGCGCCTGCAGCGTCTGGCGGATTTTCTTCTCTACGTCATCCCCAAACTCACGAATGCCTTTTGGCATAGACTCATGAACCTGACGCGCAATTTGCTCAATTTTCTTCGGGTCAATCATTGTGGCTTCCCTTGATAAGACGGTGTTAATGAACATTGTAGCGCGTCATGCCCCAGGATAAAGGAGATTTTATGTCTGCGCATTGCCCAGGGTAATCAATCGCGTTATAGTTATCTCGCTTATTCTCAGGGCGGGGCGAAATTCCCCACCGGCGGTAAATCAGCGTAACGCTGAAAGCCCGCGAGCGCTTTGGGTCACCACTCAAAGGACAGCAGATCCGGTGTAATTCCGGGGCCGACGGTTAGAGTCCGGATGGGAGAGAGTAACGATCAAGTCGGGCCTGGCCCGCTCACGTTATCTTTTTGCCGCTAATACGGCGCTCCTAAGACTGCCCTGATTCTGGTAACCATAATGTTAATGAGGTTTTTTTACCATGAATCAGACGCTACTTTCCTCTTTTGGCACTTCTATTGAACGTGTTGAACATGCACTGGATGCACTGCGCGAAGGCCGCGGCGTGATGGTGCTTGACGATGAAAACCGTGAAAATGAAGGCGACATGATTTTCGCCGCCGAAAACATGACCGTTGAGCAGATGGCGCTGACCATCCGTCACGGTAGCGGCATCGTGTGCCTGTGTATCAACGAAGACCGTCGTAAGCAGCTCGACCTGCCCATGATGGTTGAAAACAACACCAGCGCCTTTGGAACCGGTTTTACCGTGACCATCGAAGCGGCACATGGCGTGACCACCGGCGTGTCGGCGGCTGACCGTCTGACCACCGTACGTGCCGCGATTGCCGATGATGCGAAGCCATCAGACCTGCATCGTCCAGGACACGTCTTCCCGTTGCGTGCGCAGGCCGGCGGTGTATTGACCCGTGGCGGTCACACCGAAGCGACCATTGACCTCGTGACCCTGGCAGGCTTTAAACCTGCGGGCGTACTGTGTGAACTCACCAACGACGATGGCACCATGGCACGTGCGCCGGAGTGCATCACCTTTGCCCGTCTGCATAATATGCCCGTGGTAACGATTGAAGATCTGGTGGAGTATCGCCAGGCGCACGCGCGCAAAGCCAGCTGAAAGGGCTGATGTGAAAAAGCCGGGGAAACCCGGCTTTTTTGTTGTGAGACGTTAATGCGCTATTGTTTTAGCCGATCCCTGCTGTTTGCAGCAGCACCAGGCTCAAGCCCATCACCGACATGCCGCACAGCACGCCATAGCTCGGGTTATTATTCGGATCGATCTCTTTCGCCAGCGGCATCAGCTCATCCACGGAGAGCGCCACCATTATCCCGGCCACGGCGGCCATGATAGCGGCCATCACCACAGGCGAGACCAGACTGCCCAGAATCAACCACGCCAGCACGCCGCCGAGAATTTCGGCCATCCCCGAGATCCCCGCCCAGAAGACCGCAGTCCGTTTCGAGCCCGTGGCGGCATAAACCGGCCCGGCCACTGCCAGTCCTTCAGGAATATTGTGCAAGGCTACCGCCAGGGCGATACCAAAGCCCATCTCCAGATTGCTGCTGGCGGTGACATAGGTTGCCACGCCTTCCGGGAAGTTGTGCAGGCTTATGCCGAGCGTTAACAGAATGGCCGTGCGCTTAATATTGCGCGGCATCGGGGTCACGCTTTTTTGCATTAAATCCTGCGGATGCGCGTGCGGCAGCATGCGGTCGAGGGCAAAGTAGCCAAGCAGGCCGAATACAAACATGCCATACCCCAGCACCGGAGACATGCCTTCGGTGCCCAGTGCGGCAGGGAGCATCTCCATCAGAGAGATGAGCAGCATGATCCCGGCAGCAAAGCCCAATGAGAAGGCCAGCACGCGGTTAGACGGCTTTTGACCAAGCACACCGAGAATGGCACCGATGAACGTTGCGGCGCCCGCCAGTATAGTCAGGATCAAGGGGACTGACATGCATTGCTCCTTATGATAATGATTATCATTAATATTAATGGTTCATTTCGGTCAAAGCGAGAGGCGAAACCCTGCTTTACACATTCCTTACATTCAAATTTCCTGATGATGATCTTCACGCTTATCAGCGTTCATCCGGGCGAGATTGCGCGTAATGTAGAACCATTAAATTGACACCTTCTGTAAGGATATCACCATGACTTCTTCCCGTATGCCAGCACTGTTTTTAGGCCACGGTAGCCCAATGAACGTTCTGGAAGACAACGTCTATACCCGAGTATGGCGTCATCTGGGCGAGACGCTACCGCGTCCGAAAGCGATTGTGGTGGTGTCTGCGCACTGGTTTACCCGGGGCACGGGCGTGACCGCAATGGAAACGCCAAAAACCATTCATGATTTCGGCGGCTTCCCGCAGGCGTTGTACGACACGCACTATCCGGCACCCGGCTCGCCAGCGCTGGCCCGACAGCTGGTGGAATTACTCGCGCCTGTGCCTGTGGCGCTGGATAACGAAGCCTGGGGCTTTGACCATGGCTCGTGGGGCGTACTGATAAAGATGTATCCCGAGGCGGACATCCCAATGGTGCAGTTGAGTATCGACAGCACTAAACCGGCGGCCTGGCACCTGGAGATGGGGCGAAAACTGGCGACCTTACGCGACGAGGGTATCATGCTGATCGCAAGCGGCAACGTGGTACACAACCTGCGTACAGCGCGCTGGCACGGTGAGAACACGCCATACCCGTGGGCGACATCTTTTAACGATTACGTGAAAGCAAATCTGACCTGGCAAGGGCCGGTTGAGGAGCATCCGCTGGTGAACTATCTGGATCACGAAGGCGGTTCACTCTCTAACCCGACGCCGGAACACTTTCTGCCGTTGCTGTATGTACTGGGCGCGTGGGATGGTCAGGAGCCGATCAGCATACCGGTCGATGGCATTGAGATGGGAAGCTTAAGTATGTTGTCGGTGCAGATTGGATAACGTATGCATGCCTTTCCCAAAGAGAAAGGGCCGGGATGAGGGCTTCCGCTCGCACCCCGGCACACCTGATCACTCGACAAAAATGTGCGGATAGAACCGTGACAGATCCTGCGTGATCAGCGCGCGATCTTCGCGGATGCCAATCCCGGCTGGCTGATCGTTGATGAGCCAGCTGCCAATCAGGGTATAGCTGTCACCAAACTTCGGCAGTTGATAAAACGCCTGGACGATCATTCCTTCCTCGCCGTAAGGCCCTTCAACGGCTTCCAGCGTTTTGCCATTTTCAATAATCGACACGTTCGCCCCTTCGCGGGAGAAGATCGGTTTAACGACGTATTTCTCCATCGGCGGGTGATCGTCTTCTGCAAAGTAAGCCGGCAGCAGGTTCGGATGGTTCGGGAACATCTCCCACAGCATCGGCAGCAGGGCTTTGTTGGAGATAATGCTCTTCCATGCCGGCTCCAGCCAGCGCACGCCGGCGTCTTCCAGCTTGGTGGAGAACATTTCACGCAGCATGTATTCCCACGGGTAGAGCTTGAACAGGTTGCTTATCACCTGATCCTGCAGGTCAGTAAACTGACCTTTCTCACCCAGGCCGATATCTTCGATATAGAGAAACTCGGTCGCCACTTCAGCTTCAGCCGCGCAGTCCTGCAGATATTGCACCGTGCCACGGTCTTCTTCCGTGTCACGGCAGCAGGCAAGGTGCAGCAGATTAAAACCATGCTGTTCGCGCAGTTCGGCGAAACGCTCAATCAGCTTTTCCTGCAGGCTGTTGAACTGGTCGCTGCCTTGCGGCAGGTTGCCGGCATTGGCCTGGTCTTCCAGCCAGATCCACTGGAAGAACGCCGCTTCGTACAGCGAGGTTGGCGTATCAGCATTGTTTTCCAGAAGCTTAGGATCGCCCACGCCGTCCCACGCCAGATCCAGACGTGAGTAAAGCGAAGGCTGGTGGGTTTTCCACGACTGGCGGACGAAACTCCAGGTGTGCTTCGGAATGCGGAACTTCGCCATCAGCGCGTCGCTGTCGATGACTTTATCCACCACCTTCAGGCACATCTGGTGCAGCTCGGCGGTCACCTCTTCCAGTTTCTCCACCTGGGCAAGCGTGAGCTTGTAGTAAGCGTCTTCACACCAGTATGGTTCGCCGTACATGGTGTGGAAGTTAAAACCGTATTCGGTCGCTTTTTCGCGCCAGTCCGGGCGCTCGGTGATACTGACTCGTTCCATGATCAGCCGCCCATTGAGCGAGTGGACGTGCCTGACGCGCTACGCTGCATGCTGGTCTGTTTCGCCACAGACTCACCGAACCCGCCACGGGTAATGGTGCTGGTGGTCGCGGGCTTCGGAGCCATCGCCGTTTTCGGTACGGTTACGGAGCGGCCAGGGGTGGCTGCGCCATAGCCTTTGCCGCTGGCATCGGTATATTGACCATAAGCCGGGCTGGCCGGGTTTTTCGAGCTAAACAGCGGCTGCTGCTGGTAACCCGCACCACCACTCATCAGGCGGCCCATCATGTAACCTGCCATCAGCGGCATCCAGAAACTGCCGCTGGACTGGGCCTGTGCCTGGTTTTCAGGGGCGGTGCCTGCCTGAGCCGGCGCCTGCTGGCACTGACCTTCACCGAACTCTGCCACGCAGTCTTCACGTGAAGCATATTTCGGCGCAGTACGTTCCGCCTCTTTCAGGGCGTTGGTATATGCCGTTTTACACTCTGTGGCATTGCCGGTTGCAGCAGAACAGTCGTCCGCGTTTTGATAAAGCGAAACTGTTTCATCGCTTTTCTCACAGCCTGCCAGCATAAAGACAGCCGTGACGGCCAGCGCAACAGGGGTGAGATGACGCGCGTTCCAGCTTTTGCGGAACGAAGCGTGATTGATAGATTTTGTCCGTTTCATCGTTGTCTTCCTGGACCCAGTGGTAATAACGCTCAGGATAGAGGATGAGTGGTTGAAAATGAAGCGATGATGGCCGGAATGAGGGGGATCTTTACGTTGGCTTACGTTCAGGTGTGATTTGCGTACGCCCTCTCCCGAAAGGAGAGGGGTATGGCGAGGGCATCAGGCCGCAGTGGGCCCGATGACATGCTTAATTGCGGAACGGGTTGTTACCGCTGCTGGCGGGTGCAGTCGTACGTGCGGCAGCTGGCTGCGCGGCAGGTGCAGCACCGTTACCGTTGAAGTTATCAACGGCGGCAACCTGCTCAGGGTTCTCTGGCGCAACATTTTCCGGAGAAGTAGAGACAGGTTTACCCAGGGTGCTGTTCAGCATCTGCAGATCCTGCTCGTTCAACGTACCCAGCGCCTGTTTGATGTTCAGCTGGTTAATCAGGTACTGATAACGTGCGCTGGAGAGCTGCTGTTTCGCGTTGTACAGCGTGGTCGTTGCGTCCAGGACGTCAACGATGGTACGCGTACCCACGGAGTAACCCGCTTCCATGGCATCAAGAGAGCTCTGCGCAGACACTACGGCCTGTTTATAGGCGTTGATGCTGCTGATAGAGGCATTCACGTTGTTGAAGGACGAACGAACGGTCTGTACCACGTTGCGGTGGGCACTTTCCAGCTGTTCGCTCGCGCCAACAAAGTTGTACTGCGCCTGTTTCACCTGAGAGGTCACCTGGCCGCCCTGGTACAGTGGCAGCGAGAAGTTAAGACCCACTTTGTTCTGACCCATGTTGCTGTCGTCGTACTGGGAGGTGTTCGTTTTAGAACCACTGTAAGTGGTATCAGACACGCCGGTAGACGCGCTCAGGCTCAGGGTCGGCAGGTGGCCGTCCTGTGCCTGACGGATTTGCTCGCGGGCCAGATCCTGGCTCAGACGCGCCTGCAGTAACGTCAGGTTGCGGTTTTCCGCTTCTTTCAGCAGGGCGTTAACGGCCTGCGGTTTATCCGTTTTGAAGCTGTCGACGTTCAGCGACGCCAGCTCAGGGTAGTAATTCCCGGTAACCTGACGCAGGGATTCCAGCGCGTTATCGAGGTTGTTACGTGCGGTCACTTCGTTGGCCAGGACGCTATCGTATTGTGAACGGGCGTTCTGAACGTCAGTGATTGCCACCAGACCCACGTTGAAACGCTGGGTGGTTTGATCTAACTGGCGGTAAATCGCCTGTTTCTGCGCTTCGGTGTAGGAGAGCGAGTCGATTGCGCTCAGCACGTTGAAGTATGCGGTGGCGGTGTTCAGGATCAGCGTCTGCTGATCGGTCTGATACGTCACATCCTGGATGCCCGCGCTCTTTTCCTGCAAGGTCAGGGCACGCCATTTGGACATATCAAACAGCGTCTGTGTTAATTGCAGTGAGGCGCTGGTAGCATTGGAGTTAACGCCATTGGCGTCGCGGAAGCCGTTGCTGTAGGTATAATCTGCACCTAAACCTAACTGTGGCAGCAATGGGCTACGCGCTTCGTTAATCTTTTCAAACGCAGCATCACGATCGGCCGCTGATTTACGTAAATCAGGGTTGCCCAGACGTGCCTGCTGGTAGACCTGTAACAGGTTTTCCGCCTGGCTCATTGCACTGAAGCCCGTCAGGCTCAGGCCGATAAGGATGGGGAGCAATTTCTTCATTTGCATTCCTTGTTGTGAAGCAGTATTAGCGCTGATCTAATTAAAAAATAATTGCCGATTCTAACAGAATCTTCCATACCAAAAGGTTGGCGTTACGTGCCATCTGGCGGTAATTTGCACCAATCTACCATATAGCCTTACAAACGGCAGCCAAACAGCCTTGAAATTCATAATTTCATCACCATTGCTACCAGGACTCGACTCATGCAAAAACCAGAAAACTTGCCCGTGACATTCGCGAAAAACGATGTAGAAATTATTGCACGAGAAACGCTTTATAGCGGTTTTTTTTCAATGGAACTTTACCGTTTCAGGCATCGCCTGTTTAACGGCGAAATGAGCGGTGAAATCAGACGCGAAATTTTTGAGCGCGGGCATGCGGCAGTCTTGCTACCCTTTGACCCAGTGCGTGATGAAGTCGTGCTGGTGGAGCAGATCCGCATTGCCGCGTATGACGTCAGCGCCAGCCCCTGGCTGCTGGAGATGGTGGCCGGCATGATTGAAGAGGGCGAATCGGTCGAAGACGTTGCCCGCCGCGAGGCGCTGGAAGAGGCGGGGCTGGTGGTTGGCCGGACAAAACCGGTGCTGAGTTATCTGGCAAGCCCAGGCGGCACCAGCGAGCGCTTGTCCATTATGGTGGGCGAAGTGGACGCCACGACGGCGGAAGGGATCCACGGTCTGGCAGATGAAAACGAAGATATTCGGGTTCATGTGGTGAGTCGGGAGCAGGCTTATCAGTGGGTAGAAGAGGGGAAAATCGACAACGCAGCGTCTGTCATCGCTCTGCAATGGCTGCAACTGCATTATCAGACTTTACGAAACGAGTGGAAAAAATGAAGCGTTATACACCTGACTTCCCAGAAATGATGCGCCTGTGCGAAACCAATTTCGCACAATTGCGCCGCCTGCTGCCGAAAAACGACGCACCCGGCGAAACGGTGAGCTATCAGGTGAGCAACGCGCAGTATCGATTAACGATAACAGAATCAACGCGCTACACTACGCTTGTCGAAATTGAACAAACGGCGCCCAGCATTAGCTACTGGAGCCTGCCGTCGATGACGGTGCGCCTTTACCATGACGCGATGGTCGCTGAAGTGTGTTCAAGCCAGCAGATCTTTCGCTTCAAAGCGCGGTATGATTATCCGAATAAAAAGTTGCATCAACGCGACGAAAAGCATCAAATTAACCAGTTTTTAGCCGACTGGCTAAGATATTGTTTAGCACATGGAGCAATGGCGATTCCGGTTTGTTAGCGTCATAAACCTACCTAAGGACACCATTTGGAAAGCCTGTTGAACCTGACTGTTGCTGGTGGGGCACCAGTCAGGATATTACAAATCACCGATACCCACCTTTTTGCCGAAAAGCATGAAACTCTGCTTGGGGTGAATACCTGGGAGAGTTATCAGGCGGTACTTAGCGCCATTCACGCTGAAAATCGCCCATGCGATCTGATTGTCGCGACGGGCGATCTGGCGCAGGACCAATCCTCCGCGGCCTACCAGCATTTCGCTGAAGGCATCGCGAGTTTTAGCGTGCCTTGCGTCTGGCTACCGGGAAATCACGATTTCCAGCCTGCCATGTACAGCTCGCTGCAGGATGCGGGGATCTCTCCGGCAAAATGTGTTTTTGTGGGTGACCACTGGCAGATCCTGCTGCTGGACAGCCAGGTCTTTGGCGTCCCACACGGTGAGTTAAGCGACTTTCAACTCGACTGGCTTGAGACCAAACTGTCTGCCGAACCTGAACGTCATACGCTGCTGTTGCTGCATCATCATCCTTTGCCGGCGGGCTGTAGCTGGCTTGATCAACACAGCCTGCGCAACTCTGCCGCGCTGGACAGAGTGCTGGCGAAATTCCCGCGGGTGCAGAATCTCCTGTGCGGACACATTCATCAGGAACAGGATCTCGACTGGAATGGCCGCCGGCTGCTGGCCACGCCCTCGACCTGCGTTCAGTTCAAGCCGCATTGCGCAAACTTTACCCTGGACACCATCGCACCGGGCTGGCGCTGGCTCGAACTGCATCCCGATGGCCTGCTCACCACGGAAGTCTGCCGTTTAACCGGCGCAAAATTCCGCCCGGACACCGCTTCAGAAGGCTATTGATGTCTACGCTCCTCTATCTGCACGGATTCAACAGTTCGCCGCGCTCCGCGAAAGCGACGCAGTTTCGCCAGTGGCTGAGCGAACATCACCCGCACGTTGAGATGATTATCCCTCAACTGCCGCCTTACCCGGCGGAAGCCGCAGAAATGCTGGAATCGGTAGTGATGGAACACGGCGGCGAATCGTTCGGCGTGGTCGGTTCTTCGCTGGGCGGATATTACGCCACCTGGCTCTCGCAATGTTTTATGCTGCCCGCGGTGGTGGTTAACCCGGCGGTTCGGCCATTTGAGCTGCTGCGGGACTTTCTCGGGCAAAACGAGAACCCCTACACCGGCCAACAATATGTGCTAGAGTCACGCCATATTTACGATCTCAAAGTTATGCAGGTAGACCCGCTTGAAGCGCCCGATCTTATCTGGTTGCTGCAACAGACGGGTGATGAAGTGCTGGATTACCGCCAGGCAGTGGCGTATTACGCATCCTGCCGCCAGACTATAGAAGAAGGCGGAAACCATGCTTTCACGGGCTTTGAGAATCATTTCACCCAGATTGTCGATTTTCTTGGACTGCACAGCCACTGACAATCAATGCGAACTGCTAGTTTAAATCATGACGCAAACCTATAACGCTGATGCCATTGAGGTACTCACCGGGCTTGAGCCGGTTCGCCGCCGCCCTGGGATGTACACCGATACGACACGCCCAAACCATCTGGGCCAGGAAGTTATTGATAACAGTGTGGATGAAGCGCTGGCTGGCCATGCCAAACGCGTTGACGTCATCCTCCATGCCGATCAGTCGCTGGAAGTCATCGACGACGGACGCGGCATGCCGGTGGACATCCACCCGGAAGAGGGTGTGCCAGCCGTTGAGCTGATCCTCTGTCGTCTTCATGCGGGCGGTAAGTTCTCCAACAAAAACTACCAGTTTTCGGGTGGTTTGCACGGCGTGGGGATCTCCGTGGTTAACGCCCTGTCCAGACGCGTGGAAGTCAACGTCCGCCGCGACGGTCAGGTATATAACATCGCCTTTGAAAACGGCGAGAAGGTGCAGGATCTGCAGGTCGTCGGCACGTGCGGCAAGCGCAATACCGGGACCAGCGTCCACTTCTGGCCTGACGAAAGCTTCTTCGACAGTCCTCGTTTCTCTGTTTCACGCCTGACGCACCTGCTGAAAGCCAAAGCGGTACTGTGCCCTGGCGTGGAAATTACCTTTAAAGATAACGTCAACAACACCGAACAGACCTGGCGCTATGAAGACGGTCTAAACGACTATCTGTGCGAAGCCGTTAACGGCCTGCCAACCCTGCCGGAAAAACCGTTTGTCGGTAATTTCACCGGTGATACGGAAGCGGTGGACTGGGCGCTGTTGTGGCTGCCGGAAGGCGGCGAGCTGCTGACCGAAAGCTACGTCAACCTGATCCCGACCATGCTTGGCGGTACGCACGTCAACGGTCTGCGTCAGGGGCTGCTGGATGCAATGCGCGAGTTCTGCGAATACCGCAACATTCTGCCCCGCGGCGTGAAGCTGTCGGCGGAAGATATCTGGGATCGCTGCGCCTACGTTCTGTCGGTGAAGATGCAGGATCCACAGTTCGCCGGTCAGACCAAAGAACGTTTGTCCTCACGTCAGTGTGCGGCGTTCGTCTCCGGCGTGGTCAAAGATGCTTTCACCCTGTGGCTGAACCAGAACGTGCAGGCCGCCGAGATGCTGGCAGAAATGGCCATTTCCAGCGCCCAGCGTCGTCTGCGTGCCGCCAAGAAGGTGGTGCGTAAAAAACTGACCAGTGGCCCGGCGCTTCCGGGCAAGCTGGCGGACTGTACCGCGCAGGATCTGAACCGCACCGAGCTGTTCCTCGTGGAAGGGGACTCGGCAGGGGGCTCTGCCAAGCAGGCGCGCGATCGTGAATATCAGGCGATCATGCCGCTCAAGGGTAAGATCCTGAACACCTGGGAAGTGTCGTCGGATGAAGTGCTGGCCTCGCAGGAAGTGCATGATATCTCCGTTGCGATCGGCATCGATCCGGACAGCGACGATCTGAGCCAGCTGCGCTACGGTAAGATCTGTATCCTCGCGGATGCGGACTCCGATGGTCTGCACATCGCTACGCTTCTGTGCGCGCTGTTTGTGAAGCACTTCAGGACGCTGGTGAAAAACGGTCACGTCCACGTGGCGCTGCCGCCGCTCTACCGTATCGACCTCGGCAAAGAGGTCTACTACGCGCTGACGGAAGAGGAAAAAGCGGGCGTACTGGAACAGCTCAAGCGTAAGAAGGGCAAACCGAACGTGCAGCGCTTTAAAGGGCTGGGCGAGATGAACCCGATGCAGTTGCGCGAAACCACGCTGGATCCAAACACCCGCCGCCTGGTGCAATTGACCATCAGCGACGAAGACGAACAGCAAACCAACGCCATGATGGATATGCTGCTTGCTAAGAAGCGTTCGGAAGACCGACGCAACTGGCTGCAGGAAAAAGGCGATATGGCGGATATTGAGGCCTGATGCCCTCTCTTTACTCCTCTCCCACCGGGAGAGGGGATGGAACGAAGGCCCGGTAGGCGCTAGCGCCACCGGGCTTTTTTACATCAAAATTCCATCTTCACCGTAAACTGCACTTCACGTGGATCGCCTGGCTGGTTGCCGAGGTTATTGGTCGCAATCGACGAGGTGTAGTAGGTCTTATCAAACAGGTTCTTCACGTTGACCTGCAGCGTCACCGGATACTGTAGCTTCATTTTATAGGCCGCAAAGGCATCAGCAACAACGTACCCTGGCAAATAATAATCCGCACCGTTGGTCGCGGAGCGACGGCTCACGCCGTGTCCACCGCCGCCGATTGTCAGGGTATTCCCGCCGATGACGTTGTGAATATCGTACGTCAGGAACAGCGAACCGGTATGGCGCGGCACGTTTGGTAGCGGTTTGCCGGCGTAATCCGGGTCTTCCAGCACTTTCGCATCGGTGTAGCCATAGCTGGCAATAATATTGGTGTTCTCGGTCAGAGAGCCAGCCAGATCCACTTCCACGCCCTGCGAGCGCACGCGGCCAGCGGTTTTAGCAATGTTTTCACCCGCCACGCTTTCGGTGTACAGCACGTTGCGCTTGTGGATATCAAACAACGCGATGTTGGCGGTAATGCCGTTGAACAGGTCAAATTTAGCGCCGACTTCGTAGGCATTGGACGTTTCTGGCGGCAGGTCGCCAATGTAGCTCGCGATGGACGATTGCGGCATAAACGTCTGGGCGTAGTTCGCAAACAGCGAGACGGATGGCGTGAGCTTGTAGACCAGCCCTAGCTTTGGCGTCCACTGCTCGTCGCGGCTGTCGGTATTGACGTTGAACGGCCGGCCCTTGCCCGCGTACTGGGTGTAGTACTGATAACGCAGCCCGGCGACGGCAATCCATTTATCCGTCAGGTACAGGGCGTCCTGAGCATAAGCGGAGTAACTCTCCTGTTTGAGCGTCTGATCGCTGTCCGCGGCGGAAACGGTCGTACACTTGCTCAGATTGCCGTAAGACGGATGGTAGATATTGAAATCTTTTACATTCTTACAGCGAATCATATCCGTGCGCAGCAGGTCGTAATTCTCATACGACACGCCGGTCAGGATCTCATTGTAAAAGCCCGCGATATCCACGTTCCCCTGCAGGTCTGCACGGGTGGAATGCATGCGCTGCGTTGATCCTTGCGTCGCATCCACACGACGGGTCAGGTTGCCGGTTTTTGCGTCATAGGCCATCACCCGCGCCTGGTTATCGCTGTATTTATCCTGGCTGTAGCTGTAATCGAACTTCGCCGTCCACTGGCTGTTAAGGCGGTATTCCGCGTTGAGCTGCGCCAGATCGGACTGGCCATCGGTAATGTTGAACGGCTCGTCAAACCGGGTTTTACGGTTAACATTCACCGGCTGTTTGGTCGTGAGATCGAAGATCGTACCGCGATCGAACGGCGTCTTATAATCACGATGTGAATAGAGCACGGTCACGGTGGCGTCATCACCAAACCAGGTCAGCGAGGGCGCGATAAAGGTGCTGCGCGCCTTGCCGAAACTTCGCCAGTAATCTTCGTCCTGGTACTCGCCCGTCAGGCGGTAAGCCAGGCGCGTTCCTTCAATGGGACCTGTGACATCGAGCTGGCCGGTACCGCCGCCAAAACTTGAGGAGGTGCCCGAGATCGAACCGCCAAACTGTTTTTCCGGACGTCGGGTGACCACATTGATAAGCCCTCCCGGATCGAGGATGCCGTACAGCGTTGAGGCCGGTCCCTTGAGGACTTCCACACGCTCGGTGGCCGCGTTAAAGCTGCGCGGCAGCACGGTGCGCAGGCCGTTGGTCATGATTGAACCGTCGCGGTTCGCGCCAAATCCACGGCGTACAAACGCATCCTGCGTGCCGCCCAGCGTGTTGGTCTGCACCACGTTACTGACGTTATAGAGGGCTTCATCCAGCGTGGTAGCGTGCTGATCTTCCAGCACTTTATCGCTGACAGTATTTACCACCTGCGGGATATCCAGCATCGGCATGTTGGTCAGCGTGGCGGTGGAGGTGTTCAGCGGCTGATAGCCGTTGGTGGCATCGGCCACGGCATTAGGATCGGCGGTGACGGTAAGCGTTTCGCCGTCCTGAGCCGCGGTGTTGTCTGCTGCCTGCACCAGCGGCGCCATAAACAGCAGTGAAAAGAGCGCGCGCCCTTTTACCCCAGAGAGTGAAGGAGTGAACGTAGCCATTACATCTGTTTTCCCGAAATATCCCGCGAATGAAGCGTCACGGAAGAATGTGTGAGTCATTGCCCTTTACGGTCTGCTCGTTAGCCATCGCTGGCATCGAACATGTAATTGAGAATCATTCAATCATGCGCTGATGTAGTAGTAAATGGAAAAAAGCAAAAATCTACTACAGCAGTACGTCCCCTCTGATGCTTAGCGAGGTAAGTAATTAACCTGTTGAAAATAAATTAATTAATGCGTTTAGCGGTTTTCCCGTTTCTGCACGATAACCCTGGGGTTTTAAGGGTGTTTCTTCTCTTGACTACTACATGGCGCAGCGGCAAACTCTCAAAAGAGAATGAGTTTTATTTTTATTTGTTAGTTTTTTATTAAGTTGGCGTTCACGTGGCTCACAACACGAATAAGTCAGGGCTGGTTCTTGAGAACCTCTCTGCTGGCTATCAGAAAAAAATCATCTTCGATGAGATCTCGCTTGCGATCCCCCCACAGAAAATAACCGTTCTGGTGGGCGCGAACGGCTGTGGAAAATCCACGCTACTGAGCACGATCGCACGTTTGCTGCAACCGCTCGGAGGAGCTGCGCTGCTGGATGGCAAAGCCATTCATCAACAGCCAACCAAAGCGGTCGCCCGTCAGCTGGGCATTCTGCCGCAGTCACCGCTGTTGCCGGAAGGGTTAACCGTGTTTGAGCTGGTTTCACGCGGGCGTTTCCCCTGGCAAAATTTTATGCGCCAGTGGAGTGATGAAGACGAGCAGGCCGTGGAAGAGGCACTGCGCCTGACCGGTACGGCGGAGTTTGCCCATTTACCGGTGGAAAGCCTTTCCGGCGGCCAGCGACAGCGCTGCTGGATTGCGATGGCGCTGGCGCAGCAAACGCCCTATATCCTGCTCGACGAGCCGACAACGTTTCTTGACCTCCGCTATCAGGTGGAAATCCTTGAACTGCTGCATACGCTGACCCGCCAGCACGGGCGCACCGTCGTGGTGGTGCTGCACGATCTTAACTTCGCGGTGAACTACGGTGATTCCCTGGTCTTTTTACGCCAGGGGAAAGTCGAGGGCGTGCTTCACGAGGGCGATACCTGTACGCCGGAACTGATCAAAGCGGTGTTTGAGGTTGACGTACATATGTCAGTTAATCCGCTCACCGGCAAACCGTTCTTCATGCCGTTTCGCCAGGTCGCAGAAAAATCATGATGCGAACGTCACTGGCTTTTCTGCTCTTTGCGCTGCTGCTGGTGATGGGCGCAATTGCACACCTGGGCACGGGCGCGCGCGTTATTTCCCCCCTGACGGTCGTGCAGGCTTTTGTCGATTTCGACCCGCGCAATTTCGACCATAACATCATTATCAGGCTGCGCCTGTTACGCCTCCTTGCGGCCATGCTGACCGGCGCTGCACTTGGCGTGGCAGGCGTCTTGCTGCAGTCCGTTATCCGTAACCCGCTGGGCGAGCCGCATATTCTGGGGCTGAATGCCGGCGCCGCGCTGGCTGTCGTGCTGACAAGCGCACTCGGGTTCACCCTGCCGTTTGGTCGCCCGCTGATTGCCGCCGCCGGCGCCGCCGCGCTGTTTCTGCTGGTACTGATGCTCTCCTCTTCGGGACGCACCGGGTTGACGCCGATGAAAGTCACCTTGTGCGGGGTGGCGATGTCGGCGTTCGCCTCCTCGATTACCGCCACGGTCCTGATCCTCGATGAGCAGACGCTTCTCGCCTTACGCACCTGGCTGGCGGGGGATTTGGCCGGGATAACAGAAAGAACGCTTCGCAGCGCTTCGTGGGCCGCTGGCGCGGGTTTCGCCCTTGCGCTCTGGCTGTCGCGGTCACTCAATATGCTGGCACTGGGGGACCGGATGGCCCAGGGGCTTGGCGTATCGCTTCTCAGGACGCGCCTGTTCGCGCTGCTGGCAACCGCGCTGCTGTGCGGCGCGGCAGTCTCCGTTGCCGGGCCGATTGGTTTTATTGGCCTCGTGGTGCCACAGCTGATACGGCGTCTGGTGACGGTGGATCTGCGCGTGATGGTGCCGCTTTCAGCCCTGTGTGGAGGGTTGGTTTTGCTACTGGCGGATCTCGCCGCCCGCACGCTGTTTACCCCTTATGAACTGGCGACCGGCATTATGACCGCGCTGGTCGGTGCTCCCGTCTTTATCTTTATGGCCTCGAGGGCGTTCAAATGAGCCGGGCCGGACTGCGCGCGTTGCGTATAGGCACTTTTTCTACGCTGGTACGCCCGAGGGCGCTGGCCTGCCTTGCGCTGATTTCGCTCGCGGCCTTTATCCTGCTCGGGTTTGGCCTGACGCACGGCTCGCTGCCGATCCCGACGTCGGCCATCGGACGGGCGCTGCTGTATCCGCAAAATCTGGAGGCGGATACGCGCTACATCGTGATGGATATCCGTCTGCCGCGTCTGCTGATGGCGGTGTTATGCGGTGCCATGCTCGGCATGGCGGGGGCAGCGATGCAGTCTGTCACCCGTAATGGCCTTGCCGACCCGGGGCTTATCGGCGTGAAAGAGGGATGTAGCGCGGCGGTGCTGGTGCTGATTTTTCAGTTCCCGGCGCTCAGCCTGGCCTGGCGACCGCTGGCGGGAATGGCGGGGGGCATACTCACCGCGCTGCTGGTGGTGGCGCTGGCGCGCGATATTTCGCGGCCGCGATTTATCCTGACGGGGATCGGCGTTTCCTGGGCGTTTGCCGCGGCAATGGGGGTCTTTATGACCACCGCCGACGTGCGTGACGTGCAGACGGCGATGCTGTGGCTGGCGGGAAGCCTGCATGCAGCAAACTGGACGCTGGTAGGCATTGCGGCAGCCTGGACGCTGCCGGCATTTGTGCTATTGCTGTTGACCGCGCGCGCCGCAGACGTGGCCCTGATGGGCAACCCCACCGCAACGGGGCTTGGCGTACACACCTCACGGCTGGCGCTGCTGCGCGTGCTTGCCCCGGTGGTGTTGACCGCGGCCTGCGTCTCGTGCGTGGGCAGTATCGGTTTTGTGGGACTGATTGCGCCACATATGGCACGCCTGCTGCTGCGCGGCGGACAAACCGCGCTGCTGGCGGGAAGTGCCGTGCTGGGTGCGCTGCTGGTTCTGCTGGCAGATAACGTCGGACGTCTGGCTTTCCTGCAGCTGCAGCTGCCGGCAGGCGTAGTCATTTCATTGATTGGCGGACCGTTTTTCCTGCTGCTGCTCTGGCAGCGACGGGACAGATTTTAGGGGATGGTGATGCGTATACTTTTTTCGATGTTGTTGCTGGTGGGGTTTACCGTGAGTGCGGCGGAGCCGACGCAGACGTTTACCGACGATCTGAACCGCAAGGTGACTGTGCCCCTTCACCCGAAGCGGATTGTCTCGCTGCACGATCTGGATATCACCATTCCGCTGATTGAGCTCGGCGTGCCGCCAGTGGCAAGCCACGGGCGCACGCGGCCGGACGGTAGCCATTTTCTGCGCGCCAGCGGCATGCTGACGGGCGTTGATTTTGATAACGCCGACATCAAATTTATCGGCTCCGCGGATATCGACATCGAGGCCATCGCCGCTGCAAAGCCGGATTTGATCATCACCGAACCGACCCGTAACACGCCGGTTGAACAGCTGGAGAAAATTGCCCCGACGGTGAGTATCGATCATCTCGATGGCGGCGCGCCGGAGATCTACCGCAAGCTGGCACAGCTCACGGGCACTGAATCCCGGCTGAAGATCCTTGAACGTCGCTATCAGGAACAGATTAACGCCCTGAAAGCGACCATCGACACCGGCAACATCACCGTGTCGGTGATACAGGCCAACCAGGGCAAAATCAACGCCATGCACAGCTACCACTCGCTGGGGCGCGTGCTGCGCGACGCAGGATTCACATTCCCGCCGCTGATTGAGTCCATCCCTGACGGCGGTCGAATTGACGTCAGCGCCGAGCGTCTGCCCGAGCTGGATGCAGATTTTGTCTTTGCCACCTGGCGCGGGGATACCGGCGGCAAACCGCAGGATGAGCTGGCAGCGATGGATGCCGTGATGCCTGGCTGGTGTCAGTTCCTCAATGCCTGTCGCACCGGCCACTACATACTGATCTCCCGTGAAGAGGCCATCTCGAACTCCTTTGCCTCCTTAGGCCTGATGGCCGCCCAGGTGCAGTCGCAGATTGCCGGTCGACCGCTGCCGGAGGCGTCACAGTGATCAGAAAAGACAAAGCCCGGGTTGATGTCTATGGCGACCGCTTTCGCTCGCGGGGGCACCAGCTCACGCCGCGCCTGCTGCAGGTTGCGCGTTACATCAATGAAAACCGCGAAGCGGTGATGGAGCAGACGGCGATGGAGATTGCCGCGTTGCTGAAAACCTCGGACGCTACGGTGGTACGCGCCATTCAGGCTCTTGGCTTTGCCGGGCTGCGTGACCTGAAGCAGACTCTGGAGCAGTGGTTTGGGCCAGTGGTCTCTTCCAGCGAAAAAATGTCCACCACGGTGAATACGCTCACCAGCGACGTGAACGCGAGCATCGATTTTGTGCTGGAAGGGCATCAGCATACCTGTGACGTACTATCCGAGCCGCACAACCGCTACGCAATGGCGCAGGCGGTATCGTTGCTGGCGCAGGCACGTCAGGTCGCGATCTTTGGGATTGGGGCTTCCGGCATTCTGGCCGAGTACACTTCCCGGCTGTTCAGCCGTATCGGCCTGCCCGCTATTGCGCTCAACCGCACCGGCATTGGTCTGGCAGAGCAACTGATAGCCTTACAGCGCGGCGACGTGCTGGTGATGATGGCGCAAAAATCGGCCCACCGGGAAGGACAAACCACGCTGCGTGAAGCGAAACGGCTGGGTATTCCCACGATATTGCTGACCAATGCTACGGACTCGCGCTTCAGCAAAGAGGCCAGCGTGGTGATCCACGTTCCGCGCGGCGGTGAAAAGGGCAAAATTCCGCTCCACGGCACGGTGCTGCTGTGTCTGGAGATGATCATTTTATCTGTAGCGTCAACGGAGCCCCAGCGCACCATCAGGTCGATGAAGCGCATTAACGAATTTCATCGCGGGTTAAAACCGGGCAAGAAGAGCGGGTGAGGGGATCACGCCGCGCCATGATTTTTCCGGTACTGCAGCGGCGTCTCACCAATTCCTTTTTTAAAGGCGCTGATAAACCACGTCACGTCGGAAAATCCCACCCGCGCGGCAATCTCACGCACGCTGGCATCACTGTGCAGCAAGTACTCGCAGGCTTTTCGCAGCCGTAGCGTATTCAGATAGTCGTGGATCTTCTCGCCTGTTTCCGCATGAAATTTTCGCGATACATAGCTGCGTGATTTCCCCAGTTCAGCCGCCAGCGCATCCAGGCGAAATTTCTCCCGATAGTGCTCATCCAGCCAGAACATCACCTGGCTTGCCACCCCCTGACTGCTCCCCGGCGCACCGTCGTTATCATCCGGCAGCATGGCAAACAGGCTAATCAACAGCCCGGCAATGTTTTCGCTGTTCAGCGGCGGCTGATAACAGCCAAGAAGATAATCGATATGCTTCTGGCAATGCGCCAGGTCAGCGACCCAGGCCTCGCCGCCACGACGAGACAGCTTCTGTAGACGCTGCTGAGCCTGCGGAAAATCACGCAGGGTTTTCAGTACGGCATGCTGGTCGAGATGAATAATGGTGCGCCTGTAAAGGGCTTCTGCCTTCTCGTCCACCATCACCTTATGCAGGTTAAACGGTGGGAAGAAAAACAGCCGCCCGGGGCGCATGGTGTAATGACGGTTATCGACAATCGCCACGCCAAAGCCCTCTTCCACATAGAGAATTTCCAGACACTGATGCCAGTGGTGATAGCGCACCGTATTGGCGAACAGGCGGCTAAACGACACCACGGTGTCATTTAAGGTAATCAGCTCCAGATGATCGGATGTTGGCGTGTCGCGCATAGTGCAATAAAACTCAACTTTTTCCCGTCAGAATCTCTTTATAAACCACCTTTTTAAATTTTCTTAACTGCGGGTTTATTCATCGCTCTTACCTGTGACATGGCTAACATTTCTGCCCCGTGTGGATTCACTATGCTTTGCCGCAGTTGATTACGAGGGTGAGCGTATGTGGGCGGCAAATAAAGAAAAATCAAATCCGTTGTCTTCACGCCAGGATATCGTGGCGTCACTGAATACTCTGTTGAGTGCGCTGGATAAGGCGTTTGCGCCGGGCAGTTCTCGATTTTCGCTGGGCGAAACCTGTGCGCATTACAGCACGGATATCGCGCAGATGGAGGGACTCTCACGTGCGTTATGGGGGCTGTTTCCGCTGCTGGCATCCGGCGATGCCAGCCCCTTTTGCGAAAAATACCTTACCGCGATCAAACTCGGCACCGATCCGCACAGTGACGGTTACTGGGGCGAAACCGGCCCCTACGATCAGCGTCTGGTCGAGATGGCGGCCTACGGTCTGGGGCTTGCCCTGCTGGGGGATAAACTCACCGCGCACTTCACCGGGCGCGAGGTCATAAACCTGCACGCATGGCTCAACCAGATCGCCCATGCGCAAATGCCGGACAGCAACTGGAACTACTTTGCCATTATGGTGCAGCTCGGTTTTAAGCGCGCCGGGCTGCCGTATGACCAGACGGCGATTGACCGACGGTTTGCGATGATGGAGGCCTATTATCTGGGCGATGGCTGGTATTCCGACGGGCCGGGGCGGCCGAAAGATTATTACATCTCGATGGCATTCCATTTCTACGGCCTGATTTACGCCACCCTGAGCGGTGACGAGGAGAGGGCGCAGGTGCTGCGAGCGCGTTCGCGCCTGTTTGCCGAAGATTTTATCTACTGGTCAGCCGCCGACGGTGCCTCGGTACCGTTTGGTCGCAGCCTGACCTATCGCTTTGCAATGGTCGCCTTCTGGAGTGCCGTCGCCTTTTCCGGTCTGGAGGTGTTCACGCCGGGGATTGTGAAGGGCATCGTGCTGCGCCATCTGCGCTGGTGGCAGCAACAGCCCATCACCGATCGGGACGGCATTCTGACCCTCGGTTTTGCTTATCCGAACCTGGCGATGTGTGAGGATTATAACGCCCCCGGCTCGCCATACTGGGCGCTGAAAACCTACCTGATTCTGGCGATGCCGGAGGACCATCCGTTCTGGCAGGCTGAAGAGCAGCCGCTGCCCGCGCTTGCGGAAAAACGCGTCATCCCGCATGCACAGCAGATCCTGATGCATGCCGGTCAGTCGCAGCACGTCACCCTGCTTACCGCCGGGCAGCTTGAGCTGAATAACTACGTGAATACGGAAGCCAAATACACCAAATTTGCCTACTCCAGCCGCTTTGGTTTCACGATTGAGCGCGGACGGTTTGGCCTGAAACATGCCGCCTGCGACTCTATGCTGCTGCTGGCAGACGGAGATAACTATTTCCGCGGTCGCCGCGAATGTGAAGCGGTGCGGGTCACTGACGATTATCTCTACTCACGCTGGTTCCCGTGGCATGACGTCCATATCGAGACCTGGCAAGTGCCGTTTGGTGAGTGGCACCTGCGCCTGCACCGTATCAACAGCGCCCGTCGGCTGAATACGGCGGAGGGCGGATTTGCGGTGATGAACACCGAACCGCAGATCCTTGAGAACGGATGCTGGCTTGTCGCCGGTAACGGCACCAGTGTGCTGGTCGATCTCTCTCCGGTGGTTAACCGTGAACCGGACAGCATCGTCACACCGCCGAACAGCAGCATTATGTTCCCGGAATGCGCTGCCATTCCGCTGTTGAAAACCACGCTTGCGCAGGGGGAGAGCTGGCTCTGTTGTGCCGCCGTCGCCGGCGAAAGTCAGCCGGTTATGGCAGTCCCACAACTGAATATCAGCGAGAACCGGGTTGTTATCCGCGAGCCCGGCAGTGAGCGACAGCTGTCGTTCTCATTATAAAAACTCTGACCCTACACGTCGGCGAGGATGATATGAAAAAGACCGCTACAACAAACAGAACTGAATATTACAAAATCAGCAGTTTTATATTTCTCTATTTCTTTACCTGGTCTGCCAGTATTGGCCTGCTGGCTATCTGGTTAGGCCAGAAAGCGAACCTCAGTGGTTCGGTGATTGGTACCGTATTTGCGGTGAACGGTATTTTCTCCGTCATTCTGAAGCCCATCTATGGCTATATTCTCGATAAGATCGGCATGAGCAAATACCTGCTCTATTTTGTGGTGGCAATGTCTGCCCTGATGGCGCCGTTCTTTATTTATGTCTATCAGCCGCTGTTAATGTCCAACACGCTGCTGGGGATTATTATTGGCGCACTCTATTTAAGCTTTGCCTGGTATGCGGGCGTGGCGGCGTGCGAATCCTATTCTGACCGTTTTAGCCGTTTAAACGGTATGGAGTTTGGTCAGATCCGGATGTGGGGCTCCCTTGGCTGGGCAGTGGCGTCCTCCTTCTCCGGCCTGCTGTTTAATCTCTCGCCAGCGTATAACTTTATTATGGGCAGCGTGGCATCGGTGGTGATGCTGATTGTCCTGTTGAGCCTGAAAGTGAATACTAACTCCGCACATGCCGGCGAAGTGCTGACGAAAGAGAAAATTGCCCCGTCAGACGTTTACGCGCTGCTGCGTAACCGTAAATTCTGGGCCTTCTGTCTGTACGTGGCCGGTGTGGCGTGGATGATGTTTATCGCCGAGCAGCAGTTTTCGCGCTATTTCGTGACCTTCTTTGATGATATTCACCAGGGCAATGCGGTGTTTGGTTATCTGGGGACCGTGCAGTCGGGAATGGAGTTTGTCATGTATATGGTGATCCCGCTGCTGGTGAACGCTATTGGTGCCAAACGTGGACTGTTAATTGTCGGACTGGTGGTCGGTGCGCGTCTGATTATTTCCGGTCTGTGTGATTCACATCTGTTAATTTCCATTCTTAAGCCGCTGTACGGTCTGGAAATTTGTCTGCTGCTGGTCTCCGTCTTTAAATATATTGCCGAACATTTCGATAAGCGTGTCAACGCCACCATGTATTTGCTGGGATATCAGGCGATGCTGTATGTCGGCAATGTCGTGGTCTCGTCGCCTGCCGGCTATATGTATGACCGCATCGGTTTCGAGAACACCTATATCATCATGGGCGCCACGGCGCTGATCTTCACGTTTATTTCTGCCTTTACGTTATCGGCCTGCCAGAGTAAATGGCGCGGCCCCCGCGCGCTGAACGTAGCAGAACCCTCATCACGATAATTAAGCCGTCAAAGAAGGAACCGAAATATGTTAAGTCGTATCGCAGAGGAACGCCTGCCCGCTATCCCCGTGCCCGTTGACTCGCGCGTATTCCGCGATGAACTGAGTTCAGCACGCGACCATGTCCTTGCGCTGATTAGCCGCCATTTAACGGCGTTTGGTGAGCAGTTCCCGGCGGAAACCTGCCAGCAGGGTTTTTATCCGCTGACCGACAACGTGGAGTGGACCACCAGCTTCTGGACCGGGCAGCTGTGGCTGGCGTGGGAGATGAGCGGCGAAGCGAAATTCCGCGCGATGGCGGAAAAACATGTGCGCTCGTTTGGCCTGCGTATCGCCGGGCGCCACGACACTAACACCCACGATCTGGGCTTTTTGTATACGCTCTCCTGCGTGGCGGCCTGGCGACTGACCGGGAACCGTGAGGCGCGTGGCTTTTCGCTGCTGGCGGCAGAGGCGCTGCTGGAGCGCTTCCACGAGAAGGCAAAAATTATTCAGGCGTGGGGCGATCTGGCTGACCCGGAACAGGCCGGGCGGATGATTATCGACTGCAATATGAACCTGCCGCTGCTCTACTGGGCGAGCGAACAGACGGGCGATCCGCGCTTTGCCGATGCTGCTAAAGCACACGTGATGCAGGCAGCGAGGTACCTTATTCGTGAAGATGCCTCAACGTTCCACACCTACTATATGGATGTGCACACCGGCGCGCCGCGCTACGGCAATACTCAGCAAGGCTATGCCGATGACTCCTGCTGGTCGCGCGGGCAGGCGTGGGGAATTTACGGCTTCCTGTTGAGCTACATCTATACCGGTGATGCGACGATGATTGCCCTGTCGAAACGGCTGGCGAACTACTTCCTCAACCGTCTGCCGGAAGATTACGTCTGCCACTGGGACCTGGCGCTGGTCGGCACGGATGCGCTACGCGACGCGTCCTCGGCGGCGATTGCGGTATGTGGCCTGCTGGAGCTGGTGAAGCACCTGCCGGTGACCGATCCGGATCGCGAGCGGTATTCTGAATGGGCAAAAGGAATGATGTCGTCACTGACGAAACACTACCTGATGGGCAAAGATGAGAAGGGCACTGGGCTGCTGAAGCACTCCGTTTATCATCTGGCAAGCAATAAAGGCGTGGACGAGTGCGCGAGCTGGGGGGACTACTTCTACGTGGAGGCGTTGGTCAGGTTTACCCAAAGCTGGAAGTTGTACTGGTAATATGCCTCCCTGACCCTCTCCCGGAAGGGGGAGGGCAGGAATCAGGAACTGGGTAAACTTACACCCCTTGCTCCAGAATGCGGATATGCGTTTCCAGCACATCGCCCTTCACCGCGTCGCTCCACGCTTTCATGTGCGCGGTCTGCAGGTGGGCTTCAAGATGGGCCACGGTTTCCCACTGCTCAATCATAATGATCGAGTCTGGGGCAGTAGCCTGGAAGCTGGCGGTGGTGGTGGCGTCGACCATCGGCGCGTAGCCGTGGCAGCCTTCTTCCTTCAGTACGGTGGGGATAATTATCACGAACTCATCCAGCACCGCCTGGCGGTGATGTTGGCCTGGACGAGTACGGATTTCAGCAATAACAGTAAGCATGGTTAACTCCTTCTAATTCCAGGTTACCAGTTAAGCAAAAATTTCCGCGAGATGCTTGCGATATTCTGCGATATAGCGCGGGACGTCAGGCATTTTGATGACGTCGTTAACGATAAAGGTTGGCAGCGGCGTCATTCCGAGGAACTGGTTAGCTTTGTGGAACGGCAAATACGCGCCGTCAACGCCCACCCCTTCGAAGAACTGATCTTTCTCGGTGAACGCTTCCAGCGGTGCGTTCCAGGTCAGGGACAGCATATATTTTTTGCCCTGAATCAGGCCGCCAGAACCGTATTTTTTGGATGCGTCGGAGCGGGTGCGACCGTCGCTGGCGTACAGTGCGCCATGGCCTTCGGTGAAGACATCATCCATGTATTTTTTCACGGTCCAGGGGGCGCCCATCCACCAGCCAGGCATCTGCCAGATAATCACGTCAGCCCACAGGAAGTTCTGCACTTCCGCGTTGACATCGTAATCGCTGTCCGCGCGCACGACCTTAACATCATGCCCGGCGTCGCGCAGAAAACCGTCCGCGACCTCGGTCAGGGTGTCATTCAGCTGGCCTTTAGAGTGCGCAAATTCTTTTGCACCGTTGATAATCAGAATGTTGCTCATGAGGTGTCCTCGAAGATGAAAGTATGGCGAGGATTTTACGCGCACGAGCGATGCGGTTAAATGAGCAAAATGTGCAAAGTCTTTTGCATTAAACGCAATAATCCCTTACCAGCTGACCTTCACTTCGAAGCCGCCTTCTGCCGCATTGCCCAGCGCGACGCGCATACCATGCAGGGCGGCAATGCGCCTGACGATAGATAACCCCAGGCCGCTACCCGTTGCATCCTGTCCCGGTGGGCGATAAAAACGCTCACCAATACGCGCCAGCGCATCGGTGGAAACGCCGGGGCCGGTGTCACGCACGGTAAATCGCCGGGTGTCCAGCGTGACGTCCACCACGCTGCCATGCGGGCTATAACGCACGGCGTTGTCCAGCAGGTTACGCACCAGCAGGCTCAGCAGCAGCGGCTGGCCCTGACGTGTGACCTGTGAGGCATGAATGTTCAGACGAATATCAATCCCGGCCTGCTGTGCCGGATGCCAGATATCCAGCACCGCCGACTGCAGGAGATCGGCCATCACGATCGGTTCGATATCGTCGAGGTTATCCAGCGAGTCCAGACGCGACAGCGTAAGGAGCTGATCCACCAGCCGGGATGCGCGATCGATACCCGCATGCAGCTGCGCCAGCGCTTTTTGCTGCGCCTGCGGATCGTCCTGATACAGTTGCGCCACGTCGGTTTGCACCTTCAGGGCCGCGAGAGGGCTGCGTAGCTCGTGCGCGGCATCTGAGGTAAAACGACGCTCGCGGGTCATCATCTCCTGGGTTCGCGTGAACAGATGGTTCAGCGAGTCGAGCAGCGGGCGCACTTCAGTGGGAACCCCCTGAATCGGGAGCGCGTCGGTGGCATCCGGTGAGCGGGAGCGCAGGGTCTGCGCCAGTTTTTTTAACGGTTTCAGTTCCCGGCTCAGCAGAACGATCAGCAACAACAGCATCAGGGGCAGCGCCACCAGCCACGGGGTCAACTGGGAGCTGACCACATCTACCGCCATCTCCTGGCGATACTCCCACTCCTGGCCGACCACCACGCGGTACTTCCCGTCGGGTGAGGTGAGCCATAAAAAACGCCACTCGTCGTTGTCGCCCTGTAGCCGTCCATTATCAAACCCGTCGCGGCGATAGTGGTACGGAATGTCCCGCCCGTTTTCGCCGTCATTTAACATCATCTTGCCGTCGGTGGCGTAGATGGCGAAGGCCAGCGCGTCGTCATCCAGACGACCGTGCTTCGCTTTTTTGGGGATCTCACGCATCCGTTCGGGGGCCCGGATCTCATCCAGATCCATGGTCAACAGCCGTTTGGCAAACAGCATCTGCTGCGTATCGAACAGCTTATCCAGCGTGTGGGTGGTCTGCTGCCAGGCGACCAGGCTTGCGGCAAACCACGCCGTCAGCGACAGCACTAAAAAGAGGAGCGTCAGGCGCAGCTTCAGGCTCAGGCGTTGGGTCAGTTTCATGCGTCACCCAGGGTATAGCCGATACCGTGCACGGTGCGGATAAATTCGCTGCCCAGTTTACGACGAAGATGGTGGACGTGGACTTCAACGGCGTTGCTGGAGACGTCGTCGTCCCAGGTGTAGAGCTTTTCCTCGATCAGCTTGCGCGGCAGCACGCGGCCCGCGTTACGCATCAGCAGCTCCAGCAGGGCGAACTCTTTCGGCTTGAGCGTCAGCGTTTCGCCGTCCAGCGTGGCCACGAGACTGGAGGGATCGAGCGTGACCTTTCCGTGGTGCAACTCGCTGCGGGTCTGGCCGTGGCTTCGGCGCACCAGCGCCTCAAGGCGGGCAGCCACTTCGATCAGTGCAAAGGGCTTGCACAGGTAATCATCCGCCCCCAGACGCAGCCCTTCGACACGCTGGTTCAACGCATCCCGCGCCGTCAGAATCAATACCGGCTCGCGGCGTCCGCTTTCGCGCCAGGCGCGCAGAATCTCCAGTCCGTCGATTTCCGGCAGCGTCAGATCCAGCACTACGGCATCATACGGTGCAGAATGAAGCGCGGTCTGGCCGGTTTTTCCGTCGGTGAACCAGTCCACGCTAAAGCCCATTTTGCTTAACCCCGCTTTGATGCCATCGCCGATCAGCTTGTCGTCTTCAACCAGTAAAATGCGCATGTTCCCTCCTTGATAACGTCAGTAAACCCTCTGCATCAGCCTGCTGTACAGTAATAATAAATAAATTTTTCCCTTAAGAAGTTGTTAAGGTTTACCCTGTTAAATGGACTGCGAAACCACATTAAAGGGAGAGTTAATATGAAAAAATTCGCTGCGATTGCCGCCATCATGATGATGACCACTGCCCCTGTTTTTGCTGCACAGGGCGGATTTAACGGCCCCTCTGCCGCACAAACCCAGGCCCAGACGCAGGCGGGCGGTTTTGTCGATAATGACGCGAACCTCACCACCGCGGTGAAAGTGAAGGACATGAAGGACGACAGCTGGGTGAAGCTGCGCGGGAACATCACTCAGCGCCTGTCTGATGACCGCTACACCTTCCGCGATGAGACCGGTACGGTTAACGTGGAGATTGACCACAAGCGCTGGAACGGCGTGACCGTAACCCCGCAGGATAAGGTGGAAATCCAGGGTAAAGTCGATAAAGAGTGGAACGATTTTGAAATCGACGTGAAGCAGGTTATCAAACTGAACAAATAACCCCGAAAGGGCCGCGGATGCGGCCTTTTTTCTTTGTGACTCAACACGCCAGATAAGGTAGTATCTGCGGCAATATTGCCTGAAACCTTTCGGTTTCTGAGTTGAGGAATCACACATAATGAGCGATATGGCAGAGCGCCTCGCGCTACATGAATTCACGGAAAACGCCTACCTGAACTACTCCATGTACGTCATCATGGACAGGGCGTTGCCGTTTATCGGGGATGGCCTGAAGCCCGTTCAGCGCCGCATCGTCTATGCGATGTCCGAGCTGGGGCTGAATGCGACCGCCAAGTTCAAAAAATCCGCCCGTACCGTCGGTGACGTACTGGGTAAATACCATCCGCACGGCGACAGCGCCTGTTATGAAGCGATGGTGCTGATGGCACAGCCGTTCTCTTACCGTTATCCGCTGGTGGATGGTCAGGGGAACTGGGGGGCGCCGGACGATCCGAAATCCTTCGCAGCGATGCGTTATACCGAATCCCGTCTCTCCCGCTATGCTGAAGTGCTGCTGGGCGAGCTGGGTCAGGGAACCGTGGACTGGGTGCCAAACTTCGACGGTACGATGCAGGAGCCGAAAATGCTGCCTGCGCGTCTGCCGAACATCCTGCTGAACGGCACTACCGGTATCGCGGTGGGTATGGCGACGGACATTCCGCCGCACAACCTGCGTGAAGTGGCGAAAGCCGCCATCACCCTGATTGAACAGCCGAAAACCACGCTGGACGATCTGCTGGATATCGTGCAGGGGCCGGACTACCCGACCGAGGCCGAAATCATCACCTCGCGCGCGGAAATCCGCAAAATCTACCAGAACGGCCGCGGCTCCGTGCGCATGCGTGCGGTGTGGACCAAAGAGGACGGCGCAGTGGTCATCACCGCGCTGCCGCACCAGGTCTCCGGCGCGAAAGTGCTGGAACAGATTGCCTCCCAGATGCGCAATAAAAAGCTGCCGATGGTGGATGACCTGCGCGACGAATCCGACCACGAAAACCCGACGCGTCTGGTGATCGTGCCGCGTTCCAACCGCGTGGACATGGAGCAGGTGATGAACCACCTGTTTGCCACCACCGATCTGGAAAAAAGCTACCGCATCAACCTGAACATGATCGGCCTCGACGGTCGTCCGGCAGTGAAAAACCTGCTGGAGATCCTGAGCGAATGGCTGACGTTCCGCCGCGATACCGTTCGCCGCCGTCTGAACTATCGACTGGAAAAAGTGCTTAAACGCCTGCACATCCTTGAAGGTTTGCTGGTGGCGTTCCTCAATATCGACGAAGTTATTGAGATAATCCGTTCCGAGGACGAGCCGAAGCCGGCGCTGATGTCGCGCTTTGGCATCAGTGAAACCCAGGCCGAAGCGATCCTTGAACTGAAACTGCGTCATCTCGCCAAACTCGAAGAGATGAAGATCCGCGGTGAGCAGAACGAACTGGAAAAAGAGCGCGATCAGCTGCAGGCGATCCTCGCGTCCGAACGCAAGATGAACAACCTGCTCAAGAAAGAGCTGCAGGCTGACGCCGATGCATTCGGTGACGACCGTCGTTCTCCGCTGCATGAGCGCGAAGAAGCGAAGGCGATGAATGAGCACGACATGCAGCCATCTGAGCCGGTCACCATTGTGCTGTCTCAGAGCGGCTGGGTGCGCAGTGCTAAAGGTCACGATATCGACGCGCCAGGGTTGAGCTACAAGGCGGGCGATAGCTTTAAAGCCGCCGTGAAAGGTAAGAGCAACCAGCCGGTCGCCTTTATCGACTCGACGGGGCGCAGCTACGCCATCGACCCGATCACGCTGCCTTCTGCCCGCGGACAGGGCGAACCGCTTACCGGTAAGCTGACGCTGCCGCCGGGTGCGACGGTTGACCATATGCTGATGGAAGCCGATGACCAGAAACTGCTGCTGGCGTCTGACGCGGGGTACGGCTTTATCTGTACCTTTAACGATCTTGTTTCCCGCAACCGTGCCGGTAAGGCGCTGATCAGCCTGCCTGACAACGCGCATGTGATGCCGCCGCTGGTGGTGGAAAACGATAGCGATATGCTGCTGGCGATCACTGCCGCCGGACGTATGCTGATGTTCCCGGTCAGCGACCTGCCGGAATTGTCAAAAGGCAAGGGCAACAAGATCATCAGCATCCCGTCAGCGGAAGCGGCGAAAGGGGTAGATGGTCTGGCGCACCTCTTTATTCTGCCGCCGCAGAGCACGCTGACCATTCATGTCGGCAAACGTAAAATCAAGCTTCGACCGGAAGAGTTGCAGAAAGTGGTGGGCGAGCGCGGTCGACGCGGCTCGTTGATGCGCGGCCTGCAGCGTATTGACCGCGTGGAGATTGACTCTCCTGCGCGCAGTACCGCGGGCGACAGCGAAGAGTAACGCCGTTATCTCCCCCTCTGTTCCGGAGGGGGAATTTCAATAAAATTTCCCGTAAAATCGTTGTTAATTCGTGCGTTGCGATTAACAATACGCGCTCGTAATAAAGTCCTTACCTGGCCACAGGTGAAGTATAATTGTCAGCTGTCAGGGCTTCAGAGGTCGCTATGCTATTCATTGTTCGTTTAATTCTTACCATTATTTACTGCATTCTGGTCTGTATTTTCGGCTCTATTTATTGCCTGTTCAGTCCGCGCAATCCGAAACATGTCGCCACCTTTGGCCATATGTTCGGCCGCCTTGCGCCGCTGTTTGGCCTGAAGGTTGAAAAACGCCTGCCGGAAGGGGCTGAGAACTTCGGTAACGCCATCTTTATCGCTAACCATCAGAACAACTACGATATGGTGACGGCCTCCAACATTGTTCTGCCACCGACCGTGACCGTGGGCAAAAAGAGCCTGCTGTGGATCCCTTTTTTCGGCCAGCTGTACTGGCTGACCGGTAACCTGCTGATTGACCGTAACAACCGCGCGAAAGCGCACAGCACTATTGCTGAAGTGGTTAATCACTTCAAAAAGCGCAGGATCTCAATCTGGATGTTCCCGGAAGGGACGCGCAGCCGTGGTCGTGGCCTGCTGCCGTTCAAAACCGGTGCGTTTCATGCTGCAATTGCGGCAGGTGTTCCAATTATTCCTGTGTGTGTTTCCAATACTTCTAATAAGATTAATCTTAACCGCCTGAATAACGGGCTGGTGATTGTCGAAATGCTGCCGCCGGTGGATACCAGCAAATACGGTAAAGATCAGGTTCGCGAGCTGGCAGCACACTGCCGTGAACTGATGGCTCAGCATATTGCGCTGCTCGACAAAGAAGTCGCAGAGAGAGAAGCCGCCGGTAAGAAGTAAGCCGGCGTTAAAAGGGAAAACGAATTCCCGCGTTGTTAGTCGTTTCAGATGGAGCTTATATGTCATTCAGTCGGCGTCAGTTTATTCAGGCTTCCGGGATCGCCCTTTGTGCGGGTGCGCTGCCGCTGACAGCCAACGCCGCCGGGCAGCAACAGCCGCTGCCCATTCCGCCGTTAATAGAATCCCGTCGCGGGCAGCCGCTTTTCCTGACGCTACAGCGCAGCCACTGGTCCTTTACCCAGGGCACGCGTG
The DNA here is from genome assembly GCF_047456135.1 of Enterobacter sp. BNK-18. Classification (NCBI taxonomy): domain Bacteria; kingdom Pseudomonadati; phylum Pseudomonadota; class Gammaproteobacteria; order Enterobacterales; family Enterobacteriaceae; genus Enterobacter; species Enterobacter sp. BNK-18. The sequence continues at coordinate 3,073,440 of NZ_CP179899.1, read as the reverse complement.
CGCCGGTGTGGGGCATTAACGGGCGTTACCTTGGGCCGACCATACGCGTGTGGAATGGCGATGACGTTAAGCTGATCTACAGTAACCGTACGACAGAAAATGTCGCCATGACCATCAGTGGTTTACAGGTGCCTGGCCCGCTGCTTGGCGGCGCGGCGCGCATGATGTCGCCTAACGCTGACTGGGCGCCCGTTCTGCCGATTCGTCAGAGCGCGGCGACGCTCTGGTATCATGCCAATACCCCTAACCGCACGGCCCAGCAGGTGTATAACGGCCTGGCCGGTATGTGGCTGGTGGAAGATGAAATCAGTAAATCCCTGCCAATCCCGAACCACTATGGCGTGGATGATTTTCCGGTCATTATTCAGGACAAACGGCTGGATAATTTCGGTACGCCGGAATACAGCGAGCCGGGCAGCGGTGGCTTCGTTGGCGATACGCTGCTGGTTAACGGCGCGCAAAGTCCGTATGTCGAAGTGTCGCGCGGATGGGTACGTCTGCGTCTGCTGAACGCCTCTAACTCGCGCCGCTACCAGCTGCAAATGAGCGATGGCCGTGCGCTACACGTCATCTCCGGCGACCAGGGCTTTTTACCGGCCCCGGTTTCCGTGAAGCAGCTGGCGCTGTCGCCAGGTGAACGCCGCGAAATCCTTATTGATATGACCAACGGTGATGAGGTGTCGATCACCTGTGGCGAAGCGGCCAGCATTGTGGACCGCATTCGCGGTTTCTTTGAGCCGTCGAGTATCCTGGTCTCCACCCTGGTGCTGACCCTGCGTCCTACCGGCCTGCTGCCGCTGGTGACCGACAGCCTGCCGATGCGCCTGCTACCGCAGGAGATCATGAGCGGTTCGCCGGTGCGCAGCCGCGATATCAGCCTGGGCGACGATCCGGGGATCAACGGCACGCTGTGGGACGTTAACCGTATCGATATTACCGCGCAGCAGGGCACCTGGGAGCGCTGGACGGTTCGCTCGGACATGCCGCAGTCGTTCCATATCGAAGGGGTGAGTTTCCTGATCCGCAACGTCAATGGCGCTATGCCGTTCCCCGAAGACAGGGGCTGGAAGGATACCGTCTGGGTGGATGGGCAGGTCGAACTGCTGGTCTACTACGGACAGCCTTCGTGGCCGCACTTCCCGTTCCTGTTCCACAGCCAGACGCTGGAGATGATGGACAGGGGGTCCGTCGGCCAGATGCTGGTCAACCCGGCACCCTAAACCACGATACGATTCCCGGTTCGCCGGGAATTTTTATGCACGCCAGAAAAAGCGTGAGCACAGGATCAGTACCGGATAAATTTCCAGACGCCCCATAATCATCGCCGCACACATCAACAGCTTGGCCTCGTCTTTTAGCGTTCCGAAGGTTGACGCCGTTTCGCCGAACCCCAGCCCCATATTGTTAATACAGGCCGCAACGGTGGCAAATGACGTGAACAGATCGTATCCCAGCAGGTTCAGCGCCCAGACGAAAAAGCCCGTTATCATCACGTAGAGAAAAAAGAAGCTCCACACCGAGCGCAGAACGCGTTCATTCACGACGCTTTTGCCGACCTTAATGCTCAGCAGCGCGCGCGGATGCGCAAGTTGATTCATCTCCTGAATACACTGCTTAAACATGATGAGAAAACGCAGCGCTTTGATCCCGCCGCAGGTAGAGCCGACGCAGCCGCCAAAAAAGCTGGCGCTCAACAGCAGGAAAATGGTGTGGGGAGGCCAGTGAGCGTAATCGGCCGTCGAAAGACCGTTGTCGGTCATCATGGAGCTGGCCAGAAAGAAGGCATGTACCAGGCTGTCGGTACCGTTGTACATCCCCGCGTGCCACACCTGCCAGGCGGTGATGGCGATAATGACGGTGGCGGCACCGAGAAAGAATTTCACCTCCGGGCTGCACCGAATCGGTTTCAGCGTGCGGCGCGCGATGACGACATACCAGAGGGTAAAGTTAAACGCGGAAAGCAGTGAAAAAGCCCCGGCGACAAGCTCAATCGCGTGGCTGTCGTAAAACCCGATGCTCTCACTTCGGGTTGAAAACCCACCCAATGAGACGGTGGAAAGCCCGTGACAGACGGCGTCAAAAAAGGGCATGCCCGCCAGCCAGTACGCCAGCGTGCAGACCAGTCCCAGCGCCAGATAGGTTACCCACAGCGTACGCGCGGTATCGGCGAGTCGGGGCGTCAGGCGCTCCTCCTTAAACGGCCCAGGCATTTCCGACTGATACAGCTTCATGCCACCGATACCGAGCAGCGGCAGGACCGCGACGGCCAGTACGATGACCCCTAATCCGCCAATGAAATTGAGCTGAGCGCGGTAATAAAGGTACGACTTCGGCAGGGCACTGACGTCCCCAATCACCGTCGCCCCGGTGGTGGTGATCCCTGAAACCCCTTCAAAGAGCGCATCGGAAAAGGAGAGTTGCAGACCGTCATCCATCCATAACGGCATGGCGCTAATCAATGAAAACAGCAGCCAGAACAGAACGATAATCACGAAACCGTCACGGGTGCGCAGCTGTATACCGGAATGACGTGTTGCCCGCCAGGTGAGTCCGCCAAGGGTGAAAAAGGTCAAAAAGGTGGTTAAAAAAGCAAAGTAGGTTCGCTCTTTATTCAGCAGGGCGATAACCATCGGCGGCAGCATGGACAGGCTGTACAGAAGAACCAGAAAACCGCAGAGGTGAAGCACAACCCGCAGCTGGGACACATGTAACGAATCGTTGAACTTCACAAAGAAACTCCGTGCCAGAATGCATCCCGGTAACTGATTACCGCAAGATATAGTGGATATTATGATCCAAAATTAACAGTGCGCTGTATTTTAACGGCTTCCAGGATTTTCTGTTTACTTCTTGCATCCTTTTCTTCAAATCCGGCGGACTAACAGCGTATAATCCCGCTCCTTTTGTCTATTTTTTCTTCGGAAGCACTATGAGCGCAATTTCCCTGATCCAGCCGGATCGTGACCTCTTCTCCTGGCCCCAGTACTGGGCGGCCTGCTTTGGACCGGCACCGTTCCTGCCGATGTCCCGGGAAGAGATGGACCAACTGGGCTGGGACAGCTGCGATATCATTCTGGTGACGGGCGATGCCTATGTCGACCACCCGAGCTTTGGCATGGCTATCTGTGGCCGTATGCTTGAAGCGCAGGGCTTCCGGGTGGGGATCATTGCCCAGCCTGACTGGAACAGCAAAGACGACTTTATGCGTCTGGGGAAACCCAACCTGTTCTTCGGCGTGACCGCAGGCAACATGGACTCGATGATCAACCGCTATACCGCCGACCGTAAGCTGCGTCATGACGATGCCTACACGCCGGATAACGTCGCGGGTAAACGTCCTGACCGCGCGACGCTGGTCTACACCCAACGCTGCAAAGAAGCCTGGAAAGACGTGCCGGTTATCCTGGGCGGCATCGAGGCGAGTTTGCGCCGTACCGCGCACTACGACTACTGGTCAGACACCGTGCGCCGTTCGGTGCTGGTGGATTCCAAAGCCGATATGCTGATTTACGGTAACGGTGAACGTCCGCTGGTGGAAGTGGCGCACCGTCTCTCACAGGGTGAGCCGGTGAGCAGCATCCGCGACGTGCGCAACACCGCGATCATGGTGAAAGAGGCGCTGCCGGGCTGGAGCGGGGTGGATTCCCGTATCATTGATATGCCGGGTAAAATCGACCCGATCCCGCACCCGTACGGCGACGATCTGCCGTGTGCGGATAACAAGCCGGTAGAGCCAAAGAAAGCCGAAACGAAAGCTATCGTTGTTCAGCCGCCGCGCCCGAAACCGTGGGAAAAAACCTACGTGCTGCTGCCTTCCTTTGAGAAGGTCAAAGCCGATAAAGTGCTCTACGCGCATGCGTCCCGTATTCTGCACCACGAAACCAACCCGGGCTGCGCGCGTGCGCTGATGCAAAAGCACGGTGAGCGCTTTATCTGGATCAACCCGCCGGCCATCCCGCTTTCCACCGAAGAGATGGACAGTGTCTTCGCGCTGCCGTACAAACGCGTGCCGCATCCGGCATACGGCGAGAGCCGAATCCCGGCGTATGAGATGATCCGTTTCTCAATAAACATCATGCGCGGCTGCTTCGGCGGCTGCTCCTTCTGCTCCATTACCGAGCACGAAGGGCGCATTATTCAGAGTCGCTCCGAAGATTCGATCATCAATGAGATCGAAGCCATTCGCGATACCGTGCCTGGCTTCACCGGGGTGATCTCCGATCTGGGCGGCCCGACTGCGAACATGTACATGCTGCGCTGTAAGTCACCGCGCGCGGAACAGACCTGCCGTCGTCTGTCGTGCGTGTACCCGGATATCTGTCAGCACATGGATACCAACCATGAACCGACGATCAACCTTTATCGTCGTGCGCGTGACCTGAAAGGGATCAAGAAGATCCTGATCGCTTCCGGGGTGCGTTACGATATCGCCGTGGAAGATCCGCGCTACATCAAAGAGCTGGCGACGCATCACGTGGGTGGCTACCTGAAGATTGCCCCTGAGCATACCGAAGAAGGCCCGCTGTCCAAGATGATGAAGCCGGGTATGGGCAGCTACGATCGCTTTAAAGAGCTGTTTGACACCTACTCGAAGCAGGCGGGTAAAGAGCAGTATCTGATCCCATACTTCATCTCCGCGCACCCTGGCACGCGCGATGAGGACATGGTGAACCTGGCGCTGTGGCTGAAACAGCGTCGCTTCCGTCTGGATCAGGTGCAGAACTTCTATCCATCACCGCTCGCGAACTCAACGACCATGTATTACACCGGCAAGAACCCGCTGGGTAAAATTGGCTATAAGAGTGAAGATGTGGTGGTGCCGAAAGGGGATAAACAGCGCCGTCTGCATAAAGCACTGCTGCGCTACCACGATCCGGCTAACTGGCCGCTGATCCGTCAGGCGCTGGAAGATATGGGTAAAAAGCATCTGATCGGCTCGCGCCGCGACTGCCTAGTGCCTGCGCCTACGCTTGACGAGATGCGTGAAGCGCGCCGCCAGAACCGCCATACGCGCCCGGCATTGACCAAGCACACGCCGATTGTGCATCAGCGTTCAAACGGTAACGCCAGTGCGAAGAAACCCGTGAAACGTAAAGCGTAAAAAATAAAAACCCCGGCGAGCCGGGGTTTTTTTATTCACCCGCCAAACTGATCGGGATCCGGGCCTAAACGCTTGCCCTTGTCCAGCTTCGCAATTTCACTCAGTTCATCTTTATCCAGGCGGAAATCCCAGACGTCGAAGTTCTCAGCGATACGCGATGGCGTGACCGATTTCGGGATCACCACCAGGCCGTTGTCCAGATGCCAGCGAATAACGATTTGCGCCGGCGTCTTGCCGTATTTATCCGCGAGATCGCGAATAATTTTCTGGTCGAACACCCCTTCACCGCCCTGTGCCAGCGGGCTCCAGGACTCGGTCTGGATCTTGTGCGTGGCGTTCCAGGCGTGAAGCTGACGCTGCTGCATCAGCGGGTGCAGCTCAATCTGGTTGATAACCGGCGCGACACTCGTCTCGTCAATCAGGCGCTGCAGGTGGTGAACCTGGAAATTACACACGCCGATGCTTTTCACCAGCCCTGCCTGCTGTAGCTCAATCATCCCTTTCCAGGCGTCAACATAGTGATCGATAGCCGGGACTGGCCAGTGCATCAGATAGAGATCGACGAAATCGAGCTGGAGTTTGTCCAGACTCTCCTGCAAGGCTTCGCGGGGGCGTTTTTGATCGTCGTTCCACAGTTTGGTGGTAATGAAAAGGTCTTCGCGGGGCATGCCAGCGCTGGCCAGTGCCTTACCCACGCCGTCCTCATTTTTGTACGCGGCGGCGGTATCAATCGACCGATAGCCAACTTCCAGTGCTTTATGAATGGCGGAGACGACCTCGTCGTTACCGGCTTTCCATACACCTAGCCCCAGTTGGGGCATCACGTTGCCATCCTGCAGCTTGATTACGGTTTGGTTTGCCATTTTTCCTCCTTCAGGTGCTCATCGTCGGAGGGAACCCCCGACGATGTGATGTGCATTAAGTCTGGACGAAATGTCAAAAAACGAAAGGCGGGATGTCAAAAACGCTTAGCGTGCCGCTTCGTAGATACGACGGCTCACTTCCAGCGTAATGTCGCCGTGCTCGCCCAACTGGGTCATACCGTGTTCTTCAAGTTTCGCCAGCAGGGCAGGGATGGAGCTGCCATCCAGACCATAGCCGGACAGACGCGTTGGCACGCCCAGACCTTCAAAGAAGCTGCGGGTTGCTTCGATAGCCGCGTCGATACGCGCATCGTCAGAACCTTCGGTGATGTTCCACACGCGCTCAGCGTACTGCAGCAGTTTGGCGCGTTTGGTATCACGTTTTTCGTTCCACAGTGCAGGCAGGACGACGGCCAGCGTTTGCGCGTGATCCAGACCGTGCATGGCCGTCAGTTCGTGGCCCAGCATATGGGTTGCCCAGTCCTGCGGCACGCCGGCACCGATCAGACCGTTCAGCGCCTGGGTTGCCGCCCACATCACGTTGGCGCGCACATCGTAGTTTTCCGGCTCTTTCAGCGCTGTCGGACCGTCTTCAATCAGCGTCAACAGAATGCCTTCCGCGAAGCGATCCTGAATTTTGGCATCTACCGGGTAGGTAACGTACTGCTCAACGGTGTGCACAAACGCATCGACCACACCGTTCGCGACCTGACGTGCAGGCAGGGTGTAGGTGTAAACCGGATCGAGGATGGCGAATACAGGTTGAACGTGATCGTTCATAAAGGCCTGCTTATCACCCGTGGTTTTACGGGAGATAACGGCACCTTTGTTGGATTCAGAACCGGTCGCAGGCAGGGTCAGCACGGAACCCATTGGGATCGCGCTTTTGATATCGCTGCCGCGGGTTTCCAGAATGTGCCACGGGTCAATACCGTCCGCGTAGTGCGCCGCAGCGGCGATGAATTTGGTGCCATCCAGAACGGAGCCGCCGCCGACTGCCAGCAGGAAGGTGACTTTTTCATCACGGGCGATCTTGACCGCGTTCATCAGTGTTTCATAAGACGGGTTAGGCTCGATACCGCCGAACTCACGCACGTCCAGACCTTCCAGCGCGCTGTAAACCTGATCCAGTACCCCGGTTTTTTTCACGCTGCCGCCACCGTAGGTGATCAGTACGCGGGCATCAGCGGGGATCTGTGCGCGCAGGTCGGCGATAGCGCCTTTACCAAACAGAATGCGGGTTGGGGTGTGGAGATTAAAATTATTCATTGCTCGTTCCCTTATGTGGGTGAAAAACCGTGGTGGCGCTGAAGGCGACCTGATGCTGCACATTGTGGCCGTCCGGGGCTATCCTCTCAATGCACATTCCTGCCGATGTCTTGCCCATTTCTACAGAGCTCTGGAGAAAACACGGTAAACTGCGCACACTGTTAACGTCGGAAACCGTAGCCGGAGTAACGTAAAATGAACCGTGAAGCGATCTGCCTTCAGCTTACTGCGCAGATTAAAAGACTGATTGATAAAGAAAATGGCGTCGGTGACATGCTGCCTGACATTCGTCTTCTGTATGGGACGCAGCCAGGGACACGCACACCGGTCATGTACCAGCCGGGCATCGTTTTTCTCTTTTCAGGCCATAAAATTGGCTATATCAATGAGCGCGTGTTCCGGTATGACACCAATGAATATCTGCTGCTCACAGTACCTTTACCCTTTGAATGTGAAACTTTCGCGACAGAAGCGGTACCGCTGGCGGGTATTCGTTTAAATGTCGATATTCTTCAGCTGCAGGAACTGCTGATGGAGATTGGCGAGGACGCATTGTTCCGCCCGTCGATGCCCGCGAGCGGGATTAACTCCGCGACGTTATCCGAGGAGATCCTCTGCGCCATTGAGCGTCTGCTCGACGTTATGGAACGGCCGCTGGATGCACGCATCCTGGGCAAACAGATTATCCGCGAAATTCTTTACCATGTGCTGCTGGGGCCGGGCGGTGGGGCATTACTCGCGCTGGTCAGCCGCCAGACGCACTTCAGCCTGATTAGCCGCGTGCTCAAGCGTATCGAAAGCCAGTACACGGAAAACCTGAGCGTTGACCAGCTGGCGGCGGAAGCAAACATGAGCGTCTCGGCGTTTCATCATAATTTTAAGTCGGTGACCAGCACCTCGCCGCTGCAGTATCTCAAAACCTATCGGCTGCATAAGGCTCGTATGCTGATGATCCATGATGGCATGAAGGCCAGCGCGGCGGCGATGCGGGTGGGCTATGAAAGTGCGTCGCAGTTTAGCCGGGAGTTTAAGCGTTACTTCGGCGTCACGCCGGGGGAAGATGCGTCGCGCATCAGAATGATGCAGGGGACCTGAGGGGAAAGTCCAGCCGGGTAAGCGTAACGTCACCCGGCTTTTTTATATCACGCGCTGCAGTATTTCTTCTTAATCACGACCGCAATCGTCCCGAGCAGTCCCGCGACCAGCAGGAAAAGCGGGAGGATCATCAGGAAGGTCATTACCTGGTCTTCGTGGTGTTTCACAAAGGGGATCATATTCAGCGCGTAGCCAAGCGTGGTCACCACGCCTACCCACAGCAGGGCACTCAACCAGTTGAAGAACTGGAAGCGGCGGTTTGACAGCCCGGAAATGCCTGCCATGGTGGGCAGCAGCGTGCGAACAAACGCCAGAAAACGCCCGGCCAGCAGCGCCAGCAGACCGTGGCGGTCAAACATGCAGGTCGCACGTTGATGATATTTATGCGGTAACTGCGCCAGCCAACCTTTCACGACGCGCGTATTGCCGAGCCAGCGGCCCTGCAGATAGCTCAGCCAGCAACCGAGGCTGGCAGCGGAGGTAAGTATGACCATCGTCGGCGTGAAGTCCATGACGCCTTTACCGATTAACGCCCCGGCCAGTAAAAGCAGGCTGTCACCGGGTAAAAATGAGGCTGGCAGTAATCCATTTTCCAGAAACAGGGTTGCGAACATCACGAAATAGACGATACCTACAACGTGAGGGTCCGCCAGCGCGGCAAAATCGTGTTGCCAGAGTGCCGCAATAATATCTTGAATAACAGCCATGGACTTTCCTGTGGAACAGCAGATGCAGATATAGCGCTATTGTACTCCCTAATTCGCCCGTGGGGTTTGATCGCGGGCGCAACTAATGCAGACTTTTCTGGTGGCAGTGTTCACAAAAGCGTCCAGGGAGTACATTTTCAGCATGCACTCTACACGATACGTTCAAACCCTGCCGCTAAATCCGCAATTAAATCGTCAACATCTTCTAAACCAATATGCAGTCGGATCAGCGTGCCGCTGAAATCCACTTCTCCACCGGGGCGCAGGGCCGCAATTTGCTCCGGCTGGTTAGGCAGGATCAGGGATTCAAACCCGCCCCAGGAGTAAGCCATGCTGAAAAGGGTAAAATGATCCAGGTAGTTCGCCAGTTCGTCGTTACTGAGCCGTTTTTTAAGAACAAATGAGAACAACCCGCTACTGCCCGTAAAGTCACGTTGCCAGAATTCATGGCCTTTGCTGCCCGGAAGCGCCGGATGGTTAACGCGCTCGACCTGCGGGTGCCGGGCCAGCCATTCGGCCACCTTCAGACTGCTTTCATGGTGCTGACGCAGGCGCACCCCCAGCGTACGGATACCGCGGCTGGTCATGTAGGCCGTATCCGCATCCACCATCTGGCCCATCAGGTAGGCATTCTCCCGAAGTTGATCCCAGCAGCGCGCGTTGGATACCGCAGTACCGATCATGCCATCAGAGTGGCCAATCAGATATTTGGTCGCTGCCTGAATAGAGATATCAATGTCGAATTCCAGCGCCCTGAACAGCACGCCCGCCGCCCAGGTGTTGTCGATCATGATGATTGCCTCGGGGGCTTTGCTGCGCACTGCTTTCACAATAGCCGGGACGTCGTGCACTTCCATGGTGATAGAGCCTGGGGATTCCAGAAACACAATGCGCGTGTTCGGCTGGATAAGTTCAGCGATACCTTCGCCAATCAGCGGATCGAACCAGCCGGTGGTCACGCCGAGCTTGCTGAGGATTTTGGTGCAAAAATCCTGGCTTGGTTCATAAGCGGTATTGGTCATCAGGATATGGTCGCCCTGTTCCACAAACGCCAGAATGGTATTGGCGACTGCCGCCGCACCACAGGGGAACAGGGCGCAGCCCACGCCGCCTTCCAGTTCGCACATGGCTTCCTGAAGTGAAAAATGGGTTAGCGTGCCACGACGGCCATAGAACAGCCCGCCTTTGGCGCGGTTGCGCGTGGCGATTTTTTTATCCTCGACGGTATCAAATACCAGTGAGGAGGCGCGTTGAATCACGCTGTTGACCGATCCCTGAGTGTATTTTTTGCTGCGTCCTGCCTGTACCAGCGTGGTATCAAGATGCTTCTTTGTCATGTTCGCTAACCCTGTTTTTATACGTCTGGACGTCCAGACTACCACGATTGTAAAAATCTGCACCCGGGGGCTTATCGAATAAGCAGAAAATATTAGCAAAAATACGCATAAGAAATTTTTACTGCGTAAGCGCAAGGAAAGTGAACGAAAATTACGGCAGTATGTAAATACTAATGAGAACTACTATCAATTCGACGACGTTTTGATATTATTACGGTCAGATTTTGTGATTTGCGTCCTGGAGATACAGAGTGGGTAATAATTTGATGCAGACGGATCTCTCCGTCTGGGGCATGTATCATCATGCTGACATCGTGGTTAAGATTGTGATGATCGGCCTGGTTCTGGCGTCCGTGATCACCTGGGCTATCTTCTTCAGTAAGAGCGTCGAACTGCTGTCGCAGAAGCGTCGCCTCAAGCGGGAACAACAGCAACTGGCTGAAGCCCGCTCGCTGGATCAGGCCTTAGACATGACCTCATCCTTCCATGGAAAAAGCCTGACCACCCTGTTAGTCAACGAAGCACAGAACGAGCTGGAACTCTCCGCAGGCAGTGAAGATAACGAAGGTATTAAAGAACGTACCGGCTTCCGCCTGGAGCGTCGCGTTGCTGCCGTTGGCCGCCATATGGGCCGCGGTAACGGTTATCTGGCCACTATCGGGGCGATCTCACCGTTTATCGGTCTGTTCGGTACGGTCTGGGGCATCATGAACAGCTTTATCGGCATTGCGCAGACGCAGACCACCAACCTGGCGGTGGTTGCGCCAGGGATTGCCGAAGCGCTGCTGGCGACCGCAATCGGTCTGGTCGCGGCCATTCCGGCGGTCGTCATCTATAACATCTTCGCGCGTATGATTGGCAACTATAAAGCCACGCTCGGTGACGTCGCCGCGCAGGTGCTGCTGCTGCAAAGCCGCGATCTTGACCTCAATGCCAGCTCCGTTAAACCGGTGCATGCGGCGTCTAAACTGCGCGTAGGTTGATTGTATGGCGATGCGTCTTAACGAAAATCTGGACGATAACGGCGAAATGCATGAAATCAACGTGACGCCGTTTATCGACGTCATGCTGGTTCTGCTGATTATCTTCATGGTGGCTGCGCCGCTGGCGACGGTCGACGTGAAGGTGAATCTGCCTGCCTCTTCCAGCCAGCCGCAGCCGCGTCCTGAGAAACCTGTCTATTTGTCGGTGAAAGCGGATAAATCGATGTTCCTCGGCAACGACCCGGTGACGGATCAGTCTGTTATCCCGGCGCTGGATCAGCTCACCGGCGGCAAGAAAGACACCACGGTCTTCTTCCGCGCGGATAAAACCGTCGATTACGAAACCATGATGAAGGTAATGGACACGCTGCATCAGGCGGGTTATCTCAAGATTGGGCTGGTCGGCGAAGAGAAAGCGGCCGCGAAATAACAAAGAAGCTGGCGAAAGCCGGCTTTTTTTATGCGTGTCGGGCGATCAGTTTTTTGTCTCAGTGGGCGCAGGCGCAGGCGCGTGGGACGCCAGCGCGTCTTCATCAAGCGCAACGCAGGTGACGTTTGACGTGCGGTACTCGCCGTCGGACAGTTTGCGCGTCAGACGCAGGGTGGCCACTTCTCTGGCGAGCAGATACTGATAATTGGCCTCCAGACGCCCGAGAAGCTTCTCTTTCAGCTCAGGCCGCTGTTCGATGAGGGTATTCATCACCGCGCCGTATATCTCTTCCTTCACCTGCAGAGGATAAATCTCGCGGCGATTATGCCATTTCAGGCGTACCAGCGTCGCCGGGATCGATACCAGGTCCTGAGTTATTCGCGTCATCTCGGCATTTTTTGTGTTTCGCAGTGCATCGAGATTTTGCTTTAAGATAAATTCATCACTTTTTTTGTTATCTAAAGCCAAATAAACGTCGTTATCTTTAATTTCTTTCACGTTACTCTTCCCCCAGGTTATAAAAAATAGGGTTATTGGTTTCACGCGTAATTAGATTAAGCCAAATTTCATTGCCGGCTTCGTTTATTTCTTTGGTTTTTTCCGCGATTATTTGACTTAATTTCTGGGCATCTATTTCACCTTCGGCCTGCAGGTCATTCAGCAGGTGGACAAAGGCTTCTATTTTAACGGCGCGAAATAACCGGTCCTTTATATGACGGTCGTGCTCTTCCAGTAACATATTACGGGATTTACCGGTGCGAGAAACGCCTATTAATATGTCAGACTCGTAATCAGAGAGCTTTCTTTTCCCCTGAGTGAAATTAGCCTCTTTTTCTGCTTCCGTCGTTTGCTGTTCCACAGGCGCAATGTGGTACTTAGCCGGGACGAGGTAGTCGGGCAGCATTTTAATTTCCTTTAATTACAACAGGGTGGGGTTGGTAAAGGCGTGAGATTCGTTGACAATATCATGAGGCAATTTTAAAATCAAAAAAAATGGAGCCTACCCATGAACAGCATTTTTTTTACGGTCATCACATTACTATTACTGACCGCTGGTGTTCTTTTATTGATGCAGGAGTTCAATAAAACGCAAGTGTCGAAAGACGCCAGTGAACCTCCGCTACCTGAACTGATGACAAAAGAGGAAGGTGAAGACCATTTCTCCGTATTGATGAACTCGGTTACACCGGTTTGGTACTGGCGGGTGAACCATGAATATATCGACTTTTTGCACGCGACAATTAAGCGAATGAAAATGTCGGAAATTAATGACACGCCTGGGTTGTTTGAAGCGCAGCGCCGCTGCAGCGACCTGAATTCCGCGGTGTATAAATATTATGACAATATCAAAAAGCGTTGCCTTAACGGTGAGAAGGTCTCCTGTTCCGATCTGGACGTATTAAACCTGCGCCAGTGTTTTCGTGAGTTCAGCCTGGAGGCGTATCCGGAACTGGTGATGCTGGTCTGGCCGGAATATGCGCGCCCGGACGTCAATCCTGACAATGTCTGAACGTACAACGAGTGAGTTGTTGCAAACAGTCAGCGCCGTTGAGATATACTGGGCGCTGGTTTCGTTTGCAGACAGGACTTTATGGAACGCTTCTTTGAAAACGCGATGTACGCCTCTCGCTGGATACTGGCACCCGTCTATTTTGGCCTTTCGCTGGCGCTGATTGCGCTGACGATTAAGTTTTTCCAGGAAATCTTGCATGTTCTGCCGAACATCTTTTCCATTGCCGAAGCAGATTTGATTCTGGTTCTGCTCTCGCTGGTGGATATGACGCTGGTGGGCGGATTACTGGTGATGGTGATGTTCTCCGGCTATGAGAACTTTGTCTCTCAGCTCGATATCGACGAGCGCAAAGAGAAGCTCAACTGGCTGGGCAAAATGGATGCCTCGTCGCTGAAGAATAAAGTGGCCGCGTCGATTGTGGCGATCTCATCTATCCACCTGTTACGCGTATTCATGGACGCCAAGAATGTCCCGGACAACAAACTGATGTGGTATGTGATTATCCATCTGACGTTTGTGCTGTCTGCGTTCGTGATGGGGTATCTGGATAAGATCAGTAAGAAGTAATTTTCCCCCCCTCTTCCCAGGGGAGAGGGGGGCGTGAGCGCGACAGACCGCGCTATTTATCCGACGATGCCTGCCACAAATTCAATTCCCCATCCGCAACATGCTGGTCAATCCTTTTCAGCTCATCGTCGCTAAAGTGCAGGTTATTCAGGGCCTGCACGTTCTCTTCGATCTGCTCCGGACGGCTCGCACCAATCAGCACGGACGTCACGCGTTCATCCTTCAGCAGCCAGCTCAGTGCCATTTGCGCCATCGTCTGACCACGGGCCTGTGCCATCTCATTCAGTAAACGCAGGCTGTTCAGGTTGGCTTCAGTCAGCATGTTTTCCGTCAGACCGCGCACCTTCTTGCCTTCACGCTGCATACGAGAATCTTCAGGAATACCGTTCAGGTATTTTCCGGTCAGCAGACCCTGCGCCAGCGGCGTAAACGCAATGCAACCCGCCCCGTTTTTCTCAAGCGTATCCAGCAGGCCGGTGTGATCGACCCAGCGGTTGAGCAGGTTGTAAGACGGCTGGTGGATAAGCAGCGGGATCTTCCACTCACGTAACAGGTCCGCCATTTTCTGGGTGCGCTCCGTGGAGTAGGAGGAGATACCGACATACAGCGCTTTACCGCTCTGCACGGCCTGGGCCAGCGCAGCGGCGGTCTCTTCCATCGGCGTATTTTCATCCACGCGATGAGAATAGAAAATATCCACATACTCCAGCCCCATGCGCTTGAGGCTCTGATCGAGGCTGGCGAGCAGGTATTTGCGCGACCCGCCCGACCCATACGGCCCCGGCCACATGTCATAGCCTGCTTTGGTTGAGATGATCAGTTCATCGCGATACGCGGCAAAATCTTCCCGCAGCAGACGACCCATGTTTTCTTCCGCGCTTCCCGCCGGCGGGCCGTAGTTGTTGGCAAGATCGAAATGGGTAATGCCGAGGTCGAAGGCTTTATGCAACAGCGCCCGCTGAGAGTCGAGAGGCTGTACGTGGCCGAAACTATGCCACAGACCAAGCGACAGCGCCGGCAGGCGCAGGCCGCTTTTTCCACAGTAGCGGTACTGCATATTTTCGTAGCGGGCGGGGTAAGGGTGCCAGGACATGATGTCTCCTTTCTTGTCGATGAATTTTCGAAACAACGTTTTCATTCTGTGCTTATCAAATCACAAATCCTGTTGATAAGCGATGACATGCCTGACCGCCGGGAATGATTAACTTCTGCTGTGCTACCTGTGAAGTCGTGCTAATCAAAAATAATCACAAAAGGTTATAATTTCCGCTTTCTCTGCCGATAACGAAAGTAGTACTCGCCTCTGGGCGAATTCACCCTCACGGCAAGGAAGACTTATGAATATGTTGCGTAATTTCACGATCCGTTTCGTCATGCTGACGATTCTCGGGATCTTTTGTTTAATGTGGGCGGGCGTGGGGCTTTACAGCACCTGGTCTCTGTCACGGGTATCAGAGGGCAATGAGGTGGATCGCCAGCTGGTCAAACAGATGACCATACTCAGTCAGGGTAACGATCAGTATTTTCGCTTTGTGACCCGGTTGAGTCGCGCGATGGAAGTGAAAGCCGCGGGTGGCACACCGGACCTGGCCCCTGCCCAGCAGGCGCTGGACAATATGGGGAAGAAACTGGCTGAGATGAAGGCAATCTCACCAGGACCGATGGATGAGCAAGTTTCAGCTCAGGTGATCGGTAGCTGGCAGGCTTTGCTTGAGCAGGGCGTAACGCCGCAAATGCAGCAGGCGAAGCAGTCCTCTCTGGAGGGCTACCGTCAGCAGGCGAATAACATCACCCCTCCGCTGAGTCGTGCGTTTGGTGCTGCTGCGGAGAACTTTAACAACGCGGCTGCCCGGGCACTCGACAGCACCCGAGTCGTCGTAGACAGCCTGACCAGTATGACCCGCACGGTGATTATCACCGCCACGATTATTGGCCTGTTAATACTGCTCTTCACCGACCGTTACCTGATGGCGATGCTGGTAAAACCGCTGGCTCGCATTCGCCAGCAGTTCCGCCAGATTGCCCAGGGCGATCTCAGTCAGCCGATTGAACCGTTCGGTCGCAACTGCGTGGGGCAACTGGTTCCCCTGCTGAGCGCGATGCAGGATAGCCTGCGAGAAGCGGTGAGCTCTATTCGCTCCGGCAGCGAGAATATCTGGCGCGGCGCGACGGAGATCTCCAGCGGTAATAACGATCTCTCGTCCCGTACCGAAGAGCAGGCCGCCGCACTGGAAGAGACGGCGGCCAGCATGGAACAGCTGACCGCCACCGTGAAGCTGAACGCGGAAAGTGCGCGTCAGGCCAGCCAGCTGGCGGATGTGGCGTCAACAACGGCCAGCCGCGGCGGCTCGCTGGTGGAAGAGGTGGTGACCACCATGAGCGGTATTTCTGAGAGCTCGAAGAAGATTGCTGAAATCACCAATGTGATCAACAGCATTGCCTTCCAGACCAATATCCTGGCGCTCAACGCTGCCGTGGAAGCGGCACGCGCGGGCGAGCAGGGACGTGGGTTTGCCGTCGTGGCCGGCGAGGTGCGTAACCTGGCAAGCCGCAGCGCCAACGCGGCAAAAGAAATTGAGGGATTGATTACCGATTCCGTTTCCCGCGTTGAGCAGGGCGCAAAGCTGGTGGGCGACACGGGCACCACCATGGATGCCATTTTGCGTGATGTGACGGAAGTGACGACCATCATGAAGCAAATCGCGTCTGCCTCTGAAGAGCAAAGTAAGGGGATTTCGCAGGTGGGTATTGCTATCACGCAAATGGATGGCGTGACACAGCAAAACGCCTCGCTTGTGGAAGAGGTCTCGGCAGCGGCCTCCGCGCTTGAACGTCAGACCGAAGAGCTCCAGCGGTCGGTGCAGAAATTCCGCCTCTCGGCTTAATCACTGTTAAAAGGCCGCCGTGTGCGGCCTTTTTTTCGGTTAAATGTAGGCGAACCAAACGGAGCGCCGCCCGCCGTTTATCAGTGGGTGGCTTCACCAATCAGTGCGCCAGAGCCGGCACCGACGGCGGCCCCTTTCAGTACGCTGTTGCCTGTTACCGCTGCAGCACCTGCGCCCACCACGGCACCCACCGCGCCGCCTTTACGCGCAGCTTTACCTTTGTCGCCGTTTTTGAACATCGCACCGGTACCCGCGCCAACGACCGCACCGCCTACCGTGGATTTCAAATCTTTGCCCGTGGCTGCGCCAATTGCCGCACCGGCCACTGCACCGGCGGCGGTTTTATCTATCGCCATACCAGAAGTGGAAAAGATCAGGGTGCTGATAATCAGCGCTGTTTTCATCAATTTCATAACAAATCCTTTGTGACTGCTGTCGGTTGAGTCCGCTTTTCTCGTCATCTGATCTGAGAAAAACGTCCGCATAGTGCCAGTAATACCGGCTCAACCCTTAAGCAAATCATGCCCCTTGCAGGGATCCCTGTTGCCGGGCGGTGGTCCGCCCGGCAGAGAATTACGCCTGACGCTTGTCTTCCGTATTGGTCTCGAAGTCGCTCGCCGCGTGGCGTTCGTGGAGCTGCTCGTTGAGCTCGCCGCTGGTGCGGTTAACGATACGCCCGCGCTTCACGGCAGGGCGGTGTGCCACATCTTTCGCCCAGCGCTGAACGTTGGTGTACTTCTCAGCGTCGAGGAACTCGGCGGCGTTATACACGCTACCCAGCGCCACGCAGCCGAACCACGGCCAGACCGCCATATCGGCGATGGTGTACTCTTCACCGGCCACGTAGCGGCTACGCGCCAGCTGTTTATCCAGCACGTCGAACAGGCGTTTGGCTTCCATCGTGAAGCGGTCAATCGCGTACTCAATCTTCACCGGTGCGTAGTTATAGAAGTGGCCGAAACCGCCGCCGAGGAACGGGGCCGCGCCCTGCAGCCAGAACAGCCAGTTCAGGGTTTCTGTACGTCCCGCCGGATCTTTTGGCAGGAAATGGCCGAACTTCTCTGCCAGATAGAGCAGGATGCTGCCGGATTCAAATACGCGCGTGGGCGGTGTCGTGGAGTGGTCACGCAGCGCCGGTATTTTCGAGTTCGGGTTCACTTCAACAAAGCCGCTGGAGAACTGGTCGCCTTCACCAATGCGAATCAACCATGCATCGTACTCGGCACCCGTCACGCCAAGCGCCAGAAGCTCTTCCAGCATGATGGTCACTTTCTGCCCGTTTGGTGTGCCCAGAGAATAGAGCTGCAGCGGATGCGAACCCACGGGTAACTCTTTCTCATGCGTCGCACCGGAGATCGGACGGTTAATATTGGCGAACGCGCCGCCACCGTTCTTTTTCCATTCCCACACTTTGGGTGGCTGATAGGTATTTTCGTCTGACATGTTGGCCTGCCTTTTTTGTGATGTGTTGAGGGAGTGTAGCAGGAGTTCATGGGAGGGTTTAGCGAACTGAGCGCAATACATTTCCCCTTCGCGCCACGCTACACAGACAGCGGAACGGGTGTATGATAAATCCCACCTCTGTCAGGTTAATTACAACGTGCAGACGACGACAACCCTTTCAACATTGCCGCCTGCCCGTCTTAGGTTGGATACATGCGTAAAGGAAAGTTAAGCAGTGACGCGCCATTCGGGACGTTATTAGGTTATGCGCCGGGTGGCGTGGCGATTTACTCTTCAAACTACGGCAGTCTCGATCCGCGTCGTTATCCGGAAGACGCGGATTTTCGCAGCTATATTGGCAATGAATACATGGGCCACAAGTGGCAGTGTGTTGAGTTCGCCCGCCGTTTTCTGTTCCTCAATTATGGATGTGTTTTCACCGACGTCGGTATGGCGTGGGAGATCTTCTCTCTGCGCTTTTTGCGCCAGGTCGTGAACGATAACATCCTGCCGCTTCAGGCCTTTGCCAATGGGTCGAAACGCGCGCCGCAGGCCGGGGCGTTGCTTATCTGGCAAAAGGGCGGGGAGTTTCATGAGACCGGCCACGTTGCTGTGATCACGCAACTGTTGGACGATAAGGTGCGCATTGCCGAGCAGAACGTTATTCACTCTCCGCTCCCGCTCGGGCAGCAGTGGACGCGTGAGCTGCGAATGACCGTTGAGAACGGTACTTACACGCTGCATGACACCTTTAACGATACCGAAATTCTCGGCTGGATGATCCAGACGGACGACACGGAGCACAGCATCCCGCAGCCGGAACTCGACGGTGAACTGCTCAAAATCAGCGGTGCGCGGCTGAAGAATAAACGTCAGTTTGACGGGAAATGGCTCAACGAAAACGACGCCCTGCAGCAGGCGTATGTCCGCGCAAACGGCCACTTTATCAATAAAGATCCCTGCCAGTATTTTACCATCACCGAAAGTGCCGAGCAGGAGCTGATCAAAGCGACCAATGAACTGCACCTGATGTACCTGCACGCGACCGACAAAGTGCTGAAAGACGATAACTTACTGGCGCTTTTTGACATCCCTAAAATCCTCTGGCCGCGTCTGCGCCTCTCATGGCAGTGGCGTCGTCACCATATGATCACCGGTCGTATGGATTTCTGCATGGATGAGCGTGGCATCAAGGTTTACGAGTACAACGCCGATTCCGCCTCCTGCCACACGGAAGGGGGATTAATCCTCGAAGAGTGGGTGAAGAACGGTTACCGAGGTAACGGCCACAATCCGGCGGAAGGTTTGCTGGAAGAACTTACCGGCGCGTGGAAGCACAGCCATGCGCGTCCGTTCGTGCACATCATGCAGGACAATGACGTCGAAGAGGATTATCACGCGCTCTTTATTCAGCGCTCTCTGCTGCAGGCCGGGTTTGAAACCAAAATTCTGCATGGGCTTAACGCTCTCAGCTGGGATGCGGCCGGGCAACTGATTGACGACGAAGGCCGTCACGTTAACTGCGTGTGGAAAACCTGGGCGTGGGAGACGGCGATAGAGCAGATCCGCGAGGTGAGCGAAACCGAATACGCCGCCGTGCCGATCCGCACCGGGCATCCGGCAGGTGACGTACGGCTGATTGACGTCCTGCTGCGTCCGGAAGTGCTGGTGTTCGAACCGCTGTGGACGGTTATTCCCGGCAACAAGGCGATCCTCCCGGTGCTCTGGCAGCTGTTCCCGAATCACCGTTATCTGCTCGATACCGATTTCGAGGTTAACGACCTGCTGAAACAGACCGGTTACGCCATCAAACCGATTGCCGGACGCTGCGGCAGCAATATCGATCTGATTAGCGCCGGGGATGAAGTGCTGGATAAATCGAGCGGCAAGTTTGTCGATCGCAAAAATATCTACCAGCAGCTGTGGTGCCTGCCGAAGGTGGATGGCAAGCATATCCAGGTCTGTACGTTTACCGTGGGCGGTAACTACGGCGGCACCTGTCTGCGCGGGGATGATTCGCTGGTGGTGAAGAAAGAGAGCGACATCGAACCGTTGATTGTGGTGAAAGACAAGTAAGCTGTTCCGGCTGTCAACACACACCCGCAAGTGTTCCTTGCGGGTGTTTTTCGTTTTCTGGCGGCTCAGGGATGCTCGTCGTGCTGCTGACTTATCTTCAGGTCAATGATGCGGCCGATCTGGTCATGATAGACCGTCAGCAAATTGTACTGACTCATCTCTGAAATGATTTGCGGGGGGACGTTAAAGCTTCTCGCCAGCTCATCGTGACGCCAGGTATCGGGACGCCGCCGCCTTACCTGAGCGCGACGGCGATTGTACTGATACCACAGAATGAGCAACCAGCCGTTAAGCACGGCGATCAGCAAATAGATCAGCACCGTATTAAACGAGGCAATAATAATGCCCCAGCGGTAGTTGCTCTCCTCGGTTACCTGCATCCACAGATTGGCATAGAGGAAAAACAGAAAACCTCCCCATGCCAGCAGCGTCAGCACCGCATCAAAAAGACGGGGCAATAGCCGATGTTCAGTCAGAATTAGCGTATTTTCGTTCATTGAATGCTTCCTTTTCCCCGGTCCGGACTGATCCAGCGCGCACGTGCACGCTGACGTTTAAGCATGACTTTTGGAAAGGCGACGAGGGTGGTGAACAGACCAATCATCCAGTACACCATCGGGAACCAGATCACCCAGAAAAGCGAACTCGCCACGTTTCTTTCATAGCGCCGCTCGATATACAAACTGACGAGGAATTGCATCAGACACATGACCCCCAGAAGCAACCCGGTAAATTCAGGAGGAAACAGACTCTCGACGGTCAGGTTTGTGGGTAACGTAATGATATGGCTGACAATGAACAGCAACACGGTCACCGCATAGGCGAATGCCCAGAGCGTTGACAACGCGTACTCTAAAAACAGCGGCCACATGCGATGATGTTCCCAGCGCACGATCTTGCGAAGGTTAACCAGAAAGACCTCTGCACCGCCCTGCGCCCAGCGTAAACGCTGTTTCCACAGACCTTTTAACGTCTCTGGCATCAGGATCCAGCACAGCGCCCGCGGCTCAAAAAAGATATCCCAGTGTCGAAGCTGAAGCTTCCAGCTGATGTCGATATCTTCGGTGATCATATCCGGGCTCCAGTACCCCACATCTGCCAGCGCCTGTCGGCGAAAGGCCGCAATAACCCCGGAGACGGTAAAGACCCTGCCGTAGATCCGCTGCGTCCGTTTGATGAGACCAATAATCGATGAGAACTCGCCTACCTGAATACGGCCAATCAGCGTTGATCGTGTGCGAATACGCGGATTCCCGGTGACGGCCCCGACGTGGGGATACTTAATCAGCGGCTCTACCAGATAGGCTGCGGTATCACGATCGAGCAGGGCGTCGCCATCAATACAGACCAGCAGATCGCCGCGCGCCGCCGCCGCACCGGCCTTAAGCGCCACCGCCTTACCCTGGTTTTCTGCGAGGTGAATGACGCGCAGGCGCGGCTGTTCCTGCGCCAGCTGCTGCAGCACCTCTGCGGTGTTGTCAGAAGAACCATCGTTGATCGCGATAACTTCGATATGGGGGTAGCGCTGATCCAGCGCGGCGCTAATAGTCTCCCGGGCATTTCTTTCCTCGTTGAAACACGGGATCAGGATTGAAATTAACGGATCGCCGTCTAACGTCGGAGCAGGCGTCTGCTTATCCCATGACCAGTGCCGTTCAAGCTGAAACCAGAAATAGAGCCCCCCGGTTATCCAGAGCACGGACATGAACAGTGGCCAGAAGAAGACAAAATCCAGAATCAGTTCTCCGGTAAAGAGGGCAGCCACGCCCAGAGGCAACCCGAATACCAGGCATAAAATAGAGAATGCGATAATGCGATCAGTCATTGTCAGGGTACCAGTACGAAGAAAATTCAGGCCTGATGCGTGAAATATCAGGTTGGTTGTTGATGAAATCGTCGGGGTAGTAACCATAATTTTTGATGCCGTTCAGCTGGAGAACGCGCATCCACTGCGCCAGACGCGTGTCGGGCACGGCACGTTGAGGTTTCTGCTCCCAGTCCCGGGCCTGTAGCTCGAAAATGGTTTTATTGAGTGCACCGGGCCGTGCGGCAACGGCGGCGATCAACCGCGTGAGCCAGGCATCGCTTTCCTCGGCCGGAACGGATTCCATCAGCGGCATAGCCATCGGAACCGTCCAGTCGTAGGTCATCAGAAAATCATCCAGATTTTGTGCAAACCACGCTTCGCTCTCGGGCTGCAGGATGGGCAGGGCGAACATATTCCGCGCAGTTTTAATCTGCGGGCCGCGTATGTTTTTCACCGCCTGGCTAAGGCTGCGGGTAAAGCCGATGAGCGTCTGACTTTTAAAGCGACTCCAGGCATGAAGGGCGGCCGGATCGTGTTGCATCGCGGCGATGCTGCGGTTATTCCAGGCGCGCAGGGCATCCGGGCCGGCATCTTCAAAGTCTGTCAGCACCGCATCGTCGTGAAATAAGATCCCATTGAAGCTGGCGTAGCGGGCAAGATCTTCATAGATTTCCGTGACCTGCTGACGAACCTCGGGGTTCCACGGGGAGAGGCGGATGTAGGGGTCGGTAGCCTCGTGCAATTGGCCCGTTTGACGATCCCAGCGCTGTACCCGCGGGAGTGCGGGTGAGAGATCGAAAGAGAGCACCGGCATCCACGCATAGACTTTTACGCCTGCGCGGGTTTGCAGCTGCCAGGCGACAAAATTAAACAGATCGGCGCGCACCGGAAGCCGGCTGTTAGGGAAGTAGAGCGCTTTGATCGTGCCATCGCCCAGCGGATCGGAAAACGCCTGCAGGAAAACATGACTGATTTTCATGTCGTAAACCCGCTGGACAAGTTTGTTGATGTTGTTGGTTTGCTGGGCCGGATCGGGATCGTAGACATAATCGAGATCGACGTGCATGACGCGCACGGGATCGGCCTCCTGAATCTGGCTGACCGTGCTGGCAAAGGATTTGAGCGAGGGATTTCCGGAAATCAAAAGACGCGGAATATTGCCGAGATCGCGCACATCTGCCAGCCCGTCTTCAAGGGTAAAGGCCAGTTGATAACCCTGCTTTCTGGCGATGGCGAGCGATGTGCCGTTCGCGGCGCCATAGGGCCAGACCCAGGCGCGGGGCGCTTTTCCCGTCACCCGGGTAATTTTATCGGTAACTTTGCGCACGTCATCAGCGATCCGCTGGTTGAACTGCCGATCGGTTTCATAACGCCCCGTCGCTTTATCGTAAAAGCGGTTGGCGATGGCGGGTTCACGGCTTCCCTGTGGGTTAGCCGGTATGCCGTAATGCGAAGCCCAGGTATGCGAGCCAATCTCAACCAGCGGAGACTGGCTTAGCTCCCGCACCATATCCCAGGTTGCAAAGCGCTCGCGGGGCGTCATCAGTCCGCCGAAATTGACCTGCTGATTCGCTGGCGTATCTACCCAACTGCCCACCGGTGCCCACAGCGCAGGGACGTTCCAGGCCTGAAGGAGTGGCCAGACGCGGGTGTAGAAACTGCTGTAGCCATCATCAAAACTGAGTAAATAGGCTCTGGGCGGCAGCGTTTTTTTGCCCTCATGCGCATCCAGAATATCCTGCACGCTAATGGCGTGATAACCGTGATGCACAAGCCAGCCGATCTGCTCGTTTAGGGCGCTGGTACGAACGGACAGGTAGCGCTGATCGGCTGCATCATCTTCAACGTCATGGTAGGCCAGAACCAGAAAATGGTTTTTTGGCCAGGGTTTACTCGCCTCAGGCTGTGGCCGTTCCTGGGGGGACATAAACGAGAGGGCCTGAGCGCAGACGCTCGCGCTGAGGCATAACCAGCCGATAATTATCAGGCTCACAGAAAAACGTTTGTTCAGCATATTCATCCTTAAAAGCGTAAATTCGCATCAAACGTGACGGAGAGATTGCTTTCTCGTTTACCGTCGAAAGGGCGCTTGTCCCAGTTCAGCATCACGCCGCTATCAATGACGTTGTTCCATTGAATGCGCTGCCCGTAACCCAGCAGGGCGATGGCACCAGCAGGCTGATTTTTCTGCCAGTATTCCCCGCCGCCGAGAACGACCTGCTGGCTCCAGAGCGTGTCGTAATGGCGGTACATCTGATGATCGACGGACAGGGCTGCCGTTACGGAGAGATCCCGCTCCGGGTTGTAATAGAGCGTGTCCCGCAGGGTGTTAGTACTCGCTGATATACCCGGTTCGAGATCCAGCGTCAGGGTGGGTGTCTGCCACAGCCGCTCTTTACCCGTAAGGGCGAACTCCTGGCGGCGGTTATGGTCGGAAAAGTGGCTGGCAGAGGCGTTAAACTGGTACTCACGGCGTTCGTTTTGATACCAGCGGACCCAGCCTTCTCCCCGGTTTGCGCTGACGCCATTACGCAGTGCCCGTAAAGGCGTCGTGCGTGAAAGACGTTCGAGGTTTCCACCCACCTGCCAGCTATCGTTCAGGCTGTACGCCGCCGAGAGGCGAGCACCGGGCTTGTTTGCACCGTGATAATGGTTACCGGAGAGTTCTGCTTCGACCAGAAGGTCGCGAGGCCGCCATTCGATGCCGGCAAACAGGTGGCGGCTGCTGCCTTTGCCTTCGTCGAAATTGCCCTGCGCAAATCGGGTTCCACCAAACAGCCGCCAGTTATCCGCGACGGGCGGACCGTAGAGCGTTGCATCCCAGCTCAGATCGTGTGTGCCGCTGACGGGGTTATCAGAGTGCAGTCCTTTGCCCGCGTTCAGACGCAGTTCGGACAGATGATGGACGTCTCTGAGCCTGTCCAGACGTCGGGCGCTCCCGTCGACAGGCGCGCGGGCGATAACGTCATCGGCCAGTAAATCCATCTGTCGCCACTCCTGCAGATCCATTGCGACGTAGGCCTGCTGCCGTTCCAGCTCGATATTGGATGGCTCCAGCGTCTCGGCCATTTTGAGCTTTTGCTCCGCCGCCCGCGGCAGACCCCGCGCCTGAAGTAAGGTGGCGTAATCAATCTGTAATCCCTGATTTCCCGGCGCTGACGCAGCCAGACGTTGCGCCAGCTTTTCGGCTTGCGGAAGGGCATTGGTCATCAGCAAATAGTTAAAGGTGAGCGACTGCCCGATGAGCCATTGATCGTTGGGTTGCGGGGTTGGCGAACCGAAATCGTAGCGGGTCCAGGGCGTGTTACGGGTTATCTTCTCAACATACTGGCGAGCGGCCTGATACTGCCCGGTATCCAGCCAGGCGTAGAAAAGCGCATGATCGTCGTCCTGCGGATCCGGCGCATAGTCTGGATAACGTTTGAGAAGCGAGAGGGCGGCATCGGCATTTTTCTCCTCCAGATACGCGGAGATAACCCAGCCAATTGCCCAGGTCGGCACGGGATGCTGAGCCGACGTTAACGCCTGATATTCCCTGATGACCTGTGGATAATCACCGTGGGCGTGAAGCGCGCCAAGCCGATCGACACGGGCCCGGATAACGTCCTCCGCTGCCTGAGTTTCGTTTTGCCAGCGGGACAGCAGTTCGTCATAGCGGTTCAGCGCCGCTTGCGCGAGCTGCAAACGCTCTGTTTCAGTACGGGCAGGCACATCGGCAAGGCGTACCATTTCAGCGGCGGCGTTGAGTGCCAGACGGCGGCGTTGCGCGGGGGGCAGCGTCACCGTTTGTGAAAGCCGCAGGGCAGGCGTGTCGGCCCGGTTGTCTGTTAACGCATCAATCAACTCAGTACGAAGGGCGTCATCCGCTGGCGCACTATTCAACGCACGGATGTCTGCCAAAAGCCGCTCCTGGTTTTTCCCCTGACGTGAATAGACATAAGAGAGCGTCTGGAGGTGAGCCAGAGAGGGCTTTTCCGCCACCCGTTGCCGGGCTTCCTGCAGAGCCAGTGTATCCATGCGGGCGTCGGCGAGGGTTTTGATGTAGCCGATGCGATAATCGTCGTTATCCGGTGCAAGGTTACACGCCTCCTTCCAGAGCATTAACGCAGGTTGCCACGCCTTTTGGTTTCGCCTTGCCTGAGCAGCAGCAGCCACGCCACGGGCAGGAAGAGCCATATAGACCTTGTAACGCAGCCAGACCTGAATAACGTCGTCATCACGACCCGCCCAGGACGCCACCTGCAACCAGTCCGCAACCTGCTCAGGCGTCAGGGCATGTTGCTGCTGATAACGCTGAAGATATTGCAGAAAAGGAGCGTAATTACCGTTACGCGCCTGCTGAATCTGTTGTTCATATACTGATTCTGCTGCCTGAACCAGAAAGGGGAAAAGTAATAACAGAAACAATAAAGCGGGAGTGCGGTAAAAGAATAACGTATTGAAGCGAAGTGATCTTTCCATATCTATTTGCCATTTGTTTATCATAAATCCATTGCATAACACGGCCGCCTTTAAGCACGGGGTTAAAGGCCATAAATGAGAACGTTTAATCTGAATGCAGTTACGTTATGGGGTACTTACTTAAAGGTAATTATGGGTCCTTATGGTCAGGGCTAAGTGGCTGGTAATGTACACCCGATATGTTGGCAGATAAATATGTTGAAAAGCAGGGTGGTTGTTTTGAGATAATTCTGTAATGAGCTGTCCTAAACGATTATTTTGAAATGAATTTATATTTATAACTTTATGATTTGGTTGGTTTTTATTTATATTGTGACAAATTTGTTTATATTTTTAATGCGCCTTATTGGTGTGAATTAAAGTACTTTCCGGTGCATGTTTGGGAAGTTTCATGACAAAAATTCTTAATATCCATAAAAGTGACTTTTCTGAGATTGTTTTTTACTTATAATTAATGGCAGCCATTGAATGATAGTCTATGGGAAGACGTATCAATGAATGTGCGAATTGAGGGTCAATCAAAGCCAGAATACATTTATCGTTAATATAAAAGCGCTATAAAACGAAGGCGGACTTCTTTCCGAAGGGTCGTTCTTGCTTTAATCTAAAAGGGATGGTTAGTGGCAACTTCAATAGTGTTAGTGACACAGGATCGCTACCTTGTCAGGGGGATGAGGATATTTTTTCCGGATATAATCCTGCTGGACTCCATTGACAGAAAGATATTTGATAACGGCGCAGATGAATATTCTGTATTGATTGATAGCCGTGCACCGCTGCGTTTATATGATTACCTGATACGCCATCCGGCCAGAACGAAAAAAACAATCTGCTGCGTTATGCTCGATATGCGGCATCGCGAGGAGAACCTGCTCAGCATGAAGTTGTTTATGAACACGTCGCTCACGGCACCCGATATGGCGTCGTTATTCAACCTGGTGCTCAACATGAAGGGCAAACGTCTGACAACAAAGTGGCTGCTGAACTTACGGCTGAGCACGCATGAAGCCATTATGCTGCGGTTGCTCAGGGCTGGCATGGCGATGGAAGAGGTGGCACAGGAACTGAATACGTCGATTAAAAGCCTCTACCGTAAACGGACCGCGCTCTCAGAACGGCTGGGGGCAGAGAACTTCAACGAGGCTTGTTTGTTTATCTTTAAAAATAAACTGCTGGATTCGGATGGGAACGATCCCTAGCTTTGCTTTACCCCAAAAGCAAAAACCCGCCACGAGGGCGGGTTTTCTGAAGAGTGGTGCCCGGACTCGGAATCGAACCAAGGACACGGGGATTTTCAATCCCCTGCTCTACCGACTGAGCTATCCGGGCAACGGGGCGCATTAAACCTGATATGCCCTCTGCCGTCAACGAAATTTGTTGTTTTCGTAACGGACTGCACACTCTCTCACCAGTTCGCCGTAAACTTAAGCAAAAAAGTGCGTCCAGAGCGCGGATAGCGGCATTGCAATCAACAGCGCGGGCAGCATATTCACCACCGCAAACATCTTTATTCCGCATATCCGCAGCCCTGTCGCCAGCAGCAGCAGGCCACCGACGGCGGTGAAGTCGGCCATCATCGCTGGCGTGGTGAGAGGAAGGATCAGTGTGGCGCAGGTAGCGAGGGCCAACTGGATAAGCAGCATGGGCACGCAAATCGCGGCGACGGCGATGCCGAGGGTCGTGGCGAAAATGGTGGCCGTGAAGAAATCAAGAAACGCCTTCGCAATCAATATGCTGGGGTCGCCAGTCATGCCTTCCTGCATTGAACCGAAAATGCCTGTGCCGCTGGCGCAAAAAAGAATAATTATCGCGACGTAGTTCTGAATAAACGTCTCGTGAGTGCCGTTTTTCGCCTTGCCCGGGTGGGCAATCAGGTTTTTGGCTTTGCTGACCGCACTGTTAATACCCTTTTCCAGATAGCAGAACTCGCCAATGAGCGCGCCGAGCAGGGTAGCAAGCACCATCACCGGCAGGTTGGCGCACTTGATCACCAGTAAAATGCCGATACCTAACGAGGCCAGGCCGAATATTGAGGGCATGGAAGAGCGAATACGCTCCGGCAACCGCTGACTTAATACGGCGCCAAGTACGCCGCCCAGCAATACGGCACCGGCATTGATAAAGGGTCCGATAACCACCGTGAACTCCTGTTAGTTAATCATGGGTATTGCAGGATTATGACACGCCAGGGGCCTGTTAAGCTTAGGTTTAGGCGGGTTAACACATACTGATTGCTTCTTGCGCCTCAAAATAAAAGGTGACATGATTGCGCGAAATTTCTCCTTCCTGTGTACGGAGCCGCCAATGATGATGTTGTCTGTCGCTGCGCGAACGCTCACCCGTATCGATATTATCTACTCCTGTCTCACCGTTCGGTGAGGGTAACTGCACTTATGAAAACCATGAAAATCGCCGTCAGCCGCGAGCTGGTCTCTACTGTGTCTACGCACCGCGAAAAGGTGACGCTGGATAACACTGATTTTACGGATGTGGCGGCAGTCGTCATTACCCCCGCGGAAAGTTGCAGCGGCATTCTGGCATTGCTTAAACGCACGGGCTTTCAGCTTCCGGTGTTTATTTACTCGCAAGAGCCGTCAGACGTTCCTGATGGCGCAACGGCAGTGATATCAGGTAAAGCTCAGGAGTTTCTGGAACTGGAGACGGCGGCCAGCCGGTATGAAGAGAATCTGTTGCCGCCATTTTTTGACACCCTGAGCCAGTACGTGGCGATGGGCAACAGTACTTTTGCCTGTCCGGGACACCAGCACGGTGCATTTTTTAAAAAACACCCTGCGGGACGGCAGTTCTATGAATTCTTCGGTGAGAACGTATTTCGCGCCGATATGTGCAATGCCGATGTGAAACTGGGCGATCTGCTGATCCACGAAGGCTCCGCCAAGCATGCCCAGAAGTTCGCAGCAAAAGTCTTTAATGCTGATAAAACCTACTTTGTGCTGAACGGCACCTCCGCTGCAAATAAGGTGGTCACCAATGCGCTGCTGACCCGCGGCGACCTGGTGCTGTTCGATCGCAACAACCATAAGTCCAACCACCACGGTGCGCTGATCCAGGCGGGTGCTACGCCGGTTTATCTCGAAGCAGCGCGTAACCCGTTTGGTTTTATTGGCGGGATTGACGCGCAGTGTTTTGACGACGCGTACCTGCGAAATCAGATCCGTGAAGTTGCGCCGGAAAAGGCCATGGAGAAACGCCCGTTTCGTCTGGCGATCATTCAGCTTGGTACCTACGATGGCACGATCTACAACGCCCGTCAGGTGATCGACAAGATCGGCCATCTTTGCGACTACATCCTGTTTGATTCGGCCTGGGTGGGCTACGAGCAGTTTATTCCGATGATGGCGGAAACCTCTCCGCTGTTACTGGATCTGAACGAGAACGATCCGGGCATTTTCGTGACGCAGTCGGTGCATAAACAGCAGGCCGGGTTCTCGCAGACTTCGCAGATCCATAAAAAGGATAATCACATTCGCGGCCAGGCGCGTTTCTGTCCGCACAAGCGCCTCAACAATGCGTTCATGCTCCATGCCTCGACCAGTCCGTTCTATCCGCTGTTCGCAGCTCTCGATGTGAACGCGAAAATCCATGAAGGGGAGAGCGGGCGCCGGCTTTGGGCGGAGTGTGTTGAGCTGGGCATTGAGGCCCGCAAGGCGATCATTGCCAACTGCCATATGATCAAACCGTTTATTCCGCCAATGGTGGCCGGGCGTCCGTGGCAGGATCATCCTACACACGCCATCGCCAGCGAGCGCCGCTTCTTCAGCTTTGAGCCGGGGGCTAAATGGCACGGGTTTGAAGGCTATGCCAGCGAGCAGTATTTCGTCGATCCGTGCAAGCTGCTGCTGACCACGCCGGGTATTGATGCGGAAACCGGGGAATATACCGAGTTCGGCATTCCGGCGACCATTCTTGCGCACTACCTGCGTGAAAACGGCATTGTGCCGGAGAAGTGCGATCTCAACTCGATCCTCTTCCTGCTGACGCCTGCCGAAAGCAGTGAGAAGCTGGCGCAGCTGGTGGCAATGCTGGGTCAGTTTGAACAGCATATTGAAGACGATACGCCGCTTGCTGACGTCCTGCCAACCATCTACCAGAAATACCCGGTACGGTATCGCGATTACACCCTTCGCCAGCTCTGCCAGGAGATGCACGATCTCTACGTGAGCTTTGACGTGAAAGATCTGCAGAAGGCAATGTTCCGTAAAGAGAGTCTGCCAGAACGGGCGATGAATCCGCAGGATGCGAATCAGGCGTATATTCGCGGGAACGTGGAGTTGGTGCGCATCCGTGATGCCGGCGGACGCATTGCCGCCGAGGGCGCGCTGCCGTATCCCCCTGGCGTACTGTGCGTGGTGCCGGGTGAAATCTGGGGTGGGGCGGTACAGCGTTACTTCCTGGCGCTGGAGGAGGGCATCAACCTGCTGCCAGGTTTCTCGCCGGAACTGCAGGGCGTTTACAGCGAAAAGGATCCCGACGGGATTAAGCGACTGTACGGGTATGTATTGTCATAGTCGCCGTCATCCGTAATACTGGCCCTCTCCCCTAAAGAGAGGGTCAGGGCTCACACCGCACTTCTCTTATACATCCTCCGCGGATGCCCAATCTTCCCGTACAACATCTCTACGCTCAGAAACCCCGCCTCCACGCAGTGCTCCAGATAGCGTCGGGTGGTGGTTTTACTTAATCCTGTCTCCTGCACGACCTCGTCGACGGAAAAACAGTGTGTCACCTTGTCGTTAAACAACGCCTGCACCCGTGCCAGCGTATTCTCCTCAATGCCTTTGCTGCCGTTATCCAGACGGTAGTTTTTCGCCTGCAGCTGGTAGAGCGAGTCGACGTTCTGCTGGTCGACAATCTTCCAGACCCGCTGTTGTTCGGCAAACTGCACAAAGCGTTCAAGCGACTGGCTGAGGCGTTTCCAGGAGACCGGCTTCAGGATGTAATCAAAGGCGCCATTTCGGATGGCCTGGCTGCAGGTGTCCATGTCGCTGGCAGCAGTAATGAAAATTACCGAACAGTTGGCGCGGGTGAGCATGGGGTCATTGATCAGTGTGATCCCTTTACCGTCCGGCAGATAGTTATCCAGCAGCATAAGCTGCGGCTGTTTGCTTTCAAGCTGGACCTGGGCGGCAGCGAGAGACGAGGCGATCCCTACCAGCCTCAGGCGCGGATGTTTACCGATAAGTTCCGCGTGCAGTTGCGCCAGTTCGTTCTCGTCTTCAACAATCAATACGTCGATAAGTTCATGTTGCATAGTCGGTATCTTCCAGTTGCTGGGCGGGACGCCGGGCGGGAATAAACAGTGAGAAAATGGCGCCGCGCGGGGTGTTATCGGCAATTTCTATCGCGCCGCCAGCCTGCGTAACATAGCTTTCGATCAGATACAGGCCAATCCCGTGATCGCCGCGTGTTTTGGTGGTGATGCCGCGTTCAAATATCCTGTCACGGATCTCCGGTTTGATGCCAACGCCCTGGTCGGCCACTTCGATAATCAGCTCCTGCTCGCTCAGTTTGATCAGCACTTCGACCGGTGCATGGGGGAGCGGTGAGCGCTGCGTTGCTTCGATGGCGTTATCCAGCAGGTTGCCGATGATTGAGATCAGCTCTTCTTCAGCCAGCGACGTGAACGGCCTGTCCAGCCGGCAGGCCGGGTCAAAACTGAGCTCGACCCCTTTCTCCCGCGCGCGGGCGGCTTTACCCAGCAGCAGGCCACACAGGGTCGGGGAGCTGAAGCGGGAAGAGATAAAGTCCAGCAGCTCCTGAGCGTGTTCCGACTGCGCCTGAATATAGCCAATCGCCTCTTCATAGCGGCCCATGTGCAGCAGGCCGGACAGAGTGGTCATGCGGTTCAACTGCTCATGACGCATGATGCGCAGGTTATCGACATAGCGTTTAACCTGGCTGAGCTGGGCGCTAAGCGAGTCAATTTCATTCCGATCGCGGAAAGTGATCACCCAGCCCTGCAGCGAATCCTCAAGCATGATGCGCACCCGGCTGGCAATCACCGTGAGGGTGTTAAAACGGCAAATTTCATCATGGGTATCTTTTGCCAGCATCGTCTGCGTCGAGAAGAACGGGACAGGGTCGATAACCTGGCTAATCAGCTGCCCGCGCAGTTCACGGGCTGGCTGGCTCAGGCCAAGCAGCTTGCGCGCCGCCTGGTTGATCACCTCGATGCGCAGCTCATCATCAATGGCGATCACCCCTTCATAGATAGACTCCATCATCGCCTTTTGCTGGCGCACCAGCAGGCCGATTTCCCGTGGCTCCAGGGAGAAGATCTGCTTCTTGATACTGCGGGTAAAGAACCAGGAGAAGATAAAGAGCGCAATCAACAGCAGCACAGCGGCCAGCAGGATATTGACCACTTTGCTGACGGTAATGGTATCAAGGTAGCTGGTGAGATAACCCACCGAGACAATCCCTACCACTTGCCCCGCATCGTTGAAGATGGGCGCTTTGCTGCGCAGCGAAATACCCAACCCCCCTTTGCGGATGGTGGTGGTGCTTTTTCCCTGCAGGACCTCCTCATTGTCTCCACCGATAAGCGTCTTGCCCACTCTGTCGGCAAAGACCGAATGAAAAAGATGTAGACCTTTATTATCTCCAATCACAATAAAGCTGGCATCACTGTGAGCGGCAATTTTCTGCATAAAATCATGGATGGCTTTGATATCTTTTTGTTCAACCGCATCACGTAATGAGGGAATAAGTGCGATCTCTTCCGCCTGTATTTTGGCACGTGCGCTCATTTCCTGATAAAGCTGCTTGCCGACATCGACGTAATAATATCCGCCCAGTAACGCAAAAAGTACTGAGAAAAAGGCGACCAGCGAAATAAACAGCTTAATCTGAAACGATACTTTCATAACTATCACGCGAGGTAGCAGCAAAGATTGCCAATATATCATCTTTTTTCGCGCGGATACCCGGTTTGCCGAAAACTTGTGATCCCTTGCACAGCAGGCCCTGTAAAAGAATTTTCCGAATAGCCTATGCGCCTGAAGCCGTCTGGAGAAATGTTATTTGATTGTTCGTTTTAGAAAAGAAACCATAAAAACCACGGCAATAAATAAGGCGTATATCACATTAAATAAAAGAAACCATTAAAACCATAGCTGCCATAAAAACTTCGCTTTTAATATGCCATCCCTCACATAAAGTAAGCCTTTGTGACTCTAAGCTGAACGCACAAAATAACTAAGGGGCTTATTATGAGCACAACTGACGATTCTTTCTCTGTTACCCACGACCCGATTGATATTCAGCGACCATCACTCAAAGAGCGCTGGTGGCATATTATGGATACGTGGAAAATCGGAATTATCCCTCTGCCACTTTTTGTCCTGGCCGGCGCGCTGATTGCCATTGATTGCCTCGGCGGCAAACTGCCCAGCGATATCGTGGTGATGGTCGCCACGCTCGCGTTCTTCGGCTTTGCCTGCGGTGAGTTTGGCAAGCGCCTGCCGATTGTCGGTAAACTCGGCGCGGCGGCGATTTGCGCCACCTTTATTCCTTCGGCACTGGTCTATTACGGTCTGCTGCCGGATGTGGTGGTGGAGTCCACCACGAAGTTCTACAAATCCACCAACATTCTGTATCTCTACATCTGCTGCATCATTGTCGGCAGCATCATGAGCATGAACCGCACCGTGCTTATTCAGGGCTTCCTGCGCATCTTCTTCCCGATGCTGTGCGGCGAAATTGTCGGCATGATTGTTGGCATGGGCGTAGGGATAGCGCTGGGCCTTGAGCCATTCCAGATCTTCTTCTTTATCATTCTGCCGATCATGGCGGGCGGTGTTGGGGAAGGGGCGATCCCACTCTCCATCGGCTATGCCACCCTGCTGCATATGGACCAGGGCGTGGCGCTCGGTCGCGTTCTGCCTATGGTTATGCTCGGCGGCCTTACGGCAATCATCATCTCCGGCTGCCTCAATCAGCTCGGTAAACGTTACCCGCACCTGACCGGCGAAGGCCAGCTGATGCCTAACCGTGCGAATACTGATGAAACCACCGCACAGCCTGCGTTCTCCGGTAAAGCAGACGTCACCACGATCGCTTCTGGCGCACTGCTGGCCGTTCTGCTCTACATGCTGGGGATGCTCGGCCACAAGCTGATTGGCCTGCCCGCACCGGTTGGCATGCTGTTTATGGCGGTGCTGGTCAAGCTTTGCAATGGTGCTTCTCCGCGTCTGCTGGAAGGCTCTCAGGTGGTGTATAAATTCTTCCAGACGTCAGTAACTTACCCCATTCTCTTCGCCGTGGGCGTGGCCATTACCCCCTGGCATGAACTGGTCGCCGCATTCACGCTGACCAACCTGCTGGTGATTGTCAGCACCGTCTCCGCGCTGGTGGCGACCGGTTTCTTCGTTGGCAAAAAGATTGGCATGCACCCGATTGATGTCGCCATCGTCTCCTGCTGCCAGAGCGGCCAGGGCGGTACCGGTGACGTGGCGATTCTGACCGCAGGCAACCGTATGAGTCTGATGCCCTTCGCCCAGATTGCTACCCGTATTGGCGGCGCGATTAACGTCTCCATCTCTCTGCTGATACTGGGCAACTTCCTCGTTTAAGTTTTCAGGAAAGAACAATGAAACTCGCAAGCTTTTTATACCAGGGAACACGCAGCTACGGCATCGTTCAGGCCGAAGGTGTGATTGATTTAGGTCGCCGTCTCGGCGACCGCTACAGCGACCTCAAAGCGCTGCTGCAGGGCAACGGGCTGGCTGAGGCCACCCGTTATCTCAACGACGCCGTGGATGTCCCTCTGAATGCCATCACCTTCTTACCGGTGATTGAGCAGCCGGAAAAAATCCTCTGCGTGGGCATGAACTACGCCGACAAACGCAAAGAGTTTGACCAGCACAACCCGGCGCCGACGCTGTTTGTCCGCTTCCCGGATTCGCAGACCGGCCATAACGAACCGGTGCTGAAGCCGCGTCACTCCAGTGAATTCGACTACGAAGGAGAGCTGGCGGTCATCATCGGCAAAGCCGGAGAGAACATCAGCCGTGATGAGGCGCTGCGCCATGTGGCAGGTTACAGCTGCTATATGGACGGCTCCGCCCGCGACTGGCAGCACACCTGGTTTACGGCAGGCAAGAACTGGCGTCAGACCGGAGCGTTTGGCCCGTGGATGGCGACGGCGGATGAGATCCCGGACCCGCACCAGCTGGCGATCCGCACCTGGCTTAACGGCCGTATGGTGCAGGAAGACAACACCAGCAGCATGATCCACAAGGTCGCGGAGCTTATCGAATACATCAGCACCTTTACCCGCCTCAGCCCGGGCGATGTGATCATCACCGGCTCCCCTGGCGGCGTGGGCAAAAAGCGCAACCCGCCGCTGTTCATGAAAGAGGGCGATCGCATTGAGGTGGAGATCGAGCATATCGGTCATCTGAGCAATGTGATCATGGAAGCGCCCGCCACCGGGCTTGCGGCAGCACACTGAGTAAAACGGCATGAACAGTCAACCCACTATCGATTTTCGCCACACCCTTGTGGCGAAACACCCGGAACGCTTAAGCCAGATCCGTTACCTGCTGGCAGACAGCGGCCTTGGCCTGGACAACGACATCACGCTGTTTGTCGAAGCCTGGTCCGGCACGCAGCTGGTGGGTTGTGCCGGGCTTGCCGCTAACGTCATCAAGTGCGTGGCGGTAAACGAGCAGCTTCGTGGGGAGAACCTCAGCGCACGGTTGCTGGCAGAGGTGGAAAATGCGGCGCTGGAGCGCGGCCATTTTCACCTCTTCCTCTGCACCCGTCCGTGCAACAAGGAGCGCTTTGGCCGCAGCGGCTTCTGGCCGATTGCCCAGAGCGGGAACAACGCGGTGCTGATGGAGAACACCCCGCAGGGGATCCAGCGCTACTGCCGCGCGCTCAAGTGTCAGCGCAAGGCCGGGAAGAAGATTGGCGCGATCGTGATGAATGCGAATCCGTTTACCCTCGGCCACCGGCATCTGGTCGAGCAGGCCGCGGGGCAGTGCGATGCGCTGCATCTGTTTGTGGTGCGCGAGGATGCCTCGTTCTTCCCGTTCAGCGCCCGGCTAGAGATGGTACGGGCGGGCGTGGCGCATCTGCCGAACGTGATTGTGCATGAAGGATCGCAGTACATCATCTCCCGCGCCACGTTCCCGGCCTACTTCCTGAAAGAGACCGGCAAAGTACAGCAGGCGTGGAGCGAAATCGATGTGCTGATCTTCCGGGACTT
Source organism: Enterobacter sp. BNK-18 (assembly GCF_047456135.1). Taxonomy (NCBI): domain Bacteria; kingdom Pseudomonadati; phylum Pseudomonadota; class Gammaproteobacteria; order Enterobacterales; family Enterobacteriaceae; genus Enterobacter; species Enterobacter sp. BNK-18. Next base: position 3,036,669 of record NZ_CP179899.1, on the reverse strand, counting down.
CATCGCCCCGGCGCTGGGTATTACGCATCGCTTTATCGGTTCGGAGCCGTTTTGCGATATCACCCGTCAATACAACCAGACGCTGCACGACCTGCTGGCCTCGCAGATTGACGTGGTGGAAATGCCGCGCATCAAGGTCACCGGCAACGCTATTTCCGCGTCGGAAGTCCGCCGCTTGCTTAAGACACAGCAGTTTTCCCGGATCCGGGAGATTGTCCCGGACTCCACCTTCGCGCACCTCGAAACGCATTACCGTGCGAGTGCGGAAGTCGCATAACTATCAGGAATTTATCATGAAAATTGTAAGGGAGGCGCTGGCCGGTACACAGGAGTCCAGCGACCTGATGGTAAAAATTGCCCCCGCTCAGGGTGAGCTGGAAATTATCATCCACAGTGAAGTGATTAAGCAGTTTGGCGAACATATTCGCCAGGTCGTTAACGACACATTGCGCGCCATGAACGTGCACCAGGGATTAATTATTGTTGAAGACAAAGGGGCGCTGGACTGCGTGATCCGCGCCCGCCTGCAAAGCGCGCTCCTGCGCGCAGCCGATGAGCCGACACTCAACTGGAGGGCGCTGAAATGAGCAAACTCCGCCGCAGTATGCTGTTCCTGCCGGGCGCAAACGCCGCCATGCTCTCTACGGCATTTATCTACCGCCCGGACTCCATCATGTTTGACCTTGAAGACGCCGTCGCCCTGCGCGAGAAGGATACCGCGCGCATGCTGGTGTTTCATGCCCTGCAGCACCCGATGTATCAGGATATCGAAACCGTGGTGCGCATTAACCCGCTGAGCACGCCGTTTGGCTTGCTGGATCTGGAAGCCGCCGTGCGGGCAGGGGTGGACGTGATTCGATTGCCGAAAACCGACACCCCAGAGGATATCGATGAGCTGGAAGGGCATCTGGCGCGTATCGAGCGTGAATGTGGGCGCGAGCCGGGCTCGACCCGCGTCATGGCGGCTATTGAGTCGGCGATTGGGGTGATTAACGCCGTGGCCATTGCCCGCAGTTCTCCGCGCTTAATCGGGATCGCGCTGGCCGCCTTTGATTATGTGATGGACATGCAGACGGAACGCGGGGATGGCACTGAGCTGTTTTATGCCCGCTGTGCCGTGCTGCACGCCGCCCGCGCCGCGGGTATCGACGCTTTCGACGTGGTGTGGTCGGACGTTAACGATGAAGCCGGCTTCCTGCGCGAGGTCGATTTGATCCGCAAGATGGGCTTTAACGGTAAATCGCTGATTAACCCACGTCAGATTGACCTGTTACATAACGCCTATGCCCCAACCCAGCAGGAAGTGGATCACGCGAAACGGGTGATTGAAGCGGCAGAAGAGGGGGAGCGTAACGGCCTGGGCGTCGTGTCGCTCAACGGCAAAATGGTCGATGCCCCTATTATTAACCACGCGCAGATGGTGCTGGAACGCGCGGCGGCCTCCGGCGTGCGTCGTTAAGGATTACACAATGAATCAGACAGAACTTCTCCATGTGAATTTCCCCCATCTGCGGGACTTAAAACCGTTTGATGCCGCCCACAGCGCAACGCCATGGCTGAACAGCCCTGACGAAAAACACACCCGTAAGCTCTGTGCTTCGGTCGAAGAGGCGGTGTTACGCAGCGGGTTACAGGACGGGATGACCGTCTCCTTCCACCACGCGTTTCGCGAAGGCGACCGGGTGATCAATACCGTCGTGGCGCTGCTTGCGCGTATGGGCTTTAAAAACCTGACGCTGGCTTCCAGCTCGCTGATGACCTGTAACGACGCGCTGATCGAACACATCGAAAGCGGTGTTATCACCCGGATTTATACCTCCGGTATGCGGGGCAAGCTGGCGGACGCTATCTCACACGGGTTGATGGCCGAGCCGGTACAAATTCACTCCCACGGCGGGCGCGTGAAGCTGTTGCAGGACGGTGAGCTGAATATCGACGTGGCGTTTCTTGGCGTGCCGTGCAGCGATGAATTTGGCAACGCCAACGGCACGCACGGGAAATCGTGCTGCGGCTCGCTTGGCTATGCAATGGTGGATGCGCATTTCGCCCGTAAGGTGGTGCTGCTGACCGAAGCGCTGGTGCCGTTCCCGAATATGCCCGCCAGCCTGGTGCAGGATCAGGTGGATTACATTGTGCAGGTGGAGAGCGTGGGTGACCCGGCGAAAATCAGCGTCGGTGCGGCTCGCGTGACCAGTAATCCGCGTGAGCTGATGATTGCCCGCTACGCGGCGGATGTGATTGAACATTCAGGCTATTTCAAACCCGGTTTTTCCATGCAGACCGGCTCCGGTGCGGCGGCTACCGCCTGTACCCGCTTTATGGAGGAGAAAATGGAGCGCAGCGGCGTGAAGGCGCGCTTCGCGCTCGGGGGCATTACCGGCAGCCTGGTGGATCTGCACGAGAAAGGCCTGATCGAAAAGCTGCTTGATACCCAGTGTTTCGACGGCCAGGCCGCGGCCTCGCTGGCACGAAATCCGAATCATGTGGAGATCTCCACCAACGTTTATGCCAACCCCGGCAGCAAGGCAGCAAGCTGCGACCAGCTTGATGTGGTGATCCTCAGCGCCCTGGAAATTGACGTCGATTTTAACGTCAATGTTATTACCGGCTCTGACGGCGTAATGCGTGGGGCATCCGGCGGACATTGTGATGTGGCCGCGGCGGCGAACCTGACCATCGTGGTCGCCCCCCTGCTGCGTAGCCGTATTCCAACCGTCGTGAAGCGGGTGACCACCCGGCTGACGCCCGGGGAGAGCATCGACGTGCTGGTTACCGATCACGGCATCGCGGTTAACCCGGCACGCCCGGAAATCCGCGAACGACTGCTTGCCGCAGGTCTCAACGTTGTCGATATCAACGCGCTTTTCGAGCGGGCGATATCACTGACCGGCGTACCAAAACCCATTGAGTTTACCGACAAAATCGTCGGTGTGATCCGCTACCGCGACGGCAGCGTCATCGACACCGTTCGACAGGTGAAGGAGTAATGATGACTGTAGCGACACCCGTGCGGGCGGGTGTCAGCCTGGAGGAGCTGCTGGCGGCGAAAGAGCGCCGTGCAGCACGCCAGACTGACTGGCTCACGCACTATCAACAACCGGTGATTTCTCTCACGCTCGTCACCCCCGGGGAGATCAAAGACAGCCTGCGCTATCGCAATACGATGGGCGTGGCATTGCAGATGTGCGACCAGCTGCTGTGGGAAAACCGCTGGCAGGTGCTGGACCGCCAGGTGCTGTGGCTGCCCACCGGGCCAGAAGCAATCTGGTGCGTGGCGCATCCGGCGGCGGAAATCAAAGCGCACTGTACGGATCTGGAGCAGACTCACCCGCTCGGCAGGCTGTGGGATTTGGATGTGATCTGCCCGGCACAGGGGCATGTGGGGCGCCAGTCTTTAGGGGCACACCTCCGGCGCTGTCTGGTATGTGATGAGCCTGCCCACGCCTGTTCCCGTTCGCGTAAGCATCCTGTAGAGCAGGTGGTGGCTCGCGTGGAGAAGATGATCGATGACTGGTTTGCTCGCGACTAACCCGCAGCCATGCGATGTGCCAGGGCTCGCCGAAGAGGCGTTATGGCAGGAGCTGGCGTTGACGCCCAAGCCGGGTCTGGTGGATAAGCTCAACAACGGTGCACACCGCGATATGGACCATGCGCTGTTTGCCCGCAGTATTGCGGCCATCACCCCGTGGTTTGCGCGCTTTGCAGAGCTGGGTCATACCCATGCGGATAAACCCGCGGCGGAACAAATACGGATCATTCGCCCGATGGGCATTGCCTGTGAACAGGCAATGTACGCTGCAACATGCGGGGTGAACACGCATAAAGGCGGCATTTTTGCCCTCGGTTTGCTGTGCTTTGCCGCCGGACGTGTGAAACACGCCACGGCTGAGAGCCTCTGTAGTGAGGTGAGTCACCTCTGTCGCGGGCTGGTGGCGCGTGAGCTGGCGGCGCGCAGTGGACAGGCGACGGCAGGGGAGCGGCAGTTTCAGCAGTATGGTTTAACCGGCGCGCGGGGCGAAGCGGAAAGCGGTTTTGCTACGGTGCGTGCAGCGCTGGCGCAATGGAACGGGCACGCGCTGCATGACCTGCTGCTGCGCCTGATGGCGATGAATCAGGACAGTAACCTGGTGTCGCGCGGCGGTATGGAAGGGCTGCGTTATGTGCAGGGTTATGCGCGGGCATTACTGACGCGTGGCTGGGATCGTGATGCATTAATACAGATGGACAATGCGCTCATTGAACGGAATTTAAGCCCGGGGGGCAGTGCGGATTTATTGTCGGTAGGATGGGTGCTGGCGAAATTACCCCTCTCCTGAAAGGAGAGGGGATAATCATTAATGCGCGATAGGCTGCGCAGCGTGCGGTTCGCGTACGTGCTTGTACTTGAACAGTGCGATAAACGCGAAGAACAGTACCAACGAGTACGCGGCGAAGATAAGCCACACGGGCTGCCAGTTGGTGATGCCGTTAGTGGTGTACATCTCAACCACTTTACCGCTCACCACACCGCCCAGAATACAGCCGAAGCCGTTGGTCATCATCAGGAACATACCCTGAGCACTGGCGCGAATTTCAGGTTTCACCTCTTTTTCCACAAACACCGAACCAGAGATGTTGAAGAAGTCGAAGGCGCAGCCGTAAACAATCATCGACAGAACCAGCAGCACGGTACCGAACGGGCTTGGGTCGCCGTAGGCAAACAGACCGAAGCGCAACATCCATGCAGCGATACTGATCAGCATGACGTTCTTGATGCCGTAGCGGCTCAGGAAGAACGGGATGGTCAGGATGAACAGCGTCTCAGAGATCTGAGAGATGGACATCATCACTGACGCATGTTCAACGATAAAGCTGCCAGAGAACAGCGGGTTATTGTCGAAGCTGTGCAGGAAGGTGTTGCCGAACATGTTGGTGATCTGCAGTTCCGCACCCAGCAGCATGGAGAAGATAAAGAAGATCGCCATGCGTTTGTTTTTAAACAGCGCAAAGGCGTCCAGACCGAGCATGGTGCTCCAGCTCTGGTTTTTCTGCTGGTTAGACACCGGAATATGCGGCAGGGTCAGGGTAAACAGCGCCAGCACCACGGAGAGTGCCGCCCCGATGTAGAGCTGCATATGGCTCAGTTCGAAGCCTGCGAAGCTCACGCCCCACATTGCCATGATAAAGCCGATGGTGCCCCAGATACGGATTGGCGGGAAATCGGTGACGATTTCCATACCGGCAGATTTCAGGCGGTAGTAGGAGATGGTGTTGATCAGGCCAAGCGTTGGCATGTAGGCCAGCGAGTTAAACAGGATCACCATGAACATCGCCCCCGGCGTGGTGACCTGGGCTGCCATAAACAGCGTCCCCGCACCCACCAGATGGCAAAGCATGTACAGCCATTTCGCACTTAACCATTTATCCGCCACGATACCCAGCAGCGTTGGCATAAAGACAGCCGCAATGCCGAGCGAGCTGTAGACGGCACCGATAGACGCACCATCGAACTTGAGCGTCACAAACATATAGGAGCCGAGTGTAGTTAGCCAGCTACCCCACAGGCAGAACTGCAGAAACGACAATATTTTAAGCTGCAGCTTAAGGTTCATGTTACTTTCCTCACAAGTGAGCGGGAGATATGTTGTTATAGGAACATTCAGGGTTGTTATTTGATGCAATTCTATCAGCAGGCGAGTTTATGTTTTGTTACCTCCCGCAAAAAAATGCAATCCACATTAATTTGCAGTTTGGATTGTGATGCAAATAACATTTTCGTATGGGTGGGAGCGGGGAGGGTGCGGTCTGATGCCCTCACCCTGCCCTCTCCCACAGGAAGAGGGCAGGGTAAAGGGTTTAGCGTCGACGGTAGTTTTTTTGCGCCGTGTTCACTTTATACAGATAACGACGCGATTCCGCAGACGGGTGTCGGGTGGTAAGCGTTGAATAGACATCCCCCGGCGCCATACTGTTGATGATATTCGCCGCCTGCACTTTGTCACTCGAGAAGACGCGCAGGACGCTGCCCGCACCGCCGTTATACGCGGTGATCACCGCATAGCGACGTGATGTCGGGTTATCAATTCCACCCAGGTAGACATTGTTGAGCATCGCCAGGTAGGCGGTGCCGGTATCAATGTTGTTTTGTGGATCGAACAGATAACTGCGGCTCGGCGTACCGGATTTACCCTGAGCGCGGAAGACGTCTTTACCTGCGCTGTGCTGCACGACCTGCATCAGTCCCAGCGCGTCGGAACGGCTTACCGCGTACGGGTTAAACGACGATTCGGTCTGCATGATCGCCAGGATCAGCGACTCATCCACGCCGTACTTACGCGAGGCCTGACGCACCATGCCAATGTACTTATGCGCACGTTTGTCGAGGTGGTTCGGCACGAGGTTAATGGTGACGCTGTAGATGATCTTCAGGCCGTTAGAGCGGCTTTTCAGGCGCGTCTGCAGCAGATAATCGGCAAATTTTGTGGCACGCCCTTCCCAGCGGATGGCCTGTCCGGTCTGATCGACAACCTGGCCGTACAGGAACGGTTCTTTGGAGATGGTGATGTCATCGGCGTCGGAGTAGAGATCGATTGAGCCTGGATCGTCACCCATCAGCAAGGTTTTCACGATCGCCTGACGTAACCGTGCGGCAGGTTCGGTGCCTGCGATGGTTTCAACCGTGATAGTCCCCTCATCAAAGTTGATGTGGCTACGGGTCTGATAGGCGTCGGTGTACTTAACGTAGTCCTTAGGTCCGGCAATAAGAACTTCGTTAAATCCCCATATATTTTCGATGTTATGGGCAAACTGCCCCATCAAAATGTCAAAACCGTTGGTGTCCTTTATCCAGGCTTCGTTGTAATCATCGCCTTTTTTGGAAGAACAAGAGACAAGCAACGGCGCAACAAGGGCTAGCGCTAAAAATTTTTTCATCATTCCGGGAGTGCGTGTTGTGTTTGCTTGTACGGCGGAGTTGCCCCCGCACGCTGTTATTTTTCCGGCGGCGTATAGCCTTCGATGTGGACGTCTTTGCCTTCGAACAGGAAGTTCACCATCTCCTGCTCAAGCAGTTTGCGGTGCTCCGGGTTCATCATGCTGAGTTTCTTCTCGTTGATCAGCATGGTCTGTTTTTTCTGCCACTGTCCCCAGGCTTCTTTGGAAATTTCGTTATAGATGCGCTTACCCAGTTCGCCCGGATAAAGCTGGAAATCCTGGCCTTCAGCGTCACGCTGCAGGAAAGTACAAAAAATAGTTCTGGCCATACTCATTCCTCTGTTGGTGGCTGATGCTAAACCATTGCACCGGCACGTAATTGCTGTAACAGGCGCTCCACGGGAGCCGCCAGCCCGACTGATGGCGGTTGCGCTAAGTTATACCAGAGAGCCGTTCCTTCATCCATGCAGGCGGTGATTGAGGACACGGGAAGCCACATCGGTACAATATCCAGATGGAAATGGCTAAAGGTATGACGAAACGCGGTCAGCTGCGTCAGGTTATCGGCAGCGATGCCGCGCTGTTTAAGCCATTCCCGTAACAATTCTTCATCTTCAAACTGTGGGAAGCAGTATAGACCACCCCACAGGCCGCTCGGCGGCCGCTGCGCCAGAAAGACGCCATCGCCATGCTGCATCAACAGCATGTAGCCGGTGCGCTCTGGCAGCGTCTGCTTTGGCTTTTTGCCCGGATACTGCGCCCATGAATGGTTCGCATAAGCCACGCAGAGATTATTGACCGGGCAAAGTTCGCATTTCGGTTTTGATCGCGTGCAGACCATGGCCCCCAGGTCCATCATCGCCTGGTTAAAGCGCTCCACGCCTTTTGCCGGGGTAACCGCTTCGCTGATCTCCCACAGCCGTTTTTCGACCTCTTTTTTTCCCGGCCAGCCGTCAACGGCATAGCATCGTGCGAGGACGCGCTTCACGTTGCCGTCGAGGATCGGGAAATGTTTACCTAAAGACAGGGAGAGGATTGCGCCAGCGGTTGAACGTCCGACGCCGGGCAAATCAGCCACTTCATCGAAGGTTTCCGGAAATGTGCCGTGGTGTCGGGTCGCCACCTGCTGCGCGGCTTTATGCAAATTGCGCGCACGGGCGTAGTAACCGAGACCGGTCCACAGGTGCAACACCTCGTCTAATGGCGCATTGGCCAGGTCGGTCACCGTTGGGAAACGTGCCATAAAGCGCTCGAAGTAGGGAATCACCGTAGCGACCTGCGTTTGTTGCAACATCACTTCGGAGAGCCATACTTTGTAAGGCGTTTTTTCAATTTGCCAGGGCAGGGTTTTACGCCCGTATTTGTCGTACCAGTCCAGCACCTGGGCTGAAAATTGAGAGGCTTGCATGGTCATCGATTCGTATAATCAGGGACGCCGATTGCAGCACAGCGTCAATCTGCTGTAAACCGGATCTTTCCCATGCTTGCATAGAAGCCTTAACTTTGGATAATGCCCGTTTCCCGAACATTCTCACAAGCAGACAACTCTTTTATGAAAAACGACGTCATTTCACCGGAATTTGATGAAAACGGTCGCCCGCTGCGCCGTATTCGCAGCTTTGTCCGCCGTCAGGGTCGCCTGACCAAAGGGCAGCAACATGCGCTGGACAACTACTGGCCGGTGATGGGCGTTGAGTTCAGCGAGCAGCCTCTGGACTTTACCGAGCTGTTTGGCCGCGACGCGCCGGTAACACTGGAGATTGGCTTCGGTATGGGGTCTTCACTGGTTACCATGGCCCACGCGCGCCCGGAGCAAAATTTCCTCGGCATTGAGGTGCACTCACCAGGCGTAGGCGCATGTCTGGCAACGGCTCATGAAGAGGGCGTTGAGAACCTGCGCGTTATGTGTCACGACGCGGTTGAAGTGCTGCACAAAATGATTCCTGACAATTCTTTGACCATGGTTCAGCTCTTTTTCCCTGACCCGTGGCACAAAGCACGGCATAATAAACGCCGTATCGTTCAGGCGCCGTTTGCTGAGCTGGTAAAAAGTAAGCTGAAACTGGGCGGTGTCTTCCATATGGCGACCGACTGGGAACCTTATGCGGAACATATGCTGGAAGTCATGTCGTCTCTGGACGGGTATAAAAACCAGTCTGCAAGCAACGACTATGTACCGCGTCCCGATTCACGTCCGGTGACAAAATTTGAACAGCGTGGCCATCGTCTTGGTCACGGCGTATGGGACTTAATGTTCGAGAGGGTGAAATAATGGCAAAGAATCGTAGCCGTCGTCTGCGTAAAAAAATGCACATCGAAGAATTCCAGGAAGTGGGCTTCTCCGTTGCGTGGCGTTTCCCGGAAGGCACCAGCGTAGACCAGATCGATCAGGACGTAGATGCGTTCATTAATGAAGTGATCGAGCCAAACAAGCTGGCCTTTGATGGTAGCGGTTATCTGGCATGGGAAGGTCTGATCTGCACCCAGGAAGTCGGTAAATGCACCGAAGAACATCAGGCGCTTGTACGCAAATGGCTTGAAGACCACAAACTGGAAGATGTCCGCGTCAGCGAACTTTTTGACGTTTGGTGGGACTAATTAAGCAGTAAGGGGGCCAGCATTAGCTGGCCCATTTTGTCTGAGGGAGTGTTTAAGATGCGCAAAACGTTGCTGGCTGTTGCCTTAATGGCAACCGGATTCACCGCTCATGCGGAGTATAAATGTAGCGTCACCCCGCGTGATGACGTGGTGTTAAGCCCGCAAACCGTGCAGGTCAAAGGCGAGAACGGTCATCTGGTGATTACGCCGGACGGGAACGTCACATTTAATGGTAAACAGTACAACCTGACCCCCGCTCAGCGTGAGCAGGCGAAAGACTACCAGGCCGATTTGCGTACCGCGCTGCCGTGGATTGATGAAGGTGCCCTGACGCGCGTAGAGAAGAGCCGCGTCGCGCTGGATAAGATCATCACCAAAGAGGTGGGAGAGAGCAGTAACATGCGCACCCGCCTGACGAAGCTCGACAAACAGCTGAAAGAGCAGATGAACCGCATTATTGAGCATCGCGCCGACGGCCTGACGTTCCATTACAAGGCAATCGATCAGGTTCGTGCCGACGGTCAGCAGCTGGTGAACCAGGCAATGGGTGGTATCCTGCAGGACAGCATTAACGAGATGGGGGCTAAAGCGGTGCTGAAAGGCGGCGGTAACCCACTGCAGGGCGTGCTCGGTAGCCTGGGTGGTCTGCAGACCTCAATTCAGAACGAGTGGAAGAACCAGGAAGACGATTTCCAGCAGTTCGGCAAAGACGTCTGTAAACGCGTAGTGTCGCTGGAAGATAGCCGCAAGGCGCTGGTGGGGACGCTGAAGTAATTTCCCCTCACCCTAACCCTCTCCCCAAAGGGGCGAGGGGATGGTTTGCTCCCTTTCCCTTTTAGAGAGAGGGCCGGGGTGAGGGTTGCAGCATTTGCAGTGTTTCAAGGATCTTTTCTAACACCGCTTCTTCGTTATTCCAGAGTTCGTTGTTCCAAAATCGAATGACATACCAGCCTTTCTCGTTAAGCCAGCACGTTCTTTGACGATCGTATTCCTGCTTTTCATCATGTTGCCCGCCATCCAGTTCAATAGCCAGATGAGCCGCACAGCAGGCGAAATCCAGAATGTAGTGATCTACAGGATGTGGTCGACGAAATTTATAATTTTCGAAGCGGCGGCTGCGCAGTAGATACCAAAGCCGTCTTTCTTCTTTTGTCAGCTCCCGTCTGAGCTGTTTTGCATCAGTACGAGTAATATCCATCCCCACACTCTGCCAGCCTTTTCCTCAGCCGGCAGAATGGGGTGCAAAATCCTGAATCAGCCTTCAGGAATCTTCTGCGAGGAACAACTCAAGGAGGGAGTTTAAAAACAGTTTGCCGTGCTCGGTGATCTGCCAGTAATCCTCACACTCGGTGAGATATCCCTGCGCCAGCGCCTCGTCAATCTGCGGACGAATCGTGGCTTCCGGCAATCCGGTATAACGCGCAAACTCCGCACGTGGTGCGGGTTCCAGCAAGCGGAAGCGGTTCATAAAGAACTCAAACGGTTTATCCGCCGCCTCAACATCATGCTGACGTTCAAGGTAGCGGCCTTCCATGTAACCACGCGGATGACGCGTTTTGGCGGTACGCAGGATGCGCCCGTCAGGGAAGGTCACTTTACCGTGCGCGCCACAGCCAATCCCCAGATAATCACCAAAGCGCCAGTAGTTCAGGTTGTGCTGACACTGGTAACCCGGCTTCGCGTATGCGGAGGTTTCGTATTGCTGATAACCTGCCGCGGTCAAAAGCTGATGACCTTGCTCAAAGATATCCCACAGGGCGTCATCATCCGGCAGCACCGGCGGACGGGAACCAAACAGCGTGTTTGGCTCAATAGTCAACTGATACCAGGAGAGATGCGGTGGGTTAAGGGCGATCGCCTGACGCAGATCGTCCAGCGCTTCCTCCAGCGACTGGTCCGGCAGGCCGTGCATCAAATCCAGGTTAAAGCTGCGCAGGCCTAAGCCAGTGGCCAGGTTTGCCGCGCGCTTTGCCTCTTCCGGGCCGTGAATGCGTCCCAGACGTTTCAGCTTCGGCTCGCTAAAGCTCTGGACACCGATCGAGATGCGGTTTACGCCTGCACGTTGATAATCGACAAAACGGTCGGCTTCAACGGTGCCGGGGTTGGCTTCCATTGTTATTTCAGCATCCGCGGCCAGGTTCAGGCGCGCACGCACGCCGTCCAGCAGCGTTTGCATCGCCGGGCCAGAAAGCAGGCTCGGCGTACCGCCACCAATGAAAATGGTCTTAACTTCACGTCCCTGTGCGTAAGGTACATCGGCATCGAGGTCGGCCAGCAGATGCGCAACGTAGTCATCATGCGGCACTTCACCTTTCAGCGCGTGCGAGTTGAAATCGCAGTACGGGCATTTCTGCACGCACCACGGGATGTGAATATAAAGACTCAGAGGCGGCAAATTAGCCATTACGCAGTGCTTCCAGTAACAGTTTCAGGGCGCGTCCACGGTGGGAAATCGCGCTTTTCTCTTCGCGGGACAGTTCCGCAGCGGTTTTGCCCTCAGACGGGACAAAGAAAATCGGGTCGTAGCCAAAGCCACCACTGCCTGCCGCTTCACGGGTAATCACACCCGGCCAGCTGCCGTGGCAGACGACTGGCGTAGGGTCTTCGGCATGACGCAGATAGACCAGTACGCAGTGGAACTGAGCCTGGCGTTTATCATCTGGCACGTCTTTCAGTGCGACAAGCAGCTTTTCCAGATTCTGCTGGTCGGTGGCATCGACGCCAGAATAGCGTGCGGAGTAGATACCCGGCGCACCGCCAAGGGCATCTACCGCCAGACCGGAGTCGTCGGCAATCGCGGGCAAACCGGTAATCTGTGCGGCATGGCGCGCTTTCAGGATCGCGTTTTCGATAAACGTCAGCCCTGTCTCTTCAGCGGACTCCACACCCAGTTCGGTCTGTGCAACGACATCCAGTCCAAAATCATTTAATAGCGAGGCCAGCTCGCGCACTTTACCGGCGTTACCGGTAGCGAGAACAACTTTCTGCATGGTTTAATCCTGCTCTGTCAGCGCCGCGACTTCCGTCGGGATAGATTGCGGGTTAAGAATTTTTACCTGTTTATGCCGCCCAAGTTCACCTTTCTCGATGATCACCTGGCTTTTGGCGACACGAAACTGTTTTGCCAGATATTTGGTCAGATGCGCATTCGCCTGGCCATCAACCGGTGGGGCAGTGATGGCGACTTTTAGCTCGTCGCCATGCAGTCCAACAATACTGTCACGGCTGGCTTTAGGCTGAATATACAGCCGTAAAACCAGCCCGTCAGCGCAAGTGCTCACTGCACTCATAGCGCCATCCACAGCCCCGGCAGCAGCATATCGCCCGTGGACTGTAACAGCTCAGCGATCCCCATATTCACGACGTACAGCAGCAGAACCAGGATCATCGGAGAGAAATCGATGCCGCCCATAGACGGAAGCAGGTTACGGATTGGACGCAGCAGCGGCTCAGCCAGCTGAATTAACGCGTACTCCACCGGACTACGGCCCTGGCTTACCCAGCTCATGATCGCCATGACCAGCAGCACCCAGAAGATCAGCAGACCGACGGTTTTTATCAGGATCAGGACGGCGGCAATCCAGATTATCGGCTGGAAGGTGATAACCATAAACAGCACAATCGCTTTGATAACGCTCAGAATAAACGCGACCAGCAGAGAAGCACTGTCAATGGGGCCCATCGCCGGAATGACGCGACGCAGCGGTCCTACGATAGGTTGCGTGATTTTCACGACAAACTGCGAGAACGGATTGTAAAAATCACAGCGGGCCCACTGCATCCAGACGCGCAGTAACAGCGCCATCGTATACAGCTCAATGACCGTTGAAAGCAGGAAAGTCAACGTCTTCATGGCGTTCCTCAGGTTTCCTTATTATTGGGTGTAATCGCGCGCACCGAAAATTGCCGTGCCGATGCGCACCATAGTGCTGCCTGCCGCGATGGCGGCTTCCATATCATCCGACATGCCCAGAGAAAGCGTGTCTACCGTTTCATAGCGCGCTTTAAGCGCCTCAAATGCTACAGCCATTTGCTGTGCCACGGCAAACTGCCTTTCATAACTTGACTCCGGTGCCGGGATGGCCATTAACCCGCGCAGGGTTAAGCGCGGCAGTGCCGCGACGTCTGCTGCCAGCGCATCCAGTTCTTCCAGCGCAATACCGGACTTGCTGTTTTCGTCACTGATGTTGACCTGAATCAGCACATTCAGCGGCGGTAACGCTTCAGGGCGCTGGTCGTTCAGGCGCGAAGCAATACGCAAACGGTCAATGGTATGGCACCAGTCGAAATGTTCAGCGACCAGACGGCTTTTGTTCGACTGCAAGGGGCCAATAAAGTGCCATTGCAGATCCGTCTTCCCCTGTTCCTGGAAGAAGCGAATTTTATCCACGCCCTCCTGCACGTAGTTTTCACCAAACGCATGCTGACCCACCTCAATCGCATCTGCGATGGCGCTTGCAGGTTTGGTTTTACTCACTGCAAGTAACGTAATTTCTTCTGAAGCACGGCCGCAACGTGTTGCTGCAGCTGAGATTTTGTCCCGGACCTGTGCCAGGTTGTGCGCAATGTCGTTCATTTTCCGAGGAGTATTGTATGGATGTGGAAGAAATTGTGGCCCTTAGTGTAAAGCATAATGTCTCCGATCTACACCTGTGCAATGATTCGCCACCGCGCTGGCGCAGATCAGGTCGTCTTGAACCCGCACCGTTTCCGCCGCCCGAAGTCGATACGCTATTAAAAGCGTGGCTCAACGATGAACAGCAGGGAACGTGGTGGGCGAACGGGCAGGTGGATTTTGCCGTCACTCTGGCGGGCAACCAGCGCCTGCGCGGAAGCGCGTTTAAACAGACAAGCGGCGTCTCAATGACGCTGCGGCTGTTGCCCGGGGTCTGCCCGCAACTCTCCGCGTTGGGGGTGCCCCGGGTTGTTCCTGAGCTGTTATCCAGTGACAACGGGCTAATTCTGGTCACCGGGGCAACCGGCAGCGGTAAGTCCACTACACTGGCAGCGATGGTGGATTTTCTTAATCACCATACTGACGGGCATATTCTGACGCTCGAAGATCCGGTGGAGTTTCTGTACCAGAGCGAACGGTGCCTGATCCAGCAGCGCGAGATTGGGCAACACAGCCCGTCATTTGCCGACGCGCTGCGCGGGGCGTTACGCCAGGATCCTGATGTCATACTGCTGGGAGAGCTGCGCGACAGTGAAACAATCCGCCTCGCGCTGACGGCGGCGGAAACCGGACATCTGGTGCTCGCGACACTGCATACCCGCGGGGCAGCGCAGGCGATTGAGCGGCTGGTCGATACGTTTCCGGCGCAGGAGAAAGATCCGGTGCGCAATCAGCTGGCCGGCAGCCTGCGGGCGGTGCTGGCGCAAAAGCTCCTCCCCGATGCGCAGGGCGGGCGCGTGGCGCTTTATGAGCTGCTGGTGAATACTCCGGCGGCGGCGAATCTCATTCGCGAAGGAAAAACGTGGCAATTGCCCGGTATTATTCAAACCGGCCAGCAGTCGGGGATGCAGAACTTTGACCAGAGCCTGGCTGAAAGACGGGCGCAGGGGCAACTCCAGGCCCCGGCGCTCAATAACCCTGTTCGAAATAGCTTTCGAGAATGATGACAGCAGACGCGGAGTCAACGCTGCCTTTGTTGAGAGCCCTGAAGCCGCCGTGTTCAAAAAGACCTGCACGTGCTTCAACGGTGCTCAGACGCTCGTCGTGGAGCTTCACGGAGACGCCAAAGCGGCCATGGATTTTATTGGCGAACTTACGCGCTCGGGCGGTAAGCGGTTGTTCAGTGCCATCCATGTTCAGCGGTAACCCAACGATGACGTCATCCGGCTGCCACTCTTTTAGCAGGCGCTCGATGAGGTTCCAGTCCGGTGTGCCGTCACTGGCCTTCAGGGCCGTGAGTGGACGTGCGGTACCCGTGATTCGCTGACCCACGGCGACGCCTATGCTTTTGGTGCCAAAATCGAAGGCCAGAAGTGTTCCGCTCATCAGGCATGCCCCGCTACGCCAGGCATAGTCAGGATATCAATGCCGATCAGTTTCGCGGCGTCACGCCAGCGATCGGCAATAGGGGTTTTAAACAGAATGTTCATGTCCGCAGGCGCGGTCAGCCAGGCGTTATCGAGGATCTCTTGCTCAAGCTGGCCTTTCTCCCAGGAGGAGTAGCCCAGGGCCACCAGCACTTCCGACGGCTGCTCAGCGGTACCCAGCGTTTCGAGCACGTCGCGAGAGGTCGTAATGACGGTGTTGTCAGAGATGCGAATACTGGAAGAGAAGACCGGCGGCGTATGCAGGATAAAACCGCGATCCTCTGCGAGTGGCCCGCCCAGCATCACCGGTTTATCAAGCCTGATTTCCGGCAGACGCTCTTCAGCCGAAATTTTCAGCTTGTCCAGAATCCCTTCAACCTGCAGGTTTTCCAGCGGTTTGTTGATGATAATGCCCATCGCGCCGTCTTCATTGTATTCACAAATATAAACCACGGCGCGGCGAAAAATCGGATCCTGGAGAGCAGGCATGGCAATAAGAAAGTGATGCTGTAAATTCATTGTCAGAGGTACTGTTTCCTGGTTTAAAAAGCGACAGCCCCAGTATGCGGACAAACCGGGGTGCTGTCACTAATAGTATTGAAAGGTTATTTCTGTAAACGTTTCTCGATGGCGTCCATCAGCATTCCGGTGATCGAAATCGGGAATTCCGCTTCGATTTCACGAATACAGGTTGGGCTGGTCACGTTCACTTCGGTCAGACGATCGCCGATGATATCCAGGCCGACAAAAATCAGGCCCTTGGCTTTCAGTGTCGGGCCAACGCGGCGGGCAATTTCCCAGTCGCTTTCACTTAACGGGCGCGGCTCA
Source organism: Enterobacter sp. BNK-18 (assembly GCF_047456135.1). Classification (NCBI taxonomy): domain Bacteria; kingdom Pseudomonadati; phylum Pseudomonadota; class Gammaproteobacteria; order Enterobacterales; family Enterobacteriaceae; genus Enterobacter; species Enterobacter sp. BNK-18. Next base: position 3,020,289 of record NZ_CP179899.1, on the reverse strand, counting down.
CCGCGGCCACCGGCCGCCAGGTTACCGCGGGTTTCGCCGCCCTGCGGGATACGCGCGAGGCAATACGGCACCGGTTCACCATCCACCACCAGAACGCGTTTATCGCCATCTTTAATGGCCGGGAGGTAGTTCTGTGCCATGCAGTAACGCGTGCCCAGCTCGGTCAGCGTTTCGGCAATCACCCCAATATTCGGGTCGCTCTCTTTCACGCGGAAAATAGATGCGCCACCCATGCCGTCCAGCGGTTTCATGATGATGTCGCCGTGTTTCTGCCAGAACGCTTTCAGCTGTGCCTTGTTGCGGGTCACCAGCGTTTCAGGCGTCAGGTCAGAGAACCATGCAGTGTAGAGCTTCTCGTTACAGTCGCGCAGGCTCTGCGGTTTGTTGACGATCAGCGTTCCTTTCTCTTCCGCGCGCTCAAGGATATAGGTGCAGTAGATGTATTCGGTGTCGAACGGAGGATCTTTACGCATCAGAATGACATTGAGGTCGGCAAGGGCAATATCCTGCTCGGTGCCGAATTCATACCATTTGTCGTAATTCTGCTCGACGTTAACGATGCGGGTGCGTGCGCGGGCTTCACCGTTGATCAGGTAAAGATCGTTCATCTCCATGTAGTGGAGTTCATAGCCGCGACGCTGCGCTTCCAGCAGCATCGCGAAGCTGGAATCTTTCTTGATGTTAATGTTTGCGATGGGATCCATCACGATGCCGAGCTTGATCATTTTCATCTCCGTTAAAAGCCTGAGGGCTCAGGCTTAGCGTTAACCCAGATCGCCAAAACGCACCTGTAGCGCGGTAATGGCTGTGAGTGCCGTTGTCTCAGTACGCAGAACGCGAGGTCCCAACAGAATATCAGTAAACTGGTAACGCGCCGTCATGGCAATTTCGTCAGCGGACAAGCCGCCTTCCGGACCAATCAGCAGGCGAACACGTTCAACGGGTAGCGGCAGCGTATTGATGCTGGCGCTGGCGCGTGGATGGAGATTGAGCTTCAGCCCGCTTTCCTCTTCAGCACACCAGTCCTCCAGATCCATCGCCGGGCGGATCTCCGGAATACGGTTGCGGCCACTCTGTTCACAGGCAGCAATGGCAATTTTCTGCCACTGCTGGATCTTTTTATTCAGACGTTCCGCATCCAGTTTAACGCCACAGCGCTCAGAAAAAAGTGGCGTAATGAGGCTTACACCCAGTTCAATGGATTTCTGGATGGTGAATTCCATCTTTTCTCCGCGCGACATCACCTGTCCCAGGTGTATGTGCAGCGGAGATTCACGGTCATCCACTTCGCCGCGCAATATCGTTACATGCACGCTTTTTTTATCAGCACGCGTAATTTCCGCGTCGAAAACCTGATTAGAACCATCAAACAGCTGAATAGCTTGTTCTGCTCCCATGCGCAGTACGCGACCAACATGGTTGGCGGCATCGTCAGAGAGGGCAATTTCGCGGCCGACGGTAATCAGCTCAGGGTGGTAGATGCGAGGAATGCGCATAGTCAGAAATTCCATATGTCATGCGGTGTAAGCGAATTGCCGCTAGTGTAGGTTAGCTCTTTTGCGCCTGGCAAGCCCGCTGGACGTAAGGGTTGTGATTACCCTGAACTTTCGCGATGCGCGCGTCACGCTGGCATTCCCATTCCGTCACCGGATATTGCTTGTCCCATGCGTTGAACAGCTGCGTCTGCTGGCGGGAAAGGTTGAGGTCGTAACGGTCACGCATATAGAAATAGGTGCGGGCGATACTGCCGCGCGCGCGGGCCGGGGGCTCAGCGACTTTCTCTTTAAAATCAACTTTCATGCCGCACTGGCCGTACTGACCCTCTCCGCCGTTCCACTGGCTGTACATAAAGTTGCCGCGATCGCCATTCACCTCGCCAACCGCGGGTTGCAGGTTGTGCATATCGCTTTCCATCTGGCGATAGACCGGATCTTTGGCGCAATTTTTACGACCGCCATCCTGCCAGCACTGACGCTGGTGGCCAAACTGCCATGCCGGCACCACGTGTTCCCACTCGATGCGGCTGGCGCGGTTTTCATTCTTACGCACTTTATAGCCGCAGGATTCGAGATCAACGATCCCTTTTTTACCCTGCCAGTTAATCTTACAGCCGCAATAAAAATCACCGGGAACATCCGCGTTGACCTTTACGCCTGCCGCTTTTGCCTGGGAGAAACTGTTAATACCGTCGGCCAGAACCTGGCCGGAGAGTGCTGTCGCCAGAAAAGCGACCGCGAGAGAAAAATTACGGGACATCTTACACTCCGTGTCAAAACGAGCCCGCAACGTAACGAATGTTGTTCCTGTATGCAATCAGTCAGATCAGGAAAGTTCCTGAAAGTTCAGTTGGTTATTCCGCGACCAGCGGTTCACCACATTTGACGCAACGGTAGGTGGCCTCGCCGCGCACCACGCGATTATGACGGCGAACGGTAAGCTGATGCTGCTGACACTGGCAGCGGTAGGGGAAGGTATTGCGGCGTACCGACTCAAGTTCAAACTGATGGGTTCTGCGTGCCGGAACGCCCAGCACGGCTTCCATCATCCACTTCCACTCTTTGCCGTGGGGTGCCACGCGGCCAAAGTGTTTCCATACCAGCAGGTGCGCCAGCTCGTGCGGCACCACTTCCTCAATAAACGCCTGCTGATTTTCCAGCATCAGCACCGGGTTCAGACGGATCTCATAGGATTCGAGCCACGCCGTACCCGCCGCCGTGCCACGTTGTTGGTAGACGAGTTTCGGCTCAGGGTAATTCCGGCCGAGTTTCAGGTTGGCCTGGGCGAGTTTTTCTCGCAGGCTGCGCATAACGGCTTGCTGAAGGGCGATGGGGAGACGGGGTGCTTTCATAGGGGCAGAGCATAAAGCGCGAAGCGGGGAGGTGCAAGAGGCACCTCCCGCCAGAGAATTAGTCGTGTGCGCCAATCTCGCGCAGTGGACGACCTTTCATCAGGTTACGTTCAATATGTTCCAGTGACACGTGTTTGGTTTCAGGAACCAGCCACAGCGTCAGAACAATAAAGAAGATGTTCAGGCCGGAGTAGACCCAGAAGGTGTTCGCGTTGCCCAGCGTATTGAGCATGGTCAGGAACGTCGCACCCACAATCATGTTGGCAATCCAGTTGGTCGCGGTGGAGCAGGTGATACCGAAATCACGCCCTTTCAGCGGCTGGATTTCAGAGCACAGCACCCAAATCAGCGGACCGGCGCTCATCGCAAACCCGACGATAAACATCAGCAACATGCCCACAGCGAAATACTGGGCGGTTGGAGAGTGAATCCCCACGTGCATCATCGTGCCGAGAACCCCCATACCGGCGGCCATCACCAGGAAGCCCAGCGTCAGGGTTGGCTTACGGCCCCAGCGGTCCACCAGACCGATAGCGATAAAGGTCGCCAGAACGTTGGTCAGCCCAACGATGACGGTCCCCCACATCTGCTCGGTGGTATTAGTATACCCCGCCAGTTCAAAGATTTTTGGCGCGTAGTACATGATGACGTTCATCCCGGTGAACTGCTGCATCACCTGCAGGAGCACGCCCAGGAATACCGCACGACGGAAGTTACTGTTCTCTTTAAACAGCGCCCAGCCTGACTGTTTTACCTTCAGGCTCTCGCGGATCTCTTCCAGTTCGTTTTTGGCTTCCGCGCTGGTATCGCGCAGTCGCAGCAGCACGCGCTCGGCATCGACGAAACGACGCTTCGCTGCAAACCAGCGTGGGCTGTCCGGCAGGAAGAAAACGCCAATCAGCAGCAGAATGGCAGGGATAATGATCACGCCAAGCATCCAGCGCCATGCGCCGCTGTAGCTGAACGCGGTATCGGAAAGGTAAGCTCCGAGGATGCCGATGGTGATCATCAGCTGGTACATCGAAATCATACTGCCACGGATTTTCTCGGGTGCGATTTCAGAGAGATAGAGTGGGGCGGTATACGACGCCACACCCACGGCCAGACCAAGCAGCACGCGAGAAAGCAGCAATACCTCAACGTTTGGAGCCGCTGCTGAGAAGAGCGAACCGGCAACAAACAGGATTGCACCGATCATCAGGCTCTTTTTGCGGCCCAGCCTGAAAGAGAGCCAGCCGCTGCCCACGGCACCCACGGCCGCACCAAACATCATGGAACTTACTACCCACTCCTGGGTGTGAGCGCTTATCTGGAACTCTTCAGTGATAAAGGGTAACGCACCGGCAATCACGCCAATGTCCAGGCCAAAAAGTAATCCTGCCAGGGCGGCGAGGAAGCAGACGAAAAATGTCATCGCCTTATTGGACGTACGCCCCTGTTTTTTATTGTCAGGCATTATGCCCTCCAGTTGGGTTATCAGTTTTATCGATGTTAAGGGTAAGTGAGCAACCCGTATAAATATGTGAGATAAATCACATTGGTGTAATCGGTTACACTGGTGTGCAACCGTAAATAAAATTAAAGCTTTGAAAATATAGAGGTAAATTAGTTGATGCGCATCGCGTTTGAATGAATTTCAGACTTAACTGAAAGGAAATGTAACAGCATAAGACATGCGATCATGCAAAGAGATTATTCTGAAAGCGAGGTATATCGGGTGGGGTGTAATCGGTTTCACGCAAAGCGCAATGTCAGGCTCTCTGGCTGACAAAAGCAAAAGGCCAGCACGGGGCTGGCCTTTTTAACATTCGCTGTCAGTCGATTATTTTAGACCGGCAGCTTCACGCAGCAGAGCGGCTTTGTCGGTTTTTTCCCATGGGAAATGTTCACGACCAAAGTGACCGTAGGCAGCGGTTTCTTTGTAGATTGGGTGCAGCAGATCCAGCATCTGAATCAGACCGTACGGGCGCAGGTCAAAGAACTCGCGCACCAGCAGCGTCAGTTGCTCGGATGGCACTTTCTCGGTACCAAAGGTTTCAACCATGATGGAGGTCGGTTCAGCCACGCCGATAGCGTAGGAAACCTGAATCTCACAGCGGTCAGCCAGGCCAGCAGCAACGATGTTTTTCGCAACATAACGCGCAGCGTACGCGGCAGAACGGTCAACTTTAGACGGGTCTTTACCGGAGAAGGCACCGCCACCGTGACGCGCCATGCCGCCGTAGGTATCAACGATGATTTTACGGCCGGTCAGACCGCAGTCACCCATTGGGCCGCCGATTACAAAGCGTCCGGTTGGGTTGATGAAGTATTTGGTTGCGGAGCTCAGCCATTCAGTTGGCAGAACCGGCTTGATGATCTCTTCCATCACTGCTTCCTGCAGGGATTTCTGGTCGATCTCTTCGGAATGCTGAGTAGACAGAACGACCGCGTCAATACCGACGATTTTGCCGTCGTCGTACTGGAAGGTCACCTGGCTTTTCGCATCAGGACGCAGCCATGGCAGGGTGCCATTCTTGCGCACTTCAGCCTGACGCTGCACCAGACGGTGTGCGTAGGTCACTGGCGCTGGCATCAGCACGTCAGTTTCGTTGGTTGCATAACCAAACATCAGGCCCTGGTCGCCCGCGCCCTGTTCCAGCGGATCGGCACGGTCAACGCCCTGGTTGATGTCCGGAGACTGTTTGCCAATTGCGCTCAGTACCGCGCAAGAGTTGGCATCAAAGCCCATATCAGAATGGACATAACCGATCTCACGAACCGTGTTACGGGTGATCTCTTCGATATCCACCCATGCGCTGGTGGTGATCTCACCGCCAACCAGAACCATGCCGGTTTTGACGTAGGTTTCACACGCGACGCGCGCTTTTGGATCCTGCGTCAGGATCGCATCAAGCACCGCATCGGAGATTTGGTCAGCAATTTTATCTGGATGTCCTTCTGATACGGACTCGGACGTAAACAGGTGTTTTGCCATGTTTTATTTCACCTAAAAGGAATTTGTTTAGCTCAAGCTGCTGTGTGGAATAGCCAAAGGAGATAATTCTACCAAGGCCTGCAGGTTAATGACACTGGCAGTCTGAGTGTTAATCAGTATGGATGGATTAACATCTGGATGGCTATTTTAGGTCAGTTCTTCGCCCGATTTCCAGTTTTTTTTGACTAACCTCTCACTGAGTTGAATTCGCTGCTGGAAATTTTTCCTGACGGCGCTGGCAACCCGCGCATTTATCTTTTGCAATTTACCCCTGTTCTCGGTATAAAACGCGGCGCGCGGCTCATACCAATAAGCGCTCGATGAACTCATCGTGTCGCCACTTCCAGCCGGGTTAAGCAGTGAACTTTTAGCTTTGGCTTGTGGTCCGTTTCAGCAGGAGCGGCCGTGGAGGTGATACGAGATAATGAACCAGTGTTTTCCGCTAATTCAGCGCAGCCGTTCTGGCGCGTATTTGATTCCCGCAACCCGCATTTCTAATCTGCAAACCTGCCGATGTTATACCCATCTCGGGGCTTCTCAGGATTCCAGGGCCGGTCACGCTTTGTGAAAACTGAACAAGGGCGCTCTTGTTAAGACAAGAGTTTTCTCGTGGTTTCGCCGAACGTTGTCATAATTAAGTTCGGACACGTGTTTACAATGATATGAATATGAAACCGGTCGCACGGTCTGGTTTTCAGCATAGTCTGCTGGGAAATGGATCCGTTTATGGGTTGTTATCGCCGTATAACGCTGCGATAGTAGTCAACTGTTTTACACTTAATACAAAGAGTTGAGGTTCGCTATGTCTGACGACATGTCTTCGCTTTCGCCTTCGTCAGCGGGCGAACAGGGTGTACTACGTTCCATGCAGGAGGTTGCGATGAGCTCCCAGGAAGCCAGCAAGATGCTGCGCACTTACAATATTGCCTGGTGGGGCAATAACTACTACGACGTCAACGAACTGGGCCATATCAGCGTTTGCCCGGATCCTGACGTTCCTGAAGCGCGCGTGGATCTCGCCAAACTGGTGAAAGCACGCGAGGCGCAGGGCCAGCGTTTGCCTGCACTGTTCTGCTTCCCGCAGATCCTGCAACATCGTCTGCGTTCCATTAATGCCGCGTTTAAACGCGCGCGTGAATCTTACGGCTATAAAGGCGATTACTTCCTGGTTTACCCTATCAAGGTGAACCAGCACCGCCGCGTGATTGAATCATTGATCCACTCCGGTGAACCGCTGGGCCTGGAAGCGGGTTCCAAAGCGGAGCTGATGGCCGTGCTGGCACATGCTGGCATGACCCGTTCGGTGATCGTCTGTAACGGTTATAAAGACCGTGAATACATTCGTCTGGCGCTGATTGGCGAAAAGATGGGCCACAAGGTCTATCTGGTAATCGAGAAGATGACAGAGATCGCTATCGTGCTGGAAGAGGCGGAGCGTCTGAACGTTATCCCGCGTCTGGGCGTGCGTGCGCGTCTGGCGTCGCAGGGTTCCGGTAAGTGGCAGTCCTCAGGCGGCGAAAAATCCAAATTTGGTCTCGCGGCGACCCAGGTTCTGCAGCTGGTTGAGATTCTGCGTGAGCGTGGTCGTCTGGACAGCATTCAGCTGTTGCACTTCCACCTCGGTTCGCAGATGGCCAACATTCGCGACATCGCCACCGGCGTACGCGAATCAGCACGTTTTTACGTTGAGCTGCACAAGCTTGGCGTAAACATTCAGTGCTTCGACGTGGGCGGTGGTCTGGGCGTGGATTATGAAGGTACCCGCTCGCAGTCTGACTGCTCCGTGAACTACGGCCTGAACGAATATGCCAATAACATCATCTGGGCGATTGGCGATGCCTGTGAAGAGCACGGCCTGCCGCACCCAACGGTGATCACCGAGTCTGGTCGCGCGGTTACCGCACACCACACCGTGCTGGTATCGAACATTATCGGCGTTGAACGCAGTGAAATTTCAGAGGTAACCCCACCGGCTGAGGACGCGCCTCGTGCGCTGCAAAGCATGTGGGAAACCTGGCAGGAGATGCACGAGCCGGGTACCCGCCGTTCGCTGCGCGAGTGGCTGCACGACAGCCAGATGGATCTGCATGATATTCATGTGGGGTATTCATCGGGCACGTTCAGCCTGCAGGAACGCGCATGGGCAGAGCAGCTTTATCTGAACATGTGTCACGACGTACAGCAGCAGCTGGACCCGAGCAACCGTGCTCACCGTCCGATTATTGACGAACTGCAGGAACGCATGGCGGACAAAATGTACGTCAACTTCTCGCTGTTCCAGTCGATGCCGGATGCCTGGGGTATCGATCAGCTGTTCCCGGTTCTGCCGCTGGAAGGGCTGAACCACGCCCCGGAACGTCGTGCGGTGCTGCTGGACATCACCTGCGACTCCGACGGTGCTATCGATCACTACGTCGACGGCGACGGTATCGCGACCACGATGCCTATGCCAGAGTACGATCCGGAGAACCCGCCGATGCTGGGCTTCTTCATGGTCGGTGCTTATCAGGAGATCCTCGGCAACATGCATAACCTGTTCGGTGATACCGAAGCGGTTGACGTGTTTGTCTTCCCTGACGGCAGCGTGGAAGTTGAGCTGTCCGACGAAGGGGACACCGTGGCGGATATGCTCGAATACGTTCAGCTGGATCCGAAAAAGCTGCTGACCCAGTTCCGTGACCAGGTGAAAAATACCGGTCTGGACGATGCGCTGCAACAGCAGTTCCTGGAAGAGTTTGAAGCGGGTCTTTATGGATACACCTATCTGGAAGACGAGTAAGTAAACCTGCCTCTCTCTGTTGGAGAGGGGCGGCGTGAGGGCAAGGGGCAATACCCTCGCCTATACTCACTTGAACCCGTATGAATTAGCGGCGATAATTCGCCCCAATAAGTGATTTACAAATCAATCCCTTCCTCGTCGGGTTTAACGACGCGGAGGGGATTTTTTTTCATCTGTTTTTAATGTATCGACTTTAAAGAGGTCAGGACATGAGCACTTTAGGCCATCAGTACGATAACTCTCTGGTATCTAACGCGTTTGGTTTTTTACGTCTCCCGATGAACTTCCAGCCGTACGACAGTGACGCTGACTGGGTGATCACCGGCGTGCCGTTTGATATGGCCACGTCAGGCCGTGCTGGTGGCCGTCATGGTCCGGCAGCTATTCGTCAGGTTTCCACTAACCTGGCCTGGGAGCACAACCGTTTCCCGTGGAACTTCGACATGCGCGAGCGCCTGAACGTGGTTGACTGCGGTGACCTGGTGTACGCCTTTGGCGACGCGCGCGAGATGAGTGAAAAACTGCAGGCCCATGCCGAAAAACTGCTGGCTGCCGGTAAACGCATGCTCTCCTTCGGGGGTGACCACTTCGTCACGCTGCCGCTGCTGCGTGCTCACGCGAAGCACTTCGGTAAGATGGCGCTGGTGCATTTTGATGCCCATACCGACACCTACGCGAACGGCTGTGAATTCGACCATGGCACCATGTTCTTCACCGCGCCAAACGAAGGTCTGATCGATCCAAACCACTCTGTGCAGATCGGTATCCGTACCGAGTTTGATAAAGACAACGGCTTCACCGTGCTGGATGCCGGCCAGGTGAACGATCGCGGCGTGGATGACATCATCGCTCAGGTAAAACAGATTGTCGGCGATATGCCGGTTTACCTGACCTTCGATATCGACTGCCTGGATCCGGCGTTTGCCCCGGGCACCGGCACGCCGGTGATCGGCGGCCTGACCTCTGACCGCGCCATCAAACTGGTACGCGGCCTGAAGGATCTGAACATCGTGGGTATGGACGTGGTGGAAGTGGCTCCGGCTTACGACCAGTCAGAGATCACTGCTCTGGCAGCGGCCACCCTCGCGCTGGAAATGCTCTACATCCAGGCCGCGAAAAAAGGCGAATAAGCCTTACGCCCGGATTGCTGCTGCGCGACGCATGCGCAGCAGCAACATGCCTCCTGCCAGCAGGGTGATAACCTGCGAGACGACCAGCACCGAAAACCCTGAGCTGACTGAACCCACCGATTTCATCACCATCCCCATCAGCAGCGGAATAAACGCCGCGCAAATATTCCCAATCCCGTTGATGATCCCGTAGGCACTGCCAACGGCTTCCCGCGCCGCATGATGCTGGATAACCGCCGGAATGGCTGCCCCCTGAAGTCCCCAGAAAATATTGGCCGAGAGCATAAATAGCGCCAGCCAGCCGGGCTGGTGGCTCAGCATCAGCATGACGACGGAACTCGCCGTTAAGATCCCGCCCACCACAAACAGCAGCGGTGCCTGGTCCGGGCGCATTTTGTCGAGCAGCACACCGCCCAGAAACTTTGAGCCAAGACTCAGCAGGAAGGGGATAGCCGCGAGAAAGCCGGTCGCGTGCAGGGAGAAGTGGTGTTCATCGCGCAGCCAGGCCGGAAGCCAGGCGCTGCTGCCCCAGAGATAACTCAGCGTGGCGATTTCAACCAGCAGGATCAAGCCCAGAAGCGGCGTCTGCCAGGCAAGCGTAAAGGTCTGCACAAACCCGAACGTTCGGCGCTTTTCCGAATGTTGAGGGGCCGGCAGGAAACGCCAGATTAACCCCCCACCCAGCGCCAGATTGATCGCCGCGAGGGCATAAAATGAGCCCGCCCAGCCAAGGTGTGCCATCAGCCAGGTGATCAGCGGAAAGCCTACCGCCAGCCCCAGTGAAACGCCCAGCGCGGTAACGGCGTTGGGCTTACCAATTTCCCCGGCGCTAAAGTTATCGCTGATAAAGCGTGTTTTCAGTGAAAAGAGTGGGCCTTCGGCAATGCCCAAAATCAGTCGGGCGATGAGCATGCCCATCAGCGACCCCAGCAGTGGCGAGATGGCGCAGACCACGGCCCATATCGCAATGCTGGTTAACAATCCCTGTCGATAATGTAATTTGCTTTCGATAACTGGGGTCAATAGTAAAGCGGAAAAACCATAACCCAGCAAAAAGCAGGTTATGAGCATTCCTTGTAACATTCTGTTTTCATTTAGCTGAAAATGTTCGGCAAATTCAGGGTTTAAAATCATCACCGAGATATTTACGCGGTCAACGTAGGAAATAATAATGAGCACCAGAAGTGCCAACGTGCCTTGCCATCTTGCCGTCATTTAATCCGCCTTAATCGTGCTGTCTGTTTATATTTTTTATGAACGTTATTGTCACGTAACTAAAATGGTTCACCTGTGAAACTCATTGTTTTAATGAGATAAATTAAATTAAAGTTTCACAGGTGAAACGCCAGAGGTATGCGCGCATATAATTTTTAAGGAATAAAAAGAAAAGAAGTCAATCTCTATTTTAAAAAATAAAAGATCATCAAAAAAATGTATTCATTCACGCCTGAATAATGAAAATTTCATATCGCTGCATTTTTTCGTGATCGCTTGCACACTTAGCTAATTAAACCTCGACTGATTAACAAATTCGTCACATTCGCGCTTGACGAAACATTCATCGCTTTTATATTGACCGTATTAAATAAGAAACAGAGTTTCATATATGAAACAAAAGCCTGGAGGATCGTGATGAGCTGGATAGGCGTATGTGACGCAGAACAAGTACAGGAAGATTTCCCTTTTAGCGGCAACGTCGAGGGGAAAGAGATCGGCGTTTATTTGATTGATGGCGAATATTACGCGCTGGAAGACGTATGCCCGCACGCTTACGCGCTGCTGAGTCAGGGTTTCGTCGAGGACGGTAAAGTGGAATGTCCGCTGCATGAGGCGGTTTTCGATGTCAAAACCGGCCAGTGCCTGCACGGCCCCGGCGGACGTAACCTCAATCGTTACCCGGTTCGGGTATTTGAAAACCAGATCCAGATTACCTTCGTCGAGGAGACAGTGGCATGAGCGAAAGTCTGAACTTCAACCCGGCGCTGCCGGAAAGCCGTCAGTTTACCCCTCCGGCTGAGGGCGGTAACGGCGCCATCCATAAGCCCGGTGATTACCAGAACCTGATCTGGCAGACCCGCAGCCGCGTACCGGAAAACTGGGAAATCACGCTTATCTCCACGCTGGAAGACCTTTTCGAACAGGGCGCGGAAACCGTGCCGGAACTGGTAAACGGGCTGAACGCGGTACGTATGCACGATCAGCAGGGCGAGCCATGGAGCGATGCCAGCTTCCAGGCTTTCTTACAGGTTAACGGCTACTGAGGGCAATGCGATGACGACTACCGTACAAAACTATCTTGATAAAGGTCTGCGCGGCCTCTGGTACCCGGTGCTGGCCAGTTGGGAAGTTCAGTCTGCGCCCGTGGGGATCACCCGTCTGGGCGAACAGATAGTGGTCTGGCGCAACAAAGATGGCCAGGTGCAGGCGCTGGAAGATCGCTGTCCGCACCGTGGCGCGCGTCTGTCGATGGGCTGGAATCTGGGCGATCGTATCGCCTGCTGGTATCACGGCGTGGAAGTGGCGGGCAACGGCGAAGTGAAGGATGTGCCTGCGGTGGACAAATGTCCGCTGGTCGGCCAGCAGTGTGTGCGCAGCTACAACGTGCAGGAAGTGCACGGGGCCATCTTCCTTTGGTTTGGCGTTACCGCCGATCAGCAACCCGACGAACTGAGCTTCCCGGACGAACTGGCTGACACCGACGCCTACAGCAATTTTCTCTGCACCGCCGCGTGGAAATGCAATTACCAGTACGCACTGGAAAACGTGATGGACCCGATGCACGGCACCTATCTGCACTCTTCGTCGCACTCCATGGCGGAAGGGGATCGCAAAGCGGATATGGTTCTGCAGCCGACGAAAACCGGGTTTATCTTCGAGAAAAAAGGCCAGAGCGGCGTCAACTTCGACTGGGTTGAGCTGGGCAACAGCGGCACCTACTGGATGCGTTTGTCCATTCCTTATAAGAAGCGTTTCGGGCCGGGCGGTCACTTCTTCATTGTTGGCATGGTGGTGCCGGAAGATAACGATAACTGCCGCGTCTTCTTCTGGCGTATCCGCCGCGTGCAGGGCTGGCAGCGCGATATGTGGCGTTTCATGTACCGTAACCGTCTGGAAAAACTGCACTGGGAAGTCCTTGAGCAGGACCGCGTGGTGCTGGAGAGCATGGCGCCAGATGCACGGGAACACGAATACCTTTACCAGCATGATGTGGGCCTCTCGCGCCTGCGCCGCATGATGCAAAAAGCGGCGAAAGAGCAGTTGGCGGCGCGTGAAGCTCAGCAGGGAGCCGCCTGATGAATGGGCTGCTGAACGGGAAACGCATCGTGGTGACCGGTGCCGCGCGTGGGCTGGGCTTTCATTTCGCGAAAGCCTGCGCAGAGCAGGGCGCGGCGGTGGTGATGTGCGACATCCTTCAGGGCGAACTGGCTGAAAGCGCGCATGGCTTAAGTGAGAAGGGCTATGCGATTGAATCACACGTTATCGATCTGGCCGATCCGCTCTCCATTTCGCGGGTGTTCAGCGCCATTGGCGAACAGGGACCGATCGACGGTCTGGTCAATAACGCGGCGATGGCGACCGGGGTCGGCGGTAAGGACATGCTTGATTACGATCCGGATCTGTGGGACCGGGTGATGAGCGTTAACGTCAAAGGCACCTGGCTGGTTACCCGGGATGCGGTACCGCTGCTGCGCGAAGGGGCAGCCATTGTCAATGTGGCTTCCGATACCGCGCTGTGGGGCGCGCCGCGCCTGATGGCCTACGTAGCCAGCAAGGGCGCCGTGATTGCCATGACCCGTTCAATGGCACGTGAGCTGGGTGAAAAACGCATTCGTATTAACGCCATCGCCCCGGGCTTAACCCGCGTCGAAGCGACGGAATATGTCCCTGCAGAGCGGCATCAGCTTTACGAAAACGGCCGGGCGCTCACCGGGGCGCAGCAGCCGGAAGACGTCACCGGCAGCGTGGTCTGGCTGTTAAGCGATCTGTCGCGGTTTATCACCGGACAGCTGATTCCGGTCAACGGCGGTTTTGTCTTTAACTGAGGTAAAGCAAATATGGCAAGCGATCACGAAGTGAAGTACCTGGTGCCCGGGCTGGAGCGAGGCTTACAGCTGTTGCTGGCCTTTGGCGAGCAGCACCGTGAACTGACCTTTGCCGAGCTGCACAGGCTGGTCGATATGCCGAAAGCCACCGCCTACCGCGTGGTACAAACGCTGGAATACATGGGTTTTCTGGAGCGCAACACGCGAACCAATACCTTCTCGCTTGGCATGAACGTCCTGCGTCTGGGCTTTGAATACATCGCCTCACTGGATGTGGCGCAGGTCGGTCAGCCGGTCATCGAGCAGCTGCGTGACGTCAGCCAGTGCAGCAGTCATCTGGCGATCCGCGACGGGCGCGACATCATCTATATCGCCCGCGTCAGCGCCGCCGGTTCTCGCATCAATCAGGTGAGCATTGGTACCCGTTTGCCGGTGCACTGCACGTCGCTGGGGCGCATGCTGCTGACCGATATTTCGCGAGCCGATTTCGAACAGCTGTTCCCGCACGAGCGTCTGCCGGGCAACACGCCGGGCCAGATCCACGACCGTGAAGCGTTGTGGCAGATGGTGCAGCAGGACAAAGCACGCGGCTATGTGATCGGCGAATCCTTCTTCCGTCATGGCATCTCCTCCATCGTTTATCCGGTGTATGACCGCAGCGGAAGGGTGGCGGCCGTGGTGAGCATTCTGGTGCCTTCGGAGGAGATCCCGCAGACCGATCGCGAGCGCCTGCAAAACGATGTCCGCATGGCGGCGGATAAAATTTCTGGCTTCTTAGGGTATTTGTCACAGGCCAGTTAAATCAGCAGGTTAACGCCAGGCGCTTCATTGCGTCGGGCATGTTTTACGCCCAATCTGGGCCAGACGAGGCAACGAACGATGTGTATAACCGGAATTGAAAAGCTGGAATTTGGCGTCGAGAACCTGACGCACTGCGCCAAATTTATGCGTGATTTTGGCCTGACGGGCGATGCCAGCGGCCAGCGTTTTACTACCCTGAGCGGCGCGCGCGTGGAGCTTAATCCTGTCGACAGCCCTGACCTGCCGCCAGCGTTTGAAGCAGGAAATACGTTGCGCCGGATGACCTGGGCAGTCGCCACCCGGGACGATCTGGAGGCGCTGCGCCCGAAGCTTGAGAAGCAGCCCGGTTTTCGTGAGGTGGGCGACGCGCTGGAGTGCCGTGATCCGAACGGCATGACCCTGCGCGTACAGGTCAGCCATCAGGTGCCGGTGGAGCTGAACGTCGAGCCGATTAACCAGTGGGGCGATGCCCGCCGTATCGACACGCCAAGCCCGGTCTACGATCGCGCCCAGCCTATTAACGTGGGCCACGTGGTGTTCTTCGTGGAGGAGCTGGCGGCGGTGGAGACGTTCTACCGTGAGGTGCTTGGGTTCCAGGTGTCTGACCGCTACATCAACCGTGCGGTGTTCCTGCGCTGTGGCGTGCGCGGCGGGCATCACAACCTGTTCCTTCTTCAGCTGCCTCACCGTAAGCGGGGTCTGAACCACGTTGCCTTTACCGTACGCGACATTCACGAGGTGATCGGCGGTGGGATAGCGATGAACAAAAACGCCTGGAGCACCTTTATTGGCCCGGGGCGTCATCCGGTCTCCTCGGCCTATTTCTGGTACGTCAACAGCCCAACCGGCGGGGCGTTTGAATACTACACCAACGATGATTACCTCACCGAAAACTGGCAGCCGCGCGAGCTGGAACATTCGCTGGTGTCATTCACCGAGTGGGCGGTTGAGGGTGGGATTGACCACGACACGCGCCGTCAACAGAAAAAGCCGGAGGCGGTATGACCTCGCGCATTGTCATTATTGGCGGTGGTCAGGCAGGTGGCTGGGCGGCGAAAACCCTGCGTGACGAAGGCTTCGACGGCGAGATTTGCGTCGTGGCGGAAGAGGCGTGGGATTTCTACGAACGCCCGCCGCTGTCCAAGGCTGCGTTACTGGAGCCGGACGCGCCGCTACCGCGTCTCTTTCCTGAAGCGGCGCAACAGGCATTGAACCTGACATGGTGCCGGCCGGTGCGCGCGGAATCTCTCGATCGTCACGCGAAAACGGTGCGCTTAAGCAACGGTGAATGCCTTAGTTACAACATTCTTTTAATCGCTACCGGTGGTCGGGCGCGTCTGCCGGGCGACGCGTGGGCGGCCCACCCGCAGGTCTATACCCTGCGCCATTGGCAGGACGCACAGCGGCTGAAGGCGCGCCTGGCAGAGAGTCAAAACCTGGCGATTATCGGCGGAGGCTGGATTGGCCTGGAGATTGCGGCCTCCGCGCGTAAATGTGGCGTCGCCGTGACGCTGTTTGAGCAGCAGCCCGCGCTGTGCATGCGTTCGGTGAGTGCCGAGGTATCGCAGCAGCTGGAAACACTTCACCGCGAACAGGGCGTGGATATCCGCACCGGCTGCGGAACGCTGGAGCTGGAAGATAACAATGGTCTGCCGGTCATTCACTGTGACGGCAAGCGTGAAACCTTTGATGCCGTGGTCGTCGGGATCGGTGTTGATCTCAATCTCGAGCTGGCACGTGATGCGGGTCTGCAGACTGAGCGCGGGATCGTGGTGGACGCTCAGGGGCGAACGTCGGATCCGTTTATTTTTGCTGCCGGTGATGTGGCCCAGCACCATCACTATGGGCTGTGCATTCAGTCGTGGGCCTTTGCCCAGAATCAGGCGGTTGCCACGGCAAAGGCCATGCTCAATCCCGATGCCCCCGGCTATGACGACGCGCCGTGGCTGTGGTCGGATCAATACCAGCACAACATTCAGATCCTCGGTATTCCGCAGGCCGGCTGCACAACCCTTGCCCGGGATAATGCGCTGTTTTTCTCACTGGATGAAAACGGACGGCTGACCCAGCTGGTGGCGTTCAACGATGCGCGTACCGTCAAGCTGGCGAAGCGCTGGATGGCTGCCGGAAGGGATCTGTCCGCGGTGCCGCTGGCAGACCCGACTTTTTCACTGATGTCATTGCGATAGCTAACCCGCACCCGTAGGGGGAGACATGACTACATTTGAGACTAACACCGCGCCGGTTGAGGCAAGCGGTGAGGGCACCCGCACGCCCGAAAAAGCGGTGCGCTGGGCCATCCCGCTGTCATTGCTGGCCTGCGTGCTGCTGGCATTTTTCGACAAAATCAGCATTGCGGCGCTCTTTTCCGACAGCCATTTCCAGCAGGCGATGGGCATTGATTTTGACACCACGCGCCTCGGTATTCTGATGAGCGCCTTTCTGCTGAGCTACGGCTTCTCATCGGTCTTTTTAAGCGGACTGGGGGACAAGATTGCACCGCTTCGCCTGCTCACCGGCATGATGGTGGTGTGGTGCGTGCTGATGGTGGCCATGGGGTTTACCCATAACTACACGGTCATGATCGTCCTGCGCATTTTGCTGGGCGTGGCAGAAGGGCCGCTGTTTCCGCTGGCGTTTGCCATTGTGCGGCATAACTTCCCGCAGCATCTGCAGGCGCGAGCCACCATGTTGTGGCTGCTGGGTACCCCGGTAGGCGCGGCGATTGGTTTCCCTCTCTCTATCTGGCTGCTGAATGCCTTCGGCTGGCAGAGCACCTTCTTTGTGATGGCGATGCTCACCGTGCCGGTGCTGGTGTTCGTGCGCATCGGTCTACGCGGGATCCGTCTGGGTGCCAAACCGGCTGCGGATCGCGAATCACAAGATGAACGACGTGCCGCGCGGCGCGAGCTGTTTGTCAGCCCGCACTTCTGGATTATCTGCATCTTTAACATCGCGTTTCTCACCTACCTGTGGGGAATCAATGGCTGGCTGCCGGGTTACCTGATTAAAGGGAAAGGCATTCATCTTGAACACGCGGGCTGGCTGTCGTCGATGCCGTTTATTGCCATGCTGGCGGGTGAGGTGATTGGCGCATGGCTTTCTGACCGGGTCGATAAACGCGCGGTGGCCTGCTTTATCTCGATGGCTGGCGCGGGATTAGGCCTGACGGCGGTCATGCATCTTGATACCCCGCTGGCCGTTATCGCGGCGATGAGCTTTAGCACCTTTATGTGGGGCACCGGTGCGCCGAACATTTTCGCACTGCTGGCGAAGGCGACCCATCCCCGGGTGAGCGCGACGGCGGGCGGTATTTTCAACGGGCTGGGAAACTTTGCAGGCGCGCTGTCGCCGGCGGTGATGGGCGCGTTGATCGCCTTCACCCACAGCATGGATTCCGGGCTGATTTTTCTGGCGGTGATGGCGGCGGTGGGCTGCGTCCTGTTACTGCCGCTGCTGAGACGTTACTGAGGAGAGTGTCATGACTGATTCAACCGTAACTGCAAAACCAGGCATTAAACCTGACCATCTGACCATGGAAGAGTGGATCGAGTCGCGCATTGCGCGCTTTGAAGGGCGTAAATATGACTGGAACGCGCTGAAGTTCCAGGCCGATTTCGATCCTAAATACCGCCGTGCGCAGATGCGCTACATCGGTACCGGGGCGACGGGCGTGGCAAGCGATACCAATACCGTGCCGGCTGAGCACTTTACCTTCTCCACCATGGTGCTGCCGTCGAAGTGCGAGGGACCATTGCATCTGCATGATGATGTGGAAGAGGTGTTCTTCATGCTTAAAGGGCAGATCACGCTGATGATCCAGGACGGCGATCACTACACCGAAACCGTGCTGCGCGAACGCGATCTGATCTCCGTTCCGCCGGGCATCTATCGCGGTCTGTTCAATCATGGTGAAGAAGAGGCGCTGATGTGCGTGATGCTCGGCACCAACAAGCCGGAAATCCCGACCTATCCGGCCGATCACCCGCTGTCGAAAGTGAAGCGGAACTAAGGGGGCGCGATGACGGGCTTTCGTGAACAGGGAAGCGGCATCCCGCTGATGCTGCTCCACGGCATCAGCTCCGGCGCTGCCTCCTGGCATAAACAGATGGCGCTGAACGGTTTTCGCGTGCTGGCGTGGGACATGCCCGGTTATGGCGAAAGCCCGATGCTGGCGGTTGAGCGCGCCAACGCGGGGGATTACGCCGACGCGCTGGCGGCCATGCTGGACCGTGCGGGCGTCTGGCAGGTCGTTCTGGTCGGGCATTCGCTTGGAGCGCTGGTGGCAAGCGCCTTTGCGGCGAAGTATCCCGAACGCGTGCTGCATCTGGTGCTGGCCGATGCCGCGCAGGGTTACGGCCAGGCCGAGCCGGCGCAGCGCGAGCAGGTCTGGCGTAACCGGGAGCAGCAGATGGCGCTTGGGGGCGAGATCCTGGCGCAAACCCGGGCCGCTAAATTATTACGCCCGGGCGCGCGTGAGGACGATATTGCCACCGTTGCGGCGGGCATGCGCAAACTGCGCCCGGAAGGCTACCTCGCTGCCGCATGGATGCTGGCACATGACGATATTCACGGCTGGCTGAAGCGTTACGCCGGTGACTTTGAAGTCTGGTGCGGCGAGCAGGACGCCATTACCCAGCCTGAGCTGGTTCAGGGGCTGGCGCTACGTTACGGCATGCCGTTTACCGCGATTCCCCTGGCCGGGCACGCCAGCTATCTCGATAACGACGCGTTTTTTAATCAACAGCTTTTACGTATCAACGAAGAGGTGCGCGATGAATGCACAAATTGACGGGCGCGTAGCGGTAGTCACCGGCGGTTCTTCTGGCATTGGTTTTGAAACACTGCGCTTGCTGCTGGGCGAGGGGGCAAAAGTGGCGTTCTGTGGCCGCGACCCGGACCGGCTTGCCAGCGCGCATGCGTCGCTGCAAAACGAATTCCCTGATGGCGAGATTTTCTCTCACCGCTGCGACGTGCTGGATGCAGACCAGGTTCAGACCTTTGCCCAGGCCGTTAAGTCCCGCTTTGGCGGGACAGACTTGCTGATTAATAACGCCGGACAGGGGTATGTGGCGCACTTCAATGACACCCCGCGCGAGGCCTGGCTGCATGAAGCCGAACTGAAACTGTTTGGGGTGATTAACCCCGTGCAGGCTTTTCAGCCGCAGCTGGAGCAATCGGATATTGCCTCCATTACCTGCGTGAACTCGCTGCTGGCGCTGCAGCCAGAGGAACACATGATTGCCACCTCCGCAGCACGTGCCGCGCTGCTCAATATGACGCTCACGCTCTCGAAAGAGCTGGTGAGTAAGGGTATCCGCGTGAATTCCATTTTGCTTGGCATGGTGGAATCCGGCCAGTGGCGGCGTCGCTTTGAGAACCGGTCGGATAAAAGTCAGAGCTGGCCGCAGTGGACGGCGGATATTGCCCGCAAACGCGGCATTCCGATGGCGCGTCTCGGTAAGCCGCAGGAGCCTGCGCAGGCTCTGCTGTTCCTCGCTTCGCCGCTGGCTTCGTTTACCACCGGTGCGGCGCTGGACGTTTCCGGCGGCTTCTGCCGTCATCTGTAAGGACACATCATGAAAAAAATCATGTTAATCGGCTACGGTGCCATGGCGCAGGCGGTCATTGAGCGCCTGCCCGAGCAGGTTGCCATCGGCTGGATCGTGGCGCGCGAGACGCATCATGCTGCTATCCGCCAGCAGTTTGGCGATGCGGTGGTGGCACTGACCTCGCCCGCATTATGTACGGATACTCCCGATCTGGTGCTGGAATGTGCCAGCCAGCAGGCGGTGGCGCAGTACGGGGAAGCGATTTTACGCCGTGGATGGCATCTGGCGGTGATCTCCACCGGCGCGCTGGCAGACAGCGCGCTGGAACAGCGTCTGCTCAACGCAGGCGGAAAGCTGACGCTGCTCTCCGGGGCGGTGGCGGGCATTGATGGCCTGGCAGCGGCAAAAGAGGGCGGGCTTGAGAAGGTGACCTACCAGTCGCGTAAAAGCCCGGCCAGCTGGCGCGGCAGCTATGCCGAGCAGCTTATCGATCTTAACGCCGTGTCCGAGGCGCAGATCTTCTTTGAAGGCAGCGCACGTGAAGCGGCACGACTGTTTCCGGCCAACGCCAACGTGGCGGCGACCGTGGCACTTGGCGGCGTGGGGATGGATGACACCCGCGTGCAACTGATGGTCGACCCGGCCACTCAACGCAATACCCACACGCTGCACGTCGAAGGGATGTTTGGCGAGTTCCATCTGGAGCTGAGCGGGCTACCGCTTGCCAGCAACCCCAAAACCTCCACCCTGGCGGCACTCAGCGCGGTTCGCGCCTGCCGTGAACTGACGCAGCGCTGAGGAGCGACGATGGACGATCTTAACATTTTCATTGGCGGCAACTGGCGGCGTGGCGGCGGTAACCTGATGCAGAGTCATTTCCCGGCAGACGGTGCGGTGAACGCCACGCTCCACGCGGCAAGCCTGGAGGATCTGCAGGAGGCTATCGACGCCGGAGAGCGCGCGTGGCGCGATCCTGCCTGGCGTAACAGCCTGCCGCATGCGCGTGCGAAGATCCTGCATAAGGTGGCGGATCTGATCGAATCCCGCGTCGATGAACTGGCCCGCATGCAGAGTCGCGACAACGGTAAACCGCTGGCGGAAGCGCGGGGGCTGGTGATGAGCGCGGCAGGCACGGCGCGTTATTTTGCCGCCGCCTGCGAGCTGCTGGAAGGTGAACTGCCGACCCCACGCCAGCCTGATGTGCTTACCCTCAGCCGATATGAACCGCTCGGCGTGGTGGCGGCTATCACGCCCTGGAATTCCCCCATTGCCAGCGAAATGCAGAAAGTGGCGCCGGCCATTGCTGCCGGTAACGCGGTGGTTCTCAAACCAGCCGAAGCCACCCCGCTGATGGCGCTGGAGCTGGCGCGTATTTTTGAGCAGGCAGGCTTACCCGCCGGGCTGCTGAGCGTGCTGCCGGGCAAAGGCTCGGTGATTGGCGATGCGCTAGCGCGTCACCCGAAAGTGCGAAAAATCTCCTTTACCGGTGGCACCACCACGGGCCGTCATCTGGCGCACGTGGCGGCGGAAAAATTGATCCCGGCCTCGCTGGAACTGGGCGGTAAATCCCCGACCATCGTGCTGGAAGATGCCGACGTTGAGCTGGCTGCGCGCGGGATCTGCTACGGCATTTTCAGCTCGGCGGGTCAGGCCTGTATTGCCGGTTCGCGGCTCTTTATCCATGAGCGCCTTTACGCCCCACTGATGGCGAGGCTGCTCGAGTTAACGCGCGGCCTGCGGGTCGGGCATCCCTTTACCGACGGCACCCATGTGGGACCGCTGATTAACGACGCGCACCGCAAGAGCGTGCAGGCTTACGTTGAACTGGCAAAGCGTGAAGGGGGCCGCGTGCTGTGTGGCGGGGAGATCCCTGCCGATCCACTGCTGGCAAACGGCAGTTACTTCCAGCCCACCATCATCGAAGGCCTGATCAACAGCGCGCGCGCCTGTCAGGAGGAGATCTTCGGCCCGGTGCTGGTGGCGATGCCCTTTAGCGATGAAGCCGCGTTGATCCGTGAGGCGAATGACTCCGTTTATGGCCTTGCCGCCGGGATCTGGACGCGGGATACCGGGCGCGCCCTGCGCCTGAGCGAGCAGCTTGAAGCGGGCACGGTGTGGATAAACACCTACAAAGTGTTTGCAATTTCGACCCCGTTCGGGGGCTTTAAAGAGAGCGGTCTGGGCCGCGAAAAGGGCATTCAGGGGCTGAAAGCCTGGATGCAGCAAAAGAGCATTTATCTGGCGACGGGTAACAGCGTCAACCACTGGTGCGACTGAGAAAGGGTGAGTAATGAGCGAAATGATAACCGTCGGCGACGCCATCGCCAGAACGCTGGAGCAGTATCAGGTTGAGGCCATCTACGGCGTCATCTCCATCCACAATTTACCCATCGCCGATGCGGTAGGGCAGCGCGGGAATATTCGCTTTGTGCCCGCACGTGGCGAAGCGGGGTCGGTCACCATGGCCGATGCCCACGGCCGTTTTTCCGGGCTCGGCGTGGCGCTGACCAGTACCGGTGCCGGGGCGGGTAACGCCGTCGGCGCGCTGGTGGAAGCCATGAATGCCTGCACGCCGCTGCTGCATATCACGGGCCAGGTGGAAAAAGCCTGGCTGGATGCCGACACCGGCTTTATCCACGAAACCCGCGACCAGCTGACCTTCCTGAAGGCCAGCTCAAAACGGGCATACCGCATCAGCAACGCAAACCAGGCGATAGCGATCCTTCACAAGGCCATTCAGGAGGCGCAAACTCCGCCGTGCGGGCCGGTCTCCGTGGAGATCCCGATTGATATTCAGGGGGCGAAAATCCCCGTGTCGCTGATCACCGCTCCGGTGAAACCGACGTCGGTTTCCGCGGTTGATACGGCAGTGGTCGACACGCTGTGGGCGCAGCTTAAACAGGCCAGACAGCCGCTGCTGTGGCTGGGTGGCGGAGCGCTCGGTAGCGCTGATGCGGTAAAAAAACTGGCGGATGCGGGAGTGACGGTTATCTCCAGCACCCACGCGCGCGGCGTGCTGCCGGACAGCCATCGCGCCAGCCTGCGGGCGTTTCATAACTCGCCGTCAGTTGAGGCGTTGATCGCCCAGTGCGACTTTACGCTGGTCGCTGGCTCACGCCTGCGCAGCAACGAAACCCGCTCGTGGACGCTTGAATTACCGCATCCCCGCGTCCAGATTGATATCGACCCCGCGGCGGCGAGCCGCAACTATCTGATGGACACAACCCTTGTGGCCGACTGCGCGGCGCTGTTAACCGCGCTGGCGGCTAAAGCTCAGGGGCGTGAATGGGGCGATGCACAGTGGGATACACAGGTGCAGCAGGCGCTGGCGAAAGCCGTTGCGGGACTGCGTGAGCAGTGCGGTGCTTATGCGAAGCTCAACGACGCCATCGAGAACGCGCTGCCGCAAGATGGCCTGCTGGTTCGTGATATCACCGTTTCCGGAAGCCTGTGGGGCAGCCGTTTGTTCCGCGCCAACGGACCGCTGATGAACATTCACTCGCTGGCAGGCGCCATCGGCATGGGGCTACCGATGGCGATTGGCACGGCGATTGCCAACCCGCAACGCAAAGTGGTGGGGCTGGTGGGCGATGGTGGCGTAAGCCTGAATCTGGGCGAGATGGCAACGCTGGCGCAGGAGAAGGCCAACGTGACGCTGCTGGTGATGAATGACGGCGGTTACGGCGTCATGCGCGGCATCCAGGATAAGTATTTCGGCGGGCGCCAGTATTATAACGAGCTGCATACCCCGGACTTTACGCAGCTGGCGCATGCGATGGGGTTACAGGCGTGGAGCGTCGAACGGGCGGAGGATTTTGACGCGGTGATGACCGAAGCGCTTGCCATGCCAGGACCGTCGGTAGTGGAAGTGCGGATGGGACAGATTGGCGCGCTGAAGTTTGCCGGGCCGCCGCAGAAGACGTTGTACTAAGCGTGTTTACCCTCACTCCAGCCCTCTCCCTTAGGGAGAAGGGCGGGTGAGGGGCTTAATCAGAACACGTTAAACGGGTATTCCACGTACGCGCGGATCTCATCCCCGCCCACGTTATAGTCGCTGACGTTGCTGGACACACGCAGGACGGAGTAACGGAGTTTCAGTTTCAGATCTTTAGCCGGGCCGTCCTGCACCTGATACTGGATCTGGTTAAACCACTCATGCTCTTTACCGTTGCTGGTTTCAGAGGTCTTGATGTTGTCGCCACGCACGTAAGCTGTGGTCCAGCTCAGGCCCGGTAAACCCAGACCGCCGAAGTCCAGCGCGTAAGAAGCCTGCCATGAGCGCTCGTCTTCGCCGTTGAAATCAGACCAGTAGGAGTTCGCCAGCCAGATGGTATTGCCGCCGTCACCTACGCCTCCCTGATCGCGATAGCTGCCATAGTGATAGCCGGTGCTGCCGCTGCTCTGCTGATACGCCACCTTGAAGGTATGAATATCCCAGATGTAGCTTGCCGCCAGGCTCCAGATGCTATTGCTGCGTCCGGTATCAAGGCTGTCTGCGTAGCGCTGATCCAGGCGTGAGTTATAGCCGTTGAAATCGAGCACCAGCTGCTGCCCGGTGCTGAACGGCTGTTTGAAGTTCATTCCCAGGTACTGCTTGTTCATCACCTCTTCCACATGAGAGGCATACAGCGCACCGCTGAACTGGTCGTTGAACTGGTAGCTCGCACCGCCGAAGGAGAGGCTCTTCAGGCCACTGTCGTGGCGGTCGTCACTTTTGCGCTGCTCATCGGTGAAGTAACCGGCGTTCACTTCCAGACCCGCGATCTCTTTTGAGGTCAGCATGGTGCCGGTAAAGCTTTCAAACAGCAGACGGGAATTGTCGGCATTAACAATCGGTAATTCCGGACGCTGGTTACCGTAGCTCAGCACGGTATTGGAAATACGCATTTTTGCTGTGGCGCCAAATTTCGCCAGATCGGATTTAGCCCGGCCATCGTCTTCCTGTTTAAAGAAGTCAATGCCGCCTGCGCCGCTCTTTCCACGACCGCCGTCCAGACGCACACCATACTGGGCAATGCCGTCCACACCGAAGCCAACCAGCCCTTCGGTATAGCCGGATTCAAACGTGGCAACGATGCCCTGACCCCATTCGGCTTTGTCCTGCTGGCCCTGATGATAATCACGGCTGATATACGCATTGCGTAAAAACAGATCTAAATGGCTGTCGTCAACAAACCCTTTGCTGTCGGATTGCTGGCTTGCAACGGCGGGTAATGCGGCGAATAAACTTAACGCAATTAATGATAATTCTTTTTTCACGGAGGGAACGTCTCTGTCTTAATATTGTAAATTGAATTACTGCGAGCTCGATAATTACCCGAATGGTAAATGATTGCAATAATTATGTGACGAGACGTTTCAGGGCGATAAGACAGTGTTTGCGCGGCTTAGAAAGGTACTAAAGTACTATTACCGATATGTGCGGTTAAATTAACAATTCATGCGAAATAAAAAGGAGGCAAATATGCCTCCTTTCGAATTATTTAATTCCGTCTGCGGCCATACGGTCGCGAATATGCTGTGCGCGCTCTTCTGACGCCGGGTGGTCATCAAACATGGAGCTCTGGCGACCGGCTTCCAGTTTGGCCAGTTTTTCGAAGCTGGTGGCTAAACCTGATGGATTAATGCCACGTTTGCGCAACAGATCGTAGGAGTAGTCATCCGCTTCGGATTCCTGACGCTGCGAGAACTGAGAGTTAACCAGCTTTTCACCCACATCGCCAAGCTGCGACTGTGACAGGCTGCCGACTATACCGCCCGTAGACGCCGCCGCGGCGCGGATGGCGTTAGTGCCTAACGCAACCTGCATGCCTTTCTTCACGTGGCCAAGTGCAACGTGGCCCATTTCATGGCCGATAACCGCTTCAACTTCGTTGTCGGTCATCATATCCATCAGCCCGCTGTAAACGCGGATGCAGCCGTTCGCCATCGCGAAGGCGTTTACATCTTTGGCCATGTACACCTTATAGTTCACCGGCTGGCCATTAATGTTATCACCCAGCGCGGAGGCTATCTTATTCAGACGCTGCGTGTAGGTACTATTGGCCGGGGCAAGCGTGGCTTTTCCGTCCATATCTTTACAGGCCTGGTCGCTCAGCGCTTTAACCTGTGCGTCGCTCAGGGAGTAGGCCTGAAAGGCTTCTGCGCCTGAGGACATCAGGCCGTTAGAATCCATATTCTGACAGCCGCTCAGCAGGAGCGTTGTACCCAGGGCCAGCACTATTGCACGCATTTTCATGATGTCGCTTCCGTACTCGTTAATCTGAATAAAATCTGAAAAGTGCACCGGCAACGAAGCCGGGGTCGGGCTAAGTATAAGGAATATCTACGGGGCCGGGCGAGCAGATTGCGCAACATGCGAGCATGATCCAGAGATTTCTTAAGCTGCAAAAGAATGCTCCATGTACATGACATGCCGCTTGGGTTACATTGTTGGCACTTTTTTCCGGCGTAGCCCAAAACGCGCTGTCGTCAAGGGCATGGCCTTTAACAGTCCGATCTGGAGTTAAAATGTCCTCACGTAAAGAGCTTGCTAATGCTATTCGTGCGCTGAGCATGGACGCAGTACAGAAAGCCAAATCCGGCCACCCGGGCGCCCCTATGGGGATGGCTGATATCGCCGAAGTCCTGTGGCGCGATTTCCTGAACCACAACCCGCAGAACCCTTCCTGGGCTGACCGCGACCGTTTCGTGCTGTCTAATGGCCACGGCTCAATGCTGATCTATAGCCTGCTGCACCTCACTGGCTACGATCTGCCAATTGAAGAGCTGAAAAACTTCCGCCAGCTGCACTCCAAAACGCCAGGTCACCCGGAAGTGGGTTACACCGCAGGTGTAGAAACCACCACCGGCCCGCTGGGTCAGGGTATTGCTAACGCGGTGGGTATGGCGATTGCCGAGAAAACCCTGGCCGCGCAATTCAACCGTCCAGGTCATGACATTGTTGACCACTTCACCTACGCATTCATGGGCGACGGCTGCATGATGGAAGGCATTTCTCACGAAGTGTGCTCCCTGGCAGGTACCCTGAAGTTGGGCAAACTGGTTGCGTTCTATGACGACAACGGCATCTCCATCGACGGTCACGTTGAAGGCTGGTTCACTGACGACACCGCGAAGCGTTTCGAAGCTTACGGCTGGCACGTTGTGCGTGGCGTTGACGGTCACGATGCTGACTCGATTAAACGTGCAGTAGAAGAAGCGCGCGCTGTGACGGACAAGCCGTCACTGCTGATGTGCAAAACCATCATTGGTTTCGGTTCTCCGAACAAAGCGGGTACCCACGATTCCCACGGTGCGCCACTGGGCGACGCGGAAATCGCTCTGACGCGCGAAGCGCTGGGCTGGAAATATCCTGCTTTCGAAATCCCATCTGAAATTTACGCGCAGTGGGATGCTAAAGAAGTGGGTCAGGCGAAAGAATCCGCATGGAACGAGAAGTTCGCTGCCTATGCGAAAGCCTTCCCACAGGAAGCGGCTGAATTTACCCGTCGTATGAAGGGTGACATGCCGTCTGACTTCGACGCCAAAGCGAACGAGTTCATTGCTAAACTGCAGGCGAACCCATCCAAAATCGCCAGCCGTAAAGCTTCTCAGAATGCGATTGAAGCGTTCGGTCCGCTGCTGCCAGAATTCCTGGGTGGCTCCGCTGACCTGGCGCCATCTAACCTGACAATCTGGTCTGGTTCTAAAGCAATCAACGAAGACACTGCCGGTAACTACATCCACTACGGTGTGCGTGAATTCGGTATGACCGCGATTGCGAACGGTATCTCCCTGCACGGTGGTTTCCTGCCGTACACCTCTACCTTCCTGATGTTTGTCGAGTACGCGCGTAACGCCGTGCGTATGGCTGCGCTGATGAAACAGCGTCAGGTGATGGTCTACACCCACGATTCCATCGGTCTGGGCGAAGATGGTCCAACTCACCAGCCGGTAGAGCAGGTGGCTTCCCTGCGCGTGACGCCAAACATGAGCACATGGCGTCCATGTGACCAGGTTGAGTCCGCCGTGGCGTGGAAATACGGTGTTGAGCGTCAGGACGGTCCAACCGCACTGATCCTCTCCCGCCAGAACCTGGCACAGCAGGAACGTACTCCAGAGCAGCTGGCGAACATCGCCCGTGGTGGTTACGTGCTGAAAGATTGCGCGGGTCAGCCAGAGCTGATCTTCATCGCGACCGGTTCTGAAGTTGAGCTGGCTGTTGCCGCATGGGAAAAACTGTCTACCGAAGGCGTTAAAGCGCGCGTGGTTTCCATGCCGTCTACCGATGCGTTCGACAAGCAGGATGCAGCCTACCGCGAATCCGTACTGCCTAAAGCCGTTACCGCGCGCGTGGCAGTAGAAGCAGGTATCGCTGACTACTGGTTCAAATATGTGGGCCTGAACGGCGCAATCGTCGGCATGACCACCTTCGGTGAATCTGCTCCGGCAGAGCTGCTGTTCGAAGAGTTCGGCTTCACCGTTGAAAACGTTGTCGCGAAAGCAAAAGAACTGCTGTAATTGTTTGTAGGGGAGGGGCGCGAGCCCCTGTCCGTGCTCTCACTGAGAAGAGGGCGCAAACACCCTAAACGGTAACCTTTGGGTTACCGTTTTGTTTTTTTCACGCTATCCGCCTTATATGTCCACTATTCCTCAAACATGTAACGTTCCTGTGAATTATTCCATCCAAAATGTGACGCAAGTCATATAGCGCGCTTATTGCTCTGGACAGACATTCCTTTTATTCCCTGATTCGCTTATTCTAGCTGAAGCGTTTCAGTCGATTAAATGTTCGACAATTGACCAATCAATCGCAGTTTGTGACAGCAAGGATTCCCCTTCGGGCGTAGCTGGATTACTCTTTCAGCCACCTCAAACTCAGGGATAGCTTTGCAGGAGATCTATGACCGTACGCGTAGCGATTAATGGCTTCGGTCGCATCGGGCGTAACGTGGTTCGTGCTTTATATGAATCCGGGCGTCGGGCGGAAATAACCGTGGTGGCTATCAACGAACTGGCGGATGCTGCGGGCATGGCGCATTTGTTGAAATATGACACCAGCCACGGACGCTTTGCCTGGGATGTTCGCCAGGAAAGAGATCAGCTGTTTGTCGGCGACGATGCTATCCGCGTGCTGCATGAGAGCAGTATTGCCGGGCTACCGTGGCGTGAACTGGGTGTGGATATCGTACTTGACTGTACTGGCGTATACGGTAACCGCGAGCATGGCGAAGCGCATCTGACAGCAGGTGCGAAAAAAGTCCTGTTTTCCCATCCTGGCAGCAACGACCTCGACGCGACCGTCGTATTTGGCGTGAATCAGCATGAGCTGCAAGCCGAACACCGCATTGTTTCCAACGCCTCCTGCACCACCAACTGCATTATTCCGGTCATCAAACTGTTAGACGATGCGTATGGCATTGAATCCGGCACCGTAACCACGATTCATTCAGCGATGCACGATCAGCAGGTGATTGACGCCTACCATCCGGACTTACGACGCACGCGAGCCGCGAGCCAGTCAATCATTCCGGTGGACACAAAACTGGCGGCAGGTATCACCCGTTTTTTCCCGCAGTTTAACGATCGTTTTGAAGCAATTGCCGTACGTGTACCGACGATTAACGTCACCGCAATTGACCTGAGCGTGACGGTGAAAAAACCGGTAAAAGCCTGTGAAGTCAACCTGTTGCTGCAAAAAGCGGCACAGGGGGCATTTCATGGTATAGTTGACTATACGGAATTACCGTTGGTCTCAGTAGATTTTAACCACGACCCGCACAGCGCCATTGTCGATGGCACTCAAACGCGCGTCAGTGGCGCACACCTTGTCAAGACGCTGGTCTGGTGTGATAACGAATGGGGCTTTGCTAACCGAATGCTCGACACCACGTTAGCAATGGCCGCTCAAGGTTTCAGGTAAGACGCATCGTGCGTCTGCAAAACTTTAAGAATCAACGAGAGGATTCACCATGTCTGTAATTAAGATGACCGATCTGGATCTGGCTGGTAAACGCGTTTTCATCCGTGCTGATCTGAACGTACCGGTTAAAGATGGCAAAGTGACCAGCGACGCGCGTATCCGTGCATCTCTGCCAACCATCGAACTGGCTCTGAAGCAGGGCGCTAAAGTGATGGTGACCTCCCACCTGGGTCGTCCAACTGAAGGCGAGTACAATGAAGAGTTCTCTCTGCTGCCAGTTGTTAATTACCTGAAAGACAAACTGTCCAACCCGGTTCGCCTGGTAAAAGATTACCTGGACGGCGTAGACATCGCTGCCGGTGAACTGGTTGTTCTGGAAAACGTTCGCTTCAACAAAGGCGAAAAGAAAGACGACGAAGCGCTGTCCAAAAAATACGCTGCACTGTGTGACGTATTCGTGATGGATGCCTTCGGTACTGCTCACCGTGCGCAGGCTTCAACCCACGGTATCGGTAAATTCGCAGACGTTGCGTGTGCCGGTCCTCTGCTGGCTGCTGAGCTGGACGCACTGGGTAAAGCGCTGAAAGAACCTGCTCGTCCAATGGTTGCAATCGTTGGTGGTTCTAAAGTTTCTACCAAACTGACCGTACTGGATTCCCTGTCTAAAATCGCTGACCAGCTGATCGTTGGCGGTGGTATCGCGAACACCTTCGTGGCGGCACAAGGCCATAACGTCGGTAAGTCCCTGTACGAAGCGGATCTGGTTGACGAAGCAAAACGTCTGCTGACCACCTGCGATATCCCGGTTCCAACGGATGTTCGCGTCGCGACTGAGTTCTCTGAAACAGCGACTGCGACCCTGAAATCTGTTAACGACATCAAAGATGATGAGCAGATTCTGGACCTGGGCGACGTTTCTGCACAGAAACTGGCTGAAATCCTGAAAAACGCGAAAACTATCCTGTGGAATGGTCCTGTTGGCGTGTTCGAATTCCCGAACTTCCGCAAAGGTACTGAAATCGTTGCTAACGCTATCGCAGACAGCGAAGCGTTCTCTATCGCAGGCGGCGGTGATACGCTGGCAGCAATCGACCTGTTCGGTATTTCTGACAAGATCTCCTACATCTCCACTGGTGGCGGCGCATTCCTCGAGTTCGTGGAAGGCAAAGTACTGCCAGCAGTAGCAATGCTCGAAGAGCGCGCTAAGAAGTAAGCCATTCAAGGGCAGGGAAACCTGCCCAATTTTCAGCGCGCTTTAAGAGCTCGCACCTTTTCTAACGGCCGAAGATACAGGACTAAGCAACATGTCTAAAATTTTTGATTTCGTAAAACCTGGCGTGATCACTGGTGATGACGTTCAGAAAGTGTTCCAGGTAGCTAAAGAAAACAACTTCGCTCTGCCAGCAGTTAACTGCGTTGGGACCGACTCCATTAACGCCGTACTGGAAGCTGCTGCAAAAGTTAAAGCACCGGTTATCGTTCAGTTCTCTAACGGTGGCGCAGCATTCATCGCTGGTAAAGGCGTGAAAACTGACGTTCCTCAGGGCGCGGCAATCCTGGGCGCAATCTCTGGTGCGCACCATGTACACCAGATGGCTGAACACTACGGTGTTCCGGTTATCCTGCACACTGACCACTGCGCGAAGAAACTGCTGCCGTGGATCGACGGTCTGCTGGACGCGGGTGAAAAACACTTCGCAGCGACCGGTAAGCCACTGTTCTCTTCTCACATGATCGACCTGTCTGAAGAGTCCCTGCACGAAAACATCGAAATCTGCTCTAAGTACCTGGCGCGCATGGCCAAAATGGACATGACCCTGGAAATCGAACTGGGTTGCACCGGTGGTGAAGAAGACGGCGTGGACAACAGCCACATGGACGCTTCTGCACTGTACACCCAGCCAGAAGACGTTGATTACGCTTACACCGAGCTGAGCAAAATCAGCCCACGCTTCACCATCGCAGCGTCCTTCGGTAACGTACACGGCGTTTACAAACCAGGTAACGTGGTTCTGACCCCAACCATCCTGCGTGATTCTCAGGAATACGTTTCTAAGAAACACAACCTGCCGCACAACAGCCTGAACTTCGTCTTCCACGGCGGTTCCGGTTCTTCTGCTCAGGAAATCAAAGACTCCGTAAGCTACGGCGTAGTGAAAATGAACATCGATACCGACACCCAGTGGGCAACATGGGACGGTATCCTGCAGTACTACAAAACGAACGAAGCTTACCTGCAGGGCCAGCTGGGCAACCCGAAAGGCGAAGACCAGCCGAACAAGAAATACTACGATCCACGTGTATGGCTGCGTGCTGCGCAGACTTCCATGGTGGCGCGTCTGGAGCAGGCTTTCAAAGAACTGAACGCGGTTGACGTTCTGTAATTTAAGCTGCTCATAGCATCAGAAGGCCCGCGAATGCGGGCCTTTTTTTATGCTTTTTCAATGGTCTGCCCGGTCCGTTTATGTGATCTGTTTGGCAAAACCGGTCCTTTTTGTTTACCCTTTACTGACCTGCCTGTCTCCATGGGGGATGGATTTTGTGTTTTTGGGATAACAAAAGGAAGACTAAATGGAACAACTCGATGTTGTAGACAGCATCAATAATGCCGGTAACTGGCTGGTGCGCAACCAGGCGCTGCTGCTGAGCTATGCCGTTAACATCGTCGCGGCGATTGCCATCATCATCGTCGGGATGATCGTGGCGCGTATCGTATCAAACGCCGTAAACCGCGTGATGCTGGCGCGTCACATTGACGCCACTGTGGCTGACTTCCTCTCTGCACTGGTGCGCTACGGTATTATTGCCTTTACGCTGATTGCTGCACTGGGGCGTGTTGGCGTACAGACTGCCTCGGTGATTGCTGTTCTCGGTGCGGCCGGTCTGGCCATTGGTCTGGCGCTGCAGGGGTCGCTCTCGAACCTGGCAGCGGGTGTGTTGCTAGTAACCTTCCGTCCGTTCCGCTCTGGCGAGTACGTTGACCTGGGCGGTATTGCCGGCACCGTACTGCAGGTGCAGATTTTCTCAACCACCCTGCGAACTGTGGATGGCCGTATCGTGGTGGTACCGAACGGGAAAATTATCGCGGGCAACATCATTAACTTTTCCCGCGAGCCGGTGCGTCGTAACGAGCTGATTATCAGCGTGGCGTATGACTCTGATATCGATCAGGTGAAATCGCTGATCGCCAATATCATTGCCTCCGACGATCGTATTCTGAAAGATAAAGAGCAGACCGTTCGCCTGAACGAGTTGGGGGCATCCTCCATCAACTTTGTCGTGCGCATCTGGAGCAAAAGCAGCGATTTGCAAAACGTTTACTGGGATGTTCTGGAACGTATCAAACGTGATTTTGATGCCAACGGGATCAGCTTCCCGTATCCACAGATGGACGTGAACCTTAAACGCGAGAAAGAAGCCGAGTAATCCTCTTCCTCAGCAGGCCCGGTGAGCGGCAACGCCACCGGGCCTTTTTATTAGCAATACTAATCACCAATTAATATTATCAATTTCCTCTAATAAGGATCTCGCAGTATAGTCAGCTCCCAGGACAACTTGCTGAGAATTTATTCATGTTATCTTATTATTTTCAAGGCCTTGTATTAGGTGCGGCCATGATCCTTCCCCTTGGCCCGCAGAACGCGTTCGTGATGAACCAGGGCATTCGCCGTCAGTATCATCTCATGATTGCCCTGCTGTGCGCGGTGAGCGATTTGCTGCTGATCTGCGCCGGAATCTTTGGCGGCAGTGCGCTGCTGATGCAGTCTCCCTGGCTGCTGGCGCTGGTGACCTGGGGTGGGGTAGCGTTCCTGCTGTGGTATGGGTTTGGGGCGCTGAAAACGGCAATGAGCAGCAATCTCGAACTGGCGAGCGCCGAGGTCATGAAGCAGGGCCGCTGGAAGATTATCGTCACCATGCTGGCGGTCACCTGGCTCAACCCGCACGTTTATCTGGATACCTTTGTGGTGCTGGGCAGCCTGGGTGGGCAGCTCGACGTTGAGCCAAAACGCTGGTTTGCCCTGGGTACCGTCAGCGCCTCATTCCTGTGGTTCTTCGGTCTCGCGATTCTGGCGGCATGGCTGGCCCCGCGTCTGCGTACCGCTAAAGCCCAGCGGATCATCAACACGCTGGTGGGCGTGGTGATGTGGTTTATCGCCTTTCAGCTGGCAAAAGAGGGGATTCATCATGTTCAGGAATTGCTCAACTAAGCGTTGTCTTATGGACAACTGAGCGAGAGCCGCTAAGCTTGCTGGCATGCGCCCTGTTGTTGGGCACTCTTCGCAACATGGAGGAATGACAGTGAAGTTTAAAGTGATGGCCCTGGCGGCATTAGTGAGTTTAGGTGCGGTGTCGGTGCAGGCAAGTGAATTGCCTGATGGCCCGCACATCGTCACTTCAGGCACCGCAAGCGTGGATGCGGTACCCGATGTTGCAACGCTGGCAATTGAAGTGAACGTGGCCGCGAAAGATGCCGCTTCTGCCAAGAAGCAGGCTGACGATCGTGTTGCGCAATATCTCTCTTTCCTGGAGCAGAACGGTGTCGCTAAAAAAGACATCAGCTCTGCCAACCTGCGTACCCAGCCTGATTACGACTACCAGAACGGTAAAAGCATCCTGAAAGGCTACCGTGCCGTGCGCACCGTTGAAGTAACCGTGCGTCAGCTCGATAAACTGAACTCGTTGCTGGATGGCGCGCTGAAAGCGGGTCTGAACGAAATTCGTTCCGTCTCACTGGGCGTTGCGCAACCGGAAAAATACAAAGACCAGGCGCGTAAAGCTGCCATTGATGATGCAATCCATCAGGCGCAACAGCTGGCGTCCGGGTTCAACAGTAAGCTCGGTCCGGTATACAGCGTGCGTTACCATGTCTCAAATTATCAGCCAAGCCCGATGGTACGGATGATGAAGGCCGACGCGGCGCCGGTGTCTGCTCAGGAAACTTATGAGCAGCCGACGATTCAGTTCGACGATCAGGTTGATGTGGTATTCCAGCTGCAGCCGACCCAAAGTCAGCAGACTGAGCCGGCAAAAGCGCAGTAATCTGTCTTCACAATCCCCCTCTCCCGTCAGGAGAGGGGGATTGTTCCTTAATCCTGTCTTAACACCTTATGCCCATACGCCAGCAGCGCGTCGGTGACGTTGCGCATCATGCGGCTTTCTGGCGCAAAACGGTGCCAGTAGAGCATCCGGCGCTGATACAGCCCCGGCGTTAAGTCAATCAGCTCACCGCTTTTCAACTCTTTCTCTATCTGCAGGTGCGGGATCATACAGCAGGTGGTGCCCTGACGTGCGAGCTGCACAAACGCTTCAGACGAGTTCACGATATGACATGGCACGCTGCCCGGCGGCAGATCGAAGTTTTGCTGCAGGAAGGCCTGATGCATATCGTCCAGATGGTCGAACGCTACCGCAGGGGCTTTCAGCAGCGCGGCGCGGGTGACGCCGTTCGGGAAGTAGCGCTCGGCAAACGCTTTTGAGCCGACAAACAGGTAGTCCAGTGCGCCCAGCTGATCGACAAGACAGCTCGGCAGCGCCTGAGGCTGGATACTGACCGCCCCAACCACTTCACCGCGTCGCAGGCGCTCCTGTGTACGGGTTTCATCTTCAACCTGCAGATTCAGGCGAATCGGGGAGTCCGCTAACACCGGCGCAAGGGCCGGCAACAGCCAGGTTGCCAGACTGTCGGCGTTCACCGCCAGCGAGAGCAGCAGCGGCGTTGAGCCGGTCTGTTCGTCACCCAGCCACTCATCTTCGAGCAGTTCAACCTGGCGCAGCAGGGCGAGGAGCTTTTGCCCTTGCTCCGTTGGACGCGGTGGAACAGTACGTACCAGCAGAGGCTGCCCGAACATGTTTTCCAGCTGCTTGATGCGTTGTGATACGGCGGACTGAGTGATACAAAGCTTTTGCGCTGCGCGCTCAAAACCGCGTTCACGAATAACTGCATCAAGTGCCTGTAGTGTTCTGTAGTCCGGACGTTTCATTGCTCTGGCTGACTCCTTAATTTTGCTTAATCTGCACTATGACACAATTTTCCCTTCGTGGCAGACGAAATCCACCCGACGTGTTCTATAATGCGGCCTACGTTTTCACACCACAGGCTAAACGATCATGACGCAGGATGAACTGAAAAAAGCAGTAGGATGGGCCGCTCTCCAGTATGTGCAACCGGGTACCATTGTCGGTGTTGGTACGGGCTCGACGGCGGCACACTTTATCGATGCGCTGGGCACGATGAAAGGGCAGATCGAGGGCGCAGTTTCCAGCTCCGACGCTTCCACGGAAAAGCTGAAAAGCCTTGGCATCACCGTTTTCGATCTGAATGAAGTTGACCGTCTTGGTATCTACGTTGATGGCGCGGATGAAATCAACGGCCATATGCAGATGATCAAAGGCGGCGGTGCGGCGCTGACGCGTGAAAAAATCATCGCCTCCGTGGCGGATAAATTCATCTGTATCGCCGATGCGTCAAAGCAGGTTGATATCCTGGGTAAATTCCCGCTGCCGGTAGAAGTGATCCCAATGGCGCGTAGCGCTGTGGCGCGTGAACTGGTGAGACTGGGTGGACGCCCGGAATATCGTCAGGGCGTCATCACTGATAACGGCAACGTGATCCTCGACGTTCACGGTCTGGAAATTCTCGACGCCATTGCGCTGGAAAATGCCATTAACGGTATTCCAGGCGTAGTGACTGTAGGGTTATTCGCCAACCGTGGCGCGGATGTCGCGCTGATCGGCACGGCAGATGGCGTGCAAACCATCGTAAAATGATCTGATGGGGGGAGCCCTCCCCCCGCTAAAAAAATTTTGAAAAGCTAAATTCGGTGACTTGTGTCACGCTTTTTACCTCTCGTTTGCCGATCCTGCCGCATTCGCAAATTTCTACAGCATTTTCCTCTGTCATTTTGCTCTGTATGACTTTTCTTCAGAGTGCCGACGCAAACGTTCATATTGCTGCAATAGTTTTTTTTGATATGTTGGCTACAGCGGATTTTAATCCAGCACAACATCAGTTCAGACAAAAACAGGGTCGGGTAAGGTAAATGGCAAAGGTATCACTGGAGAAAGACAAGATTAAATTCCTGCTGGTTGAGGGCGTGCATCAGAAAGCGCTTGATAGCCTTCGTGCAGCAGGTTACACCAACATCGAATTTCACAAAGGCGCGCTGGACACCGAAGAGCTGAAAGCGTCCATCCGTGATGCCCATTTCATTGGCCTGCGATCCCGTACCCAACTGACTGAAGACGTGATTGCCGCGGCGGAAAAGTTGGTTGCCATCGGCTGTTTCTGCATCGGTACCAACCAGGTTGATCTGAATGCCGCCGCAAAACGCGGTGTGCCTGTCTTTAACGCCCCGTTCTCCAACACCCGTTCCGTGGCGGAGTTAGTGATTGGCGAGTTGCTGCTGTTGCTGCGTGGTATTCCGGAAGCTAACGCCAAAGCGCACCGCGGCGTGTGGAACAAACTGGCTGCGGGTTCATACGAAGCCCGTGGTAAAAAACTCGGTATCATCGGCTATGGTCACATCGGTACTCAGCTGGGGATCCTGGCTGAATCCCTGGGGATGCATGTCTATTTTTATGATATCGAAAGCAAACTGCCGCTGGGCAACGCCACTCAGGTTCAACACCTCTCTGACCTGCTGAACATGAGCGACGTGGTCAGCCTGCACGTGCCGGAAAATGCGTCGACGAAGAACATGATGGGTGCTGAGGAACTGGCGCTGATGAAGCCGGGGTCACTGCTGATCAACGCCGCGCGCGGTACGGTTGTCGATATTCCGGCGCTGTGCGATGCGCTGAAGCGTAAGCATCTGGCGGGGGCGGCAATCGACGTCTTCCCGACTGAGCCTGCTACCAACAGCGATCCGTTCACCTCTCCGCTGTGCGAATTCGACAACGTGATCCTGACGCCGCACATCGGCGGCTCGACGCAGGAAGCGCAGGAAAATATCGGTCTGGAAGTCGCGGGCAAGCTGAGCAAATACTCCGACAACGGTTCTACGCTCTCTGCTGTGAACTTCCCGGAAGTGTCTCTGCCGTTGCACGGTGGCCGTCGTCTGCTGCACATCCATGAAAACCGTCCGGGCGTGCTGACTGCAATCAACCAGATCTTTGCCGAGCAGAGCGTCAACATTGCCGCGCAGTATCTGCAAACGAACTCTCAGATGGGTTACGTGGTAATTGATATTGAAGCGGACGAAGATGTAGCGGAAAAAGCGCTGCAGAGCATGAAGGCCATTCCGGGTACCATTCGCGCCCGTCTGCTGTACTGATTCTGTTTCTGTGAGCATAAAGCCGGGTCGCTACCCGGCTTTATTTTACCAGCGCCAGGTTTTGCCCGGCGTCACTACCGCAGGCAGCGGAATATCCCACTTCTCTACCGGCAAGGCTTCCACGCCCTGACAGTCATGTGCGTACCCCACAGGCTGTAAATGATACTGCTGCCAGTTTTGCAGCGTCCTGTCATAAAAACCGCCACCCATCCCTAAGCGCTGACCCTGCTCATCAAACGCCACCAGCGGCGTGATCAGTACATCCAGTTCTGAGAGGGGGAGGACGTCGCGGACGTCGAGTTTTGGTTCGGTGATTTTCAGACGATTCACCACCAGTTCGCTGTGCGGATGGTAGTGTAAAAACAGCAGATTTCCCTGGCTAAACGGATGCAGCACCGGCAGGTACACTTTCTTCCCGGCGCGCCACAGCTGTTCGATCAGCGGTTGAGTATCCAGTTCGCCATCAAACGAGAGGAACAGGGCGACGGTACGCGCCATCACAACAGGGGGATAGGCCATCATACGGGCAGCACCTTGCTGGGCAAACTGTGCTTGCTGTTCGGGAGTTAACGCACGACGGCGTTGACGCATGAGCTGACGGATGTCCTGGCGTGAGGAAGAGACTTCAGGGAGTTGGGTCATGGTAGTCGGTAGAAGAAAAAGAGAGGGAATCTCCGAGATGCCGCCGCAGGCTGTAACCCTTGAACCCTTGGTTCAAGGTGAATGTGTCGTCATAGTTTTAAGGCTTCTCGGA
Source organism: Enterobacter sp. BNK-18 (assembly GCF_047456135.1). NCBI lineage: Bacteria > Pseudomonadati > Pseudomonadota > Gammaproteobacteria > Enterobacterales > Enterobacteriaceae > Enterobacter > Enterobacter sp. BNK-18. The sequence goes on along the minus strand of NZ_CP179899.1, from coordinate 2,981,228 downwards.
CGAACCGAGCATGCTCACCAACCATGGAGCGCCACATTCTTGTGGTATGAAATATCGGCTCAGGGGACTGGCCCGCTTGCGAACATCTCAGAGAAATTTTGTCTTCACAGTTACTCTACCATAGTCAACTGAGAAGTGTTATTCAAACTTTGGTCCCGGTCTTTCGGGATTGCGACCTTGATCAAGCAATGCCTGTTCTATGGTCTGCTGGAGCATTTTAATGCGCTGCTCCATGCTTGCCGCGTAATCGCGGGTCTTCGCTTTTTCCTGAGTCAGTTCATAACTGATGTTCAACGCGGCGATGAAAACCAGCTGCTCAGTATTTGTGACTCTAGTGCGTTCTTTGAGATCTTGCAACCGCTGATTCAAATCGTCCGCAGCCTGATTCAAGGCATCCCTTTGTTCAGGCGGACAATTCACTCGCAGTGAACGGCCAAAAATCTGGAGATCGACGGGTTGTGCAGACATGCCACCTTCCTGCTGATTGACTGCGCTGCCTTCGCTTACTGCCCCGGGGGCTGCGAAGGGGCGACACTATAGCTACCCTGATGTGAAGATACAAGCCCTTTTCTGGTATCACCAGGGTCCAAAGTGGTAGCATATCATGAATATTCCTCCCAACGATGACGAATGCGCATGTCTATACAGAACGAAATGCCTGGTTACAAGGATTTAAACCAGTTACTGAACCAGCAGGGAGTCGGTTTAACCTCTGCGGAAATGCACGGTCTGATCAGTGGCATGCTGTGCGGCGGAAACAGCGACAGCTCATGGCAGCCGCTGATCCACGACCTGACGAACGAAGGGCTGGCGTTTGGTCACGAGCTGGCGGAAGCCGTGCGTAAAATGCACTCCGCGATCAGCGATTCGCTGGAAGACGATGGCTTCCTTTTTCAGCTTTATCTGCCTGAAGGCGATGACGTCAGCGTCTTCGATCGTGCCGATGCGCTCGCAGGTTGGGTCAACCACTACCTGTTGGGGCTGGGCGTCACGCAGCCGAAACTCGATAAAGTGACCGGCGAAGCGGGTGAGGCGATCGACGATCTGCGTAACATTGCGCAGTTGGGCTACGATGAAGACGAAGACCAGGAAGAGCTGGAAATGTCTCTCGAAGAGATCATCGAATACGTTCGCGTTGCAGCGTTGCTGTGCCACGACCACTTTACGCGTTCGCAGCCGACCGCACCGGAAGTCCGTAAGCCAACCTTACATTAAGAAAAATAACGCACAGGAGGGTGTCATGGTTATCTCAAATCAAGAGTATTCGCGCCGTCGTCAGGCGCTGCTGGCCAATATGCAGCCGGGCAGCGCCGCGCTGATTTTTGCTGCGCCAGAAGTGACGCGCAGCGCCGACAGCGAATACCCCTATCGCCAGAGCAGCGATTTCTGGTACTTCACCGGCTTCAACGAGCCGGAAGCGGTACTGGTGCTGATTAAGAGTAATGACACCCACAACCACAGCGTGATTTTTAACCGCGTACGCGATCTCACTGCCGAAATCTGGTTTGGCCGCCGCTTAGGGCAAGAGGCTGCGCCAGAGAAGCTGGGGGTGGATCGGGCGCTGGCATTCAGTGAAATCAACCAGCAGCTCTATCAACTGCTGAATGGCCTGGATGTGCTTTACCACGCGCAGGGCGAGTATGCGTATGCCGATGAGATTGTCTTTACCGCTCTGGATAAGCTGCGCAAAGGTTCGAGGCAGAATCTGTCCGCCCCGGCCACCCTGACGGACTGGCGTCCGGTGGTGCATGAGATGCGTCTGTTCAAATCGCCGGAAGAGCTGGACGTGATGCGCCGCGCGGGTGAAATCAGTGCGCTGGCGCACACCCGCGCCATGGAGAAATGCCGCCCGGGAATGTTTGAATATCAGCTGGAAGGAGAGATTCATCACGAATTTAACCGCCACGGCGCGCGTTATCCTTCTTACAACACCATTGTCGGTGGCGGTGAAAACGGCTGCATTCTGCACTACACCGAAAACGAAAGTGCGCTGCGCGACGGCGAGCTGGTGCTGATTGACGCCGGATGCGAATTCCAGGGGTATGCGGGCGATATTACCCGTACGTTCCCGGTGAACGGTAAATTCACCCCCGCACAGCGCGCGGTGTATGACATCGTCCTCGAATCTCTCGAGACGGCGCTTAGGCTGTACCGTCCAGGCACGTCCATTCAGGAAGTGACTGGCGAAGTGGTGCGCATCATGATCACCGGTCTGGTGAAGCTCGGTATCCTGAAAGGCGACGTGGATACCCTGATTACCGAGAACGCGCATCGTCCGTACTTTATGCACGGCCTGAGCCACTGGCTGGGGCTGGATGTGCATGACGTGGGGGCATACGGTGCCGATCGTTCCCGCGTGCTTGAGCCAGGCATGGTATTAACCGTTGAGCCGGGGCTGTATATCGCGCCGGATGCCGACGTGCCGGAAGCATACCGTGGGATTGGCATTCGTATCGAAGATGATATCGTCATTACCGAAACCGGCAACGAAAACCTGACCGCCAGCGTCGTGAAAAATGCTGACGATATCGAGGCGCTGATGGCAGCGGCACGCGTATGAGCGTGATTATCGTTGGCGGCGGGATGACCGGAGCCACGCTGGCACTGGCCATCTCGCATTTTACGCAGGGAAAACTGCCGGTGCATCTGGTGGAAGCCGTTGCGCCAGAGGCCTCTGATCACCCCGGTTTTGATGCCCGCGCCATTGCACTGGCGCAGGGTACCTGTCAGCAACTCTCACGCATTGGCATCTGGCAGGCGATAGCCGACTGCGCGACGGCGATTAACACCGTTCACGTCAGCGATCGCGGTCATGCCGGTTTCGTTACCCTGGATGCGCATGATTACCGTATAGATGCGCTGGGCCGGGTCGTGGAGCTGCACGACGTCGGGTTACGCCTGTTCCGCCTGCTTAAGGATGCGCCAGGCGTGACCCTGCATTGCCCGGCGCGTGTGGCCAGCTTTAGCCGCAGTGACGCGTCGGTCAACGTGGTGCTGGATAACGGTACCGTCCTTGAAGGCCAGCTTCTGGTAGCGGCAAACGGTTCGCGCTCTTCGCTCGGCACGCAGTGCGGCGTGGAGTGGCGACAACAGCCCTACGGGCAGGTGGCCGTCATTGCTAACGTTTCGACAGCGGGCGCTCACAACGGCCGCGCTTTTGAGCGTTTTACCCAGCATGGCCCGCTGGCGATGCTGCCCATGTCCCACGATCGCAGTTCGCTGGTGTGGTGCCATCCGCAGGACAACGCGGCTGAGATACAGACCTGGTCTGACGAACGTTTTTGTACCGAGCTGCAAAAAGCCTTTGGCTGGCGGCTGGGACGTATTACCCACGCGGGAAAGCGGAGCGTATACCCGTTGTCGCTGACCACCGCCTCGCAGTCCATCTCCCATCGCATGGCGCTGGTCGGCAATGCTGCGCAGACATTGCATCCCATCGCCGGGCAGGGGTTTAACCTCGGGCTTCGCGACGTGATGAGCCTGGCAGAAACGCTTTCGCAGGCGTGGAGCGAGCAAAAAGACTGTGGTGCCTGGTCGGTGCTCAGCCATTACCAGAAGCGACGCCGGGCAGATAAAGAGGCGACGATTGGTGTGACGGATGGTCTGGTGCACCTGTTTGCCAATCGCTGGGCACCCCTGGTTGCAGGCCGCAATCTTGGGCTGATGGCGATGGAATTATTCATTCCGGCACGTGACGTGCTGGCGCAGCGGACTCTTGGTTGGGTCGCGCGTTAAGGAGTTATCACTGTGCAAAATGTTGATGTCGCCATCGTTGGCGGCGGAATGGTAGGACTGGCGCTGGCCTGTGGTTTACAGGGCAGCGGCCTGCGCGTTGCGGTACTGGAGCAAAACGTGCCTCAGCCTGTCGCGCAGGACGCGCCGCCGGAACTGCGCGTCTCGGCAATCAATGCGGCCAGTGAAAAGTTGCTGACGCACCTTGGCGTCTGGTCAGATATCGTGGCGCAGCGTGCCAGCTGTTATCACGGCATGGAAGTGTGGGACAAAGACAGCTTTGGTCATATCGCGTTTGATGATGAAAGTATGGGCTACAGCCATCTGGGACACATCATCGAAAATGCCGTTATCCACCATGCTCTGTGGCAAAAGGCGCAGTCCTGCAGCGATGTCACGCTGCTGGCACCGGCGCAAATCCAGCAGGTTGCCTGGGGAGAAAACGACGCCTTTATCACCCTGCAAAGCGGTGACATGCTGACCGCGCGACTGGTTGTGGGCGCTGACGGTGCCAACTCCTGGCTGCGTAACAAGGCGGATATTCCGCTGACGTTCTGGGACTATCGCCATCATGCTCTGGTGGCAACGATTCGCACTGAAGAGCCGCACGGTGGGGTGGCGCGCCAAATCTTCCACAATGACGGCATTCTGGCATTCCTGCCGTTGAGCGATCCACATCTGTGTTCGATTGTCTGGTCTCTGGTTCCTGATAAAGCGCAACAGATGCAGGAGGCGACTCCCGAGGCATTCAACCAGGCGCTGTGCGTCGCGTTTGATAACCGTCTTGGGCTATGCACCCTTGAGAGCGAGCGGCTGGTGTTCCCGTTAACCGGACGCTATGCGCGTCAGTTTGCGGCGCACCGTCTGGCGCTGGTGGGTGACGCGGCGCATACGATCCATCCGCTGGCCGGGCAGGGCGTGAACCTTGGCTTTATGGACGCGGCAGAGCTGGTAGAAGAGTTGCGTCGCCTGCATCGCGAAGGCAAAGATATCGGCCAGCATCTCTATCTGCGTCGCTACGAACGCAGCCGTAAGCACAGTGCAGCGCTGATGCTGGCAGGCATGCAGGGTTTCCGTGAGCTGTTTGCCGGCGCGAATCCAGCGAAAAAACTGCTGCGCGACCTCGGCCTTAAACTTGCCGATACCCTTCCGGGCGTAAAACCTCAACTCCTTCGCCAGGCGATGGGTCTTAACGACCTGCCGGACTGGCTGCGCTAATATAGACCCCCGTCACACTTTATTTTCCCGGCCTCTGCGCCGGGGAAATTCGCTCGTTTGAAATAATCTAATTTCACCGCATTTTTCGCATTAGAAAATCTAATCTTACTATTTTTTTGTTACGGAAATTCCGCCCGTTTTTCCGCATGAAATATCACCATCTGCTAAATCCTGTTAGAGCAATGTTAATTTTATGCGGGTTTAATCGCAGTTTGCCAGTGAATAACTCTGTAAGCTTTTTCGTGTTTTTAGGTCATAAGCTAATGTGATGGCCCGTTTTACCTTATGGTTAATCGCCGGTTTCGGTGGTAAGTTCAGGTAAAAGAGAACGTTTGCGTCGGGGTCCAGAAAGCGATCGCGGCGCCGGGTTTCGTGGCACTGTTCAGGTGTGCGAAACGCAAGACAGCCCTGCTTATTCAACGAGGAAAAGATGGCTCAACAGACTCCTTTGTACGAACAACACGTGTTATGCGGCGCACGCATGGTGGACTTCCATGGCTGGATGATGCCGCTGCACTACGGCTCGCAGATTGATGAGCACCACGCGGTGCGCACCGATGCCGGTATGTTCGACGTGTCACACATGACGATTGTCGACCTGCATGGCAGCCGCACCCGGGAGTTTTTACGTTATCTGCTGGCAAACGACGTCGCCAAACTGAAGACGCCAGGCAAAGCGCTCTACACCGGCATGCTAAATGCCTCCGGCGGCGTAATTGATGACCTCATCGTCTATTACTTCTCTGAAGATTTCTTCCGCCTCGTTGTAAACTCCGCCACCCGCGAAAAAGACCTCTCCTGGATTACCCAACACGCTGAGCCTTACGCCATCGACATCACCGTCCGCGATGATCTGTCGCTGATCGCCGTACAGGGGCCGAACGCGCAGTCTAAAGCCGCCTCTCTGTTCAGCGATGAGCAGCGTAAAGCCACCGACGGCATGAAGCCGTTCTTCGGCGTACAGGCAGGCGATCTGTTTATCGCGACCACCGGCTACACCGGTGAAGCGGGCTATGAAATTGCCATGCCGAATGAGAAAGCCGCCGATTTCTGGCGTGCGCTGGTGGAAGCCGGCGTTAAGCCGGCAGGTCTGGGCGCGCGCGATACGCTGCGTCTGGAAGCCGGTATGAACCTCTACGGGCAAGAGATGGATGAAGGCGTGTCACCGCTGGCGGCCAACATGGGCTGGACCATCGCCTGGGAACCGGCTGACCGTGAGTTTATTGGCCGTGAAGCGCTGGAAATGCAGCGTGAAAAGGGCACTGAACAGCTGGTTGGCCTGGTGATGACCGAGAAAGGCGTGCTGCGCGGCGAGCTGCCGGTGCGTTTTACAGATGCTGACGGCAACCCACGTGAAGGCGTGATCACCAGCGGTACCTTCTCCCCGACGCTGGGCTACAGTATTGCACTGGCGCGTGTTCCGGCGGGCATTGGCGAAACGGCAGTGGTGCAAATCCGCAACCGTGAAATGCCGGTCAACGTGACCAAACCGATTTTTGTTCGCGCCGGTAAGCCGGTCGCCTAATCATTTTTATCAGGAGAACTTCAATGAGCAATGTGCCAGCAGAACTGAAATACAGCAAAGAACACGAGTGGCTGCGCAAAGAGGCGGACGGCACTTACACCGTAGGGATCACCGAGCATGCGCAGGAGCTGCTGGGCGACATGGTGTTTGTTGACCTGCCTGAAGTCGGCGCATCCGTGGAAGCAGGCGATGACTGCGCCGTGGCCGAGTCCGTAAAAGCGGCTTCTGATATCTACGCCCCGGTAAGCGGTGAAATTGTTGCCGTGAACGACGCCCTGAGCGACTCCCCGGAGCTGGTGAACAGCGAGCCTTATGAAGGCGGCTGGATCTTCAAAATCAAAGCCAGCGACGAATCGCAGGTCGCCGCGCTGCTGGATGCCACCGCGTACGAAGCGCTGTTAGAAAACGAGTAAGCCTTAACCCTCTCCCCTTTGGGGGGAGGGTAGGGTGAGGGGAACAGACGACACCCTCACCCCAGCCCTTTCCCTCCGGGAGAGGGAGAAAACACATTCACTGCACGTTTCAGGAACCATCGCTCATGACACAGACTTTAAGCCAGCTTGAAAACCGTGGCGCCTTCATTGAACGTCACATTGGGCCGGATGCTCAGCAACAGCAGGAGATGCTGAAGACAGTTGGCGCGGATTCATTAAATGCACTGATCGGCCAGATTGTGCCAAAAGACATCCAGCTTGCCACGCCGCCTCAGGTGGGTGAAGCCACCACTGAATTCGCCGCTCTGGCGGAGCTGAAGGCGATTGCCGGCCTGAACAAGCGCTATAAGTCTTACATTGGCATGGGCTACACCAACGTGCAGTTACCCCCGGTTATTCTGCGTAATATGCTGGAAAATCCGGGCTGGTACACCGCCTACACCCCGTATCAGCCAGAAGTTTCTCAGGGCCGTCTGGAAGCGCTGCTGAACTTCCAGCAGGTTACGCTGGATTTGACCGGCCTGGATATCGCGTCCGCTTCACTGCTGGATGAAGCCACCGCCGCCGCCGAAGCAATGGCAATGGCGAAGCGCGTGAGCAAACTGAAAAATGCCAACCGCTTCTTCGTGGCAGCGGACGTGCATCCGCAAACGCTTGATGTGGTTCGTACCCGTGCCGAAACCTTTGGTTTTGACGTGATTGTCGACGACGCCGACAAAGTCCTCGATCATCAGGATGTGTTTGGCGTGCTGCTGCAACAGGTCGGCACCACCGGTGACGTTCACGACTACAGCGCACTGATTGCTGAGCTGAAAGCCCGCAAAGTGGTTGTCAGCGTCGCGGCTGATTTTATGGCGCTGGTCCTGCTGACGGCTCCAGGTAAACAGGGCGCGGACATTGTTTTCGGTTCTGCACAACGCTTTGGTGTCCCGATGGGCTACGGTGGCCCACATGCGGCGTTCTTTGCCGCAAAAGATGAATTCAAACGCTCCATGCCTGGCCGTATCATCGGCGTTTCAAAAGATGCCGCCGGTAACACCGCGCTGCGCATGGCAATGCAGACTCGCGAGCAGCATATTCGTCGCGAGAAAGCGAACTCCAACATCTGTACCTCGCAGGTCCTGCTGGCCAATATCGCCAGCCTGTACGCTGTCTTCCACGGTCCGGTTGGCCTGAAACGCATTGCCAGCCGTATTCACCGTCTGGCGGATATTCTGGCCTGTGGTCTGCAGCAGAAAGGCCTGAAACTGCGCCACGCCCATTACTTTGACACGCTGTGCGTTGAAGTGGCTGACAAAGCCGCGGTGCTGGCTCGTGCTGACGCGGCAGAGATCAACCTGCGTAGCGACATCCATAACGCGGTAGGCATTACCCTGGATGAAAGCACTACCCGCGAAGATATCGTTAACCTGTTTAACGTCTTGCTGGGCGATGCACACGGCCTGGATATTGATACGCTCGATAAAGATGTCGCGCTCGACAGCCGCTCTATCCAGGAAAGCATGCTGCGTGATGATGCGATCCTGACTCACCCGGTGTTCAATCGCTACCACAGCGAAACCGAGATGATGCGCTATATGCACTCTCTGGAGCGCAAAGACCTGGCGCTGAATCAGGCGATGATCCCGCTGGGCTCCTGCACCATGAAGCTGAACGCTGCGGCAGAGATGATCCCAATCACCTGGCCTGAATTTTCCGAGCTGCACCCGTTCTGCCCACCAGAGCAGGCGGAAGGTTACCATCTGATGATCAACCAGCTCTCCGACTGGCTGGTGAAGCTGACCGGTTACGATGCACTCTGCATGCAGCCAAACTCCGGGGCGCAGGGGGAATACGCGGGCCTGCTGGCAATTCGTCACTATCACGAAAGCCGCAATGAAGGGCATCGCGATATCTGCCTGATCCCGAGTTCTGCGCATGGCACCAACCCGGCGTCTGCCCAGATGGCGGGTATGGAAGTGGTGGTGGTGGCCTGCGACAAGAATGGCAACATTGACCTGGCCGATCTGCGTGCGAAAGCCGAGCAGGCGGGTGAAAAACTCTCCTGCATCATGGTGACCTACCCGTCCACCCACGGTGTGTACGAAGAGACCATCCGTGAAGTGTGTGAAGTGGTCCATCAGTTCGGCGGTCAGGTTTATCTCGACGGTGCGAACATGAACGCACAGGTTGGCATTACCTCTCCGGGCTTTATCGGCGCGGATGTGTCGCACCTGAACCTGCACAAAACCTTCTGCATTCCACACGGCGGTGGTGGTCCAGGTATGGGCCCAATCGGTGTGAAAGCACACCTGGCGCCGTTTGTCCCAGGCCACAGCGTAGTGCAGATTGAAGGCATGTTGACCCGTCAGGGCGCGGTCTCTGCGGCACCGTTCGGTAGCGCCTCAATCCTGCCCATTAGCTGGATGTATATCCGCATGATGGGCGCGGAAGGGCTGAAGCAGGCAAGCCAGGTGGCTATCCTCAACGCTAACTACATCGCAACGCGTCTGAAAGAAGCGTATCCGGTGCTCTACACGGGCCGTGATGGTCGTGTGGCGCACGAGTGCATCCTCGATATCCGTCCTTTGAAAGAAGAGACAGGTATCAGCGAGCTGGATATTGCTAAGCGTCTGATTGACTACGGATTCCATGCGCCAACCATGTCGTTCCCGGTGGCGGGTACGCTGATGGTTGAACCCACCGAGTCTGAAAGCAAAGTTGAGCTGGACCGCTTTATTGACGCGATGCTGGCTATCCGCGCTGAAATCGACCGCGTGAAAGCCGGTGAGTGGACGCTGGCTGATAACCCGCTGGTTAACGCACCGCACACCCAGAATGAGCTGGTCTCCGGGTGGGAGCACGATTATACCCGTGAGCAGGCGGTGTTCCCGGCCGGCATAGCAAACAAATACTGGCCGACCGTGAAACGTCTCGATGACGTCTACGGTGACCGTAATCTGTTCTGCTCTTGTGTGCCAATGAGCGAATACCAGTAATCGTTCCGCGGTTATAACGTGTTACAGGCCGGGTCAGCGTTAACGCTACCCGGTTTTTTTTATAAGGAGACATAGATGGCAATTGCACTGGTCACCGGCGCCAGCCGCGGTATTGGTAAAGCCACCGCGCTGCAGCTGGCGCGCGAAGGCTACACCGTAGCGGTGAACTATCACCACAACATTAAAGCCGCGACGGATGTGATCACGATGATTACCGACGCGGGGGGTAACGCGTTTGCCGTGCGCGCAGATATCAGTGATGAAGCTCAGGTGCTGGCAATGTTCGACAGTATCGATCGTGAAGCCGGACCGCTTACCGCACTGGTGAACAACGCCGGGATCCTGTTTGAACAATCCACGATTGAACACCTCTCCGCTGAACGGATCAACCGCGTGTTAGCCACGAACGTGACTGGTTATTTCCTCTGCTGCCGCGAAGCGGTAAAACGCATGTCGTTCAGACATGGTGGTAAAGGCGGCGCGATCGTGAACGTGTCATCCGCGGCATCGCGCCTCGGTGCTCCGGGTGAATATGTGGATTACGCCGCGTCCAAAGGTGCTGTCGATTCGTTGACGACGGGATTATCGCTGGAAGTGGCAGCGCAAGGGATCCGCGTAAACTGCGTGCGTCCCGGGCTGATTTACACCGAGATTCATGCATCTGGCGGTGAGCCGGGCCGGGTGGATAGGGTCAAATCCATGCTGCCTATGCAGCGTGGCGGTCAGCCGGAAGAGGTGGCGCAGGCGATTGTCTGGCTGCTGAGCGAGAAAGCCTCGTATGTGACGGGAAGTTTTATTGAACTGGCGGGTGGGAAATAAACATCTCCTCTCCCCATCGGGGAGAGGAGAAAAGCGTTAAAGCGTCTCGCCGTTGCTGGCAATCACGTCTTTGTACCAGTTAAAGCTCTTTTTTCGCGAGCGTGACATATCGCCGGTACCGTCGTCGTGCTTGTTCACATAAATAAAGCCGTAGCGCTTACTGTACTGGCCGGTAGTGAACGACACGCAGTCGATGCAGCCCCACGGGGTATAACCCATCAGATCCACACCATCATACGTGACGGCTTTCATCATCTCTTCCACATGCGCACGCAGGTAGTCGATGCGGTAGTCATCATTGATGCTGCCGTCTTCTTCTACTTTGTCGTAGGCGCCAAAGCCGTTTTCCACGATAAACAGCGGTTTCTGATAACGCTCGTACAATTCGCACAGGGAATAGCGCAGACCCACCGGGTCAATCTGCCAGCCCCAGTCAGAGGCTTTCACATGCGGGTTCGGTACGCTGCCTTCAAAGCCTGAGATAGCATCGCCAGTACCGCCTTCCGCTTTCACGGCGTTGGTCATGTAATAGCTGAAGCCCAGATAGTCACAGGTGCCTTCACGCAGGATCTCCTCGTCACCCGCTTCCATATGGATGGTGAAGCCACGGCGTTCCCATTCATTAAGCACATAGGATGGGTAGTAACCGCGCAGCTGGACATCGGTAAAGACATAGCGTTCACGCATGGATTCCTGTGCAAACATCACGTCCTCTGGTTTACAGGAGAACGGGTAGAGCGCCACCATTGCCAGCATACAACCGACTTTCATTTCCGGGTTAATGCGACGCGCCGCTTTCACCGCCAGCGCGCTGGCAACGAACTGGTGGTGCAGCACCTGGTACATGGTCTCTTCCGGATTGTCATGCTCGGTATAAACCACGCCTGAGCAGCAGTAGCCAAACAGCGGCGCACGCCAGTTACGCTGGTTGTTGATCTCGTTAAAGGTCATCCAGTATTTGACCTTATTTTTGTAACGCTCAAACACCACTTCTGCGAAGCGCACAAAGAAATCCACCACTTTACGGTTGGTCCAGCCGCCGTACTCCTGCACCAGGTGCAGCGGCATTTCGAAGTGGGAGAGGGTAATGACCGGTTCAATATTGTATTTCAGCAGCTCATCGAACATGTCGTCGTAGAACTTCAGGCCTTCTTCATTCGGCTGTGTTTCATCCCCTTTCGGGAAGATACGCGTCCAGGCGATAGAGGTGCGGAAACATTTGAAGCCCATCTCAGCAAACAGCTTGATGTCTTCTTTGTAATGGCCATGGAAGTCGATAGCTTCGTGGTTAGGATAGTATTTCCCCGGCACGACTTCCTGCGTGATTTCGCGCGGCACGCCGTGCGCACCGCCCGTTAAGACATCGCAGATGCTCGGCCCTTTACCGCCTTTGTTCCAGCCGCCTTCAACCTGGTGAGCGGCCACTGCACCGCCCCATAAAAAGTCTTTTGGTAGGGTAAGTTTTTTCATCGCTGCTATTCTCAGTAAATGACATATTGCGTTCGAGTCTAGCAAAGCGGAATTAAATGTCACGATATAACAATTCGCTGAAAATGTAATTTGTCACATCGAAAAAACAGGGTGTTTTATTCTGTCAGTTTCTTCGCCAGTTTCCGGCCAAGCGATTCGAGAATATAGATGACGGGTATTTGTGTGGTGATATCGTACACGCCGCCTATCCGCGTCTGAGGGACATGCCAGGAGAGGTTAAAGTCCGCGAGCTTTGCCAGGCGCGAGTGCTCGTGGCTGGTAATGGAGAGCACTTTGCAGCGATGCAGGCTAAACTGGCTGGCAAAGCGCAGGATCTCTTCGGTTTCACCGGATACCGACAGCACAATCGCCAGCGCGTTTTTAGCCATATCATTGGTGACCGGGAAATAAGGATCGTCGATGTGGTTGCTGAATTTACCGATATTCGAAAAGAAGCGTGCGCCATATTTTGCCAGCGAGCCAGACGTGCCCGCGCCGACAAATATAATACGTTCGGAAGATAAAATAATATCGACCGCCTCATCTAATAAAGCATCGAACTCTTCGTTATTAACGCCTTTAAAGAAGCTGATAATTTCACTGGCACCAAAATTTGCCTGCTGAGGTTCGTTCTGCTCTAAATAGAGCTTAAAGCGCACGCGGAATTCAGAGTAGCCTTCGCAGTTGAGTTTGCGGCAAAAGCGCAGGATAGTGGTCGTTGAGACGCCAGCCGCATCCGCCAGCTCGCGGATGGTCATGTACATGACTTTGTCACGATTTTTAATGACATAGTTGTAGACCATCATTTCCAGATTATTGAGACTGGCAATGGCGGCGTGGGTGAACATACTCACAATGGCGAAACTCTCATTCAGACCTCATTTATCCATCATAACATGCAGCAAGGCGGCAGGATCCAATTTTATGCCCTTGATTCTTAATGATTAAATTTTAATGTGAACAAATGTTAGGTGAATAATTTATTTATGTTCATGATTTATAGATAAAAATTATGTTTGTGAAATTATTTTAGCTAACAGGTGTTCACTGGAATCATTCTCAGTTAGCATAGACAGGTGATGAATATTCATCGTTAGTTTTCCCGGAGTTTTGTATGGTGAGCAGACCATTAATTGCACAGGGATATTCGCTGGCTGAGGAAATAGCCAACAGTATTAGCCACGGTATTGGCCTGGTTTTTGGGATTGTCGGTTTAGTGTTATTGCTGGTGCAGGCGGTGGATACGAATGCCAGCGCAATGGCCATCACCAGCTACAGTCTGTATGGCGGGAGTATGATCCTGCTGTTCCTGGCGTCGACGCTGTACCACGCTATCCCGCATCAACGGGCCAAGATCTGGCTCAAGAAATTCGACCACTGCGCTATCTATCTTCTTATTGCAGGGACCTACACGCCTTTCCTGCTGGTGGGTCTTAACTCGCCGCTGTCGCGTGGCCTGATGATTGTTATCTGGAGCCTGGCGCTGCTGGGGATCCTGTTTAAGCTGACCATTGCGCACCGGTTTAAGGTGCTGTCGCTGGTGACCTATCTCACGATGGGCTGGCTTTCGCTGATTGTGGTTTATCAACTGGCGATCAAGCTGGCGGTAGGGGGCGTGACGCTTCTGGCCGTTGGGGGCATCGTCTACTCGCTGGGCGTCATTTTCTATGTCTGCAAGCGTATCCCGTACAATCATGCTATCTGGCATGGGTTTGTGCTGGGCGGTAGCGTGTGCCACTTTTTAGCGATTTATCTCTATGTGGGGCAGGTTTAATTTCAGAACGTTGATCTTCTTGCCTTCGCCCTCTCTTCGTGAGAGTAAGCAAAAAAAAACGGTAACCGTCAGGTTACCGTTTTTTTATCTCGACGCCGGGCAATGACGCCTTACTCTTCCAGCGAATACGGCAGTGGCTCAATGCTCAGCGTATTGGCATCGTCACGCACGCGGAACACGCTGTCGGCTTCCATATCGTTGTTCATGACGGCCTGCACCAGAAGGCGGCCATCATCCAGTTGAACTGCGGCTAACACCGTGCCGGTACGGCGCCAGTTCTCGCCCATCTTCAGCTCTAAATCTTCACCAGCGTCAGGCACGCGGCTGGCGTGGCCCGCCAGGGTCCACAGTGCGCGTTTGTTGGCTCCGCGGAATTTGGCGCGTGCCACCATCTCCTGGCCGGTATAGCACCCTTTCTTAAAGCTAATGCCACCCAGCGCCTGCAGGTTGGTGGCCTGAGGAATGAACTGCCCGCTGTTTGCGGCGTCAATCACCGGCAGACCGGCTTCAATGTTCAGCGCCAGCCACTGCTGGCTGTTATTAAACTGGGCTTCGCCGCGCAGCGCCTCGGTAATGCGTTCAGCGGTCGCGGTATCCGTGACTAACAGAAAGCGTTCAGCCGGGTGTTCAAACCACAGGATAGACGTTGCGCCTTCGCTGACGACCTGTTTCTGGGCATCCGGGAGTTCACTGAACAGATTTTTCAGCGCCGCACGGGCCTGGAAGCCTGCCACGCCCAGCAGAACGTGTTCATCATCCGCGGCAATAGTGACTTTTGAGAAGACCGCGTATTTTTTCAGCTCGGTGAGCTGCGCGTCCCGCAGGCTGCGGCGCTCAATAAAGGCAAAACCCTCCTGGCGACGGAACAGGCGCAGGTTGCTCCACATCTTCCCTTTTGGATCGCAGTGTGCGACCAGCAGATGCTGGTGTTCGTCCATCTGGCTGACGTCGGCGGTTACCTGGCCCTGCAGGTATTTTTCGCTGTCTGCACCGGTGAGTGTCGCCAGCGCCCAGTCATCAAGAGTAATAAGCGTCAGCGGCAGACGCGCAGAGGCGGCGGGCTGGCGAGGAGAAAATGGTGTAAAGGCCATAACGATATCCTGAATTGCTTAACGCTTTGATAATGCCTAATGGTAAAAGAGCCTGCTGGCATTGCAAGCGCTTTCAACAGGCCATTTGTGCCATAACCCGGTTATGCGTAGCGCCACGCAAAATAGTGTAATCCGCTGTCTTTATAGGGTTTATTGTGGAAGCGCGCTCGTGGTTCGCAATATTCCAGTAAAGAAACGGTCAAAAACACGTTACACTAGCTGGTGTCCCCGCAGAGAAATCAAGAACACTGGACGGGGTGCCGACTGTGCCAAACGTAATGCAGGAAACAGAACATGGATATTAACAACAAGGCCCGTATTCACTGGGCGTGCCGTCGCGGCATGCGTGAACTTGATATTTCCATCATGCCTTTCTTCGAATATGAGTATGACAGCTTAAGCGATGATGATAAGCGTCTGTTTGTTCGCCTGCTTGAGTCTGACGATCCTGATTTATTTAACTGGCTGATGAATCACGGCAAACCCGCCGACACCGAGTTGCAACGGATGGTGCAATTAATTCAAACACGGAATCAGGAACGTGGTCCTGTGGCAATCTGACCTTCGCGTCTCGTGGCGCTCGCAGTGGATGTCGTTGTTGCTCCACGGACTGGTCGCGGCCTTTGTGTTACTGATGCCGTGGCCGCTTAGCTATACGCCTCTGTGGCTGCTGTTGCTGTCGTTTGTGGTGTTTGACAGCGTGCGCAGCCAGCGCCGCATTCATGCCCGTCAGGGGGAGATCAAATTACTGATGGATTCCCGCCTGCGCTGGCAGGGAAAAGAGTGGGAAATTCTCGGTATGCCCTGGATGATCGCTTCCGGCATGATGCTGCGGCTACGTAGCGTGGACAGTGGGCGTCGCCAGCATCTGTGGCTGGCCGCGGACAGTATGGATAGCGCTGAGTGGCGGGACCTGCGTCGGATGTTATTACAGCAGCTGACGCAGGAGTAATTCGCGTTAGCTAAACTGTTCTGCCATTTCGCCCAGAATCTGCTCACACCAGCTTTGCAGGCGCTCATCGCTGAGATCGTACTGGTTGGTTTCATCCAGTGCCAGCCCGACAAACAGCTGCCCATCGGCAATAATCGGTTTCTTACTGGTGAACTCGTACCCTTCGGTTGGCCAGTAACCGATAAACGTGACGCCCTTCGGTGCCAGTTTGTCGTGCAGCATGCCAAGTGCGTCCAGGAACCACTCACCGTAACCCAGCTGATCTCCCATGCCGTACATGGCAATGATTTTGCCGTCGAGGTTAAGCGTATCAAGCTGGTCCCAGATGGCTTCCCAGTCTTCCTGTATTTCGCCAAAATCCCAGGTCGGGATGCCGAGGATCAGCACGTCGTACTGCTCCATCAGCGTAAGCGCGTCATCTTTCAGGTTATGCAACGTCACCAGTTCCGGGCCAATGATGTCCCGAATTTTCTCTGCCGCCATTTCGGTGTAGCAGGTGCTGGAACCATAGAACAGACCAATATTCATCGCGTGACTATCTCAATTCTTGCTTTGACTTTGCGCGTAGTGTACCAGAAACCGGTAGCAATCAGGCATAATGGCCTGACTGCAGAATCAAAGGGGCTGATGTGGAAAAGGATCTCGCACTCATCGAACAGTTTCTCGATGCACTGTGGCTGGAGAAGAACCTGGCCGAGAATACGCTCAGTGCCTACCGGCGCGATCTCACCATGCTGGTGGAGTGGCTGGCGCACCGCGGGCTGTCGCTGGCGAACGCACAAAGCGACGACCTGCAGGCGCTGCTGGGCGAGCGGATGGAAGGGGGCTACAAGGCCACCAGTTCCGCACGTTTGCTCAGCGCAATGCGTCGGCTGTTCCAGCACCTCAACCGTGAAAAAATTCGCGAAGACGATCCCAGCGCGCTCCTGGCCTCCCCGAAACTCCCGCAGCGGCTGCCGAAAGATCTCAGCGAAGAACAAGTTGAGAGATTATTACAGTCACCCGCAGTTGACCTGCCGCTGGAGTTACGCGATAAAGCCATGCTTGAGCTATTGTATGCTACCGGTTTGCGTGTTTCTGAACTGGTCGGCCTGACGATGAGCGACATTAGCCTTCGTCAGGGCGTGGTTCGCGTAATCGGTAAAGGAAACAAGGAAAGGCTGGTGCCGCTGGGTGAAGAGGCGGTGTACTGGCTGGAAACGTATCTGGAGCACGGTCGTCCATGGTTGCTTAATGGCGCTTCAATCGACGTCTTGTTTCCCAGCCAGCGCGCACAACAGATGACGCGGCAAACGTTCTGGCATCGCATCAAACATTACGCCACACTGGCGGGTATCGACAGTGAAAAGCTTTCGCCACACGTTTTGCGTCATGCCTTTGCGACGCATCTGCTGAACCACGGCGCCGACCTGCGCGTGGTGCAGATGCTGCTGGGACATAGCGATCTTTCCACGACCCAAATTTATACCCATGTCGCGACGGAACGGCTGCGGCAGCTACACCAACAGCACCACCCACGAGCGTGAGTGCCGACGAATTAGGATCTTATATGAAAAAGTCTTTCGCGCTGTTCACCCTGCTGGCAGCCTCATTTACCGGTTTTGCCCATGCGGATGACGCCGCTATCAAACAGTCTCTGGCGAAGCTAGGCGTCACCAGCAGTGATATCCAGTCTGCACCGGTTGCCGGCATGAAAACGGTTCTGACGAACAGCGGCGTGCTGTACGTGACCGAAGACGGAAAACACATTATTCAGGGGCCAATGTACGACGTGAGCGGTGCACAGCCGGTCAACGTAACCAACCAGCTGCTGATGAAAAACCTGAACGCGCTCGAAAAAGAGATGATCGTTTATAAAGCGGCGCAGGAAAAACACGTCATTACCGTCTTCACCGACATCACCTGTGGCTACTGCCATAAGCTGCATGAAGAGATGAAAGATTACAACGCGCTGGGGATCACCGTGCGTTATCTGGCCTTCCCGCGCGCGGGCGTTGAGAGCAAGCCAGAGCAGGATATGAAAGCTATCTGGTGTGCGAAAGACCGCAACAAAGCCTTTGATGACGCGATGAATGGCAAAGGCGTGCAGCCTGCATCCTGCGACATTGATATCGCTAACCACTACGCGCTGGGTGTGCAGTTTGGGGTGAACGGTACGCCAGCGATTGTCCTGAGCAATGGCTATGTTGTTCCGGGTTATCAGGGACCTAAAGAGATGAAAGAGTTCCTCGACGCGCACCAGAAACAGTTTGGTGGTAAATAATTCGCGTGAAAGCCCCAATAAAACTGCGCCGCCGCGAGGCGGTTGAACATGCTGATTTGCCTGACGACCTCCCGCCGCTGCTAAAGCGGCTATACGCCAGCCGTGGCGTGCGTATCGCCGCCGACCTTGAGCGCAGCGTTAAAGGGATGTTGTCATGGCAGCAGTTAAACGGCATCGAAAAAGCCACAGAAATACTCTACAACGCGCTGTGTGAAGGTACGCGCATTGTGGTGGTGGGGGATTTTGATGCTGATGGCGCAACCAGTACCGCGCTGAGCGTGCTGAGCCTGCGCGCGCTGGGCTGCGCCAACGTGACATATCTGGTGCCGAACCGGTTTGAAGATGGTTACGGCCTCAGCCCGGAAGTGGTCGATCAGGCCCATGCCCGCGGCGCACAGCTGATTCTGACCGTAGATAACGGGATCTCTTCCCATGCGGGCGTCGATCATGCGCATCAGCTGGGGATCCCGGTGCTGGTTACCGATCACCACCTGCCGGGTGAAACGCTGCCTGCCGCGGAAGCGATCATCAACCCGAACCTGCGCGACTGCGATTTCCCGTCGAAATCACTCGCAGGCGTTGGCGTGGCATTTTATCTGATGCTGGCGTTACGCACGCTGCTGCGTGATAAGGGCTGGTTCGACGCCCGCGGTATTGCCGTGCCGAACCTGGCCGAGTATCTCGACCTGGTCGCACTGGGGACCGTCGCAGACGTGGTGCCGCTCGATACCAATAACCGTATTCTGACCTGGCAGGGCTTAAGCCGCATCCGGGCGGGCAAATGCCGTCCCGGTATCAAAGCGCTGCTTGAGATTGCTAACCGCGATCCGCTCAAGCTGGCGGCAAGCGATCTGGGCTTCGCTCTGGGGCCTCGCCTGAACGCGGCCGGCAGACTGGACGACATGTCCGTTGGCGTCGCGTTGCTGCTGTGCGACAACATTGGTGAAGCGCGCGTGCTGGCTAATGAGCTGGACGCCCTGAACCAGACCCGTAAAGAGATTGAACAGGGAATGCAGGTTGAAGCGCTGACCCTGTGCGAAAAACTGGAACGCAGCGGCGATACGCTGCCGGGCGGCCTGGCGATGTATCACCCTGAGTGGCATCAGGGCGTGGTGGGCATTCTGGCTTCGCGTATTAAAGAGCGTTTCCACCGCCCGGTCATTGCGTTTGCACCGGCTGGTGATGGCACCCTCAAAGGCTCCGGGCGTTCGATTCAGGGGCTGCACATGCGCGATGCGCTGGAGCGTCTGGATACCCTCTACCCGGGTCTGATGCTCAAGTTCGGCGGCCATGCCATGGCGGCAGGTTTGTCGCTGGAAGAGGCGAAGTTCGACGAGTTCCAGCGTTTGTTCGGCGAGCTGGTCACCGACTGGATTGACCCGGCCCTGCTGCAGGGCGAAGTGGTTTCCGACGGCGAACTCACGCCGGTTGAGATGACGATGGAAGTGGCACAGATGCTCCGGGATGCAGGGCCGTGGGGGCAGATGTTCCCGGAACCCCTGTTCGATGGCCGCTTCCGTCTGCTGCAACAGCGCATTGTTGGTGAGCGCCATCTGAAAGTGATGGTCGAGCCTGTAGGCGGTGGCCCGCTGCTGGACGGTATTGCCTTTAACGTCGATACCGCTGTCTGGCCGGACAACGGCGTGCGCGAAGTTGAGCTGGCATACAAACTGGATATAAACGAGTTCCGCGGTAACCGCACCCTTCAGATCATCATCGACAATATCTGGCCAATTTAGCGGCAGTAATCTCTATAAAAAAGGGCGTGGATTCGGTACAATCCCGCTCTTATCACCGCATTTTGACAAGTCCATAAAAGAAAACAGACCATGTTTGAAATTAATCCGGTAAAAAACCGTATTCAGGACCTCACGGAGCGCTCTGACGTTCTTAGGGGGTATCTTTGACTACGATGCCAAGAAAGAGCGTCTTGAAGAAGTAAACGCCGAGCTGGAACAGCCGGACGTCTGGAACGAACCTGAACGCGCGCAGGCGCTGGGTAAAGAGCGTTCCTCTCTCGAAGCTATCGTAGATACGCTGGATCAAATGGCTCAGGGGCTGGAAGATGTTTCCGGTTTACTGGAGCTGGCCGTCGAAGCTGACGACGAAGAAACCTTTAACGAAGCCGTGGCTGAACTCGACGTGCTCGAAGAGAAGCTGGCACAGCTTGAATTCCGTCGCATGTTCTCCGGTGAATACGATAACGCTGACTGCTATCTCGATATTCAGGCAGGTTCTGGCGGTACCGAAGCCCAGGACTGGGCCAGCATGCTGATGCGCATGTATCTGCGCTGGGCGGAAGCCCGCGGCTTCAAAACCGAAATCATCGAAGAGTCTGAAGGTGAAGTGGCCGGTATTAAATCTGTCACCATCAAGATTATTGGCGATTACGCCTACGGCTGGCTGCGTACCGAGACGGGGGTTCACCGCCTGGTGCGTAAGAGCCCGTTCGACTCCGGCGGCCGTCGTCACACCTCCTTCAGCTCCGCATTTGTCTATCCGGAAGTTGACGAAGATATCGATATCGACATCAACCCGGCGGATCTGCGTATCGACGTTTACCGCGCATCCGGCGCGGGTGGTCAGCACGTTAACCGTACGGAATCTGCGGTGCGTATCACCCACATTCCAACCGGGCTGGTGACGCAATGCCAGAACGACCGTTCCCAGCATAAGAACAAAGACCAGGCCATGAAGCAGATGAAAGCGAAGCTTTATGAACTGGAGATGCAGAAGAAAAATGCTGAGAAACAGGCGATGGAAGATAACAAATCTGACATCGGTTGGGGCAGCCAGATCCGTTCTTACGTCCTTGATGACTCCCGCATCAAAGACCTGCGTACCGGGGTTGAAACCCGTAACACGCAGGCGGTGCTGGACGGCAGCCTGGACCAATTTATCGAAGCAAGTTTGAAAGCAGGGTTATGAGGAACCAACATGTCTGAACAACAAGCACAGGGCGCTGACGCGGTAGTCGATCTTAATAACGAACTGAAAACCCGCCGCGAGAAGCTGGCAGCACTGCGCGAGCAGGGCGTGCCGTTCCCGAACGATTTTCGTCGTGACCATACCTCAGACCAACTGCACGCTGACTTCGACGGTAAAGAGAACGAAGAGCTGGAAGCGCTGAACATCGAAGTGGCCGTTGCTGGCCGCATGATGACCCGTCGTATCATGGGTAAAGCCTCCTTCGTGACGCTGCAGGACGTTGGCGGCCGTATTCAGCTGTACGTCTCCCGTGACGACCTGCCGGAAGGCATCTACAACGAGCAGTTCAAGAAGTGGGACCTGGGCGATATCCTGGGGGCGAAAGGTAAGCTGTTCAAAACCAAGACCGGTGAGCTGTCTATCCACTGCACCGAACTGCGTCTGCTGACCAAAGCCCTGCGCCCGTTGCCGGACAAATTCCATGGCCTGCAGGATCAGGAAGCGCGCTACCGTCAGCGTTACCTGGATCTCATCTCCAACGATGAATCCCGTAAGACCTTCAAGATTCGCTCTCAGATCATGGCCGGTATCCGCCAGTTCATGGTTAACCGCGACTTTATGGAAGTGGAAACCCCAATGATGCAGGTGATCCCGGGCGGCGCGTCTGCACGTCCGTTCATCACCCATCACAACGCCCTCGATCTGGACATGTACCTGCGTATCGCGCCGGAACTGTACCTGAAACGTCTGGTCGTCGGTGGTTTTGACCGCGTGTTCGAAATCAACCGTAACTTCCGTAACGAAGGCATCTCCGTGCGTCATAACCCAGAGTTCACCATGATGGAACTCTATATGGCGTATGCGGATTATAAAGATCTGATCGAGCTGACCGAATCACTGTTCCGTACCCTGGCGCAGGACATTCTGGGCACCACTAAAGTGCCTTACGGTGAAGAAGTCTTCGACTTCGGCAAGCCGTTCGAAAAACTGACCATGCGCGAAGCGATCATGAAATACCGTCCAGAAACCAACATGGCCGATCTGGATAACTTCGACTCTGCGAAAGCGATCGCGGAAAGCATCGGTATCAACGTTGAGAAGAGCTGGGGTCTGGGCCGTATCGTGACCGAGATCTTCGAAGAAGTGGCCGAAGCGCACCTGATTCAGCCGACCTTCATCACCGAATACCCGGCAGAAGTTTCTCCGCTGGCACGTCGTAATGATGTGAACCCGGAAATCACTGACCGCTTTGAGTTCTTCATCGGTGGCCGCGAAATCGGCAACGGCTTTAGCGAGCTGAACGATGCAGAAGATCAGGCTCAGCGCTTCCAGGATCAGGTTAACGCGAAAGCGGCGGGCGATGACGAAGCGATGTTCTTCGACGAAGACTATGTGACTGCGCTGGAGCACGGTCTGCCACCAACCGCAGGTCTGGGGATTGGTATCGACCGTATGGTTATGCTGTTCACTAACAGCCACACCATCCGTGATGTGATCCTGTTCCCGGCGATGCGCCCGGTGAAGTAAGCCGTTAAGACAGTAAAAAAGCCCCGAAAGGGGCTTTTTTATTGCGCCGCGAAGGCCCTGAGCGCGTCGCGGGCGACCGTCGCTTCCTGCACCATCCACGGGCTAAAGCTCCAGGGGGCAGCGTCCAGTGCGCGGAACAACGCTTCCAGCTCGACCCATTCATACTCCATCACTTCATCGTGATTAATATGCAGTTCGCTGGTGACGCGTGCTGCGAATACCGGGCAAATCTCGTTCTCCACGATCCCCGAAGGATCGGCTTCACGATAACGGAACTCAGAGGCGATGGGAGTGATATTGGCGATCTCCGCGCCAACCTCAAAGCGGCAACGGCGGATGATAGCCTGTTCCGTCTTTTCACCAGACTGAGGATGTCCACAAACGGAGTTGGTCCAGACACCTGGCCAGGCTTTTTTGCTTAAGGCGCGTCGGGTAACCAGACACTCACCTCTGGCGTTAAAAAGCCACGATGAGAAAGCCAGGTGCAGCGGGGTGTGGGCGGTGTGGGCGGCGTACTTTTCCTGAGTGCCAATCACCATTCCCTGGTCATTTACCAAAATAACGTGTTCTTGAATACTCATTGATGCTCCAGTGCCAACGATGCGGATGGCTCAGCACCATCAGCAGCTGCATTATACCGCATTCCTCCATGCGCCGTTTGCTCTCAAGAGCGGAAAAGGGCTGACCCATATCAGTCTGGGCTGGTATCATAGTGCGCCATTCACGCTGACCGAGGATCTGTTTTGTTTGCAGGAAGCCTGACGAGAAATCCCATTACCGCCGTTTTTTGTCTGACGCTGACGCTATTACTGGCAGGCTGTTCAGGAAGCAAGTCGTCGGATATGGGCAGCTATTCCGGTGCGGTCTATACCGTTAAGCGCGGGGATACGCTGTATCGGATTTCGCGCGCAACGGGGACCAGCGTGAAGGATCTGGCGCGTCTGAATAACATCTCTCCACCCTACACTATCGAGGTGGGGCAGAAACTGAAGGTTAACGGTGGCGCGTCTTCAACGAAGAAATCCTCTAAAGGCAAAACAGCCAAAGTGACGCCGTCTTACGCGGTGCCGCAGTCCTCATGGCCTCCGGTCGGCCAGCGTTGCTGGGTCTGGCCTGCCAGCGGCAAGGTCGTGTTGCCTTACTCCTTGTCTGAGGGAGGCAATAAAGGCATTGATATCGCTGCTGCGCGCGGCACGCCAGTCTATGCATCAGGGGCAGGGAAGGTGGTCTACGTCGGCAACCAGCTGCGCGGTTACGGTAACCTGATCATGATTAAACATGGGGAAGATTACATCACTGCCTATGCCCACAACGATACGATGCTGGTGAACAACGGGCAGAATGTGAAGGCTGGGCAGAAGATTGCCACCATGGGCAGTACCGGCACGGACTCGGTGAAGTTACACTTCCAGATCCGCTATCGCGCCACAGCCATCGATCCGCAGCGTTATCTTCCGGTGCCAGGCAGCAAGCCAAAGTGCTAAGTGATTATATAATCGCCATTTAGTTGCAAAGAGGCTTGTATGAAGAGGCGTAAGGTCTATAATGCCTTACGCACCTCAAAGCGGGCGTAGTTCAATGGTAGAACGAGAGCTTCCCAAGCTCTATACGAGGGTTCGATTCCCTTCGCCCGCTCCAGAATCTCCCTTTCTGAAAAAGCCCTTTAAATCTTTCTCTATCAGCAAATTAAATAGTTACCTGTTTTAGTCGCCTATGGGGTCTACCATTATGATCCGTCCCTGGTAACTGTCACGCTAAGTTACACGGTGAGATGACAGGATAACTCAGCGTTGGCGGCAGTTGCATCCTCACACCGCGATAGTGAAACGTGAAAAAAACCTATCCTGGCATTGTTATGATATCGACAGACTGATCACTCGCATTAAAGCCCGATATACAGGCTCTTCCAGCGCTTCGACAGATATACGAGCACACCTGATAAGGTGTGATCCCTCAGACAATCTGATGAAGTCGCTACGCTCTGCTTGTTGCTTGTACCACTAACGGGGCTTTATGGCTGCTATTGTCCAAAATCTGTTAGTTGCGCATTTTATGCACCCTGGATACCCTGAGATTAATCCTATTAACTCAAGGGTGAGCATGGCTATCGGGAAGAGACAGAACCAAAAGGAATCACCTGAAGAAGAGTTAGATCGCTTGCTGGATGAGCTTGAACTCACACAAGAGCAACGAGAGTTTATAGAATCTATGCGGCAAGAGGAGGGGGATAAAAGCAACGGGGAGTAGTGTTTGCACCGTCACTGCGTTTGATGAATGGCTAAAGTTCGCGTATAGACTATTTCGAATTATGATTTTACGATGTAGATAAATCATACAAGGAGGGCAGTTTATGAGCGCGCAGGCGGAGGAAGGTACATTACGCCGGATGACGTTAGGCGAGATTGCAATGGCTCGTAGGGTGTTCGGAGATTCAATAGTTTATAGCCGTGTCTGGATTCATTGCGACAGCTATTTACCCTTCGGACTTCAGAAACAAAACTATGCGATGACTCCCAACGGAGAGTTATGGTACAGAAAGTCGATGTACAGAGAAGATTTTTCCGCAAACTCTGTTTTCATCGAAGATAAATACGTTTTCATCCACGAACTGGGGCATGTGTGGCAACACCAACATGGGCAATGGGTGAGAGTGAGGGGGGCTTTTAGCTGGGCTGCTGAATATACCTACAAGCTGGATAAAGAAAAGCTCACTGATTACTCTCTTGAACAGCAAGCCTCTATTTTGGCTGATTACTGGTTACTGCTGGTTTATGGTATCAATAAGTGGTCTTACTATCAGAGACCAGGGCGCATGGGGATGTACAGGGGCGTTGATATGTCGCAGGATGTCCCCTCGCTTTATCAGAAAATCGTAACAGGGAAGGGGCGTTAAACATGAAGAATAAAATATTGCTGGGTGTTGTATTCCTCTTAACGGGATGCCCTGGGCCTGGTGATCGAATGGTAGATCGCGAATCTACAACGGCATTAATCAAAGATAATCAAGTTTGTGTGGTGTCACCACTGGAGCCGCAGGAACGGATCACTGCTATTCAAATCAATAGCGATAATAGCGACTCTCTTCACAAGATTTTCGATGACAAGCCTGTTTATGTACCGAAGGGTGAGTGTCTTCCAGTATTTGGATTTAAATTTACATCTGGAAAACGATATAACTTCGCGTATGACGTCCAATCTGATAAGTCAGAATCGCATTTAGTCACCGCAGAATTTTCGTATCCCAAAGGATAAGGGGGGCAGAATGTCCCCAAGATCTTACTTCTTCAAGTCACCAGTATATTGATATTCCATTGTGACTATTGTTTCCATACATCCGCTTGAGGATGGTTGAGAACAAACTCAGGTATAACCGCCGTGACCTGCTCCCCATTCATTAACACATCACAATGTAAGTTATATCTGTATAAACCACATGAGAACATCCCCTTAAAAAAGTGTTTTTTACAAACACATCATCTTTATCCTCCGCCAGGCCAGACCGGGGTTTTGCATTGAAACGCTGTCTTAAGGATGCTATTTAAGACGCCATCTTCTGGAACTTATGCAAGAAGTCTGGCGGTATGGAAGTATCCGAAGTGAAGCGGGAAGCCGTGGGTGTTATGTCTGAGTGAATATGGATTCAGCGATATTTTCATGCCCGGAAAATCATAAATGGCTTGCGGCAGGGCTATAACGAGTACAGACCTCATTTATCGCTTAATGACCAGACTCCATCTTAATTTGTCGCAGGACTGACTTTTAATCAAAAAAATAAGGGGGGTAAATTCTTACCGCCTGGTAATAACTCCACCCCTTCAAAAAAATCAGGACTGTTTTACCGCTTTACTCTGTGGGCAATCGTTGCCGCCCTGCATCACAACCTTTTCACTGCGCGCAGCATCGCCATACACGCATAACGTACCTTCATCGGTATGAATTTGCTCTTTCAGCGGCAGGGGCGTTTCCTGGGCGATGGCATAGCAGGAGAGCGCCGGGAAAAGGGTGAGGGCACTTATGAACAGAAAGGTTTTCATCATCTCGCTCCAGAACAGGGATAACGTTTACTGTGTTATCACACCCTTAAGCCGGCAATCGCTGCGTACCCGCTAGCTTTTTTCCATCACCGACTGGCGAGGTGTGAGTTTACCAATCACGGGGGAGAGCTCTGACGTGCGAACAGGTCGGCCATCCACCAGGCTTTTAATGCGCTCAACGCACTGAGTGAGCAACTGATCCATTGGCCACGAGATACAGGTCAGCTGTGGATAGAGCTGGGTTGCCAGAGGTGAATCTTCCAGACTCAGCAGCGATACTTCCTGCGGAACGGAAATGCCAAATTCCCGGAACAGACGCATCGCTTCAGCGGCATAGGCATCACGTTTAACCACAATGGCGGAAAACTTGCTCAGGCTGTTGATGAGCGTCAGCAGCGCCTGTTCAACATCTTCATTCGCCGTTAACACCAGCTGGCGATTAAACGGCAAAGAGTAGTTTTGCAGGACGTTGCGATAGCCTTCCACCATCTTTTTACTGTTGTCATCGTGTTCGCTGTCAATCACCAGTGCGATATTGCGATGGCCCTTGCCCGTCATGTAACGACAGGCGCTTTCCGTCGCAAAGGCAAAGTCATATCCCTGAGGTTTCGCATCCACCACAGGACGATCGAAGGAGATAACATTCTCTGCGCTACCGGCTGCAACCGGCCCAAAGACTACGACAGCAACGCACTGGCGCTGAAGATCATCGACGGTGACAGCCTGCTCAACAGGATCGTTTACGTACTCTACGATGAGCGTTTTATTCAACGCTTTCATGGCGCGGGAGAGCGCAGGCAGCAAACGTGCTCCGCTGCTTTCATCCTTCGCAGAGAGAACCAGACCAACGTAGCTTGATGACTGACTTGCCAGGTTTTGCGCGGCAAAGCTTGGGCGATAATTAAGCTCTTCTACGGCGCGCAGCACGGCTTCACGGCTCTCTTCGCGCACGCCGCGCGTCCCCGTCAACACGCGTGAGACGGTTGCTCGTGAGACATTGGCTAATCGTGATACATCGTCAATCGTTGGCATAGCATTTTCTGCGTGGTGGGTTTTGGTTATCTTAACATAACCCACCTTAAGAATCTTAGCGCCCCCCACAGGCGGTTTCACGTCTGCGCGGCGTGCAAACCCGGTAGCCACGCCGCGCCACGCACGCCACTGGCGTCGCCGTAACGGGCCGGGACGATACGGGTACGGCAGCTTTCCGAGAAGATGTAGGGCCTGATGGCGGCCGGAAGTTCGTCGTACAGCTGGCTGACATTTGATAACCCACCGCCCAACACAATAACCTGCGGATCAAGAATATTGATCACCGAGGCCAGACTGCGGGCAAAAGCGTCGATAAAGTGTCGCCAATGGGCCCGCGCGGTCAGGTCTCCCTGGGCCGCCGCTTCAATGATGGCCTGCGCGCTCAGTTCGCTGGGATAACGGCGGGCAAAGCCGGTGCCAGAGATAAAGGTTTCGATACAGTTATGTTTCCCGCAATAGCAGGACTGCGCCGGACCATCCGTCTCGGGGGCATAGCCAGGCAACGGGTTATGTCCCCATTCGCCAGCGATGGCGTTTAGCCCCTGAAGCAGACGCTTATGTACCGCCACGCCACCGCCGCATCCGGTACCGACAATTACGCCAAAGACGGTTTCTGCTTCTGCGCCTGCGCCATCAACCGCTTCAGACAGCGTGAAGCAGTCCGCGTCATTGGCTATCCACACGGGCTGATTGAGCTGCTTTGCTAAATCATGCTTCAGGTCGTGACCGTTGAGCACCAGGCAGTTGCAGTTTTTAATTAGCCCGCTTTGTGGGTCGATGGCCCCCGGCAGGCCAATACCGATACTGAATGGCACTTCACCTACCGCGCGCGCTTCACCGATAAACGCCAGCAGATGGTGCATAAAGGCGTCATAACTCTCTTTTTGCGTCGGACGACGCTCACGCCAAAGGCATTCGCCCTGAGGCGAAAGCAGGACGGCTTCCATTTTTGTGCCGCCAATATCGAGTCCAAGATAGTGCATACGTTCCTCGAAAAGGAGAGGCCAGCGCCTCTTCTGAATGGTTATGCCTGACGAGTGCGGTACAGCTCGATCAGCTCCGTCACCAGTTCTTTCGCCAGAATCGAGGTCATCAAATGATCCTGAGCGTGCACCATCACCAGCGTCATTTTGGTTTTGCCTTCCCCTTCGTCAGCTTCGATCAGTTGGGTTTGCACCAGATGCGCTTCACGGCCGAAGTGCGCCGCCTCTTTCATCCGCGCGTCGGCTGAGGCAAAGTCACCTTTTTTTGCGAAGCCAAGCGCTTCGTAGCAGAGACTGCGTGACTGACCGGCATTGATAATAATGCCCATGACCTGTTCTTCTAATTCCATCAGTAACCTCTGTGTTTTCACTATCAGGCGGACTGTGCCGCTTCTTCAGATTGTTCAACCGAATTTTCATGCTCTTGTTCCAGCAGCTGCTTCTCGTACGCTTTGAGGAACGGGAAGTACATGGCCGCTGAGGTAACCATGCACAGCAGGCAGAGGATCACCGGGCTAAAACTCCAGTTGGCTGCCCAGGATGCGCCGATAGGGGCAGGCGTTGTCCACGGTGTCATCGAGACCACGCGACTGACCAGGTCGAAATCAAGGGCAAAATAGGCGAGGGTGGCATTGACCATCGGAACCAGCACGAACGGCAGGAAAAAGAGCGGATTCATGATGATAGGGGCACCGAATAAAATCGGTTCGTTGATATTAAACATCCCCGGTACCACGCCCATACGCCCAATGGTACGCAGATGCACCGCTTTGCTGCGCAGCAGCAGTAACGCCAGCGGCAGCGTGGAGCCGACCCCGCCAATCAGCAGGTAGTGATCCCAGAATCCCTGAACGTAAATGTGCGGGATCGCCTGACCGGCAGCCATTGCTGCCTGGTTAACCGACAAGTTCGCCATCCAGAACGGGTTCATAATTCCGGTGACAATCAGCGCGCCGTGGATGCCCGCAAACCACAGAACCTGGCACACCAGCACCGAGAGCAGAATGGCAGGCAGCGTATCGGAGGCGGCAACCAGCGGTTTCACCAGCGACATAATCGCTTCCGGAATAATCATGCCGAGCTGGGCCTCAATGAAGAGGTTGAGCGGGTGCAGAGTGACAACAATTGCCAGCACCGGGATCAGAATTTCGAACGAACGCGCAACGCCCGTAGGCACTTCTGGCGGCAGGCGGATGGTAATATTGTGACGCTTCAGGAAGGCATACAGCTCGGTAGAGTAGATAGCCACCAGAATGGCCGTGAAGATCCCTTGCCCGGAGAAATAGGCGGTAGAAATCTGTCCGTCTTTTAACGGCGCAGCCACCAGCAGAAATGCCATCAGCGACAGCATGCCGGCGGTAAGGGCATCCAGATCGTGATGTTTGGCCAGGCTCGCGGCGATCCCGACTGAAATGAAGATCGTCATGATCCCCATGCTGAAGTTGAACGGCAGCATCAGGGCTTCACGGTGATCCAAGGAGAATTGCAGCCATGCCCGGGCGAAACCCCAGGACGTGTCGGGTGAGAAGGGCGGGAAAATAAACACCAGCATAAAGGAACCGACGATCATGAACGGCAGGGCGGTGATAAAGCCGTCACGAATCGAGGTCACATACTTCTGCTGCCCGACGGCGCCTGCCATCGGGGTAATTTTCTGTTCAATGACCTGGATAAGTTTCGCGTACAGAGAGCTCATGGGTTTTCCCTTCGTTATTTGTTATCTATCAGGGAGAGGGCGAAATCGAGAACGGCGCCCCCTTTTTGCATGCCGTAATCCATCATGTTGATAGGCTCAACACGGATCCCGTATTTATCAGCTTGTTTCTGAAGATCGCTTTGCATGTACTTCACCTGCGGTCCAAGCAGCACCACCTGATAGTGACCGACCTGCTCGGCGAATTCGGCCACGCCAAACGCTTTGATCTCCGCTTCCAGGCCACGCTTTTGCGCTTCGTCGACCATTTTTTTCACCAGCAGGCTGGTGGACATCCCGGCAGAACAACACAACATGATTTTTTTCATAACGTCTCCTTTGAACTTATGGCTGGAATATAGTCATCATGGAACAAAACGGAAAGCGCTTTCCGTTGGTGGATAAGGTAATTGTGACCGCGATCACCTGAGGGAATCTTTCACTTTGTCCGGATGTGCGAGATCATCGCGGCTATTCACGAACTATTAAGGTCGAGTTATGAACATTCATTTGATGAATGTTGCTGTGGATTTGATTGAGCAACGTCTCACACCAGCAGCCAATATAATCACCAGAAATCAACATATTACCGCGATGCGGGACGGCTTTTCCCTCGCCATGCCTTTTGTGATTGTGGGAAGCCTGATGGTGCCACTGCTGTTTCCACCGTTCGCCATTTCAAGTGCATCGCGCCTCGGACACGTCTATCTGCTGCTGCGTCCGATGCTGTTGCCAACCTTTGAGCTGACGCTCGGACTGGTGGCGCTGATTGTCGCGTTTGGTGCCAGCGCCAGTCTGGCCAAGCAGTATCAACTGCCGGAACGGCTGTGTGGGCTCACCGGCTGCCTCTCCTTTTTGCTGTTCATTGGCTTTCGGGATAACGGTGCAACGAATATTTTTCTGGGCGGGATGGGGCTTTTCACTGCGCTCATTTCAAGTGCTTACTCTATTGAAATAATAAGGTTTTTCTACAAAAGAGGGTGGTGCATTCGTCTGCCGGAGGAGGTACCGGTGATGACGCGAAATGGTTTCCAGCTGCTGATGCCGCTGCTGGTGATCATGCTCTCCATTAGCGTAATGAATGCCGTGATGCTGCAGACGACCGGACAAATTTTGCCGCAGCTGATTGGCGAGGCGTTACGCCCGCTTATCGTGGCATCCGATACCCTTACGGCTGTGCTTATCTCCTTGTTTCTATGTAATCTTTTATGGTTCGTCGGTATTCATGGCGCCCTGATCATTACGGGCATCATGAACCCGTTCTGGCTCACCTATCTGTTTGAAAACCAGCGGGCCCTGGCCGCCGGGGAAGCCGTGCTGCCCCATATTTATCTGCAGGGATTCTGGGATTTTTATCTGCTGATTGGCGGTATCGGCTCTACGCTGCCGCTGGTCTTTATGGCGATGCGAAGCCGATCCCGGCAGTTGAAGAGCGTCGGGAAAATTGGCCTTCTGCCGTCGCTGTTCAACATTAACGAGCCGATATTGTTTGGTTTCCCCGTCATCATGAACCCGGTTTTTTTACTGCCCTTTGTGTTTGTACCACTGATAAATGCCTGTATAGCTTGGTATTTAACCCAGCTTGGCGTGCTCGACAGAGCCGTCGCCATGCTGCCCTGGTCTATGCCTTCACCGCTGGGCGCAGCCTGGTCGGCGAACGGCAGCTGGAAAAATATGTGCATGTGCCTGTTCGCCTTTTTTAATGCATGGATGCTCTATCGCCCCTTCTTCAAGGTTCATGAACGCCAGTTGATGCAGCTGGAAAAATAATCCCCGCCTCCCTGCTTCTGCCCGTTCCTGATGGGCAGAAGGTTATTTCGTGACATTCTTCACAAAAATTTTCTCTTTGATCTTAAATTTGTGATTCAATCCGGCAAACATGGAAAGCGCTTTCCGTTTGTGGATGTACATTTCCGAATTTGATCCTTACATTTCCCCTGCACGTTTAACCGTGAAAATAAAAATTCAAAGGGAACCTATGCAAACGTTAATGAAATCAATACCTCTGTCCTTGATTGCTCTTACTGTCATCAGCGGTTATGCCAGCGCCGATGAGAAATATGATTTCGCCCTCCACGGCTATTTACGCTCGGGTATTCTTGCCAATAGCGATGGCAACCGGGTCGATTCGGTGGGGCTGATGCCTGACGGGAAATGGCGTCTGGGTAACGAAGAAGATACCAAAATTGAGCTGATCCCGACGGTGACGCTGAAGTCGGATTCAGGTGCAGTCGCACGTATTCAGGCCAACCTGACGCACCAGACCAAATGTACTGCCGACTGGAACTGTACTGACGATGACGGCAAAGAGACCCAGTTCCGCGAAGGGTTTGCTGAATTAACGAATCTCGATTTTGCCCCGGACATGACCTTCTGGGCCGGTAAACGCTATAGCAGCTCCAACCTTTCCAGCCACCAGTTCGACTGGGAGTACATTCAGTACAACGGAACCGGGGGCGGGTTCGATAACCTGGACTTAGGCTTTGCGCGCTTTGATGCGGGTGTGTATGCCTTCTCGACCACCGACGAAGCCAAAGCTTATCCGGTAGATCTGGGGGATCAGGGCTATCCGGACGACTATTCGCTTAACCTGTGGTTTAAAAAGATCGGCGGCACCGGGCTCGATGTCGAACTTATCGGCCACCACATGAACCGCAATGAAAACCATCCTACCTCGGCTGAGAAGGGGTACGGCGTGACGGCGCTGTACAACTTTGACAGCTTCTACGGCCTGACCAACGGATACTCCCGCATCGCTTTCCAGTATGGCAAAGGCCTGGCCGCCGCGGATTCGCTGGGTAAAAACGGCTGGGGCTGGGCAAACCTTGAGGATACGCAATCCTGGCGCGTCGTGCTGGACAGCATGGCCAACCTGGGTGACGTGGAGGTATCGACCTTTGCGTTTTATCAGAAAGACAAAAACTACCGCTGGTGGACCAACGACGATGACGGCTGGGGACGTTCCATGTGGGTCGCGGGTATCCGTCCGTATCATCAGATAACCAAAAACTTCGCCATGCAATATGAGGTGGGCTACGAATATCTGGATGATAAAAACTACATGGGCGTAAACGGTAAAGGGAAAGGTGGGCTGACCAAGGTGACCATTGCGCCGACCCTGACCTTTGATTCAGGTTTCTGGAGCCGTCCGCAACTGCGCTTCTTTGCCACCTACGCAAAATGGGATAAAGGCGTCTCGGATGCGATGGACAGAAATTACGACTGGAGCACTGGCACCCTGAGTCCGGGGGGATATTCACGTAGCGGCGATACCGATACGCTGAATTTTGGTGTGCAGGCTGAAGTCTGGTTCTGAGGAGAAAAGAGATGACTTTCCCGATTCGAAAACTGCTTCTCGTTTCCTTACTCTCCGCGCTGGGAAGCGCGGGGGCTCTGGCGGCCGAGCAATCCCATTTTGAACACTTTATTACTCGCGATGGCGCAGCGTTAAAAGATGGCGATCGCGTCTTTCGCTTCGCCGGGATCCACGCCCCGGAGTTGCATCGTATAGAAGATGACGCGCGCGGAACCTGTAAGGCCGATCCGCGCGGCTGGGGGCAATACTTTAGATGGCCGACTGCTGAAGAGCAGGAGAACTGGATCAAAGCGCTGGTGCAAACCGGTGCTAAAGCACAGCGCGTATATGTGCTTTCCGTGCAGCAGGAAAATGATGCTGCCTGCGGACGTGAGACACATATTCTGGCACCGGCAACGCCGGACGGTATGCCGCGGCTGAATGAAACGGCCATGAAAGTGTATGACAATATGATTGCCGAGGCGGATAAGCAGGGGCTGCGCCTGATTCTGCCGTTTATTGACCACTGGTGGTGGTGGGGGGGACGCGAACAGCTGGCCGCGTTTTATCATGAAAAGCCGGAAGATTTTTATCGAACCGACAGTAAAACCTACCGTGCTTATCAGGACGTGATCCGTCAGGTGATTACCCGTACCAACACCATTACGGGACGCCATTACTACGATGAAAAGGCGATCATGGCCTGGGAAACGGGTAATGAGCTGGAAAACACCAATGCTGATTTCCTGCAGAAAACGTCGGCCTGGATCCGCAAGTGGGCGCCCCATCAGCTTGTCGTCGATGGTACCTATAAAAAGGTGAATGATTTCGCGCTCAACGATCCGAACGTCGACATCATCAGTAACCACTATTACACCAACGCCGAGAACAACCACCCCGAGCAGGTTCGTAAAGATCTGGAGGCGATTGGCGGCAAAAAGGTCTATCTGGTGGGCGAATTTGGTCTGCTCGATCAAAAAGACCTTAACACTATCATGCAGGCCATTGTGCATACCGAGGTCAACGGCGCGCAGGCGGCGGGGGGCTTTATCTGGGGCTTCCGTGGTCATCGCCATGATGGTGGTTTTTACTGGCACAAAGAGTTTACCGGGCACTACAGCTACCACCTGCCTGGCTTCCCGGTCGAGGGCAAAGCAAACCAGGAGATGGAGGTCGTCAATCTGGTGCGAACCGCCTCGGCGCAAATGGCGGGGCTGAGCCAGGCGCCGGCTCTGCCGGTCCCGGAAGCGCCTAAGCTGCGCGAGAGTAACTCACCGTTTGCCATTAACTGGATGGGATCCCCCGTCGGGCGTTATTACGATGTGGAGAGAGCGACTCAGCCACACGGCCCGTGGACCCGCGTTGGTCAGGATATCTCCGACGGCAAAAATGAGTGGGATCCGGCAAAAATGGATCTCTTCCGTGATGACTATCGCAGCCTGACGCTGGGCCAGACTTACTACTACCGGGTGATCGCAAAGAACGAAAGCGGTCAGTCTGCGCCTTCAAACGTGATTCGCCTTGAGCATACGAAGAAAAACCTGCCACCGGTCATCACTCTGCAGGATGCGCTCTCTACCACCGTGGATAAAGGCGTTCAGCTCACCGCGGCCTGGCAGGATGACAATCTGCCTGAGCCGAAGGTCAGCGTGGCATGGCATCACGAAGGCAAGGATAACGTCCACTTTTGTGACAGCACCAAAGCGGAAACCCGTGCCTGGTTCTCGGCTCCCGGTGACTATGCGTTGACCTTTACCGCTGACGATGGACTGCTGAAAAGCAGCAAGACGGTAAACGTTAGCGTGAAGGCCGCGGCGGGACCCGTGCCGGCGGACTACTGTCATTTTGGCGGCGGAACGCTGGACGTCAGCAAGGGGAAACTGAACATCACCAAGAGCGATAAAGATACGTTAGCGATTGGTGAAGACGGTTTCCTTGGTCCTTTTGCCAATGACGGAGACAGCGTGACCTGGCAGGTTAACGCCCCCTGGGACGGTAAGTTTGCCCTGCACGTGAAATTTAACGGCAAATGGGGAAGTAAGAAAAACTCGTTCATTGTGAACGGCGGAACGCCGGTGAGCATTGAATTCCCGCAAACGGATGAGAAAGGCCAGACGATGATCGTACCGGTCACGCTCAGGGCAGGGGACAACACCATTAGCTTTGGCAAGTTCTCTGGCGACTG
The DNA here is from genome assembly GCF_047456135.1 of Enterobacter sp. BNK-18. NCBI lineage: Bacteria > Pseudomonadati > Pseudomonadota > Gammaproteobacteria > Enterobacterales > Enterobacteriaceae > Enterobacter > Enterobacter sp. BNK-18. The sequence goes on along the minus strand of NZ_CP179899.1, from coordinate 2,945,295 downwards.
GGGATATATGTTCATCAAATCAATTGAAGTCACTGCAGAGTAGTTATTTGGCTGCCCTGTTCGGGGCAGCCCTTTTTTCATTCAGGAGGCGTTATGAACCGGTATCAATTCCCGGAAGGTTTTTTTTGGGGCGCAGCGGCATCAGGTCCGCAGACGGAAGGCATAGCCAATAAGCCGCACCGTTCTGTCTGGGACAGCTGGTTTGCCGAACAACCGGAGCGTTTTTTTCAGCAGATTGGTCCGCAGCACGTTTGTGAAACCTACAGTAAATATAAAGAAGACGTAGCCCTGATGAAGCAAACGGGGTTTAACTCGTTTCGAACCTCTATTCAGTGGTCGCGTCTGATCGATGATTTCAAAACCGGACAGCCAAACCGCGACGCCGTCCGCTTCTATAACGATTATTTCGATGAAATGATTGCCAACGGCATCGAGCCCATCATCAATCTTTACCATTTTGATATGCCCGAGGCGCTGCAAAAAGCATATGGCGGATTTGAGTCATCCTACGTAACCGAGCTTTTTGCCCGCTTCGCCCGCACCGCGTTCGAGCTGTTTGGCCATAAGGTGAAATACTGGATAACCTTTAATGAGCCGATCGTACCGGTGGAAGGCGGTTATTTATATGACTTCCATTATCCGTGTAAAAAAGATGGCAAACTGGCGGCTCAGGTCGCCTTTAATATTATGCTGGCGCACGCCAGGGCGGTGAATGTCTACCGTGAAATGGGCTTGCCGGGTGAGATTGGTGTCGTGCTCAACCTCACGCCTTCTTATACCCGCAGCGACAGCGAGGCCGATAAAAAAGCGGCCTGGTATGCCGACCTGCTGTTTAACCGAAGCTTCCTCGACCCGCTGGTTAAACATGAATTTCCCAAAGAACTGTGCGAAATCTTAACCGCAAACGGCTGCTTACCAGAGGTTTCACGGCAGGATGTGGAGACGATCCTGCAGTCGAGAATTGATTTTCTGGGGGTGAATTATTATGTGCCGAGAAGGGTGAAAGCGCGGGAAAGCGTTTACGCGCTCGATTACTTCACGCCGGAAGTTTATTTCGAAAATTACATCGATCCTCAGGGACGGTTTAACCCTTATCGCGACAATAACGAGATCCACCCGGAAGCTATCTATGACATTGCCTGCAATATTCGCGATAACTACGGCAACATCAAATGGTATCTGGCGGAAATTGGCATCGCGATGGATCTGCAGTCCGAAGGGCCGGTGCAGGCCGATGGCGTGATAGATGACACCTTCCGTATCGCTCTGATGGAGGAACATCTGGCTCAGCTGCATCGTGGTATTGCTGACGGCGCCAACTGTTTTGGTGTTCATCAATGGACCTTCATTGATAACTGGTCCTGGATCAACAGCTTCAAGCGGCGATATGGCTTCTGGCGTCTGGATTTAGCCACCGGGGAGCGACAAATCAAACGTAACGCGTTGTGGTTTGCGCAGCTGGCGGCTGAAAATGGCTTCACCCCTGGCGAATGTGAAAAGGATACGCAATGAGTCAGCCTTTTTACCGGATGCGTAACGGCATCAAAAATTACGCCTGGGGGAGTCGCGTAGCGCTTAATCATCTTTTTGGCCTGCTCAACCCTGACGATCAACCCCAGGCCGAGGTCTGGATGGGAAGCCACCCCGCAGGCTGCTCGGAGATTGAAACCGATACAGGGTTACGCTCTTTACAGGACCTTATTTCACAGAGGCCGGCAGAGATGTTGGGCGCGTGCGCGGGAGAAACTGCGGGGCAGTTGCCTTACCTGCTGAAGTTGCTGTCAGCGGAGCGCGCACTGTCGCTGCAGGTACATCCCAATAAGCGCCAGGCAGAAGAAGGGTTCGCCCGTCAGGGCAACCTGCCCGGAGAGGATTACACCGATGCGAACCATAAGCCCGAGCTGGTTTTTGCCCTGACGCCTTTTATGGCCATGAACGGCTTCCGGCCGTATCAGGAGATTGCTAATCACTTTTTGCGCCTGGATGCCCCGGCCCTGACGTCCGCACTGTCGCTGTTTCGCAACAACCTGCATGCTGAAGGGCTTAAGGCCTTTTTTACGCGTCTGATGGCGCTTGAGCCGGCGGAAAAAGAGGGCGTGCTGACGTGTCTTGAAGCGCGACTTGCATGCGGGGTGTTTGCTCCGGTAGCGCCCTTTATCGAACGGCTACTGCGAGACTACCCGGGGGACATCGGGGCTCTGGCCCCGCTGTATCTGCACTGCATTACGCTTGCGCCGGGTGAGGCGATGTTCCTGCGCGCCGGTACGCTACATGCCTATGTGAACGGTACGGCGGTAGAGGTCATGGCCAGTTCTGACAACGTGCTGCGTGCGGGCTTAACCCCCAAGAACATCAACGTGGCAGAATTGGTGCGCTGTACGGTGTTTGACGAAACCCCAGCCGACCGCCTCAGGATGCATCCGCACCGGGAAGAGGGGATGCAGCAATACCCGATCCCGGTAACGGATTTTCGCTTTAGCGTCATTGAACATTGCGAGCAGCAAAGCATCCGGACAGACCGTGCGCAAATTCTGCTGGTGCTGAAGGGGAGTGCCACGCTCAGCCACGCCGAGGGTGCCACCATGACGCTGAACGCCGGTCAGTCTGCGTTCATCCCGGCGGTCACAACCTTATGGACGTTGACTCAGCGCGGGCAGTCTTGCCTGGTAAGCTGATGACGTAAGGCTTTCGCTGCCGTGTGCAGGCAGTATGTCGGGTATAAAAAAGGCTGCTTATCGCAGCCTTTTTACATTTAGTTTTTCGGGAAGATCCACACGTGCTTTTCAGGCAGCGAAAGGTGGCAGTGCAGCGGGTCCCGGGCCTCGTGACCATAGGCGCGAATGACAAAATCATCCCCCTGCGTGCGGAACAGGTATTCCCAGCGGTCGCCGAGATACATGCTGGTCAGTAACGGGAGCGCCAGCTGGTTTTCCCCCGGCCCCTCGACCACCGCCACGCGCTCGACGCGGATCACCGCGGTGGCGTCTTCACCGCTTCGTACCCCTTCACCGGCCTGGCCCCACAGCACCCAGCCTTTGCCTTCGATACGCGCTTTGCCGTCGCGCACTTCCGTAACCTTGCCGTGCAGGCGATTATTGCTGCCCATAAACTCAGCGGTAAACAGCGTTTTCGGCGAGCCGTACATCTCCTGCGGTGTGCCCTGTTGCTCGATTTTACCGTTGTTAAGCAGCAGGATACGGTCGGAAATCGACATCGCCTCATTCTGGTCGTGCGTTACCATCAATGCGGATAAGCCCAGCTTGATAATCAGCTCACGCAGGAATACGCGAGCCTCTTCACGCAGCTTAGCGTCGAGGTTAGAGAGCGGTTCATCCAGTAAAATGACCGGCGGGTTGTAGACCAGCGCCCGGCCAATTGCCACGCGCTGCTGTTGTCCACCGGAGAGCTGGTGCGGGTGGCGTTTGCCCAGATGGCCCAGCCCGAGCTGGTCCAGCACGTCCTGTACGCGCTGCTGGATCTCTTTGGCCGGAACCTTGCGCAGCTTGAGCGGATAGGCCACGTTTTCAAAAACGGTTTTGTGCGGCCACAGCGCATACGACTGAAACACCAGGCCCAGGTTACGCTCTTCCGCCGGGATCTCACTGCGCGGCGTGCCGTCATAGACTTTGTTTTTGCCAATGATAATCGAGCCCTGAGTCGGTTTTTCCAGGCCCGCCACCGCACGCAGCAGGGTGGTTTTCCCGCTGCCGGATGGCCCCAGCAGGGACACCACTTCGCCGCGGTTGAGGTTCATGGAGACCCCTTTTAAAACAGGATTGTCACCGTAGGTCAGGTGCAGATCGTTAACCGCTAATTCAATCATGTATTTTGACTCCGAAACGAAGGGCAATGCCCAGACCTACCACCACCAGCAGGATGTTAATAAAAGAGAGCGCCGCCACAATATCAATGGCTCCCGCGGCCCAGAGGGATACCAGCATTGAGCCGATGGTTTCCGTGCCGGGTGAAAGCAGGTATACACCCGTTGAATATTCGCGTTCAAAAATCAGGAACATCAGCAGCCACGAACCGATAAGGCCGTAGCGGGAGAGCGGGATCGTGACATGGCGGGTAATCTGGCCACGCGTAGCCCCCGTACTGCGGGCGGCCTCTTCAAGCTCCGGCGCAACCTGCAGCAGGGTGGACGAGATGAGTCTCAGCCCGTAAGCCATCCAGACCACCGTATAGGCCAGCCAGACGCTGAATATGGTGCTGCGCAGTGAACGTAGCCAGACAATCAGGTTTTCACGCATCCAGTCGCTCCAGGCGAACCCGGAAAGCCAGCCCGATTTCAGCGAGTTATCCAGCCACATTGGCAGGAACAGGAACACCCAGAGAAAGGCCAGACCCGCGAGCAGGCCAGGCACGGCGCGCGGCACCAGGACGCTGTAATCCAGGAAACGCGTGGTATTGTCCGGTTTGCGGTGCATGGCGATACCGACAAACAGGTAGCACGCCACGGCCAGCGCGCCGCCAATGACCCCAATGGACATGGAGTTGACGATGGCGCGCAGCAGGTTCGGCTGCGCCCATATCGTGCGAAAAGTACTCAGGGAAAGCTCGTCCCACAGCGAAACGCCCACGCCCCAGTTTGAGATAAACGCGCGCAATACCACGCCGAGCAGGGGAACGCCGATCGTGACGGTAAGCCAGAAGGCGACCACCGCGCCCGCCACCCAGCGCCATTTACCCAGAGGTAAGGCCCGGGCCTGGGACGCTTTGCCTTTCATGGTCACGAAACGGTTGGCGGTGCGCATCAGGCGACGCTGCAGCATGACCAGCGGAATGGTGATACAGATAAGCACCACCGCAACCGCCGCCATCAGGTGGTAGGAAGGGGTACCAAGCTTGTTGGTCAGCTGGTACAGGTAGGTTGCCAGCACCATGTTGCCTTCCGGATCGCCGAGGACCAGCATCAGACCAAACACTTCAAGACCGAGGAAGAACAGCAGAACGATGGCGTACAAAATGGACGGGCGCACCATCGGCAGGCTGACCGAGGTCATCACCTGTAACGGCGACGCACCCGCGGTACGTGCGGCCTCTTCCACATCGGAACCGACGCTTCGCAGCGCGGACGAAATATAGAGATAGGCATGCGGAACATGCGTCAGGCCAGCAATGACCACGATGCTCGACATGTCGTAGATATTCCACGGTACGAAACCAATCAGCGCCTGCGCCCAGAGGGATAAAAAGCCCACCGGACCGGCGGCCACCACGTAGCCGAATCCCAGCACCATTGGCGACACGAAAACCGGCACGAGGATCAGCGGTTCAATCAGGCGGCGGCCGGGCAGGTCGGTACGCACCATCAGAAAGGCCAGCACGCCCCCTAACGGAATGGCGATGATGACCAGCCCGAAAGCGAGAATAAAACCGCTTTTCAGCGCCTTATAGAAATCAGGGTCGGTGAAGATAAAACCAAATGATTCAAGGCTCCACTCTTTTGTCGGTGAAAAGAACGGGGCGGACAAGAAGCTCTGTATCACGATAAACGACAGCGGCGTGTAGATAACCAGGGCGGTTATCAACACGACAATACCGCGCGGCAGGCTTTGCCACTTTCTGCGTAATGTATTCATGGGGTATCCCTGGTGTTGCAGCCCAGCAAAACGAACTCAGGTAACAGGAGCGCGACGGCCCGCGTCGCGCTCAGACGCTTATTTGGCGGCGGCGGTACGCCACTGTTTGATGTACTCCAGGCGTTTTTTCGGCTGCAGATACTCCAGCAGGCTTTCATCAACCGGAATAGGTTTCAGCGCATTGCCGAGCACTTTCGTCAGGCCGTCGATATCATTTTTGCCGTCGATATCGTTACGAATGGACGGGATATCCGCCTGGCTTGCCAGAATACTTTGTCCTTTTTCAGACAGGACGTAGTCCAGCCACAGTTTCGCGGCATTGCTGTTTTGCGCCTGCTGGCTGATGAACGACACGCGTGATAACACCAGGGTGTAATCTTTTGGATAGGCGATCCCCAGCGACGGATCGTTCTTCGCGCGCGCTTCCGCGTAGGATCCGAGGATATTAAAACCGATCAGGTTTTCCCCTGATGACACCCTCTCCATCATGGTGCCGGTTGAAGACTGAACGGCTAAGCCACCTTTGGCGATATCGGCCAGGGTTTTGAAGTAGTTAGGATCGGCCTTGTGATCCTGCACCGAGAGCATAAAGCCCAGACCCGATTTTTCGATGTCGTAGGTGGTGACTTTGCTCTTGAATTTATCCGTCTGGCTGGCAATAAGCTTAGCCAGCGCCGCATGGGAATCAGGCACGTCGCCCGCCGGGATCAGCCGTTTGTTGTAGATAAACACGACGGGCTCATAGGTGGTGCCGTAGGCTTTATCTTTCCAGACCGCCCATTTCGGCAGCTGGCTTTGCTCCGGTGATTTGTACTCCATGGCGTAGTCGGTAGCGAGCTTTAGCCCGGTGTCCATGGAGGAGCTCCAGACCACATCGCCGCTTCCGCCACCCGAGGCCTGTTCGCTGATAAAACGGTTGTACAGCTCGGTGCTGTTCATGTCGTTATATTCAACTTTGATGCCCGGATAGGTTTTTTCGAAGCCCTCAATCAGCGGCCCGGCAGCTTTGGTGTCGGTGGTGGAGTAGATCACCACTTTGCCCTCTTTGGTCGCGGCATCGACCATTTTTTGATAGTCAGCAGGGTAGCCCTGCGGCAAAGCAGACAGTGCGGAAGCAGAACACAGTACGGTAGCGGTAATCAGAGAAATTCGGAAAATGTTCGACATTATAGTTAACCTTTTAGTTACATTTGAGGAACTAATTGTCAACATAGCGCATAGCTCCGCGCCGACAATAGGGGGGCGCGGGTTGCGGTTCCGAAGTGTGATTGTCAGCGTCGTTTCAGCAATTAACACCATAAAATCCGCGACGCTTAGCAAACGAACGGTTACGGATTACGTTTTCTCTGCCGCTTTGCGGTAAAGCCTTCTGGGATGTCCGATATTGCCATACAGCATTTCGATGCTGATTAACCCACTTTCCACGCAGTATTCCAGATAACGGCGGCCCGTGGTTTTGCTGATCCCGACGTATTCCACCACCTCTTCCACCGACATTGTTTTTTCGGGGTGTTCCGCAAATAAACGCTTAATACGGTCCAGGGTGTGGGGTTCAATACCCTTTGTGGACGGGGTCTGCGAGGCGTCCGCGGCGGGGAGGTTAAACAGGCGATCCAGCGCATGCTGGTCGACAACCTTCACCTGCTGCACGGTGTGGATGAAACGCATAAAACGCTCCAGCGAGGCGTGCAGACGCTGGAAAAAAACAGGCTTAATCAGGTAGTCAAACGCGCCGCTGCGCATGGCATGGCTACAGGTCTGCATATCGCTGGCTGCGGTGATAAAGATCACCGAGCATTCATAGCTTTTCAGGAGCGGGTTATCGATTAACGCCACGCCTTTACCGTCCGGGAGATAATTGTCCAGCAGTATCAGCCTCGGCTGATGCTGGCGTATCAGGTTACACGCCTGCTCAATCGACGCGGCAATGCCCACCACGCGCAAATGGAAATTTTGCTCGATATACTCGCGATGCAGTTCCGCCAGGTGCGGCTCATCCTCAACAATCACAACATCAAGTGCTCGGGTCGTGGTCATGCGTTAGCCCTGTCGAACGGGGAGTGGATTGGGAATAAACACAGAGAATATCGTGCCTTGAGGAGCATTATCCGTTATCTCAATGCTGCCGCCCGCCTTGTTGATATAGCCTGCCACCAGAAACAGGCCAATACCGTGCTCTGTGCCCACAATGTCGTTCTCGCTTTCCGGCTTACTGCTGAACCCCTGGCGGAAAAGATGCGGTTTCATCGCCTCATCCACCCCGCAACCCCGATCGGCCACCTCTATCAGCAACTCCTGGTTGCGATCGGAAATGTAGAGCTCAACAGCTGCGGGAGCCGGGGCTTTCAGGGTGGCGTCAACGGCGTTATCCAGCAGATTGCCAATCACCGACACCAGCTCCGTTTCCGTGATGCTGGCAGGCATTCGGGTGAGCTGGCAGGCGGGATCAAATTGCAGTTCAACGCCCTTTTCCCGGGCGCTGACATATTTCCCTAGCAGCAATCCGCACAGGGCCGGCGAGACAAAATGGGCTGAGACGAAGTCCAGCACGCGCTGCGCCCCTTCTGACTGTGCCTGGATGTAACGGATCGCCTCGTCATAGTGTTTCATCTGCAGCAACCCCACCAGCGTGGCGGTCCAGTTCAGCTGTTCATGACGCATAATGCGCAGGTTATCCGCATAGCGTTTAATCTGGCTTAGCTGGCTGCTGAGAGTGTTGATATCATTCTTGTCGCGAAAGCTATAAACCCAACCGCTTTCAACACCAGGTTCAACCTCAATCGCCACGCGGTTCACAATCACCTCGCGCTGGTTAAGCACCGCGATCTGGTCGTGGCTGCCGCGGCTAACCGAGGCGTAGCGCTGAGATAAAAAACCGGGGGACGTTTGCAGAACGTCTTCCAGCGGTTTGCCGATAAGCGCTTTCTCACTTTGATGAATATCCAGCATCTCTCTGGCGGCACGGTTAATTAAAATCAGCTGCTTTTCTTCATTGACGGCAAATACCCCTTCATACATTGCTTCCAGCAGCGCGCGTTGCTGTAAGACCAGTTGCGCAATATCTTTTGGCTCAAGGCGGAACATTTGCTTTTTAAGATTGCGGGTAAACAACCAGGAAAAAATAAACAGTAACAGCAACAGACCCATACCGTATAACCCGGACTGCCAGAGAATACGCGCATTGATATTCGCAATGTACGACGTCAAATAACCGACCGAGACAATCCCAATCACCTGATGCTGCGCATTAAAGATGGGCGCTTTGCTGCGCAGTGAAACCCCAATCCCACCCTTACGCACCGAAATAATTGTTTTGCCTTGTAATACCTCCGCATTATCCCCGCCGATCATCGGTAAATTGATGCGCTCCGGTGATTCTGAATGATAGAGATGCTGTTCCCGGGTATCGCCAATGACAATATAACTGGCATCACTTTCGGCCCGTATAGGCTGAATTAAACGGGCGATGGCGGGGATATTTCTGGACGCGACGTTTTCCGCCAGACCCGGCATCAACGCGATTTCGCTGGCCTGAACCCGGGCGCGCTGGCCGAGATCGTGATGCAATTGCCGGTCAATAAAATGAAACAGGATGGTTCCCAGCAGAACTAACAGCAGGCAGGAGAAGCACACCAGCGCTAAAAAAAGTTTTACCTGAAAAGAGAGTCTGCGTTTCATACGACCTGATGCGGGGAGTCTGATTAGAGCGGTCTGCGCAGACTGACATGAGGAAATGGGGGATGCAATCTGGCGAAAACAGAGTTGTGACCTGGCTTTTCGTTTTGGGGGTTATAGCTATCAGGATCGCGTAAGGCTATGCTTCATTCAGCACCCGAATAATTACAGAGGCAATGTCGTGGATAAAGCGCTACTGGATGCAGGCTACCGGGCCTATACCGGAGAGAAAATTGACGTTTACTTCAACACCGCGATCTGCAAACACTCAGGAAATTGCGTGCGCGGGAGCGCTAAGCTCTTCAACCTGAAACGTAAACCGTGGATTATACCGGATGAAGTGGACGTCGAAACGGTTGTACATGTGATTGATACCTGCCCGAGCGGTGCGCTGAAGTATCGCCAAAAATAAGCGAGGAACCATGGATATTCTGGAAGGCCATAACAAGTTTTACGTCAACGATGCTGACGGTAACCAGGTTGCAGAGATTGTCTTCGTACCGACCGGTGAACATCTGAGCATTATCGAGCACACCGATGTGGATCCGAGCCTGAAAGGGCAAGGTGTGGGTAAACAGCTGGTGGCAAAAGTGGTCGCGAAGATGCGCGGTGAAAATCGAAAAATTATCCCGCTATGCCCGTTTGCCAAACATGAGTTTGATAATACGCGGGAATATGACGATATTCGGGCGTAGAAACACACCGGCAATGGCCGGTGTTTTTTCATCTGATCTGTTCAAACAGCAGCACCACCGCAATCACTACCATCATTCCCCCTGATGCTCTGCTCACCAGACGTGCGGCCTGCGGGCGGGTGGCCAGGATGGCTTTTGAACCGTATCCCACCAGCAGATAGACCAGCGTACAGGTGATGAGGTGTAGCAAGCCCAGCGCGGACATCTGCATCGCAACCGACCAGCTTCCCGTCGGGTCAGTAAATTGTGGAAGCAGGGCCAGGAACAGCAAAAAAACTTTCGGGTTAAGGCCGCTGATACATAATCCCTTCACCGCCCACTGTTTCCAGTTTGCCGCCGAGGTTGTGGCGCTTTCCGGTGCGCCAGGAGCGCGTAACAGTGAGATACCAAGCCACAGCAAGTAAAGTGCTCCCGCTATCGTCAGCCCGGATAATGCCAGCGGATGTTGCGCCATCATGACGCCCACGCCCGCGACCACAATCAGTGTCGCCAGCAGATGCCCGGACATGAGGCCCATCACTGCGGGTACCACGCGCCGCCCGTGGATGCCGGCGCTAATGGCGTAAGCCCAGTCGGCGCCCGGCGTCATGATGAGCAGGAAAGACACCACCCAAAACCCGGCCACAATACTCATTTCCATCGTCTGTAAAACTCCAGAATTTCACCCGTCAACAGAGAGAAAGCATATCGGTATCCGGACGAAATGAGTTTTCAATGTTATGCTCAAAAGACGGTGAAATTGACAAAATCTTCCACATGGACAGCATTGATCGAAAAATTCTTGCGCAGTTGCAGGCTGATGGCCGTTTATCTCTTACGGAGCTGGCTGAACGGGTGAACCTGAGCCTCTCGCCGTGTCACCGGCGCGTGCGGGCACTGGAGCAGAGCGGGGCCATTACGGGATACCGGGCCAGTCTCGATCCCGCCAAAATGGGGTTTAACTTTCTGGCGATCGTGTTTGCGACGCTGAAAGAGGGCGACAGAAAGGCGGTGAGCGCCTTTGAGGAGGCGGTGGAAGAGATCCCGCAAATTGTGCTGGCGCAGCGTTTATTTGGCGATCCTGATTATCTGATGCACGTCGTGACCCGCGACCTGCCGGCTTTTCAGAAACTCTATGATGAGAAGCTCTCTGCGATGCCCGGCGTTCAGCATCTTCGCTCAACGCTGGTCATGAAAACGGTCGTGCAGGACAGGCCGTTTCCGCTCGACCTCTCAGGGCGTGACGAATAACGCGCCCGGCAGAGCGCCGGGCGCAGGGGCGTTTAGCCTACAAACATCACTGACACGCACAGTACGCCAACGATCAGCGTCAGCAGGTTGCCGACAGATCGGTACGGTTTCAGGGACGGGATCAGGTACGTCGACAGCGTCGGCATGATAAACAGGATCATGGCGATAAGCGGACCGCTGATGGCATAAATCATCGAAATGGCATTCGGGTTAATGCAGCACACCGCAAAGGTGATTAACGACACCCCCATGATGGAGATCGCGCGGTTAAAGGCGCGGCTCTTTTTCACGCCCACCTGGTTCAGCGATGACTTCACAATCTCCGTCGCCCCTTCGATCACCCCAAAATAGGTGCCGAGGAACGATTTCGACATGGCGATAATCGCCACAATAATCCCGGAAATCCCCAGCCATGCCGGAGAAGAGGGCATCATCGACAGCGCCGACAGAATGGTTACCCCTTCCTGTTTTGCCGAAACGATATAGGACGGTGGAATAGAGAGCAGGCAGCTGAACACGAAGAACAGCACGCTCAGGCAGATAATCAGGTACGCCACCTTCATGATTTTCTTGCACTTGTCCATGGCGGCGTCGCCAAACTTCTCACGGCGGTCAACGGCAAACGTCGAGATAATCGGCGTATGGCTGAAAGCGAATACCATCACCGGGATCGAAATCCATACCTGATGCAGCGTATGGCGGTCAAATGCCATCTGGCTTGTGAGCAGCGCGGGTTGCCAGCTTCCGGTCAGATAGAGCGAGACAAACAGGAAGTAGGCGATCAGCGGAAACACCAGGAAGCCCATCACTTTTATGGTGATATGCCGTCCCATCAGGAAGATCAGATTTAACACCAGCACCACGCCAAAACTGACCAGCACGCGAACGGCGGTATCCACCGTCATGTGTTTTGCCAGCTGCTCAGTTAACGAGTTGGTGATGGCCACTGCATAAATCTGCACCACCACGAAGAAGGCGATGAAATAGAGCGTGGTGATCAGGTTGCCTATCTTCCTGCCGTAATAATGGGAAACGGCGCCGGTGATCCCTTCATTGCCTTTTGTTTTCGACGACAGGATGAATTGTGCCAGCGCGCGGTGCGGCCAGTAGGTTAATGGGTAGGCCACAAGGGCAGTGATAAACAGGACGATAGCGCCTGCGGAGCCCAGCTGAATGGGCAAGAACAGCGTTCCTGCGCCCACGGCCGTGCCATAGAGAGCGAAACTCCAGAGAGTCTCATCTTTTGACCAAATTTTCGACATTAGAGCAACGTATCAACTATCAAACCAACAGAATGGAGCGCAATTTACCATAATTATGGGTTGAGAGCGCAGTTGCTTCGAAGGAGTTTGGCCGGAGCGGGCGTCCGGCCAGAGGGAATTAGCCTGCGAGGGCGCGTCGCTGCTGGCGACGTTTAAGGAATTTCTCGCGCAGCGTATCGTAAGCCCAGTTATAGAACATGGTGTACGGCAGGAAGAACAGGAAGAAACCAATTTCCAGTGTGAATGCCTGCAGCAGCGTGACGCCCAGCACCGCGGCGACTATCGACACGCCGATCACAATAAACCCGCACTCGAATCCCAGCGCATGCATTGCGCGGATTTTTGCCGTGCGTGTGATGCGGTGAACCGGCCAGAAACGGTCGAAGCCGACGTTATAGATAATGTTCCAGAGCATGGCGGTGGTTGCCAGAATAATGGTCAATCCACCCATCTCCACCACGGAACGTTGCATAAGCCACGCCGCCGTCGGGGCGAGGATCGCCGTGGCAATCCCTTCGAAACAGACGGCATGAAAGATCCGCTCCGGCAGTTTACGTTGGAGTGCATCCTGATGTTGCATAGTTTTAGACCTCGTGAATACGCATTTTGGCGTTGATGCGGCCTATTGTTATCGCTAAAGGTGATATATTAAAGATGGTATCCATCGATAAAGTAGATAGTGCATGCGTTATTCACCTGAAGCCCTTACCGCATTCGTTGAGACCGTCGCGGCGGGCTCTTTTTCTGCCGCCGCGCGTCGGTTACGTAAAAGCCAGTCGACCGTGAGCACATCCATCGCCAATCTTGAAGCCGATCTGGGCTTCGATCTGTTTGACCGTTCGGCCCGTCAGCCGGTGTTAACCGCCCAGGGCGAACAGGTGCTGGGTTATGTGCAGGCGATCCTCGCGGCCAGCACGCGGCTTGACGAACTGGCGGTGTCGTTAACGGCACAAACGGAGGCGCGCCTGACGTTTGTTCTTTCCGATACCCTCAACCCGGACGTGCTGGAAGACCTGATGAACCAGTTCGACCAGCGCTTTCCCCATACCGAATTTGAGTGCCTGATTGGCGAGGAAGAGGACGTTATCGATCTGCTGCAGAAGTCGCGTGCGCAGGTTGGTCTCACGGAAGCGCGTGACAGTTATCCGACCGATATTGGGTTTACCCGGTTGCCGATACAGACCCGGATGGCAATCTATGTCGCGACCAACCATCCTCTGGCCGGGCAGCAAGAAATCCAGGCCGATGAGCTGCACGGCTGGCGGGAATTGCGGCTCAGCACCTATCTGGAGCGGGAGGCAACGCTCGCACGCGGACCCGTCTGGTCGGCACCCAACTACCTGTTACTGCTGAGTATGGCCGTGCAGGGATTTGGCTGGTGCGTGCTGCCGTGCGCGCTGGTGGATGAATTTGCCGCCGCGAAATCGCTGGTGCAGCTGAATGTCCCCGGCTGGCCACGGGCGATCGGTATCGATCTGCTCTGGAATAAACGATCCCCTCCCGGCGTTGCCGGAAGCTGGCTGCGGCAGTATCTGCAGGATGCGCGCTAATCCTTGTGATTAAACTCACTATTTTTAAACAATTAAGATAATTGCTAATAACAATCCACTACTATCGTCATGTCATTTAACACAGAGGTTGTGATGAAAGATGTCGTTATAGTGGGTGCGTTGCGTACGGCTATCGGCTGTTTTCAGGGGGCGCTTGCACGCCACTCGGCTGTTGATTTGGGCAGCGTAGTGGTGAAAGCGCTGGTGGAACGCAGCGGGATTGCAGCACATGAAATTGATGAGGTGATCCTGGGACAGGTGCTGACCGCCGGTGCCGGGCAAAACCCTGCCCGTCAGGCGGCGCTCAAGGGTGGCCTGCCCAATACCGTCTCCGCTATCACCATCAACGACGTCTGTGGCTCAGGGTTAAAAGCGCTGCATCTGGCGACGCAGGCCATTCAGTGTGGTGAAGCGGATGTCGTGATTGCCGGCGGACAAGAAAATATGAGCCGGGCACCACACGTGCTGACCGACAGCCGTACCGGCGCGCAGCTGGGCAACAGCCAGTTGCTCGACAGTCTGGTGCATGACGGTCTGTGGGATGCGTTCAATGACTATCATATGGGCGTGACGGCGGAAAATCTGGCACGTGAGTATGGTATCAGCCGTGAGTTGCAGGACGCTTACGCGTTAAGCTCGCAGCAAAAAGCGCGCGCGGCGATTGATGCCGGGCGCTTTCGGGATGAAATCGTCCCGGTCAGCACGCAGCGTCAGAACGGTGAGGTTGCCGTGGTGGATACCGATGAGCAGCCGCGCACCGACGCCAGCGCTGAAGGGCTGGCGAGGCTCAATCCTGCGTTTGAAACTCAGGGCTCAGTGACGGCGGGAAACGCCTCCTCCATTAATGATGGCGCTGCGGCCGTGATGATGATGAGTGAAAGCAAAGCCCTTGAGCTGGATCTGCCCGTCCTGGCCCGCATTAAGGCATTTGCCAGCGTGGGTGTTGATCCTGCGTTAATGGGTATCGCCCCGGTTTATGCTACCCGTCGCTGCCTGGAACGCGCAGGGTGGCAGCTCTCTGATGTGGATCTGATTGAAGTCAACGAGGCCTTTGCCGCACAGGCAATCTCGGTTGGCAAAATGCTGGAATGGGATCCCCTGCGGGTAAACGTGAACGGTGGGGCAATCGCACTGGGTCATCCTATCGGCGCGTCCGGTTGTCGAATTCTGGTATCGCTGGTGCATGAGATGAAAAAGCGCAATGCCCGCAAAGGCATTGCGACGCTCTGTATCGGTGGTGGACAAGGTGTCGCCCTCGCCATTGAACGCTAAAATCCCGCCCGCATAAAAGAGCCTCCCTTCAGGAGGTTTTTTTTACATAACGTATGACGAATTAACCGTTATTAGTACATTCTCACTCTGGTATTGAATAATTACGGCCTTAATTATTATCGTTGTTAACATCTTAGTGTGATCCCCCTCCGGTAATTTCACGTTAATACACCCTGTTTGTTGATGGGTGTCACGTCCATCTTTGCCAAAAAAAATGAAACAAATAATTACGATCTTTGTCACTAAAATAATGTTCTTTAAAAAATAAACTGCAGTTTCATAAATAAGAAACATTATTTCAGTTGAGGGTTTTTTCATGTTTAAGAAATCTCTGGTCCTTACTTCCCTTATCGGTACGTCCTTCATGGCTCAGGCCGTTACCGTCGATCTGCGCCATGAATATATCGACAGTGGTGCCAATGCTGACCGTGTCTCGGTCTCACATCGCTTTGCTAACGGGGTCGGTTTTTCTGTAGAAGCTAAATGGAAATCCGGTGGTGATAAAGCCGACCAGCCGTTTGCGGATGTGGTGGGTAACGGGCATGAAGATCAAATTAGCTGGCGCTGGAAAGCGACTGAGAATATTGCACTGACGCCGGCGTTTACCCTTGAAAGTAACGACAGCCGCACAATATATAAACCGAATCTGCATCTGCAATATAGTTTCGACAATGGCTTTTATGTTGCCGCGCGTTATCGTTATGAATATACCCGCTACCCGTCAAGCTCGAATAAAGATGACGACAAAGTTAACCGTGGTGATGCCTGGGTTGGCTGGGTAATGGGTGACTGGCGCACCGAACTCAATTATGTTTATGCGAAGAGTTCTGAAGGTATGGTTCGTAATAATAACAAAGATTATTCCAACGAATATAACGCCAAGCTGGCGTATAAATGGGATAAAAACTGGGCACCGTATGTTGAAGTGGGTAACATCGGCGTGAAAGACACCGATGAACGCCAGACCCGCCTTCGTTTAGGCGTGGCCTATTCTTTCTGATATCACGTTATTCCGCTGAACATTGCCGGGTAGCGCCAGTGCCTACCCGGCTTTCCCATGTCTGATAAGCGCCGCCCAACGGGCAAAAGCCCACTGAAAAAAAAGCCCTCCGAAACGGAGGGCAAGGCCAGTTACAGAAACACAAACTCAAATCATGCTTGCAACATTTCAGGTTGCTCAGGAAGTTTCGCGATATAGAGGGCGGGTTGACCGTCTTTATCGGAACTGAACAGCACCGCTTTCTCATCCGGAGTAAAGGAGGGATGCGGGTGGGTGACCTGGCGGCTATTTGCCACCGTTGCCCAGGAGGTGTCGTGACGGGCAATGCGGAAGTAGCTTTTTTTCGCCACGTCAAAGGCGTACAGATAAGGATCGTTATCGATGGTGTAACCGTGCGTATCCTTCACATCAACCGGCGTGCCTGAACCATCGCCCACCAGCAGGGAGCCGTCAACGTTGCTCATCAGATGGGAACAGGCGGGCATTTGCATGACTGCCTCATTGACGCCCGTATCCGGATTGAAGCTGCAGATGGTGCGGCCCTTTTGGCCCTTCAGATAAGAGACATACACAAGGGCAGAACCGTTCGGCACCCAGAATTCATGGGTACAGCTTTCGCCTTCCGCATGCGTTTTCACTTTGCGCACGTGCGAACCATCTTCGTTGACCAGCCACATGCGGGCGTCGACCAGGTCGTGCGGCCCTTCATGGCAAAACGCCACCGTGTTGTCATCAAACGGACGATAGATAGGGTGGCCAAGCCAGTTTTTCTCTTCGTGGATTGTGGTGCTTAAACCGGTTTTCAGATCCACCCGCAGCAGTCGACAGTGCGGCCCCTTATGGAAGAAGTCGTGGAAAATTTTCCAGTCGTTGAGCGGCGTCCAGTCACGTCGGGCAATTTCTATCCCAACCAGTTTGGTGCAGTCGCTGTTGGCGACCCAGGTACCGTAACCGACCCAGTCATCTGGGACACGGTACACCTCGCGTTCTACCAGGGTATGGAGATCCACCTCCAGCAGCGTGCGGTCGTTCTTCACATAGTAGAAGGATTTATCATCCGGAGAGAGGAACCCGCCAAAGGTATTATCCCCCGCGCCTTCCGTCAGCTGTACCGCTTCGGCCTTCTGCAGATCCAGCAGGTAGTAGTTCCAGTGACCGTCAAACGCCCCTGCGAACAGCAGGTGGCTGCCATCATTAAAGAAGCACTTCTGATAGAAGTAGTTGCGGTGACAGGTCACGTCGGGTGGGGTCAGGCGGGTGACTTCCACGCCTGTATCCGGATCGTGGCTGATCTCGTAGTTCAGCTTGACCCGCATACCTTTAGCCATAATGCACTCCTTTGAACGATAAAAGTAGATTAAAAAGTGAGTATTAAATTATCAAAACAATGTTTCATTATGTGTGACTGATGGCGCACTTTGTCTGTTTCATTGGCGAGATTAATGTCTGGCTCTCTTTATCGTGATCCGAACGCCATTTCTGGTATAAACAAATAGAAAAAATGAAACGTTGTTTTAAATGTAATTGAAAACCCCCTTCTCTGGGGCTAGACTGTGCTCATCATGAAAACGGAACGTCGTTTCGTTAATTTTCTGCCTGCGGGCACGATCATTTCTGGAGGTTACGGTGGACGTCAGACAAAGCATCCACAGTGCGCACGCCAAAACGCTGGATACTCAGGGGCTGCGCAATGAGTTTTTAGTCGAGCAGGTGTTCGAGGCCGATAAGTACACCATGGTCTACAGCCATATCGACCGTATTATCATTGGCGGGATTATGCCGGTGACGCAGACCGTCTCCGTGGGTGGTGAAGTGGGTAAACAGCTTGGTGTGAGCTATTTCCTTGAGCGTCGCGAGCTGGGCGTGATTAACATCGGTGGCCCCGGCACCATCACAGTAGACGGACAGTGCTATGAGATAGGTCATCGCGACGCGTTGTATGTCGGTAAAGGGGCGAAAGAGGTCGTGTTCGCCAGCATCGACAGCGGTAAACCGGCGAAGTTTTACTACAACTGTGCGCCCGCACATACCCCGTATCCCACCAAAAAAGTGACCCCGGCGGATGTCGCCCCGGTGACGCTGGGTGACAACCTCACCAGCAACCGTCGCACCATCAATAAATACTTTGTTCCGGATGTGCTGGAAACCTGCCAGCTCAGCATGGGGCTGACCGAGCTTGCTCCGGGCAACCTGTGGAACACCATGCCGTGCCATACCCACGAGCGCCGTATGGAAGTGTATTTCTACTTCAACATGGACGAGGACGCCTGCGTGTTCCACATGATGGGGCAACCGCAGGAAACGCGCCATATTGTGATGCATAACGAGCAGGCGGTTATTTCGCCGAGCTGGTCTATTCATTCGGGCGTAGGCACGAAAGCGTACACCTTCATCTGGGGTATGGTCGGTGAAAACCAGGTCTTTGATGACATGGACCACGTCGCGGTTAACGATCTGCGCTAGCCGCAGGCAGTTAAGCATAAACCTGCCTGTTGGTGACAGGCGCTGAAAGATTAAGGAACAAACATGATTCTGGATGCATTTTCTCTGCAGGGTAAAGTGGCTGTGGTGTCCGGTTGTGACACCGGGCTGGGTCAGGGTATGGCGTTAGGGCTGGCGGAAGCGGGCTGCGATATCGTCGGGATTAACATTGTTGAGCCTACTGAAACCATCGAGCGCGTCACCGCGCTGGGTCGTCGTTTTCTGAGCCTGACCGCCGATCTGCGTAAAATTGACGCCATCCCTGAACTGCTGGATCGCGCGGTGGCGGAATTCGGCCATATCGACATTCTGGTGAACAATGCCGGACTGATTCGCCGTGAAGACGCGATTAGTTTCAGCGAGCGCGACTGGGACGACGTGATGAACCTGAACATTAAGAGCGTGTTCTTTATGTCCCAGGCGGCGGCGAAACATTTCATTGCCCAGGGGAAAGGCGGCAAGATCATTAATATCGCCTCTATGCTCTCCTTCCAGGGCGGTATCCGCGTGCCGTCTTATACCGCATCCAAGAGTGCGGTGATGGGCGTTACCCGTCTGCTGGCAAACGAGTGGGCGAAGCACAACATCAACGTCAACGCGATTGCGCCGGGGTACATGGCGACGAATAACACTCAGCAGTTGCGTGCTGACGAACAGCGTAGCGCGGAAATCCTCGACCGTATCCCGGCAGGCCGCTGGGGCCTTCCGGACGATCTCAAGGGGCCGATCGTGTTCCTGGCCTCTCCGGCATCCGATTACATCAACGGCTATACCGTGGCGGTCGATGGCGGCTGGCTGGCGCGTTAATTGCGTATTCCGTCTTAAACCTCTGCCGGTGGGTGGAGGTTTTTTTGCTCAAAAATTGCCATTATCCATATGGCTCAAGACGAAAAATCCATACTAAAAAATCATAAATGATATGCATCACAGTTTTATTGCTTAAAAATTAAATGATTAATAAAAACTGGCGGTATTTCATCGTTAGTTGAAATTGTAATATCCATCACAGATCGCTATGCCACAGCGAAATAATCCATATCTTCGCGAGTTACGGCCTGACACTTTTCCGCGCTATCTCGTAATTTCAGTTAACGAATTTCGCTGTTCAGGCAGGAAAATATGACATCTATAAATGACTCTACCCTTATGCCCGCCGCGTTGCGTGATACCCGACGCATGAATCAGTTTGTCTCCATCGCGGCTGCAGTGGCCGGTTTACTGTTCGGTCTGGATATTGGCGTGATCGCCGGGGCGCTGCCCTTTATCACCGATCACTTTACGTTGAGTAACCGCCTGCAGGAGTGGGTGGTCAGCAGCATGATGCTGGGTGCGGCCATCGGCGCGCTGTTTAACGGCTGGCTTTCGTTCCGCCTCGGGCGAAAATACAGCCTGATGGTGGGGGCGATTCTGTTTGTCGCCGGCTCCATTGGGTCAGCATTTGCCACGAACGTGGAAATGCTGCTGCTCTCCCGCGTGCTACTCGGCGTGGCGGTGGGGATTGCCTCTTACACTGCGCCGTTGTACCTCTCCGAAATGGCGAGCGAGAACGTGCGCGGCAAGATGATCAGTATGTACCAGCTGATGGTGACGCTGGGCATCGTGCTGGCGTTTCTGTCTGACACTTATTTCAGCTACAGCGGCAACTGGCGTGCGATGCTGGGCGTGCTGGCGCTCCCGGCGCTGGTGCTGATTGTTCTGGTGATTTTCCTGCCAAACAGTCCGCGCTGGCTGGCGCAAAAGGGTCGTCATGTGGAAGCGGAAGAGGTGCTGCGGATGCTGCGTGATACCTCAGAAAAAGCACGTGAAGAGCTGAACGAGATCCGTGAAAGCCTGAAGCTGAAGCAGGGGGGCTGGGCGCTGTTTAAGATCAACCGTAACGTTCGCCGCGCGGTGTTCCTCGGCATGCTGCTGCAGGCGATGCAGCAGTTCACCGGGATGAACATCATCATGTACTACGCGCCACGTATCTTCAAAATGGCGGGGTTCACCACCACGGAACAACAAATGGTTGCCACGCTGGTGGTGGGGCTGACCTTTATGTTCGCCACCTTTATCGCGGTGTTCACCGTGGATAAAGCCGGACGTAAACCGGCACTCAAGATTGGCTTTAGCGTCATGGCGCTCGGTACGCTGATCCTTGGCTACTGCCTGATGCAGTTTGATAACGGCACGGCCTCAAGCGGTCTTTCCTGGCTCTCTGTTGGCATGACCATGATGTGTATTGCCGGATATGCGATGAGCGCTGCGCCCGTCGTGTGGATCCTGTGTTCCGAAATTCAGCCGCTCAAATGCCGTGACTTTGGCATCACCTGTTCCACGACCACCAACTGGGTGTCGAACATGATCATCGGCGCGACCTTCCTGACGCTGCTGGATTCAATTGGCGCGGCAGGAACCTTCTGGCTCTATACGGTTCTCAACGTCGCGTTTATCGGGGTCACGTTCTGGCTGATCCCTGAAACCAAAGGCGTCACGCTGGAGCATATCGAGCGCAGGCTGATGTCCGGCGAGAAGCTGCGTAATATTGGCGTGTAATCTGTTGCCGGGTGGCGAAGAGGCCACCCGGCTTTTTGTTAGCGCATCGCGCGTTTCAGAATACGTTCAGCCTGACGCTGGAAGTCAGCGGCGGTCTCTTCCACGGATTTCTGTCCATAATCGATGTACTGCAGAGAGGTGCCGAACTGGGCCACAATCTGCGGATCGTCAAAGTAAGGTGACACGGAAAGTTTGGCCGGCAGAGACTGCGCCAGACGCAGCCCCGCGACCGACGGATCGCTCTCTTTGATGGTGCCGTCTTCGGTCAGGAACTGCACCGCGGCTTTACTCAGCGGCACGCCACGCTCCAGACCCAGCGTATCCACACCCTCTTTGCTGTTCAGCAGGAAATTAATCAGTTTCGCCGCCGCTTCCGGGTTTTTGGTGGATTTACCAATCGAGAGCATCTGCGCCGGTTTGAAGAAAAGGCCCGCATCGGTTGCGCCCGGCAGCATCGGGTAACTGCCCAGCACCAGTTTTGCCGGTGGCTTCAGGTTGTCGGAATACTTGTTGATGGTGGAGTTCCACATGTAGGTTCCCGCCCATTCTCCCTGGATCCACGGCTTCATCTCATACATGTTGCTCTTACCAAACGACGCATAGTATTTGGTGTCCGGCATGACGTGGCTATCCACCAGCGTTTTGTAGGTCTGGAAGAATTCCACCCACTGCGCTTTGCTGTAAGCGAACTTCTTGGTTTTCTCGTCCACGGCAGGGATGTTGTACTTCTGAATCATGTACGAGTTCAGCAATGCCAGCGTGTCCTGATGCTCCAGCACGACCGGGTAGTACTGCTTGCCGAGTTTACTCTCGAAGGTTTTACCCGCCGCCATCAGCTCGTCCCAGGTTTTCGGGTATGCAATACCGGCTTTTTTCCAGGTCTCGTCGTTGAAGTAGAACACGCGTGCGGTGACGGAGATCGGAATGCCGTTCAGCTTGCCGTTGATGGTGGTGGACTGAAGTTCTTTGGGATCGAACTGGGTCAGGTCGATCACGTCTTTCATTTTGTTCAGGTCGTAGAACCCGTCGCCGGTTTTCGAGAAGATTGGCAGCCAGTTCCAGTTGGTCTGCATCACATCCGGCTCGGTGCCGCCCGCAATTTGAGTGGTCAGGCGGGAGAGGTGCCCATCCCAGCCGGTGTACTCTGCTTTAACGTTGATATCCGGGTTCTGCTTATGGAATTCCTCCAGCGCTTTCAACGTCACCTGATGGCGGCCATTACCACCCCACCAGGACATGCGTAATTCGACATCTTTCGCCATCGATGGCAAAGCGGTAAGGCCCAGCGTCGCGGAGATTGCTGCGCTTAAAAGCACTTTTTTCATTTTTATAAACTCCATCAGAGAGAGAGGTTCTGTTCAGTTTTTGCGTCAAAAATATGACATTTATTCATATCAAATCTGAAATACACCTTGCGATGAAGGCCTTTATCAATCATGGGCTTAGCTTCATCGGAAGGAATTCTGGCGGTCAGTTCGTAGTCCGCAACCTTCAGATAGACGAAGAATTCGTGGCCCATATTTTCCACGCGAACCATTTCGCCACTGCAGCCCCCGTCAACGAATGGTGCGTCGGAGAGGGAAACGAATTCCGGACGTACGCCGTAGTAAATGGCCTGCCCGGCATAAGCGGAGACTTTCTCCTGCATCCCGGCATTCAGCGGCATGGTTTCATTGCCGATGGCGATGTGCAGTTTCCCGGCGCTTTCCACCAGCTGGCTTTGACGAATGTTCATCTCCGGCGCGCCGATAAAGCCTGCCACGAACATGTTTTTCGGCTTGTGGTAGAGGTTGTCAGGGGTATCAACCTGCATGATGTGGCCGAGCTTCATCACGCAGATGCGGTCGCCCATGGTCATCGCTTCGGTCTGGTCGTGGGTGACGTAGACGGTGGTCGCCGGTTTACCGGATTTCTTCAACTGCTTGTGCAGGTCGGAAATACGAATGCGCATTGAGGCGCGTAGTTTGGCGTCGAGGTTTGACAGCGGTTCGTCGAACAGGAATACATCCGGCTTTTTCACAATCGCACGGCCTACCGCCACGCGCTGTGCCTGGCCGCCGGAAAGCTGGCGTGGCAGGCGGTCGAGTAACTCTTCCAGCTCAAGGATTTTGGCCGCTTCGTTGACCTGAGATTCAATCTGATCTTTTGGCAGTTTGCTCAGCTTCAGACCAAAGGCCAGGTTTTCGCGCACCGTCATGTGGGGATAGAGCGCGTAGTTCTGGAACACCATCGCAATCCCGCGCTCTTTCGGCGCGAGGTTGTTCACAATCTTATCGCCGATGCGGACTTCACCCCCGCTGATAGTTTCCAGGCCAGCCAGCATGCGCAGGGTGGTGGATTTGGCGCAGCCGGAGGGGCCAACAATCACCATGAACTCTCCTTCAGCGATTTTCAGGTCAATGGCATGTACCGCTTTAAAGCCGTTGGAGTAGACCTTTTCCAGTTTGTTGAAGATAACTTCAGCCATAATATTTCCCTCTTAACCTTTAATTCCGCTGCTGGTAACGCCCTGGACGAAGTAGCGCTGTGCCAGGAAGAAGACAATGATGGATGGCAGAATGGAGATGCTCGCCATTGCCAGAATTTCGTTCCACGGCGCCCCTTCGGTGACGTCGATGGACATTTTCAGCGCCAGTGCAATCGGGTATTTATCCACGCTGTAGACATAAATCAGCGGCCCGATAAAGTCGTTCATTGACCACATGAACTGGAACAGGGCGACGGAGATAATGGCCGGTTTCAGGATCGGCACCACCACGTACCACAGCACCTGAAGCGAGTTACAGCCGTCAATTTGCGCCGCCTCCTCCATGTCACGCGGCACGCCGCGCAGGAACTGGATAAGCATGAAGACGAAGAACCCCTGGGTGGCGAAGGCTAGCGGCAGGTACAGCGGCATATAGCTGTTGAGCATGCCCATTTCACGGAACATAAGGTACTGCGGGATCAGCAGCACGGTGCTGGGGAGCAGCATGGTGGTGATGAGGGTAGCGAACCAGAATTTCTTCCACGGGATTTCAAAGCGCGCAAAGCCGTACGCCACGATGGTGGAGGAGATAATGGTCAGGATCACTTTCGGGATCACATATTTAAAGGTGTTCAGCATGTAATGGCCGAAGTTGTATTCGG
The DNA here is from genome assembly GCF_047456135.1 of Enterobacter sp. BNK-18. Lineage (NCBI taxonomy): Bacteria > Pseudomonadati > Pseudomonadota > Gammaproteobacteria > Enterobacterales > Enterobacteriaceae > Enterobacter > Enterobacter sp. BNK-18. The sequence continues at coordinate 2,920,881 of NZ_CP179899.1, read as the reverse complement.
TGCCGGTTTTCCAGCCATTCACAAAACCGTCCCAGGTCGCATGGGCAGGCCACAGGCTGAGAGTGGTGAAAATCTCGTGGTTCGGTTTAAACGACGCCGAGAACATCCACACCAGCGGATAAAGCATCAGCAGGCCGACAAACAGCAGGATCACGTAGCGCACTGCGGCGTTAATTTTCTCTCTGCGCAGCGTGCGGGCGACTTCACGCTCGGCAATCGTCCTCGCCGTGGAAAGTTGTTGGATATCAGCCATTTTTGCCTCCTTTATCGGCGGAGTAGAACACCCAATATTTCGATGACTTAAAGGCGATACCGGCAAAAATGGCTACCACCAGGAACAGGATCCACGCCAGTGCTGCGCCGTAACCCATGTCAAAGTATTTGAACGCGGTGTCGTAGATGTAGAGTGAGAACAGGTAAGTGGAATACGTTGGCCCGCCGCCGGTAATGACATACGGTCCGGTAAATTCCTGGAACGCCTGGGTGGTCTGCATAATGAAGTTGAAGAAAATCACCGGCGTGATCAGCGGCACGGTCACTTTCGTGAACATCTGCCATTTGGATGCCCCATCGATCATCGCAGCTTCATACTGCGACTGCGGAACGTTTTGCAGCGCGGCCAGGAAGATGACCATCGCGGAACCGAACTGCCAGACGCGCAGCAGGGTGACCGACATCAGGGCCAGCGAGGGCTCCCCCAGCCAGTTCACCGGGTCAAAACCAAATACGCCAATAAAGCTGTTCAGCAGACCATCAATGGCAAAGAGTGCGCGCCACAAAACAGCAATGGCCACGGAGCTGCCGAGGATCGACGGAATATAGTAGGCGGTACGGAAGAATCCAATACCGCGTAATTTAAAGTTCAGAACAAACGCAATCCCTAATGCAAAGGCCAGCTTCAGGGGGATGGTCAGAAATACATACGCAAACGTCACTCCCATTGATGTCCAGAAGAGCGTGTCTTCCGTAAACATGTAGCGATAATTTTCAATGCCGTTAAATACCGGCGGGCTCATCAGGTCGTAATCCGTAAAACTCAGGAAAAACGATGAGACGAAGGGGAAAGCCGTAAAGAGTATCAACCCAATGATGTAGGGTGATATCCACGCGAGCCCCAGCAGCTTGTTTTCATTCATACTTACCTACCTGGTAATCAATGGTTTAAAACGGAATCTGCGTCTGTAACAACCTTTCAGGCTGTCGAAACCGAGCCTGAACGGCAATGTTCTGGGTAATACGTGTCACGGTTACTTCATTTAACTTTGTTTTATAAGACTTTTTTCGATTTCATCGATGCGCGAAACGCCTGGATTTCAATACGGTAGAACTCGTGTTCCTGGATAATAAAACGCCGTTTTATTTTATATTATTGCTATTTGTTTCTGCGTCATTCGCTTAATAGCGGAAATGTGATCAAAGTCGAAACGGTGTTTCAATAAGGTGATGAGGATGGCATTTTTGCGCTATTTCAGGCGTTCAAAGAAGAGAGATGAGGGCGGGCGGAAAGAACCGGATGATTAATAAAGACAATACCGTGGAGAAACTAACTACTAATTCTGATAGCAGGTCTACAGCTGGATCATTCTTTCGTTCAGATAATTCTTACTTTCTTGTATCATCGGACCACTGTAACCAATCAGGCAGAAATGGTCTGCACCCTCAAAAGAAGAATGGCTATGTCAGCAATGGATTTCAAAAAAAATACGGATCTCGACTTCCCCCATTACGCGGCCCCGGCAGTCAGTTCCAAAGAAATTGACCTTCTGGGACTGTTAGAAGTTCTTCTGGCGGCAAAAAAACGTATCGTCGTGATTGCCTTCGCATTCGCACTGGTTGGACTGGCCATCGCGTTCTTACTGCCACAAAAATGGACCAGTAAAGCGGTGATCACACCGGCGGAACAGACGCAGTGGAACCCGCTGCGCCAGATGATGGTCGCCCTGCAGGTGCTCGACGTGGACGTGAAAATTACCCGTCCGGACGTGTTTAACCAGTTTATTAAAAAGTTCCAGTCGCAGTCGTTGCTTGAGGAGTACATGAAATCCTCACCTTACGTGATGGCACAGCTGGAAGGCACTGATGTGGATCCGCTTGAGCTGCATCGTGCGGTGGTCAATATCTCCGAAAAGATGAAAGCGGTAGATAACACTCTGGCAAAAGACGCGGATAAAGCGCCGTACGTCTCGTGGACATTGAGCTTCACCGCGCCGACGGCGGGGGATGCGCAAACGGTTCTTAAAGGTTACGTGGATTACATCTCGCAGATTGTTGAGCAGGAAACCATGGAGAATATCCGTAACCAGATCACCCTGAAAACCAAAGTGGTGGAGCAACAGCTGGAGCTGGATCGGGTACGTCTGACGAATGTTCACAACACCAATCTGCAGCGTCTTAACTATTCTCTGGAAGTGGCCAACGCGGCGGGTATCAAAAAGCCGGTCTACAGCAACGGTCAGGCGGTTAAAGACGATCCGGATTACTCCGTCGCGCTCGGTGCCGACGGTATCGCGCAAAAACTGCAGATTGAAAAAAATCTCAAGGACATCGCTGAGCTGAACGCAGACTTCCAGAACCGGGAATACTACCTGGCGCAGCTGAAAAAGCTGTCTGTCGAAGACGTCAAACTTGAACCGTTCAAGTATCAGCTCTCTCCATCGATGCCGGTGAAAAAAGACGGTCCGGGCAAAGCCCTGATTGTGATCCTGGCGGGACTGCTGGGCGGGCTGTTTGCCTGTGGCAGCGTATTACTGCGCGAGGCCATGCTCAGCCGCAATCCTCTGGTCGAGCCTGTAACGGAATAAAAAACGCAGACGAGAAGGGCGCTGTCATCAGCGCCCTTTTTTTATTTCAAAAAATCCTCACGTACCGGCGTGAAGGTATCCAGCAGCGTGCCGGGTTTAAGACACACGCAGCCGTGCATCACATGTGGCTTTTTGTAGAGGGTATCCCCGGCCGACACCACATGTTTTTCATCTCCAATCGTGAACTCAAACTCGCCGGACAGCACATAGGTTAACTGTTCATGAGGATGGTTATGCAGTGGGCCTGTCGCGCCCTGTTCAAAATTCACCTCCACCGCCATCATTTTACCGCCATGGGCAAGAATACGGCGCGTCACGCCGTTCCCCAGATCGTCAAGCGTGGTCTCGTTGTGGAAAATAAACATATCGTCACCCCAGAATGCATTAAAACAATGTTTCATTTAATTTATATCACCAGGGGTTAAAAAGAAACGACGTGACAAAGAACTGGAAACACGATCACAAGTTTGCTTCACTGGGATAAACACATAAGGAGGGATGATGAAAACGATCGGCCTGTTAGGGGGGATGAGCTGGGAATCGACAATCCCCTATTACCGCCTGATTAATGAAGGGGTGAAGCAACGTCTGGGGGGCCTGCATTCTGCCAGTCTGCTACTGCACAGCGTAGATTTCCATGAAATCGAAGCCTGCCAGTCGAGCGGTGAATGGGATAAAGCCGGGGAAATACTGGCTGAGGCCGCGCTGGGGCTGGAGCGTGCGGGAGCAGAGGGGATTTTGCTCTGTACCAATACCATGCATAAAGTCGCGTCCCATATCGAAGCGCGCTGTTCGCTGCCCTTCCTGCACATTGCTGATGCAACCGGGCGGGCTATCACCGCAACCGGATTACGTCGTGTGGCGCTGCTGGGAACGCGCTACACCATGGAGCAGGATTTTTACCGCGGTCGGTTGAGCAGCCAGTTTGGCATTGAAAGCCTGATCCCGGATGAGGCAGACCGGGCCCGCATCAACCAGATTATCTTTGATGAACTCTGCCTCGGCACCTTTAGCGAATCATCCCGGGCATATTACGTCAGCGTGATTGAAAAACTCGCGCAGCAGGGGGCGGAAGGGGTGATCTTCGGCTGTACGGAAATCGGTTTACTGGTGCCGGTTGAGCAAAGCCCGATTCCGGTCTTCGATACCGCCGCGATTCATGCCGCCGATGCCGTGGAGTTTATGCTGTCATAAACTTTGCCGATCGGATAAACGAAGCGCCACCTGACGGGCATGGGCTATCAGGTGTTCCGTAAACGCCTCCACCAGCGCTGAGACCGGGCGATGGAGGGGGCGGATCAGGCTCACGGTGAACGGGACTGACAGGCTAAACGGGCGGATCACAATATCGCGCCCGGCGTAATCCAGCGCCGTCAGTGGATTCACCACCGAAACGCCCACCCCGGCGCGCACCATGGCGCAAATGGAGGCCGCACTGTGGGTCTCGACCACCATCCTGCGCTTCACCTGATGCTCGGCAAACAGTGAATCCAGCAGTTGCCGGTAGCTGTCGGTTTGTGACAGGCTAATGTAGTTTTCACCGTGAAAATCCGCTGGCGTCAGAATCTGCTTGCGGGCAAGCGGGTGCCCGGCTGGCAGCACGCACACCTCATCTAAAGAGAGCAGTTCCGTGCGTTCCGTTCCCGCGGGCGTAGAGAGGGTTTCGGTCAGGCCTAAATCATGGCGCTGTGCGGAGAGCCACTCCTCAAGCAGCGGTGACTCCTGCGGGACAATCGTGAGATTCACCTCCGGATATCGGGCCAGAAAAGGCTGGAGCAGCGTCGGCAAAAAAGACTGCGAAAAGACGGGCAGGCAAACAATCGATAGCTCGCCCTGCCGAAACTCGCGCAGGCTTTCCGCCGCACTGACAATGCGATCCAGGCCGTACCATGAGCGCTGCACCTCTTCGAACAGGCGCAGCCCCTGTACCGTCGGGTGAAGCCTGCCCCGGGTGCGTTCGAACAGCTTCAGTCCCAGCACTTTCTCGAATCGCGCCAGCTCGCGGCTGACCGTTGGCTGCGAGGTATGGAGCATCTGCGCAGCCTCGGTGAGGTTGCCCGTGGTCATCACGGCGTGAAAAATCTCGATATGGCGTAAATTGACGGCGGGCATAGGTCACCTGAATACAGAGAACTGTCCATATCATTTTTGCATAGACTCGCGATAAAACGATATTTTTTATTCTCTTCCTGCTGTGGCGTAATCATAAAAAAATGTCACCCCGGAGAAAGACCATGCCACGCCCGCTTAACCAGACTGATACTGATTTGAATGCCGAAAACCTGCTACGCCTGCCTGCCGAGTTTGGCTGTCCGGTGTGGGTCTACGACGCGCAGATTGTTCGCGAGAAGATTGCTGCCCTGCATCAGTTTGACGTGGTGCGTTTTGCCCAGAAGGCGTGCTCCAATATCCACATTCTGCGTCTGATGCGTGAGCAGGGCGTGAAGGTCGACTCCGTCTCCCTGGGGGAGATTGAGCGCGCGCTGGCGGCCGGGTTTGATCCGAAAGCCGATCCTGACGCGATTGTGTTTACCGCCGATGTGATCGACGACGCCACGCTTGCTCGCGTCCATGAGCTGCAGGTGCCGGTAAACGCCGGGTCCGTGGATATGCTGGAACAGCTTGGGCAAGTTTCTCCGGGCCACCGCGTCTGGCTGCGCGTGAACCCTGGCTTTGGTCACGGTCATAGCCAAAAAACCAATACCGGCGGCGAAAACAGCAAGCACGGTATCTGGTATGCCGATATGCCCGCTGCCCTGGACGTACTGCAGCGTTACAATCTGAAGCTGGTGGGGATTCATATGCACATCGGCTCCGGCGTGGATTACGCGCACCTTGAGCAGGTCTGTGGCGCAATGGTGCGCCAGGTGATCGAGTCTGGTCAGGATCTGGAGGCGATCTCCGCCGGGGGCGGTCTTTCCATTCCTTACCGTGAAGGGGAAGAAGCGATCGATACCGATCACTATTACGGCCTGTGGAGCGCCGCGCGTGACCAGGTCGCCGCGCATCTTGGTCATGCCGTGAAGCTGGAAATTGAGCCGGGTCGTTTCCTGGTGGCTGAATCCGGGGTGCTGGTGGCGCAGGTTCGCAGCGTGAAAGAGATGGGCTCGCGCCACTTTGTGCTGATTGACGCCGGCTTTAACGATCTGATGCGCCCGTCAATGTACGGCAGCTATCACCACATTTCGGCTCTGGCTGCCGATGGCCGCGATTTAACTCACGCGCCGCGTATCGAGACGGTTGTCGCAGGCCCGCTGTGTGAGTCTGGTGATGTCTTTACCCAGCAGGAAGGGGGGAAAGTGGAAACCCGCGCGCTGCCGGAAGTTAAACCAGGCGACTATCTGGTGCTGCACGATACCGGTGCGTACGGGGCGTCAATGTCCTCAAACTACAACAGCCGCCCGCTGCTGCCAGAAGTGTTGTTTGATAACGGCAAGGCGCGGCTGATCCGCCGCCGCCAGACCATTCAGGAACTGCTGGCGCTGGAACTCGTCTGAGTGAAGTACGGCCCCGTCGTGACCGAGTCGCGTAATACCAGCGTACCGGTGAACGGCGGGATCGCGTCGACCGGTTGGTTTTTTGCCAGCCGGATCGCCTGATCGATAGCCGTAACGATCATATTGTCGATAGGCAGGTAAACCGACGAGAGCGCAGGCTCCAGCCATTTCGCGCATGGGGCATCGTCAAAGCCAAACAGGGAAATATCCTGTGGGATCCGCAGCCCCGCCTGGTGTAGCGCCTTGGACGCACCCAACGCCATATCATCGTTACAGGCAAACAGAGCGCTAAACGCTATACCGTCGGCAATCAGCTCTTTGCAGAGCTCATATCCTCGCGTCATTCCCGCATCGCCATACTTAATCCGCCGCTCGTCCAGACGAATACCGTGCTTTTCCAGCGCCTTACGGTAGCCCATCAGCCTCGCTTTCCCGGTTGGCGTGTGGATCGGGACGGTGATACAGGCGATCTCCCGGTGGCCCTGGTTGATCAGGTAATCCACGGCCTTAAAGGCGGCATCCTGCTGTTCGAAGAACACGCAGCGATCGGGCGCCTGGCTGACTTCACGGTTGATGACCACCAGCGGGGTTTGCACCGAATGGATCAGCTTCATGATCGCTTTTTCGCTCATGTAGCGGGTGTAAAGCACGATGGCATCGCATTTGCGATCGGCCAGCATTTGTACCGCCTGCTCTTCCTGCTCCGGGGCGTCGTGACCATCCGTGACGATCAGTTGCTTGCCGTGGGTTTCCGTCTGCCGGGAGGCCTGCTGAAGAAGACGACCAAAGTAAAAACCATCAAAGGTAGAGACCACCAGACCAATGCTGTTGCTGGTCTGGTTTGCCAGCGAACGCGCAAGAAAATTTGGGCGGTAGCCCAGCTCTTCCATCGCATTAAACACCTGCTGACGCGTACTCTCTTTAACCTGACCTGTGCCGTTCAGCACGCGCGATACCGTGGCTTTCGACACGCCCGCGCGTAATGAGACATCCAGCATTGTTGCCATTAGACATTCCTGATTCCACGTAACGATCTGCAGTTTAACACAGACCATCCGGTGCATAAGCGATGCGGGAAGGGCAAAACTTCCAGCACGATCACGCTTTTAGGTAACGATCGGTCAGTTCGAAATACCGGGTTTTAAGTGGTATGCCAAAATCGATGCAAACTGCATTTTGGAATACCTGTTACGTCGTTGAGAGCTTAATCACAGAACAAAACCCGACATGAAGCTATTTTTGGTATGCCAATAGTATCCGGCTGTACACCTTATCCAATAAAAGCCCTTTTACTGAGGTATTACCCTATGGCATTACAGGAAAAACTGATCGACGCTCTGGGCAGTTTTGCCACAAAATTCAACAGTTATCGCTATATCATGGCGATCAAGTCTGCCTTTATTACCTTAATGCCGGTCATCATCGTTGGGGCATTCTCTGTCTTGATCTCCAATATGGTACTGGATCCGAAAAATGGCCTGGCGAGCTTTCAGTCCCTCTCTTTTCTCGCCACGCTAAAACCCATCACCAGCGCGCTCAATTACGCCACCCTGAATTTCCTTAACATTGGCGCGGTGTTCTTAATCGGTATCGAACTGGGCCGCATCAACGGGATCAAATCCTTATTCCCTGGCCTGCTGGCGGTGATCTGCTTTATCTGCGTGACGCCGACAACCGTTGAGATGCTGGTGGATGGTGAAATGCACGTGGTGAAAGACGTGCTGCTGCGTCAGTTCTCTGATACCCGTAGCCTGTTCCTCGGCATGTTTATCGCGATTCTGTCGGTAGAAATTTACTGCTGGCTGGAAAACCGCAAGGGGCTGAAGATCAGGATGCCGGACACCGTACCGCCAAACGTGGCGGCATCGTTCTCCGCGCTGATCCCGGCGATCATCACCACTACCGCGATTGCCACATTGGGTTTCGTCTTCCATCAACTCACCGGCATGTATCTCTATGACGCGGTCTATCAGGTGGTGCAACAGCCGCTGGAGCGCGTGGTGCAAAGCCTGCCGGGCATTCTGCTGCTGATGTTTGTCGCACAGCTTTTCTGGGTGATTGGTATTCACGGCAACCAGATGATCAAGCCGATCCGCGAGCCGCTGCTGTTAGGCGCCATCACCGTTAATATGAGCGCCTTTGAGCAGGGCAAAGAGGTGCCGAATATCATCACCATGCCGTTCTGGGATGTGTACATGAGCATCGGCGGGTCGGGGCTGACCATCGGCCTGCTGATCGCGGTCATGATTGCCACCAAACGCAAAGAGATGAAAGAGATCGCCAAGCTTTCCATTGGTCCGGGGCTCTTTAACATCAACGAGCCGGTGATCTTCGGCATGCCAATCATGCTTAACCCGATCCTCGCCATTCCTTTCATTATCACGCCGCTGGTGACCGGCTCTATCGGTTACTTTGCCACCGTAACCGGCTTTGCCGGTAAAGCCGTGGTGATGGTGCCGTGGACCACGCCGCCGCTGATCAACGCCTGGCTCTCCACCGCCGGATCGATGGGGGCGGTCATCACTCAGCTTATCTGCATTGTGACTGCCGTCATTATCTACCTGCCGTTTGTGAAGATTGCTTCACGACGTGCCGAACAGGCCGCGCTGCAACAGGCGACCGACAATGCATGAGGATGTGATGACGACAAAACAGATAACCATTCCGCAGGATTTCATTCTGGGCGCGGCCGCGTCAGCCTGGCAAACCGAAGGCTGGAGCGGCAAAAAGGCGGGGCAGGATTCGTGGATCGATCTCTGGTACAAAAACGATCGCCACGTCTGGCACAACGGCTATGGCCCGGCGGTGGCGACCGACTTTATCAACCGCTTTCGCGAGGATGTGGCGCTGATGAAGCAGGCAGGGCTGACGCACTACCGAACCTCGATTAACTGGTCACGTTTTTTAACCGACTATGAAAAAGTGACGGTGGACGAGGAGTACGCCGCCTATTACGACGCGTTGTTCGATGAGATGCACCGTCAGGGTATTGAGCCGATGATTTGCCTCGAGCATTACGAGCTGCCGGGCGTGCTGCTTGACACTTACGGCGGCTGGGCTTCAAAGCAGGTTGTCGACCTGTTTGTCCGCTATGCGGAAAAAGTCTTTGAACGCTACCACGGTAAAGTCACCCGCTGGTTTACCTTCAATGAACCGATCGTGGTACAGACCCGCGTTTATCTCGATGCGCTGCGCTGGCCCTACGAGCAGAATACCGGTAAATGGATGCAGTGGAACCACCATAAGGTTCTGGCGACGGCAAAGGTTGTACAGCTGTTTCGTGCCAAAGGCTACCCTGGCTCGGTTGGTTGTATTCTCAACCCCGAAGTCACCTATCCTCGCTCGTGCGCGCCGCACGATGTTAACGCCGCAGAGAAGTACGATCTGTTCTATAACCGCGTATTTCTCGATCCGCTGGTGCACGGGCGCTACCCGTCAGAACTGTTTACGCTGCTGGAACAGCATCAGGTGGCGTGGGACTACACCGCAGAAGAGCTGGAACTGATTGCGCAGAACACCGTCGATGAGCTGGGGATAAACCTCTATTACCCGCATCGGGTGAAAGCGCCGTCTCGTGCCTGGCACCCGGAGACACCGTTCCACCCGGCGTACTACTACGAACCGTTCGAACTGCCAGGACGGCGAATGAATAAATCCCGCGGCTGGGAAATCTACCCCCGCATTATCTACGATATGGCGATGCGGATAAAAAATGACTACCGCAACATCGACTGGTTCGTGGCGGAGAGCGGGATGGGCGTGGAGAACGAAGCGCAGTTTCGCAACAGTGACGGGGTCATTGACGACGAGTACCGCATTGCGTTCATTCGCGAGCACCTCTATTACACGCTGCTGGCGCGGGAGGAGGGGGCAAACTGTCATGGCTATATGCTGTGGGCCTTCACGGACAACGTATCGCCGATGAACGCCTTCAAAAACCGCTACGGGCTGATTGAGATCGATCTCGATAACAATCGCGCCAGGCGGGCGAAAAGGTCGGCGAGCTGGTTCCGGCAGCTGCGCGATGCGCGCGTGCTCACGCTCCCGGTCGATGATGAATGGAAGTAAGCGAAAACCATGCTGGTTCTGGTAAAATAGCGCACAAACTGGCCGGGAGGACGCCCGGCCTGCGCATTAACTGAAAAAACAGGTGAAAACGTGGATAAGGCTGTCATCCTGCCGGAAAAAAAACAGTACCAGGAAATTGGCGAGGATTTACGGGCGCAAATTATCCAGGGGCACTATCCCGTAGGTTCCCGTCTGCCGCCCGAGCGAAATATTGCTGAGAAGTACGGCGTAAGTCGTACCATCGTGCGTGAGGCATTGCTGATGCTGGAACTGCAGGGCACGGTGGATATCCGCCAGGGTTCTGGCGTTTATGTGATGCGCATTCCTGAAGAACACGAAAACGAAGAAGAGCGTTTTCTGAACAGCGACGTCGGCCCCTTTGAGATCCTGCAGGCGCGCCAGCTCCTCGAAAGCAACATCGCCGCGTTTGCTGCCAAAATGGCGACACGCGCAGACATCGACAATCTGCGCCGTATTATTGAGCAGGAGCAGCGCGCTATTGCCGCCAACGATAACAGCCAGGACAACAATAAAATGTTTCACCTGGTGCTGGCGGGGGCAACGCAAAACCAGATGCTGCTGGCAACGGTAGAGAGTATCTGGCACCACATGGACAGCAGCCCGCTGTGGCAGCAATTCAATGGGCATATCGCCAGCCGTGCATACCGCCTGAAATGGCTGGGCGACAGACAAACCATCCTCGCGGCGCTTCGCCGTCGTGACGTGATGGGCGCCTGGCAGGCGATGTTCCAGCATCTGGAAAATGTGAAAAAGAGCTTACTTGAACTCTCCGATGAAGATGCGCCGGATTTTGACGGTTATCTTTTTGAATCTGTGCCCGTGTTTCAGGGGAAGCTGGTGTGACTATTTTGCCTCTCTATGCCGCGCCTCAGTATGCGGAACAGGTAACTGACTGGATCTGGCAGGCGTTCGGTGACGGGCTTACGCGGGCGTTTTTCCAGAGCATCGTTGAACATAGCCAGACGCCGGGCGCGTTACCGTTGACCTTTATTGCTCTGGAGGGCGAACAGCTTCTGGGTACGGTCGGGATCTGGCGCTGCGATTTAATCACCCGACAGGATCTTTGTCCGTGGCTGGCTGCGCTTTACGTTGATGAAGCGGCGCGTGGTAACGGACTGGCGGGAAAACTGCAGCAGCATGTTATCGCCTATGCCGCACAGGCCGGGTATCACGAACTGCATCTGTGGTCTGCCTGCCGCGACTTCTACGAACGTTACGGCTGGCAGTACATTGGCGATGCGCTCGAATACCCGAACAAAACGGTACATCTGTATCGCTATTCCTCTCCCGCTTCTGCTGGCGAACCTACAGAGTGACGGCGGACTAAGGTGGGGCTGAACAGGTGGGTGATATCCGGTGGCTGGCGTTGTTCGGCCAGCGCCAGTGCCAGCTCCGCAGCCTGCGTTGCCATTGTGATAATCGGGTAACGTACGGTGGTCAGGCGCGGACGCACGTAGCGGGACACCAGCACATCATCAAAGCCAATGAGTGAAATTTCTCCCGGCACCTCGATTCCGTTGTCATTTAACACCCCCATTGCCCCGGCGGCCATCGAGTCGTTATAGCTGGCAACCGCCGTGAAATTCCGTCCACGCCCCAGCAGCTCTGTCATTGCCTGTTCGCCGCCACTCTCATCTGGCTCGGCGTAGGCCACCAGCCGGTCATTACACGGCAAACCGTTTTCGCGCAGGGCATCGTAGTAGCCCTGCAGGCGATCTTCGGCATCGGAAATCGGGTGATTGGAGCAGAGATAACCAATGCGGGTATGGCCCTGCTGAATCAAATGGCGGGTAGCAAGCCAGGCGCCGTAGCGGTCGTCGAGTGCCACGCAGCGTTTCTCAAAACCGGGAATAATTCGGTTGATGATCACCATGCCGGGGATCTGCTTCATCAGATGAATGAGTTCAGCATCGGGGATCATTTTGGCGTGAACAACCAGCGCAGCGCAGCGGTGGCGCATCAACTGTTCGATAGCCTGGCGTTCTTTTTGTTCGTTGTGATAGCCATTGCCGATCAGCAGAAAATTGCCGGTCTGATAAGAAACCTGTTCAACCGCTTTTACCATAGCGCCGAAAAACGGGTCAGACACATCGCCCACCACCAGTCCGATGGTTTCAGTAGACTGTTGGGCAAGGGCGCGGGCGTTGGCATTCGGATGGTAATTCAATGATTCCATGGCGTTTTGCACCGCCTGGCGTGATGCGTCACTGGCTTTAGGGGAGTCGTTAATCACGCGCGAGACGGTCGCCACGGAAACACCAGCCAGACGGGCCACATCCTTTATTGTCGCCATTACATACCTTCTTAGTGGGGGTAAGCGTTTACACACGAAATAGTGTTGCGGAAAAGCGCCGTGCATTCAAGGGGCGCGGGGTTTCGCCCTCCACAAACGTGACGCAGCACAACCCTGGCCGTGTAATCGTTACACGGCCAGTCATGTCTGAATAATGTCAATCTGAACCTTTAGTTACACTTTGCCTCAGGCTGTTGCGATTGTCCGATGGCGAGGATGAGGGGGAGATTGATAGAGTCGAGATCCCAGAGGTATTGATTGGTGAGAATTCTTAGTACGGTTTCGTACTCTTCTCTTGCACCAACCTGCGCGGATGCGCAGGTTTTTTTTCGCCTCAACTTTGCAGTCGCTCCCGTATCACTTCTCGTGTAATCTGCCACCATTTACTATCAACCCTTCACACTGGCTGGCAAAGGGAGTTGAGATGCTTTTTGGGTTCTTCCGTACACTCTTCCGTATTCTCTTTCGCATTCGCGTCACTGGCGATGCTCAGGCGCTTCGCGGCGAACGCGTTCTTATCACACCAAACCATGTTTCCTTTATCGACGGCATTCTGCTGGCACTATTTCTGCCCGTGCGTCCGGTGTTTGCGGTTTATACCTCCATCAGCCAGCAGTGGTACATGCGCTGGCTCACGCCGCTGATTGATTTTGTGCCGCTCGACCCGACCAAACCGATGATGATTAAACATCTGGTGCGTCTGGTGGAGCAGGGGCGTCCGGTGGTTATTTTCCCGGAAGGGCGCATCTCGGTGACCGGTTCACTGATGAAAATCTACGACGGCGCCGGGTTTGTCGCGGCGAAGTCAAAAGCAACCGTGGTGCCACTGCGTATTGAAGGGGCGGAGCGCTCCTATTTCAGCCGTCTGAAAGGGCTGGTAAAGCAGCGCGTGTTCCCAAAAATTACGTTGCATATCCTGCCGCCAACGTCGTTACCGATGCCTGACGCGCCCCGTGCACGCGATCGCCGTAAAATTGCCGGAGAGATGCTGCACCAGATTATGATGGAAGCGCGTATGGCGGTCCGCCCGCGCGAGACGCTGTATGAATCCCTGCTGTCGGCACAGCACCGCTACGGCGCGAAGAAAAACTGCATCGAAGACATCAACTTTACCCCGGATACCTATCGCAAGCTGCTGACCAAAACATTGTTCGTGGGCCGTATTCTTGAGAAGTACAGTCAGCAGGGCGAAAAGATTGGCCTGATGCTGCCCAACGCAGGCATCAGTGCGGCGGTGATTTTTGGAGCCGTTTCCCGTGGCCGTATTCCGGCGATGATGAACTACACGGCGGGCGTGAAAGGGCTGACCAGCGCCATCACGGCAGCGCAAATCAAAACCGTCTTTACCTCCCGCCAGTTCCTCGACAAAGGCAAACTGTGGCATCTTCCTGAACAGCTTACCCAGGTACGCTGGGTCTTCCTGGAAGATCTTAAAGCGGATGTGACGACAGGCGACAAACTGTGGATTTTTGCTCATCTGCTGATGCCGCGTCTGGCCCAGGTGAAACAGCAGCCGGAAGACGACGCGATTATCCTCTTCACCTCTGGCTCTGAAGGCAACCCGAAAGGTGTCGTCCACAGTCACAAGAGTATTCTGGCGAACGTTGAGCAGATCAAAAGCATTGCCGACTTTACCGCGAAAGACCGGTTTATGTCAGCGCTGCCGCTGTTCCACTCGTTTGGCCTGACGGTGGGGCTTTTCACGCCGCTGCTGACCGGTGCCGAAGTCTTCCTTTATCCAAGCCCGTTGCATTACCGCATTGTGCCGGAGCTGGTGTATGACCGTAACTGTACCGTGTTGTTTGGAACCTCAACCTTCCTCGGAAACTACGCGCGTTTCGCCAATCCGTATGACTTCTTCCGCGTGCGCTACGTGGTTGCTGGCGCGGAAAAACTGCAGGAGAGCACGCGACAGATCTGGCAGGACAAATTTGGTCTGCGCATCCTCGAGGGGTATGGCGTGACAGAGTGTGCGCCGGTGGTCTCTATCAACGTGCCAATGGCGGCGAAGCCGGGGACAGTAGGCCGAATTCTGCCTGGGCTGGATGCTCGTCTGCTGGCGGTGCCTGGTATTGAAGACGGCGGCCGTCTGCAGCTGAAAGGGCCAAACGTGATGAACGGCTATCTGCGCGTGGAAAACCCCGGCGTGCTGGAAGCACCGACCGCAGAAAACGTTAATGGCGAGATTGAAACGGGCTGGTACGACACCGGCGATATTGTACGTTTCGATGAGCAAGGCTTTGTGCAGATTCAGGGGCGTGCAAAACGCTTTGCCAAGATTGCGGGTGAAATGGTCTCGCTTGAGATGGTTGAACAGCTGGCATCGGGCGTCTCCGCCGACAAGATGCATGCCACGGTTGTGAAGAGTGATGCAAGTAAAGGCGAGGCGCTGGTGCTGTTCACCACCGACAGCGAGCTTAAGCGCGACCAGTTACTGAGCTATGCCCGCGAGCACGGCATTCCGGAGTTGGCGGTACCTCGTGATATTCGCTACCTGAAACAGCTTCCGGTGCTCGGCAGCGGTAAGCCCGACTTCGTGACCCTCAAGGGCATGGTTGAACAGGCGGAACAACATAATGCGTGAGTCAGTACACACTAACACCTCTCTGCGCTCAAAGGGCATGATGGCGGTGATTGCCGCCCAGTTTCTTTCCGCCTTTGGCGATAACGCGCTGCTTTTTGCCACGCTGGCACTGCTCAAGGCTGAGTTTTACCCCGACTGGAGTCAGCCGGTTCTGCAGATGGTGTTTGTGGGCGCTTACATTATCTTTGCACCGTTTGTCGGACAGGTTGCGGACAGCTTCCCGAAAGGCCGGGTAATGATGTTTGCCAACGGTCTGAAACTGCTGGGAGCCGCCAGCATTTGTTTTGGTTTCAATCCGTTTATTGGCTATACGCTGGTCGGCATTGGCGCCGCAGCCTACTCCCCGGCGAAGTATGGCATTCTCGGGGAGCTGACCACAGGTGATAAGCTGGTGAAAGCCAATGGGCTGATGGAGTCCTCCACCATTGCGGCAATCCTGCTTGGCTCCGTCGCAGGCGGTGTCCTCGCTGACTGGCACGTGCTGGCGGCCCTCGGCGTGTGTGCCGTGGTGTACGGTGGTGCGGTAGTCGCTAACCTGTTTATTCCGAAACTGCCGGTGGCGCGTCCGGGGCAATCCTGGCGCTTTAAGCCGATGACCGGCAGCTTCTTCAATGCCTGCCGCGTACTGTGGCGTAACGGTGAAACGCGATTCTCTCTGATGGGCACCAGCATGTTCTGGGGCGCTGGCGTTACGCTGCGCTTCCTGCTGGTGCTGTGGGTGCCGGTGGCGCTGGGGATCACGGACAACGCGACGCCAACCTACCTTAATGCGATGGTGGCGATCGGGATTGTGGTGGGCGCGGGGGCAGCGGCAAAACTGGTGACGCTCGACACCGTTGCTCGCTGCATGCCGGCAGGGATACTGATTGGCGTTGCGGTGCTTTTTTTCGCGCTGCAACACGCGTTATTGCCAGCCTACGTACTGCTGATCCTGATTGGTATTCTGGGAGGCTTCTTCGTGGTGCCACTGAATGCGCTATTACAGGAGCGTGGCAAGCAGACGGTCGGGGCGGGCAATGCTATTGCGGTGCAAAACCTCGGTGAAAACCTGGCGATGCTGCTGATGCTGGGCCTGTATTCGCTGGCGGTTAAAGCCGGTGCGCCTGTGGTGGGGATTGGCGTCGGGTTCGGTGGACTGTTCGCGCTGGCGATTGCCGGCTTGTGGGTCTGGCAGCGCCGCCGCTGATTCGGGTCGTCTTCAGCGCCTTTTCACAAGCGGGTGCAAACATTAAAAACGGCAACAGAGGTTGCCGTTTTGCTTTTTTTACGGTGCCGGATAGGTATAAACCTGATGCACCGCTTCAATCTCCGCCAGCACATCCTCGCTCAGGTCCAGATGGAAACTCTCAATGTTGGTTTTCAACTGTTCCATCGTCGTTGCGCCCAGCAGGGTGCTGGCCACAAACGGCTGACGGCGTACGAAGGCCAGTGCCATCTGGGCAGGATCGAGCCCGTGACGCTTCGCAATATCAACGTAGGCCGCGACGGCTTTCTGCGTCTGCTCGCCGCTATAGCGGGTAAAGCGGCTGAAGAGCGTATTACGCGCGCCGGCTGGCTTCGCGCCGTTCAGGTATTTACCCGTCAGCGTACCAAAGCCCAGGCAGGAATAGGCGAGCAGCTCAACCTCTTCATATTGCGTCACTTCGGCCAGACCCACTTCGTAACTGCGGTTGAGCAGGCTGTAGGGGTTCTGGATGGTGACAATGCGCGGCAGATCGTGTTTATCAGCCAGGTGCAGGTAGCGCATAACGCCAAAAGCCGTTTCGTTAGACACGCCGATGTAGCGGATTTTGCCCGCTCGCTGGCATTCGGTCAGCGCTTCCAGCGTTTCAAGCAGCGTAACGGCGGGAGCGCTTTCGTTCCAGCTGTAGCCGAGCTTACCAAAGCAGTTGGTTGGACGCTGCGGCCAGTGTACTTGGTAGAGATCAAGATAATCGGTTTGCAGGCGCTTCAGGCTGGCATCCAGCGCGGCACGGATATTCTTGCGATCGAGGATCTGGTTTGGGCGGATCCCGGCATCGCTGTTACGCGCAGGGCCGCTGACTTTCGAGGCGATAACCAGTTTTTCTCGGTTGCCGCGTTTTGCCAGCCAGTTGCCGACGTAGGTTTCGGTAAGCCCCTGCGTTTCCGGGCGTGGAGGAACAGGGTACATCTCTGCGACATCAATCAGGTTAATGCCCTGGCTGACGGCATAATCGAGTTGTGCATGGGCATCGGCTTCGCTGTTTTGTTCACCAAATGTCATCGTGCCCAACCCCAGTTGGCTTATCTCCAGAGAGCTGTGGGGGATACGGTGATAATGCATAGCCGGCTTCCTTCAATAGACATGTAGACCGCGTCAGGAACCTCCCGACAAAGGAATATAAACATGGCAGAGGGGAAGCAAAAGGGGAAGAAAAAAATCAAAAAGGCCAGCAAGGTACTGACCTCTCTCTGTTTATCGCTCGATAATTTGCGAGACTTCGTCGCGATTGATCTGCATTTTATTCCCGGACTGATCGCGGTAGCTGACCAGACCAGTGTCATCATCGACTTCCGGCTTGCCGTCTGTCAGGATCATCCGGCCATCTTTTGTCGCCATCACGTAATCGCTGCTACAGCCCGATACTGCAAACGCTAATCCGACTGCTGAAATTAACACTGCCCATTTTTTCATCGTTATCGTCCTCACCTGGCTCGTATCAAATCATAGTGTAGTAATAACCCGATATTTCGACAGGAGGAAGCGGTAAAATCTTAAAAACCAGGTGATTATGTTTGAGAGCTCTCAAAATAAGTAAAAAACTACGTTTTGAGTAAGAAATGGCGAGCAAGCAGCGCCCCGGTAAAGTTCTTTTTGAGATAAAAACCGCGTGGCAATGTCAGTATCGGCTCGCCCCGGGCACCGATTGCTTCCGTGAGCGCTTTACTGTTCGCCGCCTTTGGCCGCAGCTGTAACACCTCTCCGTGTCGGGCGGTGATGCGCTCAACCTGACCGAGGACAATCATATCCATCAGCTCTTCCCAGTCCAGACGCAGCTGATGCTCTTCATCTTCATCCGGACTCCACAACAGCGGTGCGCCAACCCGGCGTTCAGCCAGCGGGATCTGACGTTCTCCTTCTACGGGGACCCAAAGCACGCGCTTCAGTTTATGGCGAACGTGACTGGTTTCCCACGTCACACCGGTATTCCCGGTTAACGGTGCAACGCAGACAAATGTCGTTTCCAGGGGCTTCCCAAGGCTATCGATGGGAATGGTTTTTAACTCTACGCCCAGGGCGGCGAAATCCTGCTCCGGTTTACTCCCTGCGCTTGCACCCAGCCACAGCTCCAGCAGCATGCCGATCCAGCCTTTATCCCGCTTCAGATCCTGAGGGATCGGCAGGCCAGCCATTGCCGCCAGCTCGCCAAGCGAAAAGCCAGCCAGACGCTGCGCCTGCTGTAGCAACTGGGTTTCGCTGGACGGCGGTGAAAGCAAGGGTAAAAGCGAATGCATGAAGGTAACCTTTTGATTAAAAAATACACTAAGAAATTGTCCCCTGTGGATAGAGTTTAACTTTTTCTGTACGAATATGCCATGTGCATGATTTATAGGTTTTTTTTGGTACACTAAAAATGGATGGCGAGGGACAAAAATTCGGTTGTTCAATTCTGGTCACTGACAATGAACAGGATCTTACACCATGTTATCCACAGAAAAGTGGGATAACTGGGCATAACCCTGACTACTGTTTCAATTTACAGCCTTGACGTGCGACGAAAATCCAATTTTCAAACAAATTGTGCCTAACTTATTGGCACAATCTGTGGATAAAACCGACGCTGTTCGATCTTTCATCAGCACAACGAACCCTGATGTGATGATCGTCACGCTTAAGCGGTGTGGGTTGGTTTTATGGTTATTAACTTTATGAAAATAATGATTTTATTTTTTATTGGTAATGGAGGGAGATTGACGGCGGCTGAGGTTGTTCATCGGTAATCAGACACTTCTTCACAACTATATCCACAGAAAAGGTGAATAAAATTCCCCTCAGAGCTGCTCATCTGTTTATAACTCTGCCTGTATTTGTGAGTTATTCAAATGTTATTAGGTTGCAGCCCTGTAAGAGAGTGGTTTACCGCCTCCCTGTAGTGTGAAACAATCATTCATATATAAGGTTTAGTTTGGGGTAGTCCGGTGATTGATGACGATGGCTACCGCCCGAACGTAGGAATAGTAATTTGTAATCGTCAGGGCCAGGTGATGTGGGCCCGTCGATATGGTCAGCACTCCTGGCAGTTCCCGCAAGGCGGGATCAACCCGGGAGAGTCCCCAGAACAAGCGATGTACCGGGAGCTGTTTGAAGAGGTTGGTTTAAGCCGAAAAGATGTTCGCATCCTGGCTTCGACCCGCAACTGGTTGCGTTACAAGTTACCGAAACGTTTGGTGCGTTGGGACACAAAGCCGGTTTGTATCGGCCAGAAACAAAAATGGTTTCTACTGCAGTTGGTGGGCAACGATTCAGATATCAATATGCAAACCAGCAGTACGCCGGAGTTTGATGGCTGGCGTTGGGTGAGCTATTGGTATCCTGTTCGTCAGGTCGTGTCATTTAAACGCGATGTTTACCGTAGGGTGATGAAAGAGTTCGCAAGTGTTGTCATGCAGCTTCAGGAGATCCCGCCTAAGCCGCAGAGCGCACCTGCCTGGCGACGTAAAAGAGGTTAAGCTACGCAAATCATGCTCACCCGCTTGCGAGAAATAGTCGAGAAGGTGGCCAGTGCGCCGCGTCTGAATGAGGCGCTGAACATTCTGGTTACCGACATCTGTCTTGCGATGGAGACCGAAGTCTGTTCGGTGTATCTGGCCGACCACGATCGGCGTTGCTATTACCTGATGGCGACCCGTGGTTTGAAAAAGCCACGTGGACGCACCGTAACGCTCGCGTTTGATGAAGGTATCGTTGGTCTGGTTGGGCGACTCGCCGAACCTATCAACCTTGCCGACGCGCAAAAACACCCCAGCTTTAAATATATCCCCTCCGTAAAAGAAGATCGTTTCCGCGCCTTCCTGGGTGTGCCGATTATTCAGCGCCGTCAGCTGCTTGGTGTGCTGGTGGTACAGCAGCGTGAGTTGCGTCAGTACGATGAAAGCGAAGAGTCTTTCCTCGTCACGCTGGCCACGCAGATGGCCGCGATCCTCTCCCAGTCCCAGTTGACGGCACTGTTTGGTCAGTACCGCCATACGCGTATTCGCGCGCTTCCGGCGTCGCCGGGCGTCGCTATCGCCGAAGGCTGGATGGACGCCACTCTGCCGTTGATGGAGCAAGTGTACGAAGCCTCAACGCTTGATGAAGCGCTTGAGCGTGAGCGTCTCACCGCCGCGCTGGAAGAGGCGTCGAATGAGTTTCGTCGCTACAGCAAGCGCTTTGCCGCTGGGGCGCAAAAAGAGACGGCGGCCATTTTTGACCTTTACTCGCACCTTCTCTCCGATGCACGTCTGCGCCGCGAGCTTTTTGACGAAGTCGACAAAGGTGCGGTTGCGGAGTGGGCGGTTAAAAAGGTCATCGAAAAATTTGCCGAGCAGTTTGCGGCACTGACCGACGGGTACCTGAAAGAGCGGGCCGGTGATTTACGCGCCCTGGGGCAGCGTTTACTGTTCCATCTTGATGACACTATTCAGGGCGCGAATGCCTGGCCAAAACGTTTTGTGCTGGTTGCCGATGAACTCTCCGCGACAACACTGGCTGAACTGCCTCATGACCGCCTGGCGGGCGTGGTGGTACGCGATGGCGCGGCGAACTCGCACGCGGCCATTATGGTGCGCGCGCTGGGAATTCCCACCGTTATGGGGGCAGATATCCAGCCATCGGTGCTGCACCGACGCACCCTGGTGGTCGACGGTTATCGCGGTGAGCTATTGGTTGATCCTGAGCCGGTTCTGCTTCAGGAATACCAGCGCCTTATCAGCGAAGAGAATGAATTAAGCAAGCTGGCAGAGGATGACGTTAATCTGCCCGCGCAGCTCAAAAGCGGCGAGCGAATCAAAGTCATGCTCAACGCAGGTTTAAGCCCCGAGCATGAAGAGAAGCTCGGCAGCCGCATCGACGGTATCGGCTTATACCGCACTGAAATCCCGTTCATGCTGCAAAGTGGCTTTCCCTCTGAAGAGGAGCAGGTCGCGCAGTATCAGGGCATGCTGCAGATGTTTAACGACAAACCGGTCACCCTGCGCACCCTTGATGTCGGGGCAGATAAACAGCTGCCGTACATGCCGATCAGTGAAGAAAACCCGTGCCTGGGCTGGCGTGGGATACGCATTACGCTCGATCAGCCTGAGATCTTCCTGATCCAGGTGCGTGCCATGCTGCGCGCGAATGCGGCGACGGGTAACCTCAGCATTTTACTGCCGATGGTCACCAGCATTGATGAGATTGACGAGGCGCGGCGTCTGATTGAGCGTGCCGGCCGTGAAGTCGAAGAGATGATTGGCTATGCGATCCCTAAACCACGAATTGGGGTGATGCTTGAAGTGCCGTCAATGGTCTTTATGCTGCCGCAGCTGGCTAACCGTGTCGACTTTATCTCGGTCGGTACCAATGACCTGACGCAGTATATTCTGGCCGTCGACCGTAACAACACGCGTGTTGCCAGCATTTATGACAGCCTGCACCCTGCGATGATCCGGGCGTTAGCGATGATCGCGCGAGAAGCCGAACAGCACGATATTGATTTGCGCCTGTGTGGTGAAATGGCCGGGGATTCGATGTGCGTTGCAATCCTGATTGGGCTGGGGTACCGCCACCTCTCCATGAACGGCCGTGCGGTTGCCCGCGTGAAGTACCTGCTGCGGCATATCGATATTGAGGATGCCCGCGAGCTGGCTGAACGCAGTCTTGAAGCGCAGCTGGCCGCCGAAGTGCGTCATCAGGTGGCTGCTTTCATGGAACGACGCGGTATGGGCGGCCTGATTCGCGGCGGTCGCTAATACGTACTTTTCCCCTCACTCCGTCCTCGTCCTTTGTGACAGGGCGGCGGTGAGGATATAACACACTCCTCTATACACATCTTTTACATCTCTGGCGCATCCTCCGCGTCCGCCTTATGCTATGATTCGCAACTTTGGAGCCTCTGCTAACAGCAGAATCGCATTTCTACCGCTGTCCACTTTCAGCGGAATAACAACATCTTGTGGTGACAGATGAACAGTGGTTATCTGCATTTTCCGGAATTTGATCCGGTCATTTTCTCAATAGGACCTGTTTCGCTTCACTGGTACGGTCTGATGTACCTGGTCGGCTTCATTTTTGCCATGTGGCTTGCTGGCCGTCGCGCCAGCCGTCCCGGCAGTGGCTGGACCAAAAACGAAGTCGAGAACCTGCTGTATGCAGGCTTCCTTGGCGTATTCCTGGGCGGCCGTATTGGGTATGTTCTGTTCTATAACCTCCCGGTATTCCTGAACGACCCACTCTACCTGTTCCGCGTCTGGGATGGCGGCATGTCCTTCCACGGCGGGCTGATTGGTGTGATCCTGGTGATGGTGATTTTTGCCAAACGCACCAAACGCAACTTCTTCCAGGTGTCAGATTTTATCGCGCCACTGATCCCGTTTGGTCTGGGAGCAGGACGTCTGGGCAACTTTATCAATGGTGAGCTCTGGGGGCGTGTCGACCCGAGTGTCTCCTTTACCATGCTGTTCCCGGGCTCGCGTGCAGAGGACATGGCGCTGCTGCCGTCTCATCCTGAGTGGCAATCCCTGTTCGATACTTACGGTGTTCTGCCGCGCCATATGTCTCAGCTTTACGAGCTGGCGCTGGAAGGCGTGGTGCTGTTTATCATACTGAATCTGTTTATCCGTAAACCGCGTCCGATGGGGTCTGTCTCCGGTCTGTTCCTGATTGGCTACGGTGCATTCCGTATCATCGTCGAGTTCTTCCGCCAACCGGATGCACAGTTCACCGGCGAATGGGTACAGTACATCAGCATGGGGCAGATCCTCTCCATTCCGATGATTGTCGCGGGTGTCATTATGATGATTTGGGCGTATCGTCGTCGTCCACAGCAACAACTTTCCTGAGGAACCATGAAACAGTATCTTGAACTGATGAAAAAAGTGCTCGATGAGGGCACGCCGAAAAATGACCGTACCGGTACCGGCACGCTCTCCATTTTTGGCCACCAGATGCGCTTCAATCTGCAGGAAGGTTTTCCGCTGGTGACGACAAAGCGCTGCCACCTGCGCTCGATCATTCATGAACTGCTCTGGTTCCTGCAAGGCGATACCAACGTTGCGTATCTGCATGAAAACAACGTCTCTATCTGGGACGAATGGGCAGATGAAAACGGCAACCTGGGCCCGGTGTACGGTAAGCAGTGGCGCGCATGGCCTACGCCGGATGGCCGCCATATTGACCAGATCACCACCGTGATGAACCAGCTGAAAAACGATCCGGACTCGCGCCGTATTATCGTTTCCGCCTGGAACGTCGGCGAGCTGGATAAAATGGCACTCGCACCGTGCCATGCGTTCTTCCAGTTCTATGTGGCAGACGGCAAGCTCTCCTGCCAGCTCTATCAGCGCTCCTGCGATGTGTTCCTCGGCCTGCCGTTCAACATTGCCAGCTATGCGCTGTTAGTGCATATGATGGCGCAGCAGTGCGATCTGGACGTGGGCGATTTCGTCTGGACCGGTGGGGATACCCATCTCTACAGCAACCATATGGAACAGACGCATCTCCAGTTGACCCGCGAACCGCGCGCCTTGCCTAAGCTGATTATCAAACGCAAACCGGAATCCATTTTTGATTACCGCTTTGACGATTTTGAGATTGAGGGTTATGACCCTCATCCAGGCATCAAAGCGCCCGTCGCTATCTGAGGCTCTCAATCCTGACATAACCGGTGCTGTTTAGCGCCGGTTTTTTTTCGCCTTCTTCCCGCTTTCCGACGCGTTATCCAGAACGTATGCAACGCACTGCAACCGTTTAACTTTCCTTGATAAGGGCTCGTAAAACGCTCATCCGTTGCTCGTCAATTCCAGGCCATTTCGCCACACTCCCGGCATGAAAAAAGAGAACGGTTTTACGCTTATCGAAACCCTGGTGGCTATCTCGCTGGTGGTCATTCTCAGCGCCTCCGGGCTATACGGCTGGGACAACTGGCAACGGCAGCAACGACTCTGGCAAACTGCCGGACAGGTGCGTGATTACCTGGTATTTCTGCGTAATGACGCAAACCGGCACAACCGTGACCACCAGGTCACACTGCGGCGCGACAGGGGCGTCACCTGTCTGATGAGCGCATTCGTGCAGGGCTGTGATAAAGGCAGTCCGTTTGTATTTATTCCCCTGTGGCCGGAGGTCACGGTAAGTGAAATAACGCCGTTATTTGGCTTCTATGGACTCAGGGATACGGCATGGGCAGGGCGAATACGCCTGCAAAGTCGTGCAGGAGAATGGCTCGTCATTGTCTCGAATGGAGGGCGAATCAGGATGTGCAATGTCACAGGAGAAGGTTCATGTCCCTAAACCAGCAGGGTTTCTCACTGATGGAAGTTTTGATTGCCACGGCGATCAGCAGTCTTTTACTGATAAGCGCCTCGCGCTTTTTACCGGGCTTGCAGCGGGCTGTTTTACAGCAGTCCGGTCAGCGGGAGCTTGAGGAGGAGGTGTGGCAACGCCTTTTTTCCCTCGGCAAACAGCTTCAGCGTGCGGGTTATTGCGCCGGAAACTGTGCGGGGCAGGGACTGACGATCGGCAGGCAAGGTCGCTGTGTCATTGTACGGTGGGATGCAAACAGTAACGGTAACTGGGATAGCTCGTCTTCGGAAAACGACAGCACAGGTTTTCGTCTGGAATCAGGTGCACTGGAGATCCTGCATGGGGCGACCTCGTGTGAGGGTAAAGGATGGGAGAAACTCACTGACCCCAACAGGCTTCTCATCCAGCACTTTGTGGTGAGTCAAGTTGAGCAAGCGGGGTTTGCCCCCCAATTGAATATTGAAATGACCGCCCTTCGTCAGGGCGAGCAGGGGGCCCCCTGTCAGGCTTTTTATGGCGTCACGGGGTACAACCTGTGAACCGGCAGCGCGGAATGTCCTCGCTGGCGCTGGTGTTACTTTTACTGGTGTTGGGCACGCTGATCCTCACCGGCCTCAATCAGCAGCTGATCACGTTTAGCGCACTGGTGGGCGGTGAGAGCCGCTCGGTTCAACAGCAGGCATCCGTGCAGTCAGCGCTTGAATGGGGACGCGTTCAGAACTGGTTATCTGAGCCTGAGATCCAGTGCAAAAAGGTATCGGCGTGGCGAGTTTGCCTGCGACTACTGAATGAAGCGCGTGTGCTGCTTATCGCCGGGAGTGATGACCTGCTGCTATGGCGCAGAGGCGAAATCATCGACGGTAAGATCTATTTCTCGCCACACGGCTGGAGTGATTTTTGTCCGCTTAAGGAGAGTGCGTTATGCCAGCTGCCGTGAGCAGAGAAAAAGGCTTTAGCATGGTTGAGGTACTTCTGGCGATGATGCTGCTGGTGATGATTGTCACGGCACTGTCGGGTTATCAGCGGGCACTGGCGACGCGGTTCTCTATGTTTAATCAGTATCGTCAGCTCTGGCACCATGCCTGGAATCAGTCTCAGCTTTCAACAATTGCTCTCCCGGCAGGCTGGCAGGTCAGTCGGGGGCAGACAACACTCTCTGGATGTGTCAGCATCACGGTTACACTTATTTCTCCTCTGGGGCGGCGCGGCGAGATGACGCGTCTGCATTGCCCGGTTAGCCAGTAGTCGGGAGCGTCTATGTTAAGGGTCTACCACTCAAATCGTCTGGATGTGCTGGAAGCGCTGATGGAATTTATCGTTGAGCGCGAGCGGCTTGACGATCCTTTTGAGCCAGAAATGGTGCTGGTGCAGAGCACCGGTATGGCACAGTGGCTGCAGATGTCGCTTTCGCGTAAATTCGGCATTGCCGCAAATATCGATTTCCCGCTGCCCGCGAGTTTTATCTGGGAGATGTTTGTCCGCGTGTTGCCGGATATCCCGGAGCAGAGTGCCTTCAACAAGCAAAGCATGAGCTGGAAGCTGATGGCATTGCTGCCGGACATGCTGCAGCATGATGAATTCGTCATGCTGCGCCACTACCTCAATGACGACACCGATAAACGCAAGCTGTTCCAGCTGGCATCGCGCACCGCCGATCTCTATGACCAGTATCTGGTGTATCGCCCGGAATGGCTGACTCGCTGGGAAGCGGGCGAGCGGGTCGACGGGTTACCGGAGGCGCAAGTCTGGCAGGCACCGCTCTGGAAAGCGCTGGTGGAACACACTGAGAAACTCGGCCAGCCGAAGTGGCACCGTGCAAACCTCTACCAGCGGTTTATCTCCATACTGGAAAACAGCGCTGAGCGACCAGCCCGGCTGCCCTCTCGCGTGTTTATCTGCGGCATCTCGGCGCTGCCACCGGTGTATTTGCAGGCGCTGAGTGCGCTGGGTAAACACATCGACATACATATCCTCTTTACCAATCCGTGTCGCCAGTACTGGGGCGACATTCAGGATGAACGCTGGCTTTCGCGGCTGGTGTCTCGCCAGAGACGACGCCTGTTTGAAGAGCGTACCGTGCCACTGTTTAAAGACAGCGCGTCTGCCGCACAGCTATTTGATGAGCACGGCATTCAAAACCTGCCAAACCCGCTGCTTGCCTCTTGGGGAAAGCTGGGCCGTGACTACATTCACATGCTCTCAGACATCACGTCGTCAGGCGAAGGGGATGTGGATGCCTTCGTCGAGATCGCTCCGGATAGCCTGCTGCATAATATCCAGCTCGACATTCTGGATCTCGAAAACCGCGCCGTCATGGGCGTTACGGCGAAAGAATTTGAACGCAGCGACAGTAAGCGCAAGCTGGACGGCGACGATCGCAGCGTCACGATCCACGTTTGCCACAGCCCGCAGCGCGAGGTTGAAGTCCTTCACGATCAACTGCTGGCGATGTTGCAGGACGATCCTGAGCTGACGCCACGTGACATTGTGGTGATGGTGGCGGATATCGACAGTTACAGTCCCTTTATTCAGGCTGTTTTTGGGAGTGCGACGGGTGAACGCTACCTGCCGTACGCCATTTCTGACCGACGGGCCCGCCAGTCTCATCCGGCCTTGCAGGCCTTTATTACTTTGCTTTCATTACCGGATAGCCGGTTTATCTCCGAAGATGTCCTGGCATTACTTGATGTCCCAGTCCTGGCCGCACGTTTCAATATCAATGAAGAGGGGCTGCGTTACCTTCGTCAGTGGGTTAACGAGTCCGGGGTACGCTGGGGCATTGATGATGACAACGTTCAGGCGTTCGAGCTTCCTCCCACCGGCCAGCACACCTGGCGGTTTGGCCTGACGCGTATGCTGCTGGGCTATGCGATGGAAAGCAGCCAGGGCGAGTGGAATGAAGTCCTGCCCTACGATGAGTCCAGCGGGTTGATCGCTGAGCTGGTCGGTCATTTAGCTTCTCTGCTGATGCAACTTAACCGCTGGCGGCTTGAGTTGATGCAGCCGCGTCCGCTGGATGCGTGGCTCCCGGTTTGCAGGGCATTGCTCAATGATTTCTTCCTGCCGGACAGTGATACCGAAGCCGCTATGGCGCTCATTGAAACGCAGTGGCAGGCAATCGTCGAAGAGGGCGTGAGTTCCCACTATAACGAGGCTATCCCGTTGTCATTGCTGCGCGATGAGCTGACGCAACGGCTCGATCAGGAGCGAATTAGCCAGCGTTTCCTGGCAGGCCCAATCAATATTTGCACCCTGATGCCAATGCGTTCTATCCCGTTCAAAGTGGTGTGCCTGCTCGGAATGAATGACGGTATTTATCCACGCGCCCTGGCGCCGCTGGGTTTTGATCTGATGAGTGCGAATCCAAAGCGGGGTGATCGTAGCCGTCGTGACGATGACCGCTATCTCTTCCTTGAGGCGCTCATTTCGGCTCAACGTCAGCTGTATATCAGCTATATCGGCCGCTCTATCCAGGACAACAGCGAGCGCTTTCCTTCTGTTCTGGTGCAGGAACTGGTGGATTATATCGGGCAGAGCCACTATCTGGCGGGGGATGAAGCCCGTAACTGTGATGAAAGTGCGCAGCGAGTGAAAGCGCATATCACCCGCTTCCATAGCCGCATGCCGTTTGACCCGGTGAACTACGTGGTCAGCGATCATCAGAGCTATGCCCACGAATGGCTGCCTGCGGCGAAAAAAGAGGGGAGAGCGCATACCGATTTCATTCAGGAGCTTGATCCTCGCCCGATAGACACCCTGACCTTTGAACAGCTTCAGCGGTTTTGGGGGCATCCGGTACGCGCTTTCTTCCAGCAACGGTTGCAGGTCAATTTCCGTTCTGAAGAGAGTGAAATTCCTGATGCAGAGCCGTTTACGCTGGAAGGGCTGGAGCGGTATCAGTTAAACCTGCAGTTGCTGAACGCGCTGGTTGAAGAGGAAGATGCCGACAAGCTTTACCGCCGCTACCGTGCTGCGGGGCAGTTACCCTACGGGGCGTTCGGAGAAATTGTCTGGGAGGCGCAGCGCCAGGAGATGGAATCTCTGGCAGAACGCGTGAGGGAATGCCGGCAACCCGGAACCAGTCTTGAAATCGATCTCAACTGCCAGGGTGTGCAGCTCACGGGCTGGCTAACTCAGGTACAGCCGGATGGGCTCCTGCGCTGGCGTCCTTCCATGCTTAGCGTTTCACAAGGTTTGCAACTCTGGCTCGAACATCTTGTCTACAGTGCTGGCGGCCATAAAGGCGAAAGCCGTATTTTTGTCCGCAAAGAGGGCGAATGGCGCTTTCCGCCGATGGACGCAGAGCAGGCGTTACGTTATTTATCCTTGTACGTTGAAGGCTATCTGCGGGGAATGAATAAACCGCTCCTGCTACTGCCCGAGAGCGGTGGCGCCTGGATAAAAGCTTGTTATGACGCACAGAATGATGCCATGTTAACGGATGACGCTTCACTGCAGAAAGCACGGAGTAAATTCATGCAGGCGTATGAAGGTAACATGATGGTGCGCGGCGAAGGTGAGGATGTCTGGTATCAACGTTTATGGCGAACGCTTGAGCCTGAATACTTCGAGGCTATCACGGAAGAAGCACAACGCTACCTGTTACCGTTGTTCAAATTTAATCAGTCCTGAGCGCTGTATAAAAATTGCGCAGTATGGGGTGTTCATTTATGATGCACTTCTTATCACGGACTGATGTACCCAAAGAAAGAGATGTTGGTGAGTCCAGCACGCAGTTTGTTAATGATGTAGCCGTGATAAAGAGGTCGTAATGCCAGGCAGCACCTTGTTCAAAGCGTTTGTTTTGTTTGTCGCCCTTTGGGCACCTTTCACTCAGGCAGGCTCCGGTTGGCAACCCATTCAGGAAACTATCCGTAAGAGCGAAAAAGATACCCGTCAGTATCAGGCTATTCGCCTTGATAACGGGATGACTGTGCTGCTGGTTTCCGATCCGCAGGCGGTAAAATCCCTGTCGGCACTGGTGGTGCCGGTTGGGTCGCTGGAAGATCCGGAAGCCCACCCTGGGCTTGCACACTATCTGGAACATATGACGCTTATGGGTTCCAAAAAATACCCACAGCCAGATAGCCTGTCCGAATTTCTCAAAATGCATGGCGGCAGCCACAACGCCAGCACGGCGCCGTACCGTACAGCCTTCTATCTCGAAGTTGAGAATGATGCGCTGGGAGGTGCAGTGGATCGTCTGGCGGATTCTATCGCGGCTCCCCTGCTGGATAAAAAATACGCTGACCGCGAACGCAATGCCGTTAATGCTGAACTGACCCTTGCCCGTACGCGAGACGGGATGCGCATGGCGCAGGTGAGTGCAGAAACCATTAACCCGGCGCACCCGGGATCGCGTTTTTCCGGTGGTAACCTGGAGACGCTGAGCGATAAACCGAACAGCCCGGTGCTGGATGCCCTGCATGCTTTTCGCTATAAATACTACTCCGCCAATCTGATGAAAGCGGTCATCTACAGCAACAAACCGTTGCCTGAGCTGGCAAGCATGGCGGCACAGACGTTTGGCCGGGTACCGAATAAAAATATCGACCTGCCGCAGATAAACGTTCCTGTGGTCACGGACGCGCAAAAAGGGATCGTTATCCACTACGTTCCTGCACTGCCGCGTAAAGTGTTACGCGTTGAGTTCCGCATTGATAACAATACGGCGCAGTTTCGCGGCAAAACCGATGAACTGGTCACCTACCTGATTGGCAATCGTAGCCCGGGAACACTTTCTGACTGGCTGCAAAAACAAGGGCTGGTGGAAGGTATCCGTGCCGACTCCGATCCGGTTGTGAACGGCAACAGCGGCGTGCTGGCGATCTCCGCCACCCTGACTGACAAAGGTCTGGCTCACGGTGATGACGTCGTGGCGGCTATCTTCAGCTATCTCTCTTTGCTGCGCGATAAAGGCGTCGATAAACGCTACTTTGATGAACTGGCGCACGTGCTGGATCTCGATTTCCGTTATCCGTCCATTACCCGCGACATGGATTACGTTGAATGGCTGGCGGATACCATGATCCGTGTGCCGGTGGAACATACCCTCGACGCGGTCAATATTGCCGACCAGTATGACGCCGACGCGGTAAAAGCCCGCCTGGCGATGATGACGCCGCAGAATGCCCGCGTCTGGTATATCAGCCCGAACGAACCGCATAACAAAATGGCCTATTTTGTCGATGCCCCTTACCAGGTGGATAAAATCAGTGACCAGACCTTCGCCAACTGGCAGAAAAAGGCCGGTGAGATCGCGCTTAAATTGCCGGAGCTGAACCCCTACATTCCGGATGATTTCTCGCTGATTAAAACCACGAAAGCCTATCCGCACCCGGAACTTATCGTTGATGAGCCGACGCTGCGCGTGGTGTATACGCCAAGCCGCTATTTCGCGAGTGAACCGAAAGCCGATGTGAGCGTGGTTCTGCGTAACCCAAAAGCAATGAACAGCGCTAAAAATCAGGTGATGTTTGCGCTCAATGACTATCTTGCCGGTATCGCACTCGATCAGCTTAGCAATCAGGCGGCCGTCGGCGGGATAAGCTTCTCGACCAACGCCAATAACGGTCTGATGGTCAATGCCAACGGCTACACCCAGCGTCTGCCGCAGCTGTTCCAGGCGTTACTGGAAGGTTATTTCAGCTATACCCCGACGGAAGAGCAACTTGAGCAGGCCAAATCCTGGTATGCGCAGATGATGGATTCTGCCGAGAAGGGTAAAGCGTATGACCTGGCGCTCATGCCGACGCAAATGCTTTCGCAAATTCCCTATTTCCAGCGCGAAGATCGCCGGGCGCTACTGCCCTCTATCACCTTAAAAGATGTGCTGGCGTATCGTGATGCGCTGAAAACGAACACGCGTCCGGAGTTCCTTATCGTCGGAAACATGAGTGACGTACAGGCTAAAACACTGGCAGAAAATGTCCGTACGCAGCTTGGTTCGAAAGGCGACGAGTGGTGCCGCAACCAGGACGTACTGGTTGAGAAAAAACAGAATGTGATTTTTGAAAAGGCGGGTAACAGCACGGATTCTGCCCTGGCCGCTGTGTTTGTACCCACGGGTTATGATGAATTCACCAGTACCGCGCAGAGTGCGGTGCTGGGGCAGATTATTCAGCCGTGGTTCTACAACCAGCTGCGTACAGAAGAGCAGCTTGGTTACGCGGTCTTTGCCTTCTCCATGAACGTGGGTCGCCAGTGGGGGCTGGGCTTCCTGCTGCAAAGCAGTGATAAACAGCCTGCTTATCTCTGGCAGCGTTATCAGGCATTCTTCCCACAGGCGGAAGCGAAGCTGCGGGCGATGAAGCCGGAGGAGTTTGCTCAGATTCAGCAGGCCGTCATCGCGCAGGTGATGCAGCCGCCGCAGACGCTGGGTGAAGAAGCATCACAACTGAGCAAAGATTTTGATCGCGGTAATCTGAAATTTGATTCGCGTGATAAAGTAGTGGCCGAGATAAAACAGCTGACGCCGCAGAAGGTTGCTGATTTCTTCCACCAGGCGGTGGTTAAACCGCAGGGAATGGCGATTCTGTCGCAGGTTTCCGGTAGTCAGAACGGGAAAACGGACTACGTTAACCCGAAAGGCTGGACGATCTGGAAGAGCGTCAGCGCGCTGCAGCAATCTATGCCCTGGAGTAAGAAAGAATGACCGATACCGCTGAGCCCCTTAATCCCTTACGTTTACCTCTACAGGGTGAACGATTGATTGAAGCCTCAGCGGGAACGGGAAAAACCTTCACCATCGCCGCGCTCTATCTGCGTCTTCTGTTAGGGCTTGGTGGTAACGCCGCTTTTCCACGTCCGTTAAGCGTGGAAGAGCTGCTGGTGGTCACCTTCACCGAGGCCGCTACCGCTGAGCTGCGCGGTCGTATTCGTGCCAATATTCATGAGCTGCGCATCGCCTGCCTGCGCCAGACCACGGATAACCCTCTCTACGCCAGCCTTCTTGAAGAGATTGCAGATAAGCAACAGGCCGCCCAGTGGCTGCTGTTGGCGGAACGGCAGATGGACGAAGCGTCCGTTTTCACCATTCATGGTTTTTGTCAGCGCATGCTGAGCCTGAATGCGTTTGAATCCGGAATGCTGTTTGAACAGCAGCTCATTGAAGATGAATCTGTGCTTCGCTATCAGGCCTGTGCGGATTTCTGGCGTCGCCACTGTTACCCTTTATCGCGCGATATCGCTGAAGCGGTCCATGCGTTGTGGAAAGGTCCCGAAGAGCTTCTTCGCGCTATCGACCGTTATCTTCAGGGCGAAGCGCCGGTTATCAAATCTCCGCCACCTGCTGACGAAACGCTGGCTTCACGGCATGAAAAGATTGTCGGAAAAATTGCTGCGCTCAAGCAAAAATGGAATGAGTCTGTCGGTGAGATTGAGGCGATCATCGAAAACTCCGGGATCGACAGGCGTAAATTTAACCGCGGCAACCAGGGTAAATGGATCGAGAAGATCAGCGCCTGGGCGCAGGAAGAGACGCGCGGTTATCAGCTTCCGGACGCACTGGAGAAATTCTCGCAGCGTTTTTTAATTGAGCGGACTAAAGCCGACGGCATTGTGCCTGAGCATCCTCTGTTTGTTGCGATTGAATCGCTGCTCGCTGAGCCACTTACGCTCAATGACCTGATGATCACCCGCGCCATGACGGAAATTCGCGAAGCCGTATCACGTGAGAAACGTCGCCGTGGCGAACTGGGTTTTGACGATATGCTGAGCCGCCTTGATGCGGCGCTGTGCAGTGAAAACGGCGAAGCCCTTGCCTGCGCGATCCGCACCCGCTTCCCGGTAGCGATGATTGACGAATTTCAGGATACGGACCCTCAGCAGTACCGTATTTTCCGCCGCATCTGGCGACAACAGCCCGACACCGCGCTGTTGCTAATCGGCGATCCGAAACAGGCCATTTACGCCTTCCGCGGTGCGGATATTTTCACCTACATGAAGGCCCGCAGTGAGGTAGAGGCGCACTATACGCTGGATACCAACTGGCGCTCTTCCCCGGGCATGGTGCAAAGCGTCAATGCGCTGTTTAGCCGCATGGATACGGCGTTTATGTTCCGTGAGATCCCCTTTCAGCCGGTAAAGTTTGCCGCAAAAAACAGCTCGCTGCGTTTCGAATTCAACGGGGTGACGCAGCCAGCCATGAACTTCTGGCTGCTTGACGGTGAAGGCTGTGGCGTCGCGGACTATCAAAATGCCATGGCCCAGCATTGTGCCGCGCAGATCCGTGACTGGCTCAGCGCTGGTGCGCGTGGCGAGGCGCTGTTGTGGAAGGAAAATGAGTCAGCCCCCGTGAAGGCGTCTGATATCACGGTGTTGGTGCGCAGTCGTCAGGAGGCGTCGCTGATCCGCGATGCGCTTACCCTGCTGAACATCCCGTCCGTGTACCTCTCAAACCGTGATAGCGTTTTTGAAACCCTGGAAGCACAGGAGATGCTGTGGCTGCTTCAGGCCGTGCTGTCCCCGGAGCGCGAAAGTACGCTTCGCAGCGCACTAGCCAGCGCAATGCTCGGTCTGAACGCCCGTGACATTGATGCACTCAATAATGACGAAGCCGCATGGGATGCGGTCGTCGAAGAGTTCGTTCACTACCGTGAGCGATGGCAGAAGCGCGGTGTGATGGCGATGGTGCGCGAGCTCATGGCGAAGCGACACCTTGCGGAGAATATGCTCGCGACAGCAGGCGGTGAACGCCGTCTGACCGACATTTTACATATCAGTGAGCTGTTGCAGGAGGCGGGCACGCAGCTTGAAAGCGAACATGCTCTGGTGCGCTGGCTGGCGCAACAGATTGCCGACCCAAACAGCAACGCCTCCAGCCAGCAGATGCGTCTTGAGAGTGATAAACATCTGGTACAGATCGTCACGATTCACAAGTCGAAAGGACTGGAGTATCCGCTGGTCTGGCTGCCGTTTATCGCCAATTACCGCGTGCAGGATCAGGCCTTTTACCACGATCGCGAATCGTTCGACGCGGTGCTCGATCTCAGTAAAGCGGAGTCCAGCGTTGAGCTGGCCGAGGCCGAACGTCTGGCGGAAGATTTACGCCTGCTCTACGTGGCATTGACCCGTTCGGTCTGGCACTGCAGCCTGGGCGTGGCGCCGCTGTTCCGCCGTCGTGGCGACAAGTCGGGGGAGAGCGATTTCCACCTGAGCGCGCTGGGGCGACTCATTCAGCTCGGCGAGCCCAAAGATGCTGCCGGGCTGCGCCAGTGCATCGAGTCGCTGTGCGGCGAGCATGTTGCCCTGCACATTCCGTCGCCACCCGATAACAGCCGCTGGCAGATGCCGGACTGGCGGGAATCTGAACTGGAAGCCCGGCAGATTCTGCGCACCATTGCCGACGACTGGCGCGTTACCAGCTACTCCGGGTTACAGCAGCACGGGCAGAGCATTGCGCAGGACCTGATGCCAAAGCTGGATATTGATGCCGCCGGAGCCGGTAGCGTACCGGTTGAGCCTGCGCTTACGCCGCATCAATTTCCACGCGGCGCGTCACCGGGAACCTTTTTGCATAGCCTGTTTGAAGAGCTGGATTTTACCCAGCCTGTCTCTGACGAATGGGTCCTGAAGATGTTACAGAGTGGGGGCTATGATGCACAATGGCAGCCGGTCCTCACCGAGTGGATCCGCGCTATTCTGCACGCCCCGCTCACGGCAGAGGGCCTCTCTCTCAGCCAGTTGACCGCCAAAGATAAACAGGTGGAGATGGAGTTTTACCTTCCCATCGCCAGCCTGCTGCGGGCTGACGCGCTTGATGCGGTGATCCGCGAGTATGACCCGTTGTCTGCCGGTTGCCCGCCGCTGAACTTCCGCCAGGTGCAGGGGATGTTAAAAGGCTTTATCGACCTGGTTTTCCGTCACGAAGGGCGCTACTACCTGCTGGATTACAAATCAAACTGGCTGGGTGAGAACAGCGAAGCCTACACCCAGCAGGCGATGGCATCCGCCATGCAAATGCATCGCTACGATCTGCAGTACCAGCTCTATACTCTGGCGCTGCATCGTTATCTGCGCCATCGCATTGCTGACTACCGTTACGAAGAGCACTTTGGTGGGGTGATTTACCTTTTCCTGCGCGGTGTGGATGCGGCTGACCCGCGTTCAGGCATCTTTAGCACACGCCCGCATGCGGCACTGATTGAGAAAATGGATAACTTATTTGCAGCAAACACGGAGGAAGTGGCATGACGATGCAGGAATTGTTGCTGGAAGCGGTAGAACAGCGACTACTGCGCCACCTGGACGTACAGTTCGCCATGATGGTGTCAGGTGATGAGCCTGCCGTGATGCTCGCCGCTGCCATCCTGAGTAAAGACGCAGGGGAAGGGCACGTTTGCCTGCCGCTTTCGCGTCTGGCGATGGATGAGAAAATGCCCGCGGCCCTGCAGTCCTGTTTTGCACTGCTGGGAGAATCCGTGGACTGGCCGACGGTGTTGCACCGTTCGCCTGCCGTCAGCGCAGCCGATAGCCAGACACCCATGATCCTGACGGGCGATCGTTTGTATCTCAACCGACTGTGGCGTAATGAACTGGCGGTCGCGCGTTTTTTCAGCGAGACCAATGCGCCTCTTCCCTGCGATGAAGCCCAACTGCGGCAAACGCTGGATACCTTGTTTACCTCTGTTGAGGCGACTGACTGGCAGAAAGTGGCGGCGGCCGTGGCCTTAACACGGCGGATCTCCGTCATCTCTGGCGGCCCGGGAACCGGTAAAACCACCACCGTGGCCAAACTGCTTGCCGCCCTGATTCAGTTATCAGGTGAGCAAAAGTGCCGTATTCGTCTGGCGGCCCCTACCGGCAAAGCGGCGGCGCGCCTGACCGAGTCGTTAGGTGGTGCGCTGCAGAAGTTGCCACTTACCGGGGAGCAGCTTGCCCTTTTCCCAAACGAAGCCAGCACGCTGCACCGGCTGCTGGGCGCTCAGCCGGGAAGCCAGCGTCTGCGCTATCACGCCGGTAACCCGTTGCACCTGGATGTGCTGGTGGTGGATGAGGCGTCAATGATCGACCTGACGATGATGGCGCGGTTGATTGATGCTCTGCCAGCGCACGCCCGCGTCATTTTCCTGGGCGATCGCGACCAGCTTGCCTCGGTGGAAGCCGGGGCGGTGCTGGGAGATATCTGCACTTATGCAAGCCTGGGATATACCGCTGAACGCGCTGAGGAGCTGTCCCGTCTGACCGGCTGTTCGCTCGCCAGTGAAAACCATTCCCTTGCGGGGGCGCTGCGCGACAGCCTGTGCCTGCTGCAAAAAAGCTACCGTTTCGGCAGCGACTCGGGCATCGGTCAGCTGGCTTCGGCTGTGAACAGAGGCGACCGGCACACGACCTGTGCGGTATTTGACGGTCAATTCACCGATATCGAGAAAAAATCGCTGCAAACCGGGGAAGAGTATCAGGCGATGCTTGATGACGCCCTGCAGGGGTATCAGCATTTTCTGACGGGTGTACAACAGCAATGCACGCCGGCACAGGCGCTCGCCGCCTTTGGGGAGTATCAGCTACTGTGCGCACTGAGGGAAGGGCCATTTGGCGTAAGCGGTCTGAACGACAGGTTCGAACAGCTGCTGGGCCAGAAACGCAAAATCCACCGCACCCCGCACTCGCGCTGGTATGAGGGACGCCCGGTGATGATCG
Organism: Enterobacter sp. BNK-18; assembly: GCF_047456135.1. NCBI lineage: Bacteria > Pseudomonadati > Pseudomonadota > Gammaproteobacteria > Enterobacterales > Enterobacteriaceae > Enterobacter > Enterobacter sp. BNK-18. The sequence goes on along the minus strand of NZ_CP179899.1, from coordinate 2,883,476 downwards.
CCCGCAACGATAGCGCGCTGGGTTTGTTTAACGGGGATATCGGGATTGCCCTCGATCGTGGACTGGGGCTGCGCGTCTGGTTCCAGATGCCGGATGGAAGCGTGAAGTCCGTTCAGCCCAGCCGTCTGCCTGAACATGAAACGGCCTGGGCAATGACGGTGCATAAGTCTCAGGGCTCCGAGTTCAACCATGCGGCGCTGATCCTGCCGACACAGCTTTCGCCCGTCATTACCCGCGAACTGATTTATACCGCCATTACGCGCGCGCGTCAGCGCCTGTCACTGTATGCCGATGAGCGCGTACTGCTACAGGCGATTGCCACCCGCACGGAACGTCGAAGCGGCCTGAGCGCGATATTTGAATCCCTTTAAGCGATAGCCCCCACCGGGTGGTGAGGGCTTCGTATTATCCCAGATCGGCCATCAGCACTTTTGACCGGCGCTGATAGTTGTACATCTCTTTCTTACTCTCCGGCAGTGATTCAATGTCCACCGGTGTAAATCCGCGCTCCTGGAACCAGTGAATGCTGCGTGTAGTCAACACGAACAGCTTGTTCAGCCCCATCTGACGCGCCTGAGCCGCCACGCGCTCAAGCAGCATTTCACCCCGTGAAGAGCTCCGGTAGTCAGGATGCACCGCCACGCAGGCCATTTCTCCGATCTGCTCTTCCGGGAACGGGTAGAGGGCGGCGCAGGCAATGGTCAGGTTATCGCGCTGAATAATGGTGAATTTGTCGATCTCCATCTCCAGCTGTTCGCGGGAGCGCCGAACCAGAATGCCCTGCTGTTCCAGTGGGCGAATCAGCTCCAGAATTCCGCCGATATCATTGATGGTGGCGCGACGGATCTGCTCCGCGCTCTCCATCACAATCTGGGTGCCGATACCATCGCGGGAGAACAGTTCCTGCAGCAGGGCACCGTCTTCCTGATAGCTGATCAGGTGGCTACGGCGTACGCCGCTGCGGCAGGCCTTCACGGCACCGCGCAAAAAACGCACGGTACCCGAGTGGTAATCCCCTTCGGCTTCCAGCGCTTCCACGCGAGCCTGGGCCTCATTCGGGAAGAGCTCTGGCACAATCACCCCTTCATCATTCACGACGCCCTGGGAAGAGCAAAACCCAATCATTTTCTCCGCCTTCAGCTTGATGGCCAACTGAGTGGCAATCTCTTCTGAGGTGAGGTTAAAGCTTTCACCGGTCACGGACACTGCCACAGGCCCCATCAGCACGATGGCACCGCTGTCCAGCTGGCGGTGAATGGCCTCTTCATCGATACGACGAATACGTCCGCTATGGCAATAGTCCACGCCATCGTCCACGCCGAGAGGCTGAGCGATGATAAAATTGCCGCTCACAACGTTGATGTGCGCGCCCTGCAGCGGTGTGTTGTTAAGGCTCATCGACAGGCGAGCGGTAATATCCAGCTGCAGCAAACCCGCCGCCTGTTTCACCAGCTCAAGGGTTTTCGCATCCGTGACGCGGGTATGTTTATGGTAAATCGGCTCGTGGTGATGCGCGGCCAGGTTGGCATCAATCTGCGGGCGCGCGCCATACACCACAACCAGGCGGATCCCGAGGCTGTGCAGCAGGCCAATGTCATTGACGATGCTGGAAAAGTTTTCATGCTCAATGGCTTCGCCGCCGAGCATGATGACAAACGTTTTTCCCCGATGGGCGTTGATATAGGGAACAGAATGGCGGAATCCCTGGACCAGTTCGGTTCTACGTTCCTTCACCATGACACAACCCTTAATGAATGTTTATTCGTAATTTCTGTATTTTTATTCGATTGTGGCCGTGTGTGCAAGCCTAAATTTTCTGCGACCCACAGAAATTGATAAGTAATCCGTGCGTTAGCGTATGAATGTTTACCCTTTTATAGATGACAGTTTATGCGTCATTCGTTAAAGTTTTCGGTCAATTTAGCGATTTTGTAAATCAATCACTTTCTTGCTCGGGAGAAGCATGTCGGGATCCAATTCAGCAATAAGCCGCCGCCGGTTGTTAAAAGGGGCAGGGGCGATGTGGTTGCTTAGCGTCAGCCAGGTGGGTCTTGCCGCCACCAGTCAGGTGGTGGCGGTGCGCGTCTGGCCGTCGTCGACCTATACACGCGTTACGGTAGAATCCAATCGGGTACTGAAATATAAGCAATTTGCTCTCAGCAATCCTGAACGTGTGGTGGTGGATCTCGAAGGTGTTAACCTCAACTCTGTGCTTAAGGGAATGGCGGCGCAGATCCGCGGCGACGATCCGTTTATCAAATCGGCGCGCGTGGGTCAGTTTGATCCGCAAACCGTGCGCATGGTGTTTGAGCTGAAGCAAAACGTTAAACCGCAGCTGTTTGCCCTGGCGCCTGTTGCGACGTTTAAAGAGCGTCTGGTCATGGATCTCTACCCGGCGAATGCGACGGATATTCAGGATCCGCTGCTGGCATTACTGGAAGACTACAACCAGGGCAACCTGGAGAAGCAGGTGCCACCGGCCCAGAGCGGTCCGCAGCCCGGAAAAGCAGGGCGCGATCGCCCGATTGTGATCATGCTTGATCCTGGCCATGGCGGCGAAGACTCGGGCGCAGTGGGGAAGTATCGTACCCGGGAAAAAGATGTGGTGCTGCAAATCGCCCGCCGGCTGAAGGCGCTGATCGATAAAGAAGGCAATATGCGCGCCTACATGACGCGAAACGAAGATGTCTTTATTCCACTGAAAGTCCGCGTGGCGAAAGCCCAGAAGCAGCGTGCAGACTTGTTCGTCTCGATCCATGCCGATGCGTTTACCAGCCGCCAGCCGAGCGGTTCGTCGGTGTTTGCGCTCTCGACTAAAGGGGCAACCAGCACCGCCGCAAGATTCCTGGCTGACTCTCAGAACGCCTCGGACCTGATTGGCGGCGTGAGCAAAAGTGGCGACCGCTATGTCGACCACACCATGTTTGATATGGTGCAGTCGCTGACCATCACCGACAGCCTGAAATTTGGTAAAGCGGTGCTGGGCAAGCTAGGCAATGTTAATAAGCTGCACAAAAACAGCGTTGAACAGGCCGGGTTCGCGGTGCTGAAGGCCCCGGATATTCCGTCGATTCTGGTCGAGACCGCGTTTATCAGTAACGTGGAAGAGGAGCGTAAGCTCAGGACGGCAAAATTCCAGCAGGAAGTGGCAGAGTCGATTCTGGCAGGGATCCGGGCGTATTTCTCAGATGGGGCGACGCTGGCAAGGCTTGGGTAGTTGAGTGCGCCGGGTAAACGCCCGGCAGTTTCACACACCGCAGATACAAAAAAACACCCTGAAGGGTGTTTATTGTTTTAGAAGTATTGGTTGCGGGGGCCGGATTTGAACCGACGACCTTCGGGTTATGAGCCCGACGAGCTACCAGGCTGCTCCACCCCGCGTCCGTCTTTCTACTCTTGTAGAAACTTACTTTTTCAAATTTGATTGGTTGCGGGGGCCGGATTTGAACCGACGACCTTCGGGTTATGAGCCCGACGAGCTACCAGGCTGCTCCACCCCGCGTCCGTCTTCCTACTGTCGTAGAAGATACTTCATCAAATTTTAATTGGTTGCGGGGGCCGGATTTGAACCGACGACCTTCGGGTTATGAGCCCGACGAGCTACCAGGCTGCTCCACCCCGCGTCCGTGGAAGCGCACTATACTCGGTTAGGTTTGTGATGCAACCCCTTTTTCACATAAATCATTAACTTTGTATGTAAATTGAACGGCGTTGCGATATTTGGACTATTTTTTGCTCAGAATTTGCCAAAGGGCATGTGATTCCGTTTCTTTAGAACAGTGGGTTTGTTATCTTCATCACGCGGTAATGGGCAACTTAAAGACGAGATATAATGAAAGGACGTTGGGCGAAGTATCTAATGACAGGGGCAATGGTAGCCATTCTTGCGGCCTGCTCTTCTAAACCGACCGATCGCGGTCAACAGTATAAAGACGGGAAGCTATCCCAGCCTTTCTCTTTAGTTAATCAACCTGATGCCGTTGGCGCACCGATCAACGCCGGAGACTTTTCCGAGCAGGTTTACCAGATCCGCAACGCGTCGCCACGTCTGTATGGCTCACAGAGCAGCGTTTATAACGCGGTACAGGACTGGCTGCGCGCGGGCGGTGATACGCGCAATATGCGCCAGTTTGGTATCGACGCCTGGCAGATGGAAGGGGCGGACAACTATGGCAACGTCCAGTTTACCGGCTACTACACCCCGGTTATCCAGGCGCGACACACGCGTCAGGGCGAGTTCCAGTATCCCATTTACCGAATGCCGCCTAAACGCGGTCGTCTGCCGTCCCGCGCTGAGATCTACTCCGGTGCGCTGAGCGAAAACTACGTTCTGGCCTACAGCAACTCGCTGATGGACAACTTCATCATGGATGTTCAGGGCAGCGGCTATATCGACTTTGGCGATGGCTCCCCCCTGAACTTCTTCAGTTATTCCGGTAAAAACGGTCATGCCTATCGCAGCATTGGTAAAGTGCTGATCGACAGAGGCGAAGTGAAAAAAGAAGACATGTCGATGCAGGCGATCCGCGAGTGGGGTGAAAAACACAGCGAAGCCGAAGTGCGTGAGCTGCTGGAACAGAACCCGTCGTTTGTCTTCTTTAAACCGCAAAACTTTGCGCCAGTGAAAGGGGCGAGTGCCGTTCCACTGATTGGCCGCGCCTCGGTAGCTTCGGATCGTTCTATTATTCCTGCGGGCACCACGCTGCTGGCGGAAGTGCCTCTGCTGGATAACAACGGCAAATTTAACGGTCAGTACGAGCTACGTCTGATGGTCGCGCTGGATGTCGGCGGTGCGATTAAAGGTCAGCACTTCGATATTTATCAGGGCATTGGCCCGGATGCGGGGCACCGTGCAGGCTGGTATAACCACTATGGGCGCGTATGGGTGCTCAAGGCAGCCCCTGGCAGCGGTAACGTATTCAGCGGCTGATTGTGGTATTCTGAGTCGTACTGAATTAACAGAGAAGGGTGAGGAATAACCTCACCCTTTTGACATCTGAGGTTTTATGTCTGTAGTAATCAGCGATGCCTGGCGTCAGCGTTTTGGCGGCACGGCACGTCTATATGGTGAAAAAGCCCTGCAGCTGTTTGCGGATGCGCATGTCTGCGTCGTGGGAATTGGCGGTGTTGGCTCCTGGGCGGCGGAAGCGCTGGCGAGAACCGGCATTGGCGCGATCACGCTGATTGATATGGATGACGTTTGCGTCACCAACACCAACCGTCAAATCCATGCCCTGCGCGATAACGTCGGGCTGGCGAAATCTGAGGTGATGGCGGAGCGTATTCGCCTGATTAACCCGGAATGCCGCGTGACGGTGATCGATGACTTTGTGACGGCAGATAACGTCGCCGAATACATGAGTAAAGGCTACAGCTATGTCATCGACGCGATCGACAGCGTGCGTCCAAAAGCGGCGTTGATTGCCTACTGTCGGCGTTACAAGGTTCCTCTGGTTACCACCGGGGGGGCTGGCGGGCAAATCGATCCCACGCAGATTCAGGTGGCCGATTTGGCAAAGACGATTCAGGACCCGCTGGCGGCCAAGCTGCGCGAGCGCTTAAAAAGCGATTTTAACGTCGTGAAAAACAGTAAAGGCAAGCTGGGCGTTGACTGTGTCTTTTCCACTGAAGCCCTGGTCTACCCGCAGGCTGACGGTTCGGTGTGTGCGATGAAAAGCACGGCGGAAGGGCCAAAAAGGATGGATTGTGCCTCAGGCTTTGGTGCGGCCACCATGGTGACCGCCTCTTTCGGCTTTGTAGCCGTCTCTCACGCCCTGAAGAAAATGATGGCGAAGGCGGAACGTCAGGCCTGAGCCTGACGCGCGGCATCCTGTACCGCCTCACTGAGCGCGACCAGACCCTGACCGCGCGAGGCGCTGAGCTGCGCCCGTAGCCCCAGTTCATCGAACAATGCCAGCGGCGAGTGCGTCAGCAGCTCCGCCGCGCTTTTCCCTTCCACAGCGGTTAACAGTACCGCCAGCAGCCCGCGAACGATACGCCCTTCGCTGTCGCCAAAGAAATGCAGTTTTTCACCGGATACCGTGCACCCCAGCCAGACGCGGTTCTCGCAGCCGGAAATCTCTTTCGCCTGCGCTTTGCGTTCGTCTGACAGCGCCGGCAACTGCTTGCCGAGCAGGATCAGCTGGCGATATTTATCTTCCCATTGCAACAGCGGGGCGAAAGTCTGTTTTAAGGTCTCTTCTGTGATGACCGTGCCAAACGGATGCTCGGCTAACGCTGAACTCGTCATTAATCCACCAGTATTTCAAGGGCGCGGTCAACGGCATCAACCAGCGCATCCACATCGCTTTGCGTATTATACGGCGCAAACGATGCACGCAGCGTACCGCTAACACCCAGTGCGGCCAGTAATGGTTGCGCGCAGTGCTGGCCGGCACGCAGGGCAATGCCATACCCGGCAAGCAGCGTAACCATATCGCTATGATGAACGCCGGCAAAATCAAAGGCCAGCAGGCTTGAGTCCTGCACGCGGAACGATCGAAAACCCGGACGTTTCTGCAGCGCTTCTTCTGCAAGCGTCGCCAGACCCCGGCTCCAGCGTTCTGCCTGAGCGATATCCGTTTCAGCCAGCCATTCAAGCGCGGCACTCAGGCCGATGACGCCTGCGACGTTCGGCGTTCCGGCTTCCAGACGGTAAGGGACATCCTGAGTTTTAAAGCTCTCAAAGGTCACCTCGGTGATCATTTTGCCTCCCCCAAGCCACGGCGTCATTTGCGCCAGCAGGGTCGGTTTTCCGTACAGCACCCCGATCCCGGTTGGGCCATACAGCTTATGTCCTGAGAAGGCATAAAAATCAATATCCAGCTTTTGTACATCAGCGGGGAAATGCACCACGCCCTGGGCACCGTCAACCATCACCACCATGTCGTTAGCGTGGGCCACGTCGATGGCCAGAGCCAGATCCGGGCAACCCCCTGTGACGTTCGACATTTGTCCAAGTGCCAGAATGCGGCTGCGGGGGGTAATGAACTCAGATAAGCGTGCTACGTCTGGCAGAAGATCTGCACCCAGCGGCAGTTTCACAATGCGCGCGCCCGTTTGCTCAGCCACCATCAGCCATGGAACCAGGTTGGCGTGATGTTCTGCCTCGCTGACAATAATTTCATCGCCGGGCTTTAGCCGCGGGCGCGCATAGCACTGGGCCACCATGTTAATGGCTTCAGTCGTGCCTCGCGTCCAGACGATGTTTTTCCCGCTTTCGGCGTTGATCAAGCGTGCGACCTGATCGCGTGCGGCTTCATAGCGCGCGGTTAATCGCTGTGCTTCGGCAAACTGGCTACGGTGCACGTTCCCGGCGCTCAGGCTGTAGAACTGCTGCGTCGCTTCAATGACTGCCTGAGGCTTAAGGGCGGTGGCTGCGCTATCAAGGTAAATACCGGCATCGGCCAGCGCCGGGAACTGTGCGCGAAACTGCGCGGGACTGAAAGCGTTCATGGAATTCCTCATCTCAATAGTGAGATCGTCGCGCAATTTCATCGGCAGGGCAAGGAGGTTGATATCTATCAGATTTGTCTGCTAATCCTCACTTATCCTGGCGACTCTGAAAAAGCAGGTTATGCTAAATAAGGTTAGGTGAATGTTTAAGCCTGTTATAAATCGATGTTTGAATAGCATTAATTGCTAAAGGAGAATAAGCATGAAAAAGACAGCCGCCATTATCTCTGCCTGTGCGTTGACCTTTGCCCTGAGCGCCTGTTCCGGTAACAACTACGTAATGCATACTAACGATGGCCGTTCTATCGTCTCTGAAGGGAAACCGACAACCGATAACGACACCGGTATGATTTCGTATAAAGATGCGAACGGTAACAAGCAGCAGATTAATCGCACTGACGTGAAGGAAATGAAAGAAATCGAGCATTAATCGATCGCAGGCGAAAAAAAAGCACCGCAAATTGGCGGTGCTACATTAATCACTATGGACAGACAGGGTAAATGTACAGGAAGTGAAAAATTGGTAGCGTTGCTACCGTGGTCTGAATCGCAGACCAATTGCAAACACAACAACACAACATCACAACCGTAAGCCAAAAGCCCTTCAGAACACGCATTCCGAAAAAAGCTCTTCGTTCCGGCTCAGGAAGTGCCGCCACTATAGGTATTTGCTGGTAGTTCCTCAACGGACAAATTATAATGGCTCAGATAAAAAAAACTAATAGGTTAAACATTGTTTCCTGTTTGTTAAATCTCGTTAACATCTAAGCCAGATAACCATGTCGAAGCGATTGCCACCCCTAAATGCATTACGTGTTTTTGATGCAGCAGCACGTCACCTGAGTTTCACGCGCGCAGCCGATGAGCTTTTTGTGACACAGGCCGCAGTAAGTCACCAAATCAAGTCTCTGGAGGATTTCCTGGGCCTTAAGCTGTTCCGTCGGCGCAACCGTTCGTTACTGTTGACCGAAGAGGGGCAGAGCTATTTTCAGGATATTAAAGAGATTTTTTCCCAGCTCACGGAAGCCACGCGCAAGCTGCAGGCCCGCAGTGCAAAAGGCGCGCTGACGGTAAGTTTATTACCCAGTTTTGCCATTCAGTGGCTGGTGCCAAGACTCACAAGCTTTAACTCAGCTTATCCGGGAATCGACGTTCGAATCCAGGCGGTGGACCGTCAGGAAGACAAGCTGGCCGATGATGTGGACGTCGCCATTTTTTATGGCCGCGGTAACTGGCCAGGCTTGCGTGTCGAAAAATTATACGCAGAATATCTGCTGCCGGTCTGTTCACCGCTGCTCTTAACGGGCGAAAAGGCGCTGAAGACCCCCGCTGACCTGGCGCGACATACGCTTTTACATGATGCTTCTCGCCGTGACTGGCAAACTTATACCCGTCAATTAGGTCTTAATCATATAAACGTGCAGCAGGGCCCCATTTTTAGCCACAGCGCAATGGTGTTACAGGCTGCCATTCACGGGCAAGGCGTGGCGTTGGCGAATAACGTCATGGCGCAGTCCGAAATTGAGGCAGGCCGTCTGGTTTGTCCATTTAATGATGTGCTGGTCAGCAAGAACGCGTTTTATCTGGTTTGTCATGACAGTCAGGCAGAACTGGGTAAAATAGCCGCTTTCCGACAGTGGATTCTGGCGAAAGCGGCGAGTGAGCAAGAAAAATTCCGCTTCAGGTATGAACAGTAACTTTTGTGTGCCGGGCACGCATCACTTTAGGATTTAAACATGACCAGCCGATTCATGCTGATTTTTGCCGCGGTGAGTGGCTTTATTTTTGTTGCACTGGGCGCCTTTGGCGCACATGTATTAAGCAAGTCGTTGGGGGCGGTAGAAATGGGCTGGATCCAGACCGGCCTTGAATACCAGGCATTCCACACGCTGGCGATTTTTGGGCTGGCGGTGGCAATGCAGCGCCGCATCAGCATCTGGTTTTACTGGAGCAGCGTATTCCTGGCGTTAGGCACCGTGTTGTTCAGCGGTAGTCTGTACTGCCTGGCGCTTTCGCATTTACGCCTGTGGGCGTTTGTTACACCTGTCGGCGGCGTCAGCTTCCTGGCAGGTTGGGTATTAATGTTTATCGGAGCCATCCGTCTGAAACGCAAGGGCGTTGTTCATGAATAAGGTTGTTTTATATTGTCGCCCGGGGTTTGAGAAAGAGTGCGCCGCGGAAATTACTGATAAAGCGGCGAAGCGCGAAGTCTTTGGCTTTGCACGCGTTAAAGAAAATGCCGGCTACGTCGTATTCGAGTGCTACCAGCCTGAGGATGCGGATAAACTCGCGCGTGAGCTGCCGTTCAGCTCACTGATCTTCGCTCGCCAGATGTTTGTCGCCGGTGAACTGCTCAAAGATCTTCCGCCGGAAGACCGCATCACGCCGGTTGTGGGTATGCTGCAGGGCGTCGTGGAAAAGGGTGGCGAGCTGCGTGTTGAAGTCGCGGATACCAACGAAAGCAAAGAGCTGATGAAGTTCTGCCGTAAGTTCACCGTACCGCTGCGCGCTGCACTGCGTGACGCAGGCGTGCTGACAAACTACGAAACGCCAAAACGTCCGGTGGTGCATATATTCTTTATCGCCCCCGGCTGCTGCTATACGGGTTACTCCTACACCAACAACAACTCTCCCTTCTTCATGGGCATTCCGCGTCTGAAATTCCCTTCAGATGCGCCAAGCCGTTCTACCCTGAAGCTGGAAGAGGCGTTCCACGTGTTTATCCCGGCGGATGAGTGGGATGAGCGTCTGGCGAACGGCATGTACGCGGTCGATCTCGGCGCGTGTCCGGGCGGCTGGACCTATCAACTGGTGAAACGCAACATGTGGGTCTCTTCGGTTGATAACGGCCCGATGGCCCAGAGCCTGATGGATACCGGACAGGTCACCTGGCTGCGTGAAGATGGTTTCCGCTATCGTCCCACCCGCAACAACATCTCCTGGATGGTGTGCGATATGGTTGAGAAACCGGCAAAAGTGGCCGCGCTGATGGCCTCCTGGCTGGTGAACGGCTGGTGCCGTGAGACTATCTTTAACCTCAAGCTGCCGATGAAAAAGCGCTATGAGGAAGTCTCGCAAAACCTGGCCTATATCCAGGCGCAAATGGATGAGCACGGCATTAACGTGGAGATTCAGGCGCGCCAGCTGTATCACGACCGCGAAGAAGTGACGGTGCACATTCGTCGCTGGTGGGCAGCTGTCGGCGGACGTCGCGACGAGCGATAATACGCGTTACATTGCCCGGTGGCGTTTTGCTTGCCGGGCGATTCATCTGAAAACGATTTAACGTTCTAAGCGCAACTGCTGCAAGTTCCCGTCCAGCTGTAAATCCGTCTGTAATGTCGCCACATCCCGGCAGATAAAGGCCATCTCTTTATGCGCCTCCAGCTTTTTGCGCCATTTTTCCGGGACCTCGTCCAGCCTGGCGTAAATCCCTTCCAGACTCTGAAAATCCGTCAGCAGTTGGGCGGCACTCTTCGGCCCGATGCCTGCCACTCCCGGAACCTTCGAGCTGCTTATTCCGGCCAGCCCCCAGTAGTCAGGAAGTTGTTCCGGCGAGACGCCAAACTCACTGGTGATAAAGGGGGCATCAAGCCAGCGCTTCTGGAAGTAATCGCGGATGCGGACGGTGGGCGAAAGCAGCTGGCAGTAGCCTTTATCAGTTGAGACGATGGTGGCCTGATGCCCGGCGTTCGCGACCTTGACGGCTAACGTGGCGGCCAGATCATCGGCTTCATTGCCATGGGCTCCCCAGCAGGGAACGCCGCGCTGTTCAAAGGCGGCGCGAATGGCTGGCATTTCGGCATGCAAATCGTCAGGCATTGGTGCGCGCCCGGCCTTGTAGTCGGGAAGGCGCTGGTGTCGCCAGCCGCTGTTACGCGCTTCGTCATCAAAAACGGCAACCACATGGGTCGGTTCGCTATGGCGGATAAGTTGCTCCAGCGCGTGCAGACACGTGTCCTTACAGGGCGTACCTTGCACCGCATGGATCCGGCGAATAAGGTTGAGCGCATCGACGATAAGCAAATGAACAGCCACAGATAATCTCCCTTCTGTTTAATGGGGGAAGGGTAACATTGTCAGCGGTGGGAAACTATGTGCGGTGGGGAAAACAGGAAGAAGCCTCGCAAAACGAGGCTTCCTGAAAGGCTTAATCGCAGGTCACGATCTTCATCGCCAGGCCGCCGCGAGATGTTTCGCGGTATTTGGCGTTCATATCTTTACCTGTTTCGTACATGGTTTCGATAACTTTATCGAGGCAAACGCGCGGTTCACTGGTACGACGCAGCGCCATACGTGCGGCGTTGACCGCCTTCACGGAGGCGATGGCGTTACGCTCGATGCAAGGCACCTGTACCTGTCCGGCAACCGGGTCGCAGGTCAGTCCCAGGTTATGTTCCATGCCGATTTCAGCCGCAATACAGACCTGTGTCGGGCTTGCGCCCAGCAGTTCTGCCAGACCCGCCGCAGCCATGGAGCAGGCGACGCCAACTTCACCCTGACAGCCTACTTCTGCACCGGAAATGGAGGCGTTCATCTTGTACAGTGAACCAATCGCACTGGCGACCAGCAGGTAGCGTGCCAGCGAGTTCGCGTTCACTTCGCGGATAAACTTGTCGTAGTACGCCAGTACCGCCGGAACGATACCGCAGGCGCCGTTAGTCGGTGCTGTCACCACGCGGCCACCCGCAGCGTTCTCTTCGTTTACCGCCAGCGCGAACATATTGATCCAGTCAACGACCGCCATGGGGTCCGTGGTCGTTTTGTCGGTGCTCACGAGCATCCGACGCAGCGCTGCCGCACGGCGTGGTACGCGAAGCTTACCGGGCAGAACACCTTCGGTAGTGATCCCGCGTTCGATACCGCCGCGCATGACTTCCCAGATGTTGGTGAAGTGCTGCTCCAGTTCCGCTTTGCTGTGCAGGGCCAGCTCGTTTTTCATCATCAGGCCGGAAAGGGAGAGACCCGTTTCCTGGCAGTGACGCTGAAGATCCGCCGCGGTTTTGTACGGATAAGGCACGTCAACGGAGGATGTGCTGGTTTCACCAAAGTGGTCTTCGTCGACGATAAACCCGCCGCCGATAGAGTAGTAAGTCTGGCTGTATACCGCTTTGTCGCCTGCCAGTGCGGTAATACGCATTCCGTTTTCGTGCAGTGACAGGTTGTCTGCATGGAAATTCATGCAATGATCAACCGGGAATTCCACTTCATGTTCGCCATTTGCCAGCAGCAGGCGACCGTGGGTATTGACGTCCTGGATGAAACCAGGGATCGCATCAATATCAACGGTATCCGGCAGGTTTCCTGCCAGGCCCATGATAATGGCGATATCGGTATGGTGGCCCTTACCTGTCAGGGAGAGAGAGCCGTACACATCGACAACCACGCGGGTTACGTCGTGCAAAATGCCGCGCGCAATCAAGTCATCCGTGAACTGCTTACCGGCTTTCATTGGTCCGACGGTGTGAGAGCTGGAAGGACCAATACCGATTTTGAAAATATCGAATACGCTAATCATGATGCGTCCATTGCTTTCAGTCAGAGGGGGAGGAGTGCGCCGTCCTGAGACGGCGCGGGTGATAATCAGAACATGGTGTACAGGGAGTAGAAGATTGCGGAGATAGCGATAAGCCCCATGATAACCACGAAGATATTGCTAATCTGACCGCTGTACTTGCGCATGGCAGGTACTTTCTGAATCGCGTACATCGGCATCAGGAACAGAATCATCGCGATAACCGGGCCGCCCAGGGTTTCAATCATGCCCAGGATGCTTGGGTTCAGCGTGGCAACTGCCCAGGTGGTGACCAGCATGAACAGCGCGGTCATCTTGTTCAGTTTGTTGACTTCAATGCTCTTGCCTTTACCGCGCAGAGATTTAATCACCATACCGTTGAAGCCTTCACGTGCGCCCAGGTAGTGGCCGAGGAAGGATTTGGTAATGGCGATGATCGCGATGATAGGTGCCATCCACGCGATGACCGGTGCGTTAAAGTGGTTCGCCAGGTAAGACAGAATGGTGATGTTCTGCTCTTTCGCTGCCGCCAGATCCGCCGGGGAGAGGCTCAGTACACAGCTGAAGACGAAGAACATAACGGTCAGCACCATCATGATGTGCGCACGCGCCAGGATGCTGGAGCACTTCTTCTCTGCACCGTCGCCGTACTCTTCACGCTTCGCCACGGCGAAGGAGGAGATGATCGGTGAGTGGTTAAAGGAGAATACCATCACCGGGATCGCCAGCCACAGGGTCATCAGCAGGCCGTTACCGGTCGCAGATGCGCTGCTAAGGGAGAGCGTTTCCAGCGCGGCACCGTGCCACTGTGGAATCAGATACAGCGCCAGTACCATCAGTGCAGCCACAAACGGGAACACCAGGATGCTCATCGCTTTCACGATCATCTGCTCACCGAAACGGACAATGGTCATCATGCCCACAATCAGGATCAGAGACAGAATGGCACGCGGTGGTGGCGTCATGTGCAGCTGGTGCAGCATGAAGCTTTCAACGGTGTTAGTGATTGCAACGCTGTAAACCAGCAAAATAGGGTAAATCGCGAAGAAGTAGAGCAGGGTAATCAGTTTACCTGCGCCCACGCCGAAATGTTCTTCAACGACTTCAGTAATGTCTTCGCCAGGATTTTTACCGGACAGCACGAAGCGGGTCAGGCCGCGGTGCGCAAAGTAGGTCATCGGGAAGGCAATGATAGCCATGATGATCAGCGGAATCAGACCGCCGACGCCTGCGTTAATAGGAAGGAACAATACACCAGCGCCGATAGCTGTGCCGTAAAGGCCAAGCATCCACATGGTATCTGATTTGCGCCAACCACTTCGGGATTCAATCGAAGCAACGGTGCTGGTTTGAGTGGTTTCCATCTGTATCTCCTGGAGGAAGCAAATTGTCAGGTTTGTAGTCAAATCCGATGAAAAAATGCCTGACGGTAATATGAAATTCGTTCAGTGACGGTTTTTTAATAATTTTCGCCCGTAACTATTGGCGGGCGGAAAGATACATTCTCGTTATGAATCTATCAGTGATCCCGATCCCAATTGCAATAATCCACTTTTGATGTGGGCATCTTTAGACCATTTATCTATTAAAAAAACATCGAATAGGATTTACGGGCGCGAAGGCTACCATCAACAACATGTGAGCTAAAAGAGCACCCGCGAAGATAGGTGTCTTACGCTGTAAAGAAATGGGTTTTTAGGATTTTCTGGCAGGTAATTTAGTTTAAGGCTGATAATTTACGGTTGTAAAAACGAGGTAATCGTTTGCGTGGTGTCAGAGTTTGTAAAAGGTATAAGCAATATCTATGAGTTGTTTCGGTAATAAAAAAGCCGGGCCCCACAGCATCGTGGCCCGGCTTTTATCAGGAGAGTGAAAATGTTACGTGCAGATTTCGTAGCAAGGAATGTACGCTGACCCGGGTAGCTTCATGCGGTGCTGGGCAACAAAGCCCTGCAGCATGTCATCCATGCGGCGCATCATTTCGCGATCGCCATGGATCTTATACGGACCATACTTCTCGATAGCACGGATACCCATCTCTTTCACGTTACCCGCCACGATGCCGGAGAAGGCGCGTCGCAGGTCGGCAGCCAGGACTTCTACCGGCTGGTCCGGGTACAGTTTCAGGTTGGCCATGTTTTCGTGCGAGGGTTCGAACGGGATCTGCAGGTCCGGCGCGATGCGGATTGACCAGTTAAAGCTGTAGGCATCTCCGGTGTCGCGACGGTTCTCTTTAACCAGCGGCATCGCTTTTTTCATCTGACGCGCCACTTCTGCCGCATCGTCAATGATGATGCGATAGTGACGACGCGCGGTTTCCCCCAGCGTATGCACGATAAACTCGTCCAGTACGCGGAAGTAGTCAGCGCTCTCTTTCGGCCCGGTCAGGATCAACGGCAGAACCTGATCTTTGTTAGCCGGATTCATCAGAATACCCAGCAGGTAGAGCAGCTCTTCTGCGGTTCCCACGCCGCCCGGGAAGATGATTATCCCGTGGGCGATACGGACGAACGCCTCAAGGCGCTTCTCGATATCCGGCATAATAATCAGTTCGTTAACCAGCGGGTTAGGTGGCTCAGCGGCGATGATCGACGGCTCGGTCATGCCGATAAAGCGCCCTTCTTTGTAACGCTGCTGAGCGTGTCCCACTGCCGCGCCTTTCATTGGCGCTTCCATCGCCCCGGGACCGCAGCCGGTACAGATATTCAGCTCACGCAGGCCGAGTTGGTTACCCACCCGACGGGCATAGAGATATTCGGTTTCGTTAATCGAGTGACCACCCCAGCAGACGACCATATTAGGGGCTTCGCCCACGTGCAGGGCGCGGGCGTTACGTAAAATGGAGAACACCAGATTGGTGATATGTACCGAGCTTTCCAGGTCAAGATGCTGGAAGCGGCCTGCGTTGTGGATCTGCCCGTTAACAAACAGGATGTCACGCAGCACGGCAAACAGGTTGGCCTGAAGGGAGCGAATGATGCGTCCGTCCACAAAGGCCTCTTCCGGCGGGTTGATCACTTCAAGTTTCACGCCACGCTCGCGGCGCAGCACGTTGATATCAAAGTTTTCGAAGCGGGACAGCAGCTCTTTACTGTTGTCGGTCAGGCTTCCGGAGTTCAGTACGGCAAGTGAACAGTTACGAAACAATTGATAAAGATCGCTGCTGGCCGTGCGTTTAAGCATGTCCACTTCCAGCTGCGACAACATATCCATTGAGCCAAGAGGGCTAATATGTGTAATCAAGTGAGCTCCTTACGGGACGATTATCGTCTTTCCCTGTTGATTACAATAGCCCTGGCTTACGACGTTTCACAACCTAAAGCGCGGAATAGACCGCGCATATTGCGAAAATATTTAGGTTACTGGCGTACAAGACGGCCGGTGGCAGGCACAAAGTCCGTGTTGGTGCGCCATGGATTGATATCCAGACCACCACGGCGGGTGTAGCGCGCATAAACGCTTAACGTTTCGGGATGACAGAAACGCTGAATATCATTAAAGATGCGCTCCACGCACTGCTCGTGGAATTCGTTGTGATGGCGGAACGACACCAGGTAGCGCAGCAGTTTTTCCCGGTCAATCTTCGGACCGCGATACTGGATCTGCACGGAGCCCCAGTCCGGCTGATGGGTGATCAGGCAGTTGGATTTCAGTAAATGACTTACCAGCGTCTCTTCAACGGTCTTTCCGCTTGCCGCATTTTCGAGGTAATCGGTACTGAATTCGTAATTATCCACTGCGATATCCTGATCGTCGATGCAGGTACCGTTGAAGTGGGCAACCGGCTGCCCTTCCAGCTCATTCAGACGATAGAGTGACACGCTCACCTTGCCCTGTGCGCAGGCGCTTAAATCCCGCTCCAGGGTATGCTGAACCTCTTCCTGACTGTCGAATTTGGTCTGGTTAAAGCTGTTGAGATAGAGCTTAAAGCTTTTGGATTCCACCAGGTTCTGGCTGGCATAATCCAGTTCAACATGGCCCACTGCGACCTGCGGCAGACCGCGGGCGTTGAGCCAGGAAAGCTCGTAGAGCGTCCAGATATCACCGCCAACAAACGGCAGCGCGTCAGCGCGCAGGCCCAGAGGATCGCGATTCAGACTGCGCGGTACGCCCTGCAGCAGGCCTGCATCGTAGGTGTCGCGGTAATCGGTCGATTTACCCAGCGTTAAGCCCGTTAACGCCTGATGATTTTCGTAAGACATGTTTCATAGCCACTTTACAGGTACACTTATGGGCTGAGTTTATCCTGTCTTACAAGAAGAGAGAAATCGGTGGACATCGAAACTGCAAATGCCCTCACTGCCTTCACGACCCGCTATTGCGATGCATGGCATGAAACGCACGGCACATGGCCGCAAAGCACTGACTTATATGGTGTACCTTCGCCATGTATTATCTCTTCTCCGGATGATTACGTTATCTGGCAACCGCAACCCCCGACGGGTGAGCAAAATGTAAATGCGGTTGAACGGGCAATGGACATTGTGGTACAACCAGCGGTTCACGCGTTTTATACCACGCAATTTGCAGGGGATATGCCTGCGCGATTTGCTGATATCACGCTGACGCTGTTGCAGACCTGGAGTGAAGACGATCTGCAGCGTGTTCAGGAAAACCTGATTGGTCATCTGGTCACGCAAAAGCGCCTTAAGCTTTCTCCGACGCTCTTTATTGCCACGCTGGACAGTGAACTGGACGTTATCTCAGTCTGCAACCTGTCTGGTGAAGTGGTTAAAGAGACCATCGGTACCCGCAATCGCGAGACTCTCGCACCCTCACTTGCGGAATTCCTCACCCGACTTGAGCCACTTCTGTAATCCACGATGCTATCGCGCGTGTGAGAGATCTCTTACAGAGTTGTGAGAGATCGCTGGATCATTCAATATTACCTTATTTAATTAAGATTAACATTACTCTATTTTTCAATATGTTAATGAGGTATCGCCGCGTCCAGGGGGGCACGGGACGACTTACAGCGCTGCCAGCATGGGTTGTAAGACGAAGCAGAATAGCGGATTCTAGTTGTGTCGACAGGACGCCGACACGAGAAACGAACATCAGGATGATGGCGTTTCTCACCAGGAACACGTCAGGATGACGCTGCAGGAAGGCTTCAGGATGAAGCAAAAGGATCGCGCAGGATGCGTAAGGGACACCTCCAGGAAGGGAGAATGAGAGCCGGTCAGGATGGTCGGTGGGTCAGGATGGCCAGGACGTTTCAGGATGAAACAAACACATCAGGACGATGTGAGCAGGATGCACAAGGTGAAGGATGACCAGGCCTTCGGGCTTCAGGAAAAGTTGTCACGGATGAGCAGGGAGCACGAATTGTAGCTGGATTGCTGCGGAACGAACCGGGAGCACTGTTTTTACAGTGCTCCCTTTTTTTATTTCTGTCTCCTGCAATGCTATGCTGCGCGCCGTTCACTTTTTCAGTTGAGGTTACTATGACGCAACACGATAGCGTTCGTGCCCGGTTGCACGCCATCGAGGCATTATTGCGCCAACATCAGCTGTGGCAGGAGACCGCGCCGCAGCCAGAAGCCTTCGCAAGCACTCAGCCGTTCTGTCTGGATACGCTGGCACCGTTCGAATGGCTCCAGTGGGTATTAATTCCGCGTATGCACGCGCTGCTCGACGGTGGCCACCCGCTGCCGCAGGCGTTCGCTGTTGCGCCTTACTATGAAATGGCGCTGGACGCGACCCACCCTGCGCGCGATGTCATGCTGATTGAGCTGGAAAAGCTGGATGCTGTGTTTGCCGGTGAAGATGCATGACGCTTGAGATCCTCTATCAGGATGAGTGGCTGGTCGCGGTAAACAAACCGTCTGGCTGGCTGGTGCACCGAAGCTGGCTGGACCGCGATGAAAAAGTGGTGGTGATGCAAACCGTGCGCGACCAGATTGGTCAGTACGTCTTTACGGCTCATCGTCTCGACAGGCCAACCTCCGGTGTGTTGCTGATGGGGCTTTCCAGCGAAGCGGGCCGCCTGCTGTCGCAGCAGTTTGAACAGCACCAGATCCAGAAACGCTACCACGCGATCGTTCGTGGCTGGCTGACGGAGAGCGCCACGCTCGATTATCCGCTGGTGGAAGAGCTGGACAAAATTGCCGATAAATTTGCCCGCGATGACAAAGGCCCGCAGCCCGCCGTGACGGATTACCGCGGCATGGCGACCACGGAAATGCCGGTGGCAACCAGCAAGTTTCCGACCACCCGCTACAGTCTGGTTGAGCTGTTGCCCAAAACCGGGCGCAAACACCAGCTCCGCCGTCACCTGAAACATCTGCGTCATCCGATTATCGGTGACAGCAAGCACGGCGATTTGCGCCAGAACCGCAGTGCTGCCGAACATTTTGGCTGCGACCGCCTGATGCTGCATGCCAGTGAACTGAGCCTGATGCACCCGTTTACCGGCGAACCGCTGACTCTCCATGCGGGGCTGGACAACGTCTGGATGCAGGCCCTGTCACAGTTTGGCTGGCTGGGGCAACTCCCCGAAAATGAAAGGGTTGAGTTTGTATCGGGCAACGTTCAGGATGAACAGCAAGCGCAATAATCAAGGAAATACATCATGGCTGAAGTGGGCATTTTTGTCGGCACAATGTACGGCAACTCGCTGCTGGTAGCAGAAGAGGCTGAGGCGATACTCGCAGGTCAGGGCCATAAAGCCACGGTCTATGAAGACCCGGAACTGGCAGACTGGGAAAAGTACAAAGATAAATACATTCTTGTGGTTACCTCCACTACCGGGCAGGGCGATCTGCCGGACAGCATCGTGCCGCTTTTCCAGGCAATCAAGGATCAGCTTGGCTATCAGCCGGATGTTCACTACGGCATCATTGCTCTGGGCGACAGTTCTTACGCCAATTTCTGCGGCGGTGGTAAGCAGTTCGATGCGCTTTTGCAGGAACAGAGCGCGCAACGCGTCGGTGAGATGCTGCTGATTGATGCCGGTGAACACCCTGAGCCAGAGAGTGAATCGAACCCGTGGGTTGAACACTGGGCAACGCTGCTTAAATAACCCTCTGGCCGGGCAGCCCTTCGCATACCCGGACCCCCGTGCCCACGTGGCGCGAGCGCAAACACAAAACGGTAACGTCGGTTACCGTTTTGCTTTTCTCCCGCCTTCCGGCGAATTCCGTGAACTACCTTCCACTGCTTTGGGCTTATGCCCCAAACAACTTCTCATTGACCCCTCAATGTTGTGTTCATGCACGGTGAGGGACAGAGGCACTTCTCCCTATACTTTTCCGGTCAGTCATCAAAAAGGCAGTGCGCACTATAAAACGGCATCAAGCCGTACCAAAACTGCCAAATACTAACCCTCATTCTGGTTACCCTACCGGTGCTGTACAGAATGAACTGGCGAGAGCCTGGATTCAGGAGTGCAACAATGAGTACATTAAGCCACGCGGCGAGCAGCGCTGAGAAGCGCACAAATGCGCGCTACTGGATAGTGGTGATGCTGTTTATCGTCACATCCTTTAACTATGGTGACCGTGCCACGCTGTCGATTGCCGGTTCTGAAATGGCAAAAGACATCGGTCTTGATCCGGTTGGCATGGGCTACGTTTTCTCCGCATTTTCATGGGCCTACGTTATCGGCCAAATTCCTGGCGGCTGGCTGCTTGATCGTTTTGGCTCCAAACGCGTCTATTTCTGGTCCATCTTCATCTGGTCGGCATTTACCCTGTTGCAGGGCTTCGTCGATGTGTTCAACGGATTTGGCATCATCGTTGCGCTCTTCACCCTGCGCTTCCTGGTGGGCTTAGCCGAAGCACCTTCCTTCCCCGGTAACAGCCGTATTGTGGCGGCGTGGTTCCCGGCGCAGGAGAGGGGAACGGCGGTAGCAATTTTTAACTCTGCGCAATACTTTGCGACGGTGATCTTTGCACCCATTATGGGCTGGCTGACGCATGAAGTGGGCTGGTCACATGTCTTCTTCTTTATGGGTGGGCTTGGGATCATCATTAGCTTCGTCTGGCTGAAAGTGATCCATGAACCGAACCAGCATCCCGGCGTGAATAAAAAAGAGCTGGAGTACATTGCTGAAGGCGGGGCGCTGATCAACATGGATCAGAAATCGGCAAAAGCAAAAGTGCCGTTCAGCCAGAAATGGGCGCAGATCAAACAGCTCGTCGGCTCGCGCATGATGATCGGCATCTATCTGGGCCAGTATTGCATTAACGCCTTAACCTACTTCTTCATCACCTGGTTCCCGGTTTACCTGGTGCAGGCACGCGGGATGTCGATCCTGAAAGCGGGCTTTGTGGCCTCAGTCCCGGCTATCTGCGGTTTTGTAGGGGGCGTGCTGGGGGGCGTGATTTCCGACTGGCTGATGCGTCGTACAGGCTCTTTGAATATCGCGCGTAAAACGCCGATTGTGCTCGGTATGCTGCTCTCCATGACCATGGTGTTCTGTAACTACGTCAGCGCTGAGTGGATGATTATTGGCTTTATGGCGATGGCCTTCTTCGGTAAAGGGATCGGTGCCCTCGGCTGGGCGGTCATGGCGGATACCGCACCGAAAGAGATCAGCGGCCTGAGCGGTGGACTGTTCAATATGTTTGGCAACATCTCCGGGATTGTGACCCCCATTGCCATCGGCTACATCGTGGGAACCACCGGCTCCTTCAACGGCGCGCTGATTTATGTTGGCGTACACGCGCTGGTGGCGGTCCTGAGCTACCTGGTTCTGGTGGGTGATATCAAGCGCGTGGAACTTAAACCTGTAGTGGAGCGCGGCTGATGACGACTCAATCAAGCCCGGTGATTACCGACATGAAGGTCATTCCGGTGGCCGGACAGGACAGTATGCTGCTCAACATCGGTGGCGCACATAACGCCTGGTTTACCCGTAATATCGTGGTGCTGACGGACTCCGCGGGCCACACCGGCGTTGGAGAAGCGCCGGGTGGCGAGGTTATCCACCAGACGCTGGTAGACGCCATTCCGCTGGTCGTCGGGAAAGAGGTAGCTCGCCTCAATAACGTGGTGCAGCGGGTGCACAAGGGCAATCAGTCGGCAGACTTTGATACGTTCGGCAAAGGCGCCTGGACATTCGAACTGCGCGTCAACGCTGTCGCCGCGCTAGAGGCTGCGCTGCTTGATTTACTGGGTAAGGCGCTGAAGGTCCCGGTCTGCGAACTGCTGGGGCCAGGAAAACAGCGCGACGCGGTGACGGTGCTCGGTTATCTGTTTTACGTTGGCGATCGCAATAAAACCGACCTGCCTTATCTGGCGCATTCCCCTGGCGACCATGAGTGGTATCACCTGCGTCACCAGGAGGCACGTTCCGGTGAGGCGGTGGTTCGGCTGGCGGAAGCCGCGCAGGATCGCTACGGATTTAAAGATTTCAAGCTGAAAGGCGGCGTATTGCCCGGCGAGCAGGAGATTGAAACTGCCCGCGCGCTCAAAAAACGCTTCCCGGATGCGCGCATCACGGTGGATCCGAACGGTGCATGGCTGCTGGATGAGGCCATTGCCTTATGCAAAGGGCTGGACGACGTGTTGACCTACGCGGAGGACCCGTGCGGGGCCGAGCAGGGCTTCTCCGGTCGTGAAGTGATGGCGGAATTCCGGCGTGCCACCGGTTTACCGGTGGCCACCAATATGATCGCCACCAACTGGCGTGAAATGGGCCATGCGGTGATGCTGAACGCGGTCGATATTCCGCTGGCGGACCCGCATTTCTGGACACTCTCAGGTGCCGTTCGCGTCGCACAGCTCTGCGACGACTGGGGACTGACCTGGGGTTGTCACTCCAACAACCATTTCGACATTTCGCTGGCGATGTTTACGCACGTTGGCGCGGCGGCTCCGGGCAACCCGACCGCCATTGATACCCACTGGATTTGGCAGGAGGGAGAAGCCCGCCTGACGAAAGAACCGCTGGTAATCAAAAATGGCAAGATTGCCGTACCAGATGCACCGGGGCTGGGCGTTGAGCTTGACTGGGATCAGGTTCATCACGCGCATGAGGCGTATAAAAAACTGCCAGGCGGCGCGCGTAACGACGCGGGGCCGATGCAGTACCTGATCCCCGGCTGGACATTTGATCGTAAGCGCCCTGTTTTTGGACGTCACTGATAAAAGGATTGAACGATGAGTACTTTTACTACCCCTGTAGTCACTGCCATGCAGATCATTCCGGTCGCCGGCCATGACAGCATGTTGATGAACCTGAGCGGAGCGCATGCGCCGTTTTTCACCCGCAATATTGTCATTATCAACGATAACTCCGGGCATACCGGCGTGGGTGAAATCCCCGGTGGTGAGAAGATCCGCAAAACGCTGGAAGAGGCCGCTCCGCTGGTGGTGGGAAAAACGCTGGGCGAATATAAAAATATCCTCAATACCGTGCGGAGCACCTTCGCTGACCGTGATGCCGGCGGTCGTGGTCTGCAAACCTTCGACCTGCGAACCACCATTCACGTGGTCACCGGTATCGAAGCCGCGATGCTGGATCTGCTGGGCCAACACCTGGGCGTTAACGTTGCGTCGCTGCTGGGCGAAGGCCAGCAGCGCAGTGAAGTGGAAATGCTGGGCTATCTGTTCTTCGTTGGCGACCGCACGCTGACGCCGCTGCCGTACCAGAACCAGGCGGATGAACAATGTGACTGGTACCGACTCCGCCACGAAGAAGCGATGACCCCGGATGCGGTGGTGCGCCTGGCGGAAGCCGCGTACGAAAAATATGGCTTCAACGATTTCAAACTTAAGGGCGGCGTGCTTGCGGGTGAACAGGAGGCGGAAGCCATTACCGCACTGGCAAAACGTTTCCCGCAGGCGCGCGTCACGCTCGACCCGAACGGTGCCTGGTCTCTGGATGAAGCTATCCGCATTGGTAAACAACTGAAAGGCGTGCTGGCGTACGCGGAAGATCCGTGCGGGGCTGAGCAGGGCTTCTCGGGCCGTGAAGTGATGGCGGAATTCCGTCGCGCCACCGGTTTACCCACCGCGACCAATATGATTGCCACTGACTGGCGTCAGATGGGGCACACCCTGTCGTTACAGTCTGTCGATATTCCGCTGGCAGACCCCCACTTCTGGACGATGCAGGGGTCGGTGCGTGTGGCACAGATGTGCCATGAATTTGGCCTGACCTGGGGCTCGCACTCCAATAACCACTTTGATGTCTCGCTGGCGATGTTCACCCACGTGGCCGCTGCCGCACCGGGCACGATCACTGCTATCGATACCCACTGGATCTGGCAGGAAGGTAATCAGCGTCTGACCAGAGAGCCGTTTGAGATCAAAGGAGGCATGGTGCAGGTGCCAACCACGCCGGGTCTGGGCATTGAGCTGGATATGGATCAGGTGATGAAAGCCCACGAGCTGTATCAAAAACATGGTCTGGGGGCACGCGACGATGCGATGGCCATGCAATATTTGATACCTGACTGGAAATTCGACAATAAACGTCCGTGCATGGTACGATAAACGCATTGGGACCGCTCCCATGAGCGGTCGTTTACGTGGTGTATGCTTAACGTAATGACTATGCGTAAGGATGGCTTATGAAGATTGTTATCGCACCGGATTCGTATAAGGAAAGCCTGAGCGCCCTTGAGGTAGCCACCGCGATTGAGCAGGGTTTTCGCGAGATTTTCCCCGCGGCCGACTTTGTGAAATTGCCGGTCGCCGATGGTGGAGAAGGTACCGTAGAAGCTATGGTGGCGGCGACGCAGGGGCGCATTGTCCATGCTTCTGTCTCAGGCCCGCTGGGTGAGCCTGTGGACGGGTTCTATGGCATCTCCGGTGACGAACAGAGCGCGTTTATTGAAATGGCGGCGGCAAGCGGTCTGGAGCTGGTCGCGCCTTCGCAACGCAATCCCCTTCTTACCACCTCCTGGGGGACCGGCGAGCTTATCCGGCACGCGCTGGATGCGGGAGTTAAGCATATTATTATTGGTATTGGCGGCAGTGCCACCAATGACGGCGGTGCCGGCATGGTGCAGGCGCTGGGGGTAAAGCTGCTGGATACCAACGAGCAGCCCCTTGGACAGGGGGGCGGCGAGCTGGCAAAACTGGCCCGTATCGACCTGAGCGGGCTGGATAAACGTCTGGCGGAGTGCCGGATTGAAGTCGCCTGTGACGTCACTAATCCGCTCACCGGCGACGAAGGGGCATCCGCGGTCTTTGGCCCGCAAAAAGGCGCCACGCCGGAGATGATTGTGACCCTGGATAATGCCCTGGCGCATTACGCGCAGGTCATTGCCCGGGATCTGGATATCGACGTCATCAACCTTGCCGGCGGCGGTGCGGCGGGTGGGATGGGGGCGGCACTCTACGCTTTCTGCGGTGCGCAGCTTCGTCAGGGGATTGAGATTGTCACCGACGCGCTGCATCTGGCAGAGCAGGTGGCTAACGCCGATCTGGTGATTACGGGAGAAGGGCGCATCGACAGTCAGACGATCCACGGCAAAGTGCCGGTGGGCGTCGCGAAGGTGGCTAAACGCTTTAATAAACCGGTCATCGGTATTGCGGGTAGCCTGACGGCGGATGTCGGGGTGGTACATAATCACGGCATCGACGCGGTATTCAGCGTGATTTATACCATCTGTTCGCTGGAGGACGCGCTGGAAAATGCCAGCGACAATGTGCGGATGGCCGCACGCAATATCGCTGCAGTGCTGAAAGTGGGGCAGGCGTTCAGGCTCTGAACGGCGGGCAATCCTGTTTGCCCTCTCCCGGCGGGAGAGGGCAACGCTAGTTACCTAACACCTTCATGGCTTCCCGCGTCACATTATCCATCTCGTCCAGCAGCTCCAGAAATTCCGGTTCAAGATCTGTTTCCGGCGTGCCCGCGCGAAGCTGTTGCTCCAGCAGCTGGCAGAGATTCTTCAGCCGCGGCACACCGCTGTAGCCGCAGCTACCGTGCAGCTTATGAATGGCTTCCAGCAGATCTTCCGGGTTTTCACCCACCAGCTGCTCTTCGACCTTATTACGAATTTCCGGCAGAAACGCGACCAGCATTTGCAGCATATCGCGGGCCAAATCAGGCTTACCCGCCGCCTGGCGCAGCGCAAGCTGCCAGTCAAAGGTGGCGTTTTGATTGACGCTGATTTCCACCGGTTCGGACGATACCGTGTACGTTCCGCCAATATGCCCCGGCTTATAGCGTAACAGCAGGCTGTGCAGCTTCTCTTCGTCGATAGGTTTGGCCAGATAATCATTCATTCCGGCGCTCAGCAGCTTCTCTTTCTGACCGGCCATCGCGTGGGCGGTGACCGCAATCACCGGCGTTTGCTGCTGATGCGGGAGCTGACGGATCAGCTCGCAGGCACGAATGCCATCCATGCCGGGCATTTGAATATCCATCAGAATTAAATCGAACTGCATCTGTTTCGCATGCTCAACCGCCTGCGCACCGCTGGTACACAGCTCTACGTGCTGAACCTGATCTTCAAGCAACACGCCAATCAGCTTCAGGTTGGCCGGATTATCATCCACCGCCATTACGCTCATCGGCAATTTTTGTTCATCGTCAATCAGCGGCAGGGCGTGCTGGCTCAGACGACAGTATTCCGTCAGTGCTGGCAGCAGGCGGGTCGCGGTAAGTGGCTTAAGCAGGCAGGCGGCGGCCCCGTCATTTTTTAACTCTTCCGCATTGATCTGGGCATGACACGGCAGGGCCAGCAGCAGGTAGTCGGTCATCGATGCGGCTTTCGCCAGACGTTCCTGTTGCATGGTGAGCTCGCCGGTAAAGGTGACCGGGACCCCCAACAGCAGGATGTCGTAATGCTCAACGGCAAGCGCTGAGAAGGTAGGACTGTAGATCACCTCCAGCGGCGTGGTGCTTAAGATATCAAGCGTACACTGCGCCGCTGCGGCGTTCGGCTCAACGTAGGCAAGGCGCATTCCTTTCAGGCAATTGGTTACCGGACCGTCGGTCAGCACGTTCGGGTTAAGGTCCAGATTGATATGGAACCAGAACGTGGAGCCCCGGTTTGGCTGGCTGTGGAAAGAGATATCTCCACCCATCTCCTTAACCAGTTTCTGTGTGATAACCAGACCCAGCCCCGTGCCGCCATGACGTCTGGAAATACTTGCATCGGCCTGACGAAACGCCTGGAACAGACGGGACTGATCCCGCTCCGGAATACCGATGCCGGTATCGCGGATCTGAACTTCAATCTGAACCTTGTTATTACTGATGGAGCGCTTTTCCACCAGAATATCAATGTTGCCGCTTTCGGTGAATTTGATGGCGTTACCGACAAGGTTTGTAATCACCTGCTGCAGGCGCAGCGGGTCGCCAATGACGTTATCCGGCACGTCATTTTTAATGTTGAGCGTCAGCTCCAGGCCTTTATCGTGCGACGAGTGTGCGAGCAGCGTCACCACTTCATCGAGCGTGCTGCGCAGCGGGAACGGGATGCTCTCCAGGATCAGCTTGCCGGCTTCCAGCTTGGAGAAGTCCAGCACGTCGTTAATGATCGCCAGCAGGTTGTTGGCCGAGCGCTCAATGGTGTGCAGATGATCGCGCTGGGTTGGGTTCAGTTCGCTTTTAAGCGTCAGACGGGTAAAGCCAATCACGCCATTGAGCGGCGTACGCAGCTCGTGGGACATATTCGCGAGGAACTCGGATTTGATACGTGCGGCTTCCTGCGCGCGTTTTTTCGCCAGATCCAGCTCAACGTTCTGAATCTCCATCTGCTCCAGGGTTTCGCGCAGGTCAGAGGTCGCCTGGTCGACGTTGTGCTGCATCTCTTCGTGATACGCTGCCAGCGACATCGCCATCGAGTTAATGCCGTTTTTGAGCATATCGAGCTCGCCCAGCATAAACCCTTCCACCCGGCTGTCGAGCTGGCCCCGGCGAATGCGGTCGACGGTGTTAACCATGTTGCGAATGGGCCCCGTCACGTCACGCATCAGGCGCCAGCCGAAGATAAGTGCAATCCCGATACAGAACAGCATCATAACGCCGGAGATGAAAATTTCTTTGTACTGCTGCAGACGCACCGACTTGAGATCCAGCTCCAGCGCCACATATCCGAGCATATTGTCGCTGGATTTGGCGTCAGATTGGGCGGATTCATCGGGTGAATAGCTTTCCGAAATAATCGGGGTGCGCAGGATCATGATATCGCCGCGTCGCAGCACGGTGAGGTGGCGCGGGAAGGGCGTACCGTCAGGAATTTTCAGGGCCGCTGGATCCAGATGAAAATTCGAGGTGACAAAGAGGCGGTTATGCTCGTCGTAAACGGAGATGGCACGCACGATATCCGAATGACGGCGGTGCAGCACGCTGATTAACTGACCTATCGATTCGCGGTTTTGCAGGTTCATCCCATACTCACTGGAGACGGCCAGCGGTTCGATAATGCTGGCACCGGCATCTTCCAGTTGCCGCTGCAAATCGTTATAGCGGTGCACCACAAAAAAGATACTCAGCAGCAAACCGATGAGAACGGTGGGGGCGAGGATCAAAATCATCATGCGCGCGCGCAGGCTGTAGTTGGTCATGGCGTTCCGTTATGGGACAATTAGGATAATTATGTTTATGTGAGAAAAATCTCGGCGATGGCGCAATTCTACTCTGCAAAGCGACGCGTGACGACGCGTCAGATCATAACTGTTGAAGCCACTGACCTCGATCCCTTTGGCCAGGGGGTTGCGCGTCACAATGGTAAGACACTGTTTATAACAGGTTTACTGCCAACAGAACGAGCAGAAATTACGCTGACGGAAGATAAACGCCAGTTTGCACGCGGGCAGGTTAAGCAGCGTCATAACGATAGCCCGGACCGCGTGAAGCCTCGCTGCCCGCATTTTGGCGTCTGCGGTGGCTGCCAGCAACAGCATGTCAGCACAGAATTACAGCAAAAAAGTAAAAGCAGCGCCCTGGCCCGCCTGCTTAAGCACGACGTCAACGAGATCATCGCCGACCAGCCCTGGGGCTATCGTCGTCGCGCGCGTTTGAGCCTGAGCTATCAGCCAAAAACTGAGCGGCTGGAGATGGGGTTTCGCAAAGCCAGCTCCAGCGATATCGTCGATATCAGGCAGTGCCCCATTTTGGTGCCCCGTCTTGAGGCATTGCTTCCTGACGTGCACGCCTGCCTCTGCGGACTGGACGGCGTTCGTCACCTCGGGCACGTCGAACTGGTCATGGCCAACAATGGCCCGCTGATGGTGCTGCGCCACACCGCGCCGCTGTCGAAAAAAGATCGCGAAAAACTGGAACGCTTTTCGCATTCCCACGAGCTGGCGCTTTTCCTTGCCCCACAAAGCGAGATACTTGAGCAACTGACAGGTGAAGCGCCCTGGTATGCGTCAAACGGGCTACGCTTAACGTTCAGTCCGCGAGATTTCATTCAGGTAAATGATGGCGTCAATCAGCAAATGATTGAGAAAGCGCTGATGTGGCTGGATGTGCAGAAGAGCGATCGGGTACTTGACCTGTTTTGCGGAATGGGCAATTTCACGCTGCCTTTGGCCCGGCAGGCGGCAAGCGTTGTGGGTGTCGAAGGCGTTGAGGCGCTGGTAGCTAAAGGGCAGGAGAACGCACGACAGAACGGCTTGCAAAATGTGACATTCTTTCACCAAAATCTTGAGGAAGATGTGACACAGCAGCCGTGGGCGACGCAGGGGTTTGACAAAATTCTTCTCGACCCGGCGCGCTCAGGTGCACCGGGAGTAATGCAACATATAATTAAACTCGCGCCCAGGCGCGTGGTCTATGTTTCCTGTAACCCGGCAACGCTTGCCCGAGACAGTGAGGCATTAATCCGTGCGGGTTACCAGATTCAGCGTCTGGCAATGCTGGACATGTTCCCGCACACTGGGCATCTGGAATCGATGGTGTTGTTTGAGCACATCTAATTAGTTTGGCTTGTCGACTTCGACAGGCCCTGGTCCCTAAAGGAGAGGACAATGGTTGCGGTAAGAAGTGCACATCTTAATAAAGCTGGGGAGTTTGACCCACAAAAATGGATAGCAAGTCTGGGGATTTCCAGCCAGCAGTCGTGTGAACGCTTAACCGAAACCTGGGCCTACTGTCAGCGCACCACTCTGGGGCATCCTGACGCCGAACTGTTATTGTGGCGCGGCGTGGAGATGGTTGAAATCTTATCCATGCTGAACATGGATATCGAAACGCTGCAGGCCGCGCTTTTGTTCCCGCTTGCCGATGCGGATGTCGTCACTGAAGACGTGCTGCGCGACAGCGTCGGGCAATCCGTCGTGGCGTTGATCCACGGCGTACGGGATATGGCGGCAATCCGCCAGCTCAAAGCCGCACATACCGATTCCGTCTCCTCTGAGCAAGTTGATAACGTTCGCCGGATGCTGCTGGCCATGGTGGACGATTTCCGCTGCGTGGTCATCAAGCTCGCTGAACGCGTTGCCCACCTGCGCGAAGTAAAAGATGCGCCGGAAGACGAGCGCGTACTGGCCGCGAAAGAGTGTACGAACATCTATGCACCGCTGGCGAACCGCTTAGGGATTGGTCAACTGAAATGGGAGTTGGAGGATTACTGCTTCCGTTACCTGCACCCGGCAGAATATAAGC
The DNA here is from genome assembly GCF_047456135.1 of Enterobacter sp. BNK-18. Lineage (NCBI taxonomy): Bacteria > Pseudomonadati > Pseudomonadota > Gammaproteobacteria > Enterobacterales > Enterobacteriaceae > Enterobacter > Enterobacter sp. BNK-18. Next base: position 2,852,988 of record NZ_CP179899.1, on the reverse strand, counting down.
GGATTGCAAAACTCCTGCACGAGCGCCGCATTGACCGCGAGCACTATATTGAGGAGTTCGTCAGCGGATTGCGCCAGTCGATGAAAGAAGAGAATGTGCGGGCTGAAGTCTATGGTCGACCCAAGCACATCTACAGCATCTGGCGCAAAATGCAGAAGAAACATCTCGCCTTTGATGAGCTGTTTGACGTGCGCGCCGTGCGCATCGTTGCGGAGCGTCTGCAGGATTGCTACGCCGCGTTAGGGATAGTACATACTCACTTCCGCCATCTGCCAGATGAGTTCGATGACTATGTCGCGAATCCGAAACCTAACGGCTATCAGTCTATTCATACCGTGGTGCTGGGGCCTGGCGGCAAAACGGTCGAGATTCAAATTCGTACCAAACAGATGCACGAGGACGCTGAGCTTGGCGTCGCGGCGCACTGGAAATACAAAGAGGGGACGTCAGGTGGCGTGCGCTCTGGTCATGAAGACCGCATTGCCTGGCTGCGTAAGCTGATTGCGTGGCAGGAAGAGATGGCGGATTCCGGCGAAATGCTGGATGAAGTGCGAAGCCAGGTCTTTGACGACCGGGTCTACGTCTTTACGCCGAAAGGTGACGTGGTCGACCTGCCAGCAGGCTCCACGCCGCTGGACTTTGCCTATCACATCCACAGTGATGTGGGGCACCGCTGTATCGGGGCGAAAATCGGCGGGCGTATCGTACCGTTTACCTATCAGCTGCAGATGGGCGACCAGATTGAAATCATCACGCAGAAGCAGCCTAACCCGAGCCGTGACTGGCTTAACCCGAACCTGGGTTATGTCACCACCAGCCGCGGGCGCTCAAAAATTCACGCCTGGTTCCGTAAGCAGGATCGTGACAAGAACATTCTTGCCGGTCGCCAGATCCTCGACGACGAGCTGGAACATATCGGCATAAGCCTGAAAGAGGCCGAGAAATTCCTGCTGCCGCGCTACAACTTCAACGAGCTGGATGAACTGCTGGCGGCGATTGGCGGCGGTGATATCCGTCTTAATCAGATGGTGAACTTCCTGCAGGCGCAGTTCAACAAGCCAAGCGCGGCGGAGCAGGATGCGGCGGCGCTGAAGCAGCTGCAGCAGAAAACCTATGCGCCACAACAGCGCAGCAAAGACAATGGCCGCGTTGTGGTGGAAGGGGTGGGTAATCTGATGCATCACATTGCCCGCTGCTGCCAGCCAATCCCGGGTGATGATATCGTTGGCTTTATCACTCAGGGACGCGGGATTTCCATTCACCGTTCAGACTGCGACCAGCTTGCCGAGCTGCAGTCGCATGCACCGGAACGTATTGTGGAAGCGGTCTGGGGCGAGAGCTACTCGGCGGGGTACTCGCTGGTGGTTCGCGTCACCGCAAACGACCGTAGCGGCCTGCTGCGTGATATTACGACCATTCTCGCGAACGAGAAGGTCAACGTGCTGGGCGTGGCCAGCCGCAGCGATACGCGCGAGCAGCTTGCCACCATCGATATGACCATCGAAATCTACAACCTGCAGGTGCTGGGCCGCGTGCTTGGCAAACTGAACCAGGTCCCGGATGTGATTGACGCACGTCGTCTGCACGGCGGGTAAGCCCACCTTTCTGTAAGCCGGGTAAGGCGTAGCCTTTACCCGGCATTTATTTTTAATCAGGACAGAATTATGACCCAAATTGACCGCCTGCTTGGCATCATGAAACGCCTGCGCGATCCTGAAAACGGCTGCCCGTGGGACAAAGAGCAGACTTTCGCCACCATCGCCCCGTACACCCTCGAAGAGACCTATGAAGTGCTGGACGCCATTTCACGCGAGGATTTTGATGACCTGCGTGGCGAACTGGGTGACCTGCTGTTCCAGGTGGTGTTCTATGCGCAAATGGCGCAGGAAGAGGGGCGTTTTAACTTCGATGACATCTGCGCTGCCATCAGCGACAAACTGGAACGCCGTCATCCGCATATCTTTAGCGATGCCACCGCAGGCGATAGCGCGGAAGTGCTGGAGCGCTGGGAACAGATTAAAAGCGCCGAGCGCGCGGAGAAATCCCAGCACTCGGCACTGGATGACATTCCCCTGAACCTGCCTGCGCTGATGCGGGCGCATAAAATTCAGAAACGCTGCTCCGCGGTTGGCTTTGACTGGACGTCTCTTGGCCCGGTGCTGGAAAAAGTGCATGAAGAGATCGACGAAGTGATGCACGAAGCGCAACAGGCCGTGGTAGATGAAGCAAAGCTTGAAGAAGAGATGGGCGATTTGCTGTTTGCGACCGTCAACCTTTCTCGCCATCTGGGTGTAAAAGCGGAAACCGCCCTGCAAAAAGCCAACATTAAGTTCGAAAGACGCTTTCGCGAAGTTGAGCGGATTGTGGCCTCGCGCGGCCTGGAAATGAGCGGAATTGACCTCGATGCGATGGAAAAAGTCTGGCAAGAAGTAAAACGCCAGGAAACTGATCTCTAACGAAATTTTGCGATCAAGCGCAATTTGTGTGATTTTTTAAATGACAAGCGCTTGATTTGCGTCAAAAACATTTACCCAAAAGGGGCTATTTTCTCACTCCTTATGTTTGTCATTGGCTGGACAGGAGACGGAGAATGAAAGTTTGTGGCGCTCGCCGTGTTCGGGTATACTACTTTCCCGTCCTGGTTATTCCATCGTTTCACCCTAACTTCTCAGGTTCAGCATGACAACGAACTATATTTTTGTGACCGGCGGGGTCGTATCCTCTCTGGGTAAAGGCATTGCCGCAGCCTCCCTCGCAGCCATTCTTGAAGCCCGTGGCCTCAATGTGACCATGATGAAACTGGATCCGTACATCAACGTCGATCCGGGTACCATGAGTCCAATCCAACACGGGGAAGTGTTCGTTACTGAAGACGGCGCTGAAACCGATCTGGATCTTGGCCACTACGAGCGTTTCATCCGCACTAAAATGACCCGTCGTAACAACTTCACGACAGGCCGCATCTACTCCGACGTTCTGCGTAAAGAGCGCCGTGGTGATTATCTTGGTGCTACCGTTCAGGTTATCCCACACATCACTAACGCTATCAAAGAACGCATTATTGCGGGCGGCGAAGGCCACGACGTGGTGCTGGTTGAAATCGGCGGTACCGTGGGTGATATCGAATCCCTGCCATTCCTGGAAGCGATTCGTCAGCTGGCGGTTGATATTGGCCGTGAAAACGCGCTGTTCATGCACCTGACGCTGGTGCCTTACATGGCAGCCGCAGGTGAAGTGAAAACCAAACCTACTCAGCACTCCGTTAAAGAGTTGCTCTCCATCGGTATTCAGCCAGACATCCTGGTTTGCCGTTCCGATCGCGCGGTTCCGGCGAACGAACGCGCGAAAATTGCATTGTTCTGTAACGTGCCGGAAAAAGCCGTTATTTCAATGAAAGATGTCGATTCCATTTATAAAATCCCGGGCCTGTTGAAATCACAGGGCCTGGACGATTATATTTGTAAACGATTCAGCTTGAACTGTCCGGAAGCTAACCTGTCTGAATGGGAACAGGTTATTTACGAAGAAGCGAATCCGGCTGGCGAAGTGACTATCGGCATGGTTGGCAAGTACATTGAACTGCCAGATGCCTATAAGTCAGTTATCGAAGCGCTGAAACACGGTGGTCTGAAGAACCGCGTCTCCGTTAACATCAAGCTGATTGATTCGCAGGATGTTGAAACGCGTGGCGTTGAAATTCTGAAAGATCTGGATGCGATCCTTATCCCTGGCGGCTTCGGCTACCGTGGTGTAGAAGGCAAGATCGCCACCGCACGCTATGCGCGTGAAAACAATATTCCATACCTCGGTATCTGCCTGGGTATGCAGGTTGCGCTGATCGAATTTGCGCGCAACGTAGCGGGAATGGAAAACGCGAACTCTACGGAATTTGTGCCAGACTGTAAGTACCCTGTCGTGGCGCTTATCACTGAATGGCGCGACGAAGAAGGTAACGTCGAAGTCCGTACCGAGAAGAGCGACCTGGGTGGCACGATGCGTCTTGGCGCACAGGCCTGCCAGCTGTCTGACGATAGCGTCGTTCGCAAGTTGTATGGCGAGCCGGTTATCACCGAACGTCATCGTCACCGCTATGAAGTCAACAACATGTTGTTGAAACAAATTGAAGCTGCGGGTCTGCGTGTTGCGGGCCGCTCCGGGGATGATCAGTTAGTCGAGATCATCGAAGTGCCAAACCATCCGTGGTTTGTCGCCTGCCAGTTCCACCCGGAATTTACTTCAACGCCACGTGACGGGCATCCGCTGTTTGCAGGCTTTGTGAAAGCCGCCAGCGATTACCAGAAGCGCCAGGCGAAGTAAAAAAAGTTAGAACGGCAACGCGTACCTCTGGTACGCGTTGTTTGTCTGGAGTTTTAGTTTAACTTGTACTGAGGAAAATCTAATGTCCAAAATCGTTAAAGTCATCGGTCGTGAAATCATCGACTCCCGTGGTAACCCGACCGTTGAAGCCGAAGTTCACCTGGAAGGTGGTTTCGTCGGTATGGCAGCTGCTCCGTCAGGTGCTTCTACTGGTTCCCGCGAAGCGCTGGAACTGCGCGATGGCGACAAATCCCGTTTCATGGGCAAAGGCGTACTGAAAGCTGTTGGCGCCGTAAACGGCCCTATTGCTCAGGCAATCATTGGCAAAGACGCTAAAGACCAGGCTGGCATCGACAAGATCATGATCGATCTGGACGGTACTGAAAACAAATCTAACTTCGGTGCTAACGCAATCCTGGCCGTTTCCCTGGCGAACGCCAAAGCTGCAGCGGCTGCTAAAGGTATGCCACTGTTCGAACACATCGCTGAACTGAACGGCACTCCAGGCAAATACTCCATGCCTGTACCGATGATGAACATCATCAACGGTGGTGAGCACGCAGACAACAACGTTGATATTCAGGAATTTATGATTCAGCCAGTTGGCGCGAAATCCCTGAAAGAAGCAGTACGTATGGGTTCTGAAGTGTTCCACAACCTGGCTAAAGTTCTGAAAGCTAAAGGTATGAACACGGCTGTTGGTGACGAAGGTGGCTATGCGCCAAACCTGGGTTCTAACGCAGAAGCACTGGCTGTTATCGCTGAAGCGGTTAAAGCAGCAGGCTACGAGCTGGGCAAAGACATCACTCTGGCAATGGACTGTGCAGCGTCTGAATTCTACAAAGACGGTAAATACGTTCTGGCTGGCGAAGGCAACAAAGCGTTCACCTCTGAAGAGTTCACTCACTTCCTGGAAGACCTGACCAAACAGTACCCAATCGTTTCTATCGAAGACGGTCTGGACGAGTCTGACTGGGATGGCTTCGCATACCAGACTAAAGTACTGGGCGACAAAATCCAGCTGGTGGGTGACGACCTGTTCGTAACCAACACCAAGATCCTGAAAGAAGGCATCGAGAAAGGCATCGTTAACTCCATCCTGATCAAATTCAACCAGATCGGTTCTCTGACCGAAACGCTGGCTGCGATCAAAATGGCGAAAGACGCTGGCTACACCGCTGTTATCTCTCACCGTTCTGGCGAAACTGAAGACGCTACCATCGCTGACCTGGCTGTTGGTACCGCGGCTGGCCAGATCAAGACCGGTTCTATGAGCCGTTCTGACCGTGTTGCTAAATACAACCAGCTGATTCGTATCGAAGAAGCACTGGGCGAAAAAGCACCATACAACGGTCGTAAAGAGATCAAAGGCCAGGCATAATCGCTAAGCCTTAAAATGAAAATGCCAGTCGTAAGACTGGCATTTTTTTTGGCTATTTAAAATCGACCGCCATTTGTTCCGGAATGGTCAGCCCCTGAGTGGTTTGCACGCAGCGGGCAATATAGTCCGTAAAGCGAGGTGGCTTAGGCATGCCCATGCTAAGCAGCTTATCATTGCTGAAGCGCACGTTGAGTGTGGCAAAAGCACCGTATAAACGCATTGCTTTCAGCATCAGGCGCTCGTTGCACGGCCCAAAAATATCCTTCAGTTCGCGGCGCATTCTGACCAGCGTTTCGTAACTCACCTGAGCGTATCGATCTCCGACAGGGGCTTTCTCCAGCGCCTGCGCCATTGCCTTATCAATATCAGCAAAGCGAACGCTGTTCTCTTCTCCGGCAGAAATATGTACCACTTCCCCTGAACGTGCATCACTGGTAAGCAGCATTAACAGCGCGTCGGCACAATAGTCCACCGGAACGACATCGATTTTGTCTTCCATCGAACACATGAATTTTTGCAGCATTAACCCCATGCTAAAGACCCAGAAAATACTGCTTGAAGGTGTGCAGCCGTGACGGGTATGGCCGACGACGATAGACGGGCGGGCGATGAGCAGCGGCAGGTCAGGACAGTGCTGGCGCATCAGCTGTTCAATGGTGGATTTCGAATAGGTATATTCCACCAGATGCTCGGCGTTCTCTCTGAATTCTGCACTTTCGGCGACCAGCGAATCCTGCTCCGGCGTGCAGGACATCGCCGTGCCAACGTGCAGGAAGCGCTGTAGGGTCGACACCCGTTCCATGCGGCGCGCCAGCGCCAGGGTTCCCTCGACGTTCACCTTCCAGATAAGCGGGTTGTTGCCAAATGACGCGACGGCCGCGCAGTTAACGACATGCGTCACCTGTTCAAGGCGCGGATCGTTCAGGAAGGCTTCCGGCTGGCTGAGATCGCCAATGAGGATATTCTCCACGCTCAGCGAGGCCAGTGCATGCTCAGGCACGTTGAACTTACGCATATTCTCCTGCACTCGCGCCAGCCCACCTTGCGGGTCACTGGCGCGCGCAAGCAGAAGTAAATTTACGGCGCTTTCGCCGGTCAGGATTTTTTCAAGTACTGCACCACCCAGAAATCCGGTCACGCCTGTAATCAGTAAGGTTTTCATTGATACCGTCTCATTATGATTGATGAGGCGGATTGTAGGCGGGCGAAAGTAAACGGCGTTTAAATAAAAAAATGGCCAGCCTTACCGTTTCTTAAGCTTATTTTAAGGTAAGGAATTCAGGGGATGAGATTGGACATTGCAGGAGGGAAGAAAATTCAATTTATCAAGATATTTATTTTAACTTACTGATTTGTATATTATAAACGTGCTTCCTGTGTCGTGGGAATATTAAGTCAAAATGTAATTATAAAAATACTTTGTAACATCATTCATTGATGCGGTAAATAATTTAACGGATGCTTAAGTACACTTAAAATAACGAACTCGCAGGCTATTGATATATAGCCTGCGAAGGTTTTTTACAGCAACAGAGGAAGCGTTGCGCTGGCGGTTTGTTGGCTGACCTCGCCGTAATGACCGTCTATTGCAATAAGGGAGTGGGTAAGCAACTCGACCAGCAGCATAACGCCCACTTTGGCATTGAGTGCGCCTGCGCTAAGCGGCCCCTCGGGTTTGGCTGCAACCAGAAGCATATCGCTAAGGGACGCCAGCGGGCTACGCGGCGTATTGCTGAGCGCCAGCACGGGGACGCCACGTTTGCGCGCAAGTTTTACGACGTGAAGTAAATCCCGCGTTGAGCCTGAACTGGAGATGGCTACCACCAGCGACGCTTTAGAGAGGGTGGTCGCATTCATGGCTGCACGGTGCATATCGCTGAAGAGCTGCACAGGTTTGCCCAGGCGCAACAGCTTATAATGCAGATACTCGCCGAGGATCGCACTGGCAGCGACCCCATAAATCTGGACTGACTGCGCCTGATGCAGTGCCTGTGCCGCCTTTTCCAGCAGTGCTCTGTCGAGCAGTCTGGCGGTATCCTGCAGAGCCTGTACAGACTCTTCCACTACGCTATCAATTTCATCGCCGGCCTGACGCTCTGGCTGACCCTGCTGAATGTCCAGCGCAAGCGCCATTTTGAATTCCGTGTACCCCTTACAGCCCAGTGTGCGGCAAAGACGCGTCACGCTGGCCTCGCTGGTATGACTTTCGCGCGCCAGCTCAGTGATCGTCAGGTAAAGCACCCGGGCAGGATCGTTGAGGACAAACTCTCCCAGTTTTCGTTGCGTTGGGCTGTATCCGGAAGCTTCCTGGCGTAGCTTCAGCAGCAGGTTTTCATGGTCTGACATGCGAGATCCTTAATGCATTCTTCTGCCGACTAGTGTGGCGGAAAGCGGGGGAAAGATGCCAGTCATTTCGAAAAAGTATGATCGTCCTCCTGGTTATTGATGATAATTTTCACTATTAATAATTAATATGGTAAAAATTTTCATCTATACGCAAGGGGATGAAAAAATGATGCAAATGTTCAGTGGGGCTTCTTCTGGCGGATGGTTTGAGAAAGCGCAGCGCTTTGGCAAATCATTTATGTTGCCCATCGCCGTCTTGCCCGCGGCGGGTTTGTTGCTGGGGATTGGAGGCGCGTTATCAAATCCCAATACCCTCACGGCCTACCCGTTTTTAGATGTTGCGTGGCTGCAGGCCATCTTTACCATTATGAGCAGTGCCGGTTCGATTGTGTTCGCCAACCTCTCGGTGCTGTTTGCTGTCGGGGTCGCCGTCGGGCTGGCAAAAAATGATAAAGGAACCGCAGGGCTGGCGGCATTGCTCGCTTTTCTGGTGATGAATGCCACCATCAATGCGCTGCTGATCCTGACCGGAAAACTGGCACTTGAGAACCCGGGTGCCGTAGGGCAGGGAATGACGCTGGGGATCCAGACGCTGGAAACCGGCGTATTTGGTGGCGTCGTCATCGGGCTTGTGACCTGCGCGTTACATCATCGGTTCAATAAGATCGCGCTTCCGCAGTTCCTGGGTTTCTTTGGCGGTTCACGTTTTGTACCGATCGTCAGCTCGCTGGCGGCAATACTTGTCGGGGCATTAATGACCGTCATCTGGCCGCATTTCCAGAAGCTGATCTTCGGTCTGGGCGGGCTTGTGGATGCCACCGGTTATCTGGGGACGATGCTGTACGGTTTCATTTTGCGCATGCTCGGGCCGTTTGGTTTACACCACATCTTCTATCTTCCCTTCTGGACGACCGCGCTTGGCGGCAGCGAGATCGTTAACGGTCAGCTGGTAGAAGGTACGCAGCGGATCTTCTTCGCCCAGCTTGCCGACCCGACAACACGCCTGTTTTATGAAGGCACGTCGCGTTTCATGTCCGGACGCTTCATCACGATGATGTTTGGTCTGCTGGGTGCCTGCCTCGCGATGTATCACACGGCAAAGCCGGAGAACAAAAAACGCGTCGCGGGGCTGTTACTTTCGGCGGCATTGACCTCGTTCCTGACGGGGATTACTGAACCTATTGAGTTCTCATTCCTTTTTGTTGCTCCTGTGCTGTACGTCATTCACGCCCTGTTTGACGGGCTGGCGTTTATGCTCGCCCATATTTTACACATCACTATCGGGCAAACCTTCTCAGGCGGTTTTATCGACTTCGTGCTGTTCGGCATTCTCCAGGGCGAGGCCAAAACCCACTGGATGTTCGTGCCGCTGGTAGGGGGGCCGTGGTTCTTCCTCTACTACTTTACGTTCCGCTATCTGATTAATCGCTTTGATTTTGCCACGCCGGGGCGTGAGAAAGAGGCGATGGCGGATGAAGTGACCTTTTCGCAGAGCGAGCGTGCCGTTGCGGTGATCGCCGGGTTAGGTGGCAAAGACAATCTCGAAGAGGTGGACTGCTGCGCGACGCGTCTTCGCGTCACGGTGAAGGATGGCAGCAAAGTGAACGAATCGGCGCTGAAAGCGACCGGCGCGCGCGGCGTTATCGTCCGCGGCAACGGTGTTCAGGTCATTTATGGGCCGCATGTCACGATTATTAAAAACGAAGTGGAAGAGATCTTATCGTAATGAAAACTGTACTGGATAACCTGAAGGGAAAACTGGTCGTCTCCTGCCAGGCGCTGGAGAATGAACCTCTGCATAGCGCGTTTATTATGTCACGAATGGCGCTGGCCGCCGCGCAGGGTGGGGCGGCAGCGATCCGTGCCAATAGTGTGGTGGACATCGAAGCCATCAAGCAGCAGGTGGCTCTGCCGGTTATCGGCATCATCAAACGCGATTATCCGGATAGTGAGGTGTTTATCACCGCCACGATGAAAGAAGTGGATGAGCTGATGACGGTTTCTCCGGAAATCATTGCCCTGGATGCGACTGCGCGACAGCGCCCTGGCGGCGAAGACCTGGCGACGCTGGTCGCGCATATCCGCACGCGGTACCCGTCGGTACGCCTGATGGCGGATATTTCCACAACAGAAGAGGCCGTGACGGCGCAGGCGCTGGGTTTTGATTGTGTGGGGACCACGCTTTACGGTTATACGACAGAAACCGCAGGCCATGCGCTACCGGACAATGACTGCGCGTTTCTGAAAGAGGTGCTGGCTGCCGTCGACATTCCCGTGGTGGCCGAAGGCAACGTTGACACACCTGAACGGGCGGCGAGGTGCCTGGAACTTGGTGCCTTTATGGTCGTTGTCGGCGGGGCCATCACCCGTCCACAGCAAATTACTGCGCGGTTTATGGCAGCGATTGGCGCTCAAAGCACCGATGGAGCATGACCATCTGACGGGGATCTGCGATACTTATCGTTTATCCCCTTAACTGAGATGACTATGCAGTACCCGATTAACGAGATGTTCCAGACCCTGCAAGGCGAGGGTTACTTTACCGGCGTTCCCGCCATCTTTATTCGATTACAGGGATGCCCGGTAGGCTGTGCCTGGTGTGATACCAAACATACGTGGGATAAACTCGCAGATCGGGAAGTGTCGCTGTTTAGCATTCTGGCTAAAACCAAAGAGAGCGATAAGTGGGGCGCGGGAAGTGCAGAAGATCTGCTGGCGATCATTGGCCGTCAGGGTTGGACGGCGCGCCACGTGGTGATTACCGGGGGTGAACCCTGCATCCACGACCTGACGCCGCTGACCGAGCTGCTCGAAAAGAACGGCTACAGCTGTCAGATTGAAACCAGCGGCACGCATGAAGTGCGCTGTTCTCACACCACCTGGGTGACGGTTTCGCCGAAAGTTAACATGCGCGGCGGCTACGATGTTCTCTCTCAGGCGCTGGAGCGTGCTGATGAGATCAAACACCCGGTTGGCCGCGTGCGTGATATCGAAGCGCTGGATGAACTGCTCGCCACGCTGACGGATGAAAAGCAGCGGATCATCGCGCTGCAGCCTATCAGCCAGAAAGAGGATGCCACGCGCCTGTGTATTGAAACCTGTATTGCCCGCAACTGGCGGCTGTCGATGCAGACGCACAAGTACCTGAACATCGCCTAAAAAAAAGCCCGGATATTCCGGGCTTTTTTTACTCACCGCGATAGATACAGCCCGCGGTGCAGGTCTCTTTGATCATCACCGCGCTCAGCAGAGGCACCTGCGGTTTCATCTGATCCCAAATCCATTTAGCCAGCACTTCACTGGTCGGGTTTTCAAGACCCGGGATATCATTCAGATAGTAGTGATCCAGACGATCGTAGGTCGGTTTGAATGCCGCCTTCAGCTCGGCAAAGTCCATGATCCAACCGGTATGCGGATCGACGTCACCGGTTATCTCAAGACGCACCATAAACGAGTGCCCGTGCAGACGGCCACATTTATGCCCTTCAGGAACATGCGGAAGGTGGTGGGCGGCTTCGAAGGTGAAATCTTTAAACAGTGTGGTGGACATTATTGCTCTCAGTAATGCGGAAAAAACCGCCGCATAGTACCGGAAAGCACAATTTTTATCATTAACTAAAACGGCTCTGTTGCCGCAACGTAGTGCATACGAGAAAGGACTACTATTTTGTGATTAAATTTCAATGGGTTAGTTAATCGTTTTTATCGTTAAGAACGATAACTAAAACAGGTTAGTCCATTTGGTTATTTATTATTTCCATCCCTTCTTTAATTGTTATTATCCTCGCCGTTAACCTTATCTTCAGTTTGGATTTATTCGCTTAAAGTCCGCTTGGCTACTGGAACATAACGACGCATGACAACACAGGCCCCACCTTCAAATTTGCTTCCCCTGAACCCGGAGCAACTGGCGCGCCTTCAGGCTGCCACCTCTGATTTTTCTCCCACCCAGCTTGCCTGGGTCTCCGGTTATTTCTGGGGAATGCTTAACCAGCAACCGGGCGCTGTGGCTGCTGCACCGGCAACTGCGGTAGAAATTCCGGCGATTACGCTGATTTCTGCCTCGCAGACGGGCAATGCTCGCCGTGTGGCCGAAGCGCTGCGCGACGACCTGCTGGCCGCCAAACTGAACGTGAACCTGGTGAACGCCGGGGACTATAAATTCAAACAGATCGCGTCCGAAAAACTGCTGGTGGTGGTGGCTTCAACCCAGGGTGAGGGTGAGCCGGCTGAAGAAGCGGTGGCCCTGCATAAATTCCTGTTCTCGAAAAAAGCCCCAAAACTGAACGGGACGGCGTTCGCCGTGTTTGGCCTGGGCGACACCTCCTACGAATTTTTCTGCCAGTCCGGTAAAGATTTCGACAGCAAACTGGCGGAACTGGGCGCTGAGCGCCTGCTGGACCGCGTTGATGCGGATGTGGAATACCAGACTGCAGCCGCTGAATGGCGTGCGCGCATCGTTGACGTGCTGAAAGCGCGCGTGCCGAAAGAGACCCCAACGCAGGCTGCCGTCACCGCGGCGGGTGCAGTCAATGATATTCACACCAGCCCGTATACCAAAGAGGCACCGCTGGCAGCGAGCCTGGCGGTTAATCAGAAAATTACCGGTCGCGACTCTGAGAAAGACGTGCGGCATATTGAAATCGATCTCGGTGATTCCGGTCTGCGTTACCAGCCGGGCGATGCACTTGGGATCTGGTACCAGAACGATTCGGCGCTGGTTAAAGAGCTGGTCGAACTGCTGTGGCTGAAAGGCGATGAGCCTGTCACCGTCGACGGTAACACGCAGCCGCTCTCTGAGGCGCTGCAGTGGCATTTCGAGCTGACGGTCAACACGCCAAACATCGTTGAAAATTATGCCACCTTAACGCGCAGTGAATCGCTGCTGCCTCTGGTGGGGGATAAGGCGAAGCTGCAGCATTACGCCGCGACGACGCCGATTGTCGATATGGTGCGTTTCTCTCCAGCACAGCTGGATGCGGATGCGCTAATTGGCCTGCTGCGTCCGCTGACGCCGCGCCTCTACTCCATTGCCTCTTCGCAGGCCGAAGTGGAGAGCGAAGTGCATATCACCGTGGGCGTGGTGCGTTATGACATCGAAGGCCGTGCCCGTGCGGGCGGGGCATCAAGCTTCCTGGCCGATCGCGTGGAGGAAGACGGTGAAGTGCGCGTGTTTATCGAGCACAACGACAACTTCCGTCTGCCTGCGAACCCGGAAACACCGGTCATCATGATTGGGCCGGGTACCGGTATTGCACCATTCCGCGCCTTTATGCAGCAGCGCGCTGCAGATGAGGCGCCGGGTAAAAACTGGTTGTTCTTCGGCAACCCGCACTTTACGGAAGATTTCCTCTACCAGGTTGAGTGGCAGCGTTACGTCAAAGAAGGTGTCCTGACGCGCATCGACCTGGCCTGGTCCCGCGATCAGCAAGAAAAAGTATATGTACAAGACAAACTGCGCGAACAGGGCGCAGAGCTGTGGCGCTGGATCAATGACGGTGCCCACATTTATGTCTGCGGCGACGCCAATCGCATGGCGAAAGACGTTGAGCAGGCATTGCTGGAAGTGATTGCCGAATTCGGCGGTATGGATGCCGAAACGGCGGATGAATTTTTAAGTGAGCTGCGCGTTGAGCGCCGTTATCAGCGAGATGTCTACTAATGAGCGAAAAACATCCAGGGCCACTGGTGGTCGAAGGTAAACTGACAGACGCCGAGCGCATGAAGCTGGAAAGCAACTATCTGCGCGGCACCATTGCTGAAGATCTGAATGACGGTCTCACCGGCGGCTTTAAAGGCGACAACTTTCTGCTGATCCGTTTCCACGGTATGTATCAGCAGGACGACCGTGATATCCGCGCCGAACGTGCAGAACAGAAGCTGGAGCCGCGTCATGCGATGCTGCTGCGCTGCCGTCTTCCGGGCGGGGTGATCACCACGAAACAGTGGCAGGCGATCGATAAGTTTGCGGGTGAAAATACCCTTTATGGCAGCATCCGTCTGACCAACCGTCAGACCTTCCAGTTCCACGGCATTCTGAAGAAGAACGTGAAGCCGGTACACCAGATGCTGCACTCTGTCGGGCTGGACGCGCTGGCCACGGCCAACGACATGAACCGTAACGTGCTCTGCACCTCGAACCCGTATGAGTCCGAGCTGCACGCCGAAGCCTATGAGTGGGCGAAGAAGATCTCTGAGCACCTGCTGCCACGCACTCGTGCCTATGCGGAGATCTGGCTCGATCAGGAAAAAGTGGCCACCACCGACGAAGAACCGATCCTTGGCCAGACCTATCTGCCGCGTAAGTTCAAAACCACCGTGGTGATCCCGCCGCAGAACGATATCGATCTGCACGCCAACGACATGAACTTCGTGGCGATTGCCGAAAATGGCAAGCTGGTGGGCTTTAACCTGCTGGTGGGCGGCGGTCTCTCCATCGAACACGGTAACAAGAAAACCTATGCCCGCACCGCAAGCGAGTTTGGTTTCCTGCCGCTGGAGCACACGCTGGCCGTGGCTGAAGCGGTTGTCACCACGCAGCGCGACTGGGGTAACCGTACGGATCGTAAAAACGCGAAAACCAAATACACCCTGGAGCGCGTGGGCGTAGAGACGTTCAAAGCGGAAGTGGAGCGTCGCGCGGGGATTAAGTTTGAGCCGATCCGTCCGTATGAATTTACGGGACGTGGCGATCGTATTGGCTGGGTTAAAGGCATCGACAATAAATGGCACCTGACGCTGTTTATTGAAAACGGCCGTATTCTTGATTATCCGGGCCGCCCGCTGAAAACCGGTCTGCTGGAAATTGCGAAGATCCATAAAGGTGAATTCCGTATCACCGCTAACCAGAACCTGATCGTTGCCGGCGTGCCGGAAAGCCAGAAAGCGAAGATTGAGAAACTGGCGCGCGACCATGGGTTGATGGACGCGGTGAAGCCTCAGCGTGAAAACTCAATGGCCTGCGTGTCGTTCCCGACCTGCCCGCTGGCGATGGCGGAAGCAGAGCGTTTCCTGCCGTCATTCACCGATAAGGTGGAAGCGATTCTGGAAAAACACGGTATTCCGGACGAGCATATTGTTATGCGTGTCACCGGCTGCCCGAACGGCTGTGGCCGTGCGATGCTGGCCGAGCTGGGTCTGGTGGGTAAAGCGCCGGGTCGCTATAACCTGCACCTCGGCGGCAACCGTATCGGAACGCGTATTCCGCGCATGTTCCGTGAGAACATCACCGAGCCGGAAATTCTTGATTCTATCGACGAGCTTGTCGGGCGCTGGGCGAAAGAGCGCGAAGCGGGTGAAGGCTTCGGCGACTTTACGGTGCGTGCGGGCATTATTCGCCCGGTGCTCGATCCCGCAAGGGATTTCTGGGAGTAAACACGAGAGGTAATTATGTCCGTACTCGATCTAAACGCCCTAAACGAACTGCCAAAAGTCGATCGCATTCTGGCGCTGGCAGAAACCAATGCGCAGCTTGAAAAGCTCGACGCTGAAGGCCGCGTAGCATGGGCCCTGGAAAACCTGCCGGGTGATTATGTGCTCTCGTCGAGTTTTGGTATTCAGGCTGCGGTGAGTTTGCATCTGGTGAACCAGATTCGTCCGGACATTCCGGTGATCCTGACCGATACCGGCTACCTGTTCCCGGAAACCTACCAGTTTATCGATGAGCTGACGGACAAGCTCGGGCTGAACCTGAAGGTCTACCGCGCGGAGCAAAGCGCGGCCTGGCAGGAGGCGCGGTATGGCAAACTGTGGGAACAGGGCGTTGAGGGCATTGAGAAATACAATGAGATCAACAAGGTCGAGCCGATGAACCGGGCGCTGAAAGAGCTTAACGCGCAGACCTGGTTTGCGGGGTTACGCCGCGAGCAGTCCGGAAGTCGCGCCACGCTCCCGGTGCTGGCGGTTCAGCGCGGGGTGTTTAAAGTGCTGCCGATCATCGACTGGGATAACCGTACGGTTTACCAGTACCTGCAAAAACACGGACTGAAATACCACCCGCTCTGGGACCAGGGTTATCTGTCAGTGGGCGATACCCATACCACGCGTAAATGGGAACCGGGCATGGCGGAAGAAGAGACGCGATTCTTTGGACTTAAGCGCGAGTGCGGATTGCACGAAGGGTAAATTCTGTTCCCTTTTCCCTCACCCTCTTACAAAGGGTAAGGGACATGTTCTGTTCTACGCTTTCCCAGCTTTTGCCAGCTCTTTCACCAACGGCAGCATCACTTTAACCACATCCCGACTGCGGTGTTCAATCCGCTGCGGCAGTGCGCTATCAATATGCTGCTGATTATCCAGCAGCACGTTATGCCAGCTCGTCCCGTCCGGGAAAGCCTTCGATTTCACCCGCTGCTGATAACCGTCTTTCTTACCCAGCATCCAGTTAGTGGCTTCCACGTACAGAACAGGAATGCCCGCTTTATCGAACACTTCACCATCGTTACAGCAGCCGGTTCCGCGAGGATAATCGGGATTCCCGCCCGGGTTGCTGGTGGCATACACCCCATGGCTGCGGGCAATCGCCAGCGCGCGGTCGCGCGTCAGTTTACGCACGGTACCCGGCGTACTCTGTCCGCTGTTGAAATAGAGCTTATCGCCGACGATCAGGTTATCGAGGTTAATCACCAGCAGCGTATTTTTCCTCTCCTCGGCACTCATGCGTTTCAGGAGATTCTCCGCGCCAAGTTTTCCCTCTTCTTCACCGCTGGTAGCAACGAAACGGATCCCGTATTGGGTTGGAATGTCTTTCATTCGCTCTGCCAGTTCGAGCATCACGCCCAGACCCGCCGCGTTATCGTCCAGCCCCTGTAACGTCAGCCCGCCGAGATTATTGTCGGTATCGGCGTCGCTCATTGGCGCGTAGGTGTCCAGGTGCGCCATGATAATGATCTGTTCCGCCGCGCTACCTTCATGCGCCGCAATGACCGTACTGCCGGTCACGTTATGCCAGTTTTTTGTTTTATTGCGCGAGGTATAGACGTAGCGGCTGTGAAACGATCGGATATCGCTCTGGTAACCCATGTCAGCAAATTGCTGGCGAATATAATCGGCGGAAAGCATTTCCGCTGGCGTGCCGGTCATACGACCCGGAAAGACGGTCGCAATATGCCGCGCCTGCATATTCGCGATTTCACCATAGGGCTGATTTTTTGCCTGGGCCGGAAGGATAAAGCAAACGCCGAGCGCCAGGGCAGCGATACGGTGGCGCGTTGCGGAAAACATAGTGAGTCCTTAAAAACAGAGCAAAATTTTAACCCGCCTAGTATGAAACTGTGATCGACCATACACAATTTGAATTGCTCTTAAATGCCCGAAAATTCGCGTGTTAAGCACTTTTTGATCTTTGCTTTTCCACGGCGTTATTCCATTGAGTAACTACTCATTCCAATTCGTAATTTCATTCGATCTAAGCCGCCCCCTATAGTCCCACTATTCCTTGTTGTTAGTGAGTTGTAGCTTGTGGACTATCTGCCCCTTTTTGCCGCGATAAAAGACAGACCTGTGCTGGTAGTCGGCACCGGTGAGGTTGCCGATCGCAAAATCGCGTTTCTGCAGCGAGCGGGGGCGCAGGTACGGGTAGTCGACGAGGCGGATTTCGACGAGTCGCAAATCGACACCGTGGTGCTGGTGATTGCGGCAACCGATAACCGTGAGCTCAACCGCCGTATTTCAGAGGCGGCTCAGGCCCGTCACCGTCTGGTGAACGTGGTGGACGATCGGCCGCTGTGTTCGTTTATCTTCCCGTCGATTGTTGACCGTTCGCCATTGCTGGTGGCCATCTCCTCCGGCGGGACCGCGCCGGTGCTGGCACGCGTGCTGCGGGAAAAAATCGAAGCGCTTTTGCCTACCAGCCTTGGGCGGATGGCGGAGAAAGCGAGCTTCTGGCGCAACCATCTGAAAACGCGCCTGAACAGCGTGACGGAACGCCGTCGCTTCTGGGAGCGCGTGTTCCGCGGTCGATTTGCCAGCCTGATGCATGCCGGAAATGAAACGGCGGCGCAGCAGATCCTCGAAGATGAGCTGGATAACCCTGGCAGTAGCGGCGGCGAGATCATTCTGGTCGGTGCGGGGCCGGGTGATGCCGGGCTGCTGACCCTGCGCGGCCTGCAGGTGCTTCAGGATGCCGATGTGGTGTTCTATGACCATCTGGTCACCGACGGGGTGCGCGAATTGATTCGCCGTGACGCAGAACAAATCTGCGTTGGCAAACGGGCGGGCGAGCACTCTGTACCGCAGCATGACACCAACCAGATGCTGGTGGCGGCGGCAAAAGCGGGCAAAACGGTGGTGCGGCTTAAAGGTGGCGACCCGTTTATCTTTGGTCGCGGCGGGGAAGAGCTGCAGGCGGCGGCTGAAGCGGGCGTGCCGTTCCAGGTCGTCCCGGGTATCACGGCGGCTTCCGCAGTGACGGCCTACGCCGGTATACCGCTTACTCACCGCGATTACGCCCAGAGCGTGACCTTTGTCACGGGCCATTACAAGGCGGACAGCACCCCGTTTGACTGGTCGCATCTGGCCCAGAGTCGTCAGACGCTGGCTATCTATATGGGCACGATGAAGGCGGCGGACATCAGTGAACAACTTATTCAACACGGTCGAGAGGCAACCACGCCGGTCGCCGTAATTTCTCGCGGCACGCGCGTCGATCAGCATGTGGCTATCGGTACGCTACAGGATCTTGCCACCCTGGCGAAAGAGGCCCCTATGCCCGCGCTTATCGTGGTAGGGGAAGTGGTGCACCTGCACAGCACACTCGCCTGGTTTCAACATACAACAGACTCAGAGGGGTTTGGCTCCTCTGTGGTGAATCTGGCTTAAGGAACGGTTATGGACCAAAAACGACTTACTCACCTGCGGCAGCTCGAAGCGGAAAGTATCCATATTATCCGCGAAGTGGCAGCCGAATTCTCTAACCCGGTGATGATGTATTCCATCGGTAAAGATTCCAGCGTGATGCTACACCTGGCGCGTAAAGCGTTTTACCCGGGTACGCTGCCGTTCCCGCTGCTGCACGTTGATACCGGCTGGAAATTCCGTGAAATGTATGAATTCCGCGACCGTACGGCAAAAGCCTACGGCTGCGAACTTCTGGTGCATAAAAATCCGGAAGGGGTGGCGATGGGCATTAACCCGTTCGTGCACGGTAGCGCCAAACACACTGACATCATGAAAACCGAAGGGCTGAAGCAGGCGCTGAACAAATACGGTTTTGACGCGGCCTTCGGCGGCGCACGCCGTGACGAAGAAAAATCCCGTGCGAAAGAGCGTATCTACTCTTTCCGCGACCGCTTCCACCGCTGGGATCCAAAAAACCAGCGCCCGGAGCTGTGGCATAACTACAACGGTCAGATCAACAAGGGCGAAAGCATTCGCGTGTTCCCGCTCTCCAACTGGACCGAGCTGGATATCTGGCAGTACATCTATCTGGAAAATATCGAGATCGTGCCGCTGTACCTGGCCGCTGAACGTCCGGTGCTGGAGCGTGACGGCATGCTGATGATGATCGATGACGATCGCATCGACCTGCAGCCAGGCGAAGTGATCAAAAAACAGATGGTGCGTTTCCGTACCCTCGGCTGCTGGCCATTGACCGGTGCCGTGGAGTCCAGTGCGCAGACGCTGCCGGAGATCATTGAAGAGATGCTGGTGTCGACCACCAGTGAGCGACAGGGCCGCGTGATTGACCGCGACCAGGCAGGCTCCATGGAGCTGAAGAAACGTCAGGGTTATTTCTAAGGAGCCGCCATGAACACGACCATTGCTCAACAAATTGCCAATGAAGGCGGCGTAGAAGCTTATCTGCACGCGCAACAACACAAAAGCCTGCTGCGCTTTCTGACCTGCGGCAGCGTCGATGACGGGAAAAGCACGCTGATCGGCCGTCTGCTGCACGATACGCGTCAGATTTACGAAGATCAGCTCTCTTCCCTGCACAACGACAGTAAACGTCATGGTACCCAGGGCGAGAAACTCGACCTGGCACTGCTGGTGGACGGCCTGCAGGCCGAGCGCGAGCAGGGCATCACCATTGATGTGGCGTATCGCTATTTCTCCACCGAGAAGCGCAAATTTATTATTGCCGACACCCCGGGGCACGAGCAGTACACCCGTAACATGGCGACCGGTGCGTCTACCTGTGAACTGGCGATCCTGCTGATTGACGCCCGTAAAGGGGTACTGGATCAGACTCGTCGCCACAGCTTTATCTCCACGTTGCTGGGGATCAAACACCTGGTGGTGGCGGTCAACAAAATGGATCTGGTGAACTTCAGCGAAGAGAAGTTTGATGAGATCCGTCAGAGTTACCTGACGTTTGCTGAACAGCTGCCGGGTAACCTGGATATTCGCTTTGTGCCGCTCTCTGCGCTGGAAGGCGACAACGTGGCTTCCCAGAGCGCGAACATGCCGTGGTATAGCGGCCCGACGCTGCTCGAAGTGCTGGAAACTGTGGAGATCCAGCGCGTGGTCGACACCCAGCCGATGCGCTTCCCGGTTCAGTACGTTAACCGTCCAAACCTCGATTTCCGCGGTTTCTCCGGCACTATCGCGTCGGGCACCGTGGCGGTCGGTCAGCGTGTTAAAGTTCTGCCGTCTGGTGTGGAATCCACCATCAGCCGTATCGTCACCTTTGATGGCGATCTGCCGCAAGCCGGTGCGGGTGAAGCGGTCACGCTGGTATTGAAAGATGAAATTGATATCAGCCGCGGCGATCTGCTGGTGGACGCTCAGGAGACGCTGGCAGCGGTGCAGGGGGCTTCCGTTGATGTGGTGTGGATGGCTGAACAACCGCTGACCGCCGGTCAGAGCTACGACATTAAAATCGCGGGTAAGAAAACCCGTGCCCGCGTGGACGGTATTCAGTTCCAGGTGGACATCAATAACCTGACCCAGCGCGACGTCACCGAACTGCCGCTGAATGGCATTGGTCTGGTCGACGTGACCTTTGACGAGCCGCTGGTGCTGGATCCCTACCAGCAGAACCCGGTAACGGGTGGGCTGATCTTTATCGATCGCCTCTCCAACGTGACCGTGGGTGCCGGTATGGTGCGTGAGCCAAATGAACAGGCTACGGTAGCCTCTGAGTTCAGCGCTTTTGAGCTGGAGCTGAATGCGCTGGTGCGTAAGCACTTCCCGCACTGGGGTGCGCGCGATCTGCAGGGAGGCAAGTAATGGCCGCCCATGATGAGAACGTCGTCTGGCATCCTCATCCGGTCACCGTCGCGCAGCGCGAGAAACTTCACGGTCATCGTGGCGTGGTACTGTGGTTTACCGGGCTATCCGGCTCTGGTAAATCCACGGTAGCGGGCGCGCTGGAAGAGGCGCTACACCAGCAGGGGGTCAGTACCTACCTGCTGGATGGCGACAATGTGCGCCACGGCCTGTGCAGCGATTTGGGCTTCAGCGACGACGATCGTAAAGAGAATATTCGCAGGGTGGGGGAAGTGGCCAGCCTGATGGCGGATGCCGGGTTAGTGGTACTGACCGCGTTTATCTCACCGCATCGTGCCGAACGCCAGATGGTGCGCGAGCGCGTCGGGCAGGATCGCTTTATCGAAGTGTTTGTCGATACGCCGCTGGAAATTTGCGAAGCGCGCGATCCCAAAGGGCTGTATAAGAAAGCGCGTGCGGGAGAGCTGCGAAACTTCACCGGCATTGACTCGGTGTACGAAGCGCCTGAATCGCCTGAAATTCACCTGGAAGGTCAACAATTGGTAACAAATTTAGTAAGCCAATTATTAGACCTGCTCAGGCGGGACGATATTATCAGATCCTGAGACGGTATCGTTCGGGAGCTGTCTTCCCGAACGATGAGTCACGGTCACAGGATCAGCTATGCGCAACAGTGAGAACTACATTATTACCACCGGGTCGGAGCCGTTAGCGACCGACGACGAGACGACCTGGTCCTTTCCTGGGGCCATAGTCGGCTTCGTCTCGTGGTTGCTGGCCCTGGGCATCCCTTTTCTTATCTACGGCGGTAATACGCTGTTCTTCTTTCTCTATACCTGGCCTTTCTTCCTGGCGCTGATGCCTGTGGCGGTTGTCGTCGGTATTGCGCTGCACTCGCTGCTTAATGGCAAACTCCTTTACAGTACCGTGGTCACGATTGTGACGGTGGTTCTGATGTTTGGTCTGTTATTTTTGTGGCTCATGGGCTAACTTCAGCCATAATTCAAACCGTAAACAACTGTGTGACGATATTGAGCAAGGCGATTCTGCGGAAAAAATGTGGTACATTTGCCCGCGATGTTGCGGCATCTCTGTTACCCCGGCAAAGAGATCTGGGGGCGTTTTGGGATGATGATGCCGTTTTTCAGGGGGCAGGATGGGTAAACTAACGCTGCTGTTGCTGGCTTTGCTGATCTGGCTGCAATATTCGCTGTGGTTCGGTAAAAACGGACTGCACGACTATAGCCGGGTAAGCGATGACGTCGCGGCTCAGCAGGCAACAAACGCCAAACTTAAGGCGCGAAACGATCAACTTTTTGCTGAAATTGATGACCTCAATGGCGGGCAAGAGGCGATTGAGGAACGCGCACGCAATGAACTCAGTATGACTAAGCCGGGCGAAACTTTTTATCGTCTGGTTCCGGATGCGTCTAAACGCAATCAGGGCTCAGCACAAAACAATCGATAATCAGGCCCAGGATTACGACATGGCAGTAACTTTTTCGGACGTATGCGCCGTGGTGCCGGCTGCGGGTTTTGGCCGGCGCATGCAGACAGAATGTCCCAAGCAATACCTCTCTATTGGCGATAAAACGATCCTCGAACATTCCGTGGCGGCGCTGCTGGCGCATCCGCGGGTGACGCGCGTGATTATCGCTATCAGCCCGGGTGATGCGCGTTTCGCGCAGTTACCGCTGGCAAATCATCCGCAGATTACCGTTGTTGACGGCGGCGCCGAGCGTGCCGATTCCGTGCTGGCGGGCATTCAGGCCGCCGGTGAGGCACCATGGGTTCTGGTCCATGACGCTGCCCGTCCGTGCCTGCATCAGGATGACCTTGCGCGCCTGCTGGCGCTTAGCGAAACCAGCCGGGTAGGCGGTATTCTTGCCGCCCCGGTACGCGACACCATGAAGCGTGCTGAGCCGGACAAGCAGGCTATCGCGCACACCGTTGAGCGCGTCGATTTATGGCACGCGCTGACCCCCCAATTTTTCCCCCGCGAATTACTTCACGACTGCTTAACGCGTGCGCTTAAAGAAGGTGCGACCATCACGGACGAAGCCTCGGCGCTGGAGTATTGCGGTTTCCATCCTGAGCTGGTTGAAGGACGCGCTGATAATATAAAAGTGACGCGTCCGGAAGATTTACAGCTCGCGGAATTTTATCTTACCCGTTCGACCCATCAGGAGAAGGCATAATGCGAATTGGACACGGTTTTGATGTACACGCCTTTGGCGGAGAAGGCCCAATTATCATTGGCGGCGTACGCATTCCTTATGAAAAAGGGCTGCTTGCGCATTCTGATGGCGACGTAGCTTTACATGCCCTGACCGATGCATTGCTGGGTGCTGCGGCACTGGGCGATATCGGTAAGCTGTTCCCGGACACTGACCCGGCCTTCAAAGGTGCGGACAGCCGTGCGCTGCTGCGTGAAGCCTGGCGTCGTATTCAGGCGAAAGGCTACACCCTCGGCAACGTGGATGTGACGATCATCGCTCAGGCCCCCAAAATGCTGCCGCATATCCCGCAGATGCGCGTGTTCATTGCAGAAGATCTCGGTTGCCACATGGATGATGTTAACGTCAAAGCGACGACAACAGAGAAACTGGGCTTTACCGGTCGCGGTGAAGGGATTGCCTGTGAGGCCGTGGCGCTGCTGGTGAAGGCAAGCCAATGACGGACTTCGACAACCTGACCTGGCTGCACGGTAAACCGCAGGGGAACGGGCTGCTGAAAGCCAGCCCTGAAGATTTTGTTGTGGTGGAAGACCTGGGATTCGCACCGGATGGCGAAGGCGAACATATCCTGGTACGCATTCTGAAAAATGGCTGCAATACCCGTTTTGTGGCCGATGCGCTGGCAAAATTCCTCAAAATTCATGCCCGCGAAGTGAGCTTTGCCGGGCAGAAAGATAAACACGCCGTCACCGAACAGTGGCTCTGCGCGCGCGTGCCGGGTAATACGATGCCTGATTTAAGCAAATTTGAGCTTGAGGGCTGTAAGGTACTGGAATACGCACGCCATAAGCGCAAACTGCGTCTGGGCGCGTTGAAGGGCAACCATTTTACGCTGGTACTGCGCGAGATTTCGGACCGTGATGATGTGGAAAAACGCCTGAACGCTATTAACGCGTGCGGCGTACCAAACTATTTTGGCGCACAGCGCTTTGGTATCGGCGGCAGCAACCTGCTCGGCGCACTGCGCTGGGCGCAAAGCGATGCCCCGGTCCGCGACAGGAATAAACGCAGTTTTTGGTTGTCGGCGGCCCGCAGTGCGTTGTTTAATCAGATTGTGAGCGAACGGCTGAAAAAACCGGACGCGAATCAAGTTGTTGTCGGCGATGCGCTACAATTAGCGGGACGCGGGAGCTGGTTTGTGGCAACGGCTGAAGAAATGGCCGATGTGCAGTCGCGCGTGGATACTCAAACGCTGATGATTACCGCAGCTTTGCCCGGCACGGGCGACTGGGGTACGCAGGGCGATGCGCTGGCTGCTGAGCAGTCTGCCGTCGCTGATATGCAGGCATTACAAACACTGCTGGTGCGGGAAAAAGTCGAGGCGGCACGCCGTGCGATGCTGCTCTATCCGCAACAGTTGAGCTGGAACTGGTGGGACGATGTAACCGTCGAGTTACGCTTCTGGCTGCCGGCAGGTAGCTTTGCCACCAGTGTTGTCAGGGAACTTATCAACACATCGGGTGATTATGCGAATATTGCTGAGTAACGATGACGGGATCCATGCGCCGGGTATACAGACCCTGGCGAAACACCTTCGCGAATTTGCGGAAGTGCAGGTCGTGGCACCCGATCGTAACCGCAGTGGAGCGTCTAACTCTCTGACGCTGGAGTCGTCGCTTCGCACCTTTACCTTCGAAAATGGTGATATCGCCGTCCAGATGGGCACGCCGACCGACTGCGTTTTTCTGGGCGTGAACGCGCTGATGCGCCCGCGCCCGGACATCGTCGTCTCCGGTATTAACGCCGGGCCCAATCTTGGCGACGATGTGATTTACTCCGGAACCGTGGCCGCCGCCATGGAAGGGCGCCATCTGGGGTTCCCTGCACTGGCCGTTTCGTTAAACGGCCACACGCACTACGACACGGCGGCAGCGGTGACCTGTTCTCTCCTGCGGGCGCTCAATCGCGAGCCGCTGCGTACCGGGCGCATCCTCAATATTAACGTGCCGGATCTGCCGCTGAGTGAAATCAAAGGCATTCGCGTAACGCGTTGCGGAAGCCGACACCCGGCTGACCAGGTGATCCCGCAGCAGGATCCGCGCGGCAATACGCTTTACTGGATTGGTCCTCCTGGCGACAAGTGTGACGCCGGACCGGATACCGACTTTGCCGCCGTTGATGAAGGATATGTCTCGGTTACGCCACTGCATGTAGATTTAACCGCGTATAGTGCGCATGATGTGGTGTCGGGTTGGCTGGATCGCGCAGGAGTGAACGCGCAATGGTAAGCAAACGTGTACAAACTCTTCTGGAACAGCTACGCGCTCAGGGGATCCGCGACGAGCATGTGCTCGACGCGCTCGCCCAGGTGCCGCGTGAGAAATTTGTAGACGAGGCGTTTGAACACAAAGCGTGGGAAAACGTGGCGCTGCCTATCGGGCAGGGTCAGACGATTTCACAGCCTTACATGGTGGCGCGTATGACGGAGCTGCTGGAGCTCACGCCCCATTCGCGCGTGCTGGAAATTGGCACCGGGTCGGGGTACCAAACCGCGATCCTGGCGCATCTGGTGCACCATGTTTGCTCCGTTGAGCGTATTAAAGGTTTGCAGTGGCAGGCGCGTCGTCGCCTGAAACAACTTGATTTACATAACGTTTCGACACGACACGGTGATGGATGGCAGGGTTGGCAGGCACGCGCCCCGTTTGACGCGATCATCGTGACGGCTGCTCCACCTGAAATTCCCGCTACTCTGTTATCGCAGCTGGATGAAGGCGGCATTCTTGTTCTGCCTGTCGGGGACGAGCAACAGCTCCTGAAGCGCGTTCGTCGGCGTGGCGGCGAGTTTATTATCGATACCGTGGAAGCCGTGCGCTTTGTTCCTCTGGTAAAGGGGGAGTTGGCCTGAGACTCAGAATTATCCAGGGTTATTAAGGCAAATTCAGCGTATGGTGTGGCGCGAAAGATTCGTGTCATCACGGTAAATTTTAAGTCACTGGTAGTTAACACATTCCTGGGGGATAAATGAGCGCGGGAAGCCCTAAATTCACCATCAGCCGTGTTGCGGCATTATCACTGGTTTCGCTCTGGCTGGCAGGCTGTACAAGTTCTAATAATGCACCTGCGCCCGTCAGTTCCGTGGGAGGATCCAGCAGCTCGGGTAACACGTCCAGCGGAATGTTGATCACGCCTCCGCCTAAAATGGGCACTGCTGCGGCACAACAAAATCCGCCCATTCAGCCAATGCAGCCTCCTGTTACGCAGCCAACACAGGTTCAGCCAGTGGAACACCCTGTGCAGACTCAAAATGGCCGCATAGTGTATAACCGCCAGTATGGGAACATTCCGAAAGGTAGCTATACCGGTGGGAGCACCTATACCGTAAAACGCGGCGACACGCTGTTCTATATTGCGTGGATCACCGGGAACGATTTCCGTGACCTGGCGCAGCGTAATAACGTCCAGGCCCCGTATGGTCTGGAAGTCGGCCAGACGCTCCAGGTGGGCAATGCGACGGGTACGCCGCTCACGCCTGGCAACACCGTTTCAGCGGCCGATGTCACTGCACAAAATAACAGCGTTAAGCCTGCACAAAAATCCACCACGGTGGTTGCTTCACAACCGGTAATTACGTATTCTGAGGATTCAGGTGATCAGACTGCTAACAAAATGTTGCCGAATAATAAAGGGACTGCGACTGTTGTCACAGCACCGACTACGGCACCTGTGGTTAGCTCTACTGAACCGACTGCCAGCAGTATGACCTCCAGTTCGCCAATTTCTGCATGGCGCTGGCCAACTGACGGCAAGGTTATCGAAAACTTCTCTTCCTCTGAGGGAGGAAATAAAGGGATCGATATCGCAGGGAATAAGGGACAGGCTATTATCGCGACCGCAGACGGTCGTGTTGTATATGCCGGTAACGCTCTGCGCGGTTACGGTAATCTTATTATCATCAAACATAACGATGATTACCTGAGTGCCTACGCCCATAACGACACAATGCTGGTCCGGGAACAACAAGAAGTTAAGGCGGGGCAAAAAATCGCTACCATGGGTAGCACCGGCACCAGTTCTACACGCTTGCATTTTGAAATTCGTTACAAGGGGAAATCCGTAAACCCGCTGCAGTATTTGCCGCAGCGATAAGTTGACGGGGCATGCCAGCCAGGGTGTCTCGTTCAGGGATCACGGGTAGGAGCCACCTTATGAGTCAGAATACGCTGAAAGTTCATGATTTAAATGAAGATGCGGAATTTGATGAGAACGGAGCAGAGGCTTTTGATGAAAAAGCCTTAGTAGAAGAGGAACCCAGTGATAACGATTTGGCTGAAGAAGAGCTGTTATCGCAGGGCGCCACACAGCGTGTACTGGACGCGACTCAGCTTTACCTTGGGGAGATTGGTTACTCCCCACTGTTAACGGCCGAAGAAGAAGTCTATTTCGCACGTCGTGCTTTGCGTGGTGATGTTGCCTCGCGCCGTCGCATGATTGAAAGTAACTTGCGTCTGGTCGTGAAAATTGCCCGTCGTTACGGCAATCGAGGTCTGGCTCTGCTGGACCTGATTGAAGAGGGCAACTTAGGTCTCATCCGCGCAGTTGAGAAGTTTGACCCGGAACGCGGGTTCCGTTTCTCAACCTACGCGACCTGGTGGATTCGTCAGACCATCGAACGGGCGATTATGAACCAAACCCGTACGATTCGCCTGCCGATTCACATCGTCAAAGAGTTGAACGTCTATCTGCGTACTGCGCGCGAGTTGTCCCATAAACTGGACCACGAGCCAAGCGCGGAAGAGATCGCCGAACAACTTGATAAACCGGTTGATGACGTAAGCCGTATGCTGCGTCTCAACGAGCGCATTACCTCCGTTGACACCCCGTTGGGTGGCGACTCCGAAAAAGCGCTGCTGGACATCCTGGCCGATGAAAAAGACAACGGTCCGGAAGACACCACGCAGGACGATGACATGAAACAGAGCATCGTCAAATGGCTGTTCGAACTGAACGCCAAACAGCGTGAAGTGCTGGCACGTCGTTTCGGTTTACTGGGGTATGAAGCTGCAACACTGGAAGACGTCGGCCGCGAAATTGGCCTGACCCGTGAACGTGTTCGTCAGATTCAGGTTGAAGGTCTGCGTCGCCTGCGTGAAATCCTGCAGGGACAAGGTCTGAATATCGAAGCGCTGTTCCGCGAATAAGCAATCTTTCATCAAAAAAGGCCCGTCGTGAGACGGGCCTTTTTCTTTTGCGTTACGATTGTGCCGTTTCGTGCAGCAAACGCCACGTTATCTTGCCATCCTTCTGATTGAGCACGGCGGTTGACCAGCGCACATTGACGGGCTGATCCGGGCGAGTTTGCGTTTCCCGGTAGTGAAGCACTGCGCCGTTGGCCCACGTCTGTAGCGTCGTTATCTCATCAAGAACAATCTCCAGACCAGGACGGCTGCCGCGCTGAAGGTCCAGGAAACCGACCAGCGCGTTATAGTCAAAATGGACGCCACCTGGGGTGAGCATCATAAAATCCGGCTGAAAGTGGGCAAGCAGGGCGTCAACATCCCCTTCGCCCTTACCCAACCAGTTCTCCAGCTTAACGTGAACGTCGATAATGTCCTGTTCGAAATGGGTCATGGTTTCTCCTGTTGCACCTCTGAAAGCACCTGCGTGTTGTTAAGACGAAAGACGTACACGACGGGCAGTAATGTGATGGCCGCAGCAACACTAAACATCCCGTGCCATGCGGTGAGCGGCGTGAAAAACGCCAGTGTCAGGTTCAGCACCTGCGAGAGCAGGAATGCCCCGGCAAAAAAACTGATCTGACGATTAAGATTCCATAGCGCGCTGGCGTCAGGCATATCGTCGCGCGGCGTCGTTAAAAATGCGCTGCTTTGCGCCGTACTGCTGCAAAGACTGCCGCCCGCGCCCATTAACGTAAACGCGACGCCAGGTAACAACACTGTGGTAGTCGGGCTGACGTTAAGCAGCAGTAAAACGCCCAGCGCCTGTAACAGGCAACCCACGACAATGAGAGGCCGGGGACCCACGCGGTTAAAATAACGTCCGGTCGCGGTGATCGCCATAAACGAGGCCAGAGACCATGGCAGCATCAGCATCCCCGTTGCGGCAGGTGTCATGTGCGCCTCGCTCTGAAGATAATACATCCCCGTGACGTTCACCCCAATAAACATGCCGGGTACGCACAAATAGACAAGCATGGAAAAACGCAGCAGCGGGTCGGCCAGCAGGGGCAGGTTTAACAGCCTGCTCGCTTTCACGGGGGCCCTCTCATTCTTAAGCCACACGCAGGCCAGGAAAAACGTCACGGCGGCGACAGGCGTTGTGGCAAAAAATATCCATCGCCAGCTGAGTGCCTGAACCAGCACTCCCCCTGCGGCGGGTGAGCATGCAGGCGCAAGCAATGCAACCAGCATGACCGCAGAAGAGAGCCTGGCACGCTCATGGGGTTTAAACTGTTGCCAGGTCAGCGCTTGTCCGACCGGGATCAGTAACCCCCCTCCCATGCCCTGCAGCACTCGCCAGGCAATCAGGCTCTCAAGTGAGGATGACAAACCTGCCGCAACGGAGGCGGCGCTAAAGAGAAAAAGCGAAAGCAGAATGACATGCTTCGGCCCGAGCCTGTGCGTCAGCAGGGTGCTGAAGGGGATGACGAGTGTCAGACCGGCAATATAGCCGTTACTGACCCAGGCAAGCGATGAGGGCGTGGCGTTGAACGCCTGAGCCATTGCCGGGAAAGCGACGCTGGCGATAAACATATTAATTAAATCAAGAAAAAAGCCCAGCAGATAGACAACGGCGACTTTGCTGCGATACGACATGGCGGCACCTCCAGTGAGGGGCGTATCGTATCGGGCAGGGAGGTACGGATAAACGTTATAAAGCGCGATATACTGTCAAAAAATTTTTGACAGTAATAGGGCTGACAATGATTAATTTGCAGCGTACCGCGATGTTTGTCGCCGTCGCAGATACCGGGAGTTTCACCGCCGCAGCAGAGGCAATGGGGCTGACAAAAGCGGTGGTCAGCTTCAATATCCGCCAGCTGGAAGATGAACTGGGTGTCACCCTGTTGCTGCGTTCCACCCGTCGACTGACGTTAACCGAGGCAGGGAGGCTTTTCCATCAACGGAGCGTCGCGCTTTTAAAGGACGCGGAACGCCTGAAGGACGACGTCCGTGCAAACCATGCAGGTCTCACGGGGGAGTTGCGGATCACCACCACACCGGAGTACGGCTCGCAGGTTGTGGTCCCGTTACTGGCTGAGTTTAGCCAGCAACACCCGGACCTTCGCGTGCGTCACGTTTCGTCTTCACTGCATGCCGATTTGATTTCAGAGCGCTTTGATGTCGCCATCCGGCTGGGAACCCTTGCCGATTCACGCTATCACGCGGCACTGATAACGCAGTTCACTATTTTCCCCGTAGCGACGCCCGGCTGGCTGCGTAACCATCCTGTAGAATCGCTTGAACAGCTGGCGAAAGCTGACTGGATTATTCATGAGCGCTTAGCCTCGCCGCTGCGCTGGCAGGTGAACGATGCCAGCGGTGAGCCTGCCACGCTGGAAATTAAAAAAGCACCGCGTTTGTTTGCGGACAGTGCTCAGGCGCTGATGGCCTTTGCGGTCGCGGGATGCGGTGTGGCGCTGTTGCCGGCGTGGCTGGTGCGCCATGCGCTTGATGACGGCACGCTGGTGTCGGTTTTACCGGAATATACCTTTGCGCGGCAGGGCATCTATGCGGTTTATCCCGATGCCCCGCATGTGCCCGCGAAAGTGCGCACCTTTATCGATTTTATGCGCACCCGGGTTAACTAGTCGCGCATCATTTTTTTGACGAGTGCGGAGAATTGCGCCCGCTCGTCGTTGCTCAGCCGCCCTAAAAACGCCTCATCCACGTCATTGCCGAGCGGTTTACAGCTGGCAAGCAGCGCTTCACCTTCCGGCGTCAGAAAGACGAAACGACGGCGCTTGTCCGCCGGATCGTGCTCGCGTTTTACCAGTCCACGCGCCTCCATGCGGCTCAGCATCTCCGCGAGCGTCGCCTTTGTGCTGACCGCCACTTCTGTCAGAGCAACTTGCTCAATCCCCGGATTTTCGGCAATAGACCGCAATACCGCGTACTGCGGTTTGGTCAGTTCCGGCAATACATGTTGCCAACGGGCAGTATGCTGTTGAAAAAGCTGGCGTAACAGGTGAAACGCCTCTTGTCTCAGTTCCATGAACACTCCGACGAAAAATTCTCTCCCTATGATAGCCGCTCTTGCCCAGGATTTTAACGCGGCAATTTTTAGCAATTAATGTGATCGTGTACGAACAATATTGTCAGAAACAGGATCCGGGAGTAACGTACCTAACATGTTCGTATGCGAACTAATTAATTGAGGTGCTGAATGAGATTGATAGTTGGAATGACGGGCGCAACGGGAGCGCCGCTGGGCGTAGCGTTGCTGCAGGCATTACGTGACATGCCGGAGGTGGAGACCCATCTGGTCATGTCGAAATGGGCAAAAACCACCATTGAGCTGGAGACGCCCTACACCGCACAGGATGTGGCTGCGCTGGCCGATGTTGTCCACAGCCCAGCCGATCAGGCTGCCACTATCTCATCCGGCTCGTTTCGCACCGACGGCATGATCGTCATTCCCTGCAGTATGAAAACGCTGGCAGGCATTCGCGCAGGCTACGCCGAAGGACTGGTGGGCCGTGCGGCAGATGTGGTGCTGAAAGAGGGGCGCAAACTGGTGCTGGTTCCTCGTGAAACCCCGCTCAGCACCATTCATCTCGAGAATATGCTCGCACTGTCCCGTATGGGCGTGGCAATGGTGCCGCCGATGCCCGCGTATTACAACCACCCGCAGACCGCCGACGATATCACCCATCACATTGTGACCCGCGTGCTCGACCAGTTTGGTCTGGAGCACAAAAAAGCGCGCCGCTGGAACGGGTTGCGGGAAGCAAAACATTTTTCACAGGAGAATAAAGATGGCATTTGATGATTTGAGAAGCTTCCTGCAGGCGCTCGATGAGCAAGGGCAACTTCTGAAAATTGAAGAAGAAGTGAATGCAGAACCGGACCTGGCCGCGGCAGCCAACGCCACAGGCCGTATTGGTGACGGCGCACCGGCGCTGTGGTTCGATAATATTCGCGGGTTTACCGATGCCCGGGTGGTAATGAACACCATTGGTTCCTGGCAGAATCATGCCATTTCTATGGGACTGCCCGCGAACACCCCCGTCAAAAAACAGATTGATGAGTTTATTCGCCGCTGGGATAAATTCCCCGTCACGCCAGAGCGCCGTGCAGATCCCGCCTGGGCTCAAAATACGGTGGAGGGTGAAGGCATTAACCTTTTCGACATCCTGCCGCTGTTCCGTCTGAACGACGGTGACGGCGGTTTTTACCTCGACAAAGCGTGCGTCGTTTCGCGCGATCCGCTTGATGCGGATAACTTCGGCAAGCAGAACGTCGGTATCTATCGCATGGAAGTGAAGGGAAAACGCAAGCTGGGTCTGCAACCGGTTCCGATGCACGATATCGCCCTGCATTTGCATAAAGCGGAAGAGCGCGGTGAAGATCTGCCGGTCGCGATTACGCTTGGCAATGATCCGATTATTACACTTATGGGCGCGACGCCGCTGAAATACGATCAATCTGAGTATGAGATGGCCGGTGCGCTGCGCGAAAGCCCCTATCCCATTGCGACGGCACCGCTGACCGGCTTTGATGTACCGTGGGGATCTGAAGTCATTCTGGAAGGGGTGATTGAAGGCCGCAAGCGCGAAATCGAAGGACCCTTTGGTGAGTTTACCGGGCACTACTCTGGTGGCCGTAACATGACGGTGGTGCGTATAGATAAAGTGTCTTACCGCACAAAACCCATTTTTGAATCCCTCTACCTCGGCATGCCGTGGACCGAAATTGACTACCTGATGGGCCCGGCTACCTGTGTACCGCTCTACCAGCAGCTGAAAGCAGAATTTCCGGAAGTGCAGGCGGTCAATGCCATGTATACCCACGGTTTGCTGGCGATTATCTCCACCAAAAAACGCTACGGTGGCTTTGCCCGTGCAGTCGGCTTACGTGCTATGACCACGCCGCACGGCCTGGGCTATGTGAAGATGGTGATTATGGTGGATGAAGACGTTGACCCGTTCAACCTGCCGCAGGTGATGTGGGCGCTGTCCTCGAAGGTGAACCCGGCGGGCGATCTGGTGCAGTTGTCGAATATGTCGGTGCTTGAACTGGACCCGGGCTCCAGCCCGGCAGGCATTACCGACAAACTGATTATTGATGCCACCACGCCTGTTGCACCCGACAACCGGGGCCACTTCAGCCAGCCGGTACAGGATTTACCTGAAACCAAGGCCTGGGCCGAAAAACTGACTGCGATGCTGGCTGCACGCCAATAAGGAGGAAAAGATGATATGTCCACGTTGTGCTGATGAGCATATTGAGGTGATGGCAACATCACCGGTGAAAGGGGTCTGGACTGTCTATCAGTGCCAGCATTGTCTGTATACCTGGCGTGACACGGAGCCGCTACGCCGGACCCACCGCGATCATTATCCGCAAGCGTTTCGCATGACGCAGAAGGATATCGATGACGCACCACAGGTGCCGACGATCCCGCCGTTACTGGCCGACGATAAGCGCTAAAAAAAGCCGGGTGGCGGTTTCGCCTTACCCGGCCTGTGTGTTTCAGATACCGCTACTTCCCGGCAGACCCGGTAAGCATTGCGCCACCGGGTGCGGATTACACCAGGCTTTTCAGGCGATAAATCCACTCCAGCGCCTGACGCGGCGTGAGCGAGTCCGGATCGAGATTTTCCAGCGCCTCAACGGCCGGTGACGTCTCTTCTGCCGGGGCTAGCAACGACATTTGCGTACCATCAATCTGCGTGGCCGCGGCATTCGGTGACAGGCTCTCCAGCTCACGCAATTTCTGGCGCGCACGTTTGATCACCTCTTTTGGAACCCCCGCCAGCGCGGCCACGGCCAGGCCATAACTCTTGCTCGCGGCACCATCCTGTACGGTGTGCATAAAGGCGATGGTATCGCCATGTTCCAGCGCATCGAGGTGGACGTTTGCCACGCCTTCCATCTTTTCTGGCAACTGTGTCAGCTCGAAATAGTGGGTTGCGAACAGCGTCATTGCCTTGATCTTATTGGCAAGGTTTTCAGCGCAGGCCCATGCCAGTGACAGACCATCATAGGTTGATGTTCCGCGCCCGACTTCATCCATCAATACCAGGCTGTATTCGGTCGCGTTATGCAGAATATTGGCGGTTTCGGTCATCTCCACCATAAAGGTTGAGCGGCCGCTGGCCAGATCGTCCGCTGCCCCGACACGGGTAAATATACGGTCGATAGGGCCAATCTCCACTTTTTGAGCAGGAACGTAGCTGCCGATATAGGCGAGCAGAGC
This sequence comes from Enterobacter sp. BNK-18, assembly GCF_047456135.1. NCBI lineage: Bacteria > Pseudomonadati > Pseudomonadota > Gammaproteobacteria > Enterobacterales > Enterobacteriaceae > Enterobacter > Enterobacter sp. BNK-18. Next base: position 2,818,155 of record NZ_CP179899.1, on the reverse strand, counting down.
GATAAGCGCTGTCTGGCGCATATAGGTACTTTTACCGCCCATGTTTGGACCGGTAATGATCAGCATTCTTCTCTGCGGCGACAGGCTTAGCGGGTTGGAGATGAACGGCTCGTTCAGCACCCGTTCCACAACCGGATGACGGCCTTCGGTGATGCGAATACCGGGTTTATCGGTAAAGGTCGGGCAGGTGTAGTTCAGCGTTTCAGCGCGTTCTGCCAGGTTGACCAGCACGTCCAGCTCTGCCAGCGCGCTGGCGCTTGACTGCAGGTCTGCAAGGTGCGGCATCAGCATGTCGAACAGCTCTTCATACAGCTGTTTCTCCAGCGCCAGCGCCTTGCCTTTCGAGGTGAGAACTTTGTCCTCGTACTCTTTCAGTTCAGGGATAATGTAACGCTCAGCGTTTTTCAGCGTCTGGCGGCGCACGTAGTGGATGGGGGCCAGATGGCTTTGTCCACGGCTGATCTGAATGTAGTAACCGTGAACCGCGTTATAGCCCACTTTGAGGGTATCGAGCCCAAGGCGTTCGCGCTCGCGAATTTCCAGCTTATCCAGGTAGTCCGTGGCACCGTCGGCCAGCGCACGCCATTCATCCAGCTCTTCGTTGTAGCCCGGGGCAATTACGCCGCCGTCACGCACCAGAACCGGAGGTGCGTCAATAATGGCGCGTTCGAGCAGCTCGCGCAGCTCGCTAAATTCACCCATGGTTTCACGCAGTTTCTGCACCGGCGCGCTATCCACATCGGCGAGCAAGCTGCGCAATTCCGGCAACTGCTGGAAGGCGTGACGCATGCGGGCGAGGTCGCGCGGACGCGCCGTACGCAGCGCCAGACGCGCAAGAATACGCTCCAGATCGCCGACCTGGCGCAGCACGGGCTGCAGTTCACTGTAGCGATCCTGCAACGCGGCAATCGTCTGCTGACGACAGGTAAGCGTGTCGGTATCGCGAATGGGCATATGCAGCCAGCGTTTTAACATACGGCTGCCCATCGGCGTCACCGTGCTGTCGAGGACGGAAGCGAGGGTGTTTTCCATGCTTCCGGCCAGATTCTGGGTGATCTCCAGATTACGACGCGTCGCGGCATCCATAATGATGCTGTCCTGCTGCCGCTCCATCGTGATCGAGCGGATATGCGGCAGGGTGGTGCGCTGGGTATCTTTGACGTACTGCAGCAGGCAACCCGCGGCACACAGTCCGCGCGGGGCGTTTTCCACACCAAAGCCAATCAGATCGCGGGTGCCAAACTGCAGATTCAACTGCTGGCGCGCGGTATCAATTTCGAACTCCCACAGCGGACGACGGCGCAAACCGCGGCGGCCTTCAATCAGCGCCATCTCGGCAAAATCTTCGGCATAGAGCAGTTCTGCCGGGTTCGTGCGCTGCAATTCAGCCGCCATCGTTTCACGATCTGCCGGTTCGCTCAGACGAAAACGTCCGGAGCTGATATCCAGCGTCGCATAACCGAAACCTTTGCCGTCCTGCCACAGTGCTGCCAGCAGGTTATCCTGACGCTCCTGCAGCAGGGCTTCGTCGCTGATCGTACCAGGCGTGACGATGCGCACGACTTTGCGCTCAACCGGCCCTTTTGACGTTGCCGGATCGCCGATCTGTTCGCAGATGGCGACTGACTCACCCTGATTCACCAGTTTCGCAAGGTAGTTTTCTACCGCGTGATGCGGAATACCGGCCATGGGAATGGGCTCGCCTGCAGATGCGCCACGCCGGGTCAGCGAGATGTCGAGCAACTGCGACGCACGTCTGGCATCGTCATAAAATAGCTCGTAAAAATCGCCCATACGGTAGAACAGCAAGATTTCCGGATGCTGTGCTTTCAGCTTCAGATACTGCTGCATCATCGGCGTATGTGCGTCGAAATTGTCGATTGTGCTCATGGAGTTATGATGTCCATTTCTTTGAAAATAATACGCTTTGGGCGGCTCAGTGGCCGTTAGTTCCTTCTATTGTCGCATGAAAAAAAGGTACGGCGCAGAAAAATGTCGCGGCTTTACGAGGCGCCTTCCTGCACTAACTCAATGACAATTTTTCCATGCTCAACCCCCACTCTGACCTGCGAATGGGTGGTAAACCCCGCTTTTTCAAGCCAGTCGCCCTTTAAGCTTAGCGCCGCATGCACGCTGTAGCGTTTGGGTATCTTGGTGTTACGGTCTTCATGACGCTTTCTGAAATACCCCACTTTCAAATGACGATAGGATTTGGTGATAGCGATCTCGTGCATACGGCCTCCGGACAACGTGGACAAGGGTCATTCCTGATGCTGTATAAAATACCAGTAATTTACTGCAGGCGTGGGCTTAATACTGGAATCAGCCTTCAGAAAACAGAATGCAACACCTGAAATCAGTATCTGAAAGGTGTATTATAAATGCACTTTATTGTCTGGTGAGCCGTTATGTCCGGAAAACGCATTGCACGTGAGAAAGAGACGATCGCGAAAATGATCGCGCTGTATGAAACACAGTGTCCTCAGGCTTCGCAGGAAGAGGGGCATTATCAGGCGCTGAAAGCGTATGCCAATAAGCGCCTGGATAAATGCGTTTTTGGTGAGGAAAAACCCGCCTGTAAACAGTGCCCTGTTCACTGCTATCAGCCTGCCAGGCGCGAAGAGATGAAGCAGGTGATGCGCTGGGCTGGACCACGCATGTTATGGCGTCATCCCATCCTGACGGTACGCCACCTGATGGATGACCGTCGCCCGGCACCAGAATTACCGGAAAAGTATCGCCCGAAAAAGTAACCGTTCAGGCGCTTCGCTGACAACCGTATCCCAACGCCTGCATGCGGGATCTCAGCCAGAATGACGCTACACCAGGCTCTCTTTATCAATCCCGAGACGTTTCATGCGCGACAGCAGCGTGGTGCGTTTTAGCCCCAGTCGCTGGGCGGCACCTTTCGGACCGGCCACGACACCGTTAGTCTCTTTCAGCACGCGCATGATCAGCTGATATTCGTCTTCACCTTCCTGCGCCACGTCGGTGGCTGTAACCGGTGTTTCAGGCAGGGAAACTTCGGGCAGGGAGAGTTGCAGTACGTTACCGCGCGTCAGCAATACCGCGCGCTCAATGACGTTTTCCAGTTCACGGACGTTACCCGGCCACTCCATTGAGGAGAGGGTACGTAGCGTCTCGGCGGGGATACTGTCGATGTTGCGGCCCATCCGGCGGGCTATTTTGGCGGTAAACGCTTTGACCAGCAGAGGGATATCTTCCGGCCGTTCACGCAGGGGCGGCAGGCAGATTGGGAAGACGTTCAGGCGATAATAGAGGTCGCTTCGAAACTCACGGTCGGCGACCATTTTTTTCAGGTCGCGGTTGGTGGCGGCAATGAGCCGGACGTCTGTCTGGATAAGTTTGTTACTGCCAAGACGTTCAAACTCCTGCTCCTGCAGGACGCGAAGCAGTTTGGGCTGCAGCTCCAGAGGCATGTCACCCACTTCATCAAGGAACAACGAGCTTTTGTCCGCCAGCTCGAAACGGCCCAGACGCTGGCTGCTGGCACCGGTAAACGCGCCGCGTTCGTGGCCAAAGAGATCGCTTTCCAGCAGGCCTGCGGGCATAGCGGCGCAGTTCATCTTCACCATGCGGCGGCTGTTACGGTTGCTGAGGTTGTGGATCGCACGGGCAATCAGCTCTTTACCGGTGCCGGTTTCACCGAGGATCAGCACCGTACTGTCACTTTGCGCCACCATCTCCACCTGTTTCAGCACGCTGTACATGGCATCGCTGCGGCCGATGATTTCGCCAAACTCGCTGTCCACGTTGTTGAGCTGTTCCGTCAGCGCCAGGTTTTCATCCACCAGCCGTTCTTTCAGACGGTGGATCTCCTGATAGGCCAGCGCGTTATCCAGTGCGATGGAGATACGCTCGGCAATCTGGCGCAACAGTTTCAGGTTGGCGGTGGTAAAGACGCCCTCTTCACACTGCGCCAGCTTCAGGACACCAAGCATAGTATTGCCGGACATCAGCGGCAGCAGGCACAGCGTCTGGATTTTATTCCCCCAGGTGTTAAACAGCATCCGCTCATAAGGCGCGAGCGCATCCTGCTCGTTGAGATTGAGCAGCAGGATCTCTTTGCTTTTAAATACCCGCTCAGAGAGCGTGCCCGCCTCATCCACTTCACTCTGTTCGTGGGCGGGGTTTGCCTCATCAAGATAGTGGGTGGAGTAGATGTTCAGCTTGCCTTTCCGGTGCCCCCGGAGCGCAATACTGATGGCGTCGATTTTGAAATAGTGGTGGATCTCTTTTGAGACTTCGCTGACCAGCTCATCCATATCGAGGCGCGAAAGCACCGCGTTGGTGATAGCCACCAGGATCCGGAAATTGTCACGTTCGCGGCTCAGCAGGTCATAATCCACATTATTGGTGACGCGGCTTTGAATTTGCTCCGCGACCACGCCCACAATCTGGGTAAAGGTGTGCAGACGCTCGTATTCCGCCTCGCTCCACGGCTGGTCGGTGTGACGAATAAACTCGCAGCCGCCGAAGATATGCCCTTCCACCGCCAGTGGCAGCAGGCTGTAATGGCCGAAAGGCGGGTATAACTGACTCTGCGCCAGCATCGGCCACGCCTCGCGAAATTCCTCAAAATTGCAGTGCAGCGCCTCCGGGCGGGAAAGAATACGCCGGACAGGACCATGAGCGAGGTAGGTTTCATCCTCGTACTCAAACGCTTTGCCATTGTCGCGCGTTGAATAGTAGCTCGCGCGATGGCTTGCGCTATGCCAGAGCACAATTGCGGCGCTGTCTGCCAGCGCTGATTGCCTGACCAGCCGCGTCAGGGCATCGCTCAGCGCGCCAAGATCGGGCTGCTGTAAAAGTGTGCGCGTAATGTCAAACAGGCCCTGCTGTCCAAGATCGCTCATCGGTGTATACGGCATATTGCTTTCCAATAGAAACTGGCAAAAAAGAGAAAGTCAGTGCTGACCGCTTTTGGCGCGGTTCTAGCAAATGCGGGGTAAAGGTTCCGCGTGCGGCAGATCCAGCGTCCGCTTGACGCCATACAGCCCGGTCAGGCGCACCCCTTTGCGCTCAACCACTTCACCAATCAGCGCAGCCTCTTTACCGAAAGGATGTGTCCGCAGCTGTTCAAGTACGGATTCGGCCGCCGCGCGCTCCACGCCAATGACCAGCTTGCCTTCATTTGCAAAGTTTAGCGGGTCGAGCCCGAGGAGTTCGCACAAGCCGCGAACGGCAGGCTTAACGGGCAGCGCGCGTTCAGTGAGTTCGATACCCAGACCGCAGCGCGCCGCGAACTCATGTACCACGGCGTTAACCCCGCCGCGGGTCGCATCGCGCAGGGCTTTCACGCCTGGAAGGGAACGCAGGGTCTGGATAAGCGGGGTCAGTACCGCGCAATCACTGCGTAATTCTCCGTCCAGCCCCAGGCCTTCACGCAGGTTCAGGATCGTCGCCCCGTGGCAGCCCAGCGATCCGCTGACGATCAGCACGTCGCCGACGGCAAGCTGCTGCGCGCCCCAGTGAATGTCGGCAGGGATCGCCCCCATGCCGGCGGTATTGATGAACAGTTTGTCGGCTGCGCCACGCTGGACCACTTTGGTGTCGCCGGTGACGATGGCGATACCCGCCTCGCGTGCCGTGTGCGCCATGCTGCTGACGACCGCAGAGAGCGTCTCCATCGGCAGCCCCTCTTCAAGGATAAAGCCGCAGGAGAGAAAGCGCGGAACAGCACCGCTGACGGCCACGTCGTTTGCCGTACCGCAGACCGCGAGCTTGCCGATATCGCCGCCCGGGAAGAACAGCGGGTCAATCACGTAGCTGTCGGTGGAAAAGGCCAGCCTGTCGCCCTGCGCGGTCAGGGTGGAGAGGTCAATGCGGGCCTGATCCTCCTGCTCCGCCAGCCAGGGGTTATCAAACGCGTCCATAAACAGACGGTTAATCAGCTGCTGCATCGCCAGGCCGCCGCTGCCGTGTGCCATTTCAACCGTATTCATGCTTCAGACTCCTGATTGCGATACTGATACCACGCGGCACACGCCCCTTCGGAAGAGACCATCAGCGCGCCAAAAGCCGTTTGCGGGTTACAGGTGTTGCCAAATAACGGGCAGTGATGGGGTTTGCATTTGCCGGTGAGCACTTCGCCACAGCGGGCCCGCGGGTCGTCACACACCTGTTGCGGCTGCGGGCGGAAGTGGGCTTCGGCGTCGAACGACCGGTAGGCTGGCGTCAGGCGCACGCCGGACTCAGCAATCAGCCCCAGACCACGCCATTCGCTGTCGCCCTCGACGCTAAATACCTCGGCTATCGCCTGCTGGGCCACCACATTTCCACTGTCGGGGACGACACGGCGGTACTGATTTTCTACTGCACTCTGGGCTGCTATTTTCTGCTCAACCAGCATGGTCACGCCTTGCAGTAGATCAAGAGGTTCGAAACCAGCCACCACTAAAGGCCGTTCGAACTGTTCAGCGATAAAGCCGTAGGCCGCCGTCCCGATAACCATGCTGACATGGCCCGGCGCCAGAAAAGCGTCAATTCCGTTGTCCGGCTCTTCAAGCAGGCTGCGTAACGTCGGGATGAGCGTAATGTGCTGGCAAAAAAAGAAAAAGTTATCAATGTCGCGGGCTTTGGCCTGCTGCAGCGTGATGGCCGTGGCGGGCATAGTGGTTTCAAAACCAAGCCCGAAAAAGACGACCTTGCGACCGGGGTTATGGGTGGCCAGCGTCAGGGCGTCCATCGGCGAGTACACGATCCTGATATCCGCGCCCCGGGCTTTTGCCTGCAGCAGCGAGCCGTTTTTGCCCGGCACGCGCATCGCATCGCCAAAGGTACAGAAAATCACGTCAGGCTGGTGGGCTATCTCAAGGCAGGCGTCGATGCGTCCCATCGGCAGGACGCACACCGGGCAGCCGGGGCCATGGATAAACTCGATGTTTTCCGGCAGAAGCTGGTCGAGGCCAAATTTAAAGATGGCATGCGTGTGCCCGCCGCAGACTTCCATAATACGCAGCGGCTTTTCGGCGGTATAGCTCAGCCCTGCCGCCCGTGTTTTCAGATGTTCAATCAGCTGCATCACCTGCTCAGGCGCGCGATATTCATCAACGTAGCGCATGGTTTACCGCTCCTCGCCGTACAGCAATGCCCCGACGTCCGGCTCCACGTCGAACATATTCTGAAGGGCATCGAGCGTGTCGCGGGCCTCCGCTTCGTTGATGATGCTCATGGCAAACCCCACGTGCACCAGCACCCACTGACCGAGGCGTGAGGCGCCGGTTTCGTCGGTGCTGCCGACAAGCGTCAGGTCGACGTCGCGCAATATGCCACACACCTCAACGCGGGCCTGATTCCCGTCAATGGCGTGAATTTGTCCGGGGACGCCTATGCACATCGTTCGCTCTCCAGCCAGTTCAGCCAGGCGTCCATCCCGTCACCGCGGGTGGCGGACACCAGCATGATGTCAATCTCCGGGTTCACTTCACGGGCATAGGCCATGCATTTGTCCACGTCGAAATTCAGGTACGGCAGCAGGTCAACTTTGTTCAGCAACATCAGCGAAGCGGCGGCAAACATATGCGGATATTTAAGCGGCTTGTCTTCACCTTCGGTCACCGAGAGCACCGCGACCTTATGTCGCTCACCGAGATCGAAGCTGGCCGGACAGACCAGGTTGCCCACGTTCTCAATAAACAGGATGCCGTTGTCCGCCAGCGGCAAGCGCGGCGTGGCGTCGGCAATCATTTGTGCATCCAGATGGCAGCCTTTACCCGTATTAACCTGAATGGCGGGCGTGCCGGTTTCGCGTATACGCGCGGCGTCGTTCACCGTCTGCTGATCGCCTTCGATCACCGCACAGGAGATGCGTCCGTTCAGGCGGTAGAGCGTTTGTGTCAGCAGCGTGGTTTTGCCGGAGCCGGGGCTGGAGACCAGGTTCAGGACCAGCTGTTTACGCGTGGCAAAGCGGGCGCGGTTGCGTGCTGCAATCTGGTTGTTTTTATCCAGAACGTTGATTTCCACCTCCAGCATCTGACGCTGGCTGATCCCCGGCGCGTGGGTACCGGCGACGCCATGCCCGTAATGCAGGTCGCCCGCAGCGGAGTGTTGGGGGGCGAAGGTGATACCGGTTAATGCCGCTGCAGGACGAGGGGCAGGTGAAAAGGGTGCGGAGCGAAACGCGGCGTGAGGACGGTGTTCATCCCCTTCTATATACAGGTTGCCTTCAGCGCAACCGCAGGTACTACACATATTTTACTCCTTCTCGATTTCGAGACGTTGGATCTGCATGCCGTCATCCGCCACGATGCGAAGCTCGCTGCTCTGGCACTGCGGACAGCGCTGAACCTTCGATGAAAGCAGAGTGACGTATTGCTGACACTGCGCGCACCAGCACTCCGCCTGCTGTTCTTCAATATGAAGTTCACAACCTTCCGCCAGCGTGCCGCGGCACACCAGCTCAAAGCAGAAGGTCAGGGCGCTGGTTTCAACGCAGGAAAAGGCCCCGACCTGTAGCCAGACGCCGGTGACGCGTTTTGCATTGTTTGCCCGCGCCTGCTGTTCAATTAACTCGACGGCCCGCTGGCAGAGGGTGATTTCGTGCATGACGCCTCCTCAATGAATTGCCCCGATAATGCAATAACGGTGCCAGCTTGATTTTTGTTAAGGCGTGACGATGTCAATGCTGTCGAAATGACACGTCGACACGACGCGATTGACACGCTTCTTTTGATTAAAATGGTTAAAAATCAATGTATTAAAAACTGGCATGGAATCTGCTTAACAGCCGCTATCTCCATTAACCGGATACCTTTTATGACTATTTGGGAAATTAGCGAAAAAGCGGATTACATTGCGCAGCGCCATCAGCAGTTACAGGAGCAGTGGCACCTTTACTGCAACTCTCTGGTTCAGGGCATCACCCTGTCAAAAGCCCGTCTTCACCACGCCATGAGCTGTGCAGCGCAGGGGGATATGCGCTTTGTGCTCTTCGGCCATTTCACGATAAACGTCACCCTGGCAGACACCTTCAACAGCCACACCATCGAGTACTACGTCGAAACAAAAGAAGGTGAAAAACAGTGTATTGCGAAGGCGCAGCTGATGGCCGACGGGATGGTCGATGGTCACGTCAGTAACCGCGATCGCCAGCAGGTGCTGGAGCACTATCTGGAAAAAATCGCGCCGGTTTATAACGGCCTGTATGCCGCTGTTGAACACGATCTCCCGGTCAACCTGAAACAGCTGATGGATGGAAATACCTCAGCGAACGTGGCCTGACCATTGCGTGTCGAGAAGTGTCGACAAGACAGTTTTTCGTCAAAAATGACTATCACCAGAGGATGACCCGGTGAACCGTTTTGTAATTGCTGACTCGACGGTCTGTATTGGCTGTCGAACCTGTGAGGCGGCCTGTTCGGAAACGCACCGTCAGCACGGGCTACAGTCCATGCCGCGCCTGCGCGTCATGCGTAATGAAAAAGAGTCTGCGCCGCAGCTCTGCCACCACTGTGAGGATGCCCCCTGCGCGGGAGTCTGTCCTGTTAATGCCATCACCCGTGTCGAGGGGGCGGTGCAGCTGAATGAAAGTCTGTGCGTGAGCTGCAAACTGTGCGGCATTGCCTGCCCGTTCGGTGCGATTGAATTTTCCGGCAGCCGTCCGCTGCATATCCCGGCGAATGCCAACTCCCCGAAAGCGCCGCCAGCGCCACCTGCGCCGGCGAAGGTGAGCACGCTGCTTGACTGGGTTCCCGGCGTGCGTGCCGTTGCGGTCAAATGCGACCTGTGCAGCTTTGATGAACAAGGGCCAGCCTGTGTGCGCACCTGCCCGACGAAGGCGCTGATTCTGGTCAATATTCGCGACATCGTTCGCACCAGTAAACGTAAGCGTGAGCTGACCATTAACAGTGATTTCGGCGATCTTTCTCTGCTTCAGGCGCTGAACGAGGGGGCGAAATGAACGCGGTGATGATGATTACCAGCGCAGTGGCCTATTTTGCCGCCGCCGCTGTGTTGGCCTTGATCTTCTCTTTCCATAAAACCCTGAGCGGCTGGATAGCCGGTATCGGCGGGGCGGTTGGCAGCGTGATGACGCTGGTGGCCGGTGGCCTCGTATTAACAGGCGGACAATCCGTCGAAGCGGTGATGCCGCTGATACGGCACACCGTTGAAATTACGCCGCTGAATGCCATCTGGCTGGTGACCTTTGGTCTGTGCGGCGTGTTTATCAGCCTGTTTAATATTGACTGGCACCGCCATCAGCACACTCAGCCCAACGGTCTGCTGGTCAATCTGCTGATGGCCGCGGCGGTCTGTACCGTGACTGCCAGCAACCTCGGCGCGCTGGTGGTGATGGCCGAGATCATGGCGCTGTGCGGCGTGTTCCTTACGGGCTGTAGCACCTCCGGCAAACTGTGGTTTGCGCTGGGGCGTCTTGGCACGTTGCTGCTGGCACTGGCCTGCTGGCTGGTGTGGCAGCGCTTCGGCACGCTGGACTTCTCCGCCCTTAACGGTCAGTCGCTGGGGAATGATGTCTGGCTCCTTGGCGTGATCGGCTTTGGCCTGCTGGCCGGGATTATCCCGCTGCACGGATGGGTGCCACAGGCACATGCACATGCCTCCGCGCCTGCCGCAGCGCTCTTCTCGACGGTTGTCATGAAGGTTGGTCTGTTCGGCATTCTGACGATAACGCTCACCGGTGGGCAGCCGCCGCTGTGGTGGGGCGTTGTGCTGCTGGTCGCCGGGATGATCACCGCCTTCGTCGGCGGCCTGTACGCCCTGATGGAGCACAATATCCAGCGTCTGCTGGCGTACCACACCCTTGAGAACATCGGCATTATCTTGCTGGGTATTGGCGCAGGCGTTACCGGGCTGGCGCTCAATCAACCGGCGCTGATTGCGGCCGGCTTTATTGGCGGCCTGTATCACCTGATCAACCACAGCCTGTTTAAAAGCACCCTGTTCCTCGGGGCAGGTAGCGTCTGGTTCCGCACCGGTCATCGCGATATCGAAAAACTCGGCGGCATCGGCAAAAAAATGCCCGTTATCTCTCTGTGCATGCTGGTGGGGCTGATGGCAATGGCTGCGCTGCCGCCGCTGAACGGCTTTGCCGGCGAGTGGGTTATCTATCAGTCCTTCTTCGCACTCGGCCAGAGCGAGGTGTTTATCGCCCGGTTGCTCGGCCCGCTGCTGGCGGTTGGGCTGGCGATAACCGGTGCGCTGGCGGTGATGTGTATGGCTAAAGTCTACGGCGTGACCTTCCTGGGTGCACCGCGCACGCGTGAGGCCGAAAACGCCTGCTGTGCACCGGCATTGATGGGGGCGAGCGTTGTCGCGCTGGCGCTGTGCTGCATCGCGGGCGGGGTGGCCGCCCCGTGGCTTCTGCCGCTGTTGGGTAACGCCATTCCTCTGCCGCTCACCACGGCGCATACCGCGGTGTCCCAGCCGATGATTGCGCTGCTGCTGATTGCCGCGCCGCTGCTGCCGTTCGTGCTGATGCTGTTCTTCAGACGCGACCGCCTCTCCTCTCGAGCACGCGGTACCGCCTGGGCTTGCGGTTACGCACACGAGCAATCCATGGTGATCACAGCGCACGGCTTTGCCATGCCGGTCAAAGAGAACTTTGCCGCGGTGCTGAAACTGCGGGACTGGCTTAACCCGGTGGGGTGGGTGCCGGGCTGGCAGAGCGCTGCCGTGCCCGTGCTGTTCCGCCGACTGGCGTTGATCGAGCTGGCGGTACTGGTTGTGATTGTGATTTCACGAGGAGCCTGACATGAGTCTGTTACTGGCAATACTTCAGGCGCTGGTGCTATTTGCCATGGCGCCGTTGCTCTCCGGGGTGAGCCGCGTGGCGCGTGCCCGGATGCATAACCGTCGCGGGCCTGGTGTACTCCAGGAGTACCGTGATTTGTTCAAGCTGATGGGACGTCAGAGCGTTTCCCCGGACGCGGCAGGATGGGTCTTTCGCCTGACACCGTTTGTGCTGGCTGGCGTCATGCTCACCATCGCCACGGCGTTACCGGTCGTCACCGTCGGGTCGCCGCTGCCGGTGCTGGGCGATCTCATTACGCTTATCTACCTCTTCGCTATCGCGCGTTTCTTCTTCGCGATTGCCGGCCTCGATACCGGCAGCCCGTTTACCGGGATTGGTGCCAGCCGCGAGGCCATGCTCGGCGTGCTGGTTGAGCCGATCCTGCTGCTCGGCCTGTGGGTCGCTGCGCAGGTCGCGGGGTCAACCCATATCAGCTTTATCACTCATACCGTGTATCACTGGCCCGTGGACCGTTCCCTTCCGTTGCTTTTGGCGCTCTGCGCCTGCGCTTTCGCGACGTTTATCGAGATGGGCAAACTGCCGTTCGACCTCGCGGAAGCGGAGCAGGAGCTGCAGGAAGGTCCGTTGACCGAGTACAGCGGTTACGGCTTTGCGGTGCTGAAATGGGGCATCAGCCTCAAACAGCTGGTGGTGCTGCAGATGTTTGTCGGTGTCTTCTTCCCGTGGGGGCAGATGACGCACTTTTCCGCGGCCGGCCTGGTGCTGGCGGTGGTCGTTGCCGCGCTCAAGCTACTTGTCGGCGTGCTGGTGATTGCCCTGTTTGAGAACAGCATGGCGCGTCTGCGTTTTGTGGCGACGTCGCGCATCACCTGGGCCGGTTTTGGTTTTGCATTTTTAGCGTTCGTCTCCTTGCTGGTGGCGTGATTAAAGAGAGTTTTTATGTCTGAAGAAAAGAAAGGTCAGCAGTATCTCGCCGCGTTGCACCAGGCCTTCCCGGGCGTGGTGCTGGAGGAGTCCTGGCAAACCAAAGACCAGATAACGGTGACCGTGAAAGTGAACTACCTGCCGGAAGTGGTGGAGTTTCTTTACTACCAGCAGGGTGGCTGGCTGTCGGTGTTGTTCGGCAACGACGAGCGTCAGCTGTGCGGAAACTATGCGGTTTACTACGTGATGTCGATGGAGCAGGGCGAGAAGTGCTGGCTCACCGTGCGTGTCGAAGTGGATCCCAACAAACCGGAATACCCGTCTGTCACCCCGCGCGTGCCCGCCGCCGTCTGGGGCGAGCGCGAAGTGCGCGATATGTATGGTCTGGTCCCGGTTGGGCTTCCGGATGAGCGCCGTCTGGTGCTACCGGACGACTGGCCAGACGAACTCTATCCCCTGCGCAAAGACAGCATGGATTACCGTCAGCGTCCGGCTCCGACCACCGACAGCGAGACTTACGCGTTCATCAATGAGCTCGGCAGCAAAAAGAACAACGTGGTGCCGATAGGCCCGCTGCACGTCACGTCTGACGAGCCGGGCCACTTCCGCCTGTTTGTCGACGGCGAGAATATTATTGATGCCGACTACCGCCTGTTCTACGTCCATCGCGGGATGGAAAAGCTGGCGGAAACCCGGATGGGATATAACGAAGTGACGTTCCTCTCTGACCGCGTGTGCGGCATCTGCGGGTTTGCCCACAGTACCGCCTACACCACCTCGGTGGAGAACGGCATGGGGATTGTGGTGCCGGAACGCGCGCAGATGATCCGCGCCATCCTGCTGGAAGTGGAGCGTCTGCACTCGCACCTGCTGAACCTCGGTCTGGCCTGTCACTTTGTCGGTTTTGACTCCGGCTTTATGCAGTTTTTCCGCGTACGTGAAGCCTCCATGAAGATGGCGGAGATCCTGACCGGGGCGCGTAAAACATACGGTCTGAACCTGATCGGCGGGATTCGTCGCGATCTGCTGAAAGATGACATGATCCAGACCCGCCAGCTGGCGCAGCAGATGCGTCGCGACGTTCAGGAGCTGGTGGATATGCTGCTCAGCACGCCGAACATTGAGCAGCGTACCGTCGGTATTGGCCGGCTGGATCCGCAAATCGCCCGCGATTTCAGTAACGTTGGCCCCATGGTTCGCGCCAGCGGCCACGCCCGCGATACCCGCGCCGATCATCCGTTCGTCGGCTACGGCCTGCTGCCTATGACCGTGCACAGCGAGCAGGGCTGCGACGTTATTTCGCGTCTGAAGGTGCGTATCAACGAGGTCTTCACCGCGCTGAACATGATCGACTTCGGTCTGGATAATCTGCCGGGCGGTCCGCTGATGGTTGAGGGCTTCACCTACATTCCAAACCGCTTCGCGCTGGGGTTTGCCGAAGCCCCGCGTGGAGACGATATCCACTGGAGCATGACCGGTGACAACCAGAAGCTCTACCGCTGGCGCTGCCGTGCGGCAACCTACGCCAACTGGCCAACCCTGCGCTACATGCTGCGCGGCAATACGGTATCCGATGCGCCGCTGATCATTGGCAGCCTCGATCCGTGCTACTCCTGCACCGACCGCATGACGGTGGTGGATGTGCGCAAGAAGAAAAGCCAGGTGGTGCCGTACAAAGAGCTGGAGCGCTACAGCATCGAGCGTAAGAACTCGCCGCTGAAATAGGGGATTTTGTGCAGGCTGATGCCCTCACCCTGACCCTCTTTTTGATGAGAGATCCGGGGTGCGGAGCACAGGCAGCACATAAGCAGGAGTCAACATGTTTACCTTCATCAAAAAAGTGATCAAAACCGGGACGGTGACCAGCCGCTATCCGCTGGAGCCGGTGCCGGTCGATAAAAACTTTCGCGGCAAGCCGGAGCACAACCCGCAGCAGTGCATCGGCTGTGCTGCCTGCGTTAACGCCTGCCCGTCAAATGCCCTGACGGTGGAAACCGATCTGAAAACGGGCGAGCTGGCCTGGCAGTTCAACCTCGGGCGCTGCATTTTCTGCGGCCGCTGCGAGGAGGTTTGCCCGACGGTGGCGATCCGTCTTTCGCAGGAGTACGAGCTGGCGGTCTGGAAGAAAGAGGATTTCTTGCAGCAGTCGCGTTTCGCGCTCTGCAACTGCCGTGTCTGCAAACGCCCGTTTGCCGTACAAAAAGAGATCGACTACGCCATCGCGCTGTTGCAGCACAACGGTGATGCCCGCGCGGAGCATCATCGCGAAAGCTTTGAAACCTGCCCGGACTGCAAACGGCAGAAATGCCTGCTGCCGTCGGACCGCATCGATATTACCCGTCATATGAGAGAGGCCAGCTGATGGAAAACCTGATCGGCCCACGCGACGCTAACGGCATTCCGGTGCCGATGACGGTGGAGGAATCCATCGCCAGCATGAAGGCCTCGCTGCTGAAAAACATTAAACGTTCGGCCTATGTGTACCGCGTGGACTGCGGCGGCTGCAACGGCTGTGAGATTGAGATCTTTGCCACGCTGTCGCCCCTGTTCGACGCCGAACGCTTCGGTATTAAAGTGGTGCCTTCGCCGCGTCATGCGGACATTTTGCTGTTTACCGGTGCCGTTACCCGTGCCATGAGATCGCCAGCATTACGTGCCTGGCAGTCCGCACCGGATCCAAAAATTTGTATCTCTTACGGTGCCTGCGGCAACAGCGGCGGCATCTTCCATGACCTGTACTGCGTCTGGGGTGGCACCGATAAAATTGTTCCGGTGGATGTCTACATTCCCGGTTGTCCGCCAACGCCTGCGGCCACGCTGTACGGTTTTGCCATGGCGCTCGGGCTGCTGGAGCAGAAAATACATGCCCGTGAACCGGGTGAACGCGACAACCAGGCTGCCGCAATTCTGCACCCGGATATGGTGCAGCCGCTGCGCGTGAAGGTCGATCGCACAGCGCGCCGGCTCGCGGGGTATCGCTATGGTCGCCAGATTGCCGACGATTATCTGCGTCTGCTGAGCCAGGGCGATCATCAGGTCACGCGCTGGCTGGAGGCGGAAAACGATCCTCGTCTTAATGAGATTGTCGCGAACCTGAATCAGGTGGTGGAAGAGGCGCGTATCCGATGAGTGAAACGGTGGTGTTCAGTCAGCTGAGCCGTAAGTTTATTGATGAGAACGATGCCACGCCGGATGCGGCGCAGCAGGTGGTCTATTACAGCCTGGCCATTGGGCATCACCTCGGGGTGATAGATTGTCTCGAAACGGCATTAAGCTGCCCGTGGCCTGACTATCTGGCGTGGATCGCCACGCTGGAGGAGGGCAGTACGGCGCGCCGCAAAATGGAGGGTGTGCCGAAGTACGGTGAGATCGTTATCGACGCCAACCACATTGCGATGCTCGCCAGTGCTTTCGACGCCGCGCTGAGCGTGCAAACCCCGCAGCAGCAGGCCTGGAGCAAAATTTTGCTCAGCATGCTGCATGATATTCATCAGGAGAGTGCCATCTACCTGATGGTGAGGAGATTACGTGACTGATGTTTTACTGTGTGTCGGCAACAGCATGATGGGCGACGACGGCGCGGGCCCGCTGCTTGCACAAATGTGTGCCGCGCATCCGCAGGGCGAATGGGTGGTTATTGACGGCGGCAGCGCACCGGAAAACGATGTGGTGGCGATCCGTGAGCTGCACCCGGACAGGCTGCTGATTGTGGATGCAACCGATATGGGACTTAATCCGGGGGAAACCCGCCTGATTGATCCCGATGACATCGCCGAGATGTTTATGATGACCACCCACAATATGCCGCTGAACTATCTGGTCGATCAGATTAAAGACGACGTGGGTGAGGTATTGTTTCTGGGTATTCAGCCGGACATCGTTGGGTTTTATTATCCGATGACGCCGCCGGTGAAAGAGGCCGTCGAAGAGGTTTACTCCCGGCTTGCCGGATGGCGTGAGGACGGCGGTTTTTCCCGACTGTGAGCAGTGCCGGGTGGTGGTAGCTTCCACCCGGCCTGGACACTCCCTCGCCCTCGCCCTGTGGGAGAGGGCGAGGGCAATAGGCTACGCCAGATCCGCGCCGTTACTTGCAATGACCTTCTTATACCACCAGAACGATTTCTTACGCGTTCTGTCCAGCGTACCGTTGCCCGCGTCGTCGCGGTCAACATAGACAAACCCGTAGCGTTTGCTCATCTCGCCCGTGGATGCGGCCACCAGGTCAATACAGCCCCAGGTGGTGTAGCCCATCAGCGGCACACCGTCTTCTATGGCATCGCCCATCGCACGAATATGTTCGCGCAGGTAGCTGATACGGTAGTCGTCATTAATCTCACCGTGTTCATCCATGACGTCTTTCGCGCCGAGGCCGTTTTCCACCAGGAACAGTGGCTTCTGATAGCGGTCGTACATCATGTTCATGGTGATGCGCAGCCCCAGTGGGTCGATACCCCAGCCCCATTCGCTGACCTGGATGTGCGGGTTGCGCAGGGATTTCACGATATTCGCCGCATTGGTATTACTGGCGTTCATGTCCGCCGACGCGCAGCGCGAGGCGTAATAGCTGAACGACACAAAATCGACGGTGTTTTTCAGCAGTTCATCGTCGCCAGGGTCTTTGACAATCACCACCCCTTTTTCGCGGAACACGCGGGCAGAATAGGCCGGGTAGCTGCCGCGCGCCTGCACGTCGATAAAGAACAGGTTTTCGCGGTCTTTCTCCAGCGCCATCCACACGTCTTCCGGTTTGCAGGAGTAGGGGTAGAAGTTGCCGCCGGCCAGCATACAGCCGACCTGGTTTTCCGGGTTCACCTCATGGGCGATTTTGGTTGCCAGGGCGCTTGCCACCAGTTCGTGATGCGCGGCCTGATATTTCACCTGATCTTCGTTCTCACCCTCTTCAAACACCAGACCCGCGCCGGAGAACGGGCTGTGCAGCATGATATTGATTTCGTTGAAGGTGAGCCAGTACTTCACCAGACCGTTAAATTCTTCGAAACAGGTACGGGCATAGCGGGCGAAGAAATCGACCATCTTGCGGTTGCGCCAGGATCCATACTCCGTGACCAGATGCATCGGTACGTCGAAATGGCACAGGGTGACCAACGGTTCGATGTTGTATTTTTTGCACTCTTCGAACACTGCGCGGTAGAAGGCAATCCCCTCTTTATTGGGCAGCGGCTCATCGCCGTTCGGGTAGAGGCGGCTCCAGGCAATTGAGGTACGAAATACCGTAAAGCCCATCTCCGCCATCAGGGCGATGTCTTCTTTGTAGCGATGGTAAAAATCAATCGCCTCGTGGCTCGGGTAAAACTCGTCGTCACGCAACGTAAAACGTTTTTCCTTACCGACCTTCACCGCCAGACGATTCGCGCCGTGGGGGATCATATCGACCGTCGTCAGTCCTTTGCCGCCTTCACGGTAAGCCCCTTCACTCTGGTTGGCGGCAAGCGCGCCGCCCCATAAAAATCCTTGTGGAAAAACAGACATCTTTACCTCGCTATAAATTTAGACTTGTGCTGCTTTGGCCTGAACCGGAGCGCTCTGCAGGGCGCGTGCTTTCTCAGCGTCGTCTTCGACCGGGATATCTTCAAAACCTAAAATCAGGGTCAGAACAAACGAGAGCACAACCGCCAGCGCCATGACCCCGAATACCCAGACGATGGTCATTGGGTTGGCCGGATCGAAGAACTGTACGCTGGTAAACAGCCCCGGCGCCGCCATTGAATGGCTGGCAAGACCGGCTATGCCAGCCACTGCCCCGCAGATGAAGCCGCTGATAAGGCTCGCAATCAGCGGGCGTTTCAGGCGTACCGCCACACCATAGAGGGCAGGTTCTGAAATGCCTGCCATGATGGCAGAAGCCGCTGCCGCCAGCGCCGTCTGGCGCAGTTCCGGGTTTTTCGTTTTCCATGCCACCGCCAGCGATGAACCGCCGAGCGACAGGTTGGCTCCGATTTCCGACGGCATAACCATTCCCTCTTTGCCCGTCTCGGCAATGGTCTGAATGATCGTCGGCGTAAATACGCGGTGCATCCCGGTCATCACCAGCAGCGGCCAGAGGGCGCCCATAATGGCCACGGAGAGCCAGCCCAGATAGCCGTGAATAGTGTAGACCAGCGCTGAAATCGCGCTCCCGATCCAGATCCCGAGCGGCCCTATCAGCACGATGGCGAGCGGGGCGGCAATCAGAACGATCAGCATCGGTTTAAGGAAGTTTTTCGTGACCGCCGGCGTAATACGATCAACCCAGCGTTCGATGTACGACAGGCACCAGGTCATCACCAGCGCCGGGATGACCGTGTAGGTGTATTTCACTGCCGTCACCGGAATAAAGGCGAATTCAACGTGCTCGCCCTGTGCGGCTTTCGCCATCAGTTCGATAAAGCCCGGGTGTACCAGCACGCCCGCGATGGCAATCGCCAGCGACATGTTGGTTTTGAATTTCACTGCGGCAGAGGCGGCGACCATCAGCGGCAGGAAGAAGAACGCGCCATCGCCAATCAGCGTCAGAAGGGTGAGCGTCGGTGCTCCTTTTTCCAGCGCGCCGGTCATCTCCAGGATCATTGCCAGCAGTTTGACCATTGAACCGCCGATGATCGCCGGGATCAGCGGTGACATGGTGCCGATCAGCGCATCGAGGATCCCGGCACCGATGCGGCGCAGGGTCATTTTCTGCGGGCCTTCCGGTACGGCAGGCTGCAGGTCGGTGGGCAGCAGGCTTACCACTTCGCGGTAGGCCTGAGACACGGTGTTGCCAATGATCACCTGGCACTGGTTGTCGTTGCGGACCACGCCGAGCACGCCGTTAATGCTTTTCAGGCGCGGGGCATCGGTGAGGCTTTCGTCTTTGAGGACGAAACGCAGTCGCGTCATGCAGTGGGTGACGGCGACGATGTTGTCTCTGCCGCCGAGCGCGCTGACAACGTCATTCGCCAGCGCAGCGTAATTTTTGGCCATCGGATGTAATCCTGTTATCGTTGTGAGAAATGTAGGAAACCGGTTCCACATAATCATCAATAGTTTCTTTGAATGAAACAAGATCACATTTTGTACATTTTTTCATTTCGTGATGATGATCACCTGGAGGGGCGAAAAGCGTGATATCGCCGCTGCGACAATTTTTCTGCAGTGCAGTACACTGCGCCCTGGTAGTTTCAAACGGAAGATTACGATGACCACGATGCTTGAAGTCGCGAAGCGGGCAGGCGTTTCGAAAGCGACGGTTTCCAGGGTATTGTCGGGCAATGGCTACGTCAGCCAGGAGACCAAAGACCGGGTGTTTCAGGCGATTGAAGAGAGCGGCTATCGCCCGAATTTGCTGGCACGAAATCTGGCGACCAAACGTACCCAGACGCTGGGTCTGGTGGTCACCAACACCCTTTATCACGGCGTCTATTTTAGCGAACTGCTCTTTCACGCCGCCCGCATGACGGAAGAGAAAGGGCGGCAGCTGATCCTGGCGGACGGTAAGCACAGTGCGGATGAAGAGCGCGAGGCCATTCAGTATTTGCTCGATATGCGCTGTGACGCGGTGATCATTTACCCGCGTTTCCTGAGCGTGGATGAGATGGACGACATCGTTGAGAAATGCGAACAGCCGATTATGGTCCTTAACCGCCGCTTACGGAAAAACAGCAGTCACAGCGTCTGGTCAGATCATAAAGCCTCCTGCCAGGACGCCGTGTCGCAGCTGATTCAGAAAGGGCACCGGGAGATTGCGTTTATCACCGGTTCGCTGGATTCCCCCACGGGCGTTGAGCGTCTCTCGGGCTACAAAGACGCCCTGGCACAACACCAGATCCCGCTGCGCCCGTCGCTGATTGCGCAGGGGAAATGGAACCCGGCCAGCGGTGCGGCAGCGGTGTCTGAGCTGCTTTCGCGCGGTGAAACCTTTTCGGCGCTGGTGGCGAGTAATGACGATATGGCGATTGGGGCCATGAAACAGCTGCACGAGTGCGGGATCGCCACCCCGGATGTCGTGTCGGTGATTGGCTTTGACGATGTGGCCATCGCCCCCTACATCGTCCCCTCGCTCTCCAGCGTGCGCATTCCGGTGACGGAGATGATCAAAGAGACCATTAGCCGCCTGATCTTCCTTCTGGATGGCGGTGAGTTTAAGTACCAGCAAACCTTCTCCGGCGAGCTTATCCTGCGTGACTCGGTCATTGACGGGCCTCACCGCTGATGTCGACAGCTGTCATCGTCAGAAGTGACGATGACAGCCCTGCTGTCATTTTATAAACCGCAGAAAATCAACAGGTTAATAATTGGCACGGTTTATGTATATCTCCGCGCAGGACTGTAATGCTGGAGAAGCAGATGAACCGTTTTATTATGGCCGATGCCAGTAAATGCATTGGCTGCCGTACCTGTGAAGTGGCGTGTGTGGTTTCCCATCAGGCGGAGCAGGATTGCGCATCGCTCACCCCTGATACCTTTTTACCGCGGATCCACGTCATTAAAGGCGTGAATATCTCCACTGCCGCTATCTGTCGCCAGTGTGAGGATGCGCCGTGCGCTAACGTCTGCCCAAACGGGGCCATCAAACGTGAGAAAGGATTCGTGCATGTGATGCAGGAGCGCTGCATCGGCTGCAAAACCTGTGTGGTTGCCTGCCCGTACGGTGCGATGGAAGTCGTGGTGCGTCCGGTTGTGCGCAACAGCGGCATGGGGCTGAGCGTGCGCGCGGAAAAAGCGGAAGCCAATAAATGCGACCTCTGCTACCACCGTGATGCCGGCCCGGCCTGTATGGAGGCCTGCCCGACGCACGCCCTGGTCTGCGTGGATCGCGACAAGCTTGAGCAGATGAGCGCGGAAAAACGTCGTCGTGCCGCGTTCGACACGTCATCGTCACTGCTGTTTTAAGTCGCGATGGGCGATAACGGCGTACAGTTGCGGGTGCGCGGCAAGGTGCAGGGGGTAGGGTTTCGTCCCTTCGTCTGGCAGCTGGCGCATCAGCTACAGCTGACGGGTGACGTTTGTAATGACGGAGAGGGCGTGCTGGTGCGTCTCGCGGGTAATGGGGGGGCCTTTACCGCGAGGCTGCATCAGGACTGCCCACCGCTGGCACGTATCGATGCTGTCGACAGCCAGCCGTTTACCTGGGCAACGGTGCCGCAGGCGTTCACCATTCGCCATAGCGCGGGCGGAGCGATGGACACCCAGATTGTGCCGGATGCCGCTACCTGCCCGGCGTGCCTGGCTGAAATGCGCGATCCCCGAGCGCGGCGTTATCGCTATCCGTTTATCAACTGTACCCATTGCGGTCCACGTTTTACCATCATTCGCGCCATGCCCTATGACCGCCCGGCCACGTCAATGGCGGCATTTCCCCTCTGTGAGCCGTGTGAAACCGAGTACCGCAATCCCGCTGACCGCCGTTTTCACGCGCAGCCGGTAGCCTGTCCGGATTGTGGACCCGAGCTGGAATGGCGCTCGGGCGAGACCGTTGCCACCCGCGAGTCTGCGCTGAGTGCGGCGGTCCACATGCTCAAACATGGCGGGATTGTCGCCATCAAAGGGCTGGGCGGTTTTCACCTTGCCTGTGACGCATCCAACGCGCAGGCGGTGGCAACCCTGCGGGCGCGCAAACAGCGCCCGATGAAGCCACTGGCGGTCATGATCCCGCAGGCGGAGGGAGTGCCGGAATCAGTGCAAACGCTGCTGCGCTCGCCTGCAGCGCCCATCGTGCTCACGCCAAAAGCATGGTGTCCTCCGCTTTCTGACGCGATCGCGCCAGGGCTGGACACCGTTGGACTGATGCTGCCCGCTAACCCGCTACAGCATGTGCTGATGATGGACTGTCAGCGCGCGCTGGTGATGACCTCCGGCAACCTCAGCGGGCGTCCGCCGGCCATCACCTGCCAGCAGGCACTGGATGAACTGGGCGACATCGCTGACGGATTCCTGCTGCACAACCGCGACATCCTGCAACGTATGGATGATTCCGTGATGGATCAGGACGGTATGATGCTGCGTCGCGCGCGCGGTTTTGTGCCGGATGCCATCACGCTGCCCGCCGGTTTCAGCGCTGTCCCGGCGATGGTGTGCACCGGTGCTGATATGAAAAATACCTTCTGTCTGGTGCGCGGTAACCAGGCGGTACTGAGTCAGCACTTTGGCGATCTGAGTGACGACGGTGTCGAGGCCCAGTGGCGTTCGGCGCTGTCGATGATGCAGCAGATCTATGCGTTTCAGCCGCAGCGCGTGGTATGCGACGCCCATCCGGGCTATCACGCCCGACAGTGGGCGCAAGCCCAGGCTTTGCCGATCGACACCGTGCTTCACCACCACGCTCACGCGGCGGCATGCATGGCAGAAAACGGCTGGCCGCTTGAGGGCGGAGATGTCATTGCCCTGACGCTGGATGGGATCGGCATGGGCGAAAACGGCGCGCTGTGGGGCGGAGAGTGCCTGCGGGTAAACTATCTCGACTGCGAACGTCTGGGCGGTCTGCCTGCGGTTGCGCTGCCGGGCGGGGACAGGGCTGCCATGCAGCCGTGGCGCAATTTACTCGCCCACTGCCTGGCGTTTGTGCCGGGCTGGCAGCAGTACCCGGAAACGCGTGACGTTCAGCGGCAAAACTGGCCGCTGCTGGCTACGGCCATTCAGCGCGGTTTAAACGCGCCGCTGGCCTCATCCTGCGGCCGTCTGTTCGACGCGGTGGCCTGCGCGCTCGGCATCACGTCAGAAACCCAGAGCTACGAAGGTGAGGCCGCCTGCCGGCTTGAAGCGCTGGCCGCGCAGTGCCACGACGTTCAACACCCGGTTACGCTTCAGGCCGAAAACCTTACGCGCTTCTGGCAACAGTGGCTGAACTGGCAGGCGGAACCCTGCGAGCGGGCATGGGCGTTTCACGATGCGCTGGCGAAAGGGCTGGCGGAGCTTGTCACCTCCCATACCCGGCGACTGGGGCTTTCCACCGTATGCTTCAGCGGCGGCGTGTTACATAACCGTCTGCTGCGCGCGCGACTGCGCCATTACCTCTCAGACTTCACGCTGCTTTTTCCTCATCATCTGCCGTCAGGTGACGGCGCTATCTCCTTCGGGCAGGCGGTGGTTGCTGCCGCCCGGTCATGTTCACAAAGGATGTAAAATGTTACGACTCTTACGCAATGAACCCCGCGCGGCGTTTCTGCTGCTGGCTTTGGTAATGGCTAATCTTCTGGCATGGGGCTGGGCATGGCAAACCTTCAGCGGCAGTACGGCGCTGATGGCCGCCAGCCTGCTGGCCTGGTGTTATGGACTCCGTCATGCGGTGGATGCCGACCACATCGCGGCCATTGATACCGTCACGCGTAAGATGATGCAGCAGGGTAAACGCCCTTCCGGCGTGGGGGCGTGGTTCTCTCTGGGACACTCCACCATTGTGGTGCTGGCCTCCATTGCCATTGCGGCCACCGCCACGGCGTTTCAGAAGAATATGGCATGGTTTCATGAAACCGGCAGCCTGATTGGCACCGCCGTTTCTGCAACGTTTCTGCTGGCGATGGCGATGGTCAATCTGGTGATTTTGCGCGGCGTGTGGCGTAATTTTCAGGCGCTGAAGAACGGTCAGGTCACGCGTGACGACATCACGCTTCCGGCATCAGGCGGAGTCATGAACTGGCTGTTTGGCGCAACGTTCCGCCTGGTGAACAAGAGTTGGCAAATGTACCTGGTCGGTTTCCTGTTTGGTCTGGGGTTTGATACCGCGACGGAAATCGGTGTGCTTGGGATTTCAGCCGCCAGCGCGTCAAACGGGATGTCAGTCTGGTCCATCATGATCTTCCCGGCGCTGTTTGCCAGCGGTATGGCGCTGGTCGATACTCTCGACAATCTGCTGATGGTCGGCGCTTACGGCTGGGCGTTTAACAAGCCGCAGCGCAAGCTTTACTACAACATGACCATCACCGGCACCTCTGTGGTGGTGGCGCTGTTTATCGGCGGGCTGGAAGCTCTGGGTCTGTTGATGGATAAGTTTGCCCTCAGCGGAGGCCTCTGGGATCGCATTGGCGCAGTTAATGACAACCTCGGTAACGCCGGGTTCGTGGTGGTCGGGCTGTTCGTTGCCTGCTGGCTGATTTCCATGATCAACTATCGCTGGCGCGGCTACGATACGCTTGTCGTGCGTTCCTGACGCGGCGTCTGAACATCATTGTCGTTATCTGGCTAAACGACGTTGAAAAAAAGCCCCGGGACATCGGGGCTGTGGACCATAAAATCCAAAGGTTACGTTAGCGTGGCAGGCAAATCAGCGTTAAGCGGGTAATGATTTCAGCAGAGCGAAAGCCTCTTTCATCCGGTCTTCGCTCACCACAAAGGCGCGCATTTGTCCTTCGCTGTCGCACCCACGAGCCACCATTCCCTGAGGTTCAATGGTGAGTTGCCAGTGCAGATCCGGACGCTCGGTTTCGCCTGCCAGGTGCAGCGGGAGCGCCGGCGTTTTTACTTTTACCAGCATGGCGGGTAATTTCAGTGGCGCACTGCCGCCAGACAGGTTTTTCGCCAGGTACATCGCGCTCAGTTGAATGGGCTGCAGGAAGGGCAGGACCTGTCCGTTAATTTCAGCGCAGTCACCCAGGGCGTAAATATCGGGCTGCGTGGTTTGCAGGTAGCTGTCTACCTTCACGCCACGACCTGTTTCCGCGCCGGCGCGATGCGCCAGCGCCGTTTCCGGACGCAGGCCCGTGGCGGCAACCACCACATCCACCTCAACGCTGCGGCTGCGGTCGAGCGTTGCATGAATCCCACTCCCGGTTTTCTTCAGGCTTTGCAGCTGGGATTTCAGCAGCAGATGTACGCCCATATCGGTCAGACGATGCTGTAAGCGACTACTTACTTCTGCGGGCATCAGCGCCGACAAAATGCTTGCCGCATGGTCGACCAGGGTGACGGTTTTGCCCGCCCGGCTAAAATCCATCGCCAGCTCTGTGCCAATCAACCCTGCGCCGACAATCATCACCCGCTTCGCGTCACGCAGCAGGGTTTCACTGGCCTGATACGCCTGCTGGCTGTTGAGGGTGATCATCAGTTCCCGGCCTTCCACCGGCGGGACAAAAGCAGACGCCCCTGTCGCCAGCACCAGCTTGTCGTACTGCCAGGTTTTGTCTTTTGCTTTTACCACATGGGCGGCGGCGTCGATATCGGTTATCCAGGTGTGCGGAAATAACCGCAGACTAAACTGTTCCGCGAACGCCCCTGCGGTCTGGCGGGTGAGGTCTTCGGCTCGCTGATTCTGGCTGATAACGTGGCTTAAATCAGGCTTGTTGTACTCGTCCATGCTGTCGGCGGCAATGAGCGTCAACGGCACGCTGGCGTCTTGTTTGCGAATGTTTTTCGCCAGCTGGCGGGCGGCAAAGCCCGAGCCGATGATAACGATACCGTGGTTCATTGTGCCTCCGTCGCCAGTTCGTCAAAGACCTCTTTTCCCAGGGAACATTCCGGGCAGAGGAAATTGTCCGGCACGTCGCACCAGGGGGTACCGGGGGCAACATCCTGCAGCGGCTCGCCCTGTGCCGGGTCGTAAATCCACTGGCAGACGCTGCACTGCATGCGAGGGCCAACGTCAGCGACCGCTGCGGCGCAGGCTTGTTGCGGCGCGGGGTTTTTGGCGTTCATGTCGGGGAGCGGCGCGAGCGCCCACTGACGCGCAATGTCACGGCCATGCTGGCGGCACAATTCAAGCGCGTCGATGTCCGGACGCCATTTCGCCTTCAGGCTCATGGACATCTCAAAACCGGCATCCTGCAAACGCGTGGAGAGCCGGTCTACTGCGCCGCCGCTCCAGCCGTGGGAGCCAAATGCGCTGGCCCGTTTATTACGAAAGCGCAGACCGGTCATCTCTTCTACAAGGCCCGCAATTTTCGGCATCATCACGTTGTTCATCGTGGAGGTGCCCACAAGCACGCCCTTGGAGCGGAAGACGTTGGTCAGGATTTCGTTTTTATCGCTACGCGCCACGTTGAAGATTTTCACCGCCACGTTCGGGTCGACTTCGTTAATACCCTGCGCAATGGCGTCCGCCATCATGCGGGTATTATTAGACATGGTGTCGTAGAAAAGCGTGATACGGTCTTCCTGGTAATCCGCGGCCCATTTGAGGTACAGCTCCACGATCTGGGTGGGGTTTTCGCGCCACACCACGCCGTGAGAGGTGGCTATCATATCCACGGGCAGGTTAAAGCCGAGGATTTCGGTGATTTTTGGCGTCACCAGACGGCTGAACGGCGTCAGGATATTGGCGTAGTAGCGCTGACACTGTTCGAACAGCTCGGTTTGATCCACTTCGTCGTTAAACAGGCGCTCGTCACAATAGTGCTGGCCGAAGGCATCGTTGCTGAACAGCACCGCATCGCCGGTCATGTAGGTCATCATACTGTCGGGCCAGTGCAGCATCGGGGTTTCAACGAAGATCAGCTGTTTGCCGTTGCCGATATCCAGCGTGTCGCCGGTTTTGACGGTGTGGAAATTCCACTCCGGGTGGTGGTGATGGCCGTTAATCGAGTCGATGGCGTTGGTGGTGCAGTAAATCGGGGTGTCGGGAATGCAGGACATTAACTCGGTCAGCGCCCCGGCATGATCCTCTTCCGCATGGTTAATGATGATGTAGTCGATATCAGCAAGATCGATTTCACTGCGCAGATTTTGCACGAACTCCCGGCTGAATTTGTGATCGACGGTATCGATGAGCACGTTTTTGCCTTCACGGATGAGATAGCTGTTGTAGCTGCTGCCGCGCAGCGTTTTGTACTCCGTTCCGTGGAAGTCACGCACTTCCCAGTCACGTTGACCAACCCAATGAATGTTATTTTTAACCAGAATAGACATAGCAACCTCAATTAATACGGCGTTTTTCAAATAAGATGTCTAGCCTTTATCAAGTTGCGTGCCAGTTTTTCATGTTGCTGTTTTTTATGATTTTTTAATTTTATCATCCGTAATGGGTAGTCAATATGACTATCTGATTTATGGTCATTGTGACAATATGAATGGTCAAAATGACAGTGAGGCGCAGATGAGCTTTTCCGTGGACGTACTGGCAAAAATTGCCATTGAACTGCAAACCGGTATCGGTCATCAGGACCGTTTTCAGAGGCTGATTTCGACGCTGCGCCAGGTGCTGGCGTGCGATGCGTCGGCGCTGCTGCGCTACGACGCCCGGCAGTTTATTCCGCTGTCTATCGACGGGCTGGCGCAGGACGTTCTTGGGCGACGCTTCTCCCTGGAAGGCCATCCGCGTCTGGAAACCATCGCGCGGGCCGGTGACGTGGTGCGCTTTCCGGCGGACAGTGATTTGCCCGACCCTTACGACGGGCTGATCCCGGGGCAGGAGAGCCTGAAAGTTCATGCCTGTATCGGTCTGCCGCTGTTTGCCGGACAAAACCTGATTGGGGCATTAACCCTCGACGGCCTGTCGCCGGATCAGTTCGACACCTTTAGCGATGAAGAGCTGCGGCTGATTGCCGCGCTGGCCGCCGGGGCGCTGAATAACGCGCTGCTGATCGAACAGCTTGAGAGCCAGAACATCCTTCCCGGCAGCCCGTCGGCGTTTGAACCGGTGGCACACACGGAGATGATTGGGCTGTCACCGGGGATGGTGCAGCTAAAAAAAGAGATCGATATCGTGGCGGCCTCGGATTTAAACGTGCTGATTTTCGGGGAAACCGGCACCGGTAAAGAGCTGGTGGCGAAGGGCATCCACGAGGCCTCGCCGCGCGCGGTCAACCCGCTGGTGTACCTCAACTGCGCCGCGCTGCCGGAAAGCGTGGCGGAAAGTGAACTGTTTGGTCACGTCAAAGGGGCGTTTACCGGGGCGATCAGCAACCGCAGCGGCAAATTCGAAATGGCGGATAACGGCACGTTGTTCCTTGATGAAATTGGCGAACTGTCACTGTCGCTTCAGGCTAAACTGCTGCGCGTCCTGCAGTACGGCGATATTCAGCGCGTCGGCGACGATCGCAGCCTGAGAGTCAACGTGCGTGTGCTGGCGGCAACCAACCGCGACCTGCGCGAAGAGGTGTTGGCCGGGAATTTTCGCGCTGACCTGTACCATCGTCTGAGCGTGTTTCCGCTTACCGTGCCGCCGCTACGCGAGCGCGGTGACGATGTGGTGCTGCTGGCGGGTTTTTTCTGCGAGCAATGTCGGTTACGAATGGGCCTTTCCCGCGTGGTATTAAGCCCCGGCGCGCGAGCCCATCTGATGCGCTACGGCTGGCCGGGTAACGTACGCGAACTGGAACATGCGATTCACCGCGCCGTGGTGCTGGCGCGGGCGACACGTTCGGGAGATGAGGTGGTGATCCACGCGCGGCATTTCGCATTGCACGATGACACCGCTTCGTTCGTTACGCCTGCCGCGCCGGAAATGGCCCATGAGAACCTGCGGGAAGCAACAGAAGCGTTTCAGCGTCAGACGATCGCCCGCGCGCTGGAGCAGAATAACCGCAGCTGGGCGGCGTGCGCGCGAGCGCTGGAAATGGACGTCGCCAACCTGCACCGGCTGGCGAAACGTCTGGGACTCAAAGGTTAAATAATCCCGGCCTGGTAGAAATCCTGCAGGTTGATGGCGCCGCACAGCGTGCCGTGCTCATCCACCACCGGCGCGGCGGTGATTTTGCGTTTCATCAGCACCTCTTTGGCTTCGATGGCGCGGCTCTCGGCGTTCAGGGTCAACCCGCCCCGGGTCATCGCTTCCGAAACCTGGGATTCCAGCTTGCCGCCGCCCACCAGCCAGCGGCGCAGGTCGCCGTCGGTAAACACGCCTTTAACGCTACCGGTTTCATCGCACACCGCTACCAGACCCAGCCCGGTGCGGCTCAGTTCCAGCATCGCATCCATTACGCTGGTGTTGAGTTTGACCTGCGGAATGGCCTCGTCGGTCCGCATCAGATGATGAACTTTATTGAGCAGTCGCGCACCGAGCGCGCCCGCCGGGTGCGAGCGGGCAAAATCTTCTTCGTTAAAGCCGCGTGCCTGCATTACCGCCATTGCCAGCGCGTCGCCCATCATCAGCGTATTTACGGTGCTGGAGGTGGGGGCGAGGTGCATCGGGCAGGCTTCGCGCTCAACGGAGATATCAAGCGTGGCCTTGGCCGCCAGTGCCAGCGGTGAGCGGGATTTACCGGTCATCGCCAGCAGCGCGACCGATTTTTCCTGCAGACGCGGGATGATGAGATCCAGCTCTTTGGCCGAACCGGAGTAGGAGATAAACAGCATCACGTCGCGGCTTTCAATCATCCCCAGATCGCCGTGCAGCGCTTCAGCCGGATGCACGAAGAACGCCGGTGTGCCGGTGCTGGCAAGCGTAGCGGCAATCTTTTTGCCGATATGACCGGACTTGCCGATCCCGGAGACCACCACTTTACCTTCGCACTGGATAATGGTGTTTGCCGCGCGCACAAAATCCTCGCCCAGACGTTCCGGCAGGCGGCTGGCTTCCTGCAGCTCCAGCATCAGGGTCTGGTGGCCTGCGTTTAACAGAAAATCACTCATCTCTCTCTCCGGTTACAATCACGTCGATCCCTTTCTCTTCCAGCGCTTTTTTGAACGCCGGGTCGATACCTGCGTCGGTAATGAGCTTATCGACGCTTTCAAGGCTGCAGACTATGTTGGGACTTTTACGGCCAAACTTCGACGAGTCTGCCATCAAAATCACTTCTCGCGCGGCGTTGCACATCGCTTTGCTGACGCTGAACACCTCGTTAAAGGTCGTCACACCGGCGTTCAAATCGATGCCGTCCGTGCCCATAAAGAGTTTATCAAAGCTGAAGTGTTCAAAGGCGTTTTCCGCCAGTTGACCGTGAAACGACGCAGATTTTTTACGGAACGTCCCGCCGGGCATCAGAATGGTTTGCTCGCTGTCGAACTCCGACAGGGCGTTGACGATGTGCAGACTGTTGGTCATCACCGTGATGTTGTTAAAGCGGCTGAGCATCGGGATCATCTGCAGCACGGTGCTGCCTGCATCAAGGATAATGGAGTCGCCATCATGGATAAATTTTACGGCGGCCTCGGCAATCAGCGCTTTCTGGTGAGTATTGATCAGCGTTTTGTGATCGATAGGCGGGTCGGCTTCATCTTTGTTGAGCATCACGCCGCCGTAGGTTCGGATGACTGCACCAGAGTTTTCGAGCAATACCAGATCCTTTCGTATTGTCGTGCCGGTGGTGTCAAAGTTGTGGGCCAGTTCTTCTACCGAGCATTTTCCCTGCTTTTGCAGATGCTCCAGAATGGCCGCCTGACGCTGACGTGGTTTCATAGGCGCTCAATTCCTTAGGTTGCGAAATGATAATTTCGCAAGCTTATCGCGTTCACAACGAAATTATCCATGTTTCAGATTAAGCGCTAATGATAGAGCATTCTGACAGAGCGAATCATGGGGAAAGATCACATCGGGTTGTAATTCCTGCAGCGATATCCCGTTAATCGCCTGGATTTTCGCCGGGCGGGCAAAAACGGTCATCCCGCGCATGATGAGGGAATCGCAGACCCTATTGTGTTCGTCCAGCGCAATAGCAACCACCACGCGCGGTTTGAAACGCCCGCCGGAACGCCCGACGCCCACGCGCCCTTTCTGACACAGGGCATCAAACGCGCGGTTAAACTGGCGGATTTGCCAGCCGCCAAAGATCAGCTGGCACATCCAGGCGATGGCGGCGACGGTAATGAATGCGGTAACCATACGAGCTCCTTGTTGTTCCCTCTCCCGAAGGAGAGGGGGATACGGGCATCAGCGTGTTCGATCAGAACATCACCTGCCCGCCGGTGACATTAATGGACTGCCCGGTGCAGTAAGAGGCTTTGGGGCTGGCATAAAACAGCAGCATGTTCAGCACGTCCTGATAATCGCAGCCGCGCTTCAGCGGCACTTTGTCGATGTAATACTGCTCCACTTCCTCCTCTTTCAGCCCGAGCTTGGTGGCATATTGCGGCAGCAGGGACTGGAACATCGGCGATTTCAGCAGGTTGCCCAGCATCAGCGAGTGAACGGTAATGCCATATTCGGCCAGATCGAGGGCCAGAGATTGCGTCAGCCCAACGCCGCCAAATTTCGCCGCGCTGTAACCGGAGTTGTGTTTGCTGCCCACTTTGCCCGATTTCGAGTTGATCTGGATGATGCGCCCCTGAATGCCATCGCGGATCATCAGACGGGAAAACTCGCGTGCGCAGAGGAAATAGCCCACCAGGTTAACCTGCAGGGAGCGGTCGAAGTCCCCCAGTTCGAAATCGCTGATAAAGGCCGCTTTGGCTATTCCTGCGCTGTATACCAGCAGGTCGGTACGGCCAAAAATCTCGTCCACGCCGCGGGCCAGCGCCATTACGCTCTGCTCGCTGGTGGCATCAGCACCAAATCCGTAGGCCATCCCTTCACCCAATTCGGTGTTGATGGTGTCCGCCACGCGTGCGGCTTTTTCACTCTGAATATCCACTACCGCCACGCGGTAACCCTCTGCAGCAAGCCCACGGCAGAGGAACTCGCCTAAGGTTTGTCCCCCACCAATGACAACGGCAACCTGACTCATATCTTTCTCCTTAAATTACGCAACAAACTTCAACGTGCAGCCTGGGGTGACAGCCTGCGGAACCGGGCCATCCACATGAACCGTGCCGGGATATTCCGCCTGCGGCTGGCCATCAAAACGCAGGGTGATATGGCCGAGCTCCCGCAGGTTCTGTCCGGCCACGTCGCCGACGGCGGTCACGGCGTAGCGCGCGTCACCCAACTCCAGCTGGCTCCCGGCCTTCAGCTCACCGTTCATCTCGCCGTGACAGTGGATAAAGCAAAACTCTTCGATATCCGCGGGCGCACCTTCGCGGAAGGTAATCAGCATCTGGTCGCTGAGCGCATCGGCCGCGCTCTGGCCAATGCGGGTGATGGTGGTCTGGTAAATTACGGTCATCACAGGAACCTCTTATTGGTAAATAAAGCCGGAGACAAACCAGGCAATCAGCACCGTCGGTGCGCCGGTCAGGAAACGGCTGACCAGTACAGACGGCACGCCAACGCGTACGGTGTCCTGGCGCGCTTCCGCCAGCGACAGCCCGACAGGAATGAAATCACACGCCGCCTGGGCATTAATGGCAAACAGGGCGGGCAGAGCCAGATGCGGGGGAATGTTGCCAAGGCCAATCTGCACGCCAATCAGCACGCCGATAACCTGCGCAATGACCGCGCCTGGGCCGAGAAAAGGCGACAGCAGCGGGAAGGAGCAGATCAGCGCCAGCGTCACCAGCCCGAGCGGGTGGCTCGCCAGCGGGGCGAGGCCGTGGGCAATCCAGTCGCCCAGACCCGAGGCCATGATGATGCCGATCAGCGCCGAAACGAATGCCATGAACGGCAGAATGGTTTTCAGCACCGTGTCGATGGTGTCGCGCCCGGACTGGAACAGCACGGCCACGGCAGAGCCCATCCCCATTCCGACTTTTGCCAGCAGGCCGTCACTCTGTTCGGTGATTTTTTTACTCGTGTCGTAATCGCGCGGGGCCGCTTTCTGAGGGGCAGCAGACCCTTGTGCCAGGTGAATGTTTTCCTCTTTCACGCCGGAGACATAAATGTCCTCCAGGATGTACTGCGCCAGCGGACCTGATTTACCGGTGGAATGGATATTCACGGTAGGAATACGCCGCTTGGGGTAGATGCCGCAGCGCAGCGTGCCGCCGCAGTCAATCACCGCCACGCCAATTTCCGCTTCAGGCGGTTCGCCCTCTTTGAAGCCGTCGACTGCTTCCCAGCCGGTCAGCTCACGCAGTTTGTCGACAATGGCCGGACGTGTGCCTGCGGTGATATAGACGATTTTTTTGCCTTCAGTGGCGTCGAATTCCAGCGGGCCGCCCCAGCCGCCCGTTCCTTTTTCAATACGAATACGGCTCATGCTGCGGCTCCTGAAAGATGGACTTTCTGTTCAAGCTGGATACCCATTTTCTTCTCGAAAATGGCGGTGGTGAGGTCCGTGACCCAGCCGCGGAAAAAGTTGGTTACCAGACCGACCAGCAGATAACTCACCGCCAGCGGACCGAGCGGCAGGCCAAGCGTGGTCAGGCCGCTGGCAATGCCCAGATAGACAAACAGCTCGCCGGGGTTGATATGCGGGAACAGGCCATTCATGGAGTGGCAGCTGTAGGAGGCTGCGGCGTAATAGCTGGGCTTGTACTTTTCAGGCATAAAGCGGCCGAGGCTCAGCGTCATCGGGTTGCAAAAAACAAACGTACCGATGAAGGGCAGAACCAGGTAACGGGACAGCGGATTGCCGGCGCAGCGCTGGGCAAAGCGTTCAATGCGTTGCTGGCCAATAAAGTTAATCAGCGCGTTCATGATGACCAGCAGGCTAATCAGCAGGGGCAGGATCCCGGTCACCATGCCGGTGAACACTTCTCCGCCTTTCTGAAACAGCCCGATGAACCACTCGGCGCCGTGGGTGATGGTTTCTATCATTCTTCTCTCCTGTGGGGCTTTTTTGTTTTTGTATAACTGAGGCTAATAATAATCACTTTGAAAGGTTTTAAAGTGTTAATTAGATTTCACAATGAAAGAAAAATGGATTATTTTGAAAGTTAATTGCCGACGGAAGTCTTGGGTGGACGAAAATTGCACAGATTTGCGATGGGGAGCGTAAAGATTTGGTGGGGGAGGTGCGTACCACTTCCTTGAGGTGTTGCGGATGCTTTACCATACTGGGTTCTTATCGAACCCGTTAAATGGATGTCACATGTTCAAGCGTCGTTATGTAGCGTTATTACCTGCGCTTATTCTGCTGTCTGCCTGTAGTAGCAAACCCAAGACCGAAGCCGTGCAGCAAACGGCTGGCGCGCCTTCCGGAGGATTCCTGCTGGAGCCGCAGCATAATATGATGCAGATGGGCGGCGACTTTGCGAATAACCCGGCGGCCGAGCAGTTCATCGATAAAATGGTGAGCAAACACGGTTTTGACCGCCAGCAACTGCATGAAATTCTGTCGCAGGCGAAGCGACTGGATTATGTTCTGCGTTTGATGGATCGCCAGGCACCGACGGCTCAGGTACCGACCGGGCCAAATGGCGCATGGCTGCGTTATCGCAAACAGTTTATTACGCCGGATAACGTGCAAAATGGCGTGGTCTTCTGGAACCAATATGAAGATGCGCTGAACCGTGCGTGGCAGGTGTATGGCGTACCGCCTGAAATCATCGTCGGGATTATCGGCGTGGAAACCCGCTGGGGCCGCGTGATGGGCAAAACCCGTATCCTCGATGCGCTGGCGACGCTCTCCTTCAACTACCCGCGTCGCGCTGAATATTTCTCGTCTGAACTGGAAACCTTCCTGCTGATGGCGCGCAATGAACAAGATGACCCGTTAGATCTCAAAGGCTCGTTTGCCGGTGCGATGGGCTACGGCCAGTTTATGCCGTCCTCCTATAAGCAATATGCCGTCGACTTTAACGGAGATGGTCATATCAACCTGTGGGATCCGGTGGATGCCATCGGCAGCGTGGCGAACTACTTTAAAGCGCACGGCTGGGTGCCGGGTGGTCAGGTGGCGGTGCAGGCTAACGGCCAGGCACCAGGGCTTGAGAACGGCTTTAAAACCAACTACAGCGTTTCGCAGCTGGCCGCTGCAGGCTTAACGCCAACGCAGCCGCTGGGAAATACGCAACAGGCGAGCCTGCTGCGTCTGGATGTCGGTACGGGTTATCAGTACTGGTACGGGCTGCCTAACTTCTACACCATCACCCGCTATAACCACAGCACTCACTATGCGATGGCCGTATGGCAGCTGGGGCTGGCGGTGTCACAGGCGCGCGTGCCTGCCGCGTCGCCGTTCAGTCAGTAACACTTGATGTTCAACCCTCTTCCGCCGGGAGAGGGTTGGGCTGACATCCAGAAACATTTCGCCACACTCCCGTTAATCTCCGCTCATTTACATCCGCATTATCTTTCATTATTGTTATGTTATAACATTTGGTGTGGTGATGAAATGTCTACTTCCTTTTTTTCTCTGTCTGCACCGGTCCGGCTTCTGATGGCGCTGGCGCTGATTGTCTTTATCGGACTGGCCGTGTGCTGGGCGGTGGCATTGCCATGATTGTGATGAATCAACTCACGGCGGGTTACGACCGCGAGCCGGTTACGCGTCCTCTGTCCGGGGTGATTGAATGCGGGAGCATGACCGCCATTCTCGGGGCCAACGGCTGCGGTAAATCAACGCTTCTGAAAACCCTCGCCGGGTTTATCCCACCGGTAAGCGGCCGTTTTCACTGGCAGAAAAAACGCCCGGTAATGGGCTGGCTGGCACAGCGTCATGCCCTGGAGGCGCAATTTCCGCTAACCGTACAGGATGTGGTCAGCATGGGCTGCTGGCCTGAAGCGTCGCTTTTTTCTGGCCTTCGCCGTGAAATGCGGCTGCGCATTGCCGGCGCGCTTGAGCGGGTGGGGCTTGGAACGATGGCGCTAACGACCATTGATGAGCTCTCCGGCGGTCAGTTTCAGCGCATGCTGTTCGCGCGGGTATTAGTGCAGCAGGCACCGCTGGTCATGCTCGATGAGCCCTTTACCGGCGTTGATGAAGCTACCTGTAATGTGCTGATGGACCTGATGCTGGAAATGTATATGCAGGGGCAAACGGTACTTGCGGTGCTGCACGACAGCGAGCGTGTATCGCGCCACTTCCCGCAGACGTTACGGCTGGACGCTGACATGCCCCAGTGGAAAACCGAGCGGGTGAGGGTGGCATGATCTGGCATATCTTTTTTCAGCCTTTTATTGAGTATGGCTTTATGCGCCGCGCGCTGGTGGTTTGCCTGGCGTTGTCCGTCAGTACCACTGCTCTGGGCGTTTTCCTTCAGCTGCGCCGGATGAGTCTGATGGGCGATGCCCTCTCTCACGCCATTTTGCCCGGTGTCGCGGTGGGGTATTTGCTCAGCGGTATGTCGCTGCTGGCCATGAGCGTGGGGGGCTTTATTGCCGGTATTACCGTGGCGCTGGTGGCCGGGCTGGTCAGCCGTCGAACGCCGCTTAAAGAGGACGCCAGTTTTGCCGGGTTCTATCTTGGCTCGCTGGCGCTGGGCGTCACGCTGGTATCACTGCGCGGTTCGAACGTCGATCTTCTGCACCTGTTGTTTGGCTCCATCCTGGCGGTGGATAACGATGCCGCGCTGTTTGTGGCAGGCGTTTGCATGTTCACCCTTATCACGCTGGCGATTTTCTACCGTGGGCTGGTGACCGAGGCCTTTGACACCGCCTGGCTGCAGGTAAACGCCCGCCATGTTCCCGGCTTATTACACGGCCTGTTTCTGGCGCTGCTGGTGCTTAACCTCGTTGCCGGTTTTCAGGTGCTTGGCACGTTGATGGCGGTCGGGCTGATGATGCTCCCTGCGGTAGCGGCACGCTGCTGGGCACGCACCTTACCCGGACTGCTATTGATGGCGGGTATCAGCGGTATTTTCTGCGCGTGGCTCGGACTCAGTCTCTCCTGGGCCGCCAGCCTGCCCGCGGGGCCGTCCATCGTGCTTACCGCCAGCGCGCTGTTCTTTATTTCCATTTTATTTGGCACGCGCAGCAGGCTGGCTGGCAGCCTGCGTGCGCTTTTTTAACGCAAGGGGAAACGATGAAACGTACGGGATTCGTAGTGGCGCTCGCGCTGGGGATGATGTCGCAAACGGTGATGGCGAAAACGCTCAATGTGGTGACCAGCTTTTCCATTCTGGGGGATATGACCCGGGAGGTGGGCGGTGACCATGTGAACGTCACGACGCTGGTGGGGCCGGACGGCGATCCGCATACCTTCGAGCCCTCGCCAAAAGATAGCGCGGCGCTAAGCAAGGCAGATGTTGTGGTGGTCAATGGTCTGGGACTGGAAGGGTGGCTGGATCGCCTGGTGAAAGCCTCCGGGTTCAAAGGCCAGCTGGTGGTGGCGTCGCGTGGTGTGCAGACGCATACCCTCGAAGAAGAGGGCAAAACCGTCACTGACCCGCACGCCTGGAACAGCGCGGCGAACGGGGCGCTGTACGCGCAAAATATTCTCAACGGGCTGGTGAAAGCCGACCCAGAAGATAAAACCGCGCTGGAAGCGACCGGAAAACCGTACATCGCGCAGCTTAAGCAGCTGGATAGCTGGGCCAAAACGCGTTTTAGCCAGATCCCGCTGGTGCAACGTAAAGTGCTGACCAGCCATGACGCGTTCGGCTATTTCAGCCGCGCCTACGGGGTGACGTTTATGGCGCCCCAGGGGTTGTCGTCAGAGAGCGAGGCCAGCGCGGCACAGGTCGCTGAGATCATTAATCAGATTAAAGCGGACGGCGTGAAAACCTGGTTTATGGAAAACCAGCTCGATCCGCGGCTGGTTAAACAGATTGCTACAGCCACCGGCGCGCAGCCGGGAGGCGAGCTTTACCCGGAAGCGCTCTCGGCAAAAGGGGGCGTGGCAGAGACCTACGTTAAGGCGTTCCGCCACAATGTGGATACCCTCGCTGACAGCATGAAATAATCCTCGCCACCGCCGGTGCGCTCGCATCGGCTTTTTTCTGAAGCCCCCTCGTAAATCCTGCAGCGCATCCCCATATCTGACGAGAAAGTGCTATCTTGTGCTGCATGTTTTTCTAAGGCCTGGAGCGAGAATGACTGACCATGAATTGATGCAGCTTAGCGAAGTGGTAGGGCTGGCGCTTAAGCAACGCGGGGCGACCCTCACCACCGCGGAGTCCTGCACCGGCGGCTGGGTGGCGAAAGCGATTACCGATATTGCCGGCAGTTCCGCCTGGTTTGAACGTGGTTTTGTGACCTACAGTAATGAAGCTAAAGCGCAAATGATCGGCGTGCGGGAATCTACGCTCGAACAGCATGGCGCGGTCAGCGAGCCAGTGGTGATTGAGATGGCTATTGGTGCGCTCAAAGAGGCGCGCGCGGATTATGCAGTATCGATTAGCGGCATCGCGGGCCCGGACGGGGGCAGTGACGTGAAGCCTGTCGGCACCGTCTGGTTTGGTTTTGCTACCGCCAGAGGTGAAGGGATCACCCGCCGGGAGTGCTTTAGCGGCGATCGCGAAAGCGTGCGTCGTCAGGCAACCGTTTATGCGTTAAAAACGCTCTGGCAACAATTTCTACAAAATACTTGATACTGTATGACCATACAGTATAATTGCACCAACAGAACAGAAATCCACGGTGAAGCACAGTCGCTTCTCCCGGCATGACAGGAGTAATAATGGCTATCGACGAAAACAAACAGAAAGCGTTGGCGGCAGCACTGGGCCAGATCGAAAAGCAATTCGGTAAAGGCTCCATCATGCGCCTGGGTGAAGACCGTTCCATGGATGTGGAAACTATCTCCACCGGTTCGCTTTCTCTGGATATCGCGCTGGGCGCTGGCGGCCTGCCAATGGGCCGTATCGTAGAAATCTACGGGCCTGAGTCCTCAGGTAAAACAACCCTGACGCTGCAGGTTATCGCTGCGGCACAGCGTGAAGGTAAAACCTGTGCGTTTATCGATGCCGAGCACGCGCTGGACCCTGTTTATGCTCGTAAGCTGGGCGTTGATATTGACAACCTGCTGTGTTCTCAGCCGGACACCGGTGAGCAGGCGCTGGAAATTTGTGACGCGCTGGCCCGTTCCGGTGCGGTTGACGTTATCGTGGTCGACTCCGTTGCTGCTCTGACGCCAAAAGCTGAAATCGAAGGCGAAATTGGTGACTCTCACATGGGCCTCGCGGCACGTATGATGAGCCAGGCAATGCGTAAGCTGGCCGGTAACCTGAAGCAGTCCAACACGCTGCTGATCTTCATCAACCAGATCCGTATGAAAATTGGTGTGATGTTCGGTAACCCGGAAACCACTACCGGTGGTAACGCGCTGAAATTCTACGCGTCTGTCCGTCTGGATATCCGCCGTATCGGCGCGGTGAAAGAGGGTGAAAACGTGGTGGGTAGCGAAACCCGCGTGAAGGTTGTGAAGAACAAAATCGCAGCGCCGTTCAAACAGGCTGAATTCCAGATCCTCTACGGTGAAGGCATCAACTTCTACGGCGAACTGGTTGACCTCGGCGTGAAAGAGAAGCTGATTGAAAAAGCGGGCGCATGGTACAGCTACAACGGCGACAAGATTGGTCAGGGCAAAGCAAATGCAATCTCCTGGCTGAAAGAGAACCCGGCTGCGGCGAAAGAAATTGAGAAGAAAGTGCGTGAGCTTCTGCTGAACAACCAGGACGGTACGCCTGATTTCGTGGTGGATAACGCGGGTGCTGAAGAAACCAACGAAGATTTCTAATTCTCTCGTTTAAAGATGAAGGGCTGCTAATGCGGCCCTTTTTGCATTTCTGAATCAGCAGGTTTTTTATGAGTGAATCGACTTCACGCCGCCCTGCCTATGCACGCTTACTGGACCGTGCGGTGCGCATTCTTGCCGTCCGTGACCACAGCGAACAGGAGTTGCGGCGAAAACTGTCGGCCCCCGTAATGAGTAAAAACGGGCCGGAAGAGATTGATGCGACTGCGGAAGATTACGACCGCGTCATTGCCTGGTGCTATGAGCACCGCTATCTGGATGACGAGCGTTTCGCTTCCCGGTTTCTTGCCAGCCGTGGCCGCAAAGGATATGGCCCCGCGCGTATCCGCCAGGAGCTGAACCAGAAAGGGGTCGCCCGTGAAACCATTGAAAAGGCCATGCGCGAATGCGACACAGACTGGTGCGCGCTGGCAAAAGAACAGGCCATTCGCAAGTACGGCGAACCCTTGCCACGTGAATTTTCAGAAAAAGTTAAAATCCAGCGCTTTTTGCTCTACCGCGGCTTTCTGATGGAAGATATTCAGGATATCTGGCGTAATTTTGCGGATTGAACGCATGCGGGATTTTACTTCCCACTAAAGAAAACTTATCTTATTCCCACTTTTTCCAGTAGCTGGTCTGTCCAACGTTTTACCGATACAGGCTTGCTACGACATTTCGTTAGCTTGATTTCAGGATAATTATGAGCAAGAGCACCGCTGAGATCCGTCAGGCGTTTCTCGATTTTTTCCATAGTAAGGGACATCAGGTAGTTGCCAGCAGCTCCCTGGTACCAAACAACGATCCGACTCTGCTGTTTACCAACGCCGGGATGAACCAGTTCAAGGATGTGTTCCTTGGTCTCGACAAACGTAATTATTCCCGCGCCACAACCTCACAGCGTTGCGTGCGTGCGGGCGGTAAACACAACGACCTGGAAAACGTCGGTTACACCGCGCGTCACCACACGTTCTTCGAAATGCTGGGTAACTTCAGCTTCGGCGACTATTTCAAACACGATGCCATTCAATATGCGTGGGAACTGCTGACCGGTGAAAACTGGTTCAACCTGCCGAAAGATCGTCTGTGGGTTACCGTCTATGAAACCGATGACGAAGCCTACGAAATCTGGGAAAAAGAGGTTGGTATCCCGCGCGAGCGTATTATTCGCATCGGTGATAACAAAGGCGCACCTTATGCGTCTGACAACTTCTGGCAGATGGGCGATACCGGCCCTTGCGGTCCGTGCACCGAGATCTTCTACGATCACGGCGACCATATCTGGGGTGGTCCTCCAGGCAGCCCGGAAGAAGACGGCGATCGCTACATTGAGATCTGGAATATCGTCTTCATGCAGTTCAACCGTCAGGCTGACGGTACGATGGAGCCGCTGCCGAAACCGTCCGTTGATACCGGTATGGGTCTGGAGCGTATCGCGGCTGTTCTGCAGCACGTTAACTCCAACTACGAAATTGACCTGTTCAGCACCCTGATTAAAGCCGTTGCGCAAGTGACGGGTGCAACCGATCTGAACAACAAATCGCTGCGCGTTATTGCAGACCATATCCGTTCCTGCGCGTTCCTGATTGCCGACGGCGTGATCCCGTCGAATGAAAACCGTGGCTATGTGCTGCGTCGTATCATTCGTCGTGCTATCCGTCACGGCAACATGCTGGGCGCGAAGGACACCTTCTTCTATAAACTCGTTGGGCCACTGATTGGCGTGATGGGCGCAGCCGGTGATGAGCTGAAACGTCAGCAGGCGCAGGTTGAGCAGGTTCTGAAAACGGAAGAAGAGCAGTTTGCTCGTACTCTGGAGCGCGGACTGGCGCTGCTGGATGAAGAGCTGGCGAAACTTAAGGGCGATACGCTGGACGGCGAAACCGCTTTCCGCCTGTACGACACCTACGGTTTCCCGGTTGACCTGACGGCGGACGTTTGCCGTGAGCGTAACATCAAAGTGGACGAAGCAGGCTTTGAAGCCGCAATGGAAGAGCAGCGCCGCCGTGCGCGCGAGTCCAGCGGTTTTGGTGCTGACTACAACGCGATGATCCGCGTTGATGGCGCATCAGAATTCAAAGGCTACGAAAATCTGGAACTGACTGGCAAAGTGACCGCCCTGTTTGTTGACGGTAAAGCCGTAGACAGCATCAACGCGGGTCAGGATGCGGTTGTCATTCTGGACAAAACGCCGTTCTACGCGGAATCCGGCGGCCAGGTTGGCGATAAAGGCGAACTGAAAGGCAACGGTTTCAGCTTCAGCGTAAGCGACACGCAGAAATACGGTCAGGCGATTGGCCATCAGGGCAAACTGACTGCCGGTTCTCTGAAAGTGGGCGAGGGTGTCCAGGCGAACGTTGATGAAGCTCGTCGTGCGCGCATTCGTCTGAACCACTCAGCTACGCACCTGATGCACGCTGCCCTGCGTGAAGTTCTGGGAACGCACGTTGCACAGAAAGGTTCTCTGGTTAACGATAAAGTGCTGCGCTTCGACTTCTCTCATTTTGAAGCGATGAAGCCGTCAGAAATCCGCGCGGTGGAAGATCTGGTGAATGCGCAGATCCGTCGTAACCTGCCAATCGAAACCGATATCATGGATCTCGAGGCGGCGAAGAAGAAAGGCGCGATGGCACTGTTCGGCGAGAAATACGACGACCGCGTTCGCGTGCTGAGCATGGGCGACTTCTCGACTGAGCTCTGCGGCGGGACGCATGCCTCCCGTACCGGCGACATTGGTCTGTTCCGCATTGTTTCCGAATCAGGAACGGCGGCGGGCGTGCGTCGTATTGAAGCGGTAACCGGTGAAGGCGCGATTGCCAGCCTGCATGCGCAGAGCGATCAGCTGCACGACATCGCGCAGTTGTTGAAAGGTGATAGCCAGAACCTGGGCGAGAAAGTGCGCGTTGCGCTGGATCGTACGCGTCAGCTGGAAAAAGAGCTGCAGCAGCTGAAAGAGCAGGCTGCGGCGCAGGAGAGTGCAAACCTCTCCAGCAAAGCTGTAGACATTAAAGGCGTCAAACTGCTGGTCAGCGATCTGGCGGGCGTTGAGCCTAAGATGCTGCGTACTATGGTCGACGATCTGAAGAACCAGCTCGGTTCCACAGTTATCGTGCTGGCGACAGTGGCAGAAGGTAAGGTTTCTCTGATTGCGGGCGTCTCTAAGGATGTGACCGACCGCGTAAAAGCAGGGGAACTGATTGGTATGGTCGCCCAGCAGGTGGGCGGTAAGGGTGGCGGTCGTCCGGACATGGCGCAAGCCGGTGGTACGGATGCGGCGGCACTTCCTGCGGCATTGGCCAGTGTTGAAAGCTGGGTGAGCGCGAAACTGTAATAACTACAAAGCACAAGCAGACGCCATAGCGGTAACGTTATGGCGTCTTGTTCACTGCGCTATCGATAACGATAAAGTCAGGTTGAGTTTGTGTATATCGGCTAAACTTACGTTTAACAGAATGTGATGCCGTGACTGCTTACACTTTACGTGTTTGTCATCGCTTACTTTTTGGCGTTATATGATGGATAATGCCGGGATACAAGAGACCCGACTCTTTTAATCTTTCAAGGAGCAAAGAATGCTGATTCTGACTCGTCGAGTTGGTGAGACCCTCATGATTGGGGATGAGGTCACCGTGACAGTTTTAGGGGTAAAGGGTAACCAGGTACGTATTGGTGTAAACGCTCCTAAAGAAGTATCTGTCCACCGTGAAGAGATCTACCAGCGTATCCAGGCTGAAAAATCCCAGCAGTCCAGTTACTGATATTGTCGCGTCTCGCTGTCGGGCGAGACGCAACCTCTCCCGCCATTTTTCCTGCTTAAAGTTACCGTTTAATTTCAATCGCTCTGTTTTTAACCACTCTCTTACCCTTAACTCGCCTCAACATCACTATTCTGTCATCAGTTTTCTGAGAAGATGCCTGCAAAATCCGCTTATAAAACACCCTCTTTGCAGCTTTTGCATGCGAATTGCGTGTGATTTGTGCAAACGATAAAAGCTTTTGGAAAATTGTTTGACTTATAAGTCCCAGAAAGTAATATATGCGCCACGCAGCGACGAGAAGCTCTTAACGAGTTACTCGAAGCACTCGAAAGAGGCGTTGTGTGGTGAGGTGGCCGAGAGGCTGAAGGCGCTCCCCTGCTAAGGGAGTATGCGGTCAAAAGCTGCATCCGGGGTTCGAATCCCCGCCTCACCGCCATTTTGCATCCGTAGCTCAGCTGGATAGAGTACTCGGCTACGAACCGAGCGGTCGGAGGTTCGAATCCTCCCGGATGCACCATCTATTACTTCATATTGCTTTCGAAGTGATATGAATATCGAGTAGTACAATAGTAAATCCCGATGCATCCGTAGCTCAGCTGGATAGAGTACTCGGCTACGAACCGAGCGGTCGGAGGTTCGAATCCTCCCGGATGCACCATCTTCTC
This sequence comes from Enterobacter sp. BNK-18, assembly GCF_047456135.1. Lineage (NCBI taxonomy): Bacteria > Pseudomonadati > Pseudomonadota > Gammaproteobacteria > Enterobacterales > Enterobacteriaceae > Enterobacter > Enterobacter sp. BNK-18. Next base: position 2,773,859 of record NZ_CP179899.1, on the reverse strand, counting down.
CGAGATAACAGCAAAGCTGTTGTTTCAAGGTCTGCGGGTTAGCCGCAAGCACCAGGGAGGATAACGTTGCTTTAGCAACGGCCCGAAGGGCGAGGCGCAGCCGAGTAATCCTCCCGGATGCACCATTTACTATTTCTGAAAGCAGTACCCTGATGCATCCGTAGCTCAGCTGGATAGAGTACTCGGCTACGAACCGAGCGGTCGGAGGTTCGAATCCTCCCGGATGCACCATCTATTACTTCATATTGCTTTCGAAGTGATATGAATATCGAGTAGTACAATAGTAAATCCCGATGCATCCGTAGCTCAGCTGGATAGAGTACTCGGCTACGAACCGAGCGGTCGGAGGTTCGAATCCTCCCGGATGCACCATCTTCTTTTCTGTACCACTCTCTTTCTCCCTGGTTATTCCTTCGACGTTCCGTCAGCAATCATTTCTCTTTGAGCGACAAAAACCACCGTTTACGATAAAGTAATGCTTTGTTAATCGTTTAGCGAGAGCACGATGTACGCACAGTATGACGGTTTGATCTTCGATATGGATGGCACTCTCCTGGATACCGAACCCACGCATCGTCAAGCCTGGACTGATGTCCTTGCTCGTTACGGTATGCGTTTCGATCTTCAGGCGATGATCGCCCTCAACGGAGCCCCAACCTGGCGTATAGCGCAGGCCGTGATTGAACGTAATCATGCCGATCTCGACCCGCACCTTCTGGCCCGTGAAAAAACCGATGCGGTAAAAGCGATGCTTTTAGATACCGTGCGCCCGTTACCGTTAATTGACGTCGTAAAAGCATGGCACGGGCGTCGTCCTATGTCCGTTGGCACGGGCAGTGAAAGCGCTATTGCGGAAGCGCTGCTCACCCATCTTGGCCTGCGCCATTATTTCTCTGCGGTGGTTGCCGCCGATCATGTTCAAAATCACAAGCCCGCACCGGACACCTTCCTGCGTTGTGCAGAATTGATGGGTGTGCCTGCGGTGAAATGTGTTGTGTTCGAAGATGCTGATTTTGGTATTCAGGCCGCGCGCGATGCCGGGATGGATGTTGTGGACGTCCGCTTACTGTGAGTGACGCGCTGTCACTTTTATCATTATTCGCCAGCAGTTTTTTAAGCGCCACGCTCTTGCCGGGAAATTCGGAAGTAGTGCTGGTAGCGATGCTGTTGTCTGGCGTGAGTCAGCCCTGGTTGCTCGTGTTAATAGCAACAATGGGTAATAGCTTTGGAGGGCTGACTAACGTTATTCTTGGGCGTTTCTTTCCGCTGCGTGAAAAATCGCGCTGGCAGGAAAAGGCAGTCGGCTGGCTAAAACGCTATGGCGCTGCCACGCTGTTATTAAGCTGGATGCCTGTAATAGGTGATTTACTGTGCCTGCTGGCGGGATGGATGCGCATCTCCTGGGGGCCAGTGCTCTTTTTTTTGTGCCTTGGCAAGGCGTTGCGCTATGTTCTCGTGGCATGGGCAACACTACAGGGTATGACGTGGTGGCACTAATTGGTGGAATGAATACGCGACCTTCAATCGTCAACCATTACAATTATGCTGAGTAACAATACTTTGACAGGCGGGAGGTCAATTTGATCCCGGACGTATCTCAGGCGCTGGCCTGGCTGGAAAATCACCCTCAGGCACTGAAGGGTATTCAGCGTGGTCTTGAGCGTGAAACGCTGCGCGTTAACGCGGACGGTAGCTTAGCGACAACGGGTCACCCGAAGGCGTTAGGCTCGGCGCTGACACATAAATGGATCACAACCGATTTCGCTGAAGCGCTGCTGGAATTCATCACGCCAGTGGATGGTGATATTGATCATATGCTAACGATTCTGCGCGACATCCATCGCTACACTGCCCGCAATCTGGGTGATGAGCGTATGTGGCCGCTCAGCATGCCGTGCTATATCGAACAAGGCCAGGAGATTGAACTGGCGCAATACGGCACGTCAAATATCGGTCAACTGAAAACGCTCTATCGTGAGGGGCTGAAAAACCGCTACGGTGCGTTGATGCAGACCATTTCTGGCGTGCATTACAATTTCTCTTTACCCATGGCGTTTTGGCAGGCGAAGTGCGGCGAAACGGATAAAGACGCGATCTCCGCGGGCTATTTCCGCCTGATCCGCAACTACTATCGTTTTGGCTGGGTCATTCCGTATCTGTTTGGGGCATCGCCTGCGATATGCTCGTCATTCCTGCAGGGGAAACCGACCACGCTGCCGTTCGAGAAGACAGAGTGTGGAATGTACTATCTCCCGTACGCCACCTCCCTGCGTCTTAGCGATCTGGGTTATACCAATAAGTCGCAAAGCAATCTCGGTATTACGTTTAACGAATTGCACGAATATGTGGCAGGATTGAAGCGGGCGATCAAAACGCCGTCGGAAGAGTACGAGAAAATCGGCCTCGAAAAAGACGGTAAGCGCCTGCAGATCAACAGCAACGTGCTGCAGATTGAAAATGAACTGTACGCGCCTATTCGTCCGAAGCGCGTTACGCGCAGCGGTGAAACCCCGTCGGATGCACTGCAGCGCGGCGGGATTGAATACATAGAAGTGCGCTCGCTGGATATCAACCCGTTCTCACCCATCGGCGTTGATGAGCAGCAGGTTCGCTTCCTGGATCTGTTTATGGTCTGGTGCGTGCTGGCGGATGCGCCGGAAATGAGTTCAGAGGAACTACTCTGTACCCGTACCAACTGGAACCGCGTGATTCTGGAAGGGCGCAAGCCGGGTCTGACGCTGGGTATTGGCTGCGAAACAGCGCAGTTCCCGCTGACGAAAGTCGGTAAGGATCTGTTCCGTGACCTGAAGCGTGTTGCCCGGACCATGGACAGCATTGACGGTGGGGAAGCCTATCAAAACGTCTGCGACCAGCTGGTTGAATCGTTTGATAACCCGGAACTGACGTTCTCAGCGCGTATTCTGCGTTCTATGATTGATCAGGGTATTGGCGGCACCGGGCGTTCGCTCTCTGCGGAATACCGCGAGATGCTGAAGCAGGAGCCGTTAGAGATTCTGAGTGAAGCCGATTTTGTGGCAGAACGAGACGCCTCTGTCGTGCGTCAGAAAGAGGTTGAAGCGGCGGATACGGAGACGTTTGAGGCGTTTCTGGCGAAACAGGCTTAACAGAAAAGAAAAAGGCCACATCGCTGTGGCCAAAATATACATCTCTGAATTCAGGGATGATGATAACAAATGCGCGTCTTTCATATACTCAGACGTGCATTTTGTAGAAGAGTTCAGTTTATTTTAAAAAAAATCACTATCGGAGGTGACGTATGCCGTTATTAGATAGCTTTACTGTCGACCATACCCGTATGGAAGCACCTGCAGTACGTGTGGCGAAGACCATGCACACCCCGCACGGCGACACGATCACCGTATTCGATCTGCGCTTCTGCGTGCCTAACAAAGAAGTGATGCCAGAGAAAGGCATTCACACCCTGGAGCACCTGTTTGCCGGGTTTATGCGCGACCACCTGAACGGTAATGGCGTGGAGATCATCGATATCTCTCCGATGGGTTGCCGTACCGGTTTCTACATGAGCCTGATTGGCCAGCCTGAAGAGAAACGCGTCGCGGATGCCTGGAAAGCGGCAATGGAAGATGTGCTGAAGGTGAAAGAGCAGAACCAGATCCCTGAGCTGAACGTATATCAGTGCGGAACTTACCAGATGCACTCTCTGGAAGAAGCCCAGGAGATCGCGCGTCATATCATCGAGCGTGACGTTCGCGTAAACAGCAATGAAGAGCTGGCGCTGCCAAAAGAAAAACTGCAGGAACTGCACATCTAGTGCACCTTTTCCCTCTCCCTCAGGGAGAGGGTAGGGGGAGGGGTGTTTAACCTCATGACCACAACCTCAACCTCAACCTTCTCCTTTACCCATCGCCCACTTGTTCCTTATGCCCATGATTACCTTCATGGCGACAGCGAGCCGTGGCATCAGCATGACTGCGCGCAATTGCTGCACACCCTGAGTGGGGTGGTGAGAGTCGATACCGCATCAGGTTGTTGGGTGGTGCCGCCCGGACGCGGCGTCTGGCTACCCGCGGGCACTCCGCACTCTTTGCGTATTACCGGTAACGTTGCGGCGCGCACGCTGTTTATCGATCCCCTCGCGCGAGCCGATCTTCCGGCAACCTGTCAGATAGTCCAGATCTCCGGTCTGTTACGCGAACTTATCCTCACCTCGCTGACGCTTGAGGCGTCCTACTCGCCTGGCAGTCGTGATGAGCGCGTATATGAGCTCATTCTGGATGAAATTCGCACGATGCGGGTGCTGCCGTTTCACCTGCCTGAGCCGGAAAGCGAGCCGTTGCGTACCCTTTGCCAGCAGATCCGGCTGTTGCCGGGGGAAAGCTGGGGCAGCATGCAGGCCGCAAACACGCTTGGTATGAGTGAACGTACGATGAACCGCCATTTTAAGCAGCAGACGGGGTTAAGCTACGGTGAGTGGCTAAGAAGGGCGCGCCTGCTGGAAGCGCTGCTGCGCCTGGGACAAGGTCAGCCAGTGCTACGCGTGGCGCTGGATCTGGGCTACGGCAGCCACAGTGCCTTTACGGCGATGTTTCGCCGGGTGATGGGGATATCACCCAGCGATTATTTCAAAGACAGCTAGCTGACAGCATTGAACAGGGCCTGAAGAGACGCGCGGGCCACGTCGCTGTCAATGCCCACACCCCAGCGGCTGCTACCATCCTGAAACAGACAGCGGATATACGCCACCGAGCGGCTGTCGCTGCGCTCCCCAAGCGTATGTTCGTGATAGTCCTTAATCACAAACGGGGTCGTGACCCAGCGGCTTATACCATTGGCCGCCGCGGATAACAGCCCGTTGCCTTGCCCCTCCAGCTGGCGCATCCCGCCCTGCGTCGTGACGCTTGCCGTCAGATGTAACTGCCCGTCCTGCTGGCTGTCGCTATGGTAAGCGTGCAGGGCAAAGCCCGGCGTCTCTACCAGCCCATAACGGGTGCGGAACAGTTGCCACAGCGCATGCTGCGTCATCTCTTTACCGTGCTGGTCGGTTTCCTGCTGTACGTGCTGGCTAAAGTCCTGCTGCAGGGCGCGGGGTAATTTCAGACCATGGTTTTGTTCAATAAGCCACGCGCTGCCGCTTTTTCCTGACTGGCTGTTAACCCGGATCACCGCTTCGTAGGTGCAACCAATATCCTGTGGGTCAACCGGCAGATAGGGCATCTCCCAGCGTTCGTCAGGCTTGCGGGCATCAAAGCCTTTCTTGATGGCATCCTGATGTGAACCTGAAAATGCGGTATACGCCAGCCGTCCTGCCCACGGATGGCGCGGATGCACCGGCAGCTGATTGCAGGTTTCTACCACCTCCACCACGTGATTCATGTCGCTAAAGTCCAGATTCGGGCTAATCCCCTGGCTGTAGAGGTTCATTGCCAGCGTGACCAGGCAGACGTTACCGGTTCGTTCTCCGTTACCAAACAGACACCCTTCGACACGGTCTGCACCGGCCATCAGGGCCAGCTCCGCGCTGGCGACACCGGTGCCGCGGTCGTTATGCGGATGGACGCTGATGCAGACATCGCTGCGGCGGCTGAAATGACGGCAGAAATACTCAATCTGATCGGCATACACATTCGGTGTACTGACCTCAACGGTGGCCGGTAAGTTGATCACCATCGGGCGTTCGGCGCACGGCTGCCAGATGTCTGCCACGGCTTCGCAAATCTCCAGCGCAAAGTCCGGCTCGGTAAAGCAGAAAGTTTCCGGAGAGTATTCGTATTGCCAGCGGGTGGCGGGATTCTCTTCGCACAGCGTGCGGATAAGACGCGTGGAACGGGTCGCCAGCTCAACGATTTGCGCTTTCTCCATGCCGAACACCAGGCGGCGGAACAGCGGGGCGGTGGCGTTATACAGGTGTACGGTGGCCTGCTTCGCCCCGCGCAGCGACGCAAAGGTACGCAGGATAAGGTCTTCACGCGCCTGGGTTAATACCTGAATGGTGACGTCATCCGGAATGCGGTTTTCGTCGATCAACTGACGCACAAAATTGAAGTCCGTCTGTGAGGCAGAGGGGAAAGCGACTTCGATTTCTTTGAATCCGCAACGCAGTAACAACGCCCAGAACTGCAGTTTGCGGTTGCTGTCCATCGGCTCGGCAAGGGCCTGATTACCGTCGCGTAAATCGGTGGAAAGCCAGCGCGGCGCCTGCGTGAGGCGTTGCTCAGGCCAGCGGCGATCGGGCAGGGAAATAGCAGGTTGAGGTTGGTATTTGTCGGAAGGTGTTTTCAGCATGGTGCGCTCCTGTTGTCTTTTCACTATCGTGAATCGATTTCAGGAGCGCTGCTTTATCGTTACTGACAATCGCTGTCGCGATCTGGACACCGCACGTTAGTGCGCACCGCCGCCGCCGCCTCCGGCGCCAAACGGTGGTCGGGCAAACCATACCAGTCCCAGCAGGATGATAAAGATCCCCGCCGATATCCAGAATATCTCGTTTGCCGAGATAATCAGGCCCTGGTTGGTGATCTGCTGGGCGATCCAGCCGGATGCCTGCTGCTCCGTCATTCCCATTCCCTGAAGCTGACTGTACATCTGCTGCGAGTTAGGGTTAAACGGGTTCACCGCTTCGGTCAATTGCGCATGGTGCATCGACTCGCGGTTGGTCCAAAGGGTCGTGGTGATCGACGTCCCGATGGAGCCTGCCAGCGTACGCGTAAAGTTCGACAGGCTTGATGCCGCCGCCATGCGCTCTGGCGGCAAGCCGGAAAGCGTAATGGTTGTCAGCGGCATAAAGAAGCACGCCACGGCGAAGCCCTGAATGAACTGCGGCCATGCGGATGCGCCAAAGTCCATGCCCGGCTCGAACGTATACGCGCGCCAGTAGAAGCACACCGCGTACATGATAAAGCTGAAGGTCACCAGCCTGCGCATGTCGAGCTTGTGAGCGAAGCGGCCGATAATCGGCGACAGCAGGACTGGAATTAACCCCACTGGCGCAGAAGCCAAACCTGCCCAGGTTGCGGTGTAGCCATATACCTCCTGCAACAGCTGCGGCAGCAGAACGATTGCGCCGAAGTAGAGCATGTAGGCCAGGCTTATACACAGGCAGCCGATGGTGAAGTTTCGCGACTTAAACAGCGAGAGATCGACGATTGGGTTATCGTCCGTCAGCTCCCAGACTATCAGGAAGCTCAGCGATATCACCGCGACAACGGTCAGGATGATAATCTCTGTCGAGTTAAACCAGTCCAGCTCTTTACCCTGATCGAGCATCACCTGCAGGCTACCGATCCCGACCACCAGCAGCGCCAGACCAATGGCGTCAATTCGCCGCTGCTCTGTTCGGGTTTCGCGACCGCGCAGCGTTTGCAGGGTCAGCATCACCACCAGCGCACCAATTGGCACGTTGATGAAGAAGATCCAGCCCCAGTGGTAGTTGTCGCTGATATAGCCGCCGAGGATAGGCCCGCAAATCGGTGCGACAATCACCGTCATTGACCACAGCGCCAGCGCGATAGAGCGCTTAGCGGGCGGATAGTTGTTCAGCAGCAAACTCTGCGACAGCGGAATCAGCGGCCCGGCCACAATCCCCTGAATGACGCGGAAGATGATCAGCATCGTCAGGCTGTTGGACATGCCGCACGCCCAGGAGGCGAGCACGAACAATACCGTTGACCACAGGAACAGCTTTACTTCACCGACGCGCTTCGCCAGCCAGCCGGTGATAGGGATGGAGATGGCGTTTGCCACCCCAAACGAGGTAATGACCCAGGTCCCCTGGCTCAGTGACGAGCCAAGGTTACCGGCGATGGTTGGGATCGCCACGTTTGCGATGGTAGAGTCCAGCACCTGCATGAATGTCGCCAGCGACAGCGCAATGGTCATGATAACCAGTTGCGCCCCCTCCAGCGGTTTTTGCGGCTTTTGCTGTTGCATAACGCTCACCTTCGGATTAACCGGCGTTTGCCTTCACGATGTCATCGATCAGTTTATTGACCGGATCGAGGCTAATTTCACGGGCGTTACTTTCATAAGCCGGGGTGCTGCGCACCTGACTTGCCAGGATCTGACCATCGCGGTTGGCGGTATTAACCGTTACCAGCGTAGAGAGGCCAATACGCAACGGATGGTCCGCCAGCTGTTTTGCATCCAGTTCGATACGTACAGGCAAGCGCTGAACCACTTTGATCCAGTTCCCGGTGGCGTTTTGCGCTGGCAACAGGGAGAAGGCACTGCCGGTCCCCATATCCAGGCCGACCACTTTCCCGGTGTACTTCACGTCATCACCGTAAATATCGCTGATCACCGTCGCGGTCTGGCCGATACGCATATGGGCAAGCTGCGTCTCTTTAAAGTTCGCATCAACCCACAGGTTGTCCGCCGGAACGACCGCCATCAGCGGCGTGGTTGGGCTAATTTGGGCGCCAGGCTGGACGGAACGACGAGAGACGTAGCCGGTCATCGGGCTGACAATTTTAGTACGCTGCAGGGCAAGCCACGCGTTGCGCACGTCGGTGGCAGCCTGTTGCACGGCAGGCTGGTTTTCCAGGCTGGTGCCCAGCACCATCGCCTGGTTGGCGTTGTACTGTTGAATCGCCACGTCCAGCTGCGCCTGTGCGCTGGCAACGGCATCACGCGCGTGCTGCAGCTCTTCACGGCCAATCAGGTTGGCAGTGCCGAGGGGAACGCGACGGTTCAGGTCGCTCTGCGCCTGCGCCAGTGCGGTTTTCTGCACGTCGATGTTGGCCTGCAGCTGCTTGCTGTTGATCATCAGCTGGCGGGTCTGACGGACGCTGGAGGCCAGCGCGGTCTGGGCTTTTTCAAAAGCCTGTTGGGCGTCGGTCGGATCGAGCGTGACCAATACATCCCCTTTTTGCACAAAATCGGTGTTATCAGCCCAGACTTTCGTCACGCTGCCCGATACCTGCGCCATAATTTGTACCTGGTTCCCTGCCACGTATGCATCGTCTGTCTCTTCAGCATGACGCAATACTAAAAACCAATAGATCCCATATGCCACGGCAATAATAATAAAGAGCAATGTCAGTACAATAAGGGCGCTTTTGCGTTTGCCCTTTTTATTGACCGGTTGCTGCGGGGTAGTGCTCTCCGCATTTGCGCTCATTGTTGTTCTCCACGATCTTCTTATTTTCACATCGGCTGAGCCGAGCTGTTGTCAGAAAGGCCAGCAGTGTGACGTGCTGGCCTGTCGGTTTTCTTATGAGTCTGGGATTGTTGAGCGTGTTGTCGCGTTAGCGCAGCGCCTCTAGAACAGCGCCGTCTTCATCCATCTGGTCCAGACGGGTCAGCAGCTTGCGAGTAATGTGCTCAAGCTGGTCGCGCTCGGTGGTGCTGAGGGCAGACCACAGTTGATGCAGGCAATTATGCTGAGGTGGCAGCACCTCACGCAGGAATTGGTGACCTTTGTCGGTCAGCTGCAGATGCAGGCAGCGGCGATCGTTATCGCTTTCACGGCGTTCAATCCAGCCGCGTTTTTCCAGTTCATCGGCAATACGGGTGGCATTAGTACGGGATGAACCCAGCGCGCAGCTCAGCTCTGACGGCTGAATGCTGTGATTTTCCTGAGACTCCAGCGTAATTAACGCCATAAACAACGTCTCGTTAATCCCTTGAGCTTTCAGCATTTTATTACGATTTTCCAGTAGCTTACCCTGCATGTGCATGCACAGGCGGGTCAGCAGGATCTCCTGATACGGGAAGTCCTCATGACGACTGGCGCGGAATTTAAGCATTTGTTCAATGGGCGTAAACGAACTATCCATTTGGGCATAACCTCATTAATTACAGCCGATATAGTAACGATAGTGACAAATAATGTAAATGAATTATTTGTGCGGTTATATCCGCCAAACTTATGTCACCATCAGAAAGCGCCGGGTAAGTCCGTGACCCGGTGAGCACAGAGAGCGTTGGGTGTGAACCCGCGGAAGAGAGGATGTGAGGACGGGGGTCTGAACTATTCATGCCGGTAGAAAATATGTCACCCACATTAAAATTTCTGGGATAAATGATTACGTTTACATTAACAGACTGCAGGGCCCCTTTACACCCTAAGAGGCCCAAAGCAATGTAAAACTTAGTTAATTACGTCCTGGCGATGGTACCCACGCCACCATACTAGCAGATTCAGCGCGGCGACGATTGCCCCTATCCCACACACGCCTGACCAACCGGCATGCTGCCACGCCGAGGCTGAAATTAACGAACCCGCTGCGCCGCCAATAAAATAGCTGGTCATGTATCCGGCCGTGAGGCGGTTACGCGCCTCTGGCTTCACGCGGTAGATGACGGTCTGGTTAGTGATATGCACGCCCTGCACGGTGAGGTCGAGTACCAGAATACCGACGATCAGCGCCAGCACAGAGGTATGGCCATACCAGATGGCTGCCCAGGAGAGCAGGAGCAGAACCAGCCCGGCAGAGGTCGTCAGATGGGATTTGCCTTTATCCGCCAGTCCGCCCGCCGGACGCGCGCCCAGAGCTCCCGCAGCGCCCGCCAGACCAAACAGACCAATCACTGCTTCGGAATAATTGAACGGCGGCGCGGCCAGCAGAAACGCCATTGAGGTCCATAAGATGCTGAAGTTGGCGAAGGTCAAACAGCCCAGCAACGCACGCGTACGCAGCAGTTTATCGTGTGTGAAGAGGCTGAAAACGGAGGCGAGAAGCTGCGGATAATTAAGGTGATTTTCCTGCTTCACCTTTGGCAGCCCGCGCCACAGGGCAAGCGCCATCACGGCCATCAGTACGCTCGCCACCCAATACACGGTACGCCAGCCACCAAGACTCGCCAGCAGCCCGGCGACGGTCCGCGCCAGCAAAATCCCCAGCAGCAGGCCGCTCATGATTGTTCCCACCACCTTGCCGCGCTTTTCCGGTGAGGCGAGAGTGGCGGCGAGCGGAACCAGAATCTGCGCCACGACGGAGAACAGACCCGTTAACGCGGTGCCGATAATCATCATCGTTAACGAGTGGCTGCTGGCGGTGATCAGCATCCCGCCTGCGGCCAGCAAGGTCATGGAGACAATCAGCATTCGACGCTCAAACATATCGCCCAGCGGCACGAGGAAAAGCAGCCCGGCGGCATAGCCAAGCTGCGCGGCGGTGACAATAAAGCCAGCGGAGCTGGCAGAAAGGTTAAACGCGCGGGCGATGGTATCGAGCAGTGGCTGCGCGTAGTAGTTACTGGCGACGGCCAGACCCGTTGCCACGGACATTAAAAGGATGAGTGCCGGGCTAAGCCCTTGAGTTGTTTTAGTCATCAGGTTCAGGAATCGTGAGTTAAGTGATTATTTTTCCGTGAACCATAATAGCGAATGATTGTGAATGTGGTGGGATTGTTACGTGCTGGATTGTGCGGTTTAGGGGGAGTTAACCCTCTCCCGTGGGGAGAGGGCAGGTCTGAAGGGCTCTTATGACTTCTGCGCGTCCATCGCTTCTTTTACCCAACCATCAAACTGCTGCTGGTGGGCTTTGATCCAGCCATCCACGTGGCCTTTGATGTCAGCTTCGGACGATTTCCCCGCGTGCATCATTGCGTTCTGGGCGTTGATGTCCGCCAGAGGCAGTTTCATCACCGAGAACAGCTTCGCTGCCGCCGGGTTTTTCTCAGCCCAGGCTTTGTTAGCAACGATATGCATCGTGTTGACCGGGAAGCCATAGTTCATGCCGTTTGGCAGTTTGGTGTCGATATCTTTCTGCTCGCCCGGCAGGGAAGAGAAGGGTACCTGCAGCCACACCACGTCTTTCCCCGGCTTCAGCTCGTCGCTCACCCAGTACGGTGTCCAGGTGTAATAGATAACCGGTTTACCCTCTTTGAAGCGGGCAATGGTGTCGGCCATCATCGCCGAGTAGTTACCGTGGCTGACGTCGACCGTTTTCGCCAGGTCAAAGGCTTTGTTCTGGTGATTAATCACCGCCTCACAGCCCCAGCCCGGCGAGCAGCCCATCATGTCAGCTTTGCCGTCACCGTTGGTGTCGAACAGTTTGGCAATCTTCGGATCTTTCAGCTGCTCGATATTGGTGATGTGGTACTGGTCGGCTGTTTTCTTGTCGATCAGATACCCCTGCGCTGCGCCGGTCACGAAGGTGCCTTCGCGGTAGAATTTCTTATCCCCGCCGGCGGCGGCATACATGTCGTCGTGCAGCGGCTGCCAGTTGACGGCGGTAAAGGTGGCATCACCGGAGGCAATCGAGGTGTAGCCCACGTTGTAATCCACTTCACTTGGGGTGTTGACCGTATAGCCCAGTTTTTCCAGCGCGCGGCTGACTAACAGCGTCTGGAAGGTCTCTTCTGAAATGGTGCTTTGCACCGGTTGCACGGTAATGCCTTTGCCCGGCAGGTCTGCTGCAAACGTGCTGGTGGAGACAAGGGTGGCAAACGCTGTGGCAAAAAGTACGCGATGTCGCATCGTTGTTCCTTATTTTCTGAATGGGCGGGTGATTAACCCGACAGGGCCGGTGCTATACCAGCGACGGTTGCCGCGACTGCGTGAATCACGACCGACAGCCTGCGTCAGGCGGTCAAGGATAATGGCGAGGATCACAATGCCGACGCCGCCCACGGTGGCCAGTCCCATATCAAGACGACCAATGCCGCGCAGCACCATCTGACCCAGCCCGCCGACGGCGATCATTGAGGCAATTACTACCATGGAGAGGGCCAGCATCAGCGTCTGGTTGACACCCGCCATGATGGTTGGCATCGCCAGCGGAAGCTGAACTTTAAACAGCATCTGGCGCGGGCTGGCACCAAATGAACGCGACGCCTCGATAAGATCGGCCGGTACCTGGTTAATCCCGAGTATCGTCAGACGAATGACCGGCGGCAGGGCGAAGATAATGGTCACCACGACGCCCGGCACGTTGCCGATACCAAACAGCATCACGATCGGCACCAGGTAGACAAACGCGGGGGTGGTCTGCATCGCATCCAGTAGCGGACGAATAATCTTCGCCGCCCGCGGACTGCGCGCCAGCCAGATCCCCATCGGCAGGCCGATAGCGACGCAGAAGAGCAGGGCGGTGAGCACCAGCGCTAAGGTGATCATTGCCTGCGACCAGGCGCCAATCGCGCCGATGGCTATCAGTGAGATCAGCGTGGCGACACCCATGCCAGCGCTGCCAAACTGCCAGGCAATCAGGGAGAAGAGCACAATAGCGACCGGCGCGGGCATGCCGAGCATCAGCTGCTGGAAACCGTTCAGGATGTAATCCACCGGTACGCGGATCCCCTGGAAGACCGGACGGAAGTGAGTCACTACCCAGTCGATCCCCTCCGTGACCCAGCTATCCAGCGGGATCAGCGTCTTATGAAACGGATCCATAATATTGAAGTGCTCTGGCGCAGGAGCCGGTGCACTGTTGAGCCAGTCCGCCGCGCCGCCATCGGTTGGCGCAGGCGTGGAAGACCCCCACGCATCGGCAGATTGAGCAGCGCTGTCCGCCGCCTCGGTGGTTCCCCACGGGTTAGATTGATCAGCCATTGTTTGTCCCCTCGCGATCTAAAGCCTGCAGCAACATGCGTTTTGAGATGATGCCGACGTACTGTTGTTCCTCACTGACTACCGGTACGGCACACGGGGCCTGACCAACGTGAGAGAGCAGCTCGCTGAGCGGCGTTTCGGCGTCCACGGCAAGCGGGGAGTCGATAACCGCCGCATCAATGCCCTGATTTTCGCTGAGTGCGGTTTTCAGGGAGTCGATGGAAACAATGCCTACAAATTTATTACCGCGTTCGATCAGATAACCGTATTCCCGATCTTCATCCTGCAACAGTTTCAGTGCAGAGCGCGGACCAAAGCCCGGTGTTTTGCGGATAAGACCGTTCGGTGAACGACGGGCGATATCTTTCGCACTAAAGACCTGGCTAATATCCACGCCGCGGAAGAAGGTGCGCACATAATCATTGGCCGGATTATTCAGAATTTCATCCGGCGTGCCGACCTGCACCACTTCACCATTTTGCATAATGGCAATACGGTCACCAATACGCATGGCTTCATCAAGATCGTGGGAAATAAAAACAATGGTACGTTGATGTTTAGCCTGTAATTTTACCAGCTCATCCTGCATCTCGGTGCGAATTAATGGATCGAGTGCCGAGAAGGCTTCATCCATTAATAAAATGTCTGGGTTAATGGCTAATGCGCGGGCTAATCCGACACGCTGGCGCATCCCGCCAGAAAGCTCATCCGGGTAGGCATGCGCATAATTCTCGAGGCCCACCTGACGTAATGCATCCAGCGCTTTTTCCTGACGTTCATTAGCGGTAACGCCCGCTAATTCCATGCCAAAGGCGGCATTATCCAGCACCGTCATATGCGGCATCAGCGCAAATGACTGGAACACCATTGCAATCTTCTTTCTGCGCACCTCGCGAAGTTCAGCCTCTGATATTCTGGCGATATCAACGCCATCTATCAGCACCTGTCCACGGGTGGGTTCAATCAGGCGATTGAGAAGGCGAACCATAGTGGATTTACCCGAACCGGATAACCCCATGATGACAAAAATCTCGCCTTCTTCAATGGCCAGACTGGCGTCTTTAACGCCAAGCGACAGCCCGGTTTTTTCCAGAATTTGCTCTTTTGAAAGGCCTTTCTCAATATATTTGAATGCGCGCTGAGGATGCTCGCCAAATACTTTATAAAGATTTTTCACTTCTAATTTAATTGCCATGCAATAGAGAGTGTCCTGTTATTTGTTTATGTCGATATCATTACCATGGTAAATAGTTAACTGGCATTACCCTAACATACTGAGAATCTGAGACAACCCTGGGTTTGCTTATGGCAGGAATTTTACCGTAAGCGAAACGGCTGAATTTCCCATGAGTAAAGGGCTGAGCGTGGTTAGAATTTTTCTGAATTTTTTGCTTTTGCGCAGCGACATTTCGCCTGAATCGGAGTGATTCAGGCGAATATGAACGGGGAATTACAGTGTAGTTGCCCGTGAAATATTAGGGAGGAAATTGTTAGAATTATATTAAATTAATGAACGTTAACCCGCGCATTAAAAATCCCAGTCCTCATCTTCGGTCTCCACCGCTTTGCCCATCACATACGACGAACCAGACCCGGAGAAGAAATCGTGGTTTTCATCGGCGTTGGGTGACAGTGCCGCCAGGATCGCCGGGTTCACGTCGGCCATTTCCGGCGGGAAAAGCGCTTCGTAGCCGAGATTCATCAGCGCTTTATTGGCGTTGTAGCAAAGAAACGCTTTTACCTCCTCCTCCCAACCGGTACCGGCGTACAATTCTTCGGTATAACTCAGTTCGTTCTCGTACAAATCCATCAGCAAATCGAGGGCAAAACCTTTTAACGCTTCGCGCTTTTCTTCGCTGACGTTCTCCAGCCCTTTCTGATATTTATAGCCGATGTAGTACCCGTGTACGGCTTCATCACGAATGATGAGGCGAATCAAATCGGCGGTATTGGTCAGCTTGCCGCGGCTCGACCAGTACATCGGTAACCAGAAGCCCGAATAGAACAGGAAGGATTCGAGAAACACGCTGGCAATTTTCTTCTTCAGCGGTTCGTCGGCCTGATAATACTCCAGCACCAGGCTGGCCTTTCGCTGCAATGACTCGCTTTCTTCGCTCCAGGTGTATGCCGCGTCCACATCTTTGGTCTGGCACAGCGTGGAAAAAATCGAGCTGTAGGAGCGGGCATGGACCGCCTCCATAAAGCTGATGTTCGACATCACCGCCTCTTCGTGAGGCGTCAGCGCGTCGGCCATCAGCGCAGGGGCACCGACGGTATTTTGAATGGTGTCCAGCAGCGTCAGACCGGTGAACACACGGATCGTCAGCTGCTGTTCGGCGTGGCTGAGGGTTTGCCAGGCCGGAATATCGTTTGAAAGCGGGACTTTTTCCGGCAGCCAGAAGTTGCTGGTCAGGCGGTTCCACACCTCCAGGTCTTTATCATCCTGAATTTTATTCCAGTTAACGGCACTCACGCGTGACAGTTTCATCCTTTCTCCTTACAGCGCGCAGGACACGCAGCCTTCAATTTCGGTGCCTTCCAGCGCACGCTGGCGCAGGCGAATGTAGTAGAGGGTTTTGATCCCTCTCTTCCAGGCGTAAATCTGCGCCCGGTTGATGTCGCGCGTGGTGGCGGTGTCCGGGAAGAAGAGCGTCAGCGACAGCCCCTGATCCACGTGTTTTGTCGCCTCGGCGTAGGTATCAATAATTTTCTCAGGGCCAATCTCATACGCGTCCTGATACAGGGCCAGATTGTCGTTGGTCATAAACGGGGCAGGGTAGTAAACGCGCCCGGTCTTGCCTTCCTTGCGGATCTCAATCTTCGACACAATCGGGTGGATACTCGACGTGGCGTGGTTAATGTAAGAGATTGATCCGGTTGGCGGTACGGCCTGCAGGTTCTGGTTATAGATGCCGTAACGCATCACATCGTCCCGCAGCTGCTGCCACATCTCGCGGGTGGGCAGGAGAACCCCGGCATCGGCAAACAGCTGGCGCACTTTGTCGGTTTTCGGCTGCCAGTCTCCTTCCAGATATGGCCTGAAGTACTCACCGCTGGCGTAACGCGACTGTTCAAAGCCCGCAAAGCGCTGGTTACGCTCGCGCGCCAGCATCATAGAGGTATGCAGCGCATGCCAGGTAATGGTGTAAAAATAGAGGTTGGTGAAATCCAGTCCTTCCAGGCTACCGTAGGCGATACCTTCCCGCGCCAGATAGCCGTGCAGGTTCATCTGCCCAAGGCCGATGGCGTGTGAGGCGGCATTACCGGCTTCAATGGACGGCACGCTGCGGATGTGGCTCATGTCTGACACCGCGGTCAGCCCGCGAATAGCGGTCTCCACCGTGCGACCAAAATCGGGGGAATCCATGGTGTGGGCAATATTCAGCGACCCGAGGTTACAGGAGATATCTTTGCCGATGTCGGCGTAGTCCAGGTTTTCGTCATACGTTGATGCGCTGTTCACCTGCAATATCTCCGAGCAGAGGTTGCTCATATTGATTCGCCCGGCAATCGGGTTCGCACGGTTGACCGTATCTTCATACATGATGTACGGATAGCCGGACTCAAACTGAATTTCGGCCAGCGTCTGGAAGAAATCGCGGGCGTTAATGTATTTCTTACGAATGCGATCGTCGGCCACCAGATCGTGATACAGGGCGCTTATCGCCACATCACCAAACGCTTTCCCGTAAATACGCTCAATGTCGTATGGGGAGAAGAGCGCCATCTCGGCATTTTCTTTGGCGAGTGCAAAGGTGATATCCGGAATCACCACCCCAAGCGACAGGGTCTTAATGCGGATTTTTTCATCGGCGTTTTCACGTTTGGTATCCAGGAAGCGCAGGATATCCGGATGGTGCGCATGCAGATAGACCGCCCCCGCGCCCTGACGCGCCCCCAGCTGGTTGGCATACGAGAAAGCATCTTCCAGCATTTTCATGACCGGAATCACGCCGGAGGACTGGTTTTCGATGCGCTTAATTGGCGCACCGGCTTCACGCAGGTTCGACAGCAGAAACGCCACACCGCCGCCGCGTTTGGAGAGCTGCAGCGCCGAATTCACCGCGCGACCAATCGACTCCATATTGTCTTCGATGCGCAGCAGGAAGCAGGAGACCAGCTCGCCGCGCTGGGCTTTTCCGCAATTGAGAAAGGTCGGTGTGGCGGGCTGGAAACGGCCGGAGAGCATCTCATCCATCAGGCGTTCTGCCAGCGTTTCATCGCCCTGCGCGAGCGTCAGGGCAACCATCACCACGCGGTCCTCGAAGCTTTCAAGATAGCGTTTGCCGTCGAACGTTTTCAGGGTATAGCTGGTGTAAAACTTCCATGCGCCAAGAAACGTCTGGAAACGAAAACCGCGGCTATGGGCCTGCCCGAACAGCGTCTCCACAAAGGCACGATCGTACCGGGCCAGCACGCGCTCTTCGTAATAGCCTTCCTTGACCAGATAATCGAGACGTTCATTCTGGCTTGCAAAGGTCATGCTGTTGGGGCGGACGTGGGTGGCGATAAATGCCTCCACCGCCTCATGATCTTTGCCAAACTGAATGTGCCCCTCACGGTCATAGAGGTTCAGCATTGCGTTTAATGCGTGGTAATCCGGTGTCGCCTGAATTACACGTTCTGCGGTTGTCGTTGCCAAAATTCGTTCACTCCTTTACGCACGTTCTCTACGTCCTGCTGTGTCCCCATCAGTTCAAAACGATAGAGATACGGCACGCCGCATTTTTGAGAAATGACATCCCCGGCACGGCCAAAGGCATCGCCGAAATTGCGATTGCCCGCCGCGATAACGCCGCGAATAAGCTGTCGGTTGTGGGGATCGTTGAGAAAGCGGATCACCTGGCGAGGCACGGCCCCCGCGGTGCCACCTCCACCATAGCTCGGGACCACCAGAATGTAGGGTTCGTCTACCCGGATCCGTTCCCGCTCATTAAGCGGGATACGTATCGCAGGCAGCCCGACGCGCTCAATAAAGCGGAGCGTGTTTTCCGAGCTGCTGGAGAAGTAGACCAGCCCACTCATGCCCTGGCGGCCTGGGCGGCGAGGCGGTTAATCATGTCGGGGCGAAAGCCGGACCAGCTGGTCTCCCCGGCGACGACGACCGGCAGCTGGCGAAAACCTTGCGCCCGCAGGGTATCGGCAGCTTCGGGCTGCAGGTCAATGTTCACCATCTCAAAGGCCACTCCACGGCTTTCCATTGCACGTTTTGTCGCGTGGCACTGAACACAATCGTTACGAGTGTAAATAATAATGCTCATGATTCGTATTTCCATTTAAAATGAGAGAGCGGCGCGAATAAACGCGTCAGGTTGTGTGTATCTTGCTAAAGGGAATACTAGATGTAGTTGTCGTAAGATTCAACCATACAAGATATGGGAATTTCAGATTAATATGGCCCCGATGATGAGCACAGCGGGGCAGGGTGGGCTGTACGGCTTTTTCAGGCGCGCAGGCAAAGAAAAGCCCCGGGGGCTGACGCGACCGGGGCGGATACGGACAGGCTGAGACGACTATTTGCGCAGGCTAAGCAGCGCCCCCACGAAGATACCCACCGCGGCTACCGTACCAAGCGTACAGAGGGGTTTTTCGCGAACGAAGGTATTGGCGCAACTGATGGCATCGCAGGCAGCCTGCGTGGTGCGCGAACGCCCATTCATGCGGGCGCGGGTTTCACGTAGCAAAGACTGAGCCTTACGTTTTGCGGCATCCGCTTCGTCCTTCGCACCGGAACCCCAGGATTTCAGCACTTCTTCCAGCGAGTCCGCTAATTGGCTGACATCGTTACGAATATCCTGCGTGTCGTCGTTAATATCGTTTCGGTTCGGTCTGTTAAACATACGATCCTCCGTAATTTTGCGTTCCCGTTTAGTTTAGTCCAGAAATTTAATATCTGAAGCGCGTCACGCGTTATCTGGCAGTTTATGGAATATTCTGAAAGCCCTGCTAATGCTGAATACTGTAAGGTTGCCGGGCAGGAAAAGATAACGAGGAAAAGATATGTATTTACGACCTGATGAGGTGGCGCGCGTTCTTGAAAAAGAGGGATTCACCATGGATGAGGTGACATCAAAAGCGTATGGATATCGCCGTGGCGAGAATTATGTTTACGTTAATCGTGAAGCAAGAATGGGACGTACCGCTCTCATTATTCACCCGACGCTGAAAGACAGAAGTTTGTCATTTGCTGAGCCTGCCTCGGATATTAAAACCTGCGATCATTATCAGCAATTCCCACTGTATTTAGGTGGTGAAACGCATGAACATTATGGTATTCCGCATGGCTTCAGTTCGCGTATGGCGCTGGAGCGGTTTTTGAAGGGACTGTTTGGCGACGTACAGTAAATCTGCGACTGGCATTCGCCAGTCGCCTCACATCATGCTTTGGCCTGACTGTACTGGCTGACCTTAAACAGGCGGCGACAGTAGTCGAGAAAATAGCCATACACCGCACCCATCAGCATTGAAATCACGATATTTGAACTGACCGCTGCGACGATTTGATGCCAGTCTGCGCCCACTGTCAGCAGAATAGCCACGTAAACCGGCGACTGGAACGTCACGTATGCCAGAACGTCGGCGAGGTTTTTCACCCACCCTGACGGGCTAATACGACGCGCAAAGCGCATGACCGCATCGCGGTATAATCCGTAAGGCCACGCAATAATAATGTTGACCGGAATTGCCACCAGACGAGAAGAAAGTGACTGCTCAAAGGACATTCCGGAGAGGAAAATTTCGATCAGCATGTTCACGACGGAACAGTAAACAACCATCGCGAAGGTATCCGCTACCGCATGGCGCAGGCGAGATTGCGGTGAGAACATGTCTGAACTCCTTGAGAAGAACACAATAGAAACGATTTTCCCTCAGCGGTTAGTGCTTTAGGTTGGTTTGTCAGTCGTGTATAGCGTATATCTCTGCCTTTGAACTAACAACTAGTTATTAATTTTTATTTAGTCGCGTTTTGTCCACAAAATCCTCTAAAATTGCGTGTTTTTTGTTCGGTTCGTTATAATCTGTCCCTTCCGTCAGTTTTTGTATGTAAATCAATCTGTTGATCTTAAGTGTGCCGAAGCGAACGTTCTGCCCGAACGACGACAGTGCGGCATGCTTTGATTTGGATTAAATCTAACCGTTTATACTGAGATAAAGATTGAATCCGGCGGTATCGACAGTTATCCGCCGATATTATTAAACGCGATATTTTAAACCATTTACATTTTTAGCAAGACGTGCCCGCGGGTAGATATTCCAGGCGAAATGAATTATTCTCTTGTCGATTTTTCGATTTACCCTAAAGAAAAGGTTTTCAAATATATGTCTTTGACGTTACAGAATCTTAATAATATCCGAACTCTGCGTGCGATGGCGCGTGAATTATCCCTGGACGTTCTTGAAGAAATGCTGGAAAAAGTCAGGGTCGTTGCTGAAGAGAAACGGAGTGAGCTGGCGGAATTAGAGCAACAACGCGCTGAGCAGCAGGAAAAAATTAATGCCCTGCTGGAACTGATGAAAGCTGATGGTATTTCACCGTCCGATCTCCTCGGTTCAGATTTGGCGCAGGCCGGTAAGCCAGCGAAAAAACGTAAACCGCGTGAAGCGAAATATCGCTTTATTGATCTCAACGGTGAAGAGAAAACATGGACCGGTCAGGGGCGTACGCCAAAGCCTATTGCCAATGCACTGGCAAACGGTAAATCACTGGATGATTTTCTGATTTAATCCATGAGCCGGGCGGAGGACTCCGCCCGGTTGCCTGTTTAGCAGACGCCGAAATCACCCTCTTCGGTATACAGGGCCAGGTCTGCGGCCTTCAGGGTAAATTTCTCGCCTTGCTCATTGCTGGCCTGAACCGCCACAACGCTATCGCCGTTCACTTCGAGTACTTTCAGTTTTGGGCCGCCTTTACGCGGTTGCACATAATCACCGACAGAAAACATACTACCTCCTCATCGTTTCAATGATCTTCACCTTAGCCCACGTCTGATACCGGGTACAGCGTATTTCACCGATTACTGCTTACGAGGTACGCCGGTTCCAGGGCATCACTTTCAGCAGTCTCGCCATTCCGCAAAACCCGGTCAGCCCGGCAAACAGCAGCCCGGCACCCACAAAGCCACTCAGCAGGAAAAAGCCGCTGGAGAGCGTAAAGCCCAGCACGACCCCGCACAGGGTGAGCAGCCCGGCGGCAATTTGTACCTGGCGCATCAACGGCAGCGGCTGTGACGTGTCTTCCTGCGTGATCAACCCGGCCTGCTTCCACCCCTGAATTCCGCCTTCAACGATAAATGCCTGAGCAGGCGTGGCAGCCTGAGCAAGGCGGGCTGCGTTCGAGGATGTCCGGGCGCCAGACTGGCAGTGAAAAATCACCGTTTCTCCCGCGTGCGTCTCAAGCCCGCCGGGTAAGGTGTCCAGCGGCACGGACCGGGCGGCGGGAATATGCTCGCGGGCATATTCGTCGGGATCGCGAATATCGATCAGTTTTGCACCTTCAGCAACGAGCGCATT
Organism: Enterobacter sp. BNK-18; assembly: GCF_047456135.1. Classification (NCBI taxonomy): domain Bacteria; kingdom Pseudomonadati; phylum Pseudomonadota; class Gammaproteobacteria; order Enterobacterales; family Enterobacteriaceae; genus Enterobacter; species Enterobacter sp. BNK-18. The sequence goes on along the minus strand of NZ_CP179899.1, from coordinate 2,751,871 downwards.
GGCCTGCTGGGGTGAAATGAGCGGTAGTGACATGGTGGCTCCTTACGGGCAATAGAGGCTTTTCAGGGTGCTGATCAGCTGATGCACCGCATCGTTTTTAATGAAATACAGGATGCGCTGCGCTTCACGGGTGCTGTCGATAAGCCCCTCTTCACGCATACGCGCCAGATGTTGTGACGTGGCGGATGGGCTAAGCCCCGTCGCCCGCGCCAGATCGCCCGCGCTGGTACCCGGTGTACCGCACAGCATGCAGAGGATCAGCAACCGACGCGGATTGCTCATCGCTTTTAACAGGGCTGCGGCCTGTCCGGCGCTGGCCTGAAGTTGTTCGAGTTCAGTCATATTAGTTTAGTATTTACTTAATTAAGAAAACTCTAAACTAATGGGGAGAATTAAGCCAGTGTCAAAAGCGTAAAAGAGGGTAAAAGGGCGATAAAGAGATGGCGCAGGCCGTTAAACTGGCTACGCTTAGAGAATGTTCTCTTTTTTATTTTCAATTGGTTAGCTTGCACGGAGTCGTTATGGGTTTTTGGCGTATTGTCTTTACTATTATCCTGCCACCGCTGGGCGTGCTGCTCGGCAAAGGGTTTGGCTGGGCGTTTATCATTAACATCGTTCTGACCTTACTGGGCTACATCCCTGGTCTTATTCACGCGTTTTGGGTGCAAAGCAAAAACTAAGCGCGCCACAATAGGTCGCTGTATATCCCGGTCAGCACGCCCTGTGGACCAAATTGCTGTTTGATCCAGCGCGTGACCTGGCCGGTCGCCGCATGCTGCGTGGCAAGCAGCATGCGTGAATCCTGACGCGGATTATTGATTCGCCGCGTGACCAGCAGCCCGTCCTCCACCGCCTCGCGGGCCATATACTCCGGTAAAAAACCAATCCCGTCCCCAAGGATCTGACACTGGCATTTGGTGTTGAAGTCGGGCACCAGAATCGCCTCCTGGCCGTGCAGCAGCCAGCCGACCTTCTTGTTTATAGTGTGCGCCGTGTCTTCCACCATGATGTTGGGGTACAGACGCAGCTGGCTTTCGGCTATCGGCTCCGGTACGAAGGCCAGCGGGTGTTCCGGCGCGATGGCGAATACCCAACGGATGGCACCGATCTCGGTGTAATCAATGCCGCCGCCGTCGAGCAGCGTGTCCGGTGCGCCAATCGCGATATTGGCCTGGTTGTTGATAATGGAGTCCCAGACGCCGTTGTAGACCTCGGTCGTGACGGTGATCTGGCAGGTAGGAAACTGTTTTTTCAGCACCTGCAGCAGCCGCGCCGTATGGCGTGGGGTGTACAAAAGCTGGTTGATGCAGATGCGGACCCGCGCCTCAATGCCCTGCGAAATGGTGTCTATCCCGCGCTTAATGGCATGAAAATCATTCAGCAGGTCGGTCGCTTTACGGTAAAAGTAAAACCCTGACTCGGTCAGCTCAATGCTGCGCGTATTGCGTACAAACAGCACCACATCCAGCCCGGTCTCCATTCGCTTGATGGTGTAACTGATGGCAGAGGTGGTTACGCCAAGCTCGGTGGCGGCTTTGCTGAAGCTGCCAAAGCGTGCCGCCGTGGTGAAGGCCAGCAGGTTCTCTTCAGTAAAGATGGAATTCATATTACGGCTCCTGTTAGCCATCAGTTTTGAACATATTTTAACAGCGCTGTTACAACGCATATGACGGCGGTCACAGTTCTGATTATTCGCGTCGAGCCGCGTCATGTCAGGCTTCATCAGGCATAAGCAGAATGCTGTCTGAGGCGAATAAAAGCGCTAAAACATAAGTAAAAGATTGCACGGCCGCACATTTTGGCTGAATTGTTGAATTTAACTCAATAATGAATTGACTGTCGATGAATGATTTTTAAGCGGATTCTTTTCTCACCAGGCTGTTGCTATTCTCAGGTCATGAGCAATACATCATGGGGAGTCTGAATATGTCTGCGAACGAACTCGTTACTGAATTTTTGCTGGCGGCAGAGCAGGGCAATATTGACGGGCTAAAAGCCTGCCTTGAAAAAGGTGTCGATATTAATGCCACTCAACGCCAGAAAAGAACGGCCGTTATTATTGCCAGCCTGAAAAAACATTATGACTGCGTGGCATTTTTAATTGCTGCCGGAGCAGATATTGATCAACAGGATCAGACCTGTTTTAACCCCTTCCTGATTAGCTGCCTGACAAATGATTTAACCCTGCTGCGAATAGTCTTACCCGCCAACCCGGATCTTGATCGCCTGACCCGCTTCGGTGGTGTCGGCATTACGCCTGCCAGTGAGAAAGGGCACGTTGAGATTGTGCGCGAGCTGCTGGAGAAAACCGATATTAACGTCAACCACACCAACTTCGTGGGCTGGACGCCGCTACTGGAGGCGATTGTCCTCAACGATGGCGGCGCGAAACAGCAGGAAATTGTAAAGCTGTTACTGGATAACGGCGCAAATCCGCACATGACCGATAAATACGGCAAAACCCCGCTCGAACTGGCGCGGGAAAAAGGCTATCACCAGATAGCAGACCTGCTGCTGGCCGCAGGCGCGTAATTCCTTCGGCCAGCCTTTTCCGGCTGGTCGCTCATTCAGACAGTATTTTACCGACGTGCCTATTGCACGACGGCGGCCCCCTTTTATCCTCATTCAGGAGAAAATAATGCCCACCAAAATCGTCATAAAAAAGAATACCTATTTTGACTCGGTGTCATTGATGTCGGTTTCCACCAAGGCCAATAAATTGCCGGGCGTTGAGCAGGCTTTTGTGGCTATGGCGACAGAAATGAACAAAGGCGTATTAAAAAATCTCGGGCTATTAACGCCGGAATTAGCGGATGCCAAAAACGGCGACTTAATGATCGTGATTAAAGGCGAGGCGGCGAATGACAAAACGCTGGCAGCCATCGAAGCGCTTTTCACCCGCAAGGAGAGCGGCGGGAGCCATGAAGCGCGTTATGCCACCCTTGCCAGTGCGAAAACCCATCGTCCTGAGAGCAACCTGGCGGTGATTTCAGTAAACGGCACGTTTGCCGCCCGCGAAGCACGTCAGGCGCTGGAAAACGATCTCAACGTCATGCTCTTCTCCGACAACGTCAGCCTTGATGACGAGCTGGCGCTGAAGCAGCTGGCACACCAGAAAGGGCTGCTGATGATGGGGCCGGACTGCGGCACGGCCATTATCAACGGTACCGGGCTGTGCTTCGCCAATGCGGTGCGCCGCGGACCGATCGGTATTATCGGGGCGTCCGGGACCGGCAGCCAGGAGCTGAGCGTGCGGATCCATGAATTCGGCGGCGGCGTGTCGCAGCTGATTGGCACCGGCGGGCGCGATCTGAGCGAAAAGATAGGTGGCCTGATGATGCTGGATGCCATCGCGATGCTGGACGCTGACGACGCCACCCAGGTGATTACCCTCATCTCTAAACCGCCTGCGCCGTCGGTGGCAGAAAAAGTGCTGGCCCGCGCCCGCACCTGCCGCAAACCGGTGGTGGTCTGTTTCCTCGGTCGTCATCAGCCGCCGGCTGATGAAGGCAACCTGCAGTTCGCCCGTGGCACCAAAGAGGCGGCGCTGAAGGCCGTGCTGTTAACGGGGGTGAAAAAAGAGTCTCTCGACCTGCATCCGCTGAACTGGCCACTGATCGAAGAGGAGCGTGCCCGGCTGACACCCCAGCAGAAATACATCCGCGGCCTGTTCTGCGGCGGCACCCTGTGCGATGAGGCCATGTTCGCCGCGCTGGAAAAGTTCGACGACGTCTACAGCAACATTCAACCCGACCCGGCGAAACGGCTGGACGATATCAACGTCAGTAAAGCCCACACCTTCCTTGATTTTGGAGATGACGATTTCACCCACGGCAAACCGCACCCGATGATCGATCCGACCAACCGCATCAGCCGCCTGTTGCAGGAGGCGCGTGACCCCGAGGTGGGCGTGATCGTGATGGACTTTGTCCTGGGCTTTGGCGCGCACGAGGATCCGGTCGGCGTGATGCTTGAGGCCATAAAAGAGGCGCAGGCGACGGCGAAAGCCGATAACCGTCCGCTGGCAATTCTCGGCTATGTGCTCGGAACCGACCAGGACTCACCGTCCCTGGCACAGCAGTGTCAGCTTCTGACCGAGGCAGGGGTGATCTGGGCGAGCAGCAGCACCAACACCGGATTACTGGCACGTGAATTTGTCTTTAAAGGGGAGACTGCCTGATGACGACCTTATTTAACCAGCCGTTGAACGTGATTAACGTCGGTATCGCGCTGTTCAGTGCGGATCTCAAAAAGCAGCATATCCCCGTGACCCAGCTCGACTGGACGCCGCCGGGGCAGGGGAATTTGCAGGTTGTAGAGGCGCTGGATCAGCTGGCCCTTGCGCCACTGGCTGACAAAATCGCCGCCGCCAATAAGATTGCCCTTGAGCGCATTATCCAGTCCCATCCGGTGCTGGTGGGCTACGACCAGGCGATCAACGTTGTGCCGGGCATGACCCGCACCACCATTCTTCACGCCGGTCCGCCCGTCAGCTGGGAAAACATGTGTGGCGCAATGAAAGGGGCCGTGACCGGGGCGCTGGTGTTTGAAGGGCTGGCACGCGATATCGACGACGCGGAGCGCGTGGCGGCGTCAGGGGCGATCACCTTCTCGCCCTGTCACGAGCACGACTGCGTAGGCTCAATGGCGGGCGTCACTTCGGCATCGATGTTTATGCACATCGTTGAGAACAAAACCTACGGCAACCGGGCGTTCACTAACCTTAGCGAGCAGATGGCGAAGATCCTGCGCATGGGCGCCAACGACCAGAGCGTTATTGACCGCCTGAACTGGATGCGTGACGTGCTCGGCCCGATGCTGCGCGATGCCATGAAAATCATCGGTGAAATCGACCTGCGCCTGATGCTCGCCCAGGCGCTGCACATGGGCGACGAGTGCCATAACCGCAACAACGCCGGCACCACGCTGCTGATCCAGGCGCTGACGCCCGGGCTGATTCAGGCCGGGTATCCGGTGGCACAGCAGCGTGAGGTGTTTGAGTTCGTCGCCAGCAGCGATTACTTCTCCGGCCCGACGTGGATGGCGATGTGTAAAGCCGCCATGGATGCCGCACACGGTATTGAGTACAGCACCGTGGTCACCACCATGGCGCGTAACGGCTACGAGTTCGGCCTGCGCATCTCCGGGCTGCCGGGGCAGTGGTTCACCGGCCCGGCGCAGCAGGTGATAGGGCCGATGTTCGCGGGCTACAGGCCGGAAGACTCCGGGCTGGATATTGGCGACAGCGCCATTACCGAAACCTACGGTATCGGTGGTTTTGCGATGGCCACAGCCCCGGCGATCGTGGCACTGGTGGGTGGCACGGTGGATGAAGCCATCGATTTCTCCCGTCAGATGCGCGAGATCACCCTCGGTGAAAACCCGAACGTCACCATTCCGCTGCTCTCGTTTATGGGCATTCCAACCGCCATCGACATCACAAAAGTCGCGGGCAGCGGCATTCTGCCGGTCATTAACACCGCCATTGCCCACAAAGACGCAGGTATTGGCATGATTGGGGCGGGCATCGTTCACCCGCCGTTTAGCTGTTTTGAAAAGGCGCTGTTGACCTTCCGCGATCGCTACTTTTTATAAGGCATGCATCCATGAAAAACATGAAACTGGAGTGGAAAAGAGGTGACTGGGCGGCGTATTTCGGGTTGATGACCAACAACCTGACCAATTTGCTGACCATGATGGGGCTGCTCATTTTTGTCGTCGGCATCCCGAAGGAGATTGTTTATGGACGCATTGCGCCAGCCTTCGGGCTGGCGGTGCTGGTCGCGAGCGTCTGCTACGCGTGGTTTGGCCTGCAGATGGCGCGCCAGACCGGGCGTACGGATGTCACCGCGTTGCCGTCTGGCCCAAGCGCGCCGTCAATTTTCACCGTGACCTTTCTGGTGCTGATGCCGGTCTACCAGCAAACCGGTGATGCGGATTTCGCTATCCAGATTGGTCTGGTGTGGTGCTTCGTGGAGGCGATGATTCTGGCGGGCGGTTCGTTCCTGGGGGAAACCATCCGCAAGATGATCCCGCGCACCGTCCTGCTGTCGTGCCTGTCCGGGCTGGGCCTGCTGCTGCTGGCGATGAACCCGATGCTGCAGGCGTTTGAGGCACCTACCGTGTCGTTCATCGTGCTGCTGCTGATCTTTATTAACTGGTTTGGTAAAAAGCCGATCTTCGCCAAAATCCCGACCGGCCTGCTCTTGCTGATTGCCGGTACCGCGCTGGCGTGGATCTCCGGTCTGCAAAGCCCGGAGGCCATCAAAGCCTCAATGTCGTCGTTTGGCTTTAACCCGCCGGAAGTGCATGTCGACAGCTTTATGCAGGGACTGCCACACGCATTACCGTACCTGGCCTCTGCCGTCCCGCTGGGTCTGGCGAACTACATTTTTGACCTGGAAAACATCGAAAGCGCCCACGCGGCGGGGGATGAGTACCCGACCCGCAAGGTGATGCTGGCAAACGGGCTGGCCTCCATGCTCGGGTGTCTGATGGGTAACCCGTTCCCGGTGACGGTTTACGTCGGCCACGCGGGCTGGAAAGCGATGGGGGCCAGCATTGGCTACACGCTGGCCTCCGGTGTGACCATGTTTATCGTGCCGCTGTTCGGGCTGGGGGCGTTTATGCTCGCCATCATACCGATGACCGCCATCGTGCCGATTCTGGTGTTTATCGGGGTGGTGACCGCCAACCAGGTAGTAAGGGAAACGCCCAAAGTGGAGGTCCCCGTGATCTTCATCTGCCTGTTCCCGTGGATCGCCAACTGGGCGTTGACCATGATGAACAGCGTGATGGGCGCGGCGGGGACCAGTGCGGCGAAAATTGGCACCGACGTGCTGCACAGCAAAGGGATCTACTACCAGGGACTGGTGCATCTGGGTAACGGCGCACCGCTCGCCAGTATGCTGTGGGGCTGCATCGCTATCTTCGCCATCATCAACAAACCGCTGCGCGGAGCCGTGGCCGCCGCCGTTGGGGCGTTGCTGGCGCTGTTCGGCGTGATCCACGCGCCCGTGGTTGGCTTTGCCGAAGGCAGTTCGCTGATGTTTGTCACGGCCTACCTGATGATGGGGGGCATGTTTGTGGTGAAACATTTTCTTGATAGCCGCGACGTGGTGAGCGCGGCAGCGCCGGTTTCGGAGTCCTGATAATGGCTGATGTCCTCACCCCGCACCATTTCAAAGGAAACACTATGAAAGAGCTCATGGTCGTCGCCATTGGCGGCAACAGCATTATCAAAGATAACGCCAGTCAGTCCATTGAACACCAGTCACAGGCCGTGAAATTGGTTGCAGAGTCAGTGCTGGAGATGCTGGCGTCTGACTATGACATCGTGCTCACTCACGGCAACGGCCCCCAGGTGGGGCTGGATCTGCGCCGCGCTGAAATTGCTCACGAGCGGGAAGGGCTACCCCTCACGCCGCTGGCAAACTGCGTGGCGGATACCCAGGGCGGTATCGGCTACCTGATCCAGCAGGCGCTCAATAACCGCATGGCCGCCCACGGCGAGCAAAAAGCGGTCACGGTCGTCACGCAGGTGGAAGTGGATAAACACGATCCGGGTTTCGCCCATCCCACCAAACCTATCGGCGCGTTTTTCAGTGAGACGCAGCGTGATGCGCTCCAGCGTGCCCATCCTGACTGGCATTTTGTTGAAGACGCCGGGCGCGGTTATCGCCGGGTGGTGGCCTCACCGCAGCCGCTGCGTATCGTTGAAGCGGAGGCTATCAAGACCCTGACGCAAAAAGGCTTTGTGGTGATCGGGGCGGGCGGTGGTGGTATTCCGGTGGTGCGCACAGCGCAGGGGGATTACCAGAGCGTCGATGCGGTGATTGATAAGGATCTCTCGACCGCGCTGCTGGCCCGCGAGATCCATGCCGACGTGCTGGTGATCACCACCGGGGTGGAGAAAGTGTGCATCAACTTTGGTAAGCCAGACCAGCAGGCGCTGGATACGGTGAATGTGGCGCAGATGAAACGCTACGTGGCGGCGGGGCACTTCCCAGCGGGCAGCATGCTGCCGAAAATCGTCGCCTCGCTGGCGTTTCTGAACGACGGCGGCAAGCGCGTGATCATCACCTCGCCGGACTGCCTGCCTGCGGCGCTGCGCGGTGAGACCGGTACCCACATTGTGAATGCGTAAGTAAAAGGAAGAGAAGATGAGTGAGAATAAAAGCCGACGCGAGTTTATTAGCCAGAGCGGCAAAATGGTTACCGCCTGCGCCCTGTTTGGCACCACTGGCTCCGTCGCGTATGCTGCAGAGACTGCGAAACCACGTTGTGAGACAGGCAAACCGATGAACATTACCGCCAGACACTACTACCTGGATAACGTGCTGCTGGAGGCCGGGTTCAACGTTGACGGCGGCGTGGCGATAAGCACCCGCACCGAACTGAAAACACTCGAAATTAATGACGGCAAAATTGTCGCCCTGCGTGATAACAAAAGCCATGGCGATGCCACACTGCCACACTATGATGCAGGCAGTAAGCTGATGCTGCCGGCAATGCGCGACATGCATATCCACCTGGATAAAACCTTTTACGGTGGTCCCTGGCATTCCCTTAACCGCCCGGCGGGCACGACCATTCAGGACATGATCCGTCTTGAACAAAAATTGCTGCCAGAGTTACAGCCCTACACGCAGGAGCGTGCGGAAAAGCTTATCGATCTAATCCAGTCGAAAGGCTCCACCCTCGCCCGCAGCCATTGCAATATTGAGCCGACATCCGGCCTGAAGAATCTGGAAAATCTCCAGGCCGTCTTAGCGCGCCGCAAGCCGGGGTTTGACTGTGAAATTGTCGCCTTCCCGCAGCACGGCTTGCTGTTATCGCACTCCGAAACGCTGATGCGCGAGGCCATGCAGGCTGGCGCACACTACGTGGGCGGTCTGGATCCGACTAACGTGGACGGTGCGATGGAAAAATCCCTCGACACGATGTTCCAGATTGCGCTGGATTATGATAAAGGGGTGGACATCCACCTGCATGAAACCAGCCCGGCAGGCGTCGCGGCGGTGAACTACATGGTAGAGACCGTGGAGAAAACGCCCGTGCTGAAGGGGAAACTGACCATCAGCCATGCCTTCGCGCTGGCCACGCTCAACGAGCAGCAGGTCGATGAAATCGCCACCCGCATGGCGGCGCAGCAGGTGACCATTGCCTCTACGGTGCCGATTGGCACCCTGCATATGCCGCTGAAGCAACTCCGTGACAAGGGGGTGTTCGTCATGACCGGCACCGACAGCGTCATTGACCACTGGTCGCCGTATGGGCTGGGGGATATGCTGGAAAAAGCCAATCTTTACGCCCAGCTCTATATTCGCCCGAATGAACAGACGCTCTCCCGCGCGCTGGGTATCGCCACCGGTGATGTGCTGCCGTTGAACGACAAAGGCGAGCGCGTGTGGCCAAAAGCGCAGGACGATGCCAGCTTTGTGCTGGTGGACGCTTCCTGTTCCGCCGAGGCCGTGGCGCGGATTTCACCGCGTACCGCGACCTTCCATAAGGGCCATCTTGTGTGGGGCACCGTCTCCTGACGCCACGTCGTGGTATTGCTACAGGTGATACCCCGACAGACGCAGCTCGCGATCAATCCATTCAACAAACTGCTGGATCTTCCAGGTGCGTTCGTTCATGTGCGGCATCACCAGATGATGCGCATTAATGGCGATCCCCGTTTCATCTGGTAGCACCTGCACCAGGGAGCCATCGTTCAGGTGATCGGTGGCCATCATCTTGCTTTCCAGAATAAATCCCAGCCCCATGCGCGCGGCTTCAAAGCTCATGTAAGAACGATCAAAACTCAGGCTGAAGTTGAGCCAGGGGCGGTCGATATTGTGCCAGGCAAACCATTTTTCCCAGTTGACGAGAGTGCTGGTCGACGAGATAAGCGCCTGTGAAAGCAGGTCCTGCGGCGTGTTGACGGGATGTGCACGCAGATATGCCGGTGAGGCCAGCACCACCAGCGCATCGTTTTTAATGGTCATGACCCTGTAAGCGTCCCAGTCCGGGATGCCGTGGCGAATATCAATATCGATGTTATCGCGTGCAAACTGCAGGTTCTCATAGGAGCAGGAAAGATTGACCGTAATATCCGGGTATTCACTGCGAAATTTGCCGAGCCGGCGCAATAACCACGTCAGGCCAAACGTTGGTGAAGAGTGAACGCGCAATACCGGATTATCGGCCTCTTTCATCACCTGTTCGGTTGCACGGCCGATGGCGCTCATCGCTGCGGAGACGTCGCGCAGATATTTTTCCCCCGTCGGGGTCAGGGTCACGCCTTTGCCGCTGCGGATAAATAACTTCTTCCCCATCCAGGATTCCAGCGAGGCGATCTGATGACTGACGGCTGACGCGGTGACGTTAAGCTGTTCGGCCGCCAGATGGATACTGAGAGAGTTGGCCACGGCGATAAAGGACTGAATATTTCGCAGCGAGGGTATGGGGAGGGTCTGGCGATCCTGCGCGGGCATGGCTCACTCCTTTTAAACGAGACAATTTTAAAAAACATAACATTGCGGCATCGCGTCAGCAATTTTTACCCGGCTGAATGGATTAAACATGATCCTGTTCACAGTGTTTTATCGATGAATATTGATGAGAGTTACATTTTATTTTTATGACCTGCATCGCGTATCAAATTTATCTCAGCAATAAATGAGTTTTATTGAATGGTGTTTCGTTCGATAGCCGATATATTGACGTTGAACGCATAAATAAAACGACTCACGTTGTTCGAATAATGAGGTAAAACATGTCTCGTATAGAACAAGTTGCCCCCTACATAGCGACAAAGAAAACCAATTACCGTTTCGTTGTGCTGGCATTAATATTTATTGTGTATGCCATTAACTATGCCGACCGAACAAATATTGGTGCTGTACTTCCTTTTATCATCGACGAGTTTCATATCAATAATTTCGAAGCCGGTGCGATCGCCAGTATGTTCTTTTTGGGATACGCCCTGAGCCAAATACCGGCGGGCTTTTTTATCGCCAAAAAGGGTATTCGCGGGATGGTGGCGCTGTCGATATTTGGCTTCTCGGCGTTTACCTGGTTGATGGGGACTGCGACCTCAGTGCTGGGCCTGAAGTTTATCCGCCTGGGGCTGGGGTTAACCGAGGGGCCATGCCCGGTGGGGTTGGCATCAACGATCAATAACTGGTTTCCACCAAAAGAGAAGGCCACGGCGACCGGCGTCTATATTGCTGCCACCATGTTTGCCCCCATCCTGGTGCCGCCGCTGGCAGTGTGGATTGCCATGACATGGGGCTGGCGCTGGGTCTTTTTCTCTTTTGCCATTCCGGGGCTGGTCATTGCTGTCCTGTGGTATTTACTGGTACGTACCCGGCCTTCCGAGAGCCCTTTCGTGTCAAAGGGCGAACTGGAGACCATTACCGCAGGTCAGGCGACACCGGATGCCAGACGGGAAAATATCGTGATTTCCCCCGGCTTCTCCCGCCTTGACCGTCTGATTCGCGTACGGGATCTGTCGCCCATCAGCACGGTAAAAGGTCTGTTCACATCGAAAAATATTCTCGGTGACTGTGTGGCCTACTTCATGATGGTCAGCGTGCTGTATGGCCTGTTGACCTGGATACCGCTTTATCTGGTGAAAGAAAAAGGCTTTACGTTCATGAGTATGGGCCTCGTCGCGAGTATGCCGTGTATCGGCGGTTTTATCGGCGCGATTTTTGGCGGCTATGTCTCCGATAAATGGCTCGGGCGCAGGCGTAAACCGACCATGATGTTTACAGCCATCAGCACCGTACTGATGATGGTCATCATGCTGAATATCCCGCAAAGCACCGTTGCGGTTTGTGTCGGCCTCTTTTTTGTTGGTCTCTGTCTGAATATAGGCTGGCCCGCCTTCACCGCTTATGGAATGGCCGTCGCGGACAGCAAAACGTATCCCATCGCCGCATCAATTATTAATAGCGGCGGCAATCTCGGCGGATTTGTTTCGCCGATGCTGGCAGGTTATCTGCTGGATAAAACTGGAAGCTTTAATTCTGTCTTTATTTATTTCGGTATTTGCGCAGCAATTGGCTTAGTCATGATTATCTTGCTGGAAGAACCGAAATAATAAATAAAACCTCTCTTACAATACTGGAGTAAATATATGCTTCTGAAAGATAAAGTCGCCGTGATTACCGGCGCGGCTTCTGTGCGCGGTTTGGGTTTCGCCACGGCAAAATTATATGCCGAGCAGGGCGCGAAAGTGGTCATTATTGATTTAGATGCCGAGGCCAGCCAGCGTGCGGCTGCATGTCTGGGTGAAGGGCATCTGGGGCTTGCGGCAAACGTCAGCAACGAGTTGCAGGTGAACGCAGCCATTGAGCAGGTTCTGGGTAAATATGGGCGCATCGACATTCTGGTGAATAACGCCGGGATAACCCAGCCGCTCAAACTGATGGATATTAAGCGCGACAATTACGATGCCGTACTGGATGTCAGCCTGCGCGGTACGCTGCTGATGTCCCAGGCGGTGATTCCCACTCTGCGCGCACAGAAGTCCGGCAGCATTGTCTGTATCTCTTCAGTTTCGGCACAGCGCGGCGGCGGTATTTTTGGCGGCCCGCACTACAGCGCTGCAAAAGCCGGCGTGCTGGGGCTGGCCAAAGCCATGGCCCGTGAGCTTGGGCCGGATAACGTGCGCGTGAACTGCATCACCCCGGGGCTTATCCAGACGGACATCACCGCTGGCAAGCTGAGCGATGAGATGAAAACCGCCATTCTGGCGGGTATTCCGCTCAACCGTCTTGGTGATGCACAGGATGTTGCCCGTGCCGCGCTGTTCCTGGGGAGCGATCTCTCTTCTTATTCCACCGGTATCACGCTCGACGTGAACGGCGGCATGCTGATCCATTAAGGGGAGACGAGAATGACGAATACGACAGTTCAACAGGTTGCCGCGGCCGCGTGGCGCATTCGCCGCTACGCGCTGCGAATGGGCGAAGTACAAGGTCAGGGCTATATCGGTCAGGCGCTGGGCTATGCCGACGTGCTGGCAACTGCGTTTGCGCACGGTATGACCTTCAGGGCTCAGGAGCCGGAGTGGGAAGGCCGCGACCGCTTCCTGCTCTCCCACGGACATTACGCCATTGCGTATTATGCGGCGCTGATCGAGGCGGGGATCGTTCCTGAAGAGGAACTTGAAACCTACGGCTCGGATGACAGCCGCCTGCCGATGTCCGGCATGGCAACGTATACACCCGGCATGGAGATCTCCGGCGGTTCTCTGGGGCAGGGACTCAGCATTGGTGTGGGAATGGCGCTGGGGCTGAAGCACAAACAGAGCACGGCGTGGGTAATTAACTCCATGTCTGACGGTGAGCTGGACGAAGGTTCAACCTGGGAAGCCGCCATGTCAGCCGCGCATCATGGGCTCTCGAATCTGATTGTGCTGGTGGACATTAACCGGCAACAGGCGGACGGTAATTCACATAACATCCTCGGTTTTGAGCCGCTGGAAGATAAGTGGACCTCCTTTGGCTGGTATGTACAACGCGTTAACGGTAACGATATCCCCGCGCTGGTGTCGGCGTTTGATAATGCCAGACGCTATCCCGAACAACAGCCGCGTGTCATCTTGTGCGACACGCTGATGGGCAAGGGCGTGCCTTTCCTCGAGCAGCGTGACAAGAACCATTTTATTCGTGTGGATGCCGATGAGTGGCAACAGGCGCTCGCCGTGCTCGATGCAAATAAACCAGAAGGAGCCCTGTAATGAGCCAGCCCGTCGAAAATAAACCGCGTTTAACCACCTCCGCCATGATTGCCTCGATTGCAGAGGAAGGGCAGGAAACCCGGGCCGCGCCGTTTGGCCACGCGCTGGTGAAACTGGCGGCTCAACGCCAGAACATTGTCGGCATGACGGCAGATTTATCGAAATATACCGACCTGCATATCTTTGCTCAGGCATACCCTGAACGTTTCTTTCAGATGGGAATGGCGGAACAGCTGTTAATGGGGGCGGCAGGTGGGATGGCCAAAGAGGGCTTTATTCCCTTTGCCACCACCTATGCCGTGTTCGCCACCCGCCGTGCCTACGATTTTATTCATCAGGTCATTGCTGAGGAACACCTCAACGTCAAGATTTGCGCCGCGCTGCCGGGGTTGACCACCGGCTACGGGCCAAGCCATCAGGCAACGGAAGATATTGCGATCATGCGCGGCATTCCGGGCATGACCATTATCGATCCTTGCGATGCGATTGACACCGAACAGGCGGTGCCTGCCATTGCCAGCCACGAAGGACCGGTTTATATGCGTTTGTTACGCGGTAAGGTCCCGGTGGTGCTGGATCAGTACAATTATCGGTTTGAAATAGGCAAAGCCGCGCTGCTGGAAGAGGGCAGTGATGTGCTGATTATCGCCTCAGGGCTGATGACCATGCGCGCACTGGAGGCGGCAAAGCAGTTGCGCAAGGATAATGTCAGCGTGGCGGTACTTCACTCACCCACGATTAAGCCCCTGGATGAAGCGACCATTCTGGCGCAAGCCGCGAAACCCGGACGTCTGGTTATTGTGGCTGAAAACCACAGTAGCGTTGGCGGGCTTTGTGAAGCCGTGGCGTCGCTGTTGATGCGCCATCGCGTTAACGTCGACTTTGATACCGTTGCGTTGCCGGATGCGTTCCTTGATGCGGGTGCGCTACCGACCCTTCACGCGCGTTACGGGATTTCGACTGCCGCCATGGTGGAGAAGATCCGGCGCAGGCTCTGATTTTCAGACGGGTATGTTGTCAACGGGCGAGGGGTGTTTTACCCTCGCCTCTGTTGCGATAAAGGAGTCCGTCATGGCACAAAACATCTACGACAACCCGGCCTTTTTTGAAGGCTATGCCCGGCTACCGCGTTCGGTGCAGGGTCTGGACGGCGCACCGGAATGGCCTGCGCTGAAAAGCATGCTGCCACCGTTATCCGGCAAGTCAGTTATCGATCTTGGCTGCGGTTACGGCTGGTTCTGTCGCGCTGCACGCGCGCTGGGGGCGGCAGAAGTGACCGGCGTTGATCTCTCCGAAAAGATGCTCGCCCGGGCGGCTGAACTGACGGACGACGTGCAAATACAGTATCAGCGCAGCGATCTGGCATCTCTGGCGTTACCTGAGCACAGCGTTGATTTGATCTACAGTTCACTGGCGCTGCACTACCTGCCGGCGCTGGAGACCCTGTTTGAGCAAATCCGGCGGGCGCTTAAACCCGGCGGCAGCCTCGTCTTTTCAATGGAACATCCGATTTACACCTGCGCCACACGTCAGGGCTGGCTGACCGACGACAACGGCGAGCGTTTCTGGGGCGTTAATCGCTATCAGGATGAGGGCGAGCGCGTCAGCAACTGGCTGGCGGACGGGGTGATCAAATACCACCGTACGCTCGGTACCACGCTCAATGCGCTTATTAAGGCGGGGCTGACAATAACGGAAGTGAACGAATGGGGACCAACGCAGGCACAAATTGATGCCTGGCCCGCGCTGGCCGAAGAGGCGGAACGTCCGATGCTAGTCCTGATTTCTGCCGCTAAGGCTCAGTAACCCACTTTATACACTCGTCCATTCTGCACCCCTTCCACGCTGCGACGATAGGCCTGCGCCACCGTTGCGGCGGGAACACTTTCAAAGCCCGGGAAGAAGCCATCGTACGCTTTTGCTGATTCGGTAAGTACCGTCGGGCTAATCAGGTTGATGCGGATCCCGCGCGGGAGTTCACAGGCCGCGGCGCGGACAAACCCTTCCAGGGCGGCATTCACCGTGGTGGCATTCACCCCCTGAGCGATAGGCTCATGCGCCACGATCCCGCTTATCAGGGTGATGGAGCCGCCTTCGTTGAGATAATGCTGGCCGGTCAACGCCAGACGAACCTGTCCCAGCAGCTTATCCTGCAAGCCCTGGTTGAAATCGCTGTCTTTCATGGTCGCGAGCGGGCCGAAGTGCAGGCCGCCACTGGCAGAGACAATCGCATCCACCGCTCCGATGTTTTCAAACAATGCCTGCACGCTGGCCTGAGAGGTGATATCCACCTGGTAGTCGCCCTGCGTGCGACCCACGCGGATCACGTCGTGGCGACGGCTCAGCTCTTCTGTTACCGCACGACCGACCGTACCGCTGGCACCAATAATCACGATTTTCATAGCTGACTCCTTAGGTTGTGAGCCTTCATTCTTTAATAAATCAAAACTCAGATAAACTGGGCTAAAGTTAGAGGATTGCTAACCAGGGGTTTGGAATATGGATAAGCTTCGCAGCATGGAGACCTTCATTGCTGTCGTTGAGAGCGGCAGTTTTACCGGCGCGGCAGGCCGGCTGGAGATGTCGGCGGTGATGGTGGGGAAGTACATAGCGTTACTGGAGTCTCAGCTCGGCACCCGGCTGCTGGAGCGAAACACGCGGCGTCAAAGTCTGACGGACGCCGGGCGGGTCTATTTCGACGAGGCGAAGCGGGTGCTGGAGCAGGTCTCTATCGCCGAAAGCGCGGTTGAGCGACTGCGTGCCGCCCCAGCCGGGACCTTGCGGGTCACGGCGCCCACCTCGTTTGGCGGTTGTGTGATAGCCCCCCTCACGGCGACCTTTTTGCAGCGCTACCCGGACGTGCGCGTGGAGCTGGATCTGACCAACCGGATGGTGGATCTGGTGGATGAAGGGGTCGATCTGGCCATTCGCATCGGTGACATTCATAACGACGATCTGGTGGCGAAATACCTCTGCCCGTACCGAATGGTGATCTGCGCGGCCCCGGCGTATCTGGCGCGTTACGGCACGCCGCGAACGCCTGCCGATCTGGCGGATCATCTCTGCCTGTCACACACGGTGTGGACCACGCGTAACGAATGGCGGCTGCCGGGGGTTGAAGGTGAGATGCGCTGGAAGCGCGATGCCATTCTGCGCTGCAACGATGGCTATGGGCTACGGATGGCGGCGAGAGCGGGGGCGGGATTATTACTGCAACCCGAAGTGCTGGTGGCGGAAGAGCTGGCGAGCGGCAGGCTGGTGCAGGTGCTGGAGAACTATACGCCTGCGCCACGACCGGTACATTTGCTGTGGCGCCAGGATTTACGTCCGCTACCCAAGCTCACGCAATTTGTCGCGCATATTCAGCAGGGCGCGGAATATTTCGGCCATGCCGTTGAAGAAAAGTAATTATCAAAGCCGCAGACTTATGCTACTAAGATTAGGCACATTATAAAAAAGAAGGTAAGCAAAGAATGTCTGTGAATAAACTCGCCAGCAGCGCACAGGGCCTGCAATCATCTGCCATCCGTGAATTATTAAAACATAGCAAAATGGCCGGGGTGATTTCGCTGGGTGGCGGTATTCCTAACCCTGCACTGTTCGATCATGAAGGCCTGAAAATTGCCGCTGATGCCGTATTATCACAGCATTTTGGTGAAGCTTTTCAGTACGGTCTGACCGAAGGCATCCCGGGGCTGCGTGAAGAAATTAAGCTCATCTGTGAAGGCCGTGGGATCTCCTGCAAGGCCGATGACGTGGTCATTACGTCCGGTTCGCAACAATCTCTCGACGTGCTGGCGCGGGCGTTAATTAACCCGGGCGATACCGTCGTCGTCGAACGTCCAACGTATCTCGCGGCACTGCAGGTATTTGGTCTGGCACAGGCCAAATTTGAATCCGTGGGCACCGATGGCGACGGAATGAAAGTGGATGAACTTGAAGCACTGGTGGCGAATAAAACCATCAAGGCGGTTTATATTGTTCCGACATTTGGTAACCCGGGTGGGGTAACGCTTTCTGAGGTGCGTCGTAAACAGCTGGTGGAATTATCGAAGCGCTATGACTTCGTTATTATCGAAGACGATCCGTACAGTGAAATTAATTATACCGATGAAGTGTTCCGCCCGTTAATTGCCCATGCCAAAGATATCGGCAATGAAGAGAATGTCGTCTATACCTCGACCTTCTCCAAAATCCTCGCCCCGGGCACTCGTGTGGGCTGGGTGCTGGTACCGGAGTGGCTGAAACGCGCGGTGGTTAATCTCAAGCAAACCACCGATCTGCACACCAGCACGCTGTCACAGCTGATGACCTATGAGTACCTGAAAACCGGTCGTCTGGCCGATCAGATTAAAATGATCCGTGAAGCATACCGCCAGAAATACCAGACCTTTGCAAATGAACTGGAGGCGGAACTGGGTGATGTCATGTCGTTCCATAAGCCGAAGGGCGGAATGTTCCTGTGGGCCAAAATGAACAATGGCATCAACACCACGCGCTGGCTGGAAAAAACGTTAAGCAACGGCGTGGTTTTTGTGCCGGGTGAGTTCTTCTTTTGCAATGAGCCAGACCATACGACGCTGCGCATGTCGTTTGTCACGCCAACCGATGAAGAGCTGAAAGAGGCGGTTCGTCGCCTGAAAAAATCGCTGTAACAGACCTGCGCATAATGGCACCTGTGCTGTTATGCGCATTACTTGTGCAGTGCGGCCAGCGCCGCAAGCGTTCATGGTGAATCCCATGTTTGAATTTCTGATCGGTATCCTCACGCACACCCCCGTCTGGGTGTGGGTTCTGTTTATCTTTCTTATCTCACGCGGCCTCAATGCCCGTAAGCCTGCCACCGTTACGCTGGAAAGGCTGGCCATCATTCCTGCCATCTTTCTTATCTGGGATATCTACGATCTGGTGGTCTATCGCGATCTTACTCTCGCGACGGTGGCCCTTTGGGTTGCGGGGATTGTGGCGGGCGCGGCGCTGGGGTATGTGCTGATTAAGCAGACGGTCATCACCCGCACCGACGCGCCGCGTACCCTTTATCGCCAGCCTGACAACACGGCTCTGCCGTTTATGATGCTGGCATTTGGGGTGAAATACGTGCTGGGGGTGATGAACGCCCTCTCTCCCCAGACGTTGCAACAGCCCGCCATGAGCGCGCTGGCGATAGTCTCCGGCGGGGTATTTGCCGGAGTGTTTATCGGGAAGTTTACGCGCTATGTGAGTGTGTATCTCAGCGGCGCACCGCAACCGGCTGAGTAACGTTAGCGCGTTGCATGGGCCAGCGTGCGAGCAGAAGCTTCACCGTTGGCTACTCGCGTGACTTCGTGGATCCGGCAGATTTTTCCTGCGCATAGCGTGGCAAACATATAAACCTCTATTTCAGCCTGATGGCCTTCGGGATACGTGACGGTCACGATATGCCGGTCAGCCAGCAGTGTGTCATGACACCCTATCTGTTCCACGCGGAAGGCGATATCGCGGATCTGCGAACGCACGTGCTCCAGGTGCTGAATAAAGCCAGAATAATCAAGAGAGTGACCGTCCGTGATCTGCTGATACGCTGGCGAAAAAACGTCTTTCGGATCAATCTCGCCTTTAAACAGGCCGGTCAGTAAACGGGACATTTCCTCACGCAAAATAGCATTGTCAGACTGGGTAATCAGGCGGGTGATGATGTTCATGGTGACTCCTCGTTGCGTTGAGTCGCCATTATCCTTGACAGACAGAGACGTAGTTTCTGTAATAAGCCAATGAATACCGATTTTCGGCCAAATAACGTGATCAGCTTCGAGACACTTTTGCATCCAGGTGGATACCATACGCCGTGGCACAGCCATCAGGCCGGTCAGCTCTGGCGGATTACGACGGGTCTGCTGGTTGTCGAAACAGCGTCTGGGCGTTCGGTTGTACCGGCGCAACATATCGGCTGGATCCCGCCTGGTCAGGAGCATGCTGCCTTTTCCGGAAGTGCGATTGACGGTCGTGCGATCTATCTGGATCCCGCAGGGTGTGACGCGCTGCCCGGTGAAACGACGCTTTTCGAACCCGACGAGCTCACCAGCGCGCTGTTTTCACGCTTAAACGCTGAAGGAAGCGGGTACGATCCGCGAAAGCTCACCCTGCTGCTGGATGAACTGGCGCGGGGCCGTCAGGTGCGCTATCTGCTGCCCATGCCAGCCGATCCCCGATTAAAGAAGGTAGCCAGCCATCTGATGCAACGTGTGGACGACAACCAGACGGTTGAGCACTATGCCTCCCTTGCGGGAATGAGCGTGCGGACATTCCACCGTCGGTTTAGCGCGGAAACGGGAATGAACGTTGTTAACTGGCGGCAACTTGCCCGCGTAATGCGGGCAATGGAGTGGCTGGCAGCAGGTAAACCGGTAGGCTGGATCGCGCTGTCGTGCGGCTACAACAGTATCAGCGCGTTTATTGAGGTTTTCAGGGCCTTTACCGGCAAAACCCCCGGGCAGTGGGCGCTTAAAGAAGCCCCTTCTGTGCGAAGGTAATGCGCGTGGCTTCGTTCAGATCCAGTGCTTTAATTGCTTCCGGGCGGACCCAGGCAACCTCCTGAAACTCGTCGTTAAACGTCACCAGCCGATTTGCGCTGATGCAGTCGAAAATCAGGTAAATCATATAAATCTCTTCCGTGGTGCCATCGGCATAGGTTTTCACCCGAATGTCGTCGCGAAACGCCCAGGGTTTGACCTCCGTGATCTCCAGCGCGTCGCCCAGCTCTTCGCGAATTTCACGGCGCAGCGCCTGCTCCATGGTTTCTCCCGGCTCCATCCCGCCGCCCGATAACGCCCACTGGCCGGGAAATACGCCGCGGTCATCGGCCATTTTGCACAGCAGATACGCCCCGTCGTTCTGAATGATGGGGCAGACAATAGTTCGTTGACGCATGGTTTCTTCCTGAAAAATGAGTTTGGGCTATTTTAACAGAAGGCGGAAAGGGAAAAGGTAAACGAGGTCAGACTTTCGCCGCTGGCTTAAGCGGTATTGTTGCGGGTTATGGATGCCATGACTCCGGCCCTCTTCCACGAGGAGAGGGCCGGAGAAACAAACCGCCAGTGATTAGCGCTCTCGCAGCGCCTCTTTCGCCCGGTTGAACGGCTTGATCATGTAATCCAGCACCGTTTTCTCACCGGTTTTAATGTCCACCGTCGCAATCATCCCCGGCACGATTGAGAAGTGCCTGCCTGCTTTATTCACCAGGTAATCCTGGCTGGTGCGGATAAATACCCGGTAATAGAACACCTCCGGCTTGGCTTCGTCCTGAATAGTGTCCGGCGAAATGGTTTCAACCACGCCGTGCAGCCCGCCATAAATGGCGTAATCGTAGGCGGTGATTTTTACCAGCGCTTCCTGATTCGGGTGGATAAAGGCGATATCGCGCGGGGAGAGACGGGTTTCGATCAGCAGGTGATCGTCCACCGGTACAATCTCCATCAGCTCGCCGTTAGGCGGGATGACGCCACCGATGGTGGTGACTTTGATGTTTTTCACGATCCCGCGCACCGGAGATTTCACCGTTAAGCGGGTCACTGAATCCTCGCGGCCTTTGAGGATCGCCGAGACCATATCCACTTCAGCGTTGGCCTTGGATAACGCCTCGCGGGCCTGAACATAGTACTGGGATCGCACGTCGGTGAGTTTCAGCTCCAGATCGCTTTTCTGCCGCTGCAGGCGCAGTACCTCCACGTGGCTGGCGGCGCCGGTTTTCACCAGACGCTGAGTGATCGCCAGCTCCTTATTCGCAAGATCCAATGCCGCACGCAGCTCCCGCTGGGTATCTTCCAGCTGCGCACGGCGTGAATTATAGAGCCGGGTTTCGGCAGCGGTCAGATCGGTCCACTTCGCCAGCGAAGGGGGAAATTTCAGCGGCAGATCGTTTACCTCGGCGTACAGTCGCACGCTGGAGGCCAGCGAGGCACGGTAGCGCGCCGCGCTTTCACCAACGTTAGATTCTGAACGCGTGGGATCGAGTCGCGCCAGCACTTGTCCGGCCTGCACCTGGTCACCCTCATGGACGTTCAGCTCGGTGAGGATCCCCCCGTCGAGCGACTGTAAAACCTGCTCGCGCGAACTGGGGATCACTTTGCCCGTGCCGGTTGAGACTTCATCCAGCACGCCAAACCACGCCCAGACGCCAAGTACCACGAACATCAGTAAAGAGAAGATAACAATCCGCCGCGCACCGGTGTAGCCGCTTTCGGAGTCGAGCGCATTGTCCAGGTCGTCCATTGCGGCGACGTCACGCTGACTGATTTTCATTTTTCCACTCCCGTCCTGTTGCTGCCTGCTGCTGCTGCTGCTGCTGCTGCATGCGGCTGTTGTTCAGCGCCTGCGCTTTCGGCGCGTCCATCACCAGCATTCCCTCTTTGAGCACCACGACCCGCTCCACCAGTTCCAGCACCGGCACGCGATGCGTGGCGACAATCAGGGTGCGGTTGCCAAGCCAGGCGCTCAGACGCTGGATAAATTCCCGCTCGGTGTGCTCATCGAGCGACGCAGTCGGTTCATCCATCAGCACAATATTGGGGTCGCGAAGCAGCATGCGCGCCAGCAGAATGGATTGCCGCTGGCCGCCGGATAACCCCACGCCGTTCTCCATAATCGGGTAGTCCAGACCCTTCGGCAGTTTCTGCACAAAGCCCGCAGCGCCGGTTAACTCCAGCACCTCGAAAATCTCCTCATCGGTGGCGCGCGGCATGCCGAGGGTGATGTTTTCGCGCAGGGTGCCGTAAAAGAGCCGGGCGTTCTGGGTCATAAAGCCGACGTTGCGCCGGACATCGGCGACATCGAGGTGCGGGAGGCTGAAGTTATCGAGCCGCAATTCACCGCCGGCGAGATCCATTCCACCCGCCATCGCCTGCAGCAGGGTCGATTTTCCGGCGCCGTTACGCCCGAGGATCGCCACTTTTTCGCCTGGCTTAATCTCCAGACGGTTAATGCGCAGGGCCATGCGCGGATCTTCCGGGTGATAGCGGAACTGCGCCTGCTCGAAAAGATAGTGACCGCGCAGTACGTCCTGGCGGATCGGCGTCTCCTCACGCTGGTTTTCTGTGGGGAGCTGCATAATGCTGTCCAGTCCCTCTTTCGCCGCTTTGACCTGCTGCCAGCGCGCCAGCACGCCGCACAGGGTAGCCATCGGAGCGATCATGCGCGAGGCCAGCATCGAGGCGGCGACCACCGAACCGGTCGTCAGCGTGCCGTCGATCACCATCGGCGCACCGACCACGATCACCCCTGCATAGACCAGGCTCTGAATCGTCATTCCCCAGCTGATCAGGTTCTGGGTCAGTTCACGGGTGCGCAGGCCAGATTCAGCGGTGATCTGGATGTAGCTGTTCCACTGCTGCAAAAAGCGGTTTTCCGCCTGCATCAGCTTTATGTCCTCCAGCCCCTGCACGCTCTCCACCAGCACGGCGTTGCGCAGGGTGGATTCGTGCGCCGACTGCTTCGCGAGCTCTGCCAGCTTTTTCTGCAGCAGCAGACCGGGCAGGACCATGATCACCGCGGCGACCGGTGCGATCCACGCCAGTTGGGGAGCGATGATCGCCAGCACCACCACGAACAGGAAAAAGAAGGGCAGATCGACAATTGTGGAGATGGTGGAGGAGGTGACCATCTCGCGGATCTGCTCCAGCTCGCGTAGCTGGGAGATAAAGCTGCCGGTCGAGCGAGGAATGGCGCTGTTGCGCAGCCGCAGGGCGTGACCGAAGACCCGATCCGATACGCGCAGATCGGAGCGTTTGCCCAGCAGATCCATAATGTGCCCGCGTGCCACGCGCAGCACAAAGCCAAACAGGGTGGCGATCAGCACGCCGATGGTCAGGACATACAGCGTCGGGTAGGACTGCGCGGGGATCACCCGGTCATACACCTGCATGGAAAAGACAATCCCCGACAGGGACAGGACGTTAATGAACAGCGCGGCGAGCATTACCCAGCTGTAGGGGCGCAAGTCGCGCATCACCAGCCGGTAAAGCCAGTCCGGACGGTATTTCGAAATATAGGCATCCACGCGGCTGTCTTTCAGCGCGGCCAGTGGGCGCAGGGCAATGACGTGGCGGATGGCGGGCAGCATGGCGGTCATCGAAAGCCGGTTGGTGTAGGTCTGATCGTCGAAAAAGCTGACCTCCAGCGTATCGTCGCCATCGAAATGTTCGATCACGCCGATCCTGCCGTCGTTCATTGCCGCCACGACCGGCAGACGCCAGCTGTTGATCGCCTGCTGATCCGCCGTCAGCAGCTGAAACGACAGCCCTGCTTCACGGGCCAGCTGAGTCAGTGCGGGCACCATCGGTTTGCCTTTTAGCCACGGCGCGCCCGCGAGCAGCGCACCGGGGGAGCAGGCGACGCGGTAGCGCGTGGCGACAAAACCAAAGGCCTGCGCCCACTGCGCCAGGGCCTCATCCGTCATGGTCTCACCTTGCGGGATATCGCGTTGCTTCATGGCTGGATCTCCACGGTCTGGATGGTGCGGTTATCAAGATCGAACGCGTGACGCAATTGCCCGGTGTTATAGAGGCAGTTGAGCTGCAGCTGGTGCAACTGTCCGAGGGTCTGCTGCTGGGTAAAACGCGCCTGATAGACCTCCTGCTCGGCGTTAAGCACATCGAGCAGCGGGCGCGAACCCAGATCGAGATATTGCTGCTGATAGAGTTCACGGGTGCGGGCGCTGAGCGCCTCCTGACGGCCCTGAATCTGCAGCGTGCTCAGCAGGCTTAATACCTGGCTGCGCGACTCCAGCAGTTTCTGGCGTACCTCGAGGCGGGTACGCTGAATGGTGGACTGTGCGGCTTCTACCGCGTGGCCTGCGGCGTTACGCCGGGCGGTGAGTCCGCCGCCCTGATAGAGCGGCATCTGCACTTTCACCCATGCAGAGTATTGGGTGCGATCCCGCGTTTCGTTACCCGCATAGCGTTCGTTCAGGTAGTGGCGCACCTCCGGCTCCAGCGAGACGGTCGGTGTCATCTGGGCGTCGGCGTAGTCGAGATTGGCCTGGGCGACGTTAGCCTGCGCCCAGGCGGCTAATACTGCCGGGACCAGGCGATCGTCCGGCTCGGCAATGTCGCAGCTGCGGGCCAGCTTTTGTGGAAAATCGTTGCTGATCGTGTTGAGGGTGTTCCAGCCAAGAAAGCTCATCAACGTGGCACGGGCGCTGTCGAGGCTGGCCTGGTACTGCATCAGCTGGGCGCGCGCGCCTTCGATACGTGCATCGGTCTGCACCACGTCAGAGAGTGAGGTGGCCCCTTCGTCATTACGCTGGCGGGTGAGGGTACCAATCGAGGAGAGCGCCTCAAGCTGCTCTTTGGCGGTGTCGACCATTTGCTGCCAGGTTTGTACCTGCACCATCGCGATGGCGGTATCGTGAGCGATGGTGTCGATGCTGACCAGCACGTTGGCCTGCTGCTGGGCGACGCCGGCACTTTCTGCACGCACCTGGCTTGCCACCTTGCCAAAGTCGTACAGCATTTGTGAGAGGGAGAGTACCAGCGACGGGGTAAAGCCATTATCGTCGCCGTCATGGGTATAACCGTTATCCATGCCGGCATTAATTTGCGGATAGTATTTCGATTTGGCGACGTCCACCTCTTCGCTTTGTTGGTAGAGTTTCCCCACGGCTTCACTGATGGCCGGGTGCCAGGTGACGGCGCGGTTGACGGCTTCGCCAAGCTGCAGCGTGCCGGGGGCAGCCTTGCCGACGACAGGTGCCACGCGGCCATTCAGAGAGGGGAGTTCCTGCGTTTCACGGAGTTGTCCGGTATTGATCATCGCCGCCGGCGTCGCGGAGAGGGCGGGCACAGATATCAGGCAGCACGAGAGCCACCAGTAAGGCATCTTCATTCCCATGTCTTATCCCTAATAAAAATGTACTGCTTTATTGTTTATGCCCGGGCGCTGTGCGCCCGGGTCATTTGTGCAGGTGCTATCAGGTAACGATGTGTTGCTGGTTCACTAACTCGTCGTAGGTGGTCTGGACGTTATCCAGCGTCACGAGCGTCGTATTAGTGTAGGTGCTCCCTGAACCATCACGGTCGATGGAGATCACGGTATTGCCATTACTATTAGTAACATGCAGATAATTACCGAGCGTTGAGCTGCTCCCGTTCCAGCCCACCAGCAGATCGCCGATATCGATTTTGTCCCCCTGCGTGAGCGAGAAGTTGGTCCAGTGATCGCCGGCAGTGCTGCTGACGTTGCCCGCGGTGGCGTTGCCTGCGGTGGCGTTCAGCACCTGGTAAATCAGGGTGTCGCCGTAGGCGGTGCCGGTAATGACGTCGTTATGTTCCGAACTGATGAACTGCGGCGCCATATTGATGGTCAGCGTGGCACTGTCTGTTTTCCCGTCGGCATCTGTCAGGGTGTAGTTGAAGGTCTCCTTCGAGGTGATGGTTGAGAGCGACACCCCGGTGTTGAGGGTGTAGGTGTAGTGGCCGTCCGCAGCAATTGCCAGCGTGCCGTAATGGCCGACGACGTTGACCGTTGCGCTGCCGGTGTACGGATCCAGCGTGGTGGTCACGCCGTTGTAGCCGGTCACGCTGAGGCGGGTATCCACCGAATGCAACTGATCCATCGCCCCGGCAGAGTCGGTGCCATCGAAGATGTTGCCGTCAACGGTGTGGCCGCTGGTAGAGTCGAACTGGGTCAGCGAGTAGGTGGTGCCGTTCACGCTTGGGGTAATGGTAATGTTCCCCACGCTGAGCCCCGGTACGCTACCGGTATAGCTCAGCGTATAGGTTCCGGCATTCAGGTCCAGCCCGGAGAGCGCGATGTCGATATTGCCACCCAACAGCGAACCGCCGCTGAAGGAGCCGCTGCGAACAACATTCGAACCGTCACTGATTGACCAGTTCACCGTCAGGCCGCCCAACGCCAGCAGCGATGCCACGTTAAAGTGCAGCGACACGTTATGCAGCGCGGTGTTCGGATCCACCACGAAGGTTCCGCTCCCGCTGCCCTGGGTTGATGACAGCAGCGCGGTTGTCCAGCTGGCCGTCCCGACGGTGGTATCCGAGTAGGTCGTCGTGTGATGTACCGAGGTGACGTCCATCGCGTTACTGACATCGTTGACCGCATCCATCGCCCGCGCGGTTGGGGTGATGTTGAGCGATGCCGTATCCTTCGCCCCGTTTGGTCCGGTGATGGTATAGACAAACGTATCCGGCGTACTGATCGCGTCAGCACCCACACCGGCTTTCAGGGTGTAGGTGTACTGTCCGGACGCATTGATGCTCAGCGTGCCGTATTCCCCCTGGATGTCGGTCAGGCCGCTGCTGTTCACCGCCACGCCGTTCACTTCTGATACCACCGCGCCGGTTGCGACATCGTTATCCAGCACATCTCCGGTGGTGGTCTCGCCCACGCTCGACACGCTGTAGACATGATCTTCCAGCACGTTCAGCGTGTAGGCGGTCAGGGCGGTGATCCCTGCAGCCGTATTCAGCAGGAAGAGGTACTCCCCGGCAGGCAGGTTCAGCGTCAGCTGAGACGAGGTACCGCCCAGCAACGGCGCACGCAGCCAGCCCGGTTCGACGCGCATCTGCTCGAAGGTCTGGGTCGCGTTATTGAACTTGTAGACATACAGGTCGAATACCGACGCCAGCGCCACACCGCCCACGGAAGCCTGAATGGTCATGGTGCGGGTGGTACCTTCCTCCACGTTATAGATGATCGGATTGCTCAGATCGTCCAGCAGGTTCAGCCCCAGCGTGTTGCCGAGATTGATCCCCACCACGGTAAAGCCGCCCTGCGACGAGGTGCCGTTATTGATTTCATGGACCGAGGTGTCAAAGGTCAGCGAGGCCGTGTCATCCACCGCCACAATACCGTTAGCGGTAGTACCGGCACCCAGCGACAGTACCAGGTTCGCCGACGCGCTGACGCCGTTATGGGTGATGGTGTAGGTGAAACTCTCCGTCCGGCCTACGACCGAGGCGCTGGTGTCGGTCAGGTTGTAGGTGTAGCTGCCATCGCGGTTAATGGTCAGCGTACCGTACTGGCCCTGAACAACCGTGCCGTCGGCGTTCACGCTGGTGGTGACACCCAGTGCGTTGGTGACAGCAGAGATCGTGGTCCCTGCCGGGGCGTTGTCGCTGCCCGCGGTCGGGTCGGCGTCGAGAATTACGTTACCGTTCAGGCTGGTGTCGCCCGTCACGGTACCGGCGCTGGTTTCTTTCACCGCCACATCGAGGCTGGTGTAGGAGCCGGTCGCCAGCAGGTTAGTGTTATAGCTCAGCACCCGGTAGTCGCCGTTCGCCAGCCCGGTCAGGTTCAGCGATACGCCGGTGGCCCCGAGGGTCAGCAGATCGGCAAACTGGGGTTGTCCGGTATCCACGACGGTAGTCCAGGTACCGTTGACGCTGTCCCAGCGCTGTACCACCAGCTCAAGGGTATTGAGCAGGGAGAGCACCGCACCCGTGGCATTGGCGTTCACTACAATATCCGCATTGCCGCCGCTGCCCACCGTGAAGTCCACCTGGGCAGTATCATTACCCAGCAACGTGAGAACGTTGCCTACGGCACCCACCAGCAGGAAGCCATAATCACTGTACTGGCTGTTGGTGACGGTGGCCGTGGTGCTGATATCCAGCTCTTCGACGTTATTGCTGGCGGAGAGCGGGACGACCGGTGCGAGGGCTGAGCCTGGCTGCGACGTATTACCTGCGGCATCGGTGGCGGTGATCTGCAGCGTCTGACCTTCCGTCTGTTTATTGAGGAAGGTATAGCTGTAGGTGCCGTTGCTGCCCGCGATTGTGGTCACCGTGCTGCCATCGCCAAGACGGATAGAGACGGTGCTGCCTGCCTCCGCGTTACCGGTCAATACGCTACCGTCAGCGTTAAAGGTTCCGGTTGGGGCCGTTGGCGCCGTCAGATCGACAATCACGCTGGCGGCGGAAGAGACCGGGCTGGTGCCCGAACTGTTCGTCGCCGTGGCGGTAAAGGCGTGAGAGCCTTCGCTTAACGCCGGGGTGGTGAAGGTCCAGTTGCCTGAACTATCTGCCACTGCCGTTCCCATCGACACGCCGTTGTTATACAGCGTGACGGTGGTGCCTGGCAGGGCCGTACCACTCAGGGTTGGCGTGGTGTCGTCAGTGGTTTTACCGTTGGTCAGGTTACCGGTGACGGTGCCGACGTTATCGTTGATGGTGGTGATAAGCGGTGCGTTCGGCACCGGCGTCGCAGGGGCAATCACCGACGTGCTGACACCGGCGTTACCCGCCTTATCGGTGGCATAGACCAGCAGTGATTCACCGTTGGTTTGGGCCGGCGTGATTGTCGCGTTAAAGTTTCCGCTGCCGTCAGCCGTCGCGGTACCGAGCACTGTTCCGGTACTGGTGGTGATGGTAACGGTGCTACCCGCTTCGGCGGTCCCGGTGACGTGCGTACCGTTGGTGATCACGGCAAGGCTTGCCGGCACGTTCGGTGCAGTCAGATCCACGGTAATGGTGGTGGTGGCCGATGGCGTACTGGTGTTGCCCGCGGCATCGGTGGCGGTGGCGGTGAAGTTATGCGTGCCTTCCGTCAGTGTGGTGGTGGTTTGCGGTAGCGTCCAGTTGCCGTTCGCATCGGCGGTGACCGTGCCGACAAGCGTCGTGCCGTCATAGATGCGCACCGTCGCGTTGGCTTCGGCGGTCCCGTTCAGCGATGGGCGCGCGTCATTGGTCGGGTTATTGCCGGTTACCGGTCCGGTGATGCTGCCGACATCATCGACAACCGCACTGATGACCGGCGCAGCTGGCGCGGCGGCATCCACGTTGATCACATAGGCGGTGGTCGGGGCGCTGGTATTGCCCGCGGCATCGGTGGCGGTAAAGGTCAGGCTGTGTGACCCGTTGCTCAGCGCCGGAGAAGGGGTAAAGCTCCATGCCCCGCCGGTCGCGACCGCGCTACCAATCTGGACGCCGTTATCGAAAATTTTCACCGTGGCGCCCGCTTCCGCCGTACCCGTGAGGGTAGGCTGCGCGTCGTTAGTCAATCCGCCATTGGCAATCGGCGTAGCCGCATTGCCCACATCATCCACAATGCTGCTCAGCACCGGCAGGGCTGGCGGCGTCGTGTCGATAGTCAGGCTAAAGGCCGCTGACGAAACGCTGGTATTACCCGCTGCATCCGTGGCCTGCGCGGTGAAGCTGTGCGCGCCCGTGGCTAAGGTGGTCGTGAGCAAGATACTCCAGTTGCCGCTGGCATCCGCGGTGCCCGTTCCGACAAGCGTTGTGCCTTCGTAGATATTCACAGTCGCAAACGGCTCACTGGTCCCGACAAGCCGCGGCACGGTGTCGTCGGTCGTCTGCCCTGAACTGAGCGGGCCGGTGATGCTGCCCGCATCGTCAACGGCCTGGCTGATAACCGGCGCATTGGGTGCGCTGGTATCAACAACCAGCGTAAAGCCAGGCGAAGCCGGGCTGACGTTCCCCGCCGCGTCGGTCGCGGTCGCGGTCCAGGTATGACTGCCATTGCTCAGCGCTGATGACGGCGTAAAGCTCCATGCTCCGGTGCCATCCGCCAGCGTGGTGCCGACCGGCTGTCCGTTCTCATAGATGGTCACCGTGGCGTTGGCTGCCGCGGTGCCCGTCAACGTTGGCGTGGTGTCGTCGGTACTTTGCCCGGAAGTCAGCGGCGTCTGTACGCTGCCTGCGTTGTCTCCCGCGGTCGTGATGGCCGGTGCCGCCGGTGGTGCCGTATCCACTGTCAGGTTAAACGGTGCCGTCGTGCTGCCGGTGTTGCCAGCCGCATCGGTGGCATTGAAGGTGATGGCATGAGGCCCGTCACTCAGGGCGGTGTCAGGCGTGTAGGTCCAGTTCCCCTGGGCATTAACCACCGCGGTGCCAATCTCGTTGCCATCCACAATGATATGCACTGTGGCACCCACTTCGCCCGTACCGTTGAAGGTCGGACGCGCGTCGTTGGTGCTGTTGCCGGTAGTGAGCGTACCGGTGACCGGGCCGACGTCGTCAATCACACTGCTGACCAGTGGCGCAGCAGGGCCTGCTGCATCCACGGTAAAGGCAAAGACCGACGAGTTTGCTGACGCATTGCCTGTCGCATCGGTAGCGTAGGCGCGAAGGAGATAGTTGCCGTCGCCCAGCGGCGTGCTCGGGGTAAAGGTCCAGTTACCACTTCCGTCGACGGTCGCAAGGCCAATTTGCGTACCGTTATTCATGATGTGGATTGTACTGCCCGGTTGTCCGGTGCCGCCGATCGTCGGGGTGGTGTCGTTGGTGACTTGCCCGCTGGTGAGGTTGCCGGTCACGCCGCCAGGGGCATTGTCGTTAACCGTATCCAGCGTTGGAACCGTTGGCGCCGTCAGGTCAACCACGACGTTCCAGCCGTTAGACACCTGGCTGACGTTGCCCTGTGGGTCGGTGGCGGTAACGGTGAAGGCGTGAGGTCCTTCGCTGAGCGCGGTGTCAGGGGTGAACGTCCAGGCACCGGTGCCGTCAGCCGTGACCACGGCAATCTGGGTACCGCCGTCGAAAATTTTCACCACGCTGTTCGCTTCCGCCGTCCCCGAAAGGGTTGGCGTGGCGTCATTAGTCGGATCGCCGCTCACAATCGTGGTGGCAGCATTGCCCACATTATCCGTTACGTTGGTGATCGCTGGCGTGGTGGAAACCGTATCAACGACGATGGTGAAGCCTGTCGACAGACCACTTTCATTGCCCGCGGGATCGGTCTCGCGGATGGTCAGAACGTTATTGCCCTCCGCCAGCGCAGGCGGTGTGAAGACCCAGGTCCCCGTATTGCCGACCAGTGCGGTACCCAGCAGCGTCCCGTTGCTGTAGACGGAGATGGTATCGCCCACCGTGCCGGAGCCGGTAAGGGTAGGCTGGTTGTCGTTGGTGGTCTGCCCGTTGGTGAGTTGACCAGTGCCAGGGCCGACATCATCAATCACTGAGCCAATGGTTGGCGTGTCCGGTGCAGTGAGGTCAACGGTGACGGTTGCAACCGGCGAGCGGCCGCTGGTCGAAAGCCCGACCGTCGCGGTCACTTCAAAGGTGTGCAGCCCTTCACCCAGCGCAATCAGTGGGGTATAGCTCCAGTTACCGTCCGCATCAGCAATCACGTTGATCAGCGGAACCGCGATGCCGTCCTGGTAGATGGTGATAATGCTGCCCGCTTCGGCCGTACCCACGAGTGTCGGGGTAATGTCGTTGGTGGTTTTGTCTTTCACGTCGCCGGTGACAGGCGTTTCATCATCGTTAATCGCCGTAATGATGGGCACATCCGGAAGATTCGGCAGCGTACCGGTGACGGTGTAGGATGCCTCAGGACTGAGGTTGCCCGCGGCATCGGTCGCGGTCACCGTCAGCACAGCGCCATCCGTTTGGGCTGGGCTGAGCGCGATGGAGAAGGTGCCACCGGTGGCTACGCCTGTACCGAGAACATTACCATTGTTATCGGTTACAGTGATGGTAGCTCCCGCTTCGGCGGTGCCGGTCAATGGAGTACCTTGAGCGGCTATGCCAGTAACCGCGGGAGCAGCCGGATCCAGAGTATCGACGTTAACGCTAAGCGGTGCAGAGCTACCGGACGTATTGCCGGCCGGATCGACCGCGGAGACGGTGAAGGTATGCGGGCCTTCCGCCAGCGTGCTGTCGGCGGTCCAGCTCCAGTTGCCGTCCGGCTGTACCGTTACCGGCACCGTGGATGCTGTACCGTCTACGGAGACGATAACGGTGGTACCCGGTTCGCCGGTGCCCGTGAGGGTCGGCGTGCCGTCACGGGTATAAAGCACATTGCTTGTGAGCTGGCTGTCAGACACCGCGTTAATCAGCGGGATTTCTGGCGCAGTGGTATCAACGGTGACGGTGAAGACCGGGCTGAGGCCGCTGACGTTACCCGCAGCATCGACTGCCGCAACGGTGATGTTGAGTGGGCCATCAGTCTGGGTCGGAAGATCGAGAGACCACTCGCCATTGCTGCCGATTTCGACGCGTCCTAGTTCAACACCATTGTTATAAACGATGACCGTTTCGCCCGCAGGGCCGGTACCGCCCACACCGGGGGTAGTATCCGTGGTAACACCACCGTCTGGCTTACCGCCAACGGCGCTAATGACAGGCGTATCAGGTGCCACGGTATCAACGGTGATAGTGATCCCCGGTGACGCCGCCGAAACATTACCGGCTTCGTCGGTGGCGGTGGCGGTAAATTCGTGGCTTCCCTCATCAATGCTGGCGTCAGGGCGCCAGCTCCAGTTGCCGTTACTGTCTACGGTGACGCGACCCACTTCGGTGGCAGGCTGACCATTAATGCTGTCATAAATAATAACCACATCGTTCGCTGTGCCGGTGCCGCTCAGGACCGGACGCGGATCGTTCGTGGTTTCCCCGTCGGCAACCGGTCCGGTTATCTGGCTGACGCTGTCCGTAATCACCGGTGCTGCTGGCGTAGCTGGCGGGTCGGTGTCAATGGTGATGGTCACCGGCTGGGACGGGGCGCTTTCGTTGCCCGCGCCGTCCTTGTTGGTGACGGTCAGGGTGATGTCGTAGGTACCGTTGGCCAGTGGGGTCTCCGGTGTCCATGTCCAGTTACCGTTGCTGTCCACCTCGGCGTCACCAATTTTGTCGGTGCCGTTGTAGATAGTCACGGTATCGCCCGGATTGCCGGTGCCGCTCAGCGTCGGCGTGGTATCGCGGGTGGTCTCTCCCGGGTTCAGCGGGGTTTCTGTTGTGCCGCCGTCAGGGTTCACGGTGATCTCTGGCGTCTCCGGCGTGGCGGGTGCCACGGTATCGACCACCAGCACAAACGGGCTGGAGACGGTCGTATTCCCGGCGGTGTCGGTCGCATGAACTGTCAGAGAGTGCGAGCCGTTGGTGAGCGGGGTGGTAGGGGTGAAGCTCCAGCCGCCGGTACCGTCGAGTGTGGCGGTACCGAGCAGGGTATTGCCATCATAAAGCGTAATAACCGTACCCGCCGGCGCGCTGCCCTGCAGCAACGGTTGCGTGTCATCCGTGGTGTCGCCGCTGGTGAGCGGGCCCTGAACGTCACCGACGTCATCGGTTACGGTGGTGATGGTCGCCGCCGGTGGCGGGGTGATATCGACCGTAAAGGTGAAGCCGCCTGACGGCAGGCTGATGTTACCTGCCGCGTCGGTGGTGACGGCGGTCAGGGTATGCTCACCGTTACCAATCGGTGCGCCTGGCGTAAATGTCCACGCGCCGCCGCTACCGACCAGCGCGGTGCCGATATCAACACCGTCCAGACGAATAGTGACCGTTGAGCCCGGTTCTGCAGTGCCGTTGAGTGTCGGGGTTGGATCGTTCGTAATGGCACCTGCGGTGAGCGCACCTGTGCTTCCCTGAACATCGTCCACCACTTGCGAAATTACCGGTACTTCGGGTGCAGTACCGTCGACAGTGATACTCCAGGCATTTGATGGCCCGCTTGGGTTACCGGCGGCGTCAACTGCCGTTGCCGTCAGCACGTGGCCGCCATCAGCAAGCGGTGAGGATGGCGTGATGCTCCATACGCCAGATGCCGGAACGAGTACCGTGCCGATGACCGTGCCGCCGCTGGAGAGCGTGATGGTTGTGCCAGGTTCGCCCGTTCCGTTTATGGTTGGTGTCCGGTCATTAGTGAGCCCGTTCTGGGCGACAGGGCCCGTAGTGGCAGAGGCATCGTCGTCCACTGAAACGATAACCGGCGTTTGCGCGGCGGTAATATCCGGCGCAATGGCAGGCGTTGTTGGCCCGGTATTGCCGGCGGGATCGGTGGCATCTGCGGTCAGGGTTTCACCGTTGGCTTTTGGTGGGGTCAGCGTGACGGTGAAGCTGCCGTCGTCATTGGCTTTCGCCTCGCCAACCGTGACGCCATTTTCACGGATGGTCACGGTGCTGCCCGGCTCTGCGGTACCTGTCACTTTGGTACCGTCATCTGAGACAACAACGTTATCCGGAGCCAGTGGCGCCGTGGTATCTGGTGCATCGGCTGTAGCGGGCAGGCTGGCGTTACCGCTGCCGTCGGTTGCCACGACCGTCAGCACTTCACCGTTGGTCTGTGCAGGACTAATAACTGCCGTAAAGGTGCCATCGCTGTTGGCGGTGGTTTCACCGATGACCGCGCCGTTAGGATCTTTAATGGTGACGGTGCTGCCTGGCTCCGCCGTGCCGCTGACGCTCTGGCCGTTATCTGCCACCTGAAGGTTGCCGGGGGCGACAGGAGGGGTTGTGTCCGTAGCCGTGACGGTCGCAGGTGTGCTCTGGTTACCAGCAGCATCAGACGCCACCACGGAGATCTGCTGGCCGTTAGTTTGCGCCGGCGTTAACGTGGCAACGAAGTTGCCGTTGCCGTCCGTTGTCGTCCGGCCAATTATGGTGCCGTCGCTGCTGGTGATGACAATGCTGCTGTTTGGCTCGGCAGTGCCGGTAATCTGCGTGCCTGCCGGATTAAGCGTGATGTCGGGCGTTTCCGGCGGCGTGGTATCGACAATGAAGTTGATTGGCTGCGACAACCCACTCTGGTTCCCGGCAGCGTCGGTGACCTGCACCGTTATAGAGTGAGCCCCCTCCGAAAGCGGTTTGTCCGGTGTGATGCTCCAGGTGCCGTTGGGCTGAACTTTAACGGTCGCAATGGGCACGCCGTTATCAAAAATCGTAATTGTCCCACCGGGCTCTCCTCTCCCTGCAAGAACAGGTTTAGCGGCATCAGTGAACAGGCCAGAGGTAATTGCGCCTTTGATGGCACCCGTTTCATCGTTCAGCACGATGGCGGTTGGCGCAGTTGGTGCGGTGAGATCGATGGTAACGGTGAACACCGGGGAAGCCGGTCCGGTGTTACCGGCGGCGTCGGTTGCCCGGACGGTGAGCTGATGCGTGCTTTCGCTGAGATTGATCGAGGGGGTAAACGTCCAGGTGCCGTTGCTGGCCACGACAGCGGTGCCAATCGCGATCCCGCCATCATAAATGGTGACCGTAGATCCGGCTTCCGCGGTGCCGGTAAGCTGTGGTCGCTGATCGTTGGTGCTACCACCGTTACTGACCGAGCCGGTGACCGGATTGGTATCGTCTGACACGAGCGTGATGGCCGGCGCTGTGGGGGCGACGGTATCCACCACAAAGGTCACGGCGCCGGAGGCTGGGCTGGTGTTACCTGCCGCGTCGGTCGCGGTGGTGGTAATGGAATGGCTTCCGTTAGCGAGATTTGTACCCGGGGTAAAGGTCCAGTTTCCGCTGGCATCAACCTTGGTCGTGCCAATCGGCTGACCATTATCGTACAGGGTGATGGTACTGCCTGCTTCGCCGATGCCGCTGAAGGTGGGGCGGGCATCATCGGTACGCTGACCGTTAGTCAGCGGTCCGGTTTCTCCGCCAACGTCGTCATTCACTATTACGATATCGGGCGCATCGGGTGCGGTGGTATCCGGTGCTGTAACATGCCCGGCCTGGCTGGTATTGCCTGATGAGTCGGTTGCTGTGGCGGTAAGTTGCTCGCCATTCGTCAGCGGCGTGCCCAGAACAATGGTGAATTTGCCGTCGCTACCGGTTTTACCCGTGCCGACCAGATTGCCGTCCGCGTCTTTCAGCGTAATCGTACTGCCGGGTTCGGCAGTACCTGTGACAGTTTTACCATCTGAGGAGAATTGAAGGTTGGAAGGCGCATTTGGCGGTGTGGTATCCGGATCGGAAGGATTGCCCGGCGTGCCGGGGTTCGTATTGTCATCATCATCGTCGCCACCCCCTCCGCCGCCGCTGCTTGCCGCGACAGCGATCCCGCCTGCGACAGCAAGACCACCGAGTACCCATGGCCAGATGGCTGCGCCACCGGTATCACCGCCTGAGGCCGCCAGTAATACGTCCGTGGAGGCGATAGATTCGTAGGTAGCAGCCCCGGTAGGATCTTCAATCCACCACAGCGCACCGTCACTCTCTTCCAGGACCAACTGACTCACCCCCTCCGCGTCGGTGACGTAGAAATTCTTCAGGGTAATGACCTCGCCAGAGTGCAGCGTGACCACCAGATCGTTACCACTGCGGGCGAAGTGGGAGACATCGGCTCGCTCTACATGAAGCTCAACGATAGAGGAATGGCTCAGCGTAACCTGTGTGCCTTCCGTGGTAGTTTCCACGCCAGTGAGTTTCGATATAACAGAGATTTGGCTCATTTAGGTATTACTCCAGCAGAGTTGTCGTGAACGGCGTGCAAGATGCGCCATCTCTGCGGAAGGTAAAGCACGCCCCCGGCGGAGTTGCTGTTATTTACGCAGCACTCACCGTTATTTTTTTTAGAGCGAACGATGCCCGCCATAATCCAGAGTGGCAACATCAGAGCGAATCTAATTACTCATGAGAGAGAATGTCGTTTATTTGTATTTTTGTGTTGTATAAAACCCTGTAATTAATAGAGGTATTGGTTTTGACGATATAAAAATGATATAGCCAGAAAAGTCTGAATGTGCAAATTAAGCATCTGTAAACACTGTGTGAAGCGTTGAAGGGGGCATTAATTCATAGCTGGCTATTATAATTTTAAAAATATAACCTGTTGTATTTATTGTTTTTTTATTTGTTTATAAAATGCGATGTTTTATCATTTGCCATGAATAAATATTTAGCAGGGGACTTTTTTTAGGATGGCGTTAAACGCTATTGTTTATGCCGGCTTAATGTGCGTTTAAGTTAGGGTAACGTTTTTGATATAACATATATTATGTTAGTAATTAATTAAAAATATATTCTTGTGCGGTGCCGGGATTCTGCTACTGAGAGAAAAATAATAACTAACAGGGAGTAAAGATAAAATATCCCGCTCAACATTTAATGGGGATACGACGTCAACATGATTCTGAGAAAAAAAAGAGGGGCCCGGGAATGAATAAAATGCATCGCTCACGCGTTTACTGACGTCATTCCCATTCACCCTGGAGCCTTTTATGAACACCACCTCTGTGCGTTTGATCCCGGTGCTGATTTTTTCCCTGTTGTCTCCTCTCGCGCTGGCGATGGGCGATAATAGTACCGAGAGTAAAACACCCGACTGTCCGTCCGGACAGGTGTATGACAGTGCAACTCAGAAATGTGTGCCCGATAAGAGCAGCAGCCTTAGCGATCAGGACAAAACCAACTATGCCTATCACCTTGCTAAAAAAGGCGAGTACCAGGCGGCGCTGAACCTTCTTGATTCGCTAAAAAATAACAACACGGCTGAAGCATGGAACTATCGCGGGTATGCCACCCGCAAACTGGGTCGTACGGATGAAGGTATCGGTTACTACCAGCGTGCGCTGGCTATCGCCCCGGATTATGCCAAAGCCCGTGAATACCTGGGCGAGGCGTGGATGGTCAAAGGACGTCCGGATCTGGCCAAAGAGCAACTGAAAGTGATTGCCGGTATTTGCGGCCAGTCCTGTGAAGAGTACCGTGACCTGCAGGCTGCCATTAACGGACATCCGGAATCCTGATTTTCTCGTGGAGGGAAAACACATCGCTACCCGTGAGGTTCGCCAACAGTTAGCCGTACACCTCTCACGTCTCTGGCGTTATGGGCTGGTGTTGTCGCGAAACAGGGATGTCGCCGAAGAGCTGGTTCAGTCCACCTGCGTCCGCGCGCTTGAAAAAAGCAGTCAGTACATGCCCGGTACGCGTATCGACAGGTGGCTGTTTGCGATATTGCACTCCATCTGGATCTCTGAGCTTCGGGCACGCCATGTTCGTCAGGGGCAGGGGTTTGTCGCCAGCGACGAGCTTCTGGCGCCGGATACCCGTGAAGAGGATGAGACGCACCTGCATTACCTGAAGGTGATGCAGCGCGTCAACGCGCTCCCGGAAGCCCAGCGCAACACGGTTTTTTTGGTGTATGTCGAAGGCTTTACCTATCAGGAAGCCGCGAACACCCTGGCGGTGCCGATCGGTACCGTAATGAGCCGACTGGCGACGGCACGGGCAACGCTGGCAGCGTCTGCCGATGCCTTGCCCCCGGTTAAGGAGAAACGCTCTTGAACGCGCACCGTTTTACAGCGCCCTATAACGATGAGGCTATCGTGGCATGGATAGATGGCGAGATGTGTCATGCCGACGCGCAAAAATTTGAAGAAGAGTTGAGACGTGACGAGCGCCTCTCCGGGCGGACCGCCGAGTTAATGAAAAGCAATGCGGATTACCCCGGCGCGTTTGCCGCTATGCTGGATGATGCTCCTCTGGAGAAGATGCAGGCCCGGCTGGCGGAACTGCCCGATCCGAAGCCCGCTACCCCGGCTGGCGTAAGCCGGCGCGCACTCATTGCCGCATCGGTCAGTTTCCTGGTGGTCGGTTCCGGCGTGGGATATGGGTTGCGACCCGCTTTCGCACCTTCTGATGAAAACGCCCATATTCGTGACCTCGAAGCGCAATACATGTCGCTTTACAGCGTCGAGACATTGCTGGATATGGACAGCGCGCCGCATGTTCTGCAGCGTGGGCTGGAACGGGCAGCGCAGGATATCGGCCTGCAACTTCAGGCGTCACAGCTTATCCTGCATGGAGCAGAGCTTAAAATGGTCCGCATGCTGCGCTATGAAACCACCTCTATCGCGCAGATCGCCTGGATAAATGCCGACTATGGCCCGATGGCGCTGTGCATCTCCCCGGCAGAGCAGACAACGACAGCCGCTCAACAGGAACAGCGGCACGACATGAACCTGGTGTGGTGGCAGAAAGCGGGATATCAGTTTGTGCTGATCGGCCGCAACCCGCTCCCACAGTTGCGGGGCAGTGCAGAGCAGCTGCAAAGCCTGATTTCAGGATGACGGGATACCGTTAGCCTGAATCGCAATGGTGATGGCAATCCTGTCATCAACGACCAGCGCAAATTTATCCATGCCGTAGTCCGCGCGCGAAATGGTCGTTGTCGCATCCAGCGTGAGGACCGGCGCGTGCGGATCTTTCACGACGGCGTCCAGAATGACCGGGCGGGCAATGTCGCGTACGGTCAATGTTCCGAACACCCTGAACGTTCCTGAACCCTGAGCGACCACGCGTGAGCTGATAAATTCGATAACAGGATAACGTTCAGATTCAAAAAACATGTCGCTTTTCAGTTGCCAGGTGAGCAGGCTGTTTGAGGCAACCAGGGTGGCCACGGGAAGGGTGATATGAATATGGTCATCGATATCCTTATCCGGGTTAAGCGTTACGGAACCCGTGACGCCACTGAATCTGGCCCAGGAGAGGATCCCCCCGAAGGCGTGCCAGGATAACCGAATGGCGGTGTTTTCAGTATCAATGGTATAGCTCTGCGGGGCGGCCTGCGCCAGCGGACAGAGCAACACGAACAGAATAACCAGGCGTCGCAACATCTCAGGATCTCTTTAGGGGTGGCAAGGCGTTAACGCGCAACCCCGGGGATCTATTCGGCTTTAGGCGTCAGGACGTCTTAATAATAT
The DNA here is from genome assembly GCF_047456135.1 of Enterobacter sp. BNK-18. Taxonomy (NCBI): domain Bacteria; kingdom Pseudomonadati; phylum Pseudomonadota; class Gammaproteobacteria; order Enterobacterales; family Enterobacteriaceae; genus Enterobacter; species Enterobacter sp. BNK-18. The sequence goes on along the minus strand of NZ_CP179899.1, from coordinate 2,711,762 downwards.
CCACCGAGATCTCGACGGCGGTTACCGGACCCCGGTTTTCCAGCCAATGGACCGTGTTGTGATCTTCCGGCCAGCCGACACCGGGACCGTAATCAGTCGCAATACCGTTACGATGATCGGTGATGGTTCCTTCAAGGATAAATACGGTGCCGGGCCTGTCGATATGATTATGCACCGGACCAAAGACCGCGCCGGGAGCGAGAGTGACTCTGCGCATACGAAGCTGGCGACCGGCCATGCCCGCTATTTCCGGACCCAGATCGACGACGGAGAGTAATTCAACGGTAACGCCCTGGGTTTCAGGTGCGGTGTGTTTGCTGTTCATGATGGAGTCCCCCTGAGTCAAGTTTAGTCTGCAGGGAGCAGGGCAGGAGGGAATAAAAAAGGCCGCGTCTGCGGCCTTTCGAAGGGATTACTCAGTGACTTTCTTTTCCAGCTCGCTGGCACCTTCTTTGGTCTTATTCCAGCCTTTCTCAGCACCTTCTTTGGTGGCATCCCACCCTTTCTCGGTGCCTTCTTTGGTTTTATGCCAGGCTTTCTGGGAATCTTCGCTGACCTTGCTGCTTAAGTTTTCGGTTTTACCCTCTGCAGCATGCTTCTGTTTCAGCTTCAGCTCTTCGCCTTTATTCTGCTCTTCGTGCAGTTTTTGCTTCGCGTCGTTGGCGTTTGCCTTCGCCGCAGCGACGGTATCGTCAGTTGCATGTGTGGTCGTAGCAAATACTGGGGAAGCCAGCAGAACGGCAGATAATGCGATAATTGTTTTTTTCATAATATCCTCATTTAACGTTATCGGTTATGAGCGTGATTCAGCATGGCACAGACGAAGCGGCGTGGCTTTAGGAAAAAACTGTAATGTTATTTTGGCGTTATACCGTGAAGCGTATTTAGTTACGCAGAGGAATTAATTATTTTCAGGATCAATGCCGTGTACCAGGGGCGTGCATATCCCTATTACTGGTGGCTTTTGGCCATGAGTAAAGTTAATTAACTCACTGAGCTTCGCAAAATATATTTTGACTCTCCCCGCTTGTTGGGGAGAGTTCGCAGAACAGTTTCACGTTGTCGCTCCTGGAATAGCCTGAAAAAGGCCCGCCAAAGCGTCGGGAGGTGTAAATATCGCGTTTTTGTCCCTGAGGGTCGATTGTTGTCAGTGTCCAGCTACTCAGGCGATCTTGCGGTCCGACGGGTATAAAAACATGCCAGTCTCCCTGCGGTACGAAAGAAAAATACCCGTTATTATCCGTTTGTGTCGTGGCAATGTGTCGGTCGAATTCCACTAACGAAACGGTTACCCGGGGCAGCGGTTTCCCTGCGTTATTCAATGTGCCCTCAATACGAGGGGAGGGATAATCATGGTAAACGCAACCGCTGAGCAATAACGTGAGAGCCACGATAGCCTGGCTTGCGATGCGGTTTGAGGACGCTGTCATGGGTGCGAATCCTTTTGCGTTGAGGTGTTTTTCGGTGGCGTGAATGCAGTATACGCGGGTGGTGTAATTTCGGAACTATAGATTCTGTTAAGGGTTTTGATTTACTGAGTTTTTCCAGACTTATGCCTGGATAAATTGAGCGTGTGAATAGACACTGGCACCTCCAGGAGAATGTAGCTTTACGAGCTACATAATAAGAGGTCTTGTCGTTGCCTTTACAATGTTAACGTACTGACGTTGCGCTTTGCAGAAAGTCGCATCAACGAACTTTCTCTGGCGCAGGAGTGGCTGAAATCGTCATGTATTTTTTCAGGCCAGCCTCTCGTTTTGCACCTTGGGCTCTGAACCAAAAGGAAGCCTTAAGCGCGGGGAGTCGACGTTGTTCACTGTCCAGAGAAAATTACCAATGAATCGGAAATTGATACTAGCTACTGTAACGGATAATACCTCAAAACTTCCCGTAGAATACTCATTACCCAAACGGACGATTTCTTTAACGCCATCCTTAACATCGATAAGAGCAATTGACAGTGACTGCTCGAAAATAATGTCATCCGTTAAAAAAGATATAGCGATGATCATTAACCTGAACAGCTGCTTCCAGTATTTGCCCTGGTACAATAATGTCTGTGCTATTGCCATTGATCACTACGCTAGACTGCGCCTGGGATAAATCTGTCGCTTCCTGACCCTTTACCAGAGATATTAAATTAACCTGTTTCATAATCAATTCCACACACTCCCCATTTCCCATACTGCAAGAGCACAGCTGACAAAACCACCAATAAGTACACAAACAGGTGCATCTGGCCCACACATCAATCCCACCATTACGCAGCCTGCGGCGTTTATCGCTATTTGCCGCCCCGATTCTGAGATCTTATCCTCAGCGGTAGAAATTTCGTAAACAGAAATTGCAATCGAGGGCACGACGAGCCCTTTTCCTAAACGCGAGAGCTGTATCAATTTCTCTGGATTAAGCTGGTTGCCCTCGGACAACGACAGACACAAAAAAGCCCGCATGGCTTGCGCCGTGCGGGCTCTCAGGACTTCATCTGATGACTCTGGTAATCATCGATGGAGAATTTTGGTGGAGCTGGCTGAGAGCGACACCAAATATTAACTATCTGATTCTTTGAGCAATGTAGCGGGAATCAATGTCACAACAGTATGTCACACCCAGCTAGCTAGGATCAATAGTCCTAACGGCTCTGAGTTGATTGCTTTTTGGCTGCTTTGAGTTGCTGAGTGAAGAAGCGAGCTCTGTCTTTCTGCCTGAAGTCAACTTGACCAGCTGCATGTAGCTTGCCTGCTAGCTTTTCTAGATGGATTATTTTTGCAGAGTTGTCTTTTGCTTCAGCCAAAGTAACGAATTCTTTTCCGATTGAATCATTGTGTGCCCAACGTACCTTGAGTTCTCCATCCTGAATTACTATCCCTGTAAGCAGCTTTCCCTCTGATGAAGAATAAAATCGCTCTTTTTTGTCTTTAGAGGTGAGCCCATGAGATCGAATACATTTTTTAGCTTGGGCGGCAAATCCTTTTGGGATTTTCGAACCAGAAAACGCTACATCGTCAACATATGCCGTAAATACCAAGCTATTTGAGGCCGCAAGGTTGCTAAGCTCATCGAACATATCTTTATTAGCCCAAAACGCTATAGCCATGCTTATCGGGCTGCCTGTGGGCACTTTTCCTGCAAAGGTCACGAGATTGGTCATTACATAAGCCACATCAGGTGACATCTCAAATTTATCAACAAATGCCTTATAGACCTTCGCTGCCCTAGTGGAGGGGAAAAACTTGTGAATGTCGAGCTTCAGAAGCTCAGTTGCTTGCTTATGGGATTCTGCATTAGTTAATGTTGAATGCTTCTTCCGCCCGGAGTGAAGATATGGTGGTAACTCGATTCTACTCAATAATACGCCGATCTTCCTGTGAACTGCTTTGAGCTGGGCAATTGGTTCCTGAATCTTCCTTCCTGCGTCGTTCTCGAATTCTTTGTATGCTGAGTCAAGCATTAACTTATCTGCTTGTTTTTTCGATAACCCAGTGATTTCTAAAAGTTTTTTCTTGTTTTTGAGTTTGAATAATGGAGATTGATTCAGGGGGTAGAGTTTGAGGGATCTGTGAAGACTAGGGGTACGTTTTGTGCTTTTCATTGTTGTTTATCCTATCTATTACGGCCTCCATTACAGGAATCCCTTGATGGAAGCTAAGATGAAGGCAACAGTATCAGAGTGAATAATCGCTGTGAAAGCCTCGTTGGCAACACAGCTCAAGAAAAACATGCCTAAGCCTTTAAGGTTTTTCTTTAACTCTTCACTCACACAAAACGTTTGCTGAACACTAGCCTGGCATTTTTTACGTGTCTTTCGACCCATAATACATCTCCTTCTCAGTTCCCGGTCACCACTATGGTTACCGGCCTCGCCTGAACTGACAGGAATAAGAGATGTTCAGCAATTAACCCCAGTTTTCGACGTCACTAAGTGACGTCCCCTCGCCACAATCCCGGCAAGCCCAACTGTCACAGCAATTACCAGGGCGTTGGTGATGCGTTAGCATCGTAACGTTGGAACATTGAGAACGTGCGGCATGCGTCGTGTGGGGAGAGAATAGAGGCCGAAGCCTCCACGATGGCTGACAAGCAGACCATCAAGCTTTTGCGAGGAGCTCTCTCCTAGGTACTAGCAGGAGTATTTTATGATCAGATTCATATGGTTAGCAATAGAGAAGAGGAGGGAATGTTTTGAAGTGTGAGTGAAAATGATGATGGGTTTTAGGATGCGAATTCAACTCCCGCACTGGAAGTTGAATTCGTAAAGATCGTTAATGGGAAAGAATCGAACCAATGATTCGTTGTCGTAACTACAAAATCATCGAATAGCAGTGAGTTACCTTTGTGCTTCGATTTTGAATGTGTAACTAATTTGTCTCATCAACAACTCATTCCCTTACCCAAGTTGCAGCCAATCAGCAAAATTTGCTTACGAGTTCATCGACATGTTCGCGGGCTTCACGATACCTTTCTCTTACGACATTTATGACTTCACCGTTTGGCATCTCGTAGTGTGTCTGTGCAGGTAGTTTAAAAAGCGGAATTCCTAAGCTCGCTGAAACCTTACCTGAAGTGTGGAAGTCTTTTACTTCGGAAAGAAACTCCCGCTCCCAACCTGATTGAGTTCGGATTGTTCTGCTACGAGAAGTGAACAAGTCAGGAAAACGAAGATACTGCTCAAATGCGAATTCACATAGCGCTTCTTTAATCGAGTCATAGGCAGTAGCTACACCTTTGTTTGATGTGTAGTTGTTGAAGATAAAGCGATCAAGTTTAGGCAATTCGAGATTATTATCAGCAGCTTGGCTATGGAAGGTTACGAACTTTTGAGCATAAGTTTGAGCTGCTGAGGATGGATAATGTCCATATAGCAGCATCATGATCCCTTTCATGCCTTCCAGAGAGCTATAGTCAGCCATCATTGGCACAACAAGCCTATCTGCTGAAAGCAGTGCCATTTGAGTATAAATGGAGAAGCTTGGATTACAGTCAATAAATACCACTAAATCATCATACTCTTCAGTATCATGCTCTAGATGGCATAAACGACGAAAAGCTGTCATATACTCTCGCCATGCATACCTGTTCGCTGGGTTGATCACTGCATAGTTCAGAGCGAGAGTCAGGGATTCTAAAAAGGAGTCCCCTGCGATCAAAAACAGATTTTCACTAATCTGATCATTGTACCGATTTACTGGGACCTTGAAGGGACGGCGTATGCTAGTAAAGTCTGAGTTACCATCAAGTAGCCAGTCCAGGAATCCTACAACGTTTTTCCTCGTTCTGGACGATTGCAGTTCTTGGTTGGTTTCATAACCCCGATCTCCTCCACCCAGCAAGTATTGCGAGATGTTTGCTTGCGGGCATAGGTCAATAACCAAGACTTGCGTGCTTGGGTTTTCATCTGCGTATTGCGTGGCTATGTTGAAGCCAAGCGTTGTTTTACCAACGCCACCCTTGTTGTTGTACATCGCATAGATCTTTACGGACATTATAGTTTTACCCTGAGGTTAGGCATTTGCTGTGATAAGTGGTGATAGCAGCATATCACTGTAAATACCTAACCATAAAGGGGCCGAAATCAACCAATCGGCAGTACATTAAAGTATTTTATTTACTGCACTTCGCATGAATATTCGCCGCTCCCGCCACTTATCATTTTGAGGGTGAATTTTTTATCAGCTGTGTAGTCAATGTTGAATGCTATGCCTAAGCTAGAGAATGTCAGGCTGTTAACCCCCTTATCATCCTCTGCTCCCATAAAGAACTTAGCTCGTCGCGTTCCGTTTGGAGTTGATAGATCGGCCCATCCGATTTCTTCCTGTTTTTTCAGGGTGATATCTACTGTTATGTTGTTTTCGCATGATAGTTTTACATATACATCTTCAGATGCTGTTGCTGTGGTGGAAATGCTTGCAAGCAGCATAACGAGTAAGCCGATTCTTCTTCTCATTGAATAAATCCTTTTGCTTGTTTGTTTAGTTTTTTGATTGGTCACGCACTATTCGGTAAATGCTGGTGATACCGATACCTAACTGACGGGATATTTCGGGCTTGCTCAGTCCTTGCTCAAGCATTTCGATAACTTCATGCGATTTGCCGCGAGCAGTGGCCTTCCGACCCTTGTACTTGCCCTTGAGTTTTGCCAGAGCTATACCCTCAGCCTGACGCTCCAGCATCATTTCACGCTCAAATGTGGCAATAGCCCCGATCATCGTCAGCATCAGCTTTCCTGTAGGTGTGGCTGTGTTGATGCCAATATTGAGGATATTCAGGGCCACTCCTTTACCCTGAAGGTATTCGGATACTTCCAATAGATGGCGGGTATTACGGGCAAGGCGATCCAGTTTTGTTACCTGAACCACATCACCTTCACGAACAAACTCCAGCATTGCATGAAGTTCTGGACGGTCATCTTTTGCACCGCTGATTTTCTCCCTGAATATCTTCTCGCAGCCGGATAGCGCTTCGAGTTGTGTGTCCAGACTTTGCCCGGTAGTAGACACACGGGCGTAGCCAACTGTAGCCATACGAGCTCCTTACCCTGCCAATAGGCCATGCTATACTGCAAAGGCCTGCCAAAATGCCAAAACCACCCTATGGCATGTCCTTATCGGGCATTTCATTGTTGTGCTGGTGGCAGATCTTTAGGGCATGGTTATTGGCAGGGGGAAAGTGGTTGGTTAGATTGTGGAAACGTCCGGTGGTGTGAACATTTTGATGATTGATTCAAGTAATGCTGTGGCAAAGGCAACCAAGCCAGTTACCAGTGCCGGGATGATTACATCACGTATAAACATAGTGCCTCCTGTTGTGGTTAACACGTTGCTTATACCGACGATATGTTGCCCTATTGACCTAGGGCGGTGACACTTTTCAAATGATGTGAGATCTGCCAAAAAGGTTGATGTTGTCAGCCATTACTTCAAAGTAACTCGCCTATGACAACTGAATCCCTATACATTTGTAGAGGCTATAGGGCTGTATTGCGGTGGGTTTTGGGGGTTACGGCGTTTAAACCCTCCGCAATCCCCATGATCTCAACGTTTTAAGGTAACTTTGTTCAAACGTTTAGCTTGATCTTAGGTTACTAAGGATGTGCTCGACGCTTTTGGCAGGTAACCAACGGTGAAGAGCTTTAGCGAATGATTCCAGTGGCACCTTTAACTGGCGTTGCTTCTTGGTTCTGCCGTCATTATAACGGATGCCACATTTTTTCAGCGCCTCTTTAATGCCCCGCAGCGGTTGTTTATCGTAAGTTAGCATATCTGCATTCATGTTCTTTCTAGAATCATATGCATTCATTGCCGAGTTTGAATCAATGATGAGTGAATCGCCTTCGACTGTACGACAGGCGGAGATGATTCCGTCCAATAAAGCTGATTCAAAGCCAATAAGGCGATTGTTGTCACGCACTAGATCGAACCAATCATCACTTTCATCATGTTTGACCCTGATGATTGTCGTGTGAGGAGCCTCTTTTTTGATTTCTGTATCTCTAATCAGATCGGCTGCCTTGTTTGGGGCTAAAGCGTGCTCTTCTTCGTCAAACTCAATAAGGTACAAGTGGTAGTTTGAACTGTCCTCATTACCATTCCAGTAATGTTTTACAGCAAAATCAACGTAGTACTTGCCATTGCACATGCGATGCTGGGAATACAGTTCATAATCACCGTAGGTGATACTCGTAAGTTCAGCATCAATAAATTCACGGAGTTTGTGACCAAAGACAACCTCTCTCCGACTTAGCCCTTTTGGACGAATAAGCCTGATGCCAGTGTATTGTTCGACCTTCTGAGCAACTTCTAGATGCTTGTGATTTCGGGAACCGTAAGTCAATAAGACTAAGGCTGAACGGGCTGAAATCCAGGTTTCTTTGCCGATTTGGTCATGTAGAACGGCACCTATCTCACGAATTTCATGCCCGAAGAAGTTACTGGGTAATTTTTGAACCATGCTCTGGCTGGTTTTATACCAAATAGCCCTCGAACCACGCGGCTTCGGTAGGTTTTTAAACAGGATATAGAGGTTTAATTGCCATTTCCCATCATTATCCTGACGAAACATCGAATTACGTGGGAGAGTTGCATTTACCGGATAGCTCTTTTTGACTTGTATCATCATGCTACCTCGAAGCTCTGGAACAATTGAAGTGATGTGTATGGCCTGACTTGCGAGGTGATGGATGAAAAGTCAATATTATCAATAAGATGTTTCATTTGAGTCACGTCGGTAGGAAGAGGGAGACCGTAGTCACTTCCTTGGTGACCCATCATCCGTTGTAGATATTCTGGTGATGGATGCTGAGCAAAGAGCTTATCGCGGAATGCATGACGGAAAGCATAAAGCGTCGCTTCTTTTGGAAGGTTTTGCTTATCACGCAAGTTGTGGTTAAACCACTTACCCGGTGTATGAGAAAAATAACCCTGTACAGGGGTAATTTCAGGGAAAAGCCTGACATCTTGGCCTTGGGATGCTCGAATGTCTTCGACAAACTTAATGAACCCAATTTCAACAAACTTGTGGTGAATGGGTACATAGCGTTGAGCACTCGGTGTTTTAAGTGATTGTCCTTCAAATCTGTCATCAATGCGAAGGCACCAGCAGTCGCCAACAAGCTCAACATCTTCGGCATATAACTGGCATGCTTCGCTTGGCCTCATTCCGGTAAACAGGCAAAGAAGGGGAAGCCAAAAATGATGTGGATGCTGGATAGCCTTTTTGGTTAAAACTCCTTGATGTTGAGTGAAAATCCTGTGACTGAACACTCTGGTTGCATCTGTATCACTCATTGAGTGCCTTGCAGCTTTGTTGTTACGTTTAGGAGCTGGTAGTGGCTCTTTAGGAATCGGGTTCTCATTAGTTAAATGTCCCGTAGCTTGCATCCATTCGAAGAATCTACGTGTTTTTTCAAGGTGAGAATTTGCGGTTGCCGTCGTGATAAATTTTGTTGCCTTAATTTGAGATAGTAACTCTGGTAAAGGGTTATCCAGCATGTCTTTAGTTGCTAGCCCAACAGGAAGAGTCAAAAGCATTTCACGGAAGTCTCGCCCTTTGGCTACAGTTATGCTGTTTACCGAGACATTGCCAAAGAAACTGATGGTTAATGCTAAACATTGAGCGTATTTGTTTTGTGTTTTTTTAACGTGTTTCTTGATTTCATTTTCCCCCTGATATTTGCTGATCATATCAGCAAGAAGATGAACCTCTTGCTCAGGGGCTGTTGTCACAGGAACCAAGGATGAAGAGGCTCGACGCCAACCGGACTTGCGGCCAAGAATGATATTCCGTGTCTCTTGCAATGATTCGATTTTCGCATGGGCTACTTCACGGGCGATGTCCTGCAAGTCGTACTCGCTAAGCGAAGCTTTCAGGTGGGGTAATTTATCTAGGACAGTGTTGGCTTCTGCCTGATGGAGTTGGGGTCTATCATCAAACGCCACACGCTCTTTCAGATCAGACATGAGTGTATCAATGTCTTCGAGTAGTCGGTTGAGATCCCCTTCCGTGCGCCCTGAACGTGAAAACCAGCGTTCGGTTTCTTCTGCTGTCCATTCGGCAACTTGTGCTCTGAGAACTGCATCAATGGTTTCTTTTGTCTTATCGTCCATCAAATTCTTCTTCTGGTTAGGGGCCCCCAAAGATCTAACTAATCTCAAGCAAAGAGGCAACAAACGTAGTGCAAGAAGACGTGCACGGTCTAGATTTGCTGTTTTAAGGCTCATCCTAAATTCAATTGCACTGCCTTGTTCGACAAAACGCTTCCTGAACCACCAAGTGTGGTTACGCTTATAGAGGTAATGGGGGATGCTGTTTGATGGCATATGGTACACTCCTGAGTCACAGTTGTGCCACACGCCCAAAGAAAAACGGCCTGAAACTCTATGAGAATCAGGCCGTTATATTTGGTGGAGCTGGCGGGAGTTGAACCCGCGTCCGAAATTTCTACATCCTCGGTACTACATGCTTAGTTTGTCTTTACATTCGCACGCCAGCTGCGAACAAACACGCCACTAACGTACTAGCCTGATTAGTTTTAACGCTTCAACCCCAGGCAGGGCTTCCACGCGATCTCTTTTGGGTTTGACCTCTCTTGAATCCCCGTCTTAAGAGCGGAAGCTAGGGAGAGAGGGCTCAGAGCAGGTTATTAAGCTGCTAAAGCGTAGTTTTCGTCGTTTGCGACTATTTTTTTGCGGCTTTTTACGAGGCAAACCGCCCCTCGGCATGCACCTTGGGTTTCGCAAATCCCGTCGAATCCAGAATCAGCCCCAATAGTGTTGAACTGAGTATACCAGATTTTACATCCTGGATACCAGCCCGGAACGCTAACTTATTGAATAGTACAATAAGTGCGCAGAATCAACGTCCTGCGTTTTTCATAATACGTGCTTTGTCGAGCTGCCATTCGCGCTCTTTCAGATCGGTACGTTTGTCGTGCTGTTTTTTACCCTTCGCGACGCCAACTTTCACTTTGCACCAGGCATTTTTCCAGTACAGCGACAGGGCAACCACGGTGAAGCCTTCACGGTTAATGCGCCCATAAAGGGACTCCAGTTCGCGCTTGTTCAACAGCAGCTTACGGGTACGCGTTGGGTCACACACGTAGTGTGACGAGGCGACGGTCAGCGGCGTGAAGTTGGCACCGAACAGGAAGGCTTCGCCATCTTTCAGGATCACGTAGCTATCACCGATGTTGGCTTTCCCGGCGCGCAGCGATTTTACTTCCCAGCCCTGCAATGCAAGGCCAGCTTCGAATTCTTCTTCAATAAAATACTCGTGGCGAGCACGCTTGTTGAGCGCAATGGTCGCCGAGCCTGGTTTATGTGCTTTTTTCTTCGTCATAAGTATCGTAAAGCCATCGGTAATCTGATTTCAAAAAGTCACCTCATTGCGTCCTGTGAGGTCTAACGCGCTATATTAGCACGAGATGAGGCTTAGCGTTTTTTTAACAGGTGATAAATGTTATTATTTGTCGGTTGTGTGACCATGGGAAATGCTATGCCTCAGATTAGCCGTACTGCGCTTGTTCCATACAGCGCGGAACAAATGTATCAGTTAGTGAACGACGTTCAGTCTTATCCAGAATTTATTCCGGGATGTACCGGGAGCCGAGTGCTGGAGTCTGGCCCGACGCAGATGACGGCGGCGGTCGATGTCTCCAAAGCGGGGATCAGCAAGACGTTCACCACCCGCAATACGCTGACGAGCAATCAGAGTATTTTGATGCATCTGGTAGATGGTCCGTTTAAAACCCTGATGGGTGGCTGGAAGTTTACCCCCCTCAGCGCTGATGCCTGTCGCATCGAGTTCCAGCTGGACTTTGAGTTTACCAATAAACTGATTGAGCTGGCGTTTGGCCGCATCTTTAAAGAGCTGGCCTCGAATATGGTTCAGGCGTTCACGACCCGCGCCAAAGAGGTTTACAGTGTCGCATAAGATAGCTGTCGAGGTGGTGTATGCGCTGCCGGAGAAGCAATATCTGCAGCGTGTGATGCTGGAAGAAGGTGCGACCGTTGAGGCGGCTATTCGCGCTTCTGGCATCCTTGAGCTTCGTCGTGACATCGACCTGGCGAAAAATAAAGTCGGCATTTACAGCCGTCCGGTCAAACTGGCTGATGTGGTGAATGAGGGTGACAGGGTCGAAATTTATCGCCCGCTGATTGCCGACCCGAAAGAGCTGCGTCGCCAGCGTGCGGAGAAATCGGGTAAGTAGTTTGCTCTTCACCTTAAGCCTGATCTCAAAGGGGCGAGGGGGATGAAGGAATACAAAAAAGGTGCTCATTGAGCACCTTTTTGCATCTCTGACACCTGATTATTTGGTCAGGGCAGGCTTGTTGTCGATGTTGGTCAACACACCGGCGCTGCTGAAGGTCAGCGTCAGGGTCTGCTGGGACGCGTCTTCATGGCCCGGCTGCTGACGGAATACATAGAACCAGGTGTTTGTGCCGAACGGATCGGACATCATTGGGGTTCCAAGTGCATAAGCGACCTGCTGTTGTGTCATCCCCACACGGATTTTGGACACATCGTTAGGGGTAAGGTAGTTCCCCTGGTTGATGTCAGGACGGTAAACCACTTTCTCCAGAGTGGAACAGCCTGCGGTCAACATCAGAAGAACCGCTGCGGCAGCGGTCAGCATTTTACAACGCATAGTGATTTGATTCCTTTTCGGGCCCGAGCAGAACGCGGCTCATATGTTATATGCCGATGATAATAGACCTTGCCCCACTTTGAAACCGGTCTGGCGGCGTTTTTGTTGTTCTCTATGACCCTGAGATCCCGAAAAAGTTTATGCCGCCAGCAGTTCTTTCGCGTTCGCGAGCGTATTTCGCGTGACTTCACTGCCGCCCAGCAGGCGTGCCAGCTCCTGCAGACGTGCGCGTTTATCCAGTGGCTTCATGTGCGTTTCCGTCATTTCACCGTCAGTTTCTTTGCTGACGATAAAGTGATGATGACCACACCCGGCCACCTGCGGCAGGTGGGTAACACACATGACCTGCGTTGATTCACCCAACTGGCGCAACAGTTTGCCGACGACCGCCGCCGTAGGGCCGCTGATCCCCACGTCCACTTCATCGAAAATCAGCGCCGGGGTTTCCATTTTACGTGCGGTAATTACCTGAATCGCCAGCGCGATACGCGACAGTTCACCGCCGGAAGCCACTTTAGAGATGGGCTGCAACGGCTGCCCCGGGTTGGTAGTGACGCGGAATTCGATACGGTCCGCACCTTCCGCCGTCAGATGGTTCTCTTCGAAACGGACATCGATGGTGAATACGCCGTGCGGCATCGCCAGCGTGTGCATGCTGTCGGTGATGTGCTGACTCAGTTCCTGGGCGTAATGTTGACGGATCTCATGCAGCTGTTTCGCCGTCGTCAGCGCCTGTTCATGGTGCAGGTTCACCGCCAGTGACAGGGTTTCCAGCGAGTCAGCCTGATCGTCAAGCTGCTGTTGTTCATCAAGCAGGGACTGATAATAGCCAGGCAGCTCTTCTGGCGTAACGTGGTGCTTACGCGCCAGCGAGATCTGACGGGAGATGCGTTGCTCCAGCTCAAACAGACGGTTCGGGTCGAGATCCAGACGTTCACAGTAGTGGCGCAGTTCGTCACTGGCTTCTGAAATCTGAATCGCGGCCTCTTCCAGCATATCCAGTACGCCAGAGAGTTTGCTGTCCATGCCGGCCAGCTCGGTGATGAGCTGACGAACATTATACAGCTGGCTCTGCAGGTTCACGTCTTCACCGTCAGCCAGCATGTTAAGGGCATTCTGGCTGGTTGAGAGCAGGTGACCGCTGTTAGCCAGGCGCTTGTACTCTTCGTCGATAAGCTCAAATTCACCCACCTGCGGGCTAAATTCATTGAGTTCTTTAAGCTGGTATTCCAGAAGCTCAGCACGGGCGGCACGCTCCTGGCTTTGCTGCTGGTGTTGGGCAAGCTCACGGCAGCTTTGATGCCACTGGCGATAGTGCTCCGCCATGCGCTGAGTAAGTGCGTACTCACCAGCATAGCCATCAAGCAGCGCTTTCTGCTGCTCCGGTTTAATGAGTTGCTGGTGCGCGTGCTGGCCGTGGATCTGAATGAGTAACTGGCCGAGCTCGCGAAGCTGGGAAAGCGGGACTGCAGTGCCGTTGATAAAGCCGCGGGAACGACCATCGCTGCTGATAACGCGACGAAGTAAACACTCACGTCCGTCTTCCAGCTGGTTCTCTTCGAGCCAGCGCAGGGCAGCAGGGGTATCTTTCAGGGAGAAGCGAGCGCAGAGATCGGCACGGTTTGCGCCCCTGCGCACCATGTCACCTTCTGCACGGCCGCCGAGGCACAAGCCGAGGGCATCTATGGCAATGGATTTACCCGCACCGGTTTCCCCGGTGATCGCCGTCATGCCGCTGTGGAAATCGATCTCAAGCTCACGAACTATGGCAAAGTTGTTGATGGTCAGTTGCGCCAGCATAATTGTTTTCCTGTATGAAAAACCATGACTGTGTTTTCATACAGTATAAACTGGTTTTATATACAGTAAAGTACTGGATGCAAAATCAGAACAATTTTTTTGACCAGCCAAGCTTCGAGCTTAATGTATTGAAATAGCTGTAATCTTTCGGGTGAATAAGATTCAGGTGGTAATCACACCGACGAATGAGAACATCTTCACCTTCCTGAATAGGCAGCGCAATCTGGCTGTCGCAGCTGATCTCCAGATCGTTACGGCGGTGCGAGAAACGCAGACGAATGGTGCTGCTGCTGTTGATCACCAGCGGACGCGCGGAGAGCGTGTGCGGGAACATCGGTACCAGGGTGATGGCATCCAGTGAAGGGGTGAGGATCGGACCACCCGCAGAGAGCGAGTAGGCAGTCGACCCTGTCGGCGTGGAGATAATCAGCCCGTCAGAACGCTGAGAGAAGGCGAAGATTTCGTCGATATAGACTTCGAACTCAATCATGTGCGCCACTTTGCCGGGATGGAGCACCACTTCATTAATCGCGGTGCTGATGCGCTTCTGGCAGTCCTGCTGACACACCTGCGCTTCCAGCAAAAAGCGTTTTTCGCTGATATAATGACCTTCCAGCACGTCGGCCAGCTGCTGCTGGGCGTTGTCCGGATCGAGGTCGGTCAGAAAGCCGAGATTGCCGCGGTTGATACCGATGACCTTGATGTCATAACGCGCGAGCGTTCGGGCCGCGCCGAGCATATTGCCGTCGCCACCGACCACCACGGCGAGATCCGCCTGCTGGCCAATTTCCGCCAGCGTGCCGGTTTTGACGCTCTTCAGCTGCAGCTCCTGGGCAATCTGCTGTTCGACCATCACTTCATAGCCTTTGCTACACAGCCAGCGATACAACATTTCATGTGTCGTCAATGCGGTAGGGTGACGCGGATGCCCGACGATCCCAATACACCTGAAATGATTATTCATTTTCTGGAGGTCCTTGTGCCTGATGAATGATGACAATCTGTCTTGTTCCCTTGAATCCCGGAAACTGATCCCCATAATAAGCGAAGTTAGCGATATGAATGCAGAAAAACGCGGAGAAATTCATGAGTAGTAAAGAACAGAAAACGCCTGAGGGGCAAGCCCCTGAAGAAATTATCACGGAACAGCACGATGATGTTGAGGCTGTAGAGCCGGACGCATCTGCTGAGCAGGTGGACCCGCGCGATGAAAAAATTGCGAATCTGGAAGCTCAGCTGGTAGAAGCACAGAATCGCGAACGCGACAGTGTTCTGCGCATCAAGGCGGAAATGGAAAACCTGCGCCGTCGTACCGAGCAGGACGTTGAGAAGGCGCATAAATTTGCGCTGGAGAAATTCATCAACGAACTGCTGCCGGTTATTGATAGCCTGGATCGCGCACTGGAAGTGGCTGATAAAGCTAACCCGGACAACACCGCGATGATCGAAGGTATCGAACTGACACTGAAATCCATGCTGGATGTGGTACGTAAGTTTGGCGTGGAAGTGGTTGGCGATACCAACGTTCCGCTGGACCCAAACGTGCACCAGGCGATTGCGATGGTGGAATCAGAAGACGTTGAAGCCGGTAAAGTGCTTGGCGTGATGCAGAAAGGTTATACCCTGAACGGTCGTACCATTCGTGCTGCAATGGTTACCGTGGCGAAAGCGAAAGCGTAATTTGCCATCTGTAGTGCCGGGTGGCGGCTTGCGCCGTACCCGGCCTACTCTCTACTCAGCAATACTTTCCCGAATCGGTTTTACCGGCAGGACTTTCACCTGCTTAATCATATTGTCCTGCACGTCCAGGATATCAATATCGTATTGCTCAATGCGCACCCGCGTGCCCGCCGCCGGGATCTCTTCCAGTGCTTCCAGAATCATCCCGTTTATGGTGCGTGCTTCATCTTCCGGTAAATGCCAGTTAAAGGCTTTATTGAGTTCGCGAATGTTCGCGCTACCGTCGATCAGCACCGAGCCGTCGTTCTGCGGGGTGACTTCTTCCGCAAGGGAAGGGGACATTGAGGTGGTAAAGTCCCCGACAATCTCTTCCAGAATATCTTCAACCGTCACCAGCCCCTGAATATCCCCGTACTCATTAACCACCAGGCCGACCTTCTTCTTGTTACGCTGGAACTTCACCAGCTGGGTGCTGAGCGGCGTTCCTTCCGGCACGTAATAAATTTCGTCGGCGGCGCGGAGCATCACCTCTTTGGTGAACTCTTTTTTCTCGGTCATCAGACGATAAGCTTCACGCACGCGCAGCATGCTGATGGCATCGTCCAGAGAGTCGCGGTACAGCACGATACGCCCGTGCGGGGAGTGGGTCAGCTGGCGGACGATGGCTTTCCAGTCGTCATTGATATCAATGCCGACGATCTCGTTACGCGGCACCATGATGTCGTTAACGCTGACCTTTTCCAAATCCAGTACCGAGAGCAGCATGTCCTGATTACGCCGGGAGATCTGCGAGCGTGATTCATGCACGATGGTGCGCAGCTCTTCTTTGCTGAGCGCGCTGCTGATGGTGACGTCTGCTTTGATACCGATCATCCGCATCAGAACACGCGTCACCATGTTCAGTAACCAGACCAGCGGCATCATCAGGATCAGCAGCGGTGCCAGCAGGAAGCTGCTGGGGTAGGCCACTTTTTCCGGGTAGAGCGCGGCGATGGTTTTAGGCAACACTTCTGCAAACACCAGCACCACAAAGGTCAGCACACCGGTGGCAATGGCGACGCCGGCGTTGCCGTACAGGCGCATCCCAACGATGGTACCGAGTGCAGAGGCAAGAATGTTGACGAGGTTGTTACCGATAAGCACCAGACTGATCAGACGATCCGGTTGACGCAGCAGTTTTTCGACGCGACGGGCGGCACGGTTACCCTGTTTAGCACGATGACGTAACCGGTAGCGGTTTAAGGTCATCATGCCGGTTTCCGAGCCGGAGAAATAGGCGGAGATGACCACCATGACGATCAGGGTAATGATCAGCGTGGTGGTAGAGATGTGTTCCAGGGGGAACTCCTTTGTTACTTAGCCAGCAAATTGCTGTATGAAGCGGCTGCCAAAATAGGCAAGGGTGAGAATGCCCGCGCCCGCGACGTTGAACCAGACCACGCGACGACCGCGCCAGCCTTCATGATAATGGCCCCATAACAGGACAATATAGACAAACCACGCGATGATGGAGAGGACCGCTTTATCGATATTCTCCACGCTGAACAGGTTTTTCATATAAAACAGGCCCGTGCACAGCGTTAACGTCAGCAGCACGACACCGACCTGCGTGATGTGGAACATCTTACGCTCAATCACCATCAGCGGCGGCATCTCATGGTTAAAGGCCAGCTTTTTGTTTTTCAGCTGATAGTCAATCCAGGCGAGCTGCATGGCATAGAGCGCGGCGATAATCAGCGTTGCGTAAGCGAAGAGTGACAGGCCGATATGCACCAGCATTCCCGGCGTCGCTTCCAGATGCGTAATAAACTCATTGGGCATAAACGTGGCCAGGGCCAGGTTGATCAGCGCGAAGGCATACACAATCGGCAGTAGCAGCCAGCCACGGTTTTTAGAGGCGACAATGGTCATCACCGTACAGATCATCAGGCTGACCAGCGAGCCGACGTTGAGCACGCTCAGGTTCTGTACGCTGCCATCGCCGGGGATAATGCGCGATTCCAGCGCGAACGCATGGCTTATCAGTGCGATCACCGCCGAAAGAATAGCCATGCGTCGCCAGCCGCTGTTTTTTTGCAGCAGTCCAGGAATGATCAGCGCGAGGCTGACAGAGTAGGCAACAAGGGCGATCAGTGCGAAAACAGGCATATAGGCATCGACAGTTGTCTTAATAAGAAAGAGAAGCAGTATAACGTTACGTGACGCCTGCTCCAACCGTTGCATAACAACAAAGCCGCCTTCATGTTATACTCCGGCAAAATTCTGTGTATGTGTCGCTGCCAGCGACCCAACGTTTCTACTCAGGCGAGAGACAATGTTTGATAATTTAACCGATCGTTTGTCGCGCACGCTGCGCAACATCAGCGGCCGCGGACGCCTTACCGAAGACAACATCAAGGAAACGCTGCGCGAAGTGCGCATGGCGCTGCTGGAAGCAGACGTCGCGTTGCCGGTTGTTCGTGATTTTATCAACCGCGTTAAAGAGAAGGCGGTTGGTCATGAAGTTAACAAGAGCCTGACCCCGGGTCAGGAGTTCGTCAAAATCGTCCGTAACGAACTGGTTTCGGCGATGGGCGAAGAGAACCAGGTGCTTAACCTGGCGGCACAGCCACCGGCCGTCGTGCTGATGGCAGGCCTGCAGGGTGCGGGTAAAACCACCAGTGTGGGTAAGCTGGGTAAATTCCTGCGTGAAAAGCACAAGAAAAAAGTGCTGGTCGTTTCTGCGGACGTCTATCGCCCGGCGGCGATTAAACAGCTGGAAACCCTGGCGCAGCAGGTCAGCGTGGATTTCTTCCCGTCTGACGTTGCCCAGAAGCCTGTCGACATCGTTAACGCGGCGCTGAAAGAGGCGAAGCTGAAATTCTACGACGTGCTGCTGGTGGATACCGCCGGTCGTCTGCACGTTGACGAAGCGATGATGGATGAGATCAAACAGGTGCATGCCGCTATCAATCCGGTAGAGACCCTGTTTGTTGTTGACGCCATGACCGGTCAGGATGCGGCGAACACCGCGAAAGCGTTTAACGAAGCGCTGCCGTTAACCGGCGTAGTGCTGACCAAAGTGGACGGTGACGCCCGCGGCGGTGCGGCGCTTTCGATTCGTCACATCACCGGCAAGCCGATTAAATTCCTCGGTGTGGGTGAGAAAACCGAAGCGCTGGAGCCGTTCCACCCGGACCGTATCGCCTCCCGTATCCTCGGCATGGGTGACGTGCTGTCGCTTATCGAAGATATCGAGAGCAAGGTTGACCGCGCCCAGGCTGAGAAGCTGGCCAGCAAGCTGAAAAAAGGCGACGGCTTTGACCTGACCGATTTCCTTGAGCAGCTGCGTCAGATGAAAAACATGGGCGGCATGGCAAGCCTGATGGGCAAACTGCCGGGCATGGGCCAGATCCCTGACAACGTAAAAGCGCAGATGGATGACAAGGTGCTGGTGCGTATGGAGGCGATCATCAACTCGATGACCCTCAAGGAACGTGCTAACCCAGACATCATCAAAGGGTCCCGCAAACGCCGTATCGCAGCCGGTTGCGGCATGCAGGTGCAGGACGTAAACCGCCTTCTGAAACAGTTCGACGACATGCAGCGCATGATGAAGAAAATGAAGAAAGGCGGCATGGCGAAGATGATGCGTGGCATGAAGGGCATGATGCCGCCAGGATTCCCTGGCCGTTAATCGCCTGGCTGTTGGCTATTTTGATGCCGGGGTGTGCCCGAAAAGCGCACCTTGGCCGTGTTTTGCAGCAGAGTTTTAACTGCTGATTGCATTTTCCCCAGAAATCAGTAAAATTTTCGGGCTTTTAATATGACACCCGGGCTCCGTTCCTCGATGGGGCCCGGTTGTTTTATTCACACAAGAGGATGTTATGGTAACTATTCGTTTAGCACGTCACGGCGCTAAAAAGCGTCCGTTCTACCAGGTTGTTGTTACTGACAGCCGTAATGCACGCAACGGTCGCTTCATTGAGCGCGTTGGTTTCTTCAACCCGATCGCTTCTGGTTCTGAAGAAGAAACCCGTCTGGATCTGGATCGTATCGCTCACTGGGTTGGCCAGGGCGCTACTGTTTCCGATCGCGTTGCTACGCTGATCAAAGCAGCAAACAAAGCAGCTTAATCTGTCACGGTGGTCATGATGAGCAATAAAGCACCTGTTGAACCGATTGTATTGGGCAAAATGGGTTCTTGCTACGGTATTCGTGGTTGGCTCAGAGTGTTTTCCTCCACTGAAGACGCTGATAGCATTTTTAATTACCAGCCCTGGTTTATCCAGAAAGCCGGTAAGTGGGAAGAGGTCGAGCTGGAAAGCTGGCGTCACCACAATCAGGACATCATCATCAAGCTGAAAGGCATTGACGATCGTGATGCCGCGAATGCACTGACTAATTGTGAAATTATCGTGGATTCGTCGCAGTTGCCGCAGCTGGAAGAGGGCGACTACTACTGGAAAGACCTTATGGGTTGCCAGGTGGTCACCACTGAAGGTTATAGCCTGGGGAAAGTCATCGACATGATGGAAACCGGGTCAAATGACGTTCTCGTCATTAGGGCAAACCTGAAAGATGCATTTGGCATCAAGGAGCGGTTGGTTCCGTTCCTCGATGGACAGGTTATCAAGAAAGTCGATCTCGCTACTCAAACGATTGAAGTAGATTGGGATCCTGGTTTTTAAATTCTCCGGATAAACGGTAAAAGACGGCGCTATGTGGATTGGCATAATTAGCCTGTTTCCTGAAATGTTCCGCGCGATTACCGATTACGGGGTAACTGGCCGGGCAGTAAAGAATGGCCTGCTGAACATCCAGAGCTGGAGTCCTCGTGACTTTACGCATGACCGGCACCGTACCGTGGACGATCGTCCTTACGGCGGCGGACCGGGGATGTTAATGATGGTGCAACCCTTACGGGACGCCATTCACACAGCAAAAGCCGCGGCAGGTGAAGGCGCGAAGGTGATTTATCTGTCACCTCAGGGACGCAAGCTTGATCAAGCGGGCGTCAGCGAACTGGCGACGAATCAAAAATTGATTCTGGTCTGTGGTCGCTACGAAGGGATAGATGAGCGCGTAATTCAAACCGAGATTGACGAAGAATGGTCTATCGGCGATTACGTACTCAGCGGTGGTGAGTTACCAGCGATGACGCTGATTGACTCCGTTGCCCGGTTCATTCCGGGTGTACTGGGCCATGAAGCTTCGGCAACGGAAGATTCCTTTGCTGATGGGTTGCTGGACTGTCCACACTATACTCGTCCTGAAGTGTTAGAAGGGATGGAAGTACCGGCGGTGTTACTGTCAGGAAACCATGCTGAGATACGTCGCTGGCGTTTGAAGCAGTCGCTGGGCCGAACCTGGCTTAGAAGACCTGAACTTCTGGAAAACCTGGCTCTGACTGAAGAGCAAGCAAAGTTGCTGGCCGAGTTCAAAAAAGAACACGCGCAACAGCAGCATGAACATGATGGGAATGCGTAATACGCTCCCGAATATCAGTTTACCCAGGATAAGAGATTAAATTATGAGCAACATTATTAAGCAACTTGAACAAGAGCAGATGAAGCAGGACGTACCTTCCTTCCGTCCAGGTGACACCGTGGAAGTGAAAGTATGGGTTGTTGAAGGTTCCAAAAAACGTCTGCAGGCATTCGAGGGCGTGGTTATCGCTATTCGTAACCGCGGTCTGCACTCTGCATTCACTGTTCGTAAAATTTCCAACGGCGAAGGCGTTGAGCGTGTCTTCCAGACTCACTCTCCGGTAGTTGACAGCATTGCTGTTAAACGTCGTGGTGCTGTACGTAAAGCTAAACTGTACTACCTGCGTGAGCGTACTGGTAAGTCTGCTCGTATTAAAGAGCGTCTGAACTAAGATTCGCTTAAGCGACATCCTGTTAAAAAGGGCTGGCCGAAAGGCTGGCCCTTTTTTATTCCATCGCACCTCTCGTATTAACCCTTTCGTCATAAATCATTTACAATGCTGGCCTCTTAACGGGAGGGAAAGTGGATAACGTACTGCATCGGCATAACTGGAAACGCGCAGCGGCTTTGACCGCGCTGTTTGCGATCCTGCTGATCGTGGTTGCGCCGCTTATCTCCATCTCGCTGCAAAAAGATCCCATGAGCGCCATGCCGGGAATGCATCATGACATGAGCATGATGTCGATGGATGAGCACCATGGCGATATGCCGCACTCGATGCCCGTCGACCATGCGGAAGCGTGTGGCTACTGTGTACTGTTAGCGCATGTGCCGGGCGTGATGCTGGCGCTGATTGTACTGCTCAGTGTCGTACTGCAAAGGAGCCGCGTTACACCGCCGCAACCGCCGGTCAGCCACTGGCACTTTTTCCCCTGGCTCTTTCCTGATACCCGCGCGCCGCCGCGGCAGTCTGCTTTTTCCCTTTAAAAAAATCGATAACTTTTTGCCTTAAAAAGGAAAAGTATGACTACCTGCACTCCGCGCGCGGCATGGGGAAACCTGCTGCGTCGACTCCATTTCTATGTCGGGCTGTTCGTTGGCCCGTTTATCTTCTTCGCCGCGCTGACCGGTACGCTGTATGTGGCGACGCCGCAGCTGGAAAACACGCTCTACCGGCACGCGTTGCACACGGATTCGGTGGGAGAGGCACGGCCTCTGGCCGAGCAGATTGCCGTGGCGGAAAAAACCGTGGGTTCAGATCTGCGCCTGCATGCCGTTCGTCCGGGGCTGGTTGACGGTGATACTACCCGCGTGATGTTCGCTGACCCGGCGCTTGGCCCGTCGGAGAACCGCGCTATCTTTGTGGATCCCGTGAGCCTTGAGGTGCGGGGCGATATGACGGTGTACGGCACGAGTGGCATTCTGCCGTTGCGCCAGACCATCGATTATCTGCACACCTCGTTGATGCTTGGCGATGTCGGGCGTCTCTATAGCGAGCTGGCCGCCTCCTGGATGTGGGTTGCCGCGCTGGGTGGAATCGCCCTGTGGTTTTACACCCGACCAAAACGTCGGATGAACAACCGTTTCCAGAACCGCCGTCGTGTGCATGTGGCACTGGGCTGGGTGTTGCTGGGGGGAATGTTATTGTTCTCAGCGACAGGCCTGACGTGGTCTCAGTGGGCGGGCGGTAACGTGGATACACTGCGTACCCGGATGAACTGGCTTACGCCGCAGGTCAATACTACGCTCTCCGGTGTGCCTGCCATCATGGACGAGCACGCTGAGCACCGGGGGCATCATAGCGGGATGATGATGCCCCCGATGGTGATGGATCCGACGCTTTTTGATGACGTCCTGCATGCCGCCCGTACGGCGGGTATAGATGCCAGCAAGCTCGAAATCCGCCCGGCGAAAACGGCTGAACAGGCCTGGACCGTGACGGAAATCGATCGCAGCTGGCCGACTCAGGTCGATGCGGTGTCGGTCGATCCGCACTCCCTGCACATTCTGGACAGAACCCGGTTTGAAGATTTCCCCTTAATGGCAAAACTGACCCGCTGGGGCGTGGATTTCCACATGGGGATCTTGTTTGGGTTGGCCAATCAGCTGTTGCTGATCGCGTTCGGTATTGCCCTGTGCGTGCTGATCGTCTGGGGATACCGGATGTGGTGGATGCGTCGTCCGGCGCAATCGGTCGTGAACCCGGTTCAGACGCTCTGTCAGAGCTGGCTGGCGCTATCGGGATGGGGAAGAGCCGTCACGGCGATAGTGAGTGTCCTGCTGGGGCTGGCGATGCCGGTGATGGGTGTGAGTCTGGCCCTGTTTGTGCTGGTCGACTGGCTGCGCTGGCGAGCGGCAACAGGCGTGTCGCTCGCAGAATCATCGGTTAAATAACCTTATGGCGTGCTGATAACCACCGCAACCCGGCGGTTTTCAGCGCGCCCTTTTGCAGTACTGTTGCTCGCAACAGGGTATTTTTTGCCTAACCCCTGCGTGGTGAGGTTGCTGCGCGGGATATTGGCTCCCTTCGCCCAGGCGTCGGCTACCGCATTTGCACGTTTCAATGACAGCGCTTCGTTGTAGCGCTCTTCGCCGTAGTTGTCCGTGTGACCGTCCATACGCGCGTGGTTCAGGCCGGTTGCCGCGAGGCGAGAGGCCATGGTCTTGATCTGCGTTTCACTTTCCGCACGCAGCCTGGCGTCATTTTTATCAAACAGGATGGTATCTGACAGGCCAAGAGACCAGTCGCCGTTCAGTTCGTTAAAACCGTAAGACTTCATCGCCGCAATCTGCTCAGGAGTGAACTTGCCTTGCGGCGGTGACTGGCAACCTGCCAGCACGACTGAGGCTAATAACAACGGCGCGAAGTATCGCTTTAACATATCGTTTCCCTTCTAATTTATCGTTTTTGTACGCTGGTTTTTAACCAGGTACATATTGCGGTCGGCTTTCTCCAGTAATGCTTCCACAGAACCATTTTCCCACGCCAGAGCAAAGCCAATACTGAGTGACATTGATGCTTTTTGCCCGTTATGCAATTCGAACGGGCGGATAAACTGCTGCGATAAGGCAGCACAAAGATATTGAACCTCCGGCTCTGAATGGACGCCGTACAGCACCATGGCAAACTCGTCGCCGCCAAGGCGGTATGACTGATGGCGCTTATCACCGAACTCGACCATTCTTCTGGCGACTTCAATCAGCACACAATCTCCTGCCGCGTGTCCCCAGGTGTCATTAATAAACTTAAAATTATCACCGTCGAGGAAGAGCAGGGCCGAGTTTGTTTTTGCTGAGGGGTCATTCATTAATGCCGCGATGCTGTTACGAAACGCCGCACGGTTGGCAAGACCCGTCAGCGGGTCGTGCATGGCGGTGCGTAATAGCTGGGCGTTTTTCGCCTGCAGTTTAAGCTGCCACTCCTCCATTTCATCCAGAAGGCTGTTGAAGTCCTCGCCAAACTGGTGAAACTCTTCAATCCGCCCGTCTTTCACCCGTCGGGAGAAGTTACGGTTAGTGCGTACGTCATGAACGACGTCAGTAATGTTTTGCAGCGCTGTAACCATGCCGTGATGCAAGGATTGCGTAATGGTCAGTGCGACCACCGTCGCAAACAAAATACAGCCGGTGAGAACGGCAAACGACATCCAGATGAAGTGGCTTATCAGGCTGTCACGCGCGGTAAGGCGTATTTCGCCAATCGTTGAGCCGTTATGGAATACAGGCTGGGAAATCGGCTCGGGGAAAAGCCAGCGGCTGACCAGTGCGCCCAGAGTGTCGTTGTTATCCGCCGGGTTCCACGACCAGTACGCAAAGCGTTTTTTGTGCACGTTGAGGACTTCAGCCACGGCGAACTGGCCCTGTTTGCCAAGGGCGGCAAGCGTTTCATTGGCTGCCACTGAATCGTTGAACACCAGGGAGGCTTCAAGGCTGTGGCTCATGGTGGCGCCGGTTAATTCGAGATTCTTTTGTGCGTATTGCTTTAATGTCACGACGGAGGCAAAACAGAGGAGCAGCCATATTAATGTCATCGTGATGATGACGCTTATCATGCTGATTCGTCTGAGTGTTCTTTTAAACGTCGGACGTGGCGCTGAAGTGAAATCTTTATCCATGCTGCTTATTCCGTGCGAGCATTAATACATCCGGATTGACTCTCACGCCACTGCGAGTCAGCGCATCCAGATTGACGGAAAACCGGACATGGTTGCGATCAATTATCAGGCAAAAGGCGCTGCCAATAATACATTCCGGATTTTGCTCTGAGATTAATAGCAATGCTCTGCCCTGATACTGACTTATTAATTCACGTTGTTTTACGGGGGATTCCGCCCCGAAATAAATAGCATCACACGTCGCGGACAGGGCTTCCTGATCGTTACGCACAATAACGGGGGTATAAGGTAATTCGCTTTGCCCGTCCTTGCTGGTGAGTGCATGCGTGTAGTGAGAAGAAGCATAAACACAGAGTTTTGGCTGGCCGGAAAGTGACGGCCATCGGGTGTAGCTCACAATACCTGAAACGATCGAACGTACCGATTTATCGGTTTCGGTGAACGTGCCTGCCGCCGCTGCGCCCACCATAAGGAACAGCATTAGCACCAGAGTGAGTCGGAAAAAAGAGATCAAGGATAAATTTCTCACCAGAATCCGCCACTTCGCTCCGGAAATAGATGTCCTTAAGAGTTGTGGGCAGAATACCATTGTTTACCAAAGCCGTCATTATGTCAGAATTTTCCCTGCCTCGACCTAAGCTAAATCCTACACTTTGTTATATTCCGGTGAATAAAAAGAGGCTTAATTAAGTCTGCTGGAGCGCATGCTTTCATCCATGCCTTTTTGCCATGACTCGTGCAGTTTTGCTGCATTTTCAGCAGTATCGCAGCTGGCAGGAAAAGATTTGCCCGCTAATCCCCAGGCGTGGAGAAAACCTTCTTCACACACTTTCTTCTGTCCGTCTGCATATCCCCGGAGATATTCACTACGATCAACATGCGGATCATTAAAATTATCGGCCAGCGTCTGGTTATCTTTAACCGGCAGACCATTCATGGCGTCTTCTTTACCTGCATCAAACCAGCTGGGGCTGGTCCAGTCCGGGTGGAAGGTATAAGGATTGATTTGGCAACCCGATAAAATGAGCGACAACAGCACCAGAGCAATTGAACGCATAGCCATTCTCCTTTTTTCTTCAGCATAGCCTGGTAACGGAAATTAGTGGTGTAATTTAAAGTTTACGATTTTGGCGGCTGATTTTTGCAATAAATTTGCGATTGTAAAGAAAAGTGTACGTATTTTGGATTGAAATCTTTACTTGTTATGGTATCGTTGTTTCACCTCTTCGAGGAAAACAACTATCGCAAACGAGCTTTACAGGATCGCAATCATGCAAAAAGACGCGCTGAACAACGTACATATCACTGACGAACAGATTTTGATTACTCCGGATCAACTGAAAGCGGAATTCCCGCTTAGCGTCGCGCAGGAGGCTCAAATTGAGCACTCGCGTCAGACCATTTCAGACATTATCGCTGGCCGCGATCCGCGCCTGCTGGTGGTATGTGGTCCTTGTTCTATTCACGATCCTGAAGCCGCCATTGAGTACGCTCGTCGATTTAAAACATTAGCGGAGGAGGTCAGCGATAGCCTCTATCTGGTAATGCGCGTCTATTTTGAGAAGCCACGTACCACCGTTGGCTGGAAAGGGTTGATTAACGATCCGCACATGGATGGCTCGTTTGATGTGGAAGCAGGGCTGAAAATTGCGCGTCGCCTGCTGGTGGAGCTGGTCAGCATGGGGCTGCCGCTGGCCACTGAAGCGCTGGATCCGAACAGCCCGCAGTACCTGGGCGACCTGTTTAGCTGGTCTGCCATTGGGGCACGCACCACAGAATCACAAACCCACCGCGAGATGGCGTCTGGTCTGTCGATGCCGGTTGGTTTTAAAAACGGTACCGATGGCAGCCTGGCCACCGCAATTAACGCCATGCGTGCCGCGGCAATGCCGCACCGTTTTGTTGGCATTAACCAGGCGGGGCAGGTTTGCCTTCTGCAAACGCAGGGTAACCCGGATGGTCACGTGATCCTGCGCGGTGGTAAAGCACCGAACTACAGCCCGGCAGATGTGGCACAGTGTGAAAAAGAGATGGAGCAGGCGGGACTGCGCCCGGCACTGATGGTAGATTGCAGTCATGGTAATTCGAATAAAGATTACCGTCGTCAGCCTGCGGTTGCGGAATCTGTGGTGGCACAGATAAAAGACGGCAACCGTTCTATTATCGGTCTGATGATTGAGAGCAATATTCATGAAGGCAATCAGTCATCTGAACAACCGCGCAGCGCAATGAAGCACGGCGTATCCGTCACGGATGCCTGCATCAGCTGGGAAACCACCGACGCGCTGCTGCGTGAGATCCATAAAGATGTAAGCGGCCAGCTGGCGACGCGTCTGGCTTAAGAGGGTAGTTATGGTTGCTGAATTGACCGCGTTACGCGATCAAATTGATGAAGTGGATAAGGCGTTGCTGGACCTGCTGGCGCGCCGTATGGCTCTGGTTGCCGAAGTGGGTGAGGTAAAAAGCAAATACGGCCTGCCGATTTACGTCCCGGAGCGTGAGGCATCCATGCTGGCCTCGCGGCGCAAAGAGGCCCAGGCGCTGGGCGTCTCGCCGGATCTGATTGAAGATGTCTTGCGTCGCGTAATGCGGGAATCCTATTCCAGCGAAAACGATAAGGGCTTCAAAACCCTCTGTCCGTCCCTGCGCCCGGTGGTTATTGTGGGTGGTGCGGGCCAGATGGGGCGTCTGTTTGAAAAAATGCTGACGCTTTCTGGTTATCAGGTTCGCATTCTGGAAAAAGAGGACTGGGAACACGCGCCAGCGCTGATGGCCGATGCGGGGATGGTTATCGTCAGCGTGCCTATCCACGTGACGGAGCAGATCATTGGCAAGCTTCCACCGTTGCCGAAAGATTGCATCCTGGTTGACCTTGCATCGGTCAAAAATGGCCCCCTGCAGGCGATGCTGGCGGCGCATACTGGCCCGGTGCTTGGCCTGCACCCGATGTTTGGTCCGGACAGTGGCAGCCTGGCGAAGCAGGTTGTGGTGTACTGCGATGGTCGTCAGCCGGAGGCCTATCAGTGGTTCCTGGAACAGATCCAGGTATGGGGTGCCAGGTTGCACCGGATCAGCGCGGTAGAGCACGATCAGAACATGGCGTTCATTCAGGCGCTGCGCCACTTTGCGACCTTTGCCTACGGTTTGCATCTGGCGGAAGAGAATGTGCAGCTTGAAAAGCTGCTGGCGCTCTCTTCGCCGATCTATCGCCTGGAGCTGGCGATGGTCGGGCGTTTGTTCGCTCAGGATCCGCAGCTTTACGCCGACATTATTATGTCCTCTGAGAACAACCTGGCGCTTATCAAACGTTATTACCAGCGGTTTGGTGAAGCGATCACCTTGCTGGAGCATGGCGATAAGCAGGCGTTTATCGACAGCTTCCGTAAAGTCGAGCACTGGTTTGGCGATTATGCGCAACGTTTTCAGAGTGAGAGCCGCACGCTTTTGCGTCAGGCAAATGACAGTCGCCAGTAATGCGATGATGTATATACTAAAAGCCAGCAATGCTGGCTTTTTTCATTTTGGGGAACTGTTATGGCCGAACCGCAGCCGCTGTTGAATTACACCGGGCATCTGCCCGAATGTCCGACGTGGAGTGCCGAAGAGCATGCGCTCTACTGGGCAGATATTCTGGAGGGGGAGATCCACCGTTATCATCTGCCCACCGCGGAACACACGGTACTCTCTTTCCATGAAGAAGTAGGCTGTTTCGCTCTGCGTGAGCGTGGCGGCTTTATCGTCGCGATGCGCAATGGCATCTGGCTTGCTGACAAGCACGGCCTGCTTCAGCGCAAGGTGTGTGACAACCCCTCTAACCCGCAACTGGCGCGTTTTAATGATGGAGGTACCGATCATCATGGACGGTTCTATGCGGGAACCTTCTGGGGGCCGGGGGATTACAACGGCGCCATGCTGATGCGTATCGATAATGACCTGACGCCGAAAGTGATCCAGTGTGATATTCACGGGCACAACGGTCTGGCATTCAGCCCGGACAAACAGTGGATGTTCACCTCTGACACGCCAAATGGCGTTATCTACCGCACGCCGCTTGATGAGCAAGGTGAGCCGGGGAAACGCGAGATATTCCGCCGCTTTAAAGAGGGGGAGGGCATACCCGACGGTGCTGCGATGGATGAAGAAGGCTGCTACTGGAGCGCAATGTTTGATGGCTGGCGTATCGCGCGCTTTTCACCGCAGGGGGAACAACTGGAAGAGCATCGCATGCCGGTTCGTTGTCCGACGATGGTCTGCTTTGGCGGCGAGGATATGAAAACCCTGTTTATCACGACCACGCGGGAAAATATGGATGCGGATGAAGTGGCGCAGTATCCGCTCTCCGGCGCCATCTTCACCCTGCCCGTTAGCGTGGCAGGGATGAAGAAAAGCCGCTTTATCGAACGTTAAGCGGGGTCAACCGGCACGACGTTTTCGCTCGGATAGCAGCCCAGCACTTTCATTGAGCGGGTGATTTCACCCAGTTCACGCAGGGCTTTCTGCATGGATGCAGATTCCAGGTTGGCCTGGATATCCAGATAAAACATCTCTTCCCACGGATTACCATGAATCGGGCGAGATTCCAGCTTCGTCATGATCAGGTTGTGGTTACGCAGTACCAGCAGGGCCTCAACCAGCGCACCCGCCTGCTGCCCGGTCGCCATCAGCAGCGTCGTTTTAGCCGGAACCTGCTCAGAGACATTGATGGCTTTACGGGCCAGTACCACGAAGCGGGTGATATTTTGCGTCTGGTTCGCCAGGTTGCGTTCCAGTACCTGCAGCCCATACAGCGCTCCGCCCGCCTCGCTGCCAAGCGCGGCCACCGTCGGGGAATTTGCCTGCATCACTTTTTCCATCGCCGCAGAAGTGCTTTCGGTGTACTCAATTTTCCAGTTCGGATAACGGTTGAGGAACTGACTGCACTGCTGGAACGGTTGTGGGTGACTGTACACCGTCTCGATTTGGCTCAGGTCGGTTGAGCCAGAGACCAGTACGCAGTGATCGATAGGAATTGTCATCTCGCCAACCAGCGACAGCGTAGTGTGCTGCAGAAGATCGTACACGTCGTTAATGGCACCAGAGCTGGTGTTTTCAATCGGTACGACGGCGTAATCCGCCTGTCCGGTTTCGACCTGATTGAAAATATCAGCAAATTTTGCGCAGCCGCTTTCAATAAACTCTTCGAAATGACGCGCTGCGTACTGGCGTGCGGCAAGGTGAGAGTAAGAGCCTTTTGGGCCGAGGAAGGCGACACGTGCAGAGTGCGGGTTCGTTTTATTCAGATGCTGCTGGAGTAGCGCTTGCTGGGTCAGAACGGAGTCTTCGATGATGAGCTGGAACAAACGGGTGATGTAATGGGCGTCGAGGTGGTGCGCTTTGCCTAGCTGAATCAGGCGTTCCAGCAGGTCGCGTTCACGGTCGATATCACGCACCGGCCGATGGGAGTCCAGCTTGGCTTTTCCCACTTCGATGGCGAGTGTGCGACGTTCTGCCAGCAGGGCCAGTAATTTTTCGTCCAGTGCGCTGATTTTCACTCGCAGGTCCAGTAACGGGTTTTCCGGTGTCATAGTGTTGCCTGTCTCGTTTATCGTTATTAATAAAAAAGGCCTCCCGGTGTGGGAGGCCTTGTTGTTCGTCTTCGCATTCTTTATCACACGACGAAACGCCTCCCAATCAGGGGAAGGTAAAAAAGAATGCGAAGAAAAACGGTGTGTGTTTCATGAAATCATCCTGTCGTTGATACCGTTAAAGTACCCGTACTGTTTTCACGCTGTCAATAAAAAACGCGCCCGAAGGCGCGTTGGCGGTAAACTCAATTTAAAGGATTACTCTTCTTCAACTTCTTCCGCGAAGCTGGCGTCTTTCACCGACGTTGCGGCGCGACGGGCTTCACCTTTGTGTTGCACTTTATTGAGCTGCCGTTCCAGCTTGTTGATCAAATCGTTAATAGCGGTGTACATATCCTCATGTTTTGCGCTGGCGACCAGATGGCCGTTTGGAGTATTGATAGTTGCGTCAGCGATGAAACCTTGCGGCTCCTTGGACAGGAT
The DNA here is from genome assembly GCF_047456135.1 of Enterobacter sp. BNK-18. NCBI lineage: Bacteria > Pseudomonadati > Pseudomonadota > Gammaproteobacteria > Enterobacterales > Enterobacteriaceae > Enterobacter > Enterobacter sp. BNK-18. Next base: position 2,680,569 of record NZ_CP179899.1, on the reverse strand, counting down.
GATATGTGGGTTAATCAAATGTGTTTGCCATTTATCCAGTTTGGCGAGACGGTCTGCGACGTGTTGGCGGATTGCCGGAGTAATTTCCATTTGTTTACTGGTAATGTTCATTGTCATAAATTTTACCTCTTGTCTTTCCGTCTTGGTGATTCCAGCATACCTGTCCTAATGTCAAAATGTGTGATTTAGATCACGTTATTTTGTCGGTTTTTGTCAGGGAATGTTTTTTGTGAGGCAGGGCAGGAAGAGGTGATATTTACCTTGTGGAAGGCCCAATTTGCGGTCATAGTTGATAGGATGTGTTGAGGCTAAACCGCTTCAGCTGATCTCTGAACGCATAAAAAAACGGCAGCCTTCGGGCTGCCGTTTCGCATTGAGGCAATATCAGGTGTTGCTGCTGTTCGCGGCGATGATTTTCGCCACTTTGTCAGCCTGTGCGGTCATCTGCATCTGACGGTAAGCATTTTCCATCAGCTTCAGGCCATCACGCGTTGCCTGTGTATCCGGGTAATCACGCAGCATACCTTCTACACGATTAACCACGGCAACCCATGCGCCACGGCGGGTATAGTATTCCGCAACGGAGTATTCGTATTTCGCCAGACGATCTTTCAGGAACACCAGACGTTTGGTCGCGTCAGTGACGTACTGGCTGTTCGGGTAGCCGCGCACCAGTTTGGAGAAGTCGTTGAAAGCATCACGCGCATGCTGCGGGTCACGGTCAGAACGATCCACACCGAAGAAACCTTGCAGGGCACTGTCGTCCAGCGCCATGTTGGTAAGACCGCGCATGTACATGACGTAATCGATGTTAGGATGAGTCGGGTTCAGACGCATGAAACGATCGATGGTTGCCTGAGCCAGCGGCAGATCGGCATTTTTATAGTAGGCATAGATGAGATCTAACTGTACCTGCTGCGAATACGGACCAAATGGATAGCGATTATCCAACGCTTCCAGTTGCGTTATCGCCTGTTTCCAGTTACCGTCCTGCAACTTTTGTTGTGCAGTCGCATAGATTTCATTCGGCGGATTGTCAGGGACCTGTTCATTTGAACCGGAGCAGCCCACCAAAGCCAGGCTCAACGTGGCCGCTGCCACCAGATATTTCATGCGCGTCATGACGTTTTGACTTTCCTCAAATGTTTGTCCGGGAGAAACTCTGTTCCTGCTCCCGATTAAGACCAGCTACAATAGCACACTATATTAAACGGCAAAGCCGTAAAACCCAACGTTAAACGAAGAAGCAGTTTATGGCACAACGAGTAGAACTCACCGCAACAGTCTCCGAAAATCAGCTCGGTCAACGCTTAGATCAGGCTTTGGCCGAATTGTTCCCTGATTATTCGCGTTCACGCATAAAAGAATGGATCCTTGACCAGCGCGTGCTGGTAAACGGCAAGATCTGGGACAAACCAAAAGAGAAAGTGTTAGGTGGGGAAGCCGTCGCCATCAATGCTGAAATCGAAGAGGATATCCGCTTCGAGCCGCAGGATATCCCGCTGAACATCGTCTATGAAGATGATGACATCCTGGTGATCAACAAGCCACGTGACCTGGTTGTTCATCCGGGCGCGGGGAATCCTGATGGCACGGTCCTTAACGCACTTCTCCATTATTACCCGCCTATCGTGGATGTTCCGCGCGCCGGCATCGTTCACCGTCTGGATAAAGACACCACGGGTCTGATGGTGGTGGCAAAGACCGTTCCAGCTCAGACACGTCTGGTGGAATCTCTGCAGCTGCGTGAAATCACCCGCGAATATGAAGCGGTGGCCATTGGTCATATGACCGCTGGCGGTACGGTGGAAGAACCTATCAGCCGTCACCCAACCAAACGTACCCATATGTCGGTGCATCCGATGGGTAAGCCAGCGGTGACGCACTACCGCATTATGGAACACTTCCGCATTCATACGCGTCTGCGTCTGCGTCTGGAAACCGGTCGTACTCACCAGATCCGTGTTCATATGGCGCACATTACCCATCCGCTGGTGGGCGATCAGGTCTACGGTGGTCGTCCGCGTCCGCCAAAAGGTGCATCGGATGAGTTCATTAGCGTACTGCGTAAGTTTGATCGCCAGGCGCTGCACGCAACGATGTTGCGTCTTTACCATCCTATCACCGGTATTCAGATGGAATGGCACGCGCCGATCCCACAGGATATGGTCGACCTTATTGACGCCATGCGCGTTGATTTTGAAGAACATAAAGATCAAGTGGACTGGTTATGACCAAACTGATTGTCCCGGAGTGGCCACTGCCTGAGGGCGTGGCTGCCTGCAGTTCAACCCGTATCGGCGGTGTGAGCCAGGGCGCGTGGGAATCTTTGAATCTCGGCGCACACTGTGGTGACAACCTGGACCACGTTGAAGAAAACCGCAAACGCCTGTTTGCTGCCGGGAATTTACCGTCGAAACCGGTCTGGCTGGAACAGGTTCACGGTAAAACGGTACTGACGTTAACGGGCGAACCCTATGCGTCTAAACGGGCCGATGCGTCTTACAGTGATACCCCGGGAACGGTATGTGCGGTAATGACTGCCGATTGCCTGCCGGTTCTGTTCTGTAACCGTGCCGGTACCGAGGTGGCAGCAGCGCATGCGGGCTGGCGTGGTCTGTGTGAAGGTGTGCTCGAAGAGACCGTCGCCTGCTTCAAAGATGACCCTGCGAATATCATGGCCTGGCTCGGCCCGGCCATTGGTCCTCATGCGTTTGAAGTGGGACCCGAGGTTCGCGAAGCCTTTATGGAGAAAGATCTGCAAGCCGCGGATGCTTTCCTTCCTGCCGGTGAAAAATATCTGGCCGATATTTACCTGTTGGCCCGCCAGCGCCTGAATAATGTCGGCGTGACGCAGATCTTCGGCGGCGATCGCTGTACCTTCACCGAAAAGGGTGATTTTTTCTCTTATCGCCGCGACAAGACGACAGGTCGTATGGCAAGTTTTATTTGGCTGATATAACCTAAAGAATCAAGACGATCCGGAACGTGCCGTTTTCTTTTCACATAATTCAGGTCATTAACCTTGAATAATTGAGGGATGACCTCATTTAATCTCCAGTAGCAAATTTGACCTGTTATGGGAGGAGTTATGCGTCTGGATCGTCTTACTAATAAATTCCAGCTTGCTCTCGCCGATGCCCAGTCCCTTGCACTGGGGCACGACAACCAATTCATCGAACCTCTTCATTTAATGAGCGCCTTGCTGAATCAGGAAGGGGGATCGGTACGTCCGTTATTAACGTCTGCCGGCATTAATGCTGGCCAGTTACGCACCGCCATCGATCAGGCTCTGAGCCGTTTACCCCAGGTAGAAGGTACCGGTGGCGACGTTCAGCCGTCTCAGGATCTGGTGCGTGTGCTGAATCTTTGCGACAAGCTGGCGCAAAAACGTGGGGACAACTTTATTTCGTCAGAACTTTTCGTTCTGGCGGCGCTTGAATCACGCGGTACCTTGACCGACCTGCTGAAATCTGCCGGCGCAACCACCGCCAATGTGACTCAGGCGATTGAGAAAATGCGCGGAGGTGAAAGCGTGAACGATCAGGGAGCCGAAGACCAACGTCAGGCTTTGAAAAAATTTACGGTCGACCTGACCGAGCGTGCCGAGCAGGGCAAGCTTGACCCGGTGATCGGCCGTGATGAAGAGATTCGCCGTACTATCCAGGTACTGCAGCGTCGTACCAAAAACAACCCGGTGCTGATTGGTGAGCCGGGGGTCGGTAAAACGGCCATCGTCGAAGGTCTGGCGCAGCGCATTGTGAACGGTGAAGTGCCGGAAGGGCTGAAAGGTCGTCGTGTACTGGCGCTCGACATGGGTGCGCTGGTGGCCGGGGCGAAATACCGCGGTGAGTTCGAAGAACGTCTGAAAGGCGTGCTTAACGACCTGGCGAAACAGGAAGGCAACGTCATTCTGTTTATTGACGAACTGCACACCATGGTCGGCGCAGGTAAAGCGGACGGCGCGATGGATGCCGGTAATATGCTGAAACCAGCCCTGGCACGTGGGGAACTTCACTGCGTAGGGGCTACCACGCTGGATGAGTACCGTCAGTACATCGAAAAAGATGCTGCGCTGGAGCGTCGTTTCCAGAAAGTGTTTGTTGCTGAGCCAAGCGTTGAAGATACCATCGCGATTTTGCGTGGGCTGAAAGAACGTTATGAACTGCACCACCATGTGCAGATTACTGACCCGGCGATTGTTGCAGCGGCCACGCTTTCGCATCGTTATATCGCTGACCGTCAGTTGCCCGATAAAGCAATCGACCTTATTGATGAAGCGGCCTCGAGCATTCGTATGCAGATTGACTCGAAACCGGAAGAGCTGGACAGGCTCGACCGTCGCATCATCCAGCTCAAACTGGAACAGCAGGCACTGAAGAAAGAGTCTGATGAAGCCAGTAAGAAACGGCTGGATATGCTCAACGAAGAACTGGACGATAAAGAGCGTCAGTACTCTGAGCTGGAAGAAGAGTGGAAAGCGGAGAAAGCTTCACTCTCGGGTACTCAGACAATTAAAGCTGAACTGGAACAGGCGAAAATTGCCATTGAGCAAGCGCGTCGTGTGGGTGACCTGGCGCGAATGTCTGAACTGCAGTACGGCAAAATTCCTGAGCTTGAGAAACAGCTTGAGATCGCTACACAGTCAGAAGGCAAAACGATGCGTCTGTTACGAAACAAAGTAACGGATGAGGAGATCGCTGAAGTGCTGGCTCGCTGGACCGGTATTCCGGTTGCGCGCATGATGGAAAGCGAACGCGACAAACTGCTGCGCATGGAGCAGGATCTGCATCAGCGCGTGATTGGTCAGAACGAGGCGGTTGAAGCGGTCTCTAATGCGATTCGCCGTAGCCGTGCAGGGTTGTCTGACCCTAATCGTCCGATCGGTTCGTTCCTGTTCCTGGGTCCTACGGGTGTCGGTAAAACCGAACTGTGTAAGGCACTGGCTAACTTCATGTTTGACAGCGATGACGCGATGGTCCGTATCGATATGTCCGAGTTTATGGAGAAACACTCCGTTTCGCGACTGGTTGGTGCGCCTCCAGGATATGTGGGTTATGAAGAAGGTGGCTACCTGACAGAAGCGGTGCGCCGTCGTCCTTATTCCGTCATCCTGCTGGATGAAGTGGAAAAAGCGCATCCGGATGTGTTCAACATTTTGCTGCAGGTTCTTGACGATGGACGACTGACTGACGGACAGGGGAGAACGGTCGACTTCCGTAACACGGTAGTGATCATGACCTCGAACCTGGGTTCCGATTTGATTCAGGAACGTTTCGGTGAACTGGACTACGGCCATATGAAGGATCTGGTGATGGGCGTGGTAAGCCATAGCTTCCGTCCAGAGTTCATTAACCGTATTGATGAAGTGGTAGTGTTCCATCCTCTGGGTGAGAAACATATTGCGTCGATTGCGCAGATTCAGCTGCAGCGTCTGTATAAACGTCTGGAAGAGCGTGGATATGAAATTCACATCTCCGATGATGCGCTGAAGCTCTTGAGCGCAAATGGGTACGATCCGGTTTATGGGGCGCGTCCGCTGAAACGCGCAATCCAGCAACAGATCGAAAACCCACTGGCGCAGCAGATACTCTCCGGGGAGCTGATTCCGGGCAAAGTTATCCGTCTGGAAGCCAACGACGACAAAATTGTGGCAGTGCAGTAAGTCACAAAACGCAAAAACGGGCCGCTTGCGGCTCGTTTTTGTTTAAAAACCAGGCCAGAATTGAGGTCTGGGATGCAAATCGCCTGGAAAGTGAGCAGTCAGTAAATAATTTTCACTTTATCCTTGCAGCTTCAGAATTACCCCCTATAATGCGCCTCCACTGACACGGAACAACGGCACACACGCCGCCGGGTCAGCAGAGATAAGCGAAAATAAATGCTTGACTCTGAAGCGGGAAAGCGTAATATGCACACCCCGCGCCGCAGCGAAAACGAAGCGGCACTGCTCTTTAACAATTTATCAGACAATCTGTGTGGGCACTCAAAGTGACATGGATTCTTAATGTCTTCGGACACTAAATGAATACCAAAGTCTCTGAGTGAACATACGTAATTCATTACGAAGTTTAATTCACGAGCATCAAACTTAAATTGAAGAGTTTGATCATGGCTCAGATTGAACGCTGGCGGCAGGCCTAACACATGCAAGTCGAACGGTAGCACAGAGAGCTTGCTCTCGGGTGACGAGTGGCGGACGGGTGAGTAATGTCTGGGAAACTGCCTGATGGAGGGGGATAACTACTGGAAACGGTAGCTAATACCGCATAACGTCGCAAGACCAAAGAGGGGGACCTTCGGGCCTCTTGCCATCAGATGTGCCCAGATGGGATTAGCTAGTAGGTGGGGTAATGGCTCACCTAGGCGACGATCCCTAGCTGGTCTGAGAGGATGACCAGCCACACTGGAACTGAGACACGGTCCAGACTCCTACGGGAGGCAGCAGTGGGGAATATTGCACAATGGGCGCAAGCCTGATGCAGCCATGCCGCGTGTATGAAGAAGGCCTTCGGGTTGTAAAGTACTTTCAGCGGGGAGGAAGGTGTTGTGGTTAATAACCACAGCAATTGACGTTACCCGCAGAAGAAGCACCGGCTAACTCCGTGCCAGCAGCCGCGGTAATACGGAGGGTGCAAGCGTTAATCGGAATTACTGGGCGTAAAGCGCACGCAGGCGGTCTGTCAAGTCGGATGTGAAATCCCCGGGCTCAACCTGGGAACTGCATTCGAAACTGGCAGGCTAGAGTCTTGTAGAGGGGGGTAGAATTCCAGGTGTAGCGGTGAAATGCGTAGAGATCTGGAGGAATACCGGTGGCGAAGGCGGCCCCCTGGACAAAGACTGACGCTCAGGTGCGAAAGCGTGGGGAGCAAACAGGATTAGATACCCTGGTAGTCCACGCCGTAAACGATGTCGACTTGGAGGTTGTGCCCTTGAGGCGTGGCTTCCGGAGCTAACGCGTTAAGTCGACCGCCTGGGGAGTACGGCCGCAAGGTTAAAACTCAAATGAATTGACGGGGGCCCGCACAAGCGGTGGAGCATGTGGTTTAATTCGATGCAACGCGAAGAACCTTACCTACTCTTGACATCCAGAGAACTTTCCAGAGATGGATTGGTGCCTTCGGGAACTCTGAGACAGGTGCTGCATGGCTGTCGTCAGCTCGTGTTGTGAAATGTTGGGTTAAGTCCCGCAACGAGCGCAACCCTTATCCTTTGTTGCCAGCGGTCCGGCCGGGAACTCAAAGGAGACTGCCAGTGATAAACTGGAGGAAGGTGGGGATGACGTCAAGTCATCATGGCCCTTACGAGTAGGGCTACACACGTGCTACAATGGCGCATACAAAGAGAAGCGAACTCGCGAGAGCAAGCGGACCTCATAAAGTGCGTCGTAGTCCGGATTGGAGTCTGCAACTCGACTCCATGAAGTCGGAATCGCTAGTAATCGTAGATCAGAATGCTACGGTGAATACGTTCCCGGGCCTTGTACACACCGCCCGTCACACCATGGGAGTGGGTTGCAAAAGAAGTAGGTAGCTTAACCTTCGGGAGGGCGCTTACCACTTTGTGATTCATGACTGGGGTGAAGTCGTAACAAGGTAACCGTAGGGGAACCTGCGGTTGGATCACCTCCTTACCTTAAAGAACCTGCCTTTGTAGTGTCCACACAGATTGTCTGATGAAAAGTAAATAGCAAGGCGTCTTGCGATTGAGACTTCAGTGTCCCCTTCGTCTAGAGGCCCAGGACACCGCCCTTTCACGGCGGTAACAGGGGTTCGAATCCCCTAGGGGACGCCACTTGCTGGTTCGTGAGTGAAAGTCACCTGCCGACATATCTCAAAACTCATCTTCGGGTGACGTTTGAGATATTTGCTCTTTAAAAATCTGGATCAAGCTGAAAATTGAAACGACACACAGTTAATGTGTGTTCGAGTCTCTCAAATTTTCGCAAGTCGATGATGAATCGAAAGAAACATCTTCGGGTTGTGAGGTTAAGCGACTAAGCGTACACGGTGGATGCCCTGGCAGTCAGAGGCGATGAAGGACGTGCTAATCTGCGAAAAGCGCCGGCGAGGTGATATGAACCTTTGACCCGGCGATGTCCGAATGGGGAAACCCAGTGTGTTCCGACACACTATCGTTAACTGAATACATAGGTTAACGAGGCGAACCGGGGGAACTGAAACATCTAAGTACCCCGAGGAAAAGAAATCAACCGAGATTCCCCCAGTAGCGGCGAGCGAACGGGGAGCAGCCCAGAGTCTGAATCAGCTTGTGTGTTAGTGGAAGCGTCTGGAAAGTCGCACGGTACAGGGTGAAAGTCCCGTACACGAAAGCACACAGGCTGTGAACTCGAAGAGTAGGGCGGGACACGTGGTATCCTGTCTGAATATGGGGGGACCATCCTCCAAGGCTAAATACTCCTGACTGACCGATAGTGAACCAGTACCGTGAGGGAAAGGCGAAAAGAACCCCGGCGAGGGGAGTGAAAAAGAACCTGAAACCGTGTACGTACAAGCAGTGGGAGCCTCTTTTATGGGGTGACTGCGTACCTTTTGTATAATGGGTCAGCGACTTATATTCTGTAGCAAGGTTAACCGTATAGGGGAGCCGAAGGGAAACCGAGTCTTAACTGGGCGTTAAGTTGCAGGGTATAGACCCGAAACCCGGTGATCTAGCCATGGGCAGGTTGAAGGTTGGGTAACACTAACTGGAGGACCGAACCGACTAATGTTGAAAAATTAGCGGATGACTTGTGGCTGGGGGTGAAAGGCCAATCAAACCGGGAGATAGCTGGTTCTCCCCGAAAGCTATTTAGGTAGCGCCTCGTGAACTCATCTTCGGGGGTAGAGCACTGTTTCGGCTAGGGGGCCATCCCGGCTTACCAACCCGATGCAAACTACGAATACCGAAGAATGTTATCACGGGAGACACACGGCGGGTGCTAACGTCCGTCGTGAAGAGGGAAACAACCCAGACCGCCAGCTAAGGTCCCAAAGTCATGGTTAAGTGGGAAACGATGTGGGAAGGCACAGACAGCCAGGATGTTGGCTTAGAAGCAGCCATCATTTAAAGAAAGCGTAATAGCTCACTGGTCGAGTCGGCCTGCGCGGAAGATGTAACGGGGCTAAACCATGCACCGAAGCTGCGGCAGCGACGCTTATGCGTTGTTGGGTAGGGGAGCGTTCTGTAAGCCGTTGAAGGTGTCCTGTGAGGGGTGCTGGAGGTATCAGAAGTGCGAATGCTGACATAAGTAACGATAAAGCGGGTGAAAAGCCCGCTCGCCGGAAGACCAAGGGTTCCTGTCCAACGTTAATCGGGGCAGGGTGAGTCGACCCCTAAGGCGAGGCCGAAAGGCGTAGTCGATGGGAAACAGGTTAATATTCCTGTACTTGGTGTTACTGCGAAGGGGGGACGGAGAAGGCTATGTTAGCCGGGCGACGGTTGTCCCGGTTTAAGCATGTAGGCGGAGGTTCCAGGTAAATCCGGTTCCTTATTAACGCTGAGGTGTGATGACGAGGCACTACGGTGCTGAAGTAACAAATGCCCTGCTTCCAGGAAAAGCCTCTAAGCATCAGGTAACATCAAATCGTACCCCAAACCGACACAGGTGGTCAGGTAGAGAATACCAAGGCGCTTGAGAGAACTCGGGTGAAGGAACTAGGCAAAATGGTGCCGTAACTTCGGGAGAAGGCACGCTGATATGTAGGTGAAGCCCCTGCGGGTGGAGCTGAAATCAGTCGAAGATACCAGCTGGCTGCAACTGTTTATTAAAAACACAGCACTGTGCAAACACGAAAGTGGACGTATACGGTGTGACGCCTGCCCGGTGCCGGAAGGTTAATTGATGGGGTTAGCGGTAACGCGAAGCTCTTGATCGAAGCCCCGGTAAACGGCGGCCGTAACTATAACGGTCCTAAGGTAGCGAAATTCCTTGTCGGGTAAGTTCCGACCTGCACGAATGGCGTAATGATGGCCAGGCTGTCTCCACCCGAGACTCAGTGAAATTGAACTCGCTGTGAAGATGCAGTGTACCCGCGGCAAGACGGAAAGACCCCGTGAACCTTTACTATAGCTTGACACTGAACACTGGTCCTTGATGTGTAGGATAGGTGGGAGGCTTTGAAGCGTGGACGCCAGTCTGCGTGGAGCCAACCTTGAAATACCACCCTTTAATGGCTGGTGTTCTAACGTAGACCCGTAATCCGGGTTGCGGACAGTGTCTGGTGGGTAGTTTGACTGGGGCGGTCTCCTCCCAAAGAGTAACGGAGGAGCACGAAGGTTAGCTAATCCTGGTCGGACATCAGGAGGTTAGTGCAATGGCATAAGCTAGCTTGACTGCGAGAGTGACGGCTCGAGCAGGTGCGAAAGCAGGTCATAGTGATCCGGTGGTTCTGAATGGAAGGGCCATCGCTCAACGGATAAAAGGTACTCCGGGGATAACAGGCTGATACCGCCCAAGAGTTCATATCGACGGCGGTGTTTGGCACCTCGATGTCGGCTCATCACATCCTGGGGCTGAAGTAGGTCCCAAGGGTATGGCTGTTCGCCATTTAAAGTGGTACGCGAGCTGGGTTTAGAACGTCGTGAGACAGTTCGGTCCCTATCTGCCGTGGGCGCTGGAGAATTGAGGGGGGCTGCTCCTAGTACGAGAGGACCGGAGTGGACGCATCACTGGTGTTCGGGTTGTCATGCCAATGGCACTGCCCGGTAGCTAAATGCGGAAGAGATAAGTGCTGAAAGCATCTAAGCACGAAACTTGCCCCGAGATGAGTTCTCCCTGAGACTTTAAGTCTCCTGAAGGAACGTTGAAGACTACGACGTTGATAGGTCGGGTGTGTAAGCGCAGCGATGCGTTGAGCTAACCGATACTAATGAACCGTGAGGCTTAACCTTACAACGCCGAAGATGTTTTGGCGTGAGAGAGACGATTTTCAGCTGATACAGATTAACAGAATTTGCCTGGCGGCTTTAGCGCGGTGGTCCCACCTGACCCCATGCCGAACTCAGAAGTGAAACGCCGTAGCGCCGATGGTAGTGTGGGGTCTCCCCATGTGAGAGTAGGGAACTGCCAGGCATCAATTAAAAGAACCCCGTACCGTATGGTGCGGGGTTTTTTGCTTTGAATTTTTCCCGCCGCCGGAGACGCCATCAGACTGTACACCAGCCAACGACCCTTGGTCTTTATCCTATAACTTACCTTGCTAACAGAAAATGTGATCTTACTCTCAATGTTATTTATAACAAAATAATAACATTTGTTTTACAAGATCGTGAGTTCGCAGGACTCAGCATGCCGTTTTTATGGCAGGAGCATAATCACAATGACAGAAAGCATAACATCGAACGGGACGCTGGCTGCCAGTGATTCCCGTAGAAGGGTATGGGCAATCGTCAGTGCCTCTTCAGGGAACCTGGTGGAATGGTTCGACTTTTACGTCTACTCATTCTGTTCACTTTACTTCGCACATATCTTCTTCCCGTCCGGCAACACCACCACACAGCTTCTGCAAACGGCTGGCGTATTTGCTGCGGGCTTCTTAATGCGCCCCATTGGTGGATGGTTGTTTGGACGGATCGCAGACCGTCGAGGACGTAAGGCATCCATGCTGATTTCGGTCTGCATGATGTGTTTTGGCTCGCTGGTGATCGCCTGTCTTCCAGGTTATGACGCTATCGGGACATGGGCGCCGGCTCTTTTGCTACTGGCTCGTCTGTTCCAGGGGCTTTCTGTTGGAGGAGAATACGGTACCAGCGCCACTTACATGAGTGAAATTGCCCTTGAGGGCCGGAAAGGGTTTTACGCCTCTTTCCAGTACGTCACGCTTATTGGTGGCCAGCTTCTGGCCATTCTGGTGGTGGTTATTCTGCAGCAGGTCCTTACCGACAGCCAGCTTCATGAGTGGGGATGGCGAATTCCTTTCGCGATGGGCGCTGTACTGGCGGTCGTCGCACTCTGGTTGCGTCGTCAGTTGGATGAAACCTCGCAAAAAGAGGTCCGGGCGCTGAAGGAGGCGGGGTCGTTTAAAGGGCTGTGGCGTAACCGCAAAGCTTTCCTGATGGTTCTCGGGTTCACCGCGGGCGGTTCTCTCAGCTTTTACACCTTCACCACCTACATGCAAAAATATCTGGTGAACACCACGGGCATGCACGCCAACGTCGCCAGCGCTATCATGACCGTCGCGTTGTTCGTCTTTATGCTGATTCAGCCACTTATTGGCGCGCTCTCCGATAAAATAGGGCGTCGCACGTCAATGCTGATTTTTGGCGGCATGTCCGCGTTATGTACTGTTCCCATTTTAACTGCGCTTCAGCACATTTCCTCACCGTATGCCGCTTTTGGTCTGGTCATGCTGGCGATGGTCATTGTCAGTTTTTACACATCGATCAGTGGGATCCTGAAGGCTGAGATGTTCCCGGCACAGGTACGCGCTTTGGGGGTAGGGCTTTCTTATGCGGTCGCCAATGCGCTGTTCGGTGGCTCTGCGGAGTACGTCGCGCTGTCGCTTAAATCATGGGGAACGGAAACAACCTTCTTCTGGTACGTGACGGTGATGGGGGCACTGGCCTTTATTGTCTCCCTGATGCTGCATCGAAAGGGTAAAGGTATTCGTCTCTAATAGCGAGCCATCTGCCACACGGCATAGCCGGTCGTGGCACCGGCCACGTCCCAGGCAAAGTCTTTCCAGCTCCAGCCGCTCCCCGCGGGGCGGCTATCCCACAGTTCTTTTGAAGCCCCGAGGCTTACAGAGAACATCAGGCCGATTGCCGCACTACGATCCCGACTGTACCCCTGATGTTGTGCATACTCATTACCGGCAGCGGACAACATCGCGGAGGCGAGAAAGTGTTGCGCTTTATCCTGCCCGGACCAGCTATCATTAGCCATGTGGCTACAGCCACTGAGAAAGAGAGCACTCAGCAAGAGAAGAATACGCATTAGCGGACTCCAAAAAAAGCCCTGTCGCTGACAGGGCCCGGACATCACAGAATACGGCTGATAAGTCTGTCAATACGGATTCGACGCAGGCGACGAATAAGCTTACGGACTTTCACCGGGTAATCGGCAATGCTCTGCAGTTCGCGGTAATGCTGAACCACAGTGGTATGCGTGCGAATAAGCTCGAGCTCACGTTCACGACTGGTCGCTAACTCATGTTTCGGGTCATGGATCAGGATGGCATTTTCGAGATCCAGACGCCAGGCGCGAGGGTTGAGGTTATTGCCCGTAAGCAGCATCCATTCATCGTCGACCCACATTCCTTTCAGATGATAACTGTTGTCTTCATCTTTCCACAGACGCACGACCAGCTGGTCAGTGTTAACATAATACTGTAAACGGCTCAGGAAACGGCGCAGGTTAATCTCATAGAGATAAGGGAGGGCACCGATAATCTTGAACGGTTGATCTTCAGGAATAAAGAAGTCGTTAGCCGTTTTGTCACCGACGATAATTTCAACTTTTTTACCATCACGCAGCAGCTGAATGATATTACGCACCAGCACGGCGGGAAGGTTGAAGTAAGGGGTGCAGATGATGAGTTTCTGCTCCGCACACGGCATCAGGTGGAAAATCGTTTTGTTCAGCAAGCTTGATTTGCCCAACCCCACCAGCGGTGTAACAGATAGCTCTTCGTTATTGGCATCGCCCTGGAAATGGTAGACCGCATCACGCAGTTCCTGGCGGAACGCGCGGATATCATTTTTAATTTCCGGGCTTTTAGGACGGTGTGGATCGTCAAGACGATTTACGCCGCGACCTTGTACTAAGTTCTTATCAACCCAGTTAAACATGATATCCGCCATCTGCGGATTACGAACCAGATGATAACGGTCATATCGATATTTATCGAGCTGATGAAGGTAAACATCATTCAGGCTCGCGCCGCTGTACAGCACGCTGTCATCAATGATGAACCCTTTAAAATGAAGGACGCCGAGCGCTTCCCGGGTATTTACAGGTACGCCGTAAACGGGCACATCGACGCCAGGATTTTCCTGCGCCGTGCGGCAATACCAGTCAGCATTGGTGTTTGAAGCAGCAGCGCCTATACGGCCACGCTGAGCGCGGTGCCAGTCGACCAGCACGCGAACATCCAGTTCCGGACGTTGACGCTTGGCTTCATAGAGCGCATTTAAGATCGCGCGCCCACCTTCATCTTGTTCAAGATACAGGGCCACAATGCAAATGCGACGCGTAGCGCCGGCAATCTTTTCCAGAAGCGTCTCCCGAAAATGGGCGGGAGCGTAAAAGAACTCTACATCATCAACTGACTGAGAAATCTTCGGTAGTTGAGCAAGGTGTTGTTGATGTTTATTACGCTTAAATTTTGACAACATCACAGTGCGTTTCTTCTCTGTTCATTGAAGGGTTGTCTGTACCATGCAAACAACATAAGCGGACAATGATACCACCAGTCCCGTCCAAAGTGGGTAACATTTCCAGTAGCTTACTCGGCTTTATCCGCTGATATCAGGCTCAGGGATAAGGCCACAATACCTTCGTCCAGCTGAATATCAACGTCAAATCCAAGTTTTCGCGCCAGGGTCACCATACCGCGATTGTTAGGCATAGTAATGCCATTGAGGCGTAACAATCCGTGATCTCGCGTATAGCTGATGAGTTTTTCCAGCAGCCGTCGCCCCAGACCCAACCCTTTCAGATCGGAGCGCACCAGCACAGCAAACTCCGCATCAACATTATCCGGGTCGGAAATAGCACGCGTAACGCCGAGGATCTCATCGCCCTTATCGGAACGACGGACGGCGACAAATGCCATTTCTCGATCGTAGTCGATCTGGGTCATATTGGCTAAATCATCGTGGGTAAATTCGTTGATTTCGCTAAAATAGCGATAGTAAAGATCCTCTTTCGTTACCTGAGAGATGAACGTGCGCAGCTGCGGTTCATCTTCCGGCAGGATAGGGCGGAACAACGCGCGCTCTCCGTTTTTCATCTCCACCCACTCTTCCAGCTGCAGAGGATACGGACGGATCGCAAGGCGGCTCTCTCTGTCACCCTCGAAAGGCGCGATATCCAGCGTGACGTCCAGAGCCGTAAACTCACTGCCGGAGGCGAGCAGCGGGTGGATGTCCAGCCGCTGGATCTCCGCGCAATCAACAATCAGGTTAGACACCTGCACCAGGAACTGACTCAACCCGGCAATATCAAGAGGGCGCAGCGCGCTTCGGCCCCGGATTTTTTTGCTTTTAATGGCCTGAATGATCAGATAGCGCGCCAGGTTCATGTTCAGTGGTGGCAAAGCCACGACCGCCTGCTCCTCAGGACGCCACTCGACGCCGCCTTCCCCCAGCATGATAAGCGGGCCAAAGACGGGATCGTATTCAACCACCACGCGCAGCTCCTGAGCGCCCGCGCGATTAGCCATGCTTTGCACCAGCAGCCCGTGGATCCGAGCCTGAGGCCAGGCCATTTTGACCCGGTCGAATATGGCATCAGCGGCTTGCTGTACCTCGGTCGCAGTCCGCAGGTATAACATCACCCCCTGGACATCAGACTTATGCGGGATGTCCGGTGAGCGAAGCTTGAGGGCAACGGGATAGCCAATCTGTTCGGCAATATGCACGGCTTCGGCGCTGTCGCCGGCAATCCAGGTGGGCAGGGTTTGCATCCCGTAACTGCCCAGAATCGGCTGCACTTCGTGCGTATCAAGCGAGGTTGCTCCCTCTTCGATAGCCTGCTGTAAAAGCCGGTGAACATCGGCGGTGTTCGCCGTCAGGTTACCCGGTAAAGCCGGGGTTTCACGGAGCTGCTTCTGGTTGCGGCGATACTCCACCATATGCATGAACGCCGTAATCGTGCCTTCCGGAGTGCGGTAGGTGGGCATACCGGCTTCACTGAACAGGCGTCGTGCCTCCTGGGAAGAGAACTCACCGCACCAGTTGGTCAGCAGGGTGACATATTTGCCACGAGGATGGTTCCGGACAGCGTCAATCAGTGCGCGCGCGCTTTCACTCCCGGGAGCGACCGCGCTGGGGGAGTGAATAATCATCAGCGCGTCGAAATCCTGGCTATCCAGTAAAAGGGAGATCGCCCTGATATAGTGATCGCTACTGGCATCATCGCGCAAATCGAGGGGATTGCCCGGGCTAACGCTTGCCGGCAGCGCCTCTTTCAGGCGTTGTAGCGTCTCCTCACCCAGGGTGGCCAGCTTGCCATTGCGCAGCCACAGTTCATCCAGTGCAAGTGCGGCAGGAGCCGCGCCATTACTGACAATCATTATCTTCTCACCGCGTAACGGACGCATATGGCTTAACGTCTCGACGGCGGAAAAAAGCTCGTGTGTATCCTGAACCCGTAGCAAACCCGCGCGTTGAATCGCGGCATCCCAGGCGGGATCCATGCCGGAATGCGATTGCAGCAGACGCTGGGCGGCCGGGCTACGCCCGCTTTTAATCACCAGAATCGGTTTGTTACGGGACGCGCTACGGGAAGCCGACACAAAACGACGGGCGTCGCTCAGGTGCTCAAGATAAAGAAGAATGGCGCTGGTTTTGCTGTCGCGAGCCAGAAAATCGAGCAGTTCATCAACGTCGATGTCCAGGCTGTCCCCCAGAGCAATGAAGTAGGAAAACCCCATCTCACGCTGTTGCGCCCAGTCGAGGATCGTGTTCGATACCGCAGCCGATTGCGAAATGAAAGCGAGTTTGCCTTTGCGGATAGGGACCGGGGAGAAGCTGGCATTCAGCCCCTGCCACGGGGCGAG
Organism: Enterobacter sp. BNK-18; assembly: GCF_047456135.1. Taxonomy (NCBI): domain Bacteria; kingdom Pseudomonadati; phylum Pseudomonadota; class Gammaproteobacteria; order Enterobacterales; family Enterobacteriaceae; genus Enterobacter; species Enterobacter sp. BNK-18. The sequence continues at coordinate 2,663,845 of NZ_CP179899.1, read as the reverse complement.
CAGGCCCAGACTGTTTGGCCCAAGAATGCGCATCTGGTAGCGACTGGCGCATGCCTGAAGCTCCGGCTGCTGTTCGGGCGGAGACGAGAGAATAATGCAGGTTTTACATCCTTTCCTGCCGAGCGACTCCAGCAGGGCTGGATTACGTTTCGCATTTGTACACAGGATGGCAAGGTCCGGTATGAAAGGCAGGCTCTGCACGTCCGGCCATGCCAGCACCCCCTGAACAGCCTTATAGGCAGGCGTCACGGGCATGACGGGGCCATTAAATCCGCCGGCCAGCAGGTTACGCATCATCAGATAGCCTGCGCGGTCCGGTTTCATTGATGCGCCGATAACGGCAATGGATTTAGGACGAAGTAGCGCTTCTAACCCTCGCTGGCTCATGCAGGCCTCCTGTGAATGCAAGCGACCTGATGATTTTAAACGTTTTCTGTCTCAGTTGCTGTGACGCTGCCCTTATGAACGGTTTTTCCTGCCAGGTAACGTTCACGAAAGCAGGAGAAATGGCTCCCCAGCGCACCTGCCGCGACGGTATCTCCCGCTAAATCCAGAAGGGCAATCGCCACTTCAGCGGTACAGTATTGCCCGTCAGCATGCGCTTCTCGCAGGCGGTAGGCCGAGACGCGTGAAAGGTCGACCGAAATCACCGGCAATGAATCGAGATAAGGACTTTTGCGGAACATTTTTCGCGCTTCGGTCCAGGTTCCGTCCAGCATAATAAACAGCGGCGGTTTACCTGATGGCGGTGCCGAAAGCACCTGGCGATCTTCGCCAGCATACGAGGCCGGAAATACGACCATTGGCTGATAGTCCGGGTTTGCTACTAAGTCGAGCAGGGCTTGAGGCGGTTCCGTGCGTGACCACTGAAATGCCGCGGTATCCGGCAGAATGTTGGCAATAAGGCGCCCGGTATTGCTGGGTTTCATTGGTTCGGTATCGAACATGACCAGGCAAAAACGACTCTTCGCGGTGCTCGGCGCAAGGGTCTCGCACAGACAAACTTTTAGCGGCAGCAGACAACGCTGACAGCGGCGAACACGATTGCCGCGGGCAAGAAAAGGGCGAGTCGCGCGGGCCAGGCGTGCGGCGCGCAGTTGAAGAACAGCGTTATCAGTCATGGGCGAAGTGCAGGAAAAACCCTATTTTCGCAGAGGAAGGAACGGGGCACAAGATGCGCCCCGTTAATGTTACAGTGATTCGTTTAACCAGCTATCAAACGGTGCTTTAGGAACGGCACCGTTAAGCATGTCGATCACTTCACCATTTTTGAAAATCATGATGGTTGGGATGCTGCGAATGCGAAAGCGTGCGCTCAGCTCACGTTCTGCTTCGGTATTGACCTTAACAAAACGCATTTTGCCGCTACGTTCTTCGGCAACATCTTCGAAGACTGGCGCGAAGCTACGGCACGGACCACACCACGGTGCCCAAAAATCGACAACCACCGGAAGATCGTCCTTGAGAAGTTTGTCCAGCGTAGCACCCGTAGCGTTGATAACATCGCCATCAAACAGTTCATGGCCACAACGCCCGCATTTCGCACCATCTTCAATCCGATCGTCCGGAATGCGATTAAGAGCCTGACAGTTGGCACATACGGTATTCATAACTAACCTCTGATAGAGCCGTGGGACAGCGGCAGAATGCCGATAATGTTTCTAATATGTTACATATTATCATTCAGCCTGTTTGAAACGACAATGCGTTTTATTCAATGAGAACAATAGTCACAGGCTTTTGTACGAATTTATGGCTATGAGCTTGCACATCGGGTAATCTGCGCGCTTCGCGCAGCGCTGGTGGAGAAAAGCATGAACGACGAAATGAAAAACAAAAGCGGCAAGGTCAAAGTGATGTATGTCCGCAGTGATGATGACTCTGATAAACGCACCCAAAATCCGCGTACCGGAAAAGGTGGCGGGCGTCCGGCGTCTTCTCGTGCAGACGGTGGCCGTCGCCCCGCCCGCGATGACAGAAATAACCGCGGTGATGACCGCAAACGTGATGACCGTAAGCGTGACGATCGCAAACGCGATGATTTCTCGCGCGAGGGTTCATCCCCCTGGCGTACCGTTTCTCGCGCCCCTGGTGATGAGGCGCCTGAAAAAGCCGATCACGGCGGCATCAGCGGGAAAAGCTTTATTGACCCGGAAGTGCTGCGCCGTCAGCGTGCAGAAGAGACCCGAGTCTATGGCGAGAACGCCTGCCAGGCGCTGTTCCAGAGCCGTCCTGAGTGCATCGTTCGCGCATGGTTTATCCAGAGCGTAACCCCGCGCTTTAAAGAAGCGCTGCGCTGGATGGCGGCAAACCGTAAAGCCTACCATGTGGTGGATGATGCTGAGCTGACGAAAGCATCAGGCACTGAACACCACGGTGGCGTGTGCTTCCTGATCAAAAAACGTAACGGGACTACCGTACAGCAGTGGGTTAGCCAGGCGGAAGCCGATGACTGCGTGCTGGCACTTGAAGATGTGGGCAACCCGCATAATCTGGGTGCAATGATGCGTAGCTGCGCGCACTTTGGCGTGAAAGGCGTGCTGTTACAGGATGCCGCGCTGCTGGAATCGGGTGCCGCGATCCGTACCGCAGAGGGCGGGGCAGAGCATGTGCAGCCGATCACCGGCGACAGCGTTCTGGATGCCATTGAGCAGTTCCGTAATGCGGGATATGCCATCGTCACTACCTCCAGCCATGCCGCTACGCCGCTGTTTAAAGCAACACTGCCGCGTAAAATGGTACTGGTGCTGGGTCAGGAGCGTGATGGCCTGTCGGATGCTGCGCTTTCCAGCGCGGATCTGAGCGTCTCTATCGACGGTACAGGCAATGTTGAAAGTCTGAACGTTTCCGTTGCGACTGGCGTACTGCTGGCGGAATGGTGGCGTCAGAATAAAGCATAAGACTGTGCGTCGGATGTGCCCGCTAAAACGGGCACATCCGATGCGTTACTCACTCTCAGCCGGTAACACTGGCATCCAGTCAATTGGCGTTTCGCCACGTTTTTCCAGCCACTCGTTCGTCAGAACAAAATGATTACAACCAAAGAAACCACGATGCGCTGACAGCGGTGACGGATGCGGTGCCTTCAGGACATGATGACGCTGCCTGTCGATAATCGCCCCTTTCTTCTGCGCGTGGGAACCCCACAGTAAAAACACCACCCCTTCACGATGCTCGTTGATAAGGCTGATGACTTTATCGGTAAAGGTTTCCCAGCCCAGGCTGGCGTGAGAATGTGCCTGACCGGCACGTACGGTGAGTACCGTATTCAGTAACAGCACGCCCTGGCGCGCCCAGCTTTCCAGATAACCATGAGTGGGCCGGGTAAACCCGGGCACGGTCTTTTCGAGTTCTTTGTACATGTTCAGAAGCGAAGGGGGGATAGCAACCCCAGGACGTACAGAGAAAGCAAGCCCGTGAGCCTGTCCCGGTCCGTGGTAAGGATCCTGACCGAGGATAACAACTTTCACATCGCTGAGTTCGGTATAGCGAAACGCGTTGAAAACATCTTTTTGTGGCGGATAAATCGTCTGGCCAGACTGCCGCTCTGCCGCAACGGTGCTGAGGGTGTTAATAAAATAGGGCTGCTGTTTCTCTTCTGCCAGCACATCGTGCCAGGTCAACGGTGTCGTCATCTCGCTCTCCTGCGAATCACATTCTGCGCCTAGCTTAACCGCTAAAACCCGGGGTGCAAAATCCCAGGCATAAAATCATCGTAAGTCATTCAATTTATTTTGAATAGATGCGAAAGGAGTTGAGCTGGCAAAGCAATGAAGTTGATCTGGAACAATAAAATCAAACCACACTCTTTGTGTGGTTGGTGTTTTTGTTGATTTAAATCAATAAATGACCGGGGTGCGAGTGATATATATACACACAAGAAACAATGGTTTTACCAATTGGCCGCGCGAGGCCGACACCAGTTAATGTAGCCTAAGGGAGGCAACACATGATTACAGGTATCCAGATTACTAAAGCTGCAAATGACGACCTGCTCAACTCTTTCTGGCTGCTGGACAGCGAGAAAAATGAAGCGCGCTGTGTAGTAGCGAAAGCGGGTTTTGCTGAAGATGAAATCGTTCCAGTGAACAAATTGGGCGAAATCGAATACCGTGAAATCCCAATGGAAGTAAAACCGGAAGTGCGCGTTGAAGGTGGTCAGCACCTGAACGTGAACGTGCTGCGTCGTGAAACGCTGGAAGATGCGGTTAAGCACCCGGAAAAATATCCACAGCTGACCATTCGTGTATCAGGTTATGCAGTACGTTTTAACTCTCTGACCCCGGAACAGCAGCGCGACGTTATTGCGCGTACCTTTACTGAAAGCCTGTAAGGTTTCAGTCTCGGGGGGGGAATAAAAAAGCCGGGGTTTTCCCCGGCTTTTTTTTACTCTTCAGTTTTCGTCTCTGGTGCGGCAGAGCTTGGTTTACGGCGTTTACCAATATTCTTGGTATCGCGGTGGCGCTGCTTCACGCGCGGCTTCTCTTTTTCTTTCTCTTTTTTCTCAGCACGTTTTGCGAGCGCTTTTTTAGACGGTTTGCCCGTCATTTTTTCACTCGGTGCACGTGTGGTCGGGCGAAGCTCATCAATAACGCGTGCTTTCAGTGGCTCATCAACGTAGCGGCCAATTTTCTGCAGCAGCAGGTAGTCATGCGCTTCGACCAGAGAGATCGCGATACCTTTGCGTCCGGCACGGCCGGTACGGCCAATGCGGTGCAGATAGGTGTCGCCGCTGCGTGGCATATCGAAGTTAATGACGTGACTGACGTCCGGAATGTCGATCCCGCGTGCAGCAACGTCTGTTGCGACCAGCACGTTCACGCGACCATCAGTCAGACGTTTAATCCCTTCGGTACGCTTAACCTGCGCCATCTCGCCTTCGAGATAGCAGTTATTGATCCCGGCATTACGCAGCATTTCAGCCAGTTCATGCACACGCTCGCGCTTACGCACAAAGACGATGGTACGGGTGGCATCGTCCTGCTTCAGCAGGTGCTTAAGTAACTCAACCTTGTGTTCAAGGTTATCTGCACGGTAATACCACTGGTGGATCTTCTTGCGCTCGCGCGTGGACGGCGTCGCGGAAACTTCCACCGGATCTTCCAGCAGGCGCTCTGCGAAGTCTTTGATCGCGTCCCCTTCAAGGGTGGCAGAGAACAGCATCGTCTGGTTACGCCAGCGTGTCTCACCCGCGATATGTTCGATATCCTGCGCGAAGCCCATGTCCAGCATGCGGTCAGCTTCATCCAGAATCAGTGTTTCTACCGCGCGGCAGTCGAAGTTCTCTTCTTTAATGTACTGCAGCAGGCGACCGGTCGTCGCAACGACGATGTCCTGGTTTTCGCTGAACACTTCGGCGTGGTTCATATACGCAACGCCGCCAGTGATCGTGGCGATATCCAGATGGGTATTGGCCGCCAGCTCGCGGGCGTGATCGGCAACCTGCATCGCCAGCTCGCGCGTCGGCGTCAGGATCAAAATACGCGGCGGGCCTGATTTTTTACGTGGAAAATCGAGCAGATGCTGCAACACAGGCAGCAAGTAAGCTGCTGTCTTCCCCGTGCCGGTTGGCGCAGAACCGAGCACATCGCGGCCCTCAAGCGCAGGCGGAATGGCCGCTGCCTGAATGGCGGTCGGGCGTGTAAAGCCTTTGCTCTCAAGTGCATTGAGCAGGCTTTCATCGAGTTCAAGTTCGGAAAAAGTCGTTACAGTCATGTTCTACCTCTGTGTGGGGCGCTGATTATAGACGTTACGGCTGTAATCTTCATCTGTTTGTATGGATATCGCTTTGCGGCCACTTCGCTTTCCCCTATGCTACTCCAGTTTCACTTAGAAGGTTGCCCTGACATGTCTCAACTCAAAGCGCAGTTGCGCCGCGATGGTTTTACGTTTAAACAATTTTTTGTCGCTCACGATCGCTGTGCCATGAAAGTCGGTACAGACGGTATTTTACTGGGTGCCTGGGCACCTGTCGCAGGTGTAAAGCGTATTCTGGATATTGGGACGGGCAGCGGGCTGTTGGCGCTGATGCTGGCGCAACGTACCGAAGCGCATGTCACCATAGATGCGGTGGAGCTGGATGCGCAGGCGGCAGAGCAGGCGAGTGAAAATGCGGCTGAATCTCGGTGGGCCGCCCGGATTAACGTTGAATGTGCAGATGTGCTCGACTGGACGCCGGAGCAAACCGCGCGTTACGACCTGATTGTCAGCAATCCTCCTTACTACGCGCCCGGAGTTGAGTGCGGAACGCCTGAGCGTGAACAGGCCCGTTATACCGGCTCTCTCGACCATAAGGCGCTGCTGATCAGTGCCGCAGAGCTTATTTCAGAAGAAGGGTTTTTCTGCGTGGTTCTGCCAGAAAGCACCGGCAATGCGTTTATTGGCATAGCGCAAGAGATTGGCTGGAAATTACGTTTACGCACCGATATTGCGGATACCGAAGGGCGATTGCCGCACCGCGTGCTGCTGGCGCTCTCACCCAAAGAAGGTGAATGCTTTAACGACCGAATGGTGATCCGTGGGCCAGACCAGCGTTATTCCGAAGATTACACCGCTCTGACCCAGGCGTTTTATCTGTTTATGTGAACCTGCGGGGAGAGGATCGACGGCCCGGACTCGGCCAGCTGATCGGGGTAGTCGAGGGTATAGTGCAAACCGCGGCTCTCTTTGCGCATCATCGCGCAGCGAACAATCAATTCGGCAACCTGAACCAGATTGCGCAGCTCCAGCAGATTATTGGATACGCGGAAATTGGCATAATATTCATCGATTTCCTGCTGCAGCATTGTGATACGGCGTAATGCGCGTTCAAGACGTTTCGTGGTCCGCACAATCCCGACGTAGTCCCACATAAACAGCCGCAGTTCGTGCCAGTTATGCTGAATAACGACCAGCTCATCCGGGTTCTCCACGCGGCTTTCATCCCAGGCAGGCAGATTTTCTGTCTGACGGGCGTAAGGCATGCGCTTCGTGATATCTTCCGCGGCAGACCAGCCGTAAACCAGACACTCCAGCAGTGAGTTCGACGCCATCCGGTTCGCGCCATGAAGCCCGGTATAACTTACTTCACCGATAGCATACAGGCCATCCACGTCGGTGCGACCGTGATCGTCAACCATTACGCCCCCGCAGGTATAGTGGGCGGCAGGCACGATGGGCACCGAATCGCGGGTTAAATCAATCCCCAGACCCAGCAGCTTTTCGTAGATCATCGGGAAATGCTGGCGGATAAACTCTGCCGACTTATGGCTGATGTCCAGATACATGCAGTCCACGCCAAGACGCTTCATTTCATGGTCGATGGCGCGGGCAACGATATCGCGCGGTGCCAGCTCGCCCCTGGGGTCAAAGTCCGGCATAAAGCGGGAGCCGTCAGGACGTTTCAGGTATGCGCCTTCACCGCGCAGGGCTTCCGTCAACAGGAAATTACGCGCCTGAGGATGGAACAGGGCGGTCGGGTGAAACTGGTTGAATTCAAGGTTTGCCACGCGACAACCGGCGCGCCAGGCCATGGCGATCCCGTCTCCGGAGGCAATATCGGGGTTGGTGGTATACTGATACACTTTGGATGCACCGCCAGTCGCCAGCACCACGGCCTTCGCCTGACAGGTCTCAACCTTCTCTTTATTGCGATTCCAGACCCAGGCACCCACGACACGACGCGTACCCGGAAGGCCAATCTTGTCGGAAATAATCAGGTCAACGGCATTGCTGCGCTCAAGGACCCGAATGTTAGGATGGCTGAGGGCTTTGCTGACCAGCGTGGTTTCGACTTCTTTACCGGTAGCGTCTGCGGCATGCAGGATACGGCGGTGGCTATGCCCGCCTTCGCGGGTCAGGTGGTAGCTCTCTTCACCGTTTGGCTGTACCTGTGTATCAAATAATACGCCCTGATCGATCAACCACTGCACGCAATGACGGGCATTACTGGCCACAAACTCTGCGGCATGTGCATCCACGATCCCGGCCCCGGCAATCAGCGTATCGTCGACATGCGACGCAATGCTGTCTGTCTCATCAAACACGGCGGCAATACCGCCCTGGGCATAAAACGTAGAACCTTCACTTATCGGCCCTTTGCTCAGAACGATAACGCTCTGATGTTCGGCCAGACGCAGTGCCAGGGAGAGACCGGCAGCGCCGCTACCGATGATCAGTACATCACAATGCAGTTCAGGTGTTGTGTTCATGATTTTTGTTTAATTTACTAAACAGCGTTTGGTCAGAATAGCATCCGAATGCGAGATATCGCACGTTTTTTTTGATGTGAGTTGTAACCGCTAAACTCGAGGCGGAGGATTAAAACCACGTAAAAGAAAGAAAATATTTTGCGAAGCAGATCGTTAGCGTCAGATTTTGTGGTGAAATAAAGACTGGGTTGCGTTACTCTTCTGGCGGGAAAAGAGATGTTTCTTGTCATAAAGTGGTGCGTATCGTGAACAGACTTATAATGAGAGAAAATGAACAGTCTGCGGCGCGATGAACAAAAACAAAGGCGTTACGGAACTTATTGAAGATCAGACACTCTAATTCGGTGCTTGCTCAAAGTGCGGTTTTTTAAGAGTGGCGTTTCGATAACGCGTGGAATTTAGGTTTGGGGAGACATTACCTCGGATGAGCGAGCAGTTAACGGACCAGGTCCTGGTTGAACGGGTCCAGAAGGGAGATCAGAAAGCCTTTAACTTACTGGTGGTGCGCTACCAGCATAAGGTGGCGAGCCTGGTTTCCCGCTATGTACCGTCAGGCGATGTGCCTGATGTAGTACAAGAGTCTTTTATTAAGGCCTATCGCGCGCTGGATTCATTCCGGGGAGATAGTGCTTTTTATACCTGGCTGTACCGTATTGCGGTCAATACGGCAAAGAATTATCTGGTCGCTCAGGGCCGCCGTCCGCCTTCAAGTGATGTGGACGCAATCGACGCCGAAAACTTCGAAAGTGGCGGTGCGCTGAAAGAAATTTCGAACCCTGAGAACTTAATGTTGTCAGAAGAACTGAGACAAATCGTTTTTCGCACGATCGAGTCGCTCCCGGAAGATTTACGCATGGCAATTACGTTACGGGAGTTGGATGGTCTGAGCTATGAAGAGATAGCCGCCATCATGGATTGTCCGGTCGGCACGGTACGTTCACGTATTTTCCGTGCGCGAGAAGCAATTGATAATAAAGTTCAACCGCTTATCAGGCGTTGACGATAGCGGGATACTGGAAAAGGTATTAGGCATGCAGAAAGAAAAACTTTCCGCTTTAATGGATGGTGAAACGCTGGATAGTGAGCTGCTCAACGAGCTGTCTCATTCTCCCGAAATGCAAGAGACCTGGGAGAGTTACCATCTCATCCGTGACACCCTTCGCGGTGACACCGGCGAGGTTCTCCATTTCGATATCTCAGCTCGCGTGATGGCGGCCATTGAAAATGAGCCTGTCCGTCAGACCACTCCGCTGATTCCTGAAGCTCAACCTGCGCCTCACCAGTGGCAGAAAATGCCGTTCTGGCACAAGGTGCGTCCGTGGGCCAGCCAGCTCACCCAAATGGGTGTGGCTGCATGCGTATCGCTTGCAGTTATCGTTGGCGTCCAGCACTATAATACTCAGTCTGAAACTAATCAGCAGCCAGAAGCGCCAGTGTTCAACACACTGCCGATGATGGGCAAAGCCAGCCCGGTAAGTTTGGGTGTTCCGGCTGATGCATCCGCCAGCGGCGGCCAGCAACAGCAGGTTCAGGAGCAACGCCGTCGCATTAATGCGATGTTGCAGGATTACGAGTTGCAGCGTCGTCTGCACTCTGAACAGCTTCAGTTTGAGCAGGCACAAACCCAGCAAGCGGCTGTGCAGGTGCCCGGAAACCAAACTTTAGGAACGCAATCGCAGTAATGAAGCAACTTTGGTTCGCCATGTCTCTGATGGCGGGTAGCCTGTTCTTCTCTGCCAACGCCTCGGCTGATGTTTCATCCGGGGCGTTGTTGCAGCAAATGAATCTGGCCAGCCAGTCACTCAATTACGAGTTGGCATTTATCAGTATCAATAAGCAGGGCGTCGAGTCGTTACGATACCGCCATGCCCGTCTTGATAACCAGCCGCTCGCCCAGCTTTTACAGATGGATGGCCCGCGTCGGGAAGTTGTCCAGCGTGGTAACGAAATCAGTTATTTCGAACCCGGTCTGGAGCCTTTCACGCTGAATGGCGATTATATCGTCGATTCTCTGCCATCGCTTATCTACACCGACTTCAAACGTCTTGCGCCTTACTATGATTTCATTTCGGTAGGGCGTACGCGCATTGCGGACAGACTGTGCGAAGTAATCCGCGTTGTTGCCCGTGACGGAACGCGCTACAGCTATATCGTCTGGATTGACGCCGAAACCAAGCTGCCAATGCGTGTAGACCTGCTTGACCGTGATGGTGAAACGCTGGAGCAGTTCCGCGTTATCTCCTTTAGCGTGAACAATCAGGTGGGTAATAGTATGCAGAATCTGGCGAAAGCCAGCCTGCCGCCGCTGCTTTCGGTACCGGCGGGTGATTCCGTCAACTTCAACTGGGTTCCTTCCTGGATCCCGCAAGGGTTTAGCGAAGTCTCCAGCAGCCGTCGACAACTGCCAACCATTGAAACACCGGTTGAATCGCGTCTTTATTCCGATGGTTTGTTCAGTTTCTCGGTGAACATTAACCGCGCATCGGCAAACAGTTCTGAACAAATGCTTCGTACCGGACGCAGGACGGTCAGCACCACGGTTCGCGATAACGCAGAGATCACCATTGTGGGTGAATTACCGCCACAAACGGCGAAGCGTATTTCCGACAGCATTAAATTCAGGACTGCACAATGATTAAAGAGTGGGCTACGGTCGTATCGTGGCAGAATGGCATTGCGCTTGTGAGCTGTGATGTTAAGGCCTCATGCAATAGCTGTGCTTCCAGAGCCGGTTGCGGTAGCCGCGTGCTGAATAAGCTCGGGCCGCAAACCTCGCATACCATTTCCGTGCCAAGCGATCGGCCGCTGATGGTGGGGCAAAAGGTGGAGCTGGGAATTGCAGAAGGTAGCTTGCTCACGTCCGCCATGTTGGTTTATCTCTCTCCGCTGGTGGGGCTGTTTGTTATGGGCGGCGTATTCCAGATGCTGTTTGGTACCGATGTGGCCGCCATGTGTGGTGCGGCATTGGGCGGCGTAGGGGGATTCTGGCTGGCCAAAGCTCTCTCCCCGAAGCTTGCCGCACGCGAAGAGTGGCAGCCTGTTATTCTCAGCGTTGGGCTGGAACCCGACCAGCTTCGTGTTGAGACGCTCTCTTCTGAGGCCCGGTGATCCATCGGGCTTTGTCCTTTTTTACGTCCTAAAACAGAAAACGTCATTTCTTCACGCTATACCTGGCGCTAAGTACATTTCCAGGTAACGGGGATGTAGTGTAGAATGCGGCGTTTTCGCACTGAAAAACGTCAGGCTAAGAACAGCGGCCTCCAGGAATTCGTAAGGCATAATTATTTAACTATATGAAGAACATACGTAACTTTTCGATCATTGCTCACATTGACCACGGTAAGTCGACGCTGTCTGACCGTATTATCCAGATTTGCGGTGGCCTGTCTGATCGTGAAATGGAAGCCCAGGTTCTGGACTCCATGGACCTGGAACGCGAACGCGGTATCACCATCAAAGCGCAGAGCGTTACGCTTGATTACAAAGCGGCTGATGGCGAAATCTACCAGCTGAACTTTATCGACACCCCAGGCCACGTTGACTTCTCCTATGAAGTTTCACGCTCGCTGGCGGCCTGTGAAGGCGCGCTGCTGGTTGTGGATGCCGGGCAGGGCGTTGAAGCCCAGACCCTGGCAAACTGCTACACCGCGATGGAAATGGATCTCGAGGTTGTGCCGGTTCTGAACAAAATTGACCTGCCAGCTGCCGATCCCGAGCGCGTAGCGGAAGAGATTGAAGATATTGTCGGCATCGACGCGACCGATGCGGTGCGCTGCTCCGCTAAAACGGGCGTGGGCGTGACCGACGTGCTGGAACGCCTGGTGCGTGATATCCCGGCACCAGAAGGTGACCCGGATGCCCCGCTGCAGGCGCTGATCATCGACTCCTGGTTTGATAACTACCTGGGCGTTGTCTCGCTGGTGCGTATTAAAAACGGCACCATGCGTAAAGGCGACAAAATCAAGGTAATGAGTACTGGCCAGGTTTACAACGCTGACCGTCTGGGTATCTTCACGCCAAAACAGGTTGACCGTACCGAGCTGAAATGTGGCGAAGTAGGCTGGCTGGTCTGCGCCATTAAAGACATCCTCGGCGCGCCAGTGGGTGATACCCTGACCGGTGCACGTAACCCGGCAGACAAAGCGCTGCCAGGCTTTAAAAAGGTTAAACCGCAGGTTTACGCGGGTCTGTTCCCGGTCAGCTCTGACGACTATGAAAACTTCCGCGATGCGCTCGGCAAGCTGAGCCTCAACGATGCTTCCCTGTTCTATGAACCAGAAAGCTCCACGGCGCTGGGCTTCGGCTTCCGCTGCGGCTTCCTTGGTCTGCTGCACATGGAGATCATCCAGGAGCGTCTGGAGCGTGAATACGATCTGGATCTGATCACCACGGCACCGACCGTTGTGTACGAAGTGCAGACCACCAACAAAGAGATCGTCTACGTCGATAGCCCGTCCAAGCTGCCGCCGCTGAACAATATCGAAGAACTGCGCGAGCCCATTGCAGAGTGTCATATGCTGCTGCCGCAGGAGTTCCTGGGTAACGTTATTACGCTGTGTATTGAGAAGCGTGGCGTACAGACCAACATGGTTTACCACGGTAATCAGGTTGCGCTGACGTACGAAATCCCTATGGCGGAAGTGGTCCTCGACTTCTTCGATCGTCTGAAGTCTACCTCTCGTGGCTATGCGTCACTGGATTACAACTTCAAACGCTTCCAGGCATCTAACATGGTGCGTGTGGACGTGCTGATCAATGGCGAGCGTGTGGATGCGCTGGCACTCATCACTCACAACGACAATGCGCCATACCGTGGCCGTGAGCTGGTTGAGAAGATGAAAGAGCTGATCCCGCGTCAGCAGTTTGATATCGCGATTCAGGCCGCCATCGGTAACCACATTATTGCCCGTTCTACTGTGAAACAGCTGCGTAAAAACGTTCTGGCGAAATGCTACGGCGGTGACGTCAGCCGTAAGAAAAAGCTGCTGCAAAAACAGAAAGAAGGTAAGAAGCGTATGAAGCAGGTCGGTAACGTCGAACTGCCGCAGGAAGCATTCCTTGCCATCCTTCATGTTGGTAAAGACGGCAAATAACCCTAAGGAGTTGGCATGGCGAACATGTTTGCCCTGATTCTGGTCATTGCTACCCTGGTGACAGGTTTGTTGTGGTGTCTGGATAAGTTTATTTTCGCCCCAAAACGCCATGAACGTCAGGCTGCCGCACAGGCAGCCACTGGCGATGGGCTGGACGCGAAAACCCTGAAGAAAGTCGGCCCGAAACCGGGCTGGCTGGAAACCGGGGCATCGGTATTTCCGGTGCTGGCGATTGTGCTGGTTGTCCGCTCGTTTATTTACGAGCCGTTCCAGATCCCGTCTGGTTCAATGATGCCAACGCTGCTGATTGGCGATTTTATTCTGGTTGAGAAGTTTGCCTACGGGATTAAAGATCCGATCTACCAGAAAACGCTGATCGAAACCGGTCATCCGAAACGTGGCGACATTGTGGTGTTTAAATACCCGGAAGATCCGCGTCTGGATTACATCAAGCGTGCAGTGGGTCTGCCGGGTGATAAAGTCACCTACGATCCGGTGGCGAAAGAAGTTACCGTTCAGCCTGGCTGCAGCTCCGGTACCGCGTGTGAAAACGCGCTGCCAATCACTTACTCAAACGTTGAGCCAAGTGATTTTGTGCAGACCTTTGCTCGCCGTAACGGCGGTGAAGCGACCAGCGGTTTCTTCCAGGTGCCCAAAGGCGAGACCAAAGAGGACGGTATTCGCCTGGTTGAACGTAAAGAGACGCTGGGTGATGTGACCCACCGTATCCTCACCGTGCCAATCGCGCAGGATCAAGTGGGGATGTACTACCGGCAGCCGGGCCAACAGCTGGCCAGTTGGATCGTACCACCGGGACACTACTTCATGATGGGTGATAACCGCGATAATTCCGCGGACAGCCGTTACTGGGGCTTTGTGCCGGAAGCGAATCTGGTAGGTAAAGCGACCGCTATCTGGATGAGTTTTGAGAAGCAGGAAGGCGAATGGCCGACCGGCGTTCGCCTGAATCGTATCGGCGGGATCCATTAATTCTCATTAAATGAACGCGTAGCCGCGTTAATTAGCGGCTACGTGAATTATTTCAGCGATAAATCTCTTTGGACTAACGACATCCCCTGTCGTTGTGTATAGAATATTCCCCCGAAGTTTAAGGTTGGCCCTGCAAGGGTGCCACGGCACACGAAACCGCGTTGGTCTTCTCAGGTCGGTTTCGTGTGCTGCATTTTTGACGCATTCATTTACTGGTATCGCATGAACCCCATCGTAATTAATCGGCTTCAACGGAAGCTGGGCTACACTTTTCATCATCAGGAGTTGTTGCAACAGGCATTAACCCACCGCAGTGCCAGCAGCAAGCATAATGAGCGCCTCGAGTTCCTGGGTGACTCTATTTTAAGTTTCGTGATCGCGAATGCGCTTTATCACCGTTTCCCACGTGTGGACGAAGGTGATATGAGCCGCATGCGCGCGACGCTGGTTCGGGGTAATACCCTGGCGGAAATCGCTCGTGAATTTGAACTGGGCGAATGTCTGCGACTTGGGCCGGGTGAACTGAAAAGCGGCGGCTTCCGTCGTGAATCTATTCTTGCCGACACGGTCGAAGCATTAATTGGTGGTGTGTTCCTGGACAGCGATATTCAGACCGTAGAAAAGCTGATCCTTAACTGGTATCAAACCCGTCTGGACGAAATCAGTCCGGGCGATAAACAAAAAGATCCGAAAACGCGTCTGCAGGAATATTTGCAGGGTCGCCACCTCCCGCTGCCATCCTATCTGGTGGTGCAGGTGCGGGGCGAAGCGCACGATCAGGAATTTACCATCCATTGCCAGGTCAGTGGCCTGAGTGAACCGGTGGTCGGCACAGGTTCTAGCCGTCGTAAGGCTGAACAGGCTGCCGCCGAACAGGCGTTAAAAATGCTGGAGCTGGAATGAGCGAAGAAAAAACGTATTGCGGGTTTATTGCCATCGTCGGACGTCCGAACGTTGGCAAATCTACCCTGTTGAATAATCTGCTTGGGCAGAAAATTTCCATTACTTCCCGTAAGGCGCAGACCACGCGTCACCGCATCGTCGGTATCCACACGGAAGGCGCCTATCAGGCGATCTACGTTGATACCCCGGGCCTGCACATGGAAGAGAAGCGCGCCATCAACCGCCTGATGAACAAGGCGGCGAGCAGCTCGATTGGCGACGTAGAGCTGGTGATTTTCGTGGTGGAAGGCACCCGCTGGACGCCTGACGACGAAATGGTGCTGAACAAACTGCGCGACGGTAAAACGCCGGTGATCCTTGCGGTCAACAAAGTGGACAACGTGCAGGAAAAAGCCGATCTGCTGCCGCACCTGCAGTGGCTGGGAAGCCAGATGAACTTCCTTGATATCGTCCCGCTGTCTGCCGAGACCGGTCTGAACGTCGATACTATCGCAGGCATCGTGCGCAAACATCTGCCGGAAGCGATTCATCACTTCCCGGAAGATTACATCACCGATCGTTCTCAGCGCTTTATGGCCTCTGAGATCATCCGTGAAAAACTGATGCGTTTCCTTGGCGCGGAACTGCCGTACTCCGTAACGGTTGAGATTGAACGTTTTCAGACCAACGAACGCGGCGGCTATGACATCAACGGCCTGATCCTCGTTGAGCGCGAAGGGCAGAAGAAGATGGTGATCGGCAACAAAGGTGCCAAGATCAAAACCATCGGCATTGAAGCGCGCAGAGACATGCAGGACATGTTTGAAGCCCCGGTTCACCTTGAACTGTGGGTGAAGGTGAAATCAGGCTGGGCCGATGATGAGCGTGCATTGCGCAGCCTCGGTTACGGCGACGACGTCTAAGACTGAACATCGTGGATGGATGGCAGCGTGCCTTTGTCCTCCATAGCCGTCCGTGGAGCGAGACCAGCCTTATGCTGGACGTTTTCACGGAAGAGTCGGGCCGTGTGCGCCTTGTTGCTAAAGGCGCACGTTCCAAACGCTCCGGCCTGAAGGGCGCCTTACAGCCTTTCACTCCGCTGCTGGTACGCTTCGGCGGGCGTGGGGAAGTCAAAACCCTGCGCAGTGCCGAAGCCGTCTCTCTGGCGCTCCCCCTTTCTGGTATCACGCTGTACAGCGGTCTCTATGTCAACGAACTCATCTCACGTGTTCTGGAGCATGAGACTCGCTTCTCTGAACTTTTCTTTGATTACCTGCACTGTATCCAGGCGCTGGCCGGCGCTACCGGTACGCCCGAACCTGCCCTGCGTCGTTTTGAACTGGCGCTGCTTGGACACCTGGGCTACGGGGTCGATTTTTTGCATTGTGCAGGGAGCGGAGACGAGGTAGAGGATGCGATGACCTATCGCTACCGTGAAGAAAAAGGCTTTATCGCCAGCGTCGTGATAGATAACAGCACTTTTACCGGGCGACAGCTTAGAGCGCTGTATGCGCGCGAGTTTCCCGATCAGGATACCCTTCGCGCAGCAAAACGCTTTACCCGGATTGCGCTCAAGCCGTATCTTGGCGGCAAGCCCTTAAAGAGCCGCGAATTGTTCAGGCAGTTTATGCCGAAACGTTAACGTATCAGACCCTCGCTCCAGCCCTCTCACTGAGGGAGAGGGAGGCAGGGACACGAACTAAAATACCGAGGATTGTCATGGCTGAATTACTGTTAGGCGTCAACATTGATCACATCGCCACGCTGCGTAATGCACGCGGCACGGCTTATCCCGATCCGGTTCAGGCGGCGTTCATCGCTGAGCAGGCTGGCGCCGATGGCATTACCGTTCACCTGCGTGAAGACCGCCGTCATATTACCGACCGCGATGTGCGTATTCTGCGTCAGACGCTGGACACCCGCATGAACCTGGAGATGGCGGTCACGGAAGAGATGCTGACGATTGCCTGCGAGACGAAGCCGCATTTCTGCTGCCTGGTACCGGAAAAACGTCAGGAAGTGACCACCGAGGGGGGCCTGGACGTGGCGGGTCAACGCGACAAAATGCGTGATGCCTGCAAGCGTCTGGCTGAGGCAGGTATCCTGGTCTCTCTGTTCATCGACGCCGATGTAGCACAGATCAAAGCGGCTGCCGAAGTGGGCGCGCCCTATATTGAAATTCATACCGGCTGTTACGCTGATGCGAAAGACGAAACTACTCAGGCCAAAGAGCTGGAGCGTATCGCCAATGCGGCCACCTATGCCGCGAGCCTGGGTCTGAAAGTTAACGCCGGGCATGGCCTGACCTACCATAACGTCAAGGCTATTGCAGCCCTGCCAGAAATGCATGAGCTGAATATCGGCCACGCTATTATTGGCCGTGCGGTAATGAGTGGCCTGAAAGAGGCGGTCTCAGAAATGAAACGCCTGATGCTGGAAGCGCGTCAGTAATGGCTATTCTGGGCTTAGGCACCGATATCGTTGAAATAGCCCGCATTGAAGCGGTGATCGCCCGTAGCGGCGATCGCCTGGCACGACGCGTGTTGAGCGATAACGAATGGGCCATCTGGGAGACGCATCAGCAGCCGGTACGTTTTCTGGCCAAGCGCTTTGCCGTCAAAGAGGCGGCAGCCAAAGCCTTCGGCACCGGTATTCGTAACGGTCTGGCGTTTAACCAGTTTGAAGTGTTTAACGATGAGCTGGGTAAACCGCGCCTGCGTTTATGGGGTGAGGCGCAAACGCTGGCAGAGAAACTCGGCGTAAATCACATGCATGTGACGCTCGCCGATGAACGCCACTACGCCTGCGCGACGGTGATTATCGAAAGTTAAAGTTTGTCCGCGTGATGCAGCAGGACAAACTTATCCCAAAGCTGCTCTTCACTCTCGACGTGTGCCGGATCCTTCAGGATGGTATTGGGGATTGGGCACACTTTCTGACAGGTCGGCGTTTCGTAGTGGCCGATGCATTCAGTGCAGCGGTCGCTGTTAATCTCATAAATGCTCTCGCCCATCGAAATCGCCTGGTTCGGGCATTCCGGTTCGCACATATCGCAATTGATGCATTTTTTGGTGATTAACAACGCCATCAGGAAATTCTCAGAAACAACACAAACAGGGCGGGCATTATACGCTCATTACCTGTTCAAACCAGTTTTTTTACCAGCTCTTCACTGTGCCGGATACGCTCTGGCGCGTGCTCCAGATCCTGTTGCACCAGGGCCATAAACAGCAGGTCGGTCAACATCATTTGCGCACTTGTCGAGGAGATCGCCGCGCTGCGCGTGGCCTGCTCTTCCGCGATAGTATATAAACAGCGCGTAGCCCGCTGCTGCAGCGCGTTGGGAGTAAACCCGGTGATGGCCAGAATCTTACCGCCTACGCGTAAGGCTTCATCGGTAGCCATATTGATCTCGCGGCGTTCGCCGGAATAGGAGATCGCCAGCAGCAGATCGTTAGCATCCATCGCCTGCACGGTCGCCAGCAGGGCGTGCATATCCTGCTCGACAATGGCGTTGTAACCTATTTTTGTCAGCTTCCAGCCAAAGTTACGTGCCACCAGTCCGGACGCGCCTATCCCGGTCAAAATAATACGTCGCGCTGCACGCAGCATCGCCACGCTTTCCAGTAATTTTTCTTCGGTATTCACATCAAGGGTGGCATGCATGGCCGCGACATTCTCTTTGATGAGCTTCTCTCCCACCAGACGCATCGGGTCATCGCCACGAATCTGATTATGCACCGGCATCGACTGCGGGTTGGGGTTACTCACCAGCGCTTCGCTAATCGCCAGCTTGAGAGCCGGGAAGCCTTTAAAGCCAATCTTCTGGGCAAATTTCACCACGCTCGACTGACTCACTCCGGCCTCACTCGCCAGCTGCTGCGAGCTGAGATGGCGGGCATGGTCGGGCTGAGAGAGCAGAAAATCCGCCAGCTTTTTGTCGCTTTGAGCAAAGCCTGCATAACGCTGGCGAATGCGAATTAAACAGTTCATAGGTTCTCCTGGCGAAATTGTGATTGTCTGCGCAAATACGAATTTTGCTCGCCTGAATGAATTTTATATTCCATTATAGTGAGATTATTATGAATTAAAAATTCTTGAGGTACAAAAGATGAATCTTGGCTCACTTGTTTCTGAAACGCGTAACCCACAAACCATGGATCTGGATGCGCTCAGCACCCTGGAGCTGGTTAACCGTTTTAATCAACAGGATACGCTGGTCGCGCAGGCAGTGAAAGAGACATTACCCGAGGTGGCGAAAGCTGTCGATGCGGCAGCGGAAGCACTGAAGGCCGGTGGTCGCATTATCTACATGGGCGCCGGAACCAGCGGGCGTCTTGGTGTGCTGGATGCCTCTGAATGCCCGCCAACGTTTGGTGTGCCGCACGGTCTGGTGGTCGGGTTGATTGCTGGCGGCCCTGGCGCGCTGCTGAAAGCCGTGGAAGGAGCGGAAGACAACAAACAGCTCGGTGAGGATGACCTGAAGGGGCTAAATCTGACCGCTCAGGATCTGGTTGTTGGGCTGGCGGCTTCCGGGCGTACGCCGTACGTTATCGGCGGTCTGGAGTATGCCAACAAGACGGGCTGCACCACGGTGGCGATTTCCTGTAATCCTGGCTCGCCGATTGCGCAGGTCGCTGCTATCGCTATCTCTCCGGTTGTCGGCCCGGAAGCGTTAACCGGCTCTACGCGTCTGAAATCCGGCACCGCGCAAAAGCTGGTGCTCAACATGATCTCCACTGGCGCGATGGTGAAGTTTGGCAAGGTTTATCAGAACCTGATGGTGGATATGCAAGCGACCAACATCAAGCTGGTGGACAGAGCCTGCCGTATGGTCATGGAGGCGACGGGAGCAAGCCGCGAAGAGGCGGAAGCAGTACTGAAACAAACCGATCACGATGTTAAACCGGCCATTCTGATGATCCTGAGCGGACTGGACGCTGCGGCCGCCAGAGCAAGGCTCAATGCCCATAACGGGTTCTTACGGGCGGCATTAGAAAACTAACAGAGGCGTGTATGGACAAAACAGCAGCGCTCGCCAGCGATATCCTGCAGGGGATCGGTGGGGAAAAAAATATTCAGCGTCTGGAAAACTGCATGACGCGCGTGCGTGTCGAGGTGCATAACGACGAGCAGCTTGATGTGCCGCGTCTGAAGCAGCTTTCCGGCGTGAGTGGTTACGTTAAACAGGGGCAACAGCACCAGCTGATTGTCGGGCCGGGAAAGGCGGCGCAGGTTGTGGATGCCATGCGTGCGCTGATGGTCGGCGGCGAGAGCGTGGCGATCGACGACGTCGAACGTACGAAGGCGCAGGCAAAGGCCCGATACAAAGCCCCCATGAGCGATGCGCTGCGACAACTGGCCAACGTCTTTATTCCGCTGATCCCGGCGTTTATTGCCTCTGGCTTAATCACCGGGATCATCAATATTCTTAAGCGTCCGGATATCGTAGGGGACTTCGCGACCCAGTATCCTAATTTATTAGGCATTCTCGGTATTTTCGGCAGCGCCGTGTTTGCCATCATGAACATTCTGGTGGGGGTCAACACCGCGAAGGTCTTTGGCGGCTCGCTGGCCATGGGCGGGGTGATGGCAGGTATTCTGTCCAGCCCACAACTGGCGCAGATAACCCTGTTTGGTGAGGCGCTCCAGCCTGGCCGCGGCGGGGTGATAGCCGTGCTGCTGGTGGTCATCCTGATGTGCTGGATCGAGAAGAAACTGCGCACTCTCCTGCCTGGATCAATTGAGCTGATCCTCAATCCACTGTTAACGACGTTAATCACCGGCAGCGTGGCTATTGTGGCGTTGCAACCGCTGGGGGGCTGGATCTCTGAGGCCATCGCCCATGGCGCATCGCTGGCTATCGATCGCGGCGGTCTGTTAGTGGGGGCCGTGCTGTCAGGCACCTTCTTGCCGCTGGTACTGACCGGTCTGCATCAGGGGCTGGTGCCGATCCACGTCGAGCTGGTGCAGGCGCACGGTTACAACGCGCTGCTGCCCATCCTGTCGATGGCTGGCGTGGGGCAGGTCGGGGCGGCGATTGCCGTACTGATGAAAACCCGCAACGCGCGGCTGAAAAAAGTGATCAAAGGTGCGTTGCCGGTCGGATTACTCGGAATTGGCGAGCCGCTGATTTTCGGCGTCACGCTGCCGCTGGGGAGACCGTTCCTCGGTGCTTGCCTGGGAGGGGCGGTAGGCGGAGCGCTGATCAGCTACTGGAAAGTGGCAACGGTGATCACCTTCGGGATCTCCGGGCTGCCGCTGGCGCTCACCATCGTGACCGGAAAAGTTATGCTCTATCTGTTAGGCTATCTGGTAGCGGTGATCGCCGGGTTCCTGTTTACCTGGCTGTTAGGATTCAACGATCCAGAGGAGTAAGGTTTGGCAAATCACGAGCGTCGCGTTGTTTTTTTCGACCTGGACGGTACGCTGCATCAGCAGGATATGTTTGGTACGTTTATGCGCTACCTGCTGCGGCGTCAGCCTTTGAATGCGCTGCTCGTATTACCTCTCTTACCCGTAATTGGCATTGCGCTGCTGCTAAAAGGTCGGGCAGCGCGCTGGCCAATGAGCCTGTTGCTCTGGGGCTGTACCTTTGGACGCAGCGAAGCGCGGCTTAAACAGCTTCAGCAGGACTTTGTGCACTGGTTTCGCGGGCATGTGACCGCGTTTCCGGTTGTTCAGGCAAGGCTCACCAGCTATCTCGACGCGAACGATGCCGACATCTGGTTGATTACCGGATCCCCGCAAGCGCTGGTGGAACAGGTCTATTATGATACCCCGTGGCTGCCGCGGGTGAATCTTATCGCCACGCAAATTACCCGCGGGTACGGTGGATGGGTACTGACCATGCGCTGCCTGGGACATGAAAAGGTGGTGCAACTGGAGAAGCGAATCGGTACGCCACTGCGTCTTTACAGCGGCTACAGCGACAGCAAGCAGGACAACCCGCTGCTCTATTTTTGCCAGCATCGCTGGCGCGTCACGCCCGCAGGCGAACTTCAGCAACTCGAATAGTCTTATCTATAGCGGGTGTGTATAATGCCGCCCGCTTTTAGACTGGAGTATCAACCGTTGTGCAACCCTGAACGCGATCATGAATACTGGATGCGCCATGCGCTTACGCTTGCCCAGCGCGCCTGGGACGAGGGGGAAGTGCCCGTGGGTGCTGTGCTTGTCCACAATAACCAGGTGATAGGGGAAGGGTGGAACCGCCCGATTGGCCGTCACGATCCGACTGCGCACGCTGAAATCATGGCTCTTCGTCAGGGCGGGATGGTGCTGCAAAACTATCGTCTGCTTGATACCACGCTGTATGTCACGCTTGAGCCGTGCGTTATGTGTTCCGGCGCGATGGTGCATAGCCGTATCGGCACGCTGGTCTTTGGCGCGCGGGATGAAAAAACCGGAGCGGCCGGTTCGCTGATGGACGTACTGGGACACCCGGGAATGAACCACCAGGTGCAGACTATCGGTGGGGTACTTGCACCAGAGTGTGCGGGGCTATTAAGTGATTTCTTTCGAATGCGCCGTCAGCAGAAAAAGCAACAAAAGGCAGAATTGAAGTTGTCGGGCGAGTAAGTTCGTCCGGTGCCACCACCGGATAACTCTGGGCCAGCTGATTTGCCTCTGCCGCCTCTTTTTCCTTCTCCAGCAGATAACCCACCAGGCTAATCTGATATTTACGGATATTTTCCACGTAGGCGTAGGCTTCATGCCCGCGTGCGTAACCGTAGGTCAGCTTGTTGTACCACGGCTTCTGGCTCAACAGCGGCAGGCGCTGTTTTACGTCTGACCAGCTGTCCGGGTTACCTTTCGTTTTCGCCGTCAGCGCGCGCGCGTCAAGCATGTGCGCATAACCCATGTTGTAGGCTGCCAGCGCAAACCAGATCCGTTCCTCTTCAGGCACCGTCTCCGGCACTTTGCCCATCATGTCCTGCAGATACCGTGCGCCGCCGCTGATGCTCTGTTCTGCATCGGTACGGTCAGTCAGCCCAAGGCTCTGAGCGGTATTTTTAGTGAGCATCATTAAGCCGCGAACGCCAGTGGGCGAGGTGGCCTGAGTATCCCAGTGGGATTCCTGATAAGAGATCGCTGCCAGTAATCGCCAGTCGATCTCCTGGGCATACTTTTCAAATAACGGCTGCAGGTCTGGCAGCACGCTATCGACCGCGCGCAAGAAGCTTCGGGTGTCGACGTAATCAAAATCGTCACCGTGGCCGAGGTATTTCTCTTCCAGACGCGCCAGCGTACCGTCTTCATTGATGGTGTTGAAGAAATCGAGCATCGCCGCAGAGAGGGTCTGATCGTCATCAAGCTGGCTAAACCAGGTCACCGGCTGTTCGTCTGTCACGTCCAGCGCCACCGCGATTTCGGGGTGCACGCGCTGGAAAAGGCTGATCGCGACCGAATCAGCGATGGTGTAGGGCAGTTTTTTATCTTTTACCTGGTCCAGCAGTTCAGTCGTACCGAGCTTAGGATCAACCGTCCAGCTCAGGTCCGGGAATTTCTTCTCCTTGAGCTCACGCAGATCGTCAATCACGACGTGGCCCGGGGCGATGGTCAACTGTTGTGCATTAATCGCCGCCAGCGTTCGCGGGCGCTGGCTCCCTACCCGGTAGACCAGCTGTTGCGAAACGGAGTAGTAGGTTGGGCCTGGCTGATAGTTCTTGCTGCGCTCGCTGTTGTACACCAGCCCGGCCGCAAGGATATCGGCGTCGTTGTTATCCAGGTCATCAAACAGCTGGCTGATATTCTGACGGACGGTAATTTTGAGCTTCACGCCAAGATAGTCGGCAAACTGCTGCGCCAGTTCATAATCCAGGCCAATCGTTTTGCCGTTAATGTCGCTGTAAATCAGCGGCGAGTTGAGGGTACTGACGCGCAATTCCCCCCGCTCCTGTATGGCGGCGATACGGTTTTCGGCTTTACCGAACCAGGGGATGGAAGGCCAGAGGGCCACTGCCAGCAGCAACGTTACAATGCCGATGAGCAGATAATTAATCTTTAATTTTTTCAATTAGTTAATTCTCTGCGACGCCGGGTGCCTCAGTATGCTGTAGCCATGTTAAGAATAAGGTTTGCCATTGAATGAGCGGCATTTTGCGTAAAGTTACGCCACTTGGCAACAAATTAGAGAGAGAGGTCACATCTATTGTTAAACGTAAACGTTGATTTTATTTCGACGCAAACGGTTTCGTCGACGCTCAGGATTCTCTATAATGACGCCCGTTTTCCCCCCTTGCGCACACTGTAAGCGCCCCGGCGCTTCGAAGACGAGAGACTTATGATGGAAATTCTGCGTGGTTCGCCTGCACTGTCTGCCTTCCGTATCAATAAACTGCTGGCACGTTTTCAGGCAGCCGACCTTCCGGTAAGCAATATTTACGCTGAGTATGTCCATTTTGCTGACCTGAATGCACCCCTGAATGCAGAGGAGCGAGTACAGCTGGAACGCCTGCTCAAATATGGTCCAAGCCTGAGCAGCCATACGCCAACCGGCAAACTGATCCTTGCGACGCCTCGTCCAGGCACCATCTCCCCCTGGTCTTCCAAAGCCACCGACATCGCCCACAACTGTGGTCTGAACCAGATTAACCGTCTGGAGCGCGGCGTGGCGTACTACGTTGAAGCCTCTACCCTGACCGATGCGCAGTGGCAAACCGTTGCCGCTGAGCTGCACGACCGCATGATGGAGAGTGTCTTTGCCTCTCTGGACGATGCGCAGAAACTCTTCTCCCACCATCAGCCTGCGCCGGTACAGAGCGTCGATTTGCTGGGGCAGGGCCGTCAGGCGCTGATTGACGCCAACCTGCGTCTCGGTCTGGCACTGGCAGAAGACGAAATTGACTACCTGCAGGATGCGTTTGTTAAGCTGAACCGCAACCCGAACGACATCGAACTTTACATGTTCGCTCAGGCAAACTCTGAGCACTGCCGTCACAAGATTTTCAACGCCGACTGGATTATCGACGGTGAAGAGCAGCCGAAGTCGCTGTTCAAAATGATCAAAAACACCATGGAAAAAACGCCTGACCACGTGCTGTCTGCCTACAAAGACAACGCCGCGGTGATGGAAGGTTCTGACGTGGGCCGCTTCTTCGCCGATCGCGAAGCAGGGCGCTATGATTTCCATCAGGAGCCGGCGCATATCCTGATGAAAGTCGAAACGCATAACCACCCGACGGCGATCTCGCCGTGGCCGGGTGCGGCGACCGGGTCTGGCGGGGAAATCCGCGACGAAGGCGCAACCGGACGGGGTGCTAAACCAAAAGCCGGTCTGGTCGGTTTCTCCGTCTCCAACCTGCGCATCCCGGGCTTTGAACAGCCGTGGGAAGAAGATTTCGGCAAGCCGGAACGTATTGTGACTGCGCTGGATATCATGACCGAAGGCCCACTGGGCGGGGCGGCGTTCAACAATGAATTTGGACGTCCTGCGCTGAACGGTTACTTCCGTACCTACGAAGAGAAAGTGGAGAGCCACAACGGCGAAGAGCTGCGCGGCTATCACAAACCGATCATGCTGGCTGGCGGGATCGGTAACATTCGCGCCGATCACGTGCAAAAAGGCGAGATCGTAGTTGGTGCGAAGCTGATCGTTCTGGGTGGCCCGGCAATGAACATCGGCCTGGGCGGCGGGGCTGCCTCCTCTATGACCTCCGGTCAGTCTGATGCAGATCTCGATTTTGCATCCGTACAGCGTGATAACCCGGAGATGGAACGCCGTTGCCAGGAGGTCATTGACCGCTGCTGGCAGTTGGGTGATGCCAACCCCATCCTCTTTATTCACGACGTAGGCGCGGGCGGTCTGTCCAACGCCATGCCGGAGCTGGTCAGTGACGGTGGTCGTGGCGGTCGTTTCAACCTGCGCGACATCCTGAGTGATGAGCCAGGCATGAGTCCGCTGGAAATCTGGTGTAACGAATCCCAGGAACGTTATGTTCTGGCCATCGCTGCCGATCAGTTGCCGCTGTTTGACGAGCTGTGCCGCCGCGAGCGTGCCCCGTATGCCGTCATCGGTGAAGCGACCGAAGAGCTGCACCTGTCCCTGAGCGACACCCATTTCGACAACCAGCCGATCGATCTGCCGCTGGACGTGTTGCTCGGTAAAACGCCGAAGATGACCCGCGACGTTGAGACCCGTAAAGCAGCTGGCAAAGCGCTGGATCGTCAGGGCATTACCGTGGCTGACGCGGTCAATCGCGTTCTGCACCTGCCGGCCGTGGCGGAGAAAACCTTCCTGGTCACCATCGGCGACCGTACCGTGACCGGTATGGTGTCGCGCGATCAGATGGTTGGCCCGTGGCAGATCCCGGTGGCTAACTGTGCCGTCACCACCGCGAGTCTCGACAGCTACTACGGTGAAGCGATGGCGCTGGGCGAACGTACCCCGGTCGCTCTGCTGGACTTCGCCGCGTCTGCTCGCCTTGCCGTTGGTGAAGCACTGACCAACATTGCCGCAACGCAGATTGGCGACATTAAACGTATCAAACTTTCCGCGAACTGGATGGCCGCAGCGGGCCACCCGGGCGAAGATGCGGGCCTGTATGAAGCCGTGAAGGCGGTAGGTGAGGAGCTCTGCCCGGCACTTGGCCTGACCATTCCGGTGGGTAAAGACTCCATGTCGATGAAGACCCGCTGGCAGGAGGGTAACGAGCAGCGCGAGATGACCTCTCCGCTGTCGCTGATCATCTCCGCGTTTGCCCGCGTAGAAGACGTGCGCCATACCGTGACGCCACAGCTGGTGACTGAAGATAACGCCCTGCTGCTGATTGACCTGGGTAAAGGCCATAACGCGCTGGGAGCGACCGCGCTGGCGCAGGTTTATCGTCAGCTGGGTGATAAGCCGGCAGATGTGCGTGATGTGGCGC
Source organism: Enterobacter sp. BNK-18 (assembly GCF_047456135.1). Taxonomy (NCBI): domain Bacteria; kingdom Pseudomonadati; phylum Pseudomonadota; class Gammaproteobacteria; order Enterobacterales; family Enterobacteriaceae; genus Enterobacter; species Enterobacter sp. BNK-18. The sequence goes on along the minus strand of NZ_CP179899.1, from coordinate 2,636,821 downwards.
AGTTAAAAGGTTTCTACGACGCCATCCAGGCCCTGGTGGCACAGCGTAAACTGCTGGCCTACCACGACCGTTCCGACGGCGGCCTGCTGGTTACTCTGGCTGAGATGGCCTTCACCGGCCACTGCGGTGTCGAAGCGAACATCGCGACGCTGGGCGAGGATCGTCTGGCGGCGCTGTTTAACGAAGAACTGGGCGCGGTGATTCAGGTGCGTGCCGCAGATCGTGACGCGGTTGAAAGCGTACTGGCTCAGCACGGCCTGGCAGACTGCGTGCATTATCTGGGTAAAGCCGTGCAGGGCGACCGCTTTGTCATTGAAGCGGATGGCCACGCGGTGTTCAGCGAGAGCCGTTCTACACTGCGTATGTGGTGGGCTGAAACCACCTGGCAGATGCAGCGCCTGCGTGACAACCCGGAGTGTGCCGATCAGGAACACAACGCGAAGGCTAACGACAACGATCCTGGCCTGAACGTGAAGCTCTCCTTCGACATCAACGAAGATATCGCCGCGCCGTACATTGCGACCGGCGCGCGTCCGAAAGTGGCCGTACTGCGTGAGCAGGGCGTCAACTCCCACGTTGAGATGGCTGCTGCCTTCTACCGTGCGGGTTTTGATGCCATCGACGTTCACATGAGCGACCTGCTGGCCGGGCGTACCGGTCTGGAAGATTTCCAGGCGCTGGTCGCCTGCGGTGGTTTCTCTTACGGCGACGTGCTGGGTGCAGGTGAGGGTTGGGCGAAGTCCATCCTCTTCAACAGCCGTGTCCGCGACGAGTTTGAAACCTTCTTCCACCGTCCGCAAACGCTGGCGCTGGGCGTATGTAATGGTTGCCAGATGATGTCCAACCTGCGCGAGCTGATCCCCGGTAGCGAAGCCTGGCCGCGCTTTGTGCGTAACCAGTCTGACCGCTTTGAAGCGCGTTTCAGCCTCGTGGAAGTGACCCAAAGCCCGTCTCTGCTGCTGCAGGGCATGGTAGGGTCGCAGATGCCCATCGCCGTTTCCCATGGCGAAGGCCAGGTTGAAGTGCGCGATGCAGCTCATCTGGCTCAGCTTGAAAGCAAAGGCCTGGTGGCGCTGCGCTTTGTCGATAACTTCGGCAAGGTGACAGAATCCTACCCGGCTAACCCGAACGGTTCGGTGAACGGTATCACTGCGGTGACCAGCGAAAGCGGTCGTGCGACCATTATGATGCCGCACCCGGAACGTGTGTTCCGTACCGTGAGCAACTCCTGGCACCCGGAAAACTGGGGCGAGGACAGCCCGTGGATGCGTATCTTCCGTAATGCGCGTAAACAGCTAGGTTAAGCGTACCGCTACTCCCACAGCAGGCCCGGTAAGCGAAAACGCCACCGGGCTTTTTTGTGCCTGTCGCAAAACCGCGACAATCCGCTATTCGTGGTGTCTCCAAAAGGAGACATTTAACCCATTGAATTATATAGGGTGTGGTAGGTTGTCGTTAAGGTGTTGCTTTTTAGCGACACTTAGCCTGGAAATCATTCAGCGGGCAATTAACGGCATAATTGCATAAAATAGATAAATATCAATAAGATAATTTATTGTTTTGCATTATGGCACGAGTGTTGCATAATATTAATCAGTGGCTCATTCACCTTCTTATGTCAGCCCCTTCGGGACGTGCTACATAAACTTCGAATGACGCACAAAAAGGTGCCTGCCGTCCAACTACTGATCATAGCGTTGCTTTATCAGGCCAGGGCGAAACGTCGAGTTAGGCACCGCCTCATTCCATGACAAAGCCGGGTTTTTACCCGGCTTTGTTGTATCTGAAGGGCAGACTCAGTTACGCTCTCCTTAAACCCCGATAAAGAGAGTAATGCGTTGAAACGCTGGCCCGTTTTTCCTCGTTCCCTGCGACAGCTTGTCATGATGGCCTTTCTGCTAATCCTGCTGCCTTTGCTGATCCTGGCATGGCAGGCGTGGCAGAGTCTCAACGCGCTGAGTGCGCAGGCGGCACTGACTAACCGCACGACGCTGATCGACGCCCGACGCAGTGAAGCGATGACTAACGCCGCGCTGGAGATGGAACGCAGCTATCGCCAGTACTGCGTGCTTGACGATCCTACTCTGGAAAAGGTCTATCAAAATCAACGTAAACGCTACAGTGAAATGCTGGACGCCCATGCAGGGGTGCTGCCGGACGATAAGCTTTATCAGGCGTTACGTCAGGATTTGAACGATCTGGCGCAACTGCAGTGTAAGAACAGCGGCCCGGATGCCGCAGCGGCTGCCCGTCTTGAAGCCTTTGCGAATGCCAATACCGAGATGGTGCAGTCTACCCGCACGGTTATCTTCTCGCGCGGGCAACAGCTGCAGCAGGAGATTGCGGAACGTGGCCAGTTCTTTGGCTGGCAGGCGCTGGTGCTGTTCCTCGTCAGCCTCGGTCTGGTTCTGCTCTTTACCCGCATGATCATCGGCCCGGTGAAGGGTATCCAGCGCATGATTAACCGCCTGGGCGAGGGGAAGTCTCTCGGGGATACGGTCGCCTTTAAAGGTCCTCGCGAGTTGCGCTCCGTTGGCCAGCGCATTATCTGGCTTTCTGAACGTCTGGCATGGCTGGAATCCCAGCGCCATCAGTTCTTGCGTCATATTTCCCATGAGCTTAAAACGCCGCTTGCCAGCATGCGCGAAGGAACGGAACTGCTGGCGGATGAAGTGGCGGGGCCGCTTACGCCCGAACAGAAAGAGATTGTCGACATCCTGGATGCCAGCAGCCGCAATCTGCAAAAGCTGATTGAGCAATTGCTGGACTACAACCGCAAGCTGGCGGATGGCGCGGTGGTGCTGGAAAACGTCGATATTGCGCCGCTGGTGGATATGGTGATCTCCGCCCATAGCTTGCCAGCAAGAGCTAAAATGATGCATACCGGGGTGGAGCTCAGTGAGCCAACCTGCCTCGCGGAACCGATGCTGTTGATGAGCGTTCTGGATAATCTTTACTCCAATGCGGTGCACTATGGTACTGAATCCGGTAACATTTATATCCGAAGTTATACGAATGGTTCACGGGTGTTTATTGACGTCGCTAACACCGGCACTCCAATCCCTGATGACGAAAAAACCATGATCTTTGAACCCTTTTTCCAGGGAAGTCATCAGCGGAAAGGGGCGGTAAAAGGAAGTGGGCTGGGCCTGAGTATTGCCCGGGACTGCATACGACGCATGCAGGGTGAGCTGAAAATTGCCACGGACGAACGGTCAGATGTTTGCTTCCGTATTGAACTGCCCCTGAGCCGGAAAAATCAATGAAATGAATCTATGCCTGGTGAGTATGTCACACGTCTTTTCCCGCGCCGTGCGCGCGGTGTTTTCCAGCAATATGTTTCGCCTGAGCCTGCCCTGTTTATTTCTGGCGGGCTGTGTTTCCCATGTGCCGCAAAGTGCGATTAGCGATAAACAACAAGATAAATGGCCAGATAATCAGCTGGCAGATTTCCTGTCGACCCGCTGTGACGACATCTGGAATCTGTCGGGGCATGACGTCGAGAGCAATCCGCTGTTCTGGCTACGTGGAATAGATTGCGCCCAGCGTCTGGCGCCGGTTGAGGCGCGCTCGCAAGCGGCGATGCTCAGTGACGATACCTGGCAGGACGCGTTCAAGCGTGGGATTTTACTCGCGGATGCGAAAATCACCCCCGTCGAGCGTCGCACCAACGTCACGCGGCTGGACACGTTTGTCGGAAATCTTCCGGCGCAGGTGCGCCCGGTGTATCAGCTCTGGCGTGATGGTCAGGCGTTGCAACTGCAGTTGTCTGAAGAGCGTTTTCGCTACAGCAAATTACAGCAATCCACCGACAGCGAGCTTGATACGCTGCGCCAGCAGGAGCAGCACTTGCGTGCTCAACTGGATACCACGACGCGCAAGCTTGAAAACCTGACCGACATCGAAAGACAGCTCTCGACACGTAAACCAGCCGGAAATTATCTGCCTGATGCGCCAAAAGGGTCAGCCGCGACGCCAGACGGTGATGCGCAGAAACAAGAGGATGTGAAGCCATGACAAGCCGAAAACCTGCCCATCTCTTACTGGTGGATGACGATCCGGGGCTGTTAAAGCTGCTGGGGATGCGTCTGGTCAGTGAAGGCTACAGCGTGGTGACGGCGGAAAGCGGGCAGGAGGGGCTGAAAGTCCTGAGCCGCGAGAAGGTTGATCTGGTGATTAGCGACCTGCGAATGGATGAAATGGATGGCCTGCAGCTGTTCGCGGAGATCCAGAAGCAGCAGCCTGGCATGCCGGTGATCATCCTGACGGCGCACGGATCGATTCCGGATGCCGTTGCCGCGACGCAGCAGGGGGTATTCAGCTTTCTCACCAAGCCGGTAGATAAAGATGCCCTCTATAAGGCTATCGACAGCGCGCTTGAGCACGCGGCTCCGTCGAATGATGAAGCGTGGCGGGAGTCTATCGTCACCCGCAGCCCGATTATGCTGCGTCTGCTCGAACAGGCCCGGATGGTGGCGCAGTCAGACGTTAGCGTGCTGATTAATGGCCAGAGCGGTACCGGGAAAGAGATCCTTGCCCAGGCTATCCATAACGCCAGCCCGCGCAGCAAAAACGCTTTTATCGCGATTAACTGTGGTGCGCTTCCTGAACAACTGCTTGAGTCTGAACTGTTTGGTCATGCCCGCGGGGCGTTCACCGGGGCGGTGAGCAGCCGGGAAGGGCTTTTCCAGGCGGCAGAAGGCGGCACACTTTTCCTGGACGAGATTGGCGATATGCCGGCACCGCTGCAGGTCAAATTGCTGCGTGTTTTGCAGGAGCGAAAAGTGCGCCCCCTCGGCAGTAACCGCGATATCGATATTAACGTGCGTATCATTTCGGCCACGCACCGCGATTTACCAAAAGTCATGGCGCGCAACGAGTTTCGTGAAGATCTCTACTACCGTCTGAACGTGGTGAACCTGAAAATTCCAGCACTGGCCGAGCGGGCGGAAGATATTCCGCTGCTGGCAAACCATCTTTTGCGCCAGGCGGCCGATCGGCATAAGCCTTTTGTCCGGGCGTTTTCCACCGATGCGATGAAACGGCTGATGGCTGCAAGCTGGCCGGGCAACGTGCGCCAGTTGGTGAACGTTATTGAACAGTGCGTGGCGCTGACCTCGTCACCCGTCATTAGCGACGCGCTGGTGGAGCAGGCGCTGGAAGGGGAAAACACCGCGCTGCCGACGTTTGCAGAAGCGCGTAATCAGTTCGAACTGAACTATCTGCGCAAGCTCCTGCAGATAACCAAAGGCAACGTAACCCATGCGGCGCGTATGGCCGGGCGCAACCGTACCGAGTTCTACAAGCTGCTCTCCCGCCATGAGCTGGAAGCAAACGATTTTAAAGAGTAGTACCGCAAAATCTGAATGAGTATGATACTGTGAGCAACCGATTACGAAGCAGCTTACAGGCAAGAGTTTAAGGACCCACCATGAAAAAGATTGATGCGATTATTAAACCTTTCAAACTGGATGATGTGCGTGAAGCGCTGGCGGAAGTGGGCATCACCGGGATGACAGTGACGGAAGTGAAAGGTTTTGGTCGCCAGAAGGGCCACACCGAACTTTACCGTGGCGCAGAGTACATGGTGGACTTTCTGCCAAAAGTGAAAATTGAAATCGTGGTGAGCGACGATATCGTGGATACCTGTGTGGATACCATTATCCGTACGGCGCAGACCGGCAAAATTGGCGACGGTAAAATCTTCGTCTTTGATGTGGCACGCGTGATCCGTATCCGTACCGGTGAAGAAGACGACGCCGCGATTTAATCGTCAGTACCTGATTCCTGATTCAGCCGGGTGGCGCTATGCTTACCCGGCCTGCAAAAACTCACCGGCCGGGAAAGTGTAGCGCCATCGGGCGATTACAGTACTTTATGCGGCCCAAAACATTCGTAATGAATGTTGTCTTTATTCACGCCCAACTCCACCAGCTGCTTCGCGGCATACTGCATAAACGCGACCGGTCCGCAGACATAAAACTGCATCTCCGGCGCGCTGAATGCCCCTTCGTGCTGACTCAAATTCATCAGACCTTCGCTGTCAAAGCGTGCGGCTGCACGGTCGGCATCCGTCGGCAGACGATACCAGGTATGGGCGGTAAAGCGTGGCAGACCGGAAGCCAGCGCATTCACTTCATCGGCAAACGCGTGCACTTCACCGTTCTCGGCGGCGTGGAACCAGTTTACCTGCGCGCTGTGGTTTGATTTAGCGAGGGTATCGAGCATCGCCAGCATTGGCGTCTGACCCACCCCGGCTGAGATCAGGGTGACCGGCGTATTCGCCTCAACCGCCATAAAGAAGTCGCCCGCAGGCGCGGCCAGATGAACCACATCACCCACGTTAGCCTCGTTATGCAGCCAGTTTGATACCTGGCCACCATCTTCGCGTTTTACGGCAATGCGATAACGTTTACCGTCTGGTTTGCGGGTCAGGGAGTACTGCCGAATCTCCTGGTGCGGGAAACCTTCAGGCTTCAGCCACACGCCCAGATACTGCCCCGGCTGATAATCAGCGACCGGCTTGCCATCCACTGGCTCGAACTCAAAACTGGTGATGAGCTGGCTGCGCGGCGTTTTCTCGACGATGCGGAAAGCGCGGGTACCTTCCCAGCCGCCAGCCTTACTGGCGTTTTCGCTGTAGATCTGTGCTTCACGGTTAATGAACACGTTTGCCAGCACGCCGTAGGCTTTTCCCCACGCGTCCAGCACCTCCTGACCCGGGCTAAACATCTCATCCAGTGTGGCCAGCAGATGGCCGCCGACGATATTGTACTGCTCGGGTTTGATCTGGAAGCTGGTGTGCTTCTGCGCAATTTTTTCCACGGCAGGCAGCAACGCCGCCAGGTTTTCGATATTACTGGCGTAGGCTGCGATGGCGTTGAACAGGGCTTCGCGCTGGTCGCCGTTACGCTGGTTGCTCATGTTGAAAATCTCTTTCAACTCCGGGTTATGCGTAAACATACGATCGTAGAAATGGGCGGTGAGTTTCGGGCCGGTTTCGACCAGCAGGGGAATAGTGGCTTTAACTGTGGCGATGGTTTGAGCGTCGAGCATAGCAGCGTCCTTCAGTGGTGTTTTTAATGATGTATTTTAAATGCATCTTATAAAAAATACCCCTGCGTTGTAAATGGTTCTTTGCAACGTGAAAAATATGCATCACAAACCTGAAAAGAAATCCGTTGAAAATGATGAGGGCTTTATTCCTCAAACCCTTGCGTGGCGGGTAGGAAAACGTTTGCGTAAAATCGTTTGTCAAGACCTGTTATCACAGAACTAATCAGTTATACTGTTGCCCGTCGTCCAACAGGACTGCCTTTTCAGGCCAAAATTTTATTGTTAGCTGAGTCAGGAGATGCGGATGTTAAAGCGTGAAATGAACATTGCCGATTATGATGCCGAACTGTGGCAGGCTATGGAGCAGGAAAAAGTACGTCAGGAAGAGCACATCGAACTGATCGCCTCCGAAAACTACACCAGCCCGCGCGTAATGCAGGCGCAGGGTTCTCAGCTGACCAACAAATACGCTGAAGGTTACCCGGGCAAACGCTACTACGGCGGTTGCGAGTACGTTGATATCGTTGAGCAACTGGCCATCGATCGCGCTAAAGAACTGTTTGGCGCCGACTACGCTAACGTACAGCCGCACTCTGGCTCTCAGGCTAACTTCGCGGTCTACACCGCGCTGCTGCAACCGGGCGATACCGTTCTGGGTATGAACCTGGCGCAAGGCGGCCACCTGACTCACGGCTCTCCGGTTAACTTCTCTGGCAAACTGTACAACATCATTCCTTACGGCATTGATGAGTCCGGTAAAATTGACTACGAAGATATGGCGAAGCAGGCGCAGACCCACAAACCGAAGATGATTATCGGCGGTTTCTCTGCTTACTCCGGTATCGTTGACTGGGCAAAAATGCGTGAAATCGCAGACAGCATCGGTGCTTACCTGTTCGTTGACATGGCGCACGTTGCCGGCCTGATTGCTGCAGGCGTTTATCCGAACCCGGTTCCGCATGCTCACGTTGTGACCACCACCACGCACAAAACCCTGGCGGGCCCACGCGGTGGCTTGATCCTGGCGAAAGGTGGCGACGAAGAGCTGTACAAAAAGCTGAACTCTGCCGTATTCCCAAGCGCGCAGGGCGGCCCACTGATGCACGTTATCGCGGCGAAAGCGGTGGCGCTGAAAGAAGCGATGGAGCCAGAGTTTAAAGTTTACCAGCAGCAGGTTGCTAAAAACGCCAAAGCGATGGTGGAAGTCTTCCTGAACCGCGGTTACAAAGTGGTTTCCGGTGGTACTGAGAACCACCTGTTCCTGCTGGACCTGGTTGATAAAAACCTGACCGGTAAAGAAGCTGACGCTGCCCTTGGCCGTGCCAACATCACCGTGAACAAAAACAGCGTGCCAAACGATCCGAAGAGCCCGTTCGTGACCTCCGGTATCCGTATCGGTTCTCCGGCTGTTACTCGCCGCGGCTTTAAAGAAGCGGAAGTGAAAGAGCTGGCAGGCTGGATGTGTGACGTTCTGGACAATATCAATGACGAAGCGGTTATCGAGCGCGTTAAAGGTAAAGTTCTGGAAATCTGCGCACGCTTCCCGGTATACGCATAATCTTTCTGTTTTGCAGAAATAAAAAAGGCCGCGATTGCGGCCTTTTTTTATGGGTTAACGCCGGTCAAGGGAGAGGGCTCCCGGTCCCACTATCGCCAGTAAAATAAACGCTCCGGCAATACTGATATTCTTGTAGAAGTTAATCATATTCGGCATGACGGCATCACCGGTCATATCCCAGTAGTGGTGGCCGATAATCGCGGTACCCAGCGTGTAAAATACAAAGAGTACGGCAACAGGGCGGGTGAAAAAGCCCAGCACGATCAGGATGGCGGCAGGCACCTCCATTACCACCGCAATAATGGCCGCCAGCATGGGCATGGGTGTACCCAGCGACGTCATATATTGTACGGTCCCGCTAAACCCCGTCAGTTTTGGATAGCCGAAGATAATAAACAGTACGACAAGCGCGATACGACCTATTAACAGCAACAGGTGACGTGCCTGGCCGAAATCTAAATAGCGAAGTGAGTTCATGGCAGAAATACCTCTGCAAGTGGAGTAATTTAAACGTAATACACATTTTCATTCCCTGCCATAAGTCAGATGACTGCACAGTATGTTAAATTTTCGTTAATTTATAGCAGGCTATCGACTTGCTTAATTTTTGTATTCTCGCCAGACTATGGCCTCCATTTCGGGAGGGATTCATGGTCTTGCATTCCACGCGCTGGCTGGCGCTCAGTTATTTCACCTATTTCTTTAGCTACGGTATTTTTCTGCCTTTCTGGAGCGTCTGGCTCAAGGGGATCGGCCTGACGCCCGAGACCATAGGTATCCTGCTTGGCGCTGGTCTGGTGGCACGTTTCCTGGGAAGCCTGCTGATCGCACCGCGCGTCAGCGATCCCTCCTTGCTGATTAAGGCGGTACGCATTCTGGCGCTGTTGACGCTGGTCTTTGTCGCCTGTTTCTGGGTGAGCCACCAGTTTGCATGGTTGATGGTGGTGATGGTCGGCTTCAACCTCTTTTTCTCGCCGCTGGTTCCGCTGACGGATGCTCTGGCAAACACCTGGCAAAAACAGATAACGATGGATTATGGCCGCGTGCGGCTGTGGGGCTCAATTGCCTTTGTCATCGGCTCTGCATTGGTGGGTAAACTGGTTAGCATTTACGATTACCGTGCGATCCTTGCGCTGCTGAGTATCGGCATTGCCTCCATGCTGCTGGGGATGCTGTTGCGTCCATCGGTAATGCCGCAAGGTAAGAGCCGTCATCAGGAAAGCGCCGGCTGGCCGGCCTGGCGAAGCCTGGTGGCACAAAGCTGGCGTTTCCTGGCCTGCGTCTGTCTGCTGCAGGGCGCGCACGCGGCGTACTATGGTTTCAGCGCCATCTACTGGCAGGGGGCAGGATACTCCGCATCTGCAGTGGGTTACCTGTGGTCGCTTGGTGTGGTCGCTGAAGTGATTATCTTCGCGCTGAGCAAAAAGCTGTTCCGGCGCTTCGGCGCGCGCGATCTGCTCCTGCTTTCTGCTGTCTGTGGTGTCGTACGGTGGGGCATTATGGGCTGGACGACGGAGCTGCCGTGGCTGATCGTGGCGCAAATTCTGCACTGCGGTACCTTCACGGTATGTCATCTGGCGGCCATGCGCTATATCGCCGCGCGTGAAGGCGGGGATGTCATTCGATTGCAGTCGGTTTATTCGGCGGTGGCGATGGGCGGCAGCATTGCGGTGATGACGGTCTTTGCGGGCTTCCTTTACCAGCATCTGGGACACGGGGTCTTCTGGGTCATGGCGCTTGTCGCCCTACCGGCGATGTTCGTTCGCCCTAAAGTCGCCGCGCGCGCGTAGCTACGATTCCAGCATGGCGCGAATATGTTCTTGCTGCTGCGTGTTCAGCGTCTCAACGGCGTGGATCAGCGGTGGTGAGAACAGGGGCAGGGCGGTCGGATAAGGGGTGATGACCAGCGCCGCTTCGCGCGGTGCCCCCTCTTTCTGATAGGCCTGCAGCGTCTGATATCGAATGTTGAGCGGCAGCAACGTCAATTCGCGCAGTTGCTGCTCAATCACGTCCTCACAGGATTTATCCTCTCCCGTCAATAACACCACCTGCTTCTCATGCAGATCGGTCTCCTGCATCAGCCAGGCGCCGAAAATGACCGCCACCAGGCTCATCTCTTCATCAGAAAAACGCAGCCCGAATTCCGCTTCCAGCTCAAACAACGCCTCTTTGGTAGTGCGTAACAGGCGGGGATAGAGACGATGGATCTCTTCCGGCAGGCTATTGTCGATGCCTATCTCAAACAGCGAACGGTCCAGCGCCTGGGCCAGATGAATATAAAGCTGGTCGGTCAGCCCCTGTTCATCGCTAAAGTTCATTCCGGTTTGCGCCCGAAAACGGGCGACCATGCGCACAATTGCCCGGCGCAGACGCTGATCCTGCTGATGCTTATCAAGCACAGGGTCAGGGGTGCGCAGCATCATAAACAGCAGTGCAAGAAACAGTTGTTCATCGCTGTGGGTCCCTTGTGGCACGCGGCGTTTCCAGTGACGAACAATCTCCTGAGCGGTGAAATATTCCCCTCTTGATTGCGTCCAGTTACGCTGCACCGATGAAAACTGCGGGGTATTCCCCAGATGATGCTGCATCAGGCAATACTGCAGATAGAGCTGCAAAAACTGTATGTCCCGGCAATCAAACGGCCGCTGAAGCTTGCGCGAGCAGAAGCTGATCAACGCCCGCAGGTTGGTATCGTCATAGAGAGGACGGGCAATGCCCTGCTGTTTAAGCGCGGTTTTCAGCGCGGGGGTAAACTGATGCGAAACGAATTGCGGACACAGCCGCATAGCCCTGCGCAGCCAGTGCAGCAGGCATAAACGTTGATTCAGGGCTGAGCCTTCAATCCTGTAGCTGCCGTCATGGTACGTGACGATGTCGAGCCGGTGATAGCGCTGGATTTCATCGCGCGTCTCGGCTATATCTTGCCGTGCCATAGCGTCGTCCACGCCATTGGCAGCGATAATGCTCTGTGCGGTAACGGCAGCATCGGGCAGGTAAAGCATTAAAAGCACCTGGCAGCGGCGCTGCGAACTGGAAAGCACAGATGGAATTTCAAGCGTCGTCATCATCTGTCGGGTATCCAGTGGGAATGTTTGATAAGAATAGCTAAAGGATGGGCGCTGAAAAGCGCGCCGGCAGGCCTTTCACTCAGGATTGCTGGCGAACATCACAGAATTTATGACGTGAGGAATTGATGCAAACAGTTAAACAAAGCGCAATGGCGTTATTTTTGACGGTGATCCCCTTTGCTGTCGTCGCGCATCCTCACAGTTTTATCAGCCTGAAAACCGAGCTGGTAACGGACGGAACGCAGCTCAGTGGCCTGAAAATGCGCTGGACGATGGATGAAATCACCTCGGCTGACCTGCTGTACGATGCCGGGAATGCAAAACCCGGGGATGAAATCTGGAAAAAGCTGGCGGCGGAAGTGATGGCCAACGTGCTTGGTCAGCATTATTTCACCGAGTTCTGGCACAACGGACAAAAGGTGAAATTTATGAATCGGCCGACGGAATATGGCATGACCCGCGACGGACATCAGGCGGTACTGACGTTTGTCCTGCCGCTGGCGCATCCGCAACCGCTGGCTGGGCAGACCTATACGTTTTCCACCTTTGATCCCACTTACTATGTCGATATGCATTACGCAGAGGAGAGTGATGTGACGCTACCGGCAGCCCTGCAAAAAACCTGCACGATGGCAATGCACACGCCAAAACCGAGCGAAGAGACGCTCAATTTTGCGGTCTCTCTCGATAAAGAAGATGCACCACCCGAAGACATGGAGCTGGGTAAACAGTTCGCACAGCAGGTGACGTTGCAATGTCAGTGATCGCGTCTCCGGCACGAAAATCACGCCGCTGGCTTCATCTCTGGCCGCTGGCGCTCTTTTTGCTGCTGGCCGTGTGCGGCGCGTTGTGGCTATGGCACGCCTGGCCGCAGGTGATGATGAAAAGCATTGTCTGGCAGCGCGAGGTCAACCAGCAGATGAGTGGCTTACTGAAGGCGGTGGCGGAAAACCCGACGAAGGCAGGCGGTTCTCTTCTGGCCTTCAGTTTTCTCTACGGTGTCCTGCATGCGCTGGGGCCGGGACACGGCAAAATCGTGATCGCGACCTGGCTTGCGACCCATCCGTCCAGGCTCAAATCAAGCATTGGGTTGACCCTCGCATCTTCGCTGCTTCAGGGCGGCGTGGCGATTGCGCTGGTGGTGGTCGTCCTGTCGTTATTACGCCTTCCTGCTCGTCAGCTTCATATCAGCAGTTTCTGGCTGGAGAAGGGCAGTTACGCGCTGGTCGGTGTGCTGGGGCTGCTCCTGTGCTGGCGGGCATTGAAAAAACTGCGGGCTTTGCTGCACAAACCCCAGTTCAGGGCTTTTACGCCGCACCATGAACACACTGCGAACTGCGGCTGTGGGCATCAGCATCTGCCGACGCAGGCGCAGTTGCAGAACGGTGATGACTGGCGAGCGCGGCTGATGGTTGTGCTCTCAATGGGCATGCGTCCGTGTTCAGGGGCAATCATGGTGCTGCTGTTCAGTAAGGTGATGGGTGTATTTGGCTGGGGAATGCTCTCGGCATTGGCCATGGCGGCCGGGACGTCACTCACGATTTCGTCACTGGCACTGCTGGTGCACAGTTTCCGTCAACTGGCGGTCAAACTCAGCGGCAATAAAACGCCGGTGCTGTGGCGGCAGGTCGGATGGACAACGCTCGCGCTGGCGGGCGGGATGATTCTGCTGGTGGCTGCGGTAACGATGTGGATGAGCGCGGTGCCGGTGGGAAGGGGATTAAGGCCGTTTTAGTCAGGTACAGCATGGTGCCCTTTCCCGGCGGGAGAGGGCACCGCAGGCTGGATTAACGCTTCAGCGCGTCGCTCAGCTCATCACGCATGTTTGCCAGCATGGCTTTAACAACACGTGGGTTACCTGCAACGATGTTGCCGGTCGTCAGATGGTTGTGGCCGCCGGTGAAATCGCAAACAATGGCGCCTGATTCACGCGCGATCAGCTCGCCCGCTGCAAAATCCCACGGCTTCAGTGACAGCTCAAAGTAACCGTCAACGCGACCGGTAGCCACATAGGCCAGGTCCAGCGCGGCAGAACCGGTGCGACGGAAGTCCGCGCATTCGGTGAACAGTTTGCCCAGGATATTCATGTAAGTGGTTGCGTGCTGCTTCGCCTTGAACGGGAAGCCGGTCGCCAGAATGGTACCGTCGAGGTCGCGTGCATTGCTGCAGCGCAGACGGTAGCCGTTCAGCTGCGCGCCCTGACCGCGGGTCGCGGTGAACAGTTCGTTACGCATTGGATCGTAAACCACGGCGACTTCAGTACGGCCTTTAATGCGTACTGCGATAGACACGGAGAAGTGTGGCAGACGTTTGACGAAGTTGGTGGTGCCATCCAGTGGATCGATAACCCATTGAACATCCTGATCGGTACCTTCAAGTTCACCGCTTTCTTCGGTGATGATGGTGTGCTGCGGGTAAGATTTGCGGATGGTATCGATAATAATCGCTTCAGCGGCTTTATCGACGTTGGTTACGAAATCATTGCTGCCTTTCTGGCTGGTTTCAACAGAATCTGGCGTTTCGTAGTGTTTGGCAATTACATTACCCGCCTTGCGCGCTGCGCGCACGGCGATGGTCAGCATCGGATGCATCGGTCTCTCTCACTGGATGTTAAAGAACGGGAAAATCGGCGCAGAGTATAGCAGCGAGATCGGAATATGTCTCTCGTTTATGATAATATGGCCGAATATTCTTCAGACACAGAATCCAGACATTAAAACTATGCTGCAAAACATTCGAATCGTGCTGGTCGAAACATCGCACACTGGCAATATGGGCTCCGTAGCCCGCGCTATGAAAACCATGGGCTTAACGAACCTGTGGCTGGTTAATCCACTGGTGAAACCCGACTCACAGGCTATCGCTCTGGCTGCGGGCGCCAGCGATGTCATTGGTAACGCGCAGATCGTGGATACCCTGGACGAAGCCCTGGCAGGGTGCAGTCTGGTGGTCGGAACCAGCGCCCGCTCCCGTACACTGCCGTGGCCGATGCTGGATCCGCGTGAATGCGGTCTGAAAAGCGTCTCTGAAGCCGAACAGGCTCCTGTAGCGCTGGTGTTTGGCCGTGAACGCGTGGGCCTGACCAACGATGAACTGCAGAAGTGCCATTACCACGTGGCCATTGCCGCTAACCCGGAATACAGCTCCCTGAACCTGGCAATGGCCGTTCAGGTGATTGCCTATGAAGTGCGTATGGCGTGGCTGGCGACGCAGGAAAAAGCAACGGCAGAGCCGCAGGAAGAGGCCGTCTACCCGCTGGTGGACGATCTGGAGCGCTTCTATGGTCACCTGGAGCAGACCCTGCTCTCTACCGGTTTCATCCGTGAAGGTCACCCGGGGCAGGTAATGAACAAGCTGCGCCGCCTGTTTACCCGTGCGCGTCCGGAAAGCCAGGAACTGAACATTCTGCGCGGGATTCTGGCGTCGATTGAGCAAAAGAATAAAGAGTAGAGCCCATCCTGGTGATACGGCACGGAAGGTTAAATACCTGACTAAAACAGTCAAGTAAATAGTTGACCATTTTAGTCAGGAATGTCAGACTTGGCCCTGCTATGCAATACCCCCATTTTACTATAAAAAACCCCGGGCAGGGGCGAGTTTGAGGTTAAGTAAGACATGAGACTGACATCTAAAGGGCGTTATGCCGTGACCGCGATGCTGGACGTTGCGCTCAACTCCGAAGCGGGCCCGGTTCCGTTGGCTGATATTTCTGAACGACAAGGGATCTCCCTCTCCTATCTGGAGCAGCTGTTCTCCCGACTGCGTAAAAATGGACTGGTTTCCAGCGTTCGTGGCCCAGGCGGCGGTTATCTGCTGGGTAAAGACGCGGGCAGTATTGCAGTTGGCGAAGTGATCAGTGCCGTTGACGAATCCGTTGATGCGACCCGTTGCCAGGGTAAAGGCGGCTGCCAGGGCGGCGATAAGTGCCTGACCCACGCGCTGTGGCGCGACCTGAGCGATCGTCTGACCGGCTTCCTGAACAACATCACCTTAGGTGAGCTGGTAAATAACCAGGAAGTTCTGGATGTCTCTGGCCGTCAGCACAGCCAGGACTCCCAACGCAGCACCCGCGGGCAGGACGCGATCGACGTCAAATTACGCGCGTAATAAAAAGATAAGTATTTCAGAATCAGGCCGGAGCGTTCGCTCGCTCCGTGTACTCGGTCGTACATCCAGCCGGTTGCCTGATTCCTTGCATTGAAGCGATGTACGGAGTTTATAGAGCAATGAAATTACCGATTTATCTCGACTACTCCGCAACCACGCCGGTGGACCCGCGTGTTGCCGAGAAAATGATGCAGTGTCTGACCCTGGACGGAAACTTTGGTAACCCAGCTTCCCGTTCACACCGTTTTGGCTGGCATGCTGAAGAGGCGGTAGATATCGCCCGTAATCAGATTGCTGACCTGGTAGGTGCCGACCCGCGTGAGATTGTATTCACCTCCGGTGCGACCGAATCCGATAACCTGGCGATCAAAGGTGCGGCCAACTTTTATCAGAAAAAAGGCAAGCACATCATCACCAGCAAAACCGAACACAAAGCCGTGCTGGACACCTGCCGTCAGCTCGAGCGTGAAGGTTTCGACGTGACTTACCTGGCACCACAGAGCAACGGTATCATCGACCTGAAAGAGCTCGAAGCGGCCATGCGTGATGACACCATTCTGGTTTCCATCATGCACGTAAACAACGAAATCGGCGTTGTGCAAGATATCGCGACCATCGGCGAAATGTGCCGTGCGCGCGGTATCATCTACCACGTAGACGCCACCCAGAGCGTGGGCAAACTGCCTATCGATCTGAGCCAGCTGAAAGTGGACCTGATGTCCTTCTCCGGCCACAAAATCTATGGCCCGAAAGGTATTGGTGCACTGTACGTTCGTCGTAAACCGCGTATCCGCATCGAAGCACAGATGCACGGTGGCGGTCACGAGCGCGGTATGCGTTCCGGTACGCTGCCTGTTCACCAGATCGTGGGTATGGGCGAAGCTTACCGTATTGCGAAAGAAGAGATGGAAACCGAGATGGCGCGCCTGCGCACGCTGCGTAACCGTCTGTGGGATGGCGTGAAAGATATGGAAGAAGTGTATCTGAACGGCGATCTCGAACAGGGCGCACCAAACATTCTCAACGTCAGCTTCAACTATGTTGAAGGTGAATCGCTGATTATGGCGCTGAAAGACCTGGCGGTTTCTTCCGGTTCTGCCTGTACGTCTGCAAGCCTGGAGCCATCCTACGTGCTGCGCGCACTGGGCATGACTGACGAGCTGGCACACAGCTCTATCCGTTTCTCTTTAGGTCGTTTCACTACCGAAGAAGAGATTGACTACACCATCAAGCTGGTTCGCAACTCCATCGGTCGTCTGCGTGACCTTTCTCCACTGTGGGAAATGTTCAAGCAGGGCGTGGATCTGAACAGCATTGAATGGTCACATCACTAATCGGTACATAAGGAGAATTCAACATGGCATACAGCGAAAAAGTTATTGATCATTACGAGAACCCGCGCAACGTCGGCTCTTTTGACAACAGCGACGAAAGCGTAGGTAGCGGTATGGTCGGTGCGCCAGCGTGTGGCGACGTGATGAAGCTGCAGATTAAAGTCAACAATGAAGGTATCATTGAAGACGCGCGCTTCAAGACCTACGGCTGCGGTTCTGCTATCGCCTCCAGCTCCCTGGTCACCGAATGGGTGAAGGGCAAGTCTCTGGACGAAGCACAGGCAATCAAGAACACGGATATTGCTGAAGAACTCGAACTGCCACCCGTGAAAATTCACTGTTCTATCCTGGCAGAAGACGCGATCAAAGCCGCCATTGCGGATTACAAAAGCAAACGTGAAGCAAAATAATTGAGGTTTGAGTATGTCGATTACCCTTAGCGACAGCGCTGCCGCGCGAGTAAGCTCTTTTCTGGCGAACCGTGGTAAAGGCTTTGGCCTGCGACTGGGCGTACGTACCTCCGGCTGTTCTGGTATGGCTTACGTACTGGAGTTTGTTGACGAACCGGCGTCTGATGACACCGTGTTTGAAGACAAGGGCGTGAAGGTGGTGGTCGATGGCAAAAGCCTGCAATTCCTCAATGGCACTCAGCTGGACTTTGTAAAAGAAGGCCTGAACGAAGGGTTCAAATTCACGAACCCGAACGTCAAAGACGAGTGTGGTTGCGGCGAAAGCTTCCACGTTTAACCGCGCGTCATCCGAAACCCCACCGCAGGACTCCTGTGCGTGGGGTTTGTTCTAACAGGCTACCCCTGAGATTGTTATGGATTACTTCACTCTCTTCGGACTACCCGCTCAATACCCGATTGATCTGCAGGCGCTGACGATCCGCTTCCAGGATCTGCAGCGTCAGTATCATCCGGATAAATTCGCCAGTGGTACTCAGTCAGAGCAATTGGCTGCGGTATCGCAATCTGCGACCATCAATCAGGCCTGGCAGACGCTGCGCCATCCACTGTCTCGCGCTGAGTATCTGCTCTCGCTTCATGGCTTTGATCTGGCGAGTGAACAGCACACCGTGCGTGATACGGCGTTTTTGATGGAACAGCTGGAACTGCGTGAAGAGCTGGATGAGATTGAACAGGCCAAAGATGAAGCGCGTCTGGAAAGCTTCATCAAGCGCGTAAAAGGCATGTTCGATACCCGCCATCAACTGATGGTGGAGCAACTGAACAACGAGACCTGGGATGTGGCGGCAGACACTGTGCGCAAACTCCGTTTTCTCGATAAACTGCGAAGCAGTGCTGAACAACTCGAAGAAAAGCTGCTCGATTTTTAATTTCGGAAGCAATTATGGCCTTATTACAAATTAGTGAGCCTGGCTTAAGTGCCGCACCGCACCAGCGTCGTCTGGCGGTAGGTATTGATCTGGGCACCACCAATTCTCTCGTGGCGACCGTGCGAAGCGGCCAGGCGGAAACGCTGGCTGACGAGCAGGGCCGTCATCTGCTGCCTTCCGTGGTCCACTACCAACAGCAGGGCCACGCGGTTGGCTACGACGCACGCGCGAACGCCGCGCGCGATCCGGCGAACACCATCAGTTCCGTAAAACGCATGATGGGCCGCTCCCTCGCCGATATTCAGACCCGTTATCCGCATCTACCGTATCAGCTGCAGGCCAGTGAAAACGGCCTGCCAATGATTGCCACGGCAGCGGGGCTGCTGAACCCTATCCGCGTTTCTGCTGATATCCTCAAAGCGCTGGCGGCGCGTGCTACGGCAACGCTCGGCGGCGATCTCGATGGCGTGGTCATTACCGTTCCGGCCTACTTTGATGATGCACAGCGTCAGGGCACCAAAGACGCGGCGCGTCTGGCGGGACTGCACGTTCTGCGACTGTTGAACGAACCGACGGCGGCCGCCATTGCCTACGGCCTGGACTCCGGTCAGGAAGGGGTGATTGCGGTTTACGATCTGGGTGGCGGGACCTTTGATATTTCTATCCTGCGCTTAAGCCGTGGGGTGTTTGAAGTGCTGGCTACCGGCGGTGATTCTGCGCTGGGTGGCGATGACTTCGACCATCTGCTGGCCGATTTCATTCGTGAACAGGCGGGTATTCCCGATCGCAGCGATGCACGCGTGCAGCGTGAACTGCTGGACGTGGCCATCGACGCGAAAATCGCGCTGAGCGATGCGCAGTCTGTCACCGTCAACGTGGCGGGCTGGCAGGGGGAAATCACCCGGGAACAGTTTAACGACCTGATCGCGCCTTTGGTGAAACGCACTCTGCTGGCCTGCCGTCGCGCACTGAAAGATGCGGGCGTTGAGGCTGACGAGGTGCTGGAAGTGGTCATGGTTGGCGGCTCCACGCGCGTACCGCTGGTGCGTGAACGGGTGGGTGAATTCTTTGGCCGCACGCCGCTGACGTCCATCGACCCGGATAAAGTGGTTGCCGTGGGCGCGGCTATCCAGGCGGATATTCTGGTCGGCAACAAGCCGGACAGCGAGATGTTGCTGCTGGATGTTATTCCGCTCTCCTTGGGTTTAGAAACCATGGGGGGACTGGTGGAGAAAGTCATTCCGCGTAACACCACCATTCCGGTGGCGCGTGCACAGGAATTCACCACCTTCAAAGACGGCCAGACCGCGATGTCCATCCATGTGATGCAGGGCGAGCGCGAGCTGGTGCAGGACTGTCGTTCACTGGCGCGCTTTGCGCTGCGCGGTATTCCTGCGCTGCCTGCGGGCGGTGCGCATATTCGCGTTACCTTCCAGGTGGATGCGGACGGCCTGCTGAGCGTCACGGCGATGGAGAAATCCACCGGCGTTGAGTCGTCTATCCAGGTGAAGCCGTCCTACGGCCTGACCGATGGTGAGATCGCCTCCATGATTCAGGATTCAATGAGCTACGCCGAACAGGATGTGAAGGCGCGTATGCTGGCAGAACAGAAAGTTGAAGCCGCACGCGTGCTGGAAAGTCTGAACGGTGCGCTCGCTGCCGATGCCGCGCTGTTAAGCGCCGCTGAGCGTCAGGTGATTGACGAGGCTGCCGCGCGCTTAAGTGCAGTGGCCGAAGGCAATGATGCTGATGCAATAGAAGAAGCCATTAAAAACGTTGATAAACAAACCCAGGACTTTGCTGCTCGCCGCATGGACAAATCTGTCCGCGTCGCGCTGAAAGGCCAGTCCGTGGACGAGGTTTAATATGCCAAAGATTGTTATTTTGCCTCATGCGGACCTCTGTCCGGATGGTGCTGTTCTGGAAGCGAAGACCGGTGAGACCATTCTCGATGTTGCCCTGCGTAACGGTATCGAAGTGGAACACGCCTGTGAAAAATCCTGTGCTTGCACAACCTGCCACTGCATCGTGCGTGAAGGTTTTGACTCTCTGGCCGAGAGCACCGAAGATGAAGACGACATGCTGGATAAAGCATGGGGTCTGGAGCCAGACAGCCGTTTGAGCTGCCAGGCTCTGGTGACCGATGAAGATCTGGTCGTGGAATTCCCACGCTACACCATCAACCACGCACGCGAGCACTGATATGGGACTGAAGTGGACTGACAGCCGTGAAATCGGCGAAGCGCTCTACGACGCTAACCCGGATCTCGATCCTAAAACCGTACGCTTCACCGATATGCATCAGTGGATCTGCGATTTAGACGATTTTGACGACGATCCAAACGCATCCAATGAAAAAATTCTGGAGGCGATTCTGTTAGTCTGGTTAGATGAAGCAGAATAAATCACCTTACGGGCTGCCTTCAGGCGGCCCGTTTGCTAATAAGGATAAATAAAATGACCGAAGCGATGAAGATTACGATCTCGAATCAGCCTGCTGACGCGCGCTGGGGCGAGAAAGCCACCTACAGTATCAACAACGACGGTATTACCCTGCACCTGACTGGCAACGATGATTTGGGTCTGATCCAGCGCGCGGCGCGCAAAATTGATGGTCTGGGCATTAAACATGTCACCCTGGACGGCGAAGGCTGGGATATCGACCGCAGCTGGGCATTCTGGGCGGGTTACAAAGGACCGAAAGGCAGCCGTAAAATCGAGTGGGCGACGCTCGACGAAGCGGGTCAGAAAGAGCTGGAAAGCCGTCTGACCATTATCGACTGGGTGCGCGATACCATTAACGCCCCGGCAGAAGAGCTGGGTCCTGAACAACTTGCGCAGCGCGCCGTTGACCTGCTGTGCGGCGTGGCCGGCGACAAAATGTCTTACCGCATCACCAAAGGTGAAGACCTGCGCGAGCAGAACTATATGGGGATCCACACCGTGGGTCGCGGTTCCGAGCGTCCTCCGGTATTGCTGGCGCTGGATTACAACCCAACCGGTGATAAAGCAGCACCGGTATTTGCCTGCCTGGTCGGGAAAGGCATCACGTTCGATACCGGCGGTTACAGTCTGAAGCAGAGCGCGTTCATGGACTCCATGAAGTCCGATATGGGCGGTGCGGCAACCATCACTGGCGCGCTGGCGTTTGCCATTACGCGCGGTCTGAACAAGCGCGTGAAGCTTTACCTGTGCTGTGCGGACAACATGGTGAGCGGTAATGCCTTTAAGCTCGGCGACATCATTCGCTACCGTAACGGTAAAAACGTGGAAGTGATGAACACCGATGCGGAAGGTCGTCTGGTGCTGGCCGATGGTCTCATCGACGCGTCTGCGCAGAAGCCAGAGCTGATTATCGACATGGCGACCCTGACCGGTGCGGCGAAAACCGCGCTGGGCAACGACTACCATGCGCTGTTCAGCTTTGACGACAAACTGGCAGCTCGCCTGCTGGCAAGCGCGGCCGCGGAGAACGAACCGTTCTGGCGTCTGCCGCTGGCCGAATTCCACCGCAGCCAGCTGCCGTCTAACTTCGCCGAACTGAACAACACCGCGAGCGCAGCCTATCCGGCGGGTGCGAGCACGGCGGCCGGCTTCCTGTCTCACTTCGTTGAGAACTATCACGAAGGCTGGCTGCACATCGACTGCTCCGCAACCTACCGTAAAGCGGCCGTTGAGCAGTGGTCTGCAGGGGCAACGGGACTGGGCGTGCGTACTATCGCGAACCTGCTGACTGCCGAGTAATTGTTTTTGTCCGGCGGCGCTGTGCTTGTCCGGGCCTACGGTTTTGTAGGCCTGTTAGCCTTGCGCCAGCCGACATTATGTTGAAGTAGCCAAACTATGTCTGAAACGAAAAACGAATTAGAAACTCTGCTGGAACAGGCGGCGACCGAACCTGCCCACCGTCCGGCATTTTTCCGCACGTTGCTGGAGTCCACCGTCTGGGTTCCGGGTACCGCAGCGGAAGGCGAACAGGTTGTTGAAGACAGCGCGCTGGACCTGCTCCACTGGGAGAAAGACGACGGCACGTCGGTGATCCCGTTCTTCACCTCGCTGGAAGCGCTGCAGCAGGCCGTTGAAGACGAGCAGGCGTTCGTGGTGATGCCGGTGCGCACTCTGTTCGAAATGACGCTGGGCCAGACCTTGTTCCTCAACGCCAAACTGCCAACCGGGAAAGAGTTCACCCCGCGTGAAATCAACCATCTGATTGGCGAGGAGGGCAACCCGCTCAGTACGCAGGAAGTGCTGGAAGGGGGCGAAACGCTGCTGTTGTCTGAAGTAGCCGAACCCCCTGCGCAGATGATTGATTCGCTGACCACGCTGTTCAAGACCCTCAAACCCGTGAGGCGCGCGTTCCTCTGCTCTGTTAAAGAGAGCACGGATGAACAGCCGGTACTGCTGATTGGCATTGAAGCAGACGGCGATATCGAGGAGATTATTCAGGCTGCGGGCAGTGTTGCCACCGATACGCTGCCGGGTGATGAGCCGATCGATATCTGTCAGGTGAAGAAGGATGAGAAGGGCATCAGCCACTTTATTACCGAGCACATCACGCCGTTTTACGAGCGTCGCTGGGGCGGATTCCTGCGCGATCTCAAAACCACCCGCATTATCTGATTACGCGGGGTGATTTTTCACCCCGTCGCTTCCAGCAGCAGTAAATCCATCAGCAGGACCAGATTCGACTCAAACGACGTCACGCCAGCGGCTTCTGCGGCGTAATGTACCGCCTCGTCATATAAGGCAAAGTGCAAATCTGCCATTCCCGCCAGCGTATTGGCCGAAGCGCGCGTAAAAGCCACGACCGTCATACCCACGTTTTTCGCGATCCGCGCTTTATCCAGCACCTGTTCGGTTTCACCGCTGCGTGAGACGGCGATAAACACCTGATACCGCGCAGCGTTGCTGAGGAAAATGTTCCGGCTATCCCCCGGCCCGGAAATAAACGCCGTTTTGCCCAGCACCTGCAATTTCTTGGTGAGGTACTCGGCGAAGAGATAAGAGAAGCCGGCGCCATAAAGAAAGAAGCTCTCTTTCTGGCGCAGTAACGTCGAAAATTGCGCGCGCTTCTCCTGCGTTACCCACTGAAAGGTTTGCTGATAGTTCGCGATAAATTGACTGAAAAGCGCCGGCAGTTCCGGGCGCTGTTGTGCCTGCGCGGCGATATACGGCGTCTCGGTTAACAGCTGTTTGCAGTGCCAGATAAATTCGCTGAAACCGCTGAAGCCTAATTTCTGACACAAACGCATAATGGTAGCGGTTGAGACGAACGTCGCCTGCGCCAGTTCGCGCACCGTAATATTGCCCACCAGCAGAGGATGATCTGTCAGGTGGGCCAGCACGCGATATTCCGCGCGGGTCAGTGACGCCCCGCGCGTTAACAGCGTGGCCAGACGGTTATCCATTATTTGGCCGGTTCAACGGGCAAATCGTCTCGTGCACCCCATTCACTCCAGGCGCCATCATAGAGCGTCACGTCGTTTACACCGAGTGTGGCGAGCGCCAGAATCACCACGCAGGCCGTGACGCCGGACCCGCAACTGGCAATAATGGGACGATGCAAATCCACGCCCTGACGATCAAAAATGGCGCGCAGCTCATCGGTCGTTTTTAATTCACCTTCAAACACCAGATCGCCCCACGGCACATTCAACGCGCCGGGAATATGGCCGCGCTTCAGCCCCGGACGCGGTTCATCCGCCTGGGCGTTAAAGCGCGCTGCAGGGCGGGCATCGACAATTTGCGCCGTTTTTTCATGGCTGACCACCAGCACGTCGGTCAGACGTTTTACCTGATGCGCATCAAACGTCGCGTCGAACTCGCCTTCCGGCAGCGTCACGTCGCCCTGCTGCAATGGCAGTTCATCACGCTTCCAGCCCGCGAGGCCGCCTGCCAGAATTGAGACTTTCTCCACGCCAAAGTTTTTCAGCATCCACCAGGCGCGCGGTGCGGAGAAGAGGTTACCTTCATCGTAAACCACGAGGTGTTTGTCACGATTAACGCCAAGTTCGCGCATCGCCACGGAGAACGCTTCCGGGCGCGGCAGCATGTGCGGGAGAGGGGAGTTATGGTCGGACAGAGCTTCAATATCAAAAAATACCGCGCCCGGCAAATGCCCTGCGCGGTATTCTGCGACCATATCGCGAAGATGTTCCTGCCCGGCAGGTGCCATACGCGCGTCAATAATCTGTACTTCCGGATCGTCACCGTGCTCAATCAGCCAGTCGGCGGCGACAAAATATGAGGTGGACATGGGTTGCCTCCATTCTTTTCCGTAAAAAAGGATTGTCGGTGTTTTTTCTGACACCGACAAGCAAACCACGTTCAACTCGCGAGCACGACCCTATTTTTTCACCGCTTCACCGTTCTGCCAGGCTTTTTGCAGCGCAGGCCAGTAGTCACGGTTGGCGTCAATCATCTCATCGAGAATCGCTTTTGCGTGCTCCATGGTGGGCACGGTACGGTTCAGGGTGAACGCCTGTAGCGCTTTTTCGTAGCTGCCTTCAATGGTCGCTTCCACCAGCAACTGTTCAGAGGCGAGCTGCTGTTGTAGCAGCGTCTGATGGAACAACGGGACCCGACCCACGCGGATAGGCTCTGGCCCTTCAGAGGTGATGTAGGCCGGGACTTCCACCACCGCGTCGTACGGCAGATTGGTTATCGCCCCGCGGTTTTCCACCATTACCAGATGGCGCTGACGCAGGTTAAATGCCAGCGAGCAGGCGACATCGACAATAAACTCGCCGTGGACGCCCACGTGGAAGGCATCCGGTAAAATCCCGGTACGCTTATACTCTTCTGCGGCGGCAAACAGCTTTTTCTCACGCCCGTTCATCACTTCGTTCGCGCGGGTATAGTCCGGGTTCTGATGCTCCACAATCTGGTTTGGCATCAGGTAGTACTGCAGATAGGGGTTTGGCAGATATTCCGGGAAGTTATCCATGATGGGCTTGATGTTGCGCCAGGTTTTCACCCACGACGGATCCGAGTGCTGCGGATCGGTTTTGGCCGCATCTTCCGTCAGCAGGCCGAACCTCGCGATATGCCGACGCAGTTCCGGCAGCTTGTCCTCGCCGTCCACCCGCACGCGGGTAAACCAGCCGAAGTGGTTCAGACCAAAGTAGTCCACCTCCAGCTTGTGGCGGTCCACACCCAAAATGGCCCCCATGTTACGCATCGCCGCCACTGGCATATCGCAGATATTAAGCACGCGGGCGTCCGGTCGCAGGCGGCGCACCCCTTCCGCAACGATCGCTGCCGGGTTGGAATAGTTCACGATCCAGGCTTTTTCATGCGCGTAGCGATCCACCAGATCGATCAGCTCGACCATCGGCAGGATCGTGCGCAGGCCGTATGCCAGCCCGCCAGGACCGCAGGTTTCCTGGCCCACCACGCCGTGGCGCAGCGGGATCTTCTCATCCTGCTCACGCATTCTGTACTGGCCGACACGCATCTGGGCGAAGACAAAGTGTGCCCCGCTGAACGCGACTTCCGGGTCTGTGGTCACGGTGAAGGTAATGCTCTGGCTATGGTCGCGAATGACCTTCTCCACCACCGGTGCAATGGTGTTCTGGCGTGCTTCGTCGATATCGTAGAGGCGAATCTCGGCCAGCGGGAAGTCCTGCAGGCGTACCATCAGGCTTTTCACGATACCCGGCGTATAGGTGCTGCCGCCACCGGCAATCGACAGAATAAAAGGGGGTGTAAACATCTTTAGCTCCTCTCAGAGAAACGTCTCAACGGCTTCTCGCATTTTTTTGACATGCAGCCCGTAGACCACCTGAACGTTGTTACCTTGTTTGATAATCCCTTTCGCGCCGGTCGCTTTCAGGCGCGGCTCGTCGATGATGGAGACATCCTTCACCGTGACGCGTAAGCGGGTGTAGCAGTTATCCACTACCTCAATGTTTTCCCGGCCTCCCAGCCCCACCACGATGGATTCACCCAGCCCGTCATTGTTCCCCTTCGCCTGATACTCCTGTTTGCTGTACAGGCGCGTCTCCTGATCGTCATCCTCGCGTCCCGGCGTCTTCATGTTGAAGCGCAGGATCAGGAAGCGGAACACCACAAAATAGAGCGCGAACATGATGAGCCCGACCACGATGTACATCGGCCAGTTGGACTTCTCCGTGCCGAGCGGCAGGTTATAAAGAATAAAATCGATAATTCCGTTAGCGCCGATGGCATGAACACCGAACAGGGAGAAAAGCATCATGCCGATGCCGGTCAGCACCGCATGTACCACAAACAGCAGCGGAGCGACGAACAGGAACGAAAACTCAATCGGCTCGGTAACGCCCACCAGCAGAGAGGTTAACGCTGCCGGGATCAGGATGGCTTTGGCTGTCGCTTTGCGCTCCGGCCTGGCGGTCATGTATATCGCCAGCGCCGCCGCGGGCAGGCCAAACATTTTGCTGATGCCGCGCGCGTCCCACACTACCGTGCTGCTCAACTGCTTCACTTCCGGGCAAGCCATTTCGGCGAAATAGATATTGCGTGCGCCCTGATAAACCGTGCCGCATACCTCTTGCGTACCCCCAAGTTCGGTATACAGGAAGGGGGTATAGACCAGATGATGCAGGCCGGTCGGCACCAGAATGCGTTCCAGGAAGCCGTAAATGGCCACCCCAAAAGGCCCGGAACCTTTGATCGCCAGCGCCAGTGCGCTGATGCCATGCTGGGCAAATGGCCACAGTTCGCTCATCACGACGCCGAGCAGCATTGAGACAGGAAGCATGACGATGGCGACGAAACAGTGGCCGGAATAGATGGCCATCGCGCCGTTAAACTGTACGCCGGAGTACTTGTTGTACAAGTATCCGGACAGCGCCCCTGTCAGGATCCCGGCGAAAACGCCCATCTCCAGCACCTGCACGCCCAGCACCATACTTTGCCCGGCGGCTTTCATCTGGTCAGCGGGGGCCAGTTCGCCCTGGAGCTGCAGCGTAACGTTCATCGCGTTAATGAAAACAACAAAGGTCACCAGGCCAATCAGGGCCGCATAGCCTTTATCACGCGTGGCCAGGCCAATCGGTATCCCGACGGCAAACACCAGCGCCAGGTTAACCAGTACTGACACGGCCGATTTCGCGATAAGCTGACCAACATGCTGAATCAGCGGATGGCCGAGAAACGGCACATACTCTGCGAGGTTACCGTTCCCCAGGACGTTACCGAATGCGATAAAAAGACCGACGATCGGTAAGATAAGTACCGGTCCGTACAACGATTTTCCGAAATTTTGTAGGGCGTTCACGGCTCGTTTCATGACTGTCTCTCTTAGTGAACCGCGCACTCGGGGTGCGTCTTGAGCTTAAAGCTAGCAGGCTAAAGGCGAGGTAATCCAGCTATCTTCTTGTTTTAAAAACAAATGACGTAAAAGGTAACATGTGACGTTTGCGACTGTGATCGGCATAGCAGTGCCTGAGTAAAGGCGTCGTCGCTCTGCGAGGTGCTTTCCAGATTCTAAAATTAGACTTTTTGTATTAATGAAACTTGCGGATAATACTTATCCGGAAGACGACCAACAGGCTCCATGGGCCAGGGACAAAGGATGACACCGTTTCGCTTAGCCGCGATTTCTCTCGCGCTGCTTACCACATTTTCGCTTGTCGGCTGTGATAACAGCGACGATAACTCTCAGGCTGCGGCTCCCGCAGCATCCACAGCAACGACACCGAAAGCACCGGAAAAGCCGGACGCTGAAAAGCTGGCAACGCTGGCGGCACAGAGTCAGGGCAAAGCGCTCACCCTGCTGGATACTTCAGAGGTGCAGCTTGATGGCGCGGCCACGCTGGTGCTGACCTTCTCTGTTCCGCTTAATCCCGATCAGGATTTCGCCAAAACAGTGCATGTGGTGGATAAAAAAAGCGGCAAGGTTGACGGGGCGTGGGAACTCGCACCTAACCTGAAAGAGCTACGCCTGCGCCATCTGGAGCCCAACCGCAATCTGGTTGTCACCGTTGAACGTGATTTGCAGGCGCTGAACAAAGCGACATTTGGTATCGATTACGAAAAAGCCCTGACTACACGGGATGTTGAACCGACGGTCGGTTTTGCCAGCCGTGGCTCGCTGCTGCCGGGCAAGGTGGTGGAAGGTCTGCCGGTAATGGCGCTCAACGTCAACAATGTTGACGTGAATTTCTACCGCGTGAAGCCTGAATCCCTGGCCTCCTTTGTCAGCCAGTGGGAGTACCGTAACTCCCTGACTAACTGGGAGTCCGATAATCTGCTCAAAATGGCGGACCTGGTGTATACCGGCCGGTTTGACCTCAATCCGGCACGCAACACCCGTGAAAAACTGCTGTTGCCGCTGCGGGATATTAAGCCGCTCCAGCAGTCAGGCGTGTACATCGCGGTCATGAATCAGGCCGGGCACTATAACTACAGCAATGCCGCGACGCTCTTTACCTTAAGTGATATTGGGTTGTCCGCTCACCGTTATCATAACCGTCTGGATATTTTCACCCAGAGCCTGGAAGATGGCGCGGCGCAATCCGGCGTTACCGTCACCCTGTTGAATGATAAAGGGCAGACGCTTGCCGAAGCGAACAGCGATGCTGACGGCCACGCAAAACTTGAGACTGACAAAGAAGCCGCGCTGATTCTGGCCAGCAAAGACGGACAGACCACGCTGCTTGACCTCAAGCTTCCGGCCCTCGATCTGGCGGAGTTTGATATCGCAGGTAGCCCAGGCTACAGCAAGCAATTCTTTATGTTTGGCCCGCGCGATCTCTATCGCCCTGGCGAAACGGTGATCCTCAATGGTTTGCTGCGCGACAGCGACGGTAAACCGCTTCCTGCCCAGCCCGTTAAACTCGACGTACTGCGCCCGGACGGACAGGTGGCGCGCACGGTTGTCGCCCAGCCTGAGAACGGCCTCTATCGCTTCAATTATTCCCTGGACGGCGGGGCGCAGACCGGTATGTGGCATATCCGCGCCAATACCGGCGATAACCAACAGCGCCTGTGGGATTTCCACGTTGAAGATTTTATGCCGGAGCGTATGGCGCTTAATCTGACGGGACAAAAAGCGCCGGTTTCCACCGAAGATAACGTCGACTTTAACATTGCGGGTTATTACCTGTATGGCGCACCTGCCAACGGAAATTCCCTGCAAGGCCAGCTTTTCCTGCGACCGCTGCGCGAAGCCGTCGCTGCACTGCCGGGCTTCCAGTTCGGTGATATCGCCGAAGAGAACCTGAGCCGCAGCCTGGATGAAGTTCAGCTAACCCTTGATGAACAGGGGCGCGGACAGGTCTCGACAGAAAGCCAGTGGAAAGAGGCGCATTCACCGCTGCAGCTGATCCTGCAGGCCAGCCTTCTGGAATCGGGCGGTCGCCCGGTGACGCGCCGTGCTGAGCAGGCCATCTGGCCGGCGGCCGAGCTGCCGGGTATCCGTCCTCAGTTTGCCAGTAAGGCCGTTTATGACTACCGCACTGACACCACCGTCAACCAGCCGATCGTGGATGAAAACGGCAATGCCAGCTTTGATATCGTCTATGCCGATGCCAGCGGGGCAAAAAAGGCGGTTTCCGGGTTACAGGTTCGCCTGATCCGTGAGCGCCGTGACTACTACTGGAACTGGTCAGAGAGCGATGGCTGGCAGTCACAGTTTGATCAGAAAGACCTGGTGGAGGGCGAGCAGGAGCTGACCCTCAAGGCCGATGAAACCGGTAAAGTGACCTTCCCGGTGGAGTGGGGTTCGTACCGTCTGGAGGTCAAAGCACCGGACGATATGGTCAGCAGCGTGCGCTTCTGGGCCGGCTACAGCTGGCAGGATAATAGCGACGGCACCGGTGCCGCTCGCCCCGACCGTGTGACCATGAAACTGGACAAGCCTTCCTATCAGCCGGGAGATACCATCCAGCTGCATATCGCTGCTCCGGCGGCGGGTAAAGGCTATGCGATGATCGAGTCCAGCGAAGGGCCGCTGTGGTGGAAAGAGATCGACGTACCGGCCAACGGGCTCGATCTCTCAATCCCGGTGGATAAGGCCTGGAAACGTCACGATCTCTATCTCAGCACGCTGGTGGTACGCCCTGGCGATAAATCCAAATCAGCGACGCCGAAACGTGCCGTCGGGTTACTGCATCTGCCGATGGGCGATGAGAATCGCCGCCTGAATGTCGCGCTGGAAAATCCGCAGAAAATGCGGCCAAACCAGACGCTGTCCGTGAAGGTGAAGGCCAGCGTCAAAGAAGGCGCCGTTCCGCAGAAAGTGAATGTGCTGATCTCGGCAGTGGACAGCGGCGTGTTGAACATCACCGATTACGTTACCCCGGATCCGTGGGAAGCGTTCTTCGGTCAGAAGCGCTACGGCGCGGATATCTACGATATTTACGGTCAGGTCATTGAAGGGCAGGGCCGCATGGCTGCGCTGCGCTTTGGTGGTGACGGCGATGAGCTTAAGCGCGGCGGTAAACCACCGGTGAACCACGTGACTATCATTGCCCAGCAGGCGCAGCCGGTCGAGCTCGATGCTAACGGTGAAGGGACCGTGACACTGCCCATTGGAGACTTCAATGGCGAGCTGCGTCTGATGGCGCAGGCCTGGACGGAAGATGATTTCGGCAGCAGCGAAGGTAAAGTGATTGTCGCCGCCCCAATCATTACCGAACTGAACACGCCGCGCTTCCTGGCAAGCGGCGATACCTCACGCCTGACGCTGGATGTGACCAACCTGACGGACCAGCCGCAAACGCTGAACGTTGCCTTTACCGCTACCGGCAAGCTGTCGCTTGAGGGCGCACAGCCGCAGCCCGTGAAGTTACCGCCGGGCGCGCGCAGCACCCTGTTTATCCCGGTACGTGCACTGGATGGTTACGGTGACGGTGAAGTGACCGCTCAGGTGACCGGCCTGCAGCTGCCGGGCGAGACTTTCGCTGCACAACAGAAGAGCTGGAAAATCGGCGTTCGTCCGGCATTCCCGGCGCAGACCGTTAACACCGGTGCCATGCTGAATCCCGGTGAGTCGTGGAGTGCACCGGCGCAGCACCTTAATGGCTTCTCTCCTGCCACGCTACAGGGACAATTGCTGCTGAGCGGGAAACCGCCTCTGAATCTGGCGCGCTATATTCGTGAGCTGCAGGCATACCCGTATGGCTGTCTGGAGCAAACCACCAGTGGTCTGTTCCCGTCGCTCTACACCAACGCGGCGCAGTTGACCGCGCTTGGCATCAAAGGGGATACGGATGACAAGCGCCGTGCGGCCATTGATATCGGGATCTCCCGTCTGCTGCAGATGCAGCGTGATGACGGAGGTTTCGCGCTTTGGGATAAAAACGGTCCGGAGGAGTACTGGCTCACCGCCTATGTCACTGACTTCCTGGTTCGTGCAGGCGAGCAGGGCTACAGCGTGCCTGCTGAGGCGGTTAACAACGCCAACAGCCGCTTGCTGCGTTACCTGCAGGACCCGGGTATGATGTCCATCCGCTACAGCGATGATACCCAGGCCAGTAAATTTGCGGTGCAGGCCTATGCCGCGCTGGTGCTGGCTCGCCAGCAAAAGGCCCCGCTTGGTGCGTTGCGTGAAATCTGGGAACGTCACGGACAGGCCGCTTCCGGGCTGCCGCTGATGCAGCTGGGGATGGCGCTAAAATTGATGGGCGACGCACCGCGCAGCCAGCAGGCGCTGGGTCTGGCCATCAAAACGCCGCGTAACGACAGCAAAAACTGGATGGCCGATTATGGCAGTGCGCTTCGTGATAATGCGCTGATGCTCTCTCTGCTTGAGGAGTACAAGCTTCTGCCGGATGCGCAAAATACGCTGCTGAACGCCTTGTCGGAACAAGCTTTCAGCCAGCGCTGGCTCTCGACCCAGGAGAGTAACGCCCTGTTCCTGGCCGGACGCTCGCTGCAAACTTTGTCCGGCGCATGGCAGGCGCAAACGTCTCTGGCGGATACTGCATCAGGCGGTGATAAAGCCCTGGTACAGAACGTGAACGGCGACCAGCTTGGCGCGCTGCAGGTGACAAATACCGGTAGCACACCGCTGTGGGTACGCCTTGATAGCACCGGTTATCCGGCATCTGCACCTCAGCCATCGTCTAACGTGCTGCAGATTGAGCGCCATATTCTGGCAACCGACGGCAGCACAAAGTCGCTCACGTCACTGAAGAGCGGCGAGCTGGTGCTGGTATGGCTTGAAGTGAAGGCCAGCCAGAACGTGCCGGATGCGCTGGTTGTCGATCTCCTCCCGGCGGGACTGGAACTGGAAAACCAGAACCTGGCGAGCAGCAGCGCCAGCCTGCAGGACAGCGGCAGCGAAGTGCAGAACCTGCTCAGTCAGATGCAGCAGGCGGATATTCAGCATATGGAATTCCGCGACGATCGCTTTGTGGCGGCGGTGCCGGTTAACGAAGGGCAGCCGGTCACGCTGGTTTATCTGGCGCGCGCCGTGACGCCGGGAACCTATGAGGTGCCGGTCCCGATGGTGGAGTCCATGTATGTTCCGCAGTGGCGGGCAACAGGTGCGGCCAGTGGCCCGCTGATTGTTGTACCGTAATATGCGGCTTGTACGTCTGATACGCTCCCGCTGGCTGTGGCTGGCGGGAGCGCTTCTCGTTTTATGGGGGCTGATCCTGGCCGCTGATCGCCTGTGGCCGTTGCCTCTGAAAGAGGTCAACCCCGCACGGGTGGTGGTGGACGAAAAAGGCACACCGCTTTGGCGTTTTGCCGACAGCGAAGGGATCTGGCGCTATCCGGTCACTCTCGAAGAGGTTTCTCCCCGCTATCTTGAAGCCTTGATCCAGTATGAAGATCGCTGGTTCTGGGACCATCCAGGCGTGAATCCGTTCTCTGTGCTGCGCGCCGCCTGGCAGGATCTTACCTCCGGGAGGGTTGTCTCAGGCGGCAGCACGCTCACTATGCAGGTGGCGCGCCTGCTGGATCCGCATCCGCGCACTTTTGGTGGCAAAATTCGTCAGCTCTGGCGAGCCATGCAGCTTGAGTGGCACCTCTCTAAGCGCGACATCCTCACGCTTTATCTTAACCGCGCCCCATTTGGCGGTACGCTGCAGGGGATTGGTGCGGCAAGCTGGACCTATCTCGGCAAACCGCCTTCGCAGCTCAGCTATTCCGAAGCGGCGCTGCTCGCCGTATTGCCGCAGGCGCCAAGCCGGTTGCGTCCTGACCGCTGGCCGGAACGTGCAGAAGCGGCACGCAACAAAGTGCTCGACCGGATGGTGACGCAGGGCGTCTGGCCGGCAAGCCAGGTTAAGGAGTCCCGTGAAGAAGCGGTATGGCTGGCGCCCCGGCAAATGCCGCAGCTGGCACCGCTCTTTTCGCGCATGATGCTCAGCAAAAGTCGCGATACTAAAATTGTGACTACCTTAGATGCGTCCCTGCAGCGGCAGCTTGAAGAACTGGCGATGAACTGGAAATCTCGTCTGCCGGCACGCAGTTCGCTGGCAATGATCGTCGTCGATCACACGGATATGAAAGTGCGTGGCTGGGTGGGATCGGTCGACATTAACGATGACACCCGGTTTAGCCATGTGGATATGGTGAATGCGATCCGATCGCCGGGATCGGTGCTCAAGCCCTTTATCTACGGTATGGCGCTGGACGACGGTTTGATCCACCCGGCATCGCTGCTCCAGGATGTTCCAAGAAAAACGGGGGATTATCGCCCGGGTAATTTCGACAGTGGGTTTCATGGGCCGGTGAGTATGAGTGAAGCGCTGGTACGTTCCCTTAATCTGCCCGCCGTGCAGGTGCTCGAGGCATACGGACCAAAACGTTTTGCTGCGATGTTGAGTAATGCAGGTTTGCCGCTGATTTTACCTGCTGGCGCACAGCCGAATTTATCGCTGATCCTGGGCGGGGCAGGGGCGCGGCTGGCCGATATTACCGCGGCCTATAGCGCGTTCGCCCGACACGGTAAAGCGGGCCGGCTGCGCTTACAGCCAGGCGATCCCCTGTCAGAGCGGCCGTTATTATCCCAGGGGGCGGCGTGGATCATTCGCCGTATTCTGGCCAATGAGGCGCAGCCGCTGCCGGACAATGCGCTGCCGCAGGTGGTACCTCTGGCATGGAAAACGGGAACCAGCTATGGCTACCGTGACGCATGGGCGGTAGGGCTGAATGCCCGTTACGTTATTGGGATCTGGACCGGACGACCGGACGGCACGCCTGTGGCGGGTCAGTTTGGGTTTGCGAGCGCGGTACCTCTGCTTAACCAGGTGAATAATGTACTGCAGTCTGGTTCAACGCTCGATCAGGCGCGTCTGCCACGCGACCCTCGTCCTGACGGTGTGGGGCGCGGCGTCATCTGTTGGCCGGGCGGCCAGTCGCTGCCGGAAGGGAGCGAAAATTGCCGTCGCCGCCTGGCGACCTGGCTGCTGGACGGCAGCGAGCCGCCGACGTTGCTCCTACCGGAACAGGAAGGTATTCGCGGGATCCGTTTCCCGGTCTGGCTGGATAAAGAGGGCAAACGCGTGGCGGCAGACTGCCCGGATGCGACCGAGAAAGTTCTGGATGTCTGGCCGCTGCCGCTGGAACCCTGGCTGCCTGCAGCCGAGCGGCGCTCAGCACGGATCCCTTCGCCATCGGCTACCTGTCCGCCCTTGTCGCAGGACTCACCTGCACCGCTGATGTTGACTGGCGTGCGTGAAGGCGCGGTTATCAAGCGTCTGCCGGGGGAATCCCGCGTCTCGTTACCGCTACAGGCCACCGGCAATAGCGGTGAACGCTGGTGGTTTTTGAATGGCGAACCGCTGGCGGTGAAGAGCCGGGTTTACACCTTGCAGCTTGATAAATCAGGCGATTATCAGGTGCTGGTGATGGATGAAGCGGGGCAGGTGGCGACGGTGAATTTCACGCTGCAGTAGCGTTAAACGTCTCTTCTGCTGTGAGCTGTTGCTAATCTTCGTCTCATTTTAAAAAAATGTTACCTGAATCCATAGGCAATGGCGCTATTGCTCATTATAATCCGCGCCACACCATACTCAGGTATGAAAAACAACAGAACATTTACAGAGGTTATCATGGCTATTGAACGTACTTTTTCCATCATCAAACCAAACGCGGTGGCAAAAAACGTTATTGGCAGCATCTTTGCTCGCTTTGAATCAGCAGGGTTCAAAATCGTTGGCACCAAAATGCTGCACCTGACCGTTGAGCAGGCTCGCGGTTTCTACGCTGAGCACGAAGGTCGTCCATTCTTTGACGGTCTGGTTGAGTTCATGACTTCTGGCCCGATCGTTGTATCCGTACTGGAAGGCGAAAACGCAGTACAGCGTCACCGTGACCTGCTGGGTGCGACCAACCCGGATAACGCACTGGCTGGTACCCTGCGCGCTGACTATGCAGACAGCTTCACCGAGAACGGCACCCACGGTTCCGATTCTGTTGAATCTGCCGCTCGTGAAATCGCGTTCTTCTTCGCTGAAGGCGAAGTGTGTCCACGTACCCGTTAATTTAACGGTTTCGTTTACACATTATTTTCGTAAATGCCGCGTGCAGACGTGGCATCCCTGCGCCAGACTTTGTACAATGCAACGCCCCGGACGAGCAGACTGCTTTCCGGGGCGTTTCTTTTCAACCCTCCATGGGCCATAACGTGTAACAACGAGGCCGGAAAAAATTATGTCTGAATTAGTGAATACCTCCGAAGTCGCCATTCCTGCGGTTCCAAATAAAAATGGAAAAATTAACCTGCTGGATCTGAACCGTCAGCAGATGCGCGAGTTCTTTAAAGAGATGGGCGAGAAGCCGTTTCGTGCCGATCAGGTCATGAAATGGATGTACCACTATTGCAGCGACAACTTTGATGACATGACTGACATCAACAAAGTGCTGCGCAATAAGCTCAAAGAAGTGGCTGAAATCCGTGCACCAGAAGTGGTGGAGGAGCAGCGCTCTGCCGATGGCACCATCAAATGGGCGATTGCCGTTGGCGATCAGCGCGTTGAAACCGTCTACATCCCGGAAGAAGACCGCGCCACGCTGTGCGTCTCCTCTCAGGTAGGCTGTGCGCTGGAGTGCAAGTTCTGCTCAACCGCTCAACAGGGATTCAACCGTAACCTGCGCGTGTCTGAAATTATCGGCCAGGTGTGGCGTGCGGCGAAAATCGTCGGTGCGGCGAAAGTGACCGGGACCCGTCCAATCACCAACGTAGTGATGATGGGCATGGGCGAGCCACTGCTGAACCTGACCAACGTCGTTCCGGCGATGGAAATCATGCTGGATGACTTCGGCTTTGGTCTGTCCAAGCGTCGCGTAACGCTGTCGACGTCAGGCGTAGTGCCTGCACTGGACAAGCTGGGCGACATGATTGACGTTGCGCTGGCGATCTCACTGCATGCACCGAACGACGAAATCCGTGACGAAATTGTACCCATCAACAAAAAGTACAATATCGAAACTTTCCTCGCCGCCGTGCGTCGCTACCTGGAGAAATCCAACGCGAACCAGGGCCGCGTGACGATCGAGTATGTCATGCTCGATCACGTAAACGACGGTACCGAGCATGCGCATCAGCTGGCTGAACTGTTGAAAGATACGCCGTGCAAAATCAACCTGATTCCATGGAACCCGTTCCCGGGCGCACCTTATGGCCGTAGCTCGAACAGCCGTATCGACCGTTTCTCCAAGGTGCTGATGGAGTATGGTTTCACCACTATCGTGCGTAAAACCCGTGGTGATGATATCGATGCTGCATGCGGACAGCTGGCAGGTGATGTGATTGACCGTACCAAACGTACCCTGCGTAAACGCATGCAGGGCGAGACGATTGCGGTCAAAGCTGTTTGATTCTTATGCACTCACGGCGCATTATTTGCGCCGTGAAGCATAATCTTACTGAATAATCAGTCAGATTCGTGATGACTGATCAATAATTACGGTGCGTTTCATCCGACTTTCGGGCAGTATGTAACGACGTAACAACAGTTTATCCTGACGGGCAGGGCTGTGCTGTCATCTCCGGGCTGACAGTCTTATACTGTCTGTTCAAGGTTAACTGATCAGAACTTTCGCGGTGCGGGTGGCATTGTGACTTACCGGCACCTGAACCCTTTTTTTTCACGTACCAGTAGTTGTAGCGAATGAATACTGAAGCCACTCACGACCAACATGAAGCACTCTCCACTGGCGTTCGTCTTCGCAACGCCCGTGAACAACTCGGACTCAGCCAGCAAGCCGTTGCAGAACGCTTATGTCTGAAGGTTTCCACGGTTCGCGATATTGAAGAAGATAAGGCTCCGGCCGATCTGGCTTCAACATTTCTGCGTGGTTACATCCGCTCTTATGCAAAACTGGTGCATATCCCTGAAGAAGAATTACTGCCAATGATGGAGAAGCAGGCACCGGTCCGCGCAGCAAAAGTTGCGCCGATGCAGACCTTCTCCCTGGGAAAACGTCGTAAAAAACGTGATGGCTGGCTGATGAGCTTTACCTGGCTGGTGCTGTTTGTGGTGATCGGCCTGACGGGCGCATGGTGGTGGCAAAACCACAAGGCGCAGCAGGAAGAGATCACCACCATGGCCGATCAATCCTCCGCCGAGCTCAATCAGTCCGGCAATGACAACGCTCAGAGCGTGCCGCTGAATACCGAAGGTGCTGCCACCTCCAGCGAGCCGCAGACTGCCGCGACCGATGCGCCTGCAACCGATGCCGGGCAGGCACCCGCCGCAACGGCTAATACCCCTGCGCCTCAGGCTCAGGATCCAAACGCGGTGGTTGCCCCTTCTCAGGCAAACGTGGATACCGCGACCAACGCGCCAGCGGCCACTCAGCCTGCGGACAACGGTGCTGCGTCACTGCCAACCAACCCGGCCGGAACGGCGGCGCCGGCGGCGGACCCAAATGCGCTGGTGATGAACTTCTCAGCTGACTGCTGGCTGGAAGTGACCGATGCAACAGGTAAAAAACTGTTCAGCGGTCTGCAGCGTAAAGATGGCACGTTAAACCTAACCGGCCAGGCACCGTATAAACTTAAAATCGGCGCTCCGGCAGCAGTTCAGATCCAGTATCAAGGAAAACCTGTCGACCTGAGCCGCTTTATCAGAACTAACCAGGTTGCGCGTCTTACCGTTAATGCCGAACAATCAGCAGCACAGTAACAGACGGGCAACGCGGGAGATTTTTCATGCATAACCAGGCTCCGATTCAACGTAGAAAATCGAAACGGATTTACGTTGGTAATGTGCCAATCGGCGATGGGGCTCCTATCGCCGTCCAGTCGATGACCAACACGCGCACCACAGACGTGGAAGCGACGGTCAATCAGATCAAAGCGTTAGAGCGTGTAGGCGCGGACATTGTTCGCGTCTCCGTGCCGACAATGGATGCCGCAGAGGCGTTCAAACTGATCAAACAGCAGGTCAGCGTTCCGCTGGTTGCTGATATCCACTTCGATTACCGCATTGCGCTGAAAGTTGCTGAATATGGCGTCGACTGCCTGCGTATTAACCCGGGCAACATCGGTAACGAAGAGCGTATCCGCATGGTGGTGGATTGCGCCCGCGATAAAAATATTCCTATCCGTATCGGCGTTAACGCCGGTTCCCTGGAAAAAGATCTGCAGGAAAAATACGGTGAGCCAACGCCGCAGGCGCTGCTTGAATCCGCGATGCGTCACGTTGATCATCTTGATCGTCTGAACTTCGAACAGTTCAAAGTCAGCGTAAAAGCCTCAGATGTGTTCCTGGCAGTAGAGTCTTATCGCCTGCTGGCAAAACAGATCGATCAGCCTTTGCACCTCGGGATTACGGAAGCCGGTGGCCTTCGTAGCGGTTCCGTTAAATCGGCGATCGGTCTGGGGCTGCTGCTCTCGGAAGGGATCGGTGACACCCTGCGCGTTTCGCTGGCGGCCGATCCGGTAGAAGAGATCAAAGTCGGTTTCGATATCCTCAAATCACTGCGTATCCGCGCACGTGGGATCAACTTCATTGCCTGCCCAACCTGTTCACGTCAGGAATTTGACGTGATTGGCACGGTGAATGCGCTTGAGCAACGTCTGGAAGATATCATCACCCCGATGGACGTCTCCATCATCGGGTGCGTGGTGAACGGTCCGGGTGAAGCCCTGGTGTCAACGCTCGGCGTCACCGGCGGTAACAAGAAAAGTGGTCTCTATGAAGATGGCGTGCGTAAAGATCGTCTGGATAATAGTGATATGATCGACCAGCTTGAAGCCCGCATCCGTGCCAAAGCAACAATGATGGATGAAGCGCAGCGCATCAGCATTCAGCAGGTTGAAAAATAACGTGATGGGAAGCGTGGCGCTTCCCATGTATGATTGAACCCATTCTTTGGGTTCTTTTTTGTATATAGAAAGAGAATAAACGTGGCAAAAAACATTCAAGCCATCCGCGGCATGAACGATTATCTGCCTGGCGAAACCGCCATCTGGCAGCGCATTGAAGGCACACTCAAACAGGTGCTCGGCAGCTACGGTTACAGCGAAATCCGTTTGCCGATTGTAGAGCAGACCCCGTTATTCAAACGCGCGATCGGCGAAGTGACCGACGTGGTTGAAAAAGAGATGTACACCTTTGAGGACCGCAACGGCGACAGCCTGACACTGCGTCCGGAAGGTACGGCGGGCTGCGTACGCGCCGGCATCGAACATGGTCTCCTGTACAATCAGGAGCAGCGCCTGTGGTATATCGGCCCGATGTTCCGCCACGAACGTCCGCAGAAAGGTCGTTATCGCCAGTTCAACCAGTTGGGTGTGGAAGTCTTTGGCCTGCAGGGCCCGGACATTGACGCCGAACTGATTATGTTGACTGCCCGCTGGTGGCGTGCGCTCGGCATTGCTGAGCATGTCTCACTGGAACTGAACTCCATCGGTTCTCTGGAAGCACGTGCGAACTACCGTGACGCACTGGTTGCGTTCCTGGAGCAGCACAAAGAGAAGCTGGACGAAGACTGCAAACGTCGTATGTACAGCAACCCACTGCGTGTGCTGGATTCCAAAAACCCTGACGTACAGGCGCTGTTGAACGATGCACCTGCATTGGGCGACTACCTGGACGAAGCGTCACGTGAGCACTTTGTGGGTCTGTGCAAACTGCTGGAAGCCGCGGGCATTGCTTATACCGTGAACCAGCGTCTGGTGCGCGGTCTGGACTACTACAACCGCACCGTGTTCGAGTGGGTGACATCCAGCCTCGGTTCCCAGGGCACTGTGTGTGCCGGCGGTCGTTATGACGGTCTGGTTGAGCAGCTTGGTGGTCGTCCAGCCCCTGGCGTTGGCTTCGCCATGGGTCTTGAGCGACTTGTTTTGCTGGTTCAGGCAGTTAATCCGGAATTTAAAGCAGATTCCGTTGTCGATATATACCTGGTAGCCTCAGGCGCGGAAACTCAGCCTGCGGCAATGCAGCTTGCGGAACGTGTGCGTGATGCACTGCCGGACGTGAAGCTGATGACCAACCATGGCGGCGGCAACTTCAAAAAACAGTTTGCTCGTGCCGATAAATGGGGCGCAAGTATTGCACTGGTGCTGGGCGAGTCCGAAGTGGCTAACGGCGAAGTGGTTGTGAAAGACCTGCGCTCTGGTGAGCAGACAACGGTAACGCAGGACGGCGTTGCGGCACACTTGCGCACTCTATTGGGCTAAGGAGAAGGACTGCGTGGAAATTTACGAGAACGAACACGATCAGGTCGACGCGATTAAACGCTTCTTTGTCGAAAACGGCAAGGCGCTGGTTGTTGGGGTTATTTTAGGTGTCGGTGCGCTGGTAGGCTGGCGTTACTGGAACAGTCATCAGGCGGACTCCGCGCGTGACGCGTCGCTGTCGTATGAAAATACCGTTAGCGCAATCCGTGCCGATCAGCCGCAAACGCTGACGGCGGCAGAGAAATTTGCCGCTGACAACAAAAACACCTACGGTGCGCTGGCCGCACTGGAAGTGGCGCAGCAGTACGTTGATAAGAACGAGCTGGATAAAGCCGCTAGCCTGCTGTCACAAGGGCTAACCGCCGCCAGTGATGAAAATCTGAAAGCGGTAATCAATCTGCGCCTGGCTCGTATTCAGGTTCAGCAGAAAAAAGCTGACGATGCGCTGAAAACGCTCGATACCATCAAAGGCGAAGGTTTTGCTGCCATTGTTGCCGATCTGCGCGGTGAAGCACTGCTGAGCAAAGGTGACAAAGCGGGCGCGCGTAAAGCGTGGCAAGCTGGCGTAGAGAGCAAAGCTTCACCTGCGCTGAGCGAAATGATGCAGATGAAAATAAATAATTTGTCCGTCTGAGAGGGACCCGATGCAATTGCGTAAATTACTTCTGCCAGGACTGCTTTCTGTTACGTTATTGAGTGGCTGTTCACTGTTCAGTGGCGAAGAAGACGTTGT
The DNA here is from genome assembly GCF_047456135.1 of Enterobacter sp. BNK-18. Lineage (NCBI taxonomy): Bacteria > Pseudomonadati > Pseudomonadota > Gammaproteobacteria > Enterobacterales > Enterobacteriaceae > Enterobacter > Enterobacter sp. BNK-18. The sequence continues at coordinate 2,595,059 of NZ_CP179899.1, read as the reverse complement.
GAAAATGTCCCCACTGCCGACTGTTGAAAACCAGTTTACCCCGTCCACCGCGTGGAGCACCTCCGTGGGCGATGGTATTGGTGATTTTTATTCCAACCTGCACCCGGCTTTTGCCGACAGCGTTATCTATGCAGCTGACCGCAAAGGTACCGTGAAGGCGGTTAACGCCGATGACGGGAAAGAAGTGTGGTCGGTTAACCTGGCGGAAAAAGACGGCTGGTTCTCTCGTAAACCGGCACTGCTTTCTGGCGGTCTGACCGTTGCCGGTGGGCATGTGTACGTGGGTAGCGAAAAAGCCCAGGTCTATGCTCTCAACACCAGCGATGGTTCTGTTGCATGGCAAACCTCCGTGGCCGGTGAGTCTCTGTCTCGTCCGGTCGTGAGCGACGGCATGGTACTGATCCACACCAGCAACGGCCAGCTGCAGGCGCTGAACGAAGCCGATGGTCTGGTGAAATGGACCGTGAACCTGGATATGCCTTCCTTGTCCCTGCGTGGTGAATCTGCGCCGGCTACCGCCTTTGGTGCTGCCATTGTTGGCGGTGACAACGGTCGTGTAAGCGCGGTACTGATGCAGCAAGGCCAGATGATCTGGCAGCAGCGTATTTCTCAGGCGACAGGCTCAACGGAAATCGATCGTCTGAGCGATGTCGACACGACCCCGGTTATCGTTGACGGTGTGGTTTACGCACTGGCCTATAACGGTAACCTGACCGCGCTGGATCTGCGCAGCGGCCAGGTCATGTGGAAACGTGAACTGGGCTCGATAAATGATTTCGTGGTTGATGGCAACCGTATCTATATGGTCGATCAGAACGACCGTCTGCTGGCGCTCAGCACCGAAGGTGGTGTTACGCTGTGGACGCAAAGCGATCTGCTGCACCGCCTGCTGACCGCACCAGCACTGTATAACGGTAGCCTGGTGGTGGGTGATAGCGAAGGGTATATGCACTGGATTGACCCGGACAATGGTCGTTTTGTTGCTCAGCAAAAAGTCGACAGCTCAGGTTTCCTGACGGAACCGGTCGTGGCTGACGGCAAACTGCTGATTCAGGCAAAAGACGGCACGCTGTACGCGATCACGCGTTAATTACCCAGCGGTTGTAGTATACTAAACGGCTCCTGTTCACTCAGGAGCCGTTTTGACATTTTTAAAAACGCCGCAAATGCGACGTTTATTTGAATTTTATGAGGCTTCAAACATGGTACCTGTGGTCGCGCTTGTCGGGCGCCCTAACGTTGGAAAATCCACTCTTTTTAACCGTTTAACACGCACCCGTGATGCGCTGGTTGCGGATTTCCCGGGGCTGACGCGTGACCGTAAGTACGGTCGTGCAGAAGTAGAAGGACGCGAGTTCATCTGTATTGATACCGGTGGTATTGACGGGACAGAAGATGGTGTTGAAACCCGTATGGCGGAACAGTCGCTGCTGGCGATTGAAGAAGCTGACGTGGTTCTGTTTATGGTGGACGCTCGCGCAGGCCTGATGCCGGCGGACTCCGCTATTGCGAAACATCTGCGCTCGCGTGAAAAACCCACTTTCCTGGTGGCGAACAAAACTGACGGTATTGATGCAGACCAGGCGGTTGCGGATTTCTGGTCCTTAGGTCTGGGCGAAATCTACCCGATTGCGGCATCTCATGGTCGTGGCGTGACCAGCCTGCTGGAAACCGTTTTGCTGCCGTGGGTTGATGAAGTTAACCCGCCGGAAGAGATCGATGAAGACGCCGAATATTGGGCGCAGTTCGAAGACGGCGAAGCGGGCGAGGAAGAGCCTGAAGACGACTTCAACCCGCAGGATCTGCCGATCAAACTGGCTATCGTGGGCCGTCCAAACGTAGGTAAGTCTACACTTACTAACCGTATCCTCGGCGAAGAGCGTGTGGTCGTTTACGACATGCCGGGCACCACCCGCGACAGTATTTATATCCCGATGCAGCGCGATGAGCGTGAGTATGTGCTCATTGACACCGCAGGCGTACGTAAGCGCGGGAAAATCACCGATGTGGTGGAAAAATTCTCCGTTATCAAGACCCTGCAGGCGATTGAAGATGCCAACGTGGTCATGCTGGTCATCGATGCGCGCGAAGGTATCTCCGATCAGGACCTTTCTCTGCTCGGCTTCATTCTGAATAGTGGGCGCTCACTCGTTATCGTGGTCAACAAATGGGATGGCCTGAGTAATGAGGTGAGAGAGCAGGTGAAAGAGACGCTCGACTTCCGTCTGGGCTTTATCGACTTTGCTCGCGTGCACTTTATCTCTGCGTTACACGGCAGCGGTGTAGGTAATCTGTTTGAGTCCGTGCGTGAAGCGTACGACAGCTCCACCCGTCGTCAGAGCACCGCCATGCTGACCCGTATCATGAACATGGCAGCAGAAGACCATCAGCCGCCGCTGGTGCGTGGTCGTCGCGTGAAGCTGAAATATGCTCATGCCGGGGGTTATAACCCACCAATCGTGGTGATTCACGGCAACCAGGTTAAAGACCTGCCGGATTCCTACAAGCGCTATCTGATGAACTACTTCCGTAAATCACTGGACGTAATGGGCACGCCAATCCGCATCCAGTTCAAGGAAGGGGAGAACCCGTTCGCCAACAAGCGCAATACCCTGACGCCAAACCAGATGCGTAAGCGTAAGCGTTTGATTAAGCACATTAAGAAAAGCAAATAAGCTTTGCCGTTCTTTCTGAAGCCCGCGTTGATCGCGGGCTTTTTTTCGCCCGCTCATACCGCCAGTCCACTCTGTGTGATGTCAATCACTATTCACTTTTAACCAAGTTTAAATCTAAGAAAGTAGACAATCATCGAATTTTCATCTTAAAGTCCAGGGTCCGGTACTAGACAAAACTAGCGACTGGTTATCAAATGGTTAACTAACTTTTCGCCGCATGTAAAAAATCGGTCAGATACGTAACTGGCCGGCGTACATGCTGGTGTTTACAAGCACGACACATACCTTCCTGGGAGAATTATGCAATCCTCTGTTAATCAAAAAGAAAGCCGAACGTTCTTCGGCCATCCTTATCCGCTCGGTTCGCTGTTCTTTACCGAGATGTGGGAACGTTTCTCGTTTTACGGCATTCGCCCATTACTGATCCTGTTTATGGCCGCCACCGTGTATGACGGCGGGATGGGGCTGGCACGTGAAAACGCGTCGGCAATTGTGGGCATCTTTGCCGGCACCATGTACCTGGCCGCACTGCCGGGGGGCTGGCTGGCGGATAACTGGCTCGGCCAGCAGAAAGCCGTCTGGTACGGATCCATCCTGATTGCGCTCGGCCACCTGTCGATTGCGCTTTCGGCCATCATGGGCGATAACCTGTTCTTTATCGGCCTGATGTTCATCGTGCTCGGTTCTGGTCTGTTTAAGACCTGTATCTCGGTCATGGTGGGGACGCTGTACAAAAAAGGCGATGCGCGTCGTGACGGCGGTTTCTCGCTGTTCTACATGGGCATCAACATGGGCTCGTTTATCGCGCCGCTGATTTCCGGCTGGCTGATTAAATCTCACGGCTGGCACTGGGGCTTCGGCATTGGTGGCATCGGGATGCTGGTTGCCCTGATCATCTTCCGCGTGTTTGCCGTTCCGGCAATGAAACGCTATGACAGCGAAGTGGGGCTGGACTCGACCTGGAATAGCCCGGTGGTGAAAAGAAACGGCGTGGGCGCATGGTTGCTGGCGCTGGCTGTGGGTGTGGCTGTTATCGTTACGCTGATCGCGCAGGGTGTGATTGTGATTAACCCGGTTGCGGTGGCCAGCGTGCTGGTTTACGTGATTGCGGCGTCCGTTGCCCTCTACTTTATCTACCTGTTCCTTTTTGCGGGCCTGAATCGTAAAGAGCGTGCCAGACTTCTGGTCTGTTTTATTCTGCTGGTCTCCGCCGCGTTCTTCTGGTCCGCCTTCGAGCAGAAGCCAACGTCATTCAACCTCTTTGCCAACGACTACACTAACCGCATGATCGGTGATTTCGAAATCCCGGCAGTATGGTTCCAGTCGATTAACGCCCTGTTCATCATCCTGCTGGCACCGGTATTCAGCTGGGCCTGGCCGAAACTTGCCAGCATGAACATTCGTCCGAGCAGTATCACCAAGTTTGTTATTGGTATTTTGTGTGCCGCCGCAGGTTTTGGTCTGATGATGCTGGCTGCGCAGAACGTACTGAATAACGGTGGCGCGGGCGTGTCGCCATTCTGGCTGGTGGGGAGCATTTTGATGCTGACGCTGGGGGAACTGTGCCTGAGCCCGATTGGTCTGGCGACCATGACGCTGCTGGCACCGGAAAGAATGCGTGGGCAGATGATGGGCCTGTGGTTCTGCGCAAGTGCGCTGGGCAACCTGGCGGCAGGTCTGATTGGCGGTCACGTGAAGGCCGACCAGCTGGATATGCTGCCGGATCTCTTCGCACGTTGCTCCATCGCGCTGCTGATTTGTGCCGCGGTGCTGATCGTCCTCATTGTTCCGGTACGTCGCATGCTGGAAAATGCGCAGACTAAACCGGCCGCTAACGCCTGATAACGCCTCGCTCGTCAATACCGGGGCAGGCGTTTGCCCCGGTAATTTACTCGACGAGGTAGAAGATGCTGTTAGGGTTTGTTGGTCTTGGCGCGGTGGTGGAAACCGCTTATTTACCTGCATTACACAATCTGTATGGCGATTCACTGCACTGCCTGGGGTTTGATGTTCAGCCTGGCAGACACCCTGAAGGCGTGACGCGCTGCGCCTCTCTCACCGAACTTCTCTCGCATCCTCTTGATACCCTGTTTATTACCACGGCTTCTCTGCAGCATCTTGAGGTGCTGGAGCACGCCCTGGCGTCTCCTGTGGCGCGGATCGTGGTTGAAAAACCCATCGTCGCCACGCTCTCGCAGCTCGAAAAACTGAACAGACTGCTGGCGTTGCCCGGTGCGGCGTCCCGTGTGCTCGCACTAGACCACTGGATGGCGCGCCTCGCAACGGTTCAGCTTGGGCTGATCGGGACTTTTGCTGATATCGCCAGAATTGACGGTTTTTTGCAGGAACCGAGCGGGTTTAACGCAAAAGGAGAACCTGTCGCGCTTAACTTCGCGACGGGTGAAGTGGACACCCGCACGCTTCGCCATCCTGACGGCGTTATCCTGGACATCGGCACGCATGTGCTGGCGATGCTGCGTGAAACGGTGCGTTATCTGGGGGGCGGGGATGATATGACGCTGCAGGTGGTGGCCGCTACTGACCGGCTTGGGCGTGAGATCAAACAGGGCGATCTCACCACGGCAGAGGGCAGCGCTCATCTTCGCGGGCAGCTTAGTGGCATTCCGGTGGAGATTTGGCTCAACAAATATGCGGGACCGTCAGGCGGGCAAAAAGGGTTACGGCTGTATCTGCATGACGGGCGCGTCATAAGCCACGATCGTCACGGAGCAGAAGATGTGCTCGTGCTGACGGACGGCGATCGGGTTCAGCGCTGGCATATTCCAGGCACGATTTATATGCACTGCCTGGCAGAGCGCATTCTGGGGCAGAAAAGTCTTTTCGAATGTGACCCGGAAGAAGTGAGCCGGACGACACGCCGTCGAATGGCGGAAGTAGAACTGCTGCTGACCTTACAGCAACAGCTGCGTGGCCCGCACTGAGTGCTGCGTGTTAATATCAACGTATTACAGAATGCCCAGCAAAGGAGTCATCATGTCGATTACCTGCCCGGATTGCCACGCAGAGCTTGAAGTGCAAAATGGCGTCGCCCACTGTGAGCACTGCGATAAGGATATCGCGCTCGAAGCCCGCTGCCCGGAGTGTCATCAGCCACTCCAGGTCTTAAAAGCCTGCGGTGCGGTGGATTATTTCTGCCAGAACGGCCACGGCCTGATTTCGAAAAAGCGCGTGGAGTTTGTCCCGGCTGAAGCTTAATCACACACGCAGCCTTCGCCTTTCTGCCATAGCTCGACCAGCGACTCAGGGGCTTCCTGCTCAGGCACCAGCACAATCATATCGGTGTACTGGGCCTGATTGTGCTGAGTCCAGATTATCTGGATGCGAAAATAACGCTGATCGCCACTCCCCGGCGAGGTGGGTTCACCCGGCGGCTGGCCGCGTGGAAATGCCTGCTCCAGGATGCTTACCACGCGCTGACGCTGGGCCTCATTGAGTGACGAAAGCGTAATGGTGCGTTGGCCGCTTAGCTTAGGGATAAAAGCGACGCCGCCTTCCCGGGCCAGCTCAACGACGGCGTCATCTGTGAGTTCCGGAACCTGCATTTACAGCACTCCCACCTGTTCCCAGGCTTGTTTTATCGCAGCTGCCACGTCACCACCGGACCGTTTCTCGCCGTGGGCAACCGTCAGTTTTGCGAAGGCCTCAAAATCGGCATCTTGCGCCAGGTGACGGTCGCAAACTGTGTCGTACCAGGCATATCCCGCTTTTTCCCAGGCATGACCCCCAATCGCCTTCGCGGCCAGATAAAACGCCCGGTTGGGAATACCTGAATTCAGGTGTACGCCGCCGTTGTCTTCGCGCGTTTTGATAAAGTCTTTCATGTGCCCAGGCTGCGGGTCTTTACCGAGCAGAGGATCGTCATAGGCGGTGCCGGGCGCTGACATGGAGCGCAGCCCTTTGCCGTTAATACCGTCTGCCAGAAGCCCCTCACCAATCAGCCAGTCGGCTTCATCGGCGGTCTGTTTGAGGTGGTACTGTTTGACCAGCGAGCCAAACACATCTGACAATGATTCATTCAGTGCGCCAGACTGCTCAAAATAGATAAGCCCGGCTTCGGTCTCGGTGACACCGTGGCTTAGCTCGTGGGCCACGACGTCAATGGCAATGGTAAAGCGGTTAAATATTTCGCCGTCGCCATCGCCAAAGACCATCTGCTGACCATTCCAGAAGGCGTTCTGATATTCCCGGCCATAGTGCACGGTACCGGTCAGGATCAGGCCTTTGTTATCAAGCGAATCGCGCTGATACATTTTCCAGAAGAAATCATGGGTGACCCCCAAATAATTGTAGGCTTCATCAACGGCCACATCGCCATTTGACGGCTGGCCCTCATAACGCACCTGGGTACCCGGCAGCTCCTGCGTCTGTCTGGCATCGTAAATATCACGCTCCAGTTGACCGGCTTTATTGACGTGCGGCGCGGCGGGTTTGCCCGGCATATGCGCCATGAGCGTTTGCACATGCGTTAATGTCTGACGGGCGCAGCGCTGCTGCGGCTCAGAGCCACTTTCGATAATGCGACGAAGAATATAGGGGGGAATGACGCTGTGAAGATAAGACATGCTGCTCTCCTTAGTTCGGGCAAGGCCAGATAAAAGGGAATAGCAGCAGTATAGTTTGTAACCGACGAAGAATTATCCGGTTTTTCGCTGGCGCGTTTTTTTCACCGGTTTAATCTCTTTCACTTCGCTCTCCACCCAGCCGTCTGACAGACGGGTGGTGAGAACATCTCCGGCTTTCACCTGCTTCGTTTGCTTCAGCACTTTACCGTCGGTGGCGGTCGTTACGCTATAGCCTCGTGCCAGCGTCGAGAGCGGGCTGACCGCCTCGAGGTGGGTCACGGCGTTGCCAAAGCGTTCACGTGTGGTGCTAAGACGTGCACGGATAGTGTCTGCCAGTCGATACTCAAGCTGTTGGATACGCGTTTGCGCGCGATAAATCTTCGGCTGTGGGTTCTGCTGGTTCAGGCGCTGAGTAATACGCTGCTGGCGCGAGACCGCGCGCTTGAGCTGAATATCCAGCGCGACGTTCATTCGCTGACGCAGACGCTCCAGCACGGTTTGCTGACGGGCCAGCCGCAATTGCGGGTGCTGCTGTTGCAGGCGATGATGAAGCTGGGTAAACCGGCGCGTCCGGTTGGCCAGGAAATAGTCCATCGCCATTTCCAGACGCTGCTGACCATTCTGCAGTTGACGCAGCAGCTCCAGCTGATTGCGGCTCACCACTTCCGCGGCTGCGGAGGGCGTTGGCGCGCGTAAATCCGCCACAAAATCAGCTATCGTTACGTCCGTTTCGTGGCCGACGGCGCTGACGACCGGGATCTGGCTTGCGAAAATGGCCCGTGCCACACGTTCGTCGTTAAAGCTCCACAGGTCTTCCAGCGAACCGCCGCCACGCCCGATAATCAGCACGTCGCACTCCTGACGTGCGTTTGCAAGTTCAATGGCGCGGACAATCTGACCCGGTGCGTCATCACCCTGAACAGCGGTCGGGTAGATGATAACGGGCAGGGACGGGTCGCGGCGTTTGAGGACATGAAGAATGTCGTGCAGTGCCGCCCCGGTTTTTGACGTAATCACCCCAACGCAGTGGGCAGGTGAGGGGAGCGGTTTTTTGAACTGCTGATCGAACAGACCCTCTTGCGAGAGTTTGTCTTTTAGCTGCTCGTACTTCTGCTGCAACACACCTTCGCCCGCAGGCTGCATACTTTCGACGATGATTTGATAATCGCCGCGCGGCTCATACAGGGTGATATTGGCGCGAACCAGAACCTGCTGACCATGCTGAGGGCGAAACGTCACGCGGCGGTTGCTGTTGCGGAACATTGCACAGCGCACCTGAGCGGTGTCGTCTTTTAACGTGAAGTACCAATGACCAGATGAAGGCTGCGTGAAGTTAGAAATTTCACCGCTGATCCAGACCTGCCCCATTTCCTGCTCAAGCAGCAAACGAACCGTCTGATTAAGGCGGCTGACAGTAAAAATTGAGGGGGATTGAGTGGATAACATGTGAGCGGGATCAAATTCTAAATCAGCAAGTTATTCAGTCGATAGTAACCTGCTGAGAGGGGAGTGCAAGGTTTTTTTATAAAAAAGTGTGGATGCAATCGGTTACGCTCTGTATAATGCCACGGCAATATTTAACCACCCACCAGGTCAGAGATATTGCCCATGCTACGTATCGCTAAAGAAGCACTGACGTTTGACGACGTCCTCCTCGTTCCCGCTCATTCCACCGTTCTGCCGAATACTGCCGATCTCAGCACGCAGTTGACGAAAACGATTCGCCTGAACATTCCTATGCTCTCTGCGGCAATGGACACCGTGACTGAAGCGCGCCTGGCTATCGCCCTGGCACAGGAAGGTGGCATCGGCTTTATTCATAAAAACATGTCTATCGAGCGTCAGGCTGAAGAAGTTCGCCGCGTGAAGAAACATGAATCCGGCATCGTGTCTGACCCACAGACCGTTCTGCCAACCACCACCCTGCACGAAGTGAAAGCCCTGACCGAACGTAACGGTTTCGCCGGTTACCCGGTTGTCACCGAAGATAACGAACTGGTGGGCATCATCACCGGCCGCGACGTGCGTTTCGTGACTGACCTGAACCAGCCTGTCAGCGTATACATGACCCCGAAAGAGCGTCTGGTAACCGTCCGTGAAGGCGAAACCCGTGACGTCGTGCTGGCTAAAATGCACGAGAAGCGCGTTGAGAAAGCACTGGTTGTGGACGCGAACTTCCACCTGCTGGGCATGATCACCGTTAAAGATTTCCAGAAAGCAGAACGTAAACCTAACGCCTGTAAAGACGAGCATGGCCGTCTGCGCGTAGGTGCTGCCGTTGGCGCGGGTGCAGGTAACGAAGAGCGTGTTGACGCGCTGGTAGCTGCGGGTGTTGACGTACTGCTGATTGACTCCTCTCACGGCCACTCCGAAGGCGTTCTGCAACGTATTCGTGAAACCCGTGCGAAATACCCAGACCTGCAGATCATCGGCGGTAACGTTGCAACGGGCGCAGGCGCTCGCGCACTGGCTGAAGCAGGCTGCAGCGCGGTGAAAGTCGGTATCGGTCCTGGCTCTATTTGTACCACCCGTATCGTGACTGGCGTAGGCGTTCCGCAGATCACCGCGGTATCCGACGCGGTTGAAGCGCTGGAAGGCACCGGTATTCCGGTTATCGCTGACGGCGGTATCCGCTTCTCTGGCGACATCGCGAAAGCGATCGCTGCAGGTGCTGCAGCCGTCATGGTTGGCTCCATGCTGGCCGGTACTGAAGAATCCCCGGGCGAAATTGAACTCTACCAGGGCCGTTCTTACAAATCATACCGTGGTATGGGCTCCCTGGGCGCGATGTCCAAAGGCTCTTCCGACCGTTACTTCCAGAGCGATAACGCCGCTGACAAACTGGTACCGGAAGGTATCGAAGGCCGCGTTGCCTATAAAGGCCGCCTGAAAGAGATCATTCACCAGCAGATGGGCGGCCTGCGCTCCTGTATGGGTCTGACCGGCTGTGGTACCATCGACCTGCTGCGTACTAAAGCGGAATTCGTACGCATCAGCGGTGCGGGTATCCAGGAGAGCCACGTTCACGACGTGACGATCACCAAAGAGTCCCCGAACTACCGTCTGGGCTCCTGATAAATTTCCGCGCCCGGCTCATGCCGGGCGCTCTGTATTTGTTTCACTTGCCTCGGAATTAGCGTCAATGACGGAAAACATTCATAAACATCGCATTCTCATCCTGGACTTTGGTTCTCAGTACACTCAACTGGTGGCGCGTCGCGTACGTGAACTGGGCGTTTACTGTGAACTGTGGGCATGGGATGTCACGGAAGCACAGATTCGCGAATTCAATCCAAGCGGCATCATCCTGTCCGGCGGCCCGGAAAGCACCACCGAAGAGAACAGCCCACGCGCACCGCAGTACGTGTTTGAAGCGGGCGTGCCGGTATTCGGCGTTTGCTACGGTATGCAGACCATGGCCATGCAGCTGGGCGGCCACGTAGAAGGGTCTAACGAGCGTGAGTTTGGCTACGCGCAGGTTGAAGTCGTCACCGACAGCGCGCTGGTTCGCGGTATCGAAGACTCCCTGACCGCAGACGGCAAACCGCTGCTGGACGTGTGGATGAGCCACGGCGACAAAGTCACCGCCATCCCGTCTGACTTTGTGACCGTTGCCAGCACCGATAACTGCCCGTTTGCGATTATGGCGAACGAAGAAAAACGCTTCTACGGTGTGCAGTTCCACCCGGAAGTGACCCATACCCGTCAGGGTATGCGCATGCTGGAACGCTTCGTGCGTGATATCTGCCAGTGTGAAGCACTGTGGACGCCAGCAAAAATCATCGACGACGCCGTTGAGCGTATCCGCCAGCAGGTTGGCAATGACAAAGTGATCCTCGGCCTGTCCGGCGGTGTTGACTCCTCTGTCACCGCGATGCTGCTGCACCGCGCAATCGGCAAAAACCTGACCTGTGTATTCGTGGACAACGGTCTGCTGCGTCTGAACGAAGCGCAGCAGGTTATGGATATGTTCGGCGACCACTTCGGTCTGAACATCATTCACGTGGAAGGCGAGAAGCGCTTCCTCGACGCGCTGGCTGGCGAGAACGATCCGGAAGCGAAACGTAAAATCATCGGTCGCGTCTTCGTTGAAGTGTTCGATGAAGAAGCGCTGAAGCTGGAAGACGTTAAATGGCTGGCGCAGGGCACCATTTACCCTGACGTGATTGAATCTGCGGCTTCCGCAACCGGTAAAGCACACGTCATTAAATCTCACCACAACGTGGGCGGCCTGCCGAAAGAGATGAAGATGGGCCTGGTTGAACCGCTGCGTGAGCTGTTCAAAGATGAAGTACGTAAGATCGGCCTGGAACTGGGTCTGCCATATGACATGCTCTACCGTCACCCGTTCCCGGGTCCAGGTCTGGGCGTGCGTGTGCTGGGCGAAGTGAAGAAAGAGTACTGCGACCTGCTGCGTCGCGCGGACGCTATCTTCATTGAAGAGCTGCACAAAGCTGACCTGTACAACAAAGTGAGCCAGGCGTTCACCGTGTTCCTGCCGGTGCGCTCTGTCGGCGTGATGGGCGATGGCCGTAAGTACGACTGGGTTGTTTCCCTGCGTGCGGTAGAAACCATCGACTTCATGACCGCGCACTGGGCGCACCTGCCGTACGACTTCCTGGGCCGCGTCTCTAACCGCATTATCAACGAAGTGAACGGTATCTCCCGCGTGGTGTATGACATCAGCGGTAAGCCACCGGCTACGATTGAGTGGGAATGATTTTCCCCTGATATCACCCCAAACCCTCTGCTTGCGCAGGGGGTTTTTTATTCTCCGTTACTTCCCACTGCCCAGCCGATATGCCAGCGCTACCACCAGCGACTGCACGAGGCACAGCGTCGCCGACTGCGAGCGAAACGCGTCAACCTGCGCCTCTTTCACCACAAAACAGAGATCGCTGAAGGTGGCCAGCGGGCTTATCTGGCTGTCGGTGATCACAATCTGCCGCGCGCCGACGCTGGCGGCGGTTTCGCTGACCATTACCGTCTCTTCCGCATACGGCGAGAAGCTGATCGATACCACAATGTCCTGCGCCTTGATGCGGTTGATCTGCTCACGCAGCATCCCCCCCATTCCGTCGAGCAGAATAGGGCGGCACTCCAGGTGGCTCAGGGCGTAGGTCAGATAGGCGGCGACGCTAAACGAGCGGCGTAACCCGGCGATATAGATTGTGTCGGCGTCGGCCAGCAGTTGTACGGCGCGTTCCAGCATCTCCGGCTCGGCGCGGGCGGCCAGCTGCTGGAGGGCCTGCGCATTTGAACGGGCGAACTCCTGCAGAATATCGAGCGGGGTTTCCGGGACGGCCTGACTTTCCATTTCGCGAAACAGCCGGGCGCGGTCACTGTAGCTGGCGGTCTCTTCCACCAGGTTCATGCGAAACAGCTGTTTCATCTCGTTGAAACCGGTGAAGTCAAAAGCGTTGGCAAAACGGATCAGCGTTGACGGCGGCACATCGGCACGCTCGGCAATGACGGCGACCGTATCAAAGGCCACGCTGTTGGTATTATCCAGCACATAGCGGGAGACCTGCTGCAGCCTCTTGCTCAGGCTATCGTAGCGATCGCGGATTTGCTGCTGCAGCTCATTCAGGCTGGTTGCTGTGGTCATTTTACCCCCTATGCATAGTTTTATGATTCTAAACGCAAAACTGCGTCTTTTAAATGCCGGCCGTCCATCTGGCCTCAAAAATGAAACAGAAGCTTCACGCATTTCAACGCCTGAAATGCCTTAATAGCGCAGGCTGCACCGGTGATGGTGGCTGTTAACATAAAAATCCATCCTTGATCACAATAATCATCATTTATTTTATTTCAACTTAAAATGGAATATTTGTTTCATATATAGTGTTCAGGTAACAGTCACGTATCAACAGCGAGAGGTTAAGGATGGAGACGGTAGCGAATTTTATTCACGGCGAGTGTGTCACCGGTTCAGGCCAGCGCGTTCAGGCAATCTTCAACCCGGCCACCGGAGAGCAGATCCGCCAGGTGGTGATGAGTACGGCACAGGAAACCGAACAGGCGATTGCCGCAGCACAGCAGGCATTTCCTGGCTGGGCGCGTCATTCTCCACTTAAACGCGCACGCGTGATGTTCCGCTTCAAAGCGCTGCTGGAAGAGAACATGGAGCGCCTGGCCCGCATCATCAGCGAAGAGCATGGCAAAGTCTTCTCCGACGCGGTGGGCGAGCTGACCCGCGGCCTGGAAGTGGTGGAGTTTGCCTGCGGCATCCCGCATCTGCAAAAAGGTGAGCATTCCGCTAATGTCGGCACCGGTGTCGACAGCCACTCGTTGATGCAGCCGCTCGGCGTCTGTGCCGGGATCACGCCGTTTAATTTCCCGGCAATGGTGCCGATGTGGATGTTCCCGATTGCGCTGGCCACCGGCAACACGTTCGTGCTGAAGCCGTCGGAAAAAGATCCCTCTCTGGCGCTCGCGCTGGCAAAACTGCTGAAAGACGCCGGCCTGCCTGACGGCGTGTTTAACGTGGTGCAGGGCGATAAAGAGTCGGTTGACGTGCTGCTGACTGACCCGCGCGTGCAGTCTGTGAGCTTTGTCGGTTCAACGCCGATCGCCCAATACATTTACGAGACCGCCTCCGCCCACGGTAAACGCTGTCAGGCGCTGGGCGGGGCAAAAAACCACTGCATCTTAATGCCGGATGCCGATATGGATATGGCGACGAACGCGATTATGGGCGCTGCCTTCGGCGCGGCGGGAGAACGTTGCATGGCGCTGTCGGTGGTGCTGGCGGTGGGGGATAACACCGCTGATGAACTCTGTTCCCGGCTGGAAAAACAGATTGCCGCGCTGCGCGTCGGACCGGGTCTGGACCAGACGCCAGAGAACGAAATGGGGCCGCTTATCTCCTCGGCACACCGTAACAAAGTGCTGGGCTATATCGACAGCGGTGAAACTCAGGGAGCCCGCCTGCGCGTGGATGGCCGTGGGTTCAGCGTGAAAGGCCACGAGCAGGGCTATTTTGTTGGACCAACGCTGTTCGATAACGTCACGCCGGAGATGACCATTTATAAAGAAGAGATTTTCGGGCCGGTACTTTCTGTGGTGCGTGTTGCAGATTACAGCAGCGCGGTGGACCTGATTAACCGGCATGAATATGGTAATGGCTCGGCAATATTTACCCGTGACGGTGGCTGCGCGCGCCGCTTCTGCGAAGAGGTGCAGGCGGGGATGGTTGGGGTGAACGTGCCGATCCCGGTGCCGATGGCGTTCCACAGTTTTGGTGGCTGGAAGCGTTCGATCTTTGGTGCGCTGAATGTCCACGGCAACGACGGCGTGCGTTTCTACACCCGAATGAAAACCATCACCGCACGCTGGCCGGAAATGCAGCAGGAGACTGGCGCTGCGTTCTCCATGCCGACGCTGGGCTGACAGGAGGTTTTATGCAAACCGAACGTATGACCATGGCTCAGGCCCTGGTCAGATTCCTTAATCAACAATATGTCTCCATTGATGGACAAGAAACGCCCTTCGTGGAGGGCGTGGCGACCATTTTTGGTCACGGCAACGTGCTGGGTATAGGCCAGGCACTGGAGCAGGATCCTGGCCACCTGCAGGTGATGCAGGGGTGTAACGAACAGGGCATCGCCCATATGGCGACCGGATTCGCTAAACAGCATCGCCGTCGGCGCATTTTTGCCGTCACCTCATCCGTCGGGCCCGGCGCGGCTAATATGGTGACGGCCGCGGCGACCGCCACCGCGAACCGCATTCCGCTCCTGCTGTTACCGGGGGATATCTATGCCAGCCGCCAGCCCGATCCGGTTTTGCAGCAAATCGAGCAGTACCACGATCTCAGTATCAGCACCAACGACTGCTTCCGTCCCGTTTCACGCTACTGGGACCGCATTAACCGTCCGGAACAGTTAATGAGCGCGATGTTAAATGCGATGCGTACGCTTACTGACCCCGCAGCGACGGGGGCAGTGACCATTTGCCTGCCGCAGGACGTACAGGGCGAAGCCTGGGATTATCCCTTGAGCTTCTTTGCGCGTCGCGTGCATCACATTGAACGCCGTCCGCCTGATCCCCAGCGTCTGGCCCAGGCACAGGCGTTGATTGCCCGTAAACACCGTCCGCTGGTGGTGTGTGGCGGGGGCGTGCGTTATTCCGGCGCGCATGAGGCATTTCGGGAATTTGTTGAGACGCTGCAGCTGCCGTTTGCCGAAACCCAGGCCGGAAAGGGGGCGCTGGTAAGCGATCATCCCCTTAATCTGGGGGGGATCGGTGTGACGGGCGGAATGGCCGCTAACCAGCTTGCACCCAGGGCGGATTTGGTGATTGGCATCGGCACGCGCCTGACGGACTTTACCACCGGCTCCAAAGCGCTCTTTTCCCATCCGGACGTCGAGTTCCTGCTTTTGAACGTCGCCGAATTTGATGCCCTGAAACTGGATGCCACGGCGCTGATTGCCGATGCGCAAACCGGGCTGCACGCGTTAACGCAGGCGCTCCCGGCGTACCGAAGCCACTGGGGAGAGGAGATCGCTCAGGCGAAATCTGCCTGGCATGCGGAGTGCCAGCGCTTATGGGGCCGTCAGTGGCATCCCGACGATGCGCCTGAAGTGGCAGGGCACCTTGATGCGCAGCTGGCGGAATACGGTGAGGCGCTCAATACCCGCCTGACCCAGACGCGGGTGCTGGGGCTTATCAATCAACATATCGAAGATAACGCCATCGTTGTGGGTGCGGCCGGATCGCTGCCCGGGGATTTACAGCGCCTCTGGCAGGTGAAGACGCCGGACAGTTATCACCTGGAGTACGGCTACTCCTGCATGGGGTATGAGATTGCGGCGGCGATAGGCGCGAAGCTTGCCAGCCCGCATCAGCCGGTTTACGCCATGGTTGGGGATGGCTCCTACATGATGCTGCACTCCGAGCTACAAACCGCGGTGCAGGAGGGGATCAACGTCACCGTCCTGCTGTTTGATAACGCCAGCTTCGGCTGCATTAATAACCTGCAGATGGGGCACGGGATGGGGAGCTTCGGTACGGAAAACCGTCATCGAAACCCAGATTCAGGCCGGCTTGACGGGCCGCTGGTGAAAGTCGATTTCGCCCAGAACGCGGAAAGCTATGGCTGCCGCGCGTGGCGGGTCCACGACGAGCAGAGTCTGCTGGCGGCGCTGGCGGCGTCGCGGGCGCATCCTGGCCCAACGCTGCTGGATATCAAAGTGCTGCCGAAAACCATGACCCATGATTACGCGTCATGGTGGCGAACCGGTGATGCGCAGGTCGCGGGATCGCCTGCGGTGAGCAAAGCCGCCGAGCAAACCCAGGCGCAGGTAAAAAAAGCACGCCAGTATTAAGTATTTCCCGCCATAACGAAATTTTCATTTCATTTTCCCCTCACCCTAACCCTCTCCCCAAAGGGGAGAGGGGATGGTGTGGTGCACTCTTTTCTCCCTCGCCCCTTTGGGGAGAGGGCAGGGGTGAGGGGTTAGTAGCATCTTCTTCCATGTTGTGAGATTGATAACAAAATTTATCTCAATCATCTCAAAAGTGTTAACCCGTACTCAAAAATATAATTTTCACTATTTATAAAAATGAAATAAATGTTTTATTTAAGGGGTCGTTAGTTCACAGCATTCACCAACACCGGGAGCCGTTATGTTTAACATTGCTTTACTGGGCGCTGGCCGAATTGGCCAGGTACATGCAGCTAACATCGCCAGCCACAGTGAGACCACGCTCTGGTCTGTGGTCGACCCGAATCAGGAATTTGCCACCCGCCTCGCCACGCAATATCAGGCTCGTCTGCAGAGCCTGGAGGACGCGATGAGCGACCCAAACGTTCATGCCGTGCTGATCGCGTCTGCGACGGATACCCACGCGGATCTGATTGAGATGGCCGCCCGCCACGGCAAAGCGATCTTCTGTGAAAAGCCGGTACACCTGGATCTTTCCCGCGTGCGCGACTGCCTGAACGTGGTTAACGAGTACAACGTACCGCTGTTTATCGGTTTTAACCGCCGCTTTGACCCGCAGTTTCGCCGGGTCAAAACCGAGGTGCAGGCCGGGCGGATCGGCAAGCCCGAATCGCTGCTGATTATCTCCCGCGACCCGTCCCCGCCACCGGCGCAATATGTGCGCGTTTCCGGCGGTATGTTCCGCGACATGACCATTCACGATTTTGATATGGCGCGCTTCATCATGGGCGAAGAGCCGGTGTCGGTGTATGCCCAGGGCAGCAATCTGGTGGATCCGGCGATTGGCGAGGCGGGGGATATCGATACCGCGTTTATCGTACTGAAGTATGCCTCCGGCGCGATGGCGACCATCGTCAACAGCCGCCGCTCTTCTTACGGCTACGACCAGCGCCTGGAGCTGCACGGCTCAGAGGGCCTGCTGTGCGCGGGCAATATTCTTGAAAATCAGGTGCAGCACTACGGCAAACAGGGCTGCACCGGCGCGCTGCCGGAACACTTCTTCCTGCAGCGCTACAAATCCGCTTACGCCGCGGAATGGGAACACTTTGTTGCGGTGCTGCGCGGCGAAGCGACGCCTGACTGTAGCGGCGACGATGGTGAACGTGCGCTGTACCTGGCGGATAAAGCGCTGGAATCCCTGCGTAGCCAGCGTGAGATCGTCCTCTAAACACAACCACCCTACACAGAGAGACATAATAATGAAAAAACTGATCTTAGCCGCCCTCATCGCCATGACCGCCGGGGCAGCAATGGCCGAAAACGAGCAAATAGTTTTCAGTACACCAAACCTGGCGATGCCGTTTGAAGTTCACATGCAGCGTACCGCGGTAAAAGCCGCAAAAGAGATGGGCGTAAAGCTTCAGGTACTGGACGGGCAGGGCAGCTCGCCGAAACAAGTCGCTGACCTGGAAAACGCCATCACCCGTGGTGCGCAGGGGTTCATCGTCTCCCCGAATGACGTCAATGCCGTCTCCAGCGCGGTGGATGAAATTCAGGATGCGAATCTGCCCGTTGTGACGCTTGACCGCTCCGTCGACAGCCAGAAGAAGGTGCCGCATTTTGGTGCCAACAACTACAAAGGCGGCCAGGCGATTGGCGACTTCGTTAAAAGCAAATTCCCCAACGGGGCAGACATTATTCTGCTCACCGGCCAGCCAGGTTCCTCCTCCAACATTGAACGTACCAAAGGGATCCGCGACAGCCTGAAGGCGGGCGGGGACAAGTACAAGATCGTTGCCGATCAGACCGGCAACTGGATGCGTTCTGAAGGGATGCGCATTGTGGAAAGCGTTCTGCCGTCACTGCCGAAACGCCCACAGGTGATCCTCTCCGCCAATGACGACATGGCACTGGGCGCAATTGAAGCGCTGCAGGGCCAGGGCGTGAAGCCTGGCGAAATTCTGGTGACCGGCTTTGATGCGGTACCTGAGGCGCTGGCGCGCGTGCGCGACGGCTGGCTGGCGGTCACGGCGGATCAACGCCCGGGCTTCGCGGTACAAACGGCGATGAGCCAGCTGGTGGCCAACGTGCGTGAGAAGAAAGCCATCACCGGCGCGGACTACCCGCCAACGCTTATCACCAAAGAAAATCTGCAGCAGGCTGAGCGCATCAGTGAGGCCGGTAACTGATTTATCCGGAGCCGCCGCACAGGTGGCGGCTCACTATTAAGGAGGAGCAGACCGATGTCGCAACCCTTACTGAAAGTGACCGACCTGGCAAAAAGCTTTTCTGGTGTCTGGGCGCTGAGCAGCGCACAGCTCACCGTCGGTGCCGGGGAGATCCACGCGCTGCTGGGTGAGAACGGAGCGGGGAAATCCACGCTGCTGAAAGCCCTGGCGGGCGCACAGCCGCAAACGCGCGGGGATATCTGGTTCAACGGCGACACGCTGCCGGTGGACGATTCACCGGTTGAGCGGCAGAACAAGGGCATTATCACTATCTATCAGGAATTTAACCTGCTGCCCAATATGACCGTCGCGGAAAACATGTTTCTCGGGCGTGAGCCGCGTAAACGTAACCTGATTGTCGACGAAAAAGCGGTGAACCAGGAGGCGCAGGTGATCCTCGATTATCTGCAGCTGAACGTTGCGCCAACCACGCCTGTCGCCCGTCTGAGCGTAGCCCAGCAGCAGATGGTCGAGATTGCCCGGGCGCTAACGCTGAACGCCAGGCTGATCATCATGGATGAACCCTCCGCGGCGCTGAGCGACAGCGAGGTGGAAAGCCTCCACCGCGTGGTGCGCGAGCTGAAAAACCGGGGGGTGAGCATTATTTATGTTACCCACCGACTGCACGAAGTTTTCCAGCTTTGCGATCGCTTTACCGTTTTCCAGGACGGCCGTTTCACCGGCAGTGGCGCCGTGGCGCAAACCAATGTCGAGCAGCTGATCCGTCTGATGGTGGGGCGTGACGTGGCCTTTAATCGTCGTCCCGCCAGCGAAACCCATCATGAAAACAAGCCGGTTCGTCTGGCAGTAAAAGGGCTGAGCCGCGAAAAACCGCCACTGGATCCGCACGGCATTGCCCTGCATGACATCAGCTTCCATGTCCACGCCGGAGAAGTACTGGGCATTGCCGGCCTGGTGGGGGCAGGGCGTACCGAAGTGGCGCGCTGCCTGTTCGGGGCGGATGCCTTTACCTCGGGCAGCTTTGAGCTGGACGGCGTCCCGTATCAACCGCGCGACCCAATGTACGCCCTTGAGCAGGGCATCGCGCTGGTCCCGGAAGATCGCAAGAAAGAGGGGGCGGTGCTGGGGTTATCGATTCGCGACAACCTGTCGCTCTCCAGCCTCTCTTCTCTGATGCAGTGGCGCTGGTTTGTGAATACCCGCAAAGAGGACGATCTGATTGAGTCCTACCGCAAGGCGCTGCAGATCAAAATGGTCAACAGCGCGCAGGAGGTGCGCAAGCTCTCCGGCGGTAACCAGCAGAAAGTTATCCTGGCGCGCTGTATGGCGCTGAACCCTCGGGTGCTGATTGTCGATGAGCCGACGCGCGGTATTGACGTGGGCACCAAGTCGGAAGTGCACCAGGTGCTGTTTGATATGGCCAAGCAGGGCGTGGCGGTGATCGTGATCTCCTCCGATCTGCCTGAAGTGATGGCGGTATCCGATCGGATCATCACGCTCAGTGAAGGCCGGGTGACCGGTGAGATCCACGGCGACGACGCTAACGAAGAGCGGCTGATGACGATGATGGCCATCAACCACAACGCCCTCAACGCGGCATAACGGAGTTTTCCATGACGCAGATGATTTCTAAAACGCAGGTTCCGGTGAAACGCAGCGGACGCCTCGATCCCATCGCCTTCTTCGAGCGCTTCGGGGTACTGATTTTCATGATCCTGCTGCTGATTTTCTTTCAGTCGCAGAACAGCAATTTTTTCTCTGAACGCAATATTTTCAACATCCTGACCGAGGTGTCCATCTACGGGATCATGGCCGTGGGGATGACCTTCGTCATTCTGACTGCCGGTATCGATCTTTCAGTCGGCTCCATCCTGGCGGTCTGCGCCATGACCGCCGCATACGTGATTAAGGGCGACAACTTCACCACCGTTGATCCGAACGCCTGGGGCGGCATGAGCTGGCTGATTGGGCTGGGGATTTGTCTGGCGATGGGCACGGCGATTGGCTTCCTGCACGGCCTGGGCGTAACCCGCCTGCGCCTGCCGCCGTTTATCGTCACGCTCGGCGGGATGACCATCTGGCGTGGCCTGACGCTGGTGATCAACGACGGCGCGCCCATTGCAGGTTTCGACCCGGGTTACCGCTGGTGGGGACGCGGGGAGCTGCTTGGCATCTCCATTCCAATCTGGATTTTCGCCATCGTGGCGCTTGGCGGGTACCTGGCGCTGCATAAAACCCGCTGGGGACGCTTCGTCTATGCCATCGGCGGTAACCCGGAGGCAGCGCGCCTGGCGGGGGTCAACGTGAAGCGCGTGCTGGTGAGTGTCTATGTGCTGATTGGCTGTCTGGCGGGACTGGCGGGCTTCATTCTCAGCGCTCGTCTTGGCAGTGCGGAAGCGGTCGCCGGGATCTCCTTTGAACTGCGCGTTATCGCCTCGGTGGTCATCGGCGGCACTTCGCTGATGGGCGGCTATGGACGCATCGGCGGCACCATCATCGGTTCCATCATTATGGGGATCCTGATTAACGGTCTGGTGCTGATGAACGTCTCGGCCTATTACCAGCAAATAATCACCGGATTAATTATCGTTCTGGCGGTGGCATTCGACACCTATGCCAAGAGCCGTCGCGGCGCATTGTGAGGATCAGGATGAAAGAGGTTCGTATTGGATTGATTGGCACCGGGTATATCGGCAAGGCACATGCCATCGCCTATGCCCAGGCGCCGACGGTATTTACCCTGCGCGGCAAACTGGTGCGCGAGATGGTGGCGGAAGTGACGCCCGCGCTGGCGGCAGAGCGGGCGCAGGCCTTTGGCTTCAACCGCTCAACCGGCGACTGGCGGGCACTGGTGGCTGACCCGGCGATTGATGTCGTGGATATATGCTCGCCCAACCATCTGCATAAAGAGATGGCGCTGGAGGCCATTCGCCACGGTAAGCATGTCTACTCGGAAAAGCCGCTGGCGCTGAATGCCCATGACGCACGTGAAATGGTGGACGCCGCGAAGCGGGCAGGGGTGAAAACGCTGGTGGGTTTTAACTACATGAAAAACCCGACGGCACAGCTGGCGAAAGAGATCATCGCCCGCGGCGAGATTGGCGAGGTGATCCACTTCTACGGTACCCACAACGAAGATTATATGGCCGACCCGCTTTCTCCCATTCACTGGCACTGTTTTAAAGAGACCGCCGGGCTGGGTGCACTGGGGGACCTGGCGGCGCATATCGTCAACATGGCGCAGTATCTGGTCGGGGACATTCAGCAGGTCTGCGGTGATTTAAAAATTGTTGTGCCTGAGCGCCCGGCGCAGGCCGGTTCGTCGCAAAACGTTGCGGTTGAAAATGAAGATCAGGCGCACGCGATGGTCCGTTTCGCCGGCGGAGCACAAGGGGTGATTGAAACGTCCCGCGTCGCCTGCGGGCGCAAGATGGGACTGTCGTATGTGATAACCGGCACCAAAGGGGCCATCAGTTTTACCCAGGAGCGGATGGCGGAACTGAAGCTCTATCTGCATGACGACCCGGTAAACCGCCAGGGATTCCGCACGCTGCTCGTGGGTCCGTCACATCCGGACTATGGCGCGTTTTGCATGGGAGCGGGCCATGGTATCGGCTTTAACGATCAAAAAACGGTGGAAGTACGCGACCTGGTCGACGGTATTGCCGCTGATGTGCCGATGTGGCCGGACTTTGAAGAGGGATGGAAGGTTTCGCGGGTGCTGGACGCCATCGCACTCTCACACCAGGAAGGCCGCTGGCTGAACGTGAACGACATTGTCTGATGAGGTATCAACGTGGAAAAGCAGTTTGATGTGATATGCATGGGCCGCGTGGCGGTAGACCTCTACAGTCAGCAAATTGGTGCCCGTCTTGAAGATGTGTCGAGCTTCGCGAAATATCTCGGCGGCTCGTCCGGCAACGTGGCCTACGGGACGGCGCGTCAGGGGCTGCGCTCATCGATGCTGGCACGCGTCGGTGATGAACATATGGGACGCTTCCTGCGAGAAGAATTACACCAGGTGGGCTGCGATACCAGCCATCTGATCACCGACAAAGAACGCCTGACGGCGCTGGTGCTCCTCGGCATTAAAGACCGGGACACCTTTCCACTGATTTTTTATCGCGATAACTGCGCGGATATGGCCATCACGGCCAGCGATGTGGATGAACGCTATATTGCCTCCGCACGGTGCCTTGCCATCACCGGGACCCATCTCTCGCACCCTCAGACCCGTGACGCGGTGCTGACGGCGCTTAACTATGCCCGCCGTCACGGTGTTCGTACGGTGCTGGATATCGACTACCGGCCGGTACTGTGGGGGCTGACCTCATTAGGGGACGGGGAGACGCGCTTTATTGCCGCAGAAAACGTGACCCGTGAACTGCAGGAGGTGCTGCACCTTTTCGACGTCATTGTCGGCACCGAAGAAGAGTTCCACATTGCAGGTGGCAGTACCGATACCCTGCAGGCGCTGGGTCGCGTGCGCGCCGTGAGTAACGCTACGCTAGTTTGCAAGCGTGGCGCGCTTGGCTGTTCGGTGTACACCGACGCTATACCGCCCCGGCTGGATGAGGGGCTGACGGTGACCGGCGTGCGCGTTGAGGTGCTGAACGTGCTCGGTGCGGGCGACGCGTTTATGTCCGGCCTGCTGCGCGGCTACCTTAACGACGAAGGCTGGGAGCAGGCCTGCCGCTATGCCAACGCGTGTGGCGCGCTGGTGGTTTCCCGCCACGGCTGTGCCCCGGCGATGCCGAGTAAGGCTGAGCTGGACGACTACCTGAGGCGTGCGGCGTCGGTGCCGCGTCCCGATCTTGACGCGCGCCTGAACCATCTGCACCGCGTCACCACCCGCCGCCGCGAGTGGCCGGAGCTGTGCGTGATGGCCTTCGATCATCGCAGCCAGCTGGAAGATATGGCGTTGCAGTGCGGGGCATCCCTGAAGCGCATCCCGGCGCTCAAGCAGCTTATTCTGCAGGCCAGCCGTGAGGCGGCCAGCAGCGCAGGGCTTGAGGGCAAAGCCGGCCTGCTGTGTGACGGTACTTTTGGTCAGGATGCCCTGAACGCGATTACCGGTGAAGGGTGGTGGATAGGCCGCCCTATTGAGCTGCCGGGCTCCCGGCCGCTGGAGATGGAGCACGGTAACATAGGCACGCAGCTCATCAGCTGGCCGCAGGAGCATGTGGTGAAATGCCTGGTCTTTTTCCATCCGGAAGATGCGCACGGCCTGCGTCTGGAGCAGGAGCAGAAAATCGCAGAGGTCTACCACGCCTGCTGCCAGTCCGGTCATGAACTGCTGCTGGAGGTGATCCTGCCTGCCAGCATGCCGCGCAGCGATGAGCTTTACCTGCGCGCCATCTCGCGTTTTTACAACCTGGGGATTTATCCCGACTGGTGGAAACTGCCGCCGCTCTCTGCCGAGGGCTGGACGGCGCTGAGCGAGATTATTGAACGTCGGGATCCACACTGTCGTGGCGTGGTGATCCTCGGGCTGGACGCCCCGGCTGAGCAGCTTCGTGCTGATTTTAAAGCCGCCTCGGGACACGCGCTGGTGAAGGGCTTTGCCGTAGGACGCACGCTGTTTGGCGATGCGTCCCGTGCATGGCTGAAACACGATATTGACGATGCGCAGCTGGTGGCACGCATCCGGGACAATTACCTGCAGCTTATCGCCTGGTGGCGCGAGCGCGGACACGCATAATTCAGGAGACGACAATGAGTGTGCAATTAGGTATTAACCCGCTGACATGGACGAACGACGATCTGCCTTCACTCGGCGCGGAGACGCCGCTGGATACCTGTCTGAGCGAAGGGAAAGAGGCCGGTTTTGCCGGTTTCGAACTGGGCAATAAATTCCCGCGTGAGGCGCGCCTGCTTGGCCCCATTTTGCAGCGCCACGATCTGCAGCTGGTCTCCGGCTGGTATTCAGGGCGTCTGCTGGAGCGTAGCGTGGAGGAGGAGATTGCCGCCGTGCAGTCCCACCTGACGCTGCTGCGCGAACTGGGGGCAAAGGTGCTGGTATTCGCCGAAGTGAGCGGCTGTATTCACGGCGAGCAACAGACGCCGGTTCATCTTCGCCCGCGCTTCCCGCACGCGCGCTGGAAAGAGTACGGCGAGAAGCTGACCGCTTTTGCCCGCTACACGCAGCAGCAGGGGGTGCAGATTGCCTACCATCACCATATGGGAACGGTCATTGAGTCCGCTGAAGATGTCGATAATCTGATGACCCATACCGGTGAAGAGGTGGGCCTGCTGCTGGACACGGGCCATCTGACCTTTGCCGGGGCTGATCCGCTGGCGGTGGCCCAGCGCTGGGCATCGCGCATTAACCATGTTCACTGTAAAGACGTGCGCGCCGACGTGCTGGCGGACGTCAAAAACCGCAAAACCAGCTTCCTTGATGCGGTGCTGAGTGGGGTCTTCACCGTACCGGGTGACGGCTGCGTGGACTATCCGCCCATCATGCGACTGCTGAAGGCGCAGGATTATCACGGCTGGCTGGTGGTGGAGGCGGAGCAGGATCCTGCTATCGCTCACCCGCTGATCTACGCCCGTCTGGGGTATAACAACCTGAGCCGTCTGGCGCGCGACGCCGGGCTTATCTGAGGAGGTGACATGTCACGTCTGTTATCACGCTGGCAACCGCCGAGTGCGGAGGGCCGTACCCAGTCCGTCACGCCGGAACGCGCGGGCTGGGGATACGTTGGCTTTGAAGCGTATGAACTGCAGGAAGGGCAGACGCTGACGCTGCCCGCCGTCAGCGAAGAGCGCTGTCTGGTGCTGGTGGCTGGACGAGCCTCTGTCAGCACACCTACCGCGCAGTTTACTGACATCGGCGAGCGGATGAGCCCGTTTGAGCGCATAAAGCCCTGGGCGGTCTACGTCACGCCGCAGGAGACGGTGCAGATTAAGGCGCTGACGACGCTGGAGCTGGCGGTCTGTGCCGCACCCGGCAAAGGGACCTTCCCGACACGGCTTATCGCTCCGCAGGATATCGACGCGCAGGCGCGCGGCAAAGGCCATAACCAGCGCTACGTGCACAACATTCTGCCGGAAGATCAACCCGCCGACAGCCTGCTGGTGGTTGAGGTCTGGACCCACGAAGGCTGCACCAGTTCATACCCGAGCCATAAGCACGATACGGATAATCCACCGCAGGAAACCTACCTGGAGGAGACCTACTATCACCGCCTCAATCCCGGGCAGGGGTTCTGCATGCAGCGGGTCTATACTGACGACAGGTCGCTGGATGAGTGTATGGCCGTTTATAACCGCGACGTGGTGATGGTGCCGAAGGGGTACCATCCGGTGGCGACGCTGGCTGGTTATGACAGCTACTATCTCAACGTGATGGCCGGTCCGGTGCGAAAATGGATGTTCACCTGGGAAGACGATCACGCGTGGATCAACCGCGACTATCCACGTTGACGTTGCAGAAGCCCGCACCCCGCGGGCTTTTTTTATCACCCTTATCCTGTCTTGCGCGTTACCCACCAGAACACCAGCGCCACCAGGCTCACCGCTGCGCCAGTCAGGCAGACGCCCTGCCAGCCCGCGATGGCATACGTCATCGTGGTGCTCAGCGCGCCCAGACCGCTGCCGACAGCATAAAACAGCATATAAAGCCCGACCAGCCGGCTATGCGCCTCGGGGCGGGCACGAAAGATCAGGCTCTGGTTGGTGACATGCAGCGCCTGCCCGCCCAAATCGAGCAGCACGATGCCAATGAGCAAAATGCCGAGCGAACGGTCCATCAGTGAAATCGGCCACCAGGCCAGGAGTAACAAGACCAGTGCAGCCGCGCTGGTGCGCCGGGCATATCCTCGATCGGCCCACTCTCCGGCCCGGGTTGCCGCTAACGCGCCTGCCATTCCGGCCAGGCCAAAAGCACCAATGGCGGTATGCGATAAGTTATAGGGTGGGGCACTTAACGGCAGCACCAGGGCGCTCCAGAAAATATTGAACGCAGCGAACATCAGTAAAGCCAGTACGCCGCGCACCTGCAGGACTTTTTCTTCCCGCAGCAGGGTCAGCATTGAGTGAATCAGGCGCGGGTAACTCATCGTTTCAGGCACCGCAGGCAAGCGGGGCAGCCTCCACCACAGCGGAAACGCAATAATGACCATCAGCCCGGCGGCAGAGAGATACACGCCACGCCAGCCCGCGATATCACTGATGCCTCCGGAGACGACGCGGGCCACTAACAGGCCCGTAAATACCCCGCCTTGTGCCGCACCAATAACGCGGCCTTGCTCATGCGGCGACGCGGCGTTGGCGGCATAGGCGATAAGCCCTTGCGTCATGGCCGTTCCTGCCATGCCGGTGGCGAGCATACCCACCAGCAGCATCGTTGACGTCTGCGCCATGCCGACCGCGACCAGAGCGGCGACCAGTACGACAAGCTGTAGCGCCATCAGGCGCCGGCGATCCATTTTATCGCCCAGAGGAACCACGAACAGCAGAGCCAGAGCACAGCCAATCTGCGTGGCGGTGACCACGCCGCCAATGGCACCCTGGCTGATGCCAAAGTCTCTGGACAACGCGTCAAGCAACGGCTGTGCGTAATAGACGTTGGCCACGCTTAAGCCGCTGGCGAGGGCGAACAGCCACACCAGGCTACGCGGCATGTCGCCTGAGCGGACGTGCCCGGTTTTTCGATCTGACGGTAGTGGTGACGCGTGTGACATGTTCAAATCCTCGCCCTGGGTAATGTGGTTTTAAAAAGAAACCAGTTGAAGGCTAGGTTATGCAGTTTTAAAATGCAACCAGTTATTATTGACTGACCTGCCGGGGTAACGCTGTGCCGTCTCGTAAACCGATTGAACAGGAATTTTGTCCCGTTGCCCGCAGCGTCGATCTGATTGGCGATCGCTGGTCGCTTCTGATTGTGCGTAATGCTTTTGACGGCATGCGCCGTTTCGGGGATTTTCAGCGGGATCTCGGGGTTGCGCGTAACATTCTGGCTGACCGACTGCGCAAGCTGGTCGACGCGGGCATTCTCGCGATGCAGGGGGCGTCAGACGGTACGTCGTATCAGGAATATGTCCTGACGGACAAAGGCGAAAGCCTGTTTCCCATCGTCGTTGCGCTTCGCCAGTGGGGAGAGCAGCATCTGTTTGAGCGCGGGGAGCGCCACTCGCTGTTGATCGACAGGCGTACCGGCAAGCCGGTTCCCCTGATGGCGCCAGCAGCGCAGGATGGAACGGCGCTGAAGGCGCAAGATACTGAGGTGCAGAAAGTGACGTAACCCGACGCTCTGCAAGCCCGCGATACGCGGGCTGTTGTGTCATTCTTAATGGTTTGTTATTGCCTGCTCAATCGTGCGGGCAATATCATCCGGCTGACTCACCATCGACACGTGGCTTGCTGCCACTTCCGTGGTTTTCGCGTGGATCGTTTTCGCCATCGCACGTTCAAGCTCCGGGTTAATCATCCGGTCATTTTTGCTGACCACAAACCAGCTTGGCTTTTCATGCCAGGCCGCATGGCTCACTTTTTCCGCAAACGCGTCGGCCTTGATCGGCCCCTGAGTGGCTGCAATGGTCTGCTGTTCAACGGCGCCTGCATCCGGTGCGAAGTCTTTCATCACGGCTTCTGGCGGGAGATACAAATACCCGTCTGCCGTTTTTGCGATATCCGCACTCCCCGCTGGCGGTGGGTAACTTCCCGCCAGGTCCGCCGTCGACTGGCCGGAATCAGGCGCAAAGGCCGCTACGTACACCAGGGATTTTACCCGTGCATCGTTGCCCGCTTCGCTGATCACCGTTCCGCCCCAGGAATGACCTACCAGCACCACATCGCCCTGCGCCCGTGCAATGGCGCGCCGGGTGGCGGCAACGTCATCTTTAAGCGACGTGAGCGGCAGCTGGACGGCAATCACCTCGGTATGCTGTTTTTGCAGCCGGGTAATGACCTTGTTCCAGCTGCTGCCATCGGCAAACGCGCCATGGACCAGCACCACGCTGGTTTTGCTCTCAGCAAAGGCGCTGGCTGAAAGCGCCAGCAGACCCGCCGTCAGTACAAAGCGTGCTTTCATTGCCTGGCTCCTTAAAAATGATGGACCGTTGCGTGAGGCGGTACGGTGAATTCAATGGTTTTATGGTCGATGGGTTTATGCGTGGGGTCGGCCAGAATTATGGTCACTTTATGCTTCCCGGCGGGTAACCCAACCAGAATGATTGGCTCTCCGCTGGTATCGGCCCAGTGCCAGGGGGCGTCATCCACCACGACATGGATATGGCCGATACGTGGTGTGACCTTCAGCGCATCGGGCCCGAATACCGGCTCGATGCGCAGGTTTTCAGCCCGGTATTGAATAAAGACCGCCCCCTTGCTCAGCGGGCCGGCAAGCGGTGGATCGACAATCAGCTTAGCGGCCGGCTGTGGACGTTCCAGCGGGGCAACAGCGGCAGGGCCGTTGACGTCGGCAGCTCTGAGGTTATCCAGCGGTGCGGCCCAGGAGCAGGTTGCTGACGCCAGAACAAGTGCAGGGAGCAGTAAATAACGACGGATCATCTGAGTCTCTCCTCAATCGGTTTCAAATTCGGTTTCAAACAATGACAGAGACAGAAAACCATTTTTATGTATCCGGGATGTTTGCGGGGAACGGCGTTTTGTACCGGCTTGTCAGCGTGGCGCTCCGGATACAGTGGGATACATTTCATCATTCCGCGCGGGGTCGGCACTGCGCACAATCGCTATCGCCAGCCCGGCAATCACCAGCGTCAGCGCGGTGGAAACCCACATTGCGCCGGCGATCCCCAGCGTTTTGTTTAGCCACGCATAGGCAAACGGCGATGCCGCGGCCATAAGCTGTGCGGGAATGAGCAGCATGCCGGTGCGGCGGGCATAGCTTTCGGCGCTGAAAAGCGTCAGCGGCAGGGTGGCTTTTACTATCGTCATCAGCCCGTTGATGGCGCCGTAGCCCAGCACAAAACCAGCGGCACACCCGACAAACAGCGAGCTGCTTAACCCGATAACAAAGCAGAGCGGCATGGCGAGGGCGGTCAGGAGCGTCAGGTTGAGCGGGGTTAAGCGTGCACCCGCCAGCACCTCCGTGGCGCGTGCGCCCGTCTGGCCAACTCCCCACAGCATGCCGATGGCGACCGGCAGGCCAAAACTGGCAATAAACTCTGGCAGATGGGTGGACGTGCCGTTAGAGACAAAGGTCATGAGGGCAATAAACGTGGCATACCGCCAGCCGTTACGCCGTTCCTCGCGCACGGGCGGCGCGGTAACGTGCGGGGGGGCCGCCAGCCGCTGGTGGGGAAGCGTGCGAATCAGCACCGCGCTCAGCAGGCCAAAGAGGGCGTAGATCTGCAATGCGTGTTGCCAGCTCATCACTTTCAGCAGCCCATCACCCAGCGGCCAAAAAACCGCTGATGCCAGACCGCCAGCGAGCGTGATGCGCGAGATCGTTCTGCGTGCCTGCTGGCCGTACAGGTTCACCAGCGCGGCGAACAGCGCATCATACAGCGACAGCCGCATCCCGATACCGGCAACCAGCCAGGCACCGTACCAGCCGAACAGCGTCTGCGTATATGCCATGCCCGCGCAGCTTGCGGCAATCAGTAACGTTCCGCTCATCACCACGTTCTGCCCGCCAGCGTACGCCAGCAGTCGGGCGACAAAAGGGGAGACCATCGCCATTACCAGCATCGCCAGCGTCAGGCCGAGGTAGAGCTGCGGTGATGACCACCCCCGGTCGGCCACAATCGCCTGGGCAAAGGTCCCGGGCATATAAAACGAGATCCCCCAGTTGATAAGCTGATGACAACCTGCCCGGAGGGCGAGGTGACGGGGAAGGGCAGGTGTTTTCATTGTTTTTCATTCCGTTATGCAGTTGTCCTGAGCATAGCGAGCGCGCTATTGTGCTGGCAGGTCAGCCACCTTATGCGCCGTATAAGAGAAACTTTGAATGACAACGCTCAACCTGGGCTATCTCGCGACGTTCCGTCTGGTTATCCAGCGCGGCAGTTTTTCCGCGGCGGCGGACCTGCTGGGCATTTCCCAGCCGGCCGTCAGCCTGCAAATCCGCCAGCTGGAGCAGTTTCTGCAAACCCGGCTGGTAGAGCGTACCGGGCGGGGTATCAAACCCACGGCTGCCGGGCAGGCGTTGCTGGTGCACGGGGAGCGTATTCAGCAGGCGGTGGATGAAGCCATTCGGTCCGTGAGTGAGTTCAGCCACGACGTGAGTGGCACCATTACGCTTGGCACGGGCGCAACGGCCTGCATTCATCTTCTGCCGCCGCTGTTGCAGCAGCTCGGGCGTGACTATCCGCTTCTCAGAGTGGGCGTGACGACCGGCAATACGCTCGACATCGTCCGGGCAATTGAAGAAAACCGACTTGATATGGGGCTGGTGACGTTACCGGTGAGCGGAAGAGCGCTCGACGTTACGCCGGTGATGGACGAAGAGTTTGTTTTTATCGCGTCGCTGGACCAGCAGGATGGTTTTCAGTCGTTGACGCCCGCTGCGTTGCACGCGCAGCCATTCATTGCTTTTGAATCAGGCAGCGGCACCCGGGCGCTGATCGACGGCTGGTTTGCGGCCGAGGGGCGAATCCTCACGCCGGTGATGCAACTGGGCAGCATCGAGGCGATCAAGCGGATGGTACGTGCGGGGCTTGGCTACAGTATCGTGCCGCGTATGGCCGTAGACCTGGCGGCTGACCGCGAAGGGCTATGCGTGATGTCGCTCACGCCCGTGCTGCAGCGACAGCTGGCTGTGGTGATGCGCCAGGATAAAATCCTGAGCAAAGGAATAGCAGGGATAATTCGGATATTACAAAATCCTTCGACGCGCTAGCGATCGGCTGAATCAACGGTCAGGCTGGATTGCTGTGACTGGGCCTTGTCCTGATGGTGATACCAGGCGCCAATAGAGGAGTATACGAAGCGGCCGAAGAAGAACAGGAAGCTGATAAGCAGTATGATGCGGGTCATCCGGGTGTTGAACTGATGTCGTTTTCGCATACGCGTGGCCTGACTCACTGTGTTTTTCCTGGGCATGCCCTTTTGGGCGACAGGGATATTAAGGCACAGCGGGAAGAGAGGGTCAATTCGCAAATGTGTAAATAACCGTCAATAGTTACATTAATTAATGTTATTGAAATTAATAATTGCATTTACCATATTGATAATATGAAGAAAACTATTTCAAAAAAAATGTAAGAAAGGATCGTTTGAGTAAATTAGTTTGATTTAAGTCAACGGTTTCCCTGGCCTGGTATTTAAAATCCCACCTCCATACTGTTCGCCCCGCACGTTGTCGGGCGGCAGGTACGTCAGGTTGGATGCCTGTCTTCATTTCCCTCTGGAGCGAAAGGGGTTTAAACGGGCATCTATGAACATTATTTCTTTCCTGAAAAACAATAAAGACCGCTGGTGGGCTTTACCGCTTATTTTACCGGTGGGTTTACTGCCTGTATTAAGCGTTGCCAATACCTTTACCCGATTGGGCGATGGTCTGGTGGCACTCTATTATTTACCTCTCTCCTTTCTGCTTTCGGTGATGATGTTTTTTGGTCTGGAAGCGCTTCCCGGCATCGTATTGTCACTGTTCATCCGCTACTACCCGTCGGTTGGGTTGTTCGAAACCATCGCCGGCATTTTTCATTTTATTGTCCCTGTTGTGCTCAGCTGGGGAGGGTATCGGGTGTTTGCGCCCAGACGCAGCATGACGGCTTACGGGGATGTCAGACTGATGGCGCAGCGTATCTTCTGGCAGGCCTTTTGCCCCGCGACGCTGTTTCTGCTGCTGTTTCAGTTTGCCCTCTATCTGGGTGTGTATGAGAGCCGTCAGAGCCTGGAGGGGTTGACCCCGCTTAATATTCGCACGCTGATTAACTATCAGACGCTGCTGGTCAGCGGGCTGACGGGCGTGCCGTTAAGCTATTTACTGATCCGTCTGATTCGCCATCCGCGGTATATCAGAAGTCTTGTCTCGCAGGTGCGAATGCAGATAGACAAAAAGGTGACGGTCATTGAATTTCTGCTGTGGGCCATTGCGCTTGGCGGGCTGCTTACCCTGCTGCTGCTCCCGATGAACGAAAACAGCTCGATTTTCACCACCAACTACACCCTGTCGTTGCTGATGCCGGTGATGCTCTGGGGAGCGATGCGGTTTGGCTATAAGCTGATGTCGCTTATCTGGACCCCGGTGCTGCTGGTGTCTATTCACTATTTTTACCGCTATATCCCTCAACAGTCCGGGTATGACATTCAGCTGGCAATTACCTCTTCCAGCTATCTGGTCTTTTCGTTTGTGGTGATTTACATGTCGATGCTGGCCACCTGCCAGCGCGCCGCGAATAAACGTTCCCGCAGGCTGGCGCTACTCGACCCGGTTGTCCATATGCCGAACCTGCGGGCCTTGTCGCGCGATCTTGCTAAAAACCCGTGGTCGGCGCTCTGTCTGCTGCGCATTCCGGAGCTGGAGGTGCTGGGCCGAAATTACGGAGTGTTGTTGCGGATCCTGTATAAACAGCAGCTGGCGCAGTGGGTCAATGGCACCTTGCAGCCCAGTGAGCGGGTCTATCACCTCACCGGCTGTGACCTGGCGGTTCGCCTTAACGCGGAATCGCACCAGCAACGCATTGAGGCGCTGGACGAGCATATTAAACAGTTCCGCTTTGTCTGGGATGGGATGCCGCTGCAGCCTCAGGTGGGCGTGAGCTACTGCTATGTGCGCTCACCGGTGACCCATCTCTATCTGGTCCTCGGTGAACTGGGGGTAATTGCCGATCTGTCGATTTCGACCAACCATCCGGAAAATCTGCAGCAGCGCGGTGCTGTCCATCTCCAGCGTAGCCTGAAGGACAAGGTTGCGATGATGAGCCGTCTGCAAAGTGCGCTCGACAGTAACGCGTTTACTCTGCTGGTCCAGCCGGTTTGCGGCGTGCGGGGCGATTGCTACCACGAGGTGTTGCTGCGGATGTCGGATGCAAACGGGGCGTTGCTCTCTCCCTTGCAATTCCTGCCCGTCGCCCAGGAGTTTGGCCTGTCGTCGCGGGTTGATTTGTGGGTACTGGAGAACACGCTACGCTTCCTGGCAGAGCATCGGGTACATCTGCCCGGCCAGCGTTTTGCCATTAATCTGGGCCCTTCCACCGTGTGCCGTGCGCAGTTCCCGGCTGAGGTGAGTCGTCTGCTGGCGAAATACGCCGTCGAACCCTGGCAGCTGATATTTGAAGTGACCGAGTGCAGCACCTTCGGCAGTGGTGAGCAGGCGTTACATACCCTCAGGAAGTTGCAAAAAATGGGGGTACGCATTGCGATTGATGATTTCGGTACCGGCTATGCGAGCTACGCGCGGCTGAAAAGCGTG
This sequence comes from Enterobacter sp. BNK-18, assembly GCF_047456135.1. NCBI lineage: Bacteria > Pseudomonadati > Pseudomonadota > Gammaproteobacteria > Enterobacterales > Enterobacteriaceae > Enterobacter > Enterobacter sp. BNK-18. Next base: position 2,560,895 of record NZ_CP179899.1, on the reverse strand, counting down.
GACGCCGATATCCTTAAGATAGACGGAAGCTTTATCCGCAATATCGTCAACAACAGTCTGGACTATCAGATAGTGGCCTCGATTTGCCATCTGGCGCGAATGAAGAAAATGCTGGTGGTCGCGGAGTATGTCGAAACAGAAGAGATACGTAGCGCGGTTCACGCGCTAGGTATCGATTATGTACAGGGTTATCTGATTGGCAGACCGGTGGCGCTTGAGTCACTGCTGGAAGCAGAGGCGTCGCCGGTCGAGGCCTGAGGGGTTACGCCGCGACGTCTGAGTTCTCTTCTTCGATTTTGAGTAGCCAGCCGGTGACCGCTTCCCAGTACTGCTGTTCTTTTTCCAGATCCAGCAGCACCAGCGCATTCTGGCTAAACCAGTCTGGCGGGAAGCTCAGGGTCCAGTGGTTGTCATCCGTTTTGAGCTTCAGCGTGGGCGGGGTGGTCGTGGCCTGACGCTGGTTATTGAGCAGGACGCCGAGACGCAGCAGCTGGATAAGCGGCAGGAATTGCTTCTTCTTAAACAGCGTGAAACGCGGCAGATCGTCAAGCTTGATGGCTTTACGATGGTAGCGCACCAGGGTCGCCATCATGGTTTGCTGCTCCTGGTTGAAGCCAGGCAGATCGCTGTTTTGCAGGATATAGGCTGAGTGGCGGTGCATTCCGCTGTGGTTAATATTCAGTCCCACTTCGTGCAGCATCGCTGCCCATTTCAGCAGGGCGGCAAGCTGCGGATGCGCCAGCTTAGGGTTCTGCTCCTGCCACTGGTCGTATATCTGAACGGTTGTTTCCAGCACGCGCTTCGCCTGTTCTCGGTCGATATTGTACTGGTTTGCCAGGCTTTGTGCGGTGCGGCTACGAATATCCTGATGGCGGAAACGGCCTTCCATTTCATACAGCACACCTTCACGCAGCGCGCCGTCGGAAAGACGCAGCTCTTTAATTGCCAGCGCATCAAATACGCCGCACAGAATAGCCAGCCCCGGTACGAATACCGCTTTGCGCTCGTCGGAAAGACCCGGCAGGCTTAAGGCGTCAAAGCTTTTATGTTTCAGCACCTCTTCGGTCAGCAAGGTCAGGCGCTCTGGGGTGATAAACCCATCTTTTTCACCCATCGCCAGCAGCACTTCATGTGCCGCTTTGATGGTGCCCGATGCGCCCAGCGCTACGTTCCAGCCCTGAATACGGTACTGCCAGGCCAGGTTCTCCAGTTTCTGGATAGCGGCCATGCGCGCGCGCTGGAAGTTTTCGCGGCTGATTGCGCCACCCGGGAAATACATCTGCGCAAAGCTGACGCAGCCCATACGACGGCTTTCGACCAGACGCGGCTCAAAATCTTCGCCGATCACCAGTTCCGTAGAGCCGCCGCCGATGTCGATGACCAGCTTGCGTCCTTTTTCCGGCTGAGTGTGTTCAACACCCATGAAAATCAGACGGGCTTCCTCGTTACCGGAGATGATCTCAATGGGGTAGGGGATCACTTTTTCGGCCCGCTTGAGGAATTCTGGCGCATTCAGCGCCTGGCGCAACGTGTGGGTGCCCACAATGCATACGCTGGAGGGCGAGAAGCCCTGCAGGCGTTCAGCAAACAGCGACAGGCAGTTTAAGCCTCGCTCCATTGCCTCTTCGCTGAGCATGCTGCGCTCATCAAGACCATCCGCCAGGTGTACACGCTGCTTCAGACGACCGATGATCTGCAACGCCCCATCCACCTCACGGGCGATGACCATGTGGAAACTGTTAGAACCAAGATCGACCGCGGCGAATTCCTGCGGGCGTGGGGTCTTATCATTTATCGGCATAGGTTAATCGGGTTGCTCGAGTGATTTGATATAGTCGTAAATCGCCAGTTGCGACCGCACTTTACGGCGATTGCCGCGCGGTACATAGCGGTTACTGAGTTCTTTGTCGATATAGCGTGCTTTCACCGTATCGCTGAACAGAATCTCGATGATATCGAGGATCTGCTGCTTCAGCCGCGGATCCAGGAGCGGTGTCGCGACTTCAATTCGGTAGTCAATATTGCGCGTCATCCAGTCTGCAGAGGAGAGATAGACCTGTTTATCACCCGCATTATCGAAAATATAGACCCGATCGTGTTCCAGGTAGCGGTCAACAATGCTGATCACGCGAATATTGTCGCTAATGCCTTCGAGTTCAGGGATCAGTGAGCACATACCGCGTATCAGCAGATTGACCGGAACGCCGGAGCTGGACGCCGCATACAGACGATCCACCAGCCCTTTGTCGACCAGGTTGTTGAGTTTCAGCGTAATGCCCGACGACAGCCCTTTCTGGGCATTGGCAATCTCTTTATCGATCATGTCGTACAGCAAGCGGCGTGAGTTCTGCGGCGAGACCAGCAGATAATCGAAGCTGACCGGGCGGTACGGGTTCTCAATAAAGTTGAACACCCGGCGAACCTCGTTAGTGATGCGTGCATCGGCAGTCAGCAGCGAGTAGTCGGTATAAATTCGCGCGGTTTTTTCGTTAAAGTTCCCGGTACCGATGTGGGCATAACGCACCACGTCCTCCCCCTCTTTACGGGAGATAAGGAACAGCTTGGCGTGAATTTTCAGCCCAGGTGCTGAGAAGATAACGTGGACACCGGCTTCCGTCAGACGGCGCGCCCAGTGAATGTTTGCCTCTTCGTCGAAGCGTGCCTGCAGCTCAACCACCACGGTCACTTTTTTGCCGTTATGCGCCGCATGGATCATCGCATCAATGATGCGGGAATCTTTTGCCACACGGTAGATGTTGATTTTGATCGCCAGTACGTTCGGGTCGAACGAAGCCTGACGCAGCAGTTCCAGCACGTGTTCAAACGTATGGTACGGATAGTAGAGCAGGACATCGCGCTCGCGAATGGCGTCGAAACCGTTGCGGAATTTATCGAACCAGAGATGGCGCAGACGCGGCAGCGGTTTGTTCACCAGATTGGCCTTGCCGACGTTCGGGAAGCCAATAAAGTCTTTAAAGTTATGGTAACGACCGCCCGGCACGATGGAGTCATAGCGAGAAATGGTCAGCTTGTCGCGCAGCATTTCCACCATGGCATCTGGCATATCGCGCTGATAAACAAAGCGCACCGGCTCCGCCGTCAGGCGCTGTTTCAGGCTGGATGACATCAGCTCCATCAGGCTGGCTTCCATCTCGTGCACCAGATCGTATTCGGCGTCACGGGTCATCTTCATGGAGTAGGCGTTTAACGCGTCGTAATCGAAGAAGCCCTTAAAGATGTCGTCCAGGCAGTAACGCAGGATGTTATCGAGCAGGATCATTGGTTTGCGTCTGCGCGGGGTTTCCGGCGGGAGGTTCACAAACCGCGGCACCTTATCGGACGGGATCTCAAGCAATGCGTAACGAATCGTGTCGCCACGAATAATTTCCACCGCGAGGTAGGTGTAGTCATCTTTCAGGAACTGCACCAGATCGGTTTCGCGGTTGATCAGAATAGGGGTAATGTGCTGGCGCAGGTAATGTTTGAAATAGTGACGCAGCCAGGTTTGTTGGTTAACAGAAAGCTGACGTTCGTTAATCAGGAAGATTTGATTGCGTGCCATTTCCAGCAGCAGTTCGTTATACAGGCCGTCAAACTCCTGATCGGCTTTCAATACGCGCGACTGAATTTTGCCCAGCAGATGGCGCGAGTGAGAGTTTAAGCCCTGTTCTTCGCTGATGATGATTCGCCGTTTCAGTTCGGCAAAGCGAACCTTGTAGAACTCATCCAGGTTGTTGGAATAAATCCCCAGAAAACGCATACGCTCAATAAGCGGGTTACTTTTGTCTGCCGCTTCCTGGAGTACACGTTCGTTGAATGCTAACCAGCTTAGCTCTTTCTCGATATATAACTTTTCCTGACCCATTACAGCTCACACTCCAGTTCAATCACAGGACGTGGTAAATCCGTCTCGTCCTTATTATGGCGAGCATTTCCACGATATGTCCAACAGTGCCAGAAAAGTATGACAGTTATTTTTTTTCTGGGGGATTTTAGAGGGTTGGGGGAAGGGCATGTCGGGAAGCGCGGTGCTCACCCGACAGTGAAGACCACAGGCCCGTGCAGGCGTCGCGCCGCCGGGCACATCAAACAAACTACTCGTCAGCGGCATAACCCTGTGCAGGGAGCCTGACGCCGTCCAGCCAGGCGGCACCGTCGCGCATCTGAAGACGCCCGTCAACAAACCAGCTTACCACCAGAGGATAAATGGCGTGTTCCTGCGTCTGCACGCGTTCGGTAACGTCGTCTTCGCTGTCACCTTCAAAGACCGGCACCTTTGCCTGCAGGATCACCGGCCCGCCGTCCAGCTCGTCGGTAACGAAATGCACGGAGGTACCGTGCTCCTCATCGCCGTTTTCCAGAACCTGACGATGGGTGTGCAGGCCGGGATACTTCGGCAGGAGGGAAGGGTGGATATTCAGCAGACGACCAGCGTAGTGCCCGACAAATGCCGGGCTCAGGATACGCATATACCCCGCCAGCACGACAACGTCAGGCGCATAGGCATCAATCTCCTGAACCAGTTCCCGGTCAAACGCTTCACGTCCGGAGAACTGGCTGGCTTCCAGCGCGTGCGCGGGAATGTTCTCTTCCCGGGCACGTTCAAGGCCGAACGCGTCGGCCTTATTGCTGAATACTGCCCGAATGGTGCCGTTGATTTTCTTCTGTTTGCAGGCGTCAATTATCGCCTGCAAATTGCTTCCGTTACCGGAAATGAGCACCACAATGTTTTTCATTCAATGACCACACGCTGTTCGGAATCGGATGCTTTGATAATACCGATTTTCCACGCGTTTTCACCTTTGTCGGTCAGCAGTTTAATCGCCTTATCCGCTTCGCTTGCTGGCAGCGCGATAACCATGCCCACGCCACAGTTAAAGGTGCGGTACATCTCGTGTGAGCTCACGTTGCCCGCAGTCTGCAGCCAGTTAAAGACGGACGGCCACTGCCAGGACGATTCGTCAATCACCGCCTGGGTGTTGTCCGGCAGTACGCGCGGAATGTTTTCCCAGAAGCCGCCACCGGTCAGGTGGGCAATGGCGTGAACGTCAACCTTCTCGATCAGCTCCAGCACGTTTTTCACGTAGATGCGGGTCGGCGCCAGCAAATGGTCAGCCAGTGGCTTGCCATCAAGCTCGGTGGTCAGTGGATCGCTGCCGCTCACGTCGAGGATTTTACGCACCAGAGAGTAGCCGTTCGAGTGCGGGCCGCTGGAGGCCAACGCGATCAGCACATCACCATCAGCCACTTTACTGCCGTCGATAATTTCTGATTTTTCTACTACGCCAACGCAGAAGCCTGCGACGTCATAATCTTCGCCGTGATACATACCGGGCATTTCGGCGGTTTCACCACCGACCAACGCACAGCCAGACTGCAGACACCCTTCGGCAATGCCGTTAATGACGCTTGCTGCGGTATCCACGTCCAGTTTTCCGGTCGCGTAGTAATCCAGGAAGAACAGCGGCTCTGCGCCCTGAACCACCAGGTCGTTAACACACATCGCGACCAGATCGATACCGATCGTGTCGTGACGTTTTAAATCCATCGCCAGGCGCAGTTTCGTCCCTACACCATCAGTACCCGAGACCAGAACAGGTTCACGATATTTTTGCGGCAGCGCGCACAGTGCGCCGAATCCACCCAGACCACCCATCACTTCCGGGCGGCGGGTTTTTTTCACCACACCTTTGATTCGGTCAACCAGCGCATTACCTGCGTCAATATCAACACCGGCATCTTTGTAGCTGAGAGAAGTTTTGTTGGTCACGGCTCAAGTCCCCACGCGATTGCATAGCTAGTAAGAAAAATCGGCGCAATTCTAACAGTCCAGGCAAACGTTTGCGAGCCTATTCTCGGCGAGAGGATTTTTTTTTCAGCAGGCCCTGCGAATGCGCCCAAAGTTGAGTCTGTTCACGAAAATGAAACCGGTTTCGGTTTTCTCCTTGCAACATAAAGCCCCTTTGCACATCATCATAATGAAACCGGTTTCTGTAATTGTTTTTGCAGAAAATAACGCAGAATGAGGGAAAGTGTATGTCTGGATTCAAAGCAGATTTTCTGTGGGGTGGTGCGGTCGCAGCGCATCAGCTGGAAGGGGGCTGGAACGAGGGCGGTAAGGGGATCAGCGTTGCCGATGTGATGACCGCCGGCGCGCACGGCGTGCCGCGTGAAATCACCAACGGCGTGCTGCCAGGGAAAAATTACCCTAACCATGAAGCCATCGATTTCTACCATCGCTATAAAGAGGACATCAAACTCTTTGCCGAGATGGGCTTCAAATGCTTCCGTACCTCCATCGCCTGGACGCGTATCTTCCCGAAAGGGGACGAGCTGGAGCCTAACGAAGCTGGCCTGAAATTCTATGACGACCTGTTTGACGAGTGCCTGAAGTATGGCATCGAGCCGGTTATTACCCTTTCCCATTTCGAGATGCCGTTCCACCTTGTCACCGAATACGGTGGCTGGCGTAACCGTAAGCTGATCGACTTCTTTGTTCGCTTTGCGGAGGTTGTGTTCAGACGTTACCAGCATAAAGTGAAGTACTGGATGACCTTTAACGAGATCAATAACCAGGCTAACTTCCACGAAGACTTTGCACCGTTTACCAACTCCGGTCTGAAGTACGAGCCGGGCGAAGACCGCGAACCGGTGATGTTCCAGGCGGCACACTATGAGCTGGTGGCCAGTGCCCTGGCGGTGAAGGCCGGGCGCGACATTAACCCGTCGCTGCGGATCGGCTGCATGATTGCCATGTGTCCAATCTATCCGCTGACCTGTGCCCCGGACGATATGATGATGGCGATGAATGCCATGCACCGTCGCTACTGGTTCACCGATGTCCACGTGCGCGGCAAGTACCCACAGCATCTGCTTAACTACTTTGCTCGTCGCGGTTTCACGCTGGATATCACAGAAGAAGATAACGCGGCGCTGACGCAGGGGTGTGTCGATTACATTGGCTTTAGCTATTACATGTCTTTCGCCACCAAAGCGACGGCGGATAACCCGGAGCTGGATTACGACGAAAGTAAGAGCCTGGTCTCCAACCCGTACGTGCAGAAATCTGACTGGGGCTGGCAGATTGATCCGGTGGGCCTGCGTTACTCCCTGAACTGGTTCTGGGATCACTATCAGCTGCCCCTGTTCATCGTGGAGAACGGCTTTGGCGCCATCGACGTGCAGGAGAGCGACGGTTCGGTAAATGACCAGTACCGTATTGATTACCTTGCCGCGCACATCCGCGAAATGAAAAAAGCGGTGGTCGAAGATGGCGTTGATCTGATGGGGTATACCCCGTGGGGCTGTATCGACCTTGTGTCTGCCGGAACGGGTGAAATGAAAAAACGCTACGGCTTTATCTTTGTCGACAAAGACAATGAAGGTAACGGCACCCTGAACCGCAGTAAGAAGAAGTCGTTTGACTGGTATAAGCAGGTGATAGCCAGCAACGGCGACACTCTTTAATTCTAGCAGAGTAAAAACGCAAAAAGCCGGAGCTTGCCCTCCGGCTTTTTTGCCTCTAAAACACTTTGCTTGATGTACGTCAAGCAAGTTGGGTATGGTGCAATCCGAAAAAAGCGGTATAATCCCGCGATTTTTTTGCGGTTGCCCCCTCAGAGGAGAAAGAGAATGAAGATTGTGGAAGTGAAGCACCCACTCGTTAAACACAAGCTGGGCCTGATGCGTGAGCATGACATCAGCACGAAGCGTTTTCGCGAACTGGCTTCTGAAGTCGGCAGCCTGCTGACCTATGAAGCGACCTCTGACCTGGAAACGGAAAAAGTGACCATCGAGGGCTGGAACGGCCCGGTTCAGGTTGAGCAGATCAAAGGTAAGAAAATTACCGTTGTGCCCATCCTGCGTGCCGGCCTCGGCATGATGGAAGGCGTGCTGGAGCACGTGCCAAGCGCGCGCATCAGCGTGGTCGGGGTCTACCGCGACGAAGAGACCCTGGAGCCGGTACCGTACTTCCAGAAGCTGGTGTCTAACATCGACGAACGTATGGCCCTGGTGGTTGACCCGATGCTGGCGACCGGCGGTTCAATGATTGCCACCATCGACCTGCTGAAAAAAGCCGGTTGCAGCAGCATCAAAGTGCTGGTGCTGGTTGCCGCACCAGAAGGTATCGCGGCGCTGGAAAAAGCGCACCCGGACATCGAACTCTATACCGCGTCTATCGACCAGGGGCTGAATGAGCACGGGTACATCATCCCGGGGCTTGGCGATGCCGGCGATAAGATTTTTGGTACTAAATAATCGAATAACGATAATGAAGCCGACTTTGATAGTCGGCTTTTTTTTGAATAAAACGCCAACAACAATACTACTCAGAGGAAAACACTATGACGCGCCGTGCTATCGGGGTGAGTGAAAGACCGCCGCTTTTACAGACAATCCCGCTTAGTCTGCAGCATCTGTTCGCCATGTTTGGCGCAACCGTGCTGGTGCCAATCCTGTTTCACATTAACCCGGCTACCGTGCTGTTGTTCAACGGTGTGGGTACGCTGCTTTACCTCTTTATCTGTAAAGGCAAAATCCCTGCCTATCTCGGCTCAAGCTTCGCCTTTATTTCACCGGTTCTGCTGTTGCTGCCGCTGGGGTATGAAGTGGCGCTGGGCGGCTTCATTATGTGTGGCGTCCTGTTCTGCCTGGTCTCTTTCATTGTGAAGAAGGCCGGTACCGGCTGGCTGGACGTTATGTTCCCGCCTGCCGCAATGGGGGCCATTGTCGCCGTCATCGGTCTGGAGCTGGCGGGCGTGGCGGCCAATATGGCCGGCCTGCTGCCTGCTGACGGGCAGTCACCGGATTCCAAAACCATCATTATCTCGATGGTGACACTGGGCGTAACGGTATTTGGTTCCGTGCTGTTCCGCGGTTTTATGGCAATTATCCCGATCCTGATCGGTGTGCTGGCGGGGTATGCGCTCTCCTTCGTGATGGGCGTTGTTGATACCACGCCCATTGCTGAAGCGCACTGGTTCGCACTGCCAACCTTCTATACGCCGCGCTTTGAATGGTTTGCCATTTTCACGATCCTGCCCGCGGCGCTGGTGGTTATTGCTGAGCACGTAGGTCACCTGGTGGTGACGGCAAACATCGTTAAACGTGACCTGATCCGCGACCCGGGTCTGCACCGCTCGATGTTTGCCAACGGCCTCTCTACCATTATCTCCGGTTTCTTTGGTTCTACGCCGAACACCACCTACGGTGAGAACATCGGCGTGATGGCGATTACCCGTGTCTACAGCACCTGGGTTATTGGCGGCGCGGCAATCATCGCCATCCTGCTCTCCTGCGTGGGCAAACTGGCGGCGGCTATCCAGATCATTCCGGTACCGGTAATGGGAGGCGTCTCTCTGCTGCTGTACGGTGTGATCGGCGCGTCCGGTATTCGCGTGCTGATTGAATCGAAAGTGGACTACAGCAAAGCGCAAAACCTGATCCTCACCTCCGTGATCCTGATCATCGGCGTGAGCGGCGCGAAGGTGCACATCGGTGCGGCTGAACTGAAAGGCATGGCGCTGGCGACCATCGTGGGTGTGGGCCTGAGCCTGATCTTCAAACTGATCTCCGTCCTGCGCCCGGAAGAAGTGGTGCTGGATGCTGAAGACAGCGAAAAAGCGTCACATTGATCGTAAAACCGGGCGGACGATCCGCCCGGTTCTCTCCTTGCACGTTCCGTGCTAAACTCACCGCCGATTTTATGTAAGATCTGGTTGAGGTACTTCTGAACGGACCGGCACAGCTCTCTCTGCCACTCTATCTCCCTGACGACGAAACTTTTGCGAGTTTCTGGCCGGGTGATAACCCCTCTTTACTGGCTGCACTGCAAAACGTGCTGCGTCAGGAACACAGCGGATACATCTATATCTGGTCACGCGAAGGCGCGGGGCGCAGCCACCTGTTGCATGCCGCCTGTGCGGAGCTTTCCGCGCGGGGTGATGCGGTAGGCTATGTGCCGCTGGATAAACGTACCTGGTTTGTGCCTGAAGTCATGGAGGGAATGGAACATCTCTCACTGGTCTGCATCGATAATATCGAATGTGTGGCGGGGGATGAGCCATGGGAAATGGCGATCTTTAACCTCTATAACCGCATTCTGGAGTCGGGGAAAACCCGGCTGCTGATCACCGGCGATCGTCCGCCGCGCCAGTTGAATCTGGGGCTGCCGGATCTGGCTTCCCGTCTGGACTGGGGGCAAATCTACAAGCTGCAGCCGCTGTCGGATGAAGACAAACTTCAGGCGTTACAGCTGCGCGCAAGATTGCGCGGCTTTGAACTCCCGGAAGACGTGGGGCGCTTCCTGCTCAAGCGCCTGGACCGGGAAATGCGCACGCTCTTTGATACGCTCGATCAGCTCGATCGCGCTTCGATTACCGCGCAGCGCAAGCTGACCATTCCTTTTGTGAAAGATATTCTGAAGCTGTGATGCGCTTTTCTCCCTCTGCCTGGCGCAGAGGGAGAACCAGTGCCACCGGCTAAAACTCACCTGTCTTCCAGCAAATGCTCAACCAGAAGTGGAATGGGTCTGCCCGAGGCCACGCTTTTGCCGTTCTCACGCCACAGCGCCGTGCCGCTAATATCCAGATGGGCCCATGGAATGGTCGGCGGGCAAAAATGGTGTAACAGCCAGGCCGCCGATGCGCTGATCGCCGCATTATTGGGTGGGGTATTGCACAGGTCGGCGATGGCGCTGTCGGTCTGTTTTTTTAACCGTGCATCCAGCGGCAGGGACCACACCTCATCACCGCTCCGTTTCCCCGCGTGGGTGAGCGCCTGACGTAGCGCTTCGTCCTGCGTCATTAACCCACTCAGCTCGTACCCCAGCGCTTTCACGACGGCACCGGTTAAGGTCGCCATATCAATAATATAGCGAGCCTGCGGATGACGCTGGCTGGCCCAGGCGATAGCATCCGCCAGTACCAGCCGGCCTTCGGCATCGGTATTGTTGATTTCAACCGTGATACCGTTACAGGCGTTGGCCACCGTGCCCGGCTGCATTGCATCCGGTCCTATGCCGTTTTCCGCCAGCGCCAGTACGCCCATAATACGAACCGGCAGGCCGAGTTCTGCCACGCTCAGCATTAACCCGAGCACGTTCGCTGCCCCGCACATGTCATATTTCATGGTGTACATGCCCGCGCCTTCCTTCAGCCACAGGCCACCGGTATCAAACGTTATGCCTTTGCCCACGTAACAGCGTACCGGGCCATCAGCGATGCCGTTATAGTGAATGACCAGCAGCCGCGGTGGACAGGTCGCGCCTTTACCGACGGCATGCAGAAGCCCCAGTCCCTGTTCAATCATTTGCTTTTCATCAAGCACTTCACACCGCAGGGCGGGGAAGGCGGCGCACAGCTTTTGCGCTTCGTCGACGACATACTGCGGCGTACAGCGATCGGACGGCATATCCGCCAGACGTCGCGCGGCGACCATTCCTCGGGCAATGGCCTGCTGTTGCTGGAAGAGAGCGTCCAGCCTTTCACGCTGTTGCGGATGACACAGGGCGGTGACATGGCGAAGGCGAACGCTTTTGCCATCGGTTTTCTTAAGCTGCAGATCGCGAAGGTCATACGCCTGGTTAAAGAGAAAACGCAGAACCTGCGTCAGCACCACCTCGTCAATATCCGTGACATCCAGTACCACATCGGCGCTGACCGGGGCTGCCAGCAGTGGACGGAGGGCGGCGAGTAACCCTTCTGTCAGACTGTCCTGCCAGAGGGCATCCGGCAGCAGCGTGATTCTGGCAAACGGAGCACAGCCAAAGCGGGTATCCGCGACGGCGTTTTGTTCACGCATTTCAGCGATGAGTGCGGTGTCCGGCAGTAACGCGCAGGCGGCCCGGGCAATAAGATGACTCTGGGGCTTTGCGTCTGCAAGGTCGGTGATAAGCTTAAAGGTAATCATTATGACTCCTCAACTGGCGCGCGGATCCGCGCGGCATAGGCCTGCATCCATTCCTCATCCACGGGCTGATAGTGTGTTTTTTCCCGCAGGCGCTCGGCGCGAAATACGGTGAGAGGCTGGCGGGCCGTTGCCACCACAAATGAGAAGGTTTTGATGTTGGTTGCGGCGCCGAATTCGCCTTTATTATTCATGCACACCACCGAGAGATCGCCCGCGCGGCCAAAGCGCGACATCAGTTTGTCTTCCAGTTCGAAGACCACCGAGTCCGCCGCCTGCTGCGGTGACATGCCCTGTGCCATGCGGCGAACAATTTCGTAGCTGGTGCAGCCTTTCATCAGGTCTTCCCCCACGCCGGTGGCGGTAGCGGCACCGGTTTCACTGTCGCAGTAAAAGCCGGAGCCGATAATCGGCGAGTCGCCAATACGGCCGCGCTTTTTCATAAACAGACCGCTGGTGGAGGTCGCCACGCTCATCGACCCCCTTTTGTCGAGGCCAATAATCCCGACGGTGTCATGCCCATCGTACGGGCTTAAGCCTTTGTCCAGCGTCTCCCGGCAGCGCTTACGGTAATGCTGCATCGCGCGGTCGGTAAGCATGGTTTTGTCGGCAAACCCCTGACTCAGCGCCCATTCGCGCGCGCCCTGGCCGACCAGCAGGCTGTTATAGCGCTGGCGGCTTAGCGCATGGGCGACACGCACCGGGTTCGCAATATCAACCAGATCTCCCACGGCCCCAAACGCAAGCGTATCGCCATCCATATACGCCGCGTCCAGTTCGACTTCGCCATTTTCGGTTGGCAGCCCGCCGTAGCCGACGGATTTATACAACGGGAAGTCCTCGACGGCAGCAACGGCATCGACCACCGCTTCTGCTACCGGTTTCCCCGCAGCCAGCGCGGACGCAGACTCCGTGACCCCTTCAAGCGCCATTCGCCAGGTTGCGATAATTCCCCACATGCTTTACTCCTGTTTTGCAAGGGTTGGGTCGGTTTGCGTCACGGTGGCAATCTCCGCGGCGCGGTATTGTTTATCCACGATACGCATGAAAGGCAGATACAGCATGGCGCCAATCAGCAGGTTGATAAGCTGCATCACGCTGCCGCTGAGATGCCCCGTGACGATAAACCCGCTGATCACCGGCGGTAACGTCCAGGGGATAAACACCCCGGTGGTCACAGCGACGGCACCCATTTTCATCGCAGCATATTGCACGGTAACCAGGACCAGCGGCACCAGATTGAACGGGATCAGCATGATGGGGTTCATGATAACCGGCAGGCCAAACAGAATCGGCTCGTTGATGTTAAACACCGAGGCCCCCGCGCCGAGACGCGCCACCTCGCGCATGTTTTTGCTGCGGGCAAAAATCAGCATCGCAATCACCAGCGAGAGTGTTGCCCCTGCGCCACCCATCCAGATCATGTCAAAAAACTGTTCGGTGATAATGTGCGGCGGCGTCGTACCCGCCTGAATGGCGGCGATGTTATCGGTCTGGTTCTCCATCCACAGCGGGCGAATGATGCCGTTGATCATTGAGCCGGAGTTAATGCCCACAGACCACAGAATGGTGATGCTGAACACCGTCATCAGCGCGCCGAAATAGGAGGTCCCGTAGTGGCGAACCGGCGTGGCGACCACCTCGTAAATAAACTGGTGAATGGTGTTGTAGTGGGTGTTTTCGAAAATGATGCGGATAATAAGCACCAGAATCATTACCAGCAGGGCCGGGATCAGCGCGGCGAACGACTCCTGCACCGCTGGCGGCACGCCATCAGGCATTCTGATGACCAGCTTTTTGCGCTTCAGCCAGCAGAACAGCTCCGTCCACAGCAGAGAGCCAATCATCGCTACGAACAACCCTTTGCTGCCAATCCACTCCACCGGCATGACCGTGATACCGCCGTTTTCGGCCACTTTGATAAAAGGTGTCAGGATTAAAAAAGCAACCAGAGCCAGAATACCGCAGGAGATGCGATCTTCGCCGTAGTGTTCAGCCAGGCGAAACGCCACCAGGAAGCTGATAAACAGCGACATGGTTGAGAACACCGCGTTGAACGGAATTTCAATGATGGCACTCCAGCTTTCACCAAATGCCTGAGACATAAACTGCTGATAGGTTTGGTTCGGAAAAGAGGAGATGACCAGCAGAATCGAGCCGACGATGATAAACGGCATGAAGGAAACATAGGCCCCGCGTATGGCGCCCAGATGCCGCTGTTGCGCGGTTTTGGCCGCCAGCGGCATCAGTTTTGCTTCAAGAAATCCCAGAACATTGTTCATTGTGAACTCCGTACAAGATTGAGGGGTGTTGTTATGTTATGTCTGTGGATTATCAGTGAAGCGCGGTGGCTGAAAGGTGAAACAGGTCACAAAGCACTCGCTAAGATATTATAAATCTCATGAGATTGGTTATGGAGTTACAGCGATGGAAATCAAATTGCACGCCAATGCCACCACCACGCCGCGGATCCGTCGCTATCTGCAACAATCCAATAAAAGCGACAGAGAACTGGCTACGGAGCTGGGTATTTCCGTGACGACCGTGCGGCGATGGCGCAATCGCGATCGGGTTTCTGACAACCATACGATCCCAAAAATGATACACAAAGCGATGAGACAAGAGCAGGTTGATCTTGTTAATGCGCTGCGTGATATCACGGGCGCACCGCTGGATGAACTCCTGCTGCTGGTTAACGCGGTGCTGGGGATTTCCGTTTCGCGGGCGACACTGAACCGATATCTCCGTCCCGCTCCTGCGAAACGCAAAGGCGATGAACTTCAGGGGAAAAAAGCGCTAAAGGCAGGCGTTTTACCCACAAAACTGCTGGTGCATCACCAGCCTTTATCGCTGCATATGGATGATGGCGGGGAGCAGCATCTGCTGTGGGGGCGCGAACCGGTGAGCGGCTGGTGTTATGCCCGGCTCTATGCGGGAATTTCATCACAGCTGCTGAATAACTGGATGTGTGAGTTGCTGAACGCCTGTCCGGCTGATATCCAATCTGTTGAGACTTCCGGTTTTGAACCCGACTTACCCGCGGGTGAACCTGTCGTAAAAGTACAGCCGACCAGGCACAAGGCCGTGCAGGTTGCGGTACCGCTCGGCGACATCATTCCACGAGTGAATGCTGTTCCGTTAGGGCAGGTGTTGATCGAGATGTGCGAGTTTTACAATCGGGGCAAAGCGCAGAAAAAGCTGGGAGAGAGCACGCCGCAGGCCTTTCTGGAAGCGCTGCGGCGTAAGGATTAGAGAATCTCGAGCACCTCTTCCGGCGGGCGTCCAATACGCGCCTGACCGTTTGCGACCACAATGGGGCGCTCAATCAGTTTCGGATTTTCAACCATCGCCTGAATCAGCTCAGCCTCGGTTAGACGACTGTCATTCAGATTGAGCGACGTATACAGATCCTCTTTATGGCGCATTAGCTCTCTGGCACTGCCCATTCCCAGCATGTGCAGCAGCTGACGAAGCGTCTGTGCATCTGGCGGTGTCTCCAGATACAGCACCACTTCCGGGTCAATGCCGTTCGACTTCAACAGGCTAAGGGTGTCGCGGCTCTTCGAACAGCGTGGGTTGTGGTAGATTTTTACCGCGTCTGTCATGACCTGAATTCTCCTTTATTACATCTTCTCGTACGGCTTAAAGCGCTGCTGCAGACCGCGAAGCTGATCGATACGTGCATCGTAACGGGCCTGTTGCAGACTGCCGAGCTTAACCTGGGAACTGGCACTGCTCAGGAGGGAAATCGCCTGATCAAGACGTCCCACCAGGGCAAAGCCTTCGGCGCGTGCCGCAAGCTCTTGATCGCGATTGCCCAGCTGCGCTTCTGCCTGGGCAAGCAGATCCCAGCCGTTCTGATCGTCTTTATTGTTAAAGGTGTAGCGGTTCAGAATGTTCGCCGCTTCAGCAGGCTGACCACCCTGTAAGTAAGCATTCGCCAGGTTAAGCTGCAGCACCGGGTTAGTCCGCACCTCTTTTGCCCCTTTCAGGCGATTAATCGCATCGGTGGCTTTTTTCTGCCCCAGATCGATATCCGTGGCGAGATCGAGATACCACGGGTTATTCGGATCGGCGGCGAGAAGTGGCTGCAGCGTTTTACGCGCTTCGTCATATTTGCTGGCTTCCATCGCCTGTAACGCCTGGCCATACTGAGCCGCGTTTTTCTCACGCACGTTGCCTTTCGCCAGCGCATCCAGCAGGTCACTGGTCAGCTGGTTACGCCCGGAATTGTACATTCCAAGCGTTCGCACTTTTGCCATGTAGAAATCCTGCGACGACTGAACCACGACCGGGCGCATCTGGTTGGCACGGTTACGCGCATCCGACAGACGGCTTTCCGGTAAGGGGTGCGTCAGCAAAATTTCCGGCGGACGGGAGGAGTAGCGCGCCTGGTCGAGCAGCTTTTCGAGGAAGCTCGGCATGGCCTGCGGGTCAAAGCCCGAACGTTGCAGCACCTGAATGCCAATACGATCCGCTTCCTGTTCATTTTGCTGGGTGAAACTGATCATCCCCTGACGTGTTCCCGCCAGCGTACCGGTTAACGCCGCCATCCCGGCCTGCGGGCTGGCCATTGCCAGCAGAATGGAACCCAATGCGCCAACCCAGGTCAGCGGAGCGTTACGCTTCTGGTCTTCCATTGCACGGGCAAGGTGGCGCTGGGTGACGTGAGAGATTTCGTGCGCCATGACCGAGGCCAGCTGACTTTCGTTATCAGAGTAACGGAATAACGCCGAATGCAGCACCACGTTGCCGCCAAAGAAGGCGAAGGCGTTGATTTCGTCATTATTGATTAAATAGAAGTGGAAGGGGGTTTTTACCGAGTTCGCGTGCGCGACCAGGCGCATGCCCAGCCCGTTAATGTACTGAACCAGCAACGGGTCGTTAATCAGCGGCGCGCTGCCACGCAGCTGACGAACGTAATAATCCCCCATCTGCATTTCCTGCCCAATGGAGAGCGTGCTTCCTGCTGTAGTGCCCATGTCCGGCAATGAATCGGACGAGTCAGCGAAAGCTGGCAACACCTGACCGACCGTCAGTGCGGCAATCAGTGTCGCAACCAGTGTTTTTCTCAACTGCCTGAACATAACCACTGTCCTGTATTTGGGATGTGCTAATTTGACCGATGAACCGGCATATCGTTCATCTCCACTGCCCTGCGAGTGTAGCCGTGTTGAGGCATGAAGAAAATCCCATTCATCAGGGTTTTGCGGATCGTGGCAGGGAGACAAAAAGCGAAAGTCTTTTTTGTGACAGTTAGATACAATTCACGTTCTCACTCCCGCCATCCGATTCAGGGAAGGGTTGTATGCTCGAAATGTTAATGCAGTGGTACCGCCGTCGGTTTAGCGACCCGGAAGCCATTGCTTTGTTGGTTATTCTCGTCGCCGGGTTCGGCATTCTGTTCTTCTTCAGCGGTCTTCTCGCCCCCCTGCTGGTCGCGATTGTGCTGGCGTACCTGCTGGAGTGGCCAACGGCGCGTCTGGAAAATATAGGCTGTTCCCGTCGCTGGGCGACCAGTATCGTCCTGGTGCTGTTTGTCGGCATTCTGCTGTTAATGTCGTTTGTCGTTATGCCTGTGGCCTGGCAACAGGGGATTTACCTTATCCGCGATATGCCCGGCATGCTGAATAAGCTTTCTGATTTTGCCGCCACGCTGCCGCGCCGATATCCCGCCCTGATGGATGCCGGGATCATTGATGCGATGGCCGAAAACATGCGCGCCCGCATCATGACAATGGGCGATTCCGTGGTGAAATATTCCCTGGCGTCGCTGGTAGGGTTGCTCACGCTGGCCGTCTACCTTGTCCTCGTTCCGTTAATGGTTTTCTTCCTCGTCAAAGATAAAGAGCAGATGCTGAACGCGGTGCGGCGCATTCTGCCGCGTAATCGCGGGCTGGCCGGGCAGGTGTGGGAAGAGATGAACCAGCAGATCACCAACTACATTCGCGGCAAAGTGCTGGAGATGATTGTGGTGGGTGTGGCTACCTGGATTGGTTTTTTAATTTTCGGGCTTAACTACTCGCTGCTGCTGGCGGTGCTGGTGGGGCTGTCGGTGCTCATTCCCTACATCGGTGCCTTTGTGGTGACCATTCCGGTTGTCGGCGTTGCGCTGTTCCAGTTTGGTCTGGGGACCGAGTTCTGGAGCTGCTTCGCGGTGTACCTGATCATTCAGGGACTGGATGGCAACCTGCTGGTGCCGGTGCTGTTCTCAGAAGCGGTGAACCTGCATCCGCTGGTGATTATCTTATCCGTGGTGATTTTCGGCGGGCTGTGGGGATTCTGGGGTGTGTTCTTTGCCATTCCGCTGGCAACGCTGATCAAAGCAGTGGTTCACGCGTGGCCGGATGTGCCTGCGGTTGAGGATAAGTAGATAGTTGTGCGGCCTGATACCCTCTCCCGTGGGGAGAGGGGCAAATATCAAAAACGGTAACCTGCGTTACCGTATTGCATTTACCGCGTAGGTCGGGTCAGGCGAAGCCGCGGCCCAACGATCAGGCGCTTTGTTTGAGCCAGTTCAGCACCACGTCGTGGTGGTTGCTGGTTTTGAAGTCATCAAACACATGTTCAACTTTACCGTCAGCGTCAATCAGGAAGCTGATACGGTGAATGCCGTCGTAGGTTTTGCCCATGAAGGTCTTCTCGCCCCAGACGCCAAACTGCTCGCATACCTGGTGGTCTTCGTCAGAAAGCAGCGTAAAGTTAAGCAGCTCCTTTTCAGCAAATCGTGACAGCTTTTCTGGCTTATCGGTGCTGATACCCAGCACTTCCACGCCGACTTTTTTCAACTCGTCCATGTTGTCGCGTAAGCCGCAGGCCTGTACGGTGCAGCCCGGGGTCATGGCTTTCGGGTAAAAATAGACCAGAACACGCTGTCCCTGGAAGTCGGTCAAATTTACTTGCTCACCATCCTGGTCAGGTAAGCTAAATTTCGGTGCGATGTCACCGGCTTTCAGTGGGTTCATTACTCAACTCCATCCTGTTCATGCTGCGAATAATTGACGACGCTTATACTGCCTTGCGCGTTTAATTCTGTACAGAGGGCTTTGAACGCTTGCTCGATATTTGACGCATCCTGCGAGGCAGGGCTGTGCGCGGTAATCTGAATAAAAAGGGTGGGAATGGCGCTGCCGTCACCCGGCTGCGTTCGGGAAACGAGTTCGGCAATATTCATCTGATGGCTGTCAAATAACGCGGTGAAGCGCTCAATCAGATGGGGGGAATCGGGGACTTCAACCTGCACCCAGACGGTCGCGGGCAGGGCCGGACGTGGGCGAGCAGTAGTGCGTTTCATCACGATCAGCAAATCCAGCTCCGCACCTTTGAGCGGCAGGGTCGATTCGATAAGGGTAATGGCATTCCATGTCCCGGACAGCAGCATAATAAACGTGAACTCTTCGCCCAGCATAGCCAGACGACTGTCCTCGATATTACAGCCGCAGCTGCTCACATGGCGGGTGATGGTGTTCACGATACCCGGCCTGTCAGCACCCAGCGCAGTGATAACCAGGTAATGTTGTGATGAGGTTGTCAAACCTGTTCTTCCTTTGCATGGTTAAGTCTTCCTAAGGAAAGCATAAAAAAAACATGCATACAACCGCCTGAGGGCCTCACGTCGCTTGCTTTTATTACAGTTCCAAACGTACCATTGAGGCTCTTGTTCGCACAGAGGATGGCTCATGTTCACGGGAAGTATTGTCGCGCTTGTTACACCGATGGATGAAAAAGGTAATGTCTGCCGGTCAAGCATGAAGAAGCTGATTGATTACCATGTCGCCAATGGAACCTCGGCGATCGTTTCGGTAGGGACTACCGGTGAATCTGCAACGCTAAGCCACGAAGAGCACGGCGATGTGGTGATGCTGACCCTGGAACTGGCTGACGGGCGTATCCCGGTCATCGCAGGGACAGGCGCTAACGCCACGGCAGAAGCTATCAGTTTGACCAAACGTTTTAACGACAGCGGCATCGTGGGCTGTCTGACGGTGACCCCTTATTACAACCGTCCTACTCAGGAAGGTCTGTTCCAGCATTTCAAAGCCATCGCAGAACATACTGACTTGCCACAAATTCTGTATAATGTGCCGTCCCGTACTGGCTGCGATATGCTGCCGGAAACCGTTGGTCGTCTCTCGAAAGTAAAAAATATTATCGGGATTAAAGAGGCGACAGGGAACTTAAGCCGCGTTCATCAGATCAAAGAGCTGGTTTCAGACGACTTTATCCTGTTGAGCGGCGATGATGCGACCGCACTGGACTTTATGCAGCTCGGTGGCCATGGCGTGATCTCCGTAACGGCGAACGTTGCGGCCCGCGATATGGCTGAAATGTGCAAACTGGCGGCTGCCGGTCACTTTGATGAAGCTCGCGTGATTAATCAGCGTCTGATGCCGTTGCATAATAAATTATTTGTCGAACCCAATCCGATCCCCGTGAAATGGGCGTGTAAGGAGTTGGGACTTGTAGCAACCGATACGCTGCGTCTGCCAATGACACCGATTACCGACCACGGTCGTGAAATTGTCACAGCAGCGCTGAAGCATGCCGGTTTGCTGTAGAGTTTAGGGAGATTTGATGGCTTATTCAGTACAGAAGTCGCGCCTGGCGAAGGTTGCGAGTGTTTCGCTTGTTATGCTGCTCGCTGCCTGTAGTTCAGACTCGCGCTACAAGCGCCAGGTGAGCGGTGATGAATCCTATCTGGATGCGACCCCGCTTGCTGAACTTCACGCACCGGCTGGTATGATCCTGCCGATTCAGAACGGCGATTACAATATTCCCGTGACCAACGGCAGCGGCCTGGTCGGTAAAGCGCTCGATATTCGTCCGCCAGCACAGCCTCTGGCGCTGGTGAGCGGGGCGCGTACCCAGTTCACCGGTGATACGGCGTCGCTGCTGGTTGAAAGCGCCCGCGGTACCACCCTGTGGCCGCAGGTTGTGAGCGTCATTCAGGCGAAGAACTACACCATCGATAAACGTGATGATGCCAGCCAGACCTTAACCACCGACTGGATCGAGTGGAACCGTCTGGACGAAGATCAGCAGTACCGTGGGCGTTATCAAGTCTCCGTTAAACCTCAGGGGTATCAGCAGGCGGTTACCGTTAAGCTGTTGAACCTGGAGCAGGCGGGTAAACCGGTTGCGGATGCCGCATCAATGCAGCGTTATAGCACTGAAATGCTGAACGTGATTGCCGCGGGTCTGGATAAGAACGCCAGCGACGCCGCTAACGCAGCGCAGAGCCGCAACGGCGCGACGTTTGACGTTCAGAGCGGTGCGGATGACACCGGTCTGCCAATGCTGGTTGTGCGTGCACCGTTTAACCAGACCTGGCAGCGCCTGCCAGCGACGCTGGAAAAAGTGGGCATGAAAGTGACCGACAGCACCCGTTCAACCGGTAGCATGACGGCAACCTATAAGCCGCTGTCTGACAGTGCATGGCAGGAACTGGGCGCCACCGATCCACAGTTGGCTTCCGGCGACTACAAGATTCAGGTAGGTGACCTCGATAACCGCAGCAGTCTGCAGTTTATCGATCCGAAAGGCCACACGCTGACCCAGTCGCAGAACGATGCGCTGGTGGCCGTCTTCCAGGCTGCATTCAGCAAATAAATACGAGGGCTGGTTAATCCAGCCCTTTTTATTTTCGTGCTACGCAAACGTGTGCGTGGCATAATATCCCCAGTTTTGAACACCAATCATCACACCAGGAGTAATGAAGATGCAGAAGCAAGCTGAGTTGTATCGTGGCAAAGCGAAGACCGTATACAGCACGGAAAACCCGGATCTGTTGGTGCTCGAGTTCCGCAATGATACGTCAGCAGGGGATGGCGCACGCATTGAGCAGTTCGATCGTAAAGGCATGGTGAACAACAAGTTCAACCACTTCATTATGACCAAACTGGCCGAAGCGGGTATCCCGACCCAAATGGAAGCGCTGTTGTCCGATACGGAATGTCTGGTGAAAAAACTGGATATGGTTCCGGTTGAGTGCGTCATTCGTAACCGCGCAGCAGGCTCCCTGGTGAAGCGTCTTGGTATTGAAGAAGGTATTGAGCTGAATCCACCGCTTTTTGACCTGTTCCTGAAAAACGATGCCATGCACGATCCGATGGTCAATGACTCTTATTGCGAAACCTTCGGCTGGGTGAATAAAGAGAACCTGGCGCGCATGAAAGAGCTGACCTACAAAGCCAACGACGTGCTGAAAAAACTGTTTGATGACGCGGGTCTGATCCTCGTCGACTTCAAACTGGAGTTCGGCCTGTTCAAAGGCGAAGTGGTTCTGGGTGATGAGTTCTCTCCGGACGGCAGCCGTCTGTGGGATAAAGAAACGCTGGATAAAATGGACAAAGACCGTTTCCGTCAGAGCCTGGGTGGCCTGATTGAAGCGTACGAAGCGGTTGCTCACCGTTTAGGCGTTAAGCTCGACTAACTCCCTCATCGCCAAAGGATATGTATATCCTTTGGCGTCTTACCCTTGTTTCCTATGGTAATCTTGCCGTTAACCGCCTACGATCATAGCTATTATTAATGGAATAGTTCGAGGTGGTTATGCGCTGGCAAGGGCGTCGTGAAAGTGACAATGTAGAAGACAGGCGCAGCGATAGCGGCGGCGGTCCTTCAATGGGTGGGCCTGGCTTCCGGTTACCCAGCGGAAAGGGCGGTATTATTCTGCTGATTGTGGTGCTGGTCGCGGGGTACTACGGTGTCGATCTGACCGGTTTAATGACCGGCCAGCCTCTGCAGCAACAGCAGCATTCTGAGCGCTCAATCAGCCCTAACGAGGATGAAGCGGCCAAATTTACCTCCGTTATTCTCGCCACCACAGAAGAAACCTGGGGTCAGCTGTTCGAGAAAATGGGGCGTACCTATCAGCAACCCAAGCTGGTGATGTACCGTGGTGCCACCCGTACCGGATGCGGCACCGGACAATCGGTTATGGGGCCGTTCTACTGTCCGGCAGACAGCACCGTCTATATCGATCTCTCTTTCTATGATGACATGAAACGCAAGCTTGGCGCTGACGGCGATTTTGCCCAGGGCTACGTTATTGCGCATGAAGTTGGGCACCATGTGCAAAAACTGCTGGGGATAGAACCCAAAGTACGCCAGCTTCAGCAAAACGCCTCTCAGGCTGAGGTAAACCGTCTTTCCGTACGCATGGAACTGCAGGCGGACTGCTTCGCGGGCGTCTGGGGGCACAACATGCAGCAGCAGGGCGTACTGGAATCCGGCGACCTGGAAGAGGCGCTCAATGCCGCGCAGGCTATCGGTGACGATCGTCTTCAGCAGCAGAGCCAGGGCCGCGTCGTGCCGGACAGCTTTACTCACGGCACGTCACAACAACGATACAGCTGGTTCAAACGCGGTTTCGACAGCGGTGACCCGGCGCAGTGTAATACCTTTGGCAAAGCCATGTAATGGTGGCGTTTGAACATCTGATTCGCGAGCTTGAGCGCAAAGGTCATCGTCGGCTGGTGGTGCTCAGCGGCGATGAGCAGTGGACATTCACGCAGGCATCAGCCCTGCGTGATGCCTTGCCCGGAGACTGGCTGTGGCTGGCGGATAACGCGTCCAGAGCCATCAGCGGGCTGCTGGGACGCGAGTTCCGGCACGCAATTTTTGATGCCCGCGCCGGGTTTGACGTCTCAGCCTTTGCGGCCCTGAGCGGGACGCTGCGTGCCGGTAGCCTTCTGGTGCTGCTGGTACCGCCCCCTGACGTGTGGGCGGAACAACCTGACAGCGATTCCCTGCGCTGGAGTGACAGCGCCGAACCCATCGCCACACCAAATTTTATTCACCACTTTTGCCGGACGATTGACGAGGATCCTGAGGCGATCGTCTGGCTTCAGCACCAGCCTTTATCGCTCCCTGCACGATCCGACGCCCCTGACTGGCAGCCTGCCAGCGGTGCGCCGCAGCGCGAGCAGGCTGAGATCCTGGCAGCACTCCTGGCCATGAAACGCGGCGTTGTGGCCGTTACGGCCCCGCGCGGACGCGGGAAGTCTGCGCTGGCGGGAATGCTGTTGAGCCGCACGCAGGGCAGTGCCATTGTCACCGCGCCATCAAAGGGGGCGACGGAGGTTATCGCCCGTTTTGCCGGCGAACGTTTTCACTTTATGGGCCCGGACGCGCTGCTGGCCTCTGAAGAGCAGGCCGACTGGCTGATTGTCGACGAAGCCGCCGCCATCCCCGGACCGCTGCTTGAAAAACTGGTCGACCGTTTCCCGCGCGTACTGCTGACCACAACGGTGCAGGGTTACGAAGGAACTGGAAGAGGCTTTCTGCTTAAGTTCTGTAGCCGGTTCAGCGGGTTGCAGCGGTATACCTTATCAACCCCGGTACGCTGGGCTGCAGGATGTCCTCTTGAGCGGGTCGTTGCCAGCGCACTGCTGTTTGACGATACGCTTATCGATCGCAGCCCAACAGGCGCCATACAGTTGACCTCTCTGGCTCCGGAAGCCTGGGCGAGCAACCCGGCGCTGGCGGCGAGTGTGTATGAGCTGCTTTGTGCGGCACATTACCGCACCTCACCGCTTGATTTACGCCGCATGATGGACGCGCCCGGCCAGCACTTCGCCGTCGCCCAAACGGACTCTGTCATTGCCGGGGCGCTCTGGCTGGTGGAAGAGGGGGGATTAACGGCGCAGCTCAGCCGTGCCGTCTGGGCGGGGTTCCGCCGCCCTCGCGGGAACCTGGTGGCGCAGTCCCTTGCCGCGCATGGCGGCTCCCCGCTGGCGGCAACGCTCAAAGGCCGACGGGTGACCCGAATAGCGGTACATCCTCGTCGTCAAAGGGAAGGCATCGGACAGGCGCTGATCCGCAGCGCAAGCGGCGAGGATTACCTGTCGGTGAGCTTTGGCTATACCGATGAACTGTGGCGTTTCTGGCAGCGATGCGGCTTTGTGCTGGTGCGCATGGGCAGCCATCGCGAAGCCAGCAGCGGCTGTTATACCGCAATGGCCTTGCTGCCGCTCAGCGACGCGGGGCGACAGCTGTGTGAGCAGGCACATCAGCGACTGCGCCGCGATGCGCGCGTGTTATCGGCCCTGAACGGTGAAAAGATCCCGGTGGACGATGGCTGGGAGGCTACCCTTAATAGTGACGACTGGCTGGAGCTGGCGGGGTTTGCCTTTGCCCATCGCGCATTTTCTACCTCCGTCGCGGCGTTAACGCGGTTGCTGCTAAGCGTGGACATGCCGCTGCCCGCCCTGCGCGGGAAAGTGGAGGCGAGAAGTGATGACGCCCGGCTCAGCGCTGAACTGCTTCTTTCGGGGCGAAAAGCGTTACTGGCCAGGCTTCGCAGTGAAACGGCGCAAGCGCTTGAAAGCCTTGAACCTGCACGCTGTCAGCAGCTGAAAGACGACATTTTGCAATGGCAATTTTTTCAATGACTTCTTCAGTAAAGTGGCATGGTCATTCCTCCTGAGAGGCGTAGAATCCAGGCCATCAAATAAGGAGACCGCCATGAAACACGATCATTTTGTTGTTCAAAGCCCTGATAAACCGGCTAAACAGTTACTGCTTCTGTTTCATGGTGTTGGCGATAACGCCGTCAATATGGGCCAGATTGGCAGCTGGTTTGCCCCGATATTTCCGCAAGCGCTGATTGTCAGTATTGGCGGGGTGGAGCCGTGTGGTCCGAACGGACGGCAGTGGTTCTCCGTTCAGGGCGTAACGGAAGAGAACCGCCAGGCACGTATTGACGCCGTCATGCCTGTCTTTATCGACACCGTGCGTTACTGGCAGCAACAGAGCGGCGTTGGTGCCGATGCGACCGCGCTGATTGGCTTTTCGCAGGGGTCTATCATGTCCCTGGAGAGCGTAAAAGCGCAGCCAGGCCTGGTGTCGCGTGTGATTGCTTTTAACGGTCGCTTTGCGACGTTACCGCAACGCGCGACGACGCAGACCACGATCCATCTGATCCACGGTGGTGAAGACCGCGTGATTGAACTTTCGCATGCGGTTGCCGCGCAGGAAGCACTGATCCGCGAAGGCGGGGATGTGACGCTGGATATTGTAGACGATCTGGGGCACGCGATTGATGACCGCAGCATGCAGTTTGCGCTCGATCATCTGCGTTATACCGTACCGAAGCACTACTTTGATGAAGCGCTAAGCGGTGGCAAGCCAAATGACGATGATATCGTCGAATTTATGTGATGTAGCCCCCTCTCCCGCAGGAGAGGGGACAGAGAATCACTTCTTCTGGTCTTTCTTCGGCCAGTCGTCATCATCGTCCCACTTATCGTTAAAATCACGATGCGGTGGAAGATCCGGTTTGTTGGCGAGAAACTTTTTGTGATCAACGCGCTTAAGATCTTTAATGACGTTAAGTAACACGCCGACCAGAAACACTAACACCAGAATCCACCAGTACTTTGAAAGCCAGTCCATTCGCTATTCCTCTCAGAGCGTTCGTCAGGCGACGAGTTGCTCCATAATTCGTTGATACATACGGGCCAGCAGCTGCAAATCAGCAGCATTCACACATTCATTGATTTTATGAATGGTTGCGTTCACCGGCCCCAGTTCGACAACCTGGGCCCCCATCCGGGCAATAAAGCGTCCGTCTGAGGTGCCACCTGTCGTCAGCAGTTGTGGCTTAATTTCATTATAGTGCTCGATGGCGTTCACTACCGCATCCACCAGTTTGCCGCGCTGGGTCAGGAACGGCTGGCCGGAAAGCCACCAGTCCACGGTGTAACGCAGATTATATTTTTCCAGCAGCGCGATAACGCGCGCTTTGATCATCTCATCGGTCAGTTCAGTGCTGAAGCGGAAGTTAAACTGGACAAAGAAATCACCCGGGATCACGTTGTTGCTGCCGGTACCGGCCTTCAGGTTTGCAATCTGCATGCTGGTCGGCGGGAAGAACTCATTGCCTTTATCCCACTCGATGGTCACCAGTTCGTTCAGCATCGGTGCCGCGCGATGGACCGGGTTATCGGCCAGGTGTGGATAGGCAACGTGCCCCTGAACGCCATGAAGGGTCAAATTGCAGGTCAGCGAACCACGGCGACCATTTTTGACGACGTCTCCCACCACTTCCGTACTGGACGGCTCGCCGACCAGGCAGTAGTCGAGACGCTCATTGCGGGCCATCAGCGCCTCAACGACCTTCACGGTGCCGTTATGGGCGCTGGCTTCTTCGTCAGAGGTGATCAGAAACGCGAGGCGGTTTCTGTGGTTCGGATGTTGGGCAACGAAGCGCTCTGCCGCCACGACCATCGCCGCCAGCGAGCCTTTCATGTCTGCCGCACCGCGCCCGAACAACATGCCATCGCGGATGGTCGGTTCAAACGGCGGGTTGATCCAGCGATCCGCATCACCTGCGGGAACGACGTCGGTATGTCCGGCAAAGGCCAGCGTTTCGCCCTGACCGCGCCACGCCCAGAAGTTCTGTGTGTCGCCAACGTCCATGCGTTCAACGGTGAAACCGATGGCACGCAGGCGCTCAATCATTAATGCCTGACAACCTGCGTCGTCCGGGCTAAGGGAGGGACGGCGAATAAGCTGCTGAGTCAGCTCAATGACCGGGCATGACATAAACTACACCTCAACGAAAAAAGTCGGAATAAAGGGTTTCACTGAAACCCAGCAGCATAGGCTGCCCGGGCGCGCAGAGCAATGGGCGTTTGATGATTGCCGGCATTTCGAGCATCAGTTTGGCGGCACTGTCGGCGTCGGTGATGCCAGCCCGGACGGCTTCATCCAGTTTACGCCAGGTGGTACCACGGGTATTCAGCAGCGCCTCCCAACCCAGTTCCGTGATAGCGGTATGCAGAAATTCTGCATCAAGCCCGTCAACGCGATAGTCATGGAAACGGTACTCCACGTTGTTCGCTTCCAGCCAGCGGCGTGCTTTTTTGATGGTGTCGCAATTTTTAATGCCGTACATCACAACCATGGTGAATCCTTTTGTTCTTATGATGATTAAATGTTCAGTAATTTCGAAGATATATCCTTAAGTGGAATATAACACATTCAGGAATTGTCTTGATTTACACTTCTTCTTAATTCAACTCACAACTGTACGCTGAATATTCTTTCATCATTTAAGCATAGATGTCCATAAGACCGAAAATGCTAATGAACTCAGGCGGTAATTTAAATCTCACCTGCCTGTATGGTTATTTCAAAATATTGCTGAGCGTCACACAAAATTTAAGGCCCTGCGTTCATATTTATCATAAATCCCTGACAGTAGCGGGGTACAATCACAGCGATAGGTTAGACGGTCTTCACAATGATGATACGTTTTCGTAGAATGCGCATAATAATAAGAGAGGTAGTTATGATTGAACGTGAACTGGGGAACTGGAAAGATTTTATCGAAGGCATGCTTCGTAAATGACATTCAGTAAGAATTGCAAGAGCACTTAAATAAGTAAAATAACCATAGTGTGAATTAATCACACACCCTAAAAGGCGGCCCTGAGAGCCGCCTTTTTTATTACGTACTGTTATTCAGGACGTTCCTTCAGCGGGAAGCGGCGACGCACCAGCACAAAGAACAGCGGCACAAAATAAATGGCCAGGACGGTTGCCGAAATCATGCCTCCCATCACCCCTGTACCTACCGCATGCTGGCTGCTGGAGCCCGCACCGGTGCTGGTTGCCATCGGTAATACCCCAAAAACAAATGCCAGCGACGTCATCAGGATCGGACGCAAGCGCTGACGGCAGGCGTGCAGTGTGGCCGCCATCAGCTCGTGGCCTTTGGCATTCATCTCGTTGGCAAACTCAACAATCAGGATCGCGTTTTTCGCCGACAGGCCGATCACGGTGAGCAGCCCTACCTGGAAGTACACATCATTCTCCAGACCGCGCATCCAGGTCGCCAGCAGCGCACCGATGACGCCAAGCGGCACCACCAGCATGACCGAGAACGGAACGGACCAGCTTTCATACAGCGCGGCAAGACAGAGGAAGACCACCAGCAGGGAAAGCGCGTAGAGCGCAGGCGCCTGTGCCCCGGAGAGCCGCTCCTGATAAGACATCGCCGTCCACTCCAGCCCAAACCCGGCAGGCAGCTGTTGCACCAGTTTCTCCATGGTGTCCATGGCGGTACCGGTACTGACGCCCGGCGCGGCTTCACCGACGATTTCTACCGCCGAATAGCCGTTATAGCGTTCCAGACGCGGCGAACCACTCTCCCAGTGCGACGAGGCGAACGCCGAGAACGGCACCATCCCGCCTGCGTTATTACGAACAAACCAGCGGTTAATATCATTCGGCAACATACGGAACGGCGCGGCGGACTGGACATACACTTTTTTCACACGCCCACGATCCATAAAGTCATTCACATAGCTTGAGCCCCAGGCCGTCTGCAGGGTGTCGTTAATGTCGTCGATGGAAACACCCAGAGCCTGCGCCTTACGCTGATCAATATCCACCTGCAGCTGCGGGCTGTCATCCAGGCCGTTATGACGAACGCGGGTCAGGTCAGCGTCTTTGCCCGCCAGCGCTAACAGCTTATCGCGCGCCGCCATCAGCGCCGTGTGGCCTGCACCGGCGTGATCCT
The DNA here is from genome assembly GCF_047456135.1 of Enterobacter sp. BNK-18. Lineage (NCBI taxonomy): Bacteria > Pseudomonadati > Pseudomonadota > Gammaproteobacteria > Enterobacterales > Enterobacteriaceae > Enterobacter > Enterobacter sp. BNK-18. Next base: position 2,531,458 of record NZ_CP179899.1, on the reverse strand, counting down.
GCAGTTCCATGTCAAACCCGGCAGAACTGCCCAGCCCGCTAATGGCCGGTGGGCTGCTGGCAAAGACGCGCGCTTCGTTGATCTTCGTAAACGCGTGGGTTGCGCGTTCAATGATGGCCGACGCGGTCCCCGTTTTTGTGTCGCGCTCGTCCCAGTCCTTCAGGCGTACAAACATACGGGCAACGTTCTGCCCGTTACCGCCCGGGCCAGAGCCCACGGTGGAGAAGACCGACACCACATTATCTTTCTCCTGGGTGAAGAAGTACTGTTCGACTTTTTCGACCACTTTTAGCGTCTGCTGCTGCGTCGCGCCGCTCGGAAGTTGCACGGAGGTGGTGAACATTCCCCGGTCCTCCATCGGCAGGAACGAGGTAGGCAGATGCAGGAACAGCCAGACCATTCCACCCAGCAGCACTACGTAAATCAGCATCCAGCGCAAGCTGCGGTGCAGCACTTTACCGACGGCGGATTCATAACGCGCGGCATTGCGGTTAAACATGCGGTTAAACCAGCCGAAGAACCCTTTCTGACCATGCTGCTCGCCTTTGTGCAAAGGCTTAAGAAGGGTAGAGCAGAGCGCAGGGGTCAGGATCAGCGCCACCAGTACCGAAAGCACCATTGCCGAGACGATGGTTATCGAGAACTGGCGGTAAATGGCGCCGGTTGTGCCGCCAAAGAAGGCCATCGGGATAAAGACCGCCGAAAGCACCATGGCGATGCCGACTAACGCGCCCTGTATTTGCCCCATCGATTTACGCGTGGCCTGGCGCGGGGAAAGGCCTTCCTCGCTCATGATGCGCTCGACGTTTTCAACCACCACGATGGCGTCATCCACCAGAAGGCCAATTGCCAGCACCATTGCAAACATCGTCAGCGTGTTGATGCTGTAGCCAAACGCGTAAAGCACCGCGAAGGTGCCCAGCAGGACCACGGGGACGGCTATGGTCGGGATCAGCGTCGCCCGGAAGTTTTGCAGGAACAGGTACATGACCAGGAAGACCAGCGCGATGGCTTCCAGCAGGGTCTTCACCACATCCTCAATCGACGCTTTAACGAAGGAGGTGGTTTCGTAGGCGACTTTGTATTCAAGGCCGTGAGGGAAATAGTTCGACAGCTCGTCCAGGCGGTCTAACACCAGTTTCGCCGTCGCCATTTCATTTGCGCCGGAGGCCAGTTTAATCCCCAGGCCGGAGGCGGGATTACCGTTAAAGCGGCTCAGGTAGTCGTACTTTTCCGCGCCCATTTCCACCGTGGCGACATCGCCCAGCCGCACTTCTGAACCGTCCTGATTCACGCGCAGGGTGATGTTGCGGAACTGCTCCGGAGTCTGAAGCAGCGATTGCGAGTTAATGGTGGCATTCAGGGCTTGTTTTTCGACGGAAGGCGTTCCTCCCAGCTGCCCTACGGCAATCTGGGCGTTCTGCGATTTGATGGCGTCCGTCACGTCAGTCGCCGTCATCTGGAAGCTGTTCAGCTTGTCAGGATCGAGCCAGATGCGCATTGAATATTGTGACCCGTAGGCGTCGATATCCCCTACGCCGTTAATACGGCTGAGCGGGTCCTGAATGTTACTGGCAACGTAGTCCGCAATATCCTGCTTATCCATGGAACCATCGGTGGAGACAAACGCGATGGTCAAAATATTGGTATCCCCCGTTTTACGTACGGTAACGCCCTGATTTTGCACTGCCTGCGGCAGTTTTCGCATGGCTGACTGCAGCTGGTTTTGTACCTGTTGCACCGCTTCATCCGGGTCAGTCCCGGCCGTAAAGCTCAGGGTCACCGTCGCCTGGCCCGTGGCACTGCTTTGTGAGGACATGTACATCAGGTTATCCAGACCCGTCATGTTCTGCTCGATAACCTGCGTCACGGTATTTTCCAGCGTCTGTGCCGAGGCGCCGGGGTAGTTTGCTGTGACACGCACGTTAGGAGGTGCCAGATCGGGGTATTGCTCAACGGGAAGTGAAGTAATGGCCAGGACACCTGTCAGACACAACAGAATGGCAAGTACCCAGGCAAAAATGGGGCGATCGATGAAAAAATTCGCCATGAAAAATTGACCTCGTTTTGCTGCACGTCATTATTGTTTATTGCCCGCACCACTTTAGCGGCAAGACGAAGACCAAACGTGGAGAAATAAAGGAGATAATGTAAATTATCATGCGCGTTTCTCTGCGCTGCCCCCTTTACGGTTATTTACCTGTTAACGCCAGCGACGAAGGGAATGTCACGCTCACCTGTGTTCCCCCATTTTGTGGCTGCGAAAAGTGCAGGATACCGCCGAGCCGTTCCGCGCGTTCACGCATAATATTCAGCCCGTAATGTCCCGGCGGCTCGCTGGCTTCGCCAATCCCGATGCCATTGTCGCGAATGCTCACGCTGTGCGTGCCGTCCACGGCGGTGATACAGCTTACGGTGATCTCGCTGGCCTGCGCGTGCTTGATTGCGTTCAACACCGCTTCACGCACGATCTGCAGCAGATGCACCTGCTTTTGTGCGTCAAGGGCCAGCGAGGAGAGGCGACAGTCAAGATGCAGCTTTGCCTGCGTCTGGCTCTGCAGACCGTCGAGTGACTCCTGAAGGGCTGCCGGCAGGTTAGCGTGGTTGAGCGTCAGGCGGAAGGTGGTGAGCAGCTCGCGAAGCTGATGCCAGGCATTGTTAAGCTCGCGGGAGAAGTCGGTGATGATGGTCTGCGCGGGGGCATTCTCTTGCGGTACGGCACGCTTAAGCAGCGCAAGCTGGATCCGCAGATACGACAACACCTGCGCGAGGGAATCATGCAGTTCGCGGGCAATCGTCGCCCGCTCTTCCATCAACAGCAACTGCTGGTAATGCTTTTGTGCCTGGTTGAAGTAAAGCCCGCGCCCGAGCATTGTCGCCACGCTTCTCATCAGCGGAAGCGGGACGCTGTCCGTCTCGCTCTGCCAGCGCAGCTCGCCGTAGAGCGTGTCCTGCATCAGCACCGGCAGGTTTTGCAGCGGCATGTCGGCTGCCTCACTCCCTTCACACAGACGCCAGTCGTCGCTGGTCCGTAACTCCAGATAATTCATCCGGGTGTATTCATGGACGATTTGCAATATATGCCGGAAACAGTGGCTGTCTATCTGTCCGGTGTTGAGCGCCTGCGAACATTTGAACAGCATTTCGAGCTGCTGGTGCGCCTCGTTCAGGTGCCGGGTCTTTTCCGCAACTGAATCTTCAAGCGAGCGATAGAGGGTGTGTAACTCCGCCGACATATGGTTAAAGGCCCGGGACAGCTGACCGAGTTCATTCGGCAAAGCGGTATCCGGTGCCGGGGTATCAAATTGTCCCCGTTCAACGCGTTCGCTTGCGGCGACCAGATTGTTGAGTGGCAAGACCACCTGACGACGGATGCGTCGCAGGGTAAACACCGTCAGCAGCAGGATCCCCAGCGCGCCAGCCAGCGAGAGCAGGGTCACTGTCTGAATTTTATGTTCGGTATAGTGCTGAAGGGCGAGCACAAAGGCATCAATACGGCCAACAAAATCTTCGATATGGGTTTGATACCACGCGAGATCGCCGCGGGCGATGTGCGTATCCATCTCCTGCCAGGCCAGATGCAGCTGCTGGTAGCGCTGTTTGACATCGTCCGGCACGTACCAGCGGTTCAGCTTTTGTAGTGCAGGTGCGCTCAGGGTGTGTTGCCAGTGTTGGCGATGCTGTGTCAGGGAAGGGCTATTGCGCTGCATCTCATAGCCCAGCCGGTAACTCTGCATACGCAGTGAACCCGCAATATTGATGGCTTCGGCGTCACGCTGGCTGCTGGCAAGCGTCAGCAGCGCGACGGTGCTGGTCAGAACGGATAACACAATCATCGAAAAGAAAGCCCAGGCCAGGCTTGCGGAAACAGGGCGTTTAACGGTCACAGAACGGCTTCCTGAATAAAATTGATCTGCCACAGGTTCACTGGAAATAGTTTGGCATTCCGGGCAATTGAACATTGCCTGACGACGCTGTGATGAGTAAATACCATATTCATACAAAGAATAAGGTTATTGAACCAAAAACAGGTGTCGTTATGAATCGTTTTATTATGGCTAACAGCCAGCAATGTATTGGGTGCCACGCCTGCGAAGTTGCCTGCGTAATGGCGCATAATGATGAGCAACATGTCCCGAGCAAGCGCCATTTCCATCCCCGTATTACGGTCCTTAACTCTGGCGCGCAGAACAGCCCCGTCACCTGTCACCACTGTGAAAATGCCCCGTGTGCACTCAGTTGCCCGAACGGCGCCATCAGCAAACGCGATGACAGCGTACAGGTGAATCAACAAAAATGCATCGGTTGTAAAGCCTGCGTGGTTGCCTGTCCCTTCGGCACGATGGAGATTATCGTTACGCCGCTCGACAACGGCAGTGCAAAAGCCTCGGCGTATAAATGCGATCTCTGCCTGACCCGCCCGCAGGGCCCGGCCTGTATCGAAAATTGCCCGGCAGATGTGCTGACGCTGGCGACGCCAGACGTGCTGGATAACCTGGCAAAATCGCGCCGTCAGCGCACCGCTAGGCTGGAGGCGCAGCCCTGGCACAGTGAGGCAGTCAGCGAGGAGACGGCACCCACCAAACTGCAGCAGATGCACAACACACCGCCACGCGGCGAGCCCGACAAACTGGCTGCCGAAGAGCGGGTTGGCCATTTCAATGAAATATACCTGCCGTTTCGGACCGAACAGGCCAGACGCGAGGCATCGCGCTGCCTGAAATGCGGGGAGCACAGCATATGTGAATGGACCTGCCCGCTGCACAACCACATTCCGCAGTGGATTGAACGGATTAACGCCGGTGACATCCTCGGCGCGGTTGAACTTTCTCATCAGACCAACTGTTTACCTGAAATTACTGGCCGGGTCTGCCCGCAGGACAGGTTATGTGAAGGTGCCTGCACCGTGCGCGATGCATCAGGGTCGGTGACCATTGGCAACCTCGAGCGCTACATCTCTGACCAGGCGCTGGCGCTGGGCTGGCGACCGGATATGTCTGACGTTTCTTCGGTGGGAAAACGCGTCGCGATTATCGGCGCGGGGCCTGCCGGACTGGCATGCGCGGATGTGCTGGTGCGCAGCGGGGTGAGCGTAACGGTCTATGACAGGCATCCCGAAATCGGCGGCTTGCTGACCTTCGGCATTCCGGCCTTTAAGCTGGATAAATCCCTGCTCGCACGACGCAGAGAGATTTTTACTGCGATGGGGGTTCACTTCGAGCTGAACTGCGACGTGGGCAGCGATGTATCGTTGTCTCAGTTGCAAACAGATTACGACGCCCTGTTCATTGGCGTGGGAACCTATCGTTCGATGAAAGCGGGCATCCCCCATGAAGATGCGCCGGGCGTCTACGATGCACTGCCGTTCCTGGTGGGGAACACGCGCCACGTCATGGGGCTGGACGCGACGGCCAACGAACCGTTTATCGACACCCGTGGGCTCAACGTGGTGGTGCTGGGCGGGGGGGATACCGCAATGGACTGCGTGCGCACCGCGTTACGTCACGGCGCGGCAAAAGTCACCTGCGCCTATCGCCGGGATGAAGCCAATATGCCGGGCTCGAAAAAAGAGGTGAAGAATGCGAAAGAAGAGGGAGCCGCATTTGAATTTAACGTCCAGCCCGTTGAATTGACCCTTGCTGCTGACGGCAAGGTTAACGGCATCCGGATGCTGCGCACCCGGATGGGAGAGCCGGATGCGCAGGGGCGTCGTCGACCCGTCCCGGTGGAGGGCAGCGAGTTTGTCATGCCGGCCGATGCGGTGATTATGGCTTTTGGCTTTAACCCACATGCCATGCCCTGGCTGGAAAGTCAGGGCGTCAACACCGATGACTGGGGGCGAATCATTGCCTCGGTGGAAAGCCGCTATCGTTACCAGACGTCTAACCCGCAAATTTTCGCCGGCGGTGATGCGGTGCGCGGCGCTGATCTGGTGGTGACGGCGATGGCGGAAGGGCGTCATGCGGCGCGGGGGATCCTCGACTGGCTTGAGGTCAGTGTGCCGAAAACGCACTAAACCAGGCGGGCGACAAAGCGGGTTTCACGGCGTACTATAGGAAGACTCATTGTGTCGTGGAGCCCGTATGACCCTGAAAATTGACGTTATCAAAGACAAAATCCTTTCTGAAAACTACTTTGTCCTGCGTAACATCACTTACGATTTAACCCGTAATAACGGTGAAGTGATCCGCCATAAACGCGAGGTCTATGACCGCGGCAATGGCGCCACCATTTTGCTCTATAACCGTGAAAAGCAGAGTGTGGTGCTGATCCGTCAGTTCAGGGTAGCAACATGGGTCAATGGCAACCCTGACGGCAGGTTGATTGAAACCTGTGCGGGCCTGCTTGATGACGACGAGCCGGAAGTGTGCATCCGCAAAGAGGCCGTCGAAGAGACTGGCTTTGAAGTGGGAGAGGTCAAAAAGGTCTTCGAGCTGTTTATGTCTCCTGGCGGCGTGACGGAAATCGTCCACTTCTTCATCGCGGAATACAGCGATGCGCAGCGTACTCACCGCGGCGGTGGCGTGGAAGATGAAGATATTGAAGTGCTGGAGTTGCCGTTTTCCCGGGCGCTGGAGATGATGCATGCCGGGGAAATCAGGGATGGTAAAGCTGTGATATTACTACAGTATCTTCAAACGACCGGGCTGATGAACGCCTCTTTCGAACGGTGATAGAATGTATTTCGGATAAATCTATCCGATAAATCCGATTGAGCAACCCGGGCGGGAACACGAAGATACAGCCCAGTTAAGCGTTTTCGTTCCGGGATTGTGCCATTCATGCGCTATTGCGTCTCTCTTCTCTGCCTGTTTTGCGTGCTCACCTCCTCGCAGGTGTGGGCTGCGCCTGCCCAGCAATTATTTTCTGACTGGCAGGTGACCTGCAATAACCAGAATTTTTGCCTCGCACGCAATACCGGTGAACACCGGGGGCTGGTCATGACGCTCAGCCGCAGTGCCGGCGCGAAAACCGACGCTACGCTGCGTATCGATCTCGGCGGCCTTGCTGACCCTGCCGTGAAAGAAGCGGATATTGCGCCGCGGTTGTTGCTGGATAAGGTTCCTCTCAAGCTGGATCGGCAGCACTGGCAGTTAACCCCGTGGCATCTGAAAAGTGATGATGCCGCCACCATCACGGCGTTTCTGAAAAATATCCAGGAAGGAAAAGCCCTGACCTTGCGCGGCGGTGACCAGGTTATCTCTCTGAACGGCCTGAAAGCCGCGCTGTTGTTTATTGACGCGCAGCAGAAACGTGTCGGGAGTGAAACGGCCTGGATTAAAAAAGGTGACGATCCGCCGTTAAGCGTGCCGCCTGCACCCGCCTTAAAAAAGGTGGCGGTAGTCAATCCGACGCCGACGCCGCTCTCCCACGCCGAATTGAACGACCTGCTGGATTATGGCACCTGGCGGATGAACAACAGCCAGTGCTCGCTCGATCCTAACCGCCGTGAAGTGCGCGTTACCGCGTTAACCGATGAAAAAGCATTGCTGATTATTAGCTGTGAGGCAGGGGCGTATAACACGGTCGATCTGGCCTGGCTGGTATCGCGCAAAAAGCCGTTTTCTTCCCGCAGTGTAAGGCTGCGTCTGCCTTTCACCCCTGCAGACGATAGCAGTGAAATCGAATTGATGAATGCCCGCTTTGATGAGAAAACGCGCGAGCTGACTACGCTCGCGCTGGGGCGCGGTATTGGCGATTGTGGGGTCCAGACGCGCTGGCGTTTTGACGGCCAGCGTTTCCGCCTGGTGCGTTATGCAGAAGAGCCCAGCTGCGATAACTGGAATGGGCCAGATGCCTGGGCCACGTTGTGGATCACGCGCTAAATTACGCTCAGCGCCTTCTCAACCACATTCTCAACGGTAAAGCCAAAATACGGGAACAGCTTGTCGGCAGGCGCCGACTCGCCGTACCCACGCATCCCGACGATAGCACCTTTCAGCCCGACATATTTGTACCAGTAGTCGGCGATACCCGCCTCGACGGCCACACGGGCTGCGACGTTAGAGGGCAGGACCGATTCACGGTAGGCCTCATCCTGAGCATCAAAAATGTCGGTGGACGGCAGGGATACCACGCGTACCGCATGACCTTCGGCGGTCAGTTTTTCCGCGGCCTTCACGGTAATTTCCACCTCAGAACCGGTAGCAATCAGAATGACATCCGGTTTGCCGCCGCTGTCTTTCAGGATGTACCCGCCGCGGGCGATATTTTTTACCTGCTCCGGCGTGCGTTCAATCTGGGCCAGGTTTTGCCGAGACAGAATTAATGCCGTTGGCCCCGTGTGGCGCTCAACCGCCAGCTTCCAGCCAACCGCCGCTTCGACCTGATCGCACGGACGCCAGGTGCTGAAGTTTGGCGTTAAACGCAGGCTCGCCAGCTGCTCAACGGCCTGGTGCGTGGGACCGTCTTCACCCAGACCAATCGAATCGTGGGTGTAGACCATGATCTGCCGCGCTTTCATTAATGCCGCCATACGCGCCGCGTTACGGGCATACTCAACGAACATCAGGAAGGTAGCAGTGTAGGGCACAAACCCGCCGTGATGGGCGATGCCATTGGCAATGGCGGTCATCCCGAACTCACGCACCCCGTAGTGGATATAGTTCCCGGCAATATCCTCTTTCAGCGATTTTGAGCCAGACCAGATCGTCAGGTTACTTGGAGCCAGATCCGCGGAGCCGCCCAGCAGTTCGGGCAGGAGGGGGCCGATGGCGTTAAGCGTGTTTTGCGAGGCCTTACGGGTGGCAATTTTTGCCGGGTTAGACTGCAGATTTTCAAGCAACGCCTGGGTTTTCGCTTCCCAGTCCTCCGGCAGGCCACCGCTCATGCGGCGCGAGAATTCAGCGGCCAGTTCCGGGTGGGCTTTTTGATAGGCGGCAAATTTTTCATTCCACGCGTGCTGGGCTTTTTCACCCTCTTCGCGGGCGTCCCACTCGCGGTAGATCTCTTTCGGGATCTCAAACGGCGGGTATTTCCAGCCCAGTTTCTGCCGGGTCAGCGCCACTTCTTCTTCACCCAGCGCCGCGCCGTGGGCTTCCTCTTTACCCGCTTTGTTCGGTGAGCCGAAACCGATGGTGGTGCGACAGATGATCAGGGACGGTTTGTCCTTCACGCTTTGCGCTTCCTGAATCGCTTTTTTCACCGCTTCTGGGTCGTGGCCGTCAATTTCATGCACTACGTGCCAGTGGTAGGCCTCAAACCGTTTTGCCGTGTCGTCGGTAAACCAGCCTTTGGTCTCCCCGTCGATGGAGATACCGTTGTGATCGTAAAATCCGATCAGCTTGCCCAGCCCCAGCGTGCCCGCCAGCGAACAGACTTCGTGAGAAATCCCCTCCATCAGACAGCCGTCACCCATAAACACATAAGTGTAGTGATCGACAATCTCGTGGTCTGGCTGGTTAAACTGCGCCGCCAGCGTGCGTTCGGCAATCGCCAGCCCGACCGCGTTGGCTAACCCCTGGCCGAGCGGCCCGGTGGTGGTCTCCACACCCGGCGTATAGCCTATCTCCGGGTGGCCCGGCGTTTTTGAGTGCAGCTGGCGGAAGTTTTTTAACTCGGATAGCGGCAGGTCGTAGCCGGAAAGGTGCAGCAGGCTGTAGAGCAGCATGGAGGCGTGGCCGTTAGAGAGAATAAAACGGTCACGATCGTACCAGCTGGGGTCGTTCGGGTTGTGCTTCAGGAAATCATTCCACAGCACTTCGGCAATGTCAGCCATGCCCATGGGGGCGCCAGGGTGGCCGGAATTGGCCTTCTGCACGGCATCCATACTGAGGGCGCGAATGGCATTGGCTAGCTCTTTACGGGACATAATTCACTCCGTGGCAAGGTTAAAGTTTGGCGGCAAGAAGATCTTCAAGTTTGCGCTGGTCGACGGCGAACAGGCGGATGCCTTCCGCCAGTTTTTCGACGGCCATTGCGTCCTGATTGTGCTCCCAGCGGAATTCCGCTTCGGTCATGGCTTTAGGTTTGGGGAGAACGGTTGATGTGGGCACCAGTTTGCGGATAACCGTCTCCTCTTTGTCCTGCAGCTCTTTAAGCAGGTTAGGGGAGATGGTCAGGCGGTCACAGCCTGCCAGGGCGAGGATCTGCTCGGTACGGCGGAAGCTGGCGCCCATCACGATGGTTTCGTAGCGGTGCTGTTTGTAATAGTCGTAGATATTACGCACCGATTTCACGCCCGGGTCCTCATCCACCACGTACGGATCCATCGGCTGTTTAGCCTGATACCAGTCATAGATTCGCCCGACGAACGGAGACACCAGGAAGACGCCGGCTTCGGCACAGGCGCGCGCCTGCGCAAAGGAGAACAGCAACGTCAGGTTGCAATGGATCCCCTCTTTTTCCAGAACTTCCGCCGCGCGGATCCCTTCCCAGGTTGAGGCCAGCTTAATCAGAATGCGCGATTTATCGATGCCCTGCTCCTGGTAGAGCTCAACCAGGCGGCGGGCTTTCGTGATGCTCTTCTCCTGGTCGAAGGAGAGGCGGGCGTCCACTTCGGTAGAGACGCGTCCCGGGATGCTTTTCAGAATTTCCGCACCGAAATTAACGGCCAGCTTGTCGCTCGCTTCGGCGACCTGCTGCTCCTGTGTTTTACCGCGCTGTTTACCGTAGTCGATAGCGTCATCAATCAGATGACTAAAATGAGCAAGACCGGCCGCTTTGAGCAGCAGCGAAGGGTTAGTGGTCGCATCTTCGGGCTGATAGTGGCGAATCGACTCGATATCACCGCTGTCGGCGACCACGGTAGTGAATTGTTTGATGCCGTCTAGTTGGTTCATAAATAATTACTCCTTGGAAATAAAAGAGTTACTTGAGTGCGTTAGTTCACACTTCTGCGAAAATCATGATGGACTTAACAAAAAAGCATAGCAGACGGGGGAGGCATTGCTTTCTGAGACGGGTAACATGGCTGTTATAAATTGATAACAATTTTTATTCTGCAATGGTGAGAGTTTGGCAGCCTTCAAAGTTTATGTGGCTGCCTGCGGCGATACTAGGCGGCACACCAGGGTGTGCTTCAGGATCGCAAACGTCACCCTTTTGACCGATACGTGAAAGGAAAAATAAGATGGATGATCAGTTAAAACAGAGTGCTCTCGATTTCCACGAGTTCCCTGTCCCAGGTAAAATTCAGGTCTCCCCGACAAAACCGCTGGTGACTCAGCGCGATCTGGCGCTGGCCTACTCGCCCGGCGTCGCGGCGCCGTGCCTCGAAATCGAAAAAGATCCGCTGGCAGCCTATAAATACACCGCGCGTGGCAACCTGGTCGCCGTGATCTCTAACGGGACGGCGGTGCTGGGATTAGGCAATATTGGTGCGCTGGCCGGTAAGCCCGTGATGGAAGGCAAGGGCGTTCTGTTCAAGAAATTTGCCGGTATTGACGTGTTTGATATCGAAGTGGATGAGCTCGATCCTGATAAATTCATCAATGTGGTTGCCGCGCTGGAACCAACCTTCGGTGGGATCAACCTCGAAGACATCAAAGCGCCGGAATGTTTCTATATCGAGCAGAAACTGCGCGAGCGTATGAACATTCCCGTGTTCCATGATGACCAGCACGGTACCGCGATTATCAGCACCGCGGCCATTCTGAACGGTCTGCGTGTGGTTGAGAAAAACCTCTCTGACGTCCGTATGGTGGTCTCCGGCGCAGGCGCGGCGGCAATCGCCTGTATGAACCTGCTGGTGGCGCTGGGTATGCAGAAGCACAACATTGTGGTCTGCGACTCCAAAGGCGTTATTTACAAGGACCGTGAGCCGAACATGGCGGAAACCAAAGCGGCCTACGCGGTAGAAGACGACGGTAAACGCACGCTGGAGGACGTGATTGACGGCGCGGATATCTTCCTTGGCTGTTCAGGCCCGAAAGTGCTGACCCAGGAGATGGTGAAGAAAATGGCGCGTGCGCCAATGATTCTGGCGCTGGCAAACCCGGAACCGGAAATTCTGCCGCCGCTGGCAAAAGCCGTGCGTGAAGATGCCATTATCTGTACCGGTCGTTCCGATTACCCGAACCAGGTGAACAACGTTCTCTGCTTCCCGTTCATCTTCCGCGGGGCGCTGGACGTGGGCGCGACGGCGATCAACGAAGAGATGAAGCTCGCGGCCGTTCATGCCATTGCGGAACTGGCGCATGCCGAGCAGAGCGAAGTGGTCGCCTCGGCGTATGGTGACCAGGATCTGAGCTTTGGCCCGGACTACATCATTCCAAAACCATTCGACCCGCGTCTGATTGTCAAAATCGCCCCGGCGGTTGCTAAGGCGGCAATGGACTCCGGCGTGGCGACGCGCCCCATCAAAGATTTCGATGCTTACGTCGATAAGCTCACCGAGTTTGTCTACAAAACCAACCTGTTTATGAAGCCCATTTTCTCCCAGGCGCGTGCCGACGCGAAACGCGTGGTGCTGGCGGAAGGGGAAGAGGCGCGCGTTCTGCATGCCACGCAGGAGCTGATCACCTTAGGTCTGGCGAAGCCAATCCTGATCGGTCGTCCGAGCGTTATCGAGATGCGTATCCAGAAGCTGGGGCTGCAGATCAAAGCGGGTGTGGATTTTGAGATCGTTAATAACGAATCCGATCCGCGCTTTAAAGAGTACTGGAACGAATACTACGCGATCATGAAACGTCGCGGGATCACCCAGGAGCAGGCGCAAAAGGCCGTGATCAGCAACACGACGGTGATCGGGGCGATCATGGTCCACCGCGGTGAAGCGGATGCGTTGATCTGCGGCACGATCGGTGATTACCACGAGCACTTCAGCGTGGTGCAGGAGATCTTCGGCTATCGCGAAGGGGTCCACACCGCCGGGGCGATGAACGCGCTGCTGCTGCCAAGCGGCAACACCTTTATTGCCGACACCTACGTTAACGACGATCCGAGCCCGGAAGAGCTGGCGGAGATCACCGTGATGGCGGCAGAAACCGTGCGTCGCTTTGGTATTGAACCGAAGGTAGCGCTGCTGTCGCACTCCAACTTCGGTTCGTCGAAATCAGCGGCGGCGTGCAAAATGCGCCAGACGCTGGAGCTGGTTCGCCAGCGTGCGCCGGAACTGATGATTGACGGCGAGATGCACGGTGATGCTGCGCTGGTGGAGAGCATTCGTAACGAACGCATGCCGGACAGCCCGCTGAAAGGTTCTGCAAACGTGTTGATTATGCCGAACGTGGAAGCGGCCCGCATCAGTTACAACCTGCTGCGTGTCTCCAGCTCTGAAGGGGTCACCGTAGGACCGGTACTGATGGGCGTGGCGAAGCCAGTGCACGTGTTGACGCCGATTGCTTCGGTGCGTCGTATCGTGAATATGGTGGCACTGGCGGTGGTTGAAGCGCAGACGCAGCCGCTGTAAGCGCTGCGCCTGCCGGTATTACACCCAGTCCCGAATCGTAATAAAGTCTTTCAGGGCAGCCTCCGGGCTGCCTTCTTTTGGTTCGTAGCTGTACTCCCAGCGAACCAGCGGCGGCATCGACATCAAAATGGACTCCGTGCGCCCGCCGGTCTGCAGGCCAAACAGCGTACCGCGATCCCATACCAGGTTGAACTCTACGTAGCGCCCACGGCGGTAAAGCTGGAACTCGCGCTCGCGCACGCCGTAGTCGGTATCTTTACGCCGCGCCACGATCGGCAGATAGGCCTCGGTATACCCTTCACCTACCGCCCGCATAAAGCTGAATGCGGTATCAAAATCTGGCGTGTTGAGATCGTCAAAGAACAGCCCGCCAATGCCGCGCTGCTCATCGCGGTGCTTCAGATAAAAATAGTCATCGCACCATTTTTTAAATTTCGGGTAGATGTCGTCCCCAAACGGCTGACAGAGATCGCGTGCGGTGGTGTGCCAGTGCACGGCATCTTCTTCAAACCCGTAGTAGGGCGTTAAGTCAAAACCGCCGCCAAACCACCAGACCGGATCGGCCCCGGGTTTTTCAGCAATGAAAAAGCGCACGTTGGCATGGCTGGTCGGCACATACGGGTTGTGCGGATGAACCACCAGCGATACGCCCATTGCTTCGAAGCTGCGGCCTGCCAGTTCTGGTCGATGAGCCGTGGCGGAAGCGGGCATCGCGTCTCCGTGGACGTGGGAAAAATTGACGCCAGCCTGCTCAAAGATGCCACCGTTACGCAGCACGCGGCTGCGTCCGCCGCCACCGGCTTCGCGCTGCCAGCTATCTTCCTGAAATTCACCGCCATCTGCGGCGGCCAGTTTCTGGCAAATCTCATCCTGCAGCTGCAGCAGGAATGTTTTTACCAGCTGTGCATTGGGTTTCATCAACGTTTCCTGGAGTGCGCTTTCTGGTTATCGAACCAGTTGAAGTAACTGATTATGCCTGAGGCGATGGCGTTGGCGATCTTCTGGCGAAACGCGGTGGTGCCGAGCAGGCGCTCTTCCTCCGGGTTGGTGATGAACGACGTCTCCACCAGTACGGACGGAATTGATGGCGACTTAAGCACCACGAACGCCGCCTGTTCGGTGCTCCTGCTGTGCAAGCGATGCACCGGTTTAATCTTCTTCAGAATATGCGAGCCGAGCGTCAGGCTGTTTTTAATGGTGTCCGTCTGAACGAGGTCAAACAGCACCTGCTGTAACAGATGATCTTTGTCGGTGGCTTTTTTCCCCGCAACCTCATCCGCCCGGTTTTCACGATCGGAGAGATATTTCGCCATGGCGCTACTCGCCCCACGGTTGGAGAGGGCGAACACCGAAGCCCCCGCCGCCGACGGGTTGGTAAAACCGTCCGCGTGAATCGACATAAACAGATCGGCACCGTGCTGGTGGGCGATCTCTACGCGGTCGTACAGCGGAATAAACGTGTCGCCAGAACGCGTCAGGCGGGCGTCAATGCCATTGCTGCGTAAAATTGCGCGCACATTTTTTGCAATCGCTAACACGACATGCTTTTCTTTCGCACCGTTTTTACCAATAGCGCCGGTATCAATTCCGCCGTGACCGGGGTCCAGCATGACCAGACGCTTCGCGCCCGGCTTTTTCGATTTCGGTTTACTGTGTCCGTTACTGGTTTTGAGCGTGCTCTCTTCTTTAGCCTGAGCCTGCTGTGCGATGCCCGTTAACGTTAAGGCCGCCAGCCCCGCTTTGAGAACCTGACGACGCGATGTGAGTGCTTTTAATGGTTTGAATGTGCTCATGCGGCCTGAATTGTAAAAATTGGGGTCCTGGTGTTATATCGTATCGTGATTAGCGTTACGACAGTCCTTATTGAGAATTGTTTTACTTTTCATTTCAATACGTGACAAAGTGACATTATGCCAAATTTTGGCGAGTTTTTCCCCGGTTATTGGCTAAACGCGATGTTCACGCCATAATCACTGTTTTTAAACCCGAAAAGGCGGTTAATACCATGGAGATACGCGTTTTTCGCCAGGAAGATTTCGAAGAGGTGATCACCCTTTGGGAGCGCTGCGATCTGCTGCGTCCGTGGAACGATCCGGAAATGGATATTGAACGTAAGCTGAATCACGACGTCAGTCTGTTTCTGGTGGCAGAAGTCAACGGCGAGGTGGTGGGAACAGTGATGGGCGGGTACGACGGCCATCGCGGCTCGGCCTATTATCTGGGCGTGCACCCGGAATTTCGTGCGCGCGGCATCGCCAATGCGCTGCTCAATCGGCTGGAAAAGAAACTGATTGCCCGCGGCTGCCCGAAGATTCAGATCATGGTGCGGGAAGATAACGACGTGGTGCTGGGCATGTATGAACGCCTGGGTTATGAACACGCGGACGTACTGAGCTTAGGTAAGCGCCTGATAGAAGATGAAGAGTACTGAGATCCATCCGGCAGATTATGATGCGCAAGGGCGTGTCAGGCTGCCCTTTTTGTTCTGGTGCGTTCTGCTGCTGCAGGCCCGTACCTGGGTGCTGTTTGTGATGGCCGCCGCGTCGCGCGGGCAGGGCGATACGCTTCTGACGCTCTTCTATCCCGATCACGATGCCTTCTGGCTCGGCTTGCTGCCGGGCGTGCCGGCGGTGGTGGCGTTTTTATGCAGCGGGCGACGGCATACGATCCCGTGCCTGTGGGGTGAGCTTCGCTGGCTGCTGATCCTTGCTCAGCTTGCGCTGCTCGTCTGGCAACCGGTGCTCTGGTGGAGCGGTGAACCGCTTACGGGGATCGGTATTGCGCTGGTCGTGGCGGATATCGTGGCGCTGCTGTGGCTGCTGACGAATCCCCGCCTTCGCGCCTGTTTTACGCATCAGGAAGATTAACCTGGCACTTTTTGCCGATACCGCACTCCAACAAGCGTTGATTTAACACGTAAGGACGTTTCAATGAAATCGCTGCGTTTACTTTTATGCGCTCTCCCGCTGGCGTTAACCGGCTGTTCAACGCTCTCATCAATTAACTGGTCTGCGGCCTATCCGTGGAACTGGTTTGGCTCTTCAACGGAAGTGACCGAGCAGGGCGTGGGTAAAATTACCGCCGCGACGGCACTGGATCAGGACGCCCTTCAGGATGCACTGGGTGGCGGTTATCGCCTGCGCAGCGGCATGAAAACAGAAAACGGCAATATCGTGCGTTATTTCGAAGCGCTGAAGGGTGACACGCTGGCGCTGGTGATTAACGGTGATAAAGGCACGGTAAACCGCATTGCTGTGATGGACGACGACATCCCAACCGAAAGCGGTGTGAAAGTGGGAACCCCGTTTAGCGAACTCTATAAACAGGCCTTCGGCAACTGCACCAGTGCCCCGTCTGACGACGGCGTGGCGGTGGAATGTAAAGCGCAGGGCAGCCAGCACATCAGCTATCTCTTCACCGGTACCTGGAGTGGTCCGGAAGGTTTAATGCCGTCTGACGACACGCTGAAAAGCTGGAAAGTGAGCAAAATTATCTGGAAGCAGTAATTTGCGCCTGGACAAACCGTCTCGCTGAAATACGGGTATAATAGCCGCCATCAATGCCACGCTGACGTGGCATCTTTATTTCAGGAGGAGCGATGTCTCAGGTTCAGAGTGGCATTTTGCCAGAACATTGCCGCGCGGCGATTTGGATTGAAGCCAATGTTAAAGGGGATGTGGATGCCCTGCGTGCGGCCAGTAAAGCGTTCGTTGATAAGCTGGCCACCTTCCAGGCCAAATTCCCGGACGCCCACTTGGGCGCGGTCGTTGCCTTTGGTCATAACGTCTGGCGTCAACTGAGCGGTGGCGAAGGCGCCGAAGAGCTGAAGGATTTTATCCCTTACGGTAAAGGCCTGGCACCCGCAACGCAGTTCGACGTGCTGATCCACATTCTCTCGCTGCGTCATGATGTGAACTTCTCCGTTGCCCAGGCGGCGGTTGCGGCTTTTGGTGACAGCATTGACGTTCAGGAAGAGATCCACGGTTTCCGTTGGGTGGAAGAACGCGACCTGAGCGGCTTCGTTGACGGAACTGAAAACCCGGCGGGTGAAGAGACGCGTCGTGAAGTGGCAGTGATCAAAGACGGCGTCGACGCGGGCGGCAGCTATGTGTTCGTCCAGCGCTGGGAGCACAACCTCAAGCAGCTGAACCGCATGAGCGTGCATGACCAGGAGATGATGATTGGCCGTACGAAAGAGGCCAACGAAGAGATCGACGGCGATGCCCGTCCTGTCACCTCTCACCTGAGCCGCGTTGACCTCAAGGAAGACGGGAAAGGTCTGAAGATTGTTCGCCAGAGCCTGCCATACGGCACAGCAAGCGGTATCCACGGTCTTTACTTCTGTGCGTACTGCGCGCGCCTGCATAACATCGAACAGCAGCTGCTGAGCATGTTTGGCGATACCGACGGCAAGCGCGACGCCATGCTGCGCTTCACCAAACCGGTGACCGGCGGCTACTACTTCGCCCCGTCCGTCGAGCGTCTGCTGGCGCTGTAAGTGCTGTCCACCCTCTCCCGCACGGAGAGGGCTGGGGTGCGGACCACGACGGGCTGCACCCTTATTCTCTTTTCTGCTTGTAAATCACCAAACGGTATATAAAACCGTTACTCCTTTCGTCCTCGTTATAAATATTATGACTATAAGATAGTCATCACATTTATAAGGGTGCGCAATGGCCGTTACTGTACTGAAAAAAGGATCGCTGGCACTGGCAGGTTTGCTGCTGGTGGCACAGGCGCAGGCTACTGAGCTGCTGAACAGTTCGTATGATGTTTCCCGCGAGCTGTTTGCCGCCCTTAACCCACCGTTTGAACAGCAGTGGGCGAAAGACAACAACGGCGACAAGCTGACCATTAAACAGTCACACGCAGGGTCGTCCAAGCAGGCGCTGGCCATTCTCCAGGGGCTGAAAGCGGATGTGGTGACCTATAACCAGGTCACTGACGTGCAGATCCTGCACGACAAAGGCAAGCTGATCGCCGCTGACTGGCAGAGTCGTTTGCCGAACAACAGCTCGCCGTTCTATTCCACCATGGGTTTCCTGGTGCGTAAGGGCAACCCGAAAAATATCCACGACTGGAATGACCTGGTGCGTTCCGACGTGAAGCTGATTTTCCCGAATCCAAAAACCTCCGGTAACGCGCGCTATACCTATCTGGCAGCGTGGGGCGCGGCGGATAAAGCTGACGGTAACGATAAAGCGAAAACCGAGCAGTTCATGACCCAGTTCCTGAAAAACGTCGAGGTGTTTGATACCGGCGGTCGCGGCGCGACCACGACCTTTGCAGAGCGCGGCCTGGGCGATGTGCTGATCAGCTTTGAGTCGGAAGTGAATAATATCCGCAAACAGTACGAGGCGCAGGGTTTCGAGGTCGTTGTCCCGAAAACCAATATCCTCGCCGAGTTCCCGGTAGCGTGGGTAGATAAAAACGTGCAGTCCAACGGCACAGAGAAAGCGGCAAAAGCTTACCTCAACTACCTGTACAGCCCACAGGCGCAGACGATCATTACCGATTACTACTACCGCGTGAATAACCCGGATGTGATGAACAAACTGAAGGATAAATTCCCGCAGACCGAGTTGTTCCGCGTGGAAGACCATTTCGGCTCCTGGCCTGATGTCATGAAAACGCATTTTGCCAGCGGCGGTGAGTTAGACAAATTGCTGGCGGCGGGGCGTAAGTAATGTTTGCAGTCTCTACCAGACGTGTGCTGCCGGGCTTTACCTTAAGCCTCGGGACCAGCCTGCTGTTCGTCTGCCTGATCTTATTGTTGCCGCTCAGCGCGCTGGTGATGCAGCTTGCGCAAATGAGCTGGGCGCAGTACTGGGAAGTGATAACCAACCCGCAGGTCGTCGCAGCCTATAAGGTGACGCTGCTGTCGGCGTTTGTGGCGTCCATTTTTAACGGGGCCTTTGGCCTGCTGATGGCGTGGATCTTAACCCGCTACCGTTTCCCGGGCCGTACGCTGCTCGACGCGTTAATGGACCTGCCGTTTGCGCTGCCGACGGCGGTGGCGGGCTTAACCCTTGCCTCGCTCTTTTCCGTGAACGGGTTTTACGGTGAGTGGCTGGCGAAGCTTGATATCAAAGTGACCTATACCTGGCTCGGTATCGCGGTCGCGATGGCGTTTACCAGTATTCCTTTTGTTGTACGCACCGTGCAGCCAGTGCTCGAAGAATTAGGCCCTGAATACGAAGAAGCGGCGGAAACGCTGGGTGCCACGCGCTGGCAGAGCTTCCGCAAGGTCGTCCTGCCTGAGCTTTCTCCGGCGCTGCTGGCCGGTATCGCGCTGTCGTTTACCCGTAGCCTCGGTGAGTTCGGCGCGGTTATTTTCATTGCCGGGAACATTGCGTGGAAAACCGAAGTCACCTCGCTGATGATTTTTATCCGCTTGCAGGAGTTTGATTACCCGGCGGCGAGCGCGATTGCCTCGGTCATTCTTGCCGCATCGCTGCTGCTGCTCTACTCAATTAACACTCTGCAAAGTCGCTTTGGTCGACGCGTGGTAGGTCACTGATGGCGGAAGTTACTCAATTGAAGCGATACGATGCTCCCCGTATCAACTGGGGAAAATGGTTTCTGATTGGTACGGGCGTGCTGGTGTCCGCCTTCATTCTCGTCGTGCCGACGATTTATATTTTTGTTCAGGCGTTCAGCAAGGGGTTGATGCCCGCGCTGGAAAACCTGGCGAACCCGGATATGCTGCACGCCATCTGGCTGACCGTACTGATTGCGCTTATCACGGTGCCGGTCAACCTGGTGTTCGGTACGCTGCTGGCCTGGCTGGTGACGCGCTTTAACTTCCCGGGACGTCAGCTGCTGCTGACCCTGCTGGATATCCCGTTTGCCGTGTCGCCGGTAGTGGCCGGTCTGGTTTATCTGCTCTTCTACGGCTCTAACGGCCCGCTGGGTGGCTGGCTGGATGAGCATAACCTGCAGGTCATGTTTGCCTGGCCGGGCATGGTGCTGGTCACGGTGTTTGTAACCTGTCCATTTGTGGTGCGCGAACTGGTCCCGGTGATGTTAAGCCAGGGCAGCAACGAAGACGAAGCGGCAATTCTGCTGGGCGCATCCGGCTGGCAGATGTTCCGCCGCGTGACGCTGCCGAATATTCGCTGGGCGCTGCTCTACGGCGTCGTGCTGACCAATGCCCGCGCCATAGGCGAGTTCGGTGCAGTTTCGGTCGTCTCGGGCTCTATTCGCGGCGAAACGCTGTCGTTACCGTTACAGATTGAATTACTGGAACAGGACTACAACACCGTCGGTTCCTTTACTGCCGCAGCGTTACTGACGCTGATGGCGATTTTGACCCTGTTTTTGAAGAGTGTGGTGCAGTGGCGTTTAGAGAATCAGGAAAAACGTCAGCACCAGGAGGGAAATCATGAGCATTGAGATTGCCAATATTAAGAAGTCTTTTGGTCGCACCCAGGTGCTGAATGATATCTCGCTGGATATCCCTTCCGGACAAATGGTGGCACTGCT
This sequence comes from Enterobacter sp. BNK-18, assembly GCF_047456135.1. Taxonomy (NCBI): domain Bacteria; kingdom Pseudomonadati; phylum Pseudomonadota; class Gammaproteobacteria; order Enterobacterales; family Enterobacteriaceae; genus Enterobacter; species Enterobacter sp. BNK-18. The sequence continues at coordinate 2,510,622 of NZ_CP179899.1, read as the reverse complement.
CGGGCCGTCTGGCTCGGGTAAAACCACGCTGCTGCGCATTATCGCCGGGCTTGAGCATCAGACCAGCGGACATATTCGTTTTCACGGTACCGACGTAAGCCGTTTGCACGCCCGCGACCGAAAAGTGGGCTTTGTGTTCCAGCATTACGCGCTGTTCCGCCATATGACCGTGTTCGATAACATCGCTTTCGGTCTGACCGTCCTGCCTCGCCGCGAGCGTCCGGATGCGGCCACCATCAAAGCGAAAGTGACCAAACTGCTGGAGATGGTACAGCTTGCGCATCTGGCTGACCGCTTCCCGGCGCAGCTTTCCGGCGGCCAGAAGCAGCGCGTCGCGCTGGCGCGGGCCCTGGCCGTTGAGCCGCAAATTCTGCTGCTGGATGAGCCGTTTGGCGCGCTGGATGCGCAGGTGCGTAAAGAGTTACGCCGCTGGCTGCGTCAGCTGCATGAAGAGCTGAAATTCACCAGCGTCTTCGTCACCCACGATCAGGAAGAGGCGATGGAAGTCGCAGACCGCGTGGTGGTGATGAGTCAGGGGAACATCGAGCAGGTTGATGAGCCAGAGCAGCTCTGGCGTGAACCGGCGACCCGATTTGTCCTCGAGTTTATGGGCGAAGTTAACCGGCTGCAGGGCACCATCCGCGGTGGGCAATTCCACGTGGGCGCACACCGCTGGCCGCTGGGATACACCTCCGCACATCAGGGGCCGGTCGATCTGTTCCTGCGTCCCTGGGAAGTGGACGTGAGCCGCCGGACGAGTCTGGATTCACCGCTGCCGGTGCAGGTGCTGGAAGCTAGCCCTAAAGGGCACTACACCCAATTGGTGGTACAACCGCTGGGCTGGTATACCGAGCCGCTGACGGTGGTGATGCGTGATGACGAGCCGCCGTACCGGGGCGAACGCCTGTTTGTTGGGCTGCAGCATGCCCGTATTTATCATGGCAATGAGCGCATAGAGACGCGCGAGGATATTGCTCTGGCGGAGTCAGCCTGATAGGTTAATGACACGTAGTTTGACCGGAGGCGCTGCGCTTAGCCGGTCTGGAATATGATCTCCGTATGCCCGGAGCGCTGCGCGCCACCGGGCTTTTTATTGGACAGCGATCTTGAACACATTAGAACACACCATCGGCAACACCCCTCTGGTCAAACTTCAGCGCATGGGGCCGGACAACGGCAGCGAAATCTGGGTCAAACTCGAAGGCAATAACCCTGCCGGTTCGGTGAAGGACCGGGCTGCGCTCTCCATGATTGTGCAGGCCGAAAAACGCGGTGAAATTCAGCCCGGCGACGTGCTGATTGAAGCCACCAGCGGTAACACCGGTATTGCGCTGGCGATGATTGCCGCGTTGAAAGGCTATCGCATGACGTTGCTGATGCCCGATAACATGAGCCAGGAGCGCCGTGCGGCGATGCGTGCCTATGGTGCCGAACTGATTCTGGTCTCTAAAGAAGAAGGGATGGAAGGGGCGCGCGACCTGGCGCTAGCCATGGCCGAACGCGGTGAAGGCAAACTGCTCGATCAGTTTAATAACCCGGATAACCCGTACGCTCACTACACCACTACCGGTCCGGAAATCTGGCAGCAGACCAACGGGCGCATCACTCACTTCGTCTCCAGCATGGGCACGACAGGGACCATTACCGGCGTATCCCGTTTTCTGCGCGAGCAGGAAAAGGCGGTAACGATTGTGGGTCTGCAGCCGGAAGAGGGGAGCAGCATACCGGGTATTCGCCGCTGGCCGGCGGAATACATGCCGGGCATTTATAACGCCCAGCTGGTGGATCAGGTGCTGGATATTCATCAACGCGAGGCGGAGAATACGATGCGTGAACTGGCCGTGCGTGAAGGTATCTTCTGCGGGGTCAGCTCGGGTGGCGCGGTAGCGGGAGCATTGCGTGTTGCGCAGGCACATCCCGGGGCTGTCGTGGTGGCGATTATCTGCGACCGCGGCGATCGCTATCTTTCTACCGGCGTCTTTGGTGAAGAGAGTTATACGCAGGGGGCGGGGATTTAAGCGTCATGGAGATGATTTTATTCCGGGATAACACCCGGGCGCAGCAAACCGATATTGTCGCGGTACAGTCGCAGGTGGTTTACGGCAGCGTGGGGAACAGCATTGCGGTGCCGAATATTCGTACCCACCGGCTGACCGTCACCGCCGTGCCGACCGTGCTGTTCAGCAACACGCCGCACTACGATACCTTTTACGGTGGCGTGATCCCCGATGAGTGGTTCAGCGGGTATCTTAAGGCGCTGGAAGAGCGCGAGATCCTGCGCGAGCTTAAAGCCGTTACCACGGGCTACATGGGCAGCGCCAGCCAGATAAAATGCCTGGCGCAGTGGCTCACCGCGATCAAAGCGCAGCATCCTGACCTGCTGGTGTTGGTTGACCCCGTTATTGGCGATATTGACAGTGGGATGTATGTGAAACCTGATATCCCTGAAGCGTATCGGGAGTACCTGCTGCCACTGGCGCAGGGGATCACGCCTAACGTCTTTGAGCTGGAAGTGCTAAGCGGTAAACCGTGTCGTACGCCTGAAAGTGCCATAGCGGCAGCGCAGGGGTTACTTTCCGACACGCTGAAATGGGTGGCCATCACCAGTGCGCCGGTGGCGGACGATCCGGAGAATATTCACGTGGTGCTGGTTACCCGAGACGGTGTGACCGTCAGTGCGCATCCGCGTGTTGAAACGGACCTGAAAGGCACGGGCGACCTCTTCTGTTCAGAGCTGGTGAGCGGGATCGTTGAGGGCAAAACCGTTGCCGATGCGATTCGCATGGCAGGAGACCGCGTCACAGATGTGATGATTTATACGCAGTCGAAAGGCTACGACGAGCTTATCCTGCCCGCATAAACAAAAATGGCGCCCGAAGGCGCCATTTTTCTGTGCGGCAAGAATTACTTCTTGATGCGGATAACCGGGGTTTCACCCACGGTGACGCTGCCAGACAGTTTGATCAGTTCTTTGATTTCGTCCATGTTGGAGATAACAACCGGCGTCAGGGTAGACTTGGCTTTTTCTTCCAGCAGTGGCAGATCGAATTCAATGACCGGGTCGCCAACTTTAACACGCTGGCCTTCTTCCGCGATACGTTTGAAGCCTTCGCCTTTCAGTTCAACGGTGTCGATACCGAAGTGAACGAACAGTTCGATACCGCTATCAGATTCGATAGAGAACGCATGGTTGGTTTCAAAAATTTTACCGATGGTGCCGTCAACTGGAGCAACCATTTTGTTGCCAGTTGGTTTGATAGCAATGCCATCACCAACGATTTTCTCAGCAAACACTACATCCGGCACGTCTTCGATGTTGACGATCTCGCCGGAGAGCGGAGCAACAATCTCAATAGTTCCGGAGTCTTTCTTATCATCAGAAACCAGAGATTTCAGTTTATCGAACAAACCCATGATCTTCTCCTAAGCAGTAATTTGGGCCGCATCTCGTGGATTAGCAGATTGTTTTTTCTTCAATGAACTTGTTAACCAGCGTCATTAACTCGTCCGTTGTCGGTTGAGCAAGAGCCTGCTCTGCTAACACCTTCGCATCTTCGAAGTTCGTGTTACGGATAATCTTCTTAATGCGCGGGATGGAAATGGCGCTCATAGAGAATTCGTCCAGACCCATACCCAGCAACAGAAGTGTAGCACGTTCGTCGCCTGCAAGCTCACCACACATGCCAGTCCATTTACCTTCTGCATGAGAAGCATCAATAACTTGCTTGATCAAGTTCAGTACGGACGGTGACATTGGCTGGTAGAGATGTGAAATCATATCATTACCACGGTCAACTGCCAGGGTGTACTGCGTTAAATCATTGGTACCGATACTAAAGAAATCAACTTCTTTGGCTAAATGACGCGCAATGGTCGCCGCCGCAGGTGTTTCCACCATCACGCCGATCTCAATTGACTCGTCAAATGCTTTACCTTCGTCGCGCAGTTCCTGTTTGTAGATTTCGATCTCTTTCTTCAGTGCACGCACTTCTTCAACAGAGATGATCATCGGGAACATGATGCGCAGTTTACCGAAAGCAGACGCACGCAGGATAGCGCGAACCTGATCGCGCAGGATCTCTTTACGATCCATCGCGATACGAATCGCACGCCAGCCCAGGAACGGGTTCTCTTCTTTCGGGAAGTTCATGTACGGCAGCTCTTTGTCGCCACCGATATCCATGGTACGGACGATAACCGCCTGAGAGCCACACGCTTCAGCCACAGCTTTGTACGCAGCAAACTGTTCTTCTTCAGTTGGCAGCGCGTCACGGTCCATGAACAGGAATTCAGTACGATAGAGACCCACACCTTCCGCGCCGTTGCGCTCAGCGCCATCGACGTCACGTACGGTACCGATGTTTGCGCACACTTCAACCTGATGACCGTCCAGAGTGATGGCTGGCAGGTCTTTCAGCTTAGCGAGTTCCGCTTTTTCAGTCGCAACTTGCTCCTGAACCGCGCGCAGTTTTTCGATCTCTTCGTTAGTTGGGTTGACGTAAACCACGTTGTTTACGGCATCCAGAATCAGATAATCGTCGTTTTTAACCTGAGAGGTGACGCTACCGGTACCCACAATGGCAGGCAGTTCCAGAGAACGCGCCATGATAGAGGTGTGGGAGGTACGGCCGCCCGCGTCAGTGATGAAACCGAGGACCTTTTTCAGGTTCAACTGTGCGGTTTCAGACGGGGTCAGATCGGCGGCAACCAGGATGACTTCATCCTGAATAGCGCTCAGGTCGATAATGGCCAGACCCAGGATGTTGCGCAGCAGGCGCTTACCGATGTCACGTACGTCAGCCGCACGCTCTTTCAGGTATTCATCATCCAGTTCTTCCAGGGCAGTTGCCTGACCTTCGATAACTTCATGCGCAGCAGCGTCTGCCGTCATGCTTTTATCTTTAATCAGGGCTATGATTTCCTGCTCCAGCTCCTCATCTTCGAGCAGCATGATGTGCCCTTCGAAGATGGCTTCTTTTTCTTCACCGAAAGTTTCGCCAGCTTTAGTCTTGATTGCTTCCAGTTGCGCAGATGCCTTGGCACGACCGCTCAGAAAACGTTCAACTTCCTGATCAACCTTGTCGGCAGAAATTTTTTTCCGGTCGATGACGATCTCGTCTTCTTTCAGCAGCAGTGCTTTGCCGAAAGCGATACCCGGGGATGCTAAAATGCCTGAAATCATAACCCTACCTTACTTGTGACTGATATTTAAAAGAACCCGGAAACTTACTCGAGCTCAGCCATCAGTTTTACCAGATGCTCAACTGCTTTCTGCTCGTCTTCACCTTCAGCAGAGATGGTGACAACGGTACCCTGAGTCAGTCCCAGAGTCTGCAGTTTGAACAGGCTTTTTGCGCTGGCGCTTTTGCCGTTGGAAGTCACAGTGATTTCAGAAGTGAAGCCTTTCGCTTCTTTAACAAACTGAGCAGCAGGGCGGGTGTGCAGACCGTTCGGAGCGGTAATGGTAACTTCTTGCTGGAACATTGTATTTCCCCAACTTATAGGTTTAGTGTTGTGGAACTAAAGTCTAGCCTGGCGACTTAACTTTAGCCTGTATTGTTAGCGCTGACGTTTCGATCGTCATTAAACATTATGCAGCGAAAGCAAGACTTGAACCAAATCATAAAATCGATTCAGCAAGGCTATTTCGTTCACTGATTAATTTCACGCATCAAAATAATTGCTGGTTTAAATACCAGACCCAACGGGGTGAATCAATGCCAGGAGGGGTAAAACTTTGAAGCAGGCCACAAAAAAGCACCCAAAAAGGTGCTTTTTTACGCGTTATTAACATGCTGGCATTACTGTTGCAGTTCTTTTTCAGTGAACAGATCGGCAAACAGTGCGGTGCTCAAGTAACGCTCACCCGATGAAGGCAGGATAACCACAATATTCTTATTGGTAAAGGCCTCATCTTCCTGAAGTTTGAGCGCTGCCGCAACAGCAGCACCGGAAGAGATGCCCGCCAGAATACCTTCCTCGTCCATCAGACGACGTGCGGTAGAGATAGCTTCTTCGTTGGTGATGGTCACCACTTTATCAATAAGCTTCAGATCCAGGTTGCCCGGAATGAAGCCGGCACCGATACCCTGAATTTTATGTGGGCCGGGTTTGATCTCTTCGCCCGCCAGCGCCTGGGTGATCACCGGTGAGTCGGTTGGTTCCACGGCAACGGTGATCAGGTCTTTTTTACCTTTTGTGCCTTTTATATAGCGCGACACGCCAGTCAGGGTTCCGCCGGTGCCTACACCGGAGATAAATACATCAACCTGACCGTCGGTATCTTCCCAAATTTCCGGGCCGGTGGTCTTTTCGTGAATTTCCGGGTTCGCCGGGTTGCTGAACTGCTGCAGCAGCAGATATTTCGCCGGATCGCTGGCAACAATCTCTTCTGCTTTCTGAATCGCACCCTTCATGCCTTTGGCACCTTCGGTCAGCACCAGGTTCGCGCCCAGCGCTTTCAGCAGTTTGCGACGTTCGATGCTCATGGTTTCAGGCATGGTCAGCGTCAGTTTATAACCGCGCGCCGCCGCAACATAGGCCAGTGCGATACCGGTGTTACCGCTGGTTGGTTCAACCAGCTCAACGCCTGGCTTCAGCACGCCACGTTTTTCAGCATCCCAAATCATATTTGCACCGATACGGCACTTCACGCTGAAGCTCGGGTTACGTGATTCGACCTTCGCCAGAATGCGTCCATTACCGATACGGTTCAGTCGAACCAGGGGCGTATGACCGATAGTCAGCGAGTTGTCTTCATAAATCTTACTCATGGCCTGTCCTTAACTGTATGAAATTGGGATACCGTCCCAGCATACCTGTTGAACAGGTAGGGGGAAGTAAGGAATTCGCATATCTATATACTGCAAGGAAATAATGGGGATCAGTATGGAATAAGGGGCGGCATAAGCCACCCCCTTTTTACACATTTTTGCATTACTTCCATAACGCGTGCTTAGCACGGTAGCAGTCAACCCACATCGCCGTTGCGCCGCAAACGGCGACCGGCATGATGAACAGGTTGAGCACCGGGATCATGGTGAACAGACTGGTCAGCGCCCCGAACTGCATATTCGCGACTTTTTGCGTGCGCAGGGCGCTGCGCATCGTTTTGAACGGCACCTTGTGGTTATCGAACGGATAATCGCAGTACTGGATTGCCAGCATCCAGGCGCTGAACAGGAACCACAGCACCGGGGCCACCGTTTGACCGACTCCAGGGACAAAATAAAGGATAAGCAGCACAATGGCGCGGGGAAGATACCAGGCAAACTTCTGCCATTCGCGCTTCATGATGCGTGGGATATCTTTCATGATCCCCAGCATGCCCGTATCCGGCGGCGTTGCGCCGGTAAGACGTGCTTCCAGCTGTTCTGCCAGCAGGCCGTTAAACGGCGCAGCTATCCAGTTTGCAATCGTCGAGAAGAAGTAGCCGAACACCAGCAGCACGGAGATGACCGCAACCGGCCAGAGCAGGTAGTTCAGCCACTGCAGCCAGTCCGGCACATGGCTCATCAGCGAAGGGATCCAGCTCTCCAGTCTGGTGAACAGCCACCAGAACGCGCCGCCCATCAGGATAATGTTAATCAGCAACGGCAGAATGACGTAGCGACGAATCCCCGGCAGTGAGACCAGTTTCCAGCCCTGAGAAAAATACCAGACGCCGCTGCGCGGGGGAGAAGATGATGTTGAAACCATAACCAGGCTGTACTCCTTTTTTCACAACCAGTGGAATTGCCCGCCTATATTATCCACTTACGGACCAATGACCAGTTCGGAAAGTTCGAAAAAACAGCAAAAAGCACGATTTAGTTCATCTTTATGCTGTGAATGCTCTGCACACACTTGCACTTGACGTAAACGGCAAATACTCTTAGTGAGTAAATGTTTGCCGTGGTGGCAAGGTGTTAGAACAACAGAGAATATAATGATGCAGGATTTGCGTCTGATATTAATCATTGTTGGCGCGATCGCCATAATCGCTTTACTGGTACATGGTTTCTGGACCAGCCGTAAAGAGCGTTCCTCTATGTTTCGCGATCGCCCACTGAAGCGCATGAAGTCCAGTCGTGATGACGATGACAGTGAAAATGACATCGACGGAAGCGACGACGACGGCGTGGGTGAAGTTCGTGTTCATCGGGTCAATACTGCGCCCGGCGCGGCTCATGGGGAGCATGAAGCCCCTCGTCAGCCTCCGCAGCACCAGTATCAACCGCCGTATGCTTCTGCACAGCCGCGCCAGCAGGCGCCGCAGCCTGGAGAAGAGCCGGTGCGTCAGCCGCCGCAACAGCCTGTCCATCAGCAGCCTGCTGCGCCACAGCCGGTTCAGCAACAGCCTGTGCAGCAACCTGCACCACAACAGCCTGCACAGCCGGTACACCAACCGCAGCAGCCTGTTCACGTGCAGCCTGCACCTCAGCCTGCGCCGGCCCCGCTCGTTGAACCAGAGCCCGTAGTTGAGCCAGAACCGGTTGTTGAAAAACCGCAGCGTAAAGAAGCGGTCATCATCATGAACGTGGCTGCGCATCATGGCACCCACCTGAATGGCGATGTCCTGCTTAACAGCATTCAACAGGCAGGCTTCAAGTTTGGCGACATGAATATTTTCCATCGTCACCTGAGTCCTGACGGTAGCGGTCCGGCGCTGTTTAGCCTGGCCAATATGGTTAACCCTGGCACCTTTGACCCGGAAATGACCGGTGATTTCGTGACGCCGGGTGTCACTATCTTCATGCAGGTGCCGTCCTACGGTGATGAACTGCAAAACTTTAAGCTGATGCTGCAGTCCGCACAGCACATTGCTGACGAAGTCGGTGGTGTGGTGCTCGACGATCAGCGTCGTATGATGACGCCGCAGAAATTGCGCGAATATCAGGACCGCATCCGCGAAGTTAAGGAAGCCAACGCGTAATCATCGCGTTTACATCGACTCCTCCTCAACCCCCGCATGTCGGGGGTTTTTTCTCATTGATGGTGTGATATGGACTCAATCGAACAACAACTCACTGAACTGCGAACCACGCTTCGCCATCATGAATACCTCTATCATGTTATGGACGCGCCGGAAGTGCCGGATGCGGAGTATGACCGTCTGATGCGCGAGCTGCGCGAGCTAGAGGCGCAGCACCCGGAATTAATTACGCCCGACTCACCCACGCAGCGCGTGGGCGCGGAGCCGCTGGGTGCTTTCAGTCAGGTACGTCATGAAGTCCCAATGTTGTCTCTGGATAACGTCTTTGATGAAGAGAGCTTCCTCGCGTTTAACAAGCGCGTGCAGGATCGCCTCAAAAGCAGCGACTCCCTGACCTGGTGCTGCGAGTTGAAGCTGGATGGTCTGGCGGTCAGCCTTCTCTATGAAAACGGTGTGCTGGTGCGTGCCGCGACGCGGGGTGATGGTACGACGGGTGAAGACATTACCACCAACGTACGCACCATCCGTGCGATCCCGCTGAAGCTGCAAGGGGATAATATTCCAGCCCGACTGGAAGTGCGCGGTGAAGTATTCCTCCCGCAGGCGGGCTTCGAGAAAATCAACGAAGAGGCGCGCCGTACCGGCGGGAAAGTGTTTGCTAACCCGCGTAATGCGGCGGCAGGCTCCCTGCGCCAGCTTGATCCCCGTATCACCGCGAAGCGACCGCTTACTTTCTTCTGCTATGGCGTCGGGATTCTGGAAGGCGGTGAACTGCCGGATACCCATCTCGGACGTTTATTGCAGTTTAAAGCGTGGGGCCTGCCGGTGAGTAACCGTGTTCAGCTGTGCGACTCCCCGGAAGCCGTGCTGGCGTTCTACCACAAAGTGGAAGAAGACCGCCCGACGCTTGGTTTTGATATTGATGGCGTGGTTATCAAGGTTAACTCACTTGCGCTGCAGGAGCAGTTAGGCTTTGTGGCGCGCGCGCCGCGCTGGGCAGTGGCGTTTAAATTCCCGGCGCAGGAGCAGATGACCTTTGTCCGTGACGTGGAGTTCCAGGTGGGCCGTACGGGCGCGATTACCCCGGTTGCCCGTCTGGAGCCTGTGCAGGTTGCTGGCGTGCTGGTGAGTAACGCCACGCTGCATAACGCCGATGAAATTGAACGTCTCGGCCTGCGCATTGGTGACAAAGTGGTGATTCGTCGCGCGGGCGATGTTATCCCGCAGGTGGTGAACGTGGTTGAGTCAGAGCGTCCTGACGATACGCGCGCCATCGTGTTCCCGACGCATTGCCCGGTATGTGGATCTGACGTTGAGCGCGTTGAAGGTGAAGCGGTGGCTCGCTGTACGGGCGGCTTAATCTGCGGGGCACAACGTAAAGAGTCACTGAAGCACTTCGTTTCCCGTCGGGCGATGGACGTCGACGGAATGGGCGACAAAATTATCGATCAGCTGGTAGAGAAAGAATATGTTCATACGCCTGCAGATCTCTTCAAACTGACCGCGGGTAAGCTCACGGGTCTTGATCGCATGGGACCGAAGTCGGCCCAGAATGTGGTTAATGCCCTGGATGCTGCCAAAGAGACGACCTTTGCCCGATTCCTTTATGCGCTCGGTATTCGCGAAGTGGGCGAAGCCACGGCGGCGGGGCTGGCGGCGTATTTCGGTACGCTGGAAGCTCTGGAAAAAGCGAGTATTGACGAGCTGCAGAGAGTCCCGGACGTGGGGATTGTCGTCGCGACGCATGTCTTTAACTTCTTTGCCGAAGAGAGCAACCGCGAGGTGATCGGCAAGCTGTTGGAAGAGGGCATCAGATGGCCGGCTCCGGTCGTGGTCAATGCTGACGAGATCGACAGCCCGTTTGCCGGCAAAACGGTCGTGCTGACCGGCAGCCTGAGCCAGCTTTCACGTGATGATGCTAAAGCGCGACTGGTTGCGCTGGGTGCAAAAGTGGCAGGCAGCGTGTCGAAGAAAACCGATCTGGTTATTGCCGGGGAAGCCGCCGGTTCGAAGCTTGCTAAAGCTCAGGAGCTGGGCATTGAGGTTATCGACGAAGCGGAAATGATGCGCCTGTTAGGAGAGTAACGTGGAGAAAGAGCAGCTCGTTGAGATCGCCAACACGGAGATGCCATTCGGTAAATATAAAGGCCGCAGGCTGATTGATTTACCGGAAGATTATTTGCTGTGGTTTGCCCGCAAAGATGGGTTCCCGGCTGGACGACTGGGTGAGCTGATGGCTATCACGTTACTGATTAAAACCGAGGGGCTGACGCAGTTGGTTCAGCCCCTGAAACGTCCTTAAGCTTTCGCGGCGCGGGTCTCTTCCTGCGCCTGTTTTTCCGTCTGGCGTTTGTAACGACGCGCCAGCACCGCGCAGACCATCAGCTGGATCTGATGGAAAATCATCAGTGGCAGTACCATCATCCCTATCATTGAGGTCGGGAAGAGAATGTTTGCCATAGGAATGCCGTTCGCCAGGCTCTTCTTCGAGCCACAGAAGACAATGGTAATTTCATCGGCTTTGTTGAAGCCGCACTTGCGGGCCACAAAGACGTTTACGCCAATCACAATCGCCAGCAGAACAAGGCTGACCACCACGATAAACAGCAGCGAGCCTGCGCCCACCTTATGCCAGATGCCATTCACAACCGCTTCACTGAAGGCCGAATAGACCACCAGCAGAATCGACGACTGGTCGGTTTTTGAGATCCATTTTTTGTGCTTTGCAACAAACGCGCCCGTCCACGGACGAGAGAGATGACCCAGCACAAACGGCAACAGCAGCTGCAGACAGATTTTACCTACCTGTTCCAGGTTACCTTCCGCGCCGTGCATGTTCATCAGCAGACCCACCAGCAGTGGCGAAACGAAAATCCCTAACAGGCTGGATGCCGACGCTGAACAGACTGCGGCTGCGACGTTACCGCCCGCCAGAGAGGTAAACGCGATAGCGGACTGCACGGTAGCCGGCAGAATGCACAGATACAGGAAGCCGGTATAAAGGGCTGGGTCGACATTCACCGGTGCCCACCATGCGAACAGCACGCCGAGTACAGGAAAGAGGATGAACGTGCTGCACATCACCCACAGGTGCAGTCGCCAGTGACTCCCTCCCGCAATAATGGCTTCGCGCGAGAGCTTTGCGCCGTGCATAAAGAACAACAGCGCGATGGCCGCGGTCGTCAGTCCTTCAAAAAAAGGAACGAACCCGCCCCGCGCAGGGAAGAAGGAGGCCAGTAATACCGTGACAACCAGAGTAAGCGTAAACGGATCAAGAATACGAAATAGTTTCATAATGACTCCTGAAAACAGATATCGCTATTGTGCTTTTTTTCGTTTGAGAAATAAAATTGATTTATTGCATCCATTCATGAATTAAACAGATGAATTATTCCTTACGCCAACTTCGCATCTTCGTCACCGTAGCCCATGCCCGCAGCTTCAGTCGGGCAGGGGAGATCATCGGCCTGAGCCAGTCCGCAGTAAGCCACAGCGTGAAAGAGCTGGAGAGCCAGACGGGTGTCCGGTTGCTTGATCGCACCACGCGTGAAGTCGTGCTCACGGAAGCCGGACAGCAGCTGGCTCAGCGCCTTGAACGGCTGCTGGACGAACTCAACAGTACGCTCAGAGATGTAGGTCGACTGGGGCAGCAGCTGTCGGGTACCGTACGGGTTGCGGCCAGCCAGACGATATCCGCGCACCTTATCCCGCAGTGTATTGCAGAGGGTAATCATCGCTATCCGGATATCGATTTTGTTTTGCATGACAGGCCGCAGCAGTGGGTGCTGGAGAGCATCCGTCAGGGCGATGTGGATTTTGGTATGGTTATCGATCCTGGTCAGGTGAGTGACCTGGAGTGTGAAATTGTGCTTTCTGAGCCATTTCTGTTGCTTTGCCGGGACGACGATCCGCTAGCCGCGCAGCCGTCTGTTCACTGGCAGGCGTTGCAGGGAGCGAACCTGGTATTACAGGATTATGCCTCAGGCAGCCGTCCGCTGATTGATTCTGCTCTGGTGACGCAGGGCGTTAAGGCGACCATTGTGCAGGAGATTGGACACCCGGCAACGCTGTTTCCCATGGTGGAGGCCGGCATAGGGATCAGTGTATTACCCGCCCTGGCGCTCCCTTTGCCGCAGGGAAGCCGTCTGGTCGTGAAGCGACTGACGCCTGCTATTGAGCGAAAACTGATGCTGGTACGGCGAAAAAACCGTTCGCTCTCCGGGGCTGCGCAGGCTATCTGGGAAGTGGTGCGTATCCAGGCGCAACGATTAACCGAGGCCCGTATACGCGATCCACTGTTTAACTCAACAGAGCGTTAGACGTAAATGTCTATTTGATGATTGTCTGATGCGTTCTTCGGACCTTCCACGTTGACCAGACTTTGCTCTTGTTTCTTCTGGGCTTCTTCCGCCTGCTGGCGCTGCAGCTGTGCGAGCTGTGCCTGCAGCACTTTGATTTGCACCTGGATAAGCTCCTGCTGTTTCTTCTTCTCTTCCGCACTGCCGGAACCGTTCGCAACCTCTTTTAACTGTTGAGTCAGCTTGGTTATCTTGTCAGTGATGCGGCTGATCTGGGCAGCGATATCGTTGCCGCCGGAAGAACGACTCCCGCCACCGCTGGTTTGAATGGGCTGGGTTGTAGCCTGAATGGTCGTCATACTTTTTCCTCTCGCTGTAAAAAAGAGGTATCGGCGCCAACGCAATTAGCTTGAGCAAAACTGCCATATCTGGCAGGGAAAGGTATTGATACCAAATCAGTATTGATGGTGCCGAGAAAGTGTATTGGAGGTAACCCGCAGGCTCCAGATATAAGACTAAGGTCATGCGATCGGTGATATCGCGATCTTAATTCTCAAGGAGCTTTTATGACCCTCTCGAATAATCCCTGGTTCTCTGCCGACATCATTCGTGCCGCTAAACCTGATTTCACTCCGCGGGTTGCGTTTATTCTCGGCTCTGGTCTTGGCGCGCTCGCCGAGCAGATTGTTGATGCTGTAGTACTGAGCTATGAAAAACTGCCGGGCTTCCCGGTGAGCACCGTTCACGGTCACGCCGGTGAGCTGGTGTTGGGGCATCTTGCCGGTGTTCCGGTCGCCTGTATGAAAGGGCGCGGTCACTTCTATGAGGGCCGCGGCATCGCCGTCATGACCGATGCAATCCGCACCTTCAAACTGCTGGGCTGCGAACTGCTGTTCAGTACCAATGCCGCCGGTTCATTACGTCCGGAGGTTGAACCGGGAAGCCTGGTTGCCCTCAGCGACCACATCAACACCCTGCCGGGTACCCCGATGGTCGGGCTGAACGATGACCGTTTTGGCGACCGTTTTTTCTCGCTGGCCAATGCTTATGATGCAGATTGCCGTGCCCTGCTGCAGACCGTGGCGAGCGAGAAGGGCTTTCCATTGCATGAAGGGGTGTTTGTCTCTTATCCAGGCCCTAACTTCGAAACCGCGGCTGAGATCCGCATGATGCAGATCATCGGCGGAGATGTGGTGGGAATGTCAGTGGTGCCGGAAGTGATCTCGGCGCGCCACTGTGGCCTGAAGGTGGTCGCCGTTTCGGCCATAACCAACCTTGCTGAAGGTTTGAGCGATGTAAAACTGTCGCATGAACAAACGCTTGCCGCCGCCGAACTCTCTCGCCAGAACTTCATCGATCTTATCTGCGGTTTTCTGCGCCAGCTTGCCTGAGCGAAACAACACCGTGGCCCGTGAGGGCCACTCTGCTATAAGGAATCGGGTATGAACATCACGACGCGCTTAAAGATGATGTCCTTTATGCAATATTTTATCTGGGGAAGCTGGCTCGTTACTCTCGGCGCTTACATGATTAACACCCTGGGTTTTTCCGGCTCTGACGTGGGGATGGTCTACAGCTCGAAGGGGCTTGCCGCGATCGTGATGCCCTCGCTGGTGGGCATTATTGCCGATAAGTGGCTGCGGGCAGATCGTGCATACGTGATTTGCCATCTCGTCTGTGCCGTTGCGCTTTGCTATGCCGCGCAGGTCAATGAGCCGGGGCTGATGTTCTGGGTCATGCTGGTTAATGCCATGGCCTTTATGCCGACCATTGCGCTATCGAATACCATTTCCTACTCCTGTCTTGAGCAGGCAGGGCTGGACACGGTGACCCATTTTCCAACGGTACGGGTCTATGGCACGGTAGGCTTCATTGTGGCGATGTGGGCCATAAGCCTGATGGGTGCAGAGTTAACCAACATTCAGCTCTACATTGCTGCTGCCGCGTCGCTGGTACTGGCGCTCTATTCACTGACGTTACCGGCCATTCCGGTGGCGAAGAATAAAACCTCATCGTCGCTGGCAAGCAAACTTGGCCTGAATGCGTTCGTCCTGTTTAAACAGCCCCGAATGGCGGTGTTCTTTTTGTTTGCGATGCTGCTGGGCGCCGTGCTGCAAATCACCAATACTTTCGGTAGCCCCTTTCTGCATGATTTTGCGCGTAATCCGGCGTATGCGGAAAGCTTTATCGTTAAATACCCTTCTATTTTGCTCTCCGTCTCGCAGATGTCAGAGGTGCTGTTCATCCTGACCATTCCTTTCTTCCTCCGACGTTTTGGCATAAAAACCGTGATGCTGATGAGCATGGTGGCCTGGATGCTGCGGTTTGGACTCTTTGCGTATGGCGATCCTTCCGCGACAGGCGTCGGGCTGTTGATGCTGTCAATGCTGGTCTACGGTTGCGCGTTCGACTTCTTCAACATCTCCGGTTCGGTGTTTGTCGAACAGGAGGTAAGCGCTGATATCCGCGCCAGCGCGCAAGGGCTGTTTATGACGACCGTTAACGGTATCGGTGCTTATTTCGGATCGGTATTGAGCGGCGCGGCGGTAGATTATTTCTCCGTGGATGGGGTGAAAGACTGGCAGACCATCTGGCTGGTATTTGCGGCGTATGCGTTGATGCTCGCCGCGGTGTTTTATTTCAGCTTTAACTATCGCCACACCAGTAAAAACAGCGAGTTGCGCACAGTTGCGCATTAAAGTTTTCCCGGCAGGCGGTGAAAGGCTTTAAGGTGGGAGCATAAGTGTTATCGCCAGGATATGTGTTGATGGAACGCGTCTACCGAACCGACCTTAAGCTGCTGCGCTATTTTCTGGCCGTCGCTGAGGAACTTCATTTTGGACGGGCTGCGGCCCGGCTCAATATGTCGCAGCCGCCGTTGAGCCTGCATATAAAAGAGCTGGAGAGTCAGCTCGGTACCTTACTGTTTATTCGCCACTCACGAAGCGTCGCCTTGACCCATGCGGGTAAAGTATTGATGGAAGAGTCCCGTCGACTGCTTGCCAGTGCAAACCAGGCTCTGGCCCGGGTCGAACAAATTGGACGGGGTGAGGCGGGGCGGATTGCGCTGGGCATTGTCGGTACCGCCATGTGGAGCGAAGTGCGCACGGTCATGCGCACATTTTTGAAAGAGCATCCGAACGTTGATGTCGTCTTTCGCGAAAAGTCGCCGGTAATGCAAATGGCGCTGCTGGAGCGTCGGGAGCTGGATGTCGGGATCTGGCGAATGGCAACCGAGCCCACCGCAGGGTTTACCAGTATCCGCTTACGGGATGCGGCATTTCTGGTTGCGCTGCCGGAGGATCACCGGCTGGTGGGGGAAAGCGCAATTGCGCTCACCGAACTGCAGAATGAGTACTTTGTCACTATGCCGTCTGCGCATTCTGACTGGTCGTTCTTACAGCGAGTGTGTCAGCAGGCCGGTTTTTCACCGATGATAGTGCGTGAAGCCGATGAACCACAGACGGTGCTGGCAATGATCAGCATGGGAATGGGGATTACGTTAGCTGCTGACAGCTATGCGCAAATGCAGTGGCCCGGTGTGGTATTTCGTCCATTACAGGTACGTATACCGGCAGATTTGTATGTGGTGTATGACGAGAAGCAGGCGACACCGGCGATTAAGTCGTTGATAGCAACGTTGACGGAAGAGTGATGTTATACCGCAGATAGCAAAAAAGCGCCTTTAGGGCGCTTTCTTACATTGGTGGGTCGTGCAGGATGACTCGCTTCGCTCGCCCTTCGGGCCGTCGCCGTAAACGGCTCCGTTGCCTCACTGCGTTCGGCTCGGACCTGCTGCAGGTTCGAATCATCCATACCGCAGATAGCAAAAAAGCGCCTTTAGGGCGCTTTTTTACATTGGTGGGTCGTGCAGGATTCGAACCTGCGACCAATTGATTAAAAGTCAACTGCTCTACCAACTGAGCTAACGACCCGAAATGGTGGGCGATGACGGGCTCGAACCGCCGACCCCCTCCGTGTAAAGGAGATGCTCTACCAACTGAGCTAATCGCCCATTTCGGAACTACTGCGATAAGGTGAGAATGGTGGGCGATGACGGGCTCGAACCGCCGACCCCCTCCGTGTAAAGGAGATGCTCTACCAACTGAGCTAATCGCCCAATCTCAATACTTATCTACACTGCGAGTCTACTTAAGTAGATGGTGGGTGATGACGGGCTCGAACCGCCGACCCCCTCCGTGTAAAGGAGATGCTCTACCAACTGAGCTAATCACCCCCGCTGTGTGGAGTCGCATTATAGGGAGAGTTGAAAATGAGTCAACGCATTTTCTAAAGTTTTTATTCGTTCGTCGTAAAATTAAACAAAACGATCGCGAAACGGGCGATGACGCATGATTTCTAAACAAAAATCGCAAACTCCCTCACGATAAAGGGATCAACATTGAGGAATCCCCCCACAGTGATAGAATATTGCCCATTGTTTTTTTCCCAGGATTTGCCGATTGCCGGCATCTTTATAACGTAAGGCCATTTCATGAAAATCAAAACTCGCTTCGCGCCGAGCCCGACAGGCTATCTGCACGTCGGTGGTGCACGTACCGCTCTCTATTCCTGGCTTTTTGCACGCCACAACAAAGGTGAGTTCGTACTGCGTATTGAAGACACCGATCTCGAGCGCTCCACGCCGGAAGCAATTGAAGCCATTATGGATGGTATGAACTGGCTCAATCTGGAGTGGGACGAAGGCCCGTATTTCCAGACCAAACGTTTTGACCGCTACAACGCCGTGATTGATGAGATGCTGGTCGCGGGTACAGCGTATAAATGCTATTGCTCCAAAGAACGCCTTGATGCGCTGCGTGAAGATCAGATGGCGAAGGGTGAAAAACCGCGTTATGACGGCCGCTGCCGCCATGACCATAGCGAGCATGCAGCTGATGAACCGTGCGTGGTGCGTTTTGCTAACCCGCAGGACGGCTCGGTAATTTTTGACGACCAGATCCGTGGCCCGATCGAATTCAGCAACCAGGAGCTGGACGATCTGATCATCCGCCGCACCGACGGTTCCCCAACCTATAACTTCTGCGTTGTGGTTGACGACTGGGATATGGAAATCACGCATGTTATCCGTGGCGAAGACCATATCAACAACACCCCACGTCAAATCAACATCCTGAAAGCGCTGAACGCCCCTGTTCCGGTCTATGCGCACGTGTCCATGATCAATGGCGACGACGGCAAAAAACTGTCTAAACGCCACGGTGCAGTCAGCGTCATGCAGTATCGCGACGACGGCTATCTGCCGGAAGCGCTTCTGAACTATCTGGTGCGTCTGGGCTGGTCCAGCGGCGATCAGGAGATCTTTAGCCGTGAAGAGATGATCAATCTGTTCTCTCTGGGCGCGGTGAGCAAATCTGCGAGCGCGTTTAACACTGATAAGCTGCTCTGGCTGAACCACCACTACATCAATACCATGCAGCCGGAATATGTGGCGACATACCTGCAGTGGCACATCGAGCAGGCAAATATTGATACTCGTACTGGCCCTGAACTGGCGGAACTGGTGAAACTGCTCGGCGAGCGTTGCAAAACACTGAAAGAGATCGCTGAAAGCTGCCGCTACTTCTATGAAGAGTTTGACGAGTTCGACGCGGACGCGGCGAAGAAGCACCTGCGTCCGGTTGCGCGTCAGCCACTCGAAGTGGTGCGTGACAAACTGGCGGCGATGACTGACTGGACTGCCGAGAATGTGCATCATGCCATTCAGGCGACGGCAGATGAGCTGGAAGTTGGTATGGGCAAAGTGGGTATGCCACTGCGTGTGGCAGTAACCGGTGCGGGTCAGTCTCCGGCACTCGATGTTACCGTTCATGCCATTGGTAAATCACGCAGCGTAGCGCGCATTAACAAGGCGCTGGATTTTATTACTGAGCGCGAAAACCAGCAGTAATAACGCCTGAACCATGAAAAACGGCAGGGAGACCTGCCGTTTTTTTATGCATTAAATTCAGCAATGCCGAGACGTGCAAGAAAGCCGCGTATCCCTTCACGCTTTAGTAAGGCATCCAGACGCTCCTGCTCAAGGTGCGTCATATTCTCCAGCGTCTCGATGATCCCAGGACGCAAAGTAGAGGAGGGGTCACTGTACAACGATGTCACCTCCGCCAGATGGTACACCGCCTGACGGTTACGGACAGCCGGGAGGCTCATGATGTGCTCCTTCACGCGGGCATCAATGTGAATCAGCCGTGCACGTCCGCCTTTCACCCCATTGACGCCCTCGGTTTTCCATCCCTGCTGGCGTATCCAGCGGTTCACCGTTTGCCGTGCAACACCCAAATTTTCTGCCAGCTCTTCGGTGGTCATTTTGCTACGGAATCTTTTCATATCAGTTCTGGTCGCGTATCCCTAAACGTTGCAACAATCCGGTAATCCCTTCCCGCAGTAACAGTGATGTCATCTGCCTTTGCTCTTCCGGCGTCATTTCATTTGCCAGCGTCAGGAGCAGGGAGTGAAGCGAGCCATCATGGCTGGCACTTTCTGGTATCTCAGACGTTTCACTTGCCCGGCGCGCGCTGCGGATAAACTCACGCACTTTTTCATTAACGTGCACCAGACGCGCTTTGCCGCCCTGGACTCCTGGTTTTGGCGATGTAATCCAACCCTCTTTGCGTACCCATTTATTGATGGTCTGGCGGCTATAGCCAGTGAGCAGGGCTAACTCTTCTGGCGTCATTCGTTCCTTGATCATGCAATTTCCTGAGTATTCGTGGGGTTAATTAACGGCTCATTTTATAGCACCGTTTTAGAGGAAAATGTGACAGGCTTAACTCATGACTGCGAGCAGACTCGCAAAGTGATTCATTTGCATGATTTTTCGGCGATTGAACCGCCGTCATTGATTTTGCCGTTGACACTCCGCAGCGGAATTCATATTATGCCGCCCGTCAACATGACAGCTTTACGATGGGGCTATAGCTCAGCTGGGAGAGCGCTTGCATGGCATGCAAGAGGTCAGCGGTTCGATCCCGCTTAGCTCCACCACACTCTGAACCCAACAGAGTGCGGTCAGTAAAGTCAACATGTGGGGCTATAGCTCAGCTGGGAGAGCGCTTGCATGGCATGCAAGAGGTCAGCGGTTCGATCCCGCTTAGCTCCACCAAAATTTGAACCCTCGTCGAAAGACGGGGGTTTTTTTTATGCTTTTGTAAAACTCTTCACCCTAATTTGTTGCTGAAATAGAGGTATTTTTGTACCTCACCTCAATCAAAATCAATAAAGCGGTCTATAAATAGACTTCAACTTGATTCGCGCAATTAATAAACCTATTATCCATCCGGTCAATGATACGAATGGAAAATAGATTATCTAACTTAATGAATAGAAAAACTTACAATAATGTAAAGATATTTATAACTGCCCTGGCGCTTTGCCTGGTTGCGGTGCCATTCTCCCGTTATATCTCTCCGCGCGCTGTTGTTAATGGTCATGACGTATATTTAGCATGGCTGCCTTTAAGCGTAATGCTGGCGGTTATTCTGGTATTTGGGCGTCGGGCGGTTATTCCTGTTCTGTTAAGTTTTACTATCACTAATATATTCAGCATTGATTTAGCACCGCTACAATATTCAGTTTTATTGTTCTGTCAGACGTTCTCGGTGTTTGCGGGGTGCGGCATCCTCAGGATCATACTGGGCAAGCGCTGGCGCTACTGCGTGCCGAACAAGCATATTGGGTTACGGATATTTTGGCTCGGCTTTATGGTACCGATAGGCATAAAAGTGTCGATGTACCTGGCAGGTTATTTGTTCC
Organism: Enterobacter sp. BNK-18; assembly: GCF_047456135.1. Lineage (NCBI taxonomy): Bacteria > Pseudomonadati > Pseudomonadota > Gammaproteobacteria > Enterobacterales > Enterobacteriaceae > Enterobacter > Enterobacter sp. BNK-18. The sequence goes on along the minus strand of NZ_CP179899.1, from coordinate 2,489,637 downwards.
ATTTCCCGGTTACTATCTCAACCTTCTTCGGTGAAGGTACCGCAATTTATAACGTAGTCGATATACAAAGTCTGATCTGCGCGGCGTTGATATTTACCATGATGTTCTATTACCCGTTAAGAATGATAATTAATCCACGTTATGCCATCACCTTCTGGCGACGCAGTGTGAAGCCCGTGTTTTTTCAAAAGAAATCGCTATATATATTAGTCTGGCTGATGCTTTTAATCGTCATCCTCGCAATTTTATGTGCTCCTTTTGAGTCACCTATTATTGCGGGCTATTTAATGCCAGTGATTTTTATTCTCTTTACGTTAGGGATCAGTCGCCTGAGCTACGCGCTCATTTCTCTTTTCTGGGCGGCATCCGCACTTCTGCTGTTGACCTATAACTATAATTTCCTCAATGGCGTGGAGTCAGGCCATTCGCTCTCCTTTATTTTGTCTGTCCTTATCTCTTTCGCCATCTGTTTGCTCTACATGTCGCGGATTTATCAGCGCAGCGAGTGGCTGAAGCAGGACTGGCAGGACAGGGCGCTAACCGATCCGCTGACCGGTTTACCGAACATTCGTGCACTGGAAGATTTTTTGCAGGACCACCCTGATGCCAAAGTGTGCTGTCTGCGAATGGACAACCTCGAGTTCTTGAGTCGTCACTACGGCATTCTTATGCGGGTGCATTGCAAACGGATGGTGACCACCTCGCTGCAGCCATTTTTGCAAAAAGATGAGCGGCTTTTCCAGCTCCCGGGCAGCGAACTGGTGCTGGTATTGCTGGGGCCGGGAACCGCTGAGCGCCTGCAGCATATGGTCGATCAACTGAACAGCCGTAAGATTGTCTGGAACAACACCGGGCTGGATATTGAATTTGGCGCTTCCTGGGGAATGGTTGAAAACGGTGAGAAGTTACATCATACGCTGGGGCAGCTCAGCTGGCTGGCTGAGCAATCTTGCGGAGCGCATAATGTACTGGCGCTCACCAATAGCCTCGAGGTGGCATCAGGACAAACAACCGAGCGGGTTTTGATGTTAGCGCGCATCAAACATGCTCTGGATGCCGGACAGTTTCATTTATACGCCCAGCCAATCCAGAAGGCAGATGGTAGCGGGTATTACGAAATACTGACGCGCATGGAAAGCGAGGGCGAGATCATCACCCCAGACCGCTTTATACCGCTGATTGCCCAGTTTAACCTGAGCCACCGCTTCGACATGTGCGTGATGGAAAAATTACTGGTGTGGCTGCGCGATCATCCAGCGACGCATGCCGGTGTGCGTTTTTCTGTCAATCTGATGCCCCTGACGTTGATGCAAAAAGAGGTGGCCATCGAGATTTGCTCGCTCTTTGAACGCTATGGCGTAGCACCACAGGCGGTGGTGATTGAGATCACCGAAGAGCAGGCTTTCTCTAATTCGGGCAGCAGTATCAAAAACATTCAGCAGTTGCGGGACTGCGGTTTCCGGATCGCGATTGATGATTTCGGCACCGGATATGCCAACTACGAACGTCTCAGACGTTTGCAGGCGGACATCATCAAAATTGACGGGTGCTTTGTGAAAGATATCTGTACCGACGATATGGATGCGATGATCGTGCAGTCGATTTGCAACCTGGCGAAGACGAAATCACTGAGTGTGGTGGCCGAGTATGTTGAAACGCCGGAACAGCGGGAGAAGCTGCTTCACTTCGGGGTCGACTATCTGCAGGGTTACCTGATTGGTAAACCCAAACCGCTTAATGAATTACGGACATAAAAAAACCGGGAGCTGAGCTCCCGGTTTTTATTTCGCTGCAGGTGTTACAGTACCAGTGCCGCAATAGAGGCAGACAGTACGCTCACCAGCGTAGAACCGTAAACCAGCTTCAGCCCGAAGCGAGAAACCACGTTACCCTGTTCTTCATTCAGACCTTTAATCGCACCGGCGATAATACCGATGGAAGAGAAGTTAGCGAAGGAGACCAGGAACACGGACAGGATGCCTTCCGCGCGTGGCGAGAGCGTGCTGGCAATTTTCTGCAGATCCATCATCGCAACGAATTCGTTAGAGACCAGTTTAGTCGCCATGATACTGCCTACCTGCAGCGCTTCATGTGCAGGAACACCCATCACCCAGGCAACCGGGTAGAAGATGTAGCCCAGAATGCCCTGGAAGGAGATACCCAGAACCGCTGCGAACAGGGCGTTCAGAGCAGAAATCAGGGCAATAAAGCCGATCAGCATCGCCGCAACGATAATCGCCACTTTGAAACCAGCCAGAATGTACTCACCCAGCATTTCGAAGAAGCTCTGACCTTCATGCAGATTTGCCATCTGCAGGTTTTCTTCGCCTTCGTCAACACGGTACGGGTTGATCAGAGAGAGAACGATAAAGGTACTGAACATGTTCAAGACCAGCGCGGCAACCACGTATTTAGGTTCCAGCATCGTCATATACGCACCCACGATAGACATGGAGACGGTAGACATTGCGGTGGCTGCCATGGTGTACATGCGGTTGCGGGACATCTTACCGAGGATGTCTTTATAGGCGATGAAGTTCTCAGACTGACCCAGGATCAGGGAGCTGACGGCGTTGAACGATTCCAGTTTACCCATGCCGTTAACTTTGGAGAGTACGGTACCAATGGCGCGGATAACGACGGGCAGCACACGAATGTGTTGCAGAATACCGATCAGCGCAGAGATGAAGACGATAGGGCACAGTACCTTCAGGAAGAAGAACGCCAGACCTTCGTCGTTCATTTTACCGAAGACAAAGTTCGTCCCTTCGTTGGCGAATCCGAGCAGTTTTTCGAACATTTCGGAGAAGCCTTTTACGAAGCCAAGCCCCACGTTGGAGTTCAGGAAGAACCACGCGAGCAAAACTTCAATAACGAGAAGCTGAACAACAAAGCGGATGCGGATTTTTTTACGGTCATGGCTGACCAGTAACGCAAGCGCAGTAACGACAACGAGTGCCAGGACAAAATGAAGGACGCGGTCCATATTTGCTCCAAATATGAGGCAGGTTTAATTTTCGTGCACATTCTATGTAACAAGCGAAAAGAAAACGAGATCAAGGACACACTATAGTTACATCCTGTGACGAGTCTCAAAATTAGTGATCCACAATACATTTTTGTTATGTTAGGTAAATGCGTGAAAAGTTAAGTTTGTGTGCTAGTCTTCACAAAAGCGTGCGCGATTGCAGGTTTTGTTAGATCGCCCCACCTTACCCGCCCGTCTATTGTTCAAAGCTATCAGAGAAATCACTATAAACTCACTAAATGATCTTGATAATCATTCTCATTTTGATAGCATTAAACATAGCAAAGGCTATATTTCCAGAGGCAGAAATGACAAACAGTCGCGTAGAGGGTAGCAGTGGCAGAGCAGCGCGCAAGTTGCGGTTCGCGTTAATGGGACCTGCGTTCATTGCTGCCATCGGCTATATCGATCCAGGTAACTTTGCGACCAATATTCAGGCCGGGGCCAGCTTCGGCTATAAGCTGCTCTGGGTGGTCGTGTGGGCTAACCTGATGGCCATGTTGATCCAGATGCTGTCTGCGAAGCTGGGGATTGCCACGGGCAAAAACCTGGCTGAACAAATTCGCGATCATTATCCGCGTCCGGCGGTATGGCTTTACTGGGTTCAGGCGGAAATTATCGCCATGGCAACCGACCTCGCCGAATTCATCGGGGCCGCGATTGGTTTTAAATTGATCCTCGGCGTCTCGCTGCTTCAGGGCGCGGTGCTCACCGGGATTGCCACTTTCCTGATCCTGATGCTGCAGCGTCGCGGTCAAAAACCGCTGGAAAAAGTTATCGGCGGGCTGCTGCTGTTTGTGGCGGCGGCCTATATCGTCGAGCTGATTTTCTCTCAGCCGAATCTGGCACAGCTCAGCAAAGGGATGATTATCCCGAGCCTGCCAACCTCTGAAGCGGTGTTCCTGGCCGCCGGGGTGCTGGGCGCAACCATCATGCCGCATGTCATTTACCTGCATTCCTCGCTGACTCAGCACCTGCACGGTGGGACGCGCAAAGAGCGTTACTCTGCGACGAAATGGGATGTGGCGATCGCCATGACCATTGCCGGTTTTGTGAACCTGGCGATGATGGCGACCGCTGCCGCCGCTTTCCATTTTAACGGTCACACCGGTATTGCCGATCTCGACCAGGCATACCTTACGCTGGAGCCGTTACTGAGCCACGCTGCTGCCACGATATTCGGGCTGAGCCTGGTGGCGGCCGGTCTCTCGTCAACGGTTGTGGGGACGCTGGCAGGGCAGGTGGTGATGCAGGGCTTTGTTCGTTTCCACATTCCGCTTTGGGTTCGTCGCTCCGTGACCATGCTGCCCTCCTTTGTTGTGATTCTGATGGGGCTGGATCCCACGAGAATTCTGGTCATGAGCCAGGTACTGCTGAGTTTTGGTATCGCGCTTGCACTGGTGCCGCTGCTGATCTTTACCAGTGACAAAAGCCTGATGGGCGAACTGGTGAACAGCACGCTGGTGAAACGAACCGGTTGGGTCATTGTGGCGGTAGTGGTGTCGTTGAACCTGTGGCTCCTGGTCGGCACTGCTCTGGGGTTATAGCATCGCGTTGAACCAAAGAAAAAGGAGCCGGGAGGCTCCTTTTTGCATTACTGATGACGCATTAGTGATGATGGCCGTGACCACCGTGTCCTCTGCCACCGCGGCGGTCGTCACGATCGTTCCAGCCTTCACGGTAACCACGCTCATAGGCGTTGTTTTTGTACCAGCCGCGATGCAGGCCATTATCATGTCTGCGCCAGCGGTCGCCGCGCCACTCATAGTGACGGTTCCAGTAATCACGGTCGCGCCAGTAGCCACCGTCCCAGTATCTGCCGTAGTCGTCACGATCGCCAATTTGTAATTTAACTGATGGCAACAGGGTGATTTCGCCCGCAGTGGCGATCAGCGGGGCCGAAGCCAGTAATACCGCTGCAAGAATCAGTGACCTGAACATACTCTTTCTCCTTCACGATCGGGGCCTTTGTGGGGCCTGTTAACGCAATATTACGAGTTGGTAAAGGCTCGTTTCATCGCCTCAACTCCTAATTCATGAATGAGAGCACTTTTTGCTAAAAGTGATTTTATTTTGAACTGTTCAGGATCCCATCAATGATTGCCAGTTCTTCCGCCGAGAAATGGCGGTTTTCCAGCATTGCCACGGCATCGTCAATCTGGGCAGTTTTACTGGCCCCAATCAGGACTGACGTTACCGACTCGTGGCGTAAAATCCACGCCAGCGCCATCTGTGACAGTTTCTGGCCGCGGTTTTCCGCCAGCGCGTTCAGTTGACGAACCTTCTCCAGCTTCTCTTCGGTGATCTGATCGGGATTAAGGAACTTACTGCCGCTTGCCGCACGCGAGTCTGCAGGAATACCGTTCAGGTAGCGGTTAGTCAGCTGTCCCCCCGCCAGCGGCGAGAAGGGAATGCAGCCGACGCCTTTTTCCTGCAGCACGTCCAGCAGGCCTTCCTCTGGCGCACGTTCAAACATCGAATATTTCGGCTGGTGGATCAGACACGGCGTCCCAAGGTCATTCAGGATATCGATAGCCTTGCGGGCCTGTTCTGCAGGGTAATTTGATAACCCGACGTAAAGGGCTTTTCCCTGGCGCACCACATGGTCAAGCGCTTTCATGGTTTCCAGCAGTGGCGTTTGTGGGTCAGGACGGTGATGATAGAAGATATCCACATATTCCAGCCCCATACGCTTCAGGCTTTGATCCAGGCTGGCAACCAGATATTTGCGTGACCCCCAGTCGCCGTAGGGGCCATCCCACATGGTATAACCCGCTTTGGTCGAGATGATCAGCTCGTCGCGCCATGGCAGGAAATCTTCCTGCAAAATGCGACCGAAATTACGTTCGGCTGAGCCGGGAGGAGGACCGTAATTATTGGCAAGGTCGAAATGCGTAATACCCAGATCGAATGCGCGTTGTAAAAGTTGACGGCTGTTTTCGACAAGCGTGGCGTCGCCAAAATTGTGCCACAACCCGAGTGAGATAGCGGGCAACCTGAGTCCGCTTTGCCCGCAGCGGCGATACTGCATTGTCTGATAACGATTTTTGTCCGGCTGGTAACCCATTCTGATGCCCTCTGGCGCTGAAAGGAAAAATCAGTGTATACGTTTACATTTACGTGAAAAAAAAGAGCATAGCGCAGCCTTTTTTGTAAAGCATTCTTTCCATGCCCTTCTTACGACCAATTCTGGACAGCCATCACGCTTCTTTAATACTCAAAGTGAGGTCAACGTCAGAAGGACACCTGTTATGCGAACCCCATACTGCGTCGCCGATTACCTGCTGGACCGTCTTACAGATTGTGGTGCCGATCATCTGTTTGGCGTGCCGGGCGACTATAACCTGCAGTTTCTCGACCACGTAATAGACAGCCCGGATATTTGTTGGGTGGGCTGTGCCAATGAGCTGAACGCATCCTATGCCGCTGACGGATACGCCCGATGTAAGGGTTTTGCCGCGCTGCTGACCACATTCGGCGTTGGGGAGTTAAGTGCCATGAACGGCATTGCCGGCAGCTATGCCGAGCATGTCCCGGTTTTACATATTGTGGGGGCGCCGGGTACGGCGGCACAGCAAAGGGGAGAGTTGCTGCATCATACATTGGGGGATGGGGAGTTCCGTCACTTTTATCATATGAGCGAGCCGATCACCGTCGCACAGGCGGTCCTTACCGAACAAAATGCCTGTTATGAAATCGACCGTGTGTTGACAACCATGCTTCGGGAACGTCGCCCCGGTTATCTGATGTTACCCGCCGATGTGGCAAAAAAAGCCGCCACGCCGCCTGTAAACGCTCTCACTCATAAGCAGGCTCATGCCGATAGCGCCTGCCTGAAAGCGTTCCGGGATGCTGCTGAGAACAAACTGGCGATGAGCAAACGTACCGCGCTGCTGGCCGACTTCCTTGTTCTGCGCCATGGCCTGAAGCATGCGCTACAGAAGTGGGTGAAGGAGGTACCGATGGCTCATGCCACCATGCTGATGGGGAAAGGGATATTCGACGAGCGGCAGGCGGGTTTTTACGGCACATACAGTGGTTCAGCCAGCATCGGTGCGGTAAAAGAGGCGATTGAAGGGGCTGACACGGTATTGTGTGTTGGCACGCGTTTTACCGATACCCTGACGGCCGGGTTCACGCACCAGCTTACCCCGGCGCAAACCATTGAAGTCCAGCCGCATGCCGCACGCGTCGGGGATGTCTGGTTTACCGGCATCCCAATGAACCAGGCGATTGAGACGCTGGTCGAACTCTGCAAACAGCACGTGCATGCTGGCCTTATGTCGTCATCATCCGGCGCAATACCGTTCCCGCAGCCGGACGGTTCGCTTACCCAGGAGAATTTCTGGAGAACGTTGCAAACCTTTATTCGCCCGGGGGACATTATCCTTGCCGACCAGGGAACATCGGCCTTCGGCGCGATTGATCTGCGTTTACCGGCTGATGTGAACTTTATCGTCCAGCCGCTGTGGGGCTCGATTGGTTACACGCTGGCGGCGGCGTTTGGTGCACAAACCGCATGCCCGAACCGGCGCGTGATTGTGCTGACGGGGGATGGCGCGGCCCAGCTCACCATTCAGGAACTAGGCTCGATGCTGCGTGATAAACAGCATCCCATTATTCTGGTGCTCAACAACGAAGGCTACACGGTTGAGAGGGCTATCCATGGGGCGGAGCAGCGGTATAACGACATTGCTCTGTGGAACTGGACGCACATTCCACAGGCGTTGAGCCTCGATCCTCAGTCTGAGTGCTGGCGGGTCAGTGAAGCGGAACAGCTGGCGGACGTACTTGAAAAAGTGGCGCACCACGAGCGGCTCTCGTTGATTGAGGTGATGCTCCCGAAAGCGGATATCCCGCCGCTGCTCGGGGCGCTTACCAAAGCTCTGGAAGCGCGTAATAACGCCTGATTACTTGTCGTTTCGCCAGGCCATCATCATCGGTTTGCCCGCCAGCAGGAGCCAGGCGGGCAACATCACGATACAGAGCAGGGGGAAGAGCGTTGAATCCGGCACCACTACCGCCGCCATAAACAGGCTCAGCCACGCATCGCGCGTCACCACCAGCACCAGCCCCAGAATTGAGCAAGAGACCGTTATCGCTGCCGGCACCGCATCCACATGTTCATGCAGCATCAGCCCCAACGCCACGCCGATAAACACCGCCGGGAAGATACGCCCACCGCGGAACCCACATGCTGCAGCTACCACCAGCGCCGCCAGTTTAACCAGCGCAAACAGCAGGTAATCAGACACGCTGAACACCTGGCTGAAAGCCAACTGCTGCATTTCATCAAGGCCTTTAAACAGCGTTACCGTTCCGCCGATAGCCCCTAATACGCCCAGCATCAGACCACCCGCCCCCAGAATCAGCACCGGGTGCTTCAGCCGGTGCATCAGACGGTGCAGGCGCGGAAGGCACCATACCGCAATCATCCCGAGTGCAATGGCGATCGCGACGACGATGGCACCGCTGAAAATATCGGCAATATGCATCTGGCCGTAGTGGGGCAGAGAGAGTGAGAAATGAGGATGGAAAAACAGACTGGTCGTGAGCGCACCAGCCGCAGCGGCCATCAGCGGCGCAAAGAGTTTATCCCAGAGCGGGACGTCGTTATTGCTGGTAAGCGTCTGAGAAAAAATAAGGGCGGCGGCAACGGGCGTGCCGAAAAGCGCCCCGATGGTGCCTGCAGAGGCGAGGATGGTCCAGTCCAGCGCACCGACCCGGGGTAAAATGCGCGAACCGAGAAAGACCGCCATACCAATGTTTACCGCCATGATGGGATGTTCAGGACCAAGGCTGACACCGCCCGCCAGACCCAGGATCAACGCGATAATCAGCCCCGGCAGCGCCGAGGGGGGAACGGGCGCACCGATCAGTGGCTCAAGCGCCGGATCCGGCCCGGCGTGCCCTGGGCTAAAGCGGATCACCAGACCCACCGCAACGCCGGTGAGCGTCAGCATCAACATGATCCATCCCGGCGAATCCACGCTGACGCCCAGTTGTGCAGGAAGCGCCGTCCATAACATCGCCTGCAACACCGACGCGACTTTCATCACGACAATGAGCACCAGACTTGAGGCAACGCCAATAATCAGCGCCGGTATTGCCAGTAAGAGCATGGTTCTGGCTCGCGGATGGAGCATGATGATTTCCTTGTACAAAACGCTATTACGTTACTTTGCACAATCAGCTTTATGGCAATAGTGCAAAAGGTGCTGAAACGGTAAAGTTATTCTGTGACGAAGATCGATAATCCACGGGCATTCACCTTCCGGTCGTTGTTGTTATCACGCCTTGAACTTACAGTGTCCCAAAGATTTATTCTGACTTTAGCGGAGCAGTAGAAGAATGACAAAGTATGCTTTGGTAGGCGATGTGGGCGGCACGAATGCTCGCCTTGCCCTATGCGATGTAAATAGCGGTGAAATTTCCCGGGCGAAAACCTATTCAGGGCTGGATTATCCAAGTCTTGAGGCCGTTGTTCGGGTCTATCTTGAAGAGCAACAGGTGAGCATCGAAGACGGATGTATCGCCATTGCCTGCCCGATTACCGGTGACTGGGTGGCGATGACCAACCATGTCTGGGCATTTTCCATCGCTGAGATGAAAAAAAACCTTGGTTTTGCGCATCTTGAAATCATCAATGACTTTACTGCCGTGTCCATGGCGATCCCGATGCTGAAGCCAGAGCATCTGATTCAATTTGGCGGTACAGCGCCAGTAGAAGGTAAGCCGATTGCGGTCTACGGTGCCGGTACCGGTCTTGGCGTTTCACATCTGGTTCACGTCGACCAGCGCTGGGTAAGCCTGCCGGGTGAGGGCGGTCACGTGGACTTTGCGCCCAACAGCGAAGAAGAGGGCATTATCCTCGAAGAGCTGCGCGCTGAAATCGGCCATGTCTCCGCCGAGCGCGTGCTTTCCGGTCCGGGTCTGGTGAATCTGTACCGGGCGATTGTAAAATCAGACGGCCGTCTGCCGGAGAATCTGCAGCCAAAAGATGTGACCGAGCGCGCGCTGGCGGACAGCTGCATCGACTGTCGCCGTGCGCTGTCGCTGTTCTGTGTGATCATGGGACGGTTTGGCGGCAACCTGGCGCTGACGCTGGGTACCTTCGGGGGAGTCTATATCGCGGGCGGGATCGTACCGCGTTTCCTCGACTTCTTTACAGCCTCAGGCTTCCGCGGTGCGTTTGAAGACAAAGGTCGCTTCAGAAGCTATGTGCAGGACATCCCTGTGTATCTGATTGTGCACGATAACCCTGGCCTGCTTGGCTCGGGCGCGCACCTGCGTCAGGTACTGGGTCAAATCCTCTGACAACTATCCCTCTCCTGCGGGAGAGGGGATTTTTACAGATGCATCAGCTGGCGGAACTCTTTCACCTTGCTGCGACTCACCGGGACCTGAAAATCAAGATCCTTCAGACGCAAAATATAGGTGTTGTTAAACCACGGTTCGATCTCGCGGATCTTGTTTAGATTGACGCAAAACGAACGGTGGCAGCGGAAAAAGTGCGCCGCCGGCAGTTTGTTGCAAAACTCGGTGATGTTCATTGCCATCACGTATGATTCACGCCGTGTATAGACAAACGTCATCTTCTCGTGCGCTTCGGCATAGTAGATATCGTCGATAGGCGTCACGATGATGCGTTCATCCTTGACCAGGTTTATGGTGTCGTTTTCACGTATCGCCGGGCTTGCGTTAGCAGGCGTGACCTGTTGTTGCCATGCGGCTTCCAGCTTTCGCAGCATGCTGACAATACGCGATTCCTGGTAAGGCTTCAGAATATAGTCAAACGCTTCCAGTTCGAAGGCTTCTACGGCGTGCTCTTTCCAGGCGGTAACGAAAACAATAAACGGCTTATGGGCAAACTGATTAATATTTTGCGCCAGTAATACACCGTCCAGTGATGGAATGTTGATATCCAGAAAAATGGCGTCGACCCGGTTATGCTGCAAAAACTTGAGTACGTCCAGACCATCCTCAAAGGTACCCACAATCTCCATCTGGCTGTGCGTTTTGATAAGCCAGCTCAGCTCCTGTTGAGCCAGAATTTCATCTTCCACGATGATGACTTTCATTGATTACTCCGGCCTATGGCAACAGTGATGTCGCCGCATGAACGGGGGAGCGTTCATTCGGGACGTAAAAAGCAATTTCGGTGCCGGGTTCGAGACGGTGAATGTGCAGTCCGTCGCCGAACAACAGCTTGACCCGATGGTGCACGTTCAGCAGTCCAATTTTATTGCCCGGCATTTCGTTAGACTCCACGCGCTCAATGACTTTTGGATCAATGCCGTGGCCGGTATCGCGCACGGCAATGCGCACGCGGTTACCGCTTTCGGTTACGCTGATGGTGACCACGCCTTTACCTTTACACGGCTGAATGCCGTGAACAATCGCGTTTTCCACCAGCGGCTGGATCAGCAGGCTTGGGATCACACAGTTGACCTCTTCATCGATATCGTAAATCACCGTGAGCTTGTCGCCAAAACGGGCCTGCTCAATCGCGATATAGTCCTTGATCTGATACAGCTCTTTTTTGATGTCGATCTGCTCGTCATCGTTCAGTTCAATGTTGTAGCGCAGGTAGCGCGACAGATTGAATATAAGCTGACGCGCGGTGTCCGGATTCATCCGGATGGAGGACGAGATGGCGTTCAGCGCGTTAAACAGAAAATGAGGATTGATTTTGCTCTGAAGCGCGCGCAGCTCTGCCTTATTTGCCATCTCGCGCAGCTGTTCTGCACGGGAAACTTCCAGCTGGGTAGAGATAATTTGCGACAGGCCGATGGCCATCTCCTGAAGCGTGGAGGTGATCTGGTGCGCGTGGCAGTAGTAGATTTTTAGTGTGCCCGTTACCACGCCTTTTTCCCACAGCGGAATCACCAGCATGGAGTGGATTTCCGGCGTTCGGTGAGCTTCATCATTGTTCTTAATGATGATTTTACCGTAGTTGATCGCCTGTCGGGTGGTGGGGCTAATGGTATCGTCATTATCGCGGTAATTGTGTTCCCCGACGCCGACGTAAGCCAGTACGTGGTCGTTATTGGTAATGGCGACCGCATCGGCATGAATATCGCGGCGGATTATATCGCAGACCTGACGTAACGACTCCGCGTTCACATGGCGGAAGAGTGGCAGCGTTTTGTTGGCGATATCCAGCGCCAGCTTCGCCTGACGCGCGGCACTGGCCTCTTTTTCTCCCTCAACGCTTTGTACCAGCAGCACGATAAAACCGATGCAGACGCTGCCGAGGATCATGGGAATACCGATTTTCGAAACGATATCCAGCCCCAGTGCGATAGTGGGGGCCCACACCACCACCAGGATCATGGTCAGCGTTTCGCACACCATGCCGGCGATGATCCCGGCGCGCCAGCGCTGCTTTTTCGGGATCTTGCGGTTAATCCATCCTGACAGTACCCCGGCAATAATACTGGTAATAAAACAGGGAATTGCCGTCACGCCACCGATATCAATCAGGTAACGGTGCGTACCGGCAATCAGTCCGGTGATGACGCCGACCCACGGGCCAAACAAAATCCCGCCGGACATGACGGCAATGATACGCACGTTAACCAGCGACCCCTCGACCGGCACGCCGGACCAGGTGCTGAACAACGCGAACAGCGAGAAGATCGCGGTTACGGCCAGCAGCTCTTTTGGCGAGTGCGCAGACTTGTGCAAAAGCTCGCGGAACAGGCGAATGCGGATAAGGAAAAACAGGCAAATCAGCATTAATGCCGCGCGGTCAAAAACCGCCAGCAGCATATTGAATATTTCGTGCACGAGTAGACCAGGGAAAACGGGAAAGAACCATGATAAAAAACCTGGCGCGTATTGACCAGCTATCCGTCAGGTTTATCAAATGGGGAAAAGCCCTGTTTTGCAAAGGGGATTATCAGGAGAGGGCTGAAGTCTCCCGATTTTTTTGTGATAACGCCTGAGCAGGTAACGGTTTTGATATCATCGTGTTACACAACAGATATCAGAAAGAGGCTGTCACTTCGGACGCTTCCGCTTTTCAATGCAGCAGGGTTCCGATTTTAGTGCGCACTCTTTTTTTTCATTTCCCTCTCGACAGCATGATTTTTTTCAGGTTATTTTCTAAACATGCCACATCGGTGGCAGCGTCGCTCGGACGGTCCGGGCGCTAACGTTAATCTGAGGAATCTATGGCTGAATTCAGTCCTGAACGCCGTTTTACGCGTATCGATCGTCTCCCCCCTTATGTATTCAACATCACTGCTGAACTGAAAATGGCTGCGCGTCGGCGCGGCGAAGACATTATTGATTTCAGCATGGGTAACCCTGACGGCCCAACACCGCCGCATATTGTTGAGAAATTATGTACGGTTGCTCAGCGTCCGGATACGCACGGCTACTCCACCTCTCGCGGTATTCCTCGATTACGTCGTGCAATTTCTCGCTGGTATCAGGATCGCTACCAGGTCGATATCGACCCTGAAAGCGAGGCGATTGTCACCATCGGCTCAAAAGAGGGGCTGGCGCACCTGATGCTGGCGACTCTGGATCATGGTGATACCGTACTGGTACCCAATCCGAGCTACCCGATTCACATTTATGGCGCAGTGATTGCCGGAGCGCAGGTTCGCTCCGTACCACTGGTGGAAGGGGTCGATTTCTTTAACGAACTGGAACGTGCGATTCGCGAAAGCTACCCGAAACCTAAGATGATGATCCTCGGTTTTCCGTCGAACCCGACGGCGCAGTGCGTAGAACTCGATTTCTTTGAAAAAGTGGTCGCCCTGGCTAAACGTTACGACGTGCTGGTGGTGCATGATTTAGCCTATGCCGATATTGTCTATGACGGCTGGAAAGCCCCTTCGATTATGCAAGTTCCTGGTGCACGCGATGTGGCGGTTGAGTTCTTTACGCTGTCGAAAAGCTACAACATGGCTGGCTGGCGCATCGGCTTTATGGTGGGCAACAAGACGTTGGTGAATGCCCTGGCGCGCATCAAGAGTTATCACGACTACGGTACCTTTACCCCGCTTCAGGTCGCGGCTATTGCAGCACTTGAAGGCGATCAGCAGTGTGTGCATGAGATTGCTGCGCAGTATAAGCGTCGCCGTGATGTGCTGGTCAAAGGGTTGCATGAAGCGGGCTGGATGGTGGACATGCCGAAAGCGTCCATGTACGTCTGGGCTAAAATTCCGGAGCCGTATGCGGCAATGGGATCGCTGGAGTTTGCCAAAAAGCTGCTGCAGGACGCGAAGGTATGTGTCTCGCCGGGCATTGGCTTTGGTGATTATGGCGACACCCATGTGCGATTCGCTCTGATTGAAAACAGTGACCGCATCCGGCAGGCGGTGAGGGGCATCAAGAGTATGTTCCGCGCCGACGGACTTCTCTCATCGAAAAGCGTCACCGAACATCACGCGTCATCATGACATAAAAAAACAGGAGCCATCGGCTCCTGTTTTTTTGACTGCATGTTCTTCACTAGATCATCAGGGCAAACGTTCCGGCCCAGACTAAAACAATCACCGAAATGCCCATAAAGAAATATTTCACGTTTCATCGCTCCGCGTATCTTGTGGTACGCATTTAAAAACAGAGTCCACCTGATTATAGAGAGCTGAAGTTGGCTTATAGCGGAAATAAGATTTTTCCCGTAATACCGCCGACTCCCGCTCAGAATTCTGTGCTTTCCTGTTGCCAGACGGCGCTAATGTACGCCTAAAAATGGGGGGTGACAAGAGGGATTTTTTTAAATAATTTCCGTCACTTACGGGTGTCGTGGAACGGCGACAGTTTGATTTCAGAACGCAATAAATTCACTTTGAGCGACGCAAAGAAAGACAGTACACAGCGTGATTACAGGTCATTGAAAAGGTTAGTTTCTTAACGAAACTAACCTTCTGGAATTTAGATATACAGCGAGGCTTCGCCAAGAGGGCGTGTTTTGAAACGGCGATGCATCCAGAGATATTGCTCAGGCGCACGCATGATTTCCATTTCGATAACTTTATTGATGAACGTAGCGGCTTCGCCTTCGTTTTCCGGATAGTTAGCCATCTCAGGGGAGATATGCAGGCGATAGCCTGATTTATCCGCTTTTCTGACCATCGTGACGGTCAACATGGAGGCACCGGAAAGACGTGAAATCACAAAGGTACCATTGGTCGTGGCGACATCTTTCACCGCAAAGAACGGAGCGAAGCTACTGCCTTTACGCCCATAATCCTGGTCCGGTGCGAACCAGACGGCCTCACCTTTTTTCAGTGCGCCAACCATGCCGCGCAGGTTGTTACGGCTGATCATCGCCTTATTCGAGCGCATACGACCACGTGTCTGCACCCATTCCATCACAGCGCTGTTGTGCGGACGGTAGGTTGCCATCATCGGCTGGCAAAGCCCCATGACGCGCCCCCCCAGTTCCAGAGACATAAAGTGAACGCCGACCACCATCACGCCGCGGTTTTGCATCTGGGCACGTTTCAGGTTATCCAGGCCTTCCACATCAAACCATTTACGAACACGTTCATCAGACCAGAACCATGCCATACCGGTTTCAAGCAGAGCCATGCCGATAGATTTAAAGTTTTCAGCAATCAGTTTTTCGCGCTGTTCCGCATTGTACTGTGGAAAGCAAAGTTCGAGATTTTTACGCGCAATAGACTCACGACGTTTAAGGAAGTGGCGCGATGCGCTGCCAAGCCTGGAGCCCAGAATGCGGATTACGGGATAAGGAAGCTGAACCAGTAACCAGAGCACGCCAAGACCAAACCATGTGAACCAGTAACGCGGGTGCAGAAACGCGCGTTTGAATTTGGATTGTGACAAAATAATGGGAACCTATATAAAGTCGGTGAAAGTCACGCATTGCGTAACCACGTACCTGTTAGACCGTAGTACAAGGTCATGGTTGCAGGCTTTACCGATCTTTACGGCGTTGCCTGGCCATTGCTGACGTTGGGTGGGCGGTATAATGTAGCACCCTTTATACGGTATGTGCTATTATTCGTGCTTGATTAAAAAAGCGGCAATTCGAAAGGTCTTTGATTTTTCTGTTTTTATAAACCAGAACAGATGCGCGACGGCATCTGTTTGGATATTTTGAAAGCAGTCGTTATGCTTTCCAGGCCGCATCGCCAGGCTGTACCTGTTTATACCATGCCATCAGCGCGGCTGTACCGGGCTCTCCCTCGGCGGGGGCCCAGGTAACGAAATCCTCATCAGCCACCGGTTGATAGCCACCGTGTTTAACTTCAAAAATAACGCCGCCGTGATCCAGTGACAGCACGGCATGCCAGGTTCCCGCCTCCATCTCCAGCGCCATACACGCTTCACCTAATACGACGCGACGGGTGACGACGCCCTGGTCGTCAAAATTCAGCACGACAAAACGCCCGCGAAGGGGAAGTAACAGCTCAAAGGTATGCGGATGACGATGAGGGCGAACATAGGTGCCTGGTTCCATCGCGATGGCCAGCCGCTGAACCGGGTCGCTCAGTTCAGGATGAAAGTTACGATGTGCGCGTAAACGCGGGGCGTTAGCCGCCGCTTCACTTTGTTGCTTCAAATCGGAGAGCGTGATTTGTTTCATGATGGTTGCCTAAAGAGAAGAGGGCCTGTGGAGTAAAGCAGTGGAATTGTAATACGGAATAACATAACCCGTATAAATGAGGGTTCAATCACTGCACATCACCTCTGGAGCATAATAACCTGTGCTGCTAAATTCTCTTTAGCGGCTAAAACGTGACTGACAGGGAAAAGCGGGTGACAGAGCAAATCGATTATCAGATTGAAAAATACAGATTTACCGAGGCGAATGAACCTCCGCGTCTTACCCGTCAGTGGGCCGACGTTTTAAGCGAGTGCAAGGCGATCCAGGCCGGGGCCGAGGCGCGTCTGCGTATTGCCCTGACCAATGTCGATTACGTTACCAGCTTTGAGCTGCCTTTCCGCCTGCTGCTCGTGCGGACACCTCAGTTAATTGCCGGGTTGCGTGATGAACTGCAGCTCAGCCAGAAGAATGCCATTTTTAACGGGAAACGGTTTGGCTGTGTCTGGAGCGTGAAGTCCGATTTGAGCGATGTACCTGACGTTTTTCAATATCATCTGTCCACACGTATACGGCGAATGGAAGCGACACAATTGACCGCGGAACCTTTTTTGCAGATAGCCAAAGAAATTAAGCCCCCCACGGAACGTCTGAAGCGTGCTCTGTTAAGTGGTCTGGAGGTAACCGCACTCGATGCGCTGTTCTGGTTTGGGAGCCAGCGGATTGCTGCTGAGGTGTCGCGTCTGAGAAAGGCCGGAATGAGAATTACCACTGCGGAAAAACAGGTATTTGATAATCTTACCGGAACCACTCGCCTTGTGCCGGTGTATCGGCGCGCCGATGAGAGCATGGTGTCCCCTGCAGGAATCGAACCTGCAACTAGCCCTTAGGAGGGGCTCGTTATATCCATTTAACTAAGGGGACAAGGCGGCACGAGTATAGCCTCATTTACACTTTGCGTTAAGCTCATCGCCGCCTGACTGCTCAAAGAGTCACCATTCAGGTCGATTTTTTTGCAGATTTATCATCGTTTTCCCGCGCTTTCTGTTCGGCCTTGCGCTTATTAGACATGTCGTTACGGATTTGCGCATGGCTTAACAGTGCGAAGATAAACGTTCCGCCGCAGATATTGCCTGCCAGCGTCGGCAGGGCGAACGGCCAGAAAAAATCGCTCCAGTGAAGCGTACCATTAAAGACCAGATAGAGGATTTCAACGGTTCCGACCACGATGTGCGTGGTGTCAGCCAGTGCTATCAGCCAGGTCATTAATATGATCACGACAATTTTGGCACTGCCCGCGGAAGGAAACATCCACACCATGGTCGCGATTATCCAGCCGGAGATGATGGCATTCGAGAACATTTCGAACGGCGTGTTTTTCATTACGTCCATACCGATTTTCACGAAGGCATCCCGGGTGGGCTCATCGAATATCGGCATATATTCAAATGCCCATGCCGCCACGCCTGTACCGATGATATTCCCCAGCAGCACCACGCTCCATAAACGCATCAGTAAACCGAAATTACCGAGGGTAGGGTTTTGCATCACCGGGAGAACGGCAGTAACGGTGTTTTCAGTAAACAGCTGCTGGCGCGCCATAATGACAATCACAAAGCCAAAGGTGTAGCCGAGATTTTCAAGTAAAAATCCACCGGGTACCCCTTCCAGTTGCACATGAAATATGCCCTTGGCGAGGAGTGAGGCGCCCATCGACAAGCCTGCCGCGATGGCCGACCAAAACAGAGCCATGGCATCACGCTCCATCTCTTTTTCGCCATCCTGTCGGATATGTT
Organism: Enterobacter sp. BNK-18; assembly: GCF_047456135.1. Taxonomy (NCBI): domain Bacteria; kingdom Pseudomonadati; phylum Pseudomonadota; class Gammaproteobacteria; order Enterobacterales; family Enterobacteriaceae; genus Enterobacter; species Enterobacter sp. BNK-18. The sequence goes on along the minus strand of NZ_CP179899.1, from coordinate 2,471,279 downwards.
CATGGATCGCCATCGCACGGGAAGGAAGGCGATCTTCATTGATTTCTATCTCCTCACCGCGCTCTTTTTCCTCGCTTTCAATTTCAATTTCCTCATTACTCTCGCCAATTTTTTCTTCACCCACTTCTTTCATAGCCACTCCAACACGATGATCTTTCTATAAAGCGTAGCGGCTTTTAATGAAATGCCCGTGGGGATGCTCTTAAATTGGCGGCAATGGCAACAAAGGCGATACATCTCATTAAAAGACATTATAAAATTGCCAGCGAAACGAATTCTAAAAGCCAGGCTATGCTGAGATCAGAGTGACGGTGGTTACTGCCCGTAATTGTGCTCGTAGACATCGGTAAACGTGCTGTTACAATCACTTGCACGTTTACAGGCGGAGCAACCCATGCTCCGTTACGGATGGCAATCAACGATAGCCATACTGAACAGGGAGATATTTATGAAACTTCGGCTGTCGGCGCTTGCGCTGGGCGCGACGATGCTTGTGGGCTGCGCCAGCTCTGGAGAGCAAACGGGACGCTCCGATCCTCTCGAAGGATTTAACCGCTCAATGTACAGCTTCAACTACAACGTGCTGGACCCGTATGTGGTTCGCCCGGTGGCAGTTGCATGGCGTGATTATGTTCCACAACCTGCGCGTAACGGGTTGAGTAACTTCACCAGTAACCTGGAAGAACCTGCGGTGATGGTGAACTACTTCCTGCAGGGCGATCCGTATCAGGGTATGGTGCACTTTACCCGCTTCTTCCTGAACTCATTGCTGGGGATGGGGGGCTTCATCGATGTTGCCGGTATGGCGAACCCGAAACTTCAGCGTGAGCAACCGCACCGTTTCGGCAGTACGATGGGGCATTATGGCGTGGGTTATGGTCCGTATGTTCATCTGCCATTCTACGGCAGTTTCACCGTACGTGATGACGGCGGCGACATGGTGGATACGCTGTATCCGGTTCTGTCGTGGCTGACCTGGCCGCTGTCGGTAGGGAAATGGACGGTGGAAGGGATCGAGACGCGTGCGCAACTGCTTGATTCGGACGGTCTGCTGCGTCAGTCTTCTGACCCGTATATTATGGTCCGCGAAGCTTACTTCCAGAATCACGACTTTATTGCCAATGGCGGCAAGCTGAAGCCGGAAGAGAATCCGAACGCGAAAGCAATCGAGAACGAATTAAAAGATATCGACTCGGAATAAAGATATCGACCCGGAATAAAGAAAAAAGGTGAGCCATGCTCACCTTTTTTAATCCCTGCGCGATTAGAACGCGTAGTTGAAGTTCATGCCATACAGCCAGGCTTTACCTTCAGAAGAGAACTCATACGGCCCCTCCTTAAAGTTAACTTTTTGACCGTGCATGTAAGAGATGCCCGCATCGATAGAAGCATCTTTATTGAAGGCATAGGTTGCACCTGCGCTCAGCCAGAAGCGGTCCTGGTCCGGAATGGAGATGGAACGCTTGTCAGCCGGTACCGGACTATCATCGAAGGCAATACCGGTACGGAATGTCCAGTTGTCATCCATATAGTAGGTGGTACCCAGCGCGATACGGTAGGCATCACGGAAGCTTTCATCTTTATAGAAGAGCGTGTCACCATTGCTGTTGGTCGCTTTCAGCTCCTGGAACTGACTCCAGCTGGTATAAGTCAGGCTATAGTGAACCGCCCACTGCGGCGCCACTTTGTTATAACCCGACAGTTCCCACATTTCTGGCAAGTGCAGGCTCAGAGAACCGCCAGTGGTACGGCCGTCGGTGCCCATTGGCAGGCCGAAGCTACCCAGAATCTGGTTATAGGCTGAAGGCAGGCTGCTCTTATAATCGCCATCGAAGTCAATTTTCACTTCGGAACGGTAGGTTAAACCGTAGCGGTTATTTTTATCGATTTCATAAAGGATACCGGCGTTCCAGCCGAAGCCCCATTCGTCACCCTTGAGGTAAGCAATCTGGGTATCTGCCGGAATACCTGCAACCTGCTGTGCCAGACCCGGAATCGGCGGCAGAGCGCCTGAGCCAGCAACGACTTTACCCAGGTCACCCGCGTAGCGCTCGATCTTCGCTTTAGCATAAACCGCATCAAAGCCGACGCCGAAGCTCCAGTGGTTGTCCAGACGGTAAGCACCGCTCAGGTTCAGGTTCAGGGTTTCAAGGTCGGTTTTACCGCCATACGCCCCTGCGGCGTAGTTATTATTAAACTCGGTAGCCAGACCGTAGTTAGACGTCACGGAAGCGCCCCAGCCGAACTGGTCATTAATTGGCGCAACGAAGTGGAGGTTTGGCACCCAGGCTGTTGGCGCGATGTTGTCTGCCTTCAGGCTGGCGCCTGTTGGCGAGCGGCCCGAGATATCAACACCCGGATCAACAAAGATTGCACCAGCAGAGAAGGTCGGACGATCGAACATCATGATCAGTGCAGGGTTACGACTCGCGTTACCCGCATCATCAGCAATTGCGCCTTCCCCGGAATACGCACGGCCAAGGCCAGAGGAAGAAAATTCGTTTAACTGAAAGCCCGCGGACCAGGCGGACGTAGAGACGATTGCCACTGCGACTGCCAGCGCAGTCTTTTTGAACAGGGTTTTCTGGCTCATGACCATAACCTCATTGAGTTATTTTTATTCAATAATTGTTACATACCGTAACAGGAGCGCGAAGTGTAGGGTCTGAGGTATGACATACAAATCAGACCAGTGGCGAGAGTATAGGTCTGACCAGCCAGAATGTTGCAAGTTTGTTTATTAATATTTTCAAACATGTTTCTTGAAACGAGATCTGGTTGGCAAAATTGTGACCATTGCGAATCGTCTGAAAGGGTGATTTTTGTTCTAGATCATTTTTTAGTGTGATATTGGTCACTTATCCGCTTTTGCGCCATTAACGGCTGGAGAGAGCCAGCCCCGGGGCGTAAAATAGCAGCATCGTGTTTATCTCGCGCCTTGCGCGAATACAGAGGAAATTGAGCTATGAGTAAATGCAGTGCTGATGAAACCCCGGTTTGCTGCTGTATGGATGTTGGTACCATCATGGACAACTCCGATTGCACCGCCTCTTACAGCCGCGTATTCAGCAACCGCGCCGAAGCGGAAGAAACCCTGGCCGCGCTGAGCAAACGTGCACGTGAGGTCGAATCCGATCCGTGCGAAATCAAATCCACCTTTACTGACGTGGACGGCGGCGTGAAGCTGGATATCGACTTTGTGTTCGCCTGCGAGGCGGAAACGCTGATTTTCCAGCTGGGTCTGCGCTAACCTCAACGGCGTAATGCCCTCATCCTGGCCCCTCTCTCACAGAAGAGGGTGCACACTAAAACGGTAACCTTCGGGTTACCGTTTTGCTTTTGTTTTCGCAGAGACATTTTCTTTTTCTTCTCTGTGCCTTAGCTCGCACTTTTTCGTTTCCCTGATTGGCTGAATGTAAAAAAATGGTTAAGACTGTTATCAGGTCAGACCACTTTATGTTTGAGTAAAAAATTTTACAGGGGAAGGTTATGAGTCAGGCGTTACCACTTATTACCCGTCAGGGCGATCGCATTGCCATTGTCAGTGGATTACGTACGCCATTTGCACGTCAGGCGACAGCGTTTCATGGCATACCGGCTGTCGATCTGGGGAAAATGGTGGTGGGGGAGATGCTGGCTCGCAGCGAAATTCCGCCTGAGGTCATCGAGCAGCTGGTTTTTGGCCAGGTTGTGCAGATGCCTGAAGCACCCAATATTGCGCGAGAAATCGTCCTCGGTACGGGGATGAACGTCCACACTGATGCCTACAGCGTCAGCCGGGCATGTGCTACCAGTTTCCAGGCGGTGGCTAACGTGGCTGAAAGCCTGATGGCAGGTACCATTCGCGCTGGGATCGCCGGCGGGGCGGACTCCTCTTCGGTTCTGCCGATTGGGGTCAGTAAAAAGCTGGCCCGGATCCTGGTTGACGCCAACAAAGCCCGCACCGTCGGTCAGAAACTCAAACTTTTCTCACGCTTACGCCTGCGTGACCTTATGCCTGTACCGCCCGCAGTGGCGGAGTATTCCACCGGTCTGAGAATGGGCGATACCGCCGAGCAGATGGCAAAAACTTACGGGATCACCCGTGAGCAGCAGGATGCGCTGGCTCATCGCTCACATCAGCTGGCGGCGAAAGCCTGGTCGGAAGGCAAACTGGCTGATGAAGTCATGACGGCGTACATCCCGCCATACCGTGAACCGCTCTCAGAAGATAACAATATTCGCGGCAGCTCGACGATGGCGGATTACGCCAGGCTCCGTCCGGCATTTGACCGCAAACACGGTACCGTCACGGCCGCCAACAGTACTCCGCTGACGGACGGTGCCGCCGCGGTGATCCTGATGACGGAATCCCGAGCCAAAGAGCTGGGCATAAAACCGCTGGGCTACCTGCGCAGCTACGCCTTCACGGCGATAGATGTGTGGCAGGACATGTTGTTAGGGCCGGCGTGGTCCACACCGCTGGCGCTGGAACGCGCGGGACTTACCCTCGCGGATTTAACCCTCATTGATATGCACGAAGCATTTGCCGCACAAACCCTGGCAAACATACAACTGCTGGCGAGTGAACGTTTCGCGCGCGATGTTCTTGGCCGGGCGCATGCCACTGGCGAAGTGGATCAGAGCAAATTTAACGTCCTGGGTGGCTCCATCGCCTACGGTCATCCATTTGCGGCGACGGGGGCAAGGATGATCACCCAGACATTACATGAGTTACGTCGCCGGGGCGGTGGTTTTGGTCTCGTAACCGCCTGCGCAGCGGGTGGTCTGGGCGCGGCAATGGTTCTGGAGGCTGAATAATGGATATGCCATCTGCATTTAATCTGACGGTACGCCTCGATAACGTCGCCGTTATTACTATCGATGTTCCCAACGAGAAGATGAACACCCTGAAAGCCGAGTTCGGCGTTCAGGTGCGCGCGATGCTAAAGCAGATCCGTGAGAACAAAGCGATTCGCGGCCTGGTGTTTATCTCGGCGAAACCGGACAACTTTATTGCCGGAGCCGATATCAACATGATTGCCCGGGCGCAAAACGCTCAGGAAGCCGAAGAGCTGGCGCGTCAGGGACAACAGGTTATGGCGGAGATCCATGCGCTGTCTATCCCGGTCATCGCGGCGATCCACGGTGCCTGTCTGGGCGGTGGGCTGGAGCTGGCGTTGGCCTGTCACAGCCGCATTTGTACCGACGATGCGAAAACCGTTCTGGGCCTGCCTGAAGTACAGTTAGGCCTCCTGCCAGGCTCCGGCGGGACGCAGCGTCTGCCGCGTCTGGTTGGGGTCAGCACTGCGCTGGAAATGATATTAACCGGCAAACAACTGCGTGCCCGTCAGGCGCTGAAAGCCGGCCTGGTCGACGAGGTGGTTCCTCACGCCATTTTGCTTGAGGCGGCGGTTGAACTGGCGCTCAAAGGACGGCAGGCAAAACGTCCTCTGCCGGTGCGTGAGCGCGTGCTGGCCGGGCCACTGGGCCGCACACTCCTGTTCAGCATGGCGGGCAAGAAAACCGAACAAAAAACCAAAGGCAACTACCCGGCGGCGAAACGTATCCTTGAGGTTATTGAAGTGGGCTTATCTCAGGGCAGCAGCAGCGGCTATGTCGCAGAAGCAAAAGCCTTTGGCGAGCTGGCGATGACGCCGCAGTCTCAGGCGCTGCGTAACATCTTTTTTGCCAGTACAGAGGTAAAAAAAGACCCCGGCAGCGAGGCGCAACCTGCCCCGCTGCATGCCATTGGCGTACTGGGTGGCGGGCTGATGGGGGGCGGAATATCTTTTGTTACCGCCAGCAAAGGCAAATTGCCTGTACGTATCAAAGACATCAATGCGAAAGGAATCAATCACGCGCTGCAGTACAGCTGGCAGAACCTTGATCAAAAGGTTAAACGCCGCCATATCAAGGCCAATGAGCGTGATAAAACCCTGGCACTGATCTCCGGCACGACAGACTACAGCGGTTTTGCCCATCGCGATCTGGTGATTGAAGCGGTGTTTGAAGACCTGGCGCTTAAGCAGCAGATGGTGGCTGACGTTGAGCAACATTGCGCACCCCATACCATTTTTGCGTCGAACACCTCGTCATTGCCCATTGGCGATATTGCGGCCAGAGCCCAGCGTCCGGAGCAGGTGATTGGCCTGCACTATTTCAGTCCGGTTGAAAAAATGCCGCTGGTGGAGGTTATCCCACACGCCAGTACCAGCCCGCAAACCGTTGCTACCGTGGTTAAACTGGCCAAAATGCAGGGTAAGACACCGATAGTGGTGGCGGACAAAGCCGGCTTTTACGTTAACCGCATTCTGGCGCCTTATATAAATGAAGCGATGCGGCTTCTGACGGAAGGGGAGAAGATCGAACACGTCGACGAGGCGCTGGTGAAGTTTGGGTTCCCCGTTGGCCCAATCCAACTTTTGGATGAGGTGGGAATTGACACCGGCACTAAAATTATACCTGTGCTGGAAGATGCTTATGGAGATCGTTTTAGCCCGCCTGCAAACATTGTTTCTGCAATTTTGAAGGACGATCGCAAAGGCAGAAAAAATGAACGCGGTTTCTATCTTTACGGCGCGAAAGGGCGTAAAAGCAAGAAACAGGTCGACCCTTCGGTTTATGGGCTTATTCCGACAACCGGTCAGGGGAAACTGTCACCCGTTCAGTGTGCTGAACGGTGTGTGATGATGATGCTTAATGAAGCGGCACGCTGCTTTGGTGAGCAGGTGATTAAAAGCGCGCGCGATGGTGACATCGGTGCGGTATTTGGCATTGGTTTCCCGCCGTTCCTCGGCGGCCCGTTCCGTTACATGGACACTCTCGGTGCGGGTGAAGTGGTTGCAATCCTGCAACGTCTGGCCTCGCAATACGGTCCGCGGTTTACACCGTGTGACGAATTATTGCAGATGGCGGAACGGGGCCAGACATTTTGGCCTTCAAGGGAAACTGTCCTCGTAAGTTGAGGTCAAAAAAGGGTAAATCCTGAAGTGTATGAACCTGTTTTGGCGATTTTGTAAACAGAGATTGACTATACTTACGCCATTGAGGTAAAAAACAGCGTTTCATTCACCGAATGGATCAGGCACAATGCCCGACCATCGGGTTTTCTACCTCGGAGCGGTAATCGCGGGTAGTCAACGCCGGTGATTCTGGTTAACAAAAGCGGTGCAATATGCAAGTTTTTATCATGCGTCACGGCGACGCGGCACTCGATGCCGCCAGTGACTCAGTACGTCCTTTGACCGTCTGTGGCTGCGACGAATCTCGTCTGATGGCGACCTGGCTTAAAGGTCAAAAAGTGGACATCGAACGCGTTCTGGTGAGTCCGTTCCTGCGTGCAGAACAGACGCTGGAAGTGGTGGGGGAGTGTATGAACCTGCCAGCCAGTGTGGATGTTCTCCCGGAACTCACCCCGTGCGGTGATGTCGGCCTTGTCAGCGCTTATCTTCAGGCGCTGTGCAATGAAGGTGTCGCTTCTGCGCTGGTCATTTCCCACCTGCCACTGGTTGGCTATCTGGTATCTGAGCTGTGCCCGGGCGAGACGCCGCCGATGTTCACGACTTCCGCCATTGCCAACGTCGCTCTCGACGAAACGGGCAAAGGGGTCTTCAACTGGCAAATGAGTCCGTGCAATCTGAAGATGGCAAAAGCTATCTGATGTGACGTGCGATATGGCGGGGAGCAGAACATGCCTCCCGCCGTCCTGTCAGGGTAATTCTGGCGGCTGCCACTCTTCTACTTCAATCAACACCAGTAATGCGGCATCTCCGCCGTACTCTTTGGGGGCCTGATGAAACGCCATCACGTGGGGATGCTGAGCCAGCCACAGCGGTGTTTGTTGCTTCAGGATATGTTTGCCGTGGCCGTGCATCACGCAGGCGCAGAAAACATGTTCGCGACGACAGGCGGCAATTAACGCGCCCAGCTCCTGCTTCGCCTGCATCTGCGTCAAACCGTGCAGATCAAGAAACAGTTCGGGCGAGTAATCCCCCCGGCGTAATTTTTTCAGCTCAAAGTGGCTGACATCTTCCCGTACGTACTTCACCGCGCCCTGCGTATTGAGCAGCGGCTGAAATTCATCTGAAAAATAGTGGCTATTATCCGCCTGCTCCTGGAGCAATCGCTTGACCGGGACTTCCGTGATTTTTTTGCGCATCGGACGGTGGACAATGATGTCCTGCTTGATTTGACGCGTCCCGGTCATCAGCTGACGGAAGAGCGCCTGATCCTCCTCGCTAAGGGATGTTTTCTTTTTCATGGGTCATTCTCATCTCGTATTTCCGACAGTGTACCCGACTAAACGCATTTTTTAACCTCAAGCGCGACGCGTCATTGCTGATTTATCGCCGTCTTCATGGCAAACTAGCCGCCGAAAATTATGCGAGCATGCCCTGGAGGAAAGAGTGGATAAAATTTTTGTCGATGAAGCAGTAAACGAGCTGCATACCATACAGGACATGTTGCGCTGGTCGGTTAGCCGCTTCAGCGCCGCCAATATCTGGTACGGGCACGGTACCGATAACCCGTGGGATGAGGCCGTTCAACTGGTGCTGCCGTCCCTCTACCTGCCGCTCGATATTCCGGAAGACATGCGTACCGCACGCCTGACCTCCAGCGAAAAGCACCGTATCGTGGAGCGTGTTATCCGCCGCGTTAACGAGCGCATTCCGGTTGCCTATCTGACCAACAAAGCCTGGTTCTGTGGTCACGAGTTCTATGTTGATGAACGCGTTCTGGTGCCGCGCTCGCCGATTGGCGAACTGATCAACAACCACTTTGAAGGCCTGATTAACCATCAGCCAGAGCATATTCTTGATATGTGTACCGGCAGCGGTTGTATCGCGATTGCCTGTGCGTACGCCTTCCCGGAAGCGGAGGTGGATGCCGTGGATATCTCCACCGATGCGCTGGCTGTGACCGAGCACAATATTGAAGAGCACGGTCTGATCCATCACGTTACGCCAATCCGCTCCGATCTGTTCCGCGATCTGCCAACGCTGCAGTACGATCTGATCGTCACCAACCCGCCGTATGTAGATGCGGAAGACATGTCCGATCTGCCAAACGAATATCGCCACGAGCCGGAGCTGGGTCTGGCGTCAGGCTCTGATGGCCTGAAGCTTACCCGTCGCATTCTGGCCTGCGCGCCGGATTATCTGACCGACGACGGTGTTCTGATTTGTGAAGTGGGCAACAGCATGGTACATCTGATAGAGCAGTACCCGGATGTGCCGTTCACCTGGCTCGAGTTCGATAACGGCGGTGACGGCGTCTTTATGCTGACCAAAGCGCAGCTGCTTGACGCGCGCGAATACTTCAGCATTTACAAAGATTAATCCAGCGGGCTTCGGCCCGTTTCACAACGCTCAAACACAAATAACGACATCGGAGCCGTGATGGCAGGAAACAGTATTGGACAATTATTCCGGGTGACCACCTTTGGTGAATCGCACGGGCTGGCACTGGGCTGTATCGTTGACGGCGTACCGCCAGGCATCGAACTGACCGAAGCCGATTTACAGCACGACCTCGACCGTCGTCGTCCGGGGACTTCTCGCTACACCACGCAGCGTCGCGAGCCGGACCAGGTCAAAATTCTTTCCGGCGTTTTCGAAGGCCGCACCACCGGCACCAGCATCGGGCTGCTGATTGAAAATACCGATCAGCGCTCGCAGGATTACGGCGCCATCAAAGATGTGTTCCGTCCTGGACATGCCGATTACACCTACGAACAAAAGTATGGCTTCCGTGATTATCGCGGCGGCGGACGTTCGTCTGCCCGTGAAACCGCGATGCGCGTTGCGGCAGGGGCTATCGCCAAAAAATACCTGCAGCAGAAATTTGGCATTGTGATCCGCGGCTGTCTGACCCAGATGGGCGATATTCCACTGGCTATCAAAGACTGGGATCTGGTCGAGCAAAATCCGTTCTTCTGTGCAGATGCAGATAAGCTGGAAGCGCTGGACGAACTGATGCGTGGCCTGAAAAAAGAGGGCGACTCCATTGGTGCCAAAGTCACCGTCGTGGCTGATGGCGTACCGCCAGGCTGGGGTGAACCGGTATTTGACCGTCTGGATGCGGATATCGCTCACGCGCTGATGAGCATCAATGCGGTGAAGGGCGTAGAAATTGGCGACGGTTTTGACGTCGTTGCGCTGCGGGGCAGCCAGAACCGCGACGAAATCACCAAAGACGGTTTCCAAAGCAACCACGCGGGCGGCATCCTCGGCGGTATCAGCAGCGGTCAGCAGATTATTGCCAATATTGCGCTGAAACCCACCTCCAGCATTACCGTGCCAGGCCACACGATTAACCGCTCTGGCGAAGAAGTTGAGATGATCACTAAAGGACGTCACGATCCCTGTGTGGGGATCCGTGCGGTGCCGATCGCAGAAGCGATGCTGGCGATCGTACTGATGGATCACTTCCTGCGCCAGCGTGCGCAGAATGCGGATGTGACGACCACCATTCCACGCTGGTAAACATGAAAAAAACCGTCATTGCTCTGCTGGCACTGCTTGCCAGTGGAGCCAGTCTGGCCGCGACGCCATGGCAGAAAATCACCCATCCTGTGGCGGGCAGCGCGCAGTCTATTGGCGCGTTCTCGAACGGCTGTATCGTTGGGGCACAGGAACTTCCGCTGCAGTCCGATACCTATCAGGTGATGCGTACCGACCAGCGTCGTTATTTTGGCCATCCGGACCTGGTGCTGTTTATCCAGCGTCTGGGAAACCAGGTGCATAACCTGGGGCTGGGCACGATGCTGATTGGCGATATGGGGATGCCTGCCGGCGGTCGGTTCAACGGCGGACACGCCAGTCACCAGACCGGTCTCGATGTCGATATCTTCCTGCAACTGCCGAAAGCGCGCTGGAGTTCAGCCCAGTTGCTGAAACCGCAGGCGCTGGATCTGGTGGCGCGCGACGGTAAAAACGTCGTGCCATCGTTGTGGACGCAGGACGTCTTCAGCATGATTAAGCTGGCGGCGAAAGATAACGATGTCACGCGGATTTTCGTGAACCCGGCCATCAAGCAGCAGCTCTGCCTGGATGCCGGCACCGATCGCGACTGGCTGCGTAAAGTGCGTCCGTGGTTCCAGCATCGTGCACATATGCACGTTCGTCTGCGCTGCCCGGCAAACAGCCTGGAATGTGAAGATCAGCCGTTACCCCCGCCAGGCGATGGCTGTGGTGCGGAACTGCAGAGCTGGTTTGAGCCGGCAAAACCTGGAACCTCTAAGCCTGAGAAGAAGACACCGCCTCCGTTGCCGCCTTCCTGCCAGGCGCTACTGGATGAGCATGTACTTTAATGGATAATTTCGTCGAACTGTTTATGGTGTCGCCGCTTCTGCTGGTGGTGCTTTTCTTTGTGGCGATGCTGGCCGGGTTTATTGATGCTCTGGCGGGCGGCGGTGGTTTGTTAACCGTACCGGCGCTGCTGGCCGCGGGCATGAGCCCGGCACAGGCGCTCGCCACTAACAAGCTTCAGGCGTGCGGCGGCTCGCTCTCCGCGTCGCTCTATTTTATTCGCCGTAAGGTCGTCAGTCTGGCTGACCAGAAGCTCAATATTCTGATGACCTTTATTGGCTCGACCTCGGGTGCACTGCTGGTTCAGCATGTACAGTCCGATATTCTGCGCCAGATCCTCCCCATTCTGGTTATCTGCATCGGTCTCTACTTTTTGTTGATGCCAAAGCTCGGGGAAGAAGACCGGCAGCGACGTCTGCATGGCCTGCCGTTCGCTCTTATCGCGGGTGGCTGCGTCGGGTTTTACGATGGCTTCTTTGGCCCCGGAGCAGGCTCGTTCTATGCCCTTGCGTTCGTGATGCTGGCCGGCTTTAACCTCGCTAAATCCACCGCCCACGCCAAAGTGCTCAATGCGACGTCAAACGTCGGCGGCCTGCTGCTGTTTATCATTGGTGGAAAAGTTATCTGGGCAACCGGGTTTGTGATGATGGCAGGGCAGTTTTTAGGCGCACGTGCGGGCTCGCGTCTGGTATTAAGCAAAGGACAGAAGCTCATTCGCCCGATGATTGTTGTCGTCTCAGCGGTCATGAGTGCCAAACTGCTTTATGACAGCCATGGACAAGAGATCCTCACCTGGCTGGGAATGAATTAATGAACACAACGCATAAATACGAACAGCTGATTGAGATTTTTGATGGCTGTTTTGCTGATGATTTTAATACCCGTCTGATTAAAGGCGACGACGAACCGATCTATCTTCCTGCTGATGCGGACGTGCCGTATAACCGTATCGTGTTCGCGCACGGCTTTTACGCCAGCGGGTTACACGAGATTTCGCACTGGTGTATAGCGGGGAAAGCGCGTCGTGAGCAGGTGGACTTCGGATACTGGTATTGTCCGGACGGCCGTGACGCCGCCACGCAGAGCCAGTTTGAAGATGTGGAGGTGAAACCGCAGGCGCTGGAATGGTTATTCTGTGTGGCGGCAGGTTTCCCGTTCAACGTCAGCTGTGACAACCTCGAAGGAGAGGTCGAGCCAGACCGTATTCTCTTCCAGCGCCGCGTTCATGCGCAGGTGATGGAGTATCTTGAGAAAGGCATCCCGGAACGCCCGGCGCGCCTGATCGAGGCCTTACAGAATTATTACCACACGCCGGAGATCACGGCGGAATGCTTCCCTTGGCCGGAAGATCTTTAACAGAGGAAAGAAGATGATCGCAGAATTTGAATCACGCATTCTGGCGTTAATTGATGACATGGTGGAACACGCCAGTGATGATGAGCTGTTCGCCAGCGGTTATCTGCGTGGTCACCTGACGCTGGCTGTCGCTGAGCTGGAAGCAGGGGACGATCACTCTGCCGAGGCCATTCATGATGAAGTGAGCCGCAGCCTGGAGAAAGCGATCCAGGCAGGGGAACTCTCTCCGCGTGACCAGTCATTAGTGCTGGGTATGTGGGACACCCTGTTCCAGCAGGCAAAAGGCAGGTAGTCATTTTTCCTCCCTCTCCCGGTGGGAGAGGGAGGACATCGACCCGCACGTTACTTCACCCTTTTTCCTTTCAGTAACTTCCGTACCCACAAACGGTTGGGATTGAGCCCCGCAAGCGTAACGCTGTCCAGCGGAACGGGCTCATCACTCATCTGTGCCGCCAGCACTTCGGCCAGCAACGGCGCTGAGCATAATCCCCGTGAACCGAGTCCCCCGAGCATAAACAGCTGCGGATAAACTGGCGCACTCACCGCGGTATCACGGTTTTCAGCAAGATCCTGATAAGCCTCAAGCGTTGCTTCATAGTCAGGCACATTTCCCGCCATCGGCAGATGGTCCCGGGTGGCGCAGCGTACGCCACAGCGCGCGTCACCGGCGCTGATATCAACCTCTTTTGCCCAGTCGGCCTGCGGGAAGCAGTTGAGCAGGCGCTGGCGATTTTGCTGCTGATCGTCTTCGCTGTAGCGCATGTCGGTCTCACCGCGATGGTAGCTGGCACCAATGCAGTGGTGGCCGTTGGACGGATTTTGTGGAGTCAGATAGCCGTCGTAGCAGAGTACCTGCTGCAGTTTTTCCAGCGCTGGCGAGGTGGGGATATGGCTGACCTGGCCGCCGACAGGGTAAAGCGGCAGCTTTTCCGTCTGGTTGAACTGGCTGATAGGGTGACCGTTGGCCAGCACTACGCAGGTATGCTGCGCCTCTTCGCCGGTGGTGAAATGCAGGTTCCAGTGCTCCGTGTGGTGAAGTGAGGCGACCTGGCGGGAATAGTGCACTGTCAACCCGCGCGACTGCGCCAGCGCAATGGCTGCCGTCGTCAGATCTGCCGGACACAGCCAGCCACCGAGCGGATAGTGGATACCGTCGCAGCCCGTATCGACGCCCGCGGTTTCGGTTATCTGCTGCGCATTCACCGCCCGGGCAATTTCGAGCGGCAGACCCAGCGACAACATGTGCGCGATTTTTTGCTGGCTCTTCTCATCCCAGCCCAGTTGCGTAACGCCACACCAGTCGTGGTCAAACGCCACAGGCAGGGCATCATACAGGCGCCGGGCAAAGGTAAAGGCTACCGGGAAAAACTGGCTCAGCGCCGGATCGTGAGCGCTTAACAGTGGGTAGAGCGCCCCCTGGCGGTTGCCGGAAGCGCCCTTTGCCGGCGCGTCGTCGGCGCAGTAGAGCGTTACCTGCCAGCCTCGGTGTAAAAGCGCGAGCGAAAGCAGGGCGCTGGCAATCCCGCCGCCGACAATTGCTACCTCACGTGATGCGCTGGCGCTGCGTGAAAACCAGGGCGTCTGAGCGGGGATCTCCAGCGTCTGATCCATTCTTCCGACCAGCATGTCGCGCTTGCGACCAAAACCTTTGGTCTTTTGCATGGTAAAGCCGGCCTCCTGCAATCCGCGGCGGACAAAGCCTGCCGAGGTGAAGGTCGCGAGCGTTGCGCCAGGACGTGCCAGGCGTGCCATTGCGTTAAACAGATGCTGGCTCCACATGTCTGGATTCTTGGCGGGGGCAAAACCATCGAGGAACCATGCGTCCACTTTCTGGTTCATCGAATCATCAAGCTTATCGGTTAGATCATTGATGTCGCCGAGCCACAGATCCAGCGTGACGCGCCCGCCGGCCAGCAGAAGACGATGGCAACCGCCGAGGTGCGGCGGCCACTGCGCCTGAAGCTGCTCCGCCCATGGCGCAAGTTCCGGCCAGTGTTGATGGGCCAGATGAAGGTCATGCGCGGTGAGCGGAAATTTTTCAAAACTGATGAAATGTAATCTTTGCAGTGTAGCGTCAGGGTGAGCAGCGTGAAACTGATCGAACATCTGCCAGAGGGTGAGAAAATTCAGACCGGTACCAAACCCGCTCTCAGCGACCACGAACAGACTGCGCGGATGCGTGGGGAAACGGGCGTTTAACTGATTTCCGTCGAGGAAAACATAGCGGGTTTCTTCCAGTCCGTTATCATTAGAAAAGTAGACGTCATCAAAATCTCGGGAAACAGGTGTACCCTCAGCGTTGAATTCGAGGTTGGCGGGTTGTATAGCGTTTTGTTTCACGTAAGTTACTCGTCTGACAGGCAGTGACACGATCTTAACGATGTGCGTCCATCGGTGCAAATTTCCGCAGAAAATGTCTGATCGGACTTGTTCGGCGTACAAGTGTACGCTATTGTGCGACTCGAAACTTAATATAGTGCGACTTACAGAGGTATTGAATGAAACGTGCAGTGATTACTGGCCTGGGCATCGTTTCCAGCATCGGTAATAACCAGCAGGAAGTCCTGGCATCTCTGCGTGAAGGACGCTCCGGGATCACTTTCTCTGAAGAGTTTAAAGATTCAGGTATGCGTAGCCACGTATGGGGTAACGTCAAACTGGACACCACCGGTTTGATTGACCGTAAAGTGGTTCGTTTCATGAACGATGCCTCTATTTATGCTTATCTCTCCATGCAGGAAGCGATTGCGGATGCGGGTCTGAGCGCGGAAGTTTACCAGAACAACCCACGCGTAGGTCTGATCGCCGGTTCCGGTGGCTCATCTAAAGCGCAGGTCTTTGGTGCTGACGCAATGCGTAGCCCACGTGGTCTGAAAGCGGTAGGTCCTTATGTTGTGACTAAAGCTATGGGTTCAGCGGTTTCCGCTTGCCTGGCGACCCCGTTCAAAATCCACGGCGTTAACTACTCCATCAGCTCTGCCTGTGCGACCTCCGCACACTGCATCGGTAATGCGGTTGAGCAGATCCAACTGGGTAAACAGGACATCGTGTTTGCTGGCGGCGGCGAAGAACTGGGCTGGGAAATGGCCTGTGAATTCGACGCAATGGGGGCACTGTCCACCAAATATAACGAAACTCCGGATAAAGCATCCCGTACCTATGATGCGCACCGTGACGGTTTCGTTATCGCAGGCGGCGGCGGTATGGTTGTGGTTGAAGAGCTGGAGCACGCGCTGGCGCGTGGTGCGCACATCTACGCTGAGATCGTGGGCTACGGTGCAACGTCTGACGGCGCTGACATGGTGGCTCCATCCGGTGAAGGCGCAGTGCGCTGCATGAAGATGGCGATGCACGGCGTTGACACACCAATCGACTACCTGAACTCCCACGGTACCTCTACTCCGGTAGGCGACGTGAAAGAGCTGGGTGCGATCCGTGAAGTGTTCGGCGACAACAGCCCGGCTATCTCCGCGACCAAAGCCATGACCGGTCACTCTCTGGGTGCTGCTGGCGTTCAGGAAGCGATCTACTCTCTGCTGATGCTGGAAAATGGCTTTATCGCCCCAAGCATCAACATTGACGAGATGGACGAGCAGGCCGCAGGTCTGAACATCGTGACCCAGCCAAAAGAAGCGACACTGACTACCGTCATGTCCAACAGCTTCGGTTTCGGCGGTACTAACGCCACGCTGGTGATGCGTAAGTACAACGCATAAGTTCTGACTGATTCAAAAGGGGAGCCTGACGGCTCCCTTTTTTTAAGCATTGACAAGCGGCTGATCTCGCAGGCAAACTTCCTACCTCAACATTATCCTCACGATAATGCGTAAGCGTTCAACGTCAACCAACGCACCTAAATCCTGGTTATCAGGAAGAGGGGGCGTGGTTTTTCCCCGCCTTACTCTTCATTTCGGAGTAAAGCATGACTGCAGTCACTCAAACAGAAACAACCTCTTCAGCGAATGTCTCGCTGTTTCGCATCGCGTTTGCGGTGTTCCTGACCTATATGACCGTCGGCCTGCCGCTGCCGGTGATCCCGCTGTTTGTTCATCAGGAGCTGGGGTATGGCAACACCATGGTCGGCGTCGCCGTGGGTATTCAGTTCCTGGCTACGGTATTAACCCGCGGTTATGCAGGACGTCTGGCGGATCAGCACGGGGCAAAACGCTCGGCGTTACAGGGCATGTTTGCCTGTGGTCTGGCGGGAGGTGCATGGCTGCTGGCCGCTCTCCTGCCGGTTGACGCTGCGTATAAATTTGCGCTGCTGATCGTGGGGCGTTTAATCCTGGGCTTTGGTGAAAGCCAGCTCCTGACCGGTACGCTGACATGGGGTATGGGACTGGTGGGGCCTGCACGCTCCGGCAAAGTCATGTCCTGGAATGGTATGGCCATTTATGGCGCGCTTGCCGCAGGCGCCCCGCTCGGGTTGCTTATCCACAGCCACTTTGGCTTTGCCGCGCTGGCAGCGACTACCCTGATGCTGCCTCTGCTGGCATGGGCATTCAACGGTCCGGTACGTAAAGTCCCTGCCCATAAAGGGGAGCGCCCGTCTTTGTGGAGCGTGGTGGGCCAAATCTGGCAGCCGGGCCTTGGCCTGGCCCTGCAGGGCGTCGGTTTTGCGGTAATCGGTACGTTCGTCTCGCTCTACTTTATGAGCCGCGGCTGGGCGATGGCAGGTTTTACGCTGACCGCCTTTGGTGGCGCATTTGTCTTAATGCGCGTGCTGTTCGGCTGGATGCCGGATCGTTTTGGCGGCGTGAAGGTTGCAGTGGCATCACTGGTGATTGAAACCCTGGGTTTGCTATTATTGTGGAGTGCACCCGTTGCGTCCGTAGCGTTGTTAGGCGCGGCATTGACCGGCTGCGGATGCTCGCTTATTTTCCCGGCGCTGGGTGTGGAGGTGGTAAAACGTGTCGCCCCGCAGGTGCGTGGCACGGCGCTTGGCGGCTATGCGGCGTTTCAGGATATCTCATACGGGGTAACCGGGCCGCTGGCAGGTCTGTTAGCGACATCGTTCGGGTATCCGTCTGTTTTCCTGGCGGGCGCGGTTGCAGCGGTTATGGGCATTGTGGTGACGCTGGTGGCGTTTCGGCAGTCTTAGCTGGTTAAGTGCCGGGGCGGCATGCCTTCCCCGGTGTGCTGTCGGCCCGGCAGGCGTAGCGCCACCGGGCGAAACCGTTATGCGACCAGCCAGAAAATCGCCAGTGCAATCATTAACGCAATAAACATCAATCCTGGACGGGCAGAGAGGGTTCTGAACGTTTCCACCACCGGCGCAAACAGCGGATTGTAGATTGGCTGTATGTTTCGTGCTTCCGGCACGCCCCCTTCGCGTTCGGCGCGGCGAACGAAAATCTGATTGAGCACATCCTGCACCTGCGCGGTGGTCAGTACCGTTTGCGGTGTGGCCTGCCAGGTCTGCTGGGCGTAATCACGAATGGTGTCAAATTCGTTCGGCTCCAGCGGCTGCTTAAGTGCCGCCTGAACCGTGTGCAGGGTTGGAGCGGTCTGGGTGCTGAGCGTCTGACGCGCCTGTAGCCAGGTCACCAGATGCGTAAACTGTTTCGCCGGGATCAGCTCGCCCGCTTTTACGCCGGAGAGTTCCAGCATTGATTGCCAGATAAGCTTCGTCGGTTCGCCGGTGGCGGCGGCCAGCTTGGTCACCATCTGCTTGAGCGTGTTGTGCTCGGCAGGCAGCAGCGGACGCTCGGTCGCAGGGCGTTGCTGAGGCTGTGGAATTGACAGCTGATTGGTTTGCAGCAGCGTCAGTACGGTTTTGAGCTGTTCCGGGGTCAGCTGGCTCAGGGCGGTCTGACCAAACTGCTGGCGAATAAAATCACTCACCGCCTGGCGGTTATTTCCCTGGCCCAACAGCTCGGTCAGCTGCGAGACAATCTGGCGTGTGCTGTGATTCTGCTGTGCAGTATCAATCCGCTGGTTCAGGTTTTGCTCGGCAGCAGGGAAATGGCGCGACTGCAAAGGTGCGTCGTTCCTGACACCTAAATCGTGCTTTACCCCAGCCCAGACTTCCGCGTTTTGCTGCGACGTCAGCGCGATCAGACGCGTGATCAGTCGCTCCAGCACGGTGCGCTGTTGTGTGGATAGCGGTTGTTCGCCTGCAACGTTTGGTGTGACAGGGCCTTCACCCGGAGGGCGCGGCGGCGTACCTGAAATGGGCTGCATCGTCAAAAATCCTTAAAGTCAAAACTCAGCGTAAACCTGGCAGACGTATATGCCTGGCGGCCAGATTATGGCACACTTGATGGGTTTTCTTCCTCTCAAACAGGTACTCAGACGTGAAAATCCTCGTTGATGAAAATATGCCTTATGCCCGCGAGCTCTTTAGCCGCCTCGGCAACGTTAAGGCTGTCCCGGGTCGGCCGATCCCGGTAAACGAGCTGGATGATGCAGACGCGCTGATGGTGCGCTCGGTAACCAAAGTAAATGAAGCGTTGCTCTCCGGCAAAGCGGTAAAATTTGTCGGGACCGCAACGGCAGGGACGGATCATGTGGATGATAAATGGCTTAAGCAGGCGGGGATCGGTTTTTCAGCCGCGCCGGGCTGCAACGCCATTGCGGTCGTGGAATATGTCTTCTCCTCCCTGCTGATGCTGGCTGAGCGCGACGGTTTTGCGTTGCAGGACCGTACCGTCGGGATTGTTGGTGTGGGCAACGTGGGCGGGCGCCTGCATAAACGTCTTGAGGCGTTAGGCATTCGCACTCTGCTGTGCGATCCGCCGCGTAAAGACAACGGTGATGAAGGCGACTTCCGTTCGCTGGATGAACTGGTTGCACAGTGCGATGTGATCACTTTCCATACGCCGCTGTTTAAAGAGGGGCCTTATAAGTCGCTGCACCTTGCTGATGAAGCCCTGATCCGTCGTCTGAAGCCTGGCACTATTCTGATAAATGCCTGCCGGGGCCCGGTGGTCGATAACCTTGCGCTGCTGAAATGTCTGGAAGAGGGGCAAGCGCTTAGCGTGGTGCTGGACGTCTGGGAGCCGGAGCCTGAGCTTAACGTTGCGCTGCTTAACAAGGTGGACGTCGCAACGGCGCATATTGCCGGTTATACCCTTGAAGGAAAAGCCCGCGGCACGACGCAGGTCTTTGAGGCCTATAGCGCCTTTATCGGCCATCCACAGCAGGTGGCGCTGGATACCTTACTGCCTGCGCCTGAATTTGGCCGCATTACCCTGCACGGGCCACTCGATCAGGCAACGCTGAAACGACTGGTCCATTTGGTGTATGATGTGCGCCGCGATGACGCGCTGCTGCGTAAAGTGGCGGGTATTCCGGGTGAGTTTGATAAGCTGCGCAAGAACTATGTTGAGCGCCGCGAGTGGTCTTCCCTGTATGTGATTTGCGACGACGCAACGGCTGCGACGCAGCTGCATAAACTGGGTTTTAACGCCGTTCATCACCCGGCACATTAATGTCTTCTTAATGCTCCCTGTTGGATACTCCGACAGGGACGCTTTTTTATTTCTGGAGTAAACCACCATGTCTGAAGGCTGGAACATTGCCATTTTAGGTGCCACGGGTGCCGTGGGTGAAGCCCTGCTCGAAACCCTTGCTGAGCGTCAGTTCCCGGTGGGTGATATCTATGCGCTGGCGCGTACAGATAGCGCGGGTGAACATCTGCGTTTTGGCGGTAAATCTGTCATGGTTCAGGATGCGGCCGGGTTCGACTGGACTCAGGCGCAGCTGGCGTTTTTTGCAGCCGGTGCTGAGGCTACGGCGTCTTACATTGAAGAGGCCACCAACTCGGGTTGTCTGGTGATTGACTTAAGCGGCCTGTTCGCGCTTGAGCCGGATGTGCCGCTGGTGGTGCCGGATGTGAACCCGTTTGTGCTGGCAGACTACCGTAACCGCAACGTTATCGCCGTACCGAACAGCCTGACCAGTCAGCTGCTTACCGCGCTGAAACCGCTGATCGATGAAGGCGGCCTGTCGCGTATCTTCGTCACCAGCCTGCTGTCTGCGTCTGCCAACGGCAAGCAAGCGGTTAACGCGCTAGCCGGGCAGAGCGCGAAATTGCTGAGCGGCGTTCCGATTGATGAAGACGACTATTTTGGTCGCCAGCTGGCGTTTAACATGCTGCCACTGCTGCCGGATCGCGAAGGCAGCGTGCGCGAAGAACGCCGTATTGTCGATGAAGTCCGTAAAATTCTGCAGGATGACGGCCTGATGATCTCTGCCAGCTGCGTGCAGTCTCCTGTCTTCTACGGCCACGCACAGATGGTCGGTTTTGAAGCGCTGCGCCCGCTCGCCGCAGAAGAAGCGCGTGACGCGTTTGGTCGCGGTGAGGATATCGCCCTCTCCGAAGAGAGTGAGTTCCCGACGCAGGTTGGTGATGCGACCGGTAGTGCACATCTGTCTGTTGGCTGCGTGCGTAACGATTACGGAATGCCTGAGCAGATCCAGTTCTGGTCAGTTGCCGATAACGTTCGCTTTGGCGGCGCTCTGATGGCGGTGAAAATTGCGGAGAAACTCGTGCAGGAGTACCTGTACTGATGTCAGAAGTGGATCACAAGCCTGTTCATAAAATTGCCCTCGGTATTGAGTACGATGGCAGTAAGTATTATGGCTGGCAGCGTCAAAATGAGGTGCGCAGCGTCCAGGAAAAACTGGAAAAAGCGCTCTCTCAGGTGGCGAACGAACCGATAGTCGTTTTCTGTGCCGGGCGTACGGATGCCGGCGTTCACGGCACGGGGCAGGTGGTTCATTTTGAAACCACCGCTGTGCGAAAGGACGCCGCATGGACGCTGGGGGTGAATGCGAATTTACCTGGAGACATTGCGGTTCGTTGGGTTAAAGATGTTCCCGAAGATTTTCATGCGCGTTTCAGCGCCACCGCGCGCCGTTACCGCTATGTCATCTACAATCAGCGTCTACGTCCGGCGGTGTTAAGCCAGGGCGTGACGCATTTTTATGAACCGCTTGATGCTGAACGTATGCATCGTGCGGCGCAGTGTCTGATTGGTGAAAATGACTTTACCTCGTTCCGTGCGGTGCAGTGCCAGTCCCGTACGCCGTGGCGTAATGTCATGCACATAAACGTCAGCCGTTATGGCGCGTATGTGGTGGTGGATATCAAAGCCAATGCCTTTGTACATCATATGGTGCGGAATATTGTGGGCAGCCTGATGGAAGTGGGTGCCGGACACCAGCCGGAGAGCTGGATTGCAGAACTGCTGGCAGCGAAGGACAGAACGCTTGCGGCAGCCACGGCGAAAGCGGAAGGGCTGTATCTGGTCTCGGTAGACTATCCGGATCGGTTTGACCTGCCGAAACCGCCAATGGGCCCGCTGTTTTTAGCGGACTAATCAAAGGTGCAATTAAGGCTTAGACAAAATGGACGTAATACGTTTTTTGATTGATTTCATCCTGCATATTGATGTTCACCTGGCGGAGCTGGTCGCGCAGTACGGCGTCTGGGTTTACGCTATTCTGTTCCTCATTCTGTTCTGTGAAACCGGTCTGGTTGTCACCCCGTTCCTGCCGGGGGATTCACTGCTGTTCGTGGCCGGCGCGTTATCCGCGTTACCGACTAACGATTTGAATGTGCATCTGATGGTTGTGTTGATGGTTATCGCCGCGATTATTGGTGATGCGGTGAACTACACGATTGGACGGGTGTTTGGTGAGCGGCTTTTCAGCAATCCGAACTCGAAAATTTTCCGTCGCAGCTATCTCGACAAAACCCATGCGTTCTATGAACGCCATGGCGGCAAAACCATTATCCTTGCCCGTTTTGTGCCTATTGTGCGTACATTTGCACCGTTTGTGGCGGGAATGGGGCATATGTCCTATCGTCACTTTGCGGCATATAACGTTGTTGGCGCGCTGCTGTGGGTGCTGCTGTTTACCTATGCCGGCTACCTGTTTGGCGATCTCCCGGTGGTCCAGGAAAACCTTAAGTTACTGATTGTAGCGATTATTGTGCTTTCGGTACTGCCTGGGGTTATTGAGATTATTCGTCACCGACGTGCGGCAGCAAAGCAAGCGAAGTAAATGCATACTGGCGGTTCGACCACTTTTTTATCCAAAGTTTCGGGCTGTTATGTTTTAATGTGCAACATTCATGGTCTGTTGGAGGCAAAAATGGCATTATTCGCCTCTTATAGCAAAACTGGCATACGACCAGGTTCAGGCAGAAAGGTTATCAATGAGCTGGATTGAACGAATTAAAAGCAACATAACCCCGACTCGTAAAGCGAGCATTCCTGAAGGGGTATGGACGAAGTGTGATAGCTGCGGCCAGGTTCTGTACCGCGCAGAGCTGGAACGCAATCTTGAGGTGTGTCCGAAATGTGACCACCATATGCGTATGACGGCGCGTAATCGCCTGCATAGCCTGCTGGACGAAGGTTCTTTGGTAGAACTGGGTAGCGAGCTTGAGCCAAAAGACGTGCTGAAGTTCCGTGATTCCAAAAAATACAAAGACCGTCTGGCCTCTGCACAGAAAGAGACCGGCGAGAAAGACGCGCTGATCGTCATGAAAGGCACCCTGCACACGATGCCGGTGGTGGCTGCCGCGTTTGAGTTCTCCTTTATGGGTGGCTCAATGGGCTCTGTCGTGGGTGCGCGCTTTGTGCGTGCCGTTGAGCAGGCGCTGGAAGACAACTGCCCGCTGATCTGCTTCTCCGCTTCCGGTGGTGCACGTATGCAGGAAGCGCTGATGTCGCTGATGCAGATGGCGAAAACCTCTGCTGCGCTGGCGAAAATGCAGGAGCGCGGTTTGCCGTACATCTCCGTGCTGACCGACCCGACGATGGGTGGCGTTTCCGCAAGCTTTGCCATGCTGGGCGATCTGAACATCGCTGAGCCGAAAGCGCTGATCGGTTTTGCGGGTCCACGCGTCATCGAACAGACCGTACGTGAAAAACTGCCGCCGGGCTTCCAGCGCAGTGAGTTCCTCATCGAGAAAGGCGCTATCGACATGATCGTCCGCCGTCCGGAGATGCGCCTGAAACTGGCAAGCATCCTGGCGAAGATGATGAATCTGCCAGCGCCGAACCCGGATGAGCCGCGCGAAGGCGTGGTGGTACCGGATCAGGAACCCGAGGCCTGATAACTGAAAAGGGCAGGGCCGGATGGCGCTGCCCTTTTGCTTTCTCAACTGTTAATGACCGGGCATCATGGAAAATAAAAGCATTCCCCAAGCCACGTCGCCCCTGGCCGCGTGGCTTTCTTATCTGGAAAACCTGCACAGTAAAACCATCGATATGGGGCTTGAGCGCGTAAGCCAGGTTGCCGCGCGTCTCGACGTACTGAAACCAGCGCCGTTTGTGTTCACCGTTGCCGGAACGAACGGTAAAGGCACGACGTGCCGCACGCTGGAGTCTGTCCTGATGGCAGCAGGCTATAAGGTTGGCGTTTACAGCTCTCCACACCTCGTGCGGTATACCGAGCGGGTGCGTGTGCAAAACCGCGAGCTGCCGGAATCAGCGCATACTGCCTCTTTCGCGGAAATTGAAGCTGCGCGCGGTGAAATTTCATTAACCTATTTTGAATACGGCACCCTGTCGGCACTGTGGTTGTTTAAGCAGGCGCAGCTGGACGTGGTGATTCTGGAAGTCGGCCTCGGCGGGCGTCTTGATGCTACCAACATGGTGGATGCGGATGTGGCCGTCGTGACCAGCATTGCGCTGGATCATACCGACTGGCTGGGGCCGGATCGCGAAAGCATTGGTCGCGAGAAAGCCGGGATTTTCCGGACGAATAAACCTGCCGTGGTCGGCGAGCCGGATATGCCGCACACCATTGCAGAGGTGGCGAATGAGACGGGTGCGCGTCTGCTGCGCCGTGGCGTAGAGTGGCAGTATGAGGTTCAGGCAGACGACTGGCGCTTTAGCGATGCGCAGGGCGCACTGGACAACCTGCCATTGCCGCAGGTGCCGCAGCCTAACGCGGCAACCGCGCTGGCGGCACTGCGCGCAAGCGGTCTGGCGGTGAGCGAGCAGGCGATTCGCGAGGGCATTGAGCGGGCGATCCTGCCCGGGCGTTTCCAGATTGTCAGCGAGTCACCGCGCCTGATCCTCGATGTGGCGCACAACCCGCATGCCGCGGCGTATCTCGCGGGACGTCTCAAATCGTTACCAAAAACCGGGCGCGTGCTGGCGGTTATCGGTATGCTTCATGATAAAGATATTGGCGGTACGCTGGCCTGCATGGAGAGTGTGGTCGATAGCTGGTATTGTGCTCCTCTGGAGGGGCCACGCGGGGCGACCGCTGAGCAGTTGATGGAACATCTCGGCAAAGGCGCAATCTATAATAGCGTGGCTCAGGCCTGGCATGCCGCGATGGCGGATGCTAAACCAGAAGATACCGTGCTGGTGTGTGGTTCGTTCCACACGGTGGCACATGTCATGGACGTGATGGACGCGGGGAGAACCGGTGGCGAGTAAGTTTCAGAACCGTTTAGCAGGAACAATAGTGCTGGTGGCGCTGGGAGTCATTATTCTTCCGGGCCTGCTCGACGGGCAGAAAAAGCACTATCAGGATGAGTTTGCAGCCATTCCACTGGTACCGAAACCGGGCGATCGCGACGAGCCGGATATGTTGCCTGCGGCGACACAGGCCCTTCCTGCTCAGCCGCCGGAAGGCGCAGCGGAAGAGGTTCGCGCGGGCGATGCGGCTGCGCCGTCTCTTGATCCGTCTCGTCTGGCGGCGAGCAACACCAACGATATCGATCCTGTACCGGTTCCGGTCGTGCAGCCTAAACCGGCTGAGAAACCGAAGCCGGTCGAAAAAACGCAGCCGAAACCGCAGCGTGATAAAACGAGCGAACAGCTTGCCGCAGCGACAGAGACACCGCCTCCGGCGAAATCGGCTCAGCAGGAAGCCGCTCCGACGGGCAAAGCCTACGTCGTGCAGCTGGGTGCGCTGAAAAATGCCGATAAGGTCAATGAGGTGGTGGGTAAACTGCGCAGTGCGGGATATCGTGTTTACACTTCACCTTCCACGCCGGTACAGGGTAAAATTACCCGTATTCTCGTGGGGCCAGAAGCGTCCAAAGATAAGCTTAAAGGATCGCTGGGTGAGCTGAAGCAGATCTCCGGCCTGAGCGGTGTGGTGATGAGCTACAGCGCGAACTAACCCCTCCCTCACCCTTATCCTTTCTGTGAGGAGAGGGTGGGGGGAAGAGTGACGGCAGACGTCCACAGAGACGTAAAAAGCCACGGCGTTGAACATTTTTTCAGCGCCTTTTTTATTTACGCGCGGGAAGGAAATCCCTACGCAAACGTTTTCTTTTTCTGTTAGAATTCGCCCCGAACTGGATGACAGGGCGTTAAATCGTGGGACACATATGGTCTGGATTGATTACGCCATCATTGCGGTGATTGGTTTTTCCTGTCTGGTTAGCCTGATCCGTGGCTTTGTTCGTGAAGCGTTATCGCTGGTAACCTGGGGTTGTGCTTTCTTTGTTGCCAGTCATTACTACACTTACCTGTCTGTCTGGTTCACGGGCTTTGAAGATGAACTGGTCCGAAATGGAATCGCTATCGCGGTGCTGTTTATCGCGACGCTGATTGTCGGCGCTATCGTAAATTACGTGATAGGTCAGCTGGTCGAGAAAACCGGTCTGTCAGGAACAGACAGGGTACTCGGGATCTGTTTCGGCGCACTACGAGGCGTGCTGATTGTGGCCGCGATCCTGTTCTTCCTGGATACCTTTACCGGGTTCTCCAAAAGTGAAGACTGGCAAAAATCGCAGCTCATTCCAGAGTTCAGTTTCATCATCAGATGGTTCTTTGACTATCTGCAAAGCTCGTCGAGTTTCTTGCCCAGAGCGTAATGCGCTCTGAGATGTGGCTTAACGAGGAAAAGACGAATGTGCGGTATTGTCGGTATCGCCGGTTTCATGCCGGTAAACCAGTCGATTTATGACGCGTTAACGGTGCTTCAGCACCGTGGGCAGGATGCTGCGGGTATCATCACCATTGATGCAAACAACTGCTTCCGTTTACGTAAGGCGAATGGTCTGGTAAATGATGTGTTTGAAGCCCGCCATATGCAGCGTCTGCAAGGTAATATGGGGATCGGTCACGTTCGTTATCCTACTGCTGGCAGTTCCAGCGCCTCTGAGGCTCAGCCTTTCTACGTCAACTCACCGTATGGCATCACGCTTGCCCACAATGGCAACCTGACCAACGCGCACGAGCTGCGTAAGAAGTTGTTCGAAGAGAAACGTCGCCACATTAACACCACCTCTGATTCTGAAATTCTGCTCAATATCTTTGCCAGCGAGCTGGATAACTTCCGTCACTACCCGCTGGAAGCAGACAACATTTTTGCCGCCGTTGCCGCGACTAACCGCCAGATCCGTGGTGCGTATGCCTGCGTGGCGATGATTATCGGCCACGGGATGGTTGCCTTCCGCGATCCAAACGGCATCCGCCCGCTGGTACTCGGTAAGCGCGATCTCGGTGATGGTCGTACCGAATACATGGTTGCCTCTGAAAGCGTGGCGCTGGATACCCTGGGCTTCGAGTTCCTGCGTGATGTTGCGCCTGGCGAAGCGGTCTATATCACTGAGAAGGGCCAGCTGTTCACCCGCCAGTGTGCTGACAACCCGGTGAGCAATCCGTGCCTGTTTGAATATGTTTACTTCGCCCGTCCGGACTCGTTTATCGACAAGATTTCCGTCTATAGCGCGCGCGTGAACATGGGGACAAAACTTGGCGAGAAGATTGCCCGCGAGTGGGACGATCTGGATATCGACGTCGTTATTCCTATTCCGGAAACGTCCTGCGATATCGCTCTGGAAATCGCCCGCATTCTGGACAAGCCATACCGTCAGGGGTTTGTGAAAAACCGCTACGTTGGTCGTACCTTTATCATGCCGGGTCAGCAGCTGCGCCGTAAGTCCGTACGTCGTAAACTGAACGCAAACCGCGCTGAGTTCCGCGACAAAAACGTCCTGCTGGTGGATGACTCCATCGTTCGCGGCACCACTTCAGAACAGATTATTGAGATGGCGCGCGAAGCGGGTGCGAAGAAAGTGTATCTGGCCTCAGCCGCACCGGAAATTCGTTTCCCGAACGTGTACGGCATCGATATGCCAACCGCCAACGAGCTGATCGCTCACGGTCGTGAAGTGGACGAAATTCGTCAGATCATCGGTGCCGACGGCCTGATTTTCCAGGATCTGAACGATCTTATCGACGCAGTACGCGCTGAGAACCCGGATATTCAGCAGTTCGAATGCTCTGTGTTTAATGGCGTCTACGTGACGAAAGACGTTGACCAGCAGTACCTCGACTACCTTGATTCGCTGCGCAACGACGATGCGAAGGCCGTCCAGCTGCAAAACGATCTCGAAAGTTTAGAGATGCACAACGAAGGTTGATGTCTGTGCAAGTGAGGGCATTTGCCCTCACTTGCAACTCCCCGCAAAATCCTGCACAGTCTGCCCTGAAATCAGTTAGGGCGAAAATCATGAAACGACTCATTGTTGGGCTCAGTGGTGCCAGTGGCGCGATTTACGGCGTACGTCTGTTACAGGTGCTGCGTGACGTGGCAGAAGTGGAAACGCATCTGGTCATGAGCCAGGCGGCACGTCAGACCCTCTCTCTTGAAACCGACCTCTCACTGCGTGATGTTCAGGCGCTGGCGGATGTGGTTCACGATGCCCGCGATATCGCCGCCAGCATCTCCTCAGGCTCGTTTAAAACGGCCGGCATGGTTATCCTGCCATGTTCCATTAAAACGCTCTCCGGCATTGTAAACAGCTATACCGACACGCTGGTGACCCGCGCCGCGGACGTGGTGCTGAAGGAGCGTCGTCCTCTGGTTCTCTGCGTGCGGGAAACGCCGCTGCACCTGGGACATCTGCGTTTAATGACTCAGGCTGCTGAACTCGGCGCGGTGATCATGCCACCGGTACCGGCGTTCTATCACCGGCCCGTTTCACTGGATGATGTGATTAATCAGACGGTTAACCGCGTTCTCGATCAGTTTGATATCGACCTGCCCGAAGACCTCTTCACCCGCTGGCAGGGTGCCTGAATCTGTGCACCCACAGCGTGCATGAAAAGATAACGTGCCCTGTTTCAGGGCAATTATGCAACGGCGATCATATCCTCGACATTTAATTCGCTTTTTCCCTTTTTCTCTTTCCGGTTCGTTCGGCAGACCTGCTATCTTTCACCATTAAGGCAATATCGCAACGTTTTATTAACATATTTAACGTCGAACTTTTCACCAGACGGCAATGTGGCATAAGACCTGCAAGAGAAGCCTGCAACACAACACACAACACAATACATAATAAAATCACGGTACTTGAGGGTAAATGTATGAAGAAGACGGTTCTGGCTCTGTCTTTGCTGGTGGGGTTAAGTGCGGCAGCAGGTAGCTACGCAGCGCTTCCACAGACAGTTCGTATCGGTACAGACGCAACTTACGCGCCATTCTCTTCCAAGGATGCGAAAGGCGATTTCGTTGGGTTTGATATCGATCTGGGAAATGAAATGTGCAAACGCATTGCGGTGAAATGCACATGGGTGGGCAGCGACTTTGATGCGTTAATCCCGTCGCTGAAAGCCAAGAAAATCGACGCCATTATCTCTTCTCTCTCTATCACCGAAAAACGTCAGCAGGAGATTGCCTTCTCTGACAAGCTTTACGCTGCAGATTCACGTCTGATTGCCGCTAAAGGCTCCCCGATTCAACCCACCATCGACTCGCTGAAAGGCAAGCATGTCGGCGTGCTTCAGGGCTCAACGCAGGAAGGGTTTGCCAATGCGAACTGGCGTGAGAAGGGCGTCGATGTGGTGGCGTACCAGAACCAGGATCTGATCTACTCTGACCTGGCGGCAGGCCGTCTGGATGCGGCATTCCAGGATGAAGTCGCCGCGAGTGAAGGCTTCCTGAAACAGCCAGCGGGCAAAGAGTACGCTTTTGCTGGCCCGTCCGTGAAAGACAAAAAGTACTTTGGTGACGGTACGGGTATCGGCCTGCGTAAGGACGATACCGAGCTGAAAGCCGCCTTCGACAAAGCGTTTGCTGAGCTGCGTAAAGACGGTACCTACGACAAACTGGCGAAGAAATACTTCGACTTCAACGTCTACGGTGACTAATACCTGACGACAATGCACTGCTGAGGTGCATTGTCAGGCGGGATGATCCAATATGGTGCAATTAATGCACTGTATTGGATCACTGTGTGCATACTTACGCATTTATAATGCAAAAAATCCCGGCTCAAAGGCATTATTCTTTGCCTGACGGAGGGGATTGATGGCACATTAGCACCACCCCGTCGTCGTAAAAATCCCGTATGTAGACAGTTTGTTGAGGACAGATATGAAAAAACTAGTATTGTCACTTTCTCTGGTGCTGGCCTTTTCCAGCGCCACCGCGGCATTCGCAGCAATTCCGCAGAAAATTCGAATCGGTACCGATCCTACCTATGCACCGTTCGAATCGAAGAATTCTAAAGGTGAATTGGTTGGTTTTGACATCGATCTGGCCAACGAACTGTGCAAACGCATCAAAGCGCAGTGTACCTACGTTGAGAACCCACTGGATGCGCTGATCCCGTCGCTGAAAGCGAAAAAAATCGACGTGATTATGTCCTCGCTCTCCATCACTGAAAAACGCCAGCAGGAGATTGCTTTCACGGACAAACTCTACGCGGCAGATTCACGTCTGGTTGTCGCCAAATCTTCTGACATTCAGCCTACTCTCGAGTCGCTGAAAGGCAAACGCGTGGGCGTGCTGCAGGGGACCACTCAGGAAACCTACGGTAACGAACACTGGGCGCCGAAAGGGATTGAAATCGTCTCTTATCAGGGCCAGGAAAATATCTACGCTGACCTGACGGCAGGTCGCATTGACGCAGCGTTCCAGGATGAAGTTGCGGCGAGCGAAGGCTTCCTGAAACAGCCGGTCGGCAAAGACTATAAGTTTGGCGGTCCATCCATCAAGGATGTGAAGTTGTTTGGTGTAGGCACCGGTATGGGCCTGCGCAAGGAAGACAACGAACTGCGTGAAGCGCTGAACAAAGCCTTTGCCGAAATGCGCGCTGACGGCACGTACGAGAAAATTGCGAAAAAATACTTCGATTTCAATGTTTACGGCGGCTAATCGCCCCGTCAAATAACGTGCAGCCCCTCCCACTGTGGGAGGGGAAAAGACACGGTTCCACCACTCACGATACGACAGGGCTCGCGGTATGCTGTACGGATTTTCTGGCGTTATTTTACAGGGCGCGCTTGTCACCCTTGAGCTGGCTCTCAGCTCCGTGGTGCTGGCGGTGCTGATAGGTCTGGCGGGCGCAGGGGCGAAGCTTTCGGCTAACAAGCCGCTGGCGCTGATTTTTGAAGGCTATACGACGCTGATTCGCGGTGTTCCCGATCTGGTGCTGATGCTTCTGATCTTTTACGGTCTGCAGATTGCGCTTAACAGCGTGACGGACGCAATGGGTATGGGACAAATCGATATCGACCCGATGGTGGCCGGTATTATTACGCTCGGTTTTATCTACGGGGCCTATTTCACCGAAACCTTCCGCGGCGCGTATATGGCTGTGCCGAAAGGCCACATTGAAGCGGCAACCGCATTCGGTTTCACCTCCTCACAGACGTTTCGTCGAATCATGTTCCCGGCCATGATGCGCTATGCGCTTCCAGGTATCGGTAACAACTGGCAGGTTATTCTTAAGGCAACCGCGCTGGTCTCTCTGCTTGGCCTGGAAGATGTGGTGAAAGCGACCCAGCTTGCCGGCAAAAGCACCTGGGAGCCGTTCTACTTTGCGGTGGTATGTGGCGTAATCTATCTGGTCTTTACAACCGCCTCCAATGGTGTGCTGCTTCTGCTCGAACGTCGCTACTCCGTGGGTGTGAAGAGGGCTGATCTGTGATTGAGATTATTCAGGAATACTGGAAATCGCTGCTGTGGACAGATGGCTATCGCTTCACCGGCGTCGCCATTACGCTCTGGCTTCTGATCTCCTCTGTGGTGATGGGCGGCATTCTGGCGGTATTTCTCGCCATTGGTCGTGTGTCGAACAATAAATTTATCCAGTTCCCAATCTGGCTGTTTACCTATGTGTTTCGCGGTACGCCGCTGTACGTGCAGCTGCTGGTGTTCTATTCGGGGATGTACACGCTTGAGATCGTAAAAGGCACTGAAATGCTCAATGCGTTCTTCCGCAGCGGTCTGAACTGTACGGTGCTGGCATTGACGCTCAATACCTGCGCCTATACCACCGAGATTTTCGCAGGGGCGATTCGCTCTGTCCCGTACGGTGAAATTGAAGCGGCGCGTGCGTACGGCTTCTCCTCCGTGAAGCTTTACCGTTGCATCATTCTGCCGTCGGCGCTGCGTATTGCGTTACCGGCGTACAGTAACGAAGTGATTCTGATGCTGCACTCCACGGCGCTGGCCTTTACCGCCACGGTGCCGGACTTACTGAAGATTGCCCGGGATATTAACTCGGCAACCTATCAGCCGTTTACCGCATTCGGTATTGCGGCAGTGCTTTATTTGATAATTTCATACGTCCTGATTAGCCTGTTCCGTAAGGCAGAAAAACGCTGGTTGCAGCATATAAAACCTTCTTCGACGCACTGAGAATGATGATGGCTGAGAACAAATTAAACGTTATTGATCTGCACAAACGCTACGGCGAACATGAAGTGCTGAAAGGGGTGTCGCTGCAGGCAAACGCGGGCGATGTCATCAGTATTATCGGCTCATCCGGCTCCGGTAAAAGTACTTTCCTGCGCTGCATTAACTTCCTCGAAAAACCGAGCGAAGGCTCAATTGTGGTGAGCGGGCAGAACATCAATCTGGTGCGTGACAAAGACGGCCAGCTGAAGGTGGCGGATAAAAATCAGCTGCGTCTGTTGCGTACGCGCCTGACGATGGTTTTCCAGCACTTTAATCTCTGGAGCCATATGACGGTGCTGGAGAACGTAATGGAAGCGCCAATCCAGGTGCTGGGTCTTAGCAAACAGGACGCCCGAGACCGTGCGGTGAAATACCTGGCGAAAGTGGGTATTGATGAGCGCCAGCAGATGAAGTATCCGGTACATCTGTCCGGCGGGCAGCAGCAGCGCGTATCCATAGCCCGCGCGCTGGCGATGGAGCCGGAAGTCTTGCTGTTCGACGAACCGACCTCCGCGCTGGACCCGGAACTCGTTGGCGAAGTGCTGCGCATCATGCAGAAGCTCGCCGAAGAGGGCAAAACGATGGTGGTGGTGACGCACGAGATGGGCTTTGCCCGGAACGTCTCTAACCACGTCATCTTCCTGCATCAGGGGAAAATCGAAGAGCAGGGGCATCCCGATGAGGTGTTAGCGAACCCGCAAAGCCCACGTTTACAGCAGTTCCTGAAGGGGTCTTTGAAGTAGGTTTTGCCTTTCCCCTCTCCCGGTGGGAGAGGGCCGGAGTGTGGGCCTCAAACCGCACCACACTCCAGTCGATACACCCAGTCGTCATACCGCACACCGTTAATCTCATACGCTTTTTCCAGCACCTGCGTGCGCACAAAACCCGCTTTCTCCAGTACCCGGACTGACCCGCCGTTGTCTGCCAGCACATATGCGTTAATCGCCTTTACGCCCGTCTGGTTAAATGCGTAGTCACACACCGCGCGCAGTGCCTCACTGGCGATGCCCTGGCCCTGCGCGGCAGACACGACCGTATAGCCGATATCCGCCTCTTCACGATTTTCAGCGCTAATTTGCAGGCCGATATCGCCCAGTGGGGTCTCTTCATCGCGTAAGCGGATAACGAACACATGCGCTGCCGTCAGACGTGCGGCAAACAGGCGTCGGGTCTCTTTTTCCGGGGCGATAGCGGCCATATACTGCATGATGGCGCGATCCTCGCGCAGGGCACGGAAAAAAGGCCAGTCAGTGGGTTCGAAGGGCGTGAGGTGGAGCCGGGGAGTGGTAATGGTTGCCATAGATATGCCATTTCGTCGGAACATGGCATATCACTGTAACATTATCTCACCACATCCCCCAGCGCCTCTTCTAAGTCATACCAGCGGAACGCAAACCCGGCCGCTTCCAGCCGTTTTGGCAGGGCCCGTTGCCCGCCTAACACCAGCACGGATGCTTCACCCATCATCAGGCGGATCACCGTAGCAGGCACGCGCAAAATCGCCGGGCGATGCAGGGCATGTCCGAGAGCATGGGCAAACTGTTCATTTCGTACCGGGTAGGGCGCAACCATATTAAACGGCCCGCGCAGATCGTTATCCAGCAGCCAGAGAATACCGTTGACCATATCGTCGATATGGATCCACGCCAGATACTGACGGCCATTGCCGATTGGCCCGCCAAGACCGAGCCTGAAAGGGGGGAGCATCTTCGCCAGAATGCCGCCTTTCGGGGCAAGGACCACACCGGTGCGTAGCAGGCAGACGCGGGTATGATCGCTTTGCGCAGCACAGGCGATACGCTCCCACTGGGCGCAAAGTTTATGGGTGAACTCGTTGTGCGGCGGCTCTTCTTCCGTTACCACCACCTCGCCGAGATCGCCGTAATACCCTACGGCAGAACCCGAAATGAGAACCGACGGCGGGGTATGACTGTTGCGGATAAGCTCAACCAGCTTCTCGGTAAGGGTCCACCGGCTGCTGCACAGGAGCTGTTTTTGTTCTTCCGTCCAGCGCTTATCGGCGATCGGTTCGCCTGCCAGGTTGATGACGGCGTCAAACCCGTCCAGATTCTGCTGCTCGGCCAGATTTCTCCAGATGTCGATACCTGCGCCCAGCACCTGGCGCGCTTTCTCTGGACTGCGCGTCACCACGGTGATGTCGTGATGCAACGCCTGCAGACGCGCAATGAGATGGCGACCAATCAGGCCGGTACCGCCGGTCAGCAAAATCTTCATACAACCTCCAGGGTTACGCCTGGCGTTGCCAGCTTAACGTCATCGAGACGGAATCGGCGTAACGCAGGGCGTGAAGTTTATCAATCTCTACTTCAGCATAAGTGACCCAGTGATGATCGCGTGCGATGTCGAGCACATCCTGAGTTAATTTTTCCAGTAAAGAGAAGCGGTTGTTTTCCACGTACTGGATGATTTTTTTGGTTATCGTGCGGTAGTTCAGCGCATCATTAATATCTTCGCTGGCCCGCGCTTTCTCAGCCGGGTAGTGGATAACCACATTAATCACGATATCCTGACGGTTGGCGATCTCTTCCTCTTTGATACCGATGAAGGTGCGTAGGCGTAAATTTTTTATACGAATAATAGCGTCATGCTGTGACATTGCAGGTCTTCTCCGTGTCAGAATTTCCTTCACATAATACATGAGAGCCTCTCCGGCACACACCAGCCACCGGCTTAAATTTGCTGGATTTTTTGCATGGCGCGTTCGGTGGCCGGACGCGTGCGGATTCGTTCAAACCAGTTGTTCACCGCCGGGTAAGACGCCAGGTCAATGCGGTGCTTTTCATGGGTATTCACCCAGGGCCAGCAGGCAATGTCGGCGATGCTGTAATGATCCCCGCCGAGCCACGGTGCTTTCTCCAGCCGACGGTTCAGAACGCCGTATAACCGCTGGGTTTCCACCTGATAGCGTTCGATAGCATAAGGAATCGGCTGCGGCGCGTAGGCGGTAAAATGGTGGTTTTGTCCGAGCATCGGCCCCAGACCGCTCGTCTGCCAGAAAAGCCACTGCAGCGTGTGGTGACGCTCGCGCAGCTCTCCGCTCAGCAATTTGCCTGTCTTCTCTGCCAGATAGAGCAATATTTCTCCGGATTCAAACAGGCTCAACGGCTTGCCCCCATCGGCAGGATGGTTATCAATAATGGCCGGGATTTTATTGTTTGGCGATATAGCCAGAAAGAGAGGACTGAACTGATCGCCTTTGCTGATATCCACGCGAATGATCCTGTAATCCAGTTCGGCTTCCTCAAGAAAGAGGGTGATCTTATGGCCGTTCGGGGTAGGGGCATAATAAAGGTCGATCATTCTCAACTCCTGTCAGTGAAAATAGTGACGCCATGAAAAATGAGTATAGGTGGTTGTTGTAAATCGTGAGTTTTCATCAAGTGACAGCGAGGCAAAGAGATTATATGTTGAATGAAAACCGATCAGCCGATGAGGATGTTATGAACCAGCCCGTAATCACGTTATGGTCCGATGCAGATTTCTTTTCTCCCTATGTTCTGAGCGCGTATGTGGCGCTGGCCGAAAAAGGACTGTCATTTACGCTAAAGACGGTGGATCTGGACGGCGGTGAACATCTGAAACCCCAGTGGCAGGGCTACGCCCTGACCCGTCGCGTGCCGGTGCTGGATATTGATGGCTTCGCGCTGAGTGAATCGTCGGCGATCGATGAGTATCTGGAAGAGCGGTTCGCACCACCTGAGTGGGAGCGCATCTACCCTCACGATCTGCAAAAACGTGCCCGCGCACGTCAGATCCAGGCGTGGCTGCGCAGCGATCTGGTGCCGATTCGCGTGGAACGCTCCACGGATGTGGTGTTTGCCGGGGTGAAAAAACCGGCGCTGAGTAAAGACGGTGCGGCCAGTGCCCAAAAACTGATCGATACCGCGACTTCTCTGCTGGCTCATGGTAATCCGAATTTATTCGGCGAGTGGTGTATTGCCGATACCGATCTGGCGCTGATGCTGAACCGTCTGATCCTCAATGGGGATGAGGTGCCTCAGCTGCTGGTGGATTATGCCGCGTTTCAGTGGCAACGCGCCTCAGTGCAGCGCTATGTGGCACTCTCCGCTAAGCGGGCGGGCTGATATAGCCTGACGCTTCAGGTATGATAGGGCAGTCTGATTTCCAGGGAGTGACTGATGAAACTGATGTTTGCGTCTGATATCCATGGTTCCCTGCCCGCGACCGAGCGTGTTCTTTCTCTGTTTGCTCAAAGCGGGGCGCAATGGCTGGTGATTCTGGGGGATGTGTTAAATCATGGTCCGCGCAATGCGCTGCCGGAAGGCTATGCACCGGCGCAGGTAGCGGAAAAACTCAACCAGTATGCTTCGCGCATTATCGCCGTTCGCGGTAACTGCGACAGTGAAGTGGACCAGATGTTGCTGGATTTTCCCATCACTGCCCCCTGGCAACAGGTGCTGATGGAAAATAGCCGTCTGTTCCTGACCCATGGTCATCTTTTTAGCCCGGAAAATCTCCCGGCACTGGCGGCTGGCGATGTCCTGGTTTACGGTCATACTCATATTCCGGTGGCAGAAAAACGCGGCGAGATGTATCACTTTAACCCCGGTTCGGTCAGCATACCGAAAGGTGGAAATCCAGCAAGCTATGGCATGCTCGATGAGAATACGTTAAGCGTAATCGCACTTAATGATCAGCAAGTTATTGCGCAAATAGCGATTAATCCGTAAGTTACACCTCAACTGCAAACGCGCCGAAAGAGCGCTTAGACGAGAAGGTTTCCCGATGGTGGAGCAGAGTCATTTGGCAAGTACAGAGTGGGTTGACATTGTCAACGAAGAGAATGAAGTGATCGCGCAGGCCAGCCGCGAACAAATGCGCGCGGAGCGTCTGCGTCACCGTGCGACATACATCGTTGTGCATGACGGGATGGGCAAAATTCTGGTTCAGCGCCGCACGGACACCAAAGATTTTCTCCCTGGTATGCTGGATGCAACTGCAGGCGGCGTTGTTCAGGCGGATGAAGTTCTGCTGGACTCCGCGCGTCGTGAAGCGGAAGAAGAGTTAGGGATTGCCGGCGTGCCGTTTGCCGAGCATGGTCAGTTCTATTTCGAGGACGAACATTGCCGTGTCTGGGGCGGGCTGTTTAGCTGCGTTTCCCATGGCCCGTTCGCCCTGCAGGAAGAAGAAGTGAGCGAAGTGAACTGGATGACGCCGGAAGAAATTACCGCGCGTTGCGACGAGTTCACCCCGGATTCGTTAAAAGCGCTGGCGCTGTGGATGACCCGCAACGCTAAAAACGAATCCACGAAAGCGGAAAAAGAGGAAGAGGCGGAGTAAGCCTCAACAACTCTCCCGCAGACACAGGCTGGACGCGATAGGTTTATGATCGCGCCAGTCTCCATCATTCAGACGTTCCAGTAACGCGCGTCCCGCTTCAATCCCAATCTTACGATGTGGCACAGCCATGGTCGTCAGCGGTGGCTGACAGACCCGGCTGACGTCGCTATCGCCAAAACCCACCACGGCCAGATCGTCCGGTACTTTTATACGCCGACGCTGGCATTCATAAAGTGCCCCGCAGGCCAGTTCATCCGACACGCACACCAGTGCATCCAGCTCCGGCCATGCCAGCAGGAACTCCGGCAGTTGCGCCGCACCCGTGGAAAAACTCGGTGGCATGGCGGCGTTAATCACCCGGTTTGGTGACATATGGTGGCGAAGCATCGCTTTGTACCAGCCCTGTAAATGCTGCTGGAAAATCCACTGCTCCTGGTTAGCGCACAGCAGGCCAATATTCTGGTAGCCGCGGTTAATAACCATCTCCGTCAGTTCGTACATCGCCGCGACGTTATCAATCCCGATATTCATATCAATAGGATCGGCGCGCATGGCCCCCATCTCCATGACCGGAATGGACGCGTTTTTCAGCCAGTGGCGGACAGTATCGGAGTGTTCAACACTGAGCAAAATCGCAGCGGCAATGTTCGACGCCAGCAGCGTCTCCAGCAATTTTTCTTCCTGCTCGAGTCGATGCTGTGATTCGGCCAGCATGATCTGGTATCCGGCAGGCTGCAGCACCTGCTGAAGCCCGGCGAACATCTCCGAGCAACCGGATTCGGAGAGATTAGGAACGACCATCGCAATCGTCCATGACGATGCCGAGGCCAGCGCGCTGGCAGCGAGATTAGGCATGTAACCCAATTCCTGTACAGCGGCTTCTATTTTTTCTCGCAGTTTATCGGAAACCTGTTCAGGCGTGCGGAGTGCACGGGACACGGTCATCGTGCCCACCCCGGCAAGCTGTGCGACATCGGCGAGTGTCACTTTACCGGTACTGCGCCGTTTTCGGGTTAGAGACATACACCTTCCTGCTGACCAGACGCGTTTTTATTATCATCCTTCGTTTCACGTGAAACGCAGTATACGCCTTAAATCCTTTTTTTTGCTGTGAATTCACACCATGATTACAATTTGATAGCGCTATCACACTTCTGAATGTTAGCAATTGGTAGCGCTATCTTTGTGATCCCGATCGCAGTCAATATGGGATGTGTTGAATAAAGTTTGCTCATCTTTTGCATTGTGGCGGGACGGAGAAATGCTGAAAAAGTGGATATATGATACAACCATCACGCTGCAGGAGAGCGTGGAAAGCTGGCCGCAGGCGCTGGAAATATGCGCGAAACCGTTGCTGGATCTGCAGGTGATTGACCCGGAATACGTGACGGCCATCATTGAGCAGCATCATGCATTAGGACCTTATTATGTGCTGGCACCAGGGCTGGCCATGCCGCATGCGCGGCCGGAAGAGGGGGCCAAAGGATTAGGCCTCTCATTATTAAAACTGAAAAAGGGAGTCTCTTTTGGTGCCGGTGAGTTCGATCCCGTGGATGTTATTATTATGCTCGCGGCGCCGGATAAACACAGTCACATCGACATGATCTCTGCCCTGGCTGAATTATTTTCCAGCGACGACGATATGGCTGAATTGCATCAGGCGAATACCCTGGAGGATATTAAAACGATTATTGACCGCTTCTGATTTAATTCTCTCATCCGATTTATCACAACATTACGTTTAGCGTGATGGGGCGTGCTCTACTCAAAAAAAGGGGACAACAATGAAAATTATGGCTATTTGCGGTTCAGGCCTGGGCAGTAGTTTTATGGTCGAAATGAATATTAAAAAGGTGCTCAAGAAGCTGGCCATTGACGCCGACGTTGAACACTCCGATCTCTCCTCGGCAACGCCGGGTACCGCCGATCTTTTCGTGATGGCGAAAGACATTGCCGCCAGCGCCAGCGTGCCGGAAAGCCAGCTGGTGGTGATCAACAACATCATTGATATCAACGAACTCGAAGCGCAGCTCCGCGCCTGGTTCGACAGACAATAATCCTGATAAGGCGAGGTGGATATGTTTATCCTTGAAACGCTGAATTTCGTTGTTGATATATTAAAAGTACCCTCGGTGCTGGTGGGTTTAATAGCCTTAATTGGCCTGGTCGCTCAAAAGAAATCTTTTTCTGATGTTGTGAAAGGGACCATTA
This sequence comes from Enterobacter sp. BNK-18, assembly GCF_047456135.1. Classification (NCBI taxonomy): domain Bacteria; kingdom Pseudomonadati; phylum Pseudomonadota; class Gammaproteobacteria; order Enterobacterales; family Enterobacteriaceae; genus Enterobacter; species Enterobacter sp. BNK-18. The sequence continues at coordinate 2,431,476 of NZ_CP179899.1, read as the reverse complement.
AAACCATACTCGGTTTTATTGTGCTTGGCGGTGGGGCTACGGTGCTGGTTGGGTCATTAAATCCGTTAGGCGGAATGTTTGAACACGCCTTTAATATTCAGGGCATTATTCCCAATAACGAGGCAATTGTTTCTATTGCGCTAGAGAAATACGGTGCCTCTACCGCACTGATTATGGCATTCGGTATGGTGGCAAATATCATTGTCGCCCGCTTTACGCGTCTGAAGTATATCTTCCTGACCGGGCATCACACCTTCTACATGGCATGCATGATTGGGGTCATCCTCACCGTGGCGGGCTTTGAGGGCGTTGGTCTGGTCTTTACCGGGTCGCTGATCCTCGGTCTGGTGATGGCCTTCTTCCCGGCGCTGGCGCAGCGTTACATGAAGCGCATTACCGGCAACGATGACATCGCTTTTGGTCACTTCGGTACCCTGGGCTATGTTCTCTCCGGCTGGATTGGCAGTAAGTTCGGCAAAGGCTCTCGCTCGACTGAAGAGATGAACCTGCCGAAGAACCTGAGCTTCCTGCGCGACAGCTCTATCTCCATCTCGCTGACCATGATGATCATCTACCTGATCATGGCGGTGAGCGCCGGGCGTGACTACGTTGAGGCGACCTTTAGCGGCGGTCAGAACTACCTGGTCTATGCCATCATCATGGCCATCACGTTCGCCGCGGGGGTGTTCATCATCCTGCAGGGTGTGCGCCTGATTCTGGCGGAAATCGTCCCGGCCTTTACCGGCTTTTCTGAAAAACTGGTGCCGAATGCACGTCCGGCTCTGGACTGCCCGGTTGTCTATCCGTATGCGCCAAATGCGGTGCTGATTGGCTTCCTGTTCAGCTTCCTTGGCGGGCTGGTGGGTCTGTTTATCTGTGGGCAGTTCAGCTGGGTGCTGATTCTGCCTGGTGTGGTGCCGCACTTCTTCACCGGCGCTACCGCGGGCGTGTTTGGTAACGCCACCGGGGGACGTCGTGGAGCGATGATTGGTGCGTTTGCCAACGGCCTGCTTATCACCTTCCTGCCGGTTCTGCTGCTGCCGGTGCTGGGGGCAATTGGATTTGCCAATACCACGTTCTCAGACGCTGACTTTGGCGCTGTCGGGATCGTGCTGGGTAACCTGGCGCGCTTCCTGTCGCCGCTTGCCATCACCGGCCTTGTTGTGGCGTTGTTCGCACTGCTGGTGGCGTACAACGTGTTCGCTAAAAACAAATCTGCGGGCGATAACGCGCAGGAAAACACCGGAGCCAAATCATGAATGAGAATGAGATAACCCATCTGGCGCGTCAGATCCGCCTTGAAACGCTGAAAATGCTGACCCAGCTGGGCTTTGGTCACTACGGCGGCAGTATGTCGGTTGTTGAAACCCTGGCCGTGTTGTACGGCGCAGTGATGAAAATTGACCCGGCCGACCCGGACTGGCCAGAGCGTGACTACTTTGTCTTGTCAAAAGGACATGCTGGTCCGGCGCTGTACAGCACCCTGGCGATCAAAGGCTATTTCCCGATGGAAGAGCTGAGCACGCTGAACCAGAACGGTACGCGTCTGCCGAGCCATCCGGACCGGCTAAAAACGCGCGGCGTGGATGCCACCACCGGCTCGCTGGGGCAGGGGATTTCCATCGCCGGTGGAATGGCGCTGTCGCATAAGCTGGCGGGACGCCCCAACCGGGTTTTCTGTATCGTCGGCGACGGCGAGCTGAACGAAGGGCAGTGCTGGGAAGCGTTCCAGTTTATTGCACACCATCGCCTGAATAACCTGACGGTATTCGTTGACTGGAACAAACAGCAGCTTGATGGCGAACTCGACGACATTATCTGTGCGTTCGATCTGGAAGGAAAATTCCGTGCCTTCGGGTTTGACGTGGTGACGGTGAAAGGAGATGACATTCCGGCACTGCTGGAGGTGACATCGCTGGTTCCGGCGGCGGATGCTCGCCCGCTGGTGGTGATCCTCGACAGTATCAAAGGGCAGGGCGTGCCGTATCTGGAGCAACTGAGTAACTCGCACCATCTGCGATTAACCGCCGAGAGCAAGGCGGCCCTCAACGAGACGATTCGCCAACTGGAGGCTTCACATGATTAAGGTTGCACCTGCAGGTCAGAAAGACGCCGTTGAGATGCGTAAAGTCTACGCGGGGTTTGTGGCACAGCAGATTGAAGCCGGGAGCGACATTATCGCCCTCGAGGCGGATCTGATGAGCTCAATGGCGATGGATGGCGTGGCACGTGATTATCCGCAGCATGTGATTAACTGCGGCATCATGGAAGCTAACGTTATGGGGACGGCGGCGGGGCTGTCGCTGACCGGACGCAAGCCGTTCGTGCATACCTTTACCGCCTTCGCCAGCCGTCGCTGTTTCGACCAGCTGTTTATGTCCCTGGACTACCAGCGTAACAATGTGAAGGTCATTGCCTCAGATGCCGGCGTGACGGCCTGTCATAACGGCGGCACGCATATGTCGTTTGAAGATATGGGCATCGTGCGGGGGCTGGCCCATTCGGTGGTGCTGGAGGTAACGGATGCGGTGATGTTTGAAGATGTACTGCGCCAGCTTATTGACCTCGAAGGTTTCTACTGGGTGCGTACCATCCGTAAGCAGGCTCCGAGCGTGTATGCGCCGGGTTCGACATTTACGCTTGGCAAGGGCAACGTACTGCGCGAAGGCAGTGACATCACCCTGATTGCCAATGGTATTATGGTGGCGGAAGCGCTTGAAGCGGCGCGTCAGCTCGAACAGGAGGGCGTCAGCGCCGCGGTGATCGACATGTTTACCCTTAAGCCGATTGACCGGATGCTGGTGAAAAACTACGCCGAGAAAACCGGACGTATCGTGACCTGCGAAAACCACAGCATTCATAACGGGCTGGGATCGGCAGTGGCGGAAGTGCTGGTGGAAACCTGTCCGGTGCCGATGCGTCGGGTGGGCGTGAAGGAGCGTTACGGCCAGGTGGGGACACAGGACTTCCTGCAGAAGGAGTATGGCCTGACGGCACACGACATTGTGTCGGCGGCGAGGGAGTTGTTGTAAATAAAAAAGGCGACCCTCGGGTCGCCTTTTTAGTCAGTAACGTATTACTGCTGTTGTGAAGACTGGATCGCGGTCAGAGCGATGGTGTAGACGATATCGTCAACCAGCGCGCCACGGGACAGGTCGTTCACAGGTTTGCGCATACCCTGCAGCATTGGCCCGATGGAGATCAGGTCTGCAGAACGCTGTACCGCTTTGTAGGTGGTGTTACCGGTGTTCAGATCCGGGAAGATGAACACGGTAGCGCGACCCGCAACCGGTGAGTTCGGTGCTTTGGATTTCGCAACGTCAGCCATAACCGCGGCATCATACTGCAGTGGACCGTCGATCATCAGGTCAGGACGTTTTTCCTGCGCCAGACGCGTCGCTTCACGGACTTTCTCTACATCGCTACCTGCACCAGAAGTACCGGTGGAGTAGGAGAGCATTGCCACGCGAGGTTCAATACCGAAGGCAATCGCGGAATCGGCAGACTGAATAGCAATCTCAGCCAGCTGCTCTGCAGTTGGATCCGGGTTGATCGCACAGTCACCGTAAACGTAAACCTGTTCAGGCAGCAGCATGAAGAACACGGAAGATACCAGAGAACTGCCTGGCGCCGTTTTGATCAGCTGCAGCGGTGGACGGATGGTGTTCGCCGTGGTGTGAACCGCACCGGAAACCAGACCGTCAACTTCGTCCTGCTCCAGCATCAGCGTGCCCAGCACAACGTTGTCTTCAAGCTGCTCACGCGCTACGGCTTCGGTCATGCCCTTGCTCTTACGCAGTTCAACCAGACGTGCAACGTAGCTTTCGCGAACCACTTCCGGGTCGACGATTTCAATGCCTGCACCCAGCTCAACGCCCTGAGAGGCAGCAACGCGGTTAATTTCATCCGGGTTACCCAGCAGCACACAGGTCGCGATGCCGCGCTCTGCACAGATGGCAGCCGCTTTAACGGTACGTGGTTCGTCGCCTTCTGGCAGAACAACACGTTTGCCCGCTTTACGCGCCAGCTCGGTCAGCTGGTAACGGAAGGCCGGAGGAGACAGACGACGGCTGCGCTCGGAGGTCGCCGTCAGGGATTCAATCCAGTCTGCGTTGATGTAGCCCGCAACGTATTCCTGCACTTTCTCGATACGCTCATGGTCATCAACCGGCACTTCCAGGTTGAAGCTCTGCAGGCTCAGAGAGGTCTGCCAGGTGTTGGTGTTCACCATAAAGACTGGCAGGCCAGTGGCGAACGCACGTTCGCACAGCTTGCTTACGCGTGGATCCATCTCGTAAGCACCGGTCAGCAGAATGGCGCCGATTTCCACACCGTTCATCGCGGCCAGGCACGCAGCAACCAGCACGTCAGGACGGTCAGCGGAGGTCACGAGCAGGGAGCCTGCGCGGAAGTGTTCCAGCATGTGCGGAATGCTACGCGCACAGAAGGTCACAGACTTCACGCGGCGGGTGTTGATGTCGCCTTCGTTAATCACGGTAGCGTTCAGGTGACGCGCCATGTCGATTGCACGGGTAGCAATCAGGTCGAAGCTCCATGGCACCACGCCCAGTACTGGCAGCGGGCTGGAATCCTGCAGGGTAGCCGGATCAACTTTAACCACTTTCGCTTTAGAAGAGTCATCGAAGATTTCGGACAGGTCAGGACGGGTACGACCTTGTTCATCAACCGGTGCGTTCAGTTTGTTAACGATAACGCCGGTGATGTTGGTATTTTTCGCGCCGCCAAAGCTGCTGCGGGTCAGTTCGATACGCTCTTTCAGCTGTTCCTGGTTATCGGTACCCTGGGACATGACGAACACGATTTCCGCATTCAGCGTTTTCGCGATTTCGAAGTTCAGAGACTGAGCGAACTGGTGTTTGCGGGTCGGGACCAGGCCTTCAACCAGCACCACTTCCGCATCTTGCGTGTTAGCGTGGTAGTTGGCGATGATCTCTTCCATCAGCACGTCTTTCTGGTTGCTGGAGAGCAGAGATTCAACGTGGCTCATCTTCAGCGGTTCAGCCGCTGGCAGATTGGAGTTCTTACGCACGATGGTGGTGGTCTGGTCTGGTGCATCGCCACCGGCACGAGGCTGGGCGATAGGCTTAAAGACGCTCAGACGAACGCCTTTGCGTTCCATAGCACGGATAACGCCAAGGCTGACGCTGGTCAGACCGACGCTGGTTCCGGTAGGGATCAGCATAATAGTACGGGACACGGTTTATCCTCTTTCGTTACCGCCGACAGGGGGCGGGCTACAAAACAGCACCGCCAGCATTGCTGGCGGTGTGGAATCAGGCAGTCAGGCGGTGCGCGTCTTGCGCGATGACCAGCTCTTCGTTAGTTGGGATAACGATAGCCGGACGGGTACCTTCTTTGTTGATGAAGCCAGACTTGCCGAAGCGGGCAGCCAGGTTACGCTCGTGGTCAACTTCGAAGCCCAGAACGCCCAGTTTACCCAGGGACAGTTCACGAACCATTGCCGCGTTCTCACCGATACCACCGGTGAAGATAACCGCGTCCAGACGACCGTCCATCAGCGCAGTGTAAGAGCCGATGTACTTCGCCAGACGGTGGCAGTAAACGTCCATTGCACGTTTAGCGTCTGCTTTTTCTGCGTAGTTGTCTTCAACATAACGGCAGTCGCTGGTGACTTCGGTCAGACCCAGCAGGCCAGACTCTTTGGTCAGCATTTTGTTGATCTGATCAACGCTCATGCCCAGGGTGTCGTGCAGGTGGAAGATGATCGCCGGGTCGATGTCACCGGAACGGGTACCCATCACCAGACCTTCCAGCGGGGTCAGACCCATGGATGTATCAACACATTTACCGTTGCGGATGGCAGAAACAGAACCACCGTTGCCCAGGTGGCAGGTGATGATGTTAACTTCTTCAACCGGCTTGTTCAGCACTTTAGCGGCTTCCTGAGTCACATAGAAGTGGCTGGTGCCGTGCGCGCCGTAGCGACGAACGCCGTGCTCTTTGTACAGGCTGTACGGCAGGGCATAGAGGTAAGATTCTTCCGGCATGGTCTGGTGGAACGCAGTGTCGAACACAGCCACGTTTTTGTCTTTCAGCTGCGGGAAGGATTTCAGCGCTTCAGCGATACCGATCAGGTGAGCTGGGTTGTGCAGCGGTGCGAAAGAGGCCGAGTCTTTAATGCCCTGGATAACCGTTTCGTCGATAACGACGGAACGGGTGTATTTTTCGCCGCCGTGGACGATACGGTGACCAATCGCAGTCAGCTGAGCAGACAGTTCTGGTTTTTGTGCCAGAATAGTGTTAACGATAAAGTTCAGCGCTTCACTGTGAGCGGCGCCTGCACCTAAAGCCGCTTCCTGTTTGCTGCCGTCCATCTTCCACTTGATACGTGCTTCAGGCAGATGGAAACATTCGGCCAAACCAGAGAGGTATTCGTCACCGTTGAGCGCATCGATGATGGCGAATTTCAGTGAGGAGCTACCGCAGTTCAGAACCAGTACTAACTTACTCGACATGGAAGTACCTATTATTGATACGTGGCTAAAAAAACGTCAGGGAGTCTAAAAGCGTAACGCATAATGACTCAGACATTTATGATTAACATCATGCCAAACGAACATTGTGGCATGATGGAAGAAATACATATGATTTTATGCCATTTTGAACATTTTTCAGCCAATGGCATAATATGCGATAATTTGACGAGTTAATGGTTCTCGTCTAAGGGCCTATCAGGCTGGCACAGAATACCCGATACGGGGTGCTGATGACAAAATATTTTGAACGTTGTCATAGCCTGTTGTGGTTTTGCACGAAAATTTTAATTTTTATATGTGAAGTTGAGGTACAGCCATGTCGACACCAGAGAACCCGTCCGTGAATTTTTTCAGTCTGTTTCGTCGGGGACAGCATTACGCAAAGACGTGGCCAATGGAAAAGCGCCTTGCGCCCATGTTTATTGAGAATCGCACGATCCGCGCCACGCGCTATGCGATTCGCTTTATGCCACCTGTCGCCATCTTTACGCTCTGCTGGCAAATCGCGCTGGGCGGGCAGCTTGGCCCGGCCGTTGCGACGGCACTTTTCGCGTTAAGTCTGCCGATGCAGGGTCTGTGGTGGTTAGGTAAACGTTCTATCACGCCACTCCCGCCTTCTATTTTACACTGGTTTTATGAAGTTCGCGGGAAACTGGAGGAAGCCGGGCAGGCGCTTGCCCCGGTCGAAGGCAAGCCCGATTACCAGGCGCTGGCTGACACGCTCAAGCGCGCTTTTAAGCAACTCGACAAAACATTCCTCGATGACTTGTGATTGATCATCGAAACGACGAATAAAAGAAGGCACAGTAACTCACCGTTACCGTGTCTTTTTTTTACAGTGCAATGCGCTACAGGAGTCGAAAGATGGAAATGACCCATGCTCAACGTCTGATTTTGTCCAACCAGTACAAAATGATGACTATGCTTGATCCCGATAACGCTGAGCGCTACAGCCGCCTGCAGACAATCGTCGAACGTGGCTTTGGTTTGCAGATGCGTGAACTGGACCGCGAATTTGGTGAGATGAAAGAAGAAACCTGCCGCACCGTGATCGACATTATGGAGATGTATCACGCCCTGCATGTTTCCTGGACCAATCTCAAAGATCAGCAGTCCATTGACGAACGTCGCGTCACCTTCCTGGGCTTTGATGCCGCAACGGAAGCGCGTTATCTGAGCTATGTGCGTTTTATGGTGAACACGGAAGGGCGCTATACCCATTTTGACGCGGGCACACACGGCTTCAATGCGCAGACCCCAATGTGGGAAAAATATCAGCGCATGCTGAGCGTCTGGCACGCCTGCCCGCGCCAGTACCATTTAAGTAACAATGAGATTCAACAAATTATTAATGCCTGATGGAGGTGCTTGTGCAGTGTAGAGGTTTTCTGTTTGATTTGGACGGTACGCTGGTGGATTCGCTGCCGGTTGTGGAGCGTTCATGGTGCCATTGGGCGGACAGACATGGCATTGACCATCAGGAAGTACTGAATTTTATCCATGGCAAACAGGCCATAACCTCATTGCGGCACTTCTTAGCAGGACGTTCTGAGGAAGAGATTCAGGCGGAGTTCAGCTATCTTGAGCACATTGAAGCCACCGACACGGATGGCATCACAGCGCTGCCGGGGGCGCGTGAACTGCTTGAACATCTGAACGAAGCACAAATCCCGTGGGCGATCGTCACCTCCGGCTCGGTGCCCGTTGCCCATGCCCGCCACAAGGCCGCAGGGTTACCGACGCCCGAAGTGTTTATCACGGCAGAGCGCGTGAAGCGCGGCAAGCCTGAACCGGATGCCTTTTTGCTCGGTGCCGAACTGCTTGGCCTGGCACCAGCCGATTGTGTGGTGGTGGAGGATGCGGCAGCAGGCGTACTGGCGGGGTTGAACGCCGGAAGCCACGTCATCGCCGTTAATGTTCCGGCGGGTTCACCCCGCCTGAACGAGGCGGATCTGGTGCTTAACACGCTGACGGCCATTAACGTTGCGAAGGCACCGGACGGAGTTGTAACCGTCTCGCTTAAAATGTAATCCCATGATATAGCCCCACATTGTTGGGGCTTTTTTATGGCAAAATTTTGTCTCCTCCACTGACAAGGATATGTTGTGAACGGTGAACTGATTTGGGTCCTGAGCCTGCTTTTAATCGCCATCCTTCTCTTTGCCTCAGGCAAGGTGCGCATGGATGCCATCGCCTTGTTTGTCATCGTTGCCTTTGTGCTGAGCGGTACGCTCACGCTGCCGGAGGCTTTCTCCGGATTTAGTGATCCCAACGTTATCCTGATTGCCGCCCTATTTATTATTGGCGACGGGCTGGTGCGCACTGGCGTGGCGACCATTATGGGGTCGTGGCTGGTCAAGGTGGCCGGCAACAGCGAAACCAAAATGTTGATCTACCTGATGCTGACGGTTGCCGGGCTGGGGGCGTTTATGAGCTCCACGGGCGTCGTCGCCATCTTTATCCCGGTGGTGCTGAGCGTCTCCATGCGGATGCAAACCTCGCCGTCGCGCCTGATGATGCCTCTGAGCTTTGCCGGGCTTATTAGCGGGATGATGACGCTGGTGGCGACCCCGCCGAACCTGGTCGTCAACAGTGAGCTTATCCGCGAAGGGTTTGAAGGCTTTAGCTTTTTCAGCGTGACCCCACTTGGACTGGTGATTCTGGTGCTGGGTGTGGTCTACATGCTGTTAACTCGTTTTGCCCTGAAGGGGGAAAAACAGGATAAAAGCAAAGACGGCTGGAAACGACGGACTTTCCGCGATCTGATCAAAGAGTACCGTCTGACCGGGCGGGCGCGCCGTCTGGCTATCCGCCCCGGCTCGCCCCTCATTGGCCAGCGTCTTGACGACCTGAAGCTGCGCGAGCGCTATGGCGCGAACGTGATCGGCGTAGAGCGCTGGCGTCGTTTTCGGCGGGTGATTGTTAACGTCAACGGGGTGTCGGAATTCCGTGCACGCGACGTTTTGCTGATTGATATGTCCACCGCCGATGTCGATTTGCGCGAGTTTTGCAGTGAACAGTTGCTGGAACCCATGGTGCTACGTGGGGAGTATTTTTCAGACCAGGCGCTGGATGTCGGCATGGCCGAAGTGTCGCTGATCCCGGAATCAGAATTACTGGGTAAAACCGTGCGCGAAATCGGCTTCAGGACCCGCTATGGGCTAAACGTGGTGGGCTTAAAGCGTGATGGCGTGGCGATGGAAGGGGCGGTAGTGGATGAGCCTATCCTGCTCGGTGATATCTTCCTGGTCGTCGGCAACTGGAAACTGATCGGTCAGCTCGGGCAGAAAGGCCGCGACTTTGTGGTACTTAATATGCCGGTTGAAGAGAGCGATGCTTCTCCGGCGCACAGCCAGGCACCGCATGCGATTTTTTGCCTGGTGTTGATGGTCGCACTGATGCTGACTGACGAAATTCCAAACCCCATTGCGGCCATTATCGCCTGTCTTCTGATGGGGAAATTCCGCTGTATTGATGCCGAAAGCGCCTACAAAGCCATTCACTGGCCGAGCATCATTCTGATTGTCGGAATGATGCCTTTTGCCCTGGCGTTACAAAAAACCGGTGGGGTGGATTTGATCGTCAAGGGACTCATGGACGCAGGCGGTGGATACGGGCCTTACATGATGCTGGTCTGCCTGTTTATCATGTGCGCCACGATAGGCCTGTTTATCTCCAATACGGCCACGGCCGTCCTGATGGCACCCATTGCACTGGCGATGGCGAAATCAATGGGGGTTTCGCCGTACCCGTTTGCCATGATCGTCGCTATGGCGGCATCTGCAGCGTTTATGACTCCGGTCTCGTCACCGGTCAATACGCTAGTGCTTGGCCCGGGAAATTACAAATTCAGTGATTTTGTGAAGATAGGCGTGCCCTTCACCGTGCTGGTGATGATGGTGTGCGTGATACTGATCCCCGTGCTGTTCCCGTTTTAAACCCTGATGCCGGGTGGCGATGTCGCGACCCGGCATACCGTCAGAGAGGGGAGTCCTGACTGATCTCGTCCAGCGACAAATGGAAGCTCGGCACAAACACCTGCATGAAATAATCCATCTCTTCGCTGCGGCGTGATTCCAGCGTTTTTTCCAGACGCGTTTTCGCCAGCAGAAATTCGTTATTCCCCGCGGACAGCTCTTCCAGACATTTCAGGTAAGCGCATAGCGCATCCGCCTGCTTAACCAGCAATTTTTCCTCTTCCGTGTACTGATGCTCATCAATCAGCGGCTCAAAAATATCGCGCAGCTCGTCCGGCACCATGTCGATCAGTTTCTGCTGAGCAATCTTCTCAATGGCCTTATATTCCTGGGCTATCTGCGAGTTGAAATATTTCACGGGTGTCGGTAAATCCCCGGTCAGCACTTCCGAGGCATCGTGATACATCGCCAGCAGGGCAATACGTTCAGCGTTAACCTCCCCGTTGAATTTACGGTTTTTAATGGCAGCCAGAGCGTGAGCGACCATCGCAACCTGCAGACTGTGCTCCGACACATTCTCGGTGCGGACATTGCGCATCAGCGGCCAGCGGTTGATCAGTTTTAGGCGGGAGAGGTGGGCAAAGAAATGACTCTGACTCATAGGTTACCTTTTGTCTTCACTGCGACAGACTTCATTGTGCGGGGAGGGGAGGCAAGATGCAAATCAGGCTACCGGAGTAGCCTGATTTTAAGATTACTGGTGGTAACCTGAGAGGAAACGTCCAAAGCGGCTGATGGCCATCTCGAGGTCATCTTCACGCGGCAGGGTAACGATACGCACGTGATCCGGCCACGGCCAGTTAAAGGCGGTACCCTGAACCAGCAGCACTTTTTCCTGCAGCAGGAAATCGAGCACCATCTTCTGGTCGTCATGAATATTAAAGCGTTTCGCGTCGATTTTCGGGAACATGTAGAGCGCGCCGTTCGGCTTCACGCAGGAGACGCCTGGAATATCGTTGATAAGCTCCCACGCGCGGTTACGCTGCTCATATAAACGCCCGCCCGGCACGATAAACTCGCTGATGCTCTGATAGCCGCCGAGTGCGGTCTGGATAGCATGCTGCGCCGGCACGTTGGCACATAAACGCATAGAGGCGAGCATTTCCAGCCCTTCAATATAGCCTTTCGCATGTTTTTTCGGGCCGTTTAAGACCATCCAGCCCTGACGGAAACCGGCCACGCGGTAGGTTTTAGAGAGACCATTAAAAGTCACGGTCAGCAGGTCCGGAGCCAGTGCGGCGATAGAGTGGTGCTGCGCCGCGTCATACAGGATCTTGTCGTAAATTTCGTCGGCAAAGATGATCAGGTTGTGCTGGCGGGCGATCTCCACGATCTCCATCAGCAGCTCTTTTGAGTAGACCGCGCCCGTTGGGTTGTTCGGGTTAATAATGACGATGCCGCGCGTGCGTGGGGTAATTTTCGCGCGAATATCATCGAGATCCGGGAACCAGTCAGAGGACTCATCGCAAAGATAGTGCACGGCTTTACCGCTGGACAGGGATACGGCCGCCGTCCACAGCGGATAATCCGGCGCGGGAACCAGCATTTCGTCGCCGCTGTTCAGCAGCGCCTGCATGGCCTGCACGATCAGCTCAGAGACGCCGTTGCCGATATAGATATCTTCAACGGTAACATCACGCATATCGCGCGCCTGGTAGTGCTGCATGATGGCTTTTCGTGCAGAGTAAAGTCCTTTTGAATCGCAATAGCCTTGCGCAGTGGGCAGGTTGCGGATCACGTCAACCAGAATCTCATCCGGCGCTTCAAAACCAAATGGCGCAGGGTTACCAATGTTGAGTTTCAGAACCTTATTGCCTTCTTCTTCAAGGCGTTTAGCCTCTTTCAGAACCGGGCCACGGATGTCGTAACAGACGTTATCTAGCTTGCTGGATTTTTCGATAGGGGACATGAACCTTTAACCTTTTCGCGATTGTTGCCACTCCCTGCCGTGGAAGTCAGCACGGAATAATGTACTCCCCCCTCGCTTCGTTTTGAAGGGCGGGCAGGAGAAGATTTTGTGTAGTGAATGAAAATGGTGTGAATCTTTTTCGCTATCAACGAACAATTTAACTGACGTAAAGTAAGGTTAATGGTGTAATAATAGGTTTATTGTGCTGTTAAAGAATATAAAATTTGTATATTGTGCTGATAAAAATAAATAATATCCGCAACCTGCGTGGCAGTTACGCTGAGTGACCTTTCGTAAAACCTGAATGCTTCGTTACGTGGCGTTGTAATAGTGTGCATTGGCTAAAAGTTACTCATGTGAAATTAATGTTAAGTGTTATTAATGAATGGCCTTAATCTAAATTAAAATTTATTTATTATTAACCGACAAAATGCAACTTTAGTTAATTTTAATAAAATTAGTTGAGAAGCTTAACAACCCTCATAAATCCGCAATATTGCAATAAGACTTATAAATAAAGTGGATTTGGGTTAAGATGTCTTTCAGGAACGCTGGTCACAGATACATATGTTTTGTATTTGTGGAACAGGTTTTCTGAATTAATTGATTGTTATTGTTAGAGTTATCTCTGGCCGGAATGGGTTAAACATCTCCTGCTACGTTGACAGCACTGCGAGAAAGATGGCAGAAAGGGTGTATCACCCTTAATGGAATTTACATAAACCTGCAAACATCTAAATATCCTGAACGTTTAAGAGAATAAAAATAACGTCATGAAACGTGCTTTCTGACTGTTGATATTAAAACAGCACAATAACTATCTGTCAGGCAGTCTGCCGGGCCGGGATGCGAGGGAAAACCTTCAGAGGGAATTGCTTAACTGTTACACACACAGCTTCAACCCGGGCAGCTCCGCACGAGCAACCTGAAAGTGAAAAGATATGATAAATGCAAATCGTCCGATAATGAATCTCGACCTCGATCTGCTGAGAACGTTTGTTGCGGTCGCCGATCTCAACACTTTTGCAGCTGCTGCTGCCGCCGTTTGCCGAACCCAGTCCGCCGTTAGCCAGCAAATGCAACGGCTGGAACAACTGGTTGGTAAAGAGCTCTTTGCCCGTCACGGGCGTAATAAGCTCTTAACGGAACACGGTATTCAGCTTCTGGGTTATGCCAGGAAAATACTTCGCTTTAATGACGAAGCATGTATGTCATTAATGTATAGCAACCTGCAAGGGGTGCTAACGTTAGGTGCGTCTGATGAGTCAGCAGACACAATATTGCCATTTCTTCTCAATCGAATTAGTTCGGTTTATCCGAAGCTTGCGCTGGACGTTAGCGTAAAACGAAATGCTTTTATGATTGAGATGCTAAATGAGAATAAGGTCGATCTGGTGGTGACCACGCACCGTCCAGGGCAATTTAATTGCCTGACGTTGCGCACGTCTCCGACGCATTGGTATTGCGCAGCTGAATATGTGCTGCAAAAAGGTGAGCCAATTCCATTGGTATTACTGGATGATCCTAGTCCGTTCCGCGATATGGTGTTGGCGGCGCTCAATGAGGCCAATATTCCATGGCGTCTGGCTTATGTGGCTTCCACATTGCCAGCGGTACGTGCTGCCGTGAAAGCGGGGCTTGGGGTAACGGCCCGTCCGGTCGAAATGATGAGCCCGGATCTGCGCGTACTGGGTAAATCAGATGGTCTTCCTGCTTTGCCTGATACGGAGTATCTGCTCTGCCACAATACGTCCAGCAATAACGAACTGGCGAAAGTCGTGTTCGAGGCGATGGAAAACTACCATAATCCATGGCAGTTCGAACATGTTACCTGCGAAGGGGGGGATGATTCCCTGATCGTTGAAGGGGACTTTGAGTGATCGACAGCTCAAAATTCTGGTAACAATTTGTAAATGTAAAAAAAAGCCACTCACGCGATTTTCGCCTGCAGTGGCTTTTTTTTGGCAGTAATAACCGCGATCACCGCGTGGATTTTCAGGATAGTCGCTATTTATCAGTAAGATAAATGCTTTTGTTCAAATGTTGTGCATTTCCCGTTCAGTCTCCCTCCAGCTCGCCTCGATGTTAATAAAACAGGAAATATGTTGCTGGTTTTTTGGGTGAATTAACAAAAGCGTGTCTCAGATCAAGAAAATACTCCTCTTTGGGGGGAGGAATCGTTGGCAAATCCTGTCAAAATAGGAGGGTTATTTTTTTTACTTCCAAAACGGACACGATTCAACAACATGCATTTGACGTAAACTCAGGTACCCACCAGGGTTAAAGGGCACCAAATGTTAATGAGAATCGCTCGATGTAATTTAATGTGAAGAAACCTTTGTTAAAGTTGACAAAAGGTTATAGAAAGGAGTAAAAAACCCCATCATTTTGCTGTCTACGTCTCATTTCTGACAGTTAGTGTAAGGTTTTTCGTTCCTCCCCATGAATCGATGTGATGCCCATCTGCCAGCAAGAGCAGTGTCGTAGGTATCACTTTTGATGAGTAAGCAATGAGTATGTCAACATCCACAGAAGTCATCGCTCATCACTGGGCATTCGCAATCTTTCTTATTGTAGCCATTGGCCTGTGCTGCCTGATGTTAGTCGGCGGCTGGTTCCTGGGCGGTCGCGCCCGTGCAAGGCACAAGAACACACCTTTCGAATCAGGTATTGATTCAGTAGGTTCCGCTCGCTTACGCCTGTCTGCCAAGTTCTATCTGGTAGCCATGTTCTTCGTCATCTTTGACGTGGAAGCGCTTTACCTTTTCGCATGGTCAACTTCCATCCGCGAAAGTGGTTGGGTGGGCTTTGTCGAGGCCGCAATTTTCATTTTAGTGTTACTGGCCGGTCTGGTTTATCTGGTGCGTATTGGCGCGCTTGACTGGACGCCTGCGCGTTCACGTCGTGAACACATCAACCCGGAAAACAGTATCTCTAATCGTCAGCAGTAACAGCGAGGCAATAAGATGGATTATACGCTCACCCGCATAGATCCTAACGGTGAGAATGACCGTTACCCCCTGCAAAAACAGGAGATCGTAACCGACCCCCTGGAGCAAGAAGTCAATAAAAGCGTGTACATGGGCAAACTCGAGCATGCCATGCACGATATGGTCAACTGGGGTCGTAAGAACTCCATCTGGCCTTACAACTTTGGCCTTTCTTGCTGCTACGTTGAAATGGTGACGTCATTCACTGCGGTGCATGACGTTGCGCGTTTTGGGGCAGAGGTACTGCGTGCTTCCCCACGTCAGGCTGACCTGATGGTGGTGGCAGGTACATGCTTTACCAAGATGGCACCTGTTATTCAGCGTCTGTATGACCAGATGCTGGAGCCAAAATGGGTTATTTCCATGGGCGCATGTGCAAACTCTGGCGGTATGTACGACATTTATTCCGTCGTACAGGGCGTAGATAAGTTTATTCCAGTGGATGTTTACATCCCGGGTTGTCCGCCGCGTCCGGAAGCTTACATGCAGGCGCTGATGCTGCTGCAGGAGTCTATCGGTAAAGAACGTCGTCCGCTCTCCTGGGTGGTTGGCGATCAGGGTGTTTACCGCGCCAACATGCAGTCTGAGCGCGAGCGTAAACGCGGCGAACGTATTGCAGTAACCAATCTGCGTACGCCTGACGAAATTTAATTTGCGCCTGTGGGCATGGAGTAAACCTTCGCATATCACTACTCAAATAGCGCGAAGCCACGCCCTACAGTCACCACGGACCATTTGCAATGGTGAACAATATGACCGACTTAACCGCGCAAGAAGCCGCCTGGCAAACACGGGATCATCTGGATGACCCTGTCATTGGCGAACTGCGCAACCGTTTTGGGCCGGATGCCTTTACTGTTCAGGCGACCCGCACCGGGGTACCCGTTGTTTGGGTGAAGCGTGAGCAATTACTGGAAGTGGTCGATTTCCTCAAGAAATTGCCAAAACCTTACGTCATGCTGTTTGATTTACACGGCATGGATGAACGTCTGCGTACGCACCGCCAGGGTCTCCCTGCTGCGGATTTTTCCGTTTTCTACCACCTGATCTCAATAGACCGTAATACGGATATCATGCTCAAGGTGGCATTGTCTGAAAACGACATGCATCTGCCGACGATCACTAAACTTTTCCCGAACGCTAACTGGTATGAGCGTGAAACCTGGGAAATGTTCGGGATGACCTTCGACGGCCACCCGCATCTGACGCGCATCATGATGCCGCAGACGTGGACCGGCCACCCGCTGCGTAAAGACTATCCGGCACGTGCGACTGAATTCGACCCGTTTGAGCTGACGAAAGCCAAGCAGGATCTGGAGATGGAAGCGCTGACCTTCAAGCCGGAAGACTGGGGCATGAAACGCGGGACGGAAAACGAGGACTTCATGTTCCTCAACCTCGGTCCAAACCACCCCTCTGCGCACGGTGCTTTCCGTATTATTCTTCAGCTTGATGGCGAAGAGATTGTCGACTGCGTACCGGACATCGGTTACCACCACCGTGGTGCTGAGAAGATGGGCGAGCGTCAGTCCTGGCACAGCTACATTCCGTATACCGACCGTATCGAGTACCTCGGCGGTTGCGTAAACGAAATGCCTTACGTGCTGGCCGTTGAGAAACTGGCAGGTATCACCGTACCGGATCGCGTTAACGTCATCCGCGTGATGCTCTCCGAACTGTTCCGTATCAACAGCCACCTGCTGTATATCTCCACGTTCATTCAGGACGTTGGCGCGATGACCCCGGTCTTCTTTGCCTTTACCGATCGTCAGAAAATTTACGATCTGGTAGAAGCCATCACCGGTTTCCGTATGCACCCGGCCTGGTTCCGTATCGGCGGTGTGGCACACGATCTGCCGCGCGGCTGGGAACGTCTGCTGCGTGAATTCCTCGACTGGATGCCAAAACGTCTGGCTTCTTACGAGAAAGCCGCACTGCGTAACACCATCCTGAAAGGCCGTTCCCAGGGCGTTGCAGCCTACGGTGCGAAAGAAGCGCTGGAGTGGGGTACGACAGGTGCGGGTCTGCGCGCAACCGGTATTGATTTCGACGTGCGTAAAGCCCGTCCTTACTCTGGCTATGAAAACTTCGACTTCGAAGTCCCGGTTGGCGGCGGTGTTTCCGACTGCTACACCCGCGTGATGCTGAAAGTTGAAGAGTTGCGCCAGAGTCTGCGCATCCTTGAGCAGTGCCTCAACAACATGCCGGAAGGCCCGTTCAAGGCGGATCACCCGCTGACGACGCCGCCGCCGAAAGAGCGCACGCTGCAACATATCGAAACCCTGATCACCCACTTCCTGCAGGTTTCCTGGGGTCCGGTCATGCCGGCGCAAGAATCCTTCCAGATGATTGAAGCGACCAAGGGTATTAACAGTTACTACCTGACCAGTGACGGCAGCACCATGAGCTACCGTACCCGCGTGCGTACACCAAGCTTTGCGCACCTGCAGCAGATCCCGTCCGCCATCCGCGGCAGTCTGGTCTCCGACCTGATTGTGTATCTGGGTAGTATCGATTTTGTTATGTCAGATGTGGACCGCTAATTATGCACGAGAATCAACAACCACAAACCGAGGCTTTTGAGCTGAGTGAAGCAGAACGTGCCGCCATTGAGCACGAGATGCACCACTACGAAGACCCGCGTGCGGCGTCCATTGAAGCGCTGAAAATCGTACAGAAACAGCGTGGTTGGGTGCCGGATGGGGCGATCTATGAGATCGCAAAAGTGCTGGGCATTCCGGCAAGTGACGTAGAAGGCGTAGCCACGTTCTACAGCCAGATCTTCCGTCAGCCGGTGGGTCGCCATGTGATCCGCTACTGTGACAGCGTGGTCTGTCACATTACCGGTTATCAGGGCATTCAGGCAGCAATTGAGAAAAAGCTCAATATCAAGCCAGGCCAGACCACGTTCGATGGCCGCTTTACGCTGCTGCCAACCTGCTGCCTGGGGAACTGCGACAAGGGGCCGACCATGATGATTGATGAGGATACTCACAGTTATCTGACGCCGGAAGCCATTCCTGACCTGCTGGAGCAGTACAAATGAAAACTGTAATTCGTACTGCTGAAACTCATCCACTGACCTGGCGTCTGCGTGATGACAAACAGCCGGTATGGCTCGACGAATACCAGAGCAAAAACGGCTATGCCGGTGCGCGTAAAGCCCTGGGCGGCATGGCGCCGGACGACATCGTCAGTGCGGTCAAAGACGCTGGCCTGAAAGGGCGCGGCGGCGCAGGCTTTTCCACCGGTCTGAAGTGGAGCCTGATGCCAAAAGACGAATCCATGAACATCCGTTACCTGCTGTGTAACGCTGATGAAATGGAGCCGGGCACCTATAAAGACCGCCTGCTGATGGAACAGCTGCCGCACCTGCTGGTGGAAGGCATGCTGATCTCCGCGTTCGCGCTGAAAGCGTACCGGGGTTACATCTTCCTGCGCGGTGAATACATCGAAGCGGCTGAAAACCTGCGTCGCGCGATTGCCGAAGCCACTGAAGCGGGCCTGCTGGGTAAAAACATCCTTGGCACCGGTTTTGACTTCGAGCTGTTCGTGCACACCGGGGCAGGGCGTTATATCTGTGGTGAAGAGACCGCACTGATTAACTCCCTGGAAGGCCGCCGTGCGAACCCACGTTCCAAGCCACCGTTCCCGGCAAGTTCTGGCGTCTGGGGTAAACCGACCTGTGTAAACAACGTCGAAACCCTGTGTAACGTCCCGGCAATCCTCGCCAATGGCGTGGAGTGGTATCAGGGCATCTCGAACAGTAAAGATGCCGGTACCAAGCTGATGGGCTTCTCCGGTCGCGTGAAGAACCCTGGCGTCTGGGAACTGCCGTTTGGCACCACCGCACGTGAAATTCTTGAAGACTACGCTGGCGGCATGCGTGATGGCCTGAAATTCAAAGCCTGGCAGCCAGGCGGTGCAGGGACCGACTTCCTGACCGAGGCCCATCTTGATCTGCCAATGGAATTCGAAAGCATTGGTAAAGCAGGCAGCCGTCTGGGTACGGCGCTGGCGATGGCCGTCGACCACGAGATCGGCATGGTATCGCTGGTGCGTAACCTCGAAGAGTTCTTTGCCCGCGAGTCCTGCGGCTGGTGTACACCGTGCCGTGATGGTCTGCCGTGGAGCGTGAAGATCCTGCGTGCTATCGAACGTGGCGAAGGCCAGCCTGGCGATATCGAGACACTTGAGCAACTGTGTCGATTCCTGGGTCCAGGGAAAACCTTCTGTGCCCACGCACCAGGCGCCGTTGAGCCACTGCAGAGCGCGATTAAATATTTCCGCGACGAATTCGAAGCAGGCATCAAGCAGCCGTTCAGCAATACCCATGCAATCAATGGGATTCAGCCGAACCTGCTGAAAGCGCGCTGGTAAAACAGAATTTTGATTAACGCTCAGTTACGACTGAGCCAACTGGAAGCATGCTAATGGCTACGATTCATGTAGACGGCAAAGAGTATGAGGTCAACGGGGCGGACAACTTGCTGGAAGCTTGTCTGTCGCTCGGCCTTGATATTCCGTATTTTTGCTGGCATCCGGCGCTGGGCAGCGTCGGTGCTTGCCGCCAGTGTGCGGTGAAGCAATATCAAAACGCGGAAGACACGCGTGGTCGCCTGGTGATGTCCTGTATGACGCCAGCCACCGAAGGCACTTTTATTTCGATTGATGACGAAGAAGCCAAACAGTTCCGTGAAAGCGTTGTGGAATGGTTGATGACCAACCACCCGCACGATTGCCCGGTCTGTGAAGAGGGCGGTAACTGCCACCTTCAGGATATGACCGTAATGACCGGTCACAGCTTCCGTCGCTATCGCTTTACCAAACGTACCCACCGCAACCAGGATCTGGGGCCGTTCATCTCTCACGAAATGAACCGCTGCATCGCCTGCTACCGCTGCGTGCGTTACTACAAAGATTACGCAGACGGACAAGATCTGGGCGTGTATGGCGCGCATGACAACGTCTACTTCGGTCGTCCGGAAGACGGTACGCTGGAAAGCGAATTCTCCGGTAACCTGGTCGAGATTTGTCCAACCGGCGTCTTCACCGATAAAACCCACTCCGAGCGTTACAACCGTAAGTGGGACATGCAGTTTGCACCAAGCATCTGCCAGCAGTGTTCGCTGGGCTGTAACACCAGCCCGGGTGAGCGCTATGGCGAACTGCGTCGTATTGAAAACCGTTATAACGGTACCGTTAACCATTACTTCCTGTGCGACCGCGGTCGTTTCGGCTACGGCTACGTGAACCTGAAAGACCGTCCACGTCAGCCCGTTCAACGCCGTGGTGATGACTTCATCACCCTGAACGCTGAACAGGCGATGCAGGGCGCGGCAGATATTCTGCGCCAGTCGAAGAAAGTGATCGGTATCGGCTCCCCGCGCGCCAGCATCGAAAGTAACTTCGCGCTGCGTGAGCTGGTTGGGGCGGAAAACTTCTACACCGGTATCGCTCAGGGCGAGCAGGAACGTCTGCAGCTGGTACTGAAAGTGCTGCGTGAAGGCGGTATTCATACCCCAGCGCTGCGTGAAATTGAATCTTATGATGCGGTTCTGGTGCTGGGTGAAGATTTGACGCAGACCGGCGCTCGCGCTGCCCTGGCGGTTCGTCAGGCGGTCAAAGGTAAAGCTCGTGAAATGGCGGCGGCTCAGAAAGTGGCTGACTGGCAGATTGCGGCAATCCTCAACATCGGTCAGCGTGCGAAGCATCCTCTGTTTGTGACCAACGTAGACAGCACGCGTCTGGACGATATCGCGGCGTGGACCTACTGCGCGCCGGTTGAAGACCAGGCCCGTCTTGGCTTTGCGATTGCTCATGCGCTGGACAGCAATTCTCCGGCCGTTGAAGGTCTCGATCGCGACCTGCAGAACAAGGTTGATGTGATTGTTCAGGCCCTGGCGGGTGCGAAGAAACCCCTGATTGTTTCCGGGACTAACGCCGGTAGCGCGGAGATCATTCAGGCTGCCGCGAACGTGGCTAAAGCGCTGAAAGGCCGTGGTGCAGACGTTGGCGTGACCATGATTGCCCGTGCGGTGAACAGCATCGGTCTGGGAATGATTGGCGGTGGCTCTCTGGAAGCTGCATTAAGCGAACTGGAATCCGGTGCCGCTGACGCCGTTGTGGTGCTGGAAAACGACCTGCATCGCCATGCTTCTGCCGCACGCGTTGACGCAGCGCTCTCCAAAGCGCCGCTGGTGATGGTTATTGACCATCAGCGCACCGCGATCATGGACAAAGCGCACCTGGTGCTCTCTGCGGCAAGCTTCGCGGAAAGCGACGGTACGGTTATCAACAACGAAGGCCGCGCACAGCGTTTCTTCCAGGTGTATGACCCGGCGTACTACGACAGCAACACCATAATGCTGGAAAGCTGGCGCTGGCTGCACTCTCTGCACAGCACCGTTCAGAGCCGTGAAGTGGACTGGACGCAGCTCGACCATGTTATCGACGCGGTCGTGGAAAAACTGCCTCAGCTGGCTGGCATCAAAGATGCGGCTCCTGACGCAAGCTTCCGTATTCGTGGCCAGAAACTGGCGCGTGAACCGCACCGTTACAGCGGTCGTACCGCGATGCGAGCCAACATCAGCGTTCACGAACCTCGTCAGCCGCAGGATAAAGACACGATGTTTGCCTTCTCAATGGAAGGGAACAACCAGCCGTCTGCACCGCGCTCTCAGGTTCCGTTCGCATGGGCACCAGGCTGGAACTCCCCGCAGGCATGGAACAAATTCCAGGCTGAAGTGGGCGGTTCTCTGCGCCACGGTGACCCGGGCGTGCGTCTGATTGAAGCTTCCGACACCGGTCTGGACTTCTTCACCACCGTGCCGGCGAGCTTCCAGGCGCAGGAAGGGAACTGGCGTATTGCGCCGTACTACCATCTGTTCGGCAGTGACGAATTGTCCCAGCGTTCTCCGGTATTCCAGAGCCGCATGCCGCAGCCGTACATCAAGCTTAACCCGGCAGATGCCGCGAAGCTTGGCGTTAACGCGGGTGCGAACATCGCCTTTAGCTATGATGGCCAGACAATCAGCTTGCCGCTGATTATATCTGAAAGTCTGACAGCAGGGCAGGTGGGTCTGCCGATGGGTATGCCTGGCATCGCGCCGGTACTGGCGGGTGCGCGTCTTGATAATCTGCAGGAGGCAAAAGCATGAGTTGGTTAACGCCGGATCTTATCGACATCCTGCTGAGCATTCTGAAAGCGATAGTTATCCTGCTGGTGGTCGTCACCTGCGGCGCGTTCATGAGCTTTGGTGAACGTCGTCTGCTCGGTCTGTTCCAGAACCGTTACGGACCGAACCGCGTGGGCTGGGGTGGTTCACTCCAGCTGGTAGCGGACATGATCAAGATGTTCTTTAAAGAGGACTGGATCCCGCGCTTCTCGGACCGCGTGATCTTTACTCTGGCACCGATGATCGCCTTTACCTCGCTGCTGCTGGCGTTCGCGATTGTTCCTGTCAGCCCGACCTGGGTAGTGGCTGACCTGAACATCGGCATTCTGTTCTTCCTGATGATGGCAGGCCTCGCCGTGTATGCGGTGCTGTTCGCGGGCTGGTCCAGTAACAACAAATACTCCCTGCTGGGTGCGATGCGTGCTTCTGCGCAGACGCTGAGCTACGAAGTATTCCTGGGGCTTTCCCTGATGGGTGTGGTGGCGCAAGCCGGTTCATTCAACATGACCGACATCGTCAACAACCAGGCTGACATCTGGAACGTTATCCCGCAGTTCTTTGGTTTTATTACCTTTGCTATCGCGGGCGTGGCGGTGTGTCACCGTCACCCGTTTGACCAGCCAGAAGCCGAACAGGAACTGGCCGACGGTTACCACATCGAATATTCCGGTATGAAATTCGGTCTGTTCTTCGTGGGCGAGTACATCGGTATTGTCACCATTTCCGCGTTGATGGTAACGCTGTTCTTTGGTGGCTGGCATGGCCCGTTCTTACCGCCGTTCATCTGGTTCGCGCTGAAAACCGCGTTCTTCATGATGATGTTCATTTTGATTCGCGCAGCGTTACCGCGTCCGCGTTATGACCAGGTAATGTCCTTCGGCTGGAAAGTGTGCCTGCCGCTGACGCTCATCAACTTGCTGGTAACGGCGGCTGTCATTCTCTGGCAGCAGCCATAAGGGGCTATAGACCATGACCTTAAAAGAATTATTGGTAGGTTTCGGCACTCAGGTACGCAGTATCTGGATGATCGGCCTGCACGCGTTTGCCAAACGCGAAACCCGGATGTACCCGGAAGAGCCGGTATATCTGCCGCCGCGCTACCGTGGCCGTATCGTGCTGACGCGCGATCCGGACGGTTCAGAGCGCTGCGTTGCCTGTAACCTGTGTGCGGTAGCGTGTCCGGTGGGCTGTATCTCTCTGCAGAAAGCAGAGACGGTAGATGGCCGCTGGTATCCTGAGTTCTTCCGCATCAACTTCTCACGCTGCATTTTCTGCGGTCTGTGTGAAGAAGCGTGCCCAACCACGGCGATTCAGCTGACCCCGGACTTCGAACTGGGTGAGTATAAGCGTCAGGACCTGGTGTACGAGAAAGAGGATCTGCTGATTTCCGGTCCGGGCAAATACCCGGAATATAACTTCTACCGGATGGCGGGTATGGCAATCGACGGCAAAGATAAGGGCGAAGCAGAGAACGAAGCTAAGCCTATCGACGTCAAGAGCCTGTTACCGTAAGGAGAGGGCAATGGAATTCGCTTTTTATATCTGTGGCCTTATCGCCATCCTGGCTACGCTGCGAGTGATTACGCACACCAATCCGGTGCATGCGCTGCTGTACTTAATTATCTCGCTGCTGGCTATTTCCGGGGTGTTCTTTGCGCTGGGCGCGCACTTTGCTGGTGCGCTGGAGATCATCGTCTACGCCGGGGCCATCATGGTGCTGTTCGTCTTCGTGGTGATGATGCTGAACCTGGGCGGCTCTGAAATTGAGCAGGAACGTCAGTGGTTAAAACCGCAGGTCTGGATTGGCCCGGCGATCCTGTCGGCGATCATGCTGGTGGTCATTGTTTACGCCATTCTGGGTGTGAATGATCAGGGCATCGACGGCACGCCAATCGGCGCTAAAGAGGTGGGTATTACGCTGTTTGGCCCATACGTCCTGGCGGTTGAACTGGCCTCTATGCTGCTGCTGGCGGGCCTGGTTGTTGCCTTCCACGTTGGCCGCGAAGAGCGTGCTGGTGAGTTGCTGAGCAACCGCACTGACGACCGCGCGAAAAGAAAAACGGAGGAACGCGCATGATCCCCTTAACACATGGACTGATCCTCGCTGCGATTTTATTCGTTCTGGGCTTAACCGGTCTGGTTATCCGCCGCAATCTGCTGTTTATGCTGATCGGTCTGGAAATCATGATTAACGCCTCCGCGCTGGCCTTCGTGGTCGCCGGAAGCTACTGGGGCCAGACCGATGGTCAGGTGATGTACATTCTCGCCATCAGCCTCGCGGCTGCCGAAGCGAGTATTGGCCTGGCGCTGTTACTGCAGCTCCATCGTCGCCGCCAGAACCTGAACATCGATTCAGTAAGTGAGTTGCGTGGATGAACATGCTTGCCTTAACCATTATTTTTCCGCTGATTGGCTTCGTGCTGCTGGCGTTTTCTCGTGGCCGCTGGTCTGAGAATCTGTCCGCCACCGTCGGCATGGGCTCTGTGGGTCTGGCTGCGCTGGTGACAGCGTATGCGGGTATCGACTTCTTTAATAACGGGCGTCAGGCCTTCAGCGTTCCGCTGTGGACCTGGATGTCGGTCGGTGATTTCAACATCGGTTTCAACCTGGTGCTGGATGGTCTCTCTCTGACCATGCTCTCCGTGGTAACCGGCGTGGGCTTCCTGATCCACATGTTTGCCTCCTGGTATATGCGCGGTGAAGAGGGTTACTCCCGCTTCTTCGCCTACACCAACCTGTTTATCGCGAGCATGGTTGTTCTGGTGCTGGCCGATAACCTGCTGTTGATGTATCTCGGCTGGGAAGGCGTGGGTCTCTGCTCTTATCTGCTGATCGGCTTCTACTATACCGATCCGAAGAATGGCGCAGCGGCCATGAAAGCGTTTGTCGTGACCCGTGTGGGTGACGTCTTCCTCGCCTTCGCGCTGTTCATTCTCTACAACGAACTGGGCACGCTGAATTTCCGCGAAATGGTGGAACTGGCGCCAGCGCACTTCGCTGCCGGCAATGACATGCTGTGGTGGGCAACGCTGATGCTGCTGGGTGGTGCCGTGGGTAAATCCGCGCAGCTGCCGTTGCAGACATGGCTGGCCGACGCGATGGCAGGTCCAACGCCTGTCTCCGCGCTGATCCACGCCGCAACCATGGTTACCGCTGGGGTCTACCTGATTGCGCGTACGCATGGTCTGTTCCTGATGACGCCGGAAATTCTGCATCTGGTGGGTATCGTTGGTGCGGTAACGCTGGTGCTGGCAGGCTTTGCCGCGCTGGTTCAAACCGACATCAAACGCGTTCTCGCGTACTCCACCATGAGCCAGATTGGTTATATGTTCCTGGCACTGGGTGTTCAGGCATGGGACGCAGCCATTTTCCACCTGATGACGCACGCGTTCTTTAAAGCGCTGCTGTTCCTCTCATCCGGTTCCGTGATTCTGGCCTGCCACCACGAGCAGAACATCTTCAAGATGGGCGGACTGCGTAAGTCCATTCCGCTGGTTTATGTCTGCTTCCTGGTGGGCGGCGCGGCGCTGGCGGCACTGCCGCTGATTACCGCGGGCTTCTTCAGTAAGGACGAAATCCTTGCCGGTGCCATGGCGAATGGTCATATCAATCTGATGGTTGCGGGTCTGGTCGGTGCGTTCATGACCTCCCTGTATACCTTCCGTATGATTTTCATCGTATTCCACGGTAAAGAACAAATTCACGCTCACGCAGGGAAGGGGATTACTCATCACCTGCCGCTGATTGTGCTGCTGGTACTCTCCACCTTCGTTGGCGCACTGATTGTGCCACCGCTGCAGGGCGTACTGCCGGACACCACCGAGCTTGAGCACGGTCGCGTTCTGACGCTTGAAATCACCTCGGGTGTGGTCGCTATCGCGGGCATCCTGATCGCAGCATGGCTGTGGCTGGGCAAACGTACGCTGGTGACTGCCGTTGCCAACAGTGCGCCAGGCCGCCTGCTGGGGACCTGGTGGTACAACGCGTGGGGCTTCGACTGGCTGTACGACATGATCTTCGTCAAGCCGTTCCTGGGCATTGCGTGGCTGCTGAAACGCGATCCGCTGAACTCCCTGATGAATATCCCGGCGATCCTTTCCCGCTTTGCAGGTAAAGGCCTGCTGTTCAGCGAGAACGGTTACCTGCGCTGGTATGTGGCGTCCATGAGCATCGGTGCGGTTGTCGTGCTGGCGCTGCTGATGGTGTTGCGTTGATCGTTAAGTGAATTTTATTCGAATTCGTTGAAAATCAGGCTCCTGCTGGGGGCCTTAAAAAGGAATGTAAATCGCCATGTTACTACCCTGGCTAATATTAATTCCCTTCATCGGCGGCTTCCTGTGCTGGCAGACTGAACGCTTTGGCGTGAAGATGCCGCGCTGGATCGCGCTGATCACCATGGGATTGACGCTCGCGCTTGGTCTGCAACTGTGGTTGCAGGGTGGCTACTCTCTGACGCAGTCTGCGGGGATTCCGCAGTGGCAGTCTGAATTTATTCTGCCGTGGATCCCGCGTTTTGGGATAACCATTCACCTGGCTATCGACGGTCTGTCGCTGCTGATGGTGGTGCTGACGGGTCTGCTCGGCGTTCTGGCGGTACTGTGCTCCTGGCGAGAAATTGAAAAATACCAGGGCTTCTTCCACCTGAACCTGATGTGGATCCTGGGCGGCGTTATCGGCGTGTTCCTTGCCATCGACATGTTCCTGTTCTTCTTCTTCTGGGAGATGATGCTGGTGCCGATGTACTTCCTGATCGCGCTGTGGGGCCATAAGGCGTCCGACGGTAAAACGCGTATCACGGCGGCAACCAAGTTCTTCATCTATACCCAGGCGAGCGGTCTGGTGATGTTGATTGCGATTCTGGCGCTGGTGTTTGTTCACCATACGGCGACCGGTATCTGGACCTTCAACTATGAAGACCTGCTGAAGACCCCGATGTCTCACGGTGTTGAATACCTGCTGATGCTGGGCTTCTTCATTGCCTTCGCGGTGAAAATGCCGGTGGTTCCCCTGCACGGCTGGCTGCCAGACGCGCACTCACAGGCGCCAACGGCGGGTTCCGTTGACCTGGCGGGGATCTTGCTGAAAACCGCGGCCTACGGTCTGCTGCGTTTCGCTCTGCCGCTGTTCCCGAATGCGTCCGCTGAGTTCGCGCCAATTGCGATGTGGCTTGGTGTGATCGGTATCTTCTACGGTGCCTGGATGGCCTTCACGCAGTACGACATTAAACGTCTGATTGCGTACACCTCCGTTTCCCACATGGGCTTTGTACTGATTGCCATCTACACCGGCAGCCAGCTGGCTTACCAGGGTGCGGTTATCCAGATGATTGCGCACGGTCTGTCCGCAGCCGGTCTCTTCATCCTGTGTGGTCAGCTGTACGAACGTCTTCACACCCGTGACATGCGTATGATGGGCGGTCTGTGGAGCAAAATTAAATGGCTGCCAGCGCTCTCTATGTTCTTCGCGGTGGCCACGCTGGGTATGCCAGGCACCGGTAACTTCGTCGGCGAATTTATGATTCTGTTCGGCAGCTTCAAAGTGGTGCCGGTCATTACCGTGATCTCCACCTTTGGTCTGGTGTTCGCTTCCGTTTACTCGCTGGCGATGCTGCACCGCGCTTACTTCGGTAAAGCGAAGAGCGAAATTGCTGCAAAAGAACTGCCGGGGATGTCGCTGCGTGAGCTGTTCATCATCCTGCTGCTGGTCGTACTGCTGGTGCTGTTGGGCTTCTTCCCGCAGCCAATTCTGGATACCTCGCACTCCGCGATGGGGAATATCCAGCAGTGGTTTGTTAATTCTGCTTCTACTACAAGGCCGTAATTCGCCATGACAATAACTCCACAACAACTGATCGCGCTGCTACCGCTGCTGATCGTCGGATTGACGGTGGTGGTTGTGATGCTCTCCATTGCGTGGCGACGCAATCACTTCCTGAATGCCACGCTGTCGGTCATCGGTCTGAACGCCGCATTAGTCTCTCTCTGGTTTGTTGGCCAGGGCGGGGCGATGGACGTCACTCCGCTGATGCGCGTTGACGGCTATGCCATGCTGTACTCGGGTCTGGTTCTGCTGGCGAGTCTGGCAACCTGTACGTTTGCGTACCCATGGCTGGAAGGCTACAACGACAACAAAGAAGAGTTTTACCTGCTGGTACTGATTGCCGCGCTGGGCGGTATTCTGCTGGCGAATGCGAACCATCTGGCTGCGCTGTTCCTCGGTATTGAGCTTATCTCTCTGCCGCTGTTCGGTCTGATTGGTTACGCCTTCCGTCAGAAACGTTCTCTGGAAGCGAGCATCAAGTACACCATTCTGTCTGCTGCCGCGTCGTCTTTCCTGCTGTTTGGTATCGCGCTGCTGTACGCACAGTCCGGTAATCTCTCTTTCATGGCGCTCGGCAAGAGCCTCGGCGACGGTATGCTGCACGAACCGCTGCTGCTGGCGGGTCTGGGCATGATGATTGTTGGCCTTGGCTTTAAGCTCTCTCTGGTTCCGTTCCACCTGTGGACGCCAGACGTCTACCAGGGCGCGCCTGCTCCTGTCTCAACCTTCCTGGCGACGGCGAGCAAAATCGCTATCTTCGGGGTGGTGATGCGTCTGTTCCTGTATGCGCCGGTGGGTGACAGCGAAGCGGTTCGCGTGGTGCTGGGCATCATCGCGTTTGCTTCCATCATCTTCGGTAATCTGATGGCGCTGAGCCAGACCAATATTAAACGTCTGCTGGGCTACTCATCTATCTCCCATCTGGGCTACCTGATGGTGGCACTGATTGCGCTGCAGAGCGGTGAGATGTCGATGGAGACCGTCGGTGTTTATCTGGCCGGTTACCTGTTCAGCAGCCTCGGCGCGTTCGGCGTGGTGAGTCTGATGTCCAGCCCGTACCGTGGTCCGGATGCAGATTCCCTGTTCTCCTACCGTGGTCTGTTCTGGCACCGTCCGATTCTGTCCGCCGTTATGACCGTGATGATGCTCTCTCTGGCGGGTATTCCGATGACGCTGGGCTTTATCGGTAAGTTCTACGTGCTGGCAGTGGGTGTGCAGGCACACCTGTGGTGGCTGACGGCGGGCGTGGTTATCGGCTCTGCAATCGGTCTCTACTACTACCTGCGTGTGGCCGTGAGTCTGTATCTGAGTGCACCTCAGCAGCTGAACCGCGATGCGCCGCGTAACTGGCAGTACAGCGCCGGTGGTATCGTGGTACTGATCTCCGCGCTGCTGGTACTGATCTTCGGTATCTATCCACAGCCGCTGATCACCATCGTGCAGCACGCGATGCCGCTGATGTAATCACGTTGCTGTTTGACCGCAGTGAATAAAAAAACCCGCCTCGGCGGGTTTTTTGTTGGCTTGCGCCCTTGCTCTGTCGGGAAGGCGTGAGCCTGCTGAAAGTTAAGCCAGCTGTTTACGGCTAATCAGCGGACCGTCAATCTTCTTCATTGACCGATCCAGAACTTCTTCAATGACTGACGACAGTTCATTGAGTTCAAACTTTGCCACGTAACCGTCGGCTTTCACCTTGCGAATATGATCTTCGTTAGCATTGCCGGAGAGGGAAGAGTGGATCACCACCGGAATATCTTTCAACAGCGGGTCGGTTTTGATTTTACGCGTCAGAGTAAAGCCGTCCATCTCCGGCATTTCCAGGTCGGTCAGCACCAGTGCAATCTTATCGGTAATCGGCACACCTTCAGCTTGAGCCTGTGCCGCCAGCACGCTAATTTTCTCCCACGCGTCTTTGCCGGTGATATGCAGCTGCGCCGGGATCTCCATCGCCTGCAGACCTTTTTCCAGCATCGAGCGTGCCACTTTAGAGTCTTCGGCGACAATCGCGACGGCACCGGGCTTGATGTGGAATTTCGTGGTCTTCAGATCCGTGGCATGCAGGTCGTGGTTGGCCGGGGTGATGTCATACAGGATCTGCTCAACGTCGAGCACCATCGCCAGCTCATTGGTATCGGTCTTCTCATCCAGACAAGCGATACTGGTGATGTACCGCCCGCTGACGGCAGTTTCCGCCGCGTGCACCTGCTTCCAGTCAAGACGCATGATGTTCTCAACGGATTCCACCGCAAAAGCCTGCACGCTGCGGGCATATTCCGTGATCAGCAGGATGTTCAGCCCGGTGGTTGGCTTACAGCCCGCCACGGCAGCCAGGTCGATTACCGGGATAACCTGATCGCGAATATTCACCATGCCCATCAGCGGTGATTTCATCCCGGCGGGTTTCGTGAACTCTGGCATCGGCACAATTTCACGCAGCTTAAAGACGTTAATGCCAAACAGCTCGGATTTATTTGCGTTCAGAGAGGTGCCAAGACGGAACAGCAACAGTTCAAAACGGTTCGACAGGGTGAGATTCGCCCTGTCATCAATATCTTTCTGGAAATTATCCATTCTACCCTCGAGAGAAATGCTGACCTTTTAATCGTTATCGGCACTCTGAGAGAAAAATGAAGGACTAAACGCTGACCTTAGCGAAATCTTCGGCCAGCTCACATTCCTGGAACCGTTCACGGCACTCTGCCAGCAGGCGTTCACAGCCCCGGGCATCGTAGCGCGAGCTGACATGGGTGACGATCAGTTTCCCGACGCCCGCGTCACACGCAAGCTGCGCCGCCTGGTGCGTAGAGCTATGGCCCCGGCTGTTGGCTTTCTCTTCCATCGCCGCCTCGAGGGTGGCTTCATGCACCATGAGATCCACACCCTGCGCCAGCAGCAACGCCGCCGGGCACGGGGCTGTGTCGCCAAAAATCGCCAGTTTTTTCCCGGGCTGTGGGGCGGCGAGGTAATCCTGCCCGTTGATGACGCGCCCGTCTTCCAGCGTCACGGTTTCGCCCTGCTTCAGGCGCTGGAACAGCGGCCCGGGTTTTATTCCGTCGGCCAGTAACGCCGACGCATTGAGCGCGCCGGGTTTATCCTGCTCCTCAATGCGATAACCATAGCACTCCACCGGATGGCTAAGGGGTTGGGCTGTCACCCGATAAACACCGTCATCCAGGACCAGACCGGCGGTTATCTCCACCACCTCCAGGGGATAATCTGTCCATGAGCCGCTCAGGCGCAGCGTGGTGTCGACAAATTCCCGGATACCCGCAGGCCCGTAAATCGTCAGCGGGTTGGCATTGCCCGCCATTGAGCGGCTGCACAGCAGGCCAGGCAGGCCAAACAGATGGTCGCCATGCAGATGGGTAATGAAAATGTTATCCAGTTTGCCGGGATGATACGAGGTATGTAACAGCTGATGCTGCGTCCCTTCACCGCAGTCAAAAAGCCATAATCCACCCCGCGTCGGGTGCTGCAAATCCAGCAGAATCGCGGTCACATTTCGTGATCGGGTTGGCACTCCAGCGGACGTACCGAGAAAAATCAGTTCCATAACGTAATCAGCCCTTTGCCGAACGGGGAGGGGTTTAGTATAACGTGATGAACCCAGGAAGGAGACTGACATGATCCAGTGGCAAGATTTACACCATAGTGAGCTCACGGTAACGTCACTTTACGCGCTGCTTAAACTGCGTTGCGAAGTGTTTGTTGTTGAACAAACCTGCCCGTATCAGGATATCGATGGCGATGATCTTATTGGCGAGAATCGCCATATTCTTGGCTGGCGGGACAACGCGCTGGTGGCGTATGCGAGGATTCTGAAAAGCGAAGACGATTTTGAGCCTGTCGTGATTGGTCGCGTGATTATCAGCGGCAACGCGCGTGGTGAAAAACTGGGCTATCAGCTGATGGAAAAAACGCTGGAAGCGTGCCAAAAACAGTGGCCGGACAAGGCGTTATATCTGGGCGCGCAGGCGCACCTGCAACCGTTCTATGGGCATTTTGGGTTTACCCCCGTGACGGACGTGTACGATGAGGACGGTATTCCACACATCGGCATGGCGCGGGAAGCGAAACAGGCGTAATGGCGAGTCGTTGGCTATAGTTAGCGGACTGGTGTACTAACATGGAGAAAAATATGTCATTTCAATCCTGGGATACCCGTATCGATGACGACCTGGCCTTGCTGAGCGAAACGCTGGAAGAGGTGTTACGTTCGTCGGGCGACCCTGCCGATCAGAAATATATTGAGCTGAAAGCCCGTGCCGAAAAAGCGCTGGATGATGTTAAAAATCGCGTCAGCCATGCTTCGGACAATTACTACTACCGCGCGAAAAAGGCGGTATACCGTGCCGATGATTACGTCCATGAAAAACCATGGCAAGGCATCGGGGTAGGGGCAGCTGTCGGACTGGTGCTGGGGCTGCTTTTAGCCCGCCGTTAACGTTCCTTATACGGTTAACCACTCCCTATACGTGGGTACTGCTATTTATGGTCAGTACCCCGTATAATATGCGGTTTTAACAGGGAGAGGTTCGCGTGAATTCGATTTCCACCGCGCTGGAGCATCTGCGTAGCCAGCTTACGCAAGCGTTACCCGCTGCACCCGGTTTACATCACTTCGACGTCTCTTTCCCGTTAAACGACGCCTTCGATCCCCTGGCCTGGCTGGGTGTTCAGCATTGCTATCCTCAGTTTTACTGGCAACAGCGTAACGGTGATGAAGAACTTGCTGCGCTTGGTGCCGTCGCACATTTCTCCTCTCTGGCATTTGCCTCACAGTTTTTGCAGGCGCATGATGCGGCCCGCGACACGCGTATCTGCGGCCTGAATGCGTTTAATCCCGAGCAGGGCAGTCTGTTTTTACCGCGTCTGCTGTGGCGACGTACCGCCGGACAGGCCACGTTACGCCTGCAGCTGTGGAGCGACAGTTCACTTCACGATGATGCCCGCGCCGCGCTGGATTTTCTCCAGCAGCTCGGTGAGGCGAGACCCATTCGTCCGCTGTCCGTTGAGGTTGTGCAGGAAAAGCATCATCCGGAACAACCCGAATGGCTGCGCCTTATCCGCAAGGCAACCCAGACCATCGCACGCGGTTATTTTGAAAAGGTGGTGCTCGCCCGGGCAACCGACCTGCAGTTTAAGCACTCTGTTAACCCTGTCGCACTGATGGCTGCCAGCCGCGCCCTGAACCTGAACTGCTACCATTTCTGCATGGTGTTCGATGCCAGCAATGCGTTTCTCGGCTCGACCCCCGAGCGCCTGTGGCGCAGACGCGGCAAGCTGCTGCGCACGGAAGCGCTGGCAGGCACCGTCGCCAGCCATACCGATGATAAACAGGCCGAACGGCTGGGCGACTGGCTGATGAACGACGACAAAAATCAGCGTGAAAATATGCTGGTGGTGGAAGATATTTGCCAGCGGCTCCAGCACCATACCCAGACGCTGGAGGTGCTGCCCGCCCAGGTTGTACGGCTGCGTAAAGTACAGCATCTGCGTCGCTGTATCTGGACCGAGCTCAAACACGCTGACGATGCACAATGCCTGCATGTTCTGCAGCCCACGGCGGCCGTCGCCGGTCTGCCGCGTCAGGCGGCGCGCGACTTTATCCACCACAACGAGCCGTTCGACCGCGAGTGGTACGCCGGTTCTGCCGGGTATTTATCCCCTGAACAAAGCGAGTTCTGCGTGGCGTTGCGTTCTGCCCGTGTTTACGAAGACGCCCTGCGGCTGTACGCCGGGGCGGGAATTGTCAGCGGCTCTGACCCGGAGCAGGAGTGGCAGGAGATAGAAAACAAAGCGGCCGGGCTGCGCTCTCTGCTCCTAAGGGATTAATACTGATTCGCGCAATCCCGATTCATATCAAAATTCCAATTTTTTCTATTATTTATACTGTGTCGCATTCTTGATACCGGACAATCTCATGTCAGTAAGTTCTTTTAACCGACGCTGGGCGGCGGTGATCCTTGAAGCCCTGACTCGCCATGGCGTCAGGCACGTGTGTATTGCACCGGGTTCTCGTTCAACCCCGCTGACGCTGGCGGCCGCTGAAAACCGGGCATTTATTCACCACACTCATTTTGATGAACGCGGGCTTGGCCATCTGGCGCTGGGGCTGGCGAAAGTCAGCAACGAGCCTGTGGCGGTGATTGTGACCTCCGGTACCGCGGTGGCAAACCTCTATCCGGCGCTGATCGAAGCCGGATTAACCGGGGAGAAACTGATCCTGCTGACCGCGGATCGTCCCCCCGAGCTTATCGACTGTGGCGCCAACCAGGCCATTCGTCAGCCGGGCATCTTTGCCTCGCATCCTTCACAGGCAATCGCGTTACCGCGTCCTACTCAGGATATTCCGGCAAGCTGGCTGGTCTCGACAATCGATCATGCCATCGGGACACTGCGCAGCGGGGCGCTGCATATTAACTGTCCGTTTGCCGAACCGCTGTATGGCGAAATGGATGACACCGGTCTTGAATGGCAGCGCACCCTGGGTGAGTGGTGGCAAAGTGAAAAGCCGTGGCTGCGTGCACAACCGCATCCTGAAAGCGCCAGACAACGTGACTGGTTCTTCTGGCGGCAGAAACGTGGCGTGGTGGTTGCCGGGCGCATGAGCGCCGCGCAAGGCAAGCTGGTTGCGGAATGGGCGCAAACCCTTGGCTGGCCGCTGATTGGCGACGTACTTTCCCAGACCGGTCAGCCGCTGCCGTGTGCCGATCTCTGGCTGGGGAATGCGAAGGCGGTCACCGAGCTTGCGCAGGCGCAGATTATTATCCAGCTCGGCTCAAGCCTGACCGGCAAACGGTTACTGCAGTGGCAGGCTACCTGTGATCCAGAAGAGTACTGGCTGGTGGACTCGCTGGAAGGGCGGCTCGACCCGGCGCACCATCGTGGTCGTCGTCTGGTCAGTGAGATTGATGCCTGGCTTGCGCTCCATCCAGCTGAAAAACGCAAGCCCTGGGCCGTTGCGATCCCGGCGCTTTCGGAACAGGCCTGGGCGTTAACCCAGGCGAGCTGCGAAACGTTCAGTGAGGCCGGGCTGGCACACCGTATTCGTCAGTATCTGCCCGAGCAGGGGCAGCTGTTTGTCGGCAACAGTCTGGTGGTTCGCCTGATAGATGCCTTTTCAAAACTGCCAGCCGGTTACCCGGTCTACAGTAACCGGGGGGCCAGCGGCATTGACGGGTTGATCTCCACGGCGGCGGGCGTACAGCGTGCCAGCGCGAAGTCTACGCTGGCAATCGTCGGCGATCTCTCCGCGCTGTACGACCTCAATGCCCTGGCGCTGCTGCGTCAGGTTTCGGCACCGTTTGTGCTGATTGTGGTTAACAACAACGGTGGACAGATTTTCTCCCTGCTGCCCACCCCGCAGAGCGAACGTGAGCGTTTCTATCTGATGCCGCAGAACGTGCAGTTTGAACACGCCGCGGCAATGTTCAGCCTGAAATACCATCGCCCGGAAAGCTGGGAAGCGCTTGATGCGGCCCTGAGCAGCGCCTGGCGACAGCCCGGTGCAACGCTGATCGAGCTGGTGGTGAACGATGCTGACGGCGCGCAGAAACTGCAAAGCCTGCTGGCCCAGGTAAGCCACCTGTGATCCTCGCGGGCGTGCAGCAGGCTGGAAAGCCAGGTTATCCCTGGCTGGTGTTTTTGCACGGTTTTTCCGGGGATTGCCGCGAGTGGCAGACGGTCGGGGCGGCGCTGAGCGATTACCCGCAGCTGTATCTCGACCTGCCGGGGCACGGTGATTCCGGCAATACTGGCGTAACCGGGTTCGAGGAGATGAGCGATTTGCTGACCCGAACCCTGCTTAGTTACAACATACTGAATTTCTGGCTGGTGGGTTACTCCCTCGGCGGCCGCATTGCGATGTTCCATGCCTGCCAGCAGCCAGAGGGGCTGAAGGGCATTATTGTGGAAGGCGGCCATCCCGGGCTACAGGATGCCGGTGAGCGGAGTGCGCGGCTGGCATCCGATCGCCGCTGGGCGCGGCGCTTTCGCACCGAATCGCTCGACGTGGTTTTCACCGACTGGTACCGACAACCCGTATTTGCTTCCCTGACGGACGTTCAGCGGCAGGCGCTTATTCGCCTGCGTAGCCAGAACAATGGCGCGAATCTGGCGATGATGCTCGAGGCCACCTCGCTGGCCGTGCAGCCTGATTTGCGTCCGGCACTGAGCGCCTGCAACGTCGCTTTTGATTATTTATATGGTGAACGTGATGAGAAGTTCAAAGCCCTTGCGGCTGAACTGCACGCCGTACGCCATGCGATTCCCCATGCCGGACACAACGCCCACCGGGAAAACCCCGCTGCGGTTGCTGCGAGTCTGGCTCAGATACTGCGTCTTCGAATAAAGGACTCTCTATGATCTATCCTGATGAACACATGCTCTATGCGCCGGTTGAATGGCAAGACTGCTCCGAAGGTTACTCCGACATTCGTTACCACAAATCCGCAGACGGCATTGCCAAAATCACCATCAACCGCCCGCAGGTGCGTAACGCGTTCCGTCCGCTGACCGTCAAAGAGATGATTCAGGCGCTGGCAGACGCGCGCTATGACGACAACATCGGTGTTATCGTCCTGACCGGCGAAGGTGAAAAAGCCTTCTGTGCCGGTGGCGATCAGAAAGTGCGCGGCGATTACGGCGGATACCAGGATGACTCTGGCGTTCACCACCTGAACGTGCTCGATTTCCAGCGCCAGATCCGCACTTGTCCAAAACCGGTGGTGGCGATGGTGGCAGGCTACTCCATCGGCGGCGGCCATGTGCTTCACATGATGTGTGACCTGACCATTGCCGCAGAGAACGCCATCTTTGGCCAGACGGGCCCGAAAGTGGGTTCGTTCGATGGTGGCTGGGGGGCTTCCTACATGGCTCGCATTGTCGGTCAGAAAAAAGCCCGCGAAATCTGGTTCCTGTGCCGTCAGTACACTGCTCAGGAAGCGCTGGATATGGGCCTGGTGAACACCGTGGTGCCAATTGCCGACCTCGAGAAAGAGACCGTGCGCTGGTGTCGTGAAATGCTGCAAAACAGCCCAATGGCGCTGCGCTGCCTGAAAGCGGCCCTGAATGCCGACTGTGACGGTCAGGCAGGTCTGCAGGAGCTGGCAGGTAACGCCACCATGCTGTTCTACATGACCGAAGAAGGGCAGGAAGGTCGCAACGCCTTTAACGAAAAACGCCAGCCTGACTTCAGCAAATATAAACGGAATCCGTAATGCGTCGCGCGCAGGTTTACCGCTGGCAGATACCGATGGACGCGGGCGTGGTGCTGCGTGGACGGCGGTTAAAAACCCGTGATGGCATGCTGGTGCATCTGCAGCAGGGCGAGCAGGAAGGCTGGGGCGAGATTTCGCCGCTGCCGGGCTTTAGCCTTGAATCGCTGGAGGACGCGCAGGCGGTATTGCTGGCGTGGGCCAGTGAGTGGCGTGAGGGCGCGAACCCGGCGTTGCCGGAGGTTCCTTCCGCGGCTTTTGGTATTAGCTGCGCGCTGGCAGAGCTGGACGGTAGCTTGCCTGCAGAGGCTAATTACCGCGCGGCACCGCTCTGTACGGGCGATCCGGATGAACTGTTTGCGTTGCTCGCCGCCATGCCGGGCGAGAAAGTGGCGAAAATCAAAGTCGGTCTCTATGAAGCGGTGCGCGATGGAATGGTCGCTAACCTCTTACTGGAAGCATTGCCCGACCTGCATCTGCGTCTGGATGCTAACCGCGCCTGGACGCCGCTGAAGGCGCAGCAGTTCGCGAAGTACGTAAACCCGGCGTACCGCAGTCGCATCGCGTTTCTGGAAGAGCCGTGTAAAACCCGCGACGATTCCCGGGCGTTTGCCCGTGAAACCGGCATTGCCATCGCGTGGGATGAAAGCCTGCGTGAAGACGGCTTTGCGTTTGTCGCCGAACCGGGTGTCCGCGCGGTGGTCATTAAACCGACCTTGACCGGCAGCCTTGCTAAGGTACGCGAGCAGGTCGCGGCGGCCCATGCCGCCGGGCTGACGGCGGTCATTAGCTCTTCGATTGAGTCCAGCCTGGGGCTGACCCAACTGGCGCGCATTGCCGCCTGGTTAACGCCAGACACTGTCCCCGGTCTCGATACGCTGAACCTGATGCAAAATCAGTTTATCCGTCCGTGGCCAGACAGCACGCTGCCGCTCCTTGACGTTGAGGGGCTGGAGCCGTTGCTATGAGTTTTACCGACTGGCCGTGGCGACACTGGTGCGCGAAGTATGCTGATAAACCGGCCCTGAGGCTGAACGATGAGACGCTCAGCTGGCAACAGCTGTGTGCGCGCATCGACAGACTGGCCGCGGGCTTTCAGCTGCAGGGTGTGCAGGAGGGCGACGGCGTACTGCTGCTGGCGCATAATCACCCGCAAACCCTGATGGCGTGGCTGGCATTGCTTCAGTGCGGGGCACGTATTCTTCCCGTTAACCCGCAGCTGCCGCATCCGCTGCTGGACGTGTTGCTCCCGCAGATGACGCTGCGCTTTGCCCTGGTGCTGGACGGCGTCTACGACGGGCTGGTCGCGCTCAGTATGCGCGAGGCGCCGGGCGGGTGTCGCGTGGCGTGGCAACCATCGCGGCTGGCTTCCATGACGCTGACATCCGGTTCAACCGGTTTACCCAAGGCGGCGGTCCATACCTGTGCCGCCCATCTTGCCAGTGCGCGCGGCGTGCTTTCGCTGATGCCCTACGACGATGAAGACGACTGGCTGCTCTCCCTGCCGCTGTTTCATGTCTCCGGGCAGGGGATTTTGTGGCGCTGGCTGCAGGCTGGCGCGCGCTTAACCGTCCGCGAGAAGCAGCCGCTGGCGCAGGCCCTGCAGGGCTGTACGCATGCCTCACTGGTACCGACGCAGCTCTGGCGTCTGCTTAATGCACGCCAGCCTGTCGCGCTAAAAGCCGTACTGCTTGGCGGGGCCGCGATCCCCATTGACCTGACTCA
Organism: Enterobacter sp. BNK-18; assembly: GCF_047456135.1. Classification (NCBI taxonomy): domain Bacteria; kingdom Pseudomonadati; phylum Pseudomonadota; class Gammaproteobacteria; order Enterobacterales; family Enterobacteriaceae; genus Enterobacter; species Enterobacter sp. BNK-18. Next base: position 2,392,141 of record NZ_CP179899.1, on the reverse strand, counting down.
GCAGGCGAGCCAGCGGGGAATCCGCACTTTCTGTGGCTACGGTCTGACGGAGTTTGCCTCAACGGTTTGTGCCAAAGAGGCGGACGGTGAACCGGACGTCGGCGCTGCGCTGCCGGGCAGAGAGGTGCGGGTGGTTGACGGTGAAGTGTGGATCAAAGCGCAAAGTATGGCCGCAGGTTACTGGCGGGACGGTGCATTGATTCCGCTGACCAATGCTCAGGGCTGGTTTGCCACCCGCGATCGCGGGGAATGGCATGACGGGCGCCTGACGATCCTTGGCCGAATGGACAACCTCTTTTTCAGCGGGGGCGAAGGGATCCAGCCGGAAAGCCTTGAGCGGGTTATTGCCCGCCATCCGCAGATAAACCAGGCGTTTATCGTCCCACTCGATGACGCCGAGTTCGGTCAGCGTCCGGTGGCGGTGGTGGAGTGTGAACCGGGAACCGATATCACCGGCTTCCCGGCGTGGGTACGGGGTAAACTAGCGCGCTTTGAGCAGCCGGTGCACTGGCTGATGCTGCCGGCAGAGCTCAAAAATGGCGGGATTAAGATCTCCCGCCAGGCATTAAAACAGTGGGTCACCCGTCTGTTGAAAGGATAATCAACCGATATCCGGTGCCGGTTTGCGCTGGCGGCGACGCAGCAGACGCAATACCGGCGGAACCACAATCACCAGAATGGCCATCGCTAACAGCACCTTCGTCACGCTGCTGTCCCACAGAATAGACATATTGCCGTTGCTGATGGACAAGGCGCGGCGCAGGTTCTGCTCCAGCATCTCTCCCAGCACAAAGCCTAAAATCAGCGGTGACATCGGGAAGTGCATCTTACGCAGGATGTAGCCCAGTACGCCAAGCAGCACCATCAGCACCAGATCGAAAGTGGTGCTGTGTACCGCATACACCCCCACCGCAGAGACGGCCGCGATAGCCGGGACCAGGAACCACAGGGGAATTGTCAGCATCCGGGTGAACAGACCAATCAGCGGAATGTTCATGACCAGCAGCATCACGTTGGCGATCAGCAGCGCTGCAATCAGCCCCCAGACAATATCCGGCTGCTCGGTAAACATGGCCGGTCCAGGCGTAATGTTATAGAGCGTCAGCGCGCCCATCATCACCGCCGTGGTGCCCGAGCCCGGTACGCCAAGGGTCAGCATCGGGATAAACGAACCGCAGGCCGAGGCGTTATTCGCAGCCTCTGGTGCCGCTACCCCGCGAATGTCGCCCTTGCCGAAGCTGTCACTGTTGCCGCTGAGCTTTTTCTCGGTCATGTAAGTGATGGCGCTGGCGATGGTAGCCCCGGCCCCCGGCAGAATGCCGACGAAGAAGCCAATCACCGACGAACGCAGCGTCGCGCCGATACACTTTGCGCCCTCTTTGGCACTGAAAAGCATGCGGCCCGTTTTACGCACCAGCGTCTGTCCGCTGCTGGTATGTTCCAGCATCAATAAAATTTCAGAGACCGAGAACAGGCCAATCACGACCACGATAAACTGCACGCCGTCGGAAAGGTGCACGCTGTCAAAGGTAAAGCGATAAACCCCGGTGTTGGCATCCACGCCGACGGTGGCTAACCCTAAGCCAATCAGCGCGGACAAAAACGATTTCAGCGGATTCTGCGCCATCATGCTGCCGAGACAGGCGATGGCAAAGACCATCAGCGCAAAATACTCTGCCGGACCAAACGCCAGCGACCACTGGGCCAGCGCTGGGGCAAACAGAATGATACCGCCGATGGCAATCAGCGAACCACAAAACGAACTGACCGCGGAGATGGACAGCGCCACGCCTCCGCGACCCTGCCGTGCCATCGGGTAGCCATCCAGCGCGGTCATAATGGCCGCCGCATCGCCGGGCACGTTCAGCAGGATGGATGAAATTCGCCCGCCATATTCACAGCCGATATACACCGTCGCCAGCAGGATCAGCGCCGATTCCGCAGGCAGATGCAGGGCAAACGCCAGCGGGAGTAAAATGGCAACGCCGTTAATCGGCCCAAGGCCGGGCAGCAGACCCACAATGGTCCCGACAAAGCAGCCGATCAGGGCTATCACCAGGTTTTCGGGGGTCATCGCCACGGCGAACCCCTGCGAGAGATAAATCCAGGTATCCATAGCGTGCTCCGTTAATTAAACCATGCGCCGAGCGGTAAGGTCACATCCAGCAGGCGGTCAAAGGCAAACCACAGCAAGATCCCCATTACCGCGCCGGAAATCCCCGCCGCCGGGAGGGTGGCGTTAAACAGCATGCCGATCACCATCGTCAGGATGGCGGTTGCCACCGGAAAACCGAGCCACTCAAAACCCCAGGCGTACATCAGCAGAACAATGACCATCACCAGCAGACGCTGCAGAATACGGCGCGGTGGCCACTCTACGGTATCCGGATGACGGAGCAGCAGGGCCACCGAGCAGAGCAGCATCAGTCCAACAATGCCCATCGGGAAGGGGCGCGGCCCCACCGGTTCATAGCTGTATTCGCTGTGGATCTGCCAGGCGACGAACATCCCACCGACGCAGAGCAGCAGCCAAATCCCGGCAAAAATACGATCGCTCATACCGCCTCCGGTTATTTGGCAAGGCCAAAGGCTTTCGCCTGTTCGCGATAGTCATTGACCTGTTTTTTGACGTACTCATCCAGCGGCTTGCCGCTCAGGTTGAACTCAAACAGCCCGCGCAGATCGCGCTGCTTTTTAAACGCTTCTGTCTGCTGGAGTTTATTGAAGGTTTCGACCCACCACTGATATTCGGCATCGGTCACTTTTGGCCCGACGAAGAAACCGCGGATAATCGGCCAGACCAGGTCATAACCCTGTTCTTTTGCGGTAGGGGCGTTCGCCAGCTGGCCCGGCAGGCGGTTCTCAGAGAAGACCGCCAGCACGCGGATTTTATCGCCGTTCAGGTAGGGCACCATTTCACTGAGATCGCCAGATACCGCCTGAACGTGATTTCCCATCAGCGCCGTCACCGGTTCGCCGCCCCCTTCAAACGCCACGTAGCGCATCTTGTGAGGATCAACCTTCGCCTGCTGTGCCAGCAGGGCGGCTTTCATCCAGTCCTGGCTGCCGATGGAGGCACCGGCGCCAATCACCACGCTGTTCGGATCTTTTTCCATGGCGGTCAGCAGGTCTTTCAGGGATTTCCACGGTGAATCCGCGCGCACGGCAATCATGCCGTAGTCAGTACCGACGGTTGCCAGCCAGCGCACGTCATCCACGCCGTAGCGGCCAAACTTCCCCTGAGACAAGTTCAATAGCGAGCCACCGGAGAAAGCCACCACCGTGCCGGCTTCCGCAGGGCGTTGCGCGACAATCGCGTTGTACGCAACGGCACCCACGCCGCCGGGCATATAGGTCACACGCATGGGTTTTGCGATAGCGCCGGTCTCCAGCATGCTGACCTGAATGAGTTTGCAGGTGAGATCGAAACCGCCGCCGGGTTTCGCCGGCGCGATGCACTCGGTGCGGGACGGGGCATCCTGCGCCTGAACGACAGAGGCACTTATCATCAATACGCTTGCAGCAAGAGTCGAAAGTAGTTGTTTTTTCATCGTTTATCCTCACGCCGGAGTTCCGGGAGTACGGGTACGGGGCTTTTTTCTGATTATGTGAACCACCTTGTAGCGGTTCCGTTGCGTGATTGTTAAAACAATAACCTTTCATTTCCCTTTCAATGCGACACCAACTTTACAGGATGTGATATGCGTCTCTTACTCGCGGAAGATAATCGTGAGCTGGCTCACTGGCTGGAGAAAGCGCTGGTGCAGGAGGGCTTTGCCGTGGACTGCGTTTCTGACGGGCGCGCCGCCGACCATCTGCTGCAGGGAGAAAGCTATGCGGTTGCCATTCTGGACATCGGAATGCCCGGCTTTGACGGTCTGGAGGTCGTGCATCGTCTGCGTAAACGCGGTCAGACGCTGCCCGTCCTGTTTCTCACCGCGCGCAGCAACGTGGCGGACCGGGTGAAAGGGCTCAACGCCGGGGCGGATGATTATCTGCCGAAACCGTTTGAGCTGGAGGAGCTTGACGCGCGGCTGCGCGCCCTGTTGCGCAGAAGCGAAGGGCGAACGCAGGAGCGTCAGCGCCTTGGGGAGCTGGAATATGACGACGAAGGCTTTTTCCTGCTGCGCGACGAGCCTCTGTCGCTCACGCCACGCGAACTGTCGCTGCTGAAGGTGTTGATGCATCGCCGGACCCGGCCCGTTTCCCGGCAGCAGCTGTTCGATCAGGTGTTTAGCCTGAATGACGACGTCAGCCCGGAGAGTATCGATCTCTATATTCATCGTCTGCGCAAAAAGCTCAGCGGTAGCGGCGTGAGGGTTACCACCCTTCGCGGACTGGGTTATGTGCTGGAGTGCGGCGATGAGGTGGGTTAAGCCGCAGTCGCTTTACCTGCAACTGCTGCTGTTTCTTGGGCTTCCGTTGTTGTTGCTATGGGGGTTGTCGGCATTTAACAGCTATGTCAGCGCATTGCAGGCGGCCACGCAGGCTTACGACCGCACGCTGTTATCCTCTGCCCGAACAATATCGGAACGGCTGGAGGTTCACGACGGCAGGCTGGGCGTGAATGTTCCCTGGGTGGTGCTCGACAGTTTTGAACTCAATATGAACGACCGGCTCTATTATAAAGTGGTCGATCCCGACGGGCGGGTGATCTCCGGTTATGACGATCTGCCCCGGATGCCCCCGGCAACATCCCGCACCACGCTCTATCCGGCGCTGGCCTGGTTTTATCACACCGAATACCGCGGGCAGGCGATCCGTGTCGCGCGTCTGCTGCAGCCCGTCAATGAAGGTAATATCGTCGGCATGGCGGAGATTTATGTCGCGGAGACGCTCCAGTCCCGCCGCTATCTCGCCAGTCAGTTGCTCTTTTCATCATGGGTCTCTCAGGGATTGCTGGTGCTGCTGACCCTGGTGTTGACCGCGTGGTTGCTGCGTCGCGTACTGCGCCCAATGCGCCAGCTCTCTTCGCTGATGGTGCGCCGTGATCCAGGCCTGCTCGCGCCGCTGCCGGAGTTGTTGCCCTGGTCTGAGACCCGGCTGCTGATTGTGGCGTTCAACCGCTATATCGACAGGCTGCGCGGCGTGCTGTCGCGTCAGGAACGCTTCAACGCGGATGCCTCGCATCAGCTCAAAACCCCGCTGGCGGTGCTGAAAACCCAGGTCTCCGTTGCCCTGACGCGTCAGGATCCCGCCCTGTGGCAGGAGAGCCTGCGGGCAATGAATGCGACCCTGGATGACACCATTGTACTGACCGAACGGCTGCTGCAGCTTTCTGCGGTGAAGCGTAAGGAGCAGGGGGAGGGCCAGTTTGCGCCGGTGGATTTGGTTCAGGTAGTGCAAAACTGCTGCTTCTCACGGCTGGCGCAGGCGCGCAGTAAAGCGATTGACCTGGGCTATGACGGTCGGCAGCAGCCGGTCATGATCGAAGGCGATGACGTGCTGCTGGGGGAGTTATGCGCCAACCTGCTGGAGAATGCGATCAAATATACCCCTGCAGAAGGGACAGTGACCGTGTTCCTGCGAACAGACCAGGGCGCCGTTGAGCTGAGCGTGGAGGACAGTGGTCCGGGCATCGAAGAGGACCAGATCCAGCAGGCGATGCTGCCTTTCCACCGGCTGGATAACGTCGGAGATGCCGCCGGGTCAGGGATCGGGCTGGCGCTGGCCGCTGATATTGCCCGTCTGCACCGAAGTCCCTTACAGCTGACGCGCAGCGAAACGCTGGGTGGCCTGAGCGTTAAAATGCGTTTTCTGCTGCTCACGTAAAAAAATACCGGGTATCAAATCGTTACAAACTACTCGCCTGCCGCACGCAGAGTGCTTGATCCCCGGGCGACTCAGGTTAAAATCTCGCGGTTTTGGGACTTCTCTATAAAATTGTGCGGGATCACGACAATGAAAAAAGTGGCATTAGTGGGCTTAGGCCTGATGGTTGTTTCTTCGGCGGCGAACGCCATCAGCTTCAACGGCTCGGCGGGTCAGGATTATACTCACCTCGGCTTTGGCCTTGGGACCGAGACCTCCGGTCTGGCGATGACCGGCGGCTGGACACATAACGATGACGATGGCGATGCGGCAAGCCTCGGCCTGGGTCTGAACATTCCGCTTGGCCCGTTCCTGGCTACCGTGGGCGGTAAGGGGATTTACACTAACCCGAACGACGGTGATGAAGGTTACGCGGCGGCGGTAGGCGGCGGCCTGCAGTGGAAAATTGGCGATAGCTTCGGCCTGTTTGGCGAGTATTACTACTCACCGGATTCGCTCTCCAGCGGTATCGACAGCTATGAAGAAGCCAACGCGGGCGCGCGCTGGACCATCATGCGTCCGATTACGATTGAAGCAGGCTATCGCTATCTGAACCTGGCGGGTAAAGACGGCAACCGCGACAACGCACTGGCTGACGGCCCGTACGTGGGGGTCAGCGCAGGGTTCTAATCACGCCGGCGCGGCATTCTGTCGCGCCAGTTTCTCTCTTCTCCCGACATCCATTTGCGCTATAGTGTTTTGACCATATAAGCGGGAGAACACAATGATTAACGTGGAGATGTTATCCACCGGCGACGAAGTGCTGCATGGACAAATTATTGATACCAATGCTGCCTGGCTTGCCGATCTTTTCTTTGAGCAAGGATTACCGTTAACGCGCCGCAATACGGTGGGCGACAATCTTGAGTCACTGGTGAATGTGCTGCGCGAGCGTAGCGAACACGCCGACGTGTTGATTGTGAACGGCGGGCTCGGTCCCACCAGCGACGATCTCAGCGCCCTGGCCGCCGCGACCGCAAAAGGTGAAGGGCTGGTGCTGCATGAAGAGTGGCTGGCGCAGATGGAGCGTTTCTTCTCCGAACGTGGCCGTGTTATGGCACCCAGCAACCGCAAGCAGGCGGAAATTCCCGCCAGCGCCGAACTGGTCGATAACCCCGTGGGTACCGCGTGTGGGTTTGCCATTACGCTGAACCGCTGCCTGATGTTCTTCACGCCGGGCGTACCGTCAGAATTTAAAGTGATGGTCGAGCAGCAGATCCTGCCGCGCCTTCGCGAACGTTTTACCCTGCCTGAGCCTCCGCTCTGCCTGCGTCTGACCACGTTTGGCCGCTCCGAAAGCGATCTGGCCCAGAGTCTTGATCATCTCTCCCTGCCACCCGGTGTCTCAATGGGCTACCGCTCCTCCATGCCTATCATTGAACTCAAGCTGACAGGACCGGCCTCAGAGAAGGCGGCGATGCTGGCGCTCTGGCCGGAGGTGCAGCGCGTCGCAGGTGAAAGCCTGATCTTTGAAGGCACCGAGGGGCTGCCGGCGCAGATTGCGTCACATCTGCAGTCTCGGCAGCTGAGCGTGACCTTAAGCGAACAGTTCACCGGCGGCCTGCTGGCGCTACAGCTGTCGCGCGCCAGTGCGCCGCTGTTGGCCAGTGAAGTGGTGCCGTTCCAGCAGGAAACGCTGGCGCAGACCGCGCGCTGGGCTTCGGAAAGAAGGGTGAAACATTTTGCTGGCCTGGCGCTGTTTGTGGGGGGGCTGGATGAGGAACATCTCAACTTTGCGCTGGCGACGCCGGAAGGCACGTATGCTTTGCGGGTTAAAATGAGCATTACTCGCCACAGTCTGGCGGTACGTCAGGAGGTCTGCGCCATGATAGCGCTGAACATGCTGCGCCGCTGGCTGAAGGGTAAAGAGGTGGCCAGCGAGCACGGCTGGATTAATGTTGTCGAATCGCTGTTTGTTGAGTGATGCCTTTGCCGGGGCGTTTTGCCCCGGCACGGTTTAGCCCAGCGCCTTCGCCAGCAGAGTGATCGGATGCTCGCAGCGCTTGCTGGTAGACATCTCTATCTGCCACTTGCAGGTTTCGCAGTCGGTGACCACGATATCTGCGCCACTCTCTTCAATCTGGCGAAACAGCGGGGCGCCGATCGTCTGTGACGTTTCGTAGTTTTCTCGCTTAAAGCCGTAAGTGCCCGCGATGCCGCAGCAGCGCGAGTCCAGCACCGTCAGCTCCAGCCCCGGAATGAGCCGCAACAGCTCAAGCGTATAGAGCGACCAGCCCATTTTCTCCATATGACACGGTGTGTGATACACCACTTTCAGCGGTAGTTCCCGCAGCGGCAGCGTCTGCCCGCTGTCCAGTTTGCGCCACAGGAAACGCGTCGCCAGCTCAATGTGCTCGCGCAGACCGGTGTTATCCACGTCCAGCAGGTGCGGATACTCATCACGCAGGGTGAAGGTACAGGTGGACGAGGTGGCCAGCACCGGAATCCCTTTATCAACGATGGCCTCGCGCAGGGACGTGACGTTGCTTTTGGCTTGTTTGCGCGCCTTATCGGTAAAACCGTTGGCAATCAACGGCACACCGCAGCACTTCTCTTTATTCAGGAGCTGCACGCCGGTCCCCATCGCGTTGAGTACCTTCAGCAGATCTTTTCCCAGTTGCGGGTGGTTGTAGTTGACATAGCAGCCGTGGAAGAACGCGACCTGATCGGTGTACTGCGCCTGTTCCGCTGCCACGGATGTATACCAGCGTCGGAAGGTACCGTGAGAGTATTTTGGCAGGCTGCGGTGGTGGTCTATCTTCAGCGTCGCATCCAGCAGTTTTCGCACCGGCTTGAGAGACGTTGCAGCATTCACCAGCGGGGCAAAAGGCGTGGAGACACTGCCCATCAGGTCGGTGTGACTCAGGATCGCATCGCGCAGGGACGGCTTTTGCGTGCTGTAACGCGCGCGGGCTCGCTGGATGATATCGCCGATCTTCACGTCCGACGGACAGGCCACTTCGCAACGTTTACAGTTGATGCAGTATTTCAGCGCCTCATCGTACAGCGCACCGTCTTTAAGACGCAGGCGCTCGCCGTCAGGTCCGGCCTGTTTCGGGCCCGGGTAGCGCGGATTCACACCGCTGACCGGGCAGACGGTGGTACAAACTGTGCATTTGATGCAGCTTTCAAACCGGGTATCGTTCATTGCTCAGCCTCCATGCGCTGGCCAATTTGCTCTGCCACATACAGCGCCGTGATGGCGCAGACCCCGCCGCCGCAACCCTGAGCGATGGGATCGTATCCCCCCAGAAGAGAGCCAATGGCATAGAGATTACTGACCGGCTGACCAGAAAGTTGCGGGTGCAGTTGCTTATCGACAATCACGCCGAACTGCTGCCAGGGTTGTGGGGTGAAGAAATCACTCTGATACCAGTCCGCGCGGGAGGACGTTTGTCGGACATCCAGCCCCATAATGGCCTCCTGGATGCCGTCCCGACAACTCAGCAGCCCGTTGCTGAAGAAACTGCCGCTTGCCAGCACCGTATAACGCGCGCGAAGCGGAATATCAGCGTGATTACGCGTCCAGACTTCGCTCACCGAGCCATCCGTCAGGGTGATTTTTTTCACCTCGTCACCCGCCATCCACACGCCACCCTGAGCGATAAACCGACGCTGAAGCTGGGTATGCAGGCGAATGCCGGGGACAGAAGGGGGAAGCGTCGGCAGCAGGCCAAGCGAGCAGGGCAGGCGATCCGAGAGCCAGCGCCAGAGCCGGTTGTCGCTTAAGCCAAAGCAGGCGGGCATAAACAGCGTGTCGCAACCTTCGGCAAGCGGCCGGATCGCGGCATACAGCAGCGGCCATTTATCGTCGTTGTCGAGAAAACGGGCAATATTCACCGCGCGAAACTCGCTCGGGTTGTCGCGCAGGACGTCAAGCTCAGGAAGCTCTATCTCAGCCGTTTGTGCGTTCACGCCCTGGCGACAGAGCGATGCCGCAGCGAGGTGGGGCTGGAAATCAAGAAAACCGCTAATACCCACGACCAGGACCCGTCCTGCGTTGAAGGGGGCAACAGGCACCTCTTCCGGGCTGAGCCAGGCAGAGCGCAGGGTGCCGAGCGGGGTAACCCGATGATGATTTTTCCGGGCGTTACCCTGCAGCCGTGCGCCACACTCGGCCAGAAGGGTTTCGGCTTCATGGGCGAAGCGGTCGACGGTGTCTCTGCCCGTCAGGTTATAGGGATGCTCTGGCGGCAGGGCATCGCGATACGCCTCATCCAGCAGATCCAGCGAACCCGACGAGAAGTGCAGCGCGCTCTGGCCCCGGGTGATGATGGCGCAGCGCAGCCCCTGCTTCGTTAGCCTGATACCACAGAGCAGACCCGCCAGCCCACCACCGACAATCACGGTATCAAATTTCATCCTGTTGCTCCTTCTCAAGACCGCACAGCCCCTGGTAGACCCAGCGGGTAAACTCGCTTTCACGCAGGGCATCACCCCAGGCGACAGGCTGAATACCTTTCCAGCGTTCGTTCAGGAAATCACTGAGTTGTGCCAGCGACTGGGTGGCAGTGGTGGTATGAAAACGTTGTAACAACCCGGCGGCACGGCAGGCGCACAGCTCACCCTGGCAGGTGCCCATGCCCACGCGGGTGCGCCGACGTAAATCAAGCAGGCTGTTGACGGTCAGATTCTCCACGGCGTATTGCACTTCACCCGCCGTGACGGCTTCGCATTCACACACCAGGCTACGGCTCAGCCGTCCTTCCCCCAGCCAGACCGGCGTGCGGTCTCCGTGGCGATAGATGGCGGAACCGCGCAGGGGGGCGGAAAGGGAGATGATTTTTTGCAGCGTTTTCTCGGTGGACTGACGCGAGCCGGGCAGAGGTTGCTCTGCAGTCACACACCGTTCGCTATTACCCAGCTTGCGGCAGACGGCATCGGTTGCCCACTCGGCCATCAGGCGGTAGGTCATCAGCTTGCCGCCGGTGATGGTGATAAACCCGTCCAGACCATCGCGCGCGGCGTGGTCGAGCAGCACGATGCCACGGCTGACGTTGCGCCCGCTCGGGTCGTTATCGCTCGCCACCAGAGGGCGCACGCCGGCATAGGCACGAAGAATTCGGGTCTGCGCCATCACAGGGGCCAGCTTTTCCCCTTCGCGCAGCAGGATATCCACCTCGTCGGCGGTCACGCGGTTGTAATCAATCTCGCTATAGTCCACGTGGGTTGAGGTGGTGCCGATAAGCGAAATGGTATCGCCCGGCACCAGGATGTCGGCATCAGAAGGTTTGCGGCAGCGGTTGATCACGTGGTTGTTAATGCGGTGGTCGAGGATCAGCAGCGAGCCTTTTGCCGGGAACATGCGCACAGACAGCTCGGCGTACTCCGCGATGCGTTGCCCCCAGATCCCCGCCGCGTTGACCACCACGGCGGCGTACAGTTCGCCATGCTCCTTATACTGCGTATCAAAAACACGTACGCCGCAGACGCGGTTCCCTTCCCGGATAAGCCCGATCACTTCCTGCCCGGTCAGAACCTGTGCGCCGTGTTCACGGGCGTCCAGCATGTTCGCGGCGGTCAGGCGGAAAGGGTCAACCGTGCCGTCCGGGACCTTCACCGCACCGATAAGGGCCGGGTTGACAGACGGTTCCAGGCGACGCGCGAGTTCGGGGTCGATGACGTCAGCCTCAATCCCTGCAGCGCGGCAGGCGGTCACAAAGGTTGGCTGAAATGAGAGATCGTCTTCGGGAAGCGTAATGAACAGACCGTTGGTCGGTTCAATGCAGTGGCGGGCAATGCGTCTGAGGATCTGGTTTTCAGCAATGCATTCCCGCGCGGATTCGGGGTCGGTCACCGCGTAACGGGCACCACTGTGCAGCAGGCCATGATTGCGCCCGGTTGCGCCCGTCGCAATGTCATGGCGCTCCAGAAGCGTGACGCTCAGCCCACGCAGGGCGCAGTCGCGTGCGATGCCGGCGCCGGTCGCGCCACCGCCAATGATAATCACATCGCTGTAGCGAGGATCGTGAATTGTCATTGTTATCCCTCTGTGTTCGTTTTTTACCATTTAGCCACATCAAAACTGTGGTTTGTTTGATTTCGAACATAAACGAACGAAATTCGAAAGTGAAACGTGATTCCATGCGCTTTTCTGCGCACATTGTCATATTTCTGTAACAATTTGTGCGTTGATTCACAGTAACAATCACCGTGATTTCTTAACATCGCCGCCTCTCTGGAGTGTGGGGCAGTTAAACCCCTGTAAATTCAATACCTGGCCACGGAGGCTGTCATGCTCAGTATCTTCAAACCTGCGCCGCATCGGGCGCGTCTGCCAGAGGCAGAAATTGATCCGCTATACCGTCGTCTGCGTTGGCAAATCTTCCTGGGGATCTTCTTCGGGTACGCGGCGTACTACCTGGTACGTAAAAACTTTGCGCTCGCCATGCCGTATCTGGTGGAGCAGGGCTTTTCTCGTGGCGATCTGGGGTTCGCGCTGTCGGGGATCTCTATCGCCTACGGTTTTTCCAAATTCATCATGGGTTCAGTGTCCGATCGCTCGAATCCACGCGTGTTCCTGCCTGCGGGTCTGATCCTGGCGGCAGCGGTGATGCTGTTCATGGGCTTTGTGCCATGGGCAACCTCCAGCATCGCCGTGATGTTCGTGCTGCTGTTCCTCTGTGGCTGGTTCCAGGGAATGGGGTGGCCGCCTTGCGGGCGCACCATGGTGCACTGGTGGTCGCAGAAAGAGCGTGGCGGCATCGTGTCGGTGTGGAACTGCGCGCATAACGTCGGTGGCGGTATTCCACCTCTGCTGTTCCTGCTGGGGATGGCGTGGTTTAACGACTGGAAAGCCGCGCTTTATATGCCTGCCTTTGGTGCCATTCTGGTGGCGGTTATCGCTTTCGCCCTGATGCGTGACACTCCGCAGTCCTGTGGCCTGCCGCCGATTGAAGAGTACAAAAACGACTATCCGGATGATTACAGCGAGCAGCATGAAGAAGAGCTGACGGCCAAACAGATCTTCATGAAGTACGTCCTGCCCAACAAACTGCTGTGGTATATCGCGGTGGCCAACGTCTTCGTGTACCTGCTGCGTTACGGCATCCTCGACTGGTCACCTACCTATCTGAAAGAGGTGAAGCATTTCGCGCTGGATAAATCCTCCTGGGCTTACTTCCTCTATGAGTACGCCGGGATCCCGGGGACGCTGATTTGCGGCTGGATGTCGGACAAAGTGTTCCGGGGTAACCGTGGTGCGACGGGCGTCTTCTTTATGACGCTGGTGACCATTGCCACCGTGGTTTACTGGCTCAACCCACCGGGTAACCCGTCAGTCGATATGGCCTGTATGATCGTCATCGGCTTCCTGATTTACGGCCCGGTGATGCTGATTGGTCTGCATGCCCTGGAGCTGGCACCGAAGAAAGCGGCAGGTACGGCAGCCGGCTTTACCGGTCTGTTCGGTTACCTGGGCGGTTCGGTCGCGGCGAGCGCCATTGTGGGCTACACCGTTGACTTCTTCGGCTGGGACGGCGGCTTTATGGTGATGATTGGCGGTAGCGTGCTGGCGGTGCTGCTGTTGATTGTGGTGATGATTGGTGAAAAACGTCATCACGCCGAAATGCAGGCGCGTCGTCAATAAGGAGAAGGCTGATGAAATTAACTTACGTAGCAACGGGCCTGCTGCTGGCGGGCCTGATGACAGGCTCAGCGCTGGCTAACGAGAAAATGGTTATCGCCCATCGCGGCGCAAGCGGCTATCTGCCAGAGCACACGCTCCCGGCAAAAGCGATGGCCTATGCGCAGGGGGCAGATTATCTCGAGCAGGATCTGGTGATGACCCGTGACGACCAGCTGGTCGTCCTTCATGACCACTATCTTGACCGCGTGACGGACGTGGCTGAGCGTTTTCCGGCCCGCGCCCGCAAAGATGGTCGCTACTACGCCATTGACTTTACGCTGGATGAGATTCGTTCGCTGAAGTTTACCGAGGGTTTCGAGGTTGAAAACGGCAAGAAGGTGCAGGTCTATCCGGGACGTTTCCCGATGGGTAAATCTGATTTTCGCATTCATACCTTCGAAGAAGAGATTGAGTTTGTTCAGGGACTGAACCACTCAACCGGGAAAAACATCGGCATCTACCCGGAGATAAAAGCGCCGTGGTTCCACCATCAGGAAGGGAAGGACATTGCCGCGAAGACGCTGGACGTGCTGAAAAAGTACGGCTACACCAGCAAGCGCGACAAAGTCTATCTGCAGTGTTTTGACGCCGCTGAGCTGAAGCGCATCAAAACCGAGCTGGAGCCAAAGAGAGGGATGGATCTCAATCTGGTACAGCTGATTGCCTACACCGACTGGAATGAAACTCAGGAGAAACAGCCCGACGGCACGTGGGTGAATTACAACTACGACTGGATGTTTAAGCCGGGCGCAATGAAACAGATCGCGCAGTACGCCGACGGTATCGGACCGGATTACCATATGCTGGTGGCGGAAGGCTCAACGCCGGGCCACGTCAAGCTGACGGCAATGGTGAAAGAGGCGCACGCCAGCCATATGCAGGTTCATCCGTATACGGTGCGTGCGGACCAGCTTCCGGCTTATGCGACGGACGTAAACCAGCTGTACGACGTGCTGTATAACCAGGCCGGGGTGGACGGGCTGTTCACCGATTTCCCGGATAAAGCCGTGCAGTTTTTGAAGTAAAAGAAAAAGGGCCGTAAGGCCCTTTTTTATGTCGCCCGGAGGGGCGGTTTACATCTCAATCTCTATATCGCCTTTTGCCCGGCAGCAGCAGGGCAAAATTTCACCTTCGTTGATGAAGGCCAGCGGTTCGGTCAGCCAGTCCACTTGTCCGGCGACTAAACGGCAGCGACATGAGCCGCAATAGCCTGAGCGGCATTGATACTCCACTTCAACCTGATGCGCCTCAAGCGCAATCAACAGGGAAGGGTGTTCTTCCCGGCACAGCACTTCGGTACCGGAAAGGCTAAGCGTTACGCGGCTCATCAGAGCTGGAAGTCGCTCAGGTCGTCGGTATTAACTTCAGAGTCAATCTGCCCGACCAGATAAGAACTGACTTCCACTTCCTGTGGCGCAACCTGCACGTTATCGGATACCAGCCAGGTGTTGATCCACGGAATTGGGTTAGAGCGGGTCTTGAACGGCAGCTCAAGCCCGACCGCCTGCATACGGATGTTGGTGATGTACTCAACATACTGGCACAGGATATCTTTGTTCAGGCCAATCATGGAGCCGTCGCGGAACAGGTAGTCTGCCCACTCTTTCTCCTGCTGAGCGGCCAGCACGAACAGGTCATAGCACTCCTGTTTGCACTCTTCGGCAATCTCAGCCATCTCCGGATCGTCTGTACCGCTGCGCAGCAGGTTCAGCATATGCTGGGTGCCGGTCAGGTGCAGGGCTTCGTCACGGGCGATCAGACGGATGATTTTGGCATTACCTTCCATCAGCTTGCGTTCCGCAAAAGCGAAGGAGCAGGCGAAGCTCACGTAGAAGCGGATGGCTTCCAGTGCGTTAACGCTCATCAGGCACAGGTAAAGCTGTTTCTTCAGCGCGCGCAGGCTCACGGTGACGGTTTTGCCGTTCACGGTGTGGGTGCCTTCGCCCAGCAGATGCCAGTAGCTGGTCATCTCGATCAGTTCGTCGTAGTAGTGCGCAATACCTTCAGCACGTTTCTGGATCTGCTCGTTAGTGACGATATCGTCAAACACCACCGCCGGATCGTTAACGATGTTGCGGATAATGTGGGTGTAAGAGCGGGAGTGGATGGTCTCAGAAAACGCCCAGGTTTCCACCCAGGTTTCCAGCTCCGGAATGGAGATCAGCGGCAGCAGCGCCACGTTCGGGCTACGGCCCTGAATGGAGTCCAGCAGCGTCTGGTACTTCAGGTTGCTGATGAAGATATGCTTTTCGTGCTCCGGCAACGCCTGGAAATCGATACGATCGCGAGAGACGTCAACTTCTTCCGGGCGCCAGAAGAAGGAGAGTTGCTTTTCAATCAGCTTTTCGAAGATGTCATATTTTTGCTGATCGTAGCGTGCCACGTTGACCGGTTGCCCGAAGAACATCGGCTCTTTGAGCTGGTCGTTTTTCGTCTGTGAAAAGGTGGTGTATGCCATGAATTGGAGTCCTGTCTTACGAAATAAAGGCGGGGATATCCCCGCCCTTCATTAGATCTTACATGCGCCGCTTTCGCAGCCATCGTCCTGAATTGACGGTGCCATGTCATCCTGAGCGTCTTCCGCACCATCACGAGTGTTGTGATAGTACAGGGTTTTCACACCAAATTTGTAGGCGGTGAGCAGGTCTTTCAACAGTTGCTGCATCGGTACCTTGCCAGACGGGAAGCGCGTCGGGTCGTAGTTGGTGTTAGCAGAAATCGACTGGTCGATAAACTTCTGCATGATCCCCACCAGCTGCAGGTAACCGTCGTTGTTTGGCATTTCCCACAGCAGCTCATAGTTGTCTTTCAGCAGCTCGTAGTCAGGCACAACCTGACGCAGGATACCGTCTTTCGACGCTTTAATGCTGACGTGGCCGCGCGGTGGTTCAATACCGTTGGTGGCGTTAGAGATCTGCGAAGAGGTCTCAGACGGCATCAGGGCAGACAGCGTGGAGTTACGCAGGCCGTGAGTCTTGATGGATTCACGCAGCGCTTCCCAGTCCAGATGCAGCGGTTCGTTAGAGATCGCATCCAGGTCTTTCTTATAGGTATCGATCGGCAGAATGCCTTTCGCATATGTGGTTTCGTTGAACCACGGGCACGCGCCTTGCTCTTTCGCCAGCTCGTTGGAGGCTTTCAGCAGGTAGTACTGAATCGCTTCGAACGTTTCGTGGGTCAGGTTGTTCGCGCTGCCGTCGGAGTAACGCTTACCGTGTTTCGCCAGCCAGTAGGCAAAGTTGATAACGCCGATACCGAGGGTACGACGGCCCATCGCTCCACGTTTTGCCGCCGGGATTGGGTAGTCCTGGTAATCCAGCAGGGCATCCAGCGCACGCACGGCCAGCACCGCCAGCTCTTCCAGCTCTTCCAGGCTCTTGATAGCGCCCAGGTTGAAAGCAGAGAGGGTACAGAGCGCGATTTCGCCGTTTTCGTCGTTAACATCTTCCAGCGGTTTGGTCGGCAGGGCGATTTCCAGGCACAGGTTAGACTGGCGCACTGGCGCAACCACCGGGTCAAACGGGCTATGGGTGTTGCAGTGGTCAACGTTCTGAATGTAGATACGGCCGGTAGAGGCACGTTCCTGCATCATCAGGGAGAACAGGTCAACCGCCTTAACGCGCTGCTTACGGATGCTGTCGTCTTTTTCGTATTTGGTGTACAGACGCTCAAACTCATCCTGATCGGCGAAGAACGCGTCATACAGGCCCGGGACGTCGGACGGGCTGAACAGGGTGATGTCTTCACCTTTCAGCAGACGGGTGTACATCAGCTTGTTGATCTGTACGCCGTAGTCCATGTGACGAACGCGGTTGCCTTCAACGCCACGGTTGTTTTTCAGTACCAGCAGGCTTTCCACTTCCAGGTGCCACATTGGGTAGAACAGGGTGGCAGCACCACCGCGTACGCCGCCCTGAGAGCAGGATTTTACCGCGGTCTGGAAGTGTTTGTAGAACGGGATACAGCCGGTGTGGAACGCTTCACCGCCGCGAATCGGGCTACCCAGTGCACGGATGCGACCGGCGTTGATGCCGATACCGGCACGCTGGGAGACATATTTCACGATGGCGCTGGAAGTCGCGTTGATGGAATCCAGGCTGTCACCACACTCGATCAGGACGCATGAGCTGAACTGACGGGTTGGGGTACGCACGCCAGACATGATTGGCGTAGGCAGAGAAATCTTGAACGTGGAAACCGCATCGTAGAAACGCTTCACGTATTCCAGACGGGTGTCACGCGGGTAGTTAGAGAACAGGCAGGCGGCCACCAGAATATAGAGGAACTGGGCGCTTTCGTAGATCTCACCGGTCACACGGTTCTGAACCAGGTATTTGCCTTCGAGCTGCTTCACCGCCGCGTAAGAGAAGTTCATGTCGCGCCAGTGATCGATAAACCCGTTCATCTGCTCGAACTCTTCTTCCGTATAGTCTTCCAGCAGATGCGTGTCGTATTTGCCCAGCTCAACCATTTTCACCACGTGATCGTAAAGCTTTGGCGGCTCAAACTGGCCGTACGCTTTTTTACGCAGGTGGAAAATCGCCAGACGTGCAGCGAGGTACTGATAATCCGGGGCTTCACGGGAGATGAGATCCGCCGCAGCCTTGATGATGGTTTCGTGGATATCAGATGTCTTGATGCCATCGTAGAACTGAATGTGAGAGCGCAGTTCAACCTGGGAGATAGATACGTTATTCAGTCCTTCTGCTGCCCAGTCGAGAACACGATGGATTTTGTCCAGATTGATACGCTCGGTGGTACCGTCGCGCTTAGTCACCAGCAGACTCTGATTCATGTGGGTTTTACCTGTCCGTGAAATAAAAAATATCCCCCGCTTATCCACAGATCCGTCTTGTGACTAACTCTGTGGATAAATACTACATATAGGGGGTTTGCGATAAGAAAAACGCTATATGGTGAGTATTCTAGTATCGAATCTTTTCAGCACAAGGGTTGATTTTGACGTTAAATTGAGGTTGTCAAAGGGTAAAAAAGGCTAAGTCCTCGTACCGTAAGGCCTGGAAGAGATGTCAATAATTAAGAAAAAAAATTCAAAATTTGATCGAGTGCTGATTTCTTCAACGGGAGGTCAGAATTGCGCAACATGATGTCGCGCAATCTTTATAAGAATAATGGATGACGTCAGTCATTTTTGGCGGTTGTATGCAACATATAGTTAACATCTACACCCGGTGCGAGTTTGAATTTATCGGTCAATGGATTGTAATGCAGACCGGTGATGTGCTGCTCCTTGAGCCACGTTTGATCAACCCAGCTCAGTAATTCAGCAGGCTTGATGAATTTCTTCACGTCGTGCGTGCCTTTTGGCACCATACGCAGCACATACTCCGCCCCGACGACCGCCATCAGCCAGGCTTTTCCGTTTCGGTTGATCGTCGAGAAGAAGACCTGGCCGCCCGGTTTCACCAGTTTTGCACAGGCGTGAACCACGGACTGGGGGTCGGGAACGTGCTCCAGCATCTCCATACAGGTCACCACGTCGTACTGATGGGCATGCTTTGCCGCATGTTCTTCGACGGTTTCCTGCACATATTCCACCTGCACTCCAGATTCCAGCGCATGAAGACGGGCAACCTGCAGCGGTTCAAAGCCCATATCCAGACCGGTGACGGTGGCCCCTTCGCGCGCCATGCTTTCTGCCAGAATGCCGCCGCCGCAGCCGACGTCGAGCACTTTCTTACCGAACAGGCCGCCGGAACGCTCCGCGATATAGCCCAGACGCAGCGGGTTAATGCGGTGCAGAGGTTTAAACTCACCTTCGAGATCCCACCAGCGGGATGCCACCGCTTCGAATTTGGCAATCTCTTCATGGTCAACGTTGTGAGCCACCGGGGATTTTTCGGCATTCATGGGCGCTTTTACTCCTTATTTTGCAAGACTTCGGAGTATATCAGCCCGCGTGGTTGAATAAAGCTTATTGGTTTACCTCAATCACCGCGGCTGTGTTATAATTTGCGACCTTTGAATCCGGGATACAGTAGAGGGATAGCGGTTAGATGAGCGACCTTGCGAGAGAAATTACACCGGTTAACATCGAGGAAGAGCTGAAGAGCTCCTATCTGGACTATGCGATGTCGGTCATTGTTGGCCGTGCGCTGCCGGACGTCCGCGATGGCCTGAAGCCGGTACACCGTCGCGTACTATACGCCATGAACGTATTGGGCAATGACTGGAATAAAGCCTACAAAAAATCTGCCCGTGTCGTTGGTGACGTAATCGGTAAATACCATCCCCATGGTGATTCCGCGGTGTACGACACTATCGTCCGAATGGCGCAGCCATTCTCGCTGCGTTACATGCTGGTAGATGGTCAGGGTAACTTTGGTTCTATCGACGGCGACTCCGCCGCGGCAATGCGTTATACGGAAATCCGTCTGGCGAAAATTGCCCATGAGCTGATGGCTGACCTGGAAAAAGAGACGGTTGATTTCGTTGATAACTATGACGGCACGGAACGCATTCCGGACGTTATGCCAACGAAAATCCCTAACCTGCTGGTGAACGGTTCGTCCGGTATCGCCGTCGGTATGGCAACCAACATTCCACCGCATAACATCACGGAAGTGATCAACGGCTGCCTGGCCTATATTGAGGATGAAGACATCAGCATTGAAGGGCTGATGGAACACATCCCGGGTCCAGACTTCCCGACGGCGGCGATCATCAACGGTCGTCGTGGTATTGAAGAAGCGTACCGCACCGGACGTGGCAAGATTTATATCCGTGCCCGCGCCGAAGTGGAAGCGGATGCCAAAACCGGCCGTGAAACCATCATTGTTCACGAGATCCCGTATCAGGTGAACAAAGCGCGTCTGATTGAAAAAATCGCCGAGCTGGTAAAAGAAAAACGTGTTGAAGGCATCAGCGCGCTGCGTGACGAATCTGATAAAGACGGCATGCGCATCGTGATTGAAATCAAACGCGACGCGGTGGGCGAGGTTGTACTGAACAACCTGTATTCCCAGACTCAGCTCCAGGTCTCCTTCGGTATCAACATGGTTGCATTGCACCATGGTCAGCCGAAGATCATGAACCTGAAAGATATTCTGAGCGCGTTTGTGCGTCACCGCCGTGAAGTGGTGACTCGCCGTACTATTTTCGAACTGCGTAAAGCCCGCGACCGTGCGCATATCCTTGAAGCGCTGGCCGTTGCACTGGCAAACATCGACCCAATCATTGAGTTGATTCGCCGTGCACCAACCCCTGCGGAAGCGAAAGCGTCTCTGATTGCCCGTCCGTGGGATCTGGGCAACGTGGCCGCCATGCTGGAACGCGCTGGCGACGATGCTGCGCGTCCTGAATGGCTGGAGCCTGAGTTCGGCGTGCGTGACGGTCAGTACTACCTGACTGAACAGCAGGCCCAGGCGATTCTGGATCTGCGTCTGCAGAAACTGACTGGCCTTGAGCACGAAAAACTGCTCGACGAATACAAAGAACTGCTGGAACAGATTGCCGAGCTGCTGCATATCCTGGGTAGCGCAGAGCGCCTGATGGAAGTGATCCGTGAAGAGCTGGAACTGGTCCGCGATCAGTTCGGCGATGAGCGTCGCACCGAAATCACGGCGAACAGCTCTGATATCAACATTGAAGATCTGATTAACCGCGAAGATGTGGTGGTCACCCTGTCTCACCAGGGCTATGTGAAGTATCAGCCGCTGACCGACTACGAGGCACAGCGTCGTGGCGGTAAAGGCAAATCGGCAGCACGTATTAAAGAAGAAGACTTTATTGACCGTCTGCTGGTGGCAAACACCCATGACACGATCCTCTGCTTCTCAAGCCGTGGTCGTCTGTACTGGATGAAGGTCTATCAGCTGCCAGAAGCGAGCCGTGGTGCGCGTGGTCGCCCAATCGTGAACCTGCTGCCGCTGGAAGCGAACGAACGTATCACCGCGATTCTGCCTGTACGTGAGTACGAAGAAGGCGTGAACGTCTTTATGGCGACCGCCAGCGGTACCGTGAAGAAAACCGCGCTGACCGAATTCAGCCGTCCACGTTCTGCCGGTATCATCGCGGTGAACCTGAACGACGGTGACGAACTGATTGGCGTTGACCTCACCTCCGGTTCCGATGAAGTGATGCTGTTCTCCGCCGCCGGTAAAGTGGTGCGCTTCAAAGAGAACGCGGTTCGTGCAATGGGCCGTACTGCAACAGGTGTTCGTGGTATCAAACTGGCCGGTGAAGATACCGTCGTTTCCCTGATCGTTCCGCGCGGTGAAGGTGCTATCCTGACCGTCACGCAGAACGGCTACGGTAAACGTACTGCCGAAAGCGAATACCCGACCAAGTCTCGTGGCACGCAGGGCGTAATCTCTATCAAGGTTACCGAGCGCAACGGATCCGTTGTGGGTGCGGTACAGGTAGACGATGCCGACCAGATCATGATGATCACGGATGCCGGTACGCTGGTGCGTACACGCGTATCTGAGATCAGCGTGGTTGGCCGTAATACTCAGGGTGTGATCCTCATCCGTACCGCGGAAGATGAAAACGTCGTGGGTCTGCAGCGTGTAGCTGAGCCTGTGGATGACGAAGAGCTCGACTCCATCGACGGTAGCGTCGCAGAAGGTGATGATGAAATCGCACCAGAAGCCGATACCGAAGATGATGCAGCAGATGACGCTGACGAGTAATGTCTCCTGATGCAAAAAGGGCCGGTTTCCGGCCCTTTTCTTTTGCACAAGCAGATAAGTGAACGTTGCGACAAGGCGCGTTTACCGCTACCTTAACCACATTCTTTTTGACCCCGACGGCGGAGCCTCGCCCCTTTGAAATACCTCGTCTCCTTTCGTACCACGCTGAAAGTCTCTCGCTATCTGTTTCGGGCGCTGGCGCTCTTGCTTTGGTTGCTGGTGGCATTATTGTCGGTGTTTTACATCGTTAACGCCCTTCATCAGAAAGAAGCGGAGATCCGCCAGGAGTTTAACTTAAGCTCCGATCAGGCCCAGCGCTATATTCAGCGAACGTCCGACGTGATGAAGGAGCTGAAGTACATTGCCGAGAATCGCCTGACCGCGGAAAACGGCATTCTTGCCATCCGTGGGCGTAATGACAAAACCGAAGTGCCGAATTTCGAGCCGCTGTTTCCGGATTCCGATTGCTCTGCGATGGGCAGCACCTGGCGCGGTTCACTGGAGTCGCTCTCCTGGTTTATGCGCTACTGGCGTGACAACTTTTCCGCCGCCTATGATCTGAACCGCGTCTTCCTGATTGGCAGTGAAAATCTCTGTATGGCCGACTTTGGCCTGCGCGATGTGCCCGTTGAGCGCGATGATGCGCTGAAAAGCCTGCACGAACGGATTGTGAAATATCGCAATGCGCCGCAGGACGAGCGCGGGAATAACATCTTCTGGATAAGCCAGGGGCCACGCATGGGCGTGGGCTATTTCTACGCCCTGACGCCGGTCTATCTGGGCAATCGTCTGCAGGCGCTGCTGGGGATTGAACAAACCATTCGCATGGAAAACTTCTTCACGCCGGGCAGTCTGCCGATGGGCGTGACCATTCTGGATGAAAACGGACATACCCTGATCTCACTCGCCGGTCCGGAGAATCGACTGAACGTCGATCCGCACTGGATGCAGGAGCGGTCGTGGTTTGGCTATACCTCAGGCTTCCGTGAGCTGGTGCTTAAAAAGAGTTTGCCGCCTTCGTCGCTGAGTATTGTCTATTCGCTGCCCGTGGATATGGTGCTTGAGCGGATCCGCATTCTTATCATGAACGCGATTTTGCTGAACCTGCTGGCCGGGGGGGCGCTGTTTACCCTGGCGCGAATGTATGAGCGCAAAATCTTTATTCCCGCCGAAAGCGACGCCCAGCGGCTGGAAGAGCACGAGCAGTTTAACCGCAAGATTGTCGCCTCGGCGCCGGTGGGGATCTGCATCCTGCGCACGCAGGACGGGACCAATATCCTCAGTAACGAGCTGGCGCATAACTACCTGAACATGCTGACGCATGAGGACCGACAGAGGCTGACGCAGATTATCTGTGGCCAGCAAGTGAACTTCGTTGACGTGCTGACCAGCACGCACACGAACCTGCAAATCAGCTTTGTGCACTCCCGCTATCGTAATGAGAACGTGGCAATTTGCGTCCTGGTAGACGTCTCGGCGCGTGTGAAGATGGAAGAGTCCCTGCAGGAGATGGCGCAGGCCGCTGAGCAGGCCAGCCAGTCGAAATCCATGTTCCTTGCCACCGTCAGCCACGAGTTGCGTACCCCGCTGTACGGGATTATCGGTAACCTTGATCTTCTCCAGACCAAAGAGCTGCCGAAAGGGGTCGATCGCCTGGTGACGGCGATGAATAACTCCTCCAGCCTGCTGCTGAAAATCATCAGCGATATTCTCGATTTCTCCAAAATTGAGTCGGAGCAGCTGAAAATTGAGCCGCGGGAGTTCTCTCCGCGCGAGGTGATGAACCACATCAGCGCCAACTATCTGCCGCTGGTGGTGCGTAAACAGCTGGGCCTCTACTGCTTTATTGAGCCGGACGTGCCGCTGACGCTGCATGGCGATCCGATGCGTCTGCAGCAGGTCATTTCTAACCTGCTCAGTAACGCCATTAAATTTACCGATATCGGCTGCATTGTGTTGCACGTGTGTCGGGCAGGGGACTACCTGAGTATTCGCGTGCGTGATACCGGCGTGGGTATCCCGGCGAAGGAAGTGGTGCGTCTGTTTGACCCGTTCTTCCAGGTCGGTACCGGCGTACAGCGTAACTTCCAGGGGACCGGGCTGGGTCTGGCGATCTGTGAGAAGCTCGTGAGCATGATGGACGGCGATATCTCCGTTGATACCGAGCCAGGCATGGGCAGCCAGTTTACTATCCGCATTCCGCTCTATTCTGCCCAGTACCCGGCAAAAGCGGTGGTGGACGGGCTGAGCGATAAGCGCTGCTGGCTGGCAGTACACAATGCCTCACTGAATGATTACCTGACGGCGCTTCTTACCCACAGCGGCGTGCGCGTGTCCCGCTATGAAGGGCAAACGCCGGATGTCGACGATGTGCTGATCACCGACGAGGTGCTGGAACAACCCTGGCAGGGCAGAGGGGTGGTTCACTTCTGCCGTCGCCATATCGGTATTCCGGTCGAACGAGCTCCGGGTGAATGGGTGCACAGCGTGGCGACGCCACATGAGCTCATGAGCCTGCTGGCACGTATCTACAGCGTGCAGCTGGAAGATAGCGACGGGGCGACGGAGTTGTCGTCACCGGATGCGCTGGCATCGCTGAATGACGATATGATGATTCTGGTGGTGGATGACCATCCGATTAACCGTCGCCTGCTGGCAGACCAGCTGGGTTCGCTTGGCTATCAGTGCAAAACCGCCAATGACGGCGTGGATGCGCTGAACGTGCTGAGTAAAAACCACATTGATATCGTTCTTAGCGACGTCAACATGCCGAATATGGATGGCTACCGTCTGACGCAGCGTATACGCCAGCTTGGCCTGACGTTGCCGGTCGTGGGCGTGACGGCGAATGCGCTGGCGGAAGAGAAACAGCGCTGTCTGGAGTCAGGGATGGACAGTTGTCTGTCGAAACCGGTGACGCTGGACGTCCTGAAACAGACGATTTCCGTGTATGCGGAACGGGTCAGAAAAGCGAGAGTATAAAAAAAGGCCCGTCAGGGCCTTTTTTGTTGTTTCCCTCACACGCCGGGAGGGGGAGGTGAGGCCATCAGGCCGCACACCCGGTCAACATCAATCCTTATCCGACGCGCTCAGCGTAACGGAGGAGAGATAGTTCAGCAGTGCAATATCGTTATCCACACCCAGTTTCATCATTGCTGATTTCTTCTGGCTACTGATGGTTTTAATACTGCGGTTCAGCTTCTTGGCAATCTCGGTGACCAGGAAACCTTCGGCGAACAGGCGCAGAACTTCGCTCTCTTTCGGAGACAGGCGTTTGTCGCCATAGCCACCGGCGCTGATTTTTTCCAGCAGACGAGAGACGCTTTCAGGCGTGAACTTCTTGCCTTTCTGCAGCGCAGCGAGCGCTTTTGGCAGATCGGTCGGCGCACCCTGTTTCAGCACAATCCCTTCGATATCCAGATCCAGCACGGCGCTCAGAATGGCCGGGTTGTTGTTCATGGTCAGAACAATGATCGAAATGTCCGGGAAGTGACGTTTGATATATTTGATGAGTGTGATCCCATCACCGTATTTGTCCCCAGGCATGGAGAGATCGGTGATGAGCACATGCGCATCAAGCTTTGGGAGGTTATTGATCAGTGCTGTAGAGTCTTCAAATTCACCGACTACATTCACCCACTCGATCTGTTCAAGTGATTTGCGAATACCGAACAGTACAATCGGATGGTCATCGGCAATAATTACGTTCATATTGTTCATGTATAAGGCTACCTTGCTACAGCAAGCTTTTGACGTAGGCGTCAATGTCGCTGATGTATTTTTCAATGCCAGAGGCATCTTTCTCACGAATTAGATGTTCCAGCGTTTCACATAACTGCTTGCCGGGAACCAGATTAAGCATGGCAAACACCCCTTTAAGCCGGTGTGCTGTCTGTGCCAGCGCTGCAAAATCATTCGCAGCGGACTCAGTATACAACCGCTTAACATCATCTGGTACTGTATCAACAAAGAGTGAATAGTATCCGCTGGCGTGAAGCTCGGCATTTTCATTGCCGCCTAACGGTGATTCCGCTATCTCTTCCTGCGCCAGTTGCTCTTCTATTAGTTGTAGTACAGCTTCCTGCATCGCATTGCTTATATTAAAGTTGACGCGCAGCTGGCCTGGGCCGATTTTTCGCACGCCTGGCTCATCATCGCTTAAAAGCAAGCCGGAGGCAGTAAGATTAGACGGATTATCAGTTAAAAACAGATCAAATTCTTGACTTGAGAGTCTTTCATCCGGTGTTATGCAGGCCGCGCCCCAGTTTTCTAACTGACGAACCACAATATTGCGGATCTCATTCGAGGTCACATCCACCATCACGACCACATCATCCAGCAGGCGTTCTTCGTCTTCTTCCTGTGGATTCGCCGCCATTTTAACGTGCAGTGAGTAACGCGTGCCAAGTGATTCGCGGGCCTTGATATTCAGATGGCCGCCGAGCTTACGTGCCAGCTGATCGCACAGCCAGAAGGTCAGGGCATTGGCCTTGCCGTAATGATCGCTCTGGGTGTCATTCAGGAACGGGAAATGCAGATTATCGATTTCGCTTGTCGTTACGCCTTCCCCGGTATCCAGGATACGGAACGTCAGGCGATCTTCAGCCGACTCGTCGGTACTGACTTCCAGGGTGATCTTGCCGATCTGGGTGGTGGTGACGGCGTACTGAATAATCATCAGCAGAATGCGACGCAGCGCTTCGCGATCGCCGTGACGTTCATCATTCGCCGGTAAATGGTTATTGATCAGCAGCTGCAGCCCTTTGCGCTTAATCACGGGCAGGACCTCAGGCACCACTTCATCGATCAGATTCTGGATAGAGAAGAGAGTCGGCGTTCCTTTCCAGAAATCATTTTCGAGCATATTCGCCAGCTGGATCTCATCTACCATGCGCACCAGCGAGTCGGCCTGGCAGGCAAGCTGATGACTTTCAGATGTATTCAGCGCCGCCGCCTGGGTCGCCAGCATTTTTAACGGCTTCTTGAAGGCATCACCAATATTTTGCATAAAGGCAGCGCGCCCCTGCTGGTTTTTCTCATACAGACGTTGTGCCTGCTTGAGCTTTTTATTCACCAGCACTTCACGATCCTGATCGCGGATGATGAAGATCTGCGTGCGGGAGGCGATCTGGCTGCGGAACTGTCGGATCTCATACAGCTCGTTATTAATGGTGGCCTGAATCACGCCCTGATGTTGATCCGCCATAGCGGTGATGTTCTGCAGATTGAGATGAGGCAGCAGGTGGTCAGCAATTTTATTGCTCATCACCGTACGGTTGGCTTCCTGATCGTGAACCAGCACCCCAAGCGGCAGCACGGAAATAATCTCTTCATTCAGCGCGCGCAACACGCGCAGTTCGTTACTGGTTCCTGCCGGGACCGGGGCGGCATCGCTTTGACGCCCTGACTGGAAGCGGAACGTGCTGTAGCCAAACAGCGCCAGCGCCAGCAGGCCGATATTCAGCAGCAGGGGCAGCAGGATATTTTGCAGCGTATCAAGCAGCAGGGTGCCGAACGGCACTTGCCACACCAGACGCATACCAGTTGAGTTCAGCGAAGAGGCAATTTCGATTTTCGAGCCGTTAAAGGAGATCGATACGCTCTCTGCGGCCTCTTTATCCGATGCGGCACGCATATTCTGAGTGCTGCTGTCCGGCTCCAGACGGAAGCTGTCGAGCGGCATATCCGGTGGAATCAAGTCATTGATGGGCAAATCGAAGGCCACCACCGTCGCCAGATGGCCTGGCTGGTTAAAAGTGGTACGCAGCGTAAAGTAATGGCCATTCTGCCAGGCGAGGCGGCGCAGAGATGAGAAGCTCTCACGTTCATCAAGGGCGTTCGCCTGTTGCAGCATTTCTGCCCGGCGGGAATCGACAATGCTGCCCACGGTCGTCTCTTTGAAACCGGAAGAGAGATCTTTTAGCGGCAGGGTTGAGATCAGGATCATGCTGTTGTCCTGACCGTTCAGATAGTACATCGACCACGGCACCGTCTCGGCACCCCAAAGGGTATCAAGATAGGTTGAGATGCGTTGGGTCATCTCAAGCGTTGCGCTGTCATGAGAGCCGAAGATCAGCGCTTCGGTTTTGCGCTGTGGTTTTTCCAGATAATAGACGTCCTGCTTCAGGCGAGTCTCCTGAAGCCCGTCGCCGGAAGAGGTTGCCGGCGCGGCCGCGATGTTGTCGTAAATCTGCCAGGTTGCATAGCGCCAGGTATCAATGCGCTTGTGGACGGCGTGGGTGATATCAACAACCTGATAGCTCTTGTCCTTCAGCCAGGCGTTAACCGCGCTCTGAACCATAACCCCCATTGTGACTAGCAGCACAACGATCAAAAGAAGAAAGAAACGGGTGATGCTCCCGGGTAAGAGGGAGAATTTGCTCGGAGCGGTAGTTTCAGTCTGACTCATTGATATCTTTAACCCGTAATGGTCGTGCTCTATGGCGATAGGGCAGTATAA
Organism: Enterobacter sp. BNK-18; assembly: GCF_047456135.1. Classification (NCBI taxonomy): domain Bacteria; kingdom Pseudomonadati; phylum Pseudomonadota; class Gammaproteobacteria; order Enterobacterales; family Enterobacteriaceae; genus Enterobacter; species Enterobacter sp. BNK-18. Next base: position 2,363,589 of record NZ_CP179899.1, on the reverse strand, counting down.
AGGGTAATACCTGAATTTCCAGCGTCACGCTCTTTGAACCCGCCACTTTTTCGACTGACAATATCGGAGAACGCCATTGCATGAAACATGTACAAAGCGAGTGAGAGTGTACAAATAAAAACCGATACATACCGGTAAATAGCACGAATTAACAAGAAATTGAGATTTGCAGTAATGACGCGGTTCTCGAGGAGAGAGGAAACGAATTTAGTTAATAGTCGTTACAATTTCAGTGCGGTAGCACAAAAAAACGCATGCTACGTAAAGAAAGGTAAAAAAAAACCGAATGCCAGGCATTCGGTAGAATTAGGGATAAACAGACATTCAAATCTGAATGACGGTAATAAATAAAGTTAATGATGATAGCGAGAGTTATTTTAGAGATAACGGCCGATCTTGTTTTGTCATTCAGTGCTGTAAATATTTTTAATGTAGTTTACTGAATTTAAATGTTTTTTCTTCTCGCTTGATGATAAGTGCTAAATTCTTAAGCTCTCTGTGCTTTGTAAAAGTTCCTTGATATTTACATTTTGAAACATGTTTATCGTGAAATGAAACATTTTCAAAGTTTTCGTATCATATTCCCGTTGGATTATTCTGTAATTTTGCGGAGAATGAAATTGCCGACTGGTTAATGAGGGTTAATCAGTAAGCAGTGGCAATTATAAGGCATATAACAGAGGGTTAATAAAATGAAAGTTAAAGTACTGTCCCTCCTGGTACCAGCTCTGCTGGTGGCAGGCGCAGCAAATGCGGCTGAAATTTATAACAAAGATGGCAACAAATTAGATCTGTACGGCAAAGTTGATGGTCTGCACTATTTCTCTGACGACAAGAGCAATGATGGCGACCAGACTTACATGCGTCTTGGCTTCAAAGGCGAAACCCAGGTTAACGATCAGCTGACCGGTTACGGCCAGTGGGAATACCAGATTCAGGGCAACACCTCTGAAAGCGACAACCAGTCCTGGACGCGTGTAGCGTTCGCGGGTCTGAAATTTGCTGACGCGGGTTCTTTCGATTATGGTCGTAACTACGGTGTGATCTACGACGTAACGTCCTGGACTGACGTTCTGCCAGAATTTGGCGGCGACACCTACGGTGCAGACAACTTCCTGCAATCCCGTGCTAACGGCGTAGCAACCTACCGTAACCAGGACTTCTTCGGTCTGGTTGATGGCCTGAACTTTGCTCTGCAGTATCAGGGTAAAAACGGCAGCGTAAGCGGTGAAAACGATTCCGGTCGTAGCACCCTGAAACAGAACGGTGACGGTTACGGCGCGTCTGTGACCTACAACCTGGGCGAAGGCTTCAGCATCGGTGGTGCGATGTCTTCTTCTAAACGTACTGCTGACCAGAACGACACCACTAACCTGGCGCTGAAAGGCGAAGGCGATCGTGCTGAAGTTTACTCTGGTGGCCTGAAATACGACGCCAACAACATCTACCTGGCGGCGCAGTACTCTCAGACCTATAACGCAACCCGTTTCGGTAACTCTCAGAGCAGCAGCGACATTTACGGCTTTGCTAACAAAGCACAGAACTTCGAAGTGGTTGCTCAGTACCAGTTCGACTTCGGTCTGCGTCCATCCGTGGCTTACCTGCAGTCCAAAGGTAAAGACATCGAAGGTTACGGCGATCAGGATCTGCTGAAATATGTTGATGTTGGCGCGACTTACTACTTCAACAAAAACATGTCCACCTACGTTGATTACAAAATCAACCTGGTTGATGAAAATGAATTCACCCGTCAGGCGGGTATCGGTACTGATGATATCGTAGCGCTGGGTCTGGTTTACCAGTTCTAATCGCTTCATCGTGTGACAAAGGGGGCCTTATGGCCCCTTTTTCGTGCCTTTTCGGTTCTTACAATTCACCCTTTTGGTGTACTCTTGCCGCCCTGGCATGAGGATAATAATGAATGGACATGACTTTTTTACGCGCCAGCTTCCTGGCTATACTTTTTTTCCTGACAGCATGTGACTCTTCCACGCCTGTGGCCAAAACGGATGCTCCCGCGGCGACGGTGCTGGAAGGCAAAACGATGGGCACATTCTGGCGTGTCAGCGTGATGAATCTCGATAAGACACGCGCTGACGAACTTCGCAGCAAAATTCAGTCGCAGCTGGACGCCGACGATCAGCTTCTTTCGACCTACAAAAATGACTCTGCGCTGATGCGCTTTAACCTCTCTACCAGCACTTCCCTGTGGCCGGTGAGCGAAGCAATGGCCGATATCGTGACCGAATCAATGCGCGTGGGCTACAAGACCAACGGCGCGATGGACGTGACCGTGGGGCCGCTGGTTAACCTGTGGGGGTTTGGCCCGAACAAGCAGCCTGTCACCACACCTGACCAGGCGGCGATAGATGACGCCCGCGCCCGGACAGGGTTGCAGCACCTGACGGTGATCAACCAGTACGGGCAACAGTACCTGCAAAAAGATATTCCCGATCTGTTTGTTGATCTGTCGACGGTAGGGGAAGGGTATGCGGCAGATCATCTGGCCGCGCTGATGGCCCAGGAAGGTATTTCGCGTTACCTGGTGTCCGTGGGCGGTGCGTTAGTCAGCCGCGGCATGAATGCCAGCGGTAATCCGTGGCGAGTGGCGATTCAAAAACCGACCGACCAGCAAAACGCCGTACAGGCGATTGTGGATATCAACGGTCACGGTATCAGCACCTCCGGGAGCTACCGTAACTATTATGAGCTCGACGGGAAGCGGATTTCGCATGTCATCGATCCGCAGACCGGCCGCCCAATCGCGCATAATCTGGTCTCGGTGACGGTCATTGCCCCCACCGCGCTGGAAGCCGATGCCTGGGATACCGGGTTAATGGTCCTCGGTCCGGAGAAAGCCAAAGAGGTGGTCCGCCAGGAAGGACTGGCTGTCTATATGATCACCAAAGAGGCTGAGGGCTTCAAAACCTGGAGTTCGCCGCAGTTCGACAGCTTCCTGGTAAGTGATAAGAATTAAAAAGCAAGGTTGCGGGTTTTTAATCAGTGGCACTCGGGCACGCTGTATGTATGCTTGTAAGAGGAGCTGATGATGAAAAACCCGACCTTTACTACCGATGACGATCGCTGGCTGGCCGTGCTGGCTCGCGATCCGCGTGCTGACGATCAGTTTGTCTTTGCCGTGCAAACGACGGGGATCGTCTGTCGTCCGTCCTGCCGTGCCCGCCACGCGTTACGTAAAAATGTCCGCTTCTACCCCGATGTAGATCGTGCCCTTCAGGCAGGGTTTCGCCCGTGTAAACGCTGTCAGCCGGACAAACGCGATCCGCAGGAACAGACGCTGGCAAAAGTTGAACATGCCTGCCGTCTGCTGGAGCGCGATCCCGCGTTAACGCTGGAAATGCTGGCGCAGCAGGTCGCCATGAGTCCTTTCCACTTCCACCGCTTGTTTAAGTCCGTTACCGGTATGACGCCTAAAGCCTGGCAACAGGCGGCGCGGGTACAACGCCTGCGTACCGCGCTTGCGCAGGGGGACAAAATTACCGATGCCGTGCTGGCCGCCGGGTTTCCTGACAGCAGCAGCTATTATCGTCAAGCCAACGCTGCGCTGGGCATGACGGCGAAGCAGTACCGGAAAGGGGATGTGGCCGTGCGTTATGCGATTGGTGAGTGTTCGTTAGGCCGTTGCCTGGTGGGTGAAAGCGAGCGCGGGATCTGCGCGATTCTGCTGGGTGACGACGATGCGACATTAACCGAGGAGCTTTTGACGCTGTTTCCAAAAGCAGAGCGAGAAACGCTGGAAGGAGAATTCGCCCGGCGTATTGAGCGGGTGATTAGCGCTATCGATGACCATACCGTGCCGCTGGCACTTCCGCTGGATATTCGGGGCACCGCTTTCCAGCAGCGTGTGTGGCAGGCGCTTCGTGACATTCCCCGCGGTGAAACGGCAAGTTATCGCCAGGTGGCGCAGACGATCGGTAGCCCAGGCGCTGTCCGTGCGGTGGCGGGAGCCTGTGCCGCAAATAAACTGGCCGTTATCATCCCCTGCCACCGTGTTGTTCGTCACGACGGTACGCTTTCGGGCTACCGCTGGGGGACAGAACGAAAGGCGTTGTTACTGAAACGTGAGGCAAAGAACCCGGAGGGATAATGCTCGATCTTTTTGCGGATGCGGAACCCTGGCAGGAGCCCCTTGCGCCCGGCGCGGTGATCCTGCGCCGCTTTGCGCTTTCCCGCGCGGCGGCGCTGCTTGCCGGCATCGATGAAGTGGCGGCGGTCTCGCCGTTTCGACACATGGTGACACCCGGGGGGTACACCATGTCGGTGGCGATGACGAACTGCGGGGAACTGGGCTGGGCGACAAACGCGCAGGGCTATGTATATGCCCCGGGCGATCCTGTAACCGGCCAGCCATGGCCGCCGATGCCTGACGTTTTTCGGGCGCTCTGCCATGACGCCGCCGTTGAAGCGGGCTATGCCGACTTTCGCCCGGATGCCTGTCTGATTAACCGCTACGCCGTGGGGGCAAAGCTCTCGCTGCATCAGGACAAGGATGAACCCGATCTGCGCGCGCCGATCGTCTCGGTATCCTTAGGCCTGCCCGCGGTCTTCCAGTTTGGCGGATTACGCCGTAACGATCCGCTGAAACGGCTCATGCTGGAGCACGGTGATGTGGTGGTTTGGGGCAGGGAATCGCGGCTTTTTTATCACGGCATTCAGCCCCTCAAACCGGGAGTACATCCTCAGACCGGCGAGTTCCGTCTTAACCTGACGTTCCGGCAGGCATCCCGTGGCCAATAAAAATAAGAATTATTCTTGATGTAACCGTCCGGCAGTTTAAACTGCTGGCTGATTTTTATTGCCCGGATTGCCTGCATGCAACTACTTCTTCTCGTCTGGCGTCAGTATCGCTGGCCCTTCATTGCCGTCATGGCGTTAAGCCTCGCCAGCGCCGCGTTAGGTATCGGCCTGATCGCGTTTATTAACGTGCGCTTGATTGAAATGGTCGATACCTCACTCGCCGTCCTGCCGGAGTTTCTTGGCCTGCTGCTGCTGTTGATGGCGGTGACGCTCGGCTCGCAGCTGGCGCTGACGGCGCTGGGACACCATTTCGTTTTCCGTCTGCGCAGTGAATTTATCAAGCGTATTCTGGACACGCAGGTAGAACGCGTTGAGCAGCTTGGAAGTGCCTCCCTGCTGGCAGGGCTGACCAGCGACGTGCGCGCCATTACCATTGCCTTCGTTCGTCTGCCGGAGCTGGTGCAGGGCATTATTTTGACCTTTGGTTCGGCGGCGTATCTCGCCTGGCTCTCCACAAAAATGCTGGCGGTCACTGCGCTGTGGATTGTTATCACCATCTGGGGCGGTTTTCTGCTGGTGTCGCGCGTCTATAAACACATGGCGGTGCTGCGTGAAACCGAGGATAATCTCTATAACGATTACCAGACCGTGCTGGAAGGGCGTAAAGAGCTGACCCTGAATCGCGAGCGTGCCGAGCATATCTTTAACCATCTCTATATTCCCGATGCCCGCGAATACCGGCATCACATCATTCGCGCCGATACCTTCCACCTGAGCGCGGTGAACTGGTCGAACATTATGATGTTGGGCGCCATTGGCCTGGTCTTCTGGATGGCGAACAGTCTGGGATGGGCGGATACCAACGTCGCGGCGACCTATTCACTGACGCTGCTGTTTTTACGTACACCGCTCCTCTCCGCCGTGGGCGCATTGCCAACGTTGCTGAGCGCTCAGGTGGCGTTTAACAAGCTCAATAAATTCGATCTCGCACCGTTTAAAGCCGAATTCCCACGCCCGCAGGCCTTCCCGAACTGGCAAACCCTGGAGCTGCGTAACGTCATGTTCCGCTATCAGGACAACGCTTTTTCCGTCGGACCGGTAAACCTGACGATTCATCGCGGCGAGCTGCTGTTCCTGATTGGCGGTAACGGTAGCGGGAAATCCACGCTGGCGATGCTGCTCACCGGTTTATATCAGCCGCAATCGGGCGAGATTTTGCTGGATGGTAAAGCGCTGAGCGCGGAGAAACCAGAGGATTATCGCAAGCTCTTCTCGGCGGTCTTCACCGATGTCTGGCTCTTTGATCAGCTGCTGGGGCCGGAAGGGCAGCAGGCTAACCCTGCGCTGGTGGAGAAATGGCTTGGGCAACTGCAGATGTCCCATAAGCTTGAGCTTCAGGACGGTAAAATCCTGAACCTGAAACTCTCGAAGGGGCAGAAAAAGCGCGTGGCATTGCTGCTGGCACTGGCTGAAGAGCGCGACATCATCCTGCTTGATGAGTGGGCGGCAGACCAGGACCCGCATTTCCGCCGCGAGTTTTATCAGGTGTTACTGCCGCTGATGAAGGCGATGGGCAAAACTATTTTCGCCATCAGCCATGACGATCACTACTTCATTCATGCCGACCGTCTGCTGGAGATGCGCGACGGTAAGCTCAGCGAGTTGACCGGCGAGGAGCGCGATGCGGCGTCTCGTGATGCGGTAGCGCGCACGGCCTGATGTCTCGTCTTCCCTTCTCCGACCGTGAGAGGGGATAAAATCGCGGCCGATGTGCCGCTTTTTTATGCATCCCGTCCCGTTGTTTATTCTTATTTACATATCCCCGCGCTATGCTTAATGCCATCTCATTTCATGGATTTATGATTGATGTCGGTATTAAAGAAAAACAGCGCCCGGCAGCGTGACCAGGAACGTGCGCGTCTCATCTGGCTTCTCACGACCGATAAAGCGGTCACTTCTGCGTTACTGGGCAAACTGACCTTGGCTGAGCAATATGATGTCGGCACTTTAGCCGACGATATTGCTGAGGTAGGTGCACTGGTTGCCCATTTGCCTCCGCCCGACCTGGCGGATACCCTCGAAGCGCTTCCCTCGGAAGAGCGTCACGCCCTGTGGCGTCTGGTGCAGGATCACGAGCGCGGGCAGGTGCTGCTGGAGGCGTCGGAAAACGTCTGGGATGATCTTATCGATGAGATGAGCGACCGGGATATTCTTGATGCCCTGCAAACGCTGGATATCGACGAGCAGATTTACCTTGTTCAACACCTGCCGCGTAACCTGACCGGCCGACTGCTGGCCTCGCTGCCTGCCGATGAGCGGGCGCGCGTGCGCCAGGTGATGCACTACGATAAACACAGCGTTGGCGCAATTATGGAGTTTGGCGTCATCACGGTGCGCCCGGACGTCACGCTCGGCACGGTGCAGCGCTATTTACGCCGCCTGGGCAGTATGCCCGACAACACCGATAAACTGTTCGTGACCTCGCGGGATAAAACCTTGCTTGGTGAGCTGGAGCTGAAAACGATCCTGCTCAACAGCACTCAGCGGCGGGTGAGCGAGGTCATGGAAAACGAGCCGATGGTCTTCTCGCCGGAGGATGACGCGGAAAAAGCCGCGCGTACCTTCGAACGTGACGACCTCGTGAGTGCGGCGGTCGTGGACTCGGTCGGCAAGCTGATGGGACGTCTGACAATCGATGAGATCGTTGACGTGGTCTACGAAGAGACCGATAACGATCTGCGTGCGCTTGGTGGGATCAGCGCCGAAGATGACGTCCATGCCTCCGTGGGCAAGGCGGTCAAAACCCGCTGGGCCTGGCTTGCCATTAACCTCTGTACCGCGTTTATCGCCTCCCGCGTGATTGATGGCTTCGAACACACCATTTCGCAGCTGGTCGCGTTAGCCTCGCTGATGCCGATTGTGGCCGGGATAGGCGGCAACACCGGCAACCAGACCATCACCATGATTGTTCGCGCGCTGGCGCTGGAGAACATTCAGCCGGGTAACTTTGCCTTCCTGATCTTCAGAGAGATGGGCGTGGCGCTGATTAATGGCCTGGTGTGGGGCGGAATTATGGGCGGCATTACCTGGTGGCTGTACGACGATATGGCATTAGGCGGCGTGATGATGCTGGCGATGGTGCTGAACCTGCTGGTTGCGTCGATGATGGGCGTCATCATCCCGTTGACGATGACAAAACTCGGGCGCGACCCCGCAGTGGGGTCGAGCGTCATGATCACTGCCATCACCGATACGGGCGGCTTCTTTATTTTTCTTGGGCTGGCAACGCTTTTTCTTCTTTAACCCGACGCTTAATTCGGGCGGGAAGGAGTGCCATCACGATAATCCCGCCCAGCACGCCAATGGCCAGGTTACCGGTTGATACCGTGGCTGCAACGGTCACCAGCATCACGACCGTTTCCGCAAGGGGGGCATTTTTCACCGTCGCGGGCTGCAGGCTATGCCAGCTGAAGGTTTTGACGGCGACAATCGCCATAATCCCGGCCAGCACGGCCATCGGGATGCGGGCCATCACTTCACTCAGCGCCGTCACCAGCACCAGAAGCACCAGACCGGCCGCAACAGTGGAAATGCGGCTGCGGCCTTTGCCCATCTCCACGTTGACGATGGTTTGACCAATCATGGCGCAGCCTGCGATACCGCCATACCAGCCGGCCAGAATGTTACCGATGCCCAGACCAATGCTTTCGCGGCGCTTGCCGGACGGGCTCGCCGTCAGCTCATCCACCAATTTTGCCGTCAGCAGCGACTCCAGCAGACCCACAAACGCAATGCTTAATGCGCATGGCCAGATAATGCTCAGCGTATCGGTGTTCAGCGGGACAAGCAGCTGCGTCAGCCCGGGCAGGCCACCGCTCATGGTGCCTTCGTCACCCACGGTCGGCAGGATTTGCCCGGTGGTCACGGTAAACAGGGTTAACACCACAATGGCAATAAGCGGCGCGGGGATACTTTTGATATAGCGGGGCACCCAGAGGACGATCAGCAGCGTCAGCACGAACAGGCCCACAATCAGCGGGCTTCGGCTCCAGAAATGGGGAACCTGGGCGAAGAAGATCAAAATACCGAGCGCGTTAACAAACCCGGTCATCACCGACTGCGGAATAAAGCGCATCAGTCGCGCCATGCCGAGCACGCCGAAGAGGATCTGGATCGCCCCGGCCAGCAGAACGGCCGGCAAAATGTACTGCACGCCATGCTGATGCACCATCGGGCCAATCACCAGCGCCACGGAACCCGCTGCCGCCGTGACCATTGCCGGGCGGCCGCCGAGCACGGACAGGGCAAGACACAGCACCACGGAAGCAATCAGGCTGACTTTAGGATCAACCCCTGCCACGACAGAAAACGAAATCACTTCAGGAATAAGCGCCAGGGCAGTAATCACGCCCGCCAGCGTTTCACGCATCAGCAGCCGGGGAGAGCGTAACACCGAGGCGACATGGCCTTCATGGGGTAAAGAAGAATCGGGTAATGACATAACACTTCGCAGGTTAGGGCAGGCTTCCGTGCGCGCGATCACAAAACGCAACATACTAGCCAGAAAAGCCGCCTTTTGCCAGCCGCATAGGTAATCCCTCACAAACAATCCATCATTAAATTTCACAATTACAATAATTTCTTAACCTTTAAACACCATTTAAAAGTTGTTACCGTTCCCGCGCAGCTTTTTTCACCTGCAATTTCCACGCATCACGCACTTTTACACTAAGGCATAAATTATGAAAAAAATGACTGCCATGCTCTTGTCTCTGGCCGTGGGGCTGAATACCGTCTCAATGGCGGCAAAAGCTGACACGCCAAAAGAGCAGGAAACGGACGTCCTTTTAATTGGTGGCGGTATTATGAGCGCCACGCTGGGAACCTATCTGCAAGAACTGCAGCCAGACTGGTCTATGACCATGGTCGAGCGCCTCGATGGCGTGGCGCAGGAGAGCTCGAACGGCTGGAACAACGCCGGTACGGGCCATTCGGCACTCATGGAACTGAACTACACACCGCAGAAAAAGGACGGTTCCATTAGTATCGAGAAGGCGGTTGAGATCAACGAAGCATTCCAGATTTCTCGCCAGTTCTGGTCTCACCAGGTGAACAGCGGCGTAATGCACGATCCGCACTCCTTCATCAACACCGTGCCGCACATGAGCTTTGTGTGGGGCGAGCAGAACGTTAACTTCCTGCGTGCGCGCTATGCGGCTCTGCAGCAGAGCACGCTGTTCCGCGGCATGAAATACTCCGAAGATCACGCGCAGATTAAAGAGTGGGCTCCGCTGGTCATGGAAGGTCGTGACCCGAACCAGAAAGTCGCCGCGACCCGTACTGAAATTGGTACTGACGTGAACTACGGCGAAATTACCCGCCAGCTGGTAGGTTCCCTGCAGAAAAAAGAGAACTTTAATCTGCAGCTCAGCACCGAAGTGCGTGGTTTCAAGCGCAATGCGGATAACAGCTGGAGCGTGACCGTTGCCGATCTGAAACACAATGAAGAAGAGCACGTCATCAAGGCGAAGTTTGTCTTTATTGGTGCGGGCGGCGCGGCGCTGAAACTGCTGCAGGAAACCGGTATTCCGGAAGCTGACGATTACGCAGGCTTCCCGGTGGGCGGTCAGTTCCTGGTGTCTGAAAACCCGGAAGTGGTGAATCGTCACCTGGCAAAAGTCTACGGTCAGGCTTCCGTTGGTGCGCCACCCATGTCCGTTCCGCACATCGACACCCGCGTGCTTGACGGTAAACGTGTGGTGCTATTCGGGCCATTCGCGACCTTCTCCACGAAGTTCCTGAAAAACGGTTCCCTCTGGGACCTGCTGAGTGCGACCACCACCTCTAACGTTAAGCCAATGATGGACGTCGGTCTGGATAACTTCGATCTGGTGAAATACCTGATTAGCCAGGTGATGCTCTCTGACGATGAACGCTTTGAGGCGCTGAAAGAGTACTATCCGCAGGCGAAGAAAGAAGACTGGCGTTTATGGCAGGCGGGTCAGCGTGTGCAGATCATCAAACGCGATCCGAAAGAGGGCGGTGTACTGCGTCTGGGTACCGAAGTGGTCAGTGACAAAGAAGGCACCGTTGCTGCGCTGCTGGGTGCGTCACCGGGGGCTTCTACCGCTGCGCCAATCATGCTGCATCTGATGGAAAAAGTGTTTAAAGACAAAGTTGCCAGCCCGGAATGGCAGGCAAAACTGAAAACCATTATTCCTTCTTACGGCACTAAGCTGAACGGTAACGTTGACGCGACGGAACAGGAACTGGAATACACCAGCCGCGTTCTGCAGCTGCAATATGTGAAGCCGCAAGCTGCTGCTGACGCAGCACCGAAGGCAGAGCTGAAGCCTCAGGCGGAAAACAAACCGGTCGCGGATATCGCACTCTGATGTGAAAAAGCCGGGTAGCGTTAGCGCTTACCCGGCTTATTAAACCGCACAGTATCATGGCCGGGTCAGGCGTAATCGCCACCCGGCTTATCCTTAACGGACTTCTGCGGTGCCCGTCTCTTCTTCCGCCTTCCACACGCGATATTTCACTTCCACGTTTGCAGGCGTATAAACGACGATTGGCAGCTTGCTGTTATAGCGCAGCAGACTGTTGTCACCCAGATACGCGGTAACAAATTTCTTCTCTTTCTTGCCATCCAGGCAGGCCATCATGGTCGAAACCGGAGACGTCACTTTATCAAAGACGTAATAGTCGTAGCCCCAACCTTCCAGGGTTTTGCTTTCCAGCTGACCGCCCAGACGGTGCTGGTTGCAGTCCACTTCCAGCGTCTGGCCAATTAACAGTTCCACTTTGAAATTCGCTTCATCCTGCTGAGCGGGTAACTGAATGACCTGACGCTTCATCCCTTTTTCCGCTTGCGGATAAGGCGCTACTTTTTCCAGAGGCTGCGCTTTAGGGGTGTCGCTGGCGAAAGCGCTGGTGCTAACGCATGCGGCGGCAATCAGGGCAATGGCAAATTGAGGTGCTTTTTTCACAGTCATTCCTTTATGTCAAACTATCAGGCACAGGTTAACATAATGTTCGTGAATGGTTAGTGTAATTTACTTACATTTTCAATATTGGCAGCGTATAAAACTCTATTAATGCGCAATGAGTGGTTGTTTGTACTGCATTGGAGTCTGGTGGCAGATCGTGTTATTTTAAGCGCCACATAATGTTATTCATCTGTGAAGGGAAGAGAGAGATGGTACGTGCAAAACTGAAAACACCTGAAGGCCGCAAGTTCCTGTTGGCGCTACTGGTTGTGTTTATGATTGCTGCCGCGTGCGTTGGGCGGGCAACCATTGTTGGCGTTATTGAACAGTACAACATTCCTCTCTCTGCCTGGACGACCAGCATGTATGTCCTGCAATCAGCGATGATCTTTGTTTATAGCCTGGTGTTCACCGTGCTGCTTGCCATTCCGCTGGGCATTTTCTTCCTGGGTGGGCGTGATAAACACTAAACGCCTTTCCTGCGATAAAAAAGCCAGCCTGAGCGCTGGCTTTTTTATTGGCTCGTTGTTCTTCCTCAGGTTTTTAATCCGTCGTATCCTATTCTATAAGCAGTCAGGCCACTATTTTCAGAGCAGGAGTTACAGATGCTTTCCAGATTTACGGTACTCAGCCGGATCCCTCGTGGGGTCTGGGTAGTGGGTGGCGTCAGTATGTTGATGGACATCTCGTCAGAGAGTATTCACAGCCTGCTTCCACTGTTTATGGTGACTACGCTTGGAACGAGCGTGTTGGTTATCGGCCTGATTGAAGGACTCGCGGAGGCTACCGCTCTCTTTATCAAAGTCTTTTCGGGGGCGATTAGCGACTATCTTGGCAAGCGTAAAGGGCTGGCGCTACTCGGGTATGGCCTCGGTGCGCTGAGCAAACCCTTTTTCGCCCTCGCATCCTCTTCGGGGATGGTTTTAGGCGCGCGCCTGATGGATCGTGCGGGGAAGGGGATCCGCGGTGCTCCACGGGATGCGCTGGTCGCAGATATCACCCCGCCGGAACTGCGTGGGGCGGCATATGGCCTGCGTCAGTCTATGGATACCACCGGCGCATTTCTGGGGCCACTACTGGCCGTGGGGTTAATGCTGCTGCTACACAATGATTTTCGCGCGGTTTTCTGGATAGCCCTGATCCCCGGCTTTCTTTCGGTTGCGCTGCTGTATTTCGGCCTGAAGGAGCCGAAAACCCCTGTCGAACATAAACGCACTAATCCCATCAAAAGAGAGAATTTAACGCGGCTGGGAAAATCGTGCTGGTGGGTCATTGGCCTGGGGGCGGTATTCACACTGGCACGTTTTAGCGAGGCTTTTCTTGTCCTCCGTGCGCAACAGTCTGGCGTTCCCCTGGCCTTAATCCCGCTGGTGATGGTGGTGATGAACGTGATCTATTCTTTCTCGGCCTATCCGTTTGGCAAACTCTCTGATGGTATGAGCCATACCCGGCTTCTGCAGTGGGGGCTAGTCGTATTGATTGCCGCTGATGTCGTTCTGGCCCTGAGTACCCACTGGACCGGTATTATTATTGGCGTTGCGCTCTGGGGCATGCATATGGGCATGACTCAGGGGCTGCTGGCCGCGATGGTGGCCAAAACTGCGCCAGCGGATTTGCGCGGTACGGCGTTTGGTCTTTTCAGTCTGGTCAGCGGGGTCGGGTTACTGATGGCCAGCGTGGGTGCCGGCGCTATCTGGGAACTGTGGGGCGCAGAATATACCTTTTATGCCGGCGCGGTGATTTGTTTGCTGACGCTGCTTTATCTGCGTAAAACGCCTGCCGAAGTGCGGTAAGAATACGGTTATTAAAATGCTTTTCTTTTTTTAGTCGTACGAATCTGGGCTGGACAGCATTTATGCTGATTCAACCAGCCCTGTCATCCATTGCAATAAATTCCTGCCTCTGTAATTAGCCTCCCGCTATACCGCCACGTTGTTCAATTATCACACCTCTTATCGCGTGAAATCCGGGCATGTATTCCTCTCTGCATTGCTGACGGTGTCTGGCTTGGGGCCACACCAGCTATGCAGGGACAGGGCGCTTTATCCAGAGGAGGGATGCTTTCGTTACGTCAATGCACGTGCACTGAAACATTATTTCACTTTTTTTATGCAGGGTAATGAACCGGAAAAATTCACCATCTTAGTGTTATCCACTAAAAAAATGATTTGTTGCGATAACAATAGAGATGTTTTGAAGCGAATTAACAGGGAAATGTAGTGGTTGAGTTGATTGTTATTTCTACGATTTGAATTAGGGATATTGATAAATATCAAAAGTGTAATCGTTTACAGTCGTTATTATGCGCGGTTTGAAGTGCTTGTTTCGCTTATTGAAAAAAGTCCCCGACATGTGCCGGGGTAGTTAATTGTTGTTTCTGTTTTCCCTTAACGTAAATTAAAGGTAATTATTGTAATGAACCGCCATTCTATCATTTCTTTATCCGTAATAATTGCGCTTTCATGCGGAAGTGTGAACGCCTTCGCTTCTAATTTCATGACTATGGATGAAAAAGCCACGGCTATTCAGTCGATTCGCAATGAAGCCAATCAGGCCATGGAGGATAAGCAGGCTGCATTAAAGGCTTACAATGCCGACCGTTCACCTGAAAATATGGCCCGTTTAGGGGACATCGAAAACAGCTTACGCACTGCAGGCGATCGTATTAATGCAGTACAGGCAACTGAAATGGCTCCCGATGCGCCGCGACCTGTAACACAAAGAGCGCCGCAACTCCTGCAGCAGAAAACGCCACACATTACGGGCACGACTTACCGGAACGCTGTGATTTCAATGCAGCAAGTCACAACAGGGCCAGCCTTACCTGCTGGAACTGCCGTTAACCCCTCTGACGCCACCAAAACGTCTGCAGTGGCTGCGCCACAAATCACAGGCACAACTTACCGCGCCGCAGTGGTGTCTATGCAGCAAGCGACAACAGGACCAGCCTTACCCGCTGGCACGGCGGTTACTGCGCCCTCGCTTACTCATACTCCAGCCACCACGAAAGCACCTGATAACGTTACAAGTGTTGCCATAACAAAAGACACGGGCTCGATTAACGTTGCTGTGTCCAGTATGAAGCCGGGGACGCCTGTGAATATCACGGTTAACGGTGTCACCACTACCACCACCGCAGGGGAGATCGCCAAAGTCGATCCGAATGTGCAAATCGCAGTTCCGCATGTAGACGCGTTGATCGTCTCTCAGAGTCAGGGAAGCGATCATAGCCGTAATAACTCACGACATGAGCATGGAACGGGAAACGGCAGCAACAATGCAGCCAACAGCAACAGCGCCCACGGCTTAGGCGGTGGCAATCATATTGGTGGTGGTAGCGCTCAGTCTGGCTCCAGAAACGTGGGTCACTGGTGATAGTCAATCTCTTGATGGGGTGGTTTTTGGGGGTTGTCAGTGGCTGGTGTATGGCTGGAATAGTGGCAAACCTGAAAGAAATCAGGCGACAACATGTCGAATTTGGGAAGTATTTTAAGTGAAACCCTTAAAAAAAGCGTTACTGATGAAAAAGGCTCAGTGGATATTAATCATTCTGGCAGCGGTGACTACTACAGGATGTTGCATTGCTTCTCAACCCGAAACGGATGCATTAAGCACCCGGCCTTTCATGGGGGGGAATGGTAAACGTGTTGCGGCAATGTCAGATTTTCAAATCTGCGAGGCGTTGGGCTATGCACAGGCCCACCACGAAACGAAAGTTTACAACACGCTTTCCGCATTGTTGGAGCAACGCCAACAGGCGGGCACGCTCAGGATCGCTCAGGGTGATTGCACCGCAGCAGCGCTAAACGTCATCAATGAGGAAAAGGCCAAAGTGAAACAGTAGCGCATCAGGGGGCCTAAACGGGCCCCTTTTTTTCCAGTGAGTGACATGACACCCATTTCTCTTTGCAGAAATAAAAAAACAACCCGGAAGGGTCGGTTTTCAAGAATATGTTGGTCGGAAAAACGCTTCTTGGGGATGTCCTCATGTGGCTTATGAAGACATTACAAACATCGCGGTGAGTTAATCAATGGGGGGCAGGGCAGGGTTAGATATGTAGTAGCTCAGAATCGTTTTGGCAGTTTCAATACACCGAACCAAAGCTAATATGGCAGTAAACGCTCAATCGCGACGTAACAGATTTGGACTTACACTCGTAGCCCATCCACACTTACTCGTGGCAGATCAATTACTGTCTTAATGCTTGTTTCGATGCAGTCAATGATGGACTCACGAGGCCCGCAGCGCCAGTCTGCGCTCGCGTAGAAAGAATTAAGCACTGTATTCATATTTTCAATACTTTCAAAGGCTCGAATGAGATAGTAGCAATCAAGATCGTGCAGAGAGTTACCAAATGACACCACATCGATGCCATGGCGTTGATGTAGGGGAACGCTAATTTCTGCCATGACGTTATGAAAAAATGCTCCGGTGCCTTTGTGTAAATTGTATTGCAGTATCTCGACTGTTTTCATCATCACTGCTCCAGACGTTGGTGTATCGCACTAAGTCGATTGTCCAATGTTATTGTGTTACACAAAGGAAAATTATCAGCTAAAGTCCGCGCCAGTACATTCGATATGAGGGCTTCAAAGAAATTTATTCATTTGTAAGCCACATATCAGACTCTTCAAACATATCCTCCAGCATGCGGTTCAACTTTTCACGATCGCTTTTACTGGCATCGCTATTGAGTCCGTTAGCCTGCATAGGCTTAACCTTCACTTCAGCATCAGGGAAGATGTTATGCACTCGCTTCGTAAGCTCGGCCAATATAATTTCTCTGGCTCCATCCAGACCCTGAACATTTCGCTTATCGTAAACCAATTCAACAAACATAAAACCTCCGTAATAACTTCAAGTGGGGGAGGTATTTTTACTGTAAAAATATACAGCGTCAAGCTTGGCGGAGTGTTTTAAGGGGGGTTGTCGACCGTTGGTGCTGAAACTACAGGTAATGATTCCCATCAGAAATGATGCAATAAAAAACCAGCCATAGGTGGCTGGTTTTAAAGAGTATTTTTGGTCGGCACGAGAGGATTTGAACCTCCGACCCCCGACACCCCATGACGGTGCGCTACCAGGCTGCGCTACGTGCCGACGCATAAAAAGAATACTACTCGATTCCGTTTTGAATGCAAGGGAATCTGTTGCTAACTGGTTTATAATTAATCAGTTAGCGATAAAGCGCTTCTCATCCGTCAAGACCTGCAGCAGCAGGCTCAGCTGCGGTTTTTGGTCTTTCAACCGCTCACCCTGCAGATTATACGTCTGATACTTCCCATTATTGTTCAGCACCAGCGTCAACGCTGGCGTAGTCACCACCAGCGTGCTCTCTCCGGCAGCCGTCACCCAGTTATGGCGGCGGGTGGCACTGAAGAGATCCTGCCCCTGTGAATATTCGTTTGCTGGCGTGCTGACGTGCAGCAGACGTTGCATCAGGGTCGTCATCACATCTTTATGTTCAGTCAGCATATTGATGCGCTGCGCCGGCGTTCCCGGCCAGTGGATCACCAGCGGAACATGCAGATTTGGACGCGACCACTCCATGCTCTTCGTCTCGTCACCCAACGGGATACCATGACCGGCCGTGACGATCACGACGGTATTATCCAGCTTGCCAGACTCGCGCAACGCGTCGAGCACGCGGCCAATCTGTGCATCAACATCACCGGCAGCGCGGCTGTAGCGGCGCGCAAAGCCTTTCTGATTCGTGTCCTCAAGGTTGGTGCCGTTTAAGGCAACCCACGAGAACCAGCGGTTATCTTCCTGGGCGTAGCGTTGCAGCCAGCTAATCCACTGACTGGCGGTCTGTTCATCTGTCTGGCTCTGTGCCGCCGGCAGTGAGAAGTCTGACAGCAGCGCCTGGCGATAGAGCGCGCTGTTAAAGCCATCCGATGAGAATAGCCCTAACTGATAACCCTGCTGATTAAGCCCGGTGATCAGTGCCGCAGGAATACGGGCGGACAGCACGCCGTCCATGTATCCGGCTGAAATGCCGTAGAAGAGACCAAAGATACCCGCGTCGGTCGAGTTACCGGAACTCATATGCTGTGTAAACGTCACGTTCTTACTGGCGAAATCAGCCAGAGCAGGCATCTGCTTCTCGTAACGTGAATAATTCAGGCCATCGACGGTGATTAACAGGACGTTTTG
The DNA here is from genome assembly GCF_047456135.1 of Enterobacter sp. BNK-18. NCBI lineage: Bacteria > Pseudomonadati > Pseudomonadota > Gammaproteobacteria > Enterobacterales > Enterobacteriaceae > Enterobacter > Enterobacter sp. BNK-18. The sequence goes on along the minus strand of NZ_CP179899.1, from coordinate 2,345,682 downwards.
CCCGCGGCCCATATCGCGATAGCGTAGTTCGCTCAGCGGATACTGAACGCTGACCGCTTCCGGATTACCCTGTTCGACCAGACGGCGCTGATACTCCTGCGCATCCAGCAGGCCGTGTTTTTCGAGGAAACGGCGGGCCGTCATCGGATAAGAGAGCGGCAGGTTAGCGCGCTGCATGGTAATAGGGCGATAGAAGTTCGCATCCGCCCAGATATACATGATGTGCGAGCTAATAAAGGAGACGAAAAAGAGCGTCGCAACGGGCTTCGCGTAATGGCGGCGCCGGGTCAGGCTGCGCAGTTTTTGCCAGCTCCAGGTGGCAAACAGCATCTCAATAAGCAGGATCACCGGAACGCTGATAAACATCAGCTGCCAGTCACGGGCCGTTTCGTTTTGATCCGGGTTGATCACCAGTTCCCAGACGATGGGGTTGAGATGCAGGTGAAAACGGGTAAAGACTTCGCTGTCGATAAGCAGCAGCGTTATCCCCGCCGTCGCGAGGATAGCGGACAAGAAGCGCATGAGCCGCTGCGACATGACGATAAACGTCAGGGGGAACAGGATCAGCAGATAGGTGGCGAAAACCAAAAAGCTAAAGTGACCCACAACGCTCATCCAGGAGTAAATACGCCCGGTTAGCGTTGTCGGCCAGTCTGCGACAAACAGATAACGACAGCCAATGACCGACGCTAACAGAATGTTGAACAGGGCAAACCAGTGTCCCCAGCTGACCATCTGGGAGACTTTTTCACGGTAGCGCTGACGATTCGTCACCATAAACTGTTGTTCGTTTCCCTTAATGGGCCTGGTCGTCGCTGACGGAGGACTGTAACGCCTGGGCGAAAGATTTGGCGATCGCCTGACGCTGAGCCGGAGCAACGCTGGTATTGATAAGGTTGGTGACCATATTTCCCAAAACCATCAGGGAGAGATCGGTCGGCGTTTTATGTTTTTCCAGTACGTTGACCAGCTCACTGAGCAATTGTTCAACGTGTTCATCACTGTAGCGGGAATGTTGTGGCATAAATCAAAATCAGTTTGTTGATGAAAGGGCAACATATTACCGTAGCGACAGCTTTTTTTCCCCTTTTTTATCTGTTGTTGCACACATGACCTGGTGGTGGTTGAATACCGCCCGGTCTAAAAGGAGAGTTTATCATGAGTCTGGAAATCAACCAGATTGCCTTGCACCAGCTTATCAAGCGTGATGAGCAAACCCTTGAAGTGGTGCTTCGCGATTCGTTACTGGAACCCACGGCGACCGTTGTGGAAATGATGGCGGAGTTGCACCGCGTCTACAGTGCTAAAAATAAAGCCTATGGTCTGTTCAGCGAAGAGAGCGAACTGGCTGATAGTCTTCGTCTGCAGCGTCAGGGCGAAGAGGATTTCCTGGCGTTTAGCCGCGCCGCCACCGGACGTCTGCGTGACGAACTGGCAAAATACCCGTTCGCAGACGGCGGTATCGTCCTGTTCTGTCACTATCGCTACCTGGCAGTAGAGTATCTGCTGGTCACCGTGCTGAACAATTTAAGCAGCATGCGCGTGAATGAGCAGCTGGATATCAGCTCTACCCACTATCTTGATATCAACCATGCGGATATCGTGGCGCGTATCGATTTAACCGAGTGGGAAACGAACCCGGAATCGACCCGCTACCTGACCTTCCTGAAAGGCCGCGTCGGTCGTAAAGTGGCTGATTTCTTTATGGACTTCCTCGGCGCCAGCGAAGGTCTTAACGCCAAAGCGCAGAACAAAGGGCTGCTGCAGGCGGTTGACGACTTTACCGCTGAAGCGCAGCTCGATAAATCTGAGCGTCAGACCGTGCGCCAGCAGGTGTACAGTTACTGCAACGAACAGCTGCAGGCGGGAGAAGAGATTGAGCTGGAGTCGCTGTCAAAAGAGCTGGCGGGCGTCAGTGAAGTCAGCTTCCAGGAATTTACCGCTGATAAAGGCTATGAGCTCGAAGAGAGCTTCCCGGCGGATCGCAGTACGCTGCGACAGCTCACTAAATTTGCCGGTAGCGGCGGTGGGTTGACCATCAACTTTGATGCCATGCTGTTGGGTGAACGCATCTTCTGGGATCCGGCCACCGATACGCTGACCATCAAAGGCACGCCGCCGAACCTGCGCGATCAGCTTCAGCGCCGCACCTCTGGTGGGAAATAACAGGCATAAAAAAAGCCCCGCAGAAGCGGGGCTTTTTTTTCGACGTGTTTGCGATTACGCGCGAACGAAGTCGATGTGAGTGACTTTTGGCTTGAACGCGTGACGCTGAACAGCCTGAACTTTCACTTTTTCTTCTTTACCGCCAACAACGATGGTCAGAACTTCGCTGTAGAATTCAGGTTTGTTCTGCAGGTTCCACACTTTGTCGTGATCCAGTTCGATTGCAACTGGAGCAGCTTCGCCACCGTAAACGATAGCCGGGAACTTGTTAGCGTTACGCAGGCGGCGGCTCGCACCCTTACCCTGCACGTTACGTACTTCTGCTTCGATAGTAAACATTGATTTCTCTCTGTATTTTAAACCCTACTACAGGCGACCCAGCAGCAGGTGAGTGTTCTGCTTCACGGATATGAAGCGGGCGGCATTTTATACTCAAATGCCCCTCACATCAATGAAAAGTCCCCTTAACCGCGCAATTCGTTGGCGCGACGAAAACGGCCTTCGTAATCAAACACCTTTTCCCGAACCTGCCAGAACTGTCCTTTCATACGAGCCACAACAAAATCCGGGTGGCGCAGTAACACCTGCTGGCGCACGATATCGGCCACGGTTATCCAGCGCAGCGGTACACCGGGCGTACGGGTGTGCGGGCGAATAAAGAGTTGTTCGAAGGCCATACGCTGGGCAGGCGTATGTACCCTGAAGCGCTCGCTGACGTCTGCGCCGTCTTCATCGTAATAGGTGATTTTCAGCCACTCGCCTTTGTCATCCGCGCCGGGTTGCAGTGCCATACCGGAACAGCGCAGCACCAGCGCATCTTTTAACTTCAGCGCTGCTTTTAGCATGTCATCAGGATCGACCAGAACCGTATCGCATTCGCGACAGCGACGGGCGGCAATATCGTTTTCCGCATTGCACTGCGGGCAGTTTTTAAAGCGGAAACGGAAATCGCACTGTTCGCGATGTCCTTCGTCATCTTCAAACCAGCCCTGACAGCGGCGGCCAAAATGTTCAATCAGCGTGCCGTCTGCGGTGGTTTTACCCCAGAAGGTGTTGGCAAAACCACAGGCAGGACAAAAGACCTGAACGGGGACGTTGTCGCTTTTGCCTTTTGGCGTGCCGACTTCCGGAGAGTAGAGATCGTGCGGGTTACCGGCGTAATCCAGAATAAGACAGTCGGTTTTCCCGGGCGCCAGGCGCAGGCCGCGCCCCACAATCTGCTGATAAAGACTGACCGATTCGGTCGGACGTAAAATGGCAATCAGATCGACATGCGGGGCATCAAACCCGGTGGTTAACACCGACACGTTCACCAGATAGCGGAATTGTTGCGCTTTGAAGGCGTCGATCAGGCGGTCGCGCTCCGGCCCGGGCGTCTCGCCGGTGATTAAGGCCGCGTCCTCGGCGGGCAGCAGCCCGGTAATTTCTCGCGCATGCTCCACGGTGGCGGCAAAGATCATGACCCCTTTGCGCGTCGCGGCGAACTCTTCTATCTGGCTAATGATATGCGGGGTAATGCGCTTTTGCTTTTTCAGCTCCTGGTTCAACTCCGCTTCGCTGAATAACCCGTTGCTCTGCGCCTGTAACCGGCTGAAATCGTACTGCACTACCGGCATGTCCAGCCGCTCGGGCGGCGTCAGGTAGCCATGCTTGATCATGTAGCGCAAAGGAAGTTCATAGATACAGTCGCTGAACAGCGCTTTCTCGTCGCCGCGCACCATGCCGTGATAATGGTAGCGATAGATCCAGCCTTTACCCAGGCGAAACGGGGTCGCCGTCAGGCCAAGCAGGCGAAGGTGCGGGTTCACCTCTTTCAGGTGAGTGAGGATTTGCTGATACTGGCTGTCGTCGTCATCGCTGATGCGGTGACACTCGTCGACAATCAGCAGCGAAAACTCACTGCGAAACAGATCAAGGTTGCGGGCCACCGACTGTACGCTGCCAAAGACCACTTTGCCGTGGCTCTCTTTACGCTTTAGCCCGGCAGCGAAAATGTCAGCTTCCAGCCCGAGCGCGCAATACTTGGCATGGTTTTGCGCCACCAGCTCTTTGACGTGGGCCAGCACCAGCACGCGTCCGCGTGCCAGACGCGCCAGTTCGGCGATCACCAGGCTTTTGCCAGCACCGGTCGGAAGCACAATGGCCGCCGGTGCCTGGTGTTTACGAAACCAGGCGAGAGTGGCGTCAACGGCTTCCTGCTGATAAGGACGAAGTGTAAAAGTCATGGGGTCTCGGTTTAGTTATTTCGCATATAGTATGCCACGAAACTTTTTCCCTTGAGTGGCGCAACCAGACCATTATACTGAGCCATTCCAGACTGCTTCTTTTTCGGACCTGTTGTCCGACTTCCAGCACCATTAAGGCTAAAAAGATTTCATGCGACTTGATAAGTTTATCGCTCAGCAACTCGGCGTAAGCCGCGCTATTGCCGGGCGTGAAATTCGCGCCAGCCGCGTTACCGTGGATGGCGACATTGTGAAAGACACTGCGTTCAAACTCCAGCCTGACCATCAGGTTGAATATGACGGCAACCCGCTGACCCAACAGCATGGGCCGCGCTATTTCATGCTCAATAAGCCGGAAGGCTATGTCTGTTCTACGGACGATCCGGATCATCCAACGGTGCTTTATTTCCTCGACGAACCGGTCGCGCACAAGCTGCATGCCGCTGGCCGTCTTGATATCGACACCACCGGGCTGGTGCTGATGACCGACGACGGGCAGTGGTCGCACCGTATCACGTCTCCCCGTCATCACTGCGAGAAGACGTATCGGGTGACGCTGGAGTCTCCGGTCGCGGATGACACGGCAGAACAATTTGCCAACGGGGTTCAGTTGCATAATGAAAAAGATCTGACCCGGCCTGCCGTGCTCGAAGTGATCGCGCCTACCGAGGTTCGTCTGACCATCAGTGAAGGGCGCTACCATCAGGTGAAGCGTATGTTTGCCGCGGTGGGTAACCACGTTGTCGGTCTGCATCGTGAACGTATTGGCGCAATTGAACTCGATCCTGAGCTGGCGCCCGGCGAATATCGCCCGTTAACGGAAGAAGAGATCGCCAGCGTTGGTCTGCCTTCGCATTAATTTCAGGAGAACTCTGTGACCACCAGGCCACACTCGTCGTTCAAAATCGTCTTCATTCTTGGCCTGCTGGCCATGCTGATGCCGCTGTCTATTGATATGTATCTGCCTGCACTGCCGGTTATTTCCGCGCAGTTTGGCGTACCGGCAGGCAGCGCGCAGATGACGCTCAGCACCTATATTCTCGGTTTTGCCCTCGGTCAGCTGTTTTATGGCCCGATGGCGGACAGCTTTGGCCGCAAGCCCGTTATTCTTGGCGGGACCCTGATTTTTGCAGGGGCGGCGGTGGCCTGTGCGCAGGCGCAAACCATCGATCAACTGATTGTCATGCGCTTTTTCCACGGTCTGGCGGCGGCAGCGGCAAGTGTGGTGATCAATGCCCTGATGCGCGATATCTACCCGAAAGAAGAGTTCTCCCGGATGATGTCGTTCGTGATGCTGGTGACGACGATTGCACCGCTGGTGGCCCCTATGGCCGGCGGTGCGGTGCTGGTATGGTTCAGCTGGCATGTGATTTTCTGGATCCTGGCGCTTGCCGCGCTGCTGGCCTCGGCAATGATCTTCTTCTTTATTGATGAAACGCTACCCGCGGAGCGCCGACAGAAGTTCCACATCCGAACCACAATGGGGAATTTCGCCTCACTGTTTCGCCATAAGCGCGTGCTGAGCTATATGCTGGCGAGCGGTTTCAGCTTCGCCGGGATGTTCTCATTCCTGAGCGCCGGGCCGTTTGTCTATATCGAACTGAACCATGTTTCTCCGCAGCACTTCGGTTATTACTTTGCGCTCAACATCGTCTTCCTGTTCATTATGACCATCATTAACAGCCGCTTTGTCCGCCGAGTCGGGGCGTTGAACATGTTCCGCGCCGGGCTTTGGATCCAGTTTGTGATGGCTATCTGGCTGGTGCTGAGTGCTTTTACAGGCGTGGGCTTCTGGGCGCTGGTGGTGGGGGTTGCGGCCTTCGTCGGCTGCGTGTCGATGGTTTCCTCCAATGCGATGGCGGTGATCCTCGACGAATTCCCGCATATGGCAGGCACCGCCTCGTCGCTGGCCGGAACATTCCGCTTTGGCATCGGTGCCATCGTCGGGGCGTTACTGTCGATGGCCACGTTTAATACGGCCTGGCCGATGCTGTGGGCGATGGCGTTTTGTGCAACCAGCTCCATTCTTTTCTATCTCTACGCCAGTCGGCCGCGAAAGGTGGCCAGCTAACGCGCAAATAAGGCCCAGTCAGGGCCTTTTTTGTTGACACACATCAACCAAAGCTGCGTTCGTTTACCCTGTGTTTGTTTCTTTTATGTAAAATCTATTTGTGTAAAAAGTCACATCATTGTATTTAAAAAGGTTGAGTTAGATCGCAGAAACGGGTACATATAGCGCCGACGCGAGCCTGAACACCTATAAAAAAGCGCCGAATAGTGCAGGCTGGCGATGATGTGTTACTATAAATGTAAATAAATTGTGAAGTAAATTTTGCTTCCGGGGAACGAACGTGAATACATTACAACTCTCCATAGTCCATCGCTTGCCCCAGAGCTATCGCTGGTCGGCGGGTTTTGCAGGTTCGAAAGTTGAACCGATTCCGCAAAGCGTCGCGGGTTGCGAGAATTGTCTGGTTGCACTTAAGCTGCTGAGCCCGAGCGACGAAAATGCATGGCGAGTCATGGAGCGTCTCAGCGAGGCCCTGACGGATATTGAAGTGGACAGCTCCGTACTGGAGTGTGAAGGTGAACCCTGCCTGTTCGTGAAAAGCCAGGATGAATTTGCCGCGACCTGCCGTCTGAAAAACTTTGGTGTTGCTATTGCTGAGCCTTTCTCGGGCCAGTATCCTTTCTGAGCGCTAGTCTGCGGACAACAGCTGGCGCGTGTAGCTCTGCGTTGGCGCAGCAAATACGCGCTGGCACTCTCCCTGCTCGACCACTTCTCCCTGTCGCAACACAATCACCTGATGGCATAACGCCCGCACAACCTGTAAATCATGGCTGATAAAGATATAGGCCAGCCTGTGCTTTTCCTGCAATCCTTTCAGTAATGCCAGGATCTGAGCCTGAACGGTTCTGTCCAGCGACGACGTCGGTTCATCCAGAATGATCAGCTCCGGTTTGAGGATCAGCGCGCGGGCAATGGCGATACGCTGGCGCTGACCGCCGGAAAATTCAGCCGGGTAGCGGTGCCGGGTATCCGGATCTAAGCCAACTTCTGCCATAACGCGTATCACTTCTTCTTCCCGCTGCCGGACGGTCAATGCCGGCTGATGAACGCGCAGACCCTCTTCGACAATCTGTAATACGTTCAGCCGTGGGTTAAGCGAGGAGTTTGGATCCTGAAACACAACCTGCATGCGGGGACGAACGGGCAACATCTGGCGACGGTTCCAGTTGTGCAGCGGCATACCGTCAAAGAGGATCTCACCCTGCGAGGCGATTAAGCGCAGCAGTGCCAGGCCGGTGGTGCTTTTCCCCGAACCGGACTCGCCCACCAGCCCCAGCGATTCGCCCGGACGCAGGGAAAAATGGATATTTTTCAATACCGGATTCTGGTCGACGATGCGCCGCAGAATCCCTTTGCGAACAGGAAACGACACGCCCAGCCCCTCAACGCGCAGCAACGGCGCGCTGTCAGCCGGCAGGGGAACCGGGTCACCCGTGGGCTCGCTATCAAGCAGACGCTGCGTATAGGGGTGCTGAGGCGCTTTCAGCAGGGTGGCTGCGGTGTTCTGCTCGACGCAGCGTCCGTTTTGCATCACGGCGACGCTGTCGGCGAGCTTTCTCACAATGCTGAGATTATGGGTGATAAACAGCAGGCTCATGTTCAGTTCGTCACGCAGCTCCCGCAGCAGCCGCAGAATTTGCGCCTGCACCGTCACGTCCAGCGCGGTGGTGGGCTCATCGGCAATCAACAGTTCGGGTCGCGTGAGCAGGGCCATTGCAATCATCACCCGCTGACGTTCGCCGCCGGAAAGCTGATGGGGGAAATCGTTCAGCCGTTTTGCGGCATTGCGAATGCCGGTTCGTTCAAGACAATCCAGAATCTCCCCCCGCGCCGCCTCTTTGCGCATGCCCCGGTGCAGGGACAGCACTTCATAGAGCTGTTTTTCCAGCGTGTGCAGTGGGTTAAGGGAGACCATCGGCTCCTGGAAAATCATGGCAATGTTATTGCCGCGAATTCCGCGCAGGGTTTTTTCATCGGCATGCAGCAGCGAGCGACCGTGAAACAGAATGTCGCCTTGCGGATAGCTGACGGGCGGAGACGGAAGCAGGCGCAGGATCGACAGTGCCGATACGCTCTTGCCGGATCCTGACTCGCCTACCAGCGCCAGCGTTTCGCCGCGCTGGATCTGCAGCGACAACTCCGTGACCACGGTACGCGCCTCACCCTGTTTCGAAAAGGCAATCGACAGGTTATCAATACTGAGAAGGGGCTGCGTCATCTTATACCGCCTTGTTGGGATCAAAAGCATCGCGCACGGCTTCGCCAATAAAAATCAGCAGTGAAAGCAGCACGGCCACGGCAAGAAAGGCGGTGATGCCTAACCACGGTGCCTGCAGGTTGTTCTTGCCCTGCAGCAGTAGCTCGCCGAGCGACGGGGAACCGAGAGGGAGCCCGAAGCCAAGGAAATCAAGCGAGGTGAGGGTAGTGATGGAACTGCACAGAATAAACGGCAGGAAGGTGAGGGTCGCTACCACGGCGTTAGGAAGCATATGGCGGAAAATGATCCCGCGGTCGCTCACCCCCAGCACCTGGGCAGCGCGAATGTAATCGTAATTACGGGTGCGCAGGAATTCCGCCCGCACCACGCCTACCAGCGCCATCCAGCCGAAGATGACGGTAATGCCTAACAGCCACCAGAAGTTTGGCTGTACCACGCTTGAAAGCAGAATGATCAGAAACAGCGTCGGCATGCCTGACCAGACTTCAATAAAACGTTGACCCCACAGGTCGATTTTCCCGCCGTAGTAGCCCTGAACGGCACCTGCTACCACGCCCATCACGCTGGAAAAGACGGTCAGCATTAGCCCAAAGAGGATCGAGATCCGCGTGCCGTAGAGGATGCGTGCCAGCACATCGCCACCGTTGGCATCCGTTCCCAGCCAGTTTTGCGCGGAAGGCGGGGAAGGGAAGGGGGTGGTGGTCGCAAAGTTAATGCTGTTTGCGCCAAAACGCACCGGCGCCCAGAGTGCCCAGCCGTGCTGTTCAATTTGCTGGCGAAGCCACGGATCCTGATATTCAGCGGGCGTCGCAAACGGGCCACCAAAATCGCTTTCGCTGTATTGGGTGAGAACGGGCACATACCAGCGGTCGTTAAAGTGCACCAGCAGCGGTTTATCGTTGGCAATCAATTCCGAACACATGCTTAAGACAAACAGGACGGCAAAGATCCACAGCGACCAGTAGCCGCGGCGGTTGTGGCGAAAACGGGCCCATCGGGCCTGGTTGACGGGGCTTAAACGCGGCATCAGCGGCCCTCAAAATCAATTCGGGGATCAACCAGCGTATAGCTGATATCGCTGATGATATTCAGCAGCAGGCCAATCAGGGTGAAGATATAAAGTGTGCCAAACATGACCGGATAATCGCGCGACACGGTGGCTTCATATCCCAGCAAGCCCAGTCCGTTGAGAGAGAACATCACCTCTATCAGCAGCGAGCCGGTAAAAAACATACTGATGAACGTGGCAGGAAATCCGGCAATCACCAGCAGCATGGCGTTGCGAAAGACATGTTTCCACATGATCTGCTTTTCGCCGACGCCCTTCGCACGGGCAGTCACAACGTACTGTTTACGGATTTCATCGAGAAAGGCGTTTTTGGTCAACATGGTCAGGGCCGCAAAGCCGCCAATGACGGTCGCAAGCACCGGCAGCGTGATGTGCCAGAAATAATCGGTGATCTTCTTGTACCAGGGCAGGGTGCTGAAATCCGCTGACACCAGCCCCCGCAGCGGAAAGATATCGAAATAGCTGCCACCGGCAAAAAAGACAATCAACAGAACGGCAAACAGAAACGCCGGAATGGCATAGCCGATGATGATAAACGTGCTGCTCCAGACATCGAAGCGGCTGCCGTTGTGAACCGCTTTACGGATCCCCAGGGGAATAGAGACGAGATAAATAATCAACGTTCCCCACAGCCCCAGGGTAATCGACACCGGCAGACTTTGCTTAATCAATGTTAAAACTGACGCGCTGCGAAACAGGCTGTCGCCAAAATCAAAGCGGAGGTAGTCCCAGAGCATGTTGAAATACCGCTCGTGAAGCGGTTTGTCGAAGCCATAACGATGGGTGATCTCGGCGATGACTTCCGGATCCAGGCCACGTCCGCCGCGATAATGGCTTTCACTGATATTTCCCAGGCCGGTGCGGGCATGGCTCGCGCCCATTCCTTCGCCACCGCCGCCAGGCATGCCGCCGCTGTTGCCAAATTCAATGGCTGCAATAGCCTGGTCGACCGGGCCGCCGGGCGCGATTTGCACAATAAAAAAGTTAATCGTGATGATTGCCCAGAGGGTCGGGATAATCAGCAGGAGACGGCGGATCAGATACGCACCCATGATGATTCCTTATCGCCGCTCAGCGGGAAGTCTGGCGGCTTTGTTAACGTCATACCACCAGGTGTCGAAGCCCAGTGAATAGACAGGGCGTACGGCAGGCTCGGAGAACTTGTCCCAGCGCGCAAGCCGGTCTTCGCCCATATACCACATTGGCAGCATGTAGTAATTCCAGGTTAAGACCCTGTCGAGGGCGCGTCCCAGCGGCAGGAGTTTTTCTTTATCACCCTGCGCCGCCACAATTTTCGCAATCAAGGCATCAATCGCCGGGCTTTTCACCCCCGGCGCATTGTAGGAGGAGTCGATATAGCTGGATGCCCAGGAGATTTGCAGATCCGAACTGGGCCACGGCTGCGCGGGCCACAGGGTTTGCATCATGTCGTAATCACGGCTGCGTTTGCGGTTGGTGAGCTGCGCGTTGTCGACCTGGCGAATGTTCATGGTAATCCCCAGCCGTTCAAGATTGTGCTTAAACGGCAGCACCCACTGATCGTTGCTTCCGGACGCAAGCAGCAGCTCAAAGCTTAACGGTTTGCCCGTTCTGGAATCGACGCGTTTTTGATTCTTCAGTGGCCAGCCTGCGTCATCCAGCAGTTTACTGGCTTTAAGCAGGTTGTCGCGATCGTAGCCGTCGCCCTTTGACGCCGGAGGCTGAAATACCGTCGTGAACACCTCCGGTGGCAGTTCTGCTTTCAGCGGTGCCAGCAGGACAAGTTCGTCCGCTTTTGGGTAATCGCGAGCGGCATATTCAGTGTTCTGGAAATAGCTATTTGCCCGGCTGTAAGCGCCGTAAAATAGCGCTTTGTTCATCCATTCAAAATCAAAGGCCAGGGTAATGGCTTCCCGCACCCGGCGGTCAGTAAATACCGGACGCTGAATATTAAACGCCAGCCAGCGCGTATCCTGAGCGGACGCGTTTTTATGCTCGTCTTTAACGATATACCCGTTAGCGAAGTTTTTGCCGATATACCGTGTCGCCCAGTTTTTAGCGCTGCTCTCCACGCGCATATCGAACGCACCGGCTTTGAAGGCTTCAAATGCCACGTTATCGTCAAGGTAATAATCGTAGCGAAGGGTATCAAAATTCCAGCGGCCACGGTTTACCGGCAGGTTTGCCGCCCAGTAGTCTTTGACCCGGGAATAGACAACATACTGCCCCATGCGCCAGTCGGTGATGCGGTATGGGCCACCCGCCAGCGGGGGCGTGGAGAGCGGGTCGCTAAGTTTGTGATCTTTCCAGAACGATTCAGGCATCACGGGCAGGGAGAACAGGCTGAGCATGTTCTCTTTATTCGGCTCACTCAGCTCAATACGCACCGTGAGCGGGGCAATGGCTTTGACCGTAACGCCTTTGTAGACAATGCGGAACTGGGGAACGCCCTCAGTCATAAATTTGTGAAATGTGAAGGCAATGTCGCTGGCTTTGACCGGCGTCCCATCGTGAAAACGCGCCCGTGGGTTAATCGAAATTTCCGCCCACGCGAAGTTATCCGCGTAACGTACGTTGTCGGCAATCAGCGGGTAGTAACTGCCGGGTTCATCATCAGACGTAACAAACAGCGTATCGTAGAGCGATTCTGTTCGCGCTGCCGCCACGCCGCGCAGGGCGAAGCGGTTGAAGTTGTCGAACGTCCCCGTGGCGGAGAGGGTCACGTTCCCGCCTTTTGGCGCGCCAGGGTTGACGTAATCAAAGTGCGTAAAATTGACCGCGTACTTTGGCTCACCAATCACGGAGAACGCGATGTTCTCTTTGATGGTTTGCGCCTGGCTGGACAGGCTCGTTAATGCCAACAGCAGCAACATAAAGCGCATAAGCATCTCGCGGCGGCTCCCTTTCGACTGACCGGCTCAGTTAAGCTGAATAATAAGTGACGTCACGGGCAATGTGAAATCATTCAACGTTCAGGCTGCCATTGGCGGAACTGCTCCAGCGGCATCGGGCGGCTAATCCAGTAACCCTGAAGGAAAACAACGCCATGTTCGCGCAGCCAGGCTGCCTGCTCCGGCGTTTCCACCCCTTCGGCGACGGTCGACATATTCAGTCGTCTTGCCAGGGTGAGTACGGCATCAAGCACCGGGGAGGTCACGGTTTCCGTCCCGATCGCGTTGACAAAACCCCGGTCAATTTTGATGTAATCCATGGTGAAACGCTCAAGGTAAATCAGCGCACTGTGGCCGGTACCAAAATCATCAATCGCAATTTCAAAGCCTTCATTGTGCAGCCATTCGAAAAGATTGTTGGCTTCCCGATGGTTAACCATGTCGCGCTCGGTGATTTCCAGCACGATCTGGAAATGATCCGGCGGCATTAAGTCCAGGAAAGTGCGCATATCCTCTTTGAAGCTTTCCGCATGAAGATGCCCCGGCGCAATGTTAATGCCCAGTTTTGCGCCCGGCGGCAGAAGGGTCTGTAATACCGGCGCGTCGCGAATGATGAGGTCAAAGAGATGCAGCGTCAGCGGCACAATCAGCTTCTGCGCTTCGGCGAAGTTGATAAAGGCATCAGGCGGAATTTCCCCCATCGTCGGGTGTTTCCAGCGCATCAGGACTTCGACACCACGCATTTGCAGCGTCTCGGCATCCACAACAGGCTGATACACCACATAAAACTGACCGCGTTTAATGGCGCTCAGGATCTCTTTGCCTGGGTTAAGACGCGTGGTGAGGATATAGAAATTAAGCGAGCCGGCCGCGATCCCGCAGACCAGTCCAAAGAACACCGCGAACAGGATTTCATCGCTCGTCCACTCTTCGGCGTACAGTTTGATCGTCAGCGGAACCTCTTTTAGGGTCGCGGTGCGTGCCGGCGTTTCATGTAAATCCTGTGCCTTAACCAGTGTGGCGGACCTGGTCGACAACGCATTGTCGCCAATAATGATGGCAATGCCCGCGAACTCGTTCTGGCGTGCGGTGTAAAGCATATAGGGAGTCAGGTTGATGTTTACCGAAGTAAACACGCCGCCGTCCTTCACCAGCGGATTTCGATACCAGATGGCAATCGCGGGTCTGTGCGGCATCATCGGTGTGCCCGGCAGTAATGCCATATCAATCTGTTTATCGATGTGCAGCTCGGGTATCAGCTCTTCCATCGGGACGTTCATCGGACCGGTGGCTGAAGAGCAGTACGCCAGTTTATCCCTGACCAGCAAAAAGGCGCGCACGTTAAGGCTAAAGGCCGCGCGAGAGGTCAGCTCAGCGTTGACGTCGTGGCAGCTGTTCAGCGTGAGCGGCTGAAGGAGATCGATAGAGCTTTTTAACTCATCGAAGTAGCTTTCCATGTAGATGCTCACGTCGTCAATCAGGGTGTCGAATCTGACTTCCCGCTTGTGGTAGCTCCAGAAAAATTGCAATGAACCCAGGAGCAGGGCTGTGATCAGGCCGGTGATAAGGCTGAGGAAAAGTATCTTGCGATTACTGGAGAAGTAGCGGGTGAACATAGACGTCGTGGTTCCTGGATTGCCGCTGAATGTATTCAGTGTAACGGGCAAAAAAAAACACCGCCGAAGCAGTGCTTTTTTTTATCATATCGCCGGCCAAGGGATAACCAACGATACAATGATTATTTTAACTGCGGGTCAGTACGCGGCGCGCTTCGTTATAGCGCTTCTTCCAGTAAGGTTCGTTCATGCTGGAAATGGTCACACCGCTGCTGGTGGAGGCATGTACAAACTGGTCATTGCCAATGTAAATGCCAACATGTCGACCTGTCGAACCCGCACGGAACAGGACTAAATCCCCGGTGCGCAGTTTAGTGCGTGAAATCGACTTGCCCATCTCCTGCTGTTCGTAGGTTGAACGCGGAAGATCTAACCCAAACTGCTCACGGAAAGTACGCTGTACGAAACCGGAACAATCAATGCCTTTTTTGGTGCTGCCGCCAAGACGATAACGCACGCCTTTCCAGTCAGCATACTGGTCCATAATACGGGACTTCACGTCCAGATTACGTACCATATTTTCAAATTCATCCTGAGAGGCTTGCAGTGACGAGGAATCTTCCATTCCCACAACACGCGTCTCAGGATGCATATTCTTTGCGGTGTTCGATGTACTACATGCAGATAACAGTACCGCCACTGCTATCGCCGGGATCCCCCGTAAGATATATCTCAAAATCGGTTGAGATTTGACCATTTTGTTTATTATCCCTTGAAGTCCTTAACGACAAATATCGTTATAAAAAATGCCAAACGTGACGAGACTAATTATCTGTTCACAATGAGACAATTCTTTCTGATCACATTTGTGGCGTAGCGCACAAATTTATTCACCAGCGAAATAATTATCTCTATGGGGCAAAACGAGTTCGAGATTAACCGATTGCCTGGGGTATTGCGAGCAAAAAAAGCCTTTTTTTTATAAGAAATTGTGATACAGAAAGTAAAAATTGATAATTGTTCAAAAAGCGCACGATCAAGGTTAAAAACCGTGCAACACATTCATTTTTATCACGAATATTGTGACGAAATGATGACGGGAGGGGGCGAAACGGGA
Source organism: Enterobacter sp. BNK-18 (assembly GCF_047456135.1). NCBI lineage: Bacteria > Pseudomonadati > Pseudomonadota > Gammaproteobacteria > Enterobacterales > Enterobacteriaceae > Enterobacter > Enterobacter sp. BNK-18. The sequence continues at coordinate 2,330,390 of NZ_CP179899.1, read as the reverse complement.
GAAAAGTGCATCAGGGATCAAAACGATCCCTGATGCATAGTGTTAATTAAGGTTAATTATTGGTTTCTGATTTGTTGCGTTTTGCCGGGGAGGTAGCGATCGAACACGGCTATTATCTTGTCGCTCAGCGGTGTCATCAGACACCACGGCAGCGCAACCAGCACAGAAGAGAGCGAACCGACTGCAATATCAGTAAACCAGTGAGCGCCAATCATTACCCGTGGGAAGGCAAAAACCACAAAAATAATCAGGGCTATCGCAAAGGCTTTTCGGCCGAAATAGCGGAGCATCACGCCGGAAAAAATAAGCAGCATCATTCCGTGATCGCCCGGGAAACTGGCCTTCGACGCATCTTTCGTTGGAATATGCAGCAGCTCGCTGACGCGATAAATATCGGGGAAGAAGAGCGTTGGGCTGGAACGCTTAACCGGAATAATGGCCGTTGCCAGCTGGTTAATTACCACCGCAAGCAGCAACATCATCAAACCAATAATCAGAATACGGCGGCGTCCTGTTTTGTCCTCTTTCAGCCAGAAAGAGAGCATCAGGCCGCCCATCGCCAGCAGCGAGCAGCCGTCAAAGGCGCGGTTATTCGTGATAGCTACCAGCCACAGGAAGGCTTCGCTCTTCACCAGCTCCTGGTTGAAGAAGTGAAAAATGGCAGAATCCAGCGGAAACCAGACACCATGATTCGCCGGGATATACCAGGAGAAAAAGAGCGCCAGACCGGCGACATTAAGCAGTAATATCAGGGGAAGTCGAGTCGTCATAACATTCAGCATAGAGTGAAATCTGGGGCAACGTTAGCCGCCCAAACTTAAACGAAGCTTCAACAGGCTGGACTGCAGGGCATTCCAGTCGGCGTTAACCGCACTAATTAACTCTATTCGGCTATCAGGTGGCGCCACATTTTGCGTTTCGATAAAGAAATCTTCGCCCTGACGGTTGATCCGCACCAGCCCGTCCGGGGTGCGCATGATCCCTTTAACACGATCGACCGGAGCCAGTCTGGCCCATTCGAGTATGCCGATGGTGTCGAATACGGTATCCGCATCGAAAATCCATCCGCAGGCCTGATAGCCCTGGCCGCTGTTAAGGTTACGACGCCAGCGCTGGTGTTCCGGCAGACTCAGGGCAGCCAGACCCTGTTTTTGCGGATGGCTGTGGGCATGTTCCGCGCTTGCCGGGAGCGCCGCCAGGTTCAGGCGAGGCAGGTCAAGCAGGGCGTTATCAATTTTCCCCTGGGTGGTCTGCACCCGCTGACGGTTGCCACCAAAATGCTGCCACCATGTCTCCAGCGCGGACTGGCTTTCCGCCGTTGCGCGATCCTCTTTATTGGCGACGATAATATCTGCCGAGGCGAGCTGGTCGCGAAAGTTCTCGTTGGTCACGGCTTTTTCATCCAGCAGCTGACGGGGGTCCAGCAGGCACAGCGTGGCACGCAGATCGATCCACGGCTCGTAGACCGGCGCGGTCAGTAAATCGAGAATTTGCTTCGGATGACCCAGCCCGGTCGGTTCAATCAGCAGACGGTCTGGTTTGCCCTGACGCAGCAGCGTATTCAGCCCGACCTGCATCGGCAGACCATTTACGCAGCACATGCAGCCACCGGGTATCTCTTTGATCATCGCGCCGCTGTCTGCCAGTAATGCGCCATCAATACCCACTTCGCCAAATTCATTGACCAGGACGGCCCATTTTTCTGCCGGATCCTTATTGGCCAGCAGGTGGAGAATTGAGGTGGTTTTACCGCTGCCGAGAAAACCGGTAATGAGGTTGGTTTTGGTCACGTGCGCTCCAGTCGATAATTGTGATGCTATAACAATTATCCATCATCCTGGCGAAAAACGGGCGCAATGAGAAGAGGGAGGGCGAACGGAGGCAATCGCCGTTCGCCTTAAGCGCAATAATCGCTAAATATTTAACGTTTCGATAACAGCCTGACGCGCGCCATGGCGGGCGATGCGCTGATAGGCCTGGCTGATGGCCTCCACGAATAGGCTATTTTGTGCGAGATCGTGACCAAAGATTTCACTCAGCCCCAGCAGGGCGTTGACGCGCTCAGCGTCGCTGCTGGCTGCAACAAGGGTGCGGATTTTATCACTCAGCGGATCGCGCACATCAATCGCGTCGCCACGCTCGTCGGTACCGCTGACGTAGCGGATCCAGCCTGCAACGCCCAGGGCCAGCAGCGGCCACGCGGTTTTACGTTCAAGATGGATGCGGATCCCATCCAGCATGCGTTGCGGCAATTTCTGGCTTCCGTCCATCGCAATTTGCCAGGTCCGGTGCTGCAGTGCCGGATTGGCAAAGCGTTCGAGCAGGCTATCGGCATAAGCCGTGAGGTCGACATCCTTAATACGCAGCGTAGGAGCCTGCTCATTTAGCATTAACCGACGTGCGGCTTCGCGAAAAGCGGTGTCTTCCATACATTCGTTGATGTGCGCATACCCGGCGAGGTATCCCAGATACGCGAGGAAAGAGTGGCTGCCGTTGAGCATGCGCAATTTCATCTGTTCCCACGGCAGCACGTCCTGCACCATTTGTACACCAGCTACTTCCCATGCCGGGCGTCCGGCAACAAAGTTGTCTTCCACTACCCACTGAATAAACGGTTCGCAGCTGATAGCACAAGGATCTTCTACTCCAAGCTCCTGCGTGATTTCTGCCAGCGACGCCTCTGTCGCGGCGGGAACAATTCGGTCGACCATGGTTCCCGGAAAGCTCACATGTGAATCAATCCACTCTGCCAGCGCCGGGTCGCGTTTCTGGGCCATGCCTAATACCGCGTTTTTCACCACATGGCCGTTATCAGGGATGTTGTCGCAGGAGAGGACGGTAAAAGCGGACAAACCGCGTTCACGGCGGCGGTGGAGCGCCTCGACCAGGATCCCGGGCGCGGAGTGCGGTTCAGACGGGTTCTCCAGATCGTGAACGATCCGGGGGTTGTGCAAATCCAGATTACCGGTGGCGGGATCGATGCAATAACCTTTCTCTGTGATGGTGAGCGACACAATGGCGACCTGAGGTTCACAAAATTTCTCAATGATGGCAGGCAGAGAATCCAGTTTTGCGTTCAGACATTCATGGACGGCACCGACGATAATCGGCTGGTTTCCCTCCGCCCCTTTTTCCAGCACGGTGAAGAGATGATCCTGTGCGCGCAACTGGCTCATCAGCACGTCGCCGCTGAAGAGGCTAATCTCACAAATACCCCAGTCGCCGCCTTTCTCATTCAGCACCCTGTTTGTTAACAAGGCCTGATGCGCGCGGTGAAATGCGCCGAAGCCAAAATGGACGATGCGAGAGCGTAACTGCTTACGATCGTAGCGAGGGAGCTGGACATGGGCAGGAAGCGAGGTGGAGGCAATTGTCTTCATGAAATACACACCTGATTAACCATTAATTAACAACGCCAGTGTAAAGTTATATGACAGCAAATTAAATTGGTGAGCCGTAAATATCCGTGAAGTGTGAGTTTGATCAATCAATGTGTGGCGGTGTGTTGACCCTTTACGGCAAACATGTATGGTAGTCGTCATCGTAGTCATCCATATTGGTATAACAACTTTAGAGGTGAGGCAATGGAACAGACCTGGCGTTGGTACGGGCCGAACGATCCGGTTTCTCTTGATGATGTGCGTCAGGCTGGCGCAACGGGTGTCGTGACGGCGCTGCATCACATTCCTAATGGTCAGGTATGGCCGATTGAAGAAATCAAAAAGCGTCAGGCGCTGCTGGCGGAAAAAGGCTTGACCTGGTCTGTGGTGGAAAGCATCCCGGTTCACGAAGATATCAAAACCCATTCAGGTGATTATCAGACCTGGATTGCCAACTACCAGCAGAGCATTCGTCACCTGGCGGCCTGCGGTATTGATACTGTTTGCTATAACTTCATGCCCATTCTTGACTGGACGCGCACCGATCTTGAGTACACGTTGCCGGACGGTTCAAAAGCATTACGTTTCGATCAGATTGCCTTTGCCGCATTTGAGCTGCACATCCTGAAACGTCCTGGTGCAGAAGCCGATTACACGGCTGAAGAGCAGCAGCAGGCGCTCGCGTGGTTTAACGCAGCCAGTGACGCCGAGATTGAAAAGCTGACCCGCAATATTATTGCTGGCCTGCCGGGCGCTGAAGAGGGCTATACGCTGGATCAGTTCCGCGCGCGACTGGCGGAATACGGGAATATTGATAAAAACCAGCTGCGTGAAAACATGGCGTTTTTCCTGCGCGCTATCGTACCGGTAGCGGAAGAAGCGGGCGTACGCCTGGCTGTGCACCCGGACGATCCTCCGCGTCCTATTCTCGGTTTACCGCGTATCGTGTCCACGATTGAAGATATGCAGTGGCTGAAAGAGACCGTGGACAGTATCTATAACGGATTCACCATGTGTACCGGCTCTTACGGCGTGCGTGCGGATAACGATCTGGTGCAGATGATTGAAACCTTCGGCGATCGTATTCACTTCACGCATCTGCGTGCGACCTGTCGTGAGGATAATCCAAAAACCTTCCATGAAGCAGCGCACCTGGGCGGCGATGTGAATATGGTCGCGGTAGTGGATGCGATTCTGGCGGAAGAGGTACGTCGTAAGCACGCGGGTGACGTTCGTCCTATCCCGTTCCGTCCCGATCATGGTCACCAGATGCTGGACGATCTGCGTAAGAAAACGAACCCAGGTTATTCGGCGATTGGTCGTCTGAAAGGCATGGCGGAAGTGCGGGGCGTTGAGCTGGCGCTGAAGATGACGAAATACCCGGAACTGCTGTAACGTCTGTTGCCCGGTGGCGTTGTGCCACCGGGCGAATATCGCATTAGTCTGCGCGACCCATATAGCGTTTTTCTTCGATATGGATGCGGATTTTCTCGCCCGCGGAGAGGTATTCTGGCACCTGCACCACCAGACCGGTCGTCAGGGTTGCTGGTTTGTTGCGGGCACTTGCGGATGCACCTTTGATGCCCGGAGCCGTTTCCACGATTTCCAGATCCACGGTCTGTGGCAGCTCCAGCGCCAGCAGCACGCCATCCCAGGTCAGAACCTGCATGTCAGGCATCCCGCCTTCAGGAATGAAGAGGAGTTCTTCTTCAATCTGATCTTTGGTGAAGATATACGGGGTGTAATCTTCTTTATCCATGAACACGTATTCGTTGCCATCAATGTAGGAAAAATCAACATAGCGGCGGGTCAGGGTCACGGTATCAACGATATCGTCACCTTTAAAACGTTCTTCCACTTTCAGACCGGTACGCACATCGGCGAAACGCATTTTGTACAGCGTTGCTGCACCACGGGCGCTCGGGGCCTGAATATCGATATCTTTCACAATCAGCAGCTTGCCGTTGTAATTCAGTACCATACCTTTCTTAATTTCGTTCGCTCTTGGCATTGCAGTAATCCTGTTTACGGGTGGTAAAAAATATCGCGCCAAATTACTCGTGCTCGGCCTTTCAGGCAAGCGGAATTCGTGGCTTTTGCTATCAATACACAAAAGGTGTTACTGTGCGCGCAATGCCCGACTGCGCGGGCGTTCTTCAGCGAAAGAGAGCCTGTATGGATTGTCGTCCCGATTGTGGCGCGTGTTGTACCGCACCGTCCATTTCAAGCCCCATTCCTGGCATGCCGGACGGCAAACCTGCCAATACCCGCTGTGTGCAGCTTGCTGAAAATAACCTGTGCATGATCTTTGGTTCCCCGCTGCGCCCGAAAGTCTGTTCCGGCCTTCAGCCGTCCGCGGAGATGTGCGGCAGCACGCGCACACAGGCGATCACCTACCTTCTTGAGCTGGAAGCGCTCACCGCCCCTTAAACGTCCTTAATTCGCACCAGACACGCTATCGTCAGCGTACACATCACCAGCGCAATCCAGAATACCGTGTGATAGCTCCAGATCTCGGCCACGATGCCGGCCATTGAACCTGCAATAATCCAGCCCACGCGAGTGGTATTGGTATAAAGGGTGGTGGCGGAGCCTGCCTGGCCTGGCATCAGGTCCTGGAAGTAGAGCATGCCAATCCCGGCGAGTATGCCGATATAAATGGCGTTGAGAAGCTGCAATGCCAGCAAGAGTCCCGGCGTGTGCACCGTCAGCATACCGATATAGAACAGCAGTCCTGCGACAGCCGCGATGCGCATTAAAAAACGCTTTCCGAAACGCTTCGCGTAATAGCCCGCGATCAGCATGGTCGGGATCTCAAGCCCAGCCGCGGTTCCCATCATAATGCCCGCCAGCTTCTCTGGCAGATGCAGCTCATCAATAATAAACAGCGGCATGTTGATAATATAAAGGCTGTTTGTTCCCCACATCAACGTACAGATAACAAACAGGAGCAGCGCATCACGACGGTTATGGCGCGGGGCTTCCAGTACGCCTGAAGCCACTTTGGGCTCTTTGCGCATCGACGGCAGGAAGAACCACACCATGGTGCCGCACACCACAAACGCGACAGCCGCACTCAGGTACATCACCGTAAAGCCAAACCCCATCGCCAGGGCATACGCCAGCGGCGGGCCAATGACCCATGCCAGCGACACCTGGGCACGCAGAATAGAGCTGAACATCACCGCTTCACGACCGGTATGGTCGGCGTGCTCGCGGGCGAGGGCGAACATCTGCGGGTTCGCCGTGGAACCGAAGCTGCTCAGGAACACCCCCACGAACAGCAGGATGAAATAGTTGCGGTTAAAAGCAAACAACACGCAGGCAAACACCCCGAGAAGGCAGCAAAAGACGATCAGACTTTTACGATCGCCTTTTCTGTCGGAACGCCCCGCCAGAAACTGACTCACCAGAATGCCGATGATGGCACTGCCGGTAAAAAAGAAGCCAACCATTGCAGGACGGGCGTGGACTTCATTGGTCAGAAACAGGCTCAGCGTGGGCGTCTGTAACGCCCCGGCAATGCCGGTAAGGAAGGCAACAATCAAAAACGCCGTGGACGTCAAATCAAAGGGTTTTGGCGAGGCGGCGGCAGGGGTGTTATGCATACTTTCAGTGTCAGCAAGTCATAAAGAGACGCGGAGTGTACGACGCTTGTCAGAAAATAAACAGGTACTGCGGTCAATTTCGCCACGAAAAATCAAAATGCCATTTCAATTAACAGTCGCGGGCTGAACTTAGCTGAAACTGACTTGCTGAACGTCAGCAAGATTCAGCTGAGCGAAGAAGAAATGTGCTGTATCTCTAAATTCTGCATCGCCATTTGTAACTTTTCTTGCAAGGTTAAGCAGAAAGCGCAAGACTTTTTGAAACGTTTCAGCGCTATCTTGTTTTAACAAACGGAGCAGGCTAGCGCATTTTTTCTCATTTAAGCTGAAACGATTCAAGTTCAGCAGGAGAGGAGAACCATGTTCCAGTTATCTGTTCAGGATATCCACCCGGGCGCTCAGGCCGGGAACAAAGAAGAGGCCATTCGCCAGGTTGCCGCTGCCCTTGTGCAGGCGGGTAATGTCGCGGACGGCTACGTTAACGGCATGCTGGCGCGCGAGCAGCAGACCTCCACTTTCCTCGGCAATGGCATTGCCATTCCGCACGGTACAACGGACACCCGCGGTCAGGTGCTGAAAACCGGCGTTCAGGTTTATCAGTTCCCTCAGGGTGTGGTGTGGGGCGACGGTCAGGTTGCTTACGTGGCAATCGGTATCGCTGCCAGCAGCGACGAGCACCTGGGCCTGCTGCGTCAGCTGACGCATGTGCTGAGCGATGATTCGGTGGCTGAACAGCTGAAGTCCGCGACGACTGCGGAAGAGCTGCGCGCGTTGCTGATGGGCGAAAAACAGAGTGAAGCGCTGAAACTGGATAATGAAACATTGACCCTGGATGTTGTGGCGAGCGATCTGGTCACGCTGCAGGCGCTGAACGCAGGCCGCCTGAAAGAAGCCGGTGCGGTAGACGCGTCCTTTATCACGCGCGTTATCAATGAGAAGCCGCTGAACCTGGGACAAGGTATCTGGCTGAACGACAGTGCTGAAGGTAACCTGCGCAGCGCTATCGCGGTGAGCCGCGCGGCCAACGCGTTTGACGTTGAGGGCGCGCACGCTGCGATGCTGATCACCGTCGCGATGACCGATGAACAGCCGGTTTCCGCGTTAAAACGTCTTGGCGATCTGCTGCTGAATGACAAGGCTGAAAAACTGCTGAACGCTGACGCAAGCACGCTGCTGGCGCTGCTGACCAGCGATGATGTGCTGACTGATGACGTGCTGACCGCTGAGTTTGTAGTGCGTAACGAGCACGGCCTGCATGCCCGTCCTGGCACCATGCTGGTGAATACCATTAAACAATTCGAAAGTGAGATTACCGTGACTAACCTTGATGGCACGGGCAAACCGGCCAACGGCCGTAGCCTGATGAAAGTTGTCGCGCTGGGCGTGAAGAAAGGTCACCGTCTGCGCTTTACCGCACAGGGTGCTGATGCTGAACAGGCGCTGAAAGCGATTGGCGACGCCATCGCGGCAGGTCTGGGGGAGGGCGCATAATGAGCAGACGTGTTGCGACTATTACGCTGAACCCGGCATACGACCTGGTGGGGTTTTGCCCGGAGATTGAGCGCGGCGAAGTAAACCTCGTGCGTACCACTGGCCTGCATGCTGCAGGTAAAGGGATTAACGTCGCGAAAGTGCTCAAGGATCTCGGTATCGATGTCACCGTGGGCGGATTCCTCGGTAAAGATAACCAGGATGGTTTCCAGCAGCTGTTCAGCGAGCTGGGGATTGCTAACCGTTTTCAGGTTGTTCAGGGTCGTACCCGTATCAACGTCAAGCTGACGGAGAAAGACGGCGAAGTGACCGATCTGAACTTCTCAGGCTTCGAGGTGACTCCGTCAGACTGGGAGCGCTTCGTGAACGACTCTCTGACCTGGCTTGGTCAGTTCGACATGGTCTGCGTCAGCGGCAGCCTGCCGTCCGGCGTGAGCCCTGAAGCGTTCACCGACTGGATGACGCGTCTGCGAAGCCAGTGCCCATGCATTATTTTTGACAGCAGCCGTGACGCGCTGGTCGCCGGCCTGAAAGCCTCGCCGTGGCTGGTGAAGCCGAATCGCCGCGAACTGGAGATCTGGGCTGGCCGTAAGCTGCCAGAATTAAAAGATGTGATTGACGCTGCCCATGCGCTGCGCGAGCAGGGTATCGCTCACGTGGTTATCTCTCTTGGTGCAGAAGGGGCGCTGTGGGTTAACGCTTCTGGCGAATGGATCGCCAAACCGCCATCGGTTGACGTTGTCAGCACCGTTGGCGCAGGGGATTCAATGGTTGGCGGTCTGATTTATGGCCTGCTGATGCGTGAATCCAGTGAACATACTTTACGTCTTGCCACCGCCGTTGCTGCCCTGGCCGTTAGCCAGAGCAATGTCGGTATTACCGATCGTACCCAGTTAGCCGCGATGATGGCGCGCGTTGACTTAAAACCTTTTAACTAACAGCAGGAGAGGAATAATGAAAACGCTGCTGATCATTGACTCCGGTCTCGGACAGGCTCGCGCCTATATGGCGAAGACCTTGCTGGGAGCGGCGGCGAACAAAGCACATCTCGAGATGACGGATAACCCGGGCGACGCCGAAATGGTGATTGTTCTGGGTGATAAAATTCCCGCTGACAGTGCGCTGAATGGCAAAAAAGTGTGGCTGGGCGACATCAATCGCGCGGTGGCACACCCGGAGCTGTTCCTGAGCGAAGCGAAAGGTCATGCGTCTGTTTACAGCGCACCGGTCGCGGCGCCGGTTGCCGCGTCCGGACCAAAACGTATTGTGGCGATCACGGCCTGCCCGACGGGCGTGGCTCATACCTTTATGGCGGCTGAAGCCATTGAAACCGAAGCGAAAAAACGCGGCTGGTGGGTAAAAGTTGAAACACGTGGATCCGTTGGTGCGGGCAACGCAATCACCCCTGAAGAGGTGGCTGAAGCCGATCTGGTGATGGTTGCGGCTGACATCGAAGTGGACCTGGCGAAATTTGCCGGTAAGCCGATGTACCGCACGTCAACGGGCCTGGCGCTGAAAAAGACCGCTCAGGAGTTTGATAAAGCGCTGGTGGAAGCGAAGCCGTATCAGGCAACGGGGTCCACGCAAACTGCGACGGAAGGTAAGAAAGAGTCAGCTGGCGCCTATCGCCATCTGCTGACCGGCGTGTCTTATATGCTGCCGATGGTGGTGGCGGGCGGTCTGTGTATTGCCCTCTCGTTCGCGTTTGGTATTACCGCGTTTAAAGAAGAAGGCACGCTGGCTGCCGCCCTGATGCAGATTGGTGGTGGTTCCGCGTTTGCCCTGATGGTGCCGGTGCTGGCAGGCTTTATCGCCTTCTCCATCGCTGACCGTCCGGGCCTGACGCCGGGTCTTATCGGCGGTATGCTGGCGGTGAGCACCGGTTCTGGCTTTATCGGCGGTATCATTGCCGGTTTCCTGGCGGGTTACGTTGCGAAGCTTATTAGCTCGAAGCTGAAACTGCCGCAGAGTATGGAAGCGCTGAAACCGATTCTGATCATCCCGTTGATTTCCAGCCTGGTGGTGGGCCTGGCGATGATTTACCTCATCGGTAAACCTGTAGCGGGTATCCTGGCGGGTCTGACCCACTGGCTGCAAACCATGGGTACCGCGAATGCGGTACTGCTGGGAGCTATTCTCGGTGGCATGATGTGTACCGACATGGGTGGCCCGGTGAACAAAGCAGCATACGCATTCGGTGTTGGCCTGCTGAGTACCCAGACCTACGCGCCAATGGCAGCGATTATGGCGGCCGGTATGGTGCCACCATTGGCTCTTGGCCTGGCAACCATCATTGCACGTCGTAAGTTCGACAAAGCGCAGCAGGAAGGGGGGAAAGCCGCCCTGGTACTTGGCCTGTGCTTTATCACCGAAGGGGCAATTCCGTTCGCGGCGCGTGACCCAATGCGCGTGCTGCCATGCTGTATCGTGGGGGGCGCGGTAACCGGTGCTATCTCCATGGCGGTTGGCGCGAAACTGATGGCACCACATGGCGGTCTGTTCGTGCTGCTGATCCCAGGTGCAATCACGCCAGTGCTGGGTTATCTGCTGGCGATTGTGGCCGGTACGCTGGTGGCAGGTCTCTCTTACGCGGTGCTGAAACGTCCGGAAGCGGAAGGGGTCGCGAAAGCGGCGTAAGCGGTAAAACAATAAAAAAGCCGGGTGCTTATGCGACCCGGCTTTTTTTATGCCGCCTGTTCAGCGGTTTGCTGTGCCTTCAGCCAGGCAATCTCTTCTGCCCAGATGTCCGGATTAATGGTTTCCAGCACCATCGGGATACCGTCGAAACGGGCATCCTGCATAATAAAGCGAAACGCATCGTGGCCAATATTGCCTTCACCGAGGCTGTGATGGCGGTCCACGCGGCTGCCAAACGCGCTTTTCGCATCGTTCAAGTGCATTCCGCGCAGATACTTGAAGCCCACAATGCGTTCAAACTCATCGAAGGTCTTTTTCGTCTCATCAAGCGTTCGCAGATCGTAACCCGCGGCAAAGGCATGGCAGGTATCAATACATACGCCCACGCGGGATTTATCCTCCACGCCGTCAATAATGGCCGCCAGATGTTCGAACTTAAAGCCGAGGTTACTGCCCTGCCCGGCGGTGTTCTCGATGACCGCCGTCACGCCCTGGGTTTTATCCAGCGTGATGTTGATGGATTCGGCAATGCGCGCCAGACAGGCATCTTCGTCAATCTGCATCAGATGACTTCCCGGATGGAAGTTCAACAGCGTCAGCCCAAGCTGCTCGCAGCGCTGCACTTCATCAAGAAACGCCTCGCGGGATTTCTCCAGCGCCTCCTGCACGGGATGGCCGAGGTTAATGAGATAGCTGTCGTGGGGAAGGATTTGACCCGGCCCGTAGTGGTATTTCTCACAGGCGGCTTTGAAATCATCAATCACTTCAGAGGTGAGCGGGGCGGCGCGCCACTGGCGCTGGTTCTTGGTGAACAGGGCGAAAGCGGTCGCCTCAATTTCGGCGGCGCGAATGGCGGCATTCGCAAGGCCACCTGCAGCGCTGACGTGCGCTCCAACATATTTCATAAAGGGACTCCTGTTAACCCGAAATACGTATGATAGCGGGTTAACAGGAGAAGGATGAAGTGGTTTATGCCATCAGGCTATGTACCGCGAGGTTAATCGCACCGCCGCCAACGATCAGCCAGATGAAGAGTACCAGCGCCATCAGCAGCGGTTTTGAACCTGCTTTTTTCAGCGCGCTAACGTGTGTCGTGACCCCGAGCGCCGCCATCGCCATCGCCAGCAGGACGGTATCAAGCGTGACCAGCATATCCACCACGGCTTTCGGCAGCAGGTGGAAGGAGTTAAATACCGCCACCACGATGAAAAGAATCGCAAACCACGGAATGGTGATTTTACTCTTCTGGCTACTGCCTGCCGGCGCGAGTTGTTTTACGCGAGCGGCCAGGATAATCAGGAACGGAGCCAGCATCATGACGCGCAGCATTTTGGCAATGACCGCGGCATTTTCCGCATCCGGATTAATGGCGTGACCCGCCGCCACCACCTGAGCCACTTCATGCATGGTTGAACCAATATAAATGCCGTAGGTCTCCGGGCTAAACCAGTGCGCAACCAGCGGGTACATGGCCGGGTAGAGGAAAATCGCCAGCGTACCGAAAATAACCACGGTCGCGACGGCAACCGTCACTTTGCTGGATTCTGCCTTAACGACAGGCTCGGTTGCCAGTACCGCGGCAGCCCCGCAGATGCTGCTGCCGGCACCAATCAGCCAGCTGGTTTGTTTATCCAGCCCAAACACTTTCTGGCCAATAAAGCAGGCCAGTAAAAAGGTGCTGGTCAGGGTCAGGACGTCAATAGCGATCCCGCTGACGCCGACATCCGCAATCTGTGAAAAGGTCAGGCGGAAGCCGTAAAGGATAATCCCGAGGCGCAGCAGATGCTGTTTGGCGAAAATAACCCCGCCATCACAGGACTTCCAGATATGGGGGTAAACGGTATTTCCCACCACCATGCCGAGCAATATTGCCAGCGTTAAGGCACTAAAACCTGCCCCGGCGACGGCCGGAATACTGCCGCCCCATAACGCTACGCCAGTTACCACCGCGCTGAGCGCAAGACCCGGCACGAAGTGCCACAATGTACGTTGATGCTGTAAGGTGTGTTCTGACATAACCTTCTCCTTTATCTGGCTAAAAGGTTACGGCGTTGTGGCTTAAAAATAAAATTGATTATATACTTATAATCAATCTATATAAGTGGTAAGTAACCATGCACATTACGTTGCGTCAGCTGGAAGTTTTTGCCGAAGTGCTGAAAAGCGGGTCGACGACGCAGGCCTCGCAAATGCTGGCGCTGTCCCAGTCCGCGGTAAGCGCAGCCCTGACCGATCTGGAAGGGCAACTGGGGGTTCAGCTTTTCGACAGAGTGGGGAAACGGCTGGTCGTCAATGAACATGGCCGCCTGCTGTACCCGCGCGCGCTGGCATTGCTGGAGCAGGCGACTGAAATCGAACAATTGTTCCGCGAAGAGAACGGGGCCATCCGCGTTTACGCCAGCAGTACGATCGGCAATTACATTCTGCCGGAAGTGATTGCCCGTTATCGCCGGGATTTCCCGACCCTGCCGCTGGAGATGAGCGTTGGCAATAGCCAGGATGTCATCAATGCGGTGATCGATTTCCGCGTGGACATCGGTTTGATTGAAGGGCCGTGTCACAACGTCGATATCATTGCTGAACCCTGGTTGGAAGATGAGCTGGTGGTGTTCGCCTCCCCGGCCTCTTCTTTATTACAGGGTGAAGTGACGCTGGAACGGCTGGCTCAGGCGCAGTGGATCCTCCGGGAACAGGGCTCCGGTACCCGTGAAATTGTCGATTACCTGCTGCTCTCTCACCTGCCGCATTTCCGGCTGAGTATGGAGCTGGGCAACTCGGAAGCCATCAAACACGCGGTCCGTCATGGGCTGGGCATCAGCTGTCTCTCCCGGCGGGTGATTGCTGAACAGCTTGAGGCCGGCACGCTGGTCGAAATACCGCTCCCGTTGCCTAAACTGGTGCGCACGTTGTGGTGCATTCATCATCGTCAGAAACACCTTTCCAGCTCGCTGCAGCGTTTTCTGCGCTATTGCGACATGTAAACCCGCAATGCGGATCCTCTCTCCGTTGGGAGAGGGGAGATGCAGATGCGTGCTTTACTTATAATCCTGGCCGAGTCATGAAGCTCTCTTATAACTGAGCATTTCTGCCGGAAGGAACGCGTATCGTCTGCTACAATCGCGCCTCATTTGTTGAAGGGACAGCATTTTCACATGGTTTCAGAAATTAAAACCACAGAAGCGCCCGCGCTACGTCGCGAACTTAAGGCGCGTCACCTGACGATGATCGCTATCGGCGGTTCAATCGGTACAGGTCTTTTTGTTGCCTCTGGCGCAACAATTTCGGCAGCCGGCCCGGGTGGGGCACTTTTCTCTTATATCCTGATTGGCCTGATGGTGTACTTCCTGATGACCAGTCTGGGCGAACTGGCGGCGTACATGCCGGTATCCGGTTCGTTTTCGACCTACGGTCAAAAATACGTTGAAGAAGGCTTCGGCTTCGCGCTGGGCTGGAACTACTGGTACAACTGGGCCGTTACTATTGCCGTTGACCTGGTCGCCGCACAGCTGGTGATGAACTGGTGGTTCCCGGACACGCCAGGCTGGATCTGGAGTGCGCTGTTCCTGGCGGTGATCTTCCTGCTCAACTACATCTCCGTGCGTGGTTTTGGCGAAGCGGAATACTGGTTCTCTTTGATCAAAGTGGCAACCGTCATCATCTTTATCGTCGTCGGTGTGGCGATGATCGTTGGTATTTTCAAAGGCGCTCAACCTGCAGGATGGAGTAACTGGAGCATTGGCGATGCGCCATTTGCGGGTGGATTCTCGGCCATGATTGGCGTGGCGATGATTGTCGGCTTCTCCTTCCAGGGAACCGAGCTGATCGGGATTGCTGCCGGTGAATCCGAGAACCCGGAGAAGAACATTCCACGCGCGGTGCGTCAGGTATTCTGGCGTATCCTGCTGTTCTATGTGTTTGCGATTTTGATTATCAGCCTGATCATTCCTTACACCGATCCAAGCCTGCTGCGCAATGATGTGAAAGACATCAGCGTTAGCCCGTTCACGCTGGTCTTCCAGCATGCCGGTCTGCTCTCCGCCGCGGCGGTGATGAACGCCGTTATCCTGACCGCCGTGCTCTCAGCGGGTAACTCCGGCATGTATGCGTCTACCCGTATGCTCTATACCCTGGCATGCGACGGCAAAGCGCCACGCATCTTTTCTAAGCTGTCCCGTGGCGGCGTACCGCGTAACGCCCTGTATGCCACAACGGTGATTGCCGGTCTGTGCTTCCTGACCTCCATGTTTGGCAACCAGACGGTGTACCTGTGGCTGCTCAATACGTCCGGTATGACGGGCTTTATCGCCTGGCTCGGGATTGCTATCAGCCACTATCGCTTCCGCCGCGGTTACGTTATGCAAGGTCATGACATCAATGACCTGCCGTATCGCTCAGGGTTCTTCCCACTGGGGCCTATTTTCGCCTTCATTCTGTGCCTGATTATTACGCTGGGACAGAACTATGAAGCGTTCCTTGCGGACCGTATCGACTGGGGTGGTGTAACGGCGACCTACATCGGTATTCCGCTGTTCCTGATAATCTGGTTTGGTTACAAACTGACGAAGGGGACGCGCTTTGTTCGCTACAGTGAAATGGAATTTCCGGGACGCGTAAAACAATAACCGCACTTCCTCTCTTTTAGCCCGCTCGGTTGAGCGGGCTTTTTTATTGGCGATCAGAAGCTGTAGGTCATGCCGACAGTGTAACGGCGGCCATCAAGTACGGTATCGTAAGTCTCGTAATCAATCTGTTTATCCAGCACGTTATACACGCCTGCGGTTACCAGCAGGTTCTTGTTGGCGTTATAACGCAGACCCACATCAACCTGCGTGTAAGACGGTGTGCCCTGTGACATTGAGGTCCGGCTGAGATACTCAGAAGATTTGCCGCGGAAGTTCAGGCGGCTCCAGAAGCCCACATCCTGCGTAGCCTGCCAGTCCAGCGTGGTGTTGAACATATGCTTAGGCATTTTATTCAGCGGCTTACCGGAGAACTGACCGCTCTTCTGCTCGGATTCGGTATAGGTGTAGTTAGCCGTCCAGTTAACATCACGGGTGATTTTCCAGCCGAAAGTGGATTCCACACCGCGCATGTTGGCTTTGTCGACGTTGACCCGGTCGCTGACAAAATCGTAGGCATGGCCGCCAATCGTACAGGCAGGGTCGGCACTGCTGTTACAGCGACGTACTTCAGTGATTTTGTTTTTGAAGTCGGTATTGAACAGCGTAACGCCGGCGTTAAGACTGTCATTGTTATCCCAGAGCAGGGCGATCTCTTCGCTCAGACTCTTCTCCGGCTTGAGGTCCGGGTTACCCACGATCATGCCGTCCAGCCGACCGCCGCCCGTTGCCTGACCCCAGCTGGCGGAGGACTGACGCAGATCCGGTGCACGGTAGCCGGCAGAAACGCCCCCTTTTAACGTCCACTGTTCTGCAAGGTGCCACACCCCATAACCGCGAGGCGTCCAGTTGGTGCCATAGTTCTGGTCTTTATCCATACGCAGACCACCGGTCGCCGTGAAGCTATCGGTCATCGCCCACTCATCTTCAGCAAACAGCGCCCAGCTCCAGCGCGTCAGTTTGTTGAGCCCGTCCGCCGCCTCAAGCTGGTTACCGTTGTCACGCAGCTTCTCATAGCGATACTGACCGCCGAGGGTCAGGGTATGGTCGCCGAGGAAGATCTGGTTCTGGTTGTTGAAAGTGGTGTTATACGAACGCATTTTGCGAACCGGGTTATTGGTCTCTTCCTGCTGGATGTAGCTGGTAGTGTTGAAGTCGCTGTAGTAACCGCTGTGGGTAAGGGAATAGGTCGTATGTTCGTAGCGGGTTTCGCTTTTGCTGTTTGGCGTGCAGGTTGTCCCGCGGCAGGTTTCAGTCGCTTTCGACTTGCCCGGCGTGCTGTTTCGGTCCTGAAGTTCGCGGGCAAAATCGAGGTCAAAATCGTTCTGCTCGTCCGGGGTAAAGTTCAGCGTGATCCCGCCGTTACGCATTTTCTGCTCATTGAAACCGTTCAGGATCTGATCTTCCGCGCGACGTGAGAGCAGGCCTGTCACTTTTGCACCGAGCAGTCCGTCAATTAACGGGCCGGAAGCGTAGGCGTTGGTCTGGAAGATATCCCCGGAATCATGGTTCTCCTGGAACGTGGCATCGCCGTGTAACGATCCGGTCCAGGCTTTGGTATTCGAGACTTTTTTGGTAATGATGTTGATTACGCCGCCCATTGCATCTGAGCCATAGAGCGATGACATGGGCCCGCGGATCACTTCGATGCGCTCGATAGACTCCAGCGGCGGTAGCCAGCCTTGCTCAATGCCCGAGTTATCGCTGTTCGGGCGCGTGCTGCGTGTGCTGACGCGCTTGCCATTGACCAGGAACAAGGTGTACTGGGACGCCATGCCGCGAATGCTGATATCGCTGCTGCTTCCGCCGCCCGTGACGACGACGCCCGGGACATCTTTTAGCGCATCGGTCACATCGCGGTAAGCCTTGTCTTCAATCTGCTGCTTTGAAATGACGGAGATAGAAGCCGGGGCATTCTGGATTTTTTGCTCAAAACCCGTGGCGGTCACCACCACGGTATCCGGGTCGGCTGCGTGAGCAAGAGGGGAGAGCATGGCGGCGCTGATGGCAACAGCCAGTAACGTAACGCGTGGTATTGTCATTTGAACATTCCATATCAAAAAGAAAAACACTCCATCGGGTAACCCTGAGAACTGTATGTATTTGTCTTGTAAGAACTCTTTGTGATGGAGAAGAGCCTGGAATTGTACAAAAGAATGTGAAATTGTAAACACAAATGATAATCGAAATCATTTGTGTTTTGGCACTGATTAGTGAAACTGGCTTTTATTCAAAGGGATAGGGTTTTGAGGCCCGGCAGACGGAGCGCCACCGGGCAAGGAGGGAGGAACTTACTTAAACAGATGCGCCGCATGGAAGCGGAGATGATCTTCAATAAATGACGCCATAAAGTAATAGCTGTGGTCATACCCTGGCTGGATACGCAGCGTCAGCGGCCAGTCCTTCTGGCGTGCCGCTTCGGCCAGCACCGCAGGTTGTAGCTGACCGGCGAGGAACTGATCCGCATCGCCCTGATCGATCAGCGTCGGGATGGCGTCCCCCGTGTTGCTGGCCAGCATCAGCGCACAGCTGTCCCACGCCTGCCATTTATCCGTGTCACTGCCCAGATAATGGGTGAAGGCTTTCTGACCCCATGGCACCTGGGTGGGGTTCACAATCGGGGCAAATGCCGACACGCTGGTGTATTTTCCCGGATTTTTCAGCGCCATTATCAACGCGCCGTGTCCACCCATGGAGTGTCCGCTAATGGCGCAGCGGTCGCTTACCTCAAATTCGGCCTGAACCAGCGCAGGCAGTTCGTCACGAATGTAATCATACATGCGGTAATGACGTGCCCAGGGCTGCTCTGTCGCGTTCAGGTAGAATCCGGCGCCTTTGCCCAGATCGTACCCGGCATCATCGGCGACATCATCGCCACGCGGGCTGGTGTCAGGCATGACCAGCGCAATCCCCAGTTCAGCCGCAATACGCTGCGCGCCCGCTTTGGTGGTGAAGTTTTCGTCGGTACAGGTTAAACCGGACAGCCAGAACAGCACGGGTGGCTTTACGCCCGTTTCAGTTGGCGGCAAAAAAATGCTGAACGTCATGGCACAGTTCAGTACGCTGGAGTCGTGTCGCCAGCGCTGCTGTCGACCTTCAAAACAACGATGCTCTTCGAGCAGTTCCATGCAGGGCTCCTTAATACGAATTGCTATTCATTCGGCCCATAATACAGAGTTTTCATTTACCTGTGAGTAACTTTCACTTTCGCAGGACGGTAAGATGCGGCATCATAAATTAACTTTTCTTTAACAATTGGAGCGGTCATGGCGCTGCGTATCGCGCTCAGTGGGTTTGTGGTTCTGGTGGTAGCGATGGGGATAGGGCGCTTTGCTTTTACCCCTCAGGTGCCGCTAATGATTGCTGCCGGGCAACTCACGCTCACCAGCGCGGGCCTGGTGGCGGCGATGAACTATCTGGGCTATCTGGTGGGAGCATGGGATGCAATGCGTGCGCACCGCTTCGTTGAAACACGCCTCTGGTTGGGTATTTTTGGTGCGGTTGCGCTGACGCTGCTTTCCGCTGCGGCCGATAACGCCGTGGTACATGGCCTGCTGCGCTTTGTGATTGGCTGCATGAGCGGCTGGTCGATGGTGCTGATTGCCGCCTGGACCAACGAGCGGCTGGGACAACTGGGGAAACCGGGTCTCAGCGCCGCGGTATTTGCCGGGCCGGGTGCAGGTATTGCGCTCAGCGGGCTGCTCGCCGTCTATATCCAGGCTAAGGCGCTCTCCGCCGGTGCAGCATGGCAAATCTACGGCGTGCTGGCGCTGGTGCTTATCGCGCTGGTGGCCCGGTATCTGCCGCGGGCGGGTCAACTTCACCGGCCGGGCAGCGCACCGGAACCGCTCGTCCTGACGAAGAATTTAAAGCGCCTGGTCTGGAGCTACAGCCTGGCCGGGTTTGGCTATATCCTTCCGGCGACCTTTTTATCGCAAATGGCGGCCGTGCGTTTTCCCGGCAGTCTGTTTGCCCAGTTTGTCTGGCCGATATTCGGTATTGCCGCCGTGGCGGGCATTGCGCTCAGCATCGTTTTACGCCACACCTCAACCTCAAACCGCAGGCTGGCTATCGTATTGTGGTTGCAGGGGGCCGGCGTACTGGCAGCCTGGCTGCTGCCGGGGATTGGCGGGTTACTGACCGGCGGCTTGCTCGTTGGGGGCGGGTTCTTGTGTGCCGTTCAGCTCTCTTTACTTTATGGGCGCGAACTGGCACCAGATCACACGCGCTACATGGCGGGACTGCTTACTACCGGTTATGCCATCGGTCAGTTGATTGGCCCGGTAACGTCGGCGTTGTCGACGTGGCTCACGCACCGACTGGAGCCTGCGCTGGGGCTGGCGGGCGTCGCGCTGTTCATCGGCGGCGCACTGGTCTGGGATCGTCAGGCCGAAAGGCAACAGCAATTGCAATAATTATCGTCGTGAATACTGGATTATGTGCGCCGCCTCACGCACAATGAGCGCACACTTTTGCCACAACGAGGGCAAAAGACGCCACACCTGCAGGAGAAAAGAATGCCATCACTCAGTAAAGAAGCAGCCCTGGTTCACGAAGCTCTGGTTGCGCGTGGTCTTGAAACGCCACTGCGTCCACCCGTTCAGGAACTGGACAATGAAACCCGTAAGCATCTGATTGCTGGGCATATGACCGAGATCATGCAACTGCTGAATCTCGATCTGAGCGACGACAGTCTGATGGAGACGCCGCACCGTATCGCAAAAATGTACGTTGACGAAATTTTCTCCGGCCTGGATTACGCCAATTTCCCGAAAATCACCGTCATTGAAAACAAGATGAAGGTGGATGAGATGGTAACGGTACGTGATATCACGTTAACCAGTACCTGCGAACACCACTTCGTGACCATCGACGGTAAAGCGACCGTGGCTTATATTCCTAAAGATACGGTGATTGGTCTGTCGAAGATCAACCGCATCGTGCAGTTCTTTGCTCAGCGTCCACAGGTGCAGGAGCGTCTGACGCAGCAGATCCTGACCGCGCTGCAAACGCTGCTGGGCACCAATAACGTGGCAGTATCTATCGACGCCGTTCACTACTGTGTGAAAGCGCGCGGCGTGCGTGATGCCACCAGTGCGACCACCACGACGTCGCTGGGCGGTCTGTTTAAATCCAGCCAGAACACCCGCCAGGAGTTTCTGCGCGCCGTGCGTCACCACAACTAATCTGACAGGGCAGGCTACATGGAGCGAAACGTCACGCTCGATTTTGTTCGAGGCGTCGCTATTCTCGGTATCCTGCTGCTTAACATCAGCGCCTTCGGCTTGCCGAAGGCGGCGTATCTCAATCCTGCGTGGTATGGCGACATTACCCGCAGCGATGCCTGGACGTGGGCCATCCTCGATCTCTTTGCCCAGGTCAAATTCCTCACCCTGTTTGCCCTGCTGTTTGGCGCGGGCCTGCAGCTACTGCTCAGGCGCGGTACGCGCTGGATCCAGTCGCGTCTGACATTGCTGGTGATCCTCGGCTTTATTCACGGGCTGTTCTTCTGGGATGGCGACATTCTTCTCGCCTATGGCTTAGTCGGGCTGATTTGCTGGCGGCTCATTCGCGATGCGCACAGCGTAAAAAGCCTGTTTAACACGGGCGTGATGCTTTACGTCATGGGCCTTGGTGTGCTGTTACTGCTGGGGATAATCTCCGGTGATGCGGCAAACCGTTCATGGATCCCCGATGCCGCCAACCTTCAGTACGAGCAGTACTGGAAGCTGAAAGGAGGCACGGAAGCGATAAGCAACCGTGCGGATATGCTTGGCGATAACCTGCTGGCGCTGGGGGCGCAGTATGGCTGGCAGCTGGCAGGGATGATGCTGATGGGGGCATCACTGATGCGTACCGGCTGGCTGAAAGGGGAGTTTTCCCTTCGCCACTATCGCCTGACGGGAGCCGGGTTAATTCTTCTCGGCGTGCTGATTAATCTGCCGGCAGTGATCTTGCAATGGCATCTTCACTGGAACTACCGTTGGTGTGCGTTTCTGCTTCAGGTCCCGCGCGAGCTGAGCGCGCCCTTTCAGACGATTGGCTATGCGGCACTCATTTACGGCTTCTGGCCACAAATGTGTCGCGCATGGATTGTCAGTGCCATTGCCTGCGTAGGCCGTATGGCCCTCAGCAATTACATTCTGCAGACGCTGATATGCACCACGATTTTCTATCGGTTTGGCCTGTTTATGAAATTCGACCGGCTTTCGCTGCTGGCGTTTGTTATCCCGGTCTGGATGGTTAACCTGGCGTTTTCTGTTCTCTGGCTACGTTATTTCCGCCAGGGGCCGCTGGAGTGGGTGTGGCGTCAGTTAACCGCACATGCTTCAGGGGTATCATTGAGAAATACATCCAGATAACGATCTGGATCACAATCATTAACAAAACGGATGTAAACGTTTTCATCTGTGTGAGCTTCTTCACGTAGTCCCCTTTCTCTCGCTGCCAAAATAGCCACCTTGCTAAACACAGGGGGTGTCTGTGAGTTGCTGCAATCCTTTGAAGGATGGTGAATATGATCACCATTCGTGACGTCGCCCGTCAGGCGGGTGTTTCTGTGGCTACCGTCTCACGCGTGCTGAACAACAGCGCGCTGGTCAGCCCTGACACCCGCGAAACCGTAATGAAAGCCGTGACCCAGCTGGGTTATCGCCCTAATGCCAATGCGCAGGCGCTTGCCACGCAGGTCAGCGATACCATTGGCGTGGTGGTGATGGATGTCTCTGATGCCTTTTTCGGTGCGCTGGTTAAAGCGGTAGACGTTGTCGCTCAGCAGCATCAGAAATACGTGCTGATTGGCAACAGCTATCACGAGGCTGAAAAAGAGCGTCATGCGATTGAAGTGCTGATCCGCCAGCGTTGTAACGCACTGATTGTGCACTCAAAAGCCTTAAGCGATGACGAGATTTCCGGGTTTATGGAGCAAATCCCGGGCATGGTGCTGATTAACCGTATTGTGCCAGGGTATGCCCACCGCTGCGTCGGGCTGGATAACGTCAGCGGGGCGATGATGGCCACCAAAATGCTCATCAACAACGGGCATCAGCGGATCGGTTTTTTGGCCTCCAGCCATCATATTGAAGATGATGAGCTGCGGCGCGAAGGCTGGCAAAACGCCCTTAAAGAACAGGGTATTACGCCGTCTGAAAGCTGGGTCGGAACCGGAACGCCGGATATGCAGGGCGGGGAGGCGGCGATGGTGGAGTTGCTGGGCCGTAATCTGCAGCTGTCTGCCGTGTTTGCCTATAACGATAACATGGCGGCCGGGGCGCTGACTGCGCTGAAGGATAACGGCATTGCGGTGCCACAGCATTTATCGTTGATTGGTTTTGATGATATTCCCATTGCCCGTTACACCGACCCGCAACTGACCACCGTGCGTTACCCCATTGCCTCTATGGCCAAACTGGCCACTGAGCTGGCGTTACAGGGGGCGGCAGGGCTGCTGGATCCGGGCGCAACACACTGTTTCATGCCGACTTTAGTGCGTCGACATTCTGTCGCTGCCCGGCAAATTGTGGTTCCGATCACTAACTGATTACATCAGCTGATGTAACCGTTTTCAATCTGTGAGTAAATTCACAGTATCTTAACAAGGCGCTGACTATGATGTCAGCGTTTTAGGGGCTGAAACGCTATGTAACAGTGATTAATCACTTTCACCATAGCCAATGTGCCGCAAACAACGAATAAAACGCATTTCTGGAGCGTTACCGAACACGGAAGATAGAAATTTTATAAGTGAACTTCGGCTGTCAGTAACGTTTCATTAACACCTGCCTGCCGATCGTTATTCACAAGAACTACCCTGCATAAAAAAAACCGGAGATACCATGAATAAGAAGGTGTTGACCCTGTCTGCTGTAATGGCAAGCATGCTTTTTGGTGCAGCAGCGCACGCTGCGGATACCCGTATTGGTGTGACCATCTATAAATACGACGACAACTTCATGTCTGTTGTCCGTAAAGCTATCGAGAAAGATGCTAAAGCAGCGCCAGATGTTCAGCTGCTGATGAATGACTCCCAGAACGACCAGTCCAAACAGAACGACCAGATCGACGTTCTGCTGGCAAAAGGCGTGAAGGCACTGGCCATCAACCTGGTTGACCCCGCTGCGGCAGGCACGGTCATTGAAAAAGCGCGCGGCCAGAATGTGCCGATTGTCTTCTTCAACAAAGAACCTTCCCGTAAAGCGCTGGACAGCTATGACAAAGCGTTTTACGTCGGTACTGACTCCAAAGAGTCCGGCATTATTCAGGGCGATCTGATCGCTAAACACTGGGCGGCGAACCCGAACTGGGACCTGAACAAAGACGGCCAGATCCAGTTCGTGCTGCTGAAAGGCGAACCAGGCCATCCGGATGCTGAAGCCCGTACCACTTACGTTATCAAAGAGCTGAATGATAAGGGCCTGAAAACCCAGCAGCTGGCATTAGATACCGCGATGTGGGATACCGCTCAGGCGAAAGATAAGATGGACGCGTGGCTGTCCGGCCCGAACGCTAACAAAATCGAAGTGGTAATTGCCAACAACGATGCGATGGCTATGGGTGCGGTAGAAGCGCTGAAAGCGCACAACAAATCAGCCATTCCTGTGTTCGGTGTGGATGCACTGCCAGAAGCTCTGGCCCTGGTGAAATCCGGTGCAATGGCCGGTACCGTGCTGAACGATGCCAACAACCAGGCGAAAGCAACCTTCGATCTGGCGAAAAACCTGGCCGATGGCAAAGGTGCGGCAGACGGTACGACCTGGAAAATTGAAAACAAAATCGTTCGCGTACCTTACGTCGGCGTAGACCAGTCCAACCTGGCTGAGTTTATCGGTAAATAAGTTATTTGAATTGTCTTCACTGGGCGCAACTTGTTGCGCCCTTTTATAACGCGATATGCGAGGCCAACAAGGTATAATTATGGTCAGCACAAATACTCAGTCATCTGGTGAATACTTGTTGGAAATGAGCGCTATCAACAAGTCATTTCCCGGGGTTAAGGCACTCGATAATGTTAATTTAAAAGTTCGTCCTCACTCTATTCATGCATTAATGGGGGAGAACGGCGCAGGTAAATCAACATTATTAAAATGTCTTTTTGGGATCTATCAAAAAGATTCTGGCAGCATTCTTTTTCAGGGGAAAGAGATCGATTTCCATTCAGCAAAAGAAGCACTGGAAAACGGTATCTCAATGGTTCACCAGGAATTAAACCTGGTGCTGCAGCGTTCTGTTATGGATAACATGTGGCTGGGCCGTTATCCGACCAAAGGTGTCTTTGTCGATCAGGATAAAATGTATCGCGACACCAAAGCGATTTTCGATGAACTGGATATTGATATCGATCCGCGCGCCCGCGTGGGAACGTTATCCGTATCCCAAATGCAGATGATCGAAATTGCCAAAGCGTTCTCCTATGATGCGAAAATCGTCATCATGGACGAACCGACATCGTCATTAACGGAAAAAGAGGTTAACCACCTTTTTACCATTATTCGTAAGCTCAAAGACCGCGGCTGCGGCATTGTTTATATCTCTCACAAAATGGAAGAGATCTTCCAGCTGTGTGATGAGATTACCATCCTGCGCGACGGCCAGTGGATTGCCACCCAGCCTCTCGAAGGGCTGGATATGGACAAGATCATCGCCATGATGGTGGGGCGCTCTCTGAACCAGCGCTTCCCGGACAAAGAGAACAAGCCGGGTGAAGTGATCCTTGAGGTTCGCAATCTCACCTCGCTGCGTCAGCCGTCTATTCGCGACGTCTCTTTTGACCTGCATAAAGGCGAAATTCTCGGTATCGCAGGTCTGGTCGGGGCAAAACGTACTGATATTGTCGAAACCCTGTTCGGTATTCGTGAGAAAGCCGCGGGCAGCATCACGCTGCACGGTAAGAAAATCAATAACCACAGCGCCAACGAAGCCATTAATAATGGTTTTGCGCTGGTCACGGAAGAGCGTCGTTCGACCGGTATTTATGCGTATCTGGATATTAACTTTAACTCGTTAATTTCCAATATTCGCAACTATAAAAACAAAGTCGGGCTGCTGGATAACTCCCGCATGAAGAGCGATACCCAGTGGGTGATTGACTCCATGCGCGTCAAAACGCCAGGTCACCGCACGCAAATTGGTTCGCTGTCAGGCGGTAACCAGCAGAAGGTCATTATTGGTCGTTGGTTATTAACCCAGCCAGAAATCCTGATGCTGGATGAACCGACCCGCGGTATTGACGTCGGCGCGAAGTTTGAGATTTATCAGCTGATTGCCGAGCTGGCGAAAAAGAATAAAGGGATCATTATTATTTCTTCCGAAATGCCGGAATTGTTAGGGATCACAGATCGTATTCTGGTTATGAGCAATGGTCTCGTTGCCGGTATTGTTGACACCAAAACGACAACGCAAAACGAAATTTTGCGTCTTGCGTCTTTGCACCTTTAAGATCAGGGGCTCCTCATGAGTGCGTTAAATAAAAAAAGTTTTCTCACTTACCTGAAAGAAGGCGGTATTTACGTTGTTCTTTTAGTACTGCTGGCTATCATCATTTTCCAGGACCCTACGTTCTTAAGCCTGTTGAACCTCAGTAACATCCTGACCCAGTCCTCCGTGCGCATTATTATCGCGCTGGGCGTGGCGGGACTTATCGTGACGCAGGGGACTGACCTGTCAGCGGGACGTCAGGTTGGCCTCGCGGCGGTTATCGCGGCAACGCTGCTGCAGTCGATGGAAAACGCCAACAAGGTGTTCCCGGAAATGGCGACCATGCCCATTTTCGTGGTGATCCTGATTGTCTGTGCGATCGGCGCAGTGATTGGTCTGATTAACGGCATCATTATCGCTTACCTTAACGTGACGCCATTTATCACTACCTTAGGTACGATGATCATCGTTTACGGTATCAACTCCCTGTACTACGACTTCGTGGGGGCGTCGCCAATCTCTGGCTTCGACAGCGGGTTCTCGACCTTTACGCAAGGGTTTATCGCGCTGGGCAGTTTCCGCCTGTCGTACATTACCTTCTACGCCCTGATTGCCGTCGCTTTTGTCTGGATCCTGTGGAACAAAACCCGCTTCGGTAAAAACATCTTCGCTATCGGCGGTAACCCGGAAGCGGCGAAAGTGTCCGGCGTCAACGTTGCCCTGAACCTGCTGATGATCTACGCCCTGTCAGGTGTGTTCTACGCCTTTGGTGGGATGCTGGAAGCGGGCCGTATCGGCTCTGCAACGAACAACCTGGGCTTCATGTACGAACTGGATGCGATCGCAGCCTGTGTGGTCGGCGGCGTCTCCTTTAGCGGCGGCGTGGGTACCGTGTTCGGCGTGGTAACCGGTGTCATCATCTTTACCGTAATCAACTACGGTCTGACCTACATCGGCGTGAACCCGTACTGGCAGTACAT
The DNA here is from genome assembly GCF_047456135.1 of Enterobacter sp. BNK-18. NCBI lineage: Bacteria > Pseudomonadati > Pseudomonadota > Gammaproteobacteria > Enterobacterales > Enterobacteriaceae > Enterobacter > Enterobacter sp. BNK-18. The sequence goes on along the minus strand of NZ_CP179899.1, from coordinate 2,303,262 downwards.
CATCAAAGGCGGCATCATCATCTTTGCGGTCGCCCTGGATTCACTCAAATACGCGCGTAAAAAATAATCGCCTCTGGCATTACCTGGCCCGCTCATCGAGCGGGCTTTTTTGTGCTTCATGCCAGACTCGACTCCTCCCGGGTGACGATGCTCTCGAACCAGTCGAGCTCGGAGAGTTTGCAGGCAACCCACTGTTGAGAAAAAGCCTCTCCCAGGCTGTCGGTAAGATACTGACAGCGTGCAAATGTCTCGATCGCCTCCTGCTGAAACAGCGGCAGATCCGGCCCGTCCTGCTGAGGTTCAGGTAAATCCTGCTCGTCAAAATTTTCCAGCCCGTACAGCATTCCGCTCAGAAGCGTTGCCGCCACCAGATACGGATTGGCATCAGCCCCGGCCAGCCGGTACTCAATACGCCGGTTATGGTCATCAGAGCAGGGAATACGCAGCGCGGCGGAGCGGGTGTTATAGCCCCAGGAGTTAAATAGCGGTTCCGTGAGGTTTTTACGCAGGCGGCGGAATGCGTTAACGCCAGGGGCGAGAATGGCGATGGAGGCGGGCATCAGCGCCAGCTGGCCAGCGATGCAGAGGCGCATCATGCTGTTCAGCGCTTCTACCGGTGACGCGAATACGTTTTCGCCATGAATATCGTTCAGGCTGAAATGGAAGTGCAAACCGCTGCCGGACTGCTGGCTGAACGGTTTGGCCATAAAGTTGGCCTGCAGACCCTGTTTCTCCGCAACGTAGCGGGTCAGGCGTCGCAGGGCCAGCACGTTATCGCAGACTTCAACGACGCGATGGCTATGCTTCAGGTTTAACTCGAACTGGCCGGATTCGGCCTCGGCCACGATCCCGGTCAGGGGGATACGCTGCAGGTGCGCCAGCTGCTCCAGCTCGTCAAACAGCGCCGCGTGTGCCGTTGAGGTATCCATATGAAAGCAGCCCTGATTTTGTGGATCCTGCGTGCCGCGTCCGGTCAGATAAAACTCAATTTCCGGGGCAATCACCGGGAAGAGCCCGTGCTGATGGAAACGAGCCAGAACGTTTTGCAATATCACCCTTGGCTCAAGCGGGCACGGTTTGCCGTCGCTCTCTTTCATGGTCAGCAGGATCTGCGCGTTATGCTGAGGGTCTTGCGAACAGGGGCGCAGGGAACCGCCGACGGGAACGCAGAGCCGGTCGGGCTCATCATCAAGCGGGGCGGCTATTTTGCCTTTATGGTCCATGGAGTAGACGGAGAGGGGGAAGTAACAGCCTTTTTCCAGATTCAGCATGTTTTCCACCGAGAGCCGCTTGCCGCGCATAATGCCATTGATATCGTTCAGGTAAACGTCAATATGTTTCGTCTGCGGGTAACGTTCCAGGTAATCCGCCACTTCCAGCGAGACGTTGTGCTGCATGGCATCAAGTTTGTCATCAAGCCAGAGGCCAGCATTGAGTGCCGTCGGGAGTGATAAACCCGGGAAGTTAAAATAAGGGCGGATATTTTTCAGGAAAAACGCATTCATTATTGAGTTCATAGTCATTCTTCAATGAAGCCGTAGCGGCAGTGAACTCAGCTTAAAAGGGGCGGCGTAAAGGCGGGATAAAAAGCGTTATGCCCGGTATAAAGAAAGTATAAAGGCGAGGCTATTTTTTCTCTTTTTTCTGCATATCAAGCAGTTGTTCTGGCGTGACGGCCGGGTAGCCCTGCGCATCTTCCGGCACTTCATGCATCGCCGGAATGGGTACCAGCGGGCCTAAAAAGCGCGGTTCACGTTTGAAGATGTACAGATCGGCCAGAGCGCCAAAACGCGCGCCAAACTCACGTACGCGGACGCTCAGCATATCTTTAGGCGACGGCACGGCGTAGCACTGCGCCTGAATACCCATATGCAGTGCGATAAACAGCGCCCGTTCGCAGTGGAAGCGTTGGGTAATGATGATGAAATCGTTGGTGTCGAACACCTTGCGCGTACGCACGATGGAATCCAGAGTACGGAACCCGGCGTAGTCGAGCACAATATCGGCCGGATCGACGCCAGCGGCAATCAGGTCTTTGCGCATGGTGACCGGTTCGTTATAGCTTTGCAGCGCATTATCGCCGCTCAGCAGCAGGTAATTCACTTTGCCGCTGTTATACGCGTTCAGCGCGCCCTGAATGCGGTAACGGTAATACTGATTAATCACCCCGGTGCGGTAATACTTGGCGGTACCCAGCACAACGCCGACCTGACGATAGGGCAGGTCCTGCAGGTCGTCAAAGATATACGGAGCCGTTTTCCAGCTCATCCAGCGATCAAGACCCAGCACGATCAACAGCAGTATGCCGACCAGGACAGACAGGCTGTAAAAAGCGCGCTTTAACATGCAGATGGCTCGTACCGAAGGTGAAATTTAACTCAGGCTACTTTACCCGCCTGGTTAGCGCAAGAAACAGCGAATCAACTGAGGGGTTTTTCAGCAAAGCGGCGGGCATTTCTGCCCGCCGGAAGCATTACGCAAGCAAAACACGGTCAATAGTTGAGCAGCCGAGCGCTTTCAGCGTTGCGCCGGTGGCATCCCACTGGATCAACGGCGCGTCGGCTTTCTCTGCCAGAATAGCGCGCTGAATGTCCGGGTAGTCATAGCCATTGAGGCTCAGCAAATTCAGGGCGCCCTGAAGCGGTGGCAGCGTCGGGTTAAAGGCGGCGTTTTCGGCATAGCTGCCGGTGAAGATGCGACCATCACGACACTGCAGCGCCACACCGCTTGGGGAGTGACTGTATGGCGTGTGGCTCTTGTTCGCCGCACGAATCGCGGCTTCGCTCAGCGCATCACCGGAAAGAGCAAAACCGTGATCCTGTTCATCCATCAGCAGCGTTTTGATGTCGAGATCTTTCGGACCAAACGCGTCAGGCAGGTAATCCCCAAGGGTATGCGGCGCACGGCCTGGCAGATTGATGCGTAACTCCAGCCCGCTGTTCAGCTCGTTCATGAACTGGCGGCAGTGGCCGCAAGGGGTGTAGTTAACGGTAATGGCGCTCAGCGCTTGTTCACCGCGCAGCCAGGCGTGGCTGATGGCGCTTTGTTCCGCGTGAACGGTCTGCTGCATGGTCGCGCCCAGGAACTCCATGTTGCCACCGAAGTACCAGGTTCCGCTTACGCCGCGTGCAATCGCACCGACGTTGAAATGAGAGAGATCGGCGCGGGCGCAGGCTGCCGCCAGCGGCAGCAGCGCGAAGGCCAGCGCGTCGTCGTCCAGCCCTGTGGCTTCTTTCAGTGCCGTGACGTGTTCAGCCGTCAGCAGGGCCGGGAAATGCTCATCCGCCAGAATCGGGGCCAGAGCTGATTGCACATTCTCTGCAAGCTGGGCGAAAGCAGCTTGAAAACGTGGATGCATGGCGTTTGCCTCATAAAGGTTAATGGATCGGTAGTTTACGGAGCCGCTGGGGCTTTATATGTGATCCACTTCTCATTATGTATGCAACTTATGAAAACAAAATGAAATTTGCGCGACGCATCGCAAATTTTAACCCATGACCGCCACAATCAGCGGGAAAATAAACGGTGCGAGCAGGGAGGTGATAATCCCGCAGATCACCAGTGCGAGTGAGCTAAACGCCCCTTCCTGATAATCCAGTTCAGCGCAGCGCGCGGTGCCCAGGGCGTGCGACGCGGTACCCATCGCCAGACCTCGTGCCGCTTTGGTATGGATACGCATCGCATTCAGCAGGGTATGTCCAAAGACCGCGCCGAGGATCCCCACGAATATCACACACATGGCGCTGATGGCCGGAATCCCCCCCAGGCTGCCGCCCACGGCCATCGCGATAGGCGTGGTGACCGACTTAGGCAGAATAGAGGCCGCAATTTGCGGAGACGCGCCCATCAACAGCGCCACCGAGGTGCCGGTGATCATCGCCACCAGGCTCCCGACAAAACAGATGGTAATGATGGATTTCCAGCGGGCGCGGATCTGGTGCAATTGCTCATATAAAGGAAAGGCGAGCGCCACCACGGCGGGCTGCAGAAGGTCGTTCAAAATTTTGCTGCCGGCAAAGTAGCGTTCATAAGGAATGCCGGTGAGAAGCAGGAACGGGATAATCACCACCATCGCCACCAGCAGCGGATTAAGTAACGGCATTTTGAAACGTGCGGCGAGTTTGCGTGCGGCGAAGAACACTGCCAGCGTTAACGGCAGCGACCACCAGATATTGGCCATCATTGTTTTGTTCCTTTCTGCCCAACCACTTTACGTTCGCCATGCACCAGATGCGAACTCCAGCTTACTACCAGGAAAACCACCAACGTACTGACCGCGCAGGACACCACAATGGGTCCGAACTGCGCCTGGAGCAAATCAAAATACTGCATAACCCCGACGCCGATAGGCACGAACAGCAGCGCCATATAGCGAATAAGGACAAAGCAGCCAGGGTTAACCCATCTGGCAGGCAAAATTTGCAACGCCAGCAAAACAAAGAGGATCAACATTCCGATGATGCTGCCAGGAATGGTGATGGGAAGCAGGGATGCGATAAAGATTCCGGCATACAGGCAGGCGTAAATCAGGACGAATGCGCGAAGATATTGCCAGATAATGTTCAATGATTTTCTCATGGTGAAAGTCCTTGATGAAACTCATTCATCATACAATTAAACCTAAAAATGTGCCACGGATCACATCATGAATTTTGAGCATACCAGACATTCCGAAATGGAACGTCTGGTATAACCTCACCGGGTTAACCGCCGGGCTTTCCTCATGCCGGGAGAGCGGCTACTATAGCGCGTCTTTTTTCACAGGTACTGCTATGCGTGTTTTACTGGCCCCAATGGAAGGCGTGCTCGACTCTCTCGTGCGCGAGCTTCTGACCGAGGTGAACGACTACGATCTCTGCGTGACGGAGTTTTTGCGCGTGGTCGATATGTTGTTGCCAGTAAAATCATTCTATCGCCTTTGCCCGGAACTGCATCATCAGAGCCGCACCTCTTCCGGCACGCTGGTGCGCATTCAGCTACTGGGTCAGTATCCCGAATGGCTGGCGGAGAACGCGGCCCGTGCCGTAGAGCTTGGTTCCTTTGGGGTTGACCTCAACTGCGGTTGCCCATCAAAACTGGTGAATGGCAGCGGCGGCGGCGCCACCTTGCTGAAAGATCCGGAGCTGATTTACCGTGGTGCAAAAGCCATGCGTGAGGCTGTACCGTCGCATCTGCCGGTGACGGTAAAGGTGCGTCTGGGATGGGACAGCGACGCGCGGCAATTTGAGATTGCCGATGCCGTGCAGCAGGCCGGGGCCACTGAGCTGGTGGTGCATGGCCGCACCAAAGAAGATGGCTACAAAGCCGAACGTATTAACTGGCAGGCGATTGGCGAGATCCGCAAAAGACTCACCATTCCCGTTATTGCCAACGGGGAAATCTGGGATTACGAAAGCGCGCAGGCGTGCCTGAAAGAGACTGGCTGCGATGCGGTGATGATTGGCCGCGGCGCGCTTAACGTACCAAACCTCAGCCGGGTGATTAAATATAACGAACCACGTATGCCGTGGGCTGATGTGGTCACGCTGCTGAAAAAATACAGTCGCCTCGAAAAACAGGGTGATACCGGGTTATATCACGTCGCGCGAATTAAGCAGTGGCTCAGTTATTTACGCAAAGAGTACAGTGAAGCACTGGGGTTATTTCAGGAGATCCGCACGCTGCAGACTTCCGCTGATATTGCACGGGTGATTCAGTCCAAATAATAATCGTTAATTTGCTCACACTTTTTTAAAATATAAAACAAAGCAGGTTTTCAATGTGACGCCACGATGTTAAGGTGCCACTGTATTCAACGCAGGATTGTTACTGGTTAACAGGCAAAACCTAAGCGTTTCACAGCACGTATCGCTGTGGAGCGCTTAGGTTTTTTTTTTGCCTGTCATTTACGCAGGAGAGAAATTTGGCTTAACAATTTTTACTGACGTCTTTCACTGAAATAAATAATTAAATCGCGACAGGAAAAGAGAATTTTCCTGCGACGGCTTACGCACTCAATACTCACTCACAGGTTGTTATGATGGCATATAAAAATATACACACTACACTGTGCGCGCTCGCCTTAATAACATTCCCCCCTTTATCAGGGGCACAGGAATGGAATGGAACGGTGTTAGGTTTTGAAGCGCCACCGGACCCTCTCCTGGGCGATATGGGCGGCATCCGCAAGATCATTAACGATAACGGGTTTACTTATAATCTGGGCTATCTGAACGAAATCGCCTGGAACGGAGGTGGCGGCTATAACCATGATTCTCACGTGGCGTATATTGATCAGTTTGCGCTGACCTTTAATCAGGATCTGGAGCGCTGGACAGGCGTGCCGGATGCGCGGATCGAAGGAAATATCGTCAACCGTAATCACAATGACGATCTTACCACCAGGCGTGTTCAGGATCCGCGCGTTAACTTCAACGACCTGACCCAGGAAAGCTGGGGAGGGCAGTCCATTACCCGCCTGGGCTGGCTCACCTTTGCCCGCAGTTTTGACGATCGGCGTCTGACCTGGCGCATCGGGATGATGAACAAAGTGCAAACCTTTGATCAAATCATTCCGTGTGACTTCCAGTTGCTCTCGCAGTGCGGCGGGAAATCTGCCAACTCACTGACCTGGAACAACTGGAACGTGCATACCTGGGGCTCCACGCTAGCGTATAAAGTAACGCCCACGCTGACCATAAAAGGCGGTGTGATGGAGCAAAACCCGGACGCGTCAAGCCGTAGTCATGCCTGGAGCTGGTCAACAAAGGGCAGTAAAGGAATATTACTCCCGGTTGAAATCGAAGCGCGTCCGCATATCAACGGTCTGCCGGGCGCGTACAATCTGGGCGTAGTGTTTACCAATGCGCCGCAAACCGATCTTTACAGGGGTAAATCCGGTGGGGCGGGTGCGAGCGACCCGGATGGATTTGATAAGCACAACCGCACCTGGTTTATGTATGCCGGGCTAAACCAGCAACTGACCCAACATCAAAATGATCCGAATCGTGGGTTGAGCGCCTCTTTCAGCATGAGTCTTGCCGATCAACGCACGAACTCTATGCACCAGGTATACGCTGCCTCACTGCGATACCGTGGGTTGTTTGATGCGCGTCCACAAGACTGGATTGGCTTCGGTCTGACCTGGATTGATATGAGCAGCCAGTACGCACGCAACCAACGTTACCTGAACAGCCTGAGCGGGGCTTCCGATTATAACGATCCGGCGTACCATCCTGTGCCGGACCATTCGCTGAACGGTGAGTTCTACTATCGCTTTCGTCCGCTGTCATGGCTGGAGCTACAGCCGGGCATTCAATACTGGCACCATCCTGGTGGGGTTTCCCGCACGCAGGATGCCTGGGTAACCGAGCTGAAAACGGTGGTGACCTTCTGAGATCACCGTCTCAAGTTCGATCTGCGTCACGTTTCTTACTCGTGACATATTGAGGCTACGAATGAAACTGATAGAGTGCCAGAACTGGATTGTTACTGCTTAGGCAGGCAAAACCTGATTTTCTGGCATCTGCCGGAGGTCAGGTTTTTTTGTTTCTGGGGTTCCGATGAAAATCGCCAAAATTCTTAATAATAATGTGGTGGTTGTTCAGGATGATCGCGGATGTGAACAGGTCGTGATGGGGCGTGGGCTGGGGTTCCAGAAACGCGTCGGTGATGAACTGGATACCGCGCTTATTGAAAAGGTGTTTGCATTACAAAGCGATGAGTTGATGCGTCGACTCGGAGAGCTGCTGAGCCAGATCCCGCTTGAGGTGATGACCACCTGTGACTGCATTATTGGGCAGGCAGCGCAGCGGCTGGGGAAACTGCAGGACAGTTTGTATATCACCTTAACGGACCACTGCTACTTTGCGATTGAACGCCAAAAGAAAGGGCTGGCAATCAAAAATGTGCTGCTGTGGGATATTAAACGTCTCTATCCGAAGGAGTTCGAATTAGGGCAGGAGGCGCGGGCCATTATCGCCAAACGCCTGAATGTTGAACTCGAGGAGGATGAAGCTGGGTTTATCGCGCTGCATCTGGTGACGGCGCAACTGAATAGCGAAATGCCGGAAGTGATGCACGTGACGCGGGTGATGCAGGAGATCCTGCAACTGGTGAAGTATCAGCTACAACTTGAGTATGACGAAGAGTCGCTCAGTTATCAGCGTTTTGTCACCCATCTGAAATTTTTTGCTCAGCGGATGCTTACCCGCACCGTGGTAGAAGATGATGATGTTTCGTTGCATACGGCGGTAAAGGACAATTACGCGAAAGCCTGGAAATGCGCAGAGAAAATCGCGCAGCATCTGAATAAGAGCTATCAGCGTGAGCTGACAACCGAAGAAATTATGTTCCTCGCGATTCATATTGAGCGAGTAAGAAAAGAGGGGCGCTAAGCCTCAACAATGGGATTGTTACTGCATAATGCAGGCAAAACCCGGGTGCGGTCTTTGAAAAAAGACCGTTCTCGGGTTTTTTTATTTTGTACTCAGTCAACAGGTGCCTTCGGGCATCGGATGTAAGGAAATCGAGATGGAATACCAGGCTTTAGCACAGGATATTCTCGGGCACGTTGGCGGGAAAGCGAACATCGTCAGCCTTGTTCACTGCGCCACCCGGCTTCGCTTCAAACTGAAAGAGAATCAAAAAGCGGATGCGGAAGGGTTAAAGAAAAACCCGGGGGTGATCATGGTAGTCGAAAGCGGCGGTCAGTTTCAGGTCGTGATTGGTAACCATGTGCATGATGTGTGGCTGGCGGTACGTAAGGAAGCAGGGCTGACAGATGATACCCCTGTGGTGGACGATAAGACGGAAAAAGGCAACCTGCTGGGCCGTCTGATCGACATTGTTTCCGGGATCTTCACGCCGTTTATTGGCATCCTGGCTGCTTCCGGTATTTTAAAAGGGCTGCTTGCGCTGGCCGTAGTTTGCGGCTGGCTCACGACTGAAAGTGGCACCTATAAAATCTGGTTTGCCGCAAGCGACGCGCTGTTCTTCTTCTTCCCGCTGGTGCTGGGCTATACGGCCGGGAAAAAATTCGGCGGCAACCCGTTTATTACCATGGTGATCGGCGGGGCGCTTACCCATCCGATGATGATCGCCGCCTTTAATGCGAGCCAACAGCCGGGGGCGGTATCGGAAGCCTTTCTTGGTATTCCGGTTACCTGGTTCAACTACAGCACGTCGGTGATCCCGATTATTCTCGCTTCGTGGGTAAGCTGCTGGCTGGAAAAGCAGAGCACCAGGTGGCTGCCATCATCGATGAAAAACTTCTTCGCTCCGCTGATCTGTTTAGGCGTTACTGTTCCACTGACGTTCCTGGTCATTGGTCCGCTGGCGACCTGGCTGAGTCAGATACTGGCGAACAGCTATCAGGGGATTTATGTGCTGGCACCGTGGCTGGCGGGGGCGGCAATGGGGGCACTGTGGCAGGTATGCGTAATTTTTGGCCTGCACTGGGGGCTGGTGCCGCTGATGATTAATAACCTGGCGGTACTGGGGCATGACTCGATGCTGCCCATGTTGCTGCCAGCAGTATTTGGTCAGGTGGGTGCGGCGCTGGGCATTTTCCTGCGTACCCACGATGCCCGTCAGAAAATGCTGGCAGGCTCATCCGTCACGGCCGGGATCTTTGGCATCACCGAGCCAGCCGTGTATGGCGTAAACCTGCCGCTGCGCCGTCCGTTTATCTTTGGTTGTGTCGCTGGTGCTATCGGCGGGGCGATTGTCGGCTTCAGCGATACCCACGTTTATTCCTTCGGCTTCGCGAATATCTTTACCATCGCACAAATGATCCCGCCGGCTGGGGTGAATGCCACGCTGTGGGGCGGCGTTATTGGTACGGTGGTTGCGCTGGTACTGAGCTGTGGCCTGACGCTGGTGGCCGGTATGCCGGGGCGCACAATGCCTGAGTCTGCAGTGTCGGTCGGGGAAAATGACGTGTTATCCCCGATGACCGGTACCGTTCTGGCGCTCGATCACGTGCCGGATACCACTTTTGCCAGCGGCCTGCTGGGCAGCGGGGTTGCCATTATTCCTTCAGATAACAAAGTGGTTTCCCCTTTTGCTGGCGTTGTAGCTTCGCTTTTCCAGACCAAACACGCCATCGGCCTGCTCAGTGAAAACGGTATTGAAGTGTTAATCCACGTAGGTATCGACACCGTGAAGCTCGACGGCAAGCCATTTACTGCACATGTGAAGGTGGGGGACAAGGTACAGCCGGGGGATCTGCTGCTGGAGTTTGATCGTCAGGCGATTATCGATGCCGGATACGACCTGGCGACCCCGATTATTATCAGTAATAGCGACGAGTACCGCGAAGTGGTGACCGTGGCGGCAACCTCCGTGAATGCGGGAGCACCGTTACTCAGCGTAAACCATCAATAACAGGAGAATGGAATGAAGACTTTCCCGGATGATTTTTTATGGGGCGGTGCGGTTGCCGCGAATCAGGTAGAAGGCGCTTATCGGGAAGACGGTAAAGGGTTGTCCACCTCTGACGTCCAGCCGCAGGGAGTTTTTGGCCCGGTGGTTGAGCGCGTCGAGGGCGACAGCGGCATCAAGGATATCGCGATTGATTTCTATCATCGATACCCCGAGGACATCAAACTGTTCGCCGAGATGGGCTTTAGCTGCCTGCGCGTTTCCATTGCCTGGACACGCATTTTCCCGAACGGCGACGAGCAGCACCCTAACGAAGCGGGGCTGGCTTTTTACGACAAACTGTTTGACGAACTGGCCGCGCACAACATCACGCCGCTTGTCACACTGTCGCATTACGAAATGCCGTGGGGGTTGGTGAAGCAGTACGGAGGCTGGGCCAGTCGTCAGACCATTGGGTTCTTTGAGCGCTATGCCCGTACCGTATTTACGCGCTACAAAACGAAGGTAAAGCTGTGGCTGACGTTCAATGAGATCAATATGTCTCTGCATGCACCGATGACCGGCGTCGGCCTGCCGGAAACCAGCAGCAAAGGTGAGGTGTATCAGGCTATCCATCATCAACTGGTGGCTAGCGCGCTGGCAGTGAAAGCCTGCCATGAGATCATTGCAGACGCCCGGATTGGCAACATGTTGCTGGGCGGTCTGATGTATCCGCTGACCTGCAAGCCGGAAGATGTCCTGGAAACACTGCAGGAAAACCGCGCCTGGCAATTCTTTGGCGATGTGCAGTGCCGTGGTGTTTATCCGGGGTATATGCAGCGCTTCTTCCGCGATAACGATATCCAGATTGATATCACCGATGCCGATCGTGAGGCGCTGAAATCGACCGTCGATTTTATCTCGTTCAGTTACTACATGACGGGATGTGTCACCGCGGATGAGGCGCTTAATGAGCAGGCTCGGGGCAATATCCTTAGCATGGTACCTAACCCGCATCTGGCTAGTTCCGAGTGGGGCTGGCAGATTGACCCTGTCGGCCTGCGTACCCTGCTGAACGTGCTCTGGGATCGCTATCAGAAGCCGCTATTTATCGTGGAAAACGGTCTGGGCGCGAAAGACACGCCGGATGCTGACGGCGTAGTGCAGGATGATTACCGCATCAGCTACCTTAACGACCACTTGGTACAGGTGCGTGAAGCCATTGAAGATGGTGTGGAGGTAATGGGTTACACCAGTTGGGGGCCGATCGATCTGGTCAGTGCGTCTAAAGCAGAACTCTCAAAACGCTATGGCTTTATTTATGTCGATCGTGATGACAGTGGAAAAGGGACGTTAGCGCGCAGTCGTAAGAAAAGCTTCTACTGGTATAAAGAGGTTATTGCCACAAAAGGCGCTTCCCTGAAAGCATAATGATGTGAATTTGCCCGGCGCTGAGCCGGGCAATGAAATCAGAAAATCATCTTGAATACACCGGTTACCACCAGCAGCCCTATCAGAAATATAATTAAAATAACCCACAGTAATATTTTCATTCGTTTCTCCTGCGTCTGTTTGTCGAAAGTAAGTGTAGCAGTGAATTTATAATGAAGATGAATTCACTCATTTAATTCATTCTTGTGATGAATAATTTTCTGAGTATGAAAATGTATGACAAATTGCGGGTTGCCACGCGTTACTAAAAAAAAGAGCGACGTCTGGCGTAAGTTGCGCCTTTATTTTTCGCGTGAATGGCGTAATGAAACCTTTATCTCTGAGTATTCCCCTGGTTTTTATTCTGGTGGCCTGCGCGCCGGAACATGCCTCGGTTTCCCCTGTAAATATGCAATCAACAACGGCTGCGGTGAATACTACGCTGAGCCATACCGCGTGGCCGAAAGATGCATGGTGGAAAACGTATAACGATCCTGAACTCAATTCGCTGATTGCGAAGGCGCTGAACGATGCGCCGGATATGCAAATTGCCCGTCAGCGCATCACGCTGGCGGAAGCGCAGGCAAAAGCCACCCTGGCCGCCGGGGGGCCGGAAATTGATTTCTCAGCGGATGCTGAACGGCAAAAAATGTCAGCCGAGGGGCTGATGGGGCCCTTTGCGATAACCGATCCGGCGGCGGGAACCACCGGACCGTGGTACACCAACGGTACTTTTGGTCTGAGCGCGGGCTGGGATCTCGATTTGTGGGGGAAAAATCGTGCACGGGTTGAAGCCCGAATTGGCCGGGTAAACGCGCAAAAAGCGGAGCTTGAGCAAACCCGGCAACTGCTTGCCAGCAGCGTCGCACGTCTTTACTGGGCGTGGCAAACCCAGGCCGCGGTGGGGGATGTCCTCACGGAGATTAAACACCAGCAGGACACGATTATTGCAGCCGACCGCGAACTGTATCAGCATGGGATCACCTCTTCCGTTGAGGGCGTCGAGACCGACATCAACGCCAGCAAAACTGACGAGCAGCTGGCAGAAGTGAACGGAAAAATGAAAGCCGTTGAGGCGCGTCTGAGCGCCCTGACGAACACCTCCTCAGTGACGCTTACACGCCACGCCTTACCCACAGTAGAAGCCTCGCTCCCGGCCACGCTGGGGTATGAACTGCTGGCACGTCGACCGGATTTGCAGGAGGCTCGCTGGTATATCGAGGCCTCCATGAGTGACGTTGAGGCCGCCAGAGCAGCCTTCTATCCCGATGTGAATCTGATGGCTTTCTTACAGCAGGATGCCCTGCACCTGAGCGATTTGTTCCGCTCTTCTGCGCAGCAGATGGGCGTCACCGCCGGGCTGACGCTGCCCATTTTCGACAGCGGCAGGCTAAACGCCGAACTGGATATTGCCCAGGCGCAGAACAATCTCTCCGTCGCGCGTTATAACAAAGCGGTGGTGGATGCGGTGAATCAGGTGGCGCGCACGGCCAGCGAAGTCGAAACACTGACCGCAAAAAACCAGCACCAGCAGCGTGTCGAAAAAGAGGCTGCCCGCGTTGTTGCACTGGCTCAGGCCCGCTTTCGCGCCGGCATTATCGCCGGCTCCCGCGTGAGTGAGGCCAGAATACCGGCCCTCAGGGAGCAGCTCACCGGGGTGATGCTCAAAGGCCAGTACGTTGACGCCACGCTGCAGCTGACCTCGGCGCTGGGCGGCGGCTATCATCAGGGCTAAAAAGTGCGATTATCTATACTTACCTCTTTGCAGCTTTTCTGGAGGTGAGTATGACCAAAGTCGCGATTGTTACCGCATCGGATTCAGGGATTGGGAAAACCACGGCCCTGATGCTGGCTGAACGAGGGTTTGATATCGGCGTCACCTGGCATTCCGACGAAAAAGGTGCGCTGGAAACCTGCCGCGAAGTCGAGGCGAAGGGCCGGCGTGCAGAGGCGGTTCAACTTGATTTAAGCACTCTCCCGCAGGGGGCGCAGGCCATTGAAACGTTAATTACGCGCTTTGGTCGGCTGGACGTGCTGGTCAACAATGCCGGGGCGATGACCAAAGCGCCGTTTCTCGACATGCCGTTTGAGGAGTGGCGGGGGATTTTTACCGTTGACGTGGATGGCGCGTTTCTCTGTTCACAGATCGCTGCGCGTCAGATGGTGAAGCAGGGAGAGGGGGGGCGAATTGTGAACATTACCTCGGTGCATGAACACACGCCTTTACCGGATGCCAGTGCGTATACGGCGGCCAAGCATGCCCTGGGCGGATTAACCAAATCCATGGCGCTGGAGCTGGTCGAGCATAACATCCAGGTGAATGCCGTTGCGCCAGGTGCCATTGCCACGCCAATGAATGATATGGACGACAGTGAAGTGAAGGCCGGTTCGATGCCCGCGATCCCGCTCGCGCGGCCGGGGCATACCAAAGAGATTGCCAGCCTGGTGGCGTGGCTGTGTGACGGTGACGCCAGCTATGCTACCGGACAATCATTTATTGTCGACGGCGGTTTTATGCTGGCGAATCCGCAATTTAAGCCCGCCGGGTAGAAACTTTTCGCCCTCTCTTTCTGCGAGAGGGCGCCATTGCACTTACTCTTCATCCCGCGTCTTTTCCCGATGCTTCAGCCACAGCCGGACCGCAATCACCACCACGACAATCAGGATAACCCATGCCCAGTGCTTCAGATGCTGGTCAACATTATGCAGCCACGGACCAATCACTTCTCCACCCACATAACCGAGCGTGGTAAAGATCAGGGCCCAGGCAATCGCGCCAAGAATATTCAGCGGCAGGAAAATTTTCGGCGGTAAATGGCTGGCGCCAATCAGTATTGGGCCGATAATCCGAAAGCCGTACATAAAACGGGTGCCAATTACGAACAGGTAAGGGTGACGCTGGATAAGCCGTTGGGCACGGTGAATTTTCTTGCGGTGCTTTGAAAAGCGCTTCAAAAGCATGGGGCCAAAGCGCAGTCCCAGAAAGTAGAGCAGCTGATCGCCAATCATCCCGCCGAGTGCGACTGCGACAACAACAAGCGGGAATTTGAGTAACCCCTGATGCGCGGCCACCCCGCCGAGCAGCGTGATGGTTTCTCCTTCCGCCACGCTGCCAACGACCAGTGCAGCGTATCCATAGTGTTCAATAAGACTGTTGATATCCATTACGTCAATGTCATCTCCCTTATTATGCCTCGTTTAATCATATACCCCATGAATCAATAACGGGGCAATCAACGGAAATTTCCCACTGTACATAAAATAATCTCAGGCCTGCATTATACTTAAGATATCGCTGACGGGCCGACAACAAGGGGGCGTTATGAACCATGTCTGGGGACTTTTCTCCCATCCCGATCGTGAAATGCATGTCATCAAAACGGAGAACGAAACGGTCTCGCATCATTACACGCATCATGTGCTGCTGATGGCAGCGGTGCCTGTAATCTGCGCGTTTATTGGCACAACACAAATCGGCTGGAACTTTGGTGATGGCACCGTGGTTCAGCTTTCCTGGTTTACCGGTCTTTCACTGGCCATTCTCTTTTATGGCCTGATGCTGGCGGGTGTGGCTGTCATGGGGCGTGTCATTCACTGGATGGCGCGTAACTATCCGCAACGTCCATCGCTGGCACACTGTATGGTTTTCGCCGGGTATGTCGCGACCCCGCTGTTCTTAAGCGGTATTGTGGCGCTGTATCCACTGGTCTGGTTGTGCGCGCTGATCGGTACTATTGCCCTCTTTTACACCGGTTATCTGCTGTATGTGGGGGTACCAACCTTCCTCAATATCAATAAAGAAGAGGGCCTGAGCTTCTCCAGTTCAACGCTCGCTATCGGCGTGCTGGTGCTGGAAGCGCTACTGGCTCTGACGGTTATTCTGTGGGGTTATGGATACCGTCTCTTCTAGGCTCTCTGCATTGCTGGCGTAAATGCCAGCAATGCAGCATCTGTTCACGATTATCCTCTGGCGACAAAGCCCGGTGACCGCTATGATGCCGAAGCCAGCCTGCGTTTCTCCATCGACACAGGCGGTGTACGTCATAACGTGCGTGAATAATTATCAGAAGTCTCACCATGCTGAAATTCCGAGTCTCTTTACTTAGCCTGGCCCTGTTGCTGGGAGCGTCCGCTGCCGCGCCAGCGATCGCCAAAACGCCCGCCGTGACCACCGCTGCTGCCCAGCCGCAAATCGCTTCCGGCAGTGCGATGATTGTTGATCTCAACACCAATAAGGTGATTTACGCCAGCCATCCGGATCTGGTACGCCCGATCGCCTCGATTACCAAATTAATGACCGCGATGGTGGTGCTTGATGCACATCTGCCGCTGGACGAAAAACTGAAAGTGGATATCAGCCATACGCCGGAGATGAAAGGGATCTACTCCCGCGTGCGACTGAACAGCGAAATCAGCCGTAAAAACATGTTGCTGTTGGCGCTGATGTCTTCTGAAAACCGCGCGGCGGCGAGCCTGGCCCACCACTATCCGGGTGGCTACGACGCATTTATTCGTGCGATGAACGCAAAAGCCAAATCGCTGGGGATGACCAATACCCGTTACGTCGAGCCGACTGGCCTGTCGATTCACAACGTCTCCACGGCCCGCGACCTGACAAAACTGCTAATTGCCAGCAAACAGTACCCGCTGATTGGTCAGCTCAGTACGACCCGTGAAGAGATGGCGACCTTTGCGAACCCGGCCTATTCGCTGCCGTTCCGTAATACTAACCATCTGGTGTACCGGGATAACTGGAATATTCAGTTAACGAAAACCGGGTTTACCAACGCGGCGGGACACTGCCTGGTGATGCGTACCGTATTCAACGGTAAACCGGTGGCGCTGGTGGTGATGGATGCCTTTGGTAAATACACCCACTTCGCGGATGCAAGCCGACTTCGTACCTGGATTGAGACGGGGAAAGTGCAGCCGGTACCGGCCGCGGCGTTGACCTACAAAAAGCAGAAAGCAGAGCAGATGGCAACCGCCCAGAACGACTGAGCCGGACTGCAGATGACTGTGTTTTCGCCCTCTCCCGCGGGAGAGGGCAACAGACCTCGCTGCGCCTTACTCCGGCAGCGTCCAGTCTCCGTCATTGAGTGAGCGCTGCATGATCACCGTATCCCGCCAGTCACCTTTCTTATACCCGACGCTGCGTAACTGACCGACGATTTCGAAGCCGTATTTTTTATGCAACCGTAACGAGCCGGCATTGTTGTTGCCATCCCCCACAACGGCAATCATCTGCCGCCACGGTCCTTGCTCGCAGCGGGCGATCAGCGCATCCATCAGGACGGAGCCAAAACCACGACCGGTAGTACTCGCATCCACGTAAATCGACTCTTCCAGAGTGTAGCGATAGGCATGGCGCGGACGGTATGGCGTCGCGTAGCAGTAGCCTACGACGATGCCGCGATACAGCGCGACAAGCCACGGTAAGCCATTCTCGGCCACGCTTTTCATTCGCTGACGCATTTCATCAATGGTGGGGGGAACTTCTTCAAAGGATGCGCGCCCGTGAAGCACATGCCAGGCGTAGATAGCGGCGATAGCATGCACATCGTCGGGAAGGGCATCGCGCACTTCCACTTCGGTTTCGGATAAAATATCAACAGCCGACATGATGTGCCTGCTCCTCGTAACAGATGCCGGAGAAACGTTTCTCCGGCGACAGAACGCTACTCTAGTACGATTAAGGCGCGCTTAACAATCTCTCAAATTTGGCTGTGGGAATTAATCAGACGCTTGCGTCACGGGCTGCTCCGCGTCAGGACTCTCTTTCCAGTATTTATTCCGCGTTGTTTTACCAATGCCGGGGTTCATGCTGTTTGTGGGGTCATTCTCGCGATAAAACTGCTTAAGTGCGTCAGGAGCCTTATAAAGATGCCCCACGTTATGTTCCGCAGGATATTGTGCGCCTCGCGCGTGCAGCAGCGCGAGCATCTGCTCTTTCAGCGCGTGCGCATCCACCCCTTTCTTAACGATGTAATCCTGGTGGAAGACGTAGCACATAAAGTGGCCGTAATAGAGCTTGTGGACCAGCTTGCTGTCAATTTCCGGCGGCAAGTGTTCAAACCACTCGGTATCGTTGCGGCGAAGGGCGATATCCAGCGCCAGAATGTCTTCCACCTCGTCTGAATGCACCGCCTGATAACGAATGGCGGCACCCGCAGCGGCGAAACGGTGCAGGAAGGCTTTGCTGCCCTCTTCAGGGGTACAGGCAAAGAAATCGCCTTCGGCAGTTTTGAAGAATTCACTGAGCCAGGTTTGCGCTTCGGCAATTCCGTCCCCGGCCATTTTCAGCAGCAGGTGATGCTCGTACTTATCGCGCCAGGTTTTCATCCGCTCCGGCAGATGTGACGGGAAGACGTTGCCCAGTTTCTGCATAAAGCGGTCGGTAAAGTGGGGTTTAAACAGCGGCACTTTTTCCAGCATCGCGTCGGTACGGCCCTTCATGGTGAAGAAGAACGGCATTTTATCGGTGCCGAGCTTGTCGATCATCAGGAACGTATCTTTGCCGTAGCGTTCCGCGATGTCGTAAATATCACGGTGCATGTACTCGCCCGCCACCGGCAGGTGAGCGAACTCGCCCAGAATATGACGACGGATCTCGGTCAGCACGTCCGGCTGATTGGTGCCGATGTAGAACACCTGCTGTTTTTTCTCGGCCGGGAAGGTGTCGAGGCGCACGGCAAAAACAGCCAGCTTGCCCGCACAGCCCGAAGATTCAAACAGGCGATCAGGGTCGGCGTTGTAACGTGCCGGGGTATCCGCTTCGATATCCCGCACGCGGGTGATGTAATCGTGGTCGTGAGCATGACGACCGTCGTGCTGGACGTCTTCATCTTTCACCCGATCGTCGTCGAGCTTACTCAGGATCTGCTCCGGCGTAACGCCAAGATCAATGCCCAGATGGTTGACCAGGGTCAGCTTGCCGTTTTCGTCGATACGGGCAAAAAGTGACATCTCGGTGTAAGCCGGGCCGCGCTGCACCAGCGAACCGCCGGAGTTATTGCAGATCCCGCCGATCACGGAGGCGCCAATACAGGATGAGCCAATGACCGAATGCGGTTCGCGTCCCAGCGGCTTAAGCGCTTTTTCAAGGGAGTAGAGCGTCGTGCCAGGGAACGCGAGCACCTGCTCGCCTTTATCCAGCAGATGCAGTTTGTCGAGACGCAGGGTGCTGATGATCACGATGTCACGATCGTAATCGTTGCCGTTCGGCGTTGAGCCTTCAGTCAGGCCGGTGTTAGCCGCCTGCATGAGAATAATTTTGTCGGCGGCCACGCAGGCGCTCAGGACGCGCCAGAGTTCAAGCAGCGTGCCGGGAAACACCACCGCCAGCGCCTCGCCCTGACCGGAACGAAAGCCCTTACGGTAGCGGGCGGTTTTTGCCGGGTCGGTAAGCAGGTGAGAGGAGCCAACCAGGCGCGACAGTTCGTTAATAAACGTCGTGTTATCGTGAGTTCGAACAGAAGACATCTTCCACTCCTTGTGGTGGGGCAAATTTCTCGCTGTAAAGCATAGCGCGATTAACTGTTAAGCGGTCGAGTATTCACGAGAAAAATCAGAGAATAACCCTGCAACGTTCTGAGGGTTTGTGGCACACTGCGCTTTTCGCACGGTCTGGCCGAGTTCTTCCGGCGGTTATTGATGAGAGAGTAAAACGACATGAAATGGCTATGTTCTGTAGGTGTCGCCGTCAGCCTGGCGCTGCAACCTGCGCTGGCAGAGGATTTGTTTGGCAATCACCCGCTCACGCCTGAAGCACGGGACGCGTTTGTCACGGAATTGCTCAAGAAAATGACGGTCGATGAGAAAATTGGCCAGTTGCGTCTTATCAGCGTCGGCCCGGATAACCCGAAAGAGGCCATCCGCGAGAT
Organism: Enterobacter sp. BNK-18; assembly: GCF_047456135.1. NCBI lineage: Bacteria > Pseudomonadati > Pseudomonadota > Gammaproteobacteria > Enterobacterales > Enterobacteriaceae > Enterobacter > Enterobacter sp. BNK-18. The sequence continues at coordinate 2,283,607 of NZ_CP179899.1, read as the reverse complement.
GATCAAAGACGGGCAGGTCGGGGCTATTTTTAACACCGTCACCCGCCCGGATATCCGCAAAATGCAGGATCAGGTGATGGAACTCAGCCGCCTGAAAATTCCGCTGTTCTTCGCCTATGACGTGGTGCACGGTCAGCGTACCGTCTTCCCGATTAGCCTTGGTCTGGCATCGTCCTTTAACCTTGATGCGGTGAAAACCGTGGGGCGCGTTTCCGCCTATGAAGCGGCGGATGATGGCCTGAATATGACCTGGGCACCGATGGTGGACGTCTCCCGCGATCCGCGCTGGGGCCGCGGCTCAGAAGGGTTCGGTGAAGATACCTATTTAACAGCCACGATGGGGAAAACCATGGTGGAAGCGATGCAGGGTAAGAGCCCGGCAGATCGCTACGCGGTGATGACCAGCGTCAAACACTTCGCGGCCTATGGCGCCGTGGAAGGGGGTAAAGAGTACAACACCGTGGATATGAGCCCGCAGCGGCTGTTCAACGACTACATGCCACCGTACAAAGCGGGGCTGGATGCCGGCAGCGGCGCGGTGATGGTGGCGCTGAACTCCCTCAACGGCACGCCGGCGACCTCCGATTCGTGGCTGCTGAAAGACGTTCTGCGTGACCAGTGGGGCTTTAAGGGCATTACCGTCTCTGACCACGGCGCCATTAAAGAGCTCATTAAGCACGGTACCGCCTCCGATCCGGAAGATGCGGTACGCGTGGCGCTCAAGTCCGGCATCAACATGAGCATGAGCGACGAGTACTACAGCAAATACCTGCCGGGGCTGGTGAAGAGCGGTAAGGTGACCATGGCGGAGCTGGACGACGCCACGCGCCACGTGCTGAACGTGAAATATGATATGGGGCTGTTTAACGACCCGTACAGCCACCTGGGGCCGAAAGATTCTGACCCGGTAGACACCAACGCGGAAAGCCGTCTGCACCGCAAAGAGGCCCGCGATGTGGCACGCGAAAGCCTGGTGCTGCTGAAAAACCGCCTCGACACGCTGCCGCTGAAGAAATCCGGCACCATTGCCGTGGTGGGACCGCTGGCTGACAGCAAGCGCGACGTGATGGGGAGCTGGTCTGCAGCGGGGGTGGCCGATCAGTCCGTCACGGTGCTGACCGGTATCAAGAACGCCGTGGGTGAGAACGCGAAAGTGGTTTACGCCAAAGGGGCGAACGTCACCAATGATAAAGACATTGTCACCTTCCTCAATCAGTACGAAGAGGCGGTGAAGGTCGATCCGCGTTCGCCGAAAGAGATGATTGATGAAGCGGTGAACACCGCTAAGCAATCTGACGTGGTTGTCGCGGTAGTGGGTGAAGCGCAGGGGATGGCGCATGAGGCCTCCAGCCGTACCGACATCACCATTCCGCAAAGCCAGCGCGATCTGATTGCCGCCCTGAAGACGACCGGCAAGCCGCTGGTGCTGGTGCTGATGAACGGTCGTCCGCTGGCGCTGGTTAAAGAAGACCAGCAGGCCGACGCGATCCTGGAAACCTGGTTCGCCGGTACTGAAGGCGGTAACGCGATTGCCGACGTGCTGTTTGGCGATTACAACCCGTCAGGCAAGCTGCCAATGTCCTTCCCGCGCTCGGTCGGGCAGATCCCGGTTTACTACAGCCACCTGAATACCGGCCGTCCGTACAACGCCGACAAACCGAATAAGTACACCTCCCGTTACTTCGATGAAGCGAACGGCCCGCTGTATCCGTTTGGTTACGGTCTGAGCTACACCACCTTCAAGGTTTCTGACGTCAAAATGTCTGCGCCGACCCTGAAGCGTGACGGCAAAGTTACCGCAAGCGTCGAGGTGAGCAACACCGGTAAACGCGAAGGGGCAACGGTCATTCAGATGTACGTCCAGGATGTGACCGCCTCCATGAGCCGTCCGGTGAAACAGCTGCGTGGCTTCGAGAAGGTCAACCTGAAGCCGGGCGAAACCAAAACCATCAGCTTCCCCATCGACGTGGATGCGCTGAAGTTCTGGAACCAGCAGATGAAATATGATGCGGAGCCAGGCAAGTTTAACGTCTTTATCGGGGTCGATTCCGCCCGCGTTAATAAAGGCGAGTTCGAGCTGCTCTGACGTTTCCCTCCCTTGCATCCCCCGCTTTGCGGGGGATGCGTCTTACCTTATGTTAAAAAGGCATTTTGACGGTTAATTCCGCCGTTTTAAGCTACGCTTTTCTCTCAAGCCTCTGAAAAAGGCAGCAAAAAAATGAGGACAGTGGAATGACGATTGCAAAGGGGATGTTGGGTTCAGCGGTGTTACTGGCGGCGCTGAGTCTGCCATTACAGGCGGCAGAACCGGTAAAAGTGGGTTCCAAGATAGATACCGAAGGTGCGCTGCTCGGTAACATTATTCTGCAGGTACTGGAAAGCCACGGTGTTAAAACCGTCAATAAAGTCCAGCTGGGAACCACGCCTGTGGTACGCGGCGCGATTACCTCCGGCGAGCTGGATATCTACCCGGAATACACCGGCAACGGCGCGTTCTTCTTCAAAGATGAAAACGATCCGGCGTGGAAAAATGCCAAAGCCGGGTATGAAAAAGTCAAAAAACTCGACGCTGAGCAAAATAAGCTGGTCTGGCTGACGCCGGCGCCGGCCAACAATACCTGGACCATCGCGGTGCGCAAGGACGTGGCGGAGAAAGGAAAGCTGACCTCGCTTGCGGATTTGAGTCGCTACCTGAAAGAGAAGGGTGACTTTAAGCTTGCGGCTTCCGCTGAGTTTATTGAGCGTCCGGACGCGCTGCCGGCGTTTGAAAAAGCCTATGATTTCAAACTGGATCAGGCCCAGCTGCTCTCTCTGGCGGGCGGTGATACCGCGGTGACCATCAAAGCCGCTGCGCAGCAAACGTCAGGCGTTAATGCGGCGATGGCTTACGGCACCGACGGCCCGGTCGCGGCGCTTGGCCTGCAAACCTTAACCGATCCAAAAGGCGTCCAGCCGATTTACGCCCCGGCACCTGTCGTGCGGGAAGCGGTACTTAAAGCGTACCCGGATATTGCTGAATGGCTCAAACCGGTCTTCGAAAAGCTGGATGCAAAAACGCTGCAACAGCTGAATGCCAGCATTGCCGTTGAGGGACTGGATGCCAAAAAAGTGGCCGCCGATTTCCTGAAACAACAAGGGCTTGTGAAGTAACAGGACAGGGCTGTGCCAATAAAATGTCATAACCGCGTACTGCTGCTGTTGGCCTGTGTGGCCATCGCGGCGGTCGCGTTACCGTTTGTGAATGTGGCCCCGAATCGCCTGATGTCGGGGGAGAGTCGCTCGCTCTGGCAGGTCTGGTCATTTACGCCGTGGTTACTGGTGACGGCACTGGGCGCGTGGGTTGCGTTGTCGCTCTGGCAAGGACGCACGGCTCAGTGGCTGACGCTGCTGCTTTGTGAAGGGCTGTTTATCGCCTTATTCTGGGGAGGCGGGCTTGCGGCAACGCACATGACCTCGGCGGAAAGTCCGCTGGCAAGAACCTCTGTGGGTAGCGGTTTGTGGCTCTGGCTGGCGCTGTGTCTGCTGGCCTGCAGCGATGCTATTCGCCGTCTTATCTCAACATCCGTCTGGCGCTGGATACTCAATGCCCAGATATGGTGTATTCCATTGCTGCTGCTGTTTAGCGGTGAGCTGAATAATCTCTCGCTGTTAAAAGAGTACGCCAACCGTCAGGAGGTGTTTAATGACGCCCTGGCGCAACACCTCACGATCCTCTTCGGCACCCTGATCCCGGCCTTACTGCTCGGCATACCGCTGGGTATGTGGTGCTATCGCCACCCTTCACGTCAGGGTGGGGTGTTTGCCGTACTGAATGTGATTCAGACCATCCCGTCCGTCGCTCTGTTTGGCCTGTTGATTGCTCCGCTGGCCGGGCTGGTGAAGTCGTTCCCGGTGCTGGGAACGATGGGGATCGCCGGAACCGGTTTAACGCCAGCCCTTATCGCGCTGGTGCTCTATGCGCTGCTGCCGCTGGTGCGCGGCGTGGTGGCCGGGCTGAGCCAGGTCGCGCCGGACGTGCTGGAAAGTGCCCATGCAATGGGGATGAGCGCGAGACAATGTTTCTGGAAGATCCAGCTGCCGCTGGCTTTGCCCCTGCTGCTGCGCAGCCTGCGGGTGGTGGCGGTGCAAACCGTTGGTATGGCGGTGATTGCGGCGCTGATTGGCGCGGGCGGCTTTGGCGCGCTGGTTTTCCAGGGGCTGTTGAGTAGCGCCCTGGACCTGGTATTATTGGGCGTGGTGCCCACGATTGCGCTGGCGGTTGTCATCGACGCGCTGTTTGCCTTATGGCTCGCGCTGCTCAGGAGAAGAGCCAATGATTGAATTTCACGATGTCAGTAAAACCTTTGCGGGTCGTCCGGCGGCAAGCCATCTCAATCTGAATTTTGCCGAGGGCGCATTTTCCGTGCTGATTGGCACATCGGGATCGGGAAAATCCACCACCCTGAAGATGATTAACCGCCTGGTTGAGCATGACAGCGGTCTGATCCGCTTTGCCGGAGAAGAGATCCGCAGCCTGCCTGTGCTGGAACTGCGTCGTCGTATGGGGTATGCCATCCAGTCCATCGGCCTGTTTCCGCACTGGACGGTCGCGCAGAACATCGCCACCGTGCTGCAGCTGGAGAAATGGTCGCGGGCAAAAACTGCCGACCGGGTTGATGAACTGATGTCTCTGCTCGGGTTAGAACCTGCGCTGCGTGACCGCTACCCGCACCAGCTTTCCGGAGGCCAGCAGCAGCGGGTGGGCGTGGCGCGTGCGCTGGCGGCCAATCCGCAGGTGTTACTGATGGATGAACCCTTCGGCGCGCTGGATCCGGTCACGCGCGCCGCATTGCAGGCGGAAATGACCCGCATTCATCGCATTCTGGGGCGAACAATCATTCTTGTGACGCACGATATTGATGAGGCGCTGCGTCTGGCCGACCATCTGGTGCTGATGGACCATGGCGAGGTGGTGCAGCAGGGGACGCCGCTTGAGCTGCTGACCTGGCCGAAAAACGATTTTGTGCGTGAGTTTTTTGGCCGCAGCGAGTTGGGCGTCAGGCTGCTCTCGCTGCGTACGGTCAGCGACTATATGCGTCGACAGGACGCGACGGTGCGTGGCGAGCCTCTGCAGGAACAGATGAGCTTGCGGGATGCGCTTTCGGCGTTTGTTGCCCGTCAGTGTGAAGTGTTGCCCGTTGCGGATGCCCGGGGCGCGCCAAGTGGCACCCTGCATTTTCGCGATCTGCTGGCAGGGGAGGTGACACGTGAAGGCTCTTCGTGATCCGCTGCTTTGGCTGGTCGTGCTCTTTGTCGCTTTGCTGTTCCTGATGCCGCACAGCGCGGCGCTGTTTAGCACGCTCTTCCCCGACTTGCCGCGCCCGGTGTATCAGCAGGAGAGTTTTATTAATCTCGCCCTGGCCCATCTCTGGCTGGTGGTGCTCTCAAGTGCCATCGCTATTGTACTGGGCGTGGGGGCGGGCATCGCGGTCACGCGGCCCGCGGGACGTGAGTTTCGCCCGCTGGTGGAGACCATTGCGGCGATTGGCCAGACGTTTCCGCCGGTGGCGGTGCTGGCGATTGCAGTGCCGGTGATGGGTTTTGGTCAGCAACCGGCCATCATTGCGCTGATTTTATACGGTGTGTTGCCCATTTTGCAGGGTACGCTGGCCGGTATTGCGGCGGTACCTGCGTCGGTACTGAGCGTTGCTGAAGGGATGGGGATGAGTCGCGCAGAGCGTCTGCGCAAAGTTGAACTCCCCCTGGCGGCACCGGTCATCCTTGCGGGGATCCGTACGTCGGTGATCATCAACATCGGGACGGCGACCATTGCGTCGACGGTGGGAGCCAATACCCTGGGAACGCCGATTATCATCGGCTTAAGCGGGTTCAATACGGCCTATATTGTGCAGGGGGCGTTGCTGGTCGCGCTGGCGGCAATCGTCGTCGATCGCGTTTTTGAGCGTCTGGCGCAGTATCTCAGCCGACACCGCCACGAACAATAAACGAATACCCGGCCAGCATCACGCCGCCGATACCGCTTACGGCCATCAGAACAAAAAGGGTAATTACGGCCAGTTTGGTTGCCTTCATCATGTGCTCCTGTTGTTAACGGAACAATTATACGGTGAAGCGCAGCTGTTAATGAACCATTAAATGCCGTTACGGCTCTTCCGGGCCAAGCGAGTAAACCGGGTAACCATGTTCACGCCATTCCGTCATCAGCTGTTGCTGTGAGGCGGAAGGCACTTCCCCGCACCAGACCAGCAGGGTCTGGCCGTCGAACAATTCAGGGCGAAATTGCGCCAGCGAGTGCACAAGAACATCAACGCGCCAGCCATTCTGGGTGGCAATCCAGGCCTCCAGCCACAGACGAGTAGTATCGTGCACGTTCCAGCCGACCACCAGCGCGTCTTTTCCGTGCTTGTTCTTCGCCGAGGCAAGGCAGACGGCAATGTAGTTGATCAGGACGCCGTCGAGCATACTCAGCAGCGCCTGCAGGGTGGTCTGCTGGCACTGCAGGCGTCGACGGAGCGGGATGAAAAGATGCGTGATCAGCGTTTGCGCAGGATAATCGCGCCCTTGCTCTTTTATCCATGCGCGCAGGCGCTGCAGATTGCCCGCCTGCAGAAGGCGCAGCAACGTTTCCTGTTGTTCGCGCCAGAGAAGCTGCGTGTCAGGATCGTCATGGCTGAGCAGGGATTTCACTTTGCCAACCTGCACACCGTTATCGATCCAGCTTTTGATCTCGCGGATCCGGTCGATATCGGCATCGTTGAAGAGACGATGGCCTCCGTCCGTTCTCTGCGGTTTGAGTAATCCATACCGTCGCTGCCATGCCCGTAGCGTGACGGGATTGATATCACAAAGGAGTGCCACTTCACCGATTGTGTAAAGCGCCATATTCGCCCCCTGGCTTACGCGTCCCCAGGTTAACTGTAGTCCCTGTTTACTGAACCAGGAAGAAATGGTTGTTTTTTGCACGAATAATGCGAAGCAGGCGTTAGGTTCGGCAAAAGGTGTGATGCCGGGCACGAATTGCAGCTTTTTTGCCGCGCTTCAAAGAAAGTTTACCGCCAGCAGTGTATGTTACGCGTTTTGAGGGTGTGCGGTTTTGAGTATGTACGAGTTTAATCTGGTGCTGCTGTTGCTTCAGCAGATGTGCGTGTTTCTTGTCATCGCCTGGTTGATGAGTAAAACGCGTCTGTTCATTCCGCTGATGCAAGTTACCGTACGCCTGCCGCACAAGCTGCTCTGCTACGTGACCTTCTCGATTTTCTGCATTATGGGAACCTATTTTGGTCTCCATATCGAAGACTCCATTGCCAATACGCGAGCCATCGGTGCCGTGATGGGCGGGCTGCTTGGCGGCCCTGTGGTCGGTGGGCTGGTCGGATTAACCGGTGGCCTGCATCGGTATTCGATGGGCGGCATGACGGCGCTAAGCTGTATGATCTCAACGATCGTCGAAGGGCTGCTCGGCGGCCTGGTTCACAGCTATATGATTAAGCGCGGTCGTCCGGATAAAGTCTTTAGCCCGCTCACCGCCGGGGCGATCACCTTTGTCGCTGAAATGGCGCAAATGGCCATCATCTTGCTGATTGCCCGACCGTTTGAAGATGCGCTCCATCTGGTGAGCAATATCGCCGCCCCGATGATGGTGACGAATACCGTGGGTGCTGCGCTGTTTATGCGTATTCTGCTCGACAAGCGCGCCATGTTTGAGAAGTACACCTCGGCGTTTTCCGCGACGGCCCTGAAGGTCGCCGCCTCGACGGAGGGGATCCTTCGTCAGGGCTTTAACGAAGAGAACAGCATGAAGGTGGCGCAGGTGCTTTATAAGGAGCTGGATATCGGCGCGGTGGCGATAACCGACCGTGAACGGTTGCTGGCTTTTACCGGCACGGGCGACGATCACCATCTCCCCGGGAAACCGATCTCCTCCGCCTATACGCTGCGCGCCATTGAAACCGGGGAAGTGGTGTATGCCGACGGCAACGAAGTTCCTTACCGCTGTTCGCTGCACCCGCAGTGCAAACTGGGCTCCACGCTGGTCATTCCGCTGCGCGGGGAAAACCAGCGGGTAATGGGCACCATCAAGCTTTATGAAGCGAAAAACCGTCTGTTCAGCTCTATCAACCGTACGCTGGGAGAGGGCATCGCTCAGCTGCTCTCCGCGCAGATCCTCGCCGGGCAGTATGAGCGTCAGAAAGCGTTGCTGACGCAATCCGAAATTAAACTCCTGCACGCTCAGGTGAATCCGCATTTCCTGTTCAATGCGCTTAATACGCTCAAAGCGGTGATCCGCCGCGACAGCGATCAGGCCGCGCAGCTGGTTCAGTTCCTGTCGACGTTTTTCCGCAAAAACCTTAAACGTCCGTCCGAGATTGTGACCCTGGCCGATGAAATAGAACACGTTAATGCCTACCTGCAGATTGAGCAGGCCCGCTTCCAGACTCGTCTGCAGGTGTCGTTATCCGTCCCGGATGAGCTGGCGTATCAGCATCTTCCGGCCTTTACCCTGCAGCCTATTGTGGAAAACGCCATTAAACACGGTACGTCACAGCTGTTGGGGATTGGGGAGATCACCATTTCCGCCAGCCGCTTTAACCATCACCTGGTGCTGGATATTGAAGATAACGCCGGGCTTTACGTGCCTTCCACCTCAGGCGGATTAGGGATGAGCCTGGTGGATAAACGCCTGCGCGCGCACTTTGGTGATGACTGTGGCATTACCGTTGCCTGCGAGCCCGACCGATTCACCCGTATTACGTTACGACTGCCGCTGGAGGAAAACGCATGCTAAGAGTGCTGATTGTGGATGATGAGCCGTTAGCACGGGAAAACCTGCGCGTTCTGTTGCAGGAGCAGCCTGACATTGAGATTGTGGGGGAGTGCGCAAACGCCATTGAGGCCATTGGCGCCGTGCACAAACTGCGCCCGGACGTGCTGTTCCTCGACATTCAGATGCCCCGAATTAGCGGTCTGGAGATGGTCGGAATGCTCGACCCGGAGCATCGCCCCTACATTGTGTTTTTGACCGCCTTCGATGAATACGCCGTCAAAGCCTTTGAGGAGCACGCATTCGATTATTTACTGAAACCGATTGAAGAGAAGCGTCTTGAAAAGACTCTCAGCCGTTTGCGCCAGGAGCGCACCGTGCAGGATGTCACGCTGTTGCCGGAAAACCAGCAGCCGCTGAAGTTTATCCCCTGCACCGGCCACAGTCGGATTTACCTTCTGCAGATGGACGATGTGGCGTTTGTCAGCAGCCGTTTGAGCGGCGTATTTGTTACCAGCGCGGAGGGGAACGAAGGCTTTACCGAGCTGACGCTGCGGACGCTGGAGAGCCGAACGCCGCTCGTTCGTTGCCATCGCCAGTATCTGGTGAACATGGCGCACCTGAAAGAGATCCGGCTGGAAGACAACGGACAGGCAGAGCTGGTGCTGCGTGCCGGGCAAACCGTCCCCGTCAGTCGCCGCTACCTTAAGAGTTTGAAAGAGGCGATCGGCCTGTAAAACTGGTACACTGCGCCCCATTGCATCATCGACAGTTAAGTTAAAGGCACCCATGCTCAGTAATGATATTCTCCGTAGCCTGCGCTACACCCTGAAAGCAAACAATAACGATATGGTGCGCATTCTTGCGCTTGCTGGCATGGAGTCCACCTCTGCCGGTTTCGACACATGGATGACAAAAGAGGATGAAGAGGGGTTTGTTCGCTGCCCTGACATTATCCTGTCTGGCTTCCTGAACGGCCTCATCTACGACAAGCGCGGGAAAGATGACTCAGCACCAGAACTGGCGCTTGAGCGTCGGGTGAATAACAACACGGTGCTGAAAAAGCTGCGTATCGCGTTTTCACTGAAAACAGACGATATTCTGGCGATTATGACAGAGCAGAAGCACCGCGTGTCGATGCCGGAGATCACCGCCATGATGCGTGCGCCGGACCATAAGAACTACCGCGAGTGCGGCGACCAGTTTTTGCGTTATTTTTTACGCGGACTGACTCACCGGGTGCATCACGCTAAGCCGTGAGTGGTACCGGGGCGTGAAGGATGAAGAGGCAAAAAAAAAGCCGGAGATTATCTCCGGCTTTTTTATTATTTCACCTGCTGACCTGGTTTGGCGCCTTCATCAGGGCTTAACAGGAAGATATCTTTCCCGCCAGGACCTGCCGCCATCACCATGCCTTCCGAGATGCCGAAGCGCATTTTGCGCGGTGCCAGGTTAGCGACCATCACGGTCTGACGGCCAATCAGCACCTGCGGATCAGGATAGGCAGAACGGATACCGGAGAAGACGTTACGCTTCTCACCGCCCAGATCCAGCGTCAGGCGCAGCAGTTTGTCCGAGCCTTCGACAAATTCCGCGTTTTCAATCAGTGCGACACGCAGATCGACCTTGGCGAAATCATCAAAGGTAATGGTCTCCTGAATCGGATCGTCTGCCAGCGGGCCAGTCACCGGCGCAGCGGCAGCCTTCACCTCTTCTTTAGACGCTTCCACCAGGGATTCTACCTGCTTCATCTCGATGCGGTTGTACAGCGCCTTGAAGGTATTCACCTTGTGGCCGAGCAGCGGCTGCTGGATAGCATCCCAGGTCAGCTCGGTGTTGAGGAACGCTTCAGCGCGGGAGGCCAGCTGTGGCAGTACCGGCTTCAGCCAGGTCATCAGCACGCGGAACATGTTCAGGCCCATGGTGCAGATCGCCTGCAGGTCGGCGTCGCGGCCTTCCTGTTTCGCGACAACCCACGGTGCCTGCTCGTCAACGTAGCGGTTAGCCACGTCAGCCAGCGCCATGATTTCACGAATCGCTTTACCGAACTCACGGCTTTCCCAGGCTTCGCCAACCGCCGCGGCGGCGTCGGTGAAGGTTTTGTACAGCTCAGGATCGGCCAGTTCGGCAGACAGCACGCCGTCGAAACGCTTGGCGATAAAGCCTGCGTTACGGGAAGCCAGGTTCACGACTTTGTTGACGATGTCGGCGTTCACGCGCTGCACGAAATCTTCCAGGTTCAGGTCGATATCGTCGATGCGAGAAGAGAGCTTCGCCGTGTAGTAATAACGCAGGCTGTCCGCGTCGAAGTGGTTCAGCCAGGTGCTGGCTTTAATGAACGTACCGCGAGATTTGGACATCTTCGCGCCGTTGACCGTCACGTAGCCGTGCACAAACAGGTTGGTTGGTTTACGGAAGTTACTGCCTTCCAGCATCGCCGGCCAGAACAGGCTGTGGAAGTAAACAATGTCTTTGCCGATAAAGTGATACAGCTCGGCGTCGGAATCTTTCTTCCAGTATTCGTCAAAGCTGACGGTGTCGCCGCGCTTGTCGCACAGGTTCTTGAAGGAGCCCATGTACCCGATTGGCGCATCCAGCCAGACGTAGAAGTATTTACCCGGTGCGTTCGGAATTTCGAAACCGAAATACGGTGCATCGCGGGAGATATCCCACTGCTGCAGACCGGATTCGAACCACTCCTGCATTTTATTCGCGACCTGCTCCTGCAGCGCGCCGCTGCGGGTCCACGCCTGCAGCATTTCGCTGAAGGACGGCAGGTCGAAGAAGAAGTGCTCGGAATCACGCATTACCGGTGTGGCACCCGAAACAACAGATTTCGGATCGATAAGCTCGGTCGGGCTGTAGGTTGCGCCGCACACTTCGCAGTTATCGCCATACTGATCCGGTGATTTACATTTTGGGCAGGTACCTTTGACAAAGCGGTCCGGCAGGAACATGCCTTTTTCCGGATCGTACAGCTGAGAGATGGTGCGGTTTTTAATAAAACCGTTCTCTTTCAGGCGAGAGTAGATCAGCTCCGACAGCTCACGGTTTTCTTCGCTGTGCGTGGAGTGATAGTTGTCATAGCTGATGTCAAAGCCCGCAAAATCGGTCTGATGCTCCTGACTCATTTCGGCAATCATCTGCTCTGGGGAGATCCCCAACTGCTGCGCTTTCAGCATGATCGGCGTGCCGTGGGCATCGTCCGCGCAGATGAAGTTAACCTCGTGGCCGCGCATTCGCTGGTAACGGACCCAGACATCAGCCTGGATATGCTCCAGCATGTGGCCGAGGTGGATTGAGCCGTTGGCGTACGGCAGTGCGCACGTTACCAGAATTTTCTTCGCGACTTGAGTCATAGTAGGCATTACTTCTTTTAACTGTGAAAAGGGTTTTTGATATTACCAAAAGGGGCATTATTAAGTAAGCACAAACCACGGCCTTTCAGGTAAACTTGTTCATCTAAGGTCTTATTCACAAGAACAAAGGAGTCGGGATGAGTTCTCAATCCCAGGCCAAATCACCGGAAGCCTTAAGAGCAATGGTCGCCGGGACGCTGGCTAACTTTCAGCATCCAACCCTGAAGCACAATCTCACCACGCTGAAAGCGTTACACCATGTCGCATGGCTGGACGATACGCTGCACATCGAGCTGCAGATGCCCTTCGTCTGGACCAGCGCGTTTGACGCGCTGAAAGAGCAAACCAGCTCTGAGCTGTTGCGCATTACCGGCGCGAAAGCCATTGACTGGAAGCTGACCCACAGCATCGCCACCCTCAAGCGTGTGAAAAACCACCCGGGCGTGAACGGCGTGAAAAACATCATTGCCGTCAGTTCAGGCAAGGGTGGGGTGGGTAAATCCTCCACGGCGGTAAACCTGGCGCTCGCGCTGGCAGCCGAAGGGGCGAAAGTCGGTATTCTGGACGCCGATATTTACGGACCGTCTGTGCCTAACATGCTGGGCGCGGAAAACCAGCGCCCGACCTCGCCGGATGGCACGCACATGGCACCGATCATGGCCCACGGTCTGGCAACCAACTCCATTGGTTATCTGGTGACTGACGATAACGCCATGGTGTGGCGTGGCCCGATGGCCAGCAAAGCGCTGATGCAGATGTTGCAGGAGACAATGTGGCCCGATCTGGATTATCTGGTGCTGGATATGCCGCCGGGCACCGGTGACATTCAGCTGACGCTGGCGCAAAACATTCCGGTCACGGGAGCGGTCGTGGTGACCACCCCGCAGGACATCGCGCTGATCGACGCCAAAAAAGGCATCGTGATGTTCGAGAAAGTGGACGTGCCGGTGCTGGGTATTGTCGAGAACATGAGCATGCATATCTGCAGCAACTGCGGACACCATGAGCCTATCTTTGGCACCGGTGGGGCAGAAAAACTGGCTGCGCAGTATCACACCCAACTGCTTGGGCAGATGCCGCTGCACATCTCGCTGCGTGAAGATCTGGACAGCGGGAAGCCGACGGTCGTCAGCCGTCCGGACAGTGAATTTGCAGAGATGTATCGACAGCTGGCGGGGCGCGTTGCGGCGCAGCTTTACTGGCAGGGCGAAGTCATCCCGAGTGAAATTGCGTTTCGCGCGGTGTGAGTGCTTTAGTCTGAATTGCCGGGCGGCGTTTGCGCCTGACCCGGCCTACGGAAATAACGTGTTGTAGGCCGGCTCAGCGAAGCGTCACCCGCGTTTAACGCTGTACGTAATGCATTAAAAAGTACTCACCTTCCGGCGAGTCACCCTTCGCTTCAATATGCCAGCCATGGCGCTGGTAAAAGGCAACAGCCCGGTCATTCTTTACCAGACACTTCAGCGAACCCGTACTGGTGAACGCGTTTTGCACCTGTTCAAGGAGCAAATGACCGACGCCCAGACCTTGATACTGCGGATCGACAAACAGATTGTGCAGGAAATTGTCGTTCGTCCACACCGACGCAAAACCCAGTCGATGACCGTCCTGAACGGCCACCCAAATCACTTCGTCGCGGGTTGCCGCGTCAAAGTCTTCAAGCTGCCACTCGGAACCGTCCAGCCATGGCCAGGCCTCGCGCCGCGCGTGGAGATAGAGTGTTCGCAAAAAGGGGCGATCGCTCTCCTGCCAGGGCCGGATTAAAATGTCATTAGCGGTGATAGAAGATATCTCCATTGTAGGCTTTGTAGATTTTGCCATCTGCATCGCCAATCAGGACGTAGTTCTCGCCCATATAGGTCCAGTGGGTACCCGCATCCGGGGCCGGCAGGTTACGCAGCTGGTACTGTTTAATGGTGTACTCAGGCGTTTGATACTGCGCCGGTGCGGTGTCGCCAATCTTGAATTTGGTGAAATCAGCGATGAACTCTTGTTCCTCATAGGCTTTAATGCCTGATGGCGCAGCGGCGGTTTGCGGGGCAGAAAACGCGGAACCCGCCAGAGACAGTAATACACCCAGAAGCAGCAATTTACGCTTAGCCATTTTTTCTCCAGTGATATCGTTACAGATACTTTTCGTCTGCGGGTTCATGGAACGCGAGGCAGACGGTCCATTTTAAGTACCAAAGCATGGTGTGTTTGAAAAAAAATGTAACAAAAGTGGACGGTTTTGTGTAGTCGTAATGACGCGTGCAGTATCACTACGGTCAATATCTCACGAATTTGATATTTCCAATATTTATTATTCCATTAATCAATTCTGAAAATACCTTCTCACTTCGCAAATGGACTGTTCAACGCATGCTTTCCCACGTAAGAACATTTAATATCGCCTCCGTATGACATCAATCTCTTTCCATTTTTTTCAAAAGAATGGGAACGATTTTTCTTTTTTATCGCCAGGAAGGGAAACGTTGTCTGTTTTTTGTAATACGTCCGCTAAAACAATAACTCGTTGAAAATTTTAATGTAAATGAATTTATTTTTTATCTGTTTAACAACAAACACAACAATAAAAGAACTTTTTATATAAATGAAAAATACAACGCTATTTTCACTTTTATTTCTTTCAGTCGGCCAGTTAACTGGTTGCGTATTTTCGCCAGGTCAGGATCTCAGCATTACCGGGAAAAAAGTCATGACTGACGGAGAAACAAATTATCAGCTCGATCAACACGTGGAAATTTATCCCCTGACCCCGGCGCTCATTGAAAGATTGCGACCGCCTGTCCTCAAATCTCAGGCAAATCCTACTCTGGATGAGCAGGTTAAAAACTGGGAATACCGCATAGGCACCGGCGACATCCTGACGGTCACCGTCTGGGATCATCCAGAATTAACCACGCCCGCAGGGCAGTATCGTACCGCGAGTGACGCGGGTAACTGGGTAAATGCGGATGGAACGCTCTTCTATCCCTACGTCGGAAAACTGCATGTTGCAGGCAAAACGGTCGCGCAGGTGCGTGAAGCAATCACCGAGCAACTGGAGAAGGTCATTGAGAGCCCGCAGGTGGATGTCAGCGTGGCGTCTTTCCGCTCACAAAAAGCCTATGTGACGGGAGAGGTGGCAAAATCAGGCCAGCAACCGATAACCAATATTCCGTTGACGGTAATGGACGCGGTCAACGCCGCAGGTGGGCTTTCCGCGGATGCCGACTGGCGTAACGTGGTCCTCACGCATAATGGCCAGGACGCGCGCCTTTCGCTCTATGCGCTGATGCAGCACGGTGATTTAAGCCAGAATAAGCTGCTGTATCCGGGCGATATCCTCTTTGTTCCGCGTAACGATGCCTTAAAAGTGTTCGTGATGGGCGAGGTGGTGAAGCAGAGCACGCTGAAGATGGATCGTAGCGGAATGACCCTGGCGGAAGCCCTGGGGAATGCAGGCGGGCTGGATCAGAATATGGCCGATGCAACCGGGATTTTTGTTATTCGTTCGGTAGCGAAAAAAGGGGCGACGGACAAAATTGCCAATATCTATCAGCTCAATGCGAAGGATGCCTCCGCGATGGTACTGGGGACGGAATTCCAGCTGGAACCGTATGACATTGTCTACGTCACCACCGCGCCGTTGTCACGCTGGAATCGCGTGATCACACAGCTGGTACCCACCATCAGCGGTGTCCATGACCTGACCGAAACCGTCCGCTTCATCCGTTCATGGCCGCAATAATGTTCAACTCAATCTTAGTGGTTTGCACCGGCAATATTTGCCGTTCGCCGATGGGGGAGCGGCTGTTGCGACAACAGCTGCCCGGCAGACTTGTGACATCGGCTGGGATTTACGGATTTGAAGGACGCCCGGCGGATGCAACTGCACGGGAGGTGGCCCGGTGTTACGGCGTTTCGCTGGAGGGGCACGTGGCACGCAAGATGACGCGCAGCATGTTGCAAACTTCCGATTTAATTCTGGTGATGGAGCCGGAGCACCTGCGTTTTATTGCCGCTGTGTCGCCCGAATGTCGCGGAAAATCGCTGCTGTTTGGCCAATGGCTGGAAAACAGGGACATTCCCGATCCTTACCGCAAAAGTCGTGAAGCGTTTGAATATGTTTTCGGGCAGCTGGTAAAAGCCAGTCAGGAATGGGCTCGTCGTGTGGGTCAAAAAGGAATGAAGCGTTAATGTCTTCTCATACATCAGACAAATACGGTGCTGCCGCACCGCACAGTAATGAAATCGATCTTATGCAGCTACTTGCTGAGATGATTGATCACCGCATGCTAATCGGGCTGGTCACGCTCCTGTTTACGGTGTGCGCGGGGCTCTACGCGTTTAGCGCCACGCCGGTCTACCAGGCGGATGCCCTGGTACAAATAGAAGCAAAGCAGGACAACTCGTTGCTTAAAAGCTTAAGCCAGTTTGGGTCTGACCTTTCACCCGACGCTGAACCTGAACTGTTGCTGCTTAAATCGCGCATGATCCTGGGGGGAACCGTTGATAATCTGGGGCTGACATATCAGGTAACACAGCGCGTTCTCCCGGTTGTGGGGCGCCTCTGGGAACGTCTACGCGGCAGCAAACCGGGCAACATGACGATAGGTGAGCTTACCCTGCCCCAGCAGGAAGGGAAACCGCAAGCGGTTGTCCTGACCGTGCTGGGGCAGGGCCGGTATCGCCTGGAAGGGGAGACGCTTAAGGCTGACGGTAGGGTTGGCAAACGGCTGGTGAAAGACGGGGTCGCGCTTCTGGTGACCTCGCTCAGCGCGGAGCCGGGGACCCAATTTACCCTTCATGCCTTCACCAGGCTTGAGGCAATTAACGCGCTGCAGAAGAGACTCTTTGTCGCGGAATCCGGTAAACAGAGCGGTATGATCACCCTGACGCTGACGGGTGAGGATCCGGACAGGATAGCGGTGGTGCTCAATACGATTGCTGAAAATTATCTCAGCCAGAATATTGCGCGCCAGGAGGCACAGGATGCCCGAAGTCTGGCGTTTTTGCAGGAGCAGTTGCCTAAGGTCCGTCACGAACTGGATGAGGCCGAAGCACGACTGAATGCCTATCGGGCGCAGCGCGATTCCGTCGACTTATCCCTTGAGGCGAAGTCCGTACTGGATCAGGTCGTTAACGTGGAAAATCAGCTCAACGAACTGACTTTTCGTGAGGCAGAGGTTTCTCAGCTTTTCAAAAAGGATCACCCGACCTATCGCGCATTACGGGAGAAGCGACAAACGCTCGAAGAGGGACGCGCGCGCCTGAACAGCCGGGTTTCATCTATGCCTTCTACCCAGCAGGAAGTGTTGCGCCTTAGCCGTGATGTCGAGTCCGGGCGTACCATTTACCTGCAGCTGCTGACACGCCAACAGGAACTGAACATTTCACGCTCCAGCGCTATCGGCAACGTGCGGATCATTGATACCGCGGTTACGCAACCTGAGCCAATAAAGCCCCGTAAAGCGCTTATTATTCTGCCTGGTGTGCTGCTAGGGCTGATGGTCTCCATGGGTTGGGTGTTGGTTCGTACTGCCTGTCGGCGAGGGATCACCTCGTCAGAGCAAATAGAAGAGCAGGGGATGCCGGTTCTGGCGACGCTGCCGCGCTCGGTCTGGCTGTGGAAAAAAACGCATTTGCGCCGAAAGCACTTTTTGGCGCCCCACGGGAAACACAAAACTTCGGATATCCCCTTCCTGCCCACAGACCGGCCAGCGGATATGTTTGTTGAAGCGATGCGCGGACTGCGTACCAGCCTGCACTTCACGATGATGGACGCCTCAAACCAGATCGTGGTGATTACGGGCCCCACACAGAATTGCGGCAAAACGCTGGTCAGCACGTCACTGGCATCAATAGCGGCTCAGGCCGGAAAGCGGGTGCTCTTTATCGATGCGGATATGCGTAAAGGCTATGTGCATAATCTCTTTAAGCTGAACAACCATCACGGATTATCCGCTGTCCTTGAGGGAAATGTGGCGTGGCAGGAGGCGATCCAGCGCGTTGATAAGGCGGGCTTTGATGTTCTGACCTGTGGTCCCCAGCCGTTACGTCCCGTGGAGCTGCTCATGGGAGAACGCTTCCAGGAGGTGATGTCGGGGATGAACGCACACTATGACGTTGTTATCGTTGATACACCGCCGGTGCTGGCCGTGACCGATGCGGTGCTGATTGCCAGAGTGGCCGCAACCACGTTACTGGTTGCCCGCTTTGGTAAAACCAACGTGAAAGAGACGGAAAACTGTGTAAAGCGTCTGCAGCAGATGGGTGTGCAGGTGAACGGTGCCATTCTCAATGATATCGTGAAATCTGCGGCGCTGTATTACAGCGCGGGGTATAGCCATTTCGACTACGGCTATACCCCGAAGGAAAAGAGGCGTGAGGGTTAGTGCTTCACCAGCGTGGCGAAGTAATACACCAGGGGAATGGCGAGGATCCAAAGACCGACGGGGATATCGCGCCATTTCCCGGCTATCGCTTTGATAACGATATAAAACAGCAGCCCGCCCGCAATACCGGTCCCGAAACTGTTGGCAATCAGCGTAATCATCACCATCATCAACACCGGCAAGCCGTCGGTGAAGTTCGCCAGATCAACCTTACGTAAACCGCTAAACATATTCAGCCCGATGAGGATCAGGGCGGGCGCCGTGGCTTCTTTCGGGATCATCAGCGCCACAGGGGTAAACAGCAGCATCAGCAGGAACATTACCGCCGCGGCCAGCGCGGTCATGCCGGTTTTGCCGCCAGCTTCCGCGGCTGCGGACGATTCAATCAGCGCCGTGGCGGCAGGAATGCCTACCCACGGGCCAATCGCGGCGGCAATGGAGTCCACCATAAACGGGCGGTTAATGTTTGGCATATTGCCTTCTTCATCCAGCAGCCCTGCTTCCCCGCCCACCGCCAGCGTTGTTCCCATGGTGGAGAAAAACTCGGAGGCGAAGAAGACAAACAGGAATGGCAGAAAAGCAATATTCAGCGCGCCCAGCATATCGACATGCCCAAGGACGGGAGCGATGGAGTGGGGCACATCGATAAAACTGGCGGGTAATTTCGTGACGCCCATCGGAATACCCACGAGGGTCGCGAGCAGGATAGCCCACAGGATCGCACCCGGAATACGACGAGCCTGCAGGCCGATAGCCAGGAACAGGCCGAGTAACGCCACCAGTGCACCGGGTGACAAAAAATCTCCCAGCATCAGTGCGTTCGTTTTGGCATTCGCCAGCACCAGCCCGGCGTTGCGGAAACCGAGTACGGCGACAAACAGCCCGATGGAGGCCGTCAGCCCCAGCTTGATGGACTGTGGCACCGAGCGGGTCACCACTTCACGCAGGCCAAACCGGGTCAGCAGAAAGAATAAAATCCCCGACCAGCAGGCGATACCCAGACCAATTTGCCAGCCAATGCCTTCACTGCCCGCAAGCGTCACTCCGACCAGCACCGAGCCACCAATTCCTGGCCCGACGATAAACGGCAGGTTGGCGTAAAACGCCATCAGCAGCGTCCCGGCAACGAAGACCAGAATGGTGCCCGTGGTCGCGGCGCCTTTGTCCATTCCTCCCACGGCCAGCAGCCCCGGGATCACCACCAGCAAATAGGCGGCGGCGAAAAAACCGGTGATCCCCGCCAGGCACTCGGTGCGCACGGTGCTCCCGCGTGCACGGAGTGCAAAACGACGTTCAAGCCAGCGCCCTGGTGCTGGCGAATTAACGGTATTGTCGGCCATTATCCGGCTCTCCTTCGGTATTATTGTGTGTTGTCCGGGGTTTCCCGGTAAGAAATCAGCGGATCGACAATCTGGCGCGTGCTGCCATCGGTCAGTCCAAGATCGGTCAAATGTGGCCCGGCATTACAGGCAAGGCAGGTTCCTTCTATGGCCTTAAAGACCCGATAAGGCGGTTCCCAGTCGGCAATCAGACTGCTGCGATCGCGCAGCGTCCTGAACTGCAGCGCCAGCTCGGCAGGTGGCAGTTCCGACAGCATGCCCGCAATCGGCATGGCAACGTGGGCAATCACGTCACCCTGTTGCGCCAGCGCCATGCCACCACCGCTGTTGATAAGCGTATTGGCAGCCAGCGCCATATCGTTCGGATCGCGGCCCAAAACCACCAGGTTGTGAGAGTCGTGCGAGTAGCTGGTGGCAATCGCCCCGCGCAGTTCCCCCCAGCCTTGAAGCAGGGCAATTTGCGGTTTTGCTGCATGACGGGCATGGCGATGCTGAACCCAGATCAGGCTAAAACCGTCCGGGATCTGCACGCACCCGTTGCGCACCTGCACATCTGTTTCACCCCAGCGGGTAAAGCGCGCGCCGTAGATGTGGCGCAAGCGAGCCACGCCATGGTTCGCGTTGCCAATACGCATGCAAAAATCATCAGCGGTCAGGGCAGACAACCGTACGGTATCACGCGGCAACGTAAGAGGCGTATCAGCAACAGGTTCGAGCGTTGCCCCGTCCCGGGCAATCAGCTTTCCGGCGACGTAGACCTGGCGCGCCGTCAGTTTATCCAGCGAGTCAAACACCACCAGATCCGCGCGACGCCCGGCGGCAATCAGCCCCAGGTCGTTACGCTGCAGGCGAATGGCTGCATTGAGCGTTGCAAAACGCAGTGCGTCGGTGGCCGCTAATCCATGTTCAATCAGCAGGTTCAGCAGCGCGATGATCCCGCCTTTTTCCATGAGGATGTCTGGCGGAACATCATCGGTACAAACCGTGATGTGAGACGAAAGATGGGGGAGCGTTTTCAGGGCGCTGACAATATCGGGCAGCAGATAAGGGTGCGAACCGCGGATCTCCAGCGTCAGCCCGGCACGCAGTTTTTCCAGCGCATCGTCAGCCGACGTTAACTCATGGTCAGAAGTCACGCCTGCTGCCAGATAAGCCTGTAAATCCGCACCGCTGAGACCGCGGGCATGGCCTTCAATCAGCTTTCCGCTGTCGAGCCCGGCCTGCATAATTTCAAGCATACGCTGGCTGCCATTAAGCACCCCGTGCATGTCCATCACTTCAGCCACACCGCGCACTTCCGGCCAGCCAAGCAGGGTGTTCATCTCGTCTCCGGCAAAATCCGCCCCGGACATTTCCAGGCCGGGCGTTGAGGGCACGCTTGAAGGCGCGGCGACCATCACCTGCAGCGGCAGATTGCGGCTGGCCTCAATGGCAAAACGGACGCCGTCAATGCCCAGCACGTTGGCCAGTTCATGCGGATCCCAGAAGACCGCCGTGGTGCCCTGTGCAAGCACAATCTCCGCGTAGCGGGCGGGCATAAGATGGGAGCTTTCAAGGTGGACGTGGGTATCGATCAGCCCTGGCGACAGAAACTGGTTGTTCAGCGCGTGGGTCTCATGTGCGTCGTTGCGGCTGCCGCGCGGATGGACACTGGCAATCAGTGATCCCACGATACCAACATCCGCTTCGCGGATCTCACCGGTGACCATATCCACAATACGGGTATCGGTGAGCAGCAGGTCAAAGGGCATTTCGCCTCGTGCAGCCTGAACGGCGCGGCGTCGGGTTTCAGCAGTCATGCAATTAACAGTTCCAGCATCAAAATAATGACGCTACTCTATGCACACGGCAAACGTTTGCCCAGCTGATAAAATTTATCGCCCGATAACCCCGGGTTATTCTGTGACGCGTGTAATGGATAATCATGACGGAACCCTGGCAGCGCTTGCCCGCGCTCTCTCTTCGACAGCTACAGTATTTTGTCACTCTGGCGCAGCTGCGTCATTTTACTGATACCGCCAGCAAACTGGCTATCAGCCAGCCGGCCCTCAGCAGTGCGTTGCGGCAAATCGAGACGGTGCTTGGGGGCAAACTGGTTAACCGGACCGCCTCGGCCGTGACGTTGACGGAGCTTGGCAATGCCATCCTGCCGCACGCGCAGCGGGTGCTCAGCGTGGCGCAGCTTGCGTTTGACGACATGCAGCACATTGTTCAGGCGGGCGGCGAAGGAACGGTGCGTATCGGGCTGATCCCTTCCGTGAGTTCGCTGCTGTTCCCCTTGTTGCCCCGGACGCTCGCGCAGGCTTTTCCCCGCCTCAGGGTGGAATTTCACGATCAAACCAACGATGCGCTGGTGGCTCAGCTGCTGAAAGGGCAGATTGATTTCGGCATTGGTGCGCTCGATAACTCGGTTCCCGACCAGTTGAACGTGTTTCCCTTACAGGATGACCCGTTTGTCGCGGTCATTCACATCGACGATCCGCTGGCCGCGTCGGCGCACCTGCCCTGGAAGCAACTGGCAGGGCGGGATATCGCCGTGTTCTCAAAAGGTAATATTCAGCGTCTGGTTGCGGCGCTCGCGGAAAGCCACCGTTTGTCGTTGCCGACACGCTATCAGGTGGACTACATCGAAACTTTGTATGGTCTGGTGCGCTCGAAACTCGCCGTGGCGATTTTACCGCAGCTCTATACCACGCACCTCCAGGACCCGCAGCTCAGGGTGGTACATCTTCAACAACCGGCCCTGGCCCGCACGGTGGCGTTAATGCGTGCCCCGCAGCCGCTTCCTTCGCTTATCGAATCCTGCTTTACGCTGATGGCCGACACGTTGCGAACGAAATGACCCGACACTTCTTTACAGCGTGATGACGCATTGCTCGCTAAGATGACCGTCGATTCATCAAGAGGTCACAATGGAAAACCGCACATTCAGTCGACTGCGCCGCTGGGCGCGGGAAGGGATCATCTTCTTTCTGCTCGCGCTGGCCGTAATGTGGGGCGTGGATCAATACCGCAAGCCCACACTCCCCGCCAGCTTTAGCGCTGCACCGATGCACAGCATCGACGGAAAGATCCACGATATAACGGCACTCAGCCAGGAACGCCCGCTGCTGATATACGTATGGGCAACTTGGTGCAGCATCTGCCGGTTTACGACGCCCTCGGTCAATACGCTGGCAGAACAGGGTGGCAACGTCGTGAGTATCGCCATGCGTTCCGGCGACGATGCAAAGCTGGCGCGCTGGGTCGACAAGAAACAGCTGGTCATGCCGGTGGTCAACGATGCCAACGGTGCGCTGTCACAGGGGTGGCAGGTGAGCGTAACACCGACGCTGGTGATCGTGTCGAAGGGGAAAGTGGTCAGTACTACTACGGGGTGGACAAGTTACTGGGGAATGAAGCTCAGACTGTGGTGGGCAGGGCTGTAAAGAGAGCCCCTCTTCCGGCGGAAGAGGGGCTGGATATTACTTCGCCAGAACTTCCTGTGCGGTACGCTCAACCAGCGACAGCAGGACTTTAATGTCCTCCAGGGTCACGGTTGGGTTCAGCAGAGTCAGTTTCAGGCAGGTGACGCCGTTATGCTCGGTCACGCCGACGTTAGCACGGCCGGATTCCAGCAGCGCATCACCAATTTTCTGGTTCAGCAGGGCGATACCCGCGTCGTCCATCTGTACCTGTCCACGGAAGCGGAACAGTACGCTTGCCAGCTGCGGTTGCATAACCAGTTCCAGAGCAGGCTGCTCTTTCACGTAAGCCGCAACCTGCTGTGCCAGCGTAACACCGTGATCGATGATCGCCGCGTATTGTTCCTGACCCAGCGCTTCCAGGCTCATCCACAGCTTCAGCGCGTCGAAACGACGGGTCGTCTGCAGAGATTTGGACACCAAGTTAGGCACGCCAGCTTCTTCATCGAACTCAGAGTTCAGATAGGCCGCCTGATAGCGCATCAGCTCATAGTGGCGCGCTTCTTTGAGCAGGAACGCACCGCAGCTGATGGTCTGGAAGAACTGCTTGTGGAAGTCCAGAGTAACGGAATCCACCAGCTCGATACCGTCCAGGTAGTGACGATACTGCTCGGACATCAGCAGCGCGCCGCCCCAGGCCGCATCAACGTGTACCCAGATATTCTGTTTCGCCGCCAGTTCAGCAATGGCACGCAGCGGATCGATTGCACCTGCATCGGTAGTACCGGCAGTGGCAACAATCGCCAGGATCTGCTCGCCGTTAGCATTGCACTGCTCAATTTTCGCTGCCAGATCGTTGAGATCCATGCGCGAGAATTCATCCGTTTTCACCTGCACGACGGACTGGTAGCCCAGACCCATCAGCGCCATGTTCTTCTGCACGGAGAAGTGTGCGTTTTCAGAGCACAGCACGCGGATTTTACGCAGATCGCCAACCAGGCCGTCCTGCTGAACGGAATGACCCTGACGCGCGAAGAACGCATCACGGGCCAGCATCAGACCCATCAGGTTGCTCTGCGTGCCGCCGCTGGTGAACACACCGGCGTCGCCAGCCTGATAACCCACGCGGGTACGCAGCCATTCGATCAGCTTGATCTCAATGATGGTTGCGGACGGGCTTTGATCCCAGGAGTCCATGCTCTGGTTAGTGGCGTTAATCAGTACTTCCGCCGCCTGGCTAACCACCAGGCTTGGGCAGTGCAGGTGCGCCACACACTGCGGGTGATGAACGGACAGGCTGTCTTTCAGGAAGAACTCCACGGCGCGTTCAATTGCCGCTTCGTTGCCCAGCCCTTTCGGGTTGAAATCCAGCTTAATACGGTCGCGCAGTTCCGCGACCGTTTTGCCCTGATACATCTCAGGCTGTTTCAGCCACTGCATCACAGCCTGAGTGCTTTGTTCAATCGCCTGCTGGTAAGCTTCAATGCTCTGTGCAGAGGAGAACAAAATTGGGTTTGAATCTGACATCGTGTTCAACAACTCCGGTTACGCCGGGCGAACGCCCGCAGCAAGCAGCGCCTGCTCGAATTTATCCAGGAAGACTTTCAGCTCATCATCGCTGATCAGCAGGGAAGGCAGCAGACGCAGAACAATACCGTTGCGACCACCGCGCTCCAGAATCAGGCCGGCTTCGAAGCACTTCTTCTGAATCAGTGCAGACAGCTCGCCATCACCCGGGTAGCAACCCATGTGGTCTGCCGCTTCGTGTGGCTTAACGATCTCAATCCCGATCATCATGCCCAGGCCGCGAACGTGACCGATAACCGGATAGCGTTTCGCCATCTCGTTCAGCTGGCCTTTCAGCCATTCGCCCTGTGCGGCCACTTTGCCCGCGATGTTCTGGTCTTTCAGGATTTTCAGCGTTGTCAGACCGGTTGCCATTGCCAGCTGGTTGCCGCGGAAGGTACCGGTGTGGTGGCCTGGTGCCCACGCATCGAACTGTTTTTTGATGCCGAGTACCGCCAGTGGCAGACCGCCGCCAACCGCTTTAGACATCACGATGATGTCTGGCTCAATGCCCGCGTGTTCGAAGGCGAAGAATTTACCGGTACGGGCAAAGCCAGCCTGAACTTCGTCGAGGATCAGCAGAATGCCGTGTTCCTGAGTCACTTTACGGATGCGCTGCAGCCACTCAACCGGAGCCGGGTTCACGCCGCCTTCACCCTGAACGGCTTCAAGGATCACTGCCGCAGGTTTACGCACGCCGCTTTCAACGTCGTTGATCAGGTTTTCGAAATAGTAGGTCAGCGCTTTCACACCCGCCTCACCGCCGATACCCAGTGGGCAACGGTACTGGTGTGGGTAAGGCATGAACTGCACTTCTGGCATCATACCGTTAACCGCTTCTTTCGGAGACAGGTTGCCGGTAACGGCCAGTGCGCCGTGAGTCATACCGTGGTAACCACCAGAGAAGCTGATGATACCGCTACGACCGGTCACTTTTTTCGCCAGTTTCAGCGCCGCTTCAACGGCGTCAGCACCGGATGGACCGGTGAACTGCAGGCAGTACTCTTTGCCCTGGCCAGGCAGCAGAGAGAGCAGATATTCTGAGAACGCGTCTTTCAGAGGCGTAGTCAGATCCAGAGTATGTAACGGCAAGCCGCTGGTAATGACATTTTGGATGCTTTTCAGCACATCAGGATGGTTATGTCCAAGCGCAAGGGTGCCTGCGCCTGCTAAACAGTCAAGGTATTCTTTATTGTCTGCATCGGTGATCCACACGCCTTCTGCTTTAGTGATTGCTAAAGGCAGTTTGCGCGGATAACTCCTGACGTTAGATTCAAACTCGGCCTGACGGGCCAGATAGGTTTCGTTGCTTTTGTGGGCATCTACGGTGTCAATACGGACTTTATCCGTCATCATATCACTCCTACAACCGCCGCTTCGTTATGAGCAACGATTGAATAAAAAGTTAAAAAACAGATGGGGGCCTGAAAAAAACGCCGCCAATATAGAGCCTTTTGTCACGAGGCTCAATGGTTAATTTGTTTACTGTTTTATGACATGCGGTACGGGGGAGGGAATATCCTCATTTTAAGAATAAAAATTGCGCTTTATGCCAAACAAAAACAGCCGGTTACGCGTATTTTGTCAGGACTGTAAAAAGAGAGAAAAGTGTGTGACAAATCGTGCCATTGAGGGACGTTAAGGGGGGCAGATAGCCCCTTTAAGCGCATTATCTCGACATTACCTGCAAAATACCGGGGTCACGACAGGTTGTTTTTATTCCCGGACATAGCGGTTACAGGCTTCTCATTACATCTGATTGGTATAACAAAATCGTGAAAGCGAGAAATCATCAGGTCTTGCATCACTGGTACTCTTCCCCTAATCTGCCAAATGTAAGTGAATTCTTACCAATGACTCGGGGTGCCCTTCTTAAATGAAGGCTGAGAAATACCCGTATTACCTGATCTGGATAATGCCAGCGTAGGGAAGTCAGATGCCTTCCCGGTCATCGCTTCTTCACGCACGGCAGGAGCGATACCATGCAGCCTGACCTGCTCGATTTACACGTTTTACATCAGTTTCGAACCCGTTCCCCGCTTACCCACTGTATGACCAACGATGTGGTACAGACCTTTACGGCCAATGTGTTACTGTCGCTTGGCGCTTCTCCGGCTATGGTGATTGAAGCCGAAGAGGCCGAGCAGTTTGCCGCGCTCGCAGATGCCCTGCTGATTAACGTCGGGACGCTGACGGCGCCGCGCGCCCAGTCGATGCGCCGGGCGATTGAGAGTGCAGTGGCAGCAGGGAAACCCTGGACGCTTGACCCGGTTGCCGTAGGGGCGCTGACGTTCCGCACCCGTTTTTGCCACCAAATCCTCGCCCTGAAACCGGCGGCCATTCGCGGCAATGCCTCGGAAATTCTCGCCCTGGCCGGGATGAGTGCGGGCGGGCGCGGCGTCGATACCACCGACACGGCGGCGGCTGCGCTGCCTGCCGCGCAGGCGCTGGCTCGCCAGACGAATGCCATTGTGGTGGTCACCGGTGAACGGGATTACGTCACCGACGGGCAGCGCACCCGCACGGTCGTGGGCGGTGACCCGATAATGACCCGCGTGGTGGGAACGGGATGCGCGCTCTCGGCAGTCGTGGCGGCGAGCTGCTCGCTTCCCGGTGACCGGCTGGATAACATCGCCGCCGCCTGCGGATGGATGAAACGTGCCGGAACGGCGGCCGTCACCCGGTCTGGTGGTCCCGGCAGTTTTGCCAGCGCGTTCCTCGACGCGCTCTACACTCTGGAGGAACGGGTATGAAACGGATTAACGCCCTTACTATTGCCGGTACCGACCCAAGCGGCGGCGCGGGCATTCAGGCTGATTTGAAAACATTCTCCGCACTCGGCGCATACGGCTGCTCGGTGATTACCGCGTTGGTGGCGCAAAATACGCGTGGCGTGCAGTCGGTTTACCGCATTGAGCCGGACTTTGTCGCCGCACAGCTGGATTCGGTTTTCAGCGATGTGCGAATCGACACCACCAAGATTGGGATGCTGGCCGAGACCGACATTGTTGAAGCGGTGGCAGAACGGCTTAAACGTTACCAGGTGCAAAACGTGGTGCTGGATACCGTGATGCTGGCAAAAAGCGGTGACCCGCTGCTGTCCGCCTCCGCCGTCGAGACGCTGCGAAATAAGCTGCTGCCGCAGGTTGCGCTTATCACGCCTAATCTGCCTGAAGCCGCTGCGCTGCTGGATGCGCCGCACGCGCAGAATGAGCGCGAAATGAAAGAGCAGGGGAATGCGCTCCTGGCGATGGGCTGCGGCGCCGTGCTGATGAAAGGCGGTCATCTTGATGATGAAGAAAGCCCTGACTGGTTGTTTACCCACGACGGTGCGCTGCGTTTCACGGCCCCGCGGGTACAGACCAAAAACACCCACGGGACCGGCTGCACGCTCTCTGCCGCGCTGGCGGCTTTGCGCCCCCGTCGTGACAACTGGGGGGATACGGTCCGCGACGCTAAAATCTGGCTCTCCGAAGCGCTGGCAAAAGCCGATACTCTCGAGGTTGGTCACGGTATTGGTCCGGTACACCATTTTCATGCCTGGTGGTAAGCCGTATACTGGCAACACACACCAGGCCTGAGAAAAACAGAGATGGAACAAGCGCATACCCGGTTAATCGACCAACTGAATGAACGCATTGCCGCCCCGGACAACACGCCGCTGTATCTGAAATTTGCCGAAACGGTAAAAAACGCGGTACGCAACGGGGTGCTGGAGCATGGGAATATACTGCCCGGCGAGCGCGATCTCAGTCAGTTAACCGGCGTGTCGCGCATTACCGTGCGCAAAGCGATGCAGGCTCTGGAAGCCGAGGGCGTAGTGACGCGCGCCCGGGGCTATGGGACGCAAATCAATAACATCTTTGAATACTCGCTCAAGGAAGCGCGCGGTTTTTCTCAGCAGGTGGTGCTGCGCGGCAAAAAGCCCAACACGCTGTGGGTGAATAAACGGGTGGTGAAATGCCCGGAAGAGGTGGCCAGCCAGCTGTCAGTGCCGCCGGAGAGCGAGGTCTTTTTGCTTAAGCGCATCCGCTATGTGGATGATGACGCCGTATCGATTGAGGAGTCCTGGGTGCCGGTAGGGTTGATTCACGATCCGGATGCAATTGGGATTTCCCTGTATGACTACTTCCGTAGCCAGAATATCTTCCCGCAACGCACCCGCTCACGCGTCAGTGCCCGCATGCCGGACAGCGAGTTTCAGACGCATATCCGCATGGATGACAAAATCCCGGTGCTGGTGATCAAGCAGGTTGCACTTGATCAGCAGAACCGGCCCATTGAGTTCAGCATCAGCTACTGCCGTAGCGATTTATACGTCTTTGTGTGCGAGGAGTAACGCCTCGCGCCCTGGCGCGCAGTCGCCGCCGCGGTGGCTAACGACCCAGGCTGCCACTGCATTGCCAAGCGTAACGGCATCAGCCAGCGACCATCCTGCCGCCAGCCCGGCAAGCGTGCCACCGGCGTGGCTGTCGCCCGCACCGATCGTGTCGACGACGGTTGCGGGAAACGCCGGAACGTAGCCCGATTTATCACCCTCATACCAGGCGGCACCGTCTTTATCGTGGCGAATAATCAGCGCAGAACCAAAACGCTGTAGCCACTGCGGGCCGAGTGTTTCAGCTTCCATGCCAAATCGTCCCGCTGCCATCTCGGCTTCCTGGCGATTAAGCGATACCATCGGCTTACAGGCCATGATCCGCGCCATCAGCGCATCAGGAATATCGGCAATGCGCGGCCCAAAGTCGATAAACGCGGTAATGTTTTCCAGGCCTTCCAGCCAGGCCGTCAGACGCTCTCCGCACGGTGACGCCAGCTGATAGCCTGAGAGGTAGACCAGGCTTTCAGACGGCACGTGCAGCGCATCCAGCCAGCGCTGTTGCCACTGGTTCTCCACGCCGCTAAACGACATAAAGGTCCGCTCACCGTCCGGTTCGACCAGCGCCAGACACCAGCCGTTGTCGCCCGTTTCTACTTCGATGACGCTGTGCAGATCCTGTTTGGCCATGGCGTTACGGATGATGTCTGCCCACACTCCGTGACCGACAGGGAGCGCGTTTTGCGCGGCGATCCCGAGCCGTTTCAGCGCAATAGCAATATTCAGCGCACAGCCGCCGATATTGACACCCTGTTGTTTGAGTTCGATATCACACCCGCGCCAGGGCAGGGCATAGGCGTCGGCGATCACGTCGATGACCGCAGCACCCAACACCGTGACCGGGCGAGTGGCGTGCAGTGTTTCAAGGCGTGCAGCAAAAGCACTCATACGCCCTCCCTTTGCTCCCGGAAGTGCAGCAGTTTTTCACAGTAGTGGTTAAAGTCGAGGCGGTTTACGGCGTCGAGTTCCTCCTTGTACGCCGGGTCAATCGCCTGTACGCCGTGAAGCGCACCGCAGATTGCCGTCGCCATCGCGCCGATGGTGTCCGTATCACCGCCGAGGTTGGCGCACAAAATGGCGCAGCGGTTCGGGTCGGTGCCTGCCAGTTCGACCATCGCAATCGCCGCTGGAACCGACTCAAGCGTGCTGGTGCCCGCGCCAATAAGCTGGTAAACCTGCTCGCTGGCGGAATCGATGCCGTTGGCTTCACGCACGGTCTTAAGGGCGAGCTCAATCCGTGCCGCCAGCGATGCGCTGAAGGTGGTTGTTTTCGCTTCCTGTGCGTAGCGGGCAATGCCTGGCAGGGCATCGACGATGTTCTGCCAGCGTTCACCGTCAATGGCACGCGACACCGCCCAGGCTATCACCACCGCGCCGGCAATCGCGAGGTCGGATTTATGGGTCGGGCTTGAGGCCAGCGCCACCTCTGCGACAAAGTGCTCCAGACGCGTGGCCGGCAGCAGGCAGCCCAGCGGAGAGGCGCGCATCGCCGCACCGTTGGTGACGCCGTTGTTTTCCAGTTCACTGACCGGCTTGCCGTCACGAATGGCGTTAAGCGCAATCTTCGATGTCGGACCTAACACATTCTTGTTAAACGCATCGAACGACTCCGCCCAGTGCAGAATATGTTTGCCGATAACATCCGCGTTGATCTGCCCGTCGCATTCGATAATCGCATCCGCCAGGCATAACGCCATTGACGTATCGTCGGTGAATTCTGCCTGCTTAAAATAGCAGGCGGCGTTATTTTCAGCCGGTCCGGGTAAAAAACGGTCGATCCAGCCGAAGTGCGCTTTGACGCGCTTTCTCGGCCAAAGCTCCGACGGCATGCCCATCGCATCCCCTAACGCTTGCCCGTAAAGGGCACCGAGAACACGTTCTTGTTTCATTTAACTTCCCCTCGTGTCAGCGCGGTATCGCCTTCAACCACCTCAATTGCGGTGATCTCTTTGTCCGATTCGCGGAAAAACAGCATAAACAGCACGGCGATCACGGCAATCATGATCCCTCCGAATGCCCACATTCCGGCCCAGTTGAAGGTCAACCCATTCACCGGCTCTTTGTATGCGAACATTTTTTCCATCATCACGCCGCCCAGGCGGTAACCTAACAGGCTACCAAACCCCTGACAGCACAGCGTAATCAGGCCTTGTGCGGCGGTGCGCATATGCACCGGCGCTTTTTTATCCACGTAGATATACGCGGTCACATAGTAGAAGTCGTAGCTCACGCCATGCAGCAGAATGCCGAGGAACAGCAGGGCATAGGTGAAGTACTGATCGGCACCACCGTAAACAAAGAAGCCATAGCGGATGGCGGCGGTGAGCAGGCCCAGCAGCAAGACCTTCTTAATACCAAAGCGTTTGGTGAAGAACGGCAGCGCCAGCATAAAGAAGATTTCGGAGAACTGGCCGAGCGTCATCCAGCCGGTGGCGTTTTTCATCCCCACTTCGGTGAGATAGCCGTTAGCAAAGATGTAATAGAAGGCCAGCGGCATCGCGAACAGGAATGAGCAGAAGAAGAACACCAGGAAGTTTTTATCGCGCAGCAGGATCAGCGCATCCAGCCCCAGCATGACTTTGAAATCCATCTTGCCGGTACTCTTCGGCGGGGTGTTCGGCAGGAACAGCGCAAAGACACCGAGCAGGGCGGAGCTGCCCGCCGTCATCAGCAGCGGAATATTGGTATCGGAAATGTCGTTATAGCCCATCATCTGCGGCAGGAAACCGCACGCCAGTCCCGAGGCGATCCAGCCGAGGGTGCCCATCACGCGGATACGCGGGAAATCAGCCTCCACATCATCCACATTGGCGAAGGCAATACTGTTGGTCAGCGCAATGGTCGGCATATAGGTCAGGGAGTAAACCAGCAGCAGCGGGAAAAAGGTGCTGAACTGGGTTTGCTGTGCGGCGAAGTACATCACGATGGCACCGGCGAACATCAGTACGGCCAGTACTTTCTGCGCAGCGAAAAAGCGGTCGGTCAGTGAACCCACCAGAATGGGGGAGAGGATCGCGGCAATCGCGGTACAGGCATAAGACCAGCCAATTTCCCCGGCGGTAAAACCGCTTTTGCTCAGCCACAACCACAGCGGTACAAACCACGCGCCCCAGATAAACCATTCAACAAACATCATGAATGACAGTTGGACTTTCGTTTTCATTGTTTAATCCTGCATGTCAGAGAGGGTACGCCTTTAACATACCACTTAATAATACCTTTTAAATACCTTTGCGGTGATTGTTTGATCAATGTAACAGTTTTGTTGTACACGAATCGAGCCAGCAGATTGTGCTGAAAAAAAATGCAAATGGTGGAAAATCTGTTAAGTCGGTACCAGGCTTAGTCTGCCCATAACGCTATGGGTCTGGATAAACACTCACCGACATCACGTCGGGCTTACGGGAGCATCACATGACTGATATTGCGCAGTTGCTTGGCAAAGACGCCGACAGCCTTTTACAGCATCGTTGTATGACCATTCCAGCCGACCAGCTTTATCTGCCTGGCCACGATTACGTCGACCGCGTGATGGTTGATAACAACCGTCCGCCTGCGGTACTGCGAAATATGCAGACCCTCTATAATACCGGCCGACTGGGGGGAACCGGGTATCTTTCTATTTTGCCGGTTGACCAGGGCGTTGAGCACTCCGCGGGCGCCTCCTTTGCGGCGAACCCGTTGTATTTCGATCCGAAGAACATCGTCGAACTGGCGATAGAAGCAGGCTGTAACTGCGTGGCGTCCACCTATGGCGTACTGGCCTCCGTATCGCGTCGCTATGCCCACCGCATTCCATTCCTCGTCAAACTGAATCACAACGAAACCCTGAGTTACCCGACCGAATACGATCAGACGCTTTACGCCAGCGTAGAGCAGGCGTTCAATATGGGTGCGGTCGCGGTCGGGGCGACGATCTACTTTGGTTCTGAGCAGTCACGTCGCCAGATTGAAGAAATTTCTGCTGCCTTCGAACGCGCGCATGAGCTGGGTATGGTCACCGTTCTGTGGGCGTATCTGCGTAACTCCGCATTTAAGAAAGACGGAGTGGACTACCACGTTTCTGCCGACCTGACCGGCCAGGCGAACCATCTGGCGGCGACCATTGGCGCGGATATTGTGAAGCAGAAGATGGCGGAAAATAACGGCGGTTATAAAGCGGTAAACTTCGGTTACACCGATGACCGGGTCTACAGCAAACTGACCAGCGAAAACCCTATCGACCTGGTGCGTTATCAGCTGGCGAACTGCTATATGGGACGTGCCGGGTTAATTAACTCCGGTGGTGCGGCGGGTGGCGACACCGATCTCTCCGATGCGGTGCGCACGGCGGTTATCAATAAGCGCGCGGGCGGTATGGGGCTGATCCTGGGCCGTAAGGCGTTTAAAAAATCGATGGCTGACGGCGTGAAGCTGATCAATGCCGTGCAGGATGTGTACCTGGACAGCAAAGTGACTATCGCTTAAGACTTTTTGTAAAACGCTGGCCGGGTCAGGCGTTACCGCCGCCCGGCCACACTGTCAACGCAGAAGCTGGCAGTCCGGTGGCAGCCGGCACTGTAGCGCGCCCGGTAACACCTCAATGCGGAACTGCTTCCCGCTCAGCGGCTCTCCGTCAAGATTAAACGTCATGCCGTGTGGGGCATTCACTTCAAACCACGCGGATTTACCGGCAATAATATTCGGGCTCTCCTCTGGCTGGGTCAGGGTGGTAAACAGCGCAGGCAGCAGGCCATCACCCGTGAAAATACGCAGCTGTAACTGACCATCATTGATCAGCGCCTCCGGGCATAACTGCTGTCCGCCACCGGCCTGACGGCCATTGCCGATACCAATCACCAGCGCATCACCCTGCCACTGAAAGTTCTCGCCGTGAATCTCACAGCGGTCCGGCTTCAGGGTATCCATACGCATCAGGCCATGGATCAGATACGAGACGCCGCCCAGCGCTGCCTTCAGCTTTTCAGGGGTTTCGCTGGTAATGCGCGTCCCGAATCCACCGGTCGCCATATTGATAAAACAGGTTTTTTCATTCACCTGAGCAATATCCACGGCGGTGGCTTTGCCGAGGATAGCCAGCTGCAGGGCTTTTCCCAGTTCTTCGGGGATTCCGGCGCTGGTGGCGAAATCGTTGGCCGTACCGAGCGGCAAAATGCCCATCACCGGGCGGTCGGTTGCGGGAAGATCTATCAGAGCGCCGGCAATTTCATTAATGGTGCCATCGCCCCCGCCAGAAATAATGGTTTCGACCCCGAGCTTCAGACCTTCGTCGATATAGCGTGCCGCATCACCTTTTTCCCACGTCACTCGCACGTGTATACGCGCACCGTCTTCACGCAAATCCGTCACTGCCTGGCGCAACAAATCGTTGCCCGCACTTTTGCCATTGAGAATCAATAAACTGTCTGGATAGATTGCCATCCGCGCTGCTCCCTTTTTTAGCGTTAGTAAGAGTGTATAGCAGGGAGGAAAAAAGCGGGTAAGAACAGGATGAAAGGGAAAAAATAAGCCCGCGTAAGGGAGATTACGCAGGCTAAGGAGGTGGTTCCTGGTACAGCTAGCATTTATGGGTTATGTTTTTCAGCGGGGGGATAATACCCGTATTGAACGAAGCGGTATGTGATCCGATTCTAAGAATTATCCCAGCGCGAAAAAATTTCCCTGCTTGATTATTTACTGTGCGGGTTACGGGTACTTTCACCGTTGAAATTACGCATCAGCAGCGCAAACTCCAGCTCCACTTCTTCGGGTACCGGCAGCCAGACGGTATGGCCGTTGCCTGGCGCCACGTCAATTGCTTCGCCTTTACCGTTTTCCAGATGTTCCAGGGTGAAGTTCATGTTGCCCTGCGGGGTCATCAACTCCAGGCTGTCGCCTTTGGTGAATTTGTTCTTCACCGCCACGGCGGCCAGCGCACCTTTGCGCTCACCGGTAAAATCACCGACAAACTGCTGGCGCTCGGAAACGGAATAGCCGTGTTCGTAGTTCTGGTAATCGTCATGGGTGTGACGACGCAGGAAGCCTTCGGTATAACCGCGATGCGCCAGGCCTTCCAGGGTTTCCAGCAGGCTGGTATCGAACGGTTTGCCGGCAGCGGCATCGTCGATGGCTTTACGGTACACCTGAGCAGTACGCGCGCAATAGTAGTAGGACTTGGTACGGCCTTCAATTTTCAGGGAATGCACGCCCATCTGCGTCAGACGCTCAACGTGCGCAATCGCACGCAGGTCTTTGGAGTTCATGATATAAGTGCCATGCTCGTCTTCAAAGGCGGTCATGTACTCACCCGGACGTTTGGCTTCTTCAATCATGAACACGCTGTCAGTTGGCGCGCCGATGCCTAAGGTTGGCTCCACGTTGGTCACCGGGATCGGCTCATGTTTGTGGACGATATTGCCAATGTCGTCTTCTTTGCCTTCCTGAACGTTATATTCCCAGCGGCAGGCGTTGGTGCAGGTACCCTGATTCGGGTCACGCTTGTTGATGTATCCCGAGAGCAGGCAGCGACCGGAGTAGGCCATGCACAGCGCGCCGTGAACGAAGATTTCGATTTCCATATCCGGCACCTGCGTGCGGATTTCTTCAATCTCTTCCAGCGAAAGTTCACGAGACAGAATGACGCGGGTCAGCCCCATCTGTTTCCAGAATTTCACCGTTGCCCAGTTAACGGCGTTGGCCTGAACGGAGAGGTGAATATCCATCTCCGGGAAGTTCTCCCGAACCAGCATGATTAAACCCGGGTCCGACATGATCAGTGCGTCCGGTCCCATATCAACCACCGGCTTCAGATCGCGAATGAACGTTTTCAGCTTGGCGTTATGCGGCGCAATGTTGACCACCACGTAGAATTTTTTGCCCAGGGCATGTGCTTCGTTAATGCCGAGCTGCAGGTTCTCGTGGTTGAATTCATTGTTACGCACGCGCAGTGAATAGCGCGGCTGGCCAGCATAGACGGCGTCAGCGCCATAGGCGAAAGCGTAACGCATATTTTGCAGAGTTCCCGCCGGGGAAAGGAGTTCCGGTTTAAACATGTTTGTTCTCGTTCTGATGACAGGTCAGATCCGCATGCACCAGGTGCAGCGGTAAGGGGAGATCCCCCACTTTAAGGGCGGGCATTGTAGCGCTGAGGGACAGGGAGGTAAAGCGCCGGGTCGTACCATCGCTAACCCGGCCGGATGCGTGTCGTCAGGTATTGTCTTTTACCGTCTGGCTTGAACCGTTAGTTTTGACCGACGCGATGCCTTTATCTCGCGACTGTTCCGAGGCATACATCTGGCTGCTACCAATAACCTGATGATTCCCGGCCTTCAGATTGAAGTGGAATTTACCGTTGGTGGCCACTTTCTTCTCATAACGTTCATCAGAAGGGCTATTGGTGCGAACGGAGGCGATACCGTTTTCGGCGGAATTTTTGGTGGTGTAAAGCTCACTGGTCAGGATCGTTTCTCCGTTTCCTGCTTTGAGAACAAACCTGAACTGCCCATCACTGCTTTTGTTTAACTCGAACCAACCAGACATAGGAACTCCTTGAACGAAGTGGAATTATCTGCACCAGTTATCAATAAGCGAACCGGTAATGTGAGTATGGTTGATTCTTCGTTGCTTTCCAGAAATGAAAAACCCGCCAGCAGGCGGGTTCGGTAAGCTAAATGCTCAGGCTATCCTGCAGGCATCGGCTTCCCATCGGTATCCCACGCCATACACCGCGCGGATAAATGACTGCTCCGCATCGAGCGCTTCCAGCTTGCGGCGCAGGTTTTTAATATGGCTGTCGATGGTACGATCAGTCACGACGCGGTAATCATCATACAGACGGTTCAGCAGTTGCTCGCGGGAGAAGACCTTCCCCGGCTCGTGGGAGAGGGTTTTCAACAGGCGGAATTCGGCGGGGGTGAGATCCAGCAGCTTGCCGCGCCAGCTCGCCTGGAAGCGGCTTTCATCGACGATAAGTGGGCTTTCCGCGTCCAGTACCTGCAGTTCACGATGGGGCTTACAGCGGCGCAGAATGGTTTTTACGCGCGCGACCACTTCACGCGGGCTGTATGGCTTGCAGATGTAATCATCCGCACCAATTTCGAGGCCCAGCAGGCGGTCGATCTCTTCGATTTTCGCCGTCACCATCACCACCGGCACGTCTGAGAAGCGACGAATTTCCCGGCACAGGGTCAGGCCATCGGTTCCGGGGAGCATCAGATCCAGCAGGATCAGGTCCGGCGGCGTCTGGCGCACATAAGGCAGCACCTGATCGCCATGGCTGATAAGCGTGGGGGCATAGCTTGCCGCGCGTAAATAGTCGATCAGTAACTGCCCGAGCTTCGGCTCGTCTTCGACAATCAAAATGCGTGGCGTGTTTTCGTCAATCGGTAACTCGGTCATGCTTCTCTCGATAAATCCCGTTCCAGAGGTAACTCTACTGTAATGCTTACCCCGCCAAAAGGCGAATGGGCGGCGCGGATCGTGCCATTATGGGCCTCGACGATGTTTACGCAAATCGCCAGCCCCAGACCGGACCCGCCGCTGGCGCGATTGCGGGAGCCTTCGGTGCGATAAAATCGCTCAAACAGTTTTTCCAGCTGTGCATCCTGCACGCCGGGAGTGGAATCCGCAAAGGTCAGGGCAAAATGCCCGTTTTCTTGTTTGCCGGAAATATGCAGGCCACCGCCGCTGTCGGTGTAGCGCAGGCTATTTTCCAGCAGATTGTTGAACAGCTGCATCAGGCGGTCTTTGTCGCCAAACACCACGGCGCTGTCAGGCAGTGAGAGATCGATTTTCAGGTTGCGGCTGGCGAAACGTTCGCGGAAGGCACCGCTTACCACCTCCAGCACGTTTATCACATCGACGGGCGCTTTCTGATAGGCCAGCGCGCCTTCGTCCGACATGGAGAGCTGGTGGAGGTCATCGACCAGTTTGGTCAGCGTGCCCACTTCCGCCTGCAGCGAGGCCACCGATTCGGGAGTGAACTGACGCACGCCGTCCTGAATAGCTTCCAGCTCGCCGCGCAGCACCGCCAGCGGCGTGCGGAGTTCATGGGAAATATCAGCCATAAAATCGCGTCGCATCTGCTGGTTTTTTTCCAGGGTGCTGGCGAGCTGGTTAAAGTCCTGCGCCAGCTTGCCGAGTTCGTCCTGGCTACGGGTATCGACGCGGGTGGAGAAATCCCCGGCGGCCAGCTTATGCGTCCCTTCCACCAGCCGTTTAACCGGCGCGAGCAGACCGCGGGCCAGCGGGAAGGTCGCGAGCGCGGCCAGCAGGGTGGAGAGCGCGACAATCAACCAGCTGGTGCGGCGCTGCTGGCGATCAAAGTTGATATCGGTGTTGCGCGTCAGGCGTTCAACCGGCGAGGCGATCACCCAGCCGACGGTGGCGTTATTCACTGTGATCGCCCGCTTTGTGCCATCCGGCGGAATGGGCGCGCGCGGGCCAACCAGTACGCGCATATCCTGGTCTATCACCCAGAACTGGGTGCGCCAGCCGTGCGGCGGCATCCCGGGGCCCGGGCGATCGTCACCGGTATCATGCTCAAGCGAGCGCAGGATCTGGAATACGAAGCGGTCGTTATTGCGCAGAAAACGCCAGTTACCGTGCAGGGCATACTGATCGCTCAGCGCATCGCTCAGCCCCTGTAAACGCTGTTCATTTCCATGCTTGATGTAATCAATAAAACCCCGTTCGAAACTGACCCGCACGGCCCAGTGCATGGTGACCAGCAGCACGATACAGGTGGCAAATATCGCCACAAAGAGTTTACCGGTAATGCCCGGACGCCAGAATTTCATGGTGCACTCCTTTTGCCGTGTCGGATAACGACGTTCTTACGGGTATCATCCGGCACTCTGGCGAAGATGAACGCGGGCAGGGCGATAATCACCGCCATGCTGAGATAGGTATACAAAAAGACCTGATGGGCGACCGGCGTGTCGACGCTGAGATGATGCTGTCCGTACATGCCGAGCAGTAAACCGGCAAGGGTCACCCCTACGCTCATGGAGAGCTGCATGATCATCGACAGCAGGCTGTTTCCGCTGCTCGCCAGGTCATCCGGGAGTGCTTTTAACGTCAGGGTATTCATTGACGAAAAGCGCACAGAGTTAATTATGCCCTGGCAGAACAGCACCAGCGGCAACGCGTAGTACCAGCCCAGCAGCGCCACGGCCATAAACAGCAGGCTCACCAGGGCTAACCCAAGCGTCGCGGCAACCAGGACGTGGCGATAACCAAAACGGTTAACCACCTGCACCACGATGCGTTTCATTCCCATGCTGCCAAGTACCATCGGGATCATCATCAAGCCGGCGTGAAACGGTGAAAATCCCATTCCAATCTGCAAAAAGACCGGCGTCATAAAGGGCAACATGCCGCTGCCGACGCGCCCGGCAAAGCTCCCGAACAGGCCCAGACGATAGGTGGGGTTTTTAAACAGTTCGAGCGTAAACAACGCGCTCTCGTTACCTCTGGCATGCCAGAGATACCACAGGATAGCGGTAATGCCGAGCGCCACCAGAAGGCCAAGCGTCAGGGCGGAAATCCCGAGGCCTTTTTGGCCATCAAGCGCGAGGGTGAGCATCGCCATCCCCGCCGCCAGCAGGATAAAACCCAGGAAATCAAAGCGCCGGGTCTGCATGGTGTAGTTAGGCATCAGCATCAGGGTGGCAATCGCGCCGATGATGCCCACCGGCAGGTTGATTAAGAAGATCCAGTGCCAGGAGGCATACTCCACCAGCACTCCGCCCAGCGCCGGGCCAAGCAGCGGGCCGACCTGGCCGGGCAGGGTGACGAAGGTCATCGCGGCCATATACTGCTCGCGGGGCACAATCTTCATCACCGTCAGCCGCCCGACAGGCACCATCATCGCCCCGCCAATGCCCTGTAACGCGCGGGCCATCACCAGCTGATCCAGCGTATTCGCCTGGGCGCAAAACAGCGAGCCTGTGGTAAACAGCACGATGGCGGTGAAAAAGATATTCCGCACGCCCACTTTGTCCGCCAGCCAGCCGCTGGCCGGAAGCATAACGGCCACCGTTAATACATAGGAGACAATCACCATATGCATATGCAGCGGACTCTCCCCCAGGCTTTTTGCCATCGAGGGGAGGGCGGTATTGACGATGGTTGTATCCAGCGACTGCATAAAGAAGCCGAAGGCGACAATCCACAGCTGCCAGCGCACGTGACGTGGGAGGTCGGTCATTTATTCGGTTACCGTCGTTCTGTTTT
This sequence comes from Enterobacter sp. BNK-18, assembly GCF_047456135.1. Taxonomy (NCBI): domain Bacteria; kingdom Pseudomonadati; phylum Pseudomonadota; class Gammaproteobacteria; order Enterobacterales; family Enterobacteriaceae; genus Enterobacter; species Enterobacter sp. BNK-18. Next base: position 2,243,205 of record NZ_CP179899.1, on the reverse strand, counting down.
TACGCGAAAAACGCACCCGCAGGCGGTCAAAGAACAGATAGACCACCGGCGTGGTGTAGAGCGTCAGCAGCTGGCTCATCACCAGCCCCCCGACAATGGTGATCCCCAGCGGCTGGCGCAATTCTGAACCGTCACCGCCGGAAATCACCAGCGGCAGCGCGCCAAACAGCGCCGCCAGCGTGGTCATCATGATCGGGCGAAAACGCAGCAGACAGGCCTGGAATATGGCCTCTTCTGGCGTCAGGTTGCCATTTCGCTGGGCGTCCAGCGCGAAGTCCACCATCATGATGGCGTTTTTCTTCACGATGCCAATTAACAGCATGATACCAATCAGCGCAATCAGGCTGAAGGGCGCGCCGAACAGCTCCAGCGCCAGCAGCGCCCCGACGCCCGCCGACGGCAGCGTGGAGAGAATGGTCAGCGGATGGACGTAGCTTTCATAAAGCACGCCCAGCACGATATAGACTGTCGCAATGGCCGCCAGAATCAAAATCACCTGCGAATTCATCGTCTCCTGGAACACCTGCGCGGTACCGGCAAAACTGCCGCGTACCGTGGACGGCACGCCAAGCTGGGTCATCGCACGGTTGATCGCATCGCTGGCCTCAGAGAGGGACGAACCGGCTGGCAGGTTAAAGGAGATGGTCGACGCCGCCGAAAGGCCCTGGTGGTTCACCGACAGCGGCGCGTTCGCCGGCTGCCAGCTGGCAAAGTAAGAGAGCGGGATCGCCTTACCGTCGTTATTAATCACAAACATTTTGTCCAGCGCGCTGATGTCCTGGGTGTAACGCGGGTCCACCTCCATCACCACCTTGTATTGGTTCATGGGCTGGTAGATGGTGGAAATCTCACGCTGGCCGAAGGCATTGTTCAGCAGGCTGTTGGCGGCATCGACGTTAATCCCCAGACGTGACATGGTTTCACGATTGTAGGTTAGCGCCATTTCTGCGCCGTTGTCCTGCTGATCGGAGTTAACGTCCGCCAGCTGTGGCAGGGCGGCCAGCGCCTTGCGGATCTTAGGCTCCCACTCGCGCAGGGCGGCTAAATCGTCAGAGAGTAACGTGTACTGATAGCTGGCGTTAGCCTGACGCCCGCCGACGCGGATATCCTGAACGGCCATCAAAAACAGATTAGCGCCCGGCTCTTTGGCGAGCTTCACGCGCAGGCGGTCGATAACCTGCTGGGCGGTTTCATTGCGCTCGTCACGCGGCTTCAGGGTGATAAACATCATCCCGCTGTTCACCCGCGAACCGCCGGTGAAGCCGGTTACGTTATCTACCGCTTTATCTTCGCGGATGATCTTCATAAAGTCCTGCAGCTTGCCGCGCATGGCCTGAAACGAAATACTCTGGTCTGCCTGGATCCCGCCCATCAGCACCCCGGTGTCCTGCTCCGGGAAGAAGGTTTTCGGGATAGTAATGTACATCCAGACGTTGAGCACGATGGTGCCAATCAGCACCAGGCCGACAATGCGCGTATGTCTCAGCACCCACTTCAGGGACTTGCCATAGCTCTCCTGCATCGCCAGCAGGAAGCGACCAAATCCCTTACGGCGCGGCTGAGAGTGGGGCTTGCTGCGTTTTAACATCCAGCCGCACATCATCGGCGTGAGCGTGAGGGACACGATCAATGAAATACCGATGGCGACCGAGAGCGTGACGGCAAATTCCCGTAACAGCCGGCCAGGCAGGCCGCCCATCAGCAGTAACGGCAGGAACACCGCCACCAGCGACAGGCTCATCGACAGTACCGTAAAGCCCACTTCCCGCGTTCCCTGCAGCGCGGCCTGCAGCGGTTTCATCCCCGCCTCCAGATGGCGCGAGATGTTCTCCAGCACCACAATGGCGTCATCCACCACGAAGCCGGTGGCAATCGTCAGCGCCATCAGCGACAGGTTGTTAAGGCTAAATCCGCACAGGTACATCGCCGCGAAGGTCCCTATCAGCGAGACAGGCACTGCCACCGCGGGGATCAGCGTGGCCCGGCCTGAACGCAGAAACAGGAAGACCACCAGAATCACCAGCGCAACGGAGATCACAAGCGTCTGTTCCACCTCTTCGAGCGAGGCGCGAATGGTGGGGGAGCGATCCTGGGCAATCTGCAGATCGATCGCCGCCGGGATGGTCTGCTGGAGTTCCGGCAATCTCGCGCGGATACCGTTCACCGTCTCAATAATGTTGGCTTCCGGCAGCTTGCGGATCATCAGCAAAATGGCCGGTTTAGCGTTGGTCATCCCGGCATTGCGCACGTCCTGCACCGAGTCGGTGACGCTCGCGACATCGCTCAGGCGCACCGCCGCACCGTTGTTGTAGTGAATGATCAGCGGCTGGTATTCCGCAGCGGTTTTCAGCTCATCGTTAGTCTGGATTTGCCAGCGGTGGCTACTGTTCTCGATGGCCCCCTGCGGTTTGCGCACGTTTGCATTGCTGATGGCGGAGCGCACATCGTCCAGTGAAACACCCTGGTTAAACAGCGCCTGCGGGTTTAAGCCCACGCGCACGGCGGGCAGAGAGCTTCCGCCAACGCTGACATCACCCACGCCGTTAATCTGGGCGAGAGTCTGCGCCAGTTGGGTGGAGGCGAAATCGTACAGTTGCCCCTGCGAATAGGTGTCCGAGGTAAGCGTCAGGATCATGATCGGCGCATCGGACGGGTTCGCTTTACGGTATGTCGGACGGCCCGGCATCCCGCTCGGTAGCAGGTTTTGCGCGGCGTTGATCGCCGCCTGCACATCGCGCGCGGCGCCGTTAATATCCCGGTCGAAGCTGAATTCCAGAATAATGCGCGTGCTGCCAAGCGAGCTGCTGGAGGTCATCTCGTTGACCCCGGCAATTCGCCCGAGTGAACGTTCCAGCGGTGTGGCAACCGACGAGGCCATGGTTTCCGGTGATGCACCGGGCAGCGAGGCGCTGACCATGATCACCGGGAAATCCACCTGCGGCAGCGGGGCCACCGGCAGCAGCCGGAAGCCCAGGACGCCGCACAGGGTGATGGCGAGTGAGAGTAAAATCGTCGCCACCGGGCGATAAATGAAGAGGGCGAAAAACTTCATTTACGCCTCCTCTTCACGTTTCGGGAAGCGGCTTTTCGTCCACAGCGCCAGACGGTCAAACAGCAGATAAATGACCGGCGTGGTGAACAGAGTCAGGACCTGGCTTACCAGCAGGCCACCGACCATACCAATCCCCAGCGGACGACGCAGCTCGGCACCAACACCGGTACTGAGCATCAGCGGCAGGGCACCTAGCAGGGCGGCGAGCGTGGTCATCAGGATCGGGCGAAAACGCAGCAGGCAGGCCTGGAAAATTGCCTCGCGCGGCGACATCCCCTGCTCGCGCTCGGCGGCAAGGGCAAAGTCGATCATCATGATGGCGTTTTTCTTCACGATCCCGATAAGCAGGATGATCCCAATGATGGCAATCACGTCCAGCTCGCTCCCCGCCAGCATCAATGCCAGCAGCGCCCCCACGCCCGCCGTTGGCAGGGTGGAGAGGATGGTAATGGGGTGAATGAAGCTTTCATACAGCACACCGAGTACGATATACATCGCCACCACGGCCGCGACAATCAGCCAGATGGTGTTGCCCAGCGCGGCCTGGAACGCCAGCGTGCTGCCCTGGAACTGGGTCTGAATATCAGACGGGAAGTTCAGCGTCTTCTCTGCGGCCAGAATGGACTCCACCGCTTCGCCCAGCGAATAACCGTCCGGTACGTTAAACGAGATGGTGGTGGACGGGAACTGATCCAGATGGTTAATCGACAGCGGTGTGTAGCGCTCTTCCACCGTCGCGATGGCGCTGAGGGGCACGATGCCCCCGTCTTTGCTGGTCAGGCGCACCGAATCGAGCGCGGCCAGGCCGGGCGTGTTTTCCGTGTTGTGTTCCAGCACCACGCGATACTGATTCGCCTGGGTATAGATGGTGGAGATCAGACGCTGACCGAATGCGTTATACAGCGCGTTATCCACGTCGGCCATGGTGATCCCAAGCCGGCTGGCGGTATCGCGGTTAACGTTCACATATGCCGCCAGCCCTTTGTCCTGCCAGTCGCTGCTGACGTCCGAGAGCTGCGGCAGGGCGTTGAGTTTATCCACCAGTTGCGGTACCCAGGTGCTGAGTGCATCAAGGGTGGTGGCCTGCAGCGTGAACTGGTACTGGGTACGGCTCACCTGGGTATCGATGGTTAAATCCTGAATTGGCTGGAGGTACAGCTCAATACCCGGGACGCGCGCCACGGCAGTTTGCAGGCGGTCGATTACCGTCTGCACGCGGTCGTCGCGATCGTCAAGCGGTTTAAGGTTGATCTGCAGGCGGGCACTGTTTAGCGACGGGTTGGTGCCATCGACACCGACATATGACGTCAGGCTCTCTACTGCCGGATCTTTCATGATGATCTCTGACACCTGCTGCTGACGCTGCGCCATGTTAGCGAAGGAGACCGTCTGCGGTGCCTGAAGCGTACCCTGGATAATGCCGTTGTCCTGAATCGGGAAGAAGCCTTTCGGGATGAAAATCCACAGCATAACGCTGAGCGCCAGCGTACCAAGCGCCACGCCAAGGGTTGCCCATGGATGGTTAAGCACTTTCGCCAGCACCCGTCCGTAAGCGGCAATAATGCGTTCGAACATCCGCTCAGAGGCGCGCGAGAAGCGGTTTTGCTTGCGCAGGGAGGCGTGGCTCAGCATACGGGCGCACATCATCGGCGTGAGGGTCAGTGACACCACGGCGGAAATCAGAATGGCGACGGCCAGCGTCACGGCAAATTCGCGGAACAAACGCCCGACGATATCGCCCATAAACAGCAGCGGGATCAGTACCGCAATCAGTGAGAAGGTGAGGGAGATAATGGTAAAGCCGATCTCGCCCGCCCCTTTCAGCGCCGCGGCTAACGGTTTTTCACCTTTTTCGATATAGCGCGAGATGTTCTCGATAACAACGATAGCGTCATCGACCACAAAGCCGGTGGCAATGGTAAGGGCCATCAGCGTCAGGTTGTTTATCGAAAAATCGAGGAACACCATGACGGCAAATGTTCCCACCAGTGAGAGCGGCACGGCGACGGCAGGAATGAGGGTCGCCGGGACGTTACGCAGGAACAGGTAGATGATCATCACCACCAGCGCAATCGCCAGCATCAGTTCAAACTGGGTGTCAGTCACGGACGCGCGAATATTGGTGGTCCGGTCAGACAGCACTTTCACGCTAACTGACCTGGGCAGGCTTTCAATCAGTTGCGGCAGCATAGTGCGAATGCTGTCTGCGGTTTCAATGATATTGGCACCCGGCTGGCGCTGGACGTTCATCACGATCGCCTGCTGTTTGTTGGCCCAGGCGCCGAGCCAGCTGTTTTCCGCACCTTGCTCAACGGTTGCCACATCACCCAGACGCACCGGCGCACCGTTCTGGTACGCGACGATCAGCTGTCGATATTCATCCGCGGACTGCATTTGATCGTTCGCCGAGAGGGTCACGGCCCGGGTTGGGCCATCAAGCGAGCCTTTCGCCGAGTTGACGTTGGCGTTACTGATGGCGCTGCGGATGGTTTCGCTGGTGAGGCCCAGCGCGGCAATGGCCTGGGCATTGAGCTTCACGCGCACCGCCGGACGTTGACCCCCGGCAAGCGTAACCAGCCCCACGCCAGAGACCTGTGAAATTTTCTGCGCCACGCGCGTTTCGACCATGTCTTCGACCTGAGTCATCGGCATGGCGGAGGAGGTGACGGCGAGCGTCATGATCGGCGGATCCGCCGGGTTTACTTTGCTGTAGACCGGTGGGTTGGGCAGGTCCGATGGCAGCAGGTTGGTGGCTGCGTTAATCGCGGCCTGTACTTCCTGTTCGGCAACGTCGAGTGAGAGCGTAAGCTGGAACTGCAGCGTCACCACGGATGCTCCGCCGGAGCTTTGCGAGGACATTTGCTTCAGGCCAGACATCTGACCAAACTGGCGCTCCAGCGGCGCGGTGATGGCCGACGTCACCACATCCGGGCTCGCACCCGGATAAAGTGTGACCACCTGGATGGTGGGATAATCCACTTCCGGCAGCGCCGAGACGGGCAGGAAGCGATAGCCAATAATCCCGGCCAGCAGGATTGCCACCATTAACAGCGTGGTGGCAACAGGGCGCAGAATAAACAGGCGTGAAGGCCCACCTGTAGAGCTCGGGGGCATAACCTGCATCAGGAAGTCGCTCCCTGCTTAGCAGGCTGTTGCTGGCCTTCAACCACTTCGACTTTCGCCCCCTCGGTGAGACGATCAATACCGTCGGTAACCACGCGGTCACCTGCGGAAAGGCCGGCGCTGATCACCACCGTCTGGCTGTCCTGAATGCCGGTTTTCACCAGATGCTTGCTGACGTTATTCTCACTGTTAAGCACCCAGACAAAGTTCCCTTCGTTGCCCATCTGCAGCGCCGCCGTCGGGATAACGACCGCATTTTCTTGTGTCGCGACCAGCATCCGCGCATTCACGAACTGATTTGGGAAAAGCGCATCATCCTGATTGTTAAAGCGGGCTTTTAACTTGATGGTGCCGGTGGTGGTGTCAATCTGGTTATCCAGACTGAGCAGGGTGCCTTCGCTCAATTTTTGCTTGTTGGTGCGATCCCAGGCTTCCACAACCAGCCCTTTGCCGGCTTTTTGTGCCTGAACCACGGTTGCGATGTCGCTCTCCGGCAGGGTAAAGACTAAATCGACAGGATGCGTCTGGGTGATGACCACGATACCGGTGGTATCGCCGCTGGAAATCTGGTTGCCAATATCAACCTGCTTCAGACCGACGCGGCCGTCAATCGGGGCGGTGATGCGGCTCCAGTCGAGCTGCAACTGTGCGCTGGCCACGGCGGCTTCGTCGGCTTTAAGGGTGCCCAGCGCTTCGCTGACCAGAGACTGCTGCGTATCCAGTTCCTGACGCGATACCAGGTTGGTTTTCACCAGTTGCTGATAGCGTGCCAAATCGCGTCGGGCGTTCGCGAGCGTGGCCTTGTCTTTCGCGAGCTGGCCCTGCGCCTGCGCGAGGGTGACTTTAAACTGGCTTGGGTCAATTTCCGCCAGTAAGTCCCCGGCTTTAACCTGCTGGCCTTCCTGGAAGTGAAGCGCCATCAGCTGCCCGTCCACACGGCTGCGAACCGTAACGGTGTTGGCGGCGGTAATGGTTCCCAGCCCGGAGAGATAACGGGGCACCGCTTTATTTACCGCAGTAGCCGCCTGAACGGGAGCCAGCGCACCGCCGCGCATGCCGTGACGCCCGCCACTCGCGGGACGCTGTGATGGACTGCTGGCACCTGCGGAAGTGTCAGAAGAGTGATTGTGCCAGAACCAGGCGGCGGCAAGAGCCACCACAATGATGCCAGCGGCGATTGCCCAGCGGGATTTGTTACTGCCTTTCATCGTTATACGTTCTCATCCTGAATACTTCGGGGAATGATACTAGTTTAGTCAGGCAACACGGCAGAAAAATGGAGGAAATATGGAAGACTGTCTGGATTTGTCTGATTGGCAGGGGGAGGGGCGCGGCGTGAGACGGCCTTCAAATCGGATCAATTGCCAGTGCATAATTTACCAGGAATATTCCCTGCCACCTGAAATATTCTTATTATTTATCTGCCGGGTGAGAAACGGAGAAAAATAACAATTGGTTTTATTATTTAATTTGTCTTTAGGAAAATTTCATTATTCATCATGTAAGGATCGGAATATTCTCTGTTATACCAATATTTTTCATCTTGTTATCAAATCATTAACAAACTAATGATTTTTTGCAATGTGACGTATTTATTTGATTTGAAATATGTTTTTGTTATTCCTTTCATTGCACCACTTTTGATTTGTATCAAAAAGCTAAAACAGTTTAAATTGCCTAAAATTGCTATAATTATAGATTTTTATTTTAAAAATGTTATTTAAATGGTTTTATGTTTTTATTTAAGCGATCTCGTCATGAATGATTATGAGAAAAATCCTAACGGCGGAGGGTTTTTTCGTCATTCGATTGGTTGTCCTGAAACATAATTCAAATAATACTTTTTTGGCGCGGTAAATCCCGTTCGCATTTAAATGGAGCTTCCAGGTTATTTATTAAATGGCACCTGGCAGTACGTTTGTTCTCAGGAGATGAAAATGAAAAAATTATTACTGGTGGCCTCTCTGGTTTCTGTATTTGCTGCTGCAAATGCTATGGCTGATGTTACGGCATCTGCCACCGCATCATGGGATGCAACGGCAACGAAAGATACAACCAGCCTGCTGGTCGTGACCCCATTGAACTCGCTGACGTTCCAGTATGCAGAGGGCCTGAATGGGTTTAACACTCAGGATGGCGCTTTTGATGTGACGATTCAGGGACAGGAAAGTGCAACCGATTTTGAACTGACTGCTCAGGTCATCAGCAATACGCTGACCAATGCAAGCGGTGATGCATCTACCCTGAATGTGGGCGTGGCATGGAATGGTCAGGCGCTGTCTAACTCTGCCGAAACTGTTCTGGTGAATGCGGCTTCCACTTCAGGTCTGGAAAGCCTGCTGGCCGATGGCGCCTATAACGGCGCTGAGCGTGTAAGCGATCAGTCCAGCTTCAAATTCTCCATCGCTTCAGCGACTTCTGACGGTTCGACTGCTGTAACTGACTATTCTGCGCTGCCGGATGGTTACTGGACGGGTGACGTAAAAGTTCAGTTCAATGCAACCTGGACCACTCCAGCGTAATGAATATTAATTCGGGAGAGGCTCTCTCCCGAATTTCTCAGGAATGCACTGATGAAGAAATATTTGCCACTCGCAGCGCTGGCAGGGATGGCTATATCCTTTTCCAGTCTGGCGATTAATGTGGGTGATATCACGTCGATAATGACGGCCGATCAAAACGCGTTATCAAAAGAAATTATCAACACCACTGATTCCGCCCGCTATGTGAGCGTTACCGTAAAAAGGCTCTCTTCACCGCTGCCTGACGGAACAGAAATGCAATTTGAAACGTCGGGAGAATTACTTTCTACACCGGCGAGCCTTATTTTACCCGGTGAGGCAAAAGATGTTTTTCGCTTTTTCTATAAGGGCCCTGAAGATGACAAAGAACGTTATTACCGGCTGCAGTGGGTTGACGAACCCGTAAGCGAAAGCGCATCGACTAAGGCTGGCAAAGCCGCGATTGCGACGGCGTCGGCAGAAATCGGGACAATTCTGGTCGTGGCGCCACGCAAGGAACGATTTGAATACGGTCGTGACGGGGATGTCATCACCAACAAAGGCAACGTCTCGTTTCGGGTCATTGCTTACGGAGCCTGCAAAGAGGCGTCACAGGATCGGGGACGCGGGTGTCGCGAGCGTTATTACGTCATGCCAGGTACAAAAATAAGATTGCAGAAAAGCGATGTGTCAAACAGTCGCACCCGCATTGGGATTTGGCATGGCAAGCAATTTATTACAGTGAAGTAATACACGGCGTCATTTCCGGTACCAGTAATAAAAATACCGAAAAGTAAGGATGCGTATGTCTTTTAAATATCTTATAGGAGGGAGTTTATTACTCTCTTATGCGCTAACATCAGGGGTTGCGCATTCTGCACCGGTTAAGATTGGTAATTATGTTATTCCAGGGGCATTCGCGCGTTCTCTTGAACAGGGGATGACGGTCCCCGTTTATATCCGCTACCAGGAGACGGATACAAAAAGCCAACAAAAAATTGCTGATGCGGTCATCTCGCTGGTTGAGGGAAATGTCGTTGTAAAATCCATTATGGTTGCCGATTTGCCCAATAACGCGGTGCTTTCAGAAAAAACGCGCGAGATGGTGGAAAAAATAGGCGATGCGAAATTTATCGACAATACCTCTCTTGCCCTTTCGCGAGACGCACGGCTGAAATTAAACGTCTCCTCTTTTCATCTGGAGATGATTGTCAGCCGGGATGCCCTGACTGAAGCGGTAGTCGCCCGCAGTTCATTGCTGGGACCGTCCAGCGTTGATCGACTGTCTACTGTGCTGAATTACAACTTTGGTACCTATTACAATGACTACCGCAATGGCAGCAGCTCTCGCAGTTATTTAACACTGGATAACACCACCTCGTTGAGAGAGCACCACCTCAATATCAATGGCTCGGTCTATGGTATTGGCGAGAGTAACCGCTCCAGCAAACTGTATCGTGCCATGTATGAGCGCGATTATGAGGGTTATCGTCTGGCGTTGGGCATGCTCGACACCTGGAACGTTCAGTCGATCGCCAGCCTCAATGCGCTGAATGGCGGCAAGATCTACGGCGTCAGCTACGGCAATAAAGGCAGTACGGTGGTTGAAAACACCTCCCTGTCCTTGATCCCAATAACCATATTTTTACCGTCTGCCGGCGAAGTGCATGTGTTTCGTGATGGGCGCTTGTTAAGCGTTCAGAACTTCAACATGGGCAGCTACGAAATTGACACCAGCCGGTTCCCTTACGGTGTGTATGACGTCACGGTGGATGTCGTGGTAAATGGCCGGACGGTGAACACCCGCGTCAGTCGGGTGAATAAAATATTTGCCCGCCAGCAGGCCGCAGGCCTGCATGAAGTCGCATGGCAAATTTTTGGCGGTTCACTTGATTACGACCGCGTGAGTTATAAACGCAATCATTACCGTGATGCCGGCAGTGAACAGACCTGGATTGCGGGTGGTGCGGCCTCGTTAACCCTGGCAATGCTCTCCGGGCTCACCCTGAAAACGACAGGTTATGGGTTTGATGACAATGCCGTCAATGAAACGGACATTACTCTTAACGTCAACGAATATGTCAGCGTCGGGACACAAACGCTGGTGGCGAACGACGGAACATGGCGCAACGTCAGCAGCGCCAGTCTTAATGCTCCAGGCGGGTTTGGCTCGCTGTGGGCGTCGCGGGAAGACAGCAAAATCGGTAACCGTCTGCCGGTGCAGGAGCGGGATAACTATTCGGTTGGCGCAACATTGAACCTGAGCCGGTTTATTCCGCACGGTGGCACGTTAACGGTCAGCCAGACCGAAAACCGCTATTCCGGTAATACCTACCGAAACCTGGATTACAGTACCACCCTCTATGCGGGACGGTACGCCACAGTGGGGTTACGGGCCGGGATACAGCGCTATTACTACAACAATACGAATGATGACGGACGTCAGGAACGCTATGTCAGCCTGGATTTATCGCTGCCGCTGGCCTCGTGGATGAGTGTCGGGGTTTCACGCGATCGCTACGGCGCAACACAGGGCAATATCAGCGCGCGTAAACAATTTGAGGATAGCGTCATTACGTCTGCAGGCATTTCCGCCTCGACTCGCCTGAGTGGAGAGCAGAACTACGACAACAATTACGCTGTAAATGGCAACCTGAGTTATGACACCCGCTATAACGGCGGGACGGTTTCGGTGACCCGTTCAGCGGACAACTCGACCAATATGAACTTCTCCTCTCAGGGTTCCGTTGCCTGGGCGGGTGGGGATTTTGGTCTGAGCAAAGAGCGACAGCGCTCGGGCATTATTGTGAAAACCGATCTTGTGGGTGATGGAAAGCTGGCCGCAAAAATAAATAACCGAAATTATATTCTTAGCGGCAAATCGAGCTTTATTGCACTCCCGCCTTACGCGCAATACAAGCTGGAAATTATGAATGATAAAAACTCTGAAGACAGTTTTGACATTGTCTCGGGCCGTAAACAGGCGCTTAACCTTTATCCCGGTAACGTCGGCGTGGTGTCACCTGAGGTGAAAAGCATGGTGACCGTGTTTGGCCGGGTGCGATATCCGAATGGTGAACTGGCGTCAAATACGGACATTCATAACCACATCGGCAAAACGCGCACCGACGCGAAAGGTGAGTTCGCCATTGATATTGATAAGAAGTATCCCGTTATTACCCTGGTGTCCGCCAACGGTAATATCTGCGAAGCGGATTTAGATCTGGAAAAAGCCAGGGGCGCTGCGTGGGTAGGGGATGTTAAATGTGCACCGCAAACCACGATGGCGCAGAGATAATGCTATGAAAAAAAGTGCTTCCGTTTTTATTTCGCTCCTGTTTTTGGCGGGGTTGATTCCCTTCACCGCAAGGGCACTGACCGCCTCATCGTCAGGGGCGATCAACAACACGTTTTTATTTATCGAGAACGACATTGACGGTGAGTATTTCATTACGCCGTCCGCGTTAGATCCCCGTTTCAGCGGCTCAAATACCTGGGTTAAATACGGTACCTCCCAGGTCAGCCTCGGTTATCTGGGTTATGTCATTTGGACTACGCCGGCCAATAATTATCAGGATATGTGGATTGATAATTCGCCCATTGATGCTCCTTTCACAGGAATACGCTGCTACCGAGGTTCGCAGTGTCCGACGACGGGCTACATTGCCGGGCAGGGGGTGGATAACAATGGTTTTTACCACGCGCAGGTTGGATCCGTGGCGGGGGTTATTGGCGGAGCGTATGGCTTTGCTTCGCTGAGCAACTCAGCCTATGAGTATTTTCGTAATATGCCGACGGGTGGCAGCGAAACCTATGTTTTTAACCGCTGCTATACCTCGGTTAACTATGATTACGCCTCAGGACAACGCTGTAAGGATCAGACCACAGGTCGCTGGAATTACATCAATTACACGTTAAACAAGCGGGGACATCTGGCGCTGGAATCAACAAGTGCCTTTCAGGAGCTGTGGATCGCCAGTGATGGAACCCCAAGCATCACAAATGATTCCGGATCCTGTGAGCTGGGTGTTGTCAGTAACGTTGATGGCGTAATTTGTAAAATGGTCAAATACAACCTTGAGCAGACACAAAATTTGACGGCATCGTTGACGTTTAGAGCGTATATCGATTCTGCTGCGTTGGGTTTTACCCCTTCCGCAACCACCGTGAAATATTCAGGAAATGGCTCGACATGGTATAACTTCAGCGCCTCGACGGCGTATTACAACGTCTTTTCGACATCTGGCCAGTATATCTATGTCTTTTTGTCGAAAACATTCCTTAAGAATCTGGTGGATGCAGGCGTCAGTATTACCAACAGCCAGCCCTTTACGTTTGCGTTTACGAATGCATTAACCCCGGAGTCAGGCTATTACCAGTTTACCCCCTCTTTGCAGCTCAATATTGTGCCGAAGGAGTATGGGATTAGCATTGTCTCATCGAATAATACGGCCTCTGCCAGTGGAAGCGGCACCATCGGAGATGACGCGCCGATTGAGATGGATTACGTCGTCACCGTATCGGGACCTCGTCAGGCTGACAGTATTACGGCCCAGGTTATCGGGGACAGCACGACAATCAACGATACCCCTTACTGCCTGTTTACGTCGGCCCAGGGGGGGATAAACGTGCCTGTCCCTGCCTATCTGCAATACAACACCGCGTCGGGAAGCCCTACTCAGGTGAGGAACAGCTGCAGTGAAAATGCCATTAGTCTGAACGATGCGTTATGGCAACAGGTGCCATGGGATGCCAACAACACGGATGATGGCAGCTTTTTCAGCACCAACTTAACGCTGCTGTTCCCGATGAATGATTCCCGCTCAGCACTGACGGTGGCTGGCGCTGACTGGGAAGGCGTGGTCAGCGCCAGTGGTGAAATCAAAGTCACCGCGAACTGGCTGGGAGTAACAAAATGATGCGCTGGCGGAAGGTCGCGGAGGGTGTGGTGGGACTCTGCATTGCGCTTTACACGCTTTCTGCCCACGCGCTGTATCTGGACTCCACGATCTATGATATCCCCGCAGAGCGGTCGTTCATTAGCAAACGTATTTACAACGACAGCCACAAACAGAATGTGTACAGCATTTCGGCGATTAAAATCGATCGTCCAGGACCGGGTGGGGAAAAGCGTCTGCCAATAGAGGACGGGGAGTTGCTGTTTACACCGCTCACGTTTTCGCTCGCCCCGGACGCCGGGGAGTATTTTAAGATCTTCTATCGCGGGCCCGAGGATGACAAAGAGCGTTACTACCGGATTCAGTTTCGCGAGATGCCGGTAACGCTGTTTGCTGAACGTCATTCAGGCAAAGCAAGTGAAGCTGTGCCCGCTATTGCATTGGATACGATACTGGTGGTCAGGCCCAGAAAGCTGACGCTAGGTTATACTCTGGATGAGCAAAAAGGGGTGCTGACAAATACCGGCAATACGTTTTTCAGGATCATCGTACACAAGGGATGCCAGTCAACCGATGACGAGGCGACGATGCGCTACCTGCTGCCTGGAGAGACCTACCGAAGCAGCGCGTTAAACACTAAAAATAAAAAATTCATCGTTGCGTTGAAAAAATATATACCGATAGGCGATGGTTGTTTTAAAAATAACAGTTAAAGTTTAAAGAAACAGTTCTTATATTGCTAACTGAACTCTGGGAATATATTCTGTACTGCGTGCTGGCATTGCCGCCGATAATAAAAGAGTTCCCGGATGAAAAAGATAATCAATGATCATATTGTATACGATTCAGAGACCAGAGCACTAAGTGTACAGGGAGAAAGAGTGGTTCTGTCCGCTGCAACGGCAAGATTACTGGAGCTCTTTATTGCGAATAACCGCAAACAATTACATCGGGATCTGATTATAGAAGAAGTGTGGGGAAGGTATGGGTTGATCCCATCAGGTCACAGTCTGAATAAAAATGTCAGTATTTTGCGCAAAACGTTAGCAGAACTGGGAATGGATAATCTGATCGCAACTATCCCCCGAGAAGGATTTGTTTTTCAGGCGCAGATCGAAAACGTAAAAGAAGATGCGTTGCCGCATAGCATTACTGCATTAACCTCCGCCACCAAACCCGGGTTAAGGCGATACGGTAAAACGATCGTTGGCGGAATGTTAGGCATCAGCCTGGTGATATCTGGCTTTGTCCTTCTGCCAAAATTATTACGAGATACCGATGGTGTCGTGCATGTACAAAAATCCGGTTCCTGTGAAATATTTACGACAGATGATAATTCAGTTGAGAAAATATCCACTTTTTTGAATTCATCCCGATGGCAGCAATTCAAATCTATCTGTAAGGGAAGAAATAAGGTCATTGTGTTTTATGATGACAATGGATTGTCTGCGGGTAATAAACTAAAGGAATCATTTTTCAGTATATGTACGTTAGGCTCCCGGGGAGTTGCACATGCGTGCGAAAATTATGTATTTTAGTCTTGCCGTAGCGCTTGTTATTATTTTTTTGTTTTTATTTAAACGTCATGAGGTTCCGGCAGCGCTGGTATGCTCAGCGAAGAACCATCTTGTGCTCAATACGCAAAAAACAGGTATGCACATCGAAGGGGAGGTATTGCTGGTTTTCAGGATATCATCTGCTGAAGAGGGGGTATTGTCACAAGTGGGCGTGATTAATGTTAATGGGAAAAGCTACGCCATTAACCGTTCCACGATGCTTAAATTTTTAGGTAATGATAGTGACGGCTACATACGTACCCAACGGGTTTCTGTGATCAAAAATGATAATGATGATTTGCCTGATGAGATCACGGGATTAATTATGTCTAAGCAACACAACTTCTATTATAAAATAATGCATATTGCGCACAATGTGTACGGTATACGCGATTTGCGACGCACCCTGTTGGTGTGTCGGGCAGCGTAATCCTCAGAATAGGGTATCGTCTTCTTCTGAAATAATAACCTATGTGTCGCATCATTTATGGTTTTTTATTCTGTTAAAGTAGTGTTTATTATCACTAGAGTTTGTCAGAATGTGAATATAAGCGCATAAGTTTGTACTCATTTCGGACCTCAGAATTCGCTACCGATACAGCAAGAATATTCTTATCATTTCCCCTGCGCTCAGTTTTATTGCAAGGGGGATGAGCTACTACACACTATGCAATCTAAAGGCATTTTATTTGTTTTACCTTAAGTCTATGTGAATACCAGGTCAATTGTGAATACACTTTCCTGTTCGGGAAGGCTGCGTTTTACAATGAAAACGTGATGGTGATTATTATGAATAAGAAAAAGGTCTTCCTGCTCAGTTATGACATTTATCTTTTCGCCGGGCTTAGGGCTTTTTTGCCTAATCTGGTACTGGTCGACAGTCAGACATTTATTTCAGAGTCAGAC
Source organism: Enterobacter sp. BNK-18 (assembly GCF_047456135.1). Taxonomy (NCBI): domain Bacteria; kingdom Pseudomonadati; phylum Pseudomonadota; class Gammaproteobacteria; order Enterobacterales; family Enterobacteriaceae; genus Enterobacter; species Enterobacter sp. BNK-18. The sequence goes on along the minus strand of NZ_CP179899.1, from coordinate 2,227,169 downwards.
CTTTCTTTTCAGCAATACAACTCCTGTCTGTTAATTGTTGATAACCGGATGCCCTTTTTCCTGGTGAAGAAATGGCTACATCGTAACAGTAGCCAGTTTATCATGGTAAACAGCGTTGTTCTCAGGGTGAGCGAAAATGAGTGTATTAATCGAGGCTATGAATACAGTACCTCAATTGATGTAACACTGCATTATACGACCGTCATCGATATACTCACGCGTATACTGATGACCACCCCGCAACCGGAATCACGCGTAAAATCAGATGAGCTGGACGTTTTCGCGTTAACCGAATTTGAGGCAGACATGCTTAATGCCATGATGACGAAAGAGGGGCAGGCCGAATTCTGCCGGGCAAATTCATTGACCACAAAATCCCTGTATCGCTACCGGGATAAAATAACGCACAGGCTTGGTTTTAAAAATTTTATTGAATCTATTATTTTTCTTATCCGCAATGGTTTCCTGACTGAAAGAGATGTGGGGCAGAACAGTACGTTAATGCGCAAATCCACCGGGCGTAGTTATGATAATAATGATGCGGGGCGCCTGAGTCTGGCACTCAAAAATGATGAAATTTTACCTTATTATCAACCCGTTGTCGGTGCAGGTGGTGAGCTGTGTGGTATAGAGATTTTGGCCCGCTGGCCATTAGGGCATAATTACACGATTTCGCAGCGAGAATTTATTCCGCTGGCAGAAAGCTGTGGCCTGATTAACGAACTCACCAGCTATTTAATGCATAAAGTTGCCAGTGACTTAAAGCAAAAGAATAACGGGTTAAATACACCGCTGTTTGTGGCGTTTAATGTCAGTCCAACCACGTTAAGTAACCCGGTATTTTATTGGGAGTGCCTCAATTTTTTAGAGCTGACAGAATCGTTACCGGTGAAGCTCATGATTGAGATCACCGAAAATCAAACGCTGGCCGTGACGCCTGCAATAAAAGAACTGATCCGTTCACTGCGTAATCGCGGGGTGATGTTTGCTCTGGATGACTTTGGTACAGGATACGCGAATTTATGCTATCTGAATGAACTCGAACTGGATGTCATAAAAATTGATAAGACCTTTATCAACGCTATCCAGGCTGATAACCAACCGCTGCCGATGCTGGAATCGATTATTAATCTGGCGATGATTCTGGGGCTGCGTACCGTGGCGGAAGGGGTGGAGTACGCTTATCAGCGAGAGTGGCTTATCAGCAAACAGGTGGATTACCTGCAGGGGTATCATTTCCTGCCCCCGGTGCCGTTCGCTGATTTCCGGCGATTTGTCGAGCAAAGCCAGCCGACGACACGAGAAGCGGCATGCAAAAAGGGCAGCGTGCTGCCAGGTAAAAAGGAAAATGCGCGTTTTAACGCGCTGTAAACGACGGAAGCCCTGCGCATTTCGAGGGCTTCCGTCGGGGCTTAACGGAACATCACCTGTGCCCAGCGGGCCAGACCTGCCGTTACAGAGCCAAAGTCATCGCCACCGGCAATCGGAATACCCGGAAGCTGTTCCGCAAGCGCTTTCTTGATAAGCGGTGAACGGGCGCTACCGCCGGTCAGGTAAATCACATCCGGCTTCTCTTTACCATTCTCCAGCGCCAGTTGCACCTGCTCGAGGATCCGCTGCAGCGGCTGGGCGAGTGCCGTTTCCAGCCCTTCCTGCGATATCGCGGTCGCCAGCTCATCACTGATAAAAGGTAATGAGACAGCGTGTTCAGCACGGTCAGAGAGGGCGATTTTGCTCTCTTCAGCGGTACGCACCACGCGATAGCTGAGACGCTGACGCCACACTTTATAGAGCAGGGCGACTTTATCCGCGTCCTGCGCGTCGCGTACCAGATCGTTCAGGAAGCGCCCGTTCGCGATGCTGTAAAAATCACTCTGCGCCGGAACGTCGTTGATGGCGATGGCGTTCCACCAGGGCAGAATTGGCAGGGCAATGCCTTTTTCGGTTTGTCCGCCCATGCCGAGCAGCGGCATCAGGCTTTTAAATGCCAGAGCAATGTCCAGGTCGTTACCGCCTACGCGGCAGCCGCTGTGGCCCAACAGGCTGGTTTCGCGGTCACGACGCTGATGCCATTGTGGCCCCATCAGCAGTAAAGAGCAGTCGGTGGTGCCCCCGCCGATATCCACAACGAGCACGCGTTGCTCTTGCGTTAATGTGGCTTCAAAATCCAGTCCTGCCGCAACCGGCTCATACTGGAAGACCACGTCACGGAAACCGGCTCGGTGTGCGGCGCGCTCGAGGATCCCCTGCGCTTGCTGGTTAGCCTCTTCACCGCCCAGACCCTGGAAGTTGATCGGGCGACCAATAACGGCCTGCGTGATGGGATCGGGTACCTGGGTCTGCGCCTGGTTACGGATGTGCAGCATCATGGCGCACACCAGGTCTTCGAACATCGCCACCTGCTGTGGTTTTAACCCGCTGGCGCCCAGAAACGATTTCGGTGATTTAACGAAGTAAACCTCTTCCGGATCGTCAATGTAATGGCCCAGCGATGAGAGGCCAAACTGCACGCTGGAAGGGGTCACGTCGATATCTTCGTCGCGGTTAAAACTGACCGCCCGGCGCAGCAGCGCCTGGGTTTCCGCCGCGGTAGCGGGCACCTGATGATGACGGAACAGCCATTCGCTGACCGCTTCGCGAGTGGGTGCGCAGAGCATTGATGGCAGCAGCGTGCTCTCTTTTTCCATCTTCAGGAGCTGTGGTTGCCCGTTTTGCATAATGGCAACCGAACAGTTTGCCGTACCGTAGTCAAATCCAATAAACACGATTAATCCCCATGCCAGTGAGAAGGGGCGAGACTTTAGCGAAATGTCTGCCTGGCGACAACAGGAATATGAAAGCAAGGCGAAACAAGGCCTTTCGGTTTATGCTGAGGGGAACAAAAAAGGAGCGATGATGTATACCCTGACCTGGCAACCCCCTTACGACTGGCAATGGATGTTTGGTTTCCTTGGCGCACGTGCGGTAGCGGGCGTAGAGACCGTCACGGACCACTATTACGAGCGCAGTTTCGCCTGTGAGGGGCATCAGGGGATATTTCGCGTTACGCCGGACAGCCAAACCCCTACGCTTACCGTGACGCTCAGCCCGGGCTTGATTCCGGTTGCGCAGACCTGCCTTGAGCGTATCGGGCGACTTTTCGATCTTGGCTGCGATCCTCAGGCGATCCGCTCGACACTGGGGGATCTGGGGGCCGCACGGCCAGGCTTACGGTTGCCGGGGGCGATGGATGCCTGGGAGCAGGGTGTGCGGGCGATACTCGGGCAACTGGTTAGCGTGGCGATGGCGGCAAAATTGGCTTCCCGCGTTGTCGCCCTGTGCGGAGTGCCGGTTGAAGACGCCCCGGGTTATCTCTGCTTCCCGACCCCGCACGCGCTGGCCGCAGCGGACCCGCTGGCGTTGAAAGCGCTTGGAATGCCGGTAAAGCGGGCGGAGTCGATCGTTCATCTGGCTCAGTCTGTGGTGGACGGGACGTTTCCGCTTTCCCCTCCTGCGGATATTGAGGCGGGAATGAAGGCCTTACAGCAGCGGCCCGGAATAGGACGCTGGACGGCAAACTACCTGGCCCTGCGCGGCTGGCAGGCGAAGGACGTTTTTCTGCCGGATGATTATCTGATTAAGCAACGTTTTGCCGGGATGACGCCTGCGCAAATTCGGCGCTACGCCCAGCGCTGGCAGCCCTGGCGCTCGTATGCGTTGCTGCACATCTGGTATACCGATGGCTGGGCGCCATCAGTTGATGGCGAAATAGCTGGTATTAAGCAGTAGATCCAACGGCTGCGGCTCGGCGATGGTGTCGCCGTAAATAAAATCAATGCCGATGCCGGAGAGCGTGTCCATCATGATGGGCTGGTTACACGGACCGGCGATGGTTTTCATGCCCAGGCGCTGGGCGTGCCCCTGAACGATCGTCACCATCATCTCATCCATCAGGTTGCCATAAACATTCGTCACCATTTCCGTATCAAGCATCAGATAATCGGCCATATTGGCGCTGAGGTGGCTAAAGACGTTCATATCGCGTCCCACCTGGCTGAGCACGACACGGCAGCCAGCATGGCGAAGCTTTTGCAGGCCCTGCTGCAGGTTCTCATCCGGGTTACATACCACGTCGGCAGCGATAACCAGATGCAGCAGACGGCCCGGCATGGGGCTCTTCTCCAGCAGGTCGACAAGTTCATCAACCAGCGTGACGCTTGCTAAACCCGCTTCAGACAGCGGAAGCCCGACCCCCATGCCTTTGTGGGCGACCTGTGCGGCGGAGGTGCGGAAAAACTCGTTGAAGATACGTCTGTCAAGGGCGTGCAACAGTTCAGGCTCCGCAAGTCCGGAGCGGAACGCATGCTCTTCCTGCACTTCGCCCTGGCTGGTCCACAGGCGTAATGAAATCAGCCAGAAGTTGCAGCTTTCCGGTATCCGTGGAGACGCGACGCTGCGGGCAATCATCATCAGGTGATTGTCTTTAATCATGTGCCACTGCTCATCAAGCGACATCATGCTGCGCATGCCGTGGTCCCGTTCCTGCTGGGGTTCGTAAACCGTGACGACACCGCGTCCGCTGTTTTTCGAGGCGTAACAGGCGATATCCGCCTGCGACATGATTTCTGAAGCCTGATGGTTATTTTCATCAATCAGAGTGATACCCGCGCTGGCGCCGATCCGGTGCAGACGTCCTTCCCACATAAAGTGATAGTCATTGATGGTGTTAATCAGGCGGCCGGTAATATAACGCGCGCTTTCGATATTGCAGTCCGGGAGCAACAACCCGAATTCGTCCCCGCCGAGACGAGCCAGCACGTCGCTGGAACGGAGCATGGTCAACATTAATGACGAAAGCTCCCGCAGCAGAGCATCACCCGCCGCATGGCCTGCGGTGTCGTTGACGGCTTTAAAACGATCGAGATCGATAAACACCAGCGCATGACGCTGGCGTGTCTCCTGTACGGTCTGTAAGAGCCGTTTGAGGTGATTTTCGAAACTGACCCGGTTTGCGAGGTGGGTGAGGGCATCGTGCGAGGCACTGTAACTGAGCTGACGCAGCATTTTGCGCGATTCCGTCACGTCCTGAATCACGATCACGGAGCCAATGTTCTGCCCGTCCAGCGTACTGAGCGGGGTGATGCTGTAGTGGATATCGTAGTTGCCGCCGGTACGGCAGTTCAGCACCACGTCCTGGTCTATATCGGAACGAGACATATCGCCGCTGTGAATATTCTCCATCAGCGGTCCCTTTTCACCAAAGGTGATGTGCAACACTTTCAGGACAGGCTGCCCGATAGCCTCGGTCTGCAGCCAGCCGCTCATTTTCTCGGCAACCGGGTTCATAAAGGTGACATTCATGTCGATATCGGTACACAACACCGCTTCGCCGATGGAATCGAGGGTAATGTGCAAACGCTCTTTTTCCTGGAACAGCGCTTCGTTGAGCTGCTTCACCTCGGTCATGTCCATGTTGATGCCGAGCAGGCGTTCGACTTCACCCTGTTTGTTCAGTACCCGGTTCGCCAGAGAGCGTATATGGCGCACGCCTTCTTTAACACGAATGCGGAACTCAAGCTTAAACGGCAAACGTGAAATGAGGGAATCCCGGAGCACCTTTTCAGCGTGAGCGCGGTCTTCCGGGAGCATCGTTTCGTGCCAGAGCTGCCAGGTGGGCTTGATGTGCGGTGGGATCTCATACAGCTCAAACATCCGCTTATCCCAGCTGATAATGTCCGGCTCCAGATCCCACTCCCAGATGCCGATACCGCCCGCTTCGTTGGCGAGGGTGATGCGCTCCATCAGGCGTTTATTGACCCACTCGGTCTGCTTCAGGTCGTTAATATCTTCAATCTGGGCGATAAAATAGAGCGGTGAACCGTCGGTGTGGCGCACCACGGAGACGGCAAGCAGGGCCCAGACCACTTCACCATTGCGGGTGTAGTAACGCTTCTCAAGGGTGTAGGTGTTGATGTCGCCGTTGACCAACTGCTCCAGCTGTTCGAGATCGGTATTCAAATCTTCCGGCCAGGTTAACTGCTGGAAGGTGAGGGCCTGAAGCTCCGTCTGGCTGTATCCCAGGAAGTTACACAGGGCTTTATTGGCCTGAAGCCACTGCCCCTCAATGCTGACCAGCGCCATGCCGATGGCGGAATACTCCATCGCGTTACGAAAACGTGCTTCACTTTCGGTGATATGTTTGCGTTCGGCGCGAAAGGCATACATCACCATGGTCATAATATTGGCCGGCAACAGCATCATTAAAAAGGGCAGCCAGGGCGCGTTCAGCGTCACCAGCAGGTTTTGCGGCGTCATGGATACAGGGTTACGCGTCATGATCAGCGAGACCATCATTACGGTGACCAGAAACACCAGAAACGCCTCCATTCGCGGCAGGCGCACGGCGCTCCACATAAGCAGAACGATAACGCAGGTGAAGGGCCACGGCAGCCAGGTAATCGCCATCCAACTGAGAGCCAGCGTCACGGCCATGGTGGCCAGCGTTTCCAGCAGCAATTTTGGGTTGCGGTGACGCAGCAGATAATGTGGTTTAAACAGTAACCCTAACGGTACCAGCGCCAGCGCACCAATGGCTTCTGATAACACCCAGACGAGAAAATTACGCAGCGGCTCCGGACCCGGCACCAGAAGATACACCAGCACCCCGCCAACCAGCGGTGGCACCAGCGCACTGCCGATGGACAGACGGATCCAGTCATTCAGATTCTGCAGGGGGTTATACCACGGGAGCAGTTTACGCAGTAACACCGCGCCAATCACGGCTTCAACCACGTTGATAGCGGTATAGGTCGGGTTGATCGACGACCAGGAGAAAAGCATCCACGCGGCCAGGATATTGCCAAACGAGCAGGCCAGGGCGATACCCGGCCACATCTTTCCTGCATGACGGTAAAAGGCCACCATCATGATGGCGGTAGGGAACCAGAGCGGGGCGAGCAGGGTGCCGAAACGGGTCAGCTCCAGCGAAAATAAGGTAAAGATAAAGGTGACCAGGCCCAGACAGACAAGTCGCAATAAAGGATGTGGGGTGGTAACCAAAACCCGCTGGTATTGTTTATTCATTACCGCTTTATCCAGAGACGCCATGCCGTCAGGAGAGAAGTCCGGACGAGTGAATTTGATAATTTGGTTTATGCTAGTACAAACAATTTACAATTCATATGGCGACTGCTCATAATTTGACATCATAGACTTATTAAATAGTTACTCGGTAAAAAATCCCCGACAAACGCTGAAAAAACGTGCGTTTAAATTTCACAAAGGGATCATTTCGTCGCTTTTCACCCTGTCTCGCAGAACCTGCGCTTTCGACTGGTATCATGCCCGCGAAATCCCTATAATTGCCGCGTTTGACGCTCCGGCGTCGTCCTTCCTTAACATCCAGGTTAATCAGGTCGCTAAATTTATGACTGATAAGTCTCATCAGTGCGTCATTATAGGCATCGCCGGCGCATCGGCTTCAGGTAAAAGTCTTATTGCCAGTACGCTTTACCGCGAACTGCGTGAACAAGTTGGTGATGAGCATATCGGCGTCATTCCCGAAGACAGCTATTACAAAGATCAATCCCATCTGTCGATGGAAGAACGCGTAAAAACTAACTATGACCATCCTAATGCGATGGATCACAGCTTACTGTTCCAGCATTTAGAAGCACTTAAAAGCGGCCAGGCAATTGAACTTCCCGTCTATAGTTATGTAGAACATACCCGTACGCAGGAAACGATCCGTATCGAACCGAAGAAGGTCATTATCCTTGAAGGTATTTTGCTTCTGACCGACTCCCGTCTGCGTGAATCAATGAACTTCTCGATTTTCGTCGATACGCCGCTGGATATCTGCCTGATGCGCCGCATTAAGCGTGACGTGAATGAGCGTGGACGTTCGATGGACTCCGTGATGGCGCAATACCAGAAAACTGTCCGCCCGATGTTCCTGCAATTCATTGAACCATCCAAGCAATACGCCGATATCATCGTGCCTCGCGGCGGTAAAAACCGCATAGCCATTGATATCTTAAAAGCGAAAATCAGCCAGTTTTTTGAATAAGCCGCGCGAATTGTGTACCGTTCAGGGATAACCTGGTTTTGCCCTGAGTCTTTATGGCTTCAGGGTACGATGCATGAAAGGAGAAAGTGCGATGCGTCTTTGTGATCGCGATATTGAAGCCTGGCTGGATGAAGGCCGTCTGTCTATTACACCACGTCCACCCGTGGAACGTATCAATGGTGTGACTGTTGATGTGCGCCTGGGAAATAAATTCCGCACCTTTAGCGGCCATACCGCACCGTTCATCGACCTTAGCGGGCCGAAGGATGAAGTCAGCGCCGCACTTGATCGCGTGATGAGTGATGAAATCGTTATTGACGAGGGCGAAGCCTTTTATCTGCATCCGGGTGAACTGGCGCTGGCGGTGACCTATGAATCCGTGACGCTGCCTGCGGACCTGGTCGGCTGGCTCGATGGCCGTTCTTCTCTGGCGCGACTGGGGCTGATGGTTCACGTGACCGCGCACCGTATCGATCCAGGCTGGTCGGGCCGTATCGTGCTCGAGTTCTTCAATGCCGGTAAACTGCCTCTGGCACTGCGTCCAGGGATGATGATCGGTGCGCTGAGCTTTGAACCGCTAACCGGTCCGGCAGATCGTCCTTATAACCGCCGTCAGGACGCTAAATATCGCGACCAGCAGGGTGCGGTCGCGAGCCGTATTGATAAAGACTGATCGTTAGTCCACTGAGGATGCTATGAGAAGAGTTCTGACAACGCTGATGATTTTGCTGGTGGTTCTGGTTGCTGGCCTTTCGGCGTTAGTCCTGCTTGTTAACCCTAATGATTTCCGTGCTTACATGGTGCGGCAGGTCGAAGCGCGTAGTGGTTATCAACTGAAGCTTGATGGGCCGCTGCGCTGGCACGTCTGGCCGCAACTCAGCATTCTCTCAGGCCGCATGTCGTTAACCGCGCCGGGTGCCTCCCAGCCGCTGGTCTCTGCCGATAACATGCGTCTTGATGTGGCGTTGATCCCGCTCTTTTCACACCAGTTGCAGGTCGACCAGGTGATGCTGAAAGGGGCGGTGATTCAGCTGACGCCGCAAACTGAAGCCGTGCGTGACTCGGATGCGCCGGTCGCCCCGCGGGAAAATACGCTGCCCGACGAGCCGACGGATACGGGCTGGTCATTTGATATAGCCAAACTGAAAGTCGCCGACAGCGTGCTGGTTTTCCAGCATGAGTCCGACGAGCAGGTAACCGTCCGTAACATCAACCTGAAGATGGAGCAGGACGCCCATCATATTGCCTCGCTGGAGTTTAGCGGAAGGCTGAACCGCGATCAGCGCGATCTGAATCTGTCGCTGAACGCCAACGTAAATGCCTCAGATTACCCCCATCAGCTCACGGCGGATATTCAGCAACTGAACTGGCAACTGACGGGAGCCGATCTTCCTGCCCAGGGGATCACCGGTCAGGGAACGCTGCAGGCCGTGTGGCGCGAAGAGCAAAAACAGCTTGAGCTGGATAACCTCAATCTGCAGGCGAATGACAGCAGTCTGACAGGGCAGGCGAGCGTCACGCTTGAGGAGAAGCCGAAGTGGGTAATGAATCTGCAGTTTGACAAGCTCAATCTGGAGAACTTACTTCCGCCTCAGCCAGCGGGTGCAACCGACGGTAACGCCGCTCAGAATGGGCAAAGCCAGCCGTCCAAGCCGCGTCCGGTCATCTCCTCGAGTCTTGATCAGCCAGACTATAACGGTCTGCGTGGATTCACGGCCGATATCTTACTGAAAGCTAACAGCCTGCGCTGGCGCGGTATCGATTTTACCGACGTGAGCAGCCAGATGTTTAACCATAACGGTTTGCTGGTGATCTCCGAACTGAGCGGCAAAATGGGCGCCGGACATCTTTCTCTGCCGGGCACGCTGGACGTGCGTAAAGAGACGGCCAGCGCCGAATTCCAGCCGCGTCTCGACAACGTTGAGATTGGTACCATCCTTAAAGCCTTTAATTACCCGATCTCCTTAACGGGCCAACTGACGCTGGCGGGTGACTTCTCGGGGACGAAGATTGATGCTGAGGCTTTCCGCCGCGAATGGCAGGGGCAGGCCCATCTTGATCTGAAAGATTCCCGTATGGAAGGGCTTAATTTCCAGCAGCTGGTGCAGCAGGCGGTGGAGCGCAGCAGTGATGTCAAAGCCCAGGAAAACTACGACAGCGCAACGCGCCTCGACAGCTTTACCACTGACCTGACGCTGGATAACGGGCAGCTCACCCTCGACGGAATGCAGGGAACCTCTTCACTCCTGTCGTTAACCGGTGAAGGTAAGCTGGATCTGGTGAAAGAGACGGCGGATACCCGATTTAACGTGCGGGTACTTTCCGGCTGGCAGGGTGAAAGTAAACTGATCGACTTCCTTAAAGAGACGCCGGTTCCGCTCACTGTCTATGGCAAATGGCAGGCGCTGAATTACAGCCTTCAGGTGGATCAGATCCTGCGCAAACATCTGCAGGACGAAGCGAAACGTCGTCTGAACGACTGGGCGGATCGGAATAAAGATTCACAGTCAGGGAAGGATGTGAAGAAGCTGTTAGATAAGCTTTGATGCCCGAGCGCCCGGTAGCGCACATGCTACCGGGCAAAACAACTCACTAAACCTCATAGTCCAGTTCTTCTTCATCCCGCAGTGGAATGAGCTGCACCTTCTGTACACGGTGGCTCTCAACCTGCAACGTTTTAAGCAGATAGTCGCCCACCTGAACCTCTTCTCCCGGTTGCGGGATACGCTGCAAATATTCCATCAGCAGACCGGCAATAGTGTGGTATTCGCGTTTTTCATCCAACGGCAGCGGCACATATTGCACCAGGTCTTCCAGCGGCATATGGCCGTTCGCCGTCCACGACCCGTCGGCATTTTTCTGGATGTCGTGGCGCGCATCAATCTCATCCACCTCGTTGGGCAAATTACCGGCGATGGTTTCCATGACGTCGCTGAGCGTGACCAGTCCTTCAACGGAACCGAATTCATCCACCACAAAGGCAAAGTGAGTGCGCGCGTTACGGAACTGCTCAAGGGCAGAAAGCAGCTGCAGTCCTTCAGGGAAGACCAGCGGCTGGCGCACCAGAGCGCGCAGATTGAGTGCTTCACCGTGCAGCTGCTGTTGCAGCAGGTCGATGACGTGCACCACGCCCAGCAACTCCTCTTCCTCTTCACCACCGGTGACAACCACGCGGGTGTGCTGGTTTTTATCCAGCAGGGCGCGAATGTGCTCCTCCGGTGCCGTCAGGTCGATATGCTCAATGTCATGCCGTGATGTCATGATGCTGCTGACCGTCCGCTGATTAAGATTGAGCACTCGCTCAATCATCAGTCGCTCCTGCGGATTAAAGATCAGCCCGTCACTGTGATCGGCAAGCATCGCGGCGGATTCCGCATCCAGTTCCGCATCCTCTTTTTTCCCGCTCAGCAGGCGCATGACCGTGTCGGCCGTGCGTTGACGTAACGTCTGATTCGCTGAGAGGAAACGGCGACGGTTGAATATCGCCAGCTGGTTCAGCGCTTCAATCATTACTGAGAAACCAATGGCGGCATACAGATAGCCTTTCGGAATGTGGAATCCAAACCCGTCTGCCACCAGGCTAAAGCCAATCATCAGCAGGAAACTCAGGCAGAGAATAACAATGGTCGGGTGGCTGTTAACGAACCGGGTCAGGGCTTTACTTGCCATCACCATCAGCGTAATGGCAATGATCACTGCGGCCATCATCACGGCCAGGTGGTCAACCATCCCGACGGCGGTGATCACCGAGTCCAGTGAGAAGACGGCATCCAGCACCACGATTTGCGCCACCACAGGCCAGAATTTTGCCCCGCGTCGCTGGGTCGGGTTTTCACTGTCTTTGCCTTCGAGCCGCTCATTAAGTTCAACCGTCGCTTTAAACAGCAGGAACAACCCACCGAAGAGCATGATCAGGTCACGGGCGCTGAAGCTCAGGCCGTGAACGGAGAACAGAGGCTGTGTCAGCGTGACCAGCCAGGAGATAGAGGCCAGCAGCAGCAACCGCATCACCATCGCCAAAAGCAGGCCCGTTACGCGAGCGCGGTCACGCTGAGAAGGGGGCAGTTTTTCGGCGAGGATGGCGATAAAGACCAGATTATCAATACCGAGCACCAATTCGATGACAACCAGCGTCACCAGTCCGGCCCAGATTGATGGATCGGCAATCCATTCCATAGTAATAGCAATACCTTCTGTTATATGACGAATGTCACACTTCGATCATGGATAAAGCGGCGGGAAATTGCAATGCCGGGCTGAGATTTCTCTTAATAAGGCCGAACAAAAAGAGAGCAATACGCTGGCGCTGTAAATAAGGTAATTACGTATATTTTATTACGCACAGTACATTTTAGGATATATCGCAATTAATGGTTTTTATTGTTGCTTTGTCAATATAAAGAAAATCCTAAAAGGTCAAAACTTTGCTCTTAATATTAATCTTAAAAACAGTTATTAGGACAGTTGTCTCCTTGCCTGCTATTAGGTTAGCTGCAACAATTCCTCCAGCATCAAATGTTAAATCTCCTTGTTGCTATTATTGTTTCGGTCTTCAGGAATGGTTATTGATTATCCGTCGGGCGTTTTTGCGGCTGATATATTTCCAGAAGACCTTGTTCAAGAGGGTGTCTATCCATAACACATTGTTTAGTCAGTGGATTGGTAACTGAAAGCCAAGGGCGGTAGCGTGCCTGAAAGCGTGTGAATCAGCCTCGATTATTCTGTCAATAGCCAATGGATGAATAAGCTTTTTTTAGGACTGATGCCAGTTATATTTCTATTTGATTAACTGCATGCTGAAACCCAATACGACCCGGCTTATTTTAAATTGCACAGGATAATTACTCTGCCAAAGTGATAAATAATCAATGATGAAATCCAAAATGAAATTGATGCCATTATTGGTGTCTGTGACCTTGATGAGTGGTTGTACGGTCTTTCCCGGCAGCAATATGTCAACAATGGGTAAGGATGTGATCAAGCAGCAGGATGCCGATTTTGATCTCGACAAAATGGTGAATGTTTATCCACTCACGCCACGTCTGGTCGAACAATTACGTCCACGTCCGAATGTTGCTCAGCCAAATATGTCTCTGGATCAGGAGATTGCCTCCTACCAGTACCGCGTGGGGCCGGGTGATGTCATCAACGTCACCGTCTGGGACCACCCTGAACTGACCACACCAGCGGGCCAGTACCGTAGCTCAAGCGACACCGGTAACTGGGTACAGTCAGACGGCACCATGTTCTATCCCTATATTGGCAAGGTACACGTTGCCGGGAAAACGCTCGCCGAAATCCGCAGTGATATTACCGGCCGCTTAGCGCAGTACATCGCCGATCCGCAGGTGGACGTTAATATCGCCGCATTCCGCTCGCAAAAAGCCTATATCTCCGGACAGGTGAATAAATCCGGTCAACAGGCCATCACCAACGTACCGCTGACCATTCTGGATGCCATTAACGCCGCCGGCGGTTTAACCGACGGTGCCGACTGGCGCAACGTGGTTCTGACACACAACGGCAAAGAGCAGCGCATTTCGCTGCAGGCGCTGATGCAAAACGGTGACCTGACTCAGAACCGTCTGCTCTATCCGGGCGACATTCTTTACGTACCGCGCAATGACGATCTGAAAGTGTTCGTGATGGGCGAAGTTAAGAAACAGAGCACCCTCAAAATGGACTTCAGCGGCATGACCCTGACCGAAGCGCTGGGTAATGCAGAGGGTATTGATCTGACCACCTCCAACGCCACCGGTATCTTCGTGATCCGTCCGCTGAAAGGTGAGGGCAGTGCGAAAGGCAAGATTGCCAACATCTACCAGCTGGATATGTCCGATGCGACGTCTCTGGTGATGGCAACGGAGTTCCGTCTCCAGCCATACGATGTGGTGTATGTCACCACCGCACCGGTTGCCCGCTGGAACCGTCTGATCAACCAGTTGCTGCCAACCATCAGTGGCGTTCGCTACATGACGGATACGGCGCGCGACATTCATACCTGGTAATCCGCGATGTTTAACAAAATTCTGGTGGTATGCGTGGGGAACATTTGCCGTTCCCCTACGGCTGAACGGCTGCTGAAACTCTACCAGCCCGAACTGACCGTTGAATCCGCAGGGCTGGGTGCGCTGGTCGGTAAAGGTGCCGATGAGCGCGCAACGAGCGTGGCCCGCGATCATAACCTTTCGCTCGACGGGCACATCGCCCGTCAGGTCACCGGCCGTATGTGCCGGGAGTATGACCTGATCCTGACGATGGAAAAACGCCATATCCATGCGCTGTGTGATATCGCACCGGAGATGCGCGGCAAGGTGATGCTGTTTGGTCACTGGGACAATGAACGCGAAATCCCCGATCCATATCGCAAAAGCCATGAGGCCTTCGAGGCGGTATACACCTTACTTGACCAGTCTGCCCGTCAGTGGGCGCAGGCACTGAAAGCTCAGCAGGGATAACAATGACAGAAAAAACAAAACCTTCTGCCGCCCCGACTTCGGGCAGTGATGAAATCGATATTGGTCGCCTGGTCGGCACCGTCGTAGAGGCAAAGTGGTGGGTGCTTGGGATCACCGCCGTGTTTGCCGCGGCGGCCGTCGTCTATACGCTGTTTGCGACGCCCATCTACAGTGCCGATGCGCTGGTGCAGATTGAGCAGAATACCGGTAACTCGCTGGTGCAGGACATTGGCTCCGCACTGGCGAACAAACCGCCGGCCTCCGATGCGGAAATTCAGCTGATCCAGTCGCGCCTGGTTCTGGGTAAAACCGTTCACGACCTCGGCCTTGATATCTCCGTCACCAAAAATACCTTCCCGATCTTTGGTGCCGGCTGGGACCGTCTGATGGGACGCAGCAACGACACGGTCAAAGTGACTGACTTTGTGCTGCCAAAAGGAAGCGCGGATCAGACCTTTACCCTGACGGTGTTAGGCCCAAAACAGTACCAGTTAACCAGCGATGCGGGCTTTAGCGCGCGCGGTGAGGTGGGGCAGATGCTGACGAAACAGGGTGTCAGCATGATGGTCAGCGCGATCCACGCCCAGGAGGGCGGTGAATTTACCGTGACCAAATTCTCCACGCTGGGAATGATTAACAATCTGCAGAACAACCTGACCGTCACCGAAAACGGCAAGGACACCGGTGTCCTGAGCATGACCTTTACCGGTGAAGATAAGGATCAGATCCGCGACATCCTCAACAGCATCACCCGTAACTATCTTGAGCAGAACGTTGAGCGTAAATCGGCTGAAGCAGCGAAAAGCCTGGCATTCCTCGCTAAACAGCTTCCGGAAGTCCGCGCCCGTCTGGATGATGCCGAGAACAAGCTTAACGCCTATCGTCAGGATAAAGACTCTGTCGACCTGCCGCTGGAAGCGAAATCCGTTCTCGACTCGATGGTTAACATTGATGCGCAGCTTAACGAGCTGACCTTCAAAGAGGCGGAAATTTCCAAGCTTTATACCAAGCGTCACCCGGCCTACCGTACGCTGCTCGAGAAACGCCGCACGCTGGAAGAAGAGAAAGCGAAACTCAACGACCGCGTCACTGCGATGCCTAAAACGCAGCAGGAAATCGTACGTCTGACCCGCGATGTGGAATCCGGACAGCAGGTGTACATGCAGCTGCTGAATAAACAGCAGGAGCTGAAAATCACCGAAGCCAGTACCGTTGGTGATGTGCGCATCGTTGACCCGGCCATCACCCAGCCTGGGGTGCTGAAGCCGAAGAAAGCCCTCATCATTCTCGGCAGCATTATTCTGGGTCTTATCCTCTCCATCGTTGGCGTGCTGCTTCGCTCGCTGTTCAACCGTGGAATCGAAAGCCCGCAGGCACTGGAAGAGAGCGGTATCAACGTCTACGCCAGCATCCCGCTGTCGGAGTGGCAAAAATCGCGTGACAGCGTCAAAACCACCAAAGGCGTTAAGCGTTACAAACAAAGTCAGCTGCTGGCAGTGGGTAACCCAACCGATCTGGCCATCGAAGCGATTCGTAGTCTGCGTACCAGTCTGCACTTCGCCATGATGCAGGCCAAAAACAATGTTCTGATGCTGACCGGTGTCAGCCCGTCAATTGGTAAGACCTTTGTCTGTGCCAACCTGGCGGCGGTGGTGAGCCAGACCAATAAACGGGTGCTGCTGATCGACTGTGATATGCGTAAGGGCTATACCCACGAACTGCTGGGTACCAATAACGTCAACGGGCTGTCGGAAATCCTGCTGGGCAAAGGTGAGATTAGCCAGAGTGCAAAACCGACGACGGTGCCGAAGTTTGACCTTATTCCGCGTGGTCAGGTGCCGCCGAATCCATCAGAGCTGCTGATGAGTGAACGTTTTAGCGAGCTGGTGGAGTGGGCGAGCAAAAACTATGACCTGGTGTTGATTGATACCCCACCAATTCTGGCGGTGACCGATGCCGCCATTGTGGGCCGCCATGCCGGCACCACGCTGATGGTGGCGCGTTACGCGGTGAACACGCTGAAGGAAGTGGAAACCAGCCTGAGCCGCTTCGAGCAAAACGGAATTGAAGTGAAAGGGGTGATCCTGAACTCCATCTTCCGTCGTGCGACCGGTTACCAGGACTACGGTTACTACGAGTACGAATACAAGTCTGACAGTCACTAATCGTTAGCTTTCGGGGAAGACCATGACTACACAACGCCCTTTAGTTTCTATTTATATGCCGACATGGAATCGTCAGCAGCTGGCGATCCGCGCAATAAAATCTGTGCTGCGACAGGATTACGATAACTGGGAACTGATCATCGTTGATGACTGTTCTTCCTCGTACGAACAGCTGCAAAAGTTTGTGACTGACCTTAACGACCCGCGCGTGGTTTACACGCACAACGAGATTAACTCCGGTGCGTGCGCGGTGCGTAACCAGGCGATTATGCAGGCTAAAGGCCAGTATCTGACCGGCATCGACGACGATGACGAATGGACGCCGAACCGTCTGTCGATCTTCCTGTCGCACAAAGCACAGCTGGTGACGCATGCGTTTTTGTATGCCAACGACTATGTCTGTCAGGGTGAAGTTTACTCGCAGCCTGCCAGCCTGCCGTTGTATCCGAAATCGCCTTACTCACGCCGCCTGTTCTATAAACGCAACATCATTGGTAATCAGGTCTTTACCTGGGCGTGGCGCTTTAAGGAGTGCCTGTTCGATACCGAGCTGAAGGCTGCGCAGGATTACGACATCTTCCTGCGCATGGTGATGGAGTATGGCGAGCCGTGGAAGGTGGAAGAGGCGACGCAGATCCTGCATATCAATCACGGGGAGATGCAAATCACCTCGTCGCCGAAGAAATTCTCTGGTTACTTCCACTTTTACCGCAAGCACAAGGACAAGTTCGACCGTGCCAGCCGGAAGTATCAGCTGTTTACCCTCTATCAGATCCGCAATAAGCGCATGAACTGGCGCACGTTGCTCACGTTGTTGTCCGTGCGTAACGGCAAGCGTCTGGCTGATGGACTTCGGGGGAAATAATGTTTCTGGAAGATTGCCGCGCTAACAGCTGGAGCCTGCGCCCGTGCTGCATGGTTCTGGCGTACCGCATCGCGCATTTTTGCTCGGTGTGGCGCAAGAAAAATGTTTTAAACAATCTCTGGGCAGCACCGGTGCTGGTGCTGTACCGCATCATTACTGAATGTTTTTTTGGTTATGAAATTCAGGCCGCTGCCACCATTGGTCGCCGTTTTACCATTCATCACGGTTATGCCGTGGTGATCAACAAATTCGTTGTAGCCGGTGATGATTTCACTATTCGCCACGCGGTCACCATCGGTAACCGTGGGCCCGACAGCCTGGCCTGCCCGGTGATTGGCAATAACGTCGAGCTGGGCGCGAACGTGGTCATCATTGGCGACATCACGATTGGTAACAACGTCACGATAGGCGCAGGGAGCGTGGTGCTGGACAGTATTCCGGATAACGCGCTGGTGGTGGGTGAGAAAGCCCGCGTGAAGGTGATCAAATGAACATTCTGCAATTTAACGTCCGTCTCGCAGAGGGCGGGGCGGCCGGTGTGGCGTTGGATCTTCATCAGCGCGCGCTGCAAAAAGGACTTCAGTCTCGTTTTATTTACGGTTATGGCAAAGGCGGTAAGAAAAGCGTCAGCCACGATAACTACCCGCAGGTGCATAAGCACACGCCGCGCCTGACTTCCGTGGCCAACATTGCCTTGTTCCGCCTGTTTAACCGCGATCTGTTTGGCAATCTTAATACCCTTTATCGCACCGTGACGCGCTCCCAGGGGCCGGTTGTACTGCATTTCCATGTGCTTCACAGCTACTGGCTGAACCTGGAAGAGGTGGTGGCGTTTTGCCAGAAGGTGCAGGCCCACAAACCGGATACCCGCTTCGTCTGGACGCTGCACGATCACTGGAGCGTGACCGGTCGCTGCGCCTTTACCGACGGGTGTGAAGGCTGGAAAAGCAACTGCCAGAAGTGCCCGACGCTGAGCAACTACCCGCCGGTGAAAGTGGATCGTGCCCATCAGCTGGTGGCCGGAAAGCGCCAGCTGTTCCGCGACATGCTCTCGCTCGGCTGTACGTTTATCTCCCCAAGCCAGCACGTTGCCGATGCCTTTAACAGTCTGTATGGGGCAGGGCGCTGTCAAATCATCAATAACGGTATCGACGTGGCGACGGAAGCGATTCTGGCCGAACTTACCCCGGTTGCAGAAACCCCGGGTAAACCAAAAATCGCTATCGTTGCGCATGACCTGCGTTACGACGGCAAAACCAATCAGCAGCTGGTGCGCGACATGATGGCGCTGGGTGACAAGATTGAACTGCACACCTTCGGCAAGTTCTCGCCGTTCGAAGGGGCTAACGTGGTGAATCACGGGTTTGAAACCGACAAGCGCAAACTGATGAGTGCCCTCAATGGGATGGATGCGCTGGTATTCAGTTCGCGCGTGGATAACTACCCGCTGATCCTGTGCGAAGCGCTCTCCATCGGTGTGCCGGTGATTGCCACCCACAGCGATGCGGCACGTGAAGTGCTGGAAAAATCGGGCGGGACCACGTTTGCGGAGCATGAGGTACTGCCTCTGGTGCAACTGCCGAAGGCGCAGATCGCGCAGGCCGTTTTTGGCACCGACCTGGAATCGTTCCGCAACCGCAGCCGCAAGGCCTACAGTGGACAACAGATGCTGGAGGAATATGTCTCGTTCTATCAGAGTCTGTAGTTATCTGCTGCTGCCGCTGATTTACCTGCTGGTCAACGTCAAAATTGCCCAGCTTGGCGAAAGCTTCCCGATAACCATAGTGACCTTCTTGCCCGTTCTGCTTCTGCTGTATGTCGACAAAATCAACCTCAAGAAGCTGATGATGGCCTTGGGGCTGGGCGTGGGTCTGACGCTATTTAACTACATCTTTGGTCAGTCTCTGGATGCCAGTAAATACGTCACCTCCACCATGCTGTTTGTTTATATCGTCATTATTATTGGCATGGTCTGGAGTATTCGTTTCAAGGTTATTTCGCCACACAATTATCGGAAAATCCTTAGGTTCTTTTATATTGCCGTTGCGTTAATTGTTATGCTTGCTGCACTGGAAATGGCGCAAATTATTTTGACCGGTGGCAGTAGCCTGATGGAGATAATTTCGAAATATCTCATTTACAGTAACAGCTATGTATTGAACTTCATCAAGTTTGGCGGAAAACGTACGACAGCCCTCTATTTTGAACCGGCGTTTTTTGCTCTGGCACTAATCTCAATTTGGCTCAGCATCAAACAGTTTGGTATCAAAACCCCTAAGACCGATGCTATGATTCTTGCAGGAATTGTTCTGTCAGGATCGTTCTCAGGGGTAATGACATTTATCCTGTTTTACCTGCTGGAGTGGGCGTTCCAGTACCTGAACAAAGATGCGATTAAGAAAAAACTGCCGCTGGCGATTATCTCTCTGACAGTATTTATGGTTGGCGTGATATTTGCCTTCCCATACATCTCAGAACGCCTGGGAGATTTGGGAACCGAAGGCTCGTCATCCTATTATCGTATCATTGGTCCGCTGGTGATGGTGGGTTATTCCTTAACCCATATCGATGGTGTAGTAAGATTCGGCTCACTTTACGAATATGTTGCATCATTCGGAATCTTTAACGGTGCGGATGTCGGTAAAACCATAGACAATGGCCTGTATCTGTTAATTATCTATTTTTCGTGGTTCGCCGTACTGTTGACACTGTGGTATCTGTTTAAAGTTTTCAAAATGATGATTAACGCGTTTGGTGATAACCAGAACTTTCGCGTGCAGCTTTATCTGTTTACACCGGTGTCGTTGTTTTTTACCGGGTCAATATTTAGCCCGGAATATGCTTTCTTGATTGTCTGTCCGTTTATTTTGCGCAAAGCGCTTAATATTACGAACGTATGACGAAATGAGGTGATTTATGTTTCTTAGCGTCATTACTGTCGCTTTTCGTAATTACGAAGGGGTGGTAAAAACCTGGCGCTCGCTGCGCAACCTGGCGCGCGATCCAAGCCTCACCTTTGAGTGGATTGTGGTCGATGGCGGCTCGAACGATGGTACGGCGGAGTTTCTGGAAAAACTCAACGGTGAGTTCAACTTACGTTTCATCAGCGAGAAAGATAAAGGCATCTACGATGCGATGAATAAAGGCATCGACATGGCGCAAGGCCGTTATGCCATCTTCCTGAATTCCGGTGACGTATTCCATGAGGATGTGGCGTTATTTGCCCGTCAGCTGGCGCGCCAGAAAGAGGATGCGATGTACATTGGCGACGCGCTGCTCGATTTTGGCGATGGCCATAAAGTTTGCCGCAGTGCGAAACCCGGCTGGTATATCTACCACAGTTTGCCTGCCAGCCATCAGGCCATTTTCTTCCCGGTAAAAGGTCTGAAAAAACAGCCTTACGATCTGCAGTATAAAGTTTCTTCAGATTATGCGCTGACTGCCAGCCTGTATAAATCAGGTTACCCGTTCCGTCGAATTAAAGGGCTGGTATCTGAATTTTCAATGGGCGGCGTGTCAACGTCTAATAATCTGGAACTGTGCCAGGATGCCAGAAATGTGCAGCGTAAAATATTAGGCGTGCCGGGGTTCTGGGCGGAATTATCTTATTTATTACGTCTGCGTACCACCGATAAAACGAAAACCTTATATAACAAAGCCTGAATATAAGGAAACGTAATGCAGGATCTTAAAGGTTTCTCCGTGCCGAAAGGCTTTCGGGGCGGGAGCGGTATTAAAGTGCAGTTGTGGTGGGCCGTACAGGCCACCTTATTTGCCTGGTCACCGCAAATACTGTACCGCTGGCGAGCTTTTTTATTGCGACTGTTTGGCGCAAAAATCGGAAAAAACGTAGTCATTCGCCCGTCGGTAAAAATTACCTACCCGTGGAAATTAACGCTTGGGGATTATGCGTGGGTAGGGGATGACGCGGTGTTATATACCCTTGGCGATATTACGATTGGCGCAAATTCAGTGGTTTCACAGAAGTGTTATTTGTGCACCGGCAGTCACGATTTTATGAGTCAGCATTTTGATATTACCGCCACTCCGATTGTGATTGGCGAAAAATGCTGGCTGGCGACAGATGTTTTTGTTGCACCTGGTGTTTCTGTTGGCGATGGCACGGTAGTCGGTGCCCGCAGCAGCGTTTTTAAATCGCTACCGGCAAATAAAATTTGCCGTGGCAACCCCGCAGTGGTGATACGCGAACGCGTTGAAACTGATTAAATTCATAAGTAGAGGAATATAAACATGTCTAAAGTCGCTCTCATCACCGGCGTTACCGGACAGGATGGTTCTTACCTGGCAGAACTGCTGCTGGAAAAAGGTTATGAAGTACACGGTATTAAGCGTCGTGCTTCTTCATTCAACACCGAACGTGTGGATCACATTTATCAGGATCCTCATGCGGCGAACCCGAAATTCCATCTGCACTACGGCGACCTGACCGATACTTCCAACCTGACCCGTATTCTGCAGGAAGTGCAGCCGGATGAAGTGTACAACCTGGGCGCGATGAGCCACGTTGCGGTCTCCTTCGAATCTCCGGAATACACCGCTGACGTTGACGCAATGGGTACGCTGCGTCTGCTGGAAGCGATTCGCTTCCTCGGCCTTGAGAAGAAAACCCGTTTCTACCAGGCATCCACCTCTGAGCTGTACGGTCTGGTGCAGGAAATTCCTCAGAAAGAGACTACCCCGTTCTATCCACGTTCTCCGTACGCCGTGGCGAAACTGTACGCGTACTGGATCACCGTGAACTACCGTGAATCCTACGGCATGTATGCCTGTAACGGCATTCTGTTCAACCACGAATCCCCACGTCGTGGTGAAACTTTCGTTACCCGTAAAATCACCCGCGCTATCGCTAACATCGCACAGGGTCTGGAATCTTGCCTGCACCTCGGCAACATGGATTCCCTGCGTGACTGGGGCCATGCCAAAGACTACGTAAAAATGCAGTGGATGATGCTGCAGCAGGAAAAACCAGAAGACTTCGTTATCGCAACCGGCGTGCAGTACTCCGTACGTCAGTTCGTTGAGATGGCTGCCGCTCAGCTGGGTATCAAACTGCGCTTCGAAGGTACCGGCGTGGAAGAGAAAGGCATCGTGGTTTCCGTAACGGGCCATGACGCACCGGGCGTGAAACCGGGCGACGTGATTGTACAGGTTGACCCACGTTACTTCCGTCCTGCTGAAGTGGAAACCCTGCTGGGCGACCCAACCAAAGCACACGAAACACTGGGCTGGAAACCAGAAACGACTCTGCAGGAGATGGTTTCCGAGATGGTTGCCAAAGATCTTGAAGCAGCGAAAAAACACTCCCTGCTCAAGTCTCATGGCTACGAGGTTGCCATCGCGCTGGAGTCCTGAGAATGACAAAACAACGTATTTTTGTCGCGGGTCATCGCGGAATGGTGGGTTCCGCGATTGTTCGCCAGCTTGAACAGCGCGGTGATGTCGATGTGATTGTCCGTACCCGTGACGAGCTGAACCTGCTCGACAGCAAAGCGGTACAGGACTTCTTCGCCAGTGAACGTATTGACCAGGTGTATCTGGCGGCGGCGAAAGTGGGCGGCATTGTTGCCAACAACACGTATCCGGCGGATTTCATCTACGAGAACATGATGATTGAGAGCAACATCATTCACGCAGCGCATCTGCACAACGTGAATAAGCTGTTGTTCCTCGGCTCATCCTGTATCTACCCGAAAATGGCGAAGCAGCCGATCGCTGAGAGCGAACTGCTGCAGGGCACGCTGGAAGCAACCAACGAGCCGTATGCGATTGCCAAGATTGCCGGGATCAAGCTGTGCGAATCCTACAACCGTCAGTATAACCGCGACTATCGTTCGGTGATGCCGACCAACCTGTACGGACCGCATGACAACTTCCACCCGAGCAATTCACACGTGATCCCGGCGCTGCTGCGTCGTTTCCACGAGGCAACGGCCGAAAATGCACCGGATGTGGTGGTGTGGGGCAGCGGGACGCCAATGCGTGAATTCCTGCATGTGGATGACATGGCGGCTGCCAGCATCCACGTAATGGAGCTGGATCGTGAGGTGTGGCAGGAAAACACCGAACCGATGCTGTCGCACATTAACGTCGGTACTGGCGTGGATTGCACCATTCGCGAGCTGGCGCAAACCATCGCGCAGGTGGTGGGTTACAAAGGCCGCGTGGTCTTTGACGCCACCAAACCGGACGGCACGCCGCGCAAACTGCTGGACGTGACCCGTCTGCATCAGCTGGGCTGGTATCACGAGGTATCACTGGAGCAGGGGCTGGCAAGCACCTACCAGTGGTTCCTTGAAAACCAGCACCGCTTCCGGGGGTAATGATGTTTTTAAGTCAGGAAGATTTTGCCACGGTAGTGCGTTCCACTCCGCTCATCTCAATTGATTTGGTGGTGGAAAACGAACGCGGCGAGTTCTTGCTGGGAAAACGAACCAACCGTCCTGCACAGGGCTTTTGGTTCGTGCCCGGCGGGCGCGTGCAGAAGGATGAGACGCTGGAAAATGCTTTTGAGCGTCTCACTCTGGCGGAACTGGGCCTGCAACTGCCGATGGCGGCAGGCCAGTTTTACGGGGTCTGGCAGCACTTCTATGACGATAACTTTTCGGGCACCGGTTTCACCACGCACTATGTGGTGCTCGGTTTTCGCCTGAAGGTGAGTGAGGCAGACCTGCGTCTGCCTGATTCTCAGCATGACGACTACCGCTGGCAGACGCCAGAGGCGTTGCTGGCCAGTGACAATGTGCATGACAACAGTCGTGCCTATTTCCTGGCCGATCGTCAGTCCGGAGTGCCGGGCTTATGAAAATTCTGGTGTACGGAATCAACTATTCGCCGGAGTTAACCGGAATCGGTAAATACACCGGCGAAATGGTCGAGTGGATGGCGAGCCAGGGACATGACGTGCGGGTCATTACCGCGCCGCCATACTACCCGGAATGGAAAGTAGGTGAGCGCTATTCAGGCTGGCGCTACCGTCGCGAAGAGGGTGCCGCGACCGTCTGGCGTTGCCCGCTGTACGTGCCGAAACAGCCCTCAACGCTGAAGCGGTTACTTCATCTGGGCAGCTTTGCCCTGAGCAGTTTCTTCCCGCTGATGGCGCAACGTCGCTGGAAGCCGGATCGCATTATCGGTGTGGTGCCAACGCTGTTCTGCACCCCAGGCATGCGCCTGCTGGGCAAACTCTCCGGCGCGCGCACGCTGCTTCACATTCAGGATTATGAAGTGGACGCCATGCTCGGCCTGGGAATGGCCGGCAAAGGTAAGAGCGGGAAGGTGGCGAAACTCGCCAGCGCCTTCGAGCGCAGCGGCCTGCATAACGTGGATTATGTCTCGACCATCTCGCGCTCAATGATGAACAAAGCGCAGGAGAAGGGCGTACCGGCGGAAAAAGTGATCTTTTTCCCCAACTGGTCTGAAGTGGCGCGTTTTCGCGACGTAACAGACAGTGACGCTCAGGCGCTACGCGCTCAGCTCGGTCTGCCTGACGACCAAAAAATCATTCTTTACTCAGGCAACATCGGCGAGAAGCAGGGGCTGGAGAGCGTCATCGACGCCGCACAGCAACTGAGCCATCAACCCTGGATGTTTGTCATCGTCGGGCAGGGCGGCGGAAAAGCGCGACTGGAAAAAATGGCCAACGAACGCGGCCTGACGAACGTGAAATTTTTCCCGCTTCAGTCTTACGAGGCACTGCCTGCGTTGCTGAAGATGGGCGACTGCCATCTGGTAGTACAAAAGCGCGGCGCGGCAGACGCGGTGCTGCCGTCCAAGCTGACCAACATTCTGGCAGTGGGCGGTAACGCGGTGATCACGGCGGAAGCCGAAACAGAATTAGGCCAGCTGTGCGACAGCTATCCGGGGATCGCCGTTTGCGTGGAGCCGGAATCGGTCCCGGCGCTGGTCACTGGCATTGAACGGGCACTTGCCATGCCAAAAACGAACACGGTGGCACGTGAATATGCCGAACGCACGCTCGAGAAAGAGAACGTGCTGAGCCAATTTATTGCAGATATACGGGGATAAATCATGAGTCAAACCACTTTGTATCCGGTTGTGATGGCAGGTGGCTCTGGTAGCCGGTTGTGGCCGCTGTCCCGCGTGCTCTATCCAAAGCAGTTCCTCTGCCTGAAAGGGGAGCTCACCATGCTGCAGACGACGGTTAACCGCCTGCAGGGTGTGGAGTGTGAAAGCCCGGTGGTGATTTGTAACGAACAACACCGCTTTATTGTCGCCGAGCAGCTGCGCCAGCTGAACAAACTCACAGAAAATATCATTCTGGAGCCTGCCGGACGTAACACCGCCCCCGCGATTGCGCTGGCGGCGCTGGCGGCCAAACGCAGCAGCCCGGATTGCGATCCGCTGATGCTGGTTCTGGCGGCAGACCATGTTATTCAACAGGAAGAGTCGTTCCGCGAGGCGGTACGCGCGGCTATTCCTTACGCCGAAAACGGCAAACTGGTGACTTTCGGCATCGTGCCGGACCTGCCGGAAACCGGCTACGGGTATATTCGTCGTGGCAATGTGACCCCGGGCGAAGGCGACAGCGTAGCGTTTGACGTGGCGCAGTTTGTCGAAAAACCGAATCTGGAAACCGCGCAGGCGTATGTGGCCAGCGGTGAATATTACTGGAACAGCGGGATGTTCCTGTTCCGCGCTGGCCGCTACCTGGAAGAGCTGCGCAAATATCGCCCGGATATTCTGGACGCCTGCGAGAAAGCGATGGCGGTAGTGGATCCGGATCTCGATTTTATCCGTGTTGACGAAGCGTCTTTCCTCGCCTGCCCGGAAGAGTCAATTGACTATGCGGTAATGGAACGCACGGCCGATGCCGTTGTGGTACCGATGGATGCGGGCTGGAGCGATGTTGGCTCCTGGTCCTCCCTGTGGGAGATCAGCGCCCATACCCCGGAGGGTAACGTCCACCACGGTGATGTTATCAGCCACAAAACGGAAAACAGCTATGTCTACGCCGAGTCCGGTCTGGTGACCACAGTTGGCGTGAAGGATCTGGTGGTCGTACAGACGAAAGACGCCGTGCTGATTGCTGACCGTAATGCCGTGCAGGACGTTAAAAAAGTGGTGGAGAAGATCAAGGCCGATGGTCGCCATGAACACCATATCCACCGCGAAGTGTATCGTCCGTGGGGCAAATATGACTCCATCGATGCCGGTGAACGTTACCAGGTGAAACGCATCACCGTGAAACCGGGTGAGGGGCTGTCGGTACAGATGCACCACCACCGTGCCGAGCACTGGGTCGTGGTGGCGGGTACCGCCAAAGTCACGATTGATGGCGAAGTGAAACTGCTGGGCGAAAACGAGTCAATCTATATTCCGCTGGGGGCCACGCACTGTCTGGAAAACCCGGGGAAAATTCCTCTCGACTTAATTGAAGTGCGCTCCGGTTCGTACCTGGAAGAAGACGATATTGTCCGTTTCCAGGACCGTTACGGGCGGGTATAGCGCCGTCTCTAAAGCCGGATAGCGTTTCGCGCATCCGGCCTGCGAATGAATAAAAACAAATTTGCCTGTTAATCGGGCGGGCCAACTGTTGCCTGAAAAAGGGGTCATCATGGAAAAATTAACCTGTTTTAAAGCCTACGATATTCGCGGCAAGCTGGGCGAAGAGCTGAATGAAGACATTGCGTGGCGCATTGGCCGCGCATACGGCGAATATCTTAAGCCACAAACGATTGTCCTGGGCGGCGATGTGCGCCTGACCAGTGAGTCCCTGAAGCTGGCGCTGGCAAAAGGGCTGCAGGATGCGGGAGTGGACGTGCTGGATATCGGCTTGTCCGGCACCGAAGAGATTTACTTTGCCACCTTCCACCTCGGCGTGGACGGCGGTATCGAAGTGACAGCCAGCCATAACCCGATGGACTACAACGGTATGAAGCTGGTGCGCAAGGGCGCGCGTCCTATCAGCGGCGATACCGGTCTGCGTGACGTGCAGCGTCTCGCCGAAGCTAACGATTTCCCGCCGGTGAATGAAGCAAAACGCGGCAGCTATAAGCAGATCGACCTGCGTAAAGCATACATCGACCACCTGCTGGGCTACATCAACGTTGCAAACCTGAAACCGCTGAAGCTGGTGATCAACTCCGGTAACGGCGCGGCCGGCCCGGTGGTGGATGCGCTCGAAGCCCGCTTTAAGGCCCTGAACGTGCCGGTAACCTTCGTTAAGGTCCATAACACCCCGGATGGCAACTTCCCGAACGGTATTCCTAACCCGCTGCTGCCGGAGTGCCGCGACGACACCCGTAACGCGGTCATCGAACACGGTGCCGATATGGGTATCGCCTTTGACGGCGATTTCGACCGCTGCTTCCTGTTCGACGAAAAAGGCCAGTTCATCGAAGGCTACTACATTGTCGGCCTGCTGGCGGAAGCGTTCCTCGAGAAGAACCCGGGCGCGAAGATCATTCACGATCCGCGTCTGTCCTGGAACACCGTGGATGTGGTGAACGCCGCGGGCGGCCAGCCGGTGATGTCCAAAACCGGTCATGCCTTCATCAAAGAGCGTATGCGCGAAGAAGACGCCATTTATGGCGGCGAGATGAGCGCCCACCACTATTTCCGTGACTTTGCCTACTGCGACAGCGGGATGATCCCGTGGCTGCTGGTGACCGAGCTGCTGTGTCTGAAAGGGCAGACCCTTGGCGAGCTGGTACGCGACCGCATGGCGGCCTTCCCGGCAAGTGGCGAAATCAACAGCAAACTGGCGCAGCCGGCCGAGGCCATTGCCCGCGTGGAGCAGCATTTTGCCCTCCATGCGCTGGAAATTGACCGTACCGACGGCATCAGCATGGCGTTCCCGCAGTGGCGTTTTAACCTGCGCTCTTCAAATACCGAGCCGGTGGTGCGCCTGAACGTGGAATCCCGCGCGGATACAGCGCTGATGGAAGCGCGAACGAAGGACATTCTGGCGCTGTTGAATCAGTAAATAGCTTTCCCCCTCACCCTGATGTGGGGTGAGGGGGCAGGTGTTGAACTAAAGGAACAACGATGACGAATCTAAAAAAACGCGAACGAGCGAGAACGAATGCATCGTTAATCTCCATGGTGCAGCGTTTTTCTGATATCACCATCATGGTCGGCGGATTATGGGTGGTGAGTTGGGTAAGCGGGCAATCCTTCTTCTACATGCATCTGCTCATGGCGCTGATTGCGCTGGTTGTGTTCCAGATGATCGGGGGGATGACCGACTTCTACCGTTCGTGGCGTGGTGTGAAAATGACCACCGAACTGATGCTGTTGCTGCAGAACTGGACATTAAGCCTGATCTTCAGTGCAGGTCTGGTGGCATTCAGCCATGATTTTGATAATCGCCTGGTGACGTATCTGTGCTGGTACCTGATTACCAGCGTCGGCATGGTGGTATGCCGCACCCTGATCCGTTTTGGCGCCGGCTGGCTGCGTAACCGCGGTTATAACCGTCGCTTTGTCGCCGTGGCGGGGGATTTGCCGGTAGGGAAGGTGCTTCTCGATAGCTTCCGCAAAGAGCCATGGTTAGGTTTTGAAGTGGTCGGGATTTATCACGACGCGAAGCCTGGCGGCGTGCCTTCAGACTGGGCCGGTAATTACGAACAGCTTATTGAGGACGCGAAAGCCGGCAAAATTCATAACGTCTACATCGCGATGCAGATGAAAGATGAATCCCGCATTAAGAAACTGATGCGTGAACTGGCCGATACCACCTGTTCGGTGATCCTGATCCCGGACGTCTTTACCTTTAACATCCTCCACTCCCGTATTGAAGAAGTGAACGGCGTGCCGGTCGTGCCGCTGTATGACACCCCGCTGTCGGGTATCAACCGCGTGCTCAAGCGCCTGGAAGATATCGTGCTCTCTTCACTGATCTTACTGCTGATCTCCCCGGTGCTGTGCTGCATTGCTCTGGCGGTGAAGCTGAGCTCCCCGGGCCCGGTTATCTTCCGTCAGACCCGCTACGGCATGGACGGTAAGCCTATCATGGTGTGGAAATTCCGCTCAATGAAGGTGATGGAGAACGACAAGGTCGTGACCCAGGCGACGCAGAACGATCCTCGTGTTACGCGGGTGGGGAACTTCCTGCGCCGTACCTCGCTGGATGAGCTGCCGCAGTTTATCAACGTCTTTACCGGTGGCATGTCGATTGTCGGACCCCGTCCCCATGCCGTGGCTCACAACGAACAGTACCGCTCGCTGATTGAAGGTTACATGTTGCGCCATAAAGTGAAGCCAGGCATTACCGGCTGGGCGCAGATCAACGGCTGGCGCGGCGAGACCGACACGCTTGAAAAAATGGAAAAACGCATCGAATTCGACCTGGAGTACATCCGTGAATGGAGCCTCTGGTTCGATATCAAGATCGTCTTTCTGACCATCTTCAAAGGTTTCGTGAACAAAGCGGCGTACTAAGATGAGCTTACGTGAAAAAACCATCAGCGGCGCCAAATGGTCAGCGATGGCGACCATTGTCATCATTGGCCTCGGCCTGGTGCAGATGACGGTGCTGGCGCGCATTATCGATAACCACCAGTTCGGTCTGCTGACCGTCTCGCTGGTGATTATCGCGCTGGCCGATACGCTGTCTGACTTCGGCATTGCTAACTCGATTATCCAGCGCAAAGAGATCAGCCATCTGGAACTGACCACGCTCTACTGGCTGAACGTTGGGTTGGGGGGGGCGTTTTCGTGCTGGTGTTCCTGTTGAGCGATACCATCGCCAGCGTGCTGCACAACCCCGATCTGGCACCGCTGATGCGTACGCTCTCGTTTGCTTTTGTGGTGATCCCGCACGGGCAACAGTTCCGCGCGCTGATGCAGAAAGAGCTGGAATTCAACAAGATTGGGATGATCGAGACCAGCGCCGTTCTCGCAGGGTTTACCTTTACCGTGGTCAGCGCCCATTTCTGGCCGCTGGCCATGACCGCTATCCTCGGATATCTGGTTAACTCTGCCGTGCGTACGCTGCTGTTCGGCTACTTTGGCCGCAAGATTTACCGTCCTGGGCTGCATTTCTCTCTCGCTTCGGTGTCATCCAACCTGCGTTTTGGCGCGTGGCTCACCGCCGACAGCATCATCAACTATGTCAACACCAACCTCTCCACGCTGGTGCTGGCACGCATCCTCGGCGCGAGCGTCGCGGGCGGGTACAACCTGGCGTACAACGTCGCGGTAGTACCACCAATGAAGCTCAACCCGATTATCACCCGCGTACTGTTCCCGGCGTTCGCCAAAATTCAGGACGACACCGAGAAGCTGCGCGTTAATTTTTACAAGCTGCTCTCTGTGGTGGGCATTATCAATTTCCCGGTTTTGCTGGGGCTGATGGTGGTCTCGAGCAACTTCGTGCCGCTGGTGTTTGGCGAGAAGTGGAACAGCATTATCCCGATCCTGCAGCTGCTGTGCGTGGTGGGGCTGCTGCGATCCGTTGGCAACCCGATTGGCTCACTGCTGATGGCTAAAGCGCGGGTTGATATCAGCTTCAAATTCAACGTGTTTAAAACGTTCCTGTTTATTCCGGCGATTATCGTCGGTGGACATATGGCCGGTGCCATTGGGGTCACGCTTGGTTTTCTGCTGGTGCAGATCATCAACACCGTTCTGAGCTACTTCGTGATGATCAAGCCGGTGCTGGGCTCCAGCTACCGGCAGTACATTCTGAGCCTGTGGCTGCCGTTTTATCTGTCACTGCCTACCCTTGCGGTGAGCTATGGCCTGGGCATCGTGCTCACTGGCCATCTGCCGCTCGCGGCCATGCTGGCAATACAGGTCGCAGCAGGTGCACTGGCGTTTGGCGTGATGATTGTGCTGTCACGTAATGCGCTGGTGGTAGAGATGAAGCGCCAGTTTTGCCGTAATGAAAAAATGAAAACGCTGCTTCGCGCAGGCTAGTTATTTAAGAGGCCATTATGAAATTACTTATTCTTGGCAACCATACCTGCGGCAACCGTGGCGACAGCGCCATTCTGCGCGGTTTATTGGATGCGATTAACACCCTTAAGCCTGAGACTGAAGTGGACGTGATGAGCCGTTATCCGGTCAGCTCTTCCTGGTTATTGAACCGCCCGGTCATGGGCGACCCGCTCTACAGCCAGATGAAGCAGCACAACAACGCCGCCGGCGTGATGGGACGCGTGAAGAAAGTTCTGCGCCGTCGCTATCAGCACCAGGTGTTGCTGTCCCGTGTAACTGATACCGGCAAGCTGCGTAACATCGCCATTGCTCAGGGCTTCACGGATTTCGTTCGACTGCTGTCGGGCTACGACGCCATTATTCAGGTCGGCGGATCGTTCTTCGTCGATCTTTACGGTGTGCCGCAGTTTGAGCACGCACTCTGCACATTCATGGCGAAAAAACCGCTGTTTATGATTGGTCACAGCGTCGGGCCGTTCCAGGATCCGCAGTTTAACCAGCTGGCAAACTATGTCTTCGGCCACTGCGATGCCCTGATCCTGCGTGAGTCGGTAAGCCTCGATATGATGAAACGCAGCGAGATTGACACTACGAAAGTGGAACACGGGGTGGACACCGCCTGGCTGGTGGATCATCAGGACGACAGTTTCCAGGCGAGCTACGCAGTGCAGCACTGGCTGGACGTGGCGGGGAAACAGAAAACGGTCGCCATCACCCTGCGCGAACTTGCACCGTTTGATAAACGTTTAGGCACCACCCAGGCGGCGTATGAGAAAGCGT
Source organism: Enterobacter sp. BNK-18 (assembly GCF_047456135.1). Classification (NCBI taxonomy): domain Bacteria; kingdom Pseudomonadati; phylum Pseudomonadota; class Gammaproteobacteria; order Enterobacterales; family Enterobacteriaceae; genus Enterobacter; species Enterobacter sp. BNK-18. Next base: position 2,194,934 of record NZ_CP179899.1, on the reverse strand, counting down.
TTGCTGACGTGGTTAACCGCGTGCTGGACAGCGGATACCAGGTGCTGGCGCTTTCAACCTGTACCGGCATCGACAGCTATAACAAAGATGACCGCATGGTGGCGCTGAACCTGCGTAACCTGGTAAACGATCCGTCCCGTTATCACGTGGTGATGGACGAACTGAACGACCTCGAGATGGGCAAATTGCTCTCAGCCTGTGACCTCACCGTGGGCACGCGTCTGCACTCGGCGATCATTTCGATGAACTTTGGCACGCCGGCCATTGCGATTAACTACGAGCACAAGTCAGCCGGCATTATGCAGCAGCTTGGCATGCCTGAAATGGCCGTTGATATTCGTCATCTGCTGGATGGTTCGCTTGGCGCGATGGTGGGCGATACCCTGGGGCAACTGCCTGCCATCAATGAACGCCTGGCCGTCGCGGTGAAAGCCGAGCGCGAGAAGGGAATTGGGATGGTGAAATCGGTGCTCGACCGCGTCCGGGAGGGGAAATGAAGGTTGGTTTCTTCTTACTGAAATTTCCGCTGTCGTCTGAAACCTTTGTGCTGAACCAAATCACCGCGTTTATCGATATGGGATACGACGTGGAGATCATCGCCCTGCAAAAGGGCGATACACAAAATACCCATGCGGCGTATACGCAGTATGGACTGGAGGCGAAAACCCGCTGGCTGCAGGACGAGCCCTCAGGAAGAGTAAATAAGCTGCGCCACCGGGCCAGCCAGACCTTACGCGGGATCCATCGTGCATCGACCTGGCGCGCGCTGAATGTTTCCCGCTATGGCGCGGAATCTCGCAACCTGATCCTGTCCGCCATTTGTGGTCAAACGGCGCAGCCGTACCGCGCCGATGTGTTTATTGCTCACTTTGGCCCGGCGGGCGTGACCGCCGCCAAACTGCGTGAGTTGGGGGTGATTGACGGTAAAATTGCGACCATCTTCCACGGTATCGACATCTCCAGCCGCGAGGTATTGAACCACTACACGCCGGAGTATCTGCAGCTTTTCCGCCGTGGCGACATGATGCTGCCCATCAGCGACTTGTGGGCCGGGCGTCTGAAAAACATGGGCTGTCCGCAGGAAAAAATAACCGTTTCGCGTATGGGCGTGGATTTAGAGCGCTTTACTCGCCGCCCGGTCAAGGTGCCGGGAAAACCGCTGCAGATAATCTCTGTTGCGCGTCTGACGGAGAAAAAAGGTCTGCACGTCGCCATCGAAGCCTGCCGCCAGCTGCGAGCGCGCGGCGTGGATTTCCGCTATCGCATTCTCGGTATTGGCCCGTGGGAGCGTCGTCTTCGCACGCTTATCGAACAGTATCAGCTGGAAGATTACGTGGAGATGCCAGGTTTTAAGCCAAGCCACGAGGTGAAGGCCATGCTGGATGAGGCGGATGTATTCCTGCTGCCTTCCGTGACCGGCGCCGATGGCGATATGGAGGGGATCCCGGTTGCGTTAATGGAGGCGATGGCCGTCGGTATTCCGGTGGTGTCGACCCTGCACAGCGGGATCCCGGAGTTAATCAAGTCTGATTACTCCGGCTGGCTGGTACCGGAGAATAATGCGATGGCCCTTGCGGATCGTTTAGCCGAATTTAGCGGCATCGACCAACAGGCGCTGGAGCCCGTTATCCACAACGCCCGACAAAAAGTTGAAGCAGATTTTAACCAGCAGGTGATTAATCGCCAGTTAGCGAGCCTGCTGCAAACGTTGTAACGCCGAGGTTGTATGCTGAAAAAGATTACCCGACGCACCTTTGTCTCTTCTTTATCCGTCCTGGCGGCTACGCCGCTGCTGTCGTCCCGCATTGCGCGGGCGGCAACCGGAAAGACGGTCTCTGTTAACCAGTACAATAACAACGACTGGATCGCCGCCTTTAAGCAGGCGTTTAACGAAGGCGACACCGTTGTTGTCCCTGCCGGGCTCACCTGTAAAAACATCAATACGGGCATTTTCATTCCTGACGGTAAAACGCTGCTGATCCGCGGTGCGTTAACGGGCAATGGTCGCGGACGCTTCGTGCTGCAGGAAGGCAGTAAAGTGATTGGTGAAGGTGACGGCCGCACGGAGAACATTACGCTGGACATTCGCGGTTCAGACTGTGTGATTAAAGGGCTGGCAATGAGCGGCTTTGGACCGGTGACGCAGATCTACATTGGCGGCAAAAAGCCGCGCGTCATGCGCAACCTGCTGATTGATAACATCAGCGTAAGCCAGGCGAACTACGCCATCCTGCGCCAGGGATTCCATAATCAGATAGATGGCGCGCGCATCACTAACAGTAAATTCAGCCATCTCCAGGGCGACGCGATTGAGTGGAACGTCGCCATTAATGACCGTAACATCCTGATCTCCGATCATGTGATTGACAACATTAACTGTACGAACGGCAAGATCAACTGGGGCATCGGCATTGGTCTCGCCGGCAGCACCTACGACAACGATTATCCGGAAAAGCAAACCGTGAAGAACTTCGTGGTGGCAAATATCACCGGCAGCAACTGTCGTCAGTTAGTCCACGTCGAAAACGGTAAGCACTTTATTATTCGCAATATTAAGGCCAAGAATATCACTCCTGACTTCAGCAAGAAGGCGGGAATAGACAACGCCACGGTAGCCATTTATGGCTGTGATAATTTCATTATTGATAATGTCGATATGGTCAATAGTGCCGGCATGCTGATCGGCTACGGTGTAATAAAGGGCGACTATCTCTCGATACCTCAGAACTTTAAGCTGAACGACATTCGCCTGGATAATCGCCAGCTTGCGTACAAACTGCGCGGAATACAAATTTCCTCCGGCAACGCCACCTCCTTCGTGGCCATCACCAACGTTGAGATGCAGCGGGCTACGCTTGAGTTGCACAACAAACCGCAGCACCTCTTCTTGCGTAATATCAACGTGATGCAGGAAGCTGCCGTCGGCCCGGCGCTGAAGATGAATTTCGACCTGCGTAAGGATGTCCGAGGCAAGTTTATGGCTAAAGATGAGACCTTACTGTCGCTGGCGAACATCAAGGCTGTGAATGAGAAAGGGCAGAGCTCCGTGGATATTGACCGCGTGGACCAGCAGGTGGTGAATACGGAGCGGCTGAATTTTGCGCTCCCGCACAGATAATCGACAATTGTCTTTTTTTGCGACTATTCCTGGCACAGAAACGCGATCTATTCAGATTACAACTACTGTTTTTTGTGATGTGGTCCCCTAACATCATATACGAATCACGGCAAATCATGCTGGCGAAAACAGGTTAAAGAGCTATAATTCGTCAACCATTTTAAGGTGGAAGAAATAATGATTAATTTGAAAGCAGTCATTCCGGTAGCAGGCTTGGGCATGCATATGCTGCCAGCCACAAAAGCCATTCCTAAAGAGATGCTGCCGATTGTCGACAAACCGATGATTCAATACATTGTCGATGAAATTGTTGCTGCAGGGATCAAAGAAATCGTCCTGGTTACGCACTCCTCCAAGAATGCGGTAGAAAACCACTTCGACACCTCTTACGAACTCGAAGCGTTGCTTGAGCAGCGCGTAAAACGCCAGCTGCTGGCTGAAGTGCAGTCTATCTGCCCTCCTGGCGTAACCATCATGAACGTGCGTCAGGCGCAGCCGCTGGGTCTGGGCCACTCCATTCTTTGCGCGCGCCCGGTCGTGGGTGACAATCCGTTCATCGTTGTTCTGCCGGATATCATTATCGACAGCGCATCTGCCGATCCGCTGCGTTACAACCTGGCGGCAATGGTGGCGCGCTTCAACGAAACGGGTCGTAGCCAGGTGCTTGCTAAGCGCATGAAAGGCGATCTCTCCGAATACTCTGTTATCCAGACTAAAGAAGCGCTGGAGACGGAAGGGCAGGTGAGCCGTATCGTTGAGTTTATCGAGAAACCGGATCAGCCGCAGACGCTGGATTCTGACCTGATGGCCGTTGGCCGTTATGTTCTCAACGCGGATATCTGGGCCGAGCTGGAAAAAACCGAGCCGGGTGCCTGGGACCGTATCCAGTTGACCGATGCGATTGCTGAACTGGCGAAAAAACAGTCTGTTGACGCGATGCTGATGACGGGTGACAGCTATGACTGCGGTAAGAAAATGGGGTATATGCAGGCGTTTGTGAACTATGGGCTGCGTAACCTGAAGGAAGGGGCGAAGTTCAGAAGCCGGATTGAGAAGTTGCTGGCTAACGACTGATTCCTCTCTGTCTTTTGAATAAGCGGCAGTTATCATTTGGCTATGTAAAACATAACCAAAATGGTGACTGCCGTTTTTTGTTATTAATTATAATGATAACATGGGGTTATCTGATTCAAATGTGGACTGATTTGTAACGATTTGTGCTTGTTTCTAAGACCATTTAGGATGACAATTAACGCCAGTTTTTGTCTGTTATCAGACTCCCAAAATCTTTATTCAACATTCGCTCAGTGCACTGGTAGCTGTTAAGCCAGGGGCGGTAGCGTGCAAAATTTCTGAATCCACGGTTATATGGCTGGTTTCAGGGCATCAATATCTCGACATATTCAATAGACGGAACAGATAACGTGAAAATTCTTGTGACGGGTGGAGCAGGTTTTATCGGCTCAGCGGTGGTACGACATATTATCAAAAATACCCAGGACGACGTCGTCAATGTGGATAAGCTCACCTATGCTGGTAACCTTGAGTCGCTTACTGACGTTAGCGATAGCGGTCGATATGTCTTTGAGCGTGCGGACATTTGTGACAAAGCTGCTATGGACCGTATCTTCGCTGAGCATAAACCGGATGCCGTAATGCACTTGGCGGCAGAAAGCCACGTTGATCGCTCCATCACAGGTCCGGCTGCATTTATTGAAACCAATATCGTTGGCACTTATGTCTTGCTCGAGGCGGCTCGCGCGTATTGGTCAACACTGGATGATACCGCGAAGAAAGCGTTCCGTTTCCATCATATATCTACGGACGAAGTGTACGGTGATTTACCGCACCCTGACGAGCATCCAGCCTCAATCGATTTGCCGATGTTCACTGAAACCACCGCCTATGCGCCAAGTAGCCCTTATTCTGCCTCAAAAGCTTCCAGCGACCATCTGGTTCGCGCATGGCTGCGTACTTACGGTTTCCCAACAATCGTGACCAACTGCTCCAATAACTATGGGCCGTATCACTTTCCTGAGAAGCTGATCCCGCTGGTGATTTTGAATGCTCTGGACGGTAAAGTGCTGCCTATTTACGGTAAAGGCGACCAGATCCGTGACTGGCTGTATGTTGAAGATCATGCGCGTGCGCTGTACACCGTCGTAACCCAGGGTAAACCGGGTGAAACTTATAACATCGGTGGGCATAACGAAAAGCAGAATCTGGATGTGGTACACACCATTTGCGATCTGCTGGATGAAATCGTGCCGAAAGAAGGTTCCTATCGCGATCAGATCACCTACGTCGCTGACCGCCCTGGGCATGACCGCCGCTACGCGATTGATGCGCATAAAATTGGCGTTGAGCTGGGATGGAAGCCTGAAGAGACCTTCGAAAGCGGTATCCGTAAGACCGTGGAATGGTATCTGAGCAACCAGGACTGGGTTAACAACGTTAAAAGCGGTGCTTACAAGACCTGGATCGAACAGAATTACGGAGAACGTCAATAATGAACATTCTTCTGTTCGGCAAGACAGGACAAGTGGGCTGGGAGCTACAGCGCGCACTCGCACCGTTAGGGAACGTGATTGCACTTGACGTGCATTCCAAAGAATACTGCGGGGATTTTAGCAATCCGGAAGGCATCGCTGAAACCGTCCGCACCATCAGACCTGACGTCATCGTCAACGCAGCGGCGCATACCGCAGTCGATAAAGCTGAATCAGAGCAGGAATTCGCTCAGTTGCTCAACGCAACCAGCGTCGAGGCAATTGCGAAAGAAGCGGCTAAAATCGGTGCCTGGGTTGTTCACTATTCTACTGATTACGTCTTTCCAGGCGATGGCGAAACGCCATGGCGCGAAACGGATGCGACCGCACCTCTTAATGTGTATGGACAGACCAAGCTCGACGGTGAAAAAGCGCTCCAGGCACATTGCGCTAAATACCTGATTTTCCGCACAAGTTGGGTTTACGCCGGCAAAGGCAATAACTTTGCAAAAACAATGCTTCGCCTGGCGAAAGCGCGTAAAGAACTCTCCGTAATCAACGATCAGGTTGGTGCGCCAACAGGCGCTGAGTTACTGGCTGACTGTACCGCGCATGCTATCCGTGTGGCCATGGTAAAACCTGAAGTGGCTGGCCTCTATCATCTCGTTGCATCAGACACGACCACCTGGTATGACTATGCCGCGTTAGTCTTCGATGAAGCCAGAAAGGCGGGGATTGAACTGGAAATTGAAAAGCTCAATGCCGTTCCTACCACCGCGTATCCTACGCCTGCGCGTCGTCCTCAGAATTCGCGTTTAAATACAGAGAAATTCCAGCGCAACTTTGGCCTGGTTTTACCGGCATGGGATGTTGGCGTTAAGCGAATGCTCGCCGAGCTTTTTTCCGCTGAATCAATCTAACATTAAATAATTGCCCGGCTTCGGGCATTTTGCATTTATAGAGAAATTACAATGGCTACGCGTAAAGGTATTATTCTTGCTGGTGGATCCGGCACTCGTCTCTACCCAGTTACTATGGCAGTGAGCAAGCAATTGCTGCCAATTTATGACAAACCAATGATTTACTATCCGCTGTCAACACTGATGCTGGCGGGGATCAAAGATATTCTCATCATCAGTACGCCGCAGGATACTCCGCGCTTTGAACAACTTCTGGGCGACGGCAGCCAGTGGGGATTAAACCTTCAGTATAAAGTTCAGCCAAGCCCTGATGGACTTGCACAGGCCTTTATTATTGGCGAAGAGTTCATTGGTGACGATAGCTGCGCGCTGGTGCTGGGCGATAACATTTTCTATGGCCATGATCTGCCGAAGCAGCTTGAAGCTGCGTTGAATAAAGATGATGGTGCAACTGTATTTGCCTATCACGTTAACGACCCTGAACGCTATGGCGTTGTGGAGTTTGATAAAAACGGTACGGCAATCAGCCTGGAAGAAAAGCCGCTGGAGCCTAAGAGTAACTATGCCGTTACGGGCCTTTACTTCTACGATAACGACGTTGTAGAAATGGCTAAAAACCTGAAACCTTCTGCGCGCGGTGAGCTTGAAATTACGGATATCAACCGTATTTATCTTGAGCAGGGACGTCTGTCAGTTGCCATGATGGGACGTGGTTATGCCTGGCTGGATACCGGTACGCACCAGAGCCTGATTGAAGCAAGTAACTTCATCGCAACAATTGAAGAGCGTCAGGGGCTGAAGGTCTCCTGTCCGGAAGAGATTGCGTATCGCAAAGGGTTTATTGATGCGGAGCAGGTAAAGAAGCTGGCTGAGCCGTTGAAGAAAAATGCATATGGCCAATACCTGCTGAAGATGATTAAAGGTTACTAAGACATGAACGTAATTAAAACTGATATACCAGATGTATTAATTTTTGAACCAAAAGTATTTGGTGACGATCGTGGCTTTTTCTTTGAAAGTTTCAGTCAGAAAATTTTTGAAGAGGCGGTAGGTCGTAAAGTTGAGTTTGTGCAGGATAATCATTCAAAATCCTGCAAAGGAGTTCTGCGTGGTTTGCATTATCAACTGGAACCCTATGCACAGGGCAAACTGGTGCGCTGTGTTGCAGGGGAAGTATTTGATGTCGCAGTTGATATTCGCAAATCTTCGCCTACTTTTGGGAAATGGGTTGGGGTGAATCTTTCAGCTGAGAATAAACGTCAGTTGTGGATCCCTGAAGGGTTTGCTCATGGCTTTTTAGTGATCAGTGATATGGCTGAGTTTGTTTATAAAACAACAAACTATTATCATCCAGAAAGTGACCGCGGATTGTTATGGAATGATGAGACGCTTTCAATAAATTGGCCAATTGAAGAGTATCCAATCTTGTCAGAAAAAGATAAAAACGCAAAAAAGATAACTAATCTTTAATTAAGAGAATTCTTGTGAGTTTAATAAAAAACACATTTTGGAATCTTAGTGGTTATATCATACCTTCTTTGATAGCTATTCCATCTTTAGGTTATCTTGCTAGACATTTAGGTCCAGAGAAATTTGGACTTTTTACTTTGGCTACGGCTCTGGTAGGGTATGCGAGTATTTTCGATGCAGGACTTACCAGAGCTGTTATCAGAGAAATCTCGTTTTATAGAGATAATTTGGAAGAAGTGAAAAAAATAGTATCTAATTCAACCTTGATTCTTACTGTTCTTGGTTTGTTGGGGGGCGGATGTATCTACTTCGGAGCAGGTAATATAGTAAATTTCCTTAATATTAAGGATGGTTTACGTGTTGAAACAAAAAACGCAATTGAGATACTTGGTATAACTCTACCATTGTTCTTACTTAATCAAGTTTGGTTAGGAATATTGGAGGGCTATGAACAGTTTAAGAAGATTAATTTTATTAAGACATTTAATAGCTCATTTATTGTAGGGTTGCCGGCATTTTTTGTTTTTTTTAATAATTCATTAATTTATGCTGTAATTGGTTTGCTAGGTGCTCGTTTGTTATCGATAATAATTACATTTGTAGCATGCAAGCATCATATAATAACATCAGGATTAAAATTAGACCGTAACACATCTACAAGGTTATTGAAATATGGTGGTTGGATTACTGTAAGTAATATAATTAGCCCTTTAATGGCTTATTTAGATCGTTTCTTCATATCGAATGTGCTCGGTGCTGCTCATGTTGCCTTCTACACTGCACCATCTGAGGGCGTCCAACGGTTATCTATATTTCCCGGAGCTCTATCGAGAGCTGTTTTCCCAAAATTAAGCAGTTTGAGTGAAAAAAAAGAAAAAAATAAACAAAAAAAATTAGCGTATGCGTTGATGGCTGCTGCTATTTTTCCTCTTTGTTTGGTGGGTTTTATTTTTTCTGAACAAATAATGGTTACTTGGATGGGTTCTGAATTCTCTGGTACACCATCATTGATTTTGAAAATTCTTATTGTCGGTTATTTTTTTAACTGCATAGCGCAGATACCATTTGCGGATATACAAGCGGCAGGAAAATCTAAGACTACGGCATTTCTACACCTATCTGAAGTTGTGCCATACTTTGCTCTTCTATTCATGCTCGTCAACTTCTATGGGATTATAGGCGCTGCATTAGCATGGTCCATAAGAACTACCATTGACTGTTTGTTATTAGTATGGCTAAATAACAAAGTAAGGTAAATCATGTTTTTTTTCATTTATACTTTGGCTTTTATTCTTTCTACGTCTATAACGTATCGTTTTTGGAAAAGATTAACATACAATACGCTTATAAATATTCCTATATTCATTATAATTTCTTTGTATCAACTATTTGGTTCGTCATTCAAATTTAAAGAACTGAATGGCGACGTTTATTTATACTTATCAATTTTTGTGATTTTCGGTTCGCTTATCGAAATATTAACTGTTTTTGGCTTGAGAAATATTTATAACAACTCTTTACCTCAACGTTCAGCACCAGTTGTGCCGGGTATTTTTAGTTTTTTTGTGATCATTCTGAGTTCGGCGATATTGTTTTTTGCATCATTATATTCAAAACAGTATGGAATAATTAGTGAAGAGTTCGAGGCCAAAATGGCCTCAGGTTTTGTAGGGCACGCCCTAGTGTTTTTGATGATCACACCTCCGTTTATTTATTTATCATATGCAAATAAAAAAATTAATAAATGGACATTCATGTTTTGTTTGATTTTAGTCTTCTCTTGTTTGTTTCTTAAGCAAGTTAAATCTTGGATAATGATTCCTACAGTATTCTTATTCTTGACTTATCTCTATTATAATAATGTAAATAAGAAGAAGTTTATATTTTACGCTTCACTCGCTTCATTCTTATTATTTACTTTTTTCTTTCTTGTGTATTTTTTCAAAACTACAATTGTTAACCCTGATGCAAACAGTATAGAGTTGCTTGGTCAAATATATCAGCATTTCCTGTTCTACCTTTTTAGCGGTGTTGGGGCATTTTCTGAGTATCTCAATTCGAATGTTAGCACTGATACTTCTCATTGGTATGTTCTGATTCTCCCCTTAGTTAATATCATTAATTTCATCGCGGGCGATCCAATGGAGTCAGCGATAAATCCATTAAACTTTGTCATAAATTATGATATTACAAATGGATCCAATGTTTTTACAATGTTTGGCACCCTATGGATATATTTGAATTATTTATCCTTCTTCTTTTATGGGATTATAGTTTTTTTGCAGGCTTTTTTATATTTAAATCGTAGCAATTATATACTGTGCAATGTTTTTTGGCTTATAACAAGTTTCGGTATGTTTTCATGGTTTGAATATTACTATTTCCATTTGGCCTCCTATGAAGCGCCAATATACGTATTTATTTTATCAGTTCTCTTTTCAGGATCTAAAAGTGGAAAACAATTGCGCAACAATTATTCTTAATTGGAATGGTTCAAGTGATACTATAGCATGTATTGAAAGTATGAATAACCTGGAAGGAAAAACAACTGATTTGGTAGTTATTGATAATGATTCTACTCCAGAACAGTTTAATGTCCTTTCGAATTATTTTGAAAATTATGATTTATGTGCTGAAATTCCAGCCATGACAATGGAAAATGATGTTGTTTTCACGTCCATAAAAAAATTCCAAAAAGATGATAAAGTTATTTATCTAATTTGCGCTGAAACTAACTATGGTTTTTCAAAAAGCTGCAATGCAGGTGCGTATTTGGCTGCCCTATTCAAATATAAATATGTTCTTTTTTTAAATAACGATACAGAAGTCGAGCCTGACTTCTTGAATATACTCATTAATGATCTAGAGAAAGATGCAATATTGTTAACAGTGATTCCTCAAATAAGATATTTTTATAATAAAGATATCATATGGAATTGCGGCGGCACAATATCTAAGTATGGTAATAGAAAGTACTATTACGCAAACTCAATCTCCAAAGAAACAAAAAATAAAGAAAATTTATTTGAAATTAGTTTTGCAACTGGATGTTGCATTCTGTTTAGAACAAAAGAATTTATTGATATCGGCATGTTTACAGAAAGATTTTTCTTCGGTGAAGAAGATATCGAATTGTCACTACGATTACTAAAGATGAACAAAATTATTAAATGCGATCTAAATTCTCTGATATATCATAAAGTAGGTGCCAGTATTAAAGGGGATCGTGTCAAAATTCTTCGCAAAGCATATATACACTATTTAAACCGTCTCGTTAATATGAAAACATTTTTAGGGTTAAAATGGTGGATATGGATGATTCCATCTATGTTAAAAATCATGGTGAACATTATAAGATTGAACAAGGTATCGTTCTCTGAATTCATTTCCTTTGTATACTCTATTTTTATAGATGCATTGAAATGTAATAGTGTTGGCAAAAATAAATTCGAACAAATTCTTAAAAACGGTTTTTGAATAATTGTAGGCAATCAATATGAAAGCATTATTACTATCTTCAGCTTGCTGCATCCATACCAGAAAATGGTGTAATGGTCTCGCTGAAAAAGGTATAGACGTTCACTTGGTATCACAGCAAGAACCAATGGACGGCTACAACCAGAATGTGGTCTTTCACAAATTACCATATTCAGGGTTAAAGGGGTATATATTCAACAGATGGGCACTTATTAAAACTATAAAAAATATCAATCCAGATGTTATCAACGTGCATTATGCCTCTGGTTATGGAACATTAGCAGCTATTTCAGGCTTGAAGAACTTTATTCTTTCAGTGTGGGGCTCTGATGTCTATGATTTCCCTTTTAAATCAAAATTGCATTATAAATTAGTTAATTATAATCTCAATAGAGCTAACGTAATTTGTTCGACTAGTGAAGTTATGGGGCGTTTTGTTAAAGATAACTTTAATATTAGCCCAAATATATCGATAGAAATTACACCTTTTGGAGTTGATGTATCAAAGTTTAGGAAAAATGAGCAAATATCCAAAACTGATACTCTTACAATTGGAACAGTTAAGACTTTAAGACCTAAGTATGGCATTGATAATCTAATTCGAGCCTTTAGTATTCTGGTCCATAAAGGGCATAACAATATTGAATTAAAAATTGCAGGTAAAGGCTATCTTCTTGAGAATTTGCAAGCTTTAACGACAGAGCTTGGAGTTGCTGATAATGTTCAGTTCTTGGGATGGGTTGAAAATAACGAAGTACCAGCCTTGTTAAATACTTTTGATATTTATGTGGCGCCAAGTACGTTAGATAGCGAAAGTTTTGGGGTGGCAATCGTTGAAGCATCAGCATGTAATTTACCTGTAATCGTGACCAACGTCGGTGGGTTACCAGAAGTGGTAATCAATGAGGTAACAGGAATCGTTGTTGAGCCTGATAATGTTGAATTGTTATGTGCAGCAATTGAAAAATTACTCATCAACCCTGCTTTACGTCACGAAATGGGAGAAGCTGGGCGTGAAAATGTATTAACAAAATATGAATGGGACTTTTGTGTTCGTAAAATGGTAGATATTTATTCCAAAGTAGCTCTCTAATTAGGTTTTAAAATGAAAAATATTTGCATTGTTGGATCACTTAGCAGTATTTTCACACATAGCTATATTTGCTCTCTTATTTCAAGTGGTTTTAATGTTGTAATTATAAATACATCCAATAAAATTAATTATGATAATTATAAAGATTGTGATGTATTAAATCTGAACAAAGCTGAAAGTTCGAAATTAAGTATGCGTTCTAAATCAAAACTAAAAGACAATAAGTTTTTTTGTTACTTTTACGAACTTTATCTTTTCTTTAATGCTTTATTTACCTCAAACAAAAGAATTGAAACCTTTTTAGAAGGAAAAGATTTGGATCATTTTATCTTTTTCTGGGGTACATCTATAAGAAAAGAGTTTTACAATATAAAGAAAATATACAATAAAAAAAATAAGTTGCCAGAGTTTATTTTAGATGTGGCAACTTATCCTATTAGAGATTACGCCATGAAAAAAACACCTAAGTTTCTTTTATGGTTTGATTCGCTTTATTTCAATTCCTTTGACAGAGTCTTATCTCATTCAAAAATAATGGATCGATTTTTAGTAAATGAATTGTCTGTTAAGGAGAGAATTATACAAAGGTTTATTTGTTCTTTTCCTAAATCATCTTATTATAATAAAAAAGAATATAAAGAAAATACTAAGCCAAGAAAAATTATATTTCTTGGTACATTAGATGGCGCATCATCTATCAATAATATAACTTCTGACGTTTTGCAGTTGGCAAACTGTGACGTTGAAGTATATATACAAAATAGTCGCAATTCAAATATTGAACATCCGAACGTCAAAACGTTTGAACCTTTTAGCTTCGAAGAAATCATTGAAGGAAAATTATCTAATTTCTGTTCGGAATTTGATGGTGTGTTAGTAGCATATGGTCCTATGTCGAAACTTAGAGAGCATTTGACCTATCCAACAAGATATGCCTTGGCATTGCTTCAAAATTTACCAATTTTTATACAAGCTGGTAGGTTTTCATCATTAATGGAAATTACCTCTAACAATATGACAGATCAAAATATATATTATAATAGCGTTGAAGAAATAGTGAATTATTCAATAGGAGCTCATGAGCTTTCAGGTGATCTAAGCGATTGCATGGAAAACAAGTTGAAAATGTTATTTCACAAGGATCATGAACTTTAATGAATACTAATGATATTAAAATAAGTATTATCACTCCAACCTTTAACTCAGCCTCGACAATATTACAAACTTATAATTCTATTTCGGAACAAACCCATCATAACTGGGAATGGCTTGTTACAGATGATTGTTCAAGCGATAATACAATCAGTATCATGAATGCCATATGCGAAAAAGACTCAAGGGTTAAGTTGTTTAAAAATGCAGTGAACTCAGGCGCAGCTGTTACAAGAAATAACTCACTGGCAAACGCATCAGGGGATTATATATCTTTCATTGATAGTGATGACCTATGGTTTACTTCAAAACTTGAAAAACAACTTAATTTTATGTTTGCCAATGATTTAGATTTTACATTCACTGCATATGACCTTGTCGATGCTCATGGAAATCCTTTGGATAAGGTGGTGGATTTACAAGGCGACAACTTTAGCGTTGATTATTCCGATATGCTTAAAAAAAAGGCTACTTTGGGATGTTCGACAGTAATGTTCAAAAGAGCAGCTTTTTCAGATTTCTTTATGCCATTAATTAGAACTGGCCAAGATTATGCACTTTGGTTAAAGTTATTGAAGTCTGGCAAAAAAGCTTACTTGCTAAATGAAATATTAACTCGCTATCGTATTTTGCCAAACTCAATATCACGCAATAAGATTAAAAAAAGTCAAAGGCAATGGAGTATATACAGAAAAATTGAAAAGTTGTCCTTGGTACACAGTGCTTATTGTTTTAGCTTTTATGCTTGGCGTGCTGTATTCCGCAAATAATCTTTTCTCAGCTTTTTTAGCTTACGGCTTGTTACTAAAAATCACTATGCATTGTGGTCAAGATTTGTCCTTAATTCAGCCCAAAATGATAAATTTGTAACTACCAAAATAAGAACACTTTAGGTTAATATCAACTAAACATATCAAGCCGCGCATTAGCCGCGGTGACCACACCTGACAGGAGTAAGTAATGTCCAAGCAACAGATCGGCGTTGTCGGTATGGCAGTGATGGGGCGCAACCTGGCGCTCAACATCGAAAGCCGTGGTTATACCGTCTCCGTTTTCAACCGCTCCCGTGATAAGACCGAAGAAGTCATCGCTGAGAACCCAGGTAAGAAACTGGTTCCTTTCTATACGGTTAAAGAGTTTGTTGAGTCCCTGGAAACGCCTCGTCGTATCCTGTTAATGGTGAAAGCGGGCGCAGGTACCGATGCAGCCATCGATTCCCTGAAACCTTACCTGGACAAAGGCGACATCATCATTGATGGCGGTAACACCTTCTTCCACGATACCATTCGTCGTAACCGTGAACTGTCTGAAGAAGGCTTTAACTTTATCGGTACCGGCGTATCCGGCGGTGAAGAAGGTGCACTAAAAGGTCCATCTATCATGCCTGGCGGTCAGAAAGAAGCGTACGAACTGGTTGCGCCTATCCTGACCAAAATTGCAGCCGTTGCTGAAGATGGTGAGCCGTGCGTTACCTATATCGGTCCTGACGGTGCTGGCCACTACGTTAAAATGGTTCATAACGGCATCGAATACGGCGATATGCAGCTGATTGCAGAAGCGTATTCCCTGCTGAAAGGAGGCCTGAACCTCTCTAACGAAGAACTCGCCGAGACCTTCACCGAGTGGAACAAAGGTGAGCTGAACAGCTACCTGATTGACATCACCAAAGATATCTTCACCAAGAAAGATGAAGAGGGTAAATACCTGGTTGATGTGATTCTGGACGAAGCTGCGAACAAAGGTACCGGTAAATGGACCAGCCAGAGCTCTCTGGATCTGGGTGAACCGCTGTCTCTGATCACCGAATCCGTATTTGCACGTTATATCTCTTCTCTGAAAGAGCAGCGTGTAGCGGCATCCAAAGTGCTGTCTGGCCCACAGGCTAAACCAGCCGGTGACAAAGCTGAATTCGTCGAGAAAGTTCGCCGTGCTCTGTACCTGGGTAAAATTGTCTCCTACGCGCAGGGCTTCTCTCAGCTTCGTGCCGCTTCAGACGAAAACAACTGGGATCTGAACTACGGCGAAATCGCGAAGATCTTCCGTGCGGGTTGCATTATTCGCGCTCAGTTCCTGCAGAAAATTACTGATGCGTACGCTGAAAATGCCGGTATCGCGAATCTGCTGCTGGCACCGTACTTCAAGAAAATCGCGGACGAATACCAGCAGGCGCTGCGTGACGTGGTTGCTTACGCTGTGCAGAACGGTATCCCTGTACCGACTTTCTCCGCTGCGGTCGCGTACTATGACAGCTACCGTGCTGCCGTGCTGCCAGCGAACCTGATTCAGGCGCAGCGTGATTACTTCGGTGCGCATACCTATAAACGTACCGATAAAGAAGGTGTGTTCCATACCGAATGGCTGGATTAATCTGATTTAACTCAGCCTGATAATTAAGCCCGGTGATGCTCACCGGGCTTTTTTTATCACGAATAAGCCCATCTGGACTTGCTTTGTCCAGCGAGCGTCTTTCAACGCCGTATAAACCACTGCATTTTCACATTTTCGCAGCCAGGCATTCGCCTTGACAGCCGCTCAACTTAAGAGGTAAAAACCTCAACAGTTGTTTATTGCGGTGGTGTACTTACGCCTCCTGAAACTTAAACTTGAAGAAGTTGAACGAATGAAAATAACTATCTCCGGAACAGGCTATGTAGGCCTATCAAACGGCATTCTGATCGCACAAAACCATGAAGTGGTGGCGTTGGATATCGTTCAGTCTAAAGTGGATATGCTTAATCAAAAGCAATCCCCGATTGTCGATAAAGAAATCCAGGAATACCTCGCCAACAAACCGCTGAATTTCCGTGCAACGACGGACAAAGAAGACGCCTACCGCGACGCAGATTTCGTCATCATCGCCACACCAACGGATTACGACCCTAAAACCAACTACTTCAACACTTCAACCGTGGAAGCGGTGATCAAAGATGTTATCGCAATCAACCCAAAAGCGGTGATGATCATCAAATCGACCATTCCAGTAGGCTTCACCAAATCGATTAAAGAAGAGTTGGGTATTGATAATGTCTTCTTCTCGCCAGAGTTTCTGCGCGAGGGCAGGGCGTTATACGATAACCTGCATCCATCCCGTATCGTGATCGGTGAGCGCTCTGAGCGTGCGGAGCGCTTCGCCGCACTGCTGCAGGAAGGAGCAATCAAGAAAGATATTCCGGTCCTGTTCACTGACTCCACCGAAGCCGAGGCAATCAAGCTCTTCGCCAATACCTATCTGGCAATGCGCGTGGCCTACTTCAACGAGCTGGACAGCTATGCCGAGAGTCTGGGCCTGAACACCCGTCAGATCATCGAAGGTGTTTGCCTCGACCCGCGTATCGGTAACCATTACAACAACCCGTCGTTTGGCTACGGTGGTTACTGCCTGCCAAAAGATACCAAACAGCTGCTGGCGAACTATCAGGCTGTGCCAAACAATTTGATTTCCGCGATTGTGGATGCCAACCGTACGCGTAAAGACTTCATTTCCGATTCCATTCTCGCGCGTCAGCCGAAAGTGGTGGGCGTATATCGCCTGATCATGAAGAGCGGTTCTGATAACTTCCGCGCCTCTTCCATTCAGGGGATCATGAAGCGTATTAAGGCTAAAGGCGTTCAGGTGATTATTTATGAGCCAGCGATGCAGGAAGATGAATTCTTCCATTCCCGCGTGATTCGTGACCTGGATGCATTCAAACAGGAAGCGGATGTGATTATCTCTAACCGTATGGCGGAAGAACTGGCCGACGTGGCGGATAAAGTGTATACCCGCGATCTGTTTGGTAGCGACTGAGTCTCTGCTTAAGGCGCATAAAAAAACCGGCACTTGCCGGTTTTTTTATTTTTATACTTTGTAGAAGTCGCGATACCAGTCAACGAAATTCTTCACGCCTTCTTTAACGGAAGTCTGCGGTTTGAAGCCAATAACCTCATACAGCGCTTTAGTATCTGCGCTGGTTTCAAGTACGTCACCCGGCTGGATTGGCATCATATTCTTTTCTGCCTCTATCCCGAGTGCCTCTTCAAGAGCCGTAATGTAATCCATCAGTTCAACCGGAGAGCTGTTTCCGATGTTATAGACGCGATAAGGCGCAGAGCTGGTTGCCGGTGAACCGGTTTCAACGGTCCAGTTTGCATCGGCCTGAGGAATAACATCCTGCAGACGGATAATGGCTTCGGCGATATCATCAATGTAAGTGAAGTCGCGCTTCATCTTACCGTAGTTGTAGACATCAATGCTTTTGCCTTCAATCATCGCTTTGGTGAATTTAAACAGCGCCATATCCGGACGACCCCACGGACCGTACACGGTAAAGAAACGCAGGCCCGTCGTGGGCAGGTTGTACAGGTGGGAATAGGTATGCGACATCAGTTCATTGGCTTTTTTGGTCGCGGCATAAAGTGAGACAGGGTGATCGACCGAATCGTCAGTCGAAAAAGGCATCTTGCGATTCAGACCGTAAACGGAGCTGGAAGATGCATACAGAAGATGTTGTACCTTGTGATGGCGACAGCCTTCCAGCACGTTGAGGTGCCCTACCAGGTTGGCATCTGCATAGGCGTGAGGGTTTTCAAGCGAGTAGCGTACGCCTGCCTGTGCGGCCAGGTGGATGGCGCGATCAAATTTCTCACGCGCGAACAGTGCGGCCATGCCTTCACGATCGGCCAGGTCCAGCTTGTGGAAGGTGAAATTGCCAGATGTCAGCAGATCCAGACGTGCCAGCTTAAGATTGACATCATAGTAGTCATTCAGGTTATCAATACCGACGACCTGATGACCGGCATCCAGGAGTCGTTTGCTGACATTTGCGCCGATAAAGCCTGCTGCACCCGTTACCAGAAATTTCATACCTTCCCTCATAAAAATGTGTTCTTACTGATGCCATAACGCATCACATTGCGTCTATCATAGCGCGGCGGATGCCAGTTACATAACCCATCTTTCCGATTTAACTCATCGGATTCTTATAGAAAAATCCGTAGCAACAGATACACTATGTGAACATGTTTATTTTTGCCCTTTTTCATCTGTTAGGGATTGTATGACGCAAAACAACAATAACCTGGTCAATCGCAGCAATGACCCGGAGCAAATTGATTTACTTGGTTTAGTTCTACAGCTGTGGCGTGGTAAATGGGTGATTGGAGCTTTTATCGCCGCTTTTATTGTTCTCGCCATAGTCTATATTTCTGTTGCAAAAGAAAAATGGACTTCATCTGCCATCATATCCCAGCCTGATGCCGCTCAAATTGCAACCTATTCTAATGCGTTGAACATTCTTTACGGTGGTGCTGCACCCTCAATGCTGGACATCCAGAGCCGAGCCATTGGTCGTTTCAACTCATCTTTCTCTGCTTTAGCTCAAGCTCTTGAAAATCAAGAAGAGCCAGAGAAGTTAACCATCGATGCCACTGTTAAAGGTCAGGCGTTGCCATTAACCGTAACCTACCAAGGTGAATCGGCTGAAGCTGCTCAAAAGCAATTAGCTCAATACATCCAGCAGGTCGACGAGCAGACAGCAAAAGAGCTGGCTCTTGACCTCAGAGATAACATCAAGCAACAGATTACAACCCTTAACGACTCTCTGGAAAACCAGGAGAAAGTCTCTCAGGAGCAAAAAGATCTGCGCATTAAACAGATTACGGAAGCGCTGAAGAACGCTGAAGCGGCTAAAATCACTTCTCCACAGATTCAGCAAACTCAGGACGTGACGCAGGAAACCATGTTCCTGCTGGGCAGCGAAGCGTTAAAATCGATGATTGAAAACGAAGCGTCTCGTCCGCTGGTGTTCTCAGGAGCGTACTACCAGACCAAGCAGAACTTGCTGGATATCGAAAAGCTGAACGTTAACCCTGACACTATCCATGTCTACCGTTATGTGATGAAGCCAAATTTACCGATCAAACGAGACAGTCCGAAAAAAGCCATTACCCTTATCCTTGCCGTACTCCTTGGCGGGATTATCGGTTCAGGTGTGGTGTTGGGTCGCAACGCGTTGCGGAACTACAAACCAAAAGCGTGATTCTCATCAGATAAAAAACCGGGGAAATTCCCCGGTTTTTTTATTTATGTCTCTTACGTAAATTCTCAATCACCGCCGTCAAATCCAGCTCCTGATCCTGCAGCAGCACCAGCAGGTGATACATCAAATCCGACGCCTCGTTCGTCAGCTCCTCGCGGTCATGCACGGTCGCGGCCAGCGCTGTCTCAACGCCTTCTTCCCCCACCTTTTGCGCGATACGTTTGGTTCCGCTGGCGTAGAGTTTCGCCGTATACGAACTTTCAGGATCCGCCGTTTTACGCTCAGCGAGTAACTGTTCCAGCTGATACAGGAACAGCCACTGGTGGCTTGCGTCGCCGAAGCAGCTGCTGGTGCCCTTGTGGCAGGTTGGGCCGATCGGATTCGCCAGTACCAGAAGCGTATCGTTATCGCAGTCCGGCGTAATGCTGACTACATTCAGGAAATGGCCAGAGGTTTCCCCTTTGGTCCACAAGCGTTGTTTGGTACGCGAGAAAAAGGTGACCTTGCCGCTGTCGATGGTTTTGGTTAGTGCATCCTGGTTCATATATCCCAGCATCAGCACTTCACCTGAGACGGCATGCTGTACAACCACCGGCAGTAATCCGTCAGTTTTTTCCCAGTCCAGTTGTGCCTGTTGTTGCTCTGTTAACATACCCTGATCTCCACGCCCTGGTCGGCCAGGTACGTTTTTAACTCACCAATATTGATAATCTGTTTGTGGAACACAGAGGCCGCCAGCGCGCCGTCAACGTTTGCATCGCGGAAGGCTTCAAGGAAGTGTTCCATGGTGCCTGCACCGCCGGAAGCAATCAGCGGTACGTGGCAGACCGCGCGGACTTTTTTCAGCTGCTCAAGGTCATAGCCGTTACGCACGCCGTCCTGGTTCATCATGTTCAGCACAATTTCGCCTGCGCCACGTTTCTGGACTTCCTGCACCCAGTCCAGCGTCTCCCATTGGGTTACACGGGTCCGGCTTTCATCGCCGGTGTACTGGTTGACATGGTATTTACCCGTTGCGGCGTCATACCAGGTGTCAATCCCCACGACAATACACTGTACCCCAAAGCGATCGGCCAGACGGGTAATCAGCTCCGGGTCTGCCAAAGCAGGGGAGTTAATGGAAATCTTATCGGCACCAAAGGAGAGGATTTTTGCCGCGTCTTCCGCAGATTTAATCCCACCTGCCACGCAGAAGGGAATATCAATCACTTCTGCCACGCGCGCCACCCAGCTTTTATCCACGACGCGGCCATCGCTGGAGGCGGTGATATCGTAAAATACCAGTTCATCTGCGCCTTCTTCAGCGTAGCGTTTTGCCAGCGGGACGATATCGCCAATGATTTCGTGGTTGCGGAACTGCACGCCTTTCACTACCTGGCCGTCACGTACGTCCAGGCAAGGGATTATCCGTTTTGCCAGCATTGAATCGCCTCCGTCACAGTAAATTTACCTTCCAGCAGGGCCCGGCCCACAATCACGCCCTGTACACCCGTTCCGCGCAACGCGGCAATATCAGTGATATCACCAATACCGCCCGACGACTGGAAGGCCACCTGCGGATAACGCGCGCAGATTTCTTGATATAAAGAAACGTTAGAGCCTGCCAGCGTGCCGTCGCGGGAGATATCGGTGCACAGCACGTGCTTCAGGCCAACGGGCAGATACCTCTCGACCAGCTCTTCCAGCGTCACCCCGGAGTTTTCCTGCCAGCCGCTGACTGCAACCTGCTTGTTACCCTGTTCGTCGATACGAACATCCAGCGCCAGCACCAGCGCGTCAGCGCCAAAGCGGCGGAACCAGGCTTTAACCTTTTCAGGATCGTTAACGGCAGTCGAGCCGACGACCACGCGCGCCACGCCAGCGTCCAGCAGCGCCGCAACGTCATCTTCCGTACGCACGCCACCGCCTACCTGGACGGGCACATCCACGCCGGCCACCAGTTTTTTAAGAAGTGGGATTTGACGTTTTGTCGGATCTTTTGCGCCAGTCAAATCCACAAGGTGCAACACCTGCGCGCCCTGGGCGGCGTAATCCTGCAGACGTGGCAAGGGGTCGTTACCGTAGTCGCGTTGCTGCCCGTAATCGCCCTGATGGAGACGGACAACCGTGCCGTCGATTAAATCTAAAGCGGGAATAATCATTACATCTCCAGGAAGTTTTTCAGCAACTGTGCGCCTGCGGCACCCGAACGTTCCGGGTGAAACTGCACGCCGAAGAAGTTATCTTTCTGCACCGCCGCGGTAAATGCTTCGCCGTAATTGCACTGGGCAATGGTGTACGGATTTACCGGCATGGCGTAGCTGTGCACGAAGTAAAAATAGGCCCCGTCTTCAATGCCGCGAAACAGTCTGTCACCGGCTTTGGCATAAACACGGTTCCAGCCCATGTGCGGCAGAGGCAGACCGTGATCGGTCATTTTCGGCACGTCTTCGTCGATAATCCCGAGCAGATCAACACCGTTACTCTCTTCACTGCGTCGGCCCAAGAGCTGCATGCCCAGACAAATTCCCAGCACCGGTTGAGTACAGGCTTTGATGAGACTCACCAGCTCACGCTCGTGGATCTGATCCATCGCCGCCTGCGCTGTCCCTACGCCGGGCAGAAAAAGCTTATCGGCGCGCAGTACGACGTCCGGGTCGCGACTCACGTCCGGTGCATAGCCGTGACGGGCAATTGCCGATTTTACGGAGTTCAGGTTGGCGCATCCGGTATCCAGAATCACCACATTCATTACAGCACTCCTTTCGATGAGGGCAGGGCGTCACCTTCCACACGAATCGCCTGGCGAAGGGTACGGCCAAAGGCCTTGAACAGGCTTTCCACGCGGTGGTGGTCGTTCTTGCCCTTGGTCTTGAGGTGCAACGTCAGGCCCATGGTGTAGGACAATGAACGGAAGAAGTGTTCAACCATTTCGGTGCTGAGGTCGCCCACGCGCTGGTAGGTGAAATCCGCTTTGTATTCCAGGTGTGGGCGCCCGGAGATATCCATTGCGCAGCGCGCCAGGCACTCGTCCATCGGCAGCACAAAACCAAAACGGTTGATGCCGCGTTTGTCGCCGAGTGCCAGCTTCAGCGCTTCACCCAGCGCCAGGCCGGTATCTTCCACGGTGTGGTGATCGTCGATATACAAATCGCCTTTCACGGCGATCTCCATGCGGAAACCACCATGGGTCGCGATCTGGTCCAGCATATGGTCAAAGAAACCCACACCGGTGTGGATCTTGCTGCCGCCTTCACGATCCAACCAGACCTTAACGTCGATTTGCGTCTCTTTGGTGTTGCGCTCAACGTGCGAGTAGCGGTCACGCTGGGTCAGTTGATCACCAATTTTTGCCCAGTTAAGGGTGGAACGGTCATAGCGCAGCCCGGAGATACCCATGTTCTCCGCCAGCGTAATATCGGTCATGCGATCGCCAATGACATAGCTATTGGCTTTATCCAGCACGTCATCCGTCAGGTAACGTTCGACCAGCTTTACCTTCGGCTTGCGGCAGTCACATTCATCGGCAGGCAGGTGTGGGCAGATCAGCACCTCATCAAATTCAACGCCCTGAGAGGTCAGCACCTGCATCATTAGGTTATGCGGGCCGTCAAAATCCGCCTGCGGGAAACTGTCGGTACCCAGCCCGTCCTGGTTAGTGATCATCACCAGCTTATAGCCGGCTTTCTGCAGCTTGAGCAGCACCGGGATTACATCGGGTTCAAAAGCCAGTTTGTCGAAACGATCGACCTGAAAATCGGTTGGCGGCTCCGAAATAAGGGTACCGTCACGATCGATAAAGAGGGTCTTCTGGCTCATACTTTCTCCGCTTTCAGGGCGTCAATCACGCGCTGACTCTCTGCACGGGTGCCTACGGTAATACGCAAACAGCCGCTTAAGGATGGTTGTTTATTTTGGTCTCGTAAGATAATGCCCTGATCCCATAAAGATTTAAATACGGCACTCGACGCGGTAAAGCGTACCAGGATGTAGTTGGTTTCAGAGTCGAATACCTGCTCCACGCAGGGAATATCTTTCAGGGCAGTGACCAGATACTGCCGTTCTTCAAGGATTTGTGCCACGCGTTCGCGCATCGCCTTGATCCCCTGAGGGGCCAAAGCCTGCGCCGCAATGTCGGCAACCGGCGTAGAGAGGGGATATGGCGCAATCACTTTCATCAGCAGGTCGATGACTTCTTTATTGGCCAGCGTAAAGCCGCAGCGCAGGCCAGCGAGAGCGAAAGCTTTTGACAGCGTACGCAGTACAACCAGGTGCGGGTACTCCTCGAGCCAGCCAGCCAGCGTCGCCTGCGGGCAGAACTCAATATAGGCTTCGTCAGCCACCACCAGCGCTTTACCGCGCGTCATCTCCAGCAGGGTTCGAATGTCCTGCGGGTTGATAATCTGCCCGGTCGGGTTATTTGGACTGCAGACGAACACCACTTTCACGCCGTCAAGATTGTCGGCAATCCCCTGCAGATCGAGCTGCCAGTCTTCCAGCGAAAGCACGTTACGGCACGCCACGCCAAAGGTTTCTGCGCTGACGCTGTACATTCCGTAGGTTGGCTGGCAGTACATCACCGCGTCTTTACCCGGTTCGCAGAAGGCTCGAATCAGCAGTTCAATGCCTTCATCTGCCCCCCGGCTGACCAGCACCTGCTCAGGCTTTACGCCTGCGTACCGGGCGTAATTTTCGATAACCGCTTTCGGCTGGCATTCCGGATAGCGGTTCAGCGTTTGCTGCGACAGCTCGAACTGTACGGCCGTCGGGTATTCGTTGGCGTTCAGCCAGACATCACCGTTGCCACCCAAACGACGAGCAGACTGATAAGGCGTCAGGCGGCGGACATTTTCGCGGGCTAATTCTTCAATGCTCATGCTTGCTCCTTCAGGGCTGCAACGCGCAGCGTAACGGCGTTTTTGTGGGCGGTCAGACGTTCGGCGGCGGCCAGGGTCTCAATGGTGGAGGCCAGAGAGGCAAACCCCTCGCGGGACAGCTCCTGTACGGTCATGCGTTTCTGGAAATCCGCCAGCCCGAGGCTCGAACAGGTTGATGTATAGCCGTAGGTTGGCAGAACGTGGTTGGTGCCGGAAGCGTAATCGCCGGCGGATTCCGGTGACCAGTCGCCAAGGAAGACCGAACCTGCGCTGGTAATGCTGTCAACCAGATCGCGCGCATTGCGGGTCTGGATAATCAGGTGCTCAGGACCGTACTGGTTGGAGATGGCGATGCACTGGTCAAGATCGCGGGCCACAATCAGGCGGCTGGCGGATAACGCCTGACGCGCCGTTTCCGCACGCGGCAGGTCAGCCAGCTGACGCTCAACGGCGTCGCCCACGCGTTTTGCCATGTCGGCATCTGGCGTCAGTAAAATCACCTGCGAGTCAGGGCCGTGCTCGGCCTGCGAGAGCAGGTCAGAGGCAACGAAATCCGGTGTAGCGCCGCTGTCGGCAATCACCAGCACTTCAGACGGACCGGCAGGCATATCAATCGCCGCGCCGTCCAGACGCTGGCTGACCTGGCGCTTCGCTTCGGTTACGTACGCATTGCCCGGGCCAAAGATTTTGTCGACCTTAGGAATGGATCCCGTCCCGAACGCCAGGGCGGAAATCGCCTGCGCACCGCCCACTTTATAGATCGCCTGCACGCCGCACAGCTTCGCCGCGTACAGGATCTCGTCGGCGATCGGTGGCGGAGAGCAGAGCACCACCTTCTGACAACCGGCAATACGTGCCGGGGTGGCCAGCATCAGGACGGTCGAAAACAGCGGGGCAGAGCCGCCAGGAATATAGAGGCCGACGGACGCCACCGGGCGCGTCACCTGCTGGCAGCGCACGCCGGGCAAGGTTTCCACATCCACCGCCTGCAATTTCTGCGCGGTGTGGAAGGTATCAATATTTTTCACCGCGACGGCCATCGCCTGTTTGATCTCATCACCGAGGCGGCTTTCCGCGTCCGTGATTTCCTGTTCGGTTACCTTTAAAGCGCCAACCTCGGTTTTATCAAACTTTGCGCTGTATTCCCGCAGCGCATCGTCGCCACGGGCTTTGACGTTATCGAGGATCTCCGCCACGGTGCGGGTGATGCTCTCCGAGGCGGAAATTGCCGGGCGCATCAGCAGCTCGCGCTGTTGCGCGTCGCTACAGGTATTCCATTCGATGATTGTGTTAAAGCTCATGGTCGTTACTCCATCATCTTCTCAATTGGCAGCACCAGAATTGAGCTTGCGCCCAGCGCCTTCAGTTTTTCCATGGTCTCCCAGAACAGGGTTTCGCTACTGACCATGTGCATGGCGACGCGCTGCTGATCACCGGCCAGAGGCAGGATGGTCGGGCGCTCTGCGCCCGGCAGCAGGGCAATGACCTCATCAAGACGTTCGGTTGGCGCGTGCATCATGATGTATTTCGATTCACGGGCCTGAATCACGCCCTGAATACGGGTCAGCAGTTTGTCGATCAGCTGTTGTTTCGCATCGGCCATTTCGCCGTCGCGCTGGATAAGGCACGCTTTGGAGCGGTAAATCACTTCCACTTCGCGCAGACCGTTCGCTTCCAGCGTGGCGCCCGTAGAGACGAGGTCACAGATGGCGTCAGCCAGACCCGCGCGCGGCGCCACCTCAACAGAGCCGTTCAGCAGGCAGGATTTAAACTGCACGCCTTTCTGATCCAGGTAACGTTTTAACAGGTGAGGGTAGGAGGTGGCGATACGTTTGCCGTTCAGCGCGGCCGGGCCGTCCCAGGCTTCATCGACAGGCGTGGCCAGCGACAGGCGGCAGCCACCGAAGTCCAGACGACGCAGGGTAAAATAGCGTGGATCTTCACCCTGGGCACGGCGGGTCAGGAGCTCTTCTTCCAGCACGTTTTCACCGATGATGCCGAGGTCAACAACGCCATCCATCACAAGGCCGGGAATATCGTCATCACGCACGCGCAGAATGTCGATGGGCATATTTTCAGCCAGGGCAATCAGGCGCTGGGTGTGCAGGTTGATTTTAATCCCGCAGCGGGCGAGCAGTTCGCGTGAATCATCACTCAAACGGCCTGATTTTTGAATAGCTATGCGTAAACGTGAGTTATCTAACATTCTGTTTTCCTCGTTAACCTGTTTTAACCTGTCTGAATTTGGTCCAAAAAAAAGCCCCCGGAAGAAGATCTTCCGGGGGCTTTTTCATGCGTTCATGCACCACTGGAAGATCCAAACGTCTTCCAGCACACATCGCCTGAAAGACTAGTCAGGATGATGGTGATGATGGTGGTGTTTAAATGGAACGCGTGTCATAAAATTCTCGATGAATGCTTATTCATTTGATGTCTTTTAACCTAAACCAGTTGTATGACTGATTGCAAGGGCTTTTTTTGATCATTAATTCATTTCATATTGACGCTATGAATTGTGTGTTCTGCCGGGCTGGCGTAGCCTTAAGAAAGACGAGTAAAAGTCAGGAGAATTCGCATGAAAAAGGTCGCGATTGTCGGTTTAGGTTGGCTGGGAATGCCGCTGGCGATGTCATTGGCCGCAAAAGGCTGGCAGGTGACCGGAAGCAAAACCACGGCGGATGGGGTAGAAGCGGCGCGTATGTGCGGTATTGACGGCGTCGAGCTGCGTCTGGAACCTGAACTGGTGTGTGATGCTGACGATCTGGACACGCTGATGAACGTTGATGCGCTGGTGATTACGTTACCGGCACGGCGCAGTGGCCCGGGCGAATCATTTTATCTGCAGGCGATGCAGGAGATTGTCGACAGCGCGCTGGCGCATCACGTCCCACGCATTATTTTTACCAGCTCAACCTCGGTCTACGGCGATGTTGACGGCGTGGTGAAAGAGACCTCTGAGCGTCATCCCGTTACCGCAAGCGGTAAAGTGCTGAAAGAGCTGGAAGACTGGCTGCATCATCTTCCCGGCACCCAGGTCGATATCGTACGGCTGGCAGGTCTGGTTGGCCCCGGGCGACATCCAGGGCGCTTCTTCGCGGGAAAATCCGCGCCAGACGGACAACATGGCGTCAATCTTGTGCATCTTGATGACGTAATTGCCGCAATAGAACTACTCTTACAGGCTCCAAAAGGTGGGCACATCTATAATATATGTGCGCCTTCTCATCCAGCGCGGAGCACGTTTTACCCGCTGATGGCACGCCAGCTGGGTCTGGTTCCGCCTGTTTTTGGTGAAGCAAAGGACGAAAGTAAAGGCAAAATTGTTGATGGCAATCGCATTTGTCATGAACTGGGGTTTGAGTATCAATATCCCGATCCGCTGGTGATGCCGATGGAATAAGTTTCTCAGCGGAAACGATCGCACACCGGAAGGGGGCGAACATGAAACCGCTGCTGGATGTTCTTATTATTCTGGATGCACTGGAAAAAGAGGGGAGCTTTGCCGCTGCTTCGGCAAAGCTCTTCAAAACCCCGTCGGCGCTGAGCTATACCGTTCATAAACTGGAAAGCGATCTTAATATCCAGATCCTCGATCGCTCTGGCCACCGCGCCCGTTTTACCCGTACCGGGCAGATGCTGCTGGAGAAGGGGCGCGACGTCCTGCATACCGTTCGCGAACTGGAAAAACAGGCCGTCAAACTGCACCAGGGATGGGAGAACGAACTGGTCATCGGCGTTGATGATACTTTTCCGTTTTCTCTTCTGACGCCGCTGATTGAGGCGTTCTATCAGCACCACAGCGTAACCCGGTTAATCTTCATTAATGGCGTGCTGGGCGATTCATGGGATGCCTTAACTCAGGGCAGGGCCGATATTTTTGTCGGTGCGCTGCATGAACCGCCCCAGTTAAGCGATTTCGGTTTCGCCCGGCTGGGTGTGCTGGAGCAGGTTTTCGCCGTCGCGCCACACCATCCGCTCGCGCAGGAGCCGGAACCCCTTAACCGGCGCACGATTAAAGGCTACCGCGCCATTGTGGTCGGTGACAGCTCGCGTCCCGACTGTGCGGCCTCCACGCAGTTGCTTGATGAGCAGGAGGCGATCACGGTGTTCGACTATAAAACCAAGCTGGAGCTGCAAATCAGTGGCCTGGGGTGCGGCTATTTACCCCGCTATCTGGCGCAGCGGTTTTTAGACAGCGGTGCGCTTGTTGAAAAACAGGTGCTTGCACAAAGCAGCAATGAATCGGTGTGGGTCGGCTGGAATGAACAAACTGCGGGGCTGGCAAGTGCCTGGTGGCGGGACGAAATTTTAGCAAATAGTGCTATTGCTGCCGTTTACTCGCAAAGCAGCGTCGAGAAATCAGCCAGTTAGAAAAAAGAAAATCGCCCCGGGCGTTGCAAAGTATTGCCTTTTGTATCCGATGTGGGGCAAAATGCGCCGCTGCAACCAAATGAATAATCGACGATATAAAAGGCGTCGGTTATTTTTTTTTGCACGTATGAAACGAAACTAAAAACCAAGAGGCCGGGCTTCGTACCGGATAGATATTTACTAAAATCCGACAGTTGTTGTCGCTGAGGAATACAGAAATGGGGCAATTTTTCGCTTACGTGGCGGTTATCACCGTAAAGGAGAATAACTATGTCGCATAACGCAACTCCAAACACCTCTCGCGTGGAATTACGTAAAACCCTTACGTTAGTTCCGGTTGTTATGATGGGCCTTGCCTATATGCAGCCAATGACGCTGTTCGATACATTCGGTATCGTATCAGGCCTCACAGACGGTCATGTGCCGACGGCTTACGCCTTCGCACTGATTGCGATCCTCTTTACCGCGCTGAGCTACGGTAAACTGGTCCGTCGCTATCCGTCTGCCGGTTCCGCCTACACCTACGCCCAGAAATCCATCAGCCCGACCGTTGGCTTTATGGTGGGCTGGTCTTCGCTGCTCGACTATCTGTTCGCGCCGATGATCAACATTCTGCTGGCTAAAATTTATTTTGAAGCACTGGTGCCGTCGATCCCTTCGTGGATGTTCGTCGTGGCGCTGGTGGCCTTTATGACGGCGTTTAACCTGCGCAGCATCAAGTCCGTTGCGAACTTTAACTCCGTTATTGTTGTGCTTCAGGTCATCCTGATTGCCGTGATTCTGGGCATGGTTATCTTTGGTGTCTTCCACGGTGAAGGCGCAGGTACCCTGGCGAGCAGCAAGCCGTTCTGGTCTGGTGATGCGCATGTGATCCCGATGATTACCGGGGCAACCATTCTGTGCTTCTCCTTTACCGGTTTTGACGGCATCAGCAACCTGTCTGAAGAGACCAAGGACGCAGAGCGTGTTATCCCGCGTGCTATCTTCCTGACGGCGCTGATTGGTGGTCTGATCTTTATCTTTGCGACCTACTTCCTGCAGCTGTACTTCCCGGATATCTCTCGCTTTAAGGATCCGGATGCCTCTCAGCCAGAAATTATGCTCTACGTGGCGGGTAAAGCGTTCCAGGTTGGCGCGTTGATCTTCTCCACCATCACGGTACTGGCATCCGGCATGGCCGCGCACGCAGGCGTTGCACGTCTGATGTACGTAATGGGTCGTGACGGCGTATTCCCGAAAAGCTTCTTCGGCTACGTTCACCCAACCTGGCGTACGCCGGCGATGAACATCATCCTGGTCGGCGCTATTGCTCTGCTGGCGATTAACTTTGACCTGGTGATGGCAACTGCGCTGATTAACTTCGGTGCGCTGGTGGCGTTCACCTTTGTTAACCTGTCGGTTATTTCTCAGTTCTGGATCCGTGAAAAGCGTAATAAAACGCTGAAAGATCACTTCCAGTATCTGTTCCTGCCGATGTGTGGTGCGCTGACCGTGGGTGCGCTGTGGGTTAACCTGGAAGAGAGTTCCATGGTGCTTGGCCTGATTTGGGCGGGTATCGGCCTGGTTTACCTGGCGTGCGTCACGAAGAGCTTCCGTAACCCGGTTCCTCAGTACGAAGACGTTGCGTAAGAGCTAAGAAAAAAAACCGGAGACCATCGCCTCCGGTTTTTTTTCGCCCAAAATCTGTCAGACGATTTCCTGCGCATACTGATACAGCGCTTTTAACAGCGCCTGCTTTTCAGCATTTCCTTCATACTGGCTATACAGCATCTCCAGCTCCTGCGCGTAGCTCTGCAGAAACTCCGGTGTAAACACATGACGACGATGCTGAAGCCAGCGCGCCTGTTCGGTTTCATCCAGCGTGCCAGGATAGTTGCGCGCGCGATAATTAAACATCAGTTTTTCGATACGTGCGTCCGCGAAGGTAATATCCAGCGCGGGTAAGTTACGCGGTTCGTTTTGCAGAACAATATTCATTGCCGCACGGTCTGCGTCGCTGAAAAAGCCGTTGTACAGCTGCGCATCGACGTTGTCTGACGGAACAAAGGGTTCGGCTTCGGCAAAGATCGCCACCGCTTTCTCACGCACCTGCGGGTTTTCACGCAGCACCTTGAGGTTATCCAGGCAACGCTGACGGTTAATCCCCAGCCTGTCGGCATCCTCTGCGCGCAGAGTATTGGCCTGGGCCAGGACCGGACATTTATTGATATGGACCAGTTTGACCGGCACCGCGGGCAGATCGCCGAGTTCATCTTTTGGGGTGTAGAGCCGTTCGCGCAGCGTATCGCTGTCGAGATCGAGCAGCGGTGTAATATCACCGGCTAAATCCACCATAATCACGGCATTACGGTTATCCGGATGCCAGGCCAGCGGTGCGACCCAACTGGTATTGCCGCGCCAGGCGCCAAACATACCGGAGATATGTACCAGCGGTTTCATCTGCGGCACATCAATCAGCGTGGTGAGTTTCTGCTTGCTGCGGTGGCTCAGCAGATAGTCAAACAGCCGCGGCTGAGCGGTTTTCACCAGCTTTGCCATAGCAATGGTGGCGTAGACATCGGCCATCGCATCGTGGGCATTGCTGTGCTCAATACCGTTTGCGCGCGTCAGGTGTTCCAGTCTGAAGCTCGGCAGCCCTTCATCATTCTCAGGCCAGTTGATGCCTTCCGGGCGCAGCGCATAGCAGGCACGCATAATGTCGAGCAAATCCCAGCGCGAGTTGCGGTTCTGCCAGCTCCAGGCATAAGGATCGTAGAAGTTGCGGTAGAAGATATTGCGCGTCACTTCGTCATCGAAACGGATGTTGTTGTAACCGACCACGCAGGTATTCGGGACGGTGAAGAGGTCGTGAATGCGCCGGGCGAATGCGGCCTCGTTCACGCCTTTGTCCCGGGCTTCCTGTGGGGTGATCCCGGTGACCATTACCGCGCCGGGCTGGGGCAGGTAGTCATCGGCCGGCTTACAGTAAAAGACCTCAGGCTCGCCAATGATGTTGAATTCGTCGTCGGTACGGATGGCCGCAAACTGTGCCGGTCTGTCCAGCGCCGGGTGGGTGCCAAAGGTTTCGTAGTCGTGGAACAAAAATGTAGGGCGCGCGGCTGAATCAGACACCAGTAATACCATCCTGTTAAAAAATGACGTCTCTATGGTAAACGATCGTGCAGGTCAGTCCGAATAAAAAGCGCCATCACCGTGCAAATTTGCGAGGCCGCTTCAGCGTAAAATCTGCTTTCTGTCACATTTTTTTGCAATTAAGCCAGGTAACGACAAGAGAACTCCCGTAAAAAGGTCATCGATTTTTAATGACCTGAGGATATACCGTTGAAACGCCGTCTGTTTATTGCTGTTTCTTTACTCGCTTCGAGTGTCTCTTCTGCCTTCGCGGCCGATCCGCTGGATTTTTCGCCGCAGCCTCCGGCCATTCAGGCGGGCTCCTGGGTGCTAATGGATTACACGACTGGTCAGATCTTAACGGCGGGCAACGAACATCAACAACGTAATCCGGCGAGCCTTACCAAGCTGATGACGGGTTACGTTGTCGATCGGGCCATCGACAGCCACCGCATTACCCCGGATGACATCGTTACCGTTGGCCGCGACGCGTGGGCAAAAGGGAACCCGGTGTTTGAAGGATCGTCGCTGATGTTCCTGAAAGAGGGCGATCGCGTCTCGGTGCGCGACCTGAGCCGTGGTCTGATTGTGGATTCCGGTAACGACGCCTGCGTGGCGCTGGCGGATCACGTAGCGGGTGGTCAGCCGCAGTTTGTGAAGATGATGAACGACTATGTACAAAAGCTGAATCTGCGCGATACCCACTTTGAAACCGTCCACGGTCTGGACGCGCCGGGCCAGCACAGCTCTGCCTATGACCTGGCCGTGCTCTCCCGGGCTATCATTCACGGCGAGCCAGAGTTCTACCACATGTACAGCGAAAAGAGCCTTACCTGGAACGGGATCACCCAACAAAACCGTAACGGCCTGCTGTGGGATAAAACCATGAACGTTGATGGCCTGAAAACGGGGCACACGTCGGGAGCGGGCTTTAACCTGATTGCGTCAGCGGTTGACGGTCAGCGTCGTTTAATCGCGGTGGTGATGGGCGCTGACAGCCCGAAAGGGCGTGAGGAACAGGCCCGGAAGCTGCTGCACTGGGGGCAGCAGAACTTTGATACGGTGCAGATCCTGCATAACGGCAAAAAAGTGGGAACAGAGCGTATCTGGTACGGCGATAAAGAGCAGGTGGAACTGGGCACCGACCAGGATTTCTGGCTGGCCTTGCCTAAAACAGAAGTTCCTAACATCAAAGCCAAGTACGTGCTGGATAAAAAAGAGCTGGAAGCGCCGATTGCGGCTCATCAGCGGGTAGGGGAAATCCAGCTTTACGATCGTGACAAAGTCGTGGCGCACTGGCCGCTGGTGACGCTCGAAGCGGTGAATAAAGGCGGCCTCTTCTCCCGTCTGAGCGATTATCTGCATCACACGCTGTAACGGCCTGCGTTAAAGCTCATGAGCAGACTGGCGCGGTTGCGAGTCTGCTCACATAATAAACACTCCTCGTTTGCTGAACAGTTAAAACCTGCTTTATAGTGTATAAATATACAGTAATAAAAGGAGGCAGCATGGACTACAGCATCAAGCAGCAACAGAAACGTAAAATCGCCGGCTTTCATCTGGTCGGGCCGTGGGACAAAACGGTAAAACAGGGCTTCGAACAGTTAGTCATGTGGGTGGATGGACGTCACATTCAGCCGCTGGAGTGGGTTGCGGTTTACTACGATAATCCGGACGAGGTCCCGGCAGAAAAATTGCGCTGTGACACGGCCGTAACGGTACCGGACGATTTTGTCATTCCTGAAAACAGCGAAGGCGTCATGATGACGGAAATCGCCGCTGGAGAGTATGCGGTGGCGACGGCGCGCGTTGAAAACCATGACTTCGCGACCCCATGGAACCAGTTCTTTAATTCCCTCTTGCAGGACAACAGCTACCAGATGGCCCCTAAACCCTGCTTTGAGCGCTACCTTAATGATGGTAACGCGGACGGTTACTGGGACATCGAAATGTATATTGGTGTAGAGCACAAAGCCGGTTAAGCCTGGTTATTACAGGGTTTTTCAGCCGGGTGTGATCCGCCCGGCTGAAAACACAGTACAATTGTGATTTGCCCTGTAGCTGGAGAGCGGGTGTGCGTCCCGACAAATCATTAACCCCTTTTGAAATTCGTCTGTACAAACACTACCGCGTGGTACATGGGTGCCGTATCGCGCTGGCCTTTGTGTTGACGTTTGTGCTGGTTCGTTTGCTGGATGTTCCTGAGGGAACATGGCCGCTTATCACGCTGGTGGTCGTGATGGGGCCTATTTCGTTCTGGGGGAACGTTGTTCCACGCGCCTTCGAGCGCATTGGCGGTACCGTTTTAGGCTCTGCCCTGGGGCTTATCGCGCTGAAGCTTGAGCTTATCTCGTTTCCGGTTATGTTGATCTGGTGCGGTGCCGCGATGTTCCTTTGCGGCTGGCTGGCTTTAGGCAAAAGGCCCTATCAGGCGCTGCTGATTGGTATCACGCTGTCGGTGGTGGTCGGTGCACCGGCAGGAGATATGACGACCGCCCTGTGGCGAAGCGGGGACGTGATCCTCGGCTCACTGCTGGCTATGCTCTTTACCGGCATCTGGCCACAGCGTGCTTTTCTGCACTGGCGTATTCAGATGGCTAACTATGTCACCGCGTTCAACCGTGTCTATCAGGCCGGATTTTCCCCTAACCTGGTTGAACGTCCCCGGCTGGAAAAACATCTGCAAACGATCCTCAACGATGTGGTCAGGATGCGCGGGCTGATTACCCCGGCCAGCAAAGAAACCCATATCCAGAAATCCATTTTTGAAGCCATTCAGACGGTAAGCCGCAATCTGGTATGCATGCTTGAGCTGCAAATCAACGCGCACTGGGCTTCTCGTCCCAGTCACCTTTTAATGCTCAACGCCCATACCTTAAAAGAGACGCAGCAGATGACGCAGCAAACGCTGCTCACCATCGCCCACGCGCTTTATGAAGGTAACCCGCAGCCCATCCTGGCGAACAGTGAACGTCTGAATGAGATCGTTGCGGAGCTGAAGCAGTTAATGAATGAGCGTCAGAGCGATAAAGTTGCGGAAACGCCTATTCATGGTTATGTCTGGCTGAGCATGGAGCTGGCGCGGCAGCTGGAGCTACTGTCGCATCTCATTTGCCGGGCGCTGCGCAAATAAAGAGCAGCTATCTCCATATGTGACGCCTGCTGCTTCGATTCAGCATCAATTGGGGTTATGATAGCTTTAAACGATATACTCATTGTCATTCGCAGCCGCTGTCAGTAAGGTTATTGTTACAACGGTTGCTTTAACGAATCCGAATCTCACATTATCAGGGGTGTAAAAATGGAAACTACCAAGCCTTCGTTCCAGGATGTTCTGGAATTCGTCCGCCTGTTCCGCCGCAAAAACAAACTGCAGCGTGAAATCCAGGACGTTGAGAAGAAGATCCGTGACAACCAGAAACGTGTCCTGCTGCTCGATAACCTGAGCGACTACATCAAGCCAGGCATGAGCGTTGAGGCTATTCAGGGCATCATCGCCAGCATGAAGAGCGACTACGAAGACCGCGTTGATGACTACATCATCAAAAACGCTGAGCTGTCTAAAGAACGCCGTGATATCTCCAAGAAACTGAAAGTAATGGGCGAAATCAAAAACGGTGAAGCCAAAAGCGAGTAATCGCCGATGAATACAAAAAAGGCTCTCTGGTGACAGAGAGCCTTTTTTATTACGCAGTACGCGGCTGTAGCTGATAAATCCAGGCGTTGACCTGTTTTCCATCCGGCGTGGTCACATTGACCTCAACCCGATCGTAGCCGTCTTCAAATTCGTCCAGCATTGGCCAGTGTGCACTCAGGCTATCAGAGATAAACAGAAAGCCCTCCACGCATGGGCCGTCCGGGTGCAGCACTATTCCCGGAAAATCTGCCGCCGCGCCCCAGCCATGTTCGTAAAACGTCCCGGTGACAAAACCGGCCTGCCATTCGCCACCGATGTTTTCAAGAATATGTGCATTCGCGTGACCCGGACGTAGCGTGCCGTAGACAAACAGAGCGTTCATTTTCCCTCATCAGCAAAGCAAAAAGCCTGCTATAAAAGCAGGCTTTTTAAATTTGGCTCCTCTGACTGGACTCGAACCAGTGACATACGGATTAACAGTCCGCCGTTCTACCGACTGAACTACAGAGGAATCGTTGTGGAGGCTTATCTTAGCGGCGAAAAAAGTTTTGTCAAACCTGATCTTAGCGATTAGCGATCGATTGATGATTCTGTCGACAGTTTGTTGTAAATCCACACATCTTTTTATGGAAAATACTTTGCAGGTTTAGCATTTCTCCCCCATCATTTGAAATGGAGTTTCAACTTTCTCGTTAAGGTCCATTTTGAACGTCACTGCCCCCCTACGCCAGGCGATTATGCGCACGCCATGGTATGCAAAGCGTAAAAGCTATCGTGTTCTGTTCTGGCGTGAAATCACCCCCCTTGCCGTGCCTATTTTCCTGGAAAACACCTGCGTTCTGTTGATGGGGGTGCTGAGTACCTTCCTGGTCAGCTGGCTGGGTAAAGAGGCGATGGCCGGTGTCGGGCTGGCGGACAGCTTTAACATGGTGGTTATTTCTTTTTTTGCCGCCATTGACCTCGGGACGACGGTTGTCGTCGCCTTTAGCCTCGGTAAGCTCGATCCTAAACGTGCGCGCGAGGCTGCCCGACAGTCGCTGATGATCATGACCATTTTCTCGATCGTGCTGGCGGCGGTGATCCACTATTTCGGCAGGGAAATTATCGATTTTGTCGCCGGTGAGGCCACAAATGAAGTTAAAGACCTGGCGCTGACCTACCTGGAAATGACGGTCCTGAGTTATCCGGCTGCAGCCATCGCGCTGATTGGCAGCGGCGCGCTGCGCGGGGCGGGCAACACCAAAATTCCGTTGCTGATAAACGGCGGGATGAACATCCTGAATATCATTATTAGCAGCGTGCTGATCTACGGCGTCTTCTCCTGGGACGGGCTCGGGTTCGTGGGTGCCGGGCTGGGGTTAACGATTTCACGTTATATCGGTGCGGCCGCCATTCTTGGGGTGCTGATGGCGGGGATCACGCCGTCACTGCGCCTTACGCTGAAGAGCTATTTCCGCCCCTTTAACTTCGCCATTATCTGGGAAGTGATGGGAATTGGTATTCCCGCCAGTATTGAATCCGTGTTGTTTAACGGGGGCAAGCTGCTAACGCAAATGTTTGTCGCCGGGATGGGGACTGACGTTATCGCCGGTAACTTTATTGCCTTCTCCATCGCCTCCCTGATAAACCTACCGGGCAACGCCCTCGGTTCGGCGT
This sequence comes from Enterobacter sp. BNK-18, assembly GCF_047456135.1. NCBI lineage: Bacteria > Pseudomonadati > Pseudomonadota > Gammaproteobacteria > Enterobacterales > Enterobacteriaceae > Enterobacter > Enterobacter sp. BNK-18. The sequence goes on along the minus strand of NZ_CP179899.1, from coordinate 2,157,567 downwards.
CGACCATCATTACCGGTAAACGGCTGGGGAAAGGGCAGATAGGGCAGGCGGAACGGCAGTTGCGGCACGTCTTCTGGCTGTCAACCATTGGCCTGACGCTGATCGCCTGGGGAAGCGCCCCCTTTGCCGGGCTTATGGCCTCTTTTTATACCCACGAAGATGATGTCAAAGAGGTCGTTAAGATCCTGATCTGGCTGAATGCGGCCTTTATGCCCATCTGGGCGGCTTCATGGGTTCTGCCTGCCGGGCTGAAAGGGGCACGCGATGCACGCTTCGCGATGTGGGTGTCGATGCTCGGCATGTGGGGTTGCCGCGTGGTGGTGGGTTACACGCTCGGGGTCATGCTTGGCATGGGGGTAGTCGGCGTCTGGCTGGGGATGTTCCTTGACTGGGCGGTGCGTGGGGCGTTGTTCTACTGGCGTATGGTCAGTGGGCGCTGGCTCTGGAAATACCCGCGAATAAAACAGGAACCGACGACCACAGAATCTACAGAATGCCTGACAAATGCGCGAAGTGGAGAATAATTCGGCAAACAGTCAGAAATATGCATTCTGCCTTTGACATCATCGGGGAGCATCGATAATATGCGCCCCGTTCACACGATTCCTCTGTAGTTCAGTCGGTAGAACGGCGGACTGTTAATCCGTATGTCACTGGTTCGAGTCCAGTCAGAGGAGCCAAATTTAAAAAGCCTGCTTTTATAGCAGGCTTTTTGCTTTTCTGCGTTCTGAAAAAGTCCGATGCGACGGGCTTACAGCCGGGTCAGGCGAAACCGCCGCCCGGCATCCACCTGATATTTCTAGTGGTTAACCCCAACCGGCATCGTCGCCTCAAGCAACCATTGCCGCGCGTCGCTGTCGACCAACGGTAACAGGGCATCACGCACCTGCTGATGATACTCATCCAGCCACTGTTTTTCCTGTTCGTTCAACAGCTGTAACTCGACCTGGCTCAGGTCGATCGGGATCAGCGTCAGTGAGGAAAACGTGCAGAATCCCGGACGGCTTTCGACAATCTCCACCTGGTTTTCAATGCGGATCCCATGGCTGTCCGCCAGATAATATCCAGGCTCGATAGTCATGATGGTGCCGGCCACCAGGGGCCACGGGTTAACCTTTTTGGCGAGACGATGCGGGTTCTCATGGATAAGCAACTGATGTCCTACGCCATGCCCTGTCCCGTGATCGTAATCCAGCCCCATTTCCCACAACGGGCGACGCGCGAAGGCATCAAGCTGATGGCCCTGGCTGCCGGAGGGGAACGGTAAGGTTATCAACGACAGGAACCCTCTCAGTACGGCGGTGTAGTGCAACTTCTGCTGTGGCGGCACGCTACCCCATGCCAGCGTACGCGTGGCGTCAGTGGTGCCGTTATGGTACTGACCGCCGGAATCATTAAGGTAAAAATGATGATGACCGATGGGCTTATTGCTGGCTTCGCTTGAGTGATAGTGGCACATCGCCGCATTACTGGAGGAGGCGGAGATGGTGGCAAAACTTTGCTCAATAAATCCAGGCTGCTGTTTACGGAACGCAAGCTGCTGCGCCTGCGCTTCCAGCTCCGTCAGCGGTTTTCCCGCCGCCTCACGTAGGGGGACTTCACGGCTTAGCCAGGCCAGGAAATTCACCCAGGCAGCACCGTCCTGGTGATGACACTCGCGATACCCGGCAAGTTCGACCGGGTTTTTAGTGGCTTTCATCAGAGTGATGGGATCGGTTCGCCAGACTATTTCGCCCTCTGGCTCAATGGCAAAGCGCAGGGCGACCGGCGCGGAATCGGCATCTACCATCACCCGCTTACCTTGTGACAGGCGCTGGCAGCGTTCGATAAAGGCATCCTGTGGCGCAATCCTGAACGCGTTTCTCACGCTCTCGGGTAGCTCGCTGAGCTTATTGTCGTTAACAAACCACTCCACGCTACCGTCACGGTCAAGAAGGGCAAAGGAGAGGGGAACAGGACTGGATGGGATGTCGGCGCCACGCACGTTCAACAGCCAGGCGATGTTATCCGGCAGAGTCACGGCCAGATAATCGGCATCGTGTGCGACCAGCACGGCGGCAACGCGCTGGCGTTTGGCGAGGCTGCTTTCGCCACTGACCTCCACCGGCATTTCTCGAATACGTCCCGCCGGCGCGGCAGGGCGATCGTGCCATAAGGTATCAAACGGCGACTGACTGAGCGGAACCAGTTCACAGGGTGTTGCAGACAGCTGCCCGAACTCCGTATTGGTCATCAGCAGTGCTTCAAACCCAATACGCATGCCAGACCCGACGTTGGCTGTGAGCCATTCGGCCAGCGGTTCATTGTGCAGATGGTGGATTTCAATTTCATCCATATTGACCTGAAGGCGAGCCTGAACCTGATAGCGGCCATCGACAAACAGCAGCGCTGTGTTTTTCAGTATCAGCGCCAGACCTGCGGAGCCATCAAAGCCCGTCAGCCAGGCCAGCTTTTCATCGTACGGCGCGCAGTACTCACTCTGCCAGGCATCCGCGCGCGGCACGATCATGCCATCAAGATTGTTTTCCTGTAGCCATCGGCGCAGGGCCGATAAGCGCGATGGGGTGTGCATGGTTATTCCTTGTTCTGGTTAGCGGAATGGCGGCTCGTTGAAGGTACGTAATTTACGGGAATGCAGCCTGTCACCTTCCGCACGCAGCAAATCAATGGCGCGAATGCCGATTTGCAGATGTTCGGAGATTGCCCCTTCATAGAAACGGTTGGCCTGACCCGGAAGCTTAATTTCGCCGTGCAGCGGTTTGTCGGAAACGCACAGCAGCGTGCCGTAAGGGACGCGGAAGCGATATCCCTGTGCGGCGATGGTGGCGCTTTCCATATCAATCGCGACGGCACGGCTGAGGTTGAAACGCAGCGCGGAGGCGGAGTAACGCAGCTCCCAGTTGCGGTCATCCGTCGTCACTACCGTACCGGTACGCAGACGCTGTTTAACCTCTTCACCCGGCATACCGCTCACCTCTTTGGTGGCGTCATACAGCGCACGCTGCACTTCGGCGATGCTCGGGATAGGAATATCCGGTGGAAGCACAGCGTCAAGCACATGGTCATCACGCAGATAGGCGTGGGCCAGCACGTAGTCGCCAATCAGTTGGCTTTCACGCAGGCCACCGCAGTGTCCAATCATCAGCCACACGTCCGGACGCAATACCGCCAGATGGTCGCAGATGGTTTTGGCATTTGACGGACCAACCCCGATGTTAATTAAGGTGATCCCCTGGCCGTCAGCGGTGATCAGGTGCCAGGCAGGCATCTGGTGTTTTTTCCACGCCAGGTCGGAGATGGCCTGCTCGGGTGCCTCGGTTTCCGCGGTGATCCAGATCCCGCCGGCGCAGGACAGCGCGATGTAAGGGCTCTCCGGGTCGAGGATCTGGCTACAGCCCCAACGGACAAACTCGTCGACATAGCGGGTGTAGTTGGTAAACAGTACAAAGGGCTGGAAATGGTCGACGGGCGTCCCGGTATAGTGGCGCAGGCGCGCCAGAGAGAAATCCACGCGGCGGGCATCAAAGTGCGACAGCGGTGAAAATTCTGCCGGGTGGTAGATACCATCCGCCGTCTCATCGCCAATCTGCGACAGCTCGGTGGTCGGGAAATGGCGCGTCAGCCCCGCGCTCATGGAGCGGTCAAGGGTTAATGCCGAACCGTCAATCACATACGGATACGGGATCTCATGCTGTGAAGGTGCAACGGCAATGTGCGCACCGTAATCCTGATACAACAGCGTGAGTTGCTCTTCAAGATAAGGGCGGAACAGTGCAGGGCGGGTGACGGTGGTGCTGTAGCAGCCGGAGTGGGTAAAGCGTGCGTAGGCGCGCGTTTTCGGCGTGTTAGTCGCGCTGCCGTCCCAGGTGACGGAAAGCGATGGATAAACAAAAAGGCCCTTACTTCTGGCCTTTTCGTCGGGGAGTTTCCCTGTTTCAATATACTCACTGATGGCGCTGCGCAGCGCGTTGACGGACTGTTCATACAGTGCATCGAGTTTTTCCAGTGCCTGAGCCGGGGTCAGGCTGGAGCCCTTATTATTCATCTCTGTCTCCTTGTTCCACAGGTGTGCGACTCTACCCGATAGTATGTCACACGCCTGTGAAACAAAAGTGAGATCAGGTGTGGCTCGTCTCTTTCATCAAGAGCGCCGTCGCCGCTGACAGCAGGCAACCGGCCAGCAGATAAAGTGCCACACTGTGCCAGTTGCCGCCGGAGAAGGTCACCAGCGCGGCGGCAATAAATGGCGTAAACCCGCCGCCGACCACGCTTGCCACCTGATAGCCTACGCCCGCGCCGCTGTAGCGATAGCTCGCCCCGAACAGTTCGGTAAACATGGGCTGCTGCACGCAGACCACCATATCGTGGGCGATGTTAGCGAGCATGATGGCAAAGAAGACAATCCAGAAGATCGACTGTGCCTCCAGCGCCATGAAGAACGGCCAGGCGCTGAGGGTGCCAATCAGCGCCCCGGTGATATAGACGCGACGGCGACCAAACCTGTCCGCCAGGCAGGCGAAGCAGGGGATAGTCAGGCAGCTGATCCCGCCGACCAGCAGGCCAATGTTCAGGAACAGCTCGCGGGGCAGACCGAGATTTTGCGTTGAATAATTGAGGGCAAATGCGGTCACGATATACATCGTCAGCAGTTCGCACAGGCGCAGGGCGATAATTTTCAGAAAAGCGCCAGGATGCCGGACAAGCGCTTCCATCACCGGCAGTCGTTTTCTGGCAACGGGCGGTTCTTGCCGCTGTTGTTCGAACTCAGCAGATTCCTCCATGCCGTTGCGGATCCACAGGGCAGCGACAACCAGCACGATGCTGAAGATAAACGGAATGCGCCAGCCCCAGCTCAGGAATTGTTCATCGGTGGTGAAGTGGCTCATCAGCGACACCAGCCCGGTGGAGAGCAGCAGACCTACGCCATAGCCCACCTGCACGCCACTGCTGTAAAACGCTTTCTTGTTCTTCGGGGCACTCTCAACGGATAACAGCGCCGCGCCACCCCATTCGCCGCCTACCGCGAAGCCCTGAATGGCGCGCAGCGTAACCAGCAGCACCGGCGCCCACCAGCCAATGGTGGAAAATGAAGGGAGAACGCCAATCAGCGCGGTGGCGATGCCCATCATCCAGACGGTGAGCATCAGCATGCGTTTGCGACCGAGACGGTCACCGAAGTGGCCGAAGATCACTCCGCCCAGTGGACGAAACAGGAAGCCGACGCCAAAGGTAGCAAACGCGGCGAGCGTACCCATTGCCGGGCTAATCTGGGGGAAGAATTCGCGGTTAAACACCAGCGCGGCAGTAATGCCGTAAAGCAGAAAATCATACCAGTCGACGACGGCACCCGCGAAGCTGCCGAGGGCTGCGCGGCGGGCACGATTGAGCGAAGGTGTCTCCTCGTTGGGATGTGTGGAGGTGAGAGTGGAGTCCATAGTTGTCCTGTCTGCACGTATTTCTAATTATTGGTATAAGAAAAGGTCACTCACATAGCCACCGTCATATAAACGGAACGTATGAGACTACCGCGCCAGGGCGCGTGTGCAAACTGATTTTATTTCCTGATGGGTAATGCAAAGCGGCTACGCTATGCTTAGCAAATCAAGGTGCGACTGAGGAAGGGAATATGTGTCGTATAAATGTGTTGAGTTGTCTTGCTGCATTACTTATCAGCCAGAGCGTTCAGGCGGTAAGTTATCCTTTACCGCCGACAGGCAGTCGGCTGGTGGGCACTTCGCAAACCATTACCGTGCCGGATCACAATACGCTACCGCTCGAAGCGTTTGCCGCGCAATACGGGCAGGGTCTGAGCAATATGCTGGAAGCGAACCCGGGCGTGGATCCTTTTTTGCCTAAATCCGGTACGCAACTGGTGATACCCCAGCAGCTGATTTTGCCTGACACCGTCCGCGAGGGAATTATCGTTAATGCGGCAGAAATGCGCCTCTACTATTACCCACCGGGAAGCAACACTGTTGAAGTGTTACCCATCGGCATTGGTCAGGCCGGGCGCGAAACCCCGCGAAACTGGGTCACAGCGGTAGAGCGTAAGCAGGAAGGCCCCACCTGGTCTCCTACGCCGAATACGCGCCGTGCCTATGCGGCAGAGGGGAAAACGCTGCCTGCATTCGTGCCCGCCGGGCCCGATAACCCAATGGGACTGTATGCGATTTATATTGGCAGGCTGTATGCCATTCACGGGACAAACTCCAATTTTGGCATCGGACTGCGGGTGAGCCAGGGGTGTATTCGTCTGCGCAATAACGACATTAAATATCTTTTCGATAACGTCTCGGTAGGCACCCGTGTGCAGCTTATCGATCAGCCCGTTAAAGTGACGACAGAGCCGGACGGCAGCCGCTGGGTAGAGGTGCACGAGCCGCTATCACGGAACCGGGCGGAATTTGAATCGACCCGGAAAGTGCCTTTGCCGATATCTGCCTCGCTGCGAACCGAGCTTGTCAACGAGGGGGCGGGCGCGGAACTGGAACGTCGGTCAGGGATGCCGGTTAAGCTCGGCAACTGAGGGCAATTTTACCTGCCCCAGAAAAGCAAAAAGCCTGCTATAAAAGCAGGCTTTTCAAATTTGGCTCCTCTGACTGGACTCGAACCAGTGACATACGGATTAACAGTCCGCCGTTCTACCGACTGAACTACAGAGGAATCGTGTGAACGGGGCGCATATTATCGACGTCAGCCGGCCTTGTCAAAGGGTGGATCAACGCCTTTTGATCGTTTGCTGACAAAATCAGCAAAATGGCGTTTTTGACGCCGGAATGCACCGTAATGGTGCGCACATACCCCTAATGGGGCAGATCATAAACTGCTGTTTCAGTAATAAAACCGCTGCTTATGATTAGCTTTCCTTATTTTCAGCCGCTTAGCGACAAATCAGACCTCTTCGTAAAACTGGCATTCATATTGCAAAACCCTATCAACAATGAAAAGCCAGTACCGGCACAGCATTTCGAACAGGGGGCAAAATGAACTTAAGACGACTGAAATACTTCGTAAAAATCGTCGATATCGGCAGCCTGACTCAAGCGGCGGAAGTGCTGCATATCGCGCAGCCTGCGCTGAGCCAGCAGGTGGCTACTCTGGAAGGCGAGATGGATCAGCAGCTGTTGATCCGCACCAAACGTGGCGTGACGCCAACGGAAGCAGGCAAAATCCTTTATACCCATGCGCGCACCATCCTTCGCCAGTGCGAACAGGCGCAGCTGGCGGTGAATAACGTGGGCCAGACGCTGAGCGGCCACGTATCCATTGGGCTGGCTCCGGGAACGGCCGCGTCCTCTATTACCATGCCGCTGCTGCAGGCCGTCCGCGCAGAGCTGCCAGAAGTACTGGTTTACCTGCATGAGAACAGCGGTTCTGTGCTGAATGACAAACTTCTTAGCGGCCAGCTGGATATGGCGGTGCTGTACGACCGCTCACCGGTGGCCGGGATCACCAGCCAGCCGCTGTTGAAAGAAGATCTCTACCTTGTGGGCACCCGCGACTGTCCGGGGCAGAGCGTCGATCTGACGGCCGTAGCAGAAATGAATCTTTTCCTGCCACGTGACTACAGCGCGGTGCGCGTGCGTGTGGATGAAGCGTTCTCCCTGCGCCGCCTGACGGCAAAAATTATCGGTGAAATTGATTCCATCTCCACGCTAACCGCCGCTATAGCCAGCGGTATGGGTGTGACCGTCCTGCCTGAATCCGCAGCACGTTCGCTGTGCAGCGCGGCAAACGGCTGGATGGCGCGCATCACCACGCCTTCGATGAGCTTACCGCTGTCGCTGAATATGTCCGCGCGCGGATCGCTGTCACCTCAGGCGCAGGCGGTAAAAGAGATTCTGATGTCGCTGGTCAGCAAACCGTCTCTGGAGAACCGTGAGCTGCAGCTGGTGAGTTGATATTCCATAAAAGCATAAGATGCTGGTTTTTATTATTTGTTCTGCAGGTCGGCTGACTCTAACAATAGCGTTATGTCAGATGCGCCGGAGTGAATCGTGAATTTCCAGCAACTTAAAATTATCCGTGAGGCGGCCAGGCGGGACTACAACCTGACCGAGGTCGCCAATATGCTTTATACCTCTCAGTCCGGCGTCAGTCGCCATATCCGCGAGCTGGAAGAAGAACTGGGGATAGAGATTTTTATCCGTCGCGGCAAGCGTCTGCTTGGCATGACGGAGCCGGGAAAAGCCTTGCTGACCATCGCTGAGCGGATCCTCAACGAGGCCAGCAATGTGCGTCGCCTGGCGGATCTCTTTACCAATGACGCCTCGGGCGTCCTCACTATCGCCACCACCCACACCCAGGCGCGTTACAGCCTGCCGCCGGTGATTAAAGCCTTCCGTGAACTTTTCCCTGACGTCCGTCTGGAGCTTATCCAGGGCACACCGCAGGAAATTGACGTGCTGTTACAAAACGGTGGGGCAGATATCGGCATTGCCAGTGAACGGTTGAGCAACGACCCGCTGCTGGTGGCTTTCCCGTGGTTTCGCTGGTACCACAGTCTGTTACTTCCCGTCGACCATCCGCTGAATCAGGTCACGCCCCTGACGCTGGAAGATATCGCGAAATGGCCACTGATTACCTACCGGCAGGGTATTACCGGACGCTCGCGCATTGATGAAGCCTTTAACCGCAAAGGCTTAACGCCGGATGTGGTGCTGAGTGCACAGGACTCTGATGTAATCAAAACCTACGTCGAGCTGGGGCTGGGCATTGGTCTGGTGGCGGAACAGTCCGGTGGTGAACGCGAGACGGAGAACCTGGTACGACTGGATACGCGTCATCTCTTTGATGCCAATACCGTATGGCTCGGCCTGAAGCGTGGACAACTGCAGCGCAACTATGTGTGGCGCTTTATCGAACTCTGCAACGCCGGGCTGTCCGTGGAGGAGATTAAACGTCAGGTGATGGAGCCAGAAGAAGTGGCGATTGATTATCAGATTTAAGCCCCTTATAGCACCCGTCCCCGTCGACAAGAAGCACAAGCCTGCAATTAAAGCAGGCTTTTTTATTGAAACCGTTTAATTTCCTGACCGCTGGTTCTCAATAATATCCTGATGAATAACGATACCTTGTGACGTCATAAGATTGCTTTATATTGAAATGTTTCTCATATTTTCCATTGGGTTACATATAAGAATAAATAAAGAAATATGATTCTTTTAGATGAGGATAATATTCCCGTGCGGCAGAAAAAGGGCTGAAAAGCCCCATAACACGCCGAGCGAAGCGTTAACTAAAAGGGTATTTTTTAAATGCCGCCTGGTTTTCGAAAACGTCGGCTACCGCCTGAATTCTTTTAAAATCCCCGGCGTTAACGACGTGAGGGATCATTGACTGAATAAATGTCCAGATAACCGTACTGGTAACAGCAACCTGATCGGCCACCGCGTTTTCCGGGCGTGCTTCCAGCAGCGCGTTCCATTCCCGACAGGCAGCCAGCAGCTGGACGGTAATACGTTCTATCCACGGATTATGTTGTTTCTCCGCCGGGCGCAGGTTGTGTTCGTACACATTTTGCACAGCTTTCTCCGCGGCGGCGAGGATAAAGCCCAGCGTCTGGAGATCGTTCGCCAGTGCATCCGGCGTCACGGGCAGGAGTCTCCGTTCAGGCGCGGCCTGAGCCTCAAAATAATTCAGTATGAGGGACGAGTCCATCAGACGTGTTCCATTCTCCAGAACCAGCGTTGGCGCTTTTACCGCGGGGTTAATCCGGGAAAATTCCTCAAACGTGCTGAATACGGACAACGGCTGGCTTTCAAACGCAACGCCATAAAGTTCCAGGGAGACCGCCACGCGGCGTACATAAGGAGAATCCATCATGCCAATCAGCTTTATCATGATTCCCGTTTTCCTGTCTGTGTGAAAAAACGCTTCATTGAAGATGATAAACAGACATTACAATAAATTCGTTATGGCGAATATCATCAGTATCTTACGGCCTAAGTTAGTATTACTGACAGATTGGCCGGTTAGCGTTTATCAGATTCAGTGTATGAGGGCGTGGTTTCATGTCGGATTTTCCTCCTATCGCAAGTTTGCGTAGTTTTGAAGCTGTGGCTCGCCTTGGCAGCGTAACGCTTGCGGCGAAAGAGCTTCACGTTACCCATTCCGCCATCAGCCAGCAGATTAAAGTGCTGGAGGAAATGGTGGGGGTGAAGCTGTTTATCCGTCATGGGCGAGGGGTGCAAATCAACGAAGAGGGGCGTCTCTACGCGTTACAGGTGCGCGAAGCGCTGAATCATATCGCAGATGCCACCCGGTTAGTGCAGGTGAAACCGAGAATACAGGAACTGACGCTGGCGATGGTGCCGTCTTTTGGTTGTCACTGGTTGTTGCCGCGTCTGGAGCGGTTTCGGGAAAAATATCCACACATCACGCTGCGGATCCAGGCCAGTCTGACGATCACCCGCATGCAGCAGGAAGGGATAGATGTGGCGATACGCATGGGGAAAGGTAATTGGGAAGGAAGCGACTGCCATTATCTTTTTTCAGATGAACTGATTGTGGTTGCAGCACCCGGTTATAACGGCGGCGTCCTCCCGGTAACGCCAACTGAGGTGGCGAAGAGTAAAATCATATTCTCCATGGAGTCGTGGAAAACCTGGTGTTTCAATGCGGGACTGGAAAAAGATATTGTGCCCGGCGGGTTATGCATTAACGACTCAAATTTAGTCCTTGAGGCTGTCAGACTCGGTAAAGGTATCGCGCTGGAGCGTCGCTCTCTGGTACAGGATGCCATCACCCGGGGCGAGCTGGTCCAGCTTACCCCTTTCACTGCACCTTATCCCTGGCCTTACTGGCTGGTGACATCGCAGTTAACGGAAGCGAAACCGGAGGTGGCTCTCTTTAGTGAGTGGCTGGATGAGGAAGTGACGACCTGGCGTCAGGTGACAGGGGATGTGGAAAGTAACGGCTAACAGAAAAGCAAAAAGCCTGCTTTAAAAGCAGGCTTTTCAAATTTGGCTCCTCTGACTGGACTCGAACCAGTGACATACGGATTAACAGTCCGCCGTTCTACCGACTGAACTACAGAGGAATCGTGTGAACGAGGCGCATAGTATCGGCCTCAGTTCGTCTTGTCAAAGGGGGAAAACGCACTTTTCGTTCGTTTGCCGACAATTTCAGCAAATCGCTGATTTTATAGCAAATTCGCGCTGAAATTACACAGTAAATTGCGCCGCCCGCAGGCGGCGCGCAGGATTAGAACAGTACGGAGTAGTTCAGACCAAACGTACGGCCACGGCCTTTATAAGTATACAGACCTGGTGCACCGTAGGTTGGGCTATACAGCCCCGGCGCACGCTGACCCCAGGCGGTGGTGTAGTCTTTGTCCAGCACGTTTTCCACGCTGAAGCTCACTTTACCCACCGGCAGGTCGTAGCTGCCCAGGAAGTCGACCGTGTTATAGCCATCGATCTTCTTACCGTCGGCATCTGACACGTCAAAGGTCTGCGTACTTTGCACGCGCAGGGTCCAGTCGCCCGGTGCCCAGTTGACCCAGGCGCTGGCTTTCGACGGGCTGGCGCTGTCTACCGTCAGCTTCTCCCATTTACCGTTTTCGCGGGTTTCAGACTTAATGGCGTTAAAGTTCGCGCCGGTGCTCCAGTCGCTGTCGGTGAAGAAATAGTCCACCTGGCCTTCAATCCCGTAGATACGACGCTTGTCGTCTTCGAGGTTGATGGTCATGTCCGTCTTGTTGATGGTGATGGTTTTGTCCGAGAGCGAGTAATACGCCGCAACCTGCGTGCGCAGGTTGTCGCCGGTGTAGCGCCAGCCCAGCTCATACGCGTTAACCTTAATGCCGTCCAGCGTCGAGTCGTTCACGTTCACGCTGTTCAGCAGGCGATAGTGCCCGTCGACAAGCTGGTAAGTACCGGAGCCGTAGTACTTCGCCAGGTCCGGAATTTCGAAGCCCTGGGAGAAGTTAAACCACAGCTGCTGCTGTTCGGTCAGACGGCCAAGGATCCCGGCGTTGAACAGGAAATTGTTGTAATTGGTTTTCCCGCCCGGTACCGCATCAGCCGATGTGGCTTTCCCGTTAGCGATGGCCTGTTGCTGGGTATAACCAACGAAGTCATCCACCTTGTTTTCGGTGTACTGATAGCGCACGCCGCCGCTCAGGGTGATGGCATCAATGTCGTAGCTGGCCTGCAGGAACGGGGCGAGGTTGGTAATGCTGTAACCCGGGTAACGGCCAACGTTATAGGCGTTCTCCAGATCCATACCGCCGCTTGCTGCCGCTTTATCCAGGTTGAAGAACTGCTGGTTAGCGTCGAAGGTTTCGTGGTCAGCATCCACACCCCAGGTCAGCGTTAAATCATCCATCGGTTTGCTGTTCAGCGTCAGCTTGCCGCCGTAAAAATCGGTTTTCTGTTGCGACGCACCGATGCTGCTCACCACGCCTTTGGTCAGTGTCGGGAACGGGTAGTAGGTCAGGCTTTCGTCACGATAGTAAATCTGTGCGACCAGATCCTGGCCCCAGAAATCGGTGTTGGAGTACTGCAGGTTAATCAGATGCCGCTCTGTGCCCGGCAGGCGGTCAGAGTTCAGGTTGCCTTTATTGTAGGCTTTGGCATCACCCGTAACCGCGGAGAAGTTTTCCCCGAGGAACAGGCCGTGCTTCCCGTCGGACTCGCTCTTGTAGTATTGCGTCGTAAGCTGCAGCTGCTGGTGATCGTCGATGTTAAGGGTGCCTGTTCCCATCACATCCAGACGGTCGGAATACTGTAATCCGGTCTGGGTGTTATCAATAATCACCTCGTTGCCTTTGCCGTCGTACCAGCCGCCGTAGCGCTGATACGATACTGACAACCGGCCAGAGGAATTGTCGTTGCCGCCGCTCACCGCGGCTGACACGTTCTCATCGTGATCGTTATGGCTGTTAAAGCCACTCTTTGCTCCGGTCTGGAACTCCACTTCGGTATCCGGCTGGCCTTTTTTGGTCACGATATTCACCAGACCGCCGGTACTGCCGCCGCCGTAGAGGGATGTGGCGCCGGAGATCACTTCGATACGGTCAATGTTGAACGGATCGATGGAGTCGAGCTGGCGGCTGTCGCTGCGGGAGGAGTTCAGGCGCACGCCGTCCACCATCACCATCATTGAGCGGCCGCGCAGGTTCATACCGTAGTTGGTGCGGCCCTGGCTGCTGACGTCCATGCCCGGGATCAACTGCGCCAGCACCTCTTTAATCTCTTTTCCACCCTGAACCTGCTGTTCAATCTCAGCACGCTCAATAACCCAGGTAGTCTGCGCCATCTCCGCCACGCTGCGGTGCGCGCGGCTGGCGGAGACAACAATATTTTCTTCCTTTTGTTCTTCCGCCCACGCAGAGGTAGAAAGCATTGCAAGCAAGCAAGGATTTAAAACCCAAAGATGAGAACGTTTCATTGTTATGTAGTTCCTGAATGTGTGTGTCAGTACTCGGTGGTTCTTGCTAAAGATTGATAAACCTGGCTGCTGTCCGGGCGGGGAGTGCTTCGCCAGTGGATCACGCCAGGGGTGGTGGCCAGCTCAAACGGCTCGTCGTCGTGCGCGCGATTCAGAATTCGCGCGGCGCGCCAGGCCATCAGGCTGAGCTGGGGTTCGGCAATGCCAAGACGGTGCATCCCGGCATTCACGGCGAACAGGCGGTTGCTCTGCGGGCCGTCCCATTCAAGGGTGAAATCATTGTTGATGCAGAAGGTTTCGTCGGCGTCCAGACGCAGGCGATGGGAGAGCGGTGCCAGAAACGCAGGCTGCACGGTGCGATAGCCGGTAGCGAAAATCACCACGTCGGTATCGAGTTGTTCACGGCCGCCGTCAAGGTGATGCTGTAACGTCAGACGCTTACCGTTTTCCTGCTGCGCGATCGCGGTGACCGAGCGAGAGGGCAGGAGGTGTGCCCACGGTTTTTCCCGCAGCACTTCGAAGCGGTGATACATGGCGCGATAAATCGCCAGCAGAGACTCCGTGGTGATGCCGTCGGAGGTCATCTTCTGCTCGTGCAGCATCTGACGACGCGCCTCTTCGCCAAGCGTGGAGAAGCTGTCTACATATTCCGGTGTGAAATACTCGTTGGCGAAAGCCGCTTCATCCAGCGCGTTATAATTGTTGCGTCGGGAAACCCAGTTCAGGCTCAGTGGCTGACCCCACTCCCCGCGGAAGATATTCAGAAACAGATCCGCACCACTCTGACCTCCGCCGACGACGGTGACGCGCTTGCCCGCTAAGTCCGGCGTGCGCAGCATCATCTCGCTGGCGTGGAAGCAGCTGTCATCCTGCGCCGGAGCGCAGTCAGGCAGGTTAATCTGTTTGCCAATTCCCACGCAGACGTGACGCGCCAGGAAGCGATCGCGCTGAGTCACCACGTCGAACAGACCGTTTTTTTCATCAAAACTGACCTGCTGTACCTGCTGGCTGAAGGACAGGTTGGTGAGATTTTCCGCGGCCCAGCACAGGTAATCGGCAAACTCTTCGCGAGAGACCGTACGCTGCTCGGTGGTCAAAAAACGATAGAACTTTTTACGCTGCACCAGATAGTTAAGAAAACTGTGGCGATTGGTGGGCTCCACGGCGCTCACCAGATCTTTCAGGAAGCTGGTTTGCATATGGCAGTCCGGCACCATCATGCCAGGGTGCCAGGAGAAATGCGGCTTACGTTCAAGAAACAGCGAACTAAAACCGTCCAGTCCTTCAGCCAGTGCGGCGATGCTGAGGTTAAACGGGCCAATACCAATGCCGATGAAATCATACGTTTTCATTGCGCTGACTCCTGGGAGACCAGAAAAAGAGGGTTATCAAGATCGGTGACATAGTTCGGCAACATGCGGCTGCCGCCGTCGTGTTCGGAGAAGGTCAGTTTGACCGGGTTGAGGATCACGCGAATAATTTGCGGCTTAAACAGATCAAACTTCGCAAAGCGTTCGGCGAGATCGGGATGCGCGGCCATATAGCGGCGCAATACCTCGGCCAGGATCTGGTAGAAACGGGTTTCGCTGACGCCGCTTTGCAGGGTAAGGCGTGAAATAAACCGCAGCACCGTGACAAAGTTACCGGTTTGCAGATCGTGAATGATGTAATCCGCACTCAGGCGCGCCGTGACGGACTTCACCTGTTCAGGCAGGCTTGCTGCCTGCGGGAAATCTTCATCCACCAGGCGCATGTCCCCCTGGAAATCTTTCAGCAGGATGCGTTGCGGGATGGCGTCTTTCATCACCAGCGTCACGTTCTGGCCGTGGGCGATAAGCGCCACGCCGTAGCGGCAGAGCAGGTGATAGAAAGGGATGACCGTCGCGTCAAAGAGCTTTTCCAGCCAGGCTTCAGCGGTCAAACCGGATTGGGCGATCCATGCGTCAATCAAGGGGCGTCCGGCGTTATCGCTCTCCATCAACGCGGCCATCAGCACCGCTTCTTCACCCTGCTGAAGATAACAGGACGGATTTTCGCGCCAGATAACCCCCAGCATCTCCTGATAGCGGTAAGGCGCTTTCGGCAGCGCGGCGTAACCCGGGTGGGAAAGATACCCGGCCGCGGGCTCGCCAAGCACCTGCGCGCCACAGCGAATAAGCGTGGCATCGCTGGCGAACTGCTGCTGTAACCAGCGTGAGGCCAGCGGGCCAGCGGCAATGTACTTACCCGGAATACCGCGATAGCAGGAGGTGTTGTAAATGGTCAGCGGCAGCTTGATGTCAAACGGCGCGCGGCGGCTGGCATTGGTGAGGGTACGCAACGATTGCTGCGCCAGGTACTCGTCGCCAAACTCGCCCAGCTCAACCATTTCGCCGCGCGCGAGTTGCGCCAGGAAATGGACAGCAATCTTTTGTTGCCACTGCCACGGATGCAGCGGCACGGGCAGCCAGTTATCATCAAGATCCAGCGCCTGCCAGCGGGCATCAAACCGGGCGCGCTCGGCGTTATCCATGGCGCTCGCCAGCAGGGTATTGATATCGCAATCAACATCGCTGCTCCAGACCAGGTGCGCACGTTGCACGGCGACCCAGTGCAGGCGAAAACGGCCACGGTATTCCGGAGCATACTGGCGTAGCGCATCCAGCCCCCAGCCGCGGCGTCCCTTGTTAAAGATAAACTTAGGATGGCCGCTCATCAGGCACTGTAATTCGTCCGGGTCGAGATGAATGAGCGCATCAGCATCCAGCGTTTCGCGCGCCTGTAACAGCTGAATATCACCCCGCAGCGTGGCATAGAGATCTTCCAGATGCTCCGCGGTCTGCGCGTCGCTCATCTCCAGTACCGTAGCAAGCTGCAGCAGTGCAGTTTCTGCGTCCACTGCCTTACCGCTGACGGTGGTCAGGCTCGCGGGGTCGATATGCAGCCAGCCCCAGATCCCGCGCGTAGCCTGGAACTGCCAGGTCTCCGCGCCCATGGTGATTTGCCATCGATTGTCTGCCAGCTGCCGGGCGCTCAGGGTGCGTTCATATTCCAGCTCGGCGAGGATTTTCGCCACCATGTCGCGGTTCACTTTCTGCCAGTACACGTTCACAGTCCCACCTCGCTGAAGAAGCGGTGACGCTGGTTCATGATGAGGCGCGAGCGTTTATGCGGGAAGTCGAACTCTTTCACGGTTTCGAAACCGGCAGACGAAAGATGGCGGAACAGGCGCTGGTTGTCGAAACGTGGCTCGGCAACGATGCGTGTTGTGCGTGGCTCATCCAGCCACAGATAATGGCTCAGACCGCGCAGCCAGTTGCGGATATAATGCGCGCCGCGCCAGTTTTCTTCCCCAACCAGCATGTGCAGGCCGCGGTCAAACGGCTGCCAGCGATAGTGACGGCCAATACGGTCTTCCGCCGCCCAGTAAATTTCAAAGTAGCCGAACGGCTGGTCATCAAAGCAGCCGATAAGCGGATAACAATAGGTCGAGTCGAGCTGACGGCGCAGGTAATTTTCCTGCTCCGCCTGCGGGCCGGCCATCTCCCAGAAGGCGTTAACGCGCGGGGTGTTCATCCAGCGGGTGAAACGTTCGCCGTCCTGCGCCACATCGGCCACGCGGAAACTCAGGGTGCGTTTAATCTGCGGGTCGTAACGGCGATAGACTTCACCTTGCGGGCGGTGAGGGCGCAGCGGGAAGTAAAGCTGACGGCTTTCATCGAACTGCATGCCGCCGTGGTTCTGGGACCGTTCTCCCTGCAGCCACAGAGGCAACTGCCAGAACGTTTCGCGCGCCAGATAATCCCCGCTGGCAAGCGTAAACAGCGCCTGCGCCTGCGGTTCATCCTGCCAGGCGGACCAGGGGAGCGTGACGCCGGTCAGTGCCGGCGCGGCGATAAACAGCTGATCCAGCGCGTCGACTAACCAGCCTTCCGGGATACCACTCACGCGCTCAAGCACTGCGCTGCCGTCGAGACCTAACGTCAGGGGCAGAGTGTTCTCCGTTTCGGTGCAGCGAAAGCCATAGCCAGAATGGACGATATTCGCGTTTGCCATCACGCCTTCTCCTTGTAAAACGGGTTGCTAAAGTCGAAATAGATCACTGCCGGATCGGCGATGGTGTTTTCGTTGCGATCGTGCAGATAGCAGAAAAAGTTGCCTTTACAGTTCCAGGTTGGGCTGTCGAGCACGTAGTCGAGGCAGCGGGTCTGTTTCGCTGTTTTGCGTAATTCGGCCAGTGCGTCACGCACCTGCGCCATCAGGCTCTCTTCGCTGTCGAAACCGGCGGCGGCGAGGGCGGCAGTCACGGCAAGCGTTGAGTTCAGCAGCAGGTAGTAGGGGAAGTAGCGCAGCAGCTGGCTTTCGCCAAAACGGTTTTCCACATCATGTTCACCCGCCTCTTTTAGCCATTCATCGGCCCCTTCGGTCCAGGCGCTGCCTTGGCAATCACGGTAGATCAGCCCGACGGGGAAATCCTGCTGCATCTCAACGAGGATATTTTGCTGGTGTGCCAGCAGAACCAGGCCGTAATCCGCTTCCGCGCTAAACAGCGGAAGTAAGACGCGATCGCAATACGCCTGCACCCAGCAGCGCGCAGCCTCGGCGAGGGGTAAATCCAGGCGCTGGCTCAGACGACGTACCGCCGCAACCAGCAGACTGTCACCTCCGTCCGGTGCCGCCTGCGTCAGGCTCACCAGTACGTTGGTCTGGTTGTCTGGCGTCTCGAACAGCAGGTTCACGCGCAGGGCCATCAGGCTCTCTTCCTGGATGACGCCATTTTCATCACGCAGCCCCGCCCAGCCGTCTTCCTGCATAACACGCATGGTCGGGTAGCGTGCCTGTAAGGTCTGCCAGCGCGCTGTCTTAGCCAGACGCGCCAGGCGCATACCGCGTTTAACCTCTTTCACTGACAGCGTGCGCACGGAGTTGGTCAGGCGCACGCTGAGGGAAAACTTGATCATGTCGCTGTTAGTTTCGCTGTACAGCGAGCGCGAGGAGCTGGTGGGCAGCCACTGCGCGCCCGCTTCGCCCAAATCCTGCAGGTCGCCGTTAGCCACAAGACGCTGGCACCAGGCCTGACCCAGCAGATGCTCGGCCTGCCACGGATGCATCGGCAGCAGCCAGCAGGTATCGATGAAGTGACCGAGGAGCTCAGGGGCACTCTGCGCTGCGAAGCGCAGCAGGCGTTCGCGAAGAGAGACGGCCAGGCTGTCGCCGGCAATCAATTCACTCTTAACCGCAAACCAGCGCAGCGGGAAGCGGGAGGCAAAATCAGGCAAATAGCGGCGCGCTTCACTTTCGTTAAACGGCTCGTGAGATTTGGGGGCCGGGTGAAACGCATGCCCCACCAGCAGCGCCTGTTCTGCTTGCGCAAAATTCAGCGGTTTGTCACGCAGGTTTGCCCAGTTGTGGCGCAAATCGATGGCCTGCCAGGTGTGGGCATGGCTTTCAAGGGCGCGTTGCTTAAAGCGCGCCAGCGTTTCGGTATCGAGTGAGCCTTTAACTGAAGGTTTTTCAAGAATTAAGTCAACCAGTTGCGTGAAAGTGACGGCGTCACCGCTGTCGCTGTCGCGCTGGATAAGCGTCGCCGGAAAGTGATACTGATGATGCTGAGTCGGAGAGAAATAGCGTACCGGAACCCGAATGGCCTGGGTTGAAGAGAGCGGAATATGAATCTGCGATAGCTCATCCGCAACGGTAGCGGGGAGATAGCGCCAGTCCTTCGTTTCACGCAACAGGGCGTTCAAAAAACACTGGGCCGCAACGTCTGTACCGGCGGAGCGGGGCAGAGTACGCATAGGTGTACCTCATTCCATGATTGATAATAATTATCGTTATGATATGCATTCTGTTTACAGTCGCAACTATTTTTGCAATATTTGTTTTCATAAACTTCATGATTTCCACACATTTATTGACACTATGTTCACATTCTCATGCGCACTTACCCTGAAACACTGACGGAAAACCTCACCCCGAAAGCGAACTGGCCACTGGCGTTATGCGCCGGATTGTTAGGTATTGGGCAAAACGGTTTGCTGGTCATGCTGCCGCAACTGGTCACCCTGACCGGGTTATCGCTCTCCGTCTGGGCGGGGCTGTTAATGTTCGGCTCCATGCTCTTTTTACCCGCATCGCCGTGGTGGGGACGCCAGAGTGAGCGACACGGCTGTAAGGTCGTGATGCAGGCCTCGCTAAGTGGCTATCTGGCGAGTTTCGTCGTGATGGCGCTGGTGGTCTGGGCGATGGCAAGCGGGATGATGAGTGCTGTCTGGGGGCTGGCGGGCCTGATCCTCTCGCGTACGCTGTACGGCCTGACCGTCTCAGGGCTGGTGCCCGCGGCTCAGACATGGGCCATTCAGCGCGCGGGTCTGGATAAACGCATGGCCGCGCTGGCGACCATTAGCTCCGGCCTCAGCTGCGGTCGTCTGCTGGGGCCGCCGCTGGCGGCGATGATGCTTAGCGTCAATCCGGTGGCACCCCTCTGGTTGATGGCGATTGCACCGTTTATTGCTCTCCTGCTGGTCCTTCGAGAGGTCGCCGATCCGCCGCTGCCGCCTGTCGCGCATCAGGCAACGCATGTGCAGGTTTCAATGCTGCCGTACCTTGTGCTGGCGTTGCTTCTGGCCGCACTGGTGAGCCTGATGCAGATTGGCCTGTCACCGCATCTCAGCCCCCTGCTGGACGGTAACCCGCGAGAGGTGAGTCATCATGTCGCGCTGCTGCTGAGTCTGGCCGCGCTGGCAACCCTCGCTGCGCAATTTCTGGTGGTCCGTCCGCAGCATTTCAGCCCGGTGACATTGCTCTGCCTGGCCGCGGTACTGATGGTGACGGGACTGGGGCTAATGTGTATTGCCGGTCTGGTGTTGTTCTACGTGGGAATTGTCATGACGTCGCTGGGAGCCGCCATGGCGACGCCGGGATACCAGCTGCTGCTGAATGAACGGCTGACCACCGGAAAAGGGGCGGGAGTGATTGCCACCAGCCACACGCTGGGCTACGGCCTGAGTGCGCTGCTGGTGCCTGTCGTCACGCGTTTATTCGGCGAGGTATTTTTAACGCAGGCCGCCTGGGTGATGGCGCTGATGTTTCTGGTGATGAGCCTATGGGTACGGGCGCTCAATCGTACCCATGTCGACCCGTCTTAATGGAGCTGGTGAGATGAATTGCCGGCAGGATCCTCATTTTGCCGCAGACGCAGCAGAGGGTCTTGCTGATAAAACTGACAGAACCGTTGCCACAGGGCCGGGAAACGGGGTGCGAAAAGCTCAGGCGCGCTAAAGAAATATTCTGACAGCACCGCAAAGCACTCCGCAGGATCGGTTGCCGCATAGGCATCGATGCTGGCGGCACTTTCGCCCACCAGATCTATCTCATCCTGGATATTATCCATTGCGGCATGCAGATCGTGTTCCCAACCTGCAACCTCACGAAGCGGGATCAGCGGTACACCGCTGGCACGATCCCCGTTGCGGGTATCCAGCTTATGCGCCACTTCGTGAATGATCAGGTTAAAGCCTGATGCGTCGAAGGAGTCCTGAATATCAAGCCAGTTCAGGATGATCGGTCCTTGCTGCCAGCTTTGCCCGGACTGCACCACCCGCTGGTTATGCACCAGGCCGAAATCGTCCTGCCATTCATCGTCCACCACAAACGGTGCGGGGTAAATGAGTACTTCATGGAAGCCATCCAGCCACTCAATACCGAGTTCCAGTACCGGCAGACAGAAAAGCAGGGCGATACGCGCGTTTTTCAGGGGATCCAGCTCGAAGCCCTGCAGCGGAACCAGACGTTTTTGCTGCAAAAAGCGATCCGCCAGTTGAACCAGTTTTGATTGTTCATCCGGCTGAAGATTAGCCAGAACAGGGATCGCCAGCGCTTCATCCCACGGCAGCGCCATATTTCGGCCAGCGTCATTCGTTTTCCAGGGCCACTTAATCATCGCTTTGCTCGCAAACTCGTCACTTGAACAAAAGGGGAAGGTAAGGTTCTGTTAAAATGCCAGACATTCGGTCATTGCTTCAATTCCAGCCTGGATAAACTATCACTTCGTACGTAACGGTGGATAGCGGTTTGCTGGTATCACCTTCATTTTGTGAACTCAGTCGAAGCCTAATCTTATGACACTTACCCCATTATGGTCAGCGTGAAAACCAACTCCTTAAAGGATTTCGGTGCTTCACCGGTTGCGGCTGGACAATAAGCCGCTATTATTTTTGACTTTCGTTCGTATTGCCAGACAGGACATTCAGACGCTATGCCCGTAAATTTTGACCTTAACGATCTTTATGCTTTCAGAGCGTTAGTGGAATACGGCAACTTTCGGGTTGCTGCTGAATCTATCTGTTTGTCCCCGTCAGCACTGAGCCGCAGGATTGAAAAACTGGAGGCGGCGCTGGGAGCGAAGCTGTTTGACCGGACCACCCGCCACGTGGCTCTGACACTGTACGGGCAGAACTTTGCTGAACGTTCAGCGCAGTTGCTCGATAACGTTGAGTCCATGCTGGCTGATATTGATAAAGTGAGTGAAGAGCGGACCGGGCTGATTACCGTCGCTACGGTACCGTCTGCGGCCTATTACTTTATGCCGGATGTCATTCGTCGCTTTCAGTCCCGTTATCCGCGTGTCCGGATTAAGCTCATCGACAGCAGCGCGGGGAATGTCATTGACGCGGTTGCCCGTAGCCAGGCGGATTTCGGGATCTGTTTCGCCGGGAGTTTGCCCTCTGAAATCGAGTTTTTCCCCCTTGTGGAAGATAGCTATGTCGCCGCGTGCAGGCGCGATCACCCGCTGGCAAAAAAGACTCACCTGACGTGGCAGGCGTTTTATCAGCAGGACTATATCATCCTCGACAAAACGTCAGGCAACCGTAACCTGCTCGACCGGATGCTGGGGGATATCGTGCCTGCGCGTCCCAGCGTTTGCGAAACGCGGCATGTGACCACGATGCTCGGTATGGTAGAGGCGGGCATCGGCATTGCTGCCGTGCCCGCCATGTCGATGCCGACGTCAGAGCACTCGCTACTGACGTCTGTCCCGCTCGTGGCGCCGGAGGTGAAACGCACTGTGGGGCTTATCCGACGCCGGGGGCGTATCCAGTCTTACATTGCGGCTGAACTGGAAAAACACATTACTGAGCAGTACCGCGGGACGTGACGGGGCTCATCCCCGTGTCGCGAATCACGGCGCTGGACTGTGTCGAGGAAAGGTAATCCAGCAGCGCTTTCCCTTCGCCAGGATGGTCGGCGTGGCGGGTCACGGCACCAGCAAAGCGGGTGATGTATTGCAGGTTGTCCGGGAGTTTGCCAATAAACGTCACCCCTGGAATCGGCAGCAGTTCGCTGACCTGCTGGAAACCTACCGCGTATTTCCCTTTCGCCACTTCTTCGGCGACGGGGATGCGCTCAACCTTCGTTGCTTTACCCATCACCTCTTTTTCAATCCCCAGCGTTTTGAACAGCGTCTGGCTGACGTATCTGCCGCTGGCGCTGTCGGAGTAGGCGATGGACTCCGCCTGAAGCAGCGTATGGCGAAGTTTCGCCTCGTTACTGATATCCGGGACGTCAGCGCCTTTTTTTACCACCATACCGACAGGGGAGTCCGCAAGTTCCGTGCGTGAGCCTGGCTGAGTCAGGTTGTCCTTTTCAAGTGTTGCCAGCGCATCGCCCACCATGATCACCACGTCGGCTTTTTCCCCGCGCGCAAGCCGGTTAGGAATTGCCTGCGGAGTCGTTCCCATAGACGGGCCGGGAATGAGCACAATGTTATCTCCGGTCTGGCGTTCATATTCCGGTGCCAGCTTTTCAAGGGCGGCTTTAAAACCGCCTGAGATCATGACCGTCACCTCTTTCGCTGCGGCACTGAAGCTCAGGATGGTCAGTATCAACGCGCTGGTGGTCAGTCGAGGAATCAGTCTCATGCCGCCCCCTCTGATTTCACGGTATTTTGCAGCGTCACTGCACGACGACGGTACAGGTAGAGCGTTGCCAGCAGGGCGCATACCGCGGCGAAACTCATCCAGTAGCCGGGAGAGGCTTTATCCCCGGTATATTCAATCAGCGCGGTAGACATTACCGGCGTGAACCCCCCAAATACCGCCGTTGCCAGACTGTAGGCCAGAGAGAACCCCGCCACGCGAACTTCAGAAGGCATGATCTCCGTGAGCGCCGGGATCATCGCACCGTTGTACAGGCCATAGAGGAAAGAGAGCCACAGCAGGACGCTCAGCATCATTGAGAAGCTCGGTGCCTGCGCCAGCAGCGTCAGTGCGGGGTAGCTCGTCGCCAGAGCCAGCAGCGTCATGGCGATAAGCACCGGTTTACGCCCAAAGCGGTCCGACAGCGCACCGCCTACCGGCAGCCAGATAAAGTTGGAAATTGCCACCAGAAGCGTAACCAGCAGGCTGTCCGAAGCGCTGAGCATCAGCACTTTTTTCCCGAAAGTCGGCGCGTAAACGGTGATCAGATAAAAGGCCGTGGTGGTCATTGCCACCATTAGCATGCCGGCAATGACCACCTGCCAGTTACCGAGCAGGCTTTTAAAGACCTGATGCATCTCCAGGTGATGGCGGCGTGCATTGAACTCCTCTGTCTCCTCCAGCTTGCGGCGCAGGAAAAAGATAAACGGTACGATTAAACAGCCGACCAGGAACGGGATACGCCAGCCCCATTCACGAATGGCGCTCTCTGCCATCAGCGCATTCAGCGCAAACCCCATGGCTGCCGCAACCATAATCGCGACCTGCTGGCTGCCGGACTGCCAGCTGGTGTAAAAACCTGTGCGGCCGGGCGTGGCAATTTCAGCCAGATAGACCGATACGCCACCCAGCTCCGCTCCGGCAGAAAATCCCTGCAACAGTCGGCCAGTCAGAACCAGTAACGGTGCCCACAGACCTATGCTGTGATAAGACGGAATAAGTACGATCAGGAAGGTACCCGCCGCCATAATCGACAGGGTCACGATGAGTCCTTTTCTGCGCCCAACCTTGTCGATATAGGCACCCAGTACGATTGCCCCGATGGGGCGCATTAAAAATCCTGCGCCGAAGACGGCAAACGTCATCATCAGGGAAGCAAATTCACTGCTCGCCGGGAAAAAGGTATGCGCGATGTAGGTCGCATAAAAGCCAAAGAGGAAGAAGTCGAATTGCTCGAGAAAGTTGCCGGACGTCACGCGAAGTATCGCGCCCGCTTTCGAGCGAACGGTTGCAGGTGAGGTTGAGGAAAACATGGTTATCTCCAGTTTATTGTTGACGTTTTGCTCGTCTGTTTCTGAAAACTGGATCAAGAACCCCAAATTTATAAGCGCAATTAATACATGGACTGATGCATTTAACGCATCAATAGCGCGTGGTCGATCGGGAGTGATTGTCGTAACAACAACTTAACAATTAATTGATTTTTTATTCACCAGTTTGGGTAAGTCACTGATATTGCCGTTTTGTGACATCGCGCAGAGGCACCCTTGTTTGCAGCGAATACAAAAGCCAGGCGATGCCTGGCAGTTAACTATCACTTACCGCGACTTACCGCAACGCGTTGGCAATCGCACTGAACATCAGTGAGGCTTCCAGCGGCTGTGCGCTAAACGACGGTTCGGCCTGCGGCCAGGTGGACCACTGAACGATCACCAGATTTTCCGCCTGGTTTACCATGATCATCTGCCCAAAGATCCCCAGCGCCCAGAGCGAGCCTTTCAGCGATTCATTTGCCGCGGGCACCATCTTCGTGGCCGTGACGGGCACTTCGTTGTTCCACCACTGATAGCCGTACAAGCCGGTCGGGTGTGCGTCAGAGACAGATCCATCAGCCTGCGTCCAGCGTGAGGCGTCTTTCACCCAGTTGTCGGGCAGGATCTGTTTACCGTTCGGTAGTGTGCCGTTATGCAGGATAAACTCCCCGAAGCGTCCCCAGTCTTCCAGCGTGGCGTTAAAGCCATGCGCGCCGACATCATGCTGACCTTTACGGTAGGCATGCCATACACCGTCGCTCGCCATGCCGTACGGCTGCCAGATGCTCTTCTCAAGATAGGCGGCCAGGGTCATGCCCGTTGCACGCTCAAGCACGTCACCCAACAGCCAGGCGCCACCGGAGGAGTAAGACCAGTGCTGGCCTGCCGGGTATTCGCGTTTCAGCCCGGACACCAACTTACGCACGCAGTCATAGGTGCCTGGTTTCGCTTCACACTCGGTGAGCTGCGCGAAATCGGAGGCGGGATTAGTGTAGTCTTCGTTCCATGCCACGCCGGAGGTGTGGGTGATCAGCTGTTTTAACGTCACGCCGTCCCAGGCGGTGCCTTTCAGGTCTGGCTCGTATTGCGTGACCCGGTCGTCGAGTGAGCGAATTTTTCCCTCTTTGAGAGCCACGCCAACCAGCGTTGAGACCACGGATTTCCCGACCGAACGGGAGGTCCAGAGCGTCGTATCCGTATTGCCTTCGCCGAGATATTTCCACGCGATTTTGCCGTCTTTCAGTACCAGCATGCCGCTCACGTTCTGACGTTTCAGGTAGTCCTGCAGGTTATAGGTCTTGCCGTTGACCTGATAGCGGGCGTCAGTGAGCGGTTTCTCTGCGCTGAGCAGCGGCGTGGCGTTGCCGTGATGGAACACATCTCCCGCGTAGTTGCGGTAGTCATTTCGAAAGCCGACCACGCGATCCGCCTGACTCCAGGTGAGCATCTTGTGCGTGTCAGGAAGCTGTTTGTCGAACGGAGCAGGGCAGGTGTTCAGGTCAGTACCGTCGCAGGCCGCCAGCGCGACAGGCGCAAACAGAGCGCTGCACAGGCTAATTACAACGCCCGCCAGCAGCGTGCGGTTCAGTGAAGGATAATTCATCATTTTTCTCGCTGTGATTAGGAACGCCTTCAGTTTAAGAACCCGCGACTTATAATAAAAAACGCGTAATGGGGGAAATTCCCCCCGAAAACTGAATGGAGAGTGGCGTGTCGACGGTAATTTATTCCTTTGCCCAACTGGAAGCGTTTACCGCCGTGGTGGAATACGGTGGCCTGGCAAAAGCGGCGATGAAGCTCGGGAAAGATCGTACGACGCTGCGCGACCTGATTGATTTTCTCGAAGATGGATTAGGGTACAGGCTGTTTGTGCGTGAAGGACGCACGCTGCGTCTGACCCCTGAGGGCGAGCAGCTGCAGCGGCAGGCGCACCTGCTGATGCGCCAGGTGAAAGCCTTTGAGGCATTTGCCAGCGCGGTACCGGAGCGTGCTACGCAGGACATCACGCTGGTTTACGATCCCTTTACCTCGAGGCCATTTTTGCAGGCGCTGATTGGCGAGATGGCGAAGCGACATTTACGTCTGAGCCTGGTCAGCGCCTCCCGGGATGAGGCGGAAGCGATGCTGGCCAGCGGGCAGGCGGATCTGGGCATTTGCCAGGCACGTAATCGCAGTGTGGGTAATGAAATGGAGTGGCGGGCGCTCGGGGCGATCGATATGGATTTCTACGCCTGCAACACGCTGTTCGCTGAAACCACGCAGCCGCTGTCGCTGCTTGAGTTATCGCTGGTGCCGCAGGTGATTATGCACGCCGCCTCGGATGAGCCGGTGGCGCGTCGTCTGCAAATTTCGGGGCACACCCTTTTTACCAACGAGCTGGAGATGTTGCGGGGCCTGCTGGAGCAGGGATGCGGCTGGGGATTTTTACCGACGCATTTCCAGCCGACCGGGTGGAAAAAGGTAAAAAGGCTGCACACCGAAGTGGGCAGCCAGGGGATAAGTCAGACGATGGTGACCATCTGGAAGCCGGGAAGCGACAAGCGAGAGAGGATCGCTGAAACGCTGTCACTGTTACCGGCGTTGTGGAAAAACTCAGCGCTGTGAACACCCATTGCACTGCTGATTCTGGATCTGCTGGAAGAAGTCGTTACCCTTGTCATCCACCAGGATAAACGCCGGGAAGTTTTCCACTTCGATTTTCCAGATGGCTTCCATACCCAGCTCAGGATAGGCCACGCACTCCAGACGCTTGATGCTGTTTTGTGCCAGTACCGCCGCCGGGCCGCCGATGCTGCCGAGGTAGAAACCGCCGTGCTTATGACAGGCATCGGTCACCTGCTGGCTACGGTTGCCTTTCGCCAGCATGATCATGCTCGCACCGTGAGACTGCAGCAGGTCGACGTACGAATCCATCCGTCCTGCCGTGGTTGGGCCGAGAGAGCCTGATGCATAGCCTTCCGGAGTCTTGGCCGGGCCTGCGTAGTAGATTGGATGGTCTTTGACGTACTGCGGCAGTTCTTCACCGTTGTCGAGCAGCTCTTTCAGCTTCGCGTGGGCAATGTCGCGCGCCACGATGATGGTGCCGTTCAGTGACAGGCGGGTAGAGACCGGATGAGCAGAAAGCTGGGCCAGGATCTCCTTCATCGGCTTATTCAGATTGATGCTGACCACGTCGCCTTCGCCCTGTTGACGCAGGGATTCAGGAATATACTGGCCCGGATTGTGCTCCAGTTTTTCAATCCAGATACCGTCGCGGTTGATTTTGGCTTTGATGTTGCGGTCAGCGGAGCAGGAGACGCCCATACCAATGGGGCAGGAGGCGCCGTGGCGCGGCAGACGGATCACGCGAATATCATGGGCGAAGTATTTCCCGCCAAACTGTGCGCCCAGGCCGAGGTTCTGTGCTTCCTGAAGCAGTTCCTGTTCGAGCTGAACATCACGGAACGCCTGACCGTGTTCGTTACCTTCGGTGGGCAGCGCGTCGTAATAGCGCGTTGAGGCGAGCTTAACGGTTTTCAGCGTCGCTTCAGCCGACGTTCCCCCAATCACGAAGGCAATATGGTAAGGCGGGCAGGCCGCGGTACCCAGGGTACGCATTTTCTCAACCAGGTAGTTTTTCAGCTTCGCCGGGGTAATCAGCGCTTTGGTTTCCTGATAGAGATAGGTTTTATTCGCGGAACCGCCGCCTTTTGCCATGCACAGGAATTTATATTCGTCCCCGTCGACGCTGTAGAGATCGATCTGCGCAGGCAGGTTAGTGCCGGTATTGACTTCTTTATACATATCCAGCGCGGCATTCTGGGAATAACGCAGGTTATCTTCGATGTAGGTGTTATAGACACCCTGACTCAGCGCGGCTTCGTCACCGCCACCGGTCCAGACGCGCTGGCCTTTTTTACCCATGATGATCGCCGTGCCGGTATCCTGGCAGGTGGGCAGCACGCCTTTGGCCGCGATTTCAGAGTTGCGCAGGAACTGCAGGGCAACGTATTTATCATTTTCGCTGGCTTGTGGGTCGTTAAGAATCGCGGCAACCTGTTTCTGATGCGAAGGGCGCAGCATAAAGGCGGCGTCGTGGAAAGCCTGCTGTGCCAGCAGCGTCAGCGCTTCGGGTTCCACTTTCAGGATCTCCTGACCCTCAAATTCGGCAACAGAGACGTGTTCTTTGGTCAGCAGATAGTATTCGGTATCGTCGTGTGCGAGAGGGAAGGGGTTCTGGTAGTAAAACGGTTTGTTTGACATAGCGTATTGCTCCAAAAAAATAAAACCGCCGGAGAGGTAGCCCGGCGGTCAGGGATCAGAACATCATGGACATCCACGGATAACCAATCAGCAGCAGGGCCGCCAGGAAGATGGCACCAAAGATGGTGCCGAGGCGCCAGTAGTCTTTGGTTGGCAGGTAGCCGCTACCGTAGTAGATAGGGCTAGGGCCGGTACCGTAAGGGGTGATAATCCCCATGACACCCAGGGAGGTCACCATCAGCAGGACGAACACCTCCATATTCATGCCCGGAATGGTAGAGGCGATGGTCAGCATCGCTGGCAGCAGCGCCGTGGTGTGTGCGGTGGTGCTGGCAAACAGGTAGTGCAGCAGGTAGAACGCCAGCAGCAGTACGATGGTGGCAACACCCGGCGAGATACCGCTCATCAGCAGACCGCCTTCTTTACCCAGCCAGCTAATGAAGCCCGTGGAGGAGAGGCCATCCGCCAGCGCAACCAGGGTGGCGAACCAGACGAAGGTGTTCCAGGCGGCTTTATTCCCGGTGATATCGTTCCACTCCAGCACCCCGGTCCACAGCATCAGACCCACGATTAACAATGCAGCCATCGCCGGTTCAATCCACGCGGCGGCGAAAATCCACATCAGCAGCGCGCAGCAGACGAAAATCAGCAGCAGGATTTCGTTACGGGACAGTTTGCCCAGTTTTTCCAGTTCACGGGTCGCCCACAGTGGCACTTCGTTGTTCACTTTAACTTCAGGCGGGTAGAACCAGTAGGCCAGCAGCGGCATGGTCAGAATCAGCAGCACGCCCAGCGGCAGGAATGCGATAAACCAGGTGCCCCAGGAGATGTCGATCCCCACGGTGCTTTTCACCAGCGCCAGCGCCAGCAGGTTCGGTGCGAGGGCAGACAGGAACATTGAGCTGGTAATACAGGCCGCGGTGATCGCCACCCACATCAGGTAAGAACCAATTTTACGCGCGCTTGGATCGTTCGGTTTTGAACCATACAGCGGCGGCAGGTTAGCGATAATCGGATAGATGGTCCCGCCGCTACGCGCGGTGTTGGAAGGTGTAAACGGTGCCAGCAGCAGGTCCGCGAAGGTGATAGCGTAACCGAGCGTCAGGCTGCGACGACCCAGATATTTCACCAGAATCAGCGCCAGACGGCGGCCGAAGCGGGTTTTGTCATAGCCTGCGGCAAACATGAAGGCACCGAAAATCAGCCATACGGTAGAGTTACCAAAACCGCTCACGGCCCATTTAAAGGAGGCACCCGCCAGTTTGAATTTCGGGTCGGCCAATTGTTCCGGGCTGAACAACACCCACTGGCTGCAGAGCGCAATTGCCACGACGCCGGTCAGGCCAATGACCGCGCCTGGCAGCGGTTCGAAGATTAAACCGACAATCACGCCGACAAAGATAGCGAAGTAGTGCCACGCGTAAGGAGGAAGCCCTTCCGGGACCGGAACAAACAGTAACAGCACGGCAACGACAATGGGCAATGCCATCATTAGCAGACGTTTTGCCTTTCCGTTGGATGCTTGACTCGCCACAGGGGGCGTTACAGCAGTTTTTGTATTCATAGTTTCGCGTCTTAAGTTGTCAGGAATTCGGTTATGCGCTGAAATATTCATTTGCTTTCTTTAGTTTGTTTTTATTTTATTTAGTTACTAAATGTGCGCATTTGCTATTTCAGTAATAGCGATTTAACGCATTTTTGATGCGCTAAATTAAAAATTGATGATATTTATATATTGCGCCTTTGACTGTCTCGATGCTTGATCGCGATCAAAAAAATAGAGTTGCGGTGGTGTTTTTGTTCAGTTGATAATAACCACTCTGGCGTATGTGGGTATTATTTATTTTGATATGTATTTTACTCAATGTTGTTAACATTTCAAATAACCATTTTCATATAACTATTTGTTTTTAATGGTTTGTTTTTGTCTCTTGGGATCGTAAAAAGGTCATTGATACGTTAACAGTGTTTAAAGGATTGTGAATGGAGTAATTAATATTGCTAACACCAATGTGTTATTAATGTTATTGAAGGGATTAAATAGTTTTTTAACTAACGTAATAGCTTTAGAAACTAAAAAAATCATTATATTAGTATTATGACATCGGAATAAAAAAATCGAAATAAAACTGAGCCCGATAACGAATTCTTAATTTTAAAGTTTGGAGTTTCTATTATGAGCACTAACGAACGTATTCTAAGCCCCTTCACATTACCGAATGGTACCGAACTGAAAAACCGTTTGTTAATGGCCCCTATGACGACCTGTACCGGTTATTACGACGGTACGGTGACCAGCGAGCTGGTTGAGTACTATCGCGCCCGCTCAGGCAGTATTGGTACCATTATTGTTGAGTGCTGCTTTGTTGACGATCTCGGTCTCGCCTTCCCGGGTGCGATTGGCATTGATAACGACGAGAAAATCGCCGGGCTGGCGAAGATCGCTGAGGCGATTAAGTCCAAAGGATCTAAAGCGCTGCTGCAGATCTACCACGGCGGCCGCATGGTTGATCCGAAACTGATCGGTGGCCGCACGCCGGTGGGGCCAAGTGCCGTTGCCGCGCCGCGTGACGGCGCCGCCACGCCGGTTGCCCTGACGGGGGAAGAAGTCGAAGGGATGATCGGTAAGTTCGGTGAAGCAGTACGCCGTGCGATTCAGGCGGGTTTCGATGGCGTTGAAATCCATGGGGCCAACACCTATTTGATTCAGCAGTTCTACTCTCCAAACTCTAACCAGCGTGACGACGAGTGGGGTGGCAGCCGCGATAACCGCGCGAAATTCCCGCTGGCCGTGCTCGACATCACCCATAAAATGGTGCGCCAGTACGCCGATGACGCCTTTATCATCGGCTATCGCTTCTCCCCTGAAGAGCTGGAAGAGCCGGGCATCCGCTTTGAAGACACCATGTACCTGCTGGAAAAGCTGGCCGCGCGCGGTGTGGATTATCTGCACTTCTCCGTTGGCGCAACCCTGCGTCCTTCTATTGTCGACACGCAGGATCCGACCCCGCTTATCGAAAAATACCGCGCAATGCGTTCTGACACGCTGGCGCAGGTGCCGGTCATGGGCGTCGGTGGCGTGGTCAATGCCGCGGATGCGAACGAGGCGCTGGAACATGGCTACGATCTTATCGCCGTAGGCCGCGCCACCATCGCCTATCCAGACTGGACAGACCGCATCGCGGCGGGAGAAACGCTGGAACTGTTTATGGACAGCACCCGACGCGAAGCGCTAAGCATCCCTGAGCCGCTGTGGCGTTTCTCGCTGGTGGAGGCGATGATCCGCGATATGAGCATGGGTGAATCGAAATTTAAACCGGGCATGTTTATTGAGAATGTTCGGGACGATAGCAACGAACTGGTGATTAACGTCAGCCTGGAGACCGACCGCATCGCCGACATTGAACTGGCTTCTGGCCCGACCCAGGACGTTGAGTTTGTCACCAGCTTCGAAGAGATCCGCACCCGTATTCTGGATGCAAACACCCCGCACGTGGATGCCATTACCGGTGCAACCAGCCAGAGTGAAGCGGTCAAAAAAGCGGTGTCCAAAGCCATGCTGAAATCCAGCAAAGCGCTGGCAGCCGAAGAGGGTGTCGACCCGAACGAGACCCGAAGCGTTGACGTTGTGGTGGTCGGTAGCGGTGGCGCGGGTCTGGCCGCAGCAATCCAGGCGCATGACGAAGGCGCAAGCGTGCTGATTGTTGAGAAAATGCCCTCCATCGGCGGTAACACCATTAAAGCGTCTGCGGGGATGAACGCCGCGGAAACACGCTTCCAGCGGGTGAAAGGAATTCAGGACAGCAAAGAGCTGTTCTATCAGGAAAGCCTGAAAGGCGGTAAAAACAAGAACAACCCGGAACTGTTGCGCCGCTTTGTGGAAAATGCCCCACAGGCGATAGAGTGGCTGGCGACCCGCGGCATTATGCTCAACGACATCACCACCACCGGCGGGATGAGCATCGACCGTACTCACCGTCCAAAAGACGGTTCTGCGGTGGGCGGCTATCTGATTAGCGGCCTGGTGCGTAACGTCAACAAACGCAACATCGAGGTCATGCTCGATACGTCGGTCAGCGACATTCTCTTCGAGAACGGCGAAGTCACCGGCGTACGTCTGACCACGGAAGAAAACGAAACCCTTACCGTAGCAACCAAAAGCGTCATTGTGGCTACCGGTGGTTTCAGCGCCAATAGCCAGATGGTGGTTAAGTACCGTCCTGACCTGGAAGGTTTCGTGACCACCAACCACAAAGGGGCGACAGGGGGCGGTATCGCGCTGCTGGAGCGTATTGGCGCCGGTACGGTCGATATGGGTGAAATCCAGATCCACCCAACCGTTGAGCAGAAAACCTCGTACCTGATTTCCGAATCCATCCGCGGTGGCGGGGCGATTCTGGTGAACCAGCAGGGGAACCGTTTCTTCAACGAGATGGAAACCCGCGATAAAGTCTCTGCACAAATTATCGCCCTGCCGGAGAAATACGCTTACATCGTCTTTGATGAGCATGTCCGCGCCAAAAACAAAGCGGCAGATGAGTACATCGCCAAAGGGTTTGTCACCAGCGCCAGCTCACCTAAAGCGCTGGCTGAAGCCCTGGGTATGGATTATCACGCTTTCCTGGCGACCCTGGAGCGTTACAACGGCTTTGTTGAAAAACAGCACGATGACGATTTTGGCCGTACGACCGCGCTGCGTGCGCCGATCAACGAAGGGCCATTCTATGCCATTCAGATTGCGCCGGGCGTGCACCACACCATGGGCGGTGTGACCATTAACACCGAAACCTGCGTACTGGACAGCAACCACAACGTGCTGCCAGGGGCATTTGCGGCCGGTGAAGTGGTCGGTGGTATCCACGGTGGTAACCGCATCGGGGGTAACGCGGTGGCAGATATCATTATTTTTGGTACGCTTGCCGGACATCAGGCGGCGATGCGCGCGAAAAGGGCGTAAGTCAGCCGTAAGGGTATGCCGGATACGCACCGTGTATCCGGCATTTCAACCAGGGAGCTTGCACCATGTTTTCTGACCACCGCGTCTACAGTTACTCCGCCGTTCTGATGGGATCGCCCATTCTCCTGAAGCTTTTCTCTCATGATGAAGCCCTCGCTTCTCGCGTTTTTAGACTGATTAAACAGTATGAAGACCTGCTGACCGTCAACCGTGCCAGCTCGCAGGTGATGGATATCAACCATGCTGCCGGTCAGCATCCTGTCACCGTCAGTCGCCCGGTTTTTGAGCTTATCCGCTGTGCGAAAGCGGCAAGCCAGCTCAAGGACAGCGCATTTAACCTGGCTATCGGCCCGCTGGTGAAACGCTGGAAAATCGGTTTTCGGGGAGATAGCGTTCCGCCTGCCGATGAAATCGCGTCGTTGCTCGCCATTACCCATCCTGAGGATGTGGTCCTTGATGAGGCCAGCAGCAGCGTGTTCCTGACCCGGGCGGGCATGGAGATTGATCTGGGGGCCATCGCCAAAGGCTATATCGCCGACAGAGTGCGCGATTACCTGCGTAAAGAGGGCGCTCAACTGGGGCTTATTAATCTTGGCGGTAATATCCAGACGCTGGGTTCACCGGAAGGGGGCTGGAGCGTGGGGCTCAAAAAACCGTTCGCCGGGGAGGCGCTGCTTGGTACGATGACCGTAGAGAACATGTCGGTGGTGACATCGGGTACCTACGAACGCTTTTTTGAGCAGAACGGCAGGCGTTATCACCACATACTTGACCCGCGCACCGGCTATCCGCTGGATAACGAACTGGACAGCGTCACCATCATTTCGAAAAACTCCATTGACGGTGATATCTGGACCACGCTGATGTACGGCATGGGCGTCAGTAAAGGCTGTTCAGCGCTGCGTGCACGACCCGACATTGAAGCAATCTTCGTGACCAAAACAAAAGAAGTGGTGCTCTCTTCAGCGCACCACTTCCGCTTTACCTTGCTGGATAACAGCTACCGCGTTACTGACAGTACTGCTTGAGCAGTGCCGTCTGCTCGGGCTGCAGGCGATAGCGATACACCGGCCGCCCGGTGGCACCGTAGTGAATGCTGGTAAACAGAATGTTGATTTGCGCCAGCCAGATCAGGTATTTGCGACAGGACACGCGTGAAATATTGACCGCGTTTGCCAGATCATCGGTGGAAAACTCCGTCTCCGGGTGCGCATCAATCCACTGACAAATCGTACGCAGCGTTTGCGGCGTTAACCCTTTCGGCAGTTTTTTACTGTCCGCCAGTTCCGGCGCACCGCCGTGGATCAATCTGTCGACGTCGGCCTGCTCATAGTACTGATGCGATCCCATCAGGCTGTGCTTTGCCTTCCAGCCGTTCAGCGCCTCTTCAAAACGCGGGAACTGGAACGGTTTAATCAGATAATCCACCACACCGTAATGGATGGAGGTCTGGATGGTGGCGGCATCGGCGGCGGAGGAGATCATAATGACATCGATCGGTCGGCCTGAGGCACGGATGACGGGAAGGAGATCCAGCCCGTTATCCTGCTGCATATAGACATCCAGCAGCACCAGATCGACAGGCTGGCTGGGGTCGTTAATGATGGCCCTGGCCTGGTTGAGCGTGGAGGCGACGCCGCAGCAGCTAAAGCCTTCAACACGGTTGACATACAGACGGTTGAGGTCGGCCACCATGGCGTCATCATCGACAATTAACACATTTATCACGCGATATTCCTCTCGCTATCCCAGGGGATGTGAACAAAAAATTGGGTAAATACGCCAGGCTCAGACTCGACGGTAATATCTCCGCCCAGGTTCTGGATCTGCTGACGAGCAAGGAACAGCCCAACGCCGCGATTTTCGCCTTTGGTTGAGAAGCCCTTTGTAAAAACAGCCTCGAGCTGAGCCGGATCAATACCGGGGCCATCGTCGCTGACTTCGCAACTGAGCCAGCCATTCTGATAATGTAGCAGCAGGCCAATTTCGCCTTCCTGCTGTCCTGCCATCGCGTCGAGCGCGTTTTCAATGAGATTACCCAGCACGGTAATCAGCACCGCAACCTGCTCTTCGTTGGCGGTATCCGGTATCTGGCACTCATCGGCCAGCGTCAGGGCGATCCCTGCTTCCTTAGCCCGGTTGATTTTACCCAGCAGGAACCCGGCTATCACCGGAGATTTAACTTTGCTCTGAATGGTACCAATATCGGTCTGATAATTATGCGCCGTCTGGATGATGTACTCTTCAAGTTTGTCGTAGCGCTTCATATGCAGCAGACCGAGGATCACGTGCAGTTTGTTCATAAACTCGTGCGTATGGGAGCGCAGGGCATCGACATAATTGACCATGCCATCGATACGCTGCATCAGCTGGCTGATTTCCGTTTTATCGCGAAAAGTGGTGATGGCACCAATAACCCGCTCCTGGCTTTTAACAGGTACCATGTTGCACAGCAAGAGTCGCCCGTTGCAGCTGATCTCCTGATCCTTGCGTGCAATGCCGCTCTTCGAGACTTCCCGCAGGCTTGCCAGCAGGGGAGCACTGGCATTTTCGGTCTGTTTGCCGGAAGGCAGAAGCAATATTTCTCTGGCGGTGTGGTTAATCATTGTCACCCGACCCTGGATATCCACGGCCAGTACCCCTTCGCGAAGCGACTGCAGCATCGCCTGCCGCTGTTCGAACAGCGCAGAGATCTCATACGGCTCAAG
The DNA here is from genome assembly GCF_047456135.1 of Enterobacter sp. BNK-18. Lineage (NCBI taxonomy): Bacteria > Pseudomonadati > Pseudomonadota > Gammaproteobacteria > Enterobacterales > Enterobacteriaceae > Enterobacter > Enterobacter sp. BNK-18. The sequence goes on along the minus strand of NZ_CP179899.1, from coordinate 2,121,056 downwards.
GCCGAACAGGATACGTTTGAGCACGCGAACCAGACCCCAGATGGCCAGCGAGCTCATCAATATACTGAATAATATGGTCCAGACGGCGTTAAGCCGCCCGCGGGCAATCTGATCTTCCACTTTTTTAAGGGAGATACCGACCACCACTACGCCGATCTGCTCGTGCTGGCTATCAAAGACGGGTGTGAAGACGCGAAGCGCTTCCGCGAGGGCACCCCGGTTAACGGCGACATGCTCCTTTCCTTCCAGCGCGGGCGTCAGGTCATCGCCGATAAAGTGCAGGCCTAACAGGGCTTCGTTCGGGTGCGAGTAACGAATACCGCGCATGTCGGTGACCACGGTGAAGAGCAGGTCGTTGCGCCTGGTGACCGCCTGGGCGATGGGCTGAATAATATCCGCCTGGGGAGCCTGCATCAGACCGCGTTGAATTTCGGGACTGTCGGCCAGCGTTCGCGCGATCCCAAGGGCCGTATCCTTAACATCATCGCGGGTGGCACGGGTGATTTGGACGGAATAGAGCGCAAATACCAACAGCAGCACAGAACCGATAATCGCGCACACCATTAACGTGACCAGGGTGTTCAGTTTCATGGGGCGCTTGCGCGTCAGGGGGAAGGGCTGCAAATCGCTCATCAAAACTCCGCGATGATTAAGAAAGGGGTAATTATCGCCGATGACGCGCGTTTCTTAAAGCCATGTAAAGGCATGGATTCGGTCCTCTTTTCGTGACCCTCCTCGCAGGTCACCTGTCTAAAACACTTTATAGTGTAGGGGTACTCATAATAAGGAGGTTGTTTATGAGCATTACGCTTACCGGTTCGGTCAAGGAAAGACGGCACGCCAGCACGATGAATATCGATAGATTGTCCACGCTGGACATGCTGAAAGTCATTCACCAGGATGATGCCCTCATCTCCGCTGCAATAACCCCATGTTTAACAACGATCGCCCGCGTGGTGGATAACGCCGCTGCGACCCTGAGTCACGGTGGTCGTCTGGTCATTGTTGGCGCCGGCCCCTCAGGCCGTGTCGCGCAGCAGGCAGCCGATGAGTATGCCCCGGGAAAAACGCCTGTGATCGCCATAACGGCGGGAGAGGAGGCGGGCAGCTACGAGCGCGGTGTCGCCGACCTGCAGGCCATCAAATTTGGTGAACAGGATATGATGCTGGCGGTCACCGTCAGCGGAAAAACACCGTGGGTCTGGGGCGCGATGCGCCATGCGTGGTCGTTGGGTTCCCCGGTCGCGGCTATTACGGATGACGCGCAAAGTGAAGCCGCACAGCTGGCGAGCATGGTGATTGCCCCGGAGCTTGGCTCGGACGCGATCGCGGGTTATATCAATACCAAAGCCGGGATCGCACAAAAAATGATCCTGACCATGATAACCACCGGCCTGGCGGTTCGAACCGGACGCGTATTCAGCAACCTGCGCGTGGATCTGGACGCCAGCAACACCAAATGGTCTGAACGGCAAATTGCCATCGTCATGGAAGCGGGGGGATGCACCCGGTCAGCGGCGAAAGCCGCGCTGGAGAGCTGCAACCATAACTGTAAAACAGCGGTGCTGATGGTGCTGACAGGGCTGGATGCCTGGAAGGCGCATGAACTGCTGGCGCAGAACAACGGCTTTATTCGTCTGGCACTGCAGGAAGCTCCGTAACATTTCTCTGTTGAATAAAAAAAAGCCCGCGATGCGGGCTTTTATCATAGTGGGAAGTTAGAACTGGTACGTCATACCTACGCCAACGATGTCATCTGTAGAGATGCCGTTTGCTTCGTAGAAGCTTTCGTCGTTGTCCAGCATGTTGATTTTGTAATCAACATAGGTGGAGAAGTTTTTGTTAAAGCTGTAGGTCATACCGACGTCGATATAGTTAACCAGATCCATGTTGCCATGCTGGCCCTGTGGGTTACCCGCATTGCCAGGATAAGTCATGTCCTTGCCTTTGGAGTAAACCCATGCCAGGGATGGACGCAGGCCGAAGTCGAACTGGTATTGCGCCACGGCTTCAAAGTTCTGCGTCTCATCCGCAATCCCGGTATCGCCATATGGCGTCATATTACGGGTTTGCGCATACATCATCGCCAGATAAACGCTGTTGGCATCATATTTCGCGCCAACGGTCCACACTTCCGCAGTCTTACCGCCGGCGAAACGTGCGCTGTCTTGTATACCCTTCGCTTCCTGCTCATTGGTACGGTCAGAAGAGGAGTAGGCCGCGCCTAAGGTCAGGCCAGACAGATCGCCGGAGAAATCATAGCTAGTGGACATACCGAAGCCGTCACCGTTCTGGAAACGCACGTCGTCATGACCGTTCTTGGTCCCTTCCTGATCTTCTGTTGCGTCCTGACCTTCGTTTGCCCCCTGATACTGCAGCGCAAAATTCAGACCCTCAACCAGGCCGAAGAAATCGGCATTACGGTAGGTCGCCACACCGTTTGCACGGCCGACCATGAAGTTGTCGGTCCAGGTATAAGAATCGCCCCCAAATACGGGCAGCATATCGGTCCAGGCTTCAACATCATACACGACGCCGTAATTACGACCGTAATCGAATGAACCGTATTCGCCATATTTCAGGCCAGCGTACGCCAGACGGTTAAATGAAGTATCACCGGCACTTTCGGTATTATTGGCGTAAGTTTTATATTCCCACTGGCCATAACCAATAACATCGTTAGTGATTTGTGTTTCGCCTTTGAAACCAATTTGTACATAGGTTTCATCGCCATCATCCCCAGGGTGGTCAGAGAAGGTATGACGCGCATCGATCTTACCGTACAGATCAACTTTATTGCCGTTTTTGTTATACATTTCAGCTGCATGTGCTGCGCCAGCCATTAATAATGCGGGTACGAGAATTGCCAGAACTTTTCTTTTCATTATATATTCCCTTTAAAGATAATTAATATGAATATATGTAATCACTCTCTGTCATTACAGAATTGATACTATTCTACGCAATGTCATTTTGGTTCAAAAATAAATGTAATTAAAATCATAGAAATATTGCAAAATATTTCTATCTGTCGCTTTATTTTTCTGGTGAATTAGAGTTTAAAATATATAGAAATAAATTAGCATTAAGTATTTAGCGGCAGTATTATTTAATATCTCCAATTGATATTAAATATATTTCCTCGGGAATGCAGGGTACACGCGTCCCTGTCAGGACAAGCCGTGATAGCGGCGGGGAAAGTTGCTATTGTAGCCGTTTTAACAACAGGACGTGATGATGGAACTTACGCAGTGGCAGTCTCGCTTTGAGCGTTGGCTCGATAAAAACCACGCGACCCACGACGCTGCGCATGATATTTCGCACTTTCGTCGTGTCTGGATGACGGCGCAAAAAATCATGGCGAACCAGGCGGTCGATTCACTGGTGGTACTGACCGCCTGTTATTTCCATGACATTGTCAGCCTGCCGAAAAACCATCCCCAACGCAGCCAGTCATCACGTCTGGCGGCCAGCAAGACGCTCGACATTCTGCGTCGCGATTTTCCGGATTTCTCCTCTGAACGCTATGCGGCCGTGGAGCATGCCATTGAAGCGCACAGTTTTAGCGCCGGTATCGCGCCGCACAGTCTTGAAGCCAAAATTGTTCAGGATGCTGACCGGCTGGAAGCGCTTGGTGCTATTGGTCTTGCGCGCGTCTTTGCGGTATCGGGGGCGCTGGGCGTGGCGCTCTTTAACGCTGAAGACCCGTTTGCCGACGCGCGCACCCTTAATGACCGCGCCTTTGCCCTCGACCATTTTCAGACCAAGCTGCTGCGCTTGCCTGATACAATGCACACAGACGTGGGGCGCGAACTTGCGCAACACAACGCCGATTTTCTCATCCAGTTTATGGCGAAATTAAGTGCCGAATTACAGGGCGACTGCCTGGGGCTGGATACCCAGGTGCTGAGCCGCTTCCGTCGCAGTTTGAGCGAGTGAACTGTGGTAATCTGTTTCCAGTCTTTATTCTCCGGTTAAAAGAATGCAGGAAAATCGATCAGTGAGTGAGCCCGCGCCAGAGCAGGCTGAGAAATCAACGGCAACGGTGCAGGCTTTATTGCGCCAGCTGCTGGATATCTATGATGCTAAAACGCTGGCGAATCAGCTGGTGGCGCACGGTGAGAGCCACTGGAGCCCGGCAATCCTGAAGAGACTGCTGACCAGCGAGCGAGCAGGGCAGCGTCTGAGTGAGGGCGAGTTTCGTTACCTGCAAAACCTGCTTCCGCGTCCTTCAGCCGCGCACCCGAACTATGCCTTCCGTTTTATCGATCTGTTTGCCGGCATTGGCGGCATTCGACACGGGTTTGAGGCCATTGGCGGGCAGTGTGTGTTTACCAGCGAGTGGAACAAACATGCGGTCCGTACCTACAAAGCCAACTGGTACTGCGATCCCCATGAACACCGTTTCAACGCCGATATCCGTGATGTTACGCTGAGCCACAAAAGTGGCGTGAGTGATGAAGAGGCGGCTGAGCACATTCGCCAGTCAATTCCGGCCCATGATGTCCTGCTGGCGGGCTTCCCGTGCCAGCCTTTCTCGCTGGCCGGCGTGTCGAAAAAGAATGCCCTCGGACGCGCCCACGGTTTTGCCTGCGATACGCAAGGCACGCTGTTCTTTGATGTTGTCCGCATTATCGATGCCCGTCGTCCGGCGATTTTCGTGCTGGAGAACGTCAAGAATCTCAAGAGCCATGACGGCGGGAAGACCTTCCGCATTATCATGCAAACGCTCGATGAGCTGGGGTATGACGTAGCGGACGCTCAGCATATGGGCGCGGATGACCCGAAAATCATCGACGGTAAGCATTTCCTGCCGCAGCACCGCGAACGCATTGTGCTGGTTGGTTTTCGCCGCGACCTCAACCTGAAGGGGGATTTTACCCTGCGGGATATTCCCTCTTTATATCCTGCGCGTCGCCCAACCGTGGCCGACCTGCTGGAACCAGTCGTCGACGCGAAATTTATCCTCACCCCGGTGCTGTGGAAATACCTCTACCGCTATGCGAAAAAACACCAGGCCAAAGGCAACGGTTTTGGCTTCGGGATGGTTAATCCGAACGATCCGCACTGTGTGACGCGCACGTTGTCCGCTCGCTACTATAAAGATGGCGCAGAGATCCTGATCGACCGGGGCTGGGATAAAGCGCTGGGGGAGAAAGATTTTGACGATCCCGATAACCAGCGTCACCGTCCGCGCCGCTTAACGCCGCGTGAATGCGCTCGGCTGATGGGGTTTGAGACCCCGCAGGGGTACACCTTCCGCATTCCGGTGTCGGACACCCAGGCTTATCGGCAGTTTGGTAACTCGGTGGTCGTTCCCGCGTTTGCGGCGGTGGCAAAACTGCTGGCCTCCCGCATCAGACAGGCCGTGGCGTTACGTGAGAGTGAGGCCGTCAATGACGGATGTTCACAATAAGGCGACGCGCAGTAAAAACATGCGTGCCATCGGCACGCGTGATACCGCCATTGAAAAGCGACTAGCCGGGCTGCTGACCGAGGCGGGGTTTGATTTCCGCGTGCAGGGTGCCGCGCTTGCGGGCCGTCCGGATTTCGTTATCGATGCGTATCAATGCATCATCTTTACCCACGGCTGTTTCTGGCATCACCACGACTGCTACCTGTTTAAGGTTCCCGCGACGCGTACGGATTTCTGGCTGGAGAAGATTGGCAAGAACGTCGCGCGGGACAACCGTGACCTTAGCACGCTTCTCGCGCAGGGCTGGCGGGTGTTGATTGTCTGGGAGTGCGCGCTGCGCGGCAGATTAAGACGTACCGATGCCGACCTGACAGAACGGCTGGAAGAGTGGATCTGCGGCGGCGGGCAGGCCGCGCAGATCGACACCCAGGGTATTCACCCGCTTACGGTTTCTCCACCTCACACGGCGTAACAACCGGCTTCGCAGGAAGCAGATATTTCCCCAGCGTTACCAGCACAACGGCAAAGACAATCACGCCCAGCGCCAGCCATTCCACCGGAGACAACGTTTCGCCGGCAAAGCTGGTGCCCAGCAGTACGGCAACCACCGGGTTCACGTAAGCGTAGCTGGTCGCGATCGCCGGCGAGACATTGCGGATCAAGAACATATAGGCGTTAATGGCGATGACAGAGCCAAATAGAGCCAGGTAACCCACGGCCAGGAAGCCCGAAAGGTCCGGCATGGCTGTCAGTTTTTCGCCCGTCAGCGTTGAGGTAATCAGCAGCACAATTCCCGCCGCGAGCATCTCAATCGCGCCCGCCATCATGCCGGTCGGTAGCTCAATTCGTGAACCGTATACCGACCCAAATGCCCAGCTCATGGAGCCGATCAGGATAATCACTGCGCCCCACGGATTTCCGCTCAGGTTACCGCCGCTGTTGAGCAGGATGATCCCGGCAAGCCCGATCCCAATCCCTACCCATTCGAGCTTGCGGGTGCGGATGCCGAAAAGACGGCTAAAGCACAGGGTAAACAGCGGGACGGTCGCGACCACGACGGCGGCAATTCCGGACGGCACGTTCTGGTGCTCGGCGACCGTCACAAACCCATTCCCTATGGCCAGTAGCAGCAGGCCAATCAGGGCGGCATTGAGCATCGGGCGAAGCGGAGGCAACTTATGGCCCCGTAACAGCAGAAAGGCCATCAGTAACACGCCCGCCGAGAGAAAGCGTACGCCCGCCATCATGAGCGGCGGCCAGCTCTCCACGCCGATACGAATGACAAAGTAGGTGGAACCCCAGATGATATACAGCGAAAAAAGTGCCCCAATGAGCGGTAGCAGTTGCCGGAAACGCATAATCCCTCGCGACAAAATGAAAAGGTCGCTGACAGTAAACGCCAAAACTATCGGCCTGGCGAGCCCTTTAATTGTGTAGTTGATGTGAATTTTTTGTTGACGCGAGGTGCCTGTTTCCGGGTTTACACTTTTGCTCCATACTATTCACTTAATTACCAAAAAAAGAAGGAATGAGATTTTGGCAGGAAGTAGCTTATTAACATTACTGGATGATATTGCCACCTTACTGGATGACATTTCGGTGATGGGAAAACTGGCGGCGAAGAAAACCGCCGGGGTTCTGGGAGACGATTTATCGCTCAACGCCCAGCAGGTGAGCGGCGTTCGGGCCAACCGTGAATTACCGGTGGTATGGGGCGTAGCGAAAGGCTCATTCCTGAATAAGGTGATCCTGGTGCCGCTTGCGCTGCTGATCAGCGCATTTATCCCATGGGCGATCACGCCGCTGCTGATGATTGGCGGCGCATTTTTATGCTTCGAAGGCGCTGAGAAAATCCTGCACTCGTTCGCCGCACGTAAGAACAGCGACACGCCGGAAATGCGCCAGCAGCGTCTTGAGGCGCTGGCAGCGCAGGATCCTAAAACTTTCGAGCGTGATAAGGTGAAAGGTGCCATTCGTACCGACTTTATTCTGTCGGCGGAGATCGTGGCCATTACGTTGGGTATTGTCTCTGAAGCACCGCTTCTGAACCAGGTCCTGATCCTCTCCGGGATCGCCATTCTGGTCACGGTGGGGGTGTACGGGCTGGTGGGGCTTATCGTTAAGCTGGATGATATCGGCTACTGGCTGGAAGAAAAATCGAGCGCTATCGCCAAAGGTATCGGTAAAAGCCTGCTGGTGACCGCGCCCTGGCTGATGAAGAGCCTGTCAGTGGTGGGTACGCTGGCGATGTTCCTTGTCGGAGGCGGTATTGTGGTTCACGGTATCGCGCCGCTGCACCATGCTATTGAACATTTCGCCTCGGCGCAGGGCAGCATAGTGGCGGCGATTCTGCCCACGCTGCTTAATCTTGTGCTGGGCTTTATCATTGGCATTATCGTGGTTGGGGCCGTAAAACTGGTCGAAAAAATCCGCGGAACGTCGCACTAATTGTTACCTGTTGCGGGGTGCAAAAAGATCATTCCTCGTCTAAATTGAAAACGTTTCACCCTGATACAGGAGGCAGGTATGGTCTTTTTGGTCAGTGATGAAGTTAAGCCTAAGAAGGGCGGCCCACGTATGATTGTCACCGGGTATTCCAGCGGTATGGTGGAATGCCGGTGGCACGACGGTTATAGCATCAAGCGGGAAGCGTTCCGTGAAGATGAGCTTCAGCCGGGAGACGGGCAGCGCAAGCGAGACAAGGCTTAATGACATAACGCCCGGCTTTGCCGGGCGTTTTTACCTTCCGTATCCGGCGTCGGGCAGTAATCAGGGAGTGTGTGTGCAGCGCGAGACCTTTGTTGTAAGACGATCTTTTCTGCAATGGCTGCATATGCGTAGCAATCCGGGGTTGATTGTTAATCTCTGTTTTCTCATCGTACTGATATTTTCCACGCTCCTGACCTGGCGAGAGGTGGTGGTACTGGAAGATGCGTATATCTCCAGCCAGCGTAATCATCTGGAAACGGTAGCCACTTCGCTGGACCGGCAGTTACAGTACAGCGTGGATAAAATGCTTTTTTTCCGCAAAAGCATGCGTGATGCCATCCAGACGCCGCTGGCCTTTGATGTCCTGTATGAAGCGATTTCACGCTTTAACGCCTTTCGCACGCGCCCCAGCTGGCAGCTCGCCGTTGATAAAAAACGCACTCTCCCCATTAACGGCGTGTCGGATGCGTTCGTCGAAAAAACCACGCTGTTGAATCGTGATCCTGAGCGTATCAGCAATGAAATTTCTGCCGCCCTCGAAGTGGGGTATTTACTCCGACTGGCGTCCTCGGTGGGGCAAAGTGAAGAGCGGGTTATCTATGCGTCACGCGCCGGGTTTTACCTTGCGACGGACACGCCTGAACAGACGAGTGATATTAGCCAGCGCTATTACTATCTGGTTACCCAGCCGTGGTTTACCCAGCAGTCTGAACGTAACAATCGCGCTCGCGCGGTGCGCTGGTTTATCTCCAGCCCGTCGCCCTGGACCGGTGGTGAACGGATGATCACGGCCAGCGTACCGATCTATTTTGACCATTACTGGTATGGCGTTGTGGCGATGGATTTCTCATTGAAGACCATGAAACATCTGCTGGAAGAGGCAACGCAAGAGCGTACAGAGGGGGAATATCAGCTGTACGACACCCGGCTGAATATGATTGCCACGTCAGAAGAGACCGGTAGTCTGGTGAACCGGTTTGACGAACGCGAAACGGCGCAGATAGCGCACGCGATTGAGAACGATACCGGCGGGGGGATCCGCCTCGGAAGCCGCTTTATCAGCTGGGAGCGGCTCGATCACTTCGATGGTGTGATTTTACGCGTTCATACCCTGCATGAAGGCGTGAAGGGGGACTTCGGCAGTATCAGTATCGTGCTGGCGCTGCTCTGGGCACTCTTCACCGCCATGCTTCTTATCTCGTGGCTGGTTATCCGTCGGATGGTCAGCAATATGTATACGCTTCAGCACTCTTTGCAGTGGCAGGCCTGGCACGATCCGCTCACCCGCCTGAATAACCGTGGTGCCCTGTTTGAGCGTGCCAAAATGCTGTCGGAAAAATGTCGGCAGCAGTCGCTGCCGTTCTCGGTGATTCAAATCGATCTCGACCATTTTAAAAGCATTAACGATCGCTTTGGCCATCAGGCCGGGGACAAAGTGCTTTCCCATGCCGCAGGCCTGATTGGCAGCGCACTGCGCAAGAATGATGTTGCCGGACGCGTGGGTGGGGAAGAGTTCTGCGTGGTACTGCCCGGCAGCGGGCTTGAAGAGGCGAGGGGGATTGCGGAACGCATTCGCTCACGCATCAACAGTAAAGAGATCCTGGTGAAAAAGAGTACCACCGTGCGTATCAGTGCCTCACTGGGGGTAAGTAGCGCCCAGGAAAAGGACAATTACGATTTCGAACAGTTGCAGTCAGTGGCGGATGCCCGGTTGTATCAGGCCAAGCAGTGCGGGCGCAACCGGGTGTTCTGGCACGATCAGGATAAGAAGTGATCCAGCCCCTCCTGCCAGCCCGCGGGGCCGGGCTGTTGCGTGTGGTACACCCGGGCGGGGTTATCGTCGCGTAACGTGATGCCCTGCCGGTTAATGCCTTTAATCACCACGGCGTAGTCCACGCTGTCCAGCAGCGGGGCATCATTTGGACCATCGCCAAGCCCCAGAGTGACCGGCACAATGCCTTCCCGCTCACGGTACTGCTCAATCAGCCAGTCAACCGCAACGTCTTTACCGCAGCGAGCATCCAGAACATGCCAGAAGCGGGCTCCCTGCAGGCATTTCAGGCCGCACTGCGCCAGCGCCTCGTCAAATTGCGCCATTTTTTCATCGCTGTCGCGCCAGATGAGCGTGACGGAGGCTTCGTGTCGGCGCGCGAGGGTCGAACGATAACGCGTCAGCCCCGTCCACTCGCTGATAACCCGTTCGTCGACGTCATCAAAGGTGGTGAATTTAAAGCCCCGCTGCTGGCGAATCTGGTCGATCAGCGGGCGAATGTCGCGGTGCGTCATCCCCCTGATGTGGCGTTGACCTGTCTCCCAGCGCACGTCGGGCTGAATCACCGCGCCATTCTCAGCTATCAAGGGTAACCCCTCCAGACCCAGATCCTGCTGGATATCCAGCATTTCTGCCGCGGTCTTGCTGCTGCAGAGAATAACCGGCACCTGGTTATCCTGGAGGGTGTCCAGCCAGGGCATGGCCGGTTGCCACTCGTACGTATGAATATCGAGCAACGAGCCGTCGAGATCGGAAAAGATCAGCAGGCTATCCTGCAGTGAAGGCATAACGACTCCTGATAACTGACAAACTGCCACCTAAGAATATTCCTAAAAAAATTCCTAATGCTTAAGTCAGGCAAAAGGGTATCTCTCCTGCCAAACCCGCATGCAGCGCATGTTGTCCCTCATAACTAAATTTATTATGTACCAAATATTATATTCGCCATGAGAATATATGCTTGTCATACAAAATGGTTGAGGATAGTGTTTTGTGTACATCAGATTTCCTGGTGTAACGAATTTTCAAGTGCTTCTTGCATAAGCAAGTTTTGATCCCGGCCATCCCCATGACCGGGATTTTTTTCGTCCTAACGATTTGCTTCAGACACGCTAAAATCGTGGATATCAAGCTCGAAGGCCTCCGCCAGTTCACGGTAGGTGTGATAATCCCTTCCGTTCACAATGACCCTGTCTGAATTGTCGTCTGAACGACGGACTTCTGACTCACTGATCTCATTGATGGCGGCCAGCAGGGCATCGACATCCACCTCAACCTCGCGTTTGATGGTGTCGCTGTACTCTTTGTCGGTCTTCATTACGGGGTACCTCATTTTGCCGTCTCCAACCGTAAGTATAGACTGCGCACAAAAACGCCATTCACACCGGGCAGCGATGCCAGTTAAGGCGTTTTGTTCTACACTGGCTCAAAACCAGAGGAGGAACGTATGAAGGTCAACGATCGGGTAACCGTTAAAACGGACGGTGGGCCGCGCCGCCCGGGTGTGGTCCTGGCAATTGAAGAGTTTAGTGAAGGCACGATGTACCTGGTATCACTTGAAGACTACCCGCTCGGCATCTGGTTTTTTAACGAACTGGGACACCCGGATGGCATCTTTGTAGAGAAAGCGCAATAGCATGGCGTCGGGTGGCGACTGGCGCGCCCGACACTGTCCACAGAAGCAAAAATCTCTGGCCAGGCCAGAGATCAAAGGTAGGGTGCAAAGGGTTTTTTTAGCGACTAACGCATGTTGACGAAAATCCCGTTCGTCACATTATCGGTGAGGCGTACCACGTGATAGATCACTTGCTTATTATGCGTTTTAATTTTCCTTTTAATATTTCCTTTATGTGACGAAACGGTTTTGGCTTTAATATTCATCTGGTCTGAGATCTGAATAGTCCCTTGCCCTGCCATCCACATTCGCAGCATGCTTGATTCAGTCCTGCTTAATGATAGGGTGGGTAAGTTAACCGCTCCTACATTTTTAACTTCTTTATTCAAATAATCACCCAGAATGTCATCCAGCGACTCTGGTTTAATCGATTTAGAACTGATCAATAAATTTTTACGAACCAACAAATACTCATCGAAATGGATATTCGCGATCGCCATAAAAACAATAAACAGGGTTTTTGGATGCTGATTAATGATTTGCTTAATGTGCTGACTGTTGGCTGGATCGTGAATGAAACAGTCCTCATTAATAAACACCACGCCTGGTTTAAGTTCGTCACAAGCGGCTGCGAGTTCGTCAACGGTGTGTGCATCGTTGATGTCTCTCTTTCTTACCCCTCTGCTTGCCAGGTACCCGGTTAACCCTAGCCGGGTGTAGCTGCATAAATCCATAATGATCGTTGACATGGCATACCCTCACTCAATGCGTAACGATAATTCACCATCTGCCTGAGAGCTCATAACAGCCATACGGGATGGAAAAAATTAATAAACCTGTGAGCATGACAAAGACTTTCAGGCGGACTCACTATCCCGTAAAGTTACGTATAATTTGCCAGGAATCTTCTTAAAGTAAAGTAAATATTAAGTATTGTGAGGTGGTTAGAAACAATTAAACCCCGTCAGATATATCCTGGAAGATGTTTTTCACGTTTTATTTTAGGAATATCCTCAGAAAGACAATATCAACTATGAGGGCTATTATTTACGCGGTAGCTCACTGACAATATCTGCTAACAGATTGAATATCTCGCCGAATAAGTGCTCACAGAAGGGGGCGATAAGGGGCATCAGTAATGACATTAATAAAATACCGACCGTCAGCGTCAGCGGAAAACCAATGACGAACACCGAGAGCTGCGGTGCCATTCGGTTGAGTAAGCCTAAGGCGAGGTTCACGGTCAGCAGCAGGGTGATGATCGGCAGCGCCAGCATCAGGCCATTCAGGAAAACAAGCCCGGCCGCACGCGTAAGCGCCAGAAACGCGTTGCTGTTCACCGGGTTTTCCCCAATCGGCAGCGTATGGAAAGTATCCACCAGCATGGAGATGAGCCACAGATGGCCGTTGAACGACAGGAACAGCAGCATGGCGAGCAGATCGATAATGCGCGCCAGCACCGGCATGTTGAGGTGGCTACCGGGATCCACAAACGTGGCGAATGATAAACCCATTTGCAGGCCAATCAGTTCGCCGGCGGTCCGCACGGCCGCGAAGGCAAGCTGCATGGTAAAGCCTACGGCCACGCCAATCATCACCTGTTGCAGTGCAACCCACACCGCTTTCGCCGAGAAGATCGGAATATCCACGGGCGGGAGAGAAGGGGCGACGATAATGGTGATGATGATGCCCAGCCCCACTTTGACGCGCTTGGGTATCGTTTTCTCACTGAGAATGGGGGCCGTTGTAATCAGCGCCAGGATACGCAGCATCGGCCAGAAATAGACGCCAAGCCATTGAACCCACTGGTCACTGGTGAAGTGCAGCATCGTCGGGTCAGCCGATGATGTACGGCAGATTGGTAAACAGGTTGCGCATATAGTCCAGCAACAGGTTCAGCATCCACGGCCCGGCAACGATAATCGCCACGAACACGGCGATGATTTTTGGGATAAATGACAGCGTCATTTCGTTAATCTGCGTGGCGGCCTGCAGGATACTGATAATCAGACCGGTCACCAGCGCGACAAGCAGTAACGGCGCGGCAACGGCTATCGCGATTTTCATCGCTTCCGTGCCCATCATCATGACCGATTCTGGCGTCATTACGGCTCCTTAACTGTAGAAACTCTGCGCCAGCGAACTGACCAGCAGTTGCCAGCCATCGACCAGGACAAAGAGCATGATCTTAAAGGGCAGGGCAATGGTGGCCGGGGGGACCATCATCATCCCGAGCGCCATCAGAACGCTGGCGATCACCAGATCGATAATCAGGAACGGAATAAAGATGGTAAAGCCAATCTGAAAGGCCGTTTTCAGCTCACTGGTGACATACGCAGGCAGCAGAATACGCATCGGAACGGCTTCCGGTCCCTGAAGCTCGCCGGTATTGGACAGGCGGGCGAAGAGTGCCAGGTCCGCTTCCCGGGTCTGGCGGAGCATAAACTCCCGCAGCGGCTGAGCCCCTTTATCGAGCGCCTCCTGCATGGAGATTTTATCTTCGCTAAACGGCTGGTATGCGTCGGTATAAATCTTGTCGATAACCGGCGACATAATGAAAAAGGTTAAAAACAGCGCCAGACCCAGCAGTACCTGGTTAGGCGGCGCGGACGGGGTGCCCAGCGCATTGCGCAGCAGACCAAAGACGATGATGATTCGGGTGAAACTGGTCATCATCAGCAGGATCGCCGGAATAAACGTCAGCGAGGTGATGAAAACCAGCGTCTGCACCGGCAGCGACCAGCTTTGCCCGCCGCCTGCAAGAGGGGTTGAGACCAGACCGGGCAGTTGCGCGTAAACCGCAGGGGCAAACAGGCCGACGCCCGCAAGCGTAAGGGATAACAAACGGCGCATCAGGATCTCCCGGAACGCTTAAGCAAACTCTTCATGACGGACTGAAAATCCGCAGGGACTTCTGCGCGCTCGTCACCCGTTGCCGGGGCTGGCGGCAGTTTATGCAAGACGTTGATGCTGGAGGCAGTCACGCCCAGCACCAGCCGTGCATCTTCCACATCGACAACGACCACGCGCTCGCGTGGCCCCAGTGTCGTGCTGGCGCTGACCTTCAGACCGCGGGTGCCGGCGGTTTTACCCGCCAGGCCGAAGCGCTTCGCCAGCCATGCGGCGATAAGAATAAAGGCAATAATACCGAGCAACGCGCCACTCACCTGGAGCAGCGGAGAGCCGGGAACGGCAGAGGGCTGTGATATTGTTGCCTGGGTTTTCATGCTTAACGGCTCAGACGACGCATACGTTCAGATGGCGTAATAATGTCGGTGATGCGCACGCCGTATTTATCGGCAACCACCACGACTTCACCCTGGGCAATGAGATAACCGTTGATCAGAATATCCAGCGGTTCGCCGGCGAGACCGTCAAGGGCCACCACGGAACCCTGCGTCAGACGCAGCAGCTCTTTAATGGTCATGCGGGTGCGGCCCAGTTCCACGGTCAGCTTAACCGGGATATCCATAATCAGATCAATATCCTGCAGCGTACCGCTGACATCGCCGCCGCCGAGCTGCTGGAACACAGCATCCGCTGCACTTTTGGCCGGAGTCGTTTTTTGCTCGTTTAACGCGTCAGCCCACAGATCGTCCAGTGCTCCGCTGTTTTCATCGGACGGATTGTTCATGTCACTCATTTGGGCTGTTCCTCATTCAGCGAATTCAATATCGGGTTGATCAAGTGCTCAACGCGTAACGCATACTGACCGTTAATTGTGCCGTACTGACTTGTCAGCACGGGGACACCATCCACATGGGCAATAATGCGGTCGGGTTTTTCTATCGGCAAAACATCGCCGGGTTGTAATTTCAGGATCTGGGATAAGCGCAGCGGGATATCCGCGAAGCTCGCCACCAGCTCAAGCTGAGAATGCTGAACCTGACGCACCAGGTTTTCACGCCAGTTCTGATCTTCGTTGCGTGAGTTCTCCAGCGGCGGGTTGACCAGCAGTTCACGCAGCGGTTCGATCATGCTGAACGGCAGGCAGATGTTGAACTCACCGGTCAGGTTACCGATCTCCACATGGAACGGGGTATTCACGACGATATCGTTCGGGGAGGTGGTGATATTGGTAAATTTCACCTGCATCTCAGAACGTACGTACTCCACTTCCAGCGGGTTAATCGCTTTCCACGCGTCGCTGTAAGATTCCAGCGCCAGCTTCAGCATGCGGTTGATGACGCGCTGCTCGGTGTGGGTAAATTCACGCCCTTCCACTTTGGTTGGGAAACGCCCGTCGCCACCAAACAGGTTATCCACCGCAATGAACACCAGGCTTGGCGAAAACACCACCAGACCTGTGCCGCGCAGCGGTTTCAGGTGGATCAGGTTAAGGTTCGTTGGCACCGGCAGGTTGCGGGCAAACTCATGATACGGCTGAATACGGATCGCACCGACCGTGATATCCGGGCTACGACGCAGCAGGTTAAACAGCCCCATACGGAACTGACGTGCAAAGCGTTCGTTAATGATCTCCAGCGCCTGCAGACGTTCACGTACTACGCGGCGCTGGGTATTGGGATCATAAGGACGAATATCGCTATCGCCGCCAATACCCGGTTGCGGATCATCGTTCTTATCGCTGTCGCCGTTAAGAAGCGCGTCGATTTCTGCCTGAGAAAGAATACTGTCGCCCATGTCGTTACCGCAGTATGAAGGCTGTATACAGAACGTCAGTGACTTCCTGCTTGGGTTGACCGTTTACCAGCGGGGTCGCCAGCGTCTGTTTAATGGCGTCGACCAGCTTTTGCTTACCGTCATCGGTAGCAAGCGTTGAGGCGTCCTGACGAGAGAACAGCAGCAGCAGACGGCTACGCACTTCAGGAAGATAATCATTCAGGCGCGCACGCGTGGCTTCATCTTTCAGGCGTAACGTGATACCCACATACAGCACACGATCCGCATCACCCAGATTCACGGTGAAGGTATCCAGTGGGAAGAATACCGGTGCCGGCGGAGGAGGCGGTTCGGCTTTGGCCGCAGCGGTAGAAGGTTCCTGCTGCATACGCCAGTAACTATAGCCCGCGGTAGCGCAGGCGGCGAGCGTGATTAACACCAGCAGCGGGATCCAGATGGAACGCTTGCTTTTTTTGGTGATCGCGGAGTCAGTCATCTGATACGAGCTTCCTGTTTCGGTACAGCATAATAAGGTGATTATCCCGTGTCCTGCTGTCGTCAAAGCGTGGAAAAGACGGGGATAATCACGCTACCTCTGGCGTTTAGGCAAAGATGTCTACGGCACTGTTGCCACGCGCCGCGGATTGCAGGGCGGCAGGGGCAGGCAGTAACTCATCGCTCTCCTCATTAAAACCGCCGGTATTACCGGAACGTGAAGCCTGTTGCTGCTGTTGAGAGGAGGACTGCTGCTGTCCGGCAAAGCTCTCGCTGCTGACACTGCTTTGCGCGAGCTGAATGCCACTCTCAGCAAGCGACGTGCGCAGGACAGGCAGTGCGGCTTCCAGGGCCGCACGCACGTGGCTGTGCGCCGACACCATTTGCAGCTGTGCCTGGTTATCATCCAGTTTCAGGGTAATCTGGACCTGGCCCAGATCTTCCGGGTGCAGACGCAACTCTGCGGTCTGCTGGCCCTGTTTCGTGAACAACGTAATGTGCTGACTCAGAGATTGCTGCCACTCCTGGGTTCCCAGCGGCTGGCTCAATACCGGTGCCGTGGCAACGGTTGCGGCAGCGTGGCTGGTGACGTTGCTTGAAATGACGGGCGCAAGCGTTGCGGTTGGGGCTGTTGAAGAGGGTGAACTGGCGAGATCCTGCTTCTCAGCGGCGGCGGCCACGATCGGGGTCGCCGGTGCGTTGACCGGTTGAGACGGATCGGCGTTTTGCGCCTGCGCCTGATAAGTCGACGCTTGTTGCGCTTTTTCATGGCCCGCCAGCAGGGTGCTCATGGACTGTTGACCTGCACCATTTTGCGAAAGCGCGGCAGCGTTCAGCGTTGATTTCGCCGTCAGGCCATTGCCTGTCGCGCCAGAGGCCACCGGCGTTGCCGTCTGCTGGTGGGGCAGCATGGCCATCAGCGCGCTCAACCCTGCCAGCTCTTCTTCGCTCAGCTCGCTTTTGCTGTCATCTTGCGTTTTCACCGCGCTCAGGGTCTTCAGGGCATCATCTTTTGAAACCGGCACCAGCCCGGAAACGAGGGTGTCCAGCGGGGTGGCTGCTGTCGGTTCATCGCCTGTCAGGGCTGGTTGACGCGAGAGCAGGTTGGCTATTTTGGCCTGCAGGGTGTTCTCTCCCCCGGCTTCCTGAGCAACTTTTGACAGCTTACTGCCGGCTGCTTTCAGGTCAGCCAGCGTCAGCGGCGCATCGTTGCCTTGGCCTGTTGCGTCCGTCAGGGCGCCTGCCAGCAGAGAAAGAAAGTCTTGTGCACCGTCGGTGCCTTTCCCTGTTTGCATGCCGCCCGACAGGTCGCTGTCGGTCATCAGCAGTTGTTGCAATGTGATCATTCCGGTTTCCTCATTGATGCGCGCTGGGCAAACTCATCCATTTTCTTCTGATCCAGACGGTTTTCCGCCAGGGTCGTTGCCGCGATCTGTCGGTCCTGTAAGGTCTGCCAGGCCTGCAGTCGCTGCTTTTTCTCGCGCCAGAAATTCAGCGCGGTGTCGACTTTCTGGGTCCACTGGTTAAGCTGCTGGCGATGCTGTTCAATCGCCTTTTCCAGCGTCTGAATAAACTGCTGATAGTTAATCCAGCGCTGGCTTCCAATGCCTTGTGTCATATCGGTATTGAGGTTGGTGCGATATTCATGCTGATAGTCGATTAACATCTTCAACTGCTCTTCAGCCTGCTGGCACCCGCGTCGCATTGCGCCAAGCTGCAATGCGGCATCATCAACTTCTTTCTCAGCCAGATCTTTCAGCGTTGATAACGCGCTGTTTTGCGCCATGACCTTCGCCCTCCACCTGTGTTACACCTGCGGGAAAATCAGATCCAGTGCCTGGAGTGAGTCTTCCCAGTCGGCGCGTTCAAAAATACCTTGTTGCAAAAACGCCTCCAGCTGCGGCCACAGGCTAATCGCTTTGTCGAGCATCGGGTCGCTGCCTTTGGCATACGCCCCCACGCTCACCAGATCGCGGTTGCGCTGGAAGCTGGAGAGGAGTTGTTTGAAGTTACGCACGCGGGCGTAGTGCTTCTCTGTGATCAATGCCGTCATTGCACGGCTGATTGATGCTTCGATATCAATTGCCGGGTAGTGGCCGGCTTCGGCCAGACGGCGCGATAACACAATATGACCGTCGAGGATCGCACGCGCGGAGTCGGCAATCGGGTCCTGCTGGTCATCGCCTTCGGTCAGAACCGTATAAAAAGCGGTGATTGAGCCGCCGCCGCTGATGCCGTTTCCTGCACGTTCGACCAGCGCCGGGAGCTTGGCAAAGACCGAAGGCGGATAACCTTTGGTCGCCGGAGGTTCTCCGATGGCGAGAGCGATTTCACGCTGCGCCATCGCATAGCGGGTCAGGGAGTCCATAATCAGCAGCACGTGCTGGCCGCGGTCACGGAAATCTTCCGCGATACGGGTGGCATACGCAGCACCCTGCATACGCAGTAACGGTGAGACATCCGCCGGTGCGGCGATGACCACCGAGCGGGCACGGCCTTCTGCACCGAGAATGTTTTCAATAAAGTCTTTTACTTCGCGACCACGTTCACCGATCAGACCCACGACGATGACATCGGCCTGGGTGTAGCGTGCCATCATGCCAAGCAGGACGGATTTGCCCACTCCTGAGCCGGCAAACAGGCCCATACGCTGCCCGCGGCCTACGGTCAGCAGGGCGTTAATCGGGCGTACGCCGGTGTCGAGGACATGTTCGATGGCGGTACGCTGAAGGGGGTTAAACGGCTGGGTGATCAGCGCGCCGGTTTCGGTGGTGTCCGGCGAGGGCAGACCGTCCAGCGGTTTACCGCTTCCGTCCAGTACGCGGCCAAGCAGGGCAGGGCCAAGCGGGAGCTGTTTCCCGCTTTGCAGTCCATCGCCGCTGATGTTTTTCGCATACACGCGCGCACCGGGCAGAATGCCTTCAACTTCTTCAAGGGGCATCAGGAACAGGCGTTGGCCGTTAAAACCGACGACTTCGCTCTCAACTTCACGCGTCTCTTGTCCATCCTGACGCTCAATCACGCAGGTAGCTCCCAGCGGAAGCTGCAGGCCAGTAGCTTCCAGCACCAGGCCGGTGGCACGCGTGAGTCGTCCGTAACGGCGAACGGACGGCAGCTGCGTCATCTTCGCTTCAAAATTATCGAGCGTGTTGAGCCAGCGGGTGAGGCGTGCAGTCATCAGACGACTCCCGGTGCTGCCAGGCGGCACAGTTCCTGCCAGCGGGTCGCAACGCTGGCATCCAGGTCACCTTCATCGGCAGAGACCTTGCAGCCTCCGTGATGCAGCGACGGGTCGCCGCGCAGACGCCAGCCGTGCAGGCTCAGCGTCGCGCCCAGACTCTCTTCCACGCGCTGGAGGTCGTCCGGATGCACGCGCAGCTGCGGTTTCCCACTGAACAGCGGCTCCTGCTGAAGCAGGCCCTGAATTTGTTTAATCAGCGCGGTGTTGTCCACCGCCGGCGCGTGGCCGATCACCTGACGGGCGGCTTCCAGCGCCATCTGCATCAGCCTTGAGGCAATGACGCTGTCCAGCGCATCCAGCGTGTGCTGAAACTCGCTGACCAGCTGCTGCATACGGGCGTGAAGCGGAGCCTGTTGCTGGCGCGCCTGTTCAATGCCGTGTTCTAACCCTTTGGCCAGACCTTCCTGATACCCCTGATCGTGGCCTTTCTGGCGTCCTTCGTTCAGGCCAGCCGTGTAGCCCTGCTCATGGGCCTGCATCTGCAACTGGGCCAGCATCTGCGCGCGCTGCTCTTCTTCGCTCAGCTCAGGCTGCTCGACATCCGGGTCGCCCTCTTCGGGCGACAGCACGGCGGGTGTGAACTCTGACAGGGGAGGCGCCAGATCGTCGGGCGTCCAGCGCTTCCACGGCAGTTCATTAGACATAGGTGTCGTCTCCGCTGCCAATCACCATCTCGCCGGTTTCCGCCAGACGACGAACGATAAGCAGGATGGCTTTCTGTTCGTTTTCCACCTGAGACAGACGGACCGGGCCACGGTTGGCAAGGTCGTCGCGCAGGATATCTGCCGCACGCTGAGACATGTTGCGCAGGAACTTCTCGCGCAGCGGCTGCTCGGCACCTTTGAGGGCGATAAGCAGCGACTCGGAATCCACTTCCTGGAGCAGGCGCTGGATGCTGCGATCGTCCACTTCGACCAGGTTTTCGAACAGGAACATCTCGTCGATAATTTTCTGTGCCAGCTCGCCGTCGAATTCGCGAACGGCGGTAATGACCGCTTCTTCCTGCTGCGTTTTCATCAGGTTGATGATCTCTGCCGCCGTTCTCACGCCGCCCATTTTGCTGCGCTTGAGGTTCTGGCCATCGAGCAGGTTGTTCAGCACTTCGGTCAGCTCCGCCAGCGCGGCTGGCTGGACACCACCGAAGGTCGCGATACGCAGCATCACATCGTGACGCAGGCGCTCTTCGAACAACGCCAGAATATCGGCCGCCTGGCCACGTTTGAGGTGGACAAGAATGGTGGCGATAATCTGCGGGTGCTCGTCGCGGATAAGGTCGGCGGCACTCTGCGGCTCCATAAAGTTGAGCGTCTCAATACCGCTGGCGGTATCGCGCGTTTCCAGAATGTCTTCCAGCAGGCTGGCAGCACGCTCTTCGCCCAGCGCCTTGACCAGCACGGAGCGCAGATAGTCGTTGGCGTTGACGTTGAGCGCAGCAAACTGTTCGGCTTCCTGCTCAAATTCAGACAGCACTTCCGTCAGTTGTTTGTTAGAGATCTGGCGTACGTTTGCCATAGCCGCACTGAGAATCTGTACTTCGCGCTGGGAGAGGTGTTTGAACACCTCGGCCGCACGGTCTTCGCCAATGGTCATCAGCAGGATGACGCTTTTATCGGTGCCTGAAAGCGTGTTACTCATGTTCGTTACCCATCCACTGGCGGATGACCAGCGCCACGACGCGCGGATCGTTATCTGACATTTCGCGAATGCGCTGGCTCATGACCTCGGCGCCCATACGCTGGTTAGCACGGCGTTGCTGCATCTGTTCGTCTTTGCTGAGGCGAACTTCAACCGCATCTTCCACTTCCTGGCGGGTACTGACCTGTTCGCGCGCCGCTTTTTCAGCTTCAGCACGACGCTGGAGCTGAGGACGAATGCCCTTACGCCACAGCAGCCACGCGACAATCAGAACCAGCAGCCAGCGACCTGCGGACAGCAGCTGATCGATAAACGCCTGCTGTTGCCAGAACGGCAGTTCGCCACCTGACTCTTCAACCGAGTTGAACGGTGAGTTCACCACGTTGAGCGTGTCGCCGCGCTTCTCGGAGTAACCCATCGCTTCACGGGTCAGGTCTTCAATCTGTTTCATCTGCTCGGCGGTCAACGGCAACGGTTTGCCATCCGCCAGCGTTTTGTAGTTCACCACCACCGCAACCGACAGACGCTGTACATCGCCCACGTTCAGTTTGGTGTGGCGGATAGTACGGTCCACTTCGTAGTTGGTGGTTTCGTTACGACTGCTGGTACGCGGACCGGCGGTGCTGGCTGTTGATGTGGTCTGCTGATTCGTTTGCTGACCGTTCTGCTGATTAGCCGGTGGCGTTGAGATTGGTGCCGCGTTAGCCGGTGCTGGCTGGTTAGACAATGCGCCTGGCACACCGCCTGGGTATGCGCCGCCAACCTGTTCGTTTTCATTGACCTGACGAGAGCGCATTACCGCCTGAGCCGGGTTGCCATTCGGGCTGTATTGCTCTTCGGTCTGTTCTTTATTAGAGAAGTCAATCTGCGCGGTAACCTGCGCATGCACGTTGCTGTTACCGACGACCGGGCCAAGGATGGCTTCGATGCGGCGCTGCACGCGACCTTCCACATCCGCGGCATATTTCAACTGCGCGTCATTCAGATCGCGGCCTGCGGTATTGGACTGGGTCAGCAGATGACCACTTTGATCAACCAGCGTCACGTTACCCGGCGGGAGACCGGCAACGGCGCTGGAGACCAGATGGGTCACCGCGCTGATTTGTCCTTCATCCATTGCACGGCCAGGCTGGAGGTTAACGGTGACGGAGGCCGACGGGGATTTCTGCTCGCGGACAAACAGGGAGGGTTTAGGCATGGCCAGGTGCACACGTGCACTCTTCACCGGACCCAATGTTTCAATCGTACGGGCCAGCTCACCTTCCAGCGCACGCTGGTAGTTCACCTGCTCGCTGAACTGACTGATACCGAATTTTTCCTGATCCAACAGTTCAAAACCTACCGCACCGCCCTTTGGCAGTCCCTGTTGCGCCAGGCGCAGACGAAGTTCGTGCACCTTATCAGCCGGTACCTCCAGCGCACCGCCGTTATCCGCAAAGCGATAAGGGATGTTCATCTGGGTAAGCTGGGTGACGATGGCACCGCCATCCTGATCGGAAAGGTTACTGTAAAGCGTGCGGTAATCAGGGCTTTTCGCCCACAAGACCATCGCTACAAGGATCGCAATTGCGGCAGCGCCTGCCACGATCAACGGGATTTTAGGATTCGCGCGAAGGCGGTTCATCCACTCGAGTGATTTATTTTGTGGCGCTGTCGATGCTGTTGCACTCATTGCGCACCTCTTAAATCCTGGTGGTTTACGTTATTCGTGTAGAGAAACAAAACTGACTCCCGGGTCGGCAAACACGACAAAAGTTCCATATTGATGGCCCTGCCATTATTTGATGATTCAGGATTTTCTATGCGTCAAATAACCTGGTTTTTTCACGCTATTTACCGCCATTATCTTATTGACAAGCTGTTAGTCTTGACCCCGTAAAAAACCATTCAGGGGAGAGTCATGGCTATACAGGGTATTGAAGGGGTGATCAGTCAGTTGCAGGCAACGGCGATGACGGCCCGTAATCAGAATGTGGCAGAACAACCGAGCATCAGTTTTGCAGGACAACTGCATGCCGCGCTTGACCGTATCAGCGATACCCAGACCGCCGCTCGTACTCAGGCGGAGAAGTTCACCCTCGGCGAGCCGGGCGTGGCACTGAATGATGTGATGACCGATTTGCAAAAAGCCTCGGTTTCCCTGCAGATGGGGATTCAGGTGCGTAACAAGCTTGTGTCTGCTTATCAGGAAGTGATGGGCATGCAGGTTTAGGTTGTTTAACCTAATGATATTTATAATTAATAATCATCCGATCCCACTGCGTGGGGCATGGATGGGGCAAACTCACTCAATTTCTGGTTGAGGATGAGTACCTGGTCCTGGTTATTTTCAGCCATCCAGGATCCGTACACCCGGTAGACCATTTGTGCGTCGGTGTGGCCCATTTGCTTCGCGATGAAGTTCGGGTTAGCACCGGCGGCCAACGACCAGCATGCATACGTGTGTCGGGACTGGTATGCTCTGCGATAGCGAATCCCGGCGCGTCGCATTGCTGCCTCCCACGACTGGTTGATCGACCCCACCGCGTAATGATGCCCAGCACGGCCATTGCGCAATCCTTTTTGTGGGTTAAACACGAATGTGCACGGATGCACTTCTGTGCGACCAAACTCACGCAGTTTCACCTCTAACTGATACTGCTTACCCAGGCGTGTTAGTTCGGCCTGGTTCTTCAGCACGTCAATAGCTGGCTGAATAAGGTTGATGATGCGGTTTGTCCCGGCCTCGGTTTTCGGAAGGGTAAACTCCTTCGTCAACGTGTGGTTTCGGCGGATCATCATCGTTCCTGCTTTCAGGTCGATATCTTCCCAGGCCAGCGACACCAGTTCACCGTGGCGCACGCCGGTGTACACAGCCAGCGACCACATATTTTTCAGCTGCTGGTGACTGCAGGCGTTAATCAGCCTGACAAACTCGTCGCGGGTGAGCGGATCAGGCTCGCAACGAGAACGCTTGAGAAGGGCGATCCCGGTGAACGGGCTAACCTTCACATAACCACTTTCAGCAGCGAACTTGAACATGCCAGCCATGGTCTTCATGTAATTGTTGACCGTTCTGACTGTGCGGCCCTTAACCGGTGTTTTGTGTCCAGCTTTCAACGTCTGATACCCGGTCAGCAGTTCCTTTCTGATAAACAGCAAATCTTCCTGTGTTACTGCAGATACAAGCCTGTCACCGCCGATCCTCGGCACCATATTGCGCGTTATAGATGTATAGCGTGCCATCGCGTTGGTGCTGATCTCCATACGCTTCAGTTCAAGCCACTTGTTCGCCAGTTCGAGCACGGTGATCTCCTTGCTCTCCACCCCAAACCTTCTCAAGTTCGGCGAGTCAGGGAACTGTGCGGCATAGTTGAAGTTGCCTGTCTTTATAGCGAAGCACACCGACGCACGTAACTCGCCAGCTACTTTTCTGTTTTTGGGTGTATCTGGCACGCCGAGGCTTTCGCGTACACGGCTTCCTTTATAGATGAACCATATGCGGAGCGTTCCGCCGTGGTTCTCCACGCCTGTTGGGTATGCTGACTTAGCCATTATTCCCTCCTGACGTCCAAGAGCCCGCTAAGCATAAACGGATCCTCATTGACGCGCACCTGGCTGTTTCTTTTTGAGGCTTTCAACCCACTGATCGATGGCTTTGTGGTTATACAAGCACTCGCTGTTTTCCTTTGGGATGCTGTCAGGCGACATGTGGACGTACTCCCTTCCACACAGCCAACTTTTCTTGCGGGCCCGCGCTATCGTTCCCGGGCGAAGCCCTGTCATTTTCACAAGCAGGTCTTCTGTCACCCACTCGCTGGGCACGATTTGAATGATTTCGCTCATGATCGCTCCTATGACATCGTTTTATAAAACTGCGGCTGGTCTGGAGTGGCCGCGCGCAGTTCGTATTCGTAGTGGATCTGGTAAGTGCCGCCATCCCATGCAACATAAACCCGCGCCTTATCGTTTTCCGGTTCCAGCAGGCTTTCGACTATCCCAGTCAGTCCGCCGGTCTTCTTCTGGACTATTGCGCCCACATTAAAAGCAGCCATTGCACACCTTCCGGTTCGTGAAAAAATGAGATGAGAGCGCCCAGTGCGATAAGCGCGCCGATAAACTTAAGTACGGGGTTTGATTGCATGGTGAACTCCCAAAAAGAAGCCCGGCGCGGAGCCGGGCAAAAGGGATAACGGAGCAGTGCTTTCGCACCCAATAGCCAGCTCATAACTGGCTATCAGTTGCGTCACATGATGAATCCGGTCACCACAACCATTTCGATGCGGCCCTCATAAACAAGGATTGGTTCGCCAGTATCTACAGCTGAACCATCCCACTTACCCACTTCTTCATGAGCAAGACCGCACTCAGTCGCCGCTTCCGCTGAATAGTTATTAGGCGATCCGAGTCGAAGGTTTACGCGTGAGATTGCATTCTCAATGTCCTCGTTATCCACCGAATTAATGTAATTTCCATGCGATAGCCGCAAGTCCTTCAAATCTTCTTCGTTTGCTTCAACGATAAAAAGGTCAGTAGTTTCGGGAATATTTTCAAAAACTATCAGTACTTTCATGCTCTCTCCTCATGCCGCACGCTGGGCGCGCAGCGATTTAATGTGCTCGCTAGTCTCAAGTTCGGCGCGTATATGTGCCGCCTCACGGTGATCGAGGTGTTCGAAATCGTTATTAAAGCGGTCGATTGAAGCGGTGTTGATCCGGCCCTGTCGCCAGTAGCGGACTATCTGAGATGTGCAGCTGTGGATGATGACGGGCCAACCGTGCTGGTCAGCGTAAATCTGACCCCGTTGAATGAGTGCAAACATCACGCACCTCGCTGCTTCTTCCTCAATTCGATAACACCCTGGCACTCCGCGCACGTCTGGCAGCCGGGAACAGCAGCGCGCCGCGGAGCCGGGATATCCTCGCCGCATTCAGCGCAATGCTCAGCTGATACGGCGTTGCGGTTGATGCGGTGAGCGGCAATAGCCATGTCGATGCGCTGCTGTGTAAGCTCGTTGGCTTGGTCGATGATTTCAGCGGTCATGAGAATCTCTCTTGATATATGCGATAGGGATGTAAGTGCATTCATATCCAGATGACAGGAGGTCGGCATAAACTGTATCGACTACGCGCTTATCTCGGTTGCACTGGTGAGTGCCACTGCGCTTTGATTTAAAGTACATCCCATCTTTCGTAAGCCAGTAGTTGTCCAGCAAGATTTCAGCGCCATTTCGCGGAGTTTTTATATCTGACAGAGGAAAAGGCTTAATGAATTTTTCCATGCTCATAATCAATGCTCCCGGAACTGTCGGTTAATTCGGTTGAATGTGAACGCCAGCAATAAAAAAGGCCGCGATAGCGACCTGGTGATTAGTTCCTTCATGCGGTACCACTTTCGTTTGCGTCAAGGTCATCAAAAAGGCTCCAGTAACGAGACCAATCAGGCTGTTTGTAATCTTCGGTTTCTTCATCCCACCCGCCAAGAAATGGGTTTTCACATACCGAAGTGAGCCATAAACCAATAGCCGGGCACTCAGGTGAGCTTTCAAAAATTTCAGCAATGCGGGGCCAGTGGTTTACATATCTATCATCAGCCGGGAAGTCAGTTAGGTATTTGCGGATGCAATCTGCTGCCAACGCGTAATGCTCCCGCTTCACAAACATGCGGTCGTATGTCATAGCGAGGACAGCGCGATGGTGATAGGGGATATCAAGGCGGTTAGCCAAGGGCCAAAGGCTATCTATTTTCATCATGTACTGATGGGCCGGTAGACCAAGATATTTCATTGCCATGTCGTTCCAGATGACAGGGCCACTTCCCCAGCCATTGCGGAGCTCTTCATCTTCTTCAGACTTCTCTCCAGGCCAAACTTTTATAACTGTTGAATAACTCACGATTCCACTCCGAAGCGGCGATTAAGCCGCCCTGTGTATACGACGAACTCCAGGAGGCTAACTCCCAGAGCTTCAATTTTCTTGTGATGCTTGTTGATGATGGGAGGCACCGTTTCGTTCCAGTTAGGCTTTGGCTTCTTGCGCATGGCCTGCTGGATTTCCTCGGTGCAGCGGCGGCAGGCGGCGCGGATTGCGTTGTTTGTTTCTGGCGTCATGCGGCCTCCGTCTTCTTTTTGAAGGAGTGAGCAATTCGCGCAGAAGCAATGGTTACGTAATCCGGGTTCAGGTCGATGCCGATGAAGTTGAAACCTTCCTCGATAGCTGCCCGGCCAGTGCTCCCGCTCCCCATCCACGGGTCAAGCACGGTACCGCCAGGCGGAGTAATCAGCCTGCAGAGATAACTCATCAGAGCGATCGGCTTAACGGTAGAGTGGTTGTTCTTCGCGCCACTGGTACGCCCGGCACCGGCGCGCGGATCATTGATGCCGACGCTTCCTTCTTTGCGTCCGCCGGTCATGTCGCTGGCTGACGTCGCGATAAATCTCTCGAGGCCTTCATCGCGCTCTTTCGGCTTTACCTTGGCGCAGTAGAAGAAGCGGGCAGCGCTCTTGCTGCTATCGATACGTGGAATTGACTCGTGCCGACGGTCCATTTGCCCGTAGCAATTCGCCGCACCCATTTTAGAGCTTGGCTCATTGCCGGTAAGCGCTCCTTGCTGGCCTTTGGCATCCGGGAACGCTGACACGACAACATCACTTCCGTCGTGAATGATGTTTGCCGGCCAGCGCCCCTCTGGTGCCTGCTCGTAAGCAGCAACAGGTTCGGTACCGTCACGCTGGTGTGAAAGCAGGCCGCCAGCACCGCCATTTAGCGCCTCGTCGGTAGGGATGCGGCAGGCATCAATATTGATTGCACCGGTACCATGCTCGGCCATATTCGCCGACACCGTTTTTTTGAAAGGTTTGCGCGCCATGACGATTGGCTCATGGGCTGGTTTCAATGCGGTACCCCAGCCATCAAAATCACCGTCAAGGTTATGCGATTTTGGGAAGCCGCTGCCGTAAATCCAGAGGATTTGGTCGCGGATTTCGAAACCGGCATCCTCTGCATTAACCACAAGGCGGTGATAGGTACGTGATCCGCCGAACGCCAGCAGGTGTCCGCCAGGCTTGAGAACGCGCAGGCATTCCTGCCACTGCTCAACGGTGGGAACGTCGTAATCCCACTTGTGGTTCATGAAGCTCAGCCCGTACGGAGGATCCGTCACGATGGCGTCAACGGAGTTATCCGGGAGCGTTTTCAGGACGTCTTCACAGCGCCCGACGTGAAGTTGATAGGTCATGCCGCCTCCTGTCTTTCCCGATATTCCTCAGCGAGCCGCTGCGCCTTTAATGGATTGGTGACCACTTCACCCCATGGCATTAGCCAGCCGTTACCAATGAATGGAAGGCACAGTGTGCAAACCCTGATGTCGTCGTGAGCGTGAGTCATTAGTCACCCCTTGAAGCGCCACCGAGGCCTTTGCGATTGTCGTTTAGGTATGGGTCAGCTGGCGTGTAGTTGGATGGGGAAGGGGGTGAATCGTCGTTGGCTCTTTCTTGCTGGATGATTTGGTAAAGCTCTTTGCGATCGGCTCGCTCAGAGGGTGAAAGCTTCCGGTCAGGGATTGGCCGGAGAAGATATTTTCGATACTCGGGGGTAAATTTGTTCATTGGTTTCTCCTGGCCGGGAGATGCTTCAAAAGGGTATATCGTCGTCGAAGTCCATCGGTGGTTCGCTTTGTTGCTGTTGTGTGGCCGATGAGCGTTGATGTTGCTGGCGTTGTGGCTGCGATGATGCCTGTTGACGGTGATTATCATTCCCTTGCGTGCCGCGTGGTGGGAGATCGATATCCCGTACCAGGATGGTCGGTGTCTGTACCTGAGAACCGTCCTGCTTAGTCCACTCCTCAATTACAAACTCGCCAGTAACAGCAACCTTTGCTCCCTTAACAATCGCGCCAGAGAGCTTCTCGGCCATTACCCCGAACATCTTGCAATTCAGCCATGATGTCTTCTCATTCTCGCCAAACCCAGATTTTGCCGGGAGTGAAAACGAGGCGATGTGTTTCCCGTTTGGCGTGACGCGCAGTACCGCGTCTCTACCGACATTTCCTGAAACTGTGATCGTGTTAATTGCCATTTAAGCCGCCTGTTTGTGAAGTTCTCGACCGCGCGTTTTGTACGTCTCTGCTGCGCGTTCTTCGTATGATTTAACGCCGCCTAACTTAGGCCATACCTCTTTGTATGCTCCCTGCAATTCCTCTACTGACTGAGCTAGCTGTGCTTTGTCGCCAAACTCTCTCAGTGCAGCCTCAGCGTCTTGGGGCGCTACCTGATGCACCTCAGCATCAGCATCGAGTGCTGTCTCTTCAGTTGGTATGCAGAACGCCTGAAACGCCGCGTATTTGTATGCTATCGACATGGCTTTGTTTGTGGCTTTGTCGCCACTATCCATCGCTTCACCATAGGTGGTGACAGTGTGGATGCTGCCGTCCTCGGTGCTGACGAAATCGAAGTCACCACGAACCGTGATGTAGAACAGCGCGCCGCCATTTTTGCTGGTTCGCTCGACGCTGGTGCGCTCGGTGTAGCGCGGTAGTATCAGGAGCTTGTTCTTTACCAGTTCCGGGGCCAGCGCGTTGTAAATGTCGTCGATGCCACGAAACGCGTAATTGACCTGACTCCCTTGCTTCCTTTCTTTGCTGATACCCTTTTCAGCAAGAGCCGAAGCGACTCCGCTAATAGCTGCGTATACTTTTTTTTCTGTCATGTGTAATTCCCCGCAAATTCATCCCAACTTATGACCGGGTTCTGCCTTTCGGCGGCCAGGTTAACCGGCTCGTCTTCGCCCTCTGGCTGATCTGGTAACACGTCGCGCATAAGGCGCAGGAACGACTCTTCATCCCACCGCTCTGCTGCCGTCATGCTGCACGCTCCTGATGAGTGATGACGTAACCCTTCTCAGCCAGCCACTCGAT
The DNA here is from genome assembly GCF_047456135.1 of Enterobacter sp. BNK-18. Classification (NCBI taxonomy): domain Bacteria; kingdom Pseudomonadati; phylum Pseudomonadota; class Gammaproteobacteria; order Enterobacterales; family Enterobacteriaceae; genus Enterobacter; species Enterobacter sp. BNK-18. The sequence goes on along the minus strand of NZ_CP179899.1, from coordinate 2,090,659 downwards.
GACTTCTGCGCCGTCGAGTTGGGGTAGGACGTCACGGGTTTTTACGGTACCGGCCAGCACAACGCCTTCCATCTCAACTTTGATGGTGTTGTGGGGGCCGACGGATGTGCGCATGTCCACGCACTCGCATGTGATATTCATGAGTCACCTCAGTAGTTAATTTTTGTTCTTGGAATGAGCTCATCCTTGATGGCTGTCAGCACCTCAATAGCCTGTTCACGCGTAATGCTGGTGTGGCTGGTTAGTGCGTTAACGATATTGGTTCCGACCATCTTGCGATGCTTCACGTCAGCTTCACGCTTTGCCTGTCCGTCGGCCTTGCGCTGCTCTTCAGCCAGACGGGCTTTTTCTTTCGCTTCAGCTTCACGCTTGATGCGATCTGCCTCTTCCTGCGCTTTGCGTTTTTCTTCTGCGATAGCTTCTTGCTTCTCACGTTCTGCACGGTCAGCATCTTCTTTGCGCTTACGCTCGGCCGCATCAGCGCGGGCTTTCTCTTCCGCTTCACGGCGCGCTGCAGCATTCAATTCCGCTTTATGCCTCTCTTCGGCTTCGCGCTTGGCCTTGTCTGCAGCTTCTTGCTTCAATCGCTCTTCGTGCTCACGCTGAGCATGTTCCGCTTGGCGGCGCTGTTCTTCGCGGTCGCGGTCAATATCCTTGTTCATCAGCAGGGCCATTTCATGGTCTGCTTCGATCTTGGCAGCCAGTTCCTGATCGAACTTGATGTTCATTTCCAGAGCTTCGGCGTGCATCGCGTTCATGGCTTCTTCAGCCTTAATGCGTTCCTGCTCGGCTTCCCATTCGGTGAGTGGGCGGCGGGTGGCATCGCGTAGCTCGTCGCATGCATCAACGAATCGCTTAATTTCGGCCTCAGCCGGGCGCACAGCCTCTTTCAGGCGTTTCAGGTACTCACGCCCCGGCTTTTCGATTGCTGTCTTGCTGCGGGATACCTGCGCAGCCAGAGAGGCGACACGGTCACGACCTTTCTTCGTGGACAGGTCTGGCACTTCGTTTACTGCCTGGCGGATTTGCTCAAGGTAAGCATCAAGGCCGCCAGCTACGTAAAGCACTGGCGCTTGTTCCGGCTTGATTTCGATGACAGTTAAGTCCGTTACTTCGCTCATGGTTTCTCCTGAAATTTGGATGTGCAGATGCCGCCCGCGTAATGCCAGGCCGATCAGTTGAATAGGGTGGTTACTGCTGCGCGATGGATTTCGCCGGGAACTCGCCGTTGCGGAGAATGCTTTCTACCGGCCAGCACTCAGCTGACACTTTCTGCTCTGTAGCCGCCTGGCTGCATTCTTGCTGGCTGTCGTAAACGCCGAGAATGACATCCTGATAATCACCGTTGGTCATTGCCACGGTCAGGACTAATGCGAATAAGGTTCCCATCAGTGAAGAGTCCTCCCGATGGCGACGGCGTAAAGGCGCTTTGCTTCTTCCCACGCCGGAGCATTGCGATGGAGTACCGCGAACGACGCGAGCCGTTGGGCCTCTCTGATCTGCTGCTGGTTTACCATTATTTCCTCTTGGCCTTATCGCGGCGAACGGAACGGTTTATACAAGACTTCAACGCATTTATTCAGTGTTTCAATGGGCGGTGGATGGCCGCCGGTTGTCATAACTAAGCCGCCTCTGTGAAGCGACTGAGGTATGAGGTAATAAAAAGGCCGCCTTCAGGCAGCCTCAACTTGAATGAGTGCCGGGGTGTTTAGTCACGCCCGGCGCGTGATTTCCTTCACTTTCCACAGTCGAAGGAATGTCGTAGACTGCTGTTTCCACAGTCAAAATAAGGAAATGTTTATGGCAATCTATACTGTTCGTGTGGTTTTGCGCGGAGCTGAATGGGACACTTATGAAAAGCTTCATGAAAGCATGCAGGCATCAGGATACACACGAGAAGTAACCAGCGACGATGGCGTGGTTTTCAAGCTGCCTGACGCCGAATACGTTACAACCAAAAGCATTGACGTCTACCAGGTTCGAGATGAAGTCCTGCGCATTGCAAAGACTTATAACTTTGATCCACAGGTTCTTGTTACAGAAGCTGTTCAATGGGCGTGGGCTCTACAGAAGGCTTGATGCGCCTCCATATATGGCAGGCCACTCATTAAACGACTTTCTGCTCTGAATTTCGTATTGAAGCGTCTTTATCGAAATATCTGTGGCATCGGCTAAACTGATGCCTTCTTCATCTGCTAGTTCCTGAACTACATTTCTCAATTCATTGTCCGGTTTTCCATACTCTCACCCCTTTGTTTATTCACCGCAGGCCACTCGCAAATGACCTCTGGTGAATCGTGTTACGCACCATTGCCGCTCTCCCTGAGCCCGCCGGGCGTCCGACGCATGGTTTACTGTCGCGCCGTTCGACTGACCGAGACGCTAGATTGTCTCGATGCCTAAACAATACTAGCGGTATTAATATAAATCAATACTGGCGGTATTAATAATTGATTGCGCGGTATTATGTTTATGAAAATAAGAAAGAAATATTTTTGTAAGCGAGCAGAGCGGCTAGTATTGATGGGGTTTTGAACTTTATAGGAGAGGGAAAATGAGGTTACTTATAGCTGCGGCGTTAGTTTTACCGATGGTTGCAAACGCATCGTGCTGGACTGTGAAAGATCTTAAAGGGTCAAGCTACAGTGAGAGAGAAGGGTATTCGCGGATTGACGACGCGTTTTCTGGAACATTCACAATCGTTATTGATGGCGATAATGCGACAGTACTGTATGACGGTCTTGATGGTGGAGGCATGGTTTATCGAGCTATGAGTAAAAATGTTGTCGTAGGGCTTACCACTGAACCTGGAAAGCACGCCATGGAGACTTGGGTTGTACAGCCTGATGGTGTGGTATTGATGAGCAAAACGCTATCTGGTTTTGGAGGGATAGATTCAACGAAGGCAATGGTGGGCAGGGTCGCCGGTCAGTGCAAATAGAGGCGCGAAAACGCCCCTGTTTACAAACTTATCAAACGAGCTTTAGCTTCGTCTCAATCGCAACACCGATAATTCTGCAATTACCATTGATGGGAACGAGGGGCCACTGCGGGTTAAGGCCCTTGAGGTATTTTTGGCCTCCATCAATGATCAATTTCTTAAATGTAGCTTCGTTTGAATCAGATAGTTTAGCGATAACGAGGCTGCCATTAATTGGTTCTCGTCCGGTATCGAAAAGCACAAACGTGCCTTCTGGTATGCTTAAACCAGCGGGCGCAGTCATTGAATCCCCTTCAACACGCAACCAGAAAGCATCTCCCTGAATGTGAGCATCTGATTCCAGCCACTGATCAACATCCTTAATCGAGTATGGCTCTAAAGCCTCACACCATGAACCCGCCTGTACGCTACTAATCACCGGATAGCGTTTGCCTTGTGTATATCCAACTACATACGGAACTGATGGCTCATTAAAGCTGGCTAGCCCCATTTCGGAAAGCTCTTTAGCCAAAGTCGGGCTGAATTCCTCAACGCTAACTTTAAGAAGGCGAGCAAAAACAGATGCTACTGGAACGTTGAGTGGATTCCTGCCGTTTAGGTAATGGCCTACCGCACCCTGAGTTATGTCCAACTCGTCAGCAATAGACTGTTGGGTAACTCCGAGTACTTTTTTCTTCGCCTCATAGATGGCTTTAAGGCGCTTTGCGTCCTCAGCCTGATTCGGTGTGATTTCTTTTTTCTTTTCCATTATCAGATAGTAATACCTGAGCTATTAATTTAAAAATACCGCCGGTATTGCATGTTTTAATACTTATGGTATTGTTTTTGTATCAACGGTAAGGGGTCACGTAAAAAAAATGAAAATTTCACTCGCTGAATATGTCGACGAGGTTGGTCAGGTAAAAGCAGCTGATGCCATTGGCGTCCACCAAACGGCAATTAGCAAAGCGATCAGGGTCGGCCGTCAGATTTTCATCAACAAGCTTCCTACTGGCGAGGTTCAGGCGGTCGAGTATCGCGAATTTCCTCACAGTAAGAAGCAGGAACATCAGGAATAGCAAATGCATTCACTTGCGTATCAACACAATACCGGAATACACCCGGGAGCGATGATAAACCTCGCTCAACCTAAGGCGGCGCCAGACCACGAAAAGATCCGCGATGCGGTCCGGGCATGGTCGTCGGCGCTGGACAATCAGGACGTCGTGTCGGCGCTGATCATCAACGAATACCGGGAGCAGGGCGGGACCGCCATCAGCTTCCCGGAAGACATCAGCCGGGCGCGCCAGAAGCTGTTTCGCTTCCTGGATAACCGCTTCGACTCCGAGCAGTACCGCGAGAACGTGCGCCAGCTGACACCGGCAATCATGTCCGTGTTGCCACTGGAGTACCGCAACCGCCTGGCGCCGCAGAACGACACGATGTCGCTGATCGCTTCTGCGATGAAAGAGTGTGCCGAAGCTAAACAGGCCGTGCTGCTGGACGCGCCAGAGCATCAGAAGTTGAAAGAGGTAAGCGAGGGTATAGCTTCACTGTTCCGCCTCATGCCGGAGCAGGTAGGGCCGCTGATGACGATGGTCACGTCGATGCTGGGGGTTATGTGAGAACTACAGAAATGGCGAAAGCCGGTCTGCGCGAACAGAACCGACTTTCAGGTGCAAATGCAGATAACAAGTGCGAGGTCATTATGACAAATGCTAATCCAAAACGCCAGGCGCAGGAGGTTTAACTGTGTCTAACGTCGCTTACGCAAATTTCGCGGCGCACTCAGCCGCAAGGAGCAACAGGATGGAGAACCAGAAGTCTGGTTACGTCCCGTTGTACCGGAGCATCAAGAAGAAGTCCTGGGCTAAGGATGTATTCCTGCGCGCGCTGTGGGAGAACCTGCTCATTGACGCAGCCAGACAGCCATACACGGCATTCTTCAAGGGCAAGCAATGGCCTCTGCAACCCGGTCAACTGGTCGTCACTGCTGCAGATCTTGGCCTTCAGTTGTGTGACCGTCAGGGCAACCCGACAAGCCGCGACGCAGTGGAGAGAATGCTGTCAGTTTTCGTCCGCGAAGGGATGATTTCCATCGAGGGAGAGAAGCGAAAAGGCAGGGTGATCACCATCACAAATTACGTCGAATATGCTCAAAAAATGGACGATTTACCCGCACTTAAAGCCGCACATACAGACGCACATGATGAAGCCAGTAACGGCGCTGGTTCAGAGGGGTATGCCGCACATAAGGCCGCACAATTCCCCGCACATCATGAACAAGAAGGTAATAACAAGAATATAAATAACTTATCGTCCGAGAATTCTGACGAATCCTCTGACAAGCCCGGAAAGAAACCGCCTGTCCTGAAACCTGAAGCGGCAATCCAGAGCGGCACGAAGTGGGGTAACTCTGAAGACCTACGCTGCGCTGAATGGCTGTTCACTATGGTGCAAAGCATTTCACCATCTGCCAAAAAACCAAACTTCGCAGGCTGGGCTAACGACATCCGACTGATGCGCGAGCGTGACGATCGCACCCATTACGAAATCGCTGCCTTGTTCAAGTGGGCCTGTAACGACAAGTTCTGGAAGGGAAATGTGCTGTGTCCTGCAACGCTGCGTGACAAGTGGACCCAACTCGATATTAAACGCAACAAGCAACAGACAGGCGAAGAGCCTGGCAAGCCGGATCTGGACTTCAACAATACTGACTGGGCCTATGAGGTGATGCGATGAAATCTCTTGCAGAGCAGATGCGTAACCACGACCGCGAGCAGATGAGCCGTATGGCCCATAACCTGCCAGAGCAGTACCAGGAGCGCGCGCCGGTCGAGCAGGTGGCTCAGGTATTCAACAAGCTGTTCAACGAACTGCGTGCCGCGTTCCCGGCAAGCATGGCGAACTTCCGCACTCAGGACGACCTGAACGAATTCCGCCGTCAGTGGCTGCTAGCGTTTCAGGAGAACGGGATCCACTCAATGGCTCAGGTCGATGCCGGTATGCGCATTGCCCGCCGCCAGGAGCGCCCATTCCTGCCTTCCCCGGGTCAGTTCGTCGCCTGGTGCAAGCAGAGCGGCGGGGCGCTGGGCGTCACCATTGACCAGGTGATCGCCGAATACTGGGACTGGCGTAACCGTTCGTTCGAATTCACCTCCAGTGAGCAATTTCCTTGGTCGCAGCCGGTCATGTACCACATCTGCGTCGAACTGCGTCACCGCAGCACAGAGCGCCAGTTAACGCATGGTGAGCTGGCACGCGAGGCGGTTGATCTGCTGGACATGTGGGAGAAGCGCGTCAACGAGGGTAAACCAGTGCCTCCGGTACGTCGGGCAATTGCAGCTCCGGCTGCCGAGCATGGTCCTACGCCGATCCAGTTGCTTCAGGCGAAGTACAACCGCAACAAGTCGAACGGGATGGTGTGAGATGAAAGGCAAGCAGGCAATTCTGCGTTATCTCGAAACGCACCGGACCTTCACAGCGAAGGATGTGTCCGAAGAGTGCGGCATGACCATCAACTGCATCACGAAGAACGCTATCGATCTGGAGCGGTCCCGGAAGATTGTGCGCGTGAGCAAGGTCTGGCGAACGGTGACTTATCGGCTCGCTACGCCGGAAGAGCAGGATGGCACCGCGCGCAGCTGCACTAACGGAATATTTCAGGAGTGCCGGAACAGTCCGGCGATGAAGCGGGTATTGATGGTTTGGGGGAGGGTAGGGGTATGAGCGTAAAACGTTATGAGTGTGTGGCCTGTGATGAGCATGCGTGCCACTGCGATGTGGTCGAGAGCGCTCAAGGCGATATGGTCGATTACGAAGATTACGCAGCACTTGAGCGGCGCCTAATCGAGTCAGAGCGCTACGGACGCCAGACTGATATCACAATCGATAATCTGGAGATGAAGCTGGCGCAGATGGCTGCGGAGAATGCAGATTTGAAACACTCAATGGCCGTAATCATGGAGCATGTATCTGTGACGGATGCTGGTCAGGCCGGAGTTGTTGCGATGATTATCAACGACGCCCTGCACAACAGTGAAACACCAGTCACTGCTACCTTCCTGGCTGAATTGCGGGCAAGTGTCGTCGACGGTGCAATCGAAGAGTTAAACCAAATTGCTGAGCGAAACGATAAAGAAGCGCCAATTGCAGCAGATCATTATCGCTCAGCAGCACTGTACCTCAAGTTATTTGCAGACCAGCCTCGCAAAGGAGTGCAGTCATGAGCATTGTTGACGATTCACATCTGACCGATGAAGTGGTCAATGCAGCATTCGAAGGAACCAACTTCGGGCGTGAAGACTTCCGCACTATTCTGGCTGAGACCGTTCTCAAGCGTGCTGCCGGGTATCACTCTGGCCGGACTGCAACAACTATCTGCATGGGGCTTGGCTTGCTGAGCTCGAAGAACCAGAGTGCAACTAAGCTCGGACTGACGTTCGCTTTCCATCACTACTACAAGCCATGCGTGCGTGAAGCACTGATGCCGGATAACAGCCTTGAAATATGGGAAAAACTTGGTGCACAGGAGGCCGCCCAATGAGCAACATCGACAAACAGGCTCGCCAGGTACAGCGCTTCGCTAACTATGGCGTAGACATGATGGAGTGGGCTGACGGTGGCTACGTCAAACACTCTGACTATCTGGCGCTGCTGGATGAGCTGGAAGCCAAAGACCGACGTATCGAAGAAGAGATTGGCAGAGCTAACCGCGAGCACCATCGTGGCTTCATGATGGCGTGCGGGCATCTGAAAGAGCATTCCAATGTCCACTACGCCGACGCTGCTGAGATGGAGATAGCGGCCCTGCGCAAGCGCATCAATGAGCTGGAAAACGCCGCAGCCGGTAAAGGAGAGGCATCATGAGCATTATTACCAGAGAACGCATTGAAAACCTCCTTGAGTTCAATTCAGAGGGCAGCGACTGTCAGGCCAATGCTGAACAGTGGGAAGTTCACGAACTGGCGCGTATCGCGCTGGCATCGTTCGAATCTGAGCCTGTGGCATGGTTGCGTGAAAGCGCGCTGAAAAATACCCACGAAGGCGCATGGGCGCCAATCATTCAGATGGAGAGCGATCGCATGGGAGCAGATTTAACAGAGTTGTTGGGAGTAAGCTACATTCCGCTCTACACCGCCCCGCCAGCGCCGTTATCTGTGCCTGATGAGTTGAAGGAATTTCTGCGCCTGGTTGAATGCATGCTTGTAGATTATCGAGAAAGTAATCTCGGTAACGCCAGAGAATGGATTAGGCACATCTCTTCTGCATCGGATGCTTTTGAAGATGCGCACTCCCTATCACCGTGGTTATGGGTTCGAACTGCCCGCCTCGCCGCCATGCTTCAGGGTGCCGAACCTGATTTTCGGGAAATCTCAAATTCGTCAACCAAACATTTTCGGGAAAACGCGGAAACGTCAACCAAATGCTGGTGCCAAACCTGCCGCCCTGTGACTATTGATGATATGCGCTTCGTCGTCTGTCCTGAATGCGGCAACAAGCGCTGCCCGCACGCCAATGACCACAAGCATGCATGTACCAAAAGCAACGAGCCAGGCCAGGAAGGTAGTGCGTATCCAGCAGCACCGCAGCAGGAGGTGAAGCAGTGACCTTCAACCGTTTCGTAATCACCGTAATGCCGCCTAACCTGATTTTCTTCAATTTAGTCGGCAAGCCAGCAATGTAGATAGAGCGTGTCGCGCGGAAAGTTCGCCTGGCATGTGGCGGCCGCATGGAGCGCGTAATGAAGGATGCGCCGCCAAAGTAAACCAAGTGATATAATCCCTCCACAATGCGGAGGGATTATGAGCAACAAACGTAGAAGCAAACATGACTTACATCCTTTTGACCCATACATAAAATGGCTAGCTAATCGCATTTTTATGATTGGAGTTTGGCTAGTAATCATGGCATTAGGTTTATACCTTTCCGAACATTATTCTCAGTGGAGCATCCTCCCAAGATTTGGGGCAATTGGAATAATGGTTGGTACATTACTAACGCTCTCTCCTCTTTTTGCAGATGGGATTTACCTATCTCAAAGTGAGGCATTTGGTTTTGCTTGTCTTGATGAGGAAGGAAAGACGAGAGTAACCACTGAAGAGGGCAGAAAGGTTTCAATCAACATTTTTTGGGGGGTGATACTTATAGTTGTTTCGTCCTTTATAAATGCTTTTGGAGACTATCTCGGTGACTATCTATGAGCGAATACAATATTGCAGCCAAAAGCCAAGAAGATCGAGACAAGGTTAATGTTGACCTGGCGGCATCTGGCGTGGCGTACAAAGAACGCCTGAACATGCCGGTTATCGCTGAGCAAGTAGCGCGTGAGCAACCAGAGCATCTACGCGAGTATTTCATGGACCGAGTGCGGCACTATCGCGAGCAGAGCGTTGCATTGCCTAAAGCTTCCGATCCGCGCTATGTTGAGATGACAGAAGCTAACAAAAAATAAGGATAAGTATGGATTTTGATCTTTTAGTTTTCCGAGGGCCCTTTGGCAGTTTTGTAGATTATCGGTCTTATTCCGGGCGCGTTCCTCCAGAGATAAGCGCTATAGAAATTGATGGTGAGAAGTACTCTCTATCCCTTTATGAATACCATGGTGATAAGTATTTAGTAGCTCATCAAGAAAAGATGGAGTCAGAACCGTTAGAGTTGGCAATTAACGAGTTCAGGCCATCACCACTGAATTGATTTTCTGGAATCAACCCGCCATAATCATGTCATCGGAGCCTGAACAACTCCGGTGACTTCTGCGCATTTAAGGGGACTTAAATGCGACCACAATCTGAACTCCTCACCTTGTCACAGATGCAGAAATGCACCTGCGATTTCTTGCATTCTGCGGTTTCCGTTAAGGAGGCCGCATGAAGCAGCACTACTGCATCGTCAACGACACCGTAAAAGACAACCTCATCGCGTACATTCGCACCCTGCCAGTTAACCCTCGCGCGCCGATGGTGGTCGAGGCCCGGGAAGAGACGCGCACCGATAAGCAAAACCGTCTTATGTGGCCACTGCTGAAGGACCTGTCTGACCAGGTAGTCTGGCACGGCGAAAAGCTGACCCGCGAGGAATGGAAGGACCTCATCACCGTTCTGGTAAACCAGACACAAGACCAGGAACAGAAATCCGCGCCGGGAATTAACGGCGGTCGCGTTTATTTCGGCGTCCGCACATCCAAATCCAGCAAGCGATATATGGTCGACGTCATCGAGGCGATTTACTGGTTCGGTACAGACCGCGGCGTGAAGTTCTCCGAAGCATCCAGCAAACGCATCGCCTGGGCGCAAGAGTGGAGGGCGTCCCGTGGGTAATCCTCTCGCTCGCGTCATCACAAACGAAATCTTCCGCGTACCGGCGCGCCGCCAGCGTAAAGCCGTGGTTAAGCCGTCCGACATCCCAACACTGAAAGACTACACCGCTCGCCTGGTGGATCAGAAATGGCTGCGTCTCGCGGCACGGAGGAGTCATGCGTAAACCATCCCGCCGTAAGTGCAAAGTATGCGGTGAATACTTCGTGCCGAAATTCCACGACATCCGGATCCGCTGGTGCTGCCCGGAGCACGGCGCAATCCTCGCTATGCAAGAGCGAGAAAAGGAGAAGGTGAAAGCCGCGGCTAAGCGTATCAAGGAGCAGAAGGAAGCCGAAAAAGCCGGGCGCAAACGTCGCAAGGAGCGACTGGCAGAACTGCGGCCCGCCGGTTACTACAAGGCGCAGGCTCAGCAGGCATTTAACGCCTTCATCCGCGCGCGTGATGCTGATTTGCCATGCATCAGCTGCGGAGAGACCAACCCGCCCGATCTGCACGGCGGCCAGTGGGACTGTGGCCATTTCAAATCTGTAGGTGCAAACCCTGAACTTCGCTTTGAAGAACGCAACGCCCATAAGCAGTGTAAATCCTGCAATGCCGGAGCTGGCAAGTACACCGCTAAAGAGGCGACGGTCGCCCAGCAATACGAAGCTGGCTTGGTTGCTCGCTACGGTCAGGATTACGTCGACTGGCTCAACGGCCCCCACGAAATGACCAACTACCGCCGTGAAGACTTCATTCGGATCCGCGATGAGTACCGCGCCAAGCTCAAAGCACTGAAACAGCAGGAGGCAGCATGAAGCCAGAAACGATCGAGATACTCCGAGCGCGCTGGCAGCGCCTCCGGATTTACCGCCGCCCGGGTTCCGTGCTGGTCGATTACCGCATTCTCCGTAACTTCGTTCGCATCTATCATCCTGCAGGAGCCGCACAATGAACAGTCAGCAACTGGAATACGTACGTCAGCAGCTCATTGTGGCAACTGCCGATCTGAGTGGTGCCACCAAAGGTCAGTTGGTAGCTTTCGCCGAGAATGCGCAATTCACCGCTACGGCGCGCAGCCGGGGACGGAAGAAGGTATTCGACAAGGATAAGCAGCGCATGGTCAACCCGGACGGTCCACCGATGAGCGGAAGCCAGTCGCGCGGGAAAGGCTCATCCATCGCGCTGGTTGGGCCGGTTGAGTTCGTGACTGCATCGTGGCGCCGCGCCGTCCTGTCGCTGGAAGACCATCAGAAAGCTTGGCTGCTGTGGAACTACAGCGAGAACATCCGATTCGAGTATCAGGTAGCGATCACCCAGTGGGCATGGGCTGAGTTCCGGGAGCAGCTCGGCGCGAAGAAGGTAGCCGGAAAGACGATGGAGCGCCTGAAGAAGCTTATCTGGCTGGCGGCACAGGACGTCAAAGCGGAACTGGCGGGCAGGGATGTGTATCAGCACCAGGACCTGGCGGCTCTGTCCGGCGTTAAGCCTGATAACTCGTGCCATAACTACGCCGATTACTGGCGTGCCATGTGCGCCATCTTTAAGCGACTTGATGGCAATTCTCTTCTCTGCACTGTGAGAACACGATCACAACAAAAGGCTACTTTTTCGCAGCAGGGTGTTGCAAAAGTCAATTAAATAGCATACATTTCTTATAAATCTGATATCGTCGCCATAGCTTCGCAGGTCGACAAAGAATTAAGAGCCTCGCCATCGTGCGGGGCTTTATTTTTTCGTGCTAATCTGCCATTGCAGTTGAGATATCGCCTATGAATTAAATTTCGGCTATGTAGAATTATCGCAAGGCAAAATCAACGGGTAGATATCATGCAGGACTTTCAACTTTATGTTGGTGGCACTAACAACATCACCTATCGTTACGAAGTGAAAAAGGTAGATGATGCTTTTAGTGTCCGCATCTTCAATGTCATCGATAAAGTGCACAAAGAAGTGGGTAATAAGCTACTTCGCTCGGTCACAGCTCACGACGTTATTGATGAATGTGTTTCACATTACAAAAGACAAGCGGAAGGCTTTAAGGGTTTTCTGCGCTGGCTTGGGTTGTGAAAAAAGATTCAGATTAGACAGGTCGCTCAGGCGGCCTTTTTTATTGCCTGTAGCTAAGTGGTAAAGCTCCCAGCGCATAGTTGGATTAACGCTGATTCGATTCCAGCCAGGCGAACCAAACCCACTACCTGGGACCCTTAGGCCGAAGAGCCGACATTGCCACACCCTCATATTCCCGGCCTGTCGCCGGGTTTTTTATTCAGGCCGCAGACAATCAATTCCAGATGCCACGTAGCTATCGTGTCTGACGGCCTTTCCCCACTACACAAACAGCACCCCGTTTTTTCGGAGGTGATATGGCTAAACGTATGCAAGATAAAGAAAGCATTGCCGGAGTGTCATGGCTTATTGTCCTTGCTCTGTCATGCTGGGGCGGCCTGGTCCGATACCTTATTGACGTTAAGCAGAACAAAGCCACCTGGAGCTGGATCAACGCGCTGGCACAAATTGCAGTGTCCGGATTTACCGGCCTCATTGGTGGCCTGATCAGCGTTGAAAGCGGCCTGAGCCTTTACATGATTCTGGTTACGTCTGGAATTAGCGGAGCGATGGGATCCGTGGCACTGACGTACTTCTGGGAACGCCTGACGGGGATGAAGAATGCAAACCAGTGACAAAGGCATTGCCCTGATCAAGCAGTTCGAAGGCTGCAAGCTCACCGCGTACCAGGACAGCGTCGGAGTGTGGACGATTGGCTATGGCTGGACTCAGGCAGTCGACGGTAAACCTATCCGCGCAGGGATGACGATTAAGCAGGAAACTGCGGAGCGACTGCTGAAAACCGGACTGGTCAGCTACGAAAGTGACGTGTCCCGCCTGGTTAAAGTCGGTCTGACTCAAGGGCAATTCGATGCTCTGGTGTCCTTCACGTATAACCTCGGCGCCCGGTCTTTGTCGACATCGACCCTTCTGCGAAAACTCAACGCCGGGGATTACGCTGGCGCTGCTGATGAGTTCCTGCGCTGGAATAAAGCTGGTGGAAAAGTCCTGAATGGGCTGACCCGTCGGCGTGAGGCGGAGCGCGCTCTGTTCTTGTCGTGATTGGCGCGCTGGTAAAACGTTACTGGCTGCAGTTGCTGGTGGTGGCTTTCATCGGCGTGCTGGCGTTCTTCGTGAACCACTACCGCGACAACGCCATCACCTACAAAGACCAGCGCGACAAAGTCCATGAACAGCTCAGCCTGGCGACCGCCACCATCAAAGATATGCAGGTGCGCCAGCGTGATGTCGCTGCGCTGGATGCCAAATACACCGGAGAACTGGCTGATGCGAAAGAAACCATTGAGCGTCTGCATAGCGATGTCATTGCTGGCCGTAAGCGGCTGCGCATCGCCGCAACCTGCCATGGAGTGTCAAAAGCCACCTCCGCCACCGGCGTGGATGATGCAGGAGCCCCCGAACTTACTCCAGACGCTCGACGGAATTATTTCGATCACCGGGACGGAATCGCAACCGCTGACAAGATGATTCGCGGCATGCAGGACTACATCAAAGATCAGTGCCTAAAGTAGAAATATTTCCGAGTGGTCAAGTCTATTTATGCCTATTCAAACGTACTCATAGCTATTAATAGGCTGGCTATATCTAATTGAAATTTAATGTTTTACTCAAGACTCGCATCCGTGAGGCTTTTTATTTTGCGGTGACAACCCGCACTAAGAACTGCCGACCGAATCGGTAGAGCATGTGCCTGCGATAACTGCCAGATCCTGATTGGTTATCGTATGTTCGATGCAAATAAAACACACCGAACCCTAACCTGTGAAATGAGCCTTTGGAGACGTCAGTTTAGTGCTGGCGAGCTTTCGGTGGGCTGGCGTTTCAATTCGGCAAAGGTTCATCTCACATGTAAGGAAAACGCTATGAATAATCCGTCAGTTATTCCGGCCTTCGACTTCCGCGAAATGGTGCAAGCAAAAAACGGAGAGGTCGTTACCACATCCAGAAAAGTTGCCACGTATTTCGGCAAGCGTCACGGCGATGTGCTCAGGAAAATCGAGCAGGTTAAAGCCGATTGCTCGAATGAGTTTAGCCAACGCAATTTTGCGTCGGCTGATTATATCGATGAGCAGGGTAAGGTACGCCCGATGTACAACCTGACGAAAGATGGCTGGATCATGGTTGTGATGGGGTTCACCGGGAAAGCTGCTGCAGCTATCAAAGAAAGCTACATTTCAGCGTTCAACTGGATGTCTGAGCAACTTAGCCGTCGCCTTGCCATGGGTGAAGAAATGCAACATCTCTACGCCATCAAAGAAACTCGCTCAAAGCTGAAAGGCACGATCGGTAGCCGGTTGATGAACGAGCGGAAGAAAGAGAAGCGCGTTCTGGAGCTCGAGCATGAGCACATCATGCAGGTAACGCAGCCGGAATTACTTATTGGCTGATCGCGGCATTACAGAAGCTCTTCACTGAGGGGCTTCGATAATGATCTGTGTAACCCCGCAAGGATGGTGATCACATCTTGCTGACGGGTAAGCCGTAAGTGGCTAAGCACTTCTGAGAAGCAGGGCAACCGCTGCGACAAGGCAAAGAGGCTCTCAATGTCCGACATCTACCAAATCACAATCACCACCACATCGAAAGAAACTTTCACCGGCCTGATGAAACGCAGCCAGCCTGAAATCGTAAACGGATTCGTGGCGCTGGCGACAGACACTGGCGAGTGGCGTTACTTCCGGCCTGATAGTGTGGAGCAGTTCCACTTTGTTCCGGTGGAGGAAAATGAAACGTCAGAGGGCGCTTAGTCGGCATCCCCTGACGTCACTATTACTGCTCTACCATTACACTATGAATTGTAAGCCCATTTTTATCTTTGAAAATTACATTCAAAGGCAAGTCTTTGTCTTTTACTGGGTCACCGGTATGTGCTGATATAACATCAACTTTCAGTTCAAACTTACCAGACTTGATAAGCATCTTAGCGAATTCTTCGAGTGTCATCTTTTCCTCCTGTTAAAACCATATTATCGGGAGTGCGCGCATAACCTTTAAGGAATTATATGGCGACCAAAGCAAAAACTGGCCGCCCTTCTGATTATCTACCAGAGGTGGCTGCTGACATCTGTTCACTGCTTGCCGATGGGGAAAGTCTGCGCAAAGTTTGTGAGCGCCCCGGCATGCCTAACAAGGCTACAGTGTTCCGCTGGCTGGCGCAGCATGCAGAGTTTCGCGACCAATACGCGAAAGCCACTGAGACCCGAGCTGATGCAATTTTCGATGAAATGTTCGATATCGCTGACGGCGTCAAAGAAGAAGCAGCAGCAGTAGCGAAAGCACGCCTTCGTATCGACACTCGCAAGTGGGCCTTGGCCCGAATGAACCCTAAGAAATACGGCGACAAAGTTAGTCAGGAAATCGACCACAAATCATCTGACGGAACAATGACGCCGAAGCCGACTATCATCCAGTTACTCCCCGTTGAGCCGAAAGCATGAGTAACGCCGTTCAACTGCCGATCCCCGCGAAGCTTGCGCCACTGTTCACTGCGGTGAATAAGCGTTATCGGTGCTCTCACGGTGGGCGCGGCAGCGCCAAGACGCGCACCTTTGCTCTGATGACTGCCGTAAAGGCGTATCAGTCGATGATGAACGGTGAGAGCGGTGTAGTCCTCTGCGCGCGTGAGTTCATGAACTCGCTGGAAGAGTCGAGCATGCAGGAGGTGAAACAGGCGATCCTGTCTGTCCCCTGGCTGGCTTCCAACTTTGACATCGGCGAGAAGTACATCCGCACCATCGACAAGAGCGTTAACTACGTGTTCTGCGGTCTGCGGCATAACCTCGACAGCATCAAATCGAAGGCGCGCATTCTGCTGTGCTGGGTGGACGAGGCTGAATCAGTCAGCGAAATAGCCTGGCAGAAGCTGAGCCCGACCGTTCGTGAAGAAGGATCAGAGATTTGGGTGACGTGGAACCCGGAGCGCGATGGTAGCGCCACGGATAAGCGTTTCCGCAAAGAGGCTGGAGACGACTGTATCACCGTTGAGATGAATTACACGGATAACCCGTGGTTCCCGGACGTGCTTGAAGGTGAGCGACAGAACGATCAGCGCCGTCTTGACCCGGCTACATACGCATGGGTTTGGGAAGGTGCTTACCTCGAAAACTCAGATAAGCAGGTGCTGTCCGGAAAATACCGGATCGCTGAGTTCTCGGAAAACCTTTGGAAAGAGGCAGAGCGCCTGTTCTTTGGTGCTGACTTCGGTTTCGCCAAAGACCCTAACACGCTGGTTCGCTCGTTCATCCTGCACAACCGGCTTTACATCGAATACGAGGCATACGGGCAGCAAACAGAGCTCGACCACATGCCAGAGCTGTACGACACGATTCCGGGGGCGCGTGACTGGCCCATCAAGGCCGACTCAGCACGACCAGAGACAATCAGTTATCTAAAGCGGCAGGGCTTCAACATATCTGCTGCCGAGAAATGGCAGGGTAGCGTTGAGGACGGGATCGCCCATCTTCGTGGGTTCGACGAAATCATTATCCACCCGCGCTGCAAGAACGTAGCGCGAGAGGCTCGCATGTGGTCGTACAGGACGGACCGCATCACCGGCGAGGTATTGCCGAAACTGGCTGACGGCTTTGAGCACTGCTGGGACGGTATTCGTTACAGTCTTGACGGTCATATCAAGCGGAAGGGACAGATGGCCGGGATGATGATCCCAAAGCGTTTGCAACGAAAATGAAGTTATAATGTGCCTTCTTTAAAATTGGACAGGAATTTAACTTTGTCTCGTAAATACATGCAAACTAGTACCGAAATTATTACCGTATTCTGTTCGTCTACTAACGCTAATCTGTTGGCTAAAACCGTTATCACTTACGAAGATGGATTAGTGGCTGAAGGGTTACACCCATTCCAACTACCATTATCCTGTGATGAAAAGGTGTATGAAAATGCAGTTAGTGAAGCTGTAAAATCAGCCATCATCTCTGCAAAAAAATATGCAAATGATCTGAGAAAATTCTCCAACATGTAATGCCACTTTAAGGCCCCTCGGTGGGCCTTTCAACTAATCCCCTTCCACGGACAAACCATGACTGACAAATTAACTCTCGCCGTCAACCATGCGTTGAACGATGCGCGGATGGCCCGCGCCCGTATGGGGCTGATGGCACCAACAATGGGCCTGGATAATAAGCGCCATTCCGCATGGTGTGAGTATGGCTTCCCTGAGCAGGTAACCTACGAAAACCTTTACGCCCTGTACCGCCGCGGTGGTATCGCTCACGGCGCAGTTGAGAAGTTGGTTGGCAAGTGTTGGCAGACCAACCCAGAGATTATCGAGGGTGACGATGCCGACGAGAGCAGGGATGAAACTGACTGGGAGAAGAAAACCAAAAAGGTTTTTACTAAGCGACTCTGGCGCGCTTTTGCTGAAGCAGATCGCCGCCGCTTGGTTGGACGTTATGGCGGAATCCTGCTGCACATCAATGACTCCAGAAAGTGGGACCAGCCAGTTGTTCGAGGGAAGTCACTCAAAAAGTTAACGATCGCATGGGCTGGTTCTCTGACTGTAAGCCAGTGGGTAACTGACGAGAATTCGGCAGACTACGGGCAGCCAAAGCAATGGAAATACGTTGAGAGTCTGCCAAACGGTGGTACAAATCAGCGGTTCGTTCATCCCGATCGCGTCTTCATCCTTGGTGACTATTCTAACGATGCCATTGGCTTCCTTGAGCCGGGCTATAACGCCTGCGTCAGCCTTGAGAAGGTTGAGGGTGGTTCAGGTGAGGCATTCCTGAAGAACGCCGCTAATAAGCAGAGCATTAATTTCGACAAAGACGTTGATTTCAACAACCTTGCTTCTTTGTACGGCGTATCTGTTGATGAGCTTCAGGAGCGATATAACGATGCTGCCAGAGAGTTAAACATCGGCAATGATGTTCTTCTGATTACTCAGGGGGCGCAGGTTACGTCGATGGTTTCTGCCGTTTCAGACCCTGATCCAACCTACAACGTAAACCTTCAAACTTTCGCGGCGTCTGTTGATGAGCCCGTGAAAATTTTGGTGGGGATGCAGACTGGTGAAAGGGCAAGCACCGAGGACCAGAGATATTTCAATGCTCGCTGCCAGTCACGGCGAGGCGACCTATCATTCGAAATTGAAGACTTCAGTGACAAGCTCATAGATCTGAGAATCATTGATGCTGTCAGCGAGAAGACGGTTATCTGGGATGACCTTAACGAGCAGACTGGCACTGAGAAACTCGCCAATGCCAAAACCATGGCAGAGATTAACCAGACGTTCCAGGGTAGTGGAGAGAATCCGGCCTTCAGTCGTGAAGAAATTCGCACAGCTGCTGGTTATGAAAACGTCGATGAATTCCCATTAGGAGAAGAGGATGGCGACGAAGAAGACGAAGCCACCAATTCTGCCACGTAACTATCAGGATCCGACCGGAGTCGATGCGCTGGAGCGCCGGGCGATGAAAGACTTCGCCAGGCGGATGAATAAGATTGGCAGGGCGTACAAATCAGCACTCGACAAAATACCTTCCTCCCTCGCAGTAAACGCCCGATACGAATACCAGTTAAACCCAACGTTACTCTCCATCATCCTGAACGATGCCAGCTACCTGGTAAATCAGGTCCTGCTTGAAGGTGGCGATTACGACCTGTGGTTTTACGAGTACATCGATCTGGCTTCGGAGAAAGGGACCGGGCAGTCGTTCTACAACCTCAGCCAGCAATCACCGGTGTACGCAGTCGGGCGTGAGTCGCTGGCGTCAATCCTCGGAAGCGACCCGTACCAGCAACGAATGGCACTGGTGCATGCGCGTGTATTTGAGGAAATGAAGGGGCTGACAGCTGACGTTAAGCGCGACATGGCGCGTGTGCTTACTGATGGTGTGGGGCGCGGGCTCAATCCGCTGGACATTGGCCGCAACCTGACAAACCAGACCGGCATCGAGAAGCGCCGGGCGAACCGGATAGCACGCACTGAAGTGACTACCGCGCTGCGCCGGGCTAAGTGGGATGAAGACCAGGAGGCGAATGACCTCTTCGGCCTGAAAACGCTGCTGGTTCACATCTCGGCACTGTCACCGACAACCCGACACACCCATGCGGTGCGCCATGCCCACCTCTACACCAATGAAGAAGTGCGTGACTGGTACAGCAAAGATGGCAACTCCATCAACTGCAAATGCAGCCAGCAATCGGTGCTGGTGGATGCGGACGGTAAACCGGAGTACCCGGACACCATCACGAAACTCAAACAGGAATATAAATCGATGCAGGCGCGCGGTTACGCCTGGGCGGAGAAATAACTATGCCTATGCAGGTCAATATCACCACGAAGGTGAACAGCCAGTCTATCCGGCGCGAAACATACAACGGCCGCGAGCATCTGGTGCTGCCGAGCTACACGCTGCCGGCGAACGTCGTCATGAATGGCGGGTTGTATACGCAAGAACAAATCGACGCCCACTATCAGGGTCTCGAAGGCA
Source organism: Enterobacter sp. BNK-18 (assembly GCF_047456135.1). Lineage (NCBI taxonomy): Bacteria > Pseudomonadati > Pseudomonadota > Gammaproteobacteria > Enterobacterales > Enterobacteriaceae > Enterobacter > Enterobacter sp. BNK-18. Next base: position 2,070,917 of record NZ_CP179899.1, on the reverse strand, counting down.
CCCTGGCGCCGCTGGGCCACCCTCAGGTTAACGGTCAGTTCGTGTCTGCTTTCTCGCCAGAGGGGATTAACGCAGGCCATATCGGCGCGTGGAACCGCAACGTTAAGAAGTCCGGTAATCGCATCTACCTCGAAAAGTGGGTTGATGTGGCCCGTGCCAGCGAGTCGGAAGGTGGCAGGGAGCTTCTTGAACGTGTCGCTGCCATTGAGCGCGGTGAAGACGTTCCGCCAATTCATACCAGCGTTGCTGCATTCCTCGACCAGCTTGAACCCAACGATCAGCAGCGCGCCACAGGTGCTGAGTGGGTAGCTGATATCCACGGCATGGACCACGACGCGATCCTGCTGCACGAAGTCGGAGCCGCTACTCCGGAGCAGGGCGTTGGCCTGATGGTTAACGCCGATCTGGCTCAGCCTCTTAAGGCGAACTCGGGCGCACTGGTGGGTGAATCCTACCGGGAGCGCGAACAGCGTCTCGATCGCGCAGCCAAAGCGAAGTTTGCGGCGGGCGCGGATGAATACGCCTGGGTTGCTGACTTTACCGATTCGCAGGTGGTTATCGTGCGAAATGGCGGCGATGCGCAGGTTTACGGTTATTCCGCTGATGGCGGGAAGATCACAATCGACGATACCGGCACCGCAGTAGCGCGCCAGGAGTCGTGGGTGGCAGTCGTGGCAAACAAATTCAAAGCTCTATTCACACCGCAGGAACAGCCTGCACCAAACCACAAAACGGAGGGCGACATGCCTTTAACCAAAGAAGAACTGGAACAAATCGGCAGCATGATCGGCCAGGCTGTTGCGACCAACACGGAAGCGGCTATTAAGCCTCTCGCGGAGAAGGTTGATGCACTGCAGGCCAATCAGCAGCAGCTCGCTGAAACCCTGACTGCCAACTCTCGAGCCGAAGAGAAAACAAAGCGCGAAGCGGTTGCCAAGGTGCATGGCGATATCGTGGCTAACACGCTGTCTGGCGAAGCTCTGGACGCGATGTTCAAATCGCTGGGCGAAGCTGCCCCGCTAGGCACCAACAATGCACAGCAGCACAAAGAAACCGGCGCACCTGCCGCTGAAGAACACTTTAAGTAAGGAGCCGGAATAATGCCACGTTATCGTCGCGTTAATATCGACGGTCAGTCTCTGTACAAGACCGAAACCCGCACTACGGCCGCCGCGCTGCTTCCGGGCACCGCCGCAACCATCAACTCTTCCGATAAGTTTGCTCAGGCCACCGCGCTAACCGGCCGCCTGTACATCATCGATGTCGGTTATCACCAAGGCCTGACCATCACAGAGGCAATTCCTGCTGGTGATTCTGCTGTCGGCAATTACGTCGAAGAAGGGCGTGAGCTGGCGCTGCTGTGCGTGCCTGGGGCGTACAAGAAAGACAGCCCGATCAAACTGGGTACGGCTGGTCAGTTTACCCTGGCAACCGATGACACTGATTCAGTGATCGGCTACAGCCAGGATGAACACACCATCGCAGCCAGCACCACCGACTTCATTCGCGTGCGCATGCGCGTTGGCACTGTCGCCGCAGCTGGCGCGTAACAAAAGGACAAACACATATGTACTTCTCTAAAGAGACGCTGGCGACAAACTCCCGCCTCGGCGGGCACTGGAGCGAGCTGTGGGCAAACCGCAACATGTGGAACCTGCAAAACGATTCCATCATCGCAGCTAACCGCGCAATCATGACGCCTGACATGCTGGCCTGTAACGCCGTTGGCGGTTTCTCCCGTGACTTCTGGGCTGAGATTGACAACCAAGTGCTGCAACTGCGGGATCAGGAAGTTGGCATGGAAATCGTGAACGACCTGATCGGCGTTCAGACGGTTCTGCCGGTCGGTAAAACCGCCAAGCTGTATAACGTGGTTGGCGACATCGCCGATGACGTGTCAGTTAGCATCGATGGTCAGGCGCCGTTCTCCTTCGACCACACTGACTACGCGAGCGACGGCGACCCGATTCCGGTGTTCACTGCTGGTTACGGTGTTAACTGGCGTCATGCTGCTGGCCTGAACTCTGTGGGCATCGATCTGGTGCTGGACTCGCAGATGGCGAAGATGCGCAAGTTCAACCAGAAGCGCGTCAACTACTACCTGAACGGCGATTCAAAAATTCAGGTTCAGTCCTATCCTGCGCAGGGCATCAAGAACCACCGCAACACCAAGAAGATTAACCTCGGATCTGGTGCTGGTGGCGCGAACATCGACCTGACCACCGCTGACATGACTGCGATCTTCTCATTCTTCGGTAAAGGGGCATTCGGTACAACCGCGCGCACCAACAAAGTCGCCGCATACGATGTGATGTGGGTTTCCCCGGAAATCTGGGCAAACCTGGCGCAGCCGTACGTGGTGAATGGCGTTGTAAGCGGTACTGTATTGCAGGCGGTTCTGCCGTTCGCGCCGGTGAAAGAAATCCGCATGAGCTTCGCGCTGACCGGTAACGAGTTTATCGCGTACGTTCGTCGCCGTGACGTGATCTCTCCACTGGTGGGTATGGCCGTAGGTGTTGTTCCTCTGCCGCGCCCAATGCCTAACGTTAACTACAACTTCCAGATCATGTCTGCTGAAGGTCTGCAAATTACCGCAGACGATCAGGGTCTGTCCGGCGTTGTCTACGGCGCTAACCTGGCGTAAGGAAACAGCATGGCAAAATACGAAGTTGTGCGCCCATGGTTCGGCGTGAAGGTTGGCGACGTGGTGGAGTTGAAAGAGCTTCATCCGGCGCTAAAGTCTAACGTTCGGCTGATGAAAGGCGAGGCTGGTGGCGAGCTGAAACCTGCAACACCTGATGCCGGTACCAGTGAAAAATCTCGCAAAGAGATTATTCAGGACCGCCTTACTGAGCTGGGCATTGAGTTCAAGGGCACCCTGGGCGCTGAAAAGCTCAGTGAGCTGTTGCCAGATGGTGAACTCGAAAAGCTTTTCCCTGCTGAATAACAGCCGCCGCTAAGGCGGTTTTTTTATGCCCCGCTCCGGCGGGGTATTTCACGGAGTCGATAATGGTAACTCTCGAACAGGCAAAGGAGTATCTGGAGAGCCAGGGAATTACCATTCCCGATTTTGTTCTTCAGGCTCTCGTCGACCAGGCCAACAGCATCCAGGAGTGTCTTGATGCGCATTATCCGGCATCGACCGCCCTGCTGATTCAGCTCTATCTACTGGCGCTTATGGGGCTCGGGCAGGGGGATAAATACATCTCCAGCCAGACGGCTCCGAGTGGTGCATCGCGATCGTTCCGATACCAGTCATTCACCGATCGCTGGAAAGCATCAGTGAACCTGTTGCGCGGGCTGGATAAGTACGGCTGCGCCACTGCCCTTATTCCTGCTGACCCTACCGCAGCCCCGGCATTCGCTGGTATCTGGATCGGGAAGGGCGGCTGTATGTGCGGGGATAAGTGATGACGTACAAATCAGTTAAGCACGGCCTGCCGCGTTCGTTCACCCGCGTCTGGGTGATGACCGACACGGGGCGGGAAACTACCGGCTACGTAAAATCGGATGGTGAGTGGCATATCAATTGTGAGCGCATCCGGGCGACTGGCGCGAAGGTGCTGAGGTGGAAAGATGGCTGAACGATACGATGTGCATGCGTTTAAATGCGAAGATAACTGGTCGCTGTTCATCTGGATAAACGATTCCGGCGTTAAGTTTATTGGGCGCCATGCTGAAACATACGAGAAAGCCAAAGCTGACTTTCTGGAACAGGCTGATGCTAAGCGCCTAGCCAGTCAGTCAGGAATGATGGAACCTCTCGCTGATTTCAAAATCACTGATAAGGTAGAGGTCTTCACGCTATGAGCAGCGTAGCGAACTGGAGTTACACCGCCACGGCAACCATCTGGCGCAAGTTGGAAGGTAATGACGAATACGGCGACCCACTGGGCTATGCGGAACCTGAGCAAATTCTCTGTGATTACGAGGGCGGGCTCAGCAAGAAGTTAGCCAGTCTGGGCGCTGAAATCGTCGTGAAGAATACCGTATGGACGGAGTTCGCACTGGCGGCGGCCGGTGATTATCTGCTGATTGGCGTATCGACCGAAGCTGACCCGGTTGTGGCCGGTGCCGATGAGGTGCGGCAGGTTATCCGCTACGCCGATACGTTCGAGCGCCTGGCGGATGATTACGCCATCCTTACAGGAGTCTGATAAACCTGTGCAATAATGGCCCAAAACATTAAATGGAATGACAGGTGATGGGCTTTCAATATTGGCTTGCGGTATGTGGAATTTTTCTGACCGGCCCCTTTGCGTTTGTTCAGTCGATTATCTTTTTGCGACGAGGTGTCTATACAAAGACATTTAAGGGGACGACGCGAAAGGAGTACATCCATAAAGACAGCAAACCAATTGAATACTGGTTCAGCGTTATTGCTCAAATGATTATTGGCGTTGTGATGATTGGATTGGGATTCTGGTTATTAGATGACCTGCCTGCCTTTCATAACTGGCACACTGAAATCCGCGCAATGCTCCCTTTTTGATTCATCTTTAAATGAAATCAAACCTCGCTCAGGCGGGGTTTTTTATTGCCTGGAGACAACCATGGGTATCAAAGTGCGCGGCGTTAAGCAGTCGAAAGCCGGGCTCAACCGCATCATCAACGACGTGAAAGGGCGAAAGGTTGTCCGGGCGCTTCAGTCAGCAATGATAATCGGCAGCTCACAGGCTGCTCTTTATACGCCTATCGACACCTCAACGCTGCTTAATAGCCAGTATCGGGAGTTGATTAACAACGGCGTTCGGCTGACAGGTCGGGTGGGATACACCGCGAACTACGCTGTGTTCGTTCACGATCCGAATGTTCCTCAAACCTTCCGCCGCGCTACCGCGCAGAAAGAGTTCCTCACTAAAGGCTTTGAAGACACCCGCAGCCAAATTGATGCCGTAATGCGCAAGGAGCTTTCAGTATGACACCAGCCATGTACGAGCGCGTGCGTAACTATTTCGTTGATGCCGGGCTTACCACTGGCTTCATCGTTCAGTTGCTGGCGTGGGAAGACACGACAAAGTTAACTGATGCATTCATCGTGTTCAGGCCTAACGGCGGTACCGACATCCGAAATGACCTCGGATCTGATCACTACGTGCTGGTGGATGTCATCTCCGCCAAGGACAAGCGCCGCGCAGCAGCAGAGAAGGCGCAGGAGATCATCAATTATGTCGAACAGCACGACATTACGGATGAGTGTCTTGGCCTGATTCAAAATCTCGGCAACATGCCGGCGCCTATCCTGACTGAGGAGGGCCGTCTGGTCTTCCGGCTTCAGTTCATGTGTGTCTACGGCGAATAACCCCATCACCAACCCATCAGGCTGCCATCCGGCGGCCTTTTTTATTTGAGAGGTACACATGCAAGGCTGTGCTAATGATTTTGGCAAGCTGATCGGGAAAGTAGCTGTGCTACGCATGGCCTATGGCTGCCCCGACGCAGTGCCAGCGCTTTCTGAATGGAAGCGTCTTGGTGCTATGACGACCAAGGGTTTCGATTATTCGATGAACACAATTAACTCTGAAGCTGATGATTCCAAGGGGTTGGTTGAGAACCTGGTCAATAACATGGACATTACAATTTCTGGTGAAGGCGAGGCTCGCAAGAGGGACAAAAGCACAGAAATTGGTGCCTGGAGAATGGGCAAATACATCTTCGATGAAGTGCAAGCAGGTCGACAGCCGACTCTGTGGGTTAGATTTGATTTTGCTGGCGAAGATGCTGGCACCTACATCATGGGTTACTTCAACACCACCTCATGGTCTGGTGACTTTGGCACTAACGACGTTGTCACCTTCTCCGGCGAGTGGAAGGTCTACGACGCTGACACCGTTGTGTTTGAAGTTGCTGATTCCATTGCGGCCACTGGTGTGGAAGTAACCCCGGCAACTGCATCTCTGGTCGTCGGGGCAACCCAGCAACTCAGCGGCGCAGTTCAGCCAGTTGATGCAACGAATAAGTCGATCACATGGACGACATCGGCGCCTTCCATCGCGACAGTCAGTTCAACCGGCCTGGTTACTGCCGTTGCTGCTGGTACCGCGACTATTACGGCAACTACGGCTGACGGTGACTTTACTGACACCTGCGCTGTTACCGTAACTGCCGCGCCGTAATCACTACAAAGGGCAGCGTGCTGCCCTTAATACTGATTATGGAGACCGATATGACCCCTTTGAAAGAAATTGGCGAGTGCGTGATCGGCGCGGGCGAGCATGAGTATTTCTTCCGACCGTCTTTCCGTAACATGACGCGGATAGGCGAGCCAGAGCATATCGTCCGCACGTTCTATGCACTCTTCAGTGATGACGTGGCGAAAATGCTTGAGTCAGCGCGCGAAATTCACAGCGCTATACCTGAGCATCAGAGAAGATTTTACGCGTACTACTTCGGAGACGTAACGCATCCTCGCTGGGCGCTTGAAGCTGCTGGTTCAGCAGCGTTTCTCCGCGAAACCTTACTCTCCGCGATCAACGTCATCCAGTCCTGCTGCGATGAGGATGTTTCTGAACTTACTGGATGGCATGAGCTATCCCGTACTGGACGACGTACATTTGTATGGCACCGCGGTTCGCTACCTCCTGAGAACCTCATTCTGATAGCTCAGTCGTTGATGATGCATGGCATTATTGGACGGGCCAGAGTCAGGACGCTGCAGAAGAACGAAAGTAAGGAAACGACTTCTGAGTTTCATGCGACTGAATACATCATGGCCGCCCGCAATCATTTTGGCATCAGCAAGGAAGAGGCGATGGAGCTAACCATGACCGAATTCGCCATGATGCTGAACGCCAAATACCCGGACCAGAAAGGCTTCACCAGGGAAGAGTATGACGCGGTTATGGATGATGATGATCGTCGATGGAAGGCAATGATTGAGCGCGAACGTAACCTTTTAAAAACCTGAACTGCGAATTGTAGGAGTTAATTAATTGTGTTTGAAAGATTAGAATAATCTGAACTTTCCTTCTCAGGGTTATAAAATGCTAACTCCTAAGCAAAAGGCTATCATCTGGGCTTTAGGTATCATCTTTGGCGTACCTACCAGCATTTATGGTATCCAATGGACTTTAACTAAATTTGCGAAGCAACAAGTAAATTGCCTTTCTGATGCATCACATGCTGTCATCGAATTAACTGAAAAATCGTTAAGTGAACAAGGCGATGGAAGTCAACTTTCAAAAGACTTCACCACTTGTAGAAAAAATATTGACCCAAATAAAGGGACATTTGATTTCTTCAAGGAAGAGATTCATAGGCACAAGTCAAAAACCTGACCCGCTTCGGCGGGTTTTTTTATGCCCGGAGAAAACTGATGTCTGAAAAAGCAGGCGAGATTTATTACGACATCGAAGCCGATGTTTCTGGCTTGCTGAAGGCGCAGGGAAAGGCCAATAAGTCGCTCGACTCTATTGGCAACTCTGCCACGAATGCAGCCAAAAAGATGGATGAGCTGCAGACGAATATCAACCGCGTAGCTGGTGCCATTGCAGCTTCGCTTGTTGTTGACTGGGGTAAGGCGTTTCTCGTTGCCGCTGACAACATGAGTCAGTTGAATGCACGAATTGAACGACTAACCGGTAGCGCCGCCGCGGCTTCACAGACGATGCAAAGTCTGATGCGTATCAGCTCATCTACAGGCGGGTCGCTTCAGGACACGGAAAAGCTTTGGGAAACCCTGAGCACAGCGCTGCGCGATACCGGTGCGACAAACGGTCAAATTTTACAGTTGACCGAGACGCTTCAGAAAATCGGTCGCATCGGCGGTTCCTCATCTGAGGAAATGGCTAATGCGCTCCGCCAGTTCGGCCAGTCGATATCTTCTGGCACGGTCCGGGCTGAGGAATTCAACTCCATCCTTGAGCAGATGCCGGAACTGGCTCGCCAGATCGCCGCGGGAATGGGTGTCAGCATCGGACAGTTACGTCAGCTTATGCTGGACGGGAAACTAACCGCTGAGGACGCGTTAAACGCCATTCAGAAACAAACCGGTGCCGTGAATGCTGAGTTCGAGAAGCTACCGCGTACGCTTGCGCAGGCTAATACAGCGCTGACTAACTCATTCCTTACTATGGTCGACTCTGTTAACCAGGCAACCGGCGCAAGCTCGGGGATGGTTACTGTTATCGACTCGTTGGCTGCCGCACTGGACCGCCTGGTAGGAAAAGCTGTTTCAGCGGATGCAAAAATCTCCGATCTTAACAGCACGGCAGAGATGTTTAGTCGTCGCGCTCGCACCTGGTCATGGCTGGGGCTTGATGGGTGGGCTGCCCAAAATGAGGCCCTTTCAACTCTTAGTGATCAAGCTGCAACACTTGTCGGTGATATGCAGGCTGTTACTAAAGCATCAAACACGGCGGCAAATACAAAGCCGATTGAGATTAAAACTACAGGCACCACTACTGGCAGTAAGTCGAAAGGCGGTAAGTCATCAGCGCAGAAGGATGCTGAGCAATATGCGAAAGCACAGGAGTCTGTTAACCAGAAACTGGACGAACTGAGGCAGAAATCTGAGATCTCTGCGGGAAGTGTAGGCGAGCTGTCGCGCGCTCAAGCCATCCTTAACGCTCAGCAGTCTCTCGGTAATACTGCTTCGCAAGAGCAAATCATGCTCGCCGGGCAACTGGCAGGAAAAGCCTGGGATAATGCTAATGCACTGCGTGAGCAGGCAAAAGCAGAGCGGGAGCGCACTGAAGCTGCTAACAAATTCAGCTCGATCCAGGGTAAGACCAGTAAAACAGCCGGTCTTGATAGCCAGTATCAGAAAGACATTGCTGACATCCAGTTATATGCCCAGTTATACCCGCAAAAAATTGGCGAGGCAGAAGCTGCCCGTGCTGCGATTGAACAGCAGTACCGGGACCAGCGTAATGCTGCCATGTGGGAAGAGTGGTCTCAGCAAAACCTTGCCACACAGGCCGCATCTGCAGCCTTTGAAGCATTCGGTAACAACGCATCAAACGCCCTGACAGGGATTATTACTGGCAGCATGTCAGCTTCTGAAGCTCTGCAATCCATCGGTAGCACTGTGCTAAACAGTGTTGTAAATACGTTCGTGCAGATGGGCATGGAGTGGGTGAAGGCCGCAGTTACTGGCAGCAGCGCACAGATAGCCGCTACTGCAGCTACAACTTCGGCGGCTGTAGCCGGTACGGCGACAACTACCGCAGCGAGCGTCTCTTCTGCAGCTGCAACTACTGCTGCGTGGACACCTGCAGCTATTGTGGCATCTATCGGCTCGTTCGGTGGTGCTGCAGCCATTGGTATCGGTGCAGTTATTGCCGCCATGGCGATGGCTGGTGGCATTGCTGGTAAGCGTAAAAATGGCGGTCCTGTATCAGCAGGCTCTATGTACCAGGTAGGCGAGGGCGGCATGCCTGAAATCTACCGGGCCAGCAATGGCAGTCAGTACATGATCCCCGGCGATAACGGAAAGGTAATTAGCAATAAGGATCTGACGAATGGCGGAGGTGGTGGAGTAGTGGTCAATATCAACAACTATACGTCGTCAAACGTAGATGCGCAGGCAACACCAGACGGAAATGGAGGTTGGACGGTGGATGCATTCGTCTATGACCTCGATAACGGTGGTCCTGCCAGTCAGGCCATACAGCGAAATCACCAGGCGCCACGTAAGGCAAGGAGCTAAATATGCCTATTCCCTATCCTGACTGGCTGCCCCTGGCGCAAAAAGGGAAAACACCGTCGACCGATACCGGTTTTCGGACGGACCAGCCGACGGTCGGCGCGCCAATATTTCAGAAGCTCACCGATGACCTGAAAACCACTTTCTCTCTTACGTGGATATTCACCCGGGATCAGCATCGGGCCTTCATGCAGTGGTTGCGGAGCCCGAACTACCTCGATAACTGCAATCAGTGGTTCACAATGCGCATCGGGACTGGAACTGGCGACACAGGCCTTGAAGTTCAGGAACTGCATTTCCTCTCCTGGCCGACATGGTCGCAGTCCGGATCCATTTTTACCTGGAGTGGAGATGTTGTCGCGCGAGAACTGGTTAACTCGGATGATGAGTTTGACGACATTATTGTCGAGCTTCCGCCGCCGTGGGGTTCATGGCTCGATATCATCGTCACCGGTTACCCGGATGGACGCGATCCGGAAAGCCTGCCGAGGGTTCCGTAATGCCCACACTGAGAGAATTTCAGAGCCAGAGACCGAACCGGATACTTTACGAGACGATCACCTTCTACAACGAGACGTTTGGATATGTGCGTCTGGTGAACAACCAGATATTCCCCAAAACGCTCGGCGGTCAGGTGTTCACTCCATGCCGGATGGAGCTTACGGAGAGCCAGCAAAGCAATACACCGGTACTCGACAGCACGGTTAAATTTAGCCGTCTGGCGCAGGACTTTAAGCAGAAGTTGAAACTCTGGAAGGCGCATTCTCGCATCACGCCGATCTCTGCCACCTATCAACAGTTTGACGCTGCTGATATGAGCACAGCTATCAAGTCCTGGACGCTATATGTCAATGACTGCTCTATGGACGACAAGGACGTCACATGCAGCCTGACTCGCATAAATCCCTTAAACCGGAACGTTGGCCGTCTGTACACCGTCGAAGAATACCCGGGGCTTCAGAATGCATAGAGGCGAGTTTATTTCTCGAATTGAGGGTGTGCCATGGAGTAACCGGGCGTGCAGTTTCGACGCAGCAGACTGCTGGGGTCTGGTGGTGATGTATTACCGGCATGTTCTCGGCATCGAGGTACACCAGACGGCGGACTACGAATCCGGGCGCGACTTCATGACCTGCTATGACGCTGATGTCGTGTTCTGGCAGCGAAGCGAAACATTTTGCGATGAAGGGATCTTCGTGGCCTGGGTCGGCAGTCAGCCCGTGCATGTTGGGCTGATACTGGGAGGTCGGGCGCTGCACAGTCGCGGGGAAAACGGGCACGTCAGATTTGACGCGATACGGACAATTCAGAAGCTATTCACCAGAGTGGAGTTTTACCAGTATGCCGGTAATCGAAATTCAGCGCGTCCCGGGGATGCCGAAGGACAGGGCGGAAGTTGAAGCAGGGACGGTGTTTTATGACTGGCTAACGCAGGAAAGCTTCCACCGCGATATCCGCATCAACGTTAACGGCAAGGAACTGCAGCCTGAAGAAGAACTGGGCTTTATTCTTCAGGAAAATGACCGGGTAGTCATTTTTGACCAGCCCAAAAGCGGCGGATTGATTGGTACCATCCTGAACCCGCTCGAGCACCTCAACCCGATAAAGTTTACGCAGAAAGTACTTTCCGGGCTGATGCCGAAAGCAAATGCGGGCGCTGCCGGCGGGAACAGCAAAACGTCGCCAAACAACAGCCTGAAAGGCCAGACCAACATTGCGCGTAATGGCGAATCCAAGCCTGATAACTTCGGTCAGGTACGTTCTTTCCCGGATCTGGCTCAGGAATCACTTTTCGAATATATCAGCAACCTGAAATACATTACTGAACTGATGGTGTTCGGGCTTGGCAAATACGACGTTACATCTGTGCGCTTCTCAGAGTCAAACCTCGGCTCTATGGCCGGGGCCAGCTACACCATTTACCAGCCAGGTGACGTTATCCCTGTAGTGAATGAAGGCTACCATTTCGATGACGTTGACGGGCAGGAAGTGCCAGGGTTAAACGAGAGCGGCGATTTCCCGGTCGAAACGGCCACTGCAAACACTGTTATCAGCGGTGTCTATGCCGGGGGCCAGATAGCGATGAAAATCGTGAAACAGGCATCCTTCGATTACTTTGCCGATCTGACTTTCCCGCACCCGGTGACATTCACCATTAATGTGACGTATCCAATCACTGGCGGTACCAGAACGGAAGACGTAACTCTTTCGGGCAGGCTGATACAGTTTCAGGAAACAAACGACGGAGCAGTGGTTAACCCGACCTATTACTACACCTTCACATTTGACCGTCTGAATGGACCGGCCATCCCCATTCAGGATGCAACCATCAATACGACGAAGTTCATCCTTAATGATAACGCTGCGCTGATAGTGGGGCCGTTTTTCTCGCCGATTGCATCAAGCCAGTTATGGCTTCACACGCAGTCCGGTCTCGGCGGTAACAGCGAAACAAACTGGAAGGTGACAATCTGGAAAGTCGACGACAGCAATAATCAGATCCCCGGAACAGAACAGGTCTTTACTTACCGCCAGACAACCCCTCATGACTACATGTCTGAGACTTTTAACAGGACAGATAAATTGATCCCGACTGGCGGGTATGGGCGCTATGCGATCACATTCCAGAGGACTGATAACAGCAGTGACGCCAGCAAACTGCAGGTAGAAGAAATCCATGCGGTAAATGTGAGGACAAACGTCGTTCACGCTGAAGATTCGCTGGTAATGGTAAAGGTCCGGGCCACTGAAAATGCAACGAGCGGCCGCGACAGAAAATACAACGCGCTGATCACCCGCCACGTCATCAGTTACAACATGACGACGCAGCAGGTAGATTACACGCTCAGGCCATCACGGAAATTTGCAGATATCGCCCTGTTTAACTGGCTTGTTGTCGGGCAGCAACCGGTATCCAGCATTGATATCTTCGGCTTGTACCAGATTCAGGCTGAGATAGACGCCATCGATCCACGACTCGGATACTTCGATTACACGTTTGACGATGAGGATGTATCGCTCGGTTCGCGGATGGAAACCATCTGTGACGCTGCCAGCGTGTCCGTATATGACGATAACGGTGTGCTGTCATTCACCCGAGACAGCAGGAAAACTTCTGCGGCCACGATATTCAACCGTTCAAACACAAAGCCAGATGGTTACTCGCTTTCGTACGATATGACGCTTCCAGGCGGCTATGATGGCGTTGAAGTACAGTTCCGCAATCCGGACACCAATAAGCAGGACTTTGTCCGGTACCGGATATCCGGCAATTCCATCATCGAAGGATCGCCGGCCAAAGCCAAGAAGTTTGAAATGCTGTACGTCAGAAACAGGTTTCAGGCGGACGAGCGGGCGCTGCGCGAGTGCAAGAGGCTCATCTTCTCCCGTATGACTATGGCTATTACAGCAATGGCAGATGGAGAGTGGGTTAATATTGGCGACATGGTTCAGGTGCCGGATACATATGACACCAACCAGCAGGCGGGATATATCGTTTCACGGGTCGGCAATGACTTCGAGACGAGTGAGCGTATCAACTTCTCCGGGACTATGTTTGTACAGGTCACGGATTCAACGGGCGCTACCACAGCCAGATACCCGGCATCTTCCCGCACTGACACCGCGTTTGGATTTACTGCTGCCATTCCAGACATTGACCTGAATCTGTTCGACGGTGTAGACGTCCAGTCTCCTTCCCGGTACGTCATTGCCACGTCACAGGAGCTCGATGCAGGTCAGTGGACTATTACAGCCAAGCAGCCAGACGGCAAGGGAAGTACCGCATTAACCCTTTCTGAGTATAGCGATCTGATTTACCAATAAGACCTATCCCGACCATCACAACCCGGCCACCGCGCCGGGTTTTTTTATGGAATAAATATGGCTACGCAACCTACCAATTTGCCTGTTCCGAGTGAATCGCCGCGCGACCTTAAGTTTAACGCGGGGAAAATTGATGAGTTCGTTACCTCGCTGGTAAACACTTATGTTGACCGGTTCGGGAATGAGCATTACACCATCGAAGGACTGCGCTGGCTGGCGCAGCAGGCCATTGCCCAGTATGGGTGGATCCCTGTTGGTACATTCCAGGCTGGGGCAACGTTAACCCTCCCGAACCAAATACTGAAAGACACAACTGATGGAGAATACTATCGGTGGGATGGATCATTCCTGCCAGATGGCAAAGTCGTGTCGAACGGTTCTACACCAGGAACGACTGGTGGTATTGGGGTTGGGGCATGGATAAGCGTTGGCGATTCTACACTACGGGCATTACTTGCTTCAGCGAATGGCGCTGCACAAGTAGGTACCAGTCATCGTGGACTGTTATCCTCAGATCTCAATGCTATAGACCGCAGGCCGAGCGGGTATGGTGATTCTGTTTCGGCAGTTCTTGGCAATGGTCATGATGTTCATATTGATGAGCAATACGCTATCAATGACGCCGCCGTTCTTGGCGATGGTCAGGTTATTTTCGGCGCTGGCGGGAGCCTGAATACTGTCAGCCCTGCATCATATGCCGTTTATATTGATAACCAGAGAATTAGCGCAGCACGCGCTATGCTGTTAGACCTTAATTTAACTGGCACTGTCACTCCTGAAGGGTCTCCGGGTTACTCCGTACTTGTGCGAGAGACTCAGGATAACGTTATTGCAAACATGCACTCATCAGGCTTCACTGGTGGTGTTGAAGCTAACCAAACCAAGTGGCTTCAGGTTCGCGGTATCCGAGTAACCGATTCAGTCTATCATCCATCAAGGACTGCTGGAGGTTATGCGGTCGTAACAGGAAACTCAGAAAATAGTCTTATTGATGGAGTTATGTTTGACGCTTCGTCAGGCAATGATGGCCGTCATATGATTTATATTTCTCGGTATGACAGGACCGATGGTGGATACGACGGTAGCAAAAACACCATTGCCACCAACATGATTGCACAGTATCAAGGGAAAGATGACCGCAATTTCCCGGCGATTAACTCCAGAAAGTCTGACAAAACGATTATCAGTAATTTCATTATAGATGGGGCCAATGGAGGGGTTGCTTCAAACGTTCAAAACGGGAACATTTTGACCCAGTTGGTTGGTAACGGCATCGTCAATGTTCTTAAATATGTTGACGGCACTACCGTTTATGGCGTTGGACAGCAAACAGTCGACACTTACACGCATATCGGCTTTCTTTATCATGATCTCATGGTAGAAGTTAAGCCTAAGGTGCAGGATGGAAGTTTAAATTATCAGGACTGCGTTGCTTTTAACATTGTAGGTCAGCATGGTTTGGTCACTGATTGCGTAACAAACGTGGCGAGAAGTGGCAGGCCGTTCTATATAGGTGCCGGTGCAACCAATGTCACTATAGACGGAGTAGTTGACTATATAAGTGATAATGGAACGGGCACCATAACGCCAATGTTTACATTCACTGGTCCATGCTCAAATATTTCAATCAAGAATATTAGAACTTCAAGACCAATGTTTTCTGGACTATCAAATGTAACCGATATGACAGTAGACTGGGTGCGTCGGGCAACAATTACTATAACATCTGGTGCTGCTGTTATCAGTAACGATACCTATGGTATTGTTAGCTCAGTGAATGCCGGGGCATCTGCAATTACGATAGTTCTCGCCTCACATGTGACGCAAGATTCAACTATTACTGCTCGGATCATTCCAAGAACGGCAAACCACTTGATAATTTCCACGACGTCAAACAAGACCCTAGGGGTGTCAGCTTATACCATTACAGGTACAGCTGTAACACCTTCAATTTCATCTCTTACATTTGATGTAATTCTGCAAAGTTGAAAAAAGGGGCATTGCCCCTTTTCCTATTTACAGTTGTTAAAGTCAAAAATCAAAGTGTTGCCACTCTTTATAGTGCTGAATAAAGAATTATTGCTAACTCTGTTTTTGCAATCATTTTTTATAATTGACTTAATATCAACGGCAGAGTCATGATCTACCTTCACACCCATTCTGTGTAACTGGAACGCGCCAAACATCCAATCACTTCTGATGTATGAAGGGGTGATGATTTTTATGATTCCGCTTTTCTCAGCCGCGTTTGATGCTGTAGGAGAAATGTCAACTGTGCCATTGAAACGTATTTTTTCAATACCAGGGTTGCTTATGACCTCTTTAGCAACTAATTCAAAAACGAAACCTTCCTTCTCCTTTTGAGCGCTCAATGAATTCCCATAACTGTAGGAGAGAAGAATGCTAGCCACAAGAGGAATAATCAGAACCGGCGTCATTTTCTTACAGAAGAGACTTGTCGCAACAAATCCAGAAAAAACAATGCCACAGAAACCGACTAAAACACGTGGATAGATGACTGGATCATGCAAGGCTATGAGTACACCAATGTAAGAAAAGGCGATAGATATTATTGACAGGATAGAAACAATAATAAATTTAGCGTCTTTTTTTGTTGCAGCGTGGTATGCGATTGCCGAAAGTGGAAGAATGGCCAGCAGTGACATTGCCTTGCCATAGTTGCCGATGAATGTTTCATTGAACATCCACGCATAAGCCTTCATTGTCTTGATTACAGATTCTATGCTTGAGGCTGACTCTGCGTGCGACTCACTATAAACACCACTGACAAAAACGGAGGCTATGCAGAATTTATAGATGAGGAGTGCGACCACTATTGTAGAGGCGTAACAAACTGATTCTAAGAACGTAGATTTGAATTGAGTGTTTCGATACGAAATTAGTGCATTAAGTCCAATCATCGCTATACATATGTTTGCAGACGATTGATAAAGGCTAAGGGAGGCAACGATCAACAAGCCAGAAAGAATAAATCTCGCATAACCACTTCTGTTTAATAAAACCGCTGAGCTAAGAACGCATGCGGCTACCGAAAGCGACATAGTAAAAACATCAAACCGGTAGGAAATGTTCTGAAGATAAAAAGGAGAGATCAGAAGCGAAACAGATGTAATGGCTACAGTTACTCTTCCTTCTATACTAGCCTTAAAGCAGTAATAATAACCAGATAACACCACTACCAGAACTGATAGTATTAAAGGCAAAGGTGCAAGGTCAATGACTCTTCCGCCAAAAGACATTCCTTTGATTATGTACTCAGCAAGAGGCCTGCCATTATCAGACCATCGGGCATAGCCAGCCACGCTTCTGGCTAAGTCATCAACGTAATAGAAATTTGCCAATATGATAGGAAGGACATAAAGCCCTCCCAGTGCTAGAGAGAAATAAATTCCATTGCGCTTTAAATAGTCCTGAAACGGATTCATATCACTTCCTTTTCAACACATATCGAGGTCTATTTTTTACCTCAACATAAATCCTGCCTATGTACTCTCCCAAAACCCCTATCCCTATCAGCTGTATGCCACCAAGAAACAGAATAGAGACGAGTAGTGACGGATACCCTCGAACAGCATTTCCAAACACCAGAGTGTCGAAAATCATCCACGCCCCGTACAGGAAGGCAGCGCCTGCAACAAACAGGCCGATATAAGTCCACATCCGCAGAGGGAAGGTTGAGAAGCTCGTGATGCCCTCAAGAGCCAGGTTCCACAACTTCCATCCGTTGAATTTTGTGCTGCCTGCTATGCGCTCTGCTCGGGCATATTCCACGACATCAGTACGACCGCCAACCCAGCTCAAAACTCCCTTCATGAACAGGTTTCGTTCTGGCATGAGCTTAATGTTTTCGACAACTTCGCGAGACATCAGACGGAAGTCACCAACGTTTTCCTCAATCTGAGGGTTACTGATTTTGTTGTGCAGCTTGTAGAACCACTCAGCCGTCTTGCGCTTCAGTCTGCCATCAGTGGAGCGGTCAGTGCGTTTAGCCAAAACCATATCAGCACCATCCTGCCATTTCTCTATCAGGTGCGGAATAACTTCGATAGGGTCCTGTAGGTCAACGTCAATCGGGATAATCGCTTCACCTGTAGCATGGTCAAGACCGGCGAACAGAGCAGGCTCTTTTCCGAAGTTACGAGTGAATGACAGTGGGACCACAAGCGGATCAGCAATAGCAAGCGCGTTAATAATTGATTCTGTAGCGTCTTTGCTGCCGTCATTTATGAAGACGATTTCGACTTCATGTTGCTGTAATGCCGCAAACTCACGAACCGTTTTATAGAAGATTGGAATTGCTTCCTCTTCATTAAACACCGGAACGACCAGAGAAATTTTCATTTCGCATCCCTAAAGACAATGAACTTTGAATAGATAAATCCGCACACCAGGCTGATGGCGGAGAAAAGAATTAAGGTGATGATTGGTGCCAGACCAGACTTATCCGCCGCCCAACCAACTGCAGCGCTCAGAGACCCCATGAACCCTACATAGAGCATGTAGCGCATGGTGGTCGTAGAAGACTTAAAGGTGAATCTGGCATTGGCGAAGAAACTAAATGACACAGCGACAACAAATCCTGCGAAATTAGCCAGAGCCTGGCCTGTATGGAAAACGTAAATGCAAATGGCAAACACAACCCAGTGGATGAGCGTGTTGATGACACCGATTGATGTGTACCTGGCGAAGAGCTTTAACATTATATAAATCAGTCAATTCTGAAAGGTCTGAAGTTTAGCACCAGATGATCACTTGATCGACCCTCAAAATTTACGATACTGAGTTTATATACAGTGGTCATTGTGAGGTGCTCATGCCACGCACAGCAGACATGCAAGCCGTCTTTGTTGCGATAGAGGAGCCATTAATTCCTCTTTCTGCAAGCATCGTTGAAACGCAGGAAGGTTATGATGTCATTGGGAAGGCAACGCTGCTTAAGCGCGGAGACATATTGCTCATCTGGTTTTGCGGTCGTCAGCAGCATGCATACTGGGCTGGTGACGCACTGATCACCGATGATGGTCAGGCCATCGAAGGCGATGCGCTTGATGACGTTTGCCTGGTTGGTGTAGTTACGCATACCATTCATCCAGTTTCTACAGACGAAAATCCCTTCATGTAGTATCTAAAGTGAGCAATCGAAGCTCTTTCTTCCGAAATTTACAAACACCAAAATTCCAACAGCGTTACAGGCTTAGAAACGAAGCGGCTATGAAGTAGCCAGCCACACACGAATGCCCATCTTGATCAGCGCCTCAGATGAAACTACTGTATATAAAAACAGTATTGGAGGTATGCATTATGGAATTCTACAGACCGGCTGAATTACGCGAAATTATTGCAATCCCGCTTTTCAGCGACTTAGTGCAATGCGGCTTTCCCAGCCCGGCAGCTGACTACGTCGAACAGCGCATCGATCTTAATGAGTTACTGGTGTCACACCCGAGCTCGACGTATTTCGTTAAGGCCGCGGGCGACTCGATGATCGAGGCCGGAATTAGCGACGGCGATCTGCTGGTGGTGGATAGCTCACGTACCGCTGAGCATGGAGACATTGTCATCGCCGCGGTAGAAGGTGAGTTCACAGTCAAACGTCTGCAGCTCCGCCCGACCGTTCAACTCAATCCGATGAATAGCGCTTATTCGCCGATTATCGTCGGCAGCGAGGACACGCTCGACGTTTTCGGCGTCGTGACTTTCATAGTTAAATCGGCGAGCTGAACATGTTCGCGCTCTGTGATGTGAACTCGTTCTACGCATCATGCGAGACGGTCTTCAGGCCCGATTTAAGAGGCCGGCCGGTTGTCGTTCTCTCAAACAATGACGGGTGTGTCATTGCACGCAGCGCCGAGGCCAAAGCCGCTGGAATTACCATGGGGGAGCCTTTCTTCAGGCAAAAGGACTTATTCCGGCGTGCCGGGGTTGTGTGCTTCAGCAGTAATTACGAGCTGTACGCAGACATGTCGAACCGGGTAATGACGACCCTTGAGGAAATGAGCCCTCGTGTCGAAATTTATAGCATCGACGAAGCATTTTGCGACCTGACAGGTGTTCGCAACTGCCGGGATCTGACGGATTTCGGTAAAGAGATCCGCGCTACGGTTCTGAAGCGTACGCATCTGACTGTAGGGGTTGGCATCGCGCAGACAAAAACACTCGCAAAGCTGGCCAACCACGCCGCAAAGAAATGGCAGCGGCAGACGGGTGGGGTAGTTGACCTCTCAAATGTTGATCGCCAGCGCAGGCTGCTTTCTGTGGTACCTGTAGAGGACGTCTGGGGTGTTGGTCGCCGAATCAGTAAAAAGCTAAACGCGATGGGTATTAAAACGGCCTTAGACCTCTCAGAGCAAAGCACATGGATTATCCGCAAACACTTCAACGTCGTGCTGGAAAGAACAGTGCGCGAACTGCGCGGCGAACCATGCCTCGATCTGGAGGAGTTTGCTCCGGCAAAGCAGGAAATCGTCTGCAGTCGTTCATTCGGCGAACGCGTTACCGACTATGAGCAGATGCGCCAGGCTATTTGTTCCTATGCTGCCCGTGGCGCAGAAAAGCTTCGTGGGGAGCACCAATACTGCCGCTTTATCTCTGCCTTCGTGAAAACCTCTCCATTCGCGCTTAATGAGCCGTATTACGGTAACAGCTCTTCAATTAAGCTTCTCACACCCACCCAGGATAGCCGCGACATCATTAACGCTGCAGTAAAGTGTCTGGACAAAATCTGGAAGGATGGTCATCGGTACCAGAAAGCAGGAATTATGCTCGGAGACTTCTTCAGCCAGGGAGTTGCTCAGCTAAACCTGTTCGACGAGAATGCGCCGCGAGAAGACAGTACCCAGCTGATGCAAGTGCTCGACCAACTGAATGCCAAGGGGGGAAAAGGCACGCTCTATTTTGCTGGCCAGGGCATTCAGCAGCAGTGGCAGATGAAACGCGAAATGCTGTCACCACGCTATACAACACGATATAATGATTTATTAGTCGTGAAATAAAAACGAACAATACAAACAATCATTTACTTCGAGGTGGCTAAGTGCACGGTATTTGTTATAAGAACACTCAAACAAACTTTCCTGGCTTTCCTTCAGATTATCATATTCGTTATCCATATGGATATGCATATGAATCAAACACACATTTCATACATTTTTATGGCGTTCATGATTCTTTTTATAGTATAGAAAACCTATCTTTTGTATCGGAAGGGAAGTCTGGGAGTTTGACAGATTGGGTAAAGAGAATTTTTGGTGCTCATGATATCAATCCCCTCTCCAATAAAATTGGAGAGGTGGTAGAGGGTATATGGCGGCCCGGATTCTGTTTTTTTGAAACAATACCTACTGCATTAAACATTGATCTCCATGAACAGATGTCATCAGGTCAGGCACTAAGAAATATTATTAATAAGATTGATGAGCTTTTACTGTATATTGAGCCTTCAATGCAGGGGTTACAATCTTACGGACATAAGTCTAGAGAACTATTGATTCTTGCATGCACTGAGGTGGAAAATCAGTGGGCATCATTGATTAAGAAATCGAATCTCTATCAGCCTAACAATAACAAGCAAAAATTTACTACAAATGACTATGTTAAATTGCTAGAACAATGTCATTTTAACGAGTATCAAATAGAATTTAAAAATTATGCTGGATTGAAATTCGTACCATTCGCAAACTGGAGCGCAACGGATCCTACACAATCACTGCAATGGTATAATGCTTATAATAAGACCAAGCACGACAGAGCTCAAGGATTCCAATTCGCAACGTTAGAGAATGTCATGAATGCAGTATCAGCTTGTTTAATAATGTATTGTGTAAAGTATGGACCACACGATTTATTATATAAAAACAATCAATTATCTGGGGTGATTAACGAGCATTTTGACATTTCGTTACAAAATAGTAATTTGGCGAGTCACTATATTGCTGAAGTGACTTTACCTCTAAATGCTGGGGAAACACTTAATGTTCAAAATATTTATAACGCTGATCAAATTTGCTCTTGGACAACCAAAAGTTTGATTATATAGGTTTAATGATTTCGCTTCCTTGATATTTCACATTGCCCATGGCACGTGTCACTGCGTGCCAGATAAACTTGTCTGCTGGCACTGAGCCATTTGCGATTATCTCTTCAGTTTCTTTCCCGCTGATATCCTGACGCATCCACTCGCGCGCCGCTTCAGGTGACAGAACCAGCGGCCGCCGATCGTGAATATCGACCAGTCCTTTATCAGCTGCCGATGTCACTATCAAGAAGCCTTCCGCTTCGTCACCACGTTCGAATGGTGTGCTGCCGATCGCCGCCATAAAAATCGGCTGGCCGTCAGCGCGGTGGATGAAGTAGGGCTGTTTCTTGTCGCCTTCCTTCTTCCATTCAAACCATCCATCAGCGAAGCAGATCGCCCTGCCATGCTGCCAGAGAGGTTTAAACATTCTGCTGGTGGCAGCGGTTTCGACGCGAGCGTTAATCAGTGGCGGTTTATCCCACCACCCGGGTGCGTATGACCACAGGACCGGATCAAGATGCAACTGCTCGTCTCGCTCGCTCAGCAGCAGCACTTTGGTACCGGGCGCCACGTTGTAACGTCCAATGGGTTCCGGGTCATATGCGATGTCGCGATCGCCTTCGTCGGCCAGGTAAGCCAGATATTCTTCACGGGTTTGAGCTTGTGCAAAACGTCCACACATAGAAACCTCCAGCCTGATGTCAGACTGAAAGTATAGGGCAGGGAGAAAAAACAGGTGCGCACCGAAACTTTATGATTTGAAACAGGGGCATGATGATGGAAATCAGCGAGGCGGTAAAGCGGGGCTTCGTGAAACTGGAAGGAGCTACGCAAAGTTTGGCGGTGGGGCATGGGTGGGACATAAAACAGCACTCGCTCTAAGGTGAACTTAGACGACTGATGTTTTCGACGACTCTAACCATCTGTTATTTAGTGCGCTCTTGGACGATCTTTGTCGTTTATGAAAAATGTATGCTCATGTGATGGGGATGCAGGTTTAAGCCCCGTCGATCTTCGCTGGCAGCCCAAGCGCTTTAATGCCACAATATTTTTTTCTTCGAATGCAGGAAAGATGATGAAAAAAATAGCAATTGCTGGCGCGCTGCTGGCACTGACCGGGTGCGTTCAGGTGGATAACTATCAGGAAGTGATCAAACACCCCGTCCCGGCGCATCTGGCAGGGTACTGGCAGTCAAAAGGGCCGCAGAGCAAAATGGTGAGCCCAGAAGCGATTGCCACGCTGGTGGTGACGGAGGAGGGCGATACGCTGGACTGCCGTCAGTGGCAGCGAGTAATCGCTGTACCGGGTAAAATCATGCTGCGTTCAGACAGTTATTATAACGTCACCCGCAAGCTGGATATTTATCCGCTGGAGCGCGATGGCTCTGTTCTTGAGTATGATGGTATGGAGCTACAGAAGGTCGATCGCCCGACGGTAGAGTGCGCAGATTATCTGAGCAAAAATCCGCTGGAGAGTAAACTTCCGTAGTGCATGTTGCCGGGTGGCAGCTTCGCCTGACCCGGCATTCAATTCACGTCAGATGCTTTTACAACTACAACGCATCCTCAATCACCCACACACTGACGCTTCCACCTTTGCAGGTAAAGGTGCCTTCGCCATCCGCTGCGGTAGTGACCGTTTCTTCGCGATTGCCGAGAAAATCACGCCACGTTTTATTGCCGTAGTTTTCACCCAGACAAATCACTTTCTCGCCGTCATCGCCATTCGACATCACCACCACACAGCCAGGATCGTCTTCGGTGCCGCTGCGGCTGAAGGCGATACAGTTTGGGTGATCGAAGAACAGCGTCTGCACGCCGTGGGCAAAACGCTGGCGGGCGAGGATCAGCTCGTGAAGCTGCTCGATGACCGGCATATCAATATGGTAGGTTTCGCCGTCACCGCCCGTATCGTCATAGCTGGCACCGAATAAATCCGGATAAAAGACGCTGGGCACTCCGTTTTCACGCAGCAGGATCAGGGCATAGGCCAGCGGTTTAAACCACGCTTCAACCGGCGCTTCCAATGCCTGCAAAGGCTGAGTGTCATGGTTGGCAACCAGAGTTACTGCATGGAACGGATCGGCTTCGACCAGGGTGCCGGTAAAGATTTGGCTCATGTCGTATACCCGACCCTGGCGCGATGCTTCGTGGAATTTCATCTGCAGGGGGGCATCGAACAGCATCGTCTTGCCATCGACCTGGTCAATATAGGCCTGCAGTTTATCCACTTCGTGGGACCAGTATTCCGCCACGATAAACAACGGTTGCGTTGCGACTTCCTGAACGTGCTCAATCCACTCCTTATAAAACCAGGCGGGAATGTGTTTGACGGCGTCCAGACGAAAACCGTCACAGCCAGTTTGTTCCATGACCCAGCGGGCCCAGTATTTGATCTCCTCGGTGACGGCATGGTTGCGAAAATCAATGTTTTCGCCCATCAGGTAATCAAAATTACCCATCTCATCATCAACCTGGTCGTTCCAGCCTTCACCGGTGTAGTCGTTGACGATTTTAAAAATGCCGTCTTCATCGGGGTTTTCAATATGGTCGACGCCGCTGAAGCATTTGTAATCCCAGATAAATTGCGAATATTGCCCGGCACGGGCAGGGAAGGTGTAGCGTGTCCAGGCTTCACACTCAATGATCTCATCGTCGATCTGCGTGCGATCCTGTTCGTTGACGCGCTGAACGCGGACGGGTTCTTTCTCGTCTGCGCCCATTTTGTGGTTAACCACCACGTCCAGGAGGACGGCGATCTCATTACTTTTGAGTGCGTCGATGGCCTCCAGCAGCTGAGCTTTGTCACCGTACTTGGTGGCGACGCTGCCTTTCTGGTCAAACTCACCGAGGTCGAAAAGATCGTAAGTATCGTATCCGACCGAGTACCCGCCGGATGCGCCTTTACAGGCTGGCGGCAACCAGATCATATTGATGCCGATTTCGTTAAGATTGGGGGCTAACGCCGTGACCTCTCGCCACAATTCACCGCCCGCAGGGTAATACCAGTGAAAACATTGTAACAGGGTGGGGTTTTTCATCGTCCGTGCTCCAGAAGCCGTTTGGCAGACTTCTGGAGTATGGATCAAGAATCGCTAATGTGAATTAATGATTCATCTCTCCGGGAAATAATATGTTGCCTGACAACTTCCCGTAGGTAACGTTAACGTTTTTTTGCTTGTTGGTTTGGGCAATAAGACCGCTCAACTCACTCATTCTTTCCTGCAACAAATCCTTGAGGAGGAGCTCATTCTGCAGCACCTGATTCAGTATCACCATCGCCTGATCCTGGATGTGTTTGCTGTCGGGTGGAAAAGGAGTCGTGCTGATCTCTTCAACCAGCGAAATGTATGCAACCTCCTGTTCGATGAGCTCATCCCATTTCCCGGATTGAGCAAGGCTCAGCATTGTATTGCTAAGCGCATAAAGAGCATGCCACTTTTTAAGGGATAAGCTGGAGTCGTTCATTAAAGTTAATCCTGCTTGGGAGTATAACCCGGGCCGATTTGCTTCCAGGCGTCGGAAATATTGAGCAGCAGAGCCTCGACTTCGGTAATAGCTTCGATGTCATTGCGCAGATTGGCATGTAACAAACGGCGTACCATATAGTCGTAAAGCGCAGAAAGGTTGCGGGGGAGTTCTCCTCCCACATCCATATTTAACCCAGCCTTAAGGCCATTTTCGATAATATTAATGGCCTTAGACAGGGCCTCTCCTTTTGCCTGGATGTCCCCTTGCTCAAGGAAAAGGCGCGCCCGGATAAGCGCGCTATGGATACCGTCGAACAACATGACAACCAACTGGTGCGGGCTGGCACTCAAGACAGCAGATTCAAGACCTACCTGCTGATAGGCTTGTACACCAGATTTGCTATACATATCGTTTCCTTTCTTACTTACTGCTGAACTGTTGGGTCAAATAAGTGGCCGTACCATTGAATTTAGTGACCAGCTTATCTAAATCGTTAAACTGCTTTTTATAGCGTGCCATCGTGGCTTCAATCGTCAACTCCATCGCGTCATAACGTTTACCGATGGATTTGAGCGTGGCGTTAATACCGTCCTTCGCATTCTGAATGACGCCTTCTTTACCTACAGAGGTGCTCAGCATGTCAGTCAGCGTATTGTTCATCTGGGTGGCGAAACCGGTGGTTTTACCATCCCCGACAAAATAGGCCTGCACGCCAGCCGGGTCATCCGTGAGAATCTTGGTTAATTTCTTATCATCAATTTTCAGGTTGCCAACCGCGCCGTCCGCGCCTTTGACCGGGTCCTGTGTGATGCCAAGTTGGGCCATAATGGCATAGGAACCGCTCTGCACATTGGTCAATAAAGCACGCAGATCGGATTGTACTCCGCGGATAGTACTGTCACCCATCAGTACGCCGTTATTCGAAGACTGGGCGGTTGCACCCACCGCAGGTGGCTCATATTTCGTCAATGAGGCAATGGTGGACTGCAGAGAGTTATAGGCAGTTACCCATTCTGTAATGGCTTTTTTGTTATCGTCTGTAGAGCGGGTTACGGTCAGGGTTTCATCGGCCGTGCTCTGTGCTTTCAGGGTTAATGTTACCCCTGGAATGGCGTCAGTGATGGTATTGGTCTGGCGGACAATCTGGATACCGTTGACGTTAACGACGGCATTTTGTGATTTCACCTGTTCGGTAAGTGCGCCACTGCCAATGATGCCTTTCAGCGTATCGTCGCCGGTCACAGTTACCGTCATATCAGAATCGGTACCGGTGGTTTTGGAGGTCAGCATCAGACGATAGTCGCCATCATCCGCTTTCACCACACTTGCCGAGACACCGCCGTTGGCAGCGTTAATGGCTTTAGCGATCCCGTTCAGGGAGGTATCGCCATCGGCCAGGGTTACCGTCAGTGGTTTACTGTCAGCGCCTGCCTGGGTAATGGTAATGGTTCGGCTGTTGGTGCCCGTGGTGCCACCTAACTGCTTAGTATTGCTGTCGATAGTGCCTGGCGTGGTCGTCAGCACCTGGCCTTTAGCAATCTTGCTGACGTTGACTGTCACATCACCAACGTTAGCGCCGGAGGTGCTGATAGCCGAAAATGCAGTATTGGTGCTGCTAATGGAGGTTGAGTTCCACGTATCTGTTTTTGCGAGCTTAGCAGCTGCGGTTTGCAGATTCGTCAGGGCGCTTTGTAATTTGCCGTAACCGGTAATCTGCGCGTCGTAGGTGGTTTTTTGCTTGGCAATAGCCGTCAATTTTGTTTCTTCTGCTGCCTGCAGCTTATCGTACAGATCTGACAGGCCGGGCATGCCCACCCCGAGATTACTGATAGTCGCCATGTAGTGTTCCTTCTTAATGGATGTTTCAGTCGTTTATCGGCCCGTTCGACGAAAAGTTTACGGCAAGCTTAAAAAATATATCGCTGAATAAGCGACCTAAATGACGCGTTTCAAATCAACAGGGTGCATGACGAAGAAATATACCGAAGAGAATAAGACGGTGATTTTTTGCGTTAATCTTTTATTCATCATGCACTCTGTAGCCGCTTTAGTGTAAAATAAATCTTTATAAAACAATCAATTAAATATTTTCTTCGATATTTTCTAAAGTCTGCTGTTCGAGCGTCGATAACCTTGTTGACGGTGAGAGACGCCGTGAGTGTTAGGCACCGACCCTAGAAACCATTTTTGAAGGAATTAAAATTATGTCAGTTATCAATACTAACCTGTTGTCCCTGACCACTCAGAACAACCTGAACAAATCTCAGTCTTCTCTGGGCACCGCTATTGAGCGTCTGTCTTCTGGTCTGCGTATCAACAGCTCTAAAGATGATGCTGCGGGTCAGGCGATTGCAAACCGTATGAACTCTCAGATTAAAGGGATGACTCAGGCTGCTCGTAACGCCAACGACGGTATCTCTCTGGTTCAGACCGCTGAAGGTAACCTGAACGAGATCAACTCCAACTTACAGCGTATCCGTGAGCTGGCTGTTCAGGCTGCGAACGATACTAACGGTACCACTGACTACACCTCAATCAGCACTGAAATTACTCAGCGTCTGGGTGAAATCGACCGTATCGCTGGCGCTGCTAACTTCAACGGCAAAAAACTGCTGGACGGTAGCCAGACTGCTTCTCTGAACATCCAGGTTGGCGCAGGTACTGGTGCAACTGATAGCATCGCTATCACCACTGGCGCACTGATTGATGCTAAAGCTACCAGCCTCGACACTGGCCTGACCGGTACTATCACCGATAACAGCACTGCTAAAGCTTTCATCACTGCAGCTGACAACGCTATCTCTAAAATTGATACCGCTCGTTCTAACATGGGTGCGATTCAGAACCGTTTCGAATCTACCATTAACAACCTGAACAACTCTATCACTAACCTGTCTGCTGCTCAGTCTCGTATCCAGGATGCTGACTACGCAACTGAAGTATCTAACATGTCCCGCGCGCAGATCCTGCAGCAGGCTGGTACTTCCGTGCTGTCTCAGGCAAACCAGGTTCCACAGGCGATGCTGTCCCTGCTGCGTTAATAGACGCACTATCTTTAAAAAAGGTTGCTGGAAACAGCAGCCTTTTTTTTCACTATTTTTCCGTAAAATCACCGGATCGTAATCTGTAAAATAAGGCTGCATTTAGCAGCGTTTTCCCGCCATCACCCCCCGAAACACAGTGTTACTCTGCCTAAAATCTCCTTTTCCGGTCGTCTGACGACAGTTTACCGAAGAGTTATAAGATGAGTGAATTCGCACGTAGCCGGGCTATGCGTCAGTTTTATCGGAATGTGTTTACCCGATTCATTGATCTGCCAGAAGCAGATGTTATGCCCGCCAACATCACGGCCGAAATTTTCAGTTTTAAAAGCACTAATTTCACTGCGCTCGAACCCATGATTCGTGTGGCCGAAACGGGACTGGATGCTGAAAAGGATACGGCTTTAAAAGACATGCTATGTGCCATCGTGCTGGCAAACACCGCACTGGATGAGTCCGTCATTGGCGAAAAACAAACTCTTTCTGCCGAGATGAGTACCCAACTGACAGAATATATTGTGTCGGCGTTAAAAGCCGATGACAACATTCACTATCTTGTCGCCGCCATTCAGCTTCTGTTCCGCGTCAATGAAATCAGCTCAGCGTTATTTTTAATTAACAACAACCTTTCGCTGGTCAGCAATTCGGCACCTGTGCTGAAAATCCTGCTGTTGATCTGTTTAATGGAAAATGATTTCAACCAGGCGATGGTTGTTATCCAGGCTCTGACGGCAGACGCTGCATTAATCGGCGAAGATCCTATGGCCCTGTTGATGATTACCTGCGGCATATACAGGCTGGGGGGCATACCCGATTCATACATCGATTTTCGATCGCTTCATATGAGCGAGCACGCGGTGGAAAATCAATCCTACGATTACTGGATCGCAAAAAGCACAGCTGCCAAAACAACGGTGCTAGTCACGTGCGACAGCGAGGATTATTTCGAGCACGCTGTGCCGATGCTTTATTCACTCTATGAGACCAATCGCGACGTCCTTGATGTGCACGTGCATCTAATTAACGGCAATGATGATGTTAAACATAGCCTGATGACCCTTCGCGAACAGCTACCTGAGCTCAACCTCTCTGCAAGCCATGAGCAAATAACCCGTAATGAGGACATGTCGGTAGTCCGTGCTGCACGTCGCATCGTTTTCCTGCACCACGCACTGCAGGCGTTTAACACTCCCATTATTGCCATTAACCCTAATGTGCTGGTGCGTAAGCCGTGGTGTGAGCCAGAAACGGCGCTGTTGCTCCTGCAAACCGAATCCTCACCTTTCTGGGAAGAGGTTTTTGCCGGTTTTATTTACGCAAAACCCGGCGGCGTAGCGCAACGATATTTCGACCGCGTTGTGCCGTTCATCCATACCAACCTCGCCAGCGGCAATCATGCGCCTGGTCTGGAGCAAGTCGCTCTCTTTTCCTGTCTGGACATGCTTTCGCCAGAAGACCGTCTGGCGATCGCGCGTGCCGAGCGTAGCGGAATATTCGATAGCCAGTCGGGTGAGGAGGCGTTCTGTTGGGTGGCAAGGAACACAGCAGGCCCATACCAGGAATATAAATCGTCGCTTATTCGCACGTATCAACGCTGAAGCATTTGCCCTGTGACCGTAAGAACAGAATCTGGAAAAAACGTGACGACACAGTACCCCTATTATCGGGTCAGCCCCGAGACCATTCATGCCGCTGCGGTGCTTAATCATCTGACCACGCCACTGCCTGCGTTTGCCCGTGTCATGGAGATTGGCTGTGGTTCAGCAACGCGTCTGATTATGCACGCATGGGCGCATCCTGAGAGTATCGCGCTGGGTATCGATATTGACGAAGAGGCGATCGAGAAGGGGCAGAAGTTTGCTGCCGAACTGGGATGTCACAATGTTGAACTGTTTGCTGCAGGATTAGGGGATTTGCTCGCCGCGGATCCGGGCGAGTTAGATTACATCATTATTCATCAGACCTTTGCTTTTCTTGGAAAAAGTGAACGGGAAGCGTTGCTGACATGGTGCCAGGCGCATTTATCTGCCAACGGCGTTATTGCCATTAAGTGGTCAGTACTGCCTGGCAGCATAGCGCGCATAACGTTGGGTGAAGCGTTACGGTTCCATCTTGATCGCGCAGAAGAGGGCAGCGACCTGCTGGCGTCAGCCCGCGCCATGCTGAGCTTTATGTTGCTCACGCTGGAAGAGGGTTCGCTGAAAAATGAAGTCCTTCTCGCTGAAGAAATGGATGATAACGCGCTCATTCTGGCCTATTTAAGCCCGAGTGACGGGGCATGCACCCTTGGGGATTTTAACGCACAGGCTGAACTCGCCGGTCTGCAGTTCCTGGGCGATTTGCTGCCACAGTCGGAACTGGGAAGCTTCTATAGTCCGAGAATCGAACAGTTACTGGGTGCCGTCAGCGACGGGGCAAGCAGAACCTTGTCACAGCAATATCTTGATTATGCCGTTCAACGCGAAGAACGCTTTTCCTTGCTGTGCCACCTAAATCACCTCTCGCCGCCGGTTCACCCGGATCTGAACCTCCTGAGAAACCTGCACTGGGCCGGAAGCTTTATGCCGATCGAACTGGATTCTGCAAAAGCGCCCCGCGTGTTCAGAAATAATAATGGACGGATCATGCGTACCGACAATGCCATTATTATCAGGATCATGGAGTTGTTGGGCAATGCCTGGCCTATGTCCTTAAGTTTCGAACAGCTTGTGCTCAATTGCCGGGCTCCTGAAACGCATGAGGATTATCAGGAGACGGTGTGGGAAGCATTAAAAACGCTGTTTATGACCTGTGCTGACGGATTTTTCTGGAGTGCCACCCCAGGGGCATACAACGCTGCGCAAAATGGTGAGCTGGCACCGGTAGGGCTGTTACCACCAGAGCGTCCTGCGAACAATGTAAGCATCATGAACCTGTGGGGAGAGTGGGTTTCATTGACCCCTGCTGAGTGGAATTATTTGCGCTTCGAAATGGGGCATGCCGGGCAGACGAACTGGGAACTCTACTCTTCATTGAAAATTAAAGGGTTGCTAACCGGCTCGCCTGAGGCCTGGAAAAAGCAACTGCAGTGTTTTCTGCGTGCAGGCATGCTCGACGTACTAAAATCGCAACTTTCTCTGTTGTTGTTGCTTAGTGTCGATCAACAGCAGGGCGGAATGCTTATCAAGAGCAATGCCGAACCCGTATTAGCCGACCCGGACGTGGACGCTATCTACGAGCGCGCAAACAGCCTTATCCAAAAAGGCCGTTCTAAAGAAGCCCGCGAGTATGCTCGTGGGTTAATGGAAAAAAATCCAGACAATATTCACGTCCTTCGCTGCTATTCAAAAACATGCGTGCTGACCTCCGCCTGGGATGACGCGCTGGCGTCGCTTTGTAAACTGATGGGCTATTATTTCTCGAGCCTTGATATCTATTATGATCTTGCCACGGTGTTGCAGCGTAAGCGTGAATTCTACGGTTCACGGCAAATTGTCCGTACCTTGCTTCGTCTGAATAATAAAAATATTGATTACTGGCTAAGTCTGGCATCGCTGCATCACGCCTATGGCGATATGACATTAGCGGAAAAATGCTGCAGGGAGATTATGCGCTTCCAGCACCCGGGGCCCAGTTCACTTGGGCTCACCGGGATTGTATTGAGTGACAACCATAAAATGGCAGAAGCGCGCTATTTTATGGAAAAGGCCGTAGAGCTTAGCAATTATAATTTCGGCTACTTCAGTAATTTACTGTTTGTAATGAGCCACGACGCTAGCGTAACGGCCGAGACGTTGCTGGAAAGGCACCTTGAATACGGCCGCCGCGCAGCAACCTGGGCAACAGAGAGCGGGGTAAAACTGGTTCTCAATAATTCCAGAGAACCTCAGCGTAAGCTTCGACTTGGCTTTGTTTCAGGCGATTTGCGTAAGCACCCGGTGGCGAATTTTCTTCTGCCTTATTGGGATGCCATCAATCGTGAACAGTATGATTTGGTGGCCTATAGCACCCTGTTCCTTGAAGAAGATGACACGTATTGTCACCTTCGCCAGAGCGCAACGCTATGGCGTCAGGTTGATGCTATCAGCGATATTGAACTGGCGAAACTGATAGCTGAAGACGGGATTGATATTCTGTTCGATTTATCGGGTCATACAGCCTACAACCGATTGCCTGTTTTCGCGTTGCGTCCGGCTCCGATTCAGATCACATGGATAGGTTATCCGGGCACTACGGGTCTGAAAGAGATGGACTATATACTTCTTTCGGCGAGCCTGGCGCAGTCTCAGGAGCTTGAAAAACAGCTGGTGGAAAACGCGATGTTCGTTGCGACACGCAAGAGTTTCGAACCTCATCCTCTCAGCCCGGACATCAATCCATTACCTGCGCTGCGTAACGGTTATATTACCTTTGCCAGTTTTAACCGCTCTAAAAAAATTAACGATCAAGTGCTGAATGCATGGGCATCTATTTTAACGGGTTACCCTGAAGCCAGGCTGTTAATCGGTAACATGACTGATGCCGAAATGATTTCGGCCATGACAAAACGCCTGCAACAGCGCGGAATTTCTCGCGACAGATTGCTCTTCCGGGGACTCGTGGAAATGGATGAGTACCTCGCGATGCACCATGAGATTGATATTTTACTTGATGCATTCCCTTATAGCGGTGGAACGACGACGCATCATGGCGCCTGGATGGGTATACCAACACTGACACTGAATGGAACAACAATCCCTTGTCAGCAGGGGGTGGAAATTATGCGTTCATATAAGTTAGAAGAGTTCATTGCATCTGATGTTGAAGATTATATTAAGAAAGCAATCAACTGGCGCGATCAAATTCCAAAGCTTGCTGAAATACGTAGCGCTATGCGTTCTCGTATTTCTCCTGGAGCTGACTATGATTTGAATTGCACTGAACATTTTGAGACAGCACTTCGAAAAGCCTGGGGGATATATTGCAGGGGGGAACTGCCCCGTAAATTTATTATCTCACAAACGAATTTTTAAGATTAAAAAATAGTTGTGATAACCGTTTTTACATATGTCAAACGGTATCAGTAAAGAGGTTAATATGGGAAAGGTATACGTAACAAGTCCGTTGATGCCCCCACTAGAAGAGTTTATACCTTATCTTGAGAAGATTTGGGAGAACAAAACATTAACGAATGGTGGCGTTTTTCATCAGCAATTAGAGAAAGAACTAGCTGATTTTCTCGGCGTAAAGCATGTATGTCTTTTTGCCAATGGCACGTTGGCTTTGCTAACGGCCTTACAGGCATTGAGAATAACAGGTGAAGTCATTACTACGCCATATTCGTTTGTTGCAACGTCCCATGCACTTTTGTGGAATGGATTGACACCGGTATTTGCGGACATTAACCCCCAAACATACAATATAAATCCAGAGCGTGTAGAAGAATTAATTACGCCTAATACAACCGCGATTCTTCCTGTTCACTGCTATGGTATTCCCTGCGATGTCGATAAGATTCAAGAAATCGCTGATATTTATGGGTTGAAGGTCATTTATGATGCAGCTCATGCTTTCGGTGTAAATAAAGGCGGGACAAGCATATTGAATTATGGCGACCTTTCTGTGCTAAGTTTCCATGCAACTAAAGTGTTTAATACATTTGAAGGTGGCGCCATCATTTGCCACAATGAACGTACAAAACAGCGCATAGATTATCTTAAAAACTTCGGTTTTGCTGGCGAGACCACCGTGGTGGCTGCGGGTATAAATGGCAAGATGAATGAAGTGCAAGCTGCTTTTGGTCTCTTACAATTGCAGAATATTGAAGGTGCGCTGAAAAAACGTCGCGAGATAGATGCGAGATACCGGAGTATTCTTAAGAATATTCCCGGCATATCTTTACTTGAAATAGCAGAGAATGTTGAATGGAATTATGCTTATTTTCCCATTAAAATAGAGGAGGATTATCCCATCAGTCGTGATGAGCTATATTCCATTTTGAAGGAAAATGACATTATGACACGTCGTTATTTCTATCCACTTATAAGCAACTTTCCAATGTATCGTGGATTGCCTAGTGCATCTAAAACTCTGTTGCCGCTGGCAAATAAGGTCGCAGATGAAATTCTTTGCTTGCCTATTTTTCCTCAATTAGAATATGATGAGCAGGATAAAATTGTGGCAATCATTAGATCGCCAGAAGTTGCGTGCAATGATCTTCTGGATAAAGTTTCTTGAATGTTAAAAATTTTAGATACATCAGCACTTATTGGAGGTGGCAAATGAGTATTGCTATTATGCAGCCGTATTTATTTCCATGGATTGGTTATTTCCAATTGGTGTGGCAGTCTGATGTCTTTGTACTCTATGATGATGCTAGATATATCAAGCAAGGTTATATAAACCGTAATAGTATTTTATCCTGTGGAAAGGCTCAACGTTTTACGCTACCCGTCCCAGGTGCATCAATAAACAAAAACATTAGTGAATTGGCCTTTAGTAAGCAGGTCGATAAAATACTCAAATCAGTAAAGCAAAATTACCAGAAGGCCCCTCATTTTGAAGAGGTGTTCGCCCTAATTGAGGGGGTTCTGACCTGCTCTGAACGTGATATTACAACCTGCTGTAGCAAAGCTATTTCAGACATCTTTTTTTATCTCGGTGAGGAAAAAAAACTGATGCGTTCCTCATCGCTTAATTATAAGCGCAGTGAAAATGCAGAAAATAAAGTCATAAGTATATGTCAGACACTGGGGGCTACAAAGTATGTTAACAGTATAGGTGGGCGTCAGCTTTATGATGCTCAAAATTTTGCCAGAGCAGGCATTGAGTTAAAATTTCTACAGACTCAGTCGCATTACTACCATCAGGGTCAGGATGGTTTTATACCAAATCTCTCCATTATCGACGTTCTTATGCACTGTGAGCCTATAATGGTAAAGAAATTGCTCACTAAATTTGAGCATGTGGGCTGACATTATGAATAATGAGACATTCGGCGGTTATTTACCATTGGAGCTTCCTACTCCTGTGGCACATTACTACCCGGCAGCGAAGTGTTACATGTCCGCTCGTACAGCATTATGCCATTTTTTGACAACTTTCAGGCCAGAACGGATGTGGCTTCCACATCTGATCTGTCACAGCGTGATAGATGCCGTTCGTCTGGCAAATGTGGAAATCGTGTGGTATCACCTTGATGATAAATTTTTTGCTATACTCCCACCCGAGCTTAATGAAAAAGAATATATTTTTTATGTTGATTATCTAGGGCAAGGAGTATTGCAAAAAAATGAGCTTTTACGACGCTATCCGAAGGGACAAATTATTTTTGACAATTCACAGGCTTTTTATGCACCACCATTGCCTGTTTTAGCGACGCTGTACTCACCACGTAAATTTTTTGGTTTACCGGATGGCGGCTTGCTAATAACTTCATTACCTTTACCGCCGCCAGAATTGCACGATAGCGCATCACTTAACCGCGTTTCACATCTGTTGCTGCAACATAACTTTGATATTCGTGAAGGATATAGTGCTTTTCAGCAGGCGGAGTTAACTTTGGAAAATACTCCAGTCAGCGGTATGTCACAGTTGAGTGAAAGGTTACTATTGTCCATTGATTATTTTAGTATCAAGCAAAAGCGTGAGCGTAACTTCAAATTACTACATGAAAGACTTAAGGGTATTAACTCATTCCCGCTAAATTTAGATTCTCCGCAAGGACCGCTTTGCTATCCACTATACTTCCCAGCTCGAAGTTTGCATTCAGTTTTAATAAAAAATGGTGTGTTTGTTCCAACTTACTGGAAGGAAGTACTACAACATGTGCCAGCCGAGTCTGTAGAAGCTAAATTTGTAAAATATATGGTTGCTATCCCTTGTGATCAACGTTACAGCCAGGGAGACATAGAGCGGCTAAGCAAAGTAATAATGAAAGTCGTCACTGATGACAGTATTGAGATAAATAAATGATGAAGTTAAATATACTTGTTTTTCCATGCGGTTCAGAAAATGCAGGTGAAATCGCTCATTCATTACGCTATTCATTACATGTCAATCGATTGATTGGCGCGTCAAGCGTAGAAGATCATGGACGATTCCATTTTCAAGATTATATTAGTGATGTTCCGTTCATTCATTCACCCGATTATGAAGATTATTTTGTCGATCTGATAGCTACATATAATATTGATGTTGTATTTGCAACACACGATTCTGTAGTTGAAAAACTTGCTAAGCTTGCGCACAAGCATGGCTTCCATTTGGTAAATGGTGACCTAAGAACAACGCATATAGCCAGATATAAAAGTCTAACTTACCGTTTATTTGCCAACATGCCGTGGGTACCAGAAATATGGGGGATAGATGAGCAACCCACTCGCTGGCCAGTAGTGGTAAAACCTGATTGTGGTCAGGGCGGAAATGGTGTAGCAATAGCTGAAAATCCTTCGCAGTTGGCAAAACATGTTGAGGATATAGAATTACCGGTTGTCGTGGAATATCTTCCCGGAAAAGAGTTAACTGTAGACTGCTTTACTGATCGTAACGGGAAGATAGTGTGGGTCAGTCCGCGAACTCGCGAACGTGTGCGGGCTGGAATTGCCATGCGCTCTTGTCTTCTTCCACCCAATGAGGAGATAACTAATATCGCAGAGCATATTAACCGTAACCTTACACTTCGTGGCCCTTGGTTTTTCCAGTTAAAAGAAGATATTGCGCAGAAATGGAAATTACTTGAGATCTCATGTCGTATAGCGGGAACGATGGTAGCACAGCGTGCGCATGGTATTAATTTACCACTCATGACACTTCATGATTTTATGGGCAGAGATGTTGTTCCACTGCCGGAACCTCACGTCAAGCTCATCGACAGGTCAATCAAAACACGTGCCCATACCGAGTTATATTGGCAACGGGTTTATGTTGATATGGACGATACATTAATTATCAATGGCTTAGCGAATCCCTCTCTACTTGCATTCATCTATCAGTGCCGTATGAAAGGAAATACTATCCATCTTATAACGCGGCATGACGCCGATCCTGTTAAAACCTTAGATAATGCAGCAATTTCTCCATACTTATTTGATGAGATTATTCATGTAAAGTCTAGCGAAAAAAAATCGCAGTATATTACTGGGCCAGCTGTCTTTATCGATAATTACTTTCCGGAACGAGTAGATGTTGCGCAGTATAAGGATGTCCTCGTGATGGATGTTGATGCAGTTGAATTTTATATTGAATAAGTTTGGGGTTTCTATGACTATAAATTCTGCAAATTCTGCAAATTCTGCAAATTCTGCAAATTCTGCAAATTCTGCAAATTCTGCAAATTCCGTGCGCGATTTGTGTGATGAATTTAATTTTGGCAGCTCACCTCGCTATATTTTTGGGCGGACACCTTACGCTGCGGATATCATCAAAAAATGTAAACCACATGCTGTTGTAGATGATTTCACGAACGAAAGTCATTTCAACGGCATCCCAGTCATTAAGCTTAATGAGATTGATGTTAATGGTATTGTAGTATCAGCCATTGTAGATGGAAGGCCGGTGACCGCAACTCGCACCTTAAAAAATAAAGGTATTCGATACCTTGATTATTTTAGCTTCAAGAAGTACGCACCTTACAAATTAAAGGAACCTCCCCATGTATCGTCTTCTGCTTTCTCGGCTGATTACTATATAAATAAAAAAAAATATGACGCAATCTATCAACTACTTGCCGATGAAACCTCAAAAGAAACCTTCTCCAGATTGGTTAAATTTCGCCTGACTGAAGATTTGACTCCAATGGAGTATTTTACTTTCCGTCCTGCGGATATTTACTTTGAATCCTTTGTAAATTTCAGGGTTGAAGGGACGGTTTTTGTTGATGTCGGCTGCTTCGATGGAAGTAATGTCATTGATTTTATTAGGCTTTGCCCTGATTATCGTAGCGTACATCTTTTCGAGCCTGAACCAAAACAAATGGAACAAATCAAGAAGAGTTTAGGCGATTTTCGCAATATTACATATCATCAATATGGTGCGTCAAATCGAGCAGGGGCATTAAGATTTACCTCTTCAGGAATTTGGTCGCATATGGATGATGCTGGCGAAACGGAAGTTAAAATCAACACCATTGATGCTCTAGTTAACGAAAAAATCACCTTCATGAAAATGGATATTGAAGGGCACGAGTGTTCCGCATTAGAAGGTGCACGACAGCATATAATAAATGACCATCCGTCACTGGCCATATGCGCCTACCATCTCGTAGATGATTTCTGGAAGATACCTGAACTCGTGTTATCGTTTCGCCCCGATTACCACGTTTATATGCGTCATTATACGGAAGGCGTACTGGAAACCGTCTTCTATTTTGTGCCCGTCCATTAATTTTGGCTTTGGGGCACGTTAATCTGATGTGTTTTATGGCAATGCTGCTAAAGAGTCGCAACATATTGACATTTACCCCTGCCCAGAATGCCTTACGGGCAGGGGGGGGTAGGGATGAAAATTTTTATTACTCAAAATAACCCCCCATTTTACCCACTATTCATCCAATTGAACGCCCTGCAGAATCGGATAATCATGCCGATAACTCAACTAACGCAGGGCTGTTTATCGTGAATTCACTCTATACCGCTGAAGGTGTAATGGATAAACACTCGCTGTGGCAGCGTTATGTCCCACTGGTGCGTCACGAAGCATTGCGCCTCCAGGTGCGTTTGCCGGCGAGCGTGGAACTTGACGATCTGCTACAGGCGGGCGGTATCGGGTTATTGAATGCAGTTGACCGATACGACGCTCTGCAAGGAACGGCATTTACGACTTACGCAGTTCAGCGTATTCGTGGTGCGATGCTGGATGAGCTGCGCAGCCGCGACTGGGTGCCGCGCAGTGTTCGCCGCAACGCGCGCGAAGTGGCGCATGCGATGGGGCAGCTGGAACAGGAACTGGGACGCAACGCAACGGAAACAGAAGTGGCGGAACGTCTTGGCATTGCTGTTGAAGAGTATCGTCAGATGTTGCTCGATACCAATAATAGCCAACTCTTCTCTTATGACGAGTGGCGAGAAGAGCATGGCGATAGCATCGAGCTGGTGACGGATGAGCATCAGCAAGAAAACCCGTTACACCATTTAATGGAAGGTAATTTACGCCAGCGCGTAATGGAAGCGATTGAGGCTTTACCTGAGCGCGAACAGCTGGTGTTGACCCTCTATTATCAGGAAGAGCTTAATCTCAAAGAGATTGGCGCTGTTCTGGAAGTGGGGGAGTCTCGGGTGAGCCAGTTGCACAGCCAGGCCATTAAACGTTTACGCACAAAGCTGGGTAAGTTATAGGTGATTGATTCACCTGAAAAATGCCGCACAACGTATTGACAACCAGGAGTTATCATGACGGTGCAGCAATCTAAAAGACGGCCTTTAAGCCGCTACCTGAAAGACTTTAAACACAGCCAGACGCATTGCGCCCACTGTAACAAGTTACTCGATCGTATCACGCTGGTTCGTCGAGGCGAAATCGTTAATAAGATCGCGATTTCACGCCTCGACACGTTGATGGATGAAGCAGCATGGCTCGAAGAACAAAAAGAGTGGGTGGCGCTTTGCCGTTTCTGCGGTGATCTCCACTGCAAAGAGCAAAGCGACTTCTTCGACATTATCGGCTTCAAACAATTCCTGTTTGAACAAACGGAGATGAGCCACGGAACCGTACGCGAATATGTCGTCCGCCTGCGCCGTCTCGGACAACATCTCACCGTGAACAACATCTCCCGCGATCTGCTGAAGACCGGCTATCTGGATGAGAATCTTGAGCCGTGGTTGCCTGCGACCAGCACCAACAACTACCGCATTGCGCTGCGCAAGTATGCACAATATAAGGTACAAATGCCGGGTGTCATAAAGCAGAAAGCCCACGCTGGAACAACTTCTGATATATATTAAAAAAGAATAAGATGTAGCGCAGTCGCCTTTGACCTTGCAGGTGATTTCTCTACACTACTCAAAAATTCCACTATATCGGGGTATTTATGAAATTAGCACTTCTGGGTCGTCAGGCGCTGATGGGTGTAATGGCAGTCGCGCTGGTCGCGGGTATGAGCGTGAAAACGTTCGCCGCAGAAAATCTGCTGAATAAAGTGAAAGAGCGCGGTACGCTGCTGGTCGGGCTGGAAGGAACCTATCCTCCGTTCAGCTTCCAGGGCGATGACGGTAAACTCACCGGTTTTGAAGTGGAATTTGCACAGGAACTGGCGAAACACCTTGGCGTGAAAGCCTCCATCAAACCGACCAAATGGGACGGTATGCTGGCGTCGCTGGATTCCAAACGTATTGATGTGGTGATTAACCAGGTGACCATTTCTGACGAGCGTAAGAAGAAGTATGACTTCTCCACGCCGTACACCGTGTCCGGTATCCAGGCGCTGGTGAAGAAAGGTAACGAAGGCACCATCAAAACGGCCGCTGACCTGAAAGGCAAAAAAGTCGGTGTCGGTCTGGGAACCAACTATGAAGAGTGGCTGCGCCAGAACGTTCAGGGTGTGGATATCCGCACTTACGATGATGACCCGACAAAATACCAGGATCTCCGCGTAGGTCGTATTGATGCGATTCTGGTTGACCGTCTGGCCGCGCTGGATCTGGTGAAGAAAACCAACAATACCCTGGCGGTAGCCGGTGATGCGTTCTCTCGTCAGGAATCCGGTGTAGCCGTTCGTAAAGGCAACGACGACCTGGTTAAAGCGATTGACTCTGCGATTGCTGACATGCAAAAAGACGGCAGCCTGAAAGCCCTTTCTGAGAAGTGGTTCGGGGTAGACGTCACGAAATAAGTCTTTGACGTTAAAAAAAGGCGCTTTTAAAAGCGCCTTTTTTATTTCTTACGCGTCTGCGTGCATAATGAAAAATATCACATTGAGTCAGTGTTACCGGAGAACCCATGTCACTACAGAATTTAACGCGCTTTCCCCGCCTGGAGTTTATCGGCGCGCCGACTCCACTGGAGTATCTGCCGCGATTTTCTGACTATTTAGGACGCGATATTTTTATTAAGCGCGATGACGTAACGCCGATGGCGATGGGGGGCAATAAGCTGCGTAAGCTGGAGTTTCTGGCCGCTGACGCCCTGCGTGAAGGCGCGGATACGCTCATTACCGCAGGTGCCATTCAGTCTAACCATGTCCGCCAGACCGCCGCGGTGGCCGCAAAGCTGGGTCTCCACTGTGTGGCATTGCTGGAAAACCCAATTGGAACGCAAGCAGAAAACTATCTGACTAACGGCAACCGTCTGCTGCTGGATCTGTTTAACGTACAAGTCGAAATGGTCGAGGCATTAACCGACCCGACCGCACAACTTGATGAACTGGCGACGCGTCTGGAAGCGCAGGGTTTTCGTCCCTACGTTATTCCTGTCGGCGGCTCGAATGCGCTGGGCGCGCTAGGGTATGTGGAAAGTGCGCTGGAGATTGCCCAGCAATGCGAGGGAGCGGTCAGCCTCTCTTCTGTCGTTGTTGCTTCCGGCAGTGCAGGTACCCACGCAGGGCTGGCCGTAGGTCTGGAGCAATTATTACCCGATGTCGAGCTTATTGGCGTGACGGTATCGCGTAGCGTCGCGGACCAGAAGCCGAAAGTGGTCACCTTACAGCAGGCGGTGGCAGAGCAACTGGCATTGAAGGCAACGGCTGATATCCAGCTCTGGGACGACTATTTTGCACCAGGCTACGGCACGCCTAATGAAGAGGGGATGGACGCGGTGAAATTGCTGGCGCGCCTCGAGGGTATCCTGCTTGATCCCGTGTATACGGGCAAAGCGATGGCCGGTCTTATCGATGGCATTGAACAGAAGCGCTTTAAGGATGAAGGGCCGATTTTGTTTGTTCACACCGGCGGGGCACCTGCGCTGTTTGCCTACCATCCTCATGTCTAAAATCAGGTCGAAAAATAATAATGCAAGAAAGTATTCAACTGGTTATTGATTCCCTGCCGTACCTGCTTAAAGGTGCGGTATTTACGTTACAGCTCAGTATTGGCGGGATGTTCTTCGGTCTGGTACTCGGGTTTGTGCTGGCCTTAATGCGTATGTCACCCGTCTTACCAGTACGCTGGGTGGCACGTTTTTATATCTCTGTGTTTCGCGGCACGCCGCTTATCGCCCAGCTCTTTATGATCTACTACGGTTTACCGCAGTTTGGTATTGAGCTGGATCCGATCCCGGCGGCGATGATTGGTTTGTCGCTCAATACGGCGGCATACACCTCTGAAACGCTGCGTGCGGCAATCTCGTCCATTGATAAAGGGCAGTGGGAAGCGGCGGCCAGTATCGGTATGACGCCCTGGCAAACGCTGCGCAGAGCCATTCTGCCTCAGGCGGCGCGTGTGGCGCTTCCACCGCTCAGCAACAGCTTTATCAGCCTGGTGAAAGACACGTCGCTGGCGGCCACCATTCAGGTACCGGAACTGTTCCGTCAGGCGCAGCTTATTACCTCGCGCACCCTGGAAGTGTTCACCATGTATCTGGCGGCCTCGCTGATTTACTGGGTAATGGCGACGGTGTTATCCGCCTTGCAAAACTATTTCGAAAACCAGCTTAACCGCCAGGAGCGTGATCCAAAATGAGTGCTATCGACGTTAAAAACCTGGTGAAAAAATTCCACGGTCAAACGGTGCTCCACGGGATTGATCTGGAGGTTGAGCAGGGCGAAGTGGTCGCCATTATCGGCCCGAGTGGTTCCGGGAAAACAACGCTGCTGCGCAGCATCAACCTGCTTGAACAGCCTGAAGAAGGCACGATTCGGGTGGGGAACATTACGATTGATACCGGCAAATCCATCAGCCAGCAAAAAGGTCTGATTCGCCAGTTGCGCCAGCATGTGGGCTTTGTTTTCCAGAACTTCAATCTCTTCCCACACCGGACGGTGCTGGAGAACATCATTGAAGGCCCGGTCATTGTAAAAGGGGAAGCCAAAGAGGACGCGACGGTTCGCGCGCGCGAGTTGCTCGCAAAAGTCGGGCTGGCCGGTAAAGAAACCAGCTACCCGCGCCGCCTGTCAGGTGGTCAGCAGCAGCGTGTGGCGATTGCCCGCGCGCTGGCGATGCGTCCGGATGTGATCCTCTTTGATGAACCGACCTCTGCGCTCGACCCTGAGCTGGTGGGCGAGGTGCTGAACACCATCCGCCAGCTGGCACAGGAGAAACGCACAATGGTTATCGTTACCCACGAGATGAGCTTCGCTCGTGATGTGGCGGACCGCGCCATTTTCATGGATCAGGGAAGGATCGTGGAGCAGGGGCCGGCAAAACACTTATTTTCCAACCCACAGCAGCCGCGAACCCGTCAGTTCCTTGAAAAATTCCTTATGCAGTAGAATTTTTGCACTAATTTGCTCCAGAAAATTCATCTGGGGCAAATTATTCTCCCCCTGCGCCCGACACCGTGTTTTTTTATTCCGCTCAGGCCCAATAAACCTTATCAAACGTAAAGTTAATTGTGCTGTTGCCGATATTTTGTAGTTAGAAATAAGTTTTATGTGTTAGGTTATATTCACCATAATAATGAATATCATTTCAGAGGCTTCATTTAGTAAGTATGAAGGATTCAGACTTTTTCACCTGGCGACGGGAATGCTCCCTCCGGTTTCAGAAATTGACCTGTGCCGACGAGGTATATCAGGAACTTCAGCGACAAACTCAGGCGCTAGAATTTGATTATTACGCACTCTGCGTACGCCATCCCGTGCCTTTTACGCGGCCTAAGATTTCTGTGCATACCACTTATCCGCCACAGTGGCAGGCGCAATATCAGTCGAAGAATTATTTCGCCATTGACCCGGTGTTAAAACCGGAGAATTTCATCCAGGGGCATTTACCCTGGACTGACGAATTATTCGCGGATGCTGAGGAATTATGGCATAGCGCACGGGAGCACGGCTTACGTACAGGAATAACGCAGTGTCTGATGCTGCCGAATCATGCTCTCGGTTTTCTGTCGGTTTCTCGTACTAGCATGC
This sequence comes from Enterobacter sp. BNK-18, assembly GCF_047456135.1. Classification (NCBI taxonomy): domain Bacteria; kingdom Pseudomonadati; phylum Pseudomonadota; class Gammaproteobacteria; order Enterobacterales; family Enterobacteriaceae; genus Enterobacter; species Enterobacter sp. BNK-18. The sequence continues at coordinate 2,026,941 of NZ_CP179899.1, read as the reverse complement.
TGGAGAGCCCGTTAGACCACGAGGAAATAGAGCTGCGGTTACAACTGCTGGTGCAAGTGGCCTTAACATCGTTGATTCGATTTGAAGATGAGATGGTGATGCCGCCTGAGATGAAATTCAGCAAACGTGAACGGGAAATTCTTAAATGGACCGCGGAAGGGAAGACGTCGGCGGAAATTGCGATCATTCTCTCCATCTCAGAGAATACGGTTAACTTTCATCAGAAGAATATGCAGAAAAAATTCAATGCGCCTAACAAGACGCAGATCGCGTGTTACGCGGCGGCGACCGGGCTTATTTGAGTAGAGAGTACGTTCTGCGTGTCAGACGAGGCAACGGCTGAATGCACCGCATCCAGCCGTTTTTTATTACTGGCGGTAGGCTTGTTTAATTTGCTTAACGGTGTTGGCAAATACCGCGGATTCAGCCTGGTCTTCCATCTGCGCGATTTGTTTTTCCATTTTAATGATCACACGACCGGCGTCAGCCTGGCCCATCGCCTGTAGCATCAGCGTTAGCAGCGATTTCAGGCAGTTTACTTCCTGTGCCAGTTCCTGGTTATTCTCCGCAGTGGCAAATTCAGGTGTGCTCATTTATTTTCCTCATTATAAAACGGCGCTCGTGCGCGACGATGAAAGTCAAGGCGGCGGAGTATACCACAAGGCGCAGCAAAAAATGCAGCGGTTGTTTTTCGTACTTTTACACAGGATGTTTATTTGCGTAAACAACGCGTGCCGCTAAACTGTGCGGCGTTAATAGCGACGAATTGTTTATACCCGGTTCGCTTGCCGTTAATTATTGTTACAAAAATTTAAGAACTGTTTTTTACGGACTCAGGCGACAGGTTTTTTGTAACTTTTTGAATACAGATGCTTAAAAAAAGCTGCACAAGCCCTGGTGGCGCGGGCTCTCTTTCCACGTTCTGTACAGCCTAATTTCCAAAAACGAGAGCGAAATCGAATAGCCGATTTTTTAACGTTTTAATCTTGTGAGGAAAACCGTTAATATAAACCAAATTATCACTCAGTAGCGTTATCCCTATTCTGGAGACATTTCCTTTGATCAACGTCCTTCTTGTTGATGACCACGAACTGGTGCGCGCAGGGATACGACGCATTCTTGAAGATATAAAAGGTATTAAAGTTGCTGGTGAGGCTTGTTGCGGCGAAGATGCCGTAAAATGGTGCCGCACTAATTCGGCCGATGTGGTGTTGATGGATATGAACATGCCCGGTATCGGTGGTCTTGAAGCAACCCGCAAAATCGCGCGTACCTTTGTTGATACAAAAGTCATCATGCTGACCGTGCATACTGAAAACCCGCTGCCCGCGAAAGTGATGCAGGCGGGCGCTGCCGGTTACCTGAGTAAAGGTGCCGCGCCGCAGGAAGTTGTCAATGCTATCCGTTCCGTTTTTGCCGGTCAGCGTTACATTGCTTCCGACATTGCTCAGCAGATGGCCCTGAGTCAGATCGAACCCGAGAAAACGGAATCGCCGTTTGCCAGTTTGTCCGAGCGTGAATTGCAGATTATGCTGATGATCACCAAAGGTCAGAAGGTAAATGAGATCTCGGAACAGCTGAATCTTAGCCCGAAAACGGTGAACAGCTATCGTTATCGCATGTTCAGCAAACTGAACATTCATGGTGATGTTGAACTGACTCATCTGGCCATCCGGCATGGTTTATGTAATGCGGAGACGTTGTTAAGTCAGTGAGTGATGTGTTCGATTCAAAAGCATTTCTGAAAACCGTAACCAGCCAGCCTGGCGTCTATCGTATGTATGACGCTGGCGGTACGGTTATCTACGTGGGGAAAGCGAAAGATCTCAAAAAGCGCCTCTCCAGCTATTTTCGCAGTAACCTTGCCTCCCGCAAGACCGAAGCACTGGTCGCACTCATACAGAATATTGATGTTACCGTCACGCATACCGAGACGGAGGCGCTGCTGCTTGAGCATAACTATATTAAGCTCTATCAGCCGCGCTACAACGTGCTGTTACGCGATGATAAATCCTATCCGTTTATCTTCCTGAGCGGCGATACGCACCCCCGGCTTGCTATGCACCGCGGTGCAAAACATGCCAAGGGTGAATATTTCGGCCCGTTTCCCAATGGCTATGCCGTACGTGAGACGCTGGCGCTGCTGCAAAAAATCTTCCCTGTTCGCCAGTGTGAAAACAGTGTCTATCGCAATCGCTCGCGCCCGTGTCTGCAGTACCAGATTGGCCGCTGTCTGGGGCCATGCGTTGCCGGGCTGGTGAGTGAAGACGAGTATGCGCAGCAGGTCGAGTATGTGCGCCTGTTTTTAGCCGGGAAAGACGATCAGGTATTAACGCAGCTGATCGCCCGGATGGAGAAAGCCAGTGCAGCGCTGGAGTTCGAAGAGGCCGCGCGGATCCGCGACCAAATCCAGGCGGTGCGCAGAGTCACTGAGAAACAGTTCGTCTCGAACACCGGTGACGATCTCGACGTGATCGGTGTTGCCTTTGACGCCGGCATGGCCTGCGTGCATGTGCTGTTTATTCGTCAGGGTAAAGTGCTCGGGAGCCGCAGCTATTTCCCGAAAGTGCCGGGGGGGACGGAGCTGGGTGAGGTGGTTGAAACCTTCGTCGGCCAGTTCTATCTGCAGGGGAGTCAGATGCGCACGCTGCCATCGGAGATCCTGCTTGATTTCAATCTCGACGATAAAACGCTTTTGGCGGATTCGCTGTCAGAACTGGCTGGTCGTCGGGTTAACGTGCAGACCAAACCGCGCGGTGACCGCGCGCGTTACCTGAAGCTTGCCCGGACCAATGCGGCGACGGCGCTTACTACAAAACTGTCCCAGCAATCGACGGTCCACCAGCGTTTAACGGCACTGGCTACGCTCCTGAAGCTGCCGGAGGTTAAACGGATGGAGTGTTTCGACATCAGCCACACGATGGGCGAGCAGACCGTGGCCTCCTGCGTGGTGTTTGATGCTAACGGCCCGCTGCGCGCGGAATATCGTCGCTATAACATCACCGGGATCACGCCGGGTGATGACTATGCAGCCATGAACCAGGTGCTGCGCCGTCGCTACGGTAAAGCCATCGAAGAGAGCAAAATCCCGGATGTGATACTGATTGACGGCGGGAAAGGGCAGCTCGGGCAGGCGAAAGCGGTCTTTGACTCACTTGATGTGAGCTGGGATAAAAACCATCCGTTGCTGCTGGGCGTGGCAAAAGGGGCCGATCGTAAAGCCGGTCTGGAGACGCTCTTCTTTGAGCCGGAAGGGGAGGGCTTCAGCCTGCCGCCGGATTCTCCGGCACTGCATGTTATCCAGCATATCCGCGATGAGTCACACGATCACGCCATCAGCGGGCACCGGAAAAAACGGGCGAAGGTAAAAAACACCAGTACGCTTGAGACCATCGAAGGCGTAGGGCCAAAACGCAGACAGATGTTGCTTAAATATATGGGCGGATTGCAAGGATTACTCAATGCCAGCATGGAGGAAATTGCAAAAGTGCCGGGTATTTCGCAAGCGCTGGCAGAAAAGATCTACTACTCGTTGAAACATTGAGGGCTCTGTAGCAACATAGAGCTAAATTTTACTGACAACAAACAGTTACCGTCATTATGCAATTTAATATCCCTACGTTGCTCACTCTTTTTCGCGTTGTGCTTATCCCGTTCTTTGTACTGGCGTTTTACCTGCCAGTCGTCTGGGCCCCTTTTGCCTGTGCACTGATTTTCCTGGTGGCTGCGGTTACGGACTGGTTTGACGGTTATCTGGCACGCCGCTGGAACCAAAGCACCCGCTTCGGTGCCTTCCTCGACCCGGTCGCCGATAAGGTCATGGTCGCTATCGCGATGGTGCTGGTGGCTGAGCACTACCACACGTGGTGGGTAACGCTGCCTGCAGCAACCATGATTGGTCGTGAGATCATCATCTCTGCGCTGCGTGAGTGGATGGCGGAGCTGGGTAAGCGCAGCAGCGTCGCGGTATCGTGGATTGGTAAAGTGAAAACTACCGCGCAAATGGCCTCGCTGGTCTGGATGCTCTGGCGTCCAAACGCCTGGGTTGAGTGGGCGGGGATTGGGCTGCTGTGGGTTGCTGCGGTACTGACGCTGTGGTCTATGCTGCAATATTTAAACGCTGCCCGCGGCGATTTGCTTGATCAGTGATCGTTTCGACGTAATTTTCAGCAAACGATCCGGGGATGCAAAAAATAACGTTGACTCATACCGTCATATCAGTAGAATGCAACGCATCGAACGGCGGCACAGCTAGCCGGACGATAATGAAATCAAGTGGTTAGAAGTTAACTTGATGACATGCGGGAATAGCTCAGTTGGTAGAGCACGACCTTGCCAAGGTCGGGGTCGCGAGTTCGAGTCTCGTTTCCCGCTCCAGATTAAAGACATGCGCAATCGCGGGTGTCGCGTAAAAAAGTTTTACGGCGCGTTAGCAAAGCGGTTATGTAGCGGATTGCAAATCCGTCTAGTCCGGTTCGACTCCGGAACGCGCCTCCACTTTCTTCCCTGGCCGGATGGTGGAATCGGTAGACACAAGGGATTTAAAATCCCTCGGCGTTCGCGCTGTGTGGGTTCAAGTCCCACTCCGGCTACCATGGGAAAAAGCAGAATAATCAAAGCAATAAGCAGTGTCGTGAAACCACCGAAAGGTGGTTTTTTTGTGCCTGTTTTTCGCCGTATACCCTAGTTTCACCCTTCAACTTCGCCACAATAAGAGGGCAATCATGCCCAACAATGGCCATTACCGATAGGATCTGTTGGCGTCGGTCGTCAGCTGCGAAATCACGGTTTTAAATACTGATGGCACTGTCTCTCTGCGTCACCCGGCCCAGAAGGGTCCTCTAAACCGGGTAACGCAGTCGCACTACCAGGCGGTATGGTACAGCTCGCTAATATCTGCCAGGCTCGCTTCCCGTGGGTTGCCGGCAGTACAGACATCATCATATGCCGCCTGGGCAAGCATCGGGATATCTTCCTTTTGTACTCCAGCCTCACGCAGATGGAGCGGGATCCCCACATCGTGATTAAGCCTGAAGACGGCATCCACGGCAGCATTGCGCGCGTCTGCAAGGCTCAGCCCTTCCACTTTCACGCCCATCGATTCAGCATCATAGTCTGACGACGGACGTTTTATCCACCCAGCTTAACGTCAGTAAAGAGACCATTCGCCGCGATCTCAGCGAACTGCAGGCGCAGGGAAAAGTGCTGCGCAACCACGGTCGGGCGAAATATATTCACCGGGAAAACCAGGACAGCGGCGATCCTTTTCATATTCGCCTTAAGAGCCACTTCACGCATAAAGCGGATATCGCCAGAGAAGCGCTGGAGTGGATTGAAGCCGGGATGGTCATTGCCCTGGATGCCAGCTCAACCTGCTGGTACCTTGCGCGTCAACTGCCTGACATCGATATTCAGGTCTTTACTAACAGTCACCCCATCTGCCTGGAACTGGGCAAACGTGAACAGATTCAACTTATTAGCTCCGGCGGTAAACTCGAGCGTAAGTATGGCTGCTACGTTAACCCCTCGTTGATTTCACAACTTAAACTGCTGGACATCGACCTGTTTATCTTCTCCTGCGAAGGGATAGACAGTCATGGAGGGTTGTGGGATTCCAACAGGGTCAACGCTGGCTTCAAATCGCTGCTACTCAAGCGCGCTTCTCAGTCTTTATTGTTGATAGATAAGAGTAAGTTTAATCGTTCAGGGGAGGCCCGAATTGGGCACCTGGATGAGGTAACGCATATTGTGTCTGACACACAACTGAATGAATCAGGGCTGAGATAATAAGCCACCTGACACATTATGACGCAATTAAGTCTATTAGGGATGTGTTTGTTCGCGATAGCGTTAACGTATTATTCATTCCGTATAAGATTTTTAACGCGGGGAGGGTAAACAAAAGATGTTAGCAGCAAAAATAAGAAGGGGGTTACCCTTAAACAAGGGCATCTACAAGAACAGCCATACATTCAGAATAATTATAAATATTTCTTAGCCGCATCCAGAATTTCCTGAGAAGTCAGCTCCCTGTCCGACGCCACATAAACCACTTCATGATCGCCGGTCAGAGAAGGAAAACCTGCGGACATTATCTGCAGGTTTATCGCTTCACCATTCGGATATTCCTGCCGTATGGATGTAATACCCTTAAGCACGGTGACAACATTGCTCGGTTTACCATTGAAAAAGACGATGACTTTCTTCATATCTCACCTTGTTGGTCGTTATCTGCTTAAGCACCTTCTCTGTGAAGGCGAGGGGAATCAGGACGGCGCGAAAATTTTTGTCTGGCTGTCAGGTCTGTCTGCGAATGTCATCGTCGATTTGCAGAAAATGCATTTAGCGCCATACGGATTTTTTTCAGACACATCAAAAATCGACGTTCTGTATTGGGAGCCATGACAACATGGGCATCTGAAGTGAATATTTAAGTTGATATCATTTACCTTTTTTAACATTAGCGGTATTTAATTTTCGAAAAAGCGTTGCATTTGTACTTTCTTTGGTTTTTGCAATCATTCGGAAATAAAAGCAAGCAATCATCTTCGTGAACGTGTATGGTGACAGTCGTTTAAATCAGGAGATGCCTATGTCAGGACGTAAAAATACACAATTCCGTCGCAATTACTTAGTTAAATGTCCATGTCCAAACTGTTCAAAAGACTCTGAGCATAGTTTCAGCCGTGTACAAAAAGGGGCTCAACTTGTCTGCCCACACTGCAGCACTCTTTTCAAAACCGCTCAAAAATTCTAAAATGCATTTGCCAGATGATGAATTTGCGTCTTTAAAGACGATCTCATTTGGCAAAGCAACATTGAAGAAGTGATGCTTTTGGAGGTTGCCTGACCTCTTACGCACTTTGATATTTTACAAGCAGCTCGCTTCTGCTTTAAGACTCTTCGTGCAGCAGACCTGCACTTCATCACATCGGTCAGCACACTCTTTCTACGAGAAAAATATGCTGACCTGTTGCTCAGAAAAAGCCTTCTAATCCAGGACCCGTCTACTCAGGAAAAATCCATCATCGTGATCGCGGGTCCGTGATAACTTTATCTATCGCAAAGTATTACGCTTGCAGCAGCAGGGCCTTTTTCGCCACTCTGGATAGCAAATTCGACCTTCTGGCCTTCAAAGAGAGTTTTAAAATCATCACCCTGCAGAGCAGAAAAGTGCACAAACACATCTTTGCTACCATCGACAGGAGAGATAAAACCGAAACCTTTATCTTCGTTAAACCACTTAACCAAACCTATAATTCTTGAAGACATGCAGACTCCTTGTGAGTATTTGAAATGCTAAGAAACGTATAATATTAAACGTATGGACTCAAAAGGAGGGGATATCAGCGATAGCGCCTGGTTATGAGGACTGCCGGGTAAAATTTTTTACGCTCGTGTGTGGATTAAACCAACGACTTCATTAATGCATGAGGCGGGAGAATTAGCAATTTTTATTTTAGCCTTCCGGAAGGCTCACATAAAAAGTGTCACGCTGCATTAGCTTAAAATTAATTTGTGTGTATAGTTAATGCATGTTTTCTAAGAGGATCTTATTTGTCTCGTAAAATGACAGGAATTGTCAAAAGTTTTGATATGCACAGTGGCAAAGGCCTAATCATCCCTTCAGATGGTCGAAAGGACGTTTTTCTCCACATTTCAGCCTTTAATAACAACGAAAAAGAAACGCTCCTTCCCGGGATTCGCGTTGAGTTCTGTCGTATCAACGGACTCAGCGGACCGATGGCCGCAAATGTCTATCTTTCATAAATAATCAGCGAAGATGTTAATAGCGGTAACTTGAATCACCCGCGTCGTATCGCCTGACATATATTTACAGTTATGCGCGACATGCGTATGACACGCGTATGAATTACACTCCGCCTAAATAGGCTTTTCTTACCTCCTGGTTTCCCAGCAACTCCTCGCCGCTGCCGCTGAGGCGAATTTGCCCGTTGACCATGACGTAGCCACGGTCAGAAAGCTTCAGAGCATGATGCGCATTTTGCTCTACCAGAAAAATGGTCATGCCGTTGCGAGCCAGCTCGCGCAGCGTCTGGAAGATCTGCTTAACCACTATGGGCGCCAGACCCAGGCTGGGTTCATCCAGCAGTAGCAGTTTAGGGCGGCTCATTAGCGCGCGGGCGATGGCAAGCATTTGCTGTTCTCCGCCGGACATGGTCATGGCTCGCTGTTTACGGCGTTCTTTGAGGCGTGGGAACAGCTCAAACATGCTCTGCATATCGTCGGCGGCAAATTGATTGCCGACAGGAATGGTCCCCATCAGCAGGTTCTCTTCAACCGTCATATCCGGAAAAATACGCCGCCCCTCGGGTGCCTGCGCTATGCCGCCGGAGGCCACATAGTGGGTAGATTTATGGCTGATGTCTTCGCCGCAAAACAGGATCTGCCCGTTACGAATACGCGGCTGGCCAAAAATAGACATCAGCAATGTCGATTTACCCGCGCCATTCGCGCCGATAAGCGCCACCGTTTCCCCTTTATGCACTTCAAGGGATACCTGCTTCAGCGCCTGGATCACGCCATAGAACACATCCACCTCGCGAAATGCCAGCAGCGGCTCATTCATAGGGTGACCTCGCTTTCATCGGTGCCCAGATAGGCGGCAATCACCTTTTCGTCATGCTGGATCTGCTCAGGTTTCCCCCGGGCAATCACATCGCCATGGTCGAGCACAATAATGTCGTCCGATATTTCCATCACCATCCCCATGTCGTGCTCAATCAGTAATACCGTTATGCCGTGGTTGTCGCGCAGAAAACGAATAATGTTACTCAGCTTATGTGTCTCTACCGGGTTCAGCCCGGCGGCGGGTTCATCCAGACAGATCATTTCCGGGCCGGTGCACATGGCCCGCGCGATCTCCAGGCGCCGTTGTTGACCGTACGACATCTCGCCCGCCAGGCGGTTGGCGCACTCCACAAGATCGACCACCTCCAGCCAGTAAAAGGCCCTGTCCAGCGCGTCGTTTTCCGCCCGACGGTACGCTGGCGTTTTGAATACCCCAGCCAGCAGGTTGCGATTGACGCGCATGTGCTGTGCCACGAGCAGGTTTTCCACGACCGACATCTCGCGAAAAAGACGAATATTTTGAAAGGTGCGCGCAAGTCCGGCGCGGTTCACCAGGTGAGTGCCGCCGAACATTTTGTAGAACAGGCGTTGCCCAAACTGCGCAGGGTGGATCCAGTCTCCTGGCTGGAATTTTTGCCCGAGGATCTGAATGACGTTGGTCGTCTTATTGCGCGTATTAAAGAAAATATTGCCGCCGGAAGCCTTATAGAAACCGGTCAGGCAGTTGAAGACGGTGGTTTTTCCCGCGCCGTTTGGGCCAATAAGCGCAGTAATTGAACCGCGCTGCACGTCCAGGTTGACATCGTTTAACGCCTTGATCCCGCCGAAATGCATCATAAGATGTTCAACGCTTAATATCGTTCCGTTCATGGCGCTACGCCCTTACGCACGGCAAACCCGCTGCGGTTAATGCGGATCAACCCGCGTGGACGCCAGATCATCATCACCACCATCAGCATGCCAAACAGTAAAACCCGGTACTCGGCAAAACTGCGCAGCAGCTCCGGCGTCACCGTGAGCACAAACGCCGCCAGCACCACGCCAAGCGTTGAGCCCATACCGCCGAGCACCACAATCGCCAGGATCAGCGCCGATTCAAAAAAGGTAAACGATGTCGGGTTGACAAAGCCCTGATAAGTGGCAAAAAACACCCCGGCGATGCCGGCAGTCGACGCACCCAGCGTAAAGGCCGAGAGCTTGACCAGCACATGATTTAAACCCATTGAGCGACAGGCGATTTCATCTTCCCGCAGGGCTTCCCATGCCCGACCAATCGGCATCCGCGTCAGACGATGCTTGATATACAGCACCAGCATCACCACCAGGAACAGCACCGTGTAGATAAAGATAAACTTCATGTTCGGGTTGTAGGTCAAATGGAAAAATTCGTGAAAGGGCACGCCTCCTTCTTTGGCGCGGCGGCCAAACTCCAGTCCGAAAAAGGTGGGAGGCGGGGCAGAAACGCCGTTCGGGCCACCGGTGAAGGTCAGCCAGTTGTTGAGGATCAGGCGAATAATCTCCCCAAAGCCAAGCGTGACGATCGCCAGGTAATCACCGTGCATGCGCAGCACCGGAAAGCCGAGCAGGGCGCCGGCCGCGGCAGCCATAATCGCCGCCAGCGGCAGCATGCTCCAGAATCCTAATCCCAGATACTGATACCCCAGCGCCAGCCCGTAAGCGCCGATGGCATAAAAAGCGACATAACCGAGATCCAGAAGCCCGGCCAGACCGACCACAATATTCAGCCCGAGACCGAGAAGCACGTAGATAAGCCCAAGAATGGCGACGGTGAGAACGTACTTGGTGGCAACAAAGGGGAAGCAGATCGCAAGGGCGATAATCAGCGGGATTATCCAGCGCATGCGGCTTTTGTATTCCGGCGGCCGGACATAAACCCCCGCGCTGTCGGCTTCAAAACGTGCCTGGAAACGTGCACCCGGAGCGGTACCTAAAAAAGCGCTCAGCAGAAAACGGCCCAGCATCACGATGCCGACTATCCATGCGAGCCGCTGTCCGGCGAAATTAAAGCTGTATCCGTCCAGCACCACGCCGGCAATCGGGCCAAAAATTATTAACGCAATCAGCCCGGAAAAAATGGCGTCCAGAATGCAGCGCTTAAGCGAAAAGCCGTGAGAGGTCATCGTATTCTCCTTCACACTTTGGCGACAATCGGGCGGCCAAGCAGACCCTGAGGACGAAAAATCAGGATCAAGACCAGCAAGCCAAACGAGAACACATCTTTATAATCTGAGTTCACCATGCCGGAAAATTGCGCCTCGGCGACGCCCAGAATCAACCCGCCGAGCATCGCACCGGGCAGGGAGCCAATCCCGCCGAGCACCGCTGCGGTAAACGCCTTGATGCCAATGACAAATCCGACGTAGAAATCGAAGGTGCCGTAATTCATGGTGATGAGTACACCCGCCAGACCGGCCATCGCCGCGCCAATCACAAAGACCAGCGAAATGATTCTGTCGGTGTTAATGCCCAGAATGGAGGCCATTTTGCGGTCCTGCTGCACCGCACGGCACATCCTCCCAAGCCGGGTATTGTTGATTATCCATGTCAGCAACAGCATGCCGGCGAACGAGGCAACCAGAATAAACACTTTGGTGTAGGTTATCTGAACGAACCCCTCACCAATATGCAGGCGAAGTACGCCATCCAGCATCGTGGGCACCCCTTGCTGACGTGGCCCCTGGCTCAGCTGCGCGTAGTTTTGCAAAATCAGAGACATCCCGATGGCGGAGATAAGCGGTGCCAGACGGGTAGAGTTGCGTAGCGGCTTATAGGCAATACGCTCGATAGTCCAGCCGTAAACACCGGTCACCACAATCGTGAAAATCAGCGTACCGAGGATAAGCAACGGGAACGACTGCAGGCCGAAGAAGGAGAGCAGCGCCAGGCCAATGGCGCAGAGGTAGGCGGAGATCATATACACTTCGCCGTGGGCGAAATTAATCATACCAATGATGCCATACACCATGGTGTAGCCGATGGCGATTAATCCATACACGGAGCCCAGCGTTAAGCCATTTATTAACTGTTGCAGGAAGAATGTACTCATCATAGCGCGCTCGTTATTTTAAGCTGCGCGGCACGCGCAGCCTGATGTTTATTACGCGCCGACAGGCGAACCTGCCGGCGTTGAGCGTGACTCCGTCCCGTTACTGAACTTCCTTATATTTTCCGTTATCGTCCCACTGATATACCACGTAGTCAGACACTTTCAGATCGCCTTTGCTGTCCCAGGCTTTTTTGCCCATAACCGTGTCGACGGCATTGGCTTTCAGCCATTCGCTGGCTTTGGCCGAGTCTTTACCGCCCGTAGCCTTGAAGGCCGCGGCAATGGCCTGAACGGAGGCATAAGAGTAGAGGGTGTAACCTTCAGGCTCGAATTTACCGGCGCGGAATTTCTCAATGACCGCTTTCCCATCCGGGATCAGACGCGGGTCTTTACCAAAAGTCATATAAATACCCTTGGTATATTGCGGCCCACCCGCCGCGGTCACCATCTCTTCGTTGACGATACAGTCGCCGGAGAAGAATTTCGCCTGCACGCCCTGTTCACGCATCTGGCGAACCAGCGGGCCGGCTTCAGGGTGACAACCCCCGAAGAACACCACATCCGGCTTTTGCGCGCCGATTTTTGTCACCAGCGCGTTAAAGTCTTTCTCACCACGGGATAAGCCCTCATACATCACATCCTGAACCCCGCGCTTCGCCAGCGCAGCTTTGGTGGCGTCTGCCAGCCCCTGACCGTAGGTGTCTTTGTCATGGATGATGACCACACGTTTGGCTTTCAGCTTATCGATAATGAAATCGCTGGCGACCTGGCCCTGCTGGTCATCGCGACCACACATGCGGAACATATCGGTCATGCCTCGTTCGGTAATGAGCGGGTTGGTCGAGCCCGGGGTAATGGCAAGGATCCCCGCGTCGCTGTACACCTCGGAGGCGGGCATTGTGGAAGAGGAGCAGAAATGGCCGACCACCGCGTTGACTTTATCCTGGTCGACCAGGCGGTTGGCGACGGCCACGGCTTGTTTCGGCTCGCAGGCATCATCCCCCTGAACCAGCTTAATCTTCTCGCCGTTAATGCCGCCTGCGGCGTTAATGTCTTCAGCGGCCTGCGTTGCACCGTGCCAGTACTGATCGCCATAGGTGGCGTTTGGACCGGTAAACGGCCCGGCCACACCAATGACAATATCTGCATGCGCAGAAAATGCCGTCACCAGACAACCGGCCAGCACGAGAGAAAGGGGAGTTCTGATAAATTTCAGCGACATTATTATGTTCCTTAGCAAAGAGGTTTTTGCACCACGACGTAAACCCGGACGCCGACGGCGCAGCCAATCCAAAAACACGAGCAAGAACAAAATGCACTAAACGAACAAGATCCAGACAACGCCTGAGTAATACGGCGAGGTTTCCCTGCGCAGGTTCGCGCGAAGAACATTAAGCAAAATCGTTGCCAGAATGGTTAACCCATTGAGCGGGTTGTGACATGTTTGAGTATAGAGTGCGGTGATATGGCACCTTGTGGGACGCGATGAAATTACAGCGGAGATCACATATCGTTAACAACAAAGCCCATAAGTTGTGCAATGGTCACGATTTGCACGTTTTTGCAGCAATAAAGACCTAAACTTCAGATAGGAAAGCCGTGAGATATGTGTCAGGATCTTTTCCTTTTTTATCAGGAGTGTCAGCGATGACTGAAGGCCCATTGAATGAAAGCGAAATGGCGTGGCTTGAAGAGACATTAATGTCTTACGGTCATGACGATGCGTCCGTGATTGACGTGTCTGAACTGGACGGCATGCTTACCGCAGTCCTTTCCGGCCCTGTTGTCGTTGAGCCAGATACCTGGCTGGTGGCCGTGTGGGGTGGCGAGAAATACATTCCGCGCTGGAAAAACGATCGTGAAATGCACCGTTTTATCGATCTCTGCTTTAAGCATATGAACGACATTGCTGAGCGCCTGAGCGAATACCCGGATCAGTTTGAGCCGATGTTTGGTTACAACGATGTCGACGGCGAGAGCTATACCGTTGTTGAAGAGTGGTGTTATGGCTATATGCGCGGTGTGGCGCTGACGGACTGGTCAGCCTTACCGGAAGCACTGAAGGCCGATCTTGATGCGATTGCGCTGCACGGTACAGACGAGAACAGCGAGAAGCTGGATGAGCTGAGCGAAGACGAATATAAAGCCAGCATTGAGAGCATTCAGCCTGCGGCTCTGCGTTTGTACAATTACTGGGTGGACAACCCACAGCAGCCGGAAGCAAAAAAACCGATTGTTAACGGCACAAAGGTCGGGCGTAACGATCCGTGTCCGTGCGGCAGCGGGAAGAAGTTTAAGAGCTGCTGTTTGCACTAATAAAAAGGGGCTGATTTCAGCCCCTTTTTTGTTAACCCACTTCCGGTAGCATTCCTGCGGCTATCAAGCACTGCACCAGAATAATCATCACTCCGCAGGCAAACACAATGTACAGCAGCGGTTTGCCGCCCATGACGCGGTACCCTTGCTGAGGGTGCTGCTGGCGGCTCTTCCAGGCCAGCAGGGAAGGGAGCAGCAGGGCCAGCACGGATAACGCCACACCTGCATACCCCAGCGCCATCACGAACCCACGCGGGTAAAACAGCGCGAACGCCAGAGGAGGCAGGAAGGTGACTGCCCCCGTCTGTAAGCGTCCTGCGGCAGTATTACGACGCTGGAACAGATCGGCCAGGTAATCAAACAGGCCGAGCGCCACGCCCAGGAATGAGGTGGCCAGCGCCAGGTCGGCAAACAGATGGACCGCCAGCTCAACGTGCGGGGAGGTGACTACCTCGCGCAGTGCCAGCAGAAAGCCGTTCAGGCCAGCGTGTTCCGCCATCAGCCCGGTAAAGGTCGACGCGTCAATGCTTCCCAGCGTCACCAGTTGCCAGAAAATATAGGCAATCAGCGGGATAGCGCTCCCCACCATAAAGACGCGGCGTAGCTTACGGATATCGCCGTTCATATAGCTCACGATGCTGGGCACGCTGCCGTGGAAGCCAAACGAGGTGAAAATAACCGGGATCGCGGACAGCGCCAGCCCTTTTTCCAGCGGCAGCGTCAGCAGATTAACCTTGTGAACATGCGGTGCCAGCAGAACCAGCATCACAATCAGGAACAGTATTTTGGCGCTGAACAGAAAACGGTTAAACAGATCGACCAGCGAAGTCCCCACACAGACCACCCCCCCGCCAATAAGCGCAAAGAAGATAACGCCCGTTGAAGGCGTGATATCAGCGTCGAACCAGTCGTTAACGCTGGAGGCGATTAACTCCCCGGCGCCGCTGATATAGGCTGCGGTCAGGGCGTACATCAGGAACATCATGCTAAAGCCGGTTATCCACTGGCCATAGCGTCCCAGGTAGCGTGCCGCAAGAGAACCCAGGCCGGTATCCGCGGGCACATGCTGATAAACCTCAAGCAACAGCAGGGCGGTGTAGCACATCAACGCCCAGAGTGTGCCAAGGAGCAGCAGTGTCATTCCAAATCCAACACCTGCGGCAGCCAGAGGCATCGCCAGCATTCCTGCGCCAATCGTCGTTCCGGCGACGATAAAAATACTTCCCAGGGTTCTGTTTTTCACGCATTCCTCTACAACGATTCGTAATCGCGACAAATTCTGCGGCGCAGAGTAAGGGAAAAGCCCCGCTTCGTCAAATGACCGTTACAGTAGGTGTAATGAATTATTTACGATATTTTCGACTTTAGGTAATTTACCCGGACCTGCCCCTTTGGGAGGGGATACCTACTTCGTAAGGGCACTATTTTTGCCGAAAAATCAGGCGTAATTTAAACAATAACTATAAGTTTTCAAATAAAGTGAGGGCAGATGGCGGGAAATAATCCCTTTACCGCGGCGTGGAGCCGGGGCGGTAATTTACTGTGCCATGGTCACTGGATAATCAGCTGGCAGAACCAGATCCTGCAGCTTCCTGAATCGCGTCGTGAAAAGGATATGGGTACCTGGGCTATTTATTCGATCATCGATCCTGAGGACGACACCTTTGCGCAGGGGCTAAAAGAAGATGAGTGGATCATCGAAAACGTAGACTGGCTGACAGATGTTTTTTTTGATGCCGGTATTCCGCTGGAGACGGCTAACTACCGGTATTTTTACCAGGCGGTCAATGCGCAGGACTGGCGGTGTACAAGCTGTGCGGGGGGTATGTAAATCTGTGCGCGGAGAATAAAAAGTGCGGCGCTGAAAACAGCACCGCAGCAATATTATTTCTGTGTATCGAGGGTAGAAAGTTCTTTATCGATAAAGTAAAGACCTTCGCCTGTTTTCCCCACCAGAGACAATTTATCCAGCACGGATTTAAACAATTTCTCTTCTTCGTGTTGCTCTGCCACGTACCACTGCAGGAAATTAAAGGTCGGATAATCCTGGCCGATCATTGCCGCATGAACCAGTTCGTTAATTTTTTGCGTAATCAGCTGCTCGTGCTCATAGGTCGCACGAAAGAGCTCATCAAGCGAATTATACTCGGCAAACGGGGACGCAACGTTATCGATGCGCGGCAGGCTGCCCGTGTCAGTCAGATAATCAAACAGACGCTGCATGTGGGTCATCTCTTCCTGCGCGTGGCGGCGCAGGAAGGCGGCAGCGCCTTCAAAACTGTGGTAGCTGCACCAGGCGCTCATCTGCTGGTAGAGAAGGGATGAAAAAAGCTCAAGGTTCATTTGCGCATTGAGCTTGTCGATCATTTCAGTTTTCAGCATGGTGACGCTCCGGGTTATTAATTCTGGTTCACAATGAGCGACACTATAATTTGTTATTTAATTATTTGCAAAACGTAAAATAATTATTTCTTTATTTAAAATACGAATGGGAATAAAACGCATTGCCGATTTTATATTTTATTAATGAGAATTGTTTTTGTTCGTAATGAAATACACTGCCAGTCAATACTGGCAGCACAGATTAATACCACGGGTTATTTGCTTTAGGGTTTACGGCAAAGCCCATGCATTTATACTGGATCGTCACGCTCTCATTGAGACACAGAGAGCCGCTGGTCAGGGTGCAGGTTTTAATGGGCTGGCCATAGGCAGAGGCGGTGGCATACCCCATGCTCTGACACGCTTTAGCTGCGGTGCCGTTATTAACATACTCATCGGAATAGGCGTTTTGCAGCATTGCTTGCCCGTAGTCGAGGCGGACGATGCCGTTTGGCGCGTCCAGGGCGCTGACCTCAGCCTGGCGATTAATGTTACAGCCCGCCAGCAGCAGGATCGTACCGGCGACGAAGACTCTTTTCATGGTTCGCTCTGAGTGAGTGGAAATACGTTATCGTACCTGCAGATGTGAGTCGCAATGCGAGGAATAGCCGGGCAATCTGCGCTTTCTCTTTGCGACGGGCCGTTTAGTCGGCCAGGCTGTCAAAAATGGTTTTAAACTTAAGATGATGCAGGCGAAACAGCGCAATAAGCTGCGGGTCAAAATGGCGGCCGTCACCCTCCAGAATGATTTTGCAGGCTTGCTCGTGAGTGAATCCCGGCTTATAGACCCGCTTTTGCCTCAGGGCATCATACACATCGGCCAGCGCCAGTATGCGGGCTTCCAGCGGGATCTGTTCTCCCCGTAGCCCCTGCGGATATCCGCTGCCATCCCATTTTTCATGATGGAAATGGATAATATTCTCCGCAACTGCGCCCAGCTCTAAGCCCTGAATAATCCGCCACCCTTTCACGGTATGAAGTTTCATCTCGGCAAACTCGTCCTGGGTCAGCGGGCCTTGCTTACGCAGAATACGCTCCGGCACGGCAATTTTTCCGACATCGTGAAGTGAGGCAAAATGTTCTATCTCACGGGTCATTTTGCGCGAAAGCCCAAGCTCACGCGCCATTAAGCCGCAATATCGGGCTACGCGCTGAATATGGCTGCCGGTCTCGTCATCGTGCGCGCGGTTTACCTTCTCCAGCGCCTGCACCATATTGCGGTTAACCATCCGGTTCTGGCGTAAATGGCGACGCATCATGATCAGCATACCGATGCTGAACAGGGCCACGATCAGCAAAATCACGCTGATAATCTTCAGCGTGTTTTTAGAAAAATCGGGTAAGTAACTCTGCTCATCCTGACGTTCTATTTGTGTGCGGTATTCTGACAGGCGATGAACCTGAGTCAGCAGATGAAAGAGCGGATGCTGCGGGTCCACCCACGGGCCAATAATAAATTCAGAGCGGGTGACCCCCGCGACTTTCAGCACCCCGCGAAACAGTTCGTTGCCGCGAAGCGTGGACTCCAGCGAACTGAGGTCGCCCAGAATATAGTCAATCTCATCGTTCTCAATCGCGTCGATAAGACCGTCAATGGTTGGCCGGGTCACGATGATCACATCGCTGCCAAAACGCTGGCGTAAATAGGCTGCGGCAAACGAACCGTCGAGTACGCCGACGCGCTGGCTGCGAATACTCTCTTCGTTCCACAAGAAGGGCTGACTGCTGCGATTGTAATAGGCGTTGTGCCAGGCGATGTCGGGGCCGATACGGCCCTGTGCATGCGCACTGTCGCTTCGATCAACGATATCAATCAATCGAACCGCCCACTGCTGTCGCGGAAGACTCGAATAGTGATCGATAAAATTGACCTCAACCTTCATGCCCAGTAAATCGCGCATGTCGTTAATCATATCAATGGCTGTGCCGTGGTAGCCCTTGCTGTCCCGCCAGATAAGCGGGGCAAAATTCTCGTTTTTGGGCAGGTTGATCTGCAGGCGGTTATGCGCGATCCAGGTTCGCTCCTCCTCTGACAGGGTGATACGGCTTAGCAGGTAATTGCGCTTGCTCTCCTCCAGCATCGTGTTGATTTCGCCGTTGCGATACCAGGTGCCAATTAGCGCATTGATTTTATCCCGCAGGGGAAGCAGGTCAGGGCTGAAGGCGAGGACGACAGGAATGCGTAGCTCAGGAAAGGGCCGGGAGACCAGATAATAGCGCTGGGTATTCTCCATCTCCGGAGCGTCATTAATATAGAAATCAGCCTGGTTGTCGCTCAGTAAGCGAAAAGCTTCATCGCTGGTGGCGACGAGTCGCAGAGAACGAAATTTAAGGTCGGGATAACGTTGTTGCACGCTGTCGAGCGTCGCGTCATCTTTACGGAACAGCACCCGGGCATGACTGAGCTGTCCGGCGGTTGTCACCGTCATCGTTGGGCTGGCGGCCACCACGTCGTTATCAAATAAACGTGCTGAGAGAATTTTGGTTCTGGCTCGCTTCTCCGTGCGCAATACCCCGGCATACACGCCATACTCATTTTGTGCAAAACGCTGGCTAATATCGGCACCGGAGAGCGGCCGCAGCTGCAGCTGCGTACCCGCCTGTTTATTGATGGCCTTAATCAGTTCAGGATAAAAACCCTGCCACTCTCCTTGCGGTGTGCGCCAGAATTCGAAGTTGTTAGCATCAAAGATCCAGACCGGTACAGGCTCTTCTGCCCGGGCAGGGGGGCAAGCAAGCAACAGACCCGTCAACGCGAGTAGAAAGAGGGAGCGAAGCATCCGGCAGCGCTGATTCACAGGTCAACCCCATACGGTTTTAGCGTGTACTTTTGCAGTCTAGCTAACGGGCAGAAGCGGCAACAGGTTTGCTTTAACTTTTTAATGCACGTTTGGCGTACGGTCTCATTCTCGCTAAATTGTGAACCCGTCTTTGTTTTTTAAAACAACCTTTCATTTAATTTGAAAGGTTGTTTGTTTGATAGTAGGGTGAACAGGTAAAGGTATCCATAGCGGGATCTCCCGCCACGCATTCAGGAGAGATGAAATGAAAATTGCACTGATGATGGAAAACAGCCAGGCCGCGAAAAACCCAGTGATACTGAAAGAGTTGAAAACGGTAGCCGATGAAAAAGGGTTCCCGGTTTATAACGTGGGCATGAGCGACGAGAATGACCATCACCTGACCTATATCCATCTGGGGATTATGGCGAGCATTTTACTGAATGCGAAAGCCGTTGATTTTGTTGTGACCGGCTGCGGTACGGGGCAGGGAGCATTGATGTCGCTGAACATCCATCCGGGCGTCATCTGCGGCTATTGCATTGATCCTGCGGATGCGTTCCTGTTTGCTCAGATCAACAACGGTAACGCGCTCTCCCTGCCGTTTGCCAAAGGCTTCGGTTGGGGGGCTGAACTGAACGTTCGGTTTATCTTTGAAAAAGCGTTCACTGGTCGAAACGGTGAAGGTTATCCGCCCGAGCGCAAAGAGCCGCAGGTGCGTAACGCCGGTATTCTGAACCAGGTTAAAGCGGCGGTCGTGAAAGAAAACTATCTGGATACGCTGCGCACAATCGATCCCGAGCTGGTGAAGACGGCCGTTTCGGGTCAGCGTTTCCAGCAGTGCTTCTTTGAGAATTGCCAGGACAAAGAAATCGAAGCTTTTGTTCGCGGGATCGTAGGCTGACGCTTTCAGGTGCCGTGAGCCCCACTTTTCAGGTTTGGCACGAAGAATAAAATTGTGATGCGCGTCACAAAAATATTGATTTTTGTGACGATGGTCATATTATAAGCACATTGACGATAAAGTTGTATAACAAGTTAATGGAGCTACCTGATGAAACTTCGCAAAATCCTGAAAAGTATGTGGGCTAACTACTGCAACACTTTTAAAGACGTGCCACCGGGCGCAATGTTCTGATGAAAAAAACCTGCTTCGGCGGGTTTTTTTGTGCCCGTAAGCGACGAGAGGGAGATGAATGGGCCTGCGTTTTGTTACTATGGCGGCCTTTAAATAAGGAGAAAGCCCCATGTCACAAAACCTGAGCGCCGATCAGGAGCTGGTGTCTGACGTTGTCGCCTGTCAGTTAGTTATCAAACAAATCCTTGATGTCCTGGATGTTATTGCGCCGGTTGAAGTGCGCGAGAAGATGTCCACGCAGCTGAAAAATATCGATTTCAACAGCCATCCCGCTGCGGCTGACCCGGTCACGCTTCGCGCTATTCAGAAAGCCATCGCGCTGATTGAACTGCGATTCACGCCGCAGGGCGAGTCTCACTAAAGCCCGCCTGACGCTAAAAAGGGCGACCGTTTGTCGCCCTTCGCTCACCTTAAAAGAACGTCTGTACCAGCAGATAGCTCGCCGCACACGCGCAGCTAACGCCAATTAATCCCGGCAGAATAAAGCTGTGGTTAATGATAAATTTGCCGATGCGGGTTGTGCCCGAACGGTCAAAGCCGATGCAGGCTAAATCGCTTGGGTAGGTCGGCAGGACAAAATAGCCGTAAGAGGCCGGGAAAAAGGCGATCAGCATTTTCGGGTCGATTCCCAGCATCAGCCCCATAGGCGCAACGGCCGTCAGGGCTGCCGCCTGGCTGTTCACCAGCTTTGATACCAGGAACAGCACAATCGCGTAGGTCCACGGATGGCTTTTCACCACGCCTTCCAGCGCCAGCTTTAACTCATCAAGATGCGCCTGGAAAAAGGTATCGCTCATCCACGCCACCCCGAACACCGAGAAGATCGCGACCATACCCGCCTTAAACACCGCGCCGTTAGAAATGGCAGACGCATTGACCTTGCAGGCCATCAGCATTACGGCACCGGCAATTAACATCATCATCTGGATGACAAGGTTCATCGACAACGCCGTCATTTTTCCTTTTATCTCAAATGCAGGGCGCAGGTCAGGGAATGCCCCCAGCAGGACAACCACGGCAATGCCGGCGAAGAAAATCCACGTGGACCAGTAGGCCTGTTTTGGAAAACGTTGATTCATTAACGTTTCCGTCCCGCCGTAGATGAATTCACGCTGCTTCGGATCTTTGAGCTTTTCCTGAAACTCCTTATCGTCCGCTAGCGCTTTCCCGCGACGCAAACTCCACAGCGCAGCAATCGCCACACCGAACAGTGAGGCAGGAACCGAGACGGCGAGAATTTCCAGTATTCCCCACGCGTGGCCGAGCCCATGCTGCGCGCCCAGAATGGAGACCAGTGACACAACGGCCACGGAGACCGGCGAGGCCGTAATTGCCATCTGCGATGCCACTGATGCCACGGCCATTGGGCGTTCCGGGCGGATCCCTTTTTTCAGGGCGATATCCGCAATGATGGGAAACATGGTGTACACCACGTGTCCGGTCCCGCAAAGAAAGGTCAGCATCCAGGTGGTAAAAGGGGCGAGAAGCGTGATGTGTTGAGGATGTTTGCGCAGCAGGCGCTCAGCAAATTGCATCATGACGTTCAGGCCGCCTGCGGTCTGAAGCGTTGCGGCACACCCAATGACGGCGAGAATGGTCAGCATCACGTCAACCGGCGGTTTGCCGGGTTGCAGACCAAAGACAAAACATAAAATAAAAAGCCCAATACCGCTTATCAACCCAAGCCCCATGCCGCCGAAACGCGTACCTGTCAGCAGGCAGAGGAGGATGACAATAAACTCAATGGTGATCATGATGCTCCCTCGTCAATGATAATGTAATTAAATAAATCATTACATGTTGTGTGGTTAATCATTGAGAGCGAGATCTGATTTGTTAAATCTGAGCAAAAGCAGAAGGTTGGCGACGAGAAGGGGAACCTGCTCCCGGTGGGCCGAAAAGCGCGCCTCGCAGGGAGCAGGAAAAATGATCAGTGGTGCTGTACCGTCACAAGGTCAAGCAGATGACGGTCGGTTTGTTCCGGACATAAACCCGCCTGCTGCGCGTTATGGATTTCGTCCGCCAGCGTTTTAAGCAGCATGCCGTCCTGCTGTTGCGCTTTATCCATATCGCGTAAGAATTTAAGGGTTTTGGTGTCGTGTTGTGCTCTGGCTTCATCGGCCAGCTTGTTAAGCGTGCTGCAACGCTGTTCGTACTGTTCCAGTGTTTTCTCAAACAATTCTTCCAGAGAAGAGTAGTTATCGTCGATCGTATCAAGCGCTTTTACGGTTGGGTTCGCCCCTGCGGCTTTCATGAAGTTAAAAACACGCATCATATGGGTGACGTTGCTTTGCGCCTGGCTGCGAAAAAAAGTGGCGGAGCCATTGAGACTGTTTTCGGAACACCACGAGCTGATATGCAGGTGCAGATTCGAGGCATAGAACTCGAGGTTCAACTGGGCATTGAGTTTTTGCATCATCGTTTGGGTAGTCATACTCATATCCTTATTGACTGTGGGACGTGATGTCCGCGGCTAACCTGACCCGGCAGGCACATATAATGGAATGCAGAAATGGCATTTCTGCGGCGACAAAAGTCGATCGAATATTCACTTCCTGTGTTCGATATAAATAAGCATACCCTTGTATTCTGTCTAAGAAAACTCTTAATTAGGCTGTGTTTACCATACATTACAAAATTTAATATAGTACAGAAATGAAAACAGGTGGATATAAATTAACATATTGATAACTAATTGATTTTTATGTGTTTGTGTATTGTTTGTCTCGTTTTTTCAAGAGTGAAAATATTAAGGCAACAGAATCTTCTGTGACGATGTGAAAAACAGATCAATCAATCAGGATATATTTTGAGGAATAAAATTGCGCTAAATCAATTTATCGCTAAAAGATGAGTGTGTGATCGCCGTGCAAGATTGTTCTTAATGATTATGTAAAAATGAAACACTGTTTTATCTTGTTTCAATCATTGAGGTTTATGATGGCAAAGGTTGCGGTGCTGTTGGCACCCGGTTTTGAGGAAGCAGAGGCGATTATCACCATTGATATTTTGCGCCGGCTGAACATCGACGTGGAAACTCTGGCCTGCGCGCAGTCGCGTGCAGTGGTCAGTTACCATAACATTCCCATGGTGGCAGACAGCACCTTATCAGAACGCAGCGATTCGCTTTACGATGCGATTGTTCTACCCGGGGGACCCCAGGGCAGCGCAAATCTGGCCGCGGATCCGCAGGTTATCCGTTTTATTTCTGCACATGACGCGCGCGGAAAGCTGATTTGCCCTATTTGTTCAGCAGCGGCGCGCGTGCTGGGGGGAAATGGGCTGCTTCGGGGGCGTCGCTACGTCTGCTCCGGGGATTTATGGGAGACGGTAAAAGACGGTGAATATGTGGATGCACCGGTCGTCCAGGATAAAAACCTGCTCAGTGGCAAAGGTCTTGGTCATGCTTTTGACTTTGCGCTGGCCCTTGCTGCTCGACTGTTGGGTGACGAAACGCCCGTTCGCGATCACGCTGACCACATCTATTACGCCTGGTAAATTTCCCGCCGGATGCTAGAGCGTCCGGCGCTCAGGGACTTCTTAGCTGATCTTATGGATAATTCTGCTTAACCCCGTTTCATTTGTCCGACAATTCCTGCCATTTTTATGTCATTTTCCGCTGAATTTATGTACGCAATTACTGTAATTCT
The DNA here is from genome assembly GCF_047456135.1 of Enterobacter sp. BNK-18. Classification (NCBI taxonomy): domain Bacteria; kingdom Pseudomonadati; phylum Pseudomonadota; class Gammaproteobacteria; order Enterobacterales; family Enterobacteriaceae; genus Enterobacter; species Enterobacter sp. BNK-18. Next base: position 2,003,016 of record NZ_CP179899.1, on the reverse strand, counting down.
GCGGTGTGATGGCGCTCTCTTATGGATGATTAATTTCCCGCTAAAACTATCACCAGCAATAACGCTTATGACGAGGTAAGCGCTAATGCCTTGTTTTAAGTCCGATTAAATAAGAAGCACGCAAATATTCCCTACAGAAAAGAATGCTAAAGCTGGAGTTTACCATGCACAAATTTACTAAAGCGCTGGCGGCCGTTGGTCTGGCTGCTGTTATGTCACAATCCGCTATCGCAGAGAATTTAAAACTCGGTTTTTTGGTAAAACAGCCAGAAGAGCCGTGGTTCCAGACTGAGTGGAAATTCGCCGATAAAGCCGGAAAAGATTTAGGTTTTGACGTCATTAAAATCGCCGTGCCTGACGGTGAAAAAACCCTGAACGCCATCGACAGCCTGGCGGCCAGCGGTGCGAAAGGTTTCGTTATCTGTACACCCGATCCAAAACTGGGGTCGGCAATTGCGGCTAAAGCGCGCGGTTACGACATGAAGGTTATTGCCGTTGACGATCAGTTCGTCAATGCCAAAGGCAAGCCAATGGACACCGTGCCGCTGGTAATGATGGCCGCGACCAAAATTGGTGAGCGCCAGGGTCAGGAACTCTATAAAGAGATGCAAAAGCGCGGCTGGGATGTAAAAGAGACGGGCGTCATGGCCATCACGGCTGATGAGCTGGATACTGCACGTCGTCGTACTACCGGTTCCATGGACGCTCTGAAAGCCGCCGGCTTCCCGGAAAAACAGATCTATAAAGTTCCTACCAAATCCAACGATATCCCCGGCGCGTTCGACGCCGCGAACTCAATGCTGGTTCAACACCCGGAAGTTAAACACTGGCTGGTGGTCGGTATGAACGACAACACCGTGCTGGGTGGCGTGCGTGCGACAGAAGGTCAGGGCTTCAAAGCTCCGGATGTTATCGGTATCGGCATCAACGGCGTTGACGCCGTCAGCGAACTGTCCAAAGCGCAGGCGACCGGCTTCTATGGCTCTCTGCTGCCAAGCCCGGACGTACACGGCTACAAATCCAGTGAAATGCTCTACAACTGGGTGACCAAAGGGGCTGAACCGCCGAAATTTACTGAAGTGACCGACGTGGTGCTGATTACCCGCGACAACTTCAAAGAGGAACTGGCGAAAAAAGGATTGGGCGGTAAGTAATACGCTGTGATTGCGCCCCTCATTCACCATGAGGGGCCAGACGTACACACTACAGGAATCACGGAGACGTTATGCGACAGTCTGATCCGTATCTCTCATTTCGCGGCATCGGGAAAACGTTCCCCGGTGTTAACGCGCTGACCGATATCAGTTTCGACTGCTATCCCGGCCAGGTCCATGCCCTGATGGGTGAAAACGGCGCGGGAAAATCCACGCTGTTGAAAATCCTCAGCGGCAACTATTCCCCTACGACCGGCACACTGGCCATTCGTGGCGAAGAGGTGGCTTTTGCTGATACCACGGCGGCGCTTAATGCCGGGGTGGCCATTATCTATCAGGAACTGCACCTGATCCCAGAGATGACCGTGGCCGAGAACATCTATTTAGGACAGCTCCCGCACAAAAGCGGCGTGGTTAATCGTTCGCTACTTAATTATGAAGCAGGGCTGCAGCTTAAACATCTTGGGCTGGACGTCGATCCTCAGACGCCGCTGAAATACCTCTCCATCGGCCAGTGGCAGATGGTTGAAATTGCCAAGGCCCTGGCGCGTAACGCCAGAATTATTGCCTTTGATGAACCCACCAGTTCGCTATCCGCACGTGAAATCGAAAACCTGTTCCGCGTGATCCGGGAGTTACGCCAGGAAGGCCGCACGATTTTGTATGTTTCGCACCGTATGGAAGAGATATTTGCCCTGAGCGACGCCATCACCGTGTTTAAAGATGGCCGCTATGTGCGCACCTTTAGCGATATGGCGCAGGTGAACCATGACCAGCTTGTCCAGGCGATGGTCGGACGCGATCTGGGGGACATTTACCACTGGAAACCGCGTGAGTACGGCCCTGAACGCCTGCGACTGGATAATGTAAAAGCGCCGGGAGTACGCATGCCGGTTTCGTTATCGGTACGCAGCGGTGAAATCGTCGGACTGTTCGGCCTGGTGGGCGCAGGGCGTAGCGAGTTAATGAAAGGGTTGTTCGGCGGCACGCGCATTACCGAGGGCGTGGTGTCTATTGACGGCGCAGCGGTGGATATTCAGAAGCCCGCCCACGCGATTAAGGCAGGCATGATGCTCTGCCCGGAAGATCGCAAAGCGGAGGGGATTATTCCGGTGCATTCGGTGCGTGACAACATCAATATCTCTGCCCGTCGCAAATTTATTCGCGCAGGATGCCTGATCAACGATAGCTGGGAATCGAGCAATGCCGATCACCACATTCGTTCACTCAATATCAAAACGCCGGGACCGGAACAGCTGATCATGAATCTTTCCGGGGGGAACCAGCAGAAGGCCATTCTGGGCCGCTGGCTGTCGGAGGATATGAAGGTCATTTTACTGGACGAACCGACGCGTGGTATCGATGTGGGGGCAAAACACGAGATTTATAACGTGATCTATGAACTGGCAAAACGCGGCGTGGCGGTGCTCTTCGCCTCCAGCGATCTGCCTGAAGTGCTTGGCGTCGCCGATCGCATTGTCGTCATGCGTGAAGGGGAAATTGCCGGTGAATTGCTTCATGAACAGGCGAATGAACAACAGGCGTTGAATCTCGCCATGCCTAAAGTCAGCCAGGCTGTCGCCTGAGTAAGGAGTTAATGATGTCCTCTGTTACTACATCCGGAGCGCCAAAGTCGGCGTTCAGTTTTGGCCGAATCTGGGATCAGTACGGCATGCTGGTGGTTTTTGCCGCGCTGTTTGTCGCCTGTGCGATCTTCGTTCCTAATTTTGCCACTTTTATTAATATGAAAGGGCTGGGGCTGGCCATTTCCATGTCCGGCATGGTGGCCTGCGGTATGCTGTTCTGTCTGGCCTCGGGCGATTTTGACCTGTCGGTGGCCTCGGTTATTGCCTGTGCCGGTGTCACCACGGCTGTGGTAATCAACATGACGGAGAGCCTGTGGATTGGCGTGCTGGCGGGTCTGTTACTGGGCGTGCTCAGCGGTCTGGTGAACGGCTTTGTCATTGCTCGTCTGAAGATTAACGCCCTGATCACAACGCTTGCGACCATGCAAATTGTGCGTGGTCTTGCCTATATCATCTCTGACGGTAAAGCGGTGGGGATTGAAGACGAGCGCTTCTTTACCCTCGGTTACGCTAACTGGCTGGGGCTGCCAGCGCCAATCTGGCTGACCGTGGCCTGTCTTATCCTGTTCGGGTTCCTGCTCAACCGGACCACGTTTGGCCGTAATACCCTGGCTATCGGGGGCAATGAAGAAGCCGCACGTCTGGCCGGTGTGCCGGTGGTGCGTACCAAGATTATTATCTTTGTTCTTTCCGGGCTGGTCTCTGCAGCCGCAGGGATTATTCTGGCGTCGCGAATGACCAGTGGCCAGCCAATGACCTCTATCGGTTATGAGCTGATCGTCATTTCAGCCTGTGTTTTGGGGGGCGTTTCCCTGAAAGGCGGCATCGGAAAAATCTCATATGTGGTGGCCGGTATCCTGATCCTGGGGACGGTAGAGAACGCCATGAACCTGCTCAATATTTCGCCATTCTCTCAGTACGTCGTTCGTGGGCTGATCCTGCTGGCAGCGGTGATATTCGACCGTTACAAGCAAAAAGCGAAGCGTACCGTCTGAGGTTTTTCCTATCTTTATATTGCTCAACTAATAACCTTAGCTGACCCCCGAACCGCCTCGCCAGTTTTGCTGGCGGGGCGGTTGTCAAATGGCGAGCGACGTCACACTGTCTATACTTACATGGCTATGAAAGAGGTAAAGGCGTTTACCTCTCGTAAACCGTAAGGAGGAATAGGGTGGCTGACTTGTTAACTGCACCGCCTGTACTGCCCGGACACTATGCTTTCTTTTTTGATCTCGACGGTACGCTCGCCGAGATAAAGCCGCATCCTGACCTGGTGGCGATCCCCGCCACGGTTCTTCAGAAGTTGCATCAGCTCTCGCAGGTGACTGAGGGAGCAGTGGCATTGATATCAGGGCGCTCGATGGCCGAACTGGACCAGCTTGCCAGGCCTTATCGCTTTCCGCTGGCCGGTGTACACGGAGCGGAGCGCCGCGACATCCATGATCAAACGCATATCGTTTCACTCCCCGATGCATTAATCCAGGCGCTACAGGTACAACTCTCGTCTGCGCTGGCAGAACTGCCCGGTACGGAGCTTGAAGCCAAAGGGATGGCTTTTGCCCTGCATTATCGCCAGGCGCCGCAGCACGAAGCGGCTGTGCTTGCGCTTGCGACCGCTATAGCAAATGCACATCCGGAGCTGGCGCTGCAGCCGGGTAAATGCGTGGTGGAGCTTAAACCTAAAGGGATCAATAAAGGCGCGGCGATTGCGGCGTTTATGGCGACACCGCCTTTTAACGGCAGGACGCCCGTTTTTATTGGGGATGACCTGACCGATGAGGCAGGGTTTCGTGTGGTGAATCAGGCCGGAGGGATCGCCATCAAGGTCGGGCCTGGTGAGACTGTCGCCGAATGGCGTCTGGCGGATGTCGCCAGCGTCTGGCAGTGGATATCTGACATCGCTAACCAGCAACAACAACAAATAGCGCAAAACAAAGGGGGAAACCATTATGGGTCGCTTAGTCGTCGTCTCTAACCGAATTGCACCGCCTGATGATAAAAAATCCAGTGCAGGTGGCCTGGCGGTTGGGGTATTAGGTGCCTTAAAAGCCGCCGGTGGGCTGTGGTTTGGCTGGAATGGTGAAATCAGTGAAGAACAGAAACCGCTCAAGAAAGTGACGCGCGGAAATATTACGTGGGCGTCGTTTGCGTTAAACGAAAAAGATTATGACGAGTATTACTCGCAGTTCTCCAATGCTGTGCTGTGGCCAGCGTTTCACTATCGTCTGGATCTGGTTAAATTCCAGCGCGAGTCCTTTGAAGGCTACACGCGGGTGAATTCGCTGCTGGCGGATAAACTGCTGCCTTTAATCGAGGAAGACGATATTTTATGGATCCACGATTATCACCTGCTGCCCTTCGCCAGAGAGTTGCGTAAAAGGGGAGTGAATAACCGGATTGGCTTTTTCCTGCATATTCCGTTCCCGACGCCGGAAATCTTTACCGCGCTGCCGCCGCATGAAGAGTTGCTGGATGCGCTGTGTGACTACGATCTGCTGGGCTTCCAGACCGAGAATGATCGACTTGCGTTCCTTGATTCTGTGTCCGGCAAAACGCGAGTGGTGACCAAAGGGGGGAAAACCCATACGGCCTGGGGCAAGACATTCCACACTGAAGTGTATCCCATCGGTATTGAACCTGAAGAGATTGCCGAGCAGGCTTCCGGTCCGCTGCCGCCCAAACTGGCGCAGCTTAAGAATGAACTCAAGCACGTGAAGAATATCTTCTCGGTGGAGCGTCTTGATTATTCCAAAGGGCTGCCAGAACGTTTCCTGGCGTATGAAACGCTGCTGGAGAAGTATCCGCAGCATCACGGTAAAATCCGCTATACGCAGATAGCGCCCACCTCGCGCGGTGAAGTGCAGGCTTATCAGGATATTCGTCACCAGCTGGAGACGGAAGCAGGGCGCATTAATGGCCGCTACGGTCAGTTGGGCTGGACGCCACTCTTTTATCTCAATCAACACTTTGACCGTAAGATCCTGATGAAAGTGTTCCGCTATGCGGATGTCGGGCTGGTAACGCCATTGCGGGACGGGATGAACCTGGTCGCGAAAGAGTACGTCGCCGCCCAGGACCCCGCCGATCCGGGTGTGCTGGTGCTTTCCCAGTTTGCCGGGGCCGCCAATGAATTGACGTCTGCGCTTATCGTCAACCCTTACGATCGTGACGACGTGGCGAATGCCCTCAACCGTGCGCTGACGATGCCGCTCACGGAGCGTATTTCCCGCCATGCCGAGATGATGGAAACGATCCGTAAGAACGATATTAACCACTGGCAGGCGCGTTTTATTCGCGATCTTCGTGATATTGCGCCGCAGAGTAATGAAGGCCATCTGCAAAAAAAGATCGCGACATTCCCTAAACTCGCCTGATTTTCCTCTGGGGGTTTAACGGCCCCCAAGAGGCACTAACAACACATCCACCTGGCTTGACGCCACAATCGATTTCGCCGCACAGGCTGCGCGAGAAAAAAAGCTGTGGTTATGATTCCCGCATATTACTAAATCAATATTCTGCTTACTGCACATGTTAAGAATATGCGCATTAAGCTCCCCTGTCGCAATAATGGTGTCATATATAGGATATTGCGCCTTTTCTACCAGCTCGCGCATAAATTGCTGCGTTTCTTCCTGTAATACCTCACGAATATCTTCCAGCATGGGGGCAGCCAGTTGATTATACATCTCAGGCTCGGCCGCGAGGGTGATCAGGCTGATACGGGCATTATGCGGTCTGGCAATGGAAACCGCCCGGGCGATGAGTTCATGGCTTTCGGGCGAAACCGCAACAGAAACAAGAAGATGGGAGTAACTCATAACGCACTCCTTAGGTGTCTGAAAGACAGCGTCTTAGTCACCATTACCGCGATTTCACCGGATCTGCAAGAGGTGAATACGACATAAGTGTGAAGCTAATCATAATTATTCATTAATTATTCTTATAAGAAGAATAACGGGAAAACGTGCCTAAATGAAAAAAAATTAACAACTTAACCTGAATCACACTTTTTTACGTTTCCGGTGTTAAATCGTTTTAAGACGTTATAAACACATTTCTAATGATTACCATGTGAAACAATTGTTATGGGCGTTTTTCATAACTACATGTTTTTTATAGGTAATGAAAATGTGACCTTAAGATGGATTCACTGTGACGCGCATCCGGTCGCTGACACGTTTCGAACAGCACATGTCATGCCACTTCTGCTCATACTCCTGCATGAGTATTCGCCCATAAAGAATAGAAAACAGTGTTGATCGTTCAAAAAATAACCAATTTACAAGTCATACTGATGGATTTATGGGAGATATTCACTTAAATTGTGTGACGTAGATCACATTTTTTTTAAATTTGGGGGTAGCTGCATTGTATGTGTCAAAACTGACGAGTAGAGTTTGCGTCGAATTAGGAAAAATCTTAGTTATTTGTAAGAAATGATAAAACGTGTAAGAGACGTAACCGCGTTTCAGCTGTTGCGCGTTTCAATGAATACAAACCTAAATTCGACTATGCATTTAGCCTTTTCTTTTTTATACCGGGTGATTTCCCGGCGACATCACGGGGTGCGGTCTTTCCGCATAAAAATAATAGTTGGTTATTCGGGATGGGAACAATGCATACATCCGAGTTGCTAAAACATATCTATGACATCAATTTGTCGTATTTACTGCTCGCGCAGCGTTTGATTAGTCAGGACAAGGCGTCCGCGATGTTTCGTCTGGGTATTAATGAAGAAATGGCAACCATGCTGGGTGGGTTAACCCTTCCTCAAATGGTTAAACTGGCGGAAACAAACCAACTGGTTTGCCAGTTCCGTTTTGACAATCCTCAGACTATCACGCGTCTGACGCAGGATTCCCGTGTTGACGATCTTCAACAGATCCATACCGGTATTCTTCTTTCCACTCGCTTGCTTACCGAAATCAGCCAGCCTGATGACGCAGCCCGTAAGAAAAGGGCCTAGCAATGAGCGAGAAAAGCATTGTTCAGGAAGCGCGTGACATACAGTTAGCAATGGAGCTGATTACGCTCGGTGCTCGTTTACAAATGCTGGAAAGCGAGACTCAGCTGAGTCGTGGTCGCCTCATCAAATTGTATAAAGAGTTACGTGGTAGTCCCCCGCCGAAAGGAATGCTGCCGTTTTCAACGGACTGGTTTATGACCTGGGAACAGAACATTCATGCCTCCATGTTCTGTAATGCCTGGCAGTATCTTCTCAAAACCGGTTTGTGTAGCGGCGTTGATGCCGTGATCAAAGCGTATAAACTTTACCTTGAACAATGCCCGCAGCAGGACGAGGGTCCTTTGCTGGCGCTCACCCGCGCATGGACGCTGGTGCGTTTTGTTGAAAGCGGAATGCTTGAGCTGTCGCGCTGTAACTGCTGCGATGGCAATTTTATTACCCATGCGCATCAGCCTGCAGGCAGCTTCGCCTGTAGTTTATGCCAGCCTCCATCCCGAGCAGTAAAAAGACGTAAACTTTCCCGGGAAGCTGCCGATATTATTCCACAACTGCTGGATGAACAGATCGAACAAGCTGTTTAACCCGAACGTGTGGGCAAGATTCCAGCAGCGGTAAGCAATTACCGCTGCTTTTTTTTACCCCGCAAACGGTAAACGCTGCGAGCTGAACATCCTTGCCATAGTCACTAGCGGAAGGATGATGTCGTGCTTATCTTATTAGGTTACCTGGTAGTTCTCGGTACAGTTTTCGGCGGTTACATGATGACCGGCGGGCACCTTGGAGCACTCTATCAACCGGCTGAACTTATTATCATCGGCGGCGCAGGGGTAGGGGCTTTTATCGTTGGTAATAACGGTAAATCGATCAAGGGCACGCTGAAAGCTATTCCACTGCTGTTCCGTCGCTCTAAATACACCAAAAGCATGTATATGGATCTGCTTGCGCTGCTCTATCGTCTGATGGCGAAGTCGCGTCAGCAGGGCATGTTCTCGCTTGAGCGGGATATTGAAAACCCGAAAGAGAGCGAAATTTTTGCCAGCTACCCGCGCATTCTCGCTGACGCAATGATGCTGGATTTCATCGTCGATTACTTGCGACTGATCATCAGCGGCAACATGAACACCTTCGAAATCGAAGCGCTGATGGACGAAGAGATTGAAACGCACGAAAGCGAATCCGAAGTGCCGGCAAACAGCCTGGCGCTGGTGGGCGATTCCCTCCCTGCGTTCGGTATCGTCGCGGCGGTGATGGGCGTGGTACACGCGCTGGCCTCGGCGGATCGTCCTGCGGCAGAGCTGGGCGCGTTGATTGCGCATGCGATGGTGGGCACCTTCCTCGGTATTTTGCTGGCGTATGGTTTTATCTCTCCGCTGGCCAGCGTTCTGCGTCAGAAAAGCGCGGAAACGACCAAAATGATGCAGTGCGTGAAGATCACGCTGCTCTCTAACCTCAACGGTTATGCGCCACCTATCGCAGTTGAATTCGGCCGTAAAACGCTTTATTCCAGCGAGCGCCCGTCGTTTATCGAGCTTGAAGAACACGTGCGTGCGGTGAAAAACCCAAACCAACAGACGACAACTGAGGACGCATGAAAAATCAGTCCCATCCGATCGTCATCGTAAAAAAACGCAAGCACAAGGGGCATGGGCACGGCGCGCATGGCTCCTGGAAAATCGCGTACGCCGATTTTATGACCGCAATGATGGCATTCTTTCTGGTGATGTGGCTCATCTCCATCTCCAGCCCGAAAGAGTTGATCCAGATTGCCGAGTATTTCCGAACGCCGCTGGCGACCGCCGTGACCGGTGGGCAGCGAATCTCTAACAGCGACAGCCCGATCCCTGGCGGCGGCGATGATTACACCCAGCAGAAGGGTGAGGTGAAGAAAGAGCCGAACATCGACGAGCTGAAAAAACGTATGGAGCAAGCGCGCCTGAAGAAACTGCGCGGCGATCTCGATCAGCTGATTGAGGCGGATCCTAAACTGCGTGCCCTGCGACCACACCTGAAGATCGATCTGGTGCAGGAAGGTTTACGTATACAGATTATTGATAGCCAGAATCGCCCGATGTTCAAAACGGGCAGCGCGGAAGTTGAGCCATACATGCGCGACATTTTGCGCGGCATTGCGCCAGTGCTGAACGGTATTCCTAACCGTATCAGCCTGTCTGGACACACGGATGACTTCCCATACGCCACGGGTGAGAAGGGATACAGCAACTGGGAGCTTTCTGCCGATCGTGCCAACGCCTCGCGTCGCGAGCTGGTGGCAGGTGGGCTTGATGATGGCAAGGTACTGCGCGTGGTCGGCATGGCATCAACCATGCGTGTCACTGACCGCGGGCCGGATGACGCCATCAACCGTCGTATCAGTCTTTTAGTGCTGAACCAGCAGGCGGAGCAGGCCATCCTGCACGAAAACGCCGAAAGTCAGAATGAGTCACTGGACGATTTAAAACAGCCTGGGGCCGTTCCTTCGGCTGCCGTTCCAACATCGCCACCAGCCAATCCGAGGTGATAGCGTGAGCATGGATATTAGCGATTTTTACCAGACATTCTTTGATGAAGCCGACGAATTGTTGGCCGATATGGAGCAACACTTGCTGGATTTGGTGCCTGAAGCACCGGACTCCGAGCAGCTCAATGCCATCTTCCGTGCAGCGCACTCGATTAAAGGCGGAGCCGGAACGTTTGGATTTACCATCCTGCAGGAAACGACCCATTTAATGGAAAACCTGCTGGATGAAGCACGACGCGGTGAGATGCAGCTCAATACCGACATTATCAACCTGTTTTTGGAAACCAAAGATATTATGCAGGAACAGCTCGACGCCTATAAAAGCTCGGCAGAGCCTGATGCCGCCAGCTTTGAATACATCTGCAATGCGCTGCGCCAGCTCGCGCTGGAAGCCAAAGGTGACGCAGCCGCAGCTGTTGTTCCGGCAGCCAAACTGAGCGTTGTCGATGCCGTTACCGCACAAGAGGCGGCCCCGGCCGCCGCTGCGAGTAAAGTGCGCGTGGTGCTGTCTCGCCTCAAAGAGAACGAAGTTGACCTTCTTGAAGAAGAGCTGAGTAACCTGGCGAAATTAAGCAACGTGGTGAAAGGCAAAGACAGCCTGAGTGCGACGCTGGAAGAGGGGATCAGCCAGGACGATATCGTGGCGGTCCTGTGCTTTGTTATCGAAGCCGACCAGATCGCGTTTGAAACCGAAACGGCGGCGGTTGACGTGCCAGCGGCAGTGGAAGAGGTGGCGGTTGTTCCTCAGGCGGCCGCGCCTGCCGTTGCGCCTGCGGCGCCGGTATTGAAAGCGGTGCCAAAAGATGCTGCCGCGCCAGGCCGTGGTGAAAAACCGGCCGCGCGCTCCAGTGAATCCACCAGCATCCGCGTCGCCGTCGAGAAAGTTGACCAGCTGATTAACCTGGTGGGTGAACTGGTGATTACCCAGTCGATGCTGGCACAGCGGTCTAACGAACTGGACCCGGTGACCCACGGCGATCTGATCACCAGCATGGGGCAGTTGCAACGTAATGCCCGCGACCTGCAGGAATCGGTGATGTCCATCCGTATGATGCCGATGGAATATGTCTTCAGCCGCTTCCCGCGTCTGGTGCGTGACCTGGCCAGCAAACTGAATAAACAGATTGAACTGACGCTGATGGGCAGCTCCACCGAGCTGGATAAAAGCCTGATCGAACGCATTATCGACCCGTTAACGCACCTGGTGCGTAACAGCCTCGACCACGGTATCGAACTGCCGGAAAACCGCATTGCCGCCGGAAAATCCCCGGTCGGGAATCTGATCCTCTCCGCCGAACACCAGGGCGGGAACATCTGCATCGAAGTGACCGATGACGGTGCGGGCCTGAACCGTGAGCGCATTCTGGCGAAAGCCATTTCGCAGGGAATGGCGGTCAACGAAAACATGACTGACGAAGAAGTGGGCATGCTGATCTTCGCGCCAGGCTTCTCGACCGCAGAGCAGGTGACGGACGTTTCCGGACGCGGCGTGGGAATGGACGTGGTGAAGCGTAACATTCAGGAGATGGGCGGCCACGTTGAGATCAAGTCTAAGCAAGGTTCCGGCACCACCATTCGTATCCTGCTGCCGCTGACGCTGGCAATCCTCGACGGCATGTCGGTGAAAGTGGCGGACGAAGTCTTTATTCTGCCGCTGAACGCGGTGATGGAATCGCTGCAGCCGCGTGAAGAAGATCTGCATCCGCTGGCGGGTGGCGAGCGCGTTCTTGAAGTGCGCGGTGAGTACCTGCCGCTGGTCGAATTGTGGAAAGTGTTCGAAGTGGATGGCGCGAAAACCGAGGCCACGCAGGGGATCGTGGTGATCCTGCAAAGTGCGGGTCGCCGCTACGCGCTGCTGGTTGATCAGCTGATTGGCCAGCACCAGGTGGTCGTGAAGAACCTCGAAAGCAACTACCGCAAAGTGCCAGGTATTTCTGCCGCCACTATTCTGGGTGACGGTAGCGTGGCGCTGATCGTTGATGTGTCGGCGCTTCAGGGATTAAATCGTGAACAACGTGTGGCGTACACAGCCGCCTGATTAAGTAGAAGGTAATAACATGACCGGTATGAGTAATGTAACGAAACTGGCGGGCGAGCCATCAGGGCAGGAATTCCTGGTATTCACTTTAGGCGATGAGGAGTACGGCATCGATATCCTGAAAGTGCAGGAAATTCGTGGTTACGACCAGGTTACCCGCATCGCGAACACGCCTGCCTTTATTAAAGGTGTCACCAACCTGCGCGGCGTGATTGTGCCTATCGTTGACCTGCGCGTGAAGTTCAGCCAGGGCGACGTGGACTATAACGAGAACACCGTGGTGATTGTCCTGAATCTGGGGCAGCGCGTGGTTGGGATCGTGGTGGATGGCGTATCTGATGTGCTGTCCCTGACGTCCGATCAAATCCGTCCGGCGCCGGAGTTTGCGGTCACGCTGTCTACCGAGTATCTGACGGGGCTGGGAGCGCTGGGTGAGCGTATGCTGATTCTGGTGAATATTGAGAAGCTGCTGAACAGTGATGAGATGGCGCTGCTGGATATCGCGACGAATCACGTGGCGTAATGTTTCTCTAAACGGTTCTATGAGGCTTTCGTGGAACCGTTTCGTTCAGTCGGGCATTTCGGTTATCTGATTCGCCCGCTGCGGTGAACGTATTAAGGGGGCTATTGCAGCCCCCTTATCTTATTCGACTACTGCAGACATGGTATTTTCTGCTGGTCTTAAGGTGAACGAAACCATTCCGCCAACCCGTTACGCTTCCTGCTCTACCAGCTCAGTCTCCGCTTCACGCGCCCCTTCATTTTGCGACAGCATCGCAGTCGCAATACCGTTACCCAGCACGTTAATCGCTGAACGTCCCATATCCAGGAAATGATCGATCCCCATCAGCAGCAAAATACCCGCCACCGGAATATTGAAACTCGGGATGGTTGCCGCCAGCACCACCAGCGACGAACGAGGCACCCCCGCAATCCCTTTTGAAGCCAGCATCAGCGTCAGCATCAGCACGGTCACTTCGGTGAAGCTCAGGTGAATATTGTACGCCTGGGCGATAAACATCGAGGCGAAAGAGCAATACACCATAGAGCCCACCAGGTTAAAGGAGTAACCGATCGGCAGAACGAAAGAGGCGATATTGCGCGAGCAACCAAAACGCTCAAGCTGCTCCAGCGTTTTTGGATACGCCGCTTCTGAACTGCTAGTGGTAAACGCCACCAGCACCGGGTCCTTCAGCATGCTGACCAGGCGGAACACCTCTTTCTTCAGCACCATATAGCCGACGGCCAGCAGCACCATGCAGGTGAGAAGGATTGCCACGTAGTAGCCGCCAATAAAGGAGGCGTAGTTCAGCAGAATGCCCAGACCCTGAGTGGCAATCACAGATGAGATGGCGGCGAAAATGGCCAGCGGGGCGACGTACATCACGTAACCCGTCACCTTCAGCATGATATGGGAGACCACATCCAGCGCGGCCACCAGCGGGGCATTGAATTTTTGCCCCAGCGACGCGCCGGCGATGCCGAAGAACATAGAGAAGACCACAATCTGCAGGATTTCATTGTTCGCCATCGCACCGGCAATACTGGTCGGAATGGTATGGGACAAGAACGCTTTCAGCGTCATCCCCCCCACCGCAAGGCCGGTGTCTACCGCCTCTTTCGGGATAGCCAGGTTCAGGCCGCTGCCCGGACGCTCCAGCGTGACGATAAACAGTCCCACCAGAATGGAAAGCACGGATGAGCTAATAAACCACACCATCGCTTTGCCGCCCACGCGACCAATGGTGGAGGTTTCACCCAGTTTCATAATGCCCACGGTCAGCGTGCTGAAGACCAGTGGCGCAATAACCATTTTAATCAGACGCAGGAAAATATCGGTCAGCAGCGTGATGTTATCCGACCATGCTTTGATAGCATCCGCAGAGGCATACTCATGAATCGCCGCCCCTGAAAGAATACCCGCCAGCATGAATATCACGATGAAGAGTGTGAGTTTGTTTGCACTTGCCACGAAAAAAGACCCTCTATGCGCTTTGGTTGCCGTCTGCGCCGATGTATATAGATTTTTTATTACGACGCAGGAAATTATTCGGCACATAAATTGAAGTAAAGCGGAGGGAGATACAACTAGTTTTTAATTTTTATTAATTTTGTTGTTAACGCCTCGACGATATATTGTGATGCAGATCACATTTCAATGGATATATCCTCTGCGTATACGAGAAATAAGGCATTTACAAAGTATTAACATCCTGTTTTATAAATAAATATTCAGTCAATAAGCCATTAGTCTTGCCCTCCGCGGCGCGGGTGGTCGAAGCGGTATCCATAAACTAAATTCTCAATAACCCCCGGAAGAGGAACGTTAAGTGGGGCTAACATCTTGAACAGCAAAAATAAAATGTGGCAAGCGAACGGAAATGTCTTCTGGAGGGTGGTAAATGAAAAGAAAACTCCTTTTGATCTGTGCAGGCACGTTGCTGACGGCGACAACAGCCCAACAGGCGCTGGCGGTGACCAGCAGCGGTACTATTGGCGCGACGTTAACCCTGACGAACGGTTGTCTGATAAACGGCTCGCCCACGCAAAATGGCATTAACTTCGGGACCCTGGATTTCGGCACCCATCCCGCAACGTTTTCCACCCTGACGACGCAGCTGACCGGTGCCAGCGGCGGTAACACGTTCACCATTCAATGTACGACCGCCAGCTATACGGTGGCGATCACCGGGAATACCAACTCCACCGCGCCGGGTACCGTCGTGGGGACGCCAGGCACGCCTGCGCGCTATCTGGTCAACACCACCAATGCTGCACAGGGTGTGGCTTACAGCCTGTATAGCGACAGCGGATTTAACAACGTCGTTGCCAACAACGCGGCACTGCCAATAGCGTCAACCGCCGGGGGCATCGACAGTTACACACTTTACGGGCGCATTACCGGGGGCGGTAACAGCGTTACGGTCGTTCCGGGTACCTACACCGACACGATTAACGTCAGCGTCACCTACTAGTTTCACGCAGCCATGAAGGCATCCATTTTGCGTCTGCGCAACAGCGCGGAGGGGATCGTGCACCCTTTGTACGCGCTGATCGTCTGCCTGATGCTGGTGCCTGCGGCGGGTGCTGTGACGTCCCAGTCATTTAAGGTCAGCGCGACCATTGTGCCCGGGTGCGCGGTATCCACGGGCAGCGGAGGAGTTTTCGGTACGCTCGATTTCGGTACCCACAACGGGGTGGAAAGTGCCCCGGTGAGCACCAGTTTTGTGCCTAACGGGGCCTTGTCCATCGCCTGCACGCCCGGCGTGGCGCTGAGTATGAGCATTAACGGCGGACAGAATTACTCCTCCGTTCGGCGTATGAAGCGCTCAGGGGGAACGGAAGTGGTGGGATATCGCCTTTACAGCAGCAGTTCGCTGGCGGCGAACAGCGAAATTGGCGTCAATCAGGCAATACCGGTGACCTATACCAACAGTAATAACATTGCGCTGCCGCTTTTTGGCGTGGCGCTGCTGACCGGGTTTAGCCCGGCAGGAACGTATTCTGATCAGCTCACCGTGACCTTGTCATGGTGATAAAGGGAGACAGTCGATGAAGCCATTTTTCAGACACCTTTGTCTGGTGAGTTTGTTGGGGGGAATGGCTGCGGCGACAGGCCAGGCGCAGGCGGCGGCAACCATTCTGTTGTGGCCCATCGATCCGTGGCTGTCAGCGGATGCCAAAGCCACTGAATTATGGATCCAGAATCAGGGGAACAGCGCAACGACAATGCAGGTCCGCATTGTGCGCTGGAAGCAGGAGGGCGGTTATGAACGCTACTCCGCACAGCAGGACGTGGTGGCCAGCCCGCCCATCGTCACCATTGGCAAAGGCAGTAAGCAGCTTATTCGTCTGATTAAGCAGGGTACGGTGCCGCTCGGCGTCGAACAGGCCTACCGCATTATTGTGGATGAAATCCCCCAGCCGGATGCCAAAGCCGAGCCGGCCATTGGCCTGAAATTGCAAATGCGCTACTCCATTCCTTTGTTCGTTTATGGACAGGGAATCCCGACCCTCAAAGAGGGGGCACATCATGCGCTGGTGGAGACCAAAAATCTGAGCTGGCGGGTGACGCAGGAGAAGGGACATCCTGCCCTGGTGGTCCGTAATCAGGGGGATGTGCACGTCAAACTCAGCCAGGTGGCGCTGGAGCAGGGCGGGCAGAAGCGGACGGTTGCAGACGGATTACTCGGGTATGTTCTTGCGGGTAGCACCCGCACCTGGTCAATCCCGGCCGGAATAGGTCAGCCAGACCGGCTGAGCGCGCAGATTAATGCCAGGGATACGCAATGGCAGTCGACGCCCGTCAACTGAAACCGGCGATGATGATCCTGCTCTGCGTCAGTACCAGCACCTGGGCTGAGCCCGGCGATGACAGTTTACCGCCGCCGCCGCAGGCTCAGGCGTTGAACGGCGAAGCGGTCTTTCAGCTCTCGATTGTGTTGAATCACTACGACACCGGTATGGTGGTGCCCGTGACGCAGCGCGAGGGGGCATTCTTTATTTCCAGCGCCGACCTGCTGCGGGCAGGGCTCCCGCCGGAGCATGTGCCTGCCGGAGACGTGAACCTTTCTACCCTGCCGCAGGTGCGCGTAGAGTACGACAGCGCCGCGCAGCGTCTGCTGCTGGGCGTTCCGGCCGACTGGGTCGCCTCACGCGTGACCCCTTTCAGCGGACAAATGTCACAAAGCAAACCACACTTCGGGCGTGGAGCGCTGCTCAATTACGATCTCTACACCAACCATACGGAACATGTCGGCGGACAGGCCTCGCTCTGGCATGAATTCCGCTACTTCAATGAGAACGGCTCCTTTTCTTCAACCGGCTATGCCCGGGAAAATTTCACCGGAAACGACGGTCAGCAGGAAGGGTATGTGCGCTATGACACGACGCTTCTGATGACGAACGAGGACGAGGCCACGACCTGGACCGCCGGGGATGTGATCAGCGATGCCCTGAGCTGGAGCACCAGCGTGCGCATGGGCGGGATCAGCTACGGGCGGGATTTCTCCCTGCGTCCTGACCTCGTGACCTGGCCACTGCCAGAGTTCTCGGGCGAAGCGGCGGTTCCCACCTCGGTGGATCTCTTTATCAATGGCTATCGTTCCGGCTCGACCCAGCTTCAGCCGGGACCGTTCACCCTGACCAATCTGCCCTATATCAACGGAGCAGGGGACGCGGTACTGGTCACCACCGATGCGCTGGGGCGCCAGGTGAGTACCACGCTGCCGTTTTACGTCACCAGCGAATTGCTGAAACAAGGCCTGAGCGACGGGGCGGTGACGCTCGGCAGCCTGCGGCGTAATTACGGCATCAAGAATTTTGACTACGGCCCGGCGGCGGGTAGTGGGTCGTATCGCTACGGCGTTACGGACTGGCTGACGCTGGAGGGCCATGCCGAAGGGGCAGAAGCGCTGGCGCTGGGCGGGATGGGGACGGTGGTTAAATTGGGTCGGTTTGGCGTCGTGAATACCGCGTACTCTCAAAGCCGCATGCGTGGAGATAATGGCGGGCAAATCAACTGGGGCTATCAGTACAGTACCAGTGAATTTAGTGTAGCGACACAGCATACGCGGCGCGATCGCGACTTTGGCAACCTCGCCCTCTACGACCAACCGACGGTCTATGACGAAAATGACCGGCCCATCGCCAGTTTTAGTCGCAACACCGACCAGTACTCTCTCACCTTTAACCTGGGTGAGTATGGCAGTCTCGGTGCTGCGTGGATCGGCGTGGAGAGCTTTGACAACCAAAAAACCGAACTGCTGAATCTCTCCTGGAGCCGCAATTTGTGGGGGGCGAGCAGTATTTATCTGGCTGCAAGCCGCGATCAGCAGCGGGGAGACTGGACGGTGGCCATGTCGCTTCAGGTGCCGCTGGGAGAGCGTGACAGTGCCGCCGTAACCTATGAAAACACGCCAGATGCCGGCAGCACGCAGCGTATCAACTACAACCACTCCATGCCTTCCGACGGTGGCTTTAGCTGGAACATGGCATGGGCCAACCAGTCGAAAGCCAATGATTATCAGCAGGGAACGCTGGGCTGGCGCAATAACAACATCGAACTTCAGGGCGGTGGTTATGGCGAAAGGGGCATGATGACCTGGTGGGGAGAGGCGATGGGCGCGGTTGTGCTGATGGACGGCGAGCTGTTTGCGGCAAATAAAATCAACGATGCGTTTGTGGTGATCAGCACCGACGGTCACCCGGACGTTCCCGTCAGCTATGAGAACCAGCCGGTCGGCAAAACGAACAATAACGGCTACCTGCTGGTCAGCGGGGTATCGGCTTATTACCCGGCCAGTTATCGCATTGATACCCTGAATCTGCCCGCGGATACCCGGCTGAAAGAGACAGAGCGGCGGATCGCTATTCGCCGCCACAGCGGTTATCTGGTCGATTTCCCGATGGAGCAGGAGCGGGTGGCAAGCGTCATTCTGCATGACAAGCAGGGGCAGGCTATCCCGGTAGGCAGCCAGGTTCGACGCGCCTCGCGCAACAATGCGGTGGTGGGGTATGACGGCATCGCCTGGCTGGAAAATCTCAGCGATGTGAACCCGCTTGAGGTGATTACGCCAGACGGAAAACACTGCTCGGCCACGCTGACCGTGGGGGCCAATCCGGAACATAAGCTGCAGACATACGGACCGCTGATTTGCCGGGAGGAACGGTGAAGCGCTTACTGCTGTTGATGCTGCTGCTGTTTTCCGGCGGCGGCTGGGCGGCGTGTACCGTCAGTACGGTAAATGCGTCATTTGGTAGCGTCACCTCGTTCGCGCTCAGCGGAACCGGGGAGGTCGAAACCACCGGCAGGCTGATTGTGGCATGCGACGCCGTGCTCAATCTTCTGACCAACGACTCGGTGACGCTGAACTACACCGCCGCGTCGGTTTCAGGCAACAGCCGTGCCACCATGAAACGCACCGACAATGCGGCCATCACGGATGTGATCCCCACCCGGTTGTGCGGGTTAACGGGGTGTTCGGGCAATAGCGAAGTGCAAATCAGCAAAGCTTATACCTGGAGCGGCAACACCCTGCTGGGATTACTGGGGTCAAAACAGTACAGCATTCCGCTTTATTTCCGCACCGTTGCCGGACAAAACGTCACAGCCGGGCCCTATCAGGTGCTGCTCACCTTCAGCATCAACTACAGCGTCTGTTCCGTGGGCGTGCTGGGCCTTTGCACCGTTCCCCAGACAGGCACGGCGACCACCAGTATTCTTCTCAACATGACCGTCACAAACGACTGCAGCGCCATGACCACGCCGGACGTCAACTTCAACAGTGCGCCGCTGGTGCAAAGTTTCCCCACTGTCTCGCAGGCGATTGCCGTCACCTGTACCAAAGGAAGCACTTACACTATCGGAATTAATAATGGTGCCAACGCGCTGAATAATGTTCGCCGCATGGTGAGCGGCAGTAACTACATGAGTTACGACATTTATAAAGAAGCCACGACCAACCGCTGGGGTGGCAGCGGTACCGAGCGCTGGACCAGCGCAACCTCCTCGCAGGTCAGTACCGACGGTTTATTGCGAACCTACAACTACACTGCCAAAGTCCTTACCAGCCAGTCTACGCCGCCTGCCGGCACCTATACCGATACGCTGATCGTTGACGTTGCGTTTTAACCCCGCGCTTTTCCCTTTCTCAAATGTAAAGTTCCTGTAGTCAGTGCCGATAACACCGTTAATAAATCTATGAGAAGGTGTTGTATGTTGAACCGTATCCGCGTTGTCACAATGCTTATGATGGTGCTGGTCATTTTCGCACTTCTTCAGCTTACCTCCGGCGGGCTTTTTTTCTCGTCACTTAAACAAAACCAGGACAGTTTCGCCGCCTCGAACGATCTCCGCGTACAGCAGAGTGAACTGACGTCGACGTGGGATCTGATGCTGCAAACGCGTATCAACCTGAGCCGCTCTTCCGCCCGCATGATGATGGATCCAAATAATCAGCAGAGCAGTGCGAAAACGGAACTGCTGAAAAATGCGCGGGCGACCCTTGCTGACGCCGCGAAACACTACGACGCCTTTAAGAAAATCACGCCACAGCCTGCCATGGCGCAGGTGAGCCAGAATATCGATGAAAAGTACAACGCCTACTATGCCGGTCTGACGGAGCTTATTCAGTTCCTGGAAAGCGGTAACATGGACGCGTATTTCGCGCAGCCTACCCAGGGGATGCAAAACGCCCTCGGTGCGGCACTCGGGGAATATGCCAAAGCCAGTGGCGACCTGTATCACTCGGCCTTTACGCAAAGCCAGAATGATTACCGCTTTGCCAAATGGCAGATGGCCGTCATGGCGCTGGCGCTGGTCATCGTGCTGGTGGGCGTGTGGTACGGCATTCGCCACATCCTGCTTAATCCTCTCGGTCGCGTCATTGCCCACATTCGCGAGATTGCCGGTGGTGACCTGACCAAAACGCTGACCGTTTCCGGGCGCAATGAAATTACCGAGCTGGCAAACAGCGTTGATCATATGCAGCGCTCGCTAATTGAGACCGTCGCCAACGTGCGTAACGGATCGGAAGCCATTTATACCGGTACCAGCGAAATTGCGATGGGCAACAACGATCTGTCGTCGCGCACCGAACAGCAGGCCTCGGCGCTCGAAGAGACCGCCGCCAGCATGGAGCAGCTTACCGCAACCGTGAAGCAGAACGCGGACAACGCCCGTCAGGCCTCACAGCTGGCGGAAAGCGCGTCCGAAACGGCGCAGCGAGGCGGTCGCGTGGTGGACGGCGTGGTGAAAACCATGCACGAAATCGCCGACAGTTCGAAGAAAATCGCCGACATCATTAGCGTTATCGACGGCATCGCTTTCCAGACCAATATCCTCGCCCTCAACGCCGCCGTTGAAGCCGCACGTGCGGGCGAGCAGGGGCGCGGGTTTGCCGTGGTGGCCGGGGAAGTGCGCAACCTTGCCAGCCGCAGTGCCAACGCGGCGAAAGAGATCAAGGCCCTGATTGAAGACTCCGTTTCCCGCGTCGATACCGGCTCCGTGCTGGTAGAAAGCGCAGGGGAAACCATGAATGACATCGTGAATGCCGTTACCCGCGTAACGGACATCATGGGTGAAATCGCCTCTGCGTCGGATGAGCAGAGTCGTGGTATCGACCAGGTCGCTCTGGCGGTATCGGAAATGGATCGCGTGACACAACAAAACGCCGCGCTGGTGCAGGAATCCGCTGCGGCGGCCGCTGCGCTGGAAGACCAGGCAAGCCGTCTGAAGATGGCCGTCTCGGCGTTTCGTCTCGCTTCACTCGCTGGAAACACGGTCACCCCGCAAGCAACGTATCTCGCGCCTGCCGCAGCAGCGGCAGCGACCCGTAAACCTGCAGCGACGACCGGACATGAAAACTGGGAAACATTTTGACTGACATTTAAACCGCGGCTGCTTGCCGCATGATGGGAGCGTGGATGTTAAATCGTATTCGTATCTCGACCACACTGTTTTTGATTCTGATCCTTTGCGGTGTGTTGCAGGTTGGCAGTAACGGGTTGTCTTTTTGGGCGTTTCGCGATGGCTATCAGAATTTGCAGGAAGTTGAGGCGAGTAACCAGCAGCGCGCCGCCGTGGCACAGACGCGCGCCGTACTGTTGCAGGCAAGCACGGCGCTGAACAAAGCGGGAACCTTAACCGCCCTGAGTTATCCGCCGGATGACATCAAGGCGTTGATGGTGACCGCGCGCGACAGCCTGAAGCTGGCTGACGCGCAGTTTAACGCCTTCGCGGCACAGGACGCCGGCAGCGCGGAAGTGAAAGCGCTGAAAGTCGCGATGAAGAAGCGTTTTGATCAGTGGCACAGCGACCTGGATCACCAGGCGACCTGGCTTGAGAACAACCAGCTCTCGGACTTTATGACCGCGCCGGTCCAGGCGTCCCAGGCGGCGTTTGATGCGAGCTTTAATGCCTGGCAGCAGAACATTAACCAGTTTGTCCAACGCGCCGGGAATGACAGCCGTAAAAACTACCATATGTCAGGCGTGATTTTTGCCGTGGTGGTGATTCTGGCGGTGCTGCTGACCGGCGGTGCCCTGTACTGGTCGCGCAGAATGATTGTGCAACCGCTGGCGATCGTCAGCAGCCACTTCGACAGTATTGCGAAGGGTAACCTGGCGCGTCCGGTGGCGGTGTACGGCAAGAACGAAATTTCGGCGATTTTTGCCAGCCTGAAGGCGATGCAGGGCGCCCTGCGGGAAACGGTCTCCGATGTGCGACAGGGCAGTTATGCCATGCACACCGGG
This sequence comes from Enterobacter sp. BNK-18, assembly GCF_047456135.1. Taxonomy (NCBI): domain Bacteria; kingdom Pseudomonadati; phylum Pseudomonadota; class Gammaproteobacteria; order Enterobacterales; family Enterobacteriaceae; genus Enterobacter; species Enterobacter sp. BNK-18. The sequence continues at coordinate 1,980,500 of NZ_CP179899.1, read as the reverse complement.
ATCTCGGAGATTGCGGCAGGCAATAACGATCTCTCATCGCGCACCGAGCAGCAGGCAGCTTCGCTGGCGCAAACGGCTGCCAGCATGGAGCAGCTCACCGCGACGGTAAGCCAGAACGCGGATAACGCGCGTCAGGCGTCTGACCTGTCCAGACAGGCGGCGATGACGGCGAAGAAAGGGGGCGATCAGGCCTCTCACGTGGCCAGTACCATGCAGGATATTGCCGCCAGTTCACAGAAAATTGGCGACATCATCAGCGTGATTGACGGTATTGCGTTCCAGACCAACATTCTGGCGCTGAACGCGGCCGTTGAAGCGGCACGCGCCGGTGAGCAGGGGCGTGGTTTTGCGGTTGTGGCCGGTGAAGTCCGTAATCTGGCGAGCCGCAGCGCCAACGCCGCGAAAGAAATTAAAGGACTGATTGAAGAGTCCGTTTCGCGCGTCCAGCAAGGCTCTGCCCTGGTGGACACGGCGGCGAAAACCATGCACGAAATCGTCACCTCCGTTACGCGGGTTAACGACATCATGGGCGAGATTGCTTCTGCGTCCGATGAACAGCGTCGCGGAATTGAGCAGGTGGCCCAGGCGGTAAGCCAGATGGATCAGGTCACGCAACAAAACGCCTCGTTAGTGGAGGAAGCGGCAGCGGCAACCGATCAGCTGGCCAGCCAGGCGGATCATCTGACCGGGCTGGTCGCGGTATTTAATGTGAAAGAGCACGTTGAAGCAGTAACAGAAGTCGGGCGGTCGCAGGCCGTGCCAGTTGTATCCTGAATGTAATTAAGAAGGCGCTATGACATCACCAATGCCCCCAGGGCAAACGTCATTACTGTTGCAGATGACACAGCGCCTCGCGCTGTCCGACGCGCATTTTCGTCGGATATGTCAGTTAATCTACCAGCGTGCGGGGATTGTGCTTGCCGATCATAAGCGAGACATGGTCTACAACCGTCTGGTGCGGCGCTTGCGTACGCTGGGGCTGGACGATTTTGGTCGCTATCTGAGCATGCTCGAAGCGAACCAGAACAGCGCAGAGTGGCAGGCTTTTATTAACTCGTTAACCACCAACCTGACCGCATTTTTCCGTGAAGCTCACCACTTCCCGGTCCTGGCGGAGCACGCGCGTCGCCGCAGCGGGGAGTATCGCGTCTGGAGTGCGGCCGCCTCAACCGGGGAAGAGCCGTACTCGCTGGCGATCACCCTTGCCGACACGCTGGGTATGGCGCCTGGACGCTGGAAAGTCTACGCCAGTGATATTGATACCGAAGTGCTGGAAAAGGCACGCAACGGCGTGTATCGCCAGGATGAGCTGAAAACGCTGTCACCTCAGCAGTTGCAGCGTTACTTCATGCGCGGAACCGGCCCGCATGAAGGCCTGGTGCGCGTGCGCCAGGAGCTGGCGAACTGTATCGAATTCGCGCCCGTTAACCTGCTGGATAAGCAGTACAACGTGCCGGGGCCATTCGACGCTATTTTTTGCCGTAACGTCATGATCTATTTTGATAAAACGACGCAACAGGACATTCTGCGTCGGTTTGTTCCGTTGCTCAAGCCTGACGGTTTACTGTTTGCCGGGCACTCGGAAAACTTCAGCAACCTCGTGCGTGAGTTTAGCCTGCGTGGGCAAACGGTATATGCGCTGAGTAAGGAAAAAGCATGAGTAAAATCAGGGTGTTGTCTGTCGACGATTCTGCGCTGATGCGCCAGATCATGACTGAAATTATCAATAGCCACAGCGACATGGAGATGGTGGCGACAGCGCCTGATCCGCTGGTAGCGCGGGATTTAATTAAAAAATATAACCCCGACGTGTTAACGCTGGATGTCGAAATGCCGCGCATGGATGGCATTGATTTCCTGGAAAAATTGATGCGCCTGCGGCCCATGCCGGTGGTGATGGTCTCATCCCTGACCGGAAAAGGATCTGAAATTACCCTGCGTGCGCTGGAGTTAGGGGCGGTGGATTTTGTCACCAAACCTCAGCTTGGCATTCGTGAAGGGATGCTGGCGTACAGCGAAATGATCGCCGAGAAGATCCGCACCGCGTCACGTGCGAAGCTTGCCGCGCACAAACCGATGGATGCACCGGTAACGCTGAAGGCCGGTCCTTTACTCAGTTCGGAAAAACTGCTGGTGATTGGGGCGTCAACCGGGGGAACAGAGGCAATTCGTCATGTACTCCAGCCATTGCCGCTTTCAAGTCCGGGTATTCTGATCACGCAGCATATGCCGCCAGGCTTTACCCGCTCGTTCGCCGAGCGTCTGAACAAGCTGTGTCAGATCAGCGTGAAAGAGGCGGAAGACGGTGAGCGCGTACTCCCCGGCCATGCGTATATCGCACCGGGTGACAAGCATATGGAGCTGGCGCGCAGTGGCGCTAACTATCAAATCAAAATTCATGACGGGCCGCCGGTAAACCGGCACCGTCCGTCGGTGGATGTGCTGTTTCATTCGGTGGCGAAACATGCGGGGCGCAACGCCGTTGGGGTGATCCTGACGGGGATGGGTAACGACGGTGCCGCCGGAATGCTTGCAATGCACCAGGCTGGCGCCTGGACGATTGCGCAGAATGAAGCAAGTTGTGTGGTGTTCGGCATGCCGCGCGAGGCCATCAATATGGGTGGCGTGAGCGAAGTGGTCGATCTTAGCCAGGTAAGCCAGCAGATGCTGGCGAAAATCAGTGCCGGACAGGCAATACGTATTTGACTCAGGAGTATTATTTTATGGCGGATAAAGAGCTTAAGTTTTTGGTTGTGGATGACTTTTCCACCATGCGTCGTATCGTACGCAACCTGCTGAAAGAGCTGGGCTTCAACAACGTTGAAGAAGCAGAAGACGGCGTTGATGCGCTGAACAAACTGCAGGCGGGCGGGTTTGGTTTTGTTATCTCCGACTGGAACATGCCAAACATGGACGGTCTGGAACTGCTGAAAACCATCCGTGCGGACGCGGGAATGGCATCATTGCCGGTTCTGATGGTGACCGCAGAAGCGAAAAAAGAGAACATTATTGCCGCAGCACAGGCGGGCGCTAGTGGCTATGTTGTGAAGCCGTTCACTGCGGCCACCCTGGAAGAGAAGCTCGGTAAGATCTTCGAGAAACTCGGCATGTGAGGTGTTGGTTATGATGATGCAACCTGCTATGAAACCCGTTGAAGAACACTCGCCCAGCGATATCATTGCCCGCATCGGCAGCCTGACACGCATGCTGCGTGACAGCCTGCGTGAACTGGGGCTGGACCAGGCAATTGCTGAAGCGGCGGAAGCCATTCCGGATGCCCGCGATCGTCTGGACTACGTTGTGCAGATGACCGCTCAGGCGGCTGAACGTGCGCTGAACAGCGTTGAAGCGTCACAACCGCATCAGGATGCGATGGAGAAAGGCGCGAAAGCGCTGACCAAACGCTGGGATGAGTGGTTTGAGAATCCAATCGAGCTGGCGGATGCCCGCGAGCTGGTCACGGATACCCGTCAGTTCCTGGGCGATGTGCCGGGCCACACCAGCTTTACCAACGCGCAGCTGCTGGACATCATGATGGCGCAGGATTTCCAGGACCTCACGGGCCAGGTTATCAAGCGCATGATGGATGTGATTCAGGAAATTGAACGTCAGCTGCTGATGGTGCTGCTGGAGAACATTCCGGAACCGGCCGCTCGTCCAAAACGCGAGAACGAAAGCCTGCTCAACGGTCCACAGCTCGACGCCACCAAAGCGGGCGTTGTGGCAAGCCAGGATCAGGTAGACGACCTGCTGGACAGCCTTGGTTTCTGATTGAGGTGATGACCCTCAGGTTGCGTACGCAACCTGAGGGTATGCCGCTTAATTTTGAGTGCATAACGCTGGGGTGGCTGGCCCTTGCTCACGCCCTGCTTGCTGACAGTGTTGCCAAACGCTATCTCAAATTTTTTTTTTGCCGTTTTTTACTCATCACCCGATTGCTCCGACGCTGAACTGGCTAAAAGAACCCGGTTATTGGGTTTTTTCAACCCATTGATGAAAGGTCAGGCTGGCATGATACCCGTGACTAAATGGGCTGCGAGCAGGCACTGTGGCAGAAGAGAACGACGACAAAACGGAAGCCCCCACACCCCACCGACTAGAAAAAGCGCGTGAGGAAGGGCAGGTCCCCCGATCCCGAGAACTGACATCCCTGCTGATCCTCATCGTAGGCGTGTGCATTATCTGGTGGGGTGGGGAGGCGCTCGCCCGCAAACTGGCGGGAATGCTCTCGGCTGGCCTACGTTTTGACCACAGTATGGTCAACGACCCTAACCTGATCCTCAGCCAGATAATCCTGCTCGTTAAAGATGCCATGCTTGCGCTGTTGCCCCTGATTACCGGCGTCGTGCTGGTGGCGCTGGTCTCGCCCGTGATGCTGGGCGGTCTGGTGTTTAGCGGGAAATCGCTGCAACCCAAGTTTTCGAAACTGAACCCGCTGCCGGGGATTGCGAAAATGTTCTCGGCGCAAACCGGTGCGGAGTTGCTTAAAGCGATTCTGAAATCGGTCCTGATGGGCAGTACCGGCGGTTTTTTTCTGTGGCACCACTGGCCGGAAATGATGCGCCTTATCAGCGAATCGCCGTTAACCGCGATGAGCAATGCGCTGAACCTGGCCGGGCTCTGTGCCCTGCTGGTGGTGCTCAGCATTATTCCTATGGTGGGTTTTGACGTTATCTTCCAGCTTTACAGCCACTTCAAGAAACTGCGCATGTCTCGTCAGGATATTCGGGATGAATATAAGCAGATGGAAGGTGACCCGCACGTGAAAGGGCGTATCCGCCAGATGCAACGTGCTGCCGCCCGTCGACGGATGATGGAAGATGTGCCAAAAGCCGACGTCATTGTGACTAACCCGACACACTATTCCGTTGCGCTGCAGTACGACGAAAACAAAATGAGCGCGCCGAAAGTGGTGGCGAAAGGGGCGGGGCTCATCGCCCTGCGTATTCGTGAAATTGGTACCGAAAACCGGGTGCCCATACTCGAAGCGCCTCCGCTGGCGCGCGCGCTGTATCGCCATGCGGAAATTGGACAACAGATCCCAGGACAACTCTACGCCGCGGTGGCGGAAGTGCTGGCCTGGGTATGGCAGTTGAAACGCTGGCGTCTGGCTGGCGGTCAACGGCCTGTGAAACCTGAGAACCTTCCGGTGCCTGACGCGCTGGATTTTATGAACGAGAAGGACACTGATGGCTAATCTGGTGGCAATGTTGCGCCTGCCCGGCAACCTGAAATCGACGCAATGGCAGATCCTTGCCGGACCGATTCTCATCCTGCTAATTCTGTCGATGATGGTGTTGCCGCTTCCGGCGTTCATCCTCGACCTGCTTTTCACATTCAACATTGCGTTGTCCATTATGGTTTTGCTGGTGGCGATGTTCACCCAGCGCACCCTTGAGTTCGCCGCATTCCCGACCATTCTGCTGTTTACCACCTTGTTAAGGCTGGCGCTGAACGTGGCGTCAACCCGTATCATTCTGATGGAAGGCCACACCGGTGCTGCCGCGGCGGGTAAAGTGGTTGAGGCATTCGGCCACTTCCTGGTCGGCGGTAACTTTGCCATCGGTATCGTGGTGTTCGTCATTCTCGTCATCATTAACTTTATGGTTATCACCAAAGGTGCCGGACGTATCGCGGAAGTGGGCGCGCGTTTTGTGCTTGACGGGATGCCGGGCAAGCAGATGGCCATCGACGCGGATCTGAACGCCGGGCTTATTGCCGAAGATGAAGCCAAAAAGCGCCGCTCGGAAGTGACGCAGGAAGCTGACTTCTACGGCTCAATGGACGGTGCGAGTAAGTTTGTTCGCGGTGATGCCATTGCGGGCATCCTGATCATGGTGATTAACGTGGTCGGCGGCCTGCTGGTGGGCGTGCTGCAGCACGGCATGGACATGGGCCACGCGGCGGAAAGCTATACGCTGCTGACCATTGGTGACGGTCTGGTGGCGCAGATCCCGGCGCTGGTCATCTCAACGGCGGCGGGGGTTATCGTGACCCGCGTCAGTACCGATCAGGATGTTGGCGAGCAGATGGTCGGGCAGCTCTTCAGCAACCCGCGCGTGATGCTGCTGGCCGCCGCGGTGCTGGGCCTGCTCGGTCTGGTGCCGGGAATGCCAAACCTGGTGTTCCTGCTGTTCACTGCGGCATTGCTGGGCCTTGCCTGGTGGATGCGTGGCCGTGAGATGACCCCGGCAGCGGAACCTGCTCCGGTAAAAATGCCGGAGAACACGCAGGCCGTGGAAGCGACCTGGAACGACGTTCAACTGGAAGATTCGCTGGGAATGGAAGTGGGGTATCGCCTCATCCCGATGGTCGATTTCCAGCAGGATGGCGAACTGCTGGGCCGAATCCGCAGCATCCGTAAAAAATTCGCCCAGGACATGGGCTTCCTGCCGCCGGTGGTTCACATCCGCGACAATATGGATCTGCCGCCTGCGCGCTATCGAATTCTGATGAAAGGCGTAGAGATTGGCAGCGGTGATGCTTATCCTGGCCGCTGGCTGGCCATTAACCCGGGCACCGCGGCAGGTACGCTGCCGGGCGAGCAAACCATCGATCCGGCTTTTGGCCTGGCTGCCATCTGGATTGAAAGTGCGCTGAAAGAGCAGGCGCAAATTCAGGGCTACACCGTGGTGGAGGCGAGTACCGTGGTGGCGACCCACCTGAACCATCTGATTGGACAATTCTCGGCAGAGCTGTTTGGTCGTCAGGAAGCCCAGCAACTGCTCGATCGCGTCACGCAGGAGATGCCGAAGCTGACAGAAGATCTCGTGCCAGGCGTCGTGACGCTGACCACGCTGCACAAGGTGCTGCAAAACCTGCTCGAGGAAAAAGTGCCGATCCGCGATATGCGTACCATTCTGGAAACCCTCGCCGAGCATGCACCGTTGCAAAGCGATCCGCACGAACTGACGGCGGTGGTGCGCGTGGCACTGGGACGGGCGATCACGCAGCAGTGGTTCCCGGGCACCGGGGAAGTGCAGGTTATCGGCCTCGATACGCCGCTTGAACGTCTGCTGCTGCAGGCTCTGCAGGGCGGTGGAGGGCTGGAACCTGGCCTGGCCGACCGTCTGCTGGAGCAAACACAAGAGGCGCTGGCGCGTCAGGAGATGCTGGGTGCGCCACCGGTTCTGCTGGTGAACCATGCGCTGCGTCCGCTGCTGTCGCGCTTCCTGCGCCGTAGCCTGAACCAGCTGGTCGTGCTGTCGAATATGGAGTTGTCGGATAACCGTCATATCCGTATGACGGCGACGATAGGAGGAAAATAATGCGTAAGTGGTTATGGATTTTACTTTTTCCGCTGGTGGCCCAGGCCGCCGGGGAAGGGACCTGGCAGGCCAGCAGCATTGGCGTGACCCTCAGCAACCGCGGTGTCGCCATGTCTTCGCGACCGCTATCACCGACTGAGCCGGTGTCCGGTCTGATGACCCTGGTGGTCTGGAACTACACGCTTATTGGCCCAACGCCTGCCGGGCTTCGGGTACGGCTGTGCTCCCAGACACGCTGTACGGAAATTGACGGAGAGAATGGCACCACTCAGGCCTTCAACGGCGTGCCTGCTGTCGAACCTTTGCGCTTTATCTGGGAAGTGCCGGGCGGCGGACGCCTGATCCCTGCGCTGAAAGTTCAGCGTAATTCCGTCATCGTCAACTACCGCTAATACCCCGCTTTCTACGACAGCCATCAGCCATTTCTGATGGCTGGCTCGCAAAAAATGACCTCCTCTTTTGATGTAAAAGAAACGCTGTTTTATAAATCAGTGACACGCGTAACGACACTCTTTGCATTTTTGCCAGCCGCTTGCCGGTGATGGCAAAAACAGAAAGGTATCACCAGGTCGATACTCTTACTGTAGCCGTGTAATAACTCCCGGATCAGATTTTGCTTACAGGGAGTCTCCCAAAACTGAGTAGGGTTGACGGCAATGAAAACACGAAAAATTGGACTCGCAAATTATCTTGCTTACGGGTCAGGCGATTTCCTCGGGGCGGGAACCACCGCCCTGACGGCGGCCTGGCTTTTGTATTTTTATACAACGTTCTGTGGACTCTCCCCGATTGAAGCAACCTTCATCTTTGCTGCCGCAAGGGTACTGGATGCCGTCGTCAGCCCTTTGATGGGCTTTTTGACCGATAACTTTGGCACGACCTGGCTCGGCAAGCGCTTCGGTCGGCGTAAGTTCTTTATTCTGTTGGGGATCCCGTGCGTATTCAGCTACTCCCTGATGTGGGTGGGGGAGATGAGTTTCTGGTATTACCTGCTGACCTATCTGGTGTTCGATATCGTCTACACCATGATTCTGGTGCCGTACGAAACGCTGGTGCCGGAAATGACCGACGACTTCAAACAGAAAACCCGCTTCTCAGGTGCCCGTATCTCGATGGCGCAAATGTCTGCCATCCTGGCCTCATTCCTGCCGGGGATCCTGCTCACGCATTTCGGCAAAGACAACGCGGTCTCCTTTTTCTATGCAAGCCTGGTCTTCTCCGTGCTGTGCGCGCTGATGCTGATGCTCGTCTGGTTCTTCACCTGGGAGCGACCGCGGGAAGAGTGGAGCGAAGCCGCCCTGCGTGCCGAAGAAGAGAAGAAGAAACTGTCGCTCGGGCAGAGCCTCAACCGCCTGTTTGTGGAGTTGAGCTCTACGCTGCGCGTGAGAATTTTTCGTCAGCATCTGGGGATGTACCTTGGCGGGTATATCGCCCAGGACGTCTTTAATGCCGTGTTTACCTACTACGTGGTTTTCGTGCTGATGCAGGAAGCATCCATGGCCTCCAGCCTGCTGGGCACGATGGCCATCTTCCAGTTTATTGCGGTTATCGCCATGATCCCGCTGTGCATTCGCTTCGGACCCGCGCCGTCCTATCGGATGGTCGTGGTGCTGTTTGGCCTGGCATCGCTTTCCTACGCCGTGCTGTATTACGCGGGCCTGAGTGATATCTACTCTCTGTTATTGCTGGTCTCTGCAGTTGCCGGTCTGGGACGCGGTGGGATCAACTATGTACCGTGGAATACCTACACCTACATTGCTGATGTCGATGAAGTGATCACCGGCCAGCGCCGCGAAGGGATTTTCGCCGGCATCATGACGCTGACCCGTAAAGCCTCGCAGGCGGGGGCGGTAATGCTGGTAGGCATTGTGATGCAGATGTCCGGCTTTGTAAGCGGACAAAAGACCCAGCCCGCGGAAGTGAGCCACACCATTCTGCTGATCCTGAGCGTGGGAACGCTTCTGGTTCTGTTCTGCGGCTTCCTGGTTTCGCTGCGTTTCAAACTCAATTTGCACACCCACACCACGCTGCGTGAAGAGACCGCCAAAATGCGCGCGTCTGGCCGCGCCATTCCTGAGAGTGCGACACCAGAAGCCCGCGCCACCGTGGAGATGCTGGCCGGTATGCCTTATGCGTCGCTGTGGGGCAATAACAACATCGGTTATCTGAATCGTAATAAGCCTGCGGCACCTTCGCTGAAGGGGCGCGCGGTACTGAATTCGACATACAACAGAGGTTAAGATAATGAAAGTTTGGCCGGTCAAACACAGTCCACTCCTGCGTCAGCCTGCGCATTTCATCGCCCGGGACGAGCTGAAATCGCTGATTGAAAAGGTGACGCATAACCTCGTTAATATCCACGACACAACAGGTGAATTTTTACTGCGCCTGGACGACGGGCGGGTCATTGACACCAAAGGATGGGCAGGCTGGGAGTGGACCCACGGCGTGGGGTTATACGGTATCTGGCAGTATTACTGCCAGACGGGCGACGAAGCGATGCGTGACATCATTGACCGCTGGTTTGCCGATCGTTTCAGGGAAGGGGCGACCACCAAAAACGTGAATACCATGTCACCGTTCCTGACGCTGGCTTATCGTTACGAAGAGACCAGAAACCCGGCCTGGCTGCCGTGGCTGGAAAGCTGGGCGGAGTGGGCCATGAATGAGATGCCGCGCACCGACCATGGCGGCATGCAGCACATCACCCTGGCGGAAGAGAATTCTCAGCAGATGTGGGATGACACGCTGATGATGACGGTTCTGCCGCTGGCGAAAATCGGCAAACTCCTTAATAAACCGGAGTACGTTGAAGAGGCGGTGTATCAGTTTCTGCTGCACGTGCAGAACCTGATGGATCGCGAAACCGGCCTGTGGTTCCACGGCTGGAATTACGAAGGCCACCATAACTTTGCGAAGGCACGCTGGGCACGAGGCAATAGCTGGCTGACCATCGTGATCCCTGATTTCCTTGAGCTGGTGGATTTGCCTGAACATAACGCCGTTCGCCGCTACCTTGTGCAGGTGCTGAACGCGCAGATTGCGGCCCTCGCCAAATGTCAGGACGATAGCGGCCTGTGGCATACGCTGCTCGACGATCCGCACGCCTACCTTGAGGCGTCAGCCACGGCAGGCTTTGCCTACGGTATTCTGAAAGCGGTGCGTAAACGCTATGTCGGCGCGGAATATGCTGAGGTGGCGGAGAAAGCGATTCGCGGCATTGTGGAAAATATCTCGCCGGAAGGGGAGTTACTACAGACGTCGTTCGGTACGGGGATGGGCAGCGATCTGGCGTTCTATCGCCAGATCCCACTCACGTCGATGCCCTATGGACAGGCCATGGCAATCCTGTGTTTAACGGAATACCTGCGCAAATATTTTTGAACATAAAAAACCCGGCGATGGCCGGGTTTTTTTATTACATGCGCTCTACGGTTTCGATACCCAGGGTATCCAGACCCAGCTTCAGGGTCTTCGCCGTCAACTGAGCCAGCTTCAGGCGGCTGTTGCGGACCGCTTCGCTTTCCGCAGACAGGATAGGGCAGTGTTCGTAGAAACCGGAGAACAGACCCGCCAGATCGTACAGGTAAGAGCACATCACGTGCGGGGTACCGTCACGTGCGACAACGGCCAGCGTCTCTTCAAACTGCAGCAGACGTGCCGCCAGCTGGGCTTCGCGATCTTCGGAAATGATCACCTCAGCATTGGCCAGCGCGCTTTCATCGATACTGGCTTTACGGAACACGGAGAGCACGCGGGTGTAGGCGTACTGCATATACGGCGCAGTATTACCTTCAAAGGCCAGCATGTTATCCCAGTCGAAGATATAGTCGGTGGTACGGTTCTTGGAGAGATCCGCGTACTTCACTGCACCGATCCCCACGGCGTTGGCGAGTTTTTCCAGCTCATCGGCAGGCATATCCGGATTCTTCTCGGCCACCAGACGGCGGGCGCGTTCCAGCGCTTCGTCCAGCAGGTCGGACAGCTTCACGGTACCGCCTGCACGGGTTTTGAACGGCTTACCGTCTTTACCCAGCATCATGCCGAACATATGGTGTTCAAGCGGCACGGAATCCGGCACGTAGCCTGCTTTGCGCACGATAGTCCACGCCTGCATCAGGTGCTGGTGCTGACGGGAGTCAATGTAGTACAGCACGCGGTCCGCATGCAGCGTTTCGTAACGGTATTTCGCACAGGCGATATCGGTGGTGGTGTAGAGATAGCCGCCATCCTTTTTCTGGATGATCACGCCCATCGGTTCACCTTCCTTGTTTTTATACTCATCAAGGAACACGACCGTAGCGCCTTCGCTCTCAACCGCCAGGTTTTTGGCCTTCAGGTCAGCCACAATGCCAGGCAGCATCGGGTTATAGAGGCTTTCACCCATCACATCGTCACGGGTCAGGGTGACGTTCAGACGGTTATAGGTGAGCTGGTTCTGGGACATGGTGATGTCAACCAGTTTGCGCCACATCTCGAGGAAGTACGGGTCGCCGCCCTGCAGTTTTACCACGTAACTGCGCGCGCGCTCGGCAAAAGCGTCGTCTTCGTCGTAGTGTTTTTTAGCTTCGCGGTAGAACCCTTCCAGGTCTGCCAGGGCCATCTCACCCGCGTTTTCCTGCTGCTGTTTTTCCAGGTAAGCAATCAGCATCCCGAACTGGGTACCCCAGTCACCCACGTGGTTCGCGCGGATCACTTTGTGTCCGAGGAACTCCAGGGTACGCACGGCCGCGTCACCGATAATGGTGGAACGCAGGTGCCCGACGTGCATCTCTTTCGCCACGTTTGGCGCTGAGTAGTCAATCACCACGGTCTGCGCTTCTGGCTGGGAGACACCCAGACGGTCAGATTTCAGCGCCGCGTCAACGTGGCGTGCCAGGAAAGCAGGCTCAAGGAAGATGTTGATAAATCCAGGGCCGGCGATTTCAGTTTTGCTGGCAATACCGGTGAGATCCAGATGAGTCAGCACCTGCTCAGCGAGTTGTCGCGGCGGCATACCCAGTTTTTTAGCCACTGCCATCACGCCATTAGCCTGATAGTCGCCAAACTGTACTTTTGCTGACTGACGAACCTGCGGTTCGCAATCCGCAGGCGCACCTGCGGCAATCAGTGCCTGACTGACTTTTTCGGAGAGAAGAGCCTGAATATTCACCTGGATACCTTACATTTTTGATGCGGGCAAATAACCGCCCGCGCCAGTTAAAGAATTTAGGGCGGGAGTATACTGCAAATGCCTTCTGGCGTCAGCATTGCGGGGGCCGAAGATTGCTCAGAATCCAGGCTAAGAAAGCATGCATAAACATGCAGTCGTAAAAACCGCTATTCAGAGGTTGGTCGAAAGAGGGCAACAGAGTAAATTAGCGGCTTTGCGACACGATAAGAGACTGACGTATGGCGAACTGGCACTCCATTGACGAACTGCATGATATTTCCGCAGATTTACCGCGCTTCACCCAGGCGTTCACAGAACTTGCCACCCGCCTTGGTCTGGATATTGCGCCGCTTGAGGCCGATCACATCTCCTTGCGCTGCCATCAGAACGCAACCGCCGAGCGCTGGCGTCGCGGGTTTGAACAGTGTGGCGAGTTACTCTCAGAGAACATCATCAACGGTCGCCCCATCTGCCTGTTCAAACTGCAAGAACCGGTTTGCGTGGCTCACTGGCAGTTCAGTGTGGTCGAATTGCCCTGGCCGGGCGAGAAACGCTACCCGCATGAAGGCTGGGAGCATATCGAAATTGTCCTGCCGGGTGAGCCCGAAACGCTGAATGCTCGTGCACTGGCGCTGTTGTCTGACGAGGGTCTGAGCAAGCCTGGCATTTTTGTGAAAACAAGTTCCCCGAAAGGCGAACGTGAGCGTCTGCCTAATCCTACTCTGGCCGTCACTGACGGACAGGTTACCGTGAAGTTCCATCCCTGGACGATTGAACAGATTGTTGCCAGCGAAGCATAAGATGTGACCGTACGCTGAGACCGGGCGTAGCCTGCGTGTCATGATGGTGCGTTAAGTGGATATTAAGGAGGATGTAATGGCGCTGCTGGAGATTTGTTGTTACAGCGTGGAGTGTGCCGTCACCGCGCAACAGCACGGGGCTGACCGCATTGAACTGTGCGCCGCACCCAAAGAGGGTGGGTTAACGCCTTCGTACGGGATGCTGAAGTCTGCCCGTCAGGCTGTCACCCTTCCGGTACACCCGATTATTCGTCCTCGCGGCGGCGATTTCTGTTACACGCCGGGCGAGTTCAGTGCCATGCTTGAAGATATCACTCTCGTTGGCGATCTGGGATTCCCCGGCCTGGTTATTGGGTTGCTTGATGAAGACGGCAATGTCGATCTGCCGCGCATGCGTCAGGTCATGAACGCGGCAAAAGGGATGGCGGTCACTTTTCATCGCGCGTTTGATATGTGTAAAGATCCCCTGCAATCCTTTGATATTCTTGCTGAACTTGGCGTGGCGCGGGTCCTGACATCGGGTCAGCAGTCCTCTGCTGAAAAAGGACTGCAATTAATTACGGAACTAAAAGCACATTCCGGTGTTCCAATAATAATGGCGGGTGCGGGAGTGCGTGCCAGCAATATGGAACTGTTTTTAAACGCCGGGGTAGAGGAGCTTCACAGCTCTGCAGGCAAATGGATGCCATCGCCCATGCGTTATCGCAACACAGGGTTGTCAATGTCGACGGATGCTGAAGCGGATGAGTACTCACGCTACGGTGTAGAGGGAGAGTCGGTTGCGGTAATGAAATCGATGATTGAACGTCATCACGTGTAGCAACGTACCGATTTTTACCGCGCATCATGTCGCCCAATATGATGCTTGCTTGTACCAGGCCCCTGCAATTTCAACAGGGGCCTTTTTTTATGCCCCTCACCCTAACCCTCTCCCCAAAGAGGAGAGGGGACAGTACGGTGCGGTCTTTTCTCCCTCGCCCCTTTGGGAAGAGGACCGGGGGAATCTACGGTTTCGTCGCGATCAACACCGCGCGCATTGGCGCAGGATACCCTTCGACAGTCTTGCTGTGGTCTGCCGGGTCGAGGAATTCCGCCAGCGATTCGGTGATCATCCAGTCGGTGCGACGCTGTTCTTCAGTTGACGTTACGCAGACATCGGCAATACGGACATCCACAAAACCGCACTTCTCCAGCCAGTTTTTCAGCGCCGGCGCGGAAGGGATAAAGTAAACGTTCCGCATCTGCGCATAGCGATCGCCCGGCACCAGAACGGTATTCTCATCACCCTCTACCACCAGCGTTTCCAGCACCAGCTCGCCGCCGCTGACCAGCTGATCTTTCAGCTGCCACAGATGTTCGAGTGGGGAGCGGCGGTGGTACAGGACACCCATCGAAAACACGGTGTCAAACGCCTTCAGGGCAGGGAGCTGCTCAATACCCAACGGCAGCAGGTGCGCGCGCTGGTCGTTACCCAGCAATTTACGCACCGCTTCAAACTGGCACAGGAACAGCTGCATAGGGTCAATCCCCACTGCCAGATGTGCCCCTGCGCCAATCATGCGCCACATGTGGTACCCGCTGCCGCAGCCAACATCCAGAATGGTTCGCCCGGTGAGGTCGGAAAGGTGAGGCAGCACGCGATCCCATTTCCAGTCAGAACGCCATTCAGTATTAATGTTAACGCCGTAGAGTGAGAACGGACCTTTGCGCCACGGCATCAGGTTACGCATCAGCGTTTCAATGCGGTTTATCTGCCCGGGCGGAAGCGGCGTTTCGCTTTGCGCGGTAACGCTGTGGAGCAGATCCAGACGGTGCGGAGTCAGTTCCGGCAGAAACTCCACCGCGTTGGACCACTGCTTTAACAGACCATGCTGCTGATCCCGCTGCCAGGCAGCAATTTGTGCAGGCAGCGTCTCCAGCCAGTGGGAGAGGTGGTTTTTGGCAATCAGCTGATAGAAATTACTGAACTCGATCATGCGATGTCCCCACCTTTCAGCGCCACCAGCGAGCCGAAGTTGAAGCACTGGAACCACAGTTCGCTGTGCTCGAAGCCTGCCTGACGCAGGCGTGCTTTATGGGTTTCGACGGAGTCCGTCAGCATCACGTTTTCGAGCATGCTACGTTTCTGGCTAATTTCCAGTTCGCTATAGCCGTTGGCCCGTTTGAAGTCGTGGTGCATATTGAACAGCAGCTCACCCACTTCGGCATCTTCAAAGCTGAATTTCTCGGACAGCACCAGCGCGCCACCGGGTTTCAGGCCTTTATAGATTTTGTCCAGCAACAGCTGACGGTCTTCAGGCACCAGGAACTGCAGAGTAAAATTCAGAACCACCAGCGACGCGTTATGGATGTCGATATCACGGATATCACCTTCCACAACCTCGACTGGCGTCGGGGCTTTATACGCGTCGATGTGGCGACGGCAGCGTTCCACCATGGCCGGGGAGTTATCGACGGCAATGATTTTGCAGCCTTCATGGTGAACGTTACGACGAACAGACAGCGTTGCCGCGCCGAGCGAGCAGCCCAGATCATATACCTGCGTGCCGGGTTGAACGAAACGCTCAGCCAGCATGCCGATCATAGAGATGATATTGGAATAACCGGGAACAGAGCGCTGGATCATATCCGGGAAGACTTCGGCTACCCGTTCATCAAAGGTCCAGTCGCCCAGGCTGGCGATAGGCGCGGAAAAAAGCGTGTCGCGATCTGACATAACGTAAAAATCCGGGAAAAATAAAGTGGCGTATTGTGCGCTAATGGAAGGAGAAAACCAACTCCCACGGCATATACCAAAGGTTAGCCAGCACCATCAGCAAAAGCGAACACCAGGTCGCGCTCATGCCGGAACGACGCCAGCGGAATAAGCGGTGGTGAAAGCCGTAATAATGCATTAACCGGCCGGCAATCAGAAGCAGGCCGCAGACGTGCACCATCCAGGTTTCCGCGCCGTTCATTTCCATAAACAGCAGCAAAATTAACGCAACGGGGATGTACTCAACCGCGTTACCGTGAATGCGGATAGCGCTCTGTAACTCCGAAAAACCGCCGTCACCGTAAGAAACACGGTACTGCATTCGCAGGCGCACAACATCAAATGAAAACTTAATCAGCAGTAATGCACCTAACACCGCATACAGCGCGCTGACCATACTAACTCCCTGTTTTTGGCAGATGGCACCTTCCTATGATAGGGGCTGATATCAGAAAAGAGAAGATTGTTGTGGGATAGAAGGGGCGCTGCCTACAGACGGAACCGCAGCCTGCAAGGCCTGCCAGAGAACATCGACCAGTTCGGGGGCATGAGCGATATCCGGCGTATGGAGAAAGAGATACGGCGTGGTGGTTTGCTCCCATTTCGCTAATTTTTGCAGCCAGACGGCGAACATCTCCTGGTTTTGCTGCATATTATCGCTGCCGATAAACCTGACCATCGGGTTTTGCGCGGTGA
This sequence comes from Enterobacter sp. BNK-18, assembly GCF_047456135.1. Lineage (NCBI taxonomy): Bacteria > Pseudomonadati > Pseudomonadota > Gammaproteobacteria > Enterobacterales > Enterobacteriaceae > Enterobacter > Enterobacter sp. BNK-18. Next base: position 1,963,829 of record NZ_CP179899.1, on the reverse strand, counting down.
CCACGGCGTGAACAGGCACTCTGGGCTTTTTACGCTGGGCATCAATGATGGCCTCGTTATGCGGGATGGCGCTGTGCACGGGACGGCTGTCGAGAATCACCCGGTTCACCCCGCGCGCATGTAAGCCACGGTTAAGGGCCGTTTCAGCCTCTCCCTTGGCAAAAAACGCCGCATGTCTCACCTCAACGCCATAGGTAAAGTCCTTGGGCAGGGTATCAAGAAACTGCCATAGCGCAGGCAGGTCGCGTGGGCTAAAGGTGGCCGGAAGCTGCAACCAGTACTGACCGATGCGGTTCGCCAGCGGCGACATCCGGCCAAAGAACTCGTCGGTCAAATCACCGCAGTTTCGCAGCGCAGCGGTGTGGGAGATCGTCGCCGGAAACTTGAAGCAGAAGCGGAAATCATCGGTCGTCTGGTCGCGCCAGCGCTCAACAATCTCTGCTCTGGGCAACGCGTAGAGGGTGGTATTGCCCTCGACGCAGTTGAAATGACGGGCATATTCTTCAAGGCTGGTAATACCCAGGCGCACCCATTTCGGGTGCGACCACTGGGGCAGGCCAAGGTAGATCATAGGGCGCTTATAATGTCGTCCGTGCTACGCACGCGGCCAATGCGCGGGAAGATGTGGGTCATACTGCCCTGGTGCTGCTCCGCAGACGCTGCGCTGCATGCATCTTCAGCAATCACCAGGTTAAAGCCCAGTTCCCAGGCGTTTCGGGCGGTGGATTCCACGCCAATGTTGGTGGAGATCCCACAGAGAATCAGGGTGTCGATACCGCGCCGACGCAGCTGCAGCTCAAGATCGGTGCCGTAGAATGCGCCCCACTGGCGTTTGGTCACTTCGATATCGCTGTCCCGTTTGCCGAGCGAAACCGGATAGGTCCACCAGTTTTCAGGTAGTGAATGTGCTGCAACCTGAGCATCGACAGGCTGTTTTAAGGCCTCCGCGAAATCCGCTGACCAGCCAACGCGCACCATGATCACAGGGGCACCGCTGGCACGGCATTTTTCTGCCAGACGCGCGGCGCGGCTGACAACATCTTCGGCGCTGTGCGGGCCTCCGGCAAACGGCAGGATCCCTTCCTGTAAATCAATCACCACAAGCGCGGTTTTGCGGGCATTAAGTGTTAACATGGTAACTCCAGTGAAATGAGTCGCTTCCGCTACACCTTACGACGTAATGACCTGTTATCGGTCGGATAATTTTGTTAATTTTTGTGAGAATACACAATAAGCGCGCAGCAAACGACCGTCTGGCCGTGGTTCGCTCTTATCGTCTGGCGGAATTTCCAGTATAATAGCCGCCTTTTTTCATCCAGTTGTGACATACAGAAAGCTGCGACATAGTAGCCTGCATTCCAGGCGACATTTAGCCTGCGGCTAATTAAGGGATATCTCATGCGTACAGAATATTGCGGGCAGCTGCGTCAGTCCCACGTTGGACAGCAGGTAACCCTGTGTGGTTGGGTCAATCGTCGTCGTGATCTTGGGAGCCTTATCTTCATCGATATGCGCGACCGCGAAGGTATCGTTCAGGTGTTCTTCGACCCAGATCGCGCAGATGCGTTGAAGCTGGCTTCTGAGCTGCGTAATGAGTTCTGCATTCAGGTCACCGGCACCGTGCGTGCGCGTGACGAGAAAAACGTTAACGCAGACATGGCGACCGGCGCAATTGAAGTGCTGGCGTCGGATCTGGTTATCATCAACCGTGCTGAAGCGCTGCCGCTGGACTCCAACCACGTCAACACTGAAGAAGCGCGTCTGAAATACCGCTATCTGGACCTGCGTCGTCCGGAAATGGCTCAGCGCCTGAAAACCCGTGCGAAAATCACCAGCCTGGTGCGTCGCTTTATGGATGACCACGGTTTCCTCGACATCGAAACCCCGATGCTGACCAAAGCCACGCCGGAAGGCGCGCGCGATTACCTGGTTCCATCCCGTGTACACAAAGGCAAATTCTACGCGCTGCCACAGTCTCCTCAGCTGTTTAAACAGCTGCTGATGATGTCCGGCTTCGATCGCTACTATCAGATTGTAAAATGCTTCCGCGACGAAGACCTGCGTGCTGATCGTCAGCCAGAATTTACCCAGATCGATGTGGAAACCTCCTTCATGACGGCCGAGCAGGTGCGTGAAGTGATGGAAGCCCTGGTGCGCAGTCTGTGGAATGACGTGAAAGGCGTGGAACTGGGTGATTTCCCCATCATGACCTTCGCTGAAGCTGAACGTCGCTACGGTTCTGACAAACCAGACCTGCGTAACCCGATGGAGCTGGTGGACGTTGCAGACCTGGTGAAATCCGTTGAGTTCGCGGTATTTGCCGGCCCGGCTAACGATCCAAAAGGTCGCGTGGCTGCCCTGCGTGTACCGGGCGGTGCGGCGCTGAGCCGTAAGCAGATTGACGATTACGGCAACTTCATCAAGATCTACGGCGCGAAAGGTCTGGCCTATATTAAAGTGACCGAACGTGCGAAAGGTCTGGAAGGCATTACCAGCCCGGTGGCGAAATTCCTGAACGCGGAAATCGTGGAAGCGATCCTCGAGCGCACGGGCGCACAGGATGGCGACATGATCTTCTTTGGCGCAGACAACAAGAAAATCGTTGCTGACGCGATGGGCGCGCTGCGCCTGAAGCTGGGTAAAGACCTGAGCCTGACGGATGAGAGCAAATGGGCTCCGCTGTGGGTAATCGACTTCCCAATGTTCGAAGACGACGGTGAAGGCGGCCTGACCGCAATGCACCACCCGTTCACCTCGCCAAAAGACATGACGGCGGCAGAGCTGAAAGCGGCACCGGAAGATGCGGTAGCAAACGCGTATGACATGGTTATCAACGGCTACGAAGTGGGTGGCGGTTCCGTGCGTATTCACAGCGGAGAAATGCAGCAAACCGTGTTTGGTATTCTGGGAATTAACGAGCACGAACAGCGCGAGAAATTCGGCTTCCTGCTGGACGCTCTGAAATACGGTACGCCGCCACACGCGGGTCTGGCATTCGGTCTTGACCGTTTGACCATGCTGCTGACCGGCACCGACAACATTCGTGATGTTATCGCCTTCCCGAAAACCACGGCTGCGGCCTGTCTGATGACGGAAGCCCCAAGCTTTGCCAACCCGGCCGCGCTGGCTGAGCTGGGCATTCAGGTGCTTCCGAAAGCTTCAAAAGAGATTTCGGAGAACGAATAATATGCAGTATAAGCGTCCCGTTTCGGTTCTGGTTGTCATTTATGCAGAAGATACGAAACGGGTGCTGATGTTGCAGCGGCGCGATGACCCTGATTTCTGGCAGTCGGTTACCGGTAGCCTGGAAGAGGGGGAGACCGCGTCGCAGGCCGCCGCGCGCGAAGTAAAGGAAGAGGTCACCATTGACGTTGCTTGCGAGCAACTGACCCTGAAGGACTGTCAGCGCACGGTGGAGTTTGAAATTTTTAGCCATTTACGTCATCGCTATGCGCCGGGTATTGAGCGCAATACGGAATCGTGGTTCTGTCTCGCGCTCCCCCATGAACGGGAGATCGTGTTTACCGAACACCTGACCTACCGCTGGGTGGATGCGGCGGATGCCGCTGCACTGACCAAATCGTGGAGCAACCGGCAGGCGATTGAAGAATTTGTAATTAACGTAGCCTGAAAAGGCGCGCTCTTTGAGGAAATTTTTATGGCAGGTCATAGTAAGTGGGCCAACACCAAACACCGCAAAGCGGCACAGGATGCCAAGCGCGGTAAGATCTTCACCAAAATTATTCGTGAACTGGTTACAGCGGCACGTCTGGGCGGCGGCGATGCGGCGTCTAACCCGCGTCTGCGCGCGGCAGTGGATAAAGCCCTGTCCAACAACATGACGCGTGACACCCTGAACCGTGCTATCGCACGTGGCGTAGGCGGTGATGAAGACGCGAACATGGAAACCATCATTTATGAAGGTTACGGTCCTGGCGGTACGGCGGTGATGGTTGAATGTCTGTCCGACAACCGTAACCGTACCGTAGCGGAAGTGCGTCATGCCTTCAGCAAATGCGGTGGTAACCTGGGCACTGACGGCTCCGTGGCCTATCTGTTCAGCAAAAAAGGTGTCATCTCCTTCGAGAAAGGCGACGAAGACGTAATCATGGAAGCGGCGCTGGAAGCCGGTGCAGAAGACGTTGTGACCTATGATGATGGCGCAATCGACGTCTACACCGCGTGGGAAGAGATGGGCGCGGTACGTGACGCGCTGGAAGCGGCGGGTCTGAAAGCAGACAATGCTGAAGTCTCCATGATCCCGTCAACCAAAGCGGACATGGATGCGGAAACGGCACCTAAACTGCTGCGTCTGATCGACATGCTCGAAGACTGCGACGACGTGCAGGAAGTGTATCATAACGGTGAAATCTCTGATGAGGTTGCAGCGACTCTCTGATGAGAGCGTATAAACCGTTTACGGGAGACGCGTGATGTCGATTATCCTCGGGATTGACCCCGGCTCGCGCGTCACCGGTTATGGCGTCATCCGGCAGGTAGGGCGCCAGTTAACCTACCTTGGCAGCGGCTGTATTCGGACCAAAGTGGACGATCTGCCGTCGCGCCTGAAGCTAATCTATGCTGGCGTGTCGGAGATCATCACCCAGTTTCAGCCCGACTTTTTTGCCATCGAGCAGGTCTTTATGGCGAAAAACGCCGATTCAGCGTTAAAACTGGGTCAGGCACGGGGCGTTGCCATTGTGGCGGCGGTGAATCAGGATCTTCCGGTGTTCGAATACGCAGCCAGACAGGTCAAACAGACCGTCGTGGGGATTGGTAGCGCGGAGAAAAGTCAGGTGCAGCATATGGTGCGCACGCTCCTGAAGCTTCCCGCGAACCCGCAGGCAGACGCCGCCGATGCGCTGGCGATAGCCATTACCCACTGTCATATAAGCCAGAACGCGGTTCAGATGAGCGAATCGCGGCTTAATCTGGCGCGAGGCAGGTTACGATAATGACAAATCAGGCTGGATGTTTATCCAGCCTTTTTTTATTATGTCGGCAGTTAATTTCTTCCAGAACGCAGGAGCGTCATGTGATAGGCAGACTCAGAGGCATCATCATTGAAAAACAACCCCCGTTAGTGCTGCTGGAAGTCGGTGGCGTGGGCTATGAAGTCCATATGCCGATGACCTGCTTCTATGAGTTGCCGGACGCGGGCAAAGAGGCGATTGTCTTTACCCAGTTTGTGGTGCGTGAAGATGCCCAGTTGCTGTATGGCTTCAACAACAAACAGGAACGGATGCTGTTTCGCGAGCTGATCAAAACCAACGGCGTAGGGCCGAAGCTGGCGCTGGCTATTTTGTCCGGCATGTCCGCTCCACAGTTCGTCAATGCCGTTGAGCGCGAAGATCCTGCTGCGCTGATTAAACTCCCGGGTATCGGCAAGAAAACCGCGGAGCGTCTGATTGTCGAGATGAAAGACCGCTTTAAAGGTCTGCATGGCGATCTGTTCACGCCTGCCGCTGATCTGGTGCTTACCTCGCCGGGCGCGCAAGCCTCTGACGATGCTGAACAGGAAGCGGTTGCTGCGCTGGTGGCGCTGGGATATAAACCTCAGGAGGCCAGCCGGATGGTGAGCAAAATTGCCAAACCGGATGCCAGCAGTGAAACCCTGATTCGTGAAGCGCTACGCGCGGCATTGTGAGGTAAAGGATGATTGAAGCAGATCGCCTGGTATCGGCAGGCACCCTTCAGGCAGAAGACGTGGTGGATCGCGCCATCCGCCCGAAACTGCTTGATGAGTATATTGGCCAGCCGCAGGTTCGTTCTCAGATGGAGATCTTCATCCAGGCGGCAAAACTGCGCGGCGATGCACTCGATCACCTGCTGATTTTTGGCCCCCCCGGTCTGGGGAAAACCACGCTGGCGAACATTGTCGCCAATGAAATGGGCGTTAACCTGCGCACAACCTCTGGCCCGGTGCTGGAAAAAGCGGGCGATCTGGCGGCAATGTTGACCAACCTTGAACCGCATGACGTGCTGTTTATCGATGAGATCCACCGTTTGTCGCCGGTCGTGGAAGAGGTGCTCTATCCGGCGATGGAAGATTACCAGCTAGACATCATGATCGGTGAAGGTCCGGCAGCACGTTCCATCAAGATCGATCTGCCTCCGTTTACCCTGATTGGCGCGACGACGCGTGCCGGGTCATTGACCTCTCCGCTTCGCGATCGTTTTGGTATCGTTCAGCGTCTGGAGTTCTATCAGGTTGCGGATCTTCAGCATATCGTTGGCCGCAGTGCCCGCTATATGGGGCTGGAGATGAGCGAGGAAGGGGCGTTTGAGGTAGCGAAGCGCTCGCGGGGGACGCCGCGTATTGCGAACCGCCTGTTGCGTCGCGTACGTGACTTTTCCGAAGTAAAACACGATGGCACGATCTCGGCTGAGATTGCAGCGCAGGCGCTGGATATGCTGAATGTGGATGCCGAAGGCTTTGACTACATGGACCGTAAGCTGTTGCTGGCGGTACTGGATAAGTTCTTTGGCGGTCCGGTCGGCCTGGATAACCTGGCGGCAGCGATTGGTGAAGAGCGCGAGACAATTGAAGATGTGCTTGAGCCGTATCTGATCCAGCAGGGTTTCTTGCAACGTACCCCGCGCGGTCGTATGGCAACGGTGCGGGCGTGGAACCATTTTGGTATTACCCCGCCATCGATGCCGTAGCAGAGGTTCCCTCTCCCGGGTGGGAGAGGGGAGAGGCGATCAGCTTGCAGGCTTCTTCATCATACTGAAGATAAACAGCAGCGCCGCACACAGCACCACAGACGGGCCTGCAGGGGTATCGTAGAACGCCGAGAAGGTTAACCCTCCCGTTACCGCAATCATCCCGATGATAACCGCGACACCGGCCATTTGCTCCGGCGTACGGGCAAAACGACGCGCAGTGGCCGCGGGGATAATCAGCAGGGAAGTGATGATCAGCGCGCCGACGAATTTCATCGCCACACCAATCGTTAACGCCGTCACCAGCATCAGCAACAGCTTCACGCGCTGCAGCTTCACGCCATCGACAAACGCCAGATCCGGGCTGACGGTCATCGCCAGCAAATTACGCCACTGCCAGAGCAGAATACCCAGCACGACCACCACACCACCGGCGATGGAGATCAGATCTTCAGGCGTCACGGCCAGCAGGTCACCGAACAGGTAGGCCATCAGATCAACACGAATGTTCGACATCAGGCTCACGACCACCAGACCCAGCGACAGGGCGCTGTGGGCCATAATACCAAGCAGCGTATCGATGGCGAGGTGAGGGCGCTTTTCCAGCCATACCAGCCCTGCGGCCAGCAGCAGCGTGACCACAATCACCGCGTAGAAGGGATTCACGTCCAGTAACAGGCCAAAGGCAACGCCCAGCAGAGATGCGTGTGCCAGCGTATCGCCAAAATAGGACATTCTGCGCCACACCACAAACGAGCCCAGCGGGCCCGCGGCGCAGGCAAGCATAATCCCGGCCAGCCAGCCGGGCAGTAACAGTTCAATCATGAGTGTCCATTTCCCCGGCGCAGGACAATTCGTCCCTGTAAATCATGGCGGTGATTGTGATGATGGCGATAAATTCCCAGCTGCTCAGCGCCGCGAGGGCCGAACATGGAGATGAATTCAGGGTGCATTGACACCACTTCCGGCGTGCCGGAACAGCAGATGTGATGGTTAAGGCACAGCACTTCGTCGGTCTTGGCCATCACCAGATGGAGATCGTGGGAAACCATCAGCACCGCACAGTTGAGTTCGCGGCGTAGCTGGTCGATTAAATCGTAAAGTGCGACCTGACCATTGACGTCCACACCCTGCGTCGGCTCATCCAGCACCAGAAGCTGTGGGCTGCTCAACAGGGCGCGGGCAAGCAATACGCGCTGGGTTTCACCGCCGGACAGTTTCTGCAGCGGGGCATCAATCAGATGGCCTGCCTGCACGCGTTTCAGCGCCGGAAGAATATCGGCTTTATGTGTCCCGGGGCGCAGACGCAGGAAGCGGCTAACCGTCAGCGGCAGCGTGGCGTCGAGGTGGAGTTTTTGCGGCACATAGCCGATGCGTAATTTTTCCTCACGGCGGATAACCCCTTCGTCAGGTGTTACCAGACCCAGCACCACACGCACCAGGGTGGATTTCCCTGCGCCATTGGGGCCGAGCAGCGTCAGAATTTTGCCGGGTTTCAGATCCAGCGACACGTCAGAGAGGACGCGGCGTTGGCCAAATGAGACCGAAATATTGTCGAGAGAAACCAAAGTCGTCATGTCAATTTAAGCTTGCAGAAGTCAACGAATGTTATAATATCACATCCCACGCATTCATTACGATGATTAGTCGCATTATGTTACATAAAAATACGCTTCTTTTCGCAGCATTATCCGCTGCCCTTTGGGGTTCAACAGCACAAGATGTTAACGCTGCTGTTGTCGCTTCGCTTAAACCGCTCGGTTTCATTGCTTCCGCGATTGCAGATGGGGTTACTGACACCCAGGTTCTGCTCCCTGATGGGGCTTCCGAGCATGATTATTCCCTGCGTCCATCTGATGTAAAACGCTTACAAAACGCGGACTTAGTTGTATGGATTGGTCCAGAGATGGAAGCGTTTATGCAGAAGTCGGCAAAACAGGTGCCGGGCGAAAAACAGGTCGCCATTGCCGAACTCCCGGGCGTGAAAACGTTGCTCATGAAAGGGGCTGACGACGACGGTGATGAACATGATGCCGGACACGCCGACGGCGAAAAAGGTGATGGGGATCACCATCACGGCGAGTACAACATGCACCTTTGGCTATCCCCAGAGATAGCGCGGCTTTCGGCGGTTGCAATCCATGACAAATTAGTGGAACTTATGCCGCAAAGTCGAGCCAAACTAGACGCCAACCTGAAGGATTTTGAGGCACAATTAGCCGCAACTGATAAGCAGGTGGGTAATGAGCTCGCACCGTTGAAAGGAAAAGGGTATTTCGTTTTTCATGACGCCTATGGCTATTACGAGAAACACTACGGCCTGACCCCGCTGGGGCACTTTACCGTCAACCCTGAAATTCAACCTGGTGCGCAGCGTTTACATGAAATCAGAACACAGTTGGTTGAGCAGAAAGCGACATGCGTTTTTGCTGAGCCACAGTTCAGGCCAGCGGTCGTAGAAGCCGTGGCCAGGGGAACATCCGTGCGCATGGGAACCCTTGACCCGCTAGGAACGAATATCCAGTTGAGCAAAGCGAGCTATTCGCAGTTTCTCAGCCAACTGGCGAACCAGTATGCGAGCTGCCTGAAAGGAGATTAACGAGGAAGTGAATACGTGCAACAGATAGCCCGCTCTGTCGCCCTGGCATTTAACAATCTGCCTCGACCCCATCGCGTTATGCTGGGGTCTCTTACAGTTCTCACGTTAGCGGTCGCCGTCTGGCGGCCCTATGTTTACCATCCGAGTTCTGCCCCAATCATCAAAACCATTGAGCTTGAGAAGAGCGAGATCCGCTCTCTCCTCCCTGAGGCCAGTGAACCTATCGACCAGGCGGCTCAGGAAGATGAAGCCATCCCGCAGGATGAGCTGGACGATAAAACCGAGAATGAAGCGGGGATCCATGAATATGTCGTTTCGACGGGTGATACGTTAAGCAGCGTTCTGAACCAGTACGGTATCGACATGGGAAACATCAGCCAGTTGGCGGCGGCTGATAAAGATCTTCGTAACCTGAAAATTGGTCAACAGCTCTCCTGGACGTTAACCGCTGATGGCGATCTGCAACGCCTGACCTGGGAAATGTCCCGTCGCGAAACCCGCACCTACGATCGCACTGCAAACGGTTTCAAAATGACCAGTGAAATGCAGAAAGGCGACTGGGTGAACAGCGTGATGAAAGGGACCGTAGGCGCAAGCTTCGTCTCCAGCGCGCGCGATGCGGGGCTGACCAGCGCCGAAATCAGCTCGGTAATCAAAGCCATGCAGTGGCAAATGGACTTCCGCAAACTGAAGAAAGGCGATGAATTCTCTGTCCTCATGTCCCGTGAAATGCTTGACGGCAAGCGTGAGCAGAGCCAGCTGGTGGGCGTGCGTCTGCGCTCTGATGGCAAAGATTACTACGCCATTCGTGCCGAAGACGGTAAGTTCTACGACCGCAGCGGTACCGGGCTTGCGAAGGGTTTCCTGCGCTTCCCGACGGCTAAACAATTCCGTGTTTCATCCAACTTTAACCCGCGCCGTCTTAACCCGGTCACCGGGCGTGTTGCGCCGCACCGTGGCGTTGACTTTGCCATGCCACAGGGGACACCTGTGCTGGCTGTGGGTGATGGCGAAGTGGTGATTGCAAAACGCAGCGGTGCAGCCGGGTATTATGTCGCGGTGCGTCATGGTCGTACCTACACCACCCGCTATATGCACCTGCGTAAGCTGCTGGTTAAGCCGGGACAGAAAGTGAAACGTGGCGACCGTATCGCGCTCTCCGGGAATACCGGGCGCTCTACCGGGCCGCATTTGCACTATGAGGTGTGGATTAACCAACAGGCAGTGAACCCGCTTACGGCGAAACTGCCGCGTACCGAAGGCCTGACAGGTAAAGATCGTTCCGATTACCTGGCGCAGGTGAAAGAGGTGATTCCGCAGCTGCGCTTTGATTAAGCCCTCTGTTTAGTGAAAAAGCCGGCCTCAGTATGTGCCGGCTTTTTGTTTTGTGCGCGAGCGGCTGCCTCGCTACACTATCTGAATGAAATTTTGCGTCACCAGACCCTGGAACCAGCATGGAAACCCAAAAAAACAATATTGAGTACATTCCTGAGTTTGAAAAATCTTTTCGCCACCCGCGCAACTGGAGTGCCTGGCTTGGCGTTTACGCATTTGCGGGGATTGCGATGTTACCTGCCTCGGTTCGCGATCCGGTACTGGGAAAAATAGGCCGCCTGGCGGGTCGGTTTGGTAAAAGTGCCCGTCGCCGTGCGCAGATTAACCTCCTGTACTGTTTCCCGGAGAAGAGTGACGCCGAGCGTGAAGCGTTGATTGACGACATGTACACGACCGCGCCGCAGGCCATGGCAATGATGGCCGAACTGGCGCTCAAAGGGCCGGAGAAAGTTCAGACACGAGTTGACTGGAAAGGGCTGGAAATCATCGAAGAGATGCGCCGCAACAACGAGAAGGTGATCTTCCTCGTTCCTCACGGCTGGGGTGTGGATATTCCTGCAATGCTGATGGCGTCACAGGGGCAGAAAATGGCGGCAATGTTCCATAACCAGGGCAATAAGATCTTTGATTACGTCTGGAACACCGTGCGTCGCCGTTTTGGTGGCCGTCTGCATGCGCGTAATGATGGCATCAAACCGTTTATACAGTCCGTGCGTCAGGGCTACTGGGGTTACTATCTGCCGGATCAGGACCACGGCCCCGAGCACAGTGAGTTTGTGGATTTCTTCGCGACGTATAAAGCCACGTTGCCGGCGATTGGCCGCCTGATGAAAGTCTGCCGTGCGCGCGTCATTCCGCTGTTTCCGGTATACGACGGGAAAACCCATCGCCTGAGCATTGAAGTGCGTCCACCGATGGATGATTTACTGACGGCGGACGATCACACCATTGCGCGCCGAATGAACGAAGAGGTCGAGATTCTGGTGGGACCGCATGCTGAGCAATACACGTGGATACTGAAGTTGCTCAAAACGCGTAAGCCCGGTGAAACAGAGCCGTACAAACGCAAAGAACTTTTCCCGAAGAAATAAGCAGAAATAAAAAAAGCCCGCTCCGAAAAGAGCGGGCTTTTTAACAGGGGCGTGCTTACTCGACGGTTAATACGCGAGTGGTATTGGTCGAGCCGATGGTGCTCATCACGTCACCCTGAGTCACAATCACGATATCACCGGAGACCAGATAGCCTTTGTCGCGCAGCAGGTTCACGGCGTCGTGGGCAGCCGCGACACCGTCGTTGGTGCTGTCGAAGTGCACCGGCGTGACACCGCGATACAGCGCCGTCAGGTTCAGCGTACGCTCGTGACGGGACATGGCGAAGATGGGCAGACCGGAGCTGATACGGGAGGTCATCAGCGCGGTACGGCCAGATTCGGTCATGGTGATAATCGCCGTTACGCCTTTCAGGTGGTTAGCGGCGTACATGGCAGACATCGCAATCGCTTCTTCCACGTTGTCGAACTGCACGTCCAGACGGTGTTTAGAGACGTTGATGCTTGGGATCTTTTCAGCACCCAGGCAAACGCGTGCCATCGCGGCTACAGTTTCTGCAGGGTACTGGCCGGCTGCGGTTTCTGCAGAAAGCATTACGGCATCGGTACCGTCCAGCACGGCGTTAGCCACGTCCATCACCTCTGCACGGGTCGGCATTGGGTTGGTGATCATGGATTCCATCATCTGGGTTGCGGTGATCACGGCGCGGTTAAGCTGACGTGCACGGCGGATCAGGGCTTTCTGGATCCCCACCAGTTCAGGGTCGCCAATTTCCACGCCCAGATCGCCACGGGCAACCATCACCACGTCAGACGCCAGAATCACGTCATCCATCGCGTCCTGATCGCAAACGGCTTCCGCACGTTCCACTTTAGCAACGATTTTGGCATCACAGCCCGCATCACGTGCCAGACGGCGCGCGTAGTTCAGGTCTTCGCCACAGCGCGGGAAGGAGACGGCCAGATAGTCAACGCCAATCAGCGCAGCGGTCACGATATCCGCTTTGTCTTTATCGGTCAGCGCTTCGGCTGAGAGGCCACCGCCAAGTTTGTTAATGCCTTTGTTGTTTGAGAGCGGGCCCCCGACGGTGACTTCGGTGAATACCTTCATCCCCTGAACTTCCAGCACTTTCAGCTGAACGCGACCGTCGTCGAGCAGCAGGATATCGCCAGGCACAACGTCAGCCGGCAGACCTTTATAGTCGATCCCAACTTTTTCTTTATCGCCTTCGCCTTTACCCAGGTTGGCATCGAGCAGGAATTTGTCGCCGATATTGAGGAAGACTTTACCTTCTTTGAAGGTTGAAACACGAATTTTTGGACCCTGCAGGTCCCCGAGGATAGCAACATGACGACCAAGTTTGGCCGCAATTTCACGCACTTTGTCGGCACGTAATTTATGGTCTTCTGGCGTACCGTGAGAGAAGTTCATACGCACCACGTTGGCACCCGCGGCGATAATTTTCTCGAGATTGTTATCGCGGTCAGTGGCCGGGCCTAAGGTGGTTACGATCTTGGTTCTGCGAAGCCTTCTGGACATGTAATACTCCGTTGACTGAAACAACTTTGGTGTTGCGTGAACATTAAATCGGCCTTCATCTGCTGCAAGGCAACAGAGAGAGGACCGAATGCCGTAAATCGTTACATCGTAGTTATTAAACTATTTAGGGAACATCGCTTTTCATAAGCAATTCTTTATCAAAACGCGATTCCTTAAGCGCTTCCTTGACACGCTTCAAGTTATCTCTGAATTTTGCGCCACGACGCAGGGTGAAACCGGTTGCCAGCACGTCAATCACCGTGAGCTGCGCCAGACGGGAGACCATCGGCATATACATGTCGGTGTCTTCCGGGACGTCAAGGGTGATGGCGAGCGTTGCTTCTCTTGCCAGCGGCGTGCCCGCCGTCGTGAGGGCAATAACCATGGCATCGTTTTCACGCGCCAGTTGCGCCAGCTCCACCTGGCTTTTGGTGCGCCCGGTGTGCGAAATGAGTACCACGACATCATCTTCACTGCAATTCATACAGCTCATGCGTTGCAGGACAATGTCATCGGAATAAATGACCGGGACGTTAAAGCGGAAGAACTTATTCATGGCGTCATGCGCCACGGCCGCCGACGAGCCGAGGCCAAAGAACGCAATGCGCTTGGCCTGGGTCAGTAAATCCACCGCGCGGTTCACGGAATTCATATCCAGGGACTGGCGAACGTGGTCCAGCGTAGCCATGGCCGACTCAAATATTTTCGCCGTATAGGCATCAACACTGTCGTCTTCATCCACATTGCGATTAACATAAGGCGTGCCGTTTGCCAGACTTTGTGCAAGATGCAGTTTAAAATCAGGAAAGCCGCGCGTTTCAAGGCTACGGCAGAAGCGGTTAACCGTCGGTTCGCTGACGCCTGCCTCCTGCGCCAGAGCGGCGATGCTTGAATGAATCGCCTGAGCAGGAGCGGCAAGAATGACTTCGGCCACTTTTCGCTCGGATTTGCTAAGGTGTTCCAGTTGGAACTGGATTTTTTCCAGCATGTTCATTGTTAACAGGGCGCTCATGGGTGGAAACGATTTCATTAATTCATGAAATCATGATTCGATTTAGCCGATATTACCCCTGTGGCTTCCATAAAGGGTAACAGTCGACAAGATAATGTTGTTGTTTTTTTTCATTACTTGATCGGTGTCGGGTTTTGTTATGACCCTGTAGTTCAAAGAATCAACGCTTTTTGCGTGATTCCGCCACCACACGCGTCTGACGGCGAAAAAATCGCGGTATCGCACGCGAGGTTAAGCGCTAATGGTTTCGGGAATGACGTAAAAGCAGTACAGTGCAACGTAATAAAATTACAACGATACCTGGCAGAAGTACCAGGTGATCCAACTGAGGAGAATGACATGGCGGTAACGCAAACAGCCCAGGCATGTGACCTGGTCATTTTCGGCGCGAAAGGCGATCTTGCACGCCGGAAATTGCTGCCTTCCCTGTATCAACTGGAGAAAGCGGGCCAAATTCATCCGGATACGCGTATCCTGGGCGTTGGGCGCGCCGACTGGGACAAGGAAGCTTATACCAAGGTCGTACGCGAGGCGCTCGAAACTTTCATGAAGGAAAAGATTGATGAAAGTTTGTGGGATACCCTGAGCGGACGTCTTGATTTCTGTAACCTGGACGTGAACGACGTCAGCGCGTTTAACCGTTTAGGCGCGATGCTGGATCAGAAAAACCGTGTCACCATTAACTACTTCGCCATGCCACCAAGCACTTTCGGTGCAATCTGCAAAGGTCTGGGCGAAGCGAAGCTGAACGCTAAACCGGCACGCGTGGTGATGGAGAAACCGCTGGGGACCTCTCTTTCAACCTCCCGCGAAATTAACGACCAGGTCGGCGAGTACTTCGAAGAGTGCCAGGTCTACCGTATCGACCACTATCTCGGTAAAGAGACGGTACTGAACCTGCTGGCGCTGCGTTTTGCCAACTCCCTGTTTGTGAATAACTGGGACAACCGTACCATCGACCATGTGGAAATCACCGTGGCCGAAGAGGTAGGTATCGAAGGCCGCTGGGGTTACTTTGACCAGGCCGGTCAGATGCGCGACATGATCCAGAACCACCTGCTGCAAATCCTTTGCATGATTGCCATGTCTCCACCGTCTGACCTGACGGCGGACAGCATCCGTGACGCTAAAGTGAAAGTGCTGAAGTCACTGCGTCGCATCGATCGCTCAAACGTGCGTGAGAAAACGGTACGCGGCCAGTACACCGCAGGGTTTGCTCAGGGTAAAAAAGTGCCGGGCTACCTGGAAGAAGAGGGCGCCAACAAGGCGAGCAATACCGAGACGTTTGTGGCGATCCGCGTGGATATCGATGACTGGCGCTGGGCGGGTGTTCCGTTCTACCTGCGTACCGGTAAACGTCTGCCGACCAAATGCTCTGAAGTTGTCGTTTACTTCAAAAACCCTGAACTCAACCTGTTCAAAGAGTCCTGGCAAGAGCTGCCGCAGAACAAACTGACCATTCGTCTGCAGCCAGACGAAGGGGTGGACATCCAGATCCTGAACAAAGTGCCGGGCCTGGATCACAAACATAACCTGCAGACCACCAAGCTGGACCTGAGCTACTCCGAAACATTCAATCAGACGCACCTTGCCGATGCTTACGAGCGTCTGCTGCTGGAAACCATGCGCGGTATCCAGGCGCTGTTCGTGCGTCGCGATGAAGTGGAAGAGGCGTGGAAATGGGTCGACTCCATCACTGAAGCCTGGGCTGCAGATCAGGATGCGCCGAAACCGTATCAGGCGGGCACCTGGGGGCCTGTCGCGTCCGTCGCGATGATCACCCGTGATGGCCGCTCCTGGAATGAGTTTGAGTAAAATAATCAGCTGCCACTTAGGTGTTATTTTACCGGTAACATGATCTAACACAGCTCGTGGCACAATTTATAAACTTTTAAGCTCCGCGTGGATTCACCCGCGGAGCTTTTTTTATTACACTGCCGGAAGTGATTTTGCCCCTGAGCTCCGGACAGCAAGCGTTTCAGCGTTGTTAATAATCGCCAGCGACTTTGTAAACTCCCGAGCCCGGACAGATAAATTAGAGGAGCTTTTATGAATCCGACATTGTTACGCGTAACACAACGCATTATTGAGCGCTCGAAAGAGACCCGTTCTGCCTACCTCGCCCGGATTGAACAGGCCAAAAGTAATACCGTTCATCGCTCACAACTCGCCTGCGGTAACCTGGCGCACGGTTTCGCCGCCTGCCAGCCCGACGATAAAGCCTCGCTGAAAAGCATGCTGCGTAACAATATCGCCATCATTACCTCCTACAACGACATGCTTTCTGCGCATCAGCCGTACGAAGTGTATCCGGAGATCATCCGTAAAGCGCTGCACAGCGTCAATGCGGTAGGCCAGGTTGCGGGCGGCGTGCCGGCCATGTGCGACGGCGTGACGCAGGGTCAGGATGGGATGGAGCTCTCTCTGCTGAGCCGCGAAGTGATTGCGATGTCGGCCGCAGTGGGCCTGTCTCACAATATGTTTGATGGCGCTCTGTACCTCGGCGTGTGCGATAAAATCGTCCCGGGGCTGGCCATGGCAGCGCTGTCGTTTGGTCATCTGCCTGCGATCTTCGTGCCATCAGGTCCGATGGCAAGCGGTCTGCCAAACAAAGAAAAAGTGCGTATCCGTCAGCTGTATGCGGAAGGTAAAGCAGACCGTCAGGCACTGCTGGAAGCGGAAGCTGCCTCCTACCATGCGCCGGGCACCTGTACCTTCTACGGTACGGCCAACACCAACCAGATGGTGGTGGAATTTATGGGGATGCAGCTTCCTGGGTCCTCTTTCATTCAGCCGGATGCGCCACTGCGTAAGGCCCTGACTGAAGCAGCTGCCCGCCAGGTAACGCGTCTGACCGGTAACGGCAACGCGTGGATGCCGCTGGGTAAAATGGTCGACGAGAAAGTGATCGTCAACGGTATCGTTGCGCTGCTGGCAACCGGCGGTTCAACCAACCACACCATGCATCTGGTGGCGATGGCGCGCGCGGCGGGCATCCTGATTAACTGGGATGATTTCTCGGATATCTCGTCTGTGGTGCCACTGATGGCGCGCCTGTACCCGAACGGCCCGGCTGACATCAACCACTTCCAGGCTGCCGGTGGCGTGCCGGTGCTGATGCGCGAGCTGCTGAAAGGCGGTCTGCTGCATGAAGATGTGAACACCGTGGCGGGCTTTGGTTTGCAGCGTTATACCCATGAGCCGTGGCTCAATAACGGTGAGCTTGACTGGCGTGAAGGCGCCACCGCCTCGCTTGACGCACAGGTTATCGCCACCTTTGAACAACCGTTCTCTCGTCACGGCGGCACCAAAGTGCTCAGCGGTAACCTGGGGCGTGCGGTGATGAAAACCTCCGCCGTACCGGAAGAGAACCAGATTATCGAAGCGCCGGCCGTGGTGTTTGAAAGCCAGCATGACGTTTTGCCTGCGTTTGATGCCGGTCTGCTCGACAAAGATTGCGTCGTTGTGGTGCGCCATCAGGGGCCAAAAGCGAACGGGATGCCAGAATTACATAAACTTATGCCGCCACTTGGTGTATTATTGGACCGCCGTTTCAAAATTGCGTTAGTGACCGATGGACGCCTCTCTGGCGCATCAGGTAAAGTGCCTTCTGCCATCCATGTGACCCCGGAAGCTTACGACGGCGGTTTGCTGGCGAAAGTTCGTGATGGAGACATGATCCGCGTCAACGGTCAGACAGGTGAGTTAACCCTGCTGGTGGATGACGCTGAACTGGCGGCACGTAAGCCACATATTCCTGACCTGAGCGCATCGCGCGTGGGAACCGGACGCGAAATGTTTGGCGCGCTGCGTGAGAAACTCTCCGGTGCGGAGCAGGGCGCAACCTGTATTACGTTTTAAGACGACTTGATTTTATCGATCTGGCGAGAGAAAACTCTGATGAAAAACTGGAAAACAAGTGCAGAAGCAATCCTGACCACTGGCCCTGTCGTGCCGGTAATCGTGGTGAACAAGCTGGAACATGCTGTCCCGATGGCGAAAGCCCTGGTCGCGGGTGGTGTTCGTGTTCTGGAAGTGACCCTGCGTACCGCCTGCGCGATGGACGCTATTCGCGCTATCGCCAAAGAAGTGCCGGACGCGATCATCGGTGCGGGTACCGTACTGAACGCACAGCAGCTGGCTGACGTGACCGAAGCGGGCGCGCAGTTCGCTATCAGCCCTGGCCTGACCGAGCCGCTGCTGAAAGCTGCAACCGAAGGCACGATCCCTCTGATCCCGGGTATCAGCACCGTATCTGAACTGATGATGGGTATGGATTACGGCCTGAAAGAGTTCAAATTCTTCCCGGCTGAAGCTAACGGCGGCACCAAAGCGCTGCAGGCTATTGCGGGTCCATTCTCTCAGGTTCGCTTCTGCCCGACGGGTGGTATCTCTCCGGCAAACTACCGTGACTACCTGGCGCTGAAAAGTGTCCTGTGCATCGGTGGTTCATGGCTGGTTCCTGCGGATGCGCTGGAAGCAGGCGACTGGGATCGCATCACTAAACTGGCTCGCGAAGCGGTTGAAGGCGCGAAGCAGTAAGCGAAGACAGTATGAAAAACGGGCCTGCTGGCCCGTTTTTTTTATCCTGCAACCTTCACGTTCGCGGCGGCTGTTTTGGCTCTTGCCACAGCCTCATCCACGTTTTCACCGGTCGCTAGCGCCACGCCAAGGCGGCGCGTGCCGTCAATCTCCGGTTTCCCGAACAGACGAACCTGCAAGCCTGCACCCATAGCCCCTTCGACGTTATCAAAGGTGACGTTCTGGCTGGTTAATAGCGGCAGGATCACCGCCGAAGCCGCCGGGCCGTACTGACGAATGCCGCCAACGGGCAGGCCGAGGAAGGCACGCACATGCAGGGCGAATTCAGAAAGGTCCTGCGAAATCAGCGTGACCATCCCGGTATCGTGCGGGCGAGGGGAGACTTCACTGAAAATTACCTCATCGCCGCAGACAAACAGCTCCACGCCAAACAATCCGTGACCGCCCAGCGCCAGAACCACTTTACGGGCAATTTCCTGCGCACGTGCCAGCGCCAGATCGCTCATCTGCTGCGGCTGCCAGGACTCACGATAGTCGCCATCTTCCTGACGGTGGCCAATCGGATCGCAGAAATGGACGCCATCAACGGCGCTGACCGTCAGCAGCGTGATTTCGAAATCAAACTTTACGACACCTTCGATAATCACGCGACCGGCACCGGCACGTCCTCCCTGCTGGGCATACTCCCACGCCTTATCCAGAGTGCTGCTGTCGCGGATAAAGCTCTGTCCTTTACCGGAGGAACTCATGACGGGCTTAATGATGCACGGGTAGCCAATTTCGTCGACAGCCTGCAGGAAAGCGGCTTTATCGCCGGCAAAACGGTAGCCTGAGGTAGGTAAGGCCAGCTCTTCAGCCGCCAGACGACGAATGCCTTCGCGGTTCATGGTCAGTTTGGCCGCTTTTGCGCAGGGCACCACGCGCTGGCCTTCCTGCTCAAGGGCGATCAGCGTATCGGTGGCAATGGCTTCAATTTCGGGTACCAAGAGATCCGGTTTCTCCTGCGTAATCAGCGTACGCAGGGCATCGCCATCCAGCATATTGATCACATAAGAACGGTGGGCGACGTGCATGGCAGGTGCGTCAGCGTAACGATCCACTGCAATGACTTCCACGCCCAAACGCTGGCACTCAATGGCGACCTCTTTACCCAGTTCGCCCGATCCTAACAGCATCACACGCGTCGCCGCAGGTCGCAGCGCGGTTCCTAAACGAGTCATAACAATCCCCCTGAAAAAGTTGCGCGCATTATAAACGTAAACGTTTGCGTCTGTCTTGTTCAGGGCCCGAGAGCGGTTAAGAAATTTGCGCTTCTTTAGCCGTGGCAGACATTTCCTGACGCCTGCTCGCTTACGCTGGGAGACATATTCACCGTTAAGTGAGGGAAACCATGTCAGGCTGGCTAAATCAATTGCAATCCATGTTGGGACAGAAAACGTCGTCATCCGGCGAGCAGGGGCTGAGTAAACTCCTGGTACCGGGGGCGCTTGGCGGGCTGGCTGGACTGCTGGTTGCCAATAAATCCTCGCGTAAGTTACTGGCAAAGTATGGTACCGGCGCGCTGCTGGCGGGCGGCGGCGCTATTGCGGGTACCGTACTGTGGAACAAATACAAGGACAGAGTGCGGACCGCGCACAGCGACGAACCCCACTTTGGTGAGCAGACCTCGCCGCTGGATCTGCGTACCGAACGGCTCATCCTGGCGCTGGTGTTCGCGGCGAAAAGCGACGGGCACATTGATGACCAGGAACGATCGGCGATTGAGCAGCAACTGCGCGAAGCCGGTGTCGAAGAAAAGGGCAGAGCGCTGGTGGCGCAGGCCATCGAACAGCCACTCGAACCGCAGCGTCTGGCGCAAAGCGTGAAAAATGAGGAAGAGGCGCTTGAGCTCTATTTTCTGAGCTGTGCCGCCATCGATATCGATCACTTTATGGAGCGCAGCTATCTCAATGCGCTGGGTGATGCCCTGAAGATCCCACAAGATGTCCGGGACGGGATCGAGAAGGATATTCAGGAGCAAAAACGGGCGTTACAGGGCTAACTGCCACCGTCGCAGCCATGTTTCGCTTGCATCATGCGTGGGTTTTGCCAACCTTATAGGGTGTAAAACTCAAAAGAATGATGACATGCCACCGAAAGCCCGACGTACTCCTTATGCGATCACCACGCATGGCGATACGCGTATAGACAATTATTACTGGCTGCGGGACGACTCCCGTTCCCGGCCAGAAGTGCTCGACTACCTGCACGAGGAAAACGACTATGGCCGCAAGGTCATGTCCAGCCAGCAGGCGTTGCAGGACCAGCTGTTAAATGAAATGGTGCAGCGTATCCCCCAGCGCGATATTTCCGCGCCCTGGACCAAAAATGGCTATCGATATCGCCATATCTACGAACCTGGCAACGAGTATCCCATCTACCAGCGACAGTCGGTGTTATGCGCCGAATGGGATGAGTGGGACATCCTGCTGGATGCCAACCAGCGCGCCGCCCACAGCGAGTTTTATACCCTCGGCGGCATGTCCATCTCCCCCGATAACACCATTATGGCGCTGGCGGAGGATTACCTCTCCCGTCGTCAGTACGGTTTGCGTTTTCGCAACCTGGAAACCGGTAACTGGTATCCGGAAATGCTGGATAACGTTTCGCCGGACTTTGTCTGGGCGAATGATTCCGAAACGGTCTACTACGTCAAAAAGCATGCCTCCACGTTGCTGCCTTACCAGGTGTGGCGCCATACCGTTGGGACGGATTCTGCTGACGACGAACTGGTTTACGAAGAGAAAGACGAAACGTTTTATGTCAGCCTGCACAAAACCTCGTCCCGCCACTATGTGATTATCTTCCTGGCCAGCGCCACAACCTCTGAAGTTCTGCTTCTGGACGCCGAACTACCCGATGCGCAGCCGCTATGCTTCCTGCCGCGGCGCAAAGATCATGAATACAGCCTCGATCACTTCCAGCACAGCTTTTACCTGCGCTCTAATCGGGAGGGTAAAAACTTTGGCCTCTACAAAACCAAAGTACGCGATGAACGTAAGTGGGAAGTGTTAATCCCCGCCCGGGAGCAGGTGATGCTCGAAGGGTTTACGCTGTTCACCGACTGGCTGGTGGTTGAGGAGCGCCAGCGGGGGCTGACCAGCCTGCGGCAAATTAACCGCAAAACGCGGGAAGTGATCGGGATTGCGTTTGACGACCCGGCCTATGTTACGTGGATAGGGTTTAATCCTGAGCCGGAATCGTCGCGTCTGCGCTACGGCTACTCGTCTATGACCACGCCCGATACGCTCTTTGAGCTGGATATGGACACCGGGCAACGTCAGGTGCTTAAACAGTCCGAAGTTAAAGGGTTCGATTCCGACAACTACCGAAGCGAACACCTGTGGGTTACCGCCCGCGATGGCGTCGAGGTGCCGGTCTCGCTTGTTTATCATCGGGCGCATTTCCAGAAAGGTAAGAATCCGATTCTGGTTTACGGCTACGGCTCCTACGGCTCAAGCATGGACGCTGATTTCAGCAGCAGCCGGTTAAGTCTGCTGGATCGCGGTTTTGTGTTCGCCATTGCGCATGTTCGCGGCGGCGGGGAGTTGGGACAGCACTGGTATGAAGACGGGAAATTCCTGAAAAAGAAAAATACTTTCAATGATTATCTCGACGTCTGCGATGCGTTGATTGAGCAGGGCTATGGCGATCCTGGGCTTTGCTTTGGTATGGGCGGCAGCGCGGGAGGATTATTGATGGGGGCCGTCATCAATCAGCGTCCCGAACGCTTTAAAGGGATTATTGCGCAGGTGCCGTTTGTCGATGTGGTAACGACCATGCTGGATGAATCCATCCCGCTGACGACCGGAGAGTTTGAAGAGTGGGGCAACCCGCAGGATGAGATCTACTATCGCTACATGAAAGAGTACAGCCCATACGACAATGTGGAAGCGAAAGCGTATCCGCACATGCTGGTGACCACCGGATTGCACGATTCACAGGTGCAATACTGGGAGCCTGCAAAATGGGTGGCGAAACTGCGGGAACTGAAAACCGACGACAACCTGCTGCTGCTGTGCACGGATATGGACTCCGGTCACGGCGGGAAATCGGGACGATTTAAATCTTACGAAGGCGTGGCACTGGAGTATGCGTTTTTGATTGGCCTGGCGCAGGAGACGCTGCCAGGCCGTGCGGAGCGTTAAGCTTCGCCAAGATAGTGCTTAAGCGTTAAACGCAGTTCCGGGCTCATCTTATCGAGGTTGTTATAGAGCCAGCGCAGATAGCCCGGATCTTTATCCGCAATATCGGAAACCGCCCGACCGCGGTATTTGCCAAAGGTGAAGGTAGTCAGCAACGCCGGACGCCCGGTAATGGTCGCCATATCATCAGGGGTCCAGCCGGAGTTATTCATAATATCAATGAGTAACGCGGCGGTGATGTAGCAGTCATACAGGGCGCGGTGATGGTGCAGACCCTCCGGCGTTCTGACGCTCAGCTTACGGGATTTGTACAACGCCATATTGCTGTACTTAATCCCAGGCCAGAGACGACGCGCCAATTTCATCGTGCAAATCCATTCTCCGGGCATGTCGGGGAGCACCCGGCGGTCAAAACTGGCGTTGTGCGCGACGTACCACGGGCTACCGTAATAGTGGGGTATCACCTCTTCTATCCACGGTTTGTCCGCCACCATCGATTCTGTAATGCGATGAATAGCCATTGCCTGCGGGCTGATCGGGCGATCGGGACGTACCAGATGGCTCATTGGGTTGACTATTTTTCCATCAATCACGTCGACAGAAGCCACTTCCACTATTCCGCCCTGAAGATCGCAGGTTTCGGTATCGATGACGCGCAGCATTGAACTCTCCTGAGCCTAAAACGCCTAGCCTAAAGGAATGATATCGCCTTGCCAACCCTGTCTGCCAAGAGATCCGGTCAATAGCAGTTCACCTTTGTCCGCGCGGACGATCAGCTGACCTTTTTCATCCCATAACGCGCTGCCGCCGCGTGCGTTCGCCATTAACACCGCAATGGCATATTTGTGTGCGAATCGCTGCAGGGTACTGATGGACTGCCGCCAGCGGCTATCTCCCACTGACTGGCAGCTGGTAAACAGCGTCGCCTGCGGGTCGAGATTTGGCGAATCAGCATGTGCATCGATGATCGTCAGCTGTTTATCACCCGGGATCAGGCTTGCACCGCGACCCTGAGGGTAGCGCAGGATGTTATGGCGAGAAGGGGTAAACAGGGCAAGGCCTTTCTGACGATGGCCATTCACGTCGAGCGGAAGCCCGGCAATAATAGTAATCCGGTATAATTTCGCGGCGTTTAGCAATGGGGCCAGCTGTTTATCATCGGGAGGGGCGGGGAGCGTCGTTGTCCCTGGGCCAGTTAATGAGAGCTCCGGGAATACCAGCAAATCGCACTGCTGGCGTGCCGCTTCGGCAATGAAACGGAGATGGTGCGCGACATGTTCATCTACACTGTGGTGCAGCCCGGCATACTGGGCCGCAGCAATATTCCATTGTGACATCGTGACTTCCTTTACACAGAGTCGCAGTGATTTAAGAATACACCTAATTTAATCAGGGTTTTCTTATCCTGCCATATTCCGCGTAAGGAAGTGTAACGACTCGTTAAGCTTATTTAACTTTAGGTTCGTACGGTAAACGAGAAAGGTTAACTGAGGCGAGACGATGCGCAATTAAGCGTTCGCGAAACCAGTCGCGCAGATGAGCAGGTTGCTCACGTTCAACCACTTCAGCCACGATGGGCATGTTGTAACGCTCTTTAAATGCGACGCCAGCGGCAGCGAGATCGACATTCACTTTATCCATCTCGTCCTGAGGAAGGGCGGCCAGATTGATCTTCATTACCTTCTCCTTTTTAGACGGCGGCAACGTTACCGCGATTGCTCGACGATGACAAGCAGAGGTGGGATGATCCTCGACTCGCTTATTATACAGAGTTATTCTTTGCCATACAGGCATAACAAAAAGGAATGATTGCGATGGGTTTATCCTCTTCCCGCGCGGCAGGCGCACTGGTCTTTTTGGCCTCTTGCGTGATGTCACCCTCCGTGCTGGCGCACGCTCACCTTAAACAACAGACTCCGGCAGCAGATAGCCTCGTGACGGCACCGCGCACGCTGACGCTGACGTTTTCAGAAGGTATTGAGCCCGGTTTTAGCGGTGTGGTGGTGACGGATGCACAAAAGCAGACCATCAGCACCGGTGCCGTTAAACGCGACGAGAAAGACAAGACGCAGCTGAATGTGCCGCTGGATCGCGAGTTGAAGCCCGGAACCTACCAGGTTGACTGGCATGTGGTGTCGGTAGACGGCCACAAGACAAAAGGCAGTTATCACTTTAGCGTGAAATAGCATGCTGGCGATGTGCTACGTAGGGCTGCGCTTTCTCCATTTCGGCGCGTTAATGCTTATTTTTGGCAATGCGCTGTATAGCGTCTGGTTTGCTCCTTCCTCTCTGCAACGGCTCATGTCCCGGCGTTTTCAGTCGCAGCAGAGAATGGCGGCGTTAATCAGCCTGGTGACAGCGCTCCTGATGTTTACGCTTCAGGGCGGGTTAATGGGGAATGGCTGGGGCGATGTCGTCAACCCCGACATCTGGCGTAGCGTGCTGGGCACGCAGTTTGGAAGCGTCTGGCTGTGGCAAATTATTCTCGCGGCCCTTACTGCCGGTACAGCATGGCTGGCTCCGCATAAAGGCTCACGGCTGTTACTGCTCGCCATGGGACAGTTCGTCCTGCTGGCGGGAGTAGGGCATGCGACAATGAACGAAGGCGCGGTGGGCGCATTGCAGCGTCTTAATCACGCTCTTCATGTGTTATGTGCCGCAACCTGGCTTGGCGGATTACTGCCGCTGCTGTTTTGCATGCGTCTGGCGAAAGGGCAGTGGCAGCCTGCCGCAATCTACACCATGATGCGCTTCTCACGCGTGGGGCATTACGCCGTAGCAGGCGTGGTGCTTACCGGCGTTTTCAATGCGCTGTTTATTCTGGGTATCGATATTCCCTGGCAGGCCCGTTACGTGCAATTTTTGTTGTTCAAATGTGCGCTGGTGGCTTTGATGGTGGTAATTGCGCTGGCAAATCGGTATTTTCTGGTGCCACGGTTTCGTGCGCAAAGCGGGCGAGAACAACAAATATTTATCAGAATGACACAAGCAGAAGTGGTGCTGGGTGCGCTGGTGCTGGCTACAGTCAGTCTGTTCGCGACCTGGGAACCCTTCTGACAAGGTTAACTATCCTATGAAAAAGACACTACTTTCTCTCATCTTGCTGGCCTGCACGGGGAGTGCCCTGGCCGCACCACAGGTCATTACCGTCAGCCGTTTTGAAGTGGGTAAGGACAAATGGGCGTTTAATCGTGAAGAGGTGATGCTGACCTGCCGTCCGGGGCACGCCTTGTATGCGATTAACCCAAGCACGCTGGTGCAATACCCTTTAAATGATGTCGCAGAGCAGCAGGTCGCCAGCGGCAAAAGCAGTGGACAGCCAATCAGCGTTATTCAGATTGATGATCCCGCGCATCCAGGGCAGAAGATGAGCCTGGCACCGTTTATCGAGCGTGCAGACACGCTTTGTTAATCTTCGGGTTTCCAATAAAAAACCGCAGATGCTTGCGAAAGCACTGCGGTTTTTCACTTTTAATGATGCTCATACGCTTTTTTTCCGGCCGCTTTAACTGAGGACTGGAAAACCTGGCGTCGTCATCTATTCTTAAAAGGCAAGGCGACTTAGCCTGCATTAATGCCAACTTTTAGCGCACGGCTCTCTCCCAAGAGCCATTTCCCTGGACCGAATACAGGAATCGTATTCGGTCTCTTTTTATCTATTATAAATTTCAGTCACTTACAGCGATCTGCCACCAAAGTACCCTAAAATTGTCCGAACTTGAATATTCGGTATTTCCCGTTATACCACACCGTTTTTAACATTCACAATTCATTTACACGCAAATTTAGGGATCATCACGCACTCTTTTATCCTGCATCCCATTGTGTCCATGCGACGACAATCAGTGCTGTTTGCCGCTTGAGTGTATGTCGGGACAGTGGCAATCATGGAAGAACGCTTGCAAATTTGCTTACAGGAACTGGGGTAACGGAGAGGTGTAGCACACATATGCGCGGCCATTAACCGTCAACTGTTGCGGTGCTATATTTTTTATCCGGGAAAGACTACGTTAAGGACAACCGGGAAAGGAGAGGGGGCATGGCATCAATGTTGATATAACCACAACACCCCGTTATGTTTGCTGGAAAGATATGACGTGATTAAAGGATAAAGTCTTTAAACTTATCTTTATTGTCAACGAGATAGGCTGGGAATACGGGTTTTTCTAGCGCCTGCCTAATTAGCTTCCTGTCTCTTCCCCAAATATCTTCTGCATTTTTGAGTACTTTCATAATGTGTTCTGGATTATTGAAATCAGGAGTGTTGTATTCCTGATGAGAAATAGTCGCCATCTTCTCAGAAATGCGTTCAGGGGACATTACCCACGAGAAATGCCAGCCACCATTATCGATAGTTTTATTCTTTAATTTAAAAAAGTTCCATTTAAACCACGACCAATTTTTATTTTTACGGGCATGCTTTATATTCCTGAAAGATTCAGGTTCACCATCAAAATAATTTAATAAATTTTTATATGTTGTTGCTCTCGGTAACGTGCATTTTCGGGGAGTACCATTAGTATTAAATACTTGCATATTGAACTGATAATTATAAAAATTTTGATGGATAGTCGTGCACAGATGGCGTGGGTTAATCCTGTCGATCACTGCGGGATCAAAAATTTCGTCTACATCAGAAACAAGAATGATATCGTCAGGCTGTGCGTTTACAAGCCCTTGCATAATGCTATTGCGGTGGTGC
Source organism: Enterobacter sp. BNK-18 (assembly GCF_047456135.1). Lineage (NCBI taxonomy): Bacteria > Pseudomonadati > Pseudomonadota > Gammaproteobacteria > Enterobacterales > Enterobacteriaceae > Enterobacter > Enterobacter sp. BNK-18. The sequence continues at coordinate 1,936,200 of NZ_CP179899.1, read as the reverse complement.
GATTCTACAGCCCAGGGATCAACTTCCTTATCAGTGGTATATTTTGCACCCGGGATTTTTGTTGGGTCCGTATCGTTTACAACATAAATGATTTTATCGGCGAAACACGTGAACTTCTCGATGTCGAAATTGAGTTTCTTTGGTTTCCCGGTAAAAGTATATGTTGATTCAACAATAACGAATTTGTCAACGACATCCGAGAGTGTGTGTAGACGGATGTCTAACAACATATCTTCATCATAATATAAAAAACAATCATAAATCATCATCAAGTCCTTAATCTTTTGCACCGATATCGCGCATTTTTCCTGTCACTTTATTTAATTCGTTTTCATTTAAAACTAAATGAGCGGCCAAAAAACATCATGTGCATCCCCATTACGCGAGGTAACTCACCACCGGTGTATTTTCGCCAGTGATTGCTTCCTGCAAGCCCGGCAAACTTTGCCATTTGGGTACCCGTAAGACCGAGCGATGACTTGAGTAGAGCAAGGTCTTCCGGCGTAGGTGAGGCATAGTTTTCAATCAGAGGCATAACACACCTGTAAAAGCCGAACGGACATAGTTGGTATCTAAATATAAGAAAATTAGGGTGGAGACAGCAATTGCATTCGTAAATCAGTATGCAATTATAATCGTATCCTAACGAAATATCAGCAAAGTTTAGACACCTCAGTAATGAATAGCAACAGCATCTCTGTGACGATGATTGTACTACCTTTCGGGAGGTGAGACCCCGTGGCAAGAGGGCACGCTTTTCATACAACGGTAGTCCCTTCAGGGTTTTTCATCAACGAACCAAAACAGAAACGGGCTTAATGTTCAGTCCGCTATTGCAAAATATCTTTGCAACAGCGGCAGAGTGGAGAGTAAATCACATTGAAAAGCGGGGCAAATGAACTGGGAGGAAGGTCAATTTTATCCCACAGATCGTCTTTTCTGGCCGGACGTAACCTCAAGGATCACTTTTTACCTATAAAAAAATACCCTTCGACCGAATAGACATCAATCGCCCGGCAAAACGGCATGCCTTTTTGCCGGTTTTGTTAAATTTTTATGCAGAGTTGAAGAAAGCTCTCAGCGCGCTTAAAAGCGTGATTTCACCTCAGCCTCAATGCAGTCAAGCAGTTCAAAGCGACGGCGATATTCCGCCCGTTTTTTACTGGCGATATCTTCCAGGGATTTACGCTCCATCTGTAACGGCAGTTGCCAGCAGAAGGGGGAGATTTTCTTACCGTCCAGACTTGCCCAGAATTCGTCATAGCTGGCGTGGAAATGACGGCCTTTGCTCAGGCGGTAACGCAGTGCGCGGAAAACGTGTCCCTCATCACCAACAGCAAAAATTGCCCGGACGGATGAATGTGCGGCCAACTGGAAAACCACTTCCATCAGCACGCGTTTTGGAAACAGGCCATGGCAGGCGCGGGTCGCCAGTTTAATGGCGTCATGCGAGACGTTGCGACGTGGCCCCTGAAGCCCACCAATCACCAGCACTCGCTGCCCGTTGCTGCGGGCGACGCTAAACGTCAGGCTTGCTAGCACGGTATTCTCGCTGTCGCGCAGCCACAGCGTGCTTTCACCTTCCCGCTCGGCTTTGCCGGCAGAGGAGGCACTCACGGTATACGTCGCGTCGTTTTTTGCCTGAAATTGCACTATCGTCTGCTCTTGCGGGCTGGTCAGCGCGTTGGCGAGGGTGATATTTTTCAGGCTATCGACCCAGTGATAATGGCTGATGATAGCGTCAGCCCGATCGCCGGCCGTCAGGCCACGCATCAGATACTGCCGATGGGTTTTACTCGGTAAGGTAATTTGAGAGGCCAGCAGACGGTCAAAATCATCACGTCCTGAGAGCGTTTCCAGCACGCGATGGGTGGAAGACCAGAACAGGAGCGAGCGCAGCAGGAACTTCAGACGATACTCGCGCTTCTGCCAGATTGGACCCGGAACGCGTTTTCCTTTCACCAGCTCGGAAATGATATTTGTGCGATGCGGATAGAACACATCGTTGTGCAGGTGCATATTAGACACGTTAAGACCTCTCGTTTAATTCATGCCTTATTCTAAAGAGTCAGCAAAAAGGGATTAATAGCGCGCGGATCTTTATTTCCATTTGGTTTACCGTTCGTTTGGCTTTGTGAATGCTGCACGTGTCAGCTGCAATTTCTGCTGCGTCTATACTTAAGCAAGGAGGTTTTATGTATCAGCGAATCGATGGTGGGAAGTGGCGGCACGTCTGGGTTGTCAGCGACATACATGGTTGTTATCAGTGGCTCATGGATGAACTGAAACGCCGGCATTTTAATCCTTATGAGGATTTGCTTATTTCCGTAGGGGATGTAATTGACCGTGGCCCTGACAGTATTAAATGTTTACAGCTCATCAATGAAAAATGGTTTCGTGCAGTACGGGGCAACCATGAACAAATGGCTATCGACAGCCTTGATAATAATGATTTTGCACTCTGGACAATGAATGGTGGAATTTGGTTTACCCGCCTTGAGCACACACAGCAGCAGCTGGCGCTGACGTTACTTAATGCGTGTCGGGAACTGCCGCACATTATTGAGATAACCTGTGCAAACGGTTTGAATGTGATTGCTCACGCTGACTATCCCGCAGCGGAATACCGCTGGCAAAAACCCGTAAGCGCCCAGCACGTACTATGGGATCGCGACCGGCTGATGGGGTTTATGGTCGGGAAAGGGCAGGGGATCGGCGGTGCGGACCATTTCTGGTTCGGACATACGCCACTTGACCGGCGGTATGATTTTAATAACCTGCACTACATTGATACCGGCGCCGTTTTCGATGGTTACTTTACGCTGGCGCAGCTTCAGTAATAAATAACCCGCCTTCGGGCGGGTTCTCTTTAGGTCAGGCAAGACGCATGACCCAGGCATCGGATTGACTATCGTAATGCTCACGGTAAAGGACTGAGTGTTCTCCATCAAGTATTGCCGGTACGCTGGTATCGGCGTCCCAGGCATCCAGTTGCATGCACAAATCCGGATCGGATTTGCAGGGAATACTTAACGTTCGTTCGCCCTGTGCTTCGCCGCGCAATTCTGCGTCGTCGATTTCGAAAGCGCCAATACGCACGCTGGTTTTCGTCATATTGCTCTCCGGGTGTGTTATCAAAATCTGGTATGACCAGTATGGGCATCCATTTTTGATCGTAGACAAGGAGAGCAAAATCGCCAGTAAAAAAATGCGCTTTTTTCAGCCGGTGCGATCGTTACCGGTAAACAATCGCCCATCACGAACCAGCTCTCGCGGATAGCTGTTTTTCAGTCGTGAGCCTACCTTTTTCGCCAGCCCTAACGGATAACCCTGATAGGTCACTACCACTTCATCATGCGATGGCGTGTTGTCCGGATATACATCACGGCCCCGGTACCACTCTTCGGCTTCCTGGTGCGTCAGGGCGAACGTATTCTCGCTGCCGGCGAGGGCGATAACAGCCTCATGCTGCCAGCGATAGCCTTTATTGTGCACTTCCGCGAGGCGGATCCCGATGCGGGAAAAACGTACCTTGCCGATAAGCGGCTCAATATTTGCCGGGAAAAGCCAAATCTCTTTATCGCGAATCCAAAGATGGCATGTGTCATCCCAGGCAAGCCCGACCTTAGCGGCGGCGGTAGTGACTTGCTCCGCCTCACGCCTTTTCATGGGGGCGAAGGGGAAATTGCCGACCTTAAACGTCGGGGCTGGCAGTGGCTCAACCGCCTGCGTTTTACGCAACCGTGCGACAAAAAAACCTTCGCAGTCATAAATCTGGGGGAAAACGTGCAGAAATCCTTCAGGCGTGACGGCTTCATTGGCTGAAGCGAACAAGCCGTTTAACGGTAGGAACTCGACGGCATCAGGGTATTGCGCCTTGAGCCACAGACAGACGTCCTCGTTCTCGTCACGGTTTAAGGTGCAGGTCGAATAAACCAATGTGCCACCGGGACGCAGGGCATGGAAGGCGCTGTCGATCAGCTCGCGCTGGGTGGCGGCAATCTCAAGGTTACTCTCCACAGACCAGTTTTTTAACGCATCAGGATCTTTACGCACCACCCCTTCGCCGGAGCAGGGCGCGTCCAGCAGGATGGCATCAAACGCTTCTGGCAGGGCTGCGCCAAATACGCGGCCATCGAAGTGCGTCAGGGCAACGTTATGGATCCCGCAGCGGCTGATGTTAGCGTGCAGAACTTTAACGCGACTGGCTGAAAACTCGTTGGCGAGAATGGCCCCGCGATTCCCCATCCTGGCGGCAATCTGCGTGGTTTTGGAGCCCGGCGCGGCAGCGACATCCATGACGCGTTCTGGCGCATTTTCATCCGTAAACAGGGCGGCAACCGGCAGCATCGAGCTGGCTTCCTGGATATAAAACAGACCACTCAGATGTTCTGCGGTACTGCCCAATGGCAACGACGCTTCGTCATCCCGTTCAATCCAAAAACCCTCTGCACACCACGGTACTGGCGTCAGTTGCCAGTTATACGGCGAGACCAGCGCCAGAAAATCGGCGACGCTTATTTTCAGCGTGTTGACGCGAATACTCCGGCGCAACGGCCGCTGACATGCGGCTATAAAATCGTCTAACGAGAGGTGAGAAGGAAGCGCCTCGCGCATCTGCGCCAGGAATTGTTCAGGAAGACATACGGAGTTTTGAGCCACGTGCACACCACAGGGAAAAGTTCAGGGGCGCAGTGTAACATAAAGGCTCCGGTGCGTTGACACCGGAGCCCTGAGATTAACGCGGCAGGGCAGTGCCCCATTCACGCCACTCTTTCGGCTCGCTTTCGAGCAGCAGGAAGTGTTTGCCCGGTTGCGCTTTCGGCGCCAGCGGCGTCCCCGGTGGTGTAGCGAAAGCAATACCGCCACGAATGAACTGGTTGAAGGTGCCGGTTTTCACCACCCCGCCCGTCAGACCGAAGTCCAGTGAATAGCCGGAGGCCAGCCAGAACACCGAGTTATTACGCACCAGGTGCTGGTAACGATCGCTGATGCGTAATGCCACCATCACGCGGTCAGAGAGCGTACCGAGCGTCAGGCCCGTCACTGTACCCACCTCAATCCCACGGAACAGCACCGGTGTGCCGATGTTCAGCGAGCCTGCTTCCGGCACTTCCACCACAATGCTCAGGCCATCCAGATAGCGAGAGTCAGTGATCGTGGCTTCCTGCAGTTCAAAGTCACGGCGAGCATTCCCTTTACCGGGTTCGACGTTGATATAAGGCTGCAGGATAGTGTCGAGGTGCTCAACGCCAGCGGCCGAAATCTGTGGCGTCACCACCGAGAAGCGGGAGCCTGAGCGGGCGAAGGTTTGAACATATTCCGGGTAGAGCACGGCGGTGGCCTGCACCTCGTTACGCGCGGTGATAAGCGTCAGCTTCTGGATCTGTCCGATATCAATACCCAGATAACGGATGGGCATCCCTTCCGCCAGCTTCCCTGCATCAAAAGCATGCAGGGTAATCTGTCCGCCAACGGCACGGGCAGCGGTTTCAGACGGGAAGAGAATACGCTTATCGCCTTTACGCAGGTTTGCACCCGCACCGCTGAGGTTATCGAAGCTGATCGCTCCGCGCAGCGCACGTGAAAGCGGGGAGGCCTGCACGGTCAGCCCGTTCCCGTTAAGCTGCACTTTCGCACCACCTTCGGCCCAGAACACGCTATTCGGGGTCAGCAACTTGCGATACTCCGGTTTGATATGCAGTTCGATATCAAACGCGTCCGCATGAGGGCGTACGGCAATCACTTCCCCGACCTCAAACTTACGGTACAGCACGACGGAGCCAGCCTGGACATCAGGAAGCGTCTCGGCGCTTAGCGTCAGTGTCGTGGTTGGGAGATCGCTCATGCTGTTTTCAATCGCTTTGTCCAGGTTGGCATACAGCGGATAACTGTCGCGCACCGGGCCTTTATTGCCCGGTAAAATGCGGATCCCACCGTTAACCCATTCGCTGGCGCTGGCACCGAGGAACTCAACGCCGTCGAGGCCTACCTTCACGTCGACGCGGCTGTTCACCACGAATTTACTGTCGCCATGCACGAGGTCGCTGTATTGCGGATCGATAGCCACCGAGAAGCTCACGCCGTTTTCAGAGAGCGTACGCTCCAGCACCTGGCCCACCTGGACGCCATGCAGAATCAGCGGCTGGCCGGCTTCGATACCGTAACTTTCAGGCGCGGTCAGTTTTACCGTTACGACGCCCGGTTTTTGCAGCAGCGCTTTATCTGCCGGCGCAACAACGAAACTGTTGCTGGGTTGACCTTCACCGGGGATCAGTTCAAACGTATTGCCGGTCAGAAGATTGCTCAGGCTGGTATCGTTCAGAGACAGTTTTGGGCTGCGCATCTCGATACGCGTTTTTTCACGCAGGAGATCAACCACGCTCGGGTCGACGGTCATCTCACCGGTCACGGAACCGCCTGGATTGAGCGTCATTTTGGTGAGCTGCCCAACCTGCAATCCCTGATACATAAGCGGTGTGGAACCCGCTTTCAGCCCTTTAGCATCGGGCAGGGCGAGTTTGACGATCACGCCGCGCTGGCTGTGCGCCAGGTCAGCATACAATCCGAAGGTGTCATCTGCCGTGGCCGGGCTGGAGTTTTCCGGAGAGTCGAAGGCAACGGCACCGTTGACCAGTGCGGCCAGGCTCTCGAGCTTCACTTTGGCACCGCTCAGGCTGAGATCGGCATCCACGCCGGAGACGTTCCAGAAACGGCTGCCTTTTTTCACCAGGTTAGTGAAGCGGCGATCGATTAACACATCAATCGTCACGCCCTGTTTATTCGGGTTGATGGCGTAATCATAAACGCGACCTACCGGAATTTTACGGTAATAAACCAGTGAGCCACTGTTGAGGGAACCCAAATCCGGTGCCTGCAGATGGATCATCAGATCGCCGTTATTCAGTCGGTATTTTGGTTGGGTATCCAGCGCAACAAAGTGATCCTGCGGTTCACCTTTACCCGGCATCATGCCGATGTAGTTACCGCCAACCAGTGCATCCAGCCCTGAAACACCCGCCAGAGAGGCCTTAGGCGTTACCAGCCAGAACTGCGTTTCGCTGCGCAGCGCATCCTGCATATCGGACTTAATGCTGGCGCGAACCTGAATTTTATTCAGCCCTTTTCCAAGGCTGATGTCCTGAACGGTACCCACCTCAACCCCCTGGAAGCGGACAGGGGTTCGCCCGGCCACAATGCCGTCGGCAGACTGGAAGTCAATGGTGATGGTGCTTCCGCGATCTTCATAGCTCGTCCAGATAAGCCAGCCTGCAATCATCAGGGCGATGACAGGCAGCAACCAGAATGGAGAAATGCGGCGTTTTGTTTTAATTCTCGCTTCAGTCGGCGAAGCGGGCGTTTCCTGACTCATGTGCATCCCAAAGTAAGCGGCTATCCAGCCATTCCACAGCAAGAATAGTCAATATCACCGCGGAGCCGAAATAAAAAGCTGCGGGTCCCATTGTAAAAGCTAATAACTGGTCGCGATTGATCAGCGACATCATCAACGAAATCACGAACAGATCCAACATCGACCAGCGGCCAATCCAGGTGACGTATCGCAAAAGCAGAATTCGGGTACGTAAACCTTGCTCACATTTGAAGTGAATACTCAGGAGCAGGGTAAACATCACCACCACTTTGGTAAACGGCACCAGAATACTGGCGATAAACACAATTGCCGCCACCCCCACGTTGCTGTGGGCGAGGGAGATGATCCCGGAGAGGATGGTATCCTCCTGGCGCCCACCATTCACGTAAATGATGGAAATCGGCAGCATATTGGCCGGGATCAAAAAGACCAGTGAGGCAATCAGCGCGGCCCAGCATTTTTGCAGACTGTTGTTGCGCCGCAGTCTCAGGGGAATATGACACCGCGGGCAACGGCCACGTGGGTCGGGCAAGCCAGTATAGTGACACCCCAGACAGACCCGGAGACTTTCATCCGGTCGCGTGGCCGGGCGCTGAGGGTAAAAGCGCTCCCAGAGCTGTTCGACGTTCAGATGAATGAGTGTGAGGATGCTGAGCAAGACGAGGCAAATAAATGCAAAGAGTCCGACCCCGGGCTGCAAGAATGCATAGTCCTGCACTTTTATGGACGCCACGCCGACGCCCACCAGGTAGATATCCAGCATGACCCACTCTTTCAGTTTGTCCAGCATCAGCAACACGGGGCGGAGATTCATCCCCAGAATGTTACCAAACCAAAGATAGGCAATGGCAGCGACCAGCACCAGCGGCGCGCCGACCGTACAGAACAGCACCATGGCGGCGGTGAGCGGGTCACCCTGGCGCGTCATCTGCCAGATCCCCTGCAGTACGTTGGCATCAATACGCACACCAAGCAGGTACAGCTTCAGCAGCGGTTCGCCCCAGGCAAACGGCATAAGAAACAGCATGGTGATGGCCATCGCGGCGAGGCGGGTCAGCGACCAGTCGCGGCCGTCGCGAATTTTAGCGTCGCAGCGGGGGCAAAAAGCACTTTCATGCGATTTCATCTTCGGCAACATAAAAAGCGTATCGCACTGCGGGCAACGCTGATAATGTGCACGAGGCAAAGCTTCGCTTACCGTATGGACAGTTATCTTTTTTGTCGGCGTAATTTTGGTTGTTTTTAAGGCCATCAGCTGCGCACAAATAAGTATTGTTGAACGTTATATTAACTCATGAACGGATTCATCTTGAGCATGAGCGCATTTAATGCTTATTTTAATAGGCTATGCGGTAATTTTGTAAGACAACTAAGTGATTGAATAATGAACAAAACAGAATTCTACGCGGATCTTAACCGCGATTTTAAGGCATTGATGGCGGGTGAGACCAGCTTCTTAGCCACTCTGGCAAATACTAGCGCATTGCTGTTTGAACGGCTATCAGACGTTAACTGGGCCGGTTTTTACCTTCTGGAAGGTGAAACGCTGGTGCTTGGCCCGTTCCAGGGGAAAATTGCCTGCGTGCGTATTCCCGTAGGACGCGGCGTTTGTGGTACAGCGGTCGCGACTAATCAGGTACAGCGCGTCGAAGACGTCCATGCGTTTGACGGACACATTGCCTGTGACGCAGCCAGCAATTCTGAAATCGTTCTGCCTCTGGTGGTAAAAAATCAGATTATTGGCGTTCTGGATATCGACAGCACGGTCTTCAGTCGCTTCACAACCGAGGACGAACAAGGGCTGCGCGAGCTGGTGGCGAACCTCGAAAACGTTCTCGCCGCAACCGATTATCAAAAATTCTTTGCGAGCGTAGCAGGATAATCAACGGATAACGTAGCATTTACTGATAGCGTCATTATAATGACGCCTGTTCATGCCTGCGCTTGTTGGCAACGTCCGTTGTAATCAGGAAATTTCATGGAAAATCAACCTAAGTTGAATAGCAGTAAAGAAGTTATCGCATTTCTGGCCGAGCGTTTCCCACAGTGCTTCAGTGCTGAAGGTGAAGCTCGTCCCCTGAAAGTCGGTATTTTTCAGGATCTGGTGGCACGCGTTGAGGGGGAAATGAACCTCAGCAAAACTCAGCTTCGTTCCGCCTTACGTCTTTATACTTCGAGCTGGCGTTACTTGTACGGTATCAAAGCGGGCGCGACGCGTGTTGATCTTGACGGCAACCCTTGTGGTGAGCTGGACGAGCAGCACGTTGAGCACGCACGTAAACAGCTGGAAGAAGCCAAAGCACGCGTTCAGGCACAACGTGCAGAACAGCAAGCGAAAAAACGCGAAGCCGCAGCGGCAAACGGCCAGGAAGAAGCGCCTCGTCGTGAGCGTAAACCACGCCCAGCGCCGCGTCGTAACGATAATAACGATCGCAAACCGCGTGCTGACAAACCAGCAGCTAAAGCCACGCGCGCCCCTCGTGAAGAGCCGCGCCATACGCCGGTTTCTGACATTAACGCCCTGAGCGTGGGTCAGGCACTGAAGGTGAAAGCGGGTAACAACGCAATGGACGCCACCGTACTGGAAATCACCAAAGATGGCGTTCGTGTACAGCTGACTTCTGGTATGTCAATGATTGTACGCGCAGAACACTTGTTGTTCTGAAACGGAGGCCAAGCCTGGCATGAACACTTTTTTTAAGCTCACCGCGTTGGCGGGCCTGTTTGCTATAACAGGCCATGCTTTCGCAGTGGACGATATCACGCGTGTTGATCAAATTCCGGTCCTCAAGGAAGAGACGCAGCACGCGACGGTGAGCGAGCGTGTGACCTCACGCTTCACTCGTTCGCACTATCGTCAGTTCGATCTCGATCAGGCCTTTTCGGCCAAAATCTTTGACCGCTATCTGAACTTGCTGGATTACAGCCATAACGTACTGCTCGCCAGCGATGTCGAGCAGTTCGCTAAGCGTAAATCCGGGGTGGGTGACGAGTTGCGTTCAGGCAAGCTGGATCTGTTCTACGATCTCTATAACCTGTCGCAAAAGCGCCGCTTTGAACGCTATCAGTATGCGCTGAAAGTGCTGGAACGTCCGATGGACTTCACCGGCAACGACACCTTTAATCTGGACCGCAGCAAAGCGCCCTGGCCGAAAGACGAAGCCGAGCTGAATGCGCTGTGGGATGGAAAAGTAAAATACGACGAGCTGAGCCTTAAGCTGACCGGCAAAGATGAAAAAGAGATCCGTGACACGCTGACGCGTCGTTACAAATTCGCTATTCGTCGTCTGGCTCAGACCAACAGTGAAGATGTTTTCTCACTGGCAATGACCGCTTTCGCTCACGAAATCGATCCGCATACCAATTATCTCTCGCCTCGCAATACCGAACAGTTTAATACCGAAATGAGCCTGTCTCTGGAAGGTATCGGTGCGGTGCTGCAGATGGACGATGATTACACCGTGATCAACTCAATGGTGGCCGGTGGCCCGGCGTCGAAAAGCAAAGCGATAAGCGTAGGCGATCGCATTGTTGGTGTGGGTCAAACCGGACAGAACATGGTCGATGTGATCGGCTGGCGTCTGGATGATGTGGTTGCGCTGATCAAAGGCCCGAAAGGCAGCAAAGTTCGCCTTGAAATTCTGCCAGCCGGTAAAGGCACCAAAACCCGTATCGTTACCCTGACGCGTGAGCGTATCCGCCTGGAAGACCGCGCGGTGAAAATGTCGGTGAAGACCGTGGGTAAAGAGAAGGTGGGTGTTCTGGATATCCCGGGCTTCTACGTCGGGCTGACTGATGATGTAAAAGTCCAGCTGCAGAAGCTTGAAAAGCAGAACGTGAGCAGCGTCATCATCGACTTGCGCAGCAACGGTGGTGGGGCGCTGACCGAAGCGGTTTCACTGTCCGGGCTGTTTATCCCGTCTGGTCCGGTGGTTCAGGTGCGCGATAACAACGGTAAAGTACGTGAAGATGCCGACAACGATGGTGTGGTCTATTACAAAGGCCCGCTGGTGGTCTTAGTCGATCGCTTCAGTGCTTCCGCGTCTGAAATCTTTGCCGCCGCTATGCAGGACTATGGCCGTGCGCTGATTGTCGGTGAGCCGACATTTGGTAAAGGTACCGTACAGCAGTATCGTTCTCTGAATCGTATCTACGATCAGATGCTGCGTCCGGAATGGCCTGCACTGGGTTCGGTTCAGTACACCATTCAGAAATTCTATCGTGTGAACGGTGGCAGTACGCAGCGTAAAGGCGTGACGCCGGATATCATGATGCCGACAGGCACGGAAGAGACTGAAACCGGCGAGAAGTTTGAAGATAACGCATTGCCGTGGGATAGCATTAACGCCGCGACCTACGTGAAAGCGGGTGATATGACGCAGTTTGGTCCTGAACTGCTGAAAGCGCACAACGATCGCATCGCCAAAGATCCGGAATTCCAGTACATCATGAAGGACATTGCTCGTTTCAATGCCCTGAAAGATAAGCGGAATATTGTTTCTCTCAACTACGCTCAGCGTGAGAAAGAGAACAACGAAGATGATGCAACGCGTCTGGCGCGTATCAACGATCGCTTCAAGCGAGAAGGTAAGCCTCTGCTTAAGAAACTGGACGATCTGCCAAAAGATTACCAGGAGCCGGATCCTTACCTCGACGAGACGGTGCATATCGCTCTTGACCTGGCGAATCAGGAAAAGGCGAAGCCCGCCGTGCAACCTGCACCGGCAAAATAATCCCCCAACAGGCACAAGAAATTGTGCCTGTTTCTTTTTGTTCCGCATTCTCCCGTCAGGCAAATTTCCAATTGTGTAAAGTTGTGTCTTTCTGGTGACTTACGCCCGATGGATGCTTGAAAATAGCCGTAATACCCATACGATGTGGGTAATCGCATAGTGCGCTTTGTTAAACTGAGGTTAAAAGAAAATTATGATGCGAATCGCGCTCTTCCTGCTCACCAACCTTGCGGTGATGGTGGTTTTCGGGCTCGTGCTAAGCCTGACAGGAATTCAGTCGAGCAGCGTTCAGGGTCTGTTGATTATGGCGCTGCTGTTTGGTTTTGGTGGCTCATTCGTTTCACTCCTGATGTCGAAATGGATGGCACTGAAATCGGTAGGTGGTGAAGTCATTGAGCAACCGCGTAACGATATGGAACAGTGGCTGATGAATACCGTGGCTCAGCAATCGCAGCAGGCGGGTATCGCCATGCCGCAGGTGGCCATTTACCACGCGCCAGATATTAACGCCTTTGCCACAGGTGCCCGTCGTGATGCGTCGCTGGTTGCCGTCAGCACCGGGTTGTTGCAGAACATGAGCCGTGACGAAGCCGAAGCGGTTATCGCTCACGAAATCAGCCATATCGCGAACGGCGACATGGTCACCATGACCCTGATCCAGGGCGTAGTGAACACCTTTGTTATCTTCATCTCCCGTATTCTGGCGCAGATCGCGGCAGGCTTTATGGGCGGGAACCGCGATGAAGGGGAAGAGAGCAACGGCAACCCGCTGATCTATTTCGCGGTTGCGACGGTACTGGAGCTGGTATTCGGTATTCTCGCCAGCATCATCACCATGTGGTTCTCCCGTCATCGTGAGTTCCACGCGGATGCTGGCTCGGCGAAACTGGTTGGCCGTGAGAAGATGATTGCCGCGCTACAGCGTCTGAAAACCAGCTATGAACCGCAGGAAGCGACCAGCATTATGGCATTCTGCATTAACGGTAAATCAAAATCGCTGAGCGAACTGTTTATGAGTCACCCGCCGCTGGATAAACGTATTGAAGCGCTGCGCAGTGGTGAATACCTGAAGTAACGCTAAGAAGAGCAATGAGCCGGGCTGGAGATATCCGCCCGGCTTTTTTTATGCCTGTACTCTGGGCTGGGTAATGCGCAGCCCGCTGATGATGGCGGCGAGGGTGGCAAGGGCGCCTGCGGTGAAAAGTGCAACGTGGTTGCCATTTTGCCCGGCAAGATTAAACATCAGCGCGACCAGGGCCGCGCCGGTGCTTTGTCCCAGCAAACGTGCGGTGCCCAACATACCGCTGGCACCACCGCTGCGATGGCGCGGCGCTGAGGTGATGATGGTGTGGTTGTTAGGCGACTGGAACAGACCGAATCCTGCACCGCACAGGATCATGCGCCAGATGATATCCAGATCGGTGGGTGATGAGGGGAGTAGTGCGAGTGCGAAGAGCCCCGTGGCCATGACGGCGAGCCCCAGCGCGCCAAGCAATCCGGCGTGGACGCGCTCAATCAAATACCCTGCCAGCGGCGCCATTACCATCGTCGCCAGTGGCCATGGCGTTAACAGCAGTCCGGTCTCGACTTCAGTACGTCCCACCACACTTTGCAGGAAGAAGGGCAGAGAGACCAGGGCCAGCATCTGAGCGCAGAATGAGCAAACAGAAGTACAAATCGAGAGAGAAAAAAGAGGAGTACGCAGCAGGTCGACAGGCAGTAAAGGGACAGGGAGCGCGAGCTGACGGCGTACAAAGAAGAAGCCAATCACCAGCAGCGCAATGAGCTCCGCGGCGGTAAGTATAAGGGACTGACCTTGTGCAAAGCCGCTCAGGGCAGTAATCAGCAGGCCAAAGGTCAGGGCATTCATCACTGCGCTGATAAGGTCAAAGCGTGGCATCGTGCTTTTGGGACCGTTCGCGGGAAGATAGCGCAGAGCAAAGAAGAGGGCCACAATACCCAGCGGTACGTTAATGGCGAATAACCACTGCCAGGACGCGACAGAGAGTATGGCCGCCGCAAGGGTTGGCCCGGCCGCAGACGAGACGGCGACAATAAACGAGTTTATCCCCATACCGCGTCCCAGATGACGCTGCGGATAGATTAAGCGGATCAACGCCGTGTTGACGCTCATCAGTGCCGCCCCCCCAAAACCCTGCGCTACGCGCGCAAGCGTCAGAGTATGCAGCGAATCAGAAAGGGCACAGAAAAGTGAAGTAAAGGTGAATACCAGCAGGCCGCATTGATACACCCGTCGGTAACCGAACATATCGCCCAGGAAAGAGAACGAGAGCAGTGAAACCACGATCGCTATCTGGTAGGCATTGACTATCCATATAGAACTGGCAGGGGAGGCATGCAGGTCGCTGGCAATGGTTGGCAGGGCAACGTTAGCGATTGCACCGTCTAGGACGGCCATTGAAATACCGATAACAATCGTGGCGATAGCGCCATACCGCTGGGGCAAAGGCAGGCCATCGGACAAGTTTTTTTCCATTAGGGATGAAAAGCTCAGTGTGAAATTATTCTCAGGGTAACTATTTTAGCATCGTTATTTCAGTTTTATGTCGCAGATTTGTAACGAAGTAAACGAGGATCGATTGCAGGTAACATGACGGGAATTTATAATAAAAACCGGTTCTGATTTTTATAAAACACTCTCTATGAGGTGGTAAATGGCAATTGCAGATTTGGATAAACAGCCAGATTCTGTTTCTTCCGTGCTGAAGGTGTTTGGCATCTTACAGGCGCTCGGAGAAGAGCGTGAAATTGGTATTACAGAGTTGTCGCAGCGTGTGATGATGTCGAAAAGCACCGTTTATCGCTTTTTGCAAACCATGAAGTCACTGGGTTACGTCGCACAGGAAGGCGAGTCTGAAAAGTATTCTCTGACGCTGAAACTGTTCGAGCTCGGGGCCCGTGCGCTGCAAAACGTGGATTTGATCCGCAGCGCAGATATCCAGATGCGTGAGATCTCTCGCCTGACCAAAGAGACTATCCACCTGGGGGCACTGGATGAAGACAGCATTGTCTACATCCATAAAATCGACTCCATGTACAACCTGCGCATGTATTCACGCATCGGTCGTCGTAATCCGCTTTACAGTACCGCGATTGGCAAAGTGTTGCTGGCGTGGCGCGATCGCGAAGAAGTGAAGCAGATCCTCGAAGGCGTGGAATATAAGCGCAGTACTGAACGCACTATTACTAGCACTGACGAGTTATTGGCCGTGCTCGACAAAGTACGTGAGCAGGGGTATGGCGAAGATAACGAAGAGCAGGAGGAAGGGCTGCGCTGTATCGGTGTGCCGGTATTTGACCGCTTTGGCGTTGTCATTGCCGGGCTGAGTATCTCTTTCCCGACCCTGCGCTTTTCTGAAGAACGTCTGCATGAGTATGTGGCGATTCTCCATACAGCCGCACGCAAGATTTCAGAACAAATGGGCTATAACGACTACCCGTTCTGATCCTTACGGGCACAAAAAACGCCGCACACAGTGCGGCGTTTTTTATCAGTATCAATCGGGGTGATTAGCCGTTATCAATGACGACGGATGTTTTACGCAGAACCGGGCAGTTGGTTAAACCAATGATCCCGCTGTCTGAATGAATATATTGTGCCGTGCTCATGCCCTGCGCGGTCATGTATTTGCATTGAATACCTAATCCAGCGGCGTTTTCGGTGCTTCCCACAAGCACGCCATAGCCGGTTAACAGAAGGCCAACCCATACTACGGCCAGTGCAATAATTGTACGAATAATTAAATGCATCATTGCCTCTTTATCTTTGTTGTCATGCAGTAAGCCTAAACGGTTTACTCTATGAAACAAGTGCATGATTCTGAAAACGACCAGATGGCGGTACAGTTAGTCCTTGTTTAAGATAGCCGTGATAATCTGGTTATATCGGGCCTTTAGACGGAGTGTGGAGTGAAAAAAATACGCTGGGTGATTCTGATTATTGTGCTGGTAGCCTGTGTGGTGTTGTGGACGCAGACTATCAATGTGATGTGCGATCAGGATGTACAGTTTTTTAGCGGCGTCTGCGCAATCAATAAGTTTATTCCGTGGTAACACGCATTTTTTCTCAAGGTGATTTCCTTCCTTCGCACCAGTGGTAAGATAGACGTTTTTATTGAGGTGGTGAAATGGGTGAGTTACTGAATTCAGGGCTGCTAAATATGGCATCCCTGATGATCTCGTTGGTTGTTCTGCTGGTGGGGCTTGTCATTTGGTTTTTCGTAAACCGTGCCAGTTCCCGTACAAACGAGCAGATCGAACTGCTGGAAGCGCTGCTTGACCAACAAAAACGTCAGAATGCGCTGTTACGTCGTCTGTGTGAGGCTAACGAACCAGAAGAGAAAGCGTCGGCGAAAGACGCGGTTGCTGAAGACAACACTGAGCAGGATGACTTTATCCGCCTGGTGGCTGAGCGTTAATTTGTCTTATCCGGGAGGTGGCTGTGGTCTGGAAAAATCCCTGGTATGACCCCTCCCTGAAACATCACACACCGAACGGTTTTCGTAATACTGACCCCGTCGGGCATCAGCCCGGTGACCTTGATCGCTGGCGAAAAGCGCGCAAAGAAGCTGGCTTACCCCGCCCCCCGGCAAACGGATATGAGGACTTTATCCGCCAGTGGTGGCAGCCGGCAACGCTTAAGCAGCCGCAGGGAAATGGGGTATGGTGGCTCGGACACGCAAGCCTGTTGTTGCACATTGATGGTAACACCCTGCTGACCGACCCCGTTTTTTCTCGCCGCGCCTCTCCCTTACCTTTCCTCGGATCACAACGTAAAACGCCTCCCGCTCTGTCTGTCGAACAGCTCCAGCAACTCGATGCAGTGGTTATCTCCCATAATCATTACGATCATCTGGATGACGCGACCATTCGCCGGATCCTTAAACGCTTCCCCGACGTCACTCTGTTTGTTCCCTTAGGTCTGGCAGACTGGTTTCGCCGCCGGGGGGCAAGACGCATTGTTGAGCTCGACTGGTGGCAGAGTTTCACCTGGCAGGGGATAACGCTGTCCGCCGTACCGGCGCAGCACTGGAGTATGCGCACGCTCTGGAACCGCAATCGCTCCCTGTGGTGTGGCTGGGTGTTTGAAGGGCGGCATCATCGTTTCTGGTTTAGCGGCGACACGGGCTATTCACCTGAACTGCTCCGAATACCGGAAAGGCTGGGTAAAATTGACGCCGCGGCGTTGCCCGTTGGCGCTTATGCACCACGGTGGTTCATGGCCGTACATCATATGGATCCGCAATCTGCCGCTGCGTTGTGGCAACAGTTGGGATGCCCACTGGCGTTTCCCATTCACTGGGGCGTGTTTGAACTGGCTGATGAATCGCTTGATGACCCCGTGCGAGAGTTAACTGCAGTCCTCGATAATTTAGCACTGGTTAATAATTCCTTCAGGATACTGAAAATTGGTGAATATTTATCCTTATAAACGAAGCGCTGGATTGTTGCATATATTCTGTATGTCTAAGGTCTAAAGAATGTTTTATTTTTATCGAAACGTTTTGCTTGCCTTGTTTTGATGCAGAGTCATAAAAATTTCATTATTTTGGTGCATAACATTCTTTATTAGCTGGTGCTTTTTAATACAGTTTAGCGTGAAGGATTAACATTGTATTTCCACTGTAACAATACAGGGGCGTTACAATGATTTAAGCATAAGTTTTCACAAATTGTTCTAACTCAATCAATGTAGGGGTTTTTTCTTAGCGGGTTGCTGGACGCACTGGAATGATTGAGCTATGTTAAAAAAGTCTTAGATAACAGCGGTTGTGAAAGCAACGGCGAGTCTGTGTAAGTGAGCAGGGCTGTCCATATGTCATGCGCATAATTGTGCAAAAGCATACCGGCACAGTTCGAATTTGTGCGGCGGATCGAGACATGTTTAAAAATGGCTTGCCATATTAAACATAGTGTGTGATAACACGTTTTGGGTCAAACGAGGTACAGTTCTGTTTATGTGTGGCATTTTCAGTAAAGAAGTCCTGAGTAAACACGTTGTCGTTGAATACCGCTTCTCTGCCGAACCTTATATTAGTGCCTCATGCAGTAATGTCTCAGTTTTATCTCAGTAATGCCTGCGGGCTAAGAAAACACTCTAAGGAATTTTGCAAATGGCAAAGATTAAAGGTCAAGTTAAGTGGTTCAACGAGTCTAAAGGTTTTGGTTTCATTACTCCTGCTGACGGCAGCAAAGACGTGTTCGTACACTTCTCTGCAATCCAGGGTAACGGCTTCAAAACTCTGGCTGAAGGCCAGAACGTTGAGTTCGAAATTCAGGACGGCCAGAAAGGCCCAGCTGCAGTTAACGTAACTGCTATCTGATCGAACCACTGCTGACTGAAGCACGTTGTACTTCACTCTCAGACATAAAGCCTCGCATATAGCGGGGCTTTTTTATGTGCCTTATCTTTCAAAATATTACCATCCCCGCTCTTGTTAGTAACTTGTTGCAAAGCTACGAGGTTAGTAGCACTGTTTTCCCTCCCTCTGGCCGTCTTTTCCCGTTAAATCAGGGCGTTGTTTAACAGTCCTGGGGTTCAGGTGAAGAAGAAAATGATAACGACCGCCGGCAATTTCACGCCGGCGCGTTTTGCGCTGCTCTGTTTAGCCATTTTTTGCAGTCTGGCGTTTTTGCTGGGCCGCGTTGCCTGGCTGCAAATTATTAAACCTGACAACCTGGTCAAGCAGGAGGATATGCGATCGCTGCGCGAACTGCCGATTGATGCTCCCCGCGGAATGATCATGGATCGTGAGGGCCGGCCGCTGGCGGTCAGTGTCCCGGTCAGGGCCGTGTGGGCCGACCCAAAAACGGTGCTGGCAAAAGGGGGCGTGGGCTTTGACGATCGCTGGCAGGCGCTAGCGAATGCGTTACATCTCTCCCTGAACACCCTGTCATCACGGATTAACGCGAATCCACTGGGGAGGTTCATCTACCTTGCCCGGCAGGTGGATCCTGCTCAGGCAAAATGGATCGATAAGCTGAATTTGCCGGGTATCAATTTACGCGATGAATCACGCCGTTTTTATCCTGCCGGGCATGTGGCGGCAAACCTGATTGGTTTCACCAATATTGACGGTCAGGGTATTGAGGGGGTGGAGAAAAGTTTCAACACCCAGTTAACAGGCAAGCCGGGCGTCCGGCAGGTCAGGGAAGACCGTTACGGTCGTGTGGTGGAAAATCTGACGGAAGTCGCGCCGGTGCCTGCGCACAATATTCAGCTCAGTATTGATGAGCGCCTGCAAACCATCACCGAAGATGCGCTTGATAACGCAGTGGCCTGGAACAAGGCGGAGTCGGGGGCATCAGTGCTCATTAATATCCCCACCGGTGAAATCCTCGCGATGGCGAGCTATCCGGATTTCAACCCCAATAACCGCCAGGGCGCGACAATAGACGATTTTCGTAACCGTGCCATCAGCGATACGTTCGAGCCAGGTTCAACCGTGAAGCCGCTTGTGCTGATGACGGCATTGCAACAGGGGCTGGTGCAGCCTGACAGCGTCATTGACACCCATCCGTATATGCTTGACGGACACCGTATTCGGGACGTGGGTTACTACCCTGAACTCTCGATGACCGGGATCCTGCAAAAATCGAGCGACACTGGCGTATCTCGCCTCTCGCTGGCGATGCCTGTTCAGCATCTGATTGATACCTACCGGAACTTTGGTTTTGGTACAAACACCGGGCTTGGCTTAACCGGCGAGAGCGCCGGTCTGTTACCCCAGCGTAAATACTGGAGCCAGCTCGACAGGGCGACCTTCGCCTTTGGCTATGGTCTGATGGTCACCCCCCTCCAGCTGGCGCACGTCTATGCCACCATCGGCGGCTTCGGGCTGGAACGGCCCCTCTCAATTACCCGTATCGATCCACCCGTTATCGGGCACAGAGTCATGCCGGAAGAGATTGCTCATCAGGTCGAGCATATGATGGAGAGCGTTGCGCTGCCGGGCGGGGGCGGCGTTAAGGCTGCGGTACGTGATTACCGTGTGGCGGTGAAAACCGGTACGGCGAAGAAAATCGATGATAGCGGCAAATATGTCGATAAATACGTTGCCTATACCGCGGGCGTCGCGCCTGCCAGCGATCCGCGTTTTGCGCTGGTGGTCGTGATTAACGATCCTCAAAACGGGGCGTACTATGGCGGCGCCGTCTCCGCACCGGTATTCAGCGAGATTATGGGTAACGTATTGCGTCTTGAGAACGTCAAACCCGATGGTCTGGCGCCTGATTCCTCGCACCTTATCGTCATGCGTTAACCCAGGCGTTTTATACCGGGGCGAATAGCGGTACACTTCGCCCTTTGATTTACGCCCCGGAGCTGCCATGTCCTTCAGTTGTCCCCTTTGCCACGCGCGTCTGACGCGATCAGAAAAAAGTTATGCCTGTCCGCAGGGACATCAGTTTGATATGGCGAAAGAAGGCTACGTGAATCTTCTGCCGGTGCAGCATAAGCGCTCGCGCGATCCGGGTGACAGTGCTGAGATGATGCAGGCACGTCGGGCATTTCTCGACGCCGGGCACTATCAGCCACTCAGAGAGGCCGTCGCGCAATTGCTGGAAGATAATCTGACTGACAGTGCAGCAGGCGTGCTGGATATTGGCTGCGGGGAAGGGTATTACACCGCGCGGTTTGCTGAGGTTGCACAAGAGAAGGGCGCGCAGACATTTGGTCTGGATGTTTCCAAAGTGGCTATCCGCGCGGCGGCAAAACGCTACTCCGGCGTGACGTTCTGCGTGGCATCGAGCCACCGACTGCCGTTTGACGATGCCAGCATGGATGCGGTTATCCGCATCTATGCGCCCTGTAAGGCGCAGGAGTTGGCACGCGTTATCAAACCGGGCGGATGGGTCATTACCGTCACGCCAGGTCCCCGACATCTGATGGAGCTTAAAGGGCTTATCTATGATGATGTTCGGCTGCATGCGCCACATTCTGAGCAACTGGCGGGCTTTACGCTGAAGCAGGAGCAGACGCTGGCCTACGAGATGAACCTGGCAGGGGAAGAAGCCGTAGCGTTGTTGCAGATGACGCCATTTGCATGGCGGGCGAAACCGAACGTGTGGGAAACCTTAGCGGAGCAAACAACGTTTCGCTGCCAGACGGATTTCAGTATCCACTGCTGGCAGTGCGAAGATTAACCGGCGAAGTGTGCCCAGAGGATCTGGGCACCAATGCCAATCAGCACGATACCGCCCAGGATCTCGGCGCGTTTGCCCAGCAGAGGGCCAATAAACCGGCCAACCATCATTCCCAGCGTCGACATAATCAGCGTGGCACAACCAATGGCCAGCGCGGTCGCAATAATATTGACCTGCAGGAATGCCAGGCCCACACCGACGGCCATGGCGTCGAGACTGGTGGCGATGGCGGTGGTCACCAGCAGCCAGAAACCGTGGCGGTGCTGCGGCTCGTCTTCCTCATCGCCATTGCCGCGAAAACCTTCAATCACCATTCGCCCCCCCAGAAATACGAGCAGCACGAAAGCGATCCAGTGGTTCCACTCCAGTATGAACTGGCTTGCCAGCATACCAAGACCCCAGCCGATGAGCGGTGTCAGCGTTTCGATAGCACCAAAGATAAGGCCTGTGCGTAGCGCTTCAGAGAATTTGGGTTTGTGCAGCGAGGCACCTTTACCGATGGAAGCGGCAAAAGCGTCCATGGACATACCGAAAGCAAGAAGAAGGGTTGCGGAGATATTCATTAAAGCGTCCAGACCGGGAGATATCCATATGACACATCACTGCCCCCAGTAAACAGCAGTTGATGTATCTATGGTCTCGCCTGACCGCCTTGCACAAATCTGTGCGGCAAACGGTCCGTACGTGCCACGTTTTTCAACGAGTATGTTGACACGTACATTTCCTGCGAACAGGAAATCAGCTACTCCCCAACGACGGGCGCAACCTTAACATATTTTGAGAATATAAAACAACAATGAAGCGGCATTATTTCGTCAAGGTGTTGATAACGATTTTCATTTAGATTTATGCGTGAAAATAACGTTAATAAATATAAGAGAAATGACAGAATGGAATATAGCTTTGGCTATATCAGGTGCGCAAAATAAACGCAGAATATAGCCAAAGCTATGTGGTTAACTTACTGAGTTTTAAGCATAAGTTTGTATATTCTTTCCAGGTCGTCAATATTCTTGACCCGAATAAGCAGCCGGCGTTGCTCTAATTGCATCACCAGTACACCATCTTCCGATAAATTCATCTCTTTAATACGGTTATATTCTATCCATACATTGGCGAAGAAAAACCCGCGGCTTTTAAAAATGATTTTCGGAACACGGATCCAGAACAGATAAATCGCCATTAATGCCAGCGCACATAATAACCATGTGGTTAATATTGCACCATGACCGGTCACGTTGTTGTAAATTAGAATGACGATGAGACCGGCGAAGATAAACGCATCCACGCGGCCGCGTCGCAGAAGGGGCAGGGAGAGCAGCGTTTCGCCGTGGCGGCGGGGCATGATGAACTCGTCATAGATCGCATATGCCAGAAGGGCCACAATAAACAAAACCAGTACGATGTCCGTGACAGTCATTCATCCTCCAGATAAAAAAACCGGGGGCAAGCCCCCGGCGTATTACGTGATGTCTTACAGGCCCAGCAGACCGACAGCGTAGCCCGCGATACCGATGACGAAGAAGCCAACAATGATCCACAGCGGGTTAACTTTCTTACGCAGCAGCCACATACAGGCGAAGGTCAGCAGCAGCGGTACCAGACCCGGCATCAGCTGGTCCAGAATCGTCTGCACGGTGGTAACACGGGTCTGACCATCCTGACCGGTGATGGTGGACACCACCAGCGGGATGTTCACGTGCGTCCACTTGTTAACCAGTGCCCCCATGACAAACAGGCCGAGGATTGACGCCCCCTCAGTCAGTTTCTGCAGGAAGCCGCCGCCCATATCCTTAACGATGTCCACCCCTTTACGGTAACCGTAAGCCACACCGTAGTAACGGGTCAGCAGACGCACCGCATTGAACAGGATGAAGAACAGCAGTGGCCCAAGCAGGCTTCCGCTCATGGCGATACCGGCACCCAGCGCCGCGAAGACCGGACGCACGGTACCCCAGAAGATTGGGTCACCGACGCCTGCCAGCGGACCCATCAGACCGACTTTGATACCGTTGATGGCACCATCGTCAATCTCTGCGCCGTTTGCACGCTGCTCTTCCATCGCCAACGTCACGCCCAGAACCGGAGCCGCCACATAAGGATGGGTGTTAAAGAATTCCAGGTGACGCTTAATCGCCTGACGGCGCGCTTCGTTGTTTTCCGGATACAGGCGTTTGATAGCCGGTACCATGGAGAAACAGAAGCCCAGCGCCTGCATACGTTCGAAGTTCCATGAACCCTGAAACAGGTTAGAACGGATGAACACGCCACGAATATCACCCGGAGTGAGTTTTTTCTCGGTGGTAGTTTTTGTCATATCAACCATTTCGCTCACCTGCTAGTCCAGTTCGTTATCGAGATCGTTATTACCAGCAGCCTGCGCTGGGGCACCCGCAACGCGGTTATATTTCGGGCTGAGCTGGATGTAGAGAATCGCCATCACTGCACCAATCACACCCAGCGCAACCAGGTTGAAGTTGGTGAACGCAGCAGTAACGAAGCCGAGGTAGAAGAACGGCATCAGGTAGCCTGCGCGCATCATATTGATAACCATCGCATAACCAACCACCACAATCATACCGCCTGCGATGTTCAGACCGCCGGTGACCACTTCTGGAATGGCGTTCAGCATGCTCTGTACTTCGCTGGTACCGACGGAGATCGCAACGATAACGGCCGGGATCGCGATACGCATCGCCTGCAGGAACAGGGACGAGACGTGGATCCAGGAGAGCGCCGTCAGGTTGCCATTTTCGGCCGCCTTATCCGCCGCGTGCTGGAAGGCCACGGTGATAGTACGCACGATGATGGTCAGTACCTGACCTGCTGCTGCCAGCGGGATTGCCAGGGCAATACCTGCACCGATACTCTGGTGACCGGCAATAACCAGAACCGTAGAAATGATGGATGCCAGCGCGGCATCAGGCGCAACTGCCGCACCGATGTTCATCCAGCCCAGGGCAATCATTTCCAGGGTACCACCGATGATGATCCCGGTTTTCATATCACCCAAAACGGCACCAATCAACGTACAGGCCACCAGAGGGCGGTGGAACTGAAATTCATCAAGTACGGATTCCATACCCGCAATACACGCGACGATGAACACCAGCACAATCTGAAGAGTGGTAATCTCCATTGTACTTCTCCTATTACATAAGCTTTATGTGAAAAACCGGCGCGGGCTTATTTCCCAACTTTACCGATCAGATCCATCATTTTCAGTTTCTGATCCGTGGAAACCTTACGGGCTTCCAGTTCGATACCGCGTGCATTCAGCTTGTTGAATGCCTCGATATCTTTCGCATCGACTGAAATGGCGTTGTTGACCTGCGTTTTGCCCTGACGGAATGCCATACCACCAATGTTTACGGAGGTAATTTTCACGCCGCCTTCAACCAGGCGTTCAACGTCTGTCGGGTTTGTGAACAGCAGCATCACGCGCTCGCCCGCATATTTCGGGTTGTTATAAACGCGGATCATTTTGGCGACATCCACCACGTGCGCGGTAACGCCAGGAGGAGCAACCTGTGTCAGAAGGGTTTTACGTACGGTATCAGCAGCAACTTCATCGCTGACGACAATAATGCGTCGAACGTTGGTCTCTTTGGTCCAGCGCGTTGCCACCTGGCCGTGGATTAAACGGTCATCAATACGGGCAAGGCCGATCACCATGTAATCATTCGGGCCCATGGGCTTCGCCGGGGCTTCGGCTTTTGGCACCGCGGCCACTGGAGCAGGCTTCTCAACCGGTTGTGCTTTCAGCGCTTTCACGCCTTCGCGACCGGTTTCAACAGCCAGAGCGACCAGTTCATCGAAACTCGGATTGTCGTCGCGTGCCATGAAGGTTTCCACCAACATGGGGATATTCACCCCGGCGACAACTTCATAATGCTCTTTATCGACGACAATGCGGCTGGCAGCATTGAACGGACTGCCTCCCCATGTATCAACGAGAAACAGCACGCCTTTGCTGGTATCCAGTTTCTGCAGTTGAGCAGTGTACTTCTCAATCAGCGTTTCAGCGTTTTCACCGGGAACGAAATCGATCCAGCCGACGTTTTCCTGCTCACCCAACAGCATCTCTGCTGTTTTGAGTAACTGCTCTGCAGCCCAACCATGTGTGCCTATGACAATAGCAATGGTCACTTGCTACCTCCTTTTATTATCATTAATACGCCTGCCAGGCAGTCGCACTGTGAATCGTATCTGGCCAACCGAATCGATTCAGAAAAGGGTTAGAGTTAAAAAACTAAGACTTCCGCGAATTATTTTAGATAGTGAAAAAATAATTTATGTGATGAAGATCCGTAATTTAGCTATGGGTTACAGAATTATCTGTAAGGTAAAGCAGCTGTGTTACAGATCTTTGCAAAGGAACGTAAATCTTTGCTAAAAACGCATTGTCTCTGATATGTTTAGCCTCCGTTTAATTGTTCAGGAGTATAGGGCTACAGCCCACTATATGGACCGTCACCGACGTCAGTCATCCTCCAGGCCATTCCGCGCCTGTTTCACCGGCGATCCTCGCCACGTATCGACTCTGTCTGCCTCTGTTTTGCCCACGTTGAGTGGGGCACCGTTTGGTCATTCCGTTAGCAGGAGCGTTTCATGGAATTCTTAATGGACCCGTCAATCTGGGTGGGATTGCTCACGCTGGTCGTGCTTGAGATTGTTCTCGGCATTGATAACCTGGTGTTTATTGCCATCCTTGCGGACAAACTGCCGCCAAAACAACGTGATAAAGCGCGTCTGATCGGCCTCTCTCTGGCATTGGTCATGCGTCTGGCACTGCTGTCCGTGATCTCGTGGATGGTTACGCTGACGAAGCCGCTTTTTTCCGTCATGGATTTCACTTTCTCCGGCCGTGATTTGATCATGCTGCTCGGGGGGATATTCCTGCTTTTCAAAGCGACGACAGAGCTTCACGAGCGGCTGGAAAATCGCCAGCACGATGATGGACACGGTAAAGGCTATGCCAGCTTTTGGGTCGTGGTACTGCAGATCGTGGTGCTTGATGCGGTCTTCTCGCTGGATGCGGTGATCACGGCTGTCGGCATGGTGAACCACCTCCCGGTGATGATGGCTGCGGTGGTTATCGCGATGGCGGTGATGCTGCTGGCGTCTAAGCCACTGACGCGCTTTGTGAATCAGCATCCGACGGTCGTGGTGCTCTGCCTTAGCTTCCTGCTGATGATTGGTCTGAGCCTGGTGGCGGAAGGTTTTGGCTTCCATATACCAAAAGGCTACCTGTACGCAGCCATTGGCTTCTCGATCCTCATCGAGTTGTTTAACCAGATTGCACGACATAACTTTATCAAGCAGCAGTCTACCCAGCCGCTGCGTGCGCGTACGGCTGATGCGATTCTGCGTCTGATGGGCGGTCGCCGTCAGGTCAACGTGCAGAACGACAATGAAAGCCGTAACCCGGTTCCCGTCCCGGAAGGGGCATTTGTGGAAGAAGAGCGCTATATGATTAACGGCGTGCTCTCCCTGGCCTCCCGCTCGCTGCGCGGCATCATGACCCCGCGCGGTGAAATCAGCTGGGTCGATTCCCGCCTGAGCGTTGATGAGATTCGCCAGCAGTTGCTCTCTTCACCGCATAGCCTGTTCCCGGTATGCCGGGGTGAACTGGACGAGATCATCGGCGTGGTGCGTGCGAAAGAGATGCTGGTGGCGCTGGAAGAAGGGATTAACGTCGAAGCCGTCGCCGCCGCATCACCGGCGATTGTGGTGCCGGAAACGCTGGATCCTATCAACCTGCTTGGCGTCCTGCGCCGCGCACGCGGTAGCTTTGTTATCGTCACCAATGAATTTGGTGTGGTGCAGGGTCTGGTGACGCCGCTCGACGTGCTTGAAGCCATTGCCGGTGAATTCCCGGATGCGGATGAAACCCCGGAAATTGTCTCCGACGGTGACGGCTGGCTGGTGAAAGGCACCACCGATCTGCACGCGCTGCAGCACACGCTGGGTCTGGAAAACATCATCAACGATGAAGAGGACATTGCGACCGTGGCTGGGCTGGTTATTGCCGTTAACGGACAAATCCCGCGGACCGGCGATATCATTGAACTGCCTCCGCTGCAGATCACGATAATCGAAGCGAATGACTATCGCGTCGATATGGTGCGCATTGTTAAAGAGCAGTCGGCCCACGACGAAGAAGAGTAACTGAGCCTAGCGTAACGGCATCAGCGGAACGATATGCCCGTTACGCGGTGCTGGCGGAGACGAACTCTCCGCCAGCCATTGCGGAAATTCCCTCAGCGGCATAGGCTGCGCAAACAAAAATCCCTGCAGTACCTCTACCCCGTGATGACGCAAATACCGCGCCTGCTCGGGCGTTTCTACCCCTTCAGCCACCAGCTCAATGCTAAGCCGTTGTCCGAGCGCAATGATGATGTCCGTCACCGTGGAGTTCACAGCATCAGTGCCGATAGCGCTGGTAAAGGACTTATCAATTTTCAGCACGTCCGGATGCAGCTTTTCCAGCCACGAGAGAGAGCTATTGCCGGTGCCAAAATCATCAATGGCCAGCTTCACGCCCTGACGGTGTAACTCTCTTACAATGCGATAATCCACGTCCTGCAGCGCGTCACGCTCCGTCAGCTCCACAATTAGCTGCTGGGTGGGATGCGCGCTGAACCAGTAGCGGTTCAGGTCCTGAATGAGCGTTCCGTGTCGGAAATGGCTGGCGGCGGCGTTGATGCCAATGTGGAAGCCGGGCGTTGACGGAAAATAGCCAATCTGACTCACCGTTTCGTTAATGACGTAACGTGTGAGGGGGATAATCAGGTTGTGCTCTTCGGCGAGCGGAATAAAAACGTCCGGGGAGATCCATCCCTGACGGGGGTTGTTCCAGCGCAGCAGGATCTCCACCCCCACGCATTTCTGCGTGCGGGCATTCAGCAGCGGCTGGCAAAACAGCTCGAATTCACGTGCGGCCAGGCCAAGGTTAATTTCCCAGGTAAAGCTCATGCGGTTCGCGGTCGCAAGCCAGGCGACGTAACCCATCAGGAGACTGAGCATCAGCGCCAGCGGCAGCTGAGAGGGCAAATATATCAACGCCAGCTCGCTGGCTCCCGGGCCACTGACGGTAATGGTGAACGGGAAATGGCTGGATTGCTGGCGCAGAACCCTCTCATCATCGTTTATTGTCAGCGAGTCGGAGACATTTTCACCGTAGCGCAGGTATTTATCCCCCACGGTCAGGGCCACGTCGGTGATAAGCGGGCGCTGTGGCTCCAGCATCAGGCGAGTGATGAGATCGATATTCACAATCTGCATCACACCATCTTCTCCGCTATCAGAAACCGGATACCACTGGATCAGGATCGGGCTTCCCTTAAGCAAGGATTTGTCGGTGGAGAGCACCAGCTTTGTTTCGGCGGACGGCAGGGCAGGCTGAATCTCTCGCAACGGGACGTCGCGATTGCCGAAAATACTTGAACAGTAAAGGATACCGTCTTTGACCAGTGCAATTGAGCGCACCGTTTGCAGTGAGGCTGCCTGTTTTCGTAACACTAAATGCGCCTGAGAGCAGGGCGCTCCGACCAGTGCCAGCAGCGGACTGCGCCCTTTTTCCAGCGGCAATAAGACGTCATCCAGCACGTTGACGGAGTGCGCCGCAAAGTTCAGGGTGTTTTGCTGATTTACGTTACGCTGTGAAATAAAGCGTATACCCAGCGTAATGATGAGCGTAAAAAGCGCAACCATCACGCAGACGATGACGCGTTTTCGGCGATACTTTTTTATGATCCTCTGTGCTGTTTGCATGGGAGGCCGCCCAATACGCCTTCAGCACCAAAAGCCGAGGCAACACAGCAAGTGTAGTGGGGAAATATTAAGTCGACGAGAAAGGGATAAAAATTCGCCCATCCGTGGAAGATGGGCGAGAGAGGCGTTGAGGCGAAACGGTTAGTCGCACTGCACCTTTATCGCCAGACCGCCGCGGGAGGTCTCACGATATTTGGCGTTCATGTCTTTACCGGTTTCGTACATGGTCTCGATAACCTTGTCCAGCGAAACGCGTGGCTCGCTGGTACGGCGCATGGCCATACGCGTGGCGTTGATCGCTTTTACCGACGCGATAGCGTTACGTTCAATGCACGGTACCTGCACCTGACCCGCAACCGGATCACAGGTGAGACCGAGGTTATGTTCCATACCGATTTCAGCCGCCACACAGACCTGCTCCGGGCTGGCACCCAGCAGCTCTGCAAGACCGGCCGCGGCCATAGAACAGGCCACGCCCACTTCACCCTGACAGCCCACTTCAGCGCCAGAGATAGACGCATTCATCTTGTACAGCGCACCAATCGCCCCTGCTGCCAGGAAGTAGCGAATGTAGATATCAGGCGTTACGGGTTCAATAAAGTGATCGTAGTAGGCCAGTACCGCCGGAACGATACCGCACGCGCCGTTCGTTGGTGCAGTCACCACCCTGCCACCCGCGGCGTTTTCTTCGTTCACCGCCAGCGCAAACATGTTCACCCAGTCGACCACGTTCATCGGGTCGTTAGAGAATTTGTCTGTGGTGACCAGCATACGGCGCAGCGCAGAGGCGCGACGCGGTACGCGCAGTGGCCCAGGCAGTACGCCTTCGGTGTTCATGCCGCGATCGATACAGGCCTGCATGGTTTGCCACACGTTCGCAAAATAGTCTTCAATCTCTTTTTTGCTGTGCAGCGCCAGTTCGTTCTGCATCACCATGCCGGAAAGTGACAGACCGGTTTCATGGCAGTAGTCCAGCATCTCTTTGGCGGACTTGAACGGGTAAGGTACGTTCACATCACCCGTTGTATCTTTGCCGAAGTGTTCCTCATCAACGATAAAACCACCGCCAATGGAGTAATAGGTTTTGCTGTAGATCACTTTGTCGCCGCTAAAGGCGTGGATCTGCATACCGTTTTCATGCAGGGACAGGTTATCGCTACGAAAACGCATGCCGTCATCATGCGGGAAATCCACTTCATGTTGACCGTTTGCCAGCAGCAGGCGGCCGCGCGTTTCCACGTCGCGGATAAATGCCGGAATGGCATCAATATCTACGGTATCCGGCATATTGCCCGCCAGACCCATAATAATGGCGATATCGGTGTGGTGGCCTTTACCCGTTAATGACAGTGAGCCGTAAACATCCACGGCGACACGGGTAACGCTTTCCAGTAATCCTTTTTCGACCAGATCATCGACGAACTGTTTACCGGCCTTCATCGGGCCAACAGTATGGGAAGACGAAGGGCCAATTCCCACTTTGAACATGTCGAATATACTAATCACTTTCACACTCCTGACAGGGTTACCGGGGTTCCAGTAACGATGTTATAACTGCGCATAGTGTAAGAGGGAAGACCGACCTCGGCTTAACTATTCACATGAATTAAACTAATGGTTAACGATGGTTTTGCTAATAGCGCGACGCCGATCGCAAACCTGGCAGAAGAGGGTGGAATGTAAAGTATAGTCAAGGCTTCAGGCCGATTTGCAGCGCCAGTTCACGAATGATGCCCGCCGTCATGCCCCAGACAAAATAATGCTGATACCAGGACAACCACACCCGGTGCGCATGACCCCGACGCTGGATATCCAGCGGATGATAACGCCCGAGCCGAAGAGCCTCTTCCAGCGGCATCTCAAACACCGCAGACACTTCATCGACGCTGGCGTGATATTGCAGATCCGGTGGGATAATGCCGACCACCGGTGTGACCTGAAAACCGGTCACGCTGTCGACCGGCGGCAGCACGCCAATGATCTCAACCGCTTCAGGCGGAATGGCGACCTCTTCCTGGGCTTCACGCAGCGCGGCGGCAATCAGCGAGGCGTCAGAACTGTCCACGGCACCGCCCGGAAAGGCGACCTGACCGGCGTGCTTACGTAAATGTGGCGAACGCTGGGTGAGCAGCAGACCCGGCTGCTCACGACGGACCACCGGGATCAACACCGCTGCCTGACGTTGATTCAGGGCTTCGCGGCTCACGTTGGGCCGTAAAAGTTGAAAGCGCGACAGAAAATCATCCAGCGTCAGGTTCTCTTTTTCCACCCGTCATTACTCCAGTTGTTTCAGGATACGGTTAACTTTATCAAAGGTTTCCTGATATTCCGCATCGACCTGGCTATCAGCCACAATTCCGCCCCCTGCGGAACAGTACAGATTCCCGTTACAGGCGGTCAGCGTTCGAATGGTGATGCTGGTATCCAGCGTACCGCAGAGACTGATATAGCCAATGCTGCCGCACCAGGCGTTTCGACGATGCGGTTCCAGCTCATCGATTATTTCCATTGCCCGCACTTTAGGCGCGCCGGTTATCGAGCCCCCCGGGAACGCGGCGCGAAGCAAATCGCAGGCCGTGCGCGAGGCGGGCAGTTGCGCGGTAACGGTGCTGACCAGGTGATGCACCGCGGGGAACGGCTCGACGACAAACAGTTCAGGGACACGCACGCTTCCCGGCACGGCGACCCGGCCAATGTCGTTACGCATGAGGTCGACAATCATCAGGTTTTCAGCGCGATCTTTTAACGAGGCCGCCAGTTTTTCCGCCTGCTGGCGGTCGGCAACAGGATCGGCCAGTCGGGGAAGCGTGCCTTTAATCGGTCGTGTCTGAATAGTGCCATCGGCAAGATGAATAAAACGCTCGGGCGAGAGGCTCAGGATAGCGCCCTGTTCCAGGCGCAGAAATGCACTGAAGGGTGCCCGGTTACTGGCGTTGAGGCGGGTAAATGCCTGCCACTCATCGCCTTCACAGGTTGCCTGAAAACGCTGGGCAAGGTTGACCTGATAGCAATCACCGCTCTGCAGATAGCCCTGAACCCGCTCAAACTTCGCGGCGTACTCCTGCGCGGTCATGTTGGCGCGCCACGCAGAGGTCAGGTGGAAATCCGCTGTCGCGACGGGGACCTGTGCCTCAAGCCAGGCAAGCCGGGCGGACACATCCTGATGGCTGAGCAGAGAGACCGCCTGTTTGTGGTGATCGACGATTATTGCCCAGTCGTAAAGCCCCACCGCCATATCCGGCAGCGGAATGTCGTCCTGTGCAGTCTCCGGCAAGGTTTCGAAGCGGCGACCTAAATCATAGCCGAACAAGCCCAGCGCACCTCCCTGGAAGGGAAGGTCGGGATTTTGCGGAACGGTTAAGCCCAGCGCGTCCAGCGCCTGCTGAAGTAATGACAGCGGATCGTCCGTTGACTGCGTTTCGCCCGTCGTAGTCACATTCCCTTGTGTTATCAGGGTCTGCAGAGGGTCGGCGACCAGAATATCAAAGCGGCTATAGGGATGATCCGCATAACCGGAGTGCAGCAACATCGCAAAAGGAAGATGGCTGAGACGGGCAAACCAGAATTCCGCGGCGTCTGAACGCCAGGGTAATGAAATGACTGTAGGGGGTAACGGGTTCATGTGTGGCATACTACCGGGCAGCGTGAAATAATTAGCGCGGATAATTTAGCAGGAGTTGACAATGTTTGCAGGTTTACCTTCTCTGAGCCATGACCAGCAGCAGAAAGCGGTTGAGCGTATTCAGGAACTGATGTCCCAGGGGATGAGCAGCGGACAGGCGATCACGCAAGTTGCTAATGAACTTCGCGCCACCCACACCGGCGAGCGGATCGTGGCGCGTTTTGAGGATGATGAAGAGGAGTAATCCGGCTTAAACCGCCGCGATAATCTTAATTTCGACTTTGTATTCCGGCTTCATCAGCGTCGCCTGTACGGTACACCGTACGGGCGCATGTCCCGCCACAACCCAGGCATCCCAGGCTTTATTCATCGCCGCAAAATCGTCTTTACTGGCAAGAAAAATGGTCGCATCCAGAATGCGTGATTTGTCGCTGCCTTGCTTTTCCAGCACGGCGTCAATCTGCGCCAGCGTATTCGCCGTCTGTTCGAAGGCATCTGCGTCGAGATTTTCCGGTACACCGGTGTAGTAGAGCGTCTGGTTATGGATGACCACATCAGACCAGCGTGCTTCGGCATCAATGCGCACAATTGTCATAAACGTTTCCTCGTTATTTTCATGTCAGTCGGCAAGACTGCCATATTGTGTTCCCCTCGTCACTATTTGGGGTGGCACTGGAGAGGATGGGCTGACATAATCCCTGTGCAAAAATACAGTGAGAGAGCAACGTGGCAGACGATTTTTCCCCAGAAGGTCAGTTAGCACAGGCGATTCCCGGTTTTAAACCGCGTGAACCCCAGCGGCAGATGGCGCATGCCGTGGCCCGCGCAATCGACACCGCGCAGCCGCTGGTGGTGGAAGCCGGTACCGGCACGGGCAAAACCTATGCCTACCTGGCGCCAGCGCTGCGGGCTAAAAAGAAAGTGATCATCTCCACCGGGTCTAAAGCGCTGCAGGACCAGCTTTACAGCCGCGATCTGCCCACGGTCGCCAACGCCCTGAAGTATAAAGGTCGCCTGGCGTTGTTGAAAGGCCGCTCCAACTACCTCTGCCTTGAACGGCTTGAGCAGCAGGCGCTGGCGGGAGGTGATCTGCCGGTGCAGACGCTCAGCGATGTCATTATTCTTCGCGCCTGGGCCAATCAGACAGAGGAGGGGGATATCAGCACCTGCGCGAGCGTGCCGGAAGACTCTCCCGCCTGGCCGCTGGTCACCAGTACCAACGACAACTGCCTGGGGAGCGACTGCCCGCTGTATAAAGATTGTTTTGTGGTGAAAGCGCGTAAAACCGCCATGGATGCGGATGTCGTGGTGGTCAACCACCATCTCTTCCTTGCCGATATGGTGGTTAAAGATAGCGGCTTTGGCGAACTGATCCCGGAAGCGGACGTGATGATCTTCGATGAAGCTCACCAGCTTCCTGACATCGCCAGCCAGTATTTTGGCCAGTCGCTCTCCAGCCGCCAGCTGCAGGACTTAGCGAAAGATTTCACCATTGCCTACCGCACCGAGTTAAAAGATACCCAACAGCTGCAGAAGTGTGCTGACCGCCTGGCGCAAAGTGCGCAGGATTTTCGCCTGCAACTGGGTGAGCCGGGCTATCGCGGTAATCTGCGTGAGCTGCTGGCAGACAAAAATATCCAGCGCGCGCTGTTGCTGCTCGATGATGCCCTTGAGCTTTGTTACGACGTGGCGAAACTATCGCTCGGCCGTTCCGCACTGCTGGATGCCGCCTTCGAGCGCGCCACGCTCTATCGGGCACGCCTCAAACGGCTGAAAGAGATAAACCAGCCGGGGTTCAGCTACTGGTATGAATGCACCTCCCGCCATTTCACGCTGGCCCTGACGCCGCTGACGGTAGCGGATAAATTCAAAGAGGTGATGGCGCAAAAACCGGGAAGCTGGATCTTCACGTCGGCAACCCTTTCGGTGAATGACGATCTACACCACTTTACCGGGCGTCTGGGGATTGAGCAGGCGGAGTCGCTGCTGCTGCCCAGCCCGTTTGATTATGAAACACAGGCGTTGCTCTGCGTTCCGCGTAATCTGCCTCTGCCTAACCAGCCCGGCGCGGCGCGCCTGCTGGCGGCAATGCTCAGGCCGATGATCGAGGCCAACAACGGCCGCTGTTTTATGCTCTGCACCTCCCACGCGATGATGCGCGATCTGGCGGAGCAGTTCCGCGCCACCATGACTTTGCCGGTTCTGCTTCAGGGCGAGACCAGCAAAGGGCAACTGTTACAGCAGTTTGTCAGTGCCGGTAACGCCCTGCTGGTAGCCACCAGCAGCTTCTGGGAAGGGGTGGACGTGCGGGGAGATACCCTGTCGCTGGTGATCATCGATAAACTGCCGTTTACCTCACCGGACGATCCGCTGCTGAAGGCACGTATGGAAGACTGCCGTTTGCGCGGCGGCGATCCTTTTGATGAGGTCCAGCTACCGGACGCGGTGATCACCCTTAAACAAGGGGTAGGGCGCCTGATTCGCGACACAGACGACCGCGGCGTGCTGGTCATATGCGATAACCGGCTGGTGATGCGCCCTTACGGTGCGACCTTCCTTGCCAGCTTGCCGCCCGCGCCGCGCACGCGGGACATTAAACGCGCGGTTCGCTTCCTTGCAAACCCAACGGCGGAGTAATTTGCCCGTGAGTATGCTAAGATGCGCGCCATTTTGTGACTGACCATTGCGAGAGCGCGACGACTGATGCGAATTCTGGCTATTGATACCGCGACAGAGGCCTGTTCTGTGGCTCTGTTGAACGACGGTGCTATCTCTGCTCATTTCGAAGAGTGCCCACGAGAACACACCCAACGCATTCTGCCTCTGGTTAAAGAGATTTTAACCCGGGGCAACACCACCTTAACCAACCTCGACGCACTGGCCTTTGGCCGTGGCCCCGGCAGCTTTACGGGCGTACGCATTGGAATTGGCATTGCGCAGGGGCTGGCGCTGGGCGCAGAACTGCCGATGATCGGTGTTTCCACGCTGGCAACCATGGCGCAGGGCGCATGGCGCATGACCGGGGCAACGCGCGTTCTGGCGGCCATTGACGCCCGAATGGGTGAAGTTTACTGGGCAGAATACACCCGCGATGAAAACGGCATCTGGCACGGTGAAGAGACCGAGGCTGTCCTCAAGCCGGAAGCGGTGACCGAGCGGCTGAAACAGCTATCCGGTGAGTGGGCGACAGTAGGCACCGGCTGGCCGGCATGGCCAGAGATGGCTAACGGCACCGGGATCACGCTGACAGACGGCAACATGCTTCTGCCCGCCGCAGAGGATATGCTTCCCATCGCCTGCCAACTGCTTGAGGCGGGCAAAACCGTGGCCGTTGAGCATGCGGAGCCGGTTTATTTGCGAAACACCGTCGCGTGGAAGAAACTTCCAGGCCGGGAATGAATCTCAGTAACAGGAACTGAGAAAAAGGAGTCGCATCATGGCGGTTCAGACTAACGTTGTACGCCTTTTTATGGCAGGCGCAGTGGCCATAGCACTGAGCGGATGCGTTTCCGTTCCTGATGCGATTAAGGGCAGCAGCCCCACGCCACAGCAGGATCTGGTTCGCGTGATGAATGCGCCTGAGCTTTACGTCGGTCAGGAAGCGCGCTTTGGCGGCAAGGTTATCGAGGTGCAAAACCAGCAGGGGAAAACCCGTCTGGAGATTGCCACCGTTCCGCTGGATAGCGGTGCGCGGCCGATCCTTGGCGAACCTTCCCGCGGGCGTATTTATGCCGACGTTGGCGGTTTTCTCGACCCGGTCGATTTTCGCGGACAGCTGGTCACCGTCGTCGGCCCGATTACCGGTTCGGTAGAGGGCAAAGTCGGCAACACGCCGTATAAATTTATGACCATGCAGGTCAACGGGTATAAGCGCTGGCGGCTGACACAGCAGGTCATCATGCCACCTCAGCCGATGGATCCGTGGATGTGGGGTCCACATCCTTATCGGTATGGCTACCCGGGCTGGGGCTGGTATAACCCGGGGCCTGCACAGGTTCAGACAATCGTTACTGAGTAACTCCCTGTAATTGTTAGAAAAGAGACAGCGGCTCAGCCGCTGTCTCTGTTTTTTACGAATAAAACGAAAAAAAAGAGTGACGCGCTTCGCAACCTTAAATCTGAACAATTAATAAACTGGTACGCTGAGTTAATATAATGTTAACAAACTGTTTATTATCGGGGTTGTGATGACGACGAACACTCATTTCAGAGGTGATGCATTGAAGAAGGTTTGGCTTAACCGTTATCCCGCAGATGTTCCTGCCGAGATCAATCCTGACCGTTATCAATCCCTGGTTGAATTGTTTGAACACTCGGTGAGGCGTTACGCAGACCAGCCTGCTTTTGTGAATATGGGCGAGGTCATGACGTTCCGTAAACTTGAGGAGCGTAGTCGGGCGTTCGCCGCCTATCTGCAGGAAGGGCTGGGGCTGCAAAAAGGGGACCGCGTCGCGCTGATGATGCCGAACCTGCTGCAATACCCGGTGGCGCTGTTCGGTGTCCTGCGTGCCGGGATGATTGTTGTCAACGTTAACCCGCTGTATACGCCGCGGGAGCTGGAGCATCAGCTAAACGACAGCGGTGCCGCCGCCATTGTGATTGTCTCTAACTTTGCCCACACGCTGGAAAAAGTGGTCGACAAAACCCAGGTCAAACACGTTATCCTGACGCGTATGGGGGATCAACTCTCTACCGCCAAAGGGACACTGGTTAACTTTGTCGTCAAATACATCAAACGTCTGGTGCCGAAATACCACCTGCCGGACGCGATCTCCTTCCGCAGTGCGCTGCAGGCGGGCTACCGTATGCAATACGTTAAACCGGAAGTGGTATCAGAAGACCTCGCGTTTCTGCAGTACACCGGCGGCACAACGGGTGTGGCTAAAGGCGCCATGCTGACCCACCGTAACATGCTGGCAAACCTTGAGCAGGTGAATGCCACCTACGGACCGTTGCTGCACCACGGAAAAGAGCTGGTGATCACCGCGCTTCCGCTTTATCACATCTTCGCGCTGACCATGAACTGTCTGCTG
This sequence comes from Enterobacter sp. BNK-18, assembly GCF_047456135.1. Taxonomy (NCBI): domain Bacteria; kingdom Pseudomonadati; phylum Pseudomonadota; class Gammaproteobacteria; order Enterobacterales; family Enterobacteriaceae; genus Enterobacter; species Enterobacter sp. BNK-18. Next base: position 1,898,499 of record NZ_CP179899.1, on the reverse strand, counting down.
TTTATTGAGCTGGGCGGTCAAAACGTATTGATCACAAACCCGCGCGATATTCCGGGGCTGGTGAAAGAGCTGGCGAAATATCCGTTCACCGCCATGACCGGGGTGAATACGCTGTTTAACGCGCTGCTCAACAACAAAGAGTTCCAGAAGCTCGATTTCTCCACGCTGCACCTCTCTGCGGGTGGCGGTATGCCGGTTCAACAGGCCGTTGCCGAACGCTGGATGAAACTGACGGGTCAGTATTTACTGGAAGGCTATGGCCTGACGGAGTGCGCCCCGCTGGTCAGTGTGAACCCGCACGATATCGACTATCACAGCGGAAGCATTGGCCTGCCGGTTCCGTCGACCGAAGCCAAACTGGTTGATGATGACGATAACGAAGTGGCGCCAGGTGAACCGGGCGAACTCTGTGTCAAAGGGCCGCAGGTGATGCTGGGCTACTGGCAACGTCCCGATGCGACCGATGAAATTATCAAAGACGGCTGGCTGCACACCGGTGATATCGCCGTGATGGATGAAGAGGGCTTCCTGCGTATCGTCGATCGTAAGAAAGACATGATCCTGGTTTCCGGTTTCAACGTCTACCCGAATGAAATCGAAGATGTGGTGATGCAGCACAGCGGCGTGCTCGAAGTGGCTGCCGTAGGCGTCCCTTCCGGGAGCAGCGGCGAGGCGGTGAAGATTTTTGTGGTCAAAAAAGATCCTTCTCTTACGGAGGAGGCGCTGATCACCTTCTGTCGTCGTCAGCTGACCGGCTACAAGGTGCCGAAGCTGGTTGAGTTTCGCGAGGAACTGCCGAAATCGAATGTCGGAAAGATATTACGACGAGAATTACGTGACGAAGCCCGTGGCAAAGTAGACAATAAGGCCTGAGCTTCACGCTAATCGCCCAGACGCCGGTTAAGCCGGCGTTTTTTATGGGCGCAAACAAAAGAGAATCCGTTTTGAATTACCAGATGATCACGACCAACGACGAGCTGGCTTCGCTGTGCGAAGTGACGCGCGACTTTCCTGCCATTGCCCTGGATACCGAGTTTGTCCGCACCCGGACCTACTATCCGCAGCTGGGGTTGATTCAGATGTACGACGGTAAACACGTGTCGCTGATCGACCCGCTCGGCATTACCGACTGGACGCCGATGCGTGACCTGCTGCTCGATACTGCGGTAACGAAATACCTGCACGCAGGCAGTGAAGATCTGGAAGTCTTTCTGAATACTTTTGGCGTCATGCCACAACCGTTGATTGATACGCAGATCCTCGCGGCCTTCAGTAATCGACCGCTCTCATGGGGCTTTGCCGCCATGGTTGAGGAGTATACGGGCCTGACGTTGGATAAAAGCGAATCCCGCACCGACTGGCTGGCACGCCCATTAACCGAGCGTCAACTGGAATACGCGGCGGCAGACGTGTTTTACCTCCTGCCGATTGCCGGCCAACTGATGAAAGAGGCGGAAGCGTCAGGCTGGTTGCCCGCCGCGCTGGATGAGTGCCGAATGACGCAGCAGCGTCGTCAGGAAGTGGTTGATCCGAAAGAGGCCTGGCGCGATATCAGTAACGCCTGGCAGCTGCGTACGCGTCAGCTGGCGTGTCTGCAGCTGTTAGCGGACTGGCGTTTGCGTAAAGCACGCGAGCGCGATCTGGCCGTTAACTTTGTGGTACGCGAAGAACACCTCTGGGCGGTCGCGCGGTATATGCCGGGCAGCATGGGCGAACTGGACAGCATCGGGCTTTCCGGCAGCGAGATCCGTTTCCACGGTAAAACCCTGCTTGCGCTGGTGGCAAAAGCGCAGGAAATGCCGGACGAAGCACTGCCGGAGCCACTGCTGAATCTGATGGATATGCCGGGCTATCGCAAGGCGTTCAAGGATATCAAAGCGCTGGTGCAGGACGTCGCGACGCAAAGCAAACTGGGCGCGGAACTGCTGGCGTCACGCCGTCAGATTAACCAGCTGCTGAACTGGCACTGGAAGCTGAAACCTCAGAATGGTTTGCCGGAAATGATGGCGGGCTGGCGCGGGGAATTGATGGCCGATCGCCTGAATACGGTGCTGGAAGGTTATCCGCGATAATGAAAATGCCGGGTCATGCTGACATGCCCGGCACATTTCCCCGGCGGCATACGCTTACCGGGGATACACAATCCCGAACTACGGACGTGACTCTTCGGCTTCCGGGAGCGTAACGTTCAGCTCCAGAATCGAGATATCCCCGTCTTTTTGCTCCAGCTGCACCGTGACCATCTCCGGGTCAATCTGCACATACTTACAGATCACTTCCAGGATGTCCTTACGCAGCTGCGGCAGGTAGTGTGGCTCGGCGTCACTACGACGACGCTCCGCAACGATGATTTGCAGTCGTTCTTTTGCGATGTTGGCGGTGTTCTTTTTCCGCGAGAGAAAAAAGTCCAGTAATGCCATAACTTATCCTCCGAACAGGCGTTTGAGGAAACCTTTCTTCTCTTCTTCAATGAAGCGGAAAGGACGTTCTTCTCCCAGCAGACGGTCAACGGTATCCGCGTACGCTTTACCTGCATCTGCCATTGTATCCAGGATCACTGGCTCGCCCTGGTTAGAGGCGCGCAATACGGATTGATCTTCCGGGATCACGCCGACCAGTTTGATGCGCAGGATCTCCAGCACGTCTTCCATGCTAAGCATGTCACCTTTGTTCACGCGACCCGGGTTATAGCGGGTCAGCAGCAGGTGCTCTTTAATGGGTTCTTCGCCATTTTCCGCACGACGCGATTTGGAGGCGAGGATTCCCAGAATACGGTCCGAGTCACGCACGGATGAGACTTCAGGGTTGGTGGTGATGATGGCTTCATCAGCGAAGTAGAGTGCCATCAGGGCGCCCGTTTCGATGCCGGCAGGGGAGTCACAGACAACGAAGTCAAACTCCATTTTTTTCAGCTCGTCGAGCACCTTTTCCACGCCTTCGCGGGTCAGGGCGTCTTTATCACGCGTCTGAGAAGCCGGAAGGATGTAGAGGTTTTCGGTGCGCTTGTCTTTAATCAGCGCCTGGTTCAGTGTGGCGTCGCCCTGAATGACGTTCACGAAGTCATAGACCACGCGACGCTCACATCCCATGATCAGGTCGAGGTTACGCAGACCGATATCGAAATCGATAACGACGGTTTTCTTTCCCTTCTGGGCCAAACCAGTAGCGATGGCCGCGCTGGAGGTGGTCTTGCCAACGCCTCCTTTACCCGAAGTAACAACAATAATGCGTGCCATAGAAATTCCTTGTTAAAAAGGGATCAATTCAACGGTTGAACGGTCAACGCGTCGTCTGCCAGTCGCAGACGAGCCGCTTTGCCATAAAATTCGGCTGGGATCTTGTCACTCAGCCAATATTCACCTGCGATGGACACCAGTTCCGCCGTCAGATGAGTACAAAATATTTGCGCATCCCTGTCACCACTTGCACCCGCGAGCGCACGCCCACGCATCATACCGTATACGTGAATATTGCCATCTGCAATCAGCTCTGCGCCAGCGCTGACGTGGCTTGTAACAATCAGATCACAGTTTGGTGCATAAATGCGCTGACCGGAACGAACCGGCACATCAATCAATCGCGTTTTTGTGACAGGTGTAACGTTTTGCACCGGAGGAGGGGGCGTTTGGACTGCCGCAGGGGCAGGACGCGCGGCTTTTTCTTTGCCTTCGGTCAGAATGGGCAGACCTGCCCGGTCAATTTCTGCTTTCAGCTCAGCATCTTTGCAGCCGCTGATACCGACGATACGCAGCCCGGTCGCGGCCACGGCTTGCTGGAGAAGTTTCCAGTTAACCGGTGTATCCAGACCACTGACATTCACGACGACGGGGGCATGTTTCAGAAAAGCGGGAGCCTGCGCAATTTTGTCTTCTAACGCCTGACGAATAACCTCGGGTTTTGCATCATGCAAATGTACCACTGATAAGGTGAAGCTACTGCCTTTAAGCTCGATTGGCGTGTTTGACATCCTGGCCTTACTCAATTTGCTATTAACCGCAACACCGCCGTTGCGATATTCCGAAGAGTATCAGGCATGTTATAGTCAGGAGTATATTGAGGCAAGCAACCACCCATTAATTCAGAGTAAAAACATGTTTTGTGTGATCTACAGAAGTACAAGTCGTGACCAGACCTATCTTTATGTCGAAAAGAAAGACGATTTTTCGCGCGTACCTGAAGAATTAATGAAGAACTTTGGCCGACCTCAGCTGGCGATGCTGCTGCCGCTGGATGGCCGTAAGAAACTGGTCAACGCCGATCTGGAAAAAGTGAAAACCGCATTAGCGGAGCAAGGCTATTATTTACAACTCCCGCCACCACCCGAGAATTTATTAAAACAGCATCTTGAGGTGAACGGGAAAAAATAGTCCCGGCTGTTTTCGGGGTTAACACATCAACCGTTTAGGGGTCGTACATGTATCAACATCATAACTGGCAAGGTGCATTACTGGATTATCCCGTCAGCAAAGTGGTCTGCGTAGGCAGTAACTATGCCAAACATATTCAGGAGATGGGCAGCGCGACGCCAGACGAGCCGGTTCTGTTCATCAAACCAGAAACCGCGCTGTGCGACATTCGCCAGCCGCTGGCGCTGCCGCAGGGGTTGGGGTCGGTGCATCATGAAGTGGAGCTGGCCGTGCTGATTGGCGCGACGCTGCGTCAGGCCTCCGAAGAGCATGTGCAAAAGGCGATTGTCGGATACGGTGTCGCGCTCGACCTGACCCTGCGTGATGTTCAGGGCAAAATGAAGAAAGCGGGGCAGCCGTGGGAAAAGGCCAAAGGGTTTGATAACGCTTGCCCGATCTCCGGTTTTATTCCGGTAAGTGAATTTACCGACGATCCGCAGAACACCCCGCTCAGCCTGAAGGTTAACGGCGAGATCCGCCAGCAGGGCACCACGGCAGATATGATCCATAAAATTGTGCCGCTGATTGCCTACATGAGCCGCTTCTTTACCCTGAAACCGGGCGATGTGATCCTCACCGGTACGCCAGAAGGTGTCGGCCCGCTGCAGGCCGGTGACGAACTGGACGTCAGTTTTAACGGCCTGTCACTGAAAACTCGCGTGCTGTAAAAGCATCTTGCCGCCTGAAGAGGGCGGCAAAACTTGCAACAACGTGCCAGACTCGTTATAAGGTGCGCTCTCTTTTGACGTGTGGACATCCTGATGAACAACATTCCTTTCTGGCAAAGCAAAACTCTCGACCAAATGACAGACGTGGAGTGGGAATCGTTGTGTGACGGTTGCGGGCAGTGCTGCCTGCATAAACTGATGGATGAAGATTCGGACGAAATCTATTTCACCAACGTTGCCTGCAAGCAGCTGAACATCAAAACCTGCCAGTGTCGCAACTATGAGCGTCGCTTCGAGTACGAGCCGGATTGCATCAAGCTAACCCGTGAGAACCTGCCCACCTTCGAATGGCTGCCGCATACCTGCGCCTATCGTCTGCTGGCGGAAGGCAAAGACCTGCCAAAATGGCACCCGCTGCTGACGGGCTCCAAAGCGGCGATGCACGGTGAACGAATCTCTGTGCGTCATATTGCGGTGAAAGAGTCAGAGGTGCAGGACTGGGAAGATCACATCATGAATCATCCCAACCGTGGATAAGAAAAAACCCGCCGAGGCGGGTTTTTTTTACCTGCCAAACAGGTCGCGTTTCTTGGGTTTGAACGGTTGTGCGATGAGCACCAGCAGCGCCACAATGAAGTAGGCCACAAAAATCCCCACCAGCCACTGCGGCATCTCAAGGCTCAGGAATTCCCACTGGCGCACAGAGCAGTCACCGGAAGCAACAAACACCTGCGGCAGCCATTTATCAAGCGGCAGCCAGCTCGGGAAGCGGGCGGCGAAATCACAGGTCATAAAAGGTGACGGATGCAGTTGCATCATGGTGTGCTGCCAGGAGAGCTCAATACCTTTCCAGGCGCTGTACAGCCAGATGGCAATTGCGGCATAGCGTAACGGCGATTTAGGGGCAATCGCACCCACCAGACCCGCACCCATAATGCCGAACAATGCACAGCGTTCGTAAATACAGAGTACGCAAGGCTGAAGTCCCATCACATGCTGGAACCACAGCGCGACCATTTCCAGCGCAAAGGCGGTCAGGGCCATTAACAACCACGCTCCGCGACCGCGAGAGCACTGGTTTAAAAATCTCAACATAATCATTTCCCTGGAACATGCTTAGAAAGCGCAGTGTAAACGAATTCGTTTTTCGCGCCACCTGTACCTGACGAAATAAAACGTAATTGGATGTTTATCGTGCGAAAAGGTAAACGGGCAGCAAGCTGCCCGATATATCAGGTTTACTGCGCGGCAAGTATACCCGCTTGTATCAACCATTGCGTACAGGGAATAAGGGTAATTTTGACGCAAAGCAATCCTACAAGCGTGAGCACCAGCGTATAGGGAAGCGCCATCCAGACCATTCGCCCATAAGAAAGACGTATGAGTGGAGCCAGCGCAGAGGTCAGCAGGAACAGGAACGCCGCCTGACCGTTGGGCGTCGCCACCGACGGCAGGTTGGTCCCGGTGTTAATTGCCACCGCCAGCAGTTCGAACTGTCCGGCGCTGATGACGCCTTGCTCCATGGCCGTTTTGGCCTCGTTGATATAGACCGTGCCAACAAACACGTTATCCGAGATAGACGACAGCAGCCCGTTAAACAGATAAAACAGCGAAAGCTGAGCATCCGGTGCCGCCTGCAAGACAAAGGTAATGATCGGCGCGAAAAGTTTCTGGTCGATGATCACCGCGACGACCGCAAAAAAGACGGCCAGCAGGGCGGTAAAGGGCAGGGCTTCCGTAAACGCTTTGCCAATCGCATGCTCATCCGTCACGCCGGTAAAACTGGTGGCGAGAATAATCACCGACAGGCCAATTAAACCGACTTCGGCAAGATGAAACGCCAGCGCGGCGATAAGCCAGACGCCAATGACGCCCTGTGCAATAAGACGTAGCGTCTCCTGACGCGTCCGCTGGCTACGGCTTTGCTGGTCGAATTTCTGCAGCTCCTGACGCACGGGCGCCGGAATATGCGCACCATAGCCAAAGAGGCTGAATTTCTCCACGACTACACAGGTCGCCAGACCGCACACCAGAACCGGTATGCTCACCGGTGCCATTCGCAGGAAGAAATCACCGAAATGCCAGCCCGCAGCTTTAGCAATAATCAGGTTTTGCGGTTCACCCACCATCGTCATCACGCCGCCCAGGGCGGTCCCGACGCCGGCATGCATCATCAGGCTGCGCAGGAAGGCGCGGAACTGTTCCAGCACCTCGCGGTGGTCATTATCGACCTGGCTGTCATCAAGCAGGTCATCGCCGGGACGTGAAGAGGCCACCCGGTGATAAATACCATAAAACCCGACCGCGACGCTTATCACCACGGCGACCACCGTCAGCGCATCCAGGAAGGCTGAAAGAAATGCTGCAGCCACGCAGAAAGCCAGCGACAAAAGCGTTTTTGAAGGAATGCTCAGCAGCAGGCGGGTAAAAATAAACAGCAGCAGCTGTTTCATAAAGTAGATGCCGGCCACCATAAACATCAGCAGCAGAAGCACTTCAAGGTTTGAGGCCAGTTCTGCTTTTACATGCTCGGCGCTGGTCATGCCAATGACAACCGCTTCAATGGCCAGCAAACCGCCAGGCAGCAGGGGATAGCACTTCAGCGCCATGGCCAGGGTGAAGATAAACTCCGCGACCAGCAGCCACCCGGCAATAAACGGGTGCACAATAAAGATGAGAGGATTAACAACCAGGAACACCAGAAGTATCAGCTTGTACCAGTCGGGAGACTGGCCTAAAAAATTGCGCCACAACGCGCGCCCAAAAGAAATTTCCACGACAGACGTTCTTCCCCGTGAAGTAAAACAAAACATCAGTATACGCAAAAATCACGGCCTGGAGGGGGATTCGGCTGCAATGTAAATTTCATAAAAATGAAACGGCGATCCCTCTTTTCTCTCACTGCTGCGCTATCTGCCTCTGCGAGCCTCTGGTATGATGAGTGCAATTTGCTAAAGCTGTGTAATGGAAATCTCACTATGGTCATTAAGGCGCAGAGCCCGGCGGGTTTCGCGGAAGAGTACATCATTGAAAGCATCTGGAATAATCGTTTCCCTGCAGGGTCCATTCTTCCGGCTGAACGCGAACTCTCTGAACTGATTGGCGTCACTCGCACCACGCTTCGGGAAGTGCTCCAGCGACTGGCGCGTGATGGGTGGTTGACGATTCAGCATGGCAAGCCAACAAAAGTAAACAATTTCTGGGAAACCTCCGGGCTGAATATTCTTGAAACGCTGGCGCGCCTCGATCATGAAAGCGTGCCGCAGCTGATTGATAATCTGCTCTCCGTGCGTACCAATATCGCGACCATCTTTATTCGTACGGCTTTCCGTCAGCACCCGGAAGATGCGCTCCAGGTTCTGGCCAGTGCCAACCAGGTGGAAGATCATGCGGATGCGTTTGCCACCCTTGATTACAACATCTTCCGCGGCCTGGCGTTTGCCTCCGGTAACCCGATTTACGGCCTCATCCTTAACGGCATGAAAGGGCTCTATACCCGTATCGGTCGTCACTACTTTGCCAATCCGGAAGCCCGCAGTCTGGCGCTTGGCTTTTACCACAAGTTGAGCGAGCTCTGTTCCACCGGTCAGCACGATCAGGTGTATGAAACCGTGCGCCGCTACGGCCGCGACTCCGGTGAAATCTGGCACCGGATGCAAAAAACGCTGCCGGGTGATCTGGCCATCCAGACCCGCTAAAAGAAAAAACCTCTCAGCTGAGAGGTTTTTTTTCGCCCTGACGCGGGCGTTTCGGTTCAGGCCGGCACTACAGCGTATTCATCCGCGTCGGGCAGCGCTCCAGCAGCTCCACGCTACCGTCTTCATTCTGCTGCTCCAGCAGCACGTCAAAGCCCCACAGGCGATGCACATGCTTCAGCACCTCTTTACGCCCTTTATCCAGCGGGGCACGGTTGTGCGGGATGTAGCGCAGCGTCAGAGAGCGGTCACCGCGGAGATCCACGTTCCATACCTGAATATTGGGTTCAAGATTGCTCAGGTTGTACTGGGAAGAGAGGCGAGAGCGAATCTCCCGGTATCCCTCTTCGTTATGAATCGCTGAAATTTCCAGGAAGTTGTTACGGTCATCATCCAGCACGGTGAAGAAGCGGAAATCGCGCATGATCTTCGGCGACATAAACTGGCTAATAAAGCTCTCATCCTTGAAATCGCGCATCGCAAAATGCAGCGTTTCCAGCCAGTCCGAACCGGCAATATCCGGGAACCAGTATTTGTCCTCTTCCGTTGGCGACTGGCAGATACGCTTGATGTCCTGGAACATCGCAAAGCCGAGGGCATACGGGTTGATGCCGCTGTACCACGGGCTGTTGTAAGGCGGCTGGAACACCACGTTGGTATGGCTGTGGAGGAATTCCATCATAAACCGCTCGGTGACTTTCCCCTCGTCATACAGATGGTTGAGGATGGTGTAATGCCAGAATGTCGCCCAGCCTTCGTTCATCACCTGCGTCTGTTTTTGCGGATAGAAGTACTGGCTGACCTTACGCACAATGCGCAAGATCTCACGCTGCCATGACTCCAGCAGCGGCGCGTTCTTCTCCATAAAGTAGAGCAGGTTTTCCTGTGGCTCAGACGGGTAGCGGCGCGCCTCAGCGACAGCTTTCTCTTCTTCGCGCTTAGGCAGGGTGCGCCACAGCATATTCACCTGGCTTTGCAGATACTCCTCGCGGCTTTTCTGCCGGGCTTTCTCCTCCTGCAGGGAAATTTTCTGCGGCCGTTTGTAGCGGTCTACGCCGTAGTTCATCAGCGCATGGCAGGAGTCGAGCAGTTTCTCCACTTCATCGACGCCGTAGCGCTCTTCGCAGTCGGTAATGTATTTACGGGCGAAGATCAGGTAATCGACGATCGAACTGGCGTCCGTCCAGCTGCGGAAAAGATAGTTATTCTTGAAGAAAGAGTTGTGCCCGTAGCAGGCATGCGCCATCACCAGCGCCTGCATGGTAATGGTGTTCTCTTCCATCAGGTAAGCGATACACGGGTTGGAGTTGATGACGATTTCATACGCCAGCCCCTGCTGGCCGTGTTTATACAGCCGTTCCGTTTCAATAAATTTCTTACCAAACGACCAGTGCGGATAATTGATCGGCATCCCGACGCTGGAATAGGCATCCATCATCTGTTCGGAGGTTATGACTTCAATCTGGTGAGGATAGGTATCCAGGCGATAGAGTTTTGCTACCCGGTCGATTTCAGCGAGGTAGACATCCAGCAACTCAAAGGTCCAGTCGGGTCCATCGCTGAGACGTGTGTTGTCCTTGTTCAGGGAATCAATAGTAGCCATTAGCGCGCCCTCGTTGTGGGTGCTCTCTCTGTCTGGAGAGCCTCCTTTCAAGCATAGATCAACGTGTTAAAAAGCGTGCTGGAGCAGAAATTTTTTCTTTACGATTTCCCGTTTTCAATACGGTAAAAAAAGCGGTTCACGCAGAGTTTTATGCTGGTTAAAAATAACGCGCAGCAGGAGATCCCAAATAAGTCCTTTCCCCGCCAGTAGGGGAAGATGTGAGATAAGTCACCATAAAAAAGTCGTATGTTGAATAATATTTTCAACTAGGTTATCAATCTGTAATTAGAAGATTGTTCTTTTGCACATTATGGAGTGGCTATGCGTGTTGTCATACTGGGAAGTGGTGTGGTTGGCGTAACCAGCGCCTGGTATTTAAGTCAGGCGGGGCATGACGTAACCGTTATCGATCGTGAGCCAGGCCCTGCGCTGGAAACCAGCGCGGCGAATGCCGGGCAAATCTCTCCGGGCTATGCGGCACCGTGGGCGGCTCCCGGCGTGCCACTGAAGGCGATTAAATGGATGTTCCAGCGCCATGCACCGCTGGCCATTAGCCTCGACGGCACGCAGTTCCAGCTTAAGTGGATGTGGCAGATGCTGCGCAACTGCGACACCCGCCATTACATGGAAAACAAAGGGCGTATGGTGCGTCTGGCGGAATATAGCCGTGACTGCCTGAAAACCTTGCGCGCCACCACCGGCATTGAGTACGAAGGCCGTCAGGGCGGTACGCTGCAGCTGTTCCGCACGGCGCAACAGTACGAAAACGCCACCCGCGATATCGCCGTGCTGGAAGATGCCGGTGTTCCGTATCAACTCCTCGAGGCCAGTCAGCTGGGACAGGTTGAACCGGCGCTGGCGGAGGTGTCCCACAAACTGACGGGCGGCCTGCGTTTACCCAACGATGAAACCGGCGACTGTCAGCTCTTTACCCAGCGTCTGGCGCAGATGTGCGAGCAGGCAGGGGTAACATTCCGCTTTAACACGCCCGTCGATAAATTGCTGTCGGAAGGCGGTAATATTTACGGCGTGAAGTGCGGCGAAGAGGTGATCAAAGCGGATGCCTACGTCATGGCCTTTGGCTCTTACTCCACCGCCATGCTGAAGGGCATTCTGGACATTCCGGTCTATCCGCTGAAGGGGTACTCCCTGACCATCCCGGTGAAAGAGGACAGCGGCGCCCCCGTCTCCACCATTCTGGATGAAACCTATAAAATCGCCATTACCCGCTTCGATAACCGTATCCGCGTAGGCGGCATGGCGGAGATTGTCGGCTTCAACACCGAGCTGCTGCAGCCGCGTCGTGAAACGCTGGAGATGGTCGTGGGCGATCTCTTCCCGCGCGGCGGTTTTGTCGAGCAGGCCACGTTCTGGACCGGTCTGCGTCCAATGACGCCAGACGGCACGCCGATTGTGGGCCGCACCCCGTTCAAAAACCTGTGGACGAATACCGGACACGGCACCCTCGGCTGGACAATGGCCTGTGGCTCAGGTCAGCTGTTGAGCGACTTGATTTCCGGGCGCACCCCGGCAATTCCGTTTGACGATTTAAGTGCCGCGCGCTATCAATCTGGGTTCACCCCCTCGCGTCCACAGCACCTGCACGGCGCGCATAACTAAGGAGTTGTCATGTCCCGTCCTGTTCTGGCTCAGCTGGACTTGCAGGCCCTGAAGGATAACCTGCAGATTGTTCGCCGTGCTGCGCCAGGTTCACGCGTCTGGTCGGTGGTGAAAGCGAACGCCTACGGCCACGGTATTGACCGCATCTGGAGCGCGCTCAGCGCGACCGACGGTTTTGCGTTACTGAATCTGGAAGAGGCCATTTTGCTGCGCGAGCGCGGCTGGAAAGGCCCTATCTTATTGCTGGAAGGGTTCTTCCATGCCGACGATCTGCCGTTGCTGGATAAGTACCGGCTGACCACCAGCATTCACAGCAACTGGCAGGTTAAAGCCCTGCAGGACGCCAGACTGCATGCCCCGCTCGACATTTATCTCAAGGTGAACAGCGGCATGAACCGCCTGGGCTTCCAGCCCGAGCGGGTACATACGGTATGGCAACAGCTGCGCGGCATCAGGAATGTGGGCGAAATGACGCTGATGGCGCACTTTGCCGACGCGGAAAAACCCGATGGCATCGCCGAGGCGATGGTGCGGATTGAGCAGGCGGCTGAAGGTCTGGCGTGTTCGCGCTCGCTCTCTAACTCGGCGGCCACGCTGTGGCACCCGGAGGCGCACTACAGCTGGGTACGTCCGGGGATCATTCTGTACGGCGCGTCACCGTCAGGGCAGTGGCAGGATATTGCTAACAGCGGCCTGAAACCGGTGATGACCCTGCGCAGCGAAATCATCGGCGTACAAACGCTGAAGGCCGGTTCCACGGTGGGCTACGGCAGCCGTTACCGGGCGACAGGCGAACAGCGAATTGGCATTGTGGCGGGAGGCTATGCCGACGGCTATCCGCGTATCGCTCCGACCGGCACGCCGGTGTGGGTGGATGGCGTGCGTACGGGTACCGTGGGGACGGTCTCAATGGATATGCTGGCGGTAGACCTCACGCCGTGCCCGCAGGCGGGGATTGGTTCACCGGTTGAGCTGTGGGGAAATGAAATTAAAATTGACGATGTGGCCGCTGCTGCAGGGACCGTTGGCTATGAGCTGATGTGCGCTCTGGCGCCGCGCGTACCGGTTGTGACGGTGTAACTCTGCGATGTGCCGGGGGGGCGATAACGCCTTCCCCGGCCAGTAAGACACGAAACCTAAACTACTCTGACTCTTCTTCCATCGGCCTTACGCCGACTTTGCGTACCGCGTTATCTTCTTTCTCGGCCACCGTCCAGATCATCCCGGCAAACTCGACCTGGTCACCGACAACGGGTGCTGCGCCAAGCAGTTGCTGGATAATTTCCCCCAGCGTTTGCTGCTTATCGCGATACTCCAGCCCTTCATCCAGACCGTAAATCAAGGCAACATCTGCAAATTTGGCGCTCGCTTCCAGAATAAAATCGCCGAAGAAACGCTGATCCAGCGCCACCGGTGGCGACTGGCTGAACAATTTACCCAGCGCGGGCAGGTCGCGCTCGCGGCCAATCACGCACAAAATATCCCCTTCACGCAGACGGGTGCTGCCGGTAGGGTGAAGCAGAACATTGTCGCGGAACAACGCGGCAATCCGCGTTTCGGCGGGCATATGCAGATCGCGCAGCGACGCGCCCACGCACCATTTGTCTTCGCTAAGCTGATACACAAACTGTTCCCACGGGTTTTCCGGATGAATATCCAGCCCGACGCGGGAGACGGGCCAGCCAACGGGGGGGATCACCACTTTTGCCTTTTTCGCCGCCCAGCCGAGTGACGTGCCCTGGAACAGGAGTGAAATCAAAACAACGAAGAATGCGACGTTGAAGAACAGTCGGGCATTATCCAGACCCGCCATCATCGGGAACACGGCAAGGATAATTGGCACCGCGCCGCGCAGACCCACCCAACTGATAAAGATACGCTCGCGCAGGTTAAAGCCGCGAAACGGCAGCAGGCCTGCAAACACCGACAGTGGACGGGCGAAGAAGATCATCCACGCCGACAGCATCAGCGCCGGCACGGCGATAGGCAGCAGGTCTGAAGGGGTAACCAGCAGGCCAAGCACCAGGAACATGCCAATCTGCGCCAGCCAGGCCAGTCCGTCGAAGTTCTGCAAAATGGCGTGACGGTTGCGAATAGGGCGATTACCCATCAGGAAGCCACAGAGGTAAACGGCAAGAATGCCGCTGCCATCCAGCGCGGTGGTGACGGCAAAAATCAGAATGCCGCCGCTCAGCGCCAGCAGAGGGTAAAGCCCGGCGGGAAGTGAAATCCGGTTGATCATCTGCTGCAGCAGATAGCCGCCGCCGAGGCCAAGAATAATCCCCAGACCAAACTGCTGCAGGATATGCCAGGCAAACATCCAGCTCAGCCCGCTTTCGTGCTGCTGGATCATCTCAATCAGCGTGATGGTGAGAAACACCGCCATGGGATCGTTACTGCCGGATTCAATCTCAAGCGTGGAGCCAACACGTTCGTTAAGCCCTTTACCGCCAAGCAGGGAAAAGACCGCCGCCGCATCGGTTGAACCGACAATAGCGCCAATCAGCAAGCCTTCCATGATATTGAGATGGAACAGCCAGGCGGCCATCATCCCGGTCAGGCCGGATGTGATTAATACGCCTACGGTCGCGAGCGACAGCGCCGGCCCTAAGGCGACGCGGAACGAGCTCGCCTGAGTGCGCATCCCGCCGTCCAGCAGGATCACTGCCAGCGCGAGGTTACTCACCATGTAGGCGAAAGGGTAGTTATCGAAAGGGATACCGCCGATGCCATCGATGCCAGCCAGCATGCCGATAGCAAGGAAAATAACGAGAATAGGTATGCCGAGACGCGATGAAAATGAACTTAATAATATACTACAGGTTACAAGCACAGAACCCAGAATGAAAAGGCTGATTATCGCTGCGGCATCCAATGTTGTCTTACTCCCACCTCAATGTTAACGCTGTTACTAAAACCCTAACATATTAACCACGGCAACAGCGTTTTATTAAGGGGTTTAACGGCTTTTTTATGCCTTCATGACCGGATGACCGCTTATTGTTAACCGACTGCCTGAATCATCATGTATCAGGGACGCATGTGCCCCCAGCGCAAGGGTTACGGTTTGTTGCTCATGGCCAAAATCCAGACCAGTGATAACCGGGATATCGAGACGGGAACGGATGAAATCTACCATCGTTTCAAGGGAGTAACCGGCGTCGTAATCATTGGGTGCCGCACCGCTAAAACTGCCCAGCACAATTGCTGACTGACGTTCAAGGATCCCGGCATGATAAAGCTGCAATAACATGCGCTCGACGCGGAACGGATGTTCGTTAATATCTTCCAGCACCAGAATGCCGTCTTCGATGTCCGGCAGCCACGGCGTACCGATGAGCGAGACCAGCATTGCCAGGTTACCGCCCCAGAGTTGGCCTTCACAGGCCCAGTGCGGTCCCTGGCCTTGCCACGTAATGCTGTAGGTTGGGTTTCGCAGTGCGCGCCAGAAATGCTCAAGGGTAAACGCATCGAGCGCCGGCGCACCAAAATTTCCAGCCAGCATCGGGCCGCTGAAGGTAATGACGTTATGCAGCGCCAGTAGCCCAAGCTGGATCACCGTGAAGTCGCTGTGGCCGCATATCAGCAGCGGGTTCTGCTGTTGACGCTGTGCCAGACCTTGCCAGTCAATGCTCTCCAGTAACCGGCTCGCGCCGTAGCCCCCCCGCACCGCAAGCACGATCCGATCCTCACCCTTCAGGTTCACCAGGCTGTTGATATCATTCAGTCTCTGGGCCTCGGTTCCGGCAAAACGCTGCTGGCGGCGAGGGATAATCGTCTGATTTTCTACCTGGTGGCCGAAGCCCAGTAAGCGCTGAACGCCCCGTTGTGCCGCGTCCTGATTGATGCAGTAGCCCGACGGTGCGATAAGATGAAACTGAGACATGGCAATTCCTTGCTGAATGAGAAACTAATTGTCTATATCATGCCGCTTATACGCTGCCCGCTTCAAGGGGCGGCGCACTGCGATGACCGGCTATAAGGATAGATGACGTGAAATTGAGATGGTTTGCTTTTTTGATTGTGTTGCTTGCGGGCTGTAGTTCCAGACATGACTATCAAAATCCGCCCTGGAACCCGGAAGTGCCGGTGAAACGGGCCATGCAGTGGATGCCGATCAGCGAGCAAGCCGGGAAGGCATGGGGCGTCAGTCCGCGTCTTATCACCGCGATCATTGCCGTTGAATCCGGCGGTAATCCCACGCTTGTCAGCAAATCAAACGCAGTGGGGCTGATGCAGCTTAAAGCGTCTACCGCAGGTAAAGAGGTCTACCGCTACATGGGCTGGAGCGGTCAGCCGTCGACCAGCGAGCTGAAGAACCCGGAGCGTAATATCTCCATGGGGACAGCCTATCTCAGCATTCTGGAGCATGGCGTACTGAAGGGCATCGACGACCCGGAAGTGATGCAATACGCGCTGGTGGTCTCTTACGTCAACGGGGCCGGGGCGCTGTTGCGAACCTTCTCCTCTGACCGTAAAGAGGCGATAGAAGAGATTAACGGCATGGACAAAGATGAATTCGTTGAACATGTGGCGAAAAATCATCCGGCACCACAGGCTCCGCGTTACATCTGGAAAGTACAGAAAGCGATGGATGCCATGTAATGCCGCAGGCGGGCGGCGGTCACGCTGCCCGTTTTCCTCACAGAACTTTATTCGCACGTTCCCGTGCTTCGCGCTCCAGTGCAAAGATAATGCGCTGCAGTTCGCGCTCTGAACCGGGTCCGACGTTCAGGAAGCGGAAACTCAAACGTGGCGTGGTAATCGTTTCGTTTTTGCTGTCCACCACCTTACGCTCGCTGATGGCAATCAACTGGGCATCAAAATAAAACCGTCCCCAGCCGGCCATATCCAGTTCAATTTGCGAGAATCGCATGCCTTCGACCAGTCCGTCAGGTTTCGGCGTATCCATCAGCGCGCCCATACCGCCCAGCGACAGGTCGAAGAGGCGGAAGCGGAGTTCTTTTTTGTCCGGCATTTTAGCCTTACAAAAATAGGCAGGGTGAAGGGGGGCGCTGATGCGGAAATATTCCCGGCGCTGCACAAACCACAGGTTGGCAGGCAGTGGTGTGACAAACGCGGGAAGACCCTGGTATTCGCTCATTTCGAGGCGCGGGAGCACAAATTCCACTTTTGCACCGTGGGTCTCTGCCATCACCGCGAGTTTCTCTGCTTTCAGTGCGGCGCGGTTTTCATACTCCTGACTGCCCAGATCGATAACCAGTCGCTCCTGCGAGACGTCGAGGATCTTGCTGATGAACTGATTGTTTGACCAGCTGATGCGCAGCGGCACTTCACCTTTTTGCAGGTCACGCAATACCCCTAATACAGCCAGCGGATTTTGCTTGAGGAACTGCTCACTGTAATTACTCACGCCGGATGGCTCCTTGATAGATGACAGACTGTCTTTGCGTTATCGGCACTGCACAATGAAACTTAATACAAACCGATGAGTTTTTTTTCAGATTGCAGAGAAGATAAGTCGGTGAGATGAAATTAGTTTTCCAGGGATGACCTATACTTAAGTTACCTGCGCAGAAGGTTTTCTGCGCATGCATTAAACCTGCAAGAGGGCATCGCTATGGGTATTATCGCCTGGATTATCTTTGGTCTAATTGCTGGCGCTATCGCTAAACTTATCATGCCGGGAAATGATGGCGGCGGCTTCATACTGACGTGTGTGCTCGGTGTCGTGGGGGCGGTTGTAGGCGGCTGGCTGGCGACGATGTTTGGCTTTGGTGGCAGCATCAGCGGTTTTGACCTGCACAGTTTCCTGGTGGCTGTCGTGGGTGCCATTGTGGTGCTGGGCATTTTCAGGTTACTGCGACGGGCATAACTTCACTAAAACGGCTCTCAAGGAGGGCCGTTTTTTTACGTGCATATTGATTTGCTAATCGAAATGATAATAATTGTCGTTCCTGATTACATTTAATCACAAGACGACTTTATGAACCCCTCTCGTTTCACGTTATGCGCGTTGGCAGGAGCCGTGACGCTGGCATTGCAGGTACAGGCGTTTGCCGAAGAATCAACCATCGTAGTCACGGGCTCAGAGCAGGGCAGCGTACTGCCCGACTGGACGAACAGCGCAACCAAATCAGCCGTTGCCGAGAGTAAAACCCCGCAGGTGATCAATACCCTGTCGGCACAGGAAATCGATAAACGTCACGCGAACTCCGTGAATGAGATCCTGCGCTATGCACCGGGTGTGTCGACCGAGGTGCGCGGAAACACCTCCTACATGAGCGAATATAAAATTCGCGGATTTACCGTCGATCAGGAGTTCTACAACGGGCTGCAGTTGCCCTATAACGTTACCGGCAATACCAAAGCCCGCATCGATCCGCTGTTGGTTGAAAGCGTTGATATCCTCAAAGGTCCCTCATCGGTACTGTACGGCGGTGCCTCGCCGGGTGGGCTGGTGAATATTCAGAGTAAAAAACCGCAACAAGCCGCCCGGACCGAACTGGGCTTTCACACCGGCAACCGTAACCTGAAAGAGGGGTATCTGGATTCGACCGGGCAAATTGCCGATAGCGACTGGAACTACCGTCTGCTGGGGAAAGCGACGGAGAGTGACGATCAGCCGCACACCTCCCGGTATGAAAACTACCTGGTTGCGCCGTCTGTCACCTGGCAACCGGACAACAAAACGCGCCTCACCCTTGATGCGCTGGCGCAAAACTCCCCAAGCCTGACGCCGTCTAACCCGCTGCCGCTCGCCTGGCTGCGTTCGAAATATGCGGGCAAGCGAGATTATGCCGGCGACGAATGGAGCGGGTTTAAACAGCGCCAGTGGATGCTGGGTTACAGCTTTGAACATGAATTTGACAGCGGCTGGGGCTTTAACCAGAAGGCACGCTATTTTGACATCGATACCCACCAGCGCAGTATTTATGCAACCGGGCCGGGCAGTGAAGTCAACCAGCTTAACCGCTTTGCCTACACCACGGATGAAGATCTCCGGAGCTTCAACATTGATAATCAGGTGACCAAAACCGTTGCGCTGGGTGAGTGGAAACACCATCTGCTGGCCGGGTTTGATTACCAAAAGCTGAATTCCCACTTCCACTACCGCTATGCCTCGACAACACCGGGGATTGATATGCGCAATCCGGACTATTCACAGGTCCATGAGGATGCGCTGGGGCTGTATACCGCGCAGAAAAACCGTCTGAGCTATCAGCAGAATGGGTATTACCTGCAGGATCAGGTGGAGTTTGGCGGCTTAAATCTGTTGGGCAGCCTGCGCTATGATGATTATCGCTCCGTCACCACCGATTATCTGCATAACGGCGACAAGGCGTGGGTATCGCAGGATCGCGTTACCAAACGACTGGGCGCGCTCTACGCCTTCGACAACGGTCTCTCTCCGTTTATCAGCTATTCAGAAGG
Organism: Enterobacter sp. BNK-18; assembly: GCF_047456135.1. Taxonomy (NCBI): domain Bacteria; kingdom Pseudomonadati; phylum Pseudomonadota; class Gammaproteobacteria; order Enterobacterales; family Enterobacteriaceae; genus Enterobacter; species Enterobacter sp. BNK-18. Next base: position 1,879,112 of record NZ_CP179899.1, on the reverse strand, counting down.
GTTTGCCCCGGTCTCGCCGCAGGGAACCCTGACGGCGAAAGAAGTCAAGCCGACCACCAGCAAGCAGGTGGAGGGCGGGGTGAAATATCTGCTGGCAGAGTACGCCACCACCTTTACCGCCTCGGTGTTTAGTATTCGCCAGAAGAATGTCGTCACCTCCGATCCCGGTTTCCTGAACTATCGTCAGACCGGCGAAGTGGAGTCTAAAGGGGCGGAGTTGTCTGTGATTGGCCGTCCGACAGACAATCTGAACCTGATTGCCAACTACGCATACACTCACGCCATCAATACGCAGGACGATAAGTATCAGGGCAAACGCCCTACGCAGGTGCCGGAAAATGCATTCAACCTGTGGGGGGATTACACCTTTGAGAATACGCCACTGAAAGGATTGATGCTGGGGGCCGGGGCGCGCTACACCGGGCCGATGGAGATTTCACCGGCGAACGACGCGGGTAAACTCGGTGGCACCACGCAGTACGATCTGGCGGCATCCTATCGGATGGGCGAAATTCTGCCTTCGCTTGAAGGGCTGACCCTGAAAGCGAGCGCGCAGAACATCACCAATAAAGAGACGTTGACCTGTTACGATGCGACCAACTGCTGGATTGGACGTGACCGAACCTATCAGTTAGGCGCGAGCTACAGCTTCTGATGCCCTGTTAAACCCCGTAAGACGGCCCATTCACCCTCTCCTGGCGGGAGAGGGTGAGGGAATGCGGCCGCTTTATTGCGCCGTACTTTTCGCCGGTGCGACAGCATCGTTTGCCGCCGGCTGATTCTCCGGCACGCTGTCGCACGGTTTCTCTTTCGGACAGACCAGATCCAGCATTTTCAGCGTCACGCCGTTGCTCCAGCCGAAGCCATCCTGCAGCGGATATTCACCGCCACCGCCCCCTGTACCGGTACTCGAAACGTCATACTTCTCTACCAGCTTCTGTTCGCGGTCATAGGTATGCTGAACATTTTTCAGGAAGCGCCAGGTCACATCCATTGCCACCTTATCCTGTCCGTAATTCTGCAACCCTTCCGTCGCCACCCATTGCAGCGGTGCCCAGCCGTTAGGTGCATCCCACTGCTGGCCGCTGTTGATGGTGGTGGTGGAAATGCCGCCCGGTTTGAGCAGGCGTGACGATGCCGCTGCAGCGACCTTATCAGCGCGATCCTGCGAAGCCGCCTTCACATAGAGCGGATAAAGTGCGGCTGCCGTAAGCTGATTACGCACCTTTTTGCTCTTAAGATCGTAATCCGCGTACCAGCCCTCTTTATCATTCCACAGATGGCTCTCGATCGCTTTCTGACGCGCGGTCGCCAGCGCGTCATACTTGCTGGCAGCGGAGGTATCGCCGGATGCCTGGCTTGCCCTGGCCAGCAGTTTTTCCATCTTAAACATCAGGGCGTTAAGATCGACAGGCACAATGCTGGTGGTGCGGATCGTGCCCAGTTTTTGCGGATCGTCCATCCAGCGGGAGCTAAAGTCCCACCCCGAGGCGGCCGCTGAGCGTAAATCGCGGTAGATCTCCGTGGCCGGTCGGTTAGGATTGCTTTTAGCGGTGGTTATATCGTCGAGCCAGGATTCAGGACGCGGCGTATCGCGGTCATCCCAGTAGCGGTTGAGTACTGAGCCATCGTCCAGCTTCACTACACGTTTGTTGGCTTGTCCGGCCTGCAGCGTGTCGGCCCCCTCCATCCAGTAGGCGTACTCTTTCTCCATTTGCGGACGGTATTTTTTCAGCGCATCGCTGTCATGGGTCGCCAGTAACTCGACCATCAGCGCGAAGAACGGAGGCTGGGAGCGGCTCAGGTAGTAGCTGCGGTTGCCGTTCGGGATATGTCCCCAGCTGTCCAGCTCGTAAGCGAAGTTGTCCACCATATCGCTGATTTTGTCCCAGTGGCCACTCTCAGCCAGACCTAACATGGTGAAATAACTGTCCCAGTAGTAGACCTCGCGAAAACGTCCACCAGGTACGACATAGGGTTTAGGCAGCGGCAGAAGGGAATCCCACTTATTACTCGCTTTATCGGTGGTGCGGGTCAGCACGGGCCAGAGGTCATCAATGTGCGCGCGTAAACTTTGCCCGGCAGGCGGGACGTATTTTTCACCCTCCGCTGGCAGCGTAAAGTTCATTTCCACAAAGTGCTTCAGATCGAAGCCAGACTGGGTGCGCTGCATACGATAATCCGCCAGAATCATCAGCGGATCGCTTTTCGGCACGGCGTCAGCAAAGGTCTTTTGATCGGGAAACAGTTTGGCACTTTGCACATCATTAAAGAGAGGACCAAGTAAAATATCGGGGGAGCTTGTCTGGGTGGTAAGTTGTTCTTCCGCATAACCCCATGTTGTCACACCGAGTAACGCGCCGCCCAAAGCCAGGTGCAAAAGAGCAGGGCGTAGTGTACGAGGTCTTATCATCGGTTCATCTCCTGTATTCGCTGAGCAGCGTTGCCGCTGTTATCAATCACCTGAAAACCTTAGACGAATATTGGCCGCTTCGCGTGTCGAATATCCCATTTTGCGCATAACCAGACAATTTACCGTCTGGTTATGCGCCGGAAGGGATTGGGAGAATTTGCTATCTCGATGAAAGATAATTCTTTTTTATGATAAATAATTATATTGCTTTTAATTTAATCAATGGGCGCAAATCATGGCGCGATAATAATATGCGCGGAATGCTCTTTTATTCCGTAATAGCGCAAGGTGCTCCCTTAGCACGCCCCATAATTAAATCGCGAAAGGCGACTGGCAAAAAATACGCAGCGATAACGCCTGGCTCAGACCTCTTCCGGGGTCTGGTTGGTCTCGCGCAACGTGCCCGGCGCATGCCCAATAATGCGCTTAAATGCCCGACTGAACGCGGCCAGTGAACCGTACCCCAGACGCAACGCGACGGTTTCAATGGGCTGATTTTCGTGGCGGATGTACTGAATGGCCAGCCGCATCCTCAGTTCGCTGAGATATTTTGCCGGTGTGGTTCCCGTGGCCGCCAGAAAACGTTCAGCAAACACGGAGCGGGAAGTGCCCGCTTCTTTCGCCAGATCCGCCACGCTCCAGTTCAGGCCTGGCTGCTGATGCATGGCGTAAATGGCCCGGCTCAAACGCGGGTCGCGCAATACCTGCACCCAGCCGGTAGCTTTGCCGCAGCCTCCTTCAACCCAGCCACGCACGATCAACGCGGCCACCACGTCGGCAAGTCGCGCGAGGATCCCGGCGAATCCGGCCTGGCGGGTCATTGATTCCCGCTCCATCGCTGCCAGCAGCGGATGAATTTCCGGCCATGTGGACATCAGCCGGCTCACCATCATCACTTCCGGCATCGCCTTGATCAGCGGCTGCATCCCACCCAGTTCAAAATCCATGCATCCACTGAAGATGATGGTGTTCTCGCTTTCCGGACACGGCTCACAGGTGATCGCGCAGACCGAACCGCAGATAGGCTCGCTGGGGAATGCACTGACCGGGGTAATGCTGGCGTGCTCGTCAGAGAGCAGGGCATGGGCGTTGCCGTTCGGGATAAAAAGGGCGTCGCCGCCATTCAGCGTGAAGGTGGCGCCACTCTCCATACGCAACAGGGCGCTGCCGTGGCTGACAAAATGGAACTGGGCTTTGCCGGGCGCCTGGTGAAACGCCACGCCAAACGGCGCGCTGGCCTCAATCCGACGGTATTTCACGCCCGACAGGCGCATGCCGCGCAAAAGTTCGCTGATCAAATCGGGTGACTGAACGGTCATGACGCAACTCCGGACGAATAATCAATAAGTGGAGATTATATGTCATAGATCGTCCAGGGTGAACCCACTATGCTTTTGCGACAGTTGTCACATTTTTATAACGGGAGAACAACAGATGAATTCATGTGTCGTGGCGAGAGAGGCGGTCACGCCTGCAAAACCCGCCTGGCGAGCCGTCTACTCACTGGGGCTCGGCGTATTCGGCCTGATCACAGCAGAATTCCTGCCCGCCAGTTTGCTGACGCCGATGGCCGCGAGCCTGGGGGTGTCCGAGGGGATGGCCGGACAAGCGGTGACGGCCACTGCGCTGGTGGCGCTGGTCACCGGGTTGCTCATCACGCCGGCCACCAAAAATATCGACCGTCGCTGGGTATTGATGTTCTTCTCGGTGCTGCAGATCATCTCCAGCCTGCTGGTGGCTTTTGCGCCCACGCTGCACGTCCTGCTGATGGGCCGGCTGTTGCTGGGTGTGGCGATCGGGGGATTCTGGGCGATGTCGACCGCCACGGCGATGCGCCTGGTGCCCGCCGATAAAGTGCCGAAAGCGCTGGCGGTGATCTTCTCCAGCGTCTCGATTGCGACGGTGGTGGCGGCGCCGCTGGGAAGCTATCTGGGTAGCCTGATTGGCTGGCGTAACGTCTTTATTCTCTGCATTCTGCCGAGCATGCTGGCGCTGCTGTGGCAGCTCTGGGTACTGCCGTCCATGAAGCCAGAAAGCAGCGGCAGCCTGAGTACGCTGTTCCGCGTGCTGCGTCGTCCGGGGATGATTGGCGGCATGCTGGCGACCATTCTTATCTTCAGCGGCCACTTTGCCTTCTTTACCTACCTGCGTCCGTTCCTTGAAACGGTGGGGCAGGCGAGCGTGGAGAGCATCTCGCTGATCCTGCTGGGCTTTGGGATTGCCAACTTCATCGGCACCTCCGTCGCCGGGCATCTGCTGGCGCGTAACCTGCGCCTGACGCTGGCACTGGTACCGTTCGCGATGGGCGTGCTTGCTCTCACCATGGTGGCGTTTGGTCATCTGGCGATGCTGGACGGGTTACTGGTTGCGCTGTGGGGCTTTGCGTTTGGTCTGGTACCGGTGGGCTGGTCAACGTGGCTTGCCACCACCGTGCCGGATGAAGCCGAAAGTGCGGGTGGTCTGCTGGTGGCCTCTATCCAGCTGGCGATAAGCGCCGGTGCGGCAGTGGGCGGGGCGGTATTCGACCTCAACGGTGCCAGCGGCGTCTTCGCGGGCAGCGGTTTCCTGCTGGTGACGGCCATGGTAATTGTGTTTATGGCCGTGAAAGTCAAAGCAGAGTGACGAACGCGTGCCCGGTCAGCGAAAGGCTACCGGGCAGCGACACCCATTCAGAGTGGGAACGGGGGGAAGGTTACAACCCTTTCTTATCCATCAGCACCGCCAGATCCACCAGACGGTTTGAGAATCCCCATTCGTTGTCATACCACGCCAGGATCTTCACCATTTTGCCGCCAATCACGAGGGTGGAGAGCCCGTCGATAATTGACGAGCGCGGGTCGCCCTGATAATCACTGGAAACCAGCGGTTCATCGCTGTAACCCAGAATGCCTTTCAGGGGGCCACTGGCAGCGGCTTTCCGGAAGGCGTCATTCACCTCCTCGACGGTAACGTCACGGCTCAGGGTTACCGTCAAATCCACAATCGACACCACCGGAACCGGCACGCGCAGGGAATACCCGGTCAGTTTACCGTCAAGTGAGGGGATCACTTTCCCCAGCGCTTTCGCCGCACCGCTGGAGTAAGGCACAATCGACAGCGCTGCCGCACGTGCACCGCGCAGATCCTTCTCTGGCTGATCGTGCAGTGCCTGACTGTTGGTATAGGCGTGCGTGGTGTTCATCAGGCCATGTTCAATCCCGAACTGCTGATGCAAAACCTGAGCGGCGGGGGCCAGACCATTGGTCGTACAACTGCCATTACTCACTACGTAATGCTGAGCCGGATCGTACTGTTCATGGTTGACGCCCATGACCACCGTCAGGTCATCGTTTTTGCCGGGGGCGGAGATGATGACGCGCTTAGCCCCACCGTGCGTGATATGCACGGCTGCTTTTTCCCGCTCCGTAAAGAAGCCAGTGGCTTCAATAACCACGTCAACGCCGGCGTCACGCCACGCGATATTCGCCGGATCGCGTTCGCTAAAGACGACGACCCGCTGGCCATCGACCTGCAGTGCCCCGTCCGCGGCTTCAACGGGAGCCGGCAGCATGCCGAGAAGGGAATCATGTTTGAGCAGATGGGCGAGGGTTTTGCTGTCCGTCAGATCGTTAATTGCCACAATCTGCACATCCGGGTTACCCAGCGCCGCGCGCAGGAAATTACGTCCGATACGGCCGAAACCGTTAATGCCGACCTTAACCATAGTGCACTCCTTATCTCTGTTGTCTGGAGTCACTGTAGGCGTCAGGCCGGATGGCGTAAACGACAAAAAAGGATCACATTATGCCATTTTGCGACAGTGGAAGCGCTGACGATACTCGCCAGGCGTGAGGTGGAGTTGTTTCTCAAAGACGCGACGCAAATTGATGCTGCTGCCAAACCCGCTCTGCTCAGCAATGCGTTCGAGAGGGTAGCTGGTCTGTTCAAGCAGTTGCCGGGCGGCGGCAAGGCGTGCTTCGGTGACATAACGCGCCGGAGAGGCGCCCGTTTCACGGGTGAACACGCGGGTGAAATTGCGCGGGCTCATCGCCGCTTTTTGCGCCAGATTTTCCACGCACAGGTCAGCGGTCAGGTTCTCCAGGATCCAGGTTTGCAGGTCGCTTATCGGGCCGGAGGTGCCGGGCTGCTGAAGATTATAGCGACTGAACTGCAGCTGCCCGCCGGGGCGGCGCAGATACATCACCATATCCTGCGCCACCTCGCGAGCGAGGGTAAAACCGTAATCGTCTTCCACCAGCGCCAGGGTCAAATCAAACCCGGAGCTAACCCCACCGGAGGTCCAGATGGGACCGTCCTGAATATACAGCGGGCCACCTTCCACATGGATGGCCGGGTACTGGGTTTGCAGGGTCTCCAGCAGCCGCCAGTGGGTGGTCGCCCGGCGTCCATCAAGCAGGCCGGTCTGGGCCAGCAGCATCGCGCCGCCGCAAATGGAGGCTATCCGCCGCGCGTGTGGCGCAGCGAGATGCAGCCAGTCCACCACCGCCGTGCTCTCCTGCTCGTTCATTCCGCGGCCGGTGATAATAATCGTATCAAGCGGTTCACGCGGATCCAGCTCCGGCAGGCGATAATCCGCCAGCAGATTGAGGCCGGACTGGCCGTGGATCACCTGGTGAGGCTGGGTGGTGGCGATGATAATGCGGTAACAGGGATGGGCTAGGCCTTCCGGATGCAGCCGGTTCGCCTGCATCAGAATGTCTGCGATACCGGCGGCTTCAAACAGCATGCCGCCGTCAGGGACGATAATCAGGATCTTCTTCATGTCCTGAAAAGTACCTTTATTGCAAAATAAGTCAAGCTGCGAACGAGAGGGAGATCTCGCGCTGCCCGCGTTTCTGGCAAAGCAAAGCGATATAAGTTCTTTGTTATTTCAGGCGTTTTCCCCGATCGTCAGGGCATTCTCTCTGGCGAAACGGCGTCTGAAGGCATGGGTAAACGAAGCTCCCTCTATTTACATCAGCAACAACGCGATCAAATTCACCACCTCGCCTCGGGGTTTTTGTGGCGAAGCGAACTGCCCACGTGGATCGTCATCATCACCCTTTACAGTGGCTGGTTTGCCACGCTGGCGTACTGGAAAACGCTGGGATTGCTGCCCGCCACGCTGCTGCTCATCGGATTTACCGCCTGGTATATGTCACTCCAGCATGAACTGATCCACGGCCATCCCACGCGGTTTGCCTGGCTTAACGCGCTGTTTGGCACGCTTCCGCTGGCGGTGTGGTATCCGTATGGTCTGTACCGGGACTCTCATCTTGCCCATCACCGCCACGATAGCCTGACGATCCCGGTGGATGACCCGGAGTCGTACTATTTTACCGAGGAGAGCTGGGCACGCTTTTCGCCCTGGCACAAGCGCGTGATCCATGCACGAAATACCTTCTGCGGCCGGCTGTTGCTGGCACCGCTGCTGGATATCCTGCAGACGCTGGCCAGCGCCGTGACGGCGTTTCGCCATTTTCACCTGCGCGCAATGGCAATGTGGCTCGTCCACGCGCTGCTGCTGGCAGCGCTGTTTGCCTGGATGATGCACAACGGTTTCTCGCCCGTCTGGTTTGTGCTGGCGGTAAGTTATCCGGCGCTGGCGCTGACTAAAGTGCGCTCCTTTTATGAACATCGCGCGGCGGATGATCCGCTGGCGCGTTCTGTCATCAACGAAGCAGGGCTGTTCTGGCGGGTGCTGTTTTTAAATCTTAACTACCATTCAGTCCATCACGATTTACCGGGTGTTCCGTGGTATGGGCTAAAAAGCGTCTATCTGCAAAACCGGGCGGCGTACCAGAAGCGTAACCATGGTTTTGTGGTCAGGGGTTATAGTGAATGGATGCGACAGTTTTGGGGGCGGGCGGTCAACGTCACCGCTCACCCTGGGCGTCAACACGAGGGAAGTCATGAGTAACCCGCTGGCGTTTCCGATGTATGCCATCAATCGCGCCGACACCGATGCCCTCTGGCGAGCGGTACAGCACCTGCTTGCCGAACGCGGCGTGCCGGTGAGCGAGGGCGTACCCGATGATTCTCTGCTGGCCCACTGGCAGCAGCCCGGGCTTGTCCTCAGCCAGACCTGCGGCTACCCGCTGATGACGCAATTGCCGGACGTACAGGTCGTGGGCTGTTTTCACTACCAGGCGCCGGGCTGCGAAGCGTTTTATTACCGTAGCCTTCTGGTGACGCGCGCCCAGAAGCGCACCCGGACACTGGCTGATTTTCGCGGCCGATGGGCGGTATGCAATTCTGCGGATTCGCAGTCCGGTTATCACGCCCTGCGAAAAAAAGTGGCGCCACTTGCACCCGATGGCCATTATTTTGCCCGGACGACCTTTAGCGGCAGCCATCGCCAGTCGCTGATTGATCTAAAAGAGGGTAAGGGCGATATCGCCGCTATCGACTGCGTGACGTACGCGCTACTGCAGCGTCATGAACCGGCGTTGCTCGACGGGCTGGCGGCGATCGACAGTACTCCCCTGACACCCGGGTTACCGCTGATTACCGCGCACAACACATCCCCTGAAACGCTTAACGCTCTCCGTGATGCGCTGAACACGCTGGTGAATGCCCCGCAATACCGGGACGTTTGCAAGGCGGTGCTGATCGGCGGGTTCAGTGTGGTGACGCGTCAGTCTTATTCGGTATTGCTCGACTGACGCGTTATCACATGACCTCACTCAATGCCGTTGTTCTCCGCAAGATAAAGCGCCTGCGCGTCGGTGAAACAGCGCAGTGCCAGTGAGGAGACGGGAGCCTGTCGACGCATGATCAGGCCGATCGGGGCTTCGATGTTCGAGTCGGTTATGGGGGTTATCCGGAAGTGGCTGTTCAGGTTCTCCAGCCCGTTGTTCAGCGGCATCACGGCACAGCAGACGCCGCTTTGTACCGCCTGAATGATCTGGAAAGTGGAATCGCTTTCGAAGACAGACTCGGGATTAATGCCGGCAGATTTAAAGCTCACCTCCATATGCTCGCGATAATGCATCCCCTTGGTCAGAAACCCCAGCGGAAATGCCATCAGTTCCTGCCAGGTCAGCGTCTCCTGATCCAGCTGGAAATGGCGGATATCGTGCAGCAAACCCATTTCGGTTTTTGGCAGCTGGATAATGTCAAACGGACGGGTGTCGATGCTGTTCAGGTAGCAAATCCCCAGTTCAAGCTGATTCCGGCTGACGCCGTCGGCAATTTGTTGCGAGGACATTGAGTAGAGGCTGTAGGTCAGCTCCGGGTATTTTTGCGTCAGCTGGCGGATGAAGATCATCGGATCCACGCTGGCCAGCGGCACCATTCCCAGACGCAATTCACCCACCACTTGCCCTTTGCACAGCGAGGCTTCGGCCTGCAGGCCGTCGTGAGCGGCCAGTACCGCGCGCGCCCATGCCAGAATGCGTTCACCTTCGGGCGTAAAGCCTTCAAAACGTTGCCCGCGAGTAATCAGCACCAGCCCCAGCTCCTCTTCCAGGCTGCGAATACGCATGGAGAGGGTCGGCTGGGTGATGTTGCACTGCGAGGCTGCTTTACCAAAATGCCGGGTCTGATCGAGTGCGATTAAGTACTTTAACTGTTTTATATCCATCGTATTTCTCTGCGTTGAAAGCCTTACAGCATGCGGATCTCTTTCGAACGCAGGATGAGGCGGACCGGAACCGATTTATAAGACGGCGTACCGCTGTCCTTATCCAGATAATCAAGCGGAACCAGTACGTTGGCCTCCGGGTAGTAAGCTCCGACGGAACCCGGCGCAATGCTGTAGGCCACAACGGTAATGTCTTCCAGACGCTGAACGCTCCCCGGCAGGGCGGTTTCGATATCCACGCGATCGCCATGCTCCAGGCCTGACTGCGCCATATCGTCTTCATTCATAAACAGCACATCGCGACGGCCAAAGACGCCGCGGTAGCGGTCATCAAGGGCGTAAATGGTGGTGTTGTACTGGTCGTGGCTGCGCAGCGTGATCAGGCGCAGCACATTATCGCCTTCACCACTGGCGTTCTCATTGACGCCGTCGAAAACCGAAAACATCGCTTTGCCCGTCGCCGTTGGCCAGATACGTTCTGTGGGCGGCAGCGGCATGCGAAAACCACCGGGAATGCGGATCCGTTCATTGTAATTCTCGAAGCCCGGAATGGTCTGCTCAATCAGGTTGCGGATACGGTCATAATTCTCAACCAGCGTCATCCAGTCCACGCGGGTCTCCCGCAGGGTGGCTTGCGCCATTCCGGCGACAATGGCCGGCTCAGCGCGCAGGCGCGGAGAGGCGGGTTTCAGCTTGCCGGAAGAGGCATGCACCATCGACATCGAGTCTTCCACGGTAATGGACTGGCGTCCGGTGGCCTGGACATCCAGCTCGGTACGACCGAGGCACGGTAAAATAAAGGTCTCTTTCCCCACCAGCAAATGGGTGCGGTTGAGCTTGGTACCGATGTGCACGCTCAAATCCAGCGTATTCATTGCCGGAAAACCGTTCTCGTGATCGGGCATCGCCACCGCAAAATTTCCCCCCAGACAGATCAGCGCTTTTGCACGTCCGTCGATCATGGCCTGCGTTGCCTGCACCGCATCATGGCCGTGGTGGGCAGGGGGCTCAAAACCGAATACCTCCTTCAGGCGGTTGAGAAATGCCGGTGTCGGTTTCTCGCTTATACCCACGGTGCGGTTACCCTGAACGTTCGAGTGGCCGCGCAGAGGGCATATCCCCGCGCCGGGTTTGCCAATGTTACCGCGCAGCAGCAACAGATCAGCGATCAGGCGGACATTCGCGGTGCCTTTATTATGCTGGGTGATGCCCATCCCGTAGGTGATGATGGTGGCATTCGATTTTGCGTAGGCCTCGGCCACGGATTTGAGCGCTGCCCGGCTCAACCCGGACTCACGCTCAATGGCCTCCCAGTCGGTTTGCGCAATATCCGCAGTAAACGCCTCAACGCCCTGGGTGTGTTCAGCAATAAAGGCGCGATCGAGCACGTTTCCGCGTTCGTTCTCCATCTCCAGCAGGTGTTTTGCGATCCCTTTTAACGCAGCGGCATCGCCCCCGGCTTTCACCTGGAAATAGGTGGAGGCGATATCGGTAGAGCTGTAGGTTGCCATCTCAATAACGCTTTGCGGATCCGCGAAACGTTCCAGCGCGCGCTCGCGCAGGGGATTAAAAACGATAATCGGTACGTTGCGGCGAGCCAGCTCATGCAGCGTGCCCATCATCCGCGGATGGTTGGTCCCAGGGTTATGACCAATGGAGATAACCAGCTCCGTTTTATCGAAGTCATCAAGTGAGACGGTCCCTTTCCCGATACCAATGGAACGGGGTAAACCGACGCTGGTGGCTTCATGGCACATATTCGAGCAGTCGGGGAAGTTATTGGTACCGTACTCGCGGGCGAACAGCTGGAACAGATACGCTGCTTCGTTCGAGGCTCTGCCGGAGGTATAAAATTCGACCTGGTCAGGCTCAAGACCGCGCAGCACCTCACCGATACGCTGGAAAGCGTCGTCCCATTCCACTGGCTGGAAGGTATCACTTGCCCGGTCATAGCGTAGAGGATGGGTGAGACGACCGTAACCTTCCAGCTCAAAGTCAGATTTAGCCAGCAGCGAGGACACGCTGTTTTTGGCGAGAAAATCCGTGGTGACGCGTTTATTGGTGGCTTCCCAGGTGACGGCTTTCGCCCCGTTCTCACAGAACTGGAACGTGGATTTGTGTTCTTTATCGGGCCACGCACAGCCAGGGCAGTCAAAACCGTCAGGCTGGTTTGTGCGCAGCAGAGTTGCGGGGGCATCCAGCGTATCCATTTGGGTACGTACCGCAATGGCCGTCGCCTTTAACGCCCCCCAGCCACCGGCTGGGCCGTCATAGTGCCTGATACCGGGAACTGAGCGTCTTTTCTTATTCATACCAACTCCTGACTTGTGCGGTCATGACATCACCTGCGCCCATAAACCACCGGGTTTGCCAATAAGCGAAAACAATGATGGCGTCTGTTACCAGAGGCCAGAGCAAAGTTAAATGCATTGAATTGAATGGCTATATTTTACAGTGGTTTACAAGCTAATCGGCGTAAACATTTAAAGAAATTATAACGAAATTTTATCATTTTTATAATAAATCTTATCTATCACCTGTTCACTCTGCGCTATGGCGAAAGCGAAGCGATGATGAAGTCAGCGTTAAATTTCAGATGAAGGTGGCTGAAGGGCAGGGCGACGAAGACCCCTGCAGGCAGGAGGAATCGGTGCAAATTAATCGTCGCTTTAACCAGGAATATGTAGCTGTGCTTAATTGTTAATAGCGGAAAATTACCAGATTAAATCCGAAAGGGAGATTAAAAGACAAACTTATTTTGAGGTGTAAAATTAACTTTTCTCAGTTTCCCTGAAACAATTTCATATATTGAGACAGGTCTGGCTGAAATTGAAAGTTATCTCGATAATGCAACAAATAATTCATATTGGATATATTTTCTTCGCCCCGCATAAAGCCAGATTCTACTAATTATGGTAGTAGCAGTAATAGGGTTATTGCGTTAATGAAAGTGATTCTCTTTTGTGGAATTTCATTTTAAATCAGATGGATATGTGATTTTGGCTTGAGGGGAATAGACGATTTTAGCTAAATCGTATTTTTTTCTCAGATTAATCCTATAATGTCTCGAGTGCTTCATTAACCATCAGTTATGAAGCGGTAAATATTGAATTGGTGGCAAGCTCATGTAAACTTGCTTACCGTTTGTCAAAATATGTCAGGAAGACGCTGGGCCTTATTCTGAAGGGCTCGTGCGGTAGCTATGCCCTTAAATAGTAACGCCCCGAAAATATACTGACTATTTTAACAATAGCACCTAAGTCAAACTTCATCCCCTTTATCTCCATCATCGAAATATCGCTACGGAAAAGCATATGAAAATGCGCGTACTGTTTTCACTTCTGTTTGTAATGGCGGTGGCGGGCTGTAAAGCGCCGCAGAAACCTGTGATCAACGACGACACGATCGTGACCAGCCAGGTCAATGGCGTCACGTTAACTCACCGTCATGCTGTTTTACCTCCAGCAGAGTTTACTCAGCTCAATGAGCCGTATCGTGCCATGTATCCGGCCTCGCTGATGAGCCGTCCTGACTTCGGCGGAAAGGTTATCCGTACCCTGGAAACCGGTAAAACGTATGTGGTCCTGGGTCAGGTTGAGCACTACTGGATGGCGCTTGCCGATGAGGGAAATGATCAACTGATTGGCTACGTCCCGATGCGTGCAGTGATCAAAGCCGATCAGTACGAAGCGACCGTCCGTAAGCAGGCCCAGCGTGCGAAAGTGCGTAAGAAGGCAACCTGTGTTGATGTGGACGGTAACAGCAAAGCCTGCAAAGACAGCGCTAACGGTACCTGGATCCTGAACTAAACCGCGTCCCTGAGCGTATTTTTATGAATAATAAAAATTTTCATTGGTTGTGGTCCGTCTTTTACGCGGCGATTTTCGCCCTTGTCAGTGGTTGTACGTCGTCTTCACACAGCGACCCTTCCCGCTACAATCTGCAGTTTCAGGCTCATCCACAAATCAATGAATCTGCGCCGCTAAAAGTCAGAGTGCTGTTGCTGAAATCCGATGCGGATTTCATGTCCAGCGACTTCTATTCCCTGCAGAACAACGCGTCAGCCACGCTTGGCGCGAATCTGCTGAACAGCGATGTTTTCTTCCTGATGCCGGGTCAGCTCTCGAAAACCCTGAGTGGACAGAGCTCTCCCGACGCCCGCTACATTGGTGTGATGGCGGAATATCAGATGCTGGATGGCAAAAAATGGCGCGTTTCACTCCCTCTGCCTGTGCCAGGCGAAAACCATATCTACCAGTTCTGGAAATGGTCAGCGGATGAACTCCAGGCCAACGTTTTTCTCGACGTGAATGGCATCCGGGTCATCAGCCAGTAACGTGCTTCATAACAGGAATTACATCATCATGACGAAAGCAGAAAAGGTCGTCTGGACCGAAGGCATGTTCCTGCGCCCACACCATTTTCAGCGGACTGAAAGCTATCTGCTCAACCACGTTCGTGAATGGGGTGCGCTGCAGCGTTCATACCTTTGGGGCTTTCTCGACGTTGAGCTGGACGAAGCGATGCTGCGCCAGGGATGCATTGCCCTGAGCTACTGCAGTGGACTGCTGCCTGACGGAACCTTTTTCCAGGTGCGCAACGGCCGCAATGGTCCGGTGCCGCTGAAAATCCCTGACAATCTCACCAATGAAAAGGTGGTGCTCGCACTGCCGGTTCGCCGTGGAGAGAGAGAAGAGGTGATCTTCAGTGAAGAGCCGGCCTCGCTGGCGCGCTTCATCGCCTTTGAGCAAGAGGTGGAAGACGACAACGCCATGTCGGTAGGCGATGCCACCGTACAGTTTGGCCGCCTGCGTCTGACCCTGATGCTGGAAAAAGATGTAACGGCAGAGTGGACCGCTATCGGTGTGGCGTTTGTGACCGAGAAACGCAACGATAACCACGTGCGTCTCGATAGCAGCTACATTCCGCCGATGCTGAATGCCAATAACAGCCCGCAGATCTACAGCATGATTAACGATCTGCACGGCTTACTGGTGCAGCGCAGCCAGCAAATTGGCGGTCGTCTGCGCCAGCCTGGCCGCTTTAATACCTCGGAACTGATTGAATTCACGCTGCTCTCACTGGTGAACCGCCATCTGGGAGAGGTTTCGCATTTAAAAACGCTTCCGCTGCTGCATCCGGAAACGCTCTGGCGCAGCTGGCTGCCGTTTGCGACCGAGCTCGCCACCTGGGCGTCTCAGCGTACCGCTGAAAGCGTGCTGCCAATTTACGATCACGACGACCTCGCGGGTTGCTTCAGCAAACTGATGATGCTGCTGCGTCAGGGGCTGTCTCTGGTGATGGAAGACCATGCCATTCAGCTGCCGCTTAACGAGCGTTCCCACGGTCTGAACATCGCGACCGTGCCGGAAACCAGCATGGTGCGTGAGTTCGGTTTCGTGCTGGCGGTCAAAGCCAACGTGCCGGGCGAACACCTGCAAACCCATTTCCCTGCCCAGATGAAAGTGGCGCCAGTCTCGAAAATTCGCGATCTGGTTCAGCTGCAACTGCCTGGCATTATGCTGCGCGCCATGCCGGTCGCACCGCCGCAGATCCCCTGGCATGCAGGCTACAGCTACTTCGAACTGGAGAAGGGGAGCGAGCTGTGGCACGAGATGGATAAGTCCGGCGCTTTCGCCCTGCATCTCGCAGGCGAGTTCCCGGGACTTGATATGGAGTTTTGGGCCATCCGTAGCCCGACTGAATAATAAAGCGAGCGCTTAATATGCAGGAACGACAGGATACCGGCAGTGATGCCGCGTTTACCGGAGCCAGTAGCAACAATCAGCTGGTGGCGGCCGCCAATCCGCTGCTCAATGCGATTCCGCAAATCCGTCATTCGGTATCACATGACGATCAGGTGGCGTTGCGCCAGCGCCTGATCGATGAGATCCGCCGGTTCGAAGTGCGCTGTCAGCAGGCCGGTCTGGCCTATGAGGTGATCGTCGGGGCACGTTACTGCCTGTGTACGGCACTTGATGAGGCCGCCGCGCTCACCCCCTGGGGCAGCAGCGGCGTCTGGTCCAGCAATGGTCTGCTGGTGACGTTTCATAACGAAACCTGGGGCGGCGAAAAGTTCTTCCAGCTGCTGGCGCGTCTGTCGCAAAACCCGCGCGAACATATTCTGCTACTGGAGATGATCAACTACTGCCTGCTGCTCGGCTTCGAGGGACGCTATCGGGTGCTGGATAATGGCCGCACCCAGCTTGAAACCATCAAGCAACGGCTGTGGCAGATGATTCGCGGCGTGCGTGGCAGTTACCCGCCACAGCTCTCTCCGCATCCGGAAGATCGTCCGGTACTGCGCAAGCTATGGCGACCCATGGTACCTCTGTGGGCCTGCGTGGCGCTGGCCGGGTTTATCGCCTGCCTGTTCTATATCGTGCTTAACTGGCGGCTTGGCGATAGCACCAACCCGGTATTAGCAAAAATTTATCAGTCACAGCTTCCCGAAACGACTATCCAGCAACCTGCCCGCCAGCTGCCTGCGGTGCTGAACCTGCGTGGTTTCCTGAAGCCGGAAATTGAAGCCGGTCTGGTTGCGGTAAAAGATGAAGCGGACCGTAGCGTGGTGATCCTGAAAGGGGACGGCCTGTTTGCTTCCGCCTCAACCGTGGTACGTGACCGTTATGAGCCGGTGATAAACCGTATTGCACAGGCCATGAATAACGTCAGCGGTAAAATTCTGGTGGTGGGCTACAGCGACAACGTGCCAATTCGCAGTGCGCGCTTTGCCTCTAACTATGAACTGTCGCTGGAACGTGCCCGGTCAGTTCAGAAAATGCTGCAGGGAAGCCTCTCTCAACCTGAACGTGTGAAAGCGGAAGGCCGCGGCGAGATTAATCCAGTGGCACCTAACAATACGCCGGAAAACCGTGCCCGTAACCGCCGGGTGGAAATTACTCTGCTGGTGTCGCCTGAAAATACCCAGGCTGAGCTGAACGGATTGCCGCAAGGAAACTAAGGATGCTGACTACTCTTCTTTCCATTTTGACCAATCGCATTCTGTGGAGCTTCCTGGGCGTCACTGCGCTTGCGGCGGTTATCTGGATGATTGGCCCATTGTTGTCAATCGTGGACACCCGACCGCTCGAATCTGAACAGAACCGCATCATCAGTATTGCAGTGGTTTATCTGCTCTGGGCGCAGGGCCACATTCTGCCGCGGCTGTACAATGCCTGGCTGAACCGCAAGCTGATGGACAAACTCAATGAGAACACCACCAGCCCGGAAGCAGCGGATCCGCAGAAGCGACTGAACAACGAGGAGCAGATCCTCGCCAGCCGTTTTGACGAAGCCGCACAGATGCTGAAAAAAGCGCACTTCAGCAAAGCGGGACAGGGTGCCCAGTGGACGCAGCGCTTTAGCACGCAATATCTGTATCAACTGCCGTGGTACGTCATCATCGGCGCGCCGGGCAGCGGTAAAACCACGGCGCTGGTCAACTCCGGACTGCAATTCCCGCTGGCCGACCGCTTCGGTAAGACCGCGCTGCGCGGGATCGGCGGCACGCGTAACTGCGACTGGTGGTTCACCAACGAAGCCGTACTGCTGGACACCGCGGGTCGCTATACCACCCAGGAGAGCGAACAGGTTCAGGACGCCGGTGAATGGCTTGAGTTTATGGGGTTACTGCGTAAGTATCGCCGTCGCCAGCCGATCAACGGTGTGATTATTACCATCAGCATTTCTGATCTGCTGACGCTCTCGCCTGAAGCGTCACGCCAGCAGGCGGTCAACCTGCGCCAGCGTCTCTCTGAGCTGCATGAGCAACTGGGTATTCGCTTCCCGGTGTATGTCATGGTGACCAAAGCTGACCTGCTTAAAGGCTTCCGTGCCTGGTTTGCCGATTACGACAAAGCGCAGCGCGACCAGATCTGGGGCTTCACGCTGCCGTGGGAGCAAACCAAACACGCTGATTACGACCTGATGGGTAACTTCCAGCAGGAATTTTCCCTCTTACAGCAGCGCCTGGATGCCGGACTGCCGGAAACCCTGCTGCAGGAGCATGACGCAAAAGCGCGCGCGGAAGCGTATCTCTTCCCGCAGGAGTTTGCCGCACTGCGTCCGCTGCTGGCTGACTACCTGAGCACGGTCTTTGCCCGCTCTAACTTTGAAACCGAATTCTCCCCGCGCGGGATCTATTTCGCCAGTGGTACCCAGGAAGGCATGCCGTTTGACCGGGTGATGGGCGAACTTAACCGTGCGCTCTCCTTGCCGGAAGGTGAAGAGGGAAATCGCTGGGATTCCGTAAGCAAAGAGGCTCCGATTCCGGGGGCGAAAGGGCAGAGCTTCTTCATCAAGAACCTGCTGCAAAACGTCATTTTCCAGGAAGCCGGCATCGCCGGGGAAAACCGCTGGTGGGAACTGCGTAACCGCGCCGTCATTTGGTCTGGCTATGCGGCGCTGCTGGCCCTGCTGGTGATCCTCGGTGGACTGTGGCTGACCAGCTATGCCAGGAACAAGGCTTATCTGGAAGAGGTGGACGCAAAGGTGCCGCTGCTGGATCAGCAGAGCAAGGCGCTGCAGAATCAGCCTCAGCGCGATCTGTTTGACCTTCTGCCCTTGCTGAATGGCCTGGTCGATCTGCCGAAAAGTGACGCGTTTGATGTTAACGATCCGCCAGTCTCACGCCGTATGGGGCTCTATCGTGGGGATGACGTCAGCGATGCATCGCAGTCTCTGTACCAGAAAGCGCTGGACCAGATGCTGCTCCCTGCCGTGGCGATGCATATCACCACCTGGCTGCGCAACGATAACGGCAGCGATGTGGAATACAGCTATGAAGCGCTGAAGGCCTACCAGATGCTCTATCAGCCGAAGCACTATGACGGCAAATTCCTGCACTCCTGGGTAATGCTCAATCTGCAGCGCAACCTGCCGCAGAACGTGACTCAGGCGCAGCTTCAGCAGCTTGAGTGGCACCTGACTCAGCTGCTTGAACCGAAAATTCAGGCCTCGCCGTACGCGCAGGATGAATCCCTGGTCGCGCGCGAAAGGGCGCTAATCAACCAGCAGCCGCTTTCCACCCGGGTGTATGGTCGTCTGAAGCGTCTGCTGGAGCATGATGAAAACCTGAAACCGGTGTCGCTCTCCGACCTGGGCGGTCCGCAGAGCGAGCTGGTGTTTTCACGCAAAAGCGGCAAGCCGGTGAGTGAAGGCGTACCGGGTCTTTATACCCCGGACGGTTACTGGAAAAGCTTCAACGGCCAGATTGACAGCGTCACCACTGCCCTGCATGAAGACGATGCGTGGGTGCTGGGGGCGACCTCAGCCCAGGAAGATAAACAGCAGATCGATAACGCCGTGCGCCAGCTCTACATGCGCGACTTTATCGCCAACTGGGATCGCTTCCTCGCCGACATTCAGCTTAATAACAGCGCCGATCTCTCCCAGCGCATCAATACCGCGCGTCTGCTCTCCGGGGCAAACTCGCCGCTGCGCCGTCTGGTGCTGAACCTGAGCCAGGTCCTGACGCTTTCACGTAATGCGCCAGCCCCGGACGATGCCGGTAAAGCGCAAGCGCAAAGCAACCGTGCCACCCGCACGCTCGAAGCGTTATTCAGTAATAATGACAATGCCCCGACGCAGGCCGCGGTGGTCACTCAGGCACCTGAACAGCTGGTAACCGATCACTATGCTCCAATGATTGAGCTGGCGCAGCCGCTGGAGAAGGGCGGGAAGACCATCGTCTTTGATGATTTTCTCAAGCAGGTCGATGAACTTTACCGCTACCTGACTGCCGTTCAGGACGCGGCCAACAGCGGCATGCCTGCTCCGGGAGGCGAGGCGATTAGCCGTCTGCAGGCCAGTGCCGGTCGTCTGCCGGGCGGTCTGCAAACCATGTTCAGCAATATGGCGGTGGGGGCCAGCAGTGATACCCAGCGTCGCGACCTCGAAAACGTGCGTAAGCGGATTAACGTCGAAGTCGGCGGTTTCTGCCGTCAGGCAATCGCTGGCCGTTACCCGCTGGTGCGCAGCGCCAGTACGGAGGTCACGCCGGACGATCTCGCGCGCATGTTTGCGCCAGGCACCGGGCTGATGGACACCTTCTTTCGTGACAACCTGACCAATAAAGTCGATACCACGCAGGCGAACTGGCGCTTTATGCCGGGCATTGATGGAAAAACGCTGCCGGGAAGTGAAGGGCTCCTGAGACCGTTCCAGCAGGCGCAGTCCATTCGCGATGCTTTCTTTGCTAACGGTGCCACCACGCCATCTTACAAAGTGACGGTGCGCACCGTCAGAATGGATAACACGATCCTTAACCTGACGCTGGATGTTGACGGTCAACTGCTGCGCTACAGCCATGGTCCACAGGCTGTGCAGATCATGAACTGGCCGGGGCCGGGCGGGACCAACCAGGTGCGTATGCAGCTGGGTCTGGCTAATGGCAGCACGGCTACGCTGGTGACGAACGGTTCCTGGGCGCTGAACCGCTTTTTCGATAAAGCGCGTACCAGCCCGGGGGCGGGAAGTCTGAGTCGCCAGGCGACCTTCAACGTAGACGGACATCAGGTTACGCTGGAATTTGCGCCAAACAGTATTCGTAACCCGTTCCAGCTTCCCCGTTTCTCATGCCCATAACCGCAAGGACAGCCGTATGACGAATACCCCTGCGATGAACCGCTACAGCTGGTATGGCAAACTGCCCAGCGCCGGAGATTTTTTGCAGCGTCGCTTTCCTGACACCCTGCAACGCCAGTGGTCACACTGGTTCCAGGTCGGCCTGCTGGCCTGGCAGCAGGAAGAGCAGCGCAGCGGTGAGCGCCCGTTTAACAAAGCGCCGGTCTGGAATTTTGTCGTACCGCCGATGCTGGGCAGCCAGATGATTCAGATGGGCTGCCTGCTGCCGGGACGTGACAGCGTTGGTCGACAATATCCGGTCTGCATTCAGCTCAGCTTTGCCCCCGCGGACTGGTCGTCACGCCTGCTCAGTCAGGCTGAAAGCTGGTATCAGCAGATTGGCCGCCTGGGCCTGCATGCGGTACGTAACAGTTTTTCTGCCTCACAGCTCGATGACATGCTGATGTCCATTCCGGCACCGCAGCCCGTCGAGCCGCAAAAGCGCTCAGATATTCTCGACGTGATTGGTTATGACGAAGACGGCCAGAGCACGCTGGGCTGGCCTCAGGCAGCAGAGTGCTTTGACCCGCTTCGCCAGACCAGCTACTGGTGGACCAACCGCTGCGACGGCTACCCGCTCTACACCCATGTTCACAGCGGGAACTTCACCGGGCAGCTCTTTACGCTGCTGTTCGACCCGGCAGGTGGCGCCCGCCCGGGCCGTCACGGTCTCTATCCGCCCATGTTTGAATAAGCAGGGATCTTATGAATATCGAAGAATTTCTCGCGCCAATAAGCCCCGACAAGCCCTGTGGCGAAAACCTGGAGTATGACGCTGATTTCCAGCTCATGAATCAGGCCAGCCAGGGCAAAGCAGAGCAGCAGTTTGGCGACACCATCATTCCGGCAGAACCTGCTGACTGGAATACGGTGGAAAAATTCGCCACCAGCCTGCTGAGCCGCACCAAAGATCTGCGCGTCATGCTGGCGTTAACGCATGCATGGACACGTCGCCGCGGCCTTGCGGGCTACGCCGACGGGCTGTTACTGGTGCAGGAGGCGATCACGCGTTACTGGGAGCCGCTCTATCCGCTGCTGGAAGAGTATGGCGAAACCGACCCGTTTTACCGCATTAACGCCCTGGCCGGGCTGAGTGATAAGTCTGACCTGACCGTCGCCGTGCGTAACGCCTCGCTGCTGCGATCAAATGGCGATGAAATTTCACTTCGCGACGCTCAGGCACTGCTGGATGGCAGTAAAACCGAATGTCCGGATTACCCCGGTGGCCGTCCAAGACTGATTGACGAGCTGGCCCGCGGCGATCAGCCGGGCACGTCGGCGGTGATAGTGATTAACGAACGGCTGCTGGCCATTCGTGAGTTGCTCACCGGCCATCTTGGTGAAAGCGGCGTTCCGGAGATGGAACAGCTGCTGAAAACCGTCGGGCTGGTCGCCAGCGCCTGTCAGGTGACCGACATCAGCAAGCTGCTGCCCAACCGGGAGGCACAGGCTGAGCTCAGCGCTGAACCTCAACCGGCGGTCGCACAACCCGTTCAGCAGGTTACAGACTGGCGCAGCGTGCAGGTCACCAGCCGCGCCGATGCACAGCTGATGCTGGAGAAAGCCAAACAGTATTTTGCGCAGTACGAACCGAGCCACCCCGCACCGTTGATGATTGAACGGGTGCAGCGGCTGTCAGAACTTAACTTTATGGACATTATTCGCGACCTGGCGCCAGACGGCGTTAACCAACTGGAAAACATCTTTGGACGCCGCGAATAACGCGTCCTGGCATTATGACGACAGGCATGGAGCCTGCCGTTTCACCTTCACCGCGCATCTTTGATGGAGAACATCATGGCAATGAGTAACAGTGGGCAGAAATTTATCGCACGTAACCGTGCCCCCCGCGTGCAGATCGAGTACGACGTAGAGATCTACGGTGCAGAACGTAAAATTCAGCTGCCGTTTGTGATGGGCGTCATGGCCGATCTGGTCGGTAAACCGGTGGAAAACCTGCCGGCAGTCGACGAGCGTAAATTCCTCGAAATCGACATTGATAACTTTGACGAGCGCATGAAAGCGCTGAAACCTCGCGTGGCGTTCCAGGTGGATAACACGCTGACCGGCGAAGGTAAGCTCAACGTTGATCTGACCTTCGACAGCATGGACGACTTCCTGCCGGACGCGGTAGCCCGCAAGGTTGAGCCGTTGAACAAGCTGCTGGAAGCACGTACTCAGCTCTCCAACCTGCTGACCTATATGGATGGCAAAAACGGCGCGGAAGAGCTGATCGCTAAAATTCTGCAGGATCCGACGCTGCTCAAATCTCTGAGCCAGTTGCCGAAAAATGACGAAAGCGCGAAAGGTAGCGAGGAATAATCGATGAGCAACCAGACTCAACAACACGAGCAGCAGAGTGGTCAGGCGTTCAGCCAGGATGAATTCAGCGCGCTGCTGAACAAAGAGTTCCGCCCGAAAACCGATCAGGCGCGCTCCGCGGTGGAAAGTGCGGTAAAAACGCTGGCGCAGCAGGCGCTGGAAAATACCGTTACCTTCTCCAGTGACACCTACCGCACCATTCAGAACCTGATTGCCGGTATCGACGAGCAGCTGTCTCAGCAGGTGAACCAGATTATTCACCATGAAGAGTTCCAGAAGCTGGAGAGCGCCTGGCGCGGTCTGAGCTACCTGGTGAACAACACTGAAACCGACGAGATGCTGAAGATCCGCTTTATGAGCATCTCCAAGCAGGAGCTGGGTCGTACCCTGAAACGCTTTAAGGGCGTGGGCTGGGACCAGAGCCCAATCTTCAAGAAAATCTACGAGCAGGAGTACGGTCAGTTTGGTGGCGAGCCGTTTGGCTGCATCGTCGGCGACTACTACTTCGACCACAGTCCGCAGGACGTTGAACTGCTGGGCGAGATGGCGCGTATCGGCTCGGCGGCCCACTGTCCGTTTATCACCGGTACCGCACCGGGCGTAATGCAGATGGAGTCCTGGCAGGAACTCGCGAACCCGCGCGACCTGACCAAAATCTTCCAGAACACCGAGTATGCCGCGTGGCGTTCACTGCGTGAATCCGAAGATGCACGCTACCTTGGCCTGGTGATGCCGCGCTTCCTGTCGCGCCTGCCGTACGGTATTCGCACTAACCCGGTCGACAGCTTCGATTTCGAAGAGCAGACCGATGGCGCGAACCACAACAGCTACTCCTGGGCGAACGCCGCGTATGCCATGGCTGCCAACATCAACCGCTCCTTTAAAGAGTACGGCTGGTGCACTTCAATCCGCGGCGTGGAGTCCGGCGGGGCGGTTGAAAACCTGCCATGTCACACCTTCCCGAGCGACGACGGCGGCGTGGACATGAAATGCCCGACCGAGATCGCCATCAGCGATCGTCGTGAAGCCGAGCTGGCGAAGAACGGCTTTATGCCGCTGGTTCATCGCAAAAACTCTGACTTTGCCGCCTTCATCGGCGCGCAGTCTCTGCAGAAACCGGCTGAGTACCACGACCCGGATGCGACCGCTAACGCGCGTCTGGCATCCCGTCTGCCGTACCTGTTCGCCTGCTGCCGCTTTGCCCACTACCTGAAGTGCATCGTGCGCGACAAAATTGGCTCCTTCCGTGAACGTGAAGAGATGGAACGCTGGCTGAACGACTGGGTGATGAACTATGTGGACGGCGACCCGGCTAACTCCTCACAGGAGACCAAGTCCCGTAAACCGCTGGCGGCTGCCGAAGTGCAGGTGCAGGAAATTGAAGATAACCCGGGCTATTACGCCGCGAAATTCTTCCTGCGTCCACACTACCAGCTGGAAGGTCTGACCGTTTCTCTGCGTCTGGTTTCTAAACTTCCGTCACTGAAGACGAAAGATGCGTGATGATGATTGCCGCCGGGAGGCCTTACCCGGCGCCTGCTTTATAGCATGGAAATGTGAGAGGAAATATGACCGCGAGACCTTCGTTTGTTGCTGCCTGGGCGGCGGCAACACGTATTTACGATGCAAATGATTCTATCGGCAAAGTTAAGCAAATTATCGGCGGCAAGGTTAAGCACAACTTCGAAATACCGCAAGATCAGGGTGGGTGGTCAAATAGTTGTGCCGTACGCATGAGTTATGTTCTGAACTATACCGGGCATCCCGTCCCGCGTATTGCAAATCTCACGGTATCCGGTGCTGATAATAAATGGTACTTCTATCGGGTAAAGGATGTTATTGCCTGGTTGACGCGTCAGTGGGGTAAACCTGACATGGTCGTGAGTTTTCCTTCCTTACCCGTTCAACAATTAGCCAACAAAAAGGGCGTAATTCTGTTTGAGGTACAGGGCTGGAGTGACGCCGCAGGTCATGCCACATTCTGGAATGGTTTAACCTGTTCGGATCATTGTTATTTCAATGCACCGGAGACGAATTACACGACGACCAAAGCCAATTTTTGGGAGTTGCCATGAAAAAAATAATTGCCAGTCTACTGTTGCTCACCAGTTCCGCCTCTGTTTATGCAACTGACGATCCGGTGATGTTTGTCAAAAAAATGCCTTATAAGCAAGTTGTTAAAGACGTTGTTTTTTCTCGCTGTCTGGCTCAAGTTTCAGATGATAAAAGCCAGTTTTCTCTGGATGCAGCCCGTAGCAGTAGTGCATTACTGGAATGGGTGCCTTTCGATATTGAAAATGGCAATGATAAAATTAATGCCCTTATTGATAAATATAAAGGCGCAACCAATGCCTTTCATTCTGAGATAAAACCCGATGTCAAAGGCGTAACGTTAAACTGTCTACGTCTTTATCATAGTGACGAACTTAATAAACTTGTACCTCAATTAATTATCGGTAATCCTGACCGTACCTGGCTTCAGGATAATCCGCAGTAGTAAAGACTTCACATTCTTTCCTTTCATTCAGGGGGAATGTCAAGACTGTCAAATGACACGGGTCATTTGATATGAGGCAGAGGTAAAATATGGACGGTTTTATTCAGCCCCATGCTTTCCTGTTTGCCATATAAGTGCTTTTTCGAAAGCAATATTGTTCATCCACGAAGAGTAGATATTATGGCTATTGATATGTTTCTGAAGGTCGAGGGTGTTACGGGCGAATCTAAAGATTCTAACCACACCGGCTGGACTGATATTACCTCCTTCTCCTGGGGCGCTTCCCAGCCAGGTAATATGAGTGTTGGTGGCGGCGGCGGTGCCGGTAAAGTTAACTTTAACGATCTGCACGTTAACGCTCTGATCGACAAATCCACTACAGCAATTCTCAAACACTGCGCAAGCGGTAAGCACCTGACTAAAGTTGAACTGTCCGTGTGCAAAGCGGGTGGTCAGCAAGTTGAATATACCCGCATCACGCTCGAAGATGTGCTGGTAACTTCTGTTCAGTACACCGGTGCAGACAACGGCGACACCGTTGGTGTGACCTATGCATTCCAGGCTGCGAAAGTGAAACAGCAGTACTGGGAGCAGACCACTGCTGGTGGTAAAGGTGCTGAAAGCAGCGCTGGCTGGAACATCAAAGAAAACAAAGAAGCGTAATTGCGTACGTGGCCAGGGGAGTTTTTCCCTGGCCCTACGTATTAGTCAAAACTTTGCAAAGAGATCGAGTAATGAGCGTAAAATCAATGGTTGCACCTGGGTATTGTATTGTTCAGCAGCCCGGGACGTTGGATTTTCAGGCGAGGCTTCTGTTTAATAATCCTAATAGCGATGCAGCGCGTCATTTTATGCAAATTAATAGCGATACTCAATGGTCCAAACCTGGTCAAATGTTAATTGTCAATGATCCAGGAAACAATAATGCAGTGCAACTTAAACAACTGCAAATCGCAAAACAGAAAGTTAATAGTTCTCTGGCGGATCTTAATACAGGTGAGGCTAATTTCCTCTCTCAGCACTATGGCACAATTGCCGCAGTCACAAACTTTATGGATAAGTCCCTTGGTGTGGTTTCTGATGCGGGTGACAAATACTTCAGTGAAATCGAAAAAAAATTAAAATCCATTGAGTTGGCCTATCAAAATCAGTACAGAACGCAAGGGACATTAATAGGACAACAGTTTTTTGTTGAGCGTCAACGATTGTTCTCTGAGTTAGATGTTTTGTTAAATAAACTTTCCAGATTAATTCTTAAAATGAAACCTTATAATGAACTCAGACATGCATTAGGTTTATCGAGCAGATCAATTGTGCATGAATGGAGCACTGCCGGTGTTGGTTCTATTCGGGGTTATTCAACATACATTGATAATGCTTCAAAGGCCGCTCGTTTTCTTAAAATGGGGGGATGGCTTGCAATAGGCTTTGCAGGTGCAAATACGACCAATGAAGTTTACAATGCGTGTACCGTTGGACGAGAGCAGAGTTGCTCAAAAGTTGCTGTAAAAAAATACAGTAGCTTTGGTGCAGGTCTTGCTGGTGGCATTTACGGTGGCAAATATGGTGCCATAGCCGGGGCGGGAGTTTGCGTTGCGCTGGGAGTTGCAACTGGCGGTGTAGGATTGCTCGCATGCTCTATTGTCGGTGCGGCTGCGGGTGGATACGCTGGTAGCGAAATAGCAGGTGGAGCAACAGAGTATATGATGGATAAATTATGGTAAATCTCGAGAATTTACTTTTATTGCTTACTGTGGGTTTGTTTCTCGTTGTTGTAATTATGGATCTGTTTAGTTCTCGTTATTTTAAAAAACACGAGGCTGACTATAATCAGCTCCTTTCTGACTACAGACGCAAAGGTTATGATCTCGATCTGGTAACAAATTACGCTTCTTTTTTTGGATCACTGGCAAACTATCAAAAAATAATCTGGTTTATTCGTCTTCATAAGGGCGTGAAGATGAAGTTTACTCGCGACAGGCTGGTGCAGGAAGAAGCTTATAAATATATTCAATCATTACCAGATGAAAAAATTGCCTGGATGCTAAAACTGCATCGTCGTTATAAAGTGCAGGCATTAATATTCACTCTATGGCTCATTGTTGGATTATTTTTTGTAAATTTCATTAAATAGTTTTGTTGATATTCTCTTCCTCAAACGCCGCCGTTCTCGCCCCGAGAGCGGCAGCGTTTGAGCGCTAATCATACCAGCAGGAATACGCCATGCGATTCACGATTATTTCTACAAAACCCGGTCATCAGCCGCCGCAGAGCAGCTGTGATTTTTATGCCCCGGGCGGCACCATTGGGCGCGGTACGGATAACAATCTGGTATTGCCGGACAATGACCGCACCATCTCGCGTTTGCAGGCCATTGTTCACGTTGACGCCCAGGGCGAATGCCGCGTCACTAACCGTGGCAGCGTCACCCGCGTGGTATTGAATGACATTCCGCTTGAGCGCGGGCGTCAGGTTGAGCTGCAGGATGGGGACATTCTCGGTATTGATGATTACCGTATCGAAGTGACCGAACTGATTCATGATACGCAGCCAGTCAGCCGCATGGCGGCGACCATGCAGCAGCAGGCGCGTCCAGCCGCGGCCCCTGCGGCAGCCCCGCAGCCGAAGCCTGCGAGCGCCGCCCCGCGCGGGAAGGCGGAACCGACTGCTGTGCCGTCGGAAATCTGGGATAGCCTGATGCAGGAGTTCTCTATCTCCGACAGCATTTCCAGTTCTCGGGCGAAGCCGCAGCCGGCAGCGTCGCATGATCCGTTCTCCCAGCCTGTCGCACCTGAGCGTAACGCTGAAGATCCGCTGGCGATGTTCAATGACAGCGATCCAAAGCTTGAGCGTAAGAACGTGGATCCGGATACGCTGTTCAGTGACGAAGCATTGTTCAAAAAAGAGAGCATTTTTGACGACGTCACCCCGTCTACGCTGGTGCCGCCCAATGAAGCTAAACCTGCGCAGCCTCAAGAAGAGCAGACGGATGAACTCGATCCGCTGGCACTGTTTGGCGGTAGTGCCAGCGCACCTGCTGCACGAAATGATGACCCCCTCGGGTTGATGGGCGGGGCACCGTTAACCCATCCGGATGAGATTGTCGGCGATAAGCCAGAGGCCGTCGTTGAGCCAGAACTGACGCCAGAGCCGCAAGCAGAACAGGAAGAGGACGTCCTTGCCGCTTCTCCGCTGTTTGCTCCTGAGCCGCAGGTGCCGCCGCGCGCGGAAGAAGAAGAGCCGGCGCGACCGGATTATGCCGGCTTCACCATGCCAACCCCGCAGGCCGTGGCGCGCAGTAATGCCCAGGCACCTAAAGGGCGTTTGCGTATTGACCCGGTCAAAAACGCGGCGTCGCCAGCAGCCCATAATGGCGAAAAGGGTGAAGTACTGCAGGGCGAATTACTTGAGGCACTGCTGGAAGGGATGGGGCTCAGCGAAATGCAGCCCGTCCCGCAGTTTGACCGCGAAAATATGCGTCAGCTGGGGCAAATTCTGGGCATGTTCTCTCAGGGCACCGTGGCGCTGCTTTCTTCGCGCTCCATTCTCAAGCGCGGCGTAAAAGCCGATATGACCATGGTACTTGATGATGCCAACAACCCGTTCAAACTGTTGCCGACCGGGAAAACCGTTCTGATCCAGATGTTCGGTACGCCAATGCCGGGCTTTATGCCGCCGACAAAATCTGTGCGTGACGCGCTGATCGATCTGCAGGCGCATCAGCTGGGTATGATCTCCGGTATCCGCGCCATCATTGCCGCCATGCTGCAATCCTTCAACCCGGAACAGCTGGAAGAGCAGGCGAAGCAGAACGGGATGACCTCCCGACTGGCGTTGCCGGGCAGCCGCAAAGCCGCACTGTGGGACTACTTTGTCCGCAGCTATGGTGAAACGGCAGGCGAGATTGAGGATGACTTCCACACCCTGTTTGGCGAAGCCTTCCTTCATGCTTATGACATGGAGGTAAATCAGTACAAAGACTCACAGAGCGGATCGGAAGAAAAATGAATATCGCAACGGCTTCTCTCTCCCGCCAGGGGACGCGCGCCAGCAACCAGGATCAGACGGGAGAAACCATAGGGGAACGTTCAGCCTGCTTTGTCGTCTGTGATGGTATCGCTGGTCTGCCGGGCGGTGAGGTGGCCGCTGAACT
Source organism: Enterobacter sp. BNK-18 (assembly GCF_047456135.1). Lineage (NCBI taxonomy): Bacteria > Pseudomonadati > Pseudomonadota > Gammaproteobacteria > Enterobacterales > Enterobacteriaceae > Enterobacter > Enterobacter sp. BNK-18. The sequence continues at coordinate 1,849,537 of NZ_CP179899.1, read as the reverse complement.
GGCTCGCAACAGTATTATCTCCCGCTTCGATGGCGACAAGCACCTGAACGCGCAGCATATTCGCGACTATGTGCAAACGGCGAATCGCACCATTCTCAGCGAACAGCAGGCGGTTCAGGATTATCGCCGGATGGGCACCACGCTGGTCAGTCTGTTTATCGACAGAGATTACCGGCTGGCCTACTGGGCACATGCCGGGGACAGCCGCCTGTATCTGTTTCGCCGGGGCTGGCTGTGGCATGTCACCACCGATCACAGCCTGGTTCAGCAGATGAAAGATGCAGGGCACGACACCGATAACCTCAACAGCAATCTGCTCTATCTGGCGCTGGGTATTGAAAACGGTGGGCCAGAAGCGAGCTACAGCGATGTGGTGCAGGTCGAAGACGGAGATGCATTTCTACTCTGTACGGACGGTTTCTGGCACGGCGTCAGCGAAGAACAGATGAAACAGTCGCTGCACATGGTTAACACGCCACAAGAGTGGCTGACCTTAATGAACCAAATCATCCAAAAGAATGGCGAACAGGAGGGGAATGCTCAGGATAACTATACCGCCCTGGCGGTATGGATGGGCAACCCTCAGGACACCACTTTGCTGCATACGCTTTCTGACGCAGCACAATTTCTTCCCTGCGGAACTGATTAGACACACAAGGAACGATATGAAACTTTGGCTATCGGGTTTAGCACTTCTGGCGGTGGCGTCCACCGCGCAGGCTGAGAATTTCCGCATCGTGCAGTCTCCTGCGCAGAAGCTGGATATCTGGATTGATAACATCAAAGACAACACCCCACAGAGCTGGTGTAAGTCAGAGATTGCGCTGCGTATCGTGGCGAATGGCAACAAAGACGTTTCGGTTCTGGAGAACTTTGTCCCGCGTCTGGGCTCGCTGCTGGAACACCAGTGCAGCAAAGTCAGTAAACTGAGCTGGACGCTGAACGATCCGTCCGGGACGACGCTGGCGCAGGGGACAGCAGGCAAAGCGCAGGACTGGGCGCTGGTGGTAAAACAGCAGCAGACTGCGCCAGTGAGTACTCCGGCCAGCGGTGCGTTGCTGCCGCCGGACCAGAACGCGGAAACCCACACGGTTGCTGCCGATCGCACGCCGTGGCAGGAATTTACCCTTCAGGACGGCTGCCATCTGCGTACCTTCTGGGAAGGGGGCTCGTCTGCTCCGGCGCTCTTTATTCCGGATTCAGACACCACCCGCTGCGGAAACGGGAGCTGGCTGAGTGGTCACACGGTTATCTCCCAGTCCCGTACTGGTGGACAAAAAGAGATACCGGTGACCTACATTCACGGCTTCCCGGTCATGGGACTGAATCAAAGTGCCGACCCGGAAAACGCGCTGATCACCTCCGTCAACAAAGAGCGCATGGTTTTCAGCACCTCCAACAGCGACCAGAGCTGGATGATCCTGCCTTACGACAGCAGCCTCAACGGCTGGAAAAGCAACGGCACGGTGGCCGTGGAGATTTCACGTGAGACCGCCAGCGACGATGCAAAACTGCAGGCGCGTATCGCCGCGGTGAAAAAAATCTGGGGCGCCTGGGTTACCCCTGGCACAACGCTCAATATCGTTCTGATTGACACCCTGCGCCCTCAGCTGCGCGATCCGGCAGTCGGCGCCTGGCGCGCGGCAAACTAAGGAATGGCTATGAATACGCTCTATCAACACCTGGCGGGTGAATCGCTGAGTGACGCGCTGGTGCGTCTTGAAGCTGAGATCAAAGCCCGTCCGGCCGATGCCGATCTCCGTGCCGCGTTTGTGCAGTTTTTGACCCTCAGTGGTAACTGGACGCGTGCCCTGACTCAGCTGAAAAGCTGGCTGGCACTTAAGCCCCAGGCTAAACCAACCGTTACCCTGCTGGAGCAGTCCATCCAGGGCGAGCTGCAGCGCGCGCAGGTGATGGCGGGGCAGGCTCGTCCTGCCATGCCTGAAACGCAGTGGCCATGGCTTACCACGCTTGCCGCCGCGCTTAATGACGCGGGAGAGCGTGCTCAGGCGCTGCGTCTGGAAGCCCTTGAGCAGGCGCAGGCAACGGCGGGTCAAATCACACTTGAGAATGACGAGACGCAGGCATTCGCATGGCTGATGGACGGCGATGCTCGTCTGGGGCCCGTGTGTGAAACCATCGTCAACGGCCGTTATTTCTGGCTGCCGTTTAACGCCATCGCCGAGATCCGTTTCCAGGCGCCTGCCAGCGTGACTGACCTGGTGTGGCGTCATGCGCTGGTGCGCCTGACGGACGGTACCGAACAGGTTTGCCAGATCCCGGCGCGCTATCCTTTCGCACCGGATGCGTCTGACGCGGTTAAGCTCGCGCGCACCACCGAATGGCTGCCGCTCGACAATGACGGCACGCTGTATGAAGGCATGGGGCAGAAAGCCTGGCTTAGCGAGCAAAGCGAAAGCCCATTGCTGTCGTTGAACCTGGTGACGTTTGCTGCGGATGGAGCCCATGAGTAATCCCGCTGGCGAAGGCGATCTGCTGCGCAGCGGCTGGCAAGCCCGCAGCAAGCAGGAGAAGGTGGGGGCGCGCGATAAAATGCAGCCCTCGCTGCTGGATCGCCTCACCGATAACGATCCGGAAAAAAAACGCGAGTCCGCCAACAGTAATCTGATTACCCACGCCGCCCTGCGCCGCAACGTCCTGCGGGATCTGCAGTGGTTGTTTAACACCATCAACCATGACGCATCCGGTGACCTGAGCGCGTTGCCGCATGTGAACCGCTCGGTGGTTAATTTTGGCGTCGCGCCGCTGGCCGGGAAAAGAATGTCAGACATTGAATGGCACGACATTCAGCGCAAGCTTACCGAGGCCATCATTAACTTTGAACCGCGTATTTTGCCGCAGGGACTGCAGGTCCGCTGCGTGTCAGACACCTCGTCACTGGATCTGCACAACGTGTTGTCCATTGAGATAAAAGGGCGTCTGTGGTGTGTGCCGTACCCGCTGGAGTTTCTGTTTCGCACCGATGTCGATCTGGAAAACGGCCATTTTGAACTGAAAGATGCGGGGTGATCATGGAAAGTAAACTGCTCGAATATTACAACCGTGAACTGGCCTATCTGCGTGAAATGGGCGCTGAATTTGCCGAGCGCTATCCCAAAGTCGCGGGTCGACTGGGCATGCGCGGCATCGAAGTGGCGGATCCGTATACAGAACGCCTGATGGAGGGGTTCGCGTTCCTGACCTCCCGCGTGCAAATGAAAATGGATGCGGAGTTCCCGCGCTTCTCCCAGCGTTTGCTGGAAATGATTGCGCCAAACTATCTCGCGCCAACCCCCTCAATGGCGATTGCTGAAATCCAGCCCGACAGCACGCGTGGCGATCTGAGCAACGGTTTTAAGGTGCCGCGCGGCACCATGATGGACAGCCTGGCGCTGAAAAAGACCGGGGTCACCTGCAGCTACACCACGGCGCATGAAGTTAATCTACTGCCGCTGAAAATCGATAAGGTCGAGCTGGGCGGTGTGCCTGCCGATCTGCCGCTGGCGCAGCTGGGCCTGAGCCAGCGGGGGATCAACAGCGCGTTACGGATCCGCATTGCCTGCGATGGCCCGCAGCATCTTGGGCATCTGGATTTTGACCGTCTGGAGTTTTTCCTTAGCGGCCCGGATATTGAAGCGCTCAAGCTGCTTGAGCTGGTCATGGAGCACCACGCCGGGATTGTCTGCCAGACCGTCAGCAAGCACCCGCAGCGACAGCTGCTCTCTGCGGATGCCTTGCGACAGGAAGGGTTTGAGCCGGACCAGGCGCTGCTTCCGGACGACCTGCGCAACTTTGACGGCTATCGTCTGCTGCAGGAATACTTTGCGTTTCCGGCACGGTTCCGCTTTATCAGCCTCAGCGGTCTGGGCAAGCTTATCCAGCGCTGTGAAAATGAAAAAGCGTTCGATATTTTCATCCTGCTGGATAAAAGCGATGAGCAGCTGGAGCGGGTGGTTGATGCCAGCCATCTGGCGATGCATTGCACGCCGGTGATCAACCTTTTCCCGAAAGTGGCGGCGCGGCAGAAGCTGAGCGAGAGCCAGCATGAATATCATCTGGTGGTGGATAACATCCGTCCCCTGGATTATGAAATTTATGCGGTAAACAAAATCTTCGGCAGTGCCGACGGCCAGCGTGACGACCAGACGTTTCGTCCTTTCTGGAGCACCTGGAGCGGTGATGCGGGCAACTATGGCGCCTATTTTTCCCTGCGCCGCGAGCAGCGAGTGCTCTCTGAACATGCCCTGCGCTACGGCACCCGCACCGGTTATATCGGCTCCGAAGTCTTTGTTTCGCTGGTGGATGAACAGCATGCACCCTGGCAGGAAAATCTGCGCTATATCTCCGCGGAAGTATTGTGCACCAGCCGCGACCTGCCGCTGATGCTTCAGCAGGAACTCGGACAGTTCATCATGGCCGATTCCATGCCGGTGAAATCCCTGACCCTGCGAAAAGGCCCAACGCCGCCACGCCCGGCTCTGGCCGAAGGGTTTAGCACCTGGCGATTGATCAGCCAACTGCAGATGAACTATCTCAGCCTGATGGACAGCGAAAACGAAGAGGGCGCCGCCGCCCTGCGTCAGCTGTTAGGGCTGTATGCTAACCTGGCGGAGACGCCGGTTGCGCGTCAGGTTGAGGGCGTTCGCCACTGCGTGCTGGAGCCGGTTCACCGTCGCGTCCCGGAGCCGGGGCCGGTGGTCTTTGCGCGCGGGATCGGCATTACTCTGACGGTGGATGAGCGTGCGTTTTCCGGCGCCAGCCCCTGGCTTTTCGGCAGCGTGCTGGAACGCCTGTTTGCCCGTCTGGTGTCCATCAACAGCTTTACTGAATTCACGCTGAAGAGTCAGCAGCGCGGTGAGATTGGCTATTGGGCACCGCGCATGGGGAAAAGGGCACTACTATGAGCGAAGTCGCCTCCGCGCCGCTGCGTGTCCATTGCCTGACGCCGTTGCCGGACGATTTCTGGCGCGGCGTTCGTGAGACGCCGTGGCGCTACGATCTGTTCCAGCTATTAAGACGCATTGATGCCCAGGGCGGTGAACGTTATCCGCTGGGGCGCGCGCCGCTGCCGAAATTTGAACCGTTACGTATCGGTCAGCAGCCATCGATGAGCTTTGCGCCGTCGACCCTCGCGCAGGTGCGCCAGCGTGAAGAGAACGGGCTGCACGAGGTGTCTATCCTCAGCTTCGGTCTGTTTGGTCCAAATGGCCCGCTGCCCGTCCATATGACAGAGTACGCCCGCGAGCGTATTCATCATCATCAGGACACCAGCCTGAGCGCGTTTGCCGATCTGTTCCATCATCGCCTGACGCTGTTGTTTTACCGTGCCTGGGCTGATGCGCAGCCCGCCGTCTCTCTTGACCGCGCGGACAACAAACGCTTTGAGGGGTACCTGGCATCCTTGATCGGCATGGGCCAGCCGGGGCAGATGACCAAAGGCAGCCTGAGCGCACATGCCCGTTTTACTCACGCGGGGCACCTGACCCGTCACGCACGGGATCCGGAAGGGCTGGAGAAGATCCTGCGCAACTATTTTCACGCCCCGGTAAAACTGGTCACGAACGTGGCGCAGTGGATGCCGCTTTCGCCGCGGGAACAGGCACAGTTGGGTGAAGGGCGTCGTCTGCCGCGGATGGGAGAATCCGCTTTTCTCGGCGTTGCGGTGCGCGACGTGCAGCACAAGTTTCGTGTCGAAATCGGCCCACTGAGCGCGGAAGAGTACAACCGCTTCCTGCCCGGCGAAGCGTGGGTCATTGAACTGCGCGACTGGGTACGCCAGTACGCAGGGGTAGAATTTGAATGGGAAACTCGGGTTATTCTGCGCGCCGACGCGGTGCAGGGTGCCTCGCTCGGTAGCGCCGGGCGGTTAGGTTACAACACCTGGCTGGGCCTTCAGCCTCAGCCTGTCCCACGTGGCGATCTGGTGTATCGCGCAGAGCGATAATTTTTCTAACGCATTGTTATCAACGGAACCGAACATGTCAGAAATCAGCCGTGCCGTGCTTTTCGGCAAACTGGATACGCTGTTATTTACCTCACTGGAAAGCGCCACCGCGTTCTGCAAGCTGCGCGGCAACCCCTATGTTGAGCTGGTGCACTGGCTGCATCAGCTGATGCAGCAGCAGGATGGCGATCTGCAACAGGTGATTCGTCATTTTGCCCTCGATGAACAGCAGCTGACGCGCGATATCGTGGCCGCACTGGATGCGCTGCCACGTGGCGCGAGTTCTGTTTCCGATCTGTCAGAACATATCGACAGCGCCGTGGAGCGCGCGTGGGTGTTTGGCTCGCTGAAGTATGGCGTCAGCCGTATTCGCGGCGGACATTTACTGATTGGCATCCTGAAAACCTGGAATCTGGCTAACGTGCTGAAAAGCATCTCGGCGCAGTTCACCCGCCTTAACGTCGACGTGCTGATCGAGCAGTTTGATGCGATTTGCGCTCAGAGCAAAGAGACGCAGCAGGCGGCCGCTGCCGCGGATACGCCAGCCGGTACGGTGCCAGCCGCACAAGGGACGCTGGCCCAGTATGGTCAGGACCTGACCGCGCGCGCCCGTGAAGGGAAGATTGACCCGGTTGTCGGGCGCGATGAAGAGATCCGCCAGATGGTCGATATTCTGATGCGCCGTCGCCAGAATAACCCGCTGCTGACCGGGGAAGCTGGCGTTGGCAAAACGGCGGTGGTGGAAGGGCTGGCGCTGCGTATCGCCGAAGGCGACGTGCCGGCACCGCTGCAGAATATTCAGCTTTGGCTGCTGGATATCGGCATGCTGCAGGCCGGCGCAGGCATGAAAGGCGAGTTCGAAGCGCGTCTGCAGGCCCTGATTAATGAAGTGCAGTCCAGCGCTACGCCAGTCATTCTGTTTATCGATGAGATCCACACCCTGATTGGCGCAGGCGGTCAGCAGGGTACCGGTGATGCCGCTAACCTGCTCAAGCCGGCTCTGGCGCGCGGGCAACTGCGCACCATCGGTGCCACCACCTGGGCGGAATACAAAAAATACATTGAGAAAGACCCGGCGCTGACCCGTCGTTTCCAGACGGTACAGGTTCACGAGCCGGACGAAGCCAAAGCGATTCTGATGCTGCGCAGCACCGTGTCACCGCTGGAGTCGCATCACCAGGTACTGCTTCTCGACGAAGCGGTCAGCGCAGCGGTCAAGCTGTCACATCGTTATATTCCGGCGCGTCAGTTGCCGGATAAAGCCGTTGCGCTGCTTGATACTGCCTGTGCCCGCGTGGCGGTCAGCCAGAGCGCGCCACCGGCACAGCTGGAAGATTGCCTGCGCCACCTCGCGGCCCTGGATGTGGAGATCGAGATTGCCGGACGCGAAGCGCGCGTGGGTGCCGGCGATCCGGAGCGCGTCGCAGCCTTGACCGCCGAGCGCGATACATACGAAACAAAGCGCGAAGCCCTGACCCAGCGCTGGGAAGAGGAACGTGCTCTTGTGACTGAAATCATCCGCCTGCGTGCCGCGCTGTTTGCCGCGGGTGATGACGAGACCGGCGAACTGCGCAGCGAGCTTAACGCGCAGCAGCAGGCGCTCAACGCTTTACAGGGCGACGAGCCGCTGCTGTTTGCGGCGGTGGATGAAAACGTGGTGGCGGCGGTGGTCTCTGACTGGACCGGTATCCCGCTGGGCCGGATGGTGAAAAACGAGATTGATGCGGTGCTCAACCTGGCTGATACCCTCAACCAGCGCGTCATCGGCCAGCGTCACGGCCTGGATCTGATTGCCCGCCGCGTGAAAACCTCGCGGGCAAAACTCGACGATCCGAACAAACCTGTTGGCGTATTTATGCTCTGTGGACCGTCCGGCGTGGGGAAAACGGAAACCGCACTGGCGTTGGCGGAGTCGCTTTATGGTGGTGAGCAGAACGTTATCACCATCAACATGAGTGAATTCCAGGAAGCCCACACCGTTTCGACCTTAAAAGGTGCGCCTCCAGGATACGTGGGTTATGGTGAAGGCGGGGTATTAACCGAGGCCGTTCGCCGTCGCCCGTACAGCGTGGTCTTGCTGGACGAAATTGAAAAAGCGCACCCTGATGTACATGAAATCTTCTTCCAGGTCTTCGATAAAGGCTGGATGGAAGATGGCGAGGGCCGCCATATTGATTTCCGTAACACCATCATTATTCTGACGTCCAACGTCGGCACCGATTTGATCAGCGCCATGTGTGCCGATCCGGAACTGATGCCTGAGCCTGAGGCGTTAAGCGGCGCGTTGCGTCAGCCGCTGCTGGAGGTCTTCCCGCCGGCGCTGCTGGGCCGTCTGCTGGTGGTGCCGTATTATCCACTGAGCGACGAGATGCTGGGGCAGATTGTCCGCCTGCAGCTCAAACGCATTCAGCGTCGTCTGCAAGAGAATCACAATATTATTTCCGAGTTTGATGACAGCGTGGTGGAACAAATTGTTCAGCGCTGTACCGAGGTGGAGTCTGGCGGCCGCATGGTGGACGCTATTCTGACAAACACCTTGCTGCCTCAGATGAGCCAGATATTACTTACCGCCAGCCGCAGCGATGAGCAGTACCGACGTCTGCACGTCACCTGTGAGCAGGGCGAGTTTCACTGTCAGTTTGCCGCGTAATAATCATCAAGAGAACTGTAAAAGATGACGGATAATGATAACAATCGGACTGTCCCAAACGCGCTCCCGGTCGGGTATCGCTTCAACGAGTTTGAAATTAAAGAGGTGATCGGCGGCGGCGGGTTCGGCATCGTCTATCGCGCGTGGGATCATCAGCTCGAACGCACTATCGCTATCAAAGAATTTATGCCTGCCTCGCTCGCCGTGCGCGGCGACGATATGACGCTGGTACTGCGCAGCGAACGTTTTGGCAAAGCGTTTTCCGCCGGTCTGAACAGCTTCATTCAGGAAGCCCGCCTGCTGGCGCGCTTCAACCACCCGAACCTGCTTCACGTGCTGCGTTTCTGGGTGCAAAACGATACGGCCTATATGGGAACGCTGTTCTATAGCGGTACCACGCTCTCCCGCCTGCGCGAACAAAAACCGGAGCTGATTAACGAAGCCTGGATCCGTCGTATGCTGCCCATGCTGTTCGGTGCCATTAAGACAATTCATGACGAAGGCTATCTGCACCGCGACATCTCTCTGGATAACATCCAGATTCAGGACAACGGCCTGCCGGTTCTGCTCGATTTCGGCTCAGCGCGCCGCACCATTGGTAATCTCTCTGATGAGACGGAAACCATGCTGCGCCCGGGCTTTGCGCCAATCGAGCAGTACACTGACGACAACGAAAGCGAGCAGGGCCCGTGGACGGATATTTATGCCCTCGGCGCCGTGCTGCGTACCCTGATTGTTGGCTCACCGCCGCCGGTCAGCGTGGTGCGCTCAATTCAGGACACCTGCAAACCGCTGGTGGAACTGCAGCCACAGGGCTATTCCCTCTCGCTATTGCAGGCCATCGACCGGGCGCTGGCGTTGCACATGGAAGACCGACCGCAGTCCATCGATGAATTCGCGGCGCTGATTGAGATGCCGGTAGCGGGTATCGACGATGTACTGAGCGCGAAAAAACCGGGCACGATGCTGGTACCGGTAGAGGAAGAAGCACCGGCTTCTGCACTGGACTGGCACCGGTATAAAATCCCGGCAATGGTTGCTGCGGGCGTGCTGGTTGGCGTCGTCGCCGGAGCGATGCTGTTTAGCGGTGGCGACCATGATGCGCCAGAGCAGGCGGCGCAGGCCCCCGCTGAGACGCGCCCCGTTGAAACCGCATCGAACGCGCCGGAAGTGAAACCGGAAACGGCGAAAGCCAGTGAACAGACTGCACCGACTGCGACAGCGCAACCGGCCACCCCACCGGTGGATGCCAGCCCGGTTGCACTGGTCTATATCCGTATTCTTGACGGTGAGACCCTGAAAGTGAACGGTGAGCCAAAAACACTGCGTCCGGCAAATAACGGTTATGCATCGCTCAAGCTACCTGCGGGCGAGGCCAGAATTGAACTGCAGGGCAACGGGAAAACGCGTACCCAGACGCTGGATATCGCGAAGCCTGGCACCTGGCTGGTGAATCCGTAAGTAAGGTAAGCAGGGACTGGTAACAGGACGGAGCGAATGTATAACCTCAAGTTTGTCTATCTTTTCAGCGAGAATGTCTCGCCAGCGCTTTTCGCGAAAATTATCCGCCCGTCCGTAGCCGGGCAGTGGATAATGTCAGTTCCCGACAATTCGCTGCGCTCGCTGTTTACGCGTTACGATTTGCTGCATTCCATCACCGGGGCGAATCCCTATCAGTCAGGACGCGATACCCGTAAGCTGATCGTGCAGGATCTCGATATCGGCAGGATCGTTGCCATCGACGAGAGTTTCCGTAACTGGTCATCGGTAACGGAGATATTTTATATCAATGCCGATGGCCGACTGCAGGCGGCCTCGCTTACCGGTCTGGGCTGGTATCCGGTAAGCACAATCGTCGATCGCTACGAAACCATGGTGCGAACCTACGGTGCCCGTCCTGCGCCGACGGTACTGCCGAAGCAGGTGGTGAAATCCAAAGCGGCACAGGTGCCGGATGAGGCCACGCCGGGCAAAGACGGTAAAACCTATGCTTCGCAGCTACAGCAGATGACCAAGGCGGAACGCTGGCAGGCGCGTAAGGATCTGATCGCGAAGGGCAGCAACAGCCTTTACCCGGATGCGCAGATCGCCGCTAAACGACTGGCGGCGAATAATATTGCGGTGGAGAAAGCGAAGCTTGCTGAGAATGTTTATAAGACAGTGAATCCGCTGGAGACAACGCCGGGGGTGCCAGAGGGCTGGAAGGATATAAGCAACGATGCATCGGTGCTAAAGAAGTTAGGTCTTAAAAGTAAAACACTTTATGACAAGAGTGAGGATCCTGATTTTCTGGCACGCGTCTATCAGCCTGACCCTGACGTTTTTGGTGGCGATATGAACCCTACGCTGGTGTTCAGAGGGTCGAGGCAACCAGAGTTTTTCCCCATGAAGAACATGACTGACTGGAAAAATAACGGTGCGCAGGGGCTTGGGTTGGAGTCGGATTATTACCGAAGAGCCGTAAGTATGGGCGAGCAGCTCGCCAAATCAGGTCAAAAAATAGACATTGCGGGGCACTCTCTTGGGGGAGGTTTAGCATCAGCCACCTCTATGGCAAGTGGTATGGCGGGATGGACGTTTAATGCTTCTGGCCTAAATTCCGGTACCGTCGAGAAATATGGCGGAAGCATATTGGGCAGCACGGATAACATTCAGGCTTACCGCGTCGAGGGTGAACTGCTGACCAGGACTCAGGAAGTAAATGTTTGGGAAGATTTTAAAATGGTAAAAGGGCACGTGCCAGCACTTATAACGAAAGAAGAGATTTCTGCCATTATGCCCAATGCTGCCGGAATAGCTCACGACCTTCCTGGTGGAATGGGGAGTGCATTTGACCGACATGGAATAGATCAAGCGATAAACTGTATTGAACAACAGAAGGATGAGGATATCTCTATTATCAGGAGCCGCGCGTGAAATCACTAATTTTTGGCTGGGTAGCGCTTTGTTTAATGTTTATGGTTCAGGGGTGCAAGCAAAATATGGATTTACAACCAGATAATTACTTTAATGGTGACCAGCTCACATTAGCGCGCGCAATTGAGAATGGTGACGGCGATGAGGTGAAAAAGTTAGCTTCGAAAACTGATTTAAACAAACCTGGTAAAGAGGACATGACCCTGTTGTTTTGGGCGGTGATGAATTCACTTAACGATAAAAAAACGCCTGAACATTTAAAAATTATCACTACTCTGATTAAGGCTGGCGCAGATCCGCTGCAGCCGAGGCCGCAGGGAAAAAGTTCGCCTGCAGAATTAGTATTAAAAGCGGACAGCGACGTGTGGATAAAGGCGATGCTGGACGGCGGATTATCTCCAGATGCAAAAGACAAAACGTTTGGTGAGCCTATAATATTCGAAAGTATCGAAGCGAAAAATACCGAGACACTCAAGGCGATGCTTGACGGCGGAGCGGATATTAATATTACCGACTCACTGGGTAGTACATTGTTAGTAGCCGCGCTGGATTACCACGCTTACGATCACGTGCTCCTTTTGCTGAAACGCGGTACTGACCCTGAAATTAGGACTATCAATGGCTGGACGATGGGTAATCAACTTCAACGTTATCTGAACAGAACAGAAGAAGGCAGTGAAGAATATAAAAAACTAACTGAAATCAAAGAGACGCTTATTCAACATGGTGGTAAATGGCCGCCAGCACCAGTCAAGTAAAGGTTAGGGCGAACATGACCGCGAAAAATAAAATTTTCTATTTCTGGGGTGTTATGGATGTCATCGGGATTGTGTTTTATTCGATTGGTCCATACCATTTACTTGAGTCATGGTGGGTTTCCACCGGAGGAAATCCGGGTGTAATTATCTTTATGCTGATAGCAGGTGGCGTAAACGGAATAGTGACAGGTGCTTTTTACCTTGTTTATCTCCTCATGCCAGTTTCCTTGCTTTTTTCTGCCTGGTTTTTTTTCACAAAACATCGATATGCGGTCGGTTTTGCTCTTATACAAGAAGTGCTGCGCGTTATCATCTTCAGTTGCTCAGTGACACTTTTCCCTATGGCGATCGCTGGTTTAGGATTGAGCGTTATTTCCATTAATATTGCTTTATTTATATTATCGGAAATATTAAAGATTGGCTCTCTCATATATATAATCAAAACAGTTCGCGCTAAATAACCAATCTGACACTGCATAGTATTACCATGACACATTTAGTGCCGTGAGTCTTTGCATCGCATAAGCCATATGGAATAAAGTTATGCTCAACCGAATTACCGTTCAGCTCCCGGTGGAGGGGCTTCTGTTCTGGAAACTGACGGGTCGCGAGGCGATGTCCGAGTCGTTCGCCCAGACGCTGACCCTGCTTGGCACGGATGCGCGCATTGACCGCAGCAAACTGCTGGGTCAGCCGGTCACGGTGACCATCCCGATGCAGAGCCTGCTGACGCCCCGCTATATCAATGGAAAAATCACCCGCGTGGCGGTGAGTGCCGTCGAGCTGACGGGCACCCGCTATGCGGTGTACCAGCTGACGGTGGAGCCGGACCTGTGGCCGATGAAGCGCGACCGTAACCTGCGTATCTTCCAGGGCCAGACGGTACCGCAGATTGTGAAAACCCTGCTGGGTGAACATCAGGTCAACGTGGAGGATAAGCTCACCGGCAGCTACCGGGTGTGGGACTACTGCGTGCAGTATCAGGAGTCGAGCCTGGACTTTATCAGCCGTCTGATGGAGCTGGAGGGGATTGCGTATCACTTCAGCCACGAGGCGGACAAGCACACGCTGGTGCTCACCGACGCCGCGACGCAGCATCAGCCGTTCAGCGGCTATGAGGTCATTCCTTACCACCAGACGCCGTCAGGCGGCAGTACGGACGAAGAGGGTATCAGCCAGTGGGCGCTGGAGGACAGCGTCACCCCGGGGATTTACAGCCTCGATGACTACGACTTCCGCAAGCCGAACGCGTGGCTGTTCCAGGCGCAGCAGAACCCGGCGTCACCGAAACCGGGCAGTATCGACGTGTACGACTGGCCGGGACGGTTTGTTGAGACCGGGCATGCGGAGTTCTACGCCCGTATCCGTCAGGAGCGCTGGCAGGTGGAGCACCAGCAGATTCAGGCGACGGCCACGGCCGCGGGTATTGCACCGGGACACACCTTCACCCTGACTAACGCCCCGTTCTTCAGTGATAACGGTGACTATCTGGTCACGGCGGCGGGTTACCACTTCGAGGAGAACCGCTACGCGAGCGGCGAGGGGGAAACCCTTCACCGCACTGATTTCGCGGTCATCCCGGCGTCGGTGTCATACCGTCCGGCGCAGAGCACGGCGTGGCCGCGCACCTACGGCCCGCAGACGGCAAAGGTTGTGGGACCAAATGGGGAGAGTATCTGGACGGACAAATATGGCCGCGTGAAGGTGAAATTCCACTGGGACCGTCTGGCGAAGGGGGATGACACCAGTTCCTGCTGGGTGCGTGTGTCGAGCGCCTGGGCGGGTCAGGGGTATGGCGGGGTGCAAATTCCGCGGGTCGGCGATGAGGTGGTGGTGGACTTTATCAACGGTGACCCGGACCGTCCGATTATTACCGGGCGGGTGTATAACGAAGCAAGCATGCCGCCGTGGGCGCTGCCGGCGGCGGCCACGCAGATGGGCTTTATGAGCCGCACGAAGGATGGCTCCGTGGATAATGCCAATGCCCTGCGCTTTGAGGACAAGGCGGGCGCAGAGCAGGTGTGGATCCAGGCTGAGCGGAATCTGGATATTAACGTCAAAAATGACGAGTCTCACTCTACCGAAAAAAATCGTACCCAGTTTGTTGGTGAAGATGAAACCTTACGGGTAGCGAAAAACCAGAAATCAGGGATTAAAGGCGATGTGGTATGCCTGACGGGGAACAGTCGAAACGATAAGGTCGTTAATAATTTTATACTTTCCGCAGGTAATACGCTGAGACTGGAATGTGGTGAAAGCGCCATCGAGCTATCAAAAGACGGTAGCGTTCATATCATTGGTAACAACTTTAACTTTACTGCAAAACAGAACGCACAAATTAATACGCTTTCCGGCGAATTGCACTTGAACCCTGATGACGGACGAAATGTCATCGATCCGCCTGGTGCATCCCATCAGGGTGAAATCCAGCAGGAAGTGGATAGTTTTTTTGTTATTAATGGCAACAAGTAAGAGTAACCCGAATGGCTGATTATATTCTTCAGGAAGCAACACTCGCCTTACCCGATGTATTTAAAGACAGAACCATGAATTTATTCACCATGAGTGATAACGGAGCTAGCGAGTTTACTTTTGTTGTTTCTCGTGCGACGGCAAAAAACGAAGATAAAGTCCATGATGCGGCCACCCGACTGGCGCGTGAACTGGAAATTACGGTGCCCGACTTTCGTCTTGAATCCTCTCAGATGACTTCTGTTGATGGTCATCCGGCGGTAGAGCTTTTTTATCAGTTTAAAAATGATAACTCGGTCATTTTTCAGAAGCAGACGGTGATTTTACTCGCTGACCATCCTGGCGGGCAAAAGATGGTGTGTTACATCGGTACATGCCCGGGCGAATTTAGCGATTATTATCATAATCAATACCAGGAAATTATCCGTAGTATTAAGTTTCACAAACCTGCTCAAACGGATCCCAAAGTAATGCTCGCTGCCGACAGCCAGGGGCCTTTTTTTGCGCTTGATAGTGAGAGTAAAGTTCTCCGTGTCTTTGAAAACATTCAGGAACTTTATGGACATCTTTCGCTTCAGCGGGCGAAAGAGGGTCAATATTTGCTTTATGAAAAAAAAGGTAAACCACTCAGTATTGCACCCGTTCCGGACAGCCAACCCCTTCGTTATGCGCTCTGGACGACTTCCTCAGACAAATCACATCACTTGCTTTCACAACTTTCCGTATGCCGCCAGGTCTCTGGTTCTGACCAACTTAATACACCCGATCGGATACGTGGGTATCTGATGGCACTGCGAGCCGAATAGTTATGTCAGAATGTCTGGCCGCACGCGTAGATGATGAGATTGCTCATACAGCCTCAAAAGGCTGGATGATCGCAGGATTGGTGGGTGGGGCAATTCTGGGCGCTGCTGCCGTTGTCGTCACCGGAGGGACCGCGCTGGTTGCTGTTTCTGCCGTTGCGGCTGGGGCATGTGCTGCGGGTGGGCTGGGTGAACTCCTCGGCAGTATGTCATGGGCACCGCGTCACACGACAGGTACGCTGAAAGAAGGTTCACCCAATGTCTTTATCAACAGCCGAAAGGCGATCCGCGCACATCTATCAGCCGGAGAGTGTGATGAGCACAGCGGCAGCCTGCAACGGGTCGCGGAAGGTTCGATAAAAGTTTACATCAACAACTTCCCCGCCTCTCGCACAGGCGATAAATTGACATGCAGCGCTGAGATTAGTCAGGGATCGCGTAATGTTATTATCGGCGGAAGCAAGGTCCAGACCGATGAAATAAGTCCTGAAATCCCGGAATGGGTGAACTGGACGATGCTCGCCGTTGGTGCCGGAGCCATGGCGGTGCTCGCCAGTCCTGCTATCGCACTTCTGAGTACCCTCGGGGCGATGGGTGGTGGAACGGTTGGTAGCTACGCAGGTGGGATGCTGTTTGGCGAAGGTAGCGACGGTCAGAAATGGGGGATGCTGATCGGCTCGGTTATCGGCGGCGGGGCTGGCATGAAAGGCGGGGCGCGGTTTGATGCGTGGCGAGCTGGTAAAATACCGGTAGTTAAACCTGTTGAAGCAAATCCGTTAGGTGCTACAGCTTTAAATAAACCGAAAATGAGTTTATCCGAGGCTGTAGGTAAAAACCTCGCTAATACTTGGGTAACAAAGGGAAGACTACTTGCTGAACAAGGGGATAAGCGACTCTCCTCCCTGCTAACCGATGATGAAGTAGGGGCTCTTTACGGTTATACTACGAATGAAGGTTATCCAATGGTTAACAATGCTCTTAGAGGCCAAACTGAACTGACACCAGAAATTCAGGCTTTTGCGGATCATGCTACTAACGCTCTTGATAAGCTTCCTTCCTATGAGGGGATAACATACCGAGGGGCGACATTACCTGAAAACGTACTAATGGAAAACCAAGTTGGTCGTGTTGTTTCTGATCCTGCATTTATGAGCACCGATCAGAAAGTTCCTTTTTCCGGAGATACCACAATCAAGATTAATGGGAAGACGGGTAAGCCTATTGATTTTCTCTCCGAATACAAAGGAACGGAAACGGAAGTGCTTTTCAAGCCAGGCACCAAATTTGAAGTTATTGAGCGCGTTGATTCGGGTGGCAAAACCGCGCTTACGTATAAGGAATTATAATGATCGATCTGCACTCTGATTTAAATACGTTACTAAAGTATGTGGATAAATATCGACAGTACTTACCCGTTAGCAGTCCTTCAGTCCAGAGGAGGATGCAATATACGTATGATGATAAACCCTTAGAATCATCCTCAACTACTGATGAACAAAAACAATGGGATTTAACACCATCGTGTAGTCTCTCACTAGCGGAATCAAGGGATCGCGCGATTGGTGCCCTTATTGGCCTCGCTGTTGGAGATGCCGTAGGCACTACGCTCGAATTTTTACCGCGTGACAGAGCATACGTCAAAGATATGACAGGAGGTGGGCCATTTCGACTTCGCGCAGGCGAATGGACGGATGACACATCCATGGCATTATGTCTTGCGGAAACGCTTCTTGAGAAAGGTGATGCTGATACTATATGCTTCAGGAATAAGCTTCTGGAATGGTATCAGCATGGTTATAACAGTTCAAATGGCATCTGTTTTGATATAGGTAATACAACTCGCTTTGCTTTAGAACAATATTTAACTGTTGGTCCTGGGTGGAGCGGTAATACTTCGCCAGAAACTGCAGGTAATGCTTCTATTATCAGACAAGCCCCTGTCTCAATTTTTTTTAGAAAGTCATTAAGCAAAGCGTTTTATGAAGCTAAAAAACAGAGCATCGCCACGCACGGTGCCGCGGAAGCAATAAATAGCACACAGTATTTAAGTTATTTACTTGTACATATGATTAATGGCAGCAATAAAGATTTTGTTTTTGCTCCACACGTCATGCCGCTTCAGCCACGTGTAATGATTATCAACGCGGGTGAATATAAGCAAAAAACTCGCGATCAGATTCGTTCAAGTGGTTATGTCATCGATACGCTTGAGGCCGCGATGTGGTCCGTATGGAATACGGATAATTTCAGAGATGCTATTCTGTTGGCCGCCAATCTTGCCGATGATGCTGACAGCGTTGCGGCGACGGCGGGGCAAATCGCGGGTGCGCTGTATGGTTATTCCGGTATCCCACAGGAGTGGAAAGACAAATTGGTACAACACGAACGTATCGCCAGAATGGCAGGTGAATTATTCGACAGGGCTCCTGAAGATACTTTCTTGTAATTGTTTTCATATTTGGATAGTGAGGGTTTGAGCTGGCCGTAATTTCCGCTCAGGCAGATGGCGGGATTAATGGTTATTGCTGAGTGTGTTGCCCTTTTGACAAAAGATTAAAGAGGATAAATGGGAAATATTGTAATGCATTGGTTTTTCTTTATTTTCTTTATGATTTGGACACTAGCGCTTATCTGGAATGGAAAAGATTTTTTTAACAAGAAAAAGTGGCTCCTGGCGGGGATGATGTTGGTTCTGGTGTTAGTAGCCACAGTTGTCATTGGCTTTACGTTTAAATGGCTTTCTCAGTCGATGTCATTGTTTTCCATCGCAACGGCCAAACAATATTCGATCATTTTTTCTATGTCTTTTCTGTGCGTATGGGGTTTAAAGGTCACAGTTGTGCTGCTCTGTACTGTTTTCTCGGGGATTTTGAGGGGGCACAAAAGCTACAATGTGGAAAATTATGAAAAAATATCGTCTATATCACGCATCGTCGCGCCTGGCTTACTTATCGTTGCTAAAAGCTTAATTTCCCTCGGAAGCGTCCTTATGTTTTCGGGTCTTTGGCTAAAGTAAGCACAATGATTAAGGTTGCATAACGGATACCGTTGTTTCTACTGTTACCGCAACCACGTCTCCGCTTTGCGTCATGCCCTTGACCCGACCCGGATGCGTGCATCGACCGCAGCAGGCAGCTCGGTCAACTGGTTGCGGTGATCATCCTCACGCAACCCGCCATGCGCCAATTGTTAATACTGGGGGTGTGACTGTCATAGTCGGGCGAACGAATAAGGAGCAGCGGATTCAATGAAGTTTCTCGGGTTTATTATTTTTTCATTGGTCGCTCTTGCCTATATCTGGAATGGCAAAGATAATTTTAACAAAAAAGAATGGGTGGTTTTTTTCGTAAAATTATCTTTTATATTAGTCGGCACTTTTATTCTGGTTTTCGTGTTGATCGGATTGCGGGAAATTTTCCCCTCGATGACAAAAGAAGATGGTGAGTTGGTGCTAATCGTTATTCCGCCTTCGTTTGTTACACTGTTATTGGCTAAGTTTTTCGTCATTATGCTTTGCACAATATTTGAAACTATAATGCGTTTTCATCAGCGATATAACACGGTGAAAAATTATTCGATTTTGTCATCGCTGGCAAATAGATATGGCCCCAGGTTGCTTTTGCTGGCGAAATGCCTGGCATCATTTGGATGCATTCTTATATTCTATGGTATCTGGCTAGCCTCCGCGGCCTAAGTGAAGAGACATTATAAACACTTAGAACAACTATCCGTTTCCCATAGCCTCCGCTACCAGTAACGAAGACCTTGAGGCGAACGATTGGAAATGGCTGTACACCTCAACTGACAAGGAAATACTTCATTACCAGGTGATATTGCCCATGCGTGTTAAGCCAGCAGGTTTGACTCCACCACACATTACTGAAGTCGGCTTGACGAATGAGAGGGGGTATCCATCTCCGGGAGTAACACTGTGGACGTGCTGGGAAAATTTCATCGCTGCGGAAGAGATGTGTGCTTTATACCAATGCTTTGTTTTTAGCATGGGGAAAGTATGGTGCCATGCGTAGAGTGTATTTTTAATTTGTTAATTAAGTGTTATATATTAAATGATAGGTTCCTCGACGATTTCCCCCCCAGGTGATTTTTCATCTGTCTGGTTACATGTAATAGTAAATGACTTTTTTCATTTATCCGTTTTTTTATTATCTTCTCCAGCATAAAACCATTACGGAATAAAGATTATGCTCAACCGAATTACCGTTCAGCTCCCGGTGGAGGGGCTTCTGTTCTGGAAACTCACAGGTCGCGAGGCGATGTCCGAGTCGTTCGCCCTGACGCTGACCCTGCTTGGCACGGATGCGCGCATTGACCGCAGCAAACTGCTGGGTCAGCCGGTCACGGTGACCATCCCGATGCAGAGCCTGCTGACGCCCCGCTATATCAATGGAAAAATCACCCGCGTGGCGGTGAGTGCCGTCGAGCTGACGGGCACCCGCTATGCGGTGTACCAGCTGACGGTGGAGCCGGACCTGTGGCCGATGAAGCGCGACCGTAACCTGCGTATCTTCCAGGGCCAGACGGTACCGCAGATTGTGAAAACCCTGCTGGGTGAACATCAGGTCAACGTGGAGGATAAGCTCACCGGCAGCTACCGGGTGTGGGACTACTGCGTGCAGTATCAGGAGTCGAGCCTGGACTTTATCAGCCGTCTGATGGAGCTGGAGGGGATTGCGTATCACTTCAGCCACGAGGCGGACAAGCACACGCTGGTGCTCACCGACGCCGCGACGCAGCATCAGCCGTTCAGCGGCTATGAGGTCATTCCTTACCACCAGACGCCGTCAGGCGGCAGTACGGACGAAGAGGGTATCAGCCAGTGGGCGCTGGAGGACAGCGTCACCCCGGGGATTTACAGCCTCGATGACTACGACTTCCGCAAGCCGAACGCGTGGCTGTTCCAGGCGCAGCAGAACCCGGCGTCACCGAAACCGGGCAGTATCGACGTGTACGACTGGCCGGGACGGTTTGTTGAGACCGGGCATGCGGAGTTCTACGCCCGTATCCGTCAGGAGCGCTGGCAGGTGGAGCACCAGCAGATTCAGGCGACGGCCACGGCCGCGGGTATTGCACCGGGACACACCTTCACCCTGACTAACGCCCCGTTCTTCAGTGATAACGGTGACTATCTGGTCACGGCGGCGGGTTACCACTTCGAGGAGAACCGCTACGCGAGCGGCGAGGGGGAAACCCTTCACCGCACTGATTTCGCGGTCATCCCGGCGTCGGTGTCATACCGTCCGGCGCAGAGCACGGCGTGGCCGCGCACCTACGGCCCGCAGACGGCAAAGGTTGTGGGACCAAATGGGGAGAGTATCTGGACGGACAAATATGGCCGCGTGAAGGTGAAATTCCACTGGGACCGTCTGGCGAAGGGGGATGACACCAGCTCCTGCTGGGTGCGCGTGTCGAGCGCCTGGGCGGGTCAGGGGTACGGCGGAGTGCAAATTCCGCGGGTCGGCGATGAGGTGGTGGTGGACTTTATCAACGGTGACCCGGACCGTCCGATTATCACCGGGCGGGTGTATAACGAAGCAAGCATGCCGCCGTGGGCGCTGCCGGCGGCGGCCACGCAGATGGGTTTTATGAGCCGCACGAAGGATGGCTCCGTGGATAATGCCAATGCCCTGCGCTTTGAGGACAAGGCGGGCGCAGAGCAGGTGTGGATCCAGGCTGAGCGCAACATGGACACCAGCATTAAGAACGATGAAACGCACAGCGTCGGTGGCGAGCGCAGCCATTATGTGAAGAAAAATGAACTGCATCGGGTGGAAGCGAATCAGATCCAGGCGGTGAAAGGCGGAACAGAGATCCTGACGGGCAAAGGCAAGCTGGATGCGGCGGTGGAGCAATATGTCATTGCTTCCGGTACGAAGCTACGGCTGGTCTCTGGTGAAAGCGCAATTGAGCTGAACGCTAACGGCAAGATTAACCTCATCGGCAAAGAGTTTAATTTCTTCGTTGAAGGGGATGGTCATATCACCACCGGCGGTAAGCTGCACCTGAATACGTCTGGCACACAACCGGGCACCACGGCGCCGGGTTCCGGGCATAAAGGGGATATTGATGCGGCAGTTCAGGAGAAATTTACGACTAAAGGTGAGTAAGGTCGTAGCAGTGCTTATTGCATTATTAACGACGGGAATGGCTGAGGGAAATTCAGAGAAAAAGGATCTCTGGGCGTTCATTTCACAAATGAGCGCCTCACTCAAAACGTTATCCGTTACGAGTCTAAATGACATGCCGTTGCATTTTAACTACATGAAAAATAATGCTTATATGAACTTCTACCATGCTGATGATTTCAAGCTTTTGGAGGGTACGAGCATTACTACCATTGATTTACGAGTAAGCAAAGAAAATGATGGCATGGCTCCATTACTGAATTTTTCACCATCAGGCCAGTGCATCACACTTCAAACCGTTAAAAAGCATTACCCACAACTGACGTTAACTGATTATCCCCGAGGCCGCTCGGAGAATGAAGTGACCAGTTATACAGCACCAAAAGATATGAATGGACAAAAAGTGAGTTTCAGTTTCACCGTAAAAAAACCTGACTGTCTGAGCTCTGTTGTTATTAGCGCTGACTAAGAAAACAGCTTCCATGACTCGCGGTTTCCCACATCGGTGAGAAGCGTAATTTAGATTGAGAAAATGACGATTAACGTGAAAAAACAGACTCCGACATATCTTTTTTTTGTTCTGATGCTTACCTGTCTGTGCAGCAGTGCGGTATTGGCTCAAGTTATACCGCCCGTTCTGACAAATCACGATTTTTCTGTGCAGATAAAAAGCCAGCCTGTCGAATTGGGTGAAAGATGGACTCCTGACGTTGCGCGCAGAATTGACGTGCCAGTGGAAGGCAGTTTTACCGGTGAGGTTCCTTTTGACGGAGCTAACTATAAATTCTTCCAGCATCAAAAGTCTGGGTTAGACATTTTCAGTTCCAATCTCTGGTGGGATAAAGCGGAACGAAGCGTTGATGATTATATCGTGTCGCAGATCACGCTGACTGCTACAGATGTCGCAACGCCGCGTGGTGTCCATGTTGGTTCAACGAAAACGGACTTGAACACAGCATACGGTGACGGTCAGGTCGCAAAGGATGCCGGAGAACAATGGATTACCTATGAGTTGGGTAAAAAGGTCCTCTCTTTTGAGATCAAAGACAGTAAAATTGTTAAGATAACAATGAATTACGACAATGGAAATCCAGAGTAATTTATGAAAAGGAAATATCTGGCAGCCGTATTGCTCACCGCTTTCTTGGCAGATGCAGCTGAAACTGCAACTGCGCTAGAGTTATCACAATACAATAAGCTCAATACGGTCAGTCGCATCGTTAACGATAGCGAAGTGACAGACCTCCTCAGAAAGGCCCTGGGAAGCGATTACCAGACGTTTATCAACAATTTTGATGTATTTGGTGAACCGCATTCCACGGCTGACGGAGGATTGTTGATTGAAGGCTGGCTAAAAGATCTTTATCTGGAAAACGCCTCTGCTTTGGTTATCGAACCAGATGGCAAAATCTACGCTGCCTGGGTCATACCCGAGTCTGACGTTATTCATTATCAGTCTTCTGAACATCGCCAGGATATTAACGGCGATATTAAAAAATGGGCTGCAAGATTTGGCACACTGCATTTTGAAACGATAAGCCAATCTGGTCCCGCATTTGGCGGAGTATGGTCAGGCGAGTATGCGAACGACTCGACGTTAACTCTGCGGTTAGCTGAATCAGGTGGCCGTATCTCCGGATCTTATTGCTATATTTCTCAAAGAGGAAACCGCATTGATTGCCCGGAAGATGATGAGCGTAATCTTAGCGGTATGATCGCGGGCAATCGTGCCAATGTTGAGTTCAACTCATCGTTTGGCGGTATAGGCGGACGGGCTGTTCTGGAAATTAATGGGAGTGAAATGGAATGGCGTTTAGTTACTCCTCCTCAAAAAGGAAATTATTATGCTCCGCAGCGTTATACGTTACAGAAAGCTGCTTCGGCTCAGACAGTTGAAACCCGAAAACTCAATACTGAAAAGTTCGCTATTTCTCTGGTCAATAAATGCGGGCGTTTTACTAGTGAATGTGATCAGATGTATTATCTCGGCGTGCGCAAAAGTGATAATAGTACGATCTCCCTTAAGGGGAAAACGTTGCACGATCCTGCAGGTAAAATAATTGGCTCTACCTATAAGAATGGCGAGATCGCTTACACCGTGACTTACTCACCCGTGAAATTGGTCGTGAGCAAAGGCAGCCATGTGTTAGTTGAACAGTCAGGTCAGTGGCTTAAATAATGCATTCGCCAGCCCAAAGGCCAGCATGGATTGGCCCCTTTTATTTCTCACACTATTAATCATCCCGAGTTCACTTATGAAATATACCCTCCAGGAAGGTTCCTTCTCCCTTTTTCCTGCCGCGTGGCAGGATAACAGTATGAACATTATTCGCGACGACGAAAGCGGGTTGTCCGTGGTGGTCAGTCGCGGCGTTATTCCGGATGGCAGCGACTATGAGAAAGAGTTTCACCGCCAGTGGGAACTACTACGTCCGCAGATGGGCGAGATTGCCCAAAGTGCATTCCAGAGCGTAAAGGTCGGGCCTGACGGAAAAATTAACGCGCTGGAAGTCGAGACGACCTTTGACAGTAACGGACAGCGCATTTGGCAAAAACAGCTGGCCGTACAAACGCCGGGCAAGCCGAAGCCGGTGTTGATGATTTTTACCCTCTCGGCGCTCAGAGCATTCACCGCAGAGGATGAGGTGCGCTGGAGCGCGCTTAAGCAGAGTTTGACGCTAAACGACAACCGGAATGTGTAAGGCATGAGCGATAACAACGCGGCCCGTCAGGGCGACGAGATCATCCACTCCAGCATTTTTGCGGATATCACCAGTATTGTGGCGGAAGGTGCGGCCTATGCCGTTATCGGCGCTGCCGTAGGCGCGGCGGCAACCGTTGCTGCTCCGCTGCTGGGGGCGGGTGCCGCCGCCGCGGGCGTGGCGGCGATTGGATCCAGCTGTCTGTTAAGTGGGATCATTGGCGGCGTACTGGCAAACGTGGCAGGTATAACTGACGATATCAGCAACGCCGCCGAAGGCTTAGGCAACGCGCTGTTCCCGCCATCACCAGCGGGCAAAATTACCACCGGGTCTGATAACGTTCTGACGAACGCGATTCCCGCGGCACGAGCGGCCGGGACGCTGACGCCCGGCGACACACCGTCACCTGAACCACAGTCTCCGGGCAGCTTTGCCGATTACGCCGGCATGCTGCTTTCCGCCGCTGGACAGTTTGGCAGCGAGATGTGGCAGCCGAGCGTGGCTTCTGCCGCCGCGGGAACCTCGCCGCTGGAAGAAGACAAGGTGGCGTGCGAAAAGCACTCCGGGCCGCAATACCTCGCGGAGGGCTCTAAGAGCGTCTTCATTAACGGGCAGCCCGCGGTACGTGCAAAAGATCGCACCACCTGTGAAGGCACTGTCTCTGATGATGTGTCCCCGAATGTGATCATCGGCGGGGACACGCTCACGGTCCGCGATATCAAAAGCGGTAAAACGCCGGGTCTGGCGCTGGGGATGATTGCGCTCTCCCTGCTGCGCGGACGTCCGGGTAAAATCCTGAAAAATATGCCCTGTGCACTGGCGGCAGCCGGCGGTGGCATGCTGGCCGATATGGCCGTTAATGCTGTGTTTGGCTCCTCGCACCCGGTACATGCTGCAACCGGCGTGAAGGTGCTGAATGATGACGATGAACTCGATTTCTCGCTGCCGGGGCGCTTCCCGCTGCGCTGGCAGCGCAGCTACAACAGCCTGACCACCCGTGAAGGGCTGTTTGGTCTGGGTTGGGCGACAACCTTTGACAGCTATCTGACGCTCGAAGAGAACAACGCGACCTGGTTCGACGAAACCGGCCGTGAGCTGAGCTTTGAGCTGCCGCCCGTCGATCGCGCGTTTTACAGCATCAGCGAAGGCATCATCATCCGCCGCAATGAGAGCGGCGACGTGGCGATTGCCGACGATGACGGCGCGGTATGGCGTCTGTATAAACCGACCCGGGCGAATCCCACCATCCTGCGTCTGGCCTCCCTCAGCGACGAATACGGTAACGCGCTGCTGACGGAGTGGGATGAACACGGCAGGCTGGTCAATCTTCACGATGAGCCACGGGCGATTGATGTCACCCTGCGCTATGAAGATGAGCGTTTCCCACAGCGCGCCACCTCTGCCAGCCATTTTGACGGCAACCGTACCTGGCCGCTGATGCAGTGGGGTTACGATGCGCGTGGCCAGCTGGCGAGTGTGACGGATGCCTCTGGCGTAGTAACGCGTGAATACCGCTATAACGACCACGGCCTGATGGTCTGGCACCGCCTGTCAGGCGGGCTGGAGAGCGAATACCGCTGGCAAAAATTCGACCACTGGCGCGTGGTGGAAAACCGCACCAGCACCGGCGACGGCTGCCGCTTCACCTACGATTTAGCCGCCGGGCTGACGACCGTCGAGCACTACGATGGCCAGACGCGTAAGCACTACTGGAACGCGCAAAATCTGATTGTCCGCTACGTTGACGAGCGCGGTGAAAACTGGTGCTACGAGTGGGATGAAAACGAACTTCTGACCCGTCGCGTCGATCCCCTCGGGAACGCCGTCACCTTCGTCTACGACGAAATGGGCAACCGGGTGCAGGAAATCGACGCCGACGGCAATACCCGCACCACCACCTGGCTGGAGCACCGCGCGCTGCCGTCAGCCATCATTGAAGCCGACGGCAGTGCGACCCGTTTCTGGTACGACGAACATCACGGGCTGAAGCGTGTGGTAGACCCGATGGGGCAGACAACACTGCTGCGCCGGGACGAGTTTGGTCAGGTCGTTGAAGAAGTTGATGCCGCGGGAAACAGTCGCTACCAGGAGTACAACGAGGCCGGGCAGGTCATTCGAGCCACAGACTGTTCAGGACGAATAACCCGCTATACCTATCATCCGCTGGGCTGGTTAACGACTGAGATCGGCGCTGACGGCGAAGAGACGCGCTATCGCTACGATGCCGCAGGGCGTCCGGTGCAACTCGATCGACCGGAAGGCTGGACAGAGTCGCTCGCATGGAACGAACGCGGCCTGCCGGTGACGCATGCGGGCGCTGATGGCAAAGAAAGTGAGTTTAAATATGACGAGGCAGGACGATTAACCGCTACGCGTAATACTCAGGGTGAAGAGGTCCGCCGCCGCTGGGACAGCCGCGGGCGACTGATTGCCCTGGAAAATGAAAACGGCGAAGCGTACCAGTTCCGCTGGGGCGCGGACTCGCTGCTGCTGGAAGAGGTGGGGCTCGATGGCGTGGCCTCACAGTATCGCTATGACGCCTGCGGGCGTACGATAGCGCGCACGTTTGCCGCCGGTCATCCGGAAGCCATCACCCATGCCTTCGCCTGGAGCGCCAGTGGCCAGCTGGTTGCCCGCACCACGCCGGAAGGGCAGACCCGTTATCACTACACACCGTCAGGTTTGCTGAGTCGTATTGGACTTCATCCGGCACTTTCCGTTGACGCCTGGAGTGCAGAGGCAGAACAGGAACTTGCCTTTGACTATGACGCCCTGGGGCGTGTCACGCGTGAAGTGGGCGAGCACGGTGAGCTGACATGGGAGTATGATGCTCTCGGCAACCGCACCTCCGTCACGCTGCCCGATGGCCGCGAGCTGAAGCAGTTTTACTACGGCAGCGGGCATCTGCTCAGCATTGCTCTCGATAAGCTGTCGGTCTCCGATTTTACCCGCGATGAACTCCACCGGGAGACCAGCCGCACTCAGGGGCTGCTGACCACCCGTAGCGAATACGATCGTCTTGGGCGACTGCATCGCCGGGACGTCTTTACCGGCAATGCCCAGCGCCCGTCGCCGCGCCGCTGGTCCCGCCGCTGGGATTACGACTACCGCAATAACCTGGTGCGGGAAGAGCGGGACGATAACCCGTTCAGCTGGTACCGCTGGCAGTACGACAGCGCCGGGCGTCTGCTCGTTCAGGACGGCACGCTGCCCGGCCAGGAGCAGTGGCGCTGGGACGCTGCCGGTAACCCGCTCGAAGGATCTGCTGAGAAGGTCACGCACAACCGCCTGACGCAGCTGAACGGCATTCGCTGGCGTTATGACATCCATGGCCGTACCGTGGAGAAAGATAACGGCCAGACCCGCTGGCACTACCGCTACGACGGTGAGCACCGTCTGACGGAAGTCATCAGCCAGCCGCGGGACCGCAACAAACCGCAGACGCAGGTCAGCTTCCGCTACGATCCGCTCGGGCGACGCATCAGCAAAATACGACGCCAGATGCTGGGCGGACAGCCAACCGGCAAGCCGATCACCACCCGGTTTGTCTGGGAAGGGTTCCGTCTGCTGCAGGAAGTGCACGGGGACGTGCCGCTGACCTACGTCTACAGCGATCAGGACAGCTACGACCCGCTGGCGCGTATTGACGGCGTAGATGCCCCGGAGATCTTCTGGTTCCACTGTCAGCCGAACGGCACGCCCGAGCGGGTGACGGATATCGAAGGGCAGGTGCGCTGGGAAGGGGTGAACAGCGCCTGGGGCAAGCTGCTACGGGAAAGCGAGACGCAGGTATCAGGATATTCTCAGAACCTGCGCATGCAGGGGCAATACCTGGACCGTGAGACAGGGCTGCACTACAATCTGTTCCGGTATTACGACCCGGACTGCGGTAGGTTTACGCAGCAGGACCCGATAGGGCTGGCGGGGGGGATAAACCTTTACCAGTATGGTGCAAATAGTTTAACCCGAATAGACCCTCTGGGATTAAAACAAGAGGAAGTTATACGCTATATGAGTAAAGATGAAGCGATTGCATCAGCTTCTGAACGCGATGGTAAAGGCGGATTGGTTCCTAATAATCGTGGTGAAAAAGCCATATGGGTTAATCATGATAGCCGACCAGGGTTTAACCCTGGAAATGAAAAGTATCGTGCCGTTATGACCGTAAATGACTCTGGGGTTGAGCTTCTTAATCAACATAGTGATATATCAAAAGTTGATTACAAAGAAACCGGGCTGAAAGATGGAGTTCTATCAAAGAGAAATGAACCTGGAGCTAGGGGCATCGGTAAAAATATCCTTTCTCGTTTTAATGATAAAATCACTTCATTCCAGATTGAAAAGAAAGATGCTAAAGGTAATTGGAAGAAATGTGGTAAGAGGATTACTTAATGATTTTTGAAATGTATCTACATAAAATTGAACACTTCACTAATGCGAGAGCAGAGATTGAAAGTTTTGGAAATTATGTCTATGTTCAAGATGAACCAGACCTTTTTCCCGTTTATTTTAAAAAAGAAAATGGGAAGTATGCAGAGTTGAGTCGTTGGCAAACTTGCTTTCCTAAGGTTATGTTACAGCGTGCATTAAAGAAGCTAGGCCTAAGTGAAGAAGGGAAATATGCATTTGAAGTTTTTCTTTCTCGATTAGGTTATCTGTTTCAAATAGATAATCGACAGCGTATAGATAAAGATATCGTTATATTATTTTATATACATCAACTTCTTTCCTTAAAAAACAGCAAAGAAGATTACGCAATAAAAGCAAAAGACTTTTTTTTAAGGTTGTTGTGTTTTGAAATGGGCATGGATGATGACTCTTATAATTTGCTATGCATTACTAATGACGGGCTCTGTATAAATACTGTTCAGCATGGCAATGTAACTGTATTATCATTGCTTGAGCAATTTTATGCACAATTTGAAAAAAAGAAAAACTTTGAAGATATTAAGGCTATAAAATACTATCAATCATCGGTATTAAATTTTTTGTTTGTTGCGAATAACGAAGATAATCACCTGTTGTTTAATGATAAAAATTGCTACCTTATCGATCCTGGCAATTTTATTAATGCATATAAAAAATCTAAAAAAATAATATATAAAGCTTTGGAGCAGTGTTTTGATAAGTATCAATCTACAAAAAATTTATTAATATCCAACTTCATTCTAATGAATTACGCTTATTATATTCTTAGAGATAATTTAGCAGATCTTAAAACATTGAGAAGACACGTTTCTTCAGATATATTTGGAAGGATAATTTCCGCTATAGTATACAGAGGTTTCTTTGTAGATGAAGAAAAAATACTGAGGTTAGTTGGTGATGAATATAAATTCGGACCTGAAGGTGAAGATCGGAAATTATTTAATTTAATATATTCGATTTAAAATGTTAATGTTCGACCACAATCGAGGGTGTTAGGATTTGAATAATGAATCCGATGTGGAACCCTCGATTCTAAAAAGCCAGGTTATGGACTGTTAATAACTTTACGGTACGCATGTTGTCAATAGAACAATATGTATACCTCTTACAGTGCATTAGTGTACGCTGCTATAAAGATTACAGATTATTTTCTTAACAAAAAGTATCATATGAATTTTATTGATGTTCGGTATTTAAGGTTATGCTAACAAACCACTGACGACTTTGTGGCATTCGCTGGCGCTATGACTCAATAAACTTACCGAATGTGTTGAAAGATAACGTCCAGATTTCCTCTCAACCTCATATTCATGGTAATGAATACTGGAATGTTTATCGCGAAGTTGATGGTGCTAATGTGGTAAGTGGCAAGGACCTCATAATAAAGATTATAAAGGTATTGATAGTTACTCGAACAGAACGCTTAAAAAAGAACGATCCTCTATGCATTGCATTCAAATGGTGATCAGTTACCTGCATATACCATAACTCATACTACAGTTAGGCAATCTAAAGGTGATTCATTAGGATATCATGAGGTGTCACAAGTGACACTTAACTCAGATTTCCCTATAGGAACCAAAGTTAGGGAATATTATGTATCTAAGGATATATTTGTTTCTAGTGGTTGTGCAACGGCGAATCCTCAATCCGGAAAGGGGGGGGCAGTTTTACATACCTGAAGAAGCAAGAGGTAAATTAATTCCTGGTAAGATTATAGATATATGAAGAAGATGACATTTAATGTTAAAAATGGGAATGTTAAAATTGATGGTTATCCTATTGAACTTAGCTCTTTTGAAACATTCACTTCATCTGAATTTTACAAAACCCATCCGCAATTCACTAAGATAGGTAAATTTTATTTTTCGAAAAATGATATTGAATGGGAAGGGCAGAACTTTATCGTAGAGTTCAGACCAGCAATTTTCTCATTTAATCCATCTCTTTTTCTTACAAATAAAGACGGAGATTTTTATCAATCACTCAAAGATTGGGATAAGAGGGCATCGTTAAAAAATCTAGAAAAGGAAGAAAGACGATTGACAGAATGGGTTCAAAATAAATTTTCCAGAAAGAATATGGGAAAGATAAATAAGCCTCCATATGGAACAAAATGGACTTATGAATGGGGAGAGATAACAGTGCAATCAAATGAAAGATCCTTTGATTGTGGGATATATATTGAATGGGATCTTAATCTCTGATGGTAATAAATCGTACATTACATATATGAGTTATCCATTCATGAAACGGAAGTCATATTGTCCAATAGTGATATTTAAATTTATTATAGATGACTGCCTTATTTGGTATACGAGATAAAAAGTCGGATTAATCCCTTTTTTTAAATGAAATAATAATCTTCTTTGTACATCTTTTATAAGTGAGTCTAAAAAAGAGAAATGTATAATGAAATGCATAAAGAATAGTTAGGTAATAATTTTGTAAAAATTGGATTTATGGCGAGATGAATTACTCACTTTCAGGATTCACTATATACACCTTAGTTGATCTTTCAATAAAAAATCAAGATATGGCGTTGGTTATTAGTAAATGCCATAAGGTAAAGAGAGTCTCAAGACACAACTGAAACTATTTAAACTTTACTCAGGAAGTTTAGTATGTCGCCATCTTTAACAGTGCAATTTTTCCATTCTGTACGCAGGGGGCGCTGACCACCCGCAACGAGTACGACTATTTTGGTCGACTGCATCGCCGGAACGTCTTTACCGGCAATGCCCAGCGTCCGGCACCGCGATGCGAGTCCCGCCACTGGGATTACGACTACCGCAATAACCTGGTACGGGAAGATCGGGATGATAACCCGTTCAGCTGGTACCGCTGGCAATACGAAAGCGTCGGGCGTTTGCTTGTTCAGGACGGCACGCTACCCGGGCAGGAGCAGTGGCGCTGGGATGCTGCCGGTAAACCGCTTGAAGGTTCTGCTGAGAAGGTTACGCACAACCGCCTGACGCAGCTGAATGGTATTCGCTGGCATAATAATATCCATGCTCGCACCGTAGAGAAGGATAACGGCCAAACCCGAGGAACCGCAACAAACCGCAGACGCAGGTCAGCTTCCGCTACGATCCGCTCGGTCGCCGCATCAGCAAAACGCGACGCCAGATGATGGGCGGACAGCCAACCGTCAAGCCGGTCACTACCCGGTTTGTCTGGGAAGGGGTCCGCCTGCTGCAGGAGGTGCACGGGGACGTGCCGCTGACCTGTGTCTAAAGCGATCAGGACAGCTACGACCCGCTGGCGCGCATTGATGGCGTGGATGCCCCGGAGATCTTCTGGTTCCACTATCAGCCGAACGGCACGCCGGAGCGGATGACGGATATTGAAGGGCAGGTGCGCTGGGAAGGGGTGAACAGCGCCTGGGGCAAGCTGCTGCGGGAAAGTGAAACGCAGGTATCAGGATATTCCCAGAACCTGCGGATGCAGGGGCAATACCTGGATCGTGAGACAGGGCTGCACTACAAACTGTTCCTGTATTACGGCCCGGGCTGCGGACGGTTTACGCATCAGGACCCGATAGGGCTGGCGGGGGGATAGACCTTTACCAGTATGCGCCGAATGCGCTGGGATGGGTGGATCCGTGGGGGGTTATTTAATAGCGGTATATTAGTTAAAGATAAGTCTGGCAAAGTTGGAGATCGACTCTCTGCTTACCATGTTATACCCGCTGAGGTGTGGAAAGAGAACCGATCATTCTTCAATAATATTGGCATCGGTAAAGACATGGACTTTGCATTTAATGGTATTTATTTGCCAGGCAGCGCAACAGCAATGAAACAAGATGCAGGAAAGGAATGGATGTTTTCCATAGCAGTAATCATCATAACTATAGTGGTATTGTCCGCCAGCGAATTGCTCGTGTTGAGCAACGATATAATTCTGGGATATTAGATGCTAAAGGGACGAGGATAGCTATAAGGCGGACCCAGATTGATATGAAGAATTAAATTTGGATGGGTCATATTCCCACAACAAAATGCAGGGGAATGAATTAATGTCCTATCATGTGATCATGAATGACTTTGAATCATCACTCATGCCAAGAAATTTACAGGGCACGGTTGATGAAAGATTACAGATCGATGAAAACTGGAAAATAGAAGGCTCTTCATTTTCCTTCCCTTATCGAATAACAGACGATGCATGTCCAGAACGTATTTATTTGTTGTGCAATAAAAATGTTGGGGCTTTGAAATTTGACTATTATAAAAAAGACTTTGGGCACTTGATGGACAAGTCTTTATTTTCAATTTTAGAAAATTATAAGCACAATGTTATTTTTGACCGAGATATAACACCAGTTTCGATTGGGAATGGACAAGTTCTTCGAGATGATTTTAAATATGTATATTTTCCCGGCGTGGATGTTATAGATGAAGAAAAATCTATTCTTGAAGATGATAAATTCGGAGATATCATACCTTTTAAAATTGAATTAAAGAATGATGCGATTGAATATGATATTTTTTCGTTTAGCGGCACATTATTAGGAGGGTTTATTATTATTAAAAAAAAGGTTAAGGAAGTTATTGAAAGTAAAGGCTTTCGGGGTTTGAAGCTTGTTCAACTGGAAAATGCTTTAGACGTTTTCTGTGAAGATTATTTTTACGAAATAGACTCAAATCGTAAGAGAAAGGGCAATAAACTACCTTAATATTGAATGGTGTCGTGCCATCACTGATTCTTTATTTTTCTTTTTTAATGGTGCGAAAAACTTCTTTGGATGATGAGTCCATTTTTCAACTATAGATCATAGTAGTTTTACGAGTAATCAATAATGTTAACTCTTAAAGAGGAATGATGTATATAAAAAATACTATTCAAGACTTTGTTATCAAATTCAAAACGAATGATTTAAATATGGGAGAGATAGACTTTACAGCAGAAGAAAATGAAAGTTCTCTCCCTGCGAATTTAAATGGCGAAATTCGATTTTTTTATAGCCATTTGATTTTAAATGACCATCCAACATTTTATGGTACTTTCTTTATACAAATTGTTGAGTCTCAAGATCTCAATGAAATATTATCAGGTTGGCGAGTTCAAAATGATACGGCCTGGCACGATGAGTATATAATCTTTGCTGAAAGAAATGGAGACGTTCTTTTTTGTGACACCCGAAATATAACATCTCCTGTTTATGGTAGTATTCAAAAACGAAACTTTATCATTTCCGGTTCCTTAGCTGACTTTTTGGATGTTTTTTGTTCTGCCATTGAGATAGAGCAAAGTAAATATGATGGTGATGGTACAGATGATGATTTTAATTTCAGAGAGGATTTTCTGGAAGATATCGATTTTATGCTTAAAGGCAAACTAAAGGATGTTGAGGCAAAAGGGTTTAAGCAATTCTTTTTTGGTTAACTTTTTATTTTTTAATATTAAAAATAACATTTTTTAGAGAACTTCTTTATTCAAAAGTATTTATGGCTCATGTCAGCTTTTATATTGGTTAGGAGGTTTCTTTGCGATTCACCATCAATAAACACATGAAAATCGGTTACGATAAATTTGATGAAAAAAGAGTTACATCTTTTATAGAAAAAGGAAATGAGTTTCATGATGATAAAAAATATACTGAGGCGTTAGAGCAATACCACAAAGCCTGGCAAGCTCTTCCTGAGCCGAAGCTCGAATGGGAAATTGCCAACTGGATCTGTGCATGCATATACAGCGCATATTTTGATCTGGCGGATTATGCTGAGGCAAAGAAATGGGGAGAGACGACATTACGGACATGTGGATCGGATATAGACACTGCACCCTTAATCGATCTCGGCATGGTCTGTTATGAGTTGAATCAATTTGAGGAAGCGTATAAATATTTTAACGATGCTTATAACTACGGCAAAGAGCGTGCATTTCAGGATAGACCTAGAAAATACCTTGAATTTTTTTTGCGCAAAAGAACATGAATACATCGTTATTTACCTTTTAAAGGTGGCTTGAATAAATATGTTCCATGTAATTGCTTACGGAGTGTAATTACTACGTCATAATCTGATGAATAACTTCAAAAAATGTGAAAAAAAGATTGGACGTGCAGATATTTATAAAACGGAAAGTAAATTATCTATTACCCTTCCGGATGATTTCGTATCACATTATCTGCAATTTAATGGTGGCATTCCTGAGAAAAGTTGGTGGGACGGTGATGAAGGTTTTGAGCCAGTAGAGGTAGCAGGATTTAAACCGTTTGTTTATAATACTCAGACAAATGATGATCCTAGGTCTTTAATTGACGGTTGCTATATTAGCATGTTGGATAGGGAAGTGATTCCTAGGAACCTACTTCCTTTCGCAAATGATTGGGGAGGGAATTTCTTTTGTCTGAATTTAGATAATTATTCAATTGTATATTTTGCTACAGATTCTTTTGATGAAGATTTGACTATGCAAGAGAATCATATAAAACTTCAAAGATATCTGACAAATTCATTTTCCAACTTTGTTGATGGATTGGTAACAGAAGAGAGTCTTCCTTAAAGAATAATTAATAAGTTTGCGACTTATTTAATTCTGCTGCTGTGAAGTCTATTTTTATGAAACTCTGTAGCAAGCCATAAATTTCTAGTTAAAAACTAAAAATGCAACGTATTTTTCCCTTTAATTAACAATTACCATCTTTGGTCATGAATTTGTTATTTCTCAGAAATAGTAACTATCCTTTAGGACCAGTTACTGTTCAAACGAAAAATAGGTTGAGAATGAAATAATCTCAAACCCTAAGCTTGAAATTAACAATCCTCAATATGGAATTCAATGGGATCATGAATGGGGAAGAATTGTTGTACAGTCTAATGAAAAAAACTTCGACTGTGGAATTTATATCGAATGGAATGTTTGACTAAATGAAATTATCAATTAATAAAATCCCCCCATTTGCTTATCACCTAACCTGTCTATTAATGGAGCTAAAGGTTTAGATAAAGTGAAAATAACAAATCGACTGAAAAAGAAGTTATTAGTCCTAGATGGCAATGACAATGATTTCATAGAGTATGGAAAGGAACTAGCATGCCCTGAATGCGAAGGTGTAATAATATATTCCATAGTAAATTCATATGGTTTTGACTCGCTCACCGAAGAGGTAAAATGCTTTCTTGTTAAGAAAATGAGAGGTGTGAAGTATCTTAGTGAAGATAATAAATATAGCTATGATGAAAGCCAATTGTATGTTTCGAAAAATACATGTCAAAACTGTTTAAAAGACTTTTCAACTGTCTTTACGTATAAAGAAGTTCAGCCAGCCCGGTACCGTGTATATCTTGTGGGGTTTTTTGAAGGTGACTTGAAACAGATCAAATATTGTAATTTTAGATTTACCTATGATTGAAAATCTCAATTGTATTAAAGAAAATGATCTGCTTGAATGGACGCATGGTGAAAGTAACGTACTGATTACTATGCCATTTTTAGACTGTGCAATGATAGATTCAACACGCCAATTAGTCTTTGCGTTAAGCGAACCAAAGCCATTACCAACCGTTTTGACAATTTTCAATGCTCGGGGCGAAACACTGTTGTCGTCTGCACCTCCTGAAGGCGCTATTTTCTATTACTTAACATTCAATCTATCAAAGGAAGTGGTTGTCGTCTGTAGTTATGCAGTACAAGAGAATGGCTGGTATGATTGGTTTTATTCCTTTGATATGAAGCGTAATGCGTTAACTCGAACTGGCTCAGCGTATTAAGATCAAATGCCCTTAGAAATGATAAGGCAAGCTGTTTCTGTGTGCTTTGAAAAGATGTTCGGCTCAGCTCCTGATCTAAGTAAGTAAAATGCTGATCATCTGTTCATTTAATTGTTGAAGATTTGCCTGTACAAAGAGTATAAATGCTGAATGAAACAATTAATAAAAGTGTCGGTAGTTCTTGGAAAATACAGGTAGAAAGGCGGGATTTCCGCTGGGGATGTCATCAGGGAAATAATATTTCAATAGGGGGGGTAAAATGAATAAATCCATTTATGTCCAGACGGATACTGCCACATTAGTTATTTATGATTTGATGTCATTAAAACATAGAATTGATAATGATGCAGATTGGTGGAGTCTTCCAGAAGATGAAATTGAAGAAATAAATAAAGGGAATGTATTATTTCTCAATCTTGGAGAGGATGGTGCCTATAAAATTCATATAAGAAATAATGTTGACGAATATGTTGGGGCACTATTTTTAAACGTACCTTCTGGAAAGGTTTTCATTGGAGCGGGAGAGGATGTCACGGGCGGAGATCTTGAGCCTGATGACTCAGATGCTATTTCTGGTGAGTTTATTATTTTAGAACCTGGTAGTTACAAAGTTAAATTTAAAAAGCAAGGTTCAGATGTTCTAATTTCCTTTACAAAAGCAACGTTTATTGAAAACTCATTAGAAGAGGGAGTTTATCTCTGAATGAAAATCCACGCCTTGGTGTGGATTTTTTGATTCAAAAAAACAAATGTTAAACAATTAGTTCATCACGTAGTCATTTTTGACAATATCATTTTTTTCCTTTTGCATGTATCTTGCTTGTTTTTTGCGCCTCGCTTACCCTTTCCCTCAATAAATTGTCAGTATACCCGCGACGAACGACTCCACCTTGAGAATCGCCGCCCCCGGGTACTGCTTACAACCCGCAGCGAGTACGACCGTCTTGGTCGACTGCATCGCCGGGATGTATTCACTGGCAATGCGCAGCGTCCGTCGCCGCGCCGCTGGGATTATGACTACCGTAATAACCTGGTACGGGAAGAGCGGGACGATAACCCGTTCAGCTGGTACCGCTGGCAGTACGACAGCGCCCGGCGTTTGCTTGTACAGGACAGCACGTTGCCTGGCCAGGAGCAGTGGCGCTGGGATGCTGCCGGTAACCCGCTGGAAGGTTCTGCTGAGAAGGTCACGGACAACCGCCTGACGCAGCTGAACGGCATTCGCTGGCGCTATGATATCCACGGCCGCACTGTGGAGAAGGATAACGGCCAGACCCGCTGGCACTACCGCTACGACGGTGAAGATCGCCTGACGGAAGTGATTAGCCAGCCGCGGGACCGCAACAAACCGCAGACGCAGGTCAGCTTCCGCTACGATCCGCTCGGTCGCCGCATCAGCAAAACGCGACGCCAGATGCTGGGCGGACAGCCAACCGGCAAGCCGGTCACTACCCGGTTTGTCTGGGAAGGGGTCCGCCTGCTGCAGGAGGTGCACGGGGACGTGCCGCTGACCTGTGTCTAAAGCGATCAGGACAGCTACGACCCGCTGGCGCGCATTGATGGCGTGGATGCCCCGGAGATCTTCTGGTTCCACTATCAGCCGAACGGCACGCCGGAGCGGATGACGGATATTGAAGGGCAGGTGCGCTGGGAAGGGATGAACAGCGCCTGGGGCAAGCTGCTGCGGGAAAGTGAAACGCAGGTATCAGGATATTCCCAGAACCTGCGGATGCAGGGGCAATACCTGGATCGTGAGACAGGGCTGCACTACAAACTGTTCCTGTATTACGGCCCGGGCTGCGGACGGTTTACGCAGCAGGATCTGATAGGGCTATATGGCGGGTTAAATCTTTACAGCTATGCTCCTAATCCATTAGGTTGAATAGCTCCGCTGGGTTTATGCAAGAGAGGGGATCCCAATGCAAATGAGTATATATTTAGGATTCAAGCGGGAATTCCACCAAATGCAAGTCGGGTCAGAATCAAATTAGATTCTGCTAATAACCCCAAAATTCAGCGTGGACCCTTAAATAGTGGAACCTTAAATATCAGTATTGGAGATAGCTCGCATGCTCAGCATTTCCTTGATATTAGAGGTGGTAATGCAGAAATTGTCTCCTTTCAACTTCCTAAGTGGATGGCGGATTTCATAGAAGAAAGTGCAATACCTCAGGCCGTTTATCGTACTAATCCGTTAAATCAAGGTTGGTTAGCTCCTAAGCGTGTCGATCCGACAACGCCAGGTAGATCGTATGAATTACCATCAATATGGGCAGAATGGCTTGAAGAAGTAGCGATTCCAGGCACGGGGAATGTAAAATAGGTTACTATATGAATGTTAATAAAGATGATGAACTCCTTGTAATAGTAAAGAACGAAGGAAGATTTTACTGGTTCGTTGCCTTTAAAGAAATGTGGGTTTTGGACAGAGTTAAATGGGTAGACGATTTTGTGAAAAACGGGGTGGAAATTAACTTACAGGATATCCATAAAGAAAGATATGACATACCAGTAGTAAATGAAGAAAACGTACAAATATTCATTGATAACTTAATTAAAGAGGGTTATTTATACGATAAGGATGATATGTCTGTGGCGTTTTACAATAGGCTTTCAGAAAAAACAACCTGGTGGGATATATATGATATAATGCCGGATTTATTTATAGACTTTGATAGTAAGCGACTATATTCTGAATATGTTGAGAATATGCATTATCACAAATATGTTCCTGATGGATGGTTAGGTAAACTTGTTGATTTCTGCAGTGATGGAACGTTACCTCAAGATGAAATATTCTGGATAAAAAATGAAACAGATTATAGAAGCATTGTGATCGTTAAACGGTAAAAATATACTTTCGGCGTATCATTATTAGACTATGCAATGTTAGATTCAACACGTTAATTAGTCTTTGTATTAAATGAACAAAAGCTGTTACCAGCCGTTTTGACAAACTTCAATGCACTGTGTGAGAAAGTATATTTGTCTGCACTTCCCCAAGGGACTTTTTTATTGCTTAACATTCACTCTTCCAAGGGAAGTTGTCATTGTCTGTAGCTTTGCGGTAAAAAAAACGGCTGGTATGATTGGTTTTTTCCTATGAAGCATAACGTGTTGTCCCAATCCGGACCCGCTTATTAAGATTAAAATACACATAAACGTTATAACAATACTGGGTGGCAACAGAGGAGCTGCATAAACAGTTCCAACAATCGGCGTAAAAACCTAACTGAGAGGCAAAGGATGAGCACGGTTTACATTGTCATTTTGACCTATATAAAACCACTCGATGAAATCGACGCAGCGATACCTGCTCATGTTGAGTGGCTAAAAAAGGGGTATGCAGAGGGGATTTTTCTGGCGTCCGGTAGACGGATCCCAAGAAACGGTGGTGTCATTCTCGCTAAGTGTGAGAGTCTTGCCTCTCTTGAAGAGCGCTTGCGCGAAGATCCTTTTCAGAAGTTAAAGCTTGCGACTGTTGAAATCATTCCCTTTGAACCCAGCATGAAAACAGAACTCCTGGAAAATGTGTTTTAACCCCGTAAGAAAATCAAACGTTAAACAAGAGTTCATGACATCGCCATATTTAACGATGTAATCTTTGCCTTACGCACGCATCTTGCCTGCTTCTTCGCCCCTTGTTCACCCTGCTCTCAATAAGCTGTCGGTCTCAGATTTTAGCCGCGACGAACTTCACCGTGAGACCAGCCGCACCCAAGGGCTGCTGACCACCCGCAGTGAGTACGACCGTCTTGGTCGACTGCATCGCCGGGATGTATTCACTGGCAATGCCCAACGTCCGTCGCCGCGCCGCTGGTCTCGCCGCTGGGATTATCACTACCGCAATAACCTGGTACGGGAAGAGCGGGACGATAACCCGTTCAGCTGGTACCGCTGGCAATACGACAGCGCCGGACGCTTGCTTGTTCAGGACGGAACGTTGCCTGGCCAGGAGCAGTGGTGCTGGGATGCTGCCGGTAACACGCTGGAAGGTTCTGCTGAAAAGGTCACGCACAACCGCCTGACGCAGGTCAGCTTCCGCTACGATCCACTCGGTCGCCGCATCAGCAAAACGCGACGCCAGATGCTGGGCGGACAGCCAACCGGCAAGCCGGTCACTACCCGGTTCGTCTGGGAGGGGGTCCGCCTGCTGCAGGAGGTGAACGGGGACGTGCCGCTGACCTGTGTCTACATCGATCAGGACAGCTACGACCCGCTGGCGCGCATTGATGGCGTGGATGCCACTGAGATTTTCTGGTTCCACTGTCAGCCGAACGGCACGCCGGAGCGGATGACGGATAGCGAAGGGCAGGTGCGCTGGGAAGGGGTGAACAGCGTCTGGGGCAAGCTGCTGCGGGAATGCGAGACGCAGTTATCAGGATATTCCCAGAACCTGCGGATGCAGGGGCAATACCTGGACCGTGAGACAGGGCTACACTACAATCTGTTCCGGTATTACGACCCGGACTGCTGGCGGTTTACGCAGCAGGACACATAGGGCTAGTGGGAGGATAAACCTTTACCCGTAGGCGCCGAATGCGATTGGGTGGGGTTGACTTCTTAGACATTGATTCATGATACAGCCGAAGAAGAGATGAAAGATATCACGAAGAGTGGTGTAATAAGAGCTTCAACAGGAGATATACTTGTCCGCTTCGAGGATGGACAATACTTCATTAATATCATACCTGAAATGATTGGCGGACGAACACTTCAAAGATATTGATGCAATTGTGAAAATGTTACTAGGCCAATTAGAAGTTGATAGATATGGTAATGCAAGAAAATTAAAAGGAATAAGCCATTTTGCCGAAATAGCTGCTATTGGCTTAGATGGTAATTGAATCACGAGAAAATACACTTTTGATCTTGTATATAAAGGATTTTGATGATTCTAAAAGAATTATTAAAAGAGGGAGGGATTGTAGTTGGAGAAAAAATATTTTAAAGGAAATGTTGATTTTATCTCTGGGCAAGGGTGCATTCTTAGTGAATTTATAGGAGATGTCGCGACACGTCAAATAAATATTGTTGATGGTGAGTATTATGCTTCTTCCTCTTTGTTAGATAAAAACGAACAAGTAGGTTTCCTGCTTTATGATGGTAAGAAAAGCGACTTAGACTTAAGTGACTCTGAAGAGATTTCAAATGAAGAATTTGAAAGTGTCTGGATGGATTCACTCGATTCATTTAAAGAAAAAAACCGAATAAAGTATTTATCCGGAGATGCTGTAAAGTGTTTGAACAAATCCACAATCATTGCTCACATTGTAAATAACAAAGGCAAATGGGGGAAGGGATTTGTTTTGTCTCTTTCTAAAAAATATCCTGCTTCGAAGAAAAACTATCACAACAATTTTAAAGATAATGGCGTTCCAGAATTAGGCACGGTAGATTTTGTTATGGTTGATGATCAAAAAAGGATATTTGTTGCTAATATGTTTGCACAGGATGGGATCAAGAAAAATAACAATGATGATAATCAATATGTATGCTATGAATTCTTAGATGTATGTCTCGCAAAATTGTCTGACTTTGCGTTGATGAATCGTCTTTCAGTACAAATGCCAAGAATAGGATCTGGCCTTGGTGGTGGTGATTGGAGTATTATAGAGTCATTAATATTAAAAAATATTTGTTATAAGATGATTGATTGTACTGTATTGACTTTATAATTTTAAGTTAAATTTAGATACGGTTTTTTAGTAAGGCTTATTTGCTGCTCTAAAATAAATGCATTATTGACATAGGCAAGGACTTTAGTATGCAAATATCTATAATAAATACTATTGAAAAGGAAACGAGTTACACGATAACAAGAACTACATCGAGGCTTTGAGCAATAACAACAAGTCCAGAAAGCGCTATCTTAGCTGAAGGGTGCATTGGAACTTGCCAACTGGATATTTGTATGCTTGTACAGCCCTTACTTCGATCTCGCGGAGTATGATAAGGCGAAGAAATGGGGAGAGACCACATTACGCACACGTCGAACGAATATAGGCACTGCGCCATTGAGCGACCTCGGTACGGTCCGTTACGAGTGGAATTATTCGAGGAAGCGAATAAATATTTTAACGATGCTTATGTTTATGGAAAACAGCGTGCTTTTCAGGATCGGCCTAAAAATACCTTAAGTTCTCTATGCGCAAGAGGGCATAAGATAGTTAACTTATAAAATTTACAATTTAAACAATAGGTTAACACGATGCCATCTTTAAAAATATAGTCTTTCCCTTCCGCACGAACCTCGTCTGCTTCTTTTGCACCTTGCTCTCGATTAGCGGTTAGTATACTCGCGACGTACTCCACCGTGAGACCAGCCTTACGCAGGGCTGCTGACCATCCGTAGCGAGTAAGATTGGCTGACACAGCTGAATGGTATTCGCTGGCGTAAAGCTAACCGGTAAGCCCATCACCACCCGGTTTGCTTGAGAGGGGGTCCGCCTGCTGCAGGAAGTGCGGGGAATGTGCCGTTGACCTATGTCTACAGCGATCAGGAGAGCTACGATCCGCTGGCGCGTATTGATGGCGTTGCTGACCTGAGATTTCCTGGTTCTACTGCCATCCTAACGGCATGCCGGAGCGAATGATGGATAGTGAAGGGCAGGTGCGCTGGAGAGGGGTAGACAACGCCTGGTGCAAGTTGCTGCGAAAAGGCGAGACGCAGATATCATGTTATTCCCAGGATCTGCGTATGCAGGGGCAATACCTGGACTGTGAGACCGGGCTGCATACAATCTGT
The DNA here is from genome assembly GCF_047456135.1 of Enterobacter sp. BNK-18. Classification (NCBI taxonomy): domain Bacteria; kingdom Pseudomonadati; phylum Pseudomonadota; class Gammaproteobacteria; order Enterobacterales; family Enterobacteriaceae; genus Enterobacter; species Enterobacter sp. BNK-18. Next base: position 1,806,255 of record NZ_CP179899.1, on the reverse strand, counting down.
TCCGGTATTACGATCCGGACAGCGGGCGGTTTACGCAGCAGGGGCCGATAGGGCTGGTGGGGCGATAAACCTTTACCCGTATGCGCCGAATGCGCTGGGGTGGGTGGATCCTGTTTGCAAAAACTGATGCCCTAAACGATCAATGAGAAACATGTCTTTTGCTGAGTGGATTAAAAGAAAAAAGTGGAAATAATACCCATGTGTATTTAAGATATAAAGATGTCAGACCTATCTATGTAGGGATCACTAAGGATGTAGATATCCGTGCTGTACAGCTTGGTGACTTGGTGACTTGGTGACTTGGTGAAATGTTCGACAAAATAGTTAGAATTACTGAAGAACTGTTAAATTGCGGTCATGCGTGGATCAGAGAACCAGAAATTATTCACAATAATCCCCACTTTTAAAATTCTATCAATAGCATAAGTCCGACAAGAAAGTTATACTCGGATGCTATTATGTGTGGCGGAAATTGGCTTAAATAATAGGGTTAATGGAAAATGGCCGATAGACTTACTATAGTGCCAGCAAAAGAAAATCAAAAAAAATGGCCTAAAGAAGGCGATGTTTTTTACTTTCAGTTAAATGATGGTCGGTTAGGCTATGGCATGGTCTCTTTGGGTAAAATAGATGTCGGCCCGTTCAAGAATGCCATAGTTATATATATATATAACCATTTTACATCTTCGCTTCAAGAAGATGCTGTATTGGCAAAAGATAATTTGCTGCTGTCGCCAATTATTACTGATAATTCATGTTGGAAAAACGGTTATTTCGTAACGTTTAAAGCTATCGACATGCGCGAAGTGGATATCTTACCTCAACATTATTTTAAAAACCCTGTTAGAAATAAAATATATGATCATCATGGCGTGGCAGTAAACTCGCCGATTGAGAATATACTAATCGGTGAAGAGTCGATTCAATTCTATAAAAGCGTTGTAAAATCTATAGAAAGTATAATCAACTAATATGCAGGTCGGTGGGTAGTTTGTGTTTTTCGGTCTTTTATTTTTACCGCAGCATGTTATGATGATTAGCTTATAAAAAAACATATTGTAAGATTTTTGAGTGCCAGGTGGGCTTATACCTATTTTTAACCTAATCCCTTCATTTATTACTTGATAATTTATAACTATAGAAACCGATACTGCCGTATTAGTTATTTATGATTTGATGCTATTAAAGCATAGAATTAATGAGGATGAAGATTGGTGCAGTCAACCAAAAGATGAAGAAATAAAAATGCAATTTGTTATCTCCAATCTTGGTGGTGACGGAATCTATAATGTCAATATTAGATACGATGTTGGTAAGTATACAGTTGCATAATTCTTAAGCGTATCTTCTGGGAAAGTTTTCATCGGGGCGGGGGAGAATGTTACGGGCGGCGCCCTTGATCCTGATGACTCCGAAGCTATGTCAAATGAGTTTATTACTTTAGAACCTGGTAATTATGAAGTTAAATATACAAAACAAGGTGCGGATGTTCTCTTTTCCTTTACAAAAGCAGCGTTTACTGAAAATGCATTAGAAGAGGGTATTTATCTCTAAATACTGATAAATCACTGGCTATTAAATGGGCAGAATTGAGAACTGAATAAACTAAATATAAAAGTATTTGAGTCTGCTGATAATGAATGGGCTAAATTTGTAACTCAGGATAGAGGCAATACACTTGCACATAGTTATGATGCCAATGTTAGCAAACCCTGGTGCTGTAAAAAAAAGGAGGAAAGGCTAAGCCCATAGGTTCACAGCTTGCTATTTTCTTAAATAAAGCTGCAACCGTGTTTGATCGTTACAAAGTAAAACAAAGGTGTAAAGGGCAATGAATATTATCAATGGTATCCAATTTAATGATTCAAATGAAAGTGTTGTTTTTAATTACTATAGTTGGGTTGAGTTAATTAAAGCGATCATTGTTAAATATGCGAATAAAACAGAGAGTGAGGCTGAACGAATAGTATTAGCCTCTCCACTTGTTCGTTTTACGGAAAATGATTACATGTCTATTGCTTTGCGCAGTCATGAAAATGAATATCATTGGGCAATGTTAATTGCTTATGGTGATCAATATTGGACAACAGGAGTTTCTCCAAATGAACCTGACGGATACTTCGAGTGGGAAAAGGAATACAAGGAAAAAAATAAACTGGCAGAAGAAAACTTTATTTTTAGTGATCAAGTGAAATAAAAAACTTAAAAATAAAGAGCTTACCAGTTTGTATCGTATGTTATGGAATTATTATGGTGAAGCGCAAAATAATATCTCATAGTGATCCCTTTTAAGATTAAAATTTCCGCTAAAAATTATAACGTGATCTTATGGCATAAGAGGAACTGTTTCTGTAGGTCCAACGAACGACTTAATTATTACTTAGAGAAAAACCTAACGGAAAGGCAAAGGATGAGCACGGTTTACATAGTTATTTTGACCTTTATAAAACCACTCGAAGAGATTGACGCAGCGATACCTGCTCATGTTGAGTAGCTTAAAAAGGGATACGCAGAAGGAATTTTCCTGACGTCCGGTAGACGGATCCCAAGAAACGATGGTGTCATTCTCGCTAAGTGTGAGAGTCTTGCCTCTCTTGAAGAGCGCTTGCGCGAAGATCCTTTTCAGAGGTTAAAGCTTGCGACTGCTGATCCCATTCCTTTTGAACCCAGCATGAAAACAGAACTCCTGGAAAATGTATTTTGACCCTGCAATAAAAAATAAATCAAACGTTAAACAAGAAGTTCATCACATCGCCATCTTTAACAATGTAATCTTTCCCTTCCGCACGCATCTTGCCTGCTTCTTCGCGCCTTGTTCATCCTGCTCTCAATAAGCTGTCGGTCTCAGATTTTAGCCGCGACGAACTTCACCGTGAGATCAGCCGCACCCAAGGGTTGCTGACCACCTGTCCGTCTTAGCCGACTGCATCGCCGCTGGGATTACGACTACCGCAATAATCTGGTGCGGGAAGAGCATGACGATAACCCGTTCAGCTGGTACCGCTGGCAATACGACAGCGCCGGGCGTTTGCTGGTTCAGGACGGTACGCTGCCTGGGCAGGTGCGCAGGGAAGCGGTGAACAGCGCCGGGGCAAGCTGCTGTGGGAAAGCGAGACGCAGGTATCAGGATATTCTCAGAACCTGCGCATGCAGGGGCAATACCTGGATCGTGAGACAGGGCTACACTACAATCTGTTCCGGTATTACGACCCGGACTGCGGGCGGTTTACGCAGCAGGACCCGATAGGGTTAAATGGCGGGTTAAATCTTTACAGCTATGCTCCTAATCCTATAATCTGGACTGATCCTTTAGGTCTAACACCTTGTAAGGTTTTACCTTCTACACGTAGGGGTGGGGGGGCAGGTAAACATTATGATCCTGTAAATGGACAAGGGTTGTATGTGCTACACGATGGAAAGAATATTATCTATGTAGGACGTGGGGATGCACCAACGCGTTTGAATAGCCATGCGAATACACAGGGTAAATCTCATTTGGAACAGTTGACCATAGCTGAAGCTAAATACTTGGAACAAAGAATTATGGATCTTAATGGTGGAGCTAAGTCAACGAATTCTTTAACAAATCTCCTCAATGAAATCAGATCGTATAGTCCTAATAACCCAAAGGCTGGCACATGTGATATTGTGGGTCAAAACAGTGATTGGGGTGGAAAAGTATTGAATGATGCGTTATCAATACTGAAAGGTAATGGCTTATGAAAGTAAAATACAAAGAGGGTGACATCTTTGTCATTCCATTGAGCAATGGGAAATATGCGATTTGTCATATTTTTTTTGCTCCAAGCAAAAAATTTAAGCAAGCAATAGGGTTCTGCATATTATCAATACAGCAGGCTGAAGAACTTATTGATGGCGGTTCATTAACACCGCTAAGTTTTGAAAGGTTTGGTAAAGAGACGAAAGTTATCTTTACCGGCAACCAAAATATCAGCAAGGGCTTTTGGAAAATTATTGGTCACACTGATCTTACAGAAGAAAAAAAACAATTGAAAATATTTAATTATGCTGGTGGTTTATATAATGGAGAGGACGAAATCAGGCGGTTATCTGTTGCCGAATACCCTAATTACACAACAATGGGGGTTTCAGGGTTTGAGCTTGCCGATAATATCCTGACCAATATTTGAGCATCAGGGGTAGGGTGCTTCCCCTGTCAGATTTCGTATTACCGCCACTCATTAACACCTTAAAAATATCACAGGTATTTTATTTTTGATGGCCTGGGCTCACATTATTGATAGAACGATAATAAAAATCGAGGTAATGTAATGAATGATAAAAAAATACAAATAGTTGATCTACTGATTTCACATAGTCAAATAGTGTTACGATCCCGAGACTATGACGAAAAGCTGAGTCAGTGGGGAAAGGGTAATGTTTCTCAAGGTGCTGTTCTTCACAAGGATTATGTTATATTCGATCCATTACCAGAGGACGCGTTTGGAGCAAACGTCAATATCAAAATAGAGAATGCTTTCAAATTGGATGAAAATGCTCAGCGCTGTATTGTTGTACCATTTTTCATTACGGATAAACATAAGCTGCAAATCGCTTCTGCAACTGAGAAGTTTTATTTGAATTTAGAGTTGCACGATGAACTTTATTCGCTCTTTTATGAGGTTTGTGAAGGAGATGAAATTTACTATAATTTCACCCTTGTACCTACAAAAGAAGCTATTGCTGCTAAGTTTTTGTTAGACGACCCTTGGGGGGGGATTAAGGAACATCCTCTCAAAGATGGTATTTTTTAAGGTTAATAGTAATTAAATTAAAACTTAAGAAATATAAAAACCACGCTTTGACGTGGATTTTTTCATTCAAATCAAATGCTAAACAAGAAGTTCATCACATCGTCATGTATAACGATAATCTTTCCCTTCCGCACGCGTTTTGGCTGCCTCTTACGCTCCTTGCTTATCCTTATTCACAACAAGTGTCAGCATACCCGTGAGGTCCCACCGGGAGGCCAGCCGCACCCAGGGGTTGCTGACCACCCTCAGCGAGTACGAACTTCTTGGTCGACTGCATCGTCGGGATGTATTCACTGACGATGCCCAGCGCCGCTGGGATTACGACTAGCGCAATAACTGGTGCGGGAAGAGCGTGACGATAACCCGTTCAGCTGGCAGTACGACAGCGCCGGGCGTTTGCTGGTTCAGAACGGTACGCTGCCGGTAACCCGCAGGAAGACTCTGCTGAGAAGGTCACGCACAACCGCCTGACGCAGCTGAACGACATTCGCTGGAGTTGTAACATACACGCCCGCACCATGGAGAAGGATAACAGCCAGACCCGCTGGCATTACCGCTACGACGGCGAGCACCGTCTGACGGAAGTCATCAGCCAGCCACGGGACCGCAACAAAACGCAGACGCAGGTCAGCTTCCGCTACGATCCGCTCGGCCGCCGCATCAATAAAACGCGACGCCAGATGATGGGCGGACAGCCAACAGGCAAGCCGGGTCAGCATCCGGTTTTTCTGGGAAGGGTTCCGTCTGCTGCAGGAAAGTGAAACGTAGGTATCAGGATATTCTCAGAACCTGCGGATGCAGGGGCAATACCTGGACCGTGAGACAGGGCTGCACTAGAATCTGTTCCGGTATTACGACCCGGACTGCGGGCGGTTTACGCAGCAGGACCCGATAGGGCTGGCGGGGGGGATAAACCTTTACCAGTATGCGCCGAATGCGCTGGGATGGGTGGATCTGTGGGGGGGGGAGTCGTGAGTGTAGCGGTATAACAAAACCTGATTTCTATGTTGGGCCTGCTGGTCCAGGCGCTACAATGCCTTCAACTGCTTATCGTTATGTCCGATATTTGAATGACGATGGCAGTTTAGATAAATGGGTTCCTGGTCTTCTCGAAACTAAAAAAGCGCCTGTAACGTATTTTGGATTCGAAAAATTTTATATGGGTAAAGCGACTCGTGATGCGTTTCAGATAAAAGGTCCTGATAAAGTTGATCCGACTTTACCAGCGGATGTTTCTTGGAGTGATGCAAGAATTAGAGGAACATTTGATACATTGCAACTTTATGAAAATGGTACTCCTCAAGTGAGGCATCCAAGAATGTTTGGGGATGAAGTTGGTGCACCATTAGAACAATTTACAAATGCTTATCCGCAGTATGGGAAAGGGGGCGTAGAACAAATGCACGCAGAAAAACGGGAAATTACTTTCGACAAAATTGATATTCTTCCGGAGGAATAATGAATTACGATTCATACAATGAGGTGCTCGACTATCTCAAGGAGTTTTTTAAGTCAAGAGTAGAGTCCGCACGTTATTTAGAAAAGCTAATAACTTTGATTGAAGCTTCTCGCTCTGAAAAAACTGTGACAATAAGAGGTATTTATGAAACGTACATGCAGTATGTAAAAGAAAATAGAGAAAATATAAAAGTCATCGCTGGAGAAAAAGAAATGTGGATTAATTTATTGAACCATTGGCAATAAGGTTTTATTGTCACAAAGATTCCATTGGAAATGGTTCTTACATACCAGCATGAATAAATTGATGTAAGTGAATTTTGGTGCCATGGTGAAAATTCCAGCATGCGCCTTGCGTTTAAAGTATGTGATTTGCACGCATGGAAAATGCTTTTCATATAAGTGCTATGAGAAGGTAATTATATTGCCATTATCTGTGGGTTACTCAAAATTGGAGCAAGGCAATATGCTTGAATTAAATTTAAACCCGATTACCGGTGAGCTAAACCTGGATGGTCTAAGTTTAGAGATAGATAGTGAAGAAGGATTTTGTAATTGTGACTTTTACCACAAATCAATAAAGCACAAAGCTATAAAAAACATTATGCCTCATCACTATCATATTGACTCAACAGTATTTTTCGAAAAAGAATTTCAAGCTATTATACGTCCAATATGTTTGGTTTTCCTTTTATGGTTCATCTTGTCGATAAAGATAGTGAATATTATAAATCCCTAAAGGACTGGGATGCGAGAACTAATATTAACATGCTAAATAACTCAGTGAAAAGCTTGTCTGCTTGGCTAAGCCTTTCTCTGAATTTAGGGGTTCCTGATGTTACGAAAACAGAAATGATTAGATGGGATTATGAACGGGGTCGAATTTCTGTCTCGTATGAGACAAAGTCATTCAACCATGGTATATATATAGTTTGGAATTCAATATAATCAATAACCAAGGCTTTCCTAAATTAATTTATTGACTAATAACATCATTCATTTACTTTTAATCTTACTTGTTATTATTGGAGTTAAAGGTTATAGAGGAAATGAAAATAACTAATCGACTTAAAAAGAAGTTATTAGTCCTCGATGGCATTGACAATGATTTCATAGAGTATGGAAAGGAAATATCATGCCCTGAATGTGACGGGGTAATAGTCTACTCTATCGTCAACTCATATGAGTTTGACACGCTTACTGAAGAGGTAAAAAGCTTTTTGGTTAAGAAAATGAGAGGTGTGAAGCTTGTTAGTGAACATAAGAAATATAGCTACGACGATAGCCAATTAGATGTTTCGAAAAATACATGTTCAAAGTGTTTGAAAGATTTTTCTAGTGTATTAACGTATAAAGAAGTGCAACCAGCACGATACCGGGTATATCTTGTGGGGCTTTTTGAAGGTTATTTGAAAAAGATCAAACTTTAAAAGTTGAGGTTTACGAAGGATTGAAAATCTCATTTATTTTAAAGAAAATAACCTGCTTCATTGGGCTAGTGGTGAAAGTAACAGAGTGGTTAGTATGCCATTTTTAGACCATGCAATGGTCGACTCAACACGCCAGTTAGTCTTTGCGTTAAGCGAGTCTAAGCCATTACCAACCGTTTTGACCATCTTCGATGCTCAGGGCGAAAAATTATTTTGATCTGCACCTCCTGAAGGTGCGACTTTCTATTACTTAACATTCAATCTGTCAAAGGAAGTGGTCGTTTTCTGTAGCTATCCAGCAAAACAAAATGGTTGGCATGATTGGTTTTATTCCTGGGATATGAAGCGTAACGCGTTGTCTCAATCGGGCCCTGCATATTAAGATCAAAAGCGCTAAAAAAAATGATAACTATAACCGGTGGCAAAACAGGGACTGTATCAGCAGTTCCAACAAGCGATTTAAAAAAACAGAGTTAAGAGGCAAAGGATGAGCACGGTTTACATTGTCATTTTGACCTATATAAAACCACTCGATGAAATCGACGCAGCGATACCTGCTCATGTTGAGTGGCTAAAAAAGGGGTATGCAGAGGGGATTTTTCTGGCGTCCGGTAGACGGATCCCAAGAAACGGTGGTGTCATTCTCGCTAAGTGCGAGAGTCTTGCCTCTCTTGAAGAGCGCTTACGCGAGGATCCTTTTCAGAAGTTAAAGCTTGCGACTGTTGAAATCATTCCCTTTGAACCCAGCATGAAAACAGAACTCCTGGAAAATGTGTTTTAACCCCGGAATAAAAAAATCCACGCCAAAGCGTGGATTTTTTTCATTCAAAACAAATCAAACGTTAAACAGGAAGTTCATCACATCGCCATCTTTAACAATGTAATCTTTCCCTTCCGCACGCATCTTGCCTGCTTCTTTCGCGCCTTGCTCACCCTTGTAGGTGATAAAGTCTTCAAACGCGATAGTCTGCGCACGAATGAAGCCTTTCTCGAAGTCGGTGTGGATCTTACCGGCCGCCTGAGGCGCAGTCGCACCGACAGGAATCGTCCACGCACGCACTTCTTTCACGCCAGCGGTGAAGTAGGTCTGCAGGTTCAGCAGCTCATAGCCTGCGCGGATCACGCGGTTCAGGCCTGGCTCTTCCAGACCCAGCTCGGCCATGAATTCGTCACGGTCAGCGTCGTCCAGCTCTGCAATGTCGGATTCAACGGCAGCGCAAACCGCTACAACCACTGAACCTTCAGCCGCCGCGATTTCACGCACTTTGTCCAGGTACGGGTTGTTCTCGAAACCGTCTTCGTTAACGTTGGCAATGTACATAGTTGGCTTCAGAGTCAGGAAGCTCAGGTATTTGATCGCCGCCTTGTCTTCTTCTGTCAGGTTTTTCAGCGCGCGCAGCATGCCCGCGTTTTCCAGCTGTGGCAGACATTTTTCCAGCGCAGCCAGTTCTGCTTTCGCGTCTTTGTCGCCACCTTTGGCTTTCTTCTGCACGCGGTGAATAGCGCGTTCACAGGTGTCGAGGTCAGACAGTGCCAGCTCGGTGTTGATCACCTCGATGTCGTCAGCCGGGTCCACTTTGTTGTTAACGTGAATAATGTTGTCGTTCTCGAAACAACGGACAACGTGACCAATTGCTTCCGTTTCACGGATGTTGGTCAGGAACTGGTTACCGAGGCCTTCGCCTTTGGATGCACCTTTCACCAGGCCCGCGATGTCCACGAACTCCATGGTGGTCGGCAGAATGCGCTGCGGCTTCACGATTTCCGCGAGCTGGTCCAGACGCGGATCGGGCATTGGCACAACGCCGGTGTTCGGTTCGATGGTACAGAACGGGAAGTTCGCCGCTTCAATACCTGCTTTGGTGAGCGCGTTGAACAGGGTGGATTTGCCCACGTTTGGCAGACCGACGATACCGCATTTGAATCCCATTTCTAAATCACCTTAATATCTTGATAATCAATCCGTTAACGATAACCGATTGATGAAAAGTAAATAACTACGCCTATTATACACGTAACCCGCATCACGCGCGGTAAAAAAGCCGTATCGGGCGGATTATTGCGCTTTGAAAGCGTGTAAGCGGTTTGTCGCTTTGGTTAGGCCATCTTGCAGCCAGATTTCGGTGCAGCGCACCGCTTCGTCGACCGCTTCGTCAATCAGTTTCTGCTCAGAAACCGGTGGCTTACCCAGTACGAAACCGACAACTTTGTTTTTATCGCCCGGATGGCCGATTCCCACGCGCAAACGGTGGAAATTGGGGTTATTGCCCAGCTTGCTGATAATGTCTTTCAGACCATTGTGACCGCCATGACCACCGCCCAGTTTGAATTTTGCCACACCGGGGGGCAGGTCCAGTTCATCGTGGGCCACCAGAATTTCATCCGGGTTAATGCGATAAAACGTCGCCATGGCTGCAACAGCTTTGCCGCTCAGGTTCATAAAGGTGGTGGGCACCAGCAGACGGACATCTGCGCCAGCAAGATTGATACGTGAGGTATACCCGTAGAATTTTGGTTCTTCACGCAGGGGAGCACGTAACCGTTCGGCCAGCAGATCAACGTACCAGGCGCCGGCATTGTGGCGGGTCGCCGCGTACTCTGCGCCTGGGTTCGCGAGGCCGACAATCAGTTTAATCGTCACGATTCAATTCCTAATGGGTTCCAGATCTGGCGCGTAGTTTACTGTCTGACGCGCCGCTTGACAAAATTCTGCTACCCGAACCGCGAGATATGAATAATTACTTATCTGAACAATTAGAATTTCAAGCTGTTCAATGTCTTATTTGTAAACTTTTGTCTGGGAGTTATCTGTAAATGTGATCATTCACGCAACTCATAAAAGAGCCGTTGTCTATACTTTACACACAAGGATCAGGGGCTTTTCCCCTTACAACCCAAAGTTCCGGAGGTGACATATGAAACGCAAAAACGCTTCGATACTCGGTAATGTGCTGATGGGGTTGGGACTGTTTGTGATGGTCGCTGGCGTGGGTTATTCAATTTTAAACCAATTGCCGCAACTTGACCTTCCGCAATACTTCGCACATGGCGCGGTATTGAGTATCTTCCTTGGTGCAGTGCTATGGCTTGCCGGTGCACGCGTGAGTGGTCATGAAGAAGTCTGCGATAAATACTGGTGGGTGCGCCATTACGATAAGCGCTGTCGCAGGGACCAGCACAAACACAGCTAACGTGCTACGACGAAAGAACACCGAAACGGCTCCTCATGGAGTCGTTTTTTTTTGCATGAAAGGTTGACCCTCACGTAACGTAAGGCTTCAGAGTGGTGCCACTGGCAAAGTAAAAGGAGCAGTTATGTTGATTCAGGTGGGTGAACTCGCGAAACGTGCCGGGATCACCGTGCGAACATTGCATCACTATGAGCAAACAGGGTTGTTACTGCCTTCTGCCAGAAGTGCGGCAGGTTACCGGCTGTATAATCTGGCGGATGTGCAACGTCTGCATATGATTCAGGTGCTGGCAAAAGCCGGGCTGGAACTTGCTGAAATCAGGGATTTTCTGAAACAGGAGTCGCTGTCGTTAACCGAATTACTCGATGCGCAAATCAGTTTGCTGGATAAGCAACTGCGCAGCATGCTGACGCTGCGCGAGAGACTGGTGGAATTGCGTACCGGGCTTACCAACGATGCGGCACCCAATCTGGAATCCTGGCTACAGACTCTGGAGTTAATGAATATGTACGAACGCTGGTTTAGCAAAGAGGAGTTACAGCAGTTGCCGTTTGCCGTACAGAAGGAGGCACTTGCGGATATCTGGTCAGGTCTGGTTGCTGAGGCAAATAACCTGCTGAAGCATAATATCGACGTTTCGGATCCCCGTGCCAGGGATCTGGCGACGCGCTGGATGTCACGCCTGGAGCAGGATACGGCAGGTAAGCCGGAATTTCTCACCCGGCTGAACGAGATGCACAGCGTCGAGCCGCAGATGCGTGAGCAGACGGGTATTACGGCGGAAATGACTGACTATATTACGCGGGCGTTTGCCGAATCGAAGCTTGCCATCTGGGAAAAGTATCTCTCTGCAGAAGAGATGGCCTTTACCCGCGCACACTATTTTGATCGCATGATGGAGTGGCCGCCACTGGTAGCGAAATTGCATCAGGCGCAGCGGGAAAACCTTGACCCGTCTTCCGGCGAGGCGCAAATGCTCGCTGAACACTGGCGGGTATTGTTCCAGTCATACGCGGGAACGAATCCTGAAACCCAGCAAAAGTTTCGCGTTGCCATGCAGCAGGAACCGCATCTGATGAAAGGAACATGGATGACGCCTGCCGTGCTTGCATGGCTCCAGCAGGCGATAGCCGTGATGATGCAGAGACGTTTCTCTGCATCAGGGCATTCACAGATCCGCTAACGCGGCTTCACGGTTGGAATAAAAGGCCAGGCGGCCAGGGATCGGCTGCACGCCAGCGCGCGCCATGGTGCGCAGCGGCTGGAATTCGAGATTACTCACCCGCAGTTCGCAGCCTTCCGGCAGACGCGAAACGAAGCGCTGAAAGGCATCCAGACCACCCGCATCCAGCACCGGCACGGCATCCCATTTCAGCACCACAATGCGTTTGCCCACGATACGGGTTTCCAGTTCGCTGAACAGACCTTCCGCGGCAGCAAAGAACAACGGGCCAATCACACGCAGCACCAGCACATCGTCAGGTACCTCTACGTTAACCGGGGAAAGGCGCGTCATCTGCGCTATACGGCGCATAAACAGCAGGGAGGCCAGCACGATCCCGACGCTGATGGCGATAACCATATCGAACAGCACGGTCAGCGACATACAAATCAGCATCACGATGATGTCGTCTTTCGGTGCGCGACGCAGCAGATTGACCACCTTATGTGCTTCGCTCATGTTCCACGCCACCATCAGCAGCAGGGCTGCCATGGCTGAAAGCGGCAGCCAGGAGAGCAGCGGGGCGAGGACCAGCAGGGCGAGGATCACCAGCACTGAGTGGATAACTGCCGATACCGGCGACGTCGCCCCGGCACGTACGTTTGCCGCAGAGCGGGCGATGGCTGCTGTTGCCGTAATACCGCCAAAGAACGGGGCGATGATGTTGCCCAGACCCTGCCCAACCAGTTCGCTGTTGGCTTTATGCTTGGTGCCGGTCATGCCGTCCAGCACGACGGCACAGAGCAGGGATTCAATGGCCCCCAGCATCGCCATTGAGAAGGCCGCGGGCAGAAGGGCGCGCAGGGAGTCCCAGCTTAAGGTGAAGCTGGAACCCGGCATATCCCATGGCAGTACCAGTTGCGGTAGCAGTTGAGGAATACCGCTTCCCTGTGAACCGTCAGCCAGAACATAGTGGAACTGAGATCCAATGGTCGCGACGTGGCCACCAAAGAGATTAACGATGGCCATCACCGCACAGCCCAGCAGCAGGGCGGGCAGGTGGCCAGGCAGACGAATGCCTAAACGAGGCCAGATAATCAGTGTGCCCAGGGTAACAATCCCGATGGCGGCATCGCCCGAGTTGGCGGTGGGGAGTGCCATAAACAGCGCCCCGACTTTTTGCAGGTAATGTTCAGGGACGTGGGCTATCTGCAGGCCGAGGAAGTCCTTGATCTGCATTGTCCCGATGGTAATGCCAATCCCGGAGGTGAACCCCAGCGTCACGGAAAGGGGAATGTATTCAATCAGCCGGCCAAAACGGGCCAGACCAAACAGGATCAAAAAGACGCCGGACATCAGGGTGGCGACCAGCAGGCCTGCCAGGCCAAACTGCTGAGAAACGGGATAGAGGATCACCACAAATGCGGCTGTCGGGCCGGAAACGCTGAAGCGAGACCCGCCCGTTAGCGCAATCACAATCCCGGCGACGGCCGCCGTGTAAAGCCCATACTGCGGTGCTACGCCGCTGCCAATTGCCAGTGCCATGGCGAGCGGAATGGCAATAATCCCGACGGTGATACCGGCAATAAGGTCACGCATAAAACGTGAAGCGGTGTATTTCTCTTTCCAGCAAGCGTCGATGAGGGCGCGAAAGGGAAGAACATGTGAGGAGGTTACGTGTTTCACAATTATCTCTCATCCGTGTGCGCATCATCTGTCATGTAAATGGCAGGTGAAGGAGGCATTGATCATACAAATAAATATCAGAGACAAAAAAACCCGCCGCAGCGGGTTTTTCGGCCGTGTTCGATTAGTGTTCGAACATTGCTGAGATAGATTCTTCGTTGCTGATACGACGAATCGCTTCGGCCAGCATCCCGGACAGGGTCAAGGTGCGCACGTTTGGCAGCGCTTTGATCTCGTCACTCAGTGGGATGGTATCGCACACCACTACTTCGTCGATAACGGAGTTGCGGAGGTTGTTTACTGCATTGCCGGAGAAGATCGGGTGAGTCGCGTAGGCGAATACGCGCTTGGCACCACGCTCTTTCAGCGCTTCTGCTGCTTTACACAGCGTACCGCCGGTATCGATCATGTCGTCAACCAGCACGCAGTCACGGCCAGCAACGTCACCGATGATGTGCATCACCTGAGAAACGTTAGCGCGTGGACGGCGTTTGTCGATGATTGCCATGTCGGTATCGTTCAGCAGCTTAGCGATAGCACGAGCACGTACCACGCCGCCGATGTCCGGAGAAACCACGATTGGGTTATCCAGATTCAGCTGCAGCATGTCTTCCAGCAGGATTGGGCTACCGAATACGTTATCAACCGGAACGTCGAAGAAGCCCTGGATCTGTTCTGCATGCAGGTCAACGGTCAGAACACGGTCAACGCCAACGCTGGAGAGGAAATCAGCGACAACTTTGGCAGTGATTGGCACACGCGCGGAACGGACACGACGGTCCTGACGGGCATAGCCGAAGTAAGGAATAACAGCAGTGATACGGCCTGCTGAAGCGCGACGCAGGGCGTCGACCATAACAACCAGTTCCATCAGGTTGTCATTTGTTGGAGCACAGGTGGACTGGATGATGAAAATATCACCACCGCGTACATTTTCATTGATTTGTACGCTGACTTCGCCGTCGCTAAAGCGACCTACAGCGGCGTCGCCGAGGGAAGTGTACAGGCGGTTGGCAATACGTTGTGCTAGTTCCGGGGTGGCGTTACCAGCAAAAAGCTTCATATCAGGCACGAGAAGAACCTCAGGCATGCGTCCAGTGGTGGATAGCGTTCGCCGCAAACTGTGCGGGCCAGGCGAAATGCTATCCAGGCGGTGTATTAAAGAGCGCGATGCAACGTCTGGAACAGGGTGACGTTGTCACCGAAACTCAGTCTGCGCCAGAATGGCTTGCTGTAGGGGGGAGGTGTTCATCCCACGTGCTACAAAACCATGCAGCCAAACCGGCGCTTGCTCAAGCACCTGACGAGCGGCGGATTCGGTGTCAAATTCAGCAAAGACACAGGCCCCTGTGCCAGTCAGGCGCGACGGCGCGTATTCTAACAGCCAGGAAAGCACCGCATCAACCTCGCGAAAACGTTTTCTTGCGATAACCTCGCAATCGTTGCTGAATTCACAATTTAATAACGTTTCTATTGACCGCACCGGGGTATTCCGTGGCAGGTCAGGATCGTTGAAGATGACCGGGGTCGGAATGCTGACGCCCGGGTGGGCCACCAGGTACCATTTTTCCGGCGGCTCGACCGGGGAAAGTATTTCGCCCACCCCTTCAGCAAACGCCGCATGACCGCGCACGAAGACCGGGACATCCGCCCCCAGCGTTAAGCCTAACGCTGCCAGCTCATCCTGAGATAATCTGCAGCCCCAGAGGTGATTCAGGGCAACCAACACGGTGGCGGCATTTGATGAGCCACCGCCCAGTCCACCGCCCATCGGCAGACGCTTCTCAATACGGATATCCGCGCCGCTTCCTGCCGGCAGACGACCGGTGTCCGACGCCGTTTTCATCAGCAGACGTGCAGCGCGCACGATCAGGTTATCTTCATGCGCCACGCCATCAACCGGCGTCAGCAGGCAAACCTCGCCGTCCTGACGCGGGCCAATCGCGATCGTGTCGCCGTAATCAAGGAACTGAAACAGCGTCTGCAGGGTATGGTACCCGTCAGCACGCTGTCCGGTGATGTATAAAAACAGGTTCAGTTTTGCCGGAGAAGGCCAGTGGGTCATCATTTAACGATCCAGTTGTCCATTTTCAGCTTGATGCGCTGGCTGCCCTGGGTCAGTTCCATGTTGGATGGCAGGGAAGGCCTGGTGTTGCTGTCATAGGCGCTGTACACCACTTTCCAGGTTTTGCCGTTCTGGGTGTAGTTCACCTGGCTCAGACGGTACTGGTCGTCAAGCTGGTAGTCGGTCGCGTCACCCGGCAGGCCCAGGATCCACTGGCGCAGGCTGTTCAGCGGAATAGGCATTCCGGTCAGCTTGCCGATCATCTCTTCGGCGTCGGTGGCGGTATAGTGCTTGCCTTTGTTATCGGTGATCTGCGCTTCACCCGGTTTGGCAATAAGCTCCAGTTCGGTGCTGCCCAGCGGGTTTAACAGCAGCAGGCGATAGTTGTCCTGCCCGGTTTGCTGCCAGAAGAAACGCGCATACACTTTTTGTTCATCAGAGAGATAAGCGAAGGCACCACGGGTCTGGTACTGGCTCAAATTGCGGACGTCCTGCTGGTGCTGACGCCACTGCGGTGAATCAGGGCTTTTGCCCGGGCCTTTAGGTTGGGTGACGGTACATGCGGTCAGAACCAGTGCCGCCAGGGGCAGCAGGCGAATCAGTCGGGTCATAATGAGGACAAATCCTTGAGATACGTTGCAGTTATAACTGTTAATGCTAGCGTCGAAGGGTGCCACCGTCTACGTTCAAATTATCTCAAAGCATTGTATAAGCTATTACTCCGAAAGGGGGCAGTCTCTTTTATTGATCTCGCGCATCCTGTATGATGCGTTCTGCTAACCTTATTAACGCTGGTACTACTCCCGCTCAACATGACCCTATTAGCACTCGGTATTAACCACAAAACAGCCCCGGTTTCGCTGCGAGAACGCGTCACGTTTTCGCCGGATACGCTTGACCTGGCGCTGGACAGCCTGCTTGCACAGCCGATGGTGCAGGGTGGCGTGGTGCTCTCGACGTGCAACCGTACTGAACTCTACCTAAGCGTTGAAGAGCAGGACAACCTGCATGAAGCGCTGATCCGCTGGTTATGTGATTACCACAACCTCAACGAAGAAGAGCTGCGTAATAGCCTCTACTGGCATCAGGATAACGATGCAGTCAGCCATCTGATGCGTGTGGCCAGTGGCCTGGACTCGCTGGTGCTCGGCGAGCCGCAAATTCTCGGTCAGGTGAAAAAGGCGTTTGCCGATTCGCAAAAAGGGCATCTGAAAGCCAGTGAACTGGAGCGTATGTTCCAGAAGTCATTCTCCGTGGCGAAGCGTGTGCGAACAGAAACCGACATTGGTGCCAGTGCGGTTTCTGTTGCTTTCGCGGCCTGTACCCTGGCCCGTCAAATCTTTGAATCCCTGTCGACCGTCACTGTGATGTTGGTCGGGGCGGGCGAAACCATCGAACTTGTGGCGCGCCATCTGCGCGAACATAAAGTTAAAAAGATGATTATCGCTAACCGTACCCGCGAACGTGCTCAGGTGCTGGCGGACGAGGTGGGGGCCGAGGTGGTTGCGCTGAGCGACATCGATGAGCGCCTGAAAGAGGCAGATATTATCATCAGCTCTACCGCCAGCCCGCTGCCGATTATCGGTAAAGGGATGGTCGAGCGAGCGCTGAAATCCCGCCGTAATCAACCGATGCTGCTGGTGGATATTGCCGTCCCGCGCGATGTCGAACCGGAAGTCGGTAAACTGGCGAACGCCTACCTTTACAGCGTGGACGACCTGCAAAGCATCATTTCGCATAACCTTGCCCAGCGTAAAGCGGCGGCGGTTCAGGCGGAAACCATTGTAGAGCAGGAAACAAGTGAGTTTATGGCCTGGCTGCGCGCGCAAAGCGTCAGCGAGACTATCCGCGAGTACCGCGGTCAGGCGGAGCAGGTGCGTGATGACCTGACCGCCAAAGCGCTGGCCGCCCTTCAGCAGGGTGGCGACGCAGAAGCCATTATGCAGGATCTGGCCTGGAAACTGACCAACCGCCTGATCCATGCACCAACCAAATCTCTTCAGCAGGCCGCCCGTGACGGGGATGATGAACGCCTGACTATTCTGCGCAACAGCCTCGGGCTGGAATAGCGCCCTATACCCATTTTCTATTACAAGGTGCATTTACGCCTATGAAGCCTTCTATCGTCGCTAAACTGGAAGCTCTGCACGAGCGCCATGAAGAAGTACAGGCGCTGCTCGGCGATGCCGGGACCATTGCTGACCAGGAACGTTTTCGCGCGCTCTCGCGTGAATACGCGCAGTTGAGTGATGTATCAAAATGCTTTACCGACTGGCGACAGGTCCAGGAAGATATTGAAACCGCGCAGATGATGCTCGACGACCCTGAAATGCGCGAGATGGCGCAGGAAGAGTTGCTGGATGCAAAAGCGCGTGCTGAAGAGATGGAGCAACAGTTGCAGGTGCTTCTGCTGCCAAAAGATCCGGACGATGAGCGTAACGCCTTTGTCGAAGTCCGCGCCGGGACCGGCGGTGACGAAGCGGCACTGTTTGCCGGCGATCTGTTCCGTATGTACAGCCGCTACGCCGAAGCGCGTCGCTGGCGCGTTGAGATCATGAGCGCCAACGACGGTGAACATGGCGGCTACAAAGAGGTTATCGCTAAAATCAGCGGTGACGGCGTGTACGGTCGTCTGAAGTTTGAATCCGGCGGTCATCGCGTGCAGCGCGTACCTGCCACCGAATCTCAGGGGCGAATTCACACTTCTGCCTGTACGGTTGCGGTGATGCCAGAGCTGCCTGAAGCAGAATTGCCGGACATCAACCCGGCGGACCTGCGTATCGATACCTTCCGCTCCTCCGGGGCAGGTGGTCAGCACGTTAACACCACCGATTCCGCTATCCGTATTACCCACCTGCCGACCGGCATCGTGGTGGAGTGCCAGGACGAACGTTCACAGCACAAGAACAAAGCTAAAGCCTTATCTGTGCTGGGCGCGCGTATCCACGCGGCTGAAATGGCAAAACGTCAGCAGGCGGAAGCCTCCACGCGTCGTAACCTGCTGGGCAGCGGCGATCGCAGCGACCGTAACCGTACCTATAACTTCCCGCAGGGCCGTGTTACCGACCACCGCATCAACCTGACCCTGTACCGTCTGGACGAAGTGATGGAAGGAAAGCTGGATATGCTGATTGAGCCTATCGTGCAGGAATACCAGGCCGACCAGTTGGCAGCACTGTCCGAGCAGGAATAATGGAGTTTCAGCACTGGTTACGGCAGGCCGCCAGTGAGCTTTCCGCGAGCGAAAGCCCTAAACGTGACGCCGAAATTTTGCTTGAGTTTGTGACAGGGAAAGCCCGCACTTACCTGCTGGCTTTCGGCGAGACCCAGCTGAGCGCTGAGCAGGAAGCGCAGCTCGCTACGCTGCTTGCCCGACGCAAAACCGGTGAGCCGGTGGCGCATCTGGTCGGGGAGCGTGAGTTCTGGTCACTGCCGTTGTACGTCTCCCCAGCGACCCTGATCCCACGTCCGGACACCGAGTGTCTGGTGGAGCAGGCGCTGTCGCGTTTACCCGCACAAGCCTGCCGAATTCTCGATCTTGGTACCGGCACTGGTGCAATTGCCCTGGCGCTGGCCAGCGAGCGCCCGGACTGCGAGGTGACGGCGGTTGACGTGATGCCCGAGGCGGTAGCGCTGGCGCAGCGTAACGTGGCGCGTCTGGGCTTCCCGAACGTCACCGTTCTGCAAAGCAGCTGGTTTAGCGCGCTGGATAACCGCACGTTCGGGATGATTGTCAGCAACCCTCCCTATATCGACGAGCATGACCCGCACCTGACGCAGGGGGACGTGCGTTTCGAACCGCTGACGGCGCTGGTCGCTGCCAACGAAGGGCTGGCGGATATTGTGCATATTGTGACAACGTCACGACAGCATTTGCTCCCCGGCGGCTGGCTGCTGGTCGAGCACGGCTGGACGCAAGGGGACGCGGTGCGTGACGTGTTCATCGCTGCAGGTTATCGAGCGGTGGAAACTTGTCGCGACTATGGCGGCAACGACCGTCTGACGCTGGGACAATGTGCATGAGTCTCTTTACTGTGCTGATCACGGCCCACCTGATAGCCGTTGTCCTGACCATCAGCTTTTTCATCGTCCGTTATTGGTGGCGTTACAGCAATAATCCGCTGATTGACGCCCGCTGGGTGCGTATTGCGCCGCACTGTATTGACACGGTGCTGTTTCTCTCAGGGGCCGGATTAATGTGGAAGACCGGCTATCTGCCATTTACTGATAAAGGCGCATGGCTGACTGAAAAGCTGTTTGGCGTTATCATCTACATCGTTTTGGGTTTTATCGCGCTTGGGCGTCGTCGTCCGCGCAGCCAGCAGACCGGTTTTATCGCCTTTCTGCTGGGGCTGGTGGTGCTGTACATCATCATTAAACTCGCCACCACAAGAATACCGTTACTGGGGTAAGTCATGAAGTCCTTAGCCGATTTCGAATTTAATAAAGTGCCGCTTTGCGATGGCATGATCCTGATTTCGGAGATGATCCGCGACGATTTTACGTCGCAGTACGTCTACGAAGAGCTGGAGAATCTGGTCAGCCTGGCGCGTGAAGAGATCAATCAGGCGCGCCCGCAGGACTGGCAATTAGAGAAGCTGCTTGAGCTTTTCTACGGCGAATGGGGTTTCTGCGACACGCGTGGCGTGTATCGTCTGTCTGACGCACTATGGCTGGATCAGGTCTTGAAAAATCGTCAGGGCAGCGCGGTTGCGCTGGGTTCCATTTTGCTGTGGGTCGCGCATCGTCTGGATATTCCACTGGTGCCGGTCATTTTCCCGACGCAGATGATCCTGCGAGCGGAGTGGCTGGACGGTGAGATGTGGCTCATCAATCCGTTTAACGGCGATACGCTGGATGAGCATACGCTGGACGTCTGGTTAAAAGGCAATATTAGCCCGGTTGCCGAGCTCTTTAATGAAGATCTCGACGAGGCGGATAACGCTGAGGTGATCCGTAAACTGCTGGATACGCTGAAATCTGCGCTGATGGAAGAGCGTCAGATGGAGCTGGCATTACGTGCCAGTGAAGTGCTGCTGCAGTTTAATCCGGAAGATCCGTACGAAATCCGCGATCGCGGGCTGATTTATGCCCAGCTTGATTGCGAGCATGTGGCGCTGAACGATCTGAATTATTTCGTTGAGCAATGCCCGGAAGACCCGATCAGCGAAATGATTCGTGCGCAGATCAACGCGATCTCGCACAAACAAATTACACTGCATTAATCTTAATTCCGATTCACACCTGAATAAGGCGATCCTATGAAACAAAAAGTGGTTAGCATTGGTGATATCAACGTGGCAAACGACCTGCCGTTCGTGCTGTTTGGCGGTATGAACGTGCTGGAATCCCGTGATCTCGCGATGCGTATCTGCGAGCACTACGTGACCGTGACCCAGAAACTGGGTATCCCGTACGTGTTTAAGGCCTCTTTTGACAAAGCCAACCGTTCCTCCATTCACTCTTACCGTGGCCCGGGCCTGGAAGAGGGGATGAAAATTTTCCAGGAACTGAAACAGACCTTTGGCGTGAAAGTGATCACCGACGTGCACGAAGCTTCTCAGGCGCAGCCTGTTGCGGACGTTGTCGACGTTATCCAGCTGCCGGCGTTCCTGGCGCGTCAGACGGACCTGGTGGAAGCGATGGCGAAAACCGGCGCGGTCATCAACGTGAAGAAACCTCAGTTCGTGAGCCCTGGCCAGATGGGTAACATCGTCGATAAATTTATCGAAGGCGGCAACGATAAAGTGATCCTGTGTGACCGTGGCGCAAACTTCGGTTATGACAACCTGGTCGTTGATATGCTCGGCTTCAGCGTGATGAAGAACGTGTCCAACCAGTCTCCGGTTATCTTCGATGTGACCCATGCGCTGCAGTGCCGCGACCCGTTTGGTGCAGCTTCTGGCGGCCGCCGTGCGCAGGTCACCGAGCTGGCGCGCGCCGGTATGGCGACTGGCCTGGCCGGTCTGTTCATTGAAGCGCACCCGGACCCGGACAACGCGAAGTGCGACGGCCCATCCGCATTGCCGCTGGCTAAACTGGAGCCGTTCCTGAAACAGATCAAAGCGATTGACGATCTGGTGAAGAGTTTCGACGAGCTGGATACCAGCCACTAATAAAAAAACCCGCTTCGGCGGGTTTTTTTTTGGTTATTCCTCTTCCGATGGAAGGGGGGGCGGGTGTGGCCTCAGAGCCTCACCGAACAACGCTTAGGCAAATATCGTCATCAGATAGGCCACAAACAGCGCCATGTGCGCCGCGCCGTTCAGCACGTTGGTGCGCCCGGTCGAGAAGGATATCTGACACAGCAGCAGTGAAGCCACCATCACAATCATCTCTGGCGCACCCAGCGCGAACTGCAGCTCGTTACCGGTCATAAAGGCAATCAGCGTCACTACCGGCACGGTGAGTGAGATAGTCGCCAGGACCGAGCCAAAGAACAGATTCATTGCGCGTTGCACCTGATTGTTCAGCACCGCCCTCAACGCCCCCAGACCCTCAGGCGACAGGATAAGCAGCGCCACCAGGAAACCGGTAAACGCGACCGGGGCATTCAGCTCGGTTAACAGCGTCTCCAGCGGGTTGGCGTTCATTTTGGTCACGGCGATAACCGCAATCAGATGTACGATCAGCCAAACCGTATGCCACGCGCTGCTGTGAGCCGATGGCTTACCGTGATGCGGGTCGTCGCCGTCATCTTCATGTTCATAGACGAACAGGCTCTGGTGCGTTTTGGTCTGAATCAGCAGGAACACGCCGTACATGGCTGCGGAAATCAGCGCAACCAGCAGCGCCTGACCGGTTGAGAAGTTGGCCCCCGGCAATGCCATCGGGAAGACCAGCACAATAATTGCCAGCGGGAAAAGGGCAATCAGATACTGTTTTATGCCGAACAGATTCATGTACTGGGTCGCAAATTTGCGGCCGCCCAGTAACAGTGAAAAGCCCACCAGACCACCTGTCACAATCATAATGATGGAGTAGAGGGTGTCACGCATCAGGGTCGGTGCGGCGTCACCGGTCGCCATCAGCGCGGAAATCAGGCTGACTTCGAGGATAACCACCGAAAGGCTGAGAATTAGCGAGCCGTAAGGCTCACCCAGGCGATGGGCTAATACGTCCGCATGGCGAACGACGCTAAAGGCGCTGGTTAAGATACCCACCAGAGCAAGAATATTGATACCAACTACCACTGGCAGTGACTGACTGCTTCCCCAGAAGAGCAGCACAGCCAGTGCCAGGACCGGGAAAATGAGTGATGTCTCCTTGTGGCGGGTCTTTACCGCCTCGTGTGCTGCTGTCATGTGCTTCTCCATCAATGCAGGTGCTTGTAATTATAGATAGAATTTTCAGTCATTAAATTAACAGATCTCTGTTAAATACCCTTGATTTTTTACTCAATTTTACTGTTTGTAATGTTTTGGCTTCGTGGTGTTGATAATGTGGTGTGTTCTGTAATTAATTCTTTAATAACATAATATTAAAATTATCATTTACGCATAATTCTTAATTGACTGGCACCATGCCGTATCGTCGTCCACACTTATCTTTTTAACCAAAAGAGGGGTTAGCGATGCCATATAAAACGAAACGCGAATTACCAGACAGCGTGCAACACGTATTGCCCGCGCACGCGCAGGATATCTACAAAGAGGCCTTTAACAGCGCCTGGGATCAGTACAAAGATAAAGAAGATCGACGTGATGATGCCAGCCGTGAAGAGACCGCGCACAAAGTCGCCTGGGCCGCAGTAAAACATGAATATGAGAAAGGAGACGACGATAAATGGCATAAAAAGAAATAGCCGTGAAATCATTCGCTGCCTTCGTTTTGACTTTTCAGGCGGTTGAACTTCCGTTGTATTGCAACTGGCCCGTGAATTGCTTATCGTTACTCAACTGCTGGCAAAATGACCAGCACACAATGCCGGGAAGGCGGATTACAGATGTCGCAAGGAAGCATGCAGTGGCGGAGGTGGAAAGTGTTAACGCGTGATTTCTTAATGAAGGCAGATTGTAAGACGGCATTTGGTGCTATTGAGGAATCGCTTCTCTGGTCAGCTGAACAACGTGCGGCGTCGCTCGCTGCCACGCTGGCGTGCCGCCCGGATGATGGCCCGGTATGGATTTTTGGCTACGGTTCGCTGATGTGGAACCCGGCTCTCGAATTTGTCGAATCGGCAACAGGCACACTTCCTGGCTGGCATCGCGCATTTTGTTTGCGCCTGACGGCCGGTCGAGGTAGCGCGTGTCAGCCTGGACGCATGCTTGCACTAAAAGAAGGCGGACGCACCACGGGGGTGGCCTACCGTCTGCCGGATGCAACGCTGGAAGACGAACTGACGCTGCTGTGGAAGCGCGAGATGATCACCGGCTGCTATATGCCGAGCTGGTGCAAGCTGGAACTCGATGACGGACGTACCGTTAACGCGCTGGTGTTTATTATGGATCCGCGCCATCCGCTGTATGAAGCGGATACCCGCACGCAGGTCATTGCCCCGTTGATCGCTGCCGCCAGTGGACCGCTGGGCACCAACGCGCAGTATCTCTTTTCGCTCGACCAGGAGCTGACGCGCCTCGGCATGAAGGACGATTGTCTGAATGAGCTGGTGGTGAAGGTGAAAGCGCTGCTGGAAGGGAACCCGCTGAATAATACGCTGCGTCCCGGTTTTGCCTGAGAATGCGCCCGGCTGCGTGAGCAGACCGGGCGTTTGTGACTTATGCAGCAACGTAGCTTACGGAATGCTCCAGTGACTGGCTATGGCTGTCAATCAGGACATCCCACGTGCCGGTGTACGGCACGGTAAGCCATGCCTTGTCATCCTGCACGGTCAGGATATCCGCCTGCGAGTGTTGTTGTGCTTTCGAACTCATCAAATGAATGCGGCAGCGCTCAGAACACCGCACCACGACCGTATCCCCGCCAAACAATTTCAAACTTGTTTTTACCAGTGCCATTTTTTACCCCGTAGTCTTAAACAACGCTCTCCCTGCTGCCATATCCGAGCGTGATATTGTTCACAATTCACTCATGGCATCACACCAAAGGGGGAGGGTGAGGATGCTGACTTTGATCAAAAAATGGCGTAACGATTAAACAAAAATGACAAAATTCCTGAAAATTTACTCTGGCGCGCGTTTTGCCCGGTGAACGCGCGCCACCCTAATATTAAATGCGGAAATGCCCGGCAGTTTCAGCAAGGTCGCCCGCCTGGCTCTGCAGCGCGCCGGCTGCAGCGGCAGATTGCACCACCAGTTCGGCGTTCTGCTGAACCATTCTGTCCAGGTGGGTCACCGCATGGTTAATCTCCTGGATGCCTTTCATCTGCTCGCTGGTGGCGATGGAGATTTCACGCATGATGCCCGACACGCTACCGATGCTGGAGCGGATTTCGTTCATGCTTTCCCCGGCCAGATGAACGTAGCGGGAGCCGGTGGCCACGCTGTTGGTGGTGGAATCGATAAGCGTTTTAATCTCTTTCGCCGCCTGTGCGCTGCGGCTGGCCAGATTACGCACTTCGCCGGCCACCACGGCAAACCCACGGCCTTGCTCTCCGGCGCGTGCGGCTTCCACCGAGGCATTCAGCGCCAGGATATTGGTCTGGAAGGCAATCCCGTCAATCACGCTGGTGATGTCGCCAATCTTCGCGGAAGCCACTTCAATGGACTGCATGGTGCTGATGGCCTGCGATACCACCTCACCGCCGCGAGCCGCCGCCGCAGAGGCCTTACTCGCCTGGTCATTGGCTTCAGCCGCAGACTCGTTCGACTGGGTTACCGACGCGGTGATCTCTTCCACGGCGCTGGCCGTTTCGCGAAGGCTGGAGGCGGCCTGCTCGGTACGCCCTGAGAGGTCCTGGTTACCTGCCGCAATTTCCCGCGCGGCGTTTTTCACCGATGCGCTGGCATCCCGCAGTTGTACCATCACCACCGAGAGCTTGTCGCTGAAGGCGTTAAACGCCTGCGCTATTTGCGCCACTTCGTCATCGCCGCTCTCCGGCAGGCGTTGCGACAGATCGTTAGTGCCGTTCGCAATGTTATGCATCGCATCGCGAATGTCAGACAGGCGCTTCAACAGACGCGCAATCAGGAAGTGAACAATGGCGCCGCTGAGTAAGGCCAGGATCACCAGCGAGATGGCCGAGGCTTTCAGCAGCGAGCGCATTCCGGAGGTGGCATCGCCTGTGTCCAGGGCAACAACCAGCATCCAGTTCGTGCCCGGCACGGCGGTTGCCACGAAGGTTTTTTCGGCGCCATTGAAGGTCCCGTTTACCGGGTTTCCGCTTTTCAGCGCCGCAAAGTCGATGCCTTTGAGGGGTTCGGCGAACGGTTTAAGCGTCAGGGCAGGGTCGCTGGCGGCAATGACGGTGCCATCGCTATTCAGCAGCAGCCCGCTGCTTGCCGGGGTTGGGTGGATCCCGCGCACGTTAGCAACCACGCTGTCCATCGCCACATCGCCAGCCACCACGGCTTTCAGAGTACCGTTTTCTTTCACCGGCACGGCAAACGTCACCACCAGTTTTCCGCTACCGGCGTCAACGTAAGGCGCGGTCACGACCGGGCTATCCTGGCTTACGACCTGCTGATACCAGGGACGGATCGTGGGGTCATAATCCGCCGGTACGCCCGCTGGTTCAGAGAATTTCGCCGTTTTGCTGGCATAGCCAACGTATACGTTAGTGAACCCACCCGCCTGGGCAAGCTGTTTAAAGACCGGAACCGGATCGTCACTGAGCGCAACGGTTTGTGCGGAGGCGATAACCGTCATTTTGCTCTTCACCCAGTCGGCAATCGCCATGTTATGGCTGGCGCTGGTGCTGGTCAGGATGTCGCGCTGTGACTGCTGGTTATCCTGGCGTGTGACCTGAAAATTGATGACAGTATTAAGAAGAAGGGCGACGACCAGACAACCTGTCGTCGCGGCAATGATGCGTGCACGAATGGATCTGAACATAAGTGAAATACCTGCTGTGTTGTTTCCATGCCTATCGGCAACCCTGCAGGTAAACTTGATGCTGAAACCGCGTCCATAAGAAAATAATATTTTTACGGGTTTATTATTAAAAAGTTAATACTTTATCGGCGCGCAGAGTCCACTCGGCCAGTTCAACGAGCGTGCCGATTTCCACACCTTCAATCAGCGGCAATCCGGTGATGCCGCGCCCGTCGGTGCAGGTCTTGCACAGTTTGACCGGAACGTTTTGCGCGGTCAGGATCTCCAGCATCTGCTGGATGTTGTAACCCTCTGCCGGTTTTTGTCCCTTCAGCCCGGCGGTGACCGCATCCGACATTAAAAAGAGCCGTAACTCCAGTTCACTCTCTTTATCACGTAGCGCAATCGCCAGGCGCAGGCTGTTAAAAAGGGATTCGCTGCCGTAAGCCGCACCGTTGGCGACGATAACAATCTTTTGCATGTTGACTCCTGTTCTTTTAAAGGCACGAATATTGCTTAGCTATCCAGGGTTTCGCTGTCCGGGAGAGTAAGCATGACATTAATGGCTGGCATTTCGCCAGGTGCGACCGAATGGCTCCAGCGTGCAAGGTCGATGCGCCGGGAGCAACTGAGCAGGCTGGCACAGCTTGGCGTGCTGGTTAACGCCATCAGCCTGCTGGTGCATATGCTGCAGTGCGAGCGTGGAGCCTCTAACGTCTGGCTCTGCTCACAGGGTAAGCTGTACGCTGCCGAATGCAAAGCGAGCCGGGCGCTGGTGAATGAGAACCTCACTGCGCTTTATGACGTTCTGGATAATCACTCCCCGTTCCAGGGCAGCGGCGTGTGCGAACGTATAGCCGGCGCGCTGCTCAGTCTGGATAACCTGTCAGCCCTTCGTGACGGTGTTATTCAGCAAACCATTACGGCCCCGCAGGCGATGGATCACTATTGTCGCATCCTGCGTCATCTGCTCAGTATCGTACCGCAGCTTAATGACAGCATTGACGATCCGCAAATCGCAGGCCGTTTTGTCGCGCTTTATAGCCTGATGCAGGGTAAAGAGCTGGCGGGACAAGAGCGGGCGCTGGGCGCCATTGGCTTCACGCAGGGCTATTTTGACGATGGCATCCGTCAGCGGCTGGTGGACCGGATTGACGGACAGCAGGCCTGCTTCGAGATTTTCATGACCCACAGCACGGCGGATGTGCAAACCACCTTTTCCCAGAATTGCCAGCCTGACCGTGAGACGGAACAACTGAGGCGCGTGGCCTGTACCCGCCAGCCAGCCGCTGACAATGGCCATACCGCACTGGCCTGGTTTGCTCTGCAAACGGCACGCCTTGAGCATCTGCGCACCCTGGAGGAGATGGTTATCGCCGATCTGATGATCGCGGTGGACGAGCGTATCCATCGCCAGGAGGAGTACACGCTACCGGCTGAGGAGCAGGACGATCCGCTGGCCTCTTATCCGGATAAGCCCTTGTTAACCCTGGTTCGCCAGCAGGCGCGCGAGATAGAACAGCTTTCCCGTCAGCTCGCGTCACTGCGCGATACGCTCGAAGAGCGCAAAACCATCGATAAAGCGAAAAGCGTACTGATGACCCATCAAAAGATGAGTGAGGAACAGGCATGGACGGCGCTGCGTAAAATGGCGATGGACAAAAACCAGCGCATGGTAGATATCGCCCGCGCGCTGCTCACCGTGAAGAGCTTGTGGCAGGTAACCCCTAAGGAGTAGCTGCACAATCAGTGGGCATTTAGTGCCTGATTGAGGTGCGCGGTCGTGGAGATTTCCCGGTAAACGCCCGGAAAACAGGGCAGTAAAACCTGGCATTCCCTTTGCATTATCTGATTAACCATTTTTGACGGTGCGCCAACGGCGGTGCATCTGTCTTCGGGATAAAGGCGTCCAGCGGTGCTTCGGCACGGGTGGGCGCTTTTTTTTGTCTTTTTTTCAGGAGTGGTCATGGCGGATTTGTCGAGACGGCGGTTTTTACAGGCCAGCATGCTGGCGAGCGGCGCCATGTTGTTACCGGGTGTCATGCAGGCCGCGTGGGCGGCAGGCTCGGATAAACCGGAGCAGGAGACGGTGCGCATCGGGTTTATACCGTTAACCGACTGCGCGCCGGTGGTTATCGCGGCGCTGAAGGGGTTTGATAAAAAATATGGCATCACCATGGTGCCAACCAAAGAGGCAAGCTGGGCAGCCGTGCGCGATAAGCTGGTGGCCGGCGAACTGGACGCCGCCCACATTCTTTACGGCCTGCTGTACGGGCTGGAGCTGGGGCTTGCCGGTAAGCCACAGCAGATGGCAAACCTGATGACCCTGAACCAGAACGGTCAGGCCATCACGCTCTCCAGCGATCTGGCCGAGAAGGGCGTTCGCGATCTTGACGGGCTGAAAACGCTGATTGGGCAGCAGGCACCCGGCACTTACACCTTCGCACACACTTTCCCGACCGGTACGCATGCGATGTGGCTGTACTACTGGCTGGCCAGCGCGGGCATTAATCCGTTCGATGACGTCCGGACCGTGGTTGTGCCGCCGCCGCAAATGGTGATGAACATGCGGATTGGCAACATGGTCGGCTTTTGCGTTGGTGAGCCGTGGAATGCGCGCGCCATTAACGACCGCATCGGGTTTACCGCCGCAACTTCCCAGTCGATCTGGGCCGATCATCCGGAAAAAATTCTTGGCACACGTCGCGACTGGGTGGAGAAAAACCCGAACACCGCGCGGGCGCTGGTGAGTGCGGTACTGGAAGCCGCACGCTGGATCGATGCATCACCAGACAACAAACGTGAGACCGCCCAAATCCTCTCTCGCCGGGCGTGGCTGAACACCAAAGAGCAGTATCTCACCGGACGGATGCTGGGAGAGTACGACAACGGGCTTGGCCAGCGCTGGCAGGATGCGCATCCGATCCGTTTCTTCAACGAGGGTGCCGTCAGCTATCCGTACCTCTCCGACGGGATGTGGTTTTTAACCCAGTTCCGCCGCTGGGGCTTGCTCAAATCGGCGCCGGATTATGCCGCCATCGCGCAGCGCATTAACCAGACCTCGGTCTGGCAGGATGCCGCCACGGCGGTGGGAGGCATATCCACCCCGTCATCACCGTATCGCAGCAGCACCCTGATGGACGGTACCGTCTGGAACGGTACCGATCCGGACGGTTACGCCAACCGCTTCGCTATTCACCGTAAAGGGGCCTGATTATGCAGCATCTGCACAGCACGAAATCGAAAGACGAGACGCCGGCGAGCGGGGAAGTGATTACCCTCCCTCCGGTACAGGTTCGCCGCCGCGCACCGACGTTCACGCGACGGATGAATGACCTTCTGCAGCGCGTGATCCCGGCGCTGCTGGGGCTCGGGTTACTGGTGTTGCTCTGGCAGCTGGCCGCGATCAACAGCAAAGGGTTCCCGACGCCGCTCAGCACGCTGGATTCCGCATTAACGCTCTTCGCTGACCCGTTTTACCGCGACGGGCCAAACGATATGGGTATCGGCTGGAACGTGCTCGCTTCGCTGCAGCGCGTGGCGGTGGGCTTTGGTCTGGCGGCGCTCGCGGGGATCCCGCTCGGTTTCTTGATCGGTCGCTTCACCTTTTGCTCGCGCATGTTCAGCCCGTTGATCGCACTGTTACGCCCGGTCAGTCCTTTAGCCTGGCTGCCTATCGGCCTGCTGCTGTTCCAGAAAGCGGAGCCCGCCTCCAGCTGGACCATTTTTATCTGCTCAATATGGCCAATGGTGATTAACACCGCCGAAGGGGTACGTCGTATTCCGCAGGATTACCTTAACGTTGCCCGCGTGCTGCAGCTCTCCGAGTGGACCATCATGCGGCGGATCCTCTTCCCGGCCGTGCTGCCCGCGGTGCTGACCGGGGTTCGCCTCTCGATTGGCATCGCCTGGCTGGTCATTGTCGCCGCCGAGATGCTCACCGGTGGGCTGGGGATCGGCTTCTGGATCTGGAATGAGTGGAACAACCTCAACGTCGAAAACATTCTCATCGCCATCGTCATCATTGGCGTGGTCGGGTTGCTGCTGGAGCAGGGGCTGATGCTGATCGCCCGTCGCTTTAGCTGGCAGGAAAAATAAGGAGCGAAGATGAAACCATTAATTCAGGTCCAGGCCGTGAGCCAGCGTTTTTCTACCGCCAGCGGCGAGTTTCTGGCGCTGCAGAACGTCTCTTTTGATATTGACGAAGGCGAAACCGTGAGCCTGATTGGCCACTCCGGGTGCGGCAAATCGACGTTGCTCAACCTGATTGCCGGGATCACCCTGCCGACCGAAGGTGGGCTGATTTGCGATAACCGCGAAATCGCCGGGCCAGGACCGGAGCGTGCGGTGGTGTTTCAGAACCATTCTCTGCTGCCGTGGCTCACCTGCTTCGACAACGTTGCGCTGGCGGTGGATCAGGTCTTTCGCCGCACCATGAGCAAGGCGGAGCGCAAGGAGTGGATTGAACACAACCTCGATCGCGTCCAGATGGGGCATGCCCTGCATAAACGGCCTTCGGAAATCTCCGGCGGCATGAAACAGCGCGTTGGCATTGCCCGTGCGCTGGCGATGAAGCCTAAGGTCCTGCTGATGGATGAACCGTTTGGCGCGCTGGATGCGCTCACGCGCGCGCATCTGCAGGACTCGGTGATGCAAATCCAGCAGGCGCTGAACACCACCATCGTGCTTATCACCCACGATGTGGACGAGGCCGTGCTGCTTTCTGACCGGGTGCTGATGATGACTAACGGCCCGGCGGCCACCGTCGGCGAGGTGCTGCACGTTGACCTGCCTCGCCCGCGCAATCGGGTTCAGCTGGCGGACGATAGCCGCTATCACCATATGCGTCAGCAGATCCTCCATTTCCTCTATGAAAAACAGCCTAAAGCGGCGTAACGGAGGCGGTGATGCGACTGATCGTTATCGGTAATGGGATGGCCGCAACACGGCTGATTGCCTCGCTGACCGAGCGTGCGCCCGGTCGCTTCACGATCACCGTGTTTGGCGAGGAGTCGGAACACGCTTACAACCGCATCATGCTCTCGCCGGTACTGGGCGGGGAAAAACAGGCGCAGCAGATCCGCCTGCAGGATGACGCCTGGTATCACGCACGGGGTGTGACGGTACGACGGGGGGAAAAGGTGCTCTCCGTGGATGTTGAGAAACGCGAGGTCCATACCACAGCAACCACGCTGACCTGGGACGAACTGGTCTTTGCCACCGGGGCGACGCCTTTTGTACCCCCCATTCCGGGCGGTGACGCTCCGCATGTGTTCACCTTTCGTACGCTGGCCGATATCCGCGCGATTCAGGAGAACCCGGGGCCAGCTGTAGTGCTGGGCGGTGGGGTGCTCGGCGTCGAGGTCGCTGCGGCACTGGCCCGGTCTTGTGACAATGTCACGCTGGTGCATCGTGGTGCCTGGCTGATGGAACAGCAGCTCGATCGGCAGGCAGGCGTTCTGCTTGAAGAGGCGCTGGCGGAGCGCGGCGTTCGCTGCGAACTGTCATCGGGAATGACCGCCATTGCGGCGGATGCCGTGACGTTACAAAACGGACGCAAGATTAACGCCTCTCGCGTGGTGCTGGCGACCGGCGTGCAGCCCAATGTCGCACTGGCAAAAGCCAGCGGCATTCACTGTGCCCGCGGCATTGTGGTTAACCACCAGATGCAGACCTCAGTCCCGGCGATCAGCGCCATTGGTGAGTGCTGCGAAATCGACGGCCAGACGTTCGGCCTGGTCGCACCTTGCCTGGCGCAGGCGGATATCCTCGCCGCCCGGCTGGCTGGGGAGGCTAGCACGCCATTTGCCCTGACCGACAGCGGCATGCGCCTCAAAGTACCCGGTGTGGAGCTGTTCAGCGCCGGGCGAGTAGAGGTTCTGCCAGACGATGTGGTCTGGAGCGCCTGGGATCCGCTGACCCGTCACTATCGCCGTTTGTTACTGCATCGCGGTGCGCTTGCTGGCGTGCTGCTGATGGGGGATTGCCGCAACGCGGCAACATTCACCGATTTACTGGCAACGGCTGCGCCCGCCCACGCGGACTGGCTGTTCAATCGATTCACTACGCAACCGCAGGTTGCAGGACAAAACGCTATGACAAAACCTACGCTGGTGGTGGTTGGACACGGTATGGTCGGCCATCATTTTCTCGAAGACTGTGTGAAGCGCAATTTGCACCGGCAGTACCAGATTATCGTTTTTGGCGAAGAGCGCTATGCCGCCTACGATCGTGTGCATTTGTCAGAGTATTTTGGCGGACGAAGCGCAGAATCGCTCTCACTGGTGGACGGTGATTTCTTTGCTGAACACGGCATTGAGCTTCGCCTCTCGCAGCAAATTGTGAGTATCGATCGCGACGCACACGTCGTGCGTACCGCCAGTGGGCATGAAACCCACTGGGACAAACTGGTGCTGGCGACCGGCTCGTACCCGTTTGTGCCTCCGGTACCGGGCAGCACGCTGCC
This sequence comes from Enterobacter sp. BNK-18, assembly GCF_047456135.1. Lineage (NCBI taxonomy): Bacteria > Pseudomonadati > Pseudomonadota > Gammaproteobacteria > Enterobacterales > Enterobacteriaceae > Enterobacter > Enterobacter sp. BNK-18. The sequence continues at coordinate 1,773,090 of NZ_CP179899.1, read as the reverse complement.
GGGCTGCTTTGTTTACCGTACGCTGGACGACCTGGATAACATCGCCGCGCAGGCAAAGCAATCCCGTCGCGGGGTGGTCATTGGCGGTGGCCTGCTGGGACTGGAAGCCGCGAATGCCCTGAAACAGCTGGGCCTGGAAACGCACGTCGTGGAGTTTGCGCCACACCTGATGGCGGTACAACTCGACAACGACGGCGCGGCCATGCTGCGCAAAAAGATCGAAGCGCTTGGCGTGGGCGTTCACACCAGCAAAGCCACCACCGACATCGTCTCTGCGAACGGCGGGCTGGTGATGCGCTTTGCGGACGGCGAACAGCTGGAAACTGACATCGTGGTCTTCTCTGCAGGTATTCGCCCGCAGGATGCACTGGGGCGCAGCAGTGGCCTGGTGACCGGAGAGCGCGGCGGGATTTGCATTGATAACCAGTGCCAGACTTCCGATAAAGACGTGTTCGCTATCGGCGAATGTGCGCTGTGGGAGGGTAAAATTTTTGGCCTGGTCGCCCCGGGTTATCAGATGGCGCGGGTGGCATCGGCCACGCTGGCGGGAGAGGCGAGCGCCTTTACCGGGGCTGACATGAGCACCAAACTGAAGCTGCTGGGGGTAGATGTGGCCTCGTTTGGCGATGCCCATGGAAGAACACCCGGCGCGCTTAGCTATCAATGGACGCATGGTCCGCAGCAAATCTATAAAAAGATCGTGGTCAGTGAGGACAATAAAACCCTGTTGGGCGGCGTACTGGTGGGGGATGCCAGCGAATATGCGACCCTGGTGCAGATGATGCTCAACGGCATAGCGTTGCCCAAAGAGCCTGAAACGCTGATTTTACCTTCCTTCGCCGGGAGCGCGCCAAAAGCCCTCGGCGTGGCGGCACTGCCTGACAGTGCGCAGATCTGCTCCTGCCATAACGTCAGCAAAGGTGATATCTGTCAGGCGGTAAGTGCCGGTGCCGCGGATATTGGAGCCATAAAACAGTGCACCAAAGCCGCGACCGGTTGCGGAGGATGCAGCGCGCTGGTGAAACAGGTGATGGAGTACCAGCTTGCGGAGCAGGGCGTGGAGGTAAAAAAGGACATCTGCGAACACTTCCCGTGGTCGCGTCAGGAAATCTATCACCTGGTGCGCGTCAATCATATTCGTACCTTCGACCAGCTTATCAGCCGTTACGGGCAGGGGCACGGTTGCGAAATCTGTAAACCGCTGGTGGGGTCAGTGCTCGCCTCCTGCTGGAATGAGTACCTGCTGAAACCGGCACATCTGCCGCTGCAGGACACCAACGACCGTTATTTTGCCAATATTCAGAAAGACGGGACGTACTCCATCGTGCCCCGGATGCCTGCAGGGGAAGTGTCGGCCGACGGCTTGATAGCTATCGGCCAGATCGCCAAACGCTACCAGCTGTACAGCAAAATCACGGGCGGACAGCGTATCGACCTCTTTGGCGCCACGCTCGACCAGCTGCCGGCGATCTGGCAGGCGCTGGTGGAGGCCGGATTTGAGACCGGTCACGCATACGGTAAATCCCTGCGCACGGTGAAATCCTGCGTTGGGTCGACCTGGTGCCGCTATGGCGTGCAAGATTCCACGCGTCTCGCGGTCACGCTTGAGCACCGCTATAAAGGCTTACGCGCGCCGCACAAAATTAAAATGGCCGTGTCCGGTTGTACCCGTGAATGTGCGGAGGCTCAGAGCAAGGACGTGGGCGTCATTGCGACCGACAAAGGCTGGAACCTTTATCTCTGCGGTAACGGCGGCATGAAACCGCGCCATGCGGATCTCTTTGCCAGCGATCTGGATGACGAGACGCTGATCCGTACCGTCGACCGTTTCCTGATGTTCTACATCCGCACGGCGGATCGCCTGCAGCGTACCAGTACGTGGATGGACAATCTGGAAGGGGGGATCGATTACCTGCGCGAGGTGATTCTTCACGACAGCCTGGGCATTGCGCACGAGCTGGAACAGGAGATGGTTCGCGTGGTGGAAACCTACCAGTGTGAATGGCAGACCACGCTTAACGATCCGAGCCGTCTGGCGCTGTTCCGTACCGAAGTGAACCGTCAGCCGGTGGAGGAGAATAAACGCTGGCAAGCGGTCTGCGCTATCGATGAGATCCCTGAGCAGGCGGGGATCGGCGCCCGGCTGGGGCGAAAACCGATTGCGCTTTTCCGCTTTGGTCAATCTGTCTATGCCCTCGACGACCTCGAGCCGGGCAGCACAGCAAACGTGCTTTCACGCGGTATTCTCGGCGATGCTGCCGGCGAGCCGGTGGTCATCTCTCCGATCTATAAGCAGCGTATCCGTCTGCGCGACGGCTGTCAGGCCGATAACGGGGAACCTGCGGTGCGCGCCTGGCCGGTGAAAATAGAAAACGGTCAGGTGTGGGTCGGGAACGACGCGCAGATCTTGCGTGCGGAGGCGTCATGAATGAAACCCGAACGACGTGCCCTTACTGCGGGGTGGGTTGCGGCGTGATCGCAACGGTAGAGGGTGAGAAGGTTACCGTGCGCGGAGATGAACGCCATCCCGCCAGTTTTGGACGCCTGTGCGTTAAAGGCTCGGCATTAGGCGAAACGACCGGTCTGCAGGGGCGACTGCTGCACCCGGTGGTCGACGGGCAGGAGGTGGAATGGCCCCGGGCGCTGGCGGCGGCAGGTGAACGGCTGCAGACCATCATCGACACCTGGGGACCGCAGGCGGTGGCATTTTACGCCTCCGGCCAGCTGTTGACTGAGGACTATTACGCCGCCAATAAGCTGATGAAAGGGTTTATCGGTGCGGCAAACATTGATACCAACTCGCGGCTCTGTATGTCGTCCGCGGTGACGGGCTACAAGCGCGCGTTTGGTGAAGATGTGGTGCCGTGTAGCTATGAGGATGTGGAAAACAGCGATCTGGTGGTGCTGGTCGGGTCGAATGCGGCATGGACCCATCCGGTGCTGTATCAGCGGCTGGTACAGGCGCGCCAGAACAATCCTGCGATGAAAGTTGTGGTTATCGACCCACGCAAAACGGCCACCTGCGATATTGCTGACCTGCATCTGGCGCTTACGCCCGGCAGTGACGCCGGGCTGTTTGTCGGTTTACTCAATCTGATTCAGGGAACCGACGCGTGGCCCATCGCCCGGGTGGCTGAGTTTTGTGGACTCTCAACCGAGGACGTGGGGACCTTCTACGACTGGTTTGTGACTGCGCCGCGGGCCATCACGCTCTACACCATGGGCATTAATCAGTCCTCAAGCGGCAGCGACAAGTGTAATGCCATCATCAACGTTCATCTGGCCAGCGGAAAATTCGCCCGTCAGGGTTGCGGACCGTTTTCGCTGACCGGACAGCCTAACGCGATGGGGGGGCGGGAGGTGGGTGGGCTGGCGAACCAGCTTGCCGCTCACATGAATTTCGAGCCGGAGTCTCTTTCGCGGGTGGCGCGTTTTTGGGGTACGGAAAGACTGGCCCAGACGCCGGGCCTGATGGCGGTGGAGTTGTTTGATGCGATCGCCCGCGGCGAAGTGAAAGCGGTGTGGATCATGGGCACCAATCCTGCCGTCTCGCTGCCGGACAGCCACGCAGTGTGTCAGGCGCTGGAACATTGCCCGCTGGTGATTGTCTCCGAGGTGATGCAGGAGACCGACACCAGCCGCTATGCCCATATCCGCTTCCCGGTGCAGGCGTGGGGGGAGAAAGACGGTACGGTAACCAATTCCGAGCGGCGTATTTCGCGCCAGCGCGCCTTTCTGCCGGCGCCAGGTGAGACCAAACCGGACTGGTGGGTCATCGCCCGGGTGGCACAGGCGCTGGGCTATGGTGAAGCCTTCGCCTGGGAACATCCGCAGCAAATTTTTTGTGAGCATGCAGCGCTCTCGGCCTTTGAAAATGACGGTGCGCGGGCGTTTAACCTTCATGAACTGGCGTCACTTACCCGTGAGGAATGGAACCGGCTTGAGCCTTATCAGTGGCCAGCGGGGGCCTTTGCGCGCCGGGAAATTGTGCCGGTAGAGCCTCAGCCACACGGTGCGGCAATAAACGCGCTATACCCGCTGATTCTCAATACCGGGCGTATCCGCGATCAGTGGCACACCATGACCCGGACGGGGTATGTCCCGAAACTGATGCAGCATAGTGCTGAGCCGTGTGTTGAGATCGGCGCCGCCGATGCCATGCGCTTCTCACTGTGCGACGGACAGCTGGCGCGCATCAGTTCTCCGCGTGGGGTGATGCTGGCAAGAGTGCGTATCACTGACGGGCAGCGAGAAGGTGAGCTGTTTGTGCCAATGCACTGGAATGCCCTGTTTGCCCGCCAGGGGAAGGTGAATGCGCTGGTGGAAGGGCGCTGTGACCCGCTGTCCGGTCAGCCCGAGAGTAAACAGACGGCCGTCAGGATTATGCCCTGGCAGCCGGGCTGGCAGGGTGAGCTTTATGCCCGTGAACTGCCGGAGCTTCCCCCCTCTGTCTGCTGGTGGCGTAAAGTCTCACGTCTGACGGTGGCGGGGGATAAGCCGTTGCTGGCGTGGGTTATGCAGTACGCCAGTGAACGGGGCTGGCAGCTGCAGGTCGCGCAGACCAGCGAGCGCAGCAGCGTGCTGGCCTGGCATGACGGACAACTGATGCTCGGGTTCTGGGAAGGCACTGCGTTACCGACACTGGCGCACGCGGTAATTGAAGCCGCGTTTCGTTCACCTCCCGTGACGCTTGCTGAGCGCCACGCGTTGTTGAATGGACAGGGAACCGGGGACAGTGTCGATCCGGGCCGGATCATCTGCAGCTGTTTCAGCGTGGGGGAAAACGTCATACGCGAGGCGATTGGGGGAGGGTGTGATTCCGTCGCGGCGCTGGGTGCCAGGCTGCGCTGCGGAACGAACTGCGGCTCCTGTGTGCCTGAACTAAAAACAATGTTTCAGGATATTCCGGAAAATTCCTCTTAAGGCTGCAAAACGTGAGGAATAACGGTAAGGTACCCGGTGTTCTCACGTAAGCATCGGGTATTTCTTACGACGTTAATGGCTGTTTCATCTCATCTTCGTTTGCTTGCTTTACTCCCCCTCATTCCGGTCGGAGCCGTTCACGGTGCGCCGAATTCCTTTGTGCAACAGGCACAGAACCCCTTTGATAACAACGGGGATAATCTGCCCGATCTCGGCATGGCGGCGCCCACGACCGAGGGCGAAAAACATCTGGCAGAAATGGCGAAAGCGTTTGGCGAAGCCAGTATGACCGATAACGGCCTGACGACAGGCGAGCAGGCGCGTCAGTTTGCCTTTGGCAAGGTGCGTGACGCGGTGAGCGGCGAAGTGAACCAGCATATTGAATCCTGGCTTTCACCGTGGGGGAACGCCAGCGTGAACTTGCTGGTGGATGACGACGGCAAATTTAACGGCAGCAGCGGCAGCTGGTTTATTCCGTGGAACGATAACAACCGTTATCTGAGCTGGAGCCAGCTTGGCCTGACGCAGCAGACTGACGGTCTGGTGAGCAATGCCGGCATTGGGCAGCGCTGGGTTGCCGGAAAATGGTTGCTCGGCTACAACACCTTTTACGACAACCTGCTGGATGAAAACCTGCAGCGTGCCGGGTTAGGTGCGGAAGTGTGGGGCGAGAACCTGCGTCTGTCTGCGAACTATTATCAGCCCTTTGCCGGCTGGCGCGATCGCTCGGACATTCAGGAGCAGCGCATGGCCCGGGGGTACGACGTGACCGCTAAAGCGTGGCTTCCGTGGTTCCATCACCTGAATACCAGCGTCAGCTTTGAGCAATATTTTGGTGATAACGTTGACCTGTTCAACAGCGGTACCGGTTATCACAACCCGGTGGCGGTCAATCTGGGGCTGAATTATACCCCCGTTCCGCTGGTGACCCTCACCGCCGGGCATAAGCAAGGGGAGAGTGGGGTGAGCCAGAATAATCTTGGGCTCAAGCTCAACTACCGCTTTGGCGTGCCGCTGGTGAAGCAACTTTCTGCCAGTGAAGTCGCCGCCACCCGTTCTCTGCGCGGCAGTCGCTATGATTCGCCAGAGCGGGATAACCTGCCGGTGATGGAGTTCCGCCAGAGCAAAACGTTGTCTGTCTACCTGGCGACACCGCCGTGGGATCTTAAAGGGGGCGAAACCGTGATGCTTAAGCTGCAGATCCGCAGTAAGCACGGGATTCGCCAGCTTCACTGGCAGGGAGATACGCAGGCGCTGAGTCTGACATCGCCGGCCAACAATACCAGCGAAGACGGCTGGAGCGTGATTATGCCTGCCTGGGATGACAGTGAAGGCGCGAGCAACCGCTGGCGGCTTTCGGTGGTGGTCGAAGATAATGATGGCAAGCGCGTCTCGTCCAATGAGATCACGCTGGCTGTGGCGCAACCGCTTGTGGCATTACCCGCCGACGATCCGCGCTGGAAGCTGCTGCCGGATGAGTAATGCTTAAAAAATACGTTCCTGGTGTACCCATACCGCGGCTTCAACCCGCGATTTTAACTTCATTTTCTTCAGCATATGTTTCACATGCACTTTGACCGTGCTTTCGGTGATATCCAGGCGACGCGCAATCATTTTATTCGGCAGGCCCTGGGCAATCAGCTTTAGAATATCGCGCTCACGCGGCGTTAACTGACTGACATCGCGATCCGAGGTGGCGCGGTTTGCCCGCAGGCTGGCGGCCAGCACCGGGGTTAAGGCTTCGCTCAGTACCATCTCACCCGCGGCGGCCTGTTGCAGGGCCTTGAGCAGATCTTCCGGCTCCATATCTTTCAGCAGGTAGCCGTCCGCGCCACGCTTGAGCGCCGTCACCACATCCTCTTCATGGTTCGAGACGCTAAAGACCACTACGCGTCCGGAGAGCGATTTTTCCCGCAGCTTGTCGAGCGTTTCCAGACCGTTCATGCCCGGCATGTTGAGATCGAGCAGGATCAGATCGGGATCAAGCGATTCAGCAAGCTCAATGCCCTGTTCGCCATTGCTGGCTTCGCCAACGACGGTGATATCGGGTGCCATGCTGACCAGCTGTTTAACGCCAGTACGCAGCATCGGATGGTCGTCGATCAACAGGATGGATGCCGGTTCCTGATTAGTCATGGGTTTCTCCTTGAGCAGTTGTGAGCGGTTTTTCGGGAATAAAGGTGACCACGACTTCCGTGCCACCTGTCTCTCGCCGGCGAACCTGGCAATCACCGCGCAGGCTTTGGGCGCGGTCTCGCATGATAATTAAACCATAATGGTTAGTTCTTTCGGCATTTTCCGGCACGCCGCAGCCGTTGTCATGAACCGTGAGCCTGACCTGATTATCGTGCTGGCTGACGGTAACGGTGACCGCCGTCGCGTCAGCGTGTTTGAGCACGTTGCTCAGGGCTTCACGGGCGATCTGCAGTAGATGAATCGCCTGATGGGAGGGGACAAACCGCGGCGGCAGCTGATAATCAAGCTTCACCGGGAACCCCAGTCGGGCGCTAAATTCATGGCAGCTGGACTCCAGCGCGGGGCGCAGGCCAGGCTCGGTCAGCTGCAGGCGGAAGGTGGTTAATAGCTCGCGAAGCTGAATCCATGAGGTATTGAGTTCGTTGCGGATCTGGCTCAGCAGCTGTTTGTTGCTTTCCGGCATCTCCGCATCCTGCATCTGCAGACAGCTGACCTGCATTTTCATACAGGAGAGCGACTGGGCGATGGAGTCATGCAGTTCGCGCGCGATAGTCGCACGCTCTTCCATGACGATCAGCTGCTGTTGCTTTTCCTGATGGCGGTCGAGCGCCAGCGTAGCGGTCAGCTGCTCGACCAGCGTATCGACCAGCTGCTGCTGATCGTGGCTCAGATGCCGCCCGGCGGGCAGCGTGGCCAGCAGGATACCGTACTGGGTATGGCTGTCCGTCAGTCGCCACTTCAGCGTCGTACCGCCGGAGGTCAGGGGCGGCAAGCCTCGCGGGCAAAGATGACAGCCTTTGTCATCGCAGGACATGTCGGACTGACAGGTAAATTCCTGATGATTATCTTCATCTTCCACATCGTAGACCCGCAGCTCCAGGTCATGCAGCAAGGTCAGATTTTGCAGGCCATTCAGTACCGGCGAGAGGCGTTCACATAACGGCACCTGCATATGCAGACGACGATTGGCCTGCCACAGGAAGGAGAGGATTTCATTTTTCTGCTCCAGCCCTGCCGTTTTCTCCTGCACGCGTTTTTCCAGCACGGCGTAGCTTTCGGAGAGTTCTTCCGACATGGTATTGAGCGCCTGGCCCAGCATCGCCATTTCATTACGCCCGCTGATATGCGTGCGCTGAGTAAAATCGCGTGCGGTTACCGCGCGGGCCATCGCCAGCAGCTGTTTCCAGGGATTCAACAGCCGGGCGCGCAGCCAGAGGATGGTGAAAATCAGCAGCAGCCCCATAAACAACGCCATGGCGCGGTGAACCATCAGCACCCGGTCGATACGCAATTCGGTGGTCTGATCGAAAGAGGAGACCAGCGCGTCAATGCGCGACACAAAGCCCGCGACGTCCCGTGCCACGGTCTCAGTATTGCGCGCCTGTTTCAGACCAGGCTGAAGCTGGGTGTGCCAGTAGTTTTGCAGGGATTTAAGCTGTGATTCCTGCCCGTCACGGATGGCGGCGCGTTCCAGCTCCGGGCTGAACGCGGTACGCTCCATTTCGTCGATCAAAGGCTGATCGTCTTCCGTCAGCGGTACCGACGCCAGCAGGCGATAACTCTGCATGCGTAGAGAGCCTGCCTCGTTGATGGCATGCGCATTACCCTGTACGCCCTGTACCAGCCAGCCAGAAATCGCCATACCGGTCACACCGAGGGCGGTGGACAGCATAACGATCAGTGCCAACTGGTTAACCAGTGTTAGCGGAGATAAACATCTTTTTAACATAGAGTTGCCGGGCTCCTGACGTGGCCTGCTTGCAGGAATGGCGCTATTCTGGTGCATACCCAGGAGTATACCCATACCAATAAAGGATTACCCCTAAATTGCCAATGGAGTAAGCGGCAGGAGGAGGCGGTATCGGGGACGCTTCAGTGCCGTGAAAAACCACGTCTTTTTTACTGAAATAGCCTACTCACTAAGGATAAGGGCTTTTTTCGCGCTGTAAAACCTCCCACTTTTCCTTTGATTTATATCAACTTACCGCCGCCCTAAAACCCTAATGTTTGCAGCATCATTCGAGAATCAGAGGTGTCTATGAGTCACTCATCCGCTCCCGAAAGGGAAAATGGTGCCGTTATTACTGAATGGCGTCCAGAGGATCCGGCGTTCTGGCAACAGCGCGGCCATCGTATAGCCAGCCGGAATCTGTGGATTTCCGTTCCGTGTTTGCTGTTAGCGTTTTGCGTATGGATGTTGTTTAGTGCAGTGGCAGTCAATCTGCCAAAAGTGGGTTTTACCTTTACGACCGATCAGCTGTTTATGCTGACCGCGTTGCCGTCGCTGTCCGGTGCGCTGCTGCGCGTCCCTTACGCGTTTATGGTGCCGGTGTTTGGTGGTCGTCGCTGGACGGCGTTCAGTACGGGCATCATGATCGTACCTTGCGTGTGGCTGGGTTTTGCGGTGCAGGATACCTCCACGCCTTTCAGCGTGTTCGTGATTATCTCCCTGCTGTGCGGTTTTGCTGGCGCTAACTTCGCCTCCAGTATGGCGAACATCAGCTTCTTCTTCCCGAAAGCGAAGCAGGGCGGTGCGCTGGGTATTAACGGCGGTCTGGGAAACATGGGCGTAAGCGTGATGCAGTTAATTGCACCGCTGGCAATCTCTGTCTCCATTTTTGCAGCCTTTGGTGGCGGTGGCGTCGAGCAGGCGGATGGTTCTTCCCTGTACCTGCAGAATGCGGCGTGGATTTGGGTTCCGTTCCTGGTGGTCTTCACCCTGGCGGCATGGTTCTTTATGAACGATCTGTCGGCATCTAAGGCTTCGCTGAGCGAGCAGTTGCCGGTGCTGAAACGCGGCCACCTGTGGGTCATGGCGCTGCTTTATCTGGCAACCTTCGGGTCGTTTATCGGTTTCTCCGCAGGCTTTGCCATGCTGTCCAAAACACAGTTCCCGGAAGTGCAGATCCTGCAGTTTGCCTTCTTTGGTCCGTTCATCGGTGCCCTGGCGCGTTCACTGGGCGGGATGGTGTCTGACCGTCTGGGCGGAACACGCGTGACGCTGGTGAACTTTGTGATCATGGCTATTTTCTGTGCGCTGCTGTTCCTGACGCTGCCAGCCAATGGCCAGGGTGGCAACTTTACCGCCTTCTTCGGCGTGTTTATGGTGCTGTTCCTGACGGCCGGTCTGGGTAGCGCATCGACCTTCCAGATGATTTCCGTTATCTTCCGCAAACTGACGATGGATCGCGTTAAAGCGCAGGGCGGAAGCGAAGAGCAGGCCATGCGTGAAGCCGCGACGGATACGGCTGCTGCACTGGGCTTTATCTCTGCCATCGGCGCAATTGGCGGCTTCTTTATTCCGAAAGCGTTCGGTATCTCTCTGGACCTGACCGGCTCTCCGGCAGGGGCAATGAAAGTCTTCCTCGTTTTCTATATCGCCTGCGTAGTGATTACGTGGCTGGTATATGGCCGTAATACCAAAAAAAATAAGTAAGTGTGATTATCCGTTTGCGCGGCCTTCGGGCCGCGTTTTTTTATTACTACAGTAGTTACAACATACTGATGGCGTTTAAGGAACAATGCCTGCGGGTAACACTGTGATCGCCATCGCTTTACAGGGCGGTCTACCCCTTAATACCTGAGATGTTAAATTTAGCCCTGCTTTTTGTACGATAAATTATAAATATCATTATAAATTAATGGCTTATAAAAATTAAAAATCTACCGCTTTGGTGGTATCCGATCTAATACCCCACCTGAAACTCCCTCTCCGCCTTGATCGTTATCAATTCTCGCCATCTATCAGAGCGTTACCTTCGCTGCAAATCAGCAATGTCGATTTAGAGAGCCACAGGCTCCACACAGGAGATACCCGATGAGCAAATTTTTGGACCGGTTTCGCTACTTCAAACAGAAGGGTGAAACTTTTGCCGATGGGCACGGCCAGGTTCTGGAGACCAACCGGGACTGGGAAGACGGTTACCGTCAGCGCTGGCAGCATGACAAAGTCGTCCGTTCGACCCACGGCGTGAACTGCACTGGCTCATGTAGCTGGAAGATTTTCGTTAAAAACGGCCTGGTGACATGGGAAATGCAGCAGACCGACTATCCGCGTACCCGTCCGGATATGCCAAACCACGAACCTCGTGGCTGCCCGCGTGGTGCAAGCTACTCCTGGTATCTGTACAGCGCCAACCGTCTGAAATACCCTCTGATGCGCAAACGCCTGATGAAAATGTGGCGTGAAGCGAAAGTGCTGCACAGCGATCCGGTTGATGCCTGGGCATCCATTATCGAAGATGCCGACAAAGCAAAAAGCTTTAAGCAGGCGCGTGGGCGCGGTGGTTTTGTTCGTTCTTCCTGGAAAGAGGTCAACGAACTGATTGCTGCCTCTAACGTTTATACCGTCAAAACCTACGGACCGGACCGCGTCGCGGGCTTCTCGCCTATTCCGGCGATGTCGATGGTCTCTTACGCCTCAGGTGCTCGCTATCTGTCGCTTATCGGCGGAACCTGTCTGAGCTTCTACGACTGGTACTGCGACCTGCCGCCAGCCTCTCCGCAGACCTGGGGCGAGCAGACCGACGTGCCGGAATCCGCTGACTGGTACAACTCCAGCTACATTATTGCCTGGGGCTCTAACGTTCCACAGACCCGTACGCCGGATGCCCACTTCTTCACGGAAGTGCGTTACAAAGGCACCAAAACCGTTGCGGTAACCCCGGACTATGCGGAAATTGCCAAGCTGTGCGACCTGTGGCTGGCCCCTAAACAGGGTACCGACTCCGCGATGGCGCTGGCGATGGGCCACGTGATGCTGCGTGAGTTCCACCTCGATAAACCCAGCCAGTACTTTACTGACTATGTCCGTCGTTATACCGACATGCCGATGCTGGTCATGCTGGAAGAGCGTGATGGCTATTATGCAGCGGGCCGCACGCTGCGTGCCGCCGATCTGGTGGATGCGCTGGGTCAGGAAAACAATCCTGAGTGGAAAACGGTCGCCTATAACAATAACGGCGAGCTGGTGGCACCCAACGGCTCTATCGGTTTCCGCTGGGGCGAGAAGGGCAAGTGGAACCTCGAGCAGCGTAACGGTACCACCGGTGAAGAGACTGAATTGCGTCTGAGCATGTTGGGTAGCCAGGACGAAATTGCTGATGTGGGCTTCCCGTACTTCGGCGGCGAAGGGTCCGAGCATTTCAACAAAGTTGAGCTGCAGAACATCCTGATGCATAAGCTGCCGGTCAAACGTCTGCAGCTGGCGGATGGGTCGACGGCGCTGGTGACCACCGTGTATGACCTGACGCTGGCCAACTACGGCCTGGAGCGCGGCCTGAATGATGAAAACTGCGCAACCAGCTACGACGACATCAAAGCGTATACTCCGGCCTGGGCAGAGCAGATTACCGGCGTGCCGCGTGGACACATCACCCGTATCGCCCGTGAATTCGCTGAAAATGCTGACAAGACGCATGGCCGTTCAATGATCATTGTTGGTGCCGGTCTGAACCACTGGTATCACCTTGATATGAACTATCGTGGCCTGATCAACATGCTGATCTTCTGCGGTTGTGTGGGTCAAAGCGGCGGCGGCTGGGCGCACTATGTCGGCCAGGAAAAACTGCGTCCGCAGACGGGCTGGCAGCCACTGGCGTTTGCCCTCGACTGGCAGCGTCCGGCGCGTCATATGAACAGTACGTCTTACTTCTACAACCACTCCAGCCAGTGGCGCTACGAGACGGTAACGGCCCAGGAACTGCTGTCGCCAATGGCGGATAAATCCCGGTACAGCGGCCACCTGATCGACTTCAACGTCCGCGCTGAACGCATGGGCTGGCTGCCGTCTGCACCTCAGTTAGGGACTAACCCGCTGCGCATTGCCGACGAGGCGAAGAAAGCGGGCATGACCCCGGCGGATTACACCGTCAAGGCACTGAAAGACGGCACCATTCGCTTTGCGGCCGAGCAGCCTGAAAACGGCAAAAACCATCCGCGTAACCTGTTTATCTGGCGCTCTAACCTGCTGGGCTCCTCCGGTAAAGGCCACGAGTACATGCTGAAATATCTGCTGGGTACTGAAAACGGTATTCAGGGGAAAGATCTTGGCAAGCAGGGCGGCGTGAAACCAGAAGAAGTGGAGTGGAAAGACAACGGACTGGACGGCAAGCTGGATCTGGTGGTGACGCTGGACTTCCGTCTGTCCAGCACCTGCCTGTATTCCGATATCGTGCTGCCAACCGCCACCTGGTATGAAAAAGACGACATGAATACCTCGGATATGCATCCGTTTATTCATCCGCTGTCTGCAGCCGTTGACCCGGCGTGGGAATCCAAAAGCGACTGGGATATCTACAAAGATATCGCGAAGAAATTCTCCGAAGTGTGCGTAGGACATCTGGGCAAAGAGACCGATGTGGTGACCCTGCCGATTCAGCACGACTCTGCAGCCGAACTGGCGCAACCGCTGGACGTGAAGGACTGGAAAAAAGGCGAGTGTGACCTGATCCCGGGGGTGACAGCGCCGCACATTATTCCCGTTGAACGTGACTACCCGGCAACGTACGAACGCTTTACCTCTATCGGCCCGCTGATGGAAAAAATCGGTAACGGGGGTAAAGGGATTGCGTGGAATACCCAGAGCGAAATGGACCTGCTGCGTAAGCTCAATTACACCAAAGCAGACGGCCCGGCCAAAGGCCAGCCAATGCTGAACACGGCCATTGATGCTGCAGAAATGATCCTGACTCTGGCACCGGAAACCAACGGTCACGTGGCGGTGAAAGCATGGGCGGCACTGAGTGAGTTTACCGGTCGCGATCATACCCATCTGGCGACGAATAAAGAGGAAGAGAAGATCCGCTTCCGCGATATTCAGGCTCAGCCGCGCAAAATTATCTCCAGCCCGACCTGGTCAGGCCTGGAAGATGAACACGTCTCCTACAACGCTGGCTACACCAACGTTCACGAGCTGATCCCATGGCGTACCCTGTCCGGTCGTCAGTCCCTGTATCAGGATCACCAGTGGATGCGCGACTTCGGTGAGAGCCTGCTGGTTTATCGTCCGCCAATCGATACCCGCTCCGTGAAAGCGGTAATGGGTACGAAATCGAACGGTAACCCGGAGAAGGCGCTGAACTTCCTGACGCCGCACCAGAAGTGGGGCATTCACTCCACCTACAGCGACAACCTGCTGATGCTGACGTTGTCCCGCGGTGGCCCGATTGTGTGGATGAGCGAGACGGACGCCAAAGATCTGGGCATTGAAGATAACGACTGGATCGAAGTGTTCAACAGCAACGGTGCGCTGACGGCGCGTGCGGTTGTCAGCCAGCGTGTCCCGGCCGGGATGACCATGATGTATCACGCGCAGGAACGTATCGTTAACCTGCCGGGTTCTGAAATCACCGAGCAGCGCGGCGGCATTCACAACTCCGTGACCCGTATTACGCCAAAACCGACGCACATGATCGGCGGCTATGCGCAGCTGGCCTACGGCTTTAACTACTACGGCACGGTAGGATCTAACCGCGATGAGTTCGTGGTGGTACGTAAGATGAAGAATATTAACTGGTTAGACGGCGAAGGTAATGACCAGGTACAGGAGAGCGTAAAATGAAAATTCGTTCACAAGTCGGCATGGTGCTGAATCTGGATAAATGCATCGGCTGTCATACCTGCTCAGTCACCTGTAAAAACGTCTGGACCAGCCGCGAAGGGATGGAGTACGCGTGGTTCAATAACGTGGAAAGTAAACCCGGCACCGGCTTCCCAACCGACTGGGAAAACCAGGAGAAATGGAAGGGCGGCTGGATCCGTAAAATCAACGGTAAACTGCAGCCGCGCATGGGTAACCGTGCGATGCTGCTCGGTAAAATCTTCGCCAACCCGCATCTGCCGGGCATCGATGATTACTACGAGCCGTTTGATTACGACTACCAGAACCTGCACAACGCGCCGGAAAGCAAACATCAGCCGATCGCACGTCCACGCTCGCTCATTACCGGACAGCGTATGGATAAGATCACCAGCGGTCCAAACTGGGAAGAGATTCTGGGTGGCGAGTTCGAAAAACGCGCCAAAGACCAGAACTTCGAGAACATGCAGAAGGCGATGTACGGCCAGTTCGAAAACACCTTCATGATGTATCTGCCGCGTCTGTGCGAGCACTGCCTTAACCCGGCGTGCGTGGCGACCTGTCCGAGCGGAGCCATCTATAAGCGTGAAGAAGATGGCATTGTGCTGATCGACCAGGACAAGTGCCGCGGCTGGCGTATGTGTATTACCGGTTGCCCGTACAAAAAAATCTACTTCAACTGGAAGAGCGGCAAGTCTGAGAAGTGCATCTTCTGCTATCCACGTATTGAAGCCGGTATGCCAACCGTCTGCTCTGAGAGCTGCGTGGGCCGTATTCGTTACCTCGGCGTGCTGCTGTACGACGCGGACGCGATTGAAAATGCAGCCAGCACCGAGAACGAGAAAGATCTCTATCAGCGTCAGCTGGACGTCTTTCTCGATCCTAACGATCCGAAAGTGATTGAGCAGGCGCTGAAAGACGGCATTCCGCAGAGCGTGATTGACGCGGCGCAGCAGTCTCCGGTGTACAAAATGGCGATGGACTGGAAGCTGGCGCTGCCGCTGCATCCGGAATACCGCACGCTGCCGATGGTCTGGTACGTGCCGCCGCTGTCTCCGATCCAGTCTGCTGCGGATGCGGGTGAGCTGGGCAGCAATGGCATTCTGCCAGACGTGGAAAGCCTGCGTATCCCGGTTCAGTATCTGGCAAACCTGTTAACCGCAGGGGATACCCAGCCGGTCCTGCTGGCGCTGAAACGTATGCTGGCGATGCGCCACTTCAAACGCGCTGAAACCGTTAACGGTGTTAACGATACCCGTGCACTGGAAGCGGTAGGTCTGACCGAAGCCCAGGCGCAGGAGATGTACCGTTACCTGGCGATTGCCAATTACGAAGACCGTTTCGTGGTGCCGAGCAGCCACCGTGAACTGGCTCGCGAAGCCTTCCCGGAGAAAAATGGCTGTGGCTTTACCTTTGGCGACGGTTGCCACGGTTCAGACACGAAATTCAATCTCTTCAACAGCCGCCGCATCGATGCCCTGGATGTGACGAGCAAAACGGAGCCGCACCAATGATTGAACTTGTCATTGTTTCGCGTCTGCTCGAGTACCCGGATGCTGCGCTTGCGCAGCATCAGCAGGAGCTCTTTGATGCACTCGCGTCATCTGAAAATCTTGAGAAAGAGGATGCCCAGACACTGGCCGTTTTCCTCCGGGACCTGTTAGCGCGCGATTTACTGGATGCGCAGGCGGATTACAGCCAGCTGTTTGACCGCGGACGCGCGACGTCGCTGCTGCTGTTCGAACATGTTCACGGTGAGTCACGTGACCGCGGTCAGGCGATGGTTGACCTGATGGGACAGTACGAGCAACACGGCCTGCAGCTCGACAGCCGCGAGCTGCCGGACCACCTGCCGCTCTATCTTGAGTATCTGGCGCAGTTGCCTAAAGAGGAGGCGCTGGGTGGTCTGCAGGACATCGCGCCGATCCTGGCGCTGCTCGGCGCACGACTTCAGCAGCGCGAGAGCCGTTACGCGGTGCTGTTCGACCTGCTGGTGAAACTCGCCAACGCATCGGTCGACAGTGAAAAAGTTGCGGAGAAGATCGCCGATGAAGCCCGCGATGATACGCCACAGGCGCTGGATGCGGTCTGGGAGGAGGAGCAGGTGAAATTCATGGCTGACCAGAACTGCGGTGAGTCTGAAATCTCCGCTCACCAACGTCGTTTTGCCGGAGCCGTTGCCCCGCAATATTTGAATATCTCTAACGGAGGACAGCAATAATGCACTTCCTGAATATGTTCTTCTTTGACATTTACCCGTATATCGCGGGCACCGTGTTCCTGGTGGGAAGCTGGCTGCGTTATGACTACGGCCAGTACACCTGGCGTGCTGCCTCCAGCCAGATGCTCGATCGCAAAGGGATGAACCTGGCTTCTAACCTGTTCCACATCGGGATCCTGGGGATTTTTGCGGGTCACTTCCTCGGAATGCTGACGCCGCACTGGATGTATGAGTCATTCCTGCCGATTGAGGTGAAGCAGAAAATGGCGATGATTGCCGGCGGTGCCTGCGGCGTGATGACGCTGGTGGGCGGTTTACTGCTGCTTAAACGCCGTCTGTTCAGCCCGCGCGTTCGCGCGACCACCACCGGCGCGGACATTCTGATTTTGTCCCTGCTGATGGTGCAGTGTGCGCTGGGTCTGCTGACCATTCCGTTCTCGGCTCAGCATATGGATGGCAGCGAAATGATGAAGCTGGTCGGCTGGGCGCAGTCTGTGGTGACTTTCCACGGTGGTGCGTCTGAGCACCTTGACGGTGTGGCGTTTATCTTCCGCGTGCACCTGGTGCTCGGGATGACGCTGTTTGTGCTGTTCCCGTTCTCTCGTCTGGTGCATATCTGGAGCGCACCGGTGGAGTATCTGACGCGCAAATATCAGATTGTTCGCGCCCGTCGCTAATTCACTGAAAACTGACACGGGAGCAGGACGCTCCCGTTAATTTCAGATTGTGTAAAGAAGGGGCTCCTATATTATTAGCGGTTGGATTAGCTAGTGAAGGGAGCACTGGTGTGGGTCAATCAACAGAGCCGGAAATTTCGGCCGCAATAAAAATTATCTCAACAGGCATTGCCTTGCCTGCTGAAAGACTGACATCCAGCGATCTGGATTCATGGTTAGGAAAACCGCCTGGCTACGTTGAAAAACGGTCCGGTATACTTACCCGCTACCACGCTTCTCACACCGCCAGCCAGGCCGGGCTGGCCGCACAGGCGCTACATAACGCGCTACATGCCGGAACGATATCACCTGCTTCCATAGACCTGTTAATTTGTGCATCGGCTATTGCCATACAAGCGCTTCCCTGCAGTGCGGTTCATATTATCAAGGCGGCAGGTATGCCCGCGGGTATGGCGGGGTTTGATATTAACAGCAGCTGTGTCAGCTTTATTTCCGCCTTAGAAGTTGCTGCCGGTTTATTGAATACAGGCGCATATCGTCGCATCGCCATTGTTTCAGCTGATTTAGCATCGCGCGGCATTGACTGGAGCCACGAAGAGTCTTCGTTGATTTTCGGTGATGGTGCGGCGTGTGCGATCGTGGAGCGTGGTGACGGCAACAGCGGGATTATAACAAGCCTAATCGAGATGTACCCGGATGGCAGCGAACTCTGTGAAATCCGTGCGGGAGGAACGCGTCGCAACCCCAGAGCGGGCATGAGCGACAGTGATTTTATGTTCCATATGCAGGGTAAGGCGCTGTTCCGGTATGCCTCTTCGCTGATTGATGACTACTTCGCGCGGCTGCTGGGAAAATGCGGTCTGCAACTGTCGGATATCGGTACCGTCATTCCGCATCAGGCCAGCCATCTTTCTCTTGAACACATGCGTAAGCGGCTGGGTGTCCCTGAATCCATCTTAATTGATGTTTACCGTCACTACGGCAACCAGGTGGCCGCCTCCATCCCTACGGCGCTGCATGAAGCGGTAACCCATGGTCGTTTCACGCCGGGAAAACCCGCGATGCTTATTGGTACTGCAGCAGGCCTGACGCTGGCTGGCATGGTACTTATGCCATGAAGATCCTGGTGACAGGGGCAACCAGCGGGCTGGGGCGTAACGCTGTCCACTATTTGCTGGAACGTGGCTTTAGCGTAGTGGCGACGGGCCGTAATCCGGTCGAAGGTGCACATTTAAAGCATGTGGGCGCGACGTTTATCCCACTCGACTTGTCCCTGGCGTCTCTGGACCAATGCGCCAGGCTCATGGAGGGGTGCGATGCCGTGTGGCACTGCGCAGCGAAATCTTCTCCCTGGGGAGGGAGGGACGCTTTCTGGCAGGCAAACGTCATTGCAACACAAAAACTGGCGATGGCTGCGGGCACCGCGGGCATTCCGCGTTTTGTCCACATTTCTACCCCTGCGGTCTACTTCGATTTTCAGCATCACTACGATCTTCCGGAAACCTACCTGGCGAACACATTTTCCAGCCACTACGCCAGCAGCAAACGGGCAGCCGAACGCATCATTGAAGATGCGGTGGCAAGCTTCAGCGCGACTACGTTCATCATTTTGCGCCCGCGTGGGCTTTTCGGTCCCCATGATAAGGTGATCGTTCCTCGCCTGCTGCGTCAGCTCCATCAGGACGGAGGGATACTGCGTCTGCCCAGGGGAGGAGAAGCGCTTCTGGATTTGACCTTCGTACAAAACGTGGTCTTTGCTATGGAACGTGCAACCTTGGGCCAGCCTCTTTATTCCGGCAGCATCTATAACGTGACCAATCACCAGCCGCAGCGGCTGGTTGATATGCTTGACGCGTTGCTGCGTCAGCAGCTGGGGTTACGCTACCAGATCCGGTCAATTCCCTGGCCGGTGGTGTCACTGGCCGCGCGTGGCATGGAATTAGTCGGAAAGTGCATCAATAAGGAACCTCCCGTCACCCGTTACAGTGCGGGAACGGTTTGTTTCGATATGACGCTGAGCGCTAAAAAAGCCGTAGAGGAGTTGGGCTATACCCCGTGTTTCTCTATGGAAGAAGGCATCGCGTTAACGGGAGAATGGCTGAGGACGAATGGCAAAGATTACCGCGTTTGAAACAGGATATTGCACCCATATCGGCTGCATGGCTCTAAAAGGCGCTGGTCTCAGGGTGTGCAAATTTCCCTCTCGAGCCTGGCTCCTGGAAGTCGGTTCACACCGATGGCTATGGGATACCGGCTATTCCTCCTGGTTTGAACACTACACGCGCTCGGGCATTTTTCGCATTTACCGGCAAGTCACGCCGGTTTATTTCGACCCCAAACAGTCCCTGGCTCAACAGCTTTACGCACAAGGCCTGGTCGGGGGCGATATCGATGCGATTATCTTGTCGCACTTCCATGCCGATCACGTCGCAGGGCTGCGTGATTTCCCCGATGTTAGCTGTATTTGTTCTGGTGAGGGCTGGCAGCAGGTGAGAGCGCTGAGAGGATTTGCCGCCCTGCGTCAGGCATTTGTGCCAGGACTTTTCCCCTCCGGGTTTGAGTCGTCATTGCGCTTCATTGAAGGTTTCGAAACCCTGAGGCTGCCCGAGGCGCTTGCTCCGTTTGAGCGGGGCTATGTTTTGCCGGACAGTCAGGGCGAAATTATTTTGATCCCGCTTGCAGGCCATGCGGCCGGACACTTCGGGGCATTCGTCCTGACAGAGGACGGCTGGACACTTTTGGCCGCAGATGCGGCCTGGTCTCCTGACAATTACCGGGAGATGCGCGGTCCTTCACGGCTTGCCAGTCTGGTGATGTCCGATCCCTCTGCTTATTACCAGACGCTCCGGCAACTCAATCAACTCTGGAAAAACGGTAAAGTGGATATTCGTCTGTGCCATGAGGGCGATTTGTGAACCTCATTATGTTGATGTGGCGCTATTTCTGCACCCGCAGACGGCGTTTTACCGAACGTGAAAAACTGGAGAGATGGCAGGAAAAAAAACTGCATCGCTTCAGGCGGAACGTGTTATCGAAAAGCCCATGGTTTCAGCGATTTCGCGCGGTGCCGTTCGGACAGTGGCCGCTGATGGACAAGGCGCTGATGATGACGCATTTCGATGAGATGAACACTGAAGGTCTTAAGCGTGACGCGCTGATGGCCTGCGCGCTGAAAAGTGAACAGAGCCGGGACTTCAGTCCGAAAGTAGGCCGATTTAGCGTGGGCCTGTCATCAGGTACTTCCGGCAGACGCGGGTTATTTGTTGTCAGTCCGAAGGAGCAGCAAATTTGGGCTGCAGGGATGCTTGCCAGGGCCTTACCGGACGGTCTTTTTGCCCGGGAACGAGTTGCACTGTTTTTGAGAGCAAATAATAACCTTTACCAGAGTGTGAGCAGCCGCTGGTTGAGCCTGGAATTTTACGATTTACTGGCGCCGTTTCAGCCGCAATTGCGCCATGTAGAACAGTTTTCCCCGACGATCATTGTTGCCCCCGCACAGGTATTACGTGCGCTGGCGCTGGCGGTACTGGACGGAACGCTGCAGTTGAATGTCAAAAAGGTGATTTCTGTCGCCGAAGTTCTGGAGGAACAGGACAGGGCACTTATCCACCAGGTATTTGGTAGCGTGGGTGAAATCTACCAGGCAACAGAGGGTTTTTTAGCTTCAACCTGTTCTTTTGGGACGTTACATCTGAACGAGGAGTTTATTCACGTTGAGCCCCACTGGCTGGATGGAAAGCGCTTTACGCCTGTTATCACCGATTTCACCCGCAGCACGCAGCCCATCGTCCGTTACCGCCTTGATGACATACTGGTTGCCCGCGAGGCGCGGTGCCCGTGTGGAAGTGCGGCGCGCGCGATTGAGCGTATTGAGGGTCGACAGGACGATCAACTCCTTCTCCCGGATAGCATGGGCAAACCGCAGGTTATTTTTGCCGACCCCTGCAGCCGCGTGCTGGCCGTCACGCTCCCACTTACCGCAGACTATCGCCTGGTACAAACAGAAGCAGAGAGACTGTGTCTTACCGCGGATTGTGACGCAGCAATACTTCCTCACTGCCGCGACGCGCTGAATGAGCTGTTTACGTTACAGGGAATAGACACTTCCCGGCTGGTATGGGTGCTGCAGTACCGAAGCGTATCATCGAACTTTGACGCAAAACGACGGCGCATAGTCCGTGAATGGGGAAAGGAATGAGTGAGTTTCTGCAACGCCTCAAGCAGATGCTAGTGGGGTGGGGGTCGGTCGGGGTCGTTTATTCGCTTTGCGACAGGTTACAGGGTGAAGGTTATCGTTTAACCCCACTACGGGTTGACGCGTTAATTCCCTTTTCGCCTGATGCGGTGTGGCTCTACTTGTCCTTTTTCTTAATTGTCCCGTTGGGATATTTATTAACGCCGTATGACCGAGTGCGGTGGCTTGCCCGGTCCATGCAATTTTCGGCGCTGGGGGCGGGCATCATATATCTGTTATGGCCGACCACCATGGTGTATCCCACGCTGGCAGGAGAGGGTGTTTCTTCCAGAGTCTTGGGGTGGCTGGTCTCTGTCGACTCCCGTCAAAATTGCTTTCCCTCTTTGCACGCTGCGCTGACGGCACTCGCCGTCTGGGCGATAGCGGCAGGGCGTTTACGCTGGATGGCGGTTGCAAGCGTCATCTGGGCGTGTGCTATTGCCTACTCTATCCTTCAGCTGAGAAGACATCTGTTTATTGATTTAATGGCGGGTGTTTTGCTGGCAGGGGCCAGTGTATGGCTGGCAGGGCATCTGGACGTGCGCAGACAAAAATATAAAGGAATACCCGGTGAGTGAACTCCTGTTTCCCGTTCTTTTTATGCTGTTTTTCGTGTGTGCTGAGGCCTGTATTCTTCAGTTCACACGGCGGCAGAATATTGACTGGCTCGATATCATTTTCAATCTCAATTCCGGGCACATTATGCTGTGGTTTTTCCGGTGCCTGGAGGTGCTTTGCTACGGATTTGTGCTGGAACACTTTAGCCTGAATCTTTTTGAGGGATGGTCTGCCGTCGGGGTATGGCTCTTTACATTGTTAGCATGGGACGTTGGTTTCTACTGGCTTCATCGTCTCCATCACCAGCTTCGGCTACTGTGGGCTGTTCACGTTGTTCACCATCAGGGGGAGAACTATAACCTGTCGCTGGGGGTGCGAAATTCCTGGTACTCGTCATTAACGTCAATCCCTTTCTTTTTGGTGTTAGCGCTGGCTGGCGTACCGCTGAGTGTCTTTCTGACGGTTTCCATCGTGCATTACAGCATTCAGTTTTTTAACCATAACGCATTAACGCCAACGCTGGGGTGGCTAGAAAAGGTATTTGTTACCCCGACACATCATCGCGTTCATCACCTTAATAATAAGCGCTATGCCGACACCAACTACGGTGGCACCTTTATTTTCTGGGATAAATTATTCGGTACGTTCTGCGAGATGCCCTCGCAGGAGAAGTCGACCTATGGGGTAAAAGGCAGGAAGCCATCGTTAAACCCGATGCAGGAAAGTAATCTTCCTTTTTTGCAAATGGCAGGTATTTTGAAAACGGTTCGCCTCCGACATCGCCAGTTTGACTGTTCGATATTAATGACAGGTGTCGGGGCTATTCTGTTGTTTGCGCTCGTTCTGGGCTACATCCAGCGCTACGGATACAGCATAGATAACGTGGGCGCTGCGCAGTCCCTGTTGTTTATATTGCTGGCAGCTGGCTCTGTCGCATTGGGTGGGATCAGCGAGGGTCAGCGCTGGGGAGTGATGATGTGGTGTCTGGTCACGCTCTCTTTACCGCTGCTTTTCTTGGGTTATTGGGGCTGGAATCACGTCTATTGGGTTGCAGTTATGGCGGCACTGGCCGCACACGGTATTGCACTCACCTATGGTCTTGGGCGCAGATCAAAAAGGGGGATAAGTGAACCAGTTTAATCCTGACAAGCGGTTGACCTTTCCCGCCGATCCCCCCGGGCTGGTTGCAGCACTTCACAGCGAAACACGCGCGTTGTTAACAGAACGGGGCGATCATCGCTATGCAGATGGCCGAATGCTGGTTAAAACAGTGATGCTGGCTGGTGGCTGTATTGGAAGTTATGCGTTAGCGCTTCATCAGAGTGACCTGCCCCTGTATTTTTCATGGTATTTTGCCGCCATCGTTTTCGCGATGTTGCTGACCGTGAACGTCGTGCATGATGCGTCTCATAATGCCTTTCTGAAAAGTAAAAAAGCTAACGCGTGGTTAAACCGTATTGTCGCTATCCCTCTCGGCCTGGATCCCGATTGCTGGCGCGTTCGCCATGTCAGATTTCATCATGGATTCACCAACATAGAATGTTACGATCCGGACACCGCAGAAAATGGTCTTATGCGCCAGACGCCCTGGCAGCGCTGGCGCCCCTTTATGCGGGCGCAGCGCTACTACTGGCCGTTGGTCGCCGCATTAACCTTCCCCTGGTATATCTGGATTGTTGACTGGCTCGACAGAGGGGGATATACCCCGGTGACGCCTCATCTGGCGCAGCAGGGTATTATCGGCTGGACGTTTTTTTTGACGGGTAAAGCCTTGCACGCAGCGTTCAGCCTCGTGTTACCCATGTGGTTATTGGCCGACAGATTTAGCGCCGGTTCAATTTTGCTGACCTATATGCTCTGTCAGATGATCTCTTCTCTGATATTCGTCATGCTCGTCATCGGGACGCACTGGGCAAAGGGCAGCGCTCAGCTCCCCCCTGACGGGGGCAAAATGGCTCAAGGCAGGCTTTCCCATACCTTTGCAACGACCTTTGACTGGTCGACACGGCCCGCGTTCATGGGTTACTGGCTGGGTGGCCTCAATCTTCATCTGACTCACCATCTTTTCCCGCACTGGAGTCATCGCCATTATCCTCAGTTGAGCCGAATCATCGAGGATGTCGCCGCGCGAGAAGGGCTAGATTATCGACGGCTCACCCTCGCCGATTTAATGTCTCTCCAGCAGCGTTTTCTCAGGCGCATGGGTGAACGCCCTGAGCGACACGGAGAATGGTCGTGAAGATTATGGTCACCGGAGCATCGGGTTTCATCGGCGGGGCTTTTATGCGGCGTTTTGCCGATACTGACGGCGTTTCGCTGTGCGGCGTCGGGCGCCGTGAACATGTCGAGTTGCCCGCATCAGTTGAGTATTTCGCACTTGGGTTAGACCAGCTTCAAACGCTTGATGTCGTACCCGATGTGGTTATTCACGCGGCAGGAAGGACTTCGCCCTGGGGTAGTGAGCACGATTATTACCGGGATAACGTTGAGACGACCCGGCATGTTATCGATTTTTGCCGTCATCGTGGCTTTCCACGACTCATATTTATTTCAAGCGCGGCGGTTTATTACCGTTTTGCACACCAGCCAGGACTGCGTGAATGTGATGCTATCGGCCCCGAATTTAGCAGCCAATATGGGCGCACAAAACGTCAGGCAGAGTGCCTTGTTGAGACGTATCAGGGTGAGAAAACCATTTTTCGCCCTTGTGCCGTATTTGGTGAGGGCGATCGCTTGCTCTTACCGCCTCTGTTGGCTGCGGCTAAAAAAGGAAAGCTGCCCTCTATCCTTAGCCGCGGTGTAAAAGTGCAGGCCGACATTATGCACGTCGATGTGCTAGGGGATTACCTGATGCGTGCCGTGAAACGCAGTCATCTCCGCCCGTGTTATAACATCTCCGCCAGTCAATCTGTCGAAATCCATCGGCTGTTATGTGACGTCTTGCAGCAGTTGGGTTTGCCTCAACCGTATAAAACCGTGCGCCTGGGAACAGCGATGTGTTTTGCTGGCATACTTGAGAGGCTGTGGTGCTGGCTGCCGTTGCCGGGAGAACCGCCGATTACCCGTTTTGGCGTTGCCGTCTTTGGCTACACTAACACCCTGAATGTTACGCGTATGCTGGATGACTTTGGTCCACCTTCAATGGATTTTGACGTCAGCCTGCGTACATTTTTACAACAACTCAAGGAAGAGCGCCTGTGTTAATTATCGCAATAGCATGGCTGGCCATTCTGCTTTTCAAAGTCTGTATCACGCAGAAAATGCTTACAGCCACAAGGGATAACATCTCTCGCTCTTTCAGCGACATTACGGTCATGCAACCCATACTCAGCGGTGATCCTGCGTTAGAGACGGTGTTGGCCGCGAGTCTTCAAAATTTGCCTGGCGCAACGTTTCTTTGGCTGACTGACGTGGACGATGCGGAGGCCGCAAGGGTAACGCAGCGGTTGCAGACGCGTTACCCTCAGAGCGCTATTCATATCTGCGCATACCCTGAAGCGACGGAAGGGATAAATCCAAAGTTATATAAGCTTGAGCAAGGAAGAAAGCAGGTTAAGACCCTGACGGTCCTGATTTTAGATGACGATGCGGTACTGACGGCGACATCGCTGAACACGATGCTTGCCGCGCTTGATGATCATTCGCTTGTCACCGCGCTACCCTGGTATGTTGCTACCGACAACTTACCGTCGCGACTGCTGGCACAATTTGTAAATGATAACTCAGCGCTGACGTATCTGCCGTTGCTGCCTTTTGTCAGACCGTTAACGCTAAATGGCATGTGCTACCTGTTACCTTTACGTGTGCTGGAAAGCGTGGGGGGATTTTCGCCCATCCTTCGACATCTGACCGATGATCTCGCGCTGGCAACGCTTCTTACTCAGCAAGGGGTAAACATCGTACAGTCTGTCGCGCCAGTGAGCGTACAAACCAGCGTACCTGACGTCAGACGGTATTTTCGTCAGATGCACCGCTGGTTTTTGTTCGCCACATTGTTGATGCGTGAGAAGCCTGCCGGTACGAATCTGGCAATCTTTCTTCTTCAGGGTTTACATCCGTTACTGCTTTGGGCGATGGTGGTGCTCGCATTCAGTGGGGGGATAAATTGCGTGTTACTGGCGGTGGTCCTTCTCGTTCGCCACGTTGCCTTGCGCCGTATACAGCGCTTAGTGTCAGAGACTATTTCCGCAAGGCCGGTGATGTCGGTGTTATCAGAGCTGTTGCAGCCTGTGCATTTAATTCATGCCTTGTTCAACCGGAATATCCACTGGCGTTCACGTCGCTATCGCGTTTTCAGTAATGACCGCTTCAGCTCATTGTGACCGGCATGCGACTTAACATCGCTTTTATCACGGGAAGAAGCCGTCCCGGCAACCTTGCGCTCAGCCCGGTGCAGAGTTTGTTCCTCCAGTCTTTGCTGACGGAGGGGGCCATGCCTGTCACTGAAAATTTCCCCTGGATACCTCAAACCCAGCCATGGTGTGATACGGGTTTATTGCGTGCAAGTTGCAGCAATGCGCGGGACTACCTCACTTCTCGCAGGGCAGCGTTTGCCGAGCGCTATCGAAACATTGCGATCGCGTTGCTGGAATCGGCGGATCACACGCTGTTACTTTCCGGAAGCTGTGGATTGGAACTCTTTAATAATCTTCACCTGCCGTCCTCAGTCCTGTCTCGCGTGAGTATTTTTGCTTACGGCCCCGTGGCTCGTCAGCGTCCTGACTGCCATCATCTTTTGGTTCAGGGGCAGCAAGACTGGATTTCTCGCCTTTGGTTTCACCAGGCGGACGAGCGCATACCCTGCGGTCATATGGACTATCTCTCGCAGCCGGAGCTGGTCTGTTTATGTCAGCGATTTATAAATCAAATACGGAAATAGAGTCTGATATGCAACGCTTGTTTGATCTGATTCCTGACAACGTCACGCGAATTGATTTGTTGGCCCCGCCATTTTCCGGTCATTTGCATCCCGTGCTGGCAATGGGGAGGGCGCTTTCAGCGCATTATCAGGTCCGTATTATCAGTACTCGCGGTGCCAGCGCGCGGATTGCGGCGTCCGGACTGCAAGGACTCATTCTTGACGGCGATTTCGATACACCGTTAGTGTCGATTGCCAATCCAAAATATGCCGTAAAGACGCATCCTGTGAGGCTTTATCGTCAGTTTCGTTCAGTCGTGGGCCTGCTTAAGGGTTTTGCTGACGAACTTGAGAGGGCGTGGCATCGGGAAGGCGTGCCGGATTTGGCCATCGCCGACTTTACACTTCCCGTCGTGGGGCCTGTCTGTACCCGGATGAAGGTTCTCTGGTGGAGTAGCTTGCCGTCGCCGTGCGTTCTTGAAGCGCCGGACGGCCCACCCGCTTATTGTGGTGGGCTGATGCCGGCCATCACCGCGTGGGAACGGATAAGCCACCTGATCCACAGGAAAAAAGTCAGGATGTTCAAGAGTCTTGTTTTCTGGTTTTTTCGCGGTGTGATTCGTCAGACGGGCATAACCCGGCTATATCGGCCTGACGGCAGTGAAACGGCATATTCACCCTTGCGCATTCTTGCTCTGGGCGAAAAAGAGATGGAATTTGAGCGGACCTGGCCTGAATCGGTAGCCTTTATTGGACCTGCGCTGTACACACCGCCTGCAGATGGAGAGAAACCGACCTTCATTGAAGGAAAGCGGCATGTCCTGATTACGCTGGGTACACATCTGGACTGGCATAAAGATGACGTAGCGAAAGCGGCAACAGCTCTGGCGAAAACGATGCCAGACTGGGTGTTCCATTTCACGGATGGCAGCCTGGAAAGTGCGGAATGTGAGCGGGCAGGGAATTTCTTACGTCTGCATTGGGTTGATTATGATGCCTGGTTATCTCGTTACGATGCCGTGATACACCACGGCGGGGCGGGGATTATGTGGCACTGTATTCAAAAAGGGATCCCGGCCCTGGTGTACCCGGTTGACTACGATCAGTTCGATCATGCCGCCCGGGTCGAGTTTTTCAGAAAAGGTATCTGGCTGCGCGGCGGACTCAGGCAACTTGAACAGGCTCGCGAACAACTCCTCACGTTAATCCGCAAGGATTAGCCTGTTCGCCCCCGTCGCTAATGTGCTGATTTGATCCCAACCCCGCACTCGCGGGGTTTTTTCTCGCCCCAGCCCAGGTTATTACCTGCCGCCGCAAACAGTATCAATGCACCCCCTGCCAGTTGCGTGATATTCAGCGAGTGTCCGAACACCACGTTATCGACAATTATGGCCACCACGGGATAGATAAAAGACAGAGAACCGGTAACGGGCGTCGGGAGCTTCTGGATCGCGCTATACAGCAACTGATACATGATCCCGGTATGGACGACACCTAACGTCAGTAAAATCGGCCATGGGAAATCAGCTGATAATGCCGGCTGGTGGGCGAAGGGCAACAGCATGACCACGCCGGTCAGTACCTGAATAAAGGCGATATGCTGGGGCGCAACTGATTTAAGTCTGCGGGCGATTATGGCTGTCAGTGCGTAGAAGAAAGCGGCCCCCATCGCCAGACCGATTCCTGCGAGCCAGCCTTCGCCCTGTGCGCCATTCAGCTCACTGGAGAGCAGGATGACCACGCCGCCAAAGGCGAGAACGAGCCAACCCCATTTCACCAGGCTCACGCGTTCACCTAAAAACATCCCCATCAACACCAGCATAAACGGCTGAGTGTTATAGACCACGGTAGAAAGGCCGATTGAAATACGTTCATAAGCCGCGAACAGCAGCAACCAGTTCACCACTAATGCAACACCGCCAAGAATTGCCAGCAACAGCGTGACCCGGGTGAGCGGACTAAATGGTTTTCGACTTATTCGGATGAAAATAAAAAGGGCCATCGCCCCGATCAGGCATCGCCAGAAAACCACTTCCGTCACCGGCAGGCCGGAAAGCAGAACAAACGCGCCAATCGAGCCGGAAATTAACATCGCCAGGCTCATCTGCCAGACGCCTTTTTGTACATCACCCATTGTTCACCTCCTGATTAATGACGATATTGTCGAATACCGCTGTCGGGAATAACATGGCTGATATAAGGTGAAATACAGTGATGGCTTTTTTAAATTAGGTAAAAACGATGGAAAACCTTCTCGATGACATCGATCGCCAAATCCTGGCCTGTCTGGTTGAGGATGCGCGCATGTCGCTAAAGGTACTCAGCGGACGTATTGGACTGACATCTCCCAGTACAGCAGAGCGTCTGAAAAGACTGGAAGAGCGTGGGGTGATTGAAGGGTATGGTGCGCGCGTCAATCTGACGGCGTTGGGGTATACGTTGCAGGCGCTGGTGCGGGTTCGTCCTTTACCGGGGTTGCTGCAAAAGGTAGATAAGTACATTCAGGCCATGCCGGAATGTATTGAGAGCGATAAAGTCACCGGTGAAGACTGCTTTGTTATCAGGCTGGTCGTGCGGTCGATTGAGCAACTGGATGCGTTGCTTGATGGTCTGGCGGAACATGCTCAGTGTAATACGTCGATCGTAAAAAGTTCACCGGTGAAGCGCCGGTTGCCACCAATGTGATCGTCTGTTGCTATGCATGACACATCGTTTGAAATACATCACTGGATTAGCTTTGAGATGATGGTGGTGGGGGAAGGATTCGAACCTTCGAAGTCGATGACGGCAGATTTACAGTCTGCTCCCTTTGGCCGCTCGGGAACCCCACCAGGGGTAATTCAAATTTTGAGGTAATGCTGAGAGATGGTGGTGGGGGAAGGATTCGAACCTTCGAAGTCGATGACGGCAGATTTACAGTCTGCTCCCTTTGGCCGCTCGGGAACCCCACCACGGGGTAATGCTATTTACTGGCCTGCTTCCTGCTGGAAGCGGGGCGCATCATATCAAATGAGACGCCCCTGTAAAGCGTTACCACAATAAAAATAAACTGGTTGCCTGAATTTTACGCGTTAAGCTGTAAAGCTAACCAGTTCATTTTCTTGTCGATTAAAGAATAATCGTTCTGTTACCGTAAACGAACACACGTTGCGCCAGCACCTGATAAAGCGCACGACTGAGTACGTTCTTCTCTACGTCACGCCCGGCGCGCATCATATCTTCCGCGGTATAGGTGTGATCCACGTGAATCACGTCCTGCATAATGATTGGGCCTTCGTCCAGGTTGTCATTCACGTAGTGCGCGGTGGCGCCGATGATTTTCACACCGCGTTCGTACGCCTGGTGATAAGGACGTGCACCGATAAAGGCTGGCAGGAATGAGTGATGGATGTTGATGATCTTGTTCGGGAAACGCGCCACGAAAGATGGGGTCAGCACACGCATGTATTTCGCCAGTACCACGTAATCCGGGTTATGCGCTTCGATAGCATTGGCCATCAGGTTGTCATGTTCTTCACGGGTATGGCCTTCATGGCTGACCAGCTCAAACGGAATATCAAAACGTTCAACCAGCGTGCGCAGCGTCTCGTGGTTACCGATAACGGCAGCGATTTCAACATCGAGGCCACCGTAGTTTGCTTTCATCAACAGATCGCCAAGACAGTGGGCTTCTTTCGTCACAAGAATAACCACGCGACGACGGCCAGCGGGGGTCAGTTCACGCACGGAGCCTTCAGGCAGCGCGCTGTCGAGATCGGCAAGCAGGGTGGTGTCGTTGAAAATCCCTTCGAGTTCGGTACGCATAAAGAAGCGTCCGGTACGGTGGTCAACGAACTCGTTGTTCTGCACGATATTCAGTTCATGCTTATAACAAATGTTGGTAATTCGTGCGATCAGCCCTTTTTGATCGGGACAGATGGTGCGCAGAACTTTACGTTGTAGTGATTGCATCGCCGGGAAATCCTGTTTGAGTATTTGCGAAGTCTGGGTTGTCAGGCATTACTGCCCGCAACACTTTTTAAATTTTTTACCTGAACCACAAGGGCAGGGATCGTTACGACCAAACTGTGGGCGCGTTCCGTCAATATAATACCATTGCCCGCTTTCCTTTAAGAACCGGGAACGTTCGATAATGGCACCGGGCTTATTGCGTTCGATAAAGCGGGCAACGAAGCTGACATAACCTTCATCAGCATCACTTCCCGTTGACGATTCATAGACGGTAAGGCCGAGCCATTGGGTATTAGCAAATCCGGCTTCAATATCCTGTCTGAAATCGGCAGCGTGGCAGGACGGGTGCCAGGTTTTAATCAGGTAGTCTGCGTCTTTGATCACAAAAGCAGTATACCGTGAACGCATGAGGTGTGACGGGTCTGGTGCAACCTGATCGCCAGACAGATATCGCTGGCAACATAGGCTATACTCCAGAGCGCTACCACAAGGGCAGAGTTGAGACACGATTCTCTTCCTGGAACAAAAAATAAGGGCGTTAAACGCTTCGGGTAGCACCATGTTAACTGAGCAGTTGCGTTGATGCTATGTCAGGAATCCAGGGGACGTAAAACAGGGCTAATGAGAAAGGTTAAAATTGGACTGGCGCTGGGCTCAGGTGCAGCCCGGGGATGGTCGCACATCGGCGTGATAAATGCCTTAAAGCAGATGGGCATTGACGTTGATATTGTTGCAGGGTGTTCAATCGGATCGCTTGTGGGGTCCGCATACGCGTGTGGAAAGCTTCCGGAACTTGAAACCTGGGTACGCTCCTTCAGTTACTGGGACGTATTGCGCCTGATGGATCTCTCGTGGCAGCGCGGTGGGTTGCTGCGCGGTGAACGGGTCTTTAACCAGTTCCGTCAGATTATGCCTCTCGATGACTTCAGTCATTGTCAGTTACCCTTCGGTGCCGTTGCGACGAACCTCAGTACCGGCCGCGAACTCTGGCTTACCGAAGGGGATATCCATCTTGCCGTTCGCGCGTCCTGCAGCATGCCGGGCTTAATGGCCCCTGTTCCGCACAACGGTTACTGGCTTGTCGACGGAGGCGTTGTTAACCCGGTCCCCATTTCCCTGACCCGCGCTATGGGTGCCGATATCGTTATTGCTGTGGATTTACAGCACGACGCTCATCTGATGCAACAAGACCTGATGCCAGTCAATCTTCAGAGTGAAGATGCCGAGGGCGAAAAACTGGCCTGGCATGAGCGTCTGCGCGGACGTCTCGGGCGCATGGCCGCCCGGCGTGCGGTAACTGCACCCACGGCGATTGAAATTATGACGACCTCAATCCAGGTCCTGGAGAACCGCCTCAAGCGCAACCGCATGGCTGGCGACCCGCCGGATATTCTGCTTCAGCCGTATTGTCCGCAAATTTCTACCCTTGATTTCCATCGGGCTGAGGCCGCCATCGCAGCGGGCTCGTTAGCCGTCGAAAAGAAAATAGATGAGTTGCTGCCTTTTGTGCGAACAGCACGTTAAGCACCTTTTTTTGACTACTTCAGCAAAATCTGACAGGCGACAGTGCCGATAGCATGCCACTATGTAGTTACTGTCAGCCAGGGGAGGAACCATGACGAAGCCATTGGCCGGAAAACACATTTTGATTGTTGAAGACGAGCCCGTTTTCCGATCGCTACTGGATTCGTGGTTATCATCACTGGGGGCAAACACTTCACTGGCTGACGATGGCATCGACGCGCTGGAAAAAATGGTCAATATCACGCCTGATCTGATGATTTGTGACCTTGAAATGCCACGGATGAATGGACTGAAGCTGGTCGAACATCTGCGCAATGAAGCCAACCAGATGCCGATACTGGTGATTTCCGCCACAGAGAACATGGCGGATATAGCCAAAGCATTGCGTCTGGGGGTTCAGGATATTCTGCTTAAACCGGTTAAAGATCTTAACCGGCTTCGTGAAACCGTCTTAGCCTGTCTTTATCCAAATATGTTTAATTCCCGGGTTGAGGAAGAGGAACGCCTTTTCCAGGACTGGGACGCCTTAGTGAGTAATCCCCCTGCGGCGGCGAAACTGTTGCAAGAACTTCAACCGCCGGTACAACAAAATATTTCTCACTGTCGTGTGAATTATCGTCAGCTGGTGGCCGCTGACCAGCCAGGGCTGGTGCTCGATATTGCGCCATTATCGGATTCAGACCTTGCATTTTATTGTCTTGATGTCACCCGGGCAGGGGATAATGGTGTATTAGCCGCGTTATTACTTCGCGCGCTATTTAACGGGTTGCTGCAGGAACAACTCTCCCATCAGGGACAGCGGCTTCCCGAGTTAGGCAGTTTACTCAAACAGGTAAACCAGCTTTTTCGTCAGGCCAATTTACCCGGACAGTTTCCGCTGTTGGTAGGTTATTACCACAGCGGTTTGAAAAATCTTATCCTCGTTTCCGCGGGGCTTAATGCCTCGCTGAATACCGGGGAACATCATATTCAGGTCAGTAACGGTGTCCCGCTTGGAACATTGGGTACGGCTTATCTTAATCAAATTAGCCATCGCTGTTCCTCCTGGCAGTGCCAAATTTGGGGTGCTGGGGGACGGCTACGCTTAATGTTGTCCACGGAATAAGCAGTTGGATCTTAATTTTAAGATTGCTTTACCTGTGATTTACGGGGAGTGCTACTATCGCTGCCCGGAATCATGCGTATTTGTCCTAATTGATCGGCAACGCGTTCTTTTCAGACCCGGACTGCGGGATGAGGCTGATATACTTAACGCGTTATTTATTGCATAAAAGTTCAAAACTTGAACAGCTCAGGAGAATTTGAATGGCTGCCCTAAATTCGAAAGTCAGAAAGGCCGTCATCCCGGTAGCGGGATTGGGGACCAGGATGTTACCAGCAACTAAGGCGATTCCTAAAGAGATGCTACCTCTGGTTGATAAGCCATTAATTCAGTATGTCGTTAACGAATGTATCGCGGCCGGCATTACTGAAATTGTGCTGGTTACACATTCATCAAAAAACTCTATCGAAAACCATTTCGATACAAGTTTTGAACTCGAAGCCATGCTGGAAAAACGTGTTAAGCGCCAGCTACTGGAAGAAGTTCAGTCTATTTGCCCGCCACACGTCACCATTATGCAGGTGCGTCAGGGGCTGGCTAAAGGTCTGGGCCACGCAGTCATGTGTGCGCATCCCGTTGTAGGTGATGAGCCTGTTGCGGTGATCCTGCCTGACGTTATTCTGGACGAATATGAATCAGATCTTTCTCAGGACAATCTGGCTGAGATGATCAAACGCTTTGATGAAACAGGCAGCAGCCAGATCATGGTTGAACCTGTGGATGATGTTACCGCTTACGGTGTTGTTGACTGCAAAGGCGTTAACCTTGAACCGGGTGAGAGCGTGCCGATGATTGGCGTGGTTGAGAAGCCTAAGGCCGACGTAGCGCCTTCTAATCTGGCGGTTGTAGGTCGTTATGTCCTGAGTGCTGAAATCTGGCCTCTGCTGGCGAAAACGCCTCCAGGAGCGGGTGATGAAATCCAGCTTACCGATGCCATTGATATGCTGATCGAGAAAGAGACCGTTGAAGCTTACCATATGAAAGGTAAGAGCCATGACTGCGGTAATAAGCTCGGTTATATGCAGGCGTTTGTAGAATATGGCATTCGCCACAATACGCTCGGTGAAGAATTTAAAGCCTGGCTCAAAGAGAGCGCGGGTATTAAGAAATAACTCAGGCTTCATTTGATCTGAACCGGTGAGGCTCTGCCCACCGGTTTTTTTATGCCCATAACACACCGTCATCACGTCCGATTGTAAGGCAAGCTAAATAGCCAAATAACGCTTTATGACAGAGTGTAAGGGGATGTTTGCGGTAAATTGCGGGTAAAAAAAATCCCGCATTACGCGGGATTTTTCTGGAAGCGAGATGATTAATCCTTGATCAGGAAGTCATCCAGCTGTTTACCTTGCTCATCCATTGCTTTCTTGATAACAGCAGGAGTACGACCCTGGCCGGTCCAGGTTTTAGTTTCGCCGTTCTCGTCAACATAGCTATATTTAGCAGGACGAGCAGCGCGTTTTGCTTTGGTACCGGTTTTAGCTGCAGCCATGCTGTTCAGCAATTCATTTGGATCGATACCATCAGCAATCAGCATTTCACGATATTGCTGCAGTTTACGAGTACGCTCTTCGATTTCAGCAGCAGCAGCGCTTTCTTCTTCGCGACGTTCATTAACTACAACTTCTAATTTTTCCAGCATTTCTTCAAGCGTTTCGAGGGTACATTCTCTTGCCTGCGCACGAAGAGTACGGATGTTGTTCAGAATTTTAAGTGCTTCGCTCATTGTAGTAATCTCAAACTTATAATGGGGGGTGGTTTGTTGTCCTAATAATAGAGCGATAAATTCAGTTGTGCAATAGCTGGGAATGTAAGGAATTCAAAAAATAGTGAATATTGCCGCTATTATTAATTACGCTAACTTAAATTTCATAACCCGCCAGTCCCGCTTGTTATCACGTAAAGTGGCTTAACGCAGTCGATTGCATCTTTTTTTTGTGACATTTGCCTCAGGAATTATAGTTGCGGCGGATAAATATCAGCCTTTTGTATTAGTTTACACCGGGTATGTTAAGGCAGAAATAGTTAATAAATAGTGAATTTTAATGAACGATGATTCCACTATAAAATGAAGTGTTATGTTTGGCTGACCCTATAACATATTGGCTGGGGTGGATGCGTTTACTTCATGTTTTAACGGATTATTTTTGCAAAATGCCGGCGGTAAACCTCGCGCTGAACCGCATAGTCTGTGCGTCGTATCGCTGATAACCAGACAAAATATGGTACAATGAATCATCGGTAATATTACACATTGATTAG
Source organism: Enterobacter sp. BNK-18 (assembly GCF_047456135.1). Classification (NCBI taxonomy): domain Bacteria; kingdom Pseudomonadati; phylum Pseudomonadota; class Gammaproteobacteria; order Enterobacterales; family Enterobacteriaceae; genus Enterobacter; species Enterobacter sp. BNK-18. Next base: position 1,737,005 of record NZ_CP179899.1, on the reverse strand, counting down.
GGTTTTACGGCCAATGGCACAACTTTATTTCTACTATTCGGCAATGAATGCCGGGAAATCGACAGCGCTACTGCAATCCTCATACAATTACCAGGAACGTGGGATGCGTACCGTTGTTTATACGGCTGAAATTGACGACCGCTTTGGTGCAGGGAAGGTGAGTTCCAGAATAGGCCTCTCATCGCCTGCGAGGCTGTTTAACCCGCAAACTGACCTGCTGGAGGATATCCGCACAGCGCATGCTTCACAGCCCATCCATTGTGTTCTGGTTGATGAAAGCCAGTTTCTGACGCGTGAGCAAGTTCATGCGCTTTCAGAGGTTGTCGATGAGCTTGATATTCCCGTTCTGTGCTATGGGTTGCGCACTGACTTTCGTGGTGAGCTATTTGCCGGCAGCCAGTATTTACTTGCGTGGTCGGATAAACTCGTTGAACTTAAAACCATCTGTTTTTGCGGCCGTAAAGCCAGCATGGTGCTTCGCCTCGACCATGCCGGAAAACCCTATGCTGATGGCGAGCAGGTGGTCATAGGAGGCAATGAGCGCTACGTATCGGTGTGCCGTAAGCATTATAAGGAAGCGTTGATTGTCGGCTCACTGACGGCGCTTCAGCCTGACAACCGCAAATAATCCTTCACAGTAAAATGCAGACATAAAAAAACCCGCCAGAGGCGGGTTTTTTATCAGGCTGTCAGTTACGCGTTTTTCTTCGCTTTCTTGTCAGCTTTAATGACAGGTGCGTCTACTTTCACAGCAACAGTGTCATTTTCTTTGAACTCGCGGCCGTAGAAGGTATCCAGCAGGATCTGTTTCAGCTCAGAGATCAGCGGGTAGCGCGGGTTGGCACCGGTACACTGGTCATCGAATGCATCTTCAGACAGCTTATCAACATGCGCGAGGAAGTCAGCTTCCTGAACGCCCGCTTCACGGATAGATTTAGGAATACCCAGCTCAGCTTTAAGACTTTCCAGCCATGCCAGCAGTTTCTCAATCTTCGCCGCAGTACGGTCGCCCGGTGCGCTCAGACCCAGGTGGTCTGCGATTTCAGCGTAACGACGACGTGCCTGTGGACGGTCGTACTGGCTGAAAGCAGTCTGCTTGGTTGGGTTGTCGTTCGCGTTATAACGGATAACGTTGCTGATCAACAGGGCGTTCGCCAGACCGTGAGGAATGTGGAACTGTGAACCCAGTTTGTGTGCCATTGAGTGGCAAACACCCAGGAAGGCGTTAGCAAACGCGATACCGGCGATGGTTGCTGCACTGTGAACACGTTCACGGGCTACCGGGTTTTTAGACCCTTCATTATAAGACGCTGGCAGGTTTTCTTTCAGCAGTTTCAGAGCCTGCAGAGCCTGGCCGTCAGAGAACTCAGAAGCCAGTACGGAAACGTAAGCTTCCAGGGCGTGAGTCACGGCATCCAGACCACCGAACGCACAGAGTGATTTCGGCATTTCCATGACCAGGTTGGCATCAACGATAGCCATGTCTGGCGTCAGCGCGTAGTCAGCCAGTGGGTATTTCTGACCGGTTGCATCGTCGGTTACAACGGCAAACGGCGTGACTTCTGAACCTGTACCGGAAGTGGTAGTAACGGCGATCATTTTCGCTTTTACGCCCATTTTCGGGAACTTGTAGATACGTTTACGGATGTCCATAAAGCGCAGCGCCAGTTCTTCGAAGTGTGTTTCTGGGTGCTCGTACATAACCCACATGATTTTCGCGGCGTCCATTGGGGAACCACCACCCAGTGCGATGATCACATCGGGTTTGAAGGAGTTCGCCAGTTCAGCACCTTTACGTACTACGGTCAGGGTTGGGTCAGCTTCAACTTCAAAGAACACTTCAGTTTCAACGCCAGCCGCTTTCAGAACAGAAGTGATCTGATCTGCGTAGCCGTTGTTGAACAGGAAACGGTCAGTCACGATGAGCGCACGTTTGTGGCCATCAGTAATCACTTCATCCAGCGCGATTGGCAGAGAGCCACGGCGGAAGTAGATAGATTTCGGAAGTTTGTGCCACAACATGTTTTCAGCTCGCTTAGCAACGGTTTTCTTGTTGATCAGGTGTTTTGGACCAACGTTTTCAGAGATGGAGTTACCACCCCAGGAACCACAACCCAGAGTCAGGGAAGGTGCGAGTTTGAAGTTGTACAGGTCACCGATACCACCCTGAGAAGCCGGGGTGTTAATCAGGATGCGCGCAGTTTTCATCATCTGACCGAAGTGAGCAACGCGCTCTGGCTGGTTATCCTGGTCGGTGTACAGGCAAGAGGTATGACCGATACCCCCCATTGCAACCAGTTTCTCCGCTTTTACTACCGCGTCTTCGAAATCTTTCGCACGGTACATAGCAAGCGTAGGCGAGAGTTTTTCGTGAGCGAACGGTTCGCTTTCGTCGACAACTTTAACTTCGCCGATCAGAATCTTGGTGGTTGCCGGAACGGTAAAGCCGGCGAGTTCAGCGATTTTATAGGCTGGCTGACCAACGATGGCGGCGTTCAGCGCGCCGTTTTTCAGAATGATATCCTGAACGGCTTTCAGCTCTTTGCCCTGCAGCATGTAGCCGCCGTGGCTGGCGAAACGTTCGCGAACCGCATCATAGACGGAATCTACAACAACAACGGACTGTTCAGACGCACAGATAACACCGTTGTCGAAGGTTTTAGACATCAGTACAGATGCAACAGCACGTTTAATATCGGCCGTTTCGTCGATAACAACAGGCGTGTTACCCGCACCTACACCGATAGCCGGTTTACCGGAGCTGTATGCTGCTTTAACCATGCCAGGACCACCGGTTGCCAGGATCAGGTTAATGTCCGGGTGGTGCATCAGGGCGTTAGACAGTTCAACAGACGGTTGGTCGATCCAGCCGATCAGATCTTTTGGCGCACCCGCAGCGATAGCAGCCTGCAGCACGATATCCGCTGCTTTGTTGGTGGCATCTTTAGCACGTGGGTGAGGGGAGAAGATGATTGCGTTACGGGTCTTCAGGCTGATCAGCGATTTGAAGATGGCAGTAGACGTTGGGTTAGTCGTTGGAACGATACCGCAAATAATACCGATAGGTTCAGCAATGGTGATGGTACCGAAGGTATGATCTTCAGCCAGGACGCCGCAAGTCTTCTCATCTTTATAGGCGTTATAGATATACTCTGAAGCAAAGTGGTTTTTGATCACTTTATCTTCAACGATACCCATGCCGGATTCAGCAACGGCCATTTTAGCGAGAGGGATTCGAGCATCTGCAGCAGCCAGAGCGGCCGCGCGGAAGATTTTATCAACCTGTTCTTGGGTGAAATTGGCGTATTCACGCTGGGCTTTTTTCACGCGCTCGACGAGTGCGTTCAGTTCAGCGATATTAGTAACAGCCATAATGCTCTCCTGATAATGTTTAAACTCTTTTAGTAAACCAGCGCTCGATACGTCTGACAGTATAGACAGAGCCACTACGACTTGCGTTAGATAAAGTAAAACAAAGAGTTACTTTATGCTCTGGCGCGCTAACTTACTAAAAGAGCCTTACCTTAACATCATCCCTTTGTGACAGGTGACCTTCCTGGGGGGCGTAATCAAGATTACTCACTTCTGAGTACGAAAATCATGATCTGCGTCAATTTTTCCCCAAGCTGATACCTTTCAGCAGGGTTATTTATTGTAGATATTTCCAGTGTTAAATAATTAAGTAACTATTGGAAGTGATGCTATCACTGATTCTACATCTGTTTAACATCCTGAAAGGATAACGTTTAGGCACAGATTTCTGGTGAAGTATGCTCATAAAAAGCGTATCTTCAGCGCGATTTTTCATGACAAAGTGTCAGTCCCGGGCATGTGCATAAGCGGAGCAAAACGTGATCCAAACGCTCTTTGATTTTCCAACGTATTTTAAATTTTTTATTGGTCTGTTTGCCCTGGTCAACCCGGTAGGGATCATCCCTGTCTTCATTAGTATGACCAGTTACCAGACGGCGGCGGCCAGGAACAAAACCAACCTCACCGCTAACCTGTCAGTGGCCATTATCTTGCTCACCTCGCTTTTCCTGGGTGATGCCATTCTCCAGCTGTTCGGCATTTCAATTGATTCTTTCCGCATCGCGGGTGGCATCCTGGTGGTGACCATTGCCATGTCGATGATCAGCGGTAAGCTAGGTGAGGATAAGCAGAACAAACAGGAGAAATCAGAAACCGCCATTCGCGAAAGTATCGGCGTGGTCCCGCTTGCGTTGCCTTTAATGGCAGGGCCTGGTGCGATCAGTTCCACCATTGTCTGGGGGACACGTTACCATAGCCTGATGCACCTGATTGGCTTTTCTGTCGCCATCGCTATCTTCGCACTGTGTTGTTGGGGTGTTTTCCGCATGGCACCCTGGCTGGTGCGCTGGCTGGGGCAAACGGGCATCAACGTCATTACGCGTATCATGGGGCTGTTGTTGATGGCGTTAGGCATCGAATTTATTGTCACCGGTATTAAAAGCATTTTCCCCGGCTTACTGCACTAATATTTCAAATGAAAGAACGGGGCCTGCGGCTCCGTTTTTTTACGTGATTATCAGCAAATCATATAACTAAAGTTGAAATGCTCACATATCATAATAAATTCTACTAATAATCCGCTTTTCTTATATTTCAATAAGTTATCAATTTACCTCGTGCCTCTCTGCGCATAAAACCTTCAATCGACCTGTTATTTTACTCACATGATACTCTGGGGCTTGCTGAGTCATAACCGAAATGATATTAGTAATTTCAACGTTCCCCTAGAGGAATGTGCTAAATAATAATCAGTTGTTAAATTTTTGTACAAAACCACTTGATGATAGCGCAGCGACGCGCTTGTAGAGAATGTTTTCTCTATCATATTGAATACCAATGTTTTTATGCGGTATTTGATGTCAGGCAGGGCTGCCCCCCGAGATACGGTACTCACCGTAAAAGAGAATTGCTTAACAAATTTGCAAAATGTATTGGCGCGCGTTTACGCCATTTGATACTTTCCGGCCTAATATTTTGCAGCATAAAACAAGCAGATGAGAATTATTTTCATATAGTCCTCTTCTCACATATCCAGCGCAGGCCTCAGACAGGGGAGACCTGTGAAGAATCGACGCAAGACGGCCATACGAGCGGTCAGTAATAAAAAAGTCGGTGATAGCAAGAAGTAAAAAGAAGAACCTGACAGCAGCAAAAAAAACTCCTGCGCTGTACAGGCCCCAACAGGGGATTACACAGCTGGCGAAGGCCAGTAATTATAATGAGTGGAGTACCAACACAATGTCCATCATCACAAAAAAAAATCTGGTAGCGGCGGGGATTTTAACTGCGCTAATCGCGGGCAACGCTGCAATGGCTGCGGACGTTCCTGCAGGCGTTCAACTGGCTGAGAAACAGACGCTGGTTCGTAACAACGGTGCGGAAGTTCAGTCTCTTGACCCGCACAAAATTGAAGGTGTTCCGGAGTCTAACGTCAACCGCGACCTGTTCGAAGGCTTGCTGGTGACCGACGTAGACGGCCACCCGGCACCGGGTGTGGCGGAAAAATGGGAAAATAAAGATTTCAAAGTCTGGACCTTCCATCTTCGTAAAGATGCGAAATGGTCCGACGGTACGCCGGTTACCGCCGAAGATTTCGTATATAGCTGGCAGCGTCTGGCGAATCCAACCACCGCCTCTCCGTATGCGAGCTACCTGCAATATGGCCACATCGCCAATATTGATGACATCATCGCCGGTAAAAAACCGGTCACCGACCTGGGTGTGAAAGCGATTGATGCCAATACCTTTGAAGTGACGTTGAGCGAGCCTGTTCCGTACTTCTACAAATTACTGGTTCACCCGTCCGTTTCCCCGGTACCAAAATCTGCGGTGGAAAAATTTGGTGAAAAATGGACCCAGCCTGCCAATATCGTGACCAACGGTGCATATAAACTGAAAGACTGGGTGGTCAACGAACGTATGGTTCTGGAGCGTAACCCGCAGTACTGGGATAACGCGAAAACCGTCATCAATCAGGTAACCTACCTGCCAATCTCTTCGGAAGTCACTGACGTTAACCGTTACCGCAGCGGCGAAATCGACATGACCTATAACAACATGCCGATTGAACTGTTCCAGAAGCTGAAAAAAGAGATCCCGAAAGAAGTGCATGTTGATCCGTATCTCTGCACTTACTACTACGAAATCAACAACCAGAAAGCACCTTTCACCGATGTGCGCGTGCGTACAGCGCTGAAGCTGGCACTGGATCGCGATATTATCGTGAACAAAGTGAAAAACCAGGGCGACCTGCCGGCATACAGCTATACCCCTCCTTATACCGACGGTATGAAACTGGTTGAGCCTGAGTGGTTCAAGTGGTCACAGGAAAAACGTAACGAAGAAGCGAAAAAACTGCTGGCTGAAGCCGGTTATACCGCTGACAAGCCGCTGACGTTTAACCTGCTGTACAACACGTCTGACCTGCATAAAAAACTGGCTATCGCCGTCGCGTCTATCTGGAAGAAAAACCTGGGCGTGAACGTGAAGCTGGAAAACCAGGAGTGGAAAACCTTCCTGGATACCCGTCATCAGGGGACGTTCGACGTGGCGCGTGCCGGCTGGTGTGCGGACTATAACGAACCAACATCCTTCCTGAACACCATGCTGAGCGACAGTTCGAATAACACCGCGCACTATAAGAGCCCGGCATTCGATAAGATCATTACTGATACGCTGAAAGTCACAGACGATGCGCAGCGCGCTGATCTGTACGCGAAATCAGAAGAGCAGCTCGATAAAGACTCTGCAATCGTACCGGTCTATTACTACGTTAACGCCCGCCTGGTGAAACCGTGGGTAGGGGGTTATACCGGTAAAGACCCGTTGGATAATATTTCCGTTAAGAATCTTTATATTATCAAGCATTAATGGCAATACGTGGGGCAGGCCTGGCTTGCCCCACTGTGTCTACTTTGTAACATTCATCAGGCACACGCCAGAAGGTACGGGCAATGTTGAAATTTATCCTGCGTCGCTGCTTAGAAGCGATACCAACGTTATTTATTCTAATTACGATTTCCTTCTTTATGATGCGTCTCGCGCCGGGAAGTCCATTTACCGGTGAACGTACGCTGCCACCGGAAGTGATGGCCAATATCGAAGCGAAGTATCACTTAAACGATCCTATCTCCACGCAGTACTTCAACTATCTGAAGCAACTGGCGCACGGTGATTTTGGACCGTCATTCAAATACAAAGACTATTCCGTTAACGACCTGGTGGCGTCCAGCTTCCCTGTCTCCGCGAAACTGGGTGCTGCGGCATTCATCCTTGCCGTCGTTCTCGGTGTCACCGCGGGCGTTATTGCCGCGCTCAAACAAAATACCAAATGGGATTATACCGTAATGGGGGTGGCGATGACCGGGGTGGTTATACCCAGCTTCGTTGTCGCGCCATTACTGGTGATGATATTTGCCATTACGCTGAAATGGCTGCCCGGGGGCGGCTGGAACGGTGGGGCGCTGAAGTTCATGATTTTGCCAATGGTGGCTCTTTCCCTGGCTTATATCGCCAGTATCGCGCGTATCACCCGCGGTTCCATGATTGAAGTCCTGCACTCGAACTTCATCCGCACCGCGCGTGCGAAAGGGCTGCCGATGCGCCGGATTATATTCCGCCATGCACTCAAGCCTGCGCTCCTGCCCGTGCTCTCCTACCTGGGGCCGGCATTCGTTGGGATCATCACCGGCTCAATGGTTATCGAAACCATCTACGGTCTGCCGGGCATTGGTCAACTGTTCGTTAATGGCGCGCTGAACCGCGACTATTCACTGGTACTGAGCCTGACAATCCTCGTCGGCGCACTGACCATTTTGTTTAACGCTATCGTCGATGTGCTGTATGCCGTTATCGACCCGAAAATCCGTTACTGATACTGGAGCACGCCATGATGTTGAGTAAGAAAAACAGCGAGGCGCTGGAAAACTTCAGTGAAAAACTGGAAGTAGAAGGTCGTAGCCTCTGGCAAGACGCCCGTCGTCGCTTTATGCATAACCGCGCCGCGGTCGCCAGCCTGGTTGTTCTGGTGCTCATCGCGCTGTTTGTCACCCTGGCGCCGATTCTGTCGCAATTTACCTATTTCGACACCGACTGGGGCATGATGTCCAGCGCACCCGATATGACGTCCGGGCACTATTTTGGTACGGATTCCTCAGGGCGCGACCTGCTGGTGCGTGTCGCTATCGGTGGCCGCATTTCGCTGATGGTCGGTATTGCTGCCGCCCTGGTGGCGGTGATCGTGGGTACGCTTTACGGCTCACTCTCAGGCTACCTTGGCGGTAAAGTGGACTCCGTCATGATGCGTATGCTGGAAATCTTAAACTCCTTCCCGTTCATGTTCTTCGTTATCCTGCTGGTGACCTTCTTTGGCCAGAATATCCTGTTGATCTTCGTGGCAATCGGGATGGTGTCCTGGCTGGATATGGCGCGAATCGTTCGTGGTCAGACGCTGAGTCTTAAGCGTAAAGAGTTTATCGAAGCGGCGCAGGTGGGCGGTGTCACCACCGGTAATATTGTGGTTCGCCATATCGTTCCTAACGTGCTCGGCGTGGTGGTGGTATATGCCTCGCTGCTGGTACCAAGCATGATCCTGTTTGAATCTTTCCTGAGCTTCCTGGGTCTGGGTACACAAGAGCCACTGAGCAGCTGGGGCGCGCTTCTGAGTGATGGTGCAAACTCAATGGAAGTCTCACCGTGGTTGCTTCTGTACCCGGCGGGCTTCCTGGTCGTCACCCTGTTTTGTTTCAACTTTATCGGCGATGGCCTGCGTGATGCCCTCGACCCGAAAGACCGTTAAGGAGCGCCGTCATGACGATTATTGAAACGGCCACTGCGCCACAGGCGCAACAGCAGGGTAACCTCCTGCTGGACGTAAAAGACCTCCGCGTGACCTTTAAAACGCCGGATGGCGATGTGACCGCCGTGAACGATCTCAACTTCAACCTGCGTGCGGGTGAAACGCTGGGGATCGTGGGCGAGTCAGGTTCCGGAAAATCCCAAACTGCCTTTGCGTTGATGGGGCTGCTGGCGTCTAACGGTGTCATTGGCGGTTCCGCCAAATTCAACGGGCGTGAGATCCTCAACCTGCCGGAATACGAGCTGAACAAGCTGCGCGCTGAGCAGATTTCGATGATATTCCAGGACCCGATGACCTCGCTGAACCCGTATATGCGTGTCGGCGAGCAGCTGATGGAAGTGCTGATGCTGCACAAAGGCCTGGGCAAAGCGGAAGCCTTTGAGGAGTCCGTCAAAATGCTCGACGCGGTAAAAATGCCGGAAGCGCGCAAGCGCATGCGCATGTTCCCGCATGAGTTCTCCGGCGGTATGCGTCAGCGTGTCATGATTGCGATGGCGCTGATGTGCCGGCCAAAACTGCTGATTGCCGATGAACCAACCACCGCGCTTGATGTGACCGTCCAGGCACAGATCATGACGCTGCTGAACGAGCTTAAGCGTGAGTTCAACACCGCGATTATCATGATCACTCACGATCTGGGCGTAGTGGCCGGTATCTGTGACAAGGTACTGGTGATGTATGCCGGTCGCACCATGGAATATGGTAAGGCGCGCGACGTGTTCTACCAGCCTGCACACCCTTACTCCATTGGTCTGCTGAATGCGGTGCCGCGCCTCGATGCAGAAGGGGAATCCCTGCTGACCATCCCTGGCAACCCGCCAAACCTGCTGCGTCTGCCGAAAGGCTGTCCGTTCCAGCCACGCTGCCCGCACGCGATGGAAATCTGCAATACCGCGCCGCCGCTGGAAGAGTTTGCACCAGGCCGACTGCGCGCCTGCTTTAAGCCGCAGGAGGATCTGGTATGAACGCATTAGATGAAAAAAGAAATGTCCTGCTCGAAATTGCTGACCTTAAGGTGCATTTCGACATTAAAGACGGAAAACAGTGGTTCTGGCAGCCGCCGAAAACCCTGAAAGCGGTCGATGGCGTAACGCTTCGTCTGTATGAAGGGGAAACCCTGGGGGTGGTGGGTGAGTCCGGTTGCGGTAAATCCACGTTTGCGCGTGCCATCATAGGCCTCGTGAAAGCCACCGACGGCAAAGTTGCCTGGCTGGGTAAAGATCTGCTGGGCATGAAGCCAGACGAGTGGCGCGATGTGCGTAGCGACATCCAGATGATTTTCCAGGATCCGCTGGCCTCATTGAACCCGCGTATGACCATCGGGGAGATCATTGCTGAGCCACTGCGAACCTATCATCCGAAGATGCCGCGTCAGGAAGTACGCGACCGTGTGAAGGCAATGATGATGAAAGTGGGCTTGTTGCCTAACCTCGTCAACCGTTACCCGCACGAATTCTCCGGTGGTCAGTGCCAGCGTATCGGTATCGCCCGCGCCTTGATCCTTGAGCCGAAGCTGATTATCTGTGACGAGCCCGTCTCGGCGCTGGACGTCTCTATTCAGGCGCAGGTGGTTAACCTGCTGCAGAAACTGCAACGTGAAATGGGGCTGTCGCTGATTTTCATTGCGCATGATCTCGCGGTGGTGAAACACATTTCTGACCGCGTACTGGTGATGTATCTTGGCCATGCGGTGGAATTAGGGACTTACGATGAGGTGTACCATAACCCATTGCACCCATATACCCGGGCACTGATGTCTGCGGTACCGATTCCCGATCCGGATCTGGAAAAAAATAAAACCATCCAGCTTCTGGAAGGTGAATTACCGTCCCCGATTAACCCGCCGTCCGGTTGTGTATTCCGTACGCGATGCCCGATGGCCGGGCCGGAATGTGCAAAAACGCGTCCGGTTCTGGAGGGCAGTTTCCGACATGCGGTTTCCTGCCTGAAAGTAGACCCGTTATAATCGCAAGGGCTGACATGATGTCAGCCCTTATTATTTGCGAGGTTAACGTGTCGCGATTATTCACCTCCGTCCGTCGGCGGCTCTATCATCTTTTATTCGATCCTGAAACGGTAACCGGACGGCGTTTTGAAGCCCTCTGCGCCCTGTTTGCGCTGCTCAGCGTGGTGATCATTTTTATCGAATCGGGCGTCGGAACGCAGTATCACCTGACGCTGGAAGAATGGCATCTCTTTGTCTGGCTGGAGCTGGTCATTACGCTGGTCTTTACCGCTGAATATTTCCTGCGGGTATTCTGTTGGCCTAACCCGGCCAAATATGTCTTCAGCTTCTGGGGATTTATTGATTTAGCCACGATCCTGCCGCTCTATGTCATGTGGCTATGGCCAGAAATCAGTCTGAGCTATGTTTTTGCCTGGCGAGCGATGCGCGTTATTCGGGTGTTACGCATTCTTAAACTGCTGCGGTTTATGCCGTCATTGCGGATATTCTGGAGTGCCATCGTCAGCGCGCGGCATCAGCTGATCCTGTTTTATTCATTTATTGCCATCGTCATGGTGATATTCGGCGCGCTGATGTATTTGATAGAAGGGCCGAAGAATGGCTTCTCAACGCTGAATGCTTCTGTTTATTGGGCGATTGTGACCGTCACGACCGTTGGCTATGGTGATATAGCTCCTCACACTCCGCTGGGACGGATTGTCGCCTCGGTACTGATTCTGATTGGTTATTCGGTGATTGCGGTCCCGACAGGGCTCATTACTACGCACATGAGCAGTGCTTTTCAGAACCGTAAGGCGCAACGAAAATGCCCGAAATGTCACCAGGGTGAACATGAACACAGCGCGCGGTTTTGTAATCAGTGCGGAAGTGAGTTACCGGATTAAATAAAAAAGGCTGCAATCGCAGCCTTTTTTATTATTCGCGCCAGAGAATATGACACAGCTTGTGGTCTTTCTCGCGACACAGCAGGACGCGGGCGAAGATGTCGTTAATTTCACCGCCATCTTCATCGGCCAGGCCAATCACCACTTCGGCAAAGAAGTCAGGATTGAGGTCGAAATCCACATGTTCAGCCCAGTCTTCAGAAGGGTCGAACAACTCGGCGCCCCCGCGCTCTTCAAACTGGAGATTAAAGAGGATCACGTCTGCGGGATCGAGGTTATCAACCGCCAGTTCGAGAAAAATGTCATAGGCCTGTTCGAGCGTTTCGTCTTCGGTCAGGCGATTGTTCAGATCCATTTCCATGATGACTACCTGTTTAACATCGTTGGGCACGTTTTACAGCAACGGACTAAAGAAGTAAAACAGTCGTTCGGTAATTCTCTGCCACAGCGGGCGTTTAACCCACAGTCTGGCATCCAGCAGTCGCGAGCGGGAAATATAATCATCCTGGACCGCGGCCAGATCGCCGCCAAAGCCGGCATCATCGATCACCAGTGTGATTTCAAAGTTCAGCCACAGACTGCGCATATCCAGGTTAACCGTACCCACCAGACTTAACTCGCCGTCGACAAGCACGCTCTTGGTGTGGAGTAATCCGCCTTCAAACTGGTAGATTTTCACCCCCGCAGCCAGCAGTTCACTGAAGAATGCCCGGCTGGCCCAGCCCACCAGAAGCGAGTCATTTTTGCGTGGCAAGATGATACTCACATCGACACCGCGCTGTGCCGCGGTACAGATGGCGTGCAGCAGGTCATCGCTGGGAACAAAGTAGGGGGTGGTCATGATCAAATATTCACGCGCTGCGTAAGTGGCTGTCAGCAACGCCTGATGGATCAAGTCCTCCGGGAAGCCCGGTCCGGAAGCGATAGTATGGATGGTGTGCCCGCTGGCCTCTTCAAACGGCATGATATTGCCATCCGGTGGTGGCGGCAGGATACGTTTCCCGGTTTCTATCTCCCAGTCGCAGGAATAAACGATGCCCATCGAGGTGGCAATGGGCCCCTCCATTCTCGCCATCAGGTCTACCCATTGCCCGACACCCGAGTCCTGCTTGAAGAACCGCGGGTCAACCATGTTCATGCTGCCGGTATAGGCAATATAGTTGTCGATCATGATCATTTTACGGTGCTGGCGAAGGTCCATCCGGCGCAGAAACACACGCAAGAGATTGACCTTCAGCGCCTCAACCACTTCAATACCGGCATTACGCATCATGCCCGCCCAGGGGCTACGGAAGAAGGCGACGCTGCCAGCGGAGTCCAGCAACAGGCGGCAATGAATGCCCCGACGCGCAGCGGCCATCAGCGATTCAGCAACCTGATCGGCCATGCCGCCAGGCTGCCAGATATAGAACACCATCTCGATATTATGGCGAGCCAGTTGAATATCGCGGATGAGGGCCTGCATGACGTCATCCGAGGAGGTCAGCAACTGGAGCTGGTTGCCCTTAACGCCGCCAATACCCTGACGGAGTTCGCACAGCTTAAACAGCGAGGAGGCAACACTGCTGTTCTCCTCGGCAAAGATATGTTTGCAGGCTTTGAGATCGTTGAGCCATTTGGCGGTTGAAGGCCACATGGCGCGGGCACGCTCGGCACGGCGTTTACCCAGATGAAGCTCACCGAAAGAGAGATAGGCAATAATCCCCACCAGCGGCAGGATGTAGATTATCAGCAGCCAGGCCATGGCAGAGGGTACGGCTCTGCGCTTCATCAGGATGCGCAAAGTCACACCCGCGATTAACAGCCAGTATCCCAGAATGACCAGCCAACTCACCACGGTGTAGAAGGTTGTCATAGGTAAAAAAATCCTTTTGAAAGCGTATTGTTATGAGTGTACGCATCAGGAATCATCTGGCAAATAAAAACGCCAGTTAAAAGCGCTGGTTTGCTGCGGGGTTGGGTTTATAATGGGGTTTCTGTTAGAGAAAGAGTTGTAAACATGAAGCGCAGTAGAACAGAAGTAGGGCGCTGGCGCATGTTGCGACAGGTGAGTCGTCGCAAGGCTCGTTGGCTGGAAGCACAATCCCGCCGCAATATGCGTATACACGCCATCAGAAAATGTGGAATGACCAGACACCGTAACGCGTTGCTGTTCGCTACACAGGTTATCTGAGAACCATCAGGGCACCGTTAAGGTGCCCACTGATTTTCAGGCTATCATTTTTCGCAGTCTCTCCCCCGATTCATTCCGCGATATACTCCGCCCTCTTAATCTTATGCATTTCAAAGATGAATCCTTATCTCTGGGTATTTATTGTGCTGCTTGCGCTGGATGCGATCAGGGAAAACGCGGGATTATCGTCATTATCCGCGTTGATTAATTTACTGCTCAGCGGGATATCGCACTGGATAAACTAAAAAGGAAAAGAGATGAACGGAAAAGTGGTTGCTGCCCTTCTTGGGATTGCCGTGTTGAGCGGTTGTGCCAGCAGTAAAACGTCACCGGAAAGGCATGCTTATTATTTCGTGTCGCATAAAACCAATTTTACTGGCGGCAATTTTACGTCAAGTGTATCGCAAAATTATCGTCTGAATGTTCCTCAGTTCCGCGAGCTGTATGAGCAGGGGAAAACCGATCGCGCTGCAGGACGCACACTGTCTGAGGCTAACCAGTACGCCCAAAGCATTCGCGATCAACTGAAGAATCAGGCGAAAACGGAGCATGCTTTCGACGGTAATACCGCGGATAAATGGACGTCTCAAATGGAAGAGAAGGACGCCGTTTTATTTGGTAACGAACTGGCTACGACTTATCTTGATGGCTATAACGGCGTACAATAGCGTCTGATTTTGGGGATATCGTATTTGCAGCGATATTCCCGTCGTTTTTTAGCAAAAGGAGGGAGAGGTGTTTGCGGAGTTTGGTGTACTTAATTTCTGGACCTATGTTGTAGGGGCATTTTTTATCGTGCTGGTGCCTGGACCGAACACATTGTTTGTACTGAAAACCGGTATTGGGCACGGTGTTAAAAAAGGGTATCTCGCCGCCACTGGCGTATTTATCGGCGATGCAGTGCTGATGTTTCTGGCCTGGGCGGGCGTCGCAGCATTAATCCAGACGACCCCGGTTCTGTTTAATATTGTGCGCTACCTCGGTGCTTTCTATCTCCTGTGGCTCGGCGGCAAAATGCTCTGGTCAGTCATCACCCGTCAGAAGAATAGCCATGAGAGCGGAACCGAGCCTGCGAGCATGATCATGAAACGCTCGCTGGTGCTGAGCCTGACGAATCCGAAGGCTATTTTGTTCTATGTCTCGTTCTTTGTGCAATTCATCGATGTGAATGCGAAAAACACGGGCACGTCTTTCCTGATCCTCGCGACCACGCTGGAGCTGATTAGCTTTATGTATATGAGCTTCCTGATCTTCTCTGGTGCGTTTGTCACGCGTTATCTGAAAACCAAAAAGAAACTGGCAAAGCTGGGGAACGGGCTGATTGGGCTGCTGTTTGTCGGATTTGCGGCGCGCTTAGCGTCACTGCACTGAAGAGATGAGTGGCTCCTTTCGGAGCCACTTTTGCATCAAAACACTTTCTTGTACGGGCGAACCGTCACCTTCGCATAGACACCTGCGGCAACGTACGGGTCTGCATCAGCCCAGGCCTGAGCCGCTTCCAGGGATTCAAACTCGGCGATCACCGTGGAGCCCGCGAAACCGGCAGCGCCAGGGTCATTGCTGTCTACCGCAGGCATTGGACCCGCGGTCAGTAATCGACCTTCATCCTGGAGCAGTTGTAAACGCGCCAGATGGGCAGGGCGAACGGACTGGCGTTTTTCGAGGGAATCAGCGACATCTTCAGAGTAAATCACGTAAAGCACGGTGAAGCTCCTTAACCATTAAAAGTGTCAGTAACGTTATGTGAAAGGGCAACTCACTGCAATGTAAAGATAAAAACAATGTTAAAACCCTGATCTGAATGCGCCTTTTTTGGCCTCTCTTGCGCTTAAATTGCGCCAGGACAAAGTGTCTTATTGAATATGATTGCTATTTGCATTTAAAATCAGTGTTCGGTTTTTTAACGTTGATGATTATGACTTCGATGACCCTTGATTTACCTCGCCGCTTTCCCTGGCCGACGCTGCTTTCTGTCGTTATTCACGGTGCTGTCGTGGCGGGTTTGCTTTATACCTCGGTTCATCAGGTTGTTGAAATGCCAGCGCCCGCACAGCCTATTTCTGTGACGATGGTCTCGCCAGCGGATCTCGAACCGCCGCAGGTTGCGCCTCCGCCGCCACAGCCCGTCGCCGAACCGGAACCCGAACCTGAACCGGTGCCGGAACCGCCAAAAGAAGCTCCGGTGGTGATCCACAAACCCGAGCCGAAGCCGAAACCTAAGCCGAAGCCAAAACCGGTGAAGAAGGTAGAAGAACGTCCAAAACGCGAAACGCGTCCGGTTGAACCCCGCGCCACGCAGACGGTAGAAAACGCAGCACCTTCGCGTCCGGTGATGAATAACACCACGACGACAGCCAAACCGACAGTCACCGCACCTGCGGGACCGCGTGCGGTCAGCCGTAATCAGCCGCAGTATCCGGCTCGTGCTCAGGCATTACGTATTGAGGGCCGTGTACGGGTGAAATTCGATGTTACGCCGGAAGGGCGTGTTGAGAACGTGGAAATACTGTCCGCGCAGCCGTCTAATATGTTCGAGAGAGAAGTGAAAACGGCGATGCGCAGATGGCGTTATGAAGCCGGTAAACCGGGCAACGGACTGATCGTGAATATTGTATTCCGCCTGAATGGCGGGGCACAGATGGAATAAAAAAAAGCCTCCGCAAGGAGGCTTTTTTTACCGGGCAATCAGGCCTGAGGAAGCGGTCGGGGTTTACCTTCGTTGTCCACGGCCACATAAATAAACAGCGCTTCTGTCGCTTTATAACGCTGTCCAATGGGTTCGGACGAGACCTTTTTCACCCACACTTCGATGTTAATGGAGATGGAGGTATTGCCACGTTTTACGCAACGCGCGTAACAGCAAACCACATCACCCACTGCAACCGGGCGCAGGAAGGTCATGCCATCCACTCTCACCGTCACTACCCGGCCATGTGCAATCTCTTTTGCCAGAATAGCGCCGCCCATATCCATTTGCGACATCAGCCAGCCGCCAAAAATATCGCCATTGGCATTGGTGTCAGCGGGCATTGCCAGTGTGCGTAAAACCAGTTCGCCCTGAGGGGCGTTATTTGTTGTCATTGTTTTAACTCGTAACTGAAGACTTCAGGCGGGATGCTACTATGATTTCAGGCTGGAGAGAATAGACCAGAACGCCTGCTGCACACGTTCTGGTCGGTGAACGATCAGTGCTGGTCGTCCTGTGGCATGTGGCGATAGATATAAACGCCACTTAACAGCGTGAAGATGAGCGTCAGAGCCGTCAGGCCAAAGACCTTGAAGTTGACCCAGATATTCTGCGGCAGCCAGAAAGCAATATAGATATTGGCAAGACCACAGAGAATAAAGAAGATCGCCCAGGCGATATTCAGTCGGGACCACACTTCCTGAGGCAGCGTCAGCTCTTTGCCCAGCATGCGCTGGATCAGCGGCTTCTTCATCACCCACTGGCTAATCAGTAACGCCCCCGCAAACAGAGCGTAAATCACCGTGACTTTCCATTTGATGAATTCATCGTTGTGGAAGAACAGAGTGAGTCCACCAAACACCGCGACCAGGACGAAGGTCACCAGCGCCATTTTTTCAACTTTACGGTAGCGAACCCAGCTATAGATCAGCACAACCGCTGTGGCCACGATCAGTGCAGTCGTGGCGGCATAAATGTCATACAGCTTGTAGAAAGCGAAAAAGACCACGAGCGGTAAAAAATCAAGAAACTGCTTCATTCTGTGATTCCATCTTCTGTGTAGGGCCGGGCTGACGTTCCCGGCCACAGGATTACTGACGAATTAACATATACAGGCGGAACAGATAGACCAGCAGTACCGCTGAAATGAGGTTGCTCAGCGTATTTGCCACCACCGCGCCAACATTTGGCGTGAGTACCGCAAAATTCGGGGCAAACAGCAGCAGGAGCGTTTTCGCCAACAGCCAGCCGATCACAGCCGGTGCCACCAGGCGTATATTTGCCCAGGCGAGCCGGATGCTGCTGCGCATCGCGGTAAAGATCCCCAGTTTATCCTGCACGACCATTACCGGCGCGAAAGAGAGCACGATAGCCAGTAATACACCCGGCACGACGACCAGCATAATCCCCATCTGCACCAGCATGGTGGTTAAAAAGATGAGGATAAACAGCTTCGGTAATACCGGCGCGCTGGCACCAATCGCCCGCAGGGCGCTGACGCGCTGACCGGCGGAAACCAGCTGAATCATCAGCAGAACGCCACCTGCCAGAATCGCATTGCCGATAAGACCAGAGAATGTCGAAGCAGCGGAAGCCCGCAGCAGGATTTGTTGCTGCTCCGGCGTCATGTTTTGTACCAGTTCAAACAGCCCCACGCTATCTGCAAGGTTGTCGCCCTGGCTCAGGCTGGCAATCTGTTCGTCACTTGGCGAGAACGCATGGCCAAGCACCACTGTAATGAAGGCGCATAGCAACGCGATCAGTAAAAAGGTTAAGAACTGATTGCGGAAAAAGTTTCCCGTGTCACGGTAGACAGACTTCGCCGTGATAGACATGCACTCTCCTTGAGTATTGCAGGTGTTAATTAGCCGGCAATTGTACACCGGATAACACTGTCGTGGCAGCATCAAGGCTTGTATGGAAAAGCATATCTTTGTAAAGCGGCGGTAATCCAAAGCGCGCACGGGCACGATTACAGGCTTCATTGACCTGCCCATCCTCACCTGACATGGAAAATTCCCGGCACGGGCTGGGGCGGTGCTCGTAGATAGAGCACCGGGTGGACACCCCAGGTTCACCTTGAAGCGCAGCGCATCGGCACGGTTTTTGGTTGGTGCCGCTCATGCAGCGCAGAAAAGGCGTTAACGGTTCAGTGAGATGAACCGGAACGGTACCGCCGCCATCGCTGGCTTCGGCCCAGTAGAAAGAGACTCGAAAATACGCACAACAGGCTCCGCACGTCATGCACGGGTTAACATCACTCATGGCACACCTGCAAAAGAAGGACGCATCAAATCAACTTGTGAGAGCGCTAAATTATCCAGCCGCGAGAGGAAGAGCAAGAGGGTGAAAAGAGAAAATTTTGTAACGCCGAAATGCCAGAAATTGACCTGACGACAACTTATTGCTTTACGGTGTGTCACCAAAAATTAACCCAGATCAATGAATGTTAACTTACTGGTTTTAATGTGATCTGTAGCAGATCACTTATTACTCATTTGTGAGTATATTCTCCTCCGCGACTAAAACCACAACGATGGAGCGGATATGAAAAAATTAGCGGTGGCAGCCCTTGTATTAAGCAGTCTCTCTGGCGGCGCGTATGCGCATGAAGCAGGTGAATTCTTTATTCGTGCCGGTTCGGCAACGGTGCGTCCAACAGAAGGCTCTGATAGCGTTCTGGGTATGGGCGGTTTTAACGTCAGCAACAATACCCAACTCGGTTTGACCTTTACGTATATGGCGACGGAGAACATTGGTGTTGAGCTTCTGGCAGCAACGCCATTCCGTCATCGCGTCGGTTTAGGGCCAACCGGGGATATCGCGACGGTGCACCATTTACCGCCAACACTGATGGCGCAGTGGTACTTTGGTGATGCTAACAGTAAGGTGCGTCCGTATATTGGCGCAGGGGTGAACTACACAACCTTTTTCGACGAGAAATTTAACGATACCGGTAAAGAAGCCGGGCTTACCGATCTCAGCCTGAAAGACTCGTGGGGTGTTGCGGGGCAGGTGGGGCTGGATTATCTGATTAACCGTGACTGGTTAATTAACGCCTCGGTCTGGTACATGGACATTGATACCGACGTTCGCTTTAAAGCGGGCGGTGAACAGCAAAGTATCAGCACTCGCCTCGATCCGTGGGTGTTTATGTTCTCCGCGGGTTATCGTTTCTGATTTATCCCCTGAGACTGGCCTGGTTATGGCCAGTCTTGCTTCGGGGGGCGATTAAGGTTGCCCCTCCATATTCCAGCGCGCTGAACTCATCTCATCAAATACATGCTGAACCGTAAACGGCCGAAATACTGCACGTTTAGCCGCGTCAGCCAACGCCTGACCATAACCTATTCACACCATTCCTAAAGTCGAGGTGCAGATTGCATCGTTTACCGCTTCATGCGTGAGGATCGGTCAGGGCGGCGTCCAGTGATTGCTCAATGGCGCAGGCCTGTAGCCCGTGGATATTGTTATCCAAGACTTTACCGGAACGCTTATAAGTACAGGCATCGGGGGCACGTTGTTTGTGACAGCGTTTAGGGGGAAGGGGAACACATCCGGCAAGCACAGCAGTAATACACACTGACGGAAGAATTTGATTCATGAGAAAGTCCATTTATGAAAGTTATTCCGCAAGCAGGCTATCGGGGTTGGGAGGAGATTAATGCCAGATGCCGCAATATATTGTTCTCGAAAAGCGAGACGTTAAATTTTACAGGACATAATATTGAAAAGAATAATTATTGCGGCTGCGGTTACGCTCATTTCTGGCTGCCATCAACAGCCCATGCAACCTGAACCGGCGCAGAAACCGTGCAATGGAATAACGAATAAGCCTTTCCCTGCCATGCCCGTAAAGGCACAGGCGCTGGGCATTGAGGGTAACGTTGTTTTCTCTTTTTCTGTGGGCGACGATGGTCATCCACACGATATACGTATTGTCTCTGCACAGCCTGAAGGGGTGTTTGAACGCGAAACGCTGCGTGCCGTGCAAATATGGTGTTTATCACCGAATAAAAGCCGTCAAACAGAAACGGTCACTTTCACAGTAAATAAGCCCCGATAGTCCGGGGCTTATCTTTCCTCGCAGGCACGCTAACGCACCACCAGCACCGGGCATTTTGCGTGGCGCACGACGACCGCAGCGTTAGAGCCTAACAGATAGGTCGAAATATCAGGTCGATGAGACGCAATAATTATCAGGTCTGCATTGATACTCTCAGCCAGTTTCAGGATCTGATCTTTAGGCGTGCCAGAAATGGCGTGGGTCTGAATGCGGTCGGCCGGTAAATTGAACTGCGTAACGATCTCATTCAATTTCGCCAGCGCTTCCTGCTGCATTTCTTCCAGTTTTGGCATCTCAACGGAATAGGCCAGCCCAAGAGAGGAATAGTAGGGGAAAGAAGGAACGACAGTCAGAAAATGCACTTTGCCGTTACTGATTGCTGCGTTCGCCTGAACATAGGGAATTACCTGTTCGGTCAGGCGACGCTCTGAAATATCGACAGGAACGAGAATTGACGCAAACATGCCACACCTCCTGTTTGTTTTTTATCCACTTCAAGTGTAGTTCCGGGGGAGAACTGAGGGCTGCATTTACCGCCAAAGTGGGACGTAAGGCGGATTTTTGGGGCAGGAAAGACGCCCCGGTTAAGGAGCGTCTGTGGCGGGATTATTTCTGTATCAAATAACGAATGGTTGGCCCATCCTGTTGAATGTCCAGCACGGTGTAACCGTGGTTTTTAGCATCCAGAGGAATGTTGTTGATGGACTGCGGGCAGTCGCTCACCACCTCCAGAATTTCTCCTTTCCTGAGCTGAGGCAGGGCTTCCAGCGTGGCGACAGCGGGATAAGGGCAGGGTTCGCCCACCATATCCAGACGATAGTCAGGCACGATCTCTTTCATGCGGCATTCTCCTGCGTTTCATTTTTGACAGCAGCACGGCGGAAGAACCGTTTCTCCTGCGCAATCACCAGTAAAAAAGCGACCAGCAGCAGGGCGTACGTCACTAACAGGCCACCGAGCGGGCCGAACGTGCTGAGCAGGTTGACCTTATCCCAGTTCGTCGCGAGGACAGGAGAAAGGGAGTCCCAGTAGTACGCAAGGAGAGTTGACCCGAGCACGTTCCCCAGGCCAACCCACCAGTAATGCACCTGACCTTCAACGGCGCGGTACATCCAACCGGTTTCACAACCGCCAGCCAGCACAATCCCGAAGCCAAACAGCAGGCCGCCAATCACCGCATTCGGGCCGGCCCACATGATTTTCGGTTCAACACCTAACTGAACATAGCTGAAGATGCCGATAGCACTCACCGCCATCCCGGCAATAATCGCTTTTGCCATCATTGTTCGCCCGGTGATCCACATATCGCGAAACGCTGAAGTAAAGCAGATCTGCGCGCGTTCAATAAGCAAACCAAAGCCCACGCCAAACAGCATTGCCAGACCCAGTTTAGGTTGATTGAGCGCTGTACACAGTGCCCATGCCACCATGGCGAAAAAGACCAGCATCCCCAGGCGGAAACGACGGTGTGCCTGGGCCGGTTTTTGCGTCAGCGGCGATGCGGCGCTGACCTTAACCATCCTGACGGGAATACGGAACAGCGGCAAAAGGGTAAATTTTGCGCCAAAGTAAGAACCGATGGCGGTAGCGACGGCAAAGAACCAGGCATGTAGCGAAAACTGTGGGATACCGGTAAAGAAGGCGGCAAGGTTACAGCCCATCGCCAGACGCGCACCGAAACCGGCAATCATGCCGCCGATGACCGCCTGTACGATGCGAATCCGACTTTTTGGCATTCTCAGCTTAACGTTGTTTGCCCACAGCGCGGCGGCAAAACAACCGCCGAACATGCCGATGATCATCATCCCGTCGATGCGGGTCAGCGGAGTGCCTTCCAGATGAATGAGCTTAAAGTAACCCCACTCTTCAGCATGCACACCGGCAAGCTGCAGCAGCTGTCCACCCCAGCGGGTAAACTCGCCGGTTACAGCCCAGAACGTACCGGTAATGCCAAAGTAGTAAGTAGACAGGATCCCCGCTGCGATAACGGCGGGTACAGGTGACCAGAACTTAACCAGGTAAGTCTGTTTGAAGTATTGCCATGACATGAGTAAGCCTCTGAACTCAGAAGGTATATTTGGATTTAACGGGCTGGAATATATAACTTTTTTTCTTTCTCCAAAACCTCTCCAAAACTTTTCTCCAAAATACCTACCTTTTTTATGACCTCCATCATCAAATCTTCCTGATATCTCCTGGCAATCACTCACCCGGCTGCAAAATATTCACTCTTTTCGCGGCTCCTCACGCAGAATACGCGAGCGGCAGACATCCAGAATTTCGTCAGCGAGTGCAGAATTATCCGGGCAGGCACGGGACAACACCAGAGCCCCGACAAGATGTGCAAAGGTGTCTATCAGGT
Source organism: Enterobacter sp. BNK-18 (assembly GCF_047456135.1). Lineage (NCBI taxonomy): Bacteria > Pseudomonadati > Pseudomonadota > Gammaproteobacteria > Enterobacterales > Enterobacteriaceae > Enterobacter > Enterobacter sp. BNK-18. The sequence goes on along the minus strand of NZ_CP179899.1, from coordinate 1,713,978 downwards.
CAGCACGTGAGACATTTTCGTCGCTTAACGTTGCCAACTGGCGTTCAACCCCAGCCGCAAATGTCTCTTTGATGGACTCGGACTGACGGGCGGTGTCGGTGCCCAGGGCAGACATCACACAACCCCTGGCCATATCATCGCGATGCTGTCGGGAGAGGTAATATTCAATGAATTTTTCTCTGTCCACACCCGCCAGGCTTTCCGCGGCGTGTACAAAACCACAGTTCATGGCTTCTGACATCAGGTCAGCCTTTGAACCAAAGTGCTTATAAAACCCGCCGTGGGTTAAACCCGCCGCAGACATCAGCTCCGCCACGCCCACGCCGTCATAGCCGCGCTCACGAAAAAGTTCTGATGCCGTTTCAACAATGCGCATCCGGTTTTCCCGAACCTGCTCTTTTGACACTTTCATGCTTTCCCGCCCCACTTACAAAACAAGGCTCAATTATACATTGATGATGATCATAATCAAACCAGTTGACTTTATAGATTATGATCATCATCATTAAATCCATGTCCCCGACGGCGCTTCGCAGAGTTATGCGCGCTCCGTCAGTCTGACTGAGATCAGCAAAGAGAGCCGGACATATCCCCGGATTTACCTGCATCGAACAGTGCAGATTCTGTTCAACATTGAATAAAGAAGATCACATATGACGAAAACTTCAGTTCTCATTACAGGCGCATCGACGGGTATTGGTGCTGTTTATGCGCAAAGATTTGCGAGCCGTGGACATGACCTGGTTCTGGTTGCCCGCGATAAAACAAAATTAGACGCACTCGCCGAGCGTCTGCGACAGGAGAAGGGCGTTTCTGTAGATGTTCTGCCAGCCGATCTCACTCAGGCAGCGGATTTAGCGACGGTGGAAGCTCGTCTTCGTGAAGACGAAAAAATAGGGGTGCTGATTAACAACGCAGGCATGGCACAGTCGGGCAATTTTAACGGCCAGACGCCTGAGGCAATTGAGCGTCTTATCGCCCTGAACGTCACTGCGCTGACGAGGCTTGCCAGTGCCGCGGCGCCTCGGTTTGTCAAAACCGGAGAAGGCGCAATCGTCAATATCAGTTCCGTCGTTGGGCTCGCCCCGGAATTTGCCATGACGGTTTACGGTGCCACCAAAGCCTTTGTGCTTTTCCTGTCGCAGGGATTGCATATTGAGCTGTCCTCCGCGGGCGTTTACGTCCAGGCGGTACTTCCGGCCGGCACTTACACCGAAATCTGGGAGCGTGCAGGTATTGATATCAGTAAGGCGCCCGAGATGATGGAAGTGGGTCAGTTAGTTGACGCAGCCCTGGCCGGCTTTGATCGTCGCGAACTCGTCACCATCCCTCCTTTACAAAATGCTGCCCACTGGGATGACCTGGAGAAGGCGCGTCAGGCTCTGCTGGCGGATATCAATCAGGCTAAAGCGGCAGAACGGTACACAGTGTAGCCACGGGGATTCGGCATAACCCTATGCCGCGTTGTTTCCCTGCAGCGTGTTGTTGCGCTGCAGGGTGAGCAGGACTCCATCAAGAGAGCGTAGTGAGAATGACAAAAAAACGTGTAGCACTGGTGACCGGAGCTTCTTCGGGGATCGGTGAGGCGTCGGCTAAAAAGCTGCTGGCCGCGGGGTATACGGTCTATGGCACCAGCCGGCGCGGTGCGCAGGCAGGCACACATCCCTTTGCGTTATTAACGCTTGATGTGACGGACGATGCGTCCGTGAGCGCCGCCATTGAGGCGTTACTGCACCTGGAAGGGCGGATAGATTTGCTGGTGAATAATGCGGGCTTTGGGGTTGCTCCTGCGGCCGCGGAAGAAAGTTCGATTGATCAGGCCAGGCGTATTTTCGACACCAACTTTCTTGGCCTGGTCAGAATGACGCGGGCAGTGATCCCGCACATGCGCCGTCAGGGCAGTGGCCGCATCATCAACATTGGTTCGATATTAGGGATTGTCCCGCTACCGTACGTGGCACTGTATGCAGCCAGTAAGCATGCGGTTGAAGGGTATACGGGCGCGCTGGACCATGAACTGCGCGCACAGGGTATCAGGGTTTCCGTGATCGAGCCGGCCTATATAAAGACACAGTTCGACGCAAACAATTTAGAACCTGACGCGAAGCTAGAAGAATATGAACTTCTCCGGGCTAAGCTGAACAACGTCGTCAGCAAGGCAATGGACGAAGCGGAACGTCCGGAAGTGGTGGCTGATGTGGTGGTAAAGGCTGCCCAGTCTTTACGGCCTAAGGTGCGTTATACGGCGGGCACGCTGGCGGGGAAACTAGATTTCATTCGCCGCTTTGCGCCTGCTTCACTTCTGGACAAAGTAGTACGCAACAGTCTTCAGCTCGACGCGAAAGAATAAGAATATGAAATTTTCTCAACTGGCTATTCTGACTGCCGGGTTGTTTTTCATCCTGGCGGCGATATGGATGTTCTGCCCGCAACTGCTGTTAACGCAGTGGGGAATCACGCCATCACCAGGAACTGATGTGCTCGGCCATCGCTCTGCCGCCCTGTACGCGGGCCTGGGGGTGATGTGTTTATTCGCCAGGCACGCAGAGCCCTCGCTGGCCCGCTATGCCCTGGCAGCAGGGATCGGTACGTTATGTTTGATTTTAGCCGTGTCCGGCGTTGTTGAGTGGTATGCAGGACACGTTAATGGGCAGATCGTTATTGCAGTATTTATCGAGCTATTCCTGGGTATCGCTTTTTTACTCAGCAACAGCGTTGGTAAGAAACATGCCACCGGCAAACCCGGCAGAGTAAAAGACAAATGAATAAGAAGACGATGAAAGCATTTACGTTCAAACGCTATGGTAAATCCCCTGAACTGGGATTCGACGACGTAGATTTTCCCTCCCCTGGTGATGATGAAATTCTGGTCAAAGTGTATGCAGTAGGTCTGAACCCGATCGATAACATGATCCCGACCGGCATGTTCAAACGTGTTCTGCATTTCAGTCTCCCCGCGACGTTGGGCAGTGACGTGTCCGGCGTTGTCGTTGCCACAGGACGCCGCGTGACGCGTTTCAAAGCAGGCGACGAGGTGTTTGCCAGTATTTTTGACAGGGGAACGGGTTCGCTTGCTGAATTTGTGCGGGTGCCAGAAAACCTTGCAGCGTTAAAACCCGCCACTCTGGATTTCGTACAGGCAGCGTCGCTTCCGATGGTCGGTCTCACCTCCTGGCAAGCGCTGACGGAACGCGCGAAGCTGCGAGCGGGGCAGAAAGTATTTATCCCGGCCGGCTCCGGTGGAATTGGCAGTTTTGCTATCCAACTGGCAAAACACCTTGGCGCAACGGTAGGGACGACAACCAGCACCGCCAACATTGACTGGGTGAGCCGCCTTGGTGCAGATGAGGTGGTTGACTATAAAAAGCAGGAATTCGAAAAAGTGCTGAGCGGCTACGATATTGTCCTCGGGACTATCAGAGGTGACGCGATTGAGAAATCCACCCAAATCCTTAAACCGGGAGGGAAGATAGTTTCCCTGATCGGGCCGTTAGATACGGCTTTCGCACGGGAAAGACACCTTAATGTGTTCCTGCGTTTCGTATTAGGACTGATGAGCCGCAAAATCATGCGACTGTCAAAAAAACGAGGGTTAACCTATTCGTTTCTCTTTGTCCGCCCTGATGGCAGCCAGCTTAGCCAAATCGCTGAACTCATGGACGCTCAACGCATCAAACCCGTTATCGACAACGTTTTCCCCTTTGCCGAAACTGGCGACGCCTTCGCCTATCTGGCTCGCGGGCATGCAAAGGGGAAAGTGGTGGTTAAAATTCATGAGTGATAGCAATGAAGGCTTGCCTCTGTGCTAAGCATAAATGACCAGGGTTATCGCCTCAGGGAAGAGGTATTGTCACTATCACCGTTCGTATCAGTTATAGCCCTCCGTCTTCATCGCATAATGCGGCCAGATATCAGGATCGTGCCCGGGAATAATTTCCGCATTATGCATCTGGGTAACCACTCTTAGTTTTGCCACCGATCGTGCCACCTCACTGGCCGATGTCATCAAGCCAGGCAGGGCTTTATCCTGAAAATGGTCAAGCGTATAGGCAGCATCTATCGCCAGGGTGAACGATTTTCCACTCGGCAAGGAGACGACAAAAGATTGATGACCCGGGGAGTGGCCTGGTGTGTAAATAATTTTCAGAACGCCGTCGCGATACAGATCAAAACCGTCATCGGCATCTCCTGCCAGAAACTGCCATTTGAGACCTTCGCGATGAAAATCTTTCCGACAGTAGGCCCCGGCGGTAAACCAGTCCGGTGAAAAGGCATAGTCGTACTCAGCACGCTGCACAAGATGAGTGGCTTCAGGAAAGCGGCCAATCGCACCGGTATGGTCAGAATGGAGGTGGGAGAGTAAAACATAACGCACCGATTCTGGCCTTATTCCGAGCTTCGCCAGTTGTCTTCTACAGCCCTGGTTTGTATCCATGATGGGTTGATACTGGTCAACAGTCGGTCCCCAGTAGGCGCGGGGCTCCTTCAGCCCTTCCACCGCAAGACCACCGTCAATAACAACATTCCCCTGCGGATGCGTCAGTAAAAACCAGGGGACAGGTATAATGTAGTCGGAGCCTTCACCCTGATTCATCCTGATATCGTGATATTTACAACGCTGATAGCCCGACTGGAACATATAAAGCCTGATATCTGACATGCTTCTTTTCCCGTAAAAAAATGAAATGTTCTGTACGCCACAGCTACAACAGCCGTGGACGCACAGATTTTCATTAATCGAAGGGCCTGGCAGTAGAGGGGCGGGACCACTTTCATTTATCGGTTTTACCAATATAATCGGTGAATGGATTTACTTACGGCAATGCGTATTTTCATTCGGGTGGTTGAGCGCGGAAGCATGTCTGCCGCTGCGCGCGATCTCGGCATCGGACAGCCGGCGGTCAGTGAAAGGATAGAGCGTCTGGAAGCTCATCTTAATACCCGCCTGCTGCGACGTCACACGCGCCGAATGTCTCTCACGAATAGCGGGACGCTGTTCTATGAACGGAGCAAAAGCGCCGTTGCAGCGGCTGACCATGCGCTGGCAATCGTGGATAATGGTGAAGCAATTAGTGGAACCCTGCGCATTGCCGCACCCTATGGTGCCGGGGAAGAGTTACTTATGCCCGCCCTGCTTAAACTGCAATTGGCCTATCCGGGCATAAACATAGATCTGGTGCTCAGTGACAGAGTGACGGACCCGGTCACCGAAGGTGTGGATATCTCGCTACGTCTTGGTGAGGCGGGGGAAGGATATTATGTTGTCCGCCCGTTGGGGAAAATTGAGCGGTTGCTGGTGGCCTCTCCCGAATATTTGCAGCGTTATGATATGCCCCGTACACCGGGTGAGCTCGCCCGACATGCGTTTGCTCGTGTTTCGGGCCTGTTTATGAATAACCATGTGACGCTGATCGCGCCTGACAACGCGTTACTCACCGTCCCTGTGAGAATAACATTCACTTCCAGCCACTGGCGGCCGTTACGTACTGTACTTCTGGCAGGAAAGGCAATCGGGGTATTGCAGTCTCCGGTTTGCCGACAGGAGATTGCCGACGGGCATCTCGTACCTGTGTTACCCGACTACCTTGTTCCTTCATTCCCTGCATATCTACTTTATCCCCCGGCTAATATCATCTCCGCTGAAACACGAGCATGTGTCGCTTTCCTTGAAAACGAACTTCGCACAAGCCTTACGCGCTCGGTAACAAAAGGGCAGCCATAGTTCTCAAACTCGAATATGAGGCTGTTAAATAAACGGTTGAACAAAATTTCTTGCCTGCCTGAGGTACACCCCGGTTAATGGCTTGCCCAGTCGAGCATGCGTCATTCGCTGCTACGGCGCGGCAACTCTCCGGCAGCTAAATATTCTGCGCGGGTTTGAAACTACTGCAGTGACGTCTTCCCCCACTGCCTGACGTGTTCAATCAGAGCCCGCAGCTTGGGGGCCATATTTCGACGTTGCGGGAAGTACAGATAAAACCCAGGAAAAGGCGGAAGAAAATCATCCAGTAATGAAACAAGCTGTCCTTTTTCAATAAATGGCCTGAATGTTTCATAGGTTGCAAAGGTAATTCCTCCCCCCGCAAGCGCGAGCCTGAGCATGAGACGGAGATCGTTGGTGGTGATATGCGGTTCAACCGCCACGTCGAAAGGTATTCCCGCTTCCTCAAATTCCCAGCGATAGGGCGCGACGTCTGGCGATGGGCGCCAGCCGATACAGCGATGGCGGATAAGCTCTCGCGGATGGCGCGGTGCGCTGTGGGCGGCCAGATAAGTTGGTGATGCCACCACCACTTCCCGTTGCTGTCCCGTCAGAGGGACAGCAATCATGTCTTTTTCGATCACGTCACCGAGCCTTACGCCGGCATCAAAGCCCGCTGCCACGATATCAAATTCGTCATCCGACACGACGATATCGATGGTGACGGCAGGGTTAGCGGCTGCAAATGACGCGAGCAGAGGGCCTGAAAGAAATTCTTCTGCAATTGAGGTGACAGCAATTTTCAGATGCCCTCGCGGCCCGTTGTCAGAGAGAACGTCTTCGCACGCCGCGTCAATCGTTGATAGCGGTATGGACAACGATTTTCGCAGCCGTTCTCCCGCTTCAGTCAGGTTTACCGAACGCGTGGTGCGCATGACAAGCAGGGTCCCGAACGTATCCTCCAGGCGTCTGATCCCCTGGCTGACCGCCGATCGCGTCACGCCAAGACGTTCGGCGGCAGCGCTGAAGCTATGTTCCTCCGCGACAGCCAGAAACAGAGGTAAAAGATTAAGGTCAATTTTCATTGTTTAGGTTTGCTAACCAGTGCGTACACCAGTGGCAGGATACACGAAACAATACCCGCGTTCTATTATCCCTCTGAACTCAACTGAAGGAATAAATCATGGATAAAGTCATCTTGATCACCGGTGCATCCAGCGGTATCGGAGAGGGTATTGCACGAGAGCTTGGCAATGCAGGCGCGAAGTTATTACTTGGGGCACGCAGGAAAGATCGTATTGAAGCTATCGCTGCAGAAATCCGCAGTACAGGCGGGTATGCTGAAGCCTGCGAGCTGGATGTCACAAATCGCCAGTCGATGTCTGATTTCGTGCAGGCGGCATTGACTACGTGGGGGCGTATTGATGTTCTGATCAACAACGCGGGAATAATGCCCCTTTCTCCGCTGGCAGCGGGTAAATATGATGAATGGGAACGTACCATTGATGTGAATATCAAGGGCGTACTATGGGGGATTGGCGCCGTGCTTCCCACCATGGAAGCGCAGGGCTCCGGTCAGATAATCAATATTGGCTCTATCGGCGCGCTCTCTGTGGTGCCGACAGCCGCCGTCTATTGCGCCACAAAGTTCGCCGTTCGGGCGATTTCAGATGGCTTGCGACAGGAAAGCGCCAGCATCCGAGTCACCTGCGTCAACCCCGGTGTGGTGGAAAGCGAACTTGCCTCGACCATTACTCATCCGGAAACGCAGGCGGCAATGGAGGTATACCGTTCCATTGCACTCCAGCCGGCTGATATTGCCCGCGCTGTTCGGCAAGTGATTGAAGCACCTGAAAATGTTGATACAACAGAAATCACGATTCGACCTACCGCGTCTGCGAACTGAACTGGCTAACGCATATGCACCACGAAAGCTGCCTGTAAGGCAGCTTTTTTTGTCGTGTCACAGAGTGCAGGGTGAAAATTGTATGTGTATTGAAAACGTCATAACGCGGGCCAGACAACCGGTTTGGCCCGCATGGCAAACTTACCACTGCTGCTCTGTGGGCATGATGAACAATTCTGCCACGTCGACATGATCCGGCGCGCGCAGCACATAAAGGATGGAATCAGCAATATCCTCTGACTTCAGGAACGTCATGTGTTCCTTCAGGTTTTCCATCTGTGCACGGTAGTTTTCGTCAGTAATGTGCTCGAATAATTCACTTTCAACCGCGCCTGGCTGAAGTGAGGTTACGCGAATATTGTATTGAGACGATAGCTCCATGCGTAATACATCTGAAAATGCGGCTACCGCATGTTTCGTCGCGCAATATACCCCGAGTCCAGCGAACGTTTTTCTGCCCGCAATCGAGGACGTATTGATGATATGCCCTGACTTTTGCGCTTGCATCACCGGTAGTACCGCGGCAACCGTGTTCATTAAGCCCTTAATATTGACATCAGCCATACAGTACGCTGCGGTGACCTCGCCATCGCGTCGGTAATGCCAGAATGCGAAATCTTTTTCCTTCTTCTGCATAAAGAAATTGATAATGTCGGGGTGAGTATTAACACTGCCGCCGTACTTATAATAAGCCGCCTGGTAATGCGTGAAGTTTGAACGTTCCCATCCAAAAAGCGAATGTCTGAAGCCCATTATTGTTTCTCCTTGCAATCTCATCAGAGGGCGCTGTCAGCGCCGGGCAGTTCTGTCTGAACAGGCTGATTATCCCGACCGTTAATCAATAAACGGTCAAGGCAAAATCAAGATTGCTGCAATCTTCGTTGGCGGAGTTAATTTTGCCTGTCTCAGGAAATATCTGCTTACATTCCAGCTAACGCTATGCTCTTTACATTGACACTAGTGTCAATGTTGTAGAGTGCATCTATGACGAGGAGAAAGGTATGCGACCATCTGAACTGGCGGCGCTCACTGGCGTCAGCACCCGAGTGCTCAGACATTATGAAGCTAAAGGACTGATTGTTTCTCAGCGGTTGGACAACGGTTATCGGAATTACGACGCGAAAGACGTCGAGAAAGTGAGATGGATAATCTCGCTTTTAAAATGTGGGTTCAGTACCCGACAGATTGCAGAGCTGGAAAAGTTTTCTCAGGTAAGCGACATGGATGATGCGCGTTTTATCCAGTGTCTGGCCCAGCACAGAGAAAAACTTCGGGCACTGGACACGCTTATCGAATTACTTAATGAACGCAGAAATACACTTGCCACGCGTATTCACGCCTACGAGTGATCGCGCTGTCTGAGCAGTAATAACAGGAAATATCATCATGAAACAGTTAGACAATAAAGTCGCGTTAATTACCGGAGGCAGTAGCGGTATCGGACTGGCCACGGCCAAACGGTTTATTGAAGAAGGTGCAAAGGTGATTATCACTGGCAGGAATGCAGAAACCCTGCAGCAGGCGATGAATGAACTCGGTGACGATAATGCACTGTCAATACAACACGATAACAGTGACATACGAAGCCATGAAAACCTCTTTCGCATTATTAACGAAAAATACGGCAAGCTGGATGTGATGTTTGCAAATGCCGGTGTTATTGTGCTTTCCGATTTCCCGGCTTCCTCCGAAGATGATTTTAATACTCAGTTTGATATCAACGTAAAAGGGACGTTTTTCGCCGTGCAACAGGCCCTCCCGTTAATGTCCGACGGTGGCTCGATAATATTAACGTCCTCCATTGCGCATTATAAAGGGTTCGATGGACACACTATCTATGCCGCCTCAAAAGCCGCGCTGCGATCTTTTGCCCGCAGCTGGACGACCGACCTTAAAGGCCGTGGGATCCGCGTGAATTGCCTGAGCCCAGGACCCGTCGCCACACCGATTATCAGTAAAATGGGCGTTTCCCTGAGCGATCGCGAGATTTTTGACGCCAGCATCGCAAGTCGTATTCCGTTAGGTCGTTTAGGCAAACCTGACGAGGTGGCCGCGGCAGCGCTGTTTCTTGCATCGGATGAAAGCAGTTTTATTTCGGGTATCGACCTGTCTGTCGATGGCGGGATGGGGCAAATTTAGCGGCGCGCGCAGCGCTGATAAAAAAACATCAAATTTGATTAAAGCACATCAATTTTGCTAGAGCAGGCAGGTTTGACTTTCACTACTCTTGGTGCGGTAACGACATTTTCATCATCCGCTGTTAACAGGTATCGCTATGAAAAAACGTATTATTATTGCCGGTTCGGGTTTTGCAGGTATGTGGGCCGCCATTTCAGCAGCAAGGCTGGTTCATATGGAAAAGGCAAATGATCGGATTGAGATTTTTTTGGTTTCTCCGGAACCCGCATTAACCATTCGTCCAAGATTGTATGAAGCCGTACTGGAAAATATGGCACCCTCTATTCTGCGTGTTCTTGAGGCTGCGGGTGTGCACTATATTGCCGGTTATGTCACCGATATTGATGCAGAAAATAAAACTATCTCGGTAAAAAAAGAGAGTGGCGAAACCTCAGTTAATTTTGACAGTTTTGTGCTGGCCACCGGAAGCCAGGCATTTCACCCTGAACTGCCGGGGATCACGGAATACAGTTTTGACGTGAACTCATTGAATGCTGCTCATGAACTGGAGCAACACCTCATGTCGTTAGCTTCAGAGCCTGATTCTGCCGCACGAAATACTGTTGTCGCCGCCGGTGGGGGCCTGACCGGGCTTGAGACCGCCACTGAAATGCCGGAACGCCTCAGAGACCTCTTGGGTTCGGAGCGCCATTTGCAGGTTATTATTGTGGACAGTTCGAACAAAATTGGTCAGGCGATGGGCGAGGATGCCTGTGAGATCATCAATCAGGCGCTGGTCAGTAATGGCGTGACTGTACGAACGGGCGTCAGAGTGCGCGCAATCAACGCTGAGGGGGTGATGCTTTCGGACGATGAATTTATCCCCAGCAAAACGGTGATATGGACGGCGGGAATGCGGGCCAGCGCGTTAGCCGGGCTCATCCCGGGCGACCACGATAATCTGGGCCGTGTTATTGGGGATGCGTATCTGCGGGCACCTGCCGCCAGGGGTATCTTCGTTACCGGCGATACCGTAAAAGTCCCTACGGATGATGAAGGTAATTATAACGTCATGTCCTGCCAGCATGCGATGAGCCTGGGGCGCGTCGCCGGTCATAACGCGGCAGCAGAAATACTGGGATTACCGCTGCATTCTTACAGCCAGCCAAAATATGTTACCTGTCTTGATCTGGGCAAATGGGGGGCGGTCTACACGGAAGGCTGGGATCATCAGGTTATGTACCAGGGCATGGAAGCGAAAAAAATAAAGCAGGAAATTAATACTCAGTGGATTTATCCGCCAGAACCCGACAGAGAGAAAATGTTTTCTGTTGCTAACCCTGATTACATTATTGTTCCGTAACAGGCCATCTCTGTTGATGCTGCCTGGCGGCAGGCAGCATCAACGCGTGTTCTTTTTTTCACGCCATTGACCGGGGGTCAAGCCTGTTATTTTTCTGAAGGCCTGGGTAAATGCATTTTGCGAGCCATAGCCGCTTTCAATGGCAATTTCTGTAATCAGTTTATCGGTGTGTTGTAACTCGTGGAAAGCGCGTTCCATTACGCGCTGCTTAAGCCACCCGTACGGGGTTAAGCCGGTACTGTTTTTAAAGGCACGGCAGAAATGAGCTGAGGAAACTCCCAGTTCAAGAGCCAGTGATTTAATCGTGACATCACCTATCGGGCTGTTATCCAGTTTTTCCAGCGCCATTTTTAATGCGCGCGAAGACAATACTCCTTGCGACTGGCCTGCGGCTGTCAGCGTGTTGGAGTGGTTTTTTATTAACTGTAATATTAATGACAGTGTTAAGTGCTCGCAGAGCAGTTGGTTAATTTTGTTATTGTCCGAAATGATTTCCGCAACGGCCAGCGTAATTTTTGATGCCGTCTCATCAAAATGCGCTGTGCGTAAGAGTAACTCAGCAGTGGGTATCTCCATTTGATTCAGAAGATCGGCGAAAATATTATCAGGAATATATAAATGCATAACATCTACAAGACCAGCAATATCCCAGCGAGATGTACTTCCCTGAGGAATTGTCGTGATGGCGCCTTTCCGGATCGTGTTTTTAACGATTTTATTTTCTGTTTTTCGCTCAACACGCTGCATATGTCCAACGTGAGCAATAATCACATGTTGATCGAGTGGCGGGATAGTTTCATGCAATGGCCCATGCGGCCAGTGATAACAGCGAATTTGCAGCGCATCTCCACTGTCTATGCCTAATTCAGGTCGGTTCTTTAATACCTGAGCCATTTTATGAACGGCATCGTCAAGAGGAATGTCATGATTTTTCATGAGTATACCTGTTAATAACAGTGGGCATCCTAAGAGTATAGCGATGTTTTAACCCTGTTTCATTGTGTTCTGTCTGTATGTTTATTTTTGATGATGGGAAATAACAGAGGGGAAAAAGTCATTTCTACGGTGTGTATACCCTTAAATCGATTAATTATGTTGTCCGGAGGAAATATGGCGATATCTAAGAATGATGCAGCGTCGTTAGCACCTGTTAATGGTACCTCGCATGTGGAAGCCGTTTATGAAAAGGTGCCATCACGTTATGCACTACAGGTCGGTAAGATTGATGTTCTGGTGATCAGTGACGGCGTGTTGTCATTACCTGGACCCATGTTGGGTCATAACGCGGAGGCCTCCGAACGTACCCACTGGTTTGAAGATAAGTTTCTGCCTGCCGATTTTCTCGACTGGGCATTAAATGTGGTTCTCGTGCATAGCGGTGACCGGACGATCCTGGTTGATGCAGGGATGGGGGAGGCTTTCCCTGATTTACCCCGCGCCGGGCGAACGGTTAACCGCCTGGCGTCAGCGGGGATAGATCTTGCCAGCGTCACGGATGTGATTATCACGCATCTGCATATGGATCACGTTGGTGGGCTGCTTATTGAGGGTGTGAAAGCGCGCATGCGGTCAGATCTTCGCATTCATGTCGCTGCTGCTGAGGTGGAATTTTGGCGTGACCCCGATTTTTCACAGGTTTCCATGCCGCCTGGTTTCCCGGAAGCGCTGCGCCAAACCGCTACCCAATTTTTGCAAGCGTACCAGACTCAACTGCATACATTCGAAGATGAATACGAGGTTGCACCCGGCGTGCGTGTTGTTCGTACAGGCGGGCATACTCCCGGACACAGCGTGGTAAGGCTGGCCTCTGAGGGGGAACGACTCACCTTTGCCGGCGATGCTATTTTCCAGGTTGGGTTTGAACATCCTGACTGGTTCAATGGTTTCGACCATTATCCCGAAGAAGCGGCACAGATTCGCATTCGTCTGTTGCAGGAACTGGCAGATAACAGGGAGTCATTGATCGCTACTCATCTCTCATTCCCGTCTGTCTGCCATGTTGCTGTCGACGGCGATACGTTCCGTTGCATTCCGGGTCCCTGGGATTATTAAGAATACCGCTGATGTCATTTTCACGGATACCGGCAGGAACATAAGAGGCATTACATATACGGCCATCCCTCAGACGAGGGATGGCGTTCAGGGGGGAGAGCGATGTTTACTTCGCCGCTTCCTCAATAAGTGTGGCAACGTCCTGCGGATGAGAAACCATCACGACATGGGATGCGCCCTTGATCACCACGGTGTGTTTTGAGCCCGCGCGTTCAGCCATGAATCGCAAACCCTGGGCGGGGATATTCTTGTCGCCGTCACCGTAAATAAAGTAAGAGGGCAGTTTTTTCCAGGCAGGTGCCCCTGACTTTTCAGTTAAAGCCGCTTCGGTAATCGGTCTTTGCCCTGCGGCCATCAGCGCCGCCTCTTTAGCTGAAACGTCATGTGCGAATTGCTGGTGGAACTTCGCCTGGTCGATGGAGAGATCGACGCTACCATCAGCCAGCTTCACCGGTGCGGCGAGCGCCTGGCCAAGCGTGCCGCCAGGGAATTTTCCGGCCAGGTCGGCCGCCGCTTCACCGGCATCCGGAGCAAATGCGGCGACATACACCAGCGATTTCACATTGTTTGTATCACGGGCCGCGTTCGTAATGACCTGGCCACCATAGGAATGGCCGACAAGGACGACCGGCCCCTTAATATTGTTCACCACGGAAGAGACGTAAGCCGCATCAGTCGAAACACTGCGCAGCGGATTCGCCGCAGCGACGACGTTATACCCGTCCTTTTGCAGGATTTGGGTAACGCCATTCCAGCTAGAAGAGTCGGCAAAGGCACCATGAACCAGGACAACAGTCGGCTTAGCGGTTTCTGCGATAGCGCTGGCAGACAGCAAAACGGTGGCAACGGCAAGGGAGGCAGCAAATTTGGACATGATCGTTCCTCTTTTCAATTCAGTTTAAAGGCTATGCATATGATGGTTGCGGCCTGTCTGGAACAGGCCACCTTGTTAGTTGCGAATAAAGGCCAGTACGTCAGCGTTAAAGCGATCGGCTTCTGTCTCCGCCAGTCCATGTGAACCGCCGGCATATATCGTCAGCGTCGCATTCGCGACGATCTCAGCGGCGCGGTGTGCAGATGCCTTAATGGGGACAATCTGGTCGTCGTCGCCATGAATAATCAGGGTAGGGCGATCAATCTGTTGCAGGTCGTGTGTGTAATCGACTTCAGAGAACTCATGGATGCAGTCATATTGCCCCTTAATACCGCCCTGCAGGCCGATTCTGCGGAAGTTTTCCCGCAACCCGTCATTGGTGGGGACATGGTCACGGTTGAAGCCATAGAACGGAACCGTCAGGTCGAAGTAAAACTGTGAGCGGTTTTTGGCCGTGCCTTCGCGGATGGCATCAAACACCTCCATCGGGGTGCCGTCAGGATTGGCATCCGTCCGGAGCATCAGAGGAGGGACAGCGCCGACCAGAACGACTTTAGCCACACGTGAGGTACCATGACGACCGATATAATGTGCAACTTCGCCGCCCCCTGTTGAGTGACCCACTAAAATCAGATCCTTCAGATCCAGCGCCTCAATCAGCTCAGCGAGATCGTCCGCATACTGATCCATATTGTTGCCGTGGAAAGTCTGGTCCGAACGCCCGTGGCTGCGACGGTCGTGTGCGATGACCCGGAAACCCTTCTGGCTGAAAAACAGCATCTGCTGATCCCAGGCATCAGACGATAACGGCCATCCATGAGCGAAGAGGATAGGCTGACCTGAACCCCAGTCTTTGTAGAAAATGCCTGTTCCGTCTGTGGTGGTGAAAGTTGTCATTTCGTTCTCCTGTCATGTGTTGCGCTATTAGTTTGTGTGCGACTTGTTTGTGTGCAAATGAATATGGCAGCCCTTTTTGCCTTTGTCAATCGCTTGCAATTAAATCGTATGCAAATTATTTTAGGGGGACTGGAGGACATATGACTAAACACACTACTTCCGAGGATTCCCTGCCCGATGTGCACGGTATGCTCTGTTTCTCTCTTTACTCAGCGGGACATGCTTTTACCCAGCTCTATCGTCCCATGCTCGATAAGCTTGGCCTGACCTATCCCCAGTATCTGGTGATGGTCACCTTGTGGAATCAGGATGGGCGAACAGTGAAGGAACTGAGTGGAATTCTTTTTCTTGAGTCCAGCACGCTGACCCCTTTACTGAAGCGGCTGGAGACTGCGGGGTTGATCACCCGGACACGCAATCCGAAGGATGAGCGCGAAGTGCTTATCCACCTAACGGAGAAGGGTGAGGCGCTGAAAAGCGAGACCAGCACTATCACGCGCTGTATTGTGGATACCCTTGGGATGGACGCCGACATCATTGCTGACATCAAAGCATCAGTTGATAAGATCCGTGACAAGATCCACCGTGCGCAAAAACCGGACGCCGATGACCTATCCTGATTGAGAGGCGGGCAGGGACATTCTGTCCATTCGTCCGCTCCATGAAACACTGAATTTACTGGAGGGCTGTTTTTCGCATTGAGGAATCTCATTATGATGAGTGCTGATGCTTACCAGGGGATACCGCATGCGCATTGACAATCTACAGTATTTTTTTGACCCACTTTGCGGCTGGTGCTATGCCAGCTCGCCTGCCCTGAACTACCTGGCGCAACATTACAGCGAAAAACTCACGTTAATGCCCAGTGGTCTATTTTGTGATGAGGGAGCCAGGGACATCACCCCCCAATGGGCAGAATATGCGTGGACAAACGATCAGCGGATTGCTTCGCTGACCGGCCAGCCATTCAGTGAGCGTTATCACCAGCTCCTGAACTCAGGTGCGCGCTTTGATTCTACGTTTATGAACCGGGCACTCACGGCTTTCCATGAAATCAGCCCGGCGGCAGAAGCAGGGCTGCTTCGTGCACTGCAACATGCCCGCTATGTACTGGGGCGTGATACCGCGCAAAGTAACGTAGTGGAAGAGATCGGCAT
Source organism: Enterobacter sp. BNK-18 (assembly GCF_047456135.1). Taxonomy (NCBI): domain Bacteria; kingdom Pseudomonadati; phylum Pseudomonadota; class Gammaproteobacteria; order Enterobacterales; family Enterobacteriaceae; genus Enterobacter; species Enterobacter sp. BNK-18. The sequence goes on along the minus strand of NZ_CP179899.1, from coordinate 1,697,910 downwards.
TGCCTGGGCTCGGGAAAATCACCTTGACCTTAACGACTTTGTCGGGCGGCTTGATGCCGATGACGGGCTTCGCAGCCTGACAGACGACAGGATCGCTGACGTAAAGCGTCTTATGAATCAAAAAGGTTTCAGAGGGGTTCCACTGCTGTTGGTTACGGTTGACAGCACTGAGCACATTATTAGCGGCCACGATCTTTACGGCGGAGCAAAAAGCATCAGCGAGGCGCTGGCAAAGCTTGCATAGCCAACATCGAGGTTTCCGGTTTTACACCCCGGTGCTTCGTTTACCAGTAGTGTTTATCCCTCCTCCGAATACCAGAATCATTTCTGGTGGGGGAGCGACCGGAAAGAGCAGTAGTACCCTACAGATGCTATAAGGCAGAGCATATACCCGAATGACTCGCTGCCTTCCTCCACGACATTTTTGACCACCCTGACGTAGCTTTGATCAAGTATTGCGTACCATAATCCGTGCATTCCAAACAGCCGGGAGAAGACCAGGACTGCCAACAGACCACTGAGCATCACGCCGTACCACGGGGTACGGGTATAGTTTGCCAGTTGCGTAAGGGTAAGACGATAATGGATAACGGGATAAAGCAAAGCGCAAACGGCGGAAAGCAGTGCAAACCATACCCAGCTTCCGTGAGCCAGAAGATCGAAAAATGCATCCAGTTCTCGAATCAGCATGGAGAGGAAAAAGCCGCCAATCAGGATGTTGCAATAGCGCATGAATGCCCATTTCTTCGCCAGCAGGAAGTGTATAAATACGATGCCCCCTAAAACTGTTTCCTGCACAATTTCGGTCAGCGATATCTCCGGTATATCCAGATTAAATAAATAGATATCCGCCCACAGGCAAAGCACGGGCACAGTGCAGGCTGCTGACGCGAAGAGAAAGAAGAAAAAGCTTTTGAGCACAGACATTAACACCACCACTTTCATTCAAAACACCTATGATAAGTGGCTTCGAACGAAAATCTATTTCACTTTGTGCGCTATAGGCATGAATTTTAAGCATTTTGAGCTACTTAGCGCGGGCGCATTAGCTTTCCACCTCAGACTTCAGCCTTGCATCAGAAATCCAGGTGGAAAGTCGCCTGCGCGATGTAATCCCATGCCAGACGAGATCAGCCTCTGGTTGAGCAGTCACGCGCATACGATGACCCATCGTCAGACGGGTATCCACCCTCAAAAGGGGCGGTATGCTTTAGCTAAACAGGGCGTGAATACGCTGTTCCAGCGCCTTAATTTCCATAGCCATTCAGCCGTCCGGGTGTTTAAGTGGTTATAATAAAAAATAAAAACTTTGCTTAAAATATTTTTCTGTGCCTAAATAGCGTCATCGGTTTGGAATACAGACCTTATTAAAGCAGTTTAGTAAAGCAGTCCTCAGTTCAGGTGTTATCAATAGATACTCTTCTTCGTGAGCCTCCTCCTAAGTGCCAAATAAGTTACTCTCTAAATACAGGCCATCATCGCCGCGCTTAGTGGCTCAAAAAATAAGGAATTATCTATGTCTAATAAAATGACTGGTTTAGTAAAATGGTTTAACTCTGATAAAGGTTTTGGCTTTATCACTCCTGACGACGGCAGCAAAGATGTATTCGTACACTTCTCTGCTATTCAGAGCGACAGCTACAAATCTCTTGATGAAGGCCAGAAAGTGTCCTTCACCATTGAAAATGGCGCTAAAGGCCCAGCAGCGGGTAACGTTTCTCCGCTGTAAGTCGCGCACATTGTCGGTGAGCCTTACGATAGCGATGAAGACGCGAGTCTGAGCAGTTAAGCTTCACCGATAATAAAAAAACCCGCCGAGTGCGGGTTTTTTTATGGCTTCAGGATGGTGATAGGCTGTCTATTATTCCGTTTTACCGGCCTGTTTTCAAAAAAGCTTAACCTTCACCCGGAGGTGGGGTGCGGTCCCGAAGGCTGTGTTCCTGTGATAAACGCCAGAAATCATGTCCTGCCGGATACTGATATAAGCGGAGCGAGAATTGACCGGCGACAGCGGTGATGTATTCAAATATCGCTGACTGAGTATTTTCATACTCCATCCACAGTACGGAAGAGGTAAAGCAATAAATTTCCAGGGGAATACCCGACGGCGTAGGCTTCAGCGTTCTCACCACAATATACATATCTTTGATAATATCAGGCCGATCGGCGAGCCAGGCCATCAGGTAGTGCCGAAAGAGCGTTAAATTTGTCAGGCCATTATCCATAAACCAACTGTCCGGTACGCCCAGGGGATCACGCCCGTCGATGAGTTTTGCCAGCGGTTCATTCGTGCCGCGCAGGGCCAGCATCGGGGCCAGCGTTTCCTGCGTGAGAAATGTAACGGAGTGCTGATCGATCGTGGTGCTGCGCATAATCCGGCGCGCGCCTGACGAAAACATGGCCTGCCAGTTGGTATACGTTTCGGTCAGAAAGTTTTTGGTCGGGATACGCGAGATCGTGTTATCCCAGTTACGGATAGTAATGGTGTGCAGCGCAATGTCGGTCACTTCGCCACTCAGGTTTTTATCGGGCATTTCAATCCAGTCCCCCAACTGCAGGACGTCATTTGACGAAAGCTGGATATTGGCAACGAGCGAAAGCAGGGTATGCTGAAAGACTAACATCAGCACGGCCGCCACGGCCCCGAGGCTGGAAATAATAATCGCGGGGGATTTATTCGACATGACGGCAAGGATCATGATCGCGGCAATGACGTGAATAAATATTTTCCCTATCTGGATATAGCCTTTGATAGAGTGATTTTTACGCTTCGTCTTGCGTAAATATGAGCTGTTGACAATATCCAACATCTCATTGAAGAAAACCGATAGAAAAATAAAGAATAAAATCCCACAAATGGTATTTATTGCCGTCACCAGCGATGCAGGCATATTGGGCATAAACTGCAGGACGTAATAAACGATAATAACCGGAATGAAATTCGACAGCTTTTCGGCTATGCGACGATCTTTTTCCAGCGGGACATCCTGTTTATGGCTGGCAAAGAAGACCTTACGAACGATTTTTATGAGCAGGAATTTGCACATCAGGTGCGCAAAGAAACCTGAGATGACCAACAGAATAAGATTAAATCCAATGGACAGAGCCGGATTGCTTTCTATAAATGTTAATAAATAATCCAAGTACACCATCGCTTATCGCCTGAATAAGTATGCCATTTTGTATTAACCTTATTCAAAAGATAAATACAAAGATTTAACCAAATCATATAATGGCATATCCGGTACAGACAAGTCCACGACCTGAATCCTAAGTCGCACAGACCTATTTTGTTACGGTCGGTAACTTTATTTCCAGAACCGTTCCAGGCAATAAAAGCAGACGATGCCCACCTTCAGCATTTGGATCGCTAAAACATATATTCTCTCCCTGTTCGGTACCGAAGCAGGGAGAGGGGCGTTACATTCTCTGCAGAAGTGGAAGAGGGTGGCACGCCGCGTCGCGCTTAGTCGTGGATTTTTACACCCAGACACCCGCGAACAAACTCAGGGTTAAAGTGTTTAACCGCATCGCCAACATAGCCTAAGTCGAGCGAACTGATTTGCGCCATTTCGGCATCGCTCAGGGAGAAATCCCAGATAGCCAGGTTCTCCTCAATCCGGTTCTGATGCGTAGATTTAGGAATGACGGTAACGCCACGTTGCACATTCCAGCGCAGAATGATCTGAGCGATGGTTTTTTGATGCGCTTCGGCAATCCCCTTGAGCATTTCATTTTCGTACGGTTTGTGCCTTCCGCCGCCAAGTGGTGCCCAGGCTTCTGGCTGAACGTTGTAATATTTCATGGTCTCAAGCGCGTCAGATTGCGCAAAGTAAGGGTGTAATTCCACCTGATTTACCATGGGCTTAATTCTGACCGTTTCACAGAAGTTGGTGAGCACGTGGGCGTAGAAATTAGACACGCCAATCGCTTTTAGCTTTCCGGCATCATACGCATCTTCCAAAGCCCGCCACGCGCTGAAATAATCGCGCATTGCCTGATGCAATAAGTAGAGATCGAAATAGTCTAATCCCGATTTTTTTAACGAGGCCTCAATACCGGCTTTGGCGGTCTCGTAGCTTGCCATGTCCTGCACCCACAGCTTAGAGGTAATAAATAACTCCTCGCGGGTACACAGACCTTCAGCGATGGCTTCACGAACGGCATCGCCCACGGCGTCTTCATTGCCGTACACTGCTGCGGTATCAATGAGGCGATAGCCTGTACGAATGGCGCTCAGCACTGACTGTTTACATTCTTCTTTATCGGTGACCTGAAAAACACCAAAACCCGCCATCGGCATTCTGAGGTTGTTGCTTAATACTGTATATTCCACTGAAGAGTCCCTCCACCCTGTATAGACACCATTCAAAAGTATAAACAGAACCACGACGAACCCGTGGTAATCGTCTTTATTCTTTCAAATCGCTGAATACGCTGGTCTACACCCTGTCGGGAATAAACCAGAATGACATCTGATTACTGAACCGTATAACCGCCATCAATTGCCAGAGCCTGTCCGGTGACGAAGCTGGCATCGGAACTGCACAACCATAAGACGGCGCGCGCGATCTCTTCGGGCTCGCCCAGGCGACCAATTGGCTGCAGCTTCATGAGCTCGGCCATTGCGTCAGGCTCGCTGTTCAGCATATTTTCGACCATTGGCGTGCGGATAATGCCGGGACAAACGGCGTTGATCTGTATTCCACGCGCGGCATATTCCAGTGCTGCGCTTTTGGTCAGCCCGAGGACGCCATGCTTTGTCGCATGATAAACGCCGCGCCCGGCAATGCCGACCAGCCCGCCCAGAGACGAACAGTTAACGATAGCGCCACTTTTCTGACGGCGCATTTGTTGCAGCTCATATTTCATGCAGTTCCAGATACCCCGCAGGTTAATCGCGTTGACGCGATCAAACTCTTCGCCGCTGGCATCTGCGGTTTCTGCAATGGGGCTCTGAATACCGGCGTTGTTATAGGCGGCGTCGAGCTGACCAAACGCCTGTACTGCATTCTCGATCATGCGTCTGACCTGCTCTTCGTCAGTCACGTCGCAGACGACGGGTTTAACGGTATACCCTTCGGCCAGTAGCGCATCCGCTTCGCGAGATAACGCATCCTCGCGAATATCTGCCATCACCACCGTTGCGCCAGATTCGCAAAATGCCCTGACGGTCGCGAGCCCCATACCGGAAGCCGCGCCGGTGACCAGCGCCACCTTGCCACTAAAATCATACTTAACCATTTGATACCTCTTATCGTGGAATCACGTGCAATGAAGACGTCTCACGTTGTGTAAAAGTATTCTGCGGGAAATGTGATGTTGTTAAAACTGACTAAATCAAAATGCAGTAATGAGGAATTTTCATAAATTAGATAGACTGTTTCTCGTACAGCGCAGGCGGCCGTCATTTATAATGAACGCCATACCGCCAGAACGCTTTTCGTCTGAAGAGACAGTGTATTGGGATGAATCAGCCACCCCTTTTTTCCGGATATCAGAGGCCCAGATTGGCACGAGAAAATCTTAATGACTTAATGGCTTTTATTGCCGTTGCGCGCGAAAAAAGCTTCACCAAAGCTGCGGCCCAATTAGGCGTATCGCAGTCAGCCCTGAGCCATACTATGCGTACCCTCGAATCTCGGCTGGGGATGAAACTGCTGACTCGCACCACGCGCAGTATTGCGTTAACCGATATTGGTCAGTCCATGCTGGATGACCTGGGGCCTTACATCGATGGTATTCAGGGTCGTTTGCAGTCCTTGAAAGATCTCAACAGCAAACCCGCGGGTACGGTGCGCATATCAACGTCAGATTATGCTATCGGGTCTGTTATCTGGCCGAAGCTAGAACCGCTGCTTAAAGAATATCCTGACATTAGTCTGGAGCTGATTGATGACTATGCCTTGACGGATATTGTTTCCGGGCGGTTTGATGCAGGAACCCGTCTGGGGGAACAGATCTCCAACGGCATGATTTCCGTGCGTATTGGCCCGGATGTCCGTTTTGCCGTGGTCGGCTCACCTGATTATTTTTCCCACAATCCTCAGCCGCAGCACCCTAACGATCTGATTGATTACAACTGCATCAACCTGCGGTTTCCTACGCATGGCAATTTATACGTCTGGGAATTTGAAAAAGAGGGTAAAAGCCTGAACGTGAAAGTCACTGGCCAGCTGGTCTTTAGCCGGATCTATCAGTGCCTTCAGGCTGCAGTGGAAGGGTACGGCCTGGCGCATGTTCCGCGTGATATCGCAGAAAAGCATATCGCCCGTGGGGAGCTTATTAGCGTGCTCGACGACTGGTGCCCCTACTGGGATGGCTATTATATTTACTATCCCGAGAACCGAAATCTTTCGAAAGCATTCCAGCTGGTGGTCGACGCGCTACGCCATTACAAACATCCCTGAAGAGAGACGTTTGTCAGCAACGCAAAGCCAGGCCCCTCATCCGGTGCCTGGCGTTTACAGTTGCGTGGCTAAATGTCAGGCATTATCCCTGCCGGCAAACACCTCTTTAAAGACCGGCATCGCCGAGAAAATATTGGGCCAGCCCGCAACAAAGGCCAGTTGCGTCAGGACTTCGGACGCCTGGGTCCGGGTTAAACCATTGTCCATGGCGCGGTTGAGATGGTAAGGAACCTGGGCCACCTGGCCGGCAGTGACCAACGCGCTGACCGTGATCAGACTTCTGTCCCGTGGCGCCAGTCCGGGCCTGAGCCACAGGTTCTGGAATAGCGCGTCGGTCGTGTATTTCACTACGCCCGGCGAGACCTTGCCAAAGTTTGATTCAACCAGCGTGGCACGCTTGTTTTCCGACTCTTCATCCAGCGGCAGGAAATTCACCTTTCCGCCTGGCAAGGAAGCGGTATCGATATGGCGTTGAGCAAACAGCTGACGCGTGATCAGCGCCGCAGAGGTGGCGTTCGGCCAGCCGGCGTAAAAAGCCAGGTGGGTGATTGTCTCTGAGATTTCCGCAGGTTTTACGCCGCTGTCCAGCGCCACGTTGAGGTAGTGGGGAAGTTCCGCCGTATCATTGCGGCTGATCAGCGCTGCAACCGTCACCAGGCTTCGATCGCGTCGCGACAGTTCCGGGCGATTCCAGAGATCTTTTTCAATAAACTGTTCTGAATAGGCAGCCATTGCTGGCGCGACCTGGGTTACAGCGTCCCGTGAGTCTTCCGGTTTCATTGTCGAACTCCTGTTTTGAGTAGTCTGGGAGACACATCCGTTAATCAATAAGAGTGAAACGATAAGCAGGGCGGTTCTGTTCAGCATTAATGCCCTCCCGCCTGCAGGTACTGCGCATCGCTGACTTTTTCAAGCCAGTTCACGTTTTGCCCCTGCTCATTCGATTCCTGAATGGCCATATGCACCATCGTGGTTTTATCCGTTGCGCCGTGCCAGTGTTTAACCCCTGGTGGGCATTGAATGACATCCCCGGCGTGCACGGTTTTTCGCTCCTGCCCCCACTCCTGCACCCAGCCCGTCCCGGACGTGACCACCAGTGTTTGCCCAAGCGGATGGGTATGCCAGTCGGAACGTGCGCCGGGCACGAAGGTGACATACGCGGCGCCTGCTCTTTGCGGGGCGACAGGTGAGAAGAGGGGGTCAATGTAAGCACGTCCGGTAAAGTGGTCAGCGGGTTCGGCAATCGTCGCGCGACTGCCCGTTTCAGACACGGTCATTTGAGTTGAAGGGGTGGTTTCGCTGTGTGCGGACATACCTGCAAATACCAATAGTGATGCTGCTACAGAGGTGAAACGGATCATCATACTCTCCTGTTGTGAATGAAACGGCAAACCCGGTACCGGGAAAAAGAGAAGGGGATAAATGTGTTGTGATGAGATTTGCCGGCTGTGCCGGAAATACATATTCGGGCGGCTACTTATCCGTCAGTAGCTCAAATCGGGCATTATATTCAGCAGGTGATACGGGCAAGGCATCCGGTTCGTCTAATTGCCCCAGCGTAATTAATCCCGACGCATATCCGTGTGCTTTATAGAAAATCGCCAGATTTCCCCACGGGGCATATAGCGTGATATCACCCTTAGCGGCCGCGGTACCCGCAGGTGCGCCGGCCGTGGACAGGTGGCGAGGAAGATCGCCGATTTTCTCTTCCCCGGCATAATCTTTCAGCTGCAGCGTAAGGGGCAACAGTGCGATAAAGTCACGACTGGTTTGGCTGCTATTCAACGTTGCGGTCAGCGTCTTGTCGTTCAGTATAATTTTTATCTTCATCGGGTTTTCCTGTATGAGTTCGTTGCGCCAGCCGGCAATCGTCTGCAGTCATTGGCAACTATTCTTAACAGAAATAAACCGCGTGTTAATAGGCGTTATCAGAATAGAAAAATGAATAAATTTCATTAATCCGGTCCGGGAAGCAAAATGTTTGTTATCGGCAGATACAGGCCTCAGGGTCTGGCAACGTGGCGTAACCAGTGCCCAACGCCTTCAGCAGCAGCGTCAATTGCGCCGGCCAGATAACCCGAAAATTGCGGTGACCATTCGCTGGCAATCCCGGTTAATTTATCAGCCCATTCTTCCTGCGCCGGAATCTGTTGCGGCTGTGCGTGCCCGACGTCCTGCTGCAGGTCAAATTCTGTCGTCGTAAACGGATCGGCGGCCCAGTCTTTTATCCACTCGGCTTCAGGCTCTGCCGCGTCTTCTCCGAAGAGTCGCACCAGTTGCTCCCGGCACAGTCGCTTGAGTTCGGCCTCGCTCACCGTCCATCGCGATTTTGCCGGTACGCCAATAAAACCAAAGATAGCCGTTTTGCTGGTATCGGGCTCTGACACATCGTGAATTTCAACCATCGGACCCACACGGCTGCTTACGTCGCCGGAGAGATACTGTGACTGCAAAAAGTCGGCCTGGTACAGGGCGACATATTTTGCGTGAGGCGCCATCCAGGTTGGCGTTTTACGCCAGTGTGAAAGTATCTGCTCCGGCAATGCCGGCTCGAACGTCATTTTTGCTGCCAGCGCGGGAGGCAGGGCGAGGAAAACGTGTTCACCGGTGAAAAGTGAGCCTTCGCCCGTTTCGGACTGCGTCGCGACCTGCATACCCTCGCCGAGACGGGAAATAGAAACCACCTGATGGTCTGACTTAATCTTCTGCGCCGGGATCTGGCGTGTTAATGCGCTCGTCAGCGTCTGCATTCCACCCTGAAGCCTGAACGACTCCGGTGATGTCACATAGGCAGGATAACGTTGCGCAGGGGACGTCGTCTGGCGTTCATAAAGCATATCCCCCGGTCGCCCCTGAGGGAGAGGCGTTAATCCAAGTTGATGAACCAGGTGTGCGAAGTCAGGCTGAATTTCCGGCCAGAACCAGGTCGCACCCATGTCCACATGAACCCCATCAGGCGTGTTTGCTAACGCCTGACCTGAAAGTACGCGACCGCCGGTTCTTTTCCTCGCTTCCAGTATCACGTAATCCACTCCCGCTTTTTCAAGCAGTGTGCCCGCATACAGGCCGCTGACACCCGCACCAATGATAATAACGCTGCCTTTCATGGTATCGCTCCGGTCAGTGTGGTCGGGCTGAGATGTCCCGTTTTAAGATAAAAAAGTGCCCCAGAGGCGGCGGCCGTCAGCGCCGGCAAATCGCCTTCAGGAAATCTGAGCCAGCTTCCTTTCAGGTAACGACCTTCCGGTGCGCTGATTTCACCTTCGAGAAGCAGGAGCTCGGCTCCTCCGGCGAGCGGAGCGCAGAAGAGTCGTTCACCCGGTGCGATCCTCTGAAGCTGGGTGGTTTCCGCTACGCTTGCGAACAGGGGACAAAGGAGTCTGTGCGGCTGGCCGTGCCAGCGACTCGCCTCGTTGGTATTGATCCTGACCGGTTCCTGTTCTTCTGAGGCGAACTGGCGCAGCTTAACGAAAAGGGTGGTGCCGTCACGACTGGACGGTCGATGCGACGAGCCGTCCGGGCTGCGCAGATACCAGCCAGCCGGATAATCGGTTCCGTTTTCCGTAAAGGTACCGCTCAGCACCAGAATCTCTTCTCCGCCGGGGTGGGTGTGCTCAGGAAAAACAGAATCAGGGGCATACCTGACAAGGCTGGTTGCGCGGGCCTGCTCGCGGCCAATGCGATCAAGCATGACGCGATCCACACCGGGCTGCGGGGAGGGCACCCAGCGGTAGTCATCAGGAGTAATGATGGCTCGCTGTGAAAAATCAGAATTCAGTAACATCATAGTCAGTCATTAAACGGCACCGCAGGCGGTGCCGTATACAGGTTTATTTTGTTGGCAGGTTGTCAAAAACATCCAGAGCCCGGGCGGTGTAGGTTAACGCAGCACCGGCGTTCAGACTGATGGCAACGGAAAGCGCTTCAGCTATCTCTTCACGCGTTGCGCCTTTCTTAACCGCAGCTTCCACATGTACCGCCAGGCAACCATCACAGCGAGTGGTAACGGCAACAGCCAGCGCAATCAGTTCGTGGGTCTTGGGATCAAGGTGCTGATTTTCAGAAGCCCCTTTATCCATCTGCTGTAAGCCTTTCATAAATTCAGGCTGCAGTCTGGCAAATTTCCCGACGGTGGCCAGCAGGCTGGTGCGATATTCATTCCAGTTTAAAAACATTCATAGCTCCGGTACGTGTAGGTTTCAGAAAATGCCCGTTACAGGACGTCGTAAATGCGGATTTCAGGCGCGCTGTTCAGATACGGTTTCAGTGCTTCAACGACGTCCTGGGTGAAAAGCGGACTGCTGAGATACGCCTGTGCCTGGGACACGGTTTTAAATCCGTGCAGGACCTGCACGTCCTCGTCACGAACAAGCAGTTCTTTAGAGGTGGCACCGTCGATGGTGGTCAGGAACGGGGTTTTGTATTGCTGGTAGACCCCGACGGCTGCCGCACGGTTTTCATTACTGATATCAAGGCTGATTTGCAGATAAGCCATCGTTCTCTCCTTCGCTCAGGGTTAAGGCAAGGCGGCCGGATAAGGTACCGGTCTGCTTTACCGTTCGTTGAGGGCGATTATGAGAAAGCCGGTTATCTTCAACAAATCAGTTAATCTTGCGTTGCAGAAAAGAAAAACTATGTCGGACGTCTGAAGAGAGAAGCATCATGCCGGTACGCGATGACCCTTGCCGCATGATGCTTAAAAAAGGGGGAGTTATGGATTGTCAGAGACCACGTCATGAAGAAGCCAGTCGTGAAATATTTTTACTTCTTCACGCATGGCGGTGTGCTGCGGGGTCACCAGGTAGTAAGACCATGTTAACGGCCAGCGATGGTCTGGGTGCAATTGAACCAGTTGCCCGGTTTCAATCAGCTGTTTCACCAGCGCGTGACGCACAATCGCCACCCCCCGGCCGCTCAGGGCCGAGAGAATAACCGCGGAGGTGGAGTTAATATGCAGCCTGCTTTCCAGCGCGCCAGGGGCATTGACGGTACGGAGAACGTCGTCCCATGAGGGAAAATTCGCGCCCGGGTGCGGCGTGTCATCGTGGATCAGCTTCTGCGTGGCGAGCCAGTCACCACAGGCAATTTTCTCCGGAGGCACCAGGCGGGGGCTACAGACCAGCACCGCCTCTTCATCCATCAGCCAGGTTTTATTCACGCCGGGCCAGTCTCCCTGTCCGCAGCGAATGCCGATATCCGCCTCGCCGTGCGATACGTCCATCAGCTTTTCCGTGACGTTAAGCCGCAGATCGATTGTGTCATGCGTTTCTGAGAAGCGGTTAAGACTCTCCATCAGCCAGTTCATCATCAATACCTGAGAGGCGGTGACGACCACGACAGAACGTGCGCGACGTCCGCGCAGTTTGTTTAACCCGCTTTCCAGCTTGTCCAGGCCCTGCGTAATGTCCTGCAGCGCATCCTGAGCCTCATCCACCAGCGTCAGGCGCTCCTTACCCGACCGCGTACGGCGAAGCAGCGGGTGGCCTACCCAGTCTTCGAGCGAACGAACAAGCTGGCCTACTGCGGCAGGCGTCACGCCAAGCTCTTGCGCTGCACCGGTAAAGCTGCCGTGACGGGCGGTCGCTTCAAAAGCATGTAGCCATTTAAGTCTGTTCAGGGAACGCATTGCAGGTACTCCGATTTATTCTTTCTTTCAGTATACCTGAGCGAAGAAGATTTTCTTTCCTGTGTCGCAATTTCTTCTCAGTCGTCAACCCTGATGCAGGGTGGCATTCTGGATGCACACGATGAGGAGCGAGGCTTTTCATCAATGACAACCAAATGTTCTAAAAGAGGTTAGCGATGAACGCATCTTTTGCCGGTAAAAAGCTGTTAGTGGTCGGTGGTACAAGCGGTATGGGCTTCGAAACGGCGAAGCGGGTTCTGAAAAACGGTGGCAGCGTGGTGCTGGTGGGGAACCGCAAGGACAAAGCGGAGCAGGCTCGTCAGGCGCTGGCGGTCGACGGGCCGGTATCCATCATCGTGGCTGACCTGATGAAAGAAGAGGGTATGCAGCACGTGATGAATACCATCAATGCTGAACACAAAGACATCAGCCTGCTGGTCAATGCCGCTGGCGTGTTCTTCCCGAAACCGTTTACTGAACATGAAGCGTCAGATTACGACATGTACATGAGCATCAACCGCGCGACCTTCTTCATCACCCGTGATGTGGTGCGCAATATGGTTGATGCCGGTATTAAAGGCTCCATCGTCAATATCGGCTCTATGTGGGCACAGCAGGCCATCGGGGCCACGCCGTCTTCCGCATATTCCATGGCGAAAGCCGGCCTGCATGCATGGACCAAAAACCTGGCTATTGAGCTGGGCGGGAAAGGCATTCGCGTCAATGCCGTGTCTCCGGCCGTTGTTCACACGCCAATTTATGAAGGCTTCATCCCGAAAGACGATGTAAAAGAGGTGATGAACAGCTTCGACAGCTTCCATCCGATTGGCCGCGTGGGTACGCCGGGCGATGTGGCTGAAACGGTTGCCTTCCTGCTTTCTGACAAGACAGGCTGGGTCACCGGCGCAATCTGGGACATTGACGGCGGCGTCATGGCTGGCCGTAACGCATAATACACCGCTCATCACAGGTGATACCGTGAATAAAACTTTTCTTGCTATGCAGGTTTCCTCGCCGGGCGTGCTTGAAATGGTCGTCAGACCGTTGCCCGAGCCGGGGCCCGAGGACGTACTGATCAAAATTGAGGTATGCGGCGTTTGTGGTGCCGATCTTCAGGATGCGGAGAAGGTACCGGAAGCGGGGCAGCCCGGGCGCATTCCGGGCCATGAAATTGTGGGCCACATTACCCGGAAAGGAGATGCAGTTCCCGGGATCTGGCACACCGGTCAGCGCGTGGGCGTCGGGCGTCTTGGGGGATATTGCCAGCATTGCCCGCCTTGCCGTAACGGGCTTTTTCACCTGTGTGAAAATCAGCTAACGCCGGGGCTGAGCTGTGACGGAGGTTACGCCGAGTATGTTGTTATCCGCCATACCGCGCTGATTGCCATTCCTTCAGCGCTCACTTCTGTTCACGCGGCCCCGATCTTGTGCGCCGGTACGGCAACCTTTAACGCGTTGCGTCAATCCGGTGCCAGCGCGGGAGACAGGGTGGCTATTCTCGGTATTGGTGGCTTAGGCCATATGGCGATTCAGTACGCCCGTAGGATGGGGTTTGAGGTTATCGTGATTGCGCGCGGCAGTGAAAAGGCGCATGACGCTTTACAGCTGGGCGCCCATCACTATATCGATGCGCAGACGGAAAACGCGGCGGAACGGCTGAGAGCGGAAGGCGGTGTCGAGATTATTGTGGCCACTGCCCCGGATGCAGACGCGGTTTCAGCGTTATTGCCAGCCCTGGCCCCCAGAGGAAAAGCGATCCTGTTGGGTGCCGGACGCACACCGTTGCAGGTCATGCCGGGTATGATGATTGGCGCGGAACGCACCCTGACAGGTTCATTTGTCAGCACCCCGTCGCAAACCGAACGCGCGCTGCGTTTCAGCCACCTCTTTCAGACGCTGCCAGTCACAGAGCTGATGCCCTTTGAACAGGCAAATGAGGCGCTCGACAGGTTACGGCAGGGAAAGGCGCGCTACCGGATAGTGCTTACGATGAACCCGGATAACTGATCGGCAGAAACACCGTCTGGCGGGGAGCCAGACGGTGGAGAGGTTACGCTTTACGCGTTGCCGCTTTCATTGCGCTCACAAACGTTTTCAGCTCAGCCAGCATTTGCTCTGGCTTGTCCACGTTCTTCTCAATGATTTTAACGATAGCGGAGCCTGAAATTGCACCGGCTGCGTTAGCGTCAATTGCCGCCGTGACCTGATCGGGAGATGAAATCCCAAAGCCCTGCAGCGGAGGAGCCGCGTGGTATTCAGCCAGCTTCTCGACCAGATGATGCAGAGGCAGCGCCGCTTTGTTCTCCGCGCCAGTTACACCCGCACGGGAGAGCAGGTAGGTATACCCGCGACCATAAGAGGCAATCTGGCGCAGCAGTTCATCATCGGCGTTTGGCGGGCAGATGAAGATAGGTGCCACGTTATGGCGCATCGCCGCCTGGCGGAACGGCGCAGATTCTTCAACCGGTACGTCTGCCACCAGCACCGAGTCAACGCCCACGCGCGCGCATTCTGCATAAAAGATATCAATACCGCGACTGAAGACCAGGTTGGCATACATCAACAGGCCAATCGGAATGGTCGGGTGCTTCTGGCGGATAGCGGCCAGCATCTCAAAACATTGCCCCGGGGTGACACCGGCCGCGAATGCCCGCAGCGTTGCGTTCTGGATAGTCGGGCCATCGGCCAGAGGATCGGAAAACGGAATACCCAGCTCCAGCGCGTCGGCACCGGCCTCAATCAGGGTGTCGATAATTTTCAGCGACTGCTCAGGACCCGGATCACCCAGCGTCACGAAGGGAACGAACGCGCCTTCCTGGCGAGATTTCAGTGCTGCAAATGCGTTATCGTAGCGTTCCATCAGATTTCCCCTCGTGCTTTCAAAATATCGTGAACGGTGAAGATGTCTTTATCACCGCGACCGGAAAGGTTAACCACCAGCAATTGCTCTTTTTCCGGGTTCTCTTTCATCATTTTCAGCGCATGCGCCAGGGCGTGAGAGGACTCCAGGGCAGGAATGATCCCTTCGTGGCGACAGAGCGTTTTAAACGCCTCCAGGGCTTCGTCATCGGTAATGGAAACGTAGTCTGCACGACCGGTGCTGTTCAGGAAGGCGTGCTGAGGCCCAACGGAAGGGAAATCCAGGCCTGCCGAGATAGAGTATGACTCTTCAATCTGGCCGTCATCGGTCTGCATCATCGGTGCTTTCATACCGAAGTAGATCCCCACGCGACCATGTTTCAACGGTGCGCCGTGCTCACCGGTTTCAATTCCGTGGCCTGCAGGTTCAACGCCAATCAGCCCGACGCTGGTTTCGTCGATGAAATCAGCGAACATGCCGATAGCGTTAGAGCCACCGCCAACGCAGGCGATCACCGCATCCGGCAGACGCCCCTCTTTTTCCAGGATCTGCGCTTTGGTCTCTTCGCCAATCATGCGCTGGAATTCACGCACAATCGTCGGGAACGGGTGCGGGCCTGCAGCGGTGCCAAGCATATAGTGCGCGGTTTCATAGCTGCCAGACCAGTCGCGCAGCGCTTCGTTACACGCATCCTTCAGCGTCGCGGAACCACTGTGCACCGGGATCACTTCAGCGCCCATCAGACGCATACGGAATACGTTAGGTGACTGGCGCTCAACGTCTTTTGCGCCCATGTAAATGCGGCATTTCAGACCGAGAAGGGCGCTGGCAAGGGCTGATGCCACCCCGTGCTGGCCTGCGCCAGTTTCAGCGATGATTTCGGTTTTACCCATCCGTTTTGCAAGCAGCGCCTGACCCAACACCTGGTTGGTTTTATGCGCGCCGCCGTGCAGCAAATCTTCACGCTTAAGATACAGCGTAGTTTTGGTGCCTTCGGTCAGGTTACGGCATTTCGTCAGGGCCGTTGGACGGCCAGCGTAGTTTTTCAGCAGGTCGGTAAACTCAGCCTGAAACGCCGGATCTTTCTGCGCGCTCACGAACGCTTCTTCCAGCTGGCGCAGGGCGGGCATCAGGATTTGCGGGACGTACATCCCGCCGAACTCACCAAAATAGGGGTTTAGTAATGTCGTCATCTTCTCTTCCTTAATATGCACGCAGAGTTTTAAATACCGAGGCCAGCTTACTGGCATCTTTGATGCCCGGTTGCGACTCTACGCCTGAATTGAAATCGAGGCCCGCGCAGCCCGCTTTGGCGGCTTCCACGCAGTTATCCGGGCTAAGTCCACCCGCCAGCAAAACATTGTCCAGCACTTCGCCGTGCAACAGGGACCAGTCAAAACGCTGTCCCGTGCCGCCCTGGCCATTATCGAGTACGTATTTATCAACATGATTCAGGTTACGCTCAGGCAACCTGTTGCCCACGCTCTGCGCTTTCCAGATTTGCACCTGAGGTGCCAGTGCGCTGCGCAGGGCATCGATATAGGCCTGATCTTCGTTGCCATGAAGCTGCACCGCATGCAGAGATAACGCTTCGGCTTTTGCTACCACGTCGGCGATATCCGCGTTGCGAAAGACCCCCACATAGCTGAGTGGCGCTGCCGTCATCACCTGACGCGCCTGCGCTTCGGTCACCACGCGAGGGGAGGAGGCGACAAAAATCAGCCCGCCGTAAATCGCACCGGCTTCATACGCGGCCAGGGCATCCTCTTCACGGGTCAAGCCGCACACTTTGTTTTCACCCAACAGTACGCGGCGCACCGCGGCATTGAGATCGTCATGTTCCATCATTGCTGAACCAATCAGGAAACCGTTGGCGAAATGGCTCAGCTCGCGGACCTGTGCGTAGCTGTTAATACCGGATTCACTGATCACGGTGACGCCAGAGCCCAGACGCGGCGCCAGCTGGCGCGTGCGGTTCAGGTCAATCGACAGGTCACGCAGATCGCGGTTGTTGATGCCGACCACTTTGGCTTTCAGCGCAATGGCGCGTTCCAGCTCCTCTTCGTTGCTCACTTCGGTCAGCACGCCCATATTCAGACTGTGCGCAACCGCAGCGAGCTGGCGATACTGTTCGTCATCCAGCACTGAGAGCATCAGCAGGCAGGCATCGGCCTGGTAAAAGCGTGCCAGCCAGATCTGATACGGGTCGATAATAAAGTCTTTGCACAGGATCGGTTGTGGCGCGATCCCGCTGACAACAGGCAGGAAATCGAAGCTGCCCTGGAAATACTTCTCATCCGTCAGCACGGAGATGGCTGACGCATGATGTTTGTAGATACCGGCAATTCGCGCCGGATCGAAATCGTCACGGATAACGCCTTTCGACGGGGACGCTTTTTTGCACTCAAGAATAAACGCGGTGCGTGCGCCCTGCAGAGCATCATAGAAACGACGGCTGCTCGGGACAACGTCATTCTGGAAGCTGGCCAGCGGCTGCTGTGCTTTACGTGCTTCCACCCAGATGGCCTTATCGGCAACGATTTTCGCTAAAACGGTCTGCATTCTTTACCCTCTTGCCGCAAGTGCGGTAACGCGATCGTAAGCTGCACCTGAGCGCAGTACGTTCAGAACTTTTTGTGCGTTGGCTTTGAGGTCTTCCTCGCCGTGCAAACGCATCAGCATCGCGACGTTGGCAGCGACGGCGGCCTCGTGGGCGACCTCACCTTTACCTTGTAATAAGCGCGTCAGAATGTCACGGTTTTCTTCAGGCGTGCCGCCCGCCAGCGCTTCCTGATGGTAAGGCGTTAAACCAAAGTCGCTCGCCTCCAGCTGATAGCTCAGGATTTCACCGTCGCGAAGTTCGGCCACCAGCGTTGGCGCATGCAGCGACACTTCATCCATTCCCCCACTGTGAACCACCGCGGCACGTTGATAACCCAGCACGCGCAGGGTCTCTGCAATCGGCAGAACCAGCTCCGGACTGTAGACGCCAATCAGCGCCAGCGGTGGATGGGCCGGGTTGATCAGCGGGCCGAGCACGTTAAACAGCGTGCGGGTTTTAAGCTGCTGGCGAACCGGCATCGCATGGCGGAAACCGGTGTGATATTTCGGCGCAAACAGGAAGCAGACGCCCAGGTCGTCCAGGGCTTCACGCGAACGTTCGGCGTTCATCTCGAGATTGATGCCGAATGCGGCCAGCAGGTCCGACGATCCCGACCGGCTGGAGACGCTGCGGTTACCGTGCTTCGCCACTTTCAAACCACAGGCAGCCGCCACGAAGGCGCTGGCGGTGGAGATATTGATGCTGTTGCTGCCGTCACCACCGGTACCGACGATATCCGCAAACATGTAGTCCGGGCGCGGGAACGGGGCGGCATTTTCCAGCAGCGCCGTTGCCGCACCGGCAATTTCCTGCGGGCTTTCACCGCGAACTTTCATGCTCACCAGCGCGGCCGCCAGTTGTTCAGGCTTCAGTTCACCGCGAACCACGGCGGAGAAGAGCTGGTGGCTCTCCTGCTGGCTCAGGGTCTGTGCCTGATACAATTTTTCCAGAACAGGTTGCAGGGTGTTGGTCTGTTCCAGTTTCTGCAGCGCCCAGTCCAGGGTCTGTTCCAGCAGACGCGCGCCGTGAGAGGTGAGGATTGACTCCGGATGGAACTGCATCCCACAGACACGATCGGTATCGTGACGTACGGCCATCACCATGCCTTCGAACGAGGCGTTAATGGTCAGGCCTGCCGGGATGTTGCTGCCGACCAGCGAGTGGTAGCGCGCCACCGGCAGCGGATTCGGCAGCCCGGCAAACATCGCCTGACCGTCATGTTCAATGCTGGAGGCTTTACCGTGCAGGATTTCACCCGCCTGGCCGACGTATCCGCCATAGGCTTCAACAATCGCCTGATGCCCCAGGCAGATGCCGATAATAGGCAACTTGCCGCGCATACGGGTCAGAAGTTCAGGCATACAGCCCGCTTCACTGGGGGCGCCGGGGCCAGGAGAGAGCATCAGCACCGGGTTTTGCATGGTTGCCAGACGCTCAATCAGGGTTTGCGCCGGCACGTGGTTACGATAGATAACGACGTTGTGACCATTCGCACGCAGCTGATCTGCCAGGTTATAGGTAAAGGAGTCGATATTATCGAGCAGCAGAATGTCAGCCATCAGAAAATCTCCTGTGCATGGTGTGCGGTAGCGATGGCGCGCAATACCGCGCGAGCTTTATTGCGCGTTTCGTCAGCTTCAGACTGCGGAACAGAATCAAGAACCACCCCGGCGCCCGCCTGGACGGTGGCAATGCCGTCTTCAACATAGGCAGAGCGGATAACGATGCAGGTATCAAGGTCACCGTGCGCGGTGAAATAACCCACCGCACCGCCATAGCTGCCACGACGACGCCCTTCGGCGGCGGCGATAAGCTGCATCGCACGGACTTTCGGCGCACCGCTCAGGGTGCCCATATTCATGCAGGCGCGATAGGCGTGCAGCACGTCGAGGTCGTTGCGCAGTTCACCCACCACGCGGGAGACCAGGTGCATCACGAAGGAGTAACGGTCGACTTTCGTTAAGTCAGCCACATAGCGGCTGCCGGGAGTACAAATGCGGGCCAGATCGTTACGCGCCAGGTCAACCAGCATCAGGTGCTCGGAGAGTTCTTTGTGGTCGGTGCGCATTTCCAGTTCGATACGGCTGTCGAGATCGCGATCCAGAGAGCCATCGGCGCGACGCCCGCGCGGACGTGTACCGGCAATCGGGTAGATCTCGATCTGGCGGCTGGTGGCGTCGTATTTCAGGGAGCTTTCCGGTGACGCACCAAACAGGGTGAACTCGTTGTCCTGCATAAAGAACATATACGGGCTTGGGTTGCTCTTTTTGAGCACGTCATAGGCCGCCAGCGGCGACGGGCAGGGCAGTGAGAAACGACGGGACGGGACGACCTGGAAAATTTCCCCGGCGCGAATCGCCTTTTGCATCTGACGCACCACGGCACCGTACTGATCGTCGGTCTGGTTAACCTCACAGGTCATCTTCTCTACATGCTGAACCGGCAGTGCGGGTGGCGCTTCGGTCATTTGCTGTTGCAGCTGAGCAATGCGCTGCTCAAGACGTGTTTTCTCGGTCACGGATGGCGTGAACAGGCTCGCCTGAATACGGGTGTATTTTTTCTGATGGTCGATCACCAGCAGGGTTTCGGCCAGGTAGAAGCAGTAGTCAGGGCAGCGGTTGCCCTGTTCGGTTTCCGGCAGGTCTTCGAAACCGGCGACCAGATCGTAAGCAAACAGCCCGCCAAAGAACATTGCTTCGCGTTCATCTTCTGGTACCGAGACCAGGTTTTGCAGCAGGCGGAAGGCATCGAAGACTGACAAAGAACAGAGGCGTGCATCTTCGTCAAGCAGTTGGCTGACCGGCGGGAAATGCAGTACCCGCACTTCCGGGTGACGTTCATTCTCGATGCCCGCTGGCAGGGAAGCGTCCAGCAGTGGCAGCAGCGCGGCACCGTTCTCAGAGAGCGCCTTAATCGTGACAGTGTCACCCAGCGCGGTAATGCGCAATGCGCTGTCGACCAGCAGCAGGCTCTTAAGATCGTCTTTACTGTCAATATCTGCGGATTCCAGCAGCAACGTTGCCGGACGCGCACCGCAGACCTGATGAAACAGCGCGGTTGGGTTGTGGCGATAGACCGCCTCGCAGGTCAGCAATTCGAGGTGTGGTTTGGCTGTTTGCATTATGTTGTTCTCATTTATTCTGTTCAAAAAAAAGCCCGCTTAGTCGCGGGCTGGGTATCTGTTTGCATTTTGCAGACGTGTGACACTGCCCGATAATCAGGATGTGCGCCACCAACCGTGCAGAGTGAAATGTGCTGTCATTTTCAGATACCTTTCTCGTGTGAACTTGCGTACTAGTTAACTAGTTCGATGGCGAGTTGTCAACCCTTGATTTCAGAATTTCGCGCCAAGCCGTTATCATAGGGGTTTCGGATGTCTTTAACCTGCTATGGGAAGTGCTTTGAGCGATACCACCTACGCCGTAATTTATGATTTACACAGCCATACTCAGGCCTCTGATGGCCTGCTGACACCCGAAGCCCTGGTTCATCGCGCCGTTGAAATGCGTGTCGGCACGCTGGCGATAACCGATCACGATACGACAGATGCTATTCCCGCGGCGCGCGCCGAAATTGCCCGCAGCGGACTGGCGCTGAATCTGGTGCCCGGCGTCGAAATTTCGACAGTCTGGGAAAATCACGAAATACACATTGTTGGCCTCAATATCGATATTGAACATCCGGCAATGCGTGCGTTTTTGCAAGAACAAAAATCGCGCCGCAACGAACGCGCCGAAATGATTGGTGAGCGACTGGAAAAAGCGCATATTCCCGGAGCGCTGGAAGGTGCACAGAAACTGGCAAACGGTGGGGCGGTGACGCGCGGCCATTTTGCCCGTTTTCTGGTTGAGGCGGGCAAAGCCACGACGATGGCGGACGTGTTTAAAAAATATCTGGCACGCGGGAAAACCGGTTACGTTCCGCCACAGTGGTGTACAATAGAACAAGCTATTGATGTCATTCATCATTCTGGCGGTAAGGCCGTGCTCGCCCATCCGGGGCGGTATAATCTTTCTGCTAAGTGGCTGAAAAGACTGCTGGCGCACTTTGCCGAATGTGGCGGTGAGGCGATGGAAGTCGCCCAGTGTCAGCAGGCGCCCAATGAGCGTGCGCAGCTCGCAACCTACGCGCGTCAGTTCGGTCTGCTGGGTTCGCAGGGGTCGGATTTCCATCAGCC
Organism: Enterobacter sp. BNK-18; assembly: GCF_047456135.1. Taxonomy (NCBI): domain Bacteria; kingdom Pseudomonadati; phylum Pseudomonadota; class Gammaproteobacteria; order Enterobacterales; family Enterobacteriaceae; genus Enterobacter; species Enterobacter sp. BNK-18. Next base: position 1,676,235 of record NZ_CP179899.1, on the reverse strand, counting down.
CTGTGCGTGGATCGAGCTGGGACGCAAGCTCTGGTTGCCCGCAGGCGTTGAGCCCGTCTGGCAGCTGTGGGAACAGCCGCAGAAAATTGAAGAGAGGGAAGTATGAGTCAGTTTTTCTATATTCATCCGGATAACCCGCAGCCACGCTTAATTAATCAGGCCGTGGAGATCGTTCGCAAAGGCGGCGTGATTGTCTACCCGACCGATTCTGGCTATGCGCTGGGCTGTAAAATTGAAGACAAAGGGGCGATGGAGCGCATTTGCCGCATTCGTCAGCTGCCGGACGGCCATAACTTTACCCTGATGTGCCGCGATCTTTCTGAACTGTCGACCTACGCGTATGTCGATAACGTGGCGTTTCGTCTGATCAAAAATAACACGCCGGGCAACTACACCTTTATTCTTAAAGGAACCAAGGAAGTGCCGCGCCGACTGTTACAGGAAAAGCGTAAAACCATCGGGATGCGCGTACCGTCCAACCCGATTGCGCAGGCGCTGCTGGAAACCCTCGGCGAGCCGATGCTTTCGACTTCTTTAATGTTGCCTGGCAACGAGTTCACCGAATCCGATCCCGAAGAGATTAAAGACCGTCTGGAAAAGGTGGTCGAGTTGATTATTCATGGCGGCTACCTTGGTCAGCAGCCAACCACCGTTGTTGACTTAACCGAAGATGCGCCAGAAGTGATTCGTGAAGGCGTGGGTGATGTTAAGCCTTTCTTGTAAGGGTGTAAGCAGATATACTACGCGGCCATCAAAGCAGGGCTGAGCCCTCTTTTGACCTGATTCGACGCCTGTGAAGGCGACACCTGAGGAAGCTCAATGAGCGAGAAGTTACAGAAAGTGCTGGCGCGTGCCGGCCACGGTTCACGCCGTGAAATCGAAGCCATTATTGAAGCGGGTCGCGTGAGTGTGGACGGTAAAATCGCCACGCTGGGTGACCGCGTAGAAATCGTACCGGGATTGAAGATCCGCATCGACGGTCATCTTATCTCCGTGAAAGAGTCCGCTGAGCAGATTTGCCGCGTGCTGGCGTATTACAAGCCAGAAGGCGAGCTGTGTACGCGCAACGACCCTGAAGGTCGCCCGACGGTGTTTGACCGTCTGCCTAAACTGCGCGGCGCTCGCTGGATTGCCGTGGGTCGTCTGGACGTGAATACCTGCGGCCTGCTGCTGTTTACCACTGATGGTGAACTGGCAAACCGTCTGATGCACCCTAGCCGTGAAGTGGAACGCGAATACGCCGTGCGTGTCTTCGGCCAGGTTGATGAGAATAAACTGCGCGATCTGTCACGCGGCGTTCAGCTGGAAGACGGTCCTGCGGCATTTAAAACCATCAAATTTACCGGTGGCGAAGGCATTAACCAGTGGTACAACGTTACCCTGACTGAAGGCCGTAACCGCGAAGTACGTCGTCTTTGGGAAGCGGTAGGTGTGCAGGTGAGCCGTCTGATCCGTGTCCGTTATGGCGACATCCTGCTGCCAAAAGGTCTGCCACGGGGTGGTTATACCGAGCTGGATCTGACACAGACTAACTACCTACGTGAACTGGTCGGCCTGACGCCAGAAACCACCTCTAAAGTGGCGGTGGAAAAAGATCGTCGTCGTATGAAGGCGAATCAGATCCGTCGTGCGGTGAAACGCCATAGCCAGGTGAGCAGCAACCGCCGCTCTGGCAGCCGTAACAACAACGGTTAACATAAAAGCCCGGTGATGATCACCGGGCTTTTTTCTTAGTAATCAATACCGATTTGCGCTTTGATTCCCGCGTCAAACGCGTGTTTGACCGGACGCAGTTCGCTGACGGTATCAGCAAGCTCCAGTATTTCCCGATGACAGCCACGCCCCGTGACGATAACCGTCTGGTGCGCCGGGCGTTGTTGTAACGCCTCCAGTACCGCATCCAGCGGGAGATAGTCGTAGGCCACCATATAGGTTATCTCATCCAGCAGAACCATATTCAGGGCGGGGTCTGCCAGCATTCTTTTGGCGTGCTCCCAGACTGCAAGACAAGCTGCAGTATCGGTTTCCCGGTTCTGCGTATCCCATGTAAAACCTGTCGCCATCACCTGAAATTCAACGCCATGCGGTTCAAGCAGATTACGTTCGCCGTTCGGCCATTCGCCTTTGATGAACTGAATGACGCCCACTTTCTGCCCGTGACCGACAGCACGCGTGGCGGTGCCAAATGCAGCGGTAGTTTTACCTTTGCCGTTACCGGTAAAGACGATAATTATCCCGCGCTCGTCCTGTGCGGCCGCAACGCGCGCATCGACCTGTTCCTTCAGACGCTGCTGGCGTTGTTGATGGCGTTCTTCACTCATTGCGAAATCCCTGGTTTACGGCCCGGCTGGGCATCGAAGGTCATCCCCGTTTTACGTCGGCTGTCGTCGCCCATCAGCCAGAGATAGAGCGGCATAATGTCTGCGGGTGTTTTCAGTTTCTGCGGGTCTTCCGACGGGAAGGCGCTGGCGCGCATTTTGGTGCGCGTTCCACCCGGGTTAATGCAATTTACGCGCAGATGGCGGCTTTGATACTCCTCCGCCAGCACCTGCATCATCCCTTCAGTCGCGAATTTCGAGACGGCATATGCCCCCCAGTTGGCTCGACCTTCGCGGCCTACGCTTGAGGAGGTAAAGACCAGCGAGCCGGACTCGGATTTAAGTAATAAAGGAAGCAATGCCTGCGTCAGGAAAAACGTGCCGTTGACGTTGACCTGCATCACCTGCTGCCAGATATCGGGATCCTGTTCATCCATAGGACGGACTTCTCCCAGCAAACCTGCATTGTGCAGGACACCGTCCAGCCGCGGATAGTGGGCGCTAATACGGTGAGCAAGCTCCTGGCACACCGCTGGCGTGCAGGTGAGTAAATCGAGGGTATACCACGGGGCCGGAATGCCGCCTGCCGCCTCTATTTCCTGCGCGACGCTTTTCAGTTTCTCTTCGTTACGACCAATAAGAATAACGCTCGCGCCATAGTCAGCGTAGGTCAGGGCCGCCTCGCGACCAATTCCGTCGCTGGCACCGGTGACCAGAATGATGCGATTTTGCAGCAGATTTTTTTGCGGTTGATAATGCACGGGGACTCCTCTGGCGCGCAGTGACGCAATGACGCCTTCTTTATGACTTTTCGGCTTTATGCCCGAATTAGCATGAGAATTCAATCAGTCTACAGGAGGCATTACTGTAAAATTAACAATTTGCAAATATTTAAACCCCCATGAGGGGATTCCTGAAGCAGGCTCGCAGAGGTAATGTCACGAGCGAGACGCATGGGCAGGGCTGTTGTACACTGCCGTGAAAGAATCGTGGTTAAACAAGGTGGAACGCGTGGAATTACTTTCTCAGTATGGGTTGTTTTTGGCCAAAATCGCAACGGTGGTGATTGCCATTGCGGTGATTGCCGTTCTGATTGTAAACCTGACGCAGCGTAAGCGTCAGCGTGGGGAGTTACGCATTACCCGCCTGAGTGAGCAGTATAAAGAGATGCAGGAAGATATGTCTCTGTCGCTGCTCGATAGCCATCAACAGAAGCAGTGGCTTAAAGCGCAGAAGAAAAAGCATAAACAGGAAGCCAAAGCGGCAAAAGCGAAAGCAAAGCTCAATGCACCGCAGGATGAGGCAAAGCCACGCGTCTATGTGCTCGACTTTAAAGGCAGCATGGATGCGCATGAAGTTTCTTCTCTGCGCGAAGAGGTCACTGCCGTTCTTGCCGTGGCAAAACCGCAGGATCAGGTGGTGGTGCGTCTTGAAAGCCCGGGCGGTGTGGTACACGGTTACGGACTGGCTGCGTCACAGCTGCAGCGCCTGCGTGAAAAACAGATCCCGCTGACCGTTGCGGTGGATAAAGTCGCGGCGAGCGGTGGCTACATGATGGCCTGCGTCGCGGATAAAATTGTGGCGGCACCGTTTTCTATTATTGGTTCAATCGGTGTGGTTGCGCAAATCCCTAACTTTAACCGCTTCCTCAAAAACAAAGAGATCGACATTGAACTGCACACGGCCGGGCAGTACAAACGCACTCTGACGCTGCTGGGGGAAAACACGGAAGAAGGGCGTCAGAAATTCCGTGAAGATCTCAATGAAACGCACCACCTCTTTAAAGACTTTGTGCACCGCATGCGCCCATCGCTCGATATTGAGCAGGTCGCGACGGGGGAGCACTGGTACGGTATCCAGGCCCAGGAGAAAGGACTGGTAGATGAAGTGGGCACCAGCGATGACCTGCTGCTGAACCTGATGGATGGCCGTGAGCTGGTGGGCGTGCGCTTTACGCAGCGCAAGCGTCTGCTCGATCGCTTTACCAACAGTGCGGCAGAAAGTGCCGATCGGCTGTTGCTCCGCTGGCTACAGCGCGGACAAAAACCGTTGCTGTAAACAAAAACGCGAGGCTCAGGCCTCGCGTTTAGCATTAATCAACCAGGTGATATTTCTCTGAAAGCGTATGCGCCAGGTATTTAAACATGTTAAACACGGCGGTGCTTTTCGGGGTAGGTAGCCCCTGTTCGTCAAGGAAGTATTCGCCGCTGAAAACCAGCACGCCATTACGCTGTTCTACGCCGGTGGCTTCAATGCCCGCCAGAGTATCTTCATGATCACGGATAAGCTTGTTTGCTTCGATAAGCAGAGAGACTCGGTCAATTGGTTGGGTCGTATTGTGCATAATCCACTCCTTAAACAGTGACAATAGTCTACGCCGAGGGCGCTTTGGGGGCAAATTTTCCCTGTAATCTGAGGGGATAAGGCGCAGGAGCCTGGCTGGCGTGATTTGCTTTTGCATGCTAATAAAGTTGCGTAACGGATTTTATCAGGTAGAGTGTGCGCTTTCGTCATTCTGGCAACAGAATTGCTTGACATTCGACCGGTAATTCGTCACGAATCATATGAGGCGTGAGAAAAATACCCGAAAACTCAATCACCTGGGCGTCATTTCTCTGACGTTCGGTAAGACAAAGGGGTTGATATCCCCTGACGCAGTCGCAATATCAATGACGCGTCGTCAGTGGAAGGGAAATCAACGTGCGGCGTATTCCTGGAAGAATTAAATTAGGTAAAGGTGAATATGGGTAAAGCTCTCGTCATCGTTGAGTCCCCGGCAAAAGCCAAAACGATCAATAAGTATCTGGGTAATGACTACGTGGTTAAGTCCAGCGTGGGTCATATCCGCGATTTGCCGACCAGTGGCTCAGCCAGCAAAAAGAGCGCAGACTCTACCTCCACCAAAGGGGCTAAAAAGCCTAAAAAGGATGAACGTAGCGCGCTTGTCAACCGCATGGGTGTTAACCCATGGCACAACTGGGATGCACAATACGAAGTGCTGCCCGGGAAAGAAAAAGTTGTTAATGAGCTGAAACAGCTTGCTGAAAAAGCAGACCACATCTATCTCGCAACCGACCTTGACCGCGAAGGGGAAGCCATTGCGTGGCACCTGCGGGAAGTGATCGGTGGTGATGACAAACGCTACAGCCGTGTAGTGTTTAACGAAATTACGAAGAATGCGATTCGTCAGGCGTTTGAAAAGCCGGGCGAACTGAACATTGACCGTGTAAACGCGCAGCAGGCACGTCGCTTTATGGACCGTGTTGTAGGCTACATGGTGTCTCCACTGCTGTGGAAAAAGATTGCCCGTGGTCTGTCCGCAGGCCGTGTGCAATCCGTTGCCGTGCGTCTTGTCGTTGAACGTGAACGCGAAATTAAAGCGTTTGTGCCAGAAGAGTTCTGGGAAGTCGACGCGAATGTCACCACGCCGGGCGGGGATGCTCTGCCGCTGCAGGTGAGCCATCAGAACGACAAGCCTTTCCGTCCTGAAAACCGTGACCAGACCATGGCCGCGGTGGCGCTGCTGGAAAAAGCACGCTATCAGGTTCTGGAGCGTGAAGACAAACCGACCAGCAGTAAGCCTGGCGCACCGTTTATTACCTCTACGCTGCAACAGGCCGCAAGCACGCGTCTGGGTTATGGCGTGAAGAAAACCATGATGATGGCCCAGCGCTTGTATGAAGCGGGTTACATCACCTACATGCGTACCGACTCGACTAACCTGAGTCAGGATGCGGTTAACATGGTGCGCGGCTATATCGGTGACAATTTCGGTAAGAAATACCTGCCGGAAAGCGCTAACCAGTACGCCAGCAAAGAGAACTCACAGGAAGCGCACGAAGCCATTCGTCCTTCTGACGTCTCTGTGTTAGCGGAATCGCTGAAGGATATGGAAGCCGACGCCCAGAAGCTGTACCAGCTTATCTGGCGCCAGTTCGTCGCGTGTCAAATGACACCCGCGCAGTACGATTCCACTACGCTTACCGTTGGTGCGGGTGATTTCCGGCTGAAAGCGCGTGGCCGTATCCTGCGTTTCGACGGCTGGACGAAAGTCATGCCTGCACTGCGTAAAGGCGACGAAGACCGAACGCTGCCGGCGGTGAACAAAGGGGATGAACTCTCTCTGGTTGACCTTGTGCCAGCTCAGCACTTTACCAAGCCGCCTGCGCGCTTTAGCGAAGCATCGCTGGTAAAAGAGCTGGAGAAACGCGGTATTGGTCGTCCGTCAACCTATGCGTCAATCATTTCGACCATTCAGGATCGTGGCTATGTGCGTGTTGAAAACCGCCGTTTCTACGCTGAAAAAATGGGCGAGATCGTAACCGACCGTCTGGAAGCCAACTTCCGCGAGTTGATGAACTACGACTTTACCGCACAGATGGAAGACAGTCTTGACCAGGTTGCCAGCCATCAGGCGGAGTGGAAGAAAGTGCTCGACAGCTTCTTCAGCGACTTTACCAACCAGCTTGAAAAAGCGGAGAAAGATCCTGAAGAGGGCGGCATGCTGCCTAATCAGATGGTACTGACCAGCATCGATTGCCCAACCTGTGGCCGAAAGATGGGGATCCGTACTGCGACAACAGGCGTCTTCCTCGGTTGCTCCGGCTATGCGTTATCGCCGAAAGAGCGCTGCAAAACCACCATCAACCTGGTACCTGAGAACGAAGTTCTTAACGTGCTGGAGGGTGACGATGCAGAAACCAATGCCCTGCGTGCCAAACGTCGTTGTAAGAAATGTGGCACGGCGATGGACAGCTACCTGATCGATCCGAAACGCAAATTGCACGTCTGCGGGAATAACCCAACGTGTGATGGTTATGAGATCGAAGAGGGTGAGTTCCGCATCAAAGGCTATGACGGCCCTATCGTTGAGTGTGAGAAGTGTGGCTCGGAAATGCACCTGAAAATGGGGCGTTTCGGGAAATACATGGCGTGCACCAACGACGAGTGTAAGAACACCCGTAAGATTCTGCGTAACGGTGAAGTCGCGCCGCCGAAGGAAGATCCGGTTCCGCTGCCAGAATTGCCGTGTGAGAAGTCTGACGCCTATTTCGTGCTGCGTGACGGTGCTGCCGGGGTCTTCCTCGCGGCCAACACCTTCCCGAAATCGCGTGAAACCCGCGCGCCGCTGGTGGAAGAGCTGCATCGCTTCCGCGACCGTCTGCCTGAGAAATTGCGTTATCTGGCCGATGCGCCACAGCAGGATCCTGAAGGGAATAAAACGGTGTTACGTTTTAGCCGTAAAACAAAACAGCAGTACGTTGCGGCTGAGAAAGAGGGGAAAGCGACCGGTTGGTCCGCCTTCTTTGTCGACGGAAAATGGGTTGAAGGCAAGAAATAATCTTCCCTAACCGTAACTTACCTGTAAAAGGGCCGGACTTCCGGCCCTTTTTTATTACCTTGTTATTATTTTTTGTTCCGTACTATACAGTCAGGCTATAAATGATATAGTGGTTATAGTTAACCCTTTTCTTATTATCAAATCGTCTTAAGCGATTGACCGCGTGCGCTAAATCGGATGGTCTGGCATGAAATTACAGCAGCTTCGTTATATCGTTGAGGTGGTGAATCACAACCTTAACGTCTCTTCTACCGCTGAGGGGTTATATACCTCGCAACCGGGCATCAGCAAACAGGTTCGTATGCTGGAGGACGAATTAGGTATCCAGATTTTCGCCCGCAGCGGTAAACACCTCACGCAGGTGACACCCGCCGGGCAGGAAATCATTCGTATTGCCCGGGAAGTCCTCTCCAAAGTTGACGCTATTAAGTCCGTGGCGGGTGAACATACCTGGCCGGATAAAGGCTCGCTTTATATTGCCACAACGCATACTCAGGCGCGTTATGCGCTGCCAGGCGTTATTAAGGGCTTTATAGAACGTTATCCCCGCGTCTCTTTGCATATGCATCAGGGCTCGCCCACGCAAATCGCTGAAGCGGTTTCAAAGGGCAACGCGGACTTTGCCATCGCGACAGAAGCGCTTCACCTGTATGACGATCTGGTTATGCTACCGTGCTACCACTGGAACCGTTCTATCGTAGTGACCCCGGATCATCCGCTGGCGGGGAAAGGGTCGGTGACTATTGAAGAGCTGGCGCAATATCCTTTAGTGACATACACCTTCGGCTTCACCGGACGCTCTGAGCTTGATACGGCCTTTAACCGGGCGGGATTAACGCCGCGCATTGTCTTTACCGCCACGGATGCTGATGTCATTAAAACCTATGTGCGGCTTGGCCTGGGCGTTGGGGTGATTGCCAGCATGGCCGTCGACCCGGTTTCAGATCCGGATTTGGTTCGTCTTGATGCGCACGATATTTTCAGCCACAGCACGACCAAAATTGGTTTCCGTCGCAGCACCTTCCTGCGCAGCTATATGTATGATTTTATTCAACGCTTTGCCCCGCATTTAACGCGTGACGTGGTCGATACGGCGGTTGCATTACGCTCAAATGAAGATATTGAAGAGATGTTTAAAGACATCAAACTTCCGGCAAAATAATCACTCCCGGTATCTTTCCCTCACGGAAAGATACCGAATTAACTCCTCAAAGCTAAATCATAATTATCATCATCTACATTTTCCCTGCCATATAATGTCATTACCCATTTAATCTGTATGGTTTTAATGTCGTGAATTGGCGACAAAAGTAGAAAGTAATTTACGGCTACGCAAATATTTCTTTTCAATTATTTATTTCTGGTCAAAAGATTGAATATTTCCCACCAATTGATGCGTAAATTCACTGGCTTTTCGGCTAAAGTTTCTTTAGGATTTATCTCAACAGATGATTAATTGTACCAATTGTTTGGTCCTAAATGATAAGCGATATCGATTGTATGAGGTTAGCAATGCCTTCAGGAAGTGAAGAACCGCAAAGGGATCCTGCGCTCAAGCGTAAAGCCTGGCTGGCGGTCTTTCTCGTCTCCGCCCTGTTTTGGGTAGTGGTTGCTCTCCTTGCCTGGAAATATTGGGGTTGAATATGGCAGTGACGGTACGTACAGAAACGGTAAAACAGATGTGTCAGCATCGTGACAGTGGTCACAAAGGACGCAAAGCACCTGCGACCGTTGTCCCCGCGTCCTGGAAACTGACGCCACAGCAGCAAGCCTTTATTGATGTGTTCGCAGAAGACGAACCCAAAAAACAATAATTTAGTTAATTGCGTAATGATGCAAATAGTCTGAATAAAGACTCTGCACCTTTGTACTCTTTAATAAATACACATCAGCAATATAGAACTGAGGGCAAACCTCGGAGCCTTTTTAAAAAAAATGCCTGGTGTACCCTATGATGAATAACATGATGTCTCACAAATACTGGTCATGGCTCGGCGTTTTTTCTGTGTCGATCCTGTTCTGGTCTCAGCTCATCTGGCTGGCCTTCCTGTAAATCCAAAACCTCGCTGCGGCGGGGTTTTTTGTTTTCGCACTTCACTGGACCATTCCTAAATTTATCAATTCGGGTTGTTATCAAAACGTTACGACATCTTTGTGTTATCTTTAATTACAGCCCTGATGATTGTCAGGACATCTCTGTAATTAAGGAGGAGCTTATGTCGTTAACCCTACGCGAAGCCAGTAAGGACACATTACAGGCAGAAAACAAAACCTGGCATTACTATAGCCTGCCACTGGCTGCCAGAACGCTTGGGGACATTTCGCGTTTACCCAAGTCCTTGAAAGTTTTGCTGGAAAACCTCTTACGCTGGCAGGATGGCGATTCCGTCACCCTCGAGGATATCCAGGCGCTGGCGGGGTGGCTGAAGAGTGCCCATGCCGACAGAGAAATAGCCTATCGCCCGGCGAGGGTCCTGATGCAGGACTTTACCGGTGTTCCCGCCGTGGTTGATTTAGCCGCCATGCGCGAAGCCGTTAAGCGCCTCGGTGGCGATACGGCAAAAGTGAATCCGCTTTCTCCCGTTGACCTCGTGATTGACCACTCCGTGACCGTTGACCACTTTGGTGATGATGACGCTTTTGGCGAAAACGTACGTCTGGAGATGGAACGTAACCACGAGCGCTATGTCTTCCTGAAATGGGGGCAACAGGCGTTCAGCCGCTTTAGCGTGGTTCCGCCTGGAACCGGTATTTGCCATCAGGTTAACCTCGAATATCTGGGCAAAGCCGTCTGGAGTGAATTGCAGGATAAAGAGTGGGTGGCTTATCCGGATACGCTGGTCGGGACGGATTCACATACCACCATGATTAACGGCCTCGGTGTGCTGGGGTGGGGCGTCGGGGGTATTGAAGCGGAAGCGGCTATGCTTGGTCAGCCGGTGTCGATGCTCATTCCTGATGTGGTGGGTTTCAAACTCACCGGTAAGCTGTCGGAAGGCATTACCGCCACCGACCTGGTGTTGACCGTCACCCAGATGCTGCGTAAGCATGGGGTGGTGGGTAAATTTGTTGAATTCTATGGTGACGGGCTGGATTCGCTGCCGCTGGCCGATCGCGCCACTATCGCCAATATGGCGCCGGAATATGGCGCGACCTGTGGCTTCTTCCCCATCGATGACGTGACGCTGGAATATATGCGCCTGAGTGGTCGCAGTGAAGAGCAGGTCGCGCTGGTCGAGGCCTACACTAAAGCGCAGGGGATGTGGCGAAACACGGGTGATGAGCCGGTATTTACCAGCACGCTTGAGCTGGATATGGGAAGCGTCGAGGCGAGCCTTGCCGGGCCAAAACGCCCGCAGGATCGGGTCGCGTTACCGGACGTGCCGAAAGCTTTTGCCGCCAGCAATGAACTGGAAGTCAATGTCGCGAAAAAAGATCACCGTCCAATAGACTATGTCCTGAACGGACATCAGTATCAACTTCCGGATGGCGCGGTGGTTATTGCCGCTATCACCTCCTGTACCAACACCTCGAACCCAAGCGTTTTGATGGCCGCGGGACTGTTGGCCAAAAAAGCCGTTGAGCTTGGACTGAAACCGCAGCCGTGGGTTAAGGCTTCGCTGGCCCCGGGCTCTAAAGTGGTTTCAGATTACCTGGCGCAGGCAAAACTCACCCCGTACCTTGACGAGCTGGGATTTAATCTCGTGGGTTACGGATGTACTACCTGTATCGGTAACTCCGGTCCGCTGCCTGAGCCGATTGAAACGGCGATCAAGCAGGGCGATCTTACCGTGGGTGCGGTTCTTTCCGGTAACCGCAACTTTGAAGGGCGCATTCATCCGCTGGTGAAAACCAACTGGCTGGCCTCGCCGCCGCTGGTTGTGGCTTACGCGCTGGCGGGAAACATGAACATCAATCTCACGACAGACCCGATTGGTCACGATCGCAAGAACGAGCCTGTTTACCTGAAAGATATCTGGCCGTCTTCACGCGACATCGCGCGAGCCGTTGAAAAGGTCTCAACCGAAATGTTCCGCAAAGAGTATGCGGAAGTGTTTGAGGGCACGCCGGAATGGAAAGCAATTAACGTCGTGGGCTCGGATACTTATGGCTGGCAGGATGATTCGACCTATATTCGTCTGTCACCGTTCTTTGATGACATGCTGGCTGAACCTGCTCCGCTTAAGGATATCCACGGGGCGCGTATTCTGGCGATGCTGGGCGATTCCGTTACCACGGACCACATCTCGCCGGCGGGCAGTATCAAAGCCGACAGCCCGGCAGGCCGCTATCTGCAAAGCCGTGGGGTGGAACGCCGGGACTTCAACTCCTACGGATCGCGTCGTGGTAACCACGAAGTGATGATGCGCGGGACGTTTGCCAACATCCGCATCCGCAACGAAATGGTTCCGGGCGTGGAAGGGGGCATGACGCGTCATTTACCTGGCACGGAAGTGGTATCGATTTATGATGCCGCCGTTAAATACCAGCAGGAAGGCACGCCGCTGGCGGTGATTGCCGGCAAAGAGTACGGCTCCGGCTCCAGTCGAGACTGGGCAGCGAAAGGTCCGCGCCTGCTTGGGGTTCGCGTGGTGATTGCCGAATCTTTCGAGCGTATTCACCGTTCGAATCTTATCGGGATGGGGATCCTGCCGCTAGAGTTCCCGCAGGGCGTCACCCGTAAAACGCTGGGACTGACCGGGGAAGAGCAGATTGATATTAGTGGTCTGCAAAACCTGCAGCCGGGTAAAACGGTTCCGGTGACGTTAACGCGAGCAGACGGTAAAACGGAAGTGCTTGAATGCCGGTGCCGCATTGATACGGCAACCGAGCTGACCTACTACCAGAACGACGGCATATTACATTACGTGATTCGTAAAATGCTGGATTGACGCAGTCAGCCCGGCTCGCGATGGCGATGCCGGGCATCTCGCGATCACTCGCTCAGGAGGTGACCCATTTTGGCGGCTTTGGTATCAAGATAGTGGGCATTTTTCGGGTTACGGCCGACAATCAGCGGAACACGTTCGACGATATTGATCCCCGCTTCGGTCAGGATTTCCACCTTTTTCGGGTTATTGGTCAGCAGACGGACCTCATCAACCCCCAGAAGCTTGAACATATCGGCGCACAGGGTAAAGTCGCGCTCATCGGCAGCAAACCCGAGCTGGTGGTTCGCTTCAACCGTATCGTATCCCTGATCCTGCAGCGCGTAGGCGCGGATTTTATTCAGCAGGCCAATATTACGACCTTCCTGACGGTGATAAAGCAGCACCCCACGACCTTCTTCAGCGATGTGAGAAAGAGCTGCTTCAAGCTGGAAACCGCAATCACAGCGCAGGCTGAACAAGGCATCGCCAGTCAGACACTCCGAATGTACGCGAGAGAGTACCGGCGTCTGTCCTGAAATGTCACCGAACACCAGCGCGACATGATCCTGTCCGGTTGCCAGTTCTTCAAATCCCACCATCAGGAAATCGCCCCATGGGGTTGGCAGTTTGGCTTCTGCCACACGTTTAAGCTGCATGTGATTCTCCAGAGTAGGCTGACACGTTTCGTGCCTTTCGCCTGTTTGGCTTTCTGTATCTGTTCATTTTGCCACAAGCTCAGCACGTTCGCCTAATGGGCGCCATGCTATATGGACGTTAAACGCACGATCCGACATATCCACCCAACAGATGAATTTCAGTTATGATTGTGGTGCTTAGCGAAAAAGGAGAAGACATGCTTTCAATCGCCAGACGTACGGCAGCAGGTGCGGCCATTCTACTTATTATGCCGCTGGCCGTATGGGTTTCAGGCTGGATGTGGCAGCCGGGTCAGAACGCCACATGGCTGAAAACATTATACTGGATAACGGAGACGGTCACCCAGCCGTGGGGAATTATCACGCATGTGATCCTTTGCGCCTGGTTTCTGTGGTGTTTGCGCTTTCGTCTGCGTGCGGCGCTGATGCTCTTTGCGATACTGGGTGGGGCGATCCTCATCGGTCAGGGCGTGAAGTCCTGGGTTAAAGATCATGTCCAGGAGCCGCGTCCTTTTGTCGTCTGGCTGGAAAAAGCGCACCATGTTCCGGTGGATGAGTTCTACAATTTAAAACGTAAAGATCGTGGTGCGCTGGTCAAAGAACAGCTTGCGGAACAGCAGGATATCCCGAAGTTCTTACGTAAACACTGGCAAAAAGAGACCGGGTTTGCTTTTCCTTCCGGCCATACCATGTTTGCCGCCAGCTGGGCGTTACTGGGAGTAGGGCTGCTTTGGCCACGGCGACGTACGGTCACGATCGCGATTTTACTGGTCTGGGCCACAGGGGTGATGGGCAGTCGTTTGCTGCTGGGGATGCACTGGCCGCGGGATTTGGTGGTGGCTACGCTGATCTCATGGCTGCTTGTGACGCTGGCAACATGGCTTGCTGAACGCATCTGCGGTCCGTTAACGCCACCGCCTGTCGAGAAAGAAGAGATCGCCGAAAGGGACCAAAGCGACGCCTGACGGTTGATATTCCGTGTTTTGCCCATAAATCCATGACTGGCGCGTCACTTTTTCCGTTTCGCGCCCGTCACTAAAATGGTAGTTTATAAGGCTGATTGCGGTGAGTTGAACACACTTTATTCGCTTGAACCACATAACGGGAAGTAATGTGAAATATTTACTCATTTTCTTACTGGTATTGGCGATTTTTGTCATTTCAGTCACATTGGGTGCACAAAACGATCAACAGGTGACGTTTAACTATCTGCTGGCGCAGGGCGAGTATCGTGTATCGAGCCTTCTGGCGGTTTTATTCGCCGCGGGCTTTGCGATTGGCTGGCTGGTATGCGGTCTTTTCTGGTTGAAAGTTCGTGTTTCACTTGCGCGCGCTGAACGTAAAATTAAACGACTCGAACATCAAATTGCGCCTGCGTCCGACATTCCGGAAAGCTCTGGTGTGCCGGTCGTCAAGGAATAATCGACTATGCTGGAGTTGTTGTTTCTGCTTTTGCCTGTAGCCGCAGCCTATGGCTGGTATATGGGCCGCAGAAGTGCGCAACAAACAAAACAGGATGAGGCTAACCGACTCTCCCGCGACTACGTTGCTGGGGTGAACTTCCTCCTGAGCAATCAACAGGACAAAGCAGTAGATCTGTTCCTCGATATGCTCAAAGAGGATACGGGCACCGTTGAAGCGCATCTCACCCTGGGAAACCTGTTCCGCTCGCGCGGCGAGGTTGACCGCGCCATTCGTATTCACCAGACCCTTATGGAAAGCGCCTCGTTGACCTACGATCAACGCCTGCTGGCGGTACAACAGCTGGGTCGTGATTACATGGCGGCGGGGCTGTACGACCGTGCAGAAGACATGTTCTCGCAGCTGGTGGATGAAACGGATTTCCGCGTCAGTGCCTTGCAGCAGCTGCTGCAGATTTATCAGGCCACCAGTGACTGGCAGAAAGCCATTGATACAGCCGAGCGTCTGGTAAAGCTGGGCAAAGATAAGCAGCGAGTTGAGATAGCCCACTTCTACTGTGAACTGGCCCTTCAGCAAATGGGCAACGACGACATGGACAAAGCCATGGCGTTGCTTAAAAAGGGTGCCGCCGCTGACCGTAACAGCGCGCGTATCTCCATCATGATGGGGCGCGTCTTTATGGCGAACGGCGACTATGCCAAAGCTGTAGAGAGCCTGTTGCGGGTTATCGACCAGGATAAAGAGCTGGTCAGTGAAACCCTCGACATGCTGCAAACCTGCTATCAACAACTGGATAAGCAGGATGAATGGGTAGCGTTCCTGCGTCGTTGCGTGGAAGAGAACACCGGCGCGACTGCCGAACTGATGCTCTCGGACGTGGTTGAGCAGTATGAGGGCAGTGATACCGCGCAGGTCTATATTACGCGTCAGCTGCAGCGTCATCCGACTATGCGGGTATTCCATAAGCTGATGGACTATCACCTCAACGATGCAGAGGAAGGGCGCGCCAAAGAGAGCCTGATGGTACTGCGCGACATGGTAGGCGAGCAGGTACGAAGCAAACCGCGCTATCGTTGCCAGAAGTGTGGGTTTACGGCGTATACACTGTACTGGCACTGTCCTTCATGCCGGGCATGGTCGACCATCAAGCCAATCCGAGGCCTTGATGGGCAGTAATTTTTAAAAACGATCTATTTTAGTTACAACATACTAATGGGTTTTTAGAACCCGTTGAGCCCGTGCGGTTTGCCGGCCACGCAGGAGAGTAAATCGATCCTGTCAATTTGCAGCGCTGGCAGGTAGAATGCTCGCCGTTTATCTGTTCCGCGCCGCTGCGCGCCCATAGACGAAAAGGGCTGGTCATGACGTCTGTTACTTCCTCCGCTTCCCGCGTAATTACTGATTCTCCTGTTGTTGTTGCGCTTGATTACAATAAACGTGACGCGGCACTGGCCTTTGTCGACGGTATAGACCCTCGCGACTGCCGTCTGAAAGTTGGCAAAGAGATGTTCACGCTGTTTGGACCGCAAATCGTACGCGACCTGCAACAGCGCGGTTTTGACGTTTTCCTCGACCTTAAATTCCACGATATCCCAAATACCACCGCGCACGCCGTGGCTGCTGCTGCAGAACTGGGGGTATGGATGGTCAATGTTCATGCATCGGGGGGGGCAAGAATGATGACCGCGGCCCGTGAAGCGCTCCTGCCGTTCGGCAGCGACGCACCGTTGCTGATTGCCGTAACCGTGCTGACCAGTATGGATGAGAGTGATTTACGCGATCTCGGCGTGACGTTGTCACCTGCTGAGCATGCAGAGCGTCTCGCGCGCCTGACGCAAAATTGCGGGCTTGATGGTGTCGTCTGTTCCGCGCAGGAAGCCGTGCGTTTCAAATCAGAACTGGGCCAGGCTTTCAAACTTGTTACCCCAGGTATCCGCCCGGCCGGCAGCGAGGCAGGCGATCAGCGTCGCATTATGACGCCTGAACAGGCGCTGGCGGCAGGGGTAGACTATATGGTCATCGGGCGTCCTGTGACGCAGTCTGCTAACCCGTCAGAGACGCTCAAGGCGATCAACGCATCACTGAAAAAGGGGGCATAATGACTGATTCCAACAGTCGTCTGGTCTACTCAACAGAAAGTGGGCGCATAGACGAACCAAAAGCGAAAGCCGAGCGCCCGAAGGGGGACGGTATTGTTCGTATCCAGCGTCAAACCAGTGGACGCAAAGGTAAGGGCGTATGCCTTATCTCCGGCATTGATCTTGATGACGCGGAACTGGTTAAGCTGGCCGCCGATCTGAAAAAGAAATGTGGCTGCGGTGGTGCCGTGAAAGACGGCATTATCGAAATCCAGGGCGATAAACGTGATTTAATTAAATCCCTGCTCGAAGCCAAAGGCATGAAAGTGAAACTGGCGGGCGGCTAAAATAGATGAGCCACGGCATTTGCCGTGGCTCTTTTTTTACGTGCGTAAGTCAGACCTGAAATGCGTTCTAATATCGCAGTACCGGTGGAGGCTTATTTAATAATTATTTGCCGACCTGGTGACCGATAATACCACCGACAGCAGCGCCACCTAATGTACCCAGCGTACTACCATCTGTTAATACCGCACCGCCCAGAGCACCAGCACCGGCACCAATTGCGGTGTTGCGGTCACGTTTAGACCAGTTAGAGCAAGCGCTCAGGGACATTGCTACAGTGATTGCCAGAACAGCGGCGGCTAATTTTTTGCTGGTTAAGGTCATAATACTTTCTCCTGAATTATCGATTCACGGAAAGAGCTACGCTTTAAGTATAGACGAATTGAATACTTAAAAACTGTTTTCCGTGAAAGCTGGTCGCGCAGGTGTTACGTAATCACGCAGGTGATAGTCACTTCCTGTTATATCGCTAACATTAATTTTACGACTTTAAGGCGGGTTAAACAGGTAAAAACTCTTAAAGGAGGGTTAGGAATCATCTCAGACAGTAGGGACATAGGCGCCCGACATTCGGGCGCTTAAAGGACTCAGGACGACTTTTTAATAATATTGACGATAAGACCGTCATCTTCCAGTTTAATACGATGCTCTTCGCTCAAACGTTCGTCGGTAATTACACGACTAAAGCGAGAGACTGGCCCCATAGTATAAGGGTGAACGGCGCCAAATTTTGAGCTGTCAGTCAGCACAATGGCCTCACACTCTTTTTCCAGCACCGCATTCACCACATCAGAACGCATCATATCGCGGCCGGTGAAGCCCGTTTCTGGCTGCCAGCCATCAATACCAATAAAGGCCTTACTGAAATGGACCTGCTGAACATACTGGCGGGTCAGGGGGCCAACCATGCTTTCGCTTTTTTTCTGGTAAATGCCGCCCAGCAGGATCACCTCGCAGCGGGTCTCTTTGAGCAGGTGCGCGATATAGCTACTGACCGTGATGATAGTAACGTCTTTCTGTTCGGCAAGCGTACGCGCCAGTAAGGCATTGCTACTGCCGTTTTCGATAAACACCGTCTCGCCATTGTTGACTAAAGACGCGGCAAACTCCGCCAGCTCACGCTTCAGGGCGTAGTTGTTCATCATGCGCGTCTCAACGTCCTCGCTATCGAGCGGGACCGCATATCCATGCGCACGACGCAGGTAGCTCTGTTTCTCCAGCAGGTTAAGATCCTGGCGGATGGTGACTTCTGAAACGCCGGTGGTTTTAGCGAGATCGACTACGCTGACGCGTCCCTGGTCAATGACCATCTGCAAAATGATTTGTTGTCGGGAATTCATAGCATCCAATTAATAAAGCGAAACAGGTTCGAAAACAGCAGGATCAAACTTCCCACGGCGCTTTTGGCTGTCCGTTCTCAGGCGCGTTTTCAGCACCCTTCTGAGCAAGAAGTTCAGACTTCAGGATCTCCAGATTACGGATCGCCGAGTGATAATCGCCTGCCACCAGGATATCCAGCACGGTATCAATACGTTGTGCTACAGCTTGTGCATCAATAGTAGACATAATCTCACCCCAGGTGCGAAAAGGTAATATTTTCAATGATGCAGAAAATGGGATCAAAAGAGAAGGGAAAAAATGCAATAACTAAATTACATAAATGAAAGTGATAAATTTATTCCCCCACATGCTGCGGGCTTAATGAGTGGATTAGTCTAAAACTGCGCGCAAGGCGCTTTTTCTGTGAGGAATTAGACTATGACAGTTATCAACCAGCCTACCTGCACCCTGTTTACCGATACTGAACGTTTCACACAGTTGTCAGCCTACTACGAGGAAGAGCGGCACACCATCTGGATGATGCTGCGGGCGCAACCTCGTCCTTGTTTTAATCATGCGTTAATTGAGGAGATCATGAACCTCTCCTGGCTGGTTCGCCAGTCCGGGTATCTTGTCGATTTTTGGGTAACCGGGTCACTGGTTCCTGAAATGTATAATGCGGGAGGCGATTTACAGTTCTTCGTAGAGTGCATTCTAAATGGACGGCGTGAAGCGTTACGCGCGTATGCACGTGCCTGCGTCGACTGTGTCCACGCAGCGTCGCGGGGGTTTGATACGGGCGCGGTCTCTCTGGCAATGGTTGAAGGCAGCGCGCTAGGCGGTGGGTTTGAGGCTGCGCTGGCACACCATTTTGTTCTCTCTCAGCGCGATGCCCGTCTGGGCTTCCCGGAAATTGCCTTCAACCTGTTCCCGGGCATGGGGGCATATTCGCTGGTCGCACGTCGGGCAGGGATGAAACTGGCGGAAGAACTCATCTACAAGGGGGAGTCGCATACGGCAGAATGGTACGAACAGCATGGATTGGTCGATGTGCTGTTTGAGCCCGGGCAGAGCTACGTCTCCGTCAGAACCTTCATCGACACGCTGCGGCCGAAGCTGAACGGGGTAAGGGCGATGTTGCGCGCCCGAACCCGGGTACTGCAACTGCCGCGCAGTGAACTGATGGATATCACGGAAGACTGGGTTGATGCGGCGTTCTGCCTCGAGCCAAAAGATATCGCCTATATGGAGCGTCTGGTGATGCTGCAAAACCGCCATCATGGGGCGTTACGCAAAGCCAGTTAACGTTGTTTTCGCGACTGATATCGCTTTAGCCATCGCTCGAATGCGGCAGCGGGCATCGGCTTAGCGAAGAGAAAGCCCTGCCGTTCGTTGACGCCGTTCTTGGTCAGAAAGGCGTCTTCTTTCGCGCTCTCGACCCCTTCAGCAATGACCTGCAGGTTTAATGCCTGTGCCACCGCGACGATGGCCCGCACCAGAGACTGGGAGATCGATTGTTTATGAATATCCCTGACGAAGGATTGATCGAGTTTAATGGCGTCGATAGGGAACCGCGCCAGCTGCGACAGAGACGAGTAGCCGGTGCCGAAATCATCAAGATGAATTTGCGCGCCAAGTTTGCTGAACTGCTGGATCACAGAGAGCGCCAGCTCTTCGTTTTCGATAAGGCAGCTTTCCGTGAGTTCAACGTCGATAGGGCAGTATTCAAAATCCAGATCCTTCAGCGCCTGCTTTAAATCGCTGAAAATGGTCTGGTCGGCCAGCTGACGTGCGGAGACGTTGACCGCCACGCGCAGGTTAATCCCCTTATCGCGCCATTTAGCCACCTGGCGCACCACATCAAGCATCACCCAGCGGCCCAGCGGGACAATCAATCCCGACTCCTCGGCATAAGAAATAAACTCCAGCGGAGGGATTAAACCGCGTTCCGGCGACTGCCAGCGCACCAGCGCTTCAAGACTTCGGATTTCACCCCGCCAGGTAATTTTAGGCTGGTAGTGAATCAGAAGTTGATCGTTATCCAGCGCTTTACGCAGGTTGGTATCCAGCCAGAGATATTCAAATACGCGCTGGTTCATCTCGGGTGAGAAGACGCAGAACTTGCCCCGGCCATTCTCTTTCGCCGTGTACATGGCGGTATCGGCATTACGGATGACGCTTTCCCTGTCGTTACCGTGCTGCGGGGCGAGGGCGATACCGAGCGAGCAACCGGTGTAAATTTCTATCAGGCCGATTCTGAACGGCTGGCGCAGACGGGTTAAGATCCGCGACGCCATGGCTTCCAGAGCGCCCTGAGAGGTATCTGTGGCCATGACAATAAACTCATCGCCGCCAAGTCGCGCCAGCACCTGACCGTCATCCAGACAGCTCAGAATGGCCAGAGCGACAGCCTGCAACAGCTGGTCGCCAAACATATGCCCGTAGGCATCGTTGACCTTTTTAAAGTTATCCAGGTCGAGATACACCACGCCGACCTGCGTTTCACCGCGGCTGGCGATGGCATCAGAAATCAGTTCGTGGATCGCGTTACGGTTTGGCAAACCGGTGATGGTGTCGGTATTGGCCAGCACGCGCAGACGCTCCTGGGCGCGGCGCTCCTCGGTAATGTCGGTGCCGGAACAGATAAGGAAAATTTCATTTTTGCCGCTGCCACTATGAACAAACTTGTTTCTGAACAAAAACAACCGTTGCCCTTTACGCGTTTTGATCCAGCGTTCGACCTCGTAGGAGCTGCCGTTGCGAAAAAAACCGGTGATATTGCGCTTCGAAGCTGCCGCTTCGCTGCGGCTCATAAACAGCTTGAACACGTTCTGGCCAATAACTTCTTGTTCTTTCAGGCCGGTATATTCTTCACTCAGCCGATTAAAACGCTGAATATTACCGTTATGATCGAGAATAACGATGACGGAGTTGGCTTCAGAGACAACCTGTTCAGCAAAAGAGAGGCCCTGAGCCAGGTCACGAGCCACGGAGGGCGTATCGTTCCACGCTGACGCGGTGCCGGCCCATTCATTTCGGGTTATTTTGCGCCCCACAAGATGAACCGGGACATCTTCCCCGTACAACGAGAGCGTCATGGAGATGCTGGAGGTAATGACGGTTAACTGGCGGATGAGTTCGGCTTGTTCATCATCCAGCGCCACCACCTCAGTCACATCGGCATTTTCGCTGGCGGCAAGGTGCAGAGCATTGCTGTCAGCTGTCATTCGCCACCAGGGGCTATGCGTACCCATGTAACGAAACAGCAAATTCTGCTCCAGATCGTCCATCATGTTTTCTCCCGCAGCTGCTCATTAGCGCACAAATTATTCATTTGCCGTCGACTTTTCCGTTGTGAAACAGCGGCAACCCCAAAATGAACGTCGTGTTTTTTCCCGGTTTTCTTATAAAAAACGCGTCTGGCGAAAAAGGGTATTTATTGTATAAAAATTCATGTAACCGAATATAACGGCACTCTTTTACTGTAGATAATTATGGCAATTTTGGGCGGGAAGACGCTGAAAATAGTACGAAAAAATAATGATTTTGCGGCGGGGGTTCAAAAGAAAAATTGTCGGCGCTTCCCGAAGGGAAACGGCCGACAATTTAAGCGGTTATCAGGCGACCGGGCGCGCGATAACGCTGCGGGTTTCCATGCGAACTTCAGCGATGTTTACGTCAATCACGTCTGTGACTTTGTAAACTGTTTCACCTTTGATTTGCACAGTACCATTTTCCTGGCTGCAGACCAGTTCGTCACGGACAGCATGCAGGAACGGGGCAGGGATAAAGGCGACGGCACCGTTATCCACCAGGCGAACGCGCATACCGCCCCGGCTGATATCAATGATTTCTGCGGCGAAGCGAGTATCTGTACCCGCTTTATCCTGCAGGTAGCGTGCGTACAGCCAGTCTCCCACGTCACGTTCCGCCATACGGTTCAGGCGACGTCGTTCGGCCATCTGCAGGGTGGTGTCATTTTGCGGACGCGCAATGGACTCACCCTTAATGATCGCCTTCAGCAGACGGTGGTTGACCATGTCGCCATACTTACGAATAGGTGACGTCCAGGTCGCGTAGGCTTCCAGGCCGAGGCCAAAGTGTGGACCCGGCTCGGTGCTGATTTCAGCAAAGGACTGGAAACGACGGATACGGCTGTCGAGGAAACCGGATGGCTGTGCATCCAGCTCGCGGCGCAGCTTACAGAAGCCCTGCAACGTCAGCACTTCTTCAGGGTCAACGTGCATATCGTGGTTCTTCAGCAGAGCCGCCAGCGCTTCGGTATTGGCCGGATCAAAACCGGTGTGGACGTTGTAAATACCAAAGCCCAGCTTGTCACGCAGGACGCGAGCGGCACAAATGTTGGCAGAAATCATCGCTTCTTCAACAATGCGGTTCGCAATGCGACGCGGTTCAGCCACGATATTCAGCACTTCGCCTTTCTCACCCAGCACAAAGCGATAGTCCGGACGATCCTTAAAGACCAGCGCATGGGTTTTACGCCACTCGCCGCGGTTCAAACAAATGCGGTGCAGCAGGCGGATCTGTGCGGCAATCGCGTCTGATTCCGGTTTCCAGGTGCCGGTATTCTCAAGCCAGTCGGAAACATTGTCGTAGGCCAGCTTGGCTTTCGATTCGATGGTTGCGGCAAAAAATTCAATATCGTCTTCGATCGCGCCATCGGCGGCGATGGTCATGCGGCAGGCAAGGACCGGACGCACTTCATTTGGACGCAGTGAGCAGAGGTCATCTGACAGTTCGCGCGGCAACATGGGGATGTTGAAGCCCGGCAGGTAGTTAGTGAACGATCGGACTTTTGCCATATCGTCCAGCTTGCTGCCTTCAACGATCCAGGCGGTGGGATCGGCAATGGCGACGGTCAAATGCAATTTGCCATCAGCGCTCTCTTCCGCATACAGCGCATCATCCATATCTTCTGTGCTGGCGCTGTCGATAGTGACAAACTCCAGGGCAGTGAGGTCGCGACGCGTCAGGCCTTCGTCCTGCATTTCAGTCGCTACGCCGTCTGGCGCTTCTTTCTCAAGATTATGGCGTGCAAGCGTCACCCACCATGGCACGAAATGGTCGTCGCCAAAGGTGATGAACTGGGTCAGTTCAGCATAAAAGCCACGATCGCCTTTCAGAGGATGACGGCGCATTTCTGCTATGGCCCAGTCACCTTCTTTGAAATCATGCTCAACACCACGGGCGGCGCGGCAAGGAATGGCATCTTTCAGCAGGGGATGATCCGGCACGATAGAAAGACGATCGTCTTTTCGCTGGACCTTGCCCACGAAGCGGGTCAGGAACGGTTCGATCAGTTCTTCTGGCTCGGCGGACTCACGTTCCTTTTCGGTATGAATGACGGCCGTAATGCGGTCGCCATGCATCACTTTCTTCATCTGCGGTGGCGGAATGAAGTAGCTTTTCTGCGCATCAACTTCAAGGAAGCCAAAGCCCTTTTCCGTGGCTTTTACGACCCCTTCTGCACGCGGCGTCTGGGAATGCAGTTGCTGTTTAAGCTGCGCTAGCAGCGGGTTGTCCTGAAACATAATGTTCTATTTTCGTAGCCATTGAGCGGCTGACAGTTTTACGCGATTCTCACTGTCACAGCAAGCGGTCTTTGGGTAATTAGTATGGTTATTCCCCTTTGCCAAACGCGACTTTCAGGCGTTCAAGCCAGCCATCCATCGCGCTCCGGGTGAGCAGTTTTATCGCCCGTACCGCAGGCAGTCCTTGTTCAGTGAGCGGGGTGAACTGTGCGGCACTGAAGCGGTCCGGAGAACGCGTCAACAAGTCGATTGCCGCCGAAAGCGCCGGCGAATCAAGAGAAATATCATCATGGCTGTTTACCAGGATCTCACCCGTCAGGTCGAGCAGGATGGGCTCATGGCTGAGTACCGGCGTCAGCGCTTCAAGGGCGGGTTCGGCCTGCCAGCGGGAAAGCGATTCAAGCTGATGCGCGCTGGCATAACGCAGTTCAACGACAGGTAAAAGCGCCACCCAGGACTCAGGAGCAGCTGGCAGCGTGTGCGGCTGAATATAATGGCCGGGCAGCCAGCGTACAGGATGCCCCAGCAGGGCCTGAAAGACGGCCACCACGCGTGCCTGAAAACCGATAAAGCCGATAATCTGATTAATAAGCACCATGTCGTAGGTTGTCAGGCCCACCTCATCAAGCTGCTGCTGTGCTTTATCATCGATGACATCAGGTGAGCTGGCGAGCTGACGGGCGTACTGGGTGATTTGTGCCAGGCGGCGGTTACTTTCGCGTGAGGAGTCAGGGCCGGGAAGCGGGGCGAGGAGGGCGGCATAGTGGTTACACAACCGTTGGACGCCACAGGCCTGCGCGACCGTTAATGCAGTACTCAATCTGTCGTAGGCGCTGAGCGTATGCAGCCGGTTAACGGAGATTGAGAGCGGAAACAACAGGTGGCATAAGGTTCTGGCAGGGGTGAGCCAGCCAGTACAGGCGGCGACAATCTCGACAGGCAGGGCTAAATCGAGCAAAAAACGATCGTCGACGTTAGCGGCTTCGGGCACCAGAGGCAGAACATCCGTCTGCGCGTGGTTTGACTGGGTTTCGTGGTACCAGTGGCCTTTGCCGGAAAAACGGCGTTGTTCCATGGGCGTTCCTTGATCTCAAAATGGCGATCAATATCCTGGCGTAAGGCAGATGTGGGGAAAAATATTGTTAGGTGATAACAAATAGCTGAACGGAATAACGACGGGGTCGGGCGGAGGAAGGAAAACTCTCTTCCCGTGAGGGAAGAGAGTCACAGCTTATTTAATTTCCAGCTCGTTCATTGCAGCGATGTTGAAGCCGCCGTCAACGTGAACCACTTCGCCGGAGATACCCGCGGAAAGGTCAGAGCACAGGAACGCTGCAGAGTTACCCACATCTTCAATGGTAACGGTACGACGAATCGGCGTAACCGCTTCGCAGTGCGCCAGCATTTTACGGAAATCTTTGATACCGGAAGCTGCCAGGGTACGGATTGGACCCGCGGAGATAGCGTTCACACGCACACCTTCTGGACCCATCGCGTTCGCCATGTAGCGGACGTTTGCTTCCAGAGACGCTTTAGCCAGACCCATAACGTTGTAGTTAGGGATAGCACGTTCTGCGCCCAGATAGGACAGGGTCAGCAGAGCTGCGCCTGGGTTCAGCATCGCACGGCAAGATTTAGCCATTGCCACGAAGCTGTAGGAGCTGATGTCGTGAGCGATTTTGAAGCCATCACGGGTTACCGCGTTCACGTAGTCGCCGTCCAGCTGATCGCCAGGAGCGAAGCCGATGGAGTGAACGAAACCGTCGAATTTCGGCCATGCTTTTGCCAGTTCAGCAAACATGCCATCGATGCTTTCGTCTTGTGCAACGTCGCATTCCAGAACAAGGCTGGAACCCAGCTGCGCGGCAAACTCTTCTACACGGCCTTTCAGCTTGTCGTTCTGGTAGGTGAACGCCAGCTCAGCGCCTTCGCGATGCATAGCCTGTGCGATGCCGTATGCGATGGACAGTTTGCTGGCAACGCCAGTTACCAGAATGCGCTTACCGGAAAGAAAACCCATAGATTTAATCCTTATATTCATTGCTTATTTTTTGCCTTGTAAATCATAGCATTACAGGCAACATTTCAAAGTCATTCGAAATTAGCTCGAAATTATATCCCACTCAGTGCCCCTTGTGTCACGCTATTTCTCGCTCAAAGCCCGTGACGTATGTCATGGAAGGGGGTGAGCGAACGCGTTATCACGCTGTTTCACAGGCATCCGTCCATTATATCACTGCGCGACCGGTTCGCCTCATCCAACCAGAGGCGGGCGTTTTTGCGCAAAATGATCCGTTCAGTGGATTTAACGTATTACAATCCAGTTAGAGTCAAAACATGAAAGAAATCATTAACAAACACGTTATAGACTGGGTTGAAGATAATATTTTATCTCTGGAGCATATCGATCGGCTGGTCGTAAAAACGGGTTACAGCAGAAGGACGCTCGAAATCTGGTTTAAACACCAATTCCACCAGTCGCTGGGTGAGTATATGCTCAGGAGACGAATGAGCTATGCCGCGTCTTTATTAAGGATGACGTCGCTGCCGGTCACCGAAATTGCTCACATTTTTCAGTATTATAGCGGACAGGGGGTTGCCCGCGCGTTTAAGAAATTGACCGGAAAAACACCGTCTCAATATCGAAGCGATGAAATATGGGACTTCCAGCGTTACCATCCTTCACTGTTATTAGAAGGGCTCCGTAAACCTGACGTGAAGATATGTCGGCTGGCGCGGACGTTTTCCTATAACGATACCCTGACGGAATATGATCATATTTTTAATCCTGCGATACAGGATGTGACCAAAAGGCTGAGAAAACTTTTGCTTGATCATCGTGGGGAGATAAAAGAAATCGCCATCAGGGGACGGCGTCCAGAAGGCCTGGATAAAAGCCGGGAAAACATGGCTGAAGTCATAATTGATTATCTGTCACCGGATAATACGTCGCACCAAAAACAGGAATATCATTTTTCCGGTAAATATGCCGTTATGCGGTATGACGGTAGCTGGAGCGCCTACGGTAAGCTCAGCAAAAAGAACTATTTGTGGGTAATGTCATATCATCAATTCAGGCTGCGTAATGAAACCCATTTAATGACGTTCCATTCCTGCTCCGAAGATAAGGTCGTATTTGATATTTATATACCCATAGTCTGAGTCTGGCACCGTCTCGTAATTAAAACGAATCAGTCAGTACGGGCTCTCGTCTGTGAGCCCTGACGCTATATATTCCTCGCAAAACAGATGTTTTACAAATGGAGTTGTGAACGATGAAAGAAGAATTGTATCGATTCGATGATGATGATATCGACTCAATTGCCTATTCCGTCGCATTTAGCGAATGGCTCGGTATCGATAATCTGCAGGATTGTGCCCTGACAAGAATTTCGGAGGAGGACAGGGGGAATATGAGCGAAAGTTAGAGGAGTTTCGCCATTTCTTTCAATATGCTTCAGGGGAGGAGTATTTTTCACATTTTCTTTTACAGAATAAAACGCATCACTAAGTTTAACATATACGGATATATGGAATGCATGCATGAGGATTGCACAGTTATTAGTTAAGACGTTAATTGTCGGAACGGTTTCTTTTCCTTACGCGACGGTGTCGGCCATGACACCAGCGGAACATAGTCAGTATGACGCTCTGATTATCGAGGCGAGAAAAGGCAATACGGAACCAGCCTTGTCCTGGTTTTCAGGCCACCATCGGCTTGATGAGTCTCAGGTCGCCGACTGGATGCAAATCGCCCTGTGGGCCGGTAAAGATAATGAGGTTATCAACGTCTATTCACAATACAAACATCATACGTTACCGGCGAGGGCCTATTCAGCGCTGGCGATAGCCTATCGCAACAAGCAGGTAAGAGTGATCTCACTGGTGAGTAAAGCGCAGTAGGGAATATCCCGGTTCGGTACGACATCGACCGGGATAATCCACTTCAACAGACTGAGGTCGGTTAACTGAAGCATCTGAAAAGAGGGTGGCAAGCCTGACCGGTTTGCCCCTCGATGTTAAGCAGAGAATGGTGTAAATCGCTCTGCCGTTTCACGTCTTTTATTTATGCGGTATTAATGAACATGAATAACATTACGTTGGCTGAGAAAATGATCGTGCTGTCCGGTGCGCTGCTGTTTGCACTGATGATCGCGGTGAACTCCTTTTTTGTTAATGATAATCCAGGTTTCAGGGTACCCATGACAACCTATTTGATCGTCATGATTGCGCTATTTTTTCTGGATACCATTATCTCTATTTTTATCCAGATGCAGTATGCGTCTGACCGATCTCATTTATCCCTGTTAATCCTGAGCATGGCGTTTCTGAGCGGTCTCATCTATTTCATAGAAACGATTATCGTCATTCAGCTTCCTGAAGACGCAGGGTTAACCCATACGCTAAAAACTAACGATACGGCGGTATTTTATTTTTTCCGCCAGTTAAGTTTTATTTTTTTGCTGGGGCTTGCTGTATGGGTGGAGAAACACACGGCACGGCGACGGTTCACATTACGGAATAAGGTCTGGCTGGCGCTAATATCGTTAATCCCCCTGGTTATGTTCCCGGTGCTGGCCCATGCTTTGAGCAGCTACAATCCAACCTGGACATTAACGATAGCCGCGTATCGCCCCGATCAGTATCATCCTGTCTGGGATGTCCGCTACGTTAACGCTCTGATAGTGCTCTGGTCGGCCCTGGCCTGCTACATGACTTACGTGACACGCTTTTCATCTGGCGTCTGGAACAGCATCATCGTGGTGTGCCTTTCTGCGATCACCTATAACTTTTTCCTGCTCTTACTCGATACGTATAACCTGTCGCTCTGGTATATCAGCCGGGCGGTAGAAGTGTTCAGTAAACTATTTGTTATCTGTACCTTACTGTTACATGTCTTCAGCTTGCTGAGATTTTTTGGCGATCGGGTTAACCGCGATCCCCTTACGCAGATCTTCAACCGCAAGTATTTTTTTGAGGCACTTCAGCGGCTCCGCATGCTCAGAACAGAAAAGGGCACCAGCATTATGATGCTGGATATCGATAACTTTAAGACCATTAATGACACCTGGGGACATCCTGTGGGGGACCGCGTCATTCTGGCGGTCGTGGATATTATTAAAGACAGTATTCGTGATAATGACGTCTTTGCCAGACTGGGAGGTGAAGAGTTTGGCCTGCTGTTGCCCGACACGGACAGGAGTATGGCCGTAGTCGTCGCAGAACGTATTCGCAAGAATGTTGAGCAACGCACCGGGCAGGGTAATCTGTACGCGGTGCCCCTGACGGTAACGTTAAGTATTGGCGTGTGCTCAGCCATTCAGGAAAACGTCAACAGTAGCGATATCATTCGTGATGTGGATGAAGCACTGTATGAGGCCAAGCACGGTGGTAAAAACAGAACCGTGTGCAGACAGGCCGCAGGGTCGGTCTGAACCGGCGTTGCGCGCCTCCCGCGGTGTGATTTACGCGCAAGAAAAAACGGGGTTATAACACAGGAATGTAAATATCAAAGTTAACGCGCTCATCGCTGCAGGCGTTAAAACGCATTAAATGAATGCCATCGCGCAACGTCAGGCGGTTCGTCACCATTGCCTTAACAAACGCAATTTTGTTATAGGCGCTATAACATTCCCAGCTGCCTTCAAAGGACATTTTTGCATATTTTCCGGTAAGTAAAAGTGTGTCTTTCTTTGTTGTTTTAGTGCTGTCTAAACAATATGAAATTAAGACTTCTACCAGATAGGAACGGCTTTTACCCAGACGTTCTGGTCGGCGCGGCACTATGGCAAGCTGTTGGATCCGATCGCGATTCTCAAGCAGGAGTTTTTTGATTTTTTTAGTGACATCGTGCACCGCTGTATCAAAAAGATGATCGTGCTCTATAATCTCATGGGTATACGGAAAAATCTCATTGAGTTCACAGAGTGTTATTTCAGGTGTTTTAAGATCGTCTAATAAAAATGAGGGCTGAAGGATATCAAAATCCCACTCTTTTGCATTTCTGTATTCAGAAGGGGTGAGTCCCGTCATCTTTTTAAAGGCTCTTGAAAACCCCTGGCTGCTTTGGTAGTGAAATAAATAAGCAATGTCCGTAACGGGAAGCGACGTCATTCTGAGCATGATGGCCGCAAGGCTCAGCCTTCTCCTTAGGATGTACTCACCTAAAGAGAGGTGATATTTCTCTTTAAACCATGTTTCGATGGTTCTTCTGCTATACCCAGTATCTTTAATCAGTTGATCAATATGTAAAATAGAAAAATTATTTTCCTCTACCCAGGTGAGAATATATTTACTAATACTTTCTTTCATTCGATATCTACAGCGTGTGGCGTCATGACGTAATTAATAAATTGCCGGTGGGGTCTATGCCAAATATTTGCTTTATTGCGGTGGGATTCTGGCAATGACCTTAATTTCAAAATCAAAGCCCGCAAGCCAGTTTACCCCCACGGCCGTCCAGTTTGGATAAGGGGGGCGGGGGAACGCTAATTTTTTGGCTTCCATGATGGTTGAAAACTGATTTTCTGGATCGGTATGAAACGTCGTCACGTCGATCACATCATCAAACGTACATCCCGCAGCAGAAAGCGTAGCCTGGAGATTATCAAAAGCCAGTTGTACCTGAGCGCCGAAATCCGTTTCAGGTGTGCCGTCGCTGCGGCTTCCAACCTGGCCTGAGACAAATAACAGATCGCCAGAGCGAATGGCAGCAGAATAGCCATGTTCTTCATAGAGGGCATGACGATTAGCGGGAAATACAGGTTCACGTGGGTGCATGGCATTTCCTTTTCGATTGGGGGTATTGTTGAGATCACGCGGTCGTATTAACATACGTGGCGTATGTCAAAATCTAAACCACATACGCCACGTATGTCAAACGGAAAAACACAACGTAACCAAGGACGTCTTATGGCTGCAAAAAGCCGTGCCGAAACGGCCCAGGAAAATCGCGAAAAAATGATTCAGGCAGGGCGCAAAGCTTTTGCCGAGAAAGGCTATGCCGCAGCCTCCATGGATGAGTTGACCGCAAGCGTGGGGTTAACACGTGGAGCGCTATACCATAATTTCACTGACAAGAAAGGCTTGCTGGCTGCGGTGGTCGCCCAGATAGACAGCGAAATGGCACGAAAGGCGAAGGCAATTGCCGCCAGCGCCGAGAATGACTGGGAGCGACTACTGGCCGAAGGCGTCGCTTACATCAAAATGGCGCTCGATCCGGAAGTGCAGCGTATTGTACTGCGTGATGGTCCGGCTGTTCTGGGGGACCCGGCCCACTGGCCCAGCCAGAATAGCTGCCTGGAATCTACCCGTCAGACCATAGAAAAAATGATTGAACGCAAGGTCCTGAAAGACATGGATGCAAACGTCGCTGCACAGCTGTTAAATGGCGCTGCGCTCAATGCTGCACTGTTGATAGCCGCCAGTGACGATCCACAGAAGACGTTGCCACATGCGATTGAGGTGTTTGTCCTGCTTGCAAGCGGGTTACGCCATCAGTGAAAGGAAAGGGTTAACGCGCGCGAGCTGCCATTTAACCCTTAAAGGAATGGGTGTGCCGGGGGCATTTTTGTCGGATAAGGGGCGTTAAAACGCCGCGAGGATTTCGCGTGTGGTGAGCGTTGTTAATCCGCCCCTTGCACCAACGCGCTAGCGGTCTTTTCTCCACGCGTCCGCGGTTAATGCTTCACCGAAATGGCCGGCGATCAATCGCTTAGTCAGTTCATGAAGCGGAGAGGCCATAACATCTGCGGTACTGCCACGTTCAACAACCTCACCCTGATGCATGACCATCACCTGGTCGCTGATGTGTTTCATCATCCCCAGATGTTGGGTCACGTAGATATACGAGATACCCTGTTTTTCCTGTAATTCGAGCATCAGGTTAATTAACTGCGACCGCATCGACATATCCAGCGAGGCGAGCGCTTCGTCGGCGATGATCACTTTCGGGCGCAATATCAGCGCACGCGCGAGCCCAAGACGCTGTTTCTGGCCGGGGGCGAGCATGTGCGGGTAATAGCTCTCGTGATCGGGCAGCAGCCCAACCATCCGCAGGGTTTCAAAAACGCGTTTGCGTCGCGCTTCTGGCTCGAGATCGGTATTCAGACGCAGCGGAAAATCGAGGATTTGCGAAATACGCTGACGCGGGTTGAGCGATGTCGACGGATCCTGGAAGATCATGCGGATACGCTGGCTGCGGAAAGAGTAATCGCCGAATTCCAGCGGATGGTCATCTATCAGCACTTCGCCGCCGGAGGGTTCAACCATGCCTGCCAGCATCTTCGCAAGCGTGGATTTACCGGAACCGTTCTCACCGATGATCGCCAGCGTCTGTTTTTCGCGCAGGGTAAAGCTGAGCGGCTTCACGGCTTCAACGGTCTGACGATGGAACAGCCCGGTACGGTAGCGAAAGGTCTTACTCAGGTTACGGACTTCCAGTAAGGTTTCGACCATTTCACTCTCTCTCCATGTTCAGCGGGAAATGACAGGCATATAGATGATTTTTAGCCCCTGTCAGGCGTGGCGTCTCAATACATTTACGCTGCGCATACGGGCACCGCGGCCCCAGACGACAGCCAATCGGCAAGGACTCCAGTAGCGGGATAGCCCCGGGCAGGGTATTCAGGCGACTCTTGTGCGGCATGGCGCTGCCAAAATCTGGAATGGCGCGGATCAGCGCCTGCGTATACGGATGATGCGGCGCGGTGATGAGGTCTTCACTCGGGGCGGTTTCGACCGTCTGCCCGCAGTACATCACATCAATCTTATCAGCCCATTTGCTGAGCATTTGCAGGTCGTGACTGATTAACAAAATGGTGGTGTTGTTGTTCTGGTTCAGACGCGTCAGCAGGCGGAAAATCTGCGCCTGCGTGGTCGGTTCCATCGCGTTGGTCGGTTCATCCGCAATCAGCAGACGCGGCTGATTGGCCAGCGCGATGGCAATCATCACTTTCTGACACTCACCGTCGGTCAGTTCGTACGGAAAACTGCGCATGGCATCTTTATGATCTTTGATCCCGACGCGGTGCAACAGCTCAATAGCACGACGCTTACGCCAGCCAAACCGTTGCCACCAGCGGCCTTTATAGGTCCACCCGGGAATGTTCTGCATCAGCTGTTTGCCCACGCGCTCGGACGGGTCAAGACAGGATTGCGGCTCCTGGAAAATCATCGATACGTTATGGCCGACCAGCTTGCGACGCTCGCGAGGAGAAAGGCGTTGCAGGTCGATATCATCAAAACGCATACGGTCAGCGGTAACGCGCCAGTTATCCTTCGCCACACCACAGATGGCTTTGGCGATCAGGCTTTTCCCTGAACCGGATTCACCCACCAGCCCACGAATTTCACCCTCAGCAAGGGTGATACTGATGCGATCGACGGCTTTCACCCAGCCTTCACCGGTTTTGAACTCGATGGTCAGGTTGCGAATATCAAGAAGCGGCATTATTGCACCCCCGCATTAATTGCACGGCGTATACCATCGCCCAGCAGGTTGACAAGCAGCACACTCACCATAATGGCTGCGCCCGGTAACATGACCGTCCACGGCGCAACGTAGATAAGCTCGAGCGCGTCACCAAGCATCGCGCCCCATTCAGGCGACGGCAGCTGCGCGCCGAGATCGAGAAAACCAAGCGCCGCGATGTCCAGAATCGCCATCGACAGGGCGCGGGTGATCTCCGTGACCAGCCCGGCAGCGATGTTCGGCAGTACGGCAAACCAAAGGATGTTTAAGGTTGTTGCACCGTCCAGGCGAGCTGCGACGACATACTCTTTTTCCAGCTCGTCATGCACCATGCTGTATACCGAACGCACGATGCGGGGCAGGATCGCCAGCCAGACCGCGAACATGGCATGCGACAGGTGTGGCCCGACAAACGCCACCACAATGATGGCCAGCAGCAGGGACGGAATAGAGAGCAGGGTGTCGAGAATGTGGTTCAGTGCCGCCGAGCGCAGGCCATGCGTCGACCCAGCAAAGATGCCGAGCGCCAGACCGCAGATGGTGGCAGCAAACGTCACCACAAATGCACCGCCGACCGTCGGCGCCGCGCCGCTCAACAGGCGGCTCAATACGTCACGCCCGAGGTCGTCCGTACCGAGGAAGAAAGAGACTTCACCGTAGCGCGACCAGGATGGGGGCAGCAGCTGATAGCCAAGGAACTGCTGATCAATACCATAGGGCGCAAACCAGGAGCCAAAAACGCAGAGCAACACCAGCCCGGCGAAGCCATAAAGGCCAATCATTGCCGTGGTGTCACCATAGAATTTACGCCACACGGTACGCAGCGCACCGGGCGTGCGCTTTTCACTGTATACGTTATCGTAGGGCATACCATTCCTTATGCTTCAACGGGTTGGCCATAGCACCCAAAATATCGGAAATCACGTTAACAATAATCACCAGAGAGCCAATCACCATGACGCCCGCCGAAATGGCGGCGTAGTCCTGCTGGCGGATAGCGTTAATCAACCATCGTCCCAGCCCCGGCCAGCTGAAGACCATTTCGGTAATCATCGCCAGGGTGAGCATGGTGGAAAACTGAAGCCCCAGTCGCGGGATAACAGGCGGCAGGGCGTTATGCAGCACATTACGGCGCAAGATAGTCAGGCGCGATAAGCCGCGCGTGGCGGCCGCTTTGACATAGTTTTGATCGAACACCTCGATGGTACTCAGGCGCATCAGGCGGATCACTTCGGTTGTCGGTGCCACCGCCAGCGTCAGTACCGGCAGGACCATATGGCGTACGGCGCTGACGATCATCTCATGTCGCCAGGCTGAATCAGACAGCCAGGCGTCAACGATAGCAAACCCGGTCACCGTTTTTACCGTATACAACAGGTCAAAACGGCCAGAAACCGGCAGCCAGCCCAGGTTGAGGGAGAAGAAAAGCGTCAGCAGCAGCGCCAGCCAGAAGATCGGGATCGAGAAGCCGAGCAGGGCGAGGGCGCTGATAAATTTATCCTGCCATTTGTTGCGATAAATCCCTGCCAGCATCCCTACCGGAATACCAACCATTAAGGCAAAACCGAACGCCAGAATGCACAGCTCCATTGTCGCCGGGAAAACCTCTTTCAGCTGCTCGGAGATGAGCTGTCCGTTGATGCTTGAAACACCGAAATCCCAGTGCAGCAGACCGTTAAACCAGAAGAGCCACGCATCCCACAGCGACGACCCCTGGAGCGGGGCGTGCGGGGTGAAATAGCTCAGACTGAAACCAACAAAGGTCAGGAAAAAGAGCGTCACCAACAG
Organism: Enterobacter sp. BNK-18; assembly: GCF_047456135.1. Taxonomy (NCBI): domain Bacteria; kingdom Pseudomonadati; phylum Pseudomonadota; class Gammaproteobacteria; order Enterobacterales; family Enterobacteriaceae; genus Enterobacter; species Enterobacter sp. BNK-18. Next base: position 1,641,072 of record NZ_CP179899.1, on the reverse strand, counting down.
CAGCAGAAGGCGGCGCAAGGTAAAAATGATCATGGTTTTTTCACCTCTTGTTCTTTTTCGCGAGATACGCCGGCGAAGGAGGCGTTGCCGAACGGACTCAACACCAGGCCTTTAATATCATAGCGATAGGCCTGCAGGCGCAGGGACGAGGCCAGCGGCAGCACGGGCAGCTCTTCGGCAAGGATCTTCTGCGCTTCATCATAGGCGTCTATGCGTGACGCCAGCTGTTGGGACGCCAGCGCTTTTTGCAGCACGCCGTCAAATTCCCGGTTGCACCAGTGGGCGTAGTTGGTCTGGGAGTTAATCGCCGCACAGCTCAGCAACGGACGGAAGAAGCTGTCCGGGTCATTACTGTCGGTCGCCCAGCCTGTCAGGGTTAAATCATGGTTCATGTCCATCAGGCGCGCCTCCTGGAAACGACCCTCAACCGGCACGATGATCACTTTCACCCCCACCTGCGCCATATCTGCCTGCAACAGCTCGGCGGTCTTCAGCGGGCTTGGGTTCCAGGCCTGAGAGCTGGTCGGTACCCAGAGTTGCAGCGTCAGGTTTTCCGCCCCCAGCGCTTTCAGCTGTTCACGCGCTTTTGCCGGGTTGTATTCCGTAATTTTAGCTTCACTGTCATAGGCCCACGAGGCTCGCGGCAAAATAGAGGCGGCGGTTTCTGCCGTACCGTAATAGATCGACTGCATCAGACGCTGGTTGTTGATGGCCAGCGCCAGCGCGTGGCGTACGGCAGGGTTGTTCAGCGGCGGCTTATCGGTATTAAACGCCAGATAGGCGATGTTCATGCCGGGGCGTAACGTCAGGCGCAAACGCGGATCGTCGCGCAAAATGGTGAGCTGGCTGGCAGCAGGCCACGCCAGCACGTCGCACTCCCCGGTCAGCAGTTTTGATAAACGCCCCGTCCCGCCAGAGCCAAGATCGACCACTACCTGTGGCATCAGCGGCGTGCCGCGCCAGAAATGCGCATGGCGCTGCAGGCGGATATATTGTCCGGAGCGATATTCGGCCAGCTGGAACGGACCGGTGCCGACTGGCTGACGGTCGATTAACTCCTGACGATCGATTTTGCTCAGGTTCGCGGCGTATTCAGCAGACATAACGGACGCATAGTGGGTGGCCAGGTGCCAGAGGAAAGAGGCATCCGGGCGCTTCAGCGAAAATTCCACCGTGCGGTTATCCAGCTTGCGAACGCTTTTAACGGTATCGGCAAACTGCAGGCTGTCGAAGTAGGGGAAGTTACTGCCGTTAACGTTATGCCACGGGTGATTACGGTTAAAGATACGCTGGAACGTAAAGACCACATCATCTGCGTTCAGTTTGCGCGTTGGGGTAAACCAAGGCGTGTGCTGAAATGCGACATCATCGCGTAGGTGGAAACGGTAGGTCGCGCCGTTATCCAGGACTTCCCAGCTTTCGGCAAGCTCTGGCACCAGACGGTAGGTGTAGGGATCCACATCAAGCAGACGGTCATAGAGTTGCGCGGCAAGGGTATCCACAATCAGGCCGCTGCCCGCTTTTTGCGGGTTAAATGTATCAACCTGACCGCTTACGCAATAGACGAAGCCGCTGTCGCGAATATCAGGTTGCGTAGCGGGTTCGGGCGCAGCAAACGCCAGGCTGCTGAACAGACCAAGTGCAAAGAAGGACGATAAAACCAGACGCATAATTTTTAAGGTTTTTAGGTTCGATCTGCAAAGTGTATCGCACTTACGCCTGCTTCGTAAAAATGTCTGCGGGTAAGTGCTGATATTGTCAGCGCATTTGATGCTTTTTGAGCAATGCCCTTAATTGATGGTAGGTCAGACCCAGGAGTTCAGCCGCCCGTTTCTGGTTATATTTCGCCACCTTCAGGCTCTGCTCAAGCAGCTGTTGTTCCTGTTCATGCTGGAACTGCCGCAAATCCAGGGGAAGTGCAGGGGAAGCCCCGGACACGGGCGGGGCGGAAGCTGGCTGCGGGCTACGCTGAAAAGGATCTAGAATAATGTTATCCAGCTCGGTCTCACTGCTGCCGTGGCGATAGACAGAACGCTCCACGACGTTTTTTAACTCACGGATATTTCCCGGCCAGTGGTAAGCGAGGAGTGTCTCCTTTGCATACTCGCTGAACCCCGGAAAAAGCGGCAGGCCGAGCTCGCGACACATCTGAATCGCAAACTGCTCTGCCAGCAGCATGATGTCGCTTCTTCGCTCGCGCAGCGGCGGGAGCTGAACGACGTCAAAGGCCAGCCGGTCGAGCAGGTCGGCACGGAATTTATCCTCTGCCACCATTTGCGGGAGGTTGGCATTGGTCGCGCACACCAGACGCACGTTGACCTGCAACGGCTGGCTACCGCCGACACGCTCCAGCTCGCCATATTCAATCACGCGCAGCAGCTTTTCCTGTACCAGCATGGGCGCGGTGGCCAGTTCATCAAGAAACAGCGTGCCGCCGTCGGCGCGTTCAAAACGACCCGGATGGCGTTTTTGGGCACCGGTAAAAGCACCGGCTTCATGACCGAAAAGCTCCGTGTCGAGCAGATTTTCATTCAACGCCGCGCAGTTAAGCGAAATGAAGGGGCCATCCCAGCGTCCGGATAAATAATGCAGACGGTTAGCAATCAGTTCCTTACCCGTGCCGCGCTCACCGATAATAAGCACTGGCTTGTTGAGCGGCGCGAGACGGGAGACCTGTTCGAGGACTTCCAGAAAACTGTTGGCTTCGCCGAGTAAATTGTCTTTGTATCCAGCCATGATGAAATTAACCACTCCTTAGTGATATTCACCAGGTGAGCATAGTGTGCCGATGCCTGGAAATCAACCACATCAAGTAAAATCAACAAGATAAAAACTTGGCACAGTATTTGTATTAGCTATGTAGCAGGGCATCGCCCGATAACAGAACTATGAGGATCACATTATGGGTATTTTTTCTCGTTTCGCCGACATCGTGAACGCCAATATCAACTCACTGCTTGAGAAAGCGGAAGATCCGCAGAAGCTGGTGCGCCTGATGATTCAGGAAATGGAAGATACGCTGGTTGAAGTGCGTTCTACCTCCGCCCGTGCGCTGGCTGAGAAAAAACAGTTAACGCGCCGCATTGAGCAGGCGACCGCTCAGCTTAACGAATGGCAGGAAAAAGCAGAACTTGCGTTGCGTAAAGATAAAGAAGACCTGGCCCGCGCCGCGCTGATTGAAAAACAGAAGCTGGCAGACATGGTCGCGACGCTCGAGCATGAAGTCACACTGGTCGATGATACGCTTTCGCGTATGAAGAAAGAGATTGGTGAGCTTGAGAATAAACTGAACGAAACGCGTGCGCGTCAGCAGGCGCTGGCATTGCGCCACCAGGCGGCAAGCTCATCCCGCGATGTACGTCGCCAACTGGATAGCGGTAAGCTGGATGAAGCAATGGCACGTTTTGAGTCGTTTGAACGCCGTATCGACCATATGGAAGCGGAAGCGGAAAGTCACAGCATTGGTAAACAAAAGTCACTGGATCAGCAGTTCGCTGACCTGAAAGCGGACGATGAAATCAGCGAGCAACTTGCTGCGCTGAAAGCCAAAATGAAGCAAGACAACCAATAATAATTTGTGCGGCACCTGAGTGTGCCGCCACGCATCGTAAGACAAGGAGTACACATGAGCGCGCTTTTTCTGGCTATTCCCCTGACCATTTTCGTGCTGTTTGTTCTGCCGATTTGGTTATGGCTGCACTACAGCAACCGTTCTTCACGTGGTGAACTTTCCCAGAGTGAACAACAGCGTCTCGTACAGCTGACCGAACAGGCGAATAAAATGCGCGAACGCATTCAGGCGCTGGAAGATATCCTCGATGCAGAACATCCAAACTGGAGGGACCGTTAATGGCCGGACTGAATCTGAACAAAAAATTGTGGCGCATTCCGCAGCAGGGAATGGTACGCGGCGTCTGTGCCGGACTGGCCCATTATCTTGATGTCCCGGTCAAACTGGTTCGCGTGGTAACGGTGCTGTCGATCTTCTTCGGTCTGGCGTTTATCACCCTGGTGGCGTACATCGTGCTGTCGTTTGTACTCGACCCGATGCCGGAAGGTGAACTGGCCGCAGAAGGCGCACCGACCAGCAACGATCTTCTCAACGCGGTTGACGATCAACTCGCCGCTGGGGAGAAGCGGTTACGTGAGATGGAGCGCTATGTCACGTCTGACACCTTCACGCTGAGAAGCCGTTTTCGTCAGCTTTAAGAGAGAATATACATGAAGCAAAACTGGCAACAGGCCGGTCAGAAGGTAAAACCCGGCCTGAAAATCGCAGGTAAACTGGTCCTGCTGACGGCATTACGTTTCGGCCCGGCAGGTGTGGCGGGTTGGGCGATAAAATCTGTTGCCCGCAAGCCGGTAAGAATGTTGCTGGCTGTGGCGCTCGAACCTCTGCTGCAAAAAGTGGCAAAACGGCTTTCACGCCGCTACTTTCCCCAATAATTCCTGCGTACGTTAGCCTTTCTCGTTTTCGGGGCAGGCTAGCGATACTTCTTCGCTTTCCCTTTCTTTCTTTGCGGCAGCTCACAATACTGCGTTGAGCTGCTTTGCAATCGCCTTTTTCTGCGTCCCGGTCCGTTGACAGATATTTTTCATGGGAGTAGATTGCGTTCCGTGGGACCGCTACCATGGAAAATAAAATGCAGGCTAAAATTAAAGAAATCATTAATCTTGTTTACGGGGAATCATTTTCCGATACCCATTTTTCGGTGTTGCTGGAAAAGATTGATAACGCGATTTCTGTTATTACAGATAAGCGTAAGGTGGGGTGGGATGAAAAAGATGTTGTCCTGATTACGTATGCCGATCAGTTTTCGGCAGAAGGGGAGAAAGCCCTGCCGGTTTTCACACGGTTTTATAATAAGTGGCTCTCTCACTCCTTTTCACATGTTCATCTTTTACCTTTTTACCCGTGGTCTTCTGACGACGGTTTTTCTGTTATTGATTACCACGACGTCGCACCAGAAACAGGAACGTGGCAGGACATCGCCGAATTAAAACAATCAGCCAGTTTGATGTTTGATTTCGTCTGCAATCACATGTCGGCGCAAAGTCAATGGTTCGCGAATTACCTTAAGCAAATGCCGGGGTATAACGATTTCTTCATTTCTGTTGACCCTGAAACGGATCTGTCGGCCGTCACGCGACCGCGTGCTTTGCCCCTCCTCACGCCGTTTACGCTTCACGATGGCAGCGTACGCCACCTGTGGACCACCTTCAGCAGCGACCAGGTCGATCTCAATTTTGCCTCTCCTCAGGTTCTGATTGCGATGGTAGACGTGCTGCTGCACTACCTGACTGAAGGGGCGCGCTACATTCGTTTGGATGCCGTTGGGTTTATGTGGAAGATACCCGGAACGAGCTGTATCCATCTGGAACAAACCCATCAGCTTATCCAGCTTTTCCGTGCCATCACCGAGGCTGTCGCGCCGGGTACGGTGATAATCACTGAGACCAATGTCCCGCATAAAGACAACGTTGCCTACTTTGGTGACGGCAACAATGAAGCGCAGATGGTGTATCAGTTCTCCTTGCCGCCGCTTGTGCTGCATGCGGTACACCGTCAGGATGTCCGGGCGCTGTGTCAGTGGGCGTCGTCGTTGACGCTTCCTTCCACGAAAACCACCTGGTTTAACTTTTTGGCCTCGCATGATGGGATTGGCCTCAATCCGTTACGCGGAATTTTACCCGAGTCTGAGATCCTCTCGCTGGTAGAGAAACTTCAGGACGAGGGGGCGTTGGTCAACTGGAAAAACAATCCGGATGGAACGCGAAGCCCGTATGAAATCAATGTCACTTATCTTGATGCGTTAAGCACAAGGGACTGCGATGATAATCACCGTATTGCCCGGTTTATTCTGGCTCATGCTGTACTCCTGAGTTTCCCCGGTGTGCCTGCCGTCTATATTCAAAGTATTCTTGGCTCGCGTAATGATTATGAGGGCGTGGAGCGCCTGGGATATAATCGTGCGATTAACCGCAAAAAATATCTCGCCGGTGCAATCGACAGTGAGCTTGAGAACGAAAATAGCCTGCGGCAGAAAGTCTATTATAGATTGCATGAATTAATCGCCCTGAGGCGTGCAGAAAAAGCATTCCACCCTGACAGTCAGGCTTGTTTTAGTACGGCAGGCGAGCATGTATTAAAAATAATGCGTATTGCGCAAAGCGGCGAAAAAGTTACCGCGTTATTTAATTTCAGCGATCGCGTTCAAACGCTTGAGTCGAATATTCCATCCGGCAGGGAATTGATCGCCGGGAAAGATATTACTGGTACGACTCTGACCCTTAATCCATGGCAGGTGTTGTGGGTTAAAGAAAACTAAAAAAGGACCTTAAACATGAATATGCCCAAAATTGTGCTGATATCAGCACTGGTTTCGTGCGCCTTGTTGTCAGGCTGTAAGGATGACAAACCCTCTGCTGTCACCATTGAGTTTATGCACTCCTCAGTTGAACAGGAGCGTCAGGCGGTAATTACAAAACTGATTGAAAAATTCGAGAAAGAGAACCCGACGATTACGGTGAAACAGGTACCGGTAGAAGAGGATGCCTACAACACTAAAGTGATTACGTTGGCCCGCACCGGTGCGCTGCCTGAGGTCATTGAGGTCAGCCATGACTACGCAAAAGTCATGGATAAAGAGCAGCTGCTGGACCGGGATGCGATCAACGCCGCCATCAAAGCGGTGGGCGAAAACACCTTCTATGACGGAATTTTGCGTGTCGTTCGCACAGAAGACGGCTCAGCCTGGACGGGGGTGCCAATCAGCGCCTGGCTGTCTGGCGTCTGGTATCACAAAGATGTGCTTGCTGCGGCGGGTATTGAGGAGCCGCATAACTGGGAACAGCTGCTGAAAGCCAGCCAACGCCTCAGCGATCCGGCTAAAAAACGCTATGGCATTGCGCTACCCACGGCAGAAAGCGTGATGACCGAGCAGGCGTTTTCTCAGTTTGCGCTTTCCGGTGGCGCGAACGTTTTTGACGCCAACGGGAAAATCAACATCGATACCCCGGAAATGGTGAACGCGCTGGCGTTCTATAAAGCACTGGCCGCGACCACCATGCCGGGCTCGAACGATGTCATGGAGATTAAAGATGCCTTTATGAATGGTTCGGCGCCGATGGCGGTGTATTCCACCTATATCCTGCCGGCGGTCTATAAAGACGGCAACCCAGCCAACCTGGGCTTTGTCGTTCCGACTGAAACGTCTTCAGCGGTCTACGGCATGGTCACATCGCTGACGATCACCTCCGGTCAAACAGAAGATGAAACCCAGGCTGCACAGAAGTTTGTCACCTGGATGGAGCAGGCACAGAACGCGTCTGACTGGGTGATGATGTCCCCGGGTGCCGCGCTGCCGGTGAACAAACTGGTCGTCGGCACGGACTCCTGGAAAGACAACGAGGTCATTAAAGCGTTTGGTCAACTTCCCTATGAGCTTATCGCCCAGTTCCCGAATGTGCAGGTATTTGGCGCCGTGGGCGACAAAAACTTTACCCGCATGGGTGATGTAACGGGGTCCGGCATCATCAGTTCCATGGTGCATAACGTCACAGTAGGTCAACAGGATCTCACTGCAACGTTAAGCAACAGCCAAAAGCGACTGACTGACCTGATTTCACAACGATAGGAGCGCTCTGCGGAAGGAAATTATGAAGACGTTGTTTTCTGGTCGTTCAGATATGCCTTTCGCCATGCTGCTGTTGGCCCCCAGCCTGATTTTGCTGGGGGGCCTGGTGGCCTGGCCGATGATTTCCAATATTGAAATCAGCTTTTTACGTTTGCCGCTTAACCCGCGCATTAGCGCCGTGTTTGTCGGGCTGGATAACTATGTTCGTATCCTCAGCGATGGCGCATTCTGGCACTCCCTGTGGATGACGTTCTGGTACACCGCCCTGGTGGTGATGGGCAGCACGGCGCTGGGGCTGGCCGTTGCCCTCTTTTTTAACCGGGAATTTCGTCTGCGGAAAACGGCGCGTTCACTGGTGATTTTGTCCTACGTCACACCATCCATCTCGCTGGTGTTTGCATGGAAATACATGTTCAACAACGGCTACGGCATTGTGAACTATCTGGGTGTCGATCTGTTGCACCTGTATGACCAGGCGCCGCTGTGGTTCGACAACCCGGGCAGCAGTTTTGTGCTGGTGGTGCTGTTCGCCATCTGGCGTTACTTCCCCTACGCGTTTATCTCGTTCCTCGCGATATTGCAGACCATTGATAAGTCGCTGTACGAAGCCGCGGAAATGGATGGGGCAAATGCCTGGCAGCGTTTTCGTATCGTCACGCTGCCCGCCATTATGCCGGTGCTGGCCACGGTGATTACACTGCGAACCATCTGGATGTTCTATATGTTCGCTGATGTTTATCTCCTGACCACCAAGGTCGATATTTTGGGCGTCTATCTCTACAAGACCGCATTTGCCTTCAATGACCTCGGGAAAGCCGCTGCCATCTCCGTGGTGCTGTTCGTGATCATCTTCGCCGTCATTCTGCTGACCAGAAAAAGGGTAAACCTCAATGGCAACAAATAAACGCGTACTGAGCCGTCTCGGTTTTTATCTGGGGCTGGCGGTGTTTCTGATCATCACGCTGTTCCCGTTCTTTGTGATGTTAATGACCTCGCTTAAGAGCGCGAAAGAGGCGATATCGCTCCATCCGACCATCCTGCCGCAGGCGTGGACGCTGCAGCATTACATCGACATCTTTAATCCGCTGATCTTCCCATTTGTGGATTACTTCAGAAACAGCATGGTGGTCTCGCTGACCTCGTCGGTGATTGCCGTTTTTCTCGGCACGCTGGGGGCTTACGCGTTATCCAAACTGCGTTTTAAAGGACGTACGACGATCAATGCGAGTTTTTACACCGTCTATATGTTCTCGGGGATTTTGCTGGTGGTGCCGCTGTTCAAAATCATCACCGCGCTGGGGATCTATGACACAGAGCTGGCGCTGATTATCACCATGGTGACCCAGACGCTGCCGACAGCCGTCTTTATGCTGCGCAGCTATTTCGACACCATTCCGGATGAAATAGAAGAAGCTGCGATGATGGACGGGCTTAACCGCCTGCAAATTATCTTCCGCATTACCGTTCCGCTGGCGATTTCCGGCCTCGTGTCGGTGTTCGTCTACTGCTTCATGGTGGCATGGAACGACTACCTGTTTGCATCCATTTTCCTGTCCAGCGCCAGCAATTTCACCTTGCCGGTTGGGCTAAACACCCTCTTTAGCACGCCAGATTATATCTGGGGTCGCATGATGGCGGCATCGCTGGTGACGGCGCTTCCGGTGGTCATCATGTACGCACTGTCTGAACGTTTTATCAAAAGTGGTTTGACCGCCGGTGGCGTTAAAGGCTGAGGCGGCCAGTTTTAACTAGGAGTCAGTCATGAAAAAGTTAGTTGCGACAGCGCCTCGTGTAGCGGCGCTGGTGGAATATGAAGATCGTCCTGTTGCCGTCCATGAAGTGAAAATTCGTGCGCGCTTCGGCGCGCCAAAACACGGCACCGAAGTGGTAGATTTCCGTGCGGCAAGTCCCTTCATTGATGAGGAGTTTAACGCGGAGTGGCAGATGTTTACCCCGCGTGAAGAGGGCGCGGCGCGGGGCATTGAGTTTGGTAAGTTCCAGCTGGGCAACATGATCGTTGGCGACATTATCGAATGCGGCGATGACGTGACGGAGTACCAGACGGGCGACCGTGTCTGCTGCTATGGGCCGCTGCAGGAGACGGTCATCGTGAATGCCGTTAATAACTACAAGCTGCGCAAAATGCCGCAAGGGTCTTCCTGGAAAAATGCCGTCTGTTACGACCCTGCGCAGTTCGCCATGAGCGGCGTGCGTGATGCTAACGTGCGGGTAGGGGATTTTGTCGTTGTGGTCGGACTGGGTGCCATTGGGCAGATTGCGATTCAGCTGGCGAAAAAAGCCGGTGCATCCATCGTCATCGGTGTCGATCCTATCGAACATCGCTGCGAAATTGCCCGCCGTCACGGGGCCGATTACTGCCTCAATCCGTTTGGCACCGATGTCGGTCTGGAGATTAAAAAACTGACCGGAAAGCAGGGCGCTGACGTGATTATCGAAACCAGCGGTTTTGCCGATGCATTGCAGTCTGCGCTGCGCGGGCTCGCCTACGGTGGAACGATCGCCTACGTGGCTTTCGCGAAACCGTTCGCAGAAGGGTTCAATCTGGGGCGTGAAGCCCACTTCAATAACGCGAAAATCGTTTTCTCGCGCGCCTGCAGCGAACCCAACCCGGATTATCCGCGCTGGAGTCGAAAGCGTATTGAAGAGACCTGCTGGGAACTGCTGATGAACGGTTATCTGAACTGCGAAGATCTGATTGACCCGGTTGTCACCTTTACCACCAGCGCTGAGAGCTACATGAAGTATGTCGATCAGCATCCGGAACTGAGCATCAAGATGGGCGTCACTTTTTAAGCTAAGGAGAGCATCAATGAAAATCGCAACGCAAAACCAGGCCTTTTTCCCGACTTCTATTCTGGAGAAATTCCAGTACATCAAAGCGATGGGTTTTGATGGCTTTGAAATTGACGGCAAACTGCTGGTGGATAATCTCGATGAAGTGCAAGCCGCAATCACCGCCACGGGCCTGCCGGTGACCACCGCCTGCGGGGGATATGACGGCTGGATTGGTGACTTCATTGAAGAACGTCGTCTGAACGGATTAAAACAGATCGAACGCATCCTGGAAGCACTGGCTAAAGTGGGTGGAAAAGGGGTTATTGTGCCCGCCGCCTGGGGAATGTTTACCTTCCGTTTGCCGCCGATGACCTCTCCACGCAGCCTGGCGGGTGACCGCGAAGCGGTGAGTGCTTCGCTGCGTTATCTGGATGAGGTGGCGGCGCGTACCGGGACCACCGTTTACCTTGAGCCGCTCAACCGCTACCAGGATCACATGATCAACACGCTCGCGGATGCGCGTCGCTATATCGAAGAGAACGCGCTCAGGCATGTGCAGATCATCGGCGACTTTTACCACATGAATATCGAAGAAGATTCTCTAACAGAGGCGCTGCATCGCAACCGGGATCTGCTGGGTCATGTGCATATCGCCGATAACCATCGCTATCAGCCTGGCAGCGGGACGCTGGATTTTGCCACGTTGTTCGGGCAGCTTCGTGCGGACAACTATCAGGGCTACGTGGTGTATGAGTGCCGTGTCCGCGCCGACGATCCGGCCCAGGCTTACCAGGATTCACTCACGTATCTGCGTGAATGCTAAGGATGACGAGCGTGATGAGTGCTTCAATACCTTCGCTTCTGCGCGTCGCCATTATTGGCGCCGGGCAGGTCGCGGACAAAGTGCATGCCTCGTATTACGCCACACGCAGTGATGTTCAAATGGTCGCTGTCATGGACAGCGGCCTTGAACAGGCACAGGCGTTTGCGGAACGTCATGCAATTCCTTCGGTCTGGCAGAATGCATCTGAAATGCTGCAGGCGGTAAAACCTGATGTGGTCAGCGTCTGCTCCCCAAACCGGTTCCATTTTGAACATGTCATGGTGGCACTGGAGGCCGGATGTCATGTGATGTGCGAAAAACCGCCTGCCATGACGCCGCAACAGGCTGACCAGATGCGCATGGCGGCCCGTAAAGCGGGAAAAGTGCTGGCGTATGATTTTCACCATCGGTTTGCGCTCGACACGCAGCTGTTACGTGACGCTGTCACAAATGGGGCGTTAGGTGAGATCTACTTTACGTCGGCGCAGGCGCTGCGTCGTTGCGGCGTGCCGGGCTGGGGCGTCTTTACGAACAAATCGCTACAGGGCGGCGGACCGCTGATCGATATCGGTATTCATATGCTGGATGCCGCGATGTATGTGCTGGGTTTCCCGGCGGTAAAAAGGGTGACCGCCCACAGCTTCCAGAAGCTGGGGAACCGTAAAAACAGTGGACAGTTTGGCGAGTGGGATCCCGCCCGGTTTACCGTTGAAGATGCTCTGTTTGGCACAATTGAATTCTGCAATGGCGGCGTTCTGCGCCTGGATACGTCGTTTGCGCTGAATATCCGTGAGCAGTCGATCATGAATGTTTCATTCTGTGGCGAAAAGGCGGGGGCCACGCTCTTCCCGGCTCACATTTACCACGATGAGGCGGGCGTTTTACAGACCCTCATGCAGCGTGATGAGGCAGACGACCAGCGTCACCTGCGCAGCATGGAGGCGTTTGTACGCCATGTGCTGGGAGAGCCGGTTATGATCGCAGATGCGGAACAGGGGCTGGTTATCCAGCAACTTGTTGCCGCGCTTTATGAATCGGCGGATACAGGGGAAAGCGTGACGTTATGCTGAATGTGTCTGTTTTAACCGAACCGGGCTTCTCTCCCCACAGTCTGAATAAATACGCCTCCATCATGGCTTGCGGCAATGGCTACATGGGCATTCGCGCGGCACACGAAGAGGATTACACCCAGCAAACCAGGGGCATGTATCTCGCCGGGCTTTACCATCGCGCAGGTCGCAATGAGACCACGGAGTTAATCAACCTGCCGGATATTACCGGTATTGAGGTTGAACTGGATGGTGTGAATTTTACCCTGCTTTCCGGGGCGCTTCTTGAGTGGCAGCGCGAGCTGGCGTTTGCCAATGGTGAACTGCGTCGCAGCGTGCTCTGGCGCTCGCCCGACGGGAAACGCTACCGCCTGGAGAGCCGTCGTTTCGTTTCTCTCGCTCAGCTGCCGTTAGTGGCAATGCAACTCGCCATCACTCCCCTTGATGGACCCTCGCAGGTGGTGTTGAAAACCGGAATCGATGCGACGCAAACCAACAGCGGCAGGCAGCATCTGGATGAGATTTCAGTCCGGGTATTCGACCAGAACTGTATGCAGGGCGTGTATGAAACGCAGGACCGGGTTTCTGATGTCGTTATATCCGCGTTCTGCCGGCTTTCAGCGGGTAGCGAAAGCTGCTTTACCGCTAAAAATCGTCGCATCAGTGCGCATTACGCCCTGAACGTTTCGCGGGGTGACACTGTCACGCTTGAAAAGATCGTCTGGGTCGCCCACCGCAGTGACAAAGCCCTTTCGCAGGCGTCGTTTGCGCGTAACGCACTGGCCGAACTCAAGGTGTGCGCAGCACGAGGCTACGCATCGTTGCTGGAGAGCTCTGCCTGCGCCTGGGAAGACGTCTGGCGAGATGCGCGGGTGGCGGTAACGTCTGCGGAACCGCAGGATCAGCTCGCGCTGGATTATACCGTCTGGCATTTGACCGCCATGACGCCTGCCGACAATGAGCGCTGCAGTATCGCCGCGAAAGGATTGACCGGCGAAGGGTATAAAGGCCACGTCTTCTGGGATACCGAAATTTTCCTGCTGCCTTTCCATCTCTTTACGCGTCCGCAGGTCGCCCGCAGTCTGCTGCGTTATCGCTGGCTCAACCTGGCCGGAGCTCGTGAAAAAGCGCGTCGCAACGGCTGGCCTGGCGCACTTTTCCCCTGGGAGAGCGCCGCGAGCGGTCAGGAGGAAACGCCGGAATATGCAGCAATCAACATCCGCACGGGCACGCGCCAGAAAGTGGCCTCTGCGCTGGCAGAACATCACATTGTGGCGGACATTGCCTGGGCTGTCGTGGCCTACTGGCAGGCGACACATGATGACGCTTTTATGCGTAACGAAGGGCTGACGCTACTGATAGAGACGGCAACGTTCTGGATGGGGCGGGCGACGAAAGTCAATGATCGCCTGGAAATCCACGATGTGATCGGGCCGGATGAGTACACGGAGCACGTCAATAACAATGCCTACACCAACTATCTGGCCTGGCACAATGTCGCCTGTGCGCGCCAGTTTATGGCGATGTTCAATCGTGAAGATGCCGGCTTCATGGAGAATGCCAGCCGGTTTATGTCCCGTTTGTGGTTACCGCAAGCCAACGCAGAAGGGGTCCTTCCTCAGGATGACACCTTCATGGCGAAACCGGCAATCGATCTGAGCCGCTATAAGGCGAAAGCGGGTAAACAGACCATTCTGCTCGATTACTCCCGCGCGGAAGTGAACGAGATGCAGATCCTTAAACAGGCCGACGTGGTGATGCTCAACTACCTGCTGCCGGAACGGTTTACCCCACAGCAGTGTGCTGCCAACCTGGCGTACTACGAGCCGCGTACCATACACGACTCTTCGCTGAGCAAAGCGATTCATGGAATTGTTGCTGCCCGGTGTGGCGATACGGAAAGAGCCTACGCCTTCTGGCGCGAGGGTATCGCCATCGATCTGGGCGACGATCCGCACAGCTGCGATGACGGGATTCATGCTGCCGCCACCGGGGCTATCTGGTCCGGCGTTATTCAGGGATTTGCCGGCATGCAGATCGTCCAGGGGGAATTGCATCTTGCCCCGAAGTTGCCTGCCCACTGGCGAAAACTGGCTTTCCCGCTGCGATGGAGAAACGCGCGCATGCACTTCACGTTTGAAAATGATGTTTTAACGATTGAAACCACTGCACCGGTGACCTTAACGCTGTGGGGTAAAACCCTGTGCATAACGGATCGGCAGGTCTGTTCTTTCAGGGATTTTTTTACATCTACTTATGGGACCGCTACCACGGGAGCAAATCATGATGCCTGAGGCCGTTGTCTTTGATCTTGATGGTGTGATCACCGATACCGCGCATCTGCATTTTCTGGCCTGGCGTGCCGTGGCGCAGGAAATTGGCATCTCGTTCGACGTGGTGTTCAACGACGAGCTGAAAGGGATAAGCCGTATGGAATCGCTGCAGCGGATCCTGCGCCATGGCGGAAAAGAGGGGGAGTTTAACGACCAGCAGCGGCAGGCGCTCGCGGATAAAAAGAACGCGCGCTACGTCGGGTCTCTGGCGTCGTTGACGCAGGATTCTCTGCTTCCGGGCATCCGCGAGGTGCTGGCGGAAATTCGTGCGGCGAACGTCAAAATCGGGCTGGCCTCAGTGTCCCTTAACGCCCCCGGTATTTTGCAGGCGCTGGGCATTGAGAGGGCTTTTGATTTCTGCGCCGATGCCTCGCGCATTGCCCGCTCAAAACCGGACCCGGAGATCTTTCTTGCGGCCTGCGCCGGGCTGAACGTGCGCCCCGAGCAGGCTATCGGAATAGAAGATGCTGCAGCCGGCGTTGAGGCAATCAACGCGGCGGGAATGCTCTCGGTCGGGATTGGACCTGGCCTGAACCATGCGGGCTTACAACTTCATTCAACGCAGGAACTGACCTGGAAATGCCTGACGGATTTCTGGGCATCCCGAACGGTAATGATAAGGAATTAAAAAATGGCTCAACTGTCTCTGAAGCATATTCAGAAAATCTACGATAACCAGGTCCATGTGGTTAAGGATTTTAACCTCGAAATTGAGGACAAGGAGTTTATCGTCTTTGTGGGTCCCTCGGGGTGCGGTAAATCGACGACGCTTCGCATGATTGCCGGGCTTGAGGAGATCTCCGCCGGTGAGCTGGTGATTGACGGTGTCTGCATGAACGATGTGCCCGCCAAGTCCCGCGACATTGCGATGGTTTTCCAGAACTATGCGCTTTATCCGCATATGACGGTTTACGACAACATGGCGTTTGGCCTGAAGATGCAGAAAATTGCCCCCGTGGTCATTGAAGAGCGCGTGAACTGGGCGGCACAAATCCTGGGGTTGCGTGATTACCTCACGCGTAAACCTGGCGCATTGTCGGGTGGGCAACGTCAGCGCGTGGCGTTAGGACGGGCGATTGTGCGCGAAGCCGGCGTCTTTCTGATGGATGAACCGCTTTCTAACCTGGACGCCAAGCTGCGTGTGCAAATGCGCGCTGAAATCAGCAAGCTGCATCAGAAGCTCAACACCACAATGATTTACGTGACCCACGATCAGACGGAAGCGATGACGATGGCGACCCGCATTGTGATCCTCAAGGATGGCGTTATTCAGCAGGTGGGGGCACCTAAGCAGGTCTACAACGAACCGGCGAATATGTTTGTGGCGGGCTTCATCGGATCACCGGCAATGAATTTTATTCGGGGCGCGATAGACGATCGCTATTTCGTGACGGAAACGCTGCGTCTGGAGATACCTGAAGACACGCTGGCGGCGGTGAAGGCCGCCGGATATCAGCGTAAAGCCGTGGTCTTTGGGATCCGGCCGGAAGATATTCTGACGCTGCAAAACCGTGGGGATGATATTGCGGCAAAAGTCAGCGTGGCCGAACTGACCGGGGCTGAGTTCATGCTCTATGCCACCGTGGGCGGGCATGAGCTGGTCGTTCGTGCAGGAGCGGTAAATGATTATGCGGCGGGGGATAATATCGGCATCCAGTTCGATATGAATAAATGTCATTTCTTCGACGCTGATACTGAAGTGGCTATTAGATAAGAAAGGCGTTCGCCGGAAATGCAAATTTCCGGTTTTTTTTGAGTTAATTATAAAGGGAACATTTAAATGAGTACTCTACTAAGAAGTGCTGCGCTCGTTCTGTGCGCAGGGGTTAGCTGCGCGCACGCAACGGAATCAGCAAAACACTGGGAATTTAATATCGGTGCCATGTATGAAATTGAAAACGTCGAAGGTCAGGGCGACGATAAAGATGGATTATATGAACCCTCTGTGTGGTTTAATGCCACATGGGATGCCTGGACCCTTTCGCTGGCAATGTATCAGGAAGGACCGGTTGATTACAGCAGCATGACCCGTGGGACCTATTTTGACCGTCCGGAATTTGAATTACGCTATCGCTTTATTGGCACCGATGATTTTACACTCGGGTTGACCGGCGGTTTCCGTAATTACGGTTATCACTTTAAAGATGAACACGGTGCCAAAGACGGTAGCGCAAATATGCAGCGCTACAAAATTCAGCCCGACTGGGATATTAAATTGTCCGACGACTGGCGTTTTGGTGGCTGGTTTGCCATGTATCAGTTTGCAAATGACCTGGAAAAAACCGGTTATGCCGACAGCCGTGTAGAAACGGAAACGGGTTTTACCTGGACCATTAATGAAACCTTCTCTGCAAAAGTGAACTATTATCTTGAGCGCGGTTTCAATATGGACAGTTCACGTAATAACGGCGAATTTTCAACGCAGGAAATTCGCGCGTATCTGCCTGTTTCATTAGGCCAGACTACGCTCACGCCATATACCCGTCTGGGGCTGGATCGCTGGTCGAACTGGGACTGGCAGGACGATCCCGATCGTGAAGGACACGATTTCAACCGACTGGGTCTTCTGTACGCGTATGACTTCAACAATGGATTATCCATGACGCTGGAATACGCCTACGAATGGGAAAACCATGACGAAGGCGACAGCGACCGTTTCCACTACGCGGGTGTTGGCGTTAATTACGCGTTCTGACAGACCGGATGCCAGGGGCTTTCAGCCCCTGGTTTTAGCGAAGAGAGGGCGCTAACGTAAAATGGGTATCGACAAGCACTTTTTGTGGCGCAGGCTGACCGGCGATACGCCTGAAAAGAAGATTGCAGCTCTCTTCACCCAGCTTGCGGGTTGGGATATCAAAACCCCCGGGTGCTGGCGTTAAAATGAGGGAGAGCATCGGGTCACTGTATCCTGCAATCACCACCTGCTCGGGGATCCTCAGATCCAGAGTATCCGCCGCGCGATAAAGGCTGAGTAACTTCATGCTGTCAGTGGCAAATACCGCATCAGGTGGCGTGGCCGAGGAGAGCAATTCTGTGGCCGCGGCAAGCGCGCTTTCATGGGTATATCCGCCGTCGATGATCCACGCCGGGTTAATGGCGATGCCGTGCTTTTCCAGGCTGGATTTATAACCGGCAAGACGATCAATCGAAACATGATAATTGAGCGGCGCGTGCAGACAGGCAATGTTACGTCGGCCATTTTTAATAAAGGTTTCTGTTAGCGTGGCGCTGTCGTGAAAATTATCCGTGTCGACCGAGTAAATATTCTGAAAATCACCTTCGACTTTCCCGATGACGACCACCGGTACGCCATAAGCATCCAGCGTTGTGAAAAAGGATTCATTTGCCGGTGAGCTCAGCATGATGATCCCTTTAATCATTTTTTGTTTTATTTTACTTTCGCATTTCAGCAGATCGTCTTCACTGCTTTTCGAGGTTTGCAAAATAACATCAAAACCTTCCTCTTCAGCTTTGGCTGTAATGGCATGCAGAACATCAGAGAAAAAAGGGTTGCCGGCGGTGGTTTTCGTCGAGCGTGTCGAAATAACCATAATGGCGTCGAAGCCAGAAGAGGTCAGGGCGCGGGCGAGTTTATTGGGTTGATAATTTAATTCGTCAATCGCCTTCAACACTTTTTCACGCGCTTCAGGAGAAATATTCGTTTGTTTATTCAGAACGCGGGAGACGGTTGATTTCGAAACGCCGGCAACCCGTGCGATATCATAGATGGTGGGTGACATACACCTTACTCACTCCTGACTAACAGCAATGTCGTTCATCTTACTGGAGAGAAAACGGCAATAGCAATAAATAAGAATTGATAATCAACGATCTGCCCCCATTTATTGTATTCTGAAGCAATGTATTTGAGGCTTCCGGGCAATGAAGGACGGCGATGAAGCGACTTAAGAACGAACTCAATTCACTGGTGAACCGTGGCGTTGACCGTCATCTGCGTCTGGCGGTGACGGGGCTGAGCCGCAGCGGCAAGACGGCGTTTATCACCGCGATGGTGAACCAGCTGCTTAACCTGCACAGTGGGGCGCGGCTGCCGCTGCTGAGCGCCGTGCGGGAAGAGCGCCTGCTGGGGGTTAAACGTGTGCCTCAGCGCGATTTTGGCATTCCTCGCTTTACCTATGATGAAGGGCTGGCTCAGCTTTATGGTGAACCGCCCGGCTGGCCGACGCCGACGCGCGGGGTGAGTGAAATTCGCCTCGCGCTGCGTTTTCGCTCTAATGAATCCCTGATGCGCCACTTCAAGGACACCTCCACCCTGTATCTGGAAATTGTGGATTACCCCGGTGAGTGGTTGCTCGATTTACCTATGCTGGCACAGGATTATCTCAGCTGGTCACGGCAGATGACGGGGCTGTTGCAGGGCAACCGCGCCGAGTGGTCGACGAAATGGCGAAAACTGTGCGAAGGCCTGGATCCGCTGGCCCCTGCCGATGAAAACCGGCTGGCGGCGATTGCCGAGGCCTGGACGGAGTATCTGCATCAGTGTAAGCAGGAAGGGCTGCATTTCATCCAGCCGGGCCGTTTTGTTCTGCCGGGAGATTTGGCGGGCGCACCTGCGCTGCAGTTTTTCCCGTGGCCGGACGTGGATGGCATCGGGGAGTCAAAACTGGCCCAGGCGGACAAACACACTAACGCCGGAATGCTGCGCGAGCGTTACAATTACTACTGTGAAAAAGTGGTGAAAGGTTTTTATAAAAACCACTTTTTACGTTTTGATCGCCAGATTGTGCTGGTGGATTGCCTGCAACCGCTGAACAGCGGGCCGCAGGCCTTCAACGATATGCGCCTGGCGCTGACACAGTTAATGCAAAGTTTTCACTACGGGCAGCGCACGCTGTTTCGCCGTCTCTTCTCACCCGTTATCGACAAGCTGCTGTTTGCGGCCACAAAAGCCGATCACGTGACGGTCGATCAGCATGCCAATATGGTGTCGCTGCTGCAGCAACTGGTGCAGGACGCCTGGCAGAATGCCGCATTCGAAGGGATCAGTATGGATTGCCTCGGACTGGCTTCCGTACAGGCGACACAGAGTGGGTTGATTGACCTTAATGGCGAGAAAATACCGGCATTGCGCGGGAACCGTCTCAGCGACGGCGAACCGCTTACTGTCTATCCGGGCGAAGTGCCCGCACGCCTTCCGGGGCCGGCCTTCTGGCAGAACCAGGGCTTCCAGTTTGAAGCCTTCCGCCCGCAGGCCATGACGGTCGATCAGCCGTTACCGCATATCCGTCTGGATGCGGCGCTGGAGTTTTTGATTGGAGATAAATTGCGATGACGGAACCGTTAAAACCGCGCATTGATTTTACCGGAACGCTTGAGCAAGAGCACCCGGAGGCGTTTAAAACCGCGCAGACGTTTAATGGCCCGCAGGCAGATAATTTTGCCCCGGCGCTGACCGAAGAGCTGCTTGTTGAAGAGGGGCCGGCTGAAGCTGTCGTGGAAGCTGCGCTACGCCCAAAACGCAGCCTGTGGCGAAAGATGGTGACTGCCGGGCTGGCATTGTTTGGCGTCAGCGTGGTTGGGCAAGGCGTCCAGTGGGCGGCCAACGCCTGGCAAACCCAGGACTGGGTCGCGTTGGGCGGCTGCGCTGCCGGTGCTCTGATTGTGGGGGCGGGTGTCGGGTCTGTTGCGACCGAGTGGCGTCGCCTGTGGCGCCTGCGACAGCGCGCCCATGAGCGTGATGAAGCGCGGGATCTGCTCCACAGTCACGGAACCGGCAAAGGCCGCGCGTTTTGTGAAAAGCTGGCCAGTCAGGCGGGTATTGACCAGTCACACCCGGCGCTTCAGCGCTGGTATGCCGCTATCCATGAAACCCAGAACGATCGTGAAGTGGTGACGCTGTATTCCCACATGGTGCAGCCGGTGCTGGATGCCCAGGCGCGGCGCGAAATCAGCCGCTCTGCTGCGGAATCAACCCTGATGATTGCCGTCAGCCCGCTGGCGCTGGTGGATATGGCGTTTATCGCCTGGCGTAACCTGCGTCTGATTAACCGGATTGCTGCTTTATACGGTATTGAGCTGGGGTACTACAGCCGCCTTCGCTTGTTCCGTCTGGTATTGCTCAACATCGCCTTTGCCGGAGCAAGCGAGCTGGTGCGGGAAGTGGGGATGGACTGGATGTCGCAGGATCTGGCGGCGCGTCTCTCTGCCCGTGCCGCGCAGGGTATTGGTGCCGGTTTGTTGACCGCCCGTCTGGGCATCAAAGCGATGGAAGTGTGCCGTCCACTGCCGTGGATTGATGGCGATAAGCCGCGATTGGGGGATTTCCGACGTGAGTTAATCGGTCAGCTCAAAGAGACGCTCAATAAAAAACCGGTTCAGTAGCCGGTTTGGTCATTAATCGTGCTGGCTGTCAATATTTGTTGACAGCCATCTTCCCGATCACCGTGTTCTGACATATCATTTTAATGTTATTGGCTTAAAACGGTGAATTTCCCATGCGTCTTGAAGTCTTCTGTGAAGACCGTCTCGGTCTGACCCGCGAATTACTCGATCTTCTTGTTTTACGTAGCATTGATTTACGTGGCATTGAGATCGATCCTGTCGGGCGAATTTACCTCAATTTTGCCGAAATTGAATTTAATACGTTCAGTAGCCTGATGGCAGAAATACGCCGTATCGCTGGCGTTACGGATGTACGCACCATCCCCTGGATGCCGTCGGAGCGTGAGCATCTGGCATTGAGCGCATTGCTTGAAGCCATGCCAGAGCCTTTCCTCTCCCTGGATTTAAAAAGTAAAGTTGAGCGTGTTAACCATGCCAGCTGCCAGCTGTTCGCGCAGAGTCAGGAAAAACTCAGCAACCACAACGCAGCACAGTTGATTCCCGGCTTTAATTTCCAGCGCTGGCTGGACAGCAATCCGCAGAACACCCACAGCGAGCATGTGGTTATCCACGGACAGAATTTCTTAATGGAGATAACGCCGGTCTATCTGAAAGGCGAGGCCGACACGCGCGTTCTGACCGGCGCCGTGATCATGCTGCGTTCCACCGTGCGCATGGGCCGTCAGCTGCAAAATATCTCCAGTCAGGATGTGGGGGCATTCAGCCAGATTATTGCCGTCAGCCCGAAAATGCGGCATGTAGTGGATCAGGCGCGCAAACTCGCGAGTCTGACCGCGCCACTGCTGATTACCGGCGATACCGGTACCGGAAAGGACCTGCTGGCGCACGCTGTGCATCTGGCCAGCCCGCGAGCGGCAAAACCGTATCTGGCCCTTAACTGCGCCTCGATTCCGGAAGATGCCGTCGAAAGCGAATTATTTGGTCACGCGCCGGAAGGTAAAAAAGGGTTCTTCGAGCAGGCTAACGGCGGCTCCGTGCTGCTGGACGAGATTGGTGAAATGTCGCCACGCATGCAGGCCAAGCTGCTGCGCTTCCTCAATGATGGCACGTTCCGCCGCGTAGGCGAGGATCACGAAGTTCATGTGGATGTGCGTGTGATTTGTGCGACGCAGAAAAACCTGGTCGAACTGGTGCAAAAAGGGGTATTCCGCGAGGATCTCTACTACCGCCTGAATGTCCTGACCCTGAATATCCCACCGCTGCGCGATTGCCCGCAGGATATCATGCCGCTGACCGAACTGTTTGTGGCGCGCTTTGCCGACGAGCAGGGGGTACCGCGTCCGAAGCTTTCAGCCGATCTCGGCACGGTGCTCATGCGCTACGGCTGGCCGGGCAACATTCGCCAGCTCAAGAACGCCGTTTACCGCGCACTGACGCAGCTGGAAGGTTATGAACTACGTCCGCAGGATATTCTGTTACCGGATTACGATGCCGGTACGGTGTCAGTAGGTGAAGAGGCGATGGAAGGTTCGCTGGATGACATTACCAGCCGTTTTGAGCGCTCCGTGCTGACGCAACTATACCGTAGCTATCCAAGCACCCGTAAGCTGGCAAAACGCCTTGGCGTTTCACACACCGCGATTGCCAATAAGTTGCGAGAGTATGGTTTGAATCAGAAGAAGGGTGACGAATAACGGTAAAAAGCCTCTGTAAAGAGGCTTTTTTTTACTCATTCTTTTGCGATAGGGGTGCTATTAATGTCGACCTTTGTCTCTCCCTGAATCGATGCAATTCGGTTCTCCACGTCTTTCACCTGTTGCGGGTTATGGAGCAGGGTATAGGTCAGATCAAACTGTGTGCTGGCTCCCGGTTGCAATTGCTTAACGCGTTTTTGTTCGCGCTCAATGGTGACCGGATAGGCGTAGCTGGTACCCGGCTCAATACCGGTGACATAACCTTGCTTCAGGGTGTCGGTATTTTTCCATAAGGTCAGCACCGGCAACTGGCGGGTATCAAACTGAATGGACGCCCCTTTATCACCGGCTTTATTCACCACGGCCGCGAGGGTTTCGTGGTTGTTATCCGCAAGCGGTTTGAGGTTAAACACCATCTCATCAAAGCCTTTCGTTGGCCCGGCATAGGTCTGCCAGTCGTTGACACCGGCTTTCGCGTAGTCATTGAATGGACTGACGCTCGCGACCGGGGCAAGGAAGCGTGCACCTTCTTCGAGGATCGGGGTACCAAAGTTGCTGTGGTAGATGATTTGATAATCATGCGGGTAATCGGCATGGTTTGTCAGGACATCGTGCAAACTGAACTGGTTGGTTCCTGGGACGTAACGCAGTTCGGTCATGGTCTGCAAATCTGCTTTTTTGAACGTGCTCTCTTTGATCAAACCGCGAATTCGAATTTCATGGGGGGCAGCGTCAGCCACCTCAACTTCAACCTGCGAGACAGGCGTATTGCCCGCCTTGCCGTGAAGCGTGTAGATTTGGCCGTCAGCCGTGACCGGATGCCCAGTCCACTCATAGCCACAGCGCACCATCATCTCGTTGAAACCTTCCAGCCAGCCAAGCCCGTTGCGACTTTCCAGATTAATATATGCCGGGTTCACGACCTCTTTTACCGGGGAATCCCAGCCCATTCTGGTGCCGAAGCCTTCCACATGGAGCAGGTTCATGCCGCGAGAGGGGCTTAAGGTAATGGTCAGGCCACTTTTACTGCTGATAACAAGGATTTTGCTGCCTTCCTGTTTGCCACCGTGCAACACTTTTTGTTCAATGCTGAACGCCTGATCTTTTACCTTCAGCTCATTGCTCGTTATTTTCCAGTTTCCTTTCTCCACGCCGCTTTCAGCGCTTGTCAGCACCCAGGTTTTCGCCGCAGCATGACCCGAAATCAAAGCCGCAAGGAGCGTAATAGCCAGTTTAATTTTCATATCCTTTCCTTTTTGCTGAAACGATTATTTGCTTTCGTCAGCAAATCTAATGTTTTGACCTGAAGGGAAATGTGATGTGCTTCACTGGGGAAGAAAATATGAATATTTAAGGTCTAATATGAGAATAAGATCGCAATTAAGTTAACTTCAATACAATTAATTGCACAGTAAATGTGAACGGTGAAGGGTTTAGCTTTAACGATTCAGCTTAAAGGGAATAAAAAACCCCGCCAGTGCGAGGTTTGTCATGTGTCGTCTTCCAGAGCCTGCAAAGAGAAATAAACCCTGTTATTTCATTAGATTGCTAAGCTATATAGAATGCTAAGCATTCATTATGCTTTCAACACGTCCAGCGCGGCAGTGTAATCCGGCTCGGTGGTGATTTCGTTAACCAGTTCGCTGAACACGACGTTGTCATTTTCATCGATAACCAGTACAGCGCGCGCTGCCAGGCCTTTCAGTGGGCCTTCCGCGATGCTCACGCCGTAGTTTTCCAGGAAATCCGGGCTGCGCAGGGTGGAGAGGGTAATGACGTTGCTCAGACCTTCAGCACCGCAGAAACGGGACTGGGCGAACGGCAGGTCGGCAGAAATACACAGCACAACGGTGTTATCCATTTCCGTCGCCAGCTGGTTGAATTTGCGCACGGATGCAGCACAGACGCCGGTGTCGATGCTTGGGAAAATGTTCAGGACTTTGCGTTTGCCAGCAAACTGAGACAGTGTGACGTCAGACAGATCTTTAGCCACCAGAGTAAAAGCCTGTGCTTTGCTGCCAGCCTGTGGAATGGAACCTGCAACAGCAACCGGGTTGCCCTGGAAATGAACGAGTTGTGACATAGATATCTTCCTGTTTACATATAGTTAACGTCGGGGCTAGTGTATGCCATCAGCGGATAACACGGCAAACCAATTTTTTCGCCTTTCCGGGCCGCAAGGAGTCAGTGATGAGAAGCGTTAAGGTCTATGAAGAAGCCTGGCCATTGCATACCCCGTTTGTGATCTCCCGCGGCAGTCGAAGCGAAGCCAGTGTGGTCGTGGTGGAGATAGAAGAGGACGGCATTAAGGGCGTCGGCGAATGCACGCCGTACCCGCGCTATGGCGAAAGTCTGGCGTCGGTAATGGCACTTATCATGACGCTCGTTCCCGATCTGGAAAAAGGGCTCACCCGCGAGGCGTTACAGCAGCGTATACCCGCCGGCGCGGCACGTAATGCGATTGACTGCGCACTCTGGAGCCTGGAGGCTGCCAAACAGCAAACCTCGCTGACGACGCTGCTAGGCGTCACGTTGCCGACATCGGTTGTCACGGCGCAAACGGTGGTGATTGGCGAGCCTGAACACATGGCCGCCAGCGCAAAAGCACTCTTTGATGCCGGGGCGACGCTGTTAAAGGTGAAGCTTGACGATCGTCTGATCAGCGAGCGTATGGTCGCTATCCGCTCGGCAGTCCCGACAGCCACGTTAATTGTGGATGCGAATGAGTCATGGCATCCCGAAGGCCTTGCCGCACGATGTCAGCTGCTGGCCGACCTGGGCGTGGCCATGCTGGAACAGCCTCTGCCGGCACAGGATGATGCGGCGCTGAAGAATTTTATCCACCCGCTGCCCATCTGCGCGGATGAAAGCTGCCATACGCGCGATAGCCTGGTTGAACTGCAGGGCCGTTACGAGATGGTCAATATCAAACTCGACAAGACCGGCGGGCTAACAGAGGCGCTGGCGCTGGCAGAACAGGCGCAAGCTCAGGGGTTTTCAATCATGCTGGGATGCATGCTCTGTACATCCCGGGCGATCAACGCGGCGCTGCCGCTGGTAAATCATGTCAGTTTTGCCGATCTTGATGGCCCGACATGGCTGGCGGTTGACGTTTCACCGGCACTCACGTTTACCAGCGGCGTCCTTCATTTTTGAGGCTGCCAGCGCAGAAGCTCCACCATGGCCTTTAAATATTTTTCGCTGGCTTCGTCTGACGATATCGGCGGGAATTCCGCGGTGATGCAAGGTAATCCCAGGTCGGCACACCAGCTGCCGAATGAGCCAGGGGTTTCATAGCCCACGCTGGAGACAAGCGGCAGGGCGAAAGCATTCGCCAGCCATTCGCCCAGCTCGGTGTGCCGCGGATCTTCGATGCAGGCCAGCGGATCGTGAAAGGTGACAACCCAGGCCGGGTGGATCTTATGGATTAACTGGCACAGCGCCTGTGTTTCCGGCTCCGAGCCCGGCGTGTCGCCGGTCAGTAAGACAACGTCACGCTCTTCAGCGGAGCTGTTCCAGCGATAAACCGTTTCACCGGCGCGCCAGTTTGCTGCAGGGAAATTACGGTTTAAATCGATGCCCCGCGCATTGGCGCGTAACCCAAGCTGGCACCCATCCGGGTTGACGGCCAGAATCACGTGATGACGTCGTAAGCTGGGCGTCAACGTGCGCAGCGCGCACGAGAGCGTGACGACAGAAGAGTTCTCGTCGCCGTGCGTGCCGGCAATGATCAAACCGCTGTTGCGATCGGCATCGGGGGCCGGAAACCAAATCAGCGATGCGCCTAAAAATGAACGACCATACTGCTCTGCACCTGGCGGGAAGGCGCCGCGTTCCGCTCTGGGTCGGGTGATTGCCATAGGAAATCCTGATAAAGAAGTCTCTACTGGCAGTGTTGTGCAAAACTCGCGGTTAATCAAATAGTTTCCGTATGGCGGGAAAATTGCCGGATATCAACTTTCCGGAGGAAGGTATTTGCAATTCTCATTGTCGAAACAAATAATTACGCATCTGCTTATTACCTGAATTCATAAAAGGGGATCTTATGAAGCATCCTGTTTCGCGTCTCTGTACTGCACTGTTGCTGTGCGGACTCTCTTCACTCTCGTACGCCGCTGATGTGCCACAGGGCACGGTACTGGCGCAAAAACAGGAGCTGGCCAGACACATTAAAGATGAGCCGGCTTCCCTTGATCCGGCAAAAGCCGTGGGATTACCCGAGATACAGGTCATTCGCGACCTTTTTGAAGGACTGGTTAATCAGAATGAGAAAGGTGAACTGACCCCGGGCGTGGCGACGCGCTGGCAGAGTAATGATAACCGTATCTGGACCTTCTCCTTACGTGATAACGCGAAATGGTCTGACGGTTCGCCAGTTACCGCTCAGGATTTTGTCTATAGCTGGCAGCGTCTGGTTGATCCGAAAACCACGTCTCCGTTTGCCTGGTTTGCGGCGCTGGCGGGTATCCATAACGCACAGGCGATAATTGATGGTAAAGCCGCGCCAGATACGCTGGGCGTGACGGCCGTAGATGCAAAAACCTTACGTGTGCAGCTGGATAAACCGCTGCCGTGGTTTAGTAATCTGACGGCAAACTTTGCCTTCTATCCGGTGCAAAAGGCCAATGTGGAGAGCGGCAAAGAGTGGACGCGTCCGGGGGCTCTGGTCGGAAATGGCGCCTACGTTCTGAAAGATCGCGTGGTGAATGAAAAACTGGTTGTGGTGCCAAATACACACTACTGGGATAACGCCAAAACCGTCCTGCAAAAAGTGACGTTCATACCGATTAACCAGGAATCCTCGGCCACTAAACGCTATCTGGCGGATGATATTGATATCACCGAATCGTTCCCGAAAAACATGTATCAGAAGCTGCTCAAGGACATTCCGGGACAGGTGTATACACCGCCTCAGCTGGGCACCTATTACTATGCGTTTAATACGCAAAAAGGACCCACGGCCGATGCCCGTGTACGTCTCGCCCTGAGCATGACCATCGATCGCCGCATCATGGCGGACAAAGTGTTAGGAACCGGTGAGAAGCCCGCCTGGCATTTCACGCCAGACGTGACGGCAGGGTTTACGCCAGAAACCTCGCCGTTTGAGCAGATGTCACAGCAGGAACTTAATGCCCAGGCGAAAACGCTGCTTCAGGCCGCGGGCTATGGCCCTCAGCGCCCGCTGAAGCTGAACCTGTTGTACAACACGTCAGAAAACCATCAGAAAATCGCGATTGCGGTGGCCTCGATGTGGAAGAAAAACCTCGGCGTTGACGTCAAACTGCAAAACCAGGAGTGGAAAACCTACATCGATAGCCGTAATACCGGTAATTTCGATGTGATCCGCGCGTCATGGGTTGGGGATTACAATGAGCCATCGACCTTCCTGTCGTTATTGACCTCAACCCACAGCGGCAATATTTCGCGTTTCAACGATCCGGCGTACGATAAAATTATCCATCAGGCGACGCTCGAAAACACGGCGAAAGCCCGTAACGCAGACTACAACATGGCGGAGAAAATCCTCACGGAAAAAGCGCCAATCGCACCTATTTACCAGTACACCAACGGCCGCCTGATCAAACCATGGGTGAAAGGTTACCCCATTAATAACCCGGAAGACGTGGCTTATAGCCGGACGATGTATATTGAGAAACACTGACGAGCCGGGAACCGCCGGTCTTCGTTGTGAACGTTAAATTAAGAGCTGGCGCATTTGCGCCAGTTTTTCTTTATTGAACGAGGGATGTTTGTTCCGTGAGTCAAAGGGGAGGTAAATGATGACGGATGAAAAGAAAGAGAAAGCGTCTTTCCCGGCAGGGTTAGGGATTATGGATAAAATCTGGGAATGGCAATGGATTATCCGCTTCATCTATATTGTCCTTTTCGCCGATCTGGCGCTGCTGGTATACAGCGGGCAAGGAATATTAACCTGGCCTGTTCAGACACTTAACTGGACCGAACATCTGGGTTTTTTCTGCGTGGCGCTCGCCGCCTTAGGTTTGATTGCCACCACCGTGATGCCTTTTATAGCCAATATCGTCAGGCTATTACTCAATGAGCTTATCTACAGCAGTATCTTCCCGGATTTCTTGCGCGCGCAGAGTGATTATCAGAAGAGGTCGGGTGAAGTTCCTTCAGGCGAAGTACTTGATTTAGCGTTGAAGGAAAACAACCAGTTCCTGCTGAATTATTATGAAAAACATAATGCAAACTGGCGCACGAAATTTCATGAACGATTTAAAGTCGGGGATTTACTCTTTGGGATCCTGTTTTTCATGATGCTTGATGACCATCCGCAGTGGTTTAGCGACGCGCAGCATTCGCTGGTCATCGATCTGTTCAGCCACGGCGATGAAAGCGGAACCGTTCTGTTTTATACCGTACTTATTATCATCTTTAGTACGCTGATGAGTCTCTGGTTCGGTAAATGGGACTGGGGGAACATCTACTATCCGCCACTGTATCGTGAAAAAGAGGAAGCCCGCAGAAAAGCGCGTGAGCGGGAAGCGCAGTGGGAGCAGCAGGATCGCTAAATCGCCGGGCGACACATTATTCCCAGCAGATTGCTCCCGCCAGGCGCTGCTGGCGGGAGCAGGGCAACGTTATTCTAACAATGCACTGAATTTCGCCAGCCATTGCGGATGCGCAGGCCAGGCGGGGGCAGTGACAAGATTACCGTCTACGTGCGCCTGATCGATACCAATATTGGCATAGTGCCCACCGCCGAGGCGGACTTCAGGCGCACAGGCGGGATAGGCGCTACAGGTTCGTCCTTTTAATATGCCGGCAGCAGCGAGCAGTTGCGGTCCGTGGCAAACCGCAGCAATCGGTTTGCGCGCGGCGTCGAAGGCCTGCACCAGTTTCAGCACGTCATCATTTAGCCGGAGATATTCAGGGGCTCGTCCACCCGGGATTAGCAGCGCGTCATAATCCTGCTCTTTTACGGCGGAAAAATCGGCATTGAGGATAAAACGGTGGCCCGGCTTTTCACTGTAGGTCTGGGCACCGTCGAAATCATGGATCGCCGTCATGATGTAGTCGCCACGGGATTTGTCCGGGCAGACGGCGTCCACCTGATGGCCAATCATCTGTAAAGCCTGAAAGGGCACCATTGTTTCATAATCTTCGGCGTAATCGCCGACCAACATCAGGATTTTCTTGCTCATCATTTCTCACCTTTAGGTTTAACGATGTTTAAGATATAGCCTGGCACAGCTGAATTGCCGGAAATAAAAAAAGCCCGTCAGAGAACGGGCGAAATAAGCAAATGATTTAATGATTCGTTATCAACTTGTTGGAGGATAACGTTGCGTATTTTACGCACCTCTTACCGGTGCTGATACCTGACAAATTCGGTAGGTGAAACAAGGAATTAAACATGCGTCATAGCGCATCGAAGGTGGGGTAGATACTGTTCTCAAGGTATTCCACCAGAAACCAGATCTCACCGCTGAAAATAAACCAGAAGCCGAATATAATAACGAATAAAATAATTATGGTGAGTATTATTTCTGTTTTTCCCATTGCACATCTACCCACCTGTGGTCCATTTATTCGAGAGGGGCATTGTAACGGGGCTTACGGAGATACACCAGTTTCATGCCGCCAGGACTTTATTGCGCCCATCACTTTTGGCGCGATAAAGCGCATCGTCCACACGTTTAAACAGCTCATCCATACTCTCGCCCGGATTATGTCGCGCCACGCCAATGCTGACGGTGAAGCGAGGTAAACCCGGGATCGTGATGCGGGCGACCGCATCGCGCACAGTTTCGGCGATTTGCAGGGCGGTGTCGAGCGGGGTGCGCGGCAGCAGGATGACGAACTCCTCACCGCCCCAGCGGAAGACCAGGTCCTCTTTGCGGCTACAGGCTTCCAGCGTGCGCGAGAGCGAGATCAGTACCTCATCACCTTTCAGGTGGCCGAAGAGGTCGTTGATATTTTTGAAGTGATCGGTATCCACCAGCAGCAGGCTAAATTGCTGCTGCGCGGGAAGATGATGGGTATTGGCCTGGTCGGTGATGATATAGAACTGACGCCGGTTGAGCAGGCCCGTCATGGAATCACGCAGCGCCGCGTGTTCCAGCTCCTGCTCCAGCCTTTTTTGCTCGGTGATATCGTGGATAATGCACAACATCAATTTGTCACCGTAAATTTCAATCGGCCCGGCATAGGTCTGAACATGGCGGGTGGAGCCATCGGCCAGACGGTGGATAAAGTTGAGGGGCTTATGGCCGCCCGGCAACGCGGCAATTTCCGTCATTACGGGGATCACATCCCGCCCCAGGGTATTGATTTCCCAGGTATGTTTCCTGCACATTTCATCATGCGCATAACCGTAAAAAGTCAGCGCCGCCAGATTGGCATCCACAATCTGGCCATCCCGGGACGGATCGATAAGCAGCATTGGCGCGCTGTTGGTCAGGAAAAAGCGCGCGTAAAATCCCTGTTTTTTGCGCTGGTAGGTCGCGGAGCGGCTGGCCTTAAGCCCGGAGAGAACCTGCTGCGTCAGCCCTTCAAAAACAATAACATTCCCCTGGGGCACGAAATGGGCAAGCGAGAGACGGCAGCTCAGCGCGGTTTCATGTCCATCGCGCGAGATGGTCCAGATTTCGACGATCTCCTGCTCACTCTTCAGTTCAGGCACATACATCGACAGCACGTGATGCGCATTGGCGGAATAGGTACCTTTGCGTAGGTCATCCAGGGTTTTATCGCCCATGATCTGAGCGGCGGCCACATTTGCAAAAATGATCTGTTCTGAAGCAGGTGAAATGAGCCACACGGGGGTTTTAATTAAATTCAGCGCATCAAAACAATTTTGCGACATAGCGTATTCCTGTACATCGGCACAATGTGCCTGAGGATCATGACAGAATTAACGGGAGTGGACTCCTTTGAAACATACTCTACTTAACCCGGTCAGGCATGATTTTTTTGTGAAATATATGCGGGTTCCGCGTGAATTTTACCAATGGGTATAATTTGTTTGTCTGAGTTTTTTTGCAGCAGCAGCCAGGGAACCTGTTCGGCAGGTAAAGGACGGGAGAAAAGAAACCCCTGCAGGTAATCACAGCCGAGGTCCGTCAGCACCACCTGTTGTTCTTGCGTCTCGATCCCTTCCGCAACCACATTCATTTCCATGGTCCTGGCGATATTAATAATGGTTTCCACCAGCTTGCGGCTTTTTTCATTTACCAGCATCGAGTGCACAAAGCTTTTGTCGATTTTTAGCTCTTTAGCGGGCAGAACGCTCAACATCAACAGGTTGGAATAGCCGGTGCCAAAATCATCAATCGAGACGGTAATCCCGGCTTGATTGAACGCATTGAGTAATTCAATACTGCGGTCGAGATTTTTCAGTGCGGTACTTTCTGTCACCTCAAGGATAAGCCGGGAGGGCGACAGATTATATTTATGCAACATCGACGAAATGATGTGGAAGATATCCGGCTGTTCGAACTGGACGGGGGAGAGGTTAAAGGACAATGTCCACTGGCTGAAACCTTGTTCTGTCCAGAAATGAAGCTGACGGCATGCCGCTTCAATCGCCCAGTTCCCCACCGGGATGATCAGCCCCGTTTGTTCCAGCGACGGTAAAAACAGATTAGGCAGCAACACCCCTTGCTCAGGGTGCCGCCAGCGCAGAAGGGCTTCAAAACCGTGAATAGTGGTGTCTTTTGCATGCCAGGTCGGCTGATACCACAGTTCAAACTGATCGCGTTCCAGCGCCTGAGTTAACTCCTGCAGGAAGCCGGGGTTAGCCGGAATAGCCGTTGACATCTCGTTCCGGTAGACGGCCCAGCCGTTTCGTCCATCCTCTTTGACGCGATTCAGGGCCGCATCGGCTTTTAGCTTCAGCTCATGCAGCGTCTCGCCATCCTGCGGGTAGAGGCTGACACCCGCGCTGATTGTTGTGCTCAGCGTGTGCCCACAAAGTGAAAACGGGCGGCGCATATCCTCCAGCAATGTCGTGAGCAGCGGGTTGAGTTTATCGTCGTCACACTCGGGAACCAGCAGGATAAAGGCGTCGCCGCCAAGCCTGGCGAGTGTCATCTCGCGGGTAAGGCGGGCGGTAATGCGCTGCGCGAGAGAGATTAACAACTCATCCCCGGTGTTGTGGCCCCAGGTATCGTTGATGCGTTTGAAATGATCGACGTTGAGGAAAATCACGGCGAATGGCTTCTTGCTGAGCAATGCGCTGCGCAGGCAATCCTGCATCCGAATGTCCATCTGGTGGCGATTAGCGAGACCGGTGAGCGCATCAAACCGCGCCTGCAGTTCAAGCTGACGATTAAGCTGGCGTAGGTTGTCGGTCAGTCGGTTCGTCCGCCGGTGCGAGTCGATGAGCGAAATAATTAACATACCGCCGAGCAGGCACAGTGTGGTGACAGAAACCCAGACCGATAACCCCAACTCGCTGATACCGCCGGGCAGGGTATGCGTCATTTCCTGAAAATGGGCAGCACGCATGCCGGTGTAGTGCATCGCACAGATGGCGACACCCAGCACGCAGGCCGCGAGAATACGATTGATAAACACCCCTTTGCGCATATCCCGCAGGCGGAATGCCAGCCACAGCGCCGCGCCGGAGGCCATAACGGCAATCAACACGGACACGGCAACAATGCGTCGATCCCAGAGAATATGGCTGTCCAGCATCAGTGCGGCCATACCGATAAAGTGCATACAGACCACGCCAGCGCTCAGGAG
This sequence comes from Enterobacter sp. BNK-18, assembly GCF_047456135.1. Taxonomy (NCBI): domain Bacteria; kingdom Pseudomonadati; phylum Pseudomonadota; class Gammaproteobacteria; order Enterobacterales; family Enterobacteriaceae; genus Enterobacter; species Enterobacter sp. BNK-18. Next base: position 1,607,721 of record NZ_CP179899.1, on the reverse strand, counting down.
CACCGTGGCAACGATCAATCGAAAAGGGGAAAGGGTTTTACCCGTTACGGCAATATTGATGGCGACCGTGGATGCAACCACCGCCACGCCCAGTGAGGCGAGGGTTAACCAGAGGTTATAGCTCATTATCATCGGCATTTGCATCGACAGCATGCCGATGAAGTGCATTGACCAGATCCCGATCCCAAGCGTGACGCCTCCGGCGATACGCCAGAACATCGCCGTTTTACGGCTGGAAAGCGGGATTTTTCCGGCGCTGTCCAGGGCCACAAATGAGGCGATAAAGGCCACCAGATACGAGAGGGCTATTAACACAGGGTCCCACGATATATTGAGCATTATGCAATCCCACGCCAAAGAGGGTTACCGATTTCGCCTGCCGGGCACGTCTTTAACTGGCAACGTACGTGCGCATTCAAATAATATGAGTTAGGTATCGTGAAAAACGACCGGTCATATTAAAATGTTAAGGCTGGCGGTGAATATAAAATATATTCTTACCGGCACTTATTAAGCATTGCTAAACAAAGGCGAATAATTGCAGCAAAGCCCCTTAAATATGAGCGCGGCCATATTGTCTCATCGCAGGCGATGGTATCGCTTAAAGTGGCAGGAAACCAGTATCACAGGATGCTGCATATAACATTTTCACTAATACCCTGTTTTTATCTGACTTAAGTTAAATCTTAGGTGGCTAACGGCGAAAGGTGAAACCAGCGTTGTTCATCAGGACAAACAACAACACGAATGCTATAAATCTTAATGCCGACCTAAATATAAAATCGTGGATATAATCATGCTAAGAAATATTAGTGTCAGAACCTTCATTGCCGGGTTCCTTTTATGTCTTTTCCTGGTTGATGCAGGTGTCGTTGTTCTATTTTCCAGCAAATCCTCTCTCTTTATTTCACTTAATATCATCAATTTCGTTGCGCTATTTTTGCTCTGGGGCTACATGACTAAGTATCTTGTGACGCCGATCAATACGGTGAAAAAAAGTATTGAAGAAGTGACTGCAGGCAATCTTGGCGTGACTATCCCTGAATTTGGCAATAACTGTGCAGGGCGTTTAATCCCCGGGATTAACAGCCTCTCCAGCAACATCGCGACCCTGGTACGCGAGATCAGGGTCTCGTCGCAAACCGCCATGACCTTGTCCGATCAACTCTCCGCGCGTAGCGCGCAGCTTTCGGTGAAAACAGAGCAGCAGTCTGCATCGCTGGTGCAAACGGCTGCCAGCATGGAGCAGATGGCAGCAAGTACCCGAAATAATGCCGATAACACCCGACTGGCCAGCGAGCAGGCAAACAGGGCAACACTGCAGGCGCGCAAAGGTGGCGAGTTGATGGGGCAGGTGGCCACTAATATGCAATCCATTACCGAATGTGCACAGCAAATGACGGAGATTATCTCGATGATCGACGGCATTGCCTTCCAGACGAATATCCTGGCGCTAAACGCGGCCGTTGAGGCGGCCAGAGCCGGCGACCACGGAAAAGGGTTTTCGGTGGTGGCAGAAGAGGTGCGAAACCTGGCCCACCGCAGTGCGGATGCCGCCAAAAACATCAAAACGCTGATTGAAGTGACCAGCAATAACGTCACTCAGGGCGTGACCGTTGTGTCCGAGGCTGAAAAGAATATGCAAGAAATTGTGACCGGCTCCGGCAATGTCAGTCAGTTGATGGATGACATTTTCACCTCGACGTCAGAGCAGGAGAAAGGCATTTCCCAGATTACGCTGGCCTTATCTGAGCTGGAACGGGTCACGCAAAGTAACGTTACGATGGCAGAAGAACTCAACGGATCCTCTGATGTACTGCGTAATCAGGTAAGTGAACTGCAGGCGCGGACGCGTAACTTCCGGCTCGAAAAGGGGTATCAGGCTGAATCCACGCCTTCTCATGCTGGCCCGCTGTCATTCCACTCGCGTCCCGGTCACTCCCTCTGATGCACGAAAAGAGCCTGGTCAACCGGGCTCTTTTATCCGGACTTCTCGCCGCTGAATGACCCTCCCGTGCGGTCTGAAAAGGCTCCTGGCGGAATACGGTTATTTCCTGAGCGAATTCAGCGCGATGCGAAACATAGTTGTTGCTTAACCCCTGATGAAAGCTAGACTGACAACGAAAGAGCTGAAAAGGGGGAGGCGCGGTGGAGAGTATAAAAGGATCAGAACTAAACGTTCCTGATGCAGTTTTTGCCTGGGTGCTGGATGGTCGTGGCGGTGCCCGACCGCTGGAAGACAACGATGTCATTGATAATGAGCATCCCTGCTGGCTACACCTTAACTATACCCATCCGGACAGTGCCGACTGGCTGGCCACGACGCCGCTCCTGCCGAACAACGTGCGTGATGCGCTGGCGGGTGAAAGCCTGCGGCCACGTGTGAGCAGAATGGGGGACGGCACGCTCATCACTTTGCGTTGCATTAACGGCAGCACCGATGAACGTCCTGACCAGCTGGTCGCGATGCGTGTTTATATGGACGATGGTCTGATTGTCTCCACCCGTCAGCGTAAAGTTCTGGCGCTGGATGATATCGTGAACGATCTGAAAGAGGGCACCGGACCGACCGATTGCGGAAGCTGGCTGGTGGACGTCTGCGACGCGCTGACTGACCATGCGAGTGAGTTTATCGAAGAGCTGCACGATAAAATCATCGACCTCGAAGATAACCTGCTCGATCAGCAGATCCCGCCGCGCGGTTTTCTGGCGCTCCTGCGTAAGCAGTTAATTGTTATGCGCCGCTATATGACGCCACAGCGGGACGTATACGCGCGTCTGTCCAGCGAAAGGCTCAACTGGATGAATGACGATCAGCGACGCCGAATGCAGGATATTGCCGACAGGCTGGGCCGCGGACTTGATGAAATCGATTCCTGTATTGCCCGCACGGGCGTCATGGCGGATGAAATCGCGCAGGTGATGCAGGAGTCGCTGGCAAGAAGAACCTATACGATGTCGCTGATGGCAATGGTCTTTCTGCCGAGCACATTCCTGACGGGATTGTTTGGCGTGAACCTGGGCGGAATTCCCGGCGGCGCGGCCCATTATGGCTTTACCGCATTTTGCGTCATGTTAGTTGTTTTGATCGGTGGTGTTGCATGGTGGTTGCATCGTAGTAAATGGCTGTAAATTTACACTTTTTTCAGCTTTTACGGAGATCAAAACGCTCTTTTAATTGAGCGAAGTCAATAAACAATGACCCCGTAAGGTGCAATATTACTCCCGCAGGTGAATGCAACGTCAAGCGATGGGCGTTGCGCTCCATATTGTCTTACTTCCTTTTTTGAATTACTGCATAGCACAATTGATTCGTACGACGCCGACTTAACTAGTCGGCTTTTTTTTGCCTCCTGTTCCCCAGCGACTACCCTAAAAGGGACGTCAGTAAAACCTGGAGGGAATGATGAGCATCTTACTCGCTCTGCAACTGCAGTATTCACGTCAGTCCGATCCGATCCCCACCGATCCGACACCGATGCCCGATCCTGTTCCGCGTCCGCAACCCATGCCTGACCCGCCGCCCGATGAAGAACCGATTAAATTGTCGCATCGAACCCCGAGATCTGCGAGGATACGCGCCATCTGACCGCAAAGATGACCACGAGAGACTATTGTGACCGCTTTTTCAACCCTGAATGTACTGCCCGCCGCCCAACTCGATAACCTCAACGAGTTGGGATACCTCACCATGACGCCTGTTCAGGCGGCCGCATTGCCCGCCATTCTTGAGGGGCGTGATGTACGCGTTCAGGCTAAAACAGGGAGCGGAAAAACGGCGGCTTTCGGTCTGGGTCTGCTACAGCATATTGATGCTGCGCTGTTTCAGACGCAGTCTCTGGTGCTGTGCCCAACCCGCGAACTGGCGGACCAGGTCGCGGGCGAGCTGCGTCGTCTGGCGCGATTCCTGCCTAACACCAAGATTTTAACCCTCTGTGGCGGACAACCGTTTGGTGCGCAGCGTGATTCGCTTCAGCATCCACCTCACATCATTGTGGCGACGCCTGGCCGACTGCTCGACCACCTGCAAAAAGGTACGGTCTCGCTGGATGCATTACACACGCTGGTCATGGATGAGGCAGACCGGATGCTGGATATGGGCTTCAGCGATGCTATCGATGAAGTGATCCGTTTCGCGCCTGCAGACCGTCAGACGCTGTTATTTTCGGCGACCTGGCCTGAAGCGATCGCCGCAATCAGTGGCCGCGTGCAGAAAAATCCGCTCACCATCGAAATTGACAGTGTTGATGCGCTGCCTGCTATCGAGCAGCAGTTTTATGAAACGTCCCAGCACGGAAAAATCGCGCTCCTGCAGAAGGTGCTCAGTCAGCATCAGCCCGCTTCCTGCGTGGTGTTCTGTAACACCAAAAAAGATTGTCAGGCGGTCTGTGACGCCCTGAACGCCGCAGGGCAGAGCGCGTTATCGTTGCATGGCGATCTGGAACAGCGCGATCGCGATCAGACGCTGGTCCGTTTCGCCAATGGCAGCGCCCGCGTGCTGGTTGCCACCGATGTGGCGGCGCGCGGTCTGGATATTAAATCGCTTGAGCTGGTCGTGAACTACGAGCTTGCATGGGATCCTGAAGTACACGTTCACCGTATCGGCCGTACTGCGCGTGCCGGAAACAGCGGTCTGGCCATCAGCTTCTGCGCACCGGAAGAGGCGCAGCGCGCCAATATTCTGTCTGAAATGCTGCAGATTAAGCTTAACTGGGTGAATGCACCGGGCAACGTCAGTCTCGTTCCGCTGGAGGCAGAAATGGCAACGCTGTGTATTGATGGCGGTAAAAAAGCCAAGATGCGTCCGGGTGATGTGCTCGGTGCGCTGACCGGAGACGTGGGGCTGGATGGGGTGGATATCGGCAAGATTGCGGTACATCCTGCACATGTTTATGTTGCTGTTCGCCAGTCGGTTGCCCATAAGGCCTGGAAACAGCTGCAGAACGGGAAAATCAAGGGTAAAACCTGTCGCGTTCGTCTGCTGAAATAAGGTTTAAACGCGTCTCAGACGGTGGTCTGAGACGCGTTTGCATTATTCCACTATTTCACTTCCACGACATTCAGGCGCAGTTCTTCAAACTGATTGTCATCTTCTTCTGGCTGCCAGCCAGCAGGTTTCACGGGGATCTCTTCCCGGTCAAACGCCAGATCGCCGCCATTCACCACTTCCGACTCATGGTTGATACCTTTGAAATCGAAAAGCTCAACGTCCGCGAGGTGAGAAGGCACCACGTTCTGCATCGCGCTGAACATGGTTTCGATACGGCCCGGGTAGCGTTTGTCCCAGTCACGCAGCATGTCACCAATCACCTGACGCTGCAGGTTCGGCTGAGAGCCGCACAGGTTACATGGAATGATCGGGAACCCTTTGGCCTGAGAGAACCGCTCGATATCTTTCTCGCGGCAGTAGGCAAGCGGGCGGATCACAATGTGTTTGCCGTCATCGCTCATCAGTTTTGGCGGCATGCCTTTCATCTTGCCGCCATAGAACATATTCAGGAACAGCGTCTGCAGGATATCGTCGCGGTGATGGCCGAGTGCGATTTTGGTTGCACCCAGTTCTGTCGCGGTACGGTACAGGATGCCGCGGCGAAGACGAGAGCAGAGTGAGCAGGTGGTTTTGCCTTCCGGGATCTTCTCTTTCACAATCCCGTAGGTATTTTCTTCTACGATTTTGTACTCAACGCCCAGTTTTTCGAGGTATTCCGGCAGAATGTGCTCCGGGAAACCAGGCTGCTTTTGATCGAGGTTAACCGCCACCAGGGAAAACTTCACCGGCGCGCTTTGCTGAAGATTACGCAGGATCTCCAGCATGGTGTAACTGTCTTTACCACCTGACAGGCAGACCATAATGCGGTCGCCTTCTTCAATCATATTGAAGTCTGCAATGGCTTCACCAACGTTACGGCGCAGACGCTTTTGCAGTTTGTTCAGGTTGTATTGCTCTTTCTTATTAATTTCTTGATTTTGTTGCATTTAATCTGTACTCAAATTTCAAATGGGGCACCAGTGGGGCAAACGGTTTAGAGGGGCAGCTTCTTTCCGCATTGCCCTCTCTTTGCTGTTCATCTCTTCACTCTATGAAGCTTAGATTTCAAACACCCTCTGCGCATTTTAGTGCCCCATCTGACTGGCAATAAAAGACGGGTCAGCGCCTGCGGTTAACCACCAGCATGCGAAAGTGTGCCGTGTATGGTACGGATTGTTGCGCCGAATGCCAGCACGTTTTACAGGATTTTGAATTGTGGACGGCAGCAACCTTGCTTTGTGATATCGCGTATAATGCGGCTTCGACATACTCTGAACATTCCAGTGGCTTGTGCTATGACCCTCAATCGCTTTTGTTATTTGCTTCTGTTGATCGCCGCAATCGGAAGTCTATTCACCTCGCATCCGTTCATCCTGTGGCTCCTGCTTATCAACGTACTGACGTTAGCGATGTATGGCGCCGACAAAATGGCGGCGCGAAGGGCCATGCGCAGAGTGCCGGAAGCCACACTGCTGGTATTTGGCCTTATCGGCGGATGGCCCGGGGCGATTATAGGTCAGCAACTGTTTCGCCATAAAACGCAAAAGCAGCCCTTCAAAACCTACTTCATTGTCAGTGTCATCGTCAGTATTTCAGCGATGGTGGCGGTGTACCAACTCTTTCCTGTTTTAACGTACTGAGCGTGTACAAACGGAATGCAATAACGCGCTGACCACGGTAGATAACTAAAAACGACTGCCAATAGTAGTAGGAATATTCTTAAGGTGTTGCTGTTTTTTGCACGATCTGAATAATGTGTGCAACGACACGGATGACAACATCTCATGAAAATTCAAACTATTACACTGGCAATGCTGGTGGTCGTTTCTGCGCCTTCGAGGTCAGCTTTTCAGGAGCGGGAATATAATACCTGGTATATAAAAAATGCTGTTCTTTACGATATGACCCAGACCTCAGACGGTTTCCCGGTCATGTTGAGCATCTCTCAGCCTGAGCGGAAATCAGCAAATTTGCTGGTCTCCTATATCACCGAAGGGCGCTGTGGCGGGACCCGACAAGAACTTAACGTGAATGGCAAAGTGCTTCCGGCCACGTATTATTGTGTTCAGGTCGGGCAGAACCGGATAGAGCATTTTTCGGTGAAAGATGCACAGAGCGTTAACGGCATGGTTAACCATCTGAAATCGGATTTTACCTTACTTCTTCAAAACGACATCAAGGTCTGGGCCGCGAACATTAATGCGCCCAAATACGGCCTCGCGCCGCGATTCTGACACGTACACCTCGACCTCATCGTCTGTTAGCGGAGGGGTTACGCCCTGTATCACAGCATAAATAGCATCCGTGACAACGCCACGTTTTACCACAATCCTGCTACGCTTTTTGTGTTGTACAAGGGAGCACAAACATGAAGAACAAAGATGAACAAACGGGATTAGTGGGACTGGCAATTGGTGCCGCCGTTATCGGTCTTGTTTCAGCACAGCAACCCATCCATCGCGACAGTATTGTGAGTGAACTGGTCAGACTCGGCAGACAGAAAGGCGATGGCGTTGAAGATGAGGTTTTCGTTAAGGCTGCCGAGCTCGTGAGAAAGGGGGTGTAACCGATGGTTGATATTCGTCATGCACAGTGCCATTGTGGCGCGGTGACGTTTACCGTTGAACTCTCAGACGGATTAAATACCGCCCGGCGCTGCAGTTGCTCTTTTTGCCGGATGCGGGGCGCCGTGGTGGTCTCGGCACCGCTGTCGGGCATTACCGTAACGAAAGGGGCGGATAAGCTCACGGAATATCGTTTTAACACAGGAACAGCCCGCCATTTCTTCTGCTCGGTCTGCGGGATTTATACCTTCCATCAGCGGCGTTCAAATCCCAACGAATACGGCGTGAATGTGGCCTGTTTTGAAAATGTGACCCCCTTTGATTTTGCCGAAGTGGCGGTGATGGACGGCGTTAATCATCCCGCGGATGGCGACAGCGGGGTTTTCGGCTACCTCTCTTTTCGTCAAAAAGAAGCATAACTGCCGCCTGGCCAGATTTTAACAATGCGGCCTATAGTGGGGAGTGGGTATCCGAAACAGGAGAGAAATATGCTGTATGTTGAGAAAGACGATCCGCGTGAGGCGCCTGAGTCAGGTGATAAAAAGCCTCAGCCGGTCAAAAAATAGTCCGTTGATACGTTTCCCGCCACCGGCCCTGCTGGTGGCGTATTGTTTGGGGGAAACCTTAACTGCCATCCAGATGGTTCAACAGCGCGCCGAGATGCCCAACGACACCACCAAAATCAAAAATTAACGCCATCCATATAATCGCCAGAAGGGTAAGTACGGCAACTGATACACGACCAAACAATGCAGTTATCCTTAATGAAGCAAAGTCTATAAGGTGAGTGTACACGGGTTTCTTTAAACTTACCCTTAACGACATAGTCATAAATTTTCCTTTTGAGATGATTCACACATTCACTGAGCCGACAGGCGCGAAGAGGGGGAAATATGATGGGAGAGAAGAGGAGGGCTGGCTTCAGGCGTCGCAACGAAAATAACGAGCCCGCATCACGATGCGGGCTCTTGGGATCAGAACTGGTAAACCAGACCTAATGCAACGACATCATCCGTGCTAATGCCGTTATTTTTGTAGAAACTGTCATCTTCATCCAACAGGTTGATTTTATAATCAACGTAGGTGGACATGTTTTTGTTGAAGTAGTAGGTTGCGCCTACGTCAGCATATTTAACCAGATCCTGATCGCCCTGACCGTTGGCCAGGTCTTTACCTTTAGACTGCAGATAAGAAATTGCCGGGCGCAGGCCGAAGTCGAACTGATATTGCGCGGTCACTTCAATGTTTTGCGTTTTATTGGCCACGGCATCCGTATTATCGCCATAAGGGGTCATATTGCGGGTTTCAGAATACATTGCCGCCAGATAAATATTGTTGGCGTCATATTTCAGGCCTGCAGTCCAGGCATCCGCTTTATCGCCACCGGCAGTGGTATTCATCACCTGCTCGTTGGTACGGTCAGAAGAGGTATAGGCAGCACCCGCGCTGATACCCATGCCAAAGTCATAGGTGGTGGAGATACCGAAGCCGTCACCGTTCTCATGGCGCGTGTCGCGACCATTGTTGGTGCCTTCCTGGTTGTTGCTGGCATCTTCGTTTTTACCCTGATACTGCAGGGCAAAGTTCAGACCCTGTACCAGACCATAGAAGTCAGTGTTACGGTAGGTTGCGACCCCGTTGGCACGGCCAGTCATAAAGTTGTCTGCATTGGTGTAAGAGTCACCACCGAATTCAGGCAACATATCGGTCCAGCCTTCCACGTCGTACAGAACGCCATAGTTACGACCGTAATCGAAGGAGCCATAGTCACCGACTTTAACACCGGCGAAGGCCAGACGCGTCCATGACTGGTTATTAGACCCTTCAGTGTTATTGGCCTGGATGTTGTATTCCCACTGGGCGTAACCGGTCATCATGTTGTTGATCTGGGTTTCACCCTTGAAGCCCAGACGCATGTAAGTTTGATCGCCATCTTTAGAGGCATCGTCGGAGAAGTAATGCAGACCATCTACTTTTCCGTACAGATCTAATTTGTTGCCGTCTTTATTATAAATTTCTGCAGCATGCGCAGCGCCAGCCATTAACAGCGCTGGAATCATCAGGGCCAGTACTTTTCTTTGCATTTTGGAATTCCTTTGCAGTTGTTTTTATTTAATTACGTATTGAACTTTCCGCACGAGAAAGCTGTCTCATGCTAAATCACTCCTGACCAAGAATAATAAAATATAATTGTTACGAGTTAAGTTAATTCTTAACCGGATTATGCGGCGGAAATAGTCATTGGTTTTATGAATGATTTAAAGCTAATCATATTAAATAAAAATTATTAATTGCCCATTAAATCAGATAACCTCAGCGGCGTTATATGCCTTTAAGATTTTTCATCCATAATTTATGTGAATGTCATTTAGTGATTTAACGTGATATTCATTAATTATCTGGACTCGCCCGGTGTGAATACATCGGGCTTTTTTTATGGCAAAAAAATGCCCGGACGAGCCGGGCAGAAGGAGCGTCAGTCGCGGGTGGGTTTTTCCGCTTTTCCGGCCATTTGCGCCAGGAAATCATACCGTTTTTGCAGATCGGCGGCGGCATCTTTCCACAACTGCTCGGCCACCTCTGGTTGTTGCGCGTTGAGGCGACGGAAGCGCTGTTCCTGCATTAACGTTTCGGCCAGCGCATCGGAAGGCGGGCGTGAATCCAGCGCCAGAGGCAATTTACCTTCATCGGCGCGGCGCGGGTCGAACCGGTAGAGCGGCCAGAAACCGGTTGCGGTCAGCTGGCGCATCTGATCGTGGCTGAGTGCCAGGTCGTAGCCATGCTCTTCACACGGGCTGTAGGCAATGATCAGCGACGGACCCGGGTAGGCTTCCGCTTCCTGAATTGCTTTCACCGTCTGGTTCAGCTGCGCGCCCAGCGAGATTTGCGCGACATACACGTGGCCGTACATCATCATGCTGACGCCGAGATCTTTACGCGCCTTGCGCTTGCCGTGTTCACCAAACTTAGTTACTGCGCCAAGCGGAGTAGCTTTTGACGCCTGGCCACCGGTGTTGGAATAGCACTGTGTATCCAGAACCAGGATGTTGACGTTTTCGGTAAGGCTTAACACGTGATCCAGCCCACCAAAGCCGATGTCATACGCCCAGCCGTCACCGCCAATCAGCCAGATTGATTTTTCCACCAGCGCGTCAGCGTCGGTCAACAGCTGCCCGGCACCTTCCACGCCCTGCAGAGCATTGCGCAGTTCCGCAACCTGCTCACGACGACGTTCTGGCGTTGCATCGGCGTGCAACGCCTCATTCAGCTCCGCCGGGATGTGGCCGGCAAACTGTTCCAGTAACCGCATCACGCGTGCGCGGTGCTGGTCAACGGTCAGACGGAAGCCCAGACCAAACTCGGCGTTATCCTCAAACAACGAGTTCGCCCATGCCGGACCGCGGCCATGGGCGTCGGTGGTGTACGGCGTGGAAGGCAGATTACCGCCATAGATTGATGAACAGCCCGTGGCGTTAGCGATCAACATTCTGTCGCCGTACAGTTGCGTGAGCAGCTTGATATACGGCGTTTCACCGCAGCCGGAGCAGGCGCCTGAATACTCGAACAGCGGAGTAATGAGCTGCGAGGTACGAATATCAATACGCTCCAGCGTGCTGCGGTCGATCTCCGGCAGGTTCAGGAAGAAGTCATAATTTACCTTCTCTTCTTCGACATGCTCGAGGCGCGACATCATATTGATGGCTTTGATGTCCGGATCCTGACGATCTTTCGCCGGACAGACCTCAACGCACAGATTACATCCGGTGCAGTCTTCCGGAGCGACCTGCAGAACATACTTCTGTCCGCGCATATCACGGGATTTCACATCAAGTGAATGCAGGCTGGCCGGGGCGTCTTCCATCGCTTCCGGGGAGACCACTTTGGCACGAATGGCCGAGTGCGGGCAGGCTGCTACGCAGTGGTTGCACTGGGTACACAGCTCCTCTTTCCAGATGGGGATTTCTTCGGCGATGTTGCGTTTTTCCCAGCGCGTGGTGCCCATCGGCCAGGTGCCATCCGGCGGCAGCGCGGAGACGGGAAGGGCATCACCCAGCCCGGCCAGCATGGCTGCCGTCACGGTTTTCACGAAATCCGGTGCCGCGTCAGAAACCACCGGTGGACGGTTCGGGCTGGATGGATCAACCGCTTGCAGCGGTACTTCAAATAAAGACTCGCGCGCCAGCGCCAGCGCCTGCCAGTTACGCTCGACCAGCTCCTGACCTTTACTGCTGTAGCTTTTGGCAATCGCCCCCTGCAGTTCCATTAGCGCGCTGTCTCCCGGCAGGATCTGCGTCAGGTGGAAGAAGGCCATTTGCATCACGGTGTTGATTCGCGCGGCAAGGCCACACTCGCGGGCAATTTTTGCAGCGTTAATGACGTAGAAGCGGGCTTTTTTCTGGTTCAGCACCGCCTGCACTTCCTGCGGCAGCCGCGACCAGACTTCATCCACGCTGTATGGCGTATTGAGCAGGAAAATACCGCCCGGTTTCAGGCGCTCTGCCATCTGGTACTTATCGATGAACTGCAGCTGGTGACAGCCCACAAAATCAGCCTGCGAGATAAGGTACGCCGAGCGGATAGGGTGCTCGCTGACACGCAGGTGGGAAACGGTCAGCCCGCCTGCTTTTTTGGAGTCGTAGACAAAATACCCCTGGGCATACCACGACGTGGAGTTCCCGATAATCTTAATGTTGTTCTTGGTCGCGGAGACGCTACCGTCGCTGCCCAGTCCATAAAACAGCGCCTCAAGTTTTGCGGTGGAAGGCAGCGTGTTTTCCGGCAGGGGCAGAGAGAGGTTGGTCACGTCATCATAAATACCGACGGTAAAGCGCGGTTTTGGTTTAGCCTCGCTCAGCTCATTAAACACCGCCAGCACACAGTCCGGGCCAAACTCTTTGGAGGACAACCCATAGCGACCCCCGATCACGCGGGGCAGTGTTTCGCGCTCACCGCAATTAAACGCTTCAGCCAGCGCGGACATGACGTCCAGATACAGAGGTTCTGCGTGGGCGCCAGGCTCTTTAGTGCGATCGAGCACCGCCACGGTGCGCGCGCTTTCCGGCAGGGCGGAGAGCAAATGTCGCGCGGAAAACGGTCGGTAGAGCCGCACTTTGAGCACGCCGATTTTTTCACCACGGGTCAGCAGTTCATCCACCACCTCTTCACAGGTGCCAATGGCTGACCCCATGAGCACAATGACCCGTTCCGCCTGCGGATGGCCGTAGTATTCAAACGGTTTGTATTGCCGTCCGGTTGCCGCGGCAAAATCATCCATCGCCTTCTCAACGTGATCATAAACGGCGTTGTACCACGGGTTCGTTGCTTCCCGGGACTGGAAATAGGTATCCGGGTTGGCCGATGTCCCGCGGATCACGGGGTGTTCCGGGTTCAGCGCACGGGCGCGATGTGCGTCGATTTCCGCCTGCGGCAGAAGATTGAGGAGGGTGTCGTCAGTCAGCGGAACAATTTTATTGATTTCGTGAGAGGTACGAAAACCATCAAAGAAATGAATAAAGGGCACGCGACTCTTCAGCGTCGCCATGTGCGAAATTAACGCGAAGTCCTGTGCTTCCTGAACGCTGCTGGCGCACAGCATGGCGCAACCGGTCTGGCGAACGGCCATCACGTCTGAGTGATCGCCAAAGATGGAGAGGGCGTGTGTCGCAACGGTTCGTGCGGCAACGTGAAGCACAAACGGGGTAAGTTGTCCTGCCAGTTTATAGAGCGTCGGGATCATCAACAATAATCCCTGCGACGAGGTGAATGACGTCGACAAAGCACCGGTCTGCAGCGCCCCGTGTACGGTCGCGATAGCGCCAGCCTCAGACTGCATTTCCACGACTCTTGGGACATCGCCCCAGACGTTTTTCAGTCCGTTTCCCGCCCAGGCATCGGCCTGCTCGGCCATCGTAGAACTTGGCGTAATTGGGTAGATGGCGATAACTTCACTGGTGCGAAACGCGACGGACGCGACTGCACCATTACCGTCAATAGTTTGCATAGGACAACACCCTTACATTGCGCAAAAAAAGGAGCCCGAAAAAAACACAACGGGCTTTGAATATTATTCCCTTAGTTTAGCAAAGGTCGGATTTTACGATTTTCGCTTTTGTGTCCTCGGTATTCTCGACATCAATGAGTAGATCAATCTTTTGGCGAAAAAATTGCGAGAAATTGTTTCAGGAGCGCATAAATACGCACTTTCGCTCTCGACGACACGGCATGTGATGCCTATTATGCATAGGTTTCGCATTATTAATGGGGGAGAGAGAGCATGCGTTCAGCATTTTGGGTCGGGTGTGCCGCGTTATTATTATCGGCATGCAGCAGTGAACCTGTTCAGCAGGCAACGGCGGCACACGTAACGCCGGGGATGAAAGCGGCGATGTCCAGCTCCGGACAAGCCAACTGCGCGATGATTGGCGGCTCGCTGTCTGTTGCCCGCCAGCTTGACGGCTCAGCTATCGGGATGTGCGCATTGCCAAACGGCAAACGCTGCAGTGAACAGTCGCTTGCCGTAGGATCCTGCGGAAACTACTGATTACTCCGCACGCTTAAACATCAGCGTTTTATCGGCTGTCGCCAGCGTTAACTGGTCTTCAGTCAGGTCGACCTGCGCCCCTTTGCGCAGCATGTCGCCAATGGCCTGATCCAGTTCGTTTAACTGTGGTTCGGTACAGAGCTTGCGCGTCATGGCGAGCGTTTTGACCTTGAGCTCACCTTCGGACAATTTCCCCTGTCCGTTAAACGTGTTACACATCACGCCGGAAACGCTAATGTTATTAACCAGACTGATATCAGACAGGGCTTTGAAGCTGATCTCTGGTTGCGTTGTCGTGGCCTTAACGGCTTTCCCGTCCACATTCTCCAGCACAAAACGGTGGCTCTTAAGTTGGTCCGGCTGAACGGAGGCTTTACCAGGATTAACGCACCCGGTGAGGACAAGACTGATAACACTTAACGCAATGAGCTTTTTCATTTTTCTTCTCAGACGATAGATACTGTGAATCTTTTTTTCAGTGTAACGATACTCTGCCGTGCGTTAATGGGGTTTATCTGAAAGTGCGGGCGGGTACCGGGCAACGTTGTCGTTGCCCGCAATACGATCAGTGCGATTTAAACCCTGCGGCCGTCATTAACATGCGAAAGAGCATACTGACCGCCGCCAGTGCCAGTACGCTGCCGCCCCAGATAATGGCCAGCCACATGACTCTTTTCCAGAAAGGTTGTTGCATCAGTGATAACCCTCTCCATGCTGTACTTTTCCGCGAAACACGTAGTAACTCCAGAAGGTGTAGACCAGAATCACGGGAATGATCAACAACGCGCCCACCAGCATAAAGCCCTGGCTTTGTGTCGGAGCCGCCGCCTGCCAGAGCGTGATTGACGGGGGAATAATGTGCGGCCAGATGCTGATCCCAAGTCCGCTAAAGCCGAGAAAAATCAGCCCTAACGTCAGGATAAACGGCAGATGATGGCTGTCGGGATTATTCAGGCAACGCCACTGACACAGGCTCAGGATCACCACCAGCACCGGCACGGGCAGCAGGAAGAAGAGATTCGGCAGGGTAAACCAGCGCGCGGCGATGGCCGGCTGCGCCAGTGGGGTCCAGAGGCTGATTACTGCAATGAATACCAGAAGCAGGATCAGGAGCGTTCTGGATACCCGTCGCATTCGCTGTTGCAGCGCGTTTTCGCTTTTCATCACCAGCCATGTCGAGCCTAACAGCGCGTAGGCCACCACCAGACCTGCGCCGCAGAACAGGTTAAAAACGGTCAACCAGTCGAACGGTCCGCCACTGTAGGCACGCCCGGTGACGCTAAAGCCGTTAATCACCGCGCCCACCGTCATGCCCTGGGTAAAGGTCGCCAGGATCGAACCGCCGATAAACGCTTTATCCCAGAAAGGGCGGTGTGCCGGCGTGGCTTTAAAACGAAACTCAAATGCCACGCCCCGGAAAATAAGTCCGATCAGCATTAACGTCAGCGGAATAGTGAGGGCATCAATAATGACCGCATAGGCCAGCGGAAACGCGCCAAACAGCGCTGCACCGCCGAGCACCAGCCAGGTTTCATTGCCGTCCCAGACCGGCGCAACGCTGTTCACCATCACATCGCGATCGTCGGCATCAGGCGTAGCCGGGAACAGGATACCTATCCCCAGATCAAAACCATCCATCACGATATACATCAGCGTGGCAAAGACGATGATAACAAACCAGATAATGGAAAGATCGATACCCATTATGGTTGCTCCTTATGTTCAGTAGTAACGGCAGAAAGCGGGCGTGCGGGACGTCCATCGGACTCGGTGGCAAACGATTCATGAGGCTGAGGTCCTTTTTTAATCAGGCGGACCATATAGCTGTAACCCACGCCAAATACGGAGGTGTAGACGACGAAGAAGGCCAGCAGACTCACGCTCATATGCAAGTCACCATGCGCAGAAACCGCATCCTTTGTTCGCTGAAGCCCGTAGACGACCCACGGCTGGCGGCCCACTTCGGTAGTGACCCATCCGGCCAGGATGGCAATCAGCCCGGTGGGTCCCATCAGGAGGGCAAACCACAGGAAGGGACGCGAAGCGTACACGCGCTTTTTATAACGTAACCAGAGCGCCGTTACCCCAAGCAACAGCATCAGCATGCCTAAGCCCGCCATAATGCGGAATGACCAGAAGACGATGGTGGAATTTGGCCGGTCTTCCTTTGGAAATTCTTTCAGTGCCGGAACCTGTTTGTCGAGGCTGTGCGTCAGAATAAGGCTGCCAAGCGCCGGGATCTCCAGCCCAAAGCGGGTGCGCTCCTGTTCCATATCCGGCCAGCCAAACAGCAGCAGCGGGGTGGGTTCACCCGTTGGGTTCTCCCAGTGGCCTTCAATGGCTGCTATTTTAGCGGGCTGATGCTTCAGGGTGTTCAACCCGTGCATATCACCCACCATCGCCTGAAGGGGAGCCACAATCAGGGTCATCCACAGCGCCATGGAAAACATCGCGCGGATGGCGGGGGTGTTGTTTCCGCGCAGCAAATGCCAGGCTGCGGATGCGCCGACAAACAGGGCGCTACTCAGGAAGGCCGCTATCGACATATGCAGCAGGCGATACGGGAAGGAGGGGTTAAACACCACGGCAAACCAGTCTACCGGCACCACCTGTCCGTTGACGATTTCAAAGCCCTGTGGTGTCTGCATCCAGCTGTTTGATGAGAGGATCCAGAAGGTTGAGATAACGGTCCCCAGCGCCACCATGCAGGTTGCAAAGAAATGCAGACCCGGCCCGACTTTATTCCAGCCGAACAGCATAACGCCGAGGAATCCTGCCTCGAGGAAGAAGGCAGTAAGCACTTCGTAGGTCAGGAGCGGGCCGGTAATACTGCCGGCAAATTGTGAAAACCCACTCCAGTTGGTCCCAAACTGGTAGGCCATGACCAGCCCGGAGACCACGCCCATACCGAAGTTAACGGCAAAAATCTTCGACCAGAAATGGTACAGCGAACGCCAGACCGGGTTTTTGGTTTTCAGCCACAGGCCTTCTAGCACAGCGAGATAACTCGCCAGACCGATGGTGATTGCCGGGAAAATAATGTGGAAGGATACGGTAAAGGCAAACTGTATCCGTGCAAGATGAAAAGCATCTAAACCAAACATGCACAACCTCAATGTCAAACGGTGTGCTGTTATGGTATAGGGGCGAAATAACGAGTATCAGACGCAGAAAAGCGAAATTTACCTATAACAGTTCATGAAAACATCACGCTTTGCACATCTGATATAGCTTGCGTGAAAGAATAAAAAAATTATTTTTATGAAATTTATGCATTAAACAGCTTGCCTTGTTATCAACATTATGCGTTAATGGCCCTCTGGGTTTGAGTCCAAATAAACATCTGACGTAGTTTTATAAAGCAGTTCTCATCACGTTGTGCCTCTCCGCAGCCTCTCTTGGGTCTTTTTCTACACTCCGATTAGTTTTTGTTTCAAACCACTATCGCCTGAAGGGCCCATTAAGCAATTAACGTTTTTACGTTTACAGGAGAATCCTATGACTTCTTATATCCATTTCCGCTGCCCATGCTGCCATGGTTCGCAGTACCGTACCTCAGCTTTTGATGTGTCTGAGAAAAACCCGTTCGGTGCAAAATGCATTTTTTGCAAATCGTCGATGATTACCCTCGATCATCTGGCCGCTGCCCGCCACGCTCAGCGTAACGTCACCGAACTGCGTAAGTAATGCATCTGGCTAACTATAACAGTTAGCAAAATCTTCTCTTTTTCTCCTGCTGATATACACTGTCGGTCATAAGGAGAATCTGATGAAAAAATACCAGCGTCTGGCGCAACAAATTATCTCGCAGATCGAGCTTGGCGTATGGTTGCCGGGCGATAAGCTGCCTTCTCTGCGAGAGCAGGTCGCGAGCAGCGGCATGAGTTTTATGACCGTGGGCCACGCGTATCAGATGCTGGAAAGCCAGGGGCGTATCGTCGCCAGGCCGCAGTCGGGCTATTACGTTGCCTCGCGCCCGACCGCACACCAACCTGCGCCGCCTGCCCAGGTGATGCGGGACGAAGTGGTAGATATCAACACTTATATCTTCGACGTATTACAGGCCAGCCGCGACCCGTCGGTTGTTCCTTTCGCTTCTGCCTTCCCCGACCCCCGGCTTTTCCCGCTGCAGCAACTTAACCGTTCGCTGGCCAATGTCAGTAAAACCGCCACAGCAATGAGCGTAATTGAGAACCTGCCTCCGGGTAACGTTGACCTTCGCCACGCCATTGCTCGCCGCTATGCGCAGCAGGGAATGAATATCTCGCCGGATGAGATTGTCATTACCGCAGGGGCACTCGAAGCCCTGAATCTTAGCCTGCAGGCCGTTACCGAGCCTGGTGACTGGGTGATTGTCGAAAACCCCTGTTTCTATGGTGCACTGCAGGCGCTTGAACGCCTGAAACTTAAAGCGCTGTCGGTGGCGACGGACGTCCGCGAAGGGATCGATCTGAATGCGCTTGAGCAGGCGCTCAATGAGTATCCGGTCAAAGCCTGCTGGCTCATGACCAACAGTCAAAATCCCCTCGGCTTCACGCTCAGCGCAGAGAAAAAAGCGCACCTGGTCGCGCTTCTCGCCAGGCACAACGTCACCCTGATCGAAGATGATGTCTACAGCGAACTCTATTTTGGCCGGGAGAAACCTCTGCCAGCGAAAGCCTGGGATCGTGACGATATGACGCTGCACTGCTCGTCCTTCTCGAAATGTCTGGTGGCGGGGTTTCGCATCGGCTGGGTGGCGGCAGGTAAACATGCGCGACGCATTCAGCAGCTACAGCTGATGAGCACCTTATCGACCAGTTCACCCATGCAGCTGGCGCTGGTGGATTACCTGGCGACAAAACGCTATGACGCCCATCTTCGCCGCCTGCGACGCACGCTGGCCGAACGCAAACAGCAGGCGTGGCAGTCGCTTTTGCGCCATATGCCGGCAGGCGTCAAAATTCATCACAACGACAGCGGCTATTTTTTGTGGCTGGAACTCCCGGCGCAGCTGGACGCCGGGCTGCTGAGTGAGAAAGCGCTAATGCACCACATCAGTATTGCCCCCGGTAAGATGTTTTCGACCTCTGACGCCTGGACACCGTTCTTCCGGTTTAATACCTCCTGGGCGTGGGGGGAGCGGGAAGAACAGGCTGTGATTCAGTTAGGGAAATTAATTAGCAGCATGCTCGAATAATAATCTCCGCACCTTTCTAAAATAATCATTCCTTATCCTGATGGCGGTACGGCGAATATTCCGCAGTACCGCATCATAGGAAATCTGCATACCGCCTCTCAACGCTAACTCCTTGTCTATAATCCAGTTAACGGGGAATGCGCCCTCGGTCACACCTTGATGAAATTTCTTTAAGCCGCACGGTGCGGCGCATTTGCGCGGTCTACGTTTAATAAGGGAGATATTTTTACGGCACGGCTGCCGCTAAATTTCATTGCGACAGGAGTAATTCTTATGAGCAAAAAATTTGCCCGCAGCAGCCTGTGCGCGCTCGGCATGACCCTCATGACAGCGCACGCCGCAGAGCCACCGAAGGCTATTGGCGACGGGGAAGGACGACTGGATATTATTGCCTGGCCCGGGTACATCGAACGGGGACAAACCGATAAAAATTATGACTGGGTCACGCAGTTCGAAAAAGAGACCGGCTGCGTGGTGAACGTTAAAACCGCGGCCACCTCGGATGAAATGGTTAGCCTGATGGCGAAAGGCGGATACGATCTGGTCACGGCCTCGGGCGATGCCTCACTGCGCCTGATCATGGGGAAACGCGTTCAGCCGATTAACCCCGACCTTATTCCAAACTGGAAAACCCTCGACCCGCGGATCGTCAAAGGTGAATGGTTTAACGTCGGCGGCAATGTCTACGGCACGCCGTATCAGTGGGGGCCAAACCTGCTGATGTACAACAGCAAAACGTTCCCGACGCCGCCGGACAGCTGGAGCGTCGTCTTTACGAAACAGGATTTACCTGACGGTAAAACCAATCAGGGCCGCGTGCAGGCCTATGATGGCCCGATTTACATCGCCGATGCGGCGCTGTTTGTCAAAGCCACGCAGCCGCAGCTGGGTATCACCGACCCGTACCAGCTAACAGAAAAACAGTATGCCGCCGTACTGAAGGTATTGCGTGACCAGCATGCGCTGATCCACCGCTACTGGCATGACACCACCGTTCAGATGAGCGACTTTAAAAATGAAGGCGTAGTGGCCTCCAGCGCCTGGCCCTATCAGGCCAATGCCCTGAAAGCGGAGAACCAGCCTGTCGCCACTGTTTTCCCGAAAGAAGGGGTAACCGGCTGGGCGGACACCACCATGCTGCACGCGCAGGCCAAGCACCCGATGTGCGCCTACAAATGGATGAACTGGTCGCTGACGCCTAAAGTGCAGGGCGATCTGGCGGCCTGGTTTGGCTCGCTGCCCGTAGTGCCGGAAGGGTGTAAAGCCAGCACATTGCTCGGCGATAAAGGCTGCGAAACGAACGGCTACAACTATTTCGACAAAATCATGTTCTGGAAAACCCCGATTGCAGAAGGCGGCAAATTCGTTCCTTACAGCCGCTGGACACAGGATTACATCGCCATCATGGGCGGCCGTTAATCGCAGGAGCAGAACATGACGTACGCAGTAGAGTTTAATGACGTTTCCCGTCTGTACGGTGACGTGCGGGCGGTGGATGGGGTCACCATTGCTATTCATGACGGAGAGTTTTTCTCCATGCTGGGGCCTTCGGGCTCCGGCAAAACTACCTGCCTGCGTCTGATAGCCGGTTTTGAGCAGCTGTCAGGCGGCGCAATCAAAATCTTCGGTAAAGAGGCGAGCGCACTTCCCCCATGGGAACGCGATGTGAATACCGTGTTCCAGGATTATGCGTTATTCCCGCATATGTCGATCCTCGACAACGTCGCGTACGGACTCATGGTCAAAGGTATCGACAAGAAAACGCGGCATGCGCAGGCGCGTCAAGCGCTGGAAAAAGTGGGGCTAAGCTTTGCTGTCACGCGTAAGCCTTCGCAGCTTTCCGGCGGGCAACGTCAACGTGTCGCCATCGCGCGGGCGCTGGTCAATGAACCCCGGGTATTACTGCTGGATGAACCGCTCGGCGCGCTCGATCTTAAACTGCGTGAGCAGATGCAGTTCGAGCTGAAAAAGCTGCAACAGGAGCTCGGCATCACCTTTATTTTCGTCACTCACGATCAGGGGGAAGCCCTGTCGATGTCTGACCGGGTCGCGGTTTTCAATAATGGCCGCATTGAGCAAGTCGACACCCCGCGCGATCTCTATATGCGTCCAGGAACGCCCTTCGTGGCGAGCTTTGTCGGGACCTCGAACGTGTTTGACGCCGGTATGGCACACAACGTGTGCGGGATGGAAGGCATCTATTCTTTACGGCCGGAACATATTCGCCTCAATGAGAGCGGTGAGGTTCAGGTTGAGGGCGTGGTGCAGGCAGTACAGTATCAGGGGGCGGCAACGCGTCTTGAGCTAAAACTCGCTGACGGTGCAAAACTGCTGGTCAGCCAGGCCAATTTTAGCGATGCCGCAACGCTGAGCGGTGTGACGCCGGGACAGGTGGTGATGGCGTCGTGGTCACGTGATGCCATGGTTCGCCTGCAAGAGGAGAGGTGACATGAACACGCATGTCGCGCCGCCTCCCGCCCACCGTAGCCGCATGAGCCGCCTTACCGCACTGTTCTGGCGTAAGCCATCGCTTGGGCTGTTCCTGCTGCTGCTCGCGCCGCTAATGTGGTTTGGCATCGTTTACCTGGGATCGCTTCTCACGCTTTTATGGCAAGGGTTTTATACCTTTGACGATTTCACCATGGCGGTCACGCCGGAACTGACGTTCGCCAATATCCTGGCGCTTTTTAATCCGGCAAACTATGACATCATTCTGCGTACGCTGATGATGGCCATTGCGGTGACCATCGCCAGCGCTATCCTCGCGTTTCCGATGGCCTGGTACATGGCACGTTACACTCGCGGCAAGTGGAAGGCGTTCTTCTATATCGCCGTGATGCTGCCAATGTGGGCCAGCTATATTGTTAAAGCCTATGCCTGGACGCTGCTGCTGGCGAAAGACGGGGTGGCGCAGTGGTTTCTGAGCCACCTGGGGCTGGAGCCGATCCTGACCGCGATCCTTACGCTACCGGCCATTGGCGGAAACACGCTTTCCACCTCCGGGCTGGGGCGTTTTCTGGTGTTCGTCTATATCTGGCTGCCGTTTATGATCCTGCCGGTACAGGCGGCGCTGGAGCGGCTGCCCGCGTCGTTACTGCAGGCTTCAGCCGATCTCGGCGCGCGACCACGCCAGACTTTTCGTTACGTCGTTTTGCCGCTGGCAATCCCGGGCATTGCCGCAGGGTCAATCTTCACTTTTTCCCTGACGCTGGGCGATTTCATTGTTCCACAGCTGGTGGGGCCGCCGGGGTACTTTATTGGCAATATGGTCTATTCCCAGCAGGGCGCTATCGGCAATATGCCCATGGCCGCGGCCTTCACCCTGGTGCCAATTGTCCTCATCTCTCTTTATCTGGCGTTCGTGAAACGTCTGGGAGCATTCGATGCACTCTGAACGCGCACCGTTGTTCCTGAAAGTGGCAGCCTGGGGAGGCGTTATCTTCCTTCATTTCCCGTTGCTGATTATTGCGACCTACGCCTTTAACACCGAAGACGCCGCGTTCAGTTTTCCGCCGCAGGGGTTGACCTTGAAGTGGTTCACCGTGGCAGCGGGGCGTGGTGACATCATTGAATCAGTGACGTTGTCACTTCAAATCGCTGCGCTGTCGACGGCTATCGCGCTGGTGCTTGGCACGCTTGCTGCAGCGGCGCTGTGGCGAAGCGCGTTTTTTGGCAAAAATGCGATCTCGCTGTTGCTGCTGTTGCCGATTGCGTTACCGGGGATTATCACCGGTCTGGCGCTGTTGACGGCGTTTAAAACCATTGACCTTGAGCCGGGTTTTTTCACCATCGTGGTCGGTCACGCCACGTTCTGCGTGGTGGTGGTGTTTAACAACGTGATTGCCCGTTTCAGACGCACCTCCTGGAGTCTGGTCGAGGCGTCAATGGATCTGGGGGCCGACGGCTGGCAAACCTTCCGTTACGTGGTCCTGCCGAATCTCGGTTCGGCGTTGCTGGCCGGGGGGATGCTGGCGTTTGCACTCTCGTTTGACGAAATCATCGTCACAACATTTACCGCGGGACACGAGCGCACGTTACCGCTGTGGTTGCTTAATCAGCTCGGGCGTCCGCGCGACGTGCCGGTCACCAACGTCGTTGCACTGCTGGTGATGCTGGTCACAACCCTACCCATTCTGGGAGCCTGGTGGCTAACCCGCGACGGCGAAAACAGTGCCGGAAGCGGGAAATAACATTGATTTCAACAGGACAATGCTATGCAAACACAACTGCTGATAAATGGTGAACTGGTCGCCGGGGACGGGGAAAAACAGCCGGTCTATAACCCTGCCACCGGAGAGGTACTTCGGGAGATTGCTGAAGCGTCAGCAGCGCAGGTCGACGCGGCGGTTCAGGCCGCCGATCGCGCATTCATTGAATGGGGACAAACCACGCCTAAAACGCGTGCCGAGTGTCTGCTGAAGCTGGCTGACGTGATTGAAGCCCACGGCGAAGAATTTGCCCGTCTCGAATCGCTCAATTGCGGTAAGCCGCTGCACTGTGCGTTGGGAGATGAAATTCCGGCTGTGGTCGACGTTTTCCGCTTCTTTGCCGGCGCCGCCCGCTGCCTGAACGGGCTGGCCGCCGGCGAATATCTTGACGGTCACACATCGATGATACGCCGCGATCCGGTGGGCGTGGTCGCCTCCATTGCGCCATGGAACTATCCGCTGATGATGGCGGCATGGAAGCTGGCACCCGCGCTGGCCGCGGGTAACTGTGTGGTGATCAAACCTTCGGAGATTACCCCACTGACGGCCCTCAAGCTGGCGGAACTGGCGAAAGACATCTTCCCGGCAGGCGTTCTGAACGTTCTGTTTGGCCGCGGAAAAACGGTCGGCGATCCGCTGACCGGCCACGAAAAGGTGCGTATGGTGTCGCTCACCGGTTCTATTGCCACCGGCGAACATATTATTGGACACACGGCGTCCTCGATTAAACGCACCCATATGGAGCTGGGCGGCAAAGCCCCGGTTATCGTTTTCGACGACGCCGATCTTGATGCGGTTGTTGAAGGGGTACGTACTTTCGGTTTCTACAATGCCGGGCAGGATTGCACGGCAGCCTGCCGTATTTATGCGCAGAAAGGCGTTTATGCCGCGCTGGTGGAAAAACTGGGTGCCGCGGTGGCGAGCCTGAAAATGGGTGCGCCGGAGGAGGAAACCACCGAGCTGGGCCCGCTCAGTTCCGAAGCCCATCTTTCACGCGTCTGTAAGGCGGTTGATGAGGCTAAAGCCCTGAGCCATATTCGCGTGGTGACCGGCGGCAGCAAAAAAGAGGGGGCAGGCTACTATTTCCAGCCAACCCTTCTGGCAGGGGCAAAACAGGACGATGCTATCGTTCAGCGTGAAGTGTTTGGCCCGGTTGTAAGTGTCACCGAGTTTGATGACGAAGCGCAGGTGCTGGCATGGGCGAACGATTCGCAGTACGGCCTGGCGTCATCGGTCTGGACCCGCGATGTAGGGCGTGCCCACCGGATGAGCGCGCGTCTGCAGTACGGCTGCACCTGGGTTAATACCCATTTTATGCTGGTGAGCGAAATGCCGCACGGCGGGATGAAGT
Source organism: Enterobacter sp. BNK-18 (assembly GCF_047456135.1). Taxonomy (NCBI): domain Bacteria; kingdom Pseudomonadati; phylum Pseudomonadota; class Gammaproteobacteria; order Enterobacterales; family Enterobacteriaceae; genus Enterobacter; species Enterobacter sp. BNK-18. The sequence goes on along the minus strand of NZ_CP179899.1, from coordinate 1,582,849 downwards.
TATCCGGCTACGGCAAAGATATGTCGGTGTACGGCCTTGAAGATTATACCGTTGTTCGCCACGTGATGATAAAGCACTAAGCCCCCATGCCCGGTCGCATTCAGCGCCGGGCATTCTCTCCTTTCAGTACATTATCCATAGTATTCAAATGGTTATTCTGTAACGAAAAAACTTGATCTGTATCAACATATGACGCATATTGCGTGCGGTTATTTTTTCGGCTCTGGTAAACAGAATGACGTTGTATCAAAAGATGTTGGTTTTTTACGCAATCATGGCTTCTGTCTGTGCATTAATTACCTGGTTCCTCTCTAAAGACCGCAAACGTATCCGACTGCTCAGTGCTTTTCTGGTGGGGTCAACCTGGCCAATGAGCTTTCCCGTTGCGCTGTTGATCTCGCTTTTCTGAAGCACGCTTCCCGTTTTAAAAGATGAACATAGCATTCCAGACACGAAGACTGTATAAATACACAGTGAATCGTTAAAGGAGTGCTTATGAACAGTTTTTACTCGCAGCAGGCCGGCTGCGTTGTGCGCTGGCACGATCTTCCCGGCTCTGGCGATCCTGTGGTGTTTATTCACGGGTTAGGCTGCGCCTCTTCTTATGAATATCCTCTTATCGTCTCTGACGCCCGGTTTGGTGCGCGCAGAGCCATTCTTATCGATCTCCCGGGCAGCGGTTACAGCGACAAACCCGTGCAGTATCGTTATCGCACCAGCGAGCAGGCGCGAGTGGTGGCTGAACTGTTGGACCATCTCAAACTCAATAGCTTCTGGCTATATGGTCATAGTATGGGTGGCAGCATTGCTATCGAGGCAGCAGGACTGATGGCGCCACGCGTAAAAGGGTTGATGGTGTCGGAACCCAATTTTCACGCCGGAGGTGGCATGTTCAGCCGCTCTATCGCTGCACAGACGGAACAACAGTTCCTGGCGCAGGGGTATGATGCGCTGCTCAATGCAGAAACCTCACCCTGGGCGGGCAGTCTGCAAAGCAATGCGCCGTATGCCGTGTGGCGTGGCGCGTCCAGCCTGGTGGAAGGGGTAGAGCCGGAATGGGAGGTTCAGTTTTTGTCTCTGCGCTGCCCGGTGACGTTGATTTTCGGCGAGTGGTCCCTGCCTGATGATGATGCGGACTCTCTGCAAAAGCGGGGCGTTGAGGTGAAAATCATCCCAGCGGCCGGACACTCCATGTCCTGGGAAAATCCGTCGGCACTGGCGCAGACGTTAGCAGAGTGTATGACCACGACCTGAAAGGATAGCCCGCATCTCTGCGGGCCTGGAGCGCTATCGTAACAGGGCTTGTAAGGCCTGGCGTGCGGCAGGCTGTACATCGTGCGGGTGGCGGAAATCGATGTTCTCTATTCCTGAAAGGATAGCCCGCATCTCTGCGGGCCAGGAGCGCTAACGTAACAGGGCTTGTAAGGCCTGGCGTGCGGCAGGCTGTACATCGTGCGGGTGGTGGAAATCGATGTTCTCTATTGCCCGGCTATAGAGGGCGACCAGCCAGTCATAGACATACACCGTTGCCGCATGTACGGGTTGTTCTCCCAGACGCGTCAGGCGCGGCGCGGTACTGTTGACCACCGGTGTGACAAAGATTGCCTGGCCTTTACGGATGCGGCTCGCCGGGCGTGCCTCTGCGGGTGTCCGATCGTAGCCCAGCCAGCCAATGAAGTTGCTCATCACGGCATGCAGTTGAGCAGCGCTGCTCTTGTCGGTTTCAACGATGTTCTGCAACTGCTGTGGCAGGTTCAGTCGGTAGCTGGCCACCACCAGAACGTCGGCAATTTGCTGCAAAACAGCGGGTTCCAGCCCAAGGCGCGCGGCAGTGGCATCGTTGCGGCTCCACTGGCGCAGATGGTTTATCCAGACTTTATGCGCCAGGCGAGCTTTGTCTTTGGTCTGGAATGGACTGGCGCTCTCCTGGGCATGTTCGGCAAACAGGTCAATGGTATCCGTAAACAGTCCGTTCACCTGTTCCTCGCGGGGCTGCTGAACAGCCAGCAGGGTTTCAAAGGCTTTAAGCGGCGGCAGAAGACCTTCAAGCAGTTCACCGTGGCGGGCGGCGGAGCTTTGCAGAACGCGCACCATGTTTTCGGCCTGAGTTCGTCTGGCGCCGGGTTCCTCAACCAGCGGTGCCAGATACCCCTTCATCAGGGCCGAGAGTTCCTGGCGCAGCATTGCTTTCAGCGTGCTAAGACGCTTCTGCCGCTGAGCGGGTAACGTGGCCTGAGACAACCACTCGATCACGCGCTGCATGCTGTTGCTGTCCAGCGCCTGCAGTGTCCCCCAGCGCACACCCGGTTTGCCCAACAGGTGCTGTACCGTTTCATCAAGGTTCTGACGGGTGGTAAAACGTGCGTCGTGAGGCGTAATCGCCCACACCAGCCCCGGCAGGGCGGATTCTTCAACCGGCTGAGTCTCTTTGACCCAGTTCATCAGCACCCGGGCTTTTTTAGCCGTTTGCTCGTGCTGGGCTGTCGCATTGCAGATAACAAGCACGTCCGGCTGCAGCTGCTGGCGATAATGCTCCAGCAACCACTGGCATTTAGCCTGATTCAGTGCATCGGCGCTGTTATCTGAAAAGACCGGAATATCAATAATATCGACATTATCCAGGGCGCTGCTTTCGACCGGCAAGACCAGCTCACGCGTCAGGAAGGCGAGCGTATCGACAGGGATACTGATGGCGTTAAGCATCTCGCCGTTGTTCAGCGGATGAAGCAGCGTCTCCTGGGCCTCCGGAAGGGTAAAGGTGCCGTGAGTCAGGAACCCTTCGCCCGGCAGCCCGAAGTTATCGACCAGCAGGCTGAGCGGGGCGGCGAGTGCTCCGGAATGGCTGGTCTGATGCAGGACATGAGCGAGCTTTAACCACTGCTGGGTCAACTCCTGTTGCTCACCCCACAGCAGCGACCAGACGCTGGCTCGCGTGCTGAGATCGAGCGAAGGGACCAGCTGTGCAAACTGATGCCACAGGGCATCATCAATTTGCTGTTTCGCGGCAGGTACTGAGCTTTGCCAGAAGCGGGCGATGGCACCCACGTCCTGAGCCGTAATACCAGGAACGCCCTGCGGCTGGCGCAGGCCACGCCACTTCTCCAGGCGCGTCTCAATGACCGCTTTATCCACGGCGCGGATGTCCGGCTGCAGCGTGGTGCGGGCGATAAACAGCTGAACCAGCTCTGCCTCTGTCACCAGGCTCAGGCGCAGCGGGAACGCCTCATCCATCACCTCTGCATTTCCGCGGGTGAACCGCACGGCCATGTTGGTCAGGGCATGTCCCGGATTAATGTGCGAAAAATAGTCAAATGTACGCTGGCCTGGCGTAACGTTCAGGCGGCCATTACCGTTTTTTTTTTTTTTTTTTTTTTTTTTTTTTTTTTTTTTTTTTTTTTAAAAAAAAAAAAAAAAAAAAAAAAAAAAAAAAAAAAAAAAAAAAAAAAAAAAAAAAAAAAAAAAAAAAAAAAAAAAAAAAAAAAAAAAAATAAAAAAAAAAAAAAAAAAAAAAAAAAAAAAAAAAAAAAAAAAAAAAAAAAAAAAAAAAAAAAAAAAATTTTTTTTTTTTTTTTATTTTTTTTTTTTTTTTTTTTTTTTTTTTTTTTTTTTTTTTTTTTTTTTTTTTTTTTTTTTTTTTTTTTTTTTTTTTTTTTTTTTTTTTTTTTTTTTTTTTTTTTTTTTTTTTTTTTTTTTTTTTTTTTTTTTTTTTTTTTTTTTTTTTTTTTTTTTTTTTTTTTTTTTTTTTTTTTTTTTAATTTTTTTTTTTTTTTTTTTTTTTTTTTTTTTTTTTTTTTTTTTTTTTTTTTTTTTTTTTTTTTTTTTTTTTTTTTTTTTTTTTTTTTTTTTTTTTTTTTTTTTTTTTTTTTTTTTTTTTTTTTTTTTTTTTTTTTTTTTTTTTTTTTTTTTTTTTTTTTTTTTTTTTTTTTTTTTTTTTTTTTTTTTTTTTTTTTTTTTTTTTTTTTTTTTTTTTTTTTTTTTTTTTTTTTTTTTTTTTTTTTTCTGTGAGCTCACACAGCAGAGGCGAATAAGCGCCTGAACGCCAGGCAGGCAGCCCGGACGCCCCGTGATCAGCAGAATATCGCAGCTGTAATGTGAAATGGCCTCGCACACCGCATGCAGGGGTGACGCCAGCGTGAACTGGCCTGCCAGCATCGCATCCTGCATTTCACGGAAATTCACGTGCAGCGGAACGGCAAACAGATCGAAGGCGTCTGAACCTGCCGGCAAGGCATGATCGACGGCCTGTTGCAGATAATTCATCACGTTGCGGGTCGGTTTCTGCGACAGCAGATCGCCAAAGGTGGCATGCAAGCCTGCCAGCGGATCGTCGATGTCGCTGGATTCCCACGCGGCAAGGATGGCGTGACCAATCGGCATAAAGAGCTGAAGCGCCGTTTGCTGGCGCAATACCGCCTGAGTATCGATACGTCCTGAGTCACCAAACAGCGAGGCCATCAGCAGAGAGGCATCGGCGATACCGGACTTCTGCAGCTGGGTTTGCAGGGCGGGTAACACATAGCGCTGGATGACGTCCAGCAGGGTGTCGTCACCGGCCACTTTAAACCCTTCACGGAACAGCAGCTGCGGCGTGATTTTGACGTTGTTACCGGAGCCGTCATCCAGCTGATAATGGGTGATCGCCATGTCGGTTGTGCCACCGCCAATGTCGATAGAGGCGACACGCAGCGAGCGCCCCGGCTGAACGCCTGGTTCAGGTTCACGATCCGGGCGGGCGAGGGAGGCGAAGAACGCTTCCGTCTGACCACCAAAATGTGAGATTGCTTCGTTATACAGCCACACCAGTTGACCACAGCTGGCCTCGTCCCACTCCATCTGGATTGCAGGTACCGGCACCACGCTTTTTTCCTGGTGCTTACGGGTGGCAAAATCGTCGTCCTGCGGGTGCCAGCCCATCGCTTTCCAGACGATAGCGATCGCTTCGAACATGCGGCGACGGAAGATCTCGCGTTCCTGCTTCGGCATCGCCGAGGGCAGGGTCAGGATCAGCGTACGCAGCTGGCGTGGCGAGGCCGGAAAGCCCAGACGCAGGCGCGTGGCAACGCTGTTGATCTGCCCCAGCGCCTGTGCCAGCAGTTCGCACAGCATATGCGTCATCAGCGTGCTGCGGCTGTACTGCGGGGAGAAAACCGGCAGTCGCTCGTCCTGCGGCAGCGTAAAGAGCGGTTCACCGTCATCGTTCATCAGGTTCATCAGCGGGAACGCGGTCGCCAGCGGTTCGCGCTGGGTCTTGCTGTTCATCTGGCTAAAGCGCCAGTCCTGGACCACCGGGGTTTCATCCCACAGGTAGCGACGCGGGCTGGAGATACCGCTGTTACCTTCCGTGCCCAGACGGCGCGTAGCCAGTTTGCGGGCTTCATCGCCCACGCGGACAATAGACGGCCAGACAAAGGCATCTTCACGCCCACTTTCCACCGAGAAGTGCTGCTTGCCAAAACGCGCTTCTGAAAACTCCAGACGACTGGTAAACAGCGGCTCATTGAGGAACTGTGGCTCGCTTAACGAGCGCACCTGCAGTTCGGCCGTCTGGCGCAGACCGTCGTTCGCATCACCGTGATCTTCAATAATAACGCCGCAGGTATGGGTATTTCCGACGTCGAGGATCAGGTCGACCGGAATAGCCGGCGTACTGAGGGTATGGGTGACAAATTTCACTTCCGGTACGGTAAGCTGTTCACCGAGCATGGACAGCAGGTTGAGCCAGTGTGCCTGGTACTCAAAGCTGCGCATTGCCTGTTGCAGGTCGCGTTCTGCGCGGTTTTCAACGTCGGTCGCATAGTGGGTAAACGCCTCGCGCAGCCAGCCGTCAATCCAGGTCTGGTCGAGGAAGCTTTCCACCTCATCGTCACGCCATGCCAGTCCGAAACGGGTGCCGTTGAGAATGTCATTTTCAACCGGGGACAGCGCGGCAGTAGCATGCTCTGCAATCTGGCTGTCGAGAGCGAGCGTGACGCGGTGCGTATTACCTGCCGCATCAGGCGTTTCAAGTTTACGCACCTGGACTCGCGCCCAGTTATCCGGCCCGTCAACAAAGGTACGTGGCGGATTGAAGCGCAGGAAGGGAATGGGGAGCCAGACACCATCCAGCACCGTCAGGGACTGATGCAGTGGGATCGTGGTTTCCGGTTTCACCACTTCAGGCTGTCCGCCGTTCAATCCCGGCAGCGTGTAACGCCCGTTGACGAGATCGAAATCGAGACGCAGAAGCGGACCGTTGGCGGTTTTACGTACGAAGCGCCCGTTGCTGGCGGTGTCCTGCGGAGTCAGGCCAAAATCGAGGAATTGCACGCCGCTGTTGGCAATAAGCGTGACGCTCTGTTTATAGTCGCAAAGATTTACCAGCATAGGGTCAGGCACCTGCTTTCTTGAACGTCAGTGGAACGACGGTTTTGGCATCATAACGGGCATTACATTCAGCGACATCGCTGGTACCTGCTTTACAGGCAACTTCCGGCATCGGGTAGCGTGAACCGTCTGTGCAGCGGGCATTACCGCGACTCTTGATCATCAGTTCGCCATTGCTGTGCAGCCCGGAGAAAACCTCCACGCGGCAGACAACATTGTCACCGTGAACAACACGAGCGAAGCCTTTATTGTTCTGGATCTGATAGCGCAGCGACGGTGGTTTGCCGGTAATCGGATCTTTCACGTCGAGGATCGCACGCCATGTTCCGTTCAGAAAACGCGTCGACCCCGCTTTCACCTGGTTTGCTTCCATGACCATGGCGTCTTTCGGGATCGCCGCAATCACAACCGGCGCAGGCGCTGGGGCAGCGACGGGAGCCGGCTCTTTTTCTTTGCTCGCGACCACCTCTGCCTGATGCAGCGGTAATTTCATCGGCAGTGGCTCAACGGCTTTAATCGGCTTTGGCGCAATGGCGACAGGTTCAGGGGCAACGACAGCCACTGGCTCGGCAGAAGGGGCCTGTTTTGGCCACAGCAACGGGGTGGCAATCGCGGCAACGATCACGGCGGCAACCGGAAGCGTCCACAGGGGAACGCGGCGTTTTTTGGCGACGATCGCAGGCTCTGGCTCGGGTTCTTCCACAGGTGGCACAGTGACCGGTGCAGGTTCAGGCGTATACAGTTCGTCCGGCGTGATGCGCACCACCGTGGCCGGGGCGATCAGCGGCTCATCGGCCTGTTCAAAGGTCAGGACTGGGGTCGGTTCCGGCTCGGGTTCAGGGTCTTCAATGACAATCGGGGCTGGCTCAGGGATCAGCGATTCACGTAAACAGTCGAGTACGTCGTCACGCGCATTCTCATTGAGATTTACAAACCCCCAGAAGCTTATGACCGGCTTTCCATCAACCAGGAAAAGGAAATTTTCGCCGGGAAACTGAAATGCTTTCGACAGCAGGGAGCCGAAAAGCTGTTGCGCTGTTTTTGGCGACTGCAGGCACTTCTTACTCAGCGATTCAACGCTGGCCAGCGTATTTTCCAGATAGCGAAGGGCGCGATAACGATCGTCTTCGTTCGCCGCTTTCCAGCTGGTTACGCAACCGTCGACCGGCGAATACCAGTCGACACGGTCGCCACCATCATTGACCTGCGGAATAGCCAGACAGTCGACAATCGCCTGTTGTTTGCGTAACCGGAGCGCTTCCCGGATTTGTAACGCTGATTCAAAAACGGCTTGTCCGCCGCCGCCAACGGCCTGAAAATCATCCAGATTACCGCTGCGTAAAAGAGTTTTTGCCACGATTTGATCCCATATACTTCTTCACACCGTTACTTTAACGAAATCGGGAAGCAACCAAACGGAGGAAGAGACGCCAAAAGGGACGATTTCTTGTGGCATAGAAAGGTGCGGTTGTGCTTGACGAATAATGGCACTTAAGGCAAATCAACCTCTGGCGCACTGGCTGTAAAACCAGCGGAAAACGTTGCTTTAGAATAACCTGATAGTGATTCGTTATTTGCCAGGTTATAGCGGCTGTGCTGTTATTACAGTCCAATATAATAAAACTGCCAGGGTTATAACCATGTCTACAGGGAAAACGCTGCTCGCTCTCGCACTGAGCACTCTCTTACCAGCAGGTGCCGCATGGGCGGCGAATAATGACACCATCATTTATTGCTCTGAAGCATCACCGGAGTCTTTCAACCCGCAGATCGCCAGCTCAGGCCCGTCATTCGTGGCCAGCTCTCAGGTCCTGTATAACCGCCTGATCAATTTCGACCCGGTGAAAAACACTCCGGTACCGTCGCTGGCAGAGTCCTGGACAATTTCCCCGGACGGTAAGACTTATACCTTTACGCTGCGTAAAGGGGTCAAGTTCAACAGCAATAAATACTTCAAGCCGACCCGTGATTTTAATGCGGATGACGTTATTTTTTCCGTCATGCGTCAGAAAGACCCTAAGCATCCTTATCACAATGTCTCGCAAGGTAATTACGAATACTTTAATGACGTAGGCCTGGACAAGCTGATTCAGGACGTCAAAAAGGTTGATGATTATCACGTGCAGTTTACGCTGAGCGAACCAAACGCCGCATTCCTTGCTGACTGGGGGATGGATTTCGCCTCTATTCTTTCCGCTGAATACGCTGACGCGATGCTGAAAAAAGGGACGCCTGAGAATGTCGATACCTGGCCGATTGGTACCGGGCCATACGTTCTGCAGCAGTACAAAGTGGATTCGCTGATCCGCTACGTCGCTAACCCGAACTACTGGGAAGGTGCGGTTCCGACGAAACACCTTATTTTCTCCATCACGCCAAACGTAGAAACGCGTCTGGCGAAGCTGCAGACCAACGAATGTCAGATTATTCCTGCGCCGTCACCGGTTCAGTTTGATGTTATTAACAAAAATAAAGACCTGAAGCTGCACGCCGTGGAGGCGTTGAACGTGGGGTATCTGGCGTTCAATACCGAGAAAAAACCGTTTGATAACGTGCTGGTGCGTCAGGCCCTGAACTATGCGACGGACAAAAAAGCCATCGTGAATGCGGTCTTTATGGGTTCCGGTACGGTGGCGAAATCACCCATTCCGCCGAATATGCTGGGCTTTAATAACGATCTGAAGGACTACAGCTACGATCCTGAAAAAGCGAAAGCTTTGTTGAAACAGGCCGGTCTGGAGAAGGGCGCGGACGTGACGCTGTGGTCAATGCCTGTGCAGCGTCCGTATAACCCTAACTCGAAGCGTATTGCGGAGATGATCCAGAGCGACTGGGCAAAAGTCGGCGTGAAGGCCAAAATTGTCTCTTACGAGTGGGGCGAGTATCTCTCCGGTATGCGTAAAGGGGAGCATGATTCCGCGCTGTTTGGCTGGATGTCCGATAACGGCGACCCGGATAACTTTGCTGATGTACTGCTGGGATGCGACAGCATCAAAACCGGATCGAACGCCGCGCGCTGGTGCGATAAGGGGTATGATGATCTGGTCAAGAAAGCCAAACTGACCAGCAACCCGGGTGAGCGTGCGAAACTCTACAGCCAGGCGCAGGAGATCTTCTATGCTCAGGCACCGTGGATTGCGCTGGCGAACGGCAAAACGTTCTACGCCACCCGCAGCAACGTAACGGGGTACAGCGTGAGCCTGATGGGCAGCGATTTCTCCAAAGCGAAACTGAACTGACATTTTTCCCGGCAGGCACCGCGCCTGCCGGGCATCTGACAAGGAGTGACAATGTCACATTTAAATGAAGTTATCGCCCGTGTCGATACCGCCATCGAAGAGGGAGTGATTAGCCGAATGAATGAACTGCTGATCGAACTGAGCGATGACACAGCGTTAAGCCGTGAAGATCGCTACAGTCAGCAGCAGCGTCTGCGTACCGCGATTGCACATCACGGTAAGCAACATAAAGAAGAGATGGACGCCCGTCAGGAATTGCTGACCAAAGGCGGTACGATACTGTAGCGGTGAGCCGGGGGTCAGAACTGGCGTCTCGCGACCAGCCACGCCCCGACCACCAGCATTACGGCACCGCACACCGGGCCAATCAGCGCGCGCAAGGGGATGCCATTGCTTCTGAGTACATCCATCACCAGCCCGCCAATCAACTGGCTTGCCACCAGCACGGCGATGGTTGTCGCTGCGCCAACATTTTGATAGCCGCTGATACTGGCAAAAACAAAAAACGACCCTAACAGCCCCGGAATCAACGTCCACCAGCGGATCGTTGAGGCCAGCTCGCTAAATCCGGCGAAGCCCTGTTTTAGCAGCAGAATGCTGACAAACAGCACAATGCCAACCAGCGAATTCAGCAGCATCGCGATAAGAATGGTCGAGGAGGACTGAGTGATGCGCACCATTAAGGTGTTTTGCACCACCAGGCCAATTCCCGCCGCCACCAGAAAAGCCAGCGTCAGAGACTGATTCATGAGATAGCGTCCGGATCGCTGCGCTCATCAAGCTGCAACTGCATAAAGGTCAGATCCAGCCAGCGGCCAAACTTTGTGCCCACCTGCGGCATCTGGCCGGTGGTCACAAAACCGAGCGTCTCATGAAGATGAATAGAGGCCTGGTTTTGCGCCTCAATGCCCGCCACCATGACGTGTTTGCCGAGGGTCCGCGCTTCAATAATCAGCGCGTTCATCAGCGTGCGGCCAATTCCTTTCCCCTGATGATCCGGATGAACGTAGACAGAATGCTCTACCGTATGCCGGAAACCGTCAAAGGCGCGCCAGTCGCCAAACGAGGCGTAGCCGGTGATAACGCCATTCTCTTCACTCACCAGCACCGGGTAGCCTGCGAGGGCACGCGCCTCAAACCAGGCAATGCGGTTATCCGTATCGACGGTTTTATCATTCCAGATCGCGGCAGTATGCAGCACCGCGTGGTTGTAAATCTCCCCAATAGCGGCGCAGTCTTCTTTGCAGGCATGACGAACGATCATGTTTGAACCTCTGAGTGTGTTGTTCACTATAGTATTACGTTGTGGTTACGATATTACACAACTGTACAGACGGATGGCTATGACATAAGCCAGATTTTTTTGTTATCAAAACCGCGTTGAAATGCCGTTCATACACTATAGTATGACGTCATGAATACTATGACAGACACAATGAATCAAAGGATTAGCGCGCGAATTCGCCTTGAACGCGAGTCGCGAGGATGGTCATTAAGCGAGCTTGCTGACCGGGCCGGCGTCTCGCGCGCCATGATCCACAAGATAGAGCGCGGGGACAGCAGCCCGACGGCGACCTTGCTCGCGCGGTTATCCGGCGCGTTTGGCATCAGCATGTCAACGCTGATCGCCAGGGCCGAAATGCAGGAAGGAAAGCTGCTGCGTCTGGAAAACCAGCCCGTCTGGCGTGACCCTCAGACACACTACCTCCGCCGCCACGTTTCACCCCGCACCGATCTGCCCATCGATCTTGTTCAGGTTGAGCTGCCGGCGGGAAGTGATGTCCCTATGCCCGCCTCGTCGTATGCGCTGGCGCGCCAGCTTATCTGGCTGCAGTCTGGCGAACTGGTTTTCCAGGAGGGCGATACCCGTCATGAAATGCACGCCGGTGATTGCCTGGAACTGGGGCCGCCCAACGACTGCCGGTTCATTAATGAGACGAATGAAACCTGTATCTATCTGGTTGTGCGGCTTAACCAGTCTGGCTCGTAAAGTTAAAGCGTTTACGCCGATCATGAGCCAGGCTCTAATGACATTTGTACCAGAAGGAGTTCCTGATGAATCAATCTGTTTCGCAAAATCGCCGCTGGGTTCTGGCTTCTCGTCCGCACGGTGCGCCGGTCGCGGAGAATTTTCGTCTGGAAGAGCAGCCTGTTCCTGAACCTCAGGCAGGACAGCTTTTGCTGCGCACGGTCTGGCTGTCGCTTGATCCTTACATGCGTGGCCGCATGAGTGATGCACCTTCCTATTCACCGCCAGTGGAAATTGGGGCGGTCATGGTGGGGGGAACGGTCAGCCGCGTGGAGCAGTCAAATCATCCGGACTATACGCCGGGTGAGTGGGTGCTGGGCTACAGCGGCTGGCAGGAGTATGCAATTTCAGACGGCAGCGGCCTGGTGAAACTGGGCGATAATATTTCTCACCCCTCGTGGGCGCTGGGCATTCTGGGTATGCCAGGGTTTACCGCCTATATGGGGCTACTGGACATCGGCCAGCCTAAAGCCGGTGAAACGCTGGTGGTTGCGGCGGCGACGGGGCCGGTTGGTGCGACGGTCGGGCAGATCGGTAAAATCAAAGGTTGCCGGGTGATCGGCGTTGCCGGTGGTACAGAAAAATGCCGCCATGCCGTAGAGGTGCTCGGGTTTGACCAATGCCTGGATCACCATGCCGATGACTTCGCGGCCCAGCTGGAAAAGGCCTGCCCGAAAGGGATTGATGTCTATTATGAAAACGTCGGCGGGAAAGTTTTTGACGCCGTGTTGCCCTTACTGAACACCTCGGCGCGCGTACCGGTATGTGGTCTGGTGAGCGGTTACAATGCGACGGGTCTGCCGGAAGGGCCGGATCGTTTGCCGTTATTGATGGCGACGATTCTGAAGAAACGTATTCGTATGCAGGGGTTTATCATCGCTCAGGATTACGGCCATCGCATCAAGGAGTTCCAGGATGAGATGGGGCGCTGGGTGCAGGAAGGCAAAATTCACTACCGTGAGCAGGTTACAGACGGCCTGGAGAATGCGCCTGAGGCGCTGATTGGCCTTCTTGAAGGAAAAAACTTCGGCAAAGTCGTGATTCGCGTCGCGGGTGACAATAAATAATCTAAAATATGGCGGGGTTTCCCGCCATATTTATTTGTGAAGATACGATATATTGTCTTTAATTAACTGGACATGGCTTTTCGCGCCTTCCGTTCAGATGAGCACGAAAACGAAAAAAAATAAATTTTGCATTTCTTGCCATTTTTACAGACTTCCCATCACCAGGCATGACGATACAGGATATATCGGAACAGCGTCGTTTATAAAAAACGGCGTTTAAAAATAGCATTAAGTATTAGCTACAGGAATTGAACATGCTTGATTTGGACCATTTAGAAAAAGCGCAAAGGATCAGTCTTACCATGCAAGTCGAACTCAGTTTGAAAGGCGCGTTAATTACAGGCTCACTGAAACCTGGCGCTCGACTGATTACCAAAGAAATTGCTGATAAATTAGGAACCAGTATTACCCCGGTCCGCGAGGCGCTTTTGCGTCTGGTGTCGTCTGGGGCATTACACGCCACGCCAGCCCAGGCGTTTCTGGTTCCTGAGGTCACGCTTGAGCGTTATAACGAGATTAACGCCATCAGAAAACAGCTTGAGCCTATGGCGGTAGCTGCCGCCTGTCAGCATATGACGGAAAATAAGCTGGAGGTGTTGCGCAAGCTATCAGAGACATTCCATGAAGCCATGCGCAACGGGCACGTTCAGCAGGCGCTGCATGCTAACCGCATCTTTCGGTTTACGCTTTATCAGTACGCGGAAATGCCGACACTCAGCGCCTTAATTGAGCAGCTATGGGTGCGTATTGGACCTTGCATGAACTATCTGCATCAGGAGCTTAACGACATCAAGGTGTCGACTTATCACTACGCCGAGCTCCTGTCCGCGCTTGAGCGAAGAGATGTTGATGGCAGTCAGAAGGCGATAGAGACGTTGATTGACGAAGCGAACACGCTTTTACAGCGACAATATTTTAACTGAGAGATTATTTAGCAGAGCGACTATATCCTGCCGCGAATTATATTCCTGGTTAAATACTCCTGATGGCTTATTGCCATCAGGAGCGTTATTCCATTTATAAAAATAATATACAGCAAAAAAGAATGCTTTTTGCTTACTCGAAGCGATAAGAGACCGACAGACCTACGCCGTAGTTACGGCCCGGTGCAGGTTCGTAATAACGCCCGTTGGATTCATTCACGATAACCGATCCGACATACTCTTTATCGAACAGGTTATCGACGCGACCAAAGACGTCCATTCCCCAGTTACCGTAGTTGAATTTATACCCGGTATTCAGCCCAACCACCGTGTAGGACGGGGCTTTCGCCGTGTTCTCGTCATCCGCCATGATATCGCTCATGTAGCGCACATCCGATCCCGCATACCAGCCTTCTTCCGGCTGCCAGCCAAACGAGGCATAACCCATGTTGCGGGCAATGCCTGGCATACGGTTGCCGTTACAGTCGCCGGTGCTGCACACGTTGGTACGATAGGTGGCGTCCAGATAGGTCCACGCCATTTTCAGCTTCCAGTTCTCAGCAAACTGCTGATCCAGGGAAACTTCAACCCCCTGACGACGGGTTTTACCGGCGTTTTTATAGCTGGTACGACCGCCAGCGCTGGCATCGACGACAATCTCATCATCCGTATCGGTGCGGAACAGCGCTGCCGTCAGCAGACCATTACCGATACGGGTTTTGCTGCCCACTTCATAGGTATTGTTCGTGGAAGGTTTCAGGCCAATGTTGAGGCCGCCCTGGTTATCCGCACGATAAGAGAGCTCATTGATGGTTGGCGTTTCAAACCCGCGACCTGCCGCAGCATAGAGATTCCACGCATCGGTCACGGCATATTTCACCGAACCGGCCGGGAGCCACTTGTGATAGCTTGCGTCACCGCTGTCGTCTCCGTTGCCCGGGGTCACGTAATGGTCGTTGGAGTCAAACCAGACCGAGCTGTAACGGACGCCGGCATCCACGGAGAGTTTCTGCGTTAACTGCCAGCTGGTTTGCAGGTACGGGTCGACGTTCCACATCAGGTTACGTTCGTTACGACGTTTGTCACCCTTGACGCCGTACTCCGGCACGCCGTTGTTCATGACGAAGTTCTCGTATCCGCGACGATCTTCGCTCATGTTTTCGTAGTTCAGACCGGTGGTAAAGGTGACCGGAACCAGCAGTTCGCCACGGTGCGTCCAGCGGGTATCAATCCCCTGGTAATGGCGCTGCATATCAATCACGCCGCCGGAGTGGGAAGGTCTCAGCTGAGGCTGATAAGGAATTGACTGGTACTGCGTCATTTCACGTTCGCCGGCGTACATCATGACGCTGAGATCGTCCTGGGTGCTGAGCTGACGATCGTAGCGCAGGCCAGCCTGGGTCTGCTTGATGGTCTTGCGCGTATTGTATTGATCGCCACGCGGAGACTGGCGAGGGTTGTCATGCCACTCCTGGGCACTCAGTCCACCCGGATCGTTGGCTTTCATGTCCACGCTGTTGAAAATCAGCGTCAGCTTGCTCACGTCATCAATACGAACACCCAGTTTAGCGTTGGCGAGATTCTTCCGCGCGCCGCTGTGGTCGCGATAACCTTTAGTCGTGAAACGGGTAGTGGACACGGTGTAGTCCACATCCCCGGCATGCGTCCCGTCACCCATCGCGCCGGTGGCTTTCATTCCATAGCGCCAGGTACCGTAACTGCCGTAATAGCTGCTGGCCTCGATGGTCGGCGGCTGCTGCCCGGTCTGGGTCGTCATGTTGATCACGCCGCCGGAGGCGTTGCCATAAAGGGCAGAGAAGGGGCCGCGCAGCACTTCTACGCTGTCCACGCTGGAGAGATCGATATTGGAGGTTTGTCCCTGTCCATCCGGCATGGTTGCCGGAATACCGTCGACATACATACGGATACCGCGCACGCCGAAGGTTGAGCGGGCACCAAACCCACGCATCGAAAGCTGGAGATCCTGAGCATAGTTCTGGCGGTTCTGGATCTGCAGCCCCGGCACGCTGCCAAGAGATTCAGACAGGTTAATGCGTGGCGCAGCATGACGCATATCCTCGCCATGCACGACGCTAACCGCCGCCGGGGTATCGAGCTCCGAGACGGTTTGCGGCGTGGCGCTGACGATCATGGTCTGTTCATCGGCACTCATCGCAGTGAGAGGCGCAGAGATAACAGGAACCAGCAGCAGTGGAAGCGTTGCCTTACGGGCAGAAATGATTTTCATGAAATAGACCGGTTATGGAAAAAACGTACCAAATGGAACATGTCCATATATGTTAAATCTTTTGTAAATCTTTTGAAAACTATAACCGCACATTGCGTTAATGAAAGGCCGGGGAGGAAAGAAAAACTCCACATTTGACTCATAAATGATTACTATTCTCATTATCAAAACGGCAATGCCATGACGTTGCCTGCCGGAAGTGATGTCAGCAGTAAACCCTGTGTTCAAAAAAGGAATTGTTATGTCTTTACGTCATCTGTGCTCGCCGCGCCTGAGTATGTCTCTGCTGTCAGGGGCGTTACTGTTTGCCGGAACCTTCCAGGTTCATGCTGCCGAAGAGATGTTGCGCAAAGCGGTAGGGAAAGGCGCATATGAAATGGCCGTGAGCCAGCAGGAGAATGCGCTGTGGGTCGCGACATCGCAGAGCCGCAAAACGGACAAAGGCGGGATTGTCTATCGCCTTGACCCGGTCACGCTGGACGTGACGCAGGTCATTCATAACGATCTCAAACCCTTCGGTGCCACCCTTGATAATGCCACCCAGACGCTGTGGTTTGGTAACACCATCAACGGCGCGGTAACCGCGATTGATGCCAAAACGGGTGAGGTGAAAGGGCGACTGGTGCTGGATAACCGTCAGCGCAGTGAAACCGTCAAACCGCTGCAGCCGCGCCAGCTGGTGGCCGATGACAGCACAAACACCGTTTACATCACCGGCGTAGGCCAGGAGAGCGCGATTTGGGTAGTGGATGGTGCAACGCTGAAGCTGAAAGAGACCATCAGCAGTACCGGTAAATTCAGTACCGGCCTGGCGCTGGATGCGAAGGCAAAACGTCTTTACACCACCAATGCTGATGGCGAACTGGTGACGATTGATACGGCAACCCACAAAATCCTCAGCCGTAAAAAAGTGCAGGACGACGGTAAGGAGCACTTCTACCTGAATCTGAGCCTGGATACCGCCGGACAGCGTGCGTTCTTAACCGACTCAAAGCAGCCGGAAGTGCTGGTGGTGAATCTGAAGGACGGCAGCGTCATCAAGAAAATTGCCGTGCCTGAATCGCTGGCCGTTCTGTTTAACCCGGCGCGCAACGAAGCGTATGTGACGCACCGTGAAGCGGGTAAGGTGAGCGTAATCGACGCGAAAACCTACAACGTTACCAAAACCTTCGACACCCCGGTCTATCCGAACAGTCTGGCGCTCTCTGCGGATGGGAAAACCCTGTATGTGACGGTAAAACAAAAATCGACCCGTCAGCAGGAAGCCACCCAGCCTGATGACGTGATTCGTATCACGCTCTAAGTTTCGCTCCTCAACACAAAGAAAAAGGGAAGGCGCAATGCCTTCCCTTTGTATTAACCAGCAGGTCGATATTAACGCGACGTCTCTTCAACCAGCGGGGCGTCGTGTTTGGCATCATCAGGATGAACCGGCGCCGTGCTGTGAATTTCTTGTACGCGTTTACGCACGCCAAACCAGCCGGCAATCAGCAATACGGCCAGCAGAGGAATGGTGGCAATCGTGTAGGTACCGTTCGGGTAATCAAACGCCATCAGCACCAGCACGCTGAACAGGAACAGCAGGGTGAGCCAGGAGGTCACCGGTGCGCCCGGCAGCTTAAAGCTGACTTCAGCGGCTTTGCCTTCTTTGATCGCTTTGCGCAGACGCATCTGGCAGACCACGATAAAGGCCCAGGAGGCGATGATGCCGAGCGCGGCAACGTTCAGCACGATTTCGAATACCTGAGACGGTACCAGGTAGTTCAGGAACACGCCGAAGACATACACCACCAGCGTCGCCAGAATGCCCGCGTAAGGCACATGCTGACGGCTCATCTTCGACATGAATTTCGGCGCCGAACCGCCCATCGACATGGAGCGCAGGATACGACCGGTAGAGTAAAGACCCGAGTTCAGACTGGAGAGCGCAGCCGTCAGCACCACGATATTCATGATGCTGCCAACATAAGGCACGCCCAGTTTAGAGAAGAAGGTCACAAACGGGCTTTGACCCGCCTGATAGGCGTTCCACGGCAGCAGCAGAACCAGCAGCACCACGGAACCAACATAAAAGAGACCGATACGCCAGATAACGCTGTTAATGGCTTTAGGTACCATGGTCTGTGGGTCTTTACATTCACCCGCCGCGGTGCCGACCAGCTCAATGGACGCGAAGGCGAACACCACACCCTGAACCAGTACCAGCGCAGGCAGCAGGCCATGCGGGAAGAAACCGCCGTTATCAGTGATCAGGTGGAAACCGGTGGCATTGCCATCAAGCGGTTTACCGCTACCGAGGAACACCGTACCCACGACCAGGAACACCACGATGGCCAGCACTTTTACCAGCGCGAACCAGAACTCCATCTCCGCGAACCACTTCACGCCGATCATGTTCATGGTGCCGACAATGGCCAGTGCGCCCAGCGCAAACACCCATTGTGGCACATCACCAAACGCGCCCCAGTAGTGCATGTAAAGCGCGACGGCGGTGATATCGACAATACCGGTCATTGCCCAGTTGACGAAGTACATCCATCCAGCAACGTAGGCCGCTTTTTCACCGAGGAATTCACGGGCATAAGAGACAAAACTGCCGCTGGAAGGGCGATGCAGTACCAGTTCGCCCAATGCACGAAGAATGAAGAAAGAGAAGATCCCGCACACCAGATAGACCAGGGCGAGAGCCGGGCCAGCCATCTGCAGACGAGCGCCAGCACCTAAAAACAGACCCGTTCCGATAGCGCCGCCGATGGCGATCATTTGAACCTGACGGTTGCCCATCGCTTTGTGGTAGCCCTCTTCATGGGAGTTTAACCAGCGACGTTTAGCAGCGTGATGATCGGCTGCGCTTTTATTGCTTGTTTTCATTGAGTTACCTGTTTGCCTGTCTGAACCATTATCGTGATAGTCCTGCCTGGCAGAGTGCAATACAAACGATTGCTTCTGCGCAAACACATGTTGCCTTCCCAGTCATTCTGCGTATGGATAAGGCGAAACATGGCGAGGCATCCTACCTGCAATTCATAAGCGACGCAAAATATAACCGTGCCGAAAGTGATGCACGTCGAAGGAAATCGTGTGGTCAGAGCAGACGGGGATCACAACACGCTGAATAGCGGTGAGTTTTTAGACAAATCCATTAATGAAGTGGTGCTTTAATCATCAGTTTCGCTTAATGATTGCGCAAAGCAACCAGCGCATAACGGCGCCTTTGCTCAACCGCCAAAAACGGCAATCGCCTGTTGCAGACGGGTCGTGCTCTGCGTCAGATGGTGTGCGGCGTCCGTCACGTTATCCACCATACCGGTATTGTTTTGGGTCATTGTACCGATACGGGAGATGGACGCGTTAATCAGGGTCAGCGCCTGCGTTTGCTCCTGCGTGGCGTGGCCTATCTCCTTAATCAGAGAAGACATCTCCATGACATTGCCAATCATCACCGTGAGCTGCGATTCAGTTTGCTCGACCTTCTCCACGCCGGCGTTCACGCTGGAAACGTTTTTCTCTATAAGCGTTTTGATCTCTTTGGCCGCCGTGGCAGAGTGCTGGGCAAGGTTGCGCACTTCGGCCGCCACGACCGCAAAACCGCGCCCGGCATCACCCGCACGCGCCGCTTCAACGGCCGCGTTCAGCGCCAGAATATTGGTCTGGAAGGCGATACGATCGATGACGCTGATGATGTCGACGATCTGGCTGTTATCCTGCGACACGGACTGCATCATGCCGATAGTCTCTTTCATCATTGCTTCACCGCGGTGAGCGCTGGTGCGGGTGCGATCTGCCATCAGGATCGCGTCTTTCGCCGTTTCAGCCGTCTGCTGAACCGCGCTGGCAATTTCTTCCACGGCTGAGGCCGTTTGCTGCAGAAAGTCTGCGGTTTCTTCGGTACGTGTCTGTAACGCCATACCTTCTTTCGCCACCTGCTGGCTGATTGTACTTATACCGCTGATTTGCGCACCGACATCGTCCACCAGCGAATGGAGGTTCAGACCCGACTGATTCACCATGCGCATCATCAGGCCGATTTCATCGACGCGGTCAAAATGGTAATAGTCAGCTTTACGTCCTGAAACCACCCGCTGCATTTGCTGGACAATGGATTTAACCGGCTTTGCAATTTGCGCATGAAGATAAACGGCCAGGGCAATAAATAGCAGAGCCAGACCTACAGTCTCAACAATACGATCGGCAAATATAAACAGCTGCAGACAGGCGAGCAGGGCGGTTATCGCAATACCAAGATGGATCCTTTTACTGGTGCTGAGGCGTTTAAACAGCGACGTAAAAGAGAACAGACCGTGGCGAACAAACAGGCCTTTATAAAAGCGGTGATGTTTTAATTCATTATTGCGCACTTTCTCATACCGTTTTTCACTGACAGCAATCTCTTTACGCGAAGGAATATTCCGCACAGAAATATAGCCGGTTAACGTTTCATTCTGATAAACCGGGGTGACGTTTGCGCGCACCCAGTAGTGATCGCCGTTCTGGCGGCGGTTCTTGACTAGCCCCGTCCAGGTCTCACCCTGTTGCAGGGTAAACCACATGTCGCCAAACGCCTCGGCAGGCATGTCGGGATGGCGAATAAGATTATGCGGCTCACCGAGAAGACTCTCTTCTTTATAGCCGCTGGCGTCAATAAAGGCAGAGTTCGCATAGGTAATATGGCTGTGCGTATTGGTGGTCGACATGAGCGTCGAACCTTCGTTAAGTAAATACTCGTTTTGTGTAACGGGAGTGTTATTCCGCATCAGTAACCCCATGGTCATATATCAATAAAAAAGAGCCCGTTAAACATTCAGGCAAGATTGAAAGGTTTGTTTTTATTTTTACTGTCGGCATATTCTCTACGAAAGTTATGCGTTCCGGAATACCCTGTGTTTAGTATTTTTTATTTTTAAATTGCGTTCGATGTAATAAAAATGAAAATATTTATCGGTGCGTTTTTGTAGCACCCTGCAAATAAACGCCATAAGGCAAATTAAAAGCGGGAGATCACTCTTCGACGTAAACTGACCCGCCGAAATAGCGTTTCGTTAACAAGATGAAAACGCTATGCTTTAAGGGTTTTTCTTCAACAGGGGGCAGCAGGGTGAAAGTAAATGTGATTGGCACCAGCGGGAGTGGAAAAAGCACTCTGGCGAAGCGTATCGCCGCAGAACTGGATATTCCTTACATTGAAATGGACCGACTTTACTGGTGTCCGGACTGGCAGGGCACACCGGACGCTATCTTGCTGGAAAAACTGGAGACGACGCTAAAGGCGTCAGCGGAGTGGGTGCTTGATGGCAACTATAACCGTACGCGTCCTGTGAAATGGCGAGACGTGGATCGGGTGGTGTGGGTGGATTATGGGTTCGCCCGAACCCTGTATCAGGCTGTCACCCGAGCGTTCACGCGCGCCTGGCACAAACAGGAACTGTGGCCCGGTACGGGAAACTGTGAGAGTTTTCGTCGCTCATTCTTGAGCCGTGAGTCCATTATTATCTGGACAATCAAAACCTGGCGCAGCAACCGCGCACGTTATGCACGCGATATGGTAGACCCGCAATACGCCCATATTCATTTTGTCCGCATTACCCGCCGCAGTGAGGTGGAAAACCTCATTTCATCGCTTAAGTCACACGCGTAGCATGGATTTATATATCTGATTTCCGGCAAACCAAATGTAAATTAATTGTTTCTCAGAGGTGAAATACGCCTTTAATAATGACGACATGTTAAGTCAAACGAGAACGCAACATGTCCTGGCGAATCAGTATTCTGGATAAAAGCCCCATCGCTGAAAACGAAACGGCTGCCGATGCACTGGCGCGAACCCTGGCGCTGGCACAGCAGGCAGAAAATCTGGGCTATCACCGTTTCTGGATTGCCGAACACCACAACACGCCCCAGCTGGCCAGCCCTTCACCCGAACTGTTAATCGCCTGGATCCTCGGGCAAACACGGCGTATCCGTGTGGGCTCTGGTGGCGTCATGCTCCAGCACTACAGCCCTTACAAAGTCGCAGAAAATTTCAACCTCCTGGCCGCGCTTGCTCCCGGGCGCGTGGATCTGGGCGTCGGGAAAGCCCCAGGCGGCCTGCCGCTCTCCACCCGGGCGCTGCAGCAGGGCCTCGATCAACAGCAAAAAGGCAGTTTTGCCGAACAGCTGACACAGCTTCATCACTGGATCCAGCCGGAAAATCAGTCGGTGGACGAGGCCGTTCGCGCGACGCCGCTGCCGCCGGTTCCGGCGCAGGGGTTCCTGCTGGGGGCCAGTACCGAAAGCGCGCTGCTGGCCGCGAAACTTGACTGGCATTTTGTCTTTGCTGCTCACCTGAATGGGGATCCGGCGCTGCTGCGTGAAGTCATTACCACCTGGCGTAACCACAGCGCCCGGGATGCGATTGTGGCGGTGCAGGTCATCGTCGCCCAGTCGCAGGCTGAGGCTGAGGCACTGGCACAACAGGTTGAAGTCTGGGGCGTCGAACTGGCAAATGGGCAGCGCGTCACCGTGGCCAGCGAAGAGCAGGCCTATGCCTTTGCCCGACAGGCGGGCAGCGAGCCGGTGCGCATTGCCCGTCGGGCACAGTCGCTGCTGGCGGGAACAGCTGAATCGGTGCTGGAACAGTTGAACGCCCTGCACGAAAAATGGGGCATTGATGAATTCATTATTGATACCCCCGTTGCGGATGGCGTAACGCGACTACAGTCTCTGCGTCTGCTGGCGCAGGCGAAGCTTAACAAGGAGGTCGCCGTATGCGTTTTGACGAACAACTGATTGCCTGGCGCCGGGAGCTGCACCAGAACCCGGAGCTGTCCGGCCAGGAGGTCGAAACGACCGCTCGCCTGCGTCAGTGGCTGACGACGGCTGGTATTACGCCGCTGCCTTATGCGCTTCAGACCGGCGTGGTGGCCGAAATTGGCACGGGAAAAAAGCTGATTGCGCTGCGGGCCGATATTGACGCCTTGCCCATTGAAGAGCGCAGCGGCGTGCCGTTTAGCTCACAGCGTGCGGGGGTGATGCATGCCTGCGGACACGATATTCATACCAGTGTGATCCTCGGGGCGGCGCTAAAGCTTAAAGAGCGTGAAGCGTCTTTAAACGGGCGTGTGCGGATCCTCTTTCAGCCGGCTGAAGAGAACTTTGGCGGCGCGAAAAGTATGGTGCGGGCCGGTGCCTTACGTGATGTCAGTGCCATCTTCGGGATGCATAACGAGCCGGGGCTGCCGGTCGGGGAATTTGCCACCCGCGGTGGGCCGTTCTACGCCAACGTCGACCGGTTTGTTATCCGAATTACCGGTAAAGGCGCGCATGCTGCACGTCCGCATGAAGGTAACGACGCCATCGTGTTGGCGAGCCAGCTGGTAACGGCGTTGCAGAGCGTTGCCAGCCGCAACGTCAACACGCTTGATTCCGTGGTGCTGAGCGTCACGCGCATTACCGGGGGCAATACCTGGAACGTCCTGCCGGAAAGCGTTGAGCTGGAAGGCACGCTTCGCACCCACCGCGTGGAAGTGCAGCAGAATGTGAAAGCACGCGTCGGCGAAATTGCCGCCGGGTTTGCCAGCGCGTTTAGCGCGCAGATCGACATTACCTGGTACGCCGGGCCTACCGCGCTGGTCAATGACGTGCACTGGGCCGAATTTGCCACCGCCGTTGCCAGAGAATCTGGGTATGAAACGCAGCACGCCGAGCTGCATATGGGTGGGGAAGATTTCGCGGTGTATCTGCAGCAGATCCCCGGGGCGTTTGTCAGCATCGGCAGCGCCAGTCCGTTCGGTTTACATCACCCGGCCTTCAACCCGGATGAAGCATTAATTGAGCCCGCTGCCCGCTATTTTGCACAGCTTGCGGAAAAAGCCCTGCAACACGTTTAATTCTGAAGAGGTGAATATGTCTGCAACCCGACAATTGCGGCTGGGAACCATTTTGCATGGTGCTTCCGGAAATATGTCTGCCTGGCGTCATCCGGCGGCGGTCGCCGATGCCAGCATTAATTTTGATTTTGTAAAAGCCACGGCGTTAAAAGCCGAAGAGGGGAAGCTTGATTTTTTATTCGTCGCCGACGGCCTCTATATTAACGAGAAATCCATTCCGCATTTCTTAAACCGGTTTGAGCCGTTAACGGTCTTGTCCGCACTGGCAAGTCTGACCTCGCGCCTCGGTCTGGTCGGTACCTTATCGACCTCCTACAGCGAACCATTTACCGTGGCGCGCCAGTTTGCCAGCCTGGATCATTTGAGCAACGGACGTGCAGGCTGGAACGTGGTGACCTCACCGCTGGAAGGGTCGGCGAAAAACTTCTCGCGCGAGAAACACCCTGAACATGCGCTGCGCTACCGGATAGCGGATGAATACCTCGACGTAGTGAAAGGACTCTGGGATTCCTGGGAGGGGGATGCCTTTGTGCGCAACAAAGAGAGCGGGCAGTTCTTTGACCCGGCAAAACTGCATACGCTTGATCACCACGGCGATTTCTTCCAGGTGGCCGGTCCGCTCAATATTGGCCGCACGCCGCAGGGACGCCCGATTGTCTTTCAGGCGGGTGCATCGGATGACGGAAAAAAACTGGCTGCGAAACATGCTGACGCCATTTTTACCCATCATGAAACGTTAGAGGAAGCCAAAGCGTTTTATCGCGACGTGAAACACCAGCTTGAATCCAATGGCCGCAGGGCATCGGACTTACATATTTTTCAGGGCGTCAGCGTGATTGTTGGCAAAGACGCGGAGGACGTGGAGAACCAGTATCAGACAACCGCGGCTCTGGTGTCGATTAACGATGCCCTGAATTACCTCGGCCGTTATTTCGAACATCACGATTTCAGCCAGTACCCGCTCGACGAGCCGTTCCCGGACATCGGTGAACTGGGTAAAAACAGTTTTCGCAGCACGACCGATGAAATTAAGCGTAATGCTCGCGAACGCAACTTAACCCTGCGTCAGGTTGCACTCGAAGCGGCATCCCCGCGCCCGCGCTTTTCCGGTACGCCGGAGCAGGTGGCAGACGGTCTGCAGGGCTGGTTTGAGGCATTCGCCGCGGACGGCTTCATTATTCAGGGTGGAACGCCGGACACGTTCCCGCGTTTTGTTGACCAGGTTGTCCCGGTGTTACAGGCCCGCGGGTTATTCCGCACCGACTATCCCGGCACTACGCTGCGCGACAGTCTGGGGTTAGACGAACCGCAAAACCAGTTCACACAACAATAATAGAGAACCTCGCTATGCAGAAATCATCGCTTATTCTGGCGCTTGCGCTGGCCTTTTCCCCTGCCGTCTGGGCAGAGAATGTGAACATTAATGGCACTGGCGTGAGCCTGGAAGCCAACAAAACGCCCGTCAACACCGCCAAAAACAGCGACGCCATCGCGCAACTGCCGAAAGATTATCGCTTCGCCGTGCCGGGCAAATTCACCGTGGCGGTTGCCGCGCTTAACTCACCGCCGCTGACCGTTTTTTCCGACGACAATAAAACGCTGCTCGGAAGCGAGGTGGACGTTGCCCGTCTGGTGGCCGACAGCCTTGGGCTGGAGCTGAACGTGGTGCCAACCTCCTGGGAGGACTGGCCTCTCGGCGTCGCCTCCGGGAAATACGATGCGGCGATCAGCAACATCACCGTGACCAGAGAACGCAAAGAGAAGTTTGATTTTGCCACTTACCGTAAAGATTCCCTCGGCTTCTATGTGAAATCGACCAGCCCGATTACCTCGCTGCAGAAGGCGGAGGACATCGCCGGGCTGCGCATCATCGTAGGTTCCGGGACCAACCAGGAGGCTATCCTGCTGGCGTGGAATGCGGAGAACGTGAAGAAAGGCCTGAAGCCGTTTACCCCGATCTACACCAAAGACGATGCATCACAAACCCTGTCTCTCCAGTCAGGCCGCGCAGATGCGTTCTTTGGCCCGAACGTGACTGGCGCATGGAAAGCGGCGCTGACCGGGAAAACGAAACGGGTTGGGATTGTCGACGGCGGCTGGCCGAAGGCGGCACACATTGCGGTGACGCTGAAAAAAGGCAGCGGCCTGGTCGAGCCGGTACAGACCGCACTTAACGGGGTCATCAAAAACGGCGATTACGACAAAGTGCTGAACCGCTGGGGGGAAGGGGTAGAACGTATCCCTCAATCAGAAGTGAACCCGGCAGGACTGGGTGACTAAGGAGGCGCTATGCGCGAGCAATTTCGGGACGTGTCACCGGAAGACGCCGATCTTCAGCCCATTATCGACGGATTATTCGGTGAATATGCCGCCCGCTATGGCGACTACTTCTCTAAAGACGCGGAAGTGGAGCTCACGGAGTGGTACCTGGCCCCGCAGGGGCTGTTTATTGTCCTTGAGCGTGACGGCGACATCATCGCCACCGGCGCGTATAAACCGTTTGATGAACGCACCGCTGAAATCAAACGAATCTGGACGCACAAGGCGCTGCGTCAACAGGGGCTGGCGGCCCGCGTCGTCCAGGAGCTGGAGCGTCGGGCGGTACAGGCCGGTTACAGCCAGATCTACCTCACCACCGGTTTTCGTCAGCCGGAAGCGGTCAGGCTCTATATCAGCCAGGGCTATCAGCCGCAGTTCGATCTGAACCGCGATCCGGAAGAGTACAGCCAGCCGCCGTTTGATGGCCGGCTGCGTTTCACCAAAACGCTGGTCAGTGAAGCGTTCAGTAAAACAGCATGAGGAATGACGATGAGCAACGTTGAAACCATTAAGGTGGTCCCGGCGCGTTATCCGCTGCGGACTGTCGGTGCCGTGGTGGCGCTGTTTGTGCTTGCGGTGGTCATTCAGTCCGTGGCCTTTAACCCGCGCTGGGAGTGGTCTGTTTTTGCCCGCTGGTTCTTTGATCCGGTTATCCTTGAAGGCGTAGGGCAGACATTGCTGTTGACCCTGATCGGCACTGCGCTGAGCGTGGTCATTGGCGGCCTGCTGGCGCTGGCGAGGCTCTCTTCATCCTGGCTGCTGAGCAGCCTGGCCTGGGGGTATATCTGGCTGTTTCGTTCGTTGCCGCTGATTGTGGTTCTGATCATTCTCTATAACTTTTCCTATCTCTACGACACGCTCTCGCTCGGCGTACCCTTCACCGCCATTACCTGGGGTCGCTTCGAAACCATCAACGTGCTGGGACAGTTTTCCACCGCCGTGGTGGGGCTGACGCTGGTTCAGAGCGC
Organism: Enterobacter sp. BNK-18; assembly: GCF_047456135.1. Lineage (NCBI taxonomy): Bacteria > Pseudomonadati > Pseudomonadota > Gammaproteobacteria > Enterobacterales > Enterobacteriaceae > Enterobacter > Enterobacter sp. BNK-18. Next base: position 1,555,828 of record NZ_CP179899.1, on the reverse strand, counting down.
GTATACCGCCGAGATCATTCGCGGCGGTTTTCTGGGTGTGGATCATGGTCAGTATGAAGCGGCGGCGGCACTCGGTCTGCCAGCCTGGCGTCGCACGGTGCGTATCATTTTGCCGCAGGCGCTGCGCACGATTCTGCCGTCCGGATTTAATGAAATTATCAGTCTCGCGAAAGGCACGGCGATGGTGTATGTCCTGGCGATGCCGGAACTCTTCTATACCATTCAGATGATCTATAACCGCACGCAGGAGGTGATCCCGCTGCTGATGGTCGGTGCGGTCTGGTATCTGGTGATTACCACCGTGTTGTCTGCCATTCAGCATGTTGTGGAGCGCGGGCTTGCCCGCAGCGAACGCCGTTCAGCCGTTAATCAAAACCGGGTAGCCAGTCGCGTCCGTTCCGTATCCACCGCATCAGTACAGGAGCCCGTCCATGCAAACCTCTCCTGAAGGGCATATTTCGATTACCGGCGTCAGTAAGTTTTTTGGTCGCCATAAAGCGCTTGATAACGTCTCGCTGGAGATCCCGCCCGGATCGGTAACGGTCATCCTCGGGCCTTCCGGATCGGGTAAATCGACGCTTCTGCGCACCATTAACCATCTGGAACGCGTCGACGAAGGGTTTATCCAGATTGACGGTGATTACATCGGTTACCGCCGTCAGGGTGACAAACTCTACGAGCTGAAAGAGAAAGAGATCCTCAAACAGCGCGTCAATGTGGGCTATGTCTTCCAGAACTTTAATCTCTTTCCGCATCTCACGGTGCTGGAAAACCTGATTGAGGCGCCCATCGCCCATAAAAAACTGAGTAAGAAAGAAGCCGTTGAAAGGGCATACAGCCTGCTGGATGTGGTCGGGCTGCGCGATAAAGCCGACGCCTGGTCGCGCCATCTCTCCGGGGGCCAACAGCAGCGTATTGCCATTGCCCGCGCGCTGGCGTTACGTCCCCGGGTAATGCTGTTTGATGAGCCCACTTCAGCGCTCGACCCGGAACTGGTTGGCGAAGTGCTGGATGTGATTAAAAAGCTCGCCCGCTCGGGTACCACGCTGGTGGTGGTCACCCACGAGATCGGCTTTGCCCGGGAAGTGGCGGATCAAGTGGTCTTTATGGTCGACGGCAAAATTGTGGAGCAGGGCAGCAGTGACGACGTATTAACCCGTCCGTCGCACCCGCGAACGCGGCAGTTCCTGTCAAAAGTGCTGTAAGGAGCGCAGATGAAATATGCTTTTCTGGCCGGTCTGGCTTTTACGACCGCGAGCCATGCGGGTATCGATTTACACGCCAACGAGCAGCCGCTTCCGGTGACGGTAGATCGGCAGGCCGTCGCGAAGATCCCCGCGAACTATAAATTTGTTGAGCCGGGCACGCTCACGGTAGCGATCTCAGCGCTCAACTCTCCACCGCTGGCGCTGCTTGCCAGCGATAACCGGACGCGGATTGGCAGCGATCCGGATATTGCCCGCTTGCTGGCGGGCAGTCTGGGGTTAAAGCTGAAGCTGGTTCCCACGGCCTGGGAAGACTGGCCGCTGGGGATCAGCTCCGGACGCTATGACGTGGCGCTGGTGAATATTGCGGTGACCGAACAGCGAAAAGAGAAATTTGATTTTGCGACCTATCGCGTCGACTCACTGGCGTTTTCCGTGAAATCCACCAGCGCGGTCCAGGCGATTAACAGCGCAAAAGATCTGGCAGGCAAAAAGGTGATTGTCGGTTCCGGGACCAATCAGGAGCGCATTCTGCTGGGCTGGAATGAAGAGAACAAAAAAGCCGGTCGTGCGCCTGCGCTGCCGGTCTATCTGACCGATGATGCTTCCGGCAACCTCTATATTCAGTCCGGCAGGGCGGATGTGTTCTTCGGGCCTCAATCCGTATCCGCCTATAAAGCGGCGTTGACCGGCAAAACGCGCGTAGTGGGTCTCGGGCCGAAGAGAGCCTATGTCGCCACGACGACCAAAAAGGGCAATGGGCTGGTTTATGCTTTGCAGGCTGCGCTGGAGGGCGCTATTACGCGTGGAGAGTACCAGCGGGTGCTGGCACGCTGGGGAGAAGAGGGCGAAGCGGTGACGCAATCCGACGTGAACCCGCCTGGGATAACCTATTAGTCATGTCTACACTTAGGGTTTTCATCCCGGAGGGGGCAATATGATGAAACTCTATGGCGTACCCGGCTGGGGATCGGCAATCAGTGAAGTGATGCTGACTCTTGCAGACATCCCTTATCAATTTATCAACGTGGACGGGTTCGACCAGCCCGGCCCGCAGCGTGAGTTGCTGAAAGCACGCAATCCGCTGTGTCAGGTACCCACGCTGGAACTGGAAAACGGGGCGATCATGACCGAAACGGCGGCGATTGCCCTGATGGTGCTGGACAGATGTCCCGATCTTGCACCTGCCGTCGGGCAGGCTGAGCGGCAGCAGTTTCAGCGGTTGCTCATCTGGTTTGTTGCGAACGTTTATCCCACCTTTACCTACGCCGACTACCCCGAACGCTGGGTGCCGGATGCGCCGGAGCAGTTGAAAAACAGCTGTATTGAATACCGAAAATCACTCTATCTGTGGTTTGACAGCCAGCTCAGTGCCACCCCTTTTGCGCTCGGGGAACGGCTGACGCTGCTTGACGTCTACATCACGGTTGCACGCACCTGGGGGCCTCGCCATGCATGGTTTGCGGCGAATACGCCGAAGATAACGGCGATTGCGGATACCGTGTGCCAGCTGCCGGAACTGCACAAGGTGTTAAAGGCAAACGAGATAATCTGATAACGTGGAACTCACATTCATAACTGGAAGCCTGCATATGCCACACGTAGATATCAAATGTTTTCCCCGTGATTTGAACGACGACCAAAAAACCGCGCTGGCGGCGGATATTGCCGAGGTGATTACCCGTCATCTGAACAGTAAAGATCGCTCTATTTCGGTCGCCCTGAATGAAGTGCAGGAAGCCGACTGGAAAGCGCAGGTCTGGGATACCGAAATTGAACCCAACCTGGATCACTTAATTAAGAAACCCGGCTATTCAATATGAGAGAGGGTCGGGCGGCGCGGAGTCGCCCGACACGACACACGCGTTACTTCGTCTGCAGTAATATTGCCATCAGCCCAGGAAAGCGGGCATCAAGATCGTCTCTGCGCAGTGAAATCATATTTTCTCGTCCCTGCGGGCGCTGCCAAATCACGCCGCTGTCGCGCAAGACGCGCCAGTGATGGGTCATCGTCGATTTCACCACCTCGTCCGGGCGCAGCGCGTTACAGCTCAGTTCGCTGCCATCGGCCAGCCTGCGGATAATCGACAGCCGTAGCGGGTTACCGAGGGCAAAAAGCACATTTTCCAGCAGTATTTGTTCAGTTTCAGGGTGGTTCGGGATCATCGTTTTCCTGCGTCTGGTGTCAGATTGAGCTATATCAACAATAGGTCAACCGTAAAAAAAATAGTTCGATAATACTCGTACAATAGGACTATTATAGCAAATGAACGAACACGCGACCATCCCGGTCGTCACAACGCAGTCTTAATGACTAAGGAAATATTATGCCCCGACCCATCCCTCTCGAACGTTATCGCAACATCGGTATCTCCGCGCATATCGATGCCGGTAAAACGACCACCACCGAGCGCATCCTGTTTTATACCGGTATGAGCCACAAACTGGGTGAAGTACACGATGGCGCGGCAACTACCGACTGGATGGCACAGGAGCAAGAGCGCGGGATAACCATTACCTCTGCGGCAGTCAGCTGTTTCTGGCCAGGTATGGACCGGGGCTTTGAACCGCACCGGATCAACATTATCGACACCCCGGGCCACGTGGATTTCACCATTGAGGTGGAACGTTCCATGCGTGTACTCGACGGCGCGGTCATGGTGTATGACTCCGTCGGTGGCGTGCAGCCGCAGTCGGAAACCGTCTGGCGTCAGGCGAACAAATATCATGTCCCGCGGCTGGCCTTCGTCAATAAAATGGACCGCCCGGGTGCGGACTTCTTCCGCGTCGTGCGAATGATGCAGGAGCGTCTGAAAGCGAATCCGGTCCCGATTGTTATTCCGGTGGGGGCAGAAGAACACTTCACCGGCGTGGTGGATCTCATCAAAATGCGTACCATTTTGTGGGACGATGCCACCCAGGGCATGGTGTTTACCTATGCTCCTGTGCCGGATGACGTAGTGAGTACTGCGCAGGAATGGCGGGAAAAAATGGTCTCTGCGGCGGCGGAAGCCAGCGATGAGCTGATGGATAAATACCTGGAAACGGGTGATTTAGAGGAAGCGGAAATCATCAGGGGGCTGCGTATGCGGACCATCTCCGGTGAAATCCAGCCGATGCTGTGCGGCAGCGCGTTTAAAAATAAAGGCGTGCAACGCATGCTTGATGCGGTCATTGAACTGATGCCGTCGCCTCTGGACGTGCCCGCCATTGATGGTGTGGATGAGAATGGGCAGCATGCCGAGCGTCATCCAGACGACAACGAGCCGTTCTCCGCGCTGGCCTTTAAACTGATGAGCGACCCGTACGTCGGACAGCTGACCTTTATCCGCGTTTACTCTGGCGTGCTGCGCAAAGGCGACGCGGTGTACAACCCGGTGAAAGGGAAGAAAGAGCGCATTGGGCGCATCGTACTGATGCATGCTAACGATCGCCACGAAGTGGATGAGCTGCGCGCGGGCGATATCGCGGCCTGCGTTGGGTTGAAAGATGTGACAACCGGTGACACGCTCACCGACCCGAATGCCGTCATCACGCTGGAACGGATGGAGTTTCCGGACCCGGTTATCTCGCTTGCGATCGAGCCGAAAACCAAAGGCGATCAGGAGAAAATGGGCATTGCATTGCAGCGCCTGGCAGCAGAAGACCCTTCGTTTCGTCTGCACACCGATGAAGAGTCCGGCCAGACAATTATCTCCGGGATGGGTGAGTTACATCTTGAGATTATCGTTGACCGCATGCGGCGTGAGTTCGGCGTTGAGGCGAACATTGGTCGCCCACAGGTCACGTACCGTGAAACCCTGCGTAAAGCGGTGAAGGATATCGAAGGGAAATTTGTCCGACAGTCCGGCGGTAAAGGGCAGTACGGCCATGTGGTGCTCAGTCTGGCGCCGTTAGAGCCCGGCAGTGGTTTTGTATTTGAAGATGCCACCAAGGGCGGCGTTGTCCCGCGCGAGTATATTCCGTCTGTGGAGAAAGGCCTGCGCGAAGCCATGAACAGCGGTGTCCTGGCGGGGTATCCGGTTGTCGATGTGAAAGCGACCCTGACGTTTGGCTCCTATCACGAGGTCGACTCCTCGGAAATGGCGTTCCGCATGGCGGCGATCCTCGGCTTTAAAGAGGGCGCTCGCAAAGCGGACCCGGTGATTCTTGAACCGGTCATGCATGTCGAGGTGGAAACACCGGAAGAGTACGCCGGCAACATCATGGGCGATCTCTCTTCCCGCCGCGGCATGGTGCAGGGAATGGAAGAGCAGTACGGTAGCCAGATTATTCGCGCGGATGTGCCGCTGGCGGAGATGTTTGGCTATGCCACGACGCTGCGTTCGATGTCGCAAGGCCGCGCGACCTACACGATGGAATTCCATCATTTCGCGGAAGCACCGCGTAATGTTGCGGATGAAATTATTGCACGGCGCGCGAAGTAATTTAAAAGCCCTTTCCCTCGCGGAGAGGGCTTTTTTTATAGGCTATTTTTCCAGCGCCTTGACCATTTTCCCACTGGTCACAAACGTCCCGGCCCCCAGATGATGCAGGGTGTTCAGCTTATCGCCGTCAAACTGCCAGCGTCCGGCGACAAACGCGCGTTCATCTGCGGCTGCCGAAACAACCTCACCAAACAGCGTATCGTATTTTTCTGCAACTGCGGTAACCGGGAGTAAACGACACTCCATCCACGCCAGGCATTTCTCTTCAATCACCGGCAGGCCGAGTACCGGACCTTGCACAACCGGGATCCCGTAGCAGTTGAACTTGTCTTCGTCGCGCCCGCTCACGCTGCCGACGGCATAAGCCCAGTTAGCCGCTGCCACGCCGGGGATGACGATGCCGAACTTTCCGCTGCGCTCAATCAGTTCGCGCGACCAGGTGCTTTTGTCCACCACAATTGCGATACGCGGTGGCTCAAACTCCACCGGCATCGACCAAGCCGCAGCCATGACGTTACGACGGTCGATAGACTCATCGCGGCTGGTAATCAGCACCGTAGGGCCATGGTTCAGCAGACGGCTGGCATGCTTTAATTCAACGGGACGAAACGCGCTCATGAACATTCCTCTCAGCAGGTATTCTGGCATTAAACGTCTGATGGGGAGCCGAAATCAAGATGCACCCGCAAAAAGCACTTTTGCGCATATGGAGGCCGGAAAATAGTTTATAAACAGGGAACATCACATCATGGAAGCGAATCATGTCCCCATTTCTGAGTGCTTATTTTGCCCGTACGGGCTGGCAACAGCCTGTACAGGTTGACATCGACACCCTGCGGGCGCTGCATTTACACCACAACTGCGCGATCCCCTTCGAGAATATTGACGTCGTGATGCCGCGCGAAATCCATCTGGAAGATCAGTGCCTGGTCGACAAACTGGTGACGGCACGTCGTGGAGGCTATTGCTTTGAGCAGAACGGCCTCTTTGAACGCGTTTTGCGTGAAGTGGGCTTTACAGTTCGCAGCGTGCTGGGCCGCGTGGTCTTAGCCAGTCCGCCACAGATGCCGCCGCGTACGCATCGTCTGCTGCTGGTTGAACTCAACGGTGAGCGCTGGATTGCCGACGTCGGTTTTGGCGGACAGACCCTGACGGCGCCGATTCGTTTGCTCGCCAACGAGGAGCAGGAGACACCCCACGGGCTGTACCGTTTGCTGAGCGAGGGCAACGACTGGATCCTGCAGTTCAGTCACCACGATCACTGGCAGTCGATGTACCATTTTGATCTGACAACACAGTATTTCAGCGATTACGTGATGGGCAACTTCTGGTCGGCGCACTGGCCGCAATCCCATTTTCGCCACCATCTGTTGATGTGTCGCCATCTGCCTGACGGCGGAAAGCTGACCCTGACCAACTTTAACTTTACCCACTGGCAGAAGGGGCATGCGGAAGAGCAGGTCCATCTTCCCGACGCGAACGCGCTGTATCAGGTGATACAGTCACGGTTTGGACTGGGCGTAGACGATCCCAAACACGGGTTTTCGCTGGACGCGCTGACGGCGGTGATGGCCGGGTTTGATACACATCCTCAGGCCGGGAAATAGACCGGTGGCGCTGCGCTCAGGCGTAGCGCCACCCGGCAACACTCAGCGGCGCGATCTCACCACCTGATACCTGCGCGTTAAATACTCCACCGGCGCGCTCCAGACGTGCACCAGTCGGGTGAAGGGGAAGATCAGGAAAATGGTCATGCCCAGCACCAGATGGACACGGAAGATAAACGCCACGCCCGCCAGATGTTCGGACGAGCCACCGCGGAAGGTGACTACCGACTGCGCCCAGTCCACCAGCTTGAGCATCTCGCTGCCGTCGGGATATTTCGCGGAGAACGGAATGGTGGTGAGCCCAAGAATACACTGCACCAGCAAAATGCAGAGGATCAGGATATCTGCCGTGGAGGAGGTCGCCCGGATACGCGGGTTCGTCAGCCGGCGAATCAATAATCCCGCACCGCCCACCAGCGTGAGCACGCCGCAAACGCCGCCCAGAATCATCGCCATCAGCTGTTTCTGCGACATCGGCAGAAACCACGAATAAACCCAGTGCGGCGTCAGCATCCCGAAAAGATGTCCGAAGAAGATCCCCAGGATCCCGATATGGAACAGATTCGACCACAGCACCATGCCGCGCTTATCCAGCATCTGGCTGGAGGAGGCGCGCCAGGTATACTGCCCGTAATCGTAACGCAGCCAGCTTCCCACCAGAAAAACCGTGCCGCACAGGTAGGGGTAAATATCGTAGAAAAAGACGTTCAGAAACTGGATCATTTTGGGCCTCCCGCACTGACGTCGACATACTGCGGGGCAACGTCCTGGCTAAAGCGTCGTTGATATTGCTGCATCGGTGAGGTATTACACGATGTGGCGTTGTCCTCGATAAACTTGACCTGTTCCTCTTCCCAGACGGCGTCCAGCGCCTGGCGGGTATCATCCCGTTTCTCGGTGGAAACCTGTTTCGCCACGCTGTCGCTGGTCAGACGCGTGCCTGCGAGCGTCAGGAGCGCATCAAACAGCTGATAATGCGCCACGCCGCGCTGCTTCAGGCGACCGCCAATCAGCGCCAGGATCGGCGCAACGTTGTGTAGCCCTTCGCGGGCCTCGTCGTCGGTGACGAGGCTGAGATACTCCAGGTAGAGCGGCAGATAGTCCGGCAGCTCGCGACAGTCCAGCTGCAGGCCGGCTTTTTCGTACTGGCTCATCAGGTCGACCATCGCCTGGCCGCGATCGCGGGATTCAGCATGAACGTGCTCAAACAGCAGCAGCGAGGTCGCACGACCCCGCTCAAACACCTCGCACCATTCGGCCTGCTTATCCAGCAGTGCGGCATCCAGATGCTGGCGGGCAAAGGGCAGTAACGCAGGGAGATCCTGTTCTATCAGGGAAAGTGCTTCCTCGCGATTTTCCCATAATATTTCATCGGGATACTCAATCAGCAGGGCGATGATTTTGAGGATCTGCATCACTCTCCCTCCCCGTGGTCGCGCACTTCGGTGATATTGATGGCATCAATGCGGCTGCTGTTAAAGAGGTTGAATTTGGTGTCGGAACCGTGGCACCCGTCGCCAAAGGAGAAGCCGCAGCCGTTGCGTTCCGGGAAGGCGTCGCGCGCCATTTCGCGGTGGCTGGTGGGGATCACGAAACGATCTTCGTAGTTGGCAATCGCCAGATAGCGGTACATCTCTTCAACCTGCTCGACGCTAAGGCCCACCTCTTCGATGGCGCGCGTATCGGTCACGCCTTCAACGGTCTGAGAGCGTTTGTAATGACGCATTGCCATCATGCGTTTGAGGGCGCGCAGCACCGGAGCAGGATCGCCCGCACTGAGCATGTTGGCCAGATACTGCACCGGTATGCGCAGGCTTTCGACCGCCGGTAACACGCCGTCGTTGAGCGGCAGGCCGCCCGCATCTGCGTAAGACTGGATCGGTGACAGCGGCGGAACGTACCAGACCATCGGCAGGGTGCGGTATTCCGGATGCAGCGGCAGGGCCAGCTTCCAGTCCATCGCCATCTTGTAAACCGGGGAACGCTGGGCGGCGTCAATCACGTTCTGCGGAATACCTTGCTTGAAGGCTTCTTCAATGACCGCCGGGTCATGCGGATCAAGGAATACGTCACACTGGCGTTCATAGAGGTCGGTTTCATGTTCGGTGCTGGCCGCTTCTTCAATGCGATCCGCGTCATACAGCAGCACGCCCAGATAGCGAATACGCCCGACGCAGGTCTCCGAACAGACGGTTGGCTGGCCAGACTCAATGCGCGGGTAGCAGAAGATGCATTTCTCCGACTTTCCGCTTTTCCAGTTGAAGTAGATTTTCTTGTACGGGCAACCGCTGATGCACATGCGCCAGCCACGGCATTTGTCCTGGTCAATCAGCACAATGCCGTCTTCTTCACGCTTGTAGATGGCACCGCTCGGGCAGGTGGCCACGCAGCTCGGGTTCAGGCAGTGTTCACACAGGCGCGGCAGGTACATCATGAAGGTGTTTTCAAACTGGCCGTACATCTCCTTCTGGATCTTGTCGAAGTTGCGGTCGCGGGCGCGTTTTTCGAACTCGCCGCCAAGCAGTTCTTCCCAGTTCGGGCCGCCAACAATTTTGTCCATCCGTTTGCCGCTAATCAGCGAGCGCGGGCGGGCCGTCGGGAGGTGATCGCCTTGTGGTGCACGGTGCAGATCCTGGTAATCAAACGTGAAGGGTTCGTAGTAATCATCAATGCCGGGCAGGGACGGGTTGGCAAAGATTTTCGACAGCACGCCCACGCGCCCGCCGAGGCGCGGCGTCAGCTTGCCGGTGATCCCGCGTACCCAGCCGCCTTGCCACTCCTCCTGATCTTCCCAGTTTTTCGGGTAGCCAATCCCCGGTTTGGTTTCAACGTTGTTGAACCACGCATATTCCATACCTTCACGCCCGGTCCAGACGTTTTTACAGGTGACCGAGCAGGTGTGACAGCCAATGCATTTGTCGAGATTCAGCACCATTCCAACCTGTGAGCGTATTTTCATTTTTTCGCCTCCTGTACCTGATCCCGACCTTCGCCATCCAGCCAGTTAATGTTTTTCATTTTGCGGATCATGATGAACTCGTCGCGGTTAGAGCCGACGGTGCCGTAATAGTTGAAGCTGTACGCCAGCTGGGCGTAGCCGCCAATCATGTGTGTCGGTTTGGGACAGACGCGCGTCACCGAGTTATGGATCCCGCCGCGACGACCGGTGACTTCTGAACCCGGAATATTCAGGATACGTTCCTGCGCGTGGTACATCATGGTCATGCCCGGCGGGACGCGCTGGCTCACCACTGCCCGGGCGGTCAGGGCCCCGTTGGCGTTGAAGGCTTCGATCCAGTCGTTATCCTCAATGCCTAACTCTCTGGCATCGGTTTCGCTGATCCAGACGATAGGCCCCCCGCGTGACAGCGTCTGCATCAGCAGGTTTTCACTGTAGGTCGAGTGAATGCCCCATTTCTGGTGTGGCGTCAGGAAGTTCAGCGCCTTCTCAGGAAAGCCGTTCGGCGGGATTTCGCGCATATGGCTAACGCTTCGGGTATCAATCGGTGGGCGATAGGCCACCAGACTCTCCCCGAACGCGCGCATCCACGGATGGTCCTGATACAGTTGCTGACGACCGGAAAGGGTGCGCCAGGGAATAAGCTCGTGAACGTTGGTATAACCGGCGTTATAGGAGACATGCTCGCTCTCAAGGCCCGACCAGGTGGGGCTGGAGATAATTTTCCGCGGCTGGGCCTGAATATCGCGGAAGCGGATTTTCTCATCTTCTTTGTTCAGCGCCAGATGGGTGTGATCGCGACCGGTCAGTTCGCCCAGCGCTTGCCAGGCTCGCACTGCCACCTGGCCATTCGTTTCAGGGGCGAGGGCGAGGATCACTTCAGAGGCGTCAATCGCCGTTTCAATACGCGGGCGTCCTTTTGCCGGGCCATCGAGCTTGACGTAGTTCAGCTTGCCAAGGAAATCGACCTCGCTCTGGGTATTCCATGAAATGCCTTTTCCGCCGTTGCCGAGTTTGTCCATCAGCGGGCCGAGTGAAGTAAAGCGCTCGTAGGTTTCCGGATAATGTCGTTCGACCACCGCAATCGTCGGCGCCGTTTTACCCGGAATGAGATCGCATTCGCCTTTGCGCCAGTCCTGAATATCAAACGGCTGTGACAGTTCCCCCGGGGAGTCGTGCTGCAGCGGCTGCAGTACCACGTCCGTTTCGGTGCCAAGATGGCCGACGCACACCTCTGAGAAAACGCTGGCAATACCTTTGTAGATCTCCCAGTCGCTGCGGGATTCCCAGGCCGGGTCGACGGCAGCTGAAAGCGGATGAATAAACGGATGCATATCCGACGTATTCATGTCGTCTTTTTCATACCATGTCGCGGTTGGCAGCACGATATCGGAGAACAGGCAGGTGCTGGACATGCGGAAATCGAGCGTCACCAGCAGGTCAAGCTTGCCCTCGATGGCCTGAGTTTGCCACTCGACCTCTTCGGGCTTAACGTCATCCGTCGACCCTAAATCCTCGCCCTGGATGCCGCTTTCGGTACCGAGCAGGTATTTGAGCATGTACTCGTGACCTTTCCCAGAAGAGCCGAGCAGGTTAGACCGCCAGACAAACAGATTGCGCGGGTGGTTTTTACCGTTGTCAGGCTGTTCGCAGGCGAAACGTATATCGCCCGATTTTAATGCCTGCACGGTGTACTCCTGCGGGGTCATGCCGGCGGCGTCGGCCCGGGCTTTAATGTGCAACGGATTGAGGTTTAGCTGCGGCGCCGAGGGCAGCCAGCCCATACGCTCTGCCCGGACGTTAAAATCGATCAGGTGACCGGTGAATTTTGTCGCGTCCGCCAGCGGAGAGAGTAACTCCTGCGCGGTCAGTTTTTCATAACGCCACTGACAGGAGTGGTTGTAGAAGTACGATGTACTGTTCATCTGGCGCGGGGGACGGTTCCAGTCCAGCGCAAACGCCAGCGGCAGCCAGCCGGTTTGCGGACGCAACTTCTCCTGACCCACATAGTGTGACCAGCCGCCGCCGCTTTGACCCACGCAGCCGCAGAACACCAGCATGTTGATCATCCCGCGGTAGTTCATGTCCATGTGGTACCAGTGGTTCACCCCGGCACCGAGGATAATCATCGACCTACCGTGCGTTTTGTGCGCCGTGTCGGCAAACTCACGGGCAATTTTCTCTATCAGGTAAGCAGGGACGCCGGTGATCTGCTCGCCCCAGGCGGGAGTATAAGCTTTGATCTGGTCATAGCTGCCCGCCGCGTTGCTGTCTTCCAGACCACGATCGAGACCGTAGTTAGCGAGAATCAGATCGTAGACGCTGACCACCCGTTTCTGGCTGCCATCGGCCAGCATCAGGGTTTTACTCGGTACACGGCGCGTCAGGACCGGATCCTGCTTGACGCTACGGAAGTGTGGATTTTCATTGCCGCCAAAATAGGGGAATGCCACCTCTGCCACGCTGTCGTGGGTAATCAGCAGCGAGAGGGTGAGCTCAGTTTCATGATCTGCCGCCAGCGGCGCCAGGTTCCATTTGCCTTTTTCGCCCCAGCGGAAACCAATGGACCCGTTCGGCACCACCAGATCGCCGGCGATATCAAAGGCGACGGTTTTCCACTCAACATTATTGGTTTCTCCCAGCCCGTCCGTGAGATCAGAAGCCCGAAGCATCCGCCCCGGCACCACGCGGCCATCGGCCTGTTCATCCAGCAGCACCAGCATCGGCATGTCGGTGTAGCGGCGGCAGTAGTTGAGGAAGTACTCGCTGGGGTTGTCGAGATGGAACTCTTTGAGGATCACGTGGCCCATTGCCATCGCCAGCGCGCTGTCGGTGCCTTGCTTGGGTGCCAGCCACTGATCGCTCAGTTTGGCGACCTCGGAGAAGTCCGGGGTGATGGCCACGGTTTTGGTGCCTTTGTAGCGGACCTCGGTAAAGAAGTGGGCATCTGGCGTACGCGTTTGCGGAACGTTAGACCCCCAGGCAATGATGTAGCTGGAGTTATACCAGTCTGCGGATTCCGGCACGTCGGTCTGCTCGCCCCACGTCATGGGCGAGGCGGGCGGCAAATCACAATACCAGTCATAAAAGCTGAGACAGGTGCCGCCCAGCAGAGAGAGATAACGCGTCCCGGCGGCATACGAGACCATCGACATCGCCGGAATCGGTGAAAAACCGGCCACGCGATCGGGGCCGTAGTGTTTAATGGTCCAGACGTTGGCGGCAGCAATCAGCTGGTTTAGCTCTTTCCAGCTGGAGCGGATAAATCCGCCGTGTCCGCGTGCCTGCTTGTAGCTCCGGCTCTTCTGCGGATCGTTCTGAATGGCATCCCAGGCCAGCACCGGATCGCTGTGTTGCGCCAGCGCGTCACGCCACAGTTCGATCAGCGTGCGGCGCACCAGCGGGTATTTCAGCCGGTTGGCGCTGTAAAGGTACCAGGAATAACTTGCACCGCGCGGGCAGCCGCGCGGCTCGTGGTTAGGCAGGTCGGGGCGGGTACGCGGGTAGTCGGTCTGCTGGGTTTCCCAGGTAACCAGGCCGTTTTTGACGTAGATTTTCCAGCTACAGGAGCCCGTGCAGTTCACGCCATGGGTGGACCGCACAATCTTGTCGAACTGCCATCGCTGTCGGTAGCTGTCCTCCCAGTCACGGTTGGTGTTGTACACCTGCCCGTGTCCATTGGCGAAGCTGTCGCCTTTTTGTTTGAAATAGCGAAAGCGATCCAACAGTTTACTCATGACATTTCTCCTGCTTCGATAGCCTTTTCGGAGAGGGCTGCCCACTCTCAGGCGAATGTGTAATTGTTATTGTTGTGAAGATTTGCGGCCATAAACCAGCCAGGTCACCAGGACGCAGACGATGTAAAACACGAGAAAAACTTTCATGGCACCCACAGGCGAGCCGGTCATGGCCAGCGACGTGCCGAAGGCTTTCGGAATGAAGAACCCGCCGACGGCACCGATGGCGGAGATAAAGCCCAGCGCTGCCGCGGTTTCGGTCACTGCTTCATGCTGCGCCTGCTCGTCACTTCCCCCTTGTTGCTTCACGCGGGTGAGGGTGATTTGGCGGAAAATGATGGCAATCATCTGAAACGTTGACCCGCTGCCCAGTCCGGCGGTGAGGAACAGACCCATAAAGACCAGATAGAAGGCGAGAAAACTGTCCGACCCGGAACCGGGAAGCGTCAGGAAAAGCAGGGCGCTGAAAAGCGCCATAAAGACGAAGTTAATCAGGGTGACGCGTACGCCGCCGAGTTTGTCTGAGATCATCCCGCCCGCAGAACGGGCCAGCGCGCCAATCAGTGGGCCAAAGAAAGCCAGATGGAGGATATTGACGTCAGGAAACTGGGTTTTCGACAGCATGGCGAAGCCTGCTGAAAAACCGATAAACGAACCGAAGGTTGCCAGGTAGAGGAGGCTCAGGAGCCACAGGTGAAAACGTTTTAACACCGGTAGCTGGCTGGCAATCGTGGCCTTAGAGCTCGCGATGTCATTCATGCCGAAAAACGCCGCAATCGTGGCCAGCAGGAGAAGGGGCGCCCAAATCCACGCGGCATTGGCCAGCCACATCGTTGAGCCGTCATCCTGCGGCACGCCGTTTACGCCGAGAAAGGTGAACATGGGCAGGAAGATCACCAGCGGCGCGACCAGCTGCATTACGCTCACGCCCAGATTCCCCAGCCCGCCGTTAATCCCCAGGGCGCTACCCTGTTTCGTTTTCGGGAAGAAGAAGCTGATATTGCCCATGCTGGAGGCGAAGTTAGCGCCGGCAAAACCACACAGCAGCGCGATGACGATAAAGATCCAGTAGGGAGTGGCAGTGTCCTGAATCGCGATCCCTAACCAGACGCAGGGAACAATCAGGATCACCGTGCTTAACACCGTCCAGTAGCGTCCACCAAAGAGAGGAACCATAAACGAATAGGGGACGCGCAATATCGCACCGGACAGGGAGGGTAAGGCTGTTAGCATAAAAAGCTGGTCGGTGGAAAAATTAAATCCAACTTTATTCAGATTGACCGCAATGGCACTAAATAACATCCATACGCAAAACGCTAATAACAGGCAAGCCACAGAAATTAAAAGATTTCTTCGGGCAATATGCTTTCCTTTATTTTCCCAGAATTGCGCGTTTTCGGGTTTCCAGTTGCTCAGCAGATAAGGATTATTCTTCTCACTTTGTTGTGACATGTCGCCCTCTTGCTTAACCATAAAAAGAAAAAATGGAGTAAAAACAGGTGGATGTCTGACGGTGTGTTTCTGGAATTATTGGATGGTTTGGGATACATCTGAAAGGATAGATAAAAAAGCGAATCCCTGAGCCGGGAGGGGAAATAAGGGTTCGCTTAATGTGTTACGAATTGTAAGTGAGGGCTGTTAATACTCATAAGTGAGTATTAACACAATTCCAGAGAGATTAATTTATCAAGATGGTTATTAAAGGCATCGTCGTCCATCTCTGGGATATCTAATATATAAATGCCGTCCAGGCCACACACCAGACCAATTAAACGCCAGGCAATATTTTCTGGCCGATCGCCCGGGGTAAAATCTCCCGCGTCAGTGCCTGCTTTGATAAGGGCGACGGTCTCCTGGTGCCACATCTCCATGGTCAGTACATATGCGCCCCTGATGTCCGTATCCCGGCTTGCCAGGATCTGCGCCTCACGCCACAGGCGAATATAGGGCTCAAACCGGCCATCATCGCTGCCGAGCATGGCATGCAGCTGCTGTCGCCAGCTGGCCTGCTTGCCGACTACATCCGCATCCAGCAGTTCACGGATTAACCGCACAAAAGCCAGCGATTTTAGCTCCCCGCCAGAGGTGAAATGGTGGTGGACCTGTCCGGTGGCGACGCCGGCTTCGGCGGCAATTCGCCGTACCGTCATTGCGGAAAGTCCGTCAGAGAGCGCCACGCGCATAGCGGCCTGTAAAATCTCTTCCCGCCTTTCATCCTTGCTCAGATATCGCATTTTCACTCACTCTTAATGGGACTGAAACAAGTGTAACAAAAAGCTGGACACTCGTTCAACTTTACGTAGGATCGCAAGCTGGACATGTGTCCATGATTTAAAAGAAAAGGAAATTTATGTTTCGTCAGTGGTTAGCGTTAGTCATTATCGTGCTGGTGTATATCCCGGTGGCGATCGACGCGACGGTACTGCACGTAGCGGCGCCGACGTTGAGTATGACGCTGGGTGCCAGCGGTAACGAATTATTGTGGATCATCGATATATACTCGCTGGTGATGGCGGGGATGGTGCTGCCGATGGGCGCGCTGGGTGACCGCATTGGTTTTAAACGGTTGTTGATAATTGGCAGTACGCTGTTTGGCTTGTCATCGCTGGCAGCTGCATTTGCGCCTTCAGCAGGATGGCTGATTGCTGCCCGCGCCTCGCTGGCGATTGGGGCGGCGATGATCATCCCGGCCACGCTTGCGGGGATCCGCACGTTGTTCGTTAATGCGCGCGATCGCAACATCGCGCTTGGGGTCTGGGCCGCCGTCGGTTCAGGCGGTGCGGCGTTTGGTCCGTTGATTGGCGGTATGTTGCTGGAGCATTTTTACTGGGGATCGGTCTTTTTGATCAACGTGCCGATCGTGGTCATCGTTGTTTCCCTTGCCGCGCGTCTGGTGCCTCGTCAACAGGGACGCCCGGAACAGCCGCTGAATATTGCCCATGCAATCATGCTGATTGTGGCGATATTGCTGCTGGTCTACAGCGCGAAAACCGCGCTCAAAGGGGTGCTTTCTCCGTGGCTGGTGGCAATGACGCTGCTCACCGGAGCGGTGATGCTGATGATCTTTGTTCGGATCCAGCTTCGCGCCCGCGTGCCGATGATCGACATGCGTCTGTTCTGTCATCGCATTATTTTAAGCGGTGTCGTGATGGCGATGACCGCCATGATCGCGCTGGTGGGGTTTGAGCTGTTGATGGCCCAGGAGCTGCAGTTTGTGCATGGCTTTACGCCATTTGAAGCGGGGATGTTTATGCTGCCGCTGATGGTTGCCAGCGGGTTTAGCGGGCCGATTGCCGGTGTGCTGGTCGGTCGTCTGGGGCTGCGGCTGGTGGCGGCAGGCGGAATGGGGTTGAGTGCCGTCAGCTTTATCGGTCTGTCGATGCTCGACTTCAGCACGCAGCACTGGCAGGCATGGAGTCTGATGGTGCTGCTGGGCTTCAGTGCCGCCAGTGCGCTACTGGCCTCAACCTCGGCAATTATGGCGGCCGCGCCAAAAGAGAAAGCGGCTGCCGCAGGGGCGATTGAAACCATGTCCTATGAGCTGGGCGCAGGGTTGGGCATTGCCATTTTTGGTCTGCTGTTAACCCGCAGCTTCTCAGCGTCAATTGTTCTGCCGCAGGGACTGAGCGCGACGCTGGCCGATAAGGCCTCGTCATCGATTGGCGAAGCGGTGAACGTGGCGCAGAGCCTGACTCCAGGGCTGGCGGAGTCGTTAATTGCGGCGGCAAAAACGGCCTTTATCACGTCGCACAGCGTGGCGTTAGGCAGTGCCGGCGCAATGTTACTGGTGCTGGCGGTCGGGATTTGGTTTAGCCTGGCAAACGTACCGAAACAGTAAAAAACAGGCCCGGTGGTGCAATGCTTACCGGGCAACCCTCAGTGTGCGTCATGGGGAGTCAGCAGGCAGCGCTTGTCGTGTGCTTCAATTTCGGTGCCGCTAAAGCGCGCGTATTGCCCGGTCAGGCCAAAGAATGCGGGTTGCGTTTCTGTATAGATTTCAGCGGCAAGTATCAGACGGCGACGTTCGTCTTCGCTCATCTCAAGCTGTGTCCAGGGAATGAAATAGCGCGTCGTTGAGCTTGCGGTCAGTGTGAACCACAGCGGGCAACCGCATCCGGGACAAAACCAGCGTTCGCCGCGCGCAGATGACGTGAAATGAGAAGGGGCTATCGACTCTTCTTCCACAAGCGGTTGACCCTGCGCTTCCAGATACATGGCCATTCCCCCCGACCATTTCTGGCACTGGGTACAGTGGCAGGCATAGACGTCGAAATTGTTGAGGGAAACGCTGAATTGGCTCATCCCACACAGGCAGCGTCCTTTGAAAATATGCATGGCGTGCTCCTTTATTACGCCAGTCAAACCGAATAAAAAAAGCCAGCCACGAAGGCTGGCTTTTTTATACTAACAAATCTTAGAACTGGTAGGTCAGACCAACAGCAACGATGTTGTCGGTAGAAACGCCAGCTGCTTTAGTGAAGCTGCTGTCGTCAACCAGGTTGATTTTGTAATCAACGTAGGTAGACATGTTTTTGTTGAAGTAGTAGCTCGCGCCAACGTCAACGTATTCAACCAGATCCTGGTCGCCGTAAGTACCAATGTCTTTACCTTTGGATTTCAGGTAAGCAATGGATGGACGCAGACCGAAGTCGAACTGGTACTGAGCAACCACTTCGAAGTTCTGCGCTTTGTTAGCGATGAAACCGCTACCGAAGTTGGTCATGTTACGGGTTTCAGAGTAGGTGGTTGCCAGGTAGATGTTGTTGGCATCGTACTTCAGACCCGCAGCCCATACTTCCGCGTTTTCGCCGCCTGCATTCAGATTGCTTGCAGCAGCAACCTGACGGTCAGTACGGTCAGATTTCGCGTAGGTAGCACCTACACCGAAGCCTTCGAATTCATAAGTAGAAGACAGACCCCAGCCGTCACCGTTCGCTTCGGTGATGTCGTTACGGTCGTTTTTACCCTGGTACTGAGCAGCCACGTTCAGGCCATCAACCAGACCGAAGAAGTCGGTGTTACGGTAAGTTGCAACGCCAGTCGTACGGCCAGTCATAAAGCCATCAGTCTGAGTCCAGGTATCACCACCGAATTCTGGCAGAACGTCAGTCCATGCGCCGATGTCGTAAGCAACACCGTAGTTACGACCGTAGTCGAAAGAACCGAATTCGTTGAATTTCAGGCCCGCGAATGCCAGACGGGTTTTGTTGCCGTCAGAACCCTGAGATTCAGAGCGGTTGCCTTTGAACTCGTATTCCCACTGGCCGTAACCGGTCATCTGGTCGTTGATCTGAGTTTCACCTTTGAAGCCCAGACGAACATAGGTTTTGTCGCCGTCGTTGCCAGCGTCATCAGAGAAATAGTGCAGACCTGTTACTTTGCCGTACAGATCCAGTTTGTTACCGTCTTTGTTAAAAACTTCAGCCGCGTTTACAACGCCTGCTGCCAACATGGAAGTCACTGCCACTGCAACTAATTTAAGTTTCATCTTAAATATTCCTTATAATTTTCTTCAGTATTTCCTGAGCCACTTTGAACGATTTCTAAACGAGGCTAATCATCAATGGCATGCTATTTTTAAGAATCTTGTAGTAGGGTTTCAATAATAAGTTTCAAAATATTAGCAATAATTTCAATTAGTGTGATCCGGATCGGATAAATTGCGGCTGTAACGAATGAGATGGTGGGGATTTGTGCATTTTTTGATGAATTATTCAACAAAACCATTGGCCGCAATATAGTTTTCGGCCGTTTTAGTTTCTTTTGTTAATTGTCGGTATTTTCTGTCTTTTTGCTCGTTTGATATAAATGTTAGTTGTTTAAAATCAATGGGTTAACTATTCCATTGTACGGGATAATCGTTGTTGGACGTGAAACACACAGAAACACACTATTGCACTTTGTGCTATATACATTGTTAATATTCGCAAGGGATTAATAACGTAACGGTGTCAAGTTATGTCAATAAAAGACGACGGAGATTTACGAAAGGGCGGTAATATAAACAGAATCTAAACGGCTTTTCTAACGCGCCGATCATTATTTTGACGCGCGATCACATATTAAATTTATGTTAATTCCCGCCGGGCGATTATGGGCCCGGCAGAAGATAGCGATATTATTTTCGCGTGGCGTACCAGCACAACAATGACCCGGCACAAACCATTAATGCGCCTTGCCAGAAAGAAAACGAGAGGGGGGAATTCAGCAATACGGCAGCGAGTGCTGCTGAGAGTACAGGCGTGAAATAGGATACCGCTGCGAGTACCGTGACGTTGCCATGAAGAATACCGATATTCCATGCCGCATAGCCAAACCCCAGTGCGACGCTGCACATGATGAGCTTTACGACCACCGGGAGAGTAAACACCATTTGCGGCTGTTCGCTGAACGCATATTTCACCCACAGACTGAGCGCGGTGAGCAGCACGAAAAGCGTTATCCCGTTTTGCCCGTTGGCAAACTTACTGGTGACGGTGCAGTAAGCCGCCCAGATAAAAGCCCCGGCGAACGCCAGCGCGTAGCTGAGCGGGCTTGAGATGACATTACGCATGATGTCATCAAGATGTAGCCCTTGTTCTCCGCCTAATACCCAACAGACGCCCAACAATGAGACGGCTAAGCCCGGGATCACCCACAGGGTGGACCGTTGGCCGTTAAATAAAATGGCAAACACTATCGTCAGGCTTGGCCAGAGATAATTGACCATTCCCACTTCGATAGCCTGGGAGCGCGTTGCGGCATAGCCTAACGACAGGGCGAGGCAAATTTCATAGCTGACAAACAGCACGCTGCCGGCAATAAGATACCGGGGTGAAAACCGTCTGATATCAGGAAATCCTACCGTCACCAGGCACAGTAATCCGCTGAGGGTGTATATCATTGCGGCGCCTCCCACCGGTCCCAGCCCCTCACTGACGCTACGAATGAGGCCAACCATGGTGCTCCACAACAGTATCGCCGCCAGTCCCGTGAGCGTTGCTCTCTTTCTGTCCATAACCCTGCCACCGCTATAAAAATCAAAGGAAAAATTTATAGCATTAATCCTCCTGCCATCGCGAATTATTCTCTTAAGTCTTTAATCAAAAAGAGGTATTTAAATTCCGTGGGCGTGACTATTAAGGGGGTGAAGACAAGTGACCTTGATTTGACGCAAAAAAATCAGGGGCTTTACTGCTAGTTTGCGGCGCGAAGTCTTATATGAAAACGAGGACAACAATGGACGTCAGCCGCAGACAATTTTTTAAAATCTGCGCGGGCGGTATGGCCGGAACAACAGCCGCAATGCTGGGATTTGCACCCAAAATGGCACTGGCTCAGGCACGCAACTATAAACTGCTGCGCGCTAAAGAGATCCGTAACACCTGCACATACTGTTCCGTAGGTTGTGGGCTTTTAATGTATAGCCTGGGCGATGGCGCGAAGAACGCCAAAGAAGCGATTTATCATATTGAAGGGGACCCGGATCATCCGGTGAGCCGTGGCGCACTTTGTCCGAAAGGGGCGGGTCTGCTGGATTATGTCCACAGCGAAAACCGTCTGCGCTATCCGGAATACCGTGCGCCAGGATCTGACAAATGGCAGCGTATCTCCTGGGATGAGGCGTTTTCCCGAATCGCAAAACTGATGAAAGCTGACCGCGACGCCAACTTTATCGAAAAGAACGCGCAGGGCGTTACGGTGAACCGCTGGCTGTCGACCGGCATGCTGTGCGCGTCCGCGGCAAGTAATGAAACCGGCATGCTGACGCAAAAATTTGTGCGCTCCCTCGGCATGCTGGCGGTAGATAACCAGGCGCGCGTCTGACACGGACCAACGGTAGCAAGTCTTGCTCCAACATTTGGTCGCGGTGCGATGACCAACCACTGGGTTGATATTAAAAACGCCAACGTCGTGATGGTGATGGGCGGTAATGCCGCTGAAGCCCATCCGGTGGGTTTCCGCTGGGCGATGGAAGCGAAAAATAATAACGATGCGACGCTGATCGTTGTCGATCCGCGCTTTACGCGTACGGCATCGGTGGCGGATATCTATGCGCCTATTCGCTCCGGTACGGACATTACGTTCCTCTCGGGCGTTCTGCTGTACCTGATTGAAAACAACAAAATTAACGCTGAATACGTTAAGCATTACACCAATGCCAGCCTCCTGGTACGGGATGATTTTGCTTTTGAAGAGGGGTTGTTCAGCGGTTATGACGCGGAAAAACGGCAGTACGATAAATCGTCCTGGAACTACCAGTTCGATGAAAACGGCTACGCCAGACGCGATGAGACCCTGAGCCATCCGCGCTGCGTATGGAATTTGCTGAAACAGCATGTTTCCCGCTATACGCCGGACGTCGTGGAGAATATCTGCGGCACGCCAAAAGCAGATTTCCTCAAGGTGTGTGATGTACTGGCCTCTACCAGCGCCGCCGACAGAACCACGACGTTCCTGTATGCGCTCGGCTGGACGCAGCATACCGTCGGTGCGCAAAACATCCGCACCATGGCAATGATTCAGCTGTTGCTCGGAAACATGGGGATGGCTGGCGGCGGCGTGAACGCCCTGCGCGGACACTCCAACATTCAGGGCTTGACCGATCTGGGCCTGCTGTCGACCAGCCTGTCAGGCTATCTGACGTTGCCGTCTGAAAAGCAGACTGATTTGCACAGCTATCTGGCGGCCAACACGCCAAAAGCGACGCGTGCCGATCAGGTGAACTACTGGAGTAACTATCCGAAGTTCTTCGTCAGCCTGATGAAGTCGTTCTATGGCGATGCCGCGCAGAAGGAAAACGACTGGGGCTTCGAGTGGTTGCCGAAATGGGACCAGGCCTACGACGTCATTAAGTATTTCAACATGATGGATAAGGGCAACGTTACGGGCTACATCTGCCAGGGCTTTAACCCGGTGGCGTCTTTCCCGGACAAAAACAAGGTCGTTCGCAGCCTGAGCAAACTGAAATACATGGTGGTTATCGATCCGCTGGTGACCGAGACCTCCAACTTCTGGCAGAACCACGGCGAGATGAACGACGTCGATCCTGCATCGATTCAGACCGAAGTGTTCCGCCTGCCGTCCACCTGTTTTGCAGAAGAAGACGGGTCGATTGCCAACTCCGGCCGCTGGCTGCAGTGGCACTGGAAAGGCCAGGATGCACCGGGTGAAGCGCGCAACGACGGCGAAATCCTGGCCGGGATTTACCATCGTCTGCGTGAAATGTATCGCACCGAAGGGGGGAAAGGCGCTGAACCGCTGCTGAGGATGAGCTGGAATTACAAACAGCCGGACCATCCTGAATCCGAAGAGGTCGCCAAAGAGAATAACGGCGTTGCGCTGGCGGATCTGTATGACGCGAACGGCACGCTACTGGCGAAGAAAGGCCAGTTGCTCAACAGCTTCGCGCTGCTGCGGGATGATGGCACGACCGCGTCGTCATGCTGGATCTACACCGGCTCCTGGACGGAACAGGGTAACCAGATGGCGAACCGCGATAACGCTGACCCGTCAGGGCTGGGCAATACGCTGGGCTGGGCATGGGCATGGCCACTGAACCGTCGCGTGCTGTACAACCGTGCTTCTGCGGATATCAACGGCAAACCGTGGGATCCGAAACGGATGCTGATCGAATGGAACGGCAGCAAATGGACGGGTAACGATATTCCGGACTTCAGCACCGCCGCACCGGGCAGTGAGACCGGGCCGTTTATCATGCAGCCGGAAGGGCTGGGACGCCTGTTTGCCCTCGATAAACTGGCGGAGGGGCCGTTCCCGGAACACTACGAGCCAATGGAAACGCCGCTCGGTACCAACCCGCTGCACCCGAACGTCATATCCAGTCCGGTGGTGCGTATCTATGAAGAGGACGTCCTGCGTTTAGGCAAGAAGGACAGGTTCCCGTATGTCGGGACTACCTACCGCCTGACCGAGCATTTCCATACCTGGACCAAGCATGCACGGCTTAACGCCATTGCCCAGCCGGAACAGTTTGTGGAGATCAGCGAAACGCTGGCGAAAGCGAAGGGTATTGCCAACGGTGACCGCGTGAAGGTGAGCAGCAAGCGTGGCTTTATTCGCGCGGTTGCGGTGGTTACGCGTCGTCTGCAGGCGCTGAGCGTGCATGGTCAGCAGGTGGAAACCGTCGGTATTCCGCTGCACTGGGGCTTTGAAGGGGTGGCGCAAAAAGGCTACCTCGCCAATACCCTGACGCCAAACGTCGGCGATTCCAACTCGCAAACGCCGGAGTACAAAGCGTTTCTGGTCAACATCGAGAAAGCGTAAGGAGCGAATACATGGCAATGGAAACACAGGACATTATTAAACGCTCCGCGACCAACTCCATCACCCCCGCGCCTCGTGCGCGGGATGATAAGGCAGAAGTCGCCAAGCTTATCGATGTCACTTCCTGCGTAGGCTGTAAAGCCTGCCAGGTGGCCTGCTCGGAGTGGAACGATATCCGCGATGAAGTGGGACACTGCGTCGGCGTTTACGATAATCCGTCGGATCTGAGTGCCAAATCCTGGACGGTAATGCGTTTTAGCGAAACCGATCAGAACGGCAAGCTGGAGTGGCTGATCCGTAAAGACGGCTGTATGCACTGCGAAGATCCGGGGTGCCTGAAAGCCTGTCCGTCAGCCGGGGCCATCGTCCAGTACGCCAACGGAATTGTCGATTTCCAGCAGGATAACTGCATCGGTTGCGGCTACTGCATTGCGGGATGTCCGTTTAATATTCCGCGCCTCAATAAAGAGGATAACCGGGTCTACAAATGCACCCTGTGTGTCGATCGCGTGAGCGTCGGGCAGGAGCCTGCCTGCGTGAAAACCTGTCCGACCGGGGCTATCCACTTCGGGACAAAAAGAGAGATGCTGGAGGTAGCCCAGCAGCGCGTGGACAAACTGAAAGCGCGCGGTTACGCCAGTGCGGGCATTTATAACCCGCAGGGTGTGGGGGGAACGCACGTGATGTATGTTCTGCACCATAACGACCAGCCGGAGCTGTACCACAATCTGCCGAAAGATCCTGCGATCGATACCTCGATCAACCTGTGGAAAGGGGCGCTCAAACCGCTCTCTGCGGCGGGCTTTATCGCTACTTTCGCCGGGTTGATTTATCACTACATCGGTATCGGACCCAACAAAGAGGTGGATGACGATGAGGAGGAACCTCATGAGTAAGTCATGGATTGTGCGCACGAAGTTTGTCGACCGCGCCTGTCACTGGACGGTAGTGATCTGCTTCTTCCTGGTGGCGGTCTCGGGGATCTCCTTCTTCTTCCCGACGCTGCAGTGGCTGACGGAAACCTTCGGGACGCCACAGATGGGGCGTATTTTGCATCCGTTCTTCGGCGTGCTGATTTTCGTGGTGCTGATGTTTATGTTTGCGCGCTTCGTACATCACAATATTCCGGACAAGCATGACATTCCATGGCTGAAGGGGATTATTGAGGTTCTGAAGGGCAATGAGCATAAGGTTGCGAAGGTCGGGAAATACAACGCCGGGCAGAAGATGATGTTCTGGACCATCATGAGCATGATTTTTGTTCTGCTGGTCACCGGCGTCATTATCTGGCGGCCGTACTTTGCGCACTACTTCCCCATTCAGGTGATTCGCTACGCGCTGCTCATTCACGCGACGTCAGCCATTATTCTGATCCACGCCATCCTGATCCACATGTATATGGCCTTCTGGGTCAAAGGGTCGATTAAAGGCATGATTGAAGGGAAGGTGAGCCGCCGCTGGGCGCAGAAACACCACCCGCGCTGGTACCGTGACGTTGAGCGGCTGGAAGCGAAACAGGACAGTACGAAAGGGATGCCGTAAGTCCCGCGTTCGCGGGTCAGCGAATGACCCGCGAACGCTTCAGTCAAAAACGCTCTTCAACATACCGAAACGGGTATTGGGTCGGCTTCACTTTACCAATCTTACGCTTCGGCAAACTCACCGCTTCGATGTGAATGGCTTTGTACGGGATTTGCGCCAGCAGGTGCGAAATAATGTTCAGGCGCACGCGTTTTTTATCTTCCGAACGGGCGACAAACCACGGCGCCCAGGCGGTGTCGGTGGCAGCAAACATCGCATCTCGCGCCACGGTATATTCATCCCACAAATTGAAAGACTTAATGTCCATTGGAGATAATTTCCAGGTCTTTCGCCCGTCGTTGATACGATCGCGCAGACGACGCTCCTGTTCTTTCGGCGTGACCTCCAGCCAGTATTTAAGCAGGATGATCCCGGCATCCACCATTGCTTTTTCCATCACCGGCGTGCCATCAAGAAACTTCTCGACCTGCTCCGGTGTGCAGAATCCCATCACCCGTTCAACGCCCGCGCGGTTGTACCAGCTGCGGTCAAAAATGACAATTTCGCCGGCGGCTGGCAGGTGGGGGACATAACGCTGGAAATAGAGCTGGGTCTTCTCTTTTTCCGTCGGGGCGGGGAGCGCAACAACCCGGAAGACGCGTGGGCTAACGCGTTCAGTGATGGCTTTAATGGTTCCGCCTTTACCGGCACCGTCGCGCCCTTCAAAGACAATACAGACCTTTAAACCCTTTGCGACGACCCACTGCTGGAGCTTAACCAGTTCAACGTGGAGGCGACGAAGCTCTTTTTCATACTCTTTCGTTTTTAACGGCTCATGCTTTATGACATCAACTGCGACACTGGTTTTCTTCTTGCTTCCCATGATTGTCATCCTCAGGTTGTCCGGCGCGGGAAAAAGCGGGGCCGCACTATGAAGTGTAATCCACCTGAATTAATGGATTAACGTGTCAGCCAGCTGATTTGAACTGGCTCACCATACAAGATTGTTCAATAATGCCCGTCGCGCGTTGTTAACCAGTGGTTGTGGTATGAAAAAGACAATTTTTTCGTTGGCACTTGGCACGTTTGGCCTGGGAATGGCTGAATTTGGCATTATGGGCGTATTAACTGAACTGGCCCATGACACCGGAATTTCAATTCCCGCCGCCGGGAATATGATTTCGTTTTACGCCTTTGGTGTGGTGATTGGTGCCCCGATTGTGGCGCTGTTCTCAGGCAAATTTTCGTTAAAATCCACGCTGTTGTTTCTGGTGGTGCTGTGTGCCGTCGGTAATGCGATTTTTACCTTTTCAACGTCGTATGCCTGGCTAGCGATAGGGCGGCTGATTTCCGGTTTTCCGCACGGCGCCATTTTTGGCGTCGGGGCGATTATTCTCTCGAGAATTGCGCCTCCGGGGAAGGTGACGGTCGCCGTGGCGGGCATGATAGCCGGCATGACGGTTGCCAATCTGGTGGGCGTACCGCTGGGCACCTGGCTGGGTCATGAATTCAGCTGGCGCTATACCTTTTTCCTGATTGCCCTGTTTGATGCTCTGGTGATCATCTCGGTACTGGTCTGGGTGCCGCACATCCATGATCGCTCCGAAATCAAATTGACCGCGCAATTTTCCTTTCTGAAAAAACCGGAGCCGTGGCTGATTTTTGCCGCCACCATGTTTGGTAATGCTGGTGTGTTTGCGTGGTTCAGCTTCGTCAAACCGTTTATGGTCAACGTCTCTGGCTTCTCCGAAGGCGTCATGACGGTCATCATGATGCTGATGGGGCTGGGTATGGTGTTAGGTAATCTCCTGAGCGGGAAATTATCGGGTCGCTTCAGTCCGCTGCGTATTGCCGCCACCACCGACATGGTCATTGTCGCGTCACTGCTGTTGCTATTCGCCTTTGGGGAACATAAAACGGCGTCGCTGGTGATGGGCTTTATCTGCTGTGCCGGGCTGTTTGCACTCTCTGCGCCGCTGCAGATCCTTCTCCTGCAAAATGCGAAGGGCGGTGAGATGCTGGGTGCCGCAGGCGGGCAGATGGCATTTAACCTCGGCAGTGCGATAGGGGCGTATTTTGGCGGGATGATGATCACGCTTGGCTTTAGCTGGAGCTATGTCACGCTGCCAGCGGCTGTGCTCTCATTCTCAGCCATGAGTTCACTGCTGGTCTACGCACATCTTCGGGCCAGAAAGGCAGACGCCGGTTCGTTCGCTTCCGCACGTTGAACCGCGCCGGTAAGGCGCGGTAGAAGGGCGCTAGACAAATTTCGCCAACGGATCGGCAGCGGCAAACGCCACGGCTTTGTCCGCTGCTGGCGGGCAGATAAGTTCATTGGTGATGGCGATTTTGATTTTCTTTGCGTCATCACGCACCGATTTGACGGCCTGGTCCCACCCTTCAGTGTAAACGGCACCCCAGGCACCCAGGTCCAGACAGGTCACGTAGTTAACCTGGCGGTAAGGATAAGGCGTGCTATTCAACAGGCTGGCTGCCGCGTTGTGGCCGGCAAATTTACCCAACTGGATCGCGTGCTGGCAGGTCATTAGCGCCGTGTTCCCCATCTCGTCCGTTCTGGCGTAGGCCATATCTCCCGTCGCGTACACGTCCGGATGAGCCGGAACCTGCAGCGTTTCTGTCACTTTCAAACGCCCCTGGTTATCGCGTTCGCCGTTAATCTGTTGTCCAAGCGGGTTTGCTTCAACGCCTGCTGTCCAGACTACGGTGGCAGCGGGGATACGTTCGCCGTTTTTCAGCGTTACGCCGTTCGCATCGATGGCCTCAATTTCACTGTTCAGACGCCACTCAATCCCCAGTTCCTGGCTCGCGTCTTTAATGGTGTTACGCAATGCTTCACTGTACCGTCCGCCAATGACATGACCTCTTTCAACTACGATAACTCTTGTCGCCGTATCATCGCCGAAGCGAGCGCGCAGTCGGGCAGGAAGCTCGGTTGCCAGTTCAATGCCGGTAAAACCGCCGCCACAGACAACCACGGTATTGCGCGCAGCGGTGGAAGGGCGCGAGACCAGGGAGTCAAGATGCTGCTCAAAGGTCTGTGCGGATTCAAGCTGATCGATATCAAAGGCGTACTCAGCCAGCCCGGCAATCGGTGGACGCTTGCTCTGACTGCCGGTGGCCAGCACTAACCGCTCGTAACTCACTGCGGCAGTTACGCCATTCGCATCACGATAGGAAACACTTTTCCCTTTTATATCAATGGATTTTGCTTTACCGGCGATAAAATCAATACCCAGTTCAGCGAACAGTCCGGTCAGCGGCGAGACCAGCGACGTCACGTTCTCTTCATAGAAGCGCGGGCGAACACGCAACTCAGGGGCGGGTGCCAGCACGGCGATCTTTAGGCTGTTATTGCCCTCCAGCGCATTCAGACGCGCGGCACTGACGGCAGCCCACATGCCGGAAAAACCACTGCCCACAATTAAAATCTGCTTTTTCATCTTCGATCCTTTTGATCATCACGCTGTATACCTGACATAACTGCAACTATACTTGTCGCAGTTAACTGCGACAACTTCTTTCTGAGTTAAATTTTAATGCTGCATAAAATCAGCATGTTAATGAAAAAGGGGAGGGTAGTTGTGATTGTGGGCAATAACGCCGTTATAATGACCCAGATAAATAACTTCGGAGTTAACCATGGCGTTTTACAGTTCCGGTGTGGAATACGGCATTCACAGCCTGATGTGCATGGTGGATGCAAAAGGCAATGAGCGTGAGATGAGCGTCCGGGAAATGGCCGCCTTGCAGGGGGTGCCGTATGATTACCTGGGAAAAATCTTCACCCGTTTGTCACGTGCCGGGCTGGTGAGCAGCACGGAAGGTAAGGGCGGCGGGTTTAAACTGGCGCGCCCGGCGGAGTTGATCACCGTACTGGATGTGGCGCACGCCATTGACGGTGAGAAGAACATGTTTGAGTGTCGCGAGGTGCGTCAGCGGCTGGCGGTGTTTAATGAAACGCCTCCTGCCTGGGTGTGCAATGGCCCGTGTGGCGTACGTTCGGTCATGGACAGCGCACAGCAACGCATGGAAGAGGAGTTAGCGCGACATACCATTCTCGATCTGGCGCGCAAGATGTACCGCAAAGCGCCGGATACCTTTCAGATTGAGGTTCAGGAGTGGATTTCTGACCGGCGATCGTCGTAGTGAAATGCCGGGTAAGGCAAAACCGCCCCCCGGCAACCGGCGATTAAGAGCGTAAATCAATCACCATACGACCGCGGATTTGACCCTGCTCCATCTCTTTAAAGATGGCATTGATATCTTCCAGCGGACGCATTGTCACTTTTGGCACCACTTTGCCCTCTGCTGCAAACTGGAATGCCTCCATCAGGTCCTGACGGGTTCCCACCAGCGAACCGACGACCTGAATGCCGTCCAGGACCAGGCGCGGAATATCCAGGCTCATCGCTTCCGGCGGCAGGCCCACGGCGACCACGCGGCCACCGGCACGCACGGCATCCACCGCTGAGTTGAAGGCTGCTTTTGCCACGGCAGTTACCACCGCGGCATGTGCGCCTCCGGTTTTCTCCTGAACAATTTTCGCTGCATCTTCGCTGCGAGAGTTAATGGTTAAATCTGCCCCCATGCTCGCGGCCAGTTTCAGCTGTTCATCGTTCACATCAATGGCGATGACCTTGGCGTTGAATACGTTTTTAGCGTACTGCAGCGCAAGGTTACCCAGACCACCAAGACCGTAAATCGCAATCCACTGGCCCGGCTTAATGTGGGACACTTTTACCGCTTTGTAGGTGGTGACCCCCGCGCAGGTGATGCTGCTCGCCGCTGCGGAATCCAGACCGTCCGGCACTTTTACCGCATAATCGGCGGTCACGATGCACTCTTCAGCCATCCCACCGTCAACGGAATAACCCGCGTTTTTCACATCGCGGCACAGGGTTTCGTTGCCGGTATTACAGTATTCGCAGTGTCCACAGCCTTCAAAAAACCATGCCACGCTCGCACGGTCGCCAATTTTCAGCGAGTTGACGCCTGGGCCAATCTCTTTAACGATCCCTATTCCTTCGTGACCCAGGATCACCCCGGTCTTATCGCCGAAATCACCGTTCTTCACGTGAAGATCGGTATGACATACGCCGCAGCATTCCATCTTCAGCAGGGCTTCTCCATGCTTAAGCGGACGTAATGATTTTTCGGTGACATTGACCTGATGATCCTGAGTGACAACAGCAGCCTTCATATGTTTCTCCTTGTTCATGATGAGATTCTGCATAGCAGGTGTACTACTTCTTAAGGATTAATACTTAGGCGCGTTAATGCAAGGTGGCAGCAACATAATGTCATCATTTGATTCGATTTCGGATTAAGAATACAGCGATCCTCTAATAATCAGGGGGGGCGTTCAGAGGCAGAGCGACCCGGCGAGACGCTCGCCGGGCGCGGACTTACAGTTTTGCTTCTATCGCCTCAATCTCCTGGCGCCATTGCGCCTGCAACTGCGGCTTCTGGTGCTTCGGTTTGCGGGCCAGGTCTTCCTCCAGCAATGTCTCCAGCGCGATCAGCCGTTCAAGCAGGTCGTCAAACTGCGAAGGGCGATCGTGCTGTTGTTTCGGTGAACACGGCGATGTTATCAGGCCTGCACTTTCACGCAGCCGTTCAAAGACCGCTTCGGCGTCATGCCATTCACTCAACCTGCCGTCCTCAATCAGCCAGAAACGGTTGCAGCTTTGGCTGATTAATTGACGGTCATGGCTGACCAGCAGCACGCCACCTTCAAATTGCTGCAGGGTTTCTGTCAGCGCCTCTTTGCCTTCCATGTCCAGATGGTTGGTCGGTTCATCCAGCATCAGCAGGCTATAACGCGCTAACGTCAGGCCAACAAACAGTAGGCGAGAGCGTTCTCCACCGCTGAGCGTCATGACTTTCTGACCGTGACGTGGCCACGCAAAGCCGGCACCGATCAGGGCCATCTTGCGATTCTGCGGATCGGGTGCAAACGGCTCCAGTGCGTCAAACAGCGATGCATCGTCCGGGAGCTGGTTCAGCGTCTGATCATAATAGCCAGGCGATACGCGTGGATGGAGTTTCAGCCCATCGTCAGCCTGCTCGCCGCGAAAATGCCGCCAGATCAGCTTCATCAGGGATGATTTACCGCAGCCGTTACGTCCAACGATGGCCACGCGATCGCCGCTTTTGAGACGCGCGATGTCAATGTTAAACAGCGCAGGCAGTCCGGGCGCCGGCGGCACCGCGAGGTTTTCAAGCTCCAGCAGACGGTCGGCCCGCAGCGCGTCGCCGCGCAGGGTTAATGTCCACTGACTTCCCGCCGTGACCTCCGTCTGGCTCTCTTTCAGCCGTTCAACCTGCTTTTCCATCTGTTTCGCTTTGCGGGCCAGGTCTTCGTTGTCGTAGACTTTGCCCCAGGTCGCCAGTCTTTTTGCGCTGGCCGCGACGCGGTCGATCTCCTTTTGTTCTGCCTTGTGGCGCTGCGCATCACTTTCGTCTTTCGCATCCAGCGCTTTGCGTGCGGCGGTGCAGGGAAGGGCAAAGTAATGCAGCATCTTATCGCGCAGGATCCAGCTGCCGTTGGTCACGGCATCCAGCAGCTGCCTGTCATGTGAAACCAGCACAAAGCTGCCTGACCAGGCCTGTAAAAACTGCTCCAGCCAGAGCATGGTGGGTAAATCGAGGTGGTTACTCGGTTCATCCAGCAGCAGCAGGTCCGGCGCATTAATCAAAGCCCGCGCCAGCAGCAGACGCGTATGTTGCCCGCCGCTCAACGTTGCCGAGGTTAATGTCCAGTCCTGCGGCGTAAAGCCCATACTCGCCAGCAGCGTTTCCGCTTTCCAGCGCAGGCTCTCGCGTTCAGCCGCAGGCAGTTGTGCCAGCACGGCATCCAGCATGCTCAGGGGATAAATCCCGTCCGGGAGATGTTGTTCTACGCGCGCCATGATGCAGTGCCCGGCCAGCGCGACCGTTCCGGCGGCAGGCGTGTCCGTACCGTCCAGCACCTTCAGCAGCGTACTTTTACCGCAGCCGTTGTCGCCCAGCAGACCGATGCGATCGCCTTTTTTCAGCGTAAAGGAGAGAGAGTCGAAGAGCGTACCAAACGCCGTATCAACACGTAGAGATTGTGCAGTGAGTAAAGTGCTCATTGTTGCTTACCCAAGAGTTTCAGGCATGTTTATGCCTCGTCAAACATCGCTGACGATAACTCAGTAAGCCCGAGAGAAGGGATTTCAGGGGTTGGTGTCTTCGCTCAAGCAGAAGTTATCGCAGCACGATACCGATAACGCTTGAGCTGGTGCGATCACCAAATGTATGTGAAACATTGAAAATTTCACAGTACAGCATAATTGGCCTCCTTATATATTCAGTAGGTTAATGGATGAAGGCAGTGTAGCGGGGATTTTACGGCCCGGCAAGCGCGGGCAGAATGGCAGGCCGGGAGGCATGATTGCCTTACCCGGCCTGTTCTTTAGATAGACGTTCTGCGATAGCTGCGGTATTCCGGCATCCAGAAGTTGTCGTCAATGGCCTGCTGCAGCGCATCGGCGGAGGTTTTCACCGCCACGCCTTGCTGCTGTGCCATTTTTCCTACTGCGAAAGCGATCGCACGGGACACTTTATGAATGTCTTTCAGCTCTGGCAACACCAGGCCTTCACCGTTATTCACCAGCGGTGAGTGTTTCGCCAGGGTTTCGCTGGCTGACATCAGCATTTCATCGGTAATGCGTGACGCACCGGACGCGATAACCCCCAGACCAATCCCCGGGAAGATGTAGGAGTTGTTGCACTGCGCGATCGGATAGGTTTTATCCTTCCACACCACCGGGTCGAACGGACTGCCGGTTGCCACCAGTGCGTTACCTTCGGTCCAGGCGATGATGTCCTGCGGCGTTGCTTCTACACGGGAAGTCGGGTTAGAGAGCGGCATCACGATAGGGCGTTCACAGTGTTTGTGCATTTCGCGAATAATCTCTTCGGTGAAGAGACCGGTTTGCCCGGAAACGCCGATAAGAATGTCCGGCTTCACGTTGCGCACCACGTCCAGCAGGGAGAGCACCTCGTTGTCGGTATCCCAGTTTTTCAGGTTCTCACGTTTCTGAACCAGTCGGGTCTGGAACGGCAGGAGGTTAGGCATACCGTCGGTCAGCAGGCCGAAACGGTCAACCATATAGACACGGGAACGGGCCAGTTCTTCACTCAAGCCCTCGCGCTGCGTCTGAGCAATAATCTGCTCGGCAATACCGCAGCCCGCAGAGCCTGCGCCCAGGAAGACGATTTTCTGGTAGCTCAACTGGCTGCCTGCCGCACGGCTGGCGGCGATCAGCGTCCCAACGGTCACGGCGGCGGTGCCCTGAATGTCGTCGTTGAATGAGCAGATGTCATCGCGGTAGCGATTCAGCAGCGGCATGGCGTTCTTCTGCGCAAAGTCTTCAAACTGCAGCAGCACGTTCGGCCAGCGTGCCTTAACGGCCTGGATAAAATCATCAACAAACTGATAATACTCATCGTCGGTAATGCGCGGATGACGCCAGCCCATGTACAGCGGATCGTTGAGCAGCTGCTGGTTGTTGGTACCCACATCCAGCACTACCGGCAGGGTGTACGCCGGGCTGATACCCCCACAGGCGGTGTACAGGGAGAGCTTACCGATTGGGATCCCCATTCCGCCAATGCCCTGATCCCCGAGGCCGAGAATACGTTCCCCGTCAGTCACAACAATGACCTTGATGTTGTGGTTCGGCACGTTCTGCAGAATATCGTCCATATTGTGACGGTTCTGATAAGAGATGAATACGCCGCGGGAGCGACGGTAGATCTCAGAGAAACGTTCACAGGCCGCACCCACCGTTGGGGTGTAGATCACCGGCATCATCTCTTCGAGGTGGTTCTGAACCAGGCGATAGAAGAGGGTTTCATTGGTGTCCTGAATGTTACGCAGGTAGATGTGCTTATCGATTTCAGTCTTGAAACCCTGATACTGGATCCACGCACGTTCAGCCTGTTCTTCAATGGTTTCCACCACTTCGGGCAGCAGACCAAGCAGGTTGAAGCTGCTGCGCTCTTCCATGCTGAAGGCGCTACCTTTGTTGAGCAGGGGGAATTCCAGTAAAACCGGACCGGCATAAGGGATATATAAGGAACGATGTTTTTTCAGTTTGTTGTCCATGTCACTCACTCTTTTTTTGAAGATCCGTCCCTGACACTGCTGTTTGTCATCTTTCTGGCCTGTGCGGTGGGGTGCGGTCAGGCGGTATTATAAAGGAGCTAAATGTTAATTACCGCAACACATAAACAAAAACACCATCGGTTTTGCCGATGGTGTTCAGGATCTCTTACTGGAACTTACTTGCCAGCGTGGCGTTTTCTGCCGGTGGCATGGGTGACTTGCGTTTCACTGTCGCCCTCAATCACCACTTTACGTTGGTTAGAAAGCTTGTAGTTCAGTCCCAGAATATGGCGTGCCTGACGGTTCGATTTCATCTTTACTCCTCAATCCTGTTGATAGTTTTAAGGACAAGTTTGCTTACGCAAACGAAATGTAACCCCTTAGGTTGCAGATCCAGCTTAGCAGGTTTTTACAAAGAGGCATTCTGTCCACTGACCACGTAGTTAATGGTCTGTTGGTAGATGTCACTGAGGATGTCATTGTCTGTGGATTCCACCCATTTGGTCAGTTCCATCAAAATGTCATCTTCAGTCACAGCACCGTGTTCGGCGTGAAGACCTTGTGCGATTGCGTTAACGAGTTCAGGTTGTGCTGCTGCAGTATTTGCCGGGTAATAAGTAAACATGCTGCCTCCGTGTCGTTGTCTGTGTAATGGTACGGCTCGCAAAAAATGTAATTCACAAACAGAATGGCAAATATTTCCCTTGCTGTGTCTAAGATTCATCTTAGAAATAAAAATTACATAAGTGCATGCTTTTAGACACTTTTAGAAATGGAGGAATAATAACAGGGGACGAGGGGGGATATTTTGATGCTGCTCCTGCTATCCGAGAAAATAGCAGGAGCAGAGATTAATTTACCATTTCATTTCGCCGGTATTCACTTTCGCACTTAATTCCAGCGAGCTCTCTTCGGCCAGGCCCGGATACGCTTTTTTCATGGCGCTAATGACGCCAGCAGAATCTTTGTGATTAGCCAGCGTCTGCTCGAACCGCTGCAGATATTCACGGGTAAAATCGATAGCGCCGGTACCTGACGGTGGCGTCCCCAGATAGTGACCCGGGATCACGCGCTCAGGTTTGTGCGCCGCCATGTTTTCCAGCGTGTCCTGCCACTGCTGGCGACGCGCCCGGGTCTGGGTATCGGCCGTCCACAGATGGATGCCCCATGAAACGCCCGTGCCGCCAAGAATCGTCTTCGCTGACGGGATCCAGACATAGGCCGCGTAGCTGTCTGGCTGTTCAATATCGATTTTCTCACCATCAACCATAAACGTGGTGGAGGTCAGCACCTGGGGAACGATCAGCGTTGTTGGCGCGCCGTCTTTCATCTGTGGGCCCCAGAAGGCCAGCTTGGCATCTTTGGTGGCCTTGATATGGTCAACCACCTGCTGAGTCGCCACGACTTTCGCATTCGGGAATGCTTTAACCAGCGGTTGCAGACCAAAGTAGAAGTCCGGATCGCCGGAGGTGATCACAATCTTGTTCAGGGTTTTACCACTGCGGCGAATTTTCTCCACCAGTGCTTCACCGTCTTTCACGCTGAACTGCGCGTCAAACAGGACGGCCTCTTTCGGGCCAGACACCAGCGTCGACGAGACCGCAAAGATGCCTTTCTCCTGCGGGTTCCAGGTATCAATGGTCAACGGTGCGGCAAAGACCGCCGGCGTGAAGAGGGTGCATAGCAGTGCAAGGCGAGTGAGCTTCATCATCATGTCTCTTTTTATCAGGAAAGACCCTATTGTACCGAACTCTACATTTGCCAGAATTCCTGAAACAAGACATGCTTAGTTTCATAAATCGAGCAAATGGAGCGTTATATGGATCGCGTTATTGCCGCACAGGTCTATAACCGGATTTGCGAGCTGGGAAGTTTGAGTGCCGCAGCCCGTGCGCTGGGCATTTCCCGGCCCATGGTAAGCCGTTATCTTGAGCAGATGGAGAAGTGGGCGGGGACCCGGCTGGTGAACCGCTCAACGCGCAAGCTGACGCTGACCGCAGCAGGGGAAAAGGTACTGCAGAAAACGCGTACCCTTTCGCAACTGTCGCAGGAGATTGAAGGTCAGTCGGAGAAAGATTTACCTTCCGGCACCTTACGGGTAGCCTGCGCGCACTTTACCGCCATACACATGATTGCGCCGGTACTGCCCGGGCTGCTGGCGCGTTATCCGCAGCTCAGAATTGAACTGGATGTGAATAACCATCCCGTGAGTCTGGTGGGCGAGCGTATTGACGTAGCCGTGCGAATTACCGATAACCCGGAGCCGGGGATGATTGCCCGCAGGCTGGGTGAGTGCCGTTCGGTGCTTTGCGCCTCGC
The DNA here is from genome assembly GCF_047456135.1 of Enterobacter sp. BNK-18. NCBI lineage: Bacteria > Pseudomonadati > Pseudomonadota > Gammaproteobacteria > Enterobacterales > Enterobacteriaceae > Enterobacter > Enterobacter sp. BNK-18. The sequence continues at coordinate 1,518,631 of NZ_CP179899.1, read as the reverse complement.
CGGACTATCTTGCGCAGCACGGCACGCCCGTGACGCCTGAGGATTTGGTGCAGCACAATTGTCTGCATTACAGCTTCTTCGCGGGTCAGTCTTGGCATTTTATAACGCTGGGAGGCGAAAGCGTGAGCGTCGCGGTGAGCGGCAATCTTAGCGCCAGCATCTCGTCGTTGTTGATGGACGCGGCGGTTAAACATTGCGGTATTGCAATGCTGCCCGAACACGAAGCGCAAGGGGCGCTCGAGCAAGGACTGCTGGTCCCGGTGCTCACAGACTTAGTGCCTAAGCCGCTCGCCATTCACGGGATTTACCAGTCGCGGGAATATCAGCCTGCGGCCCTGCGCGTCTTTCTTGATGAAATTGCAGGGCATCTGAACTGATGCCCGCGCAGTGAGCCTGTGGCTTATTTCGTCGTCAGCCAGGGCGACGTCGTGCTCCAGAAAATAATATCTGCGCCGAGATACGCTTCTGCGAACTGAACAAATTCATCTTTGGTGAAGGGCTTGCCGGTAGCCGGGTTTCGGTAGGTGAGCGTGGGCTCCTGAACGGCCATGGCGACCAGCGGCAGTTTGTTTTTATACTGGTTAAAGAACGGATAGGCGTTTTTCATTTGCGCCTTGCGGTTGGGAACAATATCCGGTCCGCCAAGCCCGATATTATGGGCACTGGCGTATTCAAACAGCCGCCCCATGTAATTATGGTCATTGTTCCATTCACACGGCCAGAAGTTCACATATTGTACGACATGGGATTGCGTGAAAACCTTTCGCGCAAAGGCGAGGTTTTCCATTTCTCCGGCAAAATAGTTGTCGCACGAAAATCCTGTCGGCGGCTTTTTCTCATCAAGGTCAATCGCGGTTTCCGGTAAGTTCACACCATAAACCTGGCCATCAAAACGCTTCGCCAGGGCTGCCAGTAAGGCCTGATACCGTTCACGCACGGCAGGATCCCACTGCCGGGCTACCCAGCCTGAACCTGTTGGTTTCCCTTCACCAGGGTTGTCAAACTGCGGAGAAATACCGCCGCTGTACTTCGTGTCTGCCATCAGATAATCAGGGACATACCGGGCATCTTTTTCGAAGAAGCGATCCTGAATTTGAATAAACAGCTTTTTATTGCTGGCCTTCAGGCGCGCCAGATCTCGCTCTATGGATGAGAAGTCATATCTGTTTTTCTCAGGCTCCAGTGCACGCCAGTTATAAACGATCTGCGCGCCACCGATATCACGACGGGTGATAAGCGCGGCGGCGGCATCAAGGTCGCCCGAGCTGGTATAGATAAAATTCTCCGGCGTGCTGGCAAAGAGGGGGAACGTCACGGCGAGCGTGGTCAGTGCCACGACAATCCTGGTGTTTAGCATCATAGGCCTTTCCCTTTTGATGGTTCGAAGTGATGTATCGCATCAACGCCAACCAGAATACTCTGTGTTCCAGGACGCGTCAGATCTCTGGTCTATACTTAACCCTTTGTAAGCCAAAAGGAGAGCAAGAATGACAATTCATAAGCACGGTTCAGCACACTGGTCTGGCGATATTAAACGCGGAAAAGGAACTGTTTCTACCGAGAGCGGCGTTCTCAATCAACAGCCTTACGGCTTCAACACCCGTTTTGAAGGCGAAAAAGGGACCAACCCGGAAGAACTGATTGGTGCCGCACACGCAGCCTGTTTTTCGATGGCACTGTCGCTGATGCTGGGTGAAGCAGGCTACACCGCCGATTCCATTGATACCACCGCCGACGTGTCACTGGATAAAAAAGAGGGCGGTTTCGCCATTACGAAGGTCGCACTGCAGAGCAAGGTTACTGTCCCTGGCATTGACCCTCAGCAGTTCGATGGCGTTATTCAGAAAGCGAAAGCCGGCTGCCCGGTTTCACAGCTGCTGAACGCGGAAATCACGCTGGATTACACGCTCAATTAAACCAAAGCTCATTAAAAGCCCTCATGCGCGCAGCTGTGCGCATGAGGATAGGTGTATTTGTGGGTAGCAAAAGGAATCTTAACGCGTGCCGGTTGCGTTAAGGCTGATAATGGGCATGATGGCCACATTACCTGCGTAAAAGAGATCTGAATTCGTAAACGAATAAACACGCCCGGTGAGGTTTACATTGACGTGAGAGCCGTAGCCAGAGATTTTGGCGTCGCCAGTGTCAGCTACCATAAAGGGTGAGCGTTTCTTCAGGTGCTTCAACAGATTACCCTGCAGTTTTGTGTCCAGGTAATAGCGATAAACATCTGAAACCGTCGCACCACCGCCTTTGTACTTTGTAACGTACAAATAGACCTCGGGTGTAATTTGTTGTTGTGAGTAAAGGTCATCATCCGGTGGCTGGTTTGCAAAATACTGAAACCCTACAAAAACCAGCAGCGCGGCAGTTAGCGCTCTGTGCAGCCACTTAATAACCGTGCTGTTTGGCATAATCTATTCCCTGTTTAATCCAAAACTGGTCATGAGGGTCATCCCCATAAGGTAACTCACCGTACCATGTTCCCCATTGCGGCTTCGACGTTCCTGCCCGGCTTTGTGCAAAACCCGCGCCCATATACAAGGTTGCTTCTGGTATCCCTGCTGCAAACCCGGTGGCTCCATAATTAAAATTACCAAAATTAGCCAGGTCACGGCGTTGCTGTTTGTAATCCCACGGGCCACGATTTTTGACCTGTTGATAGAACCAGTAATAGGTTTGCGGTAGCGCCATATTCCGCCCTGCGCCATGCGTGCTAGCTTCACGCATATTGCTATCAATTAACCTTGTGCCTCCACTCGGCATTTGTGGCAATACAGCCATAACGTCATCCTTAAAGTTTGATTTTTGGGTAGATATCAACCCATTATCCGCACCAGGTCAATAAAAAACGCTGAATTAAAGGATAGAAATAAATGCATTAGCACCGGATTTTCATGGATTATAAAGTTTATCCGTATTTTGCTCCGGCTATCCCTTCAGCGCGGCAGGAAACACCTCTGCCAGCCAGGCGATAAACACTCTCAGTCGATGTGTCAGATGCCGGTTCTGCGGATAAACCACATGAAACGGATAAGCGTCAGGTCGCCAGTCGCTAAGAATTTCAGTTAACGTCCCCGCCTGTAAATGCCTTTTTGCCGAATATTGAAATGTCTGAATAATACCTAAACCTGCCACCGCCGCCGCCAGATGAGCGTTGCTTTCATTGACACCAAGGAAGTGCGGAATACTTATCTCCAGCCTTTCTCCCTTTTCCCTGAAGCGAAACGGGAACGCCCGACCGGTGACGGGAGAAAGGTAGCTAATCAGCTTATGGCCATTGCACAGCTCCCGCGGATAGGCCGGTACGCCATGATGTTTTAAATAATCGGACGTCGCGCAGGTGACCATTTCAGCGTCGCCCAGATGACGGGCAATAAGGGAGGAGTCGTCCAGAGGGCCGCCGCGGATCACGCAGTCAACGTTACCGCTGATCAAATCCACGGGCCGGTCGGCCACGCCAAGATCGATGCGTATTTCCGGATAACGCTGCATAAATTCCGGGAGTAGGGGGATCAGCACGTCGCGCGCGGTTGAACCGCCCACATCCACCCGCAGATGGCCTTTCGGCGTCGCGCGAGAAACGCGAAACGACGTATCGATATCTTCAATATCAATCAGCACCCTGAGCGCTTTTTCATAGTACCCGGCACCTTCCGGTGTGGTGACTACCCGTCGTGTCGTGCGATGTAAAAGCCGGATCTCCAGGTGCGCTTCGAGCGATTTCACCAGCTTGCTCAGGGTGGCGATAGGCATATTCAGAGAATCAGCCGCACGCGTAAAACTTCCGGTTTCCACCACCCGTGTAAATGCGCGCATTGCCATGAGCTGGTCCATTCGTACTCCGGATTATTTCCACCTGTGAATAGTGATTTTCATTTTTGCCCGTTTTTCATTAATCCTGCAACCGATAGAGTTTATTCAACGCAAGCGAAAACCTCTTCAGCCGTTTTTGCGGGCATCCTGAAAACATGATTAAAGGTGAATAACATGAATACGTCTCTCGCAGGTAAAATTGCCCTGGTTACGGGCGGTAGCACAGGTATCGGTCTCGCCACCGCGCAGGAACTGGCGGCCCAGGGCGCGAAGGTTTATATCACCGGACGTCGTCAGGCGGAGCTGGACGCTGCCGTTGCACAAATTGCCACCGCGGCGGTCGGCATCCGTGCGGACGTCTCTCAACTTTCCGACCTCGATAAAGTCTATGCGCAGATTGCAAAAGACGAAGGGCGTCTGGATATTCTGTTCGCCAATGCGGGGGGTGGCGACATGCTGCCGTTAGGCGCTATCACTGAAGAGCAGTTTGATCGCATCTTTGCAACCAACGTTCGCGGTGTACTGTTCACCGTGCAAAAAGCGTTACCGCTGTTATCTGCCGGATCGTCGATCATTCTGACCGGATCCACGGTGTCCATTAAAGGAACCGCAAACTTTAGCGTATACAGTGCCAGTAAAGCCGCCGTGCGCAACTTTGCTCGTTCGTGGGCGCTGGATTTGCAGGGGCGCGGTATTCGCGTCAACGTGGTGAGCCCGGGGCCCATCAAAACCCCAGGGCTGGGTGACCTGGTACCGGAAGAACATCGTCAGGGGCTGTATGACGCGCTGGCCGCCCAGGTGCCGCTGGGACGCTTAGGCGCGCCGGGGGAAGTGGGGAAAGCGGTGGCGTTTCTGGCCTCAGATGCAGCAAGCTTTATCAACGCCACCGAACTGTTTGTCGACGGTGGAATGGCGCAAATTTAAACGTGAAACAGCGCCACCCTGCGTGGCTACTCGCTCAGATTGCGCCAGCAGCGCACGCTACAGCCCTCAACTGAAGGCTGTAGCGACTGCGGGCGCTCGCACCCTTGCGCTGCCTGCGGACAGCGATCCCGGAAAAAACAGCCGGTGGGAAGGTGACGATTGCCAGGAAGCTCTGTTTTACGCAGCGCCAGGTTTTCATCCAGCGGTTCACCGGTTCTGGGAACGGAATCAAGCAGCAGCCGGGTGTAGGGATGGCGCGGCCTGACAAGCACCTGATCGGTGGTTCCCAGTTCCACGATCTGGCCCAGATACATCACCGCCACACGATCGCTCATGTGTCTGACTACCGAGACGTTATGTGAGATCAACACATAGGTGAGATTCCGTTCCTGCTGCAGTTTTACCAGCAGGTTGAGGATTTGCGCCTGCACGGAAATATCCAGCGCGCTGGTGGGTTCGTCGAGCACGATGATATCTGGATTGGACGACAGCGCCCGGGCGATAGCAATGCGCTGGCGCTGCCCGCCTGAAAAGGCATGCGGTAACCGGTCAAGGTATTCCGCACGAATACCCACCTGCATCGCCAGCGTCTCTGCCAGCTGGCGCCGTTCGCGTTCACTGCTGCGTTTTTGCACCCACACCGGCTCGGTGATGATGCGCCACACCGGCAGCCGCGGGTCGAGGGAGGAGAGCGGGTCCTGAAAAACCATCTGCATGCCGCCCGCGTGATGCGTCCGCTGATAGTCGCCGGTGCTGGGCCTGAGCATGCCCATCAATAGCTGTGCCAGCGTGCTTTTCCCGCAGCCGGATTCCCCAACAATGCCCAGCGTTTCGCCGCGACGGATCTGCAGGTCCAGCCCATTGAGGGCATGCACCTGTTCCGTGACGCGGCCCAGCCAGTTTTTGCGCGCGGGAAAGTTGACATGCACGCTATCCAGTTCAAGCAAAATGTCAGACATGGTGTTTCTCCCGTTGCGGGTACCAGCAGGCAGCCATCTGGCCCTCTGCACCATTGGGAAGCAGGCGCGGTGCCTCACCGCATTTCGTCCCGGCGGCAAAGCAGCGCTCGCGGAACGCGCAACCTTGTGGACGCTGGCTGAGATTAGGCACCGTGCCGGGAATGGCCGGAAGCAACTCGCGCGGCGCACCGTTTTCAGGCGCACATTGCAACAGGCCGATGGAGTAGGGATGAACGGGATGGTGGATCAGCGTTTGCGTGGCACCGCTCTCAATTACGCTTCCCGCGTACATCACATACATCCGGTCACAGAGCTGGGAAACCACGGCCATATCGTGGCTGATAAACAGCACCGAGGTTCCGCTGGCCCGCGCCTTGTGCTTCAGCAGACGCAGTACCTGCAGCTGCACGGTCACATCCAGCGCCGTGGTCGGCTCGTCGGCGATGATAAGTTCAGGCTCGCAGGAGAAGGCAAGGGCGATCATCACCCGCTGACGCATGCCGCCGGAGAGTTCAAACGGATAACGCGCCATCACCGCTTTCGCGTCCGGGATTTGCATCTCCTCCAGCAGGGCAATCGCTTTTTGCTGCGCCGCGCGACGGTCGAGCGGCTGATGCTGGCGGATCACCTCCACCATTTGCTTACCAATCCGCCGCGTTGGGTTCAGGGCGGTCATGGGCTCCTGAAAAATCATCGCCACTTTTGCCCCGCGCCACTGGCGAAGCTGTTTTTCCGATGCGGTCAGAACATCTTCTCCCAGCAATGTCACCTGACCGTGATGAATTCGGTAGCTGCCTTCCGGCAACAGGCGCATAGCGAGCATGGCGGTAACCGACTTCCCCGACCCCGACTCGCCCACTACGCCGACAATTTCGCCCCGTTTAATCTCCAGCGAGACGTGGTTCAGCGCATGAACCTCACCGCAGTATATCGGGAAACTCAGATGTAAATCCTCGATGGTTAAAACCGAGTCGGTCATGACTGTTTCCCTCCTGATTTCGGATCCAGCAGGTCGCGGATGCCGTCACCAAAAAGATTAAAGCCCACGGCGGTAATCAAAATGGCCGCGCCAGGAAAAGCGCAATACCACCACTGGTCGAGTACATAGTTGCGCCCTACGGCAACCATCGCGCCCCATTCGGCGGTGGGTTGCTGTGCGCCCAGACCGATAAAGCCCAGCGTGGCGGCCATCAGAATGGCGCTGCCAATATCCAGCGAAGCCTGCACAATCAGCGGCGGGAGGGCGTTGCGCAGAATATGCCAGCTGATTAAATGCCAGCGTGATGCGCCGAAGGTGCGGGCCGCCTGAACATAGGTAAACTGGCGCACGACAAGGGTTTGCCCGCGTGCCAGACGCACGTAAAACGGGATACGTACAATCGCGATGGCGAGCATTGCGTTAAACAGGCTCGGCCCCAGCGCCGCTGCCAGTGCCATGGTCAGCACCAGCGAGGGAATGGAGAGCATAACGTCCATAATGCGCATAATAATGGCGTCGCCGCGCCCGCCCAGCACGCCAGACAAACAGCCCAGAAGCGAGCCAATACCGCCCGCAATCACCACGACGGCCAGCCCCGCGCTGATCGACTGCTGGCTGCCGGCGAGCACCCGGCTGAACAGATCGCGGCCAACCTCATCGGTGCCAAACCAGTGTTCGGCAGACGGAGCCTGCAGACGCGCGGTCAAATTCAGCGCATTGGGGTCATGCGGCACAATCCACGGTGATGTCACCATCAGCAGGAGCATCAGGATCATGATCGCGGCGCCAATCAGCGTGAGGGGGCTTTTACGCAGCATCCAGAACAGTTTTGCCCAGTTGATGCCTGCTTTCGCTGTTTTAACCGGGACGGGCGTTTCCTGAGTCAACATCATTCGGCACCTCCGCGTCCGATTCGCGGGTCAACCCACAGATAGAGCAGATCGACCACCAGATTAACCAGCACATAGGCCAGTGAGACCACTACCGCGAAGCCCATGACGGCAGGGAAATCGAGTGCCTGAATAGAGGTGACGACCCAGGCGCCCATTCCCGGCCAGGCAAAGACGGTTTCGGTGAGGACTGCGCCATACAGCAGATCGCCCAGTGCCAGTCCGAGCACGGTAATCGACGGGATCATCGCATTGGGCAGGGCATAGCGCAGCACGATGTACCAGCCGGGCAATCCGCTGGCGCGTGCGGTTCGTATGTAATCTTCACTGAGCTGCTCCAGCATGGCCGAGCGAACCTGACGCGCCACAATGCCGAGATGAACAAATGCCAGCGTCATCGAAGGTAAAATCAGATGCTGCAGGGCATTGAAAAAGACCTCCCCGTTGCCTTCCAGCAGCGCATCCACCAGATAAAAGCCGGTAACGCGCGTCGGCGGATCGAGCCAGTCGTCAAGCCTTCCGCCTCCCGGCAGAAGTTGCAGATGCCCGTAGAAGAGGACAATCACTCCCAACCCAAGCCAGAATGCGGGCGTTGAAATGCCCGTCATCGCCATTAAGCGCACCAGATGATCCAGCCAGCGGTCACGGTAGACCGCCGATAAAATCCCCAGCGGCACGCCGATAACCAGCGCCAGCAGCAGGGAACAAAAAGCCAGCTCCAGGGTGGCCGGGAAAAAGGCCTTCAAATCTTCCGCGACCGGACGTCCGGTGCGGATAGAGGTGCCTAAATCGCCATGGGCCAGCGCATCCACATAGCGACCAAACTGGATATACAGCGGTTGATCCAGCCCCAGCTGCTGGCGGATGCCTTGCACAATGTCGTCGCTGGCGCGGTCTCCGGCCAGCAGGCGGGCCGGATCGCCGGGGATCAGGTGTGAAATAATAAAGGTGATGATACAGACACCGGCCACCACCAGGATTAACCCCCAGCAGCGCTGGCGCACAATGCTCCAGAACGTCATACACTTTCCCCCGGCGAGAACCGTTATTTACTCATGGTGGCAATGTTAAAGACCTGCTCCAGCATTGGATTAAAGGTGAAGCCTTTCACCTCTTTGTTCATCGCCAGCTGGTAGTTCTTCTGGAACAGATACACGTAGGCCGCCTCGTCGATCACCACCTTCTGCGCCTGCTGGTAATCGTGGGTACGCTCCGCCTGATCGGTGGTTTTCAGGGCCGCCTTCAGCAGGGCGTCGACCTCTTTGTTCTCGTAAAACGAGCGGTTACCCGGCAACCCTTTTTTGTCCGACTCAAACCAGTAGTTCATGAACATGTACGGGTCGGCAAAGTCCGGGCTCCAGTTGCCAATAGCGATGTCATAGTCACCTTTCCCGACACGATCGCGCATGGTGGCGTTAGCCAGTTTTTCCAGCTTCACGTTGATGCCGATCTTGCCGAGGCTCGCCTGCGTGGACAGGGCGATCGGTTCCCAGTTGGGGTCGTTGTCTGAATAGAGGAATGTCAGGCTTGCCGGCTTGTCTTTGACTTTCTCCAGCGCGGCTTTGGCTTTGGCCTCGTCAAAGCTGTACTGCATTGCCGTGGCGTCAAACCCCCACATGCCGTCCGGTATCGGGCCGCGCATCTGTTTACCATTGTCACTCAGGATGCCTTTCACCATCCCCTGATAATCCGTTGCCCAGGAGACGGCCCGACGTAAATCCACCTGATTGAGCGGGGCTTTGCTGTTATTCAGATAAAGATAGGTCACGCGCAGGGACGGATATTCCGCCACTGCCACTTTGCCTTCTTGCTTAAGGGCTGAAAGCTGATCGACGGGCAGTGAATCGGCGATATCCAGATCGCCACGGGAAAGCTGCAGGCGGCGTGAAGCGCTTTCACCAATAATTTTCACCGAAACGCGCTTGAAGTGCGGCTTCTCACCCGCCCAGTGTGGGTTCGGAACGAGCACCAGCTGCTGACCTTTCTGCCAGCTTTTCAGCATGAATGGCCCGGACCCGGCGGTGTTTTGCGCTAAATAACCGCGTGCATCATCGGCAGCGTTCGCCTTTAGCACCGCCGGGTTAACGATCGACGCACCGTCGTTGGCCAGGGTGTAGAGGAACGGGGCAAACGGCTGGCTGAGGGTGAATTTCACCGTGTGCGGATCGACCGCATCAATTTTGAGATCTTTCGGGAACGCTTCAGATGGCCCCTGGCTAAGCTTCAGCAGACGTTCAAAGGAGAGTTTTACCGCCTCGGCAGTAACCGGCGTGCCATCGGCGAATTTTGCGTTATCGGTAAGGGTAAAGGTCCACTCTTTCTGATCCTCTGACGCTTTCCAGCCCGTTGACAGGTCGCCCTCCACCTCGGTGGAGCCTGGCTTGTACTTCACCAGACGCTGATAGGCGGGGTAAGTCACCGTCCAGTCGTTGTTATCAATGGTCACCGCCGGGTCGAGCGTTTGCGGGTCGGCCGCTTTTCCGATCACCAGCATATCTTTCGGGACGGCAGCCAGCGCAACCGGGGCGCTGAGTGCCAGCGAGGCGGCGATCAGGGTAGTAAGAAGCGTTGTTTTCATGGCAGTGCTCCAGTTTTAAAGAGGGGTGTGCGTCAACGGGAAACAGGCAAAACGATCGTCAAGCAAGGGATAGCTGGCCGCGTTCGGCAGCTCGAAGTGCCACCATTCGCTGCTGATCCCCACAAAGCCGCCACCGGACATGATGGCGTTAAGCAGCAGGCGATTGCGCTGCGCGTGCGGCGGCACGGACGGGTGCCAGGCGTGCGAGCGGTCGTGCATTTCGTCAAAACCGGCCCCCATATCCAGCACGGTGTTCTGTTCGTCCATCAGCGTAACGTCGATGGCCGTCCCGCGGCTGTGGTTGGAACCAATCGCCACATCAACCACGTATTCCGGGTTCGGGCAGGCATCCCACAACTGAGCCTGCGCTTCCTGCGGGCGATAAGCGTCGTAGACCACCAGCTTCAGCCCGGCCAGTGCGGCGATGCTGATGGCTTTCGCCAGCGCGGTGGCCGCATCGGTATGCAGCAGGCACAGCGCCTCCTGATAAATCGGACGACCCGTGATGTTGTCGGCTGTGGCGTATTTCAGATCGATATGCAGCGCAGGGAAGGTCTTCGCCACATCAATCAGTTCACTCTCTGGGGGCATAGCTCCGCTCCTTTAGCGTTCGAATTGACCAAACTCTTGTTGTAATTGCCGGTTTACCGCCAGCCGCTGTGGAAGGGCATCACCCAGCGCTTCCACGACACCTGACAGCAGCAGGTTGAACAGACAGCTCACAGGTGCCAGCGAATCCCAGAAATGGCCGGTTTCGGTTTTCACCTGCAGTAAATCAAGCGGGTAATCCCGCGCCCACGGGCACCAGATATCGGTGATCAGGGCCAGCGAAATACCTTTTTCGCTTGCGACCCGACAGTACTGACGCGCAATGGTGGAATAGGTGCGGGTATCGGTCAGCACCACATAGGGGTGGGCGAAACCGGAGTTCAGGGATTCAACCCAGCTGCCGGACGCGCCTTCGGCGTAACTGACGCGCGGGCGAAGGTACTCAAGATGGCTGAAGAAGGCATTGGCTATCCCGCGTGTCGACTGGATCCCGAGCACAAAAACCGCATCCGCGTGGGCAAGCTGATGAACCACCTGGCGGAATGCGTCGGTGTGCGCCAGCTGATAAACCTGGGTGATGGCATCCACCTCCAGCGACAGAGAGTGCTGAAGGCGGTTGGGCAGAGGGGACTGCTGCTGCCAGGAGTCCAGCCGCTCGTTCATACCCCAGGGCTGATGCGGGTCGCGCAGGCTCTTTTTGGCATCTTCCAGATTGCGGTAGCCGAGTTTTCGCAGAAAGCGTCCCACGGTAATGCCGCTGGTGCCGGTCGCCAGACCCACGCTTTCAGCCGTTTCAAACGGGATCTGTGCGGCATGCGCCAGCAACCAGCTCGCCACCCGCTTCTCGCTGGGGGTCAGCTGGCTGAACGTGGCTTCAATACGGCTCAACACCTCGGGTTTTGTCGTCATACCGCCTCGCTGTTAACAGGCTGTCAGTCATCAGATTTGTGTTATTTGATTAACAATGCATGACGCGTGCCATGTCCACATCGCGACGGGACGCCGCTGTGCTGCAAACTTCATGCAATATTTAGTTAACCAATGATCAACATTTGTGCAGCGTAGTTCACTTTTGGTGCACTGGCTGAGCGTGGAGGTATGAATTTCGTGAATACGTCAGCGTCTTCACATTTTTGATAAGATAGAGACAACGTAAATATGAAAGGGATCCCGGCATGGCGAACTTGCCCTGGCGTATCAGCGTGCGCCTGATGGCGCTCGCAAAGAAAATGGCGATGATCGCAGGAGGGGTACTGATCGTCCTGCTCGCGGTTCGGGTTTATCTCTCGCAGCAGGGACCGGAACTGCATCTCTGGCATACCTGGCGGGCAGATGAGATGTCCGTACGCGAGATCGATAAGGCCAATTTTGCCCAGTATGTCGCCCGGGAAAACGCCATTTTCACCGATCTGGATAACGCGGTAACGCGCAAAACCCAGGGTGAGGAGCGCACGCCGTTAAACCGTTACTACCGTCAGAGCCTGGTTTGGCCCGGTAAATTTTCACCCGATGCCAACCGCTCCTTTGTGCTGATGCCTGCCGGAACGCCACGCGGCGCGGTGGTGTTGCTGCACGGGCTAACAGATTCGCCTTACAGTGTCCGGCATCTTGCCCGTGATTATCAGCAGCACGGTTTTGTGGCGGTGGTCCCACGCCTGCCCGGACACGGCACCGCGCCCGGCGCGCTGACCGACGTTGACTGGGAGAGGTGGCTGGCGGCGACGCGCCTTGCCGTGCGCGAAGCCACGCGGCTGGCGGGAGACAATGTTCCCCTGCATCTGGTGGGTTACTCCAACGGTGGGGCGCTGGCGATGAAATATGCCCTTGATGCGCTGGACACGCCTGCGCTTCGCAAACCGCAACAGCTCATCCTGCTCTCGCCTATGATTGGCGTCACGGCGTTCGCCCGGTTTGCAGGATTGGCCGGATTGCCGGCGATGTTACCGCCGTTTGCCAAAGCGGCATGGTTAAACATCTCGCCGGAATATAACCCGTATAAATACAACTCCTTCCCGGTCAATGCGGCGCGCCAGTCATGGCTCTTGACCCAGGCCCTGCAGGAGCAAATGGGGCGTGATGCCCGGGAGCACAGACTGGACCAGCTGCCACCGGTACTCGCATTTCAGTCGGTGATGGATTCAACGGTCAGCACCCGCGCCGTGGTCACCGGGTTATTTGACCAGCTTCCGGCGAACGGCAGCGAGCTGGTTGTATTTGATATCAATCAGGCCGCCAGCTTCCGTCCTCTCTTTAAACCGTCGTCGTGGGCGGCGACCTCTGAGTTACTGCCTGTGGCGAAAAGGCGTTACGGTGTCACGATTATTACCAATGCCAGCGCGGACAGTTTCGCCGCGGTGGCGAAAATAACCCCGGCGGGAGGCACCGATGAGACCGCGGTACCGCTGGCGATGTCCTGGCCGCAGGAGGTCTATTCACTGTCGCATGTCGCCGTGCCGTTCCCGCCTGATGACGATCTCTATGGCCGACATCCTGCGGAGAAAAACCGGTATGGCATTAGCCTCGGCACGATTGCGCTGTGGGGGGAAACCTCCGTGCTGAGCGTAGGCAAAGACGCGTTAATGCGGGTGACCTCGAACCCGTTTTATGCCTACATGCAGGAGAGAATTGACAGACGCATCGGGGATGAGAAAAAGTAGCCTCTCCCGCAAGGGGTTAATCTGTTAGGTCGCGCAGATGAAGTATGTTAAACAGTAATGTCCAACGCATACCTCTTATCGGAACACGTTTTTGTGCTGACTACTCTTATTTACCGCAGCCAGTTGAATTTATCCTGCCGATCCGCCGAACTCCAGGCGCTGGTTGAACAGGCCAGGACGCGCAATGCCGGGTTGAATATTACCGGCGTTCTTCTTTCAAAAGGAGATGATGTCCTGCAACTCCTCGAAGGCTCGGAAGAGAGTGTGGTTAGGCTGTTTCAGAAGATCCGTGAGGATAAGCGGCACAGCGGCGTGGTTGAGCTTATGCGTGATTATGGCCCCCGCAGACGTTTTGAGAATGTCGGTATGCTGCTGTTTGACCTGCAGAACCAGTCGCCGAAAGACGTTCTGCAGTCGGTACTGCACTACAGCAAACTGGACAGTTATCTGACATCTGATGATCGGGTGTTCAAATTTATTCAGACGTTTATTACCGGCAAACGACCGGCCCCGTCGGGGGCGCGTTTTGCCCCGGAGAAATGGACGCTCTCGCGTGAGAAATCGCCGTTTGGCGAGAGTCTGGGTCTGCTGGACAAACAAACCTGCCAGTTCGCCCTCCAGCCCATCGTCGAACCGCTGGAAGGGAAAATCAGTTCACTTGAGGCCCTTATCCGCGGTAATGACGGGGGAAGCCCGGAGCATTTTTTCAGCCGCCTCGATCAGGACAAAATCTATGAAGTCGATCTCCAGACCAAAGCCTGGGCTTTTGCGCTGGCCGATAAACTGGGGATCGGGAGCCATAAAATCGCGGTAAATCTTCTCCCGATGTCGCTGGTTAAAGTGCCTGGCGCCGTGGAGTTTCTGGTTGAACAGATTAAACAACATGGGCTTCAGCCGGAGCAGGTGGTCATTGAAGTGACCGAAAACGAGATGATTTCCGGGTTCAACAAGTTTAATAGCGCCATTAAACACCTGCGCGCTGAAGGTATTGGCCTGGCGATCGATGATTTCGGTTCGGGCTACGCCGGGCTTTCACTGCTGACCCGATTCCAGCCGGATAAAATTAAAATTGACCGCGAAATTGTCAGCAATATTCATCTCAGTGGGCCAAAACAGGCGATTGTGCGCTCGATAGTCAGCTGCTGCACCGACCTTGAAATCACCCTGGTGGCGGAAGGCATCGAGAAGCTGGAAGAGTGGTGCTGGCTTGAATCTGCCGGGATCCGACGCTTTCAGGGCTTTCTGTTTGCCCGTCCAGCGCTGAATGGCGTAGGCGATATTAGCTGGCCACACCTGGTGCGTTAAGCCAATTTTCCTTCCGTATTATTTCCCCTTCGTCCTGCCTGTGCTTAAATAGCTAAAACGGTTTAACATTGTTTAGCTGAGAGGATCACATGCAAAAAATCTGGGTACTTGGCGATGCGGTAGTGGATTTATTACCGGAGGGAGAAGGCCGGTTGCTGCAATGCCCCGGCGGCGCGCCGGCGAACGTGGCGGTCGGTATTGCCCGTCTGGGCGGGAAAAGCGCCTTTATCGGCAGAGTCGGCGACGATCCTTTCGGTCGCTTTATGCATAAAACGCTGGCTGACGAGCAGGTTGACGTAAACTGGATGCGCCTCGACCCGGCACACCGCACGTCAACCGTGGTCGTGGATCTGGACGAACAGGGCGAACGCTCTTTCACCTTTATGGTTCGCCCGAGCGCCGATCTGTTTCTGGCATCAGCCGACCTGCCGCCCTTTAGCGCAGGAGAGTGGCTGCATGTCTGTTCCATTGCCCTGAGCGCTGAACCGAGCCGTTCTGCAACGTTTCAGGCCATGAACGCGGTCAGGGAAGCGGGGGGTTATGTCAGTTTCGACCCCAATATCCGCCCGGATCTCTGGCCGGATGAGGACGACCTGCGCCGCTGCCTCGAACAGGCGCTGCAATGCGCTGACGTCGTCAAACTCTCCGTCGAAGAACTGGCTTTTTTAACCGCCGACCTTGGGGTCACGGAAGGGCTGGCCGCGCTGATGCGCCGCTGTCCGGCCCGGCTGGTGCTGGTCACTCAGGGCAAAGATGGGGTCATCGCCTGGCATGACGGAACGATGAAGCATTATCCGGCAACCCCCGTTGAATGCGTGGACACCACCGGCGCAGGTGATGCCTTCGTGGCGGGACTGCTTTATGGACTGGCTTCCGCTGGGAGCATTGACAGCCACGATCTTCCACGCGTGATCGCATTAGCCCAGCGCTGCGGCGCGTTAGCCACCACGGCTAAAGGGGCGATGACCGCGCTGCCTTATCACCCGCAACTGTAATTCCTCCCGCAACGGGCCGTCTGTCGACGGCCTGAATTGTCGCCTCGATCACACTTACTAAATCGGTTTAGCAAAAAAGATTGCCGATCCAAAATTGGCAGGTTTAGTATCATCAACCTAAACCGGTTTAGCAATTTAGCACTTTCAATGACTTCTTTTAGGGATGCGACAAAATGTATAAAAAACGCAGACTTGCCGTGATGATAGGCATGCTGGCCGGGAGTACCTCTGTTTTTGCCCAAACGGATATGACGAGTATCGAAGCGCGTCTTGCTGCTCTGGAGCAGCGTCTTCAGGCTGCGGAAACCCGCGCGCAGGTTGCGGAGAAACGCGCCACCGACGCAGAACAAAAAACGCAGCAGTTGGTGACTGCCCAGCAGCAGGCGCAAACAACAACCCAGCAAGTGGCGCAGCGTACCGCCGCACTGGAGAAGAAAGCCGATCAGAGCAGTGGGTTTGAATTTCATGGCTATGCCCGTTCTGGCCTGCTGATGAACGATGCGGCGTCGAGCAGTAAAAGCGGCCCTTATCTGACGCCAGCCGGGGAAACCGGTGGTGCGGTCGGGCGTCTGGGGAATGAAGCCGATACCTATGTTGAGCTGAACGTGGAACACAAACAGACCCTGGATAACGGGGCAACCACGCGCTTCAAGGCCATGCTGGCGGATGGTCAGAAAACCTATAACGACTGGTCCGCTGACACCAGCGATCTCAATATTCGTCAGGCGTTTGCTGAACTGGGCAATCTGCCTGATTTTACCGGCGCGCTGAAGGGCAGTACCTTCTGGGCCGGTAAACGCTTCGACCGGGATAACTTTGATATTCACTGGCTGGATTCCGATGTGGTGTTCCTGGCCGGTACCGGTGGTGGCGTGTATGACGTGAAATGGAATGAATCGCTGCGCAGCAACTTCTCTCTTTACGGGCGTAACTTCGGCAGCGAAGAGCAAATCGACAATAACGTTCAAAACTACATCCTGAGCATGAACCACTTCGCCGGGCCATTCCAGCTGATGGTGAGCGGCCTGCGGGCAAAAGACAACGACGACCGCAAAGACAGCAATGGCGATCTGATAAAAACCGACGCCGCCAACAATGGCGTTCATGCTCTGGTCGGATTGCACAATGAAAGTTTCTACGGCCTGCGTGAAGGCTCAGCCAAAACGGCGCTGCTGTACGGCCACGGGCTGGGGGCAGAGGTGAAGAGCATCGGTTCCGATGGCGCATTGCTCTCTGAAGCCGATACCTGGCGCTTTGCAAGTTACGGTGTCACGCCTCTAGGTGGTGGCTGGCATATCGCGCCTGCCGTTCTGGCCCAGAGCAGTAAAGACCGCTATGTAAAAGGCGACAGCTATGAGTGGGTCACGCTCAATACCCGCCTGATTAAAGAGGTCACGCAGAATTTCGCCCTGGCGTTTGAGGGCAGCTATCAGTACATGGATTTAAATCCGGAAGGGTATAAAGACCGAAACGCCGTCAACGGAAGTTTCTACAAGCTGACCTTTGCCCCAACGTTAAAAGCGGGCAAGATCGGCGATTTCTTCAGCCGTCCTGAGTTGCGTCTGTTCGCCACCTGGATGGACTGGAGCAGCAAACTGGATAATTACGCCAGCGATGATGCCTTTGGCAGCAGCGGTTTCAACGCCGGCGGGGAATGGAACTTTGGGGTACAGATGGAAACCTGGTTTTAACCTTTTACGCTCCCGCAGTGCGGGAGCGTTTCTCACATCATAAAAATACAGTCAGGCAGAGGTATCTATGGATTTTGATAATATCGCCCGCGCGCTCATTCCGCTGCTCGGTGGCAAAGAGAACATCGCCAGTGCGGCGCACTGCGCAACGCGTCTTCGACTGGTGCTGGTCGACGACACGCTTGCCGATCAGCAGGCCATCGGCAAGGTTGACGGCGTTAAAGGCTGTTTTCGCAACGCCGGGCAGATGCAGGTGATTTTTGGTACGGGGGTGGTTAACAAGGTCTACGCCGCGTTTATCCAGGCGGCAGGGATTAGCGAATCCAGCAAGTCCGAAGCGGCCGACATGGCGGCACGCAAGCTGAACCCGTTCCAGCGCATTGCCCGACTGCTCTCGAACATCTTTGTGCCGATCATTCCTGCGATTGTGGCCTCCGGTTTACTGATGGGCCTGCTCGGGATGGTCAAAACCTACGGCTGGGTCAATGCCGATAACGCACTCTATATCATGCTGGATATGTGCAGCTCAGCGGCGTTTATCATTCTGCCGATCCTGATTGGCTTCACGGCCGCGCGTGAATTTGGCGGTAACCCATATCTGGGGGCGACCCTCGGCGGCATTCTGACGCACCCGGCGCTGACAAACGCCTGGGGCGTGGCGTCTGGCTTCCACACCATGAACTTCTTCGGCCTTGAGATTGCCATGATTGGCTATCAGGGAACGGTGTTCCCGGTGCTGCTGGCCGTCTGGTTTATGAGTATCGTGGAGAAAAACCTGCGCCGTATTATTCCGGATGCGTTAGATCTGATCCTGACGCCGTTCCTCACCGTTATTCTCTCCGGCTTTATTGCCTTGCTGATTATTGGCCCGGCCGGGCGTGCGTTAGGGGATGGCATCTCCTTTGTTCTGAGCACCCTGATCGCCCATGCGGGCTGGCTGGCCGGGCTGTTATTTGGCGGGCTTTACTCGGTTATCGTTATCACCGGTATTCACCACAGTTTCCATGCCATTGAAGCCGGGTTGCTGGGGAATCCGTCGATTGGCGTTAACTTCCTGCTGCCTATCTGGGCGATGGCTAACGTGGCGCAGGGGGGAGCCTGTCTGGCGGTCTGGTTTAAAACCAAAGATGCAAAAATTAAAGCCATTACGTTACCGTCTGCGTTTTCGGCCATGCTGGGCATTACCGAAGCGGCAATATTTGGTATCAACCTGCGTTTCGTGAAACCGTTTATCGCCGCGCTGATTGGCGGTGCGGCAGGCGGGGCGTGGGTGGTCTCGGTGCATGTTTATATGACCGCCGTCGGGCTGACTGCCATCCCGGGCATGGCGATCGTGCAGGCAAGCTCGCTGCTTAACTATATTATCGGCATGGTGATTGCCTTCGGCGTGGCGTTTACCGTCTCGCTGCTGCTGAAATATAAAACGGATTCTGAATAATGACGTTACCTTCCCGCTGGCCTGCAATCCTGCAGGCCGTCATGAAAGGCCAGCCGCGTGCGTACGCCGACAGCCATTATCCGCAATGGCATCCGGCACCGGTGACGGGGCTGATGAACGATCCTAACGGGTTTATCTGGTTTGCCGGGCGCTACCACCTGTTCTATCAGTGGAATCCGCTGGATTGCGACCATCGCTATAAGTGCTGGGGGCACTGGAGCTCCGCAGACCTGGTCCACTGGCAGCATGAACCGATGGCGCTGATGCCCGATGAGGAGTATGACCGCAACGGCTGCTATTCCGGCAGCGCCGTCGATAACAACGGTGTCCTGACGCTGTGTTATACCGGCAACGTGAAATTTGATGATGGCAGCCGCACCGCCTGGCAGTGCCTTGCCACGCAACAGCCCGACGGTACATTCAAAAAACTCGGTCCGGTTCTTGCGCTTCCGGAAGGCTACACCGGGCACGTGCGTGACCCGAAAGTGTGGCAGCACGACGGGGTGTGGTACATGGTACTGGGGGCGCAGGATCTGCAAAAACGCGGCAAGGTGCTGCTGTTCACATCTGCCGATTTGCACCACTGGGCGTCTTGCGGAGAGATTGCCGGTCATGGCGTGAACGGCCTGACCGAGGCGGGATACATGTGGGAGTGCCCGGACCTGTTTGCCCTCGACGGGACACACGTACTGATCTGCTGCCCGCAGGGGCTGGCGCGCGAACCGCATCGCTATCTCAATACTTATCCGGCCACGTGGACGAGCGGGGCGTTCGACCATACCCGCGCTACGTTTGAACATGGTGAGTTACACGAGCTGGACGCCGGTTTCGAGTTCTACGCTCCCCAAACCACGGTGGCGGAAGACGGACGGCGGATCCTGATCGGCTGGATGGGCGTGCCGGACGGAGAAGAGATGCTTCAGCCCACACGGGCGCAAGGGTGGATCCATCAGATGACCTGCCCGCGAGAATTACACTTCCGTGACGGCAAACTGTGGCAGATTCCGGTGCGCGAACTGCAGGCACTGCGTGAAGAAGAATGTCGCTGGCAGGGTAACGCCAGCGATGCCCCGGTTTTTGATGCGACGCGCCTTGAGTTTGAGCTCACCTCATCTTCAGTAGCCGTGGATTTCGCCGGTGCGTTGCGCCTTATCGTCGAGGACAGCGGGTTGCGTCTGGAACGCGCTAGCCTGAAAAACGGGGAGACATTGACCCGTTACTGGCGGGGCGACGTTCATCATTTACGCGTTCTGTGTGATAGCTCCAGCGTTGAAATTTTCATCAATCATGGCGAAGGGGTGATGAGCAGCCGCTATTTTCCTGACCATCCGGCACGGGTGCGATTCGAAGGTGGGTCCGACATCACATTACGCTACTGGTCGCTACGCGGCTGCATGGTAGAATAAGGGTTTTGGCAGCCGGATCTAAGTCGTTGTGAGAAAAACAAAACGCGTCACAATTAAAGACATCGCGGAACTGGCGGGGGTTTCAAAAGCCACCGCCAGCCTGGTACTGAACGGGCGCAGCAAAGAGCTTCGCGTGGCGGAAGAGACGCGTGAGCGCGTGCTGGCGATTGCGAAAGAGCATCACTACCAGCCCAGCATTCATGCGCGCTCGCTGCGTGATAACCGTAGCCACACCATCGGTCTGGTGGTGCCGGAGATCACTAACTACGGCTTTGCGGTATTTTCTCACGAACTGGAGACGCTGTGCCGTGAGGCAGGCGTTCAACTGCTCATCTCCTGCAGTGATGAAAACCCGGGGCAGGAGACGGTGGTGGTTAATAACATGGTGGCGCGTCAGGTGGACGGGCTGATTGTGGCCTCCAGTATGCTCAATGATGCCGACTACCAGAAGCTGAGCGAACAGCTGCCGGTCGTCCTTTTTGACCGCCATATGAACGACAGCACATTGCCGCTGGTGATCACCGATTCCATTACCCCGACGGCGGAACTGGTGGCCGACATTGCGCGCCAGCATCCTGATGAAATTTACTTCCTTGGCGGGCAGCCGCGGCTTTCCCCGACGCGCGATCGTCTGGAAGGGTTTAAGCAAGGGCTGCAAGAGGCCAATGTGGCGCTGCGCCCGGAGTGGATCATTCACGGCAACTATCACCCGAGCTCCGGCTACGAGATGTTCGCCGAGCTGTGCGCCCGCCTGGGACGCCCGCCAAAAGCCTTGTTCACTGCCGCCTGTGGTCTGCTGGAAGGGGTATTGCGTTATATGGGGCAGCACAACCTGATGCAAAGTGATATCCGGTTAGCCAGCTTTGACGATCACTACCTTTACGACTCGCTCACCATTCCGGTTGATACCATTCGCCAGGATAACCGCCAACTGGCGTGGCACTGCTTTGATCTGATTGGCAAACTGATCGACGGCGAAACGCCACAACCGTTACAGCGAAAACTGGATGCCACCCTGCAGCGGCGCTATAAAGCGAAAGCATAGCTCTGGCTGCTGAAGGGAAACGTTAATAACTTTAATTAATTTAAGTTTTGGATCGGCCGATAACGATAGGGAATGTTTATTCTTGAGGTATCGGTCCATGTCGTTAAAAAAATCATCCCTGATTGTCCTTTTTGCTCTGCTTTTCTTCTTTGTCGTCAGCACCATTACCAGCGTTGGCCTCATCATTAAAAGTAATAATTCCCTGGATAATGTGAACAAAGAAATCCAGGTAGTGCTGTCGATCATTGACCCCATCAACCACAGCCGTACCTTGCGCGTCAGGGTGATGGAGTACGTGAAGATGGTGGAAGCGGGGAACTCGGCTGACGAGTCAGCGAAACTTTCCGCGGTTAAAGAGGCCCTCACAAAAGCGGATCATGCCTTTGCGGCGTTTATGGCGTCTCCGCGCCTGTCGGATGAAGCGCCGCTGGTGAGCGCGTATCAGGATGCCTGGCAAAACTACCGTAACCAGGGGCTGGCACCGTTGATTGACGCCGCTGCTGCGCACGATGTCGCGAAGTTTAATGCGCTTATCCCGGAGGTGTCCCGCCTCGACCGTCAGTATGAAATCGTTCTCGACCAGGTGCTTGCCGTTCACCAGAAATATGCCAAAACCCTGAACGAGGATGCGAGCAGTAATTTCATCTCCGGTCTGGCGATCATTGCGGCGATTGCTTTGTTGTTTGTAATCGTGATTGTTGCCGTCAGCCTGCTGATGAAGCGCTTTGTTTTCGCACCGGTCAACCTGGCACGCGAACACTGCAGCCAGATTGCCGCCGGTAAACTGGACATTCCAGTGCCGGTAAAAGGCACCTCCGGCAATGAAATCGATCACCTGATGGGCTCAATGGAGCAGATGCGCCAGGCGCTTCTGTCGACTATCGCTCAGGTGCGTGACGCGAGCCATACCGTCACCCACGCCGCGCAGGAAATTGCTTCCGGGAATATCGATCTGGCTTCACGCACCGAGCAGCAGGCCTCCGCGTTAACCCAGACGGCGGCCAGCATGGAAGAGCTGAGCGCGACCGTGGCGAATAACACCGATAACGTTCACCAGGCAGGAAAACTGGTGCAGGACGCGGTGAACAATGCGCACACCGGTGAGGCCGTGACCCGCGAAGTGATCGAAACGATGAATACCATCGCGGCGAACTCTAAGCGCATCGAGGACATCACCAGCGTCATCAACAGCATTGCTTTCCAGACCAACATTCTGGCGCTCAACGCCGCGGTTGAAGCAGCACGCGCCGGCACACAGGGACGCGGCTTCGCCGTGGTGGCCAGTGAAGTGCGCACCCTTGCGCAGAAAAGCGCGGTTGCCGCGAAAGACATTGAAAGCCTGATTGCCCAGTCGGTTTCCAGCGTCAAAAACGGTGCTGAACTGGTGAACCGCTCAGGCGAGGTTATTGATTCAATTATCAGTTCGGTGAATAAAGTGAATACGTTGATGGAGCAGATCTCCGTGGCCTCTGAAGAGCAGAGCCGTGGGATCAGCCAGGTCGGACAGGCGGTGACTGAGATGGATGGCGTGACCCAGCAGAACGCCGCGCTGGTTCAGCAGTCCGCCGCAGCCGCCGCTTCCCTGGAAGAGCAGGCGCAGCAGCTCTCAAGGAGTATTTCGAGCTTTAGTTTGCCGGCGCAGGCGTGATTGATAATGAGAGGCTCCTGAGGGAGCCTTTTTAATGTCTGGCGTAAGTAAATGGGAAGCCGCGCCAGACAAGGCTTCACGTTTTACTACTAGCAGTCAAAAACCATAAAAAGCGGCTAGGATGTGGACACTCTTACCACCATTAGCACCCTTCAGCGGGTTAAACGAAATCGCGTCATGCAGGTATTGAGGAGCGAAGTGCGTATAGACCATTGTCTGCGCGATTTGCCTCGCGGGGTAAGCATTGCTGATGAATTCGATGAACGTGTCGAGGCGGCAAGAGGTGCAGCTGATGCAGGTGAATTTGACCTGTATATCATAATGCAGGGTGGGGCGAATGTTCCACTCGATAGCCAGACCGTCCGCGTGGCTCGTAACGTGGCTGGCGAGGTCAACGCCTACGTAGAGGATATAGAGAGAGTTGTGGGCATCTACGCCCCGCACTTGGGCTGTGTTACCCGGACAGCCGAATGGCGCATTGTCCAAAGCTTTTGGCCGTTGAGCCTTTGACTTTAAAAAGCGGCATTGCCGCGCCTCGGAGTCCTGTCAATAACTGTGGAAAGTTCACCGATGATGGTGATCCAGTTATGATCCCCCACACCGTCTGAGCGAGCGGGAGCGGTGTTAAATCTGATTGAGAGCGGGGATTATAGGCTGGAATGAGCCAGACGTCGTGAAGATACTTAACGGCGCGTTAAAAGCTGGTGCCCCGCGTAAGAATCGCCAGCAAAGAAGCACTGCGCCGCTCAAAACGAGCGGGCAAGCGCCATCAGCGAGAATGAAAGACTGAGGGTTAAGCAGATAATCATTGATACACTGCGTTATAATGTTCATTCTTCCTCTTTCGGCATAATTGTGATTAATTATTTGATGTAGGAAATGATATTAATACGAATGAGGAAGTATTCCATGTTTGAAAGTATGTTCAGTATTGAATCTCTGCTGGCTATTTCAGTAGGTGCTCTGTTTAGCTTTAGGGTTAGTAAAGTTATTAGCGTTAGTCTTAAAAGTAATATAAGAAATCAAAGCCCGGAAATCCACGGGAGCAATAATGTTGTGATATACAATCAGGCTATCAATGATGTCGGAAAGGAAATGGCATTCTCCGTCAAGCTCTGCGCCGTAGTGATGATGGTTGTTTTTCATATGTTTCCTGGCTTTTTCATTAATTTGCTCAGGTCACTTTCATTTTTTTTGGCTGTGTTCAGTATTATTGGAGTAGCAAACACCATCAGACTGAATGGCATCAGCAGGGGATGGGATATTTTATATCCTCTTGCCTCCGCTCTGATGGGCGTCCTTTTCTATTGCTCTGCGAAGATTATGCTTCAATATCTTTCGCTCTATCCGCAATTATCACAACTTTTTGATTATCTGTCCGGCCAGCGCTTGATGGGGATTCTCGATACCCCGCGCGATTTCAACTTTTTCCTGCTTATTCTGGTGTCAAGCATGGCCTGTCCCGCATTGATCGTGCTGGGGTTCTATCTATCTTTTGCATATACAAAGGTAAGGGATGGGAATAATGCTTTCCGGTACAGCACAATGATTCTGGCGGCGGGATACATGCTTTATATTCTTCTGTCAGGCAGTCTCTTTTCTCCTGACCAGAGCCACGACGATTACTTCTGGCAGGTTTTGACCTATCCCTTCAACACCCTTTTCTTGCTTTTCTCTTTCTAAATCGTTGGGCGGTCCGTAACACATACGGCTTAAATTGCCGCTGGCCTTGCCCGGCGGCATCCTTTCCCCATGAATAGTCTCAATTCTTTGCAGAAAATCGCACGCGTGATCCGCAACCTTATCGGCATCGTGACCAACGTCGACCATGACGAGGGGTTGTGTCGTGTCCAGACCAGCGGCATCGAAACCACCTGGATTAACAGGCTCACCTGTCGCGCCGGTCGCTCTCGCGTGTGGTGGGCTCCCTCGGTTGGTGAACAGGTGTTATTGCTGGCCATCGGCGGCGAGCTCGATACCGCCTTTGTGCTGCCGGGCATTTTCTCTGACGACAATCCCTCGCCCTCAACCTCACCCGATGCGTTACATGTGTCATTTCCTGACGGGGCGGACATCGACTACGATCCCGAAAGCGGCGCACTCATCGTGTCAGGCATCAAAACCGCTGACGTCACCGCGTCGGATTCCATTACGGCCACCGTACCGGTGGTGCTGGTGAAAGCCTCGACCCTTATCACACTCGATACTCCCGAGGTGGTATGCACCAACAAACTGACGACCGGCACGCTCGAAGTGAAGCAAGGCGGGAAGATGACCGGGAACATCGAGCACGCCGGCGGGACACTTATATCAAACGGCGTACAGGTGGATAACCACGCACAAGGCAGCGTACAACGCGGCGGAAGCTGGACGAAGGGGACACAATGACGGTGCGTTATCTCGGAATGAACAGCCAGACCGGCCTCAGTATCTCTGAGATTAAGCATATCAGGCAAAGCGTGCGCGACATTCTGGTCACACCGATTGGCTCGCGCGTCGTGCGCCGTGAATACGGCTCGCTTCTGTCGGCGCTGATTGACCAGCCGCCGACACCGGCGTTGCGCCTGCAGATTATGGCCGCGTGTTATTCCGCGAGCGACTTAACCAGTTTAGGTGGCATGCTAAACCCGCTATTATCCTCACACATCTTCCTTACGTTGCTGTCAATCATCTTGGCCGTTATCGCTACCGCATTAGTTAAACGAATGTTTCGTACGAGGTGATATGTCGGGAGGCGACGCATAGCGCCCACCCGTCGCGAGCGATATGCGTTAAAATCCGTAAGCACAAAAAATTTTATATTCTCCCCAGCAATATTTCCCCGCTTCATCCGTCTACCTCATCACAAGCCATAATCAATCACTGTAAATGAGGTAAACACCATGAGAGATTTCGATATGCACGGAAGAGGGCACGGACGCGGGTTTGGCCGCCACCGTATGGGTAAAGGGCTGGTGATAGGCGCGGTAATTGTCCTTGTACTGGGACTGGTGGTCATGACCCTGTGGAATGCCTTACTCCCGGCCATTCTTGGCGTGAAAGCCATCGGTTTCTGGCAGGCGCTGGGGATTCTGGTATTAAGCCGGATCCTGTTCGGCGGGCTGGGCTTCCGCCCGGGGATGTTCGGCGCTCACCGTCGTATGCACGAACGCTGGATGAATATGACCCCCGAACAGCGTGAGGCGTTTATTCTGCAGCGTCGCGAAGGCTTTGGTCGCCATGGTCGCGGGCATTGCGGCTGGCACGGTCATCGCGAAGATAAACGCGACGACAGCGCGCCGAAAACGCCGGAAGCAGAGTGAGCGAGATGAAAACCGGGCTGGCGGGAGAGTCATTGCTGATGTCGGCGCTTAATGCCTGCCGCGCCCGGCTGAAAGCCTTTATCCGCGGACGAACGTCCGTGCGCGATGATGCCGACGATATTTTGCAGGAAGTCACCTATCAGCTGATGAAAGTGGAGCAGCCGGTCGAAAACGTCGCCGCCTGGCTGTTTCGCGCGGCGCGTAATGAGATGACCGACCGGGCACGAAAAAAACGTGAGGTCTCTCTTTCAGGATATTTTACCGGGGATGATGAGGACTTCCCTGAAGATGAACTGGCGGAAACCCTGTTCGGTGTCCCGCATACGCCGGAGGAGGAGTACCTCAAAACGCTGCTGTGGGAAGAACTGGGTCAGGCGCTGTCTGACCTTTCGCCGCCTCAGCGCGAGGTTTTTGAAAAAACGGAGCTCCAGGGCTACAGCATTAAAATGCTGGCAGAGGAAACCGGGGCCAGCGAGCAGGCGCTGTTATCGCGTAAGCACAAGGCGGTGCTTTTCCTGCGCACGCGACTGCGGGACGTCTATGATGCGCTGACCGGTGACTAACGCCGACAGACAAAACCTTACATTGTCAGGACTTGTAGATTCATCACTATCGTTTATGATCGGGGCGTCTGGTAAATTTGGAACGTTATGCGCAACCGTCAGCTTCTGGGAAAATGGCTTTTGATAATCACGTGTCTGGCGATGGCTATTTGCCTGGTGCAGCGTGCGGTTTATCTCAACCATTTTTTGCAGGGACTGGATCCGCAAACGACCCTGATTGCTGATGCCCCGGTTCAAACCAGCGACGCTGAGCCGTCCGGGCCATCGCCGTGTCAGTTAGGCGCACACTCGCTGCTTTGTGCTCAGCCTCTGTTCTTTGATGGTGCGCTACCGGCGATTATCATCTTCTTCGCGCTACTTCAGTTGTTTACGCAAGGGCGGGCATGCGTTCCGAGAGAACAGCCCGTTCAGGCACCGCCTCCCCGAATACACCTCAAAAACTGCGTTTTCCGTGAATGAAAATCATCGTCACCACACGATAATTTTCACTATTCACGGAGTAAAACATGTTTAACCTCTTCAGGGGATTCGTCTTCCTGTGGCTGTCCTGCATCGGCATTGTCCATGCGGCGGATACAGGCTGGCTGGTTTCCCCGCAAAACGATCATGCCCGGATCCGCGTTCAGGCGGAAAGGGAGCAAAACCGCATCCTCGCGCTGCTCACCGTTGAGCTGCAGCCCGGCTGGAAAACCTACTGGCGTTCACCCGGCGAGGGCGGCGTAGCCCCGAAAATCACCTGGCCTGCTGGCGTAACGGATGACTGGCACTGGCCGGTGCCTTCGCGCTTTGATATCTCCGGGATGACCACCCAGGGCTATCACGATAAGGTCATCATCCCCATCACCCTCGACGGTGCGGCGGGGGATGCGCTCGACGGGACGCTTACCCTTTCCACGTGCAGCAATGTCTGTCTGCTGACGGACTATAAGCTGCACCTTGATTTTAACCAGCCGGTGGATGAGGGGTTCAGCCACGCGTTTGAACGCGCGATGCAGGCCATTCCCGCGACATCTGGCGTGTCCGCAGACCTGTCAGCCTGGTTATCAGACGACAAGCTGATCATTACGGGAACCACACAAGGGCAATGGGACAAGCCAGGGATCTATTTTGACCCGCTGGAAGGCGACATTCTTCCCGGAGAACCGACCCTCAAAGCCGACGGCAATCAGCTTCGGGTAACGGTGCCCGTGACCGATGAGTGGGGAGATAAACCCACTTCGCTGCAGGGAAAAGCGCTGTCGTTTGTGCTCACCAATGGCGATAAAGCGCAGCAAACCGTGATGAGCGTCGGGGCAACGCCCGCGGAACCGTCAGCGGCGGGCGTGTCTGAGGGAACCGGCAAAATGGTGCTCTTTGCGCTACTGGGCGGCTTGATCCTGAACCTGATGCCTTGCGTGCTGCCGGTGATGGGCATGAAGCTCAACAGCGTGCTCCATGCGGGCTCAGACAGACGGATGATCAGGCTCCGCTTTCTGGCAACCAGTGCCGGGATCCTGGTCTCCTTTATGCTGCTGGCCGCAATGGTCACCGCGCTTAAGCTGACCGGTGCCTCGCTGGGCTGGGGTATTCAGTTCCAGAATCCGTGGTTTATTGGCCTGATGGTCGCGGTGACCTTCCTCTTCGCACTCAATCTGTTCGGGGCGTTTGAGATGCTGCTGCCTTCTGCCGCCGCAGGACGGCTGGCAACGGCAGGGGGAACGGGGCTTGCCGGCAGTTTCTGCGAAGGGATGTTTGCCACGCTGCTGGCCACACCATGTTCTGCGCCGTTCCTCGGCACGGCGGTGGCCTTTGCCCTTGGCGCACCGCTGCATTCCCTGTGGCTTATCTTCCTGATGCTCGGCGTGGGGATGAGTTTGCCGTGGTTGTTCGTTGCGCTGCTTCCAAAAACCGCCATGCTGCTGCCAAAACCCGGTCGCTGGATGAACGGCCTGAAAATTATTCTCGGCCTGATGATGCTGGCTTCCAGCCTGTGGCTGGTGACGTTGCTTAACCCGCATCTGGGTGAGGCGGTGAGCCAGAGCGTGATGTTAGTGCTTATCGTCGTCGCTATCGCACTGCTTGCGATGACCGGGCAGAAAACCTCGCCGCTGTTCTGGTGCGTGGTGATCGCGCTGTCAGCCTTTGGCGGGTACCAGCTGCGCGGGTTGCTTACCTCACCGCCTGTAACAAACACCGCAAGCGTCGCTCAGGCAATCCCGTGGCAACCGCTAAGTGAAGACGCTATTCAGGGTGCCCTTGCGCAGGGCAAACGGGTCTTCGTGGATATCTCCGCGGACTGGTGTGTTACCTGCAAGGTAAACGAGCATCGGGTGTTGAACCAGCCTGACGTTATTGCCGCGCTTAGCCAGCCGGACGTGGTGGCGCTGCGTGGCGACTGGAGTAAGCCGTCAGCGTTTATCGCCGAATTCCTTGAAAAGCGAAACCGTTACGCCATCCCGTTTAATGAGGTGTACGGCCCGGGCTTCCCTGAGGGGGAGATGCTTTCGCCGCTGCTGGATAAAGACACGCTTATTGCCACCCTGAACAACGCTAAAGGTTAAATGTATTATGAAAAGAATCCTTATTACGCTTCTGCTACTGTTGACCTCAGCGCAGGTGATGGCGGCGCAGACCATGACGCCGGAACAGGAGCAACGTGCACAGAAGATGGTTTATGACTTTCTGTTTAACGACCCGGACTCGCCGCGCATTGGCGCTAAGGATCCGAAGCTCACCCTGGTGGTCTTTACGGATTACAACTGCCCGTACTGCAAGAAATTCGATCCTTACCTGGAAAAGATCGTCGAAAAACACCCGGATGTGGCGGTGGTATTTAAGTTCTTGCCTTTCCGGTCGGAAAGTTCACTGACCTCAGCACGCGATGCCTTAACCGTCTGGCGCGCGCATCCTGAGCAATTTATGAAATTTAACCATACCCTGATGGCCAAAAAGGGATATCACGATGACGCCAGCATTCAGGAGGCGCAAAAACGGGCCGGGGTGAACGTCACAACGCCTGATGATGAGAGCCTGGTGACGATCAAACGCAGCCTGATCATCGCCGAAAAGATGGGTATCCAGGGAACACCGGCCACGCTGATTGGCGAAGGGTTACTCCCGGGCTGGGTTCCTTTTGAACAGTTCGATGAAATGGTCAGTGACGCACTGAAAAATCGTTAACGTGAAGGGGGCGGTTCGCCCCCAATGATCCCGGAGCGGAAAATGAAAAAATTACTGTTACTGTCGGTGCTGGCAACGTCAGGGCTGGCGCAGGCCGCTGAAGCGATACCGGATGTGGTGAAGCTCTTCAGCGAGCAGCAGAATATCAAAATCATTAAGAAAATTGATGCGCCAGGGGGCGCGCCGGCCTGGCTGGGGCAGTATCAGGATATGGGCGTTACGCTGTTTTTAACCCCTGACGGCAAGCACGTAATTTCTGGCTATCTGTACGATGAAAAAGGAAAAAACCTGAGCGAAGGCTATTTCCAGAAAGAGATCTACGCCCCGATGGGACGCGAAATGTGGAAGCAACTGAACGCGGCGCATCCCCTGAAAGAGGGGGCGGATAACGCTCCGCGCAAAGTCTTCGTCTTCGCCGATCCGTTCTGCCCGTACTGCAAGCAATTCTGGTCCGAGGCGCAGCCGTGGGTGAAGGCGGGCAAGGTGCAGCTTAATACGCTGCTGGTGGCGTTTCTCAACCCCAACAGTGGGCGTAATGCCTCCGCTATCCTGAATGCGAAAGATCCCGTTTCGGCCTGGCGTGATTACGAGCTTTCTGGCGGGAAAAAATTGCCAAAACCGCAGGGCACTGCATCCCGTGAAACCGTCAACATACTGCAAAAACACCAGACGTTAATGGACAACCTGGGCGCGAACGCTACGCCCGCCATTTATTATCTGAATGCCGATAATGAGCTTCAGCAGGTGGTCGGCATGCCGGATGAGAAACAGCTTGAGGCGATGTTTGGGCCGAAGCCGTAGTAAAAAAAAACAGGCAGAAACAGGGTGTTTCTGCCTGATGTTGACCGGTCAGCTACCCCAGCGTCCGCGCAGGTAGCTGACGGCTTCCTGCGTCTGCGGCTGATTAAGATAATCTTCGCGGAACAGGATCGTGCCATTCACGTTGGGCAGTGAATCGTTGAGATCGAGCTGTTTTTTCAGCTCCGGCACGCCGCCCTGAACCGTCCAGTCCGGCTCATTTTTCGACGGTTCACCTACCTTGTAGAACGCAATGCCGATATACAGGCGGGTATGCGTCGGTTTCACCACCTCTGCCCACCATTTCGTCAGCACGTCATAGCGCGCCGCATCCCGGGAGAAAGGCCAGTAAATTTGTGGCGCGATATAGTCCAGCAGACCCTGCTGCACCCACTGACGCGTGTCGGCGTAGGATTCATCATAGGCTGCGGCACCGCGCGTGTCTGAACCGGCCGGGTCGAATGAGCGGTTACGCCATACGCCAGCCGGGCTGACACCAAACTCCACGCCAGGTTTAGTCTGCTTAATGGCCCGGGAGACCTGCACAATCAGCTGCTGTGTATTGTGGCGGCGCCAGTCTGCTTTAGAGGCAAATCCCTGACCGTATTGTCTGAAAGTCTGCGCGTCATTGAGCGCGGATCCCGGTGATTCGGTATAGAAATAGTCGTCAAACTGCACGCCATCAATGGGATAGTGCGCAACCACTTCGGTGACCACCTGCGTTATCCAGTCACGCACTTGCGGAATGCCGGGGTCGAGCACAAAACGATCGCCGGCAATGCGGATCCATTCCGGGTGCTGGACATAAACGCTGGAAGGGTGCAATGACGACGTGCGGTTCAGCGCGGCAATGGTCGACGGTTTGGTATTGGTTGAAACGCGGTAAGGGTTGAACCAGGCATGGACTTTCATGCCGCGCTTGTGCGCTTCATCGAGCATAAACTGCAGCGGATCGTAGCCCGGGTACTCGCCGATATTGCCGGTGAGCATATCTGACCACGGCAGAATTTTAGACGACCAGAGCGCCGTGCTGTCCGGTTTGACCTGGAAAAACACGGTATTGATACCGAGGTGCTTAAGCTTGTCGAGCTTGTTCGTCAGGGCCTGTTTTTGCATCACGATGCGGTCTTGCGCATCGCGGCCATTCACTGAGGCCACCGGGGGCCAGTCCAGGCGTGAGACGGTTGCCAGCCAGATCCCACGCATCGGCTCGTTAGCCTGCTGGGTCGGTTTGCTCGCGGTCGGGAGAGGCGTTACCAGTGATTTTGGTGGTTTTGAGGAGCAACTAACAAGTAAAAGTGCGCAGGCAGTCAGCGCACCAATCCGTTTTACATGTCGCGTCATTTGCGTTTTAGCTCTTGGTTATCCGACTGTTAGCCCAGGGGTTAAAGGCGGGTTCGTCCGGTTCTGCGATCCCCGCATCATTCAGGGAATCAAGATACAGGGCTTCAACTTCTGCGCGAGCCCAGGGTGTGCGGCGCAGAAATTTCAGGCTCGATTTAACGCTTGGGTCTTTTCTGAAACAGTTAATTTTGATTCGATCGCCCAACTCACTCCAGCCATATCGTGCAACCAGGGCATTGACCTGCATCTCCAGCGTTACGCCATGTAAAGGGTCTTTAGAAAGGTGTGCAGTCATAAGCGTCCGGATGTCTCAGTTCTTGTGGGGTTGGGGTTAACGACGAAAGGGTACAAGAAAGCAGGGGAAGCGGCAATTTCCCTTTTTGCCTGCGATGAAAAACAGAAGAGCGTATGACCCGAAAGCCATACGCTCTTCTGTATCGCGGAAGTGCTAGTCGTGTTTTGCGTCAAACAAATCTGGTGCCCACGGACGTGGGTCAACCTCCATAAACGGCGCGCGTTCGAAGCGGTCCTTCAGCGCCCACGGTACCGTACAGTCGAAGATGGTCTTACAGGAAATGCCGTTTCCGCGAATCGACGTGCTGTAATCCGGCGATTGCGACGGATCCAGCTGGTGGCCGCGGATCCCTGGAATAGTGGTGATGCTGACATCTCCCTGCATGCGGGTGGTCATCGCCCACAGGATGTCGTCACTGTCGAAAATATCCACGTCTTCGTCGACAAGAATGATGTTTTTCAGCTCGGAATAGGTCGCGAGTGCGATAAGCGCCGCCTGTCCCTGACGTCCTTCATCGGATGGCTGGCGTTTTTTCACCTGCAGAATGCCGAGGAACTTACCGCCGCCCGCGGTATGCGCATAGACATTTTGCAGGAAGCCAGGAATGGCCTCTTCAACGGCATTGCGGATGCTGGCCTCCGTTGGCAGGCCAGCGAGCGTGGTGTGCTCTTCACCTGGCCCCACCAGCGTTTGCAGGATTGCCTGGTGACGCAGGGTGACGGCTTTCACTTTGATGACAGGCAAAGAAGGGTTTGCCTCGCCGCAGTAGCCCGGAAATTCCGGCATCGCATGGCCACTGTTGGTGTGCTGGTCTTCTCTAACGCGCACCCCTGGCAGCAGTTCGCCTTCGATAATGATTTCAGCCCGCGCGATCGCTTTCTCTTTTACCGCCACGCCCTGTACCAGTTCGACCGGTTTCTGACGCAGCGCCCCGGCAACGCCCAGTTCGTTATAACCAAACGGCGTCGTGGGCGCTTCAAAGCACGCGCCGATATAGATCGCCGGGTCGAGCCCCATGTTGATCGTCACCGGC
Organism: Enterobacter sp. BNK-18; assembly: GCF_047456135.1. Taxonomy (NCBI): domain Bacteria; kingdom Pseudomonadati; phylum Pseudomonadota; class Gammaproteobacteria; order Enterobacterales; family Enterobacteriaceae; genus Enterobacter; species Enterobacter sp. BNK-18. The sequence continues at coordinate 1,485,257 of NZ_CP179899.1, read as the reverse complement.
AGCGGTTTTCCGGCTGCTTCAGCTTTTTTACGAAAGACCTCAATATGGCGTCCCGCGGCCAGGAACATGGAAAGCTCATCGCGCTCCTGAACGCAGAGACGGTGAATCGTGACGTCAGTCAGCGAACTGTCTTCCGGATCGCTTGCCAGTACCAGCCCCAGACAGAAGAACGGGCCAGCATCAATCGGTGTGTTGGTCGGGGCCGGAAGCAGTTTACGCAGATCAAAATCAGGATCGTCAGCGTAGAAAACCTGTTCCTGGCAAGGGGCCTGCGATGCCGGGACAACAACCGGCGCGATCGGGTTTTTCACGGCCTGACCGACGTGCTGCGCGAGCGTCGAGGGTTCACATCCCAGAAGGAGTGCCGCTCTTTCCCGGCTGGCGTGCATGCCCACCAGGATACGCGAATCCGGATAGCCTTTAACGTTATTGAACATCATGGCCGGGCCCGTTCGGGTAGGGCGTTTCACCGTGCCGCCCGCACCAATGTGTCGATAAACACCCGCCAGCTCCGCGTTGGGATCCACCGGATGATCCGTTTCAATATACTGTCCTTCGTGGCGTTGCAGTAACGCGATGGCACTTCTGAGATCGTTGACTGGACTTTCCATTTTTTCCTCCCGTGTTTGCATGCCACCATTTTTATGGCAATAGCCCATAGCATCAATTGCATCATTACTGCTATTTTGATAATAAATTTATTATCAAAAAATCCAGGGAAGCGTTATGCAATTTCGTCAGATGCGTAATTTCATTGTCGTTGCGGAAGAACTTCACATGCACCGGGCTGCGGAGCGCCTGAACATGGCACAACCCGCGCTGAGTCAGCAGATTAAAACGTTAGAGGAACGGTTAGGCGTTACGCTCTTTAGCCGGGCGAACCGCCGTTTAACCCTGACGCCGGCCGGTGAAGCTTTCCTGGAGAAAGCCAGGCTGGCGATCGCCCTGACGGAACAGGCGGTACTGGACGCCAGACAAACGGCGAGGGGGGAGCAAGGGGTGTTGAATCTCGGGTGCGTATCGAGCGCCATGTTTGACACCAGGCTGCCTGCCGCGCTGCGCCAGATGCACAGTCGGTGGCCTGCCATAACCATGTCGCTAATGACGGGGAATGTGCAGACGCTCTATACCGCCGTGCAAAGCAACCAGCTGGATGTGGCCATCATCCGGGCACCGCTGCCGTCTCTGCCTGACGACCTGCAAAGCCGCCCGTTTACATCCGAGAAAACGGTGCTGGCGCTCTCTTCACAGCATCCTCTGGCAAAATCGTCCGCGCTTACGCTCGCCTCGGTGAAAGACGAAAAATGGATCTCCCTGCGCGACCCGGAGGGAATGGGCCTCGAACAGTACTTCTATGACGTTTGTTACGGCGCAGGTTTCCAGCCTGAGGTGGTACAAAACGCCACCGACGTACCTACCGTCATCAGCCTGGTCTCTGCGGGGTTTGGCATGGCGCTACTGCCAGCCTCCGCCAGGGCAGTCAGCGTGGAGAATGTCGTGTACGTCGACATCATTGACAGGCTCAGGGAAAGCGAGCTGAAGCTGGTGTGCCACCGGATCATTCGCTCAGAGGTGTTAAAGAAATTTCTGCACACCCTCGATCACATCTGACGTCCCGCGGCCAGCAGCAGTTGCTCGCGCAGCCAGAGGCTTGCCGGATCCTGACTGTTTTTCGGGTGCCAGTACATGCTGATGGTAATCGGCTGCAGCGGCAGCGGCGGGGGAAAGATATCCAGCGTCGAGGCAAAGCGTTGCAGCATACGTTCCGGTAAGGTGCAGAGCAGGTCCGTGCTGGCGACAAGCGGAGGTGCCATGGCGTAGCTCTGCGTGGACATCACCACGTTGCGCTGATACCCCAGTCCGCCCAGGGTTTGATCCACAAAGCCGGTAAACGGGTCACCCTCTGAAGAGACCACCAGATGAGAGAGCGCGCAATAGTGCTCCAGATCCAGTGGCCCGACACCGCGGGGGTGGCCTTTTCGCTGGGCTGTTGCAAACTGGTCATCGAAAAGTTTGCGTCTGACCCAGCCGTCGTGCGCGCCGGCGCTCACACCGATATAGGCATCCACATCACCCTTTTCCAGCTGCTGTGGCAGGGTTGCCATTTCTGGCAGCGCGAATCGCAAGCGGATCCCCGGGGCATGGGCCCGGAACTGATTAAGCAGTTCGGCACCCAGCATCAGGGCCGGATTTTCATGCAGGGCAATCACAAATGTCCGCTGGCTGGTTTGCGCATCAAAGGTGGTGGGAGCAAACATCGCGTTAATGCCCCGCAATACGGTCATGACCTGCGGTCGCAGCGCTTCCGCTCTGGGCGTGGGCAACACCCCACGTCCATGTGGGGAAGGGATAAACAACGGTTCGCCAAAGAGCGAACGCAGGCGCGCCAGACGGGCGGACATCGCGGGCTGGCTGATGCCGAGCCGCGCGGCCGCATGGGTGATGTTCTGGTCCTGGAGTAATGCATCAAGCGTCAGGATCAGGTCGATATCTATCTCAGCAACGGGCGCCATCGTGTTATCCGTTTTACTTTGCGCTGTGGCTGTCACGATTGGTGTAGGTGACGGGCACCCAGGCGTAACCGCCGTGCTCGCCTTTCGTGACGTAACCGATACCCGGGAACGGCAGGTGGGGGGCTGCGACAAGGTCTCTGTTTTTCACAAAATCAGCAAAAGCATCCTGGCGGACACGTGCCGCACCGTCCTGATCCTGGTCGTAGGCGATGGTCACGGCGGGCTGCGGGAACTGTACCGCCGCGACGTGGATAATATCGCCAACAAAGGTGATTTTCTCGCCTTTACTTTCCAGCGTATAGAAGGCCGATCCAGGCGTATGGCCCGGGTGAACCGTGCCGGTTATCCCGGGCAGAAGCTGCGAGGTTCCGGAAAAAGGAACCACCTTGCCGGCATCACGATACGGTTTTAAGGTTTTCTGCGCGACATCGAAGTAGTTCTGGTCGTAGCCGGTTTTTTTCTGATTATCGTTGTTAAAGAAAAAGTCGATGTCAGGTTTGCCGACAAAAACGCGCGCATTGGTAAACACCGCCTTGCCATCTTTGACCAGGCCTCCGGCATGGTCGGAGTGTGCATGGGTCAGTAAAATCTCGGTGATGTCCTGCGGCGCGATCCCCTGCGTTGCCAGACTCTCAATCAGTCGCCCGCCGTTACCGGGGCCAAAAAGCTGGCCTGAGCCGGTATCCACCAGAATCTTGTGGCCGGGTAGCGCAATCAGAAAAGCGTTAATGGACGCCTCTACCGGGTTGGTCTGGAAATTGTGTGCGAGCAACGCATCGGTCTTCTGCGGGGTCGTCCGACGAAGTAATTTGTGCAGGTCTTGCGCCACGGTACCGTCGGTAAACGAGGTCACCATAATATCGCCAACCTGCACACTGTAGCCCCCCGCAGGCTGTTTAACCACGTGCTGGGGCGTTTCTGCCGAAGCCTGAAGCGCAGGGTAGAACAATAACGAACTGGAAATCAGCGTTGTCAGGGCAAGTTTTTTTACGGTCAGCATAAGGGTCTCCTTCAGAAAGAGCTCATCTTACTTCTCCGTAAAATTATATGAACCCGCCTGATAATGATAGGACCTATAAACGGGATGGATAGGTCGGGTCAAATGTCGGGTGGCAGCAATGTGCCACCCGGCAAGCCAGACGTTATTGCTTCAGCGGGGCTTTCCAGCCTTCAAGCGTGGCTTTTGACCACGAGCCATACGCGGCATTGGGCAACACAATCCAGTCACTGCCAAAGCGATCGGCGCTGGCCTCAACGAGTTCACGCTGCGCTTCGCTCGGCTTTTTGTTTTTAAATTGCGCGGCGAAATCAGGCAGGCTGTCACCGAAGAGCATGATTATCTGCTGTTTCTTCAGGATGCTCTGGCGGCGGGCTTCTTTACTGACCGTATCGAGCAGAACGCTATCCTCTGAAACCTGCGGTAAGCCAAGGGATTTTAACGTATTGAGCGTATCTGCTTTGTTTTCCTGCATGCGGTCAGATACATAATAAATACGGACCTTACTTTGATTCACGCGATCAAGAAACGCCTTCGCGCCAGGAATTAATTCCGGTTTTCCCTGTTTTTCCCAGTCACTCCAGGTGTCCCATTTCGTGTAGTCGTGGCACTGTTCGGCATCACGCGCCAGTAACGGAGTGTTATCCAGCACCGTTTCATCAAGATCCATCACAACGGCATAGTTCTCAGGTGCAGTCAGCCCTTTTATTTTTTCGTTAAAACGCTCGGTGGCGAAACGATAGGTCTGCAGCTGAAGTGCCATGATTTCTGCCGATTTCTGTTGATAGCGCAGCGCCATCTCATACGCTTTCGGCTCACAGATATCGTGGTCGGCTGCCGTGGCGGTCGCGCTCAAAACAGGTAATGCCAGCAGTAATGCCTTAGCCATTGAATTCACTCTTCTTTCCTTAACGTCATTGTCAAAATCATGTAAGCGTATTGAAATTAAGTGACAGAAAAATGAAGGGAGGCAGGTGAGTCATATTCTGACGCACATTCCCTTGCGCGCCGGGTGGATAATTTTCAGACTAATCGCTTTCGTCCGCCAATATCCGTTAGAGCCAGGGTCAGATCAGCATGTAATACCAGAACAGGGCGATTTCGTCTTTTTCCGGTAATGCGTTGTAGAGGAAACGATCGTATCCGCCTAACGTAAAGCCATAATGACGGTAGAACAGGCAGGCAGAAACATTCACATTCTGGGTTTCGAGCCTTAATCCAGCCGCGTTGACGCTGCGCGCCCACACGTGTGCGGCCGCCATCAATTTTTGCGCCGCGCCAGCTCTGCGTTTCGTGCGCTCAACGGCAATATAGTCAACGGCGATAAATTTATTCCAGCTCATTGACGCGGTGATAAAACCGGCAATTTCTCCCTCATCTGTTTCGGCCACAAGAAATATGGCATCCGGATTAACGCAATGATTTTCAAGGGTCTGCATATCGAGCTCATACGTTTTACGATAAGGCACGGCGACAGCGTCGATATGCAAATCACAATGTATAAAAGGCTCCCGCGCAACGTGACTGACGGTGAATGAAAAGTCACAGCATTCAAGACGTGCGAGGTCGGTATTTAATCCTTTTCGAATCTGCATGGTATTCCTTGTGGCGAATATTTTTATAAATAATAGATGAAGCCATTAAAACCGCTGGCGTAACACTCTTTTGATCCTGAACTAAGCTTGTACTTCATTCCGCGTAAAATGTGGGTCATTCGAGGACAATGAATGGAATTCAGGACATTTCAAAAACACTGGGGTGCTGAGTTTATTTCCAATGACGTTGTACGTTTTCGCGTCTGGGCAGAAGGACAGAAAGAACTTACGCTACGTCTGGCAGAAAACGACTTGCCAATGACGGCGGTCGGCAGCGGCTGGTTCCAGATTGACGTCCCCGGCGTCACGCACGGCACAGAATATCAGTATGTTTTGCAGAACGGCATGGCCGTACCCGATCCGGCGTCGCGCGCCCAGGCTGGGGATGTTAACGGTCCCTCGGTTGTTATCGATGCCAGACGGTATCCGCCCGGCAACCGGGAGTGGGCAGGGCGTCCGTGGGAAGACACGGTGATTTACGAGCTGCACATCGGCACCTTTACCCCGGAGGGCACCTTCCGGGCCGCCATTGAAAAACTGCCTTACCTGGCTGAACTTGGCATTACCCAGATTGAAGTCATGCCCGTCTCACAGTTTGGCGGATCGCGCGGCTGGGGATATGACGGGGTATTGCTGTATGCACCGCACTCTGCCTATGGCACGCCAGAAGACTTCCACGCCTTTATCGATGCTGCGCATGGGCTTGGGCTTTCTGTCGTGCTGGATATTGTGCTTAACCACTTCGGCCCGGAAGGCAATTATCTGCCTGTGCTGTCACCCGCGTTTTTCGACGCGGAACGGATGACGCCCTGGGGCAACGGGATTGCTTACGAGGCTGAGCCAGTCAGGCAATACATTACCGAAGCCCCGCTGTTCTGGCTGACGGAATACCATCTTGATGGATTACGGTTTGATGCCATCGACCAGATTAAAGACGCATCGGATAAACATATCCTGCAGGAGATTGCCGAACGCATTCGCGAGGCTATCCCCGGGCGGCAGATCCATCTCACCACCGAAGACAGCCGTAACGTTATCTTCCTGCATCCGCGTGACGCACACGGTGCGACACCGCTTTTTACCGCGGAGTGGAACGATGACTTTCACAATGCCGCGCATGTCTTTGCCACCGGCGAAACGCATGCGTACTACCAGGATTTTGCCTTTGAACCGGAGAAAAAACTCGCCCGTGCGCTGACGGAAGGTTTTGTCTATCAGGGCGAGGTTTCTCTCCAGACCGGCAAATCGCGCGGCGTGGAATGTCACACGCAGCCGCCACAGTTTTTTGTCGATTTTATTCAAAACCACGATCAAACCGGCAACCGCGCTCAGGGAGAGAGACTGATCGCCCTCGCGGGGGCCGATAAAACACGGGTGTTGCTTGCTGCACTGTTGCTTTCGCCCCATATTCCGCTGCTGTTTATGGGGGAAGAGTTTGGTGAAACCAATCCGTTTTTGTTCTTTACCGATTTTCACGGTGAGCTTGCCAAAGCAGTGCGGGAAGGGCGCGCAAAAGAGTTTACCGGCCATGCCGGGCACGATGCGTCCGTCCCCGATCCGAATGACGTGAAGACCTTTATTCGCTCCAAAATTGACTGGAATAAGGTCGCCACCGATGACGGTAAAACGTGGCTTCGCTTCACGCGAACGCTGCTGACGTTGCGCCATCGTCATATCGTTCCGTTACTGCGAAAGGGCGTCACGGTGGAGGGCAAGGTCATCAGGACGGCACCCGGCATGATTGCAGTGAGCTGGCGATTCCCGACCGGAACGTTGTCTCTGGCGTTCAATACCGGCAATAAGGCTGTTGATGTGCCTGCACTGGCAGGAGAAACGCTCTTTAGCTGGCCGGAGGTGAACGAGGTGTTACCGCCGAACAGTATTGTTGTTCGCTTTGCTGATGGAGAAGCATCGTTATGATCCCTTCCGCGACCTACCGTATTCAGTTCCGTAACGGCATGACGTTTGACCGTGTCGTGGAACTGGTGCCGTATATGAAAGATCTCGGCATCAGCCATCTTTACGCCTCACCTGTGTTCACCGCCACGACCGGCTCTACGCACGGCTATGACGTGACCGACCCGAATGAAATTGACCCCGCCATTGGCGGACGAGAAGGATTCGACCGTATGGTGGCCGCGCTCAGGCAGGCGGGAATGGGCTTGATACTGGATATTGTGCCTAACCACATGTCGACCTCGCTGGAGAATCACTGGTGGCGAGACGTGATTGAGCATGGCAAACAGAGCCGCTACGCACGCTATTTCGATATTGACTGGTCACGGCCGCTTACGCTGCCGTTTCTGGGCGACACCTTTGAGGCGGAGCTTGAAAAGGGTGCGATTGCTTTAAAACGTGACCCTGTCACGGACAAAGCCGCGCTGGTCTACTACGATACCGCCTATCCTCTTAACCCCGGGACCTTTGTGGAGGGTAAAAGCATTGCGGCGCTGCACGAGGCCCAGAGCTGGAGGCTAATGTCCTGGCGTGAAGCCCCGAAACAGCTCTCGTGGCGGCGTTTCTTTGAAATCACCGGCCTGGTGGGCGTGCGGGTTGAAGACGCGTCGGTATTTAGTGATACACACCGACTGATCCTTGAACTGGTTCATTCTGGCGTCGTTGACGGTCTGCGAATTGACCATATCGACGGTCTGGCCGATCCGCTGGGCTATCTGCAGCGTCTGCGACAGGCAACCGGACCGGCGTGTTACATCACGGTTGAAAAAATTCTCGCCAAGGGGGAACAGCTGCCCGTCGAATGGCCAGTCTCCGGCACCACGGGGTACGAGTTTATTGCCTCGCTGGCGGAAGTTCTGGTGGACGACAGCCGCCTTGACCGCCTGGAGAAAATCCATGACGACACGCTCGGGGAAACCGTTGATCGGTTTGCAGCGTTACGGGATGCCAAAGGGCTGATGACCGATCGCAATTTCGAGGGCGAATTCACTACCCTGTTAACTATCGCCACCGATCTTGCCCGACGCAATGCGGTTGAACTGCAACCCGACGAAATCCACCATGCGTTGCGCGAGCTGCTGATCGCGTTTCCGGTGTATCGGACCTACGGCACCCGTGAAGGTTTAACCGCCTCTGACGTGGCGCTGCTCAATCGCGTTGTCGCAAGCGTTAACACCTCTGAAGCGGCCCTGAGCCTGATCGTGTGCATTCTCACCGGCGATCTTCCTGAAAATTGCCACGACGACGCGGCACGTTTCAGAACCCGCTTCCAGCAACTCACCGGGCCACTGATGGCGAAATCCGTGGAAGATACGCTGTTCTTTCGCCATAACCTTGAGCTGGCGCTTAACGAAGTGGGGGCAGACCCGACGCCGCGTGCCTTTTCGCTATCGCGTTTTCATCAGGAAATGCGCATCCGTCTTGCCCGCCAGCCTGACGCCTTACTCGGGACATCCACCCATGACACGAAGCGCGGTGAAGATGCCCGGGCACGCCTCTATACGCTGACGGAAGCGCCGGAACAGTGGGGCGAAAATCTGGCCCGCTGGCGGCAGATGAATCAAACCCACGTGCGTTTTCTGAGCGACGGTACCGCGCCGAACGCTGCCGATACCTGGATGATTTATCAGGCTCTGGCCGGCGTCTGGCCCGCCACGCTGTCACCTGACGATGTCGACGGGCTGAAATCACTCGAAGAGCGCTTCCTCGGCTTCCTGGAGAAAGCGCTGCGCGAAGCCAAACAACGCACAGACTGGATAGACAGCAACGAAAGCTATGAGAGCGTGGTGTTGAGCTATGCCCGGCATCTGCTTTCACCGGACAACACGCTGTTCCTGAAGGATTTCAGTGAGGCGATGCAGCCCTTTATCCGTGCCGGGCTGATGAACAGCCTCAGCCAGACGGTGATCAAACTCACCGCACCCGGGGTACCGGACATCTATCAGGGCTGCGAAGCGCTTAACTTTAGCCTTGTCGACCCGGATAACCGACGGGAACCGGATTTCCCCGCGCTGGTGCACCATCTCAGCACGGCGGATGCCGGGGTGTTTGCCCGCCCGGAATGCTGGCGAGACGGAAGCGTTAAGCAATATGTCACCGCCACGCTGTTACGGCTTCGTCCGCATTATGCCGCGCTATTCCATTACGGTGACTGGCTGCCGTTGAAGGTGAGCGGCGAGCGGGCAGAGAACCTGATTGTTTATGCACGCGTGAAAGACGAGGAGGCGCTGATTGTTGCCGTGCCGCGGCTGGTCTTCGACGTGACAACCCATGAAGCACTGTGGGCCAATACCACTATTGCTATACCCGATGCGCTGGCAGGAAAACGCTACCGGGATCTGTTCACCGGTGAAAGCCGGGTTCTGCAAGAGACGCTGGATGTAACGTCTGAAACGGGATGCTTAATGGTTCTGCTTACCTGCGAATGATCGTGGAGAACAAAAAATGCCAAAGGATAATACGTTTGAAATTCGGGCCGGTCATGGCCAGCAGCAAGGCGCAAATTATGACGGGAAGGGGGTCAACTTTGCGCTGTTTTCAGCACATGCGGAGCGGGTTGAGCTCTGTCTGTTTGACCCTTCAGGAAAAACCGAAATCGCCCGGCTGGAGCTGCCGGAATATACCCATGAAGTGTGGCACGGCTATGTGCCGGATCTGAAGCCTGGCGCGCTGTACGGCTATCGTGTTTACGGCCCCTATGACCCGGAAAACGGGCATCGCTTCAACCCCAATAAACTGCTTATCGATCCGTATGCCCGTGAACTGGTGGGCGATATCGACTGGAACGACGCCCATTTCGGCTATGAGCTGGGTCATGACGATCTCGACCTCAGTTTTGATACCCGCGACAGCGCGCCGTTCACGCCAAAATGCAAGGTCATCGACCCCAATGCTTTTGACTGGCAGGATGATAACCGGCCAACCATTCCGTGGCCGAATACCGTTGTGTATGAGAGCCACGTGAAGGGCTTTACCCAGCTTAACCCGGCGATTCCGCCTGAACTGCGCGGTACGTTTGAAGGGATGGGACACAAAGCCTCGGTCGATTACATCAAAAGCCTTGGCATCACCTCGGTTGAACTGCTTCCGGTTCACTGGTTCCCGGACGATCAACACCTGCTCGACAGGGGGCTGAAAAACTTCTGGGGCTACAACACGCTCGGCTTCTTTGCACCGGCGTCACGCTATTACGGTCCGGCGGGGATCCAGGGTTTTCGCGATATGGTGCGCGCCTATCATGACGCAGGCATCGAGGTGATCCTCGATGTTGTCTATAACCACACGGCAGAAGGCAATGAGCTCGGCCCAACGCTGTCGTTTAAGGGCATCGATAACTTCAGCTATTACCGCACCTTACCCGATCAACACCGGTATTACATTAACGACACCGGCACGGGGAATACGGTGAATACCTCCCACCCGAGAGTGCTGCAGATGGTGATGGATTCACTGCGCTACTGGGCCGAATCGATGCATATTGACGGTTTCCGTTTCGACCTCGGGACAATTCTGGGCCGTGAGCCCGAAGGCTTTGATCCGCGCGGTGGCTTTTTCGATGCCGTCACGCAGGATCCGGTGTTATCCCGTCTGAAGCTGATTGGTGAGCCCTGGGATATCGGCCCCGGTGGTTATCAGGTCGGCGGCTTCCCGCCAGGCTGGGGGGAGTGGAACGACAAATACCGCGATACCGTACGTGAGTACTGGAAGGGCGATAACGTGTCTAACGACTTCGCCGCGCGCCTGCTCGGTTCCGGTGACTTGTACGACCTGCGCGGACGCCGTCCGTGGGCCAGCATCAACTTTATCACCGCCCACGACGGCTTTACGTTGAATGACCTGGTGTCTTACAACGAAAAGCATAATGCCGACAATGGTGAAGACAATAACGACGGGCATAACGATAACCGGTCGTATAACTACGGAGAGGAAGGGCCGACAGAGAATCCGGATATTATCGCTACCCGGGAGCGGCAGAAGCGTAATTTCCTCACCACGCTGTTGTTCTCTCACGGCACGCCAATGCTGCTGGCCGGGGACGAGTTTGGCCGTACGCAAAAGGGGAACAATAACGGGTATTGCCAGGACAGCGAGATCTCCTGGATCGACTGGAAGGGGTTATCGGAAAACGACACCGCCTTGCGCGACTTTACCCGCCATCTGATTGCCCTTCGCGCGAAACAGCCGTTGCTGCGGCGTGAAAGCTGGCGCGACGGGCTTGAGATCCGCTGGTTTAACGCCGGCGGCGGCCCGCAGCAGGATGAGCAGTGGGATGAAGGTTCCACCCTCGGCGTATCCATCAGCAGACCGGACCTCAGACAGGAGCCGGGCCTCTGGCACGATGTGCTGATGCTGTTTAACCCGTTTGAAGGCACCGTGCCGTTCCAGATCCCCCAGTTTGGCGAAGGAGGCTGGGTACTGGAACTCTCCACGGCGGATGACGTTGTCCCCGGGACGGTCATCACCAAAGCCGTGGAATATAATCTGGCCGGACGAAGTATTTCGCTTTTCAGACGCCCTTAACTACAGTGATGCCGCCGCCCGCGCGGCGGTGTCATACAGGGAAGATATGGTCCGGAGCAGCTGGGCGGTGTCACCAATAGACGCTCCGGAAATCCCGCTCTCCGCATGGATATTGATCAGGCACGCTTCCCGCACGTCTCGGTATTTCATGCATAGCGCTTTCCCTTCCTCCGTCGTTGAGAAATAGAGCTCTTTTCCGGCTTTTTCACTCGTCACGTAGCCCGCCTTGACCAGCTTCTTCAGTGCATACGTCACCACATGGGTATCTTCCACGTTCAGGACAAAACAGATGTCGGCCAGCTTTTTCTTGCGATCGCGGTGGTTCACGTGATGCAGAAGCGAGACATCAAAAGCGCCCATATCTGGCTCACCGGCGGCGGTCATGCAGCGCACCATCCATTTGTTAAACGCGTTGCTGGTCATGATCAACGCGTACTCCAGCTCTGATAATTCCGCGCAACGTTCCGATACCAGATGGCGAGAGGACACGATACGGCCATCGGTTATATCGTCGTGATTTGATGATCCAGCACTCTTCTTTGCAGTCATAACGTTCCTTACGGGGGGTGACGTTGGCCCGGAAATGTAAACTCATCGATAAAATAAGAACATTTTATTGATAAATTGTTTACATGTTTTTGTGGTTCAGATATAGCTTTTTAGTGCAGGTTCTGCGGAGCCTGACGCAAAACACAACATCGCGCGCCGCACTGCATCCCGCTTCGCCATGATGCGAAGTATTAAAAAAATAGCCGCCGGCGCGCAACGCTCACTTTGGATAGGGTAAACGTTTATGGACGGTTCGACACTGTTGCCGCTCATCGGTATACCGGTGGTGGTTATTGGTTTTGCTCTGCGTTTCAACCCGCTACTGGTGGTTGTGGTAGCGGGGCTGGCTACCGGACTGCTGGTTGGCATGGATTTTGGGATGTTGCTGGAGACCTTTGGCGAGAAGTTCGTCAACAGTCGTTCCCTGGCGACCTTTATTCTGATCCTGCCGGTTATTGGCCTGCTGGAATATTACGGGTTGAAAGAGCGGGCGCAGGCGTGGGTGGCAAAGATTGCCAGCGCCACCTCGGCACGTATTCTGATGCTCTATTTTGTGGCGCGTGAAGGGACGGCCGCGCTGGGATTGATGTCGCTGGGTGGGCATGCTCAGACCGTTCGTCCGCTGCTGGCACCGATGGCCGAAGGCGCAGCGCTCAATGAGTATGGTGAACTGCCGCAACATATCCGGGACAAGATCAAAGCGCATGCCGCGGCGTGCGACAACATTGCGGTTTTCTTTGGCGAAGATATTTTTATCGCGTTTGGCGCGGTGCTGCTGATAGACGCTTTCCTGAAAGAGAATGGGATACAGGGCATTGAACCGTTGCATATCGGCCTGTGGGCCATTCCGACCGCCATCGCGGCATTGATTATTCATATGACGCGCCTGTTGCGTCTGGATGCCAGCATCCGTCGTGACGTTATGTCCTGGCGCGCTGAGCAGGGTACACAGGAGGTCGTGCCATGATGACCCTGATCACCATTAACCGCGTGTATTACCTGATCGGCTTTGTCGTGATGCTGCTGGTCGTGATGACCCTGCGCGATCGCGCGAATCCTAAACGTTTTACCACCGCGCTGTTCTGGTTCCTGTTCGGCGGGATCTTCCTGTTTGGCGACCTGATGGTGCAGGAGCTGGGCAAATCCCTTGCTTATCGAATTATCGGCGGCTGCGTCATTGTGATTGCTCTGCTGGCGGGCTTTGGTCTGGTCGGGAAGGGGCATTATAAAATGGCTACCGATGCCGAGCGCGAAGCCTCGTCAACGCGGCTGAAAAACTGGCTGTTCCTGCCTGCGCTGATGATTCCGGTGGTTACGGTGATCGGGACATTATTCCTGAAAGGGGTGTCGATAGGGGGCGTATTCCTTCTTGACCAGAAACAGCTCACGCTGGCGGCACTGTGCGTCGCCTGTGTGGCGGCGATCCTGACCGGCTGGTGGCTGACAAAAGGCACGCCATTGCAGGCTATTCGCCAGTCCCGACGCCTGGTCGACACCATTGGCTGGGCGGTGATTTTGCCACAGATGCTGGCCATGCTGGGCGGGGTATTTGTGGTGGCGAACACCGGCGAGTCAGTCCAGAAGGTCGTAAGCCTGTTTGTGAACCCCGACAGCCGGTTCATGCTGGTGGTGATTTACTGCGTGGGCATGGCGCTTTTCACCATGATCATGGGCAACGCCTTCGCGGCATTCCCGGTGCTCAGCGCCGGTATCGCCTTGCCGTTCCTGATTAACGTTCATCATGGTAACCCGGCACCGCTGCTGGCGATTGGCATGTACGCGGGCTATTGCGGCACGCTGATGACGCCGATGGCGGCCAACTTTAATATCGTTCCGGCCGCGCTGCTGGAGCTTAAAGATAAGTACCAGGTGATCAAGATCCAGATCCCAACGGCGTTAACCCTGCTGGTGGTCAACGTGTTCTTAATGTATTTCCTCGTTTTTCGCTAAGCGCGGCAACGATCTAAGGAGCTGATATGGAATTAACGCAACACCAGGCCGACGCGTTTGCCCGCATGCCTTTGACCTATTTACGCCAGGAATATCCGAACCACATTATGCACCTGCTTAATGATGATGGTGATGTCCTGCCACCCCGCGAACTGCACCCCATTTTTTATGGCTGCTTCGACTGGCACTCGGCGGTGCACGGCTACTGGCTGCTGCTGCGCTGCGTGCGGCTTTACCCTGAACTGTCGTGCCGGGATGAAATTGTCGCCCTGTTTGATGAACACATCACGCAGGAGAAGGTGGCGAAAGAGCTGGCCTATTTCAATGCACCGTTTCGCGCCTCGTTCGAGCGCCCTTATGGCTACGGCTGGCTTCTGGCGCTGGCACAGGAGCTGAAGCAATCCGCGTTACCTCAGGCCGCCAGCTGGTATCAGACACTGCAGCCGTTAACGCAGGACATTCGCGACAGGCTGGTGGATTACCTCAGCAAACTCACCTATCCGATCCGTGTCGGCACGCATTACAACACCGCTTTTGCCCTGGCGCTGGGGATTGATTACGCCCGTGAAGTGCAGGATAACGCCCTTGAACAGGCTATTCTGACGGCGGCGACGCGCTTTTATCTGGCTGACACGCATTACCCGGCTCACTATGAACCGGGTGGTGATGAGTACATTTCCGGCGCGCTGACGGAAGCGCTGTTGATGAGTAAGGTGGCGGAGCATTTCCCGACGTGGTTTGACGCCTTTCTTCCTGATGTGGGGTCTGTTTCGGCCCTGATGCACCCGGCAGAAGTGAGCGATCGTACCGACCCGAAAATTGCCCATCTGGATGGGTTAAACCTCAGCCGCGCCTGGTGCATGAAGCATATTGCCCGCGCGCTGCCGGATAACCATCCGGGACAACAGGCGTTGCGCGAGGCAGTCAACCGACATCTGACGGCAAGCGTCGAGCATGTGGTGGGCAGCCACTACAGCGGTGGACACTGGCTGGCGAGTTTTGCGCTGCTGGCGCTGGAGTAAATCACAGGTGCAGCGCGTAGTGCGCTGCACCGTGTTTATGCCGTAGCCTGACGCGTGGCGCGCAGCCGGCTCACGCTAAACATGACAGAAACCGCCGAAGCAATGACCGCAATCCACAGTGAATAATGAACGGCCCGATCGTCAAAGGCCGGCTGATTCTGCGTTGTGGCCAGCAGAACGCCGACCACGGCAGCCCCCAGGCATTGTCCAAACGTCCGCACGATAGCCAGTACGCCGGATGCGTAGCTGGCATACTCCCGCACCACGTTAGAGAGCATTTCCCGGTTATTGGGACTCTGGAAACAGCCAAAACCAATCCCGCACACCAGGCTTCGCAGGCAGATATTCCATGCGGAAGGGCTGGCGGGCAGTGTCGCGAGCAGGATCAACCCCACCACAAACACGAATAGCCCGAGGGTAGATATCAGCGGGGCTGAAATTGTGTCTGCCCAGCGGCCCGCATGCGGCGCAATCAGTACGATACCTATCGGCCAGGGCGTGAACAGCAGCGCGGAGACTACCGGACTGTAGCCATATACGCTCTGAAACAGGAACGGCAGGGCGATAAAGGTGATGCCCTGGCTCACAAACGAGGCCAGCGACGTGAGCGCGGCGAGCGTAAAGCGTCCGTTGTGGAAAATAACGGGAGGCAGTATGGGGCTTCGGGCGCGGCGAATATGCCAGACAAAGGTGATGGCGCTAATCGTGTCGAGCAGCGCCCAACTGATGGCCTCGTGGCTGATGTGGTGCGAAGCATGCTGGAAACTGTTGGCCGTCATGATCATCGCCCCCAACAGGACCGCGGAGAGCAGTGCCCCCGGGGCATCGAACGGAGAGTGATCTGAAGCCGGTTGTCGTGGTAATGCCTTCCAGGCCAACAGCAGGGCAATCGTTCCGGGAACAAGGTTAATGGCGAATAACCACTGCCAGCGCAGTACGTCCAGGATCGTCCCGCCCAGTACGGGTGCAATGGCCGTGCTGGAGGCGATAAGCAGGGCGTGCAGTCCCAGAATGCGGCCAAGCAGTCGACCGGGGAAGACGGCGCGCAGTATCGCTGGGGCAATACTCAGTGTGGCCGCCCCGCCAATCCCCTGCAAAATCCGCATCCCGATCAGCATGTCCGGGGTGCGGGCCAGCGCGCAGCCGAGCGAGGTGAGTGTAAAGACGGCAAGTCCGGTCAGAAACACCGGGCGGTAGCCAACGCGGGCCGCCAGGGCAGCGAAGATGGCCAGAGTCATGGCCGCGGACAACAGATACCCATTGGCGAACCAGACGGCCACATTCGCGGGCACCTGCATCGCGCTGGCCATCGAAGGCAAGGCGATGTTGATCATGGTGCCATCAAAAACGCCCATCAGCGTGGTGGTCATTACCGCGGCCATCACCCGGGCGCGTTCATGGCCGGGCAATCCTTCGTCGCCGGGCTGGTTTGAAAATAGCGTCATCGTCGTAACTCCGGAAAGAATGTTGATGACGAAACTATAATCATGGGATATACAAGGCGGAAGACGCAGCAGTTGCACTGTTCAGTTGCATACAACGCCTTATCTGAGGATGCATCATGTCCGATCCGGATTTTAATTTGCTTGTCGCCCTCGACGTCCTGCTGGCCGAAGCCAGCGTGGCGGGTGCTGCGCGGCGTTTAAACCTGAGTACGTCAGCCATGAGCCGTACCCTGAGCCGGCTGCGAGAGGTGACCGGCGACCCGATCCTGGTGCGGGCAGGGCGTAATATGGTGCTGACACCCTGGGCCGAGGCCACCCGGGAGCGAGCCAGAGGCGCCGTGTATGAGGCAAGAGCCGTACTGCAGCCCTCCACTGAAACGCTGAAGGTGGAAAACCTCGAGCGACTGTTCACCATCAGAGCCAATGATGGTTTTGTGGTTGCATTTGGCCCATTGCTGATTGCCGCCGTGGCCGAAGCTGCGCCCGATGTGTGTATACGGTTCTCGCCGAAGCCTGAGAAAACGTCACGCTATCTGCGGGAAGGGCTGGTTGACCTGGAAATTGGCGTGCAGAGCAACATGGGACCTGAAATACGCCTGCAGCGATTGTTTCAGGATCGGTTCATTGCCGCGGTGCGTAAGGGACATCCGCTGGCGGCACACCCCACGGTCAGCCTTCACGATTATGTTTCCTGGGGCCACGTGGTTGCCGCGCCCGACGGGTCGCTACACGGCTTTGTCGACGATGCGCTGGCAGAAGTGGGGATGAAGCGCAAAATTGCCAGCGTCGTGCCCGGTTTCCCGACGGCGCTATCCGTGGCGCTGGCGTCCGATCTGATCGCCATGGTTCCGGCATTGTATCTGCTGAACCAGCCGATGGCGCAGAGTGTGCATGTCTTTGAACTGCCGTTTAAAACCCGAACCATTACGGTATCGCAGATGTGGCACCCGCGAATGGAAAGGGATCCGGGGCACCGCTGGCTGAGAGAGAAAGTGCTGGACGTGTGTCGGGCTGTGCAGCAACCACTCAGTACTGGGTAACCCGCTTAGGCACGGACAAGATAAAGCGCGTCGACTGAGCATCCGATTCGACGCGGACTTTGCCATGATGCGCGGTGACAATTGACTTCACAATGGCAAGACCAATCCCGCTGCCTTCGCCTTTTCGCTGCCTGGAAGGATCCACCCGGTAAAAACGGTCAAACAGCCTGGGTAGATGTTCTTGCGGGACAGGTTTCCCGGGGTTGGCAATCATCAGCTCAAAATCGTTTTCCCGTTCGGCGATTGAGACGGTTACCGTCTTGCCTTCCGGCGTATAGCGCAGGGCATTGGATAACAGGTTGTTGATTGCGCGTCTGAACATCTGCGGATCGCCTTCGATCAGGCAGGGCATCCCGTGAAACGTCAGCGTGATATGACGTTCTTCCGCCCAGGCCTCGAAGAAATCAAAGACTTTAATGACCTCCGCGCTTAAATCAAACATCACCCTGTCCGGGATCAGCTGATTGTTATCCGCCTGCGCCAGGAACAGCATATCGCTGACCATCCGGGTCATCCGGTTATACTCTTCAAGGCTGGAGTAGAGGATATCTTCCAGCTCTTTCGGCGTCCGGTTCTGGCTGAGTGCGATTTCAGTCTGGGTCACCAGATTGGTGATGGGGGTTCTGATTTCGTGGGCGATATCGGCAGAAAAATTCGCCTGGCGGGTGAACACATCTTCAATCTTTTCAATCATATGGTTGAACGAAATCACCAGTTGCTCCAGTTCAACCGGAACGCGCGACGGTTCCAGCCTCGCATCGAGATTTTCAGAGGTGATATTTTTAATGGCATTGCTGACGTTACGCAGCGGCAGGTGTCCCTGACGGACCGCGATTCGAATGATAAGAATAATCAGCAGGCTGATCACCACGGCAATCGCAATCAGGTTCTTTTTCAGCGCATCGAGGTAATGGAGGTGGAAATTAATTGAAAGCCCGATCAGCATAACGTAATTCTGCGCTTTTCCCTGCAGCGTTGCCGTGCCTGACGAGGCGATAATCCGGTACGTGTCACTTTTCATCTCAGCGCCGGAATGACTCTGCAGGGTGGGGGCATCTACCGTCCAGAGAAACACATCCCGTGCCCGACTGTGCGTGCTGAACGCCGCCGTGTTCACGGCAGGGCGTAACGCTGCCCCCTGCGCCGTACTGAACAACACCTCTCCACGCGCGTCGAGAAGCAGAACCGCAACGTTGCGATAGCTGGCAATTGACTCTTTGATTTTACTGATTTTCTTCTCGTCCGGATCTGCCGGGGACTGCAGGATACGGTGCATCGCGGTACTGATTTGCTGCAGATCGTTGATATCCTGCTCGGCAAAATGCTTTTCAACGGAGTGCAGCATAAACCAGGTGAAGGCGAAAAATGCCAGTATCGTGGAGAGGCTGATAAAAAACGTCAGCCTCAGGGCTAATGAAAAAGGGCGTCCGGGTAATTTAACGCGCATCCGGTGCCTCCAGCATGTACCCCACGCCGCGGACCGTCTGGATCAACTTCGGCTCATAATCATTGTCTATTTTCGCGCGAAGCCGTTTGACGGCGACATCAATCGCGTTGGTGTCACTGTCAAAATTCATGTCCCAGACCTGGGATGCAATCAGGGAGCGGGGCAGCACTTCCCCCTGGTGTCGCATAAAAAACTCCAGCAGGCTGAACTCTTTGCTGGTCAGCAGGATGCGATTCCCCGCGCGGCTCACCTTTCTGGACACGAGATCAATCATCAGATCAGCCACCTGAAACTGGCTTTCAGTGATCACCGTATTGCCCCGTCGCAGAAGCGTCCTGACGCGGGCGAGAAGCTCCGCAAAGGCAAAGGGTTTGATCAGGTAATCATCCGCGCCCAGTTCAAGACCCTTCACCCGGTGTTCAATAGTGCCAAGGGCTGAGAGTAACAGAACCGGCATTCCCTTCCCGGCAGAACGTAGCATGCGGATGATATCCCAGCCGTTCACGTCGGGAAGCATGATATCCAGAATCAGGAGGTCATACTCGGCGGTCATGGCGAGATGACATCCGGTCAGGCCATTGTCAGCGTGGTCCACCACAAACCCCGCCTCAGTCAGCCCCTTGCTGAGGTACTCCCCGGTTTTTATCTCGTCTTCAACGATCAGTATTTTCATCTTGCTCCCCTGACTGGCTGCTCTGGACATTCTAGAGAGCCTCAAACCGTTATCAATGACTTACGTTAAGAATGACAACATTGTCATTATCCTGTCACCAGGCAAACAGGAAGCACGCTGTAGAGTAACCCTGTTAATACTCTGGACTTCATTTGAAACATTTACCAGGCCTGCCTGGACGAGAAGCGTGATGTGCACATTAAAACGACTTAGCATTAGCACAATATTTTTCCTGGCGGGCTGCGTCTCGCTGGCACCAGAATATGCGCGTCCGCCAGCACCGGTTCCGCAGCAGTTCTCGTTATCCCGAAATAGCCTCACGCCGGTGGTGGCGGGGTATCACGACAGCGGATGGCGTAGCTTTTTTACCGATCCTCAGGTCGCAGCACTGATCGCCGAAGCCCTGAATAACAACCGTGATTTAAAAATGGCCGCCCTCAAGGTTGAAGAGGCGCGTGCGCAGTTCAACGTGACGGATGCCGACCGGTATCCGCAGGTGAATGCCTCGTCAGGTGTAACCTACAGCGGTGGGCTGAAAACGGACAAGCCGACCACACAGCAGTACGACGCAGGGTTGAACCTCAGTTACGAACTCGATTTCTTCGGCAAACTCAGGAATATGAGTGATGCTGACAGACAGAACTATTTTGCCAGCGAGGAGGCTCGCCGTGCCGTGCATATCCTGCTTGTCTCCAGCGTGTCGCAGAGCTATTTCAGCCAGCAACTGGCCTACAAACAACGTCGTATTGCCCGCGATACGCTAAAGAACTATCAACAATCCTGGGCTTTTGTTGAACAACAGCTGGTAACGGGCAGCACCAACGTTCTGGCACTTGAACAGGCCCGGGGGCAGATTGAAAGTACCCGTGCAGAAATAGCGAAAAGAGAAGGCGAGCTGGCTCAGGCCAATAATGCCCTGCAGCAGGTTCTGGGAACCTATCGCGCGCTGCCGGCAGAGAAAGGAGGCAGCGTCGATGAGATTTCCCCCGTCAAACTGCCGCCTCGTCTGCCGTCAGAAATATTGCTTCAGCGCCCGGACATTATGGAAGCGGAGTATCAACTGAAAGCGGCTGATGCCAATATTGGCGCGGCGCGCGCCGCCTTTTTCCCGTCCATTACGCTAACCAGCGGGCTTTCAGCAAGCAGTACGGAATTATCCAGCCTCTTCACCGCAGGAAGCGGGATGTGGAATTTTATTCCGAAAATTGACATTCCTGTTTTTAATGCCGGAAGGAATAAAGCCAACCTCAAACTGGCTGAAATTCGCCAGCAGCAGTCAATCGTCAATTACGAACAAAAAATTCAGGCGGCTTTTAAACAGGTCGCCGACGCGCTCGCATTGCGGGACAGCATCAGTCAGCAACTCGACGCCCAGCAGCGTTATCTTGATTCGCTACATATCACCCTGCAGCGAGCCAGAGGTTTATATTCCAGTGGCGCGGTCAGTTACATTGAAGTGCTCGATGCTGAACGTTCTCTTTTTGCAACACAACAAACCATTCTCGACCTTATCTATTCCCGACAGGTGAATGAAATTAACTTATTCACCGCGCTGGGTGGCGGTTGGGTTGAGTAATTCCTTTTAATTACTCCATCAGGAAATCAAAAAATGAACAGTTTATTTAACGCGGTCGTACTGGGTGCACTCTCCGTTATATTTTCTGCAGGCCTGCATGCTGAAACACATCAGCACGGGGAGATGAGCACAGCAGCACAAGCCACGCCAGAGCAGGTTATCGCGGGAACCGGCGTGGTGAAAGCGGTTGATCTGAGCACTAAAAAAATCACTATCGCGCATGATGCTATTCCAGCGATTGGCTGGCCCGCCATGACCATGCGTTTCACCTTTGTCCAGGCAGACGAAACTATTCTCGCCTTAAAAGCCGGCAGCCACGTTAATTTTACGTTTGTTCAGCAGGGCAATATCTCTTTACTCAAGAGCATTAAATAGCGAGAAAAAGCATGGCCTCTTTAAGAATAAAGTTTGCTGCCGTCATCATCGGCAGCCTTATTGCAGGAGGGCTGATTTCAGTTATCGCCTGGCAGTCGGTGCATCCCGCAGAAAAAACAGAACAGACCACGACGGAGAGAAAAGTTCTTTTCTGGTATGACCCGATGAAGCCGGATACCCGGTTTGATAAACCCGGCAAGTCTCCGTTTATGGATATGGATCTGGTGCCGAAATATGCCGATGAAAATGACGAAAAAAGCAGTGAGGGTATTCGTATTGACCCGACGCAGGTTCAGAACCTGGGACTCAAAACGCAGAAAGTGACGCGGGGAGCGCTGAATTACGCCCAGACCATACCGGCCAACGTCAGTTATAACGAATATCAGTTTGTC
The DNA here is from genome assembly GCF_047456135.1 of Enterobacter sp. BNK-18. Classification (NCBI taxonomy): domain Bacteria; kingdom Pseudomonadati; phylum Pseudomonadota; class Gammaproteobacteria; order Enterobacterales; family Enterobacteriaceae; genus Enterobacter; species Enterobacter sp. BNK-18. Next base: position 1,463,206 of record NZ_CP179899.1, on the reverse strand, counting down.
ATTGTGCAGGCGCGTTCTGAGGGTTTCGTTGAGAGAGTGTACCCACTGACCGTGGGCGATCATGTTAAAAAAGGGACGCCGCTTATCGATATCACCATTCCGGAATGGGTAGAAGCGCAAAGCGAGTTCCTGTTGTTATCGGGTACCGGCGGAACCCCAACCCAGATAAAAGGTGTTCTGGAGCGACTACGTCTTGCCGGCATGCCGGAAGAGGATGTTCAACGACTGCGTGCGACCCGGAGTATCCAGACCCGTTTTACTATCAAGGCCCCTATAGATGGCGTGATTACGGCGTTTAACCTGCGCGCGGGCATGAACATTACCAAAGATAATGTGGTGGCACAAATTCAGGGGATGGATCCGGTCTGGATCAGTGCGGCCGTGCCGGAATCCATTGCGTATCTTCTCAAAGACAGCTCGCAGTTTGAAATTTCAGTGCCCGCGTATCCGGATAAATCGTTTGCCGTTGAAAAATGGAACATTCTCCCCAGCGTGGATCAAACTACCCGCACGCTGCAGGTCCGTTTGCAGGTCTCCAACCAAGACGAAAGCCTGAAACCCGGCATGAACGCCTACCTGAAACTGAACGCCAGGAGCCAGGAGATGCTGCTGATCCCATCCCAGGCCGTGATTGATACGGGCAAAGAACAGCGGGTGATTGTGGTCGATGCGGAAGGGCGTTTTGTGCCGAAAAGCATTCATGTTCTGCATGAATCTCAGCAGCAGTCCGCGATTGGCAGCGGACTGAGCGAAGGCGATGCTGTCGTGGTCAGCGGTCTGTTCCTGATTGACTCCGAAGCCAATATTAGCGGTGCGCTGGAGCGCATGCGTCATCCTGAAAAAACTGACGACGTGCATTCGGGCCATTAAGGAGACGATGATGATTGAATGGATTATCCGGCGCTCCGTCGCCAACCGTTTCCTGGTGATGATGGGCGCTTTGTTTCTCAGCGTCTGGGGAACATGGACTATCATCAATACCCCTGTGGATGCATTGCCCGATCTCTCTGATGTACAGGTGATCATAAAAACCAGCTATCCCGGTCAGGCCCCGCAGATTGTTGAAAATCAGGTCACGTATCCGCTCACGACAACCATGCTGTCGGTACCCGGCGCAAAGACCGTGCGTGGTTTTTCCCAGTTTGGTGACTCCTATGTTTATGTCATTTTTGAAGACGGTACTGACCTCTACTGGGCCCGCTCACGCGTTCTGGAATACCTGAATCAGGTGCAGGGCAAATTGCCTGCCGGTGTAAGCTCAGAAATAGGACCAGATGCCACCGGTGTCGGCTGGATATTTGAATATGCCCTGGTGGATCACAGCGGAAAACACGATCTTGCAGAACTGCGTTCCCTTCAGGACTGGTTCCTGAAATTCGAACTGAAAACCATCTCTAACGTCGCGGAGGTTGCGTCAGTAGGCGGCGTGGTTAAGCAGTATCAGATTCAGGTTAACCCGTTGAAGCTGGCGCAGTACGGTGTCACGCTGCCCGACGTTAAACAGGCTCTCGAATCATCTAACCAGGAAGCAGGGGGATCATCCATTGAAATGGCGGAAGCGGAGTACATGGTCCGCGCCAGCGGTTACCTTCAGTCCATTGATGATTTCAATAATATCGTCCTGAAAACGGGCGAGAACGGCGTGCCGGTTTATCTGCGCGATGTGGCACGCGTGCAAACGGGCCCGGAGATGCGGCGCGGCATTGCAGAACTTAACGGCCAGGGCGAAGTTGCTGGTGGCGTCGTGATCCTGCGCTCGGGGAAAAACGCACGTGAAGTCATTACCGCAGTGAAAGACAAGCTGGAGACGCTGAAAGCCAGCCTGCCAGAAGGTGTCGAGGTGGTGACCACCTACGATCGCAGCCAGTTAATTGACCGCGCCATTGATAACCTGAGTAATAAACTCCTTGAAGAGTTTATCGTGGTAGCCATCGTCTGTGCGCTGTTCCTCTGGCATATCCGCTCTGCGCTGGTGGCGATCGTTTCTCTGCCGCTTGGCCTGTGCATTGCCTTTATCGTCATGCATTTCCAGGGGCTAAACGCCAATATTATGTCTCTGGGCGGGATTGCCATTGCCGTGGGGGCGATGGTGGATGCCGCCATTGTGATGATTGAAAATGCGCATAAACGGCTGGAAGAGTGGGATCATCAACACCCAGGGGAGCAGATAGACAACGCAACCCGCTGGAAGGTCATTACCGATGCGTCCGTTGAAGTGGGCCCGGCGCTGTTTATCAGCCTGCTGATCATCACCTTGTCGTTCATCCCCATTTTCACGCTTGAGGGACAGGAAGGGCGCCTGTTTGGGCCGCTGGCCTTCACGAAGACGTATGCCATGGCGGGCGCGGCCGCGCTGGCAATCATCGTCATTCCTATACTGATGGGGTTCTGGATCAGAGGGAAAATCCCCGCGGAGACCAGCAACCCGCTGAACCGACTGCTGATTAATGCCTATCATCCGTTATTGCTTCGCGTGCTCCACTGGCCGAAAACGACCTTGCTGATTGCGGCGTTAACTATTTTTACGGTCATATGGCCGCTGAGTCAGGTCGGGGGGGAATTTCTGCCAAAGATCAATGAGGGCGACCTGCTGTACATGCCTTCAACGTTACCTGGCGTATCGCCGGCAGAAGCTGCCGCGTTATTGCAGACGACAGACAAATTAATCAAAACCGTCCCTGAAGTGGCGTCCGTATTTGGTAAGACCGGTAAGGCCGAAACGGCGACCGACTCCGCGCCACTGGAAATGGTCGAAACCACCCTTCAGCTCAAACCTGAAGATCAGTGGCGACCAGGAATGACGATTGACAAGATCGTTGATGAGCTGGATAAGACCGTGCGTTTGCCCGGCCTGGCTAACCTCTGGGTACCGCCGATCCGTAACCGTATAGATATGCTCTCCACCGGCATTAAAAGCCCAATCGGTATCAAGGTGTCTGGCACCGTTTTGTCTGATATTGATGCCACTGCACAACGTATCGAAGCGGTGGCTAAAACCGTGCCGGGCGTGGTTTCAGCACTGGCAGAACGTCTGGAAGGCGGACGCTACATCGATGTGGATATCAACCGGGAGAAAGCCTCCCGATACGGAATGACGGTGGGTGATGTGCAGCTGTTTGTCTCATCAGCCATCGGTGGCGCAACAACCGGCGAGACGGTTGAGGGCGTAGCCCGTTACCCGATCAATATCCGCTACCCTCAGGATTACCGAAACAGCCCACAGGCACTGAAACAGATGCCCATTCTGACGCCCATGAAACAGCAAATTACCCTGGGCGATGTCGCTGATATTCGTGTCGTTTCCGGACCTACCATGCTGAAAACGGAAAATGCCCGTCCTGCCAGCTGGATTTATATTGATGCCCGTGGCAGGGATATGGTGTCGGTTGTGAACGACATTAAAACCGCTATCAGCCAGCACGTAAAATTAAGACCGGGCACCAGTGTCTCTTTCTCCGGACAGTTTGAATTGCTGGAGCACGCCAATAAAAAACTGAAACTGATGGTGCCGATGACGGTAATGATCATATTCATTTTGTTATATCTGGCATTCCGTCGTGTTGATGAGGCACTGCTTATTCTGATGAGTCTGCCATTCGCCCTGGTCGGCGGAATTTGGTTCCTGTACTGGCAGGGCTTCCATATGTCCGTGGCGACCGGAACCGGCTTTATTGCCCTGGCCGGGGTGGCAGCAGAGTTTGGCGTGGTGATGCTGATGTACTTGCGTCATGCCATTGAAGCCCATCCGGCGCTTGCCCAGCGGGAAACCTTTACCGCGGAAGGGCTCGATGAAGCCCTTTATCAGGGGGCGGTACTCCGCGTGAGACCGAAAGCAATGACCGTAGCGGTTATCATTGCCGGTCTGTTGCCCATCCTCTGGGGAACCGGTGCGGGCTCAGAAGTCATGAGTCGGATAGCCGCGCCGATGATTGGAGGAATGATTACGGCTCCGCTGTTATCCCTGTTCATTATTCCGGCCGCCTACAAATTAATCTGGCTGCGAAGACATAAATAAACGCGCGACGATATTAAAAGGACACGCTGGAGTGTCCTTTTTTATGCGTATGGGGGAGAGGGTTATTCCCCGTATGGCCCAGTGACAGAAATGTCATCAGCCCGTCACGGGATAAACAGAGGTCGGTTTTTATAATCAATGATAATTCAGACGCCGATGCATTTATCTCTGACTTTTCATTCAGCGATATTGCAGAGCATGTAAACTTAGGAGATTCGACCATGAAAAAGATCCTGTTATCCATTGTCACCATTATGGCTGTCACATCATCTGGCTGGGCAGCAGAAACGATCAACATGCACGACCAGGTTAATAACGCTCAGGCAACTGCGCATCAAACCATGGCTGAGATGCACAAGAAAATGCCCAAAGCTGGCCCCTGTAATACTACTCCCGAATCGGCAAAGTCTTTCTCCGCGATGAATGAGCATGAGAAGGCCGCCGTTGTGCATGAAACGGTGAACAATGGGCAGTCTTTTGTTATTCACCAGCAACAGGCAGAGAAACATCGCCGTATGAATCAGGCGAATTAACTGGCGCGTGGTGGATGTCACGGCTATACGCCCCTCGAGTGAGGGGCGTTTTCAGCATCTTTTAGAAGGTCGCAGTAAGAATGCAGCCACCGCTGAGCAGTATCATGCCGATACGGAGAAGCGCTGCTGTTGGTTTGCAGACATGACCAGGCGAGGTTACAGCGCGCGAGAATGTTCTTCTCTCTGGCTATCGTTTTTCGCCATATCCATTAATAGTGCGATACCAATATAGTTACTCCAGTTAAACGCATTTTGAAGCACGACTACCGCATTGCCTTTTTGTTTATCGAAACCGATAAAGCTTGAGTAGCCGCCAATATAGCCGACCTGATAAGTAATTTTTTCCAGACCGATAAAGTCGGTGGTCCAGGCAATACCCTGTACACCGTCGGGGCGTTGAATATCGGTATTACTGACTTCAGCAAAGACACTATCCAATAAGCGATTGTCGGTAGTCGCCACGTGATAGCGGGCATACGCGGCCAGATCTTCGGCGTTACTGTATAAACTCGCTGCCGCTACCATGTTGTTGGAAAAATGCCAGTCGGGCGTCAGCTGCCCGCGCGGGATGAATTTGGGCTGATCGCCAGCGTGGCCAAGCGCACGCTGCGGGTATCCCTTTAACGTCTGGGGAGTAAAACTACTGTTAGCCATTTGCAGCGGTTGAAAAATATAGCGCGAGGCTAAACTCTGAATATCTTCGCCGGTTTTGTGTTTCAGGATATAGCCGATCAGGGCATAGCCGGTATTAGAGTATTGCGGCATTTTATGCTGCGGTGCATGCCAGTTGGCTAAATAGCGCAATACGTTATCGCTATCCAGTTCGCCATAAAAGTTATCGCCACTGCTTAAATAGCTGATGAATTTTCCCAGCATCGGAACATCCATATTCTGACGGGGCAGGCCAGAGGTGTGGGTCACCAGTTCCAGTATAGTAATTTTTTGTGCATCTGCGCTTAAGGGCGTACCCGGTGGCAGCAATGTCGCCAGGTTATCGTTCCAACTCAGCCTTCCTTCGTTCACCAGACAAGCCACCACTTCCGCCGTAATCCCTTTGCTGAGCGAACCGAGGGCAAACAAGGTATTGGACCCGATCGGGTAGCGATTGGCCGCATCGGTTACGCCCCAACTGTAAAACTGCGGAGAACCGTAATTATGGATCACCGCAACCGTCATCCCGGGAACGGATTTTTGCGCCATATAGTGACGGACCACGCTATCAACGTCGCCGTCCAGCGATTTATGGGTGAGGAGTTCCTGTGTTCCTGCCGGGGAGGACATTTGCGAGAGGGTGCCACAACCGCTCAGTGACGGGATAACAAGCAGAAGCCAGCGAAATTGTTGAGTTATGTTCTGCATACCTGTCATGTGTGGTGGTCATTAGAGCGCCCGGAATGTATCACACCTGGCCTGCGTAAACGCCATTTTTCTACGCTTTAGCCGCCAGGGGCGATTTCTGCGGTTATCCCGCCTTTATTACGCAGAAATAGTGGTTTGACAGGAATAGACGTTTTACGGGTACTCATGTGCGCCGTTTGCTTTAGATAATCCCTAAAGTGCAGCGTCTGTCTGTGGAGTTGATAATCTTCCTCACTGGCGTAAATCTCATAGAAATACCAGCGGTGGGGATCATCTACGTCTGTCGCGGCATACATGGCAAGCACGCCTTTTTCTATGTTGAGCGACTGAGCCATTTCAGGAAGGACAATGTTTTTGAATTCGGTCTGATATTCCGGCTTCACCTCGACTACCACCAGATTATTGATGGTCCGCTCATCGGGTATGATGTGTTTGTCCCCTGTAAATTGCGGCACCAGTGTGATTTTCAGCTTCCGATCAATCATATCAGGTGCTTGAGTAACAAACGCTTTGTATGGAGAGGCATCCAGATGTTTGCGGTAGGCCAACTCGCTTGCATAAAGCTCAACCATATATGCCTGACGCGCATTGTCACTGCGTTTCAGCGCGTACATCGCCAGCGTGCCCACTTCATGATCAACCGAAGCGGTGATTGTTTGCCTGGCAACCTCATCAAAATGCCTGTCCCGATCGGGCGTGATGCTTATCTCAACGATATTCATCACGGGCGTATCCTGTATGCCCTGACTTTTTGCAAAGGCAGGGCTACTTATTAGCAGGTAAGCTAAAAACATGAGACTCTTTTTCATGATGATCCTTTTTCTAAACCAGAAACAGGCTACCGCGTCCAGACCTGCTTAACGTCTTTGGTATGCGGCGTATTTTGCGCCATAACCCCCGTCAGAAGGTGGGGCTGATAGCATTCTTCCAGATAGCGGATCGCCTCCGGGCTCAGCTGCAGACTCACGGCGTTTACCGCACCTTCGACATGACGTTTTTGCGTGGCACCAACAATGGGTGAGGTGACCCTGGTCAGTAGCCAGGCGAGTGATATTTCCGTCATGGATACCTGATACTGTTCGGCAAGCTCGGCAACGCGTTCGATAATGATCCGATCTTGTTCTGCCGTCCGGTCATACTTCCCGCGGGCGTAGTCATCCTCGACGGCTCGCCGCGTGTGGCCTTCTTTACGGGAGAGACGGCCGCTTGCCAGCGCGCTATAGGGCGTCAACGCGATCCCATCCTCAGCGCATAAACCGAAGAGTTCACGTTCATCTTCACGCATAATCAGGTTGTAGTGACTCTGCATGGAAACAAAGGGCGTCAGCCCTTCGCGTTCTGCAAGCGCGTTCGCCTTAGCCAGCTGCCAGGCGTAGCAGTTTGAGATCCCTATAGCGCGCACCTTGCCGGCAGTAACGGCGGCATGCAGCGCTTCAAGCACCTCAAGAACGGGCGTGTTGTAATCCCAGATGTGGTAAATGTAGAGGTCTATGTAGTCCATACCCAGATTTTGCAGACTCAGATCCAGCGAGCGGGCTATTGCCTGTTTTCCGCTGATCCCCTCGGCAATTTGCGCGGGCGTCCGCGGCAGAAACTTTGTAGCCAGCACCACATCATCGCGCTTCGCCATGTCACGCAATGCCCGGCCAACAAACCGTTCACTCGAACCGTTCTGATAGGCGATGGCGGTGTCGTAAAAATTGATGCCCTGTTCAAGGCCGTAGCGAATGATCTGCCGGCTTTCCGTTTCGTCCAGCGTCCAGCGATGCTGGCCTGTCAACGGATCGCCAAACCCCATGCATCCCATGCAGATGCGAGAGACAAGTAAGTCACTTTTACCGAGCCGGGTATACTGCATCGTTATTCTCCTTCCGAATTATTCACCAATAGCGTTAAGCAGGTCGACAAGCCTTGACGCGTGCTCCCGGGCAAGCGTTTTTTGCTGGGCGATTTTCTCGGCATCCCTGTCGGCGTAGCTGATACCGCAGGTATAAATCGGTGCCAGCATCTCAAGATTGCACAGCCTTGCCGTCGTCTCGAAGGCAATGAGATACTCCTCAATGGTGTGGCCAAAGAAACCGTCAGCGGTGTAAAGCGCTTGCGGTGCCCCCGTTGTGAAGGAGAGAACCAGCTTTTTACCACCCAGTTTCGCCGTGGAACCATGCGCGAAACCGTGAACAAAAACTTCATCCAGCCACTGTTTCATGAGTCCCGGGAGTCCGTACCAGGAAAAAGGGAACTGCCAGACAATCACATCGGCCCTGAGCAGGCTTTCCTGCTCCGCTCCGATATTGAATTTGCCGTCCGGATAGAGCCAGTCCAGACGACGAATTTCAGCGTCGGGCAGGGCTGTCGCCACCTCGTCAAGGATGGTGGCGTTGGCGACAGAATGGTTAAGTTCTGGATGTCCGGAAACGATAAGGATATTTTTCATTTCAATCAGTTATGCAGAATTGATGGATGTTTAACTCAGGCGTGTTTTCAGATGCAGCGTCTTAAAAAGACAGGACGTCAGCCACGCCGTGCTTTTAGTTTTTAAATTCTTCTGAGAAGAGATTTTCCCAGTTAATAAAGGAGCCAAGAGGAATGCACTCGAAGCTTAATAAGCCTGCTTTCGCCAGAGGGAATTCGGCCATTACGTTCATCGCTTCCTCGACAGCGTCACATTCAAGGAAAATAGCGACGCCGGGTCTGTCCTGACGAAAGTAGATGTCGCGGATGACGCCGGATTTATACAGTCCCCAGGCGTGCAATGCTTCAGCAGTAAGGTGCGGTGCATATTTTTCCGGCGATGTACCCGCGGCGGGAATATCCAGACATAAAATTCGCATCAGTCGCTCCAGTAATCAGTTTTCAGTGAGAAGAGCAGAAAGTATAAGAGCCTCTATGTATGAAGATAAGGCGAGCATTGACTTAAGCATCTTTAGTCTGTACTTAATAATCAGGCGGTAATTGCTTAAGGAAAATGCTATGAATAACGCTCTTTATAATCAGATCCGCATCTTTCAGAGCATTGCGCGTGAAGGAAATATCTCGGCAGCCGCGAGGAAACTTGAAATCACGCCGCCATCCGTCAGCAATGCGCTTAAGTTGCTGGAAGAGCATATTGGTCATCCGCTTTTTGTGCGCACGACCCGGCGTATTGAGCTGACCGAAACCGGGCAACAGTTGCTGGAACAAACGGCCGCCGCGGTGGATTCGCTGGAAAAATCGCTGGAAAGCATTCGCGATCGGAGTCAGGAACCCTGTGGTGTGGTAAGAATTACGCTCTCGCGTTTCGCCTATCTGTTAATTCTCAAGCCTGCAATGGCTGCGTTCTGTCAGCAATACCCAAGGATTCAACTGGAAATTTCGGTCTTCGACGGTACCGTGAATATTATCGAGGAGCGTTTTGATCTGGGGATTCGTTTTGGCGATATTCTGGAGGGTGGGGTGGTAGCACGACCGTTAATGAAACCGTTTCGTGAAGGGTTATACGCATCCTCTGCCTATCTCGCTGAACAGGGTATGCCTGAGGTGCCGGCAGATCTCAGTCATCACCGATTGATTGGTTACCGTTTTATCACTAACAACCGCATCCTTCCGTTGATCCTGAACGATCGCGGAGAACAGTTAACCGTTGAGATGCCCGGACAGTTAATCAGCAACGATATTGACGTTATGGCAGACGGAATTCGTAACGGGCTGGGAATTGGGCGCTTGTTCGAACCCATCTGGCGGTTACAGCCAGATCGGGAACAATTTGTACCTGTGATGGAGAGCTTCTGGAAAACCTATCCGCCAGTGTATCTCTATTACCCGAAAAATGCGGGGAAAACAAAAAGGGTGAAAGCCCTGATTGATTTTTTGATCTCCGCGACCGAGCGATAAGGTTGCGCAGGCACAGGGCGAAGTCCCGCCAGTAGTGGCGGGAATGTGTTTAACGCTGCATGTTATTGCGTGTCTGGCGGATTTGCTGGCGCCAGGCGCGATTATGAAGGGTAAATAGCAGCATCTTATAGAAGGAAGGAGATCGTATACAGAAACCGCTGAGCAGCAACATGACAACACTCACCAGTGCGGCTGTTAAATTGACGCCTGGCCAGATGGTGCCGCTCAGAGCTGCAAGCAGATAAACTACCGTCAGCAGAAGGCTTATGAATGCCAGAGAAAGATGTACCCGCACGGCGCGAATGCTGCCTTTACCCATCATAAACATCGTCAGACCGTTGATGCCGGCGAACAGAAGGGAAATCAACACTACCCACACAAATACCTTTTCTGCCGGCTGATTGAGTGCGGCGAATACGCCGTAGCCCAACCATAGCTGCGGAATAGCAAAACTGACAATCACCCCGAGGGTGCTGATTGCCGCAGGGATGCCCATAGTGTGTAGCCCCACGGGCTTACCCATCTGCTGGTCCAACTGCGTTTTCAGTTCTTGCAACTGTGAAGCGTTGGCATTATTTATACGTACCGCTATGTCATTACAGTGTTGTAGACGACGGGATAGCTCTTTAAGCATTTGAATACTCTACGCTTAATTTGGGGAAAATGACTGTAATAGTCCTACCACATAGCGCCCAGACTTGACTGTGTTCTGTGGATTTCGAATGGTGCCCGTAAGTGAACTACCAACAAATGCCGAGGCATTGGTTACCGCATTAACCAACTCACGCTGCAGTGATTTTTGCAATGATTCGCTGGGGAATCGTTTCGGATAAACACCTGCACGAATTGCAGCCTTAACTCCGGAACTGGAGATGCCAGGATTCTGAGCTTTGATGATTTCTTCTGTAATTCGTTTTCTCTCAGCACGACTAAGGCTCTGGAACCAAGTTATAACTTTACTTGAGGAAGCCGCTTTCATCAGCTTGTAAGTTTCTAATGTACCTTTCAGTGCCGTTCCAGCAGCAGCCAGCGAAATAACATCCAAGACTGTAGAAGTGGCAATATACCAGTCCTGGCTGTCCAGCCAAGCAACATCGGATCCGTGATCGTTATTAATAGCCAGCAGTCTGCCAGCTCCAATCATGCACTGCGCACCGGTCGCGAGTGCACCTGATAGACTAATTGCAGCTATTACCCCGGATCCTCCCGCAGTCATTGGTACTGCCGCACCGGCACCAAACGCCATGACCAACGTTACGATCATCGCACCACAGGCAAAACCAGTTGAGGTAATTTCAGTGGCCAGTGACGGCGCTGTGAGAGCAGCAACAACGGCTTTTTCTGCACTGTGTTGCTTGATATCCGGCACTTTACTTATCACCACATGGCTCACGGTGCTCTGATTAGCATCCGCGATACGGCGGGAAGGGCGTACAAGCCAGCGTTGTCTACCATCGTCAAAAATAATACCGACGTTGTAAAAATTTCGCATGCAGTCCAGCTGTTCAGCCAGTTTTTTAAAATCGATATCTGCACCTGTCTGATTACCGAGACTGCGAGAAAGGTCGTAACCAGGTAAAGTGTTGTCAGGTGAAGGTTGACCAGGGAGGTTCATCAGAGAACTCCTTCGTTCCATGAGGGCAAATGACGCTTTTGTGGACTGCCTGAATATTCAAACGGCAAGCAGAGTAATTTTATGATTTCGATGATAGCAGTGTTAAAACTTTGATCCAATATCTGGGGGCCAGCCAGAATAGGTAGGAATTAGAAAAGGGTAGGATTGCGTAATGAGTGTTGCCCAAGAATGGATCATAATAGTCAATTTAACATAATATACATTATGCGCACTTACATAGATTAAGGCAGAATCTGGCTTTTTATGGTCATCCTTGTTCTGGTGTTTGACAGCCTCTAATGCACCTTATCTGCTCCGAATCCTCTAAACCTGCATAGCCATCTTCACTCACGCTGTTTATTCTCTGGCTTCTCTGCCGGCGCTGCATACCAGTTATCTTCCGTCACGACGACCGCGCCTTCTGGTTGCATCACAAAGTTTGGCGACATGATTTGTACATTAAACTCGTTGAAGACATCCTGAATATTGCTGTGCAGTTCATTGCGGGCCTCCGCCAGTGATTGCCCGGCACGCAGCTTCACCTGAAGTTCATAAGCAATATACCAGTCCATCAAACTCAGTTGTCTTACCAGCGGCTGTTGTGACTGATCGATACATTTCGCCCGTCTGGCGGCAATCTCCAGCATGGCATGAACTTGCCGCCATGGCGTGTCGTATCCGATAGTGACACCTGTCGTCAGGTTCACGCCACCATCTGGATTTTGCGCGCTGAGATTAGTGATTTTGCCGCTAACTACGACAGCATTCGGTACGGTTACAACGTAATTCTCCCGCGTAATGATTTTCGTCGCGAGCATACCTATCTCGGTAACCAACCCTTCGTTATCCGCGACCCGAATGATGTCGCCTTTTCTCAAGGCTCGCGAGTAAATCAGTACCAGGCCACTCATGGCATGGTTCATCACCCCGGCAGATCCCAGGGTCAACATTAGCCCAAAGAACACACTGATACCTTTAAAGGCCAGTGAATTGGCCCCGGGTAAAAACGGGTATGCCGCGGACAGAGCAAATAACCATACCACCACAGAAATTAACTTCCGCGTCGCGCCGACGGTTTCAGGATGGATCCCGGGAAGGTGTAAACGCCCTGCTTCTACCTGATTTAACAAGACTTTAAGGAGTTTTAGAATGAAGGCTGTGATAAGAAAAATAATCAGGACGATTAAAATGCCCGGCATAGCCGAGACAATGGACAGTGCGATATCCCGCAGAACACGCATGGTCCAGTCACCCAGCGATGCTCCCCAAACGCGCGTCCAGGGAAACAGACTGAATGACCAACTTAGCCAGATGTAAAGCCCGAGAATACCCAGAATAATCATCAGCAAAGCATACAAACGAGTCTCAATCGCGCCGACAAACCTGCGCCAGCGTTGTGGAATGATACTGCGGTTCTCAAGAATGCGGCCTCGGTAAAAACGCCTTACTCCACGCCATGACCGCCAGGCACCGTACTAGAAAACAAACAGTGCCAGCAGCCCTGCGGCCGTTTTGCCTGCCGATAATGCCAACCACCCGGCGTCATATTGATCGCGAAGCGCCGTACGTTGTGCCTCCATTCGGGTCAGCACACGTTGAGCAGCTTCATCAAGCGTCAGGTCGTCACCCTCATCGAGATCGGCTTGTGCCAGTAACATCACCGGCTTGCCGTTCATCACAATCAGTCTTCCCGGTTGGTTGTAACGGGTAACCGGAATAATTTTCAGGGGCTCCCGAACATCCTGTTGAGAGAAATTGCGCAGCGTATTACGAATGCGCAAAACTCGCTCTTCAGGCGTGGTCAGACCGAATTTTGCCTGCAGCATAACTATCGGCTGATGGAAAATATAAACCGTTCTGGCGCGCTCCCGATCTGTCGGCTCCTGGCGCGGCTCTGCGGCTACGCTGAGAAAGGAGATTACCGAGAGCAAGCATGACAATGTAACGAGCAGGATCCTCTTCATTTCCACCCCCTGAAACGCAAGATTATTGTTATTTTTCAATACGCCCAGAGAATGGCTGATCTCTGCTTTTTGAGCATAGACCAGCTCGACTCTTCTGCAACTGTCTTAAAAAAACCATAATGCACAATATTGCTTGAAATTGCACGAAATTGGCGACTAATATGAAGCCAGAAACGAAAGACGCACAAACGTGCAAACTCATGCATTTTTACTTACTGAGGTTGATATGACACAACAGTTGATTTTAATCGCCGGCCCCTATCGTAGCGGCACCGATGGCGTGCAGGCGCGCATTGATGAAAACCTTGCTCGTCTTGAAAATGCGGCGTTAGCCGTCTATCAACGTGGTCACGTTCCGGTTATTGGCGAATGGCTGGCCTTACCGTTGGCAAAAGCGGCTGGCTCGAAATCGATGGGTGATGAAATCAGTGAAGCAATGCTGTATCCCGTCGCGCACCGACTCATTGCGAAATGTGATGCTCTCTACCGGATTGCCGGCGCGTCCAAAGGGGCCGATATGGACATTGAGGTGGCGCAAACACTGGGGCTTAAGATTTACACTGCGCTTCAGGATATCCCTCAGGTTTGATGTGGCCTGCCAGCCTGTCGGCTTACCGACAGGCCGGATCATAAAGGCTTTTCGCGTGGGTTATGCCTTTTCCGGTTCAGAGGTCATCACCACGGAAACCCCCTTTTCTTTTACCGCGTTAATCCAGGCGCTATCGGTATCGTCTTCAACGACAATCGTGTTCACCAGCGACAGATCGCCAATCACAAAAGATGAAGCGGTATTGATTTTTTCGGGGGAAGCCAGCACAACCGTTTCGGCGGCTCTGCCGGAAAATGCACGTTTGATACTCGCCTCTTCAAAATCACCGGTCGTCAGGCCCGCATCAGGATGGATGCCAGTTACTCCCATAAAGAACAGGTCCGCATGGATTTTTTCGATGCCTTCGATAGCAGCCGCGCCGACCGCAACAATAGAGTGTTTATACAGACGGCCACCGATCAGGATAACCTCAATGGAGGGATGTTCGACAAGTCCCAGCGCAATGCCAGGGCTGTGCGTGACCACGGTTATCTTCAAATCAGGAGGCAGAAACGTAATCAGCTCTGACGTGGTCGTGCCGCCGTCAATGATCACCACCTGGCCGTCAGAAATCAGCTGCGCACCTTTACGGGCGACATTTTTCTTGGCATCCATCTTTACCGATTTACGCTCAGCAAACGGGGCAATGGCCGAGGATGACGGCAGCGCCCCGCCGTGAACACGCTGTAAACGCCCTTCTGCCGCCAGCTCGCGTAAATCACGCCGAATGGTGTCTTCAGACACCGCGAAAAGCGTGCTGAGCGCTTTCGACTGGACCTGACCTTCAGCCTCGAGCTTTTCAAGGATCAATTGTTTTCGCTGCGTTGTGAGCATAAGGAATTCCTGATATTGCACGTTTAATCTTGAAACTGCACGACCATGCTGTTTATGATAATTACTCTACGTAAGGAGGAACAAACGTGCAATCAAAACGTGCAGATGTACGCATCATAGAAAGTGAAACACTGTCTGATAACTGGTACATCCTGAAAAAATATACCTTTGATCTACAGCGACGCGATGGCGAATGGCAGCGGCAAAATCGCGAAGTTTACGACCGGGGAAACGGAGCCACCATCCTGCTTTATAACCGGGATAAAAAGACGGTGATCCTGACCCGCCAGTTCCGCTTCCCTGTCTTTATTAACGGGCACGAAGATGACCTTATTGAAGCTGCTGCGGGCTTGCTCGATAACATGGATCCGGAAAGCCGGATTAAAGCAGAAGCGGAAGAAGAGACCGGCTATAGCGTTTCCCGCGTTGAGAAAATTTTTGAAGCTTACATGAGCCCGGGCTCCGTCACTGAAAAACTCTATTTTTATCTCGCCGAATACCAGCCGAAAGACAGAACCAGTGAAGGCGGTGGACTCAAAACGGAGGGTGAGGATATCGACGTACTGGAAATGACGCTGGAAGAGGCACTGCGCGGCATTGAAACGGGCAGGATTGTCGACGGGAAAACCATCATGCTGCTTTATCATGTTGCCCTGAAAGGCATTCTGTAATTGCCGCAGGACAGACACCTGCCGCAGTGCAGGTGTCTGCGTGTGCTATTCTTGCTGAAGTATGCACAACGGAGATGCAAAGATGGCTGACTGGAACCCTTCCCTGTACCTGCGATACGGAGCCGAACGTACGCGGCCCGCCGCTGAATTGCTCGCCAGAATTCCCCTGGATGACGTGTCATCCATCGTCGATCTGGGCTGCGGGCCTGGAAACAGTACGGCGCTGTTAAAACATCGCTGGCCTTCAGCGCACGTCACAGGGGTCGATAACTCACCTGCGATGCTCGACGAAGCCCGCAGCGCCTTACCGGATTGCCACTTTGTTGAGGCCGATATCCGCCAGTTTAAGCCCGGCCAGCCGCTGAGCCTGATTTACGCCAATGCCTCGTTGCAGTGGGTGCCCGACCACTACGATCTCCTGCCGCACCTGGTCTCTCTGCTCACGTTAAATGGCGTACTGGCCATTCAGATGCCTGACAACTGGCTTGAGCCCACTCATGTGGCGATGCGTGAAGTTGCCTGGGAGCAAGGTTATCCTGACCGGGGTCGTGAAGCCTTGCCCGGCGTGCATGCCTATTACGACATTCTGACAGACGCCGGTTGTGAAGTGGATATCTGGCGGACAACCTATTTCCATAAAATGAGCTCACACCAGGCCATCATTGACTGGGTAAGCGCGACCGGTTTACGTCCGTGGCTGCAGGAGCTTAATGAGAGCGAGCAGAAACGTTTTCTCAAGCGCTACCATGAAATGCTGGAAGAGCAGTATCCGCTCCAGGAAAACGGGCAGATACTGCTGGCTTTTCCACGGTTGTTTATCATTGCTCAACGTCAGCCCTGAGCAACGTTATGAGCGGGCCTCTTTAAGCAGCTGCTGGATAACTTTTTCCTGTTCTTCATAGTTACCTTCGCCAAAAGAGGTATAACGTAACTGCCCTTTGGCATCGAAATAGTAATGTGCCGGCCAGTACTGGTTCCCGAAGGCGTTCCAGATCTGGTAGTTATTATCCGTCACGACCCGATACGGCAGTTGCCATTTGTTCACCGCGTTTTTCACCGACGAGAGCGGTTTTTCCCACGGATATTCAGGCGTATGCACGCCGATGACCACCAGACCCTGGGACTGATATCGCGTGGCCCAGTCGCGGACATGCGGGAGCGTATGCTGGCAGTTGATACAGTCCCAGGTCCAGAAATCAATCAGGACGACTTTACCCCGCAATGATTCAGACGTGACAGGGTCACCATTAATCCACCCGGTACCTCCACTTAACGAAGGCAACTGACTGCTGGGTTCGGTCATTACGACCGGCTGCAGTTTTACTGGCGCAGAGGCGGGCTTCGCCAGGGTCAACAGCGTCGTTTCAAGACGGTCTGCCACCCCATTTGCACCCTTCAGCACCGAGTTCATCCCCGTGGCGTTGAACGCCACAGCCGCTAACATCACCACGCCCGCCCCCTTGCGCAACCTTTCCATCAGCGCTGATTTGGCCCGCAGCGGTGCCATCAGTTTCCGACCGCCGGCCATAAGCAGGCCCAACATAAGCGCACATCCGCTGCCATACGCCGCCAGCAGCGCGCCGGTGGTGATGGCCGAATGACCCGCAATATTGATACTGAAAATAGCCCCGAGGATCGGTCCGGCACAGGGAGACCAGAGCAGACCGACGGCCAGTCCGGCCAGGAAAGCGGAAAACATTCCGCGCGTTTGTCCGCTGCGGGTGTTGAGGATATTGCCCGCGCTGACCGCAGGCCCGGCTATGCGCTGGGCGAAGGACGGGAAAATTAAGGCCAGCGCGGCTGTAGCCAGAATAATGAGTGCCAGCCAGCGCCCTATTATCGTGGCATCCGTGATCCATTCGCTGGCAACCGTGACAACCATCGCCACCACGGTAAACATCACGATCATCCCTGCCAGCAGAGCCAGGATATGTCTTCGCTGCCCCTGAAAACCGGCAAACAGAAGAGGTATCACCGGGAGCGTACATGGACTGAGCAGGCTTATCATCCCGCCCAGAAACGCGATTATCAAAAACATAAAAACCTCACATTACAGATGGCCTGCGACGCTGCAGTGAGGGTATTTCATCGTACGGATGTGTTTGGGATGTGTGCAAAACGGGACGATTTGTCTGCTCTCGTATCGGTCACGCCACCGGATACAAAACCGTACAATCAGCGACGCGGCAGCGTTACCGTGACCTTCAGCCCGCCTTCAGGAAGATTTGCCAGCCGCAGTTTCCCGTCAAGCTGCGCGGTCAGCTGCGCGGCAATCGCCAGCCCCAGGCCGGTTCCGCCGGTATCACGGTTACGCGATGTTTCTACCCGATAAAAAGGCTGTAATACCGCGTCGAGTTCAGCCTCGGGTATCCCCGGCCCGCCGTCCAGAATATGGATAGCAATGTGTCCGGCAGAAGAATCATCAATCTCAATAACGGCATAGCCACCAAACTTAAGCGCGTTATCCAGGAGGTTGGTCATCACCCGGCGAAGCGCCTGCGGCCGAGTCACTATCGGCAGGCGGGCGTCGTTTGCCTGAAACTGCACGTTTTTACCAATGTCCTGATAATCACAGGCAATGCTGTTTACCCAGGCATTGAGCTCCAGCTTTAGCGAGGTCTCTTCCAGGGATTCTGATGACCGGGCATAGGCAATCCCTTCCCGCACCAGACGGGTCATGTTATCGAGGTCGTTCAATAACTTGTCGCGTAACTCGGGTTGTTCGGCCATCTCGACGCGCAATTTCATGCGCGTGATGGGCGTCTGCAGGTCGTGAGAAATGGATGCCAGGATCTGCGCGCGTTCGCGAAGATAGGACTGAATGCGCGCCTGCATCGCGTTAAAGGCATGCGCGGCTCTTTGCACTTCTACCGGCCCTTTCTCCGTCATTGGGGTGTTTGCCGCCGGGTCCAGCGCGTCAACCGCACGGGTAAACTGAGAAAAAGGCCGAATCACCTGACGCACGGCGATCCAGGCACAGGCCGCAAGCAGCAGCAGCTGCAATACCAGCACGACAGGTAACCAGCTGGCGACCGGTGGCATGCGTGGTGTCAGATCGATGGTCAACGGTGCCCCATCACGTAAGGTGAGATGCGCCTGAATATGGGAAATGGGACCGGGAACGGCGGTAAACGTGAGCGGGTAGTCAGCCGTAAGGGTCTCTTTTAGCGTTCGAATGGCATCGCGTGAACGCTTATCCTCAGGCAGCGCGCCCGGTTCTCCAGGCCCGAGAATATAGCGATAGTTACCGCGCTCCAGCCGCGGCAGCCAGGCCGCCCGCTCCTGAGCGGGAAGTCGGTCAAGAATGGCCACGCTAGTGGCTACATCGTTTTCCAGATTACCCAGCATTACGGTACGGGCGCTGTGCATGCGTTCAACCATCACCAGCGTCAGGCTGAGAGTATTGGCCAGTAAGAGTCCAGCCAGCACGATGACCAACAGCCGGGACAGCAACGAGCGTGGCCAAAGCGTCATTCATTGGCCTCTTTTATGGTCACCGGCATTGTAAAGACATAGCCTTCACTGCGCACGGTCTTGATATAGGCCGGCGTGCGGGCGTCTTCATTCAGACGCTGACGCACCCGGCTCACCAGCAGATCAATCGATCGTTCAAAAAGCTCGGCATCGCGCCCCTGGGTCAGATTTAGCAGTTGATCCCGGGTCAGGACGCGCTGAGGGTGATCGAGGAACACGCGCAGCAGACGATATTCCGCCCCGCTGAGCGCCACTACCATCCCTTCACTGTCGATTAAATGACGGGCCACGGTGTCCAGTTGCCATTCACCGAACGTGACCAGTCGCCCGGCTTCCGTCACCTGTAAATTGGGGGGCATTGTGCGGAAACGACGTAAAATGGCTTTGATCCGCGCGAGTAACTCGCGTGCAACAAAAGGCTTCACGACATAATCGTCTGCCCCCATCTCCAGCCCCAGGATCCGGTCTGTTTCCTCGTTACGCGCCGTGAGCATCAGAATGGGCAAGTCTTTATGTTTACCGCTTCGGAGCTGACGGCACAGCGTTAATCCGTCATCGCCGGGCATCATGACATCCAGCACCACAAGATCGATATGCTGTTTATCAAGCACAACTCGCATCTCTTTGCCATTTGCCGCGCCAGAGGCGCGATATCCTGACTTAACGAGGTAATCGACAATCAGCTCACGAATATCCCTGTCGTCATCGACGACAAGGATATGATCAATATGCTCCACAGAAATCTCCAGAATGAAGGGTAACGTATTGAAAATAGCACATTTCAGAGTTTATCTGCGTCCACAACTGCGTTGACGAAATCCTGCGGATCTTCCTGCGGTGGGTTGTGACCTACGGTTTTGCCAAAGGTACGGTGTTCATACTTGCCGGTGAATTTCCCGGCGTAGGCCTGTGGTGCAGGATGCGGCGCCCCGTTGTTTCCGCCTTCGATGGTGATCGTCGGGACGGTAATATTCGGAAGCGTTGCCAGTTTTTGCTCATAACTGTCGTATTTGCGCTCCCCTTTTTCCAGTCCTAAACGCCAGCGATAGTTACTGAGCGTCACCGCGACATGGTCCGGGTTATCAAGGGATTTGGCACTGGCGTTAAACGTTGCATCACTAAATTTCCAGTCAGGTGATGCCTGCGACCAGATCAAACGGGCGAAGTCATGGGTGTTTTTGGCGTAGCCTTCAGCGCCACGTTCGGTGGCGAAATAGAACTGATACCACCACTGAACTTCTGCTTTCGGCGGTAAGGGTTGTTTGCCAATCTGCTGGCTGCTGATCAGGTATCCACTGACGGAGACCAGCGATTTAACGCGTTCTGGCCACAGCGCCGCGACGATGTCCGCCGTACGGGCACCCCAGTCGTATCCTGCAAAAACGGCCTGCTTGATGTTCAGGGCATCCATCAGGTTCACAACGTCTTTCGCCATAGCCGAAGGCTGGCCGTTACGCGGCGTTTTGTCTGAGAGGAAACGGGTAGTTCCGTAGCCACGCAGAGAAGGCACAATCACCCGATATCCTTTGGCAGCCAGCGCGGGAGCGACTTGCGCATAACTATGAATATCGTAGGGCCAGCCGTGTAATAAAATGATCGGTTGACCATTTTTCGGGCCGATGTCGACATAACCGACGTTAAGGTCGCCGGCGTTAATCTGCTGAGGATGATCAAACGCCGTCGCGAAATCAGTACCGGTTGCTTCGGCCTGACAGGACATGACGGTACCAAGAGAAACGGTTAACGCCAGAGTTGAGTATGCGAGTTTGCTGAACATGTTGTTATCTCCGATTGAGTACGATTCACGGGGATATAACAACATCGGTTTGTATAGCGGATATGTGCGAATGGGCCTTTATTGCAAGCCTGTGTATGTATCAGAGGCGTTGATACAATGTGATACAAACACAGGTCATTGCGTCTTAAAGCGAGACGCGATAACGAACGTAATCGTCGGCTTCGCCATATTGGTCGTAGAGTTTACGTGCCGGGTTGTTCTGCCGCGTGACCCAGTAAAGTTTTGACCACCCTTCGCGCTTGCCTTCGTCCATCAGGGCGTCAATGAGCGCTTTTCCAGTCCCTGCTCCCCGTTGGCTGGCAGCAACAAACAGGTCTTCCAGATAACAAACGGGCGCTGTCGACCAGGTTCCTTCGTGCAAAATACACATGGCGAAGCCGATGACGTTGCCGTCGCTTTCCGCAACCCGGCAAAACATCGATGATCGCTCGTCGAGCGCCCTTTGCCATGTCGCGGCTGTCACGGACTCATCGAGGACACAGTCATAAAAATGGGTGTAGCCGTCCCACAGCGGACGCCACTGTGAATAATCTTCTGCGCGTAAAGCTCTTACCGTAACAGCCATATATTCCTCATATTACAAATCGAAAGCCTTTTAAAAGCAGTTATTGGTAGTAAAGAATTCCAGCACACCGAAAAAGAATGTGATAGAGATGAAAATACCAGAAGGTGAACAAAAACATAACGCTTAAACAGGGAGAACCACGGATGACAATACCGACGCTAACGACAGACCGCCTGTTACTCATTCCCCTGGTCGCGGAAGATGCCGTCCAGATACAGCGGCTTTATCCACGCTGGGAAATCGTTCGCTATATGGTCTCCTCAGTGCCCTGGCCCTACCCGGATAACGGCGCGGAGTATTATGTTAATAACGTTGCGCTGCCGGATATGGAAAAAGGCATTGCCTGGTTCTGGAGTATTCGACGTCGCGAGGCGCCGGATGAGCTGATGGGGATTATCTGCCTGTACGATGTTGAAGATAATAACCGTGGGTTCTGGCTGGCGCCGGAGTTTCAGGGTAAGGGATACATGCGTGAGGCCAGTATTGTGGCGACGGATTATTGGTTTAACACCCTGAACAAGCCGGTGTTGCGTGCGCCAAAAGCGGCTGCTAACAGCCGCTCCCGTCGTATTTCAGACAGTAGCGGCATGCGGCTTATCAGGACAGAAAAGAAAGCGTACGTCAGCGGCATACTGGACTCCGAACTGTGGGAAATCACCCGTGACGAATGGAATGCCCGTCAGGTCAGTTGATAATATTTATCCGGTAACAGTCTTTCGGGGATCTCTTCTTCATCGTTCATCTGCAACAGGTCACGTTCCATCATGTTGCAGATGGCGTCCAGCGGCAGGTCGTTATCTTCGGTACCAAACGGGTCTTCCAGCTCTTCCGCCAGCGTATCCAGCGAGATAAAGGTGTAAGAAATCAGCGCCGACACAAAAGGCGTCATGTAGTGCAGATCGACGACCAGCGCGAACGGCAGCATGATGCAGAACAGATACACCGTACGATGAAGGATCAGCGTGTAAGCAAACGGTACGGGTGTCGTCAAAATACGCTCGCAACCCGACAGGACGATGGACATGTCGTTCAGCCGGTTGTTGAGACTGTGGAACAGGATATCTGAGAGCTCGCCATTGCGGCGCCTGACGGCAAGCCACTCCCCCATGATCAGTAAAATACGGTTCGCCGGCGAGTTGGCGTTCATCACCTTGCGTAAATCATCTTCCGGAAGATAACGGGAAAGTTGTTCGGCGTTCGTTTCCCGGCGCAGGGTCATGCGCAAACAGTTGGCAAAGGCAATCTGCAGTCGAACAAACTCGCCGAGATGTTTATCGTCCGGCAGGGTGTTTTTTACCTCGCGAAACAGAGAGCGTGCCGCTATCATCAGTTGCCCCCAAAGCTGGCGCGCCTCAACGTAGCGGGAATAGCAGGCGTTGTTTCGGAAACCGAGAAAGATAGCGATCGCCACACCGAGAATGCTAAATGGCGCAACGGTAAATTTGATGCCAAGGGACGTGTACCACGGCAGCATCAGGATCACGGCGATAGAAAGCAAAAAGTTGAGTAGCAAGCGGGTATAAATTTTTGGCAGTACCGAGCCATGCCAGACAAAGATGAGTTGTAACCAGTGCTGTTTAGGACGAACAATCATAGTGAGTTTCAGGAAAGAAAAAGAGCGTGGCTATTAAACGTGATCCCCCTCACGGTTGCAAGCATGTTAATAAAACATTGAATTTTCTGACCTGGCTAGCCTAAACCGCACGGTGCCAGAGGTGTTTTTTAAAAACAGAGCAAATAGTATGTTGTAACTAATAAGATCCCCATTAAAACCCGGCCGAAGCCGGGCAACGGTGTTAGCAGAGCGGTTTAACGGCCGCACGCATTCCTTGAAGCAGAATAGCATCCAGATCCCGCGTAACCTGCTCGACCAGGCCGTTAACCTGCGTAAGATCTTGCTCCCAGTGTTCACTCACGCTCAGTACCGATTTTACCAGTTGGCGGGTAGTGATCTGGCGATCGTGATGCTGTGTCCACAGCTGCTGGAAACGCGCCAGCCAGTGCGCGTCGTCCTGAACCGGGTAACTTTCCCCGTTACGCTCCCCGCGATAAAACGCAATCAGTGCCGCTAAAGCAAACGTCAGTCGCGCAGGCAATGACCCGGTTGCTTTCTGCCCTGCCAGCAGCTGCGGCAGAATGCGGGTGCGGAACTTGGTCATCCCGTTGAGGGCAATCGACAGCAGCTGATGCCGGATGTAAGGGTTACGGAAACGACCCGTTACCGCACTGGCGAACGATTCCAACTCATCACGCGGCAAATCCAGTACCGGAATAATTTCCTCATAGATAGCTTTTTCGACAAAAGCGCACACGTCAGCATCGTTCATCGCCTCGCCTACCGTCTCCAGCCCGGCCTGGAAGGCTACCGGTACCAGCGCCGTGTGCGCACCGTTCAGAATGGCGACTTTACGCTCTTTGTAAGGCCGGATGTCATCCACGATCAATACGTTGAGCGGGAACTTATCAAGACGCAGTTCGCTGGCAAGGGAGTCAGGGCCCTGAATCACAAACAGATAGAAGTGTTCGGCGGTATCCAGGAACCCATCCTGATAACCCAGTTCAGCCTGCAGGGCGGCCACTTCGTCACGCGGGTAACCCGTTACAATGCGGTCAACCAGGGTCGAGCAGAAGCAGTTGGCATCGTTCAACCATTCAGTAAAGGCCGTCGGCAGCGCCCAATCCTGCGCGTAGCGCAGCACCAGTTCCCGCAGCGCATCCCCGTTGTAGTCAATCAGTTCACACGGAATGATGACCCAGCCTTTGTCTGGCGCACCGTTAAAATGACTGAAACGCTCGAAGAGCAATCGCGTCAGTTTCGCCGGGTAGCTGACGGCAGGCGCATCTTCAAAGGTGTCGCCCGCGTGATAACCGATCCCGGCTTCCGTGGTATTCGAGAACACAAAGCGCATCTCCGGGTTATGAGCCAGCCTGAGGAACGCATCGTATTCATTATAAACGTTGATTTCGCGGTTAACGGAACGGATAAGACGCGCATCGCTCACCGCGTCGCCCTTCTCGTTCAGGCCGCGAATGATCGTGGTATACAGACCATCCTGCGTATTCAGCGACGGCGGAAAATCACTTTGAATGGGACGAACGACCACCACACCGGCGTTGAGATCGGTATGTTCGTTTAACAGGTCGATTTGCCAGTCGATAAACGCCCGCAGGAAATTGCCTTCACCAAACTGAATGATACGTTCCGGATAGTGTGGACCGGGAAAATCATGACGGTTAAGTGTGTTCACAATGGGTTCCTTTTATAATTAGTCATACAGCCTGATAAGATTGGTACGATAACTTATCAAAACTTTACGACCGGGAACCCTGTTTTGATCAATTCATGATGGAGTTGTGAAAAATAATTATAAGAACTTATAGAACACGGAGGTGGCGGTCATCGCACCGTCCGGCATCAATGCATAGCGCGGAATCTCCCCCACTTTTTGCCAGCCCGCACGCTGGTAGAACGTCTCGGCACCGCTGCCAGTCGACGTATCCAGTACCAGGACCGAAATGCCTCTGGCTCTGGCCTGAACTTCAAGTTCTTCCATCAGGGCCATTGCCGCCCCTTTACGGCGCGCTTTTTCATGGACCAGCAGTTTTGCCACATCCGCGCGATGCGGCTGATTCTCCGGCTGATCGGTGATCAACTGTACCGTGCCGATAACACCGTCCTGCGGATCGATACTGGCCAGCACAAGACGTTCATTGCGTCCCACGCTCTCAGCAATACCGCGCCAGAAAGCACGCGCTTTCTCCGGGCTAAAGGGCAACATAAAACTGACGGATGCGCCGCCGTTAACGCAGTTTTCGAGGATCGCGGACAACGCATCGAGGTGGGTGAGGATCTCTTCCCGGGTGAGGTTTTTGATGTGCAGTGAGGTATTCATTGTTTTTCCTTACGTTGAATACCGTCACTGTGCAATTAACATCTTATTAACGCAAACGGATCGATCATAGGCTTTTGTTATGTCATCTTTCGCGATGGCGTTGCTGCTTCATGGCATACATCTTTTCATCGGCCTCTTTTAGCCACTGTTGCAGGTCATGGCCATTGTGGTCGAATTCACTGAGGCCCCACGAGAACAGAAGCGACCACGGATGCAGTTTGCGGGCATTATAATTTTCGACCTGCTCGGCCAGATACTGCATCGCAATCCAGGCCCCCTGCTCATCCGTATCGGCGAACAGCACGGCAAACTCATCCCCGCCAAAGCGAACCAGCAGATCCGCCTCACGGAAGGAGGAACGCATCAGTTGCGCCATCACCTTCAGCGCCTTATCCCCTTCCTCGTGACCGTAGCGATCGTTTATCTCCTTAAAACGATCCAGATCCAGCCAGCCGAGGGTTAACGGCTCTGCACGGCGTCGCGCGACGGACAGGGTAAACCGTACGAGCTGATTAAAGCCCCGACGGTTGAATAAGCCCGTTAGTTCATCGGTGGTCGCCGCACTGACGGCGGCAAATTCATCTTCTGCCAGCGCGCCCAGGTCTCCCAGCACGGCAAGATCGGCCGCCGTAAACTCCCGCGGAGAATAATCAATCAGGCAAAGCGATCCGACGCTCGCGCCGTCGCGCAGACGCAGCGGGAAACCAGCGTAGAAACGAACGCCGGGCTCACCGGCCACCAGCGGATTATCGGCAAAGCGGTCATCCTGACGCATGTCCCCCACCACCAGCGGCGCTTCGCTGAGGATCGTATGGCCACAAAATGAGATATTGCGCGGGACAGAGTCCGGTGCCTGGCCATCCGCTGACTTCACGATCAGCGAATGCTCATCGATAAGATTGACCATCGCCAGCGGCACCTGGAAAAAGCGTTTTGCCAGACGCGTCAGGCGGTCAAAGGCCGGCGAACTGTCGATTTCAAGCAGGCCTGATTCGCGCAGCGAGTTCAGACGTTCCGTTTCATTTTCAGGGGTTGCAGGTGTTTTCATAACGTCTCCTGACGCAAGCTTTACTAAAAGCGTAGCTTAAACAGAGACATTGTCAGTGTACGAATATCCTGTTCAGACGCTATTTGTTAACGTCACTGGCTCATGACGACTAATGCAGTGATGTTTCGCTGCCGGACGTTGCAGTAACCTGCTCATCCGACAGCCGGGCGCTGGTCCGATTTCGCCCCGCTTTCTTTGAGCGATAGAGATGATCGTCCGCTTCAGCCATCAGCTTATTAAAGACCTCCGTCAACTGCCATGACTCAGATTTACCGCTGCCCAGGCCAATGCTGACGGTCAGATACAGCGTCTGCTGGCGCCAGGTAAACGGATGATGTGCGACGGTGGTTCGGATGCGTTCAGCCAGTTCAAAACCGTGCTGCGCATCCCCGGAGTTCACGACCACCGCGAACTCTTCTCCGCCCATTCGCGCCACCATACCGTCCTCACCGACAACCTGCTGAACCTGCCGGGCAAAGGCCGCCAGTACGCGGTCACCGCACTCGTGACCGTAGTTATCATTGATGCTTTTGAAGTAATCGATATCCAGCAGCATGACGGTTAAAAAACGCGAATGCCGGTGCGCCTCTTCTTGCTTTAACGCTTCATAAAGCCCGGATCGGGAATAGACATGCGTCAGAAAATCATAATCTGCCCGCAGTGACACCTGACGAATCAGTGAATTAATGGCCGCCACGCTGACGGAGACCATCACCGGACAAATAGCCATGGTGGCAATGCCCAGCCGGGCTGAGAACATCATCGGGGTCGAAAGCGGTGTCGCGACGGCAATATTGATAATGGAGTTGGCAACCAGAATGATCTCAACGGCGCCCGTGAGAAACGTCAGTAAACAGGTGACGGGCAGCGGGTAGCGTACCGCACACCAGATAAGCGCCGGCAGCGGGAAACAGAGGCTCCCCGCGCCGCCAATCACCACCGACGCGACCACCGAGACAATCAACGCCATAACCGGGAACAGCTGCTCCAGACGTAACTGAATATCACGCCCGGGCAGACTAATCGTCAGCATACACGGCACAATCAGCACCCCCGTTGAAAACTGCTCGCTAAACCAGTCGGCAAACAGCGGCCAGAAGGTGTGACTGTCGATACCGACCGACCCCACCGCGCCAAGCAAGGCACACAGCAGCGCAGCAATCAGGCAGTAGTTAAACAGACGCAGCGCATTAAGCGGATCGGGGGTTTTCATCAGCCGTTTATCACGCAGAACCAGTATGGCGACCACGACGATAAAAATCATATTCGACAGGTTAATCACCAGCGAGGCCATTCCCCAGCTGGTGGTGACCGCGTCGTACATCAGCATGGCAACATACGCGACCGCGTAGTTATGCAGACGATTCAGATAAGCATAACGGGCGAATACTCCCGCCATAACGCCATTCAGTGGCCAGAACAGCGACAACGCTTCAACCAGACGCAATTCAGCACCCACAAAATAGAATAAGGTGGTGAGAATAAAGATCCACGACGCATTACGCAGCGGAGTATCGGGTTGAAAAAATCTGAAGGCAGAGAGAGCAGAACGCATTAAATATCATTCCGTATAATAACTTATGGCGATTATGTCGATCGTCAGCAGGATCTGAACTAACTTAACCTGCATCTATAACACAAATACAACAGGATCATAACTCGTCAAATTTAGGCGTTCATCTGCAGCACCAGCCAGTGGTGGATCACGCTGACGATATAATGCTGTTGCTGCGCGCTGAGCTGAACACCCTGCGGAATGTTATGCCACTTTGCCAGACAGCCACGACAACAGGTGGCGGTGGCATGCTGAGCGATAAACACCGGATGACCGCGCATGGGCGTCTGTTTCCCGTCATTGGTGGGATGGGCCGGTGCAAGACGCCGGGCAATAAAATCGGCGGCGTGCTGGTCAATGGTTTCGGCACCTTTGTCCCAGCAGTACTGCCGTTCCTTCGTGCCTAAGCGAAAGCGCGAACGAAAAGGCGATCGCGCCAGGCGGACAAAAAGCGGATCCAGGGTCGACATCAGTATACGGAACGTCCCAGACGTTGGGTCAGTTTCTCCAGAACTGCCACACCGGCAAGTGAATTTCCCGTTTCATCCAGCTCCGGGCTCCAGACGGCAATCGCCATTTCGTGAGGCACGATTGCCACCACCCCGCCGCCGACACCCGATTTGGCCGGAAGACCGACGCGCCAGGCAAACTCTCCGGCGTTCTGATACATCCCGCTGGTCGCCATCAGGGCATTCACCTGACGCGCCTGCATGGGCGAGACAACATCTTGCGCGAGGTGCGGCGCATGCCCCTGATGGGCGAGGAACAAGAATGTCTGTGCCAGTTCAACACAGCTCATTTCCAGCGCGCAGTAATGAAAATAGTTTTGCAGCACGGTGGCGACATCGTTATGGAAGTTACCAAACGATTTCATGAGCCAGGCGATAGCCGCGTTACGGGCGGAGTGTTCAAACTCCGAGCGCGCCACCACCGCATTGTAGGCAATATCCGCGACGCCCGAGAGCTGGCGGACAATTTCAAGCATGCGCTGGCGAGGGGCGCTGAGACGGCTTTGCAGCATATCGCAAACCACCAGCGCACCGGCATTGATAAACGGGTTACGCGGCTTACCCTGTTCAATTTCGAGCTGAAGCAGTGAGTTGAAAGGCTGCCCGGACGGATCTTTCCCCACGCGATGCCAGATTTCGTCTTCCTCATACTGGCGCATGGCCGCAACCAGACTGAGTACTTTTGAAATGGACTGAATTGAAAAACGCTCGGTGGCGTCACCGGCCTGGTAACGCTGCCCGTCTACCGTACAAATGGCAATACCCAGCTTGTTCCCGCTGACCGAGGCAAGGGCCGGAATATAGTCGGCAACCTTCCCTTTTCCAATTAACGGACGAACCTGCGACAGAATCTCGTCCAACATCTCATTATGGATGACCGCAGCCACACTTTGCTCCTTGCCCTCAGGCTAAAACGGGCTGCGAGTATAACAGAGGCTTATATGTTGCGTCAGGCGCTAAGACGAAAACGCGAAACCGCCTGCAATAAAAGATCGGATTGCTTATGCAGCCGTTCAGAGGCATCCGACGCGTCAGACACCAGCATGTCGGTCTGACGGGAAACCTGATTTAACGCCTGAAGCTGCCGCGTCATTTGATGAATGCTCTCCCCCTGGCTCAGGGTCGCTACCGAGATCTCATTCAGCAGACTGCTTAAATTAGCCACCAGCCCGATCACCTGCTGCAGATTATCTTCCAGCAGGTTAACGGCCCGGGAACCGTCTTCGATGCCCTGCAAAGAGTGATTGATCAGTGCCTGAATAGTCTGCGTCGAGTGGCTGCTCTTTCTGGCCAGCAGCCCCACTTCCCGGGCGACAACGGCGAACCCGCGTCCGTGGTTCCCCGCATGGGCGGCCTCGATGGCCGCATTCAGAGCCAGAATGTTGGTCTGAAACGCCACGCTGTCGATCATCGCCACGATCCCGCGCATCTCTGACGATCGGTCAACGATCGCCTGCATGGAGGCATTGACGGTCGTCATCATCCGATCGCCACCCGCGGCTACCTGGCGCGCCTCGTCCGCCCTGGAGCTGGCGAGTTTTGCATATCCTGTATTCCCTTCCACGTGGTTTTCCAGCGCGGCAATGTGTGTCGTCACATCCTCAAGCTCTTTCGCCTGACGAGCCGACTGCAGATACAGCTTCTGGTTGCCCTGCGCCAGCGAGCCTATATTTTCGACCATTGCGTGGGTGGCATTGCTGACCTGGGTCACCAGTTCCTGCAGTCCGTGCTGCAGGGTGGAAACACTGTCGCTCAACTGTCCGATCTCCTTGTTAAAGCGCAGTACGCCCGGCGGTGTACCGGACAGGTCTCCTGCAGCCAGCTGATTAATGTGAACAATCAACCGACGCAGCGGCGTAATGACCCAGCGGGACATGCCGAACCACACCAGAATGGCGATGGCAAGTAACAGAACCGGCGCTATCAGAAAGAGCGTTTGCAGGCCAGAGAGTTGCGCCATCAGGCTCTGGCGGCCCTGCATCGCCTGCTTCTCACTGGCCTGCTGATAGCGGGCATAGTTTTCGTTGAAGTCAGTCTGAAAAGCCTGGGCAGGTACGGCAAAAAAGGCATCGATCGTGTTGGTCTTGATGAGCCCTTCCGCCTGCTCCTTGATGGCACCGTAGAAAAGCTGGTAGCTGGTGATCAGGGCGTCATCTTTTGGCGGATTAAGCGCCAGCCAGGCGTTCCAGGCCTGCTGAGAAACCGTCAGCGACGCCTGAGCTTCGTCCATCAGGCTGTGCCAGCTTCCTTCAGAGCCGGTCTCTTTATCCTGCATAAACCAGACGCCGGAGCGGTTAAGCAGATCGCTTGCTGCCAGCAGAGACACGCGGGCCAGATCCAGTTTGCTCTGTTGCTGGTACGCCAGCAGATTTTGCTGCTCGTTGCGCTGAGCGTCCTTCAGGGAAGCATTGAGCAAAAATGAAGAGGAGAGTTGCAGTGCGGAGAAAAGACCAATAATACAGAAAATACCGGTCAGCAGGCCAAACTGACGAGGGATGAGGCGCTGCGCAATACGGCGAAAAATTTGCGTTAGGTTCATAATTTTCTTCAGTAACAAGACGTTAGACGCGTGCGAGTCTACGAAACGAAAATGACAGAACCATTGCAGGAAAATGACAACGGCCTTCGTGCTGAAGGCCGTTATCGGAGAGCGAACTAGACTCTGTTCTTCCATACCGTCTGCACGTTACAGAACTCGTGCAGACCGAAGTGGGAAAGCTCACGACCAAAACCGCTCTTCTTCACGCCGCCAAAGGCCACGCGTGCATCGCTGGCGCTGAAACCATTGATGAACACCCCACCGCACTCCAGCTCACGGGAGAATTTCTCCGCCAGCGTATCGTTCGCGGTAAAGACGGTTGCGGACAGACCAAAGTCGCTGTCGTTAGCCAGCTGCAGCGCGTGCTCCGCGTCTTTCGCAACGCTAACCGCCGCAACCGGACCAAACAGCTCCTGACGAAATGCCGTCATGCTGGCAGTGACATTCCCCAGCACGGTCGGTGCATAGTAGTTACCTTCACCGGCAACTTTCTCCCCGCCAAGCAGCAGCGTGGCGCCTTCGGCCAGCGTGGCCTGCACCTGCTGATGCAGTTCATCACGCAGGTCAAATCGCGCCATCGGGCCAATAAAGTTTTCTTCGCTATCCGGCGCCCCCATCTTCAGGGCTGCCGTCGCCTCGACAAAACGCTGGGTGAAAGCATCAGCGATGCCCTCTTCCACAATAAAGCGCTTAGCGGCGGCGCAAACCTGTCCGGTATTCTGATAACGACCGGCCACGGCTGCTTTCACCGCCAGATCCAAATCAGCATCATTGAGCACAATAAACGGATCTGAACCGCCCAGCTCCAGGACGCATTTCTTGAGTGCTGCCCCCGCCTGCGCACCGATCGCCGCCCCCGCGCGCACGCTGCCGGTTACGGTTACGGCAGCAATACGACGGTCGTTGATCGCCTGGCTCACGCCCTCATTCGTGGCATTCACCCAGCCAAAGACACCCTGCGGAAAACCGGCGTCAGCAAATACCTGCGCAATGAGGTCAGCCGAGCCGAGTACGTTTGGCGCATGCTTGAGCAGATAGCTGTTCCCGGCCAGCAGGATGGGTACCGCGCCACGCAGTACCTGCCAGAGCGGGAAGTTCCACGGCATGACGGCAAGAACAGGTCCCAGCGGCCGGTATTCAATCACCGCGTTTTGGTTTTCTACCAGGGTCGGTTCAGGCTGCAGCATTGCCGGGCCGTGTTCCGCATACCAGTCACAGAGGCTGGCGGATTTTGCCACTTCAGCACGCGCCTGCAAAATGGGTTTGCCCATCTCACGGGAGATCATTCGGGCCATCTCGTCTGCACGGTTGCGCAGCGCGCTGGCGAGATCGCGCAGCTTTTGCGCCCGGTCTGAAACGCTTACGCGTCTCCACTGACGAAAACCGGCATCAGCCTGCGCAATTGCGCGTTCAACGTCGTCGGTGCTCGCCCACGGATACGCCGCGAGCGTCTCACCGGTGGCTGGGTTAACAGAGAGGGCATGTGTAGCAGAGGAATAAGTCATGATGGTCTCCACGTAATAACGGTTGATTCATTGTGGCGCACTCTGCTATTTCTTAAAAATGAATAATACTAACCACCTTGTTCACGAATCGAGAATGGCATGGACTTAACTCAGCTTGAAATGTTTAACGCCGTGGCGCTCACCGGCAGCATCACCCAGGCGGCGCAAAAGGTGCATCGCGTTCCGTCGAACCTGACCACCCGCATCCGCCAGCTGGAGGCCGATCTTGGCGTTGAGCTGTTTATTCGTGAGAACCAGCGTTTACGTTTATCTCCCGCCGGGCATAACTTCCTGCGCTACAGCAAGCAGATCCTGGCGCTGGTCGATGAAGCACGAATGGTCGTCGCCGGTGATGAACCGCAGGGATTATTTGCGCTTGGCGCGCTGGAGAGTACCGCCGCCGTGCGTATTCCGGAAAGCCTGGCGCAGTTTAACCAGCGCTATCCACGTATCCAGTTTGCCCTCTCTACCGGGCCGTCCGGCACAATGATTGACGGCGTACTGGAGGGAACCTTAAGCGCCGCGTTTGTCGACGGCCCCCTTTCGCATCCGGAACTGGAAGGCATGCCGGTTTACCGGGAAGAGATGATGCTGGTCACGCCCGCCGGGCATGCAGAAGTGGCACGCGCCACGCAGGTAAGCGGCAGTGACGTCTACGCCTTTCGCGCAAACTGTTCGTATCGCCGACATCTGGAAAGCTGGTTTCACGCCGACAGAGCCACGCCCGGGCGTATTCATGAGATGGAGTCTTATCACGGCATGCTCGCCTGCGTCATCGCGGGCGCCGGTATCGCGCTGATGCCTCGTTCGATGCTGGAAAGTATGCCAGGCCACCATCAGGTAGAAGCCTGGCCGCTGGCAGAAAACTGGCGCTGGCTTACCACCTGGCTGGTCTGGCGCCGCGGGGCTATGACCCGCCCGCTGGAGGCTTTTATAGCGCTGCTAAACGAACGTCAACCACCAGTGCCTTCTCCATAAACAGGCTCAGCGGGTCATCAACATACGGCGGAAACGCCGGACGTTGCTCATAGCCGCACTGCTCATACAGACGGACGGCGGCATGTTGCCGGATGCCCGTCTCCAGGCGAAGCGTGTGGCAGTGACGGCTCAGGGCTTCATCTTCCAGCGCCGCCAGCAGCATCTCGCCGAGATGTTGCCCGCGATGAGCCGGATCGATATACACCCGTTTCATTTCACCGGTCCCGTCGCCGTTGAGCACCACGGCACCACACCCGACGGCATGAAGCTGCCGGTCCCGAATAATCATCAGGATCAGCGAGGCTGTCGGCAGTTCGGTCAGATCGAGCAGGTGGTTACTTTCAGCGGGATAGAGTTCGCTCTGATAGCGGTCAAGCGCGGCAATCAGATGCAAAATATCAGGGTGATGTGCAGATTCAGCGGTAATGGAATACATGGCGGGCTCCTTGTTGTTTTTATTTCAACATAGCGCAGCCCTGCACACGTGCTTCATACCGTTAACTTATATCAGCATTGCCGTTCAGGCTGACGAGGGTATTCCTTAACCAGCGGTGTCCGGCGTGGTTATGGCTGCGTTCATGCCAGATAAGACTGACGTCAAACGTCTCTTTCAGCCAGGGGAGTTCCACCACGGTGAGCGGGTTAATGGTTCCCATAATTAATCGTCGGGGCACCAGTGCTACCAGATGGCTCATCTGCACCATGCCGGGAACAAACAGAAATGATGCCGCAGACACCGCAACCTTACGTTGCAACCCTGACTCCGCCAGCATGACATCCAGCGGCGTGGTAAAACCGCCCCCCGAGGGGGACACGATAATATGCTCAAGTTTTGCGAACGCTTCCATTGTCAGTTGATCGTTCAGTTCGGGATGCTGAGGGCGTCCGATAAGCACGTACGATTCGTCATAAAGATGTTGCGTTCTGAGCTGCGCCTGCGCAGGGTCTGGCGTGGCAATGGCAGCATCAACATCGCCTGAGCTCAGTTGATGGGCCAGCTGATGCGGATCGTAATTCCTGACAGCAATACGCACGCCGGGGGCAATCTCTTGCAGGGTCACAATCAGCGGCATAATGACCGCAGCCTGCACGTAATCAGTACAGGCCAGAGAGACCGTTAGCGAATCGTGCAGCGGATCAAAGTCCTCATGTGATTGCAGCGTATCCCGTATTTTTGCCAGCGCCCCGCCAAGCGTCGCCATCAGCTCAAGAGCTTTGGGGGTTGGCGTCATCCCCCTGCGCCCCGGGATCAATAACGGATCGTTAAACATCCCCCTCAGCCGGTTAAGCTGCGCGCTGACGGCAGGCTGGCTAAGACAAAGCCGGCTGGCGGCCCTGGTGACATTTTGCTCCGCGACCAGCGCTTCCAGAG
Source organism: Enterobacter sp. BNK-18 (assembly GCF_047456135.1). Classification (NCBI taxonomy): domain Bacteria; kingdom Pseudomonadati; phylum Pseudomonadota; class Gammaproteobacteria; order Enterobacterales; family Enterobacteriaceae; genus Enterobacter; species Enterobacter sp. BNK-18. Next base: position 1,428,520 of record NZ_CP179899.1, on the reverse strand, counting down.
TCAGCAGCAGGTTTACGTCAGGCTTTTTGGTATTCATAGGATGGATATCATGTAAGAAATAAATCGATTTCACGCTCGCCGCCCGCATTCCGATAATGCACTACCGCAACAACACAGAGCGAGAATGAAATGTCGTATGATAAAAAACCACTCATAACAGTTTTTGGTGCCACCAGTAAACAAGGACGTAGCGTAACCAGAACCCTGCTGCAAAGTGGGCGCTATCGGGTGCGCGCCTTAACGCAAAACACGGACTCTCCTGCGGCGAAACAGCTGGCGGAACGGGGCGCTGAACTGAGGCAAATCACCCTTCAGACGGGCAATGATGCGCATCTGATCGGGGCGTTTGCCGAGTCAGACGGGGCGTTCCTGATGACACCAGGTTTCATCCCCGTATCGACACAGATGCCAACGGGTGAAACGGCGCTGGGCTACAGGCTTGCAGATGCCGCCGTCAATGCCGGCGTAAAACACCTTGTCTTCAGCAGTCTGGAAAACGTCGAGAGAATAACGGCCGGAACTCTATGGGCTCCTCATTTCAGCGATAAGGGCCGAATTGAGGAGTACATCCGCACACTCCCCGTCAGCGCGTCGTTTATTCAACTGGCGTTCTTTTACACCAATCTGGCCGAATATTATCCGCCGCGTAAAGAAGGCGACGAGCTGATCTTTCCCCTCTATCTCCCGGAAGACGTTCGGGCGCCCTTTGTCGATCCGCTCACGGCAACCGGCCCTGCGGTGCTTGAGATGTTCGATAACCCCGAACACTACAACGGCATGACGTTACCCGTTGTCGGTGAGTGTCTTTCGCCGCGTGAGATGGTGGAAACCTTCACGGAGGTCACCGGCATAAAAGCCCGGTATCGCTCAGCCTACACGCGAGAAGCACTCCTTCACCACTTCCCCGATTTCGCAGACAACGCGGCACTGGTCAGTGAAATTACCGGCATGACGGAATATGCCGTAAACTACGGCTATTACGGAAAAGACCGGGATCTTACCTGGAGCAGAACCATAAACCCTGCCACCTTAACGTGGCGTGAATTTCTGATTGCGTCTGGCTGGCAGGGGGAAAAACGAACGTTTGATTAACGCAAGCCACCGTCATTCCCGATGATGAAATGACGGTGGCCCATTCCTGGCTTACATCGCCTGGCGTAAATAGATATGCCCTTTCAGATACAGGGTGGCCTGACCGCCGATTAACACCCGGTCCCCCGCCAGCTCACAGCGTAAATCCCCGCCCCGTCGCGAGACCTGGCGCGCGTTCAGCACGGTTTTGCCCAACTTTTCGCTCCAGTAGGGAATCAACATGCTGTGAGTGGACCCCGTAACCGGATCTTCCGGTACCCCTTCTCCCGGACAGAAGAAGCGGCTGACGAAGTCATATTCATCGCCCGGTGCCGTGACGCAGACCATCTTATCCAGTGGAATCATTGCCGAGATATCCGGCGTAAGGGCCTCTACCTGCTGCTGGTTCTCCAGCACCACCATGTAGTCGCGCCCGACACGCACCTCTTTTGCCCGCTCAATGCCCAGCGCGCTCAACAGCAGCGCTGGCGGATTGTCGACGACCGCCGTCGGCCAGGCCGGGAAGTTGAGCGTCAGCCAGTCACCGCTGCGTTTTACCGTCAGCTCGCCGACGAAACGGGTGGTGAAGGTGATTTCCGTGTGTGGATAATCAAGGTATTCGAAAATGACATGCGATGCCGCCAGTGTGGCATGTCCACACAGGTTAATTTCGTCAAGGGTAGTGAACCAGCGCAGCTCGAATCCGCCGTCAGTGCGTACGAAAAAGGCCGTCTCAGACTGATTGTGCTGTTGCGCCATGTTGAGCAGCGTCTCGTCCGGCAGCCACTCTTCCAGGGGGCAAACCGCCGCTGCGTTGCCGCCAAACGCCCTGTCGCTGAAGGCATCGACCAAATAGAAATCAATTTCCTGCATTGTCTCTTCCTCTTTTGTTATGGTTATTTAGCGCAGAAAGACGGTGCCTTTCAGATAAAGCGAGGCCTGCCCGCTCATCAGCACGCGTGAACCTTTCAGTTCGCAGCGCAGATCACCGCCACGAGCCGACACCTGGCGGGCAAACATCGCTGTTTTACCCAGTTTTTCACTCCAGTAGGGAATAAGCATTGTATGCGCGGATCCGGTGACCGGATCTTCCCAGACGGCAACTCCCGGTGAGAAAAAGCGACTCACAAAATCATAATCCCCCTCTCCCCGCGCCGTCACGCTGACCTTATGTTCGCCAGGCGTCATTGCCGAGATATTCGGTGCAAGCGCCTCAACCTGCTGGCGGTTTTCCAGAACCACCACCCAGGCTCGCCCCTTACGGGCCTCAACGTAATGGCCGATCCCCAGCGCCGCAAGCATCGCCGGCGGGGGCGTCTCTTCCTGCGTCGGGCATGCCGGGAAGTCCAGCGTCATCCAGTCCCCTTCCCGGCTAACCGTCAGCTGGCCAGAGGCGGTATCAAAGTGGATACGCGGGTCAGGATAGTTGAGTTCATTAAACAGGACGTACGCGGCTGCCAGTGTGGCATGTCCGCAAAGGTTGACTTCGGTAAGGGTGGTAAACCAGCGTAACTCAATTCCCGCTTTACTGCAGACGAAAAACGCGGTTTCCGACTGATTATGCTGCTGTGCCATTCTGAGCAGTGTCTCATCAGGCAACCATGCGTCTAACGGGCACACGGCCGCCGGGTTTCCACCAAAAGAGGCATTGCTGAACGCATCTACCAGATAAAAATCAATCTCCTGCATTGTCTTACCGCCTGTTTTTGTTGTGATGTTCTTTTATATTCAATGAAAACCATGCCCCCGGCTACCGCTTTTACCAGGTGAATTTTGAGATCTGCATCACATAATGGTTGAGTTTTCGCCGGTTGACGTTTTAAGATCGTCTCCTCTTCTTTTCAGTAACGAATCTCCGACATCGCTATGACAACGAACACAGTTACCCGCAGAGTCGCGTGGCTACGCGTGGTCACGCTGGCAATTGCCGCGTTTATTTTTAATACCACAGAATTTGTTCCGGTTGGGCTGTTGTCTGACATCGCTGAAAGTTTCCAGATGGAAACCGCGCAGGTGGGCTTTATGTTGACCATCTATGCCTGGGTGGTGGCACTGATGTCACTGCCGTTTATGCTGCTGACCAGCCAGATGGAACGGCGAAAGCTGCTGATCGGGCTGTTTGCCCTGTTTATCGTCAGCCACGTCCTGTCGTTTCTGGCGTGGAACTTTACGGTGCTGGTCATCAGCCGCGTCGGTATCGCCTTTGCCCATGCCGTATTCTGGTCGATCACCGCGTCACTGGCCATCCGCCTGGCACCTGCGGGAAAACGCGCGCAGGCGCTGAGCCTGATCGCCACCGGCACGGCACTGGCTATGGTACTGGGCCTGCCGATTGGCCGTATCGTTGGGCAATACTTTGGCTGGCGAACCACGTTCTTCGCTATCGGCATGGGGGCAATGATCACCCTGGTCTGCCTGATTAAACTGCTGCCGAAGCTGCCAAGCGAACACTCCGGCTCGCTGAAAAGCCTGCCGCTGTTAATGCGTCGTCCGGCATTGCTGAGTATCTATCTGCTGACGGTCATTGTGGTCACGGCGCATTACACCGCCTACAGCTATATTGAGCCGTTCGTTCAGGCCGTGGCCGGCTTTAGCGCCAACTTTGCCACCGTTCTGCTGTTGATCCTGGGGGGCGCGGGCATTATTGGCAGTATTCTGTTTGGTAAGCTCGGCAATCAGCACGCGTCGGCGCTGGTCAGCAGCGCCATTGGTTTACTGCTGGCGTGCCTGGTGTTACTCATGCCAGCGGCGGGCAGCGAGGGTCATCTGGCCGTCCTGAGCCTGTTCTGGGGAGTGGCGATCATGATTATCGGTCTGGGTATGCAGGTGAAGGTGCTGGCCCTCGCCCCGGACGCAACGGATGTGGCGATGTCACTGTTCTCGGGGATTTTCAATCTTGGTATTGGCGCGGGCGCGCTGCTGGGAAATCAGATTAGCCTTCACGTGTCGATGTCTGCGATTGGCTATCTGGGTGCCATTCCGGCACTGGTGGCGCTCATCTGGTCCCTGCTCATCTTCCGTAAATGGCCGGTCGCACTGGAAGAACAGGCCCATCACGGGTAGACGGCAGTCAACGTAAAACGGCAACCGAAGTTGCCGTTTTGCATTACCGGGCGGGTGATTAATGGTACGTCTTAATAATCTCCAGCACGCCGTTGATAATAAACTGCACGCCCATACACACCAGTAAGAAGCCCATCAGGCGGGAAATCGCCTCAATACCGCCCTTGCCGACCCAGCGCATGATCGCGCCTGAACTGCGCAAGGATGCCCATACGATGATACCAATCAGTGCAAAAATCAGCGGGGGCGCAACCGTGATGACCCAGTCCGGAAAGGTCGAGCCATCCCGCACCGTTGATGCGGAGCTGATGATCATCGCAATCGTTCCTGGCCCCGCCGTACTGGGCATCGCCAGCGGGACAAAAGCAATATTCGCGCTGGGCTCGGTTTCCAGCTCTTCGGATTTGCTTTTGGCCTCAGGTGACTCATGCGCTTTCTGCGCAGGGAACAGCATACGGAACCCGATGAAGGCGACAATCAATCCGCCGGCAATACGCAGACCCGGGATGGAGATTCCGAAGGTGTTCATCACCAGCTGTCCGGCGTAGTAAGCCACCATCATGATGGCAAACACATAGACCGAGGCCATCATCGACTGATGGTTACGCTCGGCGCTGTTCATGTTCCCTGCCAGCCCCAGGAAGAGCGCAACCGTCGTTAGCGGGTTAGCCAACGGCAGCAATACCACCAGCCCCAGACCAATTGCTTTAATCAAATCCAACATAGTGCGTCGTTGTCCTTATCCATGTTTATCACCGCAATTATAGGGTGAAAGTGTGACGTTCAGCCATTCGCTCAACGTAACGATTATTTACGGTCATTAACGATAACCCTTCGTTATCTATTTGAATTGAAAGCATGCAAAAAAAGTTCATGAAACGTTTTAGCAATTCGTGGCATCCGCTGATCCATTCAGTTGACTTATACTTGCCTGAGCAATAATATCTGCCGTGACTAAACTACTTGCCAGGGCAACCATTGTGAAAAGCACCAGTGATCTCTTTAACGACATTATTCCGCTGGGTCGTCTTATTCATATGGTTAACCAGAAAAAAGATCGCCTGCTCAATGACTATCTGTCACCGCTGGATATCACCGCCACGCAGTTCAAAGTGCTGTGCTCCATTCGCTGCGAAGTGTGTATCACGCCGGTTGAGCTGAAAAAGGTGCTCTCTGTCGATCTGGGTGCGCTAACCCGCATGCTCGATCGTCTCGTTTGCAAAGGATGGATAGAACGAAGCCCTAACCCGAATGACAAACGCGGCGTCCTGGTGAAACTCACCAGCGATGGCGCGGCTATGTGCGAGCAATGTCATCAACTAGTAGGACAAACACTGCATCAGGAACTAACAAAAAACTTAACGGCAGATGAAGTGGCAACGCTTGAGCTTTTGCTTAAGAAAATACTGCCGTAAACAGAAAAAGAGGTATGACGATGTCCAGACGCAATACTGACGCTATTACTATTCATAGCATTTTGGACTGGATCGAAGATAACCTGGAATCGCCGCTCTCCCTTGAAAAAGTGTCAGAGCGTTCAGGTTACTCCAAATGGCACCTGCAACGGATGTTCAAAAAAGAGACCGGCCATTCATTAGGTCAATATATTCGCAGCCGCAAGCTGACGGAAATTGCCCAGAAGCTGAAAGAAAGCAATGAGCCGATCCTTTATCTGGCGGAACGTTACGGTTTTGAATCACAGCAAACCCTGACGCGTACGTTTAAGAACTACTTCGACGTGCCGCCTCACAAATACCGTATTACCAGCGTGCCGGGTGAATCCCGATACCTGTATCCACTAAAACATTGTAGTTAATCATCGCCTGTAAAGACGTAACCGAGGAAATCATGAAAGTTACAGCCTCCGCCGCCCTCGCCTTGCTGGTGCTGTTTTCCAGCCAGACCTTCGCGGAGCAAACCCCTCGTGCAACGCAGCAAAATAATCGTGACACGATGATTTTGCCGTCAGCACATGACCAGTCACCTTATGACTTCAACCACATGGGTGCTGGTAGTGACAAATCCGACGAGTTAGGCGTGCCTTATTATAATCAGCACAGCTTCTGATTCGTTTTTGCCCCGCGGATGCGGGGCTTTTTTTATGCCTATCCTCTTGCCCGCGTTACCCGACGCACGCGCAAACCAAACACGTTGATGTACAGCCCGGCCATGATCAGCACGGCCCCCAGCAGCTGCAGCGCACTCAGCTTTTCATCGAGCAACAGCGCGGCGCTGGCCAACCCTACCACCGGCACCAGCAGGGATAACGGCGCCACGCGCCAGGTTTCGTAGCGACCCAGCAGCGATCCCCAGATCCCGTAACCAATAATGGTGGCCACAAATGCCAGGTAGATCAGCGATAAAATGGTGGTGAGATCGATTTCCACCAGGCTTTTCAGCATCACGTCCGGCCCATCAAAAATGAGCGCCGCAACCATAAACGGAACAATGGGGATCAAGGCGCTCCAGACCACCAGCGACATCACCTTCGGGCGCGCCTCATGCTGCATAATCAGCTTGTTGAAGATATTCCCGCAGGCCCAGCTCAGCCCCGCTGCCAGCGTTAACATAAAGCCCAGTAACGCCACGTGCTGCCCGTTCAGGCTGGCTTCTATCAGCACCAGCACGCCGAACACCGCAAGGGTGATCCCCGCCAGCTGTTTACCCTGCAGACGCTCGCCAAAGACAAACGCCCCGAGAATGATGGTAAAGAACGCCTGAGCCTGTAACACCAGAGAAGCCAGACCGGCGGGCATCCCGAACTTAATGGCGCAGAACAGAAACGCGAACTGGCCAAAGCTGATGGTCAGGCCGTATCCCAGTAAGAGTCTGAACGGAATTTTCGGGCGCGCGACAAAGAAGAGCGCCGGGAAGGCCACCAGCAGAAAACGCAAACCGGCCAGCATGAGTGGGGGCATGTTATGCAACCCAAGCTTGATGACCACAAAATTCAGACCCCATACGATGACCACCAGCAACGCCAGCAGCCCGTCTTTTCGCGTCATACTCTGCCCCTGAATGATTAAATTTTTGTAAACACTTCAAGGTAACGAAAAAAACATGCCACGAGAAGATCATTATTTCTGGCAGTCAACTGAAGCACTTACGGATAAATTAGGTGCTATACAAGCCCCTTATGTCGTGATACTCCTGATATATACCTAAAATAATACACGTTGCAGGATGGCGGCGAGCAAGCGCGGCCAGAATCTCTGCGGCTCAAAAAAAACAAACGCAATTGTCAGGCAGGAATATGAAACCATCACTCAGGCGCTCAACCGCAGCGCTGCTGGCGTCGTCGTTATTATTAACCATTGGTCGTGGGGCAACGCTGCCGTTTATGACCATCTATCTCACGCGTGTATTTAATATGAGCGTTGAGAATATTGGTTATGCCCTGACCATTGCGCTTACCGTCGGTGTGGTATTCAGTATGGGGTTTGGCATCCTCGCCGATAAGTTTGATAAAAAGCGCTACATGCTGATTTCTATCGTCGCCTTTATTGCCGGGTTTGTTGCTATCCCGCTGGTGGATAACGTCACGCTGGTGGTGCTCTTCTTTTCCCTGATTAACTGCGCCTATTCGGTATTTTCAACGGTGCTGAAGGCCTGGTTTGCCGATGTGCTGACCTCGAGCCAAAAAGCGCGCGTTTTCTCGCTAAACTATAGCTTCCTGAACATTGGCTGGACGATCGGGCCGCCGGTGGGCACCTTACTGGTGATGTACAGCCTGCAGCTGCCGTTCTGGCTGGCCGCTTTTTGTGCCGCACTGCCGCTCGGTTTTATCCATTTCTTCGTGCAAAAAAGCGTTGCGCTCGATGCCACCGAAGAGAAAATGCCGTGGCAACCGTCAGTACTGCTTAAAGACCGCGCCCTCTTCTGGTACACCCTTTCCGGCCTGCTGGCGTCGTATGTGGGCGGGTCATTCGCCAGCTGTATTTCGCAGTACGTGCTGGCTGCGAATGCCGACAGCAACTTTGCGCAAAACGTGGTCGCCGTGGTGCTGCCGGTGAATGCTGCGGTGGTCGTCACCCTGCAATACGTTATCGGTCGCAAGATCTCCGCCACCAATATACGTCCGCTGATGACGGTGGGAACACTCTTCTTCGTCCTGGGTCTGGGCGGTTTTATGCTCTCCGGGGAAAACCTGGTCTACTGGGGTATTGCGGCAGCGGTGTTTACGCTGGGTGAGATTATCTATGCACCTGGCGAATATATGCTGATCGACAATATTGCCCCGCCGGGTATGAAAGCGAGTTACTTCTCTGCCCAGGCGCTGGGCTGGCTTGGGGCGGCGGCAAACCCGATGATCACCGGTATTATCCTTACCAACCTGCCGCACTGGTCACTGTTTGCGATCATGATGGTTGCCATCGTGATTGCCTGGCTGATGATTTTGCGTGGAATGAGCGTGAAGGCGTGGTGCGAAATGCCGAAAGTGGCTTAAGTCCTCAACGCCGGGCGGCATGACGCCCACCCGGCATCAGGCAGGCCATTAATGGTGCAGCATCTCGTCGACCACCTGCTGTTTGTACATTTCGTTCGGGTAGTACGTCGGCCAGTTATCCATCTCTTTTAGCAGCGCCTCGTGGGAGGTGTTGCCCATAAAGATATGGAAATGGGAAGAGGCTTTTGGGGCGATGGTATGGTCGCTGAACTGGACAAACTTCGGCGCCTTGCTGTCCGGATCTTTACACTCGAACAGATAGCGAACCCCTTTCTTACCTGATGCATAAGTCAGGATCTTATAGCCGCTGTAATCATACTGGCAGCGACCGATAGCCTTACCTTTGTGGAATTCCATCACGTTGTTTTCGATGCCGATAGCCTCAACGTCCGTCGCATACCCTGTGCGATAGTAGGCTTTCACCTCGTCGAAGGATTTTTTGTCCTTCTGCGCTTTCTGTTTAAAAACCGGATCCAGCGCGCCATCGAGCAAAAACGGATAGACGGATTGCCATGTCCCATCCCAGTCAGACAGCTTTCTGTCTTTGACGTCTTTATCCTCAAAGACGCCGTTCGCCGCCTTCTGTTCCGCTTCCGTCATCTGATGTCCATGCGAATGGGCAAACAGCTGACCACTTACCAGCAGCGCCCCCAGAGTCATTGCAAATTTGCCAATATGTGCAGCCAAAACAAACTCCTCACTCCGTTTTATAAGAATGAGGATGTTATAATATAACATTTCAAATCGCAACCAGTCCGCGAACGCCCTCTTGTTCCATTGTATCGCCCCGTCCACGCTGAATGATGGTCCCGCGCGACATCAGCAGATAGCTGTCGGCAAGCTCAGCGGCGAAATCGTAAAACTGCTCTACGAGCAGGATTGCCATATCCCCTCTGTCCGCCAGCTTGCGGATCACCAGGCCTATCTCTTTGATCACCGACGGCTGAATACCTTCCGTGGGTTCATCGAGGATTAACAGCTGTGGCCGGCTCGCCAGGGCGCGACCAATCGCCAGCTGTTGCTGCTGACCGCCGGAGAGATCGCCTCCACGACGATGCTTCATCTCTTTAAGCACCGGGAACAACTGCCAGATATCCTCCGGGACGCGCTTTGCGTCGCGGGCGGGGAAGCGTGACAGCCCGAGCAATAGATTCTCCTCGACCGTTAAGCGTGGAAAAATCTCACGCCCCTGCGGAACATAGGCCACACCCGACTGCACGCGCTGGTGCGGCTTGCTGTGGGTGATTTTTTTTCCCTGCCAGATAATGTCTCCTGTTTTTACCGGGATCAGGCCCATCAGACACTTGAGCAGCGTGGTTTTCCCCACCCCGTTGCGCCCCAGCAGGCAGGTCACTTCACCGGTCGCCGCTTCAAAACTGACCCCGCGCAGAATATGACTGCCGCCGTAATACTGATTCAGTTCGTTCACCTGTAACATGACGGCTCCTTAGCGTCCCAGATAGACTTCTATGACCTGCTCATTCGCCTGTACCTGGCGAAGTGACCCTTCCGCCAGCACGCGTCCCTGGTGCAGCACCGTCACGTGGTCGGCAATGGTTTCGACAAAGCCCATATCGTGCTCGACCACCATCAGGGAGTGTTTGCCCGCAAGGGTTCTGAACAGCTCAGCCGTATAGTCGGTCTCCGCGTCGGTCATTCCGGCTGCCGGTTCATCCAGCAACAGCAGATGCGGGTCCTGCACCAGCAGCATGCCAATCTCCAGAAACTGCTTTTGCCCGTGCGAAAGCAGCCCGGCGCGGCGATTGCGCTCGCCGCCAAGCCGTAGCAAGAGCAGCATCTCGTCAATACGGTCCCGCTGCTCGCCGTTGAGTCTGGCCCGCAGGCTCGCCCAGACGGATTTGTCGGTTTTCATCGCAATCTCAAGGTTTTCCCACACCGTGAGCGCTTCAAAGACCGTGGGCTTCTGGAACTTACGTCCGATGCCCTGGCGGGCAATCTCGGCGGGTTCAAGCGCCGTCAGGTCGATGGACTGATCGTACAGCGCTCTGCCGCTTTTAGGCCGCGTTTTGCCGGTAATCACGTCCATTAATGTCGTTTTTCCCGCACCGTTGGGGCCAATCACGCAGCGCAATTCACCCACGCCAATGTTCAGTGAGAGGTCCGTCAGCGCCTGAAAACCATCGAAATTCACGTTGATGGCTTCAAGCTGCAGTACCGGATCGGTCTGGTCGCGATAGCGATCCCCGGGTAACTGACGGGTAAATAATCCTTCGGCTGGCTGCATTAGTGTTCTCCCTTACGAAACAGACCGTAGACACCGCGTGGTAAAAACAGCGTCACGGCGATGAATATCAGCCCCAGAAACAGCTGCCAGTATTCCGGCAGGGCAACGGTAAAGACGCTCTTCGCACCGTTCACCAGCGCCGCGCCTATTACCGGGCCGACCAGCGTGCCGCGCCCCCCCAGCGCAACCCAGATGGCCGCTTCAATTGAGTTGGTTGGCGACATTTCACCCGGGTTGATAATGCCCACCTGCGGCACATACAGTGCGCCAGCCAGACCGCAGAGTACGGCTGAAAGTGTCCACACCAGCAGCTTGAAACCGCGGGGATCGTACCCGCAAAACGTCAGGCGGTTTTCGGCGTCACGCACCGCGGTCAGAATGCGACCGAACTTACTTTTCGCCAGTGCGAAGCCTGTGCCCAGCGCTATCAGCAACAGCATCACGGTAGCCAGAAACAGCGCGATACGGGTGGTGGTCGCGGTGATAGAAAACCCAAGCAGCGTGGTAAAACCGGTAAAACCGTTATTCCCGCCAAAGCCGGTTTCATTGCGAAAGAACAGCAACATCCCCGCGTACGTCAGCGCCTGGGTCATGATCGAAAAATAGACCCCTTTGATTTTTGAGCGAAAGGCAAACCAGCCAAACACCAGCGCCAGCAGCCCCGGCACCATCACAATTAATACCAGTGCCCAGACAAAGTGCTGCGTCCCCCACCAGAACCATGGCAGTTCGCTCCAGGAGAGAAACGACATAAACGCGGGCAGCCCGTCACCCGCTGCCTGGCGCATCAGGTACATGCCCATCGCATAGCCGCCCAGCGCGAAGAAGATACCGTGGCCCAGGGAGAGCATTCCGGCATAGCCCCACACCAGATCGAGCGCCACGGCGACAATGGCATAGCAGAGGATCTTACCCGTGAGCGTGAGCATCCAGGTCGAAATCGCCAGCGGATGCGTCGCGGGCAGTAAGGCGAAAAACGGTAAAATCAGCAGGCAGGCCACGATCAGGCTACCGGCTATCTGCGTCGTGCGTGGCGCTTTGCGCGCCAGCGTTAAGGTAAGCGGCTGGCTCATCAGTCAGTAACCCTCCCTTTCAGTGCGAATAACCCCTGCGGACGTTTCTGAATAAACAGAATAATCGCCACCAGGATCAGGATTTTGCCCAATACCGCCCCCATTTGCGGTTCGAGAATTTTATTAAAGATCCCCAGCCCAAACGCCGCGGCCACGCTACCTGCCAGTTGACCCACCCCGCCAAGCACCACCACGAGGAACGAGTCGATGATGTAACCCTGGCCCAGTTCAGGCCCAACGTTGCCTAACTGCGATAACGCCACGCCCCCCAGACCCGCAATCCCCGAGCCAAGCCCAAAGGCCAGCATATCGACACGACCTGTCGGTACCCCGCAGCAGGCCGCCATACTGCGATTTTGCGTTACTGCGCGCACGTTCAGACCAAGACGGGTTTTGTTCAGAATGAGCCACGTGAAGAACAGCACCAGCAGCACAAAACCCAGTACCACAATGCGGTTCCACGGCAGCGTCAGATTGGCAAACACCTGCACGCCACCGGACAGCCATGCCGGGTTTGCCACCTCCAGGTTCTGGGCGCCAAACGTCATGCGTACCAGCTGAATAATCATCAGGCTGATACCCCATGTCGCCAGCAGCGTTTCCAGCGGTCGGCCATACAAATGACGAATAACGGTACGCTCAAGCACCATCCCGATGCTGGCGGTCACAATAAACGCCACCGGCAGCGCAACGATCGGGTAGAGCGCCAGCCACTGTGGGGCGAAGCCGGCCATCACCTGCTGAACCATCCAGGTGGCGTACGCGCCCAGCATCAGCATCTCCCCGTGAGCCATGTTAATCACCCCCAGCAGGCCGTAGGTAATTGCCAGCCCCAGCGCGGCGAGCAACAGTACCGACCCCAGCGAGAGCCCCATAAACGCCTGACCAAGCAGATCGCCCCACATCAGGCGATGCTCAATCTGTTTCAGACTTTCGGCAGCGGCAGCACGCACGCCGGCATCCGGCTCCGATCCTGCCTGCGTATACGGCATCAGCCGGGACTGAACGTCCGGATCGTCTGATTGCCCTAACAGCGCCACAGCGTTCAGGCGTACCGCAGCCTGCGGGCTTGCCAGCTGGAGGTTCGCCAGCGCCAGCTTCAGCGACTGACGGACCACATCATCCGTTTCGCTGCTCACCCGTTTTTGCAGGAAATCGAGCATTTCAGGCTGTGCATCCCGCTGGAGTTGACGGGCTGCCGTACGCCTTTCCGCGACACTGTCACTCACGAGTTGATGGGTTGCCATTGCCGTCGCCACCAGATTGCGCAGCCGGTTGGTCAGACGCACGGCTTTGGTTTGGCCTGCTGCGGCTTTTGTTTCACCCAGGGGAACCATTGCCCCCTGGCGTTGTGCAAACGCATGTTTCTGGCTGTCGGTGTAGAGACTTTCACTCTGCAGCGCCTGGAGCAGCGGCAACCGTGCCGCCTCCGGCGCGGTTGCCCACTGCGTCAACAGTTCTGCCTGCTGGCTGCGACTGGCGGCCACGAATTGGTCGGCATCCGATGCCTGCACCATCCCTGGCAGCAGTCCGGTAAGCCACACAATAGCGATGATCGTGCGTATGGCGTTCATGACTTTTCTCCCTGCGGTGATAACTTAGTTGCTGGCGGTTTTCATCGGCTGATCGGGCTTTTTGTCATTACCGGCAATGAAGGGACTCCACGGCTGGGCGCGCACCGGCTGTTCCGTCTGCCAGACCACATTAAACTGGCCGTTACCTTCAATTTCGCCAATCATGACCGGCTTATGCAGATGGTGGTTGGTGGCATCCATGGTGAGCGTAAAGCCTGAAGGTGCCTTGAAGGACTGACCGGCCATTGCCGCCCGAACTTTATCGACGTCGGTGGTACCTGCTTTTTCAACCGCCTGCGCCCACATGTGGATCCCGACGTAGGTGGCTTCCATCGGGTCGTTGGTGACCACGGTGTCGGCGTTCGGCAATTTGTGTGCCCTGGCATACACTTTGTAATCCGCCACAAACGCCTGGTTGGTCGGGTTATCAACGGACTCAAAGTAGTTCCACGCCGCCAGGTTGCCCACCAGCGGTTTGGTGTCGATCCCGCGCAGCTCCTCTTCTCCCACGGAGAAGGCCACAACCGGAACATCGGTAGCTTTCAGGCCCTGGTTAGCCAGCTCTTTATAGAACGGAACGTTGGAGTCGCCGTTGATGGTGGAGACCACCGCGGTTTTCCCCCCGGCAGAGAATTTTTTGATACTGGAAACGATTGTCTGGTAATCGCTGTGACCAAACGGGGTGTATACCTCTTCAATGTCTTTGTCTTCCACCCCTTTCGAATGCAGGAAAGCACGCAAGATTTTGTTCGTGGTGCGGGGATAAACGTAGTCGGTGCCTAACAGGAAGAAGCGTTTCGCGCTGCCTCCGTCTTCACTCATCAGGTACTCCACCGCCGGGATAGCCTGCTGGTTTGGCGCGGCACCGGTATAGAAGACGTTAGGTGACATCTCTTCACCCTCATACTGCACCGGGTAGAACAGCAGTCCGTTCAGCTCCTCAAACACCGGCAGCACCGATTTACGCGACACCGACGTCCAGCAACCAAACACCACTGCCACTTTGTCCTGGCTCAGCAGCTGGCGCGCTTTTTCAGCAAACAGCGGCCAGTTCGAGGCCGGGTCAACCACTACCGGTTCCAGCTTCTTACCCAGCACGCCCCCTTTGGCGTTGATCTCATCGATGGTCATCAGCGCAACATCTTTAAGCGGCGTTTCAGAAATCGCCATCGTGCCGGAAAGGGAATGCATGATCCCCACCTTGATGGTATCGGCCGCCTGAACGCCAAAACTCATCCCCATAGCTACGACAGACGCGGACAATGCGAAGGCTTTTAATAAGGTACGACGGTGCATATTTTCACTCCTGAAAAAGAAAGCTGTGCAAAGGCGTCCGTTACGGCGTGGACGCAGAAAATAAAAACGTCAGCTTAGAGAGAGCAAAAAGAATGCCAGGATGGATAAAGCGCTATGACAGGAGAGGTAACGAAGGATGTAAAAAGAACGACTCAGAATGGTACAGCGCTGCACTTTTATAATGCAGCGCTGTGGCGGAAGGTTTACCAGACTTCGCTGGCGATCTGCGTCACCAGGCGGACTTTGTCCCACTGCTGGGTTTCACTCAGGCTGTTGCCCTCTTCGGTAGAGGCAAATCCGCACTGCGGGCTCAGGCAAATCTGCTCTTTAGCCACGTATTTCGCCGCCTCCTCCAGACGCGCCTTCACCCCTTCAGGGTTCTCCAGCTCGCCATTTTTAGTGGTGATAAGACCGAGCACCACCTGCTGCTTGCCCGGGCGAACAAAACGCAGTGGTGCAAAATCACCGCTCCGGTCATTGTCGTACTCAAGGAAAAAGGCATCCACGTTGACCGTCCCGAACAGCACTTCAGCCACCGGCTCATAGCCCCCTTCGGAAATCCAGGTTGAACGGAAGTTGCCGCGACAGACATGCAGCCCGATGGTGAGATCGTCCGGCTTGCCCTCCAGAGCCTTATTCAGAACGCGGGCATATATACGCGCCAGCTCGTCGGCATCGTCACCACGTTCCTGGATCTGACGACGTTGTTCGTCCGAACAGAGATAGGCCCAGACGGTGTCATCCAGTTGCAGATAACGGCAGCCCGCGTCGTAAAACGCCCGGATCGCGTCCCGCCAGGTGTTCGCCAGATCGTCAAAATAGTCCTTCAGATCCGGGTAGACCGTCGCATCAATGTCTTTGCGCCCACCGCGGAAATGCAGCACGCTCGGGCTGGGAATGGTCATCTTCGGCTGAGCATTGCCGCTAATGCTTTTCAGGTAGCGGAAATCCTCCAGCATCGGGTGATCGCCAAAGCCCAGTTTGCCGGTCACGCGCACGCCGTGCGCTTTGGTCTGTACACCGTTGAACTGAATACCCTGCTGAGAATCGTAACGCTCAACACCCTGCAGACCGTCGAAGAAATCAAAGTGCCACCAGGCACGACGAAATTCACCGTCGGTCACCACATGCAAGCCACAGGCGCACTGCTGCTCGACAACATGGCGGATCGCCTCATCCTCAACCGCACGAAGCTGCCCGGCATCAATTTCGCCGCTGGCGAATTTCAGGCGAGCCTGTTTGATGGCATCCGGACGTAAAAAGCTGCCAACTACATCGGCGCGGTATGGGGCATGGTGTCGTTGCATGGAAATCTCCTCTATCTGCCGACAATAATTGCCTGCAGTGATAATTCATTAGTTGAATCTTTAGACTTCTGGATGTCTAAATGTCCAAAAAAGATGTCATACCTGCCGCCAGCCGGCAAACGAGAAAATTTCACGGGTGTTGAAAAAAATTCATCTTCACAGTGCGGACAGCGATTCCTGGCTCGCAAACTCAAACTTTTCATCTTCCCAGCCGGTGATCCCACCGAGCATAATTTTCACCGGCAGCCCCAGACGCGCCAGCTTCAGCGCGGCTCTGTCCGCACCGTTGCAGTGAGGCCCGGCGCAATAGACCACAAACAGCGTGCCGTCAGGCCACTGGGCCATGCGTTCGGCGGTGATCTGACGCCACGGCATATGTAGCGCACCGGGAACGTGACGGCGGGCGAACTGCTGCGGGCTCCCGACGACGTGCAGCAGGACGAAATCCTGTTCATGATTCGTGATGGCATGATGCACATCGGCGCAATCGGTCTCGACGCTCAGGCGGCGCAGAAAATGGGTAACGGCTTCCTGGGGTTCAGCAGCCGGAAATTCAGTAACATAACTCATGATCCTTCCTCATCTTTGGCGTTTGTGTTAACACTACTCTATCCACAAATTCAGCCCGTGAATGCGCTCGCTTATGCCAGAAAACAGCAAAAAGATGACAAACTTAAGACAGATTTCCCGCCCTCAGGTCATTGTGCTGGCGTATGACGGTTTGTGTACCTTTGAGTTTGGCGTCGCAGTAGAAATCTTTGGTCTGCCGCGTCCGGAGCTGGGAGACGGATGGTATCGTTTTGCCGTGGCGGGCGTAGACAGCGGTGAACTTCGGGCGACCGGCGGGATTCGCCTCATCACCGACGGCGATTTAACCCTGCTTGAGACGGCCGACCTGATCGTTGTGCCCGGCTGGCGAGGACTGGATTCACCGGTTCCGCCCGCGCTCTGCGCGGCATTACGTAAGGCCAATGCGCGGGGATGCCAGCTTTTGTCGATCTGTTCCGGCGTGTTTGTTCTTGCCGCTGCCGGGCTGCTGGATGGGCGTAAAGCCACAACGCACTGGCGCTATATTGAGGCGCTTAAGGCCCGTTACCCGGCCATCGAGGTGGTTGAAGATGTACTTTATCAGGACGACGGCGACATTCTTACCTCGGCGGGCAGCGCGGCAGGTATCGATTTATGCCTGCACGTAGTCCGGCGGGATTATGGGATGGAAATCGCCAACACCGTAGCGCGTCGTCTGGTCATTCCCCCGCACCGGGATGGCTCGCAGCCGCAGCAGCTAAGCCGCCCGGTGGCGCAACTGCGCGAAAGTCAACGTCTCGGTCAGCTGTTTGATTTTCTGCACACCCATCTTGCCGTATCGCACAGCGTTGATTCACTGGCGCGTCGGGTCGGCATGAGTCAACGCACCTTTCTGCGCCGCTTTCAGGATGCGACAGGCACCACGCCCGCGCGCTGGCTGCTCAATGAGCGCCTGCTGAGGGCAAAAGATTATCTGGAAAGCAGTCGTTTAAGTATCGACAGCATCGCGGAGCAGACCGGATTCGGTCAGGCATCGACCCTGCGTCACCATTTTCGGCAGCAGTTCGCCCTTTCACCGGCCCAGTATCGCAAACACTATTCGCGTCCTGCCCGCTAGTGGCCGGATTGCAGACAAAAAAAACCGCCATAATATGGCGGTAAATGCTTGCATGGATAGATTTGTATTTTGGTCTCTACGTCCCGACACTCCATGGCCGGGCAGCGGATCTCTTACAAACTAACATCCATAGTCTCAATGAAAGGTAAACAGCCTGATTAACCCGCTTTGGTATTGATTTGCAAATAACGCATCAGACCCTGCTCCGCGCTCTGTTTTGCATCATCATTGATGGCTTCCAGATAAAACGAACGCGACACACCATACGGTGCTTTTTCAGACGGATAAACCGCGAACTCGAATGTTTTACCTCTTGCCTGATTGGTGCAGCCTAATTGCCAGCGCTGGTCATCAATTCTGGTGCTATTACAGGCCACGCGTCCGTAATCGCTGGTTAAATATGACCCAACACGCGCTTTCGCGGACTGAATATATTCTGGTTCGTCATTACTAATAGAGTAAATACCTGCACCCGCCCCAACAGCAACCACCAGCAGCGCAAGCGCTATCATTTTTTTCATTTAACAAGACCCATTCCTTAGCCAGAGTTTAACCATTATATAGGATTTATCCTTAAAGCTAGTGGCTAATTACGTACCAGAATTGGCGGTTAACAAACTTGATGCTAATTTTAGGAAAAGTCTCATCACAGCTGTCGCCGCACAGAATTTGACACTCTCTTTGCGCTAATTTGAATTTTTGAATAATTTCCCGAAGAAATTATTGGCATGATAGTCCCGCGATGGCATTCAACGGTGAAATAATGATGAGAAAAGGGTTAACGCTGATATTGCTGGTGTGTGGATTATTTTCAGGTCAGCTCATGGCAGGACATAAAGGCCATGAATATGTGTGGGTAAAGAATGTGGAACATCAGCTCCGCCATGAAGCGGATAGCGATGAATTACGCAGCGTTGCAGAAGAGTCAGCGGAAGGTTTGCGCGAACACCACCTGTGGCAGAAATCGCGCAAACCAGACACGCACTTTCGGTAATTAATTACCCTTACGCTTCGGCAGGGTTTTCATTAAATCGTCCGGGCTCACGGAGGCCACAACGCTACCCGGTGACGGCATTTTGAAAATATGATTTTTCATCTTGCCAATCACATGCATTTCGCACGGACGGCAGTCAAATTTCAGGGTCAGCACTTCGTCGCCATTCACCAGCTGCATCGGTGTGGCCTTCCAGCTTTTAATATTCCCTTTCGCCTGTTTCGGGCAGAGGTTGAAGGCGAAGCGCAGACAGTGCTTGGTGATCATCACCGGCACATCGCCCTTCTCTTCATGCGCTTCATAGGCTGCGTCAATCAGCTGTACGCCGTGACGGTGATAGAATTCACGCGCTTTGTGGTTATATACGTTCGCCAGGAAGGACAAGTGCGTGTCAGGGTAAACCGGCGCAGGAACGGTTTCGGCCTTGCGGCTGCCGCGTGGATAGTTAGCCAGGCGGGCGGCATCCAGCATTTCTGCCGTCTCGCGGCGGAACTGATTCAGCTGGCTGTTCGGAACAAACAGGGCATCCGGCAGGTTAACGTCGATATGACGCGCGTAGTAAAGGGTCTGCCCCAGCTTCGCCACGCCATCCTTCAGGTTATTAAGGGCTTTTTCCGCGTTGTTTGCCACCTCGAACAGACCATCAAGCGTATGCGTCACGCTGATACCGTCTTCACAGGTCATGGTCAGGATCAGCTGCTCTTCCCAGCCGCCCAGTTCAATGTCCACCGCGATACGACGTTCGCTCGAGGTTTTCAGTAGCGCCTGCTGCCAGTTGTGGTCAAGGTTACGGTTCAGTGCCGCGTTAGGGCGCGCTTTGTAGAGATCCGCAGGCATCTCGTTTGGCCATACGCGATAGCGATTTTCACCGGTTTTTTCCACCGTATTCGCACGGAAGCCCACCACTTCACGCTTGATCATTACGTTCAGGCCATCGCCGTTGGCCAGCGGCTCGGTCACTTCCACGTCGAGGTGATCTTTTGCCACTTTCAGCACTTCACCCACCGGTAAACCGATAAACTTCGGTGAATCAAACGCACCGATATCCCCTTTACGGGCATTCACAAAGTAGTCAGTGCTGCCGCGGTGGAAAGTTTTGTCCGTTGACGGAATAAAGAAATGCTCGGTACGACCGGCCGACGCACGCGCCAGGTCACCGCGATCTTCAATGATGGCATCCAGCATCTGACGATAGTGAGCGGTGATGTTCTTCACGTAGCTCATGTCTTTATAACGCCCTTCAATCTTGAAGGAGCGCACGCCAGCGTCAATCAGCGCACCCAGGTTGGCGGTCTGATCGTTATCTTTCATCGAGAGCAGGTGTTTTTCGAACGCCACAACGCGGCCCTGATCGTCTTTCAGGGTATACGGCAGACGACATGCCTGAGAGCAGTCGCCGCGGTTGGCGCTGCGCCCCGTCTGGGCGTGGGAAATATTGCACTGACCAGAATAGGCGACGCACAGCGCGCCGTGGATAAAGAATTCAATGGTTGCGTCGGTCGCCTGGTGAATATCGCGGATCTGGTTCAGGTTCAGCTCACGCGCCAGCACGATCTGGGAAAAACCCACATCAGAAAGAAACTTCGCCTTCTCTACCGTGCGGATATCGCACTGGGTACTGGCGTGCAGTTCAATGGGGGGAATATCCAGCTCCAGCACGCCCATATCCTGCACAATCAGGGCATCGACGCCGGTCTGGTAGAGATCGGTAATTAAACGTTGCGCAGGCTCCAGCTCATCATCATGCAGAATGGTGTTCAGGGTCACGAACACTTTCGCCCCAAAGCGATGGGCGAACGGCACCAGTTCAGCAATATCGCTCAGGCTGTTGCTGGCGTTATGGCGGGCACCAAAGCCAGGTCCACCAATGTAGACGGCATCAGCACCATGAAGGATCGCTTCACGGGCGATGGAGGCGTCGCGGGCCGGGCTTAAGAGTTCGAGATGATGGGATTGCAGGCGCATACTTCGTCGTTATCCGTTATGGTCAAAATGGCGGCTATTGTAGTCAGAAGTATGCGGCAGCGAAACAGTTTTGCGTCGCTTCAGCGGGGATAATGGATCAGGGAGTGAAAATGCGCCGGCCGGTCGCTGCTGTTGCGATAGGCGTGCGGTTTATCCCCGGCAAAACGCACCCCCGAATCGGCAGTAATGGTCTGCCACTCGCCATCAATGTTCATCTCCAGTTCGCCGCTGATCACCACCACGTGTTCAATCACGCCCGCCTCGTGGGGCGTGGATTCGCTCAGGGCACCGGCAGCGAGGGTTATCGAAAAGTGGTCGAATTTTAGCGTCTCATCCCACGGGAATAACGGTTTCACCACCATCGCCTGCTGTTCCGGGTCGAATACCGCCTGCCTGTCAGCTGCCGGCGTGATGAAGGCAGAAAAAGGGATGTTCAGCCCCGTGGCGATTTTCCACAACGTGGATACCGTCGGGCTGGATTCATTGCGCTCGATTTGCCCGAGCATGGCCTTTGAAACGCCGGTCTCTTCCGCCAGTCTGGCGAGGCTCCAGCCACGCGCCTGACGCTCGGTTTTCAGTGTGTAAGCAAGATGTTGTGTGATGTCCATGTTCCCTCCTGATGCGACCGATCATACCACTTGTACGCTATAACGCACAGTGTTACCTTAGGGCGGACGTTATAACGCACAACGGAGTTTTTATGCGCCCTTCATCCTCACTCTTTCCTGCCGTTCTCGCCGGTTTTGTCGCCGTTCTGGTGGGATATGCCAGTTCCGCCGCCATTATTTGGCAAGCCGCTGCTGCCGCAGGCGCAAACGCGCAGCAGATCGCCGGCTGGATGACGGCCCTGGGGATAGGTATGGGGGTCAGCACGCTGGCGCTTTCCTGGTGGTATAAAGCCCCGGTGCTTACCGCCTGGTCCACCCCCGGCGCGGCGCTGTTAGCCACCAGTCTGCATGGGGTAACGCTTGCCGAGACCATCGGGATTTTCATCTTTGCCAACGCGCTCATTCTGCTGTGCGGCGTAACCGGGTTGTTTGCTCGCCTGATGAAGCTTATCCCGCATTCCCTTGCCGCTGCTATGCTCGCCGGGGTGCTGCTCAGGTTTGGACTGCAGGCGTTCAGCAATCTTGAGGGACATTTTTTACTGTGCGGCAGCATGCTGGCGGCATGGCTGTTCGCCAAAGCGCTGGCCCCTCGCTACGCCATTGTCGCCACGTTGCTGGTGGGCAGTATGGTGGCCTGGGCGGGAGGTGACGTTGTCACAAAAGAGTTAACCCTTTTCGTGGTGATGCCCACGTTTATCGCACCGACCTTTACGTTAACCAGTCTGATAAGCATTGGCGTGCCCTTTTTCCTGGTCACCATGGCGTCCCAGAATGCGCCGGGCTTCGCCACGATGCAGGCTTCTGGCTATCCTCTGGCCGTATCACAGCTGATGATCGTCACCGGAGGGCTGGCCCTGGTGTTATCCCCGCTCGGCGTCTTTTCCATCTGTATCGCCGCGATCACCGCTGCGATTTGCCAGAGCCCGGATGCGCACCCGGATGCCAGCAAACGCTGGCTTGCCGCCGTGGCCGCAGGCGGGTTTTATCTGCTGGCGGGCATTTTTGGCGGATCCATTTCCGGGCTGATGGCCTCCCTTCCCCTGAGCTGGATCCAGATGCTCGCCGGCCTGGCGCTACTGGGCACCATCAGCGGGAGCTTGTATCAGGCACTGAACAACGAAACGGAGCGCGACGCGGCAATTGTCACCTTTCTGATGACCGCCAGCGGCGTCACGATCCTGGGTATTGGCTCTGCGTTCTGGGGGCTGGTGCTGGGCGGCGTATGTTATACGGTTTTTTCACACCTTCGCCGCGCGTAGCTGCGAGGGCGTTACGCCCATCATGCTGCGAAAGCGGTTACTGAAATGGCTGGCGGAGTTAAACCCGCAGGCCAGCGCGATATCCGTGAGCGGTGTGGTTGTGTGCTGCACCAGCGCTTTGGCTTTCTCCATCCGACGCTGCATCACGTACTGATGCGGTGCCAGCCCCATGGACTGACGGAACATCCTGGCGAAATGATACTCGCTCAGCGCGGCCTGTTCGGCCAGTTCCGCCAGCGTTAGCGGCTGGGAAAGGTTCTCTTCGATAAACGCCAGCACGTTACGCAGCACAAACGGTGACAACCCGCCGGTCACCACCGGCAGTTTCCACTGCACGCTGGAGTAATTCTGTAACAGATGAGTCATCAACAGCGTAGACGCGGTACTCAGGGTGAGCTGGTTAGCTTTTTGCTGCCAGTCGCAGCCGAGCAAAAACTGACGGTAAAGCGCGGTAATTTTCGGGTCGCTGCCGAAAATCTTTTCATCCAGCGTCAGGGACAGCGGACGCTTGTCCCAGATTTTTTCCCCGACATCACGCAGATGCTCATCGGTGCAGTAGAGATGGACAAACGACAGGTCATCGCGAATATCCCACGTCGATTCACTCTCTTTTGGCATCAGACAGAAACGGTCCGGGCCGCCGCCGTTTTTCCAGCCGCCCGGCGTTTTTTGATAGCTCTCATAACCGTCCGCCACGTACAGGCTGAGGGTATGGTGATTACTTTTTACGGTTATCGTGTCGTGCTTGTTGTACCAGGCTGCCAGTTGAATACCGGAATTCAGCGCAACGGTTTCCCGCAGCACGGCGTTCTGCTGGCGTAGCGTTTCAAAGGTATCGTAAGCGCGAGACATAGCTATTAACGGGTGAGTAATCAGACTCTCAGTCTATGAAGTGTTGCGCCACGATGCCAGATCTGCAGCCACAAAAAAGCGCAAGAATATGCAAGTCCACCGCAAATCGGTGAAAGCAATGTCATGCCACTCGCGCCAGACTGCACTTTTCAGTATGTGAGAAGAGAGCAACAATGAACGCATTACTCTATGGACTGGTGGTGGTGATATGGGGAACAACCTGGATTGCCATTTTCCTGCAACAGGGGCCAGTCGCAGCCCCGGTGTCAATTTTCTGGCGCTTTGCCGTGGCCTGCGCCACGATCATGATCGTCTTAATTGCCCTGCGTCGGCTTCGTAAGCTGGCCTTGCGGGATCATCTCTTTTGCATGCTGCAGGGATGCTGCGTTTTTTGCTTCAACTTCTGGTGTTTTTATACCGCCGCCGCGCACATTAATACCGGGCTGGAGTCGGTGATTTTCTCGATGGCCGTACTGTATAACGCCATCAACAGCTTTATTTTCTTCGGTCAACGCCCACCCGCACGCTTCTGGACGGCGGCGGCCCTGGGGCTTATCGGGATCATCACCCTCTTCTGGGACGACCTGCTGGCGAGCGGCTGGAGTGCCTCCCTGCTGACGGGGATTGGCCTTTCAGCACTGGGGACCTACGGGTTCTCGCTGGGCAATATGATCAGCATGCGCCACCAGCGAAAAGGGCTGGAGACCATGACCACCAACGCCTGGGCGATGTTTTACGGTACGGTCATTATGGGCTGCATTGCCCTGTTCCGGGGTGACAGTTTCATCCCCGAATGGACGGTGAGTTACATTGGCGCGCTGCTTTATCTCGCCATTTTTGGTTCGGTCATCGCTTTTGGTGCCTACTTCACGCTGGTGGGACGCATTGGCCCGGGCAAAGCGGCATACAGTACGCTGCTCTTCCCGCTGGTGGCGCTGTCTATCTCCACGGTATATGAAGGTTACGTGTGGCATCTCAATGGCATCATTGGATTACTGCTGATTCTGGGCGGGAATATGGTGATGTTTACGAAACCGGAAACCTGGTTCAGACGTTTGCGTATGGCATAAAAAAAGGCCTGCATTGCTGCAGGCCGTTTTGATTATTTCGCGGTTTTCTTAACATCAAACATGGTGGCATCCGTCGCCATGTCATCCACAACCTGTTTTAACGTTGCGAAGCCCATTGGCGTGTTTTCGTTCGCCAGCTCTTTACCTTCGCCTTTACGCACGACCTTCATGACCGGCTTATTCGTCGCCGAATCAATCAGCTCGCCTTCGAAGAAGAGATGGGTATCCATGGTGCGGTGCCCCGTTGCCATCTGCGTACCTGCAACCACTAACGCGACGGGCACTACTTCATAGAACTGCAGACCTTCTTTCTGTGAACTCACACCGGTAATCGCACCGCGGAAAATCAGGCTGTGTTTACCTGGCGTCGTAACAACAGGTTTACGCTGGCTGATTGCCGCTTTCATTTTGGTGTTGGTATAAGCCAGAAGCTCATCAAGCGTTTTTTGACCAATTTGGGTCGTTGGTTTTGGCGCTGGATAATAGGTGATTGGCGTCCATAAAATACTGTCGTAATTTGCCTCGTTATACGACGGGTCGACCCAACGCAGCGTCGGTTTACCCGTTGCGGACGTTGTTTGCTGCAATCCAGAATAATCTTTTAAAAAGCCTGAATATTGTTCGGGGGCGGCGACTTTAGACGAACAGCCCGCTAACGCCAACAGACCAGAAAGCACTGCAACTTTAAAAAAAGTGTGAGTACGCATGATGGTATTCCATGTTATCTGCAAGTATGCATTTGAAGTTATAGCAAAAGTCTGGCGGGTTTGTTGTGACAAAAAATGATGTAAGCAGCACAAATTGCGAAAAGATTGCCCGACTGAACGCCGGGCAGAGAAAAACTACTGATTAATATCAACCTGCCAGAACAAATGCTTGCCAAACGGATCGATTTCATAGCCCGTGACTTCCTTGCGCACCGGTTCAAAAATCGTCGAATGGGCAATCATTACTGCCGGCATCTGGTCATGCATCATCTGCTGGGCCTCTTTATACAGCGCCACGCGTTTATCATGATCGGTTATCGATTTCGCTTCAGCGATAATTTTATCAAATGGTTTGTAGCACCATTTGGCGGAATTAGATCCACCGTTAGCCGAAGTACAGGTAAATAACGGACCAAAGAAGTTATCCGGGTCGCCGGTTGCGGTGGTCCAGCCCATCAGCGCGGCCTGATGTTCACCGCCCTTCACCCGCTTAAGATACTCGCCCCATTCATAGGTGACGATTTTGGTCTGGACGCCAACCTTCGCCCAGTCGGCCTGAATCATCTCCGCCATCCGTTTTGCGTTCGGATTGTAGGGGCGCTGAACCGGCATCGCCCATAAATCGATGCTGATGCCGTTTGCAAAACCAGCCTCCTTCAACAACGCTTTCGCTTTCTCCGGATCGTAGTCGTAATCCTTCAGTTCGCTGTCGGCGCTCCAGACGCCCGGTGGCAGCAGGTTTTTCGCCGCCGTACCGGTGCCATGGAATACCGCGTCAATGATGGCCGGCTTATTGATGGCCATTGCCAGCGCCTGGCGGACCTTCACGTTATCCAGCGGAGGTTTTTGCGTATTGAAGGCCAGAAAGCCGGTATTCAGCCCGGCTTTACTCATCAGATTAATGTCTTTGTTAGCCTTCATGCGCGGCAGGTCCGCCGGGTTTGGAAACGGCATCACCTGACATTCGTTCTTCTCGATTTTGGCAAAACGCACCGAGGCATCGGGCGTGATGCTAAACACCAGCCGATCCAGCTTCGATTTGCCCTGCCAGTACTCCGGAAACGCAGTGAACAGGATGCGCGAATCTTTCTGGTACTGCGCCAGCTTAAACGGCCCGGTGCCAATCGGGTCCATATCCACCTTCTCCGGCGTGCCGGCTTTCAGCATCGCGTCGGCATACTCCGCCGACAGGATCGAGGCGAAATACCACGCCAGATCGGCGACAAACGGCGCTTCCGGATGGGCGAGCGTAAAGCGCACGGTGTGCTCATCGACTTTATCAATGGCCGTGATCAGGCTACCGAACTCAAGGCTCTCGAAGTTGGAATAGCTGCCGTTAGAGACGTTGTGATAGGGATGATTTACATCCTTCTGGCGCATAAACGAGAAAATCACGTCGTCGGCGTTAAAGTCGCGCGTCGGCCTGAACGATTTATTACTCTGGAATTTCACCCCTTTACGCAGATGGAAGGTATAAACCTTGCCGTCCTCGCTCACCTCCCAGCGTTCCGCCAGGCTCGGGACCAGTTCCGTTGTACCCGCCCTGAAATCGACCAGCCGGTTATAGACCGGCACGGCACTGGCATCCACGCTGGTTCCCGACGTGTATAACTGAGGATTAAAATTTTCCGGCGATCCTTCAGAGCAATACACCAGCGTTTTTGCCGCGACGGTGGAACTGACCGTGAGCGCAGCAAATGCCAGCGTTAACATTGTGAGTTTGCTTTTCATCATTTATTCCTGTCTTTTTAATTCGACGGCTAATTAATTCTTTTGCCATTTCATAAATATCATTAAAGTGATGTAGCAAACACCTGAAAAATAAATACAGAAGGAATCACTATGGGCTCGGCACTCTCCAGACAATTAACGCACCGCTTCTTCCGCTATCTCGCCATCACCAGCCAGAGCGATCCCAGAGTGAACACCCTTCCCTCTACGCCGGGTCAGCACGACATGGCGCGTGAGCTAGCCCAGGAGCTGGCGCAGCTGGGTTTAGACGATATTGTGATTGATGAATACGCGACGGTTACTGCGGTTAAAAAAGGTAATGTTGCCGGAGCGCCACGCATCGGTTTTATTACCCACATTGATACCGTCGATGTCGGTTTATCACCGGATATTCATCCACAGATATTAAAATTTACGGGTGAAGACCTCTGTTTGAATAAAGAGAAATCAATCTGGTTACGCGTAAAAGAGCATCCGGAAATTCTGGCTTACCCGGGTGAAGAGATTATTTTCAGCGACGGGACCAGCGTATTAGGCGCAGATAATAAAGCCGCCGTCACCGTGGTCATGACGCTGCTGGAAAACCTGACGCCAGAACACCAGCATGGCGACATTGTGGTCGCGTTTGTGCCGGATGAGGAGATCGGCCTGTGTGGCGCGAAGGCGCTGGATCTAAACCGTTTTGACGTTGATTTTGCCTGGACCATCGACTGCTGTGAGCTGGGTGAGATTGTTTACGAGAACTTCAACGCCGCGGCGGCAGAGATTCGCTTTACCGGCGTAACGGCTCACCCCATGTCCGCCAAAGGCGTGCTGGTTAACCCACTGCTGATGGCGACAGACTTCATCAGCCATTTTGACCGCCAGCAAACCCCGGAATGCACCGAGGGGCGTGAAGGCTATATCTGGTTTAACGGCATTCAGGCGGGGCAAAACGAGGCCGTCTTAAAAGCGAATATCCGTGATTTCGATAAAGCACAGTTTGCCGCCCGCAAGCAGCAGATTGCCGATGTCGCGGCGTTGATTGCCGGGCAGCATCCTACGGCAAAGGTGGAATATCGCATTGAAGATACCTACAGCAATATCAGCAATGCGATTGGTGAGGATCGTCGCGCTATCGACCTGATGTTTGAGGCCATGGAATCCCTTGGGATCACGCCCAAACCGACGCCAATGCGCGGCGGTACTGACGGCGCAGCGCTCTCGGCAAAAGGCCTGCTCACGCCAAACTTCTTCACCGGCGCGCATAACTTCCACTCGAAGTTTGAGTTTTTGCCGCTGTCGTCGTTCGAGGCCTCATACAACACGGCCCTGCAGCTCTGCCTGCTGGCCGCCCGTTAAGCGGGCTTGCGCGCCAGCAGCGTGGCAAAACGCAGTTTGATGCGGTTACCGTTCTCGTCGGTGCGGTGCAGTTCGCCCACCTCTTCGTTGTACTTGAGCAACGCCCAGCCCTCGTAGTAGTTGCTCAGTTCACCGCTTTTGAACGCAAACGGGAAGCCGACGGTGCACGGGTAATCCGCCGTGTCCATCGCGGCAACAATCAGGTTATAACCGCCGGGTCTGGTGCAGCGCTGCATATTGCCGATCAGGCCCGGAATGGTTTTCGCTTCCAGGA
This sequence comes from Enterobacter sp. BNK-18, assembly GCF_047456135.1. Lineage (NCBI taxonomy): Bacteria > Pseudomonadati > Pseudomonadota > Gammaproteobacteria > Enterobacterales > Enterobacteriaceae > Enterobacter > Enterobacter sp. BNK-18. Next base: position 1,399,998 of record NZ_CP179899.1, on the reverse strand, counting down.
ACATCAGCACCACGGTAGAGAGAATAAAATCGTATTCGCCCTCAAAGCTCAGCTTGTTCAGATCTTTGATTGCCGTCTGCAGGTTTACGATGCCTTCTTCCGCTTTGATACGCTCAATATTATCGATACTCAGGGGATTTTTATCCCACGCGGTCACGTCGTAACCGTTGGCTGCCAGATAGAGGCTGTTACGCCCGTTACCACAGCCCAGATCCAGCGTTTTACCCGGTTTCACAATGCCCGCACTGTACAGCACTTCTGAGTGCGTACGGGTTAAGCCATATTTATCTGTGAAGTAATTTTCATCAACAGCCATTATTTTTCCTCAGATTGCATAAGCAGCGCTTTATCAGTGCGCACCAGAAGTTTGCCCTGTATCAGCAAGATAAACGTTCGTACCAGCAGCATCCCGATGATGACATTGGTAAAGATAAACAGTGGGACGGCAATGGCGTGAAAAAAGCCCGACGGACTGCTCTGCCCAAGATGAAGCCCCGTGGTGGCCAGGGCCGACACGCCAAACGAGAAGCTCCAGAACGAGGCGTTAAACGGCTGGGATAAATACCATGGCATCAGCCGTAACATAAACAGCAGTTGCAACAGGCCGTAGCCGAACAGCATTTTGGCGAATGTATCCGCCTCACCACCATTGACGCTAAACCAGGCGCTGCAGGCCACCAGCGCGGGGGCCAGCTGAATACCCAGCGAGGTTCGCAGCGCGGAAGGCAACTCCCCGGCGCTACGAAGTCGTTGCAAAATCACCGGCTCAAGGCTGAGCCAGGAAAAAACGCCCGCCCCGAGAAACACCAGCCCGGCATCGTTAAACCCCAGCGCGCCGCACGCCATGGCGCTGATAAAGTTGTTTGCCACCGTGGGCAGGTATAACCCCGGCGTGGTGGCCTCTTGCGGATGGTTACCGCGCCATAATCCGGCGCTTTGCCAGGCAGCATAAGCCAGCTGTATCACCACCCCGACGCTAAATAACACCAGTGACACCGGACGCAGCCAGGGCACAAAACCGATGGCGACCAGCATCGTTGTGGCGGGAAAAAGGCTGACAAAACTGCTCATCACCGGGTGGCGCATCTCGGCCAGCACACTTCGCGGGAAACGGATCGCCCGGGCGATAAACGCCACCGTCAGCAAAAACCAAATCACAATTGCAAGGGCCACCAGGCTCTCACCCGGCCAGCGCGTTACGGGCCAGAGCGTGCTGGCGTATCGCCAGGCGAACCCCATCCCAATGATGCCAAGCACCATACCGAAGTAACCCGCGGGCAGGTTAAGCACTTGTTGAGCGTTGTTATTTTTATTCATTAATTTGAATTTTTAAAATGTATTTTAAATGCCATTTTAAGGGGTTTCCGCGACGGATGCCAGCACTACGAAACACCGAAAGTTTGCTACGTTTAGTGGAGACGCTTACCCGAGGCTCCATGATGAAAAAGTACAGGCTCAGCGAGGACACCCGCCTCTGGCAATGGAAAAACGGCGAGACAACGCACACGACGTCGTTACGACAGATTATTGCCACGGCGAATTTTAACGACATCGTGAGCGGCACGAAAGGCGGCTGGGTTGAAGATGAGAGCGCCCTCGCGCACGAAGGCGACTGCTGGATCTACGATGAAAACAGCGTCGTCTTTGCCGGTGCGACGGTGTCCGGCAACGCGCGCCTTACCCTGCCTTGCATCGTCAGTCATGACGCGCAGATTGGCGACAACTGCTGGCTGGACGGCGCAGAGGTCAGTCACGGCGCGCGCATAAGTGACAACGTCACGATACAGCAATCCTGCGTACGCGGCGAATGCCATATTTTCGGCGAGGCGCGGGTGCTTCATAACAGCGTGGTGATTGCTGCCAAAGGGCTTACGCCGGACCATGAGCAGATCCTGAAAATTTATGACAAGGCGACGGTGAGCCAGTCACGCATTGTGCATCAGGCGCAAATCTACGGCGAGGCAATGGTTAATTATGCCTTCGTTGAACACCGGGCGGAAGTTTTCGACAGCGCCATCCTCGAAGGCAACGATCTCAATAACGTCTGGGTATGTGACTGCGCAAAAGTGTACGGTAACGCCCGCGTCATTGCCGGTTTTGACGACGATGCCATCCCTACCGTCCGCTACAGCTCTCAGGTGGCTGAAAACGCGGTGGTGGAAGGAAATTGTGTCATTAAACACCACGTCCTGATTGGCGGTCAGGCCTGGCTGCGCGGCGGCCCTATCCTGCTTGACGATAAGGTCGTGATCCAGGGACGGGCGCGCATCAGCGGCGATGTGCTTATTGAGCATCGGGTTGAAATCACCGACGATGCGGTGATTGAGGCTTTTGCCGGTGAGAACATCCACCTGCGCGGAGAAAAGGTGATTAACGGCGACCAGCGCATCACCCGTACGCCTCTGTTGGGGGCGTTATAGCGGATAAATTTTGCCGTAGAGATTCACATCATCAAAATTGCCATTCAGGAACTCTGCTTCCCGCAGGCACCCCTCCAGCGTAAAACCGTTGCGCAGGGCAACGTTGTTGCTGGGTTTATTCGCCACCCGACACTTAATGACAAAACGGCGGATCTCGCCTCGCTCGACGTAATAGCGCATAAATGCCTGCAGCGCCTGCGACAGAATGCCCTGTCCCTGATGCGCCTCGTCCAGCCAGTAACCGATGTATCCGGCTTTGTTGGCGGGTTCAATCGCATTAAACGACAGCACGCCGACCATGTCCTCATCCTTGAAAATCAGAAACATTTTGGCGTAGCCGCGCTGGTGCAGCATCTGATTACTCAGCACATTACGACGGGTGTCATCTTCGGTGCCCACATGCTGCGCCCAGTCAAAGGCGGTTTGCAGCCAGGCTTTGTTTCTGATGACCATGTTGTGCAGATCGGCGGTATAGCGCTCTTCGACGGCGCGAAGCTCGAGATGGTCAGTCACCGGGATTATTTCAGATTCAGTGGCGGTCATGGTCCCTTCCCGTCACCCTCTCCCCGCCGGGGAGAGGGAATAAATGGTCAACGCATGATGCGATCGTCAACGTAGTTACGTTTGTCCGGCGCAGGCGGGAAATACTGATACAGCCAGGTCTCACTGATCGCATCCCCCTGACAGCGCAGGAACAGGCGCATATCCACCGGTTCGGTCGAATCCGAGGTAGGATACCAGTCGAACAGAATGCGATAGCCGTCAAACGGCTCAACGTAGAGGATCTCAACCTGCTTCGCTTCACCGCTGGAGAGGGTAATGACCGGCTCAATGCCTTTTGGCGCGGCAGCTTTCAGATCGCCCCCGACGAAGTCGATAGCAAAGCGACGGGCCCACACTTTCGGGTAGTTTTCGCCCGGCGCCCAGCCTTCCGGGAACCCACCCATACCGGTGCGGGTCGCGAAGACATTCGCCAGTGGGGAACGGACCGGCGGCATGGCGCTCCAGTAAAGACGGTATTTAAAGTCCAGCTCATCGCCCGCTTTCACCGGTTTTTCTGGCTGCCAGAAGCAGACCACGTTATCCAGTGTTTCACCCGTTGTCGGGATCTCCATCAGGCCAACCGCACCTTTACCCCAGTCGTTACGCGGCTCCACCCAGAGGCCTGGGCGTTTGTTATACCAGCCCATGACGTCCTGATAATGCGAGAAATCGCGATCGAGCTGGAGCAAGCCGAACCCTTTCGGGTTTTTGTCCACAAACGCATTGAACTGCAGCTTCTGCGGGTTGTTCAGCGGACGGCAAATCCACTCCCCGTTACCGCGCCACATGGCGAGACGGTCGGAGTCATGAATTTGCGGGTGGATGGTATCGCACATGCGGCGTTCGTTTGTACCGCAGCTGAACATACTGGTCATCGGCGCAATGCCGAGCTGTTTAATGTCTTTACGCGCATAGAGATGGTTTTCCACCTCCATGATCACCTGGCTCTTCTCGCAGTGGATCACGAACTTATATGCACCGGTGATGCTTGGGCTGTCCAGCAGCGTATAGACGGTGAAGGTAGTGTCGCCCGGTTTGACGGTTTCAAACCAGAACGCGGTGAAGTCTGGGAACTCTTCCGGCGTGTCGGTAAAGGTATCCACCGCCAGACCCCGCGCGGAAAGACCATACTGATAGGTATCATCAACCGCACGGAAATAGCTCGCCCCCAGGAATGAGACGATATCGCGACGCGCCAGTTCCGGTGCCTTGAAGGCACGGAAACCGGCAAACCCAAGATCGCTTTGCCCTTCCAGCTGCTTCGTATCAACACCGGTTTCACCGTAGCTGAACAGCTCAGGACGGAAGTGGATTTCGCGCGCCTGTGACGTTGACTGATCCAGCGAGAACATGCGCACGCGGCGACGGAAACCCATGCCCATATGGAAGAACTGCACGTCCAGCTGACGGCCTTCAATGTTATTCCACAGTGACTGTTTTTCATCGTAACGGATGGCGTTATAGGCCTGCGGCGTCATGGTCGCCAGCGTGTCCGGTAACGGTCGCGGTGCTCCGCCCCACGGGGTTTTCGCCAGGTCATGGGCCATGGATTGCAGTACGGAGAAGTCAAAACGACGGCTCTGACCGTCAGCAATGTCAGAGTCAGCAGCGTAAGCCGCTTTGGAAAACAGGGAAGCAAGGCCAGTTGTGCCGCTCAGGGCTGCCATTGCCAGCGAGCCTTTTAGAAAACGTCTGCGATTCATGCCTGGAAAAACGTCCTTATGGTCGTGTGAATGTGTTTCGCACTCGGCGAAATGACGGCAAGAAAGAACGCACAGCCTAAACAAAAATGGTTAAGAATCCAATTGTTGGGCGGCGATTATCTGTACAAAGTGCGAAATATTTTCTGTCGACCAGAACGACCCGAAAAAGGTGTAAAGAAAGGTATAAAGACGTGTATAAAAATGCCCCGGCTGGACATCGTCAGTCGGGGCAAATGAGGCGGTTATTTTACGCTGACATCGATACCTGGGAAGTACTTATCAGCGAGTTTAGCGATCGTGCCATCGGCACGCACTTTATCAATTGCGGCATCAAGTTGCTTTTTGGTGGCCTCGTCCCCTTTACGCAACCCAAAGCCGATCCCACTGCCGAGGATAGTGTCGTCCGACACCGGTTTGCCGATAAAGCCAAACCCTTTCCCCTGCGGCTTGCTGAGGAAACCTGCCTGCCCGGCCGCGGACATGACCAGCGAGGCGTCGATACGGCCATTCAGCAGATCGCCCCAGGCCATATTCTGATCTTTATAAGACACCACGGTGACACCCTGCTTTTCCCAGTGCTCTTTCGCGTAGGTTTCCTGAATAGAGCCCTGCAGGACACCGATGGTTTTGCCCTTAAGCCCCGCGGGCGTTGCCTCTACCGCGGTACCGGCCTTGCCAACGAGCTGCGACGGGATGCGGTAAATCGGTTGGGTAAAATCAATACTTTTACGTCGCTGTTCGGTGATGTTCATCGCCGAGTTAATGGCATCAAATTTCTTCGCCACCAGGCCCGGTATTAACGCATCAAAAGAGGTTTCAACCCAGGTGCATTTCAGCGCTGCGGCTTTGCAGATGGCATTGCCCAGCTCAACGTCAAACCCTTCCAGTTCGCCGGCAGCATTTCGGCTTTCAAACGGCGGATATTCCGCCTCCAGCCCGTACCGCAGTTCGGTAGCCGCGAATGACGAAAACGTACACAGCAATCCCATGCCGACAACTAACGCGCGTAATTTCATCTCCAACTCCTTAGCGTGGTTTAACCCGACACAGGGCCTGGGCACCTGCCCGTAACGTCGCCTCATCTTTCGCAAAAGAGAGACGAATCAATTTATTATCCGTACCATCCGCATAAAACGCCGACAGCGGAATGGTGGCCACTCCATACTCAACGATCAGCCGTTTCACCAGTTCACTGTCGCGCTCATCGCTGAACTGGCTGTAGTCGGCCAGCAGGAAAAACGAACCGGCGCTCGGCAAGAGTCTGAACGGTGATGCTTCCAGCAAACTTTGCAGCAGATCGCGTTTGCGCTGATAAAACGCCGCCAGCGACAGCCAGGTTTGCGGGTCAATCATGTGCTCTGCAAACGCATGCTGCATTGGCGTATCAGCAGAAAACATCAGAAATTGATGGACTTTACAAATCTCATCCATCAGTACCGCCGGAGCAACACAGTAACCCACGCGCCAGCCGGTCACGTGATAGGTTTTTCCGAAGGAAGAGATAATGACGCTACGCTCCGCCAGCTGCGGATGTGTCGCCATACCGTGGTGCGGTTCACCATCAAAGACGACGTGTTCGTACACTTCGTCAGACAAAATAATGATATCGGTATTGCGGGTCACCGCCACCAGCTGCTGAAGGTCCTCTGCCGAGAAGACCTGCCCGCTCGGGTTGTGCGGGGTATTGATGATAATCATGCGTGTACGCGGGGTGATCGTCGCACGGACTTCATCCCAGTTGACGGCAAAATCCGGCACCGTCAGTTTAATGGCAACCGGCGTGGCCCCCTGCAGGCGAACAATCGGGGCGTAACTGTCAAACGACGGTTCAAAGTAGATCACTTCGTCGCCCGGGTGCACCAGCCCGCTGATCGCCGAATAGAGTCCTTCACTGGCACTGGCGGTGACCAGCACTTCGCTGGCCGGGTCATAGTGCGTGCCGTAGAGGGTGGCAATTTTATCCGCAATACGCTCTTTAAGCGGCTGCAGGCCGGTCATTGCCGCGTACTGGTTGTGCCCTGCCTCCATCGCCCGGGTCACCCCGGCGACCAGTTTAGGATCGCAGGAAAAATTGGGTGCACCCTGAGAAAGATTGATGGCGTTATGCCGGGCGGAGAGCTGGCCGATAACGGTAAAAATCGTGGTCCCCACATCGGGTAATTTGGAACGGGTGTGCACCGGAGTGTGTAACGTCATCCTCTTTCCTTTCTCATGATGAATACATAACTATTCAAACAACAAGTCGGTTGTCGGGACAATCGAATTGTTGTCATAATAGCCATGAGAAAAACGCATACCTGAGGTGTTTAATGTCGCGCCGTTCGCTCCCGCTTAATGCCATCGACGCCTTTTTAGTCACCGCGCGTCATCTGAATCTGACCCATGCCGCAACAGAGCTCTGTCTGACGCAGGGAGCCGTAAGTCGCAAAATCGCCACCCTTGAAGCGTGGTTCGGCTTTCCGCTGTTCGAGCGCCATGCGCGCGGCCTGCGCCTCTCCCCACAGGGCAGCGCCCTGCTTCCGGAATTGCAATCCACTTTTGAAACGCTGCTGACCCTGGCCGATCGGGCCCGTACCCAGCAAACCGTGATCCGACTCAAAGCACCCACCTGCGCCATGCGCTGGCTGGTGCCTCGTCTGCTGGAGGTGGAGCGTGAGCAGCCGGATCTGCAGATCGCATTGACCACTACCACCGACCATAACGTCAATTTCAAAACGGAATCTTACGACGCGGCCATTGTATTTGGCACCCATATGAGCGCGGGCGATCTGCTGTTTGAAGAGGCGTTAACCCCGGTAATGAGCCCCCTGCGAGCAGGTTGCGAACTGGGCGCGTTAACCTTCCTTCACCCGACACGGGATAAGACAGACTGGTCATTGTGGCTGGCGAAGCAGGAAGGCCCGGGGGTAGTTATGCACAAAAATCAACACTTCGACACGATGGACCTTGCCATCACGGCCGCCATTCAGGGGCTGGGGGTGGCCATTGCTGACGAAACGCTGGTGGAAGAAGATGTCCGCGCCGGAAGGCTGGCGCGGCCTTTTGAGAGCAGCATTAAAACGGGAGCGAGCTACAGACTGGTTCTGCGCGAATCGCCTGGCCAGGAAAATGGGCTGGCGGCGTTTCGCGCCTGCCTGCTCAGTCGAGGCTCACATGGTGTTTCATGACGCGCTTAAAGAGGCTCATGCGCGCGCGCATAAAGCGGTTTTCAAGCCTGAAACCTGCATGTTTATTCACGCCGATACGTAGCAGCACGTCCCTTCCTTTTCGACAGGCCGGCCAGTGCGTCGGGCCAGGAAGACTTTCCCGGTGACCGGCGTCACGCGCAAAGCTCACCCAATAATCTGCAACCTGCGCAGCGAATTGCCGGTCTCGCGCATTAACGTAGTGGCAGGAAGGCTCAATCTCACCAAGGGTGTCAAACACGTACGGCACCTCATTACCGTGCCAGGCACCGTTGATATAGGTTGCGTGCTCTGCTTCCGCCACATAGTCGAACCAGTAACGCCAGCACAAGCCGCCCACGCGCTGCTGGGCCTGCATCACCACATATCCCATGCTGGTAAAAGCCATATCCCGGCACACCTGCCTGCCAAGCTCCACATCCCCTTTCACCCCCGGATAGAGCAGTTTGATCAGCCCCAGTCCAAAGCGACGTTCACGGCGAAGCTTCTGGATCTGACCGGCGAGATCGATACCAAATACCGCCATCACGCTGGCTTCGTCACTGTTCGACCCGATCATCACCGGAACAGGATGCTGACGCGCGGCAAAGAACACATCGAGCATTGATTCCGGCAGAACACAGTCTCCGACGATGGGGGCCGGGGCGATGTTCAGCGGCGCGGCCAGCGGCCAGAACGCTTCGGGTGGAATGGCACGTAACTGTTCTGCTGACGCCTCCTCAAGGCCGAAATGCGCCGCCAGCGCTTCCCCTTTTTGCAGGGCCTGTTCCCGCGGCGTATCCGGCAGGGTGTATCCGCTTTGCACAATCGCCTTGTGGAAGAGTCCCTTCGCCAGCGGAGACGCCAGCAGCGACAGCACGCTGCGCGCGCCGGCGGATTCGCCAAACAGGGTGACGTTGTCAGGATCGCTACCGAAAGCGGCAATATTCTCCCGAACCCATTCAAGGGCAGCGATCTGATCCAGCAGCGCAAAGTTATGCACCACCCGGTCTTCTTCTCCCTCCAGCGCAGGATGGGCAAAAAAGCCAAGGTGACCAAGACGGTAATTGATCGTCACAACCACCACGCCGCGCGTTGCCAGCGCCTTACCGTTATAGGGCGGCAGGCCACCCGCGCCAATGGTAAACCCCCCGCCGTGTAGCCAGACCATGACGGGAAGCGGCGTCGGGCGCTCGACGGGTGACCAGACGTTAAGATACAGACAATCTTCTGAAAACCTGCCGGGGTCGCCACCGCCTAACGCCTGGCAATACTCACTGTTCTGCCAGCTTGAGGGCGAAAAAGCGGTGGCCAGACGCAGCCCCTCCCAGCGTTCAGGCGGCCGTGGCGAACGCCAGCGCCAGTTGCCAACGGGAGGCGCCGCATAGGGAATACCACACCAGAGATGAACGTTTTCATCCGTTAAACCAGACAGTGCGCCCTGGCGCGTTTCAATCACAGGGGCGGAGGGATTTTGCATAACAACCTTCTGTTTCCATCACACCCCAGAAGAGTAACGATTTCAGAGCAAACCGCAACGCTGTTTGCTGCGGATTTCAGCCTCCTGATAGAGCATGAACTCATCGTACACTGGGCAACCCAGCGCCGCTTCGAACGCGTCGCGACTGGCGTTACCGTGGCTACGCGCCTGGGTTTCATTGCCCAGATTCGACTGGAAAATCCCTGCGGCACTGACCGGGAGGAAATCTTCATAGGTGATCGGCTGAGCGACAACCCACCCGCGCTCAATTAACGGCTGTGGATCGTCTCCCGGACGAAACGCATGTCGATGCGCTTCCCCGGATGGCGTCAGGCGATAGCGGAAATAGGCGAGTTCCTGACGGCGCATCAACAATTCGCTGTCCGGGAAGGCGCTGAAGATCTCGCGCAAATGGAGCTGGTGCGTCATGTTGTCTTTACCGGTACCGGCCTCTGCAAGCAGGCTGTCATAAAGCGCACGACCTTTTGGCGTCAGCGCCACGCCGCGCTGTTCAATTTCGCCAAAGCGCGCGGTATGCGTTCCTGTATGCTCCCCGGCAAACAGCACCGGCTCTTCAAGCGCTTTAAAGCTGGTCTGGCGCAGTAATACAGGAACCTCGCGGCGCGGTGGTCCTTCAATCAGAATTTTGGGTTCAATCCCGTACTTCGGCATCAGCTCCTGCACCCGGTCAATATCCAGCGTACGTGGCGTGAGGTGGTTGATATGGCACCCCGGAAAACAGACCACATCCGCAATCAGTCGGTGCTCGTTATGCAATGCCAGATAGGTCTCCTGGTCGACCGTCGCATGACGATGCCAGCGGAAGGTTTCTAACGCCTCCTGTACAAACGCCTGCGCCTGCGCATCCGTAAAGTGCCCTTCTGCCTCATGCAGCGCGATAAGCTCCAGACAACGCGGGGTAAAGATATTGCGGTGAGACAGGATCTTCGCGGCACGCTCACGCAGGACGACGTTGTCAATCAATTCGAGGCGCAGCAGCGAGGTAAAGATACGAAACGGATTTCGGCACAGCGCCGCATCATCGACCGGGCGAAACGCCGTGGAGTGGACGGGCACGCCCGCCTGAGAGAGGTCGTAATAGCTGACCGGGTACATGCCCATAATGGCAAACATACGACGCAAGGTCGAAAGCTCTTGCGCGGTACCCACGCGGATCGCCCCGTGACGCTCCACATTCAGGCGCGCCAGTTCATCCGCGTTCGCCAGTTGTTCATGTAATAGTGGGTTATTTTCCAGAACCGCCAGGTTTACGTCCGCAACCAGGTCGAGCAAGGTGCCGTACTGCGGAACTTCCTGCTGGTACATCGCCGACATAGCCTGCGAAAAGTGTTCCCGAATATCATCAGCCGTGATGGTGTTCGCCATGATGTCATGCCTCCAGTGAATATTACCTGGAGTGTAGAGAAACCCTTTCCCTCTGGGGGGAAGAATTTCCGATTTGTGATCTTAAGACAGGAGTGGTTAAAGCGTGTGCTGGCCTGCCCTGACACCCATATGACCTGGCAGATTCACCTTCTCTAAATGTAGATTCACCTTCTCTAAATAAAGCGCTTTCTGATTAAATTGTATTATTAATAACCTCATCGCTTAACCATTAAGAGGTAATTAATAGCATTATCTTAAGAGGTAATATCTCATTAAAAACAAATATCAGCGGCATATATCTTATTTCGTTAATGCAACAAGCGTACTCCCATTTTTTTCCTTGAGATTAATCTGTAATTTTTAGACTGCCGCACGCGCTTCAGGCATAAACAATGCAAGAAAAACAGTTATCCTCTGCGGCTCGCGGATTAACTCCATGAAGACAGACAGTTAACCGCAAGCCGTCCAGGATATATTCATATTAAACGAAGCGTTAACCATCAGAAATAAACCAGCAACGAAGCGATGGTTTACAAAACATATTTGACGAATATGAAACACCGACTAAAGTTATTACTCGAACGACGAGTGATACGGAATATTTTCGTATCTTAACTGACATAACCAATATATGAGGTTTAATATGGCAGAGCATCGTGGTGGTTCCGGTAATTTCTCACAAGACCGTGAAAAAGCATCAGAAGCTGGACGTAAAGGTGGCCAGCACAGCGGCGGTAATTTTAAAAACGATCCGCAACGCGCATCTGAAGCAGGTAAGAAAGGAGGAGAAAACAGCCACGGTGGTGGCCGTAAAAACTCCTGACCTGATGTAAATCTCTTTTATTTAAAACAGAGAGCATGCTGCGGGCCTCCAGGCTCGCAGTACCCCTTCTTTATTTTACCGGAGCGTAATGATGAATATGAAAAGTGTCGAAGATGTGTTTATTCACCTCCTGTCCGATACCTACAGCGCTGAGAAGCAGCTGACCCGCGCGCTCGGCAAACTGGCTCGTGCTGCCTCCAGTGAAAAACTGAGCGCAGCCTTTAGTGCACACCTTGAAGAGACGCAGGGACAGATTGAGCGTATCGACCAGATTATCGAGCAAGAATCTGGTCTTAAGCTCAAGCGTATGAAGTGCGTAGCAATGGAAGGCCTGATTGAAGAGGCCAATGAGGTCATCGAGAGCACCGATAAAAATGAGGTGCGTGACGCCGCATTAATTGCCGCAGCACAAAAAGTGGAGCATTACGAAATTGCCAGTTACGGTACCCTCGCCACATTAGCAGAACAACTGGGCTATAAAAAAGCCGTTAAACTTCTGGCCGAAACGCTGGAAGAAGAGAAAGAAACCGATCTTAAACTTACCGACCTGGCCGTAGGCAATATTAACCAAAAAGCGCAAAAATGACGCTATAGCAAAGGTTAAATAAAATGAGCATCAGTCCCAGGACTATTAAACGGTGCCATTTAACGGCAGCAATAATATGGTTCCTACTCGCTATCCCTTCCGTTTTATGGTGGAAGAGCAGCGTGCTATGGGTCATTATCATCAGTATCTACGCCAATATTGTCGGCCATTTATCTGGCTACAGTGCTGCGCGTGCCGATCAGGCCGCTGAGAGTGAGACCAAATAAGCGACATCATAATGAGGACATTATAATGAATCACGTAGAACACTACCATGACTGGCTACGCGATGCCCATGCGATGGAAAAGCAAGCCGAATCTATGCTGGAATCCATGGCCAGCCGTATCGATAATTATCCCGATGTTCGCGCCAGAATTGAGCAGCATATTAGTGAAACAAAGCGACAAATTACCTTACTGGAAGAGATCCTCGACCGTAATGATATTTCTCGTTCGGTTTTAAAAGATTCGATGAGTAAAATGGCGGCGCTCGGACAATCCATTGGCGGGATGTTCCCCTCTGATGAGATCGTCAAAGGGTCTATCAGCGGCTATGTTTTCGAACAGTTTGAAATAGCCTGCTACACCTCCCTGCTGGCCGCGGCCAAAAAAGCGGGCGACATGGCTTCCGTGCCCGCCATCGAAAGTATCCTGGCGGAAGAGCGCGAGATGGCCGACTGGCTGATTCGCCACATTCCACAGACCACCGAACAGTTCCTGCTGCGTTCAGACGCATCCGGTGTCGAAGCAAAAAAATAACCTCAGGAGAGAAGACATGTTTCGACACGTCAAACAATTACAATATACGGTTCGGGTTGCCGAACCGAATCCCGGCCTTGCCAATTTATTACTGGAACAATTCGGCGGTCCTCAGGGCGAGCTGGCCGCCGCCTGCCGTTACTTTACTCAGGGGTTGAGTGATGACGACCCGGGTCGTAAAGATATGCTGATGGATATCGCGACCGAAGAGTTAAGCCACCTTGAAATTATCGGTACCCTGGTGGGTATGCTTAATAAAGGGGCTAAAGGCGCACTGGCGGAGGGGGTAGAAAATGAAGCCGAGCTGTATCGGTCCATGACCGAAAACGGCAACGACAGCCATATCACCTCCCTGCTTTACGGTGGCGGTACTCCGTTGACCAACTCCGCCGGGGTGCCGTGGACGGCGGCTTATGTCGACACCATTGGCGAGCCGACCGCCGATCTGCGCTCAAATGTGGCTGCCGAGGCCCGAGCGAAGATCATTTATGAACGGCTGATTAACGTCACGGACGATCCGGGCGTGAAGGATGCGCTGGCGTTTCTGATGACGCGTGAGGCGGCGCATCAGCTCTCCTTTGAGAAGGCGCTTCAGTCCATTCGTAATAATTTCCCTCCGGGAAAACTGCCGCCAATCGAGGAATACACCAACAAGTACTACAATATGTCTGAAGGTGGAGAGGTTCGCGGAAGCTGGAACAGCGATAAACATTTCGACTACGTTGAATCCCCCCAACCTGCCGTTGACGGCGGTGACGGGAGTGCAAGCGTGACGCTGACGACCGAACAGGCCACGCTGGTCAAAGCGATGTCGGCCCGCACGAAGTCCGATCCACATTCCGACCCGCTGACCGGTGCCGAACTGGGTGCCGGGAAGAAAAAACCGTAACCGATTTTGCCAGGCAGCCCCGGACTGCCTGGCAATCCTCGTGCGCAACAGTTCCAGAGGTACGGACCATGTTCGAACTCGACGCATTTCACCTCGCCAGAATCCAGTTCGCTTTTACCGTCTCGTTTCATATTCTTTTCCCGGCGATCACCATCGGTCTTGCCAGCTATCTGGTGGTGCTCGAAGGGATGTGGCTTCGCACCAAAAATGAGGTGTGGCGCTCGCTGTACCATTTCTGGCTAAAGATATTTGCCGTTAACTTCGGTATGGGGGTCGTTTCCGGTCTGGTCATGGCCTATCAGTTCGGCACTAACTGGAGCGGATTCTCACAGTTTGCCGGCAGTATCACCGGCCCTCTCCTGACCTATGAAGTCTTAACCGCCTTCTTCCTCGAAGCCGGATTTCTTGGCGTGATGCTGTTCGGCTGGAACAAGGTCGGCCCGGGCCTGCACTTCTTCTCGACCTGTATGGTCGCGCTGGGTACGCTGATGTCCACCTTCTGGATCCTCGCCTCCAACAGCTGGATGCACACGCCCCAGGGGTTCAGTATTCAGAACGGTCAGGTCATTCCAGAGGACTGGCTGTCCATCATTTTTAACCCCTCCTTCCCTTACCGTCTCATTCACATGGCTATCGCCGCGTTCCTGAGCAGTGCGCTGTTTGTGGGGGCGTCGGGCGCATGGCATCTGCTGCGCGGCAACGACACGCCCGCGATACGCACCATGTTTTCCATGGCAATGTGGATGGCCCTGCTGGTCGCGCCCATTCAGGCCATCGTCGGTGATATGCATGGCCTGAATACCCTCGAACACCAGCCGGCCAAAATTGCCGCCATCGAAGGTCACTGGGAGAACCCGCCAGGCGAAGCGACACCGCTGCTGCTCTTTGGCCTGCCGGATATGGAGCAGGAGCGCACCCGCTACGCGCTGGAAATTCCTGCCCTTGGCAGTCTGATTCTGACCCACAGCCTGGATAAACAGGTCCCGGCACTGAAAGACTTCCCGAAAGAAGATCGCCCGAACTCACCGATTGTTTTCTGGTCATTCCGCATTATGGTCGGCATGGGTCTGCTGATGATCACGCTGGGTCTGGTCAGCGTCTGGCTACGCTATCGCCATCGACTCTACCAGTCGCGGCCCTTCCACTGGTTCGCGCTGTGCATGGGACCGGCGGGGCTACTGGCGCTGCTGGCCGGCTGGGTCACCACCGAAGTGGGGCGTCAGCCGTGGGTGGTGTATGGCTATCTGCGCACGATCGACGCGGTCTCGCTGCACAGCACGCTGCAGATGAGCATTAGCCTGCTGGCCTTCTTTGTGGTCTATTCGTCGGTGTTTGGCGTGGGCTACGTCTACCTGATTCGGCTTATCAAGAAAGGTCCGCAGCCCGTTGATACCTTGACGTCAAATACCTCGGGCACCCCTGCCCGTCCGCTGTCTGCCGCTGAGTCTGTTCCGGAACAGGAGAGAAACTGATGGGCGTCGATATCTCAGTTATCTGGTTTGCCATCATCGTGTTCGCCACGCTGATGTATATCATCATGGATGGCTTTGATTTGGGCATCGGGCTGCTTTTTAACTTCGTGGGCGATGCCAGAGAGCGTGACGTAATGGTCAACAGCGTAGCGCCGGTGTGGGACGGCAACGAGACCTGGCTGGTGCTCGGCGGTGCGGGGTTATTCGGCGCGTTTCCGCTGGCCTATGCGGTGATTATCGATGCGCTGACCATCCCTCTTACCGCCATGTTAATTGGCCTTATCTTTCGCGGCGTGGCCTTTGAGTTCCGCTTTAAGGCAACGCCTTCGCACCGCAAATTCTGGGACTACGCCTTCGCCGGCGGCTCTTTGCTTGCCACCTTCAGCCAGGGGGTGGTGGTGGGAGCAGTGATTAACGGCTTTGACGTTGAGGGCCGGCGTTTTGTCGGCTCCGCCCTTGACTGGTTAACGCCCTTCAATCTTTTCTGCGGCATCGGGCTGGTAGTGGCCTACACCCTGCTCGGTACCACGTGGCTTATCATGAAAAGTGAAGGCGCGTTGCAAAACCGCATGCGTGAACTGACCCGGCACGTGCTGCTGGCGCTGGTGGTGGTGATCGCGGTGGTGAGTATCTGGACGCCGCTCGGCTGGCAGTACGTTGCCGACCGCTGGTTTACCTTCCCCAACTTCATCTGGTTCCTGCCGGTTCCCCTGCTGGTAGGCGTATTTAGCCTGTGGATCTGGCGACTGACGCGCAACCCGGCCAGCCACTCGCGTCCCTTCCTGCTGACCCTTGGGCTGATCTTCCTCGGATTTAGCGGTCTGGGAATTAGCCTGTGGCCTAACATTATTCCGCCGCGCATTACCCTGTGGGAGGCTGCGGCACCACCGGCCAGCCAGCTGTTTATGCTGGTCGGAACGTTACTGATTATTCCGGTGATTCTGGTGTACACCGCCTGGAGCTACTACGTTTTCCGGGGCAAAGTTTCCGACACGGAAGGTTATCACTGAGGTGAACTATGGCAGACTGGCATACCCGAGCCATTATTTATCAGATTGATACTGCACTCTTTTATGATTTAAACGGCGATGGCTGCGGGGACATCGCCGGGATTGGCGCAAAATTGCGCTACATTCGCCGCATGGGGGCGACGGTTATCTGGATCACCCCTTTCTACCTCACCCCGTTTCTGGATGAAGGCTACGACGTCAGCGACCATCTGCAGGTTGATCCTCGCTTCGGAAAGCTGGCCGACATTATCGCCTTTATTGAACAGGCCCGGGAGCTGGGTATGCAGGTCATTATTGAGCTGTTGATTCAGCACACCTCGGACGCCCATCCCTGGTTTCAGCAGGCTCGCCGCAACCCAACTTCACCTTTTCGTGACTATTACATCTGGTCGGATAATAACGAGGACGATACCTCCCCGATGTTTCCCGGCGTGGAAGAGAGCGTCTGGACATGGGATGACGAGGCCGGGCAATACTACCGACATATGTTCTATCACCACGAGCCCGACCTGAATCTGAGCTGCCCCGCGCTGCTCAACGAGATCGAAAATATTATCCTCTTCTGGCTCAAGCTCGGGGTGTCGGGATTTCGCCTCGATGCCGCAACGCACCTGACCGCGCAGGCAGGCGGCGGTGACGAGAAAAAGGGGTTATGGATCCTGGAGCATATGCGCCGCCTTATTGAAGCACGTAATCCGGAAGCGATCCTGCTCGGTGAGGTGGACGTCGACGTGGAGGCGTATAAAGACTATTTCGGCGAAAATAACCGTCTGAATCTGGTGCTGAATTTCTGGCTCAATAAGTATTTCTACGTCAGCCTTGCCAGGAAAAGCGCCCGACCGCTGCGCAATGCTATAAAGAAGATGATTGTCCCGCCTGACTCGTGCTGCTTTGCCAACTGGCTGCGCAACCACGATGAGTTAGATCTGGAAGGGATTGGTAAAAAAGAGAAACAGATTGTGGTCGACACCTTCGCCCCTGACGAAGAGATGAACGTCTACCAGCGCGGGATACGACGCCGTCTGGCACCGATGTTAAAGGGCGATCAAAAACGGCTGGCGTTCTGCCACGCGGTGCTCTTCTCACTCCCGGGCGTGCCGGTCATGCGCTACGGCGATGAGATTGGCATGGGTGATGATCTGACGCTGGAAGAGCGCTATGCCGTGCGTACGCCAATGCAGTGGGCGGGGTCAGAAGGCGGTGGCTTTTCAGCAGCGGATCCTGAGCGGTTTATCGCCCCGATCATCGATTGCGGTCCCTGGCGTTATCAGAAAATCAACGTGGCCGATTCCCTGCTGCACCGCAATTCCCTGCTGCACCGGATCATCGACATGGCCAATACGCGCTCTGAATTTCCGGAGATTGCTGTCGCACCGTTTCGTCTCATCAATATTGATGATGACGCGGTGCTGGGCATTTATTACGAGGCCGAAGCGCGCAGTATCCTGACTTTCGTTAACTTTAGCGACAAGCCGGTCCAGTTTACCGCCCGCGGGATCCGTCACGCCACCTGGACCGCCTGCCTGGCGGATAAACGCTATGACGACGCGCTTATCTGTGGCAAAACCGTCCAGCTTACCCTCAGCGGCTACGGCTATCGCTGGTTCTGGACTAACCGTAGCGCGCTGCGCTGATTACCTTTTACGCCGGGTCATGAGCCGCGTCAGCACAACGCCCGCCACCGCGAGGGAGCCTAACAGGACTTTCCCGGGCATACCTGACGTGATCGCCGTGGCGCGGTTTTTCGCTTCCGGGGTAAAACGCCCATGGATTTTGTGCAGGTCGTTGACCGGCTGGTCGAGATAATCCTGGCGATCCCGGTCATTCAGATCGTCAGTCATCTGACCTTCCCAGGCCTTCTTCACCATCAGCCGGTCCAGGAAACCCGGGAAGAGGAATTGTCCGACGATCGACTGAATGGTACTGCTGCCCACCCACAGTTCGCGCACCGGTTTTTGCGCGACCTTAAAAATCGCGCTAGCGGCAACTTCAGGCTCAAACACTGGCGGAACCGGACGCATAGCCCAGGCGAATTTGTTTCTTGCCCAGTCAAACTGCGGTGTATTCAGCCCCGGCATCTGCACCATTGAAAGCTGCACCCGGCTGTTCTCATGCATCAGTTCCGTGCGCACCGCATCGGTGAATCCCCGAATCGCCGCTTTGGCGCCGCAGTAGGCCGATTGTAACGGGATCGAGCGGTAGGCCAGCGCGGACCCGACCTGAATAATCACGCCGCGATCGCGTGGCACCATCAATTCTAGCGCGGCGCGGGTTCCGTTTACGAAGCCAAGATAGGTCACGTCAGTGACGCGGCGAAATTCATCCGGCGTCAGGGTACGAAACGGTGCCAGCACAGCACCCATCGCATTGTTAACCCACACATCAATCGCACCGAGGCGATATTCAATCTCGTTTGCCGCGTCCACCACCGCCTGGCTGTCGGCGACATCCGCCTGTACCGCACAGGCTTTGACGCCAAATCGCGTTAACTCCTCCTGGGTCGAGTGCAGGCTTGTCTCATCGCGGGCAATAATGCCCACATCGTAGCCTGCCTTTGCGAAGTGCAGCGCCGTTGCCTTTCCCACACCCGCCGTACCGCCGGTAATGACAATCACAGCCATAGAACCTCCGCGTAAATTTACTCGTTATCCCAGCCGGATAATCTGGTCACTAATTCAGACAATGAATACTGCACCGCCTTCTCAACCACATCCTGGCAGTCGCCGGAAAACAGGACGGTACGGGTTTCCGTGTGTCCGCGAAGGTTCCAGGCGAAGCAAACGGTCCCTGCCGCCGTGCCATCGTCGCCCCCTTCTGGCCCGGCATAACCGCTGATGGCAATACTGACATCCGCCTGGGCAATCTCCAGAATCCGGGCGGCCATTTCGGTTACCGTCTGTTCACTCACGGCCGTATACCGTTCAAGGGTCTCAGGACGCACGCCCAGAATGCGCTCTTTCGCGCCGTCACTGAACACGACCAGGCCGACATCATAAAATTCGGCCGTGTTCTCTTCAGCACAAAGGGCGACGGAGAGTTTTCCGCCGGTGCAGGATTCTGCCGTGGTTAAGCGAAGCCCTAGATCTGTCAATTTGCTCGCCACTTTTTTGGTCAGTTCGGCGACGGTATAATTGTTATCATGGTGAAGGTTGCTCATTTCGTGGCCTCTTACTTCTCAAAAGGAATGATTGAAATATGACCATTGCGCTCAAGAATGGCATATTTAATTTCACTCAGCTGCGTAACACCATTATTCTGGCGTGCCGATACCAGAATATCATCACAGGAAACGTCGACTTTTTTGAGTTTATCTGCTAACGGCACGCCGTTCTCAACCAATATCACCGGAGTACCATCAAGAATATTTTCTACCGGTGAGAAATATTTTTTCATTACCCCAAAGATAATATCCACTACCACCAGCGTGGTAATGGTAATCATTGCGCCGGTGACCGAAAAATCTTCCCCGAGCAGCGCCTGTTGCGTCGCCTCACTGATAATTAACAGGAGAATCAGATCAAAGCTGGTCATCTGCAGCAAAGCGCGCCGCCCGGCAACTTTAAATACCACGACGAGGAACAGATAAATAGCCAGCGCACGAAAGACCATATCCATATCAGCCTCCTACGGGTAAATTAATTGCCAGAAAGGGATTTCCGGCTCGTTGTTTATGCGAACGACATTGTCCCATTTACCTGCGCGTGCAGGGGTCGTGAAAAGTAAGACAGAGAAGTTGTCGGACATTTTCAGGTTGTTATAAACAAAAAAGAGCGTATTCCCGCGACTGAACATGCTGTCCGGTTGCGGCCAAACGCTTCCTGGCTCGTAAACATCGTTGCTCTCGCTGGTCACACTCAGGGTGTATTTCCCTTCTGTTCTGACCGGGAATGAAAGGTGGATCTTCGACTCCGTCTGGCGTCGGCCAAAGCGCTCGTAGTTGATGGTCAGCGACTTTGCCGAGTTTGTTCTTTGCGTATCACTCACCACTCCGCTTGAAAAGAAGCCCGCTATCGCCGCAACGATAATGGCCAGCAGGACAATAAAACCCACCTGACGAAATCCATATTCAAACGTCAGCAATCGGTAATTCTCATCTATCCCAGGTAGCTTATCACTTTGACGCTTCATGGCGGCTATCACCGTTTCGCTTATTAACCGATATTTTTGATTTCAAAAGCGAATGTTTTTAAGACTTATCACATTTGCCACATAAAGGAATAGCAACAATACTTAATAAGTCAAGACACACAAAATGAAGGATATCAGATGAAATTATCGCTTATTTCCGCTTTTTTGATATTTCTGGTACCGACCGCATGGGCAGATAATAACGGCGGGTTACAAAAAGGTGAAGCACCGCCACCGCCGCACGCACTGGATAGCGGTTATCGTGGAACCGATGATGCACGAATTATGACCATCGATCATGCAAAAGAAATGCATGATGGTGCGACTATTTCATTACGCGGAAACCTTATTGACGGTAGCGGCGATAAGTTTGTATTCCAGGATAAAACCGGAAAAATAGACGTTATTATTCCCCAGGCAGTATTCGACGGCAGAACAGTAAAACCCGATCAGATGATCAGTATCAACGGATCGCTTGATAAGAAATCATCGCCGCCTGTCGTGCGCGTCGATCATTTGCAGAAATAATTCAGCGAAGCGTTAACGCTGCAACTATCCATCAAATCTCACCCCTTGGCTTAAGGAGTCAGCTATGAGTGATACTACACAACGTCAGAACGCTTACCCGCAACCCCCTTTCCCGGAGCAACCGCAAACGCCGCCGGGACTGGCATCAGAAATGCAACCCGTACCCGACCACGGGGAAACGAGCTATAAAGGGCATGGCCGCCTTGCCGGCAAGAAAGCATTGATCACCGGAGGCGACTCCGGTATTGGTCGCGCAGTCGCGATCGCTTACGCCCGTGAAGGGGCTGACGTCGCAATCAATTATCTGCCTGAAGAAGAGAAAGACGCGGTTGACGTCATTGAGCTTATCAAAGCGGAAGGACGCATTGCCGTCGCGCTGCCGGGTGACATCCGTGATGAGACGTTCTGCCAGAAGCTGGTAGAAGAGGCGGTGGCCAAACTGGGGGGACTGGACATTCTGGTGAATAACGCCGGTCGTCAGCAATACCGTGAATCCCTTGAAGAGCTTACCACGGAAGATTTTGACGCGACCTTCAAAACCAATGTCTATGCGCCTTTCTGGATAACCAAAGCGGCGCTGCGCCATCTGAAACCGTCGGCCTCTATCATTAATACCTCCTCGGTCCAGGCGGTTAAGCCCAGCCCTGTGCTGCTGGATTATGCCCAGACAAAAGCCTGTCTGGCGGTATTCACCAAATCCTTAGCGAAACAGCTTGGTCCAAAAGGAATACGCGTCAACGCGGTTGCCCCGGGTCCTTACTGGACGGTGCTGCAATCCAGCGGCGGCCAGCCGATGGAAAAAGTGAAAGAGTTTGGCGGTGATACCCCGCTGGGGCGTCCGGGTCAACCTGTTGAAATCGCACCGCTCTATGTCACGCTGGCCTCGGATGAATGTTCATTTACCTCCGGTCAGGTATGGTGCTCTGACGGCGGTGATGGCGTGATTTAACCCGGCTATATACTGACGTAACGCTCTCAATATGCTCGAAAAGAACAAGGACGTTCTTCCTCTCCCCCCTGCCAAAAAACATGTTGTAACTCAAACAGATCAAATGTTAAAAATATTTTGCTATCAAGTTATCAAAATTAAACAACTTAGCTTGTCACCCGCATCGCTCTGTTTTTAACATCGCCTATGGAAAAAAATGGTCTGTTCAGTCAGCGCATACGCTTGCGCCATTTGCATACATTTGTGGCCGTCGCTCAACAGGGAACGCTGGGGCGAGCGGCTGAAACTCTCAACCTAAGCCAGCCTGCGCTCTCCAAAACGCTGAACGAGCTGGAACAACTCACCGGAACCCGTCTCTTCGACCGCGGTCGGCTGGGGGCACAACTCACCCTCGTGGGTGAACAATTCCTAACGCACGCCGTCAAGGTTCTCGATGCGCTGAATACTGCCGGACAGTCGCTCAACCGCAAAGAGGAGCACGCCACGGAGATTGTGCGCGTGGGTGCCCTGCCAACGGCGGCACTCGGCATTCTGCCTCCGGTCATTGGGCAGTTCCACAAACATCAGCGGCATACCACTATTCAGGTTGCCACCATGAATAACACCATGCTGCTCGCCGGGCTAAAATCCGGCGAACTGGATCTCGGTATCGGGCGCATGTCCGACCCCGAGCTTATGGGCGGGCTTAACTACGAGCTGTTATTCCTGGAATCCCTGAAGCTGGTCGTGCGTCCCGGTCACCCCCTGCTGCAGGATACGGTGACGTTAAGCCGCGTAATGGAGTGGCCGGTGGTAGTATCCCCAAAAGGCACCGTTCCGCGTCAGAACGCCGAGACACTGCTGCAGATGCAGGGCTGCTCACTGCCTTCAGGTTGCATCGAAACGCTGTCGGCCTCGCTTTCGCGCCAGCTTACGGTGGATTATGACTACGTCTGGTTCGTTCCCTCCGGCGCGGTGAAAGATGATCTCCGCCAGGGCTCGCTTACCGCACTGCCGGTGACGTCGCCAGGTGCGGGCGAACCTATCGGTATATTAACCCGCGTGGATACCCCGCTCTCCCCGGGTGCGCAGACGCTGCTCAGCGCCATCCGCAAATCCATGCCTGCCTGAGACGCCTTTACAACCTCAACCACTAACCCGTCCTGTCGACGGGTTTTTTGTTTCTGTGGTCAAAAAATGCGAAATCATCCATTAACAATTGCGTAAAACAATTTAACAGTTTTATCATAGCCGCGAATTCACCAAATGGTTCGCATGCTATTTGTTAAACAGGAATTCAACCGCACATGATGCGGATAAACCGTATAAAACCTCATCCCCCTCCGCGATTATTACCCAATTGGTACATATTCGGCACCGTTCCGCAACGCGGGGGATTTAAAGGAGACAGAAATGGCATTTGGCAGCGCGCCACGTGGGATACCCCGTATCCTGCAGTGGCTCCTTGCCGGACTGATGACGCTCATCGGTCTGGCTGTTGGCGGCTTAGGTTTAAAGCTTGTTACCGTAGGCGGAAGTGGGTACTTCCTGATCATGGGCGTGGCGATGGTGATTGCCGCCGTCCTGATTTTCATCAACCGCGCCAGCGGGATCGTCCTCTATGGCATCGCGTTTATCGCCTCGCTGTTCTGGGCCGTCAGCGATGCCGGATGGGATTTCTGGCCGCTCTTCTCGCGCCTCTTTACGTTTGCCGTGCTGGCCTTCCTCTGTGCCATCGTCTGGCCGTTTATGCGCGCAGCAAACCACAACGCCCCGAACAAAGCACCGGCGTTTGGCGTCGCGGCCGTTCTGGCGGTCGTGATGCTGGTGAGCCTCGGCTGGATGTTCAAGCCGCAAACGCTGGTGGCGGCGAATGAGCCGGTACCGGTAAAACCGGTCGCACCGGGTCAGGAGCAGAAAAACTGGGCGCACTGGGGCAATACCACCCACGGTGACCGCTTCGCCGCCCTCGATCAAATTAACAAACAAAACGTGAACGATCTGAAGGTGGCCTGGGTTGCCCACACGGGGGATATTCCTCAGAGCAACGGCTCCGGTGCGGAAGATCAGAACACACCATTGCAAATTGGCGACACGCTGTATGTCTGTACGCCGTACAGTAAACTCCTGGCGCTGGACGTCGACTCCGGTAAAGAAAAATGGCGTTACGACGCGAAAGCCTCGGCACCGAACTGGCAGCGTTGCCGCGGTCTGGGCTATTTTGAAGATCACAGCAGCGTGACAACGTCACAGACAGATGCACAGCCTGCGGCATGCCCTCGTCGTCTGTTCCTGCCGACCACCGATGCGCGACTGATAGCCATCAATGCAGATAACGGCAAGGTCTGTGAAGACTTTGGCGATCGTGGCACCGTTGACCTGAGCATCGGGATGGGGGAAATCAAACCGGGTTACTATCAGCAGACCTCCACGCCACTGGTCGCGGGGAATGTGGTGGTGGTCGGCGGTCGTATCGCGGATAACTTCTCCACTGGCGAACCGCCGGGCGTCGTGCGTGCATATGACGTTCATACCGGTAAGCTGGCATGGGCATGGGATCCGGGTAATCCGCAACTGACCGGCCTTCCACCGGAAGGACAGACCTATACACGCGGCACGCCGAACGTCTGGTCTGCCATGTCTTACGATGCAAAACTGAACCTGATCTATCTGCCAACCGGCAACGCCACGCCAGATTTCTGGGCGGGTGAGCGTACGGCGCTGGATGACAAGTACAGCTCCTCCATCGTGGCGGTGGACGCCGCCACCGGTCAGGTGCGCTGGCATTTCCAGACCACCCACCACGACCTGTGGGACTTTGATCTCCCTTCCCAGCCGCTGCTGTACGATTTACCCGACGGTAAAGGTGGCACCACGCCGGTGCTGGTGCAGACCAGCAAGCAGGGCATGATCTTTATGCTCAACCGCGAAACCGGCAAGCCCGTGGCGAAAGTGGAAGAGCGCCCGGTACCGGCCGGTAACGTTGAAGGTGAACGTTACTCCCCGACCCAACCGTACTCTGTTGGCATGCCGATGATTGGCAACCAGACGCTGACCGAATCGGATATGTGGGGGGCGACACCAGTCGACCTGCTGCTGTGCCGCATTCAGTTTAAAGAGATGCGTCACCAGGGCGTCTTCACCCCACCGGGTCTCGACCGTTCCCTGCAGTTCCCGGGCTCCCTCGGCGGGATGAACTGGGGCAGCGTCTCAATCGACCCGAACAACAGCCTGATGTTCGTTAACGATATGCGCCTGGGACTGGCAAACTACATGGTACCGCGTGCCAACGTGGCGAAAAACGCCAGCGGCATCGAGATGGGTATTGTGCCTATGGACGGTACACCGTTCGGAGCTATGCGTGAACGCTTCCTGTCGCCGTTGGGCATTCCGTGTCAGAAGCCACCGTTTGGCACTATGTCAGCCGTTGACCTGAAATCAGGCAAGCTGGTGTGGCAGGTTCCGGTCGGTACGGTGGAAGATACTGGCCCGCTTGGCATTCGTATGCATATGCCGATCCCAATCGGTATGCCGACCCTGGGCGCGTCCCTCGCTACCCAGTCCGGTTTGCTGTTCTTTGCCGGCACCCAGGATTTCTACCTGCGCGCGTTTGATACCGCCACCGGGAAAGAGATCTGGAAAGACCGTCTGCCGGTCGGTAGCCAGTCCGGACCGATGACTTATGTTTCACCGAAAACCGGTAAACAGTACATCATCATCAACGCGGGGGGTGCCCGTCAGTCGCCGGATCGCGGTGATTACGTGATTGCCTACGCGCTACCGGACAAGCAGTAACGCCATAAAAAAGGGACCTGACGGTCCCTTTTTTTCACCCGTTTACCCCGGACGACTCAGAACGTTTCCCAGTTATCACCCGACACCGCAGGCGCAGGACGTAAAGGTGCGTTTTTCACCGCTGGCGCAGACGAGACTGAACGGCCAGGCTTTGCGCCACTCAGACGAAATGCCCCGACTGCCTCGGTCAGACGCGCGCCCTGTTCTTCCAGGGAGGCCGCCGCCGCAGAGGCTTCTTCCACCAGCGAGGCGTTCTGCTGCGTCACTTTGTCCATCTCCGAAATCGCCTGGCTGACCTGCTCGATACCGCGGCTCTGTTCGTCGGAGGCGGCGGCAATTTCCAGCATAATATCGGTAACGCGTTTCACCGCATCGACGATGTCGTTCATGGTGTTGCCCGCGGCGACCACTTCACCGGAACCCTGATCGATCAGGGAAACCGACTCGTTGATCAGGCTTTCAATCTCTTTCGCGGCATTTGCACTTCGGCTCGCCAGGGTACGCACTTCGCTCGCCACCACCGCAAAGCCGCGTCCTTGTTCACCCGCACGCGCTGCTTCTACTGCCGCATTGAGCGCCAGGATATTGGTCTGGAACGCAATGCTGTTAATTACCGCAGTAATCTCAGAGATCTTCTTCGAACTGGTGGAGATATTGCTCATCGTTTTCACCACGCCGGAGACCATCTGGCCGCCACGGCTGGCTTTACCGGAGGCATCTTCCGCCAGCTTGCTGGCATGGTGCGCGTTATCGGCATTTTGTTTCACCGTCGCGGTCAGCTGTTCCATACTTGCGGCAGTCTGCTCAATGGCGGCCGCCTGCTGTTCGGTACGGGATGAGAGATCGGTGTTGCCAGCCGAGATTTCACTGGTTCCGCGATAGATCTCTTCCGCCCCCTGGCGTACGGTGCCAACCGTGGTCTCCAGCGAGTGCTGCATGGTTTGCAGGTCGCGCGTCAGTCGGCCAATTTCGCTGCGCCCGGCGACATCATCCGGCATCGTCAGGTCGCCTTTCGCAATGTTCTCGATTCGCGTGGCAGCACGCTGAAGCGGATTGATGACCGTGCGGCGCAGCACGATAAAGGTCAGCGCGGTCAACACCAGCGCCAGGGCAAACGCCCCGACCATAAACATCAGGCCCAGCTGCGTGCGGCTGTGCGCCTGCGCCGTCAGGGCATTGGCCCGGTCGGTACGGATCTTAATCGCCTTCAGCAGGACGGCGTTATAGGCGTCATCCAGCGGGCGGGCGGATTCGTTTTCATGGTTAATGATCGCTTCAAACATGCCGTTTTTGGCAAATTTAACCATCGGCTGAAGGCCCGCGATATAGGCGTCAAAGCGTGTTTTCAGTTCGGCATCCAGCGCTTCATCCTCCGCCGTACGAACGGGGCGGTTCATGTACGCGTTAAAGCCATCCTGAGACTGCTTAATACGTTTTTCCGCCTCGCTGATGTTCTGCTTCATTGCATCCATCTCGGCGATACGGCTGGCCGCGCCAGCGTGGATCATATTGATACGCGCGGTGCGAAGATGGTTAGAACTGTTCGACAGCCCCATACGCACCTGAATTTCTGATGTGACATCCTGCTGATCGGCGTCTGCCTGCAGCAGGAAATAGCCCGCCAGACCTGAGCTCAAGGCGAACAGCAAAATAATGCCACCGAGAATGGAGGAAAACAGCGGAACCAGCCTGATATGATGCAAAAAGCTCAGCGTGCGCTGCGCCTGCATCGTTGTTGTGTTGTCCATGACCGTCGACTCTCTTGTAGGTAAGATGCGTAAAAACACGCCTGTAAAATAGTCATCGGCACGGCTGGAGATTAGCTTACGGCTAAAAGCGCAAGTCAGGTCACACTTTAGAGAAGATTATGCAGGAAACGCCAGCGGCAAAAAAACCGCTGGCAGAAGAGTTACTTGTCGCCGAAGTGAATCACGGTACGGATGGACTTACCTTCGTGCATCAAATCGAACGCGTCGTTGATTTGCTCCAGCGGCAGGCGATGGGTAATGAACGGGTCGAGCTGAATTTTCCCGACCATTGCATCTTCCACCATGCCCGGAAGCTGGGTGCGCCCTTTCACGCCGCCAAACGCTGAACCACGCCACACACGGCCGGTCACCAGCTGGAATGGACGGGTTTTGATCTCCTGGCCCGCACCGGCAACGCCAATGATGATGCTCTCACCCCAGCCTTTGTGGCAGCATTCAAGCGCGGAGCGCATCACGTTAACGTTACCGATACATTCGAAGCTGAAGTCAACGCCGCCATCGGTCATCTCAACGATCACATCCTGAACCGGCTTATCGTAGTCTTTCGGGTTCACGAAATCAGTGGCACCCATTTCGCCTGCCAGTGTGAATTTCTCCGGGTTAGTATCGACAGCGATAATACGACCCGCCTTCGCCTGCACCGCCCCCTGGATTACCGCCAGACCGATACCGCCCAGACCGAACACCGCAACGGTGTCGCCCTCTTTCACTTTTGCGGTGTTATGCACCGCGCCAATCCCGGTGGTCACGCCGCAGCCCAGCAGGCAAACCTTATCCAGCGGCGCCTGTGGGTTCACTTTCGCCAGCGAAATTTCCGCGCACACGGTGTATTCGCTGAAGGTACTGGTGCCCATGTAGTGATAGATCGGCTCACCGTTATAGGAGAAGCGAGTGGTACCGTCTGGCATCAGACCTTTACCCTGAGTAGCGCGAACCGCCTGGCAGAGGTTAGTTTTGCCGGATTTACAGAACTTACACTCACCACATTCTGCCGTGTACAGCGGAATCACATGGTCACCCGGTTTCAGGCTGGTCACGCCCTCGCCGACTTCCACCACAATCCCGCCGCCTTCGTGGCCGAGTACCGCCGGGAACACGCCTTCAGGATCGTCACCCGAAAGGGTAAACGCATCGGTATGACACACGCCGGTATGGGTAATTTTGATCAGGACTTCGCCTTTCTTCGGCGGAGCCACGTCGATTTCAACGATTTTGAGCGGCTGGCCGGGGCCAAATGCGACAGCAGCGCGAGATTTCATAATGTCTCTTCCCTTATTGTGAGGTCTGTGGGTTTATTTTAGATAAGAGCGCAGCAAATGGCCGACTTCTGCCATGCGAACGGCCCGCTGGTCCGGCGTTGTCTCCCCGGTCACCAGCTCATCTTTGAGGTGAATTTCAACCATTTCGCCCATCAACCCATTCGCAGCACCGCGCACGGCGGCAATTTGCTGCAGGATGGCCAGACAGGGGTCGCCCGATTCCAGTGCACGCTCAAGAGCATCAACCTGCCCTCGAATGCGGCGGACGCGCGTCAGAATACGTTTTTTATCTGCGGGTGAATGCGGCATACGCCCTCCTGATACTATAGGGGGGTATTGTATCTTTTAAAACAGCTTTATGTAAACATTAGGTTTGACGTGGTTATCGTGTAGTTAGCTGAGAGGGTCATCAGCCAGAATTGCTGCTCAGGGTTAGTTCATCTCCTGCGATTTGCTCATAACCACGACCAAAGGATGCAGAACGAATCGTGTGGCTAAACTTCCCTTCCCTTTCTGCCCGTATCTGGGTTCACCAGGTTAATATATCTGTCGCCACGTTTCCTCCGGACGTAAAAAAACCCGCCTAAGCGGGTCATTTTTTTAGCTACAAATCACGGGTATTTTTTCTTCAGTTCATCAAGCTTGTTACCGTCTTCCTCTGTAAACATTGTTGCATCAAACAACGCCCGCTTATCAGTACCGTCTACTCTCATGACTGTCACAGTGAAAACAGCGTCGCTTGGGGCATAAAGTTGACCCCATTCAGAATTTTTAGGCGGAGCCAGAGCCCATGTAGCTTCTTCATTCGGTTTAAGCCCGTCAGGAATATCGTAAAAGAACTTACTTTCCAACCAGGGATCTGAGTGTCCGCTGCTTGCTATCACTCCATGCAGGTAGGCTCTGGAAATAACGTTTTCACTCTTGTTTTTTACAACCAGTCTAATTACGGGTTGTGGCTCACCGTCTGCCTCAGGCTCCCTGGTAAATCTGGCTGATAAAACCTGGATTTTCTTCAGCTCCTCTTTAGCCATATCTGAGTCAGCTTTTTTCTTTTCTAGCGTTTTAATTTCCTGAATTGCCTGTTCTTTCTGCTTAAGCTCTCTCTCAGCTGTTACTTTCTGAGCATAAGAAATGACTTCCTCAGCAGTCTTTCCCGACAGGGGTTCGCGCATCTTTTTGCTGAGGTCTTCTTTGTCATTGTCTGATGAAGCATGCATGAGATCAGCCATGTTGATGTTACTGAATGCCACAACTTGCAGAGCGCTATCAAACTCCTCCCGCTTATTCTCCGGAAGTGACTCTCTGACTTTAGCTATAGACGATTTCATTGCATCATCAGTTGATGAGTCAATTTTAGGTTTATCGCAACCGGCAAGTAAGCAGGAAAGTAATATCACGCCAACAATTTTTTTCATGTCCCTATTCCATCAGTAAAAATTAGGAACAATCTTATCAGGAATTGGTGCATTGATAAAATAAGCATATAGAACATTAACTTGATTCAGTTGCATTCCACACGTCTGGTGATTATCAACGCCAGGCGCAGGGTCGTTTTCACCATGCCTTCTGCGTTTTGGCTGCGGCCATCACATCCCGCTCATTCATCACAATAAAAAAGGCCACCGAATGGCAGCCCTGGTCGTTAGGTATTTATCAATATCGTTTCATGGTGCCGACTGGCGTCCTTTCTGACCAATCAGGCCTCTCACCAGCCATGATCGCACGCTGTTGGGATGGTGTCACAGACTGGGTTATCTCTGGCATAGCCTTGTATTCAGGTTTTTGAGGTGGGCTGAGAACCAGATCGGAACTACAACCTGTCAGCAAAAAAATCGCAAGAAGAGAGGAATTAAACTTGTGCACTCTATACCCTTCCAATGGGATAAAAAATTAAAGAAAGAATCGTGGTGTCGGGTGCATCCCAGTGACTCTCCCCTGGTAAGCAAAGATGCGTACATACCTGCGGACAGCAGTAGTCTGGAACGCCCTCTCTTGAGAGAGGATTCACCACAGAAATAAATTATGTCGAATTTATTCCTTCGGTCAATGCATGATTGCTGTGAGTCGTCGCAGGATCGGGGGAATACGAGGTGACGTGATCGGAGCCATAGAAAAGAAACGTGGATGTTTATGTTCGCCGGGGTTTGCCCTGAACGTTCACTTTCTTCGGTTACGGGACTACAATTCAATAAATTTCATTCACATAGAGTTGATACGATGAGTACAACCCCCTTTATCCGCCCTCAACTTACCCTGCCACACGGTGCCGACAAACTGCTGCTGCACTCCTGCTGCGCCCCCTGCTCGGGAGAAGTGATGGAGGCCATCCAGGCCTCGGGAATTGATTACACCATATTTTTCTATAACCCCAATATTCATCCACAAAAGGAATACCTCATCCGTAAGGAGGAGAATATTCGCTTTGCGGAAAAACACGGCGTGCCGTTTGTCGATGCCGATTACGACACCGATAACTGGTTTGAACGCGCTAAGGGCATGGAATGGGAACCCGAGCGCGGCATCCGCTGCACCATGTGCTTCGATATGCGTTTCGAACGCACAGCGTTGTATGCTGCAGAAAATGGTTTTCGCGTCATCAGTAGTTCATTAGGGATCTCCCGCTGGAAGAATATGCAGCAGATAAATGACTGCGGCCAGCGTGCGGCAGCGCGCTATCCGGGGATGGTCTACTGGGACTACAACTGGCGCAAACAGGGCGGTTCCTCGCGCATGATTGAGATAAGCAAGCGGGAACAGTTTTACCAGCAGGAATATTGCGGGTGCGTGTATTCGCTCAGGGACAGTAACCTGCACCGCAAGTCTCAGGGCCGCCCGCTTATCCGGATTGGGAAACTGTATTACGGTCAGGATGAGAATGA
Organism: Enterobacter sp. BNK-18; assembly: GCF_047456135.1. Lineage (NCBI taxonomy): Bacteria > Pseudomonadati > Pseudomonadota > Gammaproteobacteria > Enterobacterales > Enterobacteriaceae > Enterobacter > Enterobacter sp. BNK-18. The sequence goes on along the minus strand of NZ_CP179899.1, from coordinate 1,368,477 downwards.
GAAATAAAGGGTTTATGGCATAGAGATATATCCGAAAACAGGAGGATTTTGTGCCAATTTCCGCCCTGCGTCCCTTAAAACGCAAAAGAGAGGCTATCCTTATACTATCAACACAAGGAGGCAAAAATGACTGATTTCAATACTGATAAAAATACACAGTTTGCAGAAGACAAAGCGAAAAATAAACTCGATGAACTGGCAGGCTCAGCCCAGCAGCAGTTTGGCGATTTCGTTGACTCCCCTAAGCATCAGGTTAAAGGTGCTGCCAAGAAATATGCCGCACAGGCCAGCGACGCCGTTTCCGATGTCACTGAAGCGGTGAGAAACAATCCCCTGACGGGTTTAATTGCTGCGGGGGCGGTAGGTATTGTTCTCGGCCTGTTACTGGGTCGAAAATAAATAAAGGCCCTTCGGGGCTTTATTTTTGCGCTTTAGCTAAACAATCTGACCATGCGATCTAATTCGTCTTCTTTTACCGCCCGCGAAAGATAATAGCCCTGAAAACTTTTAACCCCAAGGGCGACTAACTTCTCAAACTTCTCTTCGCTATCCACCCCTTCAGCAATACAATCCGTGCCGGTCATATCGCTGTATATCTGTATCGCTTTAATAAGATTATAATCGTTGTCATTCGCCACAAAATGCTCGACGATATCCCGGTCAAGCTTTAATCCATCAAAATGCACCTGCCTTACCGGGAACATGGTTTGATGGTTGGAAAAGCAGTCATCGAGAAACAGCCGGCACCCGGTATTGCGTAAACGCCGCATGGTTTCTGGGATCGTCCTATCCTTGGTCACATCAATATCTTCCGCAAATTCAAAGACCAGTTTGTCGGCCCACTGTGGATTGAGCAGCATCGCCACAGCCTTTTTGGCCATGTCCGGAAGTGCATTACCCGAGGCAAGTCGCGGGGGGATATTGACGGAAAAATAATATTTACCGTTATATTTATTAATGCCTGACACCGCAGCATGTATCACTAGCGCAGTAATTTTTAGCCATATCTCCTGGCTTGAAATATCAGTAAGAAAATTAACTGGCTTGATAATTTTACCATTATTATTCCAGCGAATGAGTATCTCAAACCCCACACCCTTCTTATAACGATCGGTTATAATCTGATACGCAGGGAATATCTCTCTTTTTAGCAATGCATTATAAACCGCCGTCTCTTTGGCAGAGAGACTTTCTTTTTGCGTTAACCGTTCCGTGCTTCCTTCCATTCTTAAGGCATGCGGATCTTTCAGCCAGCGTCGGATCTGGTGTAATTTTTTCACTCCTTCCTTACGGTGGGTATAAACCGTTTTATTAGACAGCCCCATTTTTTCACACTGCTCTTTTACTGACATTCCGCGATAAAAATTTAATAAAACGCTTACCTCTCTTTCGGTTAAACCTTTTACGTTTTCCTGATAAGACAACCCCCAGTATTGGTCACGCAAAGAACGTGAGTTATCCTTAAATACGTCATTATGCATACGAAAACAGGTCATAACATCAGACACGCTGGCTATACGAATCAATGAAAGCTGGAAAGTATTATTTAAAAGATTCCCCAGCGTTCGATACAGCCAGCCATCCGGCATTTCCCCGTACAGGGTTACCTTTCGAATAACAGGAAGTTTATTTAGCACGCAAGCGAGTCGCTTCAGGCTCTCCAGGAGAGAGACCACACCTTTGCCGAGGAACACCGAGATTTGAGCATTTTGACTGATAAGGATATTTTCCAGATCCTGCCGGGAAGGTTCATCCCCCTCAAAACGAACGTGCGAAGCGTCTATACCGTACTGTTTGAGTAACAGACTGTACCCCTGAAATGTGAAATGGCAGGTTGAGATGACAAATTTTTGCTCATAAAAAGCAGCATTTCTGAAAGAAATATTTTGGGTCATAACCTGCTCCTGGGCACAAAAACACATATCCCATTTGTGAATGTAACAAAATATAAAAAACCCTGTTGTTGATAATAATTTTACAGGACACCATCAGGTTAAGAAACCGTTATCAACGTGACTAACGAGAACATCTTTGTGTTAATCACCGCCTGTATCCATATGCAGTATAAATATAAAATTCGCATCAAATAATAACGGTAAATATGTCAATCTCAAGGTATAATGAAAAATCCGAAAGAAGACTGGATACTTCATCTATCGGCTCATTCATATAAGAGACAAACGCTATGGATAATCATATCTCATCCAGGGCCTTGCTACATCGAAGGGATGTCATTAAAAACAATCCGCGATTCAGTGAGGCAATAACAGAGCACTACACCATTAATGACGCCATCTACAAAAAACAACCTTTGTTCTACAAAACGATGCTTCAGGAATCACGGTTCAACATTATTCTTTCCATGTGTTGTTTTATCTTTGGAAATCAGGCTGAGTCAGTATCAGAAATTAAAGAATTATGTTCCCGTTATAAAATAGCCAGCCCCAACAGTGTGATTGCGATCATCACCTTGCTCAGAACCACCGGGCGCATCAAGACCTGGCGCTGCAGTGAAGACAGACGCAAAACGAGAATCGCACCGACTGAAAAGGGACTTAATGAACTTAAACGCTACATGTCCGGCGCATTTTTGCCGGTAAGTATTCTTTTCCCAAAGTTTAATATCAACGTTAATCTGCTGGATAACGACATCCTGCGAAATAACTTTTTCCGTCGCGCAGCGGAATACCTTTTCAGGGGATTAACGTTCAGGAAGGTTTTGCCTGAAGTGGGATTGTTTATTGATAAAGACGGAGGGCGGATGATAATGTTATATCTTTACCTGCAGGCCATAAAAAATAAAACCGCACATGGCGCAGTAATACCCTATTCAGCCAACTTACTGGCTAAAGAATTTTTTGTTTCACGGATCCACGTCAACCGTATTATCAAATCGGCACAAGAGGCGGGTTATCTTAAAGATCAGGGTGATGGCCAGATGTCGATTTACCCGGCGTTTATAGAACTGGTCGAAAACTATGCCGGATTATACTTCGCCTATGTGACTCACTATATCAACGTCGTTCCTAAAGAACGACGCCACGTTGTTAACGTAACGTCGACGGTATAATGTTTCTGGCGTTCGGTTTCCCGAACGCCCTTTGCTTACCGTTCCCGCAGTGCCTCTTTCGCCTTATTAAGCGGTTTCAACAGATAATCCAGAATCGTTTTACTGCCTGTTTTAATATCAACGGTCGCAATCATCCCCGGAAACACCGGGAAGGCTTTGCCTTGTTTATTGGTCAGATGGTTACTGTCAGTGCGAATATAGACTCGATAGTAATACACATCCCTTTTCACCTCATCCTGAAGCGTATCCGGCGAAATCATGGTCACCTCGCCCTCCAGCCCACCGTAAATGGAGTAGTCATAGGCGGTCACTTTCACCAGTGCTTTTTGTCCCGGATGAATAAAGGCGACATCGCGCGGCGAGATTTTCGCTTCAATCACCATCTGGTCATCAAGCGGAACCAGGCTCATCAGCTTGCCGTTTGGCGGAATCACCCCTCCCACGGTTGTCACGTCGATATCCTTAACGATCCCGCGCACCGGCGCATTGAAGGTCAGTCTGGTCAACGAATCTTCACGCCCTTTCATCACCGAACGTTGCGCTTCAATCTCCGCGTTCGCTTTCGCCAGCTCTTCACGGGCGCGAACGTAATACTGGTTTTTCATCTCGGTGATTTTGTTCTCAAGCTCATTTTTTTGACGCTCAAGACGTAACACCTCCACCTTACTGGCTGCCCCCTGCGTCACCAGCGGACGGGTCAGCGACAGCTCACGCTGCACCAGTTCGGCCCCCTGCCGTAACCCTGCCAGCCCTTTCTCAAGACTTTCGCGACGAGACTGATACAGCGCCGTTTCCTGTTTGACCAGTTCAACGTCATCATCCAGCTCTGCCGGAAAAGCCAGTGCCGTGTCGTTCACTTCGGCCTTCAGACGCGAGGCGGTTGCCAGCGCGGCATTCAGGCGCGATTCACTTTCCAGCACGCTTGATTCGGTTTTCGTCCGGTCAAGCTGTGCCAGCTGCTGACCACGCTCAACGATGTCGCCTTCACGCACCAGCAAACTGTGAATAATGCCCCCTTCGAGGGACTGGATCACCTGCTCGTGGGAAGAGGGGATCACCTTGCCGCTACCGGTGGTGACCTCATCAAGGCTGAACAGGCTTGCCCAGGTGATAAATACCGCCAGCAGGGCGAACAGCGACCAGGCGACCCAGGTTGACCGCGGCAAGCGTGGCTCCTTCAGGCGGCTGTTGACGCGAGAGAAATCAGTCATGCTACGCCCTCCTCTGCTACTGGTGTCGGTTTCATGGTCACGGTACGCTGTGAGGCTTTTTGCGGCGCCATACCGTGCTGGCGAAGGATGGCGTCGCGCGGGCCATCCATGATCACCTTGCCGTTTTCCAGCACGATGATACGGTCAACCAGTTCCAGAATAGGCAGACGATGGGTCGCGACCACCAGCGTCCGGCGCTTGCCCAACCACGGTTTAAGGTGCTGGATAAACTGCTTCTCACTCATCTCGTCAAGCCAGGCGGTAGGTTCATCCAGCAACAAAATGTTCGGAGAGGTGATCAGGGCGCGAGCCAGTAATAACGCCTGACGCTGCCCGCCGGACAGGCCCGCGCCGCCTTCGTTGATAATGTAGTTGAGCCCCATTTTCTGTTTGCGGACAAACTCCAGCGCACCACTGTTCACCAGCGCCTGATGGATCTCATCGTCGGTGGCCAGCGGGTTGCCCATCAGAATGTTGTCCCGCACGGAGCCAAAGAACAGCCGCGCCTGCTGGCTCAGCAGCTGCATGTCGCGGCGCACGTCAGCCGGGTCCAGGTGGTTCAACGCGATATTATCCAGCAGAATGCTGCCCTGCTGAGGCGCCTGCATCCCTGCCAGCAGTTGCAGCAGCGTGCTTTTGCCGGAGCCATTGCGTCCGAGCACCGCCACCCGCTCACCGGCGCGAATCTGCAGTTTGCTGATGTTCAGAACGGTGAGTTTTTCTTCATCGTCGTACCAGAACCCCACCTCTTCCAGCGCATAATCCCCCCGCAGATGGGCTTTATGCACCTTCTTGCCCTGCTGAGGATCGTCAATCGGGCGCTGCATCAGATCGTCGAGTCCTTTACGCGCCACTTTCGCCGACTGCCAGCGGGAGAGCACGCCTGAAATTTGCGACAGCGGCGCGATGGTCCGCGACGCGAGAATAGAGGTCCCCACCAGCGCACCGGTGGTCATGTCCCCGCTGATAACCAGGTAACACCCCACCAGCAGCACCACGGCATACACAATCGACTGCACCTCCTGCGTCCAGGTCAGCAACAGCCCGGTCAGCCAGCGCTGCTTCATGCCGACGTTAGCGGCAACATCATTGGTGTTATTCCACTGATTCTGGAAGCGCTGTTCAGCGCGCATCAGCTTGATGTCTTCAATGCCCTGAACCGCTTCCACCAGCGTGGCGTTACGAATGGCAGACTCGCGCATCCCTTCGCTGGACAGTTTGCCCAGCGGGCGCTGGACCAGCAGGCCCGGGATAAGCAGCAGCGGCACGGCAAGCAGGACAACCAGTACCAGCGGTCCGCCAATCATCCACAAAATGAACACAAACAGCAGGAAGAATGGCAGATCGGAGATGGCCGCAATGGTGGTGGACGTGATCAGTTCACGAACCGACTCCAGTTCGCGGATCTGGGCAATAAACGACCCGGTTGACTTAGAGCGGGCTCCGTTTTTAATCCGCAGCGCGTGTGCAAAAACGCGTTCAGAAATACGCAGGTCGGCGCGTTTACCCACCACATCCGAAATGTGCACGCGCAGCATGCGCATGATGAATTCGAAAACAATGGCGATCATCACGCCGCCAAACAGTACCCACAGCGTGGCTTCCGATTGCGAGGGCACCACCCTGTCATACACCTGCATGGAAAAGACCATGCCGGAAAGGGCCAGGACGTTAGCGACCAGCGCCACCAGCATAATATCGCTGTAGCGTCGCCAGTCCTTCAGGGCCAGCTGCCAGAACCAGTTTTTCTCATACGGTTTGATGTAATCATCCACCCGGGCATCCGGCGTGGACTCGAGCGGGCGCAGCACCAGCAGTCCTGTCAACCGTGAGCACAGCGCATCACGCGTCAGCGTCGTCTCCAGGCCGCCGTCACCGCTGAACTGCAGGCTCACGTTGCCCTCGCTGTCCATGCGGTTAATGACCGCGATTTGTCCGCCAGTAAATTCCGCAAGCAGAGGTAAACGCCACGGGTCGAGGGAGACCGCGTCGGCCGCCACCATACGCATCCCTAACCCAAGCTGGCGTGCCATCTCTTCCAGCACCAGCTGGCGTGGAGACTGGCTTTCATGGTTAATCGTGACCCGAACATGCTCTGCCGAGAAGTCCAGCCGATAGTGCTTCGCGATGATGAGCATGCCCTGCAACCAGGGTTCGTACTGTGGATGTGTCTTCATAATGTTGTGAAATCTTTTATCGCTCTTCGTTATAGCTACGCAAAAGGCCGCGAGGATCGCTCCTCGCGGCATAGTTTTACGCAATTAACAGTTGATGATTTGCCAGCAGCGTAGCCAGATCGGTCTGCACGCCGTTCAGCGTGACCAGCGTTGTGGGTGAGAACTGGCCGCCGCTACCGTCCAGGTCAACCTGGATTTCGGTATTGCTGCCGTTTTGCACCACGCGGATGTAATCGGTGATATTCCCCGCACTGCCGTCCAGCGTGGCGACCCCGTTCACATAGCTCGCTGAGCCCGTACCGGTGTAGCCGCTGCCTGAAAGCAGGTCGCGCAGGTCAATACGGTCCGTATCCGCCGTGCCTTCCCAGGTGCCTACCGTAAAGCCGTTCACCACATCACTGCCGTTACCGCCTGTGGCATTGGAGGCGTTGATCAACGTGTAGAGCAGCGTATCGTGACCGCCGCTGCCAATATTGAACGTGTCGTTACCGCCACGGCCTTCGAACTGGTTGTTACCGCTGTTGCCGGTAATGACATCGTCAAAGTCCGAGCCGTTAATGCCCTCAATGTTCAGCAGGCGTGAGGTACCAAACCCGGTGTCCTGCGCGGTAGAAAGACGCAGGTCGACGGTCACGCCGGATGTCGCATTGCGGTAGTCCACCACGTCCATCCCCCCGGTGTTACTCCAGGTGTCGTGATCCGAGTGGGTCGTCCAGCCGCCGGAACCGTTATAGGTATACGTGCCGTCCTCGGCGATAAAGGTATCGTTATACCCGGTACCGGTAAGCGTCCCGCTGTGCCCTCCGGTTGCTGCTTCGGCAGTGAGGACGTAGCCCTCTTTGCCGTTGCCGGCTTCCAGACCGCTCCAGGTGACGTTATCCGACACGCCATTGGTGATTTTCAGGATCTCGGCCGAGTAAGTTTCATTCGGATCCAGACCGTAGAAACTCACCAGTGCAGAGGTATCGTTCGAACCAATACCGGACTGGGCGTTGATGATCTGCGAGGCCACCAGTACGCCCGCCGCGTTATACAGATTGACCGTATTACCGTAGTAGGCGTTGATACCCTCACTGTCGACAATGTGCAGATGCATCGCCGTGCCGTCGGCAACGGTTTTGCTGTTTTGCACCAGCACCACTTTGCCGTTCTGCTGCGACACCAGCAGATCCTGCGCGCCGTCCCAGTTGTAATCCACGGCGGCCACACCGGTGACGTTCGCCAGTCCGGAAGCCAGCTGACTTGATGTCCAGCTTGAACCGTAACCGTTGTTGGTAAACAGGGTTGCGGTCTGCGATCCGCTGTAGGTACTGAGCTTGATGACGTCCATCTGGCCGTCAGCGTTCCAGTCCACCGCCACCGACAGATACCCTGCTGACGCGTTAGAGGCCTCAACCGCGCTCTTGGTGGTGGACAGTTTCCCGGTACCGTCGTTGTAGTAGATCACCCCGCCGTTGTTGTTGTAGCTGCTGCCCAGGTACAGATCCATGTAGCCATCGCCGTTGAAATCCGCCCACGTCATCGACGCCGCAGTGGTGGTATTCGCCACGTTTGCCACAAACACGTTAGTCAGGTTCTGACCGAGGGATAACGTCCCGTTACCGTTGTTGTTAATCACGGTAAGCGAGTACGCGCCGCTGCGGTTGGTGTGCTGAACCACATCCACGGTGCCGTCGTTATTCAGGTCGACGCCGGAGATTTCACGCATGGTGGTGAATTGTCCCCAGAATCCGGCGCCGCCATAGCTCCCATCCGGCGTGAGTACCCCCTTGTTGTTAATAAGGTAGGTAATGGAGTCCGCACCGGCATCGCCATACGCAAGGTCCAGATACCCGTCACCGGTTTTATCGTAGGCAATGACACCGCCGTACCAGATAGTGGTTCCCATGCCCAGTTGGCTGGCGTTGTAAGTGCTGCCATCGTAGGTCCACATCACCTGTGTAGACCCGCCGTAGGTGGTTTCAGTCGCAAAGATGTCCTGCGTGCCGTTACGGTCAAAATCGGCAGCGGTCTGGCTAACGGCAGGGTAGCCACGCGTATTAGTCAGCGCGTTCGCCGCGTAGGTAGAATCATCACTGCTGGAATAGGACTGTCCGTTAGCAATGATATTCCACAGGCCGCTGCTGTTCATGCCGACGGTCATGGTCGAGTTATCGCTGTTGCCCGCCGTGGTGGCCCAGCTGGTATTCACCGTGGTGGTATCAATCACCAGGCTGCCGCTCGCCGTCCCGGTGGTATTGCCGTTACCCGCGCTGCTCTTCACCTGTGCCGTTACGTTATAGCTGGCAACGCTCAGTGCATCGCTGTCCGGGATCTGCAGATACCAGGTGTTGTGATCCGGGTCGACCACCACCGCGCCGCCCGTCTGCGACGTGTAGGTTTTACCGTTCACATTCACCACCAGGTACTCGCCGTTCACCAGATCAGCGGAGACCGTTCCGCTGACAATCGGCGTGGTATCCGATGTTGTCTGCGCGGTAATTGCCGCCGTGGTGGTCGGGATACTGGTATCGACGTTCAGTACAAACCCGTCCGATTCCGTATAGTTACCGGCTTTATCGGTTACCCGCAGGATATACGTATGATTGCCATCGCTCAGGCCGTTATCCTGGAAGGACCAGCTTGCGCTACCGTTCATCGTGACCTGGCCCAGCAGGATCCCGTCACGATAAAGCTGCACAATCTCACCGTCATCCGGCGCGCGGTTCAGCGTTCCGTTGATCAGCGGCGAGCTGTCATCCGTCGCCATCGCGCTGCCAAAGGAGCCCAGACGCTCACCTTCGCCATCGGTATAGCTCACCACGGTGCCCACGGTGGTTGGCGGCGTGGTATCCACCGTCACCACCTGCGATGAGGTTGAGCCCACGTTGCCCGCCTGGTCGATAATCCGCACCTGATAGGTGTAATCACCGTCAGCCAGATCGCGGGTATCGGTGTAGCTCCAGCGCTGGTTGGTTACCGTTGCATCTGTCCAGGTATTCCCGCCGTCCAGGCTAATCTGCACGCGTTCATCATTGGCCAGCGCGCTGCCAAGCGAGCCGTTGAGCGTAAGCGTGGTGTCCATGGTGATGAAATCAGTGCCGGACTGCCCGGTATCTTCACTGATGCTGTCAATGGTGATGCCGTACTGAGGCGCGTGGGTATCAACCGTGACCGTCTGCGACGTGGTTGCCCCGACGTTACCGGCCAGATCGACCACCCGCACCTGATAGTTGTAGCTACCGTCGGTCAGGGTACGCGTGTCGTTATAGCTCCACTGTGTGCCATTCACCGTCGCGTTAACCCAGGTGGTGCCGCCATCCATACTGACCTGAACATACTCGCCCGCACCGGGTTGCGCCCCCAGCGTCCCGTTCAGGGTGTAGGACGTTGAACTGGTCAGGAAGTCGTTGTTGTCAAAGCCGGTATCCACGGTGATGTTATCCACGGTCACCGTAATCGCCGCATCCGGGGCGACCGTATCGACAGTCACCTGCTGATGGGCACTGGATCCCACGTTACCTGCGGCATCCACCACGCGCACATAATAGTCATAGGTGGCATTACCCAACGTACGGCCGTCCACGTAGTACCAGCTGTTGCCGGTGACAATCACGTTCTGCCAGGTCACGCCACCGTCGATGCTGATTTGCGCATATTCGCCGTCAGCCAGCGTCGCACCGAGCGAGCCATGCAGCGTCAGCGAGGTATCATGGGTGATAAAGTCGCTGCTGCTCAGGCCAGTGTCATCGCTGATGCTGTCAATGGCGATGGTTTTACTGGCATCGGGTGCCACGGTATCAATGGTGACCACCTGGCTGGTGGTGGCGCTGATATTGCCCGCATCGTCAATCACGCGAAGCTGATAGTTATAATCGCCGTCCGCCAGCGTGCGGGTATCAACCCAGGTCCAGCTCAGTCCGCTGACGCTGACATCCGTCCAGGTTACGCCGCCGTCGAGGCTGATCTGCGCGTGATCGCCACTCCCCAGCGCCGCACCGAGCGTCCCTTTCAGGCTGATCTGGTTATCGCTGGTGATAAAGTCGCTGCCAGACAAACCGGTATCCTGACTGACGGAATCGACCGTAATGGTCGTCGCCGCAGGCGCGGTGAGATCCACCACCACGTTCTGGCTGTCCGTTGCCCCTACGTTACCCGCGTTATCAATCACGCGGACCTGGTACTGATACGTACCGTCCGTCAGGGTGCGGTCATCGGTGTAGCGCCAGGTGGTGCCCGTGACGGCCAGGTCAATCCAGCTCGCCCCGCCGTCCACGCTGATCTGCGCTTTCTCGTTATTGCCGAGCTGCGCGGTCAATGAACCGTTAACAATAATCTGGCTGTCGTTGGTGATGAAATCACTCGCGCTCAGCCCGGTATCGTTTTGCAGGGCGTCGATACTGATCCCCATTGACGGCGCGGTCAGATCCACGGTCACGGTGTGATCGTCGCTGGCAGTGTTACCGATGGTATTACTCACCTGGGCATGGATCACATACGATCCTCCGTCTGCCAGCGCGGTCACGTCTGCACTGCCTACGGTATAGTTCCAGCTACCGTCAGCCTGCACGGTTGTGGTGTAGGTTTTGCCGTTCAGGGTGATGGTCACCGTCTGGCCCGCAGGCGCGTCGGTGGTACCACTGACCACCAGAGGGATACCATGTTCAGCGGCGCTGACGATATCGTCCTGCGCAAAGGTGTGGATAGTTATGCTCGGGACATCACCGTTTAGCGTCACGTCGTGCGTCGCGCTGCCCGAGTTACCGGCCTTATCGTTCACCGTCGCCGTTAGGGTGTAATTCCCGTCGCTCAGGCCGAGGAAATCATGCCCCGGCACAAAGACCGACCACGAGCCGTCCGCCCCCACGGTCGCCTGATAGCGGTGATCGTTGAAGGAAACCGTCACCGTCTGGCCCTGCTCCGCCGTGGTGGTGCCGCTGATGGTCTGGCCTGCCAGCTGCTCGGCGTTATTGACAATATCGTCATCCGCCACAGTGCCGATGGTTACGGTTGGCGCCACGGTATCCACCGTCAGGGTGTGAGTGGTCTGTCCGCTGTTACCCGCTTTATCGTTGACTGAAGCGGTCAGCGTCAGCGCCCCTTCATTCAGGGCCGCCAGGTCGGCGGCCGGCACATCCAGCGTCCACGTACCATCGTTCGCCACCGTTGCGCTGTAGGTTTTACCCCCCAGCGTTACGGTAACGGTCTGCCCGGCTTCCGCGCTGGTAGAACCGTGCACGGTCAGCGGCTGCTGTGCTTCTGCTGCATTTAACACGTCGTCGCCAGAGAGCGTATTCACGCCGATCACCGGCGCGGTGGTATCCACGCTGATGCCGTGCGTTGCCGACGCGCTGTTGCCCGCGCTGTCCTGGGCAGCAACGGAGACAGGATAATGTCCGCCATCGGTCAGTGCGCCCACATCAGCAGCCGGCACGGTAGTCGTCCAGGAGCCGTCACTCTGAATGGTGGCGGTGTAGCTTTTGCCGTTCAGGGTTACCGTGACCTGCGTCCCGCTGGCAAACTGCGCGCTCGAGCCGTTAATCACCAGCGAGGTGCCTGCTTCTGCCGCGTTGATCACGTCGTCGCCGGCAATGGTATTCACGGTCAGCGCCACCGAGGCCGTGTTGACCACCACATCATGGGTCTTCGTGCTGCTGTTGCCCGCACTGTCGGTAATGGTGGCGCTGAGGGTCGCAGTGCCGTCAGCCAGCGAGGAAATGACGCTGGCCGGTACGCCCACACTCCAGTTGCCGCTCGCATCCACGGTTGTCGTGTACTGATGAGACCCGACGGTAATCACCAGCCTGTCGCCGACGTTTGCACCGGTTGCACTACCGCTGACGATCTGCGCCTGCGCATGCTCCACGCTGTTGATCACATCATCAACGGCGACCGCGTTAAAGCTGATAACCGGTGGCGTGGTGTCAAGGGTAATGGCTTTATCCGCGCTGCCTGGGTTACCGGCCGCATCGCTCACGCTAACCTGTACGGTGTAGCCGTTGTCGGCCATCGCGGTCAGGTCGGCCCCGGGCACATTCACACTCCACGTGCCGCCTGCCTGAACCTGCGCGGTGTACTGCTTATCACCGAGCGTTACGGTGACCGTCTGACCCGCTTCTGCCGTGGTGGTGCCGGTGATGGCCACACCTGCAGACGCTTCGCTGGCGTTGATCACGTTGTCGCCGGCAACCGTATCAATCGTCACGGCAGGCGCGGTCGCATCGACGCTGTATTCGCGCCCTGCTGAGGCGCTGTTGCCGTTCACGTTGGTGACGCTCACCTGTACGCTGGCATCGCCGTCTTTCAGACCGGCCAGGTCAGCAGACGGTACAGTCGCCGTCCAGTTACCGCTGGTATCAACGGTGGCCGTGTAGTGCTTACCGCCAAAGGTGATGCTGACGGTCTGGTTGGCTTCCACGTTGCTGGTGGTGCCGGAAAGCAGCAGATCTGCCCCTTTCTCCGCCGCGTTAATCACATCGTCAACGGCAATGGTATCAATGCTGATGGCGACGGTCGCCAGATCAACAGTGACGTCATGGCTGATGGTCACCGGGTTGCCCGTGGTGCTTTGGCCTGCAACGGTAACGGTTACCGTTCCTGCCGGCAGCGCGCTTACATCCGCCGCCGGAATAGCCGCGTTCCAGGTCCCGTCCGCCAGTACGGACGCCGCATAGGTTTTGCCGTTCACCGTTACCGTAAGCATGGTCCCCGCCGCCAGCCCATCGCTGGAGCCGCTGACAATCAGGTTCTGACCATGCTCGATGCTGTTAATCACATCGTCGCCTGCCACGGTATCGATACGCAGGCCCGGCAGGCTGGCATCGATGGAGATATCACGCTCGCCGGAACCGGTATTGCCGTGTCCGTTGGTGACGGTGGCCGTCACGCTCAGTCCGCCGTTACCCAGCGCCGTCAGCACCTCTGAAGGCACGTTGACGGACCAGGTCAGGTCATCCTGCACCGTCGCCGTCCAGCTGTTACCGCCCATCGTAACGGTGACGGTATTACCCGCTTCGGCGTTCACCACTTTCCCGCCGATCGTCTGGCCTGCCGCCACTTCCGCTGCATTGATCACGTTGTCACCTGCCACGGTGTTGATGATGACGGTCGGCAGCGCGGTGTCGACCTGCAGGTTCGCCGTATTGCTGACGCTGTTACCCACGGTGTTCGTCGCGGTTGCGCTCAGGGTGTAGTTCGCCTCACCCAGCGCGGCCAGATCCGCTGCCGGTACCGTCAGGCTCCAGCCGCCGTCCGCCGCGGTTGTTGCGGTGTATTGTTTGCCGTTCAGGGTCACGGTAACCAGGGTACCTTCCGCAAGGTTGGCGCTGGTACCGCTGACGCTCAGATCCTGACCTTTCTCCACCGCGTTCAGCACGTTGTCGCCGCTGAGGGTACTGAAGCCCACGGAAGGCAGCCCGGTATCGACGGTCACGTTATGGGTGCCGGATCCGGTATTGCCCGCGGCATCGGTGACGCTGACGCTGACCGTCACTGTGCCATCCTGCAGCGCGGAAATCACGTTCGCCGGAACACCCACGCTCCAGTTACCCGCGGCGTCCAGCACGGTGGTGTAGGTCTGGCTGCCAACGGTCACGGTGACTTTATCGCCCGCCGCCGCGCCGGTGGCAGAGCCGCTGACGATCTGCGCCTGCGCATGCTCAGCCACGTTAATCACGTCGTCGCCCGCCACGGTGTTGATGGTCACGACCGGCACCGTCACGTCGACCGTCAGGTTGTGAGCCACCGAGGCCGGGTTACCCGCCTTGTCACTGACGGCGGCCGTCACGGTCACGCTGCCGTCCGTGAGCGCCGCCAGGTCGGCTGCCGGAACGTCCAGCGTCCAGTTGCCGTCTGCGCCCACGGTGGTGGTGTAGTCCTTCCCGTTCAGGCTCACGGTGACCGTCTGGCCCGCTTCGGCGGTGCTGGTACCGGACACCGTCAGGTCAGCTTTCGCTTCGGTCGCATTCAGTATGTCGTCAGCCGCCAGGGTGTTAATCGTTACGGACGGCGCAGTGGTATCCACGCTGTACTCGCGGCCCGCAGACGCGCTGTTGCCGTTCACGTTGGTGACGCTCACCTGCACGCTGGCATCGCCCTCTTTCAGGCCGGCCAGGTCAGCAGACGGTACGGTATAAGTCCAGTTACCGCTGGCATCGACAGTGGTGGTATAGATTTTACCGCCCATGGCGAGGGAGACGGTCTGTCCGGCTTCCACGTTGGTGGTCGCACCTGACAGCACCAGATCGGTCCCTTTTTCTGCCGCGTTAATCACGTCGTCGGTAGCGATGGCGTTAATGCTGATCGCCACGGTCGCCAGATCCACCGTCACGTCGTGGCTGATGGTCATCGGGTTGCCCGTCGGGCTATCGCCGGTAACGGTAATTTTCACGGTGCCTTCCGGCCACGCGCTGACGTCTGCGGCCGGCACGGCTGCGTTCCAGGTCCCGTCCGCCAGTACGGACGCCGCATAGGTTTTGCCGTTCACGGTGACGGTCAGTGTCGTGCCCGCTGCCAGCCCATCGCTGGAGCCGCTGACAATCAGGTTCTGACCATGCTCGATGCTGTTAATCACATCGTCACCTGCCACGGTATCGACACGCAGGCCCGGCAGGCTGGCGTCAATGGTGATATCGCGTTCGCCGGAACCGGTATTGCCGTGTCCGTTGGTGACGGTGGCCGTCACGCTCAGTCCGCCGTTACCCAGCGCCGTCAGCACCTCTGAAGGCACGTTGACGGACCAGGTCAGGTCATCCTGCACCGTCGCCGTCCAGCTGTTACCGCCCATCGTAACGGTGACGGTATTACCCGCTTCGGCGTTCACCACTTTCCCGCCGATCGTCTGGCCTGCCGCCACTTCCGCTGCATTGATCACGTTGTCACCTGCCACGGTGTTGATGATGACGGTCGGCAGCGCGGTGTCGACCTGCAGGTTCGCCGTATTGCTGACGCTGTTACCCACGGTGTTCGTCGCGGTTGCGCTCAGGGTGTAGTTCGCCTCACCCAGCGCGGCCAGATCCGCTGCCGGTACCGTCAGGCTCCAGCCGCCGTCCGCCGCGGTTGTTGCGGTGTATTGTTTGCCGTTCAGGGTCACGGTAACCAGGGTACCTTCCGCAAGGTTGGCGCTGGTACCGCTGACGCTCAGATCCTGACCTTTCTCCACCGCGTTCAGCACGTTGTCGCCGCTGAGGGTACTGAAGCCCACGGAAGGCAGCCCGGTATCGACGGTCACGTTATGGGTGCCGGATCCGGTATTGCCCGCGGCATCGGTGACGCTGACGCTGACCGTCACTGTGCCATCCTGCAGCGCGGAAATCACGTTCGCCGGAACACCCACGCTCCAGTTACCCGCGGCGTCCAGCACGGTGGTGTAGGTCTGGCTGCCAACGGTCACGGTGACTTTATCGCCCGCCGCCGCGCCGGTGGCAGAGCCGCTGACGATCTGCGCCTGCGCATGCTCAGCCACGTTAATCACGTCGTCGCCCGCCACGGTGTTGATGGTCACGACCGGCACCGTCACGTCGACCGTCAGGTTGTGAGCCACCGAGGCCGGGTTACCCGCCTTGTCACTGACGGCGGCCGTCACGGTCACGCTGCCGTCCGTGAGCGCCGCCAGGTCGGCTGCCGGAACGTCCAGCGTCCAGTTGCCGTCTGCGCCCACGGTGGTGGTGTAGTCCTTCCCGTTCAGGCTCACGGTGACCGTCTGGCCCGCTTCGGCGGTGCTGGTACCGGACACCGTCAGGTCAGCTTTCGCTTCGGTCGCATTCAGTATGTCGTCAGCCGCCAGGGTGTTAATCGTTACGGACGGCGCAGTGGTATCCACGCTGTACTCGCGGCCCGCAGACGCGCTGTTGCCGTTCACGTTGGTGACGCTCACCTGCACGCTGGCATCGCCCTCTTTCAGGCCGGCCAGGTCAGCAGACGGTACCGTCGCCGTCCATTTGCCGTCAGCATCCACCGACGCCGTATAGGTTTTACCGCCGAAGAGGATGCTGACGGTCTGATTCTCCTCCACGTTGGAGGTGGTGCCAGAGAGCACCAGGTCCGCGCCCTTCTCAGCCGCGTTAATCACATCATCCGTGGCAATGGCGTCAATCCCGATGGCGACCGCCGCAAGGTCCACCGTCACATTGTGGCTAATAGACACCGGCGTACCGGCGCTGTTCTGCCCCTCAACGCTGACCGCTACCGTGCCTGCCGCCAGCGCGCCAACATCGGCCGCCGGAATAGCCGCACTCCAGGTGCCGTCAGCCAGCACGGTGGCCGGATAGGTTTTATTATTTACCGTTACGGTCAGTGCGGTCCCTGCCGCCAGTCCTTCGCTGGTGCCGGTCACGATCAGGTTCTGACCATGCTCGATGCTATTGATCACATCGTCACCCGCCACGGTATCCACGCGCAGGCCCGGCAGGCTGGCGTCGATGGTGATATCGCGCTCGCCGGAGCCGCTGTTGCCCACGCCGTTAGTCACGCTGGCGGTGACGGTCAGTTCGCCGTTACCCAGTGCGGTTAACACGGACTGCGGTACGTTGACGGACCAGGTCAGGTCATCCTGCACCGTTGCGGTCAGGGTGTTACCGCCGAGGGTCACGGTGACGGTGTTGCCCGCTTCGGCATTCACCACGGTACCGCTGAGAGTCTGGCCGGTCGCCAGCTCCGCGGTATTGATAATATCGTCGCCAGCCACGGTGTTGATGGTGACACCCGGCAGGACATACTCCACGTTCACGGTGTGAGTCACGCTGGTACTGTTGCCAACAGCATCGGTAGCAGACGCCGTGAGGGTGTAGATCGCTTCACCCAGTGCGCCGACCTGATCCGCCGGAACGGTAGCCGTCCACAGCCCGTTATCATCCACCGTCGCGCTGTAGGCTTTGCCGTTCAGCATCACGGTGACGAGCGCGCCCGCCGCCAGACCTGACGCGGTGCCGGTGAGGGTGAGATCCTGCGTTTTCTCGGTGCTATTGATGACATCGTCGTCTGAAACGGTGTCAATGGTCAGCACCGGAGCGGTAAGGTTGACGGCCACGTCGTGCGTCGCACTGTTGCTGTTACCCGCTTTATCGGTCAGGGTCGCGGTGATGCTGTGATCCCCGGCGGCCAGAGCATTGACGTCGGCCGCAGGCACTCCCACGCTCCAGTTGCCCGCAGCATCCAGCGTGGCGGTGTAAGATTTATTATTGATGGTGACGGTGACCACATCACCCGCTGCCGCGCCGGTGACAGACCCGGTGACAATCAACGCCTGCGCGTGCTCAACGCTGTTGATGACGTCGTCATCCGAAACGGTGTGAATGGTCAACTGTGGCACCGTGGTATCCACCAGCACGTCACGATCCACCGAGGCCGGGTTACCCGCTTTGTCGGATACCGCCGCGGTGATGGTGTAGTTTCCGTCGATAATGCCGCTCAGGTCGGTTGACGGTACGCTCAGGCTCCAGCTGCCATCCGCCTGCACGGTGGTGGTGTAATCCTTGCCGTTCAGCGTCACGGTCACGGTCTGACCCGCTTCCGCGTTTGTAATGCCGTTAACCACCAAATCCTGCTGCGCTTCAGACGCATTAATGATGTTGTTGTCGCTGACAATGTCGATAGAGACCGTCGGCGCGGTCGTATCCACGCTGTATTCACGGCCCGCTGACGCGCTGTTACCGTTCACGTTGGTAACGCTAACCTGCACGCTGGCATCGCCCTCCTTCAGGCTGCCTAAATCAGCAGAAGGCACGGTAGCGGTCCAGTTACCGCTGGCATCCACGGTCGCGGTGTAAGACTTGCCGCCGAAGGTGATATACACGGTCTGGTTGGCTTCGACGTGGGTGGTGGTACCCGACAGGACCAGGTCCGTGCCTTTTTCCGCCGCGTTGATCACGTCGTCGGTGGCAATCGCGTTGACGCTGATCGCCACCGCGGCCAGATCGACCGTGACGTCATGCGCGATCGTCACCGGGTTTCCTGCGGTGCTCTGACCCTCAACGGTTACCGTCACCTTGCCTGCGCTCAGCGCGCTGACGTCGGCGGCCGGGATCGCTGCCGTCCAGGTCCCGTCTGCCAGAACCGTCGCCGCATAGGTTTTACCATTGACGGTCACCGTCAACGCAGTACCTGTTTTCAGCCCATCACTGGAGCCGCTAATAATCAGGTTTTGACCATGCTCGATGCTGTTAATCACATCGTCGCCCGCCACGGTATCGACCCGCAGACCCGGCAGGTTGGCATCAATGGTGATGTCGCGGCTGCCGGAGCCAGTATTGCCGTGACCGTTAGTGACGCTTGCCGTCACGGTCAAATCGCCGTTGCCAATGGCCTTTAAGACTTCAGGCGGCACATTGACCGACCAGCTCAGATCATCCTCAACGGTGGCGGTCCAGGTGTTGCCCCCCATTGAAATCGTGACAGTGTCACCACTTGCGGCACCGCTGACTTTTCCGCTCAGGGTCTGTCCCGCAGTCACTTCCGCCGCATTGATGACATCATCAATGGCGACAGCGTTAACGGTCACCACCGGTAGCGCACTGTCGACAAGTGCCTGATGGCTGGTGCTCGCGCTGTTGCCTGCGGTATCGGTCACGCTCGCGGTAACGGTGTAGTTCGCTTCGCCCAGCGCCGAGACGTTTGCTGCCGGTACCGTCACGCTCCAGTTGCCGCTGGCGTCAGTCGTGGCAGTGTAGTTAATGCCATTCAGGGTCACGACGATCGTGGTGCCGTCCGGCTGGTTGCTGGTGCCGGAGAGTTGCAGATCTTCGCCTTTCTCGATGGCATTGATCACATCATCGCCCGCAACGGTATTGATAGCGATAACCGGAGCGGTCAGGGAAACCGCAATCTCATGCGTCTGTGTGGTGCTGTTGCCCGCTTTGTCGGTGAGGGTCGCAGACATCGTATGGTCGCCATTGCCCAGCGCGCCCACGTCAGCCGCCGGAATACCCATACTCCAGTTGCCGGACGCGTCCAGCATTGCGCTGTAATTTTTACCGTTCAGCGTCACGGTGATCACGTCGCCTGCCTGTGCCCCGGTGACTGTGCCAGAAACGATCAGCGCCTGACCGTGTTCAGCAATATTCAAAATGTCATCACCGGCAACGGTGTTGAAGGTGATCTGCGGCACGGTGGTGTCCACCAGCACAGACGCATCCGTGCTGGCCGGGTTACCGGCTTTATCCGACACGGTCGCCGTAACGACGGCTGTGCCGTCGGTGATACCGGCCAGATCGGCTGCCGGCACGTCAAGCGTCCAGCTGCCGTCAGCCTGTACCTGTGCGGTGTATTGATTGCCATTAAAGGTCACCGTGACCGTCTGCCCCGCTTCGGCAGTCGAGGTGCCGCTCAGGGTGAGATCCTGTGCCGCCTCTGCCGCATTGAGCATGTTGTCGTGACTGACCGTATTGATGGTGACCGCCGGCGCAGTGGTATCGACGCTGAATTCGTGTGACGAAGACGCCGGGTTGCCATTCACGTTGCTCACGCTCACCTGAACGCGGGCATCGCCCTCTTTCAGGCCGCTTACATCCGCAGCCGGAACGGTGTAAGCCCAGTTGCCATTCGCATCCACGGTGGTGGTGTAGCTTTTGCCACCAAAGGTGACCGTCACCGTCTGACCGGCTTCGATCCCAGACGTGGTGCCCGAGAGCGCCAGATCGTGTCCCTTCTCTGCCGCATTGAGCACGTTATCAGGGGTCACGCTGTTAACGCTTATCGCGACCGGGGCGAGATCGACATCCACCACGGTCCCGATATTCACCGGGTTGGCGGAAGCATCCTGTGCGCGGGCTGTAATGTTGAGAGGACCGTCCGGCCACTGGCTGACATCCGCCGCAGGCACAGCCGCTTTCCAGGTTCCATCGGCCAGGACCGTGGCGACGTACTCAATGTTGTTAATGGTCACGGTAACGGTGCTGCCCGCTGCCAGATCGGTGCTGGTACCGGAAACAATGAGATTCTGCCCGTGCTCGATGATATTGATAACATCGTCGCCCGCCACGGTATCAATACGCAGACCAGGCAACTGGGCGTCGATGGTGAAGTCCAGCGCGGCAGAACCGGTGTTTCCGTGCGCATTCGTCACGCTGGCCGTAACCGTCAACTCACCGTTACCGAGCGCGGTTAACTGGCTCTGGGTTAACGGCAGGCTCCAGGTAAGATCGTCCTGCACCGCAACGGTATACGTCTGGCCGCCCAGGGTAAGGGTGACAATGTCGCCTGCCGCCGCGTTGGCGACTTTCCCCGTCAGGGTCTGGCCTGCCGCCAGTTCCGCCGCGTTGATGATGTTATCGCCCGCCAGCGTGTTGAGCGTGACCACCGGCAGCGAGCTGTCTACCAGCACATCATGCGTGGCCGACGCGCTATTACCCACACTGTCCGTGACGCTCGCCGTCACCGTGTAGTGCGCCTCGCCCAGCGCGCTTACTGCGGAGGCCGGTACGGTAACACGCCAGTTACCGCTGGCATCCGTAATGGCGGTGTAGTGAATGCCATTCAGGGCCACGGTGATCGGGGTGCCTTCTGGCTGGTTGCTGGTTCCGGAAAGCAGCAGGTTTTCGCCTTTTTCGGTGGCGTTAATCACGTCGTCCGCCGCCAGAGTGTGAATACCTATCTCCGGCGTCACGGTATTAACCACCACCTCCAGCGTGCTGCTGCCGGTGTTGCCAGATTGATCGGTCACAGAGACCGTAATCGTCCAGGTTCCGTCCGCCAGGCCCTGTACCACAGACGCAGGCAGGCCGAGGCTCCAGTTGCCCGCCGCATCCACCACGGTGGTGTAATCCACGTTATTGATGGTCACCGTGACCCAATCACCCGCTGCCGCTCCGGTCACGGAGCCGCTGAGGACCTGCGCCTGGGTATGGGCAAGCTGGTTAATGGTATTGGTATCGGTGACAAAATCGTTAATGGTCACCTGCGGTACGGTGGCATCCACCAGCCCGACGCGATCCGTGCTGCTGCTGTTACCTGCCACATCGCTCACGGTTGCCGTTACCGTGACGGTGCCATCGGCCAGTGCGCCGACGTCCGCGGCAGGTACTGTCAGTTGCCAGCTACCGTCATGTTGAACGGTGGTCTGGTAGGTTTTACCGTTCAGCGCGACGGTGACCGTCTGGCCCGCTTCCGCCGTGCTGCTACCGCTTAACACGACATCCTGCTGTGCTTCGGCGGCACTGATGATGTTGTCATCGGTCAGATTATTGATCGTGATGTCCGGAGGCAGCGTATCGACCGTCACCACGCGCGACGCATCGGCGCTGTTGCCGTTAACGTTCGTCACGCTGACGCTCACCTGCGCGCGGCCGTCAATCAACGTTTCCATGGCGCTGGCCGGTACGGTCAGGCTCCAGGAGCCGTCCTGCTGCACCTGCGCGGTATAGGTCCGATCGGCGAATTTCACCACCACAGTCTGCCCGGCTTCCACGCCCTGCGTCTGGCCAGAGAGCGTGAGATCGCTGCCTTTTTCCGCCGCGTTCAGCCGGTCATCACCGGAGATGACATCAACAGTCACCGCCACGGCGTTCAGGTCGAGTTCGATCGGATGTTCAGCGGCAACGGCATTGCCCCACGCATCTTCTGCACTGACGTGCACCGCGATATGGCCCGGCGTCCAGGACTGGAGGTCGCTCGCCGGGACACCAATCTGCCAGCCACCGGTGGCGTTGACCACGGTGACATAATCGACGTTATTGATGGTGACGGTGATCTGCGTGCCTGCGGCCAGATGGCTGCTGGAGCCGGTCACGGTAAGATCCTGATGCTGCTCAATGGCATTGATCACGTCATCACCGGAAAGGGTGTTGACGCGCAGACCCGGCAGCGCCGCGTTGATATTGATATCGCGCTCGCCGCTGCCCGTATTGCCGTGGCTGTTGGTGACTGACGCGGTAATGGTCAGGTCGCCGTCGCCGAATGCCTTGAGATCCGCAGACGGGATAGTGAGGTTCCAGGTCAGATCGCTACCCACGGTGGCGCTGTAATGCTTGCCGCCAACGGAAACAGACACCGTATCCCCTGCCGCTGCACCCGTGACACGACCGCTGATCGTTTGATCGGCGGCCACTTCGGCGTTATTCACCCGGTTGTCGCCGGCAAAGGTATTAATGACCACCTGTGGCAACACGGTATCAACCAGCAGTGTGGCCTCTGCTGAGCCGCTGTTGCCCACGCTGTCGGTACCGCTGACGCTGACGGTGTACAGCGTGTTCGCCAGTTGCAGGACGTCGGAAACCGGTACCTGAACTGACCAGTTCCCGTTCTCGACAACGGTTTGATAATTGACGTTGTTCAGCGTCACGGTGATGGCGCTGCCGTCTGGCAGCGTGCTGGTGCCGGTCAGACTCAGCGGCTGCATAGCCTCCTGAGCATTGAGAACGTTATCCTGGCTGATGGCATGAACGGTAAATTCCGGTGGGTTACCGCTCAGCGTAATGCCGTGTGTGGCGCTGCCGGTATTGCCCGCGGCATCGGTAACGGAAACCGTAATGTTGTGGTTGCCTTCTCCCAGCAAGCCCACCACAGACGCAGGCACACCCACGCTCCAGCTGCCGTCCGCCTGCACCACACCGGTGAAGGTCTGACCGCCAACGGTTACGCTCACGACATCCCCTGCTGCGGCGCCGCTCGCCGTACCGGAAATAATCTGCGCCTGGCCCTGCTCGCTGGTATTGAGGATATTGTCGTCAGCAACGGTGTTAATCGTCACGACCGGGGCGGCGGTATCCACGGTGAAATCGACGGTCGTGGAAGATCCGTTCCCCGCTTTATCGCTGACGTTCACCGTTAGCGTATGGTCGCCATTCGCCAGCGATTGCACCTCGCTGGCGGGAAGCGTAACGGACCACGTGCCGTTGCTCCCCACCGTGGCGGTATGATTTTTCCCGTTGAGCGTTACCGTCACAATCTGGCCGGCTTCCGCATCGGTTTTACCGGTGAGCGTCAGCGCCTGGTTGTGCTCAGCCGCGTTGATGATGTTGTCCTGCGCAATCGTATCAACAGAAAGCGCTGGCGCGTTGGTATCCACACCTATCGTCTGGCTGCCGCTCACGGTATTGCCCGCGGCGTCTTTACCGCTGACGTTCACCGTCCAGGTGCCGTCACCCAGCGCCTGTGCATCCGCGGCAGGCACGTTCACACTCCATGCGCCGCCGGCCCCCACTTCCGCCGTGTAGGTTTTGCCGTTCAGCGTGACGGTAAGCCCGGTTCCCTGCGCCAGATTTTTGCTGGTGCCGGACAGCGTAAAGCCAGCGGAGTGTTCGCTGGCATTGATCACGTTGTCACCGGCCGTTGTCCCCAGCGTGATGCTGGCGTCAGCGGTAGAAATTGTGACGGTAATGCTGCCCGCCTGCGTCGTTTTGCTCCCGTCGATTTGCACGACAGACCAGGTATGTTCGCCGTCAGCCTGAGTCGGGAGTTTTACGGTCCAGGTACCCTCTTTCCCGACCATGGTGCTGGCAATGGTGCTTCCGCTGCTGTCTTTAACCTGAATGGTCGCGCCCGGCTGCCCGGTACCGCTAAAGGTTGGGGTGTTGTCGTCCGTGATCGCTTTTCCACTCAGCACACCCTGCTTATCACCCGCGTTGTCCGTCAGCAAAAAGGTCGGCGTCGCGCTTTCAACATCTTTGGTGTTGTCGATGACTTTGGTTTTGGTTTCGCCGTCACTCCCGTGCGCCAGCAGTGCGCCAATGGCACCGCCGCCCAACGCAGCGCCTGCAATCCATCCCCATGGCGCGTCATTGAGAACGCTTCCCTGCTCAAGGAAAGGCTCAATGCTGGCAACCGGCGTAGCCTGCGCGGTTAACTCGGTAACAGCAACGCCAGACGCTTCCCCGGCATCGGCAAAAGAAATATGCGTCAGTTCCTGCTGATCGTTGAAGACCAGTTCTGATTGATTATGGGTCTGTGGATCTTCAACAAAATAGTTATTGCAGCGAATAACGCTGCCGTCTTTCATATAAATAAGCAGGTCTTTACCCTGGCGAACATAACGCACAACATCCTGAGCAGAACCCTGAATTTCAATCACACTCGGCGAAGAAATAGAAACCGACAAATTACCATCTCCGGTTAATTTCGTTTTCTCGGCCGTTTTGCGAATGATGACATCAACAATTTTTACGTTACTCATTTTCCTCTCCTTGCAGGTGTCCGGATTCCTGTGGATATGTCCACCAAATGGATGTAGCTATCCCTGGGAAAAAGCACCCATTATTTTCTTACTTATTTCGCACAAAAAGACGCGTGTTTTTTAACTCAAATCAGGTAATTTTGCGGCAGCGTTTTTCTCTATGCCGATCATTGGCATCAAATTATCAACGGCAGATGCGTAATTAATCGCCGAACTCCAGCCATCATATTCAGCCATTATTTTGGCTGAGGTGGCTTGCCAGACATCCTGTTCAACGCTGAGCAAATCGTTAATGCTCCGCTTGCTCAGGGTATATTCATTTCTGTAAACATCCCGGGCGCGTAATGCGCTTTCCAGCTGCAGCTTCCCCGCCTGCATTCTTCCCTGCGCGCCGGTCCAGTCAGCCTGCGCGACAGAGGCTTTTTGCAGGACATCGAACCGCGCCTGGTCAACCTGAGACGATGCCATGGCCCTTGCCCCTTCGGCCTGGCGAACGCGGGCTGAAACGGCGCCACCCTGGTATAGCGGTGCGTCAATATTGAGCTGAATCTGGTCATCCCAGTAAGAACGGTTGTCGGACTCGTAGCGGGTGCGGCCTCCTTTCAGGCTTAACGTCGGCCAGTGCTGAGACTTTGCCGTTGCCACGCCATACTGAGCTGAACGCTCCATATTCTGCGCGGCCATGACCGCGGGAATGGCCGAGTAATCAATGCGATTAAGCGAATCTTGCTCAACGGCAAGCTTCGCCGGTACAGGTGAATAGCGCTCGGCCTCCATGCCAGTCAACACCGCAAGCCGTGCGCGGGCGCTGTTTAACGCCGCGTTATACTGCTCGACCGTGGCCTGCATACCGGCAATGCGCGTGCGCGTCTGAAGCTCGTCAGAGGTTGAACTGACGCCTGCGTCGGCGCGGAGTTTGGCCAGTTGTTCAACGTTTTTGAGCGCCTGAACGTTCTCTTTGGCGGCCTGCAACAGGTCGGAATAGCGTTTGACTTCTACGTAGCTGAGCGCCGTTTTTTCCGCCACCGCAGACAAAGTGCTCATCAACTGGTAACGATAGCTATCGCGCTGCGCCGTGGACTGGTCGATGCTGTTGTTGGTCTTGCCAAAATCGTATACCAGCTGCGTCAGACTCAATCCCCAGGCCGCAGAATTGCGCAGCGAGCCGCTGGAATCGGTGGTCTGGCTATGGCCGGTGCTACCGTTTAACGATATTTGTGGCATCCAGCCGCTGCGTGCTTCATCTATTTGTGCCTGACCTATTCCCAGTTGCGCGGCCTGCTGGCTAATCGACGGATCGCGATCGATGGCAAAAAGAATACTCTCTTTTAATGTTGTCGCGGCAATCGGAGCAATCCCCACCTGGCGGCTATTCGCAGAGGCCGTATTAAAGGCCAACGAAATTAATGCCAGGGCGACTGGAAATCTCAGCAACATATTATTTCGCATAATAGTCATTTTTATCTCCCTGACTCTGAATGACGCTTAAATATTTACCCCTAAAGGGGTATAAATAATTCGACAAATATCTTACCTGGGTCCGAATAAATATTGGACAAACGCTCCCCAACCCCATTTCCATTGGAGATGAGAGCCGACCATATTCTTATGACAATAAGAATTTACTTATTTCTTTGACTGGTTTGCAGCATAACAAAATGCGCTATAGGCAACTACACCCACAATGTTAATGTGGTGTTACAGATAAGAAAAAAGATGGGGTTTCTGGACAAAACCTTAAAAAGGGGCTTTCAAATGAAACAAATAAAGTCTTTGTTATTTAAGTAAAATTTCAGAATCGCCGGATGCACATTTTTGCGTTAATTTCAGCATGCGTCAGACACAAAGATTTTCAAAGAAATGTCAGTTTAAGTAACCATAATGCCATATACAACATTAATATCTATGCATATAAATAAACACAGAATTTATTGCTATTTATTAATTTCATTAAAGCATTAATGGTTGCATATTGGTATCACAATGGTTATATCCGCCAGTGTGTTTAATAAAACACAACAATAACATTGCTGTTAACATTTGGAATGAATCACTCACACCGTATTAATAACATTTTAATAATAACCAATGTGAACAATACCGGACATTGATACTTACTGGCGATCAACACCCTTCCCTCTGCGGCAAAATGCTGTAATATGCAACTTATTGCGACATTTTGCGGGATTCATCCATGCACAAAACGGCCAGACAAAAATATGTGCTTGATATCATTAGTGAGCACGGGCAGGCCAGCATTACGGAACTGGCGGACAAACTGCAGGTCTCAGCGGACACCATCCGCCGGGATCTGACCGATCTCGAGAAACAGGGGCTGGCGCAAAAGAACCACGGCGGGGCAATTGCCCTGAATCTGTCGGCCATGAATCGTCAGGGGCGCAATACACTGCTGCCGGAAACCAAACAACGTCTTGGTAAACAGGTGGCGCAGGCTGTTCCGCCAGGTTCGACGCTGTTTCTGGATGCGGGGAGCACGATAATGGCTGTCGCCTCGTTCCTGAAGGGACCGCTGACAATCATCACCACCTCGCTGGATATCGCGTGGCACTTCAGCGACCGTGACGATATCGAACTGATCCTGCTCGGCGGAAAATGGGATCACAAGCAGCGACTGTTTGCCGGCAGCGCCACCCTTTCCCTGCTGTCACGCTACCGCGCGGATATCGCCATTCTGGGAGCCTGTGCTATCCATGCTGAACTCGGTCTGAGCGCCGGAAAAGAGGCCGATGCCGAGGTCAAACGGGCGATGCTCGCGGCCAGCCATGAGCGCTGGATTGTCGCCGACCATCTGAAACTAAACCGCTGTGAACCGTATCTGGTCAGCGGATTATCCAACATCCAGCACCTCTTTTTAGATCGTCCCTGGCCTGAGCTTGGGGACCCTGGCGCAATGCACATTACGGTTTGCGCGAAATAACGTGGAGAAGGTCATGAGTAAAGAGAAGACAATCAACATTGCGCTGATCGGGTATGGATTTGTAGGCAAGACCTTCCATGCCCCGCTGATCCAGTCCGTGGACGGCCTTAAGCTGGCGGTGGTTTCGTCTCGTGATGAAGAGAAGGTTAAACGCGATCTTCCTGATGTTCAGGTGGTGGCAACCCCGGAAGAGGCAATTCAGCATCCCGATGTCGATCTGGTGGTGATTGCCTCCCCTAACGCCACCCACGCGCCGCTGGCAACGCTTGCCCTGAATTCAGGCAAACATGTGGTCGTGGATAAACCGTTCACGCTCGACATGCAGGAAGCACGCGACCTGATTGCCCTGGCGCAAGAGAAGCAACGGCTGCTCTCCGTCTTCCATAACCGCCGCTGGGACAGCGACTTCCTCGGCATTAAGCAGATTATTGAGCAAGGAACCCTTGGCAAGGTCAAACACCTTGAGTCGCACATTGACCGTTTCCGCCCGGAAGTGCGCGTGCGCTGGAGAGAGCAAAACGTGCCCGGTAGCGGTCTGTGGTTTGATCTGGGGCCGCACCTGATTGACCAGACGCTGCAGCTCTTTGGACTGCCACAGTCGGTACAGGGCAATATCGCCACGCTGCGTGACGGCGCGGAAATTAACGACTGGGCACACGTGGTCTTAGATTATCCGCAACATAAAGTGATTTTGCACTGCAGCATGCTGGTGGCTGGCGGAACGGCACGTTTTACCGTTCACGGCGATAAAGGCAGCGTGGTGAAAGCCCGAATCGACCAACAGGAAGCGCAGCTGCTGGCGGGCGTGATCCCCGGCAGTGAGGCCTGGGGCGAGGACAGTGACAGCATGGTGTTCTTTGGTGCAAACGGTGAGCCGCAGACCGTTACCACGCCGAAAGGCGATCAGCGTCAGTACTACATCAACGTGCGTGATGCGCTACTCGGAAAAATCACCAATCCGGTTCATCCGGTCGAGGCGCTGGCGGTGATGGCGGTACTGGAAGCGGCCGTGAAATCCTCAGAGACGGGCACCACTCAGGCGCTGGAGTTAACCCTGGAAGAACGCGCTCAACTGCAATAAAACGCTAAATAAAAGCCCTGCAGACTGCTGCAGGGCTCGCGGTTATGGGTTACTGGCGTTTTTTTGGCATCATGCGCAGGAGGGTGTTGTCTTTCCAGAAATAGTGATGCATCAGCGCCGCCATCGCGTGCAGACCAATCACAACGTACCCCACGTTGGCCAGCGTCTCGTGCCACTCTTTCAGAACGTCGACCAGATCAAAATTCGATTCTGCCGCGTGCGGCATCACCAGACCAAAGGCTAACCAGTCAGTACCGCGGTTATACATCATGACAATACCAATCAGCGGCAACGCGATGAACAGCAGATACACCACCAGATGACCAAGATGGGACAGCCCGGTCACCATCGGTTTTGGCTTTGGTTCAATCGGCGGTGCGCGGAATTTAAGGCGAACCACTAAACGCGTCACCATCAACACCAGCACAGAGATGCCGCACGAAACGTGGATCATGTTGATTACCGGCCGGGCGGTGCGTGGGAAGAAGCCTTTGAACTCCATCGCGCAGTAGGCGACGATGATTAACAAAAACACCAGCCAGTGGATAGCAATTTGCAGGCTTGTATATTTAGTACGCATGAGATTTCCTGATAAATAACCGATATCGCGCCAACATAATCCCCTTTCCTTAAAAATTCATTAATTTTTCTGTATGGTTTTTCAAATACTTCCCCTCGCATGAAGCTTCTTCAATTGCCGCCCTGTCCGTGATGGTCTAAGCCTGGATGAGTTCAAAATGTCGCAAAGACGCGTTCACAGGAGTACACCATGAGTAAAATTGGCATTAACGGATTTGGACGCATAGGACGCCTTGTCCTGCGTCGCCTTCTTGAAACCCAGGACAGCAACACCGTCGTCGCCATCAACGATCTCACCTCTCCCAAAGTGCTGGCCTACCTGCTCAGGCATGATTCCAACTACGGTGGCTTCCCGTGGAGCGTAGATTTCACCGAAGACGCCCTGATTGTTGACGGAAAAACTATCGCCGTATACGCCGAAAAAGAGGCAAAACATATCCCGTGGAAAGCCGCGGGCGTCGATATCGTCGTGGAATGCACCGGCTTCTACACGTCGGCAGAAAAATCACAGGCACACCTTGAGGCCGGTGCCAAAAAAGTGCTGATCTCTGCCCCTGCCGGTGAGATGAAAACCATCGTGTATAACGTGAATGACGATACCATTGACGCCAGTGATACGATTATTTCCGTTGCTTCCTGTACCACCAACTGCCTCGCCCCACTGACAAAAGCCCTGCACGATGCGTTTGAAATAAAAGTGGGCACCATGACAACCATTCACGCCTATACCGGCACGCAGGCGCTGGTGGATGGCCCGCGCGGGAAAGATCTTCGCGCCTCACGCGCCGCGGCGGAGAATATCATTCCGCACACCACCGGGGCGGCCAAAGCCATCGGTCTGGTGATTCCGGCCCTCAGCGGCAAGCTGAAAGGCCACGCCCAGCGCGTACCGGTGAAAACCGGTTCAGTGACCGAGCTGGTCTCGATTCTGGGTAAAAAGGTCACCGTTGAGGAGATCAACGCCGCGCTGAAAAAAGCGACACAGGGGAATAAATCTTTTGGTTATACCGATGAAGAGATTGTTTCGTCTGATGTGATCGGCTCCCACTTTGGATCTGTCTTCGACGCCACACAGACCGAAGTTTCAGAGGCTGGCGATCTGCAACTGGTGAAAACCGTCGCCTGGTATGACAACGAATACGGTTTCGTCACCCAGCTGGTGCGCACGCTGGACAAATTCGCCTCGCTGTAATGCCTGTCCCCTCTCCGCGGAGAGGGGAAAACCGCAAACGGCCTCTGCTCAGAGAAGCGACCGGTGATTCAGGGCATCCGTAAGCACAGGATCCTGCTTTAACCGTGCCCACGCTGCAGTCACCTCGTCGGGGAATTCAACGTGTGCAATAAAATCACGCCCGGCCGGGCCATAGCCGTTCATGTCATCACAGAGTCGCGGAAGCTCGCCTAAAATGAGCGAGAGATAACGCTCTACCGGCCAGAGGCCAGCGCTCTCCCCGCTGAACACCAGCCCGTTTTCGCCATTTTTCAGCACCGGTGTATAGCCCGGGTGGCTGACCCACTGCGGCGAAGCAGACTCGTCACGGCACACGCGGGCAAAGGTTGCCATCGTGCGGCGTTGCATGGTCGGATCCTGCACGACCAGCACGCGCCCGGACGTCTGATGATGCTGTTTGAGCATGTTCCAGCTAAAACGCGCGTTTTCTCCGCAGTTGGTTGATTGATCGTCAACCCACACGTGCGCATCAGGGATCTGCCAGAACTGGCGGGCAATATCGGCCAGAATGCTTGCTTCCGCTCGCCCCGTTACCGGGACAGTGTGATAACGCGGATGCTGAGCGATGGCCGCATACAAAAACGCGGTCGAATGGCCAATCCCTCCGCTAATCAGTAACGGAACGTCGTGTTCAGCGGCAAGACGGCAGGCAGCGTCGATGGTCGGCATCACCGCGTTTCCGGCCAGAATAACCCTGTCAACCGCCGCCAC
Organism: Enterobacter sp. BNK-18; assembly: GCF_047456135.1. Lineage (NCBI taxonomy): Bacteria > Pseudomonadati > Pseudomonadota > Gammaproteobacteria > Enterobacterales > Enterobacteriaceae > Enterobacter > Enterobacter sp. BNK-18. The sequence goes on along the minus strand of NZ_CP179899.1, from coordinate 1,337,397 downwards.
GTCGCGGGTATCGCCCAAATCATCCTGTGCCAGCCACTGGCCGACCGTGTTGATTGCCGCCAGGGTTGACTCCGGCAGAAGGGGAAAATGCGTCTGAACCATGGTGATGTCCTCAGTTGCTCAGGTTCAGATTAACGACTTCAGATCGACAAAACAACGGCCTTCCGGGCCGCTCTTTTTCCTTAACCTGTTCTTCAACATTTGATTAACCTGCGAAAATCATATTCACTTGAATTATCATTTGCGGCAAACGTAGAATCGTTAGCCCACTCATTATTCAATTTTTTCTAAGGTAAAAGACGTTATGCGCCTGCCCGAACGCGACCCTTATGCTCCTCGCGAGTGGCAGCCTCATGAGAAACCCGCCCTCTTGGGTTCGCCCTCCACGCCAGAACACAGCACGCCAAAACGGATTGCCTACGGGGTTGTCGGTCTGCTGGTGTGCCTGACGGGGGCGCTGGGTAATGCGGTGGTCACCGCCAATCTGCAAAATCTGCAGGGGACCTTCGGGGCCTGGTCGACAGAAATCGCCTGGCTCCCGGCGGTGTATGTAATGACCAACATCTCCATCAACCTGCTGCTGGTGAAATTCCGCCAGCAGTATGGTTTGCGCGCCTTCACGGAAGGTTTTCTGGTGCTGTATGTGCTGGTCACCTTTTTCCACCTGTTTGTAAACGATCTCAGCTCCGCGCTGATGGTGCGTGCCGCGCACGGGATGGTGGCCGCCGCGCTCAGCTCCCTCGGTATTTACTACCAGATACAGGCCTGGCCCGCGAAACACCGTCTGAAGGCACTGACCATCGGGATTACCGGGTCATCGCTCGCCATCCCCCTCGCCCGCCTCTTTTCGACCGAGCTGCTGCAGCTTGACGAGTGGCGCGGGCTTTACTTCTTTGAGCTCGGGCTGGCGCTCATTTCATTGGCCTGCGTGATAGCGTTGAAATTGCCTCCTGGCGACCGGCGCAAGGTCTTCGAGAAAAAAGACTTCATCACCTTCTTTTTACTGGCCCCGGGGATGGCGCTGCTCTGCGCGGTACTTTCCTTAGGCCGTCTTTACTGGTGGTTTGAAGCGCCGTGGATCGGCTGGTCGCTGGCATTAGCGCTGGTATTAATCGTGTCTGCGATCGTGTTTGAACATAACCGTTCTAACCCGTTGCTGAATACCCGCTGGCTGTCGAGCGGCAGCATCGTGCGTCTCGGGCTCATTATGCTGCTGATCCGCATCGTGCTGGCGGAGCAAAACACCGGCGTTATCGGCTGGCTGCAGTATGTCGGCTTGCAGAATGAGCAGATGACCCACCTGGCGTGGTCTATTTTTGCCGGTATTGTCTGCGGGATTGTGACCAGCTGTTTGACCATCAAGCCCACAAAACTGGCGTGGCCGATCATTACCTCGCTGGCGCTTATGATTGTTGCCTCCCTGCTGGACAGCCAGTCGAACAACCTGACCCGCCCGGACCAGCTGATGCTCAGCCAGTTCCTGCTGGGCTTCGGCAGCGCCTTCTTCCTCGCGCCCGCCATGCTGGCCGCCATTGGCGGGGTAATCGCCGATCCACGTAACCTGGTGAGCTTCTCGGTGATGTTTGGCATGAGCCAGAACCTCGGCGGCCTGCTCGGCTCTGCCATCCTGGGGACCTTCCAGACCTGGCGCGAGAAATACCACTCCAGCATGCTGGCCGATCAGCTCACAACCCTGAACCCGCTGGTGAATGACCGTATTCAGGCTTACACCGGGCTGTACCGGAGCCTGATTGGCGACAGCTCGCTGCTGGGCACCCAGGCCATCACCCAGCTGCAAACGGTTTCAACGCTTGAGGCAAATATTCTGGCTTATAACGATACTTATTTACTGACGGCGAGCATTGCCGCCGCCACCCTGGTCTGGATTTTATGGCGCTTGCTGCGCCTGCGCCTGACTGCCCGTATGGCCCTGAAGAAGGCAACAGGCAACAAGTAATGAATATGAAGATGATTTCTCTGGAGATGTTATGAGTCAGCAGGATGCCGCTAAAGAGCAGGCCAACACCCGTAAAAATGTCCGTATCGTTTCGGTTTTCACCGCGGCGGCAATCGGTATTGTCGGCGTACTGGTGATCCTCTACGCCTGGCAGCTACCCCCGTTCACCCGCCACTCGCAGTTTACTGATAATGCCTACGTGCGCGGACAGACGACCTTTATCAGCCCGCAGGTTAACGGCTATATCACTGAGGTGAAGGTGCAGGATTTCGACCGGGTTAAAAAGGGCGAGCTGCTGCTGCAGATTGATGACCGTATCTACCGCCAGCGGGTGCATCAGGCCGAAGCGCAGCTGGCGATGAAGATTGCCGCCCTGAACAACAACCTGCAACAGCGCAAAAGCGCCGAAGCGGTGATCGCCAAAAACGAAGCGGCTCTGAAAAATGCCCGCGCCCAGAGTCTGAAATCCCAGGCAGATTTGAAGCGCGTAAAGGACCTGACGGCGGATGGTTCACTGTCTATCCGTGAGCGCGACGCCGCGCTGGCAAGCGCAGCCCAGGGCAGCGCCGACATTGATCAGGCGAAAGCCACGCTGGAAATGTCGCGCCAGGATCTGCAAACGGTGATCGTCAATCGCGGCGCGCTGGAGGCGGATGTGGAAAACGCCAAAGCGGCGCTGGAGCTGGCGCAAATTGACCTGCAAAACACGCGCATTGTGGCGCCACGCGACGGCCAGCTTGGTCAGATCGCCGTTCGTCTGGGGGCTTACGTTACCGCCGGAACCCACCTCACCACCCTCGTGCCGCCTCAGCACTGGGTGATCGCCAATATTAAAGAGACGCAGCTGGCGGAGCTTCGGGTGGGTCAGCCGGTGAAATTCACCGTCGATGCGTTAAATGATAAGGCCTATCAGGGCCGCGTGGAGAGCATCTCTCCGGCAACCGGCGTTGAGTTCAGCGCCATCACGCCGGATAACGCCACGGGTAACTTTGTCAAAATTGCCCAGCGTATTCCGGTGCGAATTGAAGTATTGGGTGACCAGGAAGCCTATCAGCTTCTGCGTCCGGGCATGTCGGTGCAGGTGACCATTGATACGCGGGAGGCGAAGCAATGACCCTTCGCCCGATAGCCGTTCTGATGATGATGACCGTGCTGGCCGGTTGCCAGTCGGTCGACGTGAAACCGGCGCAGCCGTCGCTGCACATCCCCACGCAATGGCGAGCAACAGCAGGCCCGGCAAGCCCAGCAGAACAGCTCTGGTGGCGTAATTTCCACGACAATAATCTGAACCGCTATGTGGACCTGGCGCTTAAGAACAACAGCGACGTGCTGATTGCCCGCGAACGGATTAACGAGTATCAGGCGCGGGTCTACGCGGCCGACGGCAGCCTCTTTCCGTCGCTGAATGCTGGCGTCACGGGCACCCGCGCGCGGACACAATCTGCTGCCACCGGTCTGCCGATCTACAGCAGCCTGTATAAAGGCAGCCTCACCGCCAGCTATGATGTCGATATCTGGGGCGTAAACCGCAGCACCGCGAATGCGGCTGAAGCCTCTCTGGACGCGCAGAAAGCCGCGGCGGCGGCAGCAGATCTTACCGTGGCGTCCTCGGTCGCCTCCGGCTATATCACCCTGCTGTCCCTCGATGAACAGCTTCGCGTCACCCGCTCCACGCTGAAGTCCCGGGAAGAGGCATTCACTCTCGCTAAACGCCAGTTTGAAACGGGCTACAGTTCACGCCTGGAACTGATGCAGTCCGACTCCGAACTGCGCTCCACGCGGGCGCAGGTTCCCCTGCTGCAGCATCAGATTGCACAGCAGGAGAACGCCCTGAGCTTGCTGCTGGGGAGCAACCCGGGCGAGGTCGCGCGCAGTGAAAGCTTCCCGGCCCTGACGCCCCTGACATTGCCCTCGCAACTGCCCTCCTCGCTGCTTAATCGCCGTCCGGATATTGTGCAGGCTGAAAAGCAACTGGTTGCGGCTGATGCCTCGCTGGCTGCCTCACGCGCCAGCCTGCTGCCGTCGATCAACCTGACCGCAACCGGATCGATACAGGATCGCACGCTTTCCGGCTTACTCGACAACCCGCTGCAGCTCTGGAGCGTCGGCGGCAGCATTCTTGCTCCGCTGCTCAACCGCCAGGCGCTGAACGCACAGGTGGATATTTCGCAGTCCCAGCGCAACCAGGCGCTTTACAGTTATGAAAAAACCGTCCGTAACGCCTTTGCCGAGGTCAATAACAGTCTTGATGCCATCACGCGCTATCAGGAACAACTGACGGAGCTGCTTGCCCAACAAGATGTGGCGCAAGAGACGCTGCGCATAGCGCAAAACCGCTATCGCAACGGCTATTCGTCGTACCTGGATGTGCTGGATGCCCAGCGCACGCTGTTCTCGGTACAAACCAGCGTCGTGCAGGTCAAAAATAACCTGCTGCTGGCGCAGGTTGATTTGTACAGAGCACTGGGCGGAGGCTGGAGCAACGCGTGACCTGATACCCCACAGGCCCTCTCCGGCATGGAGGGGGCGAAAACCGGATCGCAGCGCAACCCGGTGTTTGCCACTCAGGAGTCAATCTATGCAACAACAGTGGTCTGCAGTTGATAATTACATGATCTCTTCACTCATTCCCGAGGATAATATCCTCCAGCGGGTGCTGGAAAACAACCAGCGTGCCGGTTTACCCGAACACGATGTCGCGCCAAATCAAGGGCAGTTGCTGGCGCTTTTTGTCCGCATGACGCAGGCACGGCGGATCCTTGAAATCGGCACGCTGGGCGCCTACAGCACTATCTGGATGGCACGTGCACTGCCACCTGACGGGAAGTTGATCACCCTCGAAGCGGACCCCATCCATGCCCGCGTTGCACGTCAGAATATCCAGCTGGCGGGGCTCAGCGATCGGATTGAGCTCATTGAAGGCCCTGCGCTGCACTCTCTTGAACACGTCGGTGATGTTCCACCGTTCGACCTGATCTTTATCGATGCCGATAAGCCAAACAATCCGGGGTATCTGGAGTGGGCACTGTACTACTCACGCCCGGGAACGCTGATCGTCGGGGATAATGTGGTTCGTGACGGCGAAGTGATTAACGCGCAAAGCGACGATGCCCGCGTACAGGGCGTCAGACGATTTATTGAGATGATCGGGGATAACCCGCGCCTGACGGCGACCGCGCTACAAACGGTGGGCAGTAAAGGATGGGATGGCTTTACCCTGGCCGTGGTGAATCGCTAAACGCAGATGCCCTCTCTCACAGAGAGAGGGCGAACACCCGACGTTACGCCGAAATCTGCTCCATTGCCTGCAAAATACGCTTATCCGAAATGGGATACGGCGTACCGAGCTGCTGGGCAAAGAAGCTGACGCGCAGCTCTTCGATCATCCAGCGGATCGCCTGCACGTCTTCATCGTCACGGCGCGCTGGCGGCAATTTGTTGAGCCACTGCTGCCATGCCTTCTGCACGCTTTCCACTTTCAGCATCTGCGCGCGGTCACGATGCGGATCGATAGCCATTTTCTCCAGACGTTTTTCGATCGCCTGCAGATAACGCAACGTATCGCCAAGGCGTTTGAAGCCGTTGCCGGTAACGAATCCACGGTACACTAACCCGGCCATTTGCGCTTTCACGTCCGACAGCCCCAGCGCCATGGTCATATCCACGCGCCCTTTCAGGCGTTTGTTGATATTGAACACGGTGGTGAGGATCTGCTCGACCTGTTTCGCAATGTCGACCACGGTGTCGTTCAGTTCTGCCCTGACTTTCTCGTGCAGTACCGCAAACTCCGCTTCTGACCAGACCGGACCGCCCGCCTCGTGGATAAGCTTGTCTACGCCACAGGAGATGCAGTCGTCAATCAGATCCAGCACTTTACCGTACGGGTTAAAGTAGAGGCCAAGCTTGGCTTTGTTCGGTAACTTCTCGTGCAGATATTTAATCGGTGACGGAATATTAAGCAGCAGCAAACGACGCAGACCACGCCACATCATCTGCTGTTGTTCCTGTGGATTATCAAAGAGTTTGATGGCCACGCTGTCACGCTCATCCACCAGTGCAGGCCAGGCCTTCACCCGGTAGTTGCCGCGTTTTTGCTCGTAGCTTTCCGGAAGCGCGCCAAAGCTCCAGATGTGCAATCCGCTCTGCTCGATACCGTCATCAGCCACCGCAGAAAGCGTCTCCTGGACTTTACCTTTCAGCGCCTCTTTCAGTTCGGTCAGCGATCGGCCTTCCTGCAGCTTTTTGTTTTTGTCGTCCACCACGCGGAAGCTGATTTTCAGGTGATCGGGCACCTGATCCCAGTGCCAGTCGTCGCGGTCGACGGTTACGCCCGTCATGCGCCTGAGCTCACGCTCCAGCGAATCCAGCAGCGGCAACTCCAGCGGCGTTACGCGGCCTAAAAACGCGTCGGCATAGTTTGGCGCAGGCACAAAGTTACGACGCACCGGTTTTGGCAGCGATTTGATCAGCGCAATCACCAGCTCGCGACGCAGCCCCGGAATTTGCCACTCGAATCCGCTCTCTTCAACCTGGTTTAACAGCGGCAGCGGAATGTGTACGGTGACGCCATCCGCATCCGCGCCCGGCTCAAACTGATAGGTCAGGCGCAGCTTGAGAGAGCCCTGATGCCAGAAGTTCGGGTAATCGAGTTTGCTGACCGACTCCGCTCCCTCTTTGATCAACATGCTCTTTTCAAAGTTGAGCAGGTCCGGGGTCTCTTTGCTGGCCTTCTTCCACCAGCTGTCGAAGTGGCGGGCAGAAATCACATCGTGGCTGATACGCTGGTCGTAAAACTCAAACAGCGCCTCGTCGTCGACCAGAATGTCGCGGCGACGGGATTTATGCTCAAGCTCTTCCACTTCGGCACGCAGTTTGAGGTTTTCACGGAAGAACGCATGACGCGTCTGCCAGTCGCCCTCCACCAGCGCGTGACGAATAAACAACTCGCGGCACAACGCGGGGTCTATCTGGCTGTAGTTAACCTTGCGCGCGCCAACCACCGGCAAACCGTAAACGGTCACTTTTTCGGTCGCCATCACCGCGCCCTGCGCGCGCTCCCAGTGCGGTTCACTGTATGAGCGCTTCAGCAGGTGCTGGGCAACAGGTTCAACCCATTCGGGATCAATGCGCGCCGCAATGCGGCCCCACAGGCGGCTGGTTTCCACCAGTTCGGCCACCATGGTCCATTTAGGCGGTTTCTTGAATAAACCGGACCCCGGGAAGATGGAGAAACGGGCGTTACGCGCCCCGGTATACTCCTGCTTGTCGGCATCCTTCATCCCGATATGGGAGAGCAGACCGGTCAGCAACGCAATGTGAATTTCGCGGTACTCCGCCGGTTCACTGTTAACCGGAATGCCCAGCTCTTTCACCACCTGACGCAGCTGCGTGTAGATATCCTGCCACTCGCGCACGCGCAGATAATTGAGGAAATCGACGCGGCACTGGCGGCGGAACTGGTTCGACGACAGCGCTTTCTGCTGCTCGCCGAGGTAGTTCCACAGGTTCACAAAGGCGAGGAAGTCGGACTCTTTATCGTGGAACCGACGGTGTTTTTCATCAGACGCCTGCTGCTTGTCCATCGGACGCTCGCGCGGATCCTGAATCGAGAGCGCGGAGGTAATGATCATCGCTTCACGCACACAGCCGTGTTTCTGTGCTTCCAGCACCATGCGCGCCAGACGCGGGTCAACCGGCAGCTGGCTGAGCTGACGACCCAGCGGCGTCAGTTTGTAGGCGCTAGCCTGCTCGTCGGTGGTGATGGCACCCAGCTCTTCCAGCAGGCGCACGCCGTCCTGAATGTTGCGCTTGTCCGGCGCTTCGACAAACGGGAACGCGGCGATGTCGCCAAGCCCTAGCGCAGTCATCTGCAGGATGACCGACGCCAGGTTGGTGCGCAGAATTTCCGGGTCAGTAAACTCCGGTCGCGACAGGAAATCGTCCTCGGAATAGAGGCGAATACAGATCCCTTCCGACACACGGCCGCAGCGGCCTTTACGCTGATTAGCGGAAGCCTGAGAAACCGGCTCAATTGGCAGGCGCTGCACTTTGGTGCGGTAGCTGTAGCGGCTGATACGCGCCGTACCCGGGTCAATCACATATTTGATGCCCGGCACGGTAAGCGAGGTTTCCGCCACGTTGGTGGCCAGCACAATACGACGTCCGCTGTGCGGCTGAAACACGCGGTTTTGTTCGCTGTTTGACAGGCGCGCATACAGCGGCAGAATTTCGGTATGGCGAAGATCGCGCTTGCTGAGGGCGTCAGCGGTATCGCGGATTTCCCGTTCGCCGCTCAGGAAAATCAGAATGTCACCCGCGCTTTCATTTCCCAGCTCGTCGACGGCATCAAAGATGGCCTGCAGCTGGTCGCGCTCGGTATCGTCCGCGTCTTCCACTATCGGGCGATAGCGCACCTCCACCGGATACGTTCGGCCAGAGACCTCGATAATCGGCGCATTGTTGAAATGCTTTGAGAAACGCTCCGGATCGATGGTGGCGGAGGTGATGATAATTTTCAGGTCCGGGCGACGCGGTAACAGTTCTTTCAGATACCCGAGCAGGAAGTCGATATTCAGGCTGCGTTCGTGCGCTTCATCGATAATGATCGTGTCGTACTGCATCAGCAGACGATCCTGCTGGATTTCCGCCAGCAGAATACCGTCAGTCATTAGCTTGACCATGGTGTTATCGCTAACGTGGTCGCTGAATCGCACCTTATACCCAATGCAGCCGCCGGGCTGCGTTTGCAGCTCTTCGGCAATACGGTTCGCCACGGTACGCGCCGCCAGACGACGCGGCTGGGTGTGACCAATCAGCCCTTTCACCCCACGCCCCAGCTCCATACAAATTTTCGGCAGCTGAGTGGTTTTCCCTGAACCGGTTTCCCCTGCGACAATCACCACCTGGTGGTCGCGCACGGCGTCAAGAATGTCCTGTTTTTTCTGACTGACCGGCAGGTTTTCCGGGTAGGTAATCTCCGGACGTGCGGCTTCGCGCAGCACGACTTTCCCTGCCGCCTGTTCAATCTCTTTGGCCATCTCCTGATAAATGGCCTGTTGTGCATCAGGATTTTTAACCTTCTTCACCCCGTGCAGACGGCGGGCGAACCGCTGTTTATCACGCAGCATCAGTGAATCAAGCTGTTGCAGGAGCATCGGGAAGGTTAATTTTTGTTGTTCTGTCATAGCGTTAACGGGCAGTGCACTGCCGGGTAAAATCTCTTTTTAATGATTGCTATAGAATATCACATTGGCGCTTTGAGTGCCTTATTCAAAAAATTCGAACATAGACTTCGATATATTGCGCTATCCCTGCGACAGGATTGTGAATAGAGTGTCAACAAGCAACGGGGCAACCCCCTTCAATCAAATGCAAAAACAGGAATCACCCATGAGCAAAGTATTAGTATTGAAATCCAGTATTCTGGCAGGGTACTCACAGTCTGGTCAGCTCTCTGACTACTTCGTTGAACAGTGGCGTGAACAGCATTCTGCTGATGAAATCACCGTGCGTGACCTGGCTGCAAACCCGATTCCTGTGCTGGATGGCGAACTGGTTGGCGCGCTGCGTCCAAGCGACGCTCCCCTGACGCCACGTCAGCAGGAAGCCCTGGCCCTCTCTGACGAGCTGATTGCTGAACTGCAGGCGCACGACGTTATCGTGATCAACGCGCCAATGTACAACTTCAACATCCCTACTCAGTTGAAGAACTATTTCGACCTGGTTGCCCGTGCCGGCGTAACCTTCCGTTACACTGAAAACGGCCCTGAAGGTCTGGTGAAAGGTAAGCGTGCGATTGTACTGACCAGCCGTGGCGGTATTCACAAAGACACCCCAACTGACCTGGTTGCACCGTACCTGACTCTGTTCCTGGGCTTCATCGGTATCACCGACGTGAATTTCGTGTTTGCTGAAGGTATTGCCTACGGCCCGGAAGTTGCGACCAAAGCGCAGACCGACGCGAAAGCCGCTATCGACAGCCTCGTAGCCGCTTAATCATCCCCCTCTCACCACCTGGTGGGAGGGTTTCTTTCTGTCCCCGCCGCTAAAAATTCGCTATCATCCGCACCCACTCTTCTGTCGGGCCGTCTGATGTCTGCGATTATAGATTCTTTTATTGCCCCACCGTGTCACGACGAGATCGAGATCCTCTGGCAGGACGAACATCTGGTCCTGATTAATAAGCCTTCCGGTCTGCTCAGCCTTTCAGGCAAAAATCCGCAAAATCGCGATTCAGTGCATTATCGACTGGTACAGACGTTTCCCGGCTGCACGCTGGTGCATCGTCTGGATTTCGGTACATCCGGGCTGATGGTGATTGCGCGCAATAAAGCGATTAACGCCGCCCTCTGTCACCAGTTTAGCCAGCGCGCCGTGCGAAAGGTATACAGCGCCCTGCTTTGCGGGCATGTGGAAAACGACGAGGGAGTGATTGATGCCCCGATTGCTAAAGATCCGGCGCTGTTCCCGCTGATGTCGATTTGTGCGATTACCGGCAAGCCCGCACGCTCACGCTATCAGGTGATGGACCGGTTTTATGATGCGGCACTGCCGTTAACGCGGGTCAGACTGACCCCGGAGACCGGGCGAACCCACCAGCTGCGTATTCACTGCCAGCAGTTGGGCTACCCTATTTTAGGCTGCGATCTGTATGGTGGTCTTGCACTGCCGGGCACCGAACAGATACCACGGCTGATGCTGCACGCCAGCGAGCTGGATTTTGTGCATCCGGTGAGCGCAGAGGCAATTAACGCCCGTCACGCCGCACCGTTTTAAGCGCTGCTTACCACATCAAATCGTCAGGAATTTTGAAATCTGCGTACGGATCGTCTTCATCCTGCTCTTCCTGACTCAGGGCGCTGTTTAACACGATACTCTCGGCATCGCGCTGGGCGATTTTATCGGCCACCACTGCCGGGATAATCGCATAGTCGCAGTCGCCATTGGCATTAATCACCAGACGCGCAATCGCCAGGCGGCCATTGATCAGCTGGGCCTGCGTCTGCTTGTCGACCTCGATTTTTTTGATGAGATTGCCGTCGGTAAAGTTAAAGTCGATGGTGCCTCTGGTCACGGTGATGCGGTTCATTTCGATCAGCTGCTTGACCTGCGCTTTAAACTCTTTCGCCAGCGTCGCTTGCTTCTGCTGCTCGCTCAGCTGCTTGTCACGCTCGAGCTGCGCTTTTTTATTCTCTTCTACTGCTTCCCTTGCTTCACGGGCCTGAACGCGCGATTTCTTGGCCGTGCGCTGAACTTTAGCCATCTTCTTGCTGCTGACTAAGCCTGCTTTCAGCATCTGCTCTTGTAGGGTGAGTTTTGTCATGATCGTTTCTAAACCGTGTTGAAATTTTGGGGATTATACCTGGAAAGGCGCTGTTCATGAAGATAGCTCATGTTGCAGTGAAATTAAGTCACTTCCCCTCCGTCACGGGCTCAGGCATAAATTATGCATTGGTAACTTCTTAGCAACAAGAACTTAGGATGTATAACGACGATGAGTAATGCTTTTACATTTAGCCTTAAGCGTAGTTGCTTTGATGAAAATTATAACCCTTCAGAAAATACGCGTACCACCACCAACTTCGCCAACCTGGCCCGTGGCGAAAAACGCCAGCAAAACCTGCGTAATACGCTGGTGATGATGAATAACCGTTTTAACGCGTTAGCGCGCTGGGACAACCCAAAAGCCGATCGCTATGCGCTCGAACTGGACATTATTTCTGTGGATTTGCATATCGGCGCTGAGAAGCCCTTCCCGGCCATCGAAATATTGCAAACAACGATCGTTGATAAAAAGACCCATGAGCGCATCGACGGTATCGTTGGAAATAATTTCTCGTCCTATGTCCGCGATTATGATTTCAGCGTCTTGCTGCCGGAGCACAATAAAAATCAGTCCCGCTTCGCGATCCCGGATAATTTTGGTGAGCTGCACGGCACTATTTTCCGGCATTTCGTTAACTCACCTGAATACAAAGAGAACTTCAAAAAGGCACCAGTGATCTGCCTGAGCGTCTCCAGCAAAGACATCTACCGCCGCACGGGCAACCAGCACCCGGTGCTGGGCATTGAGTATCGTCCGGACGGTACATCCTTAACCGAGCAGTACTTCGGGAAAATGGGTCTGCAGGTTCGTTACTTTATGCCTGAGAATAGCGCAGCGCCGTTTGCGTTTTATTTCACTGGCGATTTATTACGGGATTACACCAACCTGGAGTTGATTAGCACCATCAGCACCATGGAGACTTTCCAGAAAATTTATCGTCCTGAAATTTACAATGCGAACTCAACCGCCGGAGAATGCTACCAGCCCGATCTGAATCATGAGGATCATTCATTAACAAAAATTGTTTATGACCGCGAAGAACGCAGCCGGCTGGCAATTGAACAGGGTAAATTTACGGAAGCGTATTTCATCAAGCCCTATAAACCTCTTCTTGAGCAGTGGTCAGGTCACAACACGCTTTAATTAATCGATAATAAAGGTCTTCTACTATGAAAACATTGCTCCCGACTTCAACGGCTGGCAGTTTGCCTAAGCCAACCTGGCTTGCGCAACCCGAAACGCTCTGGTCGCCATGGAAATTGCAGGATCAGGAATTACTTGCCGGTAAACAGGATGCGCTGCGTTTATCTCTGGATGAGCAGATCCGTGCGGGCATTGATATTGTCAGCGACGGGGAACAGACTCGTCAGCACTTCGTCACCACCTTTATTGAACACCTCAGCGGCGTTGATTTTGAGAACCGCCAGACCGTGCGAATTCGTAACCGCTATGACGCGAGCGTGCCGACCGTGGTGGATGCCGTCGCGCGTCAAAAACCGGTGTTCGTTGATGACGCAAAGTATTTACGTCAGCTCACGGATAAACCGATCAAGTGGGCTCTGCCCGGCCCGATGACCATGATCGACACCCTCTATGACGCTCACTATAAAAGCCGCGAAAAGCTGGCCTGGGAATTTGCCAAAATTCTCAATCAGGAAGCGAGAGAGTTAGAAGCGGCAGGCGTTGATATCATCCAGTTTGATGAACCGGCCTTTAACGTGTTTTTTGATGAGGTGAACGACTGGGGAATTGTCGCGCTGGAACGTGCCATCGAAGGTTTGCGCTGCCAGACCGCGGTCCATATCTGCTACGGGTATGGCATCAAAGCCAATACTGACTGGAAAAAAACGCTCGGTTCAGAATGGCGGCAGTATGAAGAAGCCTTCCCTAAACTGCAGACGTCCAATATCGACATCATCTCTCTGGAGTGCCACAACTCCCGCGTACCGATGGACCTGCTGGAACTGATCCGCGGCAAAAAGGTGATGGTGGGTGCCATTGACGTGGCGACCAATACCATTGAGACGCCAGAGGAAGTGGCCGATACGCTGCGTAAAGCGCTGCAGTTTGTCGATGCCGACAAGCTGTGGCCATCAACAAACTGCGGGATGGCCCCGCTCTCACGTCAGGTTGCCAACGGAAAGCTCAACGCCCTGAGCGCCGGCGCCGACATTATCCGTAAAGAACTCGGCGCGTAATCGCTACGTCTGCCAGTAAGGCGGGGTGCCGAAAAGCGCCACGTAATGATCAATCACCGCCCTGACGTTCAGGGGCGGATGACGGGCGTGAGGATAGATCGCCGCAATGTTCAGCGGCTCGGTATTTATGGCGCACTCCCGTTCCGCGAGGAGTGCGACCAGTTCCCCCTTCTGCAGTCTCTCGCCAATCAACCAGTCCGGAAACAGCACGATTCCCATCCCGCCCAGCGCGGCAATGAGCAGCGACTCCGCATTATTGGAGGTCATCAGCGGCACCACGGGGTAATGCACCCAGGCTTCCCCCTGACCTCGCACCAGCCAGCGATTGGGACCTGACGACCCGCGGTAGACCAGGCACCGGTGACGACTGAGGTCATCCGGCCCGTCTGGCACGCCGTGTTTTCGCAAATAGTCCGGCGACGCGGCCAGATGGTAACGCTGCTGGCCAAAAACCCGCGCGTGAAAGGTTGAATCCGTCAGCATGCCGATGCGAAAGATAACGTCGGCGGCATCTTTGTGCGGGTCGATAAAGTCATCGGTCAGCGTCAGCTCTATATTCAGCCGGGGATACCGCGCCGCCAGTGCAGGCAGGCCAGGGGCAACGTGCCGCTGCCCAAAGTACACCGGGCCATTTATGCGCAGCGTGCCGGAAGGCTCCGTCGAACGCTCATCCAGCTCCCGACGCGCCTCCTCCAGGCTTTCCACCATCGCTCTGGCGTAGCGGATAAAAAGGTGGCCGCTTTCCGTTGGGATCACCGCCCGGGTATTACGATAGAAAAGCTGCTGGCCGAGCGCATCCTCAAGCTGATGGATAACGCGTGAAACCTGCGAGGCAGACATCCCCTCCCGCCGGGCGACCACAGAAAAGTTTTGCGCTTCGTAAACCGCAATAAAAACCCGCAGCGAGCGGATATTCATATTTCCGGCATCAACCATTAGTGCATTTCCTGCAAAGGTGTTTCCTGCATTATGGCATTTTTCTCATCGATGTTCAGGGCTAGTCTGTTTCGCCTTCAGAACGTAGAGATAATGAATATGCAATGGATGTTAATTTTACTGGTTATTCTCGGCGGCATGGGCCTCTCCGTAGAGGCTGGCTTGCTGGGGCCACTAGGTGGGGAAGTCGGCGATTTATGGGCCACGTTCAGTATTTTCGGTACAGGTGCCGCGCTGACGTTTCTGCTGATGCTGTTTTTCAGCCCGCGTAACAGTCCGTCGTTTTTCGCACAGCCCGCATGGCAACTGCTCGGCGGCGTACTCGGGCCCGTTTACGTCGTCATTTTGACCCTCGCCACGCCGGCCATCGGCATTGCCCTGACGATGATTGGCATTCTGGCAGGTCAGGTCTTTAAGAGTCTTATCATTGACCACTATGGGTTGCTGGGCACCACGCCCAGAAAGATTAACGGTAAACGCATCATCGCGCTGCTTTTCATCATTGCCGCGCTGGTTCTGGTTGCACAGGGGTAACAAAATGACACTGATTATGATTATGTTGGCAGTGTGTGGCGGTGCGACGCTGAGCATCCAGGCCGCCATCAACGGACAGCTGGGAAGCAGCGTGGGCGTCTTTAAAAGCGCGTTTCTGACGTTTTCCGTTGGTGCGCTGGTCACCGCCCTGCTGATCTTCTTCTTTGAACCCAAACAGGCCGTTACTCTGATGGACGTGCCCAAATGGCAGCTGCTCGGTGCCCTGTTCGGCGTGCCCTACATTGTGATAATGGTACTGGCGGTACAACGCATCGGTACCGCCGTTGCCACGGTCGCGGTGATCTTCGGCCAGCTCACCATGAGCATGTTGATTGACAGCTTTGGCTGGCTGGGTAACGCGGTCATTCCGTTTTCGCTGAGCCGTCTCGGGGCCATCGTCTGCCTGGCCATTGCGCTGATCTTCATCTACCTCAGCAGCAAAACCCCAGCCGAACCGGCACCCGGGAGCGAGTAACGTCACGCCTTGCGGGTAAAGAACAGCGTCACCGTGGCGACGGTGACGCCCAGTTTCTTCAGCTCTGTTTTATTGAACAGATGGGTTTCATCCTGCAGGTACATCCAGTCGTCAAAGTGCAGCAGCCAGGTGCTGCCATTGGCTTTCACCTGCATGCTGTAATGCCAGTTGAAGGCGTTTCCCGCCGCCTGCCCGGTTGCCACCCCTTCGATATCCCCTGCCGTGCCTTCGTAGCGATCGCCACCCATCCGTCGGATATGCCATACCCGCTGCTGCTTTTCGCCGTCGTCATAGACGAAATGTTCATTGAGCGTCAGCGTATCGCCGATAACGTCCCCGGCAATCTCAACGTGAAACCGGCGCAACTGTGTACCGCTGCGATCCTGCACCATGCCCCACGCTTCGGTTTTCCCCTGAAAATAGCGGAAGATATCCAGCTTCGGCTGCTGTTGACGGTATTCCGTCACCTCTGTACTGCAGCCGGCCAGCAGCATCGTTACCGCCAGCGCGATGACCAGAATACGCTTCATTGTTGCCCTCCTGTCAGCTGCTGACGCAGCGCGGGATATTGCGTGCGGGGACTGAGCCAGATTGCCAGAAAGCGCGTGCTGAACGCGGCGGACTGACGTGGTCCCAGTGGAATAAAGTCTTTCTGCGTCGCCGAAGCACGGTACCAGAACTGCCCCTGCCTGTCGGTGACCACAAACGCCAGCTGGCTGCCCGGCCCAACATCGGGCCAGAGCGACTGGAGCATACGCAGCCAGGCTTCGCTTTGGGGCTCCTGCTCGAGGATCCCCTGCGCCTGCCACTGATCGCGCGTTGCCTCAACCAGGTCATCACGGTCGATTTCACGCGCGTAAGTGATAATCAACGCCCGATCCCCGTTCTCCCCGCTATAACGCCCCTCCGGCGTGCGAAGCTGTGAGGTATAGACGGTGAACGGCCCCCAGGTCAGCGTGGCGTCACCGACCTTGCGCCAGGTCAGCCAGTCGGCAGCCTGAGCCACGGGGGACAGGATTATCAGTAAGAGAAGCAGTGCCGCAGCTCTCATTTTTGTCTCCCCACCAGTAGATGGAAAAACAGCATCAAAACCAGCCAGCCCGGTGCCATCCAACTGATGACAATAAAGGTCGGCTCCAGAAAAGTAATGGCGCCAAGCCGTTCGCCAATCAGATAGGCGACAGGCCCGCCCACGGTTGCCAGCAGGGTCAGCAGCCAGCCGGGTAATGTTGTTGTGCGCGTCAGCTGAGTCCAAACGGTGGCGAACATCAGCCACAGTGCCACCATCCACAGCGGCATCAGTGACTCACCCGTAAACGCAAGCAGGCCCGTCAACGCCCAGAGCGTATCCAGCAGGCTCCCTGCCGCGGCCAGCGCAATGGCGTAAAGTCGGTACGCGGACGGCAACAGCAGGCAGGCCACAACCGCCAGCACGATCCAGATAATCAGGCCCTGCTCGCGAAAGAGCACCACCAGCGCCCAGTAAAAATCGAACGCGATAGCCAGCAGAAAGACCTGCAAATAATGTTTCATACGCGCTCGGCGGTCAGTTGCACCACGCTGATGGTGCGGGCGTTAAACCCGGCTTCGCAGTAGCCGAGGTAGTACAGCCACATCCGACGAAACCGCTCATCGAACCCGAGCTTTTCAATCTCCTGCCATGCATGCACGAAGCGCTGGCGCCAGAGAGCCAGCGTGCGGGCATAGTCGGGCCCCATATCAAAGAGATTGCGCATCACGAAATCGGTGTGGCGCGTCATAAGCTCATTCATGGCGGTGATGCTTGGTAAAAAACCGCCGGGGAAAATGTAGCGCTGGATAAAGTCGACGCTTTTGCTGTAGTCGCGATAGCGCTGGTCCTGAATGGTGATGGCCTGTATTGCCATACGACCTCCCGGTCGCAACCTGGCCTGACAGGTGCGGAAGAAGGTTGGCAGATAGCGCTGCCCCACGGCCTCAATCATCTCTATCGAGACCAGCTTGTCGTACTCTCCGGTGAGGTCGCGGTAATCGCACAGCAGTACCTCAACGCGATCCTGCAACCCGGCGCGGACAATCCGTTCTTTCGCCCAGAGATACTGCTCCTGCGACAGCGTCGTGGTGGTCACCCGACAGCCATAATGACGGGCGGCATATTCCGCCATCGCGCCCCAGCCGGTGCCAATTTCCAGCAGGTGATCATTGGCGTTCAGCGCCAGCTGATCGCACAGGCGAGCCATTTTGGCCTGTTGAGCCGCTGTGAGATCCTGCTCATCTGCGGTGAACAGCGCACTGGAGTAAAGCAACTCGTTGTCCAGAAAATGGGCATAGAAGGTGTTACCCAGATCGTAATGCGCGGCAATATTTTCGCGGGCCTGGGCGCGTGAGTTTCGCCGCGTCCAGTGACGAAGCCGTTCAAGCGGCCTGCTGAACAGGCGAAATCCCTTTTCCAGCCGGCCAAGCACCTGCCCGTTAAGCGCCAGGATCTCAAGCAATGGCGTGAGCTGTGTGGTTTCCCATTCGCCATCCATCCAGGCCTCAGCGGCGGCGAGGCTACCCCCCCTTAAGACACGCCAGTACACGCCCGGGCTCAGGATCTGAACGTCAGCATGCAGCGCAGCGGATGTCTCGCCGAAATGGAACGTCTGCGCACCCTCACGCAGGGTCAGCGAGCCGCCGCGGATACCGCTTAACAGACGAAACAGCAGCCAGCGCGCGATGCGGACGTTGCGCGGGATATCGGGTTCAAGCGCAAAGACGGGATCGGTCATGAGCGTTCACTCCTGCTGACGGGATGGTTATACAGCGGCACGCGCTTGAGCCACAGCCGCAGCGCCTGCCAGTAAATAGCGAAAACGGTTTTGAGGGTCATCAGTGGAATGCGCAGCAGCAGCGACCGCAGTGCCGCCCGGGTAAGCGGCTCCCGGCGTAGCGCCAGCGTGGCGTCAAACACCTTCGCTTCCTGATGGTTTTCAATGTGCATATGCAACGAGTCGTCAGGCGGGTTAAAGCGCCAGTGGTAAACCATGTCCATCGGGTTAAAAGGGGAAACATGAAACGCTTTTTCTGTGGGACGCGCATCCTGCCCATTCACCGCGTAGTAATGACGCTCATTCCAAGGGGTATTGCGAACTTCCGCCAGCACCCAGCGCAGCGTCTCCGCCCGGTCATAGCAGTAGTAAAAGTTGACCGGATTAAAATGGAATCCGAAGTAGCGCAGCTGCGTCAGGAGCATAACCCGCCCCTGCGGCCGTTCTCCGGTCAGGCTTTCAAGCCTGGTGAGGACATTATCTTTAAGCGGCGTGCCCAGCGGATAATCCGCATCATGGAACGAGGCGGCGGCAACACGATTGCGACGGACCCCGACCGCGGGCAACGTCTCCAGCTCATCGAGATCGAGCCAGGCCATAAAGACGCTGTAGCGGAACTGGTGCGCTTTCGGCCGGAAGCGACGATGGCGTAATACACCGTGATAGAGGCAGCTGTTCATTTCAGTTCCCCTCCCCGGCGGCTATTGCATTCACCACGTCCAGCGCACTGCGCACGCCATCTTCATGAAAGCCGTTGTACCAGTAAGCGCCGCAGAACCAGCTACGCTGGTGGCCGTTAATCTCACCGCGACGCGCCTGTGCACGCCAGCTTTTGGGGTTAAACAGCGGGTGTTCATAGACAAAGCGTTTCATAACGAAGCGTTCATCCACGGGGATGTCCGGATTAAGGGTGACGCAGAACAACGGGCTACCCGCAGGCAACCCCTGCAAAATATTCATGTTGTAGGTGACGCAGGCGCTGGCCTGATCCTGCTGGCTCAGACGGTAGTTCCAGCTCGCCCAGGCACGCTGACGTACCGGTAGCCAGCGCGGATCGCTGTGAAGCACCACCTCATTACGCTGCCAGCCGATATCGCCCAGCACGTCCTGCTCAGCCGCGCTCGGCGCGTCAAGCATCGCCAACGCCTGCCCGGAGTGACAGGCAAAAATCACCTGATCAACGCTGTGGCTCGCGTTGTCGAGCTGGATCGTTACCCCATTCTGCTGACGAATCACCCGCTGCACCGGGGCGTTGAGGTGTAGCGTCAGGCGGTCACCGAGTTTATCCAGCATGGCGCGGATGTATTCCCGCGAACCTCCGGGCACGACGTACCACTGCGGACGATGCGCCACATCCAGCAGGCCGTGATTGTCAAAGAAACGCAAAAAGAGCGGCAACGGAAAACGTTTCATCTCCTGCAACGACGATGACCAGATGGCCGCCCCCATTGGCAGAATGTAGTGACGCGCGAAAAACGGCGTAAAGCGGTGCCTGTCCAGAAACGTCTGCAGCGTCGCGTGCGGGTCTGGCTCGCTCTCCAGCGCCTGTTTCGCCAGGCGATTAAAGCGGACAATCTCCCCGAGCAGCCGCCAGAACGACGGGTTCACCAGGTTTCGACGCTGGGCAAATAACGAGGTCAGGGTGTGTCCGTTGTACTCCAGCCCGGTTTGCGGGTTATGCACCGAAAAGCTCATCTGCGTCTTTTGCCCACTGATACCCAGCTCGCTCAGCAGGCCCATAAATCGTGGGTAGGTACGGTCGTTGTAGACGATAAAACCGGTATCGATGGCGAAAGTACCCTGTGGCGTCGGCACGTCAACCGTCGCGGTATGCCCGCCGGGAGTGGCCCCCGCTTCGAACAGCGTCACCTCATGATGACCGGCAAGACGCCAGGCACAGGTCAACCCGGCGATGCCGCTGCCGATAATGGCAATCTTCATGAACGCACCATCCTGCGCAGCAGTGTGCGCTGAAGAAATGCGGGAAGCCCTGAGAGCAACCGCAAGATAAGGCCAAACCCCACCGGAAACGCAATTTGCATTTTCCCTTTTGCCAGCCCGGTCCGAATGGCCTGCACGGCCTCCTCAACGCTCACCCTGCCCGGCATGGCAAAGTCATTTTTTCGCGTCAGCGGCGTATCAACGAAGCCCGGGAATACCACCGTCACGGCGATCCCTTTCGGCTCCCAGTCGAGCCGCAGACTGTCGGCAAACCAGCTCAACGCCGCTTTGGACGCGCCGTAAGCCTCTGCGCGCGGGAACGTCAGCCAGTGCGCCATGGAGCTGACCAGCACCACGCGGTTGCCTGAAACCAGCTGCGGCTGTAACGCGGCCAGACAGTTCACCGGCCCGAGGAAATTGGTGGTCATCACCCGCTCTACCAGCGCTGCATCCACCACGCCCTGCTCAAGGTATTCGCAGGTACCGGCGCAGAGAATAACCAGGTCGGCATAGCAGCCCGTCAGCGCCTGGCGACAGGCGTCCCTGTCTGTCATATCGAACAGGCGAACCGTGATAGTGGGGCTGTGCTGATGCAGGGCGTCCAGACGCGCCGGATCGCGCCCGCAGGCGATAACCGTGTGGCCGTCAGCAGCGAAGGATTTCGCCAGCCCGGCGCCGATGCCCGAACTTGCTCCGGTAATCAAAACCGTGCTCATGCGTTCACCCTCCGCTTCACGCCGCGCACTGCCCAACCGAGCAGCGGAAGGTGTTCGTAGATCATCTCTCCGGCGTCGTAATAGTCACGCTGGCGAGTAATCAACCCATGCTCGGTCTCCACCACCGAACATCCCGGCAGATCGAGCGGCTCGCCTCCGGCAATGCGCGGATGCGACCAGTGCATAATCCACGTGACAACGAAACGGCGGTCACCGAACAGCGGAGGATCAATGGTAAAACGGCAATTTTCAACATTGGCCAGCAGATGGGTGAAATAGCGCTGGAGCGCGAAAATCCCGTCATGCTCGCCGAACGGATCGATAAGCGTGGCATCCGAATGATAAAGCCCGACCAGCGCTGAGGGCGGCTGGCTATCCAGTGCGGTGTAGTACTCAACAAACCGACTCACGACAGAGGGCAAAGTGCTCATGGGTCACATCCTGGCGGTAAACAACGTGGCGTAATCGCATAATTAAAACTTACACAATTAACGTTATTTGTCCAAGTTTGTGTAAAACTATTTTTTATTTATATTGTTTTTCAAAAGGTTACATCTGTGATGCTGATGCTTTTTTCAGAACATTTTCTGACGCACCTGTTTCCCGTTTTGCTTTTCAGTTTTACCTTAAGGCGCATTTCCCCTTCTTCTTCCAGACTTATCCTTTTTAATCATAAGGATGAGGAAACCCCGCGATGAAACGTTTCTTTCTGTCACTTTTCTCCAGTCCGGAATCATTGCTCCAGGTGATGAGCCAGCAGGAAATTATCGAAGCCGTGGAGGATGGCGATCGCATCATCATCGACCAGGACGGGAACGCCTCGGTAAACTACAAGAGCAACGAGGTACGACAGGATTTCCTGCGTCATGTTAACGCGCTGAAGAGGGCCTGATATGGGAACGGCTATCTTTATGGTGCTGATGGTCTGTGGGTACTGGTACACCAGCCGTGACCTGTCGACCCGTTTTAAAATCAAGCGATCTTTCGGCTGGGATGTCTATTTTCTCGTTGCCCTGTATGGCTGTATCTTCGTCCTGCAAGGGGTGATCGCCACGGGGCTGCTCTGGCTGTTGCTCTATGCACTTTCTGCCGCCGACAACACCTTCCACTTCACGGCGCAGACCTATGCCGACTGGCAAATAGATTTTATGAACTGGAGCTTTTTAGGTATTCAGGCACCGGTCGTCGTCATGCTGGCCTTCGCCATCCTGTTTTGTCTTTATCGTTCTAACTGGGCAGGCAGCGCCAGGCTGGACGGTGAAGGCAGGAAGAAGCTCTACAAACGTCTCGCGCAGTCGAGCGGTATCGAACAACTGCTGTATCAGTGTATGGAGCAAGGGGAGCTGGCGCAGGTGACGCTGCGCTCGAGACGGATTTATGTCGGCATGATCCACACCGCAACGCTCGAGTATGAAAAAACCGCCAATATCGTGCTGATCCCCATGCTAAGCGGCTACCGCGATGAAAAGACAATGCGGATTTGCATCGAAAATAATTACAGCAAATGGTATGCCCGCCACGACATCACTCTGGATTCAGAACCCGGAAGCGCAATGGACTTCAGAAAGGTGATCATGCTGAATCAGATCGAGAGTATTTCCCTGTTTGATCCGGCCAGTGCCAGCTCGCTGGCGCTGGCGGAACGGGCAGAAGATGATGACTAAAGGCAGGAGCCTGGCATTCACTGCCAGGCTCAGCGCCAGCCCTTCCATGCTAAGCGTATTTCGTCGACGGCCGATCGTGCCCCGGGTCAGGCGGCGTTTTCTGTTAGCCGTTCTACTCCCTTTTTCAATGAGCTTATGACCTCATCCGCTGCGATCCCCATTTGCGCATGAATAATCGCACCGTCGATCAGCATCATGATTTCATTAACGGTTTTCTCATCGGTTATGCCGGTCAGGGACGCTATTTTTGCCTTTGTTTCGGTTTTATGATTGCGGCAAATATCTTTTATTTCGCCTTCATTTTCTTCAGATTTTGCTTCTGCGCTGGCATTAATAAAGGCGCACCCATGGAATAACGGCGAAATAAACCATTCATACAGCGTGTCAGATAATGCACTGGCCGGGGTTTTACCCGCAGCAAGATGTCGACGCAGCGTGCTTTCAAACCAGTCAATCCATATTCCGTGTCGATAGTGGAGATAGGCAACAATCAGTAAACTTTTTCCCGGAAAATGGCGATAAAACGTCACTTTCGTGACTTTAGCCTGCTTGATAATGGTATCCACGCCCGTTGCTTTAAATCCGCTGGAATAAAACAGATCGTGCGCGGTCAGCAAGATTTTGTCCCTCACACTGATTGTTTTATCGTTATTCAAGTTGACTGTATTCACAGATCGACGGCCTCAATTGACAGGTTGACAGCGTTATTTTTCAGGCCTAGATTAACACCAGTAGACAGACCTGTCTACCTAATACCAACCAGAGGTAGCCGAAATGAACACACGCCCCCCTTTACCGCCTTTTACGCGTGAAAGTGCCATCGAAAAAGTCAGACTGGCAGAAGATGGCTGGAACAGTCGCGACCCGGCCAAAATCGCACTTGCCTATTCGCTGGATACCCAGTGGCGAAACCGCGCGGAGTTTGCCACTAACCGTCAGGAAGCGCAGGCATTCCTGGAGCGCAAATGGAAAAAAGAGCTGGATTATCGTCTGATCAAAGAGCTGTGGGCATTTACGGAAAACCGTATCGCCGTGCGCTATGCCTATGAATGGCATGATGATTCGGGCAACTGGTATCGCTCTTACGGTAATGAAAACTGGGAATTCGAGCCGGATGGTCTGATGAAGCGCCGCTTCGCCTGCATCAACGATATGCCGATAAAAGCGTCTGAGCGCCTGTTTCACTGGCCGCTGGGCAGACGTCCTGATGACCACCCTTCACTGAGCGACCTGGGGCTGTAGGTTTGTCAGGATCATGCTTCGCCATTACGGGGGGTCATACGCTCCGGGTAACCTTGCGGTTACCCGGGCGGGCTTATCTTTTACATCATGAAAAAGAGGCAGACTATTATTTAAATCACACCCAACTGTTTCATCAGCGTCAGATTATCTTCAATATGCCAGTTGGACACTATTTTACCGTTGCCGATCTCATAGATATCCGTCGCGATAAAATCCACGTTCTGACCCTGCCCTTTTATTTTGCCAAATGTCCCGCTGAAATGACCGTGGAAATGCAAATGGGACACGACACGATTACCCGTAACGATCATTTGTTCCACCTCGCAGCGTAAATCCGGCACCGCGGTGCGAAATACCCTCGAGGCCATAATGGCGCCCTCTGGCCCCTGTTTACGGCCTTCCGGTGGGGTTTTATCCACAAAATTAACCGCCAGCGCTTCCCGCGCCAGAGACTCTTTGCCGGTATCCCAGAACGTGGCATACGTAACGGCCGCATGTTCGCTCGCCGTTAATTGCGTTTGCGACAGCGTGTTATCCACGATTAGAAGATTCGGTTTCACCCGGTCGCTCTGGGCCGAATAAGCCACGCCGGATACGCCAGCCAGAATTAACGCCAGCACAGCTGGACGTGCATATGTTGAATATTGCATAAACGCTTACAACCTGTGATTAAGTTTCCGCCAGCATGTTCACTGCCGGAATCAATTCGGATCAACACGGGGTCAGTTAAGTAATGCCCCGCCCTCAATATCAATCACCGAGCCCGTAACAAAGGCATTATCGATGGCGAAGAGATAGCCCTGAGCAACGTCTTCCGCTCGTCCCCACGCTTTAGCGGGCAACGTCTGTGCTGCAACAGTCAGCATTTTTTCTCGCGCAGCCGCATCCATCCCGGCGTGGGCTTCGGTATCGGTCAGACCCGGGCTGATGACGTTTACGCGACGCGGTGAAAGTTCTTTTGCCAGCACTTTTGTTGCCGCCTCGATGGCGGCGTTCATGGTGGTTTTGACTATGGCACCGGCTACCACGCGGCGTGCAACAAATCCGCTGGTCAGCGTCAGCGTACCGCGGGGCGAAATATTCCCGCTCAGATACCTGGCGACATGCATGCTGCCCCAAAATTTGGTATCAAAAGCCAGTTTCGCCGCGCCAGAGTCGAGGCTGGAAAGCGGCCCTCCCGGTGCCTGAGAGCCGGCCGTGACAATAATATTGTCGACCTCACCCAGCGTTTCGCTTAACGCGATCACCTCTGCTTCATTGCTAATATCGAGGACGAGGGTCTCAACAGAGGCGGGAGATGGACTCAGCCGCGCGCGGGCAGCGTTCAGTTTCTCTTTATTGCGTCCCGCGAGAATAATGGCGTCGCCGCGTGCTGCCAGGGCACGGGCTACAGCAAAACCAATACCGGACGCGCCGCCAATAATTAACGTTTTACGGGTCATCATTTTTCCTCACACAGGTTGTAGGTGGGGTAATCGGTATACCCCACCGCTGTACCACCAAAGAGCGTGGCGGGATCGCTGACGTCATTCAGCGGCCAGTGATGCGCCAGCCGCTGTGGTAAATCGGGGTTGGCAATAAACGGGCGTCCAAACGCAATCAAATCGGCATACCCTGCTGCGAGGATTTTTTCCGCCTTTTCGGGGGTATAATTTCCTGCCACGATCAGGGTGCCACGGAATGTTTCGCGCAGTTTTTTGCGGAAACTCTCCGGAACCTGTGGCGCATCATCCCAGTCGGCTTCCGCCAGGTGAATAAACGCAATGCCTCGTTGCTGGCACCAGGCCGCGAGGGCGAGAATGGCTTCGATGACCTGCGGATCGTTCATTCCCCGCTGTGTAATAAACGGCGAAAGCCGGATACCGGTGCGCTCAGCGCCAATGGCCTCTGCAATGGCATCGAGCACCTCCTGCGCGAAGCGGATCCGGTTCACGAGACTGCCGCCATACTCATCCGTACGGATGTTTGACGTGGATCTCAGGAACTGATCAATCAGATAGCCGTTTCCGCCGTGCACCTCCACGCCATCAAACCCGGCCTGAACGGCATTAAGCGCCGCCTGTCGGTACTGATCGACGACGCGCACGATCTCTTTTCGCGACAGCACGCGTGGCGTCGGGCAGTCAACCATTTGACCTTCGCCATGTTCATTCACCACCCATACTTTCGCATCGGGTGCCAGCGCGGAGGGCGCGACGGGCAGTCCGTCCTCGTGAAAACGGGCATGAGACATCCGCCCCACGTGCCAGAGCTGGGAAAAAATCACCCCTCCCGCCTGATGGACCGCACCGGTAGTGAGTTGCCATCCCGCAACCTGCTCTGGCGTATGGATCCCCGGAGTCCATGAATAGCCCTGGCCCTGAGGCGAAATCTGCGTGGCTTCGGTGATGATTAAGCCCGCACTGGCCCGCTGTCGGTAATATTCAGCCATCAGCGTCGAGGGAATATTTCCCGGCTGATGAGCGCGGGCACGGGTCATGGGTGCCATGACGATGCGATTTTTCAGGTTGAGATCCTCTAACCTGTAGCGTTCAAAAAGTGAGGTCTGGTTCATCTGGACGTCCCTTGTGGTTACGATGAAATCACTTTACAGGCGGCATCTGATTTTGATAATTACACTAAAATCAGATGCACTTTTCGGTAAATATGAATAATGGGTAAACTCGAAGATATGGCGCTGCTGGTTGAAGTGGCCGAGGCTGGCGGGCTTTCCGCCGCTGGCCGCCGCCTGTCACTTTCCCCGGCCACCATGACCGCCCGCCTCAAGGCGATTGAAGAACGCTACCAGACGCGCCTGTTTCACCGTTCCACGCGGGCTATATCCCTCACCCGGGCGGGCGAAGAGTTTTACCATGCGGCACTGCGCGTGCTGGAAGAGATGCATCATGCCGAGTCGTTACTGGCACAAAAAGAGGGCGTGCTCAGCGGCAACATTCGTCTTTCCGCCCCCTCTGACTTTGGCAGGCAGTATCTCAGCCCCGCCGTCATGGCATTTTCCCGCCTGCATCCGGAAATCAAATTTTTCATTTACTTAAGAGAACACGTAGAGGATCTGGTCGCTAACCGGCTGGATATGAGCATTCGCTTCGGCAACCTGCCAGACAGCAGCCTGGTGGTCAGAAATATCCGTCCCAATCACCGGGTGCTGGTCGCGTCAGCAGCGTATCTTAACGACCAGGGTATCCCTGCCTCCTGTGACGCGCTGACGGACCACCGCTGTCTGGTGCTGGAGTCGCAAGGGGTGGTGATGAATGAATGGCGGTTTGAGGTTGAGGGGAAAGAGCGCGTCGTTCGCGTAGAGCCTGCCATGGTCTGTGATGACGGGGCGCTGCTTCGTCAGTGGGCCCTCGACGGGGCTGGCATTGCGGGCAAATCGTGGTGGGACGTGAAGGACGATGTCGAGAAAGGTAGGCTGAAAGTGTTGCTTGCCGGGAGCTTCACCGGCTTTAGCCGGTTTGATCGCAAAGATGTCGGGCTACAGTTTGTCTACCCGCAACGGAAACTCCAGCCGCTTCAGGTCACCGCATTTAGCCAGTTTTTTATCGACTGGCTTAAAAAGACTGAACGCGGTGAGCTGATGACGTCGTGAAGCCGCCGGTTGCGTTAAACGGCCCGCGTCAGCCGGTTAAAATACATCAACACACGTCTGACCGACTTTATGAAGGGCATCGGTCAAGCGGGTCCGAAGTTCATTCAGCACCGCTTCTTTCTCCGCCAGTTGCGCCAGTTTGCGCCGCAAAGCGGCCTGTTTTTCCTCCGCGGTAAAGCGGTCATCAACCCAGACCGCCAGAACATCGGCGATTTCAGCCAGGGTAAACCCCAGCATTTTGGCATGCCCGATCAGCTTCAGCCGTTGTAAATCCACAGCCGAGTAGACTTTGTAGTTATTACTGCCGTTTGGCTGCGGAATTTTTTCCAGCAAGCCCGCCCTTTCATAATAACGCACCGTCTCTTTCGATAACCCCGTTCTGGCACACAGCTCGCCGATCCTCATCGCGTCGTTCTCACCTTGTAAAAATCACGCTTGACCGTGTACCTGAGTACACGGTTTATCCTGTGCCGCACAGACAGGGAAAACGGGATTTATGTTATGAATTCTTTTGATTATACAGGAAAAACAGCACTGGTTACCGGTGCATCCTCGGGCATAGGACGGGAGTTCGCCCGCCAGCTCGCGGCCCGTGGCGTGGGGTTGATCCTGGTTGCCCGCTCCGAGGCAACGCTGCAGGCGCTTGCGGCTGAGCTACACAAAACGCACAGCGTATCACTCACCGTTATCGTGCAGGACTTAACGCTGCCTGAGGCCATTACCCACATTGTGGAACGGCTGGAAGCGTTACGGCTTTATCCCGATATTTTGATTAATAGCGCGGGGTTTGCCACCTACGGGCGATTTGAAAAGCTATCTCTGGCGCGCCAGCGTGAAGAGATCAACGTCAACTGCGTCGCCCCCGTGGCACTCGCGCACGCCCTGCTGCCCGCCATGCTGCGTAAAGGTTCAGGCGTGATGATTAACGTGGCCTCAACCGCTGCCATGCAACCGGATCCGTATATGGCAATTTATGGGGCAACAAAGGCATTTTTACTCTCCTTTTCGAACGCGCTGTGGGGAGAATACCGCGCTCACGGCATCCGCGTGCTGGCGCTTTGCCCCGGCGCAACGGATACCGCCTTTTTTGAGGTGGTGAACGCCGAGGAAGCGTCAGTGGGCAAAAGAATGCCAGCGCAGAACGTGGTCGCGCTGGCGTTACGGGCCGTGGATACGCAACGCAACACGCTGATCCCCGGCTGCGGCAACTGGCTGCTGGGCCAGTTACACCGGTTTGTCACCCGCCGACGTCTGGCGATCATTGCTGAAAAAGTATTACGACCTAAGCCCGCCGGTCAGGGGTCGCGCTCAGACGCATAATCCCGTTCAGGCCAAAGCGTGACGTTTCAGTGCCGCGCAATTGCACTGAAACGCGCGCAATCTCTCGCAAAGACTGACAATATCCCGCGAAAAACAGTGATACACTTAGCCGACCTGGTTGATGATGCAGTCTTAACGGCTCAGGGCTAACGAGTATTATCCCTCGGGTTCCACAGACGACTGTGCATGTGCCATCTGCCCACTCAACCATGTGACCCAATTACCAAATGGTCACACGTTGTCAATCGGAGCCTGTCACGCTAAGCTGAAATAATGACTAAAGACATGAACACCCCATCCACACGTGGTCCACTCGATCACACGGTCCGAGAGCAAATCGTCGACGCTGCGTATGAGCATTTCGGCCATTACGGCTATGAAAAAACCACCGTCGCCGAACTTGCCAAAGCCATCGGTTTTTCAAAAGCCTATATCTATAAATTTTTTGATTCCAAGCAGGCAATCGGCGAGGTCATCTGCGCGAACCGTCTTGATATGATCATGGCGGCGGTCAATGCAGCCATCGCTGATGCGCCATCCGCCAGCGAAAAGCTGCGTCGTCTGTTCAGGGCGCTCACCGAGGCGGGAAGTGAACTGTTTTTCCATGAGCGTAAACTCTACGACATCGCCGCCGTTGCCGCGCGGGACAAGTGGCCTTCAACCGAAAGGTATTCAGAACGTCTGCTGAAGCTGATTGAGAGCATTGTTGTCGAGGGCAGAAAAGCCGGTGAGTTCGAGAGAAAAACCCCTCTGGACGAAGCTACACTGGCGATCTATATGGTGATGTGCCCTTTCATTAACCCTGTTCAGCTGCAGTACAACCTCGAAGCCGCCCCGACCGCGGCGGTTGTCCTCTCCTCTCTGATTTTGCGAAGCCTGGCCCCCTGATTAGTGACCATTGACTTTATTGGTCACTAGAATGAGAATGCGGATACCGTCCTGTTAATGTAATAAGGGTTCCCATGCTCAGGCTTCATTCAGCCCGCCTTGCCGTATGCCTCCTGCCGTTTGCCCTGGTGGCATGCGGCGATAACCACGCCAGTGACGATCCGCGCACGCAGCCACCGCTTGTCAGGTTTGCGTCCGTGATCCCTGCGAACGAGACGTCACGCGCCTTTACCGGCGTGGTGGTGGCAAGAACGCAAAGTGATTTAGGCTTCAGGGTGCAGGGCAAAATTCTCGAACGTCTTGTCGATACGGGTCAAACCGTTAAGCAGGGCCAGCCTTTAATGCGTCTGGATCCTGTTGATCTGAAATTACAGGCGCAGGCCCAGCAGCGAGCGGTGGATGCTGCCCAGGCGCGCGCACGTAAAGCGTCCAGCGATGAGGCGCGTTATCGCGGCCTTGTGGCATCCGGTGCAGTGTCGGCGTCAGAGTACGACCAGATTAAAGCCGCAGCCGACAGCGCCAGAGCGGAGCTCAGCGCTGCCCGGGCACAGGCAGGCGTGGCGCAAAACGCCACCGGTTATGCCGTGCTACTTGCCGATTCAGACGGCGTGGTGATGGAGACGCTTGCCGAGCCTGGACAGGTGGTCAGCGCCGGGCAGGCGGTGATCCGTCTGGCCCGTGCAGGGCAGCGCGAGGCGCTGGTCCAGTTGCCGGAAACCCTGCGCCCTGCCGTGGGAAGTACAGCTCTGGCAACGCTCTACGGTAACGAAAAGCAGCCCGTTAGCGCGAAGCTGCGCCTGCTGTCTGATTCAGCCGATGCGACCACCCGTACCTTTGAGGCCCGATACGTGCTGGATGGCGCGCTGGCGAACGCGCCGCTGGGGGCGACCGTGACGCTGAGCATCGAACACGGCAAAGGCGACAGCCGCGTGATGCAGGTTCCCCTGGCGTCTCTCTACGATGCGGGGAAAGGGCCTGGCGTCTGGCGTATTTCCGCTCAGCCGACAAAAGTCGTCTGGCAGCCTGTCAGGGTGCTTAGCGTAGGGGATGATATCGCCAGAGTGACCGGCGGCGTGCAGCCCGGAGAGAAGATTGTTGCGTTAGGCGTCCATCTTCTGCACGAAGGCGAAGCGGTCCGGCTGGCGGAACAGCGCGATGCCACTCAGGCGGGGATGACACCATGAGTGGAGGTCGTTTCAACCTGTCAGCGCTTGCGGTACGCGAGCGCTCGGTCACGCTGTTCTTGATTATTCTGGTTACCCTTGCCGGTATTTTCTCGTTTTTTGGCCTTGGCCGCGCGGAAGATCCCCCCTTCACGGTTAAGCAAATGACGGTTATCACCGTCTGGCCCGGGGCAACCGCACAGGAAATTCAGGATCAGGTCGCCGAGCCGCTGGAAAAACGTCTGCAGGAACTCAAATGGTATGACCGTACGGAAACGTATACCCGCCCCGGTATGGCGTTTATCACGTTGTCATTGCAGGACAAAACCCCGCCTTCTCAGGTTCAGGAAGAGTTTTACCAGGCGCGAAAGAAACTGGGGGATGAAACCAAAAACCTTCCGGCAGGCGTCATGGGGCCGATGATCAATGATGAGTTTTCCGATGTCACCTTTGCCCTTTTTGCACTGAAAGCGAAAGGCGAACCACAGCGTCTGTTAGTGCGTGACGCCGAAGCCCTGCGCCAGCAGCTTTTGCACGTTCCGGGCGTAAAGAAAGTGAACATCATCGGGGAACAGGCCGAGCGGATTTACATCTCCTTCTCGCATGACCGTCTGGCAACACTGGGACTCTCGCCGCAGGATATTTTCACCACGCTCAACAGCCAGAACGCATTAACCGCGGCGGGCTCGATTGAAACGCGCGGGGCGCAAATCTTTATCCGCCTCGACGGCGCTTTCGATAAATTGCAGAAGATCCGCGATACGCCCCTGATCGCACAGGGCAAAACGCTCCGGCTGTCCGACGTGGCAACGGTTGAACGGGGCTATGAGGACCCACCGACCCTGCAGATCCGTAACCAGCAAGAACCCACCCTCCTGCTCGGTATTGTCATGCGTGAAGGCTGGAACGGCCTGGCGCTGGGTAAAGCGCTGGATGCTGAAACGGCAAACATCAATGCCAATATGCCTCTGGGGATGACCCTGACGAAAGTCACCGATCAGTCGGTGAATATCCGCTCGTCGGTCGATGAGTTTATGATCAAGTTCTTCGTCGCCCTGCTGGTGGTGATGGTGGTGTGTTTTGTCAGTATGGGGTGGCGCGTGGGCATCGTTGTCGCGGCGGCAGTGCCGCTGACGCTGGCGGTCGTTTTTGTCGTGATGGAAGCCTCCGGTATAAACTTCGACCGCGTTACCCTGGGCTCCCTTATTCTTGCCCTCGGCTTACTGGTTGATGATGCCATTATCGCCATCGAAATGATGGTGGTAAAAATGGAGGAAGGCTACGACAGAATCAAAGCCTCCGCCTACGCCTGGAGCCATACCGCCGCGCCAATGCTGGCCGGAACCCTGGTGACAGCCATCGGGTTTATGCCGAATGGTTTTGCGCAGTCAACCGCCGGGGAGTACACCAGCAATATGTTCTGGGTAGTCGGCCTCGCCCTGATAGCTTCGTGGTTTGTGGCGGTGGTGTTCACCCCTTATCTGGGCGTCAAAATTCTGCCGGACATCGCAAAAGTCGAAGGCGGTCATGCCGCCATCTATGACACCCCGCGCTATAACCGTTTTCGTCATACCCTGAGCCGCGTGATCGCCCGAAAATGGATCGTCGCCGCGTCCGTCGTGGCCATCTTCACCCTCGCAGTACTGGGGATGGGGCTGGTTAAGAAACAGTTTTTCCCGACGTCCGACCGCCCCGAGGTGCTGGTGGAAGTGCAGATGCCGTATGGCACATCGATTGAGCAAACCAGCGCCGCCACCGCGAAAATCGAAGCGTGGCTGCGCAAACAGCCTGAAGCCAGCATCGTCACCGCCTACATTGGCCAGGGTTCGCCGCGCTTTTATCTGGCGATGGCCCCTGAGTTGCCCGATCCCTCTTTCGCGAAGGTTGTCGTCATGACGGACAGCGAGAAGTCACGCGAGGCGCTTAAGTTCCGCCTTCGCGAAGCGGTAGCCCGCGGGCTGGCTCCGGAGGCACGCGTGCGGGTCACGCAGCTGGTGTTCGGGCCTTATTCTCCCTTCCCGGTCGCCTGGCGAGTAATGGGACCGGATGTCAATAAACTGCGTGACATTGCAGATAACGTTAAAGGTGTGCTGCAGGCCAGCCCGATGATGAGAACCGTCAATACCGACTGGGGTTCACGCGTACCGACCCTGCATTTCACCCTCGATCAGAACCGCCTGCAGGCTACCGGTTTAACGTCGAACGCCGTTGCCCAGCAGCTTCAGTTCCTGCTGTCGGGCGTTCCCATCACCTCCGTGCGGGAAGATATTCGCTCGGTACAGGTTACGGGGCGCGCCGCGGGTGATATCCGCCTTGATCCGGCGAAGATAGAGGGCTTTACCCTGGTGGGTAACGCCGGGCAACGCGTTCCGCTGTCACAAATCGGGGAGATTGAGATCCGAATGGAAGATCCGCTGTTGCGCCGTCGCGATCGTACGCCCACGATTACCGTGCGGGGAGACATTGCCGAAAACCTTCAGCCCCCGGATGTGTCAACCGCCATCATGAAACAGCTGCAACCCATTATTGATTCGCTTCCACCTGGCTATCGCATCGAAATGGCGGGATCGATTGAGGAATCCGGCAAAGCCACCCAGGCCATGGCCCCGCTGTTCCCCATCATGATTGCCCTGACGCTGCTGATAATTATTCTGCAGGTGCGTTCACTCTCGGCCATGGTCATGGTATTCCTGACCGCACCGCTGGGGCTTATTGGTGTGGTTCCTACGCTGCTGCTTTTCAATCAGCCATTTGGCATCAATGCCCTCGTCGGCCTGATCGCGCTTTCGGGGATCCTGATGCGAAATACGCTGATACTCATTGGTCAAATCGATCACAACCAGAAGGACGGTCTCGATCCGTTCCATGCCGTGGTTGAGGCGACCGTACAGCGCGCGAGGCCGGTCTTACTGACGGCCATGGCCGCCGTGCTGGCGTTCATTCCCCTGACACACTCCGTGTTCTGGGGAACGCTGGCCTACACGCTGATTGGCGGAACGCTAGGGGGAACCATTATTACCCTCGTCTTCCTGCCTGCGATGTATGCGATCTGGTTTCGGATCAAGCCCGCCGCCTGACGGTGCCGGGCTGGCGTCCGGGATAAGCCCGGCAATCCAGTCTGCAAAGGCACGCACTGCGGGAGAGAGAAAACGCTGATGGGGATAAAGCAACGTAACGGGCACCGAAGGCGGTTGCCAGTCAGCCAGAACCTCAACCAGCCTTCCCTCCCGCAGATGCGCTGAGACAATACTCTCAGCCAGCTGCGCCAGCCCGAAACCTTCAAGGCACATGTTGATATAAAGCCCGGTGGCATTTACGGCCGCTTCGCCGCGGACAGGGATGGAGACGGTCTCAGTCCCGCGGACAAAGCGTAACGCATCCGCCCGTCGGGTCTGATCGGAAAAATAGTGTATCGCCCGATGCTGTGATAAGTCGTCTGGCGAGCGGGGAGTACCGAACTTCCTGAGATAGTCCGGTGAGGCACAGGTCACCCAGCGAAACCGGCCCAGAGGACGGGCAACAAGAGTCGAGCTATTCAGATCACCCGTTCGGATCACACAGTCCACCCCCTCCTGCACCAGATCAACCTGCCGATCGTTGACGCCCAACATCAGGTAGATATCCGGATAAAGCCGGTAAAAATCTTTCAGGTGAGGCATCACGATGAAATCCGCGATCCCGCCCGGCATATCCACCCGCAAGCGTCCCTGCGGGCGCCGGACTGACGCCGTCAGGCTCGTTTCCGCATGCTCGATTAACGCCAGTATTTCCTGGCATTGCGCCAGATACTGCACACCTTCAGCGGTGAGGCTCACCCGCCTTGTCGTTCTGTTAAGCAGGCGCACCTGGAGGTAATTCTCCAGATTTTTTATGCTGCTGGTGACCGTTGACGAAGGCAGAGAAAGCGTTTCGGCTGCGCGGACAAAGCTTCCGGCCTGCGCTACCCGCATGAAGATCTGCATTGCCTGAATACGATCCATCTTTTCTCCCCCGACCGTCGCTCACATTATTCTTCGTAGATTATGAATAATGAAAACACGTTAAGCATCTTTTTCGCCGTAATCGGGTCGCGTAATTTCTCACCCATGAAGAGACAAAGGACAAGAAGATGAGCGATTACCTGAGAAATATGATTAACAATCAAAGCATAACTCCACCCGCCACGTTGATTAAGGGCGCAACCCTGCTCAGCATGGATGACAGGGTGGGTAATTTTGAGCGCGGAGATATCTTTATCGAAGGCGCAAAGATCGTCGCCATTGGTGAAAATCTGGCAGCAGAAGGCGCCCGCATAATAGATGCCACACATATGATTGCCATGCCGGGCCTGGTGGATACCCATCGCCATGCCTGGGAGGGACAACTGCGCCGCATTAACCCCGACGCCAAAACGCTTGAAGATTACTGCAACGCCACGCACTTCTCATTCGCCAGGTATTATCGCCCTGCCGATATTTATATCGGCAACCTGCTCACCGCCCTGGGGTGTATTGATGCCGGTATCACCACGGTGATTGATAATTCCCATAACAGCCGCACCGCTGCGCATTCGGACGCGGCCGTTGAGGCCCTGCTGGATGCGGGGATCCGCGCCGTACACGCTTCCGGTGCACCGGTGTCCGGAGAATGGGACCGCGCGCACTGGCCCGGTAACTGGCAGCGCCTGCAAGAAAAGTATTTCCAGAATAATCCTGAGAGTCTTGTTTCGCTGGCAGTCATGGCCCAGCTGGAGCCGGAGAGATGGCTGGAGGCCCGCAGGCTGGGGTTGCCAATCGTGACCGAATTCTTTGGGGGTGAAATGGCGTCGCAGCTTGAGGCACTGCATCAACAGGGGCTTCTGGGACCGGACAATATTTTTAATCACTGCACCGCACTGCCGGACGACGGATGGAAAATCCTGCGGGACGCGGGCGTGCGCGTGAACGTCTGCCCCCGTTCCGATGCGCACTATGGGATTGAAGACGGCATGTTTGCCCTTCAGTCCGCGCTGCGCCACGGCATCAGCCCCGGCCTCAGCGTAGACAATGAAACGTCGTACAGCGGCGACATGTTTATGGAAATGCGCGTGGCTTTTTACCTCCAGCGCGTCATGGGCATGCATCAGCAGCGCTGCTGTGGTTCAGCGCACACCGTAAATACGCTTCATACCCAACAGCTCCTGAAAGCAGCCACCGTCGATGGTGCGGCCTGTGCAGGGTTACAGGAGAGCATCGGCAGCCTGACGCCGGGTAAACAGGCCGACCTGGTGCTTATTAACGCCGGCGATCTCAACCTCTATCCGTCCGGCAATGCATTTGGCACGGTGGTCCATGCGGCAGAGCGCAGCAACATCCATACCGTCATGATTGCCGGACGAATCGTGAAGCAAGACGGCAACGTGCTGGGGGTCGACATCACCCGCCTTCGCGAGGCCATTGATGAATCACGTCATCATCTCTTTACCTCAGCCGGGTATGAGCCGGACATATTTGCTGACGCCTTCCTGCCGCTGGCGCAGGATTAAGCCCCTTCAACCACAACAAATGTCCCGGTTGCCGCCCCCGCGCGCAGCTTTCTGGCGGCCACGTACCCGGGACTGTTATAAAAACGTTTGGCCTCAGCATACGAATCAAACTCTAAAACGACGTGGCGTTCATGCGCCTCCCCTTCGAGATTTTCATATTCCCCGGACCAGACGATGACCCGGGAGTTGAACCCCTGCAGCGCTTCCCCGGCAGCGTTCGCATATTCTGCATAGGCAGCAGGATCTGTGACGGTCACGTGGGCGATTAAATAACCTTTATTCATCTTCTTTATCCTTCCTGAGGACTGTTGCCGGTGGTGTAAAACGCATCAACCTGTTTGACAGCGTTACGCGGTATGAAGACACTCTATTAGTCATCAATAAGGGAATAAATCACCCAAAAAATAACGCACTGTTACCCGGAAGGTGAACAATGAAAAACCTGCATGCACTGACTATTTTTGCGCGCGTCGCAGAAATGCAGAGCTTTACTCAGGCGGCGGAGAGCCTGGGCATTAAGAAAGGCCGTGTTTCAACGGTCGTACGTGAGCTTGAGCATGACCTCGGGACGACGCTGTTGCACCGGACTACCCGCGCGGTACAGCTGACCGAAGACGGTCGGGCTTTTTATTCCCGCGCCCGGGATTTGTTGTCAGATGCAGAAGATCTCCAGTCCATGTTTGCGCCTGGCGGCATGTCACTGCGGGGACGTTTACGCGTCGATATGCCAGCAGTGTTGGCCCAAAGCGTAGTGATTCCCGCCCTGCCACAACTGCTGGACGCGCATCCTGAACTTGAAATAGAACTTTCAAGCACAGACCGGCGAGTCGATCTGGTTCAGGAAGGCTTTGACTGCGTCATTCGTTTTGGGCCCATTGTTGATGAGACCCTCATTGCCCGACCGCTGGGTCAGTTACGGATGATTAACGCCGCCAGCCCACGCTATCTGGAGCGCGTCGGGGTGCCCGAGACGATTGACGACCTGCTTCGTCAGGGACACCGTATGGTGCATTACATGCGAAATTTTGGTGCCAGGCCTGATGGCTGGCAGTACCCGGACGGTGATGGCTACCGGTCCGTCATGTTACCCGGCGCCGCACGGGTCAACAGCGTACCGGCCTATCATGAAGCCGGGCTGGCGGGTCTGGGCTTAATTCAGGGCGGGTATTCCGCGCTGGCGCCCCATATCCAGCGCGGCGCGCTGGTTGAAGTGCTTCCCCATTTGCCTCCTGAACCGCTTAATGCCGCTTTCGTGGTCGCCCATCGGCGTAATTTATCGCAGCGTGTCAGAGCTTTTATGCACTGGACGGAAGTCATTTTAAAACCGTACTTTGATTAATATCCTGCTAAAGATATTCACGCTAATTGTCGGAGGCGGGACGGCAATATTATCTCGGTGAGGGACGTTTCTTGTGAAAGGAATACACAACGCAAATGCGAATAATGACTAAAACTGGCAGTTGATTGTTATTTGTGTGGCTTTTAAAATTTAATTGCAAGGTAATTATTAAATTTTAATTAGGGACATAAAAATGACAAGAAATACGCTTTTACTGACGATGATGGCCGCCTTTTCAGGCACAGTATACGCAGGGGAAACGCAATTTACGCCGAATTTCTCACCTGACAGCGTCACCGTTTCAGCCTCGGGCGGGATGCTCAGCGGGAAATCCCATGAAATGGTGTATGACGACGTCACAGGCAGAAAAATCAGCCAGCTGGACTGGAAAATTAAAAACGTCGCCATCCTGAAAGGCGATATTTCCTGGGATGCGTACCCTTTCCTGACCCTGAACGCACGCGGCTGGACCTCGCTGGCATCCGGCTCGGGTCATATGGATGACTATGACTGGATGAACGAAAGACAATCCAGCTGGACAGATCATTCGACGCATCCGGCAACTAACGTCAATTATGCCAATGAATACGATCTCAATGTAAAAGGCTGGATATTGCAGGGCGAAAGCTATAAAGCGGGCGTGACTGCCGGTTATCAGGAAACCCGTTTTAGCTGGACGGCCACCGGTGGCTCTTATAATTATGATAACGGTACCAACACGGGGAATTTCCCGGCGGGCGAACGCGGCATTGGTTATAGCCAGCGCTTCTCAATGCCTTATATTGGGCTTGTGGGGCAGTATCGTATTAATAATTTCGAATTTAATGGCCTGTTTAAATTCAGTGACTGGGTGCGCGCTCATGATAACGACGAGCACTATATGCGCGACCTGACCTTCCGCGAGAAAACCTCAGACTCTCGCTATTATGGTGCGTCAGTGGATGCAGGATATTACGTCACGCCACACGCCAAAGTTTTTGCCGAGTTCGCGTATAGCCGTTACAAAGAGGGCAAAGGCGGCACGCAGATTATTGATACTAACACGGGCGAATCCGGGTCAATTGGCGGTGATGCGGCGGGCATTTCCAACAAAAACTATACCGTTACCGCCGGTCTGCAATACCGGTTCTGATTTCGCGCAACGCATCAGGCCAGCGTAAACATGCACAGGCCCCTGACGGGGCCTTTTTCGATGCGCTGCTTTACTTCCGCAGGTGCGCGCCCCTTCATGACGCCGATTTTGGTCGCAGATCCTCGTCAAACTCCAGACGTTTTCGACCGGGCTCCACTTCGCGCAGGGGTTCGACCTGATGCAGGGTCAGCTTGCAGCGATCCACCAG
This sequence comes from Enterobacter sp. BNK-18, assembly GCF_047456135.1. Classification (NCBI taxonomy): domain Bacteria; kingdom Pseudomonadati; phylum Pseudomonadota; class Gammaproteobacteria; order Enterobacterales; family Enterobacteriaceae; genus Enterobacter; species Enterobacter sp. BNK-18. The sequence goes on along the minus strand of NZ_CP179899.1, from coordinate 1,298,478 downwards.
CACCTGATACTCACGCGTGCCTTGCTTCTTCCAGGCAATTTCCTGCTCACTCAGCACACGAATCGCTTTTGCCGGACTGCCAATGATCAAATGGTTGGCGGGCATCTCCGCTTTCGCTTTCACAAAGGCCGCCGCGCCGACAATGCTGTTTTCGCCAATCACCGCGCCGTCCATGACCACTGCGTTCATCCCTACCAGGGCGTTACGGCGGATAATACAGCCGTGCAGAATCGCGCTGTGGCCGATATGGCCGTCCTCTTCCACCACCGTGTCCTGCTCCGGGAAACCGTGCATGACGCAGTTATCCTGAATGTTCGCGCCGTCTTTCACCACAATCCGGCCAAAATCGCCGCGCAGGCTGGCATTCGGGCCAACATACACGCCTTTGCCCAGGATCACGTCGCCGATGAGCACCGCCGTCGGGTGAACGTAGCTCTCATCAGGCACCACCGGTGTCAGACCGTCAATTTGATAAACGGGCATCTCCACTCCTTATACGATAGTAAGACCACCAAAGCGTTGATAGTAGAGCGTGCCGGGCACAGGCAGTTCGCCGACGGAGGTTTCACCTTTCTCGCTGACAAACGCCAGCGCCCCTGGTGCCACACGCTGATAAATATTAATGCACAGCTGTCGCGCACTTTGTCCGGCCCAGTGTGCAGGCAATAACTCCTCCGGCAACAGCGGGTCTTTCAGCACCACGCGACGGTAAAAATGGATCAGCAACAGCTGGATCTGGAAGCAGCGTTCCGGCGTTAATTCGTCCGGCGCGGCCTCTTTCAGCAGCGGCAGAAGAGGACGGAACGAGTGGATAAACGTCTCGTACATCGCGTTCTGTTCGGTCAACTGCCAGCACTCCTCGACCCGGGCACGCAGCGCCGCGCGGGACAGCGCCAGCGGCGAATGGGCCTCGAAGAAGATGACGTTTTCCGCCACGCCTGCGTCGTGTAAAAGCGACTGCACATCCGCCAGATGCTGCGACGGGGAGGCCATCAGGCTGGGAGCCAGGGTGCCAAAACCCTGCCAAATCAGCTGCTTTTTGACGTCAGCAAGGGTGGTTTTATCCAGGCCTTCCGAGAGCAGCAACAGCCACTTACCGTCCCATGCCGGGAGTTCTGCGCGGTAGATTTTACTCTCCGCGCGGCGGGTCAAACGCAGCCCTTTGTCGCTCAGCCGGTAAAAGCTGCGTCGTCCGATGCGCGACACATCCAGCCAGCCCTCTTTATTAAGACGAAACAGCGCAGTGCGCACAAAGCGCTCGCCAAACCCCATCCCTTCGAGCAGCGCCGCCAGGCTCCCGAGCCAGATTTCACCGCCCCGATGGGAAAGTGCGTCACCGTATAATGAGGAGATAAGCGACGTTCCGCTAACGGGAACCGAGCTAACCGCGTGCTGGATAAAGGCATCGAGTTTATTCATGTGATTCATTCTGTTGTTATTTTTGGTCTGGATGAATCATAGCATATTCCCCTCACCCCGGCCCTCTCCCAAAGGGAGAGGGAGACAACGTCCCTTCTCCCCTCCGGGGAGAAGGTTAGGATGAGGGGGTGAGGGAAACTCAACCGTTAGCCGCAACTTTACGCAAATCAAACACCCGACAGGCTTTGCCCTCTGAGCGTGGGATACTGCCGCAGTTGACAATCATCACGTCGGTGGAGATCCCGACCATCGATTTAATCCGATGGCGCAGCTGATGGCACACCTGGCAGCGCTGCTCGTGGGTCAGGGTCAGACTGCTCTCTTTGAGCTCCACCTTCACGGAAAGTGAATCAAGATGACCGCGGCGGTTGACCTCCAGCTGGTAGTGCGGGGAGAGGTGTTCGAACTTCACGATCTCCTCTTCCAGCTGGGACGGGAAGACGTTGACGCCGCGGATGATGAGCATATCGTCACTGCGACCGCTGATCCTGTCCATACGACGCATGGTGCGGGCGGTCCCAGGAAGCAGGCGCGTCAGGTCGCGGGTGCGATAACGAATCACCGGCAGCGCCTCCTTGGTCAGCGTGGTGAACAGCAGTTCGCCCTGCTCGCCATCATTAAGCGGCGTGCCGTCATTCGGGTTGACGATCTCCGGATAGAAATGATCTTCCCAGATGGTCGGACCGTCGGCGGTTTCGATACACTCCATCGCCACGCCTGGCCCCATGACCTCGGAAAGCCCATAGATATCCAGCGCGGTGATCCCCAGACGTTTCTCGATTTCGCGGCGCATGGCCTGCGTCCACGGCTCTGCGCCAAACACCCCCACACGCAGGGAGCAGGCGCTGGCATCGCCTCCCATCTGACGTTCCAGCTCTTCGATCAGATTGAGGCAGTAGGATGGCGTCACCATGATCATATCCGGCTGGAAATCGCGGATCAGCTGCGCCTGTTTCTCCGTCTGACCGCCGGACATCGGGATAACGGTCGCCCCTAAACGCTCTGCGCCATAGTGCGCGCCCAGCCCTCCGGTAAACAGGCCATACCCATAGGCCACATGAATTTTGTCTTTCGCACTGCCGCCCGCGGCGCGCAGAGAACGGGCCACCAGATTAGCCCAGTTGTCGATGTCATGCTGGGTATAACCGACGACGGTCGGCTTTCCGGTGGTGCCGGAAGAGGCGTGAATACGCACCACCTGCTCCATCGGTACGGCAAAGGTATCGAACGGATAGTTATCACGCAGGTCCTGCTTGGTGGTGCACGGAAACTTACGGATGTCTTCCAGCGTTTTAAAATCGTCAGGGTGAACGCCCGCGGCGTCAAACTTGCGTTTGTACATCGGAACGTTGTTATAGGCGTGATGCAGCGTCCATTTCAGACGCTCGGTTTGCAGCGCCTGTAATTCGTCAATGGAGGCCGTTTCGATCGGATCAAGCTTTGTTGTATTTGTCATTGTAGGGTACTCACACTGTTATTCGCTCAAACACGCTCAAGGATCATGGCAATGCCCTGACCCACACCGATGCACATCGTACACAGCGCATAGCGCCCGTTGCGTCGATGCAATTCATTGCTCGCGGCCAGCGCCAGCCTGGCACCACTCATGCCCAGCGGGTGGCCCAACGCAATGGCCCCTCCGTTCGGGTTAACGTGTTCAGCGTCATCCGGCAATCCCAGCTGACGTAACACGCCCAGCGCCTGAGAAGCGAAAGCTTCGTTAAGCTCAATCACGTCCATATCGTTGATGTTGAGCCCGGCACGTTCCAGCACTTTGCGGGTGGCTGGCACCGGTCCTAAGCCCATCAGACGTGGCTCCACGCCAGCGGTAGCCATCGCCACGATCCGCGTGCGCGGGACAAGCCCTTGCGCGTGCGCCATCGACTCGCTGGCGATAATCAGCGCCGCAGCGCCATCGTTTACTCCGGAGGCGTTACCCGCCGTCACGACACCGTTCTTGCGAAACGGTGTTTTCAGCGCGGCAAGTTGTTCAAGCGTGGTATCAGCACGGGGATGCTCATCTACCGAAACTTCCGTAACCGTTCCTTTTTTGCCGGGCACCTGCACCGGCACAATCTCCTGCGCCAGAATGCCGTTCTGCTGTGCCTGAGCAGTACGCTGCTGGCTGCGCAGCGCGAAAGCATCCTGATCGTCCCGGCTGATATTTAACAATTCAGCTACATTCTCTGCCGTTTCCGGCATGCTGTCAGTTCCGAATTGCTGATGCATGAGCGGATTCACAAATCGCCAGCCAAGGGTGGTGTCGAAAATCTCCGCCTGACGCTGGAACGCCGCCGTGGCTTTACCCATCACAAACGGCGCCCGGGACATTGACTCGACGCCGCCTGCAAGCAGCATGTCGCCATCACCCGCCCTGATTGCCCGCGCGGCAAAGCCAATCGCGTCCAGACCCGAACCGCACAGGCGGTTCAGCGTGGTGCCCGAGACCGTCTGAGGCAGTCCGGCCAGCAGCAGCGACATACGCGCCACGTTGCGGTTATCTTCCCCCGCCTGGTTGGCGCAGCCGAAGATCACATCATCAATCCGCTCGAGGTCGAGCTGCGGATAACGGGCCAGCAGCGCACGCAGCGGCACCGCGCCGAGATCGTCGGCGCGAACGCTGGCCAGCGCCCCGCCATAGCGCCCCACCGGGGTTCGAACGCCATCACAAATAAAAGCGTCACGCATCAGGCTTCTCCTGTCACACTGCCGCCGATGCGGTGAGATTTTCCGCGAAACAGGGCAACGGTTTTCTGTTGTTGGTTCTGAATTTCAATGTCATACACGCCGGTCAGTTTGCCCTGATGCTTAACCCGCGCGGTGGCGGTCAGCGTGTCGCCGGCAAACCCCGGGCGCAGAAAATCGATTGAACAGCCTGACGCCACTGCCGCCAGCCCCTGGCTGTTGCAGGCGTAGGCAAAGGCGGTATCGGCCAGTGAAAACAGCTGTCCTCCGTGGCAGGTTTTGTGGCCGTTGAGCATCTGTGGGGTGATGGTCATCGTCACTACCGCGTAGCCATCGTCCATGTCGATGATGTCGATCCCCAGCGCCTGGGCGCAGGCGTCCTGTTCATACATGGTGCGGGCGTTATGCCAGGCGTTATGACTCATAGCTACTCTCCAGAAGCGCACGCTGGCGCAGCAGTGAACAAGGGCGATAGCGTTCTTCGCCGTAATGGCGTTGCAAATTTTCAAGCAGCGTTAACAGCCGTTGCCAGCCCAGACGCTCACCCCAGGCAATGGGCCCGTTCGGGTAATTCACGCCGAGGCGCATGGCAGTGTCGATATCCTTCTCGCTGGCCACCCCTTTTTGCAGCGCATCCAGCGCTTCGTTGGCGATCATCGCCACCGTCCGCCAGACCAGCAGGCCGGGGTAATCGGCAATGCGCAGTACCCGGTGTCCCTGCTGCTGCAGGTACCAGACGGCTTTTTGCGTGGCGGTATGCGGGTTATCCGATGCGGCTGCGATCACCGCCACGTCGCGTTCGATGCGGTCAATCACCACGACCGGACAGTTAAAACGCCGGGCCAGCGCCTGAGCGGTCTCCCCCTGGGTTTCAATCAACAGGAGCTCATCTATTTCCGTGACACCGTCACCTCTTCGCTGCACGCGCATGGGTGTAAAGCTGTCGTTTACTGCGTCAAGCCACGGCACAGACGGTTTCTCACCGTGCCAGTCGTAAACGCCCTTCCCGCTTTTTTTGCCCAGTCGCCCCGCCAGCACCAGTTCCTGCTGCACCAGCGACGGCAGGAAACGACGTTCCTGCCAGAAGGCATTGAACACGGAACAGGTCACCGCAAAGTTGACGTCCTGACCAATCATGTCGGTCAGCTCCAGCGGTCCCATCGGGAAACCGCCGCCGTCGCGCAGGGCGGCATCAATCACTTCTGGCGCGGCGACCTGCTCTTCCAGGGCGCGCCAGGCTTCAGAATAGAACGGACGCGCAACGCGGTTGACGATGAACCCTGGCGTTGACTGACAGCGAACGGGCTGTTTCCCCCAGTTCAGCGCCAGCTCGCACAGCGCATCGGCCACTTCGGGCGATGTCGCCAGCCCGCTCACCACCTCGACCAGCTTCATGACCGGTGCAGGATTAAAGAAATGCAGCCCCGCGACGCGTTCCGGATGGTGAACATCCGCCGCAATCGCCGTAACAGAAATGGAGGAGGTATTGCTGGTCAGCAAGGTCTGCGGCGGGCAAATCTGAGCCAGTTGCGCAAACAGCGCTTTTTTGACGTCGATACGCTCAGACGCGGCTTCAATCACCAGATCTGCCGCGGCGAGCGCTTCGATATCCGTTACCGGCAACAGCCTGGCAAGAATCTGGCTGCCAGCATCGGCGGAAAGTTTTCCGCGAGTCACCCGGGAGGCGAGACGCTGGCGGATCCCGTCAATCGCGCGTGAAATCGCGTCTGAAGCAATGTCATACATCAGAACCTGATGCCCATGACTCGCCGCGACCTCCGCAATTCCCGCGCCCATCGTGCCGCTTCCAATGACGGCGACAGTACGAACCGTGATCGCCATCTTATTTCCCCGTGAATGTCGGTGCGCGTTTGGCAAGGAAGGCGCTGACCCCTTCCCGGTAGTCGTCGCTGCGACCGGCCAGACGTTGATAATCGCGCTCCAGGTCAAGCTGGGCGTCGAGGGTGTTGGTCTCTGCCGCGTTAATCGCCTGCTTAATCAGCCCCAGACCAAAGGTGGGCTGAGAAGCAAAGTGCAGCGCCATCTGCTGGGCCGTGGCGGAGAGGTGTTCGTCATCCACCACCTGCCAGATCATCCCCCAGGCGTGTGCCTGTTCGGCGCTGAGTTTGTCTCCGAGTAACGCCAGCCCCATTGCGCGGGCGCGCCCGGCGACGCGCGGCAGGAACCATGTTCCCCCGCAGTCCGGCACTAATCCGAGCTTGCTGAAGGCCATCACAAAGGTGGCAGAACGGGCGGCAATGACCATGTCACACCCCAGTGCCAGCGTGGCCCCGGCCCCGGCGGCCACGCCGTTGACCGCGCAAATCACCGGTTTCGGCAACGTCGCAAGACGGCGAACCAGCGGGTTGTAGAACGTCTCCACGGACATTCCCAGATCCGGCGCCGGACCGTTAGGGTCGACGTTGCGGTCATTAAGATCCTGACCCGCGCAGAAGCCGCGCCCCGCCCCGGTAATAAGCAGACAGCGGATGGTGTCATCGCGCTCGGCCTGCTTCAGGCACTCAGCGAGTTGCTGATGCATCACGTCGTTAAAGCTGTTCAGACGCTCCGGACGGTTCAGCGTCAGGGTCATCACGCCTTGTTCTACATGACTGAGAATAAATTCCACGATTAGCGTCCTTTAAAGTCGGGGGTACGTTTCTGTAAGAATGCGTCGATGCCTTCTCGCCGGTCTTCGGTCGCTGAAAGCAGCGTAAACAGCTGTCGCTCCTGGACCAGTCCGGCCTGCAGGGAAACCTCCTGAGACTGGCGCAGCGCCTGCTTTGCCGCCTGGAGCGCCAGCGGTGAGTGTCGAGCCATCAGCGCCGCCTGTTTCAGGGCATATTCCAGCGTCAATGAAGCCGGGAACACATCGCTGACCAGCCCGGCGCGCTGCGCCTGCTGCGCGGTAATGCTCTCCCCGGTCAGCACCATTTTGCTGGCCAGCGATTTGCCCACGCTACGAATCAGGCGCTGCGTACCGCCCGCCCCGGGCATGATGCCGAGCGTAATTTCCGGCAGACCAAAACGGGCGTTATCCCCGGCAATCACCACGTCGCACAGCAGCGCAAGCTCGCAGCCCGCGCCCAGCGCGAAGCCGTTGACGGCGGCAATCAGGGGTTTGTTGAAGGCGTTGATCCGGGCCCACAGCTGGGGACGGATATCGTTCAGAGTGGCAGGCAGGTCTTTCTCCGCCATTTCGTTGAGATCTGCGCCGGCAGCAAAGCAGCGTGCGTTGCCGTAAATCACGCAAACGGAGAGATCGCGATCGGCCGCAGCGGCGTCGAGCGCGTCAGCAATCTGCTCTAACAGGGCGTTATTCAGCGCGTTGCGTGCCGCCGGACGGTTAAGCGTCAGCTGCAGGACACGACCATGACGGGTGACCATCAGTTCGCTCATGCCATCCCCCTGGAGTCAAAATCGACGATCACGTCAGCGGTTAACGGCAGCGACTGACAGCTCAACACATACCCGGCCGCCAGTTCATCCGGCTCAAGGCTGTAGTTCGTCGCCATATCAACTTTGCCACGCAGCACTTTGCATTTGCAGGTCGCGCATACGCCGCCCTTGCAGGCATAAGGCAGGTCGGCGCCCTGACGCAGGGCGGCATCAAGAATGCTTTCATCGTTTGCCGTGAGGGTAATTTCCCGGTCACGACCGTCCTGACGCACGGTGACTTTCTGCCCTTCAGCCTGCACGCTGACCGTGCGTTTGCCGGTCGAGCCTGGCGTATTAAAACGCTCAAGGTGAATCGATTTCTCTGGCATCCCCAGCGCTTTCAGCGCCGCTTCCGCGTCGTCCATCATGGCGGACGGGCCACAAATAAAAGCTTCATCGTACTGGCGGAAGTTGATCAGGGTTTTCGCCAGCGCCTGCAGCTTCTCACCGTCGATACGTCCATGCAGCAGATCGCTGTCGAGTACCTCCTGGCTGAAGATGGCGACCAGCTGCAGACGCTGCGGGTATTTGTCTTTCAGATCGGCAAGCGCCTCGCGAAACATCATGCTCTGGCTGCTGCGGTTGCCGTAGATCAGGGTGAAATGACTGTTCGGCTCGGTGGCGAGCGTGGCGGATAAGATGGCCAGCATTGGGGTAATGCCTGAACCCGCGGCAATGGCCAGATAGTGTCCTTCCCGGTCGGCGCGCGGCTGGTAACCAAACTGGCCCTGCGGCACCATGACCTCCAGCACCATGCCCTGTTTGATCTCATCCCGGGCATAGCGGGAAAAACGTCCGCCCTCGATGGCTTTCACCGCTACGCTGATCTCACCCGGCGCGGTACTGCGGCAGATAGAGTAGCAGCGACGCAGCTCATCCTCACCCAGCTTCGCTTTCAGGGTCAGGTGTTGTCCGGGACGAAAGCGATAGGCGTCCTGCAACGCCTGCGGTACCGCGAAAGTGATGGTCACCGCGTCGCGGGTTTCGGGTTCCACTTTTGCCACTGTTAATGAATGAAACGTTGTCATGGCAACCTCAAATACATTTGAAATAGTCGAAAGGCTCACGGCAGTCATTGCAGCGATAAAGCGCTTTGCAGGCCGTCGAACCAAATTCACTGATAAGCGAGGTATGTGTGCTGGCACAGCGTGGGCAACTTACCTCGGCCGGGGCATGCGCGTGGCAGCTGTGGCCCACCGGTGGGCTGATGCCATATGCGCGCAGGCGTTCACGCGCATCCGCCGTCATCCAGTCGGTGGTCCAGGCCGGTTCGAGCTGCAGCACAATATGCACTGGCGTAAAGCCGTGTGCGGTCATCGCCTCGCGAATCGCGCCAAGCAAATGTTCCGTCGCCGGGCAGCCTGAATAGGTTGGCGTAAAGCCAATAACCCAGCCTTCGCCCTGCGGCGATACGCTACGCACCATGCCTAAATCGGTGATGGTTAACACCGGCACTTCCGGGTCCGGGATCTGGCTTAACAGCGACCAGATTTGAGGGATCTCCGCGGGTGCAATCCCGGCAAAACGCTGCATCTTCACCTCCGTACTTACCACTGCTGACCCGGATGGGCGCGCTGGAGATACTGCATTTCTGCCAGCATTGGGCCGAGATGTTCGGTATGCAGCCCGCGCTTGCCCCCCGTGCGATACGCCACTTCCGACGGCACGCTCAGGGTGGCCTCCTGCAAACCGGAAAACACTTCCTGCTCCCACGGCTGACGAAGCTCGCGCGGATCAACCGCGACGCCGGAGGCAATCAACGCCAGCTCGACGTCATCGGCTTCAAACAGCTCGGCCGTAAACCGCCACAGGGTGTCGACCGCCTGCTGCATACGCTGTGAAGATGTTTCCGTTCCGTCCCCCAGACGCACCAGCCAGCCACGACTGAAGCGCAGGTGGTAGCGCGCCTCTTTAATGGCTTTCGCGGCTATGGCGGCAAGCTGGCTGTCGCTGCTGTGAGTCAGGCGTTCATACAGCGCTACGTTCCAGGCATCCATAAAGTACTGGCGCGCGAGCGTGTCGGCGAAACTGCCGTTAGGCTGTTCCACCAGCAACACGTTGTGAAACTGGCGTTCATCACGCCCAAACGCCAGGGTGTCTTCATCGCCCTGACCTTCCAGCTCTGCGGCATAGGTCAGGAAATTGCGCGCCTGCCCCAGCAAGTCGAGGCCGATGTTGGCGAGCGCGAGATCGATTTCCAGCTCCGGCGCGTGACCACACCAGGCGCCCAGACGCTGGGAGAGCACCAGACCGTTGTCGCCCAGACGCAGGGCATATGCGGATAATGTTTTCATCCCTGACCTCACATGTGCTCGATGCCATCAGGGATGGTGTAAAACGTAGGATGGCGGTAAACCTTACTTTCCGCCGGGTCGAAGAACTCGCCGCTCTCTTCCGGCTGAGAGGCGACAATCTCGCTCGCCTTCACCACCCAGATAGAGCAGCCTTCACTGCGACGGGTATAGGCATCACGCGCATTTTCCAGCGCCATGCGATCGTCGGCGGCATGAAGACTTCCCACATGGCGGTGGGACAACCCTTGTTTGCTGCGTACGAACACTTCGTACAGCGGCCAGTAGACATTGCTCATCGTGTTTCCTCTTAAGCCACTTTGCGGGCGTGTTGTTTTTCCGCGTGCGCCAGTGCGGCTTCACGCACCCACGCCCCGTCTTCCCAGGCTTTACGTTTGGCAGCCAGACGTTCGTGGTTACAGATACCGCGCCCGTTAATGACCTCATCAAACTCGTGCCAGTCGATCTCGCCAAAGCGGTAGTGACCGCTCTCTTCGTCAAAACGCAGGTCAGGATCCGGAACCGTCATACCCAGCATTTCTACCTGCGGAACCGTGTTGTCGACAAAGCGCTGGCGAAGTTCGTCATTGCCGAAGCGTTTGATTTTCCAGGCGAGGCTGCGGGCGCTGTTCGGCGAGTTGTCATCGTTTGGGCCGAACATCATCAGAGCGGGCCACCAGAAGCGGTTAATGGCGTCCTGCAGCATCTGGCGTTGGGCGTCACTCCCCTGCGCAAGCGCCATACAGGCTTCAAAGCCCTGACGCTGGTGGAAACTCTCTTCTTTACAGATTTTCACCATCGCGCGGGCATAGGGGCCATATGAGGTACGGCAGAGCGCCACCTGGTTGACGATCGCCGCACCGTCCACCAGCCAGCCGATCACCCCGATATCCGCCCAGCTCAGGGTCGGGTAGTTGAAAATGGAGGAGTATTTCATCTTGCCGTCGAGCATCTTCTGGTAGATGTCTTCCCGCGCGCAGCCCAGCGTCTCGGCCGCGCTGTAGAGGTACAAACCGTGCCCGGCTTCGTCCTGCACTTTCGCCAGCAGGATCGCTTTGCGGCGCAGCGTCGGCGCGCGGGTGATCCAGTTTCCTTCCGGCAGCATGCCGACAATTTCGGAGTGCGCGTGCTGACCAATCTGGCGGATCAACGTCTTACGATAGGCATCAGGCATCCAGTCCTGAGGCTCAATCGCCGTCTCCTGCGCTATGCGCTGCTCAAAGCGTTGTTCTTGCGTCACGTCATCACCTTTATGATTCGATTATTTACCACTTAAAGTGAAATGCTGAATCACTTCATTTCTTAAAAGTTACACAAAGGTTAAATATAACCCCAAGAAATGTTTCCCCATTTTGTGATGGTGCTCGCAAGGCTTTTTGCATAAGGCCTGCACAACAGGGCTTCCGGCCTTCCACTTCATTACGCTGGATCACAATGTTAACAATTCATTAAAACTCAGCTTGCTTTTTATGATTCATGATTAAACTATTGATAGTGAAATTACGTAACACTTGGAGATAAGCGATGCAGCAGTTAGCCAGCTTCTTGTCCGGTGCCTGGCAGTCTGGCCGGGGCCGCGAACGTACTATCCATCACGCCATCAGTGGCGAAGCGCTGTGGTCCGTGACCAGCGAAGGGCTGGACATGGCGGATGCACGTCGCTATGCGATCGCGCGTGGCGGCGAAGCCCTGCGCGCCATGACCTTTATCGACCGTGCCGCCATGCTGAAGGCGGTGGCGAAACATCTGCTTAGTGAGAAAGAGACGTTCTATGCCCTGTCTGCCCAGACCGGGGCGACCCGAGCGGACAGCTGGGTGGATATTGAGGGTGGGATCGGGACGCTGTTCACCTATGCCAGCCTCGGGAGCCGCGAGCTGCCTGATGACACACTCTGGCCGGAAGATGAGCTGATCCCGTTGTCGAAGGAAGGCGGCTTTGCTGCGCGTCACGTACTGACGTCAAAATCGGGCGTGGCGGTCCATATCAACGCCTTTAATTTCCCGTGCTGGGGAATGCTGGAAAAACTGGCGCCCACCTGGCTTGCGGGGATGCCTGCCATTATCAAACCCGCCACCGCCACCGCGCAGGTCGCGCAGGCGATGGTGAAAGCGATTGTGGAGAGCGGTCTGGTGCCGGACGGCGCTATCAGCCTTGTCTGCGGCGGCGCGGGCGATCTGCTGAATCATCTCGACAGCCAGGATGTGGTGACCTTTACCGGCTCCGCCAGCACCGGCCAGAGCCTGCGCATTCACCCGAATATCGTGGCGAACTCCATTCCCTTTACCATGGAAGCCGACTCCCTCAACTGCTGCGTTCTGGGTGAGGATGTGACGCCGGAACAGCCAGAATTCGCGCTGTTTATTCGCGAAGTGGTACGCGAAATGACCGCCAAGGCAGGGCAAAAATGTACCGCCATCCGCCGCATAATTGTGCCTCAGGATCGGATGGATGCCGTCAGCCAGGCGCTGATCGCGCGGCTGCAAAACGTGGTCGTCGGCGACCCGGCAGAGGACGGGGTGAAGATGGGCGCGCTGGTGAACGGCGAGCAACGCGCGGACGTGCAGGAGAAAGTCGATCTGTTGATTGCGGCGGGTTGCCAGGTCAGACTCGGCGGAAAGGCTGCGGGGGCATTCTTCCCGCCGACGCTGCTTTTCTGCCCACAGCCAGATGAAACCCCCGCAGTGCATTGCACCGAAGCCTTCGGGCCGGTCGCCACGCTGATGCCCTCCCGCAATTCAGACCACGCGATGCAGCTGGCACGGGCGGGTGGCGGGAGTCTGGCCGGTACGCTGGTCACCGCCGACCCGGCTATCGCCCGCCAGTTTATTGCCGGCGCGGCGCGGGCGCACGGACGAATTCAGATCCTTAACGCCGAATCCGCCAGGGAGTCCACCGGACACGGCTCTCCGCTGCCGCAGCTGGTGCACGGCGGTCCTGGCCGCGCAGGTGGCGGTGAAGAGCTGGGAGGACTGCGTGCGGTGAAGCACTATCTGCAGCGCACCGCCATTCAGGGCAGCCCGACCATGCTTGCCGCCATCGGCAAACAGTGGGTACGGGGTGCTGCGGTTCATGAAGATCGCGTTCATCCGTTCCGGAAATACTTTGAAGAACTGCAGCCGGGCGACAGCCTGCTGACCCCGCGCCGCACCCTGACGGAAGCCGATATCGTTAACTTTGCCTGCCTGAGCGGCGATCACTTCTACGCCCATATGGACAAAATCGGCGCGGCAGAATCCATCTTTGGCGAACGGGTGGTACACGGTTACTTCCTGATCTCTGCCGCGGCGGGTCTGTTTGTTGATGCCGGCGTTGGGCCGGTGATTGCCAACTACGGCATGGAAAACCTGCGCTTTATCGAACCGGTTAAGCCGGGCGATACCATTCAGGTGCGCCTCACCTGTAAACGTAAAACGCTCAAGAAACAACGGACCGCCGATGAGAAGCCAACCGGCGTGGTCGAATGGGCCGTTGAGATCTTTAACCAGCACCAGCAGGCGGTCGCGCTCTACTCCATCCTGACGCTGGTGGCGCGCCAGCACGGCGACTTCTGACACGTTCCTCACTCGCACGTTGACCGGGGTGTGATATTGCCCCGGTCTTTTTTTAACCTGGCAAGACCAACAAATAACCTGGCAGATGCAGGCAAACGCTTTTCTCGGGCGCCTGTCAGGATAAGGCTGTCACAACACAATAAACACAACAAGATGAGGTCTACGATGGGAAGCAATTCTTCTTTTTCTGCCCGTAGAACGGCACTGGCTATGGCCGTTGCGCTGTGTTGCGCCTGGCAATCACCTGTTTTCGCACACGGCAGTGAGGCGCATATGGTCCCGATGGACAAAACGCTGCAGGCGTTTGGCGCCGATGTGCAGTGGGATGATTACGCACAGATGTTTACCCTTGCGAAGGACGGGGCATATGTGAAGGTCAAGCCCGGCGCGAAAACCGCTATTGTGAACGGCAAAACCCTCACGCTGCAGGTGCCGGTGGTCATGAAAGGCAAAAAAGCGTTCATCTCCGAGACCTTCATCAACGACGTATTCCAGTCTGGTCTCGACCAGACCTTCCAGGTTGAAAAACGCCCTCACCCGTTAAATGCGCTAACGGCTGACGAAATTAAGCAAGCCGTAGAGATTGTGAAAGGCTCTGCGGATTTTAAACCGAACACCCGCTTTACCCAGATAGCCCTGGCCGAACCCGAGAAAGCCAAAGTGTGGGACTTTGTGCTCAACGGCACGGCGGTGGACTCTCCCCGCCAGGCGAACATCACCATGCTGGACGGGAAACACGTTATTGAAAGTCTGGTGGACCTGAAGGATAAAAAGATCCTGCGCTGGGACGCCATTAAAGATGCCCACGGCATGGTGCTGCTGGATGATTTTGCGACCGTTCAGCAGATCATCAACGAGAGTGCAGAGTTTGCCGAGATTCTGAAAAAGCGCGGCATTACCGATACGAAGAAAGTGATCACCACGCCACTGACCGTCGGCTATTTCGACGGCAAAGATGGCCTGAAACAGGAAGACCGGCTGCTGAAAGTGGTGAGCTATCTGGACGTGGGCGACGGCAACTACTGGGCGCACCCGATTGAGAACCTGGTGGCAGTGGTCGACCTTGAGCAGAAGAAGATCCAGAAGATTGAAGAAGGTGCCGTTGTGCCGGTGCCGATGACGCCGCGTCCGTATGATGGACGTGACCGCATTAACACGCCGAAAAAGCCGCTCGACATCATTGAGCCGGAAGGCAAAAACTACACCATTACCGGCGATATGATTCACTGGCAGAACTGGGATTTCCATCTGAGTCTGGATTCCCGCATGGGCCCAATGATTTCGACCGTCACTTACAATGACAACGGCAAAAAACGCCAGATTATGTATCAGGGCTCCCTGGGCGGGATGATCGTCCCTTACGGTGACCCTGACGTGGGCTGGTACTTCAAAGCCTATCTGGATTCCGGCGATTACGGCATGGGCACCCTGACCTCTCCGCTGGTGCGCGGCAAAGACGTGCCGTCCAACGCCGTGATGCTCAATGAAACCATTGCCGATTACACCGGTGCGCCGATGGAGATCCCCCGCGCCATCGCCATTTTTGAACGCTACGCAGGACCGGAATATAAACACCAGGAGATGGGTCAGCCTAACGTCAGTACCGAGCGGCGCGAGCTGGTGGTTCGCTGGGTGAGCACCGTTGGCAACTACGACTACATTTTCGACTGGGTATTCCACGAAAATGGCACCATCGGGATTGATGCCGGTGCAACGGGGATTGAGGCGGTGAAAGGCGTACAGGCGAAAACGATGCATGACCCTACTGCCAAAGACGATACCCGATACGGCACATTAATTGATCACAACATCGTCGGGACCACCCACCAGCACATCTATAACTTCCGTCTCGATATGGATGTGGATGGCATCAACAACACGCTGGTGGCAATGGATCCACAAGTGAAACCGAACACCGCTGGCGGCCCGCGAACCAGCACCATGCAGATCAATCAGTACGCTATTGATACCGAGCAGCAGGCGGCGCAGAAATTTGACCCGGGCACCATTCGTCTGCTGAGCAACACCAGCAAAGAGAACCGCATGGGGAACCCAATTTCGTATCAGATAATCCCTTACGCCGGGGGGACGCACCCGGTGGCGACCGGCGCGAAGTTCGCCCCGGACGAGTGGATCTATCACCGCCTGAGCTTTATGGATAAACAGCTGTGGGTGACGCGTTACCATCCGGATGAGATGTACCCGGAGGGCAAATTCCCAAACCGCTCAACCCACGATACGGGGCTTGGCAAATACAGCAAAGATAACGAGTCGCTAAACGATCAGGATGACGTCGTCTGGATGACCACCGGCACAACCCACGTCGCGCGCGCCGAAGAGTGGCCAATCATGCCAACGGAATGGGTGCATACCCTGCTCAAACCGTGGAACTTCTTCGACGAAACGCCGACACTCGGCAGGAAAAAAGACGAGCAGAAATAAAAACAGACCGGGCGTAATGCCCGGTTTTTTATTTGCTGACTGTCTCGTCCTGCTTATCGTTATCTTACTCCAGCCATTCTTTAACACCTTCTGCCGGCTAGTCTTAAGTTCCGTCGTGACAGCGCCCAACGCGATGCCATACTTGGCTGTATGGGTTAGCTCTTATGGTTTAATATTGTGACACCGTAACGGCGATATGTTCGGACGGTTCCTCCGCCCGTTCCTGTCTCACTTGCTCCCAGAAAAGGATAAAGAGCATTTATGGAAAAAAGAAAAAAAACGACGCCAGAGCGGGCTGCCTGGCCGACGCGTCAGGCGATGGTCATGCACGGGCTGGCGATGAACCTGCCGTGGCTGGCATTCGTCAACATCAGCTTCGCCGTGATGATCCTGCTGCGCCACGTCTCGCTTAAGCCCGACGACCCCCTCTACCTCCGGTCGCTTCCTCTGCTGAAGTTTATCGATGCCTCGATGTTCGGCATTATTATTCTGTCAGCTGCGTTAATCATCATGGCCTGGCGACGTATTGCCGGCATCAGCGTGGTGCTCTTTTTCTGTAGCGTCATCTGGTCGATATCCTGTTTCTGGTTTATCACCGATCTGTTGCTGCCTCACGTCTGGCCCCTGTGCGCGATTCTGTTACTCGCCGGGTTGACGGCGCTCTACTTTTACCCCCATGGGTTACTCTCCTTCGTGATCCCGCTCTGGGTCACGCTACCGGTCGCAAGCTGGGTACTCAATGATGGTGTCAACCTTCACTTTGCCGCCGTCTGGACCGTCTTTACGCTGATTTTGCTCTGCGGGCGTTTCATCCTGATAAGCTGGTTTGATGAAGCCTGGCGACGTAACCAGCAAAACCAGCTGTTGATTTCGCGGCTGGAAGCGCTGGCGCATCAGGATCCGTTAACCCAGACCGCCAACCGTCGCAAGATGGAAGTGGTACTGGAGAATGCCGTTGAGCAGAAAAAAGCCTTCTCGCTGATTATGCTGGATATAGATTATTTCAAACTTTACAACGACACCTATGGTCATCAGGCCGGTGACGAATGTTTGACCCGCGTGGCGCAGGTACTCCGGCAGTCGGTGCGAACACCTGACGATGTCGTGTCTCGCTACGGCGGTGAAGAGTTTGTGGTGATCCTCTTTGATTGCCCGGAAAACACAGCCGAAAAAGTTGCCATGCGTATTCAGGACGGCCTGCGCGCGGAGGCAATAGCGCACGATACCTCAAAAGTCAGCGATCACGTCACCGTAAGCATGGGCATTGCAGGAATGGCAGAGGGTCTGGCGGGGACGGAGATTATCGCCCGCGCCGATGAGGCGCTGTACCGGGCGAAAGCGGCCGGACGGGACCGCTGGTCACGATAGCCGTGTCGGGTGGCCGTTGCGCCAGCCCGACACGCTTTGTTTTAATATCGCACACAAACCGATTTGGTTTCACACCAGCCATCCAGCCAGTCCGGGCCGAAATCGCGCCCGGTGCCGGACTGCTTCATGCCACCAAACGGCAGGTTGGCGTCGATCAGCGTATGGCTGTTCACCCAGACGGTTCCCGCCTGCAGCCGGTCGGTGTATTCCAGCGCCTTGCTGATATTTTGCGTCCAGACGCTGGCCGTTAACCCGTATTCGGTGTCGTTGGCCAGCGCCAGCGCTTCTTCGCCATCCGCGACGCGCACCAGGTTGACCACCGGGCCGAACACTTCTTCGCGGGTGAGTCGCAGCGCGGCATCCGGGTTCACCACCAGCGTCGGCGACACGTAATAACCTTTGCCATCCGGCCCCCTGTTACCGGTGATCAACTCCGCATTGCGCGATTTTGCCTCGTCGAGGAAAGTCTGCACTTTATCGCAGTGCGCGCGGGAGACCAGCGGGTTGATGAACGCCTCCGGCGACATGCCCGGCCCGACGCTCAGGGATTTCACCGCCTGTTCAAACCCGCTGACCAGCGTGTCAAACAGCGGCGCTTCAATATAGATACGGGAGCTCGCCGCACAAACCTGCCCCTGATTCAGGAAGCTGCCGGTCATTAGGCCTTCAATTACCCAGGCCGGGTCAGCATCTTTCAGCACGATAGCCGGGTTTTTACCCCCCAGCTCCAGCGTCACCCCCGTGAGCGTATCCGCCGCCGCGCGGGCAATTTGCTTGCCTGTCGCCGTTGAGCCAGTAAAGCTCACTTTGGCAATATGCGGATGTGAGGTCAGCGCGGCACCGCACACCGCACCGCTTCCCGTGACCACATTAAACACCCCG
Organism: Enterobacter sp. BNK-18; assembly: GCF_047456135.1. Lineage (NCBI taxonomy): Bacteria > Pseudomonadati > Pseudomonadota > Gammaproteobacteria > Enterobacterales > Enterobacteriaceae > Enterobacter > Enterobacter sp. BNK-18. Next base: position 1,280,401 of record NZ_CP179899.1, on the reverse strand, counting down.
TCGGGGATGCCCGCTTCACTTGCCAGTTCCGCCACGCGCAGCATGGTGAGCGGCGTGGTTTCTGAAGGCTTAATGACAATGGAACACCCCGCCGCCAGCGCAGGCATGACTTTCCACATCCCGATCATCAGCGGGAAGTTCCACGGCACAATCCCGGCCACCACGCCAACCGGCTCTTTGCGCGTCCACGCCTGATAGCGGGCCCCCTGCGGTAAGGGGATGGAGAGGTCGAGGGTTTTACCGGCAATTTTCGTGGTAAGCCCTGCGGTATAGCGCATCCAGTTCAGGGTGCAGCCCACTTCAAAGGCGCGGGAGATATGAATGGATTTCCCCTGCTCCAGCGTCTCAAGCTGGGCCAGCTCTTCGCTGTGCTGCTCAACCAGATCGGCGAAATGCAGCAGGATACGCTCACGCTCTGCCGGTAATTTTCCGGCCCAGCTACGGGCAACAAATGCACGCCAGCCGGACATCACGGCGCGGTCGACATCATCAACGCTGGCATCGGCGGTGGAGGCGATGACGTCGCCCGTAGCCGGATTATAGACATTGAGCCGCTTTTCACTGTCCGACGCGGCCTGACGCCCTTCAATCCACAGGCCATGATGTCGGTCTAAAAACTGCTGTACGGCAGGCTGAACGGCTACCTGTGATTCAGACATAGGGTACTCCTTCGTTTTTATTCGCAGGGTGTTAATGCAGTCTAAGAGGGGTTTTGGATTCTCGCTTTTGTCTCTGTGACATTCGCTTTGCCACCTGTGACAGGCTCCGCAAATCGTGATAATTCCGTCTTATAACGCTGTTACCGGTGAGTGTTCTTTCCTATAGTCAGCCTCATAGCTCTGACAAAATGCAACACAAATGCAACAATGCAAAAACATTGACGGTGCAGCGAGATAAGCGATGGCGTGTGCAAGCGAAGAGGAACAGTATCAACAGTGGCTGGCACAAATTAACCAGGTCTGCGGGCGTTTTAATGCGCGCCCGCTGGAGGGGGAATTCGTCGGCGAGCTGGAAACCAGCTATGCCCGTAGCCTGAAGTTAAGCACCGTAACCGCAGGTGGCGTTAACCTGTTCCGCTCCCGCCATGAGATTAACGACAGTAACGATGCCTGGTTCTACACCGTATTTCAGCTGGAGGGCAGCGCGGAGATTGAACAGGACGACCGCCGCGCGGTGCTGAAGACCGGCGATATCACGCTGCTTGATGCTTCCCGCCCGTGCTCCATTGCCTGGCATGAAAAATCCCGCCAGATTTCGCTGCTGGTTCCGCGCCAGATTATTGAGCAACAGTGTCGTTTTCAGGAGGTAAGCTGCGCGCTCACCCTTTCGCGCACGCTGCCCACCGTTCAGTTAAGCCACCACCTGCTGATGGAAAGTATGGGGAATGCCGATCTGAGTGACCGGGAGAGTGAAGCGGCGCTGGAAGCGATGATCTGTCTGCTTCGGCCCGCGTTCCAGCAGCGCGACGTGGCTCAGCCACGTAAAGAACGCCTGTTCCGCAATGTGCTGTCATTGATTGACGATCATATTCAGTCTGAATCACTGCGACCGGAATGGATTGCCGCACAGAGCGGGATGTCGGTGCGAAGCCTCTACCGCATGTTTGCTGATAAGGGGCTGGTGGTCGCCCAGTACATTAAAAACCGCCGTCTCGACCTGTGCGCACAAGTGTTGCGCTCCGCCAGCGATGATGAAAAGCTGGCGGGCATTGGCTACAGCTGGGGCTTTTCCGACCACAGCCATTTTTCAACCGCTTTTAAGCAACGTTTTGGCGTCTCGCCTGGCGAATATCGTAAGCGCTTTCGCTAACTACTTCTTCAGCCATTTCCCGTTGATGCCTTTCACGTACTCGCCCGGCTGGGCGCGGGCAACCAGCTTTTGCCCTGCCATTTTCGCTACTTCGTCCACCGGCAGATTGTTGCTGTCAGCCAGCTTCTGATAGCTTTCCGTGCGCGCGGCGTTAATGCGATTGACCAGCGCCAGGGTTTCCGCATCCTGTTTGATTGGTGCAAGATAACCGCTCAGGGTTTCCCCCACGCGCCCCTGCGTCCGGGCGTCATTTAAGGTCAGCGTTGCCGCCTGCACGTTCATGCCGAGCGCCAGTAACATCAGAGCTAATCGTTTCATGGCATCCTCAGAACAGATCGCTGCGCGATTTCAGCAGGGTTTCAACGTCTTTATCGACCTTGATGTGGATCTCATGTTCGATTTTGACATTCATATTGATGATAATCGGCTCCTTCGGCGCGGCGACTTCAATGCGCGGCGTACAGCCGGTCAGTAGCGCGGCAACGGCAACGGTGAGCACACCAGCCATCTTTTTCATCGTTGTTCCTCACTTTCCTTGCCAGTCGAACTGCGGATACCAGGTATTGCCGCGTGTTGCTCAAACCAGGTTTGCAGGTTGTCTCCAAAACGCAGGCTACGCCAGAGGGTAAAGACATTCTCTTCATGGGTATAGTTCAGATTAACGTAGCTGCTTTTACCCTCTACCCGGCTGGTTCCCTTAAGGGTCGCCTGCATGGTTAATTCACCCAGATTATCTAAATTGATTCTTGTCCACGAGCGAGAAATTTCCATATAGCGCAGCCAGTTAATTGCGGCGCCCGCCACCATATTATCTTTTACGATAGCGTCCGCCGTGTCTTTATCGATACGCAGCGTCATCGGGCCGGGGTTGGTCAGCCAGCCATCTTTGATGATCCATTTTTCATTGTCCAGCCAGAACGGCAGCGCCCCGCTCACCGGGCCAGACATCGCAAACTGCTTCGGATTAACGGCACTGATCAGCTCGCTGGAGGAGATATTGTCTACCCGCAACAGCGCCGGATCGTGTTGCGGCATCCTCAACTGCTGCATGGTGATTTTTCCGCCGAGGGTTTCCACCTTCACATTGGTGAGCAGAAGCGGGTTCGCCTCACTCCAGGGGTAGTCACCCTGCAGGTCCGCCGTGATATTCCGCGCGGTCACCAGGTTTACCACCTCGCCAATCCGCAAGGTTACCGGGCCGCGCGTTCCCAGCGACCAGGTGCCCTCACTAAACCGGAACGGCAGGACAAAGTCGACGCCGTTGATCTGGTTGTCTGGCATCCAGGCGCTACCGGCTTTCAGCACGCCGTGACCGCCCGCCTCAAAGCCCTGACCCGCGGCGGCCGAGAAGGCCACCTGTGCATACAGTTCGCCGTCACGCAGCGTCATTTTCCAGTCTGGCGGGATCAACGGCTGGAACACGGTGAGGGATTGTTTCGGCCACCAGGCCTGCCCGCGAAGGCGTTCCCCGTCCCAGCGTCCGTTCACCTGTACCGGTCCGATAGCATCAGCATGCAGGTCGCCTTTGAACTGGAACAGTGTCGGGTCTGTTCCGTCTACGCTGAAGGTCAGCACCGACGGCGGCAATACGCTGCCGCCGCTGAAACGGGTTTGCCCGGCATTCAGCGACAGCGCTCCGCTGAACGTCGGCTTGTCAGGATCACGATACCAGCGCACCGGGTTATCCAGCACCAGACGGGGTTTACTGACCTCCATGGCACCGTACTTGAGCTGGTCGAAACCGGTTGAAAGCGCGGTCAGCTCAATAAGTTTGTCGCGCCATTCGCCTTTTCCGGCAACATCCCAGCGCGCATTCATTGGGGTGAAGCCCCCTTTGCCCCAGTAGCGCCACTGCCACAGGCCGTTGTCGGGTAAAAAGTCACTGGCCTGGCCATCCAGATGCAGTTCAAAATCACCCATCTCGTTCTCGTGCGCCCGCAGAATGGCCTGCAGGCGTCCATCGACACCCTTTTGGGTCAGCCTGACGCCCGCCAGCGGCCAGCGAATTTCATCAATATCCAGTGAATCGATAATGCGACCTCGTGAGCGCAGCAGCGCGCCCGGCTCAAAGGAGAGCTGCGGTTCATACAGGCTTCCGGTCAGTTTTGCCGGCAGTCTGGCATAGAGCACCAGGTCGTTATGTTTCGCCTCGCCGCTCAGATGAAGCGGCATGTCGCTTTGTTCCATACTGAGCCTGCCCGGTCCGATATTCAGCACCGCGTTGCCCTTCCCCGCATCCCCTTGAGTGAGCACATTCAGACGCCCGGTCAGGGTCGCTTTCTCAAGCCCCGCCTGCCAGTTATCGACACGAAGGCCAACGCGCCCGCTCAGCGGCATGCCGGAAAGGTTCCAGTTCCAGCGTCCGTCACTGATATTCAGCTGTTCCGCGGTTATTTGCCACGGCAGATCGAGCAGCGGATCGGGGTTATCCCGCGCCATAACCACCAGTTGCCCCTGATTGGCTTCCCAGTCGAGATCGGCATCGACCAGCGAGGTTAACTGTGGCACGTTAAAGGTCGCAACCGCATGGCCTTTAACCGGCACGCCGTCCGGCACCAGCGGCAGGGTGAATTGTCCCACCAGTTTTATCGGCTGTGGCTGGTCGGGAAGTTGTACATCGAACTGGGTGACAGAGAGGGTCTGACCGCGGAGCATCCCTTTAATGCTGACCTGCTCACCTTTGTAGGCAATCTCCTGACGCGCGGGCGTCAGCGACGCCTGAAGTTCTCCCTGCCACTGCTGCCAGGGCGAGAGCGTCAGACGATGGACAGTAAGCCAGGTATTCGGTAACACCGCCTGCCACTGCGCCAGCGTTTTGGGCGCGACCGTGGACGGTGCGGACTGGGGAATTTTATTGAGGCAAACGGAGTTCAGTTCGAGCGCGCCGACATCCAGTTTCCAGCGGCTGGGGTGCGACAGGGTCGCATTATCGACTCGGGCAATTTCGCAGTCATCCACAAGATAGCGAAGATCGGGGATGATCAGGGCATGACGCGTGAGTCTGGGACTTTGTTCAAAGGCGATGCGTGTCCCGACAGGAAGCCAGATCCCGGCAAGGGTTGGTACCCACTGGGCAAGGGTCATCAGCAGCGTCAGCGGCACCAGAATGAACAGCAGTAAGAGCGCGATTGCGGCTTTGTATGTACCCCTCATGGGCAGTTAATATCCTGATTTAGCAAAAGAATTAAGCCGACAGTGCCGATCATTGTCGCATGTTTAGCCAGTCAGTTGAAGAGAATGCTAAATTTAAGGATAGATGCTCTAAAATAATTGATAGAACTTATTGAATTCAATAATATTTCAGAAATTGTAAGATAATTTTAATCATGCTAACGTGAATGCAAAATCACTGGAGAAAGTCTTATGAAACTCGCGGTATATAGCACAAAGCAGTACGACAAAAAGTATCTGCAACATGTTAACGAGGCTTACGGGTTTGAGCTTGAATTTTTCGACTTTCTGCTGTCCGAAAAAACCGCCAAAACGGCGCACGGCTGTGAAGGCGTTTGCATTTTTGTGAATGATGATGGCAGCCGTCCGGTGCTGGAAGAGTTGAAAAAACAGGGCGTGAAATATATCGCCCTGCGCTGCGCTGGCTTCAACAACGTGGATCTTGATGCCGCAAAGGAGCTGGGGCTGAAGGTGGTCCGCGTCCCGGCATATTCTCCGGAAGCGGTCGCGGAACATGCCATCGGTATGATGATGTCGCTGAACCGTCGTATTCACCGCGCTTATCAGCGTACCCGTGACGCCAACTTCTCTCTGGAAGGGCTGACCGGCTTTACCATGTACGGTAAAACCGCGGGCGTTATCGGTACCGGTAAGATTGGCGTCGCCGCCCTGCGCATTCTGAAAGGGTTTGGTATGCGTCTGCTGGCGTTTGATCCGTACCCAAGCGCTGCCGCGCTGGATCTGGGCGTGGAATATGTCGACCTGCCGACGCTGTTTTCACAGTCTGACGTTATCTCCCTGCACTGCCCGCTGACGCCGGAAAACTACCACCTGCTCAACCAGGCGGCGTTTGACCAAATGAAAGATGGCGTGATGATCATCAACACCAGCCGCGGCGGGTTGATTGATTCCCAGGCCGCTATTGAAGCGCTGAAGACCCAGAAGATTGGCGCGCTGGGGATGGACGTGTATGAGAATGAGCGCGATCTGTTCTTTGAAGACAAATCTAATGACGTGATCCAGGACGACGTATTCCGCCGTCTGTCTGCCTGCCATAACGTCCTGTTCACCGGACACCAGGCGTTTCTGACTGCCGAAGCGCTGATCAGCATTTCAGAAACCACGCTGGGGAACTTGCAGCAACTGGAAAAGGGTGAAGAGTGCCCTAACGCTATCGTGTAAACCCGTGTGCCGGGTGTAGCTGCCCTGCCCGGCCAGCTACGCCCGGTCTGGTGTCCAGCGCCGGTGAGCAAAGCGCCACCAGAGCAGGACAGCCAGCAGCGCAATGGCGCTGAGCACACTAAAGGCCGTCGCAAAAGAGTAATGACCGGCAATTGTGCCGGTTAACGCCGGGCTCATTGCTGCCCCGACACCCTGCATCAGCATGACCACACTCTGCCCGGCATTCACGTGCCCACTCCCGCGCAACAGCACCACGATAAACGACGGCACGACAACGCCCAGGATCCCCGCGGCCAGACCATCAAGAATTTGTACCGGGATCATCATCAACGGGGCGTCTGTGGAGGCTGCCAGTGCCGCGCGAACGGGCATGATCAGCAGGGCCAGCATGATGAAACGCCAGTAACCGTAGCGCTCAATTCGACCTGCCACCCCAATGGCAACGGGGATCATCACCGCCTGAGAAATGATGACGGTGGCCGCCGCAAATAATCCGGGATTGATGGTTGCCGGTGCCGCAGCAACCCTCATGCTCAGCATCGGCAGCAGTGCGGCATTGGCCAGATGGAACAGCAGCAGCGTCAGCCCGGTTATCAACAGCGCCCGGTTTTTAATCAGCACCGCGACGCCGGGGACCGGTTGACGGTCTGAAGAGGTCAGCCCCCGCGCCGCATCGTTGTCGATATCTGTATGACGAATGGCAAGCAGCGCGCACAACGTCAGAAGCGTCGTACAGGTCATCAGCAGGAAAATGCCCCCGACGCCCCAGAACCAGGCAATGCCGCCCGCAATCACCGCCGTCAGGAAATTGCCGGCGTGGTTGAACGCCTCGTTCTTCCCCATCTGCGCGCTAAACCCGCTCGGGCCCGTCAGACCCAGCGTAATACCCGCAATCAGTGGCCCCACAAACGCCGCGCAGATACCGGTGATAATTTGCGAGACGGCGACGACGCCGCTCTGCTGACTAAACCAGAGCAGCAGCGTACTCAGCGTAATGGCGATACAAAGCAGTGCCAGAACCGAACGCTTATTACGGGAGGTATCCGTAATAAATCCCGCCGGCAGCGTTGCCAGTAATCCCGCCAGCCCCCCGGCGGTCATCAGGATGCCGATATCATCCGGGGTCCAGTGACGTTCCGTCAGGAAGATGCCGAGAAAGGGCCCGAGGCCATCGCGAACATCAGCAATGAAAAAACTTGTCAGGCACAACGCCCGCAGTGAACGAAGAGACATACTTCCTGCCTTTTGCATATTGGCTGGCTCTGTTAGCGACGGCCTGTACGTTCGACGCCCTGTTAAAATCACGATGCAGTATACCGGAGCGTGTTGAAGCTAAAATGACCTCTCAACTCTTCTGCCGCGGCAAACTCTTTTTATAGAACTTCACGCTTTCCAGATACGCCCATTTATGGGAGTATTTAGGAATCGATTGTTTCCTAAATGATGAGCACAATGTCTGAGAAGCTACAGAACGCACGCGAACGCGGACGTCCGCGGCAATTTGATCTCGATGCGGCCCTGGATCTGGCAATGCCGGTATTCAGAGAAAAGGGTTACCACAGCGCGTCGATAAGTGACCTGAGCGACGCGATGCAGCTCACTGCGGGCAGTATTTATAAAGCCTTTCACGATAAACGTGGCCTGTTCCTGCAGGTATTCGCGCGTTATACCTCCCTGCGCAATCAATCGTTGTGCGAGCGTCTGGCGCGACAACCTGATGGCCGGGCCAAAATAGCCGAGCTGCTGAACTTTTATCTTGAATCGGCCAGCGCTGTCGAAGGGCGCCGCGGCTGCCTGGTGGTCGGCAGCACCCTTGAACTCAGCCAGTTTGACGGCGAAATTGCCGGGCTGGTGCAGAGCGCGCTTGCACGAAATCAGCACGCGATCCTCCAGCTGATTGAACAGGGTATGCAGGACGGTTCAGTTAATTCGCGACACGACGCGCAGGCATTGAGCGGCGTTCTGCTGTGCCTGGTCCTGGGCATGCGTGTGGCGGGCAAAGCCGGAGAATTACCGGCACGCGAACGGCTGGTAGAGACGGTGATGGCGCTACTCGCCTAAAAAATTTATCCATAAAGGAAATGATCATTTCCTAAATAGCTGGAGGTAATAATGTCTGAGAATTCAATCCCCCTTCCGTGGTCGCAGCCTGTCGCGGGCTTGCCCGGTTTTGCGCACTATTACTCAACGGTCGATGGGGTTCGTCTGCACTATGTCAGAGGCGGACAGACGCAAGGTGAAACAATCGTGCTGCTTGCAGGCTTCCCGCAAAGCGGGTTTGCCTGGCATAAGGTGATGGCTCTTTTAGCCGATCGTTACGATATCATCGCACTCGACCTCCCGGGCCAGGGCGACTCCGATAAGCCACAGTCTGGCTACGATACCCTTACGCTTGCCAGTTCGGTTTTTGGGCTGGTGCAGACACTTGGGATCACAAGACATTACCTGGCCGCCCACGATGTAGGTGCATGGGTTGCCTGGCCGTATGCCCTGCGTTATGAACAGCAGGTAATCAAGCTGGCTCTGCTTGATGCCGGTATCCCGGGTATTACTTTGCCGGACGCCCTGCCCGCGACGCCAGAAAAAGCCTGGAAAACCTGGCACTTCGCGTTTCATCTTCTCCCCGACCTGCCGGAAGCCTTAATTAGCGGGCGTGAAGAGATTTACCTCGAATGGTTCCTGCGGCGAAAAACCGCCAGTCCGATGGCCTTTAGCGATGCGGATATCGCCCGATATGTCCGCCTGATGCAGCAAAACGGCGCGCTGCGTGCCGGGCTGGCCCCTTACAGAGAAGCGGCGGTCTCCGCTGTTCAGAACCGGACGCTGGCTGAAACGCAAAAACTTCGGGTGCCGCTGCTGGCCGTCAGTGCCGATCAGGGTTCGATTGCCGATATGGCTGCCCCGCTTCGCCAGTTTGCAGAGACGGTGAGTGGCATTACGCTTGCTCATTGCGGTCATTTCATTCCGGATGAACAACCTCAGGCCCTGAGTGAGGCCCTGGCAGACTTCTTCCGTTAACAGGAAGCGCACGGTGTTGATCACTGCTGGCACCGTGCCCTGCTTCATCAACAAAGACAATTGCTGTCGCCATAAAATAAACCTCGCTCAAAATTTATTAAGGAGTTAATCTCGCAAAGAAAATAAGGGGGCATTATGAAAAACTTGATACTCAGTGTTATCGCAAAAATTTCCAAAATGGACGCTGAAGCTAAAGAGCTGGCGGCCAAAGTAGAAGCACAGTCTTTGTTGATAGGCGCGTTGTTACTGACCATTGGTAAAAATGGCGGTATGAACGAAATGCTCGAGAATGTCAGAAAAGCGATCAACGCGGCGCTTGAAGCAGCAGATACGCCGCTCAAATCCGACGCTGAAATGTTACTGAACGAATTCAATAACCTGATTTTATTAACCCAGCTACTCGAAACTAATGACTCAGAGATAAGTATCGAGTCGTTAAAGGAAGCCCCAGGCGAAACGGCCTCAGATTGAAACCCATTCCTAGAGGCTGGAGTTCAGTCTCCAGCTTCTCGTTAAACCCACGCCTTACGCGCAGCGCGCCATGACCGTGTGAGCGTGATTAGACTTTACCAAGCAGAATATTCAACATCCGTCGCAAGGGTTCCGCAGCGCCCCACAACAGCTGATCGCCGACCGTCAGAACCGAGTAAATAGGGTCATTGTTAAGCGACATTTTCTTGTAACGGCCAATGCCCACCTGCAGCGAACCGCTAATGTTAGCGGGAGTCAATTTACTGACACTGTCATCCTTATTATTGGGCACATAGTTAACCCATGGATGGGAATGCGTCACAAGCTCTGCAAATTCTTCTTCGCTGACTTCACGCTTGAGCTTCAGGGTTATTGCAGCACTATGGCAACGGATCACACCGACCCGAATACACAAGCCATTTACTGCAATCGTACCCGGAGAGAGACCAAGAATTTTGTTCGTTTCTGCCTCACCCTTCCATTCTTCTCTGCTATTACCATCCCCTAAATCGCTGTCAATCCATGGAATAATACTGCCCATTAAAGGCGCGCCGAAATTCTGGATGGGCATGTTAGCACTGTTAATTAATTCACTCACTTTATTGACTAAAGGAAGCACTGAACCTGAGGATTCCAGCTCATCAGAAGATAAATGTTTACTGATATAAGCGCTTTGAGCAATTAATTCCCGGACATATTTAGCACCCGCTCCGGATGCAGACTGATAGGTCATCACACTCATCCATTCTATCAGGTCAGCTTTAATTAACCCTGACAGTCCCATAAGACTCAGCGTAATGGAACAGTTGCCCCCAACAAAAAGTTTAATTCCCTCTTTGATGGCACGATCGATATTTTTGCGGTTAACCGGGTCGAGAATAATGCAGGCTTTTTCATCCATCCGTAGCGCTGAGGCCGCATCAATCCAGTAGCCTTGCCAGCCATGGCTAATCAACTTAGGATAAATTGCTTTGGTATAATCCCCGCCCTGACAGGTTATGATGATATCCATTTCGGCCAGGGCACTAATAGAATTAGCATCTTTGAGTGTGTGGTTGACGCCACCAATGACGGGACCAGCGGCACCTGCACTGGAAGTACTGTAAAAATGCGCGGAAATATTGTCGAAGTCGTTCTCTTCGACCATTCTTTGTAACAAAACAGAGCCCACCATTCCTCGCCAACCAACAATACCAACCTGCTTCATTTGCTTAACCTTAATGACGTTATGAGAATGTTAATTTTTCAAAACATGTTATATCTCATCCCACATTAATGGTCATTACGAATTGCATCACATTCGGCCATTATTAAAATGTTTCATACGGCATCAGCAATATTTATACCTTTTACACGGCATAAATAATTAAAATTGTGGGTAAGACATAATCAAACAAAAACCGGGCCTCACGCCCGGTTTTGTGACTAATCTGAATCAGCGCTACGCACTCAACCCGCGATTCTCCAGCATCGGTTCAATCCTCGGATCGCGGCCGCGCCAGTTCCGGTAAAGTTCAGCTCAATCACTACTGCTCCCGCGCGACAGAATCACCTCGCGGAATGTCTGTCCGTTTTCGCGGGTCAAACCACCCTGCTCGACAAGCCACTGATAGCCATCGTCTGCCAGCATTTGCGTCTATAGGTAATCCAGATTCAGTGTTTGATAATACAGATCAACCTTTTTTATCTGTGGTAAACCTTGCTATTACTTCTTTTTCATCTGCAATTTTACCAAGATTTTCTGGCGCTATTATTCTGCCAACGGGTGTGTATCCGTAGTTTGTCTGAAAGGTCTCATAAAAAAGTACCAGGGTACGATGGCCATATAACATGAGATCGCCCTGATTAATGGTTCCAGGTTTGACCTGGTGGGTCGGTAAGGGACGGGGCAGATCAGCAAATTTCTCGTTCCCGTTAAGTTCCTCCATCGTTAGAGTCAGGGGAAGCTGTTCAATAAATGCCTGTGCGGCTGGATTATTCTTAAGTTCAATATAAAAAGTTTGCTGATTGATAGTCATTTTAATGGTCACGGCTTCTTCCTTGCCTGGCTGCAAAGAATTACTGGCACGAACCGGGAATAAAAAGCTCGCGATGATAATAAATAACAAGAATAATATTTTTTTCATCCAGATTCTCTCCCGCAAATGTGCTGCATCTTTCAGGTGCAGCATCAATGATTATTTTAGATAAGCTTTGAAAAAGAAGTCAATTTATCAAATGGGTTCAGAACCATATGCTTATCTCCGGACTCCTCTCTTACTGGAAATTCTACACGATAGATGTATGCTGACTAGCTAATGATTGCTTAATGGGCTTATAAGCTATAGTTATGTTTTGTGAGTATTTCACTGATGAAACGTAATCTGAATGACCTCCTTTATTTCATTACCGTCACCCGCGAAGGGAGTTTAACCCGTGCGGAGGCTCAACCAGGGGGGCGCAACCGGCTCTCAGCCAGGCAATATCGACGCGGGAATAACGGCTGCAGATCCCCCTGCTCACACGAACTACCCGTAACCTAACTCCAATTAATGAGCTGTACTCATAATCAATATAAGTTTATACGCATTATCGAATTAATGCTCTACTGCTAAGATTATCCCTGTTCAGGAATGTGTCACTGAAGTCTGAAGAGATTGAACCTGATCTCAGTCTGATAGTGGTGACAACAGCCCATCTCCTATCAGGAATAGTAAAAATGACAGATAACATCATAGGCAAAGTAATTGTAATCACGGGCGCATCAAGCGGTATGGGTGAAGCGGCTGCACGTTATCTTGCTGAAAAAGGAGCAAAGGTTGTGATGGCTGCGCGGAGAATAGACCGCATTGAGGCCATTGCGAGTGAGCTCCAAAAGCAGAATAAAGAAGCCATCGCCGTCGCAACCGATGTGACGAAACTTGATGACGTAAACAACCTCATTGAGACTGCGGTCAACAAATTCGATCGTGTAGATGTTCTTATCAATAATGCCGGCCTGATGCCACTTTCCCGCCTTGAACAGGGAAATGTCGATGAATGGAATCAGATGATTGATGTCAATCTGCGCGGGGTTCTACACGGGATTGCTGCGGTGTTGCCTTATATGAAATCACAAAAAACAGGTCATATCATTAACACCGCATCTGTTGCTGCACACCTTATCTTCCAGAGTTCTGCTGTCTATTCGGCGACAAAATTTGCTGTTCGAGCATTAACCGACGGTTTGCGCCAGGAAATGGCGGCGCATAACATTCGCGTCACGTTAGTCTCCCCCGGTGCTGTTAAAACAGAACTGCTGGAGCATATAACGGATAAAGATGTTAAGGCTGCAAACCAGGATTACGTTGAAAATGTTGGCGTGCCAGCAGAAACCTTTGCACGCATGGTAGCCTTCGCAATTAATGAACCAGAAGATGTTGGTGTGAGTGAAATTATTTTCAGACCCACGGCTCAGGAATTGTAATTAGTTTAGTGGCGGCAACTGGAGAAAACTATCAGGATTTAGGCTTTCAGATTCGGCATACCCCTATGCCTTTTCCTAAGCCTAAAAACACGATTTTTCCTGCACCTAACAGCGAGAAATGTCCGCTTCTGGCACAGGCCTGCTGTTGCAGCCCTGACAACCTTAGACTTCAATCGATTCAGAGATCTCTAACGCATCATCTACTTCAATGCCCAGATATCGGACTGTGCTTTCCAGTTTCTTATGGCCCAACAGAAGTTGGATCACCCGAAGATTCTTGGTTTTCTTGTAGATCAGGTAAGGTTTTGTTCTTCTCATGGAATGTGTGCTGTAAAGCGAATCTTCGAGACCAAGCTTTTCTACCCCCCCATGAAAGATTCGGTTGTATTGTCGGGTTGATATGTGCTGATTAGTTCCGACCCGAGACCGGAACAAGAAGTCTTTACTGTGCAAATTGCCAAGTTTTATCAATGCAGCAACAGCTTCTCTTGTTCCTTTGGTTATCTCAAATTGCACAGGACTACCGGTTTTCTGTTGCAACACCGTTGCTCTGCTTGAAAACAAGCTACCATATGCCACATCAGATACTTTGAGTTTAACCAGATCACAGCCTCGAAGCTTACTGTCCAGGGCCATATTGAACAGAGCTAAATCGCGCGTTTTACCTTCCAGTTCAAGCCGGATTCGGATCCCCCAGATATGAGATATCTGAAGTGGTCTTTTTTGGCCAATGATACAGTCTTTGTTCCACGGTTACGTGTTCATACTCAAATCTCCTGCAATGTGGGAGATTTGAGTATGGTTGTCCCTTATGAGCGAGGAGTGGACATAAGTTTTACTTAACTGGTTTATTGGTTACGGTTCAACAATATCCCATATTGAATGTAATAAAAATAATTGGTATAAAAATTAATACTTGGTTTTTATGGTTTCACTTTTAGTTTTCCATTTCAACTATGTGCAGCCTAATAATGATAATGAAAGCCAAAAACTTTAGCGAGGTCTTTTAAAGGGGGATTAACTAGAATTTTCAAAAAGAAAAAGGAAAGAGCTTACATTAATTTAGCTATCAATGTTTACTATACTTCTCGTAGATCTCAGCATAAAAATGAGCTATCCATTCTTCATAGCTACTGAGATGTACAACTAACCCACGAATGTCTGCCACATCGAAAATAACATAAGCAGCAATATCAGCATTAATTTTCCCTCCAAAAACTTTTTTATAATCGTGGGCATCACTTGCAAAAAAAATCATTCCATCTTCATTAGGTATTCTTTTTGCAGCCCAATGTGCAAAGATATTTCTATAATCTCTGCGATATTTTATTTCTTGTAGTTTTCCTGTAACCTCATCAACTTTAGAAGACTCAATAAGGTCTTCACTCACTAACGCTATGAGCTTACCTAAAATATATGGAATGTTCACCTTATCCTTTGGTTTTGTTTTAATAATTCCCGTTGACTCAAGTTTATTAAACAATCTATGCATATTTAGCTCTATAAAACAATACATCTGTATATATTGACCTAAGAGCGTAAAATCCTCGTTTGTTAGGTTCCACAATTCATGTGCTTGATATTTATTTGCTTCTTGCTCTAAATATTCTACTCTTTCATTTCTGTATTCAATCGGCAATGCCATTATAATATCCTTGCTTTATCTCGGATGACTTAGGTAAGAATAGCATACTTCAAGAAGCCATGCATTTCTCTATGCTTATATAGTGCTTGCGCGAGCTATATACGTAAATATAAAATATAGATCTTTATAATCAGTTCCAAATAAGTACTTTTTAAGTCTACTTCTGGCGTGAAGGGTCTGCTTCGAGCGAAAAGAAGACGTAACAACAGTTACCGGCTACATCCTGACAAAGTAGCCGGAAGACAGTTTTAGTCTTACTTGTTCTGATAAAGATCCCAACGGTTGCCGTACACATCCTCAAATACGACAACTGTACCGTATACCTCGTTACGAGGTTCTTCAGAAAACTCTACGTCTTTTGATTTCATAACGTTGTAGTCGCGCCAGAAATCATCAGTCTGGAGGAAAAGAAATACCCTACCGCCGCATTGGTTGCCGATGAAATCTTCCTGCCTCTCATTGGAAACTCGTGCCAGAAGAAGATTGCAATCGCTTTCTGGGTTTGGGGAAACTACTACCCAGCGTTTTCCTGGCTGTGGGATGTCCTCAACTAGGATAAACCCCAATTTTTCCGTGTAATATTCTATTGCCCGGTCATAGTCATCAACCACTATGGCAACATATCCCATACATCGTTTCTGCGTTCGCATTTCCACTCCTGTTAAAGCTTAAATCATAACTAAAGGTAACATCTTTTTAACACATGCAGTCGTGATGTGTCGTCATGCGTAGAGGTCCGCTTCTGGCACATAACGGCCCTGGAAATTGGGAAAATCACCGGACACTTAGCAGATCTGAATATCTGGTCGTATATCTCGGCGACAGCATTTCACGTTTCATCTGCCAATACTGCTATATGCCCTGCCCTGCAAAGTAAAGCGTGCCTTTCCCGTCTTTCGCATTCAGGTGATCGAGCACCCCAATCAACTTTTCGCTGCCAGCATACGGTGCGTTCTCATCGAAAAGGTTGAGCTGGGCCCCCCCTGGCTGAAGAAGCCACCCAACATGATTCCGGCTTTCTGGTAACGATGGCCATCCTTCCAGATTTTATCCAGGCACTTTATGCGGCGTTAATGATTTTGGGGAAGAAAAATCGGTCAAAAAAAACCGGGCATCGCGCCCGGTTCTGTTCCCATACTAAAAAAGCCCTTAAGCATTCAATCCACGATTCTCCAGCATCGGTTCAATCCTCGGATCGTGCCCACGCCACTGGCGGTAAAGTTCAGCTAAATCAGTACTATTCCCGCGCGACAAAATGGCCTCGCGGAATTTCTGTCCGTTTTCGCGAGTCAAACCACCCTGCTCGACAAACCACTGATAGCCATCGTCTGCCAGCATCTGGGTCCACAGGTAGGCGTAATACCCCGCCGCATAGCCGCCGCCGAAGATATGGGCGAAGTAGCTGCTGCGATAGCGCGGTGGAACGGCGGGCAGATCCAGCCCCTCTTTGTGCAGTGCTGCCGCTTCAAAGGCGTCTACATCGTCCACGGGTTCACTGATGCCGTGCCAGTTCATATCCAGCAGCGCAGCGCTAAGCAGCTCGGTCATGTCATAACCTTTATTAAACTGCGTCGCGTTAAGCATTTTATCGCGCAGCGCCTCGGGCATCGGCTCTCCTGTCTGATAGTGGCGGGCATAGTGGGCAAACACCTGCGGATGGCTCGCCCAGTGCTCGTTGATTTGCGATGGGAACTCGACAAAATCACGCGGCGTATTGGTGCCGGAGAGGGAGGCGTAGCGCTGGCTGGCAAACAGACCGTGCAGCGTATGACCAAACTCGTGGAACAGGGTAACCACATCGTCCCAGGAGATCAGCGCCGTCTGACCGTTAGCCGGTTTTTGATAGTTGCAGACATTGTAGATAACCGGGCGCGAGGCAAACTCATACGATTGCTCGACGAAATTCCCCATCCACGCCCCACCGGCTTTCGATTCGCGGGCAAAGAAATCACCATAGAACAGCGCCATCCCTTCGCCGGTGTGGTCGAAAATTTCCCACACGCGGACATCAGGATGGTAAACCGGAATATCGAAACGCTCGACAAAGCGGAGGCCAAACAGCTGGCTTGCAGCCCAGAATACGCCATCCTGCAACACGGTGTTGAGCGCAAAGTACGGCTTAATTTGCGACTCGTCGAGGGCATATTTCGCCTGGCGCACGCGCTCGGCATAAAAGGCCCAGTCCCATGCCTGCACGGTGAACCCGCCCTGCTCGTCATCAATCACTTTTTGGATATCGGCTTGCTCAAGCATCGCTCGGGTGCGTGCGGCGGGCACAATTCCGCGCATAAAAGCCAACGCGGCGGCAGGTGTTTTCGCCATTTGATCGGCGATACTCCAGCTTGCGTAGTCCTCAAACCCCAACAATTTTGCCTGACGCGCGCGCAACGCGGTGAGACGCAGGATCAGTGCCCGGGTATCGTTTTCATCCCCTTTCTGGGTACGCGTCCAGCCCGCGTTAAACAAATTTTCCCGCGTCTGACGGTCACGCAGCGCGGAAAGTGCGGGTTGTTGAGTGGTATTCAGCAGCGGAATCAACCAGCGATCGTTCAGCCCTTTCTCCGCGGCGGCATGGGCAGCCGTCGCAATCTCGTCAGGACTGAGTCCATCAAGCTGATGAGCATAATCCACGACCAGCCCACCGGCTTTGGTGGCGGCCAGCAGACGCTGATTATACTGGCTGGTGAGGGTAGCCGCCTCGGTATTCAGCGCTTTCAGCTCCGCTTTTTCTGCATCATTCAGCCGCGCACCGGCCAGCACAAAGTGCTGGTACGTCTCTTCTGCCAGCCGACGGGATTCGGCGTCCAGCGCAGCACAATCCTGCCAGACGCTCTCCACGCGAGAGAACAGCGTGTCGTTAAGCCAGATATCGTTCGCCAGGGCAGCAAGCTCGGTAGAGATCTGCTCTTCAAGCGCCTGTAAGTCATCATTGGTGTGCGCAGAGGTCATGGCGAAGAAAACGCTGCTGACACGCGAGAGCATGGCACCACTTTTTTCGAGCGCCAGCACGGTATTGTTGAAATCGGGGGCGGCCGTTTGCGCGACAATCGCGTCAATCTCGGCTCGCTTCTGGCGTATCGCTTCATCGAATGCCGGGCGGTAGTGACCGTCGTTGATTTCGTCGAATCGGGGTGCCTGATAAGGCAACAGGCTGCTTTCAAAAAAGGGATTAGTGGCCGACATCTTTCACTCCTGAGTACGGTTATCTTCCCAGAGTAGGCCAGGCCGCCACTGCCTGCAATGCCGTCATACAAATGTTGCCTTAACGCATCCTTCGCGGCCGTGCTATGTTAGTACAACACAAAAAGCGTTGAGGAACAGTGAGATGATTATTTTAGTTACCGGGGCAACGGCAGGTTTTGGTGAAAGCATCACGCGTCGCTTCGTCGCCAACGGGCATAAGGTGATTGCGACGGGTCGTCGTCAGGAGCGTCTGCAGGAGCTGAAAGATGAGCTGGGTGACAGCATCCTGACCGCGCAGCTTGATGTCCGTAACCGTGCCGCCATCGAAGAAATGATTGCTAACCTGCCGGCCGAATGGCGTGCCATTGACCTGCTGGTCAACAATGCCGGTCTGGCGCTCGGTATGGAGCCTGCCCATAAAGCCAGCGTTGAAGACTGGGAAAACATGATCGACACGAACAACAAAGGGCTGGTGTACATGACCCGCGCCGTGCTGCCAGGCATGGTTGAGCGCAATCGCGGCCACATTATTAACATCGGCTCGACCGCAGGAAGCTGGCCTTATGCGGGCGGTAATGTTTATGGCGCGACCAAAGCCTTCGTGCGTCAGTTCAGCCTTAACCTGCGTACCGATCTGCACGGCACCGCCATTCGCGTGACCGATATTGAGCCGGGCCTGGTAGGCGGAACCGAATTTTCCAACGTTCGGTTTAAAGGTGATGACGCGAAAGCAGGCAAAACCTACGAGAATGCGAACGCCCTGACGCCGGAAGATGTCACCGAAGCGGTCTGGTGGGTGGCAACGCTGCCAAAACACGTCAACATTAACACGGTAGAAATGATGCCAGTCAGCCAGAGTTTTGGCGGACTTAGCGTCCATCGTGGCTAACATTGCCCTTCCCGGCCTGCGGGCCGGGTCTGTTTCAGGCCATAAAAGAATGGTAGTATGTTCAGGCTAACTCTCTGAGAAATGACAACTCATGGCCGCTGAATCGCAACTCAATCCTACCCAGCCCGTAAACCAGCAAATCTATCGCATTTTGCGACGTGATATTGTCCATTGCCTGATCCCACCCGGAACGCCGCTCTCTGAAAAAGAGGTGTCCGTGCGGTTTGACGTGTCCCGCCAGCCCGTGCGTGAGGCGTTTATCAAGCTTGCAGAAAACGGTCTGATTCAGATCCGCCCGCAGCGCGGCAGCTATGTGAACAAAATCTCGCTCTCCCAGGTGCGTAACGGGTGTTTTGTCCGTCAGGCCATTGAGTGCGCGGTGGCGCGCCGGGCCGCATCCTTGATTGATGACAACCAGTGCTACCTGCTGGAGCAAAACCTGCATCAGCAGCGTATTGCGATTGACCGCAAACAGCTCAACGACTTCTTCCAGCTTGATGACGAGTTTCACCAGAAGCTGGCGCAAATTGCAGACTGTCAACTGGCCTGGGACACGATTGAAAACATCAAAGCCACCATCGACCGCGTGCGCTATATGAGCCTCGACCACGTCTCACCACCGGAAATGTTGCTACGACAGCATCATGATATTTTCAGTGCGCTGGAAAAACGCGATCAGGACGGTGTAGAAAAAGCGATGACGCTGCACCTGCAGGAAATCAGCGAATCCGTACAGTTAATTCGTCAGGAAAACAGCGACTGGTTTAGCGAAGAGTAAAATACGCCGCCCCCGTTTCGGTTGCGGCGAAGAGATTAGCGAACCACCAGCACCGGAATACTCGCATAGCGCAGGATAGATTCCGCATTTGAACCGAGCAGATGGGTGCTGATGCTCGGGTTTTTCGACCCGATGACGATCACGTCATATTCCCCTTCTTTGCTCAGTTTGATAATTTCGTCACGCACGTTGCCAAAGCAGACCAGGCTGTGGATATTCTCCCCGGGGAGATCAAACAGCCTTTTTAGCTCGTTCATTTTCTTCCCGGATTCTGCGGTCATAAACGCTTCAAACTTTTTGATATCGGCGTTGAATCCGCGCAGCAACGAGCGGCTGCTGTTGGGGAGAATGTTCACCAGCGTAATCGACGCGCCTTCCGCCTTTGCAAGGTTGGCCGCGTGGCGAACCGCTTTGTCGCTCAATTCCATTTCAAATACATCAACAGGCATTAAAATCTTCTTATACATAAGCCTGACTCCTTATTCCTGTGAAAGGGGTATTCCCTGCTTCAAGAATGGCAGCCGGAATATAAACAAACCCTAAACGCTTGCCTGCAGAAACTATCAATAAAGGAAAATAAATGTGGGCTTTGTAAATTGCTGTCGTGAACCGTCAGCACCCACCAATATTGAGAAAAAAGTGTGAGTTTGATCAAAAACAAAAAAATGAGATGCAGACAGGCGTATTTATAGTGCCCCGTGAACGGTGAAACCTGAAATAGCGCCGTAACGGATAAGTGAGAGAGGAGAAAATACCATGATGACATACGACCGTAACCGTAACGCAATTACCACCGGCAGCCGTGTAATGATCAATGGCACAGGACACACCGGCGTGATTAAAGCGATTCACAGCGAAGGGCTGGATGCCGCGCAGGTGCGTCGCAGCAAAACGGTAGAAGTGGAAGGTTGCGAAGGTAAGTTCGAACCGATTGAACTGATTCGCCTGGGTATGCACTGATTCATGCGACATCATGCCGCCGCACGCGGCGGCATGTGATGACTTAGCCGTTCGCCGCGTACTCTGCGACCGTGGCTTTTGCACCTTTTTGCAGTAACGTCTGGTAAGCACGCATTACCGCATCCACAAAGACGGTTTCATGCGGGAGTTCTTTGCCAAAAATGGCCTCAATGCCCAGCAGCGCCTTCACCCGGTCTTCGCCCTCAGCACTTCCCTTCACCGCCGCCTGAATGACCGCCAGCTGCGGGTCGCTCACGTCGATAGCGTTGCCCTGCTCATCGACACCACCGACATACCGCATCCAGCCTGCAATACCTAATGCCAGCAGCGGGAAGCTTTTTTGATGCACCAGATGCCAGCGCACGGAATCGAGCATACGCTGCGGGAGCTTCTGGCTGCCGTCCATTGCGATTTGCCAGGTACGGTGACGTAACGCCGGGTTGCTGTAGCGGGCAATCAACAGGTCTGCATAGTGGCCTAAATCAACGCCTTTCACTTTTAAGGTCGGCGCCTGCTCGTTCAGCATCAGCGCATGGGCGGCAGTACGGTAGTGCGCGTCTTCCATGCAGTCGTTGATATGCGGGTACCCCGCCAGATAGCCAAGATACGCGAGGAAAGAGTGACTGCCGTTAAGCATGCGCAGCTTCATCTCTTCAAACGGAATGACGTCTGAAACCAGCTCCGCCCCGGCCTTTTCCCACTGCGGACGGCCTGCAACAAAGTTGTCCTCAATCACCCACTGACGGAACGGTTCGCACGCCACGCCTGCCGGGTCACGAACGCCGGTCAGCTGTTCAATTTTATCCAGCGTCTCCGGTGTAACCGCGGGAACAATGCGATCCACCATGGTGGACGGGAAAGTGACGCTGGATTCAATCCAGTCTGCCAGCTCGCCGTCAACCGCGCGGGCATAAGCGCAGGTCACATTACGCATGACGTGACCGTTCTCCGGCATATTGTCACAGGACATGACGCTAAACGCGGGCAGCCCGGCAGCTTTGCGTCGCGCGAGTGCTTCCACCACCACACCCGGCGCAGATTTCGGCTGATGCGGGTTTTGCAGGTCGGCGGCGATTAACGGGTGATCGAGCATCAGTTTCCCGGTCGCCGGCGAGTGGCAATATCCCTTTTCAGTAATGGTGAGCGAGACAATCGCCACCTGCGGCTCACACAGTGCGGCCAGCACGCGTTCCAGCCCGTCAACCTGTGCATGCAGTGCGTTCCTGACCACGCCCACCACCCGCGATGTCCACGCATCGGCAGACATTTCCGCCACGCTGTAGAGATGATCCTGTGCGTTCAGATCGGCAATCTGCTTTTCACCGCCAATCAGGTTTACCTCACAGTAACCCCAGTCGCTATTGTGCTCCGCGGCGAGAATGTCGGCGTACACCGCCTGATGCGCACGGTGAAATGCGCCAAACCCTAAATGAACAATGCGTGCCTTGAGGCGTTCGCGATCGTACTGAGGAAGCGTCGCTTTCGCCTGTAATAACCGGTTTTCCATGATTAAGACTCGTTAAGTTATGTACGCTGGGATTCGCTGCCGCTCTAAACGAGCAGCAGCGCCTGCTGACTACACCAACTAGAATGGCAGTCGGGGTAAAAAAGAACTGCCATTAACCATACTGATCCTGCAGTTTGAGATTTTGATTTATATTAACTTTTACGCATGTGGTGTGACATGAACATAAAGTTGTGTGACAGGTCACTCAAGATATAAACCATTACCGCCGCGATGAAACCGCCCCATAGCCAACGGAATCACGTGCCGGCCCCTCCGCCGCATCTTCCGCCACGCTCAAATCACGATCGCAGACCTCTGGCATGCAGATGGCGGCGATCAGCCCAATCACGGAGTAAGCGATCATCATGGCGACAATTGGCCACCAGGAACCGGTCATATTGCAGAAGATTCCGGCGAGCACTGGCCCAAAGCCTACCGCCACCAGCCCGCCCGCCTCTTTTGAGATAGCCATCCGGGTAAAGCGGTTACGCGAGCCAAACATCTCCGCCATCGTGATGTTTTCCAGGGCAAACAGTCCTAGTACGGCGAAATTATGGATAACGATGATGGAAAGCATGATCACGCCCGGCGCATAGCTCTTATCAACGATAATCGACAGCATCGGGTACGCCAGAATAATGGCGGAGATATTGAGCAGTATGTACGGCAGACGACGCCCCACTTTATCGGAGAGCCAGCCCAACAGCGGGATAGAGATAAACCCGAGGATTGAGCTTATCATCAGTGCATCGGTGGGGATCGCTTTATCGAACAGCAGCGTCTGAACCAGATACCCGGCAAGAAACGTCTGGATCAGTCCCGAATTCCCCGCCTGACCAAAACGCAGCCCGGTTGCCAGCCAGAAGGACTTACTCTTCACCATCGCTGCAAATGATAAATCGTGTTTTGTCACCGGTGCGGTTGTCTCAGCCTCGTTCACTTTTTCAAATACCGGGCTCTCCTTGAGGTTCATTCGCAGCCAGATGGCGAAGATCATTACCACCACGCTTGCAAGAAACGGTACACGCCAGCCCCAGGCAACCAACTGTTCGCGGTCGAGGGCGAAGAACATAATTGCCCAGATAGCCGTTGCACTTAGCGTCCCGCAGTTGGTGCCCATCGCCACCAGCGAGGAGATAATGCCGCGTTTCCCTTTAGGGGCGTACTCCGCCAGCATGGTGCCGGCGCCGGAGATTTCAGCCCCTGCCCCCAGCCCCTGGATAATACGCAGCGTCACTAACAGGACGGGCGCGAAAATCCCAATCTGCGCGTAGGTCGGCAAGACCCCGATCAGGGTCGTGCAGATCCCCATCATAGTAATGGTGATAAACAGCACCTTTTTACGGCCAATGCTGTCGCCCATTCGCCCGAAGATAAAGGCGCCGACAATGCGCGCGATATAGCCTGCGCCGTACGTCCCCATCGCCAGAATCAGCGCCATTGCGGCCGATTGTTCCGGGAAGAAGATCTCATGGAATACCAGGGCGGCCCCCAGCGAATAGAGCTGGAAATCCATAAACTCCAGTGCGGTACCCAGCCAGCCGGAAACGGCGGCTTTCACCAGATCTGAAGTCGTTCTTTGTGGTTGTGTTTGCTTCATAATGGCTATCTCTGCAAGGTAAGATGCGTACCACTCAGAGCCTGTCTGCGCAGGCTCTTAACCGCGTGAATTATTATTGCCCGAACGTGAGTAAGACTTTGCAGCACTGCCGCTGATCTTTTTCAAACCGTTCGATGGCGTCTGTTACGTGGTGATAGTCAAAAGTGTGGGTGATCAGTTTGTCCGGGTCGATCAACCCCTTTTCCAGCCAGTCGATGACGACGGGGAATTTGTTGGCATTCAGCCGTGATGAGAATATCGCCAGCTCTTTTCCGGTGATCCCCTGCTGAACAATCTGGCTTGGGTCGCTGGAAAACCCCATCAGCACGATGCGTGCCGCCGGAGAGGCAATGGTGATGGCTTCCTGTAAAATTGTCGGATGACAGGCTGCGTCAATAATAAGCGTCGGTTTGATCCCTTTTTCTTCCAGCGCCGCCTGTAACGACAGCTCCGCGTTGTTGAACACCCAGTCCGCGCCGCTGCGTTGCGCCATCGCCAGCCGTTCATTGATCCGATCCACAACGATAACCTGCTTCACCTTATAGACACCTTTCAGCGCCTGGACGGTGACAAGGCCCATGGGACCTGCGCCGTAGATCAGGGCGATATCCTGCCCGGTGGGTTGTGCGTGGCCCGTCACGTTAGCGGCAATCGTAAACGGCTCGATCATTACCGCGTGTTTATCTGGAATAGCGTCCGGAACAACCCAGGCATTTTTTGCCGGTACGACGGCATACTCACTAAAGCCTCCGTCGCGATGAACGCCCAGCACCACCAGAGAGGTACAGACATTGGGTTTGCCCACGGAGCACGGATAGCAGTGTCCGCAGCTGATCACCGGGTCAACCGAGACGCGCTCGCCCACGCGGGCCGGGTCAACTCCCTCACCAACGGCATCAATCTCACCAAAAAATTCATGGCCAATCACGCGCGGGTATCGCGCAAACGGATTATGCCCGCGGTAAATATGGCTGTCTGAACCGCAAATACCGGCCAGTTTGACGTTGACGCGCACTTCACCTGCCGCGGGTTCCGGGAGTGGACGATCTTCAATCACCAGTGCATTGGGTTGTTGAATCACTACGCTTTTCATCGTTCGCTCCTCGTTTACCAGTTCCACAACGTGCCATCTTCGAGACGGGCAACCGGAAGATAGGCAGGATCGTACGGGTATTTCGCCGCCAGTTTTTCGTCAAATTCAATGCCCAGCCCGGGTTTGTCGCCCGGGTGCATATAGCCATTATCAAAGCGCCAGCTGTGCGGGAAGACCTCCAGCATTTGTTCGGAGTAACCCATATATTCCTGTACACCAAAGTTTGGCACCCACAGGTCAAAATGCAGCGCGGCGGCGTGGCAAACAGGCGACAGATCCGACGGTCCATGTGAACCGGTACGCACCTGATAAAGCGAGGCGAAGTCCGCGATGCGCCGCATGCCGGTGATGCCGCCCGCGTGGGTAATGGTGGTGCGGATATAGTCGATAAGCTGCTCTTCAATAAGCTGCTTGCAGTCCCAGATGCTGTTAAACACTTCCCCAACCGCAATCGGCGTGACCGTGTGCTGACGGATCAGACGGAAGCAGGCCTGGTTTTCCGCAGGCGTAGGATCTTCCATCCAGAACATACGGAATGCTTCAATGCTCTTACCGAATCGCGCCGCCTCAATCGGGGTCAAACGGTGGTGCATGTCGTGCAAAAGATGCTCATTAAAGCCAAATTTACTGCGCACCGCATCGAACAGCTTCGGTGTGAAATCGAGGTATTTTTCAGTGGACCAGAGCTGCTCTTCCGGCCAGTCACCTTTAGTGGCGGGCTCGTAGGCCAGCCCTTTACCTTTCGACATGCCATAGGTGGTTTTCATACCCGGCACGCCGCACTGGACGCGGATTGCCTTAAAGCCCATCTCTTTATGCCGGGCGTAATCTTCCAGCACGTCATCGATGGAGTGCCCGGTGGTATGACAATAGACCATCACCCCTTCCCGGGATGCGCCGCCCAACAGCTGGTAGAGCGGCATATTGGCCGCTTTGGCTTTGATATCCCACAGTGCCATATCCACGGCGGAAATGGCCGACATGGTGACCGGACCACGACGCCAGTAGGCGCCTTTATAGAAGAACTGCCAGATATCCTCAATGCGGTGCGCATCACGGCCGATCAACTGCGGGCAAAGGTGATCTTTCAGATAAGAGGCCACCGAAAGTTCACGTCCGTTGAGGGTGGCATCACCCAGGCCGACGATGCCCTCGTCGGTGGTAATTTTAAGGGTGACAAAGTTACGCCCCGGGCAGGTAACAAAGACTTCAGCCCCGACAATCTTCATAATCCATTTCCTTACATCGCTCATTGTGATGCTGGAAACTTACCCCTCTGCACTACTACCATACAAGTATAATGATCATAAAATCAGCGAGGGGTCACAAAAAAATCGGGCGCTCAGGCGCGCCCCCATCCGGCAACAATAATCAACATGCCGCACAGCGCAACCAGCGCCCCGGCCCAGTCATACGCGCTGAGCTTCACACCATCCACCACGCGTAACCACAGCAGCGCGGTACAGACATAAACGCCCCCATAAGCGGCGTAGACGCGCCCGCTGGCCGCCGGGTGCAGCGTCAACAGCCAGACAAACAGGGCCAGCGCAATGCCCGCCGGGATCAGCAGGAAGATGGTTGCCCCCTTCTTTAGCCAGAGCCACGGAAGGAAGCAGCCGATGATTTCACACAGCGCGGTGGCAAAAAAAAGCAGAGTGGTTTTGAGCATATTTACGGTCATGTGATGATTTATTTAGACATCATACCTGATGATATCGTTTACTTTTCCATACCCGTGTCGCGGGTATGCCGTTATTTCTCTTTGGTGTAGAATCTGAACGGGATAACTTAATTATCTGCGCCCATTTAAAAGGAAACGCTATGACTACATTAAGCAAACGCCTTTGTCTGACAGCCCTGCTGGCGCTGTCATCGTTCGCCTTTGCCGCCTCTGCCACCGCCGAAACCAGCAAACTCATTATTGAGTCTGGCGACAGCGCGCAAAGCCGTCAGAACGCCGCCATGGACAAAGAACAATGGAATGACACCCGTAGCCTTCGTCAGAAGGTGAACAAACGTGTTGAAAAAGAGTGGGACAAAGAAGATGTCGCTTTCGACGCGCGCGATAAGTGTCAGCAAAGTGCCAACGTTAACGCCTACTGGGAGCCAAATACCCTGCGCTGCCTGGATCGTCGTACTGGCCGCACGGTCGCGCCATAATGTCAGTGCAGTGTGACGTTAAGCTCCGCCCGCTGGAGCGTGAAGACCTGCGCTTCGTCCACCAACTCGACAATAACGCCAGCGTGATGCGCTACTGGTTCGAAGAGCCTTACGAGGCGTTTGTTGAGCTGTCGGATCTCTACGACAAGCACATTCACGATCAAAGCGAACGCCGTTTTGTCGTGGAGTGTGAAGGTGAAAAAGCCGGTCTGGTGGAACTGGTTGAGATCAACCACGTTCATCGTCGGGCAGAATTTCAGATTATCATTTCACCTGAGCATCAGGGGAAAGGTCTTGCCACGCGGGCGGCGAAGCTGGCGATGGATTACGGATTCAACGTCCTCAATCTCTACAAGCTTTATCTCATCGTGGATAAAGAAAACGAGAAAGCGATCCATATCTACCGCAAGCTGGGCTTTATGGTGGAAGGCGAACTGGTTCACGAGTTCTTTATCAACGGTGAATACCGCAACACCATTCGCATGTGCATCTTCCAGCATCAGCACCTGGCCGGACACAAACCGTCAGGCGCCAGCCTGCTGAAACCCACCGCGCAGTAACCTGCGCGGCTTTTTCTCAGTAGTATTCAATACTGTTCTTAATGGTGTACTTGCGCTCAACGGCGGGCTTCACGCTGTTGTCCGTGATTGTCAGATCGCAACTCACCGGATTATTGTGTCGATCGTAATCGCAGCTCTGATTGACGTTGCCCAGCGGCTTGTCATTCAGCATGCTCACGGCGGAGTAATCCATTCTTTTGCGAAGGTCTTTAGACGGCGTCGACTGGACGGATAAATGCTGGTCCCCGGAGACGGTGGTTTTCCCCAGCGGATAGCCATCCGCATCATAGCGGTACTTCACTTCCATCTCTTTGCCGTGCGCCGCCACCACAAACCCGTTATCGTCGGTATCCCACGTTACGCCCGCCGACGGCAATTCAGCCAGCTGGCATTTCCCCTGCAGTTTCACTTTTCGCTGCTGGGTTTCCGCATCAAGGTAGTAATTAGCATCCAGTACCAGCGCCACGCCGGTATTGGCCTCGAGGTCGTGCAGTTCGAGGGTATCGAAACACCCTTCCGTCGACATCGTGCCGGTTACCCGTTTGGAGACTTCACCTTTGTCGTTGAACAGTGTCTGGGTAAAGTCTTTTACCGGGCCGCGCAGAGGGTCAAAATCAAATTCATTGGAGAAGCTCGCCATCTCGGGCGTAAACGACAGCGGCGCGGAAGGGTTGTCGCACCCCACCAGTGTTGCTGCCAGTAGCGTTATCGCTGCGTAGTTCTTCACATCATTTACCGAATCAGGGAGAGTATTCCCGATCATATTAGCAAATACCGTTGTTCACACGATAGCAAAATGTCAGGCGAAAAGAGACGTACAATCAATACATTAATCTCTCTTACCCTCTGCAAAACCTCGCCAGAACGAGAAGGCGCTGTGCCCGCTGTTGAACAGGAAACACACCTGCTTTGAGCGCATGACGGATATTCTGTGACATATTAACAACATGAAAGCGCCGGCAGATGGCGCCATCTAACTTTATTCTTTGATATATTAAATGTTTACCATCCCCTTTCTTCCTCTATAAGGATGCGCTACCCTCACAAATGCGTTCGCGTCCAAAACCGCCTGGAATCTCTATGCTTTCTTTATTCATGAAAAAAAGTAGGCAAAACGCTGATTTTTGATTGCTCATCAAAGGTTAAAAAATGAAAAAAACAATCCCAGAATATACGCCTGTTGACTTATCACGTTGGGCCAGAAAAGAACATTTCGAGGTATTTCAGTCCTTTGCTCAATCTACATTTAATCAAACTGTTCAAATAGACATCACCGCATTGCTCAAGGATATAAAAGAACTGGGCTGGAAATTTTATCCGACGATGATTTCCCTCCTTTCTAAAATCGTCAACAACCATTCGGAATTCCGTATGGCCATGAACAACAATGAACTTGTCATATGGAATGAAATTCATCCAAGCTATACCATTTTCCATAATGAAACGGAGACCTTTTCTTCATTATGGAGTCACTTCGATGGCAATATTGATCATTTCCAGAACGTTTATTCGGAAGATGTTGCTCGCTATGGTAATAGCCTTTCTTATTGGCCGAAGGAAGAGTCACGGGAAAATGTATTTTTCGTGTCGGCGATCCCCTGGTCAAGTTTTACCAGTTTTAATATCAACGTAGCCAATATGCAGAACTTTTTTGCCCCCATGTTCACTATGGGGAAATACGTCAACCAGGGTGGAAAAGTATTGTTGCCCCTCGCCGTGCAGGTCCATCATTCCGTGTGCGATGGTTTCCATGTGGCAAGATTGTTCAATGAGTTACAGGCGATGTGTGATGACTTACGGCATCACTCCGGCGAACGCCAGGTGCAGAGCAAAACGCACCGCGCTTAGCGTCGCGATGCCGGGCGGGTATCACCGCCCGCAGGACGTGTTGATGGTAATTGGGGAAAATGAGCGCAGGAAGCCTGTATAAGATTGTTCAGAAAGTTATCCCCAATAACAAAAGCTTACACGAACCCTGCTAAGCTTAACCGACACACAGAGAAAAGGAGCTACAGATGAAACGGTTACCCTGGATTACCGCCCTGCTGTTAATGAGCGCTTCTACAGCGGCTCTGGCTGCCCCGGATTCCTGCGAGCGCGTAAAAAGCGACATTCAGCAGAAAATCATCAATAACGGCGTGCCCGAGTCCGGCTTTACGTTGAATATTGTGCCAAACGATCAGGCTGATCAGCCGGATGCACAGGTAGTCGGTCATTGTGCGAACGATACTTTTAAAATTCTCTATACCCGCACCGGTAGCGGTGCCGCATCAGGGATGCAGGATAATGGTCAGGGCGAACCTCAGTGATTTTAATCACTTTCTCGCGGCCAATTCCCTTTGACTTGATGAGGATTAATATTTAATACCTCCAAATAAGTAACATTCACCCCATCATTAGCCCAGTTGTAATCACGGGCGAAAATAATACGCAATTAAAATGATGGGGTGAGTTATGTCCGATGTCGAAAATCACGGCGGGATCAGCCGTCGAACGTTGGTTAAATCCACTGCAATAAGCTCTCTGGCACTTGCCGCCGGGGGGATTTCACTGCCTTTTGGCCTCAAACGCGCCGCTGCCGCGGTACAAAACGCCGTAAAGCCCGCTGAAGACAAAGTGGTCTGGGGTGCCTGCTCGGTCAACTGCGGGAGCCGTTGTGCGCTGCGTCTTCACGTCCGTGATGAAGAAGTTTACTGGGTCGAAACGGATAACACCGGTGAGGATATTTATGGCAATCATCAGGTTCGTGCCTGCCTGCGCGGGCGTTCTATTCGCCGTCGGATCAACCACCCCGATCGTCTGAACTACCCCATGAAGCGTGTAGGGAAACGCGGTGAAGGCAAATTCGAGCGTATCTCATGGGATGAAGCCCTGGACACCCTTACCCGCAGCCTGAAAGATGTCGTGGAAAAATACGGCAACGAAGCGGTCTACATTAACTACTCCTCCGGCATTGTGGGCGGCAATATCACCCGCTCCTCCCCTTATGCTTCGCTGGTCGCGCGTCTGATGAACTGCTACGGCGGCTTTTTAAGCCACTATGGCACCTACAGCACCGCGCAAATAGCCTGTGCAATGCCCTACACCTACGGCAGCAACGACGGCAACAGCACCTCAGATATTGAAAACACGAAGCTGGTGGTGATGTTCGGCAATAACCCGGCAGAGACGCGAATGAGCGGCGGCGGGATAACCTATTATCTCGAGCAGGCCCGCGAGCGCTCTCACGCGCGCATGATCGTCATCGATCCGCGGTATACCGACACCGCCGCCGGGCGCGAAGACGAGTGGATCCCGATTCGCCCGGGGACGGACGCCGCGCTGGTCGCGGGTATCGCCTGGGTACTGATCGACGAAAACCTTGTCGATCAGCCGTTCCTCGACACGTACTGCGTCGGCTATGACGAAAAAACGCTGCCGGAAGGTGCGCCTGCTAACGGACATTACAAAGCGTATATTCTCGGTCAGGGTGATGATGCCACCGCCAAAACGCCGGAATGGGCCTCGCGCATCACAGGCATACCGGCCGATCGCATCATCAAGCTTGCACGAGAAATTGGCAGTACCAAACCGGCTTACATCTGTCAGGGCTGGGGCCCCCAGCGCCAGGCCAACGGCGAGCTGACCTCCCGCGCCATTGCCATGTTGCCGATTTTGACCGGAAACGTCGGTATCAACGGCGGGAACAGCGGCGCACGTGAATCGACCTACACGATCACCATTGAGCGTATGCCACTGCCGGATAACCCGGTGAAAACGCAAATCTCATGCTTTAGCTGGACCGACGCCATCGCGCGCGGCCCCGAAATGACCGCCCTGCGCGACGGCGTGCGGGGAAAAGAGAAGCTGGATGTGCCGATCAAATTCATCTGGAACTACGCCGGCAACACCATCATCAACCAGCATTCCGACATCAACAAAACCCACGATATTCTGCAGGACGAGAGTAAATGCGAAACCATCGTGGTGATCGACAACTTTATGACCTCGTCGGCGAAATATGCTGACATCCTGCTGCCCGATTTAATGACCGTTGAGCAGGAAGACATTATTCCTAACGATTATGCAGGCAACATGGGCTACCTGATTTTCCTTCAGCCCGTGACCGCACCGAAGTTTGAGCGCAAACCGATCTACTGGATCATGAGTGAAGTGGCGAAACGCCTCGGCCCGGATATTCATCAGCGATTTACCGAAGGACGTACCCAGGCGCAGTGGCTGCAGTATCTGTATGCCAAAATGCTCGAAAAAGATCCGCAGTTGCCGTCCTATGACGAACTGAAAGAGAGGGGTATTTATAAGCGTAAAGATCCGGCCGGGCACTTCGTAGCCTATAAAAAATTCCGCGATGATCCGCAGGCTCATCCCCTCAACACCCCCTCGGGCAAGATTGAAATTTACTCCAGCAAGCTGGCAGAGATTGCGGCTACCTGGGAGCTCGCCGACGACGAAACCATCAGCCCGCTGCCGGTCTACGCCTCGACCTTCGACGGCTGGGACGCCCCGGAACGTCATAAATTCCCGCTGCAGCTCTTCGGCTTCCACTTCAAAGCCCGCACCCACTCCAGCTACGGCAATGTCGACGTGCTGAAAGCCGCCTGCCGTCAGGAGGTCTGGCTTAACCCCGTGGACGCGGCGCAACGCGGCATCAAAAATGGCGATACGGTGCGCGTGTTTAACGATCGCGGCGAGGTACGCATCGAAGCGAAAGTCACACCGCGCATCATGCCCGGTGTGAGCGCGATGGGCCAGGGAGCCTGGCATGACGCCAATATGAACGGCGATCGTGTCGACCACGGTTCATGCATCAACACCCTGACCACGCACCGCCCGTCACCGCTGGCCAAAGGTAACCCGCAGCACACCAATCTGGTGCAGATCGAGAAGGCGTAAGGAGTAACCGATGACAACCCAGTATGGATTTTTTATTGATTCCAGCCGCTGCACCGGGTGCAAAACCTGCGAGCTCGCCTGCAAGGATTACAAAGATTTAACCCCGGACGTCAGCTTCCGCCGTATTTACGAATACGCGGGCGGTGACTGGCAGGAAGACAACGGTGTCTGGCACCAGAACGTGTTTGCCTACTACCTGTCGATTGCCTGCAACCACTGCGAAGACCCGGCCTGCACCAAGGTCTGCCCAAGCGGAGCGATGCACAAGCGTGACGACGGGTTCGTGGTGGTGGATGAAGATGTCTGCATCGGCTGTCGCTACTGCCACATGGCCTGTCCGTACGGTGCCCCGCAGTACAACGCCGCCAAAGGGCATATGACCAAGTGCGACGGCTGCCACACTCGTGTGGCGGACGGCAAAAAGCCGATCTGCGTGGAGTCCTGCCCGCTGCGCGCGCTGGACTTCGGTCCCATCGACGAGCTGCGTAAAAAACATGGTCAGCTGGCGGCCGTCGCGCCGCTGCCGTCCGCGCACTTCACGAAGCCAAGCATCGTGATTAAACCTAACGCCAACAGCCGCCCGACAGGGGATACCACCGGCTACCTGGCAAACCCGAAAGAGGTGTGAGATGGGAAGTGGATGGCATGAATGGCCGCTGGTGATCTTCACCGTCTTCGGACAGTGCGTCGCCGGGGCATTGATCGTTATGGGGCTCGTCTGGCTTACTGAAAAAGACGACGCGGTGAAAACACGCCTTGTCCGCAGTATGTTCTTTCTGTGGCTGGTGATGGGCATCGGATTTTTGGCGTCCGTGCTGCACCTTGGCTCCCCGCTCCGGGCCTTTAACTCGCTCAACCGCGTGGGTGCTTCGGCGCTCAGTAACGAAATTGCCGCGGGATCCATTTTCTTTGCCGTTGGCGGTTTCTGGTGGCTGGTATCCGTTATCGGTAAAATGCCCCCGGCACTGGGTAAAATCTGGCTGGTCGTTAGCCAGATCCTGGGCGTTGTCTTTGTCTGGGCGATGACCCGGGTTTATCAAATTGATACCGTACCGACCTGGTACACGGGTTACACCACGCTGGCCTTTTTCCTGACGCTGGTATTGGGAGGGCCGCTGTTTGCAGCCCTGTTGCTGCGCGTGGCAAACACGACATATAAAAGCACATTCGCGGCCTCTGTCAGCGTGCTGGCACTCCTGGCCTGCGTGGCGGTCATCGTGCTGCAGAGCAATGACCTGGCGACAATCCACAGTTCCGTTCAACAGGCGAGTGCCCTGCTGCCTGACTATGGCGCACTGCAAATCTGGCGTATCGTACTGCTTGCCGCCGGACTCGGCTGCTGGTTGTGCCCGCTGATGCGTCGGCAGGAGCCTAAAGCCCTCGCTCTTTTTGCAGGCGTGATACTGGTCGTCGTGGGTGAACTGATTGGCCGTGGTCTTTTCTATGGTCTGCACATGACCGCAGGTATGGCGATTGCGGGTTAACACAGTCGCGCGGGCTACTCCGCGCGAGCAAGGAAGGTAGTCATGAAAGAAGTCTCACAGCGTGATTCGTTCGCGTTCAGCGCCCGGGTACTGGGCGCGCTGTTTTATTTTGCTCCGGATAGCGAGCAGACTGCGCCACTGGTGCAGGCACTCACCGCAGGCGACTGGATTCAGGACTGGCCGCTGGCGCCGGAAACGCTGCAGCCTGTTGCAGATGCGTTCAAAACGCCATCCGATGAAGCGTTGAAAGATGCCTGGCAACGTCTGTTTATTGGCCCTTACGCCCTGCCGTCACCGCCGTGGGGTTCCGTCTGGCTGGATCGGGAATCCGTGCTCTTCGGCGACTCCACCCTCGCGCTGCGCCAGTGGATGCGTGAAAACAACATTGCCTTCGAGATGAAGCAGAACGAACCGGAAGATCACATCGGTACCCTGCTGTTACTGGCCGCGTGGCTGGCAGAAAATGGCCGCGACGCTGAACGCGACCAGCTTCTGGCATGGCACCTGCTGCCGTGGAGTACCCGCTTCCTGTCCGTGTTTGTTGAAAACGCCGGGCACCCGTTCTACACCGCACTGGGCAAACTCGCACAGCTGACGCTCGCGGACTGGCAGGACACGTTAATTATTCCGGTCGCGGAAAAAACGCTGTACCGCTAACGCCAGCACCTGGCTTGCTCACCGTTTCCGGGCAAGCCAGGCTCTCCAGCCACCAAATTCGGTGATATCCCGTGCCCCCTCCAGGCCATACGCCTCGCAGATAAACCCGGTCAACCACCGTCCATCCTGCAGCTCGATTTTTCCCAGCCCCAGAGGTGCGGGGATCCCGGCGAGAAACGACCCCACTTCGCTGTGCGGTAGCTCCCAGACCTCGACCGCAATCCCGGCCCCCTGGTCTGCCACCCGAACCATTCCGGGACGTTTACCGTCCGCCAGCGCATACAGACGGTAATAAGGTGCGCTGGTGGTCGCGTCGACAAGGCGTGCTCCGCGCTCACGTAACTGAACATTGAGCGCCAGACCGTCCATATGCGCACCGCAGACCACTATCCGCAGGCGGTCATGGGTTGCAGTGCAGGTCGGCGCGTCGTCCAGCATGGCACGATTGCCCGGTAACGTTAATTTTGTGTGACGTTGTAACGCATCGGCCAGACTGAGCAGATACTGATCGGTAAACGCGCGGCCAAATAGCGTGACGCCGGATGGCAGCCCATTGTTCATTTCACCGACCGGGACCGCTACGGCGGCATAGTCGAGCAGGTTCATAAAGTTGGTATAGATGCCCAGCGCCGAGTTGCTTTTAACCGGTTCATCGGCCAGCTCAGCCAGACTCACCGGGCGGGGATACGTCGGGATTAATACGCAATCCAGGTCGGCCATCATGGCATCGCACTCGGCTTTATACCGCTGGAGTTTGTACTGCGCGTCAAACGCCGCCACCGCAGTGGCTGCAGGCGCGTTTTGCAGGACATCACGGATAACCGGCAACACCGCGTCGGGCTGGCGTTCAATCAGCGCACCCGCGAGGTGATAACGCTCGGCGACCCACGGGCCGTCATAGAGCAGTTTCGCAGCCGCCAGAAACGGTGCAAAGTCGAGAGTCACGGGCACGCCACCCAGCGCGATAAGCCCCGTCTTCGCGCGGTGATACAGCGCCTCGCTTTCTGCACAGCCGAGAAACTCCAGCGTCTCCGGCACGCCAAAGCGAAAGCCCGCAGCAGGGGCACCAAAAGCCTGAGGGCCGTTCCACGTCGGGTTGGACCGGCTGTATTCGTCACGCGGATCCTGTCGCGCCGTGAGTGCCAGCAGCTGGCTGGCCTCTGCTGCTGTCGCGGTGAAAAACGTGACGCAGTCCAGCGTGCGGCAGGCAGGCACAACCCCTGCCGTGGAGATGAGTCCTTTGGTTGCCTTGAGGCCGACCAGATTATTCAGCGAGGCCGGTACGCGCCCGCTACCGGCCGTGTCCGTTCCCAGCGCGAAGCTCGCCAGACCCAGGGCGACCGCCAGCGACGACCCCGCGCTGGAGCCACCGGACGGGTAATCCGGATGAACGCTGTTACGACATGGGCCATACGGCGAGCGCGTACCGTTTAAGCCGGTTGCGAACTGATCGAGGTTAGTTTTCCCCAGAGGAATCGCCCCCAGCGCAATCAGCTGCGAAACTATCGTTGCATCCTGTTCTGCCCGATACGCAAATGCCGGACAGGCGGCGGTGGTGTCGATACCTGCCAGATCGATATTGTCTTTGATGGCAAAGGGCACACCGAACAGCGGCAGCGCGTCCGGCGCTACGCCCTCCAGCGCAGCAAGGTACGGCTCCAGCTCTTCAGGGGTGAGCAGATAAATAAAAGCGTTAAATGACGGGTTCAGCGCCAGCGCGCGCTCGCGTAATGCCGTTATCACCTCACGCGGGGCGATCTGGCCTTCACGGTATGCCTCTGCCAGCACAGAGAGACGTAAATCATAAAGAGGCTTCATGCTGTTTTCTCCAGAACGACCACGCACTGGCCCGCCCGCACCGACGACCCCGGCTGGACACGGACCTGACTGACCACGCCGTCCTGAGTGGCAACTAACGGGATTTCCATTTTCATCGACTCCAGCACCACCAGCACATCGCCTTCGCGCACGGTGTTGCCGACCACAACGTTCACCTGCCACAGGTTGCCGGCAACCGGGCTTTCAACACCGGATTCTCCCGACCGTAACGGCACGTCGTCACCGTCATCCGTCGTTTCGTCGCTGCTGTCAAAATGCGCCTGCCCGCCCGCTATCCAGCGCTCACGCTCGGCGTTAAACGCCGCCTGCTGATGCGCACGGAATGCCTCAATCTCAGGTGCTTCGTCAGCCAGAAACTGCTGATACTCCGCCAGTTTCAGCGTGGTGTGTTCAATACGCAGCGGATAACGCCCCAGCGGGAAATCCCGGCGGATGGTTTGCAACTCCCCGGCAGAGACCGGATAAAAGCGAATTTGATCGAAGAAACGCAGCAGCCAGGGCTTGCCGCCGAAATCCTCTACCGTGCGATAGCGATTCCACATCTGTAGGGTTCGCCCCACAAACTGATACCCGCCCGGCCCTTCCATACCGTAGATGCAGAGGTATGCCCCGCCAATGCCCACCGAGTTCTCCGCCGTCCAGGTACGCGCCGGGTTGTATTTGGTGGTCACCAGACGGTGTCGCGGGTCGAGCGGCGTGGCCACCGGCGCGCCGAGGTAGACATCCCCCAGCCCCATCACCAGATAACGGGCGTCGAACACCGTTTTATACACTTCATCGATGTTAGCCAGATCGTTTATGCGACGGATAAACTCCAGGTTGCTCGGGCACCACGGCGCATCGCGGCGCACGGTGGTCATGTATTTGTCGATGGCTTTCTGACACGCCGGATCGTCCCAGGAGAGCGGCAGCCAGACGATGCGCGACGGCACGTCCAGCGAGTCCTGGTCACAAACGCCCTGCCACAGCCCGGCGATCACCTCCAGCAGGCTATCCAGGCGCAGCGTTTCCGGCTGATAATGAATTTGCAGGGAGCGGATCCCCGGCGTGAGATCGATAACGCCTTTCAGCGCCCGGCCCTCCAGCGCCTGCATCAGCGCGTGGCCGCGAAAACGCAGCACCAGATCCAGCTCAGGCTCGCCAATCTCCAGCAGCAGATGGGTATCACCCGACACTCTCGCCACCAGACGTTTATCGTCCGTCCCCTGCGTCAGCACAATCGGTGAGTCCAGAACAGCAGGTTGCCACGTGACTGATTGCGGGGTCAGGCTGGCGATTTGGCGCGCCTGCGCCTGCGCCAGCCGTCGCGCGGTGGCAATATCCACCGGCACAAAGCGAACGTAATCTCCCGCCTTCAGTTGCCCTACCGCGTGCAGATCGGCCTCGATGATGGTGACCGGACAGACAAACCCGCCCAGGCTTGGGCCATCCGGGCCGAGGATCACCGGCATATCGCCGGTAAAATCCACCGCGCCGATAGCATACGGATTGTCATGAATGTTCGACGGATGCAGGCCCGCCTCGCCGCCGCTGTCGCGAACCCACTCCGGTTTCGGGCCAATCAGGCGAACCCCCGTCCGGCTGGAGTTGAAATGCACCTCCCATTCGGTGGCGAAAAACGTCGCGATGTAATCCGGCGTGAAATACTCCGGCGCACCGTGCGGGCCGTAAATCACCCGCAGTTCGCGCACCGCGTCCAGCCTCGTGTGCAGCGCCTGCGGCAGCGGCGCATCCGCAACCGGCTCGGTTAACGGCGCCAGGTGCAAAATGTCACCTGTGCGGAGCGCCCGTCCGGCGTGCCCCCCGAACTGCCCCAGCGTGAAGGTACTTTTACTGCCCAGATATTCCGGCACGTTAAACCCGCCGCGCAGGCAAAGATAGCTGCGCACGCCCGCACCGCGGATCTCTCCCATACGCAGCGTCATGCCCGCACGTACGCGAAAAACGTGATTATTGGCCAGCGGTTCACCGTCCAGCGTGAGCGCAATTTCAGCGCCCGTCACCACCAGCTGCGCATCGCAGTTGAATTTCAGCGTCGGGCCGCTGAGGGTGATCTCAAGCGCGGCGGCATCGTCTTTATTGCCCAGCAGACGGTTACCCAGACGCAGCGCCAGGCTGTCCATTGGCCCGGATGGCGGAACGCCAACCGCCCAGTAGCCTGTGCGTCCCGGGTAATCCTGTACCGTGGTCTGCGTACCGGCGCTGAGCACCTCCAGCGTGGACGCCTGGTACATCAGGTGCTCAAGACAGCGGGTCCAGGGCTCACCTGCGGCAAACGGTGCGAAGGTCATGATCTGCTGCAGATAGCTGCGGTTGGTTTCAACGCCATAAAGACGGGTCTCCCCCAGCGCGGAATGCAGCACGCGGATGGCGGCTTCGCGTGTCGGCTGCCAGGCGATCATTTTGGCTAACATGGGGTCAAAAAACGGCGGGACTTCGCATCCGGCCTCAACCCAGCTGTCGATGCGCAGCGTAACGCGGTCATCGGGCGGGAAAGCCACGTCGGTGAGCAGTCCCGGTGAAGGCTGGAACTGACGGCCCGGATTCTCGGCATAGATCCTGGCCTGAATGGCATGCCCCTTCGGTTTCAGGGTGTCACGCAGTGTCGTCAATGGCGGCAACGTTCCGGCGGCAAGTTCGATCATCCAGCGTACCAGATCCACGCCCCACACCTGTTCGGTCACGCCGTGCTCCACCTGCAAACGGGTATTCACCTCAAGGAAGTAAAAGCGGGCGGCGTCGCTGTCATAGACGAATTCAACGGTGCCCGCGCTGCGGTAGTTGACCGCTTTACCGAGCGTTATCGCCGCCTCGCACAGTGCCTGCGCCATGCCCGCCGGCAGGTTTGGCGCGGGCGTCTCCTCCAGCACTTTCTGGTTACGCCGCTGCACAGAGCAGTCGCGCACGCCGAGGGCAATCACCTCGCCCTTGCCGTCGCCAAACAGCTGTACTTCCAGATGACGCGCCCGCTCGATGTACTTTTCGATAAATACACCCGCGTCGCTGAAGTTATTTTTCCCCAGACGCACTACCGCATCGAACGCGTCACGCAGCGCTTCTGCGTCATAGCAGACGCGCATACCGATACCGCCGCCTCCCGCCGTGCTTTTCAGCATCACCGGATATCCCACCCCGGCGGCAGCGTTGACGGCCTGGTTAACATCGGCCAGCAGGTCGGTGCCCTCCAGCATCGGAACCCCGTGCGTTTTCGCCAGCGCGCGAGCGGTATGCTTTAGCCCAAACAGACGCAGCTGTTCCGGCGTGGGGCCCACAAAGGCAATCCCCGCGGCGTCACACGCTTCGGCGAACGCGGCGTTTTCCGAGAGAAAACCGTACCCCGGATGAATGGCCTGTGCGCCGCTGGCTTTCGCGGCGGCGATGATCTTCGAGCTATCCAGATAGGTATTCGCCGCCGGGCCATCGCCCAGACTCAGCGCTTCATCGGCCTCGCGAATATGCAGGCTGCTGATATCCGCCTCGGAATAGACTGCCACACCACGGATTTTCATGGTGCGCAGGGTGCGTAAAATGCGGCAGGCTATCGCCCCGCGGTTCGCAATCAGGAGTGTCGTCAACATAGGTCAGACTCAATCGTGGCGGGTCGTCCCGCCGAAAATCGGCTCACCCATGGTCGTCCATGGGGGAAAAAGCGGTTACGGCAGAATGCGTCCGGCACGAACTTCAAACAGGCGGTACAGCGCCTGGCGCAGTCGCTGCCAGCGGGTGGGCGTCAGTTCCATACCAGCACCTCAGCAGGCGTTGGGTTCCAGCCGTTGCAGGGGTTATTCAGCTGTGGACAGTTGGAGATCAAGACAA
Organism: Enterobacter sp. BNK-18; assembly: GCF_047456135.1. Taxonomy (NCBI): domain Bacteria; kingdom Pseudomonadati; phylum Pseudomonadota; class Gammaproteobacteria; order Enterobacterales; family Enterobacteriaceae; genus Enterobacter; species Enterobacter sp. BNK-18. The sequence continues at coordinate 1,240,241 of NZ_CP179899.1, read as the reverse complement.
TGACGTTGCACTCGGCGCGCAGGTCGACGTATTTCCCCGGCGCGGAGATGCCATCTTCAAACGTCAGCCCACCCTCTGGCGTCACCGGCACGTTCATAAAGAAATTGATGTTGGCCGTGATGTCGCGTTTTTGCAGACGGCCATCGTGCAGACAGGCGCAGAGGAAGTTATCGCGGCAGCTGTGCATATGGCGTTTATCGAGGGCGTATCGCACGGTGTTGCTCTCCTGGGCGCAGGCCCCGCCGAGGGTATCGTGACGCCCGCAGGTATCGTCGATAATGGTCAGCAGGGGGTTACCGAGGCTGGAGTACAGGACGCTGCCCCGCGTGAGATAGGCGTTGTTCTGACGGCGCAATGTGCGCTGCGCATCGTAACGTTCACGCGGGTTATCGGCATTGTAGAACAGCGTGTCGACCGCCTGGTTACCTTCCAGGTCGAGCAGGCGCAACGTCTGCCCTTGTTTCACCTCGAACAGGTACGGTTCACCTGCCGGGATCACGTGGCGAAATACCGCGTCTTGCACATGCTTTTCAGAGATCATGGTCATTTTACTGCTCCTTACAGGGCGAAAAGCCGGGTATTGGTCATGGCGCGTTCGTTTTCCGGGCGCGTCAGAAGCGCGTTAACGGCCCCCTCTTCATCCTCAGCCTGTCGCCAGCTCAGCGCGACCGGTCGTGGGGCATATTCCCGGGACGGATCCATCGGATGCTGCAGCGCGGTCATCACCACAAGCGTGTCCATGGGGGCGTACAGCTCCACGTAACTGCCCGGCTGCGAATAACCGCCGTGGAAGGTGAACTGACCGCGGTCATCGACGGTGACTTTGCTGAAGAAGTTGACCACCATCAGCAGATCTTCGAGGTTGAGATCCCACTTACCCATCTCCACCAGCAGGTTGTCCGTTCCGTTTCGGTAAAACCCGTTACGCAGTTCCTGATAGCGTCCCTGGCCATACTTTTCAGTCACCTCGGCGGCGTTCAGTACGCCGCCAAACGGGTCATGCCAGCCGCAGGTATCTGCGGTGATGCCTGCCAGCACGCGTCCCATGTCGGAGTAAAAGCAGTGTCCGGCGGTCAGACGCGCGGTGTGCTGACCTTTCAGGGTGTCGGGAAGGTTCAGACGTTCACTTTTCTCGTGCGGATTCAGCATCAGCAGGCTGACGTTTGCTCCACCTTCAATGTCGGTCATACGCAGGATCTGCCCGCGCTTAAGCACAAACGAGAGGTGACCGCCGCCGGGCAGGATCTCTTCGCGTAACATGGTCATGGTATTCACGGTGTTAACCCCTTAATGCATAAACGTTATCGGGAGCCGTTCCACTCAGCGCGGAGAGCCGCGTCTCGTTGAGCGGAATGTCGTAGGTAATACGGGCGCCAAAGGCGTTGGGCGCCTGCGGGTCGAGGCGTACTTTGTCGAACACCAGTAAGCGGGTGCCGAGGTTAAAGCCTTCCGAAAGATCGTGGGTGACCATAAAGACGGTCATGCGGGTCTCCCCCCACAGCTGAAGCAACAAGGCGTGCATATCTTTACGGATACCCGGGTCCAGGGCGCCAAACGGCTCATCCAGCAGCAACACGCGCGGCTGCATGATGAAGGCCTGCGCAATGGCTAAACGTTGCTGCATACCCCCGGAAAGCTGGGCCGGGTATTTGTGCATCGCATGCCCGAGACCAACTTTTTCCAGCATCCCGGTGGCCCGCTCACGCGCCGCGCGTTTCTTTGCCCCAAACAGGCGCCCGAACAGCGGCGCTTGCGGCAGTTCGAGCCCTATGGTGACGTTATCCAGCACGCTGAGATGCGGGAAAACGGAGTAGCGCTGAAACACCACGCCCCGGCTGCTGTCCGGCTCGGCGCGCAACGGTTTACCGTCGAGCGTAATGGACCCTCGGCTGGGCGCTTCCTGACCGAGCAGCAGGCGCAAAAACGTGGATTTTCCGCAGCCAGAGGCCCCCACCATTGAGCAGAACTCGCCCTCTTTCACCTGCAGATTGAGGCGCTCCAGCACCACGTGGTCGCCGTACTCCTGCCAGATATTGTTGATGGTGATAAAGCTCATGCCTTCCCTCCTTCCGCCCAGGGAAACCAGGTTTTATGTAACTGGCGCAGGGCCAGATCCATCAGCCAGGCCAGCAGCGTGATCCACAGGACGTACGGAATGATCACATCCATCGCCATATAGCGGCGCACGAGGAAAATGCGATAGCCCAGCCCGGCGGTTGAGGAGATGGCCTCTGCCGAAATGAGAAACAACCATGCCGACCCCAGCAGCAGACGCAGCGAGGTCAGCAGCCGCGATAGCAGCTGCGGAAGTACCACGCGCAACACCAGCGTCCAGCTGTTGGCACCCAGCGTCTGGGTTTTGATCAGAATCTCCGGGGGGATTTCGCACGCGCGATGCTCCAGATCGCGCGCCAGCATCGGCGTGATGCCGATGACAATCAGCATCACTTTCGACAGTTCATCCAGCCCGAAAACGATAAATAGCACCGGCAGGATCGCCAGCGGCGGGATCATCGACAGCACCGTCATCAGCGGCGAGAGCGACGCGCGCCACAGCGGGAAAACACCGGCGGTGACGCCAACACAGAGGCCGATGATCGAGGCGATGACCAGCCCCGTCAGAAGACGGGCAAGGCTCACCAGCGTATCCACCCAGAACAGATAGTCACCGCTGCGTTTATCCGGGGTCAACGCCATGCGTGATAGCGCGTCCAGCATCTGCTGCAGGCCAGGCAGCAGCTTGTCCTGCGGGTTAGCCTCCAGCCTGACCGCGGAACCGAAAAAGTACGCGGCCAGCAGCAGGACGAAAGGCAGCATCACGAGCATCAGCCGCATGCCGGGCGTGGGATGGCGATTAATTTGTCGCATGGATGTTCCGTCCGTTATTACAGCGTGCCGGCAGCGGCCATTTTCACGAAGCTGTCATCAAAGCGCAGCTTCACGTTGCTGGCATCGCCCTGGGTGACATTGCCCGGGAAGCGCATGCCGATGAAATCCGCGCTTTGCGCCCCATCGCCCAGCAGCCCTTTATCGAACGAAAACGTGGCCACGCGCTGCATGGTTTTCGCCAGCTCCGGCGACGTTAAAAAGGCAATATTGTCCTGCGGGGTATAGAACAGGTGGGTTGTTTTCAGCTGCGCCTGATAACCGGCCAGATCGGTACCGGAGGCGGCGGCCATTGCATTGAGCACGGTGGCATCCTGCGCTTTCATCAGCCCCATCATCTCGTACCATGCGCCGGTTAATGCTTTGCCAAGCGCCGGGTTGTCTTTCAGGGTTTCGCTGTTGACCACCATCATGTCGATAAGCTCACCCGGTACCTGAGAGGAGCTGAACACTTCAGTCGTTTTTGGTGTGCCTTTGATGACCGACAGCTGCGGGTTCCAGGCTACCGCCGCCTGCACATTTGCCGTGCCAAAGGCAGAGACGATGTCCGCGTCAGACGTGTTTACCACGGTGACGTCTTTTTCGGCCAGGCCGGCTTTTTCCAGGCCGCGCACCAGCAGATAGTGGGAAACAGAGAGCTCAGGCAGGTAGACTTTCATCCCTTTCAGGTCGTTGAGCGTTTTGCCCTCGCCCTTCATCACCACGCCGTCGTTGCCTTCTGAATAGCTGCCAAGGATCAGCGCCGTGGTATCAACGCCGCCAGCGGCCGGTATGGTCAGCGCATCCATATTGGTCATGGTGCAGCCGTCAAACTGGCCCGCAGTGTACTGGTTGATGGATTCGATATAGTCGTTGAGCTGAACAACATTGATTTTGATGCCGTATTTATCGGCCCATTTATCGATGATTTTGCTACTGCTGAGGGTGCCCCAGGGCATCCAGCCGGCGTAGATGGTCCAGCAGACGTTGAACTCTTTCTTCACCGCAGCAAAGGTGGGGAGACTGACCAGCATCGCCAGGGAGAGTACCAGGGTGCGGAATAATGGCGTTTTCTTCATGCTTGACCTCTGAGTGGCACAAAATTAGGGGGCAGCGCGACACCTTCAGGTGCTGCTGTCTCCCGGGCTTTTGTCCCGCCGTGTAACCTCTCAGAGGTCGCCAGCTCTTGGACCAGCCATTCACCGCAGTGAACCGGAACCCTAGCCAGCTATTTTTCAAATTGTGGTGTGCTGCCCTTCAGTGTTAAGCGTTGCAAGGGATATGCCAGAATTTTTTATGTTAATTATTAAACTGTTAAGTCTGCCTGTGCAGGCTGTTTCACCGTTTTGGTGAGACAAGGCGAGTTAAGTGCACCGTGCTGGTGCTCTTTGGGATGACGCGTGGTGCTGACGGCGTTGCCCACAGAACGTGTCTGCGACAGCAGGAAAGGCTCAAAATGATGTGCTGGTTTTTGCCAGGTCTTTCATCATCGTCGTCGTCAGGCTGAGCTGCTCGCTTCCCATTTTACGTGACAATTCCTCTCTCGCGGACTGCCATACGGGGATCACGGATGTCAGAAGCGCCCACCCCTGCGCGGTCAGGCTAAGTTGTTTTCCACGGCGTCCGCGCCCCCCCGTTGATTCAATAACCCCACGGGACTCCATAATCCGTATGTTTCGGCTCAGTGTGGTTGCATCCACCCCGGCCTTTGATGCAAGCCCTGCCACCGTTTCATTTACGCCACCGCCGATCCCCACCAGCAGGCTGAACTGTTCTGCCGTCAATTCATAAGGTCTGAAGCAGGCGTTGTAATAACGCGTAATAGCCCGTGCTGTTGCACGTGCCTGATACGCCGGACAGGTCTCGGGGATGGTTTTTAGTAACGCCAGATCAACAGTGTTCATACTTTACGCTCGACAGATACGGTGAGATAAAATAGTGTATATACACTATTAACGCTATTCAAGGTATCATGATGCCCGCATTTATCCATATCAATTTACGTGTTATCGACCCTGCACGGCAGGCCAATCTTGCCCCTCGCTTCAGACTGGCACTTGAAGAGGCCGGCGGCAAAATTCTGCATTTTGGTCCTGTTGTCGAACTCCTTGAAGGCGATGAAGAACCGCTACCCTTTGCTGGCATTTTTGAGTTCCCTTCACTGCAGCAGGCGCTGGCGTTTTACCATTCGGAAAAGTATGCCCCGATCAAAGCTGAACGCCAGCTGGCACAGCAGGCAAAAATGTTCGTTGTCACCACTGACTAAGCGTTTCGTTTCCTTGCCTGCGATATCGTTTCCAGATTTCTCCACCCGTTCGCCAGAACCGGTGTAGAGTTTTTAAACACTGCATCTCTAAAAGGACACCGGCATCATGTTAAGCATCCTGGGCAAGACAACCTCGATCAACGTGCGTAAAGTGCTCTGGACCTGCGAAGAAACGGGTATCGAGTATCACCAGGAAGACTACGGCAGCGGTTTTGCCTCCACGCAAACCGCTGCCTTCCGCGCTCTGAATCCCAACGCCATGGTTCCCGTACTGCTCGATGACGAGTTCGTCCTCTGGGAATCTAACGCAATCTGCCGTTATCTGGCACGTAAAGCCGGCCGTGAGGATCTCCTGCCAACGGAACCGCAGGCCTGCGCCAACGTCGAACGCTGGATGGACTGGCAGGCAAGCGAATTCAACAATGCCTGGCGGTATGTCTTTCCGGCACTGGGACGCAATAACCCGGACTATAACGACCCGGAGCGTATTGCCGCCGGAATTAAAGCGTGGAACCACTGCATCGCTATTCTGGAGGAGCAGTTGCAACGCACTGCAGCCTATACGGCGGGCGAGGTGTTTACCCTTGCAGACGTGGTACTTGGTCTTTCGGTGAACCGCTGGAAAATGACGCCATTTGATAAGCCTGATGTGCCGGCAATTAACGCCTGGTTCGAACGACTTAATCAGCGACCGGCATTTTTACGTCACGGGAATAACGGTATGGTGTAAGTTTTTCAGCCCACACACATTCAGCAAGGATATTTTATTTAATTACAAAACCCTGAATGCCGTTATCAGGAATAATAATTAAGCAATATCCTGGACAGCCCCTTGCACCGCTTTGCTAGCCTGAATAGTCAGGCAAAGCTCAACCCGGAGGTATTCTTGCTGATTAAACTCAAAAAAGAACGAACGCATCAGGAGGATCGCCTGCTCGCACTCTGGCTGGCGACCTCTGCAGGCTTGCTCAACGCCATCGCCCTCGGGGCATTTGGCTTTTTTCCCTCCCATATGACCGGCAATACCTCCCAATTATCCAGCGAAGTTTCCTCTACCGATCTGAATGATATTTTGTTCTTTGGCACCCTTATTCTGTCTTTTGTTGCCGGCGCAATCATGGCCCGTATCATCGTGTTATGGGGGATTATCCATAATATCAGGCTGGTTTTTTGCCAGATACTGTTGGTCGAGGGATTATTACTGACCGGCGTTTCCTGTTACGAGATGTATTTCCATGCCCTCACGACTAACCGTGAAATTATTATCTTTCTTTGTGGTCTGATGGGGATTCATAATTCAACATCGACCCAGCTTTCCGGCGGCCGGGTAAGATCAACCCATATTACCGGCACGCTGACGGACGCGGGAATATCCCTGGCCTCGGTCCTGGTGGCGATGCTCCGCCGGGATTATTCCAAAGATACGGCAGCGCAAAAAAGTCAGCTTAAAACCCACTTAACCACCATTTTCTCGTTTATTACCGGCGGTATCGCCGGGCTGCTCCTGTTCAGGTGGATTGGGTTTAACGCCATGCTGGCGCTTGGGGTAATGCTCGTCGTTGTCGCCGCCTTTTCCATCATCAGCACCTCAGTGCGCGTTCGCCGGGTGCGCGCCGCCTTCAGCCGATAATGAGGGTCGCAGGCGTGAGGAGACGCTCACGCCATGTGACACTGTCACATTTTAAATTACGCTTTAGGACAATTCTGTCTGCCCCACAGCCAGCCCTTGCTCCATAAGGCTTAACCTAAGGTTGTCACTAATTTCATAGGGTTACTGATTTTCCCCCTTCGCTGGAACCCATCCCAAACGCTTGCTATAGGTCAACTACCCCTGCCGAAACATGGCATAACAACAGGCAACCCGTGGTTGCTATAACGCATGCGCACAGGGAGACACATCGCAATGCACCCATTACTCAAACGTTCGCTGCTTTTTGTCGGCGCCATTATTGTGGTCGTTGCCCTCCTCACCTGGGGAATTGGGCTGGATACAATTAAGGCGCGTCAGGTTGACCTGATTTACCTCGGGCAACAGCATTTAATCCTGGTATTCTCATCCATGTTCTTTGCCCTGCTGATAGGTATTCCCAGCGGCATTTTGTTGAGCCGCCCGTCAGCACGCGGTATCGCTGAATACGTGATGCAGATCTTTAACGTCGGTAATACCCTGCCGCCGCTGGCCGTTCTGGCGCTGGCAATGGTGGTGATTGGTATCGGTGATACGCCTGCGATTATCGCCCTGTTCCTCGCCTCGCTGCTGCCGATAGTGCGAAACACCTATGCCGGACTGTGCTCGGTTCCGGCGTCGTTACTGGAAGCGGCTAATGGCATTGGGATGACGAAATGGCAGCGTCTGCGCCAGGTCGAACTTCCCAACGCCTGGCCGGTAATGCTCTCCGGGATCCGCATTGCCACCGCCATCAACGTGGGTACCGCCCCGCTGGCCTTCCTGATTGGTGCCAGCAGCTACGGCGAACTGATTTTTCCCGGTATCTACCTCAACGACTTCCCGACGCTGATCCTCGGCGCGGCGGCCACCGCCCTGTTTGCTCTGATCCTCGACACCCTGCTGGCTGCGCTGGGTCGCGTGATGAGTCCACATCTCGCTCGATAACAATAACAAGGAGCTTTTATGAGACTGATATCCAGCCTGACGGCGCTGTGTGCCGCGGCACTGTTCACCAGCCAGGCGATAGCGGCCCCGCTGATCCTGGCGACCAAGAGCTTTACCGAGCAGCACATTCTCTCGGCCATGACCGTCCAGTATCTGCAAAAGAAGGGATTTCAGGTCCAGCCACAGACCAATATTGCCACGGTCATTTCCCGCAACGCGATGATCAACAAACAAATTGATATGACCTGGGAGTACACCGGCACGTCGTTAATCATTTTTAACCACATCAACAAGCGCATGTCGCCACAGGAGTCTTACGAGACGGTGAAACGCCTGGACGCGAAGCACGGTCTGGTATGGCTCAACCCCGCCAATATGAACAATACCTACGCCTTCGCCATGCAGCGTAAACGCGCCGAAGCGGAACACATCAACACCATGTCTGAAATGGTCGCAAAGATTGAGCAGATCCGTAAAACCGATCCGGATAAAAACTGGCTGCTGGGTCTGGACCTCGAATTTGCCGGACGCAGCGACGGGATGAAACCGCTGCAGGCGGCATACAACATGGAACTGGATCGCCCGCAGATCCGCCAGATGGACCCGGGCCTGGTCTATAACGCGGTGCGGGACGGTTTCGTCGATGCCGGGCTTATCTATACCACCGACGGGCGGGTAAAAGGTTTCGACCTGAAGGTGCTGGAAGATGATAAAGGCTTCTTCCCGAGCTATGCGGTCACTCCCGTGGTGCGTAAAGACACCCTTGACGCCAATCCGGGTCTGAAAGAGGCGCTGAATACTCTCTCCGCCCAGCTCAATAACGACGTTATCACCGAACTGAATAAGAAGGTGGATATCGACCATCAGTCACCGCAGCAGGTCGCCCGTGATTTCCTGCGTAGCAAACAGTTGCTGTAGGAGGCGCTATGGAGACGATTCACTACATTCTGGATAACTGGGACTATCTGTTAACCCTGACGCTGCAACACCTGTGGCTGGTGGCGCTGGCGGTTGGGCTAGCCATACTCATCGGCGTCCCTGTGGGGATTTTGATTGTCCGCCACAAATGGCTGGCGACGCCGGTGCTGGGGATTGCCACCATCGTGCTGACAATACCGTCCATTGCGCTGTTTGGCCTGATGATCCCGCTCTTTTCGCTGATCGGTCAGGGCATTGGTGCCCTGCCCGCTATCACGGCGGTGTTTCTCTACTCGTTGCTGCCAATTGTGCGTAATACCCATACCGCGCTGGACAGCCTGCCGCCGGGCCTGCGTGAAGCCGGACGCGGTATCGGGATGACCTTCTGGCAGCGTTTGCGCTGGGTTGAAATCCCGATGGCACTGCCGGTGATTTTTGGCGGTATCCGCACCGCCGTCGTGATGAACATCGGCGTGATGGCCATTGCCGCAGTGATTGGCGCTGGCGGTCTTGGCCTGCTGCTGCTTAACGGCATCGGCGGTAGCGATATTCGTATGTTAATTGCGGGTGCGCTGATGATCTGTCTTTTAGCGATTGTGCTCGACTGGCTGCTGCATCGTCTGCAGGTCGTTCTGACTCCAAAGGGGATACGATAATGATAAAACTGGAAAACCTCACCAAACAATTTTCGCAGAAACACGGCCAGAGCGTTAAGGCCGTCGACAACGTCAACCTCAACGTGCCTGAAGGGGAAATGTGCGTCCTGCTCGGCCCGTCAGGCTGTGGGAAAACCACCACCCTGAAGATGATTAACCGTCTGATCGCACCAAGCAGCGGCACGATCCTGATTAACGGTGAAGACACCAGCGGGATGGATACCGTGACCCTGCGCCGCAATATTGGCTACGTTATTCAGCAGATTGGTCTGTTCCCGAACATGACCATTGAGGAAAACATCACCGTGGTGCCGCGCATGCTGGGCTGGGATAAAGCCCGATGTAAAACCCGCGCTGAAGAGCTGATGGATATGGTGGCCATGGACCCGCATAAATTTCTCAACCGCTATCCGCGTGAAATGTCCGGCGGTCAGCAGCAGCGTATCGGCGTGATCCGCGCCCTGGCGGCGGATCCTCCGGTACTGCTGATGGATGAACCGTTCGGTGCGGTGGACCCGATAAACCGCGAGGTGATCCAGAACCAGTTCCTGGAGATGCAGCGTAAACTGAAAAAGACCGTGATGCTGGTCAGCCATGACATCGACGAGGCCCTGAAGCTTGGGGATCGTATCGCCGTCTTCCGCCAGGGGCGTATTGTCCAGTGCGCCAGCCCGGACGAACTGCTGGCAAAACCGGCGAACGAGTTCGTCGGCTCGTTTGTCGGCCAGGACCGTACGCTCAAGCGTTTGCTGCTGGTATCGGCAGGTGATGTCACCGACCAGCAACCGACCCTCACCGTGCGGGGCTCTACCCTGCTTTCTGAGGCCTTTGCAACCATGGATGACAACGATATTCGCGCCATTACCGTCGTGGACGATCGGGGTAAACCGCTGGGCTTTGTGAAGCGTCGGGAAGCGCGTAATGCCAGCGGCACCTGTGCCGATATCCTGCATCCGTTCCGTATGACCGGCAAAGCGGAGGATAACCTGCGCGTGGTGCTTTCACGGTTGTATGAGAGCAACACCAGCTGGATGCCGATTGTCGACGAAGAGGGCCGCTATAACGGTGAGATCTCGCAGGATTATATTGCCGAGTATCTCAGCTCCGGCCGTACGCGCCGGGCGCTGAATATTCACAGCGAGAGTTAAGCGAAAACACTCCGCCGGGCGGGCCAGACGTATGGCGCTGACCTGCCCGGCGACACGCTCCCCCACAGCGCATTTGCTCAGGCCGACACGGTTCATCGCACGCATACCTTTTGCTAACCCCGCGATTTCCCCTCACAATATTGTATCTCCCACGTTTAATTGCGGCCCATGCAACGTCTTCACGCTTATCCCGACATCCGCGCGATGTTTCGCAGACTTCTGATTGCCACCCTTACCGGCATACTGGCCGCGCTGGCCGTCGCGGTGTTCCGCCACAGCATGTATCTGCTGGAGTGGCTGTTTCTCAGTAACAACAGCGGCAGTCTGGTGAATGCCGCGGCGGCGTTATCTCCGTGGCGTCGCGCGTTGACGCCCGCGCTGGGAGGGCTGGCGGCGGGGTTACTGTTGTGGGGATGGCAGCGGCTTACGGCGCAACGTCCTCATGCGCCGACAGATTATATGGAAGCACTGGAGACGGGCGACGGCCAGTTTGATTATGGCTCGAGCCTCGTAAAATCCCTTGCGTCACTGCTGGTTGTCTCCAGCGGGAGCGCCATCGGCCGCGAAGGTGCCATGATCCTGCTTGCGGCGCTGGCCGCCTCCTTTTTCGCCCAACGCTTTACGCCGAAATCCGAATGGAAATTATGGATTGCCTGCGGAGCCGCGGCCGGGATGGCCAGCGCCTATCACGCGCCCCTGGCCGGCAGCCTGTTTATTGCCGAAATTCTGTTTGGCACGCTGATGCTGGCCTCGCTCGGGCCGGTGGTGATTGCGGCGGTGGTAGCCCTGCTTACCACGCGACTCTTAGCGCCCGGTGCCGGTACGCTCTATGACGTCCATCTGAGTGGCCTACTCAGTGCGACAGATTATGGCCTGCTTGTCGTGACAGGCCTGCTGGCGGGACTGTGCGGACCGCTGCTGATGTGGCTTATGGCGTTCAGCCATTCGTTATTTCTGCGTCTCCGGCTCTCGCCGCCCTGGCAACTGGCGCTCGGCGGAGCGATCGTCGGGCTGCTGTCGCTCCTGACGCCTGACGTGTGGGGGAATGGCTACAGCGTGGTTCAGGCTTTTCTGCTCGCCCCACCGCTGCTGTCCGTGATAGCAGGTGTATTTATCTGTAAATTGCTGGCGGTACTGGCAAGCAGCGGTTCTGGCGCGCCGGGCGGGGTTTTCACACCGACGTTGTTTGTCGGCATGGCCACAGGAATGCTGTTTGCACAACTCTTCGGGCTGTGGTTTCCGGGGTCTGAAACGGTGATTTTGCTGGGGCTGGCAGGCATGGCGACGTTACTCGCCGCGACGACCCACGCGCCCATTATGTCTGCGTTGATGGTCTGTGAAATGACCGGGCAGTATTTTTTGCTGCCCGGTTTGCTGATTGCCTGCGTGATCGCGTCCGTCTTGTCGCGGACGTTACGCCACGACTCTATCTACGGACAACATGCGACCGAGGGAAGAGAGATCGATGTACTGCGCTAATTCACGCTGTTCGGCACGTGGCAGATAAGGCAGCTCACCCACCAACGGTCCCGGCAGTTTTTTGCTGAGCACGTCGATGATTTCCGCGTAGTGCGCCAGGCCCGGGTTGATACGGTTTGCGACCCAGCCAATCAACGGCAATCCGTCATTGGCAATCGCCTGCGCCGTCAGAAGCGCATGGTTGATGCACCCTTCCTGAATACCGACCACCATGATCACCGGCAGTTGCTCCTGCACCACCCACTCAGAAAGCGGGCGCAGATCGTTCATCAGGCTGCGCCATCCGCCGGTACCTTCCACCACGACATGATCGGCCATCTCGCTCAGGTTCGCCAGACCGTCGGACAACAGGGTGTAATTAATCAGACCGCTGTGCGCCACGCTGCTTTCATCTTCGCTTAAGGCAATGGGATTGATCGCGTGATATGGCAGTTCCAGTGACGAGACGCTTTGTAACACCAGGGCGTCTTTATTCCGCAATCCTTCGGGCGTCTCTTTACTGCCTTTTGCGACCGGTTTGTACCCTGCAACGCGTTTACCGCTTGCTGCCAGAGCCTGTAGCAACGCGCGGGATACAACGGTCTTGCCGACAGAGGTATCTGTACCCGTAACAAAGAAACGCTTAAGCATGACTCATTCCACCTCTTGGGTATGCTTCGAAAATATAAACCAGAGAAATAATTCAGTGGGGGAAGTCTACGGGATGCGTGCGCTACCCAGCTTGAGATAGCGCAATTTTTCGTACATCTGCGGAAAAGAGTTAACCCTGTAACAGGCGGATCAGCAGCGAGCCGTTATACATGGCGTCCTTGACCAGGGCTGCACCAGCCATGGTGCCCTGATTGGAAAACTGGGTGCTTTCCACGGCAATATTTTTGCTGTAGGCCGGGAGCGCCTGTTGATGAATACAGGCCGAGATAGCCGGGAAGAGGATTTCCGCCGCCTGACTCAGCGGTGAGCCAATCAGGATTTTTTGCGGGTTGAAGAGATTCACCATAATGGCCAGAATGCGGCCAACGTTATTCCCCACTCCGGTAATAATATCCTTTGCCAGCAGATCCCCCTGACGCGCTGCGGCGCAGAGTGAATCGACGGTCAACGGTTGTCCGTGTAGCGAAGAGCTCATGGACTGGCTGAGCCTGACCTGCGCCAGCTCCAGCACGCTTTCCACGCTGGCGATGGTTTCCAGACAGCCATGGTTGCCGCAGTAACAGCGCTTGCCGTAGGGATCGACCTGCGTGTGGCCGATTTCGACCAGGCTACTGCTTCCGGCATGCAGAAGGCGTCCGTCGGTGATGACGCCCGCCCCGACGTTATGGTCAATCACCACCTGAATCACGTCCCTTGCGCCGCGGGATGCGCCAAACAGCGCCTCCGCCATCGTCCAGGCGCTGATGTCATGCTGAATATAGACCGGCACGCCGGTGTGATTTTTCAGCACCTCGCCCAGCGGCATCTCTTTAACATCGTCGTAGAACGGCATGCGGTGCACGATTCCATTTTCGGTATCAATAATACCCGGCATGGTGATCGCAATGGCCGTTAAGCGTTCAAGGCGTTGCTGATGGCGAATAAAGAAGTGATCGATATGGGTGACAATGACATCGAGGAGCGATTGTTCAGCCTTGAGCGGCAGTTCCAGCCGGTCTTCTACCACCAGCTTGCTGCTTAAATCGCGCAGGGCAAGGAAGATCTCTCCCCGGCTAATGCGCAGTGACAGGTAGTGCCACGCTTCGGTCTCCACCACCAGGCCGACCGCCGGACGGCCGCGGCTGCCCGGCTCCTGAATTTCCGTCTCCTGGACCAGGTGGGCTTCCAGCATTTCACGAACAATCTTGGTAATACTGGCAGGTGCCAGTTGTGCCAGGCGCGAAAGATCGATACGCGAAACCGGGCCAAGCTGATCAATCAGGCGATAAACCGCGCCAGCGTTGGTCTGCTTAATCTGATCAATGTGCCCTGGCTGACTATCAGCAACCACCTCGTACTCCCTTATTTTCGAGCATCGAAATAAACTGTGGGCTATGGTGAAGCACTTCAATGGCCGTCGTCAAATATTTACTTAGCCATGTGATTTACTGCACATTTTTACCCACTTTTCCCTCTAAATATCGTTCTGCAGAGGCGCTTAACAGCTGTGCTTTAAACCGCTGCGCTGCATGGCTCTGCTCATGATGTTTCGACCATACCAGCCACATTTCCGAAACAGCATCGTCTTCGGCGATAGCAACCCAGCGCATTTCACGCAATTGTACCCGTTTAAACGAGGCCGGAAGAATAGAGACACCCAGCCCCGCCGCGACAAGCCCAATGATGGTCATCGCTTCCCCGACTTCCTGCGTAATGATCGGGGCAAGATCGTAGCGTCGTAACAGGCCCAGAATATCGTCGTACAGACCGGTACCTACCTGCGGGTCGAAAAAAACAAACGGCTCTTTTGCCAGCTCTGCCAGCGTGACCGCCGAACGCGAGGCGAGCGGATGATCGTGCGGGATCATTGCCATTAACGGTTCGCGCAGAATAACCTGCCACGCCAGCGTATCCGGGAGATGGGTGTTACGCATCAGACCTAAATCAAGAGAACCTTCATTCAGCGGAGCGATTTGCTCGCGGGTATTAATTTCGCGCGTCTGAATATGCACATCCGGAAAATGCCGGCGAAACGACGACAGGGTCTGCGAAACAGCGCTGATAAACGGTGCAGACGAGGTAAACCCAATACGCAACTCTCCGGTTTCCCCGAGATAAAGCCGCTCTGCCCGGGCTGCCGCCTCATCCACCATACTGAGAATTTGTCGGCTGTCGGCCAGAAATTGCTTCCCGGCCGCCGTCAGGCTCACGCTGCGGTTGGTCCGTGCCAGAAGGCGCGCCCCGACCTGTTGCTCAAGGATCTGGATCTGCTGGCTTAGCGGGGGTTGTGAGATATTCAGTCTTGCCGCCGCGCGGCCAAAATGAAGCTCTTCAGCGACGGCGACAAAGTAGCGCAGATGACGCAGTTCGATATTCATATTTTTAAAGTATCATTTGAGATTATTAATATATTAGACAGAATATTTACATTTTCCTACTCTGATCGTGTGGTCATACCCGTCACCCGAAACCACGGGGATGTTTAAGCAAGGACATTGTGTGAGTCGTACATCTACCATTGATATCGATCCGGCCAGAGATATTGATGATTTACCCGCAGCATCGCAGCCGGTTCAGTTCATTAAACGTGGTACCCCCCAGTTCATGCGTGTCACGCTGGCGCTTTTCTCAGCGGGTCTGGCAACCTTCGCCCTGCTCTATTGCGTTCAGCCGATCCTGCCCGTTCTTTCCCATGAATTTGGCGTATCGCCTGCCAGCAGCAGTATTTCGCTCTCCATCTCTACCGGCATGCTGGCGATTGGTCTGCTTTTCACCGGGCCACTTTCCGACGCCATTGGCCGTAAACAGGTGATGGTTACCGCCCTGATGCTGGCTTCGATTTGTACGTTACTCTCCACGATGATGACCAGCTGGCACGGTATCCTGGTGATGCGCGCGCTGATTGGGTTATCCCTGAGCGGCGTGGCGGCGGTCGGGATGACCTATCTCAGCGAAGAGATCCACCCGAGCTTTGTCGCCTTCTCTATGGGGCTGTACATCAGCGGGAACTCGATTGGCGGAATGAGTGGACGTCTGCTGAGCGGGGTGTTTACGGACTTCTTTAACTGGCGTATTGCGCTGGCGGTGATCGGCTGCTTTGCCCTTGCGTCTGCGCTGATGTTCTGGAAAATCCTTCCGGAATCACGTCATTTTCGTTCCACCTCCCTGCGCCCGAAAACGCTGTTTATCAACTTCCGTCTGCACTGGCGTGACAAAGGGTTGCCGCTGCTGTTCCTGACCGGCTTTCTGCTGATGGGCTCATTCGTTACGTTGTTTAACTATATCGGCTATCGCCTGATGCTCTCCCCGTGGCACCTGAGCCAGGCGGTGGTAGGTCTGCTCTCTGTTGCGTATCTCACCGGTACGTGGAGTTCACCTAAAGCCGGAGCGATGACGGCCCGCTTTGGACGCGGTCCGGTTATGCTGGTCTCTACCGCCGTCATGCTGCTCGGCCTGTTGATGACCCTTTTCGCCTCCCTGTGGCTTATCTTCGCCGGGATGCTGCTTTTCTCTGCCGGTTTCTTCGCCGCTCACTCGGTGGCCAGCAGCTGGATTGGGCCACGCGCTCGCCGGGCCAAAGGCCAGGCGTCATCTTTGTATCTGTTCAGCTATTACCTCGGCTCCAGCTTTGCGGGGACGCTGGGTGGGGTGTTCTGGCATAACTATGGCTGGAACGGCGTGGGCGGTTTTATTGCGCTGATGCTCTGCGGGGCGCTGCTGGTAGGGACCCGTTTACACCAGCGGCTGCACTGATTCAGGGTTTGAAATCGAGCGTGTAGTTTTCCCCGATACGCTCATCAGGTACCACTGGGAGCACATGATCGTCACTGGCAGACTGTAAGGCCGCAATGGCGGCCTTACACAGTTCAGGATCGCTGCCTTTTACCACCTGAATGTTGGTCACATAGGTCGCGCCTTTGGGCTGGTGAATCTTTAACGAGCAGAGCTTCCCTTCATACTGCTCTGTGGTCGTCATCCTTTGTTTCACTGTTTCCACATACGCAAACGCCCATGCGTGCGCAGAGTCTTCTTCGGTGTTGAACGGAATCACCTCATGATGATGTGTCTGGCACCCCGTCAGCAACACTGCAATCCCTACACTCACAACCTTGTTCATTTTCCATCCGGCAGTCGTTTTTTTTAGGGTTATAACACAGCGTTACTGAACGAAATAGCACCAAACTCTAAGGGGTAATGGCTTGGATTCAGGCGGGAATTTTGATACTACTCACTCTTCATGCCTGAAACATCGCCTTGCAAAGAGAAAACGAAATGAGCGAAAACAGCCACTACCAACAACTCACCCGCACCTTCCAGCGCCTCTCCCGTTTCTCCCACCTCTCCTCCATCGCCAGCTGGGATATGTTTACCATGATGCCGCCGGGCGGCAGTGCCGCGCGCGGTGAAGCGCTGGCCGAAATGAGCGTTCTGCAACACCAGATCCTTACCGATAAAAAGGTGGGTGAATGGCTGTCCGCCGCGGCCGGTGAGGACCTGAATGATATTGAACAAGCCAACCTGCGTGAAATGACGCGTCATTACCAGCAGGCGTCGCTGTTGCCGGAAGCGCTGGTGGAAGCCAAATCGCTGGCAGGCAGCAAATGTGAGCACGCCTGGCGTACTCAGCGTCCGGCCAATGACTGGCAGGGGTTTGCCGCCAACCTGAAAGAGGTCGTCAAACTGAGCCGCGAGGAGGCTCGTCTGCGTGCTGAAGCCAAAGGCTGCAGCCCTTACGACGCGCTGCTGGATATTTTCGAGCCGGACATGACCAGTGCGCGTCTGGACGTACTGTTCGCGGATATGAAATCCTGGCTGCCGGACCTGCTGGCAAACGTTGTGGAAAAACAGGCTCAGCAGTCGTTCGTTCCGCCGCAGGGCCCCTTCCCGACGGCAACGCAGCGTGAACTTGGGCTTGAAGCCATGAAGATGCTCGGCTTTGATTTTAACGGCGGTCGCCTGGACGTCAGTGCACACCCGTTCTGCGGTGGCGTGCCGGAAGATGTGCGCATCACCACGCGTTATGATGAGGACGAGCTGCTCAGCGCGCTGTTTGGCGTGATCCACGAAACTGGACACGCGCGCTACGAGCAAAACCTGCCGCGAACGTGGGCCGGTCAACCTGTCGCGCTGGCCCGTTCAACGGCGATCCACGAATCCCAGAGCCTGTTCTTTGAGATGCAGCTGGGGCGCAGCGACGCTTTCCTTAAACATCTCCTCCCTGCGGTTCACGCCCGTTTTGGCAGTCAGGCGGCGTTCAGTGAAGAGAACTTTATTGCCTGGAACCAGCGCGTGAAGCCGGGCTATATCCGCGTCGATGCCGACGAAGTCAGCTACCCGGCACATGTGGTGCTGCGCTATGAAATTGAGCGTGCGCTGATCAATGGCGATATCGAGGTGGATGACATTCCGGCACTGTGGGATGAGAAAATGCAGGCCTGGCTCGGGTTATCAACCAAAGATAACTACCGCAACGGCTGTATGCAGGACATTCACTGGACCGACGGCGGTTTTGGCTACTTCCCGTCCTACACGCTCGGCGCGATGTACGCCGCGCAATTGTTCCATGCGGCCAAAACGGCGCTGCCGGGTCTGCAGTCCTCCATCGCTGAGGGCGATTTCTCCGCCCTGTTTGACTGGCTGCGTCAGAACATCTGGCAGCACGGTAGCCGCTTCACCACTTCGCAACTGATTACCCAGGCGACGGGTGAAGACCTGAATATCCGTTACTTCCGCGAGCATTTGACGTCCCGTTATCTGTAATCCAGCGGCCGGAGTACACTCCGGCCGTTTTCCTTTTGCGCACCCTTTACCGCCCTTTGTACATTCCGTTACACGCCGATACCAATCACTCACGGAAACCCCGAATTTACAGGGATATAGTTCTTTCAACGGCCCCGCAGTGGGGTTAAATGAAAAACCAAATTCGAGGGTATGAACATGAAAAAAGTATTAGCTCTGGTTGTTGCCGCTGCTATGGGTCTGTCTTCTGCTGCGTTTGCTGCTGAAACCACTGCTGCACCGGCTGCTGCTGCGCCAGCTGCAACGACGACTGCTGCTCCGGCAAAAACCGTACACCACAAGAAACACCATAAAGCCGCTAAACCTGCTGCAGAGCAAAAAGCCCAGGCTGCTAAAAAACACCACAAAAAAGCCGTTAAACAAGATGCCGCTAAACCGGCTGTAGAGCAGAAAGCGCAGGCCGCTAAAAAGCACCACAAAAAAGCGACCAAACCTGCTGTAGAACAGAAAGCCCAGGCGGCTAAAAAGCATCACAAAAAAGCAGTAAAACACGAAGCTGCTAAACCAGCTGCACAGCCAGCTGCGTAAGAGTACAAGCTTAACCGTGCCTTTCGGGGCACGTTGGTAAACCGGCGCTGAACCGGAAAGGTCCAGCGCCGTTTTTTTTATCCGGAGGGCGTATGCTGCGGCGCTATCGGTTTGAGCTGATTCTTATCCTGCTTATTTTATGCGCGCTCATCGCAAGCCATTTTTATCTTTCCTGATCGTAGCACGCTGATTTTACTCCCACTTTAGCGCTGTCCCGTCTATAGTATTTTCATAGGGTTCACTTTTAATAATCATAATTGCCCCCACCAGAGTGTGATATGCGTAAATCTGTTGTGTTGTTACTGGGAACGTTTGGTCTTTTTTCTGGATTCTCACATGCGGATGATGGCGGTGATGAAACCATTAGCGCGAAAGAGCTTAAAACGCTGTTTTTCGGTCATGACGATCGTACGCGCGTCGCCGATCCTACCCAGGCACCCTGGGACGCTATCGGGCAACTGGAAACCGCCAGCGGTAATTTATGTACCGCTACGCTGATTACCCCGCAACTTGCCCTGACGGCAGGCCACTGCCTGCTGACACCGCCAGACGGCAAGCCAGACAAAGCCGTTGCCCTGCGATTTGTGTCGCAAAAAGGGATGTGGCGTTATGAAATTCACGGTATTGAGGGACGGGTTGATGCTTCCCTCGGCAAACGTCTGAAGCCTGACGGTGACGGCTGGATAGTGCCTCCGTCAGCGGCATCCTGGGATTTTGGCCTGATCATTTTGCGCTACCCGCCCTCTGGCATTACCCCGCTTCCGTTATTTGACGGAGACAAAGCCGCGCTCACTGCCGCACTGAAAGCCGCCGACCGTAAGGTGACGCAATCAGGCTACCCTGTCGATCATCTAGACGCGCTTTACACCCACACGGACTGTATTGTCACAGGATGGGCGCAAAACAGCGTGCTCTCGCATCAGTGCGATACGTTACCCGGTGACAGCGGCTCGCCGCTGATGTTAAAAACGGATAACGGCTGGCAGCTGATTGGTGTTCAAAGCTCTGCGCCAGCGGCAAAAGACAGATGGCGTGCAGATAACCGGGCCTTAGCCGTGACCGGTTTTCGTGACAAGCTGGAAGCACTGGCGCAGCAGTAATTCAGCACTGTCTGACCTGACGTAACGCCCTGATTGATTCAATCGGCATCGGCTGGCTGAACCAGAATCCCTGCAGCTGATCGCAGCCAGCCAGCCGTAACAATTTCATCTGCTTTTCGTTTTCCACCCCTTCAGCGACCACCGCCATGCCCAGGGCATTGGCGATCCTCACCGTCCCGCTCACCAGCGCCGCTGCCTGCTCATCGTTGTCCACCAGCCCGGCCAGTGATTTATCAATCTTAATGGTGTCGAAATTAAAACGCCGCAAATAGCCAATACTCGAATAGCCCGTGCCAAAATCATCCAGCGCCACCGCGGTGCCCAGCGCTTTAAGGTTGGCAATCGCCGTGCGGGCACGCTCGGGGTTTTCCAGCACATAGGTCTCCGTGACTTCGAGCTGGAGTCGCCTGGCCGGGAAACGGGTGCTTTCCAGAACCCAGGCCACTTTTTCTTCGAATTCAGGGTCGCGAAACTGCGCCGGGGAGATATTAACGGAGAGCTTTAATTCGCTGTACGGCTCCAGATCCTGGCAGGCACGCTGCAAAACAAACTGGCCCAGTTTGTAAATCAGCCCACTCGTTTCCGCAATGGAAATGAAGGTATCTGGACCGAGTTCGCCTTCCGGACGACGCGGCCAGCGAACCAGCGCTTCCACACTGCTCATTTTCTGACTGCGGGCGTCAATAATCGGCTGGTACCAGACCTCAAACTCGTCTCGCTCCAGTCCGTTACGGATCTGGTTTTCAATCGCAAGCTTGCGTTCCCGGGCGTTATTCAGCGCCGCGTCATAGTGGGTGACACGCCCTTTCCCGCTAATTTTGGAATGGTACATGGCGATATCGGCGCGGCGAAACAGCTCGGAACTGGTGCATTCAATCAGGGTTCCGCTGGCAATCCCGATGCTGGCGCCGATATGAATGGTGCGCTCCCCCAGACGAATAGGGGTATTGAGAAAATCCAGTACGGATTCAGCAAAGGTGGTCGCCAGCGCTTCTGCCCCTTCACCGCCGATGGTCATGGCAAACTCATCGCCTCCCATGCGCGCCAGCATCCCGCCCGGTGGAACGCATTCATTCAGCGTTTTGGCAATGGTCACAATGAGATCGTCACCGACGCTGTGGCCGTAGATATCGTTGACGTCCTTGAAGCCATCCAGATCGATAAACACCACGCTTTTGACGTCAATATCGCCACGCAAACTCACGCGGTCCAGCGCTTCAATGAGTGCGCGGCGGTTCGGCAGATGGCTTAGCCAGTCCGTTCTGGCGACCAGACGCGCCTGGCTTTCTCCGCGGGCCAGTTTGTACAGGCCCACGCAGCTCACCATAATGAACAGCAGGATCAGCACCGATGCCAGCACCACTATCTGCGTGATATCAGATGATGCGGCCCGGGCCGCCTGCGCGCCAGGAAGGCGTGCCTGCCAGTTGAGGTAACCCAGTAACTCCCCAGCAGAACTGCGCAGCGGCATACTCAGACTGTTGATTTTATCCGGGGTAAAGTTGAGGTTATCAATCTGAAAGGTCTGCCCCAGATCGGATAATATGCCGCTATTCAAATGGCGGGTAATCACCAGATAGCGGCGTGTACCGTCGTTAACCTGCAATCGCCCGATCATCGGTCGGATCAGCCCTATTCCGACAAACGCGACGCCGTGACGCGTTCGGGTGATCCCGGCATAAATATTCTTCTGGCTAGGTAACTCACGTCCGTGCTGCTGAATAAGCGCTTGCAGGCCTTTGCCAAAAAAGTCGAGATTCGTCTCCGCAAAAGGCTGGCTTTGAAACGATCCCCAGATAACGTTGAAATGCTCATCCAGCACGAAAGTGCCGTCATAGAGGTTATTGACTTTAAAGCCCGCTCCCCAGGTGTTGTATAACCATTCGGTATCGAGCTTTGGGCGGTAGACCTCGCGTACCGCATCGTCCCAGACGGCATTATCTATCACCAGGGTCGAGACACGGTTAACCGACGTTTGTATCGCACCCTGCACGGAAAGCGTGGTGCGGTGCTCGTCAATTTCATTGGTTTTGGTGCTGATCAGGTGCAGAGATAAATAGAGCAGCGCGACAATGGAGATGATTAAGCCGATCCCCGCCATGAAGATCATGGCAAACAATGTTCTCGCGGTGGGAATATTGCGCCAGCTTAATGTGCGATACATTAGCCATCCTCTTCAATGTTTTGCTTTTTTTAAGAGTAATACAGGCAGCGAATTTCGCTGCCTGTAAATAATGGCTTAACGTGTATCAGGCGAGTTTTATCATGATCATGCCGGCAAGCAGCAATATCAGTCCAATCCAACCTTTGTTATTTAAACGCTGACCGAACAGCACCCAGCCGGCTGCCAGGGTGGCGGCAATACCAAACCCGCCCCACAGCGCATAGGCCACGGACAGATCGATACCCTTCACCGCCTGTGACAGGGCGCTGAACGCCCCCAGTACGGCGGCAATCGACAACAGTCCGTAAATTTTACGACGAAAACCGTCAGAGAATTTTAGCAGGACGTTCGCTAAAATCTCCAACACGATGGCAAACCCCAACCAGGCCGCGTGGATCCATTCAAACTGCTGCATGGGTCTGCTCCTTCGGCTGCTTAGTCGGTTTGCGTGTACCCGATTTAATCAGCACGATACCTGCTACCAGCGTCGTTAACCCGGCAATCTTCATTGTTGATAATGTTTCGTCAAATAATAAGACGCTGAACAGGGTGATCAACAAAATACCGATCCCTTCCCACAGCGCATAGGCCACACCCAGCGCAATTTTCTTCACTGCAAACGACAGGAAAATATAGGAAAGTGAAATCATCACCAGCATTAAAATAAAGCCGGTATTGCCATCGCTGACGCTTGCCCATTTCATAGACAGCGTGCCGGTAATTTCAGCGACAATAGCAAGGGCTAATAAAATCCAGTAAAACATGTTTTTCTCCTGCTTGAGAATATAATCCATCGTGGCCTGCTGCGTGCAGCAAACCAAAAAATATGAAATTAAATCAGACAGCTAAGCGCGTAGCGCCAGCTCAGGCAGAAGATGTGACTATAGCGCGTTGCGCCAGTGTTGCTCACCAGAAAGAAGGCAGAAGGAAGTGAAAAATACAGCGGTGTTGTTTGAAGAATACGTCCTGAACAAATTGTCCATAAAATTACAATTATCCGCGTTGTTGCTTCTCGTCTTTGCGGATGAAAATTGTCCTCGGTAGTTGAACACGCCAAATTTGTACCATAAGTAAGCCTTTTACTCAAAGTCTTTTCAATTCTTTACCCATCCCGTTTGATTTTGGTTAGTTTATTGAAACGGCTTTCGCCTTTATTATAAATAAAAATATTATTCAGGAACCCCCATGGCTAAACCCATCATTACCCTGAACGGGCTAAAAATTGTCATCATGCTGGGCATGCTGGTGATCATACTGACGGGCGTTCGTTTTGCCGCCGACATCATCGTGCCGTTTATTCTGGCCCTGTTTATTGCGGTGATCCTTAACCCGCTCATACAGCGCATGACGCGGTTCCGCATCCCGCGCGTGCTGGCAATCACGATGCTTATCAGCATCATTATTATTGCCATGGTGCTGCTGGTCGCTTATCTCGGCACCTCCCTGAATGAACTGACGCGAACGTTACCGAAATACCGCTCGTCGCTGGCGATACCGCTGTTGCAGCTTGAACCCTGGCTGCAGCGTGCGGGAATCGAAGTGTCCGTTGAGGAGTTGCTGAAGTACATTGATCCGAATGCCGCCATGACCCTCGTCACCGGCCTGCTGGCGCAGCTCTCTAACGCCATGACCTCGATTTTCCTGCTGTTTTTAACGGTGGTGTTCATGCTGCTGGAAGTGCCGCAACTGCCCGCAAAACTGCAGCAAATAATGGTCCGTCCGGTTGAAGGCATGGGAGCGATTCAACGCGCGCTGGATAGCGTCTCCCGCTATCTGGTCCTGAAAACCGCCATTAGCCTGGTCACCGGGGCCGTGGTCTGGGGAATGCTGATGGCGCTGGATGTCCGGTTTGCGTTCGTCTGGGGATTACTGGCCTTTGCGCTCAACTATATCCCCAACATCGGTTCGGTGCTGGCCGCCATTCCCCCTATTCTGCAGGTGCTGGTGTTCAGTGGGTTCTATGATGCGCTGATTCTGCTGGCCGGGTATCTGGTGATTAACCTGGTGTTCGGGAACATTCTTGAGCCACGCATGATGGGGCGTGGTCTGGGATTGTCCACGCTGGTGGTATTTCTGTCCCTTATCTTTTGGGGATGGCTGCTCGGCCCGGTCGGCATGTTGCTCTCCGTTCCGCTGACCATCATTGTGAAGATTGGCCTCGAACAGACGGCAGGCGGGCAAAGTATCGCCGTGCTGCTGAGCGATATGAGCCATAAGCCAGTCGAATAACCTCCGCAGATGCCTGCCTCGTCCCCCTTACCGGGGGTGACGAGACAGGCAGGCGTTACGGCCTTCGCGCTCGGCGCACAACAAAATAGCTACTCGCGCCATCCCATTGCCGGTGCAACATGCTTCAGAATGGATTCGATAACATGCGCGTTGTAATCCACTCCGAGCTGGTTCGGCACGGTGAGCAATAAGGTGTCCGCTTCGGCAATCGCTTCGTCCTGTTTCAACTGCTCAATCAGCTTTTCAGGCTCAGCGGCATAGCTGCGTCCGAAAATGGCGCGCGTTTTCTCATCAAGGTAACCCACGCTATCGCTGTCATTCCGGCTTGCGCCGAAGTACATACGGTCACGATCGTCCATCAGCGCGAAAATACTGCGGCTGACCGAGACGCGCGGCTGACGAGTATGCCCGGCTTCCGCCCAGGCCTGTCGGTAGGCGCGGATCTGTTTTGCCTGCTGAATATGGAATGGCTCACCGGTTTCATCATCTTTCAGGGTTGAGCTTTGCAGGTTCATCCCCAGTTTTGCAGCCCATACCGCTGTCGCGTTCGACCCTGCGCCCCACCAGATGCGCTCACGTAAACCTTCGGAATGTGGCTCCAGGCGCAGCAGTCCCGGTGGATTTGGGAACATGGGTTGTGGGTTCGGTTTTGCAAACCCTTCTCCGCGCAGCACCTCAAGCAGTACCTCGGTGTGTCGGCGTGCCATATCTGATTCATTTTCCCCTTCCTGCGGGACATAACCAAAATGACGCCAGCCATCAATGACCTGCTCCGGAGAGCCCCGGCTGATCCCCAGCTGCAAACGTCCGCCGGAGATTAAATCCGCCGCGCCCGCATCTTCCGCCATGTACATCGGATTTTCATAGCGCATATCAATCACACCAGTACCGATTTCGATGCTTTTCGTTTTGGCACCGATCGCCGCCAGTAAGGGGAACGGAGAGCTGAGTTGACGGGCAAAATGATGCACACGGAAATAGGCACCATCTGCGCCCAGCTCTTCAGCGGCGACGGCCAGGTCGATGGATTGCAACAGGGTGTCCGCCGCGGAACGCGTGCCGGACTGAGGTGACGGTGTCCAGTGACCAAATGACAAAAAGCCGATCTTTTTCATAACGAGATATCCTGATGATGCTTTGCGTTATCTCTACTTTACGCATTACCCGGGGAGAATAAATGCCCTTTATTTAACGGAATAATTCAAATAAATTGACAGAATTGAGCGGATCGCAATGACGCCCCATAATGAGATATAGTGCGTCTTTCTTTTTCCCTGGCAGGTAAAACCGGCAATGGCTCTGATCCCTAAAAACTACGCGCGACTGGAAAGTGGCTACCGTGAAAAGGCATTAAAAATCTATCCCTGGGTCTGTGGACGCTGCTCACGCGAGTTCGTCTATTCAAACCTGCGCGAGCTCACGGTTCACCATATCGATCACGATCATACTAATAACCCGGAAGATGGCAGCAACTGGGAGCTGTTGTGCCTGTTTTGCCACGACCATGAACACTCGAAATACACCGAAGCAGATCAGTACGGTACTACCGTTGTGGCGGGTGAAGACGCGCAAAAAGACATGGGCGTGGCCACTTTCAACCCGTTTGCCGATCTAAAAGCGATGATGAATAAGAAAAAATAATTCCCTAATATTGCCCCTCTTCGTCATATGGGCCTCACAGTTACAGGTAAAAGGATATGGATACACTCCGTTGCTACTGGGACGTTTTTTTCAATGCTTATGGCTCACTGCTCACGAAAACCGTGCTGGTATTACTGCTGGTGTGGTGGTGTCATCAAACCCTGCAGCGCTTCAGAAAAGAAGCCCCTGACGCTACCGGCCCCATTGCCGAGGCCAATGCCAGAGAACGCTACCAGTGGCGCTACTTGCGGTGGGCTTTAAGTAGCATCCAGGGCATCCTTTCCCTGTATATTATAGGGTTGATTATTACGACGCTTTTTACGTAGCGGATACGGTTTCTGCCCTGAAGACGTCTCAGGTAGCCTCTGTATTTAACAGTCCGCATTGTCGATGATAAGCCGGGGACGCATGCGCAGACTCGTTACAGTCCAGCGTCCCCCTGCGGATCACTCAACCGTCAGCGCGAAACAATTTTTCAGTACAGAGGCAATGTCATCTTCTGCCAGCTGCTGCGTTTCAACGCCCTGCGCGGTGATCGTTTTCAGCACGTTACCCAGCAAAATCTGGCGTCCTTCCGGGCGATGCTGTACGACGAGCAGCTTCTGCACAAAAATGGCGTCCGGGTGCGTGGAGTTAAGGTAGTTGGCAGGCACAAAATCAATCCACTCCTGAGGAGAGAGGTCAAAGCCGTACTGACTGGCCCATTTACCCTCCACCCGTGCCTGAAGCAGATACTCACCCTCCGCGTTACGGGTCAGCCGGAACGTGTCGAAATCCTGCCGGATATCCGTATCAAGCATGTCTAACGCCATCGGCGCACGGATGCCGTAGCTACCGAACCCGAGGTCACAAAGCCACTGACGACCGTCAATCTCAGCAATGAGTGCCATATGGGTTTTAGGCCGACGCACCGGGTAGAACATCGGGCGCGCCGCGACAAAACGCCAGCGAATGCCCAATGCCTCCAGCGCCATCGCAAATAGCCCATTCACCTCATAGCAATAGCCGCCGCGCTTCTGCCTCAACAGCTTATCGGCAATGTCTTCGGGTACCAGCGAGACAACTTTACCCGCCTGTACATCCCCATTTTCAAAGGGTATCGAAAAGAGCTGATGGCGCATAAGCGCATGCAGGGTTGCAGTATCGGCAGCCGCAGGGCCGGTATAGTTTATGCGCCTGAAATAGGCAGAAATATCGAAATTGTCGCTGTGCATAGTGCCTCCTTGTCTGGAACATGCCGGACACTATAGATGGGGCACTTCATTGGCTGTATAGTCAGTTTTATCGAAAATTTGACTGCACAGATCCCCATGGCCGCCCCGTCCCCCCATTACCGTCGGATTGCTGAGATGCTGCGTCTTACGCTGGCTTCAGGCGCGTTGCAAATCGGCGACCGGATGATCTCTGCACGTAAACTGGCCGAGCGCGAACAGGTCAGTCTCCCGACGGCACTGGAAGCACTCCGCTGCCTTGAGGCCGAAGGCCTGATCGTTGCGCGTCCGCGTTCGGGCTACTACGTCCGTCAGACCCGCCTGTCCCGATGCGTGCAGCCCAACCGTTCCCTGCCCGGCCCCGTGCCTGTGACAATGTCAGCCGTCGCGCGCTCGTTATTCAGTAGTGCAGAAGCCCGGCTGGTACCGCTGGGGGCTGCCTTGCCCGACCCCGCGTGGCTACCAGGCGATACCCTGCAACGTGCGCTGCAGTCTGCAGGTCGACGT
The DNA here is from genome assembly GCF_047456135.1 of Enterobacter sp. BNK-18. Lineage (NCBI taxonomy): Bacteria > Pseudomonadati > Pseudomonadota > Gammaproteobacteria > Enterobacterales > Enterobacteriaceae > Enterobacter > Enterobacter sp. BNK-18. Next base: position 1,212,486 of record NZ_CP179899.1, on the reverse strand, counting down.
CTGGAAGCGCGTGGGCAAAGCTATAGCCTGCCTCCGGGGCGGGTTGATTTGCGCAGTAAGATTGCCGCCCGGGCAGCGCAGTGGGGCGGCCGTTTTGGTGCAGAGGATCTCATCATCACCGCTGGCGCGACACAGGCGCTTCGTCTGGCGTTGCGGGCTGTGTGCCAGCCTGGCGACGTGGTGGCGATAGAACAACCCGCCTATTTCGGTACGCTGTTGCTGCTGGAAGATTTGGGCCTGAAGGCGCTGGAAATCCCAACCGATCCTCAAGAAGGGTTGTTGCTGGCGCCGCTCGCCGATGCTATTCGGTGCCATCATCCAGCGGCCGTTCTGGCCTCGCCCACCGTGCAAAATCCGCTGGGCGCCAGTATGTCCGTCCCCCGCAAGCAGGAACTTGTTGCCCTGCTGGAAGATGCAGGCATCCCGTTAATTGAGGACGATGTTTATGGCGATCTGGTCGGCGAAGGGCAACGTCCTCCGGCCTGTAAAGCGTTCGACCAGAGCGGGAATGTCATTTACTGCAGTTCATTGTCTAAAACGCTTGCGCCCGGATGGCGCATCGGCTGGATTGCGGCCGGACGTTACCACGCCCAGGTCCTGCAGGCGCGTATGGCCGGAGACTGGGCAGGCGCGCCGCTGTTTGAAGCCGCAACGAGCGAAATCCTGGCCAGTGGCGACTACGATCGTCATCTGCGGCGGCTAAAGCGGCGCATCGCAGAAGGGATTGGTGCCGTCATTGCGCGCGTCAAGGCAAGCTTCCCTCCCGGCACGCGCGTTAACGTGCCGGCTGCCGGTTTCCTGTTGTGGGTTGAACTTCCACACCAGGTGAATGCACTGGAGGTGCACCGCCGCGCGCTGGCACTGAACATTGGCGTTAGCCCCGGGCCGCTGTTCTCCCCCCGCGCACACTTAACGAATTACCTGCGATTAAATTGTGCCAACGAACCCACGCCCCTCCTGCTGAATGCGGTGGATCGGATTGGCGCGCTTTGTCATGAACTGGCCAGCTCCTCTGGCCTTATTCCAGAAAGTGAACATTGAGCGCTCTTTACTCCCTGCATCCGGGTTCGCGTTTTTTACTGCTGTCAGAAACGCACTCCCCTTTTTTTACGGAATAATACGTGCCGCTCTTAGCTGCGAGAACAGGCTGAAAAACATCTCATCGGTTGCCTGCATTCGCGTGAACCCTGACCGGCGGAGCTTACTGCCGTCGCCAAACATGTCGTAATTCCAGCTAAAGACAAAATCGGCAAAATGCCCGTCGTTCAGCTGCAAAATATCCGCCTCCACCAACCGCTCCCCGGCAATGTCGCGCCATAACGCACGATAGTCCTTAAACAGCTGATGGAATGACAATCTGACCGGCGGCGCAGAGTCCAGTTCAAACCAGCGTGCGATGCGCGGCCACAGCTCGCTCCAGCGCCAGATGTCCCCATTATTCACGTTGAAAGCCTGGTTGTTAGCCCTACGTGATGTGGCTGCCCACAGCGTTGCCTCCGCCAGCAATCCGGCGTCAGTATGATCAACAATGCTGTGCCAGGTCTGTTCCGAACCGGGAAAACGCAGAGGTAAACCCAGAGCCTTACACAGGGACGCATACAGTGCGATGCTCAGCGCAAGGTTCATGGTATTGCCTGGCACCGAACTGCCCACCACGCCTGGCCTGATGGCATTCCAGTGCCAGCGTTTTCCCCGCTGAAAATCACGGAGCCACGCGAGCTGAGCGGCGTTAAATTCTGCCCCGGGTACGCCCGGATCGCTTTCGCGTGCCGGGGTTTTGAACGGTCCCAGGTGCGCGCCATACACTTTGTATCCCTGCATCAGGCTTACCGTCTGCAAAGGCGCCGTTTTTTCAATATTGCTGACCAGGTTACGCAACATCGTGACGTTCGGTTCAACCATTTTCGCCCAGCTCCCGGCATTCATCCAGGCGCTGTAAAAAATATGGGTGATCTCGCCAGCGGCTTGCAAAGCCCTGGCGCTATCCTCCGCATCCAGTAAATCCACGTTGATCAGCGAAATAGCATCAGGATGGGATAAGGCATGGCGGCTCAGGCCAATCACCTGCCATTTGTTGTCCAGGAGCGTTTTGACGAGCTGTCTGCCTACGATCCCGCTGGCGCCAGCGACCAGCGCGACGTTTTGTGGCTGCATCTTATTCACGGTGTTTCTCCAGTTAGGGTGACAGACACAGTGTGATATATTATTTTTTCCCTACATATCCCCTGAATTCGATGGCACTTATAAGAAAAAACATTAAATGAACAATAAGCTCAACGCCATTTCCACCTTTCTGCGCGTCGCAGAAGCGGGTTCCTTTTCGGCAGCCGCTCGCCAGAGCGGAATGAAGCAGTCTGCCGTCAGCCAGCAGATTGCCGCCCTGGAACAGGAGCTCGGGGTGGTATTACTGCATCGGACAACGCGAATGATGAAGCTCACCGAGCAGGGTGAACGTTATCGCCGTGATATGCAGCTTTTGCTGGATGCCATGCAGGAAGCGGAGAGACGGTTGAACCCTGCCGATCATCAGTTTCAGGGCAGCGTCCATGTTCAGTTGCCAAGCGGTCTGGGGCAGATCGTTTTGCCCCCTCTGCTGGCGCTTCAGCGCCAGCATCCGGCGTTGCACCTGACGTTGTCCCTGGATGACCGCATCGCCGACCTGGTGAGCGAAGGGGTGGATGTCGCGCTACGCCTTAGCGCTGAGCCTCCGCAATCGCATGCGGCACGTCTGCTGATGCGGATTGAAACCGCGCTGTTCGCTGCTCCCGGCTTTCAGGCGGTACACTCCGTCAGCGAACTGGCGGCACATCCCCATGTGCGATTTAGCGGCATCCCGCGGGATGCGCCTCTACGGTTGATCGCCGGTGAGGAAACAATTGACGTGAAAGTGCATACCGTTTTTCGTGCCAACACCAGTGACGCCCTGTTACAGGCGCTGGAGTCAGGCCTCGGGATTGGCGGCATGCAGCTGCCGCTTGCGGCAAAGGCGTTGCAAGCCGGCACGCTGGTGCCGGTATTACCGGCCTGGCGGTTACCTGACCGGTATCTCTATGCCGTCTACCCCGACGCCCGCTTTATCCCACAACGCGTCAGAAGCGTGATACAGGTGATCGAACAAATCCTGCCGACGCTTGCCAAATAACCGGCGTCTACTTCGCTACCGGCAAATCCGCGTACCGCGTCGTATAAGCCGGTGACAACATCTCGCGCTTCATCGCCCAGGATTTCTCAATCCCCTGCCCGGCAAACCATATCTTCCCTTTCCCGGAATGATTCACGCTGTCGATCAACTCCATCAGCGCCGCGCTGTTGGCGCGCAAACGGTTATCGTCAAATAAATTCAGCTGGGCGACGCCGCTACTGAAAAAGTCCGCCAGCATCACCCCCGCTTTCATGTAGCGATAGCCGTCAAGCCATATGCGCCCCAGCGCATCGGTGGCGGCACGGATGATATCGCGCGAGTCATTGGTGGGCGTCATCAGGGTGACAGACGCCTGATTGCCGTAATAAACCTCGTTGTCCGCATGCGGGCTGGTACGTAAAAACACGCTGATAAAGCGACAATATTGATGCTCGCTGCGCAGCTTTTCCGCAGCCCGTTCAGCGTAGGCGCAAATGGCCTGGTGCATCTCCTCGTATTGCGTAATACGGTGTCCAAACGAGCGGCTACAGATAATCTGCTGCTTCGTGGGCGTAAACTCTTCCAGATCAAGACAGGGCTCGCCGCGCAGCTCGCGCGCCGTGCGCTCCAGGACAACGTTAAAATGTTTGCGGATGACCCACGAGGAAGCTTGTGCCAGATCCAGCGCCGTGGTGACGCCCATCGCATTAAGTTTTTTGGTAATGCGCCGCCCGACGCCCCACACCTCCTCTACCGGTACGCGCGCCAGCAGTTTACGCTGCCGCTCGCGATCCGATAAATCCACTACGCCTCCCGTGCTGCTCCACCGCTTTGCCGCATAGTTGGCCAGCTTCGCCAGCGTTTTCGTGGGGGCAATGCCTACGCCAACGGTTAATCCCGTATTTTTAAACACCTGCGTGCGCATATGATGACCAAACGCCTCCAGCGCCATGCAGTTGCTGACGCCAGCAACGTTCACAAACGCCTCATCAATGGAGTAAATCTCTATGGCCGGGGCAAAGTCGGTCAGCGTCTGCATCACCCGGCTGCTGAGATCGGCATAAAGCGCATAGTTTGAGCTAAAGACGTAAACCCGCGCGGGAAAGCGCTTCTCTTTGAATTTGAAATACGGCTCGCCCATTTTTATATCGAACTGCTTTGCCTCCCGCGACAGCGAAATAATGCAGCCGTCGTTATTGGAGACCACCACCACGGGTTTGCCCCGCAGATCGGGCCGAAACACCGTCTCGCAGGAGGCATAAAAGCTGTTCACATCAACCAGCGCGAACATGTTTATGCGTTTTGAGTGTGTGGGTGACAACACCGAAGATCTGCAGTTCCTCTTCGGACTGAAACGTGATCGGCTGATAGCGAACGTTATGCGGCACTAACCTCAGGATCGGGCGGGTCTGCAGCTCTTTGACCGTAAACTCACCCGCGACGGATGCCACCACAATATCCCCGTGCACGGCGTTTAACGAACGATCGACGACCAGCAGATCGCCATCGCCGATCCCAACGCCGATCATCGAGTCTCCGCTCACCTTCACAAAGTAGGTCGCGCTGGGATGCCTGACGGCCAGGCGGTTAAGATCGAGACGATCTTCCACATAATCCTGTGCCGGGCTTGGAAAACCACACGCTACGCGTTCTACAAATAACGGTAATTCAAGAGGTTGCTTTGGATAATAAGAAAAGAGAGTGTCCATAAATGCCTTTCTCGCCAGATACTGTATATAAATACAGTATTACGGATTATGGACAAGGATCAAGGTCCTTTACGGGGGTCACCCCAAACGCATTGAAGTGTGAGCGGATTTAATTCAGCCGTATCCTGCGCATCGGCGAAAGAATAGCCAGATAACGCCTGCGGCAGCGACATTCAGGTTTCAAGAGGGACAAAAAAGCCCAAAGTACTGCTTTGGGCTTATGCCTGTCTGGCTTAATCCGCCAGCGAATCGAGCATTTCCAGCGCGTCAGCCGGCAGCACCAGCTCCGCCGCCGCAAGATTTTGTCGCAGATGCGCCACGGAGGAGGTGCCGGGGATCAGCAGGATGTTCGGCGAACGTTGCAGCAACCACGCCAGCGCGACCTGCATTGCCGTTACGCCCAGCGAATCAGCGACCGCCTGCAGCCCGGATGATTGCAGGGGTGTAAAACCGCCCAGCGGGAAGAACGGCACATACGCAATCCCCTGCTGCGCCAGCGAATCCACCAGCACATCATCGCCACGGTTCACGATGTTGTACATGTTCTGCACACACACCACCTGCACCATCTTCTGCGCTTCCGCAACCTGGGTGGCCGTGACGTTGCTCAGGCCAATATGGCGCACCAAACCTTGCTGTTGTAACTCGGCCAGCGTGGCGAGAGGTTCAGCAATTGAGCCTTCTGCTGGCCCGTGTGCGCTGAACATGATGCGCAGATTAACCACGTCCAGCACATCCAGCTGCAGATTACGCAGGTTGTCATGTACCGCCTGCGTCAGTTCCTGCGCGGAGAAGGCCGACAGCCAGGAGGCATCACTGCCGCGACGGGCACCGATCTTGGTGACGAGCGTCAGATCGTCGCGGTACGGATGAAGCGCCTCGCGGATCAGCTGGTTGGTGATATGCGGCCCGTAAAAATCGCTGGTATCAATGTGATTCACCCCAGCAGCCACCGCTTCGCGGAGCACATCCAGCGCGGCATTTTTGTCCTTTGGAGGACCAAACACGCCCGGCCCGGCAAGTTGCATCGCGCCATAGCCAAGCCGTTTAACCGTCCGCGATCCCAGTGCGTACGTCCCGCATTTATCAATGCTGCTCATGTCGACCTTCCTCATAAAAATGATCCGGATTTACAACGAGTTCCTTAACAGACCCCGTAGTTAAGCGCGAGTTAAATTAAAGTTTAATTTCTCTACGACGATAGTATTTGTGTAACCCTGCATCTTCTCTAACGGACGACCGCTATGCTGAAAAATCTGCACGTGATTACCGGTATTATCTTTGCTCTCACCATATTCTGTCTGTTGCAAGTTGTCACGGGAGGGTTGTTCTACTCTGCCGTCAGCAACGACCGCCATAACTTCCAGAACTCCGGGGTGCTCAATGCCCAGCAGGAGAGCCTGAGCGACAGCGTGAACACGCTGATCAAAACGCGCGTCACCGTCACCCGCGTGGCGATCCGCTACCTGAAAAACCAGCGCGACCCGGCGTCCCTTGCGGCGATCAACAAACTGCTTGGCACCGCGGCTGATTCTCTGGCTAAAGCGGAAGCCTATAACAAAGAGTGGCAGAAAATGCCGCAGGTTAACGGCCAGAACGCGGCATTAACCGACGAAATGCAGAAATCATGGAGCCAGATGCATGAAGTGATGCGTCTCTCCATTGCGTATCTGCGTGCCGACAACTACCAGGCCTATGGCGATCTGGATGCCCAACAGGCCCAGGACGATATGGAAGGGGTGTATAACCGCTGGCGCGCCGAAAACAACACCCTGCTGAAAGCCGCAACCGAAGAGAACCAGAGCAGCTTTACCCAGATGCAATGGACGCTGGCAGCGATCTTCCTGGCCGTTATCGCGGTGCTGGTGGTGATCTGGCAGGGTTTACAACACCTGCTGTTAAAACCGCTCCACATGATTATGAACCATATTCGCGCCATTGCGGGCGGCGATCTGACGCAGGATATCGCCCTGTCTGGCCGCAATGAGATGGGCCAACTGGCGGCGGGTCTGCATGAAATGCAGCAGTCGCTGGTGACCACCGTCAGCGCCGTGCGTGGTAGCACCGACTCCATTTACACAGGCGCAGGTGAAATTGCCGCCGGAAGCAACGATCTGTCTGCCCGCACCGAGCAACAGGCGGCTTCGCTGGAGGAGACGGCTGCCAGCATGGAAGAGCTGACCGCAACGGTTAAACAGAACTCCGACAACGCCCGTCAGGCTACGCTACTGGCGAAGAACGCTTCAGAAACGGCGGCCCGTGGCGGTCACGTGGTGGATAACGTTGTCCGTACCATGACCGAAATCGCCGACAGCTCGCAGCAAATTGCGCACATTACCGGCGTGATTGACAGCATTGCCTTCCAGACAAACATTCTGGCGCTTAACGCGGCGGTGGAAGCTGCGCGTGCCGGGGAGCAAGGTCGTGGCTTTGCGGTCGTCGCAGGTGAAGTCCGCACGCTGGCCAGCCGCAGTGCGCAGGCGGCGAAAGAGATCAAAGGGCTGATTGAGAACTCCGTCAGCCGGGTGAATACCGGTTCAGAGCAGGTCAGCGAAGCGGGCGCAACCATGAAGGAGATTGTCGCCGCCGTGACCCGCGTGACCGATATCATGGGCGAGATTTCGTCGGCGTCCGATGAACAGAGCCGCGGCATTGAACAGGTGAGCCTGGCCGTTTCGCAGATGGACAGCGTCACACAGCAAAACGCCGCGCTGGTACAGCAATCCGCCACGGCGGCGGCGGCCCTGGAAGATCAGTCGGAACAACTGCGCCAGGCTGTGGCAGCGTTTCGCCTGAACGGAAAGGAAAAAGCCACCGCGCCCCGCCCGGCCACGGTGAAAACCCCACAGCTGTTACGCCCGGCAACGGCCAACACCGCCACCGACAGCAACTGGGAAACCTTCTGAGTGACAGGCGGGCGAACGTCTCGCCCGCCAGAAGCGCTTAACGGCTGCGCTTAGCGTGCCGTTCCCAGTTCTCCTGTTTCGCTTCGTCAGACTTTCGTAGCGAAACATAGCATGCTCCGCTGCCGCCGTGATGCGGCAGCGCCACGCAAAAGGCCTGCACTTCCTCGAACTCGGTTAACCAGCGCGCCAGATAGCTGCGTACCACGTTGGGATGGGCGTTCTGCTCCCGCCCTTTTCCATGAATGATCACCAGGTTACGTAATCCATCGCGTCCAGCCTGGCGGATAAAGGAAAACAGCATCTGCCGGCAACGCTCGGCAGGCTGGCGTAACAGATTTAAGCTGGCCTGGCGGGAATATTTACCCGAGCGGAGCTTATCAATAACGCCCTGTTGCACCCCTTCCCGTCTGAACGCCAGCGGCTCCTCCAGGGGCAGAAGTTCCAGGAAGCCCAGGGTCAGGAAGTTATCCAGTTGCTCGGTATCAATCTCCTGACGCGTCCGCGTGTTGCGGCTCGGCTGCCAGTGAATATCCGTGCAGCGCTTCAGGGGCTGGATACCCTCCATGGCGTCAAGAAAAAGTGATTTGTCGTCAGGGTTCATGGACATCCTCCCGCTACATCTGAGCCTGTACTATACCTGCGCCAGGCATGGGCCTCAATAACCGCCCCCCAGGATGAGGGCATAAATATTAACCTGATGAATATAAAAATTATTTCTTCGCAAAAGTTAAACGCGACTTAACTTAAATTTCAGCACACATAAAACAGAAAGTTTAGGTTAAAAAATGTGGAATCAATGATGCTAAAACATATCTTTTTGAGGGTGAGCTGTTATAATTAAATAAACCTGCTTCACGGATATAACATTCAGGATCTGCGAAGGGAAGCATTGCTGTGTGTTGTAGGGTCTGTCTGATGTCGGACAGGCTCTGTTTTTTTATTTTACTCCCCGCTTCACTCCGATACTATTTTCCGCGCCTCTCTTCTGAATTGCGTAATTAACGATTCGGTCAGGGGTGTCTGACGAGAATCACGGCGCTGAATTAAATAATAGGCCGCTTTAGGTAGCGATTCGACAACGGGCAGCATAACCAGACGGTGCGCCAGCAGCGGGTCACAGCCCAGTTCCTTTGGCAGGATACTTAAAAAATCACTTTGTGCAACAAGGCTAATGCAGGAAGAAAACGTTTCGCAGACAACGTCAATGCGCGGTATTTGCGAGCGATGAGTAAAAACATCTTCTAATTGCTTATAATAACTCCCGCGTGGCGTCGGCATTGTCCAGTTATAATTCAGCAATTCGGTAATGGATGTCGCGCCCGTCGCCGGATGCCCTTGCCGACAAAATACGGCGAAAGGCTTTTCGAACAATTTTTCAAACGTAAACTCATGATCGTACGGCCCCTGATAATAGGTATTGATGGTGAAATCCAGCTCGCCCTGGCGTAATTCATTGATCATCGACACCAGTTGCCCTTCCATAATCCGGACTTTTACCTGCGGATGTCGTGCATGAAAGCGGGTGATCACCGCGGGCATAAGGCTTCGCGAAATACTGGCTCCCATTCCAATGTTAATCTGCCCGGCCAGTTCCCCCTGGCGCTGGCGGATATCATCCTGCGCCGCGCGTAACTCTTCCAGAATCAGCCTGGCGCGCGAGTAAAACCCTTCCCCACATTCGGTCAATGCGACGCCTTTACTCCTGCGCACAAACAGCTGCGCCGCCATCCCCTCTTCCAGCTCTTTGATCGATTTGGTCAGCGCCGGTTGCGAAAGATTAAGCGTCCTGCTGGCACCGCGGATACTGCCCTGACGCGCGACTTCAACAAACGCCCGGATTTGATGAAATTTAATCTGAAATGACATAGCCCGACCGATAACCGTTGTTTATCAGAGTAAAGAAACTGTCATCTACTTTAATGGAAATGGATGTGCGAGGGTAATTCCTGAACGGTTAAAACTGTGAAAAAACGGTTAGTGATAAGTAAAAACTATCACAGCGTGAAGCAGTTCACATATTTTAATGATGACAGGAACAGATATGGAATCACTGGCGCAGTACATCCAGACATTAGCCCCACAACTGAGCGCATGGCGTCGCGATTTTCACCATTTCGCGGAGTCCGGATGGCTCGAATTTCGCACGGCGGCGAAAGTCGCGGAAATCTTAGACCAACTGGGTTATTCGCTGGCGATGGGCCGCGACGTGGTGGACGCCGAAAGCCGTATGGGATTACCCAATGACGCCACGCTGGCGCGAGAGTTTGCCCGCGCCCGGGCGCAAGGCGCACCAGAGAAATGGCTGGCCCCGTTTGAAGGGGGATTTACCGGCATTGTGGCGACCCTGAATACCGGCCGGCCAGGCCCGACGCTGGCGTTTCGCGTGGATATGGACGCGCTGGATTTAAGCGAAGCACTCGATGACAGCCATCGCCCGTTCCGCGACGGGTTTGCCTCCTGCAACCCGGGGATGATGCACGCCTGCGGCCACGATGGCCACACCACCATTGGTCTGGGGCTGGCGCACGTGCTTAAGCAGAATGAATCGCAACTCAATGGCACCATCAAACTGATCTTCCAGCCTGCCGAGGAAGGCACCCGAGGCGCTCGCGCCATGGTGGCCGCTGGGGCGCTCGACGACGCGGACTACTTCACCGCGATTCACATTGGCACCGGTGTGCCCGCCGGTGTGGTGATCTGCGGCAGCGATAACTTTATGGCCACCACCAAGTTCGATGTGCATTTTACCGGGGTTGCCGCACACGCCGGCGGTAAACCGGAGGACGGCCGTAATGCCCTGCTCGCCGCAGCTCAGGCCGCTATCGCGCTTCACAGCATTGCCCCACACAGCGAAGGTGCATCGCGGGTGAATGTCGGCGTGATGCAGGCCGGCAGCGGACGCAACGTCGTGCCGGCTAACGCCCTGCTCAAGGTTGAAACCCGCGGCGTAAGCGAAGCCATTAACCAGTACGTCTTTGAACGCGCGCAGGCCGTGATTACCGGTGCGGCGGCACTCTACGGCGTGAGCGTCGAGATGCGTCTGATGGGCGCCGCCACCGCCAGTGCCCCTACACCGGCCTGGGTAGATTATCTGCGCCAGCAGGCAAGCCAGGTGACCGGCGTGGTGCAGGCCATTGACAGAGTCAACGCCCCCGCAGGTTCCGAAGACGCGACGCTGATGATGGCCCGCGTGCAACAGAACGGCGGAATGGCGTCGTATATGGTGTTCGGTACCGAGTTAAGCGCAGGTCATCACAATGAAAAATTTGATTTCGATGAGCAGGTCATGAACCTCGCTATCGAAACGCTGGCGCGCACTGCGCTTAATTTCCCGTGGACGCGAGGTGTGTAATGCAGGAGAACTACGCTTTTATTGCCGATGCCATCGACACGCGATGTCAGCTGTTAACCGACATTGCCGACGACATCTGGGATCACCCTGAAACGCGTTTTGAAGAGTTTTGGTCCGCGGAACGGATTGCCGGCGCGCTGGAAGCGGAAGGTTTCACCCTGACCCGTGAAGCCGGCGGGATTCCGAATGCCTTTATCGCCAGCTTCGGCAGCGGTAAACCCGTTATCGCCCTGCTGGGGGAATATGATGCTCTGGCCGGATTGAGCCAGCAGGCACATTGCGCGATGGCACAGTCCGCCACGCCGGGTGCCAACGGCCACGGCTGTGGCCACAATTTGCTGGGAACGGCAGCGCTGGCGGGTGCCATTGCGGTGAAAAGCTGGCTGGAGCAGCACGGGGGGAGCGGCACCGTGCGTTTCTACGGCTGTCCTGGTGAAGAAGGCGGTTCAGGGAAAACCTTTATGGTGCGCGAAGGTTTGTTTGATGACGTTGATGCAGCCGTCACCTGGCACCCTGAAGCATTTGCCGGCATGTTTAACGTCAGCACGCTGGCCAATATTCAGGCCGCCTGGCGGTTTCACGGCGTGGCGGCACATGCTGCTAACTCGCCACATCTGGGGCGTAGCGCGCTGGATGCCGTAACGCTGATGACCACCGGCACCAATTTCCTCAACGAACACATCATTGAGAAAGCGCGCGTTCATTACGCTATCACCGATACCGGTGGAATCTCACCCAACGTGGTGCAGGCGCAGGCTGAAGTGCTGTACCTGATCCGCGCGCCGGAAATGGCCGATGCGCAGCAGATCTACGAACGTATCGAGAAAATCGCTCAGGGCGCGGCAATGATGACCGAAACCACCGTTGCGTGTCGCTTTGATAAAGCCTGCTCCAGCTACCTGCCCAACCGCACGCTCGAAGCGGCGATGTATCGCGCCCTGCAGCATTACGGCACACCGGAGTGGACGGAAGAGGAGTGCCAGTTTGCGCAGGATATTCGTGCCACGCTAACGCCAAATGACCTGCAAAACAGCCTGAAGAACATTGCCGCGACGGGGGGAGAAGCCGGTAACGCTTTTGCGCGCCGTCAGCAGGAGATGTTACTGACAGATGAGGTCGCACCTTACGCCATTACCGATAACGTACTGGCCGGGTCAACCGATGTGGGCGATGTCAGCTGGAAAATGCCGGTGGCACAGTGCTTCAGCCCCTGCTTTACCATCGGAACGCCTTTGCATACCTGGCAACTCGTGGCTCAGGGGCGAACCTCCATTGCTCATAAAGGCATGCTGCTGGCCGGAAAAGTGATGGGCGCAACCGCGCTAAATCTGCTCCAGGATGCAACGCTGCTGCAACAATGCCGGGAAGAGTTCGAACAACAAATCACCGAAAAGCCGTACGTGTGTCCGATTCCGGCAGGCGTGACACCGTCACCTTTAAAATAATAAAACACAACACAACAACACAACAACACAACAACACAACAACAGTCCCGAGGAACGCCCATGAGTATGTCTTCCATACCTTCGCATTCCCCATCCGGTAAGCTCTATGGCTGGGTTGAAAGGATCGGCAATAAAGTGCCGCACCCTTTCCTGCTTTTTATCTGGTTGATCGTGGTTTTGATGGTGGCGACAGCGGTGCTGTCCGCCTTTGATGTCAGCGTGCGCAGTCCGGCCGATGGCAGTATGGTGGCGGTCAAGAACCTGTTGAGTGTCGAAGGGTTGCACTGGTTCTTACCGAATGTGGTTAAAAACTTCAGCGGCTTCGCCCCGCTGGGAGCCATTCTGGCGCTGGTACTGGGCGCCGGGCTTGCCGAGCGTGTCGGTCTGTTACCGGCGCTGATGGTGAAAATGGCCTCCCACGTCAGCGCACGTTACGCCAGCTACATGGTGCTGTTTATCGCCTTCTTTAGCCACATCTCCTCTGATGCCGCGCTGGTGATCATGCCGCCCATGGGCGCTCTGATTTTCCTCGCCGTCGGACGCCATCCCGTGGCGGGTCTGCTGTCGGCGATTGCGGGCGTAGGCTGCGGCTTTACCGCCAACCTGCTGATCGTGACCACCGATGTCCTGCTCTCAGGCATCAGCACGGAGGCGGCCAAAACCATCGACACCGCGATGCACGTCAGCGTCATCGACAACTGGTACTTTATGGCCAGCTCGGTGGTCCTGCTGACCCTGGTGGGCGGACTGATTACCGATAAGCTTATAGAGCCGCGTTTAGGGAAATGGGAAGGCCGAAGCGATGAGAAGCTGGAGACGCTGAGTAAAGAGCAACGCGTTGGCCTGCGCGTGGCAGGCGTGGTCTCGCTGGCGTTTATTGCCGCGGTCGCGCTGATGGTGGTACCGGAAAACGGCATCCTGCGCGATCCGGTTAAACATACCGTTCTCCCCTCGCCGTTTATTCAGGGCATTGTGCCGCTGATTATTCTGTTTTTCTTTGTCGTTTCGCTCGCCTATGGGATCGCCACCGGCAAAATTCGCCGTCAGGGCGATCTGCCGCAGCTGATGATCGAACCCATGAAAGAGATGGCGGGCTTTATTGTGATGGTGTTCCCGCTGGCGCAGTTCGTGGCGATGTTTAACTGGAGCAACATGGGCAAATTTATGGCCGTGGGGCTGACCGATGCGCTGGAAGCGGCGGGGTTAAGCGGCGTCCCGGCATTTGTCGGCCTTGCGCTGCTGTCGTCACTGCTGTGCATGTTTATCGCCAGCGGCTCGGCTATCTGGTCGATTCTGGCCCCCATCTTTGTGCCGATGTTTATGATGCTGGGGTTCCACCCGGCGTTTGCCCAGATCCTGTTTCGTATCGCAGACTCCTCCGTCATCCCCTTGGCACCGGTCTCACCGTTTGTTCCGCTGTTTTTAGGCTTCCTGCAGCGCTATAAACCAGAGGCAAAACTGGGTACCTACTATTCGCTGGTTTTACCCTATCCGCTTATCTTTTTAGGGGTATGGCTGGTGATGCTGGTGGCATGGTATCTTGTCGGTCTGCCGATTGGGCCGGGGATTTACCCAAGGCTGCACTAAAGGATTAACGATGCTGAGATTACTCGAAGATAAAATTGCCACGCCGCTTGGTCCACTGTGGGTGATTGCAGACGAGCAGTTCTGTCTGCGCGCCGTTGAGTGGGAAGAACACAGCGACAGGATGGACACGTTGCTCAACGTGCACTATCGCGCGCAGGGTTATGAACGTATCAGCGCCACCAACCCCGGCGGCCTGAGCGACAAACTGACGGCGTACTTCGAGGGCGATCTCAGCATCATTGACACCCTGCCGACCGCCACGGCAGGCACACCTTTCCAGCGCGAAGTCTGGCAGGCGCTGCGCAGTATTCCGTGCGGACAGGTCATGCATTACGGCCAGCTCGCCGGGCAACTCGGCCGTGCCGGCGCGGCCCGCGCGGTCGGCGCGGCAAATGGCGCTAACCCCGTCAGTATTGTGGTCCCCTGCCACCGCGTGATTGGCCGCAACGGCACCCTGACCGGCTATGCCGGTGGCGTGCAGCGCAAGGAGTGGTTACTGCGTCACGAGGGGTATCTCCTGCTCTAGTTTCCAGGCTTTTAGTGCTTAATTTTCTTCCGGTTAGGCTAAAAATCCATAATCAAGCTGTGGAATTTCAAGAAGATGGCAACAGGTTGCCGTCTCTTGTCCTTATTGATGGTTTGGCAGGCTTACGTACTTACCAAAAAGATGTTAAAATTGACCAATATCAATTAAGGCTTGAGCAAACCTATGATCCCGGAAAAGCGAATTATACGACGCATTCAGTCTGGCGGTTGTGCTATCCATTGCCAGGATTGCAGCATCAGCCAGCTCTGTATCCCGTTTACCCTGAATGAGCATGAACTCGATCAGCTTGATAATATCATCGAGCGCAAAAAGCCTATTCAGAAAGGGCAGACGCTGTTTAAAGCGGGAGACGAACTGAAATCGCTCTATGCTATCCGTTCTGGCACCATCAAAAGCTACACCATCACGGAACAGGGTGATGAGCAGATCACCGGCTTCCATCTGGCGGGTGACCTGGTTGGCTTTGATGCCATCGGTACTGGCCATCACCCGAGCTTTGCTCAGGCGCTGGAAACCTCAATGGTTTGCGAAATCCCGTTTGAAACGCTGGACGATCTCTCAGGCAAAATGCCCAATCTGCGTCAGCAGATGATGCGTCTGATGAGCGGTGAGATCAAAGGCGATCAGGACATGATTCTGCTACTTTCCAAAAAGAATGCAGAAGAACGCCTGGCCGCGTTTATCTATAATCTCTCACGCCGCTTCGCGGAGCGCGGTTTCTCCCCGCGTGAATTCCGTCTGACCATGACGCGTGGCGATATCGGTAACTACCTGGGCCTGACCGTGGAAACCATTAGCCGCCTGCTGGGTCGTTTCCAGAAAAGCGGAATGCTGGCCGTTAAGGGTAAATACATTACCATCGAAAACGGTGAAGCTCTGGCCGTTCTTGCCGGTCACTCCCGCAACGTGGCATAACGCCTCCGCATGATTGATGCCAGGCCGATAAATTTTTATGATTTATTGGTCTGGTACGTCACCACTTCCGTTTCACCACGTTTCCCTGGCACCGCCCCACTCAGTCCCTGAAAGGTTCTTGTTGAGGTTATGAATTGAGAGAAAGTTTATTTTTCGTTTCAGTCGTTATCGCCTCAGTGACCTTCATATTCATCTGGATCATGCTTGTCGGGCCAATGAAGGGTGAAGAAAAAACCTACGTACAGGATTCAACGACGTTTGCGATTGCGGTGATGGTACTGCTGCTGATTGCCTTTATCGCGGTAACGACAACGGTTCTGTTTCTGTGACAGATTTTCATGATTTATTGATCTGACAAAAACTTCCCCCCTGTTTCATTCAAGATATATAGGTTACTCTTTTAATTACAGACTGTGGTGACAGTAGTAAGGAGACCTGTATGGCAAAGTATCAAAACATGCTGGTGGCTATCGATCCTAACCAGGACGATCAGCCGGCATTACGACGTGCTGTGTATCTACATCAACGGATTGGTGGCAAAATCAAAGCGTTTTTGCCGATCTATGACTTCTCTTATGAGATGACCACCCTTCTGTCGCCTGACGAACGCACCGCAATGCGTCAGGGAGTGATCAGCCAGCGTACCGCGTGGATCCGTGAACAGGCCAAATATTACCTGGAAGCGGGTGTTCCTATCGATATTAAAGTGGTCTGGCATAACCGACCTTTCGAAGCCATTATCCAGGAAGTGGTCGCCGGTGGGCACGACCTGTTGCTGAAAATGGCGCACCAGCACGACAAGCTGGAATCCGTGATCTTTACCCCTACCGACTGGCACCTGCTGCGTAAATGCCCTTGCCCGGTGTGGATGGTAAAAGACCAGCCGTGGCCAGAAGGCGGCAAGGCCGTCGTGGCTGTCAACCTGGCGAGCGAGGAGGATTACCACAATTCGCTCAATGAAAAGCTGGTCAAGGAGACGATCCAGCTTGCCGAGCAGGTTAACCACACTGAAGTCCATCTGGTGGGCGCTTACCCGGTAACACCGATTAATATTGCCATCGAGCTGCCTGAATTTGACCCGAGCGTGTATAACGATGCGATCCGGGGGCAGCACCTGCTGGCCATGAAGGCGTTACGCCAGAAATTCAGCATCGATGAGAAAATGACACATGTGGAAAAAGGGTTACCTGAAGAGGTGATCCCGGATTTAGCAGAACATCTGCAGGCGGGGATTGTGGTACTGGGTACCATTGGCCGGACCGGTATTTCTGCCGCGTTCCTGGGCAATACCGCCGAACAGGTGATCGACCATCTGCGCTGTGACCTGCTGGTCATCAAGCCGGATGAGTATCAGACACCGGTTGAACTGGACGACCCGGAAGACGACTAAGTTCAGACATAAAAAAACCGCCGGAAACGGCGGTTTTTTTTGTCGCTGATTTACAGCGATTTCAGAATCGCATCGACACTGGCTTTTGCATCGCCAAACAGCATGTGCGTGTTCTCTTTAAAGAACAGCGGGTTCTGAACCCCTGCATAACCGGTGTTCATGGAACGTTTGAAGACAATCACGTTCTGCGCCTTCCACACTTCCAGAACCGGCATACCGGCGATTGGGCTACGCGGATCGTCCTGCGCCGCCGGGTTAACGGTGTCGTTGGCACCAATAACCAGGACGGTGTCGGTATCGGTGAAATCATCGTTGATCTCATCCATCTCCAGCACGATGTCGTAAGGCACTTTCGCTTCCGCCAGCAGCACGTTCATGTGGCCTGGCAGACGCCCCGCTACCGGGTGAATGCCAAAGCGAACCTTGATACCACGCGCACGCAGCTTCTCGGTGATCTCCGCAACCGGATACTGAGCCTGCGCCACCGCCATGCCGTAGCCTGGGGTAATGATGACCGAGTGTGAGTTTTTCAGCATCTCTGCGGTATCTTCCGCGGTGATCTCACGGTGCTCACCCACTTCTTCGTCAGAACCGGTTGAGGAGCCGTCCGAACCAAAGCCACCCGCGATAACGCTGATAAACGAACGGTTCATCGCCTTACACATGATGTAAGACAGGATCGCACCAGAAGAACCGACCAGCGCACCGGTGACGATCAACAGATCGTTGCTCAGCATGAAGCCTGCTGCTGCCGCGGCCCAACCGGAGTAGGAGTTCAGCATGGAGACAACCACTGGCATATCGGCACCACCAATGGAGGCCACCAGGTGCCAGCCAAAGGCCAGGGCAATCAGGGTCATCACCAGTAACGCCAGCACCTGCAGGCCCACGCTTTCAGTGCGCACGAAGACCACCAACAGCACAAAGGACACGACCAGCGCCGCCAGGTTCAGCTTGTGACGGTTTGGCAGCATCAGCGGTTTAGAAGAGATCTTACCGCGCAGTTTGCCGAACGCGACAATTGAGCCGGTGAAGGTCACCGCACCAATGAAGATGCCGAGGAACACTTCCGTCAGATGGATGTTGACCAGAATCGGTTCCAGACCGGGTGTGTGGTACAGATAGCTGTTGAAGCCCACCAGCACCGCCGCCAGCCCCACGAAGCTGTGCAGAATGGCCACCAGCTCTGGCATCTCGGTCATTTCAACGCGTTTCGCCAGGCGAATACCAATCGCGCCACCGATGATCATCGCCACCAGGATCCATGCAACGTTGCCGGTGTCCGGCCCGAAGATGGTGGCAATCAGCGCAATCGCCATCCCGGCGATACCAAAGTTATTTCCCTGCTGAGACGTTTCGTGTTTGGAAAGTCCCGCCAGACTGAAAATAAACAGGATTGCAGCAACAATGTATGCGGCTGTGACTAATCCTCCAGACATATGCTACCCCTTAGCCTTTACGAAACATTTTCAGCATGCGCTGAGTCACGGTGAACCCACCGAAAATATTGATACTGGCGATCAGCACCGCGATAAAGCTCAGGAAGCTTACCCAGCCGCCGTGGCCAATCTGCAGCAGCGCCCCGACCACGATAATCCCGGAGATGGCGTTAGTGACCGACATCAGTGGCGTATGCAGCGCATGAGAGACATTCCACACGACGTAGTACCCCACCACACACGAGAGCGCGAAGACGGTAAAGTGGCCGAGGAATTCTTTCGGCGCGACATCTGCCAGCCAGCCAAACAGAATAATGACCAGCGCCATGATCGCGTACTTGCGCCACGGAGAAGCCGGTTTAGCAGGCTCTTTAGGCTCAGGTGCCGCTTTCGGTGCCGCCTGAGGCTGCGCGGACACCTGAATCGGTGGCGCAGGCCAGGTGATTTCGCCTTCACGCACCACCGTTACGCCACGCACAACAACATCGTCAAAATCAACGGTGATGTTGCCGTCTTTCTCTTTGCAGAGCAGTTTCAGCAGGTTAACAAGGTTGGTACCGTACAGCTGAGAAGACTGGGTTGGCAGACGGCCCGGCAAATCGGTATACCCGATCACCTTCACGCCGTTAGCGGTTGTGGTCACCTGATTTGGCACGGTGTATTCACAGTTGCCACCGTTCTGCGACGCCAGGTCGACGATCACACTGCCCGACTTCATTGAGTCAACCATCTCACGGGTAATCAGCTTCGGCGCGGGTTTACCGGGGATAAGCGCGGTAGTGACAATGATGTCGACATCTTTTGCCTGCGCGGCGAAGAGTTCCATTTCCGCTTTGATAAAGGCTTCGGACATGACCTTCGCGTAACCGTCACCGCTGCCCGCTTCTTCCTTGAAGTCCAGCTCAAGGAATTCGGCACCCATACTTTGGACTTGTTCTTTTACTTCAGGACGGGTGTCAAAAGCGCGTACGATAGCGCCCAGGCTGTTTGCTGCGCCGATAGCCGCAAGACCCGCCACGCCCGCGCCAATCACCATCACTTTCGCCGGAGGCACTTTCCCTGCCGCAGTGATCTGACCGGTAAAGAAGCGACCAAACTCATGCGCCGCCTCAACAATCGCGCGGTAACCGGCGATATTCGCCATGGAACTTAAGGCATCCAGCGACTGCGCGCGCGAAATACGCGGCACGGAGTCCATGGCCATCACGGTCACGCCACGTGCTGCCAGCTTCTCCATCAACTCAGGATTCTGTGCAGGCCAGATGAAGCTCACCAGCGTCGTGCCAGGATTCAGCAGTTCAATCTCGCTCTCTTCCGGCGCATTAACCTTGAGAATAACGGGCGACTGCCAGACTTCAGCACCGTCCACCACTTCCGCGCCAGCCTGAATAAAGGCCTCGTCATCGAAACTCGCCAGTTTGCCCGCGCCGCGTTCAACTGCGACGGTAAAACCCAGTTTAAGCAGTTGCTCCACCGTTTTCGGTGTTGCCGCTACGCGGGTTTCATTGGCTAACCGTTCTTTTGGTACCCCAATACGCATAGTTTTCCCTTCCATCGGTTTTTGATGATGGTTTGTCGATAAATGCCCGCGGTTTGTATCAACTTTCGCCAGCAGGACAGCGACGACATATGATTAACCCCAGAAAATAAAACAGTAACAAACTTTCTATAACCTACTGAAAATAACGCCCGTGATCTACCGCCAGAAAACACTATTTCTTACTTTATCTGTGAAAAATAAGTGATCTGCGTCGCTGACAGTGATATTTACCTTAAATTCATCGCTGAGACCGATAAATAGCGCAAGCGAAGCGGTAAAAACATGATATAGCGCCATTAGAGAACAACTTATTAACATTAAATTAACTTGTAAAAGTCATAAGCTTTATCAGTTTTGCTTGTCAGACGCCTGTTTTTTCAACATATCACTAAATGTTATCAAATCAGATGATTCAGTGAGCACAGGCTGTGAAAAATGGCGCAGACAGCGACGGGTTTTAAATGCCATAATCGGGACCGTCTCAAATTAACAACAATACCAGTACATGGTTTGCGCAAGGCGAAGGATTATTTTTATGAAGCTTAAGAACACACTCCTGGCGTCCGCACTTCTCTCCGCGACCGCCCTGTCTGCGAATGCCGCGACAGAGTTAACGCCGGAGCAAGCGGCAGCGTTAAAACCTTTTGACCATACGGTCATTGTGGGTCGTTATAATTCTATTGGCGATGCCGTCGCCGCCGCATCAAAAGCCGCCGATAAAAACGGTGCGGCCTCGTTTTACGTTGTTGATCAGTCTGACTCCGGCAACAGCGGTAACCAGCGCGTGACCATTGCGCTGTATAAAGACAATGCGCCGAAAGCTGACGCACCGAAAAACCGCGTGATTAACGGCGTCGTTGAATTACCAAAAGATCAGGCGATTGAGCTGGAACCTTATGACACCGTCACCGTGCAGGGCTTCTATCGCAGCCAGCCTGAAGTGAACGATGCCATCACCAAAGCCGCAAAAGAAAAAGGCGCGTACTCTTTCTTTATCGTGCGTCAGGTCGATGCTAACCAGGGTGGCAACCAGCGTATTACCGCGTTCATCTATAAAGAAGATGCGAAAAAACGCGTTCTGCAAAGCCCGGACGCCATCCCTGCTGATTCCGAAGCGGGTCGTGCGGCGATAGCAAAAGGCGGCGAAGAAGCGAAGAAAGTGGAAATTCCAGGCGTAGCCACCTCTGCCGCACCAAGCGCTGAAGTGGGCCGTTTCTTCGAAACGCAATCCACCAAAGGTGGCCGTTACTCCGTTACCCTGCCAGACGGAACCAAAATTGAAGAGCTGAACAAAGCCACTGCAGCGCAGATGGTGCCGTTCGACAGCATTAAATTTACCGGCAACTACGGCAACATGACGGAAGTCTCTTATCAGGTCGCGAAACGTGCGGCGAAGAAAGGGGCGAAGTATTACCACATCACCCGCCAGTGGCAGGAACGTGGTAACAACGTGACCATCAGCGCCGACCTGTACAAGTAACAGAACGGTTGACCCGAGGCGGCGCAATGCCGCCTTTTTTGTTACTTTTTTTTGAAATTCGGCCCCACGTCATTGCATGCTTTCGTGACACTCCGTAAAATCCCGCGCCTTAGTGTGATCCACCATTTTTATGCGCCTGTGCGAAATAATTATTCTGGATTTGGACCTTTCATAACAGGAAGCCAATGGAAAAGAAACTAGGCCTGAGTGCTTTGACTGCACTCGTTTTGAGCTCAATGCTGGGTGCGGGCGTGTTCAGCTTACCGCAGAATATGGCAGCGGTCGCCAGCCCTGCCGCACTGCTTATAGGGTGGGGCATCACGGGTGCCGGGATTTTGTTGCTGGCGTTCGCAATGCTGCTTCTGACCCGCATCCGCCCGGATCTGGATGGAGGGATTTTCACTTACGCCCGTGAAGGTTTCGGCGAACTGATTGGCTTCTGTTCCGCATGGGGCTACTGGCTATGTGCGGTCATCGCAAACGTCTCCTACCTGGTGATCGTCTTTTCGGCGCTCAGTTTCTTTACCGATACCCCTGAACTGCGGTTCTTTGGCGACGGCAATACCTGGCAGTCCATTGTGGGCGCCTCGGTACTGCTGTGGGTTGTTCACTGGCTGATTCTACGTGGCGTACAGACGGCGGCCAGCATTAATCTGGTGGCAACTCTGGCCAAACTGGTTCCGCTCGGCCTGTTTATCGTGCTGGCCTTTATGGCGTTCCGTCTCGATGTGTTCAGTCTCGATTTCAGCGGTGTCGCGCTGGGCGTACCGGTCTGGGAGCAGGTCAAAAACACCATGCTGATCACCTTGTGGGTCTTCATCGGTGTTGAAGGGGCCGTCGTGGTCTCTGCCCGGGCGCGGAATAAGCGCGATGTGGGTCGCGCCACGCTGCTGGCGGTACTGGCGGCGCTGGGCGTGTATCTGATGGTGACGCTGCTGTCGCTGGGGGTGGTCGCGCGTCCTGAGCTGGCCGAAATGCGTAACCCGTCGATGGCGGGCCTGATGGTGAAAATGTTCGGACCGTGGGGTGACGTGGTGATTGCCGCGGGGCTGATTATCTCCGTGTGTGGCGCGTACCTGAGCTGGACCATTATGGCGGCAGAAGTGCCGTTCCTGGCCGCAACGCACAAAGCATTTCCACGCCTGTTTGCTCGTCAAAACAAAAACAGCGCGCCGTCGGCCTCACTCTGGCTGACCAACATCAGCGTTCAGGTCTGTCTGGTGCTGATCTGGCTCACAGGTTCAGACTATAACACTCTGCTGACCATCGCCTCGGAGATGATTCTGGTACCCTATTTCTTAGTGGGTGCATATCTGTTAAAAATCGCCACACGTCCGGCGCACTATGTGGTGGGTGTCGGAGCCTGTATTTACGGCCTGTGGTTGTTGTATGCTTCCGGGCCTATGCATCTGCTGCTGTCGGTGGTGTTGTATGCACCGGGTCTGCTGGTGTTTATCTACGCCCGCCGCACGCATCAGTTAGAGAACGCGCTTAGACGCCGTGAGATGGCCTTAATCGGGCTGTTACTGGTTGCTGCCGTACCGGCAACCTGGATGTTAATGGGATAGAATCGCCTTTCCCATTGTTGAACTGAAAAGGAGAACACGATGGGAAACGCGCAGCAACGCCCAATACTGATTACTGGTGGAGGCCGTCGTATCGGCCTCGCCCTTGCCCATCACTTTCTCAATCTTCGCCATCCGGTCATCATCAGTTATCGCAGCGAATATCCCTCGATTGAGGGGCTACGCAAAGCCGGTGCGATCTGCATTCAGGCCGACTTCTCAACCGATGACGGTATTCTGGCCTTCGCTGAAAAAGTAAAATCTACCACCCCCGGGCTGCGCGCCATTATCCATAATGCCAGCGCCTGGCTTCCCGAAAAATCCGGTACGCCACTCAGCGAAACGCTCTCCTGCATGCTGCAGATCCACGTCAATGCGCCCTATCTGCTGAACCATGCCCTGCTCGACCTGTTGCGCGGTCACGGACATGCGGCGGGTGATATTATTCATTTCACCGATTACGTCGTGGAGCGCGGCAGCGACAAGCACATCGCCTATGCGGCCAGTAAAGCCGCACTCGATAACATGACGCGCTCGTTCGCGCGTAAACTTGCCCCTGAAGTTAAGGTGAACGCCATCGCCCCGGCGATGATTTTATTCAACGAAGACGATGATGCGGAGTATCGCCAGCAGGCGCTGAATAAATCGCTGATGAAAATTGCGCCAGGTGAAAAAGAGGTTATCGATCTGATCGATTATCTGCTCACCAGTTGCTACGTCACTGGCAGAACCTTTGCCGTGGACGGCGGTCGACCGCTGCGCTAGTGAAAGCGGCTCCAGAAGAAGATAAGCACCCAGGCGCTGAGTCCCCAGCAGACAACGGCCCCGCTCAGCGCCAGGGGAAGTCGCATAAAACCGGTGAAGTACCAGAGTGAAAGCAGATAAAGAAAATAAGGGATGATCGACCACATCCCGAACACGATAGTCGTACGCAATGCTTCCGTGCCTCGTTCTGAGGCGACAATATAGTGCGCTATTAACGCAAAGGTCGGGAAGAGTGGGATCAGCCCGGCAATATAATAATTCCTGGTTTTAGCCAGAACACCAATCAGTAACACCACCAGCGCACCCAACGCGGCTTTTATCACCAGCCCCATGTTTTTCCCTATAACAATCAAATAACACTATGAGCCAGAATAACGGAACTGGCGTTAATTATGAAAGATTAATGGAACGTTAAGGTTGTGCGGTGTATGTTGGCTTTTTTCACGATAACAGACGTTGTATGAATAAGATTGTTTATGTTGAAGACGAGCCCGAAGTGGGGCAATTGATCGCCGCCTATCTGGGTAAACATGATATGGACGTCATTGTTGAGCCTCGTGGCGATCGTGCCGAAGAGGTGGTCTTACGTGAAAACCCGGACCTGGTGCTGCTGGACATTATGCTGCCCGGCAAAGATGGCATGACGGTCTGCCGCGATCTGCGCGCCCGGTGGGAGGGCCCTATCGTGCTGCTGACCTCGCTGGACAGCGACATGAACCATATTTTGTCACTCGAAATGGGTGCCAATGACTACATTCTGAAAACCACGCCCCCTGCCGTCCTCCTTGCTCGTCTGCGCCTCCATTTACGCCAACGTGCCAGCGTTGAACGAGAAGCGCCTGCTCAGTCGCTGACCCCGCACAAAGCGATGCGTTTTGGTACCTTGTCTATTGATCCGATTAACCGTCAGGTTCTGCTTTCTGGCGAGCTTATCGCCCTTTCCACCGCAGATTTTGACCTGCTCTGGGAACTGGCAACCCACGCCGGGCAGATCATGGACCGCGATGCATTACTGAAAAACCTGCGCGGCGTCAGCTACGACGGAATGGATCGCAGCGTTGACGTGGCTATTTCGCGCCTGCGTAAAAAACTGCAGGATAATGCCACTGAGCCGTACCGCATTAAAACCGTGCGTAACAAGGGCTATCTGTTCGCGCCTCACGCCTGGGAAACCTGATGCCGGTTCCCCACGACACTGTTTAAAACATTACGCAGACGAGGTCTGACAGTTGCATAAAATAAGAACACTCAGCCTGATCTGCTGTTTTGGGTTAACCGGGTGCGTTGTCGCAGATATGGATTCAAGTCATTATGACTATGTTCCATATATTCAGACTATCCAAAATCCCAGGACCCCGGGCCATACCAATGTGCAACAACGCCGTGAGGATTTGTACGCCTGCGGCGTTGATCGAAAGTATTCGCTCAATTCATGGGACGAAAACTTCAGTCGTAACCGCCTGCTGCCGGGCGAAACGATAGAACAGCAGGATTCCAGGATCAAAAAAATAGAAGACTGTATGAAATCAAAAGGGTACGTTCTGTGGGATTACTCACAATGCGGGCCCCGTAAAAAACCGAGCGGTATGTGTAACTAGTTTGGGTTTGCGTGTTTGTCTTCGACGCAGGTTGTTAACGTATTGATTTTCGGTGAGATTGAATGAAAAAGCTGTTCGTACAGTTTTACCTCCTGCTGTTTGTCTGCTTCCTGGTGATGACCATGCTGGTTGGACTGGTCTATAAATTCACCGCCGAACGTGCGGGCAGGCAGTCACTGGATGATTTAATGAAAAGCTCGCTCTACCTGATGCGCAGCGAGCTGCGAGAGATCCCGCCACACGACTGGGCCAAGACCTTAAAAGAGCTGGATCTGAACCTGTCGTTTGATCTGCGCATCGAGCCGATGAAGGATTTCGATTTAGAGCCACCCGCCATGCAGCGACTGCGTGACGGGGACATTGTGGCGCTGGATGAGAAATATACCTTTATCCAGCGCATTCCACGGAGCCATTACGTTCTGGCCGTGGGGCCGGTACCTTATCTCTATTATCTGCACCAGATGCGCCTGCTGGACCTTGCCCTGCTGGCTCTCATTGCCATTTCGCTCGCGTTCCCGGTCTTTATCTGGATGAGGCCACACTGGCAGGACATGCTGAAACTGGAATCTGCTGCGCAGCGTTTTGGTGACGGGCATTTTACCGAGCGCATTCACTTCGACAGCGGTTCCAGCTTCGAACGTCTTGGCGTGGCGTTTAACCAGATGGCCGATAACATCAATGCGCTGATTATCAGTAAAAAACAACTCATTGACGGAATTGCTCACGAGCTGCGTACGCCGCTGGTACGCCTGCGCTATCGGCTTGAGATGAGCGAAAACCTGACGGAGGCCGAGTCTCAGGCGCTGAACCGCGACATTGGTCAGCTTGAGGGCCTCATTGAGGAGCTCCTGACCTACGCGCGCCTCGATCGCCCGCAAAACGAACTGAACCTCAGTACGCCGGACCTGCCCGGCTGGTTACAAACCCATATCGATGATGTCCAGAGCGTAAACCCGCAACGCACGCTACTGACACGCGTCACGCCCGGCGATTATGGTGCACTGGATATGCGTCTGATGGAACGCGTGCTGGATAATCTGATGAACAACGCCATGCGTTATAGCGAGAGCACGCTGCAGATTGGCTTAGATTTACAGGGTAGTCAGGCCTGTCTGACGGTTGAGGACGACGGACCGGGCATCGCCCCGGAAGCGCGTGAAACGGTGTTTGAGCCGTTTGTACGCCTCGACCCCAGCCGCGATCGTGCCACGGGGGGATGTGGCCTCGGGCTGGCAATTGTTTACTCCATTGCGCAGGCGATGGGCGGCACGGTGCATTGTGAAGAGAGCGCGCTCGGCGGCGCGCGCTTCTGCTTTAGCTGGCCGGTATATCACAACATCACCCTTCCCGTCCCTGCCTGACCTTTATCGCACGCTGGCCTGACCCGGCGTGCTGTGCTATATGATAAGTATGTTGTAACTAATGAAGAGTTATCATGGCGACGTACGATCTCATCGAAAGGCTGAACAGCACGTTCCGCGACATTGAACACGAGTTACTGACTCTGACCGAACGTTTGCAGACCTGCCGTCTGTTAGCCGCGCGGGTCTTTACCCTGCCGGATGTGGTGAAAGGCGCTGAACACGACCCGCTGGAAACCATAGAGGTACAGCAGCATATCGGCAAAGTGGCGCTGGAACTGACGCTGCGACACTACCGTCGCCTGTTTATCCAGCAGCAGTCAGAAAACCGCAGCAGTAAGGCGGCCGTTCGTCTGCCGGGCGTAATCTGCCTGCAAACCGATGCAACAACGCGAGAAACGCTGGAAAACCAGATTGCGCATATCAACACGCTTAAGGCGACGTTTGAAAAGATCATTACTGAAGAGTCGGGTCTGGCCCCTGCCGCCCGTTTTGAATGGGTACACCGACAGCTACCGGGATTGATCACCCTGAATGCCTACCGTACGCTGACGGTACTACGTCATCCCGCCACGCTTCGCTTCGGCTGGGCCAACAAGCACATCATTAAAAACTTCACCCGGGATGACATTCTGGCACAGCTGGAAAAGAGTCTTAAGGCACCGCGGACTGTCGCACCGTGGTCACGCGAGCAGTGGATTGAACGGCTTGAGCAGGAGTACCACAGCATCGCCTCACTGCCGGTGGATACCCGGCTTAAGATTAAGCGTCCGGTGAAGGTGCAGCCTATCGCGCGCGTCTGGTATTCCGGCCAGCAAAAGCAGGTACAGTATGCCTGCCCAACGCCGCTGATCGCACTTTATGATGCCGATCAGGGGGCCATTGTGCCGGATATTGGCGAACTGCTGAATTACGATGCTGAAAATGTCCAGCATCGTTACAGACCTCAGGCGCAACCGCTGCAGCTGATCATTCCGCGGCTGCACCTGTATGTGGCGCAGTGATTATTTCAGGCTGCCGACCATCGATTCCGGGCGTACCCATGCATCAAACTCAGCCTCCGTCAGGTAACCCAATGCCAGAGCGGAGGCTTTCAGCGTCAGCCCCTCTTTATGCGCTTTTTTCGCAATCTCAGCGGCTTTGTCGTAGCCGATATGGGTATTCAGCGCGGTCACCAGCATCAACGACTCATTGAGCAACTGGCTGATGCGCTCGCGGTTTGGCTCAATGCCTGACGCACAGTGCTCGTTGAAACTCTCCATACCGTCCGCCAGCAGGCGTATGGACTGAAGCACGTTGTGAATCACCATCGGGCGATAGACGTTCAGCTCAAAGTTACCGGACGCGCCGCCCATGTTAACGGCAACGTCGTTACCCATTACCTGACAGCAGAGCATGGTCATGGCTTCACATTGGGTCGGGTTTACTTTGCCCGGCATGATTGAGCTACCCGGCTCGTTCTCCGGAATGCTAATTTCACCGATACCGCAACGGGGACCCGAGGCCAGCCAGCGCACATCATTGGCGATTTTCATCAACGACGCTGCCAGCCCCTTGAGGGCACCGTGGGTATGAACCAGCGCATCACAGGTGGCCAGCGCTTCAAACTTATTCGGCGCCGTGATAAACGGCTGCCCGGTGATGGCCGCCAGCTCGTCGGCAACGCGCACCGCATATTCCGGATGGGTATTTAACCCCGTACCGACCGCCGTTCCGCCCAGCGCCAGCTCTGCAAGATGCGGCAGGCTGTAATCGATGTGCTTGAGGTTATGTTCTAGCATTGCCACCCAGCCGGAAATCTCCTGGCCGAGCGTCAGCGGCGTGGCATCCTGCAGGTGAGTACGTCCTATTTTGACGATATCGCTGAAAGCCTGCGCCTTCTCGCCAAGGGTGGTTTTAAGCACGTTGAGCTGCGGGATCAGCTGTTCACGAAGCGCAATCACCGCCGCCACGTGCATCGCCGTCGGGAAGACGTCGTTCGAACTTTGGCTTTTGTTTACGTCATCGTTCGGGTGAACCTTACGCTCCATACCGCGCACGCCGCCCAGCAGTTCGCTTGCCCGGTTCGCCAGCACTTCGTTCATATTCATGTTGCTCTGGGTGCCAGAACCGGTCTGCCAGATGGCGAGGGGGAATTCATCGGGATGCTTGCCGGCCAGCACTTCATCGGCAGCAGTGATAATCGCGGTGGCCTTATCTGCCGCCAGCAGGCCTAAATCCTGATTCACTTTGGCGGCCGCACGTTTAGTGAGCGCCAGCGCCTGAATCAGCGAGACGGGCATTTTCTCGGTCGAAATACGGAAATGTTCCAGCGAACGCTGGGTTTGCGCGCCCCATAGCTTGTCAGCCGGGACATCGATCGCGCCCATAGAGTCTTTCTCACGGCGTACCGTAGTCATTACTTTCTCCTTGATAACACTGTCGGGATTGCTCACATGCTTCAGAGATAAGTATTGATTGCTTTACAGAAAAGATATGGCGCTTTGTGCGCTCTTTGATGTGCCGGGTGACGTGAACGCCACCCGGCTATAGTAGATTACTTCACACACGCCGAACATTGTGAGGACTGGATCTGTCTGAAGAAGTCGTTACCTTTGTCATCCACAAGGATAAACGCCGGGAAATCTTCCACTTCAATTTTCCAGATAGCTTCCATACCCAGTTCCGGGTATTCAATGCACTCCAGGCTCTTGATGCTGCCCTGCGCGAGTACGGCAGCCGGACCGCCGATGCTGCCCAGGTAGAAGCCACCGTGTTTATGGCAGGCATCTGTCACCTGCTGGCTACGGTTTCCTTTTGCCAGCATGATCATGCTGCCGCCGTTGGCCTGCAGCTGGTCAACATACGAGTCCATACGGCCTGCGGTGGTCGGGCCTAACGAGCCAGAGGCGTAGCCTTCTGGCGTTTTGGCCGGGCCTGCGTAGTAAATCGGGTGATCTTTGATGTACTGCGGCAGCCCTTCACCGTTGTCCAGACGCTCTTTCAGTTTCGCGTGAGCGATGTCACGACCAACGATGATGGTTCCGTTAAGAGAGAGACGGGTCGACACCGGATACTGAGACAGCTGCGCCAGAATCTCTTTCATCGGACGGTTCAGGTCAACGTGAACGGCTTCACCCTCGCCCGCTTTGCGCAACGCTTCAGGAATGTACTTCCCTGGGTTGTTCTCCAGTTTTTCGATCCAGACGCCTTCGCGGTTGATCTTCGCCTTGATGTTACGATCCGCAGAACAGGAGACTCCCATCCCGACCGGACAGGAGGCGCCGTGGCGCGGCAGACGGATCACACGCACATCATGGGCAAAATATTTGCCGCCGAACTGCGCGCCCAGGCCGAGGTTACGCGCTTCTTCCAGCAGTTCCTGTTCAAGCTGAACATCGCGGAACGCCTGGCCGTGCTCGTTCCCTTCGGTAGGCAGGCCGTCATAATATTTGGTCGACGCCAGCTTCACCGTTTTCAGGGTGCTCTCTGCTGACGTACCGCCAATCACAAAGGCAATATGGTACGGCGGGCAGGCAGCGGTGCCGAGCGTGCGCATTTTCTCAACCAGGTAATTCTTCAGCTTGCCCGGTGTGAGCAGCGCTTTGGTTTCCTGGTAGAGATAGGTTTTGTTCGCTGAACCGCCACCTTTGGCGATGCAGAGGAATTTGTATTCATCACCGTCCACGCTATACAGGTCAATCTGCGCAGGCAGGTTTGTGCCCGTGTTGACCTCTTTGTACATATCCAGCGCCGCGTTTTGCGAGTAGCGCAGGTTGTCTTCGGTGTAGGTGTTGTACACGCCGTGCGCCAGCGCCGCTTCGTCGCCGCCGCCGGTCCAGACGCGCTGGCCTTTTTTACCCACAATGATGGCCGTGCCGGTGTCCTGGCAGGTAGGTAAAATACCTTTCGCCGCGATATCCGAGTTACGCAGGAACTGCAGGGCGACGTATTTGTCGTTTTCGCTGGCCTGCGGGTCGCTCAGGATATCGGCCACCTGCTGCTGGTGCGCAGGGCGAAGCATAAACGAGGCGTCGTGGAAAGCCTGCTGCGCCAGTAACGTCAGCGCCTGCGGATCGACCTTGAGGATCTCCTGCCCTTCGAATTCAGAGACGGAGACGTGATCGCGGGTTAACAGGTAATATTCGGTTTGATCCTTACTGAGGGGAAAAGGATCCTGATAATGAAAGGGTTTGTTCGACATTGTTCTCTCACTTACTGCTTCAGTCTGATTATTTGGGCAGATGTTCCGCTGCCCGCTTAAAAGCGAGTCAGCTTATCCTACACAATTTTTTAACAAAAACTGAGACTAGTACGACTTTTTACATCCGCAGGTTACTTCCATGTGGTTTATTGCTTTAATACCCGGAGTTAATTCCACCATTGAATCAGGGCTTGATAATGCAAAAACTCATTAACTCAGTGCAAAACTACGCCTGGGGAAGTAAAACTGCGTTAACGGATCTCTACGGTATCGCGAACCCAAACAACCTGCCAATGGCAGAACTGTGGATGGGTGCGCACCCGAAGAGCAGCTCAAAAATTGAAGACGCAAGCGGCCAGGTTCGCTCTCTGCGCGACGTGATTGATGCCGACAAAGCCACCCTGCTGGGTGACAAGGTTGCCAGCCGTTTTGGTGAGCTGCCGTTCCTGTTTAAAGTGCTGTGCGCCGACCAGCCGCTCTCCATCCAGGTGCACCCGAATAAAAAAGCCTCTGAGATGGGCTTTGCGAAAGAGAACGCGGCCGGTATTCCGTTAGATGCCGCCGAGCGTAACTACAAAGATCCTAACCACAAGCCGGAGTTGGTCTTTGCGCTGACCCCCTTCCTGGCGATGAACGCGTTTCGCGAGTTCTCAGAAATTATCTCCCTGCTGCAGCCGGTGGCGGGTGCTAACAACGCGATCGCCCACTTCCTGGAAAACCCGAATGCAGCAGGCCTGAGCCAGCTTTTCGCCAGCCTGCTGAACATGCAGGGTGAAGAGAAATCTCACGCCCTGGCGGTGCTGAAAGCAGCGCTGGACAGCCAGCACGGTGAGCCGTGGGATACCATCCGCCTGATTTCTGAATTCTACCCGGACGACAGCGGCCTGTTCTCCCCTCTGCTGCTGAACGTGGTGAAGCTGAACCCGGGCGAGGCGATGTTCCTGTTTGCTGAAACCCCGCACGCCTACCTGCAGGGCGTGGCGCTGGAGGTGATGGCCAACTCAGACAACGTACTGCGTGCAGGCCTGACGCCGAAATACATTGATATCCCTGAGCTGGTTGCCAACGTGAAGTTTGAGGCGAAGCCTGCGGATCACCTGTTGACTCAGCCTGTTAAACAGGGTGCGGAGCTGGACTTCCCGATCCCGGTGGATGATTTTGCCTTCTCATTGCATGACCTGAGCCCGGCAGAAACCGCTATCGCGCAGGAGAGCGCGGCAATCCTGTTCTGCGTTGAGGGTGAAGCAACGCTGCATAAAGGTAGCGACCGTCTGGTGCTCAAGCCAGGCGAATCGGCATTTGTAGCGGCAAACGAGTCGCCGGTGAGCGTGAGCGGTACCGGTCGTCTGGCGCGTGTTTTTAATAAGCTATAAGCACTTACTGAATTTTTTAACAACTCTTGCTAAGCTAGTTGAAGACTTTACATCACCGGGCGGTTTCTACCGCCTGGTTTCATTTTAGGGATAGTCGCAATGAAAAAATCGGTCGTAGCGGTAGGAGTGATTGTAGCGTTAGGCGTGGTCTGGACAGGTGCCTCCTGGTTTACCGGGAAACAGCTGGAAAGCCGTCTGGCTGAGATGGTGGCACAGGCTAACGGAGAGCTTAAGCGTGGTGCGCCGGAAGCAGGCGTGGAGCTTGCCTACCAGAATTATCAGCGTGGTATCTTTACCAGCCATATGCAGGTGGTTGTCAAGCCTGTTGCCGGTAATGAAAATGGCTGGCTGAAACCGGACCAAAGCGTGGTGCTGGATGAAGTGGTCAGCCACGGTCCGTTCCCGCTGGCACAGTTAACGTCTTTTAACCTGATCCCGTCGATGGCGTCCGTTCATACTGTACTGGTGAATAACGACTTAACCAAACCTCTGTTTGATCTGGCAAAGAATGAGTCACCTTTCGAGGTTAACACCCGCATCAGCTACGCCGGTGACACACGTTCCAGTATCGATCTGAAAGCACTGAACTACGAGAAAGATAACGAGAAAGTGACCTTTAGCGGGGGGAATTTCAAGGTTGATGCTGACCGCGATGGAAATGTCTTCTCCCTGACCGGTGAAGCAGAGAGCGGCCTGATCAATGCCGTCAATGAATACGGTCAAAAGGTTCAGCTGACGTTCAATAACCTGAAAGCCGACGGCGACAGCAAGATGACCGATTTTAAAGAGCGTATCGGTAATCAGAAACTCTCTTTTGACAAGATTGCTATCGCGGTTGAAGATAAAGAGATGGCCGTGCTGGAAGGCATGGAGGTGGACGGCAAATCCGACGTGTCTAAAGACGGTAAGAGCATCAATACCCAACTGGATTACGCCCTGAAGAGCCTGAAAGTGCAGAACCAGGATCTCGGGACCGGCAAACTGTCGCTGAAGATTGGCAATATCGACGGTCAGGCGTGGCATGAATTTAGCCAGAAATACAGCAAAGAGAGCCAGGCACTGCTGAGCAATGCCGCGCTGCAGCAGAATCCGGAAGTTTACCAGCAGCAGGCCATGGCGGTGCTGATGAACAACCTGCCAATCCTGCTGAAAGGCGAGCCAGTTATCACCGTGGCCCCGCTGAGCTGGAAAAACAGCAAAGGCGAAACCAACTTTAATCTGTCCCTGTTCCTGAAAGACCCGGCAACCGCAACGGGTGAACCTCAGACCCTGGCGCAGGAAGTGGATCGCAGCGTGAAGTCACTCGACAGCAAGCTGACCATCCCTGTGGATATGGCGACCGAGTTTATGACCCAGATTGCGAAGCTTGAAGGGTATGGCGATGAAGATGCCGGCAAGCTGGCGAGCCAGCAGGTGAAAGGCCTGGCGGCAATGGGCCAGATGTTCCGCATCACGAAGATGGAAGACAACACCATTTCCACCAGCCTGCAGTATGCCAACGGTCAGGTCACGCTAAACGGCGATAAAATGCCGCTGGAAGATTTTGTCGGGATGTTTGGTATGCCTGCCCTGGGGATGCCGGAACCGGCTGAACCTGCAGCGCCGGCCGTGCCTGAAGCACCCGCTGCACCCGCTGCACCACAGCAGTAATCATCAAAACCCCTCTCTGAGGGGTTTTTTATTACCGGTTGCAGGTACTCAGACTGGTGCCACGAAATACTATTTCACCGTCACTAACCGTGCCGACACAATCTGGTGCCCGGCCTGCACGTCTGCTTTTTCGATGCGCTGCATAATCCTGTCCGCCAGCGTGTAACCCATCTCCCGGGCAGGTGTGGTGGCCCAGACAATGGGCAGATCGTCCAGCGCGTTTTCACCAACGTCGGCAAATGCCCCTAACGCCACCTGGTGGCCGAAGAAGGTTTCAACCCCACCCTCGCCGCTCTGACGCCCGGCGCGGATCAGGCCAAACCAGGCCCCCATCGCAATCACCTCGTTATAGCAAATCACGGCGCTTATCGTCGGGCTACTCCGTAATAACGCGTTTATCGCTTCCGCGGCTTTCTTCTGGCTGGATTCGCATTCCACCACCCATTCACTGTGGAACGGGAGGCCGTATTTAATCAGCGTCGCGCAGTAACCGCCTACCCGCTCGGCTCGCGTCAGGGACGAGCTTTTTCCGCCAAGCCAGGCAATGCGCTGATGCCCCCGATGAATGAGATGCTCCGTCAACATTTGTGCGGCCTGCATGTTGTCCGGTCGCAGGGTATCGGCTTCGTCCAGATAACTGGCGCGCGAGGCAAACACCAGCGGCACGCCTTTTTCAGCGGCGCGCTCGCACAAGTCATTACTCACCCCCGACGCGCCGGCGACGATCACCCCGTCGACGCCCTGCGTAAGCAGCATATCCAGACGGGAAAGGAGCTGATCGGCCTCGCGACCGCCGTGAAGCAAAAAGACCATCCGTCCCTGCGCTTCAAGCGCTTCGGTCAGGCCCGCGGTCAGTTCGGCATAAAAGGGAGAGGTCAGGTCACGCACAATCAAACCGATCACACCGCTTTGGCCGCCGCGCAGCGCTGATGCCTGGCGGTTACGTACAAAGCCCAGTTGCTCAACCGCCTCGTTAACCCGTTGCCCGGTCGCGGGAGAAATGCGTCCTTTCCCGCTGAGCACCAGTGAAACGGTGCTGACGGAAACCCCCGCCGCCAGCGCGACATCGTTGATGGTGATTTTTTTCGCTACAGCCATGTGTCGGCGTGACTCCCTGAAATGAGATCGGTAAAACGTTTTATCAATATGTAATCTTTATACTACCAGTCAAAGCCTGAGAATGTGATTCAGAGCGCACTAAACTTTGATAAAACGTTTTATCTTCTCGCAGCATTGAAGCAGATAAACTGATTTTAACAATAAAGGAGTCGTTTTATGACGGCGAAAGCAGCACAAAAAATATCGCTGTGGGAATTTTTCCAGCAACTGGGTAAAACCTTTATGCTGCCCGTGGCACTCCTCTCGTTCTGCGGGATCATGCTCGGGATCGGCAGTTCGTTGAGCAGTAAGGACGTCATCACGCTGATCCCGTTCCTCGGGACACCTGTGCTGCAGGCGATCTTTATCTGGATGAGTAAAGTCGGCTCCTTCGCCTTTAGCTTCCTGCCGGTGATGTTCTGTATTGCTATCCCGCTGGGTCTGGCACGCGAGAACAAAGGCGTGGCCGCCTTTGCCGGGTTTGTCGGTTATGCGGTAATGAACCTTGCGGTGAACTTCTGGCTGACGGCTAAAGGCATTCTGCCCACCACCGATGCCGCCGTGCTTAAAGCGAACAACATTCAGAGCGTTATCGGGATTCAGTCCATTGATACCGGGATCCTCGGCGCGGTGATCGCCGGGGTGATTATCTGGATGCTGCATGAGCACTTCCACAATATCCGCCTGCCTGATGCGCTGGCGTTCTTCGGGGGCACCCGCTTTGTACCCATTGTAACCCTTGTGGTCATGGGTCTGTTTGGCCTTATTATTCCGCTGATCTGGCCAGTCTTTGCGCTGGG
Organism: Enterobacter sp. BNK-18; assembly: GCF_047456135.1. Classification (NCBI taxonomy): domain Bacteria; kingdom Pseudomonadati; phylum Pseudomonadota; class Gammaproteobacteria; order Enterobacterales; family Enterobacteriaceae; genus Enterobacter; species Enterobacter sp. BNK-18. The sequence continues at coordinate 1,176,662 of NZ_CP179899.1, read as the reverse complement.
GATTAACGGGATTGGCCGCATCATCAACGGTGCGGGCGATTTTGGTCCGATGATCTTCGGAACCGGCGAACGTCTGCTGCTGCCGTTTGGTTTGCAACATATTCTGGTGGCGCTGATCCGCTTTACCGAAGCGGGCGGCACAATGGAGGTGTGCGGACACGATGTGAGCGGTGCGCTGACCATCTTCCAGGCACAGCTGAGCTGCCCGACCACGCACGGCTTCTCTGAAAGTGCGACCCGCTTCCTGTCACAGGGTAAAATGCCGGCCTTCCTCGGCGGCTTGCCGGGTGCGGCGCTGGCCATGTATCACTGTGCTCGTCCGGAAAACCGCCATAAAATTAAAGGGCTGCTGATTTCCGGGGTCATCGCCTGCGTCGTGGGCGGTACAACGGAGCCAATCGAATTCCTGTTCCTGTTTGTCGCGCCAGTGCTGTATCTCATCCACGCGGTACTGACCGGTCTGGGCTTCACCGTGATGGCGGTGCTGGGCGTCACCATCGGGAATACCGACGGCAACGTCATCGACTTTGTGGTGTTCGGGATCCTGCACGGGTTGTCGACCAAATGGTACCTGGTACCGGTGGTGGCCGCTATCTGGTTCGCGGTGTACTACGGCATTTTCCGCTTCGCCATCACCCGCTTTAACCTCAAAACGCCTGGACGGGATACCGATACCGCCAGCAGCGTTGAGCAGGCTGTTGCAGGTACCGTGGGTAAGTCCGGCTATAACACCCCTGCTATTCTGGCGGCGCTGGGCGGTGCGGATAACATTACCTCTCTGGATAACTGCATCACCCGACTGCGCCTGTCGGTGGCGGACATGTCGAAAGTGGACACCAACGCCCTGAAAGCCAACCGGGCCATCGGCGTGGTACAGTTAAATCAACATAATTTGCAGGTGGTTATCGGCCCGCAGGTTCAGTCAGTGAAAGATGAGCTGGCAACCCTGATGCGTACAGTGGAAGCCTGATGCCTCACCCCCTCGCGCTGAGGGGGTTTTTCTTTAAGGACTTGAGTCATGTTCGATTTTTCAACCGTCGTGGATCGACACGGCACCTGGTGCACGCAGTGGGACTATGTCGCCGACCGCTTTGGCGCGGCCGATCTGCTGCCCTTCACCATTTCCGATATGGATTTCGCGACCGCGCCCTGCATCACCGAAGCGCTGCACCAGCGTATTCATCACGGGGTGTTTGGCTACAGCCGCTGGAAAAATGAAGAGTTTCTCGCCGCTGTGGCGCACTGGTTCCGGCAGCGCTTTAACAGCCACATTGATACCGACTCGCTCGTGTACGGGCCTTCCGTTATTTATATGGTATCCGAACTGATTCGCCTCTGGTCAACTCCCGGCGACGGCGTGGTGGTCCATACCCCCGCTTACGATGCGTTCTATAAGGCCATCGAGGGGAATGCCCGCCAGGTGGTCGGCGTGGCGATGGAAAAACATGCCACGGGCTGGCAGGGAAATAGGGCCGCACTTGAGGCGGCGCTGGCAAAACCGGAAAACAAAATTTTGCTGCTGTGCAGCCCGCAAAATCCCACGGGTAAAGTCTGGACCCGTGAAGAGCTGAGTCACATGGCAGAACTGTGCGCCCGTTATGACGTGGCGGTGATTAGCGATGAAATTCATATGGACATGGTGTGGGGAGGCCGTCGCCATACGCCGTGGAATGAAGTGGCACGCGGTAAATGGGCACTTCTGAGCTCTGGTTCAAAAAGTTTTAACATACCGGCGCTCACCGGTGCCTGGGGGCTGATTGGCGATGAAGAGAGCCTTAACGGTTACCTCAGCGCATTAAAAGGTCGTGACGGGCTCTCTTCCCCTTCCGTACTGGCGCTGACGGCCCACATTGCTGCCTATCAGCAGGGAGAGCCATGGCTGGATGCGTTGCGGGCGTATCTGGAGGAAAATCTGGCGTACATTGCACGCGAATTACACCGCGCGTTTCCGACGCTCGACTGGCAGCCACCCGAAGCCACGTATCTGGCCTGGATCGATTTGCGTCCACTCAACCTTGACGACAAAATGCTACAAAAAGTCCTGATTGAGCAGCAAAAGGTCGCCATCATGCCAGGATACACCTACGGCGAAGAGGGTAACGGTTTTGTCCGTCTGAACGCGGGATGCCCGCGTAGCAAGCTTGAGCAAGGGGTTCAGCGGCTGATCGCCGGCATAACGACGCTCCTGTAATCAGATTGCGCAACGGAATATTCCCTTGCGCAAATAGCTTTTTACCTCGTTTTGTTTTTATAATATGACGCACTTTAACCAGAAAAGAGTGCGACCATGATTGATACACGCCTGCCACTAACTGATATTCACCGCCATCTTGACGGTAACATTCGTGCCCAAACCATCCTCGATCTTGGCCGCCAGTACAATCTCACGCTCCCTGCACAAACGATTGAGACCCTAATCCCCCACGTTCAGGTCACCTCAAATGAACCGGATCTGGTCAGTTTCCTGAGCAAACTCGACTGGGGCGTGAAGATGCTGGCCTCGCTGGATGCCTGCCGCCGTGTTGCTTTCGAAAATATTGAAGATGCCGCCCGTAATGGCCTGCACTACGTTGAACTGCGCTTTTCGCCAGGCTATATGGCGATGACCCACAACCTGCCCGTTGCAGGCGTGGTTGAAGCGGTAATTGACGGCGTGCGCGAAGGGTGTAAAACCTTCGACGTTCAGGCTCGCCTGATTGGCATTATGAGCCGTACCTTCGGTGAAGCGGCCTGCCTGCAGGAGCTGGAAGGGTTACTGGCACATCGTGATGCGATCGCTGCCGTTGACCTGGCGGGTGATGAACTCGGCTTCCCGGGCAGTTTGTTCCTTTCTCATTTCAACCGCGCGCGTGACGCCGGCTGGCACATTACCGTGCATGCCGGTGAAGCGGCAGGCCCTGAAAGCATCTGGCAGGCCATCCGTGAGCTGGGTGCAGAGCGTATCGGTCATGGTGTCAAAGCCGTTGAAGATCGCGCCCTGATGGATTTCCTTGCCGAGCAGCGTATTGGTATTGAATCGTGTTTGACGTCCAATATTCAGACCAGCACAGTGGCATCACTGGCGCATCACCCGCTGAAAACCTTCCTGGAGCACGGTGTTCTGGCCTCACTGAACACGGACGATCCGGCAGTACAGGGCGTGGATATTATTCATGAGTACACCGTCGCCGCACCGCAGGCTGGCCTGACTCAGGATCAGATCCGCCAGGCGCAGATTAACGGCCTGGACATCGCCTTCCTGACGCCAGCAGAGAAACAGGCGCTGCGGGATAAGGTCGCCCGCGGCTAAGCCCGTTGCCGGGTGGGGTCGTCCCCTTACCCGGCTTTGTCAGAATCACGCCAGACAGAGCGTTGCGCGGTGTTTGGCTGATTCAATCCCCAGTTCAATCAATTCCATAATCTGAATCGCCTGGCTGGCCGGAACCGGGTTATCCCCCGTCCCGTTTAGCGCATCACGGATAGCGGCATAATACGCCGGATAGTTACCCGGGATCGTCAGTAACGTTTCTTCAACCCTCTCCTCACCTTCCACCCGCGTCACAACCCCGTCCCGCATGTCATAGCCCCAGTCTTCCTGCGGCAAACGCTCGCCGTTTTTCAGGCGTTCTTCCTGAGGATCGAGACCAAACTTCACATAGCTCCCGCGCGTACCGTGAAGGATATAACGCGCTGATTCGGCGGCTGCCACCATTGTCCCGTGCAGTACAATACGCCGCTGCGGGTAACTCAAGATGGCATGAAAGTAGTCGGTGGTTTGCGCTCCGGGTCTGAGCTGGGCCAGATCGACCGTCATGCTGACCGGTAGGCCAAACAAATTTACGGCCTGATCGAGAAGATGCGGCGCTAAATCGTACCAGATGCCGCTGCCCGGCCCGGCTTGCTCACGCCAGCGGTTTCGGACCTGAGGGCGGAACCGGTCAAAGTGCGATTCAAAAAAGAGGATTTCGCCCAGCGTGCCTTCATTAAGGAGCGCTTTTACCGTCAGGAAATCACTGTCCCAGCGGCGGTTATGAAATACCGAAAGCACTCTGCCAAAACTTTTTGCCAACGCATCCAGTTCGCGCGCCTGTGACAACGTCACCGTGAAGGGTTTATCGACAATAACGTGCTTACCGGCTTCCAGTGCTGCCTTTGCCAGCGGAAAATGCGTGTCATTGGGGGTGGGAATGACGATCAAATCAATATTAGGGTCGTTAAAAAGATGCTTAGGTTCAGAAACAACCGGCACGGAGGGCCAGTCGGCATGCACTTTCGTGGCATTGCTACTGGAAACTGCCGCCAGCGCCATGCCCGGCGTCCCGGCAATCAGAGGCGCATGAAAAGTCTTGCTCGCGTAACCGTAACCAATAAGCCCGACGCGGATGCTATCACTCATAATGTTGCCCTCTTTTATGACTATCTTATTTCACACTGGCTACTCTGACGTTCTTACAGATTAATCATGTGCCATATGACGTAAAATAGCAGGCTATGCCGGTTGTTTTTGTTACATAGATTTAACGTTCTGATTTTGTTTAGGGGAACCGTTCCCAAAGCACTTGCCGCGGGGGAAACGGCGCTGTAACATTTGCAACCTGTATTTATGGATAAATTACACGTACCAGTCATGACGTCAATTATTAATCGAATCATTGAATTAGCGGGATGGATTGTCCTTGGGGTATCGGTCATTTTGCTTGGCGTTGCCAGCCATATCGATAACTACCAGCCGCCGGAGCCTGTCACCGTCGCCCAACCTAAGTAACCGGTTACCGCAATAAAGAGTGACATAATATGTCAGTTACTTATTGCCAGCCCTGGTGAACACGGTTAACCTTCTCTTCCAGGCATCGTCTGATGCCTGTACTTTCAGCAAAGAAAACTCCTAATTTAGTCGCGTTATCTGAGTGGGCTGTTTACGTCTTTATTAATCCGTTTATTATTCGGACGAATTACCTTAACTGGTATTACTCACTTTTATATGGAAACTTATTAATATGACAGTTCAGGACTATTTATTAAAATTTCGCAAGATCAATTCGCTTGAGAGCCTGGAAAAACTGTTTGACCATCTGAACTACACGCTGTCGGATAATCAGGAAATCATCAATATGTATCGCGCCGCTGACCACCGCCGTGCGGAGCTGGTCTCCGGTGGCCGTTTGTTCAACGTCGGTGAAGTGCCTAAGTCTGTATGGCGCTACGTTTTATAAGAAAGTAGCCATCCGCGCGAAATGTTATATACTCTCCGCCCTGCAAACTGGCTGTACAACATTTCGCGCAGATTATGGGAGAGTTCATGACCGCAACGCCTGGAGAACGAATTGGAGGCTGGTTAATCGCCCCACTGGCATGGCTGCTGGTTGCCTTATTAAGCGCATCACTTGCGCTGCTGCTTTATACCACCGCACTGATTACACCTCATGCAATCCAGACCCTGATGTCGCAAAGTGTGCTTAATATTACGATGTGGTTTGTGTCGTTCGTTTTTGCGATCGGGATGTGGTACTACACGCTATGGCTGACCATTGCCTTCTTTAAGCGCCGTAAGGGTGTCCCTAAACACTACATTATCTGGCTGCTGATTTCGGTCCTGCTGGCGGTGAAAGCCTTTGCTTTTTCGCCAGTTTCTGATGCCCTGGCCGTTCGCCAGCTGCTTTTTCCGTTACTGGCTGCGGCGCTGCTGGTGCCCTATTTCAAGCGTTCGACGCGGGTGAAGAACACCTTTGTGAACCCGTAATAACCTTACAGATAACCTGTTGTCGCCTGCGGTGGTTTGTCCGATAATAGGCGGCTTTTTTATTTCAGGCTAAATAATGACCGATTACTTACTGCTCTTTGTCGGCACTGTGCTGGTTAACAACTTCGTCCTGGTGAAGTTCCTTGGCCTGTGTCCATTTATGGGGGTTTCCAAAAAGCTGGAAACTGCAATGGGCATGGGGCTGGCCACCACCTTCGTGATGACGATGGCGTCTATCTGCGCGTGGTTGATTGATAACTGGATCCTCATCCCGCTGGATTTAATCTATCTGCGTACGCTGTCCTTTATTCTGGTCATCGCGGTGGTAGTGCAATTCACAGAAATGGTGGTGCGTAAAACCAGCCCGGCTCTCTATCGCCTGCTGGGTATCTTCCTGCCGCTGATTACCACCAACTGTGCAGTACTTGGCGTGGCGCTGCTGAACATCAACCTTGGGCATAATTTCATGCAATCGGCGCTGTACGGTTTTTCTGCCGCCGTCGGTTTCTCTCTGGTGATGGTGCTGTTCGCCTCGATTCGCGAGCGTCTGGCAGCAGCGGATATCCCTGCGCCATTCCGCGGTAACGCGATCGCCCTGGTGACAGCAGGTTTAATGTCTCTGGCCTTTATGGGCTTTAGTGGTCTGGTGAAGTTGTAATGAGTACTATCTGGATAGCCATCGCCTCTATCAGCGTGCTGGGGTTGGTGTTTGGCCTTATTCTGGGTTACGCCTCCCGCCGTTTCGCGGTAGAGGACGATCCTGTTGTAGAAAAAATCGATGAGCTTCTGCCGCAAAGCCAGTGCGGGCAGTGTGGCTATCCTGGCTGCCGCCCCTATGCCGAAGCGGTAGGCGTGCAGGGTGAAAAAATTAACCGCTGCGCACCCGGCGGTGAAGCGGTAATGCTGAAAATAGCCGCCCTGCTTAACGTTGACCCGCAACCTGTTGACGGCGATGAAGATGTGCAGGAGCCGGTTCGCGCCCTCGCCGTGATTGACGAAGCGAACTGCATCGGCTGCACAAAATGCATTCAGGCATGCCCTGTCGACGCCATCGTTGGCGCAACGCGTGCCATGCACACCGTCGTGGCGGATCTGTGCACCGGCTGTAACCTCTGCGTGGCACCCTGCCCGACGCAATGTATCGCGTTGCGCCCGGTTGAACCGACTACCGAAAGCTGGAAGTGGGATCTTCAAACCATTCCGGTTCGCATCATTCCTGTGGAACAACATGCTTAAGTTATTTTCTGCTTTCAGAAAAGAGAAGATTTGGGACTTTGACGGTGGTATCCATCCACCTGAAATGAAAACCCAGTCCAACGGCACGCCGCTTCGCCAAATTCCGCTGGCGTCCCGTTACGTCATGCCGCTGAAACAGCATATCGGTGCTGAGGGTGAACTGTGCGTGAAAGAAGGCGATACCGTCCTTCGCGGCCAGCCGTTAACGTTCGGTCGCGGACGTATGCTGCCGGTCCACGCTCCGACGTCCGGTACAGTGGTGGCGATCGCCCCCCATACCGTAGCACACCCCTCTGCGCTCTCCGAACTGAGCGTCATTATTGAAGCCGACGGAGAAGACCGCTGGATAGACCGTGACGGCTGGAGCGACTACCGCAACCGGAGCCGCGAAGCGCTTATCGAGCGTATTCATCAATTCGGCGTTGCCGGCCTGGGCGGCGCGGGGTTCCCTACTGGCGTCAAACTGCACGGCGGCGGCGATAAAATTCAGACTCTGATCATCAATGCAGCAGAATGTGAACCCTACATCACCGCCGACGATCGTCTGATGCAGGACTGCGCCGCGCAGGTCGTGGAAGGGATCCGCATTCTTGCCCATATTCTGCAGCCACGCGAAGTGCTGATTGGCATTGAAGATAACAAGCCACAGGCTATTTCGATGCTGCGTGCCGTCCTCAACGGCAGCCACGATATCGGCCTGCGCGTTATCCCAACCAAGTACCCCTCTGGCGGTGCCAAACAGCTGACGCAAATTCTGACCGGCAAGCAGGTTCCGCATGGCGGACGCTCTTCGGACATCGGGGTGCTGATGCAAAACGTCGGGACAGCCTACGCCGTGAAACGTGCGGTGGTGGACGGTGAACCGCTGACCGAGCGCGTGGTTACGCTGACCGGTGAATCTGTCGCACGTCCGGGCAACGTCTGGGCGCGTCTGGGTACGCCGGTTCGTCATCTGCTGGAACAGGCTGATTTTTGCCCGGGCAGCGACCAGATGGTGATCATGGGTGGCCCGCTGATGGGCTTTACCCTGCCGTGGCTCGATGTCCCGGTAGTAAAAATCACAAACTGCCTGCTTGCCCCCTCCCCGACCGAAATGGGTGAAGAGCAGGAGGAGAAAGGCTGTATCCGCTGCAGCGCCTGTGCCGATGCCTGTCCGGCGGATTTACTTCCGCAACAATTGTACTGGTACAGCAAAGGTCAGCTGCACGATAAAGCGCAGGCCCATAACCTGGCCGACTGCATCGAATGCGGTGCCTGCGCCTGGGTCTGCCCAAGTAACATTCCTCTGGTGCAGTACTTCCGCCAGGAGAAGGCCGAGATTTATGCCATCTCCATGGAAGAGAAACGCGCAGCCGAAGCGAAAGCGCGTTTTGAAGCGCGTCAGGCGCGTCTGGAGCGTGAAAAACTGGCCCGTCAGGCGCGTCACAAACAGGCAGCAGTTCAGCCCGGCGAAAAAGACCAGGATGCGATTAATGCCGCACTGGCACGCGTGCGGGAGAAAAAAGCGACGGCAGCCCAGACCGTGGTGATCCCGGCCGGTGAAAAACCGGATAACAGCGAAGCGATTGCCGCCCGCGAAGCGCGTAAAGCGGCTGCGCGCGCCCGTCAGGCAGAAAAAGCACAGTCAGCCTCCTCTGACGCTGAGATCGATCCGCGTAAAGCCGCCGTTGAAGCCGCCATTGCCCGCGCCAAAGCCCGTAAGGCCGGCGAGCAAAACGTGGTAGTTGAACAAGAAGCGGAGGCCGTAGATCCCCGTAAAGCGGCTGTTGAAGCGGCGATCGCTCGCGCCAAAGCGCGTAAGGCCGGCGAGCAAAACGTGGTGGTTGAGCAAGAAGTGGAGGCCGTAGATCCCCGTAAAGCGGCTGTTGAAGCGGCGATCGCGCGCGCTAAAGCGCGCAAAGCAGCGGCGCAGACTGAAACCGCTACGCCTGAAGCCCCCGTCGACCCGCGTAAAGCGGCTGTCGAAGCCGCCATTGCCCGTGCCAAAGCGCGTAAAGCGGCGGCGCAGCCTGAAGCCGCTGAACCTGAAGCACCTGTCGACCCGCGTAAGGCGGCTGTTGAAGCCGCCATTGCCCGCGCCAAGGCCCGCAAAGCAGCACAGCAGGAAGAACAGCAGCCGGCCGCAAACGACGACCCACGTAAAGCCGCAGTCGCCGCCGCCATTGCGCGCGTTCAGGCGAAGAAAGCCGCACAGCAAGCAGTTAACGAGGATTAAATGGTTTTCAGAATCGCAAGTTCCCCTTACACCCATAATCAGCGCCAGACATCACGCATCATGATGCTGGTGTGCCTGGCGGCGCTGCCGGGCATTGCCGTTCAGTGCTGGTTTTTCGGCTGGGGAACGCTGTTCCAGATAGTGCTGGGTTGTGCCAGCGCCTTAGGGGCAGAAGCCCTGGTGCTTAAACTGCGTAAGCTGGCGGTTTCCCGCATCCTTGCCGATAACTCAGCACTGCTGACTGGCCTGTTGCTGGCAATCAGTATTCCACCGTTTGCTCCGTGGTGGATGGTGGTGCTCGGTACGGTGTTTGCAGTCATTATTGCCAAACAACTTTATGGTGGGCTGGGCCATAACCCGTTCAACCCGGCGATGATTGGCTACGTCGTACTGCTGATCTCCTTCCCGGTTCAGATGACCAGCTGGTTGCCGCCGCATGACATTGCCGCGACGGTACCCGGCTTTATGGATGCCCTGCACGTTATCTTTACCGGCCATACCGCGCTCGGTGCGGATATGAACGCGCTGCGTATGGGCGTGGATGGCATCAGCCAGGCCACACCACTCGATACGTTTAAAACCTCCCTGCATGCCGGGCACTCCGTCGATCAGATTATGAAATCTGCCATCTTCAGCGGCATGCTGGCGGGCGCGGGCTGGCAGTGGGTGAACCTTGCTTATTTGCTGGGCGGGCTGTTCCTGCTGCAGCAGAAAGCGATCCGCTGGCATATTCCGGTCAGCTTCCTCGTGACGCTGGCGGTCTGCGCCACACTGGGATGGGTGTTCTCGCCAGAATCGCTCGCCAGCCCACAGATGCATCTGCTCTCGGGGGCAACCATGCTGGGTGCGTTCTTTATCCTGACCGATCCGGTAACGGCATCTACCACGAACCGTGGTCGCCTGATCTTCGGTGCGCTGGCTGGCTTGCTGGTGTGGCTCATCCGCAGCTTTGGCGGTTACCCGGACGGTGTGGCATTCGCGGTTCTGCTTGCAAACATCACCGTTCCGCTCATCGACTACTACACGCGTCCGCGCGTGTACGGCCACCGTTAAGGGTTTCGCGATGCTGAAAACAATGCAAAAACACGGCGTCACGCTGGCCATTTTCGCCGCGGTCCTCACCGGACTGACGGCCCTGGTGAACAACCTGACCAAATCGACCATCGACGAACAGGCGGTGAAGCAGCAAAAAGCCCTGTTCGATCAGGTGATCCCCCCTGATTTCTACGATAATGACCTGCAGAAAAGTTGCTTCGTGGTCCAGGCACCTCAGTTAGGGAAAGGCCCGCACCGCGTCTTTATTGCCCGTAAGGGGGATAATGCGGTAGGCGCGGTGATGGAAGCGACGGCGCCCGATGGCTACTCCGGGGCGATTCAACTGCTGGTCGGCAGCGATTTCTCCGGTACCGTGTTGGGTACGCGCGTGACGGAACATCATGAGACGCCAGGCCTGGGGGATAAAATTGAAACCCGTCTGAGCGACTGGATTTTGCATTTTGCCGGAAAAGTGATCCACGGCGAAGCGGATCCTGCGTTTGCTGTGAAAAAGGATGGCGGCGAGTTTGACCAGTTCACGGGGGCAACCATTACCCCACGGGCCGTGGTCAATGCCGTAAAACGAGCCGGGCTGTATGCGGAAACGCTGCCCGCGCAGATGAACAATCTTACGGCCTGTGAGGAGTAATCATGAGCCAGGTTAAAGAGGTTATCGTCCAGGGATTGTGGAAGAACAACTCCGCGCTGGTACAGCTGCTGGGGATGTGCCCGCTGCTGGCGGTGACATCCACCGCCACCAACGCGCTGGGTCTGGGGCTGGCAACCACGCTGGTTCTCACCCTGACCAATCTGTCCATCTCTGCCCTGCGCCGCTGGACGCCATCGGAAATCCGTATTCCGATTTACGTCATGATCATCGCGTCGGTGGTGAGTATCGTCCAGATGCTGATTAACGCTTATGCGTTCGGCCTGTATCAGTCGCTCGGGATCTTTATTCCCCTCATCGTAACCAACTGTATTGTGGTCGGGCGCGCGGAAGCTTTTGCCGTGAAAAACAGCCCGGCGATGTCGGCTCTGGATGGTTTCTCTATTGGTATGGGGGCAACCGGTGCCATGTTCGTACTCGGCTCAATGCGTGAGATCCTGGGTAACGGAACGCTGTTTGATGGCGCAGATGCGCTGCTCGGCGGCTGGGCTAAAGCGCTGCGCATCGAAGTCTTCCACACCGATACGCCGTTCCTGCTGGCCATGCTGCCGCCAGGCGCGTTTATTGGCCTCGGCATGATGCTGGCGATAAAATACCTGATTGATGAAAAACGTAAGCGCCGCGCGGCTGAGCGCAGCGTACAGGAAGGGATACCCGAGAAGGCCTCATGAATAAAGAAAAGCGCATTGCGATCCTGACCCGTCTGCGGGATGAGAACCCACATCCGACGACGGAGCTGAATTTTAACTCCGCGTTCGAGCTGTTGATCGCCGTGCTGCTCTCTGCGCAGGCTACCGACGTGAGCGTTAATAAGGCGACCGCCCTGCTTTATCCGGTCGCCAACACGCCAAAGGCGATGCTGGAACTGGGCGTTGACGGGGTGAAGTCCTATATCAAAACCATCGGTCTGTTTAACAGCAAGGCTGAGAACGTGATCAAAACCTGCCGGATCCTGCTGGAACAGCACGGGGGTGAAGTGCCGGAAGATCGCGCCGCGCTGGAAGCATTACCCGGCGTGGGACGTAAGACTGCGAATGTGGTACTTAACACCGCGTTTGGCTGGCCGACTATCGCCGTTGATACCCATATTTTCCGCGTCTCTAACCGCACTAACTTCGCACCGGGCAAGAATGTCGAGCAGGTTGAAGAGAAACTGCTAAAAGTGGTTCCCGCCGAATTTAAGGTGGATTGCCATCACTGGCTCATTCTCCATGGCCGTTATACCTGTATTGCCCGTAAGCCTCGCTGTGGCTCCTGTATTATCGAAGATCTCTGCGAGTACAAAGAGAAAGTGTATCCCTGATATCTTGCGCTTTTCGTTTTCTGACGCAACGGCAATTCCTTACCAAGAGAGGGTCTACCAGAAGACCTTCTTTTGACCATAATTTATCCGCCTTCCTTACCGCTTCCCTTATCACTTGTTCGAGCCTTTAACGCTCAAACAGGTTAATACTTTTTTCATAGCCGAAAATTTCTATACATATGTGATCAAGATCACCCTGATAACTTCGTGTTGAATTTTTGTTGTTAAAAGCGGCGTAAACCCTTTGCCAGACAAGATCAAACTCATCATGAGCAACACATAAGACCAGCTATTTTTCAGAATATGGGCTATATCACTGCAATAAACCTCAAATAGCAGAACATATCGCCACTGAGGGCAAATTATGGGTGAATGCCAGTCAAAAAAACTCCCTTTACAGATCGTATGAAATTTAACGCTGAATAACATTTGTATGAACCGCCGATTATAGCGGCCCAGTTATATGTAACAGATTATTACAAACGTATTGCCAGACGGTGCAGGATAGTGAACATTACCCGCCGTTTCTCCTCCCAATATAACTATAAGGCGGATGGACTACGGCCATCACGCGATGAACACCCCCGTTAATATGGGATGTAAAAAAAGAGGTATATGTGTCGACTGCAAACAATAAACCAACAGATGAAAGCGTAAGTCTTAACGCTTTTAAACAACCTAAAGCGTTCTATCTCATCTTCTCTATCGAGTTATGGGAGCGTTTTGGTTATTACGGCCTGCAAGGGATCATGGCGGTTTACCTGGTAAAACAGCTGGGTATGTCCGAAGCAGATTCCATTACGCTGTTCTCCTCTTTCAGTGCCCTGGTGTACGGTCTGGTCGCTATCGGCGGCTGGCTGGGTGATAAAGTCCTCGGGACTAAACGTGTCATTATGCTGGGTGCGATTGTCCTGGCCGTTGGCTATGCGCTGGTTGCATGGTCTGGTCACGATGCCGCTGTGGTGTATATGGGTATGGCGACTATCGCCGTCGGTAACGGTCTGTTCAAAGCGAACCCGTCTTCCCTGCTCTCTACCTGTTACAACAAAGATGACCCGCGTCTGGACGGTGCATTCACCATGTACTACATGTCCGTGAACATCGGTTCCTTCTTCTCCATGCTGGCAACCCCGTGGCTGGCCGCTAAATTCGGCTGGAGCGTTGCGTTCTCCCTGTCCGTTGTCGGTATGCTGATCACCGTGGTTAACTTTGCCTTCTGCAAACGCTGGGTAAAAGACTACGGCTCCAAACCAGACTTCGAACCGGTTCACATTGGCAAACTGCTGGCGACCATTGTCGGCGTGGTGATCCTCGCGGCAATCGCAACCTGGCTGCTGCATAACCAGGGCATCGCGCGTGCCGTTCTGGGTGTGGTTGCGCTGGGTATCGTGATCATCTTCGCGAAAGAAGCCTTCGCCATGCAGGGTGCCGCTCGTCGTAAGATGATTGTGGCCTTCATTCTGATGCTGGAAGCGATTATCTTCTTCGTTCTGTACAGCCAGATGCCAACGTCTCTGAACTTCTTCGCTATCCGTAACGTTGAACACTCAATCCTGGGTATCGCGTTCGAGCCGGAACAGTATCAGGCCCTGAACCCGTTCTGGATCATGATTGGTAGCCCGATTCTGGCTGCTATCTATAACAAAATGGGCGACCGTCTGCCGATGCCGCACAAATTTGCTATCGGTATGCTGCTGTGTTCTGGCGCATTCCTGGTACTGCCGCTGGGTACGAAATTTGCGACTGACGCCGGTATCGTCTCCGTTAACTGGCTGATCCTGAGCTATGCGCTGCAGTCTATCGGTGAACTGATGATCTCCGGTCTGGGCCTGGCGATGGTTGCACAACTGGTTCCTCAGCGTCTGATGGGCTTCATCATGGGTAGCTGGTTCCTGACCACTGCGGGTGCCGCCATCATCGCAGGTAAAATTGCAAACCTGATGGCCGTGCCGGATAACGTGACTGACCCACTGGTCTCTCTGAACGTCTACGGTACCGTGTTCATGCAGATTGGTATTGCTACTGCGGTTATCGCGGTTCTGATGATGCTGACTGCGCCGAAGCTGAATCGCATGACTCAGGACGACGACAAGACGGCGAAAGCGACCGAAACCGCTACCGCATAATGTCACTGAGAAACGACTGAACAGAAGCCGCTAATGTATTAGCGGCTTTTTTTTTACCCGTTCGCGCACTAACATAGCTGAAACCTCAGCAAAAAGGAGTTACCGATGAAACTGTTCTACAAACCGGGCGCGTGCTCTCTTGCTTCCCACATTACCCTGCGCGAGAGCGGCAAAGATTTCACGCTGGATGGCGTTGACCTGATGAAAAAACGCCTGGAAAACGGCGATGATTTTTTTGCTATTAACCCGAAGGGACAAGTTCCGGCTCTGCTGCTGGATGACGGTACCCTGCTGACCGAAGGCGTGGCGATTATGCAGTTCCTCGCCGATAGCGTGCCCGACAGGCAATTGCTGGCACCGGTAAGCACGGTTTCTCGCTACAAAACGCTGGAGTGGATGAACTACATTGCGACCGAGCTGCACAAAGGCTTTACGCCGCTGTTCCGTCCGGAGACGCCGGAAGAGTACAAACCGACCGTACGTGCTCAGCTGGAGAAAAAACTGCAGTACGTTAACGCATCGCTGAAAGACGATCAGTGGATTGGAGGCGCGCGTTTTACGATTGCTGATGCCTATCTGTTCACCGTGCTGCGCTGGGCGCGGGCCATTAAGCTCAACATGGACGGGCTGGACCACATTGCATCGTACATGGATCGCGTAGCCGCGCGTCCTGCGGTGGCTGCAGCGCTTAAAGCAGAAGGGTTGAACTGACCGGCGCACTGTATTGCCGGGTGGCGCTGTCGCTACCCGGCCGACAGGAACGTGAACCGTTATAACCGGGTCGCGCTGAAGTAATGCTCCGGTTTCGCGATACGATCCTGTGCCGCGACCACCTGCAGTTCATACTCCTGCATCTCTTTCGTCGCCTTCATGATTTCGTACACTGCTGCAGTCACATGCTCAAGCGCATCCCGCAGCGTGGCCCCCTGAAGTAATTTCACCAGCAGCAAGCCGCTTGTCACATCACCGACACCCACCGGCTGACGCATGCCGAAGTCCACCAGCGGACGGCTGATATGCCAGGCTTCGTCTTTCGTCACCAGCAGCATCTCAAAACGGTCCCTGCTCAGCCCTGCGCGCGCGAGATGTTTCACCAGGACAATCTCCGGCCCCTGGGCTATTAGCTCGCGAGAAGCGCTTACCGCCTCTTCTACGCTATTCACCGGATGCTCGCAGAGAATTTCCAGCTCAATCAGGTTCGGCGCAATAATATCGCTGGCCGGCAGCGCGTGACGCACATGGAATTCAGCCACGCCGGGGGCCACGATACAGCCTTTCTCCGGATGCCCCATAACAGGATCACAAAAGTATTTCGCCGCCGGGTTTGCCGCTTTCACCTGGCGGACAATGCCCAGGATATGCTCTCCCTGCTCTGCCGAACCGAGATATCCGCTCAGTATCGCATCACAGCGTTTTAGCTGATCGATATTGGCAATGCCCTGCACAATGTCGGTGAGGTGCGAAGGCGGCATCACGCAGCCGGTCCATTGACCGTATTGTGTATGGTTTGAGAACTGCACGGTATTGAGGGGCCAGACGTTGGCACCGAGGCGGCGCATCGGAAATTCCGCGGCGCTGTTGCCAGCATGCCCAAAGACCACGTGGGACTGAATGGCGAGGATGTTCTTCATTTTTACTTACCAAACCCTGAAAAAACAAAAGGGGCGTGGTTTCCCACGCCCCTGGATACTTTTAATTATTTCCAGCAGACCAGACAGTAGTTTTTCTTACCGCGACGCAGAAGCGTGTAGCGGCCATACAGACGATCGCTGTCAGCGAAGGTGTATTCCGGGTCGGCCTGTTTTTCACCGTTAATAGTGATCGCGTTCGAGGCGATGGTTTTACGCGCCTGACCGCGGGATGGCTGCAGCTCGGAGTCCACCAGCGCCTGCATCAGGTCGGCACCTTTTTCCATCTCAACCATCGGCACACCATCCTGCGCCAGCTGTTCGAAGTCCGCTTCGCTCAGGTCGCTCAGCGTCCCGTTGAACAGGCTTGCAGTAATGCGTTTTGCCGCGGCCAGACCTTCTTCACCGTGAACCAGTTTGGTCACTTCATCAGCCAGTACGTACTGAGCACGTGGCGCTTTACCGCTGTTTTTGTCTTCTTCTTCCAGAGCATTGATCGCCTCAATGTCCATAAAGGTGAAGAACTTCAGGAAGCGATAAACATCGGCATCCGCCGTGTTAATCCAGAACTGGTAGAATTTGTACGGGCTGGTTTTCTTCGGATCAAGCCATACCGCGCCGCCTTCGGTTTTACCAAATTTGGTGCCGTCGGCTTTGGTGATCAGTGGAACGGTCAGACCGAAGACCTGGTTCTGGTGCAGACGACGCGTCAGATCGATACCCGACGTGATGTTGCCCCACTGGTCAGAGCCGCCAATCTGCAGGCAGACGCCGTGCAGTTTATTCAGGCAGGCAAAGTCATAACCCTGCAGCAGGTTGTAGGAGAACTCGGTAAAGGAGATGCCCTGGTCGTCACGGTTCAGACGCTGCTTCACCGCTTCTTTGTTAATCATCTGGTTAACAGAGAAGTGTTTGCCAATGTCGCGCAGGAAGGTCAGCACGTTCATGCCGCCAAACCAGTCATAGTTGTTGGCCGCAATCGCAGAGTTGTCACCGCAGTTAAAGTCGAGGAAAGGCGCAACCTGTTTGCGGATCTTATCCACCCACTCCTGCACGGTGTCTTCGGTGTTCAGTTTACGCTCGGCAGCTTTAAAGCTTGGGTCGCCAATCAGACCGGTCGCGCCGCCAACCAGTGCGACAGGCTTGTGGCCCGCCATCTGGAAGCGTTTCAGGCATAACAATGGAACAAGATGCCCCAAATGCAAGCTGTCAGCGGTAGGATCGAAGCCGCAATAGAGCGCGATCGGGCCTTGCGCCAGTCGCTCTGCTAACGCTTCCTCGTCCGTCACCTGAGCCACAAGGCCCCGCTCTTGCAATTGTTTAATCAAGTTACTGCTTGCCATCAAATTCTCCATGTATAAACGACTGCACCTTTGCCGGTACACGACTTTTCGCCTGATGCGAAAGGTACATAGAATAAAGCGCAAGCGCGGCCTGCGCTAGCGCTTAAATCAACAAATTTCGGCGATTACGGTGCCAGCCTGTCGATTTTCCAGCCGCCATTTTCACGCTGGTATAAAAAGCGGTCATGCAGACGGTGTTCGCCGCCCTGCCAGAATTCCATCTGCTCGATCGGAATGCGGAAGCCCCCCCAGAAACTGGGCAACGGAACTTCGCCCTGCTGGAATTTCTGCTTCAGTTCGAGGAATTTGCTTTCAAGCACGCCACGCGCCGAAATACGGCTGGACTGTTTTGAGACCCAGGCGCCAATCTGGCTGTCACGCGGACGGCTGTGGAAATACTTCACCACTTCCAGCGTGGAGAGACGCTCTGCTTTGCCGGTGACCATCACCTGACGCTCCAGCATATGCCACGGGAACAGCAGGCTGATACGAGGATTGTTTTCCAGGTGGTGTGCCTTACGACTGCCCAGGTTGGTGTAAAACACCAGGCCTTTCTCGTCATAATGTTTGAGCAGGACGATACGCTGATACGGTTGACCGTTTTCATCTACCGTTGCGACAACCATTGCCGTTGGGTCGGCGAGTTTCGCTTCGCAGGCCTGTTTCAGCCAGCGTTCAAAAAGCACGAGGGGTTCGGCGGGAAGATCCTGGCGACGCAGGCCGCCTTTGGTGTATTCACGGCGCAGATGCGCAATTTGCTGCAGTTCGTCGTTATCTGACATGGCGTTAGCTGACATTGACATTGGGTGGCGCTATTGTGCGCCGCCCCTGTGAAAATCTCAACGCTTCGGATTTTCGAGCTGGCAATTGTTCAGCACAATACGGTCGCGTTTGTAGACGGTGGCACTGTCGCCTTTCGACCAGAAGACATAAATTCCGTCCGTGTAGCGTGCGCCGGAGGCAGAAATGCCCTGCTTGAGGGTGAGCAATTTGTTGTCGTAGACAAAACTGGCTTCCTGACGCGGATTGTTCAGCTTAACGGTCAGCGGTTTTTCATCACAGCGATACTCCAGGGTATCGGTCTGCATGCGATCAAGGAACTGGTTGTAGACGCTGCATCCTGACAGCAATAAAGGCGCGGCAATAAGAAGAAGTTTTTTCATGGGCGTATTCCGAAGACTTTCCTGGTCCTGGAGGGCATGGCTGCCCTCCTGTTTCATTCCATTCTAACGACCACACGCAGCGCTGAATTTCAGTTAACTCTGATTATGACGTGGATTCGCCGGGAAAATGGCCCCGAGGACGCTGGCCTCACGTGCGCCAGTCACCGACGGCAAATTGCCCGGAAGCCCGGCAATGGTGCGCCAGGCAAGCCAGGCAAAGGCCAGCGCTTCCATATCATCGCCACTGATGCCGGCTTCATCGGTGGTCGTCACCTCGGTACCTGGCAATAACCCGGCAAGACGTGCCATCACCAACGGGTTACGGCTGCCACCGCCGCACACCAGCAGGCGTTCGCATCCACCGCTGAGAAGAACCTGTTCCGATATCGAAACCGCCGTTAACTCGGCGAGCGTCGCCTGGACATCCTGCGGTGCAAGCGCCGGGAACTGCGCCAACTGACGTTCGAGCCAGCCATAGTTGAAATATTCGCGCCCCGTGCTTTTGGGCGCCGGTAAAGCGAAGTACGGATCGCTTAGCATGGACTGCAACAGCGGGATGATCACTTTGCCTTCGCTGGCCCACTGCGCGTCTTTATCATACGCCTGACCACGCTGACGCCAGATCCAGGCATCCATCAGCATGTTACCCGGGCCGGTGTCATAGCCGCGTACGGGTTGATCCGGGATAAGCAGAGACAGGTTGGCAATACCGCCAATGTTCAGCACCATTCGGCGCTCTGTCGGATGGGTCAACAATGCCTGATGAAAAGCGGGCACCAGCGGCGCGCCCTGCCCGCCAAGCGCAATATCGCGACGCCGAAAATCACCGACTACGGTTACGCCCGTCTTCGCCACAATCTGGTTATTGTCGCCGATTTGCAGGGTATGCGGTGCATCGCCGACCGGCTCATGCCAGACCGTTTGTCCGTGACAGCCGATGGCGACGACATCCTGCGGGCGAAGCTTTTCTTTATGCATCAGAGCCAGTACCGCATCGGCAAACAGCGCCCCCAGCCGCACATCAAGCTGACCAAGCTGAGAAAGCGTCAGTTGCTGCCCCTGACAGACACTGAGAATGTCCTCTTTCAGCGCCCGGGGGATAGGCCAGGTCAGGCTCGCCTGCTGTGCCACCATGTTTTCATCAATAGCGGCCAGAACGACGTCTACGCCATCCAGACTGGTACCCGACATCACACCAATGTAGCGACCCGATTTCATGCGCTTTCCTTACGTTGCGTGGGCTAATGCTCTCCACTCAACCATAAACAGCGCCGCTTTGCTATCCGGCGATAATATTTTTTAACAATCTCAGACAGGTAACCTGCCGGGTGCCCGTTTATGTCTCGTTAAGTTAAATTCAAGTACAATTTTCTTATTGTTAGTGCAAAGATATGAACTATGGCCCCTTATGCCATATAATTTAGCCATAACGGATGCCCGCCATCGGGCGTTTTGGTGAACAGGAGATTCAAATGATTTTACGTGTACTGGGCGTTTCGCTGATCGGTTTAACCCTTGCAGGCTGTGTGAATGACAGTTCACTTTCTGGCGACGTGTACAGCGCTTCTGAAGCCAAACAGGTTCAGAGCGTCACTTACGGTACCGTTGTTAACGCACGCCCTGTACAAATTCAGGGTGGCGATGACAGCAACGTGATGGGTGCCATCGGCGGTGCTGTGCTGGGTGGCTTCCTCGGTAATACCGTAGGCGGTGGCACAGGTCGTTCGCTGGCCACAGCAGCAGGTGCCGTTGCGGGTGGTGTTGCAGGCCAGGGCGTTCAGGGTGCAATGAACAAAAGCCAGGGCGTAGAACTGGAAATCCGTAAAGATGACGGCAGCACCATCATGGTAGTACAGAAACAGGGTAATACCCGTTTCTCTGCCGGCCAGCGCGTTGTTCTGGCGAGCAACGGAAGCCAGGTCACCGTTTCTCCACGCTAATTCAAACTGGATGTGGTCATCAGACCACATCCATTTAACAAATCCATTTAGCAAATCCAGTAAACAAATCTATTTACATATAATATAATTACCAGCAATATATTTACAAAAAACATTCCCGCCATGAATCATTAAGCGCGGTATATCTTGTTCCTGCGCAAAGTATTTACTCTCCACGCCTGTTACTCTCTTTCTTACTTTACATTTTTTAATTTTATTATTCCGTCAAATCCCTATGCTTGCACTACAACGATATTTTAAGAACCCTTATATTACATTCTGTTTTGGATGCATCGTCGTCGTTGGAATATTACAAGGTCTCTTTGTAAAACTGGTCGAATTAGTCCCTTCATTCTCACCGCTGCTATTCCCGACACTTACCATATTTTTGCTGGTATTCCACCTGTTTATTGCCTGCTTCATGGTCATGAAATACTGGTGCGACAGACGGCGGTTGTACCTTATCGCCCTCGCCTCGGCCTTTGCCGGGTCGACGATGCTGATGGCCGGTACCCTGTCCAGCTTCCCGTCATGGCTGGATCTCTATCAGTTCAATGTGGTCGACTATAACGACGCCATGATCTTCTTTATGTTCCGTCATATTCTTATGGCGGTGCTGATAATAGTCTCAGCCTTGCTCTATTCCATTCGGGATTATCCCCTTTCACGCCCCGCAGATATTGCCGTGGTTATCGGTACAATGCTGTTTACGGTTTCTATGGTCGCCCTGGCCTGGTTCTGCTCCAGCCACTCGGCACTGATAACGCTGGATCTGGTGGATAATGAAACCCGGCAATTTATGGTTCTCTGGAGCCAGGTCATAAATATCTTTTTGATTCTTCTCTGGGTTGTGGCGTTAGCAACGTTAATGACGATTACCCGGGTGCGGAATCTTTTTTGGGTTGGCGGTAATTTCTTATGTGTTTGTTATGTCCTGACGCTCTCATTACTGTTAGCCGGCGGACATGCTGAGGACACGTCCTGGTATCACGCTCGCTTATTCGAAACCGTGGCGACGCTGATGATTATTTTTGTCCTGCTGTACGACGTCTTTAACCTGTATCGTGACTCGCACATAAAGTATCAGCAGTCTTATCAGAACTCGATCCGCGACCCGCTGACGCGCCTCTACAACCGCAGTTATTTTTACGACGCCTTAAATCAGGCACTCAGCATCAGCAAAGCCAACCACCCTGTGTCGGTTATCGTCAGCGATCTCGACCGTTTTAAGCGCATCAACGACTGCTACGGCCATCTGCAGGGAGACAAAGTATTGCAGTTTGTCGCCAACCTGCTGATGGATTCCGTCCGCCCACAGGACATCGCGGCACGTATTGGCGGGGAAGAATTTGTCCTGATGCTGACCAATACTTCGTCGGAAGCAGCGTACCAGGTGGCTGAACGCATACGGCTAAGGCTGAGCAGTTTTGATAAGGTCAGCAGCGGGTGTCAGTTACCTGAATCCATCACGATTAGCATGGGGGTGTTTACCGCCACCTCTCCGACGACGACCGCTGAAGCGTGCGTGGAGAATGCTGACAAGGCGATGTATGAAGCGAAAGAGACCGGGCGTAACCGCGTCGTTGTGTCGAGGTAAAAAAGGCCTTGCTGCTGCAAGGCCTTGTGATGGTCTCAGTCGCGTGACTGCAGCTCATGGATGTTCTGCTCAAGGCGCCCAATGAGGCTGATGAGCAGTTCAAGCTCTGCGGGTGAAACCCCGGAAAGGATTTCGCCGCGCGTTTTGGTGATAACGGCTTCCATTTCAGTAATGATAGGTGCCGCTTTCTCAGTGAGCTTAATCCGCTTAGCGCGACGATCGCTGGCGCAGGTTTGCCGGGAGATGAGTCCTTTCTCTTCCAGTTGGTCAAGCGTACGTACCAGTGACGGTTGCTCAATGCCGATCGCTTTTGCCAGTTGAATTTGTGACTGGTCGGGTGGCAGCTGATGAATGTTATGCAGCGTGACCCAGTGCGTCTGTGTCAATTCCAGAGGTTTCAGGCGATGGTCAATCAGAGCACGCCAGACGCGTACCAACCTTGCCAGATCAGAACCTAATGGCGATTCCAATTTCATCTCCTTATAATTAGCTTGCTAAGTTATTATACTGATTTTAGAATAGTGTGCAGCATTTGTATTGGCAAAACAAATGCAATACTGCATTCATCGAACTTAAAAGGATGACTTACACTGAATTGTGATGTTCCATCAGATTAAGACTCGCCCTCGCGGCATTTTGTTCACTGCAAAGGATCTCTGCCCGTGACGTTTTTTCAAAGCTCCGTGGGACTCCCCCTTCAGGACCTGATTTTCGGTGCGTCAGTCTACTTTCCGCCCTTGTTTAAGGCCGTCCTGGTCGGCTTTATGATTTGGCTCATAGCCCATCGCCTGCTTCGCGACTGGATGTACTCCGGCGAGATTTGGCACCCCATGTTAATGGACCTCTCCCTGTTTGCCCTTTCCGTATGCCTGGGCCTTGCTGTCTTGATTGTGTGGTGAATATGCCCCTGAAAACGCTGAAGTACTTTTCCACGCTGATTGTTCTTGCCCTGGCCCTGGTTGCCGGGTGGTGGCTCTGGAATTTTTATATGCAGTCACCCTGGACACGTGACGGCAAAGTGCGGGCTGAGCAGGTCAGCATTACCCCACAGGTTTCGGGCAGCATTACGACGCTTGTTGTGAAAGATAACCAGTACGTTAAAAAGGGTGACGTGTTATTCCGTATCGACGACACCCCCTATCATATTGCGATCCTTAACGCCCAGGCACAGCTGGCGAAGGCCCAGTCTGATTTAGCAAAAGCCAATAACGAAGCCAATCGCCGCCGGCATTTGTCGCGCAACTACATTTCCGCAGAAGATTTAGATACTGCCAATATCAACGTTAAGGCCATGCAGGCGAGCGTGAACGTCGCGGAGGCTACGCTCAAACAGGCGCAGTGGGAGCTGACACAAACCGTTATTACCGCGCCAGTCGATGGATGGATCACCAACCTGTCAGCCCGCGTGGGGAATTATGCCACCGCCGGGCAACCCGTTTTCGCCCTTGTCGACAGCCACTCGTTCTATGTGGTGGGTTATTTTGAAGAGACCAAGCTTCGCCATATTCGCGAAGGGTCTCCCGCTACCATTACGCTTTACAGCGGCTCGCAGAGGTTACAGGGTCACGTCTCCAGCATTGGCCGCGCCATCTACGATCAGAGTGTTGAAATGGATTCAGGCCTGGTACCGGACATTAAACCGAACGTGCCGTGGGTGCGTCTGGCCCAGCGCGTACCGGTTCGTGTGGAGTTTGACCATTTACCGCAGGGCATAACGCTGGTCTCCGGCACAACCTGCACCGTCGCCATCGGGACCCGTTGATGAACCTGCAGGCCTTCTCCTGGCGAAATACGCCGTGGATGAAAGCGACACGTCCGCAGTGGCGCTATGCGCTGCGTAATGGCATTGCGATGTGTCTGGCGCTGACTGTCGCCTATTACCTCAACCTTGATCAGCCCTACTGGGCAATGACCTCTGCCGCGGTGGTGAGTTTCCCCACCGTCGGCGGGGTGATCAGCAAGAGTCTTGGACGTATTGCCGGCAGCCTGTTGGGTGCCACCGCAGCGTTAATCATTGCAGGTCATACGCTGAACGATCCGTGGCTTTTTTTGTTGAGCATGGCGATATGGCTGGGCTTTTGTACCTGGGCCTGCGCGCACTTTACGAATAACGTTGCCTATGCCTTCCAGCTGGCCGGCTATACCGCCGCCATTATCGCCTTTCCGGTGGTGAATGTGCTCGATACCACCGAGCTGTGGGACATCGCACAGGCGCGCGTCTGCGAAGTAATTGTCGGTATTCTGAGCGGCGGTTTCATGATGATGATACTGCCCAGCACCTCCGATGGCACCGCGCTTATTACCGCCCTGAAGACCATGCATACCCGTTTACTGGAGCACGCAAGCCTGCTCTGGCAACCGGATACCAACGACGACATCCGTCTCGCGCACGAAAAGGTGATCGGCCAGATCCTGACCATGAATCTGTTACGCATTCAGGCCTTCTGGAGCCACTATCGCTTTCGTCGTCAGAACACCCTGCTGAACTATCTGTTGCATCAGCAGCTGCGTATGACCAGTTCAATCTCCAGCCTGCGCCGGATGCTGCTCAACTGGCCCACGCCCCCTGCACATACGCGCGCCGTAATTGAAACGCTGCTTGCGGCGCTTGCACGCCCGGATGCCGACATCTACACCGTCGCGAAGATTATCGCCCCGCTCGCGCCAGTAGATGAGTACGATTACCGTCACCGCGCCTTCTGGCAGCGTCTCAACTATTTTTGCCGGTTGTATCTGCGCAGCAGCCGCTGGATTAACGCCGTGGAAAATGCCACCCCGGTAACCGAGTTCGCTGTCCCCGGTAGCCCGGCGCTGGCACGACACACAGACTCGATGGAGGCACTGTGGAGCGGTTTTCGTACCTTTTGCGCACTCACGCTGGTTGGCGCGTGGAGTATCACCACCCAGTGGGAGTCAGGCCCTGCGGCCCTGACGCTTGCTGCTATCAGCTGCGTGCTGTACTCCGTCGCCGCGTCACCGTTCAACTCCCTCACGCTGCTGCTGCGCACCCTGGTGCTGCTCTCGCTGTTTAGTTTTGCCGTGAAGTTTGGGTTGATGGTGCAGATAAGCGACCTGTGGCAATTCCTTCTGTTCCTGTTCCCGCTGTTAACCACCATGCAGCTGCTGAAGCTGCAAATGCCCAAACTCGCGGGGCTGTGGGGACAGCTGATTGTGTTTATGGGCTCGTTTATCTCCGTCACTAACCCGCCGGTTTATGACTACGCCGATTTTCTCAATGACAATCTGGCGAAGATCCTTGGCGTTGGGCTGGCGTGGCTGGCATTTGCGGTGTTACGTCCGGGTTCAGATGCGCGCAAGAGTCGCCGGCATATCCGCGAGTTACGCAGAGGTTTTGTCGACCAGTTGAGTCGAAAACCGCATTTACGTGAAAGTGAGTATGAATCGCTGGTCTATCACTATGTCAGCCAGCTCAATAACAGCCAGGACTCCCTTTCGCGCCGCTGGCTGTTGCGCTGGGGCGTGGTGCTGTTGAACTGCTCTCACGTGGTCTGGCAACTTAGGGCATGGGAAACACGTTCCGACCCGCTGTCGCAGGTTCGTGATGTCTGCATCACCCTGCTACGCGATGTCATGAGCGAACGCGGTGTCCAGCAGCGTCCACTGGAAACCACGCTTGCTGAACTTCAGCGAATTTGCGATACCCTTGCGCACCACCACTCGCCTGCAGCACGAGATTTAGCCTCGATAATCTGGCGCCTGCACTGCTCGCTGTCGCAGCTGGAACAGGCACCGGCTCCGGGTACAATTGGGGATCACATCACCCCGCAGGCATAGCGAGCCCCGCCACCGCCAAGCGGTTTTGGCTGATCGGACATATTGTCGCCGCCGACGTGGATCATCAGCGCCTTGCCTTTCACTTCATCCAGCTTTTTCAGCCGCGGCGCGACAACGGGATCCGTGGCTTTGCCGTCGTTATTCACCACCAGCACCGGCAAATCGCCCAGATGTCCCATGCCGTCAGGACCTTCATGCTTACCGGTATGTTGTGGGTCGAGGTGGCCGCCTGCCGCCTCCGCAGCCGAGGCTTTACCCTCTTTTAATGCGGGCTGACAGCTACCGTTGGCATGGACATGGAAACCATGTTCACCAGGAGGAAGGGCTTTGAGATTGGGCGCGAATTCCAGTCCCTTGTCGGTTTCAGTGATTTTCACCGTGCCGATGGACTGACCTACACCCTGAGAGGTGACGAGATTCATTTCCACTTCATCACTGGCCGCCTGCGCACCTGCACAGACCACCAGCGTGACGAGAGCCAGAGTAAAACGCTTCATATGACCTCCACGGGTTGTTTTTTGCCCCTTAAGTTTATACCAGGGGCAAAGATTTCACCGGAAAGTCACGTTTTACCGGTTACGGGACGTCGTAACCCAGCGCCGCTTTGCGGATGCGGAACCACTGCTGACGGGTCATCTGCAACTCTTCCGCGGCAATGGCGGCGCGTACGCGTTCAATTTTGCCCGAGCCAATGATCGGCAGTGGTTTTGACGGCAGACGCAGGACCCACGCGTACACCACCTGTTCGATGCTCCCGGCATTCAGTTCGCGGGCAATGGTCTCAAGCTCAGTGCGCAGCGGCTGGAATTCATCATCATTAAACAGGCGTCCGCCGCCCAGGCACGACCACGCCATCGGACGGATACGCAACTGCTGAAGCTGATCGAGCGTGCCATCCAGCAGCAGCGGCTGATGAACCGGAGAAATTTCAACCTGGTTGGTGGCCAGGGTAAACGGCAGACGAGACTGCAGCAGCGCAAACTGTGCAGGGGTAAAGTTTGATACGCCGAAATGACGCACTTTGCCGCTTTGATGCAGATTCAGAAACGCTTCGGCCACCTCATCGGCATCCATCAACGGATCGGGGCGGTGGATCAGTAGCAGATCGATATGATCGGTCGCCAGGTTAACCAGCGACTGTTCGGCGCTCTTAATGATGTGCGCGCTGTCGGTAATGTAATGGCCGAGGGCATGCTCCGGTTTTGCCGTCGTGGCAATCCCGCATTTGGTGACGATCTCCATGCGTTCGCGTAACGCAGGAACCAGTTTGAGTGCCTCGCCGAACGCGGCTTCACACTGATAGCCACCGTAAATATCAGCGTGATCGACCGTGGTGATCCCTAAGTCGAGATGCTCTTCAATAAAGCTTGCCAGCTGGAGGGGGGACATATTCCAGTCCATCAGGCGCCAGTAGCCCATCACAAAGCGGGAGAATTCTGGGCCCTGGGGGGCAAGGGTAATTCGCTGAACCATAACATTTTCCTCAAGGACGTGATGTCATGAGTATACGCAATTACCGTGTTAAAACAGTGAAGGTTGCTGGGGTTCTTCGGTGTCACCGGCTTTGTTTGCGCGTATTTTGCGCAGAAGTCGCTGTCGACAGAGACGGAGCACCTCCTGTTTCTGCGTGTCGCTGAAGTGTTGCCAGTTAAAACGCTCATCGCGCGTGCGCATGCAGCCACGGCAATATCCGCGTTCATCCACCTGACAAATACCCCGGCACGGGCTCTGGATGGGGAAAAACTCCAGTTGCTCTGCCACACTCACCTCCCGATAACGACTATCACCTACAGTGAAGACGCTAAACGTCCCGCGTGCAAGGGCTTTACCACAGTTTTGTGGCATTAAGGTTTCACTAATCTTCGTTCTCTATACTCGCCCCATCATTAAAATTGCAGGTTTTCTGATCGATGTGGCTAATCAAAAAGTTACAATGTAACGATATAAAATTTACTCTGGGCTGTGCACTTTTCTTTACCGTATTAAACGCGCTGTTTATTCAGCGTAGCTGGGCAATTATCGCGCCCGCGCATATCCATGACGTCCTCTTTGCCGCGTCCGTTCCACTGGTGCTGTTTTGCGGCTGGGTCATTGTTTTTAGTCTGCTTAATATCCCGTTTATCCGTAAGCCGCTGCTGATTGTCTTGACCGTCGGATGCGCCGCCGCGACCTACTTTATGTATACCTACGGCGCGGTTATCGATCAGAACATGATTGTTAACGTGTTCGAAACCAACTCTCAGGAAGCCACCGCCCTGGTGACGCCGCAGATGATCCTGTGGATTGTCGTTGCCGGTCTTGTTCCGTCCGTGGTGCTGGCCATGATCCGCATTCGCACCGGGAAATGGTGGTACGCCCTGCTGACCCGTTTTGCCGCAATGCTCGGCGCCCTGCTGGTTATCATCCTCATCGCCGCCCTGTTTTATAAAGACTACGCGTCGCTGTTTCGCAATAACAAAAGCATCGTCAAAATGGTGACCCCCGCAAACTATGTCAGCGCGATGGTCAAATACAGCAAAATGCGCTGGTTTGCAGGCGATCAAACACTGGTCCGGATCGGTGAAGATGCCCATAAAGGGCCGCTGATTGCAGGCCAACAAAAGAAAACCGTTCTGGTGCTGGTCATCGGCGAAGCGTCACGTGCCGCGAACTACTCGTTGAATGGCTACGGGCGTGAAACAAACCCCGAGCTGAAAAAGCAGGATGTGATTAACTTCCCGCAGGCCTCCTCCTGCGGCACCGAAACGGCCGTTTCCGTGCCCTGCATGTTCTCCGGTATGACGCGCAGTAAATACGATGCCGATCTGGCCCATCACCAGGAAGGGTTGCTGGACGTGCTCGCCCATGCGGGGATCAATATGCTGTGGCGTGACAATGATGGCGGTTGTAAAGGCGCCTGCGATCGCGTTCCCCATACCGACATGACCCAGTGGAAACTCGATCAGTTCTGCAAAGACAACTCCTGCATTGACGATGTGAACTTCACCCGTCTGGACAATGTTCTGGATGGCCTGAAGCAGGACTCCGTACTGGTCATCCACCTGATGGGCAGCCACGGCCCGGCATACTATCGCCGTTATCCGGATAATTTCCGCAAATTTACGCCAACCTGCGATACCAATGAAATTCAGGATTGCGATCACCAGGCGCTGATGAATACCTATGACAACACCATCCTGTATACCGACAGCATGGTCAGCAAAACCATCGATGCCCTGAAAGCGCGTCAGGTGAGCATGAATACCGCCCTGATTTATCTTTCGGATCACGGGGAGTCGCTGGGCGAAAGCGGGATTTATCTGCACGGCACGCCGTATCTGCTGGCACCAGAGCAACAAACGCACATTCCGTTTATGTTCTGGTTATCACCAGACTATGCGAAAAATTTCGGCGTCAACGCGCAGTGTTTACGTGACTATGCAGCAAAAAATGCGGTTTCGCAGGACAATTTGTTCTCTACCGTATTGGGTATGATGGACATTAAATCAAAGGTTTATCAACAGCAGCTGGATATTCTGAACGCATGTCGCCACTGAACACGCTTGCAATAGACCGAACGGTCTATTAGAGTGCGGCCATGAGCAGAAATACAGAACACGATACCCGAGAACATTTACTGGCGACCGGCGAGCGACTTTGCATGCATCGCGGGTTCACCGGTATGGGGTTGAGCGAGTTATTAAAAACCGCTGAGGTACCGAAGGGGTCGTTTTATCACTACTTCCGGTCCAAAGAGGCGTTTGGCGTGGCAATGCTGGAGCGGCACTATGCCAGCTACCATCAGCGCCTGGCAGCGCACTTTGCCACGGGCGAAGGTAATTATCGCGATCGTGTTCTGCACTTCTATCAGGAAACGCTGAACCAGTTCTGTCAGCAGGGCATCATCAGCGGTTGCCTGACGGTAAAACTTTCTGCCGAAGTGTGCGATCTTTCAGAAGATATGCGCACAGCAATGGATAAAGGGGCCCGCGGGGTTATCGCCCTCATGGCACAGGCGCTGGAGAAAGGCCGCGATGAAAAAACGCTGACTTTTCCCGGCGAACCCTTAACCCAGGCGCAGGTTTTATACGCCCTCTGGTTAGGCGCGAACCTGCAGGCCAAGATTTCACGCAGTGCGGTGCCGCTTGAAAGCGCACTGGCACATGTAAAAAGCAGCATTACTACGCCTCGCGTATAGCAGGCGTTTTTATTTACGTAATTACTAGACGACTGGTCTACTCAGGAGCCTTTATGTCCGCTGAAAAATTATTTACCCCCTTGAAAGTGGGTGCCGTTACCGCGCCAAACCGTGTGTTCATGGCCCCGCTTACCCGTCTGCGCAGCATTGAGCCGGGTGATATCCCTACCCCGTTGATGGGTGAATATTACCGTCAGCGCGCAAGCTCTGGCCTGATCATCACCGAGGCCACTCAGATTTCTGCTCAGGCTAAGGGTTACGCTGGCGCACCAGGTCTGCACAGCCCGGAACAGATTGCCGCGTGGAAAAAAATCACGGCTGGCGTTCACGCTGAAGAGGGTCGTATTGCCGTCCAGCTGTGGCATACCGGTCGTATCTCTCACAGCAGCATCCAGCCTGGCGGTCAGGCACCGGTTTCCGCCTCTGCCCTGAGCGCGAACACCCGCACCTCGCTGCGTGATGAAAACGGCAATGCGATCCGCGTTGATACGTCTATGCCGCGCGCTCTTGAACTGGACGAGATCCCGGGGATTGTTAACGATTTCCGCCAGGCCGTGGCGAATGCGCGTGAAGCCGGTTTCGACCTGGTTGAACTGCACTCCGCGCATGGCTATCTGCTGCACCAGTTCCTGTCACCGTCCTCTAACCATCGTACCGACCAGTACGGCGGCAGCGTTGAAAACCGTGCGCGCCTGGTGCTGGAAGTGGTGGATGCCGTATGTCAGGAGTGGAGCCCGGACCGCATTGGTATCCGCGTGTCCCCGATTGGTTCTTTCCAGAACGTTGATAACGGCCCGGACGAAGAAGCGGATGCCCTTTATCTGATTGAAGAGCTGGCAAAACGGGGTATCGCGTATCTGCATATGTCCGAGCCAGACTGGGCCGGTGGTCAGCCTTACACTGAAGCCTTCCGTCAGAAAGTACGCGAACGCTTCCACGGTGTGATCATCGGTGCAGGGGCATATACCCCTGAGAAAGCTGAAGATCTGATTAGCAAAGGTTTGATCGACGCCGTTGCATTTGGTCGCGATTTTATCGCTAACCCTGATCTGGTCGCCCGTCTGCAGCAGAAAGCCGCGCTGAACCCTCAGCGTCCGGAAAGCTTCTACGGCGGCGGCGCTGAAGGTTATACCGACTACCCTACCCTGTAATCTCTTCATTGCTCATTGATAGCGGCGACCTTTCGCCGCTATACTAAAACATCGTTTCTGTTCAAATAGATATTCTATTCCATTGGTTAATGAGGAAATTATGCGCCTACTTCACACCATGCTGCGCGTTGGCGATCTGCAACGTTCTGTCGATTTCTACACTAACGTACTGGGTATGAAACTGCTGCGCACCAGCGAAAACCCGGAATATAAATACTCGCTGGCGTTTGTGGGTTACGGCCCGGAAACGGACGAAGCGGTCATCGAACTGACCTACAACTGGGGCGTGGACAGCTATGAGCTGGGCACCGCTTATGGTCATATCGCGCTGGAAGTGGACAACGCAGCCGAAGCCTGTGAACGTATTCGCAGCAACGGCGGTAACGTGACGCGTGAAGCTGGCCCGGTCAAAGGCGGCACCACCGTGATCGCGTTTGTTGAAGATCCGGACGGCTACAAAATCGAACTGATTGAAGCCAAAGACGCTGGTCGCGGTCTGGGCAACTGATCCCGCAGGGCGCAACATGCGCCCGTACTTTTACTGCATCCCCATCCAAAATTTGCCATAATGCGCACTGCTTTTTTCCCCATGTAAGAGACCCTGATGTCCGATAACGCTCAATTTAGCGGTCTGTGCGACCGTTTTCGTGGTTTTTATCCTGTTGTGATCGATGTTGAAACAGCTGGATTTAACGCTAAAACCGATGCGCTGCTTGAAATTGCCGCCATCACGCTGAAGATGGATGAACAGGGATGGCTTACACCGGACACCACGCTGCATTTCCACGTTGAACCGTTTGAAGGGGCCAACTTACAGCCCGAAGCGCTGGCCTTTAACGGCATCGATCCGCATAACCCGCTGCGTGGTGCGGTAAGTGAATATGACGCGCTGCACGCCATTTTTAAAATGGTGCGTAAAGGTATGAAAGAGAGCAACTGCAGCCGCGCCATTATGGTGGCGCATAACGCCACGTTCGATCACACCTTTACCATGGCCGCCGCCGAGCGCGCGTCGCTCAAGCGTAACCCTTTCCACCCGTTTGTGACCTTCGATACCGCGGCACTGAGCGGTCTGGCGTTGGGACAAACGGTATTATCAAAAGCCTGTATTACGGCAGGCATTGAGTTTGACGGTACGCAGGCGCATTCCGCACTTTATGACACCGAGCGGACGGCGGAGCTGTTTTGCGAAATTGTGAACCGCTGGAAGCGTCTGGGTGGCTGGCCGCTGCCGATGGGTGACAATGAAGAATAAAAAAAAGCGACCTCATGAGGTCGCTTTTTTGTCTTCGCAGATAACTTACTCCGCGTCTGGCTCTTCCGTTTTGTACTTCGCAGCCGTTTCTTTGATCAGCTGCTGCAGTTCGCCGCGCTGATACATTTCGATCAGGATATCGCAACCGCCGACCAGCTCACCGTCTACCCACAGCTGTGGGAACGTCGGCCAGTTAGCGTATTTAGGCAGCTCAGCGCGGATGTCCGGGTTCTGCAGGATATCAACGTAAGCAAAACGCTCACCACAGGCAGACAGCGCCTGAACCGCTTGCGCGGAGAAGCCACAGCTTGGCAGCTTCGGAGAACCTTTCATATACAGCAGAATCGGGTTTTCAGCGATCTGGCGCTGGATTTTTTCAATAGTGGTGCTCATGTCTTGCTTCCTTTAACTTCTGTTACGGCATTCGTCTGTCATTGTAGCGGTTCAGACTGCCATCGGAAAATAACATTTTTGTCACGTCTTTCTTATTTTACCGCGTGTGATGAAAAGTTGCATTGCAAATGGTGTTTAACCCTGCGGCACTCAGGGTTTTGTTTAGGGAGTGAACAATAGTGCGACAGATTGATGAATTTTTTTGCACTTGCTAACGAAACAGGATTGTAGATTGAAAAATGCTATTAACTTATCGGGTTTTTATAGATTAGAATCGACGGGCTTTGTAAATCATTCGCGGGTATTATTGATGACCTGCATTTATCAGGGGACTGCCCAGTGGCGCGGATAAATAAAATCTCGATCACGCTCTGTGCTTTACTGTTTACAACACTCACTTTCACGCCAGTGGCGAACGCCTCTCAACAGGCGCGGCACTCTGCTGTACAAAAAACGCATCTGGCCAAAACCACAGACCGTAAGAAAAAAACCACCAGCAAGAACGACAAGAAAAAGACCACCACCCAGACTAAAAAGACCGCCTCCAGCAAGACGAAAACAAAACCTTCCCGCACTGCCCACGCAACCAAAAGCAAAGCCTCGCAAACTGCAGCTAATCTCGTGACGGAAAAATGCATCCCCCGCAAAGGTCATAAAGCGAAATGCACGAAGGTCACGAAAATAGCGGAAGTGCATAAGGTTCGCGTGCAGAAAGCGCAAAAAACGGCGTTGAATAAACTGATGGGGCAGATCGGCAAACCCTATCGCTGGGGCGGCAGCTCACCGCGTACCGGTTTCGACTGCAGCGGCCTCGTCTATTACGCCTATAAAGATCTGGTGAAGTTCCGAATTCCACGTACCGCCAATGAGATGTATCACCTGCGCGACGCGTCACCGGTCAACCGCGGTGAACTGGAGAATGGCGATCTCGTCTTCTTCCGCACTCAGGGGCGCGGCACGGCTGACCACGTTGGCGTATATGTAGGCAACGGGAAATTTATCCAGTCCCCACGTAGCGGGCAGGACATCCAGATAACCTCTCTCAGTGAAGACTACTGGGTACGTCACTATGTCGGCGCACGCCGCGTGATGACGCCAAAAACCATTCGCTAACCCCTGCCCTGCCACAGCCGTGGCAGGGTAAGTTCCTCTTTTGCATACCCTTTCAATTTGCTATCCTGTCCCTGTTGTCTGTGTGGTTATTGGCAACATAAAAAACAATAAGGAGAGAAGCAATGTCGTTCGAATTACCTGCACTACCATATGCAAAAGACGCCCTGGCCCCGCACATTTCTGCGGAAACCCTGGAGTATCACTACGGCAAACATCACCAGACGTACGTCACCAATCTGAACAACCTGATCAAGGGCACCGATTTTGAAGGCAAAACGCTGGAAGAGATCGTCCGCAGTTCAGAGGGCGGTGTCTTTAACAATGCCGCTCAGGTGTGGAACCACACCTTCTACTGGCACTGCCTGGCACCGAATGCAGGCGGCGAACCTACGGGTGAACTGGCTGGCGCGATTAACGCGGCATTTGGTAGCTTTGCTGATTTTAAAGCGAAGTTTACGGATGCTGCAGTCAAGAACTTCGGTTCTGGCTGGACGTGGCTGGTTAAAGACGCGGATGGCAAACTGGCTATCGTTTCCACCTCGAACGCGGGTACGCCACTGACCACCAGCGCGACGCCGCTGATGACCGTGGACGTCTGGGAACACGCTTATTACATTGATTACCGTAACGCGCGTCCGAACTACCTGGAGCACTTCTGGGCACTGGTTAACTGGGCGTTTGTGGCGAAGAACTTCGCCGCGTAAGAGACACGCAGAAGGGGTTGCCCTTCTGCGTTTTTTAATTATTCAGCAGCGCACGCTGCTTCCGGCTGTTTACGGCCAGACATCATCACTAACAGCAGGCCGAGTGCGGCAATTATCGCCCCCATCACCGGCACAAAGCTGTATCCCAGGCCGCCAGAAATGACGGCACCACCGGCAGCGGCACCGAGCGCATTGCCAAGGTTAAACGCGCCAATATTGACCGACGACGAGAGACCCGGTGCCTCATGGGCAACGCGCATCACGCGCATCTGCAGCGGCGGAACCACGGCAAAGGTCGCAGCCCCCCAGACAACCATCGCCATCGCCGCCCCGACTTCATTACGCGCCAGCCATGGAATGGCGATCATGATGACAATCAGCAGCGTTAAAAAGCCTTTCAGCGTCCCGCTCACGGAATGATCGGCGAATTTCCCGCCGAGATAGTTGCCTATAGAGAACCCGACACCAATCAGCACCAGCATCGCGGTCACAAAGAGAGGCGTCGCGTGGGTGATATCGTGCAACACCGGTGAAATATAGGTGTACAGAGTAAACATGGCGCCCGCCCCCAGTACGGTGGTCAACAGCGCGGAGAGCACCTGCGGGCGCATCAGTACCGACAGCTCTTTGCGGACGTCAGGACGTTCACCAGCGCAGCCTTTCGGCAAGGAGAAGTACAACGCCACCATGGCGATAACACCCAGCACGGCCGTCGCCAGGAACGACATGCGCCAGCCGATCGCCTCACCCAGCCAGGTTGCGGCAGGTACACCGCCAATGTTGGCAATCGTCAGACCCATAAACATGGTTGCCACGGCACTCGCCTGCTTGTGTTTTGGTACCACGCTTGCGGCCACAACCGATCCCAGCCCAAAGAACGCGCCGTGGTTAAGGCTGGTCAGAATGCGGGACAACATCAGGGTGGTGTAATCCGGAGCAATGGCGGAGAGCACGTTGCCCAGCGTAAATATCGCCATCAGGAAAATCAGCGCATTGCGGCGCGCGCGGTGTGAAAGCAGAAGCGTCATGAGCGGTGCCCCCACCATCACGCCAATGGCGTAGGCGCTGATGAGCATCCCGGCCGCCGGGATAGAAACATCCACGCCCCGGGCGATAACAGGCAGTAACCCCATCGGGGAGAATTCAGTGGTGCCAATCCCAAAAGCGCCAATCGCCAGGGCAAGCAGGGGAAAATTGATTTTCATGCGTCAACTCCGGATGCCGTGTCATGTCGTGACACAGAACAAAGAAGCCGAAAGCATGACATCAATCACAAAAAATGAGAAGTTAACAAATTGGCAAAAGATTTTTGCCGCAGGCGTAACAATCAGGAAAACTGAGAGGGAGAAAGCTCTCCCTCCGTGTAAATCAGTGCAATGCAGCCGTCAGACCCGCCGCAACAATCAGAGCCAGTACAATAACGGTGGTCACCAGCGAAAACTTCAGATCGTAGCTCATCAATTTTTCTCCTTTTAATCTCCCCACGAAAAGTGAGCCTGCTCATTTTTACACAGTTTAGTTCAAAAATCTTCCTGGATTTAAACTGATAACCACTTTAGCTCTTCCCCTTTTCATCAAGATAGGACAAAATTCCACGCTAAATTTATTAGCGTACCGGCCATTGACCCCCTCCTGACGTCCTGTGTCGTTTTCCCGGCGTGCCGCAATTCAAGATTGCGTGATAAGGGTGAGAGAAGGCAAACGTTTACCTTCAAGTTTTTCAGGAGTTTAGGATATGGTCTGGAGTGACATTTAATGGCAACAATTAAAGACGTAGCAAAACGCGCAAACGTTTCCACTACAACCGTATCACATGTAATTAACAAAACCCGCTTTGTGGCGGAAGAGACGCGCAACGCCGTCTGGGCGGCAATCAAAGAATTACACTATTCACCGAGTGCGGTGGCGCGCAGCCTCAAAGTTAATCACACCAAATCCATTGGTTTGCTGGCAACCAGCAGTGAAGCGGCCTATTTTGCCGAGATCATTGAAGCGGTCGAGAAAAACTGCTTCCAGAAAGGCTATACCCTGATTCTGGGCAACGCGTGGAACAGCATTGAAAAACAGCGCGCTTATCTCTCCATGATGGCACAAAAGCGTGTGGATGGCCTGCTGGTGATGTGTTCAGAGTATCCGGAGTCCGTGCTTTCCATGCTGGAAGAGTACCGCCATATTCCTATGGTGGTCATGGACTGGGGCGAAGCGCGTGCAGACTTCACCGACTCCGTCATCGATAACGCGTTTGAAGGCGGCTATATGGCAGGCCGTTATCTGATTGAACGCGGTCACCGTGAGATTGGTGTGATCCCGGGTCCACTGGAGCGCAACACCGGTGCCGGGCGTCTGGCCGGGTTTATGAAAGCAATGGAAGAGGCGCTGATTACCGTGCCGGAAAACTGGATCGTGCAGGGCGACTTTGAACCGGAATCCGGTTACCGCGCGATGCAGCAGATTGTCTCCCAGTCGCATCGCCCGACAGCCGTGTTCTGTGGCGGTGACATTATGGCGATGGGTGCTCTCTGTGCCGCCGATGAACTGGGTCTGCGCGTGCCGCAGGACATTTCCGTGATCGGGTATGACAACGTACGCAACGCGCGCTTCTTTACCCCGGCGCTGACCACCATCCACCAGCCAAAAGACTCGCTGGGTGAAACGGCCTTCAATATGCTGATGGACAGGATCGTCAACAAGCGTGAAGAGTCTCAGTCTATTGAAGTTCACCCGCGTCTTATCGAACGCCGTTCCGTTGCGGATGGTCCGTTCCGCGACTATCGTCGTTAATCTTTTACGGGGCCAGTTATACTGGCTCCCGTAGCCATTCCCGGTTAAGCGTCTCACTGTCTCCCAGGTAATCCAGAAGCCAGGCCATTGCGGGCGACACATCATTTTGTTGCCAGGTGAGACAACAGGCCGCATCCG
Source organism: Enterobacter sp. BNK-18 (assembly GCF_047456135.1). Classification (NCBI taxonomy): domain Bacteria; kingdom Pseudomonadati; phylum Pseudomonadota; class Gammaproteobacteria; order Enterobacterales; family Enterobacteriaceae; genus Enterobacter; species Enterobacter sp. BNK-18. The sequence continues at coordinate 1,139,183 of NZ_CP179899.1, read as the reverse complement.
GAAAAGGATTTTCCAGCGTCAGTTCAACCCATTCACCGGTGTCGATTCGGGGCCGTGCAAAATGGCCAGGGACCATGGCAACGCACAGCCCGGCGCTGAGGCATGTTGCTGAGGATTCCCAGTCCGGCGCAACCACCCGTCGCTGGTTATCCAGCAGCCAGGTAATGCGTTTGGGCAACGAACGCGAGGTATCTTCCAGCACCAGCGAGGGCCAGTTACGGAGCGTTTCGTCGCTGAGCGGCCCGTCCAGGTCAGCCAGCGGATGATCGCTTGCCACCACACATTTCCAGTTGAGCATGCCCATGTCGCGAAAGGCAAAGCGTCCCCCAACCGGGATCGCCTGCGTGGCACCGATCGCCATCTCTGCCCTGCCATCTGCCAGCGCATCCCAGACGCCGTTAAACACTTCCTGGGATACCCGCAATTCGACATCCGAGAAATGGCGATAGAAATCGACAATCATCTGCCGGGTACGTTCTGGTTTTACGATGTTATCCACGGCAATGGAAAGATGTCCTCGCCAGCCGTTAGCGATCTGCTGACACTGTTCGCGGGTGATCTGCATTTTTTTGATAACAGAACGCCCTTCTTTCAAAAACCATGCCCCGGCGGGCGTTAATTCCACATCACGGTGACGCCGTTCAAACAGCGGAACGGCCAGCCACTCCTCAAGCTGACGCACCGTATAGCTGATTGCCGAGGGGACGCGGTGCAACTCCTGCGCTGCACCGCTAAAGCTGCCGTTGCGCGCAACAGCATCGACCACTTCAAGAGAATAATCTGACCACATTTTCTGCCTGCAAAAATTTTGAATGCACTCGCCAAATATTAGCGTTTCACAAGCTGCTTTGCACTCCCTACACTCTGCGCAAACATAGACCTGCCTCCCTCAGGAGAAAAAAACAATGCAACCCAGGAAAGGATTTTTAGTCTGGCTCGGTGGTTTAAGCGTGCTGGGCTTTTTAGCCACTGATATGTACCTGCCCGCCTTCGCCGCAATGCAGGAAGATTTACAGACCCCGGCGGCAGCCATCAGCGCCAGCCTGAGCTTATTCCTCGCGGGCTTTGCCTTCGCGCAGCTGCTCTGGGGGCCTCTCTCTGACCGCTTTGGTCGTAAACCGGTGCTGTTGCTGGGACTGGCTATCTTTGCCGTCGGCTGTCTGGGTATGTTATGGGTACGCGATGCAACCTGGCTGCTGGTGCTGCGCTTCGTGCAGGCCGTTGGCGTCTGTGCTGCTGCGGTGACCTGGCAGGCGCTGGTAACCGACTACTATCCGGCCAACCGGACAAACCGCATTTTCGCCACCATTATGCCGCTGGTAGGGCTTTCACCTGCCCTCGCCCCGCTGCTCGGGAGCTGGATCCTGACACATTTCGACTGGCAGGCCATTTTCGCTACGCTGTTTGCCATCACGCTGGTCCTGATGATCCCGGCATTCACACTCAAGGCGGCACATAAGAAAGAGACGCCTGCCGACACGACACCGGTGACCTTCACCTCTCTGCTGAGCACCAAAGCGTACCGCGGTAATGTCCTGATTTATGCCGCCTGCTCGGCGAGTTTCTTCGCGTGGCTGACCGGTTCACCGTTCATTCTTCACGATATGGGTTACAGCCCGGCCGCCATTGGTCTGAGCTATGTCCCGCAGACCATCGCGTTTCTGGTCGGGGGCTATGGCTGTCGCGCGGCGCTGCAAAAATGGGAAGGTCAGCAGATGCTGCCCTGGCTGCTGGTGCTCTACGCGCTGAGCGTGATCGCCACCTGGGCTGTGGGCTTTATCCCGGGCGCCGGTCTGGCAGAAATTCTGATTCCATTCTGCGTGATGGCCGTGGCGAACGGTGCGATTTACCCTATCGTCGTAGCCCAGGCGTTACGTCCGTTCCCACAGGCAACAGGTCGTGCGGCCGCGCTTCAGAATACCCTGCAGCTGGGTCTGTGCTTCCTGGCAAGCCTGGTGGTCTCTGCGCTGATTGCCACGCCGCTCCTGACCACCACCAGCGTCATGCTGGTTACGGTTGCGCTGGCCCTTCTGGGATACCGTATGCAGTCTGCGGCACAACGTGAGCAGGATGACCGCGCAGAGGTGAAAACCTCGCATGCATAATCGCGCCAGAAATTATGTTAAATATCAGTGATTAGGTTGCTAAGAATTTTCTATTGAATCACCAAATTTTGAGGCCTATACTAAATTTGGTTCGATTAAATACGATAAATATTAAGTGTTAACGGGAGCCGGAGCGCTCCCGTTTTACCATGGAAGGCATTTCGGCAAGGGTTATCTCCCTTCCTCTGTTCTACGTCGGATACTAGCCTCACGGGGAAATACCGTGAGATTTCTCACAAACCATAAAAAGCGTCTACGCTGTTTGAAGGTTCTGATCACAGTAAGGTGATGGAGAAGCTATGAGTTCATCGTGTATAGAAGAAGTCAGCGTTCCGGACGATAACTGGTCCCGGATCGTCAGTGAACTGTTAGGTCGTGCAGGCATCACTATTAATGGATCTTCGCCATCCGATCCACAGGTTAAGCATCCCGACTTTTTTAAACGCGTATTGCGGGAGGGATCGTTAGGCCTGGGGGAAAGTTATATGGACGGCTGGTGGGAGTGTGAACGGCTGGATATGTTTTTCTCCAGCGTGTTACGTGCCGGTCTGGAAAACCAGCTCCCCCGCAATCTGAAAGATACATTACGTGTCGCCTCCGCCCGGCTGTTTAATCTGCAAAGCAAAAAACGGGCGTGGATCGTCGGCAAGGAGCATTACGACCTCGGTAATGACCTGTTCAGCCGCATGCTCGATCCTTTCATGCAATATTCCTGCGCCTACTGGAAAGAGGCCTCAACCCTTGAAGAAGCCCAGCAGGCTAAGCTGCGTCTGATTTGTGAAAAACTGCAGCTACAGCCGGGCATGCGTGTGCTGGATATCGGCTGTGGATGGGGTGGTCTGGCCTATTTTATGGCGAAGCATTATGGTGCCAGCGTGGTCGGTGTGACCATTTCAGCTGAACAGCAAAAAATGGCACGGGAGCGCTGCCAGGGCCTTGATGTGGATATTCGCCTTCAGGATTATCGCGACCTGAACGAGCAGTTTGATCGCATAGTCTCCGTAGGCATGTTCGAACACGTGGGGCCGAAAAACTATGACACCTACTTCAGCGTGGTGGACCGTAACTTGAAACCTGACGGCATCTTCCTGCTGCACACCATTGGTTCTAAGCGCACCGACAATAACGTCGATCCGTGGATCAACAAATACATCTTTCCGAATGGCTGTTTGCCGTCCGTTCGCCAGATTGCTAACGCCAGTGAACCTCATTTCATTATGGAAGACTGGCATAACTTTGGCGCGGATTATGACACCACGTTGATGGCATGGCATTCACGTTTCCAGGAAGCCTGGCCAGAAATTGCGGACAACTATTCTGAACGGTTTAAACGGATGTTCAGCTATTATCTCAATGCCTGCGCAGGCGCCTTTCGCGCGCGTGATATTCAACTTTGGCAGGTTGTTTTCAGCCGAGGGATAGAACACGGTTTGCGGGTCGCACGCTAAAAAAAACCCCGGATATCCGGGGTTCATTTTATTCTTCTTCTGCAGTCTTTATTATTGCGGCTTCTTTTGCCGCCAACAGCCGCTCAACGGTATCCACAACCGCCTGAGTCTGCGGATCGATTTCGATATTAACCCGATGCCCCAGTTTTTTCGCCCCCAGGGTTGTACGCTGGAGAGTTTCAGGAATTAAATGCACGCAGAAACGGGTCGGCGTCACTTCCCCAACCGTCAGGCTAATCCCATCAATACCAATAAATCCTTTATACAGGATGTATTTCATTAATGAAGGATCCTGCACTTTAAACCAGATTTGACGGTTATTTTCCGAGGTGACAATCTTCGCCACTTCCGCGGTGGTCATAATATGGCCTGACATCAGATGGCCGCCAATCTCATCGCTGAACCTGGCCGCACGCTCTACGTTTACGGTATCCCCCACCACCAGCTCGCCCAGGTTGGTGATGCGCAGCGTCTCTTTCATTAAATCAAAGCTAATCTGGTTACCGTTAATTTCGGTTACCGTCAGGCAACAGCCGTTATGTGCAATCGAGGCGCCAGTTTCAATGCCATCAAGCATATATTCCGGAAGCTCAACCACATGAGTTCGGAAATTAGGTTTTTCATCAATGGACACCACTTTGGCGGTGCCCTGCACAATACCAGTAAACATGCTTACAACTCCTGTTTTTTCCGGACGGTGGTGACACCGTTTAATCCCACCACAATAACAGTTGGAAAAACAGGTTGCCAGCGGAGCGCATTTTGTGGCGATTTTTTCACTAGATAAATAGCTAAACCCCGCTACAATAGCTGGCACCCCCCTGCATTTTCTTCTTGCTGCCAGTTACGGCGGCCTTTTTAGTCTCTCAAATAACTAGAATATAAAGGTGTTCACGTGCAGAAGTACATGAATGAAGCGCGCCAGTTATTGGCACTGGCTATACCAGTGATCATCGCGCAAGTAGCCCAGACCGCAATGGGATTTGTGGATACGGTAATGGCGGGTGGCTACAGCGCCACCGATATGGCCGCCGTGGCAATAGGCACCTCGATCTGGCTTCCGGCCATCCTGTTTGGCCACGGCCTGCTGCTCGCCCTCACCCCGGTTATCGCTCAGCTAAATGGCTCAGGGCGACGTGAACGTATTGCCCATCAGGTTCGACAGGGGTTCTGGCTGGCAGGATTTGTCTCCGTGCTGATAATGGTTGTGCTGTGGAATGCCGGTCATATCATCCGCGCCATGCATAATATTGACCCGGCACTGGCTGACAAAGCCGTCGGCTATCTGCGGGCCCTGCTGTGGGGTGCGCCAGGCTATCTGTTCTTCCAGGTCGCGCGTAACCAGTGTGAAGGCCTGGCGAAAACCAAGCCCGGAATGGTGATGGGCTTTATCGGCTTGCTGGTGAATATTCCGGTGAACTACATCTTCATCTATGGTCACTTCGGTATGCCGGAGCTCGGCGGCGTCGGCTGCGGCGTGGCGACGGCTGCCGTCTATTGGGTGATGTTCTTCAGTATGATCTCCTATGTGAAACGTGCCCGTTCAATGCGCGATATCCGCAATGAACGTTCGTTCAGCACGCCGGACTGGAACATCATGACGCGTCTGGTGCAGTTAGGCCTGCCGATTGCGCTGGCGCTGTTCTTTGAAGTGACGCTGTTTGCCGTGGTCGCCCTGCTGGTTTCTCCGCTCGGCATTGTGAACGTAGCCGGTCACCAGATTGCGCTGAACTTCAGTTCCCTGATGTTCGTATTGCCGATGTCGCTGGCCGCAGCGGTGACCATTCGCGTGGGCTTTCGTCTGGGGCAAGGTTCGACGCTGGATGCGCAAACGGCGGCCCGCACGGGGCTTGGCGTCGGTGTCTGTATGGCCATCTGTACGGCACTGTTTACCATCACGCTACGTGAGCAAATTGCCCTGCTTTACAACGACAACCCGGAAGTGGTGGCGCTGGCATCCCATCTGATGCTGCTTGCCGCGGTGTACCAGATCTCCGACTCCATACAGGTGATTGGCAGCGGCGTACTGCGTGGGTATAAAGATACGCGTTCGATCTTCTTTATCACCTTCATCGCTTACTGGGTGCTGGGTCTGCCGTGTGGTTATATCCTGGCGCTTACCGACCTGGTGGTTGACCGCATGGGGCCGGCAGGATTCTGGATGGGCTTTATCATCGGCTTAACCTCTGCGGCAATTATGATGATGCTGCGCATGCGCTTCCTGCAACGCCAGTCATCCTCGGTAATATTGCAACGCGCTGCACGTTAAATACGCAGTAGCCGCCAGCTGGCGGCTACTTTCTCTTCACTTTGCGCGGTAATAAAGCAATCGCGTGAAATCAGAGAGAAAAATGCATTTTCCCTCTTGCCTCAACGATGCTGTGCCGCTAATATTCGTCCCCGTTGTCACCGACAACACGTTGCGTTCATAGCTCAGTTGGTTAGAGCACCACCTTGACATGGTGGGGGTCGTTGGTTCGAGTCCAATTGAACGCACCATTCTGCGTCCGTAGCTCAGTTGGTTAGAGCACCACCTTGACATGGTGGGGGTCGGTGGTTCGAGTCCACTCGGACGCACCATTTCAGTCCTGAAATGGTGCAAATCCTCTTCTTAATGCCTGATTTTTCTTAATACCCCAATTTCATCATTATTCTCCTGCTACGCTTTTCTTATGGAAAAAAAACAGGAAGACTGTCGATGAAGAAAATCGCCATTATCGGCTCCGGCCCTACAGGGATTTACACCTTTTATTCTCTTCTTAAGAACGCGTCGCCGCTCTCTGTCTCCGTTTTTGAACAGGCAGACGAAGCTGGCGTAGGAATGCCCTACAACGACGACGATAACTCTCGCCTGATGCTGGCTAACATTGCCAGCATTGAAATCCCGCCCCTTTTTATGACCTACCTCGACTGGCTTAAGCGCCAGAGTGAAGCCCATCTGGCGCGCTTTAAGGTTGATAAAGCCACCTTGCATGACAGACAGTTTTTGCCCCGTATTCTGCTGGGCGAGTATTTTCGCGACAGTTTCCAGACGATAGTCCAGGAAGCTAAGAGGCGGGGATTTCAGGTTGAGATCCACACGTCTGCCACCGTCACCGATGTTGCCCCGTCTTCCTCCGGCGTGACGCTTTCGGTCAATGACACGCCGTTTCCGGAACAATTCGATCTCGCCGTGATCGCCACCGGGCATGTCTGGCCAGAAGAAGAGGAAGCCACGCGCGCGTATTTCCCAAGCCCGTGGTCAGGGTTGATGGATGCCCGCATCCGCCCCTGCCGCGTCGGTATTATGGGAACATCCTTAAGCGGGCTGGACGCGGCGATGGCCGTGGTCATGCAGCACGGTGAGTTTCGCGACGGCACGTTCCTCCTCGATAAAGGAAGTGAAGCGTTAAAAATTGTACTCATGTCCAGGACCGGGATTCTGCCAGAGGCCGATTTTTACTGTCCTATTCCGTACGAACCGCTGTCGGTATTAACCGAATCGGTACTCGAAGCCGAAATCGCCAAAGGATCAGACGGTCTGCTTGACCGCATTTTCGCCCTTATGGTGAAAGAGCTTGAACTTGCCGACCCGGCCTGGTGTGAGAAAATATCGCTGCGCATGCAGACGGCGGACAGCCTTCGCGAAGCGTGGTTTGAGGATCGAAAACAGCACGGTCCGTTTACCTGGGCTGAAGAGAACCTGAATGAGGTCGAGCGGAACAAACGTGACCGGCGCACGGTGGCCTGGCGCTACACCGTGCTTCGGCTGCATGAAGTGGTCCAGGAGATGGTTCCTCAGCTTACCGAAAAGGACGCTGAACGCTTTAAAAACGGGCTGGCACGCGTCTTTATCGACAACTATGCCGCCATTCCCCCGCAGTCCATTCGCAGGCTTCTCGCGCTTCGTGAGGCCGGCATCATTAGTGTTGTGGCGCTGGGTGATGATTACACGCTGGATATTGGCAGCGCGCAGACGGTCATCGCCACTAAAGAGACGGCCTACCGTTTCGACGTCTTTATTGATGCCCGCGGGCAAAAGCCGCTTAAAACAAAAGATCTGCCCTTCCCTACGCTGCGCAAGCAGCTACAGGCGACGGGCGATGAGATCCCGGATATTGGCGAGGATTACACGTTAAAAGCGCCGGAAACGCTTCGCGGACGCATTGCATTTGGCGCAATCCCGTGGCTGATGCACGATCACCCTTTTGTTCAGGGACTGGCGGAATGTGCAGAGATAGCAGAGGCGATGGCAAAAGCCGCAGAGAAAACCGCATCGGGTTCAAGAAGGAAATTACCGTACAGTGATGACTGACAGGGCATCCGTGCCCTGCAACGCGGGATTACTCGAAGTAAACCTGCGGGTTATCGGATAAAGAGACAAAGGTTTTCGTCTCTTTATCCAGTGCAAGAATTTTGCCGCTTTCAATGTCATACACCCAGCCGTGAAGACGGATGGCGTTGTTGCGCAGGCCCACCGCCACTGACGGGTGAGTCTTAATGTTGCTCAGCTGCGCAAACACGTTTTCCTGCACCATCGCATTCACTTTATCGATTGGCTTATCCCAGGTTTTCTTCTCAACCACCGCTTTTGCCGCATCGGAATAGCGTAACCAGTGAGAAACCGCCGGCATAGGTTCGAGGTCCGCATTGTCGGCAATGGCTTTCATCGCCCCACAGTTGGAGTGGCCGCAGATAACAATATCGGTCACGCCCAGCGCGACAACCGCGTATTCAATCGTTGCGGAGACACCGCCTGGCTCAGGGCCGAACGGTGGCACGATGTTGCCAGCATTACGAATGACAAAGAGTTGTCCTGGCTCTTGCTGAGTGACCAGTTCTGGGACCAGACGGCTGTCGGAGCATGAGATGAACAGCGCTTTGGGATTCTGGCTGGACGCTAAACTGCGGAAGAGCTCTTTACGTTGCGGGAAAATCTCTTTTTGAAAGCTGAGAAAACCTTCAATGATATGTTGCATAGCAATTTCTCTTTTATCTGTTTTAGTTTAGGTATGATCGGGATCACACAAGTAAAGTTTACCCACCGGACTTTACTTCAGACAAGCAATATATTTCTGGCCCGACCGCTGCACAATCTCATCCGCATTCGCCAGGATATTTTGCCCTTCAAAAGCGCCGTACAGGCGAGCGAATTTTTTCCCCACCAGCCGCCCGGTCACGTCTTCGACGCTGCGGGCGGGCAACGGCAGCATATTCGGATAGCTCCACATAAACGAGACGGCATCTTTGCCCGGCGTGACCTGTAGAATATCACCTGCCAGTAAGACACCATCACCCTCCTGCCAGTGCAGCACCGTTCCGCCAGCGAAATGTCCTCCGAGGCGTAATAACGTTACCGCGGGGAAAATGTCCAGCGTATCGCCCTGCCAGAAGTGGAGCATCGGGCTGTCGCGCATAACCCACTCGCGATCGTTCGCGTGCAGGTAAACCGGCGCATCGAAAGCCCCGGCCCACTCCTGCATTGTGGTGTAGTAGTGAGGATGTGAAATCGCGATCGCGCTGATGCCACCGAGCGCCGTGATGATGGTTCTGGTTGCCGGGTCGAGATTCGCAATGCAATCCCAAAGGATATTGCCGTGGGGGGTACGCAGAAGCAGCGCGCGCTGGTTGATGGCAAAAGCGGGCACCGTTTTGATACTGAGCAGCTGCGGCTCAAGCTGCTGCCATTTATTGCTGTGTGTGGCCGTCACCGTCGCAAAATCACTCCACGCCTGGCCGCTGGCCGGAACATACTGGCGTTCATCCTCGCACACAGGGCATCGCGCCGGCGTTGCGTCATAAGAGGTACCGCAGGTTTTACACAGTGTAATCATGAGCTCTCCTCAGCGATAAAGCACTGAGTATGGCAGGGATTATCGTTATGTGCTGCGCGGTACATTGCCGGTTCTTTTTGCCCTATACTGTGCCAGTATCAAAAACCGAACAAAGCAGGTGCCATATGGAAATTGATCTCGAAAACTTGGTCTTTAACGGGCTGGATGAAGCTGAAGAGCGTAACGCGGAACGTCTCGACGACGCTGATAAAAAAGCGCAGTCGATTATCGCCGATGACGACTGCGGTGATGCCTGCAAGATCTGATGATAAAGCACCGGAAAACCCGGTGCTTTTTTATATTATTTCTTCAGCCCGTCAATCGCCGCCTGCGCGCACGCTTCATCCAGATGACCACCCGGCGCACCGCCGATCCCTATTGCGCCGATCACCTCATCCCCCTCTTTCACCGGCAGACCACCGGCCAGCAGCAGGAAGCCCGGAATATCACGCATGTTTTGTGCGCCGGCATTGCTCTGCGCGGCTTCCATAACCTTGCCTGACGCATTTTTTGCACTCAGCGCGGTATAGGCTTTCATTTCGCTGGCTTTTACCGTGTGTGGCCCGGCATTGTCGGTACGCTGCACCGCTTTGACCACACCGGCGCGGTCCACCACGGTGACCGTCACCTGGTAGTTTTTCGCTACGCAGGCCTGAATGGCGGAGGTCGCCAGCGCGTTGGCCTGCGCCAGGGAGAGATTTTTCTGGTTCAATGCGTCGGCCTGTGCCGTCAGGCTTACGCTACCGGCGACAAGCGCGGCTGCCATCATTACTTTTTTCATCGCACGTCCTCGAATGATTGAATACCGTTCGATCGTACTCAGACGCGCGATGAAGCGTAATTCGGTTGATTACGCAATTATCTTGGTAGTTATACGGATTGTAATTTGTCGTAATCGCGGATTGCCTGCACCAGGCTGGTCACGCCAAGCTTGGCGAACGCCGCGGCCCGGTGCGCTTCAACCGTTCTGGGCGAGAGGTTCAACTGCAGGGCCACCTCTTTATTGCTGCGTCCTTCCATCAGCACCGCCAGCACCTCGTGCTCACGCGCCGTCAGTTGTTCGAAACGCGCTTTAATCCGCGACGTTTCCTGCCAGCGGGTCAGTCGTCTCTGGCTCTCTTCGAAGGCGAGCCCCACCGTTTCAATGAGCTTATCGGCATCCAGCGGCTTGGTGAAAAACTCAAAGACGCCATTGCGAAAGGCGCGGCGGCAGGCATCAACGGTACCGTGTCCGGTCATGACGATAACCGGCAACAGCGGCCAGGGCCATTTGCCCTCCTCCAGCCAGGTCAGCCCGCCTTTTCCCGGCATGCGCATATCCAGCAGCAGACAGCCGACGAGCGCCGCGCGCCCACCGTGCGCTGACGTAAACGCGTCCACGCTTTCAAACCCATTGACCTGCCAGCCCATTCCCGAGAGTAAGAAGGCCAGCGAATCACGGATGGATTCATCGTCATCAATCAGCCAGACTGTGTTATCCACGCGTATTTACCTCTCCACTCGCCAGTTGTAACCGGACCTGCGCCCCGCCCTGGGGCGCATTGCCCAGCGTGATTGATCCATTCATGCGCGTCATCAACGACTCCGTTAACGTCATTCCCAGTCCTATTCCTTCCGTCCGTCCGCTGTAAAACGGCATAAAGGCGTTCTGCAAGGCCTCCGGGCTAAAGCCAGGTCCGCCATCGGTGAGTGTGATATAAATCCAGTTTTCCCGTTTCTCGCTGGTTATTTTCACCCACCCTTGCGCGCACTCTTGCTGGGCCTGAATGGCATTACTGAGCAGATTATGCAGCACCTGTTCAAGCCAGAGTCTGTCTGCCAGAACCCGCGTGGCACCTACCGCGAACGCATGGCTCACCGCGATATGCTCAGAGCGGCGTTCATGTTCAAGGAGATCGACCACCTGCTGCCAGCACGGTTTCAGGTCGATGTCGCGCAAGGTGACTTTTTCCTGAACCACATGTTCGCGAAAGCGGGTTAAGAGCGCGCTGATACGCTGGGTTTGTACCAGCGCGGCAGCCAGCGCCTGCGATACGGCCTGCGGATTCGCCTGCTGTTGTTGGCGCTGAGCACCCTGAATCCAGGTCTGAACGGCAGTCAGCGGCTGGTTAATTTCATGCACGATCCCAGCGGTGATCTCTCCCAGGGTGTTGAGCCTTGCATGCTGGTAATAGTGTGCGCGCTGTTCGGCGTGCTGGCGCTGCCGCCGTTGCCAGAGCAGCAGGCTGGCCGCGGCGATAAGCACCGCCCAGCCGAAGAACAGGAACGGATATACCCACCAGGAGACGGCCAGCCAGTGCGGCTTTGCCGTGGCCATAAGGGTAAAAGGTTGTGTGGGTTGCGTGAAGGTCCGCTGCCAGTGCCAGAAAGCCCCGGCAGGGGGCGCGTTATCTGCGTCATTGAAGCGAATGGCAAGTGCATCAAAGGTATGTTGGGTGCTGAGCAGCGGCGCAAGATCGATAAGTACGCGGATCTGACGCCAGGGATTGTACAGCCAGTACTGACAATCGCGGGTCGATTCCACACGGGCAGCGTTCAGCGCACGGCCTGAAGTTTTCTCAAGGGCGAGGATGTGCGGGAATTTTTTGCGCAGGGCCGCGAGGTCTTCCTCGCCGTTGAGTAACGGCAAAACAGATTCATTTTGCGTCAGCACGGCGCTAAGGGTGGAATAGCGTGTCGAAAACTCACGATCGCGTTCCCAGAACTGGCGGCGGATCTGTTCGGCATAGAGCAAAACGCCGCTGATGAGGCACGCCAGGAGCCAGACAATAACCGTGCGCCTGAAAAGAGTGTTATTCATTCCGTTAACGGGTCAGGAGATTCATCCTGCCAACATTAGCAGTTAACCGTTGTCAGAACAAAATTTCGCACAGCTCATTCCAGTACATTTCGCGCGTGCGGCGCAGTTCAGCGTGACGTTTTATCATGGAACCACTCCGGATCAATGTTGGCAACGTCCACGCCATACAGGCTGGCGACAGGCAGTACGGACTCAAGAACACGTTGCGCGCTGTTCTCCGCATTCGCTGGTCGGGTCGCAAAAAACCGCCGTAACGTGTTTATCCACTTTTTCATCGTCTTTCCCCCTCTCGCTTCACTTGACCTAAGTTAAACACCCAACACCCGCACAGGGGAAATACCAAAATCCACTGTCGATGTGCAGGATTTGCAAATAGCCCTCCATTCTTTTACTCACGATTAACACCTTGTTCACTAATGCTTTTTTGCTAATAGCAAAGAACGATTTCTTATTTGGCGAGAGCTTTCGCTTATGGGAGCGTAACGGGGTAAAACAAAAACAACGGGATGAACAATCACTATGGCAGCAAACACGAAAGGGTTTAAAAAAAGGACACTGGTGCTGGGCTTACTGGCGGCAGGCGGTCTGTTCTCGATGCAGGTGCAGGCCGATCAACTGGCGGATATTAAAGCCGCAGGCGTGGTCAAAGTTGCCACCTTTGATGCCAATCCGCCGTTTGGCTCCATCGATGCAAAGACCCATGAGATTGTCGGCTACGACGTCGATTTCGCCAGAGCGCTCGCCAGTGCACTTGGCGTGAAGCTTGAACTGGTCGCCACCAACCCCGCTAACCGCATTCCCCTCCTGCAGTCCGGTAAAGCGGATTTGATTGTGGCAGATATCACCATTACCCCGGAACGGGCGCAGGTGGTTGATTTCTCCCTTCCCTATTTCGTGACCGGCCAGCAGTTCCTGGTACCGGTAAAAGCTGCCGATACGCTTGATGCCTATAGCCGGGCGCGCATTGGCGCGGTAAAAGGCACAACGGGTGAACAGGCGCTGCACCAGCGTTTCCCGCACGCCCGCGTGCTCTCTTATGACGATATTCCGCTGGCGCTGACGGCCCTGCGCAACGGTAACGTGCAGGCTATCACTCAGGACAGTACGATTCTGGCCGGTCTGCTGGCGCAGGCGCCGGACAAGGCGAACTTCAAAATCCTGCCCGATCTGCTCAGCAAAGAAGAGATTGGCGTGGGGGTAAAAAAAGGCGAAACCGCACTGCTGAAAGCCGTCAACGACGAGCTTGTTAACCTTGAGAAGAACGGTCAGGCGGTAAAAATCTATGACGTCTGGTTCGGTCCGGATACCCCCTCCCCACAGCCTCGTGCCTTTAAAATAGAAGCTCAGTAATATGCTCTCAGCGCTTTTTTCACACTCCGCGGCCGGTGCCGCGGATTTTTCACATCTGGAACACGCCAGCGTCGAGTTTCGCGATGTGCAGAAACATTACGGTAACCATCAGGTCTTAAAGGGCATTAACCTCACCATCACGCCAGGTGAAGTGGTGGCCATTCTCGGGCCTTCGGGTTCCGGTAAATCCACCCTGATCCGGCTTATCAATCAGCTTGAAACCCTGAGCGGTGGCGAGATCCTGATCGATAACAAGCCCACCGGACGGCTCTCCGGTACCGCGCTGCGTCAGTTGCGCAGCCGCGTCGGGTTTGTGTTTCAGCAGTTCAATCTTTACGCCCACCTCACCGCCAGTCAAAACATCACGCTGGCGCTGGAGCATGTTCACGGCTGGAAGGCCCAGCCAGCTCAGGCGCGGGCGCTGGCACTGCTGGAAAAAGTGGGGATGCTGGAAAAAGCACACCATTTCCCTGCCGAACTTTCCGGCGGTCAGCAACAGCGCGTGGCGATTGCCCGCGCGCTGGCCTCTTCACCGCAAATCATTCTGTTCGATGAGCCAACCTCCGCGCTTGACCCGGAGATGATTGGCGAAGTGCTGTTCGTGATGAAGGCGCTTGCGCACAGCGGGATCACCATGATTGTGGTGACGCATGAGATGCAATTTGCCCGGGAAATTGCCGACCGGATTGTGTTTATCGACGCCGGGCACGTTCTTGAAACCGCGCCACCGGAGCAATTTTTCAGGCAACCGTCGCACCCACGCGCTCAGCGATTCCTGCAAAAAGTCCTGAACCCGCTGCATCAGGAGCATCTCTAATGCCCGCACTTGACTGGCAGGGCGTGCTGACCGGACAGCCCCTGCAGTGGATCGTATCCGGATTTCTCACCACCCTGTGGGTGACGCTCGCGGGGATGCTGCTGGCAACCCTGCTCGCGCTGCTTTTTCTGCTTCTTCGCCTGACGGGTGGACGTGTCGGGAACGCGGTCGTCAGTAGCTGGGTGTCGCTGTTTCGCAATACGCCGCTGCTGGTGCAGCTGCTGTTCTGGTATTTTGCCGCCTGGAACGGGTTACCACAGGCGTTCCGGGATGCCGTGAATGCGGATCACCGCTGGTCCGTTTTGCCCGGTGACGTCTGGTGGTTTACCCCCGAGTTTTTATGCTCTGCATGGGGGTTAGGCGTATTCACCTCGGCTTTCTTGATTGAGGAAGTGGCATCGGGACTACGTTCAGTCCCTGCCGGGCAACGGGAAGCGGCGCTCGCACAAGGATTTTCCGCGTGGCGCTTGTTTCGTTACATCCTTCTGCCGCAGGGGCTGGCCAACGCCTGGCAACCCGTTGTCGGGCAGTATCTCAATCTGATGAAACTCTCATCGCTCGCCAGCGGCATTGGCTTTGCCGAACTGACCTATCAGGTGAGACAGATTGAAAGCTACAACGCCCATGCGCTGGAGGCGTTTACCGTCGGCACCGTCCTGTACCTGCTTACCGGTATGCTGATGGGGACGGTGCTGGTGCGCCTCGGCCCAATCTCAGGGAGGGGAAACCATGCTTGCCGGACTTAATGTCATTACCGATAACCTGGATTACCTGCTCTGGGGACGTGCGGCAGTTGGTGAGCCTGGCGGGGTCTTGCTCTCGTTGCTGATGGCGCTGGGCGCGGCGGCTCTCGCCCTGCCCGGTGGAATTGCTCTCGCGTGCCTGGCCTGGCGTTTTACGGGGCTTGTGCGCAAGGCGCTCTTTGTATGGGCGGAGTTAATTCGCGGGATCCCGTTAATCTTTGTGATTTTCTGGATGTGGTATCTGCTGCCGCTCATCACCGGCGGCGATCTCCCGGGGGCGCTCACCGTCACGCTGGCCCTGGCCTGGTTTACCGCGGCTTCGGTTATGCATTCAGTACTGGCCGGACTCAGCGCCTTACCGTCAGGGCAGTACGAGGCCGCCCTGTCTCAGGGTTTCAGTACCCGGCAAACGCTGTCGCGCGTGCTGCTGCCGCAGGCGCTGCGCAATATTCTGCCGTCACTGGTGGGGATTTTTATCAGCCTGCTGAAGGATACGTCGCTGGCGTTTATTGTGAATGTCCCTGAGCTCACCACGGTGGCCGGCCAGGTGAACAACCGGGTGCAAATTTACCCGGCAGCCATTTTTATCTTTACGGGTGTGGTCTACTACCTGCTCTGCTGCTCCCTTGAGCAGCTTGCGAAACGCTGGCGCTTCAACCGGCCAGTGCTTTGACCACGGTTTCCATCGCCTGGGTGGTTAACTCGCTACGTTTTACGCGCTGGTTCGCCAGCGCCGTACGCAGCACCCCCGCAATGACAATATGCTTCGGCTCCTGCCCCAAATCACGCATCTCCAGAACGACCTTCCCGACCACCCGACACATCTCCTGATACAGCGCTTCGTCTTTGGTCACATTACCCATCGTCATCACTCCATTGCCCTAAACTCTCAGCTTAAATGATTCATCGCCCGGATACAAAAAAGAAGCCCGGCGAGAGTCCCGCCGGGCTTCATTCGTAAAATCAATAAATTAGTTGTTTACCGGGATCACTGCGCCTTTGTATTTGGTGCGGATCCAGTCCTGAATCGCTTTGGAGTGCAGAACGTTCACCAGCGCGACGATATCTTTCTTCTTCTCGTCACCACGATGCACGGTAATGATGTTGGCATACGGGTTATTTTCACCACTCTCTACCGCAATCGGGTCATGTACAGGATCAAGGCCCGCATCAATCGCGTAGTTGGCGTTAATCACGACCGCGTCACCTTCGTCGTTGTTGTACATCTGTGGCAGCAGAGAGGCTTCCACGTTAGGCGTGAACTGCAGTTTTTTCGGGTTTTCCACGATATCGCTGATACGCGCGGTCACTTTGTCGATGCCCGGCTTCAGTTTGATCACCCCCTCTTTTTCGAAGATAGAGAGAATACGGCCCTCTTCAGATACAGCATCACGCATGATGATTTTGCCGCCCTGCGGCAGATCTTTCAGGGATTTGTATTTTTTGGAGTAGATCCCGATTGGCTCGATGTGGATCGCGCCCGCGCTGACAAAATCATAATCCTTATCACCGGCGTGATCTTTCAGCACGCTGTTCAGGTAAGGAATATGCTGGAAATAGTTAGCGTCAATATCATGACCCGCCAGCGCGGTGTTGGGCAGAATGTAGTCCTGGAAAGGTTTGATCTCCAGATCGATACCCTGCTTCGCCAGGATAGGCTTCGCCTGCTCCAGAATTTCGGCGTGCGGCGTGTTGGATGCCCCCACGGTCAGGGTATCAGCCCAGGTGGCAAAGCTCAGGGCGCTCAGGGTTGCTGCGGCGATCAGTGTCAGTGTTTTTTTCATGATGATGGTTCCTGTGTGTTATTAGAGATTATCGTTTATCTAACAGTGAGGTCAGGACGTCGCCGCAGAACTGGATAATGAAAACGATGATCAGAATGGTCACCGTCGCCACCAGCGTGACGTCGCCATGGTTGCGCTGGAATCCTTCCAGATAAGCCAGATTTCCCAAACCGCCTGCGCCAATCACCCCCGCCATGGCGCTGTAACTCACCAGCGCAATCAGCGTTACCGTAATACCTGATACCAGTGCAGGGGATGACTCCGGCAGTAAAACCCGAAACACCAGGGTGCTCAGTCGTGCGCCCATTGAGCGCGTGGCCTCAATAACCCCCTTGTCCACTTCACGCAGGGCAATTTCGACCAGGCGTGCGTAGAACGGTGCCGCACCGACAATCAGAGCCGGCAGCGCCGCGTTTGCGCCAAGAATGGTGCCGACAAGGGTTTTCGTGAACGGGATCAACAGCACAATCAGAATGATGAACGGGATAGAACGAAACACGTTCACCACAATTGAAATCACGCTGTAGACCGCGCGGTTGTGGAACAACCCGCCGCGCGCGGTTAAAAACAGCGCCAGGCCAAGGACGATCCCAAGAACAAAGGTTGCCACGCCGGAAAGGGCAGTCATGTACAGCGTTTCCAGCGTCGCCGCCCAGAGTTGCTCCCACTTCAGATGAGGAAAAAGCGTCTCAGCCATGTTTAATTACCTCGCCTTCAATATCGCTGTGCTTCAGGTCGGCGAGGATATTGCTCAGTTGTTCATCCGATGCCACGACGTGTACCCAGAGTTGCCCAAATACGCCGTGGGCCGTTTGGGTCATTTTTCCGTGCAGAATGTTAAACGGCAGGCCGTAGCGCAGAGTCAGCTCGCCCACGATCGGCTTATGGGTGCTGTGGCCCGTAAAGGTCAACCTGATGACGCTACCTTCAAGGTCCGCTGCCAGCTCCGTATTAAACGTCTCTTCCTCGGCATACTGGCTCACCTGGCGGACAAACTGCTGAGTGATAGGCTGCTGCGGACGGGTAAAGACGCTCAGCACCTCCCCCTCCTCCACCACTTTGCCGTTCTCCATCACCGCCACGCGGTCGCAAATTTTGCGCACCACGTGCATCTCGTGCGTGATCAGCACAATGGTCAGCCTGAAGCGGCGGTTAATGTCCAGCAGCAGATCGAGGATTTGATCGGTGGTCTGCGGATCGAGGGCTGACGTGGCTTCATCGCAAAGCAATACGTCGGGGTTATTGGCCAATGCACGTGCAATCCCCACACGCTGTTTTTGCCCGCCACTCAGCTGCGAGGGATAGGCGTTCTCGCGTCCCTTCAGCCCAACGAGATCGACCAGTTCGGCCACGCGGGCCTTAATGTTGGCTTTTGGCACACCGGCGATTTGCATTGAGAACGCGATATTCTCACTCACCGTGCGCGACCAAAGCAGATTGAAGTGCTGGAAGACCATGCTGATCTTCAGACGCGCCTGGCGCAGTGCTTCGCCCTTTGCGGCAGAAATGTCCTGTCCGTTGATGGTCACACTGCCGCGAGTGGGTTTTTCCAGTCCATTCAGCAAACGAATAAGAGTACTTTTACCCGCGCCGCTGTAACCGATAATGCCGTATATCTGCCCCTGCTCTATCGTCAAATTGACGTTATCAACGGCAGTGAGTGCAACCTTCCCGTTGTCAAAAACCTTCGAAATATTGCTGAGTACAATCATTCTTATGTGTAATCCGTCCCGCGCATGGCGGTTTAGCAGTATGGATGTCCAAATGATAGTAAACAGGCGTTATCACCTTTTAAATGAACAAAAAGGAATTTGTTATAACTTGCAGGAATAAATAGCGATTTTCGTACCGGCAGGCATTTAGACCAATTTCAGAAATGATTATCTGGCATGTGCATATCAGTGGTTCATCACCTGATGAAAACGGTTAATTTTTCAGCATTTTTGACTGATATAGCCATCCTCACATCCAGAGCACTTTACGTCTTGCTATCCCTCCATCCAAAAACGGCATTTATATTCTTTTCTGTTCTAAAACGGAGTGAAGGATTCTTTAAGGGGTTAATTTCCCCGCCCTATCATCCTGTCATGACCTCCTGAAAGGAAAACACCATGACGATTTACCACTCCGTCACCGAACTGATTGGCCACACCCCGCTTATCCAGCTGCATAAGCTTGATACCGCTCTCTGCTCGTTGTTTCTGAAGCTGGAAAACCAGAACCCGGGCGGTTCGATTAAAGACCGCGTTGCACTGTCGATGATTAACGAAGCGGAGCGCAACGGTCAGCTGCAGCCAGGCGGTACCATCATTGAGGCGACGGCGGGAAATACCGGTCTTGGCCTGGCCTTGATCGCCGCGCAGAAAGGCTATTCGCTGATCCTGGTGGTGCCAGACAAAATGAGCCGCGAGAAGATTTTCCACCTGCGGGCACTGGGGGCTCAGGTGGTACTGACCCGCTCCGATGTCAATAAGGGCCACCCTGCCTACTATCAGGATTACGCGCAACGTCTGGCGAATGAACTGCCGGGGGCGTATTACATCGATCAGTTTAATAACGAAGCCAACCCGCTGGCGCACCGCACCACCACCGCGCCTGAATTGTATGAACAGCTTGACGGTAAGATTGACGCCATCGTCGTCGGCGTGGGGTCTGGCGGGACGCTGGGTGGGCTACAGGCGTGGTTCGCTGAGCACTCACCGCAGACTGAATTTGTACTGGCCGACCCGGCCGGTTCGGTCCTGGCCGATCAGGTAGAAACGGGACGCTATCAGGATGCGGGTTCGTGGCTGGTTGAGGGGATTGGTGAAGACTTTATTCCCCCGCTGGCACACATCGAAGGGGTGAATCGTGCCTGGCGCATCACCGATCGCGAAGCTTTCACCACCGCCCGCGAGCTGCTGAAAACGGAAGGCATCCTGGCAGGCTCCTCCAGCGGCACCCTGCTGGCGGCTGCGCTGAAATATTGCCAGGCCCAGACCACCCCGAAACGGGTTGTGACCTTCGCCTGCGACAGTGGCAACAAATATCTCTCAAAGATGTTCAACGATGACTGGATGCGCCAGCAGGGTTTGATCTCCCGGCCGCAGGCTGGCGATCTCTCCGACTACATTGCCCTGCGCCACGATGAAGGCGCAACCGTCACCGCCGCGCCGGATGACACCCTCTCCACCGTACTGGCGCGGATGCGTTTGTATGACATCTCCCAGCTGCCGGTCCTGGAGAACGGCCAGGTCGTGGGCATCATCGACGAGTGGGATCTTCTGCGCCATATCGGTGGCGATGGCGACCGCTTCTCGCTTCCCGTGACCGCGGCAATGACCCGTCAGGTGGAGTTCCTCGATAAAAACGCCCCGGAAAGCGCCCTGAACGCCATTTTCGATCGCGGTCTGGTGGCGGTCATTAATGACAATGACCGCTTCCTGGGCCTGATTACGCGCAGCGATGTTCTTACCGCCTGGCGCAACCGTCTTCAGCAATAAAGGAATACATGATGAAAAATCTGGCAACCCTGAGCGTACACAGCGGTGAGTTTAACGATCGGCATGGCGCGGTCATGCCCCCGATTTACGCCACCTCCACGTTTGCGCAACCGTCACCCGGCGAGCACACCGGCTATGAATATTCGCGCAGCGGCAACCCGACCCGCCATGCGCTGGAAACCGCCATCGCCGAACTGGAAGGCGGGACCCGCGGCTATGCCTTCGCTTCCGGCCTCGCCGCCATCTCTACCGTGCTTGAACTGCTGGATAAAGACAGCCATATCGTCGCCATTGACGATGTCTACGGCGGGACCTGGCGCCTGATTGAAAACGTGCGCAAACGTAGCACCGGCCTGCAGGTGAGCTGGGTCAAGCCGGACGATTTGGCCGGTCTTGAAGCCGCCATTCGGCCGGATACGCGGATGGTATGGGTTGAAACGCCAACCAATCCGTTGCTTAAACTGGCGGATCTGGCGGCTATCGCCGACATCGCCCGTCGTCATCACGTCATCAGCGTGGCCGATAATACCTTCGCGTCGCCCATCATCCATCGCCCGCTGGAAACGGGTTTCGACATCGTCGTGCACTCTGCCACCAAATACCTGAATGGTCACTCGGACGTGGTCGCCGGACTGGCGGTTGTGGGAAATAACGCCGCGCTGGCGGACAAGCTTGCCTACCTGCAGAACGCGGTCGGCGGTGTACTGGATCCGTTTAGCAGCTTCCTGACGCTGCGCGGTATTCGTACGCTGTCGCTGCGGGTAGAAAAGCACAGCACCAACGCGCTGGCCATTGCGCAATGGCTGGAGCAACAGCCGCAGGTCGAAAAGGTATTTTATCCTGGGCTGGAATCACACCCGCAATATTCGCTTGCCCGCACGCAGATGGCGCTGCCGGGCGGCATGATTTCTCTGGTGGTGAAAGGCGATGCGCAACGGGCCACAGAGGTGATCCGCGCACTGAAATTATTCACCCTCGCCGAAAGCCTGGGTGGCGTGGAAAGTCTGGTCAGCCAGCCTTACAGCATGACTCACGCTTCGATTCCGCTTGAACAGCGGCTGGCCAACGGCATAGTACCGCAGCTGATTCGCCTGTCCGTGGGCATTGAAGATGCCAAAGATCTGATTGCCGACCTCAGCCAGGCGCTGAAAAACTAAGCAAAACGCGGCAGGTCACGCACCTGCCGCGATAAGATGTCATCTAACCTTAACGCCTTGATAACAATCTCATGTGGATCTGCACAGATTATTTTTGAAACGCTGTTTTCATTTTCCTTTTATCTTAAAATCAGCGTATAATGCGCGCCTAATCCCTGGTGAATGGTTTCAGCGCTTGGAATACAAAAAACAACGTACAACTACTCCTCTCCTTCGTTGGGCTGTCACTCAGGCACACTTTCTTCTGCACGCTCATTTGATGTCTCCTATCCTTAGTGCGTGTCATATACTCTTTTGCAACACAGGTTTGACTCCGCGGCGGTGCGCCCCCGGAGCGAGATTTCCATATCCTTCCCAACTTAAAGACTAAGACTGTCATGAAAAAGACGAAAATTGTTTGTACTATCGGCCCGAAAACCGAATCTGAAGAGATGCTGAGCAAAATGCTGGACGCCGGCATGAACGTTATGCGTCTGAACTTCTCCCACGGTGACTATGCTGAACACGGTCAGCGTATCCAGAACTTGCGCAACGTGATGAGCAAGACCGGTAAAAAAGCAGCCATCCTGCTGGATACCAAAGGTCCAGAAATCCGCACCATCAAACTGGAAGGCGGTAACGACGTCTCTCTGAAAGCCGGCCAGACCTTCACCTTCACCACTGACAAGACTGTTGTCGGTAACAACGAAATCGTTGCGGTCACCTATGAAGGTTTCACCAGCGACCTGTCCGTTGGCAACACCGTGCTGGTAGACGATGGTCTGATCGGCATGGAAGTGACCGCCATCGAAGGTAACAAGGTTATCTGTAAAGTGCTGAACAACGGCGACCTGGGTGAAAACAAAGGCGTTAACCTGCCAGGCGTTTCCATCGCGCTGCCAGCCCTGGCTGAAAAAGACAAACAAGACCTGATCTTCGGTTGCGAGCAAGGCGTCGACTTCGTTGCGGCATCCTTCATTCGTAAACGTTCCGACGTGGTTGAAATCCGTGAGCACCTGAAAGCGCACGGCGGCGAGAAGATCCAGATCATCTCCAAAATCGAAAACCAGGAAGGCCTGAACAACTTCGACGAAATCCTCGAAGCATCAGACGGCATCATGGTTGCACGTGGTGACCTGGGTGTTGAAATCCCGGTTGAAGAAGTTATCTTCGCGCAGAAGATGATGATCGAGAAGTGTGTTCGCGCGCGTAAAGTGGTTATCACCGCAACGCAGATGCTGGATTCCATGATCAAAAACCCACGCCCAACCCGCGCAGAAGCTGGCGACGTGGCTAACGCCATCCTCGACGGTACCGATGCAGTCATGCTGTCCGGCGAATCCGCGAAAGGTAAATACCCGCTGGAAGCCGTTGGCATCATGGCGACCATTTGCGAACGTACTGACCGCGTGATGACCAGCCGTCTGGACTTCAACAACGACAGCCGCAAACTGCGTATTACCGAAGCAGTCTGCCGCGGTGCGGTAGAAACCGCTGAGAAACTGGAAGCGCCTCTGATTGTGGTTGCCACCCAGGGCGGTAAATCTGCTCGCGCAGTCCGTAAATACTTCCCGGACGCGACGATCCTGGCGCTGACCACCAACGAAACCACTGCCCGTCAGCTGGTGCTGAGCAAAGGCGTGGTTGCGCATCTGGTGAAAGAAATCGCGTCTACCGACGATTTCTACATTCAGGGTAAAGCGCTGGCGCTGGAAAGCGGCCTGGCACAGAAAGGCGACGTTGTGGTCATGGTTTCTGGTGCGCTGGTACCAAGCGGAACCACCAACACAGCATCTGTTCACGTGCTGTAATAATTCCCGAACGAATTAATTTTCATAAAAAGCGTCCTCCGGGACGCTTTTTTTATTTCATGCATTAGCCAAAGTCATTCAAAAAGCAAATCGGGTTTCTCTATTTAATTGTGAATTATCTAAGATGAATCCGATGAAAAATGCCTTTTTTTACAGAGCTTTTTGCCAAAAAAGGGCCGATTCGATGCTTCTTTGAGCGAACGATCAAAAATAGGCGTATTCCCATCAAAAAAATATTCTCAACCTAAAAAACTTTGTGTAATACTTGTAACGCTACATGGAGATTAACTCAATCTAGAGGGTATTAATAATGAATCGTACTAAACTGGTACTGGGCGCGGTAATCCTGGGTTCTACTCTGCTGGCTGGTTGCTCCAGCAACGCTAAAATCGATCAGCTGTCTTCTGACGTTCAGACTCTGAACGCTAAAGTTGACCAGCTGAGCAACGACGTGAACGCAATGCGTTCCGACGTTCAGGCTGCTAAAGACGACGCAGCTCGCGCTAACCAGCGTCTGGACAACCAGGCTACTAAATACCGTAAGTAATAGTACCTGTTAATAAAATGGCGCACATTGTGCGCCATTTTTTTTGTCTGCGTCAAACCCCTACTGCGTCACCTTCTCACCGTCATCTTCCGCGACCGCAGCGGATATCCGACTGTTCTGTACTGACAACACGTTCTGACGCGCTGACGCGCCGTTATCGGCCGACACGGCTACCGGGATCCCCGCGCGGCGTGACAAGGCTTTATCGATAAGCGCTTTATCACTTCCTGACTGCGAGACAAACGTCGCAAAGTCTGCGGAATGCGAAATGGGTGTCATCTGGGGGTTTTCACCCTCAACCTGCGCCAGCGGACGATGCACTTCAATATAGCGTTTACCGTCAGGCTCGACGGAGAACTTCACCGGCTCATTAATGATTTGCACCCGCGTGCCGACCCGCACCTGCTCAAACAGCGCTTTGATATCCGGCGCGTTCATGCGCATACAGCCGGAGCTGACCCGCAGGCCGACGCTGTCCGGTGCGCTGGTGCCGTGGATCAGGTATTCCCCGCGACCCACGCCTAAACGCAATGCAAAGCGTCCTAGCGGGTTATTTGGCCCGGCCGGGACCACGGGCGGTAATTTGATGCCCTGCTCCAGAGAGCGCGCTCTGATGCCCGGTGTTGGGGTCCAGGTAGGATTAGGGATCTTTTGGCTGACCCGGGTGGTGGTGACCGGCGTTTCCAGTCCCAGTTGCCCAATGCCGAGCGGGAAAACCTGAACAATGTTTTCGCCCGGCGGGAAGTAGTAAAGCCGCAGCTCCGCCAGGTTCACGACAATCCCCTCACGGGGCGTGTCGGGCAACAGCATCTGCGAAGGGATCGTGATCACCGTCCCCGGCGCAGGGTTTACCGGCGCAATAGTATTATTGGCTTCAAGGATAAGCTGTGCGGCAGTATTAAACCGGCGAGCGATGGTCTGAAGTTTATTATCCCCTTCCTGTATCGTGTAGGTTTGATTTTGCCCAATCAGACGGCTGCCTGCGGGCGGCAACGGGTAATCCATCGCGCGGGCCGAATTAAGAGCACCGAGCGAACCCAGGAGTAATAGAGTTATTAGAGACGCGCGCTTCATGCTGAGATTCCTTATTCACTGGCCGGATGCCAGAAAGCTGAAAAACCAGCGAGGCGGGAACCACCTCGCGAAACAGAATGAATGCTGTTCTGTAAGTCTAGCTAAGGATTGCAGCTTTGGCGCGGATGGCGCGAATCATCGCTTCCAGCCCCTGGGAACGGGACGGGGTGAGGTGTTGGGTCAGGGCCATTTTTTCAAACCACGGGCGGACATCAAAAGCGACAATATCCTGCGCTGACATCTGGTGATAGAGAATAAATACCACCGCAATAAGCCCTTTCACAATAGCGGCATCACTGTCGCCCTGTAATTCGATCACGCCGTCGCGCGTCTGCTCCATCACAATCCAGACCTGGCTCTGACAGCCCTGAATAATATTTTCCGGGTTGTGTGCCTCTTCGCTGAGCGGCGGTAAACGCTGGCCCAGTTCAATGATATAGAGGTACTTCTCTTCCCAGTTTGCGCAACGCCCGAAGTTACGCAGTAATTTTTCTTTATCCGGCAAATCTGCCATCTTTCGCCTCTCCGTTAGCCCAGCAACTGGTGAATGCGTTTAAGCCCCGCCACCAGCCTGTCGACCTCTTCCGTTGTGTTGTACATCACCAGCGATGCGCGGCACATCGCCGGCACCTGGTAAAACGCCATCAACGGCATAGCACAGTGGTGTCCGGTGCGAACGGCCACGCCGTAATTATCGAGGAAACTGCCCACATCGTATGCATGGTGTTTACCCAGATTGAACGCAATCACCCCCTGGCGGTCCGCCGGGCCGTACAGGGTCAGCGCCGGTACGCTGGCAAGCTCCTGCAGCGCGTAGTGCATCAGCAGGTGTTCGTACTCCTGAATCGCGTCAAGGCCAACAGACGTAACATAGGAGATGGCTGCCCCCAGCCCGATAATCCCGCCGGTATTCGGCGTGCCAGCTTCAAAGCGCCACGGTGCGCGTGCGTAGGTGGTCCCCTCTGAGAGACTGACGGTCGCAATCATCGAGCCGCCCCCTTCCCACGGTGGCATCGCCTGCAGAATATCTTCTTTCACGTACAGCACGCCAATCCCGGTCGGCCCATAGAGCTTGTGCCCGGAGAAGACGTAGAAATCGCAGTCCAGCGCCTGGACGTCGACCGCGTGGTGCATGACCGCCTGCGCACCATCAATCAGCACCTTCGCGCCAGCCTGGTGGGCTTTCTCAATAATCGCTGCCACCGGGTTCTCGGTTCCCAGCACGTTAGAAACCTGGGTCACGGCCACCAGCCGCGTACGCGTATCCAGCAACGCGTCAAGTTGCTCAAGCTGCAGGGTGCCATCAACGTTCAATGGGATCACCCTCAGTTGCGCACCGACACGCTCACAGAGCATCTGCCACGGCACGATATTGGCATGGTGCTCCATCTGGGTGATGATGATGTTATCCCCCGCGTGGAGCTGCGCGTTGCCCCAGCTGTTGGCAACAAGGTTGATCCCCTCGGTGGTACCACGCACAAACACCAGTTCCTCTGGCGAGCGTGCATTGAGGAAAGCGGCGATTTGGGTACGCACATTTTCCATACGCTGGGTCGCCTCCGCACTCAGGGTGTGGATCCCCCGGTGCACGGCAGCATAACCGTGGCGGTAGAATTCCGCTTCCGCTTCGATCACCTGATTCGGTTTCTGCGCGCTGGCCGCACTGTCCAGATACGCCAGGGGCAGACCGTTCACTTCACGGGTCAGAACCGGAAAATCTGCCCGTACTTTCTCTACGGGAAAACTCATGCTTCGCCTCCAGGCAGACGCTGCCCGATACGGGCCAGCACCTGCTGTTTTAACAGGCCATCGTGCAGCGCTTCCGTCAGTTCAGCGGCAAACGCATAGATAATCATTTGCTGCGCCGCCTGCTGGTCGATACCGCGGGAGCGTAAATAGAACATCTGTTCGTCATCAATTCGCCCGACCGTCGCGCCATGGCTGCACTTCACGTCATCAGCATAGATTTCAAGCTGTGGTTTGGTGTCCACTTCCGCCAGGCGTCCTAATAACAGGTTGTTGTTGGTCATCTGCCCGTCGGTTTTAATCGCGTGCTGCGCCACGTTAATCAGGCCGTTAAACACCGCCCGCCCTTTGTCGCTGACAATGGTTTTGTGCAGCTGGCGACTGTTACAGTAACCTTTGTTGTGCTCAAGCCAGGTGCGTGTATCGCACACTTGCGTTTTAACCGGCATCGCCAGGCTGTTGATGCGAAGCGTTGTATTCTCGCCGTTAAGCTGCGTGCTGGTGTTATGGCGCAGTACCGCGCCGCCCAGCAAAAAGCTGTGGCTGTATGCCGCGGCATCTTGTCCAAGCAGCATGTCGTTATGCGCAAAGTGGTGGCTCTGCGGGTTTTCAAACGCCAGTTTGATATGGTGAAGTTGGGCATTGGCGGCAACATGCATTGTCAAACGCGCCCCGGTAAAGTGCCGGGCCTCGTTGAGGCTGACGTAATGCTCAATCACCGTGGCCTCCGCCCCTTCCGCCAGCTCAAGATGGTGGCGGTAGTGAGCAGTGTTGATCTCGTCGCCGTCTGCTCCCTGGGTGATGTGCATCAGCAGCAGCGGTTTTACCGGACGCTGGTTACGCTTAACGCGAATATGCGTCACGCTCCGCGCCAGGCTCTCGGTGAGATGCAGGAAGACCTCGGGCTGTACCGGGGTGCTTAGGCTCTGACGGTCATCGTTAATGGCAATCTCAAATCCACAGTCCTGGGTGCTGTCACTCAGCTCAGGGCGGAACTGACCATCGACGAAGACCAGACGCACGGCATCCACGGTCAATGCCAGGGCATCACGCTGCGCCGGGCTGATGTCTGCCAGGCGGGAGACAAACTCGCCGTTCAGCAGGCCATCAAGCGGCGTGTATTTCCAGTTCTCCTGCTTGCGTGACGGCAAACCGAGACGCAGCATCTGCTGCAGGTGCTGTTGCGCCTGTTCCGAGCGCGTATTGCCCTGCGCTTCAAACAGACGGTGCCACTGCTGGAGCGCATTACTGCTGTTCGGTAAGCCAGCCATAACCCTGCTCCTCCAGTTGTTTAACCAGCGTGAAATCACCGGATTTCACAATACGCCCCTGGTAAAGCACATGGACGTAATCCGGCTTGATGTAATCCAGAATACGCTGGTAGTGAGTGACGATGATGAACGCGCGTTTGCCGTCGCGCAGGGAGTTCACCCCATCGGCGACAATCTTCAGGGCATCAATATCCAGACCGGAGTCGGTCTCATCCAGAATACACAGTTCAGGCTCAAGGACCGCCATCTGCAGAATGTCGTTACGCTTTTTCTCACCGCCTGAAAAACCGACGTTGACCGAGCGGGTCAGCAGGTCTTCCGGCATTTTCAGCAACTTAATCTTCTCTTCCATCAGGTCCTGGAAATCAAAGCGGTCCAGCGCTTCCAGTCCGCGATATTTACGTACCGCGTTCAGCGCCGTTTGCAGAAAGAACTGGTTACTCACCCCCGGGATCTCCACCGGATACTGGAAGGCCATAAAGATACCTTCACCGGCCCGCTCTTCCACCGACATCTCCAGCAAATCTTTGCCGTTAAACTCGACCGACCCGTGGGTCACTTCGTAATCTTCGCGTCCTGCCAGCGTCGCGGAGAGCGTACTTTTCCCGGAGCCATTGGGCCCCATAATGGCGTGGACTTCACCCGGTTTGACGTCAAAATTGAGACCACGCAGGATCTCTTTGTCTTCCACGCTAACCTGTAAATCTTTAATACTTAACATGTGCTTTCCTTAACCGACGCTGTGTTCAAGACTAATGGCGAGGAGTTTCTGGGCTTCAACGGCAAATTCCAGCGGCAGTTCAGAGAACACATCCTTACAGAAGCCGTTCACAATCATTGAGATGGCATCCTCCTCACTGATCCCGCGCTGCAGGCAGTAGAAGAGCTGATCTTCCCCAATACGTGACGTCGTCGCCTCGTGCTCAAGCTGGGCGGTATTGTTACGGCATTCAACGTACGGGAAGGTGTGTGCCCCGCAGTCTGCGCCAATTAACATTGAGTCACACTGGGTAAAGTTTCGGGCATTGGTGGCCGTCGGCATGATTTTGACCAGCCCACGATAGCTGTTCTGACTGTGCCCGGCGGAGATGCCTTTGGAAATAATGGTCGACCGGGTGTTTTTACCGATGTGGATCATCTTGGTACCCGTATCTGCCTGCTGATGGCCGCTGGTCAGCGCCACGGAGTAGAACTCACCGATCGAGTTATCCCCACGCAGAATACAGCTCGGGTATTTCCAGGTGATCGCAGAGCCGGTTTCCGACTGGGTCCAGGACATTTTGCTGTTTTCGCCTTCGCACAGCGCACGCTTGGTCACGAAGTTCAGAATACCGCCGGTGTTGCCATCGCCCGGGAACCAGTTCTGCACCGTGGAGTATTTCACCTCGGCATCTTTATGGATGATGACTTCAACCACCGCGGCGTGAAGCTGGTAGCTGTCACGGACCGGTGCGGAGCACCCTTCAATGTAACTGACGTAGCTGCCTTCATCGGCCACCAGAATGGTGCGTTCGAACTGACCGGTTTTTTCCGCGTTGATACGGAAATAGGTCGACAACTCCATCGGGCAGCGAACGCCTTTTGGCACGTAGATAAAGGTGCCATCAGACGCTACCGCCGCATTAAGCGCGGCAAAAAAGTTATCGTTACTTGGCACCACGGTGCCGATGTACTTTTTCACCAGCTCAGGGTGCTCGTGAATCGCTTCGCCGAAGGAGCAGAAAATAATCCCCTGCTCTGCCAGTTTTTCACGGTAGGTTGTCGCCACTGAGACGGAGTCAAAAATGGCGTCCACCGCCACATCTTTCCCTTCACGAACGGGCACACCCAGCTGGTTAAATGCCTCTTCCACTTCTTTGCTCAGGAAGCTGTTGTCCGCACCGGTTTGCTGCACCGCGCCAGGCTGTGAGGCGCAGGTATCGTCGCAACTCCCGCAGGATGGCGCAGAGTAGTAGCTGTAATCCTGATAGTTCAGCTTGTCATAATGCGCTTTCAGCCAGTGAGGTTCTTCCATTTCCAGCCACGCCCGGAAGGCGCTCAGACGAAACTCAAGCATCCACTCAGGTTCATTGCGTTTGGCCGAGATCGCCCTGACGACATCTTCATTGATGCCTTTCGCCAGTTCATCGGTCTGCAGCTGAGTAAAGAACCCCTCTTTATAATTAAGGTGGCCGCCGCTCCAGGTGTTAACATCACTCGTTGCTTCAGTATTACGAGACATAGTACCGCCTATACCCCAAAGCTTTCGCCGCACCCACATTCGTTCTGGGCTTTCGGGTTATGAAATTTGAATAACTGGTTTAAACCTTCACGTACGTAGTCCACTTCCGTGCCGTCAATAAACGGCATGGCCTGCAGGGCGACATACAATTTTGCGCCGTCAGTTTCGAATACCAGATCATCTTTCTCGGGTTCTGTGACGGTATCGAGCACGTAACCGAATCCTGCGCAGCCGGTCTGTTTCACCCCCAGGCGCACGCCGAGGATCTCTGGCTTTTTCGCCACAAGTTCGTGAATATGTGCCGCCGCCGCTGGCGTGAGCGTTAAGCCACGCCAGGCGAAGTCGGCAGGATTGAAGGTTTCTGAATGCAGTTCCATAGGTCCACCTCATCTAATAAGCCCCAGGGCATAACACCATGTTAGTGATAACGATTATCACTTCAACCCTCTGTCAGCAGGGGCATTGGGCTAAATCGCCCTTTTTGCATACTTTTATTAAGCATAGACCCTGTCAGCGGATGCGGGCGGGATGGATTTAATTGTGCAATACTTTGAAAAATAATGGGTTATCGAATCAGAAAAGCGGAGTAAAGGGGAAAAGTAAAATATGCATCGGAAATGCCTATTTTTAAGATAGATTTTATCCAGAGAAACGACGGGCAAAAAAAAAGGCCTTCAAGGCCTGCGGAAATTAATGATGAAAGGAGACAACAAAACCCTGTTCACGCCAGTGGTCAAGCAGTTCCTGCTGACGCGGCGTCGGCGCTTTACCGGTCCAGACGAAAATTCTTTGCCCAGGAAAAAGTTCCGGACGAGGGGAATCAATCGGGTCGGCCAGCACATCAATATGCCACCCCTTCTGTGCCAGACGCGCAGCCTCAAGCCACAGGTGGGTCCGGTCATCGCACTCCCAGCCAATAAGCAGAGCATCTTTACCGGCTTTCTTACGTGACTCCGCCAGGCTTGCGACAGCAAATTCTATCAGCACACCGTCAAGCAGGCTCGCCATATGACGCACCGTATTTTGATCCTGATTCATTCGCTGACGAACGGGAGAAATAATATTATCGATAAGCGCATCCATCGCGTGATCGCGGCGGAATTCGCCTATTTTGGCGCGCAGCTTTGCCGGGCTGGCATAACGCAAAACCGTCATCATCTCTTCCTGGATTGATGCCCAGTTACCCTGAGTCATCACTTCTTTGTTTTCCAGCAAGCCTTTGACTTTGCCGACCGAAACGCCGCTTTTCATCAGGCGTTTGATCTCTTCAATACGCAGGATATCTTCATCGTCAAACTGACGATGGCCCCCTTCGCTTCGCTGCGGCTTCAACAATCCATAACGGCGCTGCCAGGCACGCAGCGTAACGGGGTTGATACCGCATCGTTCGGCCACTTCGCCGATACTGTAATAGGCCATTAACTCCCTCACGCTTAGAACTTCCATACCCAACCAGACCAACCTTATCAGATTGTACAAACCATTTGTATAACTAAGGCCTCTTTTTGAGCGGGTGAAGGGTATACAAGTTCCTTCACCCGTTAATGTATTGTTGTACAAATTTTGCCGCGCGTACAGTCAAGCTTGCAGGTTTATGTACAGCTTTCTCAAAATTCAAACTTCTTCTCTGGCCACGCGATCGCCGGAATTCCCCCGTGACGCGGGCTGGCAAACAGGTGCCCCTGGAACTGGGAAATGCCTGCAGACTCCAGCCACATCCACTCTTCAGGCTTCTCAACGCCGACGGCACAGAACTGGATCTCCAGCGAGGAACAGCAGGTGATAATCGCCTGAATGATGGCCTGCCGCGGGCCGCTTTTGTGCACATTCGCGACCAGATCGCGGTTAATCTTAATTCTGTCAGGCTGGAATTGCGCCAGTAACTGCAGACCGGCAAAACCGGCACCAAAGTGATCGATGGTTACGCTGATACCGGCACTTTTTAGCTGCCTGACCGAATGGGTAAACTCTTCAAAACGGGAAATCGCTTCGCTCTCGGTGAATTCCACCACAATCTGCTCCGGCACAAAGCCATTCGCGTCAATGGCCGTCAGCAGGAAATCCACGGCGCCAGGCACGTTGACCAGCGTCATGGGCAGCAGGTTAATGGATAATGTCTGATCCTGTAATCCCAGAGCGCTCGCCATGGAGAGCGCAACCTGCTTGCTTTTCAAATCAGAGGCGTACACCTCTTCTCGAGGAATTTGGGCAAAATAGGTTCCGGGCGATTCACCGGTGGGCGTGCGGATCAAGGCCTCCCAGGAGACGACCTGCTGCATAAACGGATCCACGATAGGCTGGAACGCAAAGCTGCAATCCGCGCCTTTAGCCACCACCTCCGGTTGCGCCGATAAATGCGTCTCTTCCGGGATGAAATCCCAGGCATCTGCAGGCGGCAGTTCAAAATAGTTGGCTTTCTCCGTGGCCTCCACGAAGGTGCGGAAAAACTGCAGGGCGCGATCGCTATATGTCAGTTGATACCTGCTGGTGCCTTTGTCGAGAACCTGCTGAAGCACCTCTTCCCTGTCGAACTGACGCAAGTCAAAAAGCTCCATGCCAACCTTGCCGAAGCGTCGGGAGGGGCCGTGATCGCGCATCAGCTCCACCACGTTATGGTGGCGCGTGTCCTGGCAAATCTGCTCGTAAATGGATGAAACGTTTTCCGCTGGGCCTTCGAGCAACTGAAAAAAATGCGTGCCGTTAAACAGCAAGATCCCCGTGACATTGGATTGCCGGTTTTTACTATTTGCAGCAGCTACCATGTTTTCCAGCGCTTTCACTGGAACGTCCTCGCAGATATGACTGCGGTATATGATGGTTGTAAGCATGCTTATCCTGAAGGGGGTTAGGGGTTGGCCACAAAAACACGTCGGTAAACATCTGTTATAGCATATTAATTACGTGACAAATAATTTACATCTCAACCATTTACGGCACCTAACGCATCCGTTTCCTGCGTTGTACAACTTATCCATCATGGTGGGTATTGTACAATATATTCTGTAACGGAAATGCTTCATTTTTATGACTCAACCACCTGATAAATATAGAATTTATAAAATATATCACAATTATTTTAAAAAATTGTACATTTTCTATGTACAGATTTGGAAATTATGTATACCTTAAATGTAACGTTAGTGATTACATTTTTTTACAGGAGCGAAACATGCAGCAGAAGGATTATGTCACAGATTCAGCAGCAGCGATCGCGCACTACTTCGAGAAAGCCGCGCTTCCTACCCAACAGGAGACGCTCGGTCAGGTCGTGGTTGAGATTCTTAGCGACGGGCGAAATCTGAATCGCAAATCGCTCTGTACCAAACTCTTAAGCCGCCTCGAAAAGGCCGATGGGCCTGAAGAGGAACAGCATTACCACATGCTGCTTGGTCTGCTTTTCGAACGGTAATGTTATGAACAGCAGTGATGCAGACCGACTGATTGACCAGCTTATCGGTGAAGCCGTTCTTTCTCTTTTGAAAGAGCGAGGCCCCGTCACAACCGAAGCTCTGGTTCAGCGTCTGCGGGATATGAAAGCGCATGAAAAGGATCCCCAGCGGCGGGAGACACTTGCGATGGTGATTGCCGACATCGGTTCAAACAACATCGCCCTGAAACGTCGCAGAACCGCGCAAGGACGAACCGATAGAGAGGGATCTCTCAACGTTAAAAGAGACAATGTAGTGCCGTTATTTGGAAATGGAAAACCGTCCGATCCCAGGAAAATACATTGACTGCAATTTTACAGCTACGGTGAGAACAAATGAGACAAAATATTCAGCTTCAACCCGAATACCATTCCGCTTTTTTAGAAAGCGCGCTGTCGGAATATTTCCGTCACGCAGGCGATCGTTTTGCTGAAGAGTCCGCTGTTTTTTCTACTGCAGTACGCTGTGTTCTGGCTTCTGAAGGACACCTGTCCAACAAAGCGATCATTTTGTGGCTGATCCAGACGCTGGAATCCACAAACGACGTTGTGCAGGCAGATGTCATTCGTAAGACCCTGGAAATCGTTGTGGGTCACACCATGGACGATCTCTAAAAACCCTCCCCTCTGTGAATACTAACGTGTCATCGTCAAAACTGACGATCGGGCTGACGATGACACGTTCCCTCCTCGTATAACACCCTGTAAAACCTACAAAGTAAATGTGGCATGGTTCCTGCTTACTCCCGTTTACGGGACTGGGCTACCCAGTCAACTTTGCTTCATTTCTTAACAGGTCTGTTATTGATGAAAAAAATCGCCAGCGTCTGCCCCTACTGTGGTGCAGGCTGCAAATTAAACCTTGTCGTCGAAAATAACCGTATCCTCCGTGCCGAAGCGGCCGAAGGCGTAACAAACCAGGGCACCCTGTGCCTGAAAGGTTTTTATGGCTGGGACTTCCTGAACGATACGCGTCTGCTTACCCCCCGTCTGACTCAGCCCATGATCCGCTACCACAAGGGAGAGGCTTTTACCCCCGTCACCTGGGAAGAGGCTATCCGCTATACCGCCCATAAACTCAGGAGCATAAAAGAGCAGTATGGCCCACGGTCCATCATGACCACCGGTTCCTCCCGGGGAACAGGGAATGAAACGAACTATGTGATGCAAAAATTTGCCCGTGCGGTGCTGAATACCAACAACGTGGACTGCTGCGCGCGCGTCTGTCACGGCCCTTCTGTTGCCGGGTTACAGGAAACCCTCGGCAACGGTGCAATGAGCAATTCCATTAACGATATTGAAAACTCAAAATGTCTGCTGGTGTTTGGCTATAACTGCGCCGATTCGCACCCCATCGTCGCCCGTCGGGTCTTAAAAGCCCGCGAAAATGGCGCGAAAATCATCGTCTGCGATCCCCGTCGCATTGAAACCGCACGCATTGCCGACCAGCACCTGCAGCTGAAAAACGGCAGCAACATGGCGCTGGTCAATGCGTTTGGCTATGTCCTTCTGGAAGAGGAGCTGTACGACAAAAACTACGTCGCGCGCTTTACCGAAGGGCTTGACGCTTATCGGGAAACGGTCAAAGACTACGCGCCCGAAAACGTCGAACATCTCACCGGCATTCCAGCCCGGGATGTGCGTCAGGCGATGCGGACGTTCGCGGCTGCGCCTTCCGCCACCGTCATGTGGGGCATGGGCGTAACGCAGTTTGGTCAGGCTGTAGACGTGGTCAAAGGTCTCTCCAGCCTGGCGCTGCTGACCGGAAATCTTGGTCGACCTGCCGTCGGCGTTGGGCCAGTACGTGGTCAAAACAACGTTCAGGGCGCGTGTGATATGGGCGTTCTGCCCAATATGTTCCCGGGGTATCAGGACGTTACGGACCCGGCGGTCCGGCAGAAATTCGCCACTGCCTGGGGAATCGATGTCGGGATTATGGACAAAGAGGTTGGAACGCGTATCACCGAAGTCCCTCACCTTGCGCTGGAAGGCAAGGTAAAAGCCTATTACATCATGGGCGAGGATCCGCTGCAGACTGAAGCCGATCTGGGGCTGGTGCGCCGCGGTTTTGAAGCACTCGATTTTGTGGTGGTTCAGGACATCTTTATGACGAAAACGGCGGAAGTGGCGGATGTTCTGTTACCTGCCACATCGTGGGGAGAACACGGGGGCGTCTTTACCTGTGCCGACCGCGGTTTCCAGCGTTTCGGTAAAGCCATTGAGGCCAGCGGCAACGTGAAACGTGACTGGGAGATCATCAGCCTGCTTGCTACCGAAATGGGCTATCCGATGCATTACGTATCCAACCAGCAGATCTGGGACGAGATGCGCGAGCTCTGTCCGCTGTTCTATGGCGTGACATACGAAAAAATGGGTGAAATGGGCCATGTGCAATGGCCGTGCCCAACGCTCGATCACCCGGGTACGCCGTATCTCTATAAAGATAACCAGTTCGATACGCCGAGCGGCAAAGGCCAGCTTTTTGCGGCAGCCTGGCGCGCGCCAGCCGAGATCCCGGACGAAACGTATCCGCTGGTGCTCTGCACCGTGCGTGAGGTTGGCCACTACTCCTGCCGGTCAATGACCGGCAATTGCGCCGCGCTGCAAAGCCTTGCCGACGAACCAGGCCGTGTACAAATGAACCCCCTCGATGCGGACAGCCTGGGCATTAAAGACGGGCAGCTGGTGTGGGTGCATTCCCGTCGGGGCAAAGTCATTACCCGTGCCAGCATCAGCGAGCGCATCAACGCCGGTGCGGTTTATATGACTTACCAGTGGTGGATTGGCGCCTGTAACGAACTGACGCAGGATAACCTTGACCCGGTCTCCAAAACCCCAGAAACCAAGTATTGTGCGGTTAAGCTTGAGGCGATTGAAGACCAACGCTGGGCGGAAGACTTTGCGGCGTCGTCTTATCAGACCATGAAGACGCGGTTAATCACGGCGGTGAACGTCTGAGGAAAAAGAGGCTCGCCACGGCGAGCCTCGTTATACGTTAGCCAATGAGCAGCAGGCACGAGAGGTCGTCCCCACCGTTAATCTTATCGATAGCAAAATCCATACGGGCATCAATGGTCTGATTGTGCAGGGTCTTTTCTGAGAAGCTGGCGATGGTTTTCATGACCATCTGCTGGTCCAGTTGTTCATCCATTGATTTGACGCTCAGGAAAACTTTCAGGTAGAAAAAGTCCAGAACGATGCGATAAAACTGACGCATAATGGTGGCGGTATTCTTACCCGGGAAATAGCCGCTGTAGAGTTTGTACAACAGATAGTTGCGTAATACGTACGGCTCTGACAGACAGGATTCCTGGCAAAGTTTCCCCCACTGCTGGTTAATCGCGTCGAATTTCTGCGCCAGCCTGGCGGGATCGCTGTCATGGCTGAAATTCAAAAAGTCAGCAATTTGCCGATGCCCTTCGTTGATATACCCATCCCGTGCAGAATCTCGCGCCACGTTCGTGCCGAGGATCGACAACGCCAGATATTTCATCGCATTTGATCGCCCGACATTGCTTTCAGAGAGCAGCGATTTACCGCTCTGCAACGCTTCCAGCAAGGCTTCGTAAAAGCGTTCAACCTGCTCATACTGATTGTGCAAATCGAAGTTCACATGCTGCAAGGTCAGGATCAACTGAGCCAGCGCCATCAAATTTTCTTCAACATTCCTCGCTGGCGACTGGATTATTTTCCACGCAAGGAGATGAATGACCTGGCTGCTTTGAGGCATAGACTGGCGCTGACCAATCAGATTGGTTTTATAAACGGCCAGCAGTTCATCCTGCTCCTGCAATAACATCGCATCGGGGTCGAAGAGAACCCGCCTGACCACTTCCGGACATGAAAGGGTCATGCTGTGGCGAGTTTCATCCAGATAGCGGGTGGAGCTTCGGGGATAAGTACTGCAGGTGTGCGATAAGGCACTTTCACCTAAATCACGGTGTACCATACAGAGCTTATTTTCATCGATAAACGGACACTCCCCATTTTCATCCAGTTTAATACGGGAATAGTTTACTTTGCCTTTACGCTGCAGAATCAGATTGTCTTTGGCGATTGCAGCGATACCGGGATGCGTTGATGAAAGATATTTTTGATGTGTTTTTTTATCAATGGAAATTGTCCAGCCGCGGCAGCAGGAAATTAAACATTCCGGCCCCACACACTTGAACCTGGTCACAAAAATCGGTTTCAGGGTTTTATGAATTTGCATCGCTAATTAATCGTTATATAAAACGTAAAAATAACATGCTGCAGATGCAACTCTAAAGTTTCATAACCGAACACTTGTTTCCGTTATTCCTGTCATCAATAAAAGTGCCTTTACGCCTCCAGACAGGGGCGGTCCTGGAAACCCTGTCTCACAGAATCACGAAAAATATTGGGGGTGCCGTTTTTCTTCACCATCCTGTTGAGCAGCGCGATAAGCTCATAATCACTTCGCAGGTTAAATTTTTGCATGATCATGTACTTGTGCGCAAAAACGGTCTTATAGCCGATCTGTAACGCGTCTGCCGTCTGCATAACGGATAAGCCTTTATACAGGTTCATGACGATGCGTATTTGCTGCGGTGATAATATTTTATGCTCGCAATCGAAACAGGACGTTTTCTGCAGCACATGTCCCTTCAACTGCGTTTTACGCCACGCACACCCTACCGTCTCGCCAATCATGTCAAGAGAGGCCCTGCGGGAGATGAAAATAATATCCTGATAACAGGATTGCGACGCCGTAGACCGTTGCTCATCGTCAACCCAGCCGATCACAATGCCTTTTTGCCGTGACTGTAATTCCGGAAAACAGGTCAGGGTTTCTCCCTGGCATAAAGAGAGGACAATAATATCCGCCGTGCTGACGTTATGCGGCGTCATTTCATAATCAAAGTGAATACAGTCATTAAAATTACGCCAAAAGAAATCCATAAAAAAATACTGCAGACCAGACTGAAATAACGAATCCGTCTCGCTAATTAAAATATTCAACATAGACCACACCGACGGGAAGCAAAAATGCGCGTGAAATCCCGCGCGACTTAATTGTATTGCATCGTAATGACCACCACTGCGCTGAGGGTGCCGGGCGTCGCCCTGCCTCCGGTGGATATAACCGCAGCCTGCATGGCCATCTTCGCCGTCCGGTCTGAGGCGACATATTCCGTCATGCTGGAGCCGTTCCCTTTCAGTATGCCACTTCCGGCCTCGCGCATTGCTATCGCCACGTGGGTGGCCGTACCGCGGTTAATGTAATAGTCGGCGCCGGCAACAGGGTCGGGTGTACCCGTAAAGGTAGCGGTGACGCTACGCGTCCCCACCGGACATTGGGTAAATAACAGATCAAACGTAACCGGGTCTGAGGATGATCCTGGCGTCACCATATTACTCGCCTGGATATTGCCCAGATTAATATCGAGATTCGTATTGCCGTTATTAAACAGGCAGGGTGAGGCCACGATATTTCCGGTGACCCCGATATTTACGCTGTCTGCACATAGCGCTTTGCCGCACAGTAAACCCGACACAAGCAACGCCGCGGGAATTATTTTCATCATCTCACCGGTTATTGATAGGTTATCGTGAGCGTGGCTGACGCATTTGCCGAGCCTGATTCCACGGTGGTTAACGTCTGGTAATAGCGCGCGGTTAACGGGAGCGTCTCCTGTCCTCCCGCAGACTGTTTTAATAACAGGCGACCGTTCATTACCAAAGGAGAACCGTTATAAAGTAGCTGAACCCCTACCCCATTTGCCGTACCGGCATTCCCCTGACCGGTTAATGCCATGACGCTGGTATTGGCGCTGTCCGGATTTTGCATACCGCTGAGTGACACACTGATATTGGTGCCGGCACTGCAGGTTAACCCCAGATTTTGCGTATTTTGGGCGCCGGATGGCGTAGTTCCAATAACGGAGCCAAACGATGAGGCCGGAATATCGCCTATCGGGAACGTCAACTGCGCCGTCG
Organism: Enterobacter sp. BNK-18; assembly: GCF_047456135.1. Taxonomy (NCBI): domain Bacteria; kingdom Pseudomonadati; phylum Pseudomonadota; class Gammaproteobacteria; order Enterobacterales; family Enterobacteriaceae; genus Enterobacter; species Enterobacter sp. BNK-18. The sequence continues at coordinate 1,099,647 of NZ_CP179899.1, read as the reverse complement.
TTATCGTGCATGCCAGCGCATTAATTGTGCCGTCAGTTAACTGGACCGTCAGACCGTCACGATAAACACCGTCACTTCCCTGAAGCGCCACGGTTCCGATAACGCCCGGCGTTAAAGCGCCCGACGTTACCGGGCCGGTCACCACCAGCTCAACTTTTCCACCAAACCAATCCACATACGACGTCACCGCGTTATACGAAAACGTATAAGCCGGGTTTTCAAAATAATTCCCCGAGGAAAAGCGAATACCAATACCGCTGACATTGGTGGCATAAACATGGTTACCGTAGCTGCTCAGGTTCCCATTGTTATATCGCATACTGAATCCCAGCATCAGCGGGTTAGAACATCCCGTTAAATAGGTTCCCGTTGATGAGGCGGCGCGAGAAAAAATAATGGTGCCCACGGGGGCATCACGCTGCACGTTAATCGTGCCCACAGATATCGTCGATATTTGCGGCGTGATGGTTGTACAGGTGCCGGCACGGGCGCTATTCCACCCGCTCAGTAAACAGAGCAGGATCAGAGATAAAGCAAATTTCATTTTTAACCTTCCTGGCGGCAAAGCGCGTTAACGTCGGTTATTCCGCCGTAGGTGGGTTGTGCAGGCAGGCTAAATTGCGCACGGCACTGCTGACCGGGTTGATTTCCCCAGGTTGCCACGATTTCTCCCTGTCCGGGCAGTCCCGTTAAATAGACCTGACCACGGTCGCCCACAATAAAGCTGCTGTTGCTGTCGCCTTTGAGCGTGACGACCGCACCAAACGGAACGGCATACTGCCCGTCGGACAGGGTCATTAGCACCCGGCGCCCGATTTTAGACTTATAATCGGCTTCCACTATCGCCCCGCGGGTCGGTGTTACGGTGCGCGTATTAATCTCAAGCTCCACGTCATCCGGCATAGTTTCCGGCTCAAGAGTGATGTCGTTTTTTCGGTATACCGACAGATTATTAACCACCGTATACCCGCGGTAATCCGTACGAACCCCGGGTTGATTGCGAATATCGACACCGTGTGCACCCGGCGCTTTCACCAGGATATTGGTTTCACCGAGCGGCTGCGAAAGCGTGATGCCGTCAGGGTGAGCAATGATGCCCCCCTGCAACCCGTAATTCAGGCGCTCACTGTGTTTGTCGTAGCTGTAGCCCGCGACAATTTCGCCATAGGTGCCTTTATAGTCGCCGTTCAGGTTGCCGGTATTTCCCGTGCCCTGTGTGCCATAACCTTGCTGCACGTTCCAGTTCAGGGCACTGTTTTCCAGGGACACGCCGTTCAGCCCGACCACGTGCGTCGTGCCGTTGTGCTTACTGGCGTTCATGCCATAGTTAGCCCAGGTACGCGGCAGGAATTTGTCCAACGGTACGCTGACGTTAAAGGCCAGCAACCGATCGTGGTCCGCGTTTTGCGCGCTCCCGCGTCCATTCTTGCTGTAGGTCCAGGTCAAACCGTAACTGACGTTGTTCCAGTCATTGTTGTAGCCCACGCTCCAGGAGGCCATCGCCTGACCAGAATTCCAGTAATCTTCGCGTGCGGCGCTGAGCGTCAGTGAACCCAGTGCGCCGCCCAGCGTCTGGCTCATGGTCAGTTCAGCACGGTTACGCCGCCGATCCTGCAGGGCGCTGCTGTCGCCGTAGGAATCCAGCACGTCCTGCATCCCGTAATAGCCACGGGTTGAATATCGGTATCCCGCAATTGAAAAGTTTGTCCCGGTCTTCGCCATATTTTTGCTGTAACGCGCGCGCAAGGACTGACCGGATGTTTTGTCGGTGTTATTCGGCGTTGACCAGGCCTGGGTCACGTCGGAAGAGATCGCGCCGATATCCCCCATGTTTTTACCGATGCCAAACGCCACTGAACGGTATTTATCAGACCCCTGCATCCCGCCGTAAACGGTGATGCCGTGCTGAATCCCATAAATACCGGTGATTTGACCAAAAGACGTTTTCTCCACGCGGCTGTTGTAGGCGCGATACTGCCCGGCCGTCACCGCATACTTCAGGCGTCCTTCCCGCTGCAGGACCGGCAGCGAGGCATAAGGCAGCGTGAAATGCTGCTCACTCCCGTCAGCCTCTTTAATGGTCACATCCAGATCGCCTGCGCCGCCGGTGGGATACATGTCCGAGATTTCAAACGCGCCTGGCGCCACGTAGCTCTGATAAATTTGATAACCATTCTGGCGGACCACCACCTGCGCATTGGTTCGCGCGATGCCACGGACCACGGGCGCATAGCCTTTAAGAGAGTCCGGCAGCATGTCATCATCCGAGGCCAGCTGACCGCCGCGAAATGGCATACTGTCGAATACATCCGCCGGTGCGGTACTGTCCCCGATAATCAGCTGTGCTTTCAGCGGAATGACGGCGCGCTGCGCATAGGTATACACGTTGTCCCACCGATCCTCACCGGTGGAATCCCGTGACCAGGTGGTGTAATTACGTAAGCGCCACGGCCCGATATTGACCCCGGGGCGCAGGTTGGCGTACTGGCTATCATTCTGGCTGCCGCGAGTGTTCTTCGCCCACGCGTTTGCGCCGCTCAGACTGTAATTAAGCATGGCGGCATTAATCCCCTCATCCCACATCTCTGGCGGAACCGCGTCCCTGGCTGGCAGGTCGATGGCGGCCTGAGGAATGCTGATCACCAGCCGCTGTGCGCCAAACTGAAAATCGCTACTGGCCTGCGGGATCGCCTGAAGGTTTGCGCATTCACCGTTGTTCGCCGCCAGCTGCGGGAAAAGCGTGGTTCTCACGCCCCACTGCTTTAACTGGTCAAGACTCAGGCACGGCCGGAGGACGTCATTGCCCTTTTCGTCTTTTACTGCAGTAAAGGTGATATCGCGGGTCGCCATTAGCTGGTCATCAAGAACAATATCGACGTGATAGGTGCCGGGTGCCTGCGATCCGGATTCAAATGCCGATAAATCCGTTCTCCCTCTTCCTGGATTATCAAGTTCAACCAGTTCGGCATTAAATGTCTCACCGGCAAAAAGCGCCTGCGATGAACCTGCAAGTATTAATCCGATCACTGTCGCCAGGGGTGCAGGTCGAGCCCGAAAATAGTGTATTGCCATCGCTTTTAACTCATTTATGACAGGCAATGCCCGCGTTTCACCGGTTATAAGGTTGCCTGATGCGCGCCCCCAGGGCTGCCGAAGTCATTAATCACTTTAAACGTCAGTACACTGCCGCTGGCCCCTTGCGGTAACGTGAAACGGACTGAGCCACCGGGTAAGACATACGACACGTCATCGATTTTTTTACCTCCAAGGGTGATTTCATTAAAATTGATGACATACGCGGTCGGGTTATTAACCTGAAGTTCATTCCCGGTTCTGCGCCAGCGTAATTGACTGGCCTGTTCGTCAGGCGTGGACGCGTGCAACTCAGCGGGCCGATAAATCAGTTTGAGGCGCGTTTTAACCGCAATTTGTAATGCGTTCATCTGCGTTGAGGCAGACGGAATCGCTTTAATATTCAGCCAGAATAAACTTTCCCGATCCTGAGGCAGTGCCCCCGTCATCACGATGCGCTCAACGTTTTTTTGCCCGCCATCCAGACGATACAAAGGCGGCGTAATAATAAAAGGCACCTTGCCTGACGCCCCTTCCTGCACGTCGATCCATGACTGAATTAAATACGGCGTACCATCAGGGTTATTCACACTGAGTGACGTTTCCTTTTTAGCGCCATCAAAAATAATGCGCGTACCACCAATAATGACGCCGGCATGAGCCGTTGACAGCATCAGAGATAACAACGCTGTTGCCAGTAAAGGGGTTCTGAAAAAATACATTCTGTTCCTCATAAAATTGGGGGCCGGGGCGGCCCCGACGTTCAGGCAAAAGAGCTAGTTATAAACCACCGAGAAGTTGGCGACAGAATTCGCCGGGCCCGCCGTGACGCTGGCCGTGGTCGAAATATACTGAGCATAGAAATTGAGCGTATTGTCTGCGGAGCTGCTGAGCATGTAGGTGTAACCATTGCTGCCATGCAGAGGCAGGTCGGCTTTATCCGCGGTCATCAGATTGATCGCCACGCCCGTTGCAGCCCCCGCCACGGAGGTGTCAATCGCCAGAAGATTGCTATTAGACGCATCCGGAGTACCGTCAAAGCGCACTTTGGCATTCGTGACCGAGACCGGACAGTTTTTCAAAATAATATCGAATTTCGTTGCCGCGGTTCTCGCCCCCGTCGCGGTAAACTCTGTTTTATAATAATCCCCAAGTACAACCACCTGGTTCTGCGATGCCACATCAACATCACAGGCAGAATCCAGAATATTTCCGTTAAAATTAACGGTACCTGCGGCGGCAAACGCATTGGCCATTGTCAGTACGGAACCTGCTGCGATCGTTGCCAGAAGAAGTGTTTTTTTCATCATGCTATATCCTGTATCACTTTATTTATTATTAACATTCAGACAAAAAGACGCGTCGGTTTTTTCACCCGCTTAATGTTTTGCCTTTTACAGACAGCAGCGAAAAAAATGAAATAACTTTATTTCATTAAACGTCTGAAGACGCATATGACTTGCTGTCGATGAAATAAAATTTATACAACTCCGTTGACGTCGACAATCATTTTCGGAGTCTTTCCGTAGACCCGTAATTAACAAAAATAAAACATTGTAAATAAGGAATACCTTATGCATATAACAGGCAGTCTATTAATAGACCGGAGTGTTAAGATCATTAAATTCAAAATGTTAGTCAGGATAATATTGAAAGTCTACTTTTAGACCTGTGCTGCATATTCCCGTAGTCGCTGTTTTTTAAGATAATTCTCTACGCCGGTCACCCATGATCGCAATGAAAGCAGTGGAGCACCTTATGAACACGCGAATGACAGCGGTCCTCACCGATGTAAAATCTACCGTACTGGATTTAAAGCCGTATGCCCATATTGATAAGTTAATCAGTACTGTGCTGCCTTTTACGGAAAGGCATATTCTCGCGAAAGGCGAAATTATTCAGTATCACAATAATGATGTTCGCCTCTGTTTTTTGCTGTTACACGGCAGCGTTGCGCTGCATCGTCGTGGCGATGGTATTGTTTTAAACTCAGAGTCCTCACCTTTTATTCTGGGTGTCAGCAGCCAGTTCTCCTCTGAACATCTGTACGTCAGAGCGCTTGAAACCTCAGAAATAGCGCATGTCTCTCTGGATAATTTTAATAAGATCGTGGCGGAAAAAAACTTATGGGAACATTTTTCAAAGCTACTCATCTATACCGCCTCCCGGGTATACGAGCACTGCGCGCAAATATCGCAGATGTCAGCCTATGACATTATCCGGTTCCAGCTGGTCGAACTGATGCAGGAGCCAGATGCCGTACGGAAAAACATCACGGCGGCAGCGTATATCAAGAGTCGAACCTACCTTTCACGCAGTGGGATTATGCGTATTCTCGCGGAACTGCGTACCGGAAAGTACATCACGATGGAGCGTGGCGTGCTGCTGGAAATCCGTCATTTACCACGTAAATACTGATTGGCCTCGTGTTTACGATATGGAGTAACGCTATAATCAGGGGGGTTATCGCTACGGGTTATAGGTTATGTCCTCTACTGAAAAAACGCATCGTGGTTCTCCTTACGCGCGAGAACTGATTTCATTCCTGCAACCCTACTGTACCACGCGCAATGTCGCTCCCGGCGAACAGCTGGATCTCCAGGTTAATGGCCAGAGCGTGTGCTATTTGATCCTCGAAGGCACCGTTGCTATCTACCGCAGAAGCGACAACATGATGCTCACCACCGCACGTAGCCCGGCGCTTTTTGGCCTCGCCAATCTGACAGACATCTACTTCAATGATTATCTGAAAACCGTGACCCCCTGCCTGACGGGTATGCTTACCACCGCTCAGGTGGAAGCCGTTATCAAAGAGAATGGGTTATGGGGGTTGTTGTCTAAGCACCTGATGTTTGTTTATAACCGGCTATACAATAATGTGATGCCTCAGGGCGCGCCCACGGCCTATGAGATGATTCGCCAGCAATTGATAAAGCTGATGGATGAAGATGAGAGTTATCGCAACGCCATCACCGCAGAGCGGTATATTCGCGAAAAAACCCAGCTGTCGCGCAGCGGGGTGATGCGTATTCTGGCGGATTTGAAAACAGGCGGGTTCATTGAGATAGAAGATGGCAGGCTCGTTAAAATCAATAAACTGCCTGCCCGGTACTGAACGTCAGATACAAAAAAGACCGCTGACGCGGCCTTTTTTTTACTGTCACGATCAATGGACGTGAACGCCCAACCGCCAGGCAAAGTAGATCTCTTCTTTAAGCTCATTTGAAGAGAGCGCCAGCAAATCTGTGAACTCCAGTTCAAGCTGTTTCAGCTTTTTCAGGTACTGCGCCGGAGACAGGTTGCTTTTATCACGACGTAAATATTCAATTGCCAGCTGTGTTGGGGTTATTTCAGTATCCATGATGTCCTCGCTTATGTACAAAACCTGACCAGTATATCACAAGAGGCTGGCTAGTTTTTGACCAAAGGCAAAACATCTGAAAACTTTACACGACCGCCGTCGTCAGTCGCGACGAGCAACAGAGCCGATCCTGCTCGTCAAGAATGTCAATCTGCCACACCTGATGGCGGCTACCGGCGTGTAGCGCGCGACAAACGCCGCGCACCCGTCCACTTCGCACCGAGCGAATATGGTTCGCGTTCACCTCCAGCCCGACGACCTTTTGCTCCCCTTCGGTGCAAAGATAGCCCGCCACGGACCCCAGGGTTTCGGCCAGCACGACGGATGCGCCGCCGTGCAATAAACCAAACGGCTGATGCGTGCGATGATCGACAGGCATCGTGGCCTCCAGTTCATCCTCGCCAATACGCGTGAACTGAATGTCCAGCAGCCCTACCATACTCCCCTCGCCCATGGCATTCAGCGCCTGCAGCGTCACGGCTCGTTTCCAGATCATCCAATTATCTCCAGTAAGGCCTGTAATGGGTGACGCACCCCGTTCCCTTCAACCCGTTTCACCTGGCTTCGGCAGGAGTAGCCCGTAGCCAGACAGCGGTTCCTCGGCAAACGCTGCATCGCCTGATGCCACGACAACTCATAGATACCGAGCGAGTTCGCGTGGTTTTTCACTTCGTGCCCGTAGGTACCTGCCATGCCGCAGCAGCCCACGTTGACGCTCTCAAGCTTCGCCCCGAAGCGGGCAAAGATAGAAGCCCACTGCGCCGGGGCGCCCGGCAGTGCCGTCACTTCCGTGCAGTGGCCGAACAGATACCACGATTCACCGCTCACATCCTTCACGGTCGCCTGTTGCAGCGCCGCCGGCAGCCACTCGTGCACCAGCATGACGTGGAAATCACCGCGTTGCTCCCCCAGCGTCTGCTTATACTCATCGCGGTAGCAGAGCACCAGCGCCGGATCGACACCGACCATCGGCATCCCTAGCTGCGCCACCCGGTTGAGGAAGTCAGCGGTTTTCCGCGCCGTTTTCGCAAAACGGGTAAGGAAACCTTTAATGTGCTGCGCTTTGCCGTTTGGTGAGAACGGCAGTACCACCGGCTGATAGCCCAGTTTTTCTACCAGACGGATAAAATCGGCTACCACCTGGGCATCGTAGTAGCTGGTAAACGGATCCTGCACCACCAGCACCACATTGGCTTTCTGCTCAGGGGTCAGCGCCTCAAGCTGCTCCAGCGTCATGTTCGCCGAGCGGTGCCCCACGAGCTGACGCTGTAGCGAAGGGACTGACAGCAGCGGCAGGTCCACCATCCCGATATGTTTTTCGGAAAGCTTTCGCACCAGCGGCTGATTGATGAAGAAGTTAAAGGTCTTCGGCGCACGCGCCATCAGCGGGGCATAGCTCTCCACCGTCGCCACCAGATGGTCACGCATTGGACGCAGATAGCGGGTATGGTAAAACTGCAGGAAGCGTGAGCGAAACTCCGGCACATCAATCTTGATCGGACACTGGGTTGAGCAGGCTTTACAGGCCAGGCAGCCGGACATGGCCTCCTTCACCTCGTGGGAGAAATCATACTCGCCTTTGTTCGCATGCCAGCTGTTGCGGGTACGTTCAATCAGCGAGCGCAGACTAGCGCGTTTTTCCGGTAATTCCTGTTCCAGCTTCAGCGGATCAACCCCGCGGTCGGCCAGCAGACGCAGCCATTCGCGGACCAGCGTTGCGCGGCCTTTGGGCGAGTGAATGCGGTTACTGGTAATTTTCATCGACGGACACATTGGGCTTTTCACGTCGAAGTTGAAACACAGACCGTTACCGTTACACTCCATTGCACCGCGCCAGGAGGCGCGCACCGCAATCGGGATTTGTCTGTCATAGGTGCCGCGCTTGACGGCGTCCACCTGCAACATTGGGGCATCGACGCCCTCTGGCGGGCAAATTTTACCCGGGTTGAGACGGTTATCCGGATCGAATGCCGCTTTGACCTTACGCAGCTCAGCGTAGAGCGTTTCACCGAAGAACGCCGGGCTGTACTCCGCGCGGAACCCTTTCCCGTGTTCTCCCCAGAGCAGGCCGCCATATTTCGCGGTCAACGCCACCACATCGTCGGAGATCTGTTTCATCAGGATCTCCTGCTGCGGATCGCACATGTCCAGCGCCGGACGCACGTGCAGCACCCCGGCATCCACGTGGCCGAACATGCCGTAGCTCAGACCGTGACTGTCCAGCAGGGCGCGGAACTCAACGATGTAATCCGCCAGATGCTCAGGCGGGACGCAGGTGTCTTCAGCAAAGGGAATCGGTTTGGCAGCCCCCTTCGCGTTGCCCAGCAGCCCCACCGCTTTTTTACGCATCGCGTAAATACGCTCAATGCCGGAGAGTTCGCTGCAAAGCTGCCAGCCAATCACCCCACCTTCGCCTGCTGCAATCATTTCGTCCAGCCGCTGACAGAGCGTGGTGACCTGGCTTTCAATCAGCGCTTCGTCATCGCCGGCAAATTCAACGATGTTGAGACCCAACATCTCTTTATCAGGTACATCGGTGATAAGCTCACTCACCGAGTGCCAGACGATGTCTTCCCGAGCCAGATTAAGCACTTTGGAGTCGACGGTTTCCACCGACAGCGCCCGCGCGTCAACCATAAAGGGCGCATTTCGCAGGGCAGAATCGAAGGAATTGTATTTGACGTTCACCAGCCTACGCACTTTCGGCAGCGGCGTAATGTCCAGCCGCGCCTCGGTAATAAATGCCAGCGTCCCTTCGGAGCCGGTCAGCACGCGGGTTAAATCAAACTGCGTCAGGTCATCGTTAAAGACATGACGCAGATCGTAGCCGGTTAAGAAGCGGTTCAGTTTAGGGAATTTGTCGAGGATCAGCTGGCGGTTATCGCGACAGCGCTCAAGCACGGTGCGGTAAATCCGCCCGTTGGCCGTGTTATCTTTACCCAGCGTTTCCGCCAGTTCGACCGGCATCGGCTGGGTATCCAGGATATCGCCACCCAGCAGTACCGCACGCACGCCAAGAACGTGATCGGAGGTTTTACCGTAGACCAGCGACCCCTGCCCGGAGGCATCGGTGTTAATCATCCCACCGATTGTCGCACGGTTGCTGGTAGAGAGCTCGGGGGCAAAGAAGTAACCATAAGGCTTGAGGTACTGATTAAGCTGATCTTTGATGACGCCCGCTTCGACACGCACCCATCCTTCTTCGGGATTGATCTCAATGATGCGGTTCATATAGCGCGACATATCAATGATGATGCCCTGGTTCAGCGCCTGACCATTGGTGCCGGTGCCGCCGCCGCGTGGCGTGAACACCAGCGAGGTAAATCGCTCCTGCGTTGCCAGTCGCGCAATAAGCGCCACATCGGCCGTTGAACGGGGAAACACGACTGCATCGGGAAGAAGCTGGTAGATACTGTTGTCGGTCGCCATTGTCAGCCTGTCGGCATAATGCGTGGCGGTATCACCTGTAAAACCCTGTTGCTCCAGTGCCTGCAAAAAATTAAGCACCAGCTGAACGACGCCAGGTGCCTGAGAAATCTGTGGGATCATTACTGTCGACCCTAATTAGAGGTGTGAAATCGTTTGCGTGTATCGTAAAAGTTTTATCACATTTTTTTCTTATACGCTCTGCAGAATTACAGGCAGAATTCGCCTGTCAAAAATCGCTGAAATCATTAATGATTAGAGAATCGCGGTTTTCCGTTCCCGCCAGCCACGCTGGTGTTCAATTAAGGAAAGTTTCATTTATGGTCAATCTTCGCCAGCCCAGGGATGTTGCGCAAATTTTGCTGTCGGTGCTGTTCCTGGCCCTCATGATTATTGCGTGTTTGTGGATCGTTCAACCCTTCATTCTCGGCTTCGCCTGGGCTGCAACCGTTGTGGTTGCCACCTGGCCTTTACTGTTACGGTTACAGAAACTGCTCTTCAGACGTCGTGGGCTGGCGGTCCTGGTGATGACGTTGCTGTTGTTCCTGCTGTTCATTATTCCCGTTGCGTTGCTGGTCAATAGCCTTGTCGACTCCAGCGGCCCGGTGATTCGCGCCGTGACCAGTGGCGATCTGACGCCGCCGGATCTCGCCTGGCTTAACAGCATTCCGGTTGTTGGCGCAAAACTTTACAGCGGCTGGCATGGCCTGCTGGAGATGGGTGGCAGCGCGCTGATGGCGAAAGTGCGCCCGTATATTGGCACCACTACCACCTGGTTTGTGGGTCAGGCAGCGCACATTGGCCGCTTTATGATGCACTGTACGCTGATGCTGGTCTTTAGCGCCCTGCTGTACTGGCGCGGTGAGCAGGTGGCTTTAGGCGTGCGTCATTTTGCCACTCGCCTGGCGGGCAAACGGGGTGATGCCGCGGTTCTGCTGGCGGCGCAGGCCGTGCGCGCGGTTGCGCTTGGCGTCGTGGTAACGGCGCTGGTTCAGGCGGTGCTGGGCGGTATTGGTCTTGCGATTTCTGGCGTGCCGTACGCCACCGTCTTCACCGTGGTCATGCTGATGACCTGCCTTGCGCAACTGGGTCCGTTGCTGGTGCTGGTACCCAGCATTATCTGGCTGTACTGGACCGGTGATACCACGTGGGGCACCGTTCTGCTGGTCTGGAGCTGCGTGGTTGGCACCATGGATAACGTTATTCGTCCCATCCTTATTCGCATGGGCGCAGACCTGCCGCTGATCCTTATTCTCTCAGGCGTAATTGGTGGATTGATTGCCTTTGGGATGATTGGTCTGTTTATTGGCCCGGTGCTTCTGGCCGTGACCTGGCGTCTGTTCTCCGCCTGGGTGCACGAAATCCCGCCTCCGGGAACGGACCCGGACGTGATTTTGAGCGAACTGGAAGAGCTCGAAGATAAGAACAAGCAGTAACGGACAGGCCGGGTAACGCAGTCGCGTACCCGGCCTACATATTCCCCTTTAATACTTAAACGTTGCTAAAGTATTTATTCGTTGCGCACTGGTCAGACCCGCTATTACGGCTCTAAGTCCCCTATTAACCTCAAGAAATCTTTACGTCTCTTTAACTATTGAGACGAATCTGATCGACGCTAAAAGCTGACATGCCTACTATTAGGACACGGTTATAAATCAACACCTTGATTTATAAGCATGGAAATCCCCTGAGTGAAACAACGAATTGCTGTGTGTAGTCTTTGCCCATCTCCCACGATGGGCTTTTTTTTATCCTGATTACGCGCGGCTGACGTCACAGGTGCTGAGCATCCGCCATTCCGTTGACAATACACGGGTTTCCCCGGTCACATTGACCGTCACCACCTCGCGAATATCCGCCGACGATGCACCAATCTGCAGTTCAAATTCACCCGGTTCGACGATCCGTTTGCCGTCACGACGGGTAAAGTTGAACATCTCAACGGGCAACGTAAAGGTGAGCGTGGCGGTTTCACCCGGTGAGAGCGTGACGCGCTGGAACGCCTTCAACTCCTGCAGGGGCCGCACCTGCGTGGCGACGTTATCCCGCACATAGACCTGTACCACCTCGCTGCCGCTGCGCTCACCGCTATTGGTGATATCCAGGCTTACGACCACCTCGCCGTCGATCGGAACGCGGGGTTCAGCCACGCGCGCCGTTCCCCAGCTAAACTGCGTCCAGCCGAGACCGAAGCCAAAGGGATAGCGGGAGCCGAAATGGAAAGCGAACGGTGTGCCGCCACTTTTGAGCTTGTGGTTGTAGTAATAGGGCATTGCTCCCGCGCTTTTCGGCACGCTGACCACCAGACGTCCCTGCGGTTCAGCGCGGCCCGTTAATACATCCGCAATCGCCCAGCCGCCCTCCTGCCCTGGCGCCCAGGCCATCAGCAACGCGGCGACGTTATCTTCCAGCCCCTGAAGGTTGTAAGGCCTCCCGCCGGTCATGACCACGATAACCGGCTTGCCGGTGGCTACCAGCGCAGCCAGCAATTGTTGCTGTACGCCCGGCAGATTCAGAGAGTCGGTATCAGAGCCCTCCCCGACGGTTCCGCTCTGGAACAGCCCGGCGAGATCGCCAACGCAGGCCACCACCACATCACTCTCCTGTGCGGCTTTTACGGCATCAGGGATCAGGTCGGTATGCTGCGAGACCGGAGATTGCTGCATGGGTTTACCGCCGCTGTCACCCGGAAACACCGGCGCACCCGCCATCCGTTTTTCGATAATGTGACAGCCTTTGGCATAACGTACCCGCGAGGCCCCCAGATACTGCTCAAGCGCCGCGCGCGGTGTCGTGACCTGCGAGGTCTCTTCCACCATGTCGCTAATAATTAAGTGCACCGGAAAACTGTAACCGCTGAGGAGCGCCAGCGGATCGTCTGCCGTTGGCCCGACGACCGCCACGCGAGGGTTGCCGCCGAGGGGCAAAATGCCGTTATTCTCAAGCAGCGTCAGCGAACGGGTCGCCACTTCCCTTGCAACCTGACGCGTTGCCTCATTTTGCAAATCGATGCCCTGTTCATCGGCATACGGTTTTTCAAACAAGCCAAGAAGGAATTTTTCGGTCAGGACGCGAGCAACAATTTCATCGACTTTCGCCATGGAAATCAGTCCGCGCTCAACGGCTTCTGCCAGATGACGCGCGCAGTCATCTTTTGGTAGTTCGACATCCAACCCGGCATTGAAGGCCAGCGCTGCAGATTCGGCGGCATCGTGCGAGATGCCATGATGCTGGTGCAGCAGGCTCACGCCGCCGTAGTCCGCAACGATGATCCCATCGAACCCCCACTGTTCACGCAGCACGGTTGTCATCAGGAAGTGGTCGCTGTGTCCGGGCTGGTTATCGATATCGTGATAGGCAGGCATCACCGAACCGGCATTGGCCAGCTTCACCGCCATCTCAAACGGCAGCAGGAAGGTGTCGTTCAGTTCGCTAAAGCCAAGATGCACCGGCGCGTGGTTCCGTGCCCCTTCGCTGAAGGAGTGGCCCACATAATGTTTGAGCGTTGCCAGAAGATCGCGCTTATCGCCCTGCAAACCCTTCACGTATGCCGTAGCCATCACCCCCACCAGCCACGGGTCTTCTCCGAAGGTCTCTTCGGTGCGTCCCCAGCGAACGTCGCGAGAGACATCCAGCACCGGGGCCAGCCCCTGCTGGCAGCCAACAGAGCGTGCTTCTTTGCCAATCTGTTCTGCCGCACGCTGCACCAGCTGCGGATCCCAGGTCGAACCGTAGTTCAGCGACGACGGGAACAGCGTGGCATCTTTGCACAACAGCCCCACCAGGCACTCTTCATGGAACAGCGCCGGAATACCGAGGCGCGTCTCTTCCATCATCATGCGCTGCAGGCGGTTAGCGGCACGCACGCCTGTTTTCGCATCAACAATATGGGTGCCCAGTGGACGCGTAATCTGTCCCACCCCCAGTTTCAGCCGTTCGCTAAGCGCAGCCTGTTCGCTCACACCCGCGAATTCATCGCTCAGATCGCTGCGTTCGCGGTGGTTACCGTTTTCATCGAGGATCAACCAGTAGGCATGCATCTGGGCGAACTTCTCTTCGGGGGTCATGCGTGCCAGTAGGTCGGCGACGCGTTCATGCACGGGACGTCCCGCGTCCTTATAAATCGCTGTCATGTGTTACTCCTGTATTGCGGAATGGGTGGCCGGGGTGAGTTGTCCTGTCTCGTCTCGCACCTCGCGTTTGCTGGCCAGCTCGCGGGCGATGGAATTGACGAGCTTGCTGTTGAGTTTGTAAATGGTCAGCAGCGCGACCATACAGAGGAACAGCACGCAGGGGATGAGGGTGAAGAGCGCATTAATGGTAGAGAGCACGTGCGGTGCCTGGGTTGCCTGACCGGGCGCATAATCCACCATCCCGAGAACCCAACCGACCACCGCCCCGCCCAGCGCCAGACCAAATTTGATGGCAAACAGCGCGGTAGAAAAGACCAGACCATCCAGACGACGGCCGCTGCGATGCTCCTCATAATCGACCACATCAGAGAACATGGTCCACTGCAGCGGCGTGGTCAGGTTCTGAATAAAGCTAAAGATAATGTTGAGGCCAAAAATCAGCCAGATCTGCGAAGGCGGCAGGAAGAAAATCAGCGCGCCGAAAATCACGAAGGAAATAATGGTCCACTGATAGGCACGGACGCGGTCAAATTTCCCCAACAGACGTTCAGATAATAATGCCCCCGTTAAGGACGCTACCATCCCGGAAACAATAAAGGCAAATACCAGCTCCGGGCGTAGAAGCACATATTTCACGTAATACATGGTGGCAGAACCACGCGTCACCACTGCGGTTAACAGCAAAATATTAAACAGGAAAACAATTCGCCACTGGCTATTTCCGGCCAGCAGTTTTAAATCGCCGATCATCGAACCCGAGGTGTCATTGCGCGGGGAATAACGCTCGCGGGTCATCAGAAAACAGCAGAAGAAGAGAATAATACCCAGCAGGCCCATCATGCTCATGGCATAGAAATAGCCTTTCTGAACGTTGCCCTGGCCTAACAGCGAGACCAGCGGTAAGGCGATCACCGTCACAATCAACCCGCCGATGAACGACAGGCCGAAGCGCCAGGACTGCAGCGAGTGACGCTCACGCGGATCCAGCGTCAGCGCCCCGGGCATGGCGCAATACGGGACGTTAATCGCGGAATAAATAAGGCTTAAGATGGCGTAAGTGACGCAGGCATACACGATTTTCGCCGTCGGCCCGACGTCCGGTACATAGAAGGTGATAAGGCAGCTTACGCCAAATGGGATGGCAAACCACAATAGCCAGGGACGAAAGCGACCGTGCCGCGTCTGGGTGCGGTCGACCAGCGCGCCGATGCAAGGGTCGACAAAAGCATCCACCACGCGCACCACTAAAAACATGGTGCCCATGATGGCCGCCGGCAAACCGAAAACATCCGTATAGAAATAGGCGAGAAATAAGGTTGCCGTTTGCCAGACCAGCGCACTGGCCATATCACCTAAGCCATAACCTATTTTATCTTTGGTACGCAATACAGAGGAGATTGTCATTGTTATTTGCCTTTTTATCAGGTTAAAACGTATTTCAACCAGTTGCGCATCAGCGAGGGAAATGCGCGGTAAGGCTCAAGTATTAGCAACGCTTTGCGCGCTAACAATTGTCTAAATTAACAGACAAATTATGATATTTGGTTTTTTACTTTATTTGTGATGGGGAGCAAATAAGGCATGAAATAAAAAAGGCGAGGAATATATCCTCGCCTTTTTCTGGTGCTGATGGCGTTACTTGTTGAGTTCGGCCAGGCTCAGCCAGGTTTGCACCACGGTGTCCGGGTTCAGGGACAGGCTGTCAATCCCCTCTTCCATCAGCCATGCGGCAAAGTCTTCATGGTCAGACGGACCCTGACCGCAAATCCCGACATATTTACCCTGTTTCTTCGCCGCACGGATGGACATCGACAGCAGCGCTTTCACCGCCTCGTTACGCTCATCAAACAGTTCAGAGACCACGCCGGAGTCACGGTCAAGACCGAGCGTCAGCTGCGTCATGTCGTTCGAGCCGATAGAGAAGCCGTCGAAGTACTCCAGGAACTGCTCAGCCAGCAGGGCGTTGGACGGAATTTCACACATCATGATAATCTTCAGCCCGTTTTCGCCGCGCTTCAGACCCTGACGTGCCAGCTCCTCCACCACCGCTTTTGCCTGATCCACGGTACGCACGAACGGGATCATGATCTCAACGTTGGTCAGTCCCATGTCGTTGCGCACGCGCTTCACGGCGTCACATTCCAGCGCGAAGCAGGCACGGAAGCTATCAGAAACATAACGTCCGGCGCCACGAAAACCGAGCATTGGGTTCTCTTCTTCTGGCTCGTAACGCTCACCCCCCACCAGGTTGGCGTATTCGTTTGACTTAAAGTCGGACAGACGCACGATCACGCGCTTCGGATAAAACGCCGCGCCCAGCGTGGCGATCCCCTCGGTCAGACGACCGACGTAGAACTCTTTTGGCGAGTCGTAACCTTTCATCATCTCGCGGATTTCGTTCTGCAGCTTCGCGTCCTGGTCGTCAAACTCCAGCAGCGCGCGCGGGTGAACGCCAATCATACGGTTGATGATAAATTCCAGACGCGCCAGGCCAACGCCTTCGTTCGGCAGGCAGGCAAAGTCAAACGCACGATCCGGGTTACCAACGTTCATCATGATCTTCAGCGGCAGATCCGGCATGGTATCGACGCTTGAACTCTTCACGCTGAAGTCGAGAATATCGGCATACACGTAACCGGTATCGCCTTCCGCACAGGAGACGGTCACTTTCTGATCGTCCTTCATGCGCTCGGTCGCGTCACCGCAACCGACAACGGCAGGGATCCCCAGCTCACGGGCGATGATTGCCGCGTGGCAGGTACGGCCACCGCGGTTGGTGACGATGGCCGCCGCTTTCTTCATGATCGGTTCCCAGTCCGGGTCGGTCATGTCGGTCACCAGCACGTCGCCTGGCTGAATGCGGTTCATCTCGCTGATGTCATGGATCACTTTGACAGGACCGGCACCGATGCGATGGCCAATCGCGCGGCCTTCCGCCACGATTTTGCCCTGTGCGTGCAGGGTATAACGCTCCATCACCTGACCGCGGGAGCGGACAGTTTCCGGACGCGCCTGCACGATAAACAGCTTGCCGGTGTTGCCATCTTTGGCCCATTCGATATCCATCGGACGGCCGTAGTGTTTTTCGATCTGTACCGCCTGTTTCGCCAGCTCCTGCACTTCTGCATCGGTCAGGGAGAAACGGTCACGCATTTCCTGCGGTACGTCTTCAATCTTAACCTGCTTGCCATGCTCCTGCGTCGGGGCATAGATCATGCGGATTTTTTTCGAGCCCATCGTGCGGCGAACGATCGCCGGACGGTTTGCGGCCAGCGTCGGCTTATGAACGTAGAATTCGTCAGGGTTCACCGCGCCCTGTACTACCATCTCACCCAGACCCCACGCCGAGGTGATGAACACCACCTGGTCGAAGCCGGATTCGGTGTCGATGGAGAACATCACGCCGGAAGAGCCCACGTCGGAGCGCACCATGCGCTGTACGCCAGCAGAAAGCGCCACGCCGCGATGGTCATAGCCCTGGTGCACGCGGTAAGAGATGGCGCGGTCATTGAACAGGGACGCGAAGACGTGCTTCACCGCCACCAGCACGGCGTCATAACCCTGGACGTTAAGGAAGGTTTCCTGCTGTCCGGCGAATGACGCATCGGGCATATCTTCCGCGGTGGCAGAAGAACGCACGGCAAACGACGCCTGGGCATCATCCGCTGAGAGCTGGTTGTAGGCTTCGTGAATGGCTTTTTCCAGTTCCGGCTGGAAAGGTGTGTCGATAATCCACTGGCGGATTTGGGCACCGGCTTTCGCAAGCTCGGTCACATCATCAATATCCGTTTTATCCAGCAGGTCATAAATGCGCTGGTTTACACCGCTCTGGTCTAAAAACAGGTTAAAGGCATCGGCGGTTGTGGCAAACCCGTTCGGTACGGAGACACCCATACCCGACAGGTTTGTAATCATTTCACCCAGGGAGGCATTTTTGCCCCCAACTCTGTCTACATCATTCATGCCGAGTTGGTTATACCAAAGCACCAGCGGTGACGAGCCATTGTTGGACATCGAAACAATCCTTTTGTGATATTTGATCGGAGTAAGAAACACCTGACTACGTATTTATACTGGCATAATTATTTCCGCTAAAAAAACGGTGAATCGTGTAAGCAATTTAAATTTTCAACTTTTCGGATACTTTCCCACCATCCGCTAACCCGATGATTCCTATATATTCAGCCAAAAACCCTAAAAATAAAGTCGCTAATTGAAAAATGAAATCCACTTTTCAGGAAAATCAAAAACACCGTTTCATTTATAATTAGGATAAGTTCTTTGCTGTGTAATTTACTTTTTTAATTTATGCTTTCAGACAATTACGTACGATATTCAGGGTGGGTAAAATGGATAATGCTGTCGATCGCCACGTTTTTTATATTTCTGATGGTACGGCGATTACCGCCGAAGTGCTGGGACATGCGGTGATGTCGCAGTTCCCGGTTTCGATTAACAGCATCACGCTGCCGTTTGTGGAAAATGAGAGCCGTGCAAAGGCGGTGAAGGACCAGATTGACGCCATCTTCCAGCAGACGGGGGTCCGCCCGCTGGTCTTCTACTCCATCGTGATCCCTGAAATTCGCGCGATTATTTTGCAAAGTGAAGGGTTCTGTCAGGATATCGTCCAGGCGCTGGTGGCCCCGCTGCAGAGCGAACTGAAACTCGATCCGACGCCTATCGCCCACCGAACGCACGGGCTGAACCCCGGCAACCTGACCAAATACGATGCGCGTATCGCCGCCATTGATTACACCCTGGCGCACGACGACGGTATTTCGCTGCGTAACCTCGACCAGGCGCAGGTGATACTGCTGGGCGTCTCGCGTTGCGGGAAAACCCCGACCAGCCTTTACCTGGCGATGCAGTTCGGTATCCGCGCCGCCAACTACCCCTTTATTGCTGACGACATGGACAATCTGGTGCTGCCAGCCGCCCTTAAGCCGCTCCAGCACAAGCTGTTTGGCCTGACCATCAACCCGGAACGGCTGGCGGCAATACGTGAAGAACGGCGTGAGAACAGCCGCTACGCCTCAATGCGCCAGTGTCGAATGGAGGTTTCCGAGGTGGAAGCGCTGTACCGCAAAAACCAGATCCCGTGGCTAAACAGCACTAACTATTCAGTAGAAGAGATCGCCACCAAAATCCTCGATATCATGGGACTCAACCGCCGCATGTACTAACATGCTAGTACAATAACTCAGAATCGGGTATCATCACCACATCCTCGGCGCGCAGACGCGCCGAACTTGAATTCAGCAGGGATTGGTTTAAGGTGATGCCCATCACTTCCCGGTAGTCTGCCGATGAAGCAAAAATTTTTCTGAGACATTTCATGAATAAAACCGATGAACTCCGCACTGCGCGCATTGACAGCCTGGTCACACCGGCTGAACTGGCACAGCGGCATCCTGTTTCCGCGGGTGTAGCGGAACATGTCACGGCATCCCGCCGTCGCATTGAAAAAATCCTTAATGGCGAAGACAAACGTCTTCTGGTGGTGATTGGCCCTTGCTCCATCCACGATCTGGATGCCGCAATGGATTACGCAAAACGGCTTCAGGGACTGCGGGACAAGTACCAGCATCGCCTTGAAATTGTCATGCGCACCTACTTTGAAAAACCGCGCACCGTCGTGGGCTGGAAAGGGCTGATTTCCGACCCGGACCTGAACGGCAGCTACCGTGTTAATTATGGTATTGAGCTGGCGCGTAAACTGCTTTTGCAGGTCAATGAGCTGGGCGTACCGACGGCCACCGAGTTTCTCGATATGGTGACCGGACAGTTTATCGCCGATCTCATCAGCTGGGGCGCTATCGGCGCGCGCACCACGGAAAGCCAGATCCACCGAGAGATGGCCTCTGCCCTCTCCTGCCCGGTTGGTTTTAAAAACGGTACCGATGGCAACACGCGAATTGCCGTTGATGCGATCCGTGCATCGCGTGCCAGCCATATGTTCCTGTCGCCGGATAAGCGCGGTCAGATGACCATTTATCAGACCAGCGGCAACCCATACGGGCATATCATCATGCGTGGCGGGAAAAAGCCTAATTACCACGCGCAAGATATTGCTGCGGCGTGTGAAACGCTGGCCGAATTCGACCTGCCGGAACACCTGGTGGTGGATTTCAGCCACGGCAATTGCCAGAAACAGCATCGCCGCCAGCTGGACGTGTGTGATGAGATCTGCCAGCAGATCGTCAGCGGTTCAACCGCCATCGCGGGCATTATGGCCGAAAGTTTTATCCGGGAAGGCACGCAAAAAATCGTAGCCGGACAGCCAATGGTTTACGGCCAGTCGATCACCGACCCGTGCCTGAGCTGGGAAGACAGCGAACTGCTGCTGGAGAAACTGGCGGCAGCGGTCGATTCACGTTTTTAGTCCTTGCCTTTTACCCTCTCCTGCGGGAGAGGGTCTACGTTCGCGCACGGCCACATCCTCTTCTGTTTTGATCCCATCACAGTTTTTTCACAAAAACGCTTGCCGTGAATTTTCACTTTGTTGATAATGATTATCATTGTTACATTGATTGTTATTTATAAACATTATGTCACGTACGGATAACAACGCGGCAACGCCCGAAAACACACACACAGCACCTGCCCCAGCGCGCACCGATCGTCGGATCGACAGTAAAAGCCTGCTGGGGGACGAGGGACGCGTGATCATCGAGCATGACGGCCAGCTTTATCTGTTGCGCCAGACCCATGCCGGGAAGCTGATCCTCACCAAATAAATACCACAATACCTTCGCCAGCCACCCAGGTGATCCCCAGGCAGCCAGCGCTTTCGATTCTTTATGGAGAGTTGCTATGCCACACCTGCATTCCGCATTTTTGCGCCCGTCCTGCCTTGCGCTATCCGTTGTCAGCGCCCTGCCGGGCGTCACGTTTGCGGCCACAGATGACATGACCGTTATCGCCACCGGCAACGCCCGCAGCGCCTTCGAAGCCCCGATGATGGTCAGCGTGATTGACACCGCGGCCCCGGAAAACCAGACCGCCAGCTCGGCCGCCGACCTGCTGCGCTACGTCCCAGGCCTGATGCTTGACGGCACCGGGCGCACCAACGGTCAGGACGTCAACCTGCGCGGTTACGACCGCCGCGGCGTGCTGGTGCTGGTGGATGGCGTGCGCCAGGGGACCGACACTGGCCACCTGAACAGCACGTTCCTCGACCCGGCCCTGATTAAACGTATCGAAGTGGTTCGCGGCCCGTCAGCCTTACTGTACGGCAGCGGCGCGCTGGGGGGCGTGATCGCGTATGACACCGCCGATGCAAATGACCTGCTGGAACCGGGAAAAAACAGCGGCTACCGCGTGTTTGGTACAGGCGCGACGGGCGATCACAGTCTGGGCATGGGGGCCAGCGCTTACGGGCGTACCGAAACCCTGGACGGACTGGTTGCCTGGTCGAGCCGCGATCGCGGCGATCTGCGCCAGAGCGACGGTGGAACAGCACCGAATGACGAATTCATCAACAACATGCTGGCAAAAGGCCGCTGGGCCATCGACCCGGCCCAGACGCTGAGCGGATCCCTGCGCTATTACAATAACGCGGCGCAGGAGCCAAAAAACCCGCAAACCCCCGCCGCAGACGCCAGCAGCAATCCCATGACCGATCGCTCCACCATTCAGCGAGACGCTCAGCTGGGCTATCACCTGGCTCCCCAGGGCAACGACTGGCTGAATGCCGATGCGAAACTCTACTGGTCTGAAGCGCGCATTAACGCCCAGAACCTTGACGGCACCGGCGAGTTTCGCAAGCAGACCACCAAAGGTGGCAAAGTGGAAAACCGCACCCGTCTGTTCAGCGACACGTTTGCCTCACATCTTCTGACCTATGGCGGCGAATACTACCGTCAGGAGCAACATCCGGGGGGCACCACCACCGGCTTCCCGGAGGCTAAAATCGATTTCAGCTCCGGCTGGCTGCAGGACGAGATCACCCTGCGCGACCTGCCGGTCACGCTTCTCGGCGGTACCCGTTACGATAATTACCGCGGGAGCAGCGAAGGATACGACGATGTGAACGCGGACAGATGGTCCTCCCGTGCCGGACTGACCGTCAGCCCGACCGACTGGCTGATGCTGTTCGGCTCTTACGCACAGGCCTTCCGTGCGCCGACCATGGGTGAAATGTATAACGACGCCAAACACTTCTCCATCGGCCGCTTTTACACTAACTACTGGGTACCGAACCCGAACCTGCGTCCGGAAACCAATGAAACGCAGGAGTTTGGCTTCGGACTGCGCTTTGACGACGTCATGCTTGCTAACGATGCGCTGGAATTCAAGGCCAGCTACTTCGACACCAAAGCCAAAGACTACATCTCCACCAGCGTCGATTTTGCGGCTGCGACCACCATGTCCATGAACGTTCCCCACGCCAAAATCTGGGGCTGGGACGTGATGGCGAAATACACGGCCGACCTGTTCAACCTCGACGTCGCCTATAACCGCACCCGGGGAAAAGATACCGATACGGGCGAGTATATCTCCAGCATCAACCCGGATACCGTCACCAGCAAGCTGGATATCCCGGTGGCGCAAAGCGGTTTCTCCGTCGGCTGGATCGGCACCTTCGTCGATCGCTCAACCCATATCAGCAGTAGCTACAGCGAACAGCCGGGCTATGCGGTTAACGATTTCTACGTAAGTTATAAAGGCCATGAGCAGCTCAAAGGGGTAACCACGACGCTGGTGCTGGGTAACGCGTTCGACAAGGCGTACTGGTCTCCTCAGGGCATTCCTCAGGACGGACGCAACGGTAAGATTTTTGTGAGTTACCAGTGGTAATCCCCACGCCCCGCCCTGCCGGGGCCCTTATTCGAAAGGAAGAGACAATGAATCACTACACACGCTGGCTTGCGCTGAAAGAAGAAAATCCGGGTCAATACGCACGTGACATCGCAGGCTTAATGAACATCAGCGAAGCAGAGCTGACCTTCGCCCGCGTGGGCCACGACGCCTGGCGCCTGCACGGCGACATCCGCGAAATCATCGGCGCGCTGGAAGCCGTGGGCGAGACCAAATGCATCTGTCGTAACGACTATGCAGTTCACGAGCAGGTGGGCGCGTTTACGCATCAACACCTTGGCGGCCACGCCGGGCTGGTACTGAATCCGCGGGCGCTGGATCTGCGTCTGTTTCTCAACCAGTGGGCGAGCGCGTTCCACATCAGTGAAACCACCGCCCGCGGTGAGCGTCAGAGCATTCAGTTCTTCGACCTTCAGGGCGATGCCCTGCTGAAAGTTTACACGACCGATAACACCGATATTTCTGCCTGGGGCGACCTGCTTACGCGCTTTATCTTTGCCGATAATCCGCCACTGGCGCTGAAGCATGCCGATGTCCCTGCCCACAACGAAAAGGCTGATGCCGCCCTCGTTGATCAGGAGTGGCGCGCCATGACCGACGTGCATCAGTTCTTCGGCCTGCTGAAGCGCCACAATCTGAGCCGTCAGCAGGCGTTTCGTCTGGTGGGTGACGATCTGGCCTGCAGGGTAGACAACACCGCTCTGGCACAGCTGCTGGAAACGGTCCGCCTGGAGGGGAATGAAATGATGATCTTCGTCGGCAACCGCGGCTGCGTGCAGATCTTTACCGGCGTGGTGGAAAACGTCGTCCCGATGAAAGGCTGGCTCAACATCTTCAACCCAACCTTTACCCTGCATCTGCGGGATACGTCCATCGCCGAAACATGGGTGACGCGTAAACCTACCGCTGACGGGCACGTCACCAGCCTGGAGCTCTTCGCCGCCGACGGGACGCAAATCGCTCAGCTGTACGGTCAACGCAGCGAAGGTGAACCAGAGCAGCGTCAGTGGCGCAGCCAGGTCGACGCCCTGACCCGAAAAGGGCTGGCCGCATGAAAAAATGGCTCGCCCTGCTCTGCGCCCTGCCGCTGGTGACGTTCGCGGCCACACCGCAGAAAATTGTCGCCCTGGGGGGTGACGTGACTGAGATTGTTTATGCCCTTGGCGCGGGATCGTCACTGGTTGCCCGCGACAGCACCAGCCAGTGGCCGCAGGCGGCGAACGCCCTGCCCGACGTCGGCTATTTGCGCCAGCTTAACGCGGAGGGGATCTTATCCATGCGCCCGACGCTGGTGCTGGCCAGTGCTCAGGCGCAGCCCTCGCTGGCGTTAAAACAGGTCGAGGAAAGTCACGTCAGTGTCGTCACCGTTCCCGGCAGTCATGACCTGAGCGTGATTGACGAAAAGGTGCGAGTCATTGCCGAAGCGACGCATCGCGAAGCACAGGGGGACGCATTGCGCGCTACGCTGCGCCAGGCGCTGGCAGCCCTGCCCACCTCGCCACTCGACAAACGGGTGCTGTTTATCCTCAACCACGGCGGGATGACCGCGATGGCTGCCGGACAACAGACCGCCGCGGATGCAGCCATTCGCGCAGCGGGTTTGCAAAACGCGATGCAGGGCTTTACCCGTTATCAGCCGCTGTCCCAGGAAGGCGTAATTGCCAGCCAGCCTGACCTTGTGGTGATTTCGCAGGATGGCGTAAAGGCATTGGGTGGCGAAGCGAATGTGTGGACACTTCCCGGCCTGGCGCAAACGCCGGCGGGACGGAACAGGCAGGTGCTGACCATCGACGATATGGCTCTGCTGGGCTTTAGCGTGCGCACGCCGCAGGCCATACAGCAATTGCGCACCCGGGCGGAGCAACTGCCCTGATGTCCCGACGGATCGCATTGTCGCTGTGGATGCTGGCCGCCATCCTGACGGTCATGACGCTGGCGGCCTCCGGGGCTGGCGCACTGCATCTGCCGGTCAGTCTGCTGTGGCGCGGCAGTGATGAAACCCTGCGTCAGATCTGGCTGACCATTCGTCTCCCCCGGGTCCTGCTGGCGCTGGTCACCGGCGGCTCGCTGGCGCTGGCAGGCTGCGTAATGCAGGGGCTTTTTCGTAATCCGCTGGCGGATCCGGGGCTGCTTGGGATCAGCAGCGGCGCGGCGCTGGCCGTGGCGCTGTGGGTGGTCATTCCCCTCTCGCTCCCTGCGCTGATGATGCTTTACGCTCCCATGATCGCGGCATTTGGGGGTGCGCTGGCGGCCACTTTGGTCATTTTCGTCCTAAGCCAGCAGCGTAACAGCACACTTTCACGGCTGTTACTGGCAGGCATTGCCCTCAATGCCCTGTGCGGTGCGGCAGTCGGCGTGCTGTCATGGCTCAGCAATGATGCCCAGCTTCGCCAGCTCTCCCTCTGGGGCATGGGCAGCCTGGGTCAGGCACAGTGGTCTACGCTGCTGGCCGTCACCTCGCTGATGGTGCCAGGCGTTCTGATTATCTGGCGTCTTGCCTGCGCGCTCAATTTACTGCAGCTGGGTGAAGAAGAAGCGCACTACCTTGGCGTGGCGGTGGCGACGGTACAGCGGATCCTGTTGCTGTGCAGCGCCTTACTGGTTGCCGCCGCGGTTGCCGTCAGCGGGGTGATTGGTTTTGTCGGTCTGGTGGTGCCGCACCTGATACGGATGTGGCTGGGCGCCGATCACCGGGCCGTGATCCCCGGCTCCGTACTGGCCGGGGCGTCGCTGCTGCTGGTTGCCGATACGGTGGCGCGCACGCTGGTCGCACCGGCTGAAATGCCGGTCGGTTTACTGACCAGTCTCTTCGGTGCGCCGTGGTTCCTGTGGCTCATTTTTCGTCGTGGAGGCGCACATGGCTGAACGTTACTGCGCGGAACGTCTTGTTTATCAGGTCGGGCAACGGACACTTATCAACGACGTGTCGCTGGCGTTATCTCCGGGGGAAATGGTGGCGTTGATTGGGCCTAACGGTGCCGGAAAATCGACGTTACTGCGCCTGCTCACGGGCTATCTCACGCCTTCTGGCGGGCAATGCAGCCTGGCGGGTACGCCGCTTGAGGCGTGGCACCCGCAAAAGCTTTCACGCCGCCGGGCAGTGATGCGCCAGAATACGCAGCTCGGTTTCGACTGGCCGGTCGACGCGGTGGTGGGTATGGGCCGCGCGCCCTGGACGCGCTACCCGGAAGCCCCGGTTGTCGAAGCCGTAATGGCGATAACGGGCTGCCTGCCCCTCGCAGACCGACACTTTTCGGCCCTCTCCGGTGGCGAGCAACAACGGATCCAGCTCGCCCGCGCCCTGGCGCAGCTCTGGCATGACGGCGGGCCACGCGGCTGGCTGTTTCTCGATGAACCCACTTCCGCGCTGGATCTTTACCACCAGCAGCATCTGCTGCGGCTGTTGAAATCCCTGACCCGTCAGGGCGATTTTCACGTGTGCGTGGTGCTGCACGACCTCAATCTGGCAGCGCTGTGGGCGGACCGGATCCTGCTGCTGCATAACGGCACGCTGGTTTCTCAGGGCACGCCGGAAATGGTTTTACAGGCCGACGCGCTGGCCCGGTGGTATGGCGCTCAGGTATACGTTGGCCCACATCCGGTTCACGCCTCACCGCAGGTGTTTCTCGCCCCCTGACCGGGCTGATAAAAATCTTTCAGCGTCTTAAGCAGGGCATGCGCCGCTTTTGAAAGCTGCGTATGCCCGGGGTGGATCACGCCGATGCATTTTTCAATCGGCGGGTTATCGAGTGGAATACAGACCGCGCCTAACGAGGTCATCTGCGCCTCACAAAGTGCCGGGACCGCACTGCCGCCCAGACCGCTGGCGACCATTCTGCCCACCGTCACCAGCTGATGGCTCTCCAGCGCCACATCCAGTTTACGACCGCTGCGGGCCAGCTCCTCTTCCATCATCAGACGAACGGCCGAAGGGCGCTGCAGGGTAATGAAATCCAGCGTCAGTAGCGCCTCCCATGACAGGCGTTTTTTGGCTGCCAGAGCGGATGATTTCGGCACAATGGCGACAAATCGATCGAGACCCAACGGCGTAAAAAGCAGGTTATGGGTCGGCGCCGGTTCAAACGCGATCCCCATCTCGACCCGCCCTTCCCGCACCATTTCAATTACCTGCTCGTTGATAACATCGTGCACGGTGACGTTGATCCCGGCGTGGCGATCGCGAAATGCCTTGAGCACCTCCGGCAGGACATTCGCCGCAAATGACGGCATCGCCGCGACTGAGATTTTGCCGCGCTGCAGCGTAAAGCACTGATGCATGGCCTCTTCGGCGTTATCCCAGTCCGCCAGCAGCTGCCGCGCCATCGGTAAAAAGGTTTCCCCCTCCTGCGTCAGCGCCACCTTGCGGGTGCTGCGCTGCAACAGCGGTCCCCCCAGCGCCTCCTCCAGACCCTTGATCGTCAGGCTGAGCGCCGGCTGGGAAAGATTCAGCCGTTCACTGGCATGCGCGAAATTCAGAGTGTGAGCTACCGCTAAAAACGCGCGTAACTGTTTGACACTCATTCTCATTTTTCACCTTGTTAACTAATTGAAAAAATTTAGTTAACAGGAAATTAATAAAAAAACCAAATGAGTGGGTCACAAATTCAAAATTAACAAATGAGTCGCCGCCCCTAATGATACCGGCACGGATAACGGGAGGGATGATTATGGCGGGACTGGATAAGCGCGTCGGCAGCTATGCGCAGGCGCTGGACGGGCTGACGGACGGAATGACATTGCTGGCAGGCGGCTTCGGCCTGTGCGGCATTCCTGAGAACCTGATTGCCGAAGTCAGACGCCGTCAGGTGCAAGGGCTGACGGTGGTTTCAAACAACTGCGGCGTCGATGGTTTTGGTCTCGGGATACTCCTTGAGACGCGCCAGGTACGAAAAGTGGTGGCGTCGTACGTGGGCGAAAACGCGCTGTTTGAGCAACAGGTGTTGAGCGGCGAGCTGGAAGTGGAACTCACCCCACAGGGAACCCTGGCAGAAAAGGTTCGCGCTGGCGGAGCGGGTATTCCGGCGTTTTACACGGCCACCGGCTATGGCACCCCCGTGGCTGCTGGCAAGGAAGTTCGCCAGTTTGCCGGCAAGCATTATGTCCTCGAAAAGGCCATCACCGGCGATTTTGCGCTGATCAAGGGCTGGAAAGCGGACTGGTATGGCAACGTTATCTATCGCCATACCGCGCAAAACTTTAACCCGCTGATGGCCACCGCGGGCCGGATAACGGTGGTGGAAGTGGAAGAGATCGTCGCCCCGGGCGAACTGCCCCCGTCGGCCATTCATACCCCGGGGATCTACGTCGACAGGCTGATTGTCGGCCAGTTCGAGAAACGCATTGAACAGCGCACGCTGCGCGCAGAGGGAGTCTGAAGATGTTAACCCGTGAACAGATGGCCATGCGCGTCGCCCGAGAACTGCGCGACGGTTACTACGTCAACCTGGGGATAGGGATCCCGACCCTTGTGGCGAACTATATTCCGGCGGGAATGGACGTAATGCTCCAGTCTGAAAACGGCCTGCTGGGGATGGGAGCCTTTCCGGATGAGCAGAGCCTTGACGCCGACATGATTAACGCCGGTAAGCAGACCGTCACCGCGAGGATCGGTGCAGCCATTTTCGACTCGGCCCAGTCGTTCGCCATGATCCGGGGCGGTCATGTTGACCTGACCGTACTCGGGGCGTTCGAAGTGGATGTCGAAGGCAACATCGCCTCGTGGATGATCCCGGGCAAGATGGTGAAAGGGATGGGAGGCGCGATGGATCTGGTCGCCGGGGCGCAGAACATCATTGTGGTGATGACCCATGCCGCAAAAAACGGCGAGTCAAAACTGCTGCCGCGCTGCACGCTGCCGTTGACCGGCGCTGGCTGCATCCGTCGGGTGTTAACCGACCTTGCGTTGCTGGAGATTGAAGACGGCGCGTTCATTCTGCGGGAATACGCCCCCGGCGTCAGTATTGACGACATCGTCAGTAAAACAGCCGGGAAAATCATCGTGGCGGACGACGTGCGCGAGATGCGCTTCAACTGAGGAGTGAACATGAATGAGGTCATGATTGTCGGGGCCACGCGAACCCCTGTAGGCAGTTTTCGCGGATCGCTCTCCTCCCTTTCCGCGGTTGAACTGGGTGCCGTAGCGGTTCGTCGCCTGCTCGAGAACAGCCAGCTGTGCGCAGATCAGGTAGACGAACTGATTTTCGGTCAGGTGCTGACGGCAGGGTGTGGACAAAACCCCGCCCGTCAGACCGCTCTCACGGCCGGATTGCCCGTCAGTACGCCCGCAACAACCGTCAATCTGGTGTGCGGTGCCGGCTTAAAAGCGGTGCAGCTCGCCGCGCAGGCTATCCGCTGCGGCGATGCCGACGTGGTTATCGCTGGCGGCCAGGAGAGCATGAGCAATGCCCCTTACCTGCTGGACGGTGCGCGGTCAGGGTTGCGTTTTGGTCATACAGGGTTGCAGGACAGCATGATAACGGACGGCCTGTGGGACGCATTTAACGATTATCACATGGGCATCACCGCGGAAAACGTTGCCCGCCAGTATGGCATCTCCCGCGAGCAGCAGGACGCTTTTGCCGCCCGGTCGCAGCAAAAAGCGGCGTCGGCCATTGAGCACGGTCTGTTTGACGCGGAGATGGCTCCGGTCACGGTGAGCGAGGGTAAAAAGCCGCCGCGCCTGGTCAGCAGTGATGAACAACCCCGGCCGGGAACCACCGCTGAGCAACTCGCTCAGTTGCGCCCTGCCTTTCGTCGTGAAGATGGAACGGTCACGGCGGGTAATGCCTCAACCCTGAACGATGGTGCCGCTGCGGTGCTGTTGATGAGCGGTGAAAAAGCGCGGGAAAGCGGGTTACCGATCCTGGGACGGATCGTGAGTTATGCCGTGACCGGCGTTGATCCATCGGTGATGGGCATCGGGCCGGTCAGCGCCTGCCAGACGGCTCTGGCCCGGGCAGGCTGGGCGCTGGATGAGGTGGACGTCATTGAAGCGAATGAAGCCTTTGCCGCACAGGCGCTGGCCGTTGGCAAACTGCTCGGCTGGGATGAACGTAAGGTGAACGTAAACGGTGGTGCGATTGCGCTTGGCCACCCCATCGGCGCCTCTGGCTGTCGGATCCTCGTCACGCTGCTGCATGAGATGCAACGCCGCGACGCGAAAAAAGGGCTCGTCACCCTGTGTGTGGGAGGGGGGCAAGGCATTGCATTAACCCTTGCGCGCTAACCGCGCCCGGACATCTCGTTGGTACCCGAATATAACAATGATAGTGAGGAGTCATAATGAGTGTGTTGATTGCCCTGGCGGCGCTGGCATTGCTGATGCTTGCGGCCTATCGCGGATACAGCGTTATTCTGTTTGCCCCCATCGCGGCGCTGGGTGCCGTGCTGCTGACCGATCCGGGGGCCGTCGGCCCGACGTTTACCGGTCTGTTTATGGAAAAGATGGTCGGCTTCGTCAAGCTCTACTTCCCGGTGTTCCTGCTGGGTGCCGTGTTTGGCAAGCTGATTGAGCTTTCCGGTTTCTCACGCGCTATCGTCGCTGCAGCGATCCAGATCCTCGGGCGCCGCCATGCGATTCCGGTCATTGTGCTGGTGTGTGCATTGTTAACGTACGGCGGCGTTTCGCTCTTCGTGGTGGCGTTTGCCGTCTATCCTTTTGCCGCCGAACTGTTCCGCCAGAGCGGCATCCCCAAACGTCTTATCCCGGCGACCGTGGCTCTGGGGGCGTTCTCGTTTACCATGGACGCCCTGCCCGGTACGCCGCAGATCCAGAACATTATCCCCACCAGCTTCTTTGGCACTAACGCCTGGGCCGCGCCGTGGCTTGGGCTGATTGGCTCGCTGTTTATCCTCTGTTTTGGCCTGCTCTGGCTGGAGCGTCAGCGGCGAAAGGCGCTCAACAACAATGAGGGTTACGGTTCCGATCTGAAAAATGAACCTGAAACGCCGGACAACATTAATCTGCCCCATCCGCTGATCGCCATTTCCCCTCTGCTGCTGGTCGGGATCCTCAACCTGCTGTTTACCCGCTGGATCCCCGGCTGGTACGGGACGCAACATGAGCTTATCCTGCCCGGACTGGCGAAGCCGATTGTCACCGAGGTCAGCAAAATCACCGCCATCTGGGCCGTGGAAGCGGCGCTGATCGCGGGTATTGTCATGGTACTGCTTTTTGGATTTCGCAATATCCGGGGACGGCTGGCAGAAGGCAGCCGGACGGCGGTCAGCGGCGCCATTCTGGCGGCAATGAATACCGCATCTGAATACGGTTTCGGGGCGGTGATCGCTGCGCTGCCCGGTTTTCTGGTCTTATCCAAAGCGCTCGCCGCTATCCCGAACCCGTTGCTCAACGAAGCCATCAGCGTGACCGTGCTTGCCGGGATCACCGGTTCGGCGTCGGGCGGGATGAGCATCGCCCTTGCGGCCATGGCCGATACGTTTGTCGCGGCCGCCCACGCAGCCAATATCCCTCTGGAGGTTCTCCACCGCGTGGCCTCGATGGCCAGCGGCGGCATGGATACGCTTCCCCATAACGGGGCCGTGATTACGTTGCTTGCCATTACGGGTCTGAGCCATCGTCAGGCGTATGGCGGCATTTTCGCTATCACCCTCATCAAAAGTCTGGCGGTGCTTTTTGTCATTGCCGTGTTCTATCTCATCGGCATTGTGTAAGGAGAATAAAATGAATCTGAACGGTAAAACCGCACTGGTGACCGGCTCGACCAGCGGTATTGGACTTGGGATCGCTGGCGTGCTGGCGAAGGCTGGCGCGCAGTTGATTCTTAACGGTTTCGGCGACAGTGAATCGGCAAGAGACGATATCGCGAAACGGGGTAAAACGCCGGGCTATCACGATGCGGACCTGCGTGACGTCCAGCAGATTGAAGCCATGATGCACTACGCCGAAACCCGGTATGGCGGAGTCGATATTCTGATCAACAACGCCGGTATACAACACGTCGCACCTGTTGATGCGTTCCCGGTGGAGAAATGGAACGACATTATCGCCATCAACCTCTCTTCCGTCTTTCACACCAGCCGGCTGGCGCTGCCTGCGATGCAGGCAAAAAACTGGGGGCGCATCATTAATATCGCCTCCGTGCATGGGCTGGTCGCTTCGAAAGAGAAATCCGCCTATGTTGCCGCTAAGCATGGCGTGGTGGGCTTTACCAAATCCCTGGCGCTGGAGACCGCCCGCACAGGTATTACCGCCAATGCCATCTGCCCGGGCTGGGTGCTGACCCCGCTGGTGCAGCAGCAAATCGACAGACGTATTGCCGATGGCGTCGCACCGGATGTCGCTCGTGAGCAACTGCTGGCAGAGAAACAGCCCGCCGGTGAGTTTGTTACGCCGGAACAGCTAGGCGAGCTGGCGTTGTTTTTGTGCAGTGACAGCGCCGTACAGGTCCGCGGCGCCGCCTGGAATATGGATGGCGGATGGGTCGCACAGTGACCGCGGTATCGGCATAAAAAAACCTGGCACCGCAAGGTGTCAGGTTTTGTCCGCCCGGACTAGCTCGAACAGCTCACTTCCAGGCGTTTTCCCCAGTCCGGCGGACGGCTGACATAGTCGTCATCACGGTCAGCAAACGGCGTACGCAGAGCCACATGCAGGCGATGTAATTCGTCATACTCCCCCTGCTCTGCCTGTTCAATGGCCCGCTGCGCCAGCCAGTTGCGCAAAACCATCGCCGGGTTCGCCGCGTTCATTTGCGCCTGCCGGGTTGCGTCGTCGACTTGCTCTTGCTGCAACCGCGCACGGTAAAGCGCAAACCAGTCGTCAAAGCCCTGCCTGTCAATGAACTCGTCGCGCAGCGGTGAGGCACAACTGTGTTGCTCAGTCTGGCTCAGCATCCGGAAGGTGCGGGTGTAATCGCTGCCTTCACGTTCCATGAGGGCAAACAGAGCGTTCAGGATGTCGTTATCGCCCCTCTCCTGCGTCACCAGCCCCAGCTTGTTGCGCATCAGCACGCCGTATTCGCGCAGTAAAATGTCCTGGTAGCTGTCGAGCGCATCATTCAGGGCATCAACGTCGATAAACGGCGACAGAGTTTGCGCAAGGCGCTGCAGGTTCCACAGGCCAACAGCCGGCTGATTGTCGAAACTGTAACGTCCCTGATAGTCAGAATGGTTGCAGATGTACCCCGGCTGATAGTCATCAAGGAAGCCAAACGGACCGTAATCAAAGGTCAACCCGAGAAGCGACATGTTGTCCGTGTTCATCACCCCATGGGCAAACCCGACCGTCTGCCAGCGGGCAATCATGGTTGCGGTACGGGCTACCACATCGCGGAACCAGAGAATGTACTTATCGGCCTCGTCCTGGAAATGAGACCAGTGATGACGAATGGCATAATCCGCAAGCTGGCGGACTTTTTCCGGCTCACGACGATAATAAAAGTGTTCAAAGTGGCCAAAACGCAGATGGCTTTGCGCAACGCGCATAAGCATCGCCCCTTTTTCCATCGTTTCACGCGCCACCGGGGTGTCACTGGTTACAATCGACAGTGCGCGGGTGGTGGGGATCCCCAGCGCATGCATCGCTTCGGATGCCAGACATTCGCGAATAGTCGAACGCAATACCGCGCGCCCGTCGCCCATTCGCGAGTAAGGGGTTAGACCGGCCCCCTTCAGGTGCCAGTCCACCGTCTCTCCGTTGGGCAGCCGTTGTTCGCCCAGCAGGATCCCCCGGCCATCGCCCAGTTGTCCTGCCCAGACGCCAAACTGATGTCCGCTATAGACCTGAGCCAGAGGCTGCATACCGGCAAGCAGCGTTTCGCCTCCCCAGACGCCAGCGCCGTCGGCGGGCTGAAACATCTCAGGTGGAACAGCCAGCTCATCTGCCAGCCGATCGTTATGCCAGATAAGACGGGAATTTTGTAACGGTGTGGGTTTGAGTGCGGTATAAAAACCCGG
The DNA here is from genome assembly GCF_047456135.1 of Enterobacter sp. BNK-18. Classification (NCBI taxonomy): domain Bacteria; kingdom Pseudomonadati; phylum Pseudomonadota; class Gammaproteobacteria; order Enterobacterales; family Enterobacteriaceae; genus Enterobacter; species Enterobacter sp. BNK-18. Next base: position 1,065,918 of record NZ_CP179899.1, on the reverse strand, counting down.
CAACTCGTCATGCCAGTGAGCAGTAAAAGACAGGGTCATAGGTCCTCCTGCTTTTAGTGTAGAGGGTTTACCCGGACTTAAACACGGGCGAAAGAGAGGGTTATCACTGAACGAGCGTGGTGACGTGCTCTGCAGAGACGGCCGGCCAGAGCGCCCCCTGCATTGCGCCAAAGTTAAAGGACAAGACGCGCTGCAATAAACCGTGGTCATCAATGCCGCCGACGAGCACGGACTGACAGTGAGGCGTTATTTGCCAGAGGATTGCGCGCATAAAAGGCTCAAAAGAGAGTTCAGAAGCACGCTGCTGGATAAATCCCTTGTCGAGAATGACCCGTTTAAACAATCCATCATAAACGGCTTTCAACGACGCGGCGCCTGCGCCAAAGTTTGCCAGCACCAGCGGAAAATGGATTGCCATTCTCGCCAGTTGCAGATCGTCCTTCCCGTTATTTAAACCTGGATAATTCTCATTAACAGTAAACTCAAGAAACGGATAACGCTCAAGTATTGAAACAGCGTTCCCATTACTTAATAAAAATTCAACAATTACAGGTGTAATATTGATCCATGCAATTAACTGATGCTGAATAAAAAACAGTTTACAGGTATCAAGCAATTGCAATTTCTCGTTAAACAACGCTAACTCTTCTTCAGCCGAAAGCCGCGGGATAACGAGTTCGGTGGGGATCCGAACGTGGGTACCGACGCCAGTAAAGTTAACCAGAACCTCTAAACCTTTAAGCTCGCCGGCGCTATTACGGGCAGGCAGAAGCATCAGTTCAGACTGGTAAGCATTATCTAGCGTAATAATCATTGCACTCGCCCCGCATTAAAGATGAGAGAGGACATCCTGGAGCAATTGCCGACACAATTCCACTGTCTTGATTTTAATAAGATTAATTTCATTAGTTCCGTATTATTTTTCAGATTTATCCCTGAATCTAAAATAATCTTATCCTGGTTACTCAGTAATAGCCAGTTTTAGATAAAACAGACACCTGAGGAGATAAGTCATTTTTCGTAAATTTAACTTTAAACCTCTTATTTGAGAAAAAATGGCATGATTTATTAGTTATCATGCCATCATAAGAGACTGCTCTTTGACAGACTAAATACGTCGTGCCTGCCAGAAGTTTTTACGCCAGTAAACATTATCGAGCGACGAGCGCATCACCCCACGACTGGTCGAGGCGTGAATAAACTGATTATCGGTATCATAAATACCGACGTGAAGCCCACTGTCACCCGAGCCGGTTTTGAAAAAAACCAGGTCGCCGGGCAGCAAATCATCTTTATCGATTTCCGTGCCAATTTCCGCCTGTTTGCGCGTTTCGCGCGGAAGCTGTAAATCAAACTTATCGCGAAACGTCATCAGAACAAAGCCAGAACAATCTACGCCCCCACGGCTCATGCCGCCATAACGATAGGGCGTGCCGCGCCAGTTGCTCAGCTGATCGTTAAGGCTGGCAATGACGGTAATAGAATCTGAAAGCCGCGGGTTAGGCGGCGGCGCACGATGGCTACTGCATCCCGCAAGAAATAACGCGGCCATCAGGAGAAACCAGAATCGCATTTTCAGACGAATCCTCTGCTTTTTTTGTTCTTTTCGTAATTTAGCGTGCAACGGCGTTAACAGGCAAGAAACGGTTACGCCTGCGCGGTAGAAATCAGCATCTTATGCCCTTCTATATCCAGCCTGCGGAAAGACATATTGTACGCGCGGGCAAGATTTGGCGGCGTCAATACCGCATCGCGCGTGCCGCTGGCAATCATCTTTCCTCGCGCCAACAGCCACACCCGGTGGGCATGACGCAGCGTATGGTTCAGGTCATGACTGCTCATGACCACACCGATCCCTTTTCTGCTCAGGGAGCTTAACAGGGTGTCCAGCGCGGCCTGCTGTGCCACATCCAGACCGCTCATCGGTTCATCCAGAAGCAGCAGTCTGCCATGTGGATTGCCGGCCGGGTGAATCTGCAAAATGACGGCCGCCAGACGCACGCGCTGCCACTCGCCCCCCGAAAGCTGGCTGGCATGCCGGGACAGTTTATCTTCTAGCCCTAATCCCGCCGCCACCTCAGTGAGCAGCGACGTATGCTGTTTATCGTGCAGATGCAGCATCAGGTAGTGCCAGACGGGCATCGCAAAGGGCGGGACCTGCTGCTGCACCAGATAGCTGCGCCTGTGCGCCAGTGAGACTGGCGACCAGTCAGCAAGGTTATGCTCCAGCAGGGTTATCTCCCCCGCGCCGGCGGTCAGCCCCGCCATGCGCGCCAGTAAGGTGCTCTTTCCTGCGCCGTTCGGCCCGACAAGATGCAGGATTTCGCCTGCATTGATGGCACCGGTTATCGGCTCCAGACGCCCCGTATCGGCGACGTCCGTGAGCTGCATCAGCAACGTCATTATTTCGCCAGCGCCAGCTTGATAGACTCCATCACAATCGGATCTTCAGGCGTCATGTCCGGTGAAAAACGCTGCACCACCTGTCCGTCACGACCAATAAGGAATTTTTCAAAATTCCACAGGATATCGTCCGGATAGAGCGGCGCGCGTCCTTTACTGGCCATGCGCTCATAAAAACCGCTGCCTTCCGGCGCAACGGCGGTCGGCGCGGCCGCCACCAGCTTCGCATACAGGGGATGGCGATGTTCACCGTTAACGTCGATTTTGCTGAACATCGGGAACGTCACACCGTAGGTGGTGCTGCAAAACGTTTTGATTTCGTCTTCGCTGCCCGGCTCCTGGCCCAGGAACTGGTTGCACGGGAAGCCCAGCACGGTGAAACCGTCTTTCTCCCAGGCTTTTTGAATGTTTTCCAGCTGCTCGTACTGTGGCGTCAGGCCACATTTGGAGGCCACATTCACGATGAGCAGCACGTTGCCTTTATAGCTTTCCAGTGTGGTTTTCTCACCCTCAATGGTGGTCACTTCGGTATTCAAAATATCAGACTGCATAGCATTCCCTCAGGTTATCTTACGGGTAGTGATTTAACGTCCGGATTTTAATAGTAGCCAGATAAATACCGGCGCGCCCAGCGTGGCGGTCACCACGCCTATTGGCAGCTCAGCGGCTGTCAGGGCGAGCCGGGCGATGATATCCGCCACCAGCAGCGTTACCGCCCCGGCAACCGCCGAGGCCGGCAGTAAGGTTCGATGGTCGGTGATACCGCACAGACGCAGCATGTGCGGGATAACCAGCCCAATAAAGCCAATCGCCCCGGCCAGTGCCACGCTCACACCAACCAGCCAGCCAATGGCAATGACCAGCACGTTACGCCAGAAGCCTATCGGCATGCCAAGCTGGCGGGCCGAGGTTTCCCCCAGCGCGAGAATATTCAGCGGCTGTGCCTGCAGGCCTGCCCACAGCAAGACCGGTATCAGCAGGGCCATCAGCCAGCCCTGGCGCCAGTCTACGCCCCCGAAGCCGCCCATCATCCAGTACATCAACTGACGCAAGTCAAAGGACGTGGAGAAGTACACCGCCCAGGTCATCAGTGCGCTACAGATGATCCCCAGTGCCACCCCGGCAAGCAGCAGCCGGCTGGTTGATAAGTGCCGTCTGGCAAAGCGCAAAAGGATTACCGTTATCAGCAACGCGCCAATAATGGCGCTGAGGCTAATCCCCCATGAGGAGAGTTCCCCCCCGCCCAACATCACCGCCGCCACCAGCCCTACGCCCGCGCCATTCGATACGCCGAGCAGCCCGGGCTCCGCCAGCGGGTTATCAAATAATGCCTGCATAATGGTGCCGCACAGTGCCAGCGCGGCACCCACCAGGATCACTGCCAGCGTGCGCGGCAGACGGATTTGCCAGACGAAAAGCTGCCCCTCAGGCTCAAACCAGTGTTCAGGCCCTATCCACTGTTCCCCGGCGCACAGGCTAACGCCTGCGGTAACAATGAGCAGCAGCACGAGCAAAAGCAGGTGTCGTTGATCTAAACGGTGCTGGCGATGGGCATAATCAAGCATGGACATGGTTTTAGTAGCGTGTGATGTAATTGATTTTACGGCGGGTTTGCCAGAGAGCGCAAAGAAAAAAGGCCGCGTGAGCGGCCTTTTTAGTTAGTTCATATTACTCTGCTTTGGGCGTTGCGTTTTCGACACGGCTTTTTAACTTCTGGCCGGGTCTGAAGGTCACCACGCGGCGGGCTGTAATCGGAATATCTTCCCCCGTCTTTGGGTTACGGCCCGGACGTTGGTTTTTGTCACGCAAATCAAAATTGCCAAAACCGGAGAGTTTTACCTGCTCACCATTTTCAAGAGCACGACGGATCTCTTCGAAAAACAGCTCTACCAGCTCTTTGGCATCTCGTTTGCTAAGCCCAAGCTTATCAAACAGATATTCTGACATTTCAGCTTTTGTAAGCGCCATAGGTTCAATCCCTCAATGATGCCTGGAATCGCTCTTTTAATGCCTCTACACATTTGGCGACGGTAGCGGCAATCTCCTCTTCTTCGAGTGTACGGCTGGTATCCTGAAGGATAAGGCTAATAGCGAGGCTCTTGAAACCTTCTGCTACGCCCTTGCCGCGGTACACGTCAAATAAGTTTACGCCAACTACCTGATTTACGCCAACTTTCTTACATTCGGCCAAAATATCTGCTGCGGGCACATTTTCCGCGACCACAACCGCGATATCACGGCGGTTTGCCGGGAAGCGTGAGACGTCGCGGGCCTGAGGAATAACGCGGTCTGCAACCGGGCTCCATTCCAGCTCGAACACGATGGTACGGCCGTTCAGGTCCAGCTTGCGCTCCAGCTCAGGATGAACAACGCCAATGAAACCAATGCGTTTGCCGTCTAAATAGATAGCCGCGCTCTGGCCTGGATGCAGCGCAGGGATCGCTTCTGCACGGAATTCAATTTCAGATAATTTACCGGTCAGATCGAGAATTGCTTCCAGATCTCCCTTCATATCGTAGAAATCAACCGTGCCTTTTGCCAGGTCCCAGTGCTCTTCGTAACGGTTACCGCTGATGGCACCAGCCAGCATGAGATCCTGACGGATGCCTAAATTTGCCTGATTATCCGGTACAAAGCGTAAACCACTTTCGAAAATTCGCACGCGGTTTTGCTGACGATTCTGGTTGTAAACGATAGTCCCCAGCAGACCGGTCCACAGGGACAGGCGCATCGCGGACATTTCGCTGGAGATTGGGCTTGGCAGGATCAGCGCTTCCTGGCCCGGATGGATCATCTGCTGCAGTTTTGGATCAACAAAGCTGTAGGTGATCACTTCCTGATAGCCTTTGTCGTTCAGCATGGTTTTCACACGCTTAAGAGACAAATCTGCTTCACGGTGACTTCCCATCACCAGACCCGCCTGAACAGGCTCATCCGGGATGTTGTTGTAGCCGTATACGCGAGCCACTTCTTCCACCAGATCTTCTTCGATCTCCATGTCGAAACGCCAGGATGGCGCAACGGCTTTCCACTCGTCCTGCCCTTCGGTCACATCACAACCCAGGCGGCGAAGGATATCGCTGACCTGTGCGTCAGAAACATGGTGACCAATCAGACGATCCAGCTTGCTACGACGCAGGGTAATGGTCGCACGCTTCGGTAACGTCGCTTCGTGGGTGACGTCGATAACCGGGCCCGCTTCACCGCCGCAGATGTCGATCAGCAGACGCGTCGCACGCTCCATCGCTTTGTGCTGCAGTGCCGGATCGACGCCACGCTCATAACGGTGAGAGGCATCGGTATGCAGGCCGTGACGACGTGCGCGACCGGTGATAGAAAGCGGGCTGAAAAACGCACACTCCAGCAGAACGTTTTGCGTTTCATCGTTTACACCGGAGTGTTCACCACCAAATATACCGCCCATCGCCAGCGCTTTAACGTGATCCGCGATCACCAGCGTATCAGCATTCAGTTTTGCTTCGCTGCCGTCGAGCAGAACCAGGGTTTCGCCCTCTTTCGCCATACGCACTACAATACCGCCTTCGATACGATCTTTATCGAACGCGTGCATCGGCTGACCCAGCTCCAGCAGAACATAGTTGGTCACGTCAACGACGGCGTCGATAGAACGAATACCACAGCGACGCAGCTTCTCTTTCATCCACAGCGGGGTTGGCGCTTTTACGTTGATGCCTTTCACCACACGACCAAGGTAGCGTGGGCACGCGTCAGCGGCTTCAACCTGAATCGGCAGTGTGTCACTGATGGTAGCGTCAACCGGTATGATTTCCGGTACGTTCAGTTCAGTCTGGTTCAGCACGGCCACATCGCGGGCCACGCCGATAATGCCTAAGCAGTCCGCACGGTTTGGCGTCACGCTGATTTCAATGGTGTTGTCATCAAGTTTCAGGTATTCGCGGATGTCGGTACCAATAGGCGCATCAAGCGGCAGCTCAATGATGCCATTGTGATCGTCGGAAATACCCAGCTCAGAGAACGAACACAGCATGCCTTCAGACGGCTCACCGCGCAGTTTCGCTGCTTTAATTTTAAAATCGCCCGGCAGTACAGCCCCCACGGTCGCCACGGCCACTTTCAGGCCCTGACGGCAGTTTGGCGCGCCGCAGACGATATCCAGCAGGCGATCGCCGCCTACGTTAACTTTTGTCACACGCAGCTTGTCAGCGTTAGGGTGCTGACCGCACTCAACCACTTCGCCCACAACGACGCCATTGAAAGCGCCAGAAACCGGCTCAACACCGTCAACTTCCAGACCCGCCATGGTGATCTGGTTGGAAAGCGCTTCGCTATCAAGCGTGGTGTTCACCCATTCGCGTAACCACAGTTCACTGAATTTCATTGTTCTGTCCTGCCCTTATTTAAACTGTTTGAGGAAACGCAGATCGTTTTCGAAGAATGCACGCAAATCGGTCACGCCATAGCGCAGCATTGTCAGACGCTCCATGCCCATACCGAACGCAAAGCCGGAGTAGACTTCTGGATCGATACCCACGTTGCGCAGAACGTTTGGATGCACCATGCCGCAGCCCAGCACTTCCAGCCATTTGCCGTTTTTACCCATCACGTCAACTTCCGCAGACGGTTCAGTGAACGGGAAGTAGGACGGACGGAAACGAACCTGCAGGTCTTCCTCAAAGAAGTTGTTCAGGAAATCGTGCAGCGTACCTTTCAGGTTGGTAAAGCTGATGTTCTTATCAACAATCAGGCCTTCCATCTGATGGAACATCGGGGTATGGGTCTGATCGTAGTCGTTACGGTACACGCGGCCCGGTGCGATGATGCGGATCGGGGGTTCCTGTTCCTTCATGGTACGGATCTGAACGCCCGAGGTCTGAGTACGCAGCAGACGGGTGGCGTCGAACCAGAAAGTGTCGTGGTCAGCACGTGCCGGATGATGGCCTGGAATGTTGAGGGCGTCGAAGTTGTGGTAATCATCTTCGATTTCCGGGCCAGTCGCCACGGTAAAGCCGAGCTCACCGAAGAAACTTTCAATGCGATCAATGGTGCGGGTAACCGGATGCAGGCCACCATTTTCAATACGGCGACCCGGCAGGGAGACATCGATAGTCTCTGCCGCCAGACGCGCATTCAGCACCGCGCTTTCCAGCTCAGCTTTGCGCGCGTTCAGTGCCTGTTGCACCTGCTCTTTGGCTTCGTTAATGACCGCACCCGCTGCCGGGCGTTCCTCTGGCGGCAGTTCACGCAGGGTTGTCATTTGAAGGGTCAAATGCCCTTTCTTACCGAGATATTCGACGCGGACATTGTCTAACGCGGCAACATCTGAGGCCTGATTAATGGCGGCTGTTGCACTGGCAACCAGCTCTGCGAGATGTGACATGATTTTCCTCATTATGTCGGTGCAGACACCGATTTGGTGGAGTTATTCTCTCGAATTTAGACACAAAAAAAGCCTCCATCAGGAGGCTTATCTGGCGCTGTTTTTCGTTTCATCTTTCACGCGCTAGCCTCCTGAATTCAGGTGCTAAAGTAAAAGAAGAAGCGGAAAATAGCAGCATTCATGCTTGCGTTACCTTGTGTGGTAAAAAACCGTTAAGACCTTATTGAAAAGGTTGCACGGGTAAAAGTCAATCTTCTGATGGTGTTAAATGAAAAGAGGGAGCGAAGCCCCCTCTTTCAACTGGCTTATGCCAGTGCTGCTTTCGCTTTTTCGACCAGAGCGGTGAACGCTACTTTGTCGAATACTGCGATGTCAGCCAGGATCTTACGGTCGATTTCAACAGAGGCTTTTTTCAGGCCGTTGATGAATTTGCTGTAAGAAATACCGTTCTGACGTGCTGCTGCGTTGATACGCGCAATCCACAGTTGACGGAACTGACGCTTACGTTGACGACGGTCACGGTAAGCGTACTGACCTGCTTTGATAACAGCCTGGAAGGCAACGCGGTATACGCGTGAACGCGCACCGTAGTAGCCTTTAGCTTGTTTCAAAATTTTCTTGTGACGTGCACGTGCAATTACACCACGTTTTACGCGAGCCATATGTGCTCTCCTGTATCTATATTCTTAGTAAAAAATTAAACGTTAACGGCTTATGCGTACGGCAGGCACGCGATAACCAGACCCAGATCGCCTTTAGAAACAAGGCCTTTTGGACGCAGGTGACGTTTACGCTTAGTAGATTTTTTGGTCAGAATATGACGCAGGTTTGCGTGCTTACGCTTAAATCCACCACCACCGGTTTTTTTGAAGCGCTTAGCAGCACCGCGTACGGTCTTAATTTTTGGCATCTTAATTACTTCCACTTCGCATTGTTAAATAAACGAAACATAGGCGAACAAAACCTATGAGACCCGAAGGCTCCACAGGTTTTGCTGCTTGAAGGCCTTACTGTTTCTTCTTAGGAGCGAGCACCATGATCATCTGGCGGCCTTCGATCTTCGTAGGGAAGGATTCGACTACTGCCAGTTCACTCAGATCGTCACGGACGCGGTTAAGCACTTCCATACCAATCTGTTGGTGGGCCATCTCACGACCGCGGAAACGCAGTGTGATCTTGGCCTTATCGCCATCTTCCAGAAAGCGAATCAGGCTGCGGAGTTTTACCTGATAATCGCCATCGTCGGTACCAGGACGGAATTTAATTTCCTTAACCTGGATAACTTTTTGCTTTTTCTTCTGTTCCTTAGAAGACTTACTCTTTTCATAAAGGAACTTGCCGTAGTCCATGATACGACAAACTGGCGGTTCGGCGTTAGGGCTGATTTCAACTAAATCTACTCCAGCTTCTTCAGCCTTTTCGATCGCTTCTCTCAGACTCACAATCCCCAGCTGCTCGCCTTCCAGACCTGTTAAGCGAACTTCCTGGGCGCGAATCTCGCCATTGATACGATTCGGACGTGCCGTTTGAACTCGTTTTCCGCCTTTAATACCTTATTCCTCCAGTTGTTGAAGACTGCGGCTGCGAATCTCTTGTTGCAGCTTCTCAATCACTTCACTTACGTCCAGGCTCCCCAGGTCTTTACCACGGCGGGTGCGAACGGCAACTTTGCCTGCTTCCACCTCTTTATCACCACAGACCAACATATACGGGACACGACGTAAAGTGTGCTCGCGGATTTTAAAGCCAATCTTCTCATTTCTCAAGTCTGCTTTTACGCGAATGCCCGCATTTTGTAGTTTCTGCGTCAATTCTTTAACGTATTCAGCCTGAGAATCGGTAATGTTCATCACCACGACCTGCACTGGCGCAAGCCAGGTTGGGAAGAAGCCGGCAAACTCTTCAGTCAGGATGCCGATGAAGCGCTCCAGAGAACCGAGGATTGCACGGTGAATCATAACCGGTACCTGACGTTCGTTGTCTTCGCCAACATAAGAGGCGCTTAAACGCTGCGGCAGGGAGAAGTCCAGCTGTACAGTACCGCACTGCCATGCGCGATCGAGGCAGTCATACAGGGTAAATTCAATTTTCGGACCGTAGAATGCGCCCTCGCCCAGCTGGTATTCGAACGGAATGCCGTTCTCTTCCAGCGCCACGGCGAGATCCGCTTCTGCGCGATCCCAGGTCTCATCGCTACCGATACGTTTTTCCGGACGCGTTGAGAGTTTGACAACGATCTTCTCGAAGCCAAAGGTGCTGTACATATCGTAGACCATACGAATACAGGCGTTAACTTCATCACGAACCTGATCTTCAGTACAGAAGATATGCGCATCATCCTGAGTAAAGCCACGAACACGCATCAGACCGTGCAGTGCACCTGATGGCTCGTTACGGTGGCAGCTACCGAACTCTGCCATACGCAGCGGCAGATCGCGGTAGGATTTCAGACCCTGGTTGAAGATCTGAACGTGGCCCGGGCAGTTCATTGGCTTAATGCAGTATTCACGGTTCTCAGAAGAGGTGGTGAACATCGCATCTTTGTAGTTGTCCCAGTGGCCGGTTTTTTCCCACAGCACACGGTCCATCATGAACGGGCCTTTCACTTCCTGATACTGGTACTCTTTCAGCTTGGAGCGTACGAACGTTTCCAGTTCACGGAAGATAGTCCAGCCGTCATTGTGCCAGAACACCATACCCGGCGCTTCTTCCTGCATGTGGTACAGGTCAAGCTGCTTACCGATTTTACGGTGGTCACGTTTAGCCGCCTCTTCCAGGCGCTGCAAGTAGGCGTTAAGGGCTTTTTTATCGGCCCACGCGGTACCATAGATACGCTGCAACATCTTGTTGTTGCTATCGCCACGCCAGTAGGCGCCCGCGATTTTCATCAGCTTAAAGTGATGACAGAAGCGCATGTTCGGCACGTGCGGTCCACGGCACATGTCGACGTATTCTTCGTGATGGTACAAGCCAGGCTTGTCATCATGAGAGATGTTTTCATCAAGAATAGAGACTTTATAGCTCTCGCCACGCTTCACGAAGGTTTCACGCGCTTCGTGCCAGCTGACTTTCTTCTTAATGACGTCATAGTTAGTTTCGGCGAGCTCGTGCATACGTTTTTCGAGCGCGTCGATATCTTCCTGAGTCAGGGTATGGTCAAGATCAACGTCATAGTAGAAACCGTTGTCGATAACCGGACCGATCGCCATTTTGGTGTTCGGCCACAGCTGTTTGATCGCATGACCTAACAGGTGCGCGCAGGAGTGACGAATGATCTCCAGACCTTCTTCGTCTTTCGCTGTGATGATAGACAGCTGCGCATCGCTTTCAATCAGATCAGATGCATCAACCAGCTCACCATTAACACGGCCAGCGATGGTTGCTTTCGCGAGTCCAGGACCAATGTCCAGGGCAACATCCATTGGGCTTACAGCGTGGTCGTAATGGCGTTGGCTGCCATCAGGAAGAGTAATTACAGGCATTTTATATCCTTATTTGCAGTGATGCCCCACACATAAGAGCATATACAAAGAAAATAATCGTGATTTGACAATAGATTACGACACCATCTGACCAACAATCGTCAAATTGGCTCGCGATCATTCACCCGCCGAAAATCAGATAAATGCGGATTTACGGCAAGCCCTGCAATGGTAACACTAACAAAAGAGAGATTGCACCCTTTGCGGGCAGATTGCTGCGCTGGCACTTTCGCATGAATTTGCAGGGCGCATATCTCCGGCGCTCGCATTCCAGAGATGCTGGGCTACTCTTGAACAAGTCTTTAAACCCAAAGGTGCATACCATGAACGTATCAAGTAGAACGGTTGTGATATTGAACATCCTTTCAGCCACCGGTTTATTGTTGATTCTTGCAGAACGATTCCACTGGTTCTAACCGAACCGGAAGTAGGCATAACCTGATTCACCACTGGAGAAGGGGCATTTCCCCGCCCTGTTTGGTAGACTGTTCGCATCAACTTACAAGGATCAGGTTATGCCAACAAAACGATTTGCCGTAAAACACTGGAAAATGGTACTGGTGCTGATTGCCATCTGCGGCGCGATGCTGCTTCTGCGTTGGGCGGCAATGATTTGGGGCTGAACGGGGATATAAATAACTGCGCAGGGAATAACGTCGTTATCCGTAATACCCTTTTGCGGGTATTCATCTTGCGGGTATTCACCGCCAGGACGAAATACGAACGATAGGTTTACGTCAAATAGGTTTACCGCGAAAAAACCGGTACCACAAAATCCGGTTTTCTTGGCGCGTTGAATTAGCGTTTAAACGTCAATAACAACACGGCAAAACCCATCAGGACCATTCACCTGCAACCAGTTTATGGACGTCAAAAGCATCATTCATAGACTGACCGGTGGACTGAGAGGCTGGCGCGATGTTAGACCCGGCTTCAACGTCAGCGGCTTTCGCAATGCCGATTTGGCTGTGGGTGTCACTGGCTGTCGGGGTGGTTTCATCAGCAGCAAATACGCCAAAAGACAGTGCGGAAAGCACCATCGCTGCTGCGGCAGTTTTGATTTTTTTCATAATGTTTTTTCTCTTTCTACATTTAATACTAATAATGCTAAATACCTTAAGGCCGAATTCTGCCCGTGCTAAGAGTGTAGATCCAGATCACACTTTTGCCTAGCCTGTTACGTTATCAATTCGTGTCAAATAAGCCGCAAATTAATGAAAATGCATTATAAAGAAATGATGGAGATATCAGCAGATCAGATATTTCAAAACAGTGTTTAATATAAAACAGCACAGTTTCAAAAAATAAAAAACGGGCCGATAGCGTAATCGGCCCGAGAATATTACATTTTATAACCCAGTGAAACCGTGGTTCTGCGGTCGGTATGATCCGGAGCAGAATCAGGAGGAGAAGAGTTCCAGGTGACGTTGTAGGCCACTTTCAGGCCGAAGTGTTCGTTGATGGCCACGTTCAGCGCTGTTTCTGAGTTCAGCGTCGTATCGTCGGCACCAAACACAGACACCCCCTGGGTAAATTTGGTGTTGTCAGTCATCTGCCAGGCATAGGTGCCGGAAGCGTAACCGAGCGGTTGAGTTTTGGTTTCGCCGTCGGTGTACTCGTCGTAGCGCACACCTGGACCGAATTCAAAACGTAAACTGTGTACCGGACCGTTCAGGAACTGGCGACCGTAACCGGCAGTGAACACATCACGCTGGCGATAGCCGTTGTAACGGTCAGTTAACCAGCTGGCCTGACCAAACAGGTAGTCAAAGTCGGTCATGTTGTAACGGCTACGTCCGCCAACCGCATATTTCTCGGAAGAGCGTTCGTCATTCGCGGAGGTGTTACTGGCATTTCCCCACAGAGACCAGGCGGTGGTATTACCGTACCAGGTCAGCGTACTGTCCGCCGTGAGAGAGGAGCTTTTCGTGTTACCGGATTGTGCAAGATAGCCAGCGTTCAGGTTACCTTCAAACGGTTTTTGCGCGGTGGCTGGATCGTCCATGACAGTAAAAACGGAATCATCTGCGGTCGCGTTCATTGCAGCAAACACGCCACCCGCCAGCATCAGTGCAGCGGGTACTGTCTTCAAAAGCTTCATTTTATTAAGGAGTCCGTACAACAAAAAAAGAGACCACACGGTCCCGGAAACTTTCTTGAGGATCAATGACAAGGCGTCCAGAGAAAGGTAACAAATTATAAAAAGCCGCAAATAACATAGCAATGATTTCTTATTTCATTTTTTGAATAAGAACGATCTCAAAAAGCGTTTTATTTTATATAAGCCGCAGCAGACTTTATGTCAGTATTCATATTTAAAATCATACTGTTATTTACATTGCCTTCCTGACAAATGGTGCCAGACTAAAAGGAACCCACGCTAAAAGGAGGTAATGATGGTTTCTATCTATACCCTGACGCTCTCCCCTTCCCTCGACTCCGCCACCCTGACGCCCCAGATTTACCCGGAAGGTAAATTGCGCTGCAGCGCCCCGGTGTTTGAGCCCGGCGGCGGCGGTATCAATGTGGCGCGAGCCATAACGCACCTCGGTGGAAAGGCGACAGCAATTTTCCCCGCAGGCGGCGCGACCGGTGAGCACCTGGTCTCTCTGCTGGCCGATGAACAGGTGGCCTCGCAGACCGTCGAGTCCAAAGACTGGACGCGGCAAAACCTGCATGTGCACGTGGAGTCCAGCGGCGAGCAATACCGTTTCGTCATGCCGGGTGCAAAACTTAGTGAAGATGAGTTTCGTCAGCTTGAAGAGAAGGTGCTGGCCATTGAGAGCGGTGCTCTGCTGGTGATAAGCGGCAGCCTGCCGCCCGGTGTCAGCACGGAAAAACTGACGGCGCTGATTCGGATCGCGCAGCAACGCGGTATCCGCTGCATTGTCGACAGCAGCGGCGAGGCGCTGCAGGCAGCCCTGACGCCGGGCAATCTTGAGCTGGTTAAACCCAATCAGAAAGAGTTAAGCGCGCTGGTGAACCGCGAGCTGAACCAGCCGGACGATGTCCTCACCGCCGCGCAGGAGCTGGTTCACAGCGGCAAAGCGCGACGGGTCGTGGTCTCCCTTGGCCCGCAGGGTGCCCTGGCCGTGGACGAAACGGGGTCCGTTCAGGTTGTTCCGCCGCCGATGAAAAGCCAGAGTACCGTGGGCGCAGGTGATAGCATGGTTGGAGCGATGACCCTGAAACTGGCCCAGGGTGCTTCATTACTGGAGATGACACGCTACGGCGTCGCAGCGGGTAGCGCTGCCACCATCAACCAGGGCACACGTCTCTGTTCGCTTAGCGACACGCAAAAAATCGTCGATTACCTGTCCCGAAATTAATCCCCCTTTTCCCCTTCTCTGTGAAGGGGAAATACGCGGCATAGTCGCCAAACGCAGCCTATCGACTATGCTAAGAAAACTTCCAAGATAACAATGAGGTGAATTATGAGCAGTGGTGACATCACCCGCTACGTCGTTACCATCAACATTCATCAAGCGTCGCTGACCGAGCTTAATGAGCTCAACAACGCCTTTACCCGGGCCAATTTCCTGCTCACACTCACGGATGACGAGGGCAATATCCATGATTTAGGCACCCTGACGTTTGGCCTGATCAGCGCCCTGAGTAAAGAAGAGGTTCACGCTCTGGCGGCCAGTCTGGTCGAAAGCGTGACCGACAAAGCGGCAGAAATTGATCTTGATACCTGGGAAAACTGGCAGAAAAAAGAACAATAAGTGCCCTGCATGAATTTAAACCGCTCAGGTGTGCGTTAGTTCGTATTTTTTTACCGCAATTATGCGCTAACTTTATGATCTGGCAGACAACATGGGAGAGACAACATGTGGCAGGCTATCAGTCATCTTTTAAGTGAGCAACTGGGTGAAGGTGAAATTGAACTGCGGAACGAACTGCCAGGCGGAGAAATCCACGCCGCATGGCACTTACGCTACGCCGGGCGCGATCTCTTTGTTAAATGCGATGAACGAGAGCTGCTTCCGATTTTCACCGCCGAAGCCGACCAGCTGGAACTTTTGTCGCGCAGTAAAACGGTGACGGTCCCGCAGGTCTGGGCCGTGGGCAGCGACCGCGACTACAGTTTTCTGGTCATGGAATTTCTTCCTGCCCGCCCGTTAGACGCCCATAACGCCTTCATTCTCGGCCAACAGTTAGCGCGACTGCATCAATGGAGCGACCAGCCGCAGTTTGGTCTCGATTTTGACAACGACCTCTCCACCACCCCACAACCCAATGCCTGGCAACGACGCTGGTCGACATTCTTTGCTGAGCAACGCATTGGCTGGCAGCTGGAACTGGCTGCGGAGAAAGGTCTGGAGTTTGGCAATATCGATGCCATCGTCGAACACATTCAGCAGCGTCTGGCATCCCACCAGCCTCAGCCGTCTCTGCTGCACGGCGATTTGTGGTCAGATAACTGCGCGCTGGGTCCTGACGGCCCCTATATCTTCGACCCGGCCTGTTACTGGGGCGACAGGGAGTGTGACCTGGCGATGCTGCCACTGCACCCTGAGCAACCGCCGCAAATTTACGACGGGTACCAGTCCGTGCTGCCTCTGCCGCAGGGTTTTCTTGAGCGCCAGCCGGTGTATCAGCTGTACACACTGATGAACCGCGCCATTCTGTTTGGCGGAGAACATCTGGTCAATGCCCAGAGGGCACTTGAACGTGTGCTTGCCGCGTAATGGCGGGACGGGTGGCTATGTCGCCACCCTTATCGGTTACAGGAATCCCAACAGCGAAAAGAAGAAGTACCCCGCCACGATGATAATGACTGGCAGGATATACAGCGGGAAAATTTGCAGGAAAATGGTGTGACGCGGCACAACAATGCGGGACTCAATCTGCTCGCGGCTCATCCCTTCCGGGCCTTTTGCCTGTTCGAGAATCATCTGGTCTTCCACACCTTCGCGTAAAAAGCGCGTCTGACGGCTCATGCGTGCGCCAGAGGCCTGCAACGCCATACCAATAAAGATCAGCGCGTAGATCACCCAAAACCCGAGATTCAACTGCTGATGAAAATTCGGCGTCGGCGAATTGAACCAAAAGACATTCAGAAACGGCGTGTTAAAACGCATCATTTCAATCATGACATGAGCAAAATCAAGCATTACCGCATTAATACCTGGCTGTTTTTCACTGTGATCGTACATAAACTTGAGCACAGAGATCAGCGTCGAAATGACGGCTGGAATAAAAATTACCCAGCCAGCAATACGTTTTAAGACAGCAATGCGTCCAGCTTGTTGATACGTCATCAGTTCCCCTTCATAAAGACGCGTTATTTCTGCCTAAGTCTACCTGCTGACCATCATTTTCGCCCGCTCTTTAAAGGCAATATGCTAAATTGCAGAGTGCACTTAGCATTTATCGTCTGTCGTACACCCTGGATAAGGAGACGTTGTGATGTCGACACCGCGCCAGATTCTTGCCGCAATTTTTGACATGGATGGATTACTGATCGATTCCGAACCGTTGTGGGATCGCGCCGAACTGGACGTTATCGCCAGCCTGGGCGTTGATATCAGCCGCCGTAATGAACTTCCGGATACGCTTGGTCTGCGCATCGATATGGTGGTGGACCTGTGGTATGCCCAGCAGCCGTGGGGAGGACCCGATCGCGACGAAGTGACCGCGCGCATTATCAGCCGCGCCATCTCACTGGTGGAAGAGAGCAAGCCCCTGCTGCCCGGCGTGCGTGAAGCCGTCGCGCTGTGTAAAGCGCAGGGGTTGAAAGTTGGCCTGGCGTCAGCTTCACCGCTGCATATGCTGGAAAAAGTGCTGACCATGTTTGAGCTGCGCGACAGCTTCGACGCGCTGGCCTCAGCGGAAACGTTGCCATACAGCAAGCCGCACCCGCAGGTCTATCTCGACTGTGCCGCTAAGCTCGGTCTTGATCCTCTCTGCTGTGTCGCGCTGGAAGATTCCGTTAACGGAATGGTGGCCTCGAAGGCCGCGCGCATGCGCTCGATTGTTGTTCCCGCGGAGGAAGGCCGACACGATCCCCGTTTTGCCCTTGCCGACGTAAAGCTGAACTCACTGGTTGAGCTGACGGCGCAGCACCTGCGCGGCGAGTAACCCGCTCCTTTCAGGCAGCGTCAGGCTGCCTGCTTTAAAAACAAAACATCGTTTCATTTTGTTTGCTTTTCTTATCCCCCGCTTCTATCCTTAGCGTCAGAATGACAATAACCTTACTTCTGAGGCGCGTATGATACTGGATAACTTCACTCTGTCAGGAAAAGTGGCCATCGTCACCGGATGCGATACCGGTCTGGGACAAGCCATGGCCATTGCGCTGGCGCAGGCGGGATGCGACATCGTGGGTGTTAACCGCAAAGCGCCGGAGGAAACGGCTGCCTGCATTAGCGCGCTCGGAAGGCGGTTCAGGGCGATTCGGGCCGACCTCAGTCAGCAGGAGAGTCTTCAGGACGTTGTTGACAGCGCGGTTGCTGAGATGGGGCGAGTCGATATTCTGGTGAACAATGCCGGGACCATACGCCGTGAAGATGCTCTCGCGTTCAGCGAAAAGGACTGGGATGACGTCATCAACCTGAATCTGAAATCGCTTTTTTTCCTCTCCCAGGCCGTGGCTAAACAGTTTATTGCGCAGGGCCAGGGCGGGAAAATCATTAATATCGCCTCGATGCTCTCATTCCAGGGTGGCATCCGCGTGCCCTCTTACACCGCGTCCAAAAGCGGCGTGTTGGGGATCACGCGTCTGCTGGCCAATGAATGGGCGACACACGGCATCAATGTTAACGCCATCGCGCCAGGCTACATGGCGACCAACAACACTCAGCAACTGCGAGATGATCAGCAGCGCAGCCAGGAGATCCTCGACCGGATACCTGCCGGGCGCTGGGGAGTTCCGGAAGACCTGCAGGGACCGGTGGTCTTTTTAGCCTCCGCCGCCTCGGATTACGTGAACGGTCATACGTTAGCCGTCGACGGGGGCTGGCTGGCGCGCTAGGCGCGTTTGTGACATACAGTTACACCGTCACCTCTTTCGTCTACTGTATAAAAACCCTATACTGTATGAATTGACAGTTTTGTGGGTTTTATCATGACGGCGGAAGGCCATCTGCTTTTTTCCATTGCGTGCGCAGTTTTTGCCAAAAACGCTGAACTTACCCCTGTGCTCGCACAGGGGGACTGGTGGCATATTGTCCCGTCCGCCGTGTTGACCTGTCTACTGCCCGATATCGACCATCCAAAATCGTTCCTGGGACAGCGGCTAAAGTGGATATCAAAACCCATCGCCCGCGCGTTTGGTCACCGTGGGTTTACCCACAGCCTGCTGGCCGTATTCGGCCTGCTCACCCTTTTCTATTTAAAAGTCCCTGAGAGCTGGATAGTGCCCGCCGATGCTATCCAGGGAATGGTGCTGGGTTATTTAAGCCATATCCTTGCCGATATGCTGACGCCTGCGGGCGTGCCGCTGCTCTGGCCATGCCGCTGGCGTTTCCGTTTGCCCATTCTTGCGCCGCAGAAAGGTAATCAGCTTGAGCGTGTGTTGTGTATGGCGCTCTTTGCCTACGCCGTCTGGATGCCGCAAACCTTGCCCGAAAACAGTGCAGTGCGCTGGTCATCCCAGATGATCAATTCGCTGCAATTTCAGTTTAATCGGTTCATTAATCACCAGATTGAACACTAAGCACACAAATTATTTCCATTTGTCATAACCCATTCCATTTGGATATAAGCGCCACATCACACTTCTGATAACCTTGCGCCAACAGGATCGGTAAAAACCGACCGTATAATAAATCAGGAGAACGGGGATGAATTTTCCACTCATCGCGAACATTGTGGTGTTCGTTGTATTGCTATTGCTTCTCGCGCAGGCGCGCCACAAACAGTGGAGCCTCGCGAAGAAAGTGCTGGTTGGTCTGGCCATGGGTGTCGTGTTTGGTCTGGCGTTGCAGGCTATTTACGGCTCCGATAATCCAGTTTTGAAAGATTCTATTCAGTGGTTCAACATCGTCGGTAACGGCTATGTCCAGCTGCTGCAGATGATCGTTATGCCGCTGGTGTTTGCCTCTATTCTGAGCGCCGTTGCCCGTCTGCATAACGCCACCCAGTTGGGTAAAATCAGCTTCCTGACCATCGGTACACTGCTGTTTACCACGCTGATTGCAGCTCTGGTCGGCGTGCTGGTCACCAACCTGTTCGGGCTGACCGCAGAAGGTCTGGTCCAGGGTACGGCTGAAACGGCGCGTCTTACCGCGATTC
Organism: Enterobacter sp. BNK-18; assembly: GCF_047456135.1. Classification (NCBI taxonomy): domain Bacteria; kingdom Pseudomonadati; phylum Pseudomonadota; class Gammaproteobacteria; order Enterobacterales; family Enterobacteriaceae; genus Enterobacter; species Enterobacter sp. BNK-18. The sequence continues at coordinate 1,046,436 of NZ_CP179899.1, read as the reverse complement.
AGACCAACTACGTGGGTAAAGTCGCTGACCTGACGGTGCCACAGATGGTGCTTTCTTTCGTGCCGAAGAACCCGTTTGCTGACCTGACCGGTGCCAGCCCAACCTCCATTATCAGCGTGGTGATCTTTGCGGCCTTCCTCGGTGTGGCGGCGCTGAAGCTGCTGAAAGACGACGCGCCGAAAGGCGAGCGCGTGCTGGTGGCTATCGATACCTTGCAAAGCTGGGTAATGAAGCTGGTCCGTCTGGTGATGCAGTTGACCCCTTACGGTGTTCTGGCGCTGATGACCAAAGTGGTTGCCGGCTCTAACCTGCAGGACATTATTAAGCTGGGTAGCTTCGTCGTCGCCTCTTATCTGGGTCTGGGCATTATGTTCGTGGTGCACGGTATCCTGCTGGGCGTCAATGGCGTTAGCCCGCTGAAATACTTCCGTAAAGTGTGGCCGGTACTGACCTTTGCGTTTACCAGCCGTTCCAGCGCCGCGTCTATTCCGCTGAACGTTGAAGCGCAGACCCGTCGTCTGGGCGTACCGGAATCTATTGCCAGCTTCTCTGCCTCCTTTGGTGCCACCATTGGTCAGAACGGTTGCGCAGGTCTCTACCCTGCAATGCTGGCGGTAATGGTTGCTCCGACCGTGGGTATCAACCCACTGGATCCCGTATGGATTGCCACGCTGGTCGGGATTGTTACCATCAGCTCCGCAGGCGTTGCGGGTGTTGGCGGTGGCGCAACCTTCGCCGCGCTGATTGTCCTGCCGGCCCTGGGTCTGCCGGTGACGCTGGTTGCCCTGCTGATCTCCGTTGAGCCGCTGATCGACATGGGTCGTACTGCGCTGAACGTGAGCGGTTCCATGACCGCCGGTACGTTGACCAGCCAGTGGCTGAAGCAGACCGATAAAACCATTCTGGAAAGTGAAGACGACGCTGAACTGGCGCACCGTTAATCACGGATGGATAAATGAAAAAAACCGCCTGATGGCGGTTTTTTTTTGGCTGTTATTCTTCAATCTCTTCATCCTGGCGGACCTGGTTCGCCCATCGCTGGGCCGACTCCGGCCCCGAAAACGCGGGCGAACGACGGAAGTGTTCTCCCATCAGAACAAACGCCACGTATTTACCGCGCAGTTGCCAGACATCACGAAAACCATCCACCTTCAGGGCGTGTTCGGGCGGCGCGGGTTCGACGCGGGGCACGTAGCTAATGACAGGGCGGTTTTGTTGACGAAAAGGTTTCATAAGCGACGGGTTCACTAAAGCACATTCTGGAAGCAGGAAAATTCTATGATAGCCGATCCTCCCCCCACGCGTCGCGCCCTGCATCGCTCTGATAGCGCATTCCTTAACCAGGTCATCTGAAAACTCTTAGTTCGCCCGCCCTTTCGCCACATTGTTCTATAGTTAACAAGGTTTTTAGCAATGGATAAAGGAGAAGCGTGCAATGTCGAACAAAGATAAAACACATCAATCACCCATTCATGGCACTGAAGAATCTCAACCAGGCATGGACTCTCTGGCCCCAGCGGACGGCTCTCACCGCCCGTCCCCCGGCCCTTCCGCACCTGGCGAACAGCCTACCGCGCCGGGAAGTATGAAATCCCCGGATACCGGAAACGAGAAGCTGAAATCCCTTGAGTCCCACCGTAAAGGCGGCGAAGGTTTTGCACTTACCACCAACCAGGGCGTGCGCATTGCTGACGATCAGAACTCGCTGCGTGCGGGAACGCGCGGACCGACCCTGCTGGAAGACTTTATTCTGCGGGAAAAAATCACCCATTTTGACCATGAACGTATACCTGAGCGCATCGTTCACGCGCGTGGCTCCGCGGCACACGGCTACTTCCAGCCCTACAAAAGCCTCAAAGAGATAACCAAAGCGGATTTCCTTTCCGATCCGGACAAAATCACACCGGTCTTTGTCCGCTTTTCAACCGTGCAGGGCGGCGCGGGTTCGGCAGATACCGTGCGTGATATCCGCGGCTTCGCCACCAAATTTTATACCGAAGAGGGTATTTTCGATCTCGTCGGCAATAACACCCCGGTGTTTTTCATTCAGGATGCGCATAAATTTCCTGACTTTGTCCATGCGGTAAAACCGGAGCCCCACTGGGCCATACCGCAGGGACAAAGTGCGCATGACACCTTCTGGGATTATGTCTCACTGCAACCAGAAACGTTACACAACGTGATGTGGGCGATGTCAGACCGTGGCATTCCGCGCAGCTACCGCACGATGGAAGGGTTTGGTATTCATACCTTCAGGATGATCAACGCGGACGGGAAAGCCACATTCGTACGCTTCCACTGGAAGCCTGTGGCGGGCAAAGCCTCGCTGGTGTGGGATGAAGCCCAGAAGCTGACCGGGCGCGATCCGGACTTCCACCGTCGTGAGCTGTGGGAGTCGATTGAAGCCGGTGACTTCCCGGAATATGAACTGGGGTTACAGCTGATCCCGGAAGAGGATGAGTTTAACTTCGATTTCGACCTTCTCGACCCGACAAAGCTGATCCCAGAGGAGCTGGTGCCGGTTCAGCTGGTGGGTAAAATGGTGCTCAACCGTAACCCGGACAATTTCTTTGCCGAAAATGAGCAGGTCGCGTTCCACCCGGGGCATATCGTTCCGGGGCTGGATTTCACGAACGATCCCCTCCTGCAGGGGCGATTGTTCTCCTATACCGATACGCAGATCAGTCGCCTTGGCGGGCCCAACTTCCACGAAATTCCGATTAACCGTCCAACCTGCCCGTACCACAATTTCCAGCGCGACGGGATGCATCGCCAGGATATCGATACCAATCCGGCTAACTATGAGCCGAACTCCATCAACGATAACTGGCCGCGCGAAACGCCGCCGGGACCAAAACGCGGTGGTTTTGAGTCGTACCAGGAGCGCATCGATGGCAATAAAATCCGCGAGCGTAGCCCGTCATTCGGCGAGTATTATGCCCAACCTCGCCTGTTCTGGAACAGCCAGACGCCGATCGAGCAACAGCATATTATCGGCGGCTTTAGCTTTGAACTGAGCAAAGTGGTGCGGACTTACATCCGCGAGCGCGTGGTCGATCAGCTCGCCCATATCGATATTCAGCTTGCCCAGAGCGTGGCGGATAACCTTGGCATTACGCTGACGGATGAGCAACGCAATGCGGCCCCACCGAAAGACGTTAACGGCCTGAAGAAAGATCCGTCCCTGAGTCTGTATGCGGTGCCGGGTGGCTCGATAAAAGGCCGGGTAGTGGCCATTCTGCTGAATGACAAAACCCGTGCCAGCGACGTGCTGGGGATTATGCAGGCGCTGAAAACCAAAGGCGTTCACGCCAAACTGCTCTATTCCCGCATGGGGGAAGTGACCGCCGACGACGGTTCAGTGCTGCCGGTTGCGGCCACCTTTGCCGGAGCACCATCGCTCACCGTTGATGCGGTGATTGTGCCATGCGGCGACATCGACAGTCTGCTGAACAATGGCGATGCGATTTATTATCTGCTGGAAGCCTATAAACACCTGAAGCCGATCGCCCTGTCCGGCGATGCGCGACAGTTTAAAGCGCACCTGAAGGTGGCTGAGCAAGGTGAAGATGGTATTGTCGAAGGCGATAACGTCGATGATGCGTTTATGACGAAGCTGTTCGATCTGCTCGCAGCGCACCGTGTGTGGTCACGCAGCAGTAAGATTGATCGTATACCGGCATAAAAGAAAAGCCGGGTCTGGCTTTGCCCGACCCGGCGTTGATTGACATCGTTTACTCAGCCCGGCAGGCACCGCGCCTCCGGGCTATTTTCATACATCCTCAAAGGTGCCCAGACGGTACCCACGCTCGGCAATGGCGTATTTCAGCGATGCCGACGTCAGCACATCCAGTTCCGCCAGTCGCGGCCAGCAGTAGGCACTTTTACGCACAATGTTATCGACAAACGCAGGGTGTGCCATCACTTCCAGCGACCGTTCCCCGCGCGCGGCGGACTCATCCAGCACCTGCAGAAACAGCGCTTCGCTAATCTCGTCGCCGTAGAACGCGCTACTGAACCCGTCCGTTGTGGGCACAGAAGACAATGACAGCCCGTGCAGCGCCTGCACCTCACGATCCACGCGCATTGCCACGCCTTTGCGCTGTGCAAATTCCGCCACTGACGGGAAAAGTGCCGGGATCATATGCACGTGATGATGGCTGTCAATATGCGTGGGTTCACGGCCAAAGAGATCGACGAAACGGTTGAACTGACAGTCCAGCTCGCGGGTAATCTCCTCGAGCGGCAGCGTGCCCTGCTCTGCCTGCTCCCAAATCCATTTACCCAGCTGTCCGTCCCGCGTCAGTCCCGGCATCGGTGAAAGGGGCATCCCGAGCGTCAATACAAAGTGCATGCCGACGCCCAGCGCTGGCACCTCGCGGCTGAGCTGCGCCGCGTGTTCAACCGCGTCACCATTAACCAGTGCCGTTGTTGAGGTCACCACACCCCGGCGGCAGGCTTCAATAATGCCGTAGTTTTGACCTTTTGAGAGTCCAAAATCATCAGCATTGACGATCAGCAGGTTTTCCATCACACATCCTCTCAGTGCTGTTTGAATTTCAGCTTCTCAATCGTGGCGGCAAAATTAGGCAACCATTTTTCATGCGCCAGAATCATTTCGCTGGCCAGTTGCTCGGCATCACGATCGGAATGGACCAGCGGGCTGAGATTGAGCGCCAGAAGAACGTCATTGAGTTCACCGCTCAGCGCCGCGTTGCTGGCTGCCACTTCAAACCCTTTGATGGTGTGGATCAACCCCATCACTTTGTCGTCAAAGTGGGTAATCCGTGGATGTGGCCTGGCGCCATCACGTCCCAGAATGCAGGTCATCTCAACAGCCCAGTCAGCCGGGATATTGTCGATATGGCCGTGATGCGGCACATTGACGTAGTGCTCGGCCTGCTTGTTGTTGTAAATGGCGTTGATCACTTCACACGCCGCATCGGAATAATACGCTCCGCCGCGCAGCTCAAGCTCTTTCGGTTTCACGTTCAGGTTCGGATCTTTATACAAATCAAACAGCTGTTTTTCAACTTTCTGCACCACCTGAGCGCGTGCGCCACCCTTATAGTACTCACCCATCTCGATGGCCAGCATCTCTTTCTGTTTGAAGTAGTAAAGCAGGTATGAGCAAGGCAGCAGATTAAGCGAGCGGATCAGCCCTTCGCTGAACGGCAGGTCAAAGATGTTTTTCACTGACGCAGCGGTCAGACGTCCGGAGGCTACGCCGTCAAGCAGTTCGCTAAAGCGAGACTGACCATTCACGATGACATCTTTGATAAACACCATGTGGTTCAGGCCAAAGAGATCGATAGAAAGATCGTCGTTATCGGTCAACTCCAGCACATCGCTGATGAACATCTTCATGCCAATCGGAATATTACAGACGCCGATAAAGCGTTTGAAATCGGTGTGGCGATAGACCGCCTCGGTCACCATCCCGGCCGGGTTGGTGAAGTTAATCACCCACGCGTTGGGGCAGATCGCTTCCACATCGTTGATGATGTCAAAAATGACCGGAATGGTACGCAGCCCCTTGAACAGGCCGCCCGCGCCGTTGGTCTCCTGCCCCAGATAGCCGTGGCTCAGTGGAATACGTTCATCCATTTCACGCGCTTTGAGCTGGCCGACGCGCAGCTGGGTCGTCACGAAGTCGGCATCCTGCAGCGCCAGGCGACGGTCGAGGGTTTTATGCACGGTCAATGGCACACCGGCTTTCGCGACCATCCGCTTGCAGAGCTCAAAAATGATATTCAGTTTCTCCTGACCTTCCTCAACGTCCACCAGCCATAATTCGCTGACCGGTAATTCATGATAACGTTTCAGGAAACCTTCGAGTAATTCCGGGGTATAACTGCTGCCGCCGCCAATGGTTACGACTTTTAATTTCTTCTGCATAATATCTCCCTTAGCATATCAGGTTAATCGCCTGCAAGGTGTAGCGTACTCTTCCCGCTCTGTGGGCAAGCAATCAAGGCAATATTTGTGGCGGGTAAATCCGCCGAAATTTAATTAATTACCGTCAGGTTCTTCCGGTAACTGTTCGGTGTGAACGAAGTCAATTTCTTAAAGGTCTTAATAAACAAGCTGGGGCTACTGTAGCCTGACTCATAAGCAATATCGGTAACCGAGTAGTTGGTTATTTCCAGCTGTTTTTTAGCAAAATTAATGCGGATTTCATTAATAATTTGCACTGGCGTTTTACGATAATAACGCTGAGTTGCTCGGGTCAGATATTCCTGTGATTTACCGGACAAAGCGACCATATTTTCCAGCGCATTTTCGCTGAATTGTCCTTTATCGTGCATCAGTTCAACCGTACTGCGCAGCCACTGCGGAATATCATCGCTTACCTGCTGCTCTTCACGATGATGGCGCAGACGGTTCATCACATAAAACGTCACCGTTTCAATAAACTCATCAAATTCATTCTCGCGAAAGTTAAGCGAGGCGATAACCGTTTCAATCCAGGTCATGAACTCGTTTTTGATGCGATAGACCTGCGAGGCCACAAAGCAGAACGGCACCAGCGGCAGATAGTGTTTCTCAAAGAAGCGTCTGCTGACACCTACGTTAAGAATGCGGGTTGCACCAAATTCATAAAAGCTCTGGTGATGGGACCCCATCGGCAGGAAGACGAAATCTCCCCGCTCAAGCAGGACGCGCTTGCCGTTGATTTCCTGGTAGTAGCGACCGGTCAGAACAATCGTGAACTCATAGTAGTCATGCTGATGCAGACCGCTCGCGCTCTCCGTCTTGTTGTAAATAATCACGTGAAAATTTTTGCCATTAAACAGTTGCTGTTCAAGTGCGGTTTTTATTTCCATCGCGCTGACCTCCTGCTGCAAACTCTGCCTTACTGCATCTTCTCGTGAAGCTCAATTAACTCGGCCACCAGTTCACGTGCCAGCATCGACGTCATCAGATGATCCTGCGCATGCACCAGCACCAGACTGACCTTCATCTTGCCTTCACCCTGATCGCTTTCAATAAGCTTTGTCTGCACCAGGTGTGCTTCGTTCAGCGCCGTACGGGACTGTTCCATCATGGTCTTTGCGGCTGCGAAATCACCCTGCTTGGCCTGTTTGAGCGCGGCATACGCCAGGCTACGCGCCTGCCCGGAATTGATGATAAGCCCCATCACCACCTCTTCCAGATCGTTCTCTGCGGTTTCTTCTGCGACAATACTGTCCAAATCTAACATTTTTAAGCTCCTTTTGGCTGGCGCGGGTTGCCCCGCGCCGTGCAATTTTAGAATTTCAGTGCGAGGGCGATATCCTCTTCGCTCTCTTCTTCATCGATAACGGTTGCAGCTTTGTTTGCTATCGCCACGAATGGCATATAGAGCAGTGTTGCAATCCCGAGGTTGAATATCGCCAGCAGGAAGGCAGCCACGCTACCGTTGGTGTTGAAGAACGCCCCCAGACCCGCCGGCATGGTCCACGGCGCAATGTTGGTGACGGGCGGGATAATGCCCAGGTAATAGGCCGTCAGGGTTATGGCCGCCAGCAGTGGCTGAACCAGAATGAACGGAATGAACATCACCGGGTTCATGATGATTGGCAGACCAAACAGAATCGGCTCGTTAATCTGGAAGATGCCTGACGGCAGTGCCAGCTTCGCAACCTGACGATGGTCAGCGCGACGAGAAACAATAAAGACCGCGATGATCAGACCCAGCGTCGCCCCGGTACCCCCCAGGAAGATATAAGAGTCGAGCATCGGCTTCGCCCACACATGGAAGGTTTTACCGGCTGCCAGCGCCGCGTCAACGGAGCCGTACTGCTGATAAAGTGCAACGTTTTCCAGTGCCCATGGGGTCATGATACCGCTGTCCAGCGCCGCCAGTGCCAGTGAACCATGCACGCCAAAGAACCACAGCAGGGAGGTGAAAATCACATACGCCCAACCGACCACGCTACCCATTGACGCCAGCGGCGTTGAGATAGAGTCCATAATGATCTGGTGGAAGTTAGTGCCCCAATGAGAGAGCGCCCAGGCGATAATCCCCATGATGGAGAGAATAATGAAGCCTGGAATCAACGCGGAAAATGAACGAGAAACGGACGCCGGCACGCTATCCGGTAAACGGATAACCCAGTTGCGACGAATAATAAAGGTGAACATCTCCGCAACCACCAGACCGATAACGATACCGGAGATGATATTAGCGCCCCCCAGCCAGTTGGCCCCTACGGCATAGGCCTCACCGACGCTGTATGGCGTCACGGTCATAAAGGCGGCAATGGATAATAAACCTGCGGCCAGCGGATCCACTTTCCGCTCTTCCGCCAGTGCCATGCCAATAAAGAAAGGTGCCATCAGCGACATAATACCTAACGTACCGTTATATACGTTGCCGCCGATGGCTTTTAAACCATTAAGGGTTTCAATTGTGGAAGCGTCTAATCGAATTCCTAATGAATAAAAAAAGGAACCTTCACCAAAGCTCAGAAAAACGTTGTTAATTAAAACGAACATTGCCCCAGCCAGCGTCAACGGCATTAATCTAATAAAACCGTTTTTAATGGCATTAACGTGAGGCTGCTTTCCTATTTTAACAGCAAAAGGAAGGAGTACCTTTTCAAGTGAAGCGATGACTTTACTCATAGGAAAATACCCTTAAATGCCGCAACGCGGGTTACGGCGTATTGTGTGTGAAATAACTCTTTGACGGGAAAAATAAAAATTAATTAGCAGCTTTTTTAATTGCTGCAACAGCAGCTTTCAATACACCTAAACCATCAATCTTGCCGTACAATCCCGAATCGATCACTTCGACCGGTTTATTGGGTAACAGACGTTGAATTTCGGGTAACATATAGGCAATTTGCGGCCCCAGTAAAACGACGTCGGCTGTCTGGCCCTTTTCGCCCGCCAGCGTCTCCGGAAACGCTTCGATTACCACCGGGACTTCATACTTCTCAGCCTGAGCACGCATCTTTGACACCAGAAGCGAGGTTGACATGCCTGCTGAGCAGAACAGATAGATATGTTTCTTTTCCATAGTAACTTCCCTCTCGTATGACTACCTGCCATCGCGCTATCACTCGACTCGCTATCCTGGCAGACAGGTAGTTTGCTTACTGTTGTTTGTCGTTGGAGTGAGTATACGCAATGGTACAGACAGGAGATAATTCTGCACAGGGGCAAATTGTCTCTCATTGACCTAGCGTGTTGACTACCTTCACATTTCAGGCAAATAATTCGCGAGAAGAAATAAGATTTACGTATGTATAAAAAAACCGGCCCAACGGCCGGTTTGTTAACATACTCAGGCAAGAAGGGTTACTGCGCCTTAGGTGCCTGCGGATCGGTATCGTATTCAGTACAGGTCTGGTAACCGGAGTTGATCACATGACCAGTCTCATCCAACGCAACGAAGTAGGTCTCTGCCTTACCATCACGTTGACCCAGGATATAGGTCTGGCAGGTACCGCGTGCATGAATCATTGTCACTTCCGAAGAAGGCTTGCCGGCAATCGCAGCCACCTGCGAACGGGTCATGCCTTTTTTGACATCTTTCACTACGGGCTGTGTAAACTGATCTTTGGTGCGGTCGTAGGCCGTACACCCTGCCAGCATAGTCAGTACCGCCGCTGCGCTAAGAATTCCTGCTACGTTCTTGTTCATATTCCGTCCTCTTGTTTATCAGCGTGTTATCTAAGCATGGAATAAAAAGTACTATTGTTCAACTTTGTGAATTCCGCCAGACGAATTTCGGAAAATTCTAATAAAACAACGATAACCTGCTAAATCGCCGCAATTTAGCGCACTCGAAACTGTGATCCTTGTCGTTTCTCGTTCAAAGGGTTAGTTTTAACAGTTAACACAATCTGTTTATGTTCTGCATATGGAGGGCGTGATGGCTCTGCAACAAGAGATTATTCAGGCGCTGGGCGCGAAGCCCGCGGTAGACGCACAAGAAGAGATCCGCCGCAGCGTGGATTTTTTAAAGTCTTATTTAAAAACTCACTCGTTCCTGAAATCCCTGGTGCTGGGCATCAGCGGCGGTCAGGACTCTACCCTGGCCGGTAAACTCTGCCAGATGGCAATTTCAGAGCTCCGCGAAGAGACGGATGATGACGCGCTGCAGTTTATTGCCGTGCGTCTTCCCTATGGCGTGCAGGCCGATGAACAGGATTGCCAGGATGCCATCGCCTTCATCCAGCCCGATCGTGTGCTCACCGTCAATATCAAAGGATCGGTGCTGGCCAGCGAGCAGGCGCTTCGCGAAGCAGGCATTGAGTTGAGCGATTTTGTCCGCGGCAATGAAAAAGCCCGTGAACGTATGAAAGCGCAATACAGCATTGCCGGGATGACCAAAGGCGTTGTGGTCGGTACCGATCATGCGGCAGAAGCCATCACGGGTTTCTTCACCAAGTATGGCGACGGCGGTACCGATATTAACCCGCTCTTCCGTCTGAACAAACGTCAGGGTAAGCAGCTGCTTGCCGCGCTGGGTTGCCCGGAGCACCTTTACAAGAAAGCGCCAACGGCAGATCTGGAAGACGATCGCCCCTCCCTGCCGGATGAAGCGGCCCTGGGTGTCACCTATGACAATATTGATGATTATCTGGAAGGCAAAAAACTGGATGAAGGTACCGCGAAGATCATTGAAAGCTGGTATCTGAAAACCGAGCACAAGCGTCGCCCACCGATCACCGTGTTCGATGATTTCTGGAAAAAGTAACACTCTGGCACCCTCTCTCTGGGGAGAGGGTGTTCTCCCGCACCGTCCGTTGCGCCATCCGGCTCTTTTTTAACCAAACCGGCTCTGCTACACTGTATGCCTGAACAGTATATGGAGTAGTATGTGAGCAGGCGTCAATCCGCCCCGCGTCTTGAGTTTGAAGCGGCGGCTATCTACGAATATCCCGAACATCTTCGCCCCTGGCTTGAGGAACTGCCTAAACAGCCGGGCGTGTATATCTTTCACGGTGAGAGTGACACCCTTCCGCTCTACATTGGCAAAAGCGTAAATATTCGCAGCCGGGTCATGTCTCATCTGCGCACGCCAGACGAGGCGGCAATGCTGCGCCAGTCGCGACGCATCACCTGGTTTCGTACCGCCGGAGAGATGGGCGCGCTTTTACTGGAAGCGCGGCTGATCAAAGAGCAACAGCCGCTGTTCAATAAGCGCCTGCGCCGCAACCGGCAGCTCTGCTCCCTGCAGATAAACGCCGGTAAGCCGCAGGTTGTCTACGCACGGGAAGTCGATTTTTCTCACGCCCCCAATCTCTACGGGCTGTTCGCTAACAAACGGGCGGCTCTGCAGGCTCTGCAAACGCTGGCCGATGAGTTACAGCTGTGCTACAGCCTGCTAGGCCTCGAAGCAACCACCCGCGGGCGTGCCTGTTTCCGCTCAGCGTTAAAGCGCTGCGCAGGGGCCTGCTGCGGGAAAGAAAGCATTGAGGAACACCACGCCCGGCTCCTCGCAGGGCTGGCGGCGCTTAGCGTTAACTGCTGGCCGTGGGAGGGTGCCGTTGCGCTAAAAGAAGTCGGTGACGCGATGACCCAGTATCACATCATCAACAACTGGCTCTGGCTGGGTGCTGTTGACGATGTAAACGATGCGGCAACCTTGCTGCGCACACCCGCCGGTTTCGACCACGATGGCTACAAAATTCTCTGCAAGCCCGTGTTAACCGGCAAGTATGAGGTCATTGAGCTTAGCGCCCCGGCAGCCAGTTAATTTCGCTGAATAATAAGGTGCCCTGAGCCTCCAGCAGGCGGAGAGTATGGACGCCCTCCTCCCAGCTGGCGCCCTGATCGGCCGTCAGCAACTTATCGCCAAGCTGCCACGCCCCGCTTAACACGAACGCGACGCCCCCGCGGGAGCCGAACGTGGTAAAGGTGCGGTCAGCGACACGCACTTTCGCCTGACAACGGTCACGCCGGGTCATGATGTTGAAATCCATCGACATCCGTCCTTCGGAAAGCAGCGCTTTCACCGGCTGATCGCCGGAAAAATGGTATGGCTGATGATGTTTCAGGGTATGGCAGAACGCCTGACCGGCATCCAGCGTTACCTCACCCCCTTCAAGCAAGGTAATCACCCGATCGACACCGGGAAAAGAGGAGAATTCGCCATTGCTGGCGATGGTCGCGATACTGGCACGCCAGTAAAAATCACGCGTTGCGGGCGGAAAACAACAAATTTCCCGCGTCTCGCCTGCGCCATTGCGCCAGAGGCTGACCGGCATCTTACGGATATCAAAGAACTCCATCACCACTCCTGAAAGGCACAACCTGTGCCAGGGCAAGGATATCGCTATCGTTGCTGTCTTGTTTGTTATCGTTGGGTTTTCACAGACACAGTATCGGCAGCAGAGCGGGCAGGCCTTAGCGGAACGTTAATAAAAATTATAACGCCATGACTCTGCAAACATTCTCTGAAGCGACTACAGGAGAATACCGCTCTGGCGGCGGCAGACAAGAGGGCAGGAAAGAAAAACCGCCGGTCCTGTCCACAGCGTTAGCGCTTTTGTGGACAGGATCCCGGCGGTCTTAAGATGTTGAACCGATTATTCGGTTGGTGCTGGCATTTTACCTTCCATTGCTGGACGTTCTGTCAGACGCTTCTCAAAATTGGCATTAAATTGTTTTTTCTGTTCCGGCGTCAGAATGTTGTAGATCTTGTTCTGGGTTTCCATATGCGCCAGCATGCGGGCTTTATGCTGCTCAGCCATTTTGTCGATCTGCGCTTCGGCTTTTGCTTTATCGAAGCTGTCGCTGGCGATGATGTCATGCATCGCGCGGCGTTCGTCCAGTGACGGACGTTTCATCTGGTCGCGCTGGCTTTTCATGATGTCGCGGACCTGCTGTTTCTGTGCATCCGTCAGGTTCAGATCTTTAAACATCATCATCTCGTGGTGCATACCCGGCTTGCCTTTATGATGCATCATCATTTTGCCTTCGACAGGCGCGGCAGTGGTGGTGGTCGCGGTATCTGCAGCGAACGCCATGCTGGTAGCGCCCAGAGCCAGGGTAGAAGCAACAAACAGTGCAGTAAACTTACGCATAATTTATTTCCTTACTTTCAGTTATTCTTCGGCGCTATGCCGTGTTGACGAGATTAACTTTACGGGGTTTATCGTCAATTAATCAGAGCAACAGTAAAACAATGAAAGTGTAAAAAACAAATTATCGCCAAATGTGGAGGAATTAAGGATAAAGGATGGAGAGTTGCAACGAAAATATTCAAAATGATGATTTTCAAAGCAATTTAAAAAAGTATAGCGAAGTGAAGACCAATAATAAAGCAATTCACCAGGAATATTCTGCAATAGTTGTCATTGCGCTTTAATCGCTAAGAAAAATATTTTGACGTTCCCCTCTCAGGCAATGAGAGGGGAAATGTTCAGGACACTTTTTCCAGCATCAGCCCGGCGCGCAGGCCAAACGCTACCGATGGATTTGGGAACAGAACATATTCAGTGGTTTTCTGCACCTCGTAACGCTCGTCGCCATCTTCCGCCAGCAGAACGCCTTTGCGAAAAGGGGTGAAGTTCAGCGTGTGGGCGGCCATATGCAGCCGGAAAGCCTCGCTGCGGCGAGTGATCTGCTGTACGACCCGATAGCGCACGACAGTCTGTTGCGTTGGCTCGGGTGCTAATCCTCCAAGCAGCGCGCGAAGCGCAAGGTGCGTTGGCGCGAAGCGCGTGAGATCGTTCTGGCCAAACGGTAGCGCTTTTCCCAGCTCCAGCGTGCAGGCCAGCGCGCCGAAATGCTCACAGGTGAAATGGGTAAATGTGCCCCCCGGCGACTGATGAAACACCAGAGCCTCCAGCCCGGCGTCGCCCAGCCAGCTCAGAAACGCCTCATCCCACGGCTGGTTACGCTGGGGCAGAACACCAAAGCGCACATGATAAGAGGCGCGAATTGCCGTATGCAGGTCGAGATGCCAGCGCACGGGACCGGCCGCGGCGAAAAATGTGGCAACCACGTGCTCAAGCCACTGCGCCCGCGACGTTTCATCGCCCGGCACAAACTGTGACCAGCGGCCGCCAAACATGCGGTTAAGGTCGCTCTCAAGATAACGTTTGTTTTGCGCCAGCGCAGGCGGGTTGCCAAACACCACCAGCAGACGGCACTGCAGGGTGATATCTCCCCGATACAACGCGCGCAGCAGCAGGTCGACAATTTCAACCGGCGCGGTTTCATTGCCATGGATGCCGGTTGAAAGCAGCAGCGATAACTCACTCTTCGCGGTCGGTGTCAGTTCAAGGACGCCGCGGCCCAGCCACCGCCAGTGAAATGAGGGGCCCTCCCCCTCACGCTGTTCGGGGGTCTCATCGGCCAGTGTCAAGGCCAGTAAATTTTCCATAACCACTCCTTTAGCGCTGGAACGGATAAACCGCTCCCAACTGCAGGATTGTTGTTAACGCGTCCAGTGCCTCACGCCCTTCACGCAGTAGCTGTGGGTCGACCAGATCGGCCTGCGTTAATCTGTCGCGATAGTAACGATCCACCCAGTCATTCAGGGAGTTAAACAGCGTCTCATTCATCATCACGGCCGGATTAACAGCCTGCATTTCGTTCTGCGTCAGCACTACGCGCAGGCGTAAACAGGCCGGACCGCCGCCGTTGGCCATGCTTTCGCGCAGGTCAAAGACGCGCAGTTCATCGATCGGGTTATCGGCCTTCACCAGTTCAGACAGATAACGCCACACCCCTTTATGGTCCTGCGACTCTTGCGGCAGCACCAGCATCATGCTGCCGTCCTCACGGCTCAACAGCTGGCTATTAAAGAGGTAAGTTTCAACCGCGTCCTGCACGCTGACCGCCTGGGTCGGCACCTGAATCGGCATAAATCCCGGCACCCGCTCATGCAGCGTAGCGAGCAGCTTCTCCTGATGGGCAAACGCCTGCTCATGGCAGAACAGCACCTGGCGGTTAGAGACGGCAATGACGTCATTGTGGAAAACCCCCTGGTCAATCACCTGCGGGTTCTGCTGAGCAAAAATCACCTGTGAGGGATTCACCTGGTTCAGCCGCGCGACGGCCTGGCTTGCCGCCAGCGTCTGGCGGGCGGGATAACGGACAGGTGCCGAATGGCCGCCCTCTTCTCGCCCGTAAATGAACAGCTGCACGCCGGGATCGCCATAATCCCCCCCAAGACGGTTATGGTTTGCCGCTCCTTCATCCCCGAACATGGCCACCTGTGGCAATGCCTGATGGACCTCAAAGTGGGCCTCATCACGGAAAATCGCACGCAGAACGCGCTCGGTCGTCTCCGCTTCGGTAGCACGATGGAATTTGTTATTCAGGTTCGCCACCGTTAAATGTACTTTGCCATCCAGCGTATCGGCCGACGGTGCAACGGTAGCAGCGTTTGCCACCCACATCGACGAGGCAGAGCTCGCCGCTGAAAGCAGGTGCGGCGTCTGCGTACCCGCTTTTTCGATAACCTGCTCATCGCTGCCGCTAAAGCCGAGCTGACGTAACACCGCCACGTTCGGGCGCTCCTGCGGCGGGATCACCGCCTGCGGGAAACCGGCATCCGACAGGGCTTTCATTTTCAGCAGCCCCTGCTTCGCCGCCAGTTTCGGGTTGGAGACCTGAAAACGGTGCTTCGTCGAGGCTTCATTACCAAACGAGAGGCCAGCATAGTGGTGCGTCAGCCCCACCAGCCCGTCAAAGTTGACTTCACGCGCTTTCATGACGATCCCCCTGAGTAAAATCCAGCCCCGGACTCAGCGTTTCCGGCAGCGTCAGCGCAGGCGTTTCCAGGCTCGCCATCGGCCACGCGCAGTAATCTGCGGCATACCACGCGCTGGCGCGGTGGTTACCCGAAGCGCCTACCCCGCCAAACGGTGCCGTACTCGCCGCACCGGTAAGCGGTTTATTCCAGTTCACAATCCCGGCGCGTGCTTCGAGCAGCAGCTGATCAAATTTCTCACGATGCGGGGAAATCAGACCGCTCGACAGTCCATAGCGGGTGTGATTGGCCATCTCAATGGCGCTGTCAAAATCGTCATAACGCCAGACGCAGAGCAGCGGGCCAAAGACCTCTTCATCCGGCACGTTGCGTGCGCCACTCATCTCAACAATGCCCGGCGTCAGGAGAGATGTTCCGGGCTTGATTTGCTTTGGCTCAAGCAGGGTTTTCGCCCCGCGCGCCACGTGATCCTGCCAGGCTTTCAGCACGTTCAGCGCGGCCTGCTCGGAAATCAGCCCCCCAATAAACGGCTGTGGGTCGGCATCCCACTGCGCAGGCACCAGACGCGCGCTGATTTCCACCAGCCGCGCGAGGAAGGCATCGCCCTGTGCACCCCGTTTCACCAGCAGACGACGCGCGCAGGTGCAGCGCTGTCCGGCGGTAATAAACGCTGACTGGAGGGTCAAATGCACCGCCGCGTCGATATCATCGGGATCTTCAACGATCAGCGGGTTGTTACCGCCCATCTCCAGCGCGAGAATTTTTTCCGGCTGCCCCGCCAGCTGGCGATGCAGTTGGTAGCCCGTTCCGGCGCTGCCGGTAAACAGCAGGCCGTCGATATCACTCAACGCACTCAGCGCCTGGCCGGTTTCACGTCCCCCCTGCACCAGATTGAGCACCCCGTGCGGCAGACCAGCCTGTTCCCAGAGCTTCACCACCACCTCACCGGTCAGTGGCGTTAACTCACTCGGCTTGAAAATCACGCTATTGCCCGCCAGCAGCGCGGGCACGATATGCCCGTTCGGCAGATGCCCCGGGAAGTTATAGGGGCCAAATACCGCCAGCACGCCGTGCGGACGGTGGCGCAGCGTGGCCGCGCCGTCAGGCATATCGGTATGTTGCTCGCCGGTCCGGGTATGGTACGCCTTCACCGAAATGGCGATTTTATTGATCATCGCCGTCACTTCCGTGGCCGCCTCCCAGCGCGGCTTGCTGGTTTCCTGAGCGATAACGCGCGTCAATTCGGCTTTATTGGCCTCCAGCAGTGATGCAAATTTCTCGACAATTCCCTGACGTACGGAGAACGGTTGTTTCGCCCATCCCGGGAAGGCGCGACGGGCGGCGTGACAGGCCTGTTCGACCTGCCCGGCGCTGGCATCATTTCCCTTCCAGAGCACTTCTTGTCCGACCGGATTGGTCTTTATGCGCGGCTCGCCTTCGCCCGTGACCCAGTCACCGTTGATCCATAAAGTCATGCTGTTTTCTCCTCAGGGCAGAGACGCACCAGGCGAACCGTGTCGCCGGCGTTACATTTCAGGGCATCCAGTTGCGCGGCCGTCAGCACCAGACGTTCACATTTCGGATTGGTTCGCACCAGCATGGCGCGGAAATTGTTGTACTGCTCGTTAGCCACCAGACATGCCGGCCACTCACCCGGTGCAGGCTGGCCTTCGGAAACCTCAACCAGCCGGCTTTTACGGATCGCACGCACGCGGTCGATATCGCACTCCAGGGTGGGTCCGCCGTCAAAGATGTCCACATAGTTACGGTAGCGGAAACCCTCTTTTTCCAGCACCGCCCGGGCCGGCGCGGTTTGCGGGTGCACTTCGCCAATCACCGCCTGCGCCTGTGGGCTTAAGAAATGGGTATAAATGGGGTGTTTCGGCATCAGTTCGGCGATAAACGCTTTCTGCCCGGTGCCGCACAGATAGTCCGCCCGGCTGAACTCCATCGAGAAGAAGCGCTCGCCGAGGCTCTCCCAGAAAGGTGAATAGCCGGTGTCGTCGATCACGCCGCGCATCTCGGCGACGACCTTTTCGTTAAAACAATCGCGGAACGCGGCCATAAACATGAAGCGCGACTTGGAGAGCAGATAACCGTTGCCCTCTTTCCGCCACGCAGGATCGAGGAACAGCGTGCAAAGCTCGCTGGCTCCCGTGTGGTCATTACAGAGAAAAAGCGTGGGCAGCGCGTTATAGACGTTCAGCTCTTTTGAGGCGTGAACCATCGTACCGACACGGTAGTTGTACCACGGGTCGTTAAGCCCGACGGCCACTTCGATTGCGCAAATGCCGGCCACGGTACCGGTGTCGGTATCTTCGAGAACGAACACATAACCCTGTTCGCTTTTTGGCAACGTCCCCTGCCAGGTTTGCAGGGCGCGCTCAATGCGCGCCGACAGCGTTTTTTCATCGGCAGGAAGCGAGGTCAGCCCGCCTCCCGTCTTACCGGCAAGCTGCATGAGCCCGGCGATATCGCCGCGCTCAACGGGACGGATGACCATCATGATGACACCCCGGACTTCATATGTTCACAGGCCAGTGCAAAACGGTCTAAACCGGTTCTCACCTCTTCCTCGCTGACAATCAGCGCAGGGGCAAAACGCACCACGTTGGCACCGGCAATCAGTACCATCACGCCCATTTTTGCCGCTTCCTGTGAAATAAGTTTAGCTTTTCCGGCAAACTCAGGTGTGAGTTCGCAGCCAATTAACAGACCCAGACCGCGGATCTCTTTAAACAGTCCCGTCTTGCTGTTGATGGCGTTCAGGCGCTCAACAAACCAGTCATGACGTTGTTTAACGCCCTTGAGCACTTCCGGCGTGTTAATGATGTCGAGAACCTGTCCGGCCACGGCGGTAGCCAGCGGGTTACCCCCGTATGTTGTACCATGCGTACCCACGGTCATTACGCTGGCGAATTTATCGGTGGTCAGCATGGCGCCAATCGGGAAGCCGCCGCCCAGCGCTTTCGCCGTAGAGAGCACGTCCGGCGTTACGCCGTAGTGCATATAGGCATACAGCTCACCGGTACGCCCCACACCCGTCTGGACTTCATCGAAAATCAGCACCGCGTGATGACGATCGCACAGCTCACGCAGCCCCTGCAGGAACGCTTTTTGCGCCGGAAGGACCCCGCCCTCACCCTGCATAGGTTCGACGATCACCGCACAGGTGGTGTCGTTGATAAGCTCGCTGGCGGACTGCAGATCGTTATACACACCGTGACGAATATCCGGCGGCAGTGGCGCAAAATCCTGCGAGTATGACGGCTGACCGCCGGCGCTGACGGTAAAGAGCGTGCGGCCGTGGAACGCGTTTTTAAACGCCACAATGCCGCTCTTATGAACGCCAAATTTATCGTGTGCATATTTGCGCGCCAGCTTCAGGGCAGCTTCGTTTGCTTCCGCACCTGAGTTACAGAAAAAGACTTTTTCGGCAAACGTTGCGTCGATCAGCTTTTTCGCCAGTCGCAGAGCGGGCTCGTTGGTAAAACCGTTACCGGTATGCCAGAACTTCGCCGCCTGGTCGTTTAACGCCTGACGCAGCGCAGGGTGCGCGTGACCCAGCGCGTTTACCGCAATCCCGCCTGCAAAGTCGATATACTCTTTGCCCTGTTGATCCCACAGGCGTGAGCCTTCCCCCCGTACCGGAATAAAAGCCGCCGGAGCGTAAACCGGCATCATCCATTCATCGAAATTTTCACGCGTAATTGACAGAGACATAGCGACCTCATCCGGTAAATAAAAGGTTATTTAGATGTTAAATAATTGAGTGTTTGCACTGTGAATGTAGATTGCAGCCTTCGTGCCAGCCAGCGATAAAAATGCATAAACGGGTTAGGGTTACAGAATATCAATTAGTTACGATATGGAGTTATTCACTGTTATTGCATAAAAAGTGAATATTTTTACGACAAGCAGCGCTTTGCCACACGAAAATAAGAAAGAGTATGCAGAAGCCAAATATAATTCTGGAATTGTGATCGCTCGCGAAATTTATCGGTTCTTTACGCCCTATTGGGGGGCAATGCGCGTCAGAATGGTGCAAATATTGCACCGTTGGCATGATCTGTCGCAGTTATTGGTCGAACCCCGTAACAGTTGACGCAAATTCTGCTACCATCCATGCACTATTCACCTTGCATTGGCAGCGACTATGAAATTTGTCTCTTTTAATATCAACGGCCTGCGTGCCCGCCCTCACCAGCTTGAAGCAATTGTTGAGCAACATCAGCCAGATGTGATCGGCCTGCAGGAGACAAAAGTTCACGACGATATGTTCCCCCTCGAAGAGGTGGCGAAGTTCGGTTACAACGTCTTCTATCACGGACAGAAAGGTCACTATGGCGTGGCGCTGCTGACCAAAGAGACGCCGGTTTCCGTACGTCGTGGCTTCCCGGGCGATGATGGCGAAGCGCAGCGTCGCATCATCATGGCGGAAATTCCTTCACCACTCGGCAATATCACGGTGATTAACGGGTATTTCCCGCAGGGTGAGAGCCGCGACCATGAGACAAAATTCCCGGCCAAAGCAAAGTTTTATCAGGATCTGCAGGATTACCTGACCACCGAACTGAAAAAAGAGAATCCGGTGCTGATCATGGGCGACATGAATATCAGCCCGACCGATCTCGATATCGGCATTGGAGAAGAGAACCGCAAACGCTGGTTGCGTACCGGTAAATGTTCTTTCCTGCCGGAAGAACGCGAGTGGATGGAACGCCTGCTCGGCTGGGGTCTGGTTGATACTTTCCGCACCGCCAACCCGGAAACGCAGGATCGCTTCTCGTGGTTTGACTACCGCTCAAAAGGCTTTGATGACAACCGCGGTCTGCGTATTGACCTGCTGCTGGCCAGCCCGCCGCTGGCGGAACGCTGCATCGAAACCGGCATCGACTACGATATCCGCAGCATGGAAAAACCGTCTGACCATGCGCCGGTCTGGGCGAAATTCAAACTGTAACCTCGTGTGAACACGCAAAAAATACTCCTGATGTGCGCCCTTCTGGGCGCATTTGTTCTGACCTTCGTCTTTCTTCCGCCGGGGACGCTCTCCCTGGAAACCATCAAAACGCACCAGCAGTCGCTCCTCTCGCACGTGGAACAGGCACCGTGGCAAAGCGCGTTTTTCTTTTTCGCCCTCTACGTGTTGGTCTCCGCCCTGTCGATACCCGGTGCGGCGATACTGACGCTGCTGGCGGGAGCGCTGTTTGCGCTGTGGGAAGGCACCCTACTGGTCTCGTTTGCTTCTACCCTCGGCGCCACGCTGGCGATGCTTGCCAGCCGTTATCTGCTGCGCGACTGGGTACAGCGGCGATTCACATCACAGATGAATACGGTGAACGCCGGTATGGCGCGGGACGGTGCAGGGTATCTTTTTGCCCTGCGTCTGATGCCCTTGTTCCCGTTTTTTCTGGTGAATCTGCTCATGGGGCTGACCCGTATTGCGGTCAGTCGCTACTGGTGGGTGAGCCAGGTCGCCATGCTGCCTGCAACCATTATCTTTCTGAACGCCGGACGCGCGCTGGGGAAAGTGAATTCGCTTCGCGATATTTTATCGCCGGGACTGATATTCGCCTTTACACTACTGGGGTTATTGCCGCTGGCGACGCGCTGGCTGTTTTCCCGTTTTACCCCTTCATCAAAAAAGTGAGGCATTATGCGCCGTGTGCGTTTTTGCACGTTTCTGAGCGGTCTGCTGCTGGCAGCCCCGCTGTTTGCAGCGGACAACTGGCAGGCTATCCAACAACAAGCCAAAGGCCAGACCGTCTGGTTTAACGCCTGGGGCGGCGATCGGGCGGTAAACCGCTACCTCGAGTGGGTAAGCGGTGAGATGAAAACGCATTACGACATAACCCTTAAAATCGTCCCACTGGCGGATGCCGCCGATGCGGTCAAACGTATTCAAACAGAAGCCGCCGCAGGCCGGAAAACGAACGGGTCAGTCGACCTCTTATGGGTCAACGGTGAGAACTTCCGTACCCTGAAAGCCGCTAACCTGCTGCAAACCGGATGGGCGCAGACCTTGCCCAACTGGCGCTATGTCGATACCCGTAAACCGGTTATGGAGGATTTTGCTGTCCCCACCGATGGCGCGGAATCCCCATGGGGCGGTGCGCAGCTCACCTTTATTGCCCGCCACGCAAGCCTGCCTGCGCCCCCAAACGATCCTCAGGCGTTACTGGCGTATGCGCAGCAGCATCCGGGCAAAGTCAGCTACCCACGCCCGCCCGATTTTACCGGTACGGCATTTCTGGAACAGTTGCTCCTGACCCTCACCGCTCACCCGGAGGCGCTGCAAAAAGCCCCTGATAGCACCTTTGCCCAGGTGACGGCTCCGCTGTGGCACTACCTGGACAAATTACACCCGCTGCTGTGGAGAAAGGGAGAGGACTTTCCTCCCTCGCCCGCCAGAATGGATACCTTGCTTGCCAGCGGTAGCCTCAATCTCTCCCTGACCTTTAACCCGGCACATGCGCAGCAAAAAGTGGCCAGCGGTGAACTGCCTGCCGACAGCTACAGCGTTGGTTTTGACAACGGAATGATAGGCAACGTCCATTTTGTGGCCATTCCGTCGAATGCCAGCGCAAGCGCAGGTGCGAAGGTGGTCGCCAATTTCCTCCTTTCACCGCAGGCGCAAATCCGCAAGGCCGACCCGGCCATCTGGGGAGACCCGAGCGTACTGGATGCGAAAACACTGCCCGAAAAAGAAGCGAAGCAGCTCACTGCCCATACGCCGGCAGGGCTGCCAAAAATGCTTCCCGAGCCGCACGCTGCCTGGGTTAACGCGCTGGAGCAGGAATGGCTGCGTCGTTACGGCACCCGCTGAGCTGGCTCGTCTGGCTGGCGATGGCAGTCATCTATCTGCCGTTGCTTCCCGCCGCCGCCATACTGTTTGCCCCGGCATTCTCGCTGAACAACTGGCAGTTGCTGCTTAACGACCCGCAGCTGCCACAGGCAACGGTCGCCACGCTGGTCTCAACGCTTATCGCGACGCTGGGGTCGATGTTTATCGCCCTGGTGCTCTTGGCCCTCCTGTGGCCGGGCGAGCGCTGGCGACGGCTCAGCAGCCGGCTGCCGTGGCTGCTCGCCGTTCCTCATGTGGCCTTTGCCACCAGCACTTTACTGCTGTTTGCCGAAGGGGGCCTGTTGTATCAGGTGTGTAGCGTCTGTACGCCGCCGCTTGACCGATACGGTGCAGGGCTGGGGCTGACGCTTGCGGTAAAAGAGAGCGCGTTTGTGCTGTGGGCCCTTTACGCCGTCCTGCCGGAAAAACGCCTTGCGCAGCAAAAGGTCGTGCTGCATACCGTCGGCTACGGGCGTTTTCAGGCGCTGAACTGGCTCATCCTTCCAACGATCGCGCCGGCTCTTGGCGCGGTGATGCTGGCGGTGCTGGCCTGGTCCCTGTCGGTTGTGGACGTGGCGATGGTGCTCGGGCCCGGCAATCCCCCGACGCTTGCCGTACTGGCGTGGCAGTGGCTCAGTCAGGGCGATGCGCAGCAGCAGACAAAGGGAACGCTGCTGTGCCTGCTTCTCCTTCTGCTGCTGGCCGCGCTTTCTGCACTGGGTTACGGCGCATGGAGACTCTGGCGTCGCACGCTGCCGGACCTGAGCGGACGCCGTCGAATGTCGCTTATCGCACCACCAGCGCGTCTGCTCAGCGGATTTCTGCCCGCCTGCGGGGTGCTTTGCGCGGTCGTGCTGCTCATGCTGGCGCAGCGGGACGACATCGGTGCGGTTGGCGCCAGCCTCTCCTTTGGCCTGCTCGCCAGCCTGATTTCGCTGGGGGTAATTGTTCTCTGGCTTGAGTGGGGACCGCAGCGAGGCACACAGTGGGTGTGGTTGCCGCTGGCGCTGCCGGCGCTGCCCCTCGTTACTGGGCAATACGTTATCGCGTTGCGACTGGGTCTCGACGGGCACTATGCCGCCGTGCTGTGGAGCCATCTGCTGTGGGTTTTACCGTGGATGTTGTTGGTCCTCCAGCCAGCCTGGCAGAGGATCGATCCCCGGCTGATCCTTACCGCCAGAACGCTCGGCTGGCAGCGGGGAAAAATCTTCTGCTTACTGAAATGCCCCTTGCTGGTACGCCCGGCGCTGCTGGCTTTCGCGACCGGGTTTTCCGTCAGCATGGCGCAATACATGCCAACCCTCTGGCTGGGCGCGGGCCGTTTTGCGACGCTAACCACTGAAACCGTGGCGCTCAGCAGTGGAGGCAGCATTCCACTTCTGGCTAACCGGGCGCTGGGGTTGCTGTTGGTCACGGGGAGCGTGTTTGCCCTTGCCGCCCTGCTATCCCGGCTCGCAAGCCGTTACCGACGAGGATTACGTTAATGCTGCAGGTCAGCAATCTCACCATTGAACCGCTTTTCCGCGAGGTCAATTTTTGTGTGCCACGCGGCGAAATAGTCACGCTGATGGGTCCTTCCGGCAGCGGAAAATCAACCCTTTTTGCCTGGATGGTGGGCGCACTGTCAGATGACTTTCAGGCTCAGGGCGAACTGTGGCTTGATGAACGTCGCTGCGACGGACTGCCCGTGGAGGCCCGCGGGATGGGGATCCTCTTTCAGGATGCCCTGCTGTTTGACCATTTCAGCGTCGGACAAAATTTGCTGCTGGCATTACCTGAACGGATTGTCGGACGAGCACGGCGAGAAGCGGTCGAGCAGGCGCTCGGTTCTGCCGGGCTTGCCGGGCATTACGCCAGCGATCCGGCGACCCTTTCCGGCGGCGAACGTGCCCGGGTCAGTCTGCTGCGTGCCCTGCTTGCAGAACCGCAGGCGTTACTGCTGGATGAACCGTTCAGCCGTCTCGATAATGCGTTACGCGCCTCGTTTCGGGCATGGGTATTTGACACTACCCGCGCACGCAATATTCCGGTGGTTCTGGTCACGCATGACGACGAAGACGTGCCCCCGGGCGGCGAAGTGATCGAGATTTCTCGCTGGCAATAATGTGCTAACGCAATGTTTTACCTTTCAGGAGAGACGACAATGCCCCCCTCTTTTACTGACGTCAGGTTATTCGATGAAACGTGTTTCTCAACTGACCGCGCTGGCCATGCTGTGCGGCCTCGCTTCATTTTCCTCTCTGGCTGCTGATATGCCGCACGCCATGACGCTGTCTCAACTTCAGGCACAACACGGCGCGGTGATCGACACCCGCGCCAGCGCGTTTTACAACGGCTGGCCGCAAACGCTGAGCGCGCCCTCCGGGCATGAGCCCGCCGCACTTAACCTTTCCGCCTCCTGGCTTGGCGCGATGAGCGATGACCAGATTGCCGTCTGGGCCAGACAGCACCAGCTTACGCCGGCCATGACGATCGCGCTCTACGGCCGCGACGCCGATAATCAGGCGGTCAAAACGCGGCTGGAAAAAGCCGGTTACCACCAGATTTCCGTGCTCAACGATGCCCTGCAGGTACCTGAGCGTCTGCAGCGATTGCCGCACTTTGAACAACTCGTCTACCCGGAGTGGATCCACCAGCTTCAGCAGGGTAACCCCGTCGCTGCTGCGCCAACGGGCGACTGGAAAGTCATTGAAGCCGCATGGGGCGCGCCGAAGTTTTATCTGCTGAACCATATTCCCGGTGCCGGCTACATTGATACCAACGAAGTGGAAAGCGAACCGCTGTGGAATAAAGTTTCTGACGACACGCTAAAAGCGATGCTGGCGAAGCACGGGATCCGTCACGATACGACCGTCATTCTGTATGGCCGTGACGTATATGCCGCCGCCCGCGTGGCGCAGATCATGCTGTATGCGGGCGTGAAGGACGTCCGCATTCTTGATGGCGGCTGGAAAGCCTGGTCTGACGCGGGTCTGCCGGTTGAACGGGGAATGCCCAAAGACGTGAAGCCCGCCCCCGATTTTGGTGCACCGATCCCCGGCCAGCCGCAGTTGATGGTGGATATGGCGCAAGCACGCGGGATGCTGCATCGCCAGGACGCGTCGCTGGTCAGCATTCGTTCCTGGCCGGAGTTCATCGGCGAAACCAGCGGCTACAGCTACATCAAGCCAAAAGGTGAAATTGCCGGTGCCCGCTGGGGTCATGCCGGTAGCGACGCCACCCATATGGAAGATTTCCATAATCCGGATGGCACCATGCGCAGCGCTGACGACATCGCCGCCATGTGGAAAACCTGGAACATCCTGCCGGAACAGCACGTCGCGTTTTACTGCGGCACCGGCTGGCGTGCGTCCGAGACGTTTATGTACGCACGGGCGATGGGCTGGAAAAATGTCGCCGTCTATGACGGCGGCTGGTACGAGTGGAGCAGTCATCCACAGAACCCCGTCTCCAGCGGAAAACGCGGGCCAGAAAGTTCACGCTAACGGGTAAGTGACTTCAGCGTCACGTACCCGCTCCAGATGCGCGTTGTGGTGGTCAGCCAGCACAACGCGCCAAATATCCACGCCAGCACGCTGAAGTGCGCCGGAAAGAGGCAGCACAGCACGAACAGCGCGATCGTCTCCGTCCCCTCCGTTAACCCCCCGAGATAGTAAAACGACTTATGCGCGTAGCCGGGGTTGTCGATGTTGTGTTTCGCTGCCAGCGCGGCAAATGCCAGAAAACTGCTCCCGGTACCGATAAAGGCAAACAACAGCCAGCCAGCGGCAAGCGCATTCTCTGCGGGGGCCGCCAGCGCGAATCCGAAGGGAACCAGCGCGTAAAACAGAAAATCGAGGGCAATATCAAGAAAGCCTCCCGCATCCGTCAGCCCGCGCCGGCGCGCCAGCGCACCGTCCAGACCATCCAGCAGGCGATTCAGCACGATGGCGACGAGCGCCGCCGGATACCAGCCGAGGGCCAGAAACGGTAAGGCCAGCACGCCTATGGCAAACCCGGTCAGGGTTAATCCGTCAGGCGTGATCCCCGGCTTATCCAGTACTGACACCAGCCGGTTGAGCGTGGGTTTAATCCGCGGGTGCAGATGACGATCAAGCATGGGGATCCTCTTTAAACGTGGCACATAACCCCTGCGCCGGGATGTCCAGTGCGGCATTAAAGCGTGCAGAGAGATTCTGAAACGCAATCAGCGCCGTCATTTCGGCGATCGCGTCCTCGTTGAAATGGCGTGTGATCTCACTTTTGATTTCGTCATCCACACGGGGCGGCGTCGCGGTGACAGCCTCGGCATAGGCCAGCGCTGCACGCTCCTCTTCGCTAAAAAGAGCGGAATCACGCCACGCGTTGACGGCCTGAACCTTATCCAATGCGCCCGAGCGCTCCGCCAGGCGCAAGCTGTTGGCATCGATACAAAAAGCGCAGTGACAAAGCTGCGATACCCGGGTCATTAACAGCGAACGGAGCACCGGCGACAGGCGCGCGTGACGACGTTCGAGAAAACCGACGAACAATGCCACCAGCCAGAAAAGACGTGGCATCCTTCCCCACCAGCGCGTGGGGTTAAGCACGGCACCAAAGTGTTTTTTCTGCATGGCGGCAATCGGTTTTATGCTGACCGGAAGGGTGGCGATGGGATCTACCCAGGTGGACGTCTCTTTCACCTGATTCTCCTGATGGCTGGACTCTTAGAAAGGGCACGATAATATGGTGTTTTTCGCTAACAAGTATTGACGACCATGCTAAAAACAGTCGATGTCGTTGCGGCAATCATCGAAAAAGACAACAAAATTTTACTGGCCCAGCGCCCGGCTCATGCCGACCAGCCGGGCATGTGGGAATTCGCAGGCGGAAAAGTAGAAGCCGGTGAGACGCAGCCCGAGGCGCTTGTCCGCGAGTTGCACGAAGAGCTCGGCATCCACGCGCAGCCAGGTGAGTATGTGGCAAGCCATCAGCGTGAAGTGTCACAGCGGTTAATCAACCTTCACGCCTGGCACGTTCCGGCGTTCAGCGGCGCGCTGACGGCGCATTACCACAGTGCGCTGGTGTGGTGTACGCCCGAAGACGCATTTGGTTTCAACTTAGCGCCTGCGGACATCCCGCTGCTGGAGGCGTTTATTGTTTTACGCGGCGCCAGACCAGCGGATTCGTGCTAATGGTGCGTTCATCACGCTGGCACTGCAACAGAATGCCGTCCGCTTTTACCACCGCCCCTTCCGAATAGTTCTGATCCTGATAGATGCAGCACTGGTTACACGGCTGCGCTCGCTGGCCGCTGGAGCTGAACACCTCCGGCGGCACATTCACGTCCACATCCGGGCGAATGCGGTCTGCCTGCGCGCCTGCGGTAAACATCAAACATAACGCGGCTATCACGTAACGGTTCATAGACTTATCTTCCTGTTGTGCCCTGATAAAGACTATAACGGTAAACCGGCGCAGAACCTTTAATTTATCTCGCCATCGCTTTTGGTTATGACGCAGCCCCGCTGATTAATTTCCCTTTCGGCATGCATTTCTGCTTGCTTCACAAAGCGGTACGGATGGTATAGTCAAAAAAACAACACAATTCGTATAAGCAATATACATAAAATAATATAAGGGGTTCTTATATCTATGGATCAGACACGCTCTCTGGAAGCTTTCCTCTCTTATGTTCAACAGCGCGACCCGCATCAAAGTGAGTTTGCGCAGGCCGTACGTGAAGTCATGACCACGTTGTGGCCGTTCCTTGAAGAAAACCCGCGTTATCGCCAGATGTCACTGCTTGAGCGCCTCGTGGAGCCGGAGCGCGTGATCCAGTTTCGCGTGACCTGGGTAGATGACCGTAATCAGGTCCAGGTTAACCGCGCGTGGCGCGTGCAGTTTAATTCCGCCATCGGCCCGTTTAAGGGCGGGATGCGTTTCCACCCTTCCGTGAATCTGTCGATTTTAAAATTCCTCGGCTTTGAGCAGACGTTTAAAAACGCCCTTACGACCCTGCCAATGGGCGGCGGGAAAGGCGGCAGTGATTTCGATCCGAAAGGCAAAAGCGAAGGCGAAGTGATGCGTTTCTGTCAGGCGCTGATGACCGAACTCTATCGTCATCTTGGTCCCGATACTGACGTTCCGGCGGGCGATATCGGCGTCGGTGCGCGTGAAGTGGGCTTTATGGCCGGCATGATGAAAAAGCTCTCGAATAATAGCGCCTGTGTCTTTACGGGCAAAGGGCTCTCCTTTGGCGGCAGCCTGATCCGTCCGGAAGCCACCGGCTACGGGCTGGTCTATTTTACCGAGGCGATGCTAAAGCGCCACGGCTTAGGGTTTGAAGGTATGCGCGTGGCGGTGTCCGGCTCCGGTAACGTGGCCCAGTACGCCATTGAGAAAGCAATGCAGTTTGGTGCCCGCGTGGTTACCGCGTCAGATTCACGCGGTACCGTGGTGGATGAAGCCGGTTTTACGGCCGAGAAGCTGGCACGCCTGTGCGACATTAAAGCCAGCCGCGACGGCCGTCTGGCGGATTATGCCCGTGAATTTGGTCTGACCTGGCTCGAAGGCAAACAACCGTGGGGCGTGCCGGTCGATATCGCCCTGCCATGTGCGACCCAGAACGAACTGGATACCGAGGCCGCACGCACCCTGATTACCAACGGCGTGAAGGCCGTGGCCGAAGGGGCGAATATGCCAACCACCATCGAAGCGACCGATCTGTTCCTTGAGGCCGGCGTGCTGTTTGCGCCAGGCAAAGCCGCAAACGCCGGTGGCGTGGCGACCTCTGGCCTGGAGATGGCGCAAAACGCCGCGCGCCTCGGCTGGAAGGCAGAGAAAGTGGATGCGCGTCTGCACCACATTATGCTGGATATTCACCACGCCTGTGTCGAGTACGGCGGTGAGGCATCGCAAACCAACTACGTGCGCGGAGCAAATATCGCCGGGTTCGTGAAGGTCGCGGATGCGATGATGGGGCAAGGGGTTATCTAAGCACGCTGTCGCCCTTTCCCGTCGGGAGAGGGCGACAACCGAAAGCACATCAGGCTGCGCTTTTTTTCTTTTTGAACGGTTTCTTCGGCGCACCACCCGGTGCAACCATCCCCCGGAACTGCTTCACCGGCGTATTACGCGCCTGGTTAATCAGCTCGTACAAGGTCCCCACCAGCGGCTGCATAAAGTCCTGATAGCGACACTGCTTTTCACTGATTTGCGTCAGCACAGATTCCCAGTGTGCCGTCATGTCCGGCCTTGCGGCCAGCTCAGGCAGTGAGTGGATCAATGCGCGCCCCGGTTCAGTCGAGTGGATATAGCGCCCTTTTTTCTCCAGAAAACCGCGCTTAAACAGCAGCTCGATAATGCCCGCACGGGTCGCTTCCGTGCCCAGTCCGTCGGTGGCACGCAAGATCTTCTTCAGATCCTTATCCTGAACAAAACGGGCGATCCCGGTCATTGCCGAGAGCAGTGTCGCATCGGTGAAGTGGCGCGGCGGTTGGGTCTGGCGTTCAACCACTTCGCCTTTCTCACACAGCAGCTCGTCATCTTTGGCAACCACCGGCAGCGGCGTGCCGTCATTCTCTTCGTCACGCTCTTTGTTGCCAAGCAGCGTGCGCCAGCCAGCCTCCGCCAGGAAACGCGCCTTGGCGATAAATTTCCCTTTGGCAATTTCCAGCTCAATCACGCATTTGCGGAACACGGCGTCCGGGCAGAACTGCATCAGGTACTGACGAGCTACCAGGTTATACACCTTCGCTTCGTTTTCCGTGAGGTTAACATTGCTGGCGCGCGCCGTCGGGATAATCGCATGGTGGGCATCCACCTTTTTATCATCCCAGCAGCGGTTATGAATGTCCGGATTCACAACCGGTTGTGGCAGCAGATCCGGCGCGTGAACGGCAATGGCGTTCATCACCGAGTGACGGCCGGCAAAGTGCTCTTCCGGCAGATACCGGCTGTCCGAACGCGGATAGGTAATGAGCTTGTGGGTTTCGTAGAGCTTCTGGCAGATATCAAGGACGTTCTGCGCGCTCAGACCGAAGCGTTTCGCCGCTTCAATCTGCAGCGCGGAAAGCGAGAACGGCAGCGGCGCGGGTTCTGATTCCCGTTTATCGTTATAGCTGGTGACAATAGCAGGCTGACCGGTAATCCGGTTGACCACGTGCTCCGCCAGCGGACGGTGCAGCAACCGCCCCTCTTCATCCTGATACGATTCGCAGGCATCGCTTGGCTGCCAGACGGCGGTAAAGCGCTCCTCTTTCGGCGTGACGATATGCGCTTTAACCTCAAAGAAATCTTTGGCGACGAAATTCTCAATCTCTTCGTCACGACGCACCACCAGCCCCAGCACCGGCGTTTGCACACGCCCGACGGAGAGGACGCCCTGATAACCGGCATTACGCCCCAGAATGGTGTAGGCGCGGGTCATGTTGATCCCGTAAAGCCAGTCAGCACGAGCGCGGGCCAGCGCGGAAACGCACAGCGGAATAAACTCGCTGTTCGCGCGCAGACGTGAAATGGCCCGCTCCACGGCCTGCGGATTGAGGTCGTTAATCAGGCAGCGCTGGACCTGCTGGCGTTTTTCCGGCGCCAGCTCCAGATAGTCCAGCACCTCATCCACCAGCAGTTGCCCTTCCCTGTCCGGGTCACCTGCGTGGATGACTTCCGTCGCGTCATGCAAAAAACGTTTAATCACGTTGAGCTGTTTGGTGACGGAAGGCCGTGGCTGCAGGCGCCATTTTTCAGGGACGATGGGCAGGTCATTGAGGTTCCAGCGGGCATAGCGGCTGTCGTAGACATCCGGCTGCGCCTGCTCAAGCAGGTGACCGATACACCAGGTGACCACCTGCCCGTTACCGCATTCGATAAAGCCGTCGCCCTTGCGATGCGGCTTCGGCAGCACATCGGCAATGGCACGGGCCAGGCTCGGCTTTTCGGCAATAAACAACCGCATTGAATTAACGGATCTCAATCATCGGTCGGCCACCGCGCGCGGTCACCAGTTCACCGATCGCCGTCAGGGTAATACCATACTCTGCGGCCGTCGCCTGAACGTCGGCTTCAGCGTCTGGCGTGACCGCCAGCAGCAAACCACCGGACGTTTGCGGATCGCACAGCAGATTGCGCCACGCTTCAGGCATTTCGCCCATCAGATGACCATAGCTGGCAAAGTTACGCTGGGTACCGCCCGGAACGGCGCCCGCTGCAATGTATTCCTCCACACCCGGCAGCTTCGGCACGTCCTGATACCAGACCTGCGCCTGTACGCCCGCGCCCTGACACACTTCGGAGAGGTGTCCGAGAAGGCCAAAACCGGTCACGTCGGTCATGGCTTTCACGCCGTCGATATTCGCAAAGGCCGCACCCGCGAGGTTCATCTGGCACATGACCTCGGTTGCCAGCCCCTGGTGTTCCGGCTTCAGCAGCGATTTTTTCTCCGCAGTAGTGAGGACACCAATGCCCAGCGGTTTGGTGAGGAACAGCTTGCAGCCCGACTGTGCGGTGCTGTTGCGTTTCACGCGCTCGGTGGGCACCACGCCCGTGACCGCGAGACCGAAGATCGGCTCCGGCGCATCGATAGAATGCCCCCCGGCCAGCGCGATCCCCGCCTGCTGGCAGGCAAAACGTCCCCCTTCGATCACCTCACGGGCAATTTCAGGGGCAAGGGTGTTAATCGGCCAGCCCAGAATGGCAATCGCCATAATCGGTTTGCCCCCCATGGCGAAAATATCGCTGATGGCGTTGGTGGCCGCAATACGCCCGAAATCGAACGGGTTGTCGACAATCGGCATAAAGAAGTCGGTGGTACTGATAATGCTGGTGCCGTTACCCAGGTCATAAACTGCCGCATCGTCACGCGTTTCGTTACCGACAAGCAGGTTCGGGTCGACAAACTTCGCCTGTTCACTGTGGAGAATGGTCTCCAGCACTTTCGGGGAAATTTTACAACCGCAACCGGCTCCGTGGCTGTATTGCGTTAAACGAATGGTTTGCTCGCTCATGGACGTCTCCTGTCATCTCAATCGCGCTATGGTAGCGCTCATTCCATAAAGAGGTAAGTATGACTGTCTGAATTCTGCGGCAGATGCTCAGAATCCAGACAGTTTAGCGCGCGTTATCAGAAACGGCTGACGAAAGGCGTGGTGTCCGGCACATTAATGGTGGCGGAGGCTTTAAGCTGAGGCGTGCCGAGATAGAGGAAGCCGACAATTTTATCATGTTCGCCACAGGCGAATCCGTCGCGAACCGGCTGGCTGTTGGTCAGCGGCCCTGTGCGCCAGATACCGTTAAACCCTTGCGCCACGGCGGCCATTTGCATTGCCATGACGGCACAGCCTGCAGACATTTCCTGCTCCCAGACCGGCACTTTGTGGTCGGCCTGACATTTCGCCACGACAGCGATGATCATCGGCGCACGGAATGGTGCACTGCGGGCTTTCTCAATACCCTTCTCATCCTGACCTGCGGCAACCGCCCCCTGCTCCAGTATCTGACTGAAACGATCGCGGCCTTCACCTTCAATCACAAAGAAGTGCCATGGCTGCAGCGTACCATGATCCGGTGCACGCAGGCCGGCACGCAGAATATTCTCCAGTTGCTCCCCTGCCGGCGCCGGCTCGGTGAGACGTGAAGCGCTACGGCGGTTAACAAGCAGTTCAAGTGCGTCCATTGGTTAACTCCTTTCTTGAAATTTACTCACAAAATTAACACGGCGGCAGATTTTGTTACAGCGTAGCAGGCGATTCCTGCTGACAAGTGACGGTTGGGTCATTACGATAACCGCACATTGCCGTCCCGTGGCGACGGAAACAGTCATTTTCTGGTTAGGGAGAATACATGCGAACCCTTTGGCGAATCATTGCCGGTTTCTTTAAATGGACGTGGCGACTGCTCAACTTCGTCCGCAACCTGGTGATGAATATCTTCTTCATCCTCCTGGTTCTGGTTTGCGCAGGCGTCTGGATGCATATCAGCAACGCAAATCAGGCGCAGCATTCGACTCGCGGGGCGCTGTTACTTGATATCACGGGCGTCATCGTCGATAAGCCGTCCACCAGCAATCGTCTGGGCGTTATTGGCCGTCAGCTGTTTGGCGCGACATCAGACCGTCTTCAGGAAAACTCCCTGTTCGATATCGTCGACACCATTCGTCAGGCAAAAGATGACCGCAACATTACCGGCATCGTGCTGGATCTGAAAGATTTTGCCGGCGGCGACCAGCCTTCAATGCAATACATTGGTAAAGCGCTGCGCGAATTCCGCGACAGCGGCAAGCCGGTGATTGCGGTCGGGGACAGCTACAGCCAGGGGCAGTATTATCTGGCCAGCTTCGCCAATAAAATCTGGCTCTCCCCGCAGGGTACGGTCGATCTGCATGGCTTTGCCACTAACGGTCTGTATTACAAATCGCTGCTCGACAAACTGAAAGTCACCACCCACGTCTTCCGCGTCGGAACCTATAAATCCGCCGTGGAGCCGTTTATTCGTGATGATATGTCCCCTGCGGCCCGTGAAGCGGACAGCCGCTGGATTGGTGAGCTGTGGCAAAACTATCTGAGCACCGTGGCCGCTAACCGCCAGATAACCGCTGAACAGGTGTTCCCTGGCGCGCAGGGCGTGCTGGAAGGCCTGCGCAAGGTTGATGGTGATACCGCAAAATATGCGCTGGATAACAAACTGGTCGATGCGCTGGGCACCAGCGCGGATATCGAAAAATCACTGAGCAAACAGTTTGGCTGGAGCAAAGAGGATAAAAACTTCAGCGCTATCAGCATGTACGATTATGCGACCAAAAAGCCGGATGACAGCGGTGACAGCGTCGCGGTGGTCTTTGCTAATGGTGCCATCATGGACGGCGAGGAAACGCCGGGTAACGTGGGCGGCGATACCACCGCATCGCAAATCCGTGATGCTCGCCTTGATCCGAAAGTGAAGGCGATCGTACTGCGCGTAAACAGCCCTGGCGGCAGCGTCAGCGCTTCTGAAGTGATCCGCGCTGAACTTGCCGCGGCACGTGCAGCCGGCAAGCCGGTAGTGGTGTCGATGGGTGGAATGGCGGCCTCGGGCGGTTACTGGATTTCAACCCCGGCTAACTACATCGTCGCCAACCCGAGCACGCTGACCGGCTCGATTGGCATCTTTGGGGTGATTAACACCGTGGAAAACAGCCTGGATTATCTGGGCGTCCATACCGATGGCGTTGCCACTTCACCGCTGGCGGATGTGTCGGTCACCAAATCGCTGCCGCCTGAAGTCTCTGAGATGATGCAGCTCAGTATCGAGAACGGCTACAAGCGCTTTATTACGCTGGTGGCAGAGTCCCGTAAAAAGACACCGCAACAGATCGACGACATTGCGCAGGGCCACGTCTGGACCGGCCAGGATGCGAAGAATAATGGTCTGGTAGACAGCCTGGGCGACTTTGATGACGCGGTGAAGAAAGCCGCCGAACTGGCGAAGCTCAAGCAGTGGCACGTTGAGTATTACCAGGACGAGCCGTCGTTCTTTGACCTGGTGATGAACAGCATGTCCGGCTCCGTGCGTGCCATGCTGCCTGAGGCGCTGCAGGCGTATCTGCCTGCGCCAGTCGCGACGGCGGCTAAAGCGATGAAAGCGGAAAGCGACAAACTGGCGGCCTTTAACGATCCACAAAGCCGTTACGCGTTTTGTCTGACCTGTGCAAACGTCCGTTAAACACCGTCCCCTCTTCCCGTGAAGAGGGGATTTTTTTCTTTTGAAGAACAAGAACTCACTACCATGCAGAAGAAATCGATTTATGTAGCCTACACTGGCGGTACCATCGGTATGCAGCGCTCTGAAAACGGCTATATCCCGGTCTCCGGCCACCTTCAGCGCCAGCTCGCGCTGATGCCTGAATTCCACCGTCCTGAAATGCCTGACTTCACCATCCACGAATACGAGCCGCTGATGGACTCCTCCGATATGACGCCGGAAGACTGGCAGCATATCGCGGACGACATTAAAGCCCATTACGACCAGTACGACGGCTTTGTGATCCTGCATGGTACCGACACAATGGCGTTTACCGCCTCGGCACTCTCCTTCATGCTGGAGAATCTGGGCAAGCCCGTCATCGTCACCGGCTCGCAAATTCCGCTGGCGGAGCTGCGTTCTGACGGGCAGATCAACCTGCTCAACTCCCTGTATGTGGCAGCGAATTACCCGATTAACGAAGTGTCGCTGTTCTTCAACAACCGACTGTATCGCGGCAACCGGACCACGAAGGCGCACGCCGATGGTTTTGACGCTTTCGCCTCACCGAACCTGCAGCCGCTGCTGGAGGCGGGCATCCATATTCGTCGTCTGGGCACCCCGCCTGCGCCGAGCACGGCGGGCGAACTGATTGTTCATCCGATCACGCCGCAACCGATTGGCGTGGTAACGATTTACCCGGGTATCTCTGCAGATGTGGTGCGTAACTTCCTGCGCCAGCCGGTGAAAGCGCTGATCCTGCGCTCTTACGGCGTGGGCAATGCCCCGCAGAACGGCGAGTTCCTGAAAGAGCTGCAGGAAGCGAGCGAGCGCGGGATCGTGGTGGTTAACCTGACGCAATGCATGTCCGGTAAAGTCAACATGGGCGGTTACGCCACCGGTAACGCCCTCGCGCATGCAGGCGTTATCAGCGGATTCGATATGACCGTTGAAGCTACGCTGACTAAACTTCACTATTTACTGAGTCAGGATCTGGACATTCAGTCCATCCGCAGCGCGATGATGCAAAACCTGCGCGGCGAACTGACGCCGGACGAATAAGGAGACACCATGACGCAACGCGCCCTGTTACTGGTCGATTTGCAAAATGATTTCTGTGCGGGCGGCGCACTGGCCGTCGCTGAAGGTGACAGCACCGTAGACGTGGCGAATACGCTGATTGAGTGGTGCAAAACGCGGGGTGAGGCGGTTGTCGCAAGCCAGGACTGGCACCCGGCTGACCACGGCAGTTTTGCCAGCCAGCACGGCGTTGAGCCCTTCACGCACGGTGAACTTGACGGCCTGGCACAAACCTTCTGGCCGGATCACTGCGTGCAGCAGACGGAAGGCGCGCAGCTGCATCCGCTGCTGAATCAGAAGGCCATCGACGCGGTGTTTCATAAAGGGGAAAATCCGTCTATCGACAGCTACAGCGCCTTCTTTGATAACGGACATCGCCAGAAAACGGCGCTGGACGGGTGGTTACGCCATCACGAAATCACCGAACTGATTGTGCTGGGTCTGGCGACGGATTACTGCGTGAAGTTCACCGTGCTGGACGCCCTCCAGCTAGGCTATACCGTCAGCGTCATCACCGACGGCTGTCGCGGGGTGAATATTCAACCGCAGGACAGCGCACAGGCGTTTATGGATATGGCCGCGGAAGGCGCCACCCTGTATACCCTGGAAGACTGGCTGGAAACGCACGCCTGACCTTCTCGCCGGGCAAGCCACAGTGCTGCCCGGCACGCCCCGTCTCATTCCCCATAAAGTGAACTCCCTCGCATCACCAGCGAAGCGGCAATGCTATTCTCTTCAGGCTGTTTTTTCGCCACGCCTTTTCCGTGGCGTGGTTATTTTTGTTAAGTCAAAGAGGAACTTGTATGAAACGTTTGCCTTTGCTGGCAGCATTACCCCTGCTTTGCGCGTCAGTGGCTTCCGCCACTCCCCTGATGTCTGTGGGATATTTTAATGGCGGTGGCGATGTCACCGCCGGTCCCGGTGGCGATATCAATACGCTCGACGTTCGTCAGATTACCCACCTGAACTACTCATTTGGTCTGGTCTATAACGATGAGAAAGACGAAACCCATGCTGCGCTGAAAGATCCGGCGAAACTTCATCAGATCTGGCTGTCGCCAAAAGTCGCCGCCGATCTGGCGCTAATCCCGACGCTGCGTAAGCAAAATCCAGACCTGAAAGTGCTGCTCTCCGTGGGCGGATGGGGTGCGCGTGGCTTCTCCGGCGCAGCCGCGACCCAAGAGAGCCGTGCGGTGTTTATCCGCTCGGCTCAGGAGATTGTCGAAAAATATGCACTCGACGGCATCGATCTTGACTGGGAATACCCGGTAAATGGCGCATGGGGACTGGTGGCCAGCACGCCAGCCGATCGCGATAACTTCACCGCACTGCTGAAAGAATTGCGCACCGCCTTCGGCCATAAAAAGCTGGTCACCATCGCGGTGGGGGCAAATGCAGAAAGTCCGAAAAGCTGGGTGGATGTAAAGGCCATTGCCCCGCTGCTCGACTACATCAACCTGATGACCTACGACATGGCGTATGGCACACAGTATTTCAACGCCAATCTGTATGACTCCAGCGACTGGCCAACGGTGGCCGCCGCAGACAAATACAGCGTGGATTTTGTGGTGAACAACTATCTGGCGGCCGGGCTGAAGCCGCAGCAGATGAACCTCGGGATTGGTTTTTACGGCCGCGTGCCGAAACGCGCCGTGGAGCCCGGTATTGACTGGACAAAACCCGATGCGCAAAACCATCCGGTGACCCAGCCCTACTTTGGGCCTCAGGAGACCGGCTTGTTCGCGTCACTGGGTTACGACCTGACCAAAGATACGTATGTGAAGTACAACGATATTGTGAAAAAGCTCTTAAACGATCCGCAGAAGCGTTTTACCGAACACTGGGACGAACGGGCGCAAGTGCCGTGGCTTTCAGTGAATGCGGCGGACGGCAAGGCGCTGTTTGCCCTTTCCTATGAGAACCCGCGTTCCGTCGCCATCAAAGCGGATTACATCAAGGAGAAAGGTCTCGCCGGGGCGATGTTCTGGGAGTACGGCGCGGATGACAATAACCAGTTAGCGAAACAGCTGGCGGAGTCGCTGGGAATTAAACCCAAAGAGTAAGATAAGCACGCCCTCTCTCCTGAGAGAGGGCGCTGGCAGGACAGCCGCCCCACCGTTACTGCATCTTTATCGTCGCGATCGGCTTTGGCGTGATACCAAAGTCCTCTTTCAGCTCGCGCTTGCTCTTCATCACCATCTGGCCTTGAGTGTCGATAGTCATGTGTTGCGCGTCGGTATTGTTACGCGCCTGCCAGAGCATCACCAGTTGCAGACTGTTCTCTTTTTGCTCCGGCGTGAGCGCGACACCGTCCGGCCATTTGCCCAGTTCAACAGCAGTCACCAGGCGCTGATACACCTCCGGCGTCATACCGCTAATCATGTCATCAATATTCACGATCTCTCCCTTTCAAAGGAATAATTTGCTGAATCGTTTTTTCAACCTTTGATCTGGTCACCGTTTTCATCATCGGTGAAGCTCATCGACGCTGAATTCACACAGAAACGCTCACCCGTCGGTTGAGGGCCATCCGGGAAGACGTGTCCAAGGTGGGCGTCACAGGTTCCGCAACGAATTTCAGTTCGCACCATGCCGTGCGACGTGTCGCTCAGGTAGCGGATCGCATCGTCACTAACCGGCTCATAAAAGCTTGGCCAGCCACAGCCAGAATCGAACTTCGTTTGGGAATTGAACAACGGGGCGTCACATACCAGACAGTGGTAGACACCGTCGCGCTTGTTGTGCAGTAAACGGCCGGTAAAAGGCGGTTCGGTTCCGTGATTTTGCGTCACGTAAAACTGCATTTCGGTGAGGTTTTTTTTCAAATCGTCAGGGTTACGTTGGTTCGACATATGCTTACATCTCGCTGTAGAAACAGACATCTTTTAACCCGGATTCTAACAAAACATTAACACCCTTGCGTGCACTTTTGTTCTAAACTTATGTGTCGCGAAAAGGCGGTCAGGCAATTGTGATCATGTTCACATTTTTATCCTGCGAGGACTTTAAAATGCCGCGCGCAGCCCCCATGTGGTTGCTAGCTCAAAGGGAAAGTGAGGCGAGTCAGTCGCACAAACGTTAGTCACAGGATTGATTTGTCGCAATGATTGACACGATTCCGCTTGACGCTGCGTAAGGTTTTTGTAATTTTACAGGCAACCTTTTATTCACTAACAAATAGCTGGTGGAATATATGACTATCAAAGTAGGTATCAACGGTTTTGGCCGTATCGGCCGTATTGTTTTCCGTGCTGCTCAGAAACGTTCTGACATCGAAATCGTTGGTATCAACGATCTCCTGGACGCTGAATACATGGCGTACATGCTGAAGTACGACTCAACTCACGGTCGTTTCGACGGCACCGTTGAAGTGAAAGACGGCCACCTGGTTGTTAATGGCAAAACCATCCGCGTTACTGCTGAGAAAGACCCAGCTAACCTGAAATGGAACGAAATCGGTGTTGATGTTGTAGCTGAAGCTACCGGTATCTTCCTGACCGACGAAACTGCGCGTAAACACATCACCGCAGGTGCGAAAAAAGTTGTTCTGACCGGTCCTTCTAAAGACAACACCCCAATGTTCGTTCGTGGTGCAAACTTCGAAACTTACGCTGGCCAGGACATCGTTTCTAACGCATCCTGCACCACCAACTGCCTGGCACCACTGGCGAAAGTAATCAACGACAACTTCGGCATTGTCGAAGGTCTGATGACTACCGTTCACGCGACCACCGCGACTCAGAAAACTGTTGACGGCCCGTCTCACAAAGACTGGCGTGGCGGCCGTGGCGCGGCTCAGAACATCATCCCATCCTCTACCGGTGCAGCTAAAGCTGTAGGTAAAGTACTGCCAGAACTGAATGGCAAACTGACTGGTATGGCGTTCCGCGTTCCAACTCCTAACGTATCCGTTGTTGACCTGACCGTTCGTCTGGAAAAAGCTGCTTCTTATGAAGAAATTAAGAAAGCAATCAAAGCTGCTTCCGAAGGCGCAATGAAAGGCGTTCTGGGCTACACCGAAGACGACGTTGTATCTACCGATTTCAACGGCGAAGTGTGCACTTCCGTGTTCGATGCTAAAGCAGGTATCGCACTGAACGACAACTTCGTGAAACTGGTTTCCTGGTACGACAACGAAACCGGCTACTCTAATAAAGTACTGGACCTGATCGCTCACATCTCCAAATAAGTTGAGATGAGTTCTTGATCCAAAAAGGCGACTTCGGTCGCCTTTTTTATTGTTTTTAGACAGAGGATTGCTTAATGATTAATAAAATTTTTGCACTTCCGGTAGTCGAACAACTTACCCCTGTGCTCTCCCGCCGACAGATTGATGGTGCGGATATCATCGTCGTTGACCACCCGCGCGTAAAAGCCTCCGTGGCGCTGAACGGCGCACACCTGCTCTCCTGGAAACCTGAAGGCGAAACGGAAGCACTGTGGCTGAGCGACGCGACTTCCTTTAAAAAAGGGGATGCGATTCGCGGCGGCGTGCCTATTTGCTGGCCATGGTTTGGTCCTTCCGCTGAGAAAGGCCTGCCTTCTCACGGTTTTGCCCGTAACCAGCAGTGGACGCTGAAAGC
This sequence comes from Enterobacter sp. BNK-18, assembly GCF_047456135.1. NCBI lineage: Bacteria > Pseudomonadati > Pseudomonadota > Gammaproteobacteria > Enterobacterales > Enterobacteriaceae > Enterobacter > Enterobacter sp. BNK-18. Next base: position 1,005,590 of record NZ_CP179899.1, on the reverse strand, counting down.
GCACAATGAAGACGATAACGGTGCGGTACTGACCTTTGAGCTGCAGGCGAATGATGAAACCCGCGCCCTGTGGCCGCACGATTTCACCCTGTACGCACGCTTCAAGCTGGGCAAAACCTGCGAAATCGAACTGGAAGCGCACGGTGAATTTGAAACCACCTCCGCCCTGCACACCTATTTCAACGTTGGTGACATCAGCGCTGTGAAGGTGAGCGGCCTTGGCGATACCTTTATCGACAAAGTGGATAACGCGAAAGAAGGAAAACTGAGCGACGGCATTCAGACGTTCCCGGACCGTACTGACCGCGTTTACCTGCATCCGGAAGCGTGCAACGTGATCCACGACAGCGCCCTGAACCGTGGTATCGAAGTGGTACACCACCATCACAGCAACGTGGTGGGCTGGAACCCAGGCCCGGCACTTTCTGTCAGTATGGCCGACGTGCCTGATGACGGTTACAAAACCTTCGTCTGTGTGGAAACGGCGTGCGTCACTGCGCCACAAAAAACCAGCGAAGAAAAACCGTCTCGCTTAGGGCAGACAATCAGTATTGTGAAGCGCTAATACGCTACCGCCCCTCGTCCTGTAAAGGAGAGGGGCATGCGTCAGGATTAAACGACATCCAGCGGGAGTTTATGGGTGGGTGGCGGGAAAGCATTATCCAGTTTGTGACGTTCTTCCGCGGTGAGAGTTATCTCCAGCGCTCCAGCGTTGGCGTTAACATGCTCAATCGAGGCCGCTTTTGGTATGGCAATAACACCCTGATGGCGGATAACCCACGCCAGCAGAATTTGGGCGGCAGTGGCGCGGTGGTTATGCGCGATGGCATTCACGACCGGATGGTTCATCAGCCCCGAACGCAGGCGCCCGGCCTGAGCCAGCGGGCAGTAAGCCATCACCGGCATCGCCTGTTGCTGAAACCAGGGAAGCAGATCAAATTCAATTCCCCGTGACGCCAGATGATAAAGCACCTGATTAGTGGCACAGGCGGAACCGCCCTCTTCACGCCACAGCGCCTGCATATCTTCATAATCCAGGTTTGAGACGCCCCAGCGGCCAATTTTACCCTGCTGCTGGAGTGTGTCCATCAGCGTAATGGTTTCATCCAGGCCATAGTTACCGCGCCAGTGCAGAAGGTAGAGATCGATATGGTCTGTCCCGAGACGTCGCAGACTGGCATCACACGCCGCCTGGCCTTTCTGACCGCCAGCGTTCCACGGGTAGACTTTTGATACCAGAAAAACGTTGTCGCGCTGGCCCTTAATGGCCTCCCCGACCACCTCTTCCGCTCCGCCTTCGGCATACATTTCAGCGGTATCAATTAACGTTAACCCCAGATCAATGCCCGCCCGCAGTGCATTCACTTCGGATTTACGCTGGCTGGCTTTTTCTCCCATATACCAGGTACCCTGTCCAATAGCCGGAAGTGGACGCCCTGCGGTAAAGGTCACGGTTTTTATGCTCATATCATCCCCTCTTTTTCGTTGCACCACACCAATGCAAACGGGGCGCAAGCGCCCCGTTTTGATGCAATGATTGCACTGTTTTAATGCGCAATCAGAACTTGTAGGACACACCGACTGAGAATATGCCCGCCCAGGACTTATCAACCATCGGGCTGTCCTTCACTTCATCGCTCAGACGCTCATAGCGCCCGGTACCGTAGACGTTCCAGTCACCGAGGAAGTTATAGCTCGCCGTCAGCTCAAGGTACGGATCCCAGCCGTCGTCCGCACTGTAGCTCTTCAGACCGCTACGACGGGATTCGTTTTTAGAAACACCATAGTAGTAGTCGTTGTAGTTCTCACTGTTATATTGCACACCGATACCCGGGGTTAGCGTTAACGCACCGTTGGTGTAGCGATAGAGCCAGGCCAGATCCCAGATAAAACCGTTGCTGTTATCCAGCGTATCCCCCGCAAGCGCGGTACGCAGGAAGCCATATTCGGTGTTATGCACATAAGAGAGTCCCGCCATCATGGTGCTCTTACGCTTGTCGAGCTGGCGAAGCGCATGGCTGTCGCTGTCACCCGGCTTGAAGTGCGTCGGATCGTAATAAGCCATGATGGAGAGCTTGTCGGCCGTATCATTCCAGAGATAGTAGCCACCGCCCAGACCGCGGAACCAGAAGTTATCGCCTTCATAGGTGACAACCGGAACTGGATAAACATCACGATCATACTGTTTGTATGGGCTGTTAATCACGCCAACGCCCGCGCCAACAGTCCACTGACTTTCCGCCGCCTGTGCGGTGCTAACAGCGGTTGCGGCAAGTACGCCCAATGCCAGAAGTTTGAGTTTGGTCACAATCCATTCTTTCCTGTAGTCAAATAATCAGCGAGAGAAGTTTAACCGCCATTGTCGTACATCCCAAAATTTTTTGCCTGCTAATCAGTCTGATTAACCCGTTATTTTCAACTTTTCAGGTGACAGCCTGCTTTCATTTATATGACTACTGAATGAAAAACGTGCTTTCACCCTAAAACAGCAGGGGAAATTTTTGGATGAGTTATTGATATGTCATTGAAATTAGATTTTATCGGCATGCAAGTTTTGCAAATGCCATCTACGCTTTAAATTAAGAAGAGTTTTTTCTGAACACCCTGCGGTTCTTAGCGTCTGACCTGGCACACAGGTTGCTGCTCTGGCAGTGAGGTGCGAGAGATTCTCTTCCGGGAGCCTCCACTACTCATACGAACGGCTCTTATCCTGTGCTAAAAAACGAAAGGACGGCATGCCATGAATATATTCGATCACTATCGCCAGCGTTATGAAGCTGCCAAGGACGAAGAGTTCACACTGCAGGAGTTTCTTACCATTTGTCGGCAAGATCGCAGTGCCTATGCCAATGCGGCAGAACGGCTATTAATGGCTATTGGTGAGCCAAACATGGTTGATACTGCCCTGGAACCTCGGCTTTCCCGTCTCTTTTCGAATCGGGTGGTCGCCCGCTACCCGGCGTTTGAAGAGTTCTATGGTATGGAAGATGCCATCGAACAGATTGTCTCCTACCTGAAGCATGCCGCCCAGGGTCTGGAAGAGAAGAAACAGATCCTTTATTTACTCGGCCCTGTGGGTGGGGGTAAATCATCACTGGCTGAACGTCTGAAATCACTGATGCAACGCGTCCCTATCTATGTGCTGAGCGCTAACGGTGAACGCAGCCCGGTGAATGACCATCCGCTGTGCCTGTTTAACCCGCAGGAAGATGCGCAAATTCTGGATAAAGAGTTTGGTATTCCGCGGCGCTATCTTGGCACCATCATGTCGCCTTGGGCGGCAAAACGCCTGCACGAGTTTGGTGGGGATATCACCAAATTCCGCGTCGTCAAGGTGTGGCCATCCATTCTGGAACAGATTGCTATCGCCAAAACTGAACCGGGGGATGAGAACAACCAGGATATCTCCGCCCTGGTGGGTAAAGTCGATATTCGTAAGCTGGAAAACTACGCGCAAAACGACCCGGATGCCTACGGTTACTCGGGTGCGCTGTGCCGCGCCAACCAGGGGATTATGGAGTTCGTCGAGATGTTTAAAGCACCGATTAAAGTGCTGCATCCGCTGCTGACGGCCACCCAGGAAGGGAACTACAACGGTACGGAAGGTATTTCCGCCCTGCCGTTTAACGGCATTATCCTCGCGCACTCAAACGAATCTGAGTGGGTCTCCTTCCGTAATAACAAAAACAATGAGGCGTTCCTTGACCGTGTCTACATCGTCAAAGTGCCTTATTGCCTGCGGATCTCCGAAGAGATCAAAATTTACGAGAAACTGCTTAACCACAGTGAGCTGGTACACGCACCTTGCGCACCAGGCACCCTGGAAACGCTGTCGCGCTTCTCCATTCTCTCGCGCCTGAAAGAGCCGGAAAACTCCAGCATCTACTCGAAAATGCGCGTGTATGACGGGGAAAGCCTGAAAGATACCGACCCGAAAGCGAAGTCTTATCAGGAGTACCGCGACTACGCCGGTGTGGACGAAGGGATGAACGGTCTGTCCACGCGTTTCGCCTTTAAGATCCTCTCCCGCGTGTTTAACTTCGACCATGCGGAAGTGGCGGCGAACCCGGTTCATCTGTTCTATGTGCTGGAGCAGCAAATTGAACGCGAGCAGTTCCCGCAGGAACAGGCTGAACGCTACCTTGAGTTCCTGAAAGGCTACCTGATCCCGAAATATGCGGAGTTCATCGGCAAAGAGATCCAGACCGCCTACCTGGAGTCTTATTCAGAGTACGGGCAGAACATTTTTGACCGTTATGTCACCTATGCTGACTTCTGGATCCAGGATCAGGAGTACCGCGACCCGGATACCGGCCAGCTGTTCGACCGGGAATCCCTGAACGCAGAGCTGGAAAAAATCGAGAAGCCGGCCGGGATCAGTAACCCGAAAGACTTCCGTAACGAGATTGTGAACTTCGTCCTGCGCGCCAGAGCGCATAACAACGGACGTAATCCGAACTGGACCAGCTACGAGAAACTGCGCACGGTAATCGAGAAGAAAATGTTCTCCAATACTGAAGAGCTGTTGCCGGTGATTTCGTTTAACACTAAAACGTCAACCGATGAACAGAAAAAGCACGACGATTTTGTCGACCGTATGATGGAGAAAGGCTACACCCGCAAACAGGTTCGCCTGCTCTGCGAATGGTATCTGCGCGTACGTAAATCGTCTTAATACAAGTACAAGTGCCCGGTAGCGCATACGCCTGCCGGGCTACAAAAATGTCCGGCACGTCCGGACACTGCAAGTTGGCAAATGCAGTACGGGGGATATATGACCTGGTTTATTGACCGTCGTCTTAACGGCAAAAACAAGAGCACGGTAAATCGCCAGCGCTTCTTGCGCCGTTATAAAGCGCAAATTAAACAGTCGATCTCCGAGGCCATCAACAAACGCTCGGTGACCGACGTCGACAGCGGCGAATCTGTCTCCATCCCCACCGATGACATCAGCGAACCGATGTTTCATCAGGGACGTGGCGGCCTGCGCCATCGCGTACACCCAGGTAATGACCACTTCGTGCAGAACGACAGAATCGAGCGCCCGCAAGGCGGCGGGGGCGGTTCAGGAAGCGGTCAGGGACAGGCCAGCCAGGACGGTGAAGGACAGGATGAGTTTGTCTTCCAGATTTCAAAAGATGAGTATCTCGACCTGCTGTTTGAGGATCTGGCGCTGCCGAATCTGAAAAAGAACCAGCATCGTCAGCTTAACGAGTACAAAACCCATCGCGCGGGATATACCGCAAACGGCGTGCCCGCCAACATCAGCGTGGTCCGTTCGCTGCAGAACTCTCTGGCGCGACGCACGGCCATGACGGCAGGTAAACGGCGCGAACTCCGCGAGCTGGAGAGCAGCCTGAAGGTGGTGGAAAATACTGAACCAGCGCAACTGCTGGAAGAGGAACGCCTGCGCAAAGAGATAGCCGAACTCCGGGCTAAAATAGACCGGGTACCGTTTATCGACACCTTCGACCTGCGCTACAAGAATTACGAAAAACGCCCCGAACCGTCGAGCCAGGCGGTCATGTTCTGTCTGATGGATGTCTCCGGTTCGATGGACCAGGCCACCAAGGATATGGCGAAGCGTTTTTATATCCTGCTCTATCTGTTCCTGAGCAGAACCTATAAGAACGTGGAAGTGGTCTATATTCGCCACCACACTCAGGCGAAAGAGGTGGATGAACATGAGTTCTTCTACTCGCAGGAGACCGGTGGCACCATCGTGTCGAGCGCTCTGAAACTGATGGATGAAGTGGTGAAAGAGCGTTACGACCCGGCGCAGTGGAACATCTATGCCGCGCAGGCATCAGATGGCGATAACTGGGCAGATGACTCCCCGCTGTGTCACGATATTCTGGCGAAGAAAATTCTGCCGGTGGTGCGTTACTACAGCTATATCGAAATTACCCGCCGTGCTCACCAGACGCTGTGGCGTGAGTATGAACATCTGCAATCGATGTTCGATAACTTTGCCATGCAGCATATCCGCGATCAGGATGATATCTATCCAGTGTTCAGGGAACTGTTCCATAAACAGTCAGCCAACAGCAATGCCTGACCCAACAGCCAGCGAATCCGCTGGCTGTTTTCTTTACGTCCTGCCTATCCCAACGGCGAAATATTCTGTGCTAAGGTTAAACGCTGCGTATTGGTATTTAACAGGTAAATCGCTATGTCTGATGACGTTAAGGGAACAACAACCCACCAGCAACTCATTACGTTGTTAACCCAGCAGGGCGCACGATTTCGCGTCATGGAGCATGACGCCGTGGGGAAATGCGAAGCGGTGAGTGAGATCCGCGGAACCGATCTGGGGCAAGGGGCAAAAGCACTGGTCTGTAAGGTGAAGGGAAACGGCGTAAAAAAACACGTTCTGGCGATCCTCGCCGCCGATCTGCAGGCCGATTTAAGCCAGCTTGCCAGCCATTTTGGGGGGATAAAAGCGTCTCTCGCAAGCCCTGCCGAAGTCGATACCCTGACCGCCTGCGTTTTTGGCGCCATTCCGCCTTTTAGCTTCCATCCCGATCTGGCACTAGTGGCCGACCCGCTCCTGTTTGAGCGTTTTGATGAAATCGCGTTTAACGCCGGTCTGCTGGAAAAATCCGTGATTATGGATACGCAGGATTATTTGCGTATCGCCCGTCCTGAGCTGGTGACGTTCCATAAAGCGTAATCGTGTAGGCTGGCATCACGTCAGCCTTTTTTTTCCAGAAAAATAACTGACGCGACCAGGATAATGGCAACAGCGAAAAACGATGAAGAAATGATCAGCGTTTCGACAAACATGTGATCGTACATTTTTGCGCCCCTTTTTCGATGCCTGCCCCTGTTTTATCCCCCGTAAATGACAGGGTTATGACAGCAGTAAAATCTTTTTAAAAACTGTCTTCAGCCGTGTTTCCGCGTAAAGTAAGCAGGCTTACTCTTTTGGCAAGGATTCCTTATGTTTGACCCGACTCTGCTCATTCTTCTGGCCCTCGCTGCGCTTGGCTTTGTCAGCCATAACACCACCGTCGCTATCTCAATTCTGGTGCTGATCATTGTGCGCGTGACCCCGTTAAACACCTTTTTCCCGTGGATAGAAAAACAAGGTCTCACCATCGGGATCATCATTCTGACCATTGGGGTGATGGCACCTATCGCCAGCGGTACGCTGCCTGCCTCGACGCTGCTGCACTCATTTGTGAACTGGAAATCGCTGATAGCGATAGCGGTAGGCGTTTTTGTCTCGTGGCTGGGCGGGCGTGGCGTTACGCTGATGAGCAGCCAGCCCTCGCTGGTAGCCGGTCTGCTGGTGGGAACCGTGCTCGGTGTGGCGCTCTTTCGTGGCGTTCCGGTGGGCCCGCTGATTGCGGCCGGGCTGGTCTCACTGTTTATCGGGAAGTCATAGTCAGGCTGGCAATATAGCGCGCTGGCGTCTGCCCCAGCCCCTTCTTAAACATCGTGATAAATGCGGTGGTGGAGTCGTACCCCAGCGACTGTGCCACCTGCTGTACCGACTTCCCCCCAATCAACAGCTGTAACGCCACAATAAGCTGCAGCTGATGCCGCCAGCGGCGAAAGCTCAGGCCCGTCTCTTTTACCACCAGGCGCGCCAGATTGCGCTCACTCATGGCGAAGTGGCTCGCCCATTGTGCCAGCGTCTGCCAGGCGGCAGGCTCTTCCGCCATCTTCTCGCTCATCAGCCGGATTTTTGGATGAGGCGAAACGGGCAGTTGCAAATGTTCCTGACGCTGCAGCGGTAGCTCGTCAAAAAGAACATCCACCAGACGCGATGTGGCAGCAAGCGAAAGCGCTTCACGTGATTTTTCCGCCAGCGATAAGATCAGTTCCCGCACCAGAGGGGAGATCTTCAGGGTGCAGCAGCGATCGGGCAAACTTACCGCTCCGGGTTCAATAAACAAAAAGCAAAGCTGGGCACCCGGCGTGGCCTTATTGCTGTGCGGCATCTGGCCAGGGATCCACACAGCATACTGGGGCGGTACCATCAGCATGGCGTTTTCCACTTCGCAGGTAATGGCTCCCCCCAGCGCCAGAATCAGCTGTCCCTTACGGTGTTGGTGTCGCGGAATGTATTGTTCCTGCGCCACCACGCGGATGCGAAACGCGACAGCCGCATCATGCTGGCTATCGGGATCGTAGCCGTCCAGTCCGAGACCAATCATCAGGTTGTCCGATATTAGCGATAAACTGTCATTTTAGCCTGATTTCAACCGTGGAGAAAATCGGTATTGTGTGCGCTCGCTTGAACGTATGAGAACACAATGACTACTGCAATTCGGGTTTCAGGAAAACAAGGCGCGCTGCTGATCGCAGGTATCCTGATGATTGCCACTACGCTTCGCGTCACTTTTACCGGAGCAGCACCGCTGCTCGATACCATTCGTCTCGATTATGGCTTGAGTACAGCGCAAACCGGTCTGCTGACCACCCTGCCTCTGCTGGCTTTCGCCCTTATTTCCCCGCTCGCCGCAGGTGTTGCCCGGCGTATCGGCATGGAGCGCAGCCTGTTTATCGCCCTGCTGCTGATTTGCGTCGGCATTGCTGTGCGCTCCCTGCCTTCCGCCCCCCTGCTTTTCATCGGTACGGCGGTGATTGGCTGCGGTATCGCACTGGGCAATGTGCTTTTGCCTGGGTTAATTAAACGTGACTTCCCGGGACAGGTTGCCAGACTCACCGGTGCGTATTCCCTGACGATGGGGATCTCCGCGGCGTTAGGTTCCGCACTGATTGTTCCGCTGGCGCAAGGGGAAGCCGGCTGGCATGGCGCCCTGCTAATGCTGATGGCCTTTCCGCTGGCTGCACTACTGCTCTGGCTGCCACAGTGGCGTCAGAAACACGTTGCGACGGTGACCGGTGCAGGCGCGTTACATAACCGCGCTATCTGGCGCTCTGCCCTCGCCTGGCAGGTCACCCTTTTTCTGGGGATTAACTCGCTGATTTACTATGTCATCATCGGCTGGCTACCGGCGATCCTGCTCAGCCACGGGTATAGCGAAGCCCAGGCGGGTTCTGTGCACGGACTCTTACAGCTGGCCACCGCCGTGCCGGGTCTCGCAGTCCCGCTGATCCTCCATCGTCTGAAGGATCAGCGAGCAATCGCCGGCGTCGTGGCGCTGTTGTGCGCGATAAGCGCAGCAGGATTGTGGTTTGCGCCGGGAATGGCGGTCATGTGGACACTGGTGTTTGGTTTTGGTACCGGGGCAACGATGATCCTTGGCCTGACTTTCATCGGGCTGCGCGCCAGCTCTGCGCATCAGGCCGCGGCCTTGTCCGGCATGGCACAGTCGGTTGGCTATCTGCTGGCCGCCTGTGGCCCGCCGTTGATGGGCAAAATTCACGATGCTGCCGGTGACTGGCGGTATCCGCTTCTGGCCTGTGCACTGGCCGCCGTGATCATGGCCGTTTGCGGTATGCTTGCCGGGCGTGACCGGGAGGTCACGCCCCGTTAGTAGAATGGCAGACCACCAGGTCTGCCTTTTTTATCCGCGCGCCGCGCGCAGCATTGCCTGTACCAGCACCACCGGTCGACCTTCCAGCGCGGCACGTTCATGCTGGAATAAAGTGATCACGAAGAACGGATGGGTCAGTAGCTCCGCGGCGCGAATTTCACCCTGCTCGTCCCAGCCGGTGACGCGCATTTCGCCACTCTCCAGCTCCCGTGCAAATTCCGGCGACACACCGTAATTGCAGTGATACCCCTCCACGATTTCCGGTTTGCCATAGGCTTTGGCGATGAGCGTATTGTTGCGCAGCTCAATTGCATCGGTTTTTTCCACCAGCGAGCAGGTTAATGGCGCAATCACCATTGTGCCTTCGGTATCCGTTTCGGCGTGCGCCGCATCGTGCCAGCCCAGCACATTACGGGCGTACTCAATCAGCGCATGCTGGAACCCGCCGCAGGTGCCGAGGAAGGGAATGCTGTTTTCGCGTGCGTAGCGTGCAGCGATAAAGGCCGCCGCTGTGTTTTTGTACGGGCTTGCGGGAACCAGCCAGATAGCGTCATAACCTACCAGATCTTCCGGGCTGGTCAGTTCCGTGGTCGCGAGCCAGTCATAATCAGCGGTGAGGTCAAGAACGGCAGCGGCGTCGTCAATTGCCAGCGGGATCGCCTGGTGCGCAATAACATCGGGATTGTAATCGCCAATTAGCGCAATGCGCAGTGTGGTTTTAGCCGGGAGGTGTTCCATGAAAGGTTCCTTATGCCTGAGTATTAGCAGATAACATAAGGAACCTCAGACTACCGATCTTCTGCAATTATCACAATACCTTAAATTGGGTGGGTAAAGACAAAGTGCTAGAGTAATACGCAGAACGTTTTGCCGCAGGTGAGGAGAAAAGATGATCCAGTGTAAACGCGTATACGAACAGGCAAGCCCGGACGATGGTTATCGGGTGCTGGTAGACAGACTCTGGCCGCGTGGCGTGAAGAAAACCGATCTCGCGTATGATGAATGGTGTAAAACGCTCACCCCGTCCAACGATTTACGCAAGGCGTTTCATAGCGAAACCCTTGATTTCAACGCCTTCAGCAAGGCGTACCGGGAAGAGCTGGCGCAGCACAAGGACGAGGGGTTGCGTCTTGCGGCGCTGGCCAGCAAGCAGACCTTAACCCTTCTCTATGGCGCGAAAGATAAGGAACACAATCACGCCCTGGTGTTAGCCGACTGGCTGCGTAATGTCTAGTCAGTCGATCATCAGTTCATCAAGGATTTGCGGCGCCGTATCCGGGGTAAGCGGCATCAGATGTTCGGCGCGAATAAACGCAAAGCCGTGCTGATTGTCAAACGCGAAGACATCACCGGTCACCAGCCAAAGCGCGCGATCCGAGGTGGCGGGTAACTGCGTCATGACGCCATTGACCGGATTAACGAAACGCTGGCCGGGCTGACACAGGCCAAACAGTTCAACAGATTTACCAATATTACGACGGCCGGACGCCGTGCGGGCACCGATGATCATCGCCATGCTGCCCGGTTTAAGCTGAAACATACTTCTCTCACGATAACGGTAGCCATCGAAAGGCTAAGAATAATCCTAAAGAGAAGTGTACCGCAGCCACTGTCCCGCTGTCACCTGGCAGGTTGCGGATGATCGCGACGATAAAGCGCCCATTCATCGATCACTTCGCCGCCGGGCAACTTGCACTCCGTGCGAACCCCTTGCGGGCTCTGAACCGGGACCTGTTCTCCGCCTTTATTCAGGCAGTAGACGGAGGCGGAATTAGCCATCCCGATAACATGGGGCGGTTTCGGGGCATCAGGCGGGGATGTTTTGGAGGTACAGGCGGCCAGCGGTAACGCCAGTGCCAGAAGCAGTAATCTCATCTCATTGATCCTTTTAACTTCATCAGACTTTAAGGGTAACGGGTCACCGCCGCTTTCTCCAAGATTTCTCCATCTTAACTGCACTTTTCCACACTACAGTGGCACGTGTTCTCAATGACCAGAGAACATCATTCCGTAATCAAGATGTCTTTGCCCCGGTCTCAACATCGGGGCTTTTTTTCTCCCCCGCTCCCCTGTGATGAATATTAAAATTTTTATATTCATGTTTTACTATGCCCGAAGTCGAAAAATTCAGCATAACATGCAGATGCAGACGTCTTCTGCATGGGAGTGAGCCTACGTCATGTCGGATATTATCCTTGCCCGTGTTTCAGAAACGCTCGCCACTGAGCAGTCCCTTGAAAGTCTCGTCCGCCAGCTGCTGGAGATGCTGGAGATTGTGACTGAAATGGAGTCCACCTACCTGACGAAGGTCGATATCAATGCGCGCCTGCAGCATATCCTCTACGCCCGCAACAGCAAGCAGATGCAGATCCCTGAGGGGCTGAGCGTTCCGTGGGGCGACACGTTGTGTAAGCGCGCCATCGAGAGTGGTACGTTGTTCAGTAACGAGGTGGCTGAGCGCTGGCCGGATTGCGATGCCGCGAAAGCCCTTGGCATTACAACCTACATGAGTATCCCTATTCACCTTGCGGATGGTTCACTCTATGGCACGCTCTGCGCCACCAGCATGGAAAAGAAACATCCCAGCGATCGCGGTGAACAAGTTTTGAAATTATTCGCCGGGTTGATTGCCCAGTATATTCAGAAAGAATCACTGGTGATCCAGCTTCGGGAAGCCAATGCGGCACTCATTGCGCACTCTTATACCGATGCCCTTACCGGATTACCAAACCGCCGCGCCATCTTCGAAGAGCTGACGACCCTGTTTTCACTGGCAAAGCACCTTAAACGCAACGCCATCATCGCGTTTATCGACCTTGATGATTTCAAGCTGATTAACGACCGTTACGGGCATGAATCAGGCGATCGGTTCCTGATTGAAGTGGGCAAACGTCTGACTGAAGAAAAACAGGCGGACGAAATAATTGGCAGGCTGGGCGGTGATGAGTTTCTGGTGGCCTCGCTTAGCCAAACCAACAGTACAGGTGAGAACACACAGATTAACCTGCTTAAAACGCGCCTCGACGCCCGTATTGCAGGAGAATACTGGCTGGGGAGCGTGAACATTATTTATCCTGGCGCCAGCTTCGGTGTGATTGAAGTTGACCCCACCGTGACCGATCCGGACAGTGCGTTACGCGCGGCTGATGTCGCGATGTATCAGCATAACAAAGGAAAAAGCAAAACGCGCTTTCTCGCGATGGATTAACCCCGTACACTCTACGGCGTTATAAAAACCGAAACAGGTGATGGTATGAGAATAGGGATCCTCTTCCCGGTCGTTATTTTTATAACGGCGGTAGTGTTTTTGGCCTGGTTTTTTGTCGGTGGTTACGCTGCTCCGGGGGCATAAATGAGAAAAACAACCCTCATTATGCTGATCGTGGCAATCGTGGCTGTTGCAGGCTCGCAGCTAGGCTGGTGGTAAACCCACCACGTAAAAAGGCCGCCATATGGCAGCCTTTTTCAACATTTATCAGGCTTAACTTTTGATTTTTCTGTAGATAAACAGAACAACCAACGCACCGATCACCGCGACAGCGAAGCTGCCGAAGTTAAAGCCATCGACCTTACCAAAGCCGAACAGCGTACTGATCCAACCGCCCACCACTGCACCGATAATCCCCAGTATTACGGTGACGATAAACCCACCGCCATCTTTGCCCGGCATAATCCACTTCGCCAGAATACCTGCAATAAGCCCAAAGATAATCCAGGATAAAATTCCCATAAGTTTCCTCTCCGTATGGTTTTTGTCATTAAATCAACGACACAAGAAAGGATAGCACAGGATTTCAGAAAGGAAATTTGTGATAAGCATCACAGTGAGAGAGTGCGCGTTTAATCATCAACAGCACCACAAGAAATGTGGGGTTGCATCTTTTGTTGAGAAAGATTATCTTTCTCAACACTGAATAGTTGAGTGAAACACTCAGGTATTCAGTACGACATTGCTCACATTGCTTCCAGTATTTCTTGCCCACTCTAGAGTGGGCTTTTTTTTTGCCTACACCGCAACAAAAGCGTGCCGGTTTCGCCCTGCACGTTTTGCCTGATAGAGCGCCTGGTCGGCGGCTATAATGATGTTCTGCTGGCTGCCCGCGATATCCACGGCACGCGCAGTGGAGATCCCGACGCTAACCGTGACCCGCCCGAAGGGACTGAAAGCATGTTCAATATGCAGCGAAAAGACATTGCGAATGATCGTCTGACCGAGGCGGAGCGCTTCCTGGATATCCGTGTCTGGCAGGATCAGTGCAAACTCTTCCCCGCCATAGCGCGCCACAACCTGGTTGTCCCGGTTGAGGCTCTCCCTGAGGCTATTTCCCAGCAGGGTTAAACAGCGGTCCCCTTCGGGATGACCATAGTTATCGTTGTATTTTTTGAAGTAGTCCACATCGACAATCAACACCGAAATCGGGGCGTCGCTGGCCGCACAGGCCGCAATTTCTGACAGAATTTTTTCATCAAAAATGCGTCGGTTGAAAAGCCCGGTTAGCGCATCTTCAGACGCAATAATCTTCAGCGCTCTGTTATCCCGTGTTTTTCTGGATAAATCGGAATAGAGGAAACAGGACGCCGCAATGAGTATCGCGGTAAAAACCAAAATGAGTACAGAAAGCTGGAGAGCCTGCTTGCGCCAGGGGGCGAGTGCTTCTTGCGTACTGACCGCCACGGTGGTGACGAGCCCGTAGCGCTTGTTCTTCTCGAAAGCATAAATGCGTTCGATTTTATCAAACCGTGAGACAGAGCTGGCGATACCCGCGTTTTGTACCTTGAGGTATGTCCTGAAGAGAGGCGAATCCGAAACAATCGCGCCGATGTAATTATTTTTAAACGGATGACGTACCAGCAACACGCCTGACTGGGTTGTTAAGCCGATCACGCCTGAGTGACCAATATTGATCTGCCCGTATAACGCCAGAAAATTTTCGATACCCAGCGTAACCACAACGACACCGTTAAACGCGCCGGTAGGGGTTTCCAGCCGACGACTAATGGTTATGACCCATTTACCATTCGTTCTGCTGACCACCGGCTGGCCAATAAAAATCTGCTGGCTCTTATTTTCTTTGTGGTAGATAAAAAACGACCTGTCCACCCCTTTCCGGGGTCCGGAAAAACTTTCATGCAGTGCCGTAAAAATATTCCCTTGCGCATCGTAAACAACCACATTATTTATCTGGATAAGAAGATTATCCTGATTGCTTATCATCCGCTGGATATTTTTGGCCTGTTGTGGGGTCATGCCATAAATTTTGATTATGTCGGAAACCGAAGTAATCAACATTTCACTTTGGCGCATGATCCCTTCGCTGTACACGTCTAAGGTATGGCTCAGGTTGGCAACGCTGGTATTTATTTGCTGGATTGACTGCTGCCTGGACGTGGTAATTTGGACGGCAAGCGACAGCGAAATGATCAATGAGACAATGATGACGGTAATAGTTGTTGTGTAAAAAGTATTTTTCACATGCACGAGCTCTTCCACCTTATCACGCCTGACATCCCTGGCTGACAACTAGAGTCACTGTAACAAAGCTCAGGATAAGAGGAAAATGAATTGCACTTAAGCATACAACAGAAATCTGATGATATTTCGCTTTTCGCAAACGGGCATCAGATATTATTACTGGGCCCCTTTCACAGAAAAAAATCTCTTACAGACTGACCTTCTCCAGGGGCTTAGATAAGATGATTTTAATAAATTCTTTATACGAGACCGGTTTACCAAAATAGTATCCCTGCAACAGGGTAATCTGATTACGGTTGAGATAGTCCAGTTGCTCCTTCGTTTCTACCCCTTCAGCCACGATATGCAGTGAGAGTTTTTTCGCCAGGTCAATCACACAGTCCAGCAGGATCGTAGAGTCTTTCGCCTCTGATACCCGGTTCACGAAACTTTTATCGATTTTAATATAATCAATCGCCAGCGCGTGCAGACAGGAGAGTCCGGAATACCCGGTCCCAAAGTCATCAAGCGCAATGACGAAACCGGCGTTATGTAACGCATTGAGATTTTCCACCAGATGAGGATTATCGATCAGCGGTTCACGCTCGGTCACTTCGAGAACCAGTTTGACCTCTTTACCATAAAAGCCTTTTCCAAAGACCCGGCAGTCAGCGATAAAAGAAGGCGCATTGATGTGTCTGGCGCTGATGTTCACCCCGATGTGAAATCCGTCCGGCAACTTAGGCAAAAGCGGCTTAAGCTCGGTCACCACTTTCGCCATTAACCCTTTGGTCAGCGGAATTATCAGGCCGCTGCGCTCGGCAATCGGAATAAAAACATCCGGTGGGATAAAGCCTGATTTTGGGTGCTTCCACCTTGCCAGCACTTCCACGCCATACAAACCGCCGGTATCGCCATTCACGATCGGCTGATAGTACGGAACGATCTCGCCGTGGATGATGGCTTTACGCAGATCGTCTTCAAACGAGCTGCTTTTCCCCCTGTAGCGACGGATAAGAATGCCAACAGCCGCAGATAACGCAAGGATAAGCAGTATGAGGCTCCATCCCTGATACAGTAAACGCGTCAGGCTGAAAAAGGCGGGAGGCTGCCAGGCCATGCTAAACGGAAAATGTGCCGATGCTGTTAAGGAACCCGCCCACTTCACGGGGGGCCAGCCGGTCACATCGCCCGCGCCGGCTATTGCTTTATCGCCAACAACCAGCCTCAGTCCCGTGTTGTTTGCTGCACTCGCAATAACATCCCGCAAATGCGCGTCGCTAACGCTTACGATAACGCGCCCTTTCGCGACGGGCATCTGAAAAAGTAACACCGGAATGCCGTTCACCAGGCGATTACCGGGGAGCAGCATCAATCCTTTGTTGGGCAGCGTCTGCGGGCGAACAATCAATACGCCGTTTCCGGGAAGGGAGGTACAGACGATCCTGCCCTGCTGCTCAATCATAATGGCGCGAAGATGCGGTTTCAGCGCAGCTTCCGAACCCAGTTCACGCTGTCCGGTGTCGGTACACCCTGCAGCGGCGACCCGTTTTGCTGTATCTGCAGCACTGACAGCCTCAGCAAGAATGGCCTCAATTTTACGCGTGCTTGCGGCGGCGGTTTCGACATAATTTGACCGGGCCATATGCCACAACTGCCAGTTAATGATCAGCATGCCACTCAGAAACACAAATAAGGCACACAGAATGGGGAGCATAAGGTTGCGCACGATTTTTTCCTTAAGAGAAAAATGCTCATTTATGACCTGTATAAGGCGATTGCCTGGCAAACTCTGCGCTGCTTAAAGCAATGTGAAAAGTTTAGTTAAGATTTATCTTAAAAAACTGGTACTTCCGCATGAGTTACTCTGACTGAATAAGATAAACCTCCGTTATTATCAGGCTTGTGCCTTGCCCTGGCTGTGTTAAGATTTGTGAAATCAGGGAGCGGACGGGAACACTGGAAAATGAAAAAGATCATTGCCGTTGCTATCATTTCAACGTTGCTGGTCGCCCTCTCTCTCTACGCGGTTAATGCGGTTATCCTGGCCCAGCAAAAGAGCAAACAGCTCGAGGTTTCCCATTCCCTTTTACAATATTCAGAAGGCCTCTCTCAAAGTGTGGCGCAGGCGCTCAAAAGCATTACTACACAGGGTTGTGATAAAACCAGTCTTGATAGTTACAGGCAGATAAAGTTAGATAGCCTCTATTTCGGGGATATCGGTTTTATTGAAAAGGGGAAAATAGCCTGTACTGCTTTTTGGGGTAAACTCGCCACTCCCGCAGCCCTTCCTGCAGAGCTGCATAAAACGTCACGGGGTTTTCTTCTGGCACAGTTTTCCAGAAAAGATTTTTTTACAGGCAATGCGGCAATTTATAATAACGTGATTATATTCACCTCCCGCTATGCTTACGATAGGTTCACGCCGATTACGGCGAACTATTCACTGAGTACGACGACCAAAGATTTCGGCAGAACATTTTTCTCAGCCTCCCCGGTGATAAAAGAACAGAGCTGGCTGCATTCGAATCTGTTTACCTTAACCCTGACGCAGTGCAGCGCCGTATGGGATTTGTGTGTGATCGTGAAGCATCACAACGCAGGGCTGGCTTCGTTGTCTCTGGTGGTGTTTACCCTTCTCACGGCAATTCTGGCTTTCATCTGGATAGCGATCACGCTGTTTTTCTTCCGCATCTATGAAGATCGGTTCTCACTGGAGCGCACGCTGGTTAACGCGGTAAAAGCCAATACCATCAGCGTTAACTACCAGCCCATTATTCGAATCCAGGATAAAAAAATGGTGGGCGTTGAAGTTCTGTCGAGATGGCGCGATAACAATCATGGAGAGGTCTCGCCTGAGCTCTTTATTCCCTTAATTAAGAAAATTGGCCTGTATCAAAAGTATTATATCAATATCATCGAAAAATCCCTGGCAGAAATCGCCTCGCTGGCGATTAAACATCAGCTGGTGATTTCATTAAATATTGGCCGAACTGAGATTGAAGACGGGCAATTCATTAAGATTCTGTGTCGTGAGTGTTTAGTGAATAGCATTCCACTCTCCTTGATAAAAGTCGAACTCTCTGAAAAGGCGGTCTCCACTGCGGATATTCTCGAAGGGTTTTGTCAGGCGTTAAAATCACTGGGTGTGAGAATATCAATTGACGATTTTGGAGTGCAAAACTCTAACCTCGCCCGCATATCGCTTCTGGAATACGATGAGATCAAAATAGACAAATCGCTGGTAGATGGTATTAATGAGCATTATAAACAGAATATATTCGTCATCTTTAGTGACGCCCTCGCCAGACTGAATAAAACGCTCGTCTTTGAAGGTGTGGAAAGCGAAACGCAATATCGCTTTATCGCAGACCGGTATCCTGATGCCCTGATTCAGGGATGGTATTTCTCTAAATCACTGACCATTGATGAACTGACGCAGCAACTTAACAACGATAAGCAAAAACCAGCGCGTTAGCATGTCAACATTGACGACGTGACGGCTCTGCATAGCGTCCAGTTATAATTCACGACGTTGAGTTTTAGCTCTCCGCAAACCTCACCGTAACGCTGCATGCGGCGCTCACGGAAAAACGCCCTCGGTGATTCAGGCAGACAGTCTGCCTGGTAGCGCAACAGCGTAGTGTGCCAGAACGGCGCTGGCAAAGGGGTATTGCCATGGCGTAAGCGCAACGCCTCTTGCCAGTCCGTGGTTAACAGACGTTCACAAAACGCCTGCCGCTGCCTCAAGGCAAGTGTATCGGGTATGCCTGCAAGCAAGAGCTGGTTGGGCAATGCCACCAGCCTGAGTTCCCGAACCGTGATGCCCAGACCGGCAAAAGGGGTCCATGCGTCGATAAGCTGATGCGTCTTCGCCGGTAACGGTGCATTCCCGTCGTAGAGAGGGAGCGTTATGGGTACGAAGGTGAAATGGAAGCCGGATGGCGGCTGGAGGTCTGCTAACGAGTCGTGGCGGGTCAACGCCCGCAGTTCCCGAAACAACATGTCGACAGACGCGGCCATTTCCGGCTGGAAACCTGTCGCCAGTGCGAGCTTTTGCGTAGCATAAAACGGCTCCCTTACCGCTCCGATACCGTCCCGCTTTTCCCAGAGCGCCAGCGTCTTCGCGTTGGTGTCGTGGTAATGTTTTTCCAGATCAGACGTTTCCATTTCTTTCCTAAAAACATATAGTCGTCACATTCAGACCGTAGATTACCCTGAAGCACACTCTCATTTGGTTAAAACGTGAAAAATTCTCTGTTGTTTCCGCTGGTACTCTTTTTCCTGATCGTTATTTTCGCCCTGCTCATCGGTAAACCCTCAACGCACATCCCGGATAAAAAATGCATGTGGTCCGATAGCGTGATGCTGAGCTGTTTAGCAAAGCATCAGCACAACGGTTTTTGAGGCAGACTATTCATTTCCCCACTGATTGAGGAAGTTCGCAATATCATCAATGCGCGCGCTACGGATGCCGGCTTCACTCGCCATCTCTTGCTGGGCTTCCTCGCTGATCTCTTCATTGTTCGATAAACGGGTGAGCAGCAACTGGAAATAACAGGCAAGAGGATCGCGCTCTGCCTCACTTACCGGCTCCGCGGCTTCCGACGCGTATTCATCGACGATGTCATAATACTTAAGTGGAATTTCATTGTGCATAAACAGTCTCTTCTCTGACCTTTAAGGGTAATGCCTGAGTATATCGGACGGCACTCTTAGACCAAAGCCTTGTTAATCAACGCAACCACAGTGCAATCAATGCAGCCAGCGCCGGTAAAGCCTGAACATAGAGTATTTTTCGGCTGGCGGTCATGGCACCGTAAATGCCCGCAATCAACACGCAGGTCAAAAAGAAGAAGACCACAGGAACACCGCTTTCACCAAGCCACAGTCCCCAGAGCAGTCCCGCTGCCAGAAAACCGTTATACAACCCCTGATTTGCGGCCAGCACACGGGTATCACGTGCAAAATCAGGGCTGAGATTAAATGCCTTGTGGCCTGTTTTTGTGTTCCACAGGAACATTTCCAGCACAAGTATGTAGAGATGAATTAACGCAACAATAACGACAAGGATCGTAGCTAACATCTTGCAGTCTCCCGCAGGCTGAGGAAAAAAACGGGGACCTTCTGGCCCCCGTTCACGTTTAACCCAGAATCTGGATGACATATTCGCGATGATCGCGTCGCCAGACTCTGAACATTTTAGCATCTTCTATAGCGTTAACGATTGGGCCAGCGACTTCAACCATTTTATATGGTGCATCAACGTGACACCGAAACGTACATTAACTCAGAACGCTGCCGTTCCATACCTCTCCGAGATTTATTACCCGGTCATTATTGTATGCACCAGAGGCATTCAGGTTTTTCAGCGGGCTCCAGTCATTGTTCCAGGGGATAAACATGGTTGCTTTAGGATATTTCTGAAGAATAACACTCACTAAGTTTGCATAATCAAACTGGCCGTTAATTGTTGATGGCCCCACTTCTGCAAAGGCAAACGGCTTATTCAATGCCACCATTTCATCGTAACCGTTTACAGTGGCAGGATTGTCTGTATACAAGTCCAGGCCAGTAATATCAACATACTCTGCGCCAGGGTAATAAGATGTCTTATAATCCCGGTTTGCATCAGGAGAGAAGACCCAGAGTAAATTGTTTAACCCTTTCGTTTTAACGAAATAGTTAAAGATATCCTGATACAGGCGTCGATACAGATCCATACGTACAGTATCGTTTGTATTCTCACCGGTTGCCCCCCACCAGAACCACTCGCCATTCATCTCATGCAAGGGTCGATAAAAGACGGTGACACCTTTCTCATTCAGTTGCTGTAGGCCCTGAGCGACTTTATCAAGCATTGCCAGCCAGCGCCCACGCGACGGTGTTCCAGACTGTAAGATTGCAGAAAATTCATCATTACTCACAGGATGCTTGAGAGCCCCCTTTCCATCACCTGGATTATTCCCCGCAAAACAAGGGTTTGGTAAATGGTGGCTGATCGCGACCAGTCCGCCTTTTTTCCAGTGGTCGATCAGATCGGCATTACAACCAAAATCGATCAAACTGGCTTCCTCTCCTGGGGTACAGGCATCCCAGCCACGGGCATAGTCAGCGCTATAAATAGCGGGGAATTTCCCGGTCAGGGCCTGCAGGTCTTTTCCTTGTTGCAGGGAAAAAGCATCGACGCCGCCGATATTGCTATAGCCACCAAAAATACCTGAAATGAGCTTTTTACCCTGTCGTTCGGACAGACCACTCAACCACTGATAAATCATTTTCGCATTATTATCTGCAGACTGATTTGCGGGTACTACAGCAAAAGTACTCATTTATAGAATATCCTTACGTCTCGATTGGAAAATACATGGCAATGAATAACCATGCGTGTTTGCTACGTACACAATAAAACCGATATTGCCCGGCTTTATTTTTTCGTACAGTTTGTCTGGCTTTTCCCACTACCGCGGACAGTGCCAGCGCAGCAATACCGTTTGATTAAACAACTTGCTGCGACAAGGATATTTATATCAGCCGCCTGCTTAAAATGATGCTAATTCACGTTGTGCTATCTCCCGTAATACGAGTGATATTCCGCACACCAGAAGTTATGCTGACAACAGAATTAATGAGAGTTTCACCGTAATCGCGTCGTACCCGATAAGTCATATCAGGTATTCATGATCGCGGCACCGGGTGAGGCCGGACACCATAACAATGAATTTAGTGAGACGTGGAACTAAGATATTCAAGAAATTTTGGGGCATACATCGCCGAATCAAACGGCGAAAGCGCATGATGGCCCGGTAAAGCGTGGACGGTAAATGCTATTGAAGGGAGGGGTTTTGATAACCGTACGAAGTCGAATAATAAAAAACGGGAACCCATCGGCTCCCGTTCTTGTTTAACCCAGAATCTGGATTACATGTTCGCGATAATCGCGTCGCCAAACTCTGAGCATTTCAGCAGCTTAGCGCCTTCCATCAGACGTTCGAAATCGTACGTTACGGTTTTGGCGTTAATCGCGCCTTCCATACCTTTAACGATCAGGTCAGCCGCTTCGAACCATTCCATATGACGGAGCATCATTTCTGCAGACAGGATGATAGAACCTGGGTTCACTTTATCCTGGCCGGCATATTTTGGTGCCGTACCGTGGGTCGCTTCGAACAGTGCGCACTCGTCACCGATGTTCGCACCAGGAGCGATACCAATACCGCCAACCTGCGCCGCCAGGGCGTCGGAGATATAGTCACCGTTCAGGTTCATACAGGCGATAACGTCATATTCAGCAGGACGCAGCAGGATCTGCTGCAGGAACGCATCGGCGATCACATCTTTAATGATGATCTCTTTGCCGGTGTTCGGGTTCTTGATCTTCTGCCACGGACCACCGTCAATCAGCTCACCACCGAACTCTTCCATCGCCAGCTGGTAGCCCCAGTCTTTGAATGCGCCTTCGGTGAACTTCATGATGTTGCCTTTGTGAACCAGCGTCACAGAGTCACGGTCGTTGGTGATCGCGTATTCAATGGCCGCACGCACCAGACGTTTAGTCCCTTCTTCGGAGCAAGGCTTGATACCGATACCGCAATGCTCAGGGAAGCGAATTTTCTTCACGCCCATCTCTTCGCGCAGGAATTTAATCACTTTCTCTGCGTCAGCAGAGTCCGCTTTCCACTCGATGCCCGCGTAGATGTCTTCTGAGTTTTCGCGGAAGATAACCATGTCGGTCAGTTCAGGGTGCTTAACCGGGCTTGGGGTGCCCTGATAGTAACGAACCGGACGCAGACACACGTACAGGTCCAGCTCCTGACGCAGCGCAACGTTCAGGGAACGAATACCGCCACCGACTGGAGTTGTCAGAGGGCCTTTAATAGCAACGCGGTAGTCGCGGATCAGGTCCAGCGTTTCAGCTGGCAGCCAAACGTCCTGGCCATAAACTTGAGTAGATTTTTCACCGGTGTAAATTTCCATCCAGGAAATTTTACGCTCGCCTTTGTAGGCTTTCTCAACAGCGGCATCAACCACTTTCAGCATTGCCGGGGTAACGTCTACACCGATACCGTCACCTTCGATGAACGGGATAATCGGATTGTGAGGAACGTTAATCTTGCCGTTTTGCAGGGTGATCTTTTTACCTTCCGCCGGAACAACTACTTTGCTTTCCATTAACCTCTCCTTCGAGCGCTTCTGGTTGTTACTGATCTTATGTTAATAAATTGTAATGAGCCCTTCGATAGTACCTGATTGTCCGACGCCATGAAAGGTCTTCGTTAATAGGCTATAATGCGGCAATTGATAACGTCTGAAAATACCATGAAGAAAACTTCTTTTACAAAACACCGGGTTGAGCGATTCAGCTCACGACAAGCCGCCAGAAGACCACAAGAATCCCAGCCAAAGCGGGTGATTTTGTTCAATAAACCCTACGATGTTTTGCCGCAGTTTACTGACGAAGCCGGACGCAGCACGCTGAAGGATTACATTCCTGTTCAGGGCGTCTACGCCGCTGGCCGTCTGGACCGGGATAGCGAAGGACTTCTGGTCTTAACCAACGATGGTGCCTTACAGGCCAGGCTCACTCAGCCGGGCAAACGCACGGGAAAGATTTACTTCGTCCAGGTTGAAGGTGAACCGGATGATGAGACGCTGGCGACATTACGCCGCGGCGTGACGTTAAACGATGGTCCTACCTTGCCTGCAGGTATTGAGCTCGTCAGCGAGCCGGAATGGCTGTGGCCACGCACGCCGCCTATCCGCGAGCGCAAATCCATCCCGACGAGCTGGCTCAAGATCACCCTTTATGAAGGCCGTAATCGCCAGGTGCGTCGGATGACCGCACACGTGGGCTTCCCTACCCTGCGACTTATTCGCTATGCCATGGGCAACTACACCCTGGATTCACTGGCAAACGGTGAATGGCGGGACGTTACCCCTTAAGGAGTCACTATGTTTAAACCGCATGTCACGGTCGCCTGCGTGGTTCACGCGCAGGGTAAGTTTCTGGTCGTAGAAGAGAGTATTAACGGCAAGGCGCTGTGGAACCAGCCTGCCGGGCACCTAGAAGCCAATGAAACCTTACTGCAGGCCGCTAAACGCGAACTGTGGGAAGAGACCGGTATCCACGCGGAGCCGCAGCACTTCATCCGTATGCACCAGTGGATTGCCCCTGATCACACCCCGTTCCTGCGCTTTTTATTTGCCGTCGAGCTTAGCGAAACGTGCGCCACAGAGCCGCAGGACGATGATATCGATCGCTGCCTGTGGGTCACTGCCGAAGAGATCCTAAATGCGCCAAACCTGCGCTCGCCGCTGGTTGCCGAGAGTATCCGCTGCTGGCAGTCTGCTGGTCGCCTGCCGCTTGAGGTGATTGGAGAATTTAACTGGCCGTTTACAGAGGGTGCCAATGGTGGGGGGGCGTGATAGAATACGCCGCCTTGAAGTTCAATGTCGTGAGTATTCCATGTCAGATAACAGCCAGAAAAAAGTGATCGTCGGCATGTCCGGCGGTGTCGATTCCTCCGTTTCCGCCTACCTGTTGCAACAACAGGGCTATAAGGTGGAGGGCCTGTTCATGAAGAACTGGGAGGAAGATGATGGCGAGGAATATTGCACTGCTGCTGCGGATCTCGCCGATGCGCAGGCGGTGTGCGATAAGCTGGGCATTGAACTGCACACCGTTAACTTTGCCGCAGAATACTGGGACAACGTCTTCGAGCTTTTCCTGGAAGAGTACAAAGCCGGTCGTACCCCGAACCCGGACATTCTGTGCAACAAAGAGATCAAATTTAAAGCCTTCCTGGAATTCGCCGCAGAAGATCTGGGCGCAGACTATATTGCGACCGGGCACTACGTGCGTCGTGCCGATGTGAATGGCAAAAGCCAGCTGCTGCGCGGTCTGGATGGCAACAAAGATCAAAGCTACTTCCTTTATACACTCAGCCACGAACAGATTGCGCAAAGCCTGTTCCCGGTAGGCGAGCTTGAAAAGCCGCAGGTGCGTAAAATCGCCGAAGAGCTGGATCTGATCACTGCTAAGAAAAAAGACTCTACCGGTATCTGTTTTATCGGCGAGCGTAAATTCCGCGATTTCCTTGGTCGTTACCTGCCGGCACAGCCGGGCAAAATCGTTACCGTCGACGGTGATGAAATTGGTCAACATCAGGGGCTGATGTACCACACGCTGGGCCAGCGTAAAGGGCTGGGTATTGGCGGCACCAAAGAAGGCAGCGAAGATCCGTGGTACGTCGTAGATAAAGATGTCGAAAACAATATTCTGGTTGTTGCTCAGGGCCACGACCATCCGCGTCTGATGTCCGTCGGCCTCATCGCACAACAGCTGCACTGGGTCGATCGTGAGCCGCTGAAGGGTACGCTGCGCTGCACGGTAAAAACACGCTATCGCCAGACCGATATCCCTTGTACCGTCACCGCGCTGGATGATGAACGCATTGATGTGCGTTTCGACGAGCCGGTTGCGGCGGTCACCCCAGGCCAGTCCGCCGTATTCTACAGCGGCGAAATCTGTCTGGGCGGCGGGATCATTGAACAGCGCCTGCCGCTGCCGGCCGTTTAACACGATTGCACACATAAAGGAGAACGTGTGGCGAAGAACTATTATGACATCACCCTGGCACTGGCTGGAATTTGCCAGTCTGCCCGTCTGGTGCAACAGCTGGCGCATCAGGGTCATTGCGATGCTGACGCGCTGCACGTTTCACTCAACAGCGTTATCGACCTCAACCCCGGTTCGACTCTGGGTGTCTTCGGTGGGAGTGAAACCAATCTTCGTCTCGGTCTTGAAACTTTGCTTGGCGTGCTCAACGCCAGTAGCCGCCAGGGGTTGAACGCGGAGCTGACCCGCTACACGTTAAGCCTGATGGTACTGGAGCGTAAGCTCAGTGCGGCCAAAGGCGCGCTTGATACGCTCGGTGACCGCATTGCCGGGCTGCAGCGCCAGCTCGACCATTTTGATCTGCAGTCCGAAACGCTGCTCAGTGCCATGGCCGGCATTTATGTTGACGTCATCAGCCCGCTGGGCCCACGTATTCAGGTCACCGGCTCTCCTGCCGTGCTGCAAAGCCCGCAGGTTCAGGCAAAAGTCCGCGCCTCCCTGCTGGCGGGTATTCGTGCCGCCGTGCTGTGGCATCAGGTTGGCGGTGGCCGCCTGCAGTTAATGTTTTCTCGTAATCGCCTGACGACTCAGGCAAAACAAATTCTTGCTCATTGTTAACCTCCCGGAGTTGCGAATTATGGAATTATCCTCACTGACCGCCGTATCCCCTGTAGATGGACGCTACGGCGATAAAGTCAGCGCGCTGCGCGGGATCTTCAGCGAATATGGTTTGCTGAAGTTCCGTGTTCAGGTTGAAGTACGCTGGCTGCAAAAGCTGGCCGCCCAGGCAGCAATCAAGGAAGTTCCTGCTTTTGACGCCCAGGCAAACGATTACCTCGATAAAATCGTTGCTGACTTCAACGAAGAAGATGCTGCGCGCATTAAAACTATTGAGCGCACCACCAACCATGACGTAAAAGCGGTTGAGTATTTCCTTAAAGAGAAAGTGGCAAGCGTGCCTGCGCTGCATGCCGTGTCTGAATTCATTCACTTCGCCTGCACCTCAGAAGACATTAACAACCTGTCTCATGCACTGATGCTCTCCACCGCACGTAAAGACGTGGTGCTGCCTTACTGGCGTAAAATCATCGACGCGGTAAAAGCACTGTCTGTCGAATATCGTGATATTCCGCTGCTGTCCCGTACCCACGGTCAGCCGGCCACTCCCTCCACGATGGGTAAAGAGATGGCAAACGTGGCGTACCGTATGGAACGTCAGTATCGTCAGCTGGAGCAGGTCGAGATTCTGGGTAAAATCAACGGTGCGGTAGGTAACTACAACGCCCACATCGCCGCCTACCCGGAAGTGGACTGGCATCAGTTCAGCGAAGCGTTCGTGACCTCTCTGGGCATTCAGTGGAACCCGTACACCACCCAGATTGAGCCGCACGACTATATCGCGGAACTGTTTGACTGCATCGCTCGCTTCAACACCATTCTGATCGATTTCGATCGTGACGTGTGGGGTTACATCGCGCTGAACCACTTCAAACAGAAGACCATCGCCGGTGAAATTGGCTCCTCAACCATGCCGCACAAAGTCAACCCAATCGACTTCGAAAACTCCGAAGGCAACCTGGGCCTGGCGAATGCGGTGCTGCAGCACATGGCGAGCAAACTGCCAGTTTCCCGCTGGCAGCGCGACCTGACTGACTCCACCGTGCTGCGTAACCTGGGCGTGGGTATCGGCTACGCGCTGATCGCGTATCAGTCCGCCCTGAAAGGTGTAAGCAAACTGGAAGTGAACCGCGACCGTCTGCTGGACGAGCTGGATCACAACTGGGAAGTGCTGGCAGAGCCCATTCAGACCGTCATGCGTCGTTATGGCATTGAAAAACCATACGAGAAACTGAAAGAGCTGACGCGCGGCAAACGCGTAGACGCCGAAGGCATGAAACAGTTTATCGACAGTCTGGAACTGCCAGAAGACGAGAAAACCCGCCTGAAAGCGATGACCCCGGCAAACTATATCGGCCGTGCCATCACCATGGTTGACGAGCTGAAGTAACCTCCCTTCCCCCTTTCCGCCTGGAAAGGGGGCTGCTTTTCCCCGGTTTACTTAATGTTTATCCCCACAACAACATAATCAGCGTTAAACTATTCATACCATTCATATAGGGAGAAAAGATGATGCGCGTACTGGTTGTTGAGGATAACGCATTGCTACGCCATCACCTGAAGGTTCAGCTTCAGGAGATGGGACATCAGGTGGACGATGCCGAAGATGCAAAAGAAGCCGATTATTATCTCAATGAGCACCTGCCGGACATCGCCATCGTCGATCTCGGATTGCCTGATGAAGACGGTTTGTCGTTGATTCGTCGCTGGCGCAGCCATGATGTCTCCCTTCCGGTTCTGGTGTTGACCGCACGTGAAGGCTGGCAGGACAAGGTTGAAGTGCTCAGCGCAGGTGCGGATGATTACGTTACCAAGCCGTTTCACATCGAAGAAGTGGCGGCACGCATGCAGGCATTGCTGCGCCGTAACAGCGGCCTGGCCTCCCAGGTGATTTCGATTCCCCCTTTCCAGGTAGATCTCTCCCGTCGTGAATTCTCGATCAATAATGAAGTCATTAAGCTGACCGCGTTTGAATACACCATCATGGAAACGTTAATCCGCAACAGCGGCAAAGTGGTGAGCAAAGACTCCTTAATGCTTCAGCTTTATCCGGATGCCGAGCTGCGTGAGAGCCACACGATTGATGTGTTGATGGGACGTTTGCGCAAGAAAATTCAGGCGGAGTACCCGCAGGACGTGATCACGACCGTCCGTGGTCAGGGTTATCTGTTCGAAATACGCTAAATGAAAGGGATCTTGCGTCATATTCTGCCCCTCTCGCTGCGGGTTCGCTTTTTACTGGCAACAGCCGCCGTCGTGCTGGTGTTATCCCTCTCCTACGGCATGGTGGCTCTGGTGGGCTACAGCGTCAGTTTTGATAAAACAACTTTTCGACTGTTGCGTGGTGAAAGCAACCTGTTTTATACCCTGGCGAAATGGGAAAACAACACGATCACCGTCGAAATGCCGGAAAACCTTAACCAGCAAAGCCCGACGCTGGCCCTGATTTATAACGAAAAGGGAAAACTACTTTGGGCACAACGCGATATTCCATGGCTGGTTAAAAGTATTCGTCCGGAATGGCTTAAGACCAATGGTTTCCACGAACTTGAAGCCGATCTGAACACCACCAGCTCGCTGCTGCGCGAGGACCGCTCCCTGCAGCAAAAGCTGAATGAGATCCGCGCAGACGATGCCGAAACAGAAATGACGCATTCCGTGGCGATTAACCTCTACCCGGCCACGATGAACATGCCGCAGTTAACTATCGTGGTGGTCGATACCATCCCGGTCGAACTTAAACGTTCTTATATGGTATGGAACTGGTTCGTCTATGTTCTGGCCGCGAATCTGCTGCTGGTGATCCCGCTGCTGTGGCTCGCCGCGTGGTGGAGTTTACGCCCCATCGAATCGCTGGCGAGAGAGGTGCGCGAGCTGGAAGAACATCATCGTGAGAAGCTCAACCCGGAGACTACCCGCGAGCTGACAAGCCTGGTGCGTAACCTCAACCGTCTGCTGAAAAGCGAACGTGAGCGCTATGATAAATACCGCACCACCCTCACCGACCTCACGCATAGCCTGAAAACGCCGCTGGCGGTGATGCAAAGTACCCTGCGTTCGATGCGCAGCTCAAAGCTGAGCGTTGATGACGCCGAGCCGGTGATGCTGGAACAGATCAGCCGTATTTCTCAGCAAATTGGTTACTATCTGCACCGTGCCAGCATGCGTTCCGGCAGCGCGTTATTGAGCCGCGAACTGCATCCTGTGGCACCGCTTCTGGATAACCTCACCTCCGCGCTCAACAAGGTTTACCAGCGCAAAGGGGTCAATATCAGCCTCGATATCTCTCCCGAAATCAGCTTTGTTGGTGAAAAAAATGATTTCATGGAAGTGATGGGCAATCTGCTGGATAACGCCTGTAAATATTGCCTGGAATTCGTGGAAGTTTCCGCGCGTCAGACGGATAACGAATTGCATATTATCGTTGAGGATGATGGCCCGGGGATCCCGCGCAATAAACGTGATGTGGTATTCGACCGCGGTCAGCGTGCGGATACGTTGCGCCCCGGCCAGGGGGTTGGGTTAGCGGTGGCACGCGAAATCGTCGACCAGTACGACGGAAAAATTGAAACCGAAGACAGTTTACTCGGAGGCGCCAGAATGGAGGTCATTTTCGGTCGCCAGCAGCCCATATCGAACGATAGTTAACCCGTTATGTGAAAAATGCGAGGATCTCGCACCCAGGCTCCTGTGCTTCCGTTATAATCCGAGTCAGTAAGAGCCTGCGGAATAAAAAAATATGGATTATCACTTAACACTTAACTGGCCCGAATTTATTGAACGTTACTGGCAGAAACGCCCGGTCGTTCTTAAACGCGGGTTCAGCAATTTTGTCGATCCTCTCTCCCCTGACGAACTGGCCGGTCTGGCCATGGAGAGTGAAGTCGACAGCCGCCTGGTAAGCCACCAGGACGGGAAATGGCAGGTCAGCCACGGTCCTTTCGAAAGCTACGATCACCTCGGTGAAAACAACTGGTCATTACTGGTTCAGGCGGTTAACCACTGGCATGAACCGACTGCGGCGTTAATGCGTCCCTTCCGCGCCCTGCCCGACTGGCGAATGGACGATCTGATGATCTCCTTCTCCGTGCCAGGAGGGGGCGTTGGGCCGCATCTTGACCAGTACGACGTCTTTATCATTCAGGGTACAGGCCGCCGCCGCTGGCGCGTGGGCGACAAAGTGCCGATGAAACAGCACTGCCCGCATCCGGACCTGCTTCAGGTCGATCCGTTTGAAGGGATTATCGATGAAGAGCTGGAGCCGGGTGATATTCTCTATATCCCACCAGGGTTCCCGCACGAAGGGTATTCGCTGGAAAACTCGCTGAACTACTCCGTCGGATTCCGCGCACCAAGCGGTCGCGAAATGATCAGCGGCTTTGCTGACTACGTGCTGCAGCGTGAACTGGGCAGCCATCGTTACAGCGATCCGGATATGCCTGCACGCGAGCACCCGGCCGATATTGTGCCAGCCGAACTGGATAAGCTTCGCGGCATGATGCTGGATTTGATCAATGAACCGGCGCATTTCAGCCAGTGGTTTGGTGAGTTTATCAGCCAGTCACGCCATGAGCTGGATGTGGCACCGCCAGAGCCGCCATACCAGGCCGACGAGATTTATGACGCATTGCAGCAGGGCGACAAACTGGTTCGTCTGGGCGGGTTGCGCGTACTGCGCATCGGTGAAGATGTTTTCGTTAACGGCGAGAAGCTAGACTCCCCTCACCGTCCGGCGCTGGAGGCTATTGCCAGCCACCTGACCTTAACGGCTGATACCTTTGGCGATGCGCTGGAAGATCCCTCTTTCCTCGCGATGCTCGCCGCGCTGGTGAACAGCGGGTACTGGTTCTTTGAGGACTAAACCGTAAAGAAAAGCGTGCCGGGTGGCGGCTTCGCCTGACCCGGCTTTTTTTTGTCCTTACCGCGCCGCGGTCAGCTCCGCAATTCGCACAATCACCTTCACCGCTTTTTCCATTCCTTCCAGCGTCACGAACTCGTGCTTGCCGTGATAGTTGTAGCCACCGGTAAACAGATTCGGGCAAGGCAGCCCCATGAACGACAGCTGCGAACCGTCTGTGCCGCCACGAATCGGTTTTAACAGCGGTTCAATATCACAGTCACGCATTGCCTGCTGCGCGATATCGAGGATATGCGAATGCGCCATCACTTTCTCGCGCATGTTGTAGTAGCTGTCTTCGATAATCAGCTCGATATAGCAATCCGGATGCAGACCCTTACCGACCTTTTTGGCTATCTCCATCATCTTACGTTTACGCGCTTCAAATGCTTTACGGTCAAAGTCGCGAATGATGTAGTGCATCTGCGCATTGTCTACGGTGCCCTTAATGCTGGTCAGGTGATAAAAACCTTCATAACCGTCGGTCTGTTCCGGGCTCTCTTCTGGCGGAACTTCCGCATGAATACGCGCCGCCAGCGACAACGCGTTCACCATGACCCCTTTGGCGGAGCCAGGATGAACGTTGTTTCCGACGATTTTGATTGTCACGGACGCCGCGTTGAAATTCTCGAACTCCAGTTCCCCTACGCCGCCACCGTCGACGGTGTAGGCCCACTTCGCGTTAAAGGCATCTACGTCGAAGTGTTTTGCCCCCTTGCCGACCTCTTCATCCGGCGTAAAGGCGACACGGATATCCCCGTGCGGGATATTTTTCTCTTTCAGCACCGCCAGCGCCGTCATGATCTCGGCAATCCCCGCTTTGTCATCGGCGCCCAGCAGCGTTTTGCCGTCGGTGGTGATGAGCGTCTGACCGAGCAGCTGGTGCAGCACCGGGAACATCACCGGCGACAGTACTTCGTCACCAATCCCCAGCGCAATGTCGCCGCCGCGGTAGTTTTCAACAATCTGCGGGTTCACATGTTTACCGCTAAAATCCGGAGAGGTGTCGACATGGGAGATAAAGCCAATCGCCGGGATATCACCGGAGACATTCGCAGGCAGCGTTCCCATCACAGTGCCTTTCTCGCTTAACGTGACGTTAACCAGCCCCATGGCGTCGAGCTGCTCTTTGAGCAGGTTTAATAACTTCCACTGGCCTTCGGTGCTTGGCACCTGGCGGACACCCGGTTTAGATTGGGTATCCAGCGAAACGTACTGTAAAAAACGCTCAAGTAATTTATCCATGCAGTCACCCTCACTTTTTGTGACAACATTATCAATAAGCATCAAAAGGCAAATATTGCGTCAGGTCACTTTTATCCCGCAAACGAGAATATTTTCCGTTTATATCGTATCCGTTAGTAAATGTAGCTTATGAATCAGTGACAAGGATTGGCGATTACAGTGGTTTGCCGTAGAATGTCCGCCCTCATTACGAGTCACCAAGGTGGTTACACACAAACCCCGCTTCGGTCAGCATCCCGGAGCGTCTATATGGGACAGCGCAAAAATTGAATACACAATCCCGTTCACGTTCACCGCTGGTGCAACTGGAACGAATTCGTAAAAGTTTTGATGGTAAAGATGTTATTTCCGGGCTCAACCTGACCATCAATGACGGTGAGTTCCTCACGCTGCTTGGCCCCTCTGGCTGCGGCAAGACAACCGTACTGCGGCTTATCGCCGGACTGGAAAACGTCGATAGCGGTCACATCCACCTTGAAAACCAGGATATCACCCAGGTCCCCGCCGAAGAGCGGCACGTGAATACCGTCTTTCAGAGCTATGCCCTGTTTCCGCACATGACCGTGTTCGAGAACGTCGCATTTGGCCTGCGGATGCAAAAAACACCGGCCAGCGAGATCCCTGCTCGCGTTACCGACGCGCTGCGCATGGTGCAACTGGAAGAATTTGCCCAGCGTAAGCCACACCAGCTTTCCGGCGGCCAGCAGCAGCGCGTTGCTATCGCCCGCGCTGTGGTCAATAAACCGCGTCTGCTCCTGCTGGATGAGTCACTTTCCGCGCTGGACTACAAACTGCGCAAGCAGATGCAGAATGAGCTTAAAGCCCTGCAGCGCAAGCTCGGCATTACCTTTGTCTTCGTTACCCACGATCAGGAAGAGGCACTCACCATGTCGGACCGTATCGTGGTGATGCGTGACGGCAAAATCGAGCAGGACGGCACGCCACGTGAAATCTATGAAGAGCCGAAAAACCTGTTCGTGGCCAGCTTCATTGGGGAGATCAACATTTTCAACGCCACGGTGATTGAACGCCTGGACGAACAGCGCGTGCGGGCCAACGTAGAAGGCCGCGAGTGCAATATCACCGTGAATTTCGCCGTCGAAAAAGGGCAAAAGCTCAACGTCCTGCTGCGCCCGGAGGATCTGCGCGTTGAAGAGATCCACGGCAATACTGATGCCGAGGGCCTGATTGGCTATATCCGGGAGCGCAACTATAAAGGGATGACGCTGGAGTCTGTCGTCGAACTGGAAAACGGTAAGATGGTGATGGTCAGCGAGTTCTTTAATGAGGACGACCCTGATTTCGACCACTCCCTCGACCAGAAAATGGTTATCAACTGGGTAGAAAGCTGGGAGGTTGTACTGGCTGATGAAGAACACAAGTAAATTCCAGAATGTGGTGATTGCTACTATCGTCGGTTGGCTTGTGTTGTTTGTCTTCTTACCCAACCTGATGATCATCGCCACCAGCTTCCTGACCCGCGACGATACTGACTTCGTAAAGCTGGTCTTTACGCTGGACAACTACTCGCGTCTGCTCGATCCGCTCTATTTTGACGTGCTGTTGCACTCGCTTAATATGGCGCT
This sequence comes from Enterobacter sp. BNK-18, assembly GCF_047456135.1. Taxonomy (NCBI): domain Bacteria; kingdom Pseudomonadati; phylum Pseudomonadota; class Gammaproteobacteria; order Enterobacterales; family Enterobacteriaceae; genus Enterobacter; species Enterobacter sp. BNK-18. The sequence goes on along the minus strand of NZ_CP179899.1, from coordinate 971,722 downwards.
GATCGCCACCGTTGCCTGCCTGGTGCTGGGTTATCCCTTTGCATGGTTTCTGGCGCGTCTGCCGCAAAAAGTGCGTCCACTGCTGCTCTTTTTGCTGATCGTGCCTTTCTGGACCAACTCCCTGATCCGCATCTACGGGCTGAAAATTTTTCTCAGCACCAAAGGCTATCTGAACGAGTTCCTGTTGTGGCTGGGCGTGATTGATACGCCAGTGCGCATCATGTTTACGCCGGGTGCGGTCATTGTGGGTCTGGTCTACATCCTGCTGCCCTTTATGGTGATGCCGCTCTACTCCAGCATTGAGAAGCTGGATAAGCCGCTGCTGGAAGCTGCGAGAGACCTGGGCGCCAGCAAACTGCAGACCTTTATCCGGATTATCATTCCGTTGACCATGCCCGGCATCATTGCAGGTTGTCTGCTGGTAATGTTGCCGGCAATGGGCTTGTTCTACGTGTCCGACCTGATGGGCGGCGCGAAAAACCTGCTTATCGGCAACGTGATTAAGAGTCAGTTCCTGAACATTCGCGACTGGCCGTTCGGTTCCGCCACCAGCATTACGCTCACGGTGGTAATGGGCCTGATGCTGTTGATCTACTGGCGTGCTTCACGATTACTGAATAAAAAGGTGGAACTCGAATGATCGGTCGACTGCTTCGCGGCGGTTTTATGACCGCCATCTATGCGTATCTTTATATTCCGATCATTATTTTGATCGTGAACTCGTTTAACAGCTCGCGTTTCGGCATCAACTGGCAAGGTTTCACTACCAACTGGTACAGCCTGCTGATGAACAACGACAGCCTGCTGCAGGCTGCTCAGCACTCCCTGACGATGGCGATTTTCTCCGCCACCTTCGCCACGCTGATTGGTTCGCTTACCGCCGTGGCGCTCTACCGCTATCGCTTCCGGGGTAAACCGTTCGTCAGCGGGATGCTGTTTGTGGTGATGATGTCGCCGGATATCGTCATGGCGATTTCACTGCTGGTGCTGTTTATGCTGCTGGGCGTCCAGTTGGGCTTCTGGTCACTGCTGTTCTCCCACATCACTTTCTGCCTGCCGTTTGTGGTGGTCACCGTCTTCGCACGCCTGAAAGGGTTTGACGTGCGCATGCTGGAAGCCGCAAAAGATCTGGGTGCCAGTGAGATGACGATCCTGCGCAAAATCATCCTGCCGCTGGCGATGCCCGCCGTGGCTGCCGGATGGCTGCTGAGTTTTACCCTGTCAATGGACGATGTGGTGGTCTCCTCCTTCGTCACCGGCCCGAGTTATGAAATTCTGCCATTGAAGATCTATTCAATGGTGAAAGTCGGCGTCTCGCCCGAGGTGAACGCGCTGGCGACCATACTCTTAGTGTTCTCGCTGGTGCTGGTGATTGCCAGCCAGGTTATTGCTCGTGATAAAACAAAATCTCAGGGGACAATGAAATGAAAAAAATGCTTGCCGCTGCGGCACTGGTGCTCGGAATGGGTGCCGCGCACGCTGATGACAGCAAAACGCTCTATTTCTATAACTGGACCGAGTATGTGCCACCTGGCCTGCTGGAGCAGTTCACGAAAGAGACGGGCATCAAAGTTATCTATTCTACCTATGAGTCGAATGAAACCATGTACGCCAAGCTCAAAACTTATAAAGAAGGCGCGTACGATCTGGTCGTCCCGTCGACCTATTTCGTCGATAAAATGCGCAAAGAGGGCATGATTCAGAAGATCGATAAAACGAAGCTCACTCACTTCAACAATCTCGATCCGGAGATGCTCAATAAGCCGTTTGACCCGAATAATGACTACTCCATTCCTTACATCTGGGGCGCAACCGCCATTGGGGTCAACAGCGAGGCTATCGATCCGAAAACCGTTACAAGCTGGGCCGATCTGTGGAAACCGGAATACAAAGGCAGCCTGCTGTTAACCGACGACGCGCGCGAAGTGTTCCAGGTAGCGCTGCGTAAGCTCGGCTACTCAGGCAATACGACGGACCCGAAAGAGATTGAAGCGGCCTATAACGAGCTGAAAAAGCTGATGCCTAACGTGGCGGCATTCAACTCTGATAACCCGGCAAACCCGTATATGGAAGGCGAAGTGAATCTGGGCATGGTGTGGAACGGCTCCGCGTATGTTGCCCGTCAGGCCGGTACGCCGCTGGAGGTAGTGTGGCCGAAAGAAGGCGGGATCTTCTGGATGGATAGCCTCTCTATTCCTGCAAACGCGAAGAACGTTGACGGTGCCCTGAAGCTGATTAACTTCCTGCTGCGCCCGGACGTCGCGAAACAGGTTGCGGAGACCATTGGTTATCCCACCCCGAACCTCGCCGCGCGCAAGCTGCTCAGCCCGGCCGTCGCGAACGACAAATCGCTCTATCCGGATGCGCAAACCATCAGTAAAGGCGAGTGGCAAAACGATGTCGGTGACGCAAGCCGCATCTATGAAGAGTATTACCAGAAATTAAAAGCGGGCCGGTAAGCGGCCAGGCTTTCTTCCTCACTCCGTCTTAGCGGAGTGAGGAACGATTAACTGACGGCGTTCTCCCCGGCCCAGATCGTGGCCTTCCTCATCGCCTCTACGATGTCTTCCTCTGCCAGCCCCAGCGCGTGACTTATTCTGCTTGCCTCATCCCACTGCTGCTGCTCGTAGTAATGGCAGAGGCGAACCATGTCCGCTAATTGCCCTTCCTGATGGCACAACGCATTACTCACGCTCTGCGGGACAGCAATTTGCGTCATCAGCTCTGCCATCGGCAGCTCAAGCAGGGTATCAAGCAGTGAGAACAGACCGCACATGAACGCATTCTCAGCCAGCATCGGCTCATTCAGTTTCTCGGCAATCAGTTCACAGAATTTCCCGCGCATCATACTCATCGGGTAAAGCTCGGTGACGGTGTCGTTGGCTGCACTTGCCAGCACTACAACGGCCACAAACCTTCTGAGCTGATTTTCTCCAAGGTACCTCAGCACTTCACTCAGGGTTAACTTGCTGAAATTACAGGCCCCCATGTGTTTAAAAGCGGTGTGCTTCATATAGCGCATGATTTTATAGGACAGCGTGAGGTCGCTTTTGATTAACGCCTCGATGATTCGAAAGTCAGGTTTATTGCGTCCTACTTCCATTTGCAGACGGAAAATTGCAAGCTGATTTTGCGATAGCCGTTTATATTTAATCACCTCCGGACGACAGAAAAAATATCCCTGAAAAAGAGAAAATCCGGCATCGCTGTATTGTTTGAATTCCTCTTTAGTCTCAATTTTTTCAGCCAGATATTTAATATTCCCGGTCAGGCTTTTACGCTCACTCAGGTAATTTTGAATTTGCGCTAAGGTGTAATTCTGGACATCGAATTTGATGATGGAAATATAGGGCAAGAAAACATCCCATTCCGGTGCGAGAGTGAAATCATCGAGCGCAAAGCAGTACCCGTGCTCATACATTTCTCTCACGGCCTGTAAAAGCGCCTCACCCGGGTCAGCATCTTCAAGGATCTCAATGACCACGTTGTTTTTGTCCAGCGCCTCAGCGCTGCGGTCGATGATCATCCGGGAAGGAAAATTGATAAACGACGTATGTTCCCCGGCGATGCGCTGAGATGGCACGGATAAGAACTGGTCTGATATCATTCTGGACGTGGCATATTCCGCCGACACATCGGGGAAACGGTTAGTCATTCCGTCTCTGAAAAGCAGCTCGTAGGCCACGGTATTCATATCGAGGTTAAAAATGGGTTGTCTCGCGATAAATCCATACATATCCCATCCTCCTGAACGTCTTTATATTTATTAGCATCCCCTATCTGCACAACGATAACGAGCATTATCGAACACTAATTTGATTGAATGCACAAAATAAAAGCATCCACACTAATTAACGGGAATTAGCGATCAAAAATTTAAATTAAATATACCCGGTGCTCTACAGAAACATGGCGAAATATCCGATAAGTGATCTGTGCCTGCCCGACATACACGTCATTACGGGAGTTGAGAATGAAAGACGCCATGGTCCGAAAACAAAAAATAAGAGTCAAGACGTTGATGCTATTGTCCATTTTCCTCATCGTGACGGTGGGCTTTACGGCAACGATCGGTTTTATGATGTGGCAGTGGATGGATCAGCAAGAAGTGCTGGCTAAAAAACACATCCGCCAGATTGCTGAAGTGCAGTCTTTGCAGGTCAGTAAACAGATGGATTCCGCCCTGGCGGCCGCGCGTGACATGGGAAACAGCGCTCAGGCACTGCGCGACGCGGGCATCTCTGATCGACAAGGACTCAACCAGCTGCTAATCCATTATCTCTCAGCGTACCCTCAGTTTCTTTCAATGTCGATGGCCTTTGAACCTGATACCTTCGATGGCAACGATGCCACCTTTGCCGGTCAGAGCGGTGAAGATCCCGCCGGACGTTACGCCCGCTACGTTGACCGCGACGCCACAGGCAAACCGGCATTACATCTGCTGACGGACATCGAAACGCCCGGCAGCGGCGATTATTATCTGCTGCCGAAGCAACGGCAAAAAGATGTCATCATCGAACCCTATATTTATCCCTACAATGGGGTGGACGTAATGCTCACCTCGATTGCCGCCCCCATCATGCGTGAGGGTCAGTTCCTGGGGTCAGTCACGTCGGATTTCTCGCTCGCTACCCTGCAATCGATGATCGGGGCGATTAAACCGTGGAACGGTACAGGCTACGCCCTGCTTCTGTCGGCGGGCAACAACGTGGTTTCCAGCCCGGATAAACGTGCCGTAGGCAAGCCTTACACCGGAACCGTCACAGGGGATGAGGTGATACGCACAAACGATCCTCAACTGAAGGAAGAGGCGTTTATCACCTGGCAGGCGATTACCATCGGCAACAGTCAGACGCCCTGGAAGCTGGCTATCGTCACCCCGGTCAGCGAAGTGATGGCCGAGGCAAGACAATTTTTACTGAAAGCCATCCTCCTGATGGTGTTAAGCATTGTGGTTGTCAGCCTGGTCATGGCGCAAATCTTTACCCGTAAAGTGGACCGCCCGGTGGGGGGCGAACCGTCAGATGCCGCCGGGATCGCGCTGGCCGTGGCCGGAGGCGACCTGAACAACGCTATCCCGGTGCGTCCCGGGGATACCAGCAGTATTTTTTACGCCCTGCACACCATGCAGATGCAGCTCAAGCGCATCGTGGGTAACATCAGCGAAGCCAGCCACTCCGTTCACGGTGGCACCAGTGAAATTTCGGCAGGCAATCTCGATCTGGCCTCACGTACCGAAGAACAGGCAGCGGCGATTGTCGAAACCGCGGCCAGCATGGAAGAGATTTCGGTCACGGTGAAAAATAACGCCGACAATGCGCACAAAGCTACCACCCTTACCGATCGCGCCGCGACCCTTGCCGGACATGGCGAGACGCTGGTCAACGATGTCGTGGTGGTGATCGGGGAAATTGACGAAAGCGCCCGTAAGATTGGAGAGATCAACAGCATTGTGGACGGTATCGCCTTCCAGACCAATATTCTGGCACTGAATGCCGCCGTAGAAGCGGCGCGCGCGGGCGAACAGGGGCGCGGTTTTGCAGTGGTGGCGGGTGAAGTGCGCAACCTTGCCCAGCGAAGCACCAACGCGGCAAAAGAGATCTCCCAGCTGATAGCCGAGTCTTCAGGCCGTGTCAGCAAAGGCGTTGAGCTGGTCAATGAAACCGGCGTCATGATGAAGCAGGTCATTGAGGCCGTGTCGCATGTGCATCTGGTGATTAACGATATTGTTCAGGCTCTGGATGAGCAGAATCGGGGAATTAGCCAGGTCAGCATTGCCGTCAATCAGATGGACAGCACGACCCAGCAGAACGCGTCCCTGGTACAACAGATCTCGGCAGCGGCCCTGTCACTGGACGAGCAGGCGAAATCGCTGGAGAAAACGCTGGCGTACTTTACGCCATAAACAAAAAAGGCACCCGCAGGACGGGTGCCTTTTCAGGCTATCACGATTACAGCCCTTTCAGGAGCTTATCGACAAACTCCGGTACGACGGTACTGGCCAGGCCATAGTGCTTCTCTTCGAACTCGCTGCCCACCTGGCTCGGCTCAAGATTCAGCTCAACCGTATGCGCACCGTGCAGCCGCGCTTCGTGAACAAAGCCGGCCGCCGGATAGACATGGCCAGACGTGCCAATGGCGATAAAGACATCCGCCATGGCCAGTGCGCTGTAGATGTCATCCATACCAAGCGGCATTTCACCAAACCAGACCACATGCGGGCGCAGGCGCGACGGAAACTGGCAGCAGTGGCACTTATCTTCAGGCAGCACGTCCTCTTTCCAGTCCAGCACCTGACCGCTCCAGGCGCAGCGAACTTTCAGCAGTTCACCGTGCATATGGATGATGTTTTTGTTACCGGCCCGTTCATGCAGATTGTCGATATTCTGCGTAACCAGCAAAAAACGATCGCCAAGGGCCTCTTCCAGCTTTGCCAGCGCCAGATGCGCCGGGTTAGGCACAACCTCTGGCTGCTGCAGCTGACGACGGCGGGCGTTATAAAACGCCTGCACAAGATCCGGATCGCGGGCAAAGCCTTCCGGCGTCGCCACATCCTCAACACGGTGCTCTTCCCATAACCCGTCCGCAGCGCGGAAAGTGCGAATACCTGACTCTGCGGAGATCCCCGCCCCGGTCAGCACCACCACTCTGGGTTTATCCATCGCTTCTGGCATCATTCTGTCTCTGAAAAAGATCCGCTGGCGCAAGCGCTCACGTAAGCGGCGTTTATTTTTGCGAAAACGGCTGAGTCGACCTAAGCGACGCGACAGCATAAAAACCTCGTAAACTAATCGGTGAGATGAAGAAATGCGGCTCCGCGCATCCCTCCTGCGTCCCCGTGTCGCGCACGTTCAATACGCGGCACGCGGGCAACCGGCAATAAATGTCGGGGCAAACGCCCGGACAGCTGTTCCGTTAACGCGCTAAAGTTTGAAAGCCCTCCCCCAATCACCAGCAGATCCGGGTCGACGATGGTGAGAATATTTCCCAGACACACCGCCAGCAGATCCAGATAGCGCTCAACGTGCTCTCGCGCCTGCGCATCCCCCTGCTCCCACAAGGTAATGATTTGAGGGGCTTCAAGTTTCTGATGATAGAAGTGTTCGTAAAGCCATGCAAACCCACGTCCGGAGAGGTAGTTCTCAATACAGCCATGCTGACCGCAACCGCAGCGGGTCAGCGGGAAGTCGCGCCCGACGACCGCCAGGGCATCAACCGGCAGGCGGATATGGCCGAACTCTCCCGTAATGTAACTGCGCCCGGTAATCGGCTTACCGTTGATGACGATCCCTCCCCCTACGCCCGTGCCGAGGATCAGCCCCATCACCAGCGGATAGCGCTGAAACTCATCGTCCCAGGCTTCGGAGAGTGCAAAACAGTTGGCATCATTATCTAAACGCACGTCGCGTTCAAGCAGAGCGGAGAGATCGGCGCGCAGCGGTTTACCGCTGGCAGCAGGAACGTTGGCCGCATACAGCGTACCATCGTCAGTTTCGGGCATTCCCGGAATACCAATGCCGACGCTGCCTTTCACGCCAAAACGTGAATCAGCTTGCGCCACCAGCGCGGCAATGGCGGTTAAAAATTCATCGTAGCTTTCGCGTGGTGTGGGAACACGGGTTTCCCACTGCAGTTTGAGGTTTTTATCAAACACGCCCAGCGCAATTTTGGTGCCGCCAATATCAAATCCATAATACATCACGCATTCCTCTTTTTGATTTGGCGGCCTGACGACCGCTAAATCATGACGTAATTACTGGCCACTTAGTACCCTCGCCGGATCAATTCGGCTTGCGCGACGCGCCGGATACCAGCTTGCCAGCAGACTCAGCAAAAGTGCCGTTACCAGCACATAAAAAACGTCCAGCCAGTGCAATTCAGACGGCAGGAAGTCAATAAAATAGATATCACCTGACAGGAACTGGTGGCCAATAAGCGCCTCGATGCCATTGATAATTGGCGTCAGCTGCAGAGAAACCACCACGCCAATCACCACGCCGCAGAGGCTCCCGAACAGCCCAGCCAGCAGACCGTACCAGACAAAGATGGCGCGAATAAGACCGTCTTTTGCCCCCAGGGTACGCAGGACGGCGATGTCGCCGCTCTTGTCTTTGACCGCCATCACCAGCGTCGAAACGATATTAAAGCACGCGACCCCAATCACCAGCACCATCGCCAGATACATAATGGCGCGGATCATCTGGATATCACGGTACATATAACCGTAAGTGCCAATCCAGCTTTTGATGTAGACATAGTTATTGGTCACGCTGCCGGCATCACGCACCAGCTTATTGGCGTTGAAGACGTCGTTGACCTTAATGGCAATCCCCGTCACGCTGTCGGCCATGTCGAGATACTGGCGCGCGTCTTCCATCGGCACCATCGCAAAGCTGTGATCGAGCTGGCCGCTTAACTGAAGAATACCGGTGACGTGCAGACGTACGCGTTTAGGCTGCTGCAGCTTGTGGTCGGCACTGGCGTTCGGGATCATGATAGAGACCCAGTCGCCCTGCTTAACCTTCAGGGCCTCGGCAACGCCTTTGCCCATAATAATTTGCTGTTCACCGGCCTTAAAGTTTGCCCACGCGCCGTTTTGCACATATTTCGGCAACGCGCTGAGGCGCTCTTCCTGCACCGGGTTCACCCCTTTTACCTGAATGGCGCGCAGGTTAACGCCGCTCTCGACCAGCCCGGTAAAGTTAATGTAAGGTGCGGCCGCCACGATGCCTGGCACTTTTTCGATTTTGCTCAGGGCATCGCTCCAGTGCGTCCACGGCTGATTCACCGGTTCGATTTCACCGTGCGGGACCACCGCCAGGATGCGGTTATTCAGTTCACGCTCAAAGCCGTTCATGGCGCTAAGGCCCACGATCAGCACCGCCACCCCCAGCGCAATACCGATGGTGGAGATCACCGAGATCAGTGACACCATGCCGCCGCGACGACGTCCGCGGCTAAAACGCAACCCTATGAGTAACGATAACGGTGAAGCCATTACTCCGCCCCCATCAGGGTCAGTTCTGGGTTCAGATGACCGTCGCGCATCTCAAGCTGACGTCCCATCCGTTTTGCCAGCTGGAGATCGTGGGTTACCACCAGAAACGCGGTTCCCTGCGAGGCATTCAACTCACCCAGCAGCTGGAAAATACTGTCCGCGTTGCGGGCGTCCAGGTTACCCGTTGGCTCATCCGCCAGTACCAGGCGCGGATTGTTGACCAGCGCACGCGCAATGGCCACACGCTGGCGTTCACCGCCGGAAAGTTCAGAAGGACGATGGTTACCGCGATGCCCAAGCCCAACCGCTTTCAGCATATCGCTGGCGCGAGTGTTAATTTCTGCGGGTTTCTTTTTACCAATCAGCAGCGGCATCGCCACGTTTTCCAGCGCCGTGAAATCCGGCAGCAGGTGGTGGAACTGGTAGATAAAGCCCAGCTCGCGGTTACGCAGCTCCGCTTTTGCCGCAGATGACATTTTGCTCATTGGCTGGCCGGAGAAAATCACGTCACCGCTGGTGGGTGTATCCAGCCCACCGAGCAGGTGTAATAACGTACTTTTCCCGGAGCCAGAACTGCCCACAATCGCCATCATCTCACCTTCGCCCACGCTGAAGCTCACATTGTGCAACACGTCAGTCTGCACAGTGCCTTCCTGATAGCGTTTGGACAGGTTGTCGCATTGCAACAGGATCTTATTCATAACGTAAAGCCTCAGCGGGTTGAGTGGCGGCAGCGCGCCAGGAAGGATAAAGCGTAGAAAGCAGCGCAATGGCCATCGCAGCCAGCGCAATTCCAATCACCTGTAACGGTTCGATAGCCACGGGCAACGCCGCACCATCAAGCAGAGCGCCGATGATCGGCATTAAATTGTTAAGCTGGCTGGCGAGCAGCGCCCCCAGCACCGCACCGAGTAGCGCACCGATAATCCCGGCACTGGCACCCTGCACCATAAATACCGCCATGATCTGGCGCGGCGTTAGCCCCTGAGTCTGCAGAATGGCGACCTCACCCTGCTTTTCCATCACCATCAACCCCAGTGAGGTGATGATGTTGAAGGCCGCGACCGCCACGATCAGGCTCAGCAGCAGCCCCATCATATTTTTTTCCATCCGCACGGCCTGGAACAGCTCGCCTTTGCGTTCACGCCAGTCCTGCCATTTGGTCCCTTCCGGCAACGTTTGCTGGCTGAGGGTATCCACTTTTAGCGGGGCGTCGAGCCACAGGCGCCAGCCGGTGATATTCCCCGCCGGATAGCGCATCAGACGTGACGCGTCCTGAATATTCACCAGCATCTGATAACCATCGACTTCGCTGTTGGCGGCAAACGTGCCAACCACCGTGAACAAGCGCTGGCTTGGCAAACGTCCCATCGGCGTAAACTGACTGGCCGACGGTACCATTACGCGCAGCTGGTCACCACGGTTGACGCCAAGCTGCCCGGCCAGTTGCTCGCCGAGGATCACGTTATATTTGCCGGCTTCCAGGTCGGTCTGCTTCACGTTCACGAGGAACGGCGTCAGCGGGTCTTTTTGCGCCGGGTCAATGCCCAGCATCACGCCGACCGCCACGCTACGGGCGCTTTGCAGCACCACATCGCCCGTGGTTAACGGCGCAACGCGCGTGACACCCTGTAACTTCGCCGCGCTTTCCGGGAGCTGTTGTGGGTTAACGGAACCGTTGGTTGAGGAGAGGATAGCCTGCGGCATCAGCCCCAGGATGTTGTTTTGCAGCTCGCGCTCAAAGCCGTTCATGACGGAGAGAACCGTCACCAGAGCCATTACGCCAAGCGTAATGCCAATAGTCGAAAGCCAGGAGACAAAGCGACCGAAGCGGTCCGCGGCGCGCCCACGCATATAACGTAAGCCTATGAAGAGTGCGACAGGTTGGTACATGAAATCCGTCTGTTTGCTGATAGCAGACCCACGAGTATATAAGCGAATCCCTTAAGCGTAAATGACTGAAACCGTAAGCTTTGGTAATCCTTTTTCTGAAAAATTCAGATAAATCAGGGTACTACTCTCTGAAACCTCACTGTACAGCCTCCACCTTTTCCGAAAAACCTCCTGATACAGACTGTTACCCGTTACATCACGGTTTTGTTTAACAACAATTGTTCGTTCGTTTATGGCAAAAAGGTAGTCGCGAACAATGAAGCAAAAAGCATTATGGATTAACCAGATAAAAGGGCTGTGTATCTGCCTGGTGGTTATCTACCATTCAGTCATCACCTTTTATCCCCATCTCAATGGGTTACAACATCCGTTATCCGGTCTTCTCGCCAAATGTTGGGTCTATTTTAATCTCTATCTTGCTCCCTTCCGCATGCCGGTGTTTTTCTTCATTTCCGGCTATCTGATTCGACGTTACATCGATGAGGTGGACTGGCGTACCAGTCTCGATAAACGGATCTGGAGCATTGTCTGGGTACTGGCGCTGTGGGGCGTTCTGCAATGGCAGGCGCTGAGCCACCTCAACGCCTGGCTTGCTCCCGAGCGTGAACTGGCCACTTCCTCCAATGCGGCCTATGCCGATTCCCTTTCCGGGTTTGTGAAGGGAATGCTCACCGCCAGCACCAGTCTCTGGTATCTGTATGCTCTGGTGGTCTATTTCACGCTGTGTAAACTGCTGAGCCGCTGGAAGCTGCCGGTACTGGGGCTGCTGGCACTGGCGAGCGTCGCGATAAACTTCCTGCCGCTGCCGTGGTGGGGAATGAACAGCGTGGTGCGTAACATGATCTACTACAGCCTGGGCGCGTGGTATGGCGCTGAGCTAATGGCGTGGATGAAAGGGTTCAATCTGCGTCGCGCCTGGCTGGCGTTAGCCGCGTTCGCTGCCGTTTCTGTGGTGCTGTGGTTTGCTAACGTCCCGCTGCTGCTCTCCCTGCTGTCGATTGTGTTAATCATGAAGCTTTTCTACAGCATTGAGCAACGTTATGCCGTCCATCCTAATAATCTGCTTAACGTGATCGGTTCTAATACCATCGCGATTTATACCACCCATCGCATCCTGATTGAGGCCTTTAGCCTGTTCCTGATTGGTGAGATGAATGCCGCATACTGGCCGATCTGGGCGGAGCTGACGTTGATTCTGGTCTACCCGTTTGCCAGCCTGTTGCTCTGCACCGTTGCCGGGCTTGGGGTGCGTAAGGTCTCCACCGCACTGTTTGGTGATGTGTTCTTCTCCCCGCCTTCCACGCTTTCTCCGTCATCGGCCAGCCGCTGATGCGCTTTTCGCCCCCTTTTGGGGGCGAATTTCCTCCCTGTGCGGTTCCGGTTTGATTATGTAAAACGATCGAGGATAATAAAGACATTGCGTATCAGTGATATGCCCCAATACTGTTGGTATATCCCCAAGAGACTCTGACATAGCCATGCCTGAACACTATCGATATTCCTTGCCTGTCAAAGCGGGCGATCAGCGCCAGCTGGGCGAACTTACTGGCGCGGCGTGCGCCACGCTGGTGGCAGAAATCGCTGAGCGGCACCCGGGTCCGGTGGTACTGGTTGCCCCGGATATGCAAAATGCCCTGCGTCTGCATGATGAAATCCGCCAGTTCACTGACAATCTGGTGTTCAGTCTGGCCGACTGGGAAACGCTGCCGTATGACAGTTTCTCGCCGCACCAGGAGATCATCTCCTCTCGTCTGTCGACCCTGTATCAGTTACCGACGATGCAGCGCGGCGTGCTGATCGTCCCCGTAAACACCCTGATGCAGCGCGTCTGTCCGCACAGCTATCTTCATGGCCATGCGCTGGTGATGAATAAAGGCCAGCGCCTGTCCCGGGACGCCCTGCGCGCGCAGCTCGACAGCGCCGGTTATCGCCATGTCGATCAGGTGATGGAGCACGGGGAATATGCCACGCGTGGTGCACTGCTCGATCTTTACCCGATGGGCAGCGACCAGCCGTATCGTCTGGATTTCTTCGATGATGAAATCGACAGCCTGCGCGTATTCGACGCCGACACGCAGCGCACGCTGGAAGAAGTGGACTCCATCAATTTACTGCCCGCACATGAGTTCCCGACAGACAAAACCGCAATCGAACTGTTCCGCAGCCAGTGGCGCGACAGATTCGACGTCAAACGCGATGCCGAACATATCTACCAGCAGGTCAGCAAAGGGACGTTGCCGGCGGGTATTGAATACTGGCAACCGCTGTTCTTTAACGAGCCTCTGCCCGCGCTGTTCAGCTATTTCCCGGCCAATACGCTGATTGTTAACACCGGTGATATCGACGCCAGCGCCAGCCGTTTTGAGAGCGAAACTCGCGCCCGCTTTGAAAACCGGGGCGTGGACCCGATGCGTCCGCTGTTGCCACCGGAGGTGCTGTGGCTGCGCACCGACGAGCTGAACGCCGAGCTGAAACGCTGGCCGCGTATGCAGCTCAAAACCGATTCGCTCGCCGACAAGGCCGCCAATACCAACCTCGCCTTCCGCACGCTACCGGATTTATCCGTTCAGGCGCAGCAGAAGTCGCCGCTGGATAATCTGCGCAAGTTCCTCGAATCCTTTACCGGGCCGGTCGTGTTCTCCGTTGAAAGCGAAGGCCGCCGGGAAGCGCTGGGTGAACTGCTGGGGCGGATCAAAATCGCGCCGAAACGTATTTTGCGCCTGAGTGAAGCCACCGGTAATGGCCGTTATCTGATGATTGGCTCCGCCGAGCACGGGTTTGTGGATACCCTCAACAATCTGGCGCTGATTTGCGAAAGCGACCTGCTGGGGGAACGCGTGGCGCGCCGCCGTCAGGACAGCCGTCGCACCATTAATCCGGACACGCTGATCCGTAACCTCGCCGAACTGCACCCCGGCCAGCCGATTGTTCACCTGGAGCACGGGGTGGGCCGTTATCAGGGCATGACGACGCTGGAAGCCGGTGGCATCAAGGGCGAATACCTGATGCTGACCTACGCCAATGACGCCAAACTCTATGTGCCGGTCTCTTCCCTGCATCTCATCAGCCGCTATGCCGGCGGTGCAGAAGATCATGCGCCATTACATAAACTGGGCGGCGACGCCTGGGCGCGCGCGCGGCAGAAAGCCGCGGAAAAAGTGCGTGATGTGGCGGCAGAACTGCTGGATATCTACGCCCAACGCGCGGCCAAAGAAGGCTTTGCCTTCAGGCATGATAAACAACAGTACCAGATGTTCTGCGATAGCTTCCCGTTTGAAACCACGCCGGATCAGGCCCAGGCCATTAATGCTGTGCTGAGCGACATGTGCCAGCCGCTGGCGATGGACAGGCTGGTTTGCGGCGATGTCGGCTTCGGCAAAACCGAAGTGGCGATGCGCGCCGCCTTCCTCGCGGTAGAAAACAACAAGCAGGTCGCGGTGCTGGTGCCTACCACCCTGCTCGCCCAACAGCATTTTGACAACTTCCGTGACCGTTTCGCCAACTGGCCGGTTCGTATTGAGATGCTGTCACGTTTTCGCAGTACCAAAGAGCAGACGCAGATTCTGGAACAGGCCAGCGAGGGTAAGATCGATATTCTGATCGGCACCCACAAGCTGCTGCAGAGTGATGTGAAGTGGAAAGATCTGGGGCTGTTGATCGTCGATGAAGAACACCGCTTCGGGGTCCGTCATAAAGAGCGTATTAAAGCGATGCGTGCCGACGTCGATATCCTCACCCTGACCGCCACACCGATTCCGCGAACGCTGAATATGGCGATGAGCGGCATGCGCGACCTGTCGATTATCGCCACGCCGCCGGCACGTCGTCTGGCGGTAAAAACCTTTGTTCGTGAGTACGACAACCTGGTCGTCCGCGAGGCTATTCTGCGTGAAGTACTGCGCGGGGGTCAGGTCTATTATCTCTATAACGACGTGGAAAATATCCAGAAAGCGGCGGACAGGCTGGCAGAACTGGTGCCGGAAGCGCGCATCGCTATCGGTCACGGTCAAATGCGCGAGCGCGAGCTGGAGCGGGTGATGAACGATTTCCACCACCAGCGCTTTAACGTCCTGGTGTGTACCACCATCATTGAGACCGGGATCGATATTCCGACGGCCAATACCATCATTATTGAGCGCGCGGATCACTTTGGACTGGCGCAGCTTCACCAGTTGCGTGGCCGCGTTGGCCGCTCGCACCATCAGGCCTACGCCTGGCTGCTGACCCCGCATCCGAAAGCGATGACCACCGATGCGCAAAAACGTCTGGAGGCTATCGCATCGCTGGAAGATCTGGGCGCGGGCTTCGCGCTGGCGACACACGACCTTGAGATCCGCGGTGCAGGTGAACTTCTGGGCGAAGACCAGAGCGGCTCGATGGAAACCATCGGCTTCTCGCTCTATATGGAGCTGCTGGAAAATGCGGTCGATGCCCTCAAGGCCGGACGTGAGCCATCGCTGGAAGATCTGACCAGCCAGCAAACTGAGGTGGAACTGCGCATGCCTTCCCTGCTACCGGATGATTTTATTCCGGATGTGAACACACGTCTGTCGTTCTACAAACGTATCGCCAGTGCGAAAAATGAGAACGAACTGGATGAAATTAAGGTAGAGCTGATCGATCGCTTTGGCCTGTTGCCGGATGCCGCGAGAAACCTGCTGGATATTGCGAGGCTGCGCCAGCAGGCACAGAAGCTGGGCATTCGTAAGCTCGAAGGCAATGAAAAAGGTGGCGTGATTGAATTTGCCGAGAAGAATCACGTTAATCCGATGTGGCTAATCGGTCTGCTCCAGAAACAGCCGCAGCATTTCCGTCTGGATGGTCCAACGCGTCTGAAATTTACGCAGGAGCTGACGGATCGTAAAAACCGGATGGAGTGGGTTCGTCACTTTATGCGTCAGCTGGAAGAGAACGCTGTCGCATAATTCCCCTTCCCCCCGTTGGCGCAATGCTTACGGGGGGACAATTTACAAACTCTTTGCACTTCACCTGGATTTCCCGACATACCCATTCGCCATAATTATCGTCAACGCCTTATAAAACAATAACCTTATTATTTATATGGATTATGGTGATGATGACCTCTTCGCGTTTTACCCGCTGGATAACCGTGTTTGCGCTGGCAGCAACGGTCGCTGTTGCGCTTCCTGCACGCGCAAATACCTGGCCTCTTCCCCCTGCTGGCAGCAAGGTCGTGGGCGAAAACCGTTTTCATGTGGTTGAAAATAATGGGGGATCGCTCGAAGCGATTGCCAAAAAATATAACGTAGGCTTTCTGGCTCTGCTGCAGGCTAACCCTGGCGTCGACCCCTATGTGCCACGCGCTGGCAGCGTCCTGACCATCCCGTTGCAGACCATTCTCCCGGATGTAGCGCGCGAAGGGATCGTGATAAACCTTGCCGAGCTGCGTCTTTACTATTACCCACCGGGTAAAAATGAAGTCACCGTTTATCCAATCGGTATTGGCCAGCTGGGCGGCGACACGCTGACCCCAACAATGGTCACCACCGTATCGGATAAACGTGCCAACCCAACCTGGACGCCAACGGCTAATATTCGTGCTCGCTATAAAGCACAGGGGATTGATTTGCCGGCTGTGGTGCCAGCGGGTCCGGAGAATCCGATGGGTCACCACGCGATCCGTCTTGCGGCCTATGGTGGCGTTTACCTTCTGCATGGAACAAATGCGGATTTCGGTATCGGGATGCGCGTCAGTTCCGGCTGTATTCGTCTGCGCGATGATGATATCAAGACGCTCTATAGCGTGATCACGCCTGGTACCCGAGTGAATATTATTAATACGCCCATTAAGGTTTCTGAGGAGCCGGGTGGCGTAAGACTGGTTGAAATTCACCAGCCGTTATCGAAAAACATTGGCGACGATCCGCAGACACTGCCAATTAATCTGAATGCCGCGATGGTGAGCTTTAAAACGAATGCCCGCACGGATGGCATCGTGATGGAGCGCGCGATGGAGGCGCGTTCCGGGATGCCCACCGATGTCACCCGGCATCAGGATGTCACCCAGCAGTCGATGTGATCCCCAATAAAAAAAGCCCTGCTGAGCAGGGCTTTTTTACAGTGGCATCGCAGTGGCATAAATGAGGGTTTAGCCAGGCTTATTTGTAGATAACAGCGGTGCCGTGCAGGGTGTTAGGACCGGTCACGGAGGTGATGCGGAAAGATTTTGCACCCATCTCGTCAGCTTTCTGCGCCAGCTGATCTTCCAGTGAGCCCAGGTTAGTCCCGGCAGAAGCAGAGATAGTCCCGACTTTATGCTGGTCAGCAGGGGTTGATTGCACTTCAACAGCAGCGAAGCTTGCGAAAGAAATTGAACTCAGAACAGCAGCAGCGATGAGGGTTTTTACGTTTTTCATGATTTTTACCTTTGGGCAGATGATTTGGAGGTCGTTAGCTATTTAGTTAACGATCGATAGGTAAATCATAAATGTGATCCAGCTCACGCGTCAACATCTTTTTATAACGAACATTAATTAAATTTTAAATTCGTTATTTTTCATACCCATATGATTAATTTATTTTTCTCTCATCAGTGCTGGTGGTCACCCGCGATTATTTTTATAATGATTATTCAACAAACCAACAGAGGACCAACGGCAAATGACAACCGACGTGACGAGTTGCGCGAAGAAAAGCCGTGGCCGACCAAAAGTGTTCGACAGGGATGCAGCGCTTGATAAGGCTATGACTCTCTTCTGGCAACATGGGTATGAAGCGACCTCGCTTTCCGATCTGGTGGAAGCTACCGGTGCCAAAGCACCCACGCTGTATGCTGAATTCACCAATAAAGAGGGGCTGTTCAGGGCGGTGCTGGACAGATACATTTCGCGCTTTGCGGCGAAACACGAAGCCCAGCTGTTTTGTGAAGAGAAAAGCGTCGAACAGGCGCTACGGGACTATTTCACCACCGTCGCGACCTGCTTCACCAGTAAAGATACCCCTGCGGGCTGCTTTATGATTAACACCTCTGCCACCCTTGCAGCCTCCTCAAAAGAGATTGCCAACACGGTGAAATCGCGCCATGCCATGCAGGAAGAGACGCTAAGCGCGTTCCTGTCTCAGCGCCAACAACGAGGTGAAATTCCTGCGCATTGCAATCCACAGATGCTGGCGCAATACCTGAACTGTATTTTGCAGGGTATGTCGATAAGCGCTCGTGAAGGGGCTACGCTGGAAAAACTGCAAACCATTACCGCGACCACGCTGAAACTGTGGCCTGAACTGCTCAAAATCTGACGCAAAAAAAAAGCTCCTCAGCCTGAGCGCTTGAGGAGCTAAGTTCAGAGAACATCTTTTTTACACTTTGTTATTCAGTACCAGCTGGCCGTTTCCATCCAGCGGAATTTGAGTACCCGGGTCTTTATCCATGCGGATCTTGCCCTGCTGATCGCCAATTTTGTACGTCACGTCATAACCCAGCATTTTCTCCGACTTGTCATAGACGGTTTTGCAGCGCTGCTGAGTCGTCGTGTACGTGTCGTTATCCTGCATAGCGCCCTGCACCTGGTTACCGGCATAGCCGCCGCCCAGCGCGCCGACCACGGTCGCCACATCTTTACCACGACCACCACCAAACTGATGGCCAATCACACCACCGGCAACCGCACCCAGTACTGAACCGGCGATACGGTTTTCATCCTGTACCGGACGGCGATGGGTCACGGAGACGTTACGGCACTCCTGACGAGGCGTTTTCACGGTTTCTTTAATCGGGGTAGCAGACACGACCTGTGCGTATTGTGGGCCGCGATCCAGTACGTTGAGACTGGCAACGGCAGCCACACCTAACGCAGCAGCGACGCCAATCCCTATACCCGCCAACATTGATTTATTCACGGGACTTCCTCCTTTGTTGCTATTGGTAACAATTTTGCAATGCAGGTCGCGCTTCGCCAATAAGACAAAGGATCAAAAAGTGGACGTGGAGGAGAGATATATCGTGTTTAGGAGAACTCTTAAGCACTCAATGTACGTTGAGCAGCATGATATGCTAAAAATTCCCTCCGGAGGCCCCGGAGGGAGAGAATATTAGTGCAGCTTCAGGCGTGGTCGAATAACGCGGTTGATTCGTCCCACCAGCATCATCAGCCCGGTTTTGAAGTAACCGTGCAGGGCAATCTGGTGCATACGATAGAGCGAGATATAGACAAAGCGTGCAATACGCCCTTCCACCATCATGGAGCCGCGCATCAGGTTACCCATCAGGCTGCCGACGGTAGAGAAGTTCGAGAGCGATACCAGAGAACCATGGTCTTTATAGACATAGGCTTTCATCGGCTTACCTTTGTACTGCGCCAGAATATTGTGCAGTACCAGGCTTGCCATCTGGTGCGCTGCCTGAGCTCGCGGAGGCACAAAACCGCCCTCCGGACGCGCGCAGGAAGCACAGTCGCCGATGGCGAAAATGTCCGGATCGCGTGTGGTTTGCAGGGTCGGCTCGGTCACCAGCTGGTTAATACGGTTCGTTTCCAGCCCGCCAATCTCTTTCATAAAATCAGGTGCTTTGATGCCAGCAGCCCAGACCATCAGGTCTGCTTTGATGTACTCGCCATCTTTGGTATGCAGGCCGCCGCCGTCCGCGCTGGTTACCATGGTTTGGGTCAGAACCCGCACGCCCAGCTTGGTCAGTTCATTATGCGCCGCACCGGAAATGCGCGGAGGCAGCGCTGGCAGAATACGTTCACCCGCTTCAACCAGCGTCACGTTCAGCGCATCATTGGTTAAGCCTTTATAACCGTAGCTGTGCAGCTGTTTCACCGCGTTGTGCAGCTCAGCAGAAAGCTCGACGCCCGTCGCCCCCCCACCAACAATCGCGATATTAACTTTCCCGTTCGCACCCATATTGCTGGTGTACTTCAGGAACAGGTTCAGCATTTCCTGGTGGAAACGACGTGCCTGATGTGGGTTATCGAGGAAGATACAGTGCTCTTTTACACCTGGTGTGTTGAAATCATTGGAGGTACTGCCCAGCGCCATGACCAGCGTGTCATACGGCAGTTTGCGCTCAGGAACCAGCAGTTCCCCTTTTTCATCGCGCAGCTCTGCCAGGGTAATGGTTTTGCTCTCACGATTGATATCCACCACGGAGCCCAGCTGGAACTGGAAATGGTGATTGCGCGCATGTGCCAGATAGCTCAGCGCGTCCACGCCCTCATCCAGTGAACCGGTCGCCACTTCGTGCAACAGCGGTTTCCACAAATGGCTGTGGTTACGATCCACCAGCGTAATTTTGGCTTTTTTGCCGCGACCGAGCTTCTTGCCTAACTGTGTAGCCAGCTCCAGCCCGCCAGCACCACCGCCGACAATCACTATCTTTTTCAATGGCGTAGTCAACGTGACCCCCTCAAATTATTAACCAATTGTTAATTAAAAGTTATAAAAATAACCCTTAATTAACAACAGGTTACAGCACTGAAACCATTCAGGTGCATTGAGAATACCACGTCAGGCGCATTGGTCATACCAAAATTGATATGCATCAAGTTTTGATGGCTTAAAAGTAGACAATTCTGGACAAAAAGAAAGCCCGGCGCGCTTTCGCGGCCGGGCCTGGCAGGTCGTACGCAGTGGATTAGCCCAGGGTTTTGAAGGCTTTGATCCGCTGCAAATGCGGGGAGATATTCTTGAATTTGTGGGTCTGTTCTTCATCCCAGACAATTTCATAGTAATGATGCAGCAACTCAGCCGCCCGGTGGCTGTTAAGGGCTTCATCATTACGCGACAGGATCACCAGACAACGGTCGCGGTTTTTCTCCCGAAAATTACTGACGCACTTGGTGGCAATATCGACATACTCTTCAGGGCGGTCAATTTTGCCTTCCATGTTCTCATTCGGGAAAAGATTAGGATTGAACACCACCTGGCGGATATCGCACAGGAATCCAATCCGCTCTGCCCAGTAGCCACCTAATCCCACGCCACAAATCAGCGGACGGTCATCGATGTTGAGCTGCAACATCTTGTCCACCTCTTTGAGCAGGTGCTGCATATCATGCTTTGGATGGCGTGTGCTGTAACTGATCAGCCGGACATCCGGATCGATAAACTGCAGCTGCAGGACCTTCTCATGATTACCAGGACTGTTTGAGTCAAAACCGTGTAAATAGATGATCATTGTCTTCTCACCACGCTACGCCTTCCGGGAGGATTTACAGGCTGGCTTTATGTGCCTGCCAGCGTTCATTCAGGGCTTCAAGCTGCGCGTTGACCGTCTTCCAGCGCGCCGAGTCCATCAGCTCCTGACGGCTAAATGAACCTTTATGATACAATTGTGTAACACGCTGTGCATTGATCGGCGACAGGTTATCCAGCACGCTGACGGCACCTTTACGATTATTGCAGACGAGGATCATATCG
The DNA here is from genome assembly GCF_047456135.1 of Enterobacter sp. BNK-18. Classification (NCBI taxonomy): domain Bacteria; kingdom Pseudomonadati; phylum Pseudomonadota; class Gammaproteobacteria; order Enterobacterales; family Enterobacteriaceae; genus Enterobacter; species Enterobacter sp. BNK-18. The sequence goes on along the minus strand of NZ_CP179899.1, from coordinate 950,454 downwards.
CAACCTGCGTCCAGCGACGCCTGACCGCGCTCCGCGTAGCTGCCCATAATCGCCGCCCCTTCCATCGACAAATCGTCTGAGAAAATCACGCCATTAAACCCCAGTTCCTGACGCAAAACGGTTTTCAGCCAGTGCGCGGACCCGCTTGCAGGACGCGGGTCGACGTCGCTGTAAATCACGTGCGCTGGCATGATGGCGTCCAGCTTGTTATCGGTGATCAGGGAGCGGAACACCGACATATCTTTGGCACGAATATCAGCTTCCGGACGCGGATCGCGCGGCGTCTCTTTGTGCGAGTCGGCGGTCACCGCACCGTGTCCCGGGAAATGTTTCCCGGTGGTTTTCATTCTCGCGTCGTGCATACCGTCAATGAAACAGCTCGCTATCGCCAGCGCAATACGCGGATCTTCATGGTATGAGCGTTCGCCAATGGCGGCGCTGATATGCCCCACGTCCAGAACCGGCGCAAAACTGATGTCGATATCCATGGCAATCATCTCGCTGGCCATCAGCCAGCCGGCCTCTTGCGCCAGTTTGCCCCCCTCTTCCGTGCCCAGTAATGCCGCAAAAGATTGGGCGGCAGGCAGGCGAGTAAAGCCTTCGCGGAAACGCTGTACGCGTCCGCCTTCCTGATCGACGGCCACCACCAGATGATTGCGCGATGCAGCACGGATCTGGCGCACCAGTTCTCGCAACTGCGCCGGATCGTGATAGTTGCGGGTGAACAGGATCAAGCCTCCCACCAGCGGGTGCGCCAGTATTTCACGCTCCTCCGCATCCAGTTCAAACCCTTCTACATCCAACATGACTGGACCCACACCAACCTCTCTTATCCTTTAGTTTGTAACTGACGCCAGGCATCATCTGCCAGCGCAATAAATTGTTTGTCTTGGGATTGCTGAAAGCGCATTTCAAACCAGCCAGCCATCAGCATGACGACCCACGGTCGCCAGCGCCTCACCTGACGCCTCAGGGCATCGGCATTCATGTGCGCTATCCGGGCATAGTCGGTGATGAGCCGCTGCCGCGCAGCATCATCTTCCGACCAGACGGCCGCCAGCTCCAGCGCCACGTCTCCGTCACCGGCATACTCCCAGTCGATAAGCCTCGCACCGAGGGACGTATGAACAATATTTCCGGCATGAACATCCATATGCAGCGGCGAGAGCCGAAGCGGCTGCGGTTCGCCCGTTTTACGCAGCCGTTTTAGCTGTGCCAGCCAGAATGGAGTTCGCCTGTCGGCTGAAGCCTGCTGCCAGTATTGTTCAAGCAACGGCAGCAGCGTCACCCGCCATCCCAGACGCGGTTGCCGGTGCAGATGACAGAGCATAGCCGCAAGCACTGCCGTTTCCGGTAGCGTGTTGCCGATCTCCCCTGCCAGATACTCCACGGCCATCCAGCCCTGGCGGTAAAAACGGGGCTTTGGCACCAGATCCGCCGGAAGGCGTTTCAGTGCCCGAAACTGACGGCGGAAATGGGATGCAGACGCTGAGGGATCGTGATTCTGCCGCAATACCAGACGTTGCTCGCCCTGCTCTATAATGCAACTCGCGCCGCCAAGCCCGGAAGGGGCCTGCGGCGCGATAAGGCGATACTGTGGAAAATAACGCGTCAGGATCTCTTCACGCGTCCTGTCAGAGTTGCGTAACGGCACCTTTACCTGACCAGATAATCTCACCTGTCTGAACCAGCATCAGCTGCATCTGCAGGGCTGGCGTATTTACGTTACCGGTGGCACTGGAGTAAAGCACATACTGCGCACCGACGTTACGGGCAATCCCAATCGCCTTGCTGCGTGAACCGAGGCTGTCCTGCGGTGACAGGCCCAACTGCTGCTTGGCTACCGCGAGCTGCTGTGCCGAGACCAGCGTAAACTTACCGTTATTGGCCAGGGCATTGCGCAGGGTTTCTGTCGCTTCGCCCGCGTTCAGCGAACCGTTGGTACGGTTATTCACGCTATCAACCAGCAATACGCTGCCCGCGGTCACACCCTGAGCCTGCAACATTTTGCCGACCATCGGTTGCATCGCACCGTTCCAGTCATAATGACGTACGCGCGGCGCAGGCTGCGATGTCTGATCCGGATGTTCAATTGGACCAGGCTGCGACGGAATAGACGGCACAGTCGGTACGGTTGGCGGCGGCTGCGTTGGCTGTGTCGGCTGCTCGGTACCCGGTTTGGCCTCTTCCACAGGCGCAGGCTCTTCAGTTCGGGTCACACACCCTGCGAGGAACAGAGCGAAAGCAGTCACGAGCGCATAACGGCTCAAATTTTTAATCAAGGTTCACCCCTTACAAATAAAGATAAAGTCTCACCTTATGTGCACCCAGATAGTTGGCGCTGCCATAGAGCGTTACCGACGATCTTGCCGGAATAGTGACGCTGCGCGGCGCTTCCAGCGGATGCATTTCAAGACCTCGTACGTCATACCAGAAAAAACGGTAGTGCACCGTCACTGGTTCTTGTCTTTCATTAAAGAGCGTAGAGGAAGCAGAAGAGTTGATTTCACTGATCGACAACGCAGGTTGTTGCGCCGTGATGCCCGCAGCAAGTACGGAGGATTCCATCACCAGCGTCTGTTCATCGCTGACGGGGATCGCCGGACGCGTGCTGCACCCTACGATCAACATCGTCATTACCAGCGCTGCAATACGCCCTTTAAGCATGTCAAAGACCTTTATGTGCCAGCATCGGCCCCAGAGGACGTCCACCCAGCAGATGCATGTGAATATGATAAACTTCCTGACCACCGTGGCGATTACAGTTCATGATGAGACGGTAACCGTCATCAGCAATCCCTTCCTGCTCAGCAATTTTTGCGGCCACTGTCAGCATACGACCTAACGCTACTTCATGCTCGGTTTTTACGTCATTTACGGTCGGAATCAGAATATTAGGAATAATAAGGATATGTGTCGGAGCCTGAGGAGAAATGTCCCGGAAAGCCGTCACCAGCTCATCCTGATAAACGATATCCGAAGGGATTTCGCGGCGGATAATTTTACTAAAAATCGTTTCTTCAGCCATGACCTTTTCCTTTTTTGTTTAATCTGGCGTAGTGCGCCGCCATTAACACATTCTCAGTATTACTGTGTGACACAACACAAGAGTATGAGCGAGATTCTCCTGTCCTTTCAACCTTCTCCACCGATTTCTTTCCTGAATGTACTCCAGCTGCCTGGAGAGTGAGCGCTGACGCGTCGCGATCGCCTGAAACATTATTTCAGTTCCTTTTGACACATCTGTTTACACCGTTAATCTCAATGCGTATATTTCGCATTTGCATTTTCATGCGCATTTTCAACTTAGAAAACGACATTAGCCCGCACACGCGGGACTGATGCAGACCACCTTCACCATTCATTAAGGGTTTGATGATGTCTTTCATTACTCATACCAGGGATGGGCAACGCCAGCCTGTCGCAACACCTTCGTTGCTGGCAGCCTGTATTGCTATGGCATTGATGCCAACCGTCAGTTTTGCCGCCTCCACGACCGAAGATACGGTAGTTGTGGAGGGTGGCTTTGATAACGCACAGGATCCCTCCAGCGGACAGGATCAGGACTACAGCGTAAAAACCACCACCACCGGGACCAAACTGTTACTTGTTCCCCGCGATATCCCCCAGTCCGTCAGCGTGATTAGCCAGCAGCGCATGGCAGATCAGAACCTGCAGTCAGTCGGCCAGGTGTTAACCAACACCACCGGCGTAACGGCCCAGGTGCAGGACAGCGACCGCACCGTATTTTACTCGCGCGGATTCTTCGTCAGTAACTATGCGTTCGATGACCTGCCGACCTCCATCAGCGAAGTATGGAACTTTGGCGACACCGCCGCCGACACCGCCATTTATGACCGTATAGAGGTGGTTCGCGGCGCTACCGGGCTGATGTCCGGCACCGGTAACCCATCCGCCTACGTCAATATGGTGCGCAAGCACGCAGACAGTAACGTATTCAAAGGGAACGTCTCCGCCAGCTACGGCAGCTGGGACAAGCAGCGCTATGTGCTGGATTTACAGGCCCCGCTGGTAGAATCCGGCAAGGTTCGCGGTCGTCTGATCACCGGTTACCAGGACAACGACAGTGCTGTGGATAACTACCACTACCGTAAAAAATTCCTCTATGGCGTGGTGGATGCCGACGTCACCGATAGCACGACCCTCTCCGTAGGCTATGAATACCAGGAAAGTCACACCGCCGATCTCACCTGGGGCGGGCTGCCAACCTGGTATAGCGACGGAAGCAAAACCCATTACAACCGCAGCCAGACCGTTGCGCCTGACTGGGCTTACTCGGATAAAGACAACACCCGTATCTTTGCCAACCTGACCCAACGTTTTGACAACGGCTGGGAAGCGCACATCAACGGCATGCATGCGGAAACCCATTTCGACAGCAAACTGATGTATATGTCCGGCTATCCGGATAAAGAAACCGGGGCAGGCATGGTCGGCTACGGCGGCTGGAACCGCGGTGAACGGAAGCAGGATGCCATCGACGCCTTCCTGCGTGGCGATTTCAGCCTTTTTGGTCGTCAGCATGAGATGATGTTTGGCGGGAGCTTCAGCCGCCAGCGTAACCATTACGATAACAGCATGCCGGATGCGTTATACGGTATGGTGGATGTGGGTAATTTTAAAAACTGGAATGGCACTATCGCCGACCCGCAGTGGACACCGTGGAAGCTCTATAGCCAGGACGACATTCGCCAGTCATCGGCGTATACCTCGGCCCGATTCTCGCTGGCCGACCCGCTGCACCTGATCCTTGGCGCGCGTTACACCAACTATAACATTCGCTATAACCCGGCAGGCTCCCCGGATACCCGTCTGGAAAGTTCCAAAGATGACGTAACGCCTTATGCAGGACTGGTTTATGACATCAATGAAGACTGGTCGACCTATGTCAGCTACACCTCTATTTTCCAGCCACAGGACAAGCGTGACGCGAGCGGCCGTTACCTCGACCCTACGACCGGGAAAAGCTACGAAGCGGGGGTGAAAGCGGACTGGTTCAACACCCGCCTGACCACCTCACTGGCCGTTTTCCGTATTGAACAGGATAACGTGGCGAGCAATACCTACACCTATATGCCGAGCGGCGAATCTATTTATGAATCACTGGATGGCGTAGTCAGCAAAGGGATTGAATTTGAGCTAAACGGTGCACTGACCGACAACTGGCAGTTAACCTTCGGGGCGACACGGTTTATTGCAGAAGATAAGCGCGGGAATGCCATCAGTTCCGATCAGCCACGCACGACCATGAAGCTGTTTACCCGTTATCAATTGCCTATGCTGCCAGAACTGGCGGTGGGCGGCGGGGTGAACTGGCAGAATAAAGTGTGGACGGATGTGGAGGGTGGCCCGGTAGGCCAGTCACGTGCAGAACAGGGCAGCTATGCGCTGGTGAATCTCTTCAGCCGTTATCAGGTCACCAGGGACCTGGCCTTGCAGGCCAATGTTAACAACCTGTTTGATAAAAAATACTACGACTACGTCGGGTCATACGTTGTCTATGGCGCGCCGCTGAACGTCTCCGTCAGCGCCAATTACTCTTTTTAAGTTTCTACCCATAAAAAAGGCAGCCATTCGGCTGCCTTAGTCTCCCCAGGTCACAGCTTAGCTGTTGCGGATGTACTCATCCATTTCGGTTTTCAGGTTATCGGATTTAGTCCCGAAGATTGCCTGAACGCCCGAACCAGCAACAACAACCCCTGCTGCACCCAGTTTTTTCAGACCCGGCTGGTCTACTTTCGCGACGTCGGCAACGCTAACACGCAGACGAGTAATGCACGCGTCCAGGTTAGTGATGTTTTCTTTCCCGCCGAATGCGGCAACCAGAGCCGGAGCCATTTCGCTTGTCGCGGTGGCTTTGCTGTCTTCTGACGCATCTTCACGACCTGGTGTTTTCAGGTCCAGTGCTTTGATCAGCACGCGGAAGATGGTGTAGTAAACAACGGCATAGCACGCACCAACGATTGGGAACAGCCACAGTTTGCTGCTGTTACCGGACAGAACGATGAAGTCGATCAGGCCGTGAGAGAAGGACGTACCGTCACGCATACCCAGCAGGATACAGATTGGGAACGCCAGACCCGCCAGAACCGCGTGAATGATGTACAGGATCGGCGCAACGAACATGAAGGAGAACTCGATCGGCTCGGTGATACCGGTCAGGAACGAGGTCAACGCTGCGGAGATCATGATACCGCCCACTTTTGCACGGTTCTCTGGTTTAGCAGAGTGCCAGATAGCAATTGCCGCTGCCGGCAGACCGTACATTTTGAACAGGAAGCCACCAGACAGTTTACCTGCAGTTGGGTCACCCGCCATGTAACGTGGGATATCACCGTGGAATACCTGACCTGCAGCGTTGGTGAATTCACCAATCTGCATCTGGAATGGAACGTTCCAGATGTGGTGCAGACCAAATGGTACCAGGCAACGCTCGATGAAGCCGTAGATACCAAACGCCACAACCGGGTTCTGATAAGCAGCCCACTGAGAGAAGGTCTGGATAGCGGAACCGATTGGTGGCCAGATGAAGGACAGGATCACGCCAGTGAAAATCGCTGCCAGACCAGAAATAATCGGAACAAAACGCTTGCCCGCGAAGAAGCCCAGATACTCAGGCAGCTTGATGCGATAGAAGCGGTTGAACATGTACGCTGCAATCGCACCGGAGATGATACCGCCCAGAACACCGGTGTCTGCCAGGTGTTTCGCAGCGATCTCTTCTGCCGGTAAATGCAGAACCAGTGGCGCAACCACTGCCATGGTTTTCACCATGATGCCGTAGGCAACAACTGCAGCCAGCGCAGAAACGCCGTCGTTATTGGTGAAGCCCAGCGCCACACCGATAGCGAAGATCAGAGGCATGTTAGCAAAGACGGAACCGCCTGCTTCGGCCATCACGTGGGAAACTACGGCTGGCAGCCAGCTGAAGTTAGCAGAACCGACACCCAGCAGGATACCTGCGATAGGCAGTACGGATACTGGCAGCATCAGCGATTTACCGACCTTTTGCAGGTTAGCAAATGCATTCTTAAACATAATTGAGAGTGCTCCTGAGTATTTGTGCTTTTTTTACGCTTTCACGCATTGGCCCGGGGGGAGTACCGTGCCGTGGACAGGACATCTAAGCGCCCTTTATTTATTACACAGAGTAAAATAATTCCCTCTGAGTTTGTTTGACGGCTATCACGTTTCAGCTTAAGACGGTCGAAAAACTTTCAGTTATTTACAAAAAGCGTTTCTGGATGTGTCTAAATACACCTTCACCGCCCCAAATGAGGCGGTGAACTTTACTCGTTTTATGTATTAATTACGAGCCTAAAAAAAACAGGCGTATCAAACAGATTGCAGGCGGGCGGGGTCGATATGGAACAGCGTAGAGAAGTTGTCCGTCGTGACGCGGGCCAGCTCTTCAATGCTGACGCCTTTAAGCACGGCCATGTACTCGGCTACGTCTCTCGTCATGGCTGGCTGATTTTCTTTACCGCGATGCGGCACCGGTGCCAGATACGGAGAGTCTGTTTCCACGAGGATGCGATCGAGCGGAACATAGCGTGCAGCCTCGCGGAGTTGCTCAGCGTTACGGAAAGTCACGATCCCCGAAAACGAGATATAAAACCCTAAATCAAGCAGTTTACCCGCTGTTTCTCTGTCTTCTGTGAAACAGTGTAGTACGCCACCGCAATCCGTCACCTTTTCTTCCTTCAGGATCGCCAGCGTATCGGCGCGCGCATCACGGGTATGGACAATCACCGGCTTGTTGAGCTCGCGACCAATGCGAATATGATGGCGGAAGGACGCTTGCTGGCGCGGTTTCGTTTCCGGCGTGTAGTAGTAATCCAGCCCGGTTTCCCCCATCGCCACGACGCCCTCTTCCGTGGCCAGCCGGCGCAGTTCCTCAACGTCATACTCTTCATCCTGATTGAGCGGATGCACGCCACAGGAGAAAACAACGTTCTCGCGCTCGCCCACCAGCTCACGCATGCCGCGATACCCCGGTAACGTTGTCGCCACGGCAAGGCAAAACTTCACATCACGGGCAGCGGCTTTGGCCAGCACGTCGTCCACGTTTTTATGCAGGGATTGATAATCCAGGCCATCAAGATGGCAGTGTGAGTCGACTAAAAACATAATGTCTCTCTCAGAGATGGGAAACAGGCGGTGTCACGCCTGGTTGCAGGTAATGTTCGATACGCAGCAACTGGTCGGTCAGTAAAAGCTCGCGATTAAGACCGGTCACTGTTAAAAGCTGTTCACGACTCTGACAGATATCGTGAAGGATAGCGTGTAATGATGCGCCTGACAGGCTGTTCGCCAGCGTGTTAACCAGCGGCCAGACGTCCGGGTTGGTCAGTAGCGTTGCCCCTTGCTGGAGTTTGAGCGCATCCAGAAGTAAGGAAGCCAGCCAGTGCAGACGTTCCGCGGCCTGCTCGCCGTTAAGCACAGGCAATAAACTTAGCCAGTCGCGGCTGGTGATGGAAGACTCAACGGCCCGGCAGAGCGCGTCTCGCTGTGACCAGACCTCTGGCTGCAGTAATGCCAGCGCCGCCGCGGGCGCACCGCTGCTCAGGCGCAACGCAGAGAGCGCCCCTTCCTGTGACGTTGTCACTTCTCGTTCAAGCCAGCTCAACGCCCATGATTCCTGAGGCACCGCGAGGTGATGAAGACGACAACGGCTGCGCAGCGTTGCCAGCAAACGCCCCGGGTCACGACAGGAGAGAAGGAACCACGTTTTCTCCGGCGGTTCTTCCAGCGTTTTAAGCAGCGCATTCGCCGCCGCCTCGGTAAGCTGTGCTGCGTCTTTGAGCCAGACGACTTTTGCGCCGCTGAGCCGCGCATGTTCGTACAATTTTTCACTGACTTCACGCACGGCATCAATACCGAGCGCGCTTTTGCCCTTCTCAGGCTCGAGCGTGTAATAGTCAGGGTGCGTGCCCGCCTGCATTAACTGGCAGCCACGGCATTTACCACAGCTTTTGTGCCCTTCCGGCTGCTGACACATCAGGAAGCGGGTGATGGCGTAAATCAATGCATCATCCCCCATTCCCGGCAGTGCCTGAATCAGTAACGCATGATGCCCCCGACCAGCCTGATAGCTTTCGATCAGCTTTTCAAAATGCGGGCGCAACCATGGGTACCATTTCATGCCTGTTGCTCCTGTAGCCACTGCGTAACCGTCTTCTGAATAGCGCGGGTGACCTCTTCCAGGGATTGCGTCGCATCAATGGTGCGAATACTGCCATCCTGATCCGCCAGTTCCAGATAGCGCGCGCGGGTACGGTTAAAGAAATCAAGGGACTCCTGCTCAATGCGGTCCAGCTCACCGCGAGCACGGGCGCGCTTGAGACCCACTTCCGGCGTCACATCCAGATAGAGCGTCAGGTCAGGGCGAAAATCACCCAGCACCGCATCGCGCAGCGTGGCCAGCATCGTCTGGTCAATACCACGCCCACCGCCCTGATAAGCCTGGGTCGACAGGTCATGACGATCGCCAATTACCCACTTGCCATTAGCCAGGGCCGGTTTAATGACCGTCTCCACCAGCTGCACGCGCGCCGCGTAGAACATCAGTACTTCGGCTTTATCTGTGATGACCTCGTCACCTACGGATTTGATATCCAGCACCAGGCTTCGCAGCTTTTCGGCCAGTTGCGTACCGCCGGGCTCGCGGGTAAATACCATGTCCGCAACGCCAAGCGATTTGAGCGTATCCACTACCACGTTGCGGGCCGTGGTTTTACCCGCCCCTTCGAGTCCCTCAATGACAATGTATTTACTGCGCATTTTTTTCCTTAAGTGCCTTCAGATAGTCCTGAACGGAGCGATTGTGGCTGGCAAGGTTGGTGTTAAAGGTATGCCCCCCTTTTCCATCAGCCACAAAATAGAGATACGGTGTTTTAGCAGGATGCGCAGCCGCACGCAGGGAAGCCTCGCTCGGCGTGGCAATCGGGCCCGGCGGCAGACCGCTAATCACGTAGGTATTATACGCCGTTGGCGTCTCCAGATCTTTTCTTGAAATCTTACCGGTATAACTCTCGCCCATTCCGTAGATGACGGTGGGGTCCGTTTGCAGACGCATGCCGATACGCAGGCGGTTAATGAAGACCGATGCCACCTGATCGCGTTCGGCGGCGACGGCCGTCTCTTTCTCAATAATTGAGGCCATCGTGACAAACTGGTTTTGATCTTTGTATGGCAGACCGTCCATGCGACCTTCCCAGGCGGAATCGACGGCTGCAACCATCTTTTTATGCGCCCGCTTAAGGATAGCTACATCGGTCGTGCCTGCGGTGTACATCCATGTGTCTGGCCAGAACCAGCCTTCCACCCACTCAGGGTGTTCAAATTTCAGTACCTCGGCCACCGTCTGATAGCGGTCATCTTTCAGGGTATGCTTAATGTACGGAGCATCGCGCAGCTGCTCGAGATAATCGCTCAGGCGCATCCCCTCAACAAAACGCAGCGGGAACTGCGCTTCTTTACCGCTTTCCAGCAGCTGAAGCATCTCTTTGACGGTCATCCCCGGCGTAAAGCGATAGGTACCGGCTTTGAAATGAGACAGTTCAGGCTCGATACGTAACAGCCACTGAAACACGCGCGGACGGTTAATGATCTTGTCGCCATAAAGCTGTTCGCCAAGCGCCAGGCGGCCCGTCCCCGCTTTCAGGGTAAAAATCGTCTCGTCTTTAATCAGGATCTTACTGTTCGCCAGCTGACGAACTTTCCACACTCCCGCTCCGCCGGCAAGACCCAGCGCAACGATAAGGAGGAGGACAAAGCGCAACATTTTCTTCATGACTATCGGGTTTGCTCACATATCGGGGCTAAAAACTGAAACAGCTCGCGCGAGGACAAGCTGTATTGACCATACGCGCGGACGGGTACAACCGGCATCAGCGCATTACAGATGATAATTTCATCAGCCTGGTGCAGCGCCTCTTCTCTCGCGCTCACTTCGACAACGCGAAAGCCAGAGTGTGCCAGCTGCTGCAAACAAAACTGACGCATAATCCCGTTGACGCCGGCCTGCTCGAGCGACGGCGTATAAACATCGTTCCCCTGCCGCCAGAGTAAATTAGCCGCACAGCATTCCGTAATAAACCCTTCGCTGTCAAGAACCAGCGCCTCATCAGCGTCCGTCTGTTCAAGATGAGTGCGAATCAGTACCTGTTCAAGGCGATTGAGGTGTTTTATACCGGCAAGCATGGGGTTTCGCCCCAGACGTACCGGGCTGAGCGTCAGCGTAACGCCCTCTTCACGCCAGCGCGGATAATGAGCAGGACAGGCAGACACCGAAAGGATCCGCGTTGGGTGCTGGCAAGCTGAACCGCTGTATCCCCGGCCACCGCTGCCGCGGCTGATAATCACCTTCAGAACACCGCTTTGCTTCCCGGCCGCCAGATGGCACATCTCCTGACGCAATGTGTCCCAGTGCGTGAAGGGGATCATCAAGGCTTCACAACCCTGCTGAAGACGACGAAGGTGCGCCTCGAGCAGGCAGACATTGCCGTCGAGAATGCGCGCTGTCGTAAAGCAGCCATCACCAAACTGAGTTGCCCTGTCACCAGCAGGCAGCGTGTTTTGCTCAAGGCCATTGATTAAAAACATGGTGGCTCCTTATGCGTGGGCATTTAGTCTGGCAGGATGCCATGCAGCCGACAAGAAGATTAGGCTTAATAAAAAAGGCCCGACAAGCGGACCTTTTTTTATCGCCATGATGCAGTCAGGCTCAGATCTTTTTGAAGATCAGTGAACCGTTAGTACCACCAAAGCCGAAGGAGTTACACAGGGTGTACTCCATACCACTTACCTGACGCGCTTCGTGAGGAACGAAGTCCAGGTCACAACCTTCATCCGGATTATCCAGGTTGATGGTTGGCGGAACAGCCTGATCGCGCAGCGCAAGGATAGAGTAGATAGACTCTACTGCACCCGCCGCACCCAACAGGTGACCGGTCATGGATTTCGTGGAGCTCACCAGCACGCGGCTGGCGTATTCGCCGAAGATAGACTTAACAGCCTGAGCTTCTGCTTTATCGCCTGCAGGCGTAGAAGTACCGTGCGCGTTAACGTAACCGATGTGCTCCGGGGTAAGACCCGCGTCGCGAATCGCGTTGGCCATTGCCTGCGCGGCGCCCGCACCATTTTCTGGTGGTGACGTCATGTGGTATGCATCGCTGCTCATCCCGAAGCCGACAACTTCAGCATAAATCTTCGCGCCACGTTTTTTAGCATGTTCGTACTCTTCAAGTACGATCATACCCGCACCGTCACCCAGCACGAAACCATCACGGTCTTTGTCCCACGGACGGCTTGCCGCCTGCGGGTTATCGTTGCGGGTAGACAGCGCACGCGCTGCACCAAAGCCCCCCACTCCTAGCGGAGTACTGGCTTTTTCCGCACCGCCCGCAACCATAGCATCTGCATCGCCGTACGCAATCATGCGCGCGGCCTGGCCGATGTTATGCACGCCAGAGGTACATGCGGTAGCGATAGAAATGCTTGGCCCACGCAGGCCGAACATGATGGTCAGATGACCTGCCACCATATTAACAATCGTGGACGGAACGAAGAACGGGCTGATTTTACGTGGGCCGCCATTCATCAGAGATGTATGGTTTTCCTCGATCAGACCCAGACCGCCAATCCCGGAACCGATAGCGGCACCGATACGGGTTGCGTTCTCTTCCGTAATTTCAAGGCCAGAATCCTGCATGGCCTGAACGCCAGCGACAATTCCATATTGAATGAAGGCATCCATCTTGCGCTGTTCTTTGCGCGAGATGATCTCTTCACAGTTAAAATCCTTTACTAAGCCAGCAAATTTCGTTGCATAGGCGCTAGTATCGAAATGGTCGATTAGGCTGATGCCGCTCTGACCGGCAAGGAGAGCTTTCCAGGTGGACTCTACGGTATTGCCGACAGGAGACAACATGCCAAGTCCGGTCACAACTACACGACGCTTAGACACGTTTGTCCTCCAGGGAGGGATAAAAAAGGGATTCGTGGGACAAAAAAGATAAAACTCAGGCGGTCGAATGACCGCCTGGAGATGTTCACTTACGCCTGGTGACCGTTGATGTAATCAATGGCAGCCTGAACGGTGGTGATCTTCTCAGCTTCTTCGTCCGGAATCTCAGTATCAAACTCTTCTTCCAGAGCCATTACCAGCTCAACGGTGTCAAGAGAATCTGCGCCCAGGTCTTCAACGAAGGAAGCGGAGTTCACAACTTCTTCCTGCTTAACGCCCAGCTGTTCGCCGATAATTTTCTTAACGCGTTCTTCGATAGTGCTCATACTCTTAAATTTCCTATCAAAACTCGCTTTCGCGATGGTTTTCGTAGTGTATAAAATGTTGAAAAATTTGCAACTAAATCCCGGCAGTTCTTACCACGATTTTACGTTATTTTGAGGCCATTCGCCCTAATAACGCAAATATTTTTCATCGTGATTAAACCATGTACATCCCGCCGTTGACGTGGAGGGTCTCACCAGTGATGTAACCCGCTTCGTCAGAGGCTAAAAATGCAACCGCGCTGGCAATTTCTTTAGGGTCGCCTAAGCGGCCCGCTGGAACAGCTGCCAGCGTACCCGCACGCTGCTCATCAGTTAGCGCACGCGTCATGTCCGTTTCAATAAAGCCCGGAGCAACAACGTTTACAGTAATACCGCGGGACGCAACTTCACGTGCCAGCGACTTACTGAAACCGATCAGACCTGCTTTCGCCGCAGCGTAGTTAGCCTGACCAGCATTTCCCATGGTACCAACCACAGAACCGACAGTGATAATACGACCATGACGCTTTTTCATCATAGCGCGCATTACCGCTTTTGACAGACGGAATACAGATGACAGGTTGGTTTCGATGATATCGTTCCACTCGTCGTCTTTCATTCGCATTAACAGGTTATCACGAGTGATCCCGGCATTATTTACCAGAATATCCACTTCGCCAAATTCTGCGCGAATATTTTCCAGAACAGATTCGATAGATGCAGGTTCGGTCACATTCAGAACCAAACCTTTACCGTTCGCACCCAGATACTCGCTGATGGCCTTAGCGCCATTCTCGCTGGTTGCTGTACCAATCACTTTCGCGCCGCGCGCAACCAGTGTTTCAGCAATTGCACGCCCGATACCGCGGCTTGCGCCAGTGACCAGGGCAATTTTTCCTTCAAAACTCATGGTATTCCTCTTTTATTGCGAGAGTGCCGCTGACATCGCGTCCGGCTCGTTAATTGCCGAAGCAGTCAGGGTGTCAACAATACGTTTTGTCAGACCGGTGAGGACTTTACCTGGGCCGACTTCATACAGATGCTCAATGCCCTGAGAGGCCATAAACTCAACGGTTTTGGTCCACTGTACCGGGCTGTAGAGCTGGCGAACCAGCGCATCACGGATAGCGTCCGGCGAGGTTTCGCATTTCACATCGACGTTGTTCACAACGGAAATTGTCGGTGTGTTAAAAGTAATTTTTTCAAGCTCAACGGCCAGTTTATCGGCAGCAGGTTTCATCAGTGCGCAGTGGGACGGTACGCTGACGGGCAGCGGCAGAGCGCGTTTCGCCCCTGCAGCTTTACAGGCTGCACCAGCACGTTCAACCGCGTCTTTATGACCGGCGATAACCACCTGGCCTGGCGAGTTGAAGTTAACGGGAGACACCACCTGACCTTCAGCGGATTCTTCACACGCTTTTGCAATCGCAGCATCATCAAGGCCGATGATAGCAGACATGCCACCGGTGCCTTCAGGTACTGCTTCCTGCATGAACTTACCGCGCAGTTCAACCAGACGCACCGCGTCAGCAAACGCGATAACACCGGCACACACCAGCGCAGAGTATTCACCCAGGCTATGGCCCGCGAGCAGCGCTGGCGCTTTACCGCCCTGCTGCTGCCAGACACGCCACAGCGCAACGGACGCCGTCAACAGCGCTGGCTGAGTCTGCCAGGTTTTGTTCAGCTCTTCGGCCGGTCCCTGTTGGGTCAGCGCCCACAAATCATAACCCAGCGCAGCGGAAGCTTCACGGAAAGTCTCTTCGATAACCGGATACTTTGCTGCCATTTCAGACAACATCCCAACGGCCTGAGAACCCTGGCCCGGGAACACAAAAGCAAATTGCGTCATTATTTAATCCTTATACTAGAAACGAACCAGCGCGGAACCCCAGGTGAACCCGCCACCAAAGGCTTCAAGCAAGACCAACTGGCCCCGTTTGATTCGTCCGTCACGTACCGCTTCATCAAATGCGCACGGTACTGACGCCGCAGAGGTATTGCCGTGACGATCCAGCGTCACCACAACGTTATCCATCGACATGCCCAGCTTTTTAGCGGTCGCGCTGATGATGCGCAGGTTCGCCTGATGCGGCACCAGCCAGTCGAGAGCGGAGCGGTCAAGGTTATTCGCTTCCAGCGTTTCATCGACAATGTGCGCAAGCTCAGTCACCGCCACCTTGAACACCTCATTACCCGCCATCGTCAGGTAAATAGCGTTATCCGGATTAACGCGATCGGCGTTAGGCAGGGTCAGTAATTCGCCGTAGCTGCCATCGGCATGCAGATGCGTAGAGATGATGCCCGGCTCTTCGGACTGACCGAGCAGTACCGCGCCCGCACCATCACCAAAAATAATGATCGTCCCACGATCGGTTGGATCGCAGGTACGTGCCAGCACGTCAGCACCGATGACCAGCGCATATTTCACGGCACCGGATTTAACATACTGATCGGCAACGCTCAGCGCATAGGTGAACCCTGCGCACGCTGCGGCAACGTCAAATGCCGGGCAGCCTTTAATGCCGAGCATGTTTTGCACCTGGCACGCTGCGCTTGGGAAGGCATGCGTGGCAGAGGTCGTGGCAACCACGATCAAGCCAATCTGATCTTTATCAATGCCCGCCATTTCGATAGCACGCTGCGCGGCTTCGTAACCCATGGTCGAAACGGTTTCGTCTGGCGCGGCAATACGACGTTCACGGATACCTGTGCGCGTGACAATCCACTCGTCAGACGTATCTACCATTTTTTCAAGATCGGCGTTGGTACGCACGTGTTTTGGCAGGTAGCTGCCGGTACCTAAAATCTTCGTATACATGTACGCTCAGTCACTTTTAGCTAATACAGATTCCAGGCGAGCGGCAATCCGCTGAGGGACTTGTCGCTGCACCGCCTGCACTGCCTGTTCAATGGCGACAGTAAATGCTCGCTGATTGGCGGCACCATGACTCTTAATCACGATGCCGCGCAATCCTAACAGACAGGCGCCATTATACTGGTCGGGGTTGAGGTGACTGAATCGCCGCGTCAGGCTTTTTTGTAACCAACGCTTTAATAAAATCAACCACCAGGCGCTTTTTTTGCCTTCTCCCTGCGATTTAAGCAGTGAGAGAAACATTCGCACGACCCCTTCCATGGTCTTCAACGTTACGTTTCCGGTGAAGCCATCACACACCAGAACATCCGTTTTCCCCGTCAGCAACTCATTGGCTTCGAGATAACCAATATAGTTGATGGAGGGAACCTGTTTGAGCAATTCGGCAGCTTCGCGAATGCTGTCCAGGCCTTTGGTCTCTTCTTCACCGATGTTCAATAACGCAACACGGGGATTGTTTATCCCGACCACTTCTTCTGCCAGCACCGACCCCATCACGGCAAACTGAGCCAGCATTGTACTATCACAATCGACGTTAGCACCCAAATCGAGCACCACGGTCTTGCCCTTCTGCTGATGCGGTAATACCGTCACCAGCGCCGGACGCTCAATACCTTCAATAGGTTTGAGCAACAATTTCGACAGCCCCATCAGCGCGCCGGTATTTCCCGCACTGACGCAAGCCTCCGCGCGTCCTTCCTTCACCAGCTCCAGCGCCATTCGCATAGAACTGCCCCGGCTATTGCGAATCGCCTGCGATGGACGTGCATCACTGGCAATAACTGACTGCGCAGGAATAATCTGCAGACGCGAACGTTGTTCGAAGTCAGCTTTTGCAAGTAATGGCGCGATTGTGTCGGGATTGCCGACTAAAAGAAGTGTGAGTTGCGAATTAGAATTCAGTGCCTGCAAAGCTGCAGGCACTGTCACGGAAGGGCCAAAATCCCCTCCCATGACATCTAACGCCAGGGTTAGACGTGTCAAGGTATCGTCACAGCCTGGTTCGGTAAATTCCCCGTTTGCACGGGGAAATCCTCACTAAGCCTAATCACGCTGACGCGTGATTACTTAGTGATAACCTTGCGGCCGCGGTAGAAACCGTCAGCGGTGATGTGGTGACGCAGGTGTTTCTCACCAGAAGTCTTGTCTACAGACAGGCTGGTAACTGCAGTCAGCGCGTCATGGGAACGACGCATGCCACGTTTGGAACGGGTTGGTTTATTCTGTTGTACGGCCATGGACCTTACTCCTCAATTACTTACGCTTTAAGCTGGCTAATACGGCAAATGGGTTTGGTTTTTGCGCTTCATCAGGCAGTTCCCCAAAGACCATGTCCGCCTCGGACACTTCACAGTGTTCAGATTCATGCACCGGAACGACTGGCAAGGAGAGGATGATTTCATCTTCAACCAGAGCCAGAAGATCGATTTCACCGAATTCATTAACTTCAATCGGTTCATACGCTTCCGGGAGTGCTTCAGCCTGTTCGTCAGAACGGACCGGACTGAAACAATACGTTGTGTGAACATGCTGTACAAACGGTTTCCCGCAACGCTGACATTCGAGGGTTACCGTCACCTTTGCATCACCGGTTAAAACGGCGAGACGCTGGTTATCGATAGCGAACGACATGGAGCATTCTACATCACTGTCCACACTGACTACGGATTCGGCGACACGCTCAGCCTGATCGGAAGTATAAATACCTTCGTAATCGAGGCGTTTTTGAGCCGTGCGAACCGGATCAAGAGTCAGGGGTAATTTTACCTTTTGCATAGGGCGCGCATATTAACTTTGTAACGTCATATAGTCAAAGAAAAAGGCAACCACAGCTGCCTTTTGCCAATTATTCGCACACATTGCGGCCTGTAGTTTAAAATGGCTGGCATCGATACGCTATATCTGGTGATAAAAATATGCCAAATCTCGTTCTTGCCTCCACCTCACCCTACCGCCGAATGTTGCTGGAAAAGCTCGGGATCCCGTTTGAATGCGCGGCGCCGGAAGTTGACGAGACGCCGCAGGCGGGCGAATCACCACGTCACCTGGTCACCCGTCTTGCGAAGGAGAAAGCGCAATCACTTGCCGCACGCTACCCTTCGCATTTGATTATAGGCTCCGATCAGGTTTGTGTGCTGGACGGTGCTATCACCGGAAAGCCGCACACTGAAGCGAATGCCTGCCAGCAGCTTATGCAAGCGCGGGGCAATATCGTCACCTTTTATACGGGTCTGGCACTCTACAACTCCGCCTCGGGTCACCTGCAAACCGAATGCGAACCTTTCGACGTCCATTTTCGCCATCTTAGCGAGCAGGAAATCGCCGACTATGTGCGCCGGGAGCGACCGCTCAATTGCGCCGGAAGCTTCAAAAGTGAAGGTCTGGGGATTGCCCTGTTCGACAAGCTGGACGGACGTGACCCGAACACGCTGGTCGGGTTGCCACTGATAGCATTGTGCCAGATGCTCAGACGCGAGGAGTGTAATCCGCTGAAGATGTGAGTATTACGGGTGATGCATCACTTACCGGCCTGAGAGACCTCAGGCCGGTAAGTGCCAGCCAAATCAGCCGCGCAGCACCTTCAGGCAGCGTTTTAACTGCTCATCAAGGGGGGCTTCAATGCGAATTGTTTCGCCGGTATTCGGGTGAGTGAACGTCAGTGCCGCCGCATGCAGGAACAGGCGTGACAACCCGGTGCCCGCCAGCTGCTTATCAAACTCCCTGTCACCATAGCGGTCATCAAATGCGATCGGATGACCGGCATACTGCGTATGTACGCGGATCTGGTGGGTACGGCCGGTTACCGGGCTGCAGCGCACCAGCGTGGCGAACGCATAGCGCTCTTCCACTTTGAAACGCGTCTCAGACGGCTTCCCTTCCTGATTCACACGTACAATGCGCTCACCGCTTTGCAAAATATTCTTCAGCAAAGGTGCCTGCACCGCCTTAACGTGGGACTGCCAGTGGCCGCGAACCAGCGCCAGATAATCCTTCTGCATCCCTTTTTCACGCAATTGCTCATGCAGGGAACGCAACGCAGAACGTTTTTTTGCGACCAGCAGCACGCCGGAGGTATCGCGATCGAGACGGTGAACCAGTTCAAGGAAACGGGCTTCAGGGCGCAGCGCACGCAGGCCTTCAATCACGCCAAAGCTGAGACCACTCCCGCCATGGACGGCGGTACCTGACGGTTTATTCAGCACCAGGATATGATCATCCTCATAAAGGATAACGTCACTCAGGGCGGCCACTTTCTGCAACCTGGGTGAAACGACCTCTTCTTCGCGTTCCGCAACACGGACCGGCGGGATACGCACTTCATCACCGGCTTCGAGTTTGTACTCAGGCTTCACGCGTTTTTTGTTAACCCGCACTTCACCCTTGCGCAGGATGCGGTAAATCATGCTCTTTGGCACGCCTTTGAGTTGGGTGCGCAAAAAGTTATCGATACGTTGCCCCGCGTCATCTTCCGCGATGGCAACCATTTTTACGGCTGGAGTCTCTGTTTTCATGGTTGGCGATTCTAAATATCGTCAGCCATTAGCGCCACTCATTTTTCTATGCTTATATTTACTTTTATCCGGCCTGTCCCCTGTTTCACGCAATCGATTTGGTGGTTATTAAACCAATCACCGCCTTGAAGTGAAGAAACTGTGAGTAACCGGGTGATAATTGGTAAAAGTCATCTTGCTATAACCCGGCGAGCAGTGGAATAATGAACTCGTTTTCCGTGTTAAATCCTGGTTAAGTAAGGATCTCGACGGAATGACCAATTTTGTCTGACCGATCATCCACGCAGCAATGGCGTAAGACGTATTGATCTTTCAGGCAGTTAGCGGGCTGCGGGTTGCAGTACTTCCCGGTATAAGGATTGTTCTCTGGAGAGTTCTACCCAGGCAATTCCCCTGATAATTGCGCTGTGTTTCCGTATGAAATACAGGCAACCGACACTCTGCGCCTCTTAAGCGAGCGACAACCGTGAGGTTGGCGACGTGAATAGACACGAGGCCATCGGTTCATACCCCGGAAAGCGTCACCTTGCCCGCAGCTTTGTCGTCAATGTAAGAATAACGAGTAAGTTACGATGAAAAGAATGTTAATCAACGCAACTCAGCAAGAAGAGTTGCGTGTCGCCCTTGTGGATGGGCAGCGCCTGTACGATCTGGATATCGAAAGTCCTGGACACGAACAGAAAAAAGCGAACATTTACAAAGGTAAAATCACCCGCATTGAACCAAGCCTTGAAGCTGCATTTGTCGATTACGGTGCTGAGCGTCACGGTTTCCTCCCTCTGAAAGAAATCGCCCGCGAATATTTCCCTGCAAACTATAACTCCCATGGCCGCCCAAACATCAAAGATGTGCTGCGTGAAGGTCAGGAAGTCATTGTTCAGATTGATAAAGAAGAGCGTGGCAACAAAGGTGCCGCACTGACCACCTTTATCAGTCTTGCGGGAAGTTACCTGGTCCTGATGCCAAACAACCCGCGTGCCGGTGGTATCTCTCGCCGCATCGAAGGTGATGACCGTACCGAGCTGAAAGAAGCGCTGGCAAGTCTTGAGCTGCCTGACGGCATGGGGCTTATCGTGCGTACCGCAGGCGTCGGCAAATCTGCCGAAGCGCTGCAGTGGGACTTAAGCTTCCGTCTGAAGCACTGGGAAGCAATCCAGAAAGCGGCAGAAAGCCGCGCAGCGCCGTTCCTGATTCACCAGGAAAGCAACGTGATTGTGCGTGCCTTCCGTGACTACCTGCGACAGGACATCGGTGAGATTCTGATCGATAACCCGAAAGTGCTTGAGCTGGCGCGCCAGCACATCGCTGCGCTGGGTCGTCCGGATTTCACCAGCAAAATTAAACTGTACACCGGTGAAATCCCGCTGTTCAGCCATTATCAGATCGAATCGCAGATTGAATCCGCTTTCCAGCGTGAAGTGCGTCTGCCATCCGGTGGTTCTATCGTTATTGATACGACCGAAGCGCTGACCGCCATCGACATCAACTCCGCACGTGCTACGCGCGGCGGTGACATCGAAGAGACCGCCTTCAACACCAACCTTGAAGCCGCTGATGAAATCGCCCGCCAGCTCCGCCTGCGTGACCTGGGTGGTCTGATTGTTATCGACTTTATCGACATGACCCCTGTTCGCCACCAGCGTGCGGTTGAAAACCGTCTGCGCGAAGCGGTACGTCAGGATCGTGCTCGTATCCAGATTAGCCATATCTCGCGCTTCGGCTTGCTGGAGATGTCCCGTCAGCGTCTGAGCCCTTCACTCGGTGAATCCAGCCATCACGTCTGTCCGCGCTGCTCCGGTACCGGTACCGTTCGTGATAACGAATCTCTGTCCCTCTCTATTCTGCGTCTGATTGAAGAAGAAGCGCTGAAAGAGAACACCAAAGAGGTTCATGCCATTGTTCCCGTGCCAATTGCGTCCTACCTGCTGAACGAAAAACGTGCAGCCGTCAGCGCAATTGAATCACGCCAGGGCGATGTTCGCTGCATCATCGTGCCTAACGATCAGATGGAAACCCCGCACTACCACGTGCTGCGTGTCCGTAAGGGTGAAGAGACCAGCACGCTCAGCTATCTGCTGCCTAAGCTGCATGAAGAAGAGATGGCGCTGCCTTCCGATGAAGAACCTGCCGAGCGCAAACTGCCAGAGCAGCCAGCCTTAGCGACCTTCATCATGCCTGAAGCTCCGCCAGAAACGGCACTGGAAAAACCCGTGACCAAACCGGTGGCGCAAAAACCAGAAGCCGTTGCGGTCAAAGCCCAGCCAGAACAACCGGGTCTGCTGAGCCGCCTCTTCGGTGCGCTGAAGAAGATGTTTGCAGGCGAAGAAGTCCAGCAGCCTGAGCAACCGAAAGAAGCACCGAAAGAAGCGAAACCTGAACGTCAGCAGGACCGTCGTAAACGTCAGAACAACCGCCGTGACCGTAACGATCGTAATGACCGTAACGAACGCCGTGACAACCGTTCGGACAATAATGAGGGTCGTGAGCAACGCGAAGACAACCGTCGCAACCGTCGCGAGAAGCAACCGCAGAATGTTGAAGATCGTGAAATTCGCCAGCAGGCGGGCGATGAGTCTGAGAAGAGCAAACAGCGCGACGAGCAGCAGCCACGCCGTGAGCGTAGCCGTCGTCGTAACGACGAGAAGCGCCAGGCGCAGCAGGAAGTCAAAAACCTGAACCGTGAAGAGCCTGTTGAACAGCAGGATAGCGAGCAGGAAGAACGTACTCAGGTTATGCCGCGTCGTAAGCAGCGTCAGCTGTCACAGAAAGTGCGTGTAGGTGCCCTGCCGGTAGAAGAGACCGTCATCATCCCTGCAGAAGCAAGTGACACTGCACCAGGCACTCAACTGGCGAAAGTGGATCTGCCGGCCGTCGTCGAAAACAACGCTGAGCAAGACGATAACGGTGAAGGCCGTGATAACGCGGGTATGCCACGTCGTTCACGCCGCTCTCCGCGTCACCTGCGCGTCAGCGGTCAACGTCGTCGTCGTTATCGCGATGAGCGTTACCCGACACAGTCGCCAATGCCATTAACCGTGGCGTGCGCGTCTCCTGAAATGGCATCCGGTAAAGTCTGGATCCGCTACCCGGTTGCTCGTCAGGAGCAGGTTGTGGAAGAACAGGCTGTCACCGAAGAGGTGATTGCCCCGGTAGCCGCAACTGAAGAAGCGGTAAATGAAGCCGCTATCGTGGTTGAGCCACAGGCCGTTGAGTCAGAAGCGCCTCATGCAGTAGACGTTGAAACCACGCACCCAGAAGTGATTGCCGCGCCGGTTGACGCCGCACCGCAGCTTATTGCTGAAGAAGACACCGTGGTCGCTGAAGACGTTGTTGCTGAGGTTCAGCCAGCAGCAGCGGTAGAAGAGACCCCGGACGTGGTTGTCGAAACCGTGACTGAAGACGTGGTTCAGGACGTTGAAATTGACGTCGAACCAGTGCGTGAAGCCGCGAAAGCAGAAGAGCCAGAAGTGAAAGCCGAGCCGGTAATCACAGCGCCGGCCCCTGCTCACGTTGCGACAGCCCCGATGACTCGTGCACCAGCGCCGGAATATGTGCCGGAAGCGCCGCGTCACAGTGACTGGGTCCGCCCTGCGTTCAACTTTGACGGTAAAGGCTCTGCCGGTGGCCACAGTGCAACGCATCAGGCGACGGCACCGGCTACCCGTCCGCAGTCTGTTGAGTAACGACACATAGCGTAAAAAGCCGACCTTCGGGTCGGCTTTTTTATTGCTCGCGTGCCGGCTTTCTCATACCCGCAATGTCCGGCATCACCCTCTTCATCATCTCCAGAAAACGGCGTAAACGCGCCGGATAATAACGCGACCACGGATAAACCAGATGAACCGGGAGCGCGGCGGGCTGCCACTGTGGAAGCAAATGCACTAAGCGCCCTTCCTGGATATCCTGCTTGACCGTCCAGCTTGAAACCATCGCCACCCCTAACCCTGTCAGGGCGGTATTGCGCGCAACATGCAGGCTATCCGTACTTAACCGTGGCGCAATGGAGATGCGTTTTACCTGCGCAAGATCATCCCACAACTCCACATGTCGCTGATAGAACGTGCTGATGGCAATCCAGGGAAGCGCCTGCAGATCCTCCGGTGTGTGAATCGGCGCAAACTGGTCCAGCAGCGCAGGCGAAGCCACCACACAGCGTGGCACTTCCGCCAGCAGCACGGAGACGGTTGCCGGATCCACCTCTGCGCCAACTCGAATAGCACAATCCAGATTGTCGCTCAGAAAATCCACCGACTTATCGTTGAGCATCCACTCCACCGACAGCTGAGGATAACGCTGCAAAAACTCCGTTAACGGTCTCAGAAGCTGATCCTGCCCAAAGGCGTGCGGTGCACGTACCCGTAACACCCCAACCGGCTCGTCCTCCGTCTGGCCGATTTCATCTTCCAGTGCCAGCCAGCTATCAATGACCCGCCGGGCATGTTGATAGCAGCGCTCGCCGTCATCGGTAAGTTTTGTTGCATGGGTGGTTCGCAATAAAAGCCGTACCCCCAGCAGCGTTTCCAGAGACTGAAGACGGCGGCTCACCGTGGCCTGGCTCGTCGCAAGCAGTCTTGCCGCCCCGGATAGCGATCCGCTTTCCACAATACGAACAAATGTGCGCATGAGTTCAACCCTGTCTATACGCTCAACTCGCTTCATCATTTTCCCTGCTATACGCCAAACGTATAAGCGTTTTACCACCAGGCCCTCTACCGTCGCAAGGCGTAGTGATAAAAAATAGCGGCACACTATGAGTGAGGAACGTCTTATGAACACAACAACTGCTCCCCATGCCGCCAGTCGCTGGGTGATTTTTATGCTGGCTCTGGGGGCTGGCTTTAGCGTCGCATCCATTTACTACGCGCAACCGCTGCTGCCGCTGATAGGCGCCGACCTTCATCTTAGTATTGAAGGGATGGGGCTGGTCCCGACGCTGACCCAGGCAGGCTACGCGCTCGGTATTCTGTTTCTGTTGCCGCTTGGCGATCGTCACGATCGCAGGACGTTAATCCTGATAAAAAGCGCCGCCCTGGCACTGTTTCTGCTGGGCTGCAGCCTGACCGGGCAGCAGCACTCACTGCTGCTGGCAAGCCTGCTGATTGGCATGGCCGCGACCATGGCACAGGATATCGTTCCCGCAGCGGCTATCCTCGCCCCCGAAGGGAAACAGGGAAAAACCGTGGGAACCGTGATGACAGGGTTGCTGATGGGCATCTTGCTGTCGCGAACCGTCAGCGGTGTGGTGGGTGAAGCTTTTGGCTGGCGCGTCATGTATCAGCTGGCCGCTGTAAGCATCGCATTTATTGGGGCGGTGATGTGGCGGGTACTCCCGCGTTTTGCCATTCACTCCACGCTGAGCTATCCCGCCCTGATGCGCTCAATGGAACATCTGTGGCGTCGTTATCCGGCTCTGCGTCGTGCAGCACTGGCACAGGGTTTTCTGTCGATTGCCTTTAGCGCCTTTTGGTCAACGCTGGCGGTCATGCTGCTGGAGCGCTATCATCTGGGGAGCGCCGTCGCGGGTGGTTTTGGTATTGCCGGGGCCGCGGGGGCCTTAGCCGCCCCGCTGGCGGGAGGTCTGGCGGACAAGCTGGGCGCCGGAAAAGTCACGCAGCTTGGCGCAGCACTGGTTACCGTCTCGTTTGCCCTGATGTTCCTGATGCCCGCGCTGGGTCTTCATGGACAACTGATTCTGATTGCAGTCTCAGCCATCGGGTTTGATCTGGGCCTGCAGTCCAGTCTGGTGGCGCACCAGAATCTGGTCTATAGCCTTGAGCCTCAGGCCAGGGGGCGTCTTAACGCCCTGCTCTTTACGGTGGTGTTTATCGGCATGGCGTTAGGTTCGGCTGCGGGGAGTAAAATCTACACGCTGGCTGGCTGGACGGGCGTGGTTGCCCTGGCAACGGTATGCGGTGTCATTGCGCTGGCAATACGTCTGATTGAAAGTGCACGCGTCGCCTCCGCACCGGCAGAGATCGCGTAAAAAAAATGCCCAATCCACACGGATTGGGCAGTAAAACATGCCCAGTTTCAAGACATGTTCCAAGAGGTCAAGATGTTATCTGTTCAGCTGGAACAGGGACATGCCCTGCATATCGCTAAAGGCTTTATAAGATGCCTGCAGAGCGGCCTGCTGCATGGTGTAAGAGGAGATCGCTGCGTTCCAGTCCACATCAACCAAGTCGCTCATCTGCTTAGTCTGGCCCAGTGCACGATCGTCACCAAGGTTATCCAGCTTTTCAAGCTCGTTCATCTTGGTACCTACATCAGCAGCGACAGTAAGAATGTTGTTCTGGGTGTTTGTGATGCCGGTTTGAGCATCAGAAATGATTTTCCCCTGTGCTTCAGCTGCAGCAGAGTCGGTATCGACGGGAACCTTAAGCGCGGTAATCGCCGTATCGAGGATCTTGAACATGTTCGTCTCGCCATATCCGCCACCAGGCAGTTCTTTGGCGTTACTGGTGATGCTTTCGAAGATCTGCTGACCCGTGTGGCTAATGACCATATTACGCGCGGTATCAACCTGCTGCGAAATAGCCTCAGTACCGCCTTTGTAATCACCGGTAACGGAATCAAACGGTGGCACTTCAGTCTTAAAGCCGGCAAAAATAAACCGACCATTACCATCCGCGGTGTTTGCAAGGTTCATCAATTGGTCGCGAATACCTTGCAAATCGCTCGCCAGCGACAGGCGATCGTCATCACTTAAGGTTGCGTTTCCGGCATAGACTAATTTCTCTTTAGCACTGGTGATAGCGGCAGTGACCTGGTTAAGCACATTATCTTCGAGAGAAACTTTTTGTGATGCGAACGATCTTGCCAACGCAAACTGGCTATTTTGTGACTGTGATTGCGACAGAACAATAGCCTGCGACGCCGCGATGGGATCGTCCGACGGGCGATTGACACGCTTGCCGGTGGACATTTGTTCACCATAACTCAACCACTTGCTCTGGGAATCGGTGATCCCGCGCATGTTTTGGTCGTACATCATCTGGGTGCTAATACGCATGTTTCACCTCAGCCTTAGCGAATATTAATGATTGCATCAAAGAGCGAGCTGGCAGTTTGTAGAACCTGCGCATTAGCGAGGTAATACTGCTGATAGCGCTGCAAATTGCCGTACTCTTCGTCAAGGTTTACCCCTGAGATCGACTGCTGCTGTTTGGTTAACTGCGTCGCTACATTCGCTTTCGTTTCGCTGCTGGTTTTCAGTGCCGCTGTTGAGCTACCAACGGTACTGACGAGGGAAGCATAAGCATCATTGAAAGACTTATTCCCGCCGACAAGCTTGCTATTTTGCAGATCCAGCAATTTTTGACCGTTGCGGTTGTCACTTTCGCCACCGGCGCTTGTCGATGCCATCGCCAGTTTGGACTCATCATTAAACTTGAGTTCCATGTTTACGATGACATCAGAAACGGGCTTCACAACAAAACTGTCTTTGTTATTCGCGGTACCGCTCACGTTGACATTCAGGCCGTCGAAAGACAGATTGCCGCTCGCATCCGGACTCATCGTGAAACTGGTCTTATCCGACGTACGCGTAATGGTCCAGTCGGTTCCGTTGAACTGCAGCTTATAATCGGTTGCCTGGACTTTAGTACTGTCAGCCACGGAGGCTGTCAGCGCGGCGGTACCTGAATTCTTGCTGTTGGACACAACCGCAGGCGAGCCAAAGTCAAAGAGCTTGCCGCCAGCATCGCCGTTAGCATCAAAACCCGCTTCATGCTGCTTGTTCATCGCGTCAGCAAAGGCCAGCGCCATCTGGTTAAGGCTATTACGCGCTTTATCCAGATCTTCAGAGCGGAAGGTGAGTAAACCGCCAAGGGTGCCGGTGGTAATCAGCTTCTCAGGAATTTCGATATTCCCGGAAACGTCATCGGTATAGGCCAGCGTTGTACGGGTTGGGTCTGCGCTGGAATTCACCGCAGCCAGCTGGTTCGCTTTGCTCCCCTGTACCAGGCTGTAACCGGTGCCAAATGAGACGTTATACGTGCCGCCATCCTGCACAGAAACTTCAACACCGACAATTTTATTCAGTTCGCTCACCAGCTGATCGCGTTGATCGAGCAGGTCATTTGGTGATGAGCCAGCACCCACGCCGGTCAGACGGGAAATCTGATCGTTCAGGTTCGCAATCTGTTTGGCGTAGTTATTAATTTGATCGACGCTGGCAGAAATCGCGGTATTCACCTGAGAATCCTGATCGCGAAGATACTGATCGTTGGTTTTAAACTGATTGACCAGGCCATCCGCTTTGCCCAGCACCGTCTGGCGCGCAGCCGGATCTTCCGCGTTGCTCACCAGCGTCTGCAGACTTTTGAAGAAGTCCTGCAGCGTGGTAGAGAGCGAGTTGGTGGTATCCGAGAGCACATCGTCGATTTTTGACATCTGCTGATAGCGCGTAGTCAGGCCGCTGCTCTGGGTCTGCGCGGCGCGCAGCTGGTTGGTAATGAATGCATCATACTCACGCTGGACACCGGAGACATAAACCCCGTTACCTACCCAGCCACCGCCGGTCAGCGTGCTGTTCGACGCGCCCAGCACTGTCGTCTGGCGGGTATAACCTGCCACGTTATAGCTTGAAATATTATTACTGACGGTATTGAGTGCCGACTGCGCAGCACTGAGGCCACTCATGGCACTGTTAATCAAACTGGACATGGGGGTTCCTTTTATACGTTCAGACACGAGTCCTGATGAAGGTTATCGGCAGCCTCCACCGGGACTTGAGAACTTTCAGAACAGATTTTCGATATCTGTGCTATAGGATTTACTGACCTTCTCGCCCATCGATTTCAGCTGCTGAATCATGCTGGTGAGCTTACGCGCATAGTTCGGATCGGTGGCGTAGCCCGCGTTCTGCAGTGCCTGAGCGCCCTGCTCCGCGGTTGCCGCCTGTGTAACGGCGGTGTAACGCGGATTTCGGCTCAACAGGCCCACATAGTCGGATAAGGCTTCCAGATAGGAGCTATAGACGCGGAATTTGGCTTTAACCTTCACCGCCGCACCGTTTTCATATTCAGTGGTGGTGATCTCGGTGGTCGGCCCCTTCCAGCTCGACGTGGCCTTCACGCCGAAGATGTTAAAGCTCGGATCGCCGTTTTCTTTACGGATCTGCCGCTGACCCCAGCCGGACTCCAGCGCCGCCTGCGCGAGGATCAGGTGGTGAGGCACGCCGCTCTGTTCACTGGCAAGACGTGCCGGCAGCGAGAGCTGCGCCAGGAAGTCTTTGCTGTCGCCAGAAAGTGGCTCATCGCTGGTACTCGTGGCCTTCGGTACGGCTTTGCGCACCATCTGCGTCAGGGCCTGATTCTGATAACTGGTCACCGTTTGCAGGTCGAACTTCATCGGCACCTGCTGTGGCTTATCATCCGGCTGGATGCCCTGCGCGGCTTCGGTCTGTTTGACAATCATATCAGCCAGACCGAGGCCTTTCCCGGCGGTCATCTGCTGCGCAATCTGCTGGTCATACATGCTGGTGTAAAGACGGGTTGAATCACTGCTGAACATCCCGTCTTTCGGCAGGGTTTCACGCATGCTTTTCAGCATCATCTGTACAAACATCCCTTCCACCTGGCGGGCGACCGGGCGGATATTCGCCGCCGGGTCCTTACCTGCTTTGGTTTTCAGTTCGTTGAGCGACTGGGCATCCCAGGCAGCACCGGTCAACAGCTTGCTATCGGTCAGCATCAGATGATTTCCAGTTTGGCGCGCAGACAGCCCGCGCTTTGCATGGATTGCAGAATCGACATCAGATCCATCGGCGTCGCCCCCAGGGCATTCAGGGCCCGAACCACGCTATTGAGGTTCGCGCTGGAGCGTACGCTCTGCAGCGACCCACCGCTCTGGCGCAAATCAATCTGCGTTTGTGGCGTCACCACGGTCTGGCCACCCCCGAACGGGGTATCAGGCTGGCTGACGTTGGCGGAACGGTTAACCGTCACGGAGAGGTTACCCTGCGCCACGGCACAGCTGTCGAGCGACACTTCGCGGTTCATTACGACCGAACCGGTGCGCGAGTTGATAATCACTTTGGCATCCTGAACCGGAACATTCACTTCCATATTCTGGATATCAGCCAGCATACGGACCTGGTTGCTGCTGCCGGTAGAAGTACGGATTTGCACGGTACGGGCATCCAGCGCCGTGGCGCTGCCATAGCCGCGGCTACGGTTGATGGTGTCGGCAATCTGCTGCGCCATCGTGAAGTCTTCATTATTCAGCTGCAGGTTAATGGTGTTGCCTGCGCCAAACTGGGTCGGCAGTTCACGCTCAATGATCGCACCATTGGTGATACGCCCGCCGTTCAGCTGGTTCACCTGCACACTGCTGCCGCCCGCAGACGCGCCGGCACCGCCGACAAGAATGTTCCCCTGCGCCAGCGCATAAACCTGGCTGTCGACCCCTTTCAGCGGAGTCATCAGCAGCGTGCCGCCACGCAGGCTTTTGGCGTTACCCATTGACGAGACCACGACATCAATTGTCTGCCCCTGGCGCGCGAACGCCGGGTAGGAGGCGGTGACCATGACCGCGGCCACGTTTTTCAGCTGCATGTTGGTTCCCGCCGGGACGGTAATACCGAGCTGGGAAAGCATGTTGTTCAAACTTTGAGTCGTGAATGGCGTCTGGGTGGTCTGGTCGCCCGTTCCGTCCAGACCCACCACCAGGCCATAGCCAATCAGCGAGTTTTCGCGTACGCCCTGTACGCTGGTGAGATCGCGAATACGGTCAGCCTGGGCAAACGTTGCCACCAGCGCCAGCGCCACGGCGAAGATCGATTTAAACATGGGTCACCTCGCTTACATCGGCGATAAGTTAAGGAAGAAACGCTGCAGCCAACCCATATTTTGCGCTTCATTGATGTAGCCGTTACCGACGTACTCGATGCGCGCATCCGCCACCTGGGTGGACGGAACGGTGTTGGTGCCGCTGATGGTGCGAGGATTAACCACGCCCGAGAAACGAATGAACTCAGTGCCCTGATTGATGGCGATCTGTTTTTCACCCACAACGTGTAAATTGCCGTTAACCAGCACCTGGTCAACCGTCACCGTCAGCGTGCCGCTAAAGGTATTGCTGGCATTCGCGCCACCTTTACCGTTAAAGGTATTGCCGCCAGAGGCCTCGACATCAGCACGCGCATTGCCGAACAGGCCCTGCAGATAGCGTGGAACGGTATCGAAACCGAAATTGGTTTTGCCATCGCGGCTGGCATTCGCCGACGAGCTCTTGCTCGCGCTGACGTTTTCCTGCAGCACAATGGTCAACGTATCGCCGACATTACGCGGGCGGCGATCTTCAAACAGCGGTTGATAGCCATAATTGATTGGCTGCGCGGTCTGGAAAATGGAGCCGTTCACCACTGGCGCCGGGCCAGGAACGGGTTGGGCGGTAGTCGCACCCTGCACTAAAGGTTTAGACGGGATCAAGGCACACCCGCTGAGGGTGACAGCCAGAACAGTCAGTATCGGATAACGAAACGCCGCGTTTTTTTGCATTGCCTTCATCTTCGAAAACAGGGAGCCGGCGCGGCGTTGACCGCACCGGGCTACACCTTAGAGTTGCGTCAGTTTCTGCAGCATCTGGTCGGTCGTCGACACTGCTTTACTGTTAATTTCATACGCGCGCTGGACCTGGATCATATTCACCAGCTCTTCCGCAACGTTCACGTTCGAGGTTTCCACATAACCCTGATACAACAGACCCGCACCGTTGAGGCCCGGGGTGCTTTCATTTGGCGTACCGGAGGATTGCGTTTCGGTGTAGAGGTTCTCACCAATGCTTTCCAGACCGGTGTCGTTCATGAAGGTGGTTAGGTTCAGCTGTCCAACCTGAACAGGTGCGGCCTGCCCCTGCTGCGTCACACTCACCACGCCGTCACGCCCGATAGTAATACTCAGGGCATTCGCCGGGATGGTAATCGCAGGCTGAACCTGGAAACCACCCGCCGTCACCAGCTGGCCATTCTGATCGACCTGGAACGATCCGTCGCGGGTATAGGCAGAAGTACCGTCAGGTAACTGCACCTGGAAGAACCCCTGGCCTTTGATTGCCACGTCTTTGCTGTTGTTGGTCTGAGACAGGTTGCCCTGGCTGTGCAGACGCTCGGTGGCTACCGGACGAACACCGGTACCAATCTGCAGGCCGGATGGCAGCGTCGTTTGTTCAGAAGACTGCGCTCCCGGCTGGCGGATGGTTTGATAAAGCAAATCTTCGAAAACGGCACGCTGACGCTTGAAACCATTGGTGCTGACGTTTGCCAGGTTGTTGGCAATCACATCCATATTGGTTTGCTGCGCGTCCAGGCCAGTTTTCGCGATCCATAAAGAACTGATCATAAGGAGTCCTGTTAACTCATAGCCAGAAGTTGGTTAGCCTTGCCCGCGTTTTCATCAACGCTGCTGATAATCTTCATCTGCATTTCAAAACGACGGGCACTGGCGATCATGTCGGTCATCGCTTCGACCGGCTTGACGTTACTGCCTTCCAGAACGCCGGACATCACGCGGATGCTCGGATCGGCCTGTAACGTGGCACCCCGAGTGGCCTGGGTCGCCTGGGTCAGACGGAACATTCCGTCATCGCCACGCTGCACCTCTTTGCCTTCCGCCTTCACCAGCTTCAGACGCCCGACGGGCGCAACGGTATTGGCCGGATCGCCCGGGTTCAATGCCGAAATGGTCCCGTCGGCCGCGATAGTCAGCTCAGACCCTTCCGGCACCGTCAGCGGACCCGCTTCACCCATTACCGGATGCCCCTGAATCGTCAGCTGGCCCGTGGCACTCACCTGGATGTTACCGTTACGGGTATATCCTTCACCGCCGTCAGCGGTCTGCACCGCCAGCCAGCCGTCCTGTTGCAGGGCAACATCCAGCGGGCGTGAGGTGTAATCCATCTGGCCTGGCGTCATATCCGCACCCGGCGTAGAGGCCGTAACCAGCGTACGCGTCGGCAGGGAGAGCCCTTCCACCGGGACCGCACGCAGCGCATTAAGCTGCGCACGAAAGCCCGGTGTAGAGGCGTTTGCCAGGTTGCTGGCAGTAACAGCCTGCTGATTGAGCGTCTGGCTTGCCGCGCCCATCGCGGTATATATTGCGTGATCCATTGCGCTTTCCTGTCAGCCGCTTAACGCAGGTTAACCAGCGTGTTGAGGATCTGATCCTGGGTTTTGATGGTCTGCGCGTTCGACTGATAGTTACGTTGCGCGACGATCATGTTCACCAGCTCTTTACTCAGATCCACGTTAGACGCTTCCAGCGCACCGTTGGTCAGCGTACCGAAGTTACCGGAGCCCGCGGTACCCAGTAGCGCCACGCCGGAAGACTGGGTGGCAGACCAGACGTTATCGCCTTCAGACTTCAGACCTTCGTTGTTGGCGAAGTTAGCCAGCACGATCTGGCCCAGAGCCTGGGTCTGTTCGTTGGAGTAGTTACCCACCACGGTGCCGTCGTCGTTGATCTGGTAGCTTACCAGGTCTCCCGGTTTGTAACCGTTCTGGTTGGTTGCCACGATGTTATTCGCGCCGGTGTTCTGCTGCATGGAATTGGCGAAGCTCATCGCAAACGTGGCTGGCGTTGCACCTGGAACGGTGCCGGTAGTGATATTGATGCTGCCGCCGCCGATCAGTACGCCGCTGGTGTTGAAGGTCAGCGTGGTCGCCAGGGATGGCGTGCTTCCTGCAACGCTGCCGTCCTGGGCATAGACTTTCCAGGAGTTTGCCGGAGTCGCGTCTTTAACGTAAAACAGGTTCATGTTGTGCGCATTACCCTGGCTGTCAAAGACCGTCACCGTCCCTTTTTTGTTGTAGCTGTCAGGGTTGGTCGGATCAAAGGCCGTGGTTGGCGCGGTGTCAGTAGAGTTCAGGTTGATCTGCTGGGACGCGGTGGAGGTGGATTTCGCCGCCATCAAGGTCGTTGGGATATTGATCGCCTGCGGGTTAGCGCCGGTCTGAACCGTTGGCGGGGTACCTGCAACAGGATAACCGGTTAATTGCAGACCCTGCATGTTCACCAGGTTACGGTTTTCGTCCAGTTTGAACTGACCGTTACGGCTGTAGAACACAGAGCCGTTGGAATCGACCATACGGAAGAAACCGTTCTGGCTGATGGCGACGTCCAGACCACGACCGGTGTTGGTCGTCGTACCGTCGGTAAAGTCCTGAGTGATGCCCGCAACTTTCACGCCCAGACCCACTTTGGAACCGGCAAACATATCTGCAAATGAGGCAGAACCGGATTTAAAACCATAGGTCGCGGAGTTGGCGATGTTGTTGCCAATGACATCCAGGTTGGTGGCCGCAGCATTCAGGCCGCTGACCGCTTGAGAAAAGGCCATGACTTACTCCTGATAAGTGTTAAGGCTTAGATAATCTGCCGAACTTCGTCGAGCGTGGTGGTACCCGAGGTACCCAAATCCAGTTTGTTACCGCCGGCGCCTTTAATCACGCCCTGAACCAGCGCGAACTGCAGCGGCTGCGCCACCAGTTGGGTGGTTCCGTTGCTGGCGCTGATCGCCACTTTGTAAGAACCGTTTGGTGCTTTCGTGCCGTCGGTCAGGCTGCCGTCCCAGGTAAAGGTGTGTACGCCTGCCTTCAGCTCACCAATCTCAATGGTGCGTACCACTGCCCCGCTCGCATCGCTGATCGTCGCAGTCACTTTGTCAGCCGGCTGCTGCAATTCAACGCCAAACGGCGTGGTGGTCGTGGTTGACGTCCCCTCGGTAGTGCTGGTGCCGGCAAGGATCGTGGTCCCCGGGATCATCACCCCATGACCAATCAGATTCGCAGCCTGCAGAGACTGGCTGTTGTCAATCTGACCGGAAACGGAGCCAAGGGTAGTGTTGAGTTTTTCAATGCCGCTGACGGTACTGATCTGCGCCAGTTGCGTGGTCAGCTCGTTGTTCTGCATCGGATTGGTGGGATCCTGGTTCTTCAGCTGCGCCACCAGCAGCGTCAGAAAGCTGCTCTGCAGATCGGACGCGTTACTGCCCGTCAGGGCGTTGGAACCCGTCGAACTTTTGGCGCCATTAACACCTGAGTTCGTGGGATCATTCACATTTACGGCGATGGACATGCATGTCTCCTTTACTGGCCGAGAGTGAGTGTTTTGAGCATCATGCTCTTCACGGTATTAAGCACTTCGACGTTTGCCTGGTAACTGCGTGACGCCGACATGGAGTTCACCATCTCACCCACCACATCCACGTTAGGCATTTTTACGTAACCGTTCGCATCCGCCAGCGGGTTGCCAGGCTCATACACCAGCTTGTCCGGTGCCTGGCTCTCAACCACATCAGAGACTTTCACACCGCCGGTGGCCGCGCCTGGCGCCGCATCGACCTGAAAGACGACCTGTTTCGCACGATAAGGCTGACCGTCTGGTCCGGTCACGCTGTCGGCGTTCGCCAGGTTACTGGCGGCTACGTTCAGACGTTTGGACTGCGCGGTAAGCGCCGAGCCGGCGATATCAAAAATATTCAGCAAGGCCATTTATCAGTTGCCCCCCTGCAGGACGTTCATCATGCCTTTGATTTGTCCGCCGAGAACGGTCAGGCCTGTCTGGTACTTCACGCTGTTATCGGCAAACTGTGTACGCTCCCGGTCCATGTCCACGGTGTTACCGTCGAGTGAAGGCTGGTCGGGAATGCGATAAAGCAAATCGGTCGTTGGTGCGGTCATCGTCTGAGCGGGAATATGACGTGAGGAGGTCAGCGCGAGCGCGACACTGCTCCCTTCTGCGCGTCCACGCTCCATCACTTTTTTAAGCTCACTGGAAAAATCAATATCGCGCGCCTGATACCCTGGCGTATCGGCGTTAGCGATATTGGCGGCTAAAATTTCCTGCCGCTGGGCACGTAAATTGAGCGCTTCCTGCTGAAAACGTAACGCGGCGTCGAGTTTATCGAGCATGTCTCCTCCGCTGATGGCAAAATTTCAGTTCACAGCTTAAATCTCAACCCATCCGCCTTATCGACGGAATAAGCGCAAAATGCGTCGCTATTTATTGCGTTGATGAAAAACCACTGCAGGTAGAATTCACTCAATTCTGGAAACGGTGGAACTTGCGATGCAAACGTTAAAACGTGGCCTGATGGCAGCTTTCTTGCTTTTTAGCCCCCTGGTGCAGGCGGATGGTTTACAGGATCAGCTAAACACCTTTTTTGCCCAGAAGCTGGCGGGCTTTAGCGATGAAGTTGTCGTCACGGTACGCACGCCACCAAATCTGTATCCCTCCTGTGAGCAGCCGTCATTTACCGTGACCGGCACCACCAGACTGTGGGGAAACGTGAACGTGCTGGCACGCTGCGCCAACGAAAAACGGTATTTACAGGTTGCAGTCCAGGCGACAGGCAATTATGTTGTCGCCGCTGTCCCCATTGCCCGGGGTACCGCACTGCAGGCCAACAGCGTGACGTTGAAACGTGGCCGTCTGGATCAGCTGCCGCCACGGACAATGCTTGAAATTAACCAGGCGCAGGACGCCGTCAGCCTGCGTGATGTCGCACCGGGTCAGCCGATACAGCTATCGATGCTGCGCCAGGCGTGGCGCGTCAAGGCGGGTCAACAGGTGATGGTGGTGGCCAATGGAGATGGCTTCAGTATCAACAGTGAAGGGAAAGCGTTAAACAATGCCGCGGTAGCGCAAAATGCCCGCGTCAGAATGTCTTCAGGGCAGGTGGTTAGCGGAACCGTCGATTCTGATGGGAATATTCTGATTAACCTATAATCTTTTTAAAGATTTCGCTGCAGCTGCCGATAAATATTCAACTATTGATGATGTCAGGCGCCAACGCCGCGAACCCTCGATGAGGACAACACTATGAGCATTGATCGTACATCAGCCCTGAAGCCGGTAAGCGCTGTACAACCTCGCGAAACGAATGACGCTACGCCGCAGAAAACGCGTCTGGAAAAACCGTCAACGTCTAACAGCACCAGCGTAACCCTGAGCGATGCCCAGGCAAAACTGATGCAGCCAGGCGGCAACGATATCAACATGGAACGCGTTGAAGCGCTGAAAACGGCTATTCGTAACGGCGAGCTGAAAATGGACACCAGCAAAATTGCTGACGCCCTGATTCAGGAAGCGCAGAGTTTCTTACAGAGTAACTAACCGTATGAGTCGACTGTCAGAAATACTGGATCAAATGACGGTTGTCCTGAACGACCTGAAAACGGTAATGGACGCTGAGCAACAGCACCTCTCTTCCGGTCACATCAACGGCAGCGCGTTGCAGCGTATTACTGAAGACAAAAGCTCGCTTCTGGCGACGCTGGATTACCTTGAGCAGCAACGT
The DNA here is from genome assembly GCF_047456135.1 of Enterobacter sp. BNK-18. Lineage (NCBI taxonomy): Bacteria > Pseudomonadati > Pseudomonadota > Gammaproteobacteria > Enterobacterales > Enterobacteriaceae > Enterobacter > Enterobacter sp. BNK-18. The sequence continues at coordinate 913,467 of NZ_CP179899.1, read as the reverse complement.
CGCGCTGAGCAGGATCCTAAGCGCAGTGCTAACGACGATATCGTTGAGCGCTGGCAAACTATTACAGAAAAAACCCAGCACCTTCGCGATCTCAACCAGCATAACGGCTGGCTGCTTGAAGGTCAGATAGAGCGTAATCAGCAAGCGCTTGAGGTGTTAAAGCCGCATAAAGAAACCGGGCTGTACGGTGCGGATGGTCAGACAGCGACGGCCCGTATTACGGGCGGGAAAAAGATTTCGATTTGAAGCATAAGCGACAAATCAAGCAGTGGGGAGCACCATAAGGTGAACTCCCCTTTTGGCGTTTATGCCGTACGGCGGGCAAACTCTTTCACTTTGAAGCCCAACACGGCGAGGGTGGCAAAGTAAGCCACAACCCCAACACCCACCACGGCCATCAGTCGCAGCAGACGATAAGGCATGGTGCCGAGCGACCACTCCGGCATCACGTGCATCATGCCGAGCAACGCCGCTGCCATCACCAGCACCGCGATAACCAGTCGCACAAGGAAACTCGCCCAGCCCGGCTGCGGCGTGAAGATATCCTGCTTACGCAGCTGCCAGTACAACAGCCCGGCATTCAGACAGGCCGCCAGACCAATAGACAGAGCCAGACCCGCGTGCTTCAGCGGGCCAATAAACGCCAGGTTCATCAACTGGGTCATCATCAGCGTCACCAGGGCAATCTTCACCGGCGTTTTAATGTTCTGACGGGAGTAGAACCCTGGTGCCAGCACTTTAACAACAATCAGCCCCATCAATCCCACCGAGTACGCCACCAGCGCCTGCTGAGTCATGGACGCATCATGGGCTGAAAATTTACCGTACTGGAACAGCGAGACGGTCAGCGGTTTCGCGAGGATCCCCAGCGCCACCGCGCTTGGCAGTGCCAGCAGGAAACAGAGGCGTAAGCCCCAGTCCATCAGGCGGCAATACTCATCATGGTTGCCGCTGGCAAAGCTTTTAGAGAGCGACGGCAGCAGAATCGTCCCCAGCGCGACACCCAGTACGCCAGAAGGAAACTCCATCAGACGGTCAGCGTAGTACATCCAGGAGACCGAACCGGACACCAGGAAAGAGGCAAAGATGGTATTGATGATAAGTGAGATCTGGCTGACAGAAACCCCGAGGATTGCAGGTCCCATCTGCTTCATGACGCGCATTGCGCCGGCATCACGGAAATTAATGCGCGGCAGAACCAGCATGCCAATTTTCTTCAGATGCGGCAGCTGATATGCCAGCTGCAGGACGCCGCCCACGGTCACCGCCCAGGCCAGCGCCAGTACCGGCGGGTTGAAATGCGGTGCGGCAAACAGGGCAAAGCCGATCATGCTGACATTCAAAAACGTCGGCGCAAACGCCGGAACGGAGAAGCGGTTCCAGGTATTGAGGATTGCCCCCACCAGCGAGGCCAGCGAGATCAACAGAATATAAGGAAAGGTAATGCGCAGCAGCTGGGTGGTAAGCGCAAATTTATCAGCGGTGTCGGCAAACCCCGGCGCGGTCACCATAATCACCCAGGGCGCAGCCAGCATCCCCAGGACTGTCACAATAGCCAGCGCCAGCGTCAGCAGCCCGGAGACGTAGGCGACAAACACCCGCGTAGCATCTTCGCCCTGCTTGCTTTTATATTCCGCCAGAATTGGAACGAAGGCCTGCGAGAAAGCGCCCTCAGCAAAAATACGGCGCAATAAATTCGGCAGTTTGAACGCGACGAAAAAGGCGTCCGTTGCCATCCCAGCACCAAAAACCCTTGCCACAATGGCATCACGCGCAAAACCCAGTACGCGAGAAAACATGGTCATCGAGCTGACGGCTGCCAGCGATTTTAATAAGTTCATTAATGTGAATTTCCACAACCATACGGCAAAACGCCTGCAGAGCAGGCGTAATGAATGCCCGACGGCGTTGCGCTTGCGCAGGCCTTCGGATTTGCAGGCCGGATAGCGAAAAGCCTCCCGGCGAAACCAACAATCGGCGCTTAGTCTACCCGGATTTAAGGGAATTACTATCGGCAGATGTTACAGAGGGTTATTCACTCATGGCCTCTCGCCAGAGCCGTTCCACGATGCGTTGCGCCATGATGGCCTGTTCACCGGCTGTTTCCGGAACCGTCTGATTTTGCACGCAGCTAATGAAGTGACGGGCGCATCCCGCGAAGCCGCGTTGCTCCAGAGTGCTCTGCCAGCCCGGCGCCGGAAGCGTGACCACACCGTTGCCCTTCTCTTCACGCCACTCCCGCATGTCGGTGATGTCATACAGCGCACCGTCAGTGACGGCCTGGACAAACTCCCGCTGACTGCCCGCACGACGATGCATGCTGGTGGTCACCTGCAGATGTTCCAGCGCAAAGTGGTGCTCGGCGTAGACCATCTCGCCCAGATCGTTGGTCATCAGGGTCCCGCTTTTCAGCTGAGCCTGGCCGTTTGTCAGCCAGAGCGCCGTGTCCACCACGTGCAGATAATCATCGAGAAGCGTAAAGCGCAGATCGTTTGGCCCGACGCTGTCGGTACGGTGTTTATCCATCCTCAGAGAGGCCAGCGCGCCCGGCTGTGCCTTCAGCTGCTGATAAAGCGGAGCGAAGCGGCGGTTAAAGCCCACCATCAGCGTCAGGTTCTTGCGTGCCGCCAGCTCTATCAGTCGCTCGGCATCCTGAACGTTCTCCGCCAGGGGCTTATCCACACAGACGTGAACACCGGCATTCAGCAGTTCGCTGACCACCTGATAGTGCGTTGCCGTTGAGGTATGCACAAATACCGCATCGCACTCGCGGGCAAGATCAGACAGCGAAGCGGCGTATGGTATCCGCCAGGTTGCGCAGATGCGTTCAGCCTTCTCGCGGGTAGGTGACCACGCGCCCTGAAGCGTCCAGTCCGTTGCCGCGCCTAATACCGGTAACCAGGCTTTTTGTGCAATACCGCCAAGCCCCACCACGCCTACACGTAATTTTTTCACTGTTAATCTCCCAAATGTGCCAGCAGTGCGTCCAGGCGCTGCTTCAGCCCAGCGACCTCCTCTTCCAGCGCGTCCACGCGCGCCGTCAGGCTGCCGCTGACAACAGAGGGCTCTTGTTCCGTTGCCAGCGTCGCGGTATCCACCTCACCACTGAAGAGATGCATATAGCGGCTCTCACGCTTGCCCGGTTCGCGTGCCAGACGCACCACGTAAGGGCCATCCTCGCGGGTTGCAAGCCCTTCCAGGGTTTGTTCCACTTCCTGCATATCCGCAAACTCATGCATACGGGAAGCCCGTGTGCGCAGCTCGCCGGGAGTCTGTGCCCCGCGCAGTAAAAGGGTCGTGATCACCGCCACTTCCGCGGCGCTCAACTTCAGGTCGCCGAATTCGGAATTACAAAAACGTTGTTCGTACTTGGTGACGCGGTTTCCGAAGCCGCTGACGGTGCGCAGATAATGGCGTTTCACCAGTTCATCCAGCACATCCTGAACGTCATGCTCGCTGAGGTTCATTACCGGCTCGCGGTTGGTCTTTTGGTTGCAGGCCAACATGACGGCGTTGACAGAGAGCGGATATTGCTCCGGCGTCGTGACCTGTTTTTCCAGCAGGCATCCGACGACGCGCGCTTCTGCACCGCTTAACTGATATTTCATCTCTTCTCCTTAGCGACCCGCTGTCCAGTCCCGGGTGGTTAATGCCGTGAGGACATGGTCGCGCCATTCTCCATCTATCAGCAGATAGTCTTTGGCGTAACCCTCTTTCTCAAACCCTAAACGCGCCAGCAAATTACCGCTGCGCTGATTATGCGGCATATAGTTCGCCATAATACGATGGATATGTTGCGTGCGTTGCATATAACGGATCGCCACCGTTAATGCTTCATACATCAGCCCCTGCCCCTGCCATTTCTGACCGATGGAGTAGCCGAGGTAGCAGGCGTGAAACGATCCGCGCACGACGTTTGAAAAGTTGGCGATGCCGATGATCTCTTTTTCTTCAGGATCCAGCAGCGCAAAATAAAACGCACTTCCCTGCTTATGAAATTCCGCAATCATACTGAGGCGCGCCTGCCAGCCGGATGGGTAACAATGGCTCTCATCCCGAACGGGTTCCCAGGGTTTTAAAAACTGGCGATTCTCGGCGTAATAATCCGCCAGACGCCAGGCATCACGCTCATGCACCAGACGAACGACCAGCCTGTCCGTTGTCAGACGCACTTTTGGCACATTACTGCGATAGCCAAACATCGATACCACTCCTTCCCGTCACTTCTGCTGACCCAGTAGCTTTACTATACCTGTGCCTGCGCCGTCTGTGAAAACAGTGACATACCATTTTGACCTCTTTTCACATTTTTCGATGAGAACTCTCTATCAAAGCGCTCTTTTGATAAAAAAATATTGTCACGCCCAGGGGTGGGAAAACGCGCAGTAACCCCGCAGAATGTTAGCGTGCTCACCATCCTGTTTTCCCTGGAGGGAAAATGTCCCGCGTATCACAGGCGAGGAGCCTGGGTAAATATTTCCTGCTAGTCGATAACATGCTGGTCGTGCTCGGCTTTTTTGTCGTGTTTCCTCTTATCTCGATCCGCTTTGTCGATCAAATGGGCTGGGCGGCGCTGATGGTTGGCATCGCGTTGGGGTTACGCCAGTTTGTCCAGCAAGGCCTTGGGGTGTTTGGCGGCGCCATTGCTGACCGCTTCGGCGCGAAACCGATGATTGTGACCGGTATGCTGCTTCGTGCGGCAGGCTTTGCCACGATGGCGGTTGCCCATGAGCCCTGGCTTCTGTGGTTCTCCTGCTTTCTCTCCGGGATCGGCGGAACCCTGTTTGACCCGCCGCGCACCGCGCTGGTGGTGAAGTTAATTCGCCCGCAGCACCGCGGACGTTTCTTCTCGATTTTGATGATGCAGGACAGCGCGGGCGCGGTAATTGGCGCGCTTCTGGGGAGCTGGTTGCTGCAGTACGATTTCCGTCTGGTCTGCGCGGCTGGCGCGGTGCTCTTTATTCTGTGCGCCCTCTTTAATGGCCTGTATCTGCCAGCATGGAAATTGTCGACGGTGAAAGCGCCGGTACGCGAAGGGCTGGGCCGCGTCCTGCACGACAAACGTTTTGTCACCTACGTATTGACCCTGACGGGTTACTACATGCTTGCCGTGCAGGTGATGCTGATGCTGCCTATCATGGTCAATGATATTGCGGGAACCCCGGCCGCCGTGAAATGGATGTACGCCATCGAAGCCGCGCTTTCGCTGACGCTGCTCTATCCGATTGCCCGCTGGAGTGAACGGCGTTTTCGCCTAGAGCATCGTCTGATGGCCGGGCTGTTTTTAATGACACTGAGCATGATGCCCATCGGTCTGGTGAATTCTCTCCAGCAGCTGTTTACGCTGATTTGCACCTTCTATATCGGCTCTATCATCGCCGAGCCGGCTCGTGAGACGCTGAGCGCCTCGCTTGCAGATGCGCGTGCCCGCGGCAGCTATATGGGGTTCAGCCGACTCGGTCTGGCCTTTGGTGGGGCTTTGGGTTACGCCGGCGGCGGCTGGCTGTTTGATGCAGGCAAAGCGCTGAATCAACCGGAACTGCCGTGGATGATGCTCGGCGCGGTGGGCTTTATGACGCTGCTGGCCCTCTGGTGGCAGTTCAGCCAGAAGCGCAGCGCAAGCGGCATGCTCGAACCGGGCGCGTAGCCCTTCCCTCTGGCGGGAGGTCGCTCCCGCCTCACTTCTCAGTTTTTTCTGCTGGTTTCTGCCATTTCACACTGACATACTGACGTAACAGGACAGAAGCGCCGATTTTTCGTTGAGGAACACTATGAAGAAAATTGTCATTGCCGCTGCATTCATTGTCAGCGGTCTGCTGGTGGGCTGTAACCAGCTTACGCAATACACCGTCAGTGAACAGGAAATTAATCAGGCGCTGGAAAAACATAACAACTTTTCAAAAGACATCGGCGTGCCCGGGCTTGCCGATGCGCATATCGTCCTCAGTAACCTGACCAGCCAGATAGGACGTGAAGAGCCAAACAAAGTGACGCTGAACGGGGATGCAAACCTCGATATGACCTCCCTCTTCGGCAACCAGAAAGCCAATATCAAGCTGAAGCTGAAAGCGCTGCCAGTCTTTAACAAAGAGAAAGGGGCTATTTACCTGCAGGAGATGGAAGTCGTCGATGCGGAAGTCACGCCGGACAAGATGAAATCTGTGCTGCAAACCCTGATGCCTTATCTGAATCAGTCGCTGCGTAACTATTTTAATCAGCAGCCAGCCTATGTCTTAAGTGAAGACAAGAGCAAGGGTGAAGCGCTTGCGAAAAAGTATGCTAAAGGGATAGAGGTGAAACCGGGAGAAATCATTATTCCCTTCACTGATTAACCCGTAGGGCGCCGAGGCGCCCTTTTTTTTACGGAAAAGTGTGCAAACGAAAACGTTTCCGCTTATGATTTGTGTCCGGCAAAAACAGCCATCCGAATGACTGATTCCTGACAAGCCGGAGCTTCCATGACTGCACAACCCCAGGTTCTTAAAATCCGCCGCCCTGACGACTGGCATATCCATCTGCGCGATGGCGATATGCTCAAAACCGTCGTGCCTTATACCAGCGAAATTTATGGCCGCGCGATTGTCATGCCTAACCTGGTGCCACCAGTCACCACCGTCGATGCCGCAATGGCGTATCGCCAGCGCATTCTGGATGCCGTCCCGGCGGGCCATGATTTCACCCCGCTGATGACCTGCTACCTGACCGATTCCCTGGATCCAAACGAAGTGGAGCGCGGGTTTAACGAAGGCGTATTCACCGCTGCGAAACTTTATCCGGCCAATGCCACCACCAACTCCAGCCACGGCGTTACCAGCATTGATGCCATCATGCCGGTACTGGAGCGTATGCAGAAACTGGGTATGCCGCTGCTGGTTCACGGTGAAGTCACGCATGCCGAGATCGACATCTTTGACCGTGAAGCCCGTTTTATCGACACCGTGATGGAGCCCCTGCGTCAGCGCCTTCCCGCGCTCAAAGTGGTCTTCGAGCACATCACCACCAAAGATGCCGCGGAGTATGTCCGCGACGGTAACGAGCTTATCGCCGCCACCATCACGCCACAGCATTTGATGTTTAACCGTAACCACATGCTGGTTGGCGGTGTACGTCCGCATCTGTACTGCCTGCCGATCCTCAAGCGTAACATTCACCAGCAGGCGCTGCGCGAACTGGTTGCCAGCGGTTTCTCTCGCGCGTTTCTGGGCACGGATTCCGCACCTCATGCGCGTCATCGCAAAGAAGCAAGCTGCGGCTGTGCGGGCTGCTTTAATGCCCCAACTGCTCTCGCCAGCTATGCAACCGTGTTTGAAGAGATGAATGCCCTGCCGCATTTCGAGGCGTTCTGCTCACTCAATGGCCCCCGTTTTTATGGGTTGCCGGTCAATGAGACCTTCATTGAGCTGGAACGTAAAGAGAGCCAGGTTGAGGAAGCCATTCCACTGACCGATGACACGCTGATCCCATTCCTGGCAGGTGAAACCGTTCGCTGGACGGTAAAACGCTAAAAAATCAGTGCCCCTTGTTGTCAAACCGATAATATACCTGTATAAATAAACAGTATATTACACAGGGGGCATTTATGCGTATTGAAGTCACCATAGCCAAAACTACCGTTCTGCCTGCCGGCGCGCTTGATGCGCTTGCAGGCGAATTATCCCGTCGTATTAACAACACCTTTCCCGAAAACGACGGTGCCGTAACGGTCCGTTACGCGGCCGCAAACAACCTCTCCGTCATTGGCGGCGCGAAAGAAGATAAAGCGCGTATCACCGAAATCCTGCAGGAAACGTGGGAAAGCGCCGACGACTGGTTCATCACAGATTAACACTGCTCCCTCATTGTGTTTTTTTGCCGGGTCGCCCCGGCTTTTTTTCGCCTGAAAATCCAGAAAGTTCAAATTAATTCGGCAACTTCTTTAAAAATCGTGAACAACATGGTGTTTTATTGTTCGAACAATCCTAAAAAGCAGAAAAATGTGTTGCTAGCTGTTTATTTTTCCCTTAGGAACCCTTATTACTTGTATACTGAAGTTGCTTCAGAAAAACATGCATTGAACCTCGAAGTCGTTGTCTTCTAACACGCATTATGGGGGTTATAATGGAAAAGAATAGCGAAGTCATCCAGACCCACCCACTCGTTGGCTGGGATATCAGTACCGTAGACAGCTACGATGCACTGATGCTGCGTTTGCACTACCAGACCCCAAATCAGCTGAACCGTGAAGAAGCGGAAGTTGGACAGACGCTGTGGCTTACGACAGACGTCGCCCGTCAGTTTATTTCTATTTTGGAAGCAGGCATCGCAAAAATAGAATCTGGCGACTACCAGGAAAATGAGTATAAACGGCATTAGCGTTTAGCCCACTTTTCACTCTACAGGCACCCTCGGGGTGCCTTATTTATTTCTCCCTTGTATAAGCCCCCGATGTTAATTACTCTGCTAACAAAGCGTTAGTTTAAGAGATGCCCATGAAATATGATCTGATTATTATTGGTAGCGGCTCCGTTGGTTCTGCCGCCGGATATTATGCCACCCAGGCTGGCCTCAAGGTTCTGATGATAGATGCCCATCTTCCCCCTCATTCAGAGGGAAGCCATCATGGCGATACTCGCCTCATTCGTCACGCCTATGGTGAAGGCGAGCGCTATGTCCCGCTGGTACTTCGCGCGCAAGCGCTCTGGGACGAACTGGCTAAACAGACTGAGGAGCGCATTTTCGAACGCACGGGCATCATTAACCTTGGTCCTGCCCGCTCTGATTTTCTCGCCAGCGTCGAACGCAGCGCGAAGACATTTAACCTGGACGTTGAGAAGCTCGACGCGGCGGGGATCATGTCACGCTGGCCGGAAATCACCGTCCCGGACGATTATGTTGGTCTCTTTGAAGCCCATTCCGGCGTGCTGCATTGCGAAACAGCAATAAAAACCTGGATAGCGCTGGCCGCGAAAGCAGGCTGCGCCCAGCTTTTCAATTGTCCGGTCGAGGCCATTAAGCATGACGCTGACGGCGTCACGGTGACAACCCTGGACGGAGAGTACACGGCCTCCCGATTGCTCATCAGTGCAGGTACCTGGGTAACCCGTCTGCTGCCAGACCTGCCCGTACAGCCGGTGCGCAAGGTCTTCTCCTGGTTCCAGTCTGATGGCCGTTACAGTACGCAGAATAAATTCCCGGCGTTCACCGGCGAGTTACCCAACGGCGATCAGTTCTACGGCTTCCCTTCGGATAAAGACGCGCTCAAAATCGGGAAACACAATGGGGGACAAATTATCTCCTCTCCTGAAGAACGTAAACCGTTTGGCGCCTACCCACAGGATGGCTCTGAAGCCTTCTCGTTCCTGCGAAATATTCTGCCGGGCGTCGGTGGCTTACTCTATGGCGCGGCATGCACCTACGACAACACGCCGGACGAAGACTTTATTATCGATACGCTGCCCGGGCATGAGAACACATTGCTCATCACCGGTCTGAGCGGTCACGGCTTTAAGTTCGCGTCGGTTCTGGGTGAAATTGCCGCGCAGTTTGCCCAGGGTATTACACCGCAGTTTGATCTGAAGCCCTTCTCTCTTTCACGTTTTAACGGATAATCCACCACGGGCTTCGGACGTTCCGGAGCCCCTCTTCTTGTAACGGTTTGCGGGGCGCTATGCGCAAAGTTGTGGGTTTTCTCATCAATAATATTCGTGAGCATTTGATGCTCTATATCTTATTGTGGGCGCTGCTGGCCATCATTGATTTTATTTACATTGTATTTTACTGAAAGCCTGCCTGACATTTATTGACATTACTTTATATTTGCTTAAGTTAGAACAATTCCTCAATTAGCCCTTTGTTAAGTCTTGCACGAAGACATTGAATTACCTTTGCGGATCATTTTCAAAACCGCTGAAATAAATAAAATAAAAATCAATATCGACTTATTTCAGTTGCAATATCATTCCTTCCCGTTCATTTTTACTGCTCTGTTTATTTGATAATGGTAATCCTGATGCAATTGCGTAACACCTCCCGGCGCTATGGAATAATATCCATAAGCTTGCACTGGATATTTGCTATTGCGGTCTATGCCATGTTCGGACTTGGCCTCTGGATGGTGACGCTCAGCTATTACGATGGCTGGTATCACCAGGCCCCGGAGCTGCATAAGAGCATCGGCGTGCTGCTGATGATGGGGCTGGTTATTCGCGTGATCTGGCGACACATTTCACCGCCGCCTGCCGCGCCAAAGACCCACAGTAAATTTACCCGTATCAGCGCTGTTGCCGCGCATATTACGCTTTATGCGCTGCTCTTCGCTCTTCTGATCAGCGGCTATCTCATTTCGACAGCAGAGGGTAAGCCAATAAGCGTTTTTGGCATTTTTGATGTCCCGGCAACGCTTGCCGATGCGGGATCACAGGCCGATATTGCCGGGGTGATTCACCTCTGGCTGGCATGGAGCGTGGTTATCCTGTCCGTGCTGCACGGGCTTGCCGCCCTTAAACATCATTTCATCGATAAAGACGATACGCTAAAGCGCATGCTTGGCCGCTCGTCAGTTGACTCTGGAGCTTAAAATGAAAAAACACCTGCTGGGTATCGCACTGGGTTCTCTGTTATTTACCACCGGCTCAGCCGTTGCTGCTGACTATAAAATTGATAAAGAGGGCCAACATGCTTTCGTCAATTTCCGTATTCAGCATCTCGGGTATAGCTGGCTGTATGGCACCTTTAATGATTTTGACGGCACATTCAGCTTTGACGAAAAAAATCCTGCCGCCGATAAAGTCAACGTGACCATTAATACCAACAGTGTCGACACCAATCATGCAGAACGCGATAAACATTTGCGCAGTGCGGAATTCCTGAACGTGTCTAAATTCCCGCAGGCCACCTTCACCTCCACGGAAGTGAAAAAAGATGGCGATAAGCTGGATATTACCGGCAACCTGACGCTCAACGGCGTGACAAAACCGGTTACGCTGAATGCAAAATTAATGGGCCAGGGTGACGATCCGTGGGGGGGTAAACGTGCCGGATTTGAAGCCTCAGGTAAAATTCACCTGAAAGACTTTAATATTACTACCGATTTGGGCCCTGCTTCTCAGGATGTCGAACTGATTATTTCCGTTGAAGGCGTTCAGCAGAAGTCATAATAGCGACGCCCGGCAGGCTTTCACACTGCCGGGCATCAGCCTTATTCAGGGTCGGGAATACCCAGTTTGGTGTTCAGACGGCCACGGGATTTATTAAAAATCTTGTTACCGTTTTCCCGTCCTGCACGACGACGGCGCTGTTCCTCTTCCGGCAGCATACTCTCTTCACTGCACAGTTCGCTGCAGCATCCGTTAAATTTCTCGGCGCAGGCCGGACACTGAATAAACAGCAAATGACATCCGTCATTTTTGCAGTTGGTATGGGTATCACACGGCGTACCGCACTGGTGACAGTGGGCAATCACATCCTCTGAAATACGCTCGCCCATTCGTTCGTCAAAGACAAAGTTTTTACCGATAAAACGGACCGGTAAACCCTGCTCACGGGCACGGCGGGCGTACTCAATAATGCCGCCTTCAATGTGCCAGACCTTATTAAACCCGTTGTGCTTCATCCAGGCACTGGCCTTCTCACAGCGGATCCCGCCGGTGCAGTACATCACGATTTTTTTATCTTTATGTTCCTGCATCATCTCAACCGCTTTTGGCAGTTGCTCGCGGAAGGTATCAGCCGGAATTTCCATCGCGTTTTCGAAATGCCCCACTTCGTACTCATAATGGTTACGCATATCGATGAACACCGCATCCGGATCGTCCAGCATCGCATTCACTTCCGCCGCTTTCAGGTATTCCCCGACATCAGCGGCGTTAAACGCCGGATCGTCAATACCGTCCGCGACAATGCGTTCACGCACTTTCATGCGCAGTACCCAGAATGATTTACCGTCATCATCCAGGGCAATGTTCAGGCGTACACCGTTGAGAGCCGGATCGAACCCGTAAAGCAGGTCGCGGAAGGCGTTTACTTTGCTTTCCGGTACGCTGATCTGGGCATTGATGCCTTCACGGGCAAGATAGACGCGACCGAAAACATTCAGCGTCGTGAAGGCCTGATAAAGCGCATCGCGGGTCGCTTGTGGATCGTTGATGGTAAAGTATTTGTAGAATGAGATTGTCGTGCGCGGTTCGGTTTCAGCCAACATACGCGCCTTTAACATCTCATTCGAAACGCGGTTGTGTAACACTGGCATGGTGTACAAGTCCTGCAATCGTTAGAGAGAATGAAAAATCGGTCGGCATCATATAGCAAACAATGACAATTTACATCCACACAATTTACGCTACATTTCACACACCCCTAGTTAGTCAGACTTAACAATTGCTGCATTCGTACACGTTTCGAAGACAGACATTTTGGCTACGCCTCAAAAAATGAGACAATAGCTAAACAGGACGTTAGAACACAGGAAAGACATGACCCAGTTACCGAAATTTACTGTCGCCCTTTTGCATCCCCGCTATTGGTTGACCTGGCTTGGCATTGGTTTTTTATGGCTGATGGTCCAACTCCCTTACCCTGTGATTTTCCGTGTGGGCAAATGTGTGGGCCGTATTGGTCAAAAATTCATGAAACGCCGCGCCAGGATTGCCTACCGCAACCTTGAGCTGTGCTTCCCGCAGATGAGCGAGGCGGAACGTCATGAGATGGTTACCAGGAATTTCGAATCCGTTGGCATGGGGCTGATGGAAACCGGTATGGCATGGTTCTGGCCAGACAAACGGATGGCCCGCTGGAGTGAAGTCACCGGGACAGGTATGGAGCCTGTGCATACGCTTCAGGCCAATAAGACAGGCGTACTGCTGATTGGCGTGCATTTTCTGACGCTGGAGATCGGTGCGCGTATGTTTGGCATGCAGGCACCCGGTATTGGTGTTTATCGCCCTAACGATAACCCGGTGATCGATTTAATCCAGACCAACGGCCGTATGCGCTCCAACAAAAGTATGATCGACCGTAAAGACCTGAAGGGGATGATCCGCGCGCTGAAATCAGGTGAAGTGATCTGGTATGCCCCTGACCACGATTATGGCCCACAATCCAGCGTATTTGTCCCGTTCTTCGCCGTTGAAGAGGCGGCCACAACCACCGGTACCTGGATGCTGGCGAAAATGTCCAAAGCCGCGATCGTCCCGTTTGTCCCGCGTCGCAAGCCGGATGGCTCAGGCTACGAGTTAATGATGCTCGAGCCGGAACTCGCGCCGCCGCTGGACGATGCGGAAACGACCGCTCGCTGGATGAACAGAGTGGTTGAGAAATGCATCATGCTCGCGCCGGAGCAGTATATGTGGCTCCATCGTCGCTTCAAAACACGGCCAGAGGGTATGCCGTCGCGCTATTAATTTTCCGTGCGGCCATCAGGGCCGCACGCTCATTTAGCTTTAAAAGCGCCTCCGCATTGCAGCGATCATAACCCAGGCGCATACTTAGCAGGCTTATTACTTCAGGCCTATGGTGCTTTGCACCTCATTATGCGGATTGTTATGTCACCCTCAGATGCCCCCATAAACTGGAAGCGTAACCTCACGGTTGCGTGGCTTGGCTGTTTTCTCACCGGTGCGGCGTTTAGCCTGGTGATGCCCTTCCTGCCGCTTTACGTTGAACAACTTGGCGTCACCGGTCACAGTGCACTCAATATGTGGTCTGGCCTGGTCTTCAGTATCACCTTTCTCTTTTCCGCGATTGCTTCGCCCTTCTGGGGTGGCCTTGCCGATCGCAAAGGACGAAAGATCATGCTGCTGCGTTCGGCACTGGGGATGGCCATCATCATGGCGCTGATGGGCCTTGCGCAGAACGTCTGGCAATTTCTGATTTTGCGCGCGTTACTGGGTCTGCTGGGGGGCTTTATTCCTAACGCAAATGCGCTCATTGCCACCCAAATTCCGCGACACAAAAGCGGCTGGGCGCTCGGCACGCTCTCCACCGGAGGCGTGAGCGGCGCATTGCTGGGACCGCTGGCAGGCGGGCTGCTGGCGGATAACTACGGCCTGCGTCCGGTCTTTTTCATTACTGCCAGCGTCCTTTTTCTCTGCTTTATCGTCACGCTGCTCTGTATCCGTGAACGTTTCACCCCGGTCCCCCGAAAAGAGATGCTCCACGCACGGGATGTGCTGACCTCGCTTAAAAATCCCAGGCTGGTGCTAAGCCTGTTCGTCACGACCCTGATTATTCAGGTAGCAACCGGGTCGATTGCCCCTATTCTGACGCTCTACGTTCGTGATCTGGCCGGTGACGTCAGTAATATTGCGTTTATCAGCGGGCTTATCGCGTCGGTGCCCGGCGTGGCAGCGCTGCTCAGCGCCCCGAGGCTGGGAAAACTGGGGGACCGCGTGGGCCCGGAAAAAATCCTGATATGCGCCCTGGTGATTTCCGTTCTGCTCCTCATTCCGATGTCGATGGTACAAGCACCATGGCAGCTTGGCCTGCTGCGCTTCTTACTGGGAGCGGCAGACGGCGCGTTACTGCCTGCGGTTCAGACCCTGCTGGTGTACAACTCAACGAACCAGATAGCCGGCCGCATTTTTAGCTATAACCAGTCATTTCGCGATATCGGCAACGTCACCGGACCGCTTGTCGGAGCCGGAATTTCCGCCAGTTTTGGTTTCCGCGCCGTGTTTATCGTCACCGCGGGCGTGGTGCTGTTTAATGCGATTTATTCGTGGTTCAGTTTATCGAGGGCTTTACGACCGGTCGTTAATAAGACGAACGCGTGACAGCTTATTTTTGCATTCATACTTGCAGAACCCGATATTCAGCTATTCTTTCCCTGAAACCTTCAGGAAAACAGGGAGACACCAATGACCATGTACGCCACACTGGAAGAAGCTATTGATGCCGCTCGTGAAGAGTTCCTCGCCGATAATCCCGGCGTTGAGGAAGAAAATGCTGACGTGCAACAACTTAATATCCAGAAATACGTTCTGCAGGACGGGGATATTATGTGGCAGGCCGAATTCTTTGCTGATGATGGCGAGGAAGGAGAATGTTTGCCGGTCCTGAGCGGAGAAGGTGCGCAGGCCGTCTTTGATGGCGACTATGACGAAATCGAACTACGGCAGGAATGGCTTGAAGAAAACACCCTGCACGAGTGGGATGAGGGCGAATTTCAGCTCGAGCCACCGCTGGATACGGAAGAAGGACAGACCGCAGCCGATGAGTGGGATGAGCGTTAATTTCCCCTATTCATAAGGGCCGTGCTGAGCGTCGATCGGCAGCAATAGCGTATCGAATACCAGTGAAAACGGTAAATCGAGCACGGTGAGATAGCGCCACGCTGAGTCACGTACATCCCATTTTACCCCGGGGTAGTACTGATTACCGTGGCCTTGCCCTGGAATGGTGCGGCTGATGATGCTGCCACAGCCGCTGAGTAAACACGCCATCATCACGGCGAGGATTATTTTCATCAATGACCTCTAAAAAAATACCGGCTTTTCAGCCGGTATTTTATTTGCCGGGTAGCGTAACGCCGCCGGGCACAGAAGGCTTACTTCGCCTTCAGCGCGAGTGGATTAATTTTAATCTCTTTATAGTGGCTGACCCACGAAGAGTATTTTTCCGGCGCAGACCACACACGGTAGTGAAGGCGTGCCATCGTAACCGGATCGCTCAACAGCACCAGACGACGGTCGCGGTTGAGCTTTTCCGGCGTATCGTTCAGCGCCTGCTCAACGTGACGATCGCGGGCAATCTCCAGTACCTGGCTTGCACGGTGACGCGCTGTCGCCATGGCCGTCGTCAGAGCGTTAAATGACGGGTTAAACACCGCGTGCATAAAACCATCTTCTAGCGAGCGTTTGCGGTTCTGCTCCAGATACGTGTCGGTATCCACCAGCACCTGTGGCGGCGAATACTCTTCCGGGATCAGGAACAGTTTCCAGCGCTTGGTACGCAGCCCCACCGTTGAACGGCTCGAAATCACTGACACAAACGGTGACAGGATCAGCGAGAAGACAATCGGTGCCAGCCAGAACAGGAAGCGCAGATCCAGCCAGGCCATACCTGCCGCCCATACCAGACCCAGCAGCAGCTGCGAGCCATGACGCATGAAGGCTTCCCCCCACGGCGTGGAGTCATCATCACGCTGCGGTGAATTCCAGACCACTTCCCAGCCGAGGAACGCGCTGACCACAAACACGGTATGGAACAGCATACGCACCGGCGCCAGCAGCACGGAGAACAGCACTTCCAGCAGAAGCGAGAGCGTTACGCGGCAGAAACCACCGTACTCTTTCGAGCCTTTGCACCAGATCAGAATGATACTGAGCAGCTTAGGCAGGAACAGCAGCACCATAGTGGAGGCAAACAGCGCAATCGCCAGCTCCGGACGCCACTGCGGCCACACCGGGAACAGCTGGCGCGGTTGCAGGAAGTATTGCGGTTCCGTCAGAGCATGCACCACCTGTAGCGCAGTAGAGAGCGCAAGGAACATAAACCACAGCGGTGCGGAGAGATAAGACATTACGCCAGTCAGGAACACAGCACGGTGAACCGGGTGCATCCCTTTTACGAGGAACAGGCGGAAGTTCATCAGGTTACCGTGACACCAGCGGCGGTCACGCTTGAGCTCATCCAGCAGGTTCGGTGGCAGCTCTTCGTAAGATCCCGGCAGGTCGTAGGCGATCCAAACGCCCCAGCCAGCACGACGCATCAACGCCGCTTCCACGAAGTCGTGCGACAGAATAGACCCCGCAAACGAACCTTCACCCGGCAGCGGAGCCAGCGCACAGTGCTCAATGAACGGCTTCACGCGGATAATGGCGTTGTGACCCCAGTAGTGAGACTCACCCAGTTGCCAGAAGTGCAGACCAGCGGTAAAGAGCGGCCCGTAGACGCGGGTTGCAAACTGCTGGCAGCGCGCATAAAGCGTGTCCATACCAGACGCTTTTGGCGAAGACTGGATAATCCCCGCGTTCGGGTTGGCTTCCATCAGACGCACCAGACCGCTCAGGCAGTCGCCGCTCATTACGGAGTCAGCATCGAGCACGACCATGTAGCTGTACTGATTCCCCCAGCGACGGCAGAAGTCATCGATGTTTCCGCTTTTACGCTTCACGCGACGACGACGACGACGGTAGAAGATCTGGCCTTCACCCTGCACTTCCGCGATCAGTTCCATCCAGGCTTTTTGCTCGGCAACGCAGATGTCCGGGTTGTAGCTGTCACTCAGGATATAGACGTCAAAATGCGCCGCGTTACCGGTTGCCTTTACGGACTCCCAGGTCGCACGCAGACCCGCAAATACGCGGTCAACGTCTTCGTTACAGATAGGCATGATCAGCGCCGTACGGTGCTCAGGATTAAGGGGTTCATCCCCGACCGTTGAGGCTGAAATGCTGTATTTGTCCCGCCCCATCAGCAGCTGCAGGAAGCCCATCAGCGCGGTCCAGAAACCGGCTGACACCCAGCAGAAGAGAACGGCAAACAGCAGAAGAATGCCGCTCTGCAGGATATACGGCAGCAGCTGCATGAAGGAGACCCAGATATCCTGGCCCATCATGTCTGCAGGGTTGATAAGCGCCCAGCCCTGGTAAGGCAGAATGGTTTTCATGTACCAGGTGGCGACCACGGTCTGCGCCAGCGTCAGTAACAGCAGAATGTAGCGACGAATGGTCCCCACGGTACGCCATTTCTGTTCGGAGGCCTGCTCTTCTTTCGTCAGGCGCGACAGATAGCGCGGCGTAACATCACGTCCACGCAGGCGATCCCAGAAGCGGCCAACCGGGTTGGTGCGCCACGGGTCAGGGAACATTGAAGAACGCGTGGCTTTCGGCATTGCCTGAAGCTGATCGCGTCCTTCGTCGTCTTTAATCAACTGCCCTTCTGCCAGCGAGTCTGGCCATGCCTGCTCCAGACGCGCCTTTACTGACCCCAGCGGCGTATCATCGTCACGAGAAAACGGACGATGTTCGCCATCCAGCGCGGTATGCACCGCGCGGATGTCGCTTTTAGGCAGCGCCGCTTTTTCAATGTCCGTCAGCGGCATGGCATCAATATATTCAGATGTATTATTCATTGGCAGGTAGCTGATAGCTCCAGGTTTCACTCAGCGGCTGATCGTTACTGACCAGCGCAGCACGCATTTCAGTGGTCTGTTTCGGATCTTTCACTTTCACGCGCAGCGTCAGACGCCAGCCTTTCGTTACCGGGTTATAGCGTACGGTGTTCTCAACGATTTCACCGTTATCACCGATGCTGGCCTGAGCCGCAACGGCAGTATCCGGGGACAGTTTTTTCATATCCTGGCCCGCGAAGTCCACAACAAAGGCCACGGTGCCATCAGGCTGACGGATCAGGTTAGACTGCTTCACATCACCCGTAGAACGGCGAGTCTGCATGACGTACGCATTATCCGGCGCATGCAGTTTGTCTTCGTCGCGGCTAAAGGTAATGGTGTATTTGAAGTTCATCTCTTTACCGGCTTCCGGCAGCTGATCCGGCGTCCAGTAAGCAACGATGTTATCGTTGGTTTCGTCATTGGTTGGAATTTCAACCAGCTCAACCTTACCTTTACCCCAGTCACCTTTCGGCGTGACCCAGGCGCTTGGGCGCAGGTCATAGCGGTCATCCAGATCTTCAAATCGGGAGAACTGACGGCCACGCTGCAGGAGGCCGAAACCTTGCGGGTTTTCCATCGCAAAACTGCTAACAGCCAGATGTTTCGGGTTATTCAGCGGACGCCAGATCCACTCACCATTACCTGCATGAATAGAAAGACCGTTGGAATCGTGCAGTTCCGGGCGGAAGTTCGTCGCCGGTGACGGCTGATTCGGCCCAAACAGGAACATACTGGTCAGCGGTGCAACGCCCAGTTTGCCGACTTTATCGCGCAGGTAAACTTTGGACTGCACGTCAACGACCGTGTCACGGCCAGGCATAATCACAAAGCGATAAGCACCGGTCGCACGCGGGGAATCCAGCAGTGCATAAATAGTCAGGCGCTTGTCGGTTGGTTTTGGACGTTCAATCCAGAACTCGCGGAAACGCGGGAACTCTTCACCTGATGGCAGCGCGGTATCAATGGCGAGGCCACGCGCAGAAAGCCCGTACACCTGCCCTGCCCCGATCACGCGGAAGTAGCTGGCACCGAGCATGCTGACGATTTCGTCGTTTTTATCTTTGCTGTTGATCGGGTAAAGCACCTTGAAGCCAGCGAAGCCCAGGTCTTTAACCGTATCTTTATCGTGCTGAACATTGCCAAAATTGAAGTAATCCGGGCTGTACTTGATTTTACGTACCGCGGTCGCCGTCACTTCATTAATGGCAACAGGCGTGTCGAAGTACATTCCCTGATGATAAAACTCAAGCTTGAACGGGGTTTTAATGTTGTTCCAGTACGCTTTGTCATGGTTGAACTGGATCTGCTGATAGTCCGCATACTTCATGTCGCGGAAAACGGAGGGCAAGTTACTTTTTGGCGCTTCGTAGCTCTTGCCTGCCATCGATTTTGCCTGTTTTGCGACATCGTCGATGTTAAAGGCCAGTGCCGATGAGGTATACAGAGATAACACCACTGCAGCACCCAACCAACGCATTTTCATCATATGTGGTTTATGTTTCATAATAAGTAAGCACTTCCCCCTTTGTGTGCTTATATCGATCCGATCCATTTTAATGGAAACTCAGGCAATCCGACAACATTATCACTGCTTTGTTCAGCTCGCTGGCTCATGGATTAAGCAAATGAAAGAACCCGCTTTTCACTTTGCGTGCTTATCCTGGAGACAGGGTGTCGGTCTTGGTGTAGGGTTGGCTTCGAATGTAACCATTATGAGTCTTAGGGATAAGGCGAAAAGTCTGAGAATGCACAAAGTTATATGAGCTCAACACCTGTAGAACGTGAATATTTCCTCGACTCGATCCGGGCATGGCTGATGCTGTTGGGGATCCCCTTTCACATTTCACTGATTTACTCCAGCCACACCTGGCATGTGAATAGCCAGATGCCTTCCTGGTGGCTCACGCTGTTTAATGACTTTATCCATGCCTTTCGTATGCAGGTGTTTTTTGTCATATCCGGCTATTTCTCCTACATGCTGTTCTTACGCTACCCGGTAAAACGCTGGTGGAAAGTGCGCGTGGAGCGTGTGGGCATTCCGATGTTGACTGCCATTCCCCTGCTGACGTTGCCGCAATTTATTATGTTGCAGTACGTCAAAGGCAAGGCGGAGAACTGGCCAAATCTGACGCTGTATGAAAAGTACAATACCCTGGTCTGGGAACTGGTGTCTCACCTGTGGTTCCTGCTGGTCCTGGTGGTGCTCACCACGGTCAGCCTGGTCATTTTCAGCCGCCTGCGCCATCGCCTGAGTACCCAGGCCGATACCTTCTTCGCCAACATTACGCTGGGTAAACTGTCTCTGCTCTTTTTGCTGCTGGGGATCGCCTATGCGGCCGTGAGACGCACGCTGTTTATCGTGTATCCGCCGATACTGAGTGACGGGCTGTTCAATTTCGTCGTGATGCAGTCGCTGTTTTATATCCCCTTCTTTTTAGCCGGTGCGCTGGCATTTATTCATCCCAAACTTAAATCGCTGTTTACCACCCCGTCGCCATGGTGCGCTCTGGGTGCCGCTATCGCGTTTGCGGCCTATCTGTTAAATCAGCGCTATGGCAGCGGCGATGGCTGGATGTATGAAACAGAAAGCGTGATCACCATGCTGCTGGGTCTGTGGATGGTGAATGTGGTCTTCGCGCTGGGACACCGCTTGCTGAACTTTAAGTCCAGCCGCGTAACCTACTTCGTCAATGCTTCACTGTTTATTTACCTGGTGCACCACCCGCTGACGCTGTTCTTCGGCGCTTATATCACGCCACATATTGCGTCCAACACGCTGGGTTTCTTTACCGGACTGGTCTTTGTGATTGGGATTGCCATCGTGCTTTATGAAATCCATCTGCGGATCCCGCTCCTGCGTTTCCTGTTTTCAGGAAAACCGCAGGCTAAAGCCTCATAAACAAACGCGGCGCACTCAGTGCGCCGCGTTTGTTTTAGCTCTCTACGTACTGTCCACGCTGCGTGAGAAGCCGCTGATAAAGGTGCGTGGTTTCTTCGTCGAAACAGACAAAAATCACCTTCTCAGGCATCGGCTTGAGGGAGAGGTATCGGTAAACGGTCTCTACCGCGATCGTGGCAGCGGCAGGTTTTGGATATCCGTATACCCCAGTGCTGATAGCCGGAAAAGCCATCGTCTTATAGCCGTTATCCGCTGCCAGGCGCAGGCAGTTGCGGTACGCCTCCTCCAGAATACTCGCCTCATGCCGATCGCCGCCATGCCATACAGGCCCCACTGCGTGAATCACCGCTTTGGCAGGAAGATCTCCCGCGAGGGTAATCACCGCATGACCCGGAGGACATTCACCCTGCTGCTGACGCACAGCTTTACAGGCCTCAAGGAGCTGCGGTCCTGCAGCCCGGTGGATTGCGCCGTCAACACCGCCCCCGCCCATCAGTGATGGATTGGCCGCATTAACGATCACGTCGACGTGCATCGTCGTAATATCGCCATGAATGACTTCAATTTGCGGTTTCATACGTACCCTCTGCTACCCGCCTTTTTCTTAAGTGTATCGCAGAGGAGGTATGGATAAAAAACTATCGGGGAAAAACCTCTTCCGCCGGGGAGCGGAAGAGCGAGAATTAACGATACTGAATTTGAACAACCGCGAGCGTTTTTTCGGGATTAAGGTACTTCATGCTGAGAGTTGCGAGGCTGGAATCGTTGACCTGACCGTTAAGTACATCTTCATAGCTGACCCTGCGCGTTTGCATCCGATTATTATCCGGGCATGTCATCGCAAACGCGTCATGATGCGGTGTGACCACGCAGGGGTCTGCGACAATAGCGCCGCGAAAATGAATCACACCACCGTCGACAATCGTGGCTGAAAAAGCGGGAGTAATAAATGCAGAGAGGATCAAACCTAAACCATAAACCCGTCGGGCTAAATATTTGGTCACTATATGTACTCCTCAATGAAAGTCGTCCTTGAGGGGTAAACGCGCTCCGCTAGGGCAAACGAAGCATCACGTTATGGAACAGCACTGCACAGTTCCTGATAACAGCATAGCTCAACCGCGCACGCCCGCCATATCCACAACGTCTTGATTTCATAATCATTAGAGCGCACTTCCCGCCGGGGACCATTGCTGTGATAAATGAAGCGATTTCCCGTCATAGACGGTGACAGTAATGTTCACCTTGTCTCCGGAATCTATATTTAAACTCAGCCGCATTAAATCAATCGTCTGATTAGCGGGAATAAAAAGTGTGTTTTGTTGCCGTGAAGAACTTTGCCCCCCAGCCCCTGTCGCAAAGAGACAATCTGCACCTGACATTCACACGGTTCCGTCAGAATAACCTGCGGAATAATGGTGGTCATATTTCCCTGTTGCGACGTTTTAAACGTGATCTGACTGGAAAGCGCCGCGAGGAGAATTAAGGTATTCATGATGAACTCCCGAAAAAAAAACAGGGCAAATGCCCTGTTTTTTGTAGCACAGACTGGAAATTAATACTGATGTGCAGTCGCGTGGTTGCCAAAACCAACCTGCTGAACAGTCACAGTGGATCCGGATGCGGTTTGATCAACAGCAGCACCGTTGCCACCACCGTACTGGCTAACGTTCATCACCGAGTGGTTACCATTCCACTGGTCAAGCGTTGCGCTGTTACCGAAACCATTCTGAGTCAGACTAATTGAGCTGTCATCAGAGCCCTGACCAACGTCAGCACCGTTACCGCCGCCACTTTGATTAATGGTCAGTGTGGAATTTCTCGCACTGGTTTGCAAAGCGAGAGCCGAGTTACCGCCACCGTACTGGTAAATGCTCAGCGTTGAATTTGGACCACTGTCATGACCACCGTGGCCATGCCCGTTACCCCAACCGCCTTGATTAATACTACCGGCCATAGCACTACCAGAAACTACGATTGCTGCAATTGCTGCCACTTTGATAAATTTCATGGTAAACCCCCATCGGATTGATTAAAGTCGCCGCTAAATAACTAACGCTGAATAACGCGAATCGCCATTTGCGACTGTCTCTGCACTACAACTGCGGTTTTCTGCGTACCGTACTGCGTAATATTTGCTCTATTACCCGACCCTTTTTGGATAATTTTCGCACTATTACCATATCCATCTTGCGTAATACCTGCATCATTCGCGCTACCGCTCTGATCGATCCAGGCAATATTATAAGTCCCTGATTGATCAACTCTCGCTCTGTTGCCTGCTCCATCCTGAGAAACAATGGACAATAATTTTGACCCGTCCTGGCGAACCTGAGCATCATTTAACATGCCCTGCTGACCAATAATGGCTGCCTGATTTAATGATGAACGACTTAATTCATTAACCGTGAAGTTATATTCAGCGTTAGCCAAATCTGAATCAGCCGCGATTACAAATCCAGGCGCACCCAGTAATGTAAACATCATAAATAACGATGTATTTTTCATGTTGTCACCCTGGACCTGGCTATTTGATAACGCCATAACCTTGTTACTGTGACTTCGTGTTAGAACGACTCGTAATTTGTTAACGCGTCGTTACGGTGATGAGTATGTCTGCCGAAACATTTTAAATATCTCACCCGCGTGGCTTATTTTTATTTATGACGTCACCTCAAAGTAGTAATTCCATGCAAAAAAACGTTATAGACCGGGGTTCTTATTTTTCTATTAAGCCTTTCTTAATAATCGATTGTGCAGCGGGACGAGAGGGATAAAGCCCCCATGCAACGGACGCTAAACGAAACGCCAGGAGGACATTTTACACAACACGTGACACGAGACCTGTTTTCTTAAGACGCAGCATCGTTCATTCCAGGACTTAGAAAATCTCTGTGACTCATACCTCTTTACGGGAAGAAATAAATAATTAATATTCATAAAAATCAAACAATTATAAATATTTGTATGATTTTTAAAATCTGTGCAGGGTTATTTACATGTACAACTTTCTTATCATTCCACAACATTTAAAAGAGTCCATTTTCACAAATTAATATTGATTTTTACATTCTGTTACACGTTTAACACTTGCTTTAAAGTTAGTAATAGCTAGATTGAAATCAGATGTACGAAATTTGTTTTATATTTACCTCCTGCTGGAGGTTATGGTTTTTTTCTTCACACAGCAGTGCAACATCTGTCAGTACTTCTGGGGTCCTCTTTTTTATCTGGAGGACCGCTGTCAGGTGTCATAAAAAAGTGGGGTTTCATCATGTATAATGAAGTCCAAAGTTTACATGGTCATACGTTACTGTTGATCACAAAACCTTCGTTGCAAGCGACCGCTTTATTACAACATTTAAAGCAGTCGCTGTCTCTGCACGGGAAATTACATAATATTCAACGTTCTTTTGATGATATTGCACCTGGCAGTATCATTCTGATTGATATGATGGAAGCGGATAAAAAGCTTATCCATTACTGGCAAGATAATTTAAGCAGGAAAAACAATAATATCCGCGTGTTATTATTGAATACCCCTGATGAGTATCCCTTCAGAGATATTGAAAGCTGGCCGCATATCAATGGTGTGTTCTATATCACGGAAGAAGAAGATCGGCTGGTCGAAGGTCTGCAGGGTATATTGCGCGGCGAGTGTTATTTTTCGCAAAAACTTGCCAGCTACCTCATCACGCACTCCGGAAATTACCGCTATAACAGTTCAGAGTCAGCGCTGCTAACGCACCGTGAGAAAGAGATCCTGAACAAATTGCGCATTGGTGCTTCAAATATTGAAATCGCCCGTTCGTTATTTATCAGCGAAAATACGGTAAAGACGCACCTTTATAATCTTTTCAAGAAGATAGCTGTTAAGAACCGAACTCAGGCTGTTTCATGGGCAAACGATAACCTCAGGCGTTAATCAAATGAAACGCACGTTGAGTTGGATCGCCGCAGCGAGTTTCATGCTCGCTGCCGGGAACGTACGGGCCGTCGAGGTCGAAGTTCCTGGATTGTTAACAGACCACACTGTCTCCTCGGTCGGGCACAATTTTTATCGTGCATTCAGTGACAAATGGGACAGTACATTTACTGGAAATATAACAATCAACGAGCGGCCCAGTGCACGATGGGGAAGTTGGATAACAATAACGGCTAATCAGGACGTTATTTATCAAACATTTTTATTCCCCACGAAAATAGACTTCGATAAAAACGTAGCCTTAGCACTGGCTCAATCAGAAGATGCTATTAATCGCCTGCAAATTGATAAAGCGCTATTAAGCACCAGCGATTTAGCAAAAGACGAATTCTAGCGAACCTATATCCGGAGGCTGTCATGCGTATTGCATATGCAGTTGTTTCGATAATGCTAATAACCCCTATAAGCTGGGCCGGAAATATGACGTTCCAGTTCCGTAACCCTAACTTTGGCGGTAATCCCAATAATGGGGCGTTTCTGTTGAACGAAGCCCAGGCGCAAAACTCCTATAAGGATCCCAGCTTTAAGGATTTTAGCGTCGATACCCCATCGGCACTGGACAACTTCACGCAGGCTATCCAGTCGCAGATTTTGGGAGGGTTGCTGACCAACATTAATACCGGCAAACCCGGCCGAATGGTGACCAACGACTTCATTGTCGACATCGCCAACAAGGACGGACAACTCCAGTTGAACGTTACCGATCGAAAAACCGGGAAAACCTCCACCATTCAGGTTTCCGGTCTACAAAGTGATTCAACGAATTTTTAAACAACAACGAAATAAGGACAACGATCATGCAGCGCTTCCTGATATTTGTTGCAGTGTGCTTATTGAGCGGTTGTTTAACTGCTCCACCTAAAGAAGCTGCAAAACCAACATTAATGCCTCGGGCTCAAAGCTATCGTGATTTAACACATTTACCTGCGCCGACCGGTAAAATATTTGTCTCGGTTTATAACATTCAGGATGAAACGGGACAATTTAAACCTTATCCGGCAAGTAACTTCTCTACGGCAGTGCCACAGAGCGCCACCGCCATGCTGGTGACCGCCCTGAAGGATTCGCACTGGTTTATTCCTCTGGAACGTCAGGGTCTCCAGAACCTGTTAAATGAACGGAAAATTATTCGCGCTGCGCAGGAAAATGGCACCGTCGCGAATAATAACCGCATGCCGCTGGAATCACTGGCCGCGGCGAACGTCATGATCGAGGGATCGATTATTGGTTATGAAAGCAACGTTAAATCGGGTGGTGTGGGCGCGCGATACTTTGGTATCGGTGCTGATACGCAATATCAGCTCGACCAAATCGCCGTTAACCTGCGTGTCGTCAACGTCAGCACGGGCGAAGTGCTCTCTTCGGTAACGACCAGCAAAACCATTCTTTCTTATGAAGTGCAGGCCGGGGTTTTCCGCTTCATCGATTACCAGCGTTTGCTGGAGGGTGAAATCGGGTATACCTCTAACGAACCGGTCATGATGTGTCTGATGTCAGCCATAGAAACCGGGGTAATCTTCCTGATTAATGATGGTATCGATCGTGGATTGTGGGACCTGCAGAACAAAGCAGAGGCGCAAAACCCGATACTGGTTAAATACCGCGATATGTCAGTGCCTCCGGAATCCTGACAGGAAGCGCATAAAAAAGGCGAGATCATCATCTCGCCTTTTTTTATTCGCTTACCGCACTGATGTTTTGCGCTTTATCCCGTCTGGCGGCCAGCCAGAGGCCGCTGTTCTTCATGGCATAGCCAAACACCAACCCCAGCATTAGCGAGGGAAGCACCAGCGCCCAGTCCCCCTGCCCTGCAAACGTCGCGCATGCGCCCATAAAGGTACCGGGTACAAACGACAGCAGCATATGCTTTGCCTGGATACACATCAAAAACGCGACTACGCCGGTCATGATATAGCCCAGCATCTCCAGATGCGGGGCCAGCGCGCTGCCCTTCATAATCACGAGTGCCCAGATAACACCGCTCATCAGGGTACAACCAGAGATGAAAAGCCCTTTTACGCCACCCTGCGGGCAGGCAAAGTAGGCCGTACAGCCCAGAAACCCGGCCCAGCTGAGCAACCCGAGAGAGACCGCCACCCATCCCCATAGTCCGGAGAGAATGCCTGTCGTTAATGCGATACACAGTAATATGTTCATGGCGCGCATCTTAGCAGAAGCGCGCCATGGAAATGAGATCAGATGCACATTCCGTGCAAGATGAAATGTATGGTTGCAGAATTTATGTGACCTAAATCACTCTTCATCCTCTTCTTCCAGCTCATCCCACATTGCCGCAATGGCGTCGCGGGTCAGCGGAGCCAGCGTTCTCCAGAACGGCGAGGTCGCATGTGCTTCAACTTTGCCGAGGAAAGTACCGCACCACGGCAGCAGATACGCTTCGAAGAGCGTTTCGATAGCCTCGTTCTCATCATCAGCGGCGTGATCTTCAATCCAGGACGCAGCCAGCAGCAGCGTTCCGATATGGTCAGCAGGGGTATCCGTCAGCGGCATTCCGCGTTCAGAGAGAAACGCGCGCACTTCCGCTTCCGTCGCCCCTTCCTGCCAGGCTGAACGGTACGGCGAAACGCGGCATTCGTCGCCAATAAACAGTGCGTTGTAATCCGTTGAAATCTGCTGCATATCACAACTTTTTTGCAGACGCTCCAGCAACTCATCCTGTTCCAGCGGCCAGTTTTGCGCCAGTTTCCCTTCACGAATCAGGGTAAAGAGTGGAACCAGCAGCGGGTCTTGCGGCTGACGATAGAACAGCGTACCCAGCACGCGGCAAAGGATGGAAAACTCATTCATTTTTTTATTCCATTACACAATTAAAGATCGGCAAATTCATCAATCGGATCCATTCCACGTGACTCGAGGAAATCAAGCATGCGGCGTGGGGTAACGTTAAGGATCCTGTCTTCCGGGAAATCCACGTCATTCAGTATTTTCAGGCATTCACTAAAATCACCCAGCGTAAACGCGGTATGGGAATCGGAACCCAGCGCCACCATGCCGCCGGCATCCCGTACTGCAGCTGCAACGGCGCGACAGTTTGCTTCACTGCCCTTACGCGAGTGAACAAAAGAAGAGTTATTGATCTCCAGCGCCACGCGGTGTTTCGCTGCCGCCTGGGCAACAGCCTCGATATCAATCGGGTATTTAGGATTACCCGGATGAGAAATAATGTGCACGTTGCCGCTGGCTATAGCAGCAATCATCGCTCGGGTGTTCGTCTCTTTATCCTGCGGCGCGAAAACCGGCTCGTGGAAACCGGCAAGGATCAGATCCAGAGAGGTCAGCATCGGTCCGGTGCAGTCGATTTCACCGTCTGTATTTTTAATGTTTGCCTCGATACCGCGCAGTATCCCAATACCGTCCACCAGACGTGGCCAGATCCGCATATTCACAAAATGCCAGTAGTGCGGCGCATCTGCCATGTCCGGGCCGTGATCGGTAATCGCAAAAAGCGTAATGCCCTTGCGTTTCGCTTGCGCGATATAATCATGGAGGTTGCTATACGCGTGGGTACTGGCGACGGTGTGCATATGCAGGTCAACGGGATACATCTTTCTCTCCTCTGCGGTTTTTCCAAAGGATAGCAGTTATCTGCAGCGTATATTAGCAAAAACCCGGCTAACGCCGGGTTTCACTCAGTAGCCGCGCTGTCTGTCGACCTGTCCGGTTACCGGATGGCCCTGCTCCATCTCACTGATGGTGTGGGTAATATAGGCCACAGCTTCCGCCGGACGCGTGACCGCTGCAATGTGCGGCGTCATCGCCACACGCGGATGTGCCCACAGCGGGCTTTCGGCCGGTAACGGCTCGCGGCTGTACACATCCAGCATCGCCCCTTTCAGTTTTCCGCTGTTCAGCGCCTGCAGCAGATCGGACTCAATAAGGTGTACCCCGCGCGCCAGGTTCATTACATAACTCTGGTCAGCCAGTTGATTTAGCAGTGCACCATTGATAATCCCCACCGTTTCGGCCGTATTTGGCAGCAGGTTGATGAGCACGCGCGTACCGTTCAGGAACGCAGGAAGCTCATCAGCGCCGGCAAAACTTTCTACGCCCGGATAATCCTTGCGGCTACGGCTCCAGCAACGCAGTGGGAAGCCCCACGGGGCAAGTGCTTCAGCGACTTTTGAGCCGAGCACGCCAGCCCCGAGGATACCAATGGTAAAATCTTCGCGCTGATAATCCGGCAGCGGTTCCCAGTGGGATTGCTGTTTTAATGCCTGATAGTCGTCGAAGCGGCGGAACCAGTGCAGCACCTGGCTGACGGCATACTCCTGCATTTGCTGGCCCATGCCGGTATCTTCCAGGCGGAAAAGGGGGATCTCTTCCGGCAGCATTTCAGGGTGTGCTTTCAGTTTGCTCAGAATCGAATCCACGCCGGCGCCCAGCGCAAAAACGGCCTTCAGTTTACGGCCCTGGAGCATTTCTACCGGCGGATGCCAGACCAGCGCGTAGTCAGCATGTTCGTTATCACCACGTTTCCACTCACGCACGCGCGCCCCGGGCAACGCCGCCGAAAGTGCCTTAATCCAGTAAGCAGTATCAAAAGTGGGGTGATAGAAGATTATATCCATAGTCATTCCTGCCTTTTATTGCGCTGTTTTGTGTTCATTTTCAACTGGATTGCCAGCATAACAAATTTTTACCGCCACCGCGTTGTTGATAAAAAAGGCGCTTTCAGCACATTTAAAAGCCATGTTGACTGAAGTTTGTCTAAATGCGCTGATTTACTGAAAAAGTGAGTTGACGCCAGTTCGGCTTTTCCTTACATTAGCGCCCGTCCCGGCAACAACGGGATGACAATATGGTGAGGTGTCCGAGTGGCTGAAGGAGCACGCCTGGAAAGTGTGTATACGGCAACGTATCGGGGGTTCGAATCCCCCCCTCACCGCCATATTCAAGATGAGAGCTCGTACGAAAGTACGGGCTTTTTTCTTTTATATTCTCCGCCAGTGCAGCATGCGCCCTGAGCCCCTCTCCCGAAAGATTAATCTTCCACCATCCGCGCATACTCTTCGGTAAGAAAATCCACCAGTGCCCTGACAGACGGGAGTAACCCGCGTCTTGAAGGATACACAGCATGAATCACCTCACGTCGTGGCTCCCAGGCATCAAGTACGCGAATGAGGTCCCCTGACGCAAGCTGCTCTTTCACCATCAATATGGGCAACTGCACCACGCCGATACCCGCTATAGCCGCTTCACGCAATGCCAGCATATCGGTAGTGATCAGGCGAGGATGGTAATGGATTTCCGCCTTCGCCCCTTCGGGACCGCTCAGTTCCCATTTATGGATGTGTTTACCCTCGTTCGTACTTAATCCAGGCCAGGCACTGAGTTCAGAGGGCACCAACGGTTTACCCATCCGCTGAATCAACGCCGGTGCGGCGACCAGACAATGTCCCCGGTCCGCCAGTACCCTTAACACCAGATCGCTGTCATCGAACGGACGCGGGCGCACGCGAATCGCGACATCAATCCCCTCCCCCACCAGGTCTACCCGCCGGTTGGTTGCCTCAAGCTGCAGCGCGATCCCTGGATAGCGCGCCATAAATCTCGCCAGCATCGGGCCAACATGGACATGCAACAATGTTATCGGGCAGGTGATCCTGACAATACCGCGCGGCTCAGCCTGTAACGCGGCCACCGCCTCCTCAGCAGCTTCTGCTTCCACCATCATCGCTTTACAGTGCTGATAGAAGGTCTGGCCTACTTCTGTCACCGTAAACTGCCGCGTTGTGCGATGTATTAACCGCACGCCAAGCCGCTCTTCCAGCTGAGCTATCCGGCGACTTAGCCGGGACTTCGGCAAATCGAGCGCACGCCCCGCGGCAGCAAAACCACCGTAGTCGACCACCTTCACAAACCAGACGAAGTCATTGAGATCCTGCATAAATCCTCATCGTTCTATTTTCAGAACAGTGAATGCCATTTTCACTATCTACCGGGATATTAACGCTGAATATAAGCTAATTACATCAACAACGCTTCAGGAGTTCATCATGAAAAACGTAACAGGCGTGTATACCGCTCCCCGTCAACACTGGGTTGGTGATGGTTTCCCGGTACGTTCAATGTTTTCTTACCAGACGCACTGCGAGCCACTCAGCCCGTTCTTGCTGCTGGACTACGCCGGGCCATACACCTTCCCGGCGGATGGGGCAAAGCGCGGCGTCGGCGAGCATCCGCACCGGGGTTTCGAAACGGTCACCCTCGTCTATTCCGGCGAAGTTGAACATCGAGATTCCACCGGCAGAGGCGGCGTAATAGGCCCCGGGGACGTGCAATGGATGACGGCGGGCGCTGGCATTTTGCACGAGGAGTTCCACTCCAGCGCGTTCGCGCAGAAAGGCGGTGAACTGAAAATGATGCAGCTGTGGGTCAACCTGCCTGCCAAAGACAAAATGGCGACGCCGGGCTACCAGAGCATCACTAAGACGGAAATCCCTGTGGTCACGCTGCCGGATAACAGCGGCTCGCTGCGGGTTATCGCAGGTCGCTACGAGGATGTTGCTGGCCCCGCGCACACCTTTTCGCCGCTAAACGTCTGGGACATCGCGCTCAATCAGGGTAGCCATCTCACGCTCAGTCAGCCGGAGGGCTGGAGCACGGCGCTGGTTGTGATGGAAGGCACCATTACGGTGAACGGAACAGCCCAGGCAGGCGAGGCACAGCTGGTTGTATTAAGCCAGCAAGGCGACACACTCCATCTGGAAGCGAGCCTCGATGCCAAAGTCCTGCTGATGGCCGGCGAACCGCTGAATGAACCCATCGTGGGCTATGGGCCGTTTGTGATGAACAGTAAAACCGAAATCGCGGAAGCCATTCGTGATTTCAACTCCGGCCGCTTCGGCCAGATCTGATGGTAATAAAGGAGAAGAAGATGTCTGCACCTGCAAATTTTAACGGCTCACGCCCGGTTATTGATGTAAACGATGCGGTGATGTTGCTTATCGATCACCAGAGCGGACTTTTCCAGACCGTGGGGGATATGCCAATGCCAGAGTTGCGCGCACGTGCTGCGGCGCTGGCAAAAATCGCTACCCTGGCGAAGATCCCTGTGATCACCACCGCTTCTGTTCCGCAGGGACCGAATGGCCCCCTTATCCCGGAGATCCACGCTAATGCGCCACATGCGCAATACGTTCCACGTAAAGGTGAGATCAACGCCTGGGATAACCCGGAGTTTGTGGCTGCGGTGAAAGCCACGGGGCGCAAAACGTTGATCATCGCCGGCACCATCACCAGCGTCTGCATGGCGTTTCCCTCTATTAGCGCAGTCGCGGAGGGTTATAAAGTGTTTGCGGTTATTGATGCCTCCGGCACCTACAGCAAAATGGCTCAGGAGATCACCCTGGCGCGCGTGGTCCAGGCCGGGGTGGTACCAATGGATACCGCGGCGGTTGCCTCTGAGATCCAGCGGACATGGAACCGGGAAGATGCAGCCGAGTGGGCTGAAGTGTATACCCATATCTTCCCTGCCTATCAGTTGCTGATCGAAAGCTATACCAGAGCACAAGAGGTGGTCAAAAACAGCGAAGTGCTCGATTCACAGCGTTAATCAACGGCTCCACGGTCAAAAAGACGTGGAGCTGATTATTGCTTAACCGAACAAGCACTAAAGCAGAAAATCTGCTTGACCGTTTTAGCGCAACTCCCTATAGTAGCGCCCCGTTGCCCCCCAAGCGGTCAGGCAGCAAAACAATATGGTGAGGTGTCCGAGTGGCTGAAGGAGCACGCCTGGAAAGTGTGTATACGGCAACGTATCGGGGGTTCGAATCCCCCCCTCACCGCCATATTCAAGATGAGAGCGCGTACGAAAGTACGGGCTTTTTTCTTTTATATTCCCCGGACAGGACGCCCGCACAAAAAACAAAGCCCGGTTTCCCGGGCCTTGAACACAACGGCTAACTCAATAGTACGCTTGCAACGTACGCTGGCAGAGCGCTGAACGCACGCAGTCTTCTTTCGTGAAGCGTACCACCCCAATCATCTCATCTTCCTCAAAACGTGACATGGCGTCGCTCAGTCCGGACTTCACGCCCGACGGCAGATCGCACTGGGTAATATCACCATTGACGATGACCGTCACGTTTTCCCCGAGGCGCGTTAAAAACATCTTCATTTGCGCTGCGGTCACGTTCTGAGCCTCGTCAAGAATGACGACCGCATTTTCAAATGTACGTCCGCGCATATAAGCGAACGGCGCGATTTCCACCTTGCCAATCTCTGGTCGCAGACAGTACTGCATAAAGGATGCTCCCAGACGTTTCACCAGCACGTCATAGACGGGCCTGAAGTAAGGGGCAAACTTCTCTGAAATATCTCCGGGCAAGAAGCCAAGATCTTCATCAGCCTGCAGTACCGGACGGGTGACAATAATTCTCTCCACGTCTTTATGGATCAGCGCCTCTGCCGCTTTGGCTGCACTGATCCACGTTTTCCCGCATCCGGCTTCGCCGGTTGCAAAGATGAGCTGTTTACTCTCGATAGCATTCAGGTAGTGCGCCTGAGCCTCATTGCGCGCCACAATTGGAGAATTATCACGGCTGTCTCGGGCCATGCCAATTGCTTCTACGCCACTCATCTGCACAAGCGAGGTGACCGATTCTTCTTCACGCTGTTTATGGCTACGTGAATCCCGTCTCAGCACACGTTTTGCTTCGCGACGAGCTTTGATCACTGCTTTTTGTCTTCCCATGGATAGCACCTTGAGTTGTTGGTATTCATCACACGTGCCAGTTTCAGCACGATTATGCGCACGAACATCAGAGGGTTGGCTTCCTTGTAAGCCATTGCTTGCTTTACCGGATGACGCAACAGAACGGCTACGCGCACCATTCTGCACGTCGGTCGAAAGAGATTCTTGAGTCGAGGGGGATAATTTTGTGGTGAGGAAATCGCTGCCGGAGTCTGAGCCTCCGCGCCGGGTGCTGCGGGTGTTGTGTTTACCATGTCCAGTACAGGACGCAACCATTCGCGATCTCCATAGTGATTCAGCATCACTGCCGGGAACTACCGCTGTCTTATCTTAAGTACATCAGGAGTTATCATAAATGCAACATTTATTTTACCTGAACGTAACTTTAAGACTGTCCCTACAGTGGAAATCAGTCTCATACAGGAATATTACAGAAATATAACAGCAGGACAGGCATATGAAAAAATAATGTCCCCGCGAATTATCGCAGGGACAATTATCAGGCTTCAATCAACCCTTGAGCGAGATAGGCGTTGCGATCGCGTGCGCCAGGCAGGGCAAAGAAATAACCGCCGCCGATGGGTTTAATGTACTCTTCCAGCGCTTCCCCGTTTAAGCGTTTCTGTACGGTCAGGAAGCCCTTCTCCAGGTCGTGCTGATAGCAGACAAACAGCAGCCCCATATCGAGCTGGCCAGCGTTGGTTACGCCAAGTGAATAGCTATATCCCCGACGCATCATCAGGCTGGATTGTGTCTCTTTGGTACGCGGATTGGCCAGGCGGATATGGCTGTCCAGCGCGATGACATCGCCATTCGGATCGCTGGCGTAGTCAGGCACATCATGCTCGTTCTTCATCCCGAGCGGAGCGCCACTCTGTTTATCGCGGCCAAAAATCGTCTGCTGCTCTTTGAGCGGCGTACGGTCCCAGAACTCCACGTGGAACTGAATAATCCGCACCGCCTGATAACTTCCCCCCACAGCCCATGCCGGCTCGCCCTGATCGGCCGTCACCCAGACCACCTCTTTCATGAGCGGGTCATTACGGCTGTCCGGGTTGGCCGTGCCGTCTTTAAAGCCCAGCAGGTTAACCGGCGTCTCTTTCCCTTTGCTGCGGGCGGCATGGTCAGAGATAAACCCTTCCCGCTTCCAGCGAACGCTCAGCAGGTCCGGCGTGTGCTTGATGATGTCGCGCAGCGCGTGGATCACCGTATCCTGGGTGTTGGCGCAAATTTGCAGGAGCAGATCGCCGTGGCAGAGAGCAGCATCCAGAGAATCATTCGGGAAACGCGTCATTTTCTGCAGCGCTTTTGGCTTCTGTTTTGCCAGCCCGTAGCGCGCATCAAACAGCGACTCACCGAGCGAAACGGTTATCGTCAGGTTATCCGGAGCGATAAATGCCCCGAGGATACCGGAGTCCATCGGCGGCAGACGCGGGTTAGGCGTGTCCGGCGCCGGACCACCGGCGGTGAGAAACGCGATGCGCGTCGTCAGCAGGCGGAACAAACGCTCAAGATCGGCTTTATCGCTTGCCAGCGAATCAAAAGCCACCAGCATCATGGAGGCCTGCTGTGGCGTCAGAATGCCCGACTGATGCTCGCCATAAAAAGGCTGCGTCTCCATGCGTGCATTGGGTGACAGCGTGCCTGGAGCACTTTGCGGTTTCGCCGCATGCGCCACCGGGCACCCTCCGGCCAGAGCAAGGGCGCCCCCCAGCGCCCCTACTCCTTTTAACAATCGACGACGTGAAGGTTCCACCACGTCGTGTTCATTCTGCTTGTTCATCGTGCTTAATCCAGACCCAGTACGCCACGCAGCAGGGAGAGATCTTCCGCCAGTGTGGTAATCGGGCCTTTCAGCGCGTTACGGTCGGCATCGGTCAGTTTATCGTAGGTTTCAAACCCGTCTTTGGTACGGTACTTCGCCAGAATGGTGTCGACTTTTTTGAAGTTGGCATCCACTTTCGCCAGCAGTTCGCTGTTATCTTTCTGCAGCTGAGGACGCAGCAGATCGACAATTTTCTGCGCGCCATCGACGTTGGCCTGGAAGTCCCACAGGTCGGTGTGGCTGTAACGGTCTTCTTCACCGCTGATTTTACTTGCCGCCACTTCTTCAATCAGACCCGCGGCACCGCCCACCACTTTTGATGGCGGGAAGGCCAGCTCACTGATGCGTTTTTGCAGCTCAAGCACGTCACTGTTCAGCTGATTGGCATATTTATCCATCCCTTTGAGAGTGTTATCGCCAAACAGGGCTTTCTCCAGACGGTGGAAGCCGGTAAATTTCGGGTCGGCGGCTTTCTGCTCAAAATCATCTTCACGGGCATCAATGCTGCCATCCAGGTCAGAGAACAACTCGGCAATCGGCTCAATCCGCTCGTAATGCTGACGGGTTGGCGCATACAGGGATTTCGCTTTCGCGATATCGCCCGCTTTCACCGCATCGGTGAAGGCTTTGGTACCGGTAGCCAGGTCCGCCGTCTCTTTCATGACATACGCTTTATAAGCAGTAATCGCATCACCCAGGCTCAACAGAGCCGTGCCTTTTCCGGCGTCGGCCGTGGCGTCGCCCTTCACGATAAGCTTGCCTTTAGGGTTCGTCAGCAGCCCGCAGGTCATCTCATATTCACCCGGCTGCAGGTTGGCGGTCATCTTCTGACTAAAGCCCGGCGCGATATTTTCACGCTCTTCCACCACCATGACGCCTTTCAGGATTTCCCACTCCAGCGCCTTCTGGCTGTGGTTCTGAATAATAAACTGGGTTTTGCCGCTGTTGACCGTGATGGTCATTGGCTCGCACTGCTTATCATTGACCGAAACCTTGACCTGCGGAACATCCGCGCCCCAGGCGGAAAATGCTGAAGCGAACAGCGCGGCAATGCCTGCGCATAATGCACTACGACGGAACTGAATTGCCATGACTCTTCCCTTTAAAAGTATGTTGTAACTAATGCAGACAGATTACGGCGCAACGCGCGACGTCTGAGTGCCGGTGCGCGGCGGCATGGCAAACAGCACCAGCGCCGGAACCAAATAGATAAAGTACATCGCCACTTCGCTGACGCTCGGCGTTTCCTGGTAACCAAAAATACCTTCGAGCAAGGTACCGGTCAGGGAATGCGTTGAGAGCACGTTACTGAGGTCGAACGCCACTTCCTGGAAGTGATTCCACAGGCCCGCTTCGTGGA
The DNA here is from genome assembly GCF_047456135.1 of Enterobacter sp. BNK-18. Lineage (NCBI taxonomy): Bacteria > Pseudomonadati > Pseudomonadota > Gammaproteobacteria > Enterobacterales > Enterobacteriaceae > Enterobacter > Enterobacter sp. BNK-18. The sequence continues at coordinate 876,591 of NZ_CP179899.1, read as the reverse complement.
AAGCGCGGATCGCCCCCGCCGCCAGCCCAGCGGCCACCAGCAGAATAAACAGGCTGGTCCATTTAAAGAACGCACCCAGGTTAAGGCGAATGCCACCCCAGTAGAGCAGGAATCCCAGCACCACCGCAGTGGCCAGACCCAGCATCGCACCCAGCGGTGGCCAGATCCCCACATCCTGCTGAAATGCCGCCAGCAGGAAGAAAACCGACTCCAGCCCTTCCCGCGCCACGGCGAAAAAGACCATCATGATCAGCGCCCAGCCGTGGTTATTGCCCTTTTGCAGGGCGTTATCCACCGCCTGCTCAAGCTGCACCTTCACGTTGCGGGACACTTTACGCATCCAGAACACCATCCAGGTGAGGATTACCACGGCAATGACGGCCACGATCCCTTCAAACAACTCTTGCTCTTTCTGGGGAAACTCACCGGTGGTTTCATTGATAAGAATGCCGAGGCCCAGACAGAGTGCTGCAGCGAGGAATACCCCAATCCACATGACACCAATCCAGCGTCCACGCTGGGTTCGCTTCAGATAACTGGCGATGAGGCTGACGATGAGGGCCGCTTCGAGACCTTCACGTAACATAATGAGAAATGGAACAAACATGCCGACACCTTAAATGTTTATCGCGGTCAACTGATGCAAAGAAAGGTAAATTCTTGTGATAGTGATTATCATTACGCCAGCAAGAAAAACAAGCGAAATGTGTGTTGTTTTGATGACGAGTTGTAAACACCCAGCCTGGTAATAATTGCTGGCGTTATCGTTAAGTTTATAAGTTATAGCGAAAATGCCCATTTACGGTTAATCAGGGCTGTGGCTAAATATCTGCCTCAAAAACCAACTGAAAATTAACCATGTTTAACATTATCCATTTCCTGCTGGCGCTGGTGATTATTCTTGCGCTTGCCTGGCTGGTGAGTTTCGACCGCCGAAAAATTCGCATTCGTTTTGTTTTACAGCTGATTGTCATTGAAATAGCCCTGGCGTTCTTTTTCCTTCATGCCGAAAGCGGGCTGTTCATTATTAAATATGTCTCGGGATTCTTTGAGTCACTGCTGAAATTCGCGGCCGAAGGCACCAATTTCGTCTTTGGCGGGATGGGTGAAAAAGGACTGGCGTTCATTTTCCTCGGCGTACTCTGCCCGATTATTTTTATCTCCGCACTGATTGGTATTCTTCAGCACTGGCGAATTCTGCCGATTTTTATTCGGGTGATCGGGACACTGCTGTCAAAACTGAATGGCATGGGTAAGCTGGAATCGTTCAACGCGGTGAGCTCGCTGATCCTCGGACAGTCTGAAAACTTTATTGCCTACAAGGGTGTACTGGGCGACCTCTCCTCTCGTCGTCTCTTCACCATGGCGGCCACGGCCATGTCGACGGTATCTCTGTCGATTGTCGGTGCCTATATGACCATGCTCGACGCCAAATTTGTCGTTGCCGCGCTCATCCTGAACATGTTCAGCACCTTTATTATTCTCTCCATTATCAACCCGGCGCGCCCGGAAGCAGAGCCGGACATCAAGCTTGAAAAGCTGCACGAGTCCCAGAGCTTCTTCGAAATGCTTGGCGAGTATATTCTGGCCGGTTTTAAAGTGGCGATGATTATTCTGGCGATGCTGATTGGCTTTATTGCCCTTATTAGCGCCGTTAACGCCCTCTTCTCCAGCGTATTTGGTATGAGCTTCCAGCAGATCCTGGGCTATGTATTTTACCCGCTGGCATGGCTGGTTGGTATTCCGCTGAGCGACGCGTTGAATGCCGGCAGTATTATGGCAACCAAGCTGGTCGCAAATGAATTTGTGGCAATGATTGAGCTGCAAAAAATTGCGCATCAGATGTCACCACGCGGACTGGGCATTTTGTCCGTTTTCCTGGTGTCGTTCGCTAACTTTGCCTCTATCGGCATTGTGGCCGGGGCGATCAAAGGCCTGAACGAGCAACAGGGGAACGTGGTATCGCGTTTTGGCTTACGTCTGGTGTATGGCGCGACGCTGGTCAGTTTGCTGTCCGCCAGCTTTGCAGGACTGGTGCTGTAAGCGATAACGGCGGGTTCTCCCGCCGTTTTTCATTAAAACTGCACGCACACCGGTTGATCGACCCGCATCACCGACTCCTGCGCGAAGCGTGATTTATAAATACCGCGCAACGCTTCAATATTCTTCTCGCTCTGCGCATCTTTACCGTGGATCAGCATAAGCGCCTTGCTCGGTTCACGCGCCACTTTCCCGTCGTTACCCAGCCACTGCCCGCGCGCATCAAAGACCGTCAGGCCATCGCGAAAACGCGGCGTCACGTCCTGGTCAACGAACTGCTGCCACTCGCCGGTGGTGATTTGCGCCCCTGCGGGACGGTTTAGCCCGAAATAGAGCGTGGTTTGCTGCATCTGGTTATCCGCTTTGCAGGTCTCCATCGCCGCGTGTTGCGATGGCACACTGCAGCCCGCCAGCATCAATAATGCCGCTGCCATTACCCCTGTTTTGATTGTCATGCTTCGCTATCCTCATTGTTATAAGCACAGCGATATCATCGTAAATTGCGGATTTTGGCAAGAAAAAAGCCGGGTAGCGCGCGCGCTTACCCGGCCTGTCTATCAGCGAAAAAAATTACTCAGCCTGCAGCTTTGACGGCGGTGCAGTGTGATAGTGTGCGTCTGCTTCAGCAAAACGTTTCTGCATTGAGGCAGAAGGCGCTTTACCCAGCAGGCTGAACACCACAATGCCGATACTGCCGAAGATGAAGCCCGGGATAATTTCGTACAGACCGAGCCAGGCGAACTGCTTCCAGACGATAACGGTAAGCGCACCGATAATCATCCCCGCCAGCGCGCCGTTGCGGGTCATGCGCGACCACAGCACCGAGAAGAGCACCACCGGACCAAACGCCGCACCAAAGCCCGCCCACGCGTAGCTTACCAGGCCCAGCACGCGGTTCTCAGGGTTTGCCGCCAGCGCAATGGCAATTAAGGCCACCGCCAGCACCATGAAACGCCCCACCCATACCAGCTCTTTCTGGCTCGCATCTTTACGCAGGAACGCTTTGTAGAGGTCTTCGGTGATTGCACTTGAGCAGACCAGCAGCTGGCAGCTCAGGGTGGACATCACGGCCGCCAGGATCGCGGAGAGCAGAATACCGGCAATCCACGGGTTGAACAGAATGCCCGCCAGTTCGATGAACACACGCTCGGCGTTCTGGTTTACTGCACCTGCCTGCGCCGGGTTATTGTTAAAGTAAGCGATGCCGAAGAAGCCAACCGCACAGGCACCCGCCAGACAGAGGATCATCCACGTCATACTGATACGACGGGCATGAACAATCGTGTGGTGAGAGTCAGCGGCCATGAAGCGCGCCAGAATGTGCGGTTGACCGAAGTAGCCCAGACCCCAGCCCATCAGAGAAACGATGGCGACAAAGTTCAGCCCTTTCAGCATGTCGACGTTTTCAATGCTCTTCTGCTTAATCACTTCCAGCGAATCAGCAAAGCCGCCGACGGTGAAGATGACAATGACTGGCGTCAGGATCAGAGCAAAGATCATCAGGCTCGCCTGCACGGTGTCAGTCCAGCTTACGGCCAGGAAACCGCCCACGAAGGTATAGAGAATGGTTGCCGCAGCACCGGCCCACAGCGCCGTTTCATAGCTCATGCCGAAGGTGCTTTCGAAGAGGCGCGCGCCGGCCACAATGCCAGAGGCACAATAGATGGTGAAGAACACGAGGATAACCAGCGCAGAGATAATGCGCAGCACGCGGCTGTTATCTTCAAAGCGTCCGGTGAAGTAATCCGGCAGGGTCAACGCATTGTTGTTGGCTTCGGTATGCACGCGCAGACGGCCCGCAACCAGCTTCCAGTTGATCCATGCCCCGACGGTCAGGCCAATGGCGATCCAGCTTTCAGAAATACCGGAGATGAAAATCGCCCCCGGCAGACCCATCAGCAGCCAGCCGCTCATGTCGGACGCGCCCGCAGAGAGTGCGGTGACCATCGGCCCTAAGCTACGCCCGCCGAGAATGTAGTCGTCAAAGTTCTTTGTTGAACGCCATGCCAAAAACCCTATCAGGATCATGCCAAATATATAAACGAGAAATGTCACCAGCATCGGTGTGCTAATTGCCATTCAAATTCTCCAAAATGTCGAGCGACAACCGTCCGGGTTGCCTTGTTATGTCATCACCGGAACGTAGTGATGTGTGTATGTGTTTCTGTTGGCCGCGCGTATCCTGCCGTAAGCAGTGCTCGCACACAAACGATTTAACACTGCATTTACATCAAATTCATCCCTGGTTTTATACGTCTTTCGTATAGGTTGCACTCGCTCACGCTTTTACGGGTTGCACCTTTTAAAAGTGTTAAGTCCCGCATAAAAACAGGCCTCTCATCCAGAAGCCAGCACTTTTTTCCAACTAACCATCTCTTAACAATCCATTCATTTTCTGGGTTGCAAACCAGGTCACATTTAACACGGTTGCACAAAGTTGCAACATGGTGGATATTTCACGCTATCGATAGCACACGACGACAGAACAACAGGAGCTTTGGCATGGGTATGACCACCATGGGGGTTAAGCTGGATGACGCAACCCGCGAACGGATTAAGACCGCAGCAACCCGCATTGACCGCACGCCGCACTGGCTAATCAAGCAGGCGATTTTTAACTACCTCGAAAGACTCGAAAGCGATGAGGGGCTGCCAGAGCTGCCCGCGCTGCTGGCGGGTGCGGCCAATGAAAGTGATGAGGTTTCCGCCGCTGCTGACGAAAACCATCAGCCGTTCCTTGAATTCGCCGAGCAGATCCTGCCTCAGTCGGTCAGTCGCGCCGCCATTACCGGTGCTTACCGTCGTGCCGAAACCGACGCCGTACCGATGCTGCTGGAGCAGGCCCGTCTGCCAGAAGCCATTGCCTCTCAGGCGCACAGCCTGGCGTATCAGCTTGCCGACAAACTGCGTAACCAGAAAAATGCCACCGGCCGCGCCGGAATGGTACAGGGTCTGCTGCAGGAGTTTTCCCTCTCCTCTCAGGAGGGCGTAGCGCTGATGTGTCTGGCGGAAGCGCTGTTGCGTATTCCTGACAAAGCCACCCGTGACGCACTGATCCGCGACAAAATCAGCAACGGTAACTGGCAGTCACACATTGGCCGCAGCCCGTCGCTGTTCGTCAACGCGGCGACCTGGGGCCTGCTGTTTACCGGCCGACTGGTCTCGACTCATAACGAAGCCAACCTCTCTCGCTCCCTGAACCGCATCATCGGCAAGAGCGGTGAACCGCTGATCCGCAAAGGTGTGGATATGGCGATGCGCCTGATGGGCGAGCAGTTTGTTACCGGCGAAACCATCGCGGAAGCGCTGGCCAACGCCCGTAAGCTCGAAGATAAAGGTTTCCGCTACTCTTACGACATGCTGGGTGAAGCGGCTCTGACCGCCGCCGACGCGCAGGCTTATATGGTCTCTTACCAGCAGGCGATTCACGCCATTGGTAAAGCGTCAAACGGTCGTGGTATTTATGAAGGCCCGGGGATCTCCATCAAGCTCTCGGCCCTGCATCCGCGCTACAGCCGTGCGCAGTACGACCGGGTGATGGAAGAGCTCTATCCGCGCCTGAAGTCTCTGACCCTGCTGGCGCGCCAGTACGACATCGGTATCAACATCGATGCCGAAGAGGCCGACCGCCTGGAGATCTCCCTCGATCTGCTGGAAAAACTGTGCTTCGAGCCGGAGCTGGCAGGCTGGAACGGAATTGGTTTCGTTATCCAGGCGTATCAGAAACGTTGTCCGTTCGTGATTGATTACCTGATTGACCTGGCAAGCCGCAGCCGCCGTCGCCTGATGATCCGCCTGGTGAAAGGCGCTTACTGGGACAGCGAGATTAAACGCGCCCAGATGGAAGGTCTGGAAGGCTATCCGGTCTATACCCGCAAGGTTTACACCGATGTCTCATACCTTGCCTGCGCGAAAAAACTGCTCGGCGTGCCGAACCTGATTTACCCGCAGTTTGCCACCCATAACGCCCACACTCTGGCGGCCATCTACAGCCTGGCCGGTCAGAACTACTATCCGGGTCAGTATGAGTTCCAGTGCCTGCACGGCATGGGTGAACCGCTGTACGAGCAGGTCACCGGTAAAGTGGCGGATGGCAAACTGAACCGTCCGTGCCGTATTTATGCCCCGGTGGGCACCCATGAAACCCTGCTGGCGTACCTGGTGCGTCGTCTGCTGGAGAACGGGGCGAACACCTCCTTCGTTAACCGTATCGCCGATACCACCCTGCCGCTTGACGAGCTGGTTGCCGATCCGGTGCAGGCGGTTGAGAAGATGGCGGCCCAGGAAGGTCAGATTGGCCAGCCGCATCCGAAGATCCCGCTGCCGCGTGAACTGTACGGCAAAGGTCGCGTGAACTCCGCGGGCCTGGACCTGGCGAACGAACACCGTCTGGCCTCCCTCTCCTCCGCCCTGCTCAACAGCGCGCTGCAGAAATGGCAGGCCAAACCGATTCTGGAGCAGCCCGTCGCTGATGGCGAAATGCAGCCCGTGATTAACCCGGCGGAGCCAAAAGATATCGTCGGCTACGTGCGTGAAGCAACCGAAGCAGAAGTGGATCAGGCGCTGGACAGCGCGGTGAATAACGCGCCAATCTGGTTCGCGACGCCGCCGCAAGAGCGTGGCGCCATTCTGGAACGTGCTGCGGTGCTGATGGAAGACCAGATGCAGTCGCTCATCGGGATCCTGGTGCGCGAAGCAGGTAAAACCTTCAGCAACGCCATTGCCGAAGTTCGTGAAGCGGTCGACTTCCTGCACTACTACGCAGGCCAGGTTCGTGATGATTTCGATAACGAAACCCACCGTCCTCTCGGTCCGGTGGTGTGTATCAGTCCGTGGAACTTCCCGCTGGCGATCTTCACCGGCCAGATTGCCGCCGCACTTGCCGCAGGCAACAGCGTGCTGGCAAAACCGGCGGAGCAGACCCCGCTGATTGCCGCTCAGGGTATTCACATTCTGCTGGAAGCAGGCGTGCCTGCGGGTGTCATACAGCTGTTGCCGGGCCGCGGTGAAACGGTCGGGGCGAAACTGACCGCCGATAACCGTGTGCGCGGCGTGATGTTTACCGGCTCGACTGAAGTGGCCTCCCTGCTGCAGCGCAACATCGCCACCCGTCTTGATGCGCAGGGGCGTCCAACGCCGCTCATCGCTGAAACCGGCGGCATGAACGCCATGATCGTCGACTCCTCCGCGCTCACCGAGCAGGTGGTGGTCGATGTTCTCGCCTCCGCCTTCGACAGCGCGGGCCAGCGCTGTTCCGCCCTGCGCGTGCTGTGTCTGCAGGATGACGTAGCAGACCACACGCTGAAGATGCTGCGCGGCGCGATGGCCGAATGCCGCATGGGTAACCCGGGCCGTCTCACGACCGATATCGGGCCGGTTATCGACGCGGAAGCCAAAGTAAATATCGAAAACCACATTCAGACCATGCGCGCCAAAGGCCGTCCGGTCTTCCAGGCCGTGCGTGAAAACAGCGAGGATGCCCGCGAGTGGCAGACCGGCACCTTTGTGCCGCCAACGCTGATTGAACTGGCCAGCTTCGACGAGCTGAAAAAAGAGGTCTTTGGCCCGGTATTGCACGTGGTGCGCTACAACCGTAACAACCTCAACGAGCTGATTGAACAGATTAACGCCTCCGGCTATGGCCTGACCCTCGGCGTGCATACCCGCATCGATGAGACCATCGCTCAGGTGACCGGCAGCGCTAAAGTAGGCAACCTGTACGTCAACCGTAACATGGTCGGCGCGGTAGTGGGCGTACAGCCGTTCGGCGGTGAAGGTCTGTCAGGTACCGGTCCAAAAGCCGGTGGTCCACTCTACCTGTACCGTCTGCTGGCAAACCGTCCGGACAATGCGCTCGGCGTGACGCTGGCACGTCAGGATGCCGAACGTCCGGTGGACGCGCAGCTGAAGGCCGTGCTGACACAGCCGCTTGAAGCGCTCATCACGTGGGCAGAAAAACGCCCGGAACTGCGCGCTGTCGCACAGCAGTATGGCGAACTGGCGCAGGCGGGTACGCAGCGCCTGCTACCGGGGCCAACCGGTGAGCGCAACACCTGGACGCTGATGCCGCGCGAGCGTGTGCTGTGCGTGGCGGACAACGAGCAGGATGCACTGGTTCAGCTGGCCGCCGCTGCTGCAACCGGTTGTGAAGTGCTGTGGCCGGAAGATGCACTGCATCGTGACCTCGCGAAACAGCTGCCGAAAGCGGTCTCTGCCCGCATTCATTTTGCGAAGCCCGATGCCCTGCTGACTCAGCCGTTTGATGCCGTTATCTATCACGGTGATTCCGACCAGCTGCGCGAACTGTGCGAGCAGGTGGCGGCCCGCAGCGGTGCGATTGTTTCGGTACAGGGCTTTGCCCGCGGCGAAACCAACCTGCTGCTGGAACGTCTGTACGTTGAGCGCTCGCTCAGCGTGAACACCGCGGCAGCGGGCGGTAACGCGAGCCTGATGACTATCGGTTAATCGTGTAAAATATCCCCGGTGGCACTACGCTTACCGGGGTGACAAAATAACCAGGGCCGGATAAGCACAGCGCATCCGGCTTTTTTACATGGAGGGGATGATGAAAAGATATCTGATCGCGGGGGCTGCATTGCTGCTGAGCGCGAACGCGCTGGCAGAAGAGTGCGCAAATGCGACCACCCAGCTTGAAATGAACACCTGTACGGCGCAGCAGTACCAGGCCGCCGATAAAAAACTGAATCAGACGTATCAGGCTGCCATCAAACGCGCAGAAGCCCCACAGCGTGAGCTTCTGAAAAAAGCACAGCAAGCGTGGATTGCCCTGCGCGATGCCGACTGCAACTTTATCGGGTCGGGTACTGAGGGAGGCAGCGTTCAGCCGATGATCATCAGCCAGTGCCTGAACGAAAAAACCGTTGAGCGTGAAGCGTTTCTTGCCTCACTGATGCAGTGTGAAGAGGGCGATTTAAGCTGCCCTCTTCCGCCGGGAAACTAACGCACGCGGATCCCTTCAATGATCATCTGCTGAACGTTTTCCAGCGTGCTGTGGAAAAACGCCTCATCCTGGAGCGTTTTACCGGTCACCGCTTCAACCTGGGCCGCAAAGTCAGCGTAATGCTGAGTGGAGGCCCAAATCATAAAGATCAGATGATGCGGGTCAACTGGAGCCAGCTTCCCGCCCGCCACCCATCCGGCAATAATGGCCGATTTCTCGTCAACCAGCTGTTTTAAATCCCCGGTCAGTTCCGCCTGCAACAGCGGTGCGCCCTGCAGCATCTCCAGGCAGAACAGCCGTGACGCCTGCGGATAATCACGCGACACCTCCAGCTTCAGGCGAATGTACTCCCTGATCGCCACCAGCGGGGCAAGCTCTTCGCGAAACGCCTTAAGCGGCGCCAGCCAGATATCGAGGATCTGCTGCATCACCGCAATGTAAAGCGCCTCTTTCGACGGGTAGTAGTAGAGCAGATTCGTTTTCGACACCCCGGCCTGTTCCGCCACCTGCTCCAGGCGCGTGCCATGAATACCAAACTGCGAAAAGGTCTCCAGCGCCGCACTCAGGATGGCCTGCTTCTTCGCACTGACCGCCTGCGAACGTTTACCGGGTGTTTTCACTGCACCTTGTGTCATTCCCGCTCTCCATATTTTGCGTTGCCATCAGCATAGCAAAACCCCTCACCGACCACGACACTCTGCACTCCGATCGCGCATGAATGCCTGTTTTCTGTGCAATGTTTTTGACCATTTAGTCCACATTTGCGTATCTCAATTAACCAACCATTGATTAACACATTAATAACAAAGCCATTTTCAAAACTGGCATTGCCTTTGCAAAACCCTCTTTACCTGCAACGTCGTAAAGAGAGGTTCGTGATGAAAATTGGCGTATTTGTACCTATCGGCAACAACGGCTGGCTAATCTCGACCACCGCCCCGCAATACATGCCTACTTTTGAGCTGAATAAGGCCATTGTGCAAAAGGCGGAGCACTACCATTTCGATTTTGCGCTTTCGATGATCAAACTGCGGGGTTTCGGCGGCAAAACCGAATTCTGGGATCACAATCTGGAGTCCTTCACCCTGATGGCCGGGCTGGCAGCCGTCACCTCGCGCATTCAGATCTACGCGACGGCCGCCACCCTCACCCTGCCGCCGGCGATCGTTGCCAGAATGGCCTCCACCATCGACTCCATCTCCGGTGGTCGCTTTGGCGTTAACCTGGTTACGGGCTGGCAAAAACCTGAGTATGAGCAGATGGGGATCTGGCCGGGCGACGAGTATTTCTCCCGCCGCTACGACTACCTGACCGAGTATGTGCAGGTGCTGCGCGATCTCTGGGGCACCGGCAAAAGCGACTTCAAAGGTGATTACTTCACCATGAACGACTGCCGCGTTAGCCCGCAGCCTTCCGCCCCGATGAAAGTGATCTGCGCCGGGCAGAGCGACGCAGGAATGGAATTCTCCGCTAAATACGCCGACTTCAACTTCTGCTTTGGCAAAGGCGTGAATACCCCAGCCGCCTTCGCCCCGACCGCGGCACGCATGAAAGAGGCCGCGGACAAAACCGGTCGCGATGTGGGTTCCTATGTCCTGTTTATGGTCATTGCCGACGAAACCGACGACGCCGCCCGCGCGAAATGGGAACGGTATAAGGCGGGCGCGGACGATGAAGCGCTGAGCTGGCTCACCGAACAGAGCCAGAAAGATACCCGTTCCGGCTCGGACACCAACGTCCGTCAGATGGCCGACCCGACCTCAGCGGTCAACATCAACATGGGCACGCTGGTCGGTTCCTATGCCAGCGTCGCCAGAATGCTCGATGAAGTGGCCGCCGTGCCCGGTGCGGAAGGCGTGCTGCTGACTTTCGATGAGTTCCTGACCGGTGTGGAAACATTCGGCGAGCGCATTCAGCCGCTGATGCAGTGCCGCGCCCACATTCCTGCCATCACAAAGGAGGTCGCGTAATGACCACGCTTGCAGCACGTCCGGAAGCCATCACCTTTGCGCCGCACCAAAGCGCTCTGATTGTGGTGGATATGCAAAACGCCTATGCCAGCCAGGGCGGCTATCTGGATCTGGCGGGATTTGACGTCTCCGCCACCCGACCGGTGATTGAGAACATTAAAACTGCCGTCAACGCAGCCCGCGCGGCAGGCATGCTGATCGTCTGGTTCCAGAACGGCTGGGACGATCAATATGTGGAGGCCGGTGGCCCGGGATCTCCCAATTTCCATAAATCGAACGCCCTGAAAACCATGCGCAAACGGCCCGAACTGCAGGGCACACTGCTGGCGAAAGGCAGCTGGGATTACCAGCTGGTGGATGAGCTGGTGCCAGAGGCAGGCGATATCGTGCTGCCCAAACCGCGCTACAGCGGCTTTTTCAACACCCCGCTCGACAGCCTGCTGCGCAGCCGGGGGATCCGTCATCTGGTCTTTACCGGCATCGCTACCAACGTCTGCGTGGAATCCACCCTGCGCGACGGCTTCTTCCTGGAATATTTTGGCGTGGTGCTGGAAGACGCCACCCATCAGGCCGGGCCGGCGTTTGCGCAGCAAGCGGCCCTGTTCAACATCGAAACCTTCTTTGGCTGGGTCAGCAACGTCGCGGATTTTTGCGACGCCCTGAATCCACCGCTAGCCCGTATTGCCTGAGGAACAAGACCATGCCGAAATCCGTGATTATTCCGCCAGGAACCAGTACCCCGATTGCCCCGTTCGTGCCCGGCACGCTGGCCGATGGTGTGGTGTATGTATCCGGCACGCTGCCGTTTGATCAGCACAATAACGTGGTCTACCCCAACGACCCAAAGGCGCAAACCCGCCACGTGCTGGAGACGATCAAAAAAGTGATCGAAACAGCGGGTGGCACAATGGAGGATGTGACGTTCAACAGTATCTTTATCACCGACTGGAAAAACTACGCCGCGATTAACGACATTTACGCCGAGTTCTTTCCCGGTGATAAACCGGCCCGGTTCTGCATTCAGTGTGGGCTGGTGAAGCCAGATGCGCTGGTTGAAATCGCGACCGTTGCACACATCGCAAAGTGAGGCGGCCATGAAGCTCTCTGTCTCACCTCCCCCTTACGACGGCGCGCCCACGGTTGTCCTGATTGCCGGGCTTGGCGGGGGCGGCAGCTACTGGCTACCGCAGCTTGCCGTCCTGGAGCAAGAGTACCAGGTGGTGTGCTACGACCAGCGCGGGACGGGCAATAATCCCGACGTGCTGCCGGAAGCCTACAGCCTGGCGATGATGGCCGACGAGCTGGCCCGGGCGCTGAATGCCGCCGGGATCGTTCGTTACTGCGTCGTGGGTCATGCGCTGGGGGCGCTGATCGGCCTGCAGCTGGCGCTCGACCACCCCGATGCCCTCAGCGCGCTGGTGTGCGTGAACGGCTGGCTCACTCTGAATGCTCATACCCGACGCTGTTTCCAGATCCGCGAACGCCTGCTTCATGCAGGCGGCGCACAGGCGTGGGTAGAGGCACAGCCGCTGTTTCTTTACCCGGCCGACTGGATGGCCGCCCGCGCGCCGCGCCTGGAGGCCGAAGAGGCCCTGGCACTGGCCCACTTCCAGGGCAAAAACAACTTGCTGCACAGGCTGAATGCCCTGAAGAAAGCGGACTTCAGTCGCCACGCCTCACGCATTCACTGCCCGGTACACCTCATCTGCTCCGCCGACGATCTGCTCATCCCTGCGGTCTGTTCCACTGAGCTGCAGGCGGCCATCCCCGGTAGCCACAAGGTGGTGATGCGCCAGGGCGGGCACGCCTGCAACGTCACCGAGCCAGAAACTTTTAATACGCTGCTGCTGAACGGGCTTGCCAGCCTGCTGCACAGCCCTGAACCCGCTTTATAAGGAGCCCTGATGAGCGAAGCGATTACCCCTGGCGCGCTGGCATCACTGTTTACCGGCGCACGCACCCATAACGGCTGGCAGGCGATCCCCGTCAGCGACGAGACGCTGCGCGAGATCTACGACCTGATGAAATGGGGTCCCACGTCCGCCAACTGCTCGCCAGCGCGGATTGTGTTTGTACGAAGCGCAGAGGGAAAAGAAAAACTGCGCCCGGCGCTTTCCAGCGGCAACCTGGAGAAAACCCTCACCGCCCCGGTCACGGCGATTGTCGCCTGGGATAGTGAATTTTATGAACGCCTGCCCGCCCTGTTCCCCCACGGGGATGCGCGGAGCTGGTTTACCTCAAGCCCGGCGCTTGCCGAAGAGACCGCCTTTCGCAACAGCGCGATGCAGGCGGCTTACCTGATTTTCGCCTGTCGGGCGCTGGGGCTCGATACGGGCCCGATGTCAGGCTTTGATCGCCAAAAAGTCGACGACGCGTTTTTCACCGGCACGTCGCTGAAAAGTAATCTGCTTATCAATATTGGCTATGGCGATACCAGCAAACTCTACGGCCGTTTGCCGCGTCTGGCCTTTGAAGACGCATGCGCACTGGCATAAGGAGCCACCATGAAGACACCCGATAAACAAACCTTTCGTGATGCCATGGCCTGCGTCGGTGCGGCGGTCAATATCATCACCACCGACGGTCCTGCCGGGATGGCGGGTTTCACCGCCAGCGCGGTGTGCAGCGTAACGGATTCACCGCCCACGCTGCTGGTATGCCTGAACCGTGGCGCATCCGTCTGGCCGACCTTCAGTGAAAACCGCACCCTGTGCGTCAATACCCTGAGCGCCGGACAAGAGCCGCTATCAAACCTGTTTGGGGGGAAAACCCCGATGGACGAGCGCTTCGCCGCCGCGCGCTGGGAGACCGGCGAAACGGGGTGCCCGCGTCTGGAGGAGGCGCTGGCCTCGTTTGACTGCCGTATCAGCCAGGTGGTGAGCGTGGGCACGCACGACATCCTGTTTTGCGACATCGTTTCGATTATTCGCCACCCCGCGCCGCAAGGGCTGGTGTGGTTTGACCGCGGCTATCACGCGCTTATGCGACCCGCCTGTTAACCCTCCTTAAGGAGTCAGCTCATGGCAATGTTCGGTTTTCCCCACTGGCAGTTGAAATCGACCTCTACGGAACCTGGCGTGGTCGCGCCAGATGAAAGGCTCCCGCTCGGACCAACCTTAGTGATGGGGGTTCAGCACGCGGTCGCGATGTTCGGCGCAACGGTGCTGATGCCCATGCTGATGGGGCTTGATCCCAATCTGTCCATTCTGATGTCGGGTATCGGTACCCTGCTGTTCTTTTTCATCACCGGCGGGCGCGTGCCCAGCTATCTTGGTTCCAGCGCTGCGTTTGTCGGCGTGGTCATCGCCACCACCGGCTTTAACGGTCAGGGCATCAACCCGAATCTGAGCGTCGCGCTCGGCGGCATTATCGCCTGCGGGCTGGTCTACACGCTGATTGGCCTGGTGGTCATGAAGGTCGGGACGCGCTGGATAGAGCGGATGATGCCTCCCGTCGTCACCGGGGCAGTGGTGATGGCAATTGGTCTGAACCTTGCGCCAATAGCCGTCAGAAGCGTCTCCGGTTCGCCCTTTGAAAGCTGGATGGCGGTGATCACGGTACTCTGCATTGGCCTGGTGGCGGTGTTTACGCGGGGGATGATCCAGCGACTGTTGATCCTGGTGGGGTTAATCGTTGCCTGTCTGGTGTACGCCCTGCTGGCAAACGTCTTCGGTCTGGGCAAGCCGGTTGATTTTACGCTGCTGCATAACGCCGCCTGGTTCGGCCTGCCGCAGGTGACGTCTCCGGTCTTTAACACGCAGGCGATGATGTTAATTGCGCCGGTTGCGGTGATCCTGGTGGCAGAAAACTTAGGCCATCTGAAAGCCGTTGCGGGTATGACCGGGCGCAGCATGGACCCTTACATAGGCCGCGCCTTTGTCGGCGACGGTCTGGCTACCATGCTCTCCGGCTCGGTCGGCGGCAGCGGCGTAACGACCTACGCTGAAAATATTGGCGTGATGGCAGTGACCAAAGTTTACTCCACCCTGGTCTTCGTGGCGGCTGCGGTGATGGCGATGCTCCTCGGGTTCTCACCGAAATTCGGCGCGCTGATCCACACCATTCCCGCGCCGGTGATTGGTGGGGCATCGATTGTGGTATTTGGTCTGATTGCCGTTGCCGGGGCACGCATCTGGGTGCAGCATCGTGTCGATCTGAGCCAGAACAGCAACCTGATTATGGTGGCGGTCACGCTGGTGCTGGGGGCGGGAGATTTTGCCCTGACGCTGGGCGGATTCACCATTGGTGGGATTGGCACCGCAACCTTTGGCGCAATCCTGCTTAACGCCCTGCTGAGCCGCCGGGAAGCGGCCGCACCGCAGGGCGACGTGGTACATCAGGACTCTTGATTTATCGCAGCGCTGTCACGCTCTGGCAGCGCTTTTTTCTTCCGTTTCAGCTTCAGCTCACTCACCAGCACGCCGGCGACAATAAACGCCGCACCCACCAGCGCCAGCAGCGGTAAACGCTCTCCCGCGATACGCCCGAAAATGCCCGCCCATACCGGTTCGCCGGTATAGATAACCGTCGCACGCGTCGGGGAAACGCTGCGCTGCGCCCAGTTCATGGTGACCTGAATAATGGCGCTAAAGATGCCCAGCCCCAGCGCCACCACAACCAGCCCGGTGGACATCGGCGGAACAGACTCCCCTGCCGGCACCATGGTGGCAAAAGCCACCAGCGACGCGGTCGCCAGCTGAACCACGGTGACGCGCTTGACGTCCACTTTGCCAGCCCAGGCGCTGATCAGAATAATTTCCGCGGCAATCGCGATAGCGCCCACCAGCGTAATGATTTCGCCCGGCCCCAGCGCCAGCAGATTGTTTTCCGGCCCGGCAAGCAAGATAAGGCCAATAAACGCCAGCACGATCCCCGTGCAGGACATCAGACCCGGTATTCTCCCCAGACAGAGCCATTGCAGTAACGGCACCAGCGGCACATACATGGCGGTGATAAACGCCGATTTGCTGCTGGTGATGGTCTGTAATCCCCACGTCTGCAGGCTGTAGCCCATGGCAATCGCAACCCCAATGGCCACCCCGGCCTTCAGTTCTTTAAGCGTCAGCCCGCGCAAGGTTTTAAGCGAGAGTAATCCCACGGCAATCGCCGCCGTCGCAAAGCGCAGGCCGACAAAAAAGAACGGACCGCTCAGCGTGACCGCGTACTGGACGGCAAGAAAGGTTCCGCCCCAGAACATGGTGATCAGAATGAGAAGGGCTTCCTGAGGTTTGACGGAGAATGTGAAACGGGAGAGAGACATGCGGCACCAGCAAATAAGCATCAATCCTCTAGTGTGCGATGCCTTTGGTTACAGTTCAATGTTGCAGAAATAAAAAACCGCCGGGAGATCCCGGCGGCAGGGTATCAGCCCGGCGTATTACTTATTGCTGCCATGACTGTTTTTGCCCCCTTTTTTGCCAGCTTCTGATGCGCGCTGAGGGTCATTTTTGAAATTCCCCCCGCTAGACTGGCCACCTTTACGACCTGCTTCTGATGCTCTTTCACGGTCTTCAGCGAAATTACCTGAACCACCACGATGGTTTGCCATCTCTAACCTCCAGAGTGTGAAACATTAGACATCATATTGCATTCAGTAAAAGAGGATTCTTTCACCGCGCGGCTGAAGGACAGTGCCTTTATCTGTGCCGCGTGAAATTAAGCTTAGTGGAATGCGGCTATCCGGCAAGTCAGAGGTAATATTCTGCAACATGATCTCAGCCATTCGGGTGAGATTACGCGACGGCCATTTATAAGCCTTTCTTATCATTTTAAAAATCCGCAGCGGGAAAGTTGTTTCATTTTGCTACAAAGCGCTTTTGTATCCATATTGTTATAAATCAAAGAAATGCCGTTCATTTTTGCAGTCTGGCTGTGATGACATATCTTTAAATGAACGCAGCGATCCGCTGTCAGAAAACACAAACGAGGAGTGATGCAAAATGGCAAAAGTTCTGGTGCTCTATTATTCCATGTATGGACACATTGAAACCATGGCTCACGCGGTAGCAGAAGGTGCAAACAGAGTGGACGGCGTAGAAGTTGTGGTGAAACGCGTACCGGAAACGATGCAGGCTGAGGCGTTCGCCAAAGCCGGGGGGAAAACACAAAATGCCCCGGTTGCCACCCCGCAGGAACTGGCTGATTACGATGCCATTATTTTTGGCACCCCTACCCGATTTGGCAATATGTCAGGCCAGATGCGGACCTTCCTCGATCAAACCGGAGGACTTTGGGCATCCGGAGCGTTATACGGCAAACTCGCCAGCGTCTTCAGCTCCACCGGGACCGGCGGCGGTCAGGAGCAGACGATTACGTCAACCTGGACTACCCTTGCTCATCATGGGATGGTGATTGTGCCGATTGGCTACGGCGCGCAGGAACTGTTTGATATTTCCCAGGTTCGTGGCGGGACACCGTACGGCGCCACCACCATTGCCGGTGGCGATGGCTCCCGACAGCCGAGCAACGAAGAGCTCACTATCGCCCGCTATCAGGGTGAGTATGTCGCAGGCCTCGCCAAAAAACTGAACGGCTAACTCAACAGGAGGACAAGCATGCCAACTCAAGAATCCAAAGCCCACCGCGTGGGTGAATGGGCAAGTTTACGCAACACCTCTCCGGAGATCGCCGAAGCCATTTTTGAAGTCGCGAACTATGACGAGAAGCTGGCAGAGCAGATTTGGGAAGAAGGCAGCGATGAAGTGCTGGAACGTGCCTTCGGGAAAACGGACAAAGACGCGCTCTTCTGGGGTGAGCAAACCATCGAACGTAAAAACGTCTGAACGTTTCCCCCCGCCTGAGCGGGGGGTTTTACCTATTTCGCCGCGTTATTCATCACCGCATTGAATTTATCGATTGGGCAAAAACCGTTCGCATCAACCGGACACCCCTTCAGCTCCAGCGTCACACGCTGTGCCGGCGCATCCAGTGATAATACGCTGGCGTTACGCAACTGGTCGGCGCTCTGATAGACATACTCAATCTTCATGAGCTCCTGGTTGGCGCTTTTATCATGCCAGCGCTGGAAAACAATTTTCCCGCCAATTGGCGTCCGCTCGTGCTGGTCATGCAGCTGGTACGGTTTGAAATCCAGCGCCGTAAGCAGCGACGCGATATTGGAATCATGCCCCACCAGCAGGGTGATTTTCGGCGCTTTCGCCTGCCCGGTGACGAGAGCCTGGTCGATATACTTCACCAGCGGTTTGGCCACGTTTTGCGCCACCTCGGTGGAGGTAAACAGCGAGTCCTGATAGCCATTTTTCAGCTGCGACAACACGCGCCACTGTTGATCGGTTTTAATTTCACCCCAGGCAACCTGGTCTGCCGGGAAGCCTTCGTAATACTGCAGCGTGAAGGCATCCACCAGCGAGTTACCGACTTTTAACGGCCCCGATACGCCAGGTTCTTTTTCATAGTCGGCGCTGAAGGTATCTTTCGCCTCTGCCAGCGAGCACACGTTCTTCTCTTTACAGGACGGTGAATCGGCGTAATTCGTCATCTGCTCCAGCAGCTTGTAGCTCTCGCCAAGCTGCATTTTCTGCCGCTCAGTCTCCATCGCCTTCAGCGCTTTTTCACGGAATTCAGGTGAGTTATCCGTAATCACCGGGTTAAAGGTCGGATCCATGGTGCCCATTTTTTCCTGATGATGCACAGGCACATCGCACCCCGGGAAGGCGCCGGTGATAAAGAACTGCGCGGTGGCGACAGTGCGCTGCAGGCTGTTGGCATAGGCATATACGCTATCCGCGGCCGGGCACTCGCCGGTTTTCACCATCCCCTGCTGTGCCAGCCACTCGCGCATATAGTGGCCCATATAGACTTCAAGCACGCCACCTTTGGTGGTGAGCTGGCCGCCTGGCACCTCCCATTCTGGCCACTGCTTCGGTGTGGATTGCTCGAGCACGCTGCCATTATTGGCGAGCGGCGCGCGCAAATTATGGCGACTCATGATTAAAACTTGTTCCAGCTGATACCCTTCCGGCGTCTCTTGCGCCTGCACGCCAGATGTCACTGCAATGGAACCGGCGATTGCCAGCGCGAGTAGTGCTTTTCTCATCCCTAATTCCTCACTCGTTTTAAAATGTCGCAGTGAGTGTGACAGATTCGTGACAATTTTCCGGGAAGCGTTTCGCAAACTGAGGATTACTTTTCAAGGCGATCGCCGTATTCGCTCATCCAGTCGGCCAGCGGGGAGAGCGCGCTCTGGAGGGTTAATCCCAGCGCGGTTATCTGATACTCCACCCGCGGTGGGATCTCCGGGTAGATAGTGCGCGACACCAGCCCGCGCTGCTCAAACAGGCGCAACTGCTTCGTGAGCTCTTTTTGCGTGATGGGGGCAGCGGCGCGCAGCAGATCGCCAAACCGGACCGGTGCATTGAGCATAATCAGGCGATAGAGCACCGGGATGGCCCACTTACCGGAAATCAGGTTTACAAACTGCGTCATCGGGCAGAGATAAACCTCAGATTTTTTTTCACAGGGTATAGTGAGTGATTCCGCCATAGCACACCTCTAGCCTCATTAGTATCCAAATGGTACCTGGTTTCCTTTCGATACTAACGTTTCTATAGTGCTTTCTCCAGAGTCATTTCAGGAGAAGCACATGGGTCGTTTAGCAGGTAAATATACGCTGATTACCGGCGGCACTTCCGGTATTGGTCTCGCTACCGCGCAGGAATTTATTGCCGAAGGGGCGCACGTTGCTGTCACCGGACGTAACCCGGATACCCTTGCCGAAGCACAACGCATTCTGGGCGATAATGCCTGGGTTATTCCGACCGATGCGGGTGACATCGCCGCGCAAAAAGCGCTGGCGGACACGCTCGCCTCTCGCTGGCCACGTCTTGATGCCGTGTTTATTAACGCCGGCGATGTGACGCACGGGCTGCTTGAAGAGTGGCAGGAAGACGCCTGGGATCGCCTGATGGGCATCAACCTTAAAGGACCGTTCTTTTTGATTCAGGCCCTGCTGCCGCTGCTCAATAATCCCTCCTCTGTGATCCTGTGCGGGTCCGTGAGCGCCCGCATCGGGCTGCCTGCCAGCAGCGTTTATGCCGCCAGCAAGGCGGGATTACTGTCGCTGGCACGCACGCTGTCAGGGGAGTTGTTGCCGCGCGGTATTCGCGTCAACGGCCTGAGCCCGGGTCCGGTAGAAACACCGGCATTTAATAAAACGGGGTTAAGCGAGGAAGCGCTCAAGGCGATGCTGGGGGATATCACCAAACTTGTGCCGCTGGGCAGAATGGGCACGCCGACGGAGCTGGCGAAAGCCGCGCTCTATCTTGCCTCTGACGAATCGCGCTATATGGTGGGAACGGAACTGCTGGTCGACGGCGGAATGGGAAACCTGTAGGTCAAAAGGCGCTGATGCCGGTGACGATGCCGACATACAGCGCCGCCCATACGACGGCTGAAATCAGGCTTACCGCGTACACCTTCGCCGCGTTCAGTCTGAGCATGCCCGCTGCCAGCGGGACGATATAACGCAGCACCGCCAGGAAACGCGCGGTAAAGAGCACCAGCACGCCGTTTTTCTGCAGCTGATGTTGTACCCGCAAAAATTTCTCGGCGTGCCGGGAGGTGAAGCGCGTGACCAGCCGCGTGTGGCCCATCAACTGGCCGATATGATAATTCAATACCGACCCTGTTGTGGCACCCGCCGCGACAGCCAGCCACGTCAGTGCCGGATGCAGGCTGGTCTGGCTGACGGTGATCCCTGCCAGCAGCATCACCGAGGCCGGCGGAAGCACGGAGGAAACCAGTACCGTAGACTTGCTCAGCGCGATGACGAAAAGCAGCGCGAACAGATGCGTCGGATAGAGCGCAAAATGATTCAGCAGATTGTCAAACCGCGTCATATTCCACCCCGCAGCGTTCGTGATGCTGACCATTAGAAACGAACAACCTTAAGTGGGGTATCAACCGCTCAGACCTCCAGCAGGAAGGCATTAACGACACGCCAAAATGTCAGCGCCATTTAGAAACACAGAAGTGTGGAATTATACTCTCTTGAGCAATAACCTCCGTCATTGATGAATAATCGATGTCATTAATACGCGGGATTAAATTATTGTTCTAAACGTTTCTTAAACGTCTTTTAAATTCCACAGCGCGATTTTTAAAGTGGCGTATTATCCCTCTCGTTTTACAACGATCTCGTTATGGCGAGGCTCCTGTACAAATACACGTTATCGCTCTGGTGGGTTCGAGAGAACCGGCACAGGGTAAAACAGGCACTGTCGAATCAAGGCTTTGTCAGTATAACTTCCCTTACGGGATACGGTGTACAGTGCTGAACCCAGGACGTGGGGATCTCCTCTTCGACATGCCCTGTCTTGCTCGCCCCTGAGAGATTTTATTATTCAAAGGGAATTCACTATGTCTTACGCTATTCACAATCAAAACCTGGCATTCAATGACAGCGCAATCGCGCAATATATGAATACCGATTTTATCGTCCTCGATATTTCATTATGCGTGGCGCTGGCACGCGAGCAATTTTTCGAAAAATTAAAAGACGATGATATTCCATCGCATATTTTCCTCGAAGATAACGGTCGGCTGGCAGGCATGGTTGCGGTGCGCAAACTGCTGCAGACCGCCGATACGGTACAGCCGGTGAAAACGCTGATGATTTCTCAATTTCTGCAGGTCAAACCGGAAGACGAGCGTGCCGATGTCGCCGGGCTGCTGGCCCACGGCGAGGCGGATGTCGTGCCGGTGGTCACGCACGGTAAAGTGGTAGGCTGCCTGACCGAACGCGAAATCGCCCATCTGCTGGAAGATGATGTCACCGAAGATGCCCAGCTCCAGGGAGCAACGCTGCCGCTGGAAAAGCCGTATCTGGAAACCAGCCCCTTCAGCCTGTGGAAAAAACGCTCCGTCTGGCTGCTGCTGCTGTTTGTCGCTGAAGCCTATACCAGCTCGGTTATTCAGCACTTCGAAGAGGCGCTGGAATCCGCCATTGCCCTGGCCTTTTTTATTCCGCTGCTGATAGGGACCGGTGGGAACAGCGGGACGCAGATCACCTCCACGCTGGTGCGTGCAATGGCGCTGGGTGAAGTGCGTCTGCGCGACGTTGGCCGCGTGTTACGAAAGGAGATGACCACCTCGCTGATGATTGCCGCCACGCTTGGTCTTGCCGGGTGTGTTCGCGCCTGGATGATGGGTATCGGGCTGGAAATTACCCTTATCGTCAGCCTGACGCTGGTCTGCATTACGCTGTGGAGTGCGATTGTCTCGTCAGTTATTCCGATGGTACTGAAGCGCTGCGGCATTGACCCGGCCGTCGTTTCCGCGCCCTTTATCGCGACGCTTATCGACGGAACCGGTCTGATTATCTACTTCAAGATTGCGCAGTACACGCTGGGGCTGGAATAAGAGTGCAGCACCTCACCAACCGGGTTGAGGTGCTCACCGTTTTACATATCGCCAAGCTGATGTGCGATATCACGAAGCTGTTGCGCCAGCGCCTGCAGGTTTTTGCCCTTCTCACCTTTCGGCCCGGTCGACTGCCGCACCACCAGCCGGGCAGGCAAAATGGATGACATGCGCACGGCATTGTCTTCGCCACTGTCAAGAATGCGGCGCACCGCCTCCTTCCCCTGCAGATCCAGGTCCAGCGATACCGTGGTCAATGCCGGATAGAAGAATGAGCTTTCGTAGGTGTCATCGTAGCCAATCACCGATTTTTCACCCGGAATGGAAATCTGATGCTGATGGAAAGCACTTAATACCCCCAGCGCCATCTGGTCGTTGGCCACCAGCACGGCAGAAAATTGCGGCGTCTCGCGCAGCATCTGCAACGCACCCGCGTAACCGCTCTGCGCATCCCAGTTCCCGCGGATCACCGAGGCCGGCTCCAGACCGTAACCGTTCAGGGTTTCAATCCAGCTTTTCAGCCTGAGCTGCGCCGAGACAGAAGACGCTGGCCCCGCCAGCAACGCGATTTCCCGGTGCCCCAGCTCGTAGAGATATTTGACGCTGGCACGGGTGCCATCTGCCGGGTTAAACGAAACGTTAAACACGGAACTGTAAGGGTCAACGTCGAGGAACAGACAGACGATATCGTCGTTGTCCGTCGCGATTTTCTGTGCCTGCTCTGCTTCCAGCGGGACGTTGATGATCACCTTACTGACGAGCTGAGATTTCAGTTCATTGATCGAATCCTGGATGCTGTGGTTGACGTTCTCATCAATCATGGAGATCAACACCTGATACCCTTCCACATTTGCATAGCGTTTTACCGCCGCGGCGACCTGTGACGGCGCATGCAAAGCCAGCGAAATCGTCACCAGTCCGACGGTCTGGGTCTGCTTTCCGACCAGCTGCTGCGCCAGGCGGTTCGGGACATACCGCAATAACTCTATGGATTTCTCCACCTTGTGACGCGTGGCTTCGGATACATTGGCAGATTTATTCAGTACCCTGGACACGGTCTGATAGGAGACGCCCGCATGGCGTGCGACGTCCTCTAACGTTGCGCTTTTCGACTTCATGGTCCGGTTCCTTATGTTGTTATGCGCTGATTGTATCAGGGGCGATATAAAAAAACGCCCACTGGGCACTCCTGGCTGCCATAACACCATCAAAAAGTATTACGTTCACAATACTACATTTCTGGTCACACCTCATCAATCGTAACAAAATTGGCTATTTTATTTGCACTTAATCACAGATTAACGATCACGCAATTGCCAGAAAAAAGGTTTAGGCATTTTATGACAGCGGATTTGTGAACGTATTACAAAACAATAAGAGGGTAACAATGAACACGACGATCCGCTCTGTATCTGTTGCGTTGGCTGCCGCGTTAGCGTCTCCTTCGCTGTTTGCAGCGTCTTCAGTACCAATTGATTTTCATGGGTATCTTCGCTCCGGTGTGGGCGTCTCACGGGATGGTGGGATGGAGGAGTGGCAAAAAAATAAAATTGGCCGTCTGGGTAACGAGGCCGATACCTACGGCGAGCTGGAGCTGGGCTCAGAGGTGTACAAAAAGAACGATGTCAGCTTCTACCTCGACAGCATGGTGAGCATGGTCTCTGACGGCTCTAACGACAATGAAACCACCTTCGGCGACGATGCGCAGTTCGGGTTGCGTCAGTTGAATCTGCAGATCAAGGGCCTGATCCCCGGCGATCCGAACGCGGTGATCTGGGGCGGTAAGCGCTACTACCAGCGCCATGACCTGCACATCATTGACACCAAATACTGGAACATCTCAGGCGCGGGTGCCGGTATCGAAAACTACACGCTCGGACCGGGTGCGGTGTCCGTGGCCTGGATCCGTGGCGATGCCAACGACGTGGACTACCGCGTTGACGGCGATAGCGACGTCAATATCAACTACATCGACCTTCGCTATGCGGGCTGGAAGCCGTGGGCGGGTGCATGGACTGAAGTGGGCATTGATTACGCCATGCCAAACCCCACCAATAAGCAGAAAGAGTACGGTGGGCTGTATGAGGCCGACAACGGCGTCATGGTCACCGGTGAGATCAGCCAGGACATGTTAGGCGGCTACAACAAGCTGGTGCTGCAGTATGCGAACAAAGGCCTGGCGCAGAACATGGTGTCCCAGGGCGGCGGCTGGTATGACATGTGGAACTACGTGAACGACGCCAGCGGCTACCGTGTGATTAACACCGGCTTAATTCCGATTACGGACAAGCTCTCCTTCAACCACGTGCTGACCTGGGGCTCGGCGGATGACACCACGCAATTCACCGATAAATCGCGCCTTGTCTCGCTGGTGGGTCGCGCACAGTACCAGTTCACCGAATACGTGCGTCTGATTGGTGAAGTGGGCGGTTTCTACCAGAAAGATACCTACACCGACGGCTCCAGCTACAAGCAGAGCGGAGAGAAGTACACCCTCGCACTCGGACTGGCGGATGGGCCTGATTTTATGTCGCGTCCGGAACTGCGCGTCTTCGCCTCTTACCTGAATGACTCCGAGAAAGGACAATCCTTCGAAGACGGCACCGCAAATAATACCTGGAACGTTGGCGTGCAGGTGGAAGCCTGGTGGTAATGTTTATTTCCTGATATGCGTTAATCGTTATTGTATCTCCAACAACTGGCAGTCTATTCTCCTCGTTTGGGATAGCCATTATTTTGGCTATCCCTTTTTTATTGTTAGTGATTAAAATGCGCATCTAATAATTGCCGCAAGGTATCAGACTGCCGGCCAAATATCGCATGCACCTGCTGGCCGATAATAATTACGCCCAGCGCCCCCTCCTGTTGTAACGCCTGCGTATCCACCTTATTTAAATCTTTTACCGTGACGCGCAGACGGGTAATACAGGCTTCAACATGTTCGATATTATCGTCGCCGCCGAATGCAGGAATTAAACGCTGAGTTATTTCACTGTCCATAATACGCCTCTCTGTTATGCAGATAAAAAAATGCCTGCTCATAGAGCAGGCGCCTTCAGATTGATTAGCCAGGGTTGTACGACGCGACGCCCTCAGCGACTACGCTTTACGTCTGAGTACCCGACAATCCCACGGCAGCAGAGCAGTATCACCGGCGGCGGCGGCATCGGTCATGCAGTCGGTATACCCCTGCGGCAGCGTAATGAGCTGCTGCTGGGCGGTGTAGTTCTGCACAAACACCCACGTGGTGACGCCGTCCGTGCGAGCCGTTGCCACCACGCCCGGTGGGAAATCGCATTCCATGGCCCGCGGCAGCGCCAGTTCGTCAATAATCCCGGCGAAGAAATCACGCTGGAACGGCAGATCGTTGCGCGACGCCACATGCCACGCTTTCCCCTTACCGAAACGGTTCACCGTCACGGCAGGCCGACCGGCGTAGAAATCATCCCGGTAGGTCGCCAGCGGCTGAGCGTTTTCGACATGGATCAGTTCGCACAGATGACGAACCTGATACGGCCCCTGCAGGCCAGCCGCATTACCCGCCAGCCCCTGTACCAGATTACGTTCTCCCTCACCGAGACAGTCGATCTCTTCTGCCCAGATGCCGAGCAGTTTACGCAGCGGCCCCGGGAACCCGCCGAGATGACAAAGATCGCTTTCATCCACGATGCCGCTCCAGTAGGCGGTCACCAGATGGCCGCCCCCGGCGACAAACGCTTCTGCGCGTTCGGCGAAGCCTTCCCGCACCATATAAAGCATCGGCGCAATCACCAGCGCGTACTGGCTGAGATCGCCGTCGGCATCAATCACATCCACCGCGATGCCTTTTTCCCAGAACGGACGGTAGTGTTCGTTAACGGTTTTTTCGTACTCCATCCCCATGTTGCGCGGCCCTTCGGCATCGTCCAGCGCCCAGCGATTTTGCTGGTCGAAGATAATCGCCACCCGTGCCTGCGTGCGACACCCGACTACCCCCGGCAGGCGCTCAAGCATTTCGCCCAGACGCGTCACTTCGCGCCCGACACGCGTATCAAGATGCCCCACGTGGTCGATAACCGCCCCGTGGAATTTCTCCACCGAACCGCGGCTTTTACGCCACTGGAAGTACTGTACGGCATCGGCCCCGTGTGCCACCGCCTGCATTGACGAGAGAATATGCATCCCCGGCTTTTTCAGCTTGCTGGTCGGCTGCCAGTTGGTGGTACTCGGCGTGGACTCCATCAGCACAAAAGGTTTGCCGCCTTTCAGGCTGCGCATCATGTCGTGGTACATGGCGGTGTAGCAGGCGAGCTGGGTTTCGTCTTTCTCCTTGTGCCACATCGGGTAGCTGTCCCAGGAGATAAAGTCGATCGCTTTCGCAAGCTGCCAGTAGTCGTAATCGTAGAAGTACTCCATGAAGTTGGTCGTCACCGGCAACGCTGCGTTGACGGCTTTTAGCGGCGCAACCTCATGGCGGCAGAAATCTGTTACCTGCGCCGTATTAAAGCGGCGCCAGTCGAGGTTCAGACCGTGAATGGACACCTCTCCCTGCGGCGCAGGGGACTCAATCTGCGACCAGTCGCTATAGGTGTGGCTCCAGAAGGTGCTCCACCATGCGTGGTTCAGCGCATCCAGGGTTTTGTAGCGCGCTTTCAGCCAGTCACGAAAGCGCTCCTGGCACAGATCGCAGTGGCACTCACCGCCGTACTCATTGGAGATATGCCAGCCCAGCACCGCCGGGTGCTGTGAATAACGCTCAGCCAGTAAGCTATTCATTTTGAATGTCTTCTCACGGTACACCGGGGAAGACATACAGTGGTTATGACGCCCACCGTGCAGCGCAGGCACGCGGTTACGCCCTACGCGCAGCACCTGCGGGTATTTTTGCGACATCCATGCCGGTCGCGCACCGCTCGGCGTGGCGAGGAAAATATGGATCCCCGCTGAATATAATTTATCAATGACGTTATCCAGCCAGACAAAATCATATTCCCCTTCACGCGGTTCGAGCTTCGCCCAGCTAAATATGCCCACCGACATGACATTACATTTCGCCTGCTGCATCATGGCAATATCTTTTTCAATAATACCGGGGTAATTCTCCCATTGCTCCGGGTTATAGTCGGCGCCATGCAATAACGCAGCGACCTTCGAACTTAAAGGCGCAAATTTATTCATATTAAAAACGTCCTGAATTGAAACAGAATACTATTTAAATACCGTTATCGACGGCAGCACTTTGCCATGACAATCAAATAACGCCTGGTTTTCGCGGGCATTTCCCTCTTTCCAGTCATCATGGATATATTTCATGCCGGTTTTGGTGGCCCATGTGGTGCCCGGTACGGCAATCCAGGTCGGCTCCCAGTAGAACAGGCCCTTACCGCGACGATCGGGAACGTTAATCACGGCCTGCATTAAATCGTGGATATAATCGTACTGACCCTGCACGGTGCCGGGATAGCCACCGTCCTTCTCTTCTTTGGCCTGGAAACTGTTTTCTGCGTTATCGCAGTTCTCCAGCGTATAGCCATAGGCCGCTTCCACCACAATGACGTCTTTGTTATAGCGTTTGCTGATGTCATCCATATTGGCTTTCAGCGCGCCGATCGGGCCATTCCAGTAGGTGTACATCGACAGGCCGATAATATCGAACGGCACTTCGCGCTTCGTGATCTCATCAAACCACCAGCGGAAGGTGTCATTTTTAGTGCCTTCGGCCAGGTGCAGCATAATTTTCACCTGCTCGCCGTCGGTCAGGTTCTCTTTCATCCCGCTGATTGCGGCGTTGAGTAACCCGGCTACGCGGTCAAACTCGCCGCCACCCTGCCCCCAGCTTTTGCCTTCCGGCCAGAGCAGCCCGCCATTGATTTCATTACCAATCTGGACCATGTCCGGCAGCACGCCCTCTTTTTTAAAGCGGGCAATGGTGTCGCGCGTATAGTCATGGATTGCCGTTTTAAGCTGCGGGTAATCCATCTTCTCCCAGGCTTTAGGTTTGAACTGTTTGCCCGGGTCGGTCCAGAAATCGCTGTAGTGGAAATCGAGCAGGAGTTTTATGCCCTGGGCCTTCACGCGCTTCGCCAGCGCCAGCGTGTTTTCCAGATTGTTACTGCCGCCCCCGTAGGTATTTCCGTTGGCATCCTGCGGATCCACCCACAAACGCAGGCGCACATAGTTCACGCCGTTGGCTTTCAGAATGGCAATCGCATCCTGCTGCTGGCCGTTCTGGTTATAAAATGTTGCGCCATGCTGTTCCGCCTCGAGCAGCGTCGAGATGTCCGCCCCCTTAATAAAGTCTGCCGGCATGGCGTTAAAAGGACGCGTTTTTACCCCGTCCGCGGCAAACGCACTCGCGGCAAGACCGCAAGAAAGACAAACAGCAAGCAAAGCGGGTTTGAGTCTTTTCATGGTTATCCCTTAGTACTCCCGGAGGTCAGACCGGAGACGAAGTATTTTTGTAAGGCCAGATAGAGGATCGCGACCGGCACCGCAATCAGCACCGCGCCTGCCGCGTAGGTGGTGTAACTGGCACCCATTTTTTGCGCCACCAGGTTATAAAGCCCGATGGGTAAGGTGTATTTGTCCGGGGTGCGCAAAATGGTGCTGGAGAGAATGAAATCCCCCAGCGGCCCGGTGAAGGAGAACAGCGCCACCACCGCCACAATGGGTTTGGAAAGCGGCATGATGATCTCGATGAAGATGCGGAAGTTACTGGCTCCGTCCATGCGCGCGGACTCATCCAGATCCTTAGGAATGGCGTCCAGGTAGCCCTTCATCAGATAGGTGTTCATTGGGATCATGCCGCCAACGTAAATCAGCACCAGCGCCAGATGGCTGTTGATTAAGCCCAACAGCTGCGAGAGCACG
The DNA here is from genome assembly GCF_047456135.1 of Enterobacter sp. BNK-18. Taxonomy (NCBI): domain Bacteria; kingdom Pseudomonadati; phylum Pseudomonadota; class Gammaproteobacteria; order Enterobacterales; family Enterobacteriaceae; genus Enterobacter; species Enterobacter sp. BNK-18. The sequence goes on along the minus strand of NZ_CP179899.1, from coordinate 847,392 downwards.
AAGATGGCAATCAGCGCCGAGAACTGCGGGATCATCTGCAGCAGCAGGAAGAGCATCAGTCCGTTCTGCCGCCCCTTAAAGCGAAAACGCGAGAAGGCATAGGCGGTAAAGCTAACGCTGATTAAGGTCAACACCATGGTCAGGAAGCTGATTTTCATCGAGTTCCAGTACCACGTCATGTAGTTCACCTGACCATTAAACAGGTCGGCGTAATGCTGGAACGACAGGTTCTGCGGAATAACAGAGGAGCTTAACAGGCTGTTGCCCGCGTTGAGTGAGGCGCCCACCGTCCACACCAGCGGGTAAATGATGATGACCGACACCAGCACAATAACCAGCCAGGAGAGTGAAAGGCGGACCCATTTCTCACGTTTAATACTTTGTGATTTAGCCATTGTTACGTCCCTTACGCCATGTCGTCATTTTTGAAAGATTTGGTGGCGCGGAACTGCCATAGCGCCAGGCCGACGACAAAAACAGACAGCAGGATGGTGATGGTCGCCGCAATGGCATATTGCGAAGATGACATCGTCAGTTTGTAGATCCACGACACCAGAATGTCGGTGCCGCCCGCATTCGACCCCACCACCGCCGGCCCGCCGTTATTGAACAGATAGATGATGTTGAAATTATTGAAGTTAAAGGTGTATTGCGTAATCAGGATCGGCGCAATGGCGTAGAGCACCAGCGGCAGCGTAATGGTCCGCAACCGGGTCCAGCTGCTGGCGCCGTCCATGGTGGCCGCTTCATACAGGTCATCAGGAATGGCCTGCAGCACGCCGGTGGTCATGGCGAAAACAAACGGGAAACCAAGCCAGGTTTGCATCATGATCAGCGCCGTTTTGGTCCAGAACGGATCGGTCATCCAGGCTTTAGGCGCAATCCCAAAGAAGGCCAGAATGGCGTTGTTAATCACCCCGAACGAGTCATTAAACATCCCGGCGAAAACCAGGATGGTGACAAAGCCCGGCACCGCCCACGGCAAAATAAAGATGGTGCGGATCAGAGGCTTAAAGCGTAAATCTTTCTGGTTCACCAGAATCGCCAGCAGTACGCCCACCGTACACTGCAGCGTGGTGGCGAGCAGCGTCCAGACCACCGTCCACTGCAGCACGTCGAAGAAGGTGGAACGCCAGATAGAGAGCGTAAAGATATTGATGAAGTTCTTAAACCCGACCCAGTCAACCAGCTTAGCCGGCGGCGTGTGGTAGAGGTTGTAGTTGGTAAAGGCGATGGCAAACCCGAACAAAATGGGAAACACCACCACAAACACCAGCAGGATAAAGCCCGGTGTGATCATCAGATACGGGAAGCCGTCGCTCAATAGCATCTGATACTGTTTACGCACGCTGTTAAGCTGCAACCCTTCGTCACGTTTCAGGCCATTGACCCACGCGTCACGCATCGACAGGTAATACACCATCACGCCGAACGCAGCGATTAACACGCTGATGATCCCCTCCGCCAGCAGGAAGATGGAGTTGTCGCGTGGCACCTCCTCACCCAGCGTCACCAGTCCCCACAGCCCTTCGCGCAGAAAATCAGCAAATACGCCGATAAAACTGGCAAGCAGCACCAGGAAGATGACCCCTTTCAGCCACTGACGGTGGTAAAACTGACCGAAGCCGGGAATGACCGCCAGCAGCAGGCTGGTCCAGGCGTGACGCCCGGCCACGCGCGGTTTGGCAAAATGTTCCGGGATGATACTCACAAACAACTCCTTTCAAAAAACGGGAGAGACACCCTCCCGTTCTGCGACGTCAGAAAACTACTGGTTGCTGGCCTGCATGGCTTCGATTTGCATCTGAACCTGTTTTTCTGCGCTGTCGAGCGCGGCTTTCGGATCCTGTTTGCCGGTCAGGCTCAGCTCGAGGGCAGCGTTCGCCGGAGCCCAGACTTCACCCATTTCCGGAATGCCCGGCATCGCTGTCGCCCGTGCGGCCTGCACGGCAACCGCGCTGGCTTTCTCGTCGTTCTTAATGAGCGGATCGTCAATCATCGCGGTCAGCGGCGGAATTTCTCGCGTCGCGATATAGCGCGTTTTGACGTACTGCGGCTGGTTGATAAATTCGATAAATTTCTGCGCCATGGCTTTGTCTTTGCTCCAGGTAGAGACGACATAGCCCTTCACACCCAGGAATGAACTCATTGGCTTACCGTCCGGCAGCGTCGGCAGCGGCGCAACGCCGTAGTTAATGCCCGCCGCTTCATACGGCTGGAACGCCCACGGACCGTTGATGACGGCTGCCGCTTTTTTCTCGGTAAACAGAGAATCGATCGCGTTCAGACCGTTATCGCCGATGATCCCCGCCGGGAACACGTCATCGGTATAGAATTTTTTCAGGTAGGTGACCGCGTCTACTGCGCCCGGCTTGTTCAGGCCCACGTCGCTGGCGTTATAACCGCCTTTATCGTTTTTACCGAAGATGTACCCGCCCATCGGGGAGATAGCCCCCCAGCTGTAGTAAATCTGGTCGAACTTGGCGAGCAGGCCGTACTGGTTTTTGGCGCGTTGCTGTTTAGAAAAGTCATACCAGTCCTGAAGTGAGTTGAGCGGCTTCGCGATCAGGTCTTTGTTGTAAATCAGCACCAGCGTCTCAACCGCTTTCGGCACACCGTAAAGGGTGTTATCCATTTTGAAGGCATTTATTGACGCCGGCGTGTACTGTTCGGTCTGCTTCGCCTCCAGATTCAGGGGGGTCAGCAGCCCTTGCACAACCGCCCCGCCCAGTTGATCATTGGGAATGACCAGCACGTCCGGGCCAATTCCTGCCGGGCCGTCGAGGCGCAGTTTTTCCAGCTGCTGCGCGTAAGGCATCTCCTGCAGGTTAACCTTAACGTCGTACTGCTTTTCGAAATCGGCGACCGCGTCTTTAATGCCGGACGACTTTTTGATGTCTTCCCAGACGTTAAGCTGCGTGGTGGCATAAGCCTGCACCGCGAGCGTAGAGAGGATCAGAGCAGCGAGTATGTTCTTTTTCATTATCAACCTCATGTGAAGGTATAACAATTTTATGGTTGTTATTGCATTTCACCGCCATACACCTTCGCCAGAAAACCGACTAACACTGGCGTACAACGTATAACATCAAATGCCTTTGGTTTGGTATACGCTACCCTTCACATCATGATAACTCTACAAAAAACTGTAAGTTGTGTGATCGTCATAACATTAATGGAATATCGGTATAGGGTGCGTGAATACTGGAAGTTATAGTCAGAGCAGACAAATTGCACCGTCCAGCCATGTAGCAAATAATTGTTATACGTAATACATACGCGGCGGTTTACTCGGGGAATACAGATGTCGAACATACAATTGAGGAATGTCACCAAACGCTTTGGCGACACCGTAACCTTGCACAACGTGAATCTTGAGATTGAAGACGGTGAGTTTGCCGTCTTTGTCGGTCCTTCCGGCTGCGGTAAATCGACAATGCTGCGCATGATTGCCGGACTGGAGGACATTAGCGAAGGGGAAGTGTTGATTGGTGACGAGGTGATGAACGACGTTGCCCCCTCCCACCGCGGCGTGGCGATGGTGTTTCAGTCCTATGCGCTCTACCCACATATGACGGTAGCCGAAAACATGGGCTACGGCCTGAAGGTCAATAAGGTGCCGAAAGATCAGATCCGCCATCAGGTCGAGATGGTGGCCAAAACGCTGCAGCTTTCCCACCTTCTGGATCGCAAACCTAAGCAGCTTTCCGGCGGCCAGCGCCAGCGTGTGGCTATTGGCCGCGCCATCGTGCGTAATCCGCGGGTCTTTATGTTCGACGAACCGCTCTCCAACCTGGATGCCGAGCTGCGCGTGGAGATGCGTCTGCATCTTGCCCGTCTGCACCAGGAACTGAAAACCACCATGGTGTATGTCACCCACGACCAGATAGAAGCGATGACCCTGGCTGATAAAATTGTGGTGATGAACTACGGAAAGGTTGAGCAGATGGGCGCGCCGATGGAACTCTACTACAAACCGGCGAACAAGTTCGTGGCCGGGTTTATCGGCTCGCCGAAGATGAATTTCCTGCCGGCAACGGTAGAGGCCTGGCAACCGGGTGAGCTGACGGTGAGATTATCCCAGCAGAAGACGCTCACACTGGCCCTGACCACCACACCGTTGAACGCAGGCAGCCCGGTGACGCTGGGCATTCGTCCGGAACATTTAACCACCGATCTCCGCCACGGCACGCGGCTGACGTTTAACTGTGAAGTGGTTGAGCGTCTGGGCAACAACACCTACCTCTTTGGTCAGTGCTACGGCCACGACAATGTGAAGATTTTGCTGCCGGGCGATGTGAAATTCGCGCCGTGGCAGCAAATTGATGTGGCTTTTGATGATCGCCACTGCATGGTGTTTGACGAGCAGGATGTGCGGGTGAGTGCCGACATCGATGAAGCGGTACGCTCGGTCGCTTAACCCGCCAGACGCGTTACCGCACGCGTAAAGGCATCAATCGCCAGCGCGACATCCTCAGCCATCACCGATTCCGCCGGATGGTGGCTGACGCCAGCCCTACACCGCACAAACAACATCCCTACCGGCCAGCGCTCCGCCAGGGCGATGGTGTCATGACCGGCACCGCTCGGCAGCGATAATGTCTTCCCCTGCACCGATTCTACAGCCTCCGCCAGCAGCGCCTGCAGACGTGTATCGCATGGCGTGGCGGCGATTCGGTAAAATTCGTCGGCTGCAAAATGTATTCCGCGACGGGCCGCTATCGCCTGCGCCTGCGTCAGCAGTGCAGTAAGCAGAAGGTCAAGCGGCGCATCCTGCGGGCCGCGAATATCTAACGAGAGCGCGACCTCGCCGGGGATGACGTTTACCGCACCAGGCAGACAGCGCAACTCACCCACCGTGGCCACCAGGTTGCCGCCGTGCTGACGGGTGGTGTTTTCAATCAGCACCATCCATTCGGCGGCGGCGGCCAGCGCGTCCTTACGATGCGCCATCGGCACGGTCCCGGCGTGGCCGGCCTCACCGGTGAAGCGGCAGTTCAGACGACGCGCGCCGTTAATGGCTTCAACCACGCCCAGCGCCAGACCGGCCTGTTCCAGACACGGTCCTTGTTCAATATGGAGTTCCAGACAGGCGCTGAAATCATCCGGGCGTCGCGCGGCCATCGCGACACGGCAGGGATCTAACCCTGCCTGTACCATCGCCTGCGCCACGCTGATTCCTCTGGCATCGCATGTGTCGAGCCAGCCCGCAGGCCAGGTGCCCGTCAGGGCGCGGCTGCCCAACAGCGTGATACCAAAGCGGGTACCCTCTTCATCGCAAAAGCCGACAATCTCAACGGCCTGCGCCAGCCGTTTTCCCTGCTGGTGCAGGCTGTCAACGACTTCAATGGCCGTCAGCACCCCCAGCATCCCGTCGTAGCGCCCGGCATTGCGCACGGTATCCAGATGCGAGCCAAGCAACACCGCCGGTGCGCCCTCCTGCTCGCCTTCATAACGTCCGCAGATATTCCCCACGCTGTCCTGCCAGACGGTCATGCCCGCCTGGTTCATCCACTGCCCGACCAGCTGGTTAGCCTGCAGATGCTGGGCAGAGAGATACACGCGGGTAAGGGAATCCTGGGTTTCGCTGATGGCGGCCAGCGCATCGGCGCGAGCCATCACACGTTCTGCCGCCTGCTGGCGTGTCGCGTGATTCATAGCGCCGTCTCAGTGCGGTAATGATCCCACGCGGCCTGCATCGCGGCACCCTGCGTAGTGGAAAACTTCAGGTAGTTCAGTACCGACTCCAGCGCACTCAGGGTGGTCATCACGCAGTCTTTACGCGCGTTATAGCCCATGGTGCCAATACGCCACACTTTGCCGTGCAGCGGACCAAACGAAGTACCGATTTCAATGCCGAAATCCTCCAGCATCAGTTTACGCACCTGGTCACCGTTTACGCCCTGTGGGATAAGCACGCCCAGCACGTTGTTCATCTTGTGCCTGAGGTCGCCGAAGGTCTCGAGTCCCATCGCCTGAATACCTTTCAGCAGCGCATCCCCGTGCAGCTTGTGGCGGGCGATACCGTTATCCAGCCCTTCCTGCAGAATGAGGCGGGCACATTCGCGGGCGCCAAACAGCGCGGTGGTCGCTTCGGTGTGGTGGTTCAGACGCTCGGGTCCCCAGTAATCCATCACCATGCCGAGGTCGAAATAGTTGGAGTAAATCATCTCCTCGTCGCCGTCGCGATGGGCATCGGTACGGATCCCCTCTTCGATGCATTTGCGGCGACGGATTGCCTCTTCCATCCGCGGGCTCAGGGTAACAGGCGAGGTGCCGGACGGACCGCCAAGACATTTCTGCATCCCCGCCGAGACCGCATCCAGCCCCCAGGCATCGGTCTCCAGGGCGTTGCCGCCGAGCGACGCGGTAGCATCGGTATAAAACAGGACATCGTAACGACGGCAGATTGCCCCGAGTTCCGCAAGCGGCTGCAGCATGGTGGTGGACGTATCCCCCTGCACGGTTAACAGCAGGCGCGGACGCACGCGTTTAATGGCATCTTCCACCCGATCCGGTGTGAACACCTCGCCCCACGGTACCTCGATGGTGTGGACCTCTGCGCGGCAGCGGCGGGCAATTTCGCACAGCAGATGGCCGAAGCGACCAAAAACGGGCACCAGCACTTTGTCCCCCGGACGAATGGCCGATACCAGAATCGCTTCAATCCCCGCACGGGAGGTGCCGTCCACCAGCATCGTCCAGCGGTTTTCCGTGCGGAACACGCCGCGGTAGAGTGCCATGACGTCGTTCATGTAGTGGGTCATCGCCGGATCGTACTGGCCGATAAGCTGGCTCGACATGGCTCGCAGCACGCGCGGATCGGCGTTGATTGGCCCCGGCCCCATCAGCAGACGTTGTGGCGGATTGATTTGCGGAAATTGAGCGATATCCATTTTTTAGTCCTTAGTTAATTGAGGCCGCGCACGGAGGAGATAAACTGTTTAAGCTCAGTGGTCTGTGGGTTAGCGAACAGCGTTTTGCTGTCGCCCTGCTCCCAGACGCGCCCCTGATGCATAAACACCACGCGGTCGCCCACTTCGCGGGCAAAATTCATTTCATGGGTCACCAGGATCAGCGTCATCCCCTCAGCGGCCAGTTGTTCCAGCACCTTGAGCACTTCGCCTACCAGTTCCGGATCGAGCGCGGAAGTTATCTCGTCACAGAGTAAAACTTTAGGCGACATCGCCAGAGCACGGGCAATCGCCACGCGCTGCTGCTGGCCGCCGGAGAGGCTTGACGGGTAGTAATCCAGACGGTCACCCAGCCCGACTTTCTCCAGCATGCGCTGCGCCAGCACCTGACATTCTGCTGCGCTTTTCTTCAGCACCCGACGTGGCGCGAGCATCACGTTTTCCATCGCCGTCATGTGCGGGAAAAGGTTGAAGTTCTGAAATACCATGCCGACCGAGCGGCTGATTTCACGCGCCTGGGAATCCCGGTCGGTAATGGTCATGCCGCCGAGCTTGATGCTGCCGTCCTGATACCCTTCGAGGCCGTTAATGCAGCGCAACAGCGTGCTTTTACCCGAACCGCTGCGCCCGATAATTGAAATGACCTGGCCCATGTCGATGTCCAGATCCACGCCCTTGAGCACGTGGTTATCGCCGTAGTACTTCTGCACCTGATTAATGGTGATGAGAGGCATTGAATTTAGTCTCCAGATAACGGCTGTAGCGCGACAGCGGATAACACAGAATGAAGTAGCCGAGCGCCACCAGCGCAAAGACTTTAAACGGCTGATAGGTCACGTTGGTCAGCATCGTCCCGGCCTTGGTCAGCTCGATAAAACCGATAATGGATGCCAGCGCGGTCCCCTTAATCACCTGCACGGCGAACCCCACCGTTGGGGCGATGGCGATGCGTAACGCCTGGGGAGCCACCACGCGAAACAGCGTCTGGCCGAAGGTCAGCCCCAGACAGCGCGACGCCTCCCACTGCCCTTTCGGCAGCGCACGAATACTGCCAAACCAGATATCAAGCAAAAAGGCGCTGGTGTAGAACGTCAGGGCCAGCGACGCGGCGGTCCACGGCGAAACATCGATACCCAACAGCGCCACGCCGAAGAAGGCCAGGAACAGTTGCATCAGCAGCGGCGTGCCCTGAAACAGTTCGATATAGCCGCGGATAAGACGTTTTACCGTACGCCCACCCGTGAGGCGCAACAGCAACAGCGGCAGCGTTACCGCCGCCCCGCCGACAAACGCCACCAGCGACAGCAGCACCGTCCAGCGTCCGGCGAGCAGCAGATTGCGAATAATGTCCCAGTCGGTAAAGGTGGTCATCATGCCTGTACCCCCAGCCACTTCCGTCCTGCCGCCATCATTAGCTGGCGCAGGGTAATTGACAGCACCAGGTAAATTCCGGTGGTCACCAGATAGACCTCAAAGCTCAGGAACGTTCTTGACTGAATCAGGTTGGCGGCAAAAGTCAGCTCTTCATAGGAGACCTGCGACACCACCGACGAACCGAGCATAACGATAATGCACTGGCTGACCAGCGCCGGATAAATACGCTGCAGGGCCGGTGGCAGCACCACGCGTATAAACGTTTGCAGGCGGGTAAGCCCCAGCACGCGGCCGGCCTCCCACTGTCCTTTGGGCGTAACCTGAATACCGGCACGGACAATCTCCGTGCTGTACGCGCCCAGGTTGACGACCATTGCCAGCAGCGCCGCTTCGCCCGCCGTCATCTTCAGCCCCAGATTCGGCAGACCGAACACAATGAAAAACAGCTGCACAACAAAGGGCGTGTTGCGGATAATCTCCACGTAGCCGCCCCAGATCCGGCTGAACCACGTCGTCCGGCCGCTGCGAATCGCCGCCCCGAAAATACCGATCGCCAGCCCGCCGAGGGTTGCCATCACCGTCAGTTGAATGGTGACCCACAGCCCTGCCAGCAGCGCCGGCCAGTACGGCCAGAGCGCAGAGAAATGGAGTTGCTCTGTCATCGCCTTACACGCCCAGGCTTGCCGGCAACGGCGCTTTCAGCCACTGCTCAGAGAGGCTATTCAGGGTGCCGTCTTTAATTCCCTGCTCGATCACCGCATCAACTTTCGCTTTCAGCGCCGGTTCGTTTTTCTTCAGCCCGATAAAGCACGGCGAGTCCTTCAGCATAAAGCTCGGAACCGGGGCTTTGGCGGCGTTCTGGCGGGAAATCGCCGCCACGACCAGATTACCTGTCGCCACGTACTGGACCTGACCGGACAGGTAAGCCGACAGGGTGGTGTTATTGTCTTCGTAGCGTTTGACGTCTGCATCTTTCGGCGCAAGGCTGGTCAGCACCATGTCCTCCACCGCGCCGCGCGTCACGCCAATGGTTTTTCCACTCAGTTGAGCAGCATCTTTCAGCTCAGCCCCTTTCGGGCCGAACACGCCGAGGAAGAACGGCGCATAGGCACGGCTAAAATCGATCACCTTTTCACGCTCGGCGTTTTTACCGAGGCTTGAGATCACCAGATCCACCTTATCGGTTTGCAGATACGGCACGCGGTTGGCACTGGTCACCGGCACCAGCTGCAGCTTGAGCTTCATCTGTTTTGCCAGATAGCGCGCCATGTCAATGTCGTAGCCCTGCGGCTGGAGATCGGTCCCGACCGAACCAAACGGAGGAAAATCCTGCGGGACGGCGATACGAAGAGTGCCGCGTTTCTCAATATCCTGAAGCTGGTCAGCTTTTGCTGGCAGGTTTGCAAACAGACAGACGGCCCCGGTCAGTGCAATCAATAACTTTTTCATGGTGCTTCCCCGTAACGTTAACATGAAACAAAAGATTCTTTGAATTGGATTTTGCAACTAATGTGCCAGATGAAGCGAAACGGGAAATTTTCTCTGAAGGCCTGATAAAACGAGAGCGGGGCGGAAAAGGCCTCCCTTTCCCGCCCCGCTCTGCTGCACCATTTTAATGCAAAGCACCAGCCTGATGCCCCATTATCGCTGTTCCAGTTCGTCCAGCTGCTGATACAGGGAGGCGATATCGTGGATCCGGGGACGGCCTTTATCGAGGATTTCATGCAGGAAGGCGTTAGCCAGCAGGTTGATCAGACTGTTGACCGACGAGTAGCTGTCGTACGCCGAGACGCTGTCCAGCGGGGCGCAGAGCTGCCAGCTGGTCAGCGGAAACAGGCTGTGCGCCTGCGGCTCACACATCAGCAGAACCGGAATACCGCTGTGCTGAAGCTGCTGCAACAGCGGCCGAACGATCCGCGGGCGACGGCGAAACGCCATCATCATCACCAGATCGTCGGGCGTGAGATCGACCAGTTCCTCGCTCAGGCTCTGCCCCGGCTGCGGCAGCAGCAGCACCTGTCCGCGCGCCTGCAACAGCTGCTGGCGCAGGTGCAGCGCCGCCGGATAGGCGTTGCGCATCCCGATAATCACAATCCGCCGCGCCTTCACCATTGAGGCCATGGCCTCGGCAAACTGCTGAGCATCCAGAGCGTTGACCCACTGGGTGAGGTTTGCCATCTCCTGCTTATAATGCCGCGCCAGCAGAGTGTTGCCCTGCACCGCATCGCGGTTATCGGTCAGCGGCATGCCGCTCTGGCGCAGCGTGCGCAGTTCGTCGCGCATCTCTTTATACTTCTCATAGCCCAGACGCTTAAACAGACGGCTCACCGTGGCTTTCGACACCCCGCTCAGCTGCGCCAGCTCGGCGCTGTTATAACTAATGAGGTCGTCGAAATGATCAAAAATAAAATCAGCCACCCGTTGCTCCTGCGGTGACAACGACGCGTATTGCGCTTTCAGACGTTCATCAAGCTGTTCCATAAAGCCTCTGTAACTTTTGTTTCACCTCACTATACCTTTCATTAAGCATGCCAGCTTCTTAAAACGTTATGTTACGACTGACGTGAAACTTTTCATTCATAACTGGAACAGCTTTTGCAGCACCTTGTGACTTTTGGGTTATGAGGACTCTCCATGCAAAGTAATGTCTCCGTACACGGAATGGCCGTGGCGCCCCACCATCTTGCCAGCCAGAGCGCCCTGGCCATTCTGCGCGAAGGCGGTAGCGCGATTGAGGCAATGGTCGCCGCCGCCGCAACCATTGCCGTGGTTTACCCGCACATGAACGGTCTCGGTGGGGACGGTTTCTGGCTTATCGTGCCGCCTGACGGCGAACCGGTCGCCATTGACGCCAGCGGCGCAGCTGGCTCACTGGCGACGCTTGCCGCCTATGACGATGTCTCTCAGATCCCCCATCGCGGGCCTCGCGCGGCGCTGACCGTGGCGGGAACGGTCAGCGGCTGGGACGAAGCGCTGAAGGTTTCACGCACGCTGACGGGCACCGCTCTTCCCCTGAATCGCCTGCTGGCAGACGCCATTGACTATGCCCGAAACGGCACGCCGGTGACCGCGTCTCAGGCCGCCGCCACGGCCAGTAAGCTGGATGAACTGAAGGACCTGCCCGGCTTCGCAGAGACCTGGCTGGCTGACGGCAAACCGCCGCAGGTCGGCAGCCGGTTTTATCAACCGGCGCTGGCCTCCACGCTCTCGCACCTCGCAGAAGACGGTCTGGACAGTTTTTATCGCGGCCCGCTGGCGGAGCGTCTGGCCCGGGGCATGGCAACGCTGGGGCTGCCCATCACCCTGGCTGACCTAAACGCGCATGTCGCCCGGCGCACCGCGCCGCTGAAATTACAGCATCAGCAGGGCGAAGTGTGGAACCTTGCGCCGCCAACGCAGGGGCTGGTGTCGCTGGCGATCCTCGGGATAACCGACCGCCTGTCCATGGCCGATGCTGACGAAGCGACCACCGTTCACCGCATTGTAGAGGCCACCAAACTGGCGTTTGGTCTGCGCGATGCCCATATCACCGACCCGCGCGAGCTGAAAACCGATATCCAGGGTCTTCTGGATCCTGCCGCACTGGCCGCCCTCGCCGACCAGGTCGATGATAACCAGGCCGCACCGTGGGGCTGCGGCAAAGGCCCTGGTGATACGGTCTGGATGGGGGTGATGGATAACAGCGGTCTTGCCGTGTCGTTTATCCAGAGCATTTATCACGAGTTCGGCAGCGGCGTGGTCCTGCCTGATACCGGCATCGTCTGGCAAAACCGGGGAGCCTCATTCAGCCTCAATCCCCGTCACCTGCTGGCGCTTGCGCCAGGAAAACAACCGTTCCACACCCTGAACCCGGCAGCCGCGCGTCTGCATGACGGACGCGTCATGGTCTACGGCTCGATGGGCGGTGACGGCCAGCCGCAAACCCAGGCCACCCTGTTTACCCGCTATGTGGTGCAGGGGGTCCCGCTGCAGGAGAGCATCGCCCGCCCGCGTTGGTTACTGGGGCGCACCTGGGGACAGACATCCGACACTCTGAAGGTGGAAGGCCGCTTTACGCCGCAGACCGTCGCGCGCCTGCAGGCGCTGGGCCACGACGTGGAGTGCTTCCCGGCATTCAGCGAAGCCATGGGCCACGCGGGTGCGATTGTTCGTCATCCCAACGGGCTGTTTGAAGGGGCATTTGACCCGCGCAGCAACGGCGCCGCCGCCGGATTTTAAGGAGAGACTGATGAATACCACACAACCTGACTGGCATGCCTATCTGGCGCAAATGGAGTCCGTGCTGGGCGTTGAGCTGGATGACGCCCGCCGGGCAGAACTCTATGTGCAGTTCTGCCGTATCGCGGCGATGGCCGCCCCGCTGATGGCGCTGCCGCTTGATGACCGTCTGGAGATCGCAGGAGTATACAAAGCATGACGCTACACGAGATGAGTATCAGTGAGATCCAGCAGGCGCTGAGTGCAGGCGACCTGAGCGCCCATGACATCGCCCGCCAGACGCTGGAAGCCATTACGCGCATCAATCCCCACATCAACGCCTGGACCACCGTCACGGAAGAACGCATGCTGGCCGAAGCCGAGAATATCGACACCCTGCGTCGGGAGAAACGCCCTCTGCCGCCGCTGGCAGGCATTCCCTACGCGGTGAAAAACCTGTTCGACGTTGCCGGGCATACGACCCTTGCCGGTGCAGAGCTGTTCAGTCAGCGCCCCCCCGCCACCGCTGACAGCTTTGCGGTACGCCAGCTGCGCAGTGCCGGAGGCTTATTGTCGGGGATGGTCAACATGGATGCCTACGCCTACGGCTTTACGACAGAAAACAGTTACTACGGCGCAACGCGTAACCCGCACGATGTGACGCGCATTGCCGGAGGATCGTCCGGCGGCTCTGCCGCCGCGGTCGCTGCCGGACTGGTTCATTTTTCGCTCGGTACCGACACCAACGGGTCGATTCGCGTACCGGCCTCCCTGTGCGGAATATACGGTCTTAAGCCCACTTTTGGTCGTCTGTCACGCGCCGGCAGCCATCCGTTTGTCGCCAGTCTGGATCACATTGGGCCGTTTGCCCGTCGCGTGAGCGATCTGGCGTCGGTGTACGATGCACTGCAGGGTCGGGATACCAGCGACGGATTTCTGGCGGAGAGCTCCCGGGAGCAGACCCGGCCCCTGCTCGACCGCGGTCTGGATGGTTTGCGCTGCGCGGTGCTCGGCGGCTATTTCAGTACCTGGTGCGACAGCGACATGCGAGAGGCCGTGGCGCGGGTGGCAAAAGCCCTCGACGTGCAGGAAACGCTGCAATTCCCCGATGCCGAGCTGGCCCGCTCCGCGGCGTTTATCATCAGCGCCTCGGAAGGCGGAAATCAGTACCTGCCCGCGCTTCGCCGCGAGCCCGGGCGTTTTGAACCGCACTCCCGCGAGCGACTGCTGGCCGGCGCGATGATCCCTTCAGCCTGGTATATTCAGGCCCAGCGTTTTCGCACGCAGGCCCGACAGGCGTTTAAAGCGCTGTTTGCGCAGGCCGACGTGCTGATCGCCCCGGCCACGCCGCGCAGTGCAACGCAAATTGGCGAAGAGATTATGGAGATCAACGGCCAGCCGTTACCGGTTCGCGCCAGCATGGGCATGCTGACGCAGCCGATTTCGTTTTTAGGTTTACCCGTTACCACCGTCCCGCTGCGCACCGCTCAGGGCGCACCTGTTGGCCTGCAGTTGATCGCCGCACCGTTTAACGAGCAAGCCTGCCTGCGTGTGGCGCGGGTGCTGGAAGCAAGCGGAATAACCGATGCCCGGCCGGCGGAGATGGCTCCATGATAAATCACGATGACATTAACCTTCCGTGGGTCGTTGCAGAAGTAACCGCAGCCTTTTACCGCTATGAAGACGCGCTGGTAAGCAACAACATTCCGGTGCTGGATGAGCTGTTCTGGCACGACAAAAACACGGTGCGTCTCGGTGCGGGCGAAAACCTGTACGGCATTGAGGAAATCCGCGCCTTTCGGGCGGCGCGCCCGTCCGCGGGCCTGCAAAGGACGTTGCGCCATACGGTAATCACCACCTTCGGAGAGGATTACGCCGTGTGTAGCACCGAATTCACCCGCGAAGGAACGGAGCGGATTGGCCGCCAGCAGCAGACATGGGTACGCTTCCCGTACGGCTGGCGAATTGTGGCGGCGCAGGTGAGCGTGATGGCGTAATGTTAATAACCCTGCCCGATGGCGCTTTTCCCATCAGATAAGCAGCAGGCCGGGACAGGCGTCACCGCCGCCCGGCACACTGCTGGACCGTTATTGTTGGAACGGGTGCACTTCACGCCAGTGATCGGCTATCTGCTGGCGGGTACAGACCCATACCCGATCGTGCTGCGCAAGGTAATCGAGGAACCGCTGCAAAGCACGAAAACGCCCCGGACGCCCCAGCAGGCGGCAATGCATGCCGATGGACATCATCTTCGGCGCACGTTCCCCTTCTTCGTACAACACGTCAAAGCTGTCTTTCAGGTAGGTATAAAACTGCTCGGCGGTGTTGAACCCCTGCGCGGTCGCGAAGCGCATGTCGTTGGCATCCAGCGTATACGGCACAATCAGGTGGGGTTTGCGCGTGCCGTCGCTGCACGCCACTTGCGTCCAGAACGGTAAATCGTCGCCATAGTAGTCGCTGTCATAGTCAAAGCCCCCATGCTCCACTACCAGCTGGCGGGTGTTTGGGCTGTCACGCCCGGTGTACCAGCCGGCAGGCGGTTTGCCAAACAGGTCAGTCAGGACATGCACCGCCTTGTGCAGGTGCTCGCGCTCCTGGTTGATATCCATACTTTGATAGTGGATCCAGCGCCAGCCGTGGCTAACCACGTCATAATCAGCCGCTTTGATGGCGTCAACGATATCGGGATGTCGCGCCAGCGCCATTGCCACGCCAAAGACCGTCAGCGGCAGGCCACGCTTGCAGAATTCGTTATGGATCCGCCAGAACCCAGCGCGGCTGCCGTATTCATAGAGGGAGTCCATCGACATGTGTCTGTCCGGATAACTGGCCGCACCGATGATGTCCGAGAGGAATTGTTCTGAGCCGGCATCACCGTGCAGAACGTGGTTTTCCGCCCCTTCTTCGTAATTGAGTACAAACTGCACGGCGATGCGCGCCTGGTTCGGCCACTGCGCGTGCGGCGGCTTGCCTGCATAGCCGCGTAAGTCCCGCGGATAATCTTCGTTAAAAAGCGCCATTATCCCCCCCTCAATTAAAATGGATTCAGTGCCTGAAAGTGTCCGCTCAACGCTTTTTTCTCCGGGAAAGCCAGGTCCCCGTGCTTGCTGGTTGACAGCCCCAGCGCCACCAGCGACTCGACCATTTTCACCGCCGCGCTGACGCCGTCGATCACCGGCACGTGCAGCTCGCGCGTCAGCTCCTGCGCCAGCGTCGCCATTCCACCGCAGCCGAGCACAATCGCGCCGCAGCCATCTTCTTTCAGCGCCTGGATGCAGCGCGCGCGCACCTTCTCCTGAGCCAGGCCGCTACCGTCTTCCAGTGCCAGCACCGGCAGATCGATGGCATGCAGGGCTGCACAGTGGTCCTGGAAACCATACTGGTGCAACAGATGACGGGCGATAATCCGCGTGCGCGGCAGCGTGGTCACAACGGAAAAGCGCGTTGCCACCAGCGTGGCCATATGCATCGCAGCTTCTGCGATACCGATGACCGGCCCCTGCGCCAGCTCGCGCGCCGCCAGCAGGCCGGGGTCACCAAAGCAGGCAATCACGTGTCCATCCACGCCCTGTTGCCGTCCGCGTTTTATCTGTTCGAGAACACCCACGGCGGCGATGGCCTCATCAAAATGACCTTCTATCGAGGGCACACCTGCGCTCGGGCAGACGGCGAGGATCTCCGTTCCCGGTGCTGCTACCGCGCGGGCTGCGGCGCCGATGGTTTCCGTCATCGCGAGGCTGGTGTTGGGGTTAATCACTTGTATACAAACAGACGACATTACGACTCCTTGTGGCTGGCGAACAGCCGGGCAAAATCAGGCAGGCACTCACCGGCCCGTTCGAAACAGAGGCTGGCGACAATATGTTCAAAATGGTGCATTAAGGCCTCACTCAGGGGCTGGAGCGCCTTCTGGCGCAAGAGTTCCACCAGTTGCTCGTGGTCATTGCAGCGGCAGCCCTGACGCCACGGCGCGCCCCAGGCTGCGATCACCAGCGACGACCGCTGGCTCAGTCCGGTCACCATCTCTGTCAGCACCTGATTGCCTGAAATGGCCTGAAGCTGAATATGGAAATTGGCGGAGTGGCGGATTGCGGCGGGACCGTCATACGCCTCATGCGCCTGCTGCTCCTGGCGAATAATCCCTTCCAGTGCAGCCAGATGCGGCGGCTGACAGTGGGCCAGCACGTCCGGCAGGTTAGCCACCTCAAGCAGCGCGCGCGTGCGGAAGATCTGCTGCGCCTCTTCTACCGTCGGGCTGGCCACGTGTGCACCACGTTTGGGCGTTAAGGTGACCATTTGCACAGCGGCGAGTCGTTGCAGCACCTTGCGAATACCGGTGCGGCTCACGCCGAAGACCTCAGCCAGCGCCTCTTCAGGCAATTTACTTCCCGGGAGCAACTGATGTTCGACTATCGCGGTCATCAGCGCCTGAAAGATGGATTCATCTTTGTCATGCAGGTCTGGCGCGGTCTGCAGGCTGTTTATGTTGTTCATTCACCACTCCGATTTTTACTTTTCGTTATCGAATCGTATACATAAAAATAAAATATTGCATACAAGATTTATTATTTTGGCCTGGATCCTGCAACACCGTCTGCACTCCCACTTAACGGGTTTTCATTCACAGGAGCAGGTTTCATGCCAAACAGACAAAACGCGCAGCACGGTACGGCCGCTGATTCCGGTGCGGTTTACAGCCCACGGCTTTGCAATGAGGATCTGGCACCGACGCGTGACCAGAACTGGAGCTGGTACAACATCTTTTCTTTCTGGATGTCGGACGTCCACAGCATGGGGGGTTATGTTGTTGCCGCGAGCTTCTTTACGCTCGGGCTGGCAAGCTGGCAGGTCTTGCTCTGCCTGCTGATAGGGATTTGCATTGTGCAGTTGTGCGCCAACCTGGTGGCGAAACCGAGTCAGATGGCAGGCGTACCCTACGCGGTGATTTGCCGTCAGGCATTTGGCGTTTTCGGGGCCAATATTCCGGCGGTGATCCGCGGGCTGATTGCTTTCGCATGGTACGGCATTCAGACCTACCTGGCCGCCAACGCGCTGATGCTGGTGGCGCTTAAGTTCTGGCCTTCACTCGCGACGCTCACCACCGGTTCGTTCCTGGGCCTGTCGCATCTTGGCTGGATCTGTTTCGCTATCATGTGGGTGCTGCAGGCGATGGTCTTCTGGCACGGCATGAGCGCCATTAAGCGCTTTATTGATATCGCCGGTCCGGCGGTCTACGTGGTGATGCTGGCGCTGGCGGGATGGATTGTATACAAGACCGGTTTTGACGGCATCTCCTTTACCCTCGCCAGCAAATCCCTGAGCGCCGGTGAGCAGACCTGGCAGATGATCACCGCCACGGCGCTGGTGGTCTCTTACTTCTCCGGCCCGCTGCTCAATTTTGGTGACTTCTCCCGCTACGGTAAAAGCATGGGGGAGATCCGCCGCGGTAACCGCTGGGGCCTGCCGTTTAACTTCCTGCTGTTCTCCATCGTTACCGTGGTGATTGTGTCGGGTACGCAATCGCTGTTTGGCCGCATGATCACTGACCCGATTGAAACCGTCAGCCGTGTGGGCAACGATCTGGCGGTGGCCATTGGCTTGCTGACCATGATCACCGCCACCATCGGGATCAACATCGTGGCGAACTTCGTCTCCCCGGCGTTTGATTTCTCTAACTGTTCACCGCAAAAAATCAGCTTCCGCACCGGGGGGATGATCGCCGCCGTCGGCTCTATCCTGTTAACCCCGTGGAACCTGTTTAACTCGCCGGAGCTTATCCACTACACTCTGGACGTGCTCGGGGCGTTTATTGGCCCGCTGTTCGGGATTCTGATTGCCGATTTTTACCTGATTAAGCGCGGCAAGGTCTCCGTAGACGATCTGTTTGATGACACGCCAAAAGGCAAATACTGGTATCGCAACGGTTTCAACCCGAAAGCCATCGGCGCGCTGGTGCCATCCGTTGCCGTTGGACTGGTGATAAGCTTTATTCCCTCCCTGCATGAAGTGGCCAACTTTAGCTGGTTTATCGGCGTCTTCCTGGGCGGGGTCACCTACCGCTGGCTGGCGCGGGAAGATCGTGAAGCGGCAGGCGCCTCGTCGTTCAGCCCCCGCGTGGCGACGCAAAAAGAGTAACCCTTCCTCCGGGCCGCAGTTCCTCTGCGGCCTTTTTCATTCTGGCACCGTTTTTGCTCAGTCTCATCACCCCGCTACGCAAACACTAAGGCAGGAATCATGATGGACTACCAGACTGCGATCCGCGGTGCATTTTTTGATATTGCCCAGGTCTGCAACAGTGCAGACGTTATCGCCCAACAGGCGCGCTACCTTGAAGACGGGCTGTTGTTCATCCATAACGGCAAAATTCTGGCGCAGATGGCCTGGCAGGAGGGCGAGCAGTATCTTGATCCCTACAAAGGGTACACCGACCTGCGCGGCAAACTGCTGCTCCCGGGTTTTGTCGATACCCACGTTCATTACCCGCAGACGGAGATGATTGGCGCTTTTGGTGAGCAGCTGCTGGAGTGGCTGACCACATACACGTTCCCGGTAGAAAGCCAGTTTGCCGATGAGGCCTATGCGAAAGAGATCGCGGCGTTTTTCATCAACCAACTGGTCAGCCACGGCACCACCACCGCACTGGTGTTTTGTACGTTACATCCTGAATCGGTCGAGGCGCTGTTCACCGAGGCCCTGCGCCTTAACATGCGCCTTATCGCCGGGAAGGTGATGATGGACCGCCACACGCCTGACTACCTGAGTGAAACCGCGAAAGAGAGCTACCGGCAGACGCGCGAGTTGATCCAGCGCTGGCACCACCGTGGACGGTTGGGCTATGCCATTACGCCACGCTTTGCCCCGACCTCCTCACCGGAACTGCTGGCCGCGGTCAGCCTGCTCAGAGAGGAGTTTCCCGACACCTGGATGCAGACCCATCTGAGCGAAAACCCAAATGAAGTGGCCTGGGTAAGCGATCTGTGGCCGGAACATGAACGTTATCTGGATGTGTATCATCATTACGGGCTGACCGGCGAACGCAGCGTGTTTGCCCATGGGATCCACCTCCATGAGAGCGAGTGGCGCTGTCTGCACGATACCGGCTCGGCGGTGGCGTTTTGCCCCACCTCGAACCTGTTTCTTGGCAGCGGACTGTTCCGCTTACCCGCCTGCTGGCAACACCAGGTGCGTATGGGCATTGGCACCGATGTGGGTGCCGGAACCACCTTCAGCATGCTGCGCACCCTCGGGGAGGCGTACAAGGTGGGTCAGCTGCAGAGCTACCGCCTGCGCGCCAGCGAAGCGTTTTATCACGCCACGCTGGGCGGCGCTCACGCCCTGAGGCTGGACGATAAGATTGGCAATTTCGCCCCCGGCAAAGAGGCCGATTTTATCGTCATCGACCCGGCCGTTACGCCGCTACAGCGCCTGCGTAACCGGCGCTGTCAGGACATTTATGAGCAGCTGTTTGTGCTGATGACCCTGGGCGACGAGCGCAATATTAGCGAGACCTGGGTCAACGGTGTGCAGGTGTGGTCAACTGCCGCGGTAGGTTGACCACCCGCCCGGCGCAATCACAAACGGCAGGTGGAAGTGCTCGTCTGCCGTTTCTCCCGTCACAAAATCGATCTGTGCGCAGGGGTAAAGCGTGTCGCGGCCGGTTTCGGTGAACCAAGCCCCAATCTCGGCCACCAGCCGGTAACGTCCTGCAGGCAGGAAAGGGATAAACGCGGTGATGCGCCCCTGGGCGTTAGTGAAAGCAGTGGCCAATACGACGCCGTCCTGCTCAAGATAAACCCTTACGCCCTGCGCCGGTTTTCCCGTCGAAATATCAAGAATATGCGTGCTTAACGTACTCATTCGTCAATGACTCCTTCCAGCCGAAGCAGCGTAATTTCCCGCAGCTGTTCCAGTGCGGCCTGTACCTCCTGCGCATCGCTGTTTTCCAGCCGGGCGTTGAGGGCGCGTAAAATCTCCTCACCGCTACGGCCTTTCGCGCGGATCAAAAACACGCGTCCAAAACGGGCCTCGTAGCGAGCGTTCCCTTCCCGCAGTGCCTGTGCCAGCTGCCTGTCGCGGTTGTCGACGGCGCCCTGCTCCTGGCGCGAAAGCACCGCCTCCGCCCGGGCTCCTGTCGGTTTCTCACCAATTCGCGGGTGCGCATTCAGAGCCTGCGTAAGCGCCGTTTCATCCCAGGTTTGGGCCAGCACCCGGGCGGCGTCGAACAGTGCTTTGCGGTGTAAATAGGGCCGCCCCTGCACCAGCGCATCGGCCCAGTCGGGCAACGCCACGCAGGGCTGCAACCGCGCGAGCGCCTCTTCGTGGCTCAGTTGATTAAAAGTTTGCAGTGCAATCATACTCACTCCCGTCATATCGTCGTTTTCTCGCTTTGCACAAACTACGCCACTCTTGCCATCCCCCATGAAACAGTCGATTCCGGATCGCACAACAGGAAATTATTGATTCATAAAAAGGCATTCTCACCGCGTTTGCGCACCTTAGCAGTGCAAAACCACCCCATACAACGCGCTTTTCGCCACTCTGCAGCCTGGTACGCAAATTGCTCTTCTCTTTTTACACCCTGCAAAAGGAGAGAAGCATGAGAGCAATCGTTATTGGCGCGGGCATTGGCGGCCTGAGCGCCGCTGTAGCGCTGAAGAAGGCGGGAATCGACTGTACCGTGTTTGAGGCCGTGAAAGAGATGAAGCCCGTCGGTGCGGCCATCTCCATCTGGCCCAATGGGGTGAAATGCATGCAGCACCTCGGAATGGGCGACATCATCGAGACCTACGGCGGCCCTATGCGCTTTATGGCCTATAAGGATCACCGGCGCGGCGATACCCTCACCCGCTTTAGCCTTGCCCCGCTGGTCGAGCGCACGGGCGGTCGCCCCTGCCCCGTGTCGCGTACGGAACTGCAGCGCGAAATGCTGAACTTCTGGGGGCGCGAGAACGTTCAGTTCGGCAAACGCGTTGAAAGCGTCCGTGAGGACGCAGCTGGCGTCACCGTCACCTTTACCGACGGTACTACCGCGACGGGGGATTTCCTGATTGCCGCCGATGGCAGTCACTCCGCGGTTCGCCCGTACGTGCTGGGCTATACGCCCGAGCGCCGCTACGCCGGTTACGTCAACTGGAACGGGCTGGTGAAGATTGATGAAGAGATTGCCCCTGCGCACCAGTGGACCACCTTCGTCGGCGAGGGCAAGCGCGTTTCGCTGATGCCCGTCGCCGGCGGACGTTTCTATTTCTTTTTTGATGTTCCGCTCCCCCTCGGGCTGGCGGAAGATCGCACTACCCTTCGCGCCGATCTCACGGGCTACTTCCGCGGCTGGGCGCCACCGGTGCAGAAGCTCATCGCCGTGCTGGATCCCGAGACCACAAACCGTATCGAAATCCACGACATTGAACCGTTCGACACCCTGGTGCGCGGCAACGTGGCGCTTCTTGGCGATGCCGCGCACAGCACCACGCCGGATATCGGCCAGGGCGGATGCGCGGCGATGGAGGACGCCGTGGTGCTGGGTGACTGCCTGCGCGAGAACCACAACATCGCACTGGCGTTGCGGCAGTACGAAGCGCTGCGCTGTGACCGGGTCCGCGACCTGGTGCTTAAGGCCCGTAAACGCTGTGATATCACGCATGGTAAAGACATGGCATTGACCCGGGCCTGGTACCAGGAGCTCAAAGAAGAGACCGGAGAGCGCATCATTAACGGTCTGTGCGACACCATTCAGGCCGGGCCTTTAGGCTGAACGCGAGAGGGACAACCATGAAAATACAACCGACTCCACCCCCCCATTGTACGTTTGAGCCAGAGGACTGGCTGCGTCTGGCAAAATGCTGGCACCCGGTTGCTCGCGCCTGCGACATCGGCGCGGCACCGGTCAAAGCCACCCTGCTCGACGAACAACTGGTTATCTACCGCGTCAAAGACCAGGTTGTGGTCGCCCGGGACGTTTGCCCGCACCGCGGCGTACCGCTGACGCTGGGCTTTCACGATGAACACGGGATTATCTGCCCTTATCATGGCTTACGCTTTGGTGAAGATGGACGC
Source organism: Enterobacter sp. BNK-18 (assembly GCF_047456135.1). Lineage (NCBI taxonomy): Bacteria > Pseudomonadati > Pseudomonadota > Gammaproteobacteria > Enterobacterales > Enterobacteriaceae > Enterobacter > Enterobacter sp. BNK-18. Next base: position 824,854 of record NZ_CP179899.1, on the reverse strand, counting down.
TGCAACCGCATTCCGTCCAGCCCTGACCAGCCGGTTCCCGCGAAGCTTAACCTGATTAACTATGCCGTGGAGGAGCGCTTTGGGTTGATCTGGACCTGCCTGGCGTTTGATCCCGATAACCCAATGCCGCTGCCCACCATGCCGCACTGGGATAACGACGGATTTCAGCAGATCAACTGCCCGGCGTTTGAAGTGAATGGCTTCGCCGGCCGTCAGGTGGAAGGCTTTCTGGACGTGGCGCATTTTGCCTGGATCCACACTGACACCTTTGCTGACCCCAATAATCCGCTTGTTCCCCATTATCAGCCCCAGGAGACGCCGTTTGGCTTTGTTGCCGATTACTGGAGCTCGGTGAGCAACTACCCCGCCAGCTCCGATGTCCAGGCCCCGGAAGGCTTCCAGTGGCTGCGTCATTTTGAAATGCATCTGCCGTTTACCGCCACGCTGACGATCCATTTTCCGGGGGAAGCCAGGCTGGTGATCATGAACGCCGCCTCGCCCGTCTCTTCACGGGTAACCCGCATGTTCGCCCCTATCGCGCGCAACTTTGACCTGCATATTCCGGTAGAGGAAGTGCACGCCTTCAATTTGCGTATTTTTGAAGAAGACCGCCTGATGGTTGAGACGCAGCGCCCGGAAAGCCTGCCGCTGGATCTGACTCTGGAAGCCCATATCCCTGCGGATAAAAGCTCGATTGCCTACCGCCGGGGGCTGAAAAAGATGGGCTTCGGCGAGTTTTTCCTGGTGTGACGGAGGAACGTGATGAGCGAAATGTTGAGCGTTATTGTCGACGGTCTCTGGCGTGAGGGGGATAAGAGTCTCGCCGTCAGGCTGGTGTCAGAATGCGGTGAAGCCCTGCCGGGCTGGCAGCCCGGGGCGCACATTGACGTGCATCTGCCCTGCGGGCTGGTTCGCCAGTATTCGCTGACCGGGGCAAGCGACAGCGAGAGCTATCTTATTTGCGTAGGACGTGAAACCGCCTCGCGCGGCGGGTCACGCTATGTTCACGAGACGCTACGTCCGGGGCAGAAACTGTTTATCTCCTCACCGCGCAATCTGTTTGCGCTGCACGAGGCTGAACGCTTCTTGCTGCTGGCGGCAGGGATAGGCATAACGCCCTTGTATGCGATGGCCCGGCAGCTGGAGGCTTCCGGCACCCCGTTTACGCTGCACTATTACGTTAAAGAGCATGGCAACGCGGCGTTTGCACGTGAACTCATGCAATTTAAACACGGCGAGTGTGTCATCCATACCATCAGCCCGCGCACTGCGCTGGCTGAGCACATGCCCACGCCAGCGCCCGGTTTCCACGCCTGGGTCTGCGGGCCGGCAGGCTTTATGGAGAAAGTGTATCAGGTCGCCCTCACGAGAGGCTGGGCTGAGAGCAATCTTCACAGCGAAGCATTCCAGCCCGTTATGCCCGCCGACTGTAATGAAACGGGCGAGATTTTTACAGTCAAGCTGGCATCAACCGGCGAGCGCTGGCCAGTGCCGGCGGACAAAACTATCGCGCAGGTGCTGCTGGAAAACGGCGTGGCGGTACCCCTCTCCTGTGAAATGGGGATTTGCGGCGCCTGCCTGACGCCGGTTATCGATGGCGTAGTGGATCACCGGGATAGCGTGCAGTCGGAGTCAGAGAAAAGCGCGGCAGACCAGCAGGTGGCGCTGTGCTGCTCGCGAAGCCATTCAGGGGAACTGGTGATTGGGTTGTAGAACGAAAAAACCCTGCGATATTGCTATCGCAGGGTTTTCAGATTTGGCAGGATCCACGGATAGTCAAAACAAACGGCATACCGGGCTTCGGAGAAAAAAGCATGTCCATAATCACCGATATCACCTCAAAAACAGCGGAACGGACGATAAAACGATCCCTCATGTCAGCATAACTGGCCTGATGCTTCATCATCTTAAAACGGGGAAATATCCGTGAAGCTTCCCGTCATAATGACGAGTTTTAAAGTATCTTAACGATGGATTTACTCTGATGCATTCCGTTTTATTTCAGCATATCGGGCTGCCAGTTGTTTCAGATGCATCTCCAGCTGAGACCGCGCAGCTGCAGGTAAAGGTACACCAGGAGGATTTTCTGACAAGATACGCAGTTGCTCTTCAGCCGGTATGGACTGGTTAAAAGACTGCCGGACGGAAAATACAACGGACTTCAGTTCACTGACCGTCATGTATTTGCCTTTCTGCTCATCAAGCCCGTTCAGCCGGTCACTCAATTTTTGTAGCGTTGACATCCCCTTATACCAGCCATTGAGCTGTTCTACCGGTAATGCGGCAGCATTAAGGTGTTGCTGCCACTGTTGTGTCAGGGGTTTTGCTTGCTCCGGCCACAGCACCTGAGCCTGTTCTGTAAGTTTTCGGCTGTAAGTAATACTCCAGTCAGGAGGCAATTTATCCAGTCGGGCAAGCTGCTGCTGTGTTTGTTCTATCATTGTTTGTGATGACGGAGATTGCTGACGCAACATATCCAGTTTTTCAGGCGCGAGAGGTGCAGGTAACGGAGCCAGTGAGGCAGCAAGCTGAGTCTGTAGCGGGTCTGGCCGGTGAAGAAATTGCCAGCTCCACACTGCGCCCGTACTTATTATCAGCATGGTACACATTCCGGCAGCGAAGGATTTCCACTTTTTTACCTGAGTGGGCATTGCCGTCAGTACTTCCACATTTGCGTGGTGTTCTGGCTGTGCAACGAATACCCACTTCACTGGGCTGTCTGGCGCAGGGGTCTCTTCAGAGAGACTACCGGTATGAGAGCCTGTTGATATTACTGCACCATTCTTTACGGTGGCAGGCAGGACAATACCAGACTGAATATTCGACCCGGTACTGGTTGTATCGTTGCTGTTTTCCAGCCGGACAGCGCTGTTGTGCATCAGGGAACGCAACGTATCGAGCTGGCTCAGATGCTTAAGCTCCAGACGTTGAAGCACCTCCCCCAGACTGCCAAGCAGTTGCTCAGCCCGATACAGTTGTCTGAGGTCGCTGTAATTGAGCGGGAGCGAGCGCATCCGTTGCTGAAGACGCTGGTTCAGCCTGCTGAGGATTTCCATGCGGGCATGTACCGGCTGCGGCCACAGTGTGCCCCACTGATGGCTTATCAGCGCATCCAGTATCGCCAGGCCTTCATTGAGGCCGAATAAGCCGGCCAGTTGCGTCCGTGCCAGCGTGTACCAGGCCGCCGTCTGTAACTCCACACCGTTTTGCTCAAACAGTGAAAGGCAGAGTTTTTCGACATAATGCCAGTTCACATCCGGACGGGCCGGATGTGTCAGCTTACTCAGTTCATCACGCAGGGTGGCATAATCCGCTAGCGTGCGCGGATCGCCACCGGTTTTGATTTTTCGTGGATTGATGTCATTCATGGCTGAATATCCAAATGAAGGTTGCGGTGCTGTACTTCCTCTTTATGCAGCTTCACCACAAGTCTGCTGGTACTGCCAGGTTAACAGCTATGGAAGAAGCGCTAAAATCAGACAAAAAGAAGTACTTTGATCAAAAGGTTGTACTGTGCGCAACAACATCCCCGGGGGATTAAAGGTCCAGTCACTGAAATGACCTGCCCTTATGAACAGGCGCCCCAAAGAGATCACGCAACCTTCTGCATGAAGGGTCACTTCCACGCATCCGGTCACGCCCTGGCCGTACAAAAATACTGGTGTCAATTTCACAGACTGGTCATCTACACACAGAAAGATATCGGTAATCTCAAGAGCCCCGTGCTCCACCAGCAGATCCGTAACGGATGTAGTCAGCGTCTCCTCGTTCAATCCGGTACCTTCCAGCCACGCGTCCATTTGCTCCTGAAGCTGCGCATTCGCCGGCAAACTCTGCAATATCGGCCTGACTCTTACTGGGTGTTGGAACTGGTGAAGGCTGTCTGGCCTTACATACGGATTGCGTATCGAGATACTGCTGTTGCTTCAGGTGCCTCAGCATCACGCGTCCTCCGGGCATAAACTCGGTGCCGTAACGTACGAGGCCAATGCCCTTAAGCTCAGCATCAATGGCATAACGCAACTCTCCTGGCACGTGCTGTTCGAGTAAAGTTACATTGAGGGACTGCAAACGGGGTTCATACTTGAGCAGGACACCGGCCAGCGTATCGATCAGCTCGTGGGCTGTACCCGGCATGCCTTGCAGAATTTTGGTCATGTCCGGCAAACCATAATCTGGTAAATGGGATATGGTCCCGGCTCGGGCGTTCAAAATACGCTGGATGTTATCCAGTACAGATAAAATGACCTGGTCTTCTTCGTTTACAACTTCAAGGGGAAGATCCCCTGTAAAGTTGCCGGTAAGAATTTCATATAAAGAGGGCGTTTTTTGATTCATAATATAGCAAATTATTTTAAATGATAGAGGTTTAGGTTCTAAGGGATGTGAATTACCTTATGTTTCTTTTAAGGATTTTTTTTGCAAAAATAATTATTGAACAAGCGGATAATGAGGAACAAAACATCAACATTACTCGAAGTGGATTTGTTCCATACCAAGAATAAAGCATAAAGATAATAACCAGGTCAAAGATTACTGAAGAGTGCTTTGGTTTTATAGATGTTGCTAGAAATGTAATGGATTCGGTCTCCGGCTCCGCGCTGGTGTCATCACCTGCTTCACGATAAGGCGCTGCGTAGCGGTAATGCTTTCCGGTGGTGACCGCATCGTTACGCACACTGACCGTCGCATCCATCGGCGTGAAGGCTGTCCGGTAGTTGTAATCCCGCGTGGCGACCGTGCCGGTGGCAAGGGTGTGCCAGGTTCGTACATCCCAGACCGACTCTGCCGCACCGTCAAACAGACCCGACGGCTCGCTGTAGGGCAGGCGCACATCAAACTGGTAGTTAAGCTGGCTGTCGGCCAGTATGTACGTATCCAGACCGCGCACGTCGTCCATCACCGTACGCCAGTAAATCCCCACTTCAGACAGAATGCGCCGGATAAACTCAAGGTCCGTTTCACGCCACTGGGTGATAATTTCACGCGGCGGGTACGTGCGCTCCAGTCTGAACTCAAAATCAGGTCCCTCCAGCCCGTGTTTGCGCAGCACCTGCTCCACCACCTCAGGAACGGACTGGTTCTGATATACCGCACACTGCCGGGTGTATCCCAGGAGCGCCAGGCGGGAACTGAGCGTAAGACGGTAGTGGGACTGATCCTTTGAGGTGGAAAGCCATCCCAGGCGGGTAATAATGCCGTGGACATTTTTACCGCTCCGCATCCGGAAAGAGGCATATTTCATCAGGACCTGTTCAGGGGGGATATTCGCCTGTTGGGTCGTGAACTCAATATCCCATTTGAACGGTTCGCTCTGTACTTCCCTGCCCCGAAATCGCAGAACATCCGGTTTTACCAGACTGTCGTTGATATCCAGAAAGTAACGGGTCTGTCCGTCAAAAAGCGCTAACATTTTGTTGACTTCTTGCCTTGCAGATATCGACTATTTGGAAAAGCGTTGGAGCCATTCCCCATATATTGAGACACTCATAAATGTTAACTGTACTCTGGGATCTTCCTCATTTGTAAGCTCAAGAAGAAGATTACCTGTAAAATTGCCGGTGAGAATTTATATATTGCTTATGCCTTTATTATAAATTTCTATTCAACCAAGATATAGAAAAGGCCAGAAATATAACGCAGGCAATGAATAATGAAACATTCCTGAACATTTCCACTTCAAAGAAGAGGTATGCTGGATAAACAATTAACAGAATATATTTAAGTCGCCTTGCTGTTTTGGATGTGTGCGACTCAGAAGGTACTTTTCTCAATTGACCATTTAATGAGAAAACAAATAGATAAGACAAAGAAGAAGAGAGAATAAACAATAAGGCCCTATATGGAAAATCAGCTTCAAAGATTTCAATCCCCAATAGCAGAGTTGAACTTATTGCTACGATGATACCTATTGCTTGCTTGGGAACAAATGCTGATATAAATATGCAAAACACAAGAATTAAATATACATAAAAACCATATAGGTTTGTTGATATGTGGATTTTATGTGGAATAAAAAACTGGGCGTAAAGTAAAGAAATCGAAATGGTGATGATTCTATAGAACATACATGCTAACAAGCCGATCAGTAGTTTACTATTAAATGAATTAATGTTTTTATTTATTCCATGCCGCATAGTTATCATACTCTTCTGAGGTTATAGAGTTACCTAATGCATCAGTTGACGCTCCATTATCTTGCTCGACAACATTCACAGCAGGGTAAGTGCTACCACCAGATTTAATGCTATATGTAAATCTTTGGCTTGCATATAACGCCCCTCGGAGCACAAAGAAATTATCATACGTATTAGTTCTATCGGCAACATCAGTACGTTTACCAGTTCCCCATATCATACCGGTTTCAACTGTTGATGGTATATTTTTTTCCATTCTATATGTGTCTATGGCGAAAGGTATTTGCCCAACGGCATCAGTCCAGTATGGAATTTTATTTATCATCACGAGGAGATAGCTGGCACCACCCCCACTATTATTTTTCCAGTCGCCCTCACCTTTTGGACGAAAAGCCAAAGGCGTTCTATCGATAACTGAAAATTCTGCAATATCATCCCAAGTGAATATTTTGTAAGCTTCTTTTGCGTAATCAGCTTCGTTAACATACAACAATTTCCGATAGTTATCTGCCAATGGTTCAAACCATTGATACTGGAATTTATCATACAACTCTTGAGCTGTCATGATTTTAAAAGAATCCTTTTCACCCCCTCTCAAAACGAACAAAACATCAGCGTTTTTTCTTGTGATTATCAAAATGTTTGGCACTTCAATTTTATGGGCTTCTTCATCTTTTTCAGGCGTGGTATTACCTTTTATTCCTAATTCCGTTTTTTCATTTTTTGTAACGATAAAATAGGGGGTGCCATCGACTTCAATATTTATTTTTTTCATTGAATCATTACTCAGCTTAAAAATACCCAATACTCAGACTCACTGTCTTTCTTGTCGATATATCCATCTGCGCCAGAGCCTGAAAGTATTTCCTCTCCCTCCATTGTTTCAACACGATAATTGACATTTGAAGAGAAATTTAACTTTCTGTCGTAATACTGAGTGATCATTACCATCTGCTTCAATGACTCAATTGGTAGATTGGTTGCACCAGCAAACATCGTCCGCTTCACCTTCCGCAAATAAGACGCCGTCGTACCATACTCGACCTTCCCGGCCTCGAGTCGCAGATAGCTTCCGCCGCCGATCAGCGTGATACTTTTTTTCCCAGCGAATGAAATGTCACTCGCCGAGCTCAGCGTCAGCTTCTTCTCAGCAAACAACCGCAGGCTGGCGTTTTGCGCCTGGATATCTATTGGCCCTTCTCCGGATTTGACGCTCAGTTGTCCGGTCCGGGCAAAGAGCCCCAGTTTTTCTCCGGCCAGCGTGGTTAGATTGCCCATAGTTCCGACGCTGATATCACCCCCGGTGTTAACCACCAGGTTTTGGCCAGCGGTCAGCTGCATATCTTCACCACTGGTCAGGGCCATGCCTTCCGGGGCTGAGAACTGCAACGCCTCGTTAAGCGGTTTCAGCCGCTGCTCAAACATTTGTACCTGGCTGTCGACGTCCGCTTTCAGGGCCTGCGCTTTTTCGGCGGCCATTTCCAGCTGTTGCAGTTGCTGATTAAGCCTGTCTATTTCCTTCAGCGCGGCATCCATGTCCAGGGCTTCGCCCTGCGCTTTCGCCTGTGCATCTGCACTGATGAACAGCCCCTTTCCGGCGCGGATAACCCCGTGTTCATCAGTGCGCAGTTCGCTACCGGTGCCGCGGGATTTGCCCTGATTGTCCACCAGGTGCCCGCTGTTGAGCTGCGTCCTGCCGTATTCCGTGGCGAGCTTGATATGCTCCTCGCCACGTTTGTCCTCCATCCGCAATTTTGAGTTAGCGGGTGTTCTGAGGATATTTCGGGTGTGATTATCCCGGTTCACGAGGTCCGGATGTTCGGAGTCGTGCAGTGCGTACGCGATGTACGGCAGGTCAATATCGCCATTGCTATACGCAATGGCCACTTCAGTGCCGTCAATGAGCGGCGTATGCCAGCCCAGCGTGTCACCGACAGTCGGCTTCGCCATACGCAGCCACAGATACCCAAAGCCCTGCTCTGTTCCTTCGAGGTCGAAGTCCGGCTTTACCCGGTAGCGACCCTGCTCATCCAGGTGCGCGTAGATATCATTTTTCTCCCGGCTCTCGACGCGGGCCGGAAGTGTGCCGTGGATTTCAGGGCGCGGGATTTCAGTTGGGCGGAAACAGTAGCGTTCGGTATAAGGCATCCCCCAGACCGACACATGCAGACGGGAATCACGGGCCCCCCGGTAGGTCACCAGGGTGAGGATAACGCCCTCTTTCAGGGCAGTTATGACATCGCCCTGCGGCTCAAGCACCTGTCCCGGCGCAAGGTGGGCAGCGTTGCTGAACAGGTGAATGCGGGTCGTTCTGTTCAGCTCCCGCTCATGATGGAGCCGGGCCCAGAATGCGCCGGATTCGGTCTCCGGCTCCGGGCTGGTGTCATCACCTGCGTCACGATAAGGCGCTGCGTAGCGGTAATGCTCTCCGGTGGTGACCGCGTCGTTACGCGCGCTGACCGTCGCATCCATCGGTGTGGAGGCTGTCCGGTAGTTATAATCCCGCGTGGCGACCGTGCCGGTGGCAAGGGTGTGCCAGGTTCGTACATCCCAGACCGACTCTTCCGCACCGTCAAACAGACCCGACGGCTCGCTGTAGGGCAGGCGCACATCAAACTGGTAGTTGAGCTGGCTGTCGGCCAGTATGTACGTATCCAGACCGCGCACGTCGTCCATCACCGTACGCCAGTAAATCCCCACTTCAGACAGAATGCGCCGGATAAACTCAAGGTCCGTTTCCCGCCACTGGGTGATAATTTCACGCGGCGGGTACGTGCGCTCCAGTCTGAACTCAAAATCAGGTCCCTCCAGCCCGTGTTTACGCAGCACCTGCTCAACCACCTCAGGAACGGACTGGTTCTGATATAACGCGCACTGTCGGGTGTATCCCAGGAGCGACAGGCGGGAACTGAGCGTAAGACGGTAGTGGGACTGCTCTTTTGATGTGGACAGCCATTCCAGGCGGGTAATAATACCGTGGACATTTTTACCGCTCCGCATCCGGAAAGAGGCATATTTCATCAGGACCTGTTCAGGGGGGATATTCGCCTGTTGGGTCGTGAACTCAATATCCCATTTGAACGGTTCGCTCAGTGCTTCCCTGCCCCGAAATCGCAGAACATCCGGTTTTACCTGGCTGTTGTTGATATCCAGAAAATAGCGAGTCTGCCCGTCAAAAAGCGCCAGCCAGTTATCCATTATGTCACTCCTTTACCGGCACGAGGCTGAGCCAGCCGTCACCCAACTCGATGGTCCGGGGTTTGTCCGGATCGAGGTCGTCACGGGTCAGTACCAGACGCCAGCGGTTGTTTTTCTGATCGGGACGATTGAACAATCCCACCACCGCCACGAACTGTGCTTCTTCATCCATGGGCATATTCAGAGAAACGCTGCCGTTGGGCATCACCAGCAGCTCTTTTGATGCCAGTACATCGTCCTTAAGTACCGTATCGGCATTGCGAAGCAGCGTCTGGTAATCGGCGGCATCAACCGCTTTCCGATCCTTGAGGAGATAAACCCGCACCATTGTTGCCAGCGGCGTCTGTGCGGCATCGGCGTTAATGGCCGTGCGTGGGGTAAAATCCAGATGCAGCGTTTTAATTTTCTTATAGAAGATGGATTTCGTGATGCTGACCGTACCGTCCGTGACGGTCTGCGTCAGACCGCAGCCTGCGAGAAGACCACAGGCAATAAGCGTCAGCGCCCACCAGCGGGTTACTGTTGCCATTCAAAAGTTCCTTTATTGAGAGAGGGAATACGTGATTAGTCGAAGCGGTAATGTCCGTCTTCTGCAGGTTGCAGTACCGAATAGTGAAGCCCTTCATAGCAACCCAGATTGACGGTCAGACTTTCCCGTGGCGTATTGAGTTTGCCTTCCTTCAGACCCAGTAAACCGGTTCTGCCCAGCTGTATACGCCTGCCCTTGCCCAGACGAGGCTCAGGGAGCAATCGCACAGGCACGGTGAGGCGCACTCGGGCGTCACTGCGGTAGCCGAGGTAGACACGCAGCAGGACCATCAAATCGGTATGAAGGACACCACCGGGTAACCAGCCTTCCGCCTCGTCAGGATCCGCTGTCTCCAGTGACACCAGGACCCGGCTGCATGCTTCTTTTGCGGTTTTACCCAGCGTGGCTCGCTGCGAAAGACGGATCTGGCTCCCGATATCCAGCCCGCTACGGTTATCGATATGCACCTTAACCGGATCGGGTTCGGTGATAATTGTCCGGGTATTCGGTGCCAGCAGGCTCACCAGGGCCCGGATGCCTTCAGCATTGCGGGTGGGTAATCGCATGGTGCCCAACAGGGCCAGGAAGCGTGAAACCGGCGTTGCCACCTGCTCAGCCGTGCCCGGTATACCAAGGCCGACCAGCCCCAGCAGACACTGTGATATGGCATCGCGGCCACCTGCCTCGAAGGTCGCCGGATAGGCATATTTTCGCCAGATCCGGTAATATTGTGTGGTGATCCGGTGACTGAAAATATCCAGAAATGAGGTGATCGCCTCGTGTCCTTCACGGCGCTGCGCAATGTCGTCCAGGTAGGTCGTCGGCAGAGGCGAATCCACGCCATACATGCCGAGGAATGTGGTGCGGACGGTCGGTGGCAATGTCGGTTGGTCTTCGTCGTTCTCCACCGCTTTCAGGGTACTGACCGGAAAACCCATACCAGGCCAGGGCCTGAAACGCACCGGATCGTCGCCCGGATGGCTGGTGGTACCCAGTTTCGGGGCGTCCGGATTTTCCTGCTCCAGCAGTTGGCAGAAACGATAGAAATTGGCCCGCCAGATATCTTTGTTAAGGGCCAGCGTCAGCCCGGTACGTGCTGGCTGTGATTCTCGCGCCATCTCAGTCGTTTCCCTGTCGGTTGCAGCACCAGCGTGAGCTGATTAAAGAGGTGAATATCGGCATAGAGCGCGAAGAACCGGTGCAGCATCTCCCCGAAGAGATTCACATCACCCTCGCCTGCAAAATTATCCATATTCAGCGTGACCTCAATGTCCACGCCCCGGAGCATAAAGCCCTTCTCAAAACGGCGGATCAGGGTGTGCTTCACGGAGACGATTGCTTCAAGCCGACGGCGGTTCATTTCATCGTCGGTCCAGTCATAGAGCGCCAGCGTCCCCCGCAGGACTTCAGGGTTATCCATCATACTGAGGAAGTTTGATCCGAGGTGACTCATCACCCGCCAGTGGAAACGGTCGTTTGCCGGGGGATACAGTGGCATGGTGGGGGCCGAGAGGTTCAGCACCCTGACGGGCACTTTGCCTGCTTTCACGGCCCTGTCCAGTAGTGTGCTTTCCAGTGCCTTACGCGGAAGCTGCCCGTTGGTACCGGTTATTCGCATCGAAAGGGATTCTGGTTTATCGGACAGCTGCTCCAGCTCAAACGAGCGGCCCCCGAGAATTAACCAGGTATCATACAGACCAGAGGGGCCGCGTTTCACGCGGGTATGGAAGTAACGCTCAGGGGCATCGTGGCGCATCATACCGCCCCGATGCCGGAAGCTGGTGAACGGTACATAGGGGTGTTTGCCATTTTTCACCGCACCGTGGATGTTATCGACGCTGTAAATCTCGGTGTGGCCATCCTGAAGGCGCAGCGGCCTGAGCAGATATTCATTATCCAGCGGATCCAGGGTCAGCGGGTCGGCTTCCAGAGTGAAGAGATTAATGACCGGTGCACAGTGCAGACGGAAGTTTTCTGTCTCAAAAGGCAGATCGGATGACCAGGCTTCACTGAGCACAATGTCGATTTCAAACCAGGTGCTTGTGGCAGAAAGCCCAATGCTGTCGAGTCCACGTAACTCAACAAACATAAACTTCGGACGGAAGCTGAAATACTCCAGCAGCAGCTGGTAACCGCTAAAGGCGGTATCGGCTTTCTTCCACAGTCCATCATTGTCATCAAAGCCCATGGGTTTGCACCAGCCATCGAACTGATGGCGTTCGATGTAGGTCCCGGCGTGACGGGCATACATGGCGTGAACACGACGGGTCATTGCCAGATGCAGCGCATAGCTAACTGGACTTTCTGCATTGAGGAAGATGGCGACCTTGTCGATCCCGGCTTGACTCCAGTCCACTTTTTCTGGGCATTCGAAGCGCAGACGGATAGCAGAGCGGCCATCGGTTTCCGTATGCAGGCGGGCGTCCGCAAGATGCAGTGGTTGCAGGGGAACATCGCGGGTCGTCCGGTACTGACAGGCGGTTTTGTGCGGCCCGACAGGACGAGACAGAACGGAGAAGCCTTCAGCCAGCATTTCGGCCTGACGCAGACTACGCCAGTCAGGCGAGAACTCGACGATGGCCAGCGACGGGATGGTCCGCATATAGTGTGGCCACAGCAGGCTCACCAGACCTTCGGTCAGCTCTGGCAGGTCGTCATCAAGCTTTTCACGCAGACGGCCCATCAGGAAAGCAAAGCCTTCGAACAGGCGTTCCACATAAGGATCGCGGGCGCCGGGTTTATCCAGATTAAGCATCGCAGCACGATCCGGATGAGCCCGGGCAAACTCTTTACCGGCTTCTCGCAGGTAGCGCATCTCTGCTTCGTAATAGCGCAGGGTTAAATCATCCATGCACGGCATTCCTGAAAATTATTAAAGAGAACATTAGCCACAGAGCACCATGGCACGGGCCGGGTCAATGGCGATCAGACCTGCCAATAGCGTATCCATCTCAGGCATCAGACGGGCTTTATCAGATTCGCTGCGACCGGCTTTCATGCGTAGCAGCTTCAGGCGTCGAGCCTGGACTTCAAATAACAGAGCGGGCTCCCAGTCTTCCAGCGTCAGCAGTGGCGCACGGGTAGTGAGTTCACCAAGCAGATGAAGCGCCATATCGTTTCGGCCATACTGCTCTGCCACCCGGGCCATGAGCAGGCGTATCAGCCAGCGATGGCGCGGGGTATCCATCCCCGGTCGGGACTGGAGCCAGGCAAGCGCTGCTTCAGGCCCTTCGGTGTCTCCCTTTTCCATGGCTTCGGACTCAAGAAGCAGCACATCGTCCGCCTGACCATTAACGACGGTAGCGGATTCATCGCCGTATATCAGGCCCTCTTCATTCACTTTTTCAGCAATCCAGGCAGTAGTGACTTCGTCGGCAAAGGGAGTGCCGTCATTCCATGCCAGCCCTTCAAGGCCCGGGAGGCGTTTAAGCAGCAACCGCAGATCGAACAGGACGGAGTCTGACCAGGTATCCCAGGGCTGACCCGCATGGCTGAGCCCCTGCCAGAGATACCACTGGAGATCGAGCCAGAAATGATTCACGCCTTCGCAATACATCTGGCTGGCCTGCTCAACCAGCTCGCCCCAGTTTTTCTGAAGGTAAAGGCGCTTCAACTGAGCTCGATACTCGGGTTTAGGCGGTACCAGGCGGGTGCGCCCGCTACTGTCCAGCGGAGGGATCTGATCGACCGTATCCCACCGCACGGTCTTTATCAGTCGATGAGAAGCCTGCCAGCCCTGCGGCTGCTCGCTTAGCCAGCGGGAAAGTAACTTTGCCTGGTCGAGTAAATCGCGGCCAGATTTCACGGCTGACAGCTGCGGTGAATCAGAATGGGCAGGTTCACGCCCGTGTTCCTGGGCACTGCTGTTCTGGGGGACCAGCGCTTCCATGCCACCCGAACGTGCCAGACGGTTTTCAAGAGCGGTACAAAGGCCTGCAAAAGACGGTTTCTCGGCTTCCGGCCAGTCAGCCACTGTGGATTCAAGCAGGCTGATAACGCCAGCCGTCAGACCGGCATCATTGCTGTCCACCTCGGGCCATAACAGCAGTGCATCAATCACTTTTGCACTGTTCAGCCACTCCAGCGCAGCTTTACGGGCTACGGGACGCCGGGGATGGCATGCCTGCCCGTAGCGGGTCAGCATCGCGACAAGCAGCAGTAAGCCTTCGGATAACCCTTTTTCACCGTCGCGGCTGAGTCGGGCCTGCACGTACCAGGTCACGACACGAATGTCTTTGGCGCATTCGCAAAGACACTTCTGGGCCAGCTCACACAATAACGCTGAATCGGTACCTGAAAGCTTGTTGATCTCCTCACGCATCAGCTGAAAATTATCATCATATGCGGGATCGTCCCCGGTTTCTGCCCCGGAGGTGAACGGGTGCAGCCAGTTATCCCAGAGCGACAGGGCATCATTTGCCCGCGAGATGAGGCGCTGCCTTTCTTCCTGCCTGGTGGCGCAGGCGGTTAACAGTTCTTCCGGTGAGCTCATTCTTTTTCCCGTTTGTTTGTCTCTTTCATAAACCTCACGACCGCTTCCAGAGAATCATCGTCCTTACCATTGACGATTTGCGGTAGCTTCCATTTCAGCAGCATACTTTTCTCCTCCCCCTGAGTGGGTTTGGCCTTCCAGTAGCTTTACCAGTGGGCTTTTCTGACATGGGGACGAAGGCGCCGATGGGGCGCGGAGGCGCTGTCCCCTGGTGTACCTGGCGCTGGATTATGCTTCAGCCAGTCGCTGAGCCATGCGCGACACTGCCGAAAGGTCATAAACTGGCATGGGGATGAGGATTCAGTTTCGTGCCATCGGTTCACTTTGCTGCAAATACCCTGAGACCAGCCTTCAACCTGTTTTTGCGAAAGCCAGTGCCGGGTAAATTTTCCCGCCCATCATTACTGGCGCTCTTCTCCGCCAGCTGCGACGCTAAAGATAGTGTCGGGCAGCGTGAATCCCTGAAGTTTCAGCAATGCCAGGGGACCTGTACCGAGCTCGCTACGCATCACAAACTTCAGAGGGTTGCCATCGGCGGTGATCCACACCAGTTGTGTACGGCTGGCGTCAAGCGGAGTGATGAGAGCCTTGTCCAGTAGGCGAATGAAACCCCAGTTGCCCTGGTTACTGGCATACAGCTGCATGCCGCTGTTCACACTACGCCAGCTGAGCGACACGCCAGGATAGTAAGTGTTTCCAGGCCAGGTGAAGCTTTGCCAGCTTTCCATCTGATTGAAGTAATCCAGGTTCTGCTCATCGAGGGTAAACTGCACTCTGGCAACATCCCGTGAAGGACGCGTCATCAGTTCGAAGTGAACACCCGCATCGCCCTGCGAAAACACGATATCTGACAGTTCCGCCAGCTGATTAATCGCCCGGAGGAAATCCGGGCTGACAACCATCCCCTGACTTGCGGAAAGGTCAACGACCCAGCGATTTCCCTCCTGGTGGAGGATCCCGCCAAGATTCGTTTTCAGGAAGGTCGTGATTCGACCTGAGTCGCTACGCAGGAACTGAGCCAGCAACGGCAACGAGGCATCGCTGCCGGTGGCTTTAAACGGATAGCGTCCCGCAAAGGCCTTATTCCACTGTTCGACAATGGTCGACTGCCAGCGAGCATTGAGGCTTCCCGCAGCCGGGGCAAGTACCTGCCGCCAGGCCAGATCAAGCGGTTGCACAAATAACGACTGGCCAAATCCATTCCACTCCTGCCCCAGACTCGCCGCAACCAGACTGCCATAGTCGCGGGTATCGGTCAGATCGATGGCTTTGCCCTGGAATACTGTCTGGGCCAGCATCTGCGACATGGCCTGCGGATCCGGGGCGCTGGTAACCTGCTGGAGTTTCAGGCGTACCTGCGTGACGCGGGCAAGCCAGGACTGGAAACTGAGGTTACCGTTGGCACCGGTGCCCTCTTTACCTTCCATCAGCCCCATCAGCGGTCCAAACACCTCATCGAGCGGCCCTTTTGGGCCCTGTGCCTGTTCAATAAACTGTCTGGCATTTTTTTTCTGACCGATCAGCTTTTTCGCCGAATCGACAATCGAATCGGCCAGTGCCTCGCCCTTTTGCCCTGTTTTGCCCTGCCAGGCCAGCGTGTTCATCAGTGCCACCAGCGGCGACTGACGGACATCGCCGATCAGGTTGAGCTGGGCAATCGCCTCAGAAAGTGACGTGGCTTCCTGCCACTGAATGCTGTTGACCATGTTCAGCCAGGCATTGCCAAAATCGGTAAAATAGCGTTCAGTCAGGCGGGCCTTCAGCGCCTCCGGGGAGATATCGCTCCCTGTCTGGTGCGTCTTATCCGTCAGTACCCAGTCAATTTCATCACGGCGTGTCTTGACGACCTCGTTAATCGCATCTTGAACCTGCTCTTCCCAGGCCTGGCGTGTAAACATTCCCGGGACGACTTCGTCAGTGCTGAATACCGTTGAGGCATCGGTGTCGCCTGTCATATCGGCAAGCGTTAAATCAGGCCAGTTGCTGGCCACGCGCTTCAGCATGTCCTGGTACAACCCGGATTCAGCGTTACGCTGGCCAATCTGTTTGAGCAGGATCTGACGGATCGTGCTGATTAATTCCGCGTCAGGCTTAATTTTCCATTCCGGATGTGCCGAGAGGTTTTGCGCATAAAAGCCTAGCAGTTTCGGTGCGAGGTCCTGCCATGTGCCATCCGGCACATTCTGGCGTTTCGGTAAGACTTTCAGCACGTTTTTTGCCAGCCAGCCTGCGTCCGCTTTGTCCGGACGGGCCAGCATCAGATAACTTTTGAGCACGTCGTAGGTATGCTGTGTACCCTGCATTCGGGCACCACTGGCAGGAGGCAGTTGCACAAAAGCATTCAGCTGCTGCCTGAGACTATCTGCGGTGGCATCCCTCATCAGCTGTGCGTTGTTTTTCGCATACAGCGGCCAGAGTGCGGCCAGCGTGTCGCTGTCCTGATTAAGACCAAATCGGGTATACCATGGAGCGCCGGTCGCCTCACGGTGTTGCAGACGGGCAATGGCTTGCTGGAGTACGAGCTGGTTGTGCAGGCGTTCTGCCAGGGGTTTTGTGGTATCCGCTGCCTGACTCGCCGTTTCCTGTGCCTGATAAATCTGGGTACGGTTAACGATCAGGGACAGCAGTGTACCGGCCCCCCACAGAACAATCAGGGAAAGGAGAATTAACCGCAGCATCTTCAGCCAGTCGAAGCCCAGCTTTCTGCCGCTGACGGCATCACAGTCATCAATGACGGCTTTCCAGGTCGGTGTGTCGAGGCGTGTATTTGGTACCGTTCCGGCAACGGCCAGTTCGGGGCTGAACATGACACCACGTAAACGCCAGGCCGCAGATCCCTGCATCAGCCCGCTGAGTAAAACAGCCAGACTGGCTTTCAGCTCCTGCCGCAGTCGGAGGGACAACTGAAGAAGACCAAAGTCAGCCGGATTATTCATTATCTGTGCCATACCTGCTTTTTGCAGGTGTAGCGCCAGTGTAGATAACCCTTCACCCGCACCTTTCACGGTGCCTTCCGGCCCGAATATGACCCCTGTCGCAGTCGTTTCCGCGTCCTGATGAACATCGGTAGCCTTATCAGTCAGCCACAGCCAGACAGGCGCCTGCCAGCCAAGCTGATGGTCGGCTTTCTGGCGGCAACGCAAGAAGGCATCCCGCTCGCTGTCCGTCGGGAGCGCTGAGGTACTCATCACCTGAATGATGCCATCAATCGGTTGCCCGGATCGCAGGCGTACCAGTTTTGAAAGGAAGATCTCATCCGGGAGTGACTGCGCATCACCGCCATAAATCAGCACGTTGCCGTCGCCTTCCTGCCAGAGGTCATGAGACAGGCCTGGGGCCGCTTTCTGGACGTCGTCCGGATTACCCATCACCAGCAGGATTCGCACCTTACGCTGCCAGCGGCGTCCATAGCGAAAGCGCAGGTGTTCGGACACGGCGTCTTCGCTGAAGACAAGCTCTTCTTCATCATCTTCGCTCGCAATGGTGCCTGTTGCCGGGGCGACCATCTGCGCCTTTTTCTGACCCCAGTGGAAATACAGCCCCGATTTACCTGCGAAGTCGAAGGCCTTCTCAATCAGCCAGCCGAATAAAAGCATCGCGGCAACCAGGATGGCACTGAACGTGAGGATCCGTAGCCCGTCATACGGCCCAAACCCCGTGGCCAAGGCGACATTTTCCGGAAAGGCATAAAAGAGAAATGCCACGATAACCGTCAGAAAAAAGGCGACAGTCACAACGGAGCCGATGAGTGTTTTTACTTTTACCTTAGACATTTTTGGGCGTTCCCTTGCGAACTTCTTCTTTGGTGATGACCGCTACCCAGATGTCGTCTTTGTCAGCGGCGGGTTGTGCGGCGATAACCTGTACTCCGCGCTGTTCAAAGGCTGCATCGGCAAGCGTGATGGCGACCCATGGGGCACCATGGCCGGTGTAGCCCAGCACCGGGTCGATACTGACGTTGTCTTCAGAAAGACTAAATTCCACACCGCTCGCCTCGCAGGCATTATTCCAGCCGCTTCCTGCTGTCAGACCCGGACCAGAAATCCAGCTGCCCCGGAGTAGGTCGGGACCGATGTTGGCCCAGAGCAATGCATGTTTAAGCGTTTTAGTCAGCATGGCCTCAGTTCCTCTTTCCGGGCGATGGAGACGTAATGCATCCGGATATGCGAGAGCTTTACGGTTGCTGAGCACCACCATCGAGACAGCGTCAGCGTCTCCTTCCTGAGGAGATGCAGGTAAAGACAGGGTGATGGCAACCAGGATCCCCGGGGTATCCCATCGTTTATCCAGCCAGGCATCCAGCGCGCTCAGTCCTTTTCCGGCCATCAGGCGAAATATCCTGCCTGTTTTGAGTAAGAGCTCGGCTTTTAGCTGCTCTTCAACCAGGGGATACAGGTCACGGTCACAGTCCAGCATCAGCCAGCATGGCAGCTCTGGTGGAAGTGGCTGAACGATTACATCCACACGCGTGGTCAGCTTAGTGACTGCTGCTTTGAGCGCTTTCGATAAATCCGTTTGATATTCTGTTAAGGCCGCGTACCTGACCGGTTTGTCACATCCTCTTGGGTGCGAGAAATCGATAGCGGGAGCGGCGAGTTTCATTACTTCCAGCAGATCGTCGGTTTTGTTTCCGGCCGGAGCCTGGATGTGCGTACCGAGGATCCAGCCGCAGCGCTGACCGCGCAGAATTTCACTGTCAATAAGCGCTTCTCGCTCAACATTACGGGACTCGGCTCCCACCTGTTCGGCTTTATAGGCAAACCGGCGTAAACCGAAAAGAAGCCCCCAGGTGCAAAACGGAAGCCCCATCGCGGTGAACCAGAAGACAAATCCTGTTCTTTCTGACGTCCAGCACCATAGCGTGAGTGCTATGCCCCCCAGCATGAGAAATGCCAGGAACAGTACCCAGCGAAGAGTGCCGGGGCGAGCTACCTTAGGGGCCTGTTCAGGGATGGCATCCAGCCAGACGGGCATAATCAGGCAACCTTGGCAGCGGCAAATGAACTAATCAATGTGCAACCACAGGCACATTTGTGACCGTGAAAGGCTACCGGGATACCATGATCAAGGTAATCAGGGTTTCCTTCTACGATGGTTGTAGGGCCATGCCCCGGAACCGGGCAGGACACTTTGTCGCCTTTGCGGGCAACACCGATACCACCGAATTTCATCGTATCGGAAGCGGTCAGGACCGAGCCGCCGTGAGTGGTTTTATCGCCTTTACGGATAATCTGGAGCATTATTAAATTCCTCTTCCTTGTCTCTTAACTAATTCATCATTATTTAATTCCCATATCTCAGTTGGGATCTTTTTATCCGTGCCGTCAATAGAGATTGAAGGGACTTTTATTATGAATGTTTCTGGGCCACTGGTTATTGATGGGTAATGCCCGCCACAGAAGTCAATTGTCTTCAGATGTTTGAATTTCTCATCATCCGTTTTGCTAAACACATGTAATGGGCCTCCATCGCATGCATTCCCCATTGGACTATCAATAAATATTATTATTTGTTTGCTGGCTTCGTACAAATATGAATGCGACCATACTGATGGTGCGCGATAAAACTCACACTTGTAACCATCAACAAGTTCGTCATTAATTTTTATGCTACATGTATTATTTTCTGAAGACGTGTTTATCCTTGGTGTTTCATCTGAAATAGCAAGACTATTAAATGTGAAGAATGCAAATAAAATACAGAGCAATAATTGTGTTGGTCTAAAGCCCATTTGACTAGCCTAAATTAACATTTATTACTGAGTTAGGGTTGAGTTTATTAACTCAACCCTGGTCGCCCTCTGATGCATGCTGTATACGAATTTTACTACTGTCGCTTTCTCGTTATGCCGGAGCTTTATGAGAGGCTCATTGGTTGTTACACCCTTCCAATGATTCTATCAATTTCACATATCTACCATTATTAAAATTAAATAAGGCCGTTTTGCATACAGGACTATCACTCTTGTTGATTGAGATAGATTGACCGGTTATTGCAATCATAGAACTATTTTTATAAGCATCCATCTCAAATGGAAGGCCAACAGGGGTACCATTATCAGAAATATCTGCATAATTATAACTACCATTATTATCTGATGGTAGTGTTGCTACAACTTCCCCTGATAGTTTATCAATAACCCAGCCACATACCCAATTATCACGAAGGCATTCTTTACCATGATCTCCAAAGTCTGTATAGATTCTAAAGTGCCCTGCAAAGTTAACAGTTTTTTTTAGTTGCTCTTGGGCTGCATTTTTCCAGTGTGGCGAGTAGTTTTTCTGCTCTTTATTAAAGTGAATATTTTGTTCAAATGGACCGTTGCTTACGGGAACCAGGTAGTCAGTAAACTGAGGATTAGAACTGTCTTGTGAGTATGCTCCAAAAGACAAGAGCATACATGACACAAAAAGCAAAAATTTGTTTGATTTTTTATTGCATCCCATTTTTAGAATCCTCAAGTAATTTGAAGCATAAATTAACCTCATAATATTCAGTTAAGTTAGATAGAAGAAAATCAAGTCCTGATTCTGGACTGTTACTCTACTTTTTCATCCATAACTATGCTTTTGATTTCATCATTTTTAAGAGCAAATGACAGTTCGTTATTTTTAAATTTATATGTCACTTTATTTTTGTCTAATTTCAAAGGATTTCCATAGGCAGAAATTATATTTTGAGTTGTATCCCCTATGGTAATGCCTCTTCTGGTCATGTATTTTTTGTTGTTGACGGTGATTGTCGTTATTCTATAAGCGTCGTAATCAGTTCCTGTCTGCTGGAAGTTGATGTTTGATGAGCGAATTGAAAATCCACTCCAGAAGTTATCAAAATATTTATACGTTTCATTCCCCGCAGTAATAAAATTACCTGAAATTCCAATGTCAGGTTGTTTATTTACTTCGCAGTCTCCCCATATTTTATAGAATTGCTCGTATGAACTACCTAGCTCGATATTTTTATATGGCGAAATAATGACAAAGTCGGACCTTGACACTTCCGGTGGGGAATTCGACGATTTAGATGGGACAACATCTAATGTTTCAGATTTTAGCCAGCCACTTACAACAGTCCCATTTTTCCTAGTGTACGTTCCAAATGTGTAACCATTACTTTTTAAATAAGAGTTAAAATCATCCCCTTTAATCAAAAAGAGATCTGGTAACTTATGTTTTTCGGATGGCGCAGAATAATAGAAAGATTTATATTGAACGATGTTTTTATTTATGAACTGTGTCTGAGAAAATGTTTCCCAATGTTCGTCGCAATTTGCAAGTGCAGAACCTGACAATAAAAAAAGAAGCATTAAAGAATTGATTTTCACAATGAAGAGTCCTTGTAAACTGGTATGTCAAAGGTAATATTCGCATCAGGGAATAAATCAAACATTTTTTTCATGTCATTTTTTTGGGCTAGTGCCCAGTTAATATCCGTAGCATACTGTCCTGTTGCAGGTGCTGCGGGGTTCCACCTCATCTTATATAAAGTATTTTTTGAGATTCCTTTTTTGTTGATGAAATTTTCGGATATCCATCTTGCTCCGCCATCAATGGCTTCATCAACAGAAAACCAACCCTTATTGTAGGCTAATTTTACGCCATTCTGAGGGTTGCTATTGAAAACACCAATCCCATACATGTTGTATACAGTTCGTCCATTGTATTCCTTGCTGCCATTCGCAAATGGGGCTCTACCATTATTGGTTTCAAGTAAAGAATGGGATACAAGATACACTTCACTAACGTGATATTTTGCAGCTGCTTCCAAATATATGGATGCTTTTCCGGAGAGAACTCCTTTACCGTCTAAAATTTTCGCAAGGTCATTTTCAGTCAAGCCAGAAGGTGCTGAAAGGTCAACGAATTGATAAATATCAGCGCCATTTATATGTTGCTCAGGGTTCATGTAATTACGAACCTGAGCTCTGGTAACAGCCCCCGTGTTACCGTAAACCGGACGATTGCCTCCAGTCAACGCCATTTGCTTACTTAGAGCTTCATCCAATGTACAATCATAATTGGTATAAATATAAGTAAAGCGGCTAATTTGTTTCAAACACCCTAAAAATTGTAATGGATGCATATGCCACAACGAAGGTCCCATTTTCTCAGTGGTCACATCCTGCATCCAGGCCATTTTATCAAGAAAATCTTCGCTATATTTCTTCCATTCTGGGGCTTCTTTTTTCAGCGCATTGAGGAAAGGTTGCCAGATAGCATCACCTTTTTTGAAGTACCAGTCGCTTGGATGTTTTACGATTGTTTTCTGAATAACGTCACGATAGTCGGGATTGTGAAGTGCTCTCCAGTACTCCATTGGCGAATATCGGCCACTTCCGCTGTCAATTTTATCCAGCAGACGCTGATAATTATGCTTCACGAGAGCATGACTGGTTCGCGTATCATCTATCGCGGCCTGGTAGAGCGAATCGATGAGGTTACGGAAGAATCCAGTAGGCTGGTTTTTCCCATCCAGGTAATCAAAACTGGTAGGCTCTGAGGTTTCAGTTCTGAAGTCTAGTTTCGCCAGATCATACTGTGACAGAAGTTGAGGCTCCGCCTGGCCTTTGGGCACATAGGCATTTTCCAGCCGTAGCTGCCAGTATTCTTGCTTTGTTGAGTTATCAGTTTCAGTTGTGACCTTACTCAACGGTAGAATGCCTGTCCGAGTTGTCGACGCCGAGCCCTTTGCGAAGGTGCCCTTCGCAACATCTTTTGTGAAAAGAGCAAGGCCAGGAGAATACTTCAACCAGAGCGGGTTTTTCTCCCCCACTTTTTCCGGGTTGGTCAGGAACTTCTCCAGATTATCATCCATGCTCGTGCATTCGATATGTACCTGGTATCGTGCCTCATAACCACCGTCTTTTGGTGCCTGATAGTAGCCCATGTGGCCAATCGGGTCACCGGCCTTAATAGCAAATGGAGAACTGAGGCTTACTGTCTTATCGAATACCATGACTTCCTTTGCGGGAGGAAGCAAATGCCGCCACCAGCCTGGACCGGCCCCCGGCGCTGGCTTAATATTGTTGTTATCCACAACAACCCAATAGCGCTGACCAGGTGTGAGGGTACTGCTGGTTTCTTCTGGTAATCCTTTCAGTGTTACAAGGCCATATTGTCGCTTGTTATTTCCTGTGGCGTTAAGATTGCTGTCTACTGGGCCCCACTCCACTCTAGCCCCTTTAGGCATGTGCCCTGCAATTTGTGGAGAAGTTTTATCTGAAGTCAGTTTTGCCGTCAGCCAGTCCATTTCAGAATATGCTCTTAGTGTATCCTGAGTGACCCACTGATTTTCTGCGTTGGCCTCATAAGCTGAGTAAGGCGCAAGGTGCATATACAGGGTGTAGAAATGCAGCCCGCTGGATTCCTTCTCTCCCGGTTGAATAAAGTGTCTAACCAGAACAAACGAACCGGAAAAGCTAAGCGGACCTGATTCCCATGCAATCGTCAGATAATCCTTGCAGACACGGTAAGCAACCACTTCCCCGTCAGCCATGCATCGCACAGCCTGCTCACCTTTAAAGGGGACCGGGAAATCTATCGCTTCAAGTGGGGACTTACCACTATGCGCACACCATGGCGTTGTGGCTTCGGTGATATGGATCCCACCATGCCACATGCCGCTGCGGCCTATCATGTACAGACCGGTAGATTCTCCGCCCAAATGAGAGAGGATCTCTTCCTGATTTTTGAACTCACTTCCCCGGTTATTGGAGGGGATCGGCCAGACAATTTTGGGTAAAACAGACACGATTCACACTCCCTGTCAGTCGTTAAATGACTTGCTGCTGATTTTGCTTTCCTGAGTGATATCCGTCAGGCTGAAATTGGGTGTTTCGTTGGGAAGATTTGCGCCTGCACCTGGCACCAGATAGTTAGACGTTTTCATAATGAACTCACCAGAGGAGCCGTGTTCAATGCCGTTCTTACTCAGCCTCAGGTAAGACCCACCACCGTTAAGCGTCAGTGTTTCAGGCGTGCTGATAATAATTTCGTCTTCACTACTGGTCACCGTCAGCTGCTTTTCAGAAAACAGGGCCATCGTGTTGTGCTGAGCCTGAATCTCGATGTCACCCTGGTTGGCAACCAACTTCGCCCCGTTTTTATGCACAAACAGACCAAGCGCTTTTTCAACGCTCACGGACAAATTTTTCATCGCACCGACATCAAGATGCTGCCCTGCATTGATCATGGTATTGCGGGTACTGCTGAGCTGAAGGTGTTCACCTGAGGTAAATGCCACGCCCTGTGGAGCACTCCCCAGCAGGACCGCAGACTGAAGGTCTTTGATTTTGTCGGTCACGAGACTAATCTGGGTATTGATGTCGCAGACCAGTGCTCCGGCGGCTTCAGCAGCGCTGTTCAGCGCCTGCATCTGGCTGTTGGCCTGGTTAATCTGGTTAATCGCAGGCGCCATTTCCAGTACCGGTCCCTGGGCTTTGGCCTGGGCATCCGCCGTCAGGAACAGCCCTTTTGCCGCACGTACAGCGCCATGTTCATCCGTTCGCAGTTCAAAACCGGCCCCGCGCTTTTCACGCTGGCTGTTGACCAGGTATCCCATGTTCAGCTGCGTTTTGCCATATTCCGTTGCGAGCTTGATATGCTCTTCCTGGCGCTTATCCTCCATCCGCAACTTATTGTTCGCCGGAGTGCGCCAGACGTTCCGCGTATGATTGTCACTGGTGACATGGTCCGGATGTTCTGAATCATGCAGGGCATAAGCGATGTAGGGACGATCCGGGTCTCCGCCGTCAAATACGATGGCCACTTCCGTTCCGTCGATAAGCGGGGAGTGGAATCCGTAGGTATCACCGGCATAGGGTTTTGCCAGCCGAAGCCACAAATAGGCATAGCCCTGTTCCGGACTGTTGCGGTCGAAGTCCAGTTTCACCCGGTAGCGCCCTTCCGGGTCGAGCCAGGAGTAGGTATCGCCTTTCTGAGTGCTTTCCACCCGGGCCGGAAGCGAGCCGGATATGACCGGGCGATTAAGTAATGCCGGACGCCAGCAGACGGTTTCGCTATAGGGGATGCCCTCAAACGTCAGCGTAAAGCTACTTTTGCGTGAACCGCTGGTGCGTACCGTGGTGATGACGATACCGCCTTTTACGGCATCGGGTAATGAGCCGTCCGTTTCCAGTACCTGACCCGGTGCCAGATGAGGGCTGGAGGAATGACCTTTGACGTGATACTGCGCGTTCAGAATGCGTTCGTGACGCAGACGGGCGAAGTATGCCCCGGTCTCTGTACTTTCAGCGTCACCTGCTGTCAGGAAAGGCTCCGCATAATGGTACGTTTCCCCGGTGGTGATCCCCTCTTTGCTGAAAATACTTTCGGTGCTGTCCTGAGGCGTCAGTGCATCACGGTAGTTGTAGTCACGGGTGGCCACACTTCCGCTTACCACGTTATATGCAGTCTGAATATCCCAAATGCTCTCCTGCCCGCTGTCACTCATCCCGGCCTGGTTGCGTAATGGCAGCGTGACACCAAATTCATATTGCTGCTGGCTGTCCTGAAAAATCACCACGTCCTGCTCAAGACGGCTGTCCATTTCATAGCGCCAGTAAATGCCCACCTCCGCCAGCAGGCGCTGGATAAATGCCAGATCGGTTTCCCGCCACTGGGTAATGAGTTCGCGGGCCGGATAGTCACGAGACAGATGGAACTCAAAATCAGGACCTTCAAGTCCGTGCTTACGCAATACCCGTTCAACCACTTCTGTAACTGACTGATTGAGGTAGATTTCGCTCCCTTTCGTATAGTCCAGAAGGGCGATACGTGGAACGATCGTCAGAGCGTAACGGGTCTCATCATTCGAGGTGGACACGCGCCGAAATGACTTAACCACGCCGAATATCGTCCGGACCGGCAGCGCTGGTGTCCCGTCAAACACGGGTGTCTGGAAAGTAAATGACGCCGGTTTCAGCAGTAACGTGTCGCAGGCGATATCCGCAGAGGTGCAGGTCACCGCCACGTCATACCGCCAGGGCTGGCTGAGTGACTCCACCGCACTGAAGCACAGCACATCCAGAAACTCAGTGCAGCCATGCACGTCTACGCGATAGCGTGACTGGCCCAGCAGTTGTTGTATCTGGCTGTTTGCCTTGCTTATTAAAGAATCAGTCATGACGCCACCACTTCTGTATTTTCATCGAAGGCCAGCACAATCCCTTCATCATCCCAGGTCAGCTGTAGCGAGGACGGTTTTTGTTTTGCCGCCATATGGCTTAATAACTGCTGGCTCAGAACCGGCAGGATCTGCTGATTAAGCAGGCTGTCCACGTTGCGGGCTCCGGTGTCCGGCAGCAGACACGCTGTCGTCAGCGTGTCGATGAGGCTTTCATCAATGTGAGTGGAAATACCGTAGTGGCGTTGCAGGCGTGTGCTCACCTGTGCCAGCTTCATACCGACGATGGTACGCATGGCATCCGTTGCCAGCGGGCGGTATATCACCGTCTGGAAGCGAGCCAGCAGCGCTGGCTGGAAGTGATCGCGCAGGATCGGACGTAACAACTCGTGCAGATCGCTCTCAGTGGCTTCTGGTTGTTCTTCCAGCAACTGCATCAGCGGGTCACTGCCCAGGTTGGACGTCATCAGGATCACGGTATTGCGGAAATCAATTTCACGCCCTTCCCCGTCGCGCATAAAGCCCCGGTCAAACACCTGATAGAACAGGTTCATCACATCCCGGTGTGCTTTCTCCACTTCATCCAGCAGCACCACGCTGTAGGGCCGCTTACGCACAGCCTCGGTGAGAATGCCGCCCTGGCCGTATCCTACATACCCCGGTGGAGAGCCTTTCAGTTGCGAAACGGTGTGCGACTCCTGGTATTCCGACAGGTTGATAGTAATGAGCGATTTTTCACCGCCATACATAACGTCAGCCAGCGCCAGTGCGGTTTCTGTTTTACCCACTCCGCTTGGACCCACCAGTAAAAACACACCCTGCGGACCGTTTTCCGGCGTCAGTCCGGTTTTTGACGCTCTCAGGCGCTGGGCAATGGCATTCAGTGCAGGACTCTGGCCAACTACACGGGTTGCCAGCTGTTCTTCAAGCGTCAGTAATTCGGTTTGCTCGTCCTTCATCAGCGACGAGAGAGGAACCCCTGTCCAGTCGGCGATCACGATCGCGACGGTGCGGACATCAACATCCAGACCCAGCAGTGGACTGTTATTCTGAATCTGAGAAAGCTCGTGCTGAAGGGCGGAGAGTTCCTCCTGGCGGCTAATGTCTTCACGGCAGGCTTTCAGCGAGTCGGTGAGCTGCTTCTCGGTCTCATACTGTGACTGAAGGGCCATTTTTTGCTGACTGAGCGCCTGGGTCCGTTGTTCAATCTGCGGCAGACGACTGGCATCAACACTGTTACCCAGCGAAATATCTTCCAGTAACTCCTGCTGCTCCATGCCAAGCGCAGTCAGTTCAGCCTGCAACCGGGTAAGCTGTTCCGGCAGCGTGTCCAGGCTCATCCGCACCCGGGCCGCTGCGGTATCCAGCAGGTCCACTGCTTTATCTGGCAACTGGCGTCCGGTCAGATAACGACGGGACAACGTCACCGCTGCGCGGACGGCATCGCCGGTAATATGTACACCGTGGTGTTCGGCATAGCGTGATTTCAGGCCACGCAGCATCAGGCAGGCGGTGTCATCATCGGGCTCATCAACCTTGACCATCTGGAAGCGGCGCTCCAGGGCTGCGTCACGTTCGAAATACTGCTTGTACTCACTCCAGGTGGTGGCCGCAATGGTTCGCAGTTCGCCGCGAGCCAGAGCCGGTTTCAGCAGGTTGGCTGCATCTGCCCCGCCCGCCTGATTACCGGCACCAATGATGGTGTGTGCTTCATCGATAAAGAGCAGCACCGGCACCGGGGAGTGCTGGACGGCGTCGATGATATTCTTCAGTCGCTGCTCAAATTCACCCTTTACACCTGCTCCCGCCTGAAGCAAGCCCAGATCCAGGGTCCTGACGATGACAGGCTTAAGACTTTCGGGCACATTACCTTCAGCGATACGCAGCGCCAGTCCTTCAACCAGGGCCGTTTTACCCACGCCGGGTTCACCGACCAGGATCGGGTTGTTCTTACGGCGTCTGGAGAGAATGTCCACCATCTGACGGATTTCGTTATCGCGTCCAAAGACCGGGTCAATCTTTCCTTCCCGGGCACGGGCGGTCACATCGACCGTAAAGCGATTAAGAACGGACTCTTCCTGTGAAACGGCAGGCTGCGCACTTCCTCCTTCAGCCTGGTGTTGTGCTTCATGCTGTAACGGTGCGGCCCGCCCAATAATGCTGACATTGCAAAGCTTCTCACTGAGCGCAACGTCATGCCGCTCATCCGACTGGGCTTCCAGCAAGGGACGTAACCTTTCCAGCTGGCTGGTGGTCAGCGTCATCAAAGGCCAGAGGCCATCACAGCGTATCAGCCCGGACGTTTCAACCATGGCCGTAAGCAAATGAATGCTGCGGATCTGCTCATCTCCGGCAAGCGTGGCGGCAAGCCAGGCCTGTTTCAGCAGGGTCTGGAGAGACGCTGAGAGCTCCGGTCGGGTGCGGACAGAACGTGGCTGTGCATCCAGCCAGCTCAGGAGTGACTGCCAGACGGTATCCATATCCCATTCATAACGGCGGGCGAGAACGGTCAGATCACCTTCGCCCTGCTCCAGTAATTTTAACAACCAGTGCTCAGGTGTGATTTCTGCATGCGCACGGGTCTGGCATAAAGAGGCTGCACCTTCCAGCGCTCTGGCGCAGTAAGGGTTAAGTCGTCGTAACAGGACTGCTGAATGATGTTCCATGTCGTTCCCTCGTGTTCAGGCACGCTACCGCCCCTGGCCGTCAACCGATGCCCATAAGGTTCATGCCGATAAATGGTGAAACTGCTCTGTAAAGCGTCCGTCTGGCAGGCGCTGTGCGGAACAAAATAAAAGGCGGACAGAGGGAAACTGTCCGCCTGGTTTTTACGCGGTGGTTCGTTCGTTCCAGGAATCGGAATGAATGATGTTGCCGTCTTTGTAGGTCCAGGTGATTTTTTCGTAGCGCAGCTCGATCTGCTCAAGGTGGTTATGCTTCTCGAAGGAAGCATCCTTGATGTCGTGCATTTTTGGTGCAACTTTCACCAGCTTGACGTTTTCCAGTTTGGTGTTGAAATACTCAACTTCCTGACCGGCATCGTTGATCTTGTACCACTTGAACTCAGCAGACTTCAGGGTCTGGCCCGTGGTCACGGCTTTGTACAGATACGGGCTGGAAGAGTCGATTTCCTTGGTAAACAGGAACGGCGTGTGAATGCGGGTTCCAGTCAGCTTTCCAGTGTTGTTATCAGTCGGGATATACAGTGTGTGTTCCTGAGCAACAACTTCGATGCTTCCTTCGCGATCTTTCACATCTACAGAGCCCTTGATGTCAGCGCCGCCATCGTCTTTCAGCCACAGATAAACTGGGATTGCCATGTTTACTTCTCCATTTCTTGAGTTGAAACGTCACGTACATCCTGTGACGCATGTTTTGAGCCTGGCAGACGACAGGCGTCAGCCTGCGGTACCAGACTGATCTCGACACGCCGGTTATGCGCACGGCCATCAGGCGTATCGTTTGAAGCAATCGGTCGGCTGTTGCCGTAGCCCTGAACGGCAAAGCAACTCTCCGGGACGTCCCCGGTATCACGCATCCAGTTACGGACGGCTTCAGCGCGTTGTAAAGACAAGGTCTGATTGAGCTGTATGCTACCGGTATTGTCTGTGTGGCCGCTGACCACGATCAGCCAGCCCGGTTTGGCTTTGATCCCCACCAGCGCGTTGACGAGTATTTTGGTTGACCCCTCTTTGAGCGCTGATTTGCCGGAATCGAAAAGCGACATGCTATCGAGACGAACTATTTTCGGGACCGGTTTTGGTTCAGGGGCAGGTGGAGGTGTCCAGGTATCTATGGCCTGCTGCAAGGCCAGCCACAGGCGTTGTCCCGGGTAATAGCCCAGGCTGTAACGTAAAGGCTCTCCCTGCCGTTGCCAGCGTTCAAGCAGGAGTGCATCCTGTTTCAGAGCAGCCAGCGAGTCCGCTTTAGGACGGTAGTGATTCATCGGGATCGCGTTCCAGCGCTGTAAATCGGCACTCACCTGACGGATGAGGTCACGATTATTGAGCGCGGAAATACCCAATGCGGTCAGCGCGCACAGCCACATCAGCAGCACCAGGCGGCGGGTACGCTGCCCCCCCTGAACGGTTGATGCAAAAGGTGCCAGAAGTGGCAGAACGGCATCCGGGAAAAGGGTTGCCAGAACTGACTGACCGGGCTGGAGGGAAAACTGCAAGCAGGTCCGGGCACAAAGCCAGGTGGACCAGACTGACTGAGCCTCAGGATTGACCACGCCGAGGCGCATGGCCACGGAAAAAACACGTACAGGCGGCGTTAGCCGGTCCGGTTTCTCCAGCTCATCAGTCAGCGTATTACGGATAAAGGAAAATGCCTGGCTGACAGTTGGCAGTAGCAGGATATTGTCTTCCGCCTGCTGCCAGTCAATAAACGCCTGAGGCGAATCATTAACCGGACAGACTATCGGCTTGTCACCGCGAACGATGATCCACGGCGTTTCGGGCCCGGAAAATTCGGCATTCACCACCACCGGCAGTGTGAAACCCGTCAGGGATTTAATTTGTTTACACTGCTGGCGGAGCGTTTTCAGTGTGGAGCGCAGTACCGCTTCATCCTGATGTTCATCTGGCAGGCAGCGATACATCACCGAAAGCTGACCAACCTGCCGAGGGAATTGTTTCTGTATGCTGCGGACAACGTCAGTTAACCGGCTGACGTCACCGGCCCGAAGCCACCATCCCTGGGCTGTTTTACGCAGAGGGCCTCCCTGGAACAACGCTTCCAGCATGTCACCACACACCAGTACAACGGGGCTCTGGGTGTCGAGTAATGGCAGTTCAGCAGCCGGGAGGGTAACGTCAGATGTGTGCTCTTCACTCAGACAGTTTTTAAAAACAGTCCAGCCTGCCAGAAGGAGGATCAGCAGAGTGGCCAGGCCTTTAAAAACGGTGCCTGTCGGGATGAAATACCACAGCAACCACAGCAACGTGGCAACGGCTACCAGGGCGTGGAGGACGACCGGAATGATGACTGTTCTACGCATTAGCCATGCAGCTCCGGTATTTGTGCCGACAACAGTGACTGGAGCCAGAGGTGACCACCCCACCAGATAACGCCGGTAAGAATGACGGCGAGCGCTATCCAGAACCAGACTGAGCGCATCAGACTCCAACGATGTTTCCCCATCCGGTTAACAATCAGAGACAGGTCTGCATCAGGCGGAGAAACCCGTTCAGAAAGGGCTTTCACTACCTCATCACGCTCCGACTGGCTGACCGTTTTCAGGCTGTATAACCCCTGAAAACCCAGCGCTATCACCCGGTGATAGCAGGTTAAAACGGCCGGGTTAGGTGAGGGCTGACGCAGAACCTCTGCAATCCGATCCCACAACGCTTCGCCTGCCCGGAATGAGCCAAAAAAACGGGCCTGAAGCGGCGCTTTACGCCAGGCCACCTGGCCTTCATCAACTTTCGGCTCCTCTCCTTCCTCGCCTTTTTCAGACTTACGGCTCATCACCGTTTCGTCCAGCAAGGCACATTGTGCGTAGGAAATATGCTCCACACTGGCTTCGTCATAGCCGGCACGCTCCAGCGCTTCCCGCACACTTTGAACCTGTTTAACGCATTTGTTGTAAAGCGCAGTGCCATTAAGCGTAACGGCACCTTTTTTAAGCATAGTGACGGTAAGCCAGGTCTCCGCCATCAGTTGGTCGATGTCGATATCCTGTCTCATGAGCGCAATACCGCGAACAGTTCAAGTTCAAGAGCACCAAGCAACTCAGGCACATAGAACATGCATACGCCCTGCTCCTGCATTTCATGCGCAGCGGGGCTTTCCATATCGAGTGCGAAGTACTGGTTTTCCATGCGTACAGGCAACGCTGCCGGGACCCTGCTCACCGGGATCAACGGGATACCCTTAAGTGCCGCACCATAGATCTCGCTAACATCATCAGGTGAACCTGCCTGACAGAGTGCAGGGAATTTCTCGGCGACCTGCCAGGCCGGGATATCGGAGCGCACAGAGAGCCAGAGGTCGGCCTCTTCACGCAGGCGGATATCGTGGAGGTTGGCTTTCCATGTCTGTCCGTCCGGGCGGGACATTTCCAGGGCAATGACCCGGGATGGCAGACTGGCCTCCAGCAAACCCGTGATCAGGTCAAACAGCGGAGGAAACGCATTGGCCGGTTCCTCGTGGTCATAACCCGGAATGGCGTCAAGATCATGATTCAGGGAAAAGGTCAGCATACTGCCTGCCAGACGTGCAAGCTCCGCCCACACCTGTTCAGGTGGCCGGGAAGGAAAACGTTCGTATTCTGTCAGCACTCTGGCGTGAGAATTCAGTGCATTCAGCAACCAGAAAAGGGAAACATCGGCGACGGCAAAATCGGCGAGCCTTTCGTTGCTTTCACGACGCATCGTCATCAGACGCTGGCGCCGGGAGCGTAACTGACGATTGAGTAGCACCAGACGTTCGCGAAGGACAGGGCTTGCGGCAAAAGACGCAACGGGCGGAATAAAGGACGGATCCAGTCGCCATGCATTTTGTCCATCACGGATCAGTCTGGCCACCGGGCACACTTTCCAGGAATCATTGCTTTCATGGGCAAACCGGATGGTGAAATTATACCGGGCAACGGCTATGGATTCTTCTTCGGACCCGAAGGCATCCTGCAACGTCACCCATTCCTCGCGATAGCGGAGCGGGCGGTCTGCGGTAACACCTTCCTGTTCTACGTTGGCAATACCCGGCTGCATGTGAGGCAGTGCGATGACAACGGTTACGGAATCGAGACCTGCCAGCTGGCTGGCATCTAACTCCCGTGGACGTGGAGGCAGATCGCTCCTTTGAGCATCAATCAGCGATCCATCGTCCAGCCAGAGGCGTAGCTGCGTAATCTGGATCAGACCAGACGGAAGAAGGCTGTCATTAAACTCAATCTTTTCTACCCCCCAGGGGAATGGGGATGCTAGCGCAGATGCACCGGCACCGCGAAAAGACTCCCATTCAGCCTGCTGCTGGAACTGTTGAGGGGACAGTAAAGCCCCCTCGTTCCACAGTGGACGATATATTTTCATCCCTGCTCCTGCCCTATGCTTTAGCTTTCGGCATCTGGGATACCAGTGACAGATTGACGTCCATCCCTTCCACCTGGAAGTGCGGTACGGCGTACAGCTTCACGCGGAAGAAACCCGGGTTGTCCTCAATATCTTCTACCACCACTTTCGCATCACGCAGCGGGTGAGACGCCTGTAATTCATCACCCGGATCGGTCATTTCCGTCACCAGACTGCGAACCCAAGTGTTCAGCTCCAGCTCCAGAAGACGACGATCCTTAGTGGTGCCGATGTTTTCGCGCTGAATGAGCTTCAGGTAGTGCGCGATACGCGACAGCAGGAAGATGTAAGGCAGACGGGCGTTGATGCGGCTGTTGGCAGTAGCATCAGCGGTGTCATACGTGGCCGGCTTCTGCGTGGAGTTCGCCGAGAAGAAACAGCTGTAATCGCGATTCTTGTAGTAGGAAAGTGGAATGAAGCCCAGATTCGCGAACTCAAATTCGCGGGTTTCCGGGATCATCACTTCAGACGGGATTTTTACCTGATTGCCGGTACCGAGGTCGTACAGATGAATAGGCAGGTCCTGAACGGCGCCACCGGCCTGCGGGCCACGAATTTGTACACACCAGCCGTTGTTAATGAAGCTGCGTACCATGTTGGATGCAAAGGCAAACGAGGCGTTGGTCCACAGGTATTTGTCATGATCCGGACCTTTCACTTCTTCGACGTAGTTGAAGCTACGCACAGGTACGGTATCCGGACCATAAGGCAGGCGCCCCAGTACACGCGGCATAACCAGACCGATATAGCGGGAATCATCCGTCTCGCGGAAGGATTTCCACTTGATGTACTCAGCGCGGTCAAAGTAATTACCGATATCTTTAATGGCCGCCACGTCCTCCATATTGTCTTTCAGGAAGAATTTCGGGCCGGCAGAACCGATAAACGGCATATGTGCAGCAGCAGACACTTTAGAGATGTTGCGCAGCAGGGCTACATCCTGCGCAGACGCATCAAATTCGTAAGCAGAAATCAGCGCAGCAATCGGCTCGCCACCCGGGGTATCATACTCATCAATATATGTATGTTTATACAGCCCACTTTGGACGATTTCCGGGCAGTCTTCAAAGTCCTGACGCAGGTCTTCTTTAGACATATCCAGGAGTTCAACTTTCACGTTCTGGCGAAAATCGGTTTTGTCGACAAGAGATTTCACACCGCGCCACAGACTTTCTACCGCCTGAAAGTCTTCATGATGCATAACAGCATCAAGCTGACGGCTGATCTGGTAATCCAGTTCCGCGATATGGTGGTCAATCAGGTTTTTGTCGAGTTTCTCAACTTTTGAGCCCGCTTTTGTCAGACATTCCAGGAACACCTTCATGCCGGCAGTTAAACGTTCGTCTGCTGTTGCATCCGACATCGCCTGTGCATCCTGCCAGATATCAAGCGCACTTAGCTCAGAGACAGGGTTAAGATTGATTTTTTCAAACAGGGACGCATATACCCCGCCTGCTGCAGGACGTTCAAGCACTACACTCTCGTTACCCGCGGCATTCTCATTTTTTACAGACATCAACATATTCCTTATTAATCCGTTAAAAGCATATGGCCGTTATGGCTGTTTCGGAGCCAGGGCTGAGAGTTCGGCTCTGAGTTCTGCACTTAATGCAGGGTCGAGAAGAATTTTTTCCAGCTCTTTTCGGAAAGCCTGGTTATCAAGCAGGTTTGCTTTTAAATCGCGAAGCAAATTGCGCATGGAGAGCATGGCCTTCAGCTGAGGTATTTGCCGCGAAACCTGCTCCGGAGAGAAATCATTAATACTCTGGAATGTCAGATTGATGTTGTCTTCACTGCCATCACCAGCAAGCGTGTTTTTAACGGTAATATTTACGATTGGGGAATATTCGGAAAGTACAGAGTCAAAGTTGTTTTTATTCAGATTAACTTTTTTGCGCTCCGATAGTGGTGCAGTCTCCTGACCATTACTGAAGTCTCCCGCCACCAGTAATTTCAGGGGGAGCTCAGTTTTCTTGCTCGCTCCGCCCGTATGCAAATCAAGCTTTAAATTAATACGTGCCTTGGGTATTTCGGACTGAAAAGAAGAGTTAGACATGGCTATCCCTGTTTTATGGAGTTATAAAAACGGTCAATGCCAGTGAGAAATTAATAAGAAAGGCAAACCCAGCCAGAACAACTTCCAGGTTCACGTCATCGGACGAAAATCAAAACCCCGGAATTAAAAGCGGGCACATTCCATTCACCAGCATATCGACATTGTGTTTTTGAGTATTTGTCTGAAATGAAAAAATTTCGGATAAGACCCAATGGCCGGAGTGTAGGAACGTTCCCCATCCGATCGGAAACCAAAAAATGTAACAAAATGCTTCCAATAGAAATCCTGACAGCCAAAGATCATCTTTCTGATTTATAAGAATTTTCTTGCATACCCCTTTAACCCTTATGAAATAAGGGTGTACAGTAAGTGATCAATTTAATTTAGGGACAACTTTGTATAAAATCTCATCAATAACATGAAATATCTGATTTTGTACTTTTATCAAAAAATGAAAGGCAGAACGTGCCTGCCTGTATGAAAAATTGGCGACATTTACTGGCCTTCACCATTTTTATTATTTATTTAAATGGGTCTTATTATTTTCATCAGAAAAACAAATATCACAGGGGATTTTTGCATGCCTCGCCCCAGTACTCGTGATATGTACATCTCAGGTATCGTTCGAGGTCTGGGTACGACCTTGAACAACAACCTGTTCTGTGTAGTTTGAAAAAATTCGGAAGGGTGTCCATCATTCCGTAAGTTATATGCATAAGGGCGTACCTGTGAAGCTGATTCCCTTAGATCGTGTGGCTACATCCGATAACCATGAAAATGTAACCAGACGACTGAATGCTCTCATTGATGAAAACAGGCACTGCAATCGTGATGAAGATGAGATGTTTGCTATTAACTATTTTGAGAAGGGAACGACTCACGTCATTAAACGACCAGAACGGGTGGATAACCCCAATGACATCATCGCTGGCATTATCCTGGAACACCAGGAGCAAGATGTAACAGATGCCGGTTACTAATCCGTCCGATGAATTCTTAGCCCCACCGATACAAGCCAGACGACAATGGCATACTGAAAACCGACAAAAACAAAAAACCCAGGTCGCATAACGACCTGGGTTTCAAATTTGGCGGAAGCGTAGAGATTCGAACTCTAGAACCCTTTCGGGTCGCCGGTTTTCAAGACCGGTGCCTTCAACCGCTCGGCCACGCTTCCAAAGTGAGGCGCACTATAAACATCTATTAGCGCCTTGTAAAGCAGGAATTTTTCTATTTTTTTCTGCGGGTGCTATCCATGCCCCTTAAAAGCAAAAAGCCCCGCGATATGACTATCGCAGGGCTTTTATGTCTGGCGGAAGCGCAGAGATTCGAACTCTGGAACCCTTTCGGGTCGCCGGTTTTCAAGACCGGTGCCTTCAACCGCTCGGCCACACTTCCTAAGTGAGGCGAACTATAAACACCTCTCCGCATACTGTAAAGAGTGACTGCATTCGTTCGCTTTAAAAATAGCCAAAACGCGTTTAATCGGTTGAATAGACAACGTATCGGCCATTTTATCAGCACAAAATTCAGCGTTCATGCTCAGTGTTTTTTGATATACATGTCCCTGGTGAAATAGTACCCCAGCTTGTCCGGCGTGAATCCTCCCACCCACGGTTTGACCAGGTGCGTGCGGACATAGTGATAAACCGGAATGGCAGGCACATCGCGCGCCAGCAAATCTTCCGCCTGCTGATAGAACTTACCGCGCTCTGCCGGTGTTTTGGCTTTCGCGGCGTTCACCAGCGCCTGGTCATACTCCGGATTGCTGTACTGGCTGGTGTTTTCGCTGTCACCGGTACGGAAGTTGTTCAGGAAAGTGGCAGCATCGTCGTAATCGGCAATCCAGGCGTAGCGCACTGCGTCGAAGTCGTGGGTATGCATCGTATCGAGCATCGTTTTCCACTCCTGATTTTGCAGCTTCGCCTCCACCCCAAGGTTTTTCTTCCACATCGAACTGGCGGCAATTGCGATGCGCTGGTGCGATTCAGAGGTGTTATAGAGCAGGTTAAAACGCAGCGGATGGCTGGCGTTAAAGCCGGCTTCGGCCAGCAGCTTTTTCGCTTCTTCGATACGTTTATCCATCGGCCAGCTGGCATAGTCCGGGTTCTGGAGCGTCACACCGCCAATATCTGGCTGGCTGATAAGCCACGCCGGACGCTGCCCCTGCCCTAAGACCTTCCCGGCAATGATCTCTTTATCCAGCGCCATGTTCAGCGCCTTACGTACACGCGCGTCGTTGAATGGCGGCCGGGTGGTGTTGAATTCATAGTAATAAGTGGCAAGCTGCGGGGAGACATCCAGCTGGCTACCCAGGGTTTTCTTGAGCTGGGCAAACTGGTTGATCGGCACCGTATAAACAATATCGATTTCACCTGCTTTAAAACGGTTTACATCCGAGGCCTCGGAGGTGATCGGCAGATAGGTCACCTTATTGATAACGGTATGTGCGTTATCCCAGTAGCGCGCGTTACGCTCCGCCACGATGCGCTCGTTAACCACCCACTGCGACAGTTTATACGCTCCGCTGGTGACGATATGCTCCGGTTTGGTCCACTTATCACCAAACCGACCAATGAGCACCTTATCCACCGGCACCAGCGACGGGTGGGCCAGCATGGCAAGGAATGCGGCGTTAGGTTGAGTCAGCGTGACCTCAAGCGTGGTATCGTTAATGGCTTTTACACCCAGCGTATCCGGTGCTTTTTTCCCCTGAGCGATATCAGCGGCGTTAACAATATGCATGTTGCCCGGATAGCTGGCATACGGCGAGGCGGTTTTGGGGTCTGTCAGACGTTGCCAGCTCCAGACCACATCCTGCGCGGTAATCGCGGTGCCGTCACTCCATGTGATGCCTGGACGCAGATGAAAAGTCCAGACGGTGTTGTCTTTGTTCTCCCATTTTTCTGCCAGCCGTGGCTGTATTTCACCAGTTGGAGAAACGCTAACCAGCCCTTCGAAGATATCGCTGATAATATTGAATTCGACATCGCTTTCGACTTTATGCGGGTCGAGTGAGGCCGGTTCATTACCGTTGTTTCTGACCAGTTCCTGTTTATCGGCCAGCTGTGTTCCTGCTGGCACGTTAGCCGCCCAGGTCGCCGTGCTGGCGCACAGGATCCCTGCCGTTAACAAAGAGAGTGTAAAGCGCGTGCGTGCTTGTGGTTTCATTTCCTTCGCCTTATTGTCTGTTTTTTGACGATCCGGAAATAACACTTAGCGCTCAACGTGTAATAACGCAATATTTTTCAGTAACCTATAAGAGCTTGATCTGAATAAATGAAGCAAACCGTTGTTCATTCTGCTGAAAAGGTTTTCTGAAGAATAAACAACCAGCAGTAACGCTAACGTCCTGAGTAAAGATGGGTAAAACCACTTTGAGACTGGCGCGCCGTTTCCTATTCTTTCCGCTAATTACATCTGTCATAAGAGAGTGACTCATGGATCGTATAATTACTTCTTCACGCGACCGCACATCGCTACTCAGTACCCACAAGGTGCTGCGCAATACCTATTTCATGCTCAGCCTGACGCTGGCATTCTCGGCGATGACCGCAACGGCCAGCACCGTGCTGATGCTGCCGTCACCGGGTCTGATCCTGACGCTGGTGGGGATGTATGGTCTGATGTTCCTGACCTACAAAACTGCTGATAAACCGGTGGGTATTCTGTCCGCGTTCGCCTTTACGGGTTTCCTGGGCTATATCCTGGGGCCCATCCTTAACGCCTATCTGTCCGCCGGTATGGGCGACGTGATTGGCATGGCGCTGGGCGGTACCGCGCTGGTGTTCTTCTGCTGTTCGGCCTACGTGCTGACCACCCGTAAGGATATGTCCTTCCTCGGCGGTATGCTGATGGCCGGTATCGTGGTGGTGCTGGTAGGTATGGTGGCAAACATCTTCCTGCAGCTGCCTGCCCTGCACCTGGCGATCAGCGCCGTGTTTATTCTGATTTCATCTGGCGCAATCCTGTATGAAACCAGCAACATCATTCACGGCGGTGAGACGAACTACATCCGCGCCACCGTGAGCCTGTATGTATCGCTGTACAACATCTTCGTCAGCCTGTTGAGCATCCTGGGCTTCGCCAGCCGCGATTAATCAACAATGCTGTGAACCAGAGCCCCGCTTATGCGGGGCTTTGTTTTTTGGTACACTGCTGCGGTTTTTGACTGACGCGTGAATGACTATGTTGAGTTTTGAAGGTAAAGAGATTGAAACTGATAACGACGGTTATCTGAAAGAGAGCAGCCAGTGGAGCGAGCCGCTGGCGGAAAAAATCGCCGAAAACGAAGGTATCGCCCTCTCCCCGGAACACTGGGAAGTGGTGCGTTTTGTGCGCGAATTCTATCTCGAATTCAACACCTCCCCGGCGATCCGCATGCTGGTCAAGGCAATGGCCAATAAATTCGGTGAAGAGAAAGGCAACAGCCGTTACCTGTATCGCCTGTTCCCGAAAGGCCCGGCAAAACAGGCCACCAAAATTGCCGGCCTGCCAAAACCGGTGAAATGCATTTAGTAGCGAATACCGAAGTTAACGTATTCCCGGCCGGGTTGATGGGGTTCGGTTAAAACCTTATCAACCCGCGCGCTGCGCGGCCCACCTGCTTTCAGCCACGCCACCAGCTTTTCAACCTGCTCCGCATCACCACAGGCAACCACCTCAACACTGCCATCATCCCTGTTTCGCGCGTATCCCGTGAGCCCCAGTTGCATAGCTTCGCGCTGCGTGCTGTAACGGAATCCGACGCCCTGAACCATGCCGTGTACCCAGGCAATTGTGCAGATTTTTGACATTTTTCTACTCCTTAACGTAGCGTTTTCGGCAAACAGCCATAATGTTGCCGGAAACGAGCAGTAAAACGAGAGCTGGAAAGATAACCACATTGTAATGCGATTTCGCCAATAGGTAACCGGGTTGACTGTAAGTGTGACAGCGCAACGGCCATCCTCACCTCCTCAACAATCTGACGAAAACTCTGCGACTCTTCGCGTAACCGTCTGCGTAGCGTCGGCACGCTCAATGCCAGGCGGCTGGCAACGTCCTGTGCAGTCCAGGCCCTGGCAGGCGATAGCATGATGAACTGCCGCACCTGCTCGGACAGGTGGCTATTACGCGCTATAAGCAACGGCCCTGCGACGCCGTCATGAAGCAATGCCAGCAAAAGGCCGAAAGCCTGATGCTTTTGTAACGCCTCCGGTAAATCCTGACGCACGGCATGCAGCAGGTTACTCCACATAAATGCCAGCCCCTCACTCAGGGGAGCACAGAGGGAATGTAATTCTGTGCGCGGCCAGGATTTCAGGTAATGCGTTTTAAACTCCGCCAGAAGCTCCGGTGACAACATCAATAAATCAGAGCGAAAGAGACCATTCGCGGGTTGATTTATGATCTCCAGCGGCGTATTGGCGGGAATAATGATCAGCGACGCTTTCGTCGCCACCAGGCGGTTATCGTCCTGAACAATCACTTTACTGCCGTGAGTGATATGGCAAATGGCAGGAAGAAAGAGTTTAACCTGGTGCAGGTGATGCATTTTACTGGCACTCACTTCACCAGCCGTCAAATGTTTATGTTGAAACTGGACTCCCTGCACCATGCCATCCTTATCTGCTGTAGGTAACGGTTAAGCTGGCCTTTGCCAGGACGTGACTGTTAAGCATAAAACCCACCAGCGCGCCGCTGGCATTCCTGTCGACAGGCAATTTATCCACATCCAGCGCCCAGACGGTAAACTGATAACGGTGCGGCTTATCCCCTTTGGGCGGACATGCGCCGCCGAAACCAGAATAACCGAAATCATTACGCCCCTGCACAACCCCGGCCGGTAATGTCTCCCCCTTCGGGTTTCCGGCATCGGCAGGAAGCGTCAGCGTCTGGAGGGGAATATTGACCACCGTCCAGTGCCACCATCCACTTCCGGTAGGGGCATCAGGGTCAAATACCGTGACTGCGAAACTTTTCGTCCCGACAGGCGGATTTTTCCACGCCAGTTGTGGAGAGTGATTCCCACCTTGACACCCAAACCCGTCAAACACCTGCTGTTGCGACAACGGGCGTTCACTGGCCAGATCCTGACTGCTGATGGTGAAAGACGATGCCGCTAAAACATGAAAACTGACCACCGCCAGGGTGGTTACTGCTATCGCACGGTGCTTTTTCATTTGTGTTTCCCTTTGCTATACCGGAAACCCTACTGTAAAGCCCACTGCAGCGCAGTACTGTGCCTAAGCGATTTGATTTTGTGCCGAAACGCTCAAAGGCATCCGCAGATGATTGCGACTTGCTGAATGTGCTACTCTACGCGCCATTTCCCTGGAATCGACAGAATAGCAAATTATGAGTGTACGTTTAGTGTTAGCCAAAGGGCGCGAGAAGTCATTATTGCGCCGCCATCCCTGGGTCTTTTCCGGTGCAGTAGCCCGTATGGAAGGCAAAGCCAGCCTCGGAGAGACCATCGATATCGTTGACCATCAGGGGAAATGGTTAGCGCGAGGCGCATATTCGCCAGCGTCCCAAATCCGCGCTCGCGTCTGGACCTTTGATAAAGATGAAACGATCGATATTGATTTCTTCGTTCGTCGTTTACAGCAGGCGCAGCAGTGGCGTGAGTGGCTGGCAAAGCGTGACGGTCTGGACAGCTACCGTGTGATTGCCGGTGAGTCCGATGGTCTGCCTGGCGTGACTATCGACCGCTTCGGTAACTTCCTGGTACTGCAACTGTTAAGCGCAGGGGCTGAATATCAACGTGCTGCGCTGATCAGCGCGTTGCAATCGGTTTTCCCGGAATGCGCCATTTATGACCGCAGCGATGTGGCAGTGCGCAAAAAAGAGGGCATGGAGCTGACGCAAGGTCCGGTCACCGGTGAACTGCCGCCTGCCCTGTTGCCAATCGAAGAGCACGGTATGAAGCTGCTGGTGGATATCCAGGGCGGCCATAAAACGGGTTACTACCTGGACCAGCGTGACAGCCGCCTGGCCACTCGCCAGTATGTTGCCGACAAACGCGTGCTGAACTGCTTCTCCTATACCGGCGGTTTCGCCGTCTCGGCGCTGATGGGCGGCTGTGCCCAGGTTGTCAGCGTTGATACCTCTCAGGAAGCGCTGGACGTGGCGAAACAAAACGTCGAGCTGAACAAGCTGGATCTGAGCAAAGCCGAGTTTGTTCGCGATGACGTCTTCAAGCTGCTGCGTAAGTATCGCGATCAGGGCGAGAAATTCGACGTCATCGTGATGGATCCACCGAAGTTTGTGGAGAATAAAAGTCAGCTGATGGGTGCCTGCCGCGGCTATAAGGATATCAACATGCTGGCCATCCAGCTGCTGAACCCGGGTGGAGTGCTTCTCACCTTCTCCTGCTCCGGCCTGATGACCACAGATTTATTTCAGAAAATCATCGCTGATGCCGCAATAGATGCTGGTCGTGATGTACAATTTATAGAACAGTTCCGTCAGGCAGCCGATCACCCGGTGATCGCTACCTACCCGGAAGGGCTGTATCTGAAAGGGTTTGCCTGTCGCGTCATGTAACTTGAAAAGAGAAATATTGCCCGCACATAACGTGTAAGTAGTGTTTCCCGGGAGGTGACTATGATTGCCAGCAAATTCGGTATCGGCCAGCAGGTCCGCCACACTTTGCTAGGGTATTTGGGTGTGGTCGTGGATATCGACCCGGAGTATTCCCTTGATGAACCGTCAGCGGATGAGCTGGCGGTTAACGCAGAGCTTCGCGCCGCGCCCTGGTATCATGTGGTGATGGAGGGGGATGATGGACAACCCGTTCACACCTACCTTGCTGAAGCGCAGCTGAGTAGCGAACTGCAGGATGAGCATCCAGAGCAACCCACGATGGATGAACTTGCTCAGACTATCCGCAAACAGTTACAGGCTCCGCGCCTGCGGAACTAAGCGTGTAAAAAAAGCCCGGTAAACGGGCTTTTTTTTATGACTTCGCCAGCCCCAGACGGGGAATCTCAATCGCCGGACATCGGTCCATTACCACCGTCAGACCGGCTTCTCGCGCCAGCACCGCCGCCTGCTCGTTAATGACACCCAACTGCATCCACAGCGTTTTCGCGCCGATGGCGATGGCCTCTTGTGCCACTCCCCACGCTGCCTCGGAATTGCGGAAAACATCCACCATGTCGACTTTTTCAGGTACCTCGTTCAGCGTGGCGTATCCCTGCTGACCGAGTAAGGTTTTACCGGCCACTTTCGGCGACACAGGGATGACGTGATAGCCCTGATCGAGAAGGTACTTCATCACCCGGTAGCTTGGGCGATCCGGTTTATCGCTTGCCCCGACCAGTGCAATCGTGCGCGTCGATGTCAGAATCTCGGCAATTTCGTTCTCTTTCATGGTTTTCCTCCAGGCTTTTTTATGAGTGTACGTCAAAGCGCACATCTCAACCATGCATCCCATGCAGATGCATGAGGGCAAAACGGCAGAATATGTCTATATGTTAGTAAACGTGATTATCGAAATATTTGGATACATTACCGCGGCCGAGTCATTTCAACAGGAGCCCTCTATGAAAACCGGCATTGCCACTGCTGTGATTGCGTTAGTGATGCCAGTTTGCGTCTTTGCGACCACGCTACGGCTTTCAACGGATATTGATCTGCTGGTGCTGGACGGAAAAAAAGTGTCCAGTTCCTTGTTGCGCGGTGCGGACAGCATCGAACTTGATAATGGGCCACACCAGCTGGTATTGCGGGTAGAAAAAACCATCGGCCTCGCTAATCATGAACAACGCATGTATATCTCTGCGCCGCTGATTGTCAGTTTT
The DNA here is from genome assembly GCF_047456135.1 of Enterobacter sp. BNK-18. Taxonomy (NCBI): domain Bacteria; kingdom Pseudomonadati; phylum Pseudomonadota; class Gammaproteobacteria; order Enterobacterales; family Enterobacteriaceae; genus Enterobacter; species Enterobacter sp. BNK-18. The sequence continues at coordinate 780,454 of NZ_CP179899.1, read as the reverse complement.
AATACCCAGCGGGTCAGTCAGGTGAACATTACCCTCCCGCGTCTTGAAACCGAAAAAGAGTCGGCGGCCTTTGACGCCTCTCCGCGCCTTGAACTGCTGGACGGGGATTCAATGCCGATTCCGGTAAAACTCGATATTCTGGCGTTAACCTCGTCCCCGAAAGGCACCGATTACGAGGCCGCGACCGAAATCTATAACAAGGCAGGCAAACGCGCGTCCCTTCCACAGTTTGCCACCAGGATGGCCGACGACAGTACGCTGCTGTCCGGTGTCTCAGAGCTGGATGTTATTCCGCCACAGTCCCAGACGCTGACGGAACAGCGTCTTAAATTCTGGTTCCAGCAGGCCGATCCTGAGACCCGGGCCCGTTTTTTACAGTGGGTAAAGCAACAACCTTCATCATAAGCCACATTTTTTTCGCCTTTCTCTTGCAGCGTCAGGCGGTTCCCGTCATCGTGTAGTCAGTTAACCTGATGGATAAGATTATGGAACTGACAACACGCACGCTACCGGAACGCAAACACATTGCTCTGGTTGCGCACGATCACTGTAAACAAATGCTGCTTAACTGGGTTCGCCGCCATCAGCCATTGCTGGAAAAGCATGCTCTCTCAGCGACCGGGACAACCGGTAACCTGATCCACCGCGAAACGGGTCTGGAGGTCAATGCCATGCTGAGTGGCCCGATGGGCGGCGACCAGCAGGTCGGCGCTCAGATCTCTGAAGGGAAAATTGATGTACTGATTTTCTTCTGGGATCCGCTGAATGCGGTTCCGCACGACCCGGATGTCAAAGCCCTGCTGCGTCTGGCAACGGTATGGAATATTCCGGTGGCGACGAACCTGTCGACGGCAGATTTCATCATTGAATCCCCGCACTTCAACTCACCGGTTGAGATCCTGATCCCGGATTATCAGCGCTATCTTTCCGAAAGACTGAAGTAGTTTTTTGCCCGGTGGCGACACGCTTACCGGGCCTGCAATATTACCGCTCCGCTATCCCGTTAAGGCTTCCTCGCCACTGGGACATCAATACTCTTCAGAATATCGACAAACACCGACGGCTCCTCTTTGTTGAACAGCAGCCACACGCGATGACGCGCGCGGGTCATCGCCACGTACAGCAAACGCCGCTCTTCGGCGTCCGGAAAATCTTCCGGGACCGGCAGTAATGCCTGTTCCATTACCGACTCTCGTGCCGGAGCCGGGAAACCATCGCTCCCCTCTTTAAGCCCCATCACTATCACATAGTCGGCCTGCTGTCCTTTGCTGGCGTGGATGGTCATAAAATCGAGCTGCAGCTTCGGCCAGCGGGTCGCGGCTTTTTCCAGCTCCGCAGGCTTAAGATGGTGATAGCGTGCCAGCACCAGAATACGTTCATCCGGCTTCGCATAGCCGCTCAGTTTGTCCAGCAGCGGCTCCAGCTGATCGTCCGCCAGCAGGGTAACGGCTTTTTTGTCCCCGGCCCGGAGGCTATTTAGCGGTTTTGCCAGCTGATGCGGGTTCTGCTGGATAAAGCGGTTAGCAACTTCACCAATCCGGGAATTGAAGCGGTAGGTGGTATCCAGATCGCTGCGATCGCCTTCGCCAAAATAGTGATGGAATGCAGTCGTCAGGGAGAGCTGTGCCCCGCTGAAGCGATAGATAGCCTGCCAGTCATCGCCCACCGCAAACAGCGAGGTATGTTTATTTTGCGCCCTTAACGCCGAGAGCAGCGCGGCACGTTGCGGCGAGATATCCTGGAATTCATCCACCAGGATATGCTTCCACGGGCTGACAAAACGGCCCTTCTCAAGAATGATAATGGCCTGATGGATCAAACCGGAGAAATCGACGGCATTTTCCTCTTTCAGCGCGGTTTTCCAGGCTTTCAGCATCGGGGCCATCAGCTTGACCCGCTTCGAAAACAGGGCGCGGATCGTCTCCGGCGCGCTTTCAATCATCTCGGCCTGCGATCCGCCGTGCATCCGCATCAGGCTAACCCAGCGGTCGAGGCGAGAGCCCAGGCGACGAGCCAGTTTTTCATCCTGCCAGAAATTGCCTTCCGGTACGTCCCAGTTGAGTTCTTCTTCCAGCCACTGACGCCACCCTTTAGCCTGCGCCTTTTTCTCACTGCACTGCTGACGCCACGTTTTAATGAACAACGCCTGACGCGCCTGCGTGTCGTTTTCCAGCTTGCTGATGGCAGGCACTTTTTTACTGCCCTGCTGAATGATATGCAGCGCCAGGGCATGGAAGGTTCTGGCGGTAATATCCCGGGTATGCAGGCGTTCCTGTATGCGTTCGTCCATCTCCTCGGCTGCCTTACGGCCAAACGCCAGCAACAGTATCTGGTCGGCAACAGCCTCACCCGTTGTCAGTAGCCAACCCGCACGGGCCACCAGCACCGACGTTTTGCCGCTTCCGGCACCCGCCAGCACCAGCAGGGAGTGCTCGCCGTTAACCACGGCGCGCGCCTGTGCAGGGTTAAGCGGTGAAGATTCAACCGTGCTGAAAAAGTCGGCATAACGGGTCAGCATGGCATCTGTCCACGCCTGGTTGTGCGCCAGCCGGCTCTTGTCTGTATCGCCAAGCCAGGCCTGACACTGACGCCAGGCGTCACGGCAATTGTCGAACTCGTCAAGACGCGTCACGGATAACGGCAGTGCCGCCAGCGCCTGCCTAATCTTTTGCTGCAACCCGGCCGTCTGCTGGCGGGTGAGCCACGTTTGTTGCTCGTTACTTTGTGCAATATCGTTCAGTACCTGCTGCAGTACCTGAGCGGCAATCACGCTCATATCCTGGCTCCACTGCTGCCAGAGCATATTCAGGTGATGATGGAAGCGCTGGGTCTCAGCCCACTCGGTACCGTGAAGGCGCACGACTTTATCGTCAGGCAGGACAAACTCCAGTTCGCCCCAGACCAACCCGCGTTTACAGTGGATAGCCAGCAGTTGATTAAACGGAATGAGGTATTCGTGGCGTTCTCCGGAGACTTTCACTCCGGCATTAAGGAGGACAACCCTGTCGTAGGGGTGTTGCGCCAGGCGTTTGCCTAATGATGTTGCTTTCAGTTCCATGTCCAGCCGAATCCACGAAGAGATAATTTACCTGACAGTTTAACTGCCAGTTTTAAGGTGCTCCAGCCTAAAAAAACGTTACAATCACTGGGCGTTAATCATATCGAAAGGAACTGAGGGTTTATGCGTACTGTTCTGAATGTTTTGAATTTTGTGTTAGGCGGTTTTGCCACCACTCTTGCCTGGCTTTTTGCCACGCTGGTGAGCATCGTCCTTATTTTTACGCTCCCCCTGACCCGCTCCTGCTGGGAAATCACCAAACTCTCTTTCATCCCGTACGGGAATGAAGCCGTCCACGTTGACGAACTGAACCCGGAGAGCAAAAACGCACTGCTGAACACGGGAGGCACGGTCCTCAATATTCTGTGGCTGGTTTTCTTCGGCTGGTGGCTATGTGTGATGCATATTTTTGCCGGTATTGCCCAGTGCATATCCATTATTGGTATTCCGGTGGGGATCGCGAACTTTAAGATTGCCGCCATCGCGCTTTGGCCAGTCGGGCGCAGGGTCGTTCCGGTAGAAGTGGCACAGGCGGCACGTGAAGCAAACGCGCGTCGTCGTTTTCAGTAAATAAGGACTGGCCGTGCTTATGCTAAGCCCACTGCTTCGCCGTTATACCTGGAACAGCATCTGGCTTTATAACGTCAGAATATTTATCGCACTTTGCGGCACTGTTGCCCTGCCGTGGTGGCTGAATGACGTAAAACTCACCATCCCGCTCACGCTGGGAGTGGTTGCGGGGGCGCTGGCGGATCTGGACGATCGCCTTGCCGGGCGCCTGCGTAATCTTGTGATTACGCTGGTCTGTTTTTTTATCGCGTCAGCCTCCGTGGAGCTGCTCTTCCCCTGGCCCTGGCTGTTTGCCATTGGTCTTACGCTCTCTACCAGCGGGTTTATTTTGCTTGGCGGCCTTGGGCAGCGCTATGCCACTATCGCCTTTGGTGCCCTGCTGATCGCCATTTACACCATGCTGGGTGTTTCCCTTTACGATCAATGGTACCAGCAACCCATACTGCTGTTGCTGGGGGCCATCTGGTATAACCTGCTGACGTTAACCGGGCATCTTATTTTTCCGGTTCGCCCTCTTCAGGACAACCTTGCCCGCAGCTTTGAGCAACTGGCCCACTATCTTGAGCTAAAATCCCGGCTCTTCGATCCGGATATCGAGGAGGAGAGCCAGTCTCCGCTCTACGATTTGGCTCTGGCCAACGGTCAACTGGTCGCCACGCTTAACCAGACGAAAGCCTCACTGCTTACCCGTCTGCGGGGCGATCGTGGTCAGCGCGGAACGCGAAGAACCTTGCACTACTATTTCGCGGCGCAGGATATACATGAGCGTGCCAGCTCCTCGCACGTTCAGTATGCTGCCCTGCGCGAGAAGTTCCGCTACAGCGACGTGATGTTCCGCTTCCAGCGCCTGCTGTCGATGCAGTCTCAGGCGTGCCAGCAGCTGGCACGCTCCATTTTGCTGCGTACGCCCTATCAACATGACCCGCGCTTCGAACGCGTATTTAGCCATCTTGATGCGGCGCTCGATCGCGTTCAGGCCAGTGGAACATCGCCGGAACATATTAAAGCACTGGGATTTTTGCTGAATAACCTACGGGCGATAGATGCTCAGCTGGCTACCATTGAATCCGAGCAGGCGATGGCGCTCCCCGATAAAGATGTGGAGAATCAGCTTGCTGATGACAGCGTGCATAGCTTCAGCGATATGTGGCTGCGACTGAGCCGCAACTTTACGCCGGAATCGGCACTGTTTCGCCATGCGGTGAGGATGTCACTGGTGCTGTGCGTGGGTTATGCCATCATTCAGATAACCGGGTTACATCACGGTTACTGGATCCTGCTGACCAGCCTGTTTGTTTGCCAGCCAAACTATAACGCCACCCGCCACCGCCTTGCGCTACGTATTATCGGTACGCTGGTGGGCGTCGCTATTGGGCTGCCGGTGCTCTATTTCGTGCCCTCTGTCGAAGGCCAGCTGATCCTGATCGTGATCACCGGTGTGTTGTTCTTCGCCTTTCGTAATGTGCAGTATGCGCATGCCACAATGTTCATCACGCTGCTGGTGCTACTCTGCTTTAACCTGCTGGGTGAAGGATTTGAAGTGGCCCTGCCCCGCGTGATAGATACGCTGATTGGCTGCGCAATCGCCTGGGCGGCGGTCAGTTTTATCTGGCCGGACTGGCGGTTCCGTAATTTACCACGTGTGGTAGACAGGGCGATGAACGCGAACTGTCGATACCTTGATGCCATCCTTGAGCAGTATCATCAGGGTCGCGATAACCGTCTGGCTTATCGTATCGCACGCCGCGATGCGCATAACTGTGATGCTGAACTGGCTTCGGTGGTCTCTAACATGTCCACGGAGCCTCGCGCCACGGCAGAAATTCGGGAAACGGCTTTCCGCCTGCTCTGCCTGAACCATACCTTCACCAGCTATATTTCGACGCTGGGTGCCCACCGTGAGAAATTGACTCACCCGGCCATCCTCGCCCTGCTGGATGATGCCGTATGCTATGTCGATGACGCGCTTCATCACCGACCAGCCGATGAGCCTCGCGTTCAACACGCGCTGGATGAACTGGCTCAGCGTATAACGCATATTGACCCGGGAAGCGACAGCAAAGCACCGCTGGTTCTTCAGCAGATTGGCCTCCTTATCGCTCTGCTGCCAGAAATTTGCCGACTGCAACTGCAGATCGCTACCTGGAGGAGTGATTCTCCTGTGGCTCAGGCAGCGCATTAAACCACTCCGTTAACTCCCGGCGAATTCCCGCCGGGAGTGCCGCCTCATGAAGTCCGGCGATGGCCCCTTCCAGTGCGAAGAGCACTTTAATGCTGAGCGCTTTATTTTTCGCCCGCATCTTTAGCCAGCTCGCACGGGCACCCAGCTCCCGCAGCGTCTCTTCATCAGTGATTCCGGCTTCAAAGAGCAGCACTTCAAGCTGAAAGGTGAGATTGGGCAAGTCCTTGAGGCGGTTTCGCCGATCACGCTGCGAACGCTCTTTTCGTGCCGCATTGAGCGCGAACGAGGAGAGCTGAAGCAGCCGTTCTCTGTCCTGCCACAGTCCGTCATCGACACGATAATAATTGAGCAGCACCGGACGACCCCGTTTCATGAGGGTTAAGAATGACGAGGCATTTTTTACACAGTATTTTGCACTTTCCTCACAGGCCCGGAGATACAGTTCCCCGTCGGAGACCATAGCGAAGACGGCATCATCTACGGCCAGGGTATACCCCCCAAACAGCGCACGATGGTGGATTTCACCTAAGGGTGAAAGGTATTCCTGGGATTTATAAATCCGTTCATAAGATATCTTTTTCATGATATTTCCCTTCAAAATCATAAAGTAACAACGAAATTTCTTACTAGCGGATCCGTTAGCAGGAAAATAGGCAACTTATCGTCGTTGAGCAAGATGATTTTTCCAGGCGCATCAATAATGAATGAATTTTGCGAGTCGCTTTCCGAAAATGAGGTTGATCTTTATGCATACAGGGGTTACTGTATATCCATACAGTAACTACAGGGCTGGAATGAATATGTACACTTCAGGCTATGCAAATCGCTCAACCTCTCTCTCTTCTTCCGCTGGCAATGTCACGCAGAATTCCACCGGGCGTGTTTCGACAGGGCTTATCAGTGAAGTGGTTTATCGTGAAGACCAGCCCCTGCTCACTCAACTTCTGCTGTTGCCGTTATTACAACAGCTTGGTCAGCAGTCGCGCTGGCAGCTTTGGCTGACGCCTCAACAAAAACTGAGCCGTGAATGGGTGCAGTCCGCGGGCCTCCCGCTGACAAAGGTCATGCAAATTAATCAACTCTCTCCCTGCGATACCGTGGAATCGATGATCCGGGCGTTACGTACGGGGAATTACAGCGTGGTGATTGGATGGTTATCAGACGAATTGACCGATGAGGAACATTTTCGACTGACTAAAGCGGCTGAAGAAGGTAGTGCGATCGGGTTGATCATGCGTCCGGTTCGACCAGATTCTTATCGCAGAGGACAACTTTCTGGCCTAAAAATTCACTCAAATTTGTATCATTGAGGAAAATTAAGATTATTCCTGGAATTTTTTTTGACCACAAGATGCGATTTTAGTTCCAGGCGCCAAAACTGCGGCAAGGCTTGTCTGGTGCGGTTCTCCTTAATTTTATTGCACAAAACTCGTTCGAAAAATGTTAAATAATCGGTATACGGAACTTTTTTTTTCATATGCCTGACGGACTTCACACTTGTAAGTTTTCAGCTACGTTGTAGACTTTACATCGCCAGGGGTGCTCGGCCTAAGCCGAAGATATCGGTAGATTTATATTTGACCACGACCCCCGGTGAAGGATTTAACCGTGAATCTCTATTGAGACCTTCATGGCGAATTTTGGATGATAACGAGGCGCAAAAAATGAAAAAGACAGCTATCGCGATTGCAGTGGCACTGGCTGGCTTCGCTACCGTAGCGCAGGCCGCTCCGAAAGATAATACCTGGTATGCAGGTGGTAAACTGGGCTGGTCTCAGTTCCATGACACCGGCTGGTACAACAGCAGCCTGAACAACGATGGCCCTACTCACGAGAGCCAGCTTGGTGCAGGTGCGTTCGGTGGCTATCAGGTTAACCCGTATGTTGGTTTTGAAATGGGTTACGACTGGTTAGGTCGTATGCCATACAAAGGCGACAACGTAAACGGCGCTTTTAAAGCTCAGGGCGTACAGCTGACCGCTAAACTGGGTTACCCAGTAACTGACGATCTGGACGTGTACACTCGTCTGGGCGGCATGGTATGGCGCGCTGACTCCAGCAACAGCATCGCTGGCGACGACCATGACACCGGTGTTTCCCCAGTATTCGCTGGTGGCGTTGAGTGGGCTATGACCCGTGATATCGCTACCCGTCTGGAATACCAGTGGGTTAACAACATCGGCGACGGCAACACCGTTGGTGTTCGTCCTGACAACGGCATGCTGAGCGTAGGTGTTTCCTACCGTTTCGGCCAGCAGGAAGATGCAGCGCCAATCGTTGCTCCAGCGCCGGCTCCAGCTCCAGAAGTACAGACCAAGCACTTCACTCTGAAGTCTGACGTTCTGTTCAACTTCAACAAAGCTACCCTGAAACCAGAAGGTCAGCAGGCACTGGATCAGCTGTACACCCAGCTGAGCAACCTGGATCCTAAAGACGGTTCTGTAGTGGTTCTGGGCTTCACCGACCGTATCGGTTCTGACGCTTACAACCAGAAACTGTCTGAGAAACGTGCTCAGTCTGTTGTTGATTACCTGATCTCTAAAGGTATCCCAGCTAACAAGATCTCCCCACGTGGTATGGGCGAAGCTAACCCAGTTACTGGCAACACCTGTGACAACGTTAAAGCTCGCGCTGCACTGATCGACTGCCTGGCTCCAGATCGTCGCGTAGAGATCGAAGTTAAAGGCATCAAAGACGTTGTAACTCAGCCAGCGGCATAAGTTATCGTCTTATAAAAAAACCCCGCACTGCGGGGTTTTTTATTATCTGAATCTGAAGAAAACAAAAATCTATTTCTTACCCAACAGAGCCTGAAGATCATTCTTCAGCGTCGACATCTGGTTGGCGTACTTCTCTTTATGCTCGGCATCTTCAATCAACTGCACTATCGTTTCTGACAGCGTTTTCCCACGCCGTTGCGCAAGCCCTGCCAGACGCTGCCAGACCATAAACTCCAGGTCGATGGATTTTTTGCGAGTATGCTGATGCTCCGCATTAAAATGCCGCTTGCGACGCGCACGAATAGTTTGCTTCATCCGGTTTAACAACGCAGGATTAATGTGTTTCTCAATCCAGCCGTTAACTTGTACCGGTTCATTTTCGAGGGTCAGCAAAATATCCACGGCTTCTTGCGCTGCGCTGGCTTCGATGTAGCAGGTGATCAGCTCCCCTTCACGGTGCTTTTTGACCAGGTACTTCCATTTCCAGCCGCTTTCGAGATTTTCCAGTTGTTGATATTTCATTGCGATCTCAGTGTTACCACGTAACTCTGTTCAGAATATCAGTTTTTTGGCAATCTGCTGAAAAGAAATCATATCCTGTGAGTGAATGCAGCCAATCACCCTGCCGAAATGCCCAATCCTGCTTGGGTAGAGCCCCCCGCTTACGGTATACTCCACGCTTTTACATCTAACTAAAAAACATCAACTTTGACCATTACGAAACTTGCATGGCGTGACCTCGTTCCGGATACCGAGAGCTATCAGGAACTGTTTGCACGACCCGATCTCGCAAAAGAACACGAATTCATCCTTAGCGATACGCAACCCCGTTTGCATTATGCGCTGGAGCAGGTGTTAAGCCCCTGGGCAACATCACCCTTCATGATGCTCAAGGCCCCGGAAGAAGCGGAATATCTGACGCTTCTGGGTGATGCCATGCGCCAGTTGCGACCGCAAGCGAACGCCGTCTTTGGCGGCCAATATCGTATCGCGGGACATGATGTCACATTCGAACCGGCAGAGCAGCCCGACGACCGCTTTGCTGCCAGGGGTGAAGTGATTACCGCTAACTGGGTCGAGGCTGAACAACTCTTTGGTTGTCTGCGCCAGTTTAACGGTGAGCTCTCGCTGCAACCTGGGCTGGTGCACCGCGCGAATGGCGGCGTACTGATCATCTCGTTGCGCACTCTCCTCTCACAACCTCTGCTGTGGATGCGCCTGAAAACGGTGGTTAGCCAGCAGCGTTTTGACTGGGTTGGCTACGACGAGTCTCGTCCCCTGCCCGTCTCAGTTCCTTCAATGCCGCTGTCGCTGACCGTGGTGCTGACGGGTGACCGTGAATCGCTGGCTGACTTCCAGGAGATGGAGCCCGAACTGGCTGAGCAGGCGGTCTATAGCGAATACGAAGATAACATCCAGATTACCGATGCCGATGACATGGCACAGTGGTGCCAGTGGGTGTTGAGCGTTGCGGAACGTTTCGCACTGCCAACGCCGGCCGCCGACGCCTGGCCTGGTTTGATCCGCGAAGCGGTTCGCTATACCGGTGACCAGGAGACGCTGCCGCTCTGCCCGCTCTGGATAGGCAAGCAATTACGTGAAGTGGGTGTCGTCAGCGGTAACGGCGTATTCACCGGTGAGCAGCTTACCCAGATGCTGGCGCAGCGTGAGTGGCGTGAAGGCTATCTTGCTGACCGTATGCAGGATGAAATTCTGCTGGAACAAATTCTGGTTGAGACCGAAGGCGAACGTATCGGGCAGATCAATGCCCTGTCGGTGATTGAATTCCCCGGCCACCCGCGCGCCTTCGGAGAGCCTTCCCGTATCAGCTGCGTTGTGCATGTCGGTGACGGTGAGTTCACTGATATCGAACGCAAAGCCGAGTTGGGCGGCAACATTCACGCTAAAGGCATGATGATCATGCAGGCGTTCCTGATGTCAGAGCTGCAGCTTGAGCAGCAAATCCCCTTCTCCGCCTCGCTGACGTTTGAGCAATCATACAGTGAAGTCGATGGTGATAGCGCCTCTATGGCGGAGCTGTGCGCCTTAATCAGCGCCCTGGCAGAAGTGCCAGTTAATCAGAACATCGCGATCACCGGCTCGGTCGATCAGTTTGGTCGTGCGCAGCCAGTGGGTGGTCTGAACGAAAAGATTGAAGGCTTCTTCTCGATTTGTCAGCAGCGTGGGTTAAACGGCAAACAGGGGGTGATTATTCCTGCCCCTAACGCGCGCCATTTGAGCCTCAGCCAGGACATTCTTGATGCCGTGGAACAGGAACAATTCACCATCTGGGCCATCGAAGGCATTGATGATGCACTACCCTTACTGACAAACCTGGTATGGGACGGCGAAGGGCAAACAACCCTGATGCAGACTATCCAGGAGCGCATTGCTCAGGCGACGCAGCAGGATGCTCGTCATCGTTATCCCTGGCCGTTACGCTGGTTAGGCTGGTTTAGTTCAAACTGATCGGACTTGTTCAGCGTACACGTGTTAGCTATCCTGCGTCCTTCACTAAAATAAGGCTTACTGAGAACATGGTAGATAAACGCGAATCCTATACAAAAGAAGACCTTCTTGCCTCTGGTCGCGGTGAACTGTTTGGCGCTAACGGCCCACAGTTACCGGCCCCGAACATGCTGATGATGGACCGTGTCGTGAAAATGACCGAAACCGGCGGCAACTTCGATAAGGGTTACGTAGAAGCAGAACTCGATATCAATCCGGACCTGTGGTTCTTCGGTTGCCACTTTATTGGCGATCCGGTAATGCCTGGGTGTCTGGGTCTGGATGCAATGTGGCAGCTGGTTGGCTTCTATCTGGGCTGGCTGGGTGGTGAAGGTAAAGGCCGTGCGCTGGGTGTGGGCGAAGTGAAATTCACCGGACAGGTTCTGCCTACTGCGAAGAAAGTGACCTATCGTATTCACTTCAAACGCATCGTTAACCGCCGCCTGATTATGGGCCTGGCAGATGGCGAAGTGCTGGTAGACGGTCGTCAGATTTATACCGCAAACGACCTGAAAGTGGGTCTGTTCCAGGACACTTCCGCGTTCTGATTTCTCGTTGAGCGACCCCATAAAGGCGAAACCTCCGCAGTGCGGAGGTTTCTTTTTTTGAAAGAGACGTTATCAGGCTATGAGTGCCCTGTCGCCGATGGCTTCTCGCCAGCCTCCAAGCCATTGTGACCTTTGATTTATCGTCTGATAAGGACACATTTCTTTAGATCGTCCAGCGATGCCGGCCTGATAACCACGTTGATGAGCCCGTTCCAGGCGATCTCGTTTCTGTCTCTTCATGCCTCGTTTCCCTCATTCTTTTGTCTGGTGGAAAGAAAACAGTGTCTGCACAAACTTGCGCAGGCACAGATAACGAATACCCCGAATTAGTCGCAGCGTCAATGTTCAAAATTCATACGGGTGTCATATTTGTGAGCTACCTGGAAGATCATTTGTACAAAAATTGTGACCCGGCACAAGTAACGGTCTGAAGTGAAACTGAAAAAAAAACCGCAATCAGCAACAGGCCGACTGCGGTTTTTACCGATGAATTTTACTTATGGCAGCCGGGAAATCTCCCTGGCGATGCTGGCCGACTCTTGCGCCCACCCCTGGGCCAGCACTTTCACCATTTCATCGTAGCCATCTTTCTGCTGTTTCAGCTCAAGATGGAAAGGACGCTTAATCATCTGGCCCTGATGGTTCAGCAACCACTCTCCGCTAATCACCACCGTACCGTCATAACGGCCATGGAAACCCGTAACCGTGACGTTCAGCGTATCATGGTCGTTACCCAGCGGCTGCGACGCGACAACCCAACCCGGAAGCTGGCTGCCCAGATTGGCCACCAGCGTGTTGCGCAGCTGCTGATCCAGCGGGCTGGCCCACAGGTTGTTTGTCGCAATCACGTATTTTACGTCGCTGGTCTGGTAGACCACGCCGTTGCCTGCCAGATAATCCGGCACGGCAACCTGCTCAACCCACAGCAGACGGTTTCCCTGACTGGCGGTACTTTGTACCCCGTTTTGCGCTGCAAGAGGCAACTGATAGTAGCTCTTGTTCTCCACGCCTGAACTGCACGCCGTTAACAGCAGAGCGCCAACCATTAATAGCCATTTATTCATTCTTTTGCCCTCTTAGGCTCAGGATCCTTTTTATCTTTCGCTTCGAACACCAGCGCGTTGCTCTTCTCATTGAGCGTTTTCAGAACCGGCTGCAGTTCACGCAAGACCTGATCAAGACGTTGCATATCTGCCACCATCTTGTTGTACGCCGCCGAGCCAGGCTGGAAGCCCTGCATACTGCGGTTAAGCTCACGCAGCGTTTTCTGCATATCCTGCGGCAGCTGCTGCATACTCTGGCTTGCGGTGATCTTGTTGATGTTATCCAGCGTGGTTTGCAGGCGACGCATTGTTGCCTGACTTTCGCTGAGCGAACTAGTCGCGGCTTCAATCATCGGATTCAGTGGCAGATTGTTAATCTTATCCAGTGTCTCCATCAGACGCTGCTGGATCTGTGCCAGGCCGCTGCTCACCGTCGGGATGATCTTATAACCACCGAACTCCCGGATACCGGTAATCGGCGGGGCTTTTGGATAGAAGTCCATATCCACATACAGCGCACCGGTCACCAGGTTGCCCGTCTTCAGCGACCCACGCAGACCCCGGTTCATCAGTTCGGTAATATGCGTACCAATATCCTGATTCTCGCCAATCTGGTTGAGCAGACGTTCCGGCTCAATGCGAATCAGCACCGGAATGCGGTAATCGTCATCCAGTACCTGCTGCAGACCCGGTACAAAGAACGGAACTTGCCCCACCGTACCCAGGCGAATGCCGCGGAATTCGACAGGCGCGCCCGGCTGAAGGCCACGGACGGAATCTTTAAAGAACATCAGGAAGTCGATGTGATCGGTATAGAGTGCGTCCTGAATGCTGCGTTGATCGTCAAAGAGCCTGAACGCCGTTTTCTCTGCAACCGGCTGCCCCAAATCTTGCCCTTCCGGCACATCAAAGCTTACACCGCCACCAAACAGCGTGGTCAGGGAGCCCATCTCCACGCGCATTCCCGCTGACGTTAGATCAACCGCGATCCCGCTGTCCTTCCAGAAACGGACGTTGCTGGTGACCAGCCGATCGTTTGGCGCATTGATGAACAGCTGATAGCTGATGGTGCGCTTTTGCGGATCAAAGGTACTTGTTTCAACCGATCCCACGCGATAACCGCGGAACAGCACGGGATCGCCCGCCGTTAACTGGCCCGCTTTTTTACTGTCCAGGATCACGCGGATGCCTTTCGCATCTGGCGGCGCAAGCGGTGGTGAGTCAAGCAGTTGGTATTGCGCCGGCTGGCTTCCTTTTTTACCCGGCTGCAGTTCAATGTAGGCACCGGAGAGCAGCGTACCTAAGCCGCTGATCCCTTCACGTCCTACCTGCGGCTTGACCACCCAGAAAGCTGAATCACCGTGCAGCAGTTTTTCCATGCCCGCGTTCAGGCGTGCCTTGATTTCCACATGGGTTAAATCGTCGGTCAGGGTTGCGCTTTCAACCACGCCCACATCGACGCTACGGCTTTTGATGGTCGTTTTACCGCCCTCAATCCCCTCGGCATTGGTGGTGATGAGCGTCACTTCCGGTCCCTGATGGCTGTAATGATAAAACAGGATCCATGCACCGATCAGCGCGGTCACGATGGGGAAAATCCACACCGGCGACCAGTTTTTGACCTTCTGCACTTTCGCCTCTCCACTCTTATTTTCCATGCTCTTACTGTTCCTCATGGCTTGATTCAGGCTCACGATCCCACGATAAACGAGGGTCGAAGGTCATGGCCGCGAACATGGTCATAATAACGACCAGCGCAAACATTAATGCCCCCATCGCGGGATAAATACTCATCAATCCGCCCATCCGCACCAGTGCAGAGAGAACGGCAATAACAAACACATCAATCATTGACCAGCGTCCAACAAACTCGACGACTTCATAAATCAGGTGCATGCGTTCGCTGTCGCGTTTGCCATGGCCTTTCGCATCCCAGCAGAGCCAGGCAATGGCGATCATTTTTAACGTGGGTACCATAATACTGGCAATAAAGATCACCCCCGCAACGGGATAGGAGCCTTCACCCCACAGCAGTATTACCCCGGCAAGGATTGTCGAGGGCATTTTGTCACCGAGCAAATCGGTGATCATAATCGGCAGGATATTGGCCGGCAGGTACAACATGATGGAAGTCACCAGCAGCGCCATTGTCCACTGCAGGCTATTTTTACGTCGCACGTATCCTTTTGTTTCGCAGCGCGGGCACACATCCAGATCGGCTGGCAGCACAGCGGTGCAGCATGGACAAGAACGAAGCCCCTGACGGATGCCTGGCACCCCCACCTTTACCGTCTGTACCAGCGTCGGTGCCGGCGCGATATCGTCCCACGCCCAACGTCTGTCCACACACTGGAAGGCGCGCAGTTGCAGCACGCAGTACAGACACCAGGGTACAAAGCTGCTGCCGATACCCACATCGCCATACGCCATCAGTTTGACGAAACTGACCAGGATTCCCGCCAGAAAGATTTCGGCCATGCCCCAGCTTTTTAACTGGAACAGGATACGCGCGAGCCAGATTTTAAGCACGAGGGGCATCGCGACGCGATTCACCAGCAACAGAATGACGACCAGACAAAAAGCCGGGACGATCTGTACGAACAGGAGGAAAAAGGTGCCGAGGCTGGCGTAGTCTTCCGAGAACATAACCCCCGGAATTTCAAGCAAATCGACCTGGCTGGTCATCCCTCCCACCTTCATATAAATGAAGGGGAAGAGATTGGAAAGCAGCAGCATGAACAACGCTGCCAGCGCATAAGCAGTGGGACGCTGCCTTGGTGCGTCCCACTCGGTTGTCAACGTCGTACCGCAACGGGGACACAGGGCTTTATGTCCGTGACCAAGCTCTGGCAACGCCACGAGCATATCGCATTGAGAGCATAATATATGCCTGTCGGCATGGTGCTGGTCACACATATTGTATCCCTGTTTATGCGCCGTTCTTCAGAGACTCAAGGTACTCCCAGCGCTCAAATGCTTCTTCCAGGGCTTTTTCAGCCGCGGACAGTTCTGCCAGTACTTTTTGAGTATAGTCATGCGATTGGGTAAAGAATGACGCATCAGCGACCTGCGCCTGCAGATCTTCAAGTGCGGCTTCCAGCTCTTCAAGACGCTGAGGGAGTCCTTCCAGTTCGCGCTGCAGGTTATAGCTTAGTTTAACCGAGGTTTTCTTGACAGTTTCTGCTTTTGTTACAGCAGGTTCGGAACTGGTTCTGGATTTAGCCTGTTTTAGCGCCTGAGACTGCGACTGCTGTCCTTTCGCATCGTGATAGCCGCCCACATACTGTCCGATTCGCCCTTCACCTTCGAAGATCCAGCACTCGGTCACGGTGTTATCGACGAACTGACGGTCGTGGCTTACCAGCATCACGGTTCCCTGATAGCCGTCGATCAGCTCTTCCAGCAGTTCGAGCGTTTCCACG
The DNA here is from genome assembly GCF_047456135.1 of Enterobacter sp. BNK-18. Lineage (NCBI taxonomy): Bacteria > Pseudomonadati > Pseudomonadota > Gammaproteobacteria > Enterobacterales > Enterobacteriaceae > Enterobacter > Enterobacter sp. BNK-18. The sequence continues at coordinate 764,403 of NZ_CP179899.1, read as the reverse complement.
TCCAGGTCGTTTGTTGGTTCATCGAGGATCAGCAGGTTACTTGGCTTCAGGAACAGACGTGCCAGCAGCAGACGATTTCGCTCACCGCCTGACAACGCGCGTACCGGCGTCAGCGCGCGTTTCGGATGGAACAGGAAGTCCTGCAGGTAGCCCAGCACATGACGCGGCTTACCGTTAACCATCACCTCTTGTTTACCTTCCGCCAGGTTATCCATCACCGTTCTGTCCGGATCCAACTCCGCACGGTGCTGGTCGAAGTAAGCCACTTCGAGCTTAGTACCGCAGTGAATGCGGCCGCTGTCAGGCTTCAGCTGATCCAGCATCAGCTTCAACAGCGTGGTTTTACCACAGCCATTCGGCCCGATCAGCGCGATTTTATCCCCACGCTGAACCTGTGCGGAGAAGTCTTTCACCAGCACTTTGCCATCAACCTGATAGTTGACGTTTTCCATTTCGAAGACAATTTTGCCGGAACGGGAAGCCTCTTCAACCTGCATTCTGGCGCTGCCCATCACTTCGCGGCGCTCGCTGCGTTCACGACGCATCGCTTTCAGCGCGCGAACGCGGCCTTCGTTACGGGTACGACGGGCTTTGATGCCCTGACGGATCCAGACCTCTTCCTGCGCCAGCTTGCGGTCGAATTCAGCGTTCTGCAACTCTTCCACACGCAGGTTTTCTTCTTTCTCCAGCAGATAGGTATCGTAATCGCCAGGGTAGGTCACCAGCTTGCCGCGATCGAGATCGACAATACGCGTGGCCATATTGCGGATAAACGAACGGTCGTGGGAGATAAAGATAATGGTCCCGTTGAAGGTTTTGAGGAACCCTTCCAGCCAGTCTATCGCTTCGATGTCCAGGTGGTTCGTCGGTTCATCCAGCAGCAGCACTTTCGGCCCGCTGACCAGCGCGCGGCCAAGCGCGGCCTTACGCAGCCAGCCGCCTGAAAGCGCCGACAGCTCCATGTCCGGTTCCAGTCCGAGCTGCGCCAGCACTTCATTGATGCGGTTTTCGAGCTGCCACAGGCCGTGGTGATCGAGCATCTCCTGCACTTTCGCCAGTTCGTTAAGATTCTTGTCGCTCGGGTCGGTCATCACCAGGTGTGAAATCTCGTGATAACGCTTCAGGTATTCGGCCTGCTCAGAGATACCTTCGGCAACAAAATCGTAAACGCTGCCGGTCACGTGACGCGGCGGATCCTGCTGCAGGCGAGAGACGATAAGATCCTGCTCGTAAACAATACGCCCGTCGTCCAGACCCTGTTCGCGGTTGAGGATTTTCATCAGCGTGGATTTACCCGCGCCATTACGGCCGACCAGACAGACGCGCTCGTTGTCCTCGATGTGCAGTTCTGCATTGTCGAGAAGCGGCGAGTCGCTGAAAGAGAGCCACGCGCCGTGCATACTAATTAAAGACATGTATTATTCCTTTCAGACCGCGGAGATCAACCAGCAGTTATGGATCTGACGATTACGGGCAAAGTCCTGGGACAGCGTTTTTTGGCTAATTTCTTGTGCTTTCAGCCCCAGAGCAGCCAGTCCCTCATGATCCATGCGGAAGCCGCGTTTGTTATTCGAGAACATAATGGTACCGCCCTTACGCAGCAGGCGTTTCATGTCGGTCATCAGGCGCAGGTGATCGCGTTGAACGTCAAAGCTATCTTCCATACGCTTGGAGTTAGAGAACGTTGGGGGATCGATGAAGATCAGATCAAATTGTTCGTCCGTTTCGCGTAGCCAGCCCAGCACGTCAGCCTGCATCAGACGATGCTGACGCCCGGTGAGACCGTTCAGGCGCAGGTTACGTTCTGCCCATTCCAGGTAAGTACGGGACATATCCACCGTGGTGGTACTGCGCGCGCCGCCAAGGCCAGCATGCACACTGGCGCTGCCGGTATAGGAGAACAGGTTCAGGAAGTCTTTACCCTTGCTCATCTGGCCCAGCATGCGGCGGGCGATACGGTGGTCAAGGAACAGACCGGTATCCAGATAATCGGTCAGGTTAACCCACAGGCGCGCGTTGTATTCGCCCACCTCGATAAAGTCACCCTTCTCACCCATTTTCTGATACTGATTTTTCCCTTTCTGACGCTCACGGGTTTTCAGCACCAGTTTGTTAGGCGCAATGCCCAGCACCGAAATCGTTGCCGCAATCACGTCCAGCATACGCTGACGCGCTTTTTGTGCATCAATCGTTTTTGGCGGCGCATATTCCTGCACCACAACCCAGTCAGCGTAACGGTCAACCGCCACGTTGTACTCCGGCAGATCGGCATCATACAGGCGATAACATTCGATACCTTCCTGTTTCGCCCATTTTTCGAATTTCTTCAGATTCTTACGCAGGCGGTTAGCGTAATCTTCCGCCACACCCGATGGTTTACTGTCCGCCGCTTTCTCGGCCAGATGGTAGTTTTTCTGCACGCAGTCCAGCGGGCCGTTTTTCGCCTTAAACTGGCGTTCGGCACGCAGTTGCAGACAGCTCAGCAGTTCTGGCGAGGCGCTAAACAGCGACAGGTTCCAGCCGCCAAAGTCATTTTTCATATTACGGCCCAGCAGGCTGTGCAGGGCAATCAGCGCCGGTTCGCTATCAAGACGCTCGCCGTAAGGCGGGTTGCTGATAACGGTACCGTATGGGCCTTTTGGCAGCGGATTGGTCAGGTTCGCCACGTCTTTCACCTCGAAGGTGACCAGCTCGCCGATACCGGCACGGCGGGCGTTGCTGCGCGCACGCTCAATGACGCGTGAGTCGCTGTCAGAGCCGTAGAAATGGGAGGTGTACTCCGCCAGACCTTTACGTGCACGGGTCTGCGCTTCGTCTTTGACCTCTTTCCACAGCGCCTCATCGTGCTGCGCCCAGCCGCTGAAGCCCCAATGGCCGCGGTGCAGGCCCGGTGCGCGGTCGGTGGCCAGCATAGCGGCCTCAATCAGCAGCGTACCGGAGCCACACATCGGGTCGAGCAGCGGTGTGCCTGGCTGCCAGCCGGAACGCATCACGATGGCGGCGGCGAGAGTCTCTTTGATGGGCGCCATACCGGTACGATCGCGATAACCACGCAGGTGCAGACCCGCGCCGCTCAGATCCAGAGAGATACTGGCGGTGTCGCCGTTGAGCCAGACGTTGATCCGCAGATCGGGATTTTCACGATCGACGTTTGGGCGTTCCTTATTTTTACGCGTGAAGCAGTCCACAATGGCGTCTTTGACGCGCAGGGCACCGTACTGGCTGTTGCGGATCTCATCGTTCACGCCATTAAAGTGCACGGCAAAGGTGGCATTCGGGGAGAAGATCTCTGTCCAGTCGATCATCTGTACGCCGGTATAGAGGTCAAGGTCGCTGTAAACCTTGCACTCTTTCATCGGCAGCATGATGCGTGATGCCAGACGGCTCCACATCAGGCTCTGGTAAATAAGCCGTGTGTCGCCCTCAAAATGGACACCACCCTGAACCACCTGGCACTCTTGCGCGCCCAGGGTTTCCAGTTCAGTTTTTAACAGCTCTTCCAGCCCACGGGCCGTACTGGCAAACAGAGAATTCATATCGTCACTTTTACTCTTAGAAAATTGTCGCGCATTATAGCTAATATGGCGTGTATGTCATAAAGTTGAAGGCTTATTTTCATTCGAGGGGCTGTGCAGTGGCGACGTTATCCAGGCTTTTTATTCATCCGGTGAAATCCATGCGCGGGATCGGCGTTTCACACGCGCTGGCCGACATGAGCGGATTTGCCTTCGATCGTATCTTTATGGTCACCGAACCTGACGGTACGTTCATTACCGCACGCCAGTTCCCACAAATGGTTCGCTTTACCCCTTCCCCGCTTTATGACGGTTTGCATCTCACCGCGCCGGATGGCTCCAGCGTGGTGATCCGCTTTGCTGATTTTGCGCCTGTCGAAGCGCCAACGGAAGTGTGGGGCAATCATTTTACCGCGCGCATCGCCCCGGATGACATTAACCGCTGGCTGAGCGGCTTCTTCTCCCGGGATGTGCAGCTGCGCTGGGTCGGCCCGGCGCTGACGCGGCGCGTTAAGCGCCACGAGGCGGTCCCGCTCTCATTCGCGGACGGCTTCCCCTTCCTGTTGACTAACGACGCCTCCCTGCGCGACCTGCAGCGTCGCTGTAAAGCCAGCGTTCAGATGGAGCAGTTTCGTCCCAACCTGGTTGTTACAGGCGCTGACGCCTGGGAAGAGGATACCTGGAAAGTGATCCGTATCGGCAGCGTGGTATTTGATGTCGTGAAGCCCTGCAGCCGCTGTATCTTTACCACCGTCAGTCCCGAAAAAGGCCAGAAACACCCTTCCGGCGAGCCGTTAAAAACCCTGCAGTCATTCCGCACAGCGCAGGACAATGGCGATGTGGATTTCGGCCAGAACCTCATTCCGCGCTCAAGCGGCGTCATCCGCGTGGGCGACGAAGTCGAAATTCTCGCCCGTGGACCCGCAAGAGTGTATGGCGCAGGTCAGGAAGAAGAGTTCGTCGACGTTGAGACGCCGGCCAGCTCGCCCGTAGACATTCACTGGCAGGGCACCGTTATCCGCGGCAACAATCAGCAGGTTTTACTTGAACAGCTGGAACAAGCGGGGATCCGCGTACCTTACTCCTGCCGGGCAGGCATCTGTGGGTGCTGTCGAATCAAGCTGGTCGAAGGGGAAGTCAGCGCGCTGAAAAAATCCGCGATTGGCGATGATGGTACAATTCTGTGCTGCAGCTGTATTCCGAAAACGTCGGTACAGCTGGAAGCTTAAACGGCCTGCTCGAGGCTGAAAGCGTCTACGCGTTGCTGCGGTTTCAGCCTGTCATTCATTACCTTAATGGCATCCCCCAGTTGCATCGTCCGCCCGGCAATGGTCACACCGGGCTGGGCCAGCAGACAGAGTGCGGCATTTTCGCCAGGCTCAACCACCAGCAGGCTCACCTCTTCAGCGGTATCGCTCAGGTTTACGCTTGCCGCATCGCCGGTGGCGGGGGTCCAGTTCATGCTGTGCGGTAAAAAATGCCAGCTTTTCGGCATTTGCGGTTTCAGGAATCGAATAGCCACTAACGCGTTTAATACCAGTTCGGCACGCTGCTCTTTAGAAAGCACCAGGTCGCGGCATTTTTCTTCAAAGGAGAAATAAAGCGCAGCGTCGTCAACACAAAAGCCTGACGGGGAGAAGGCGTCCGGGGTTAACATTCGGCGAGCAAAACGGGAACGAAACAACATACCATTAGCTAAATCGAGCATCATGCGATCATGCTCGTCACAAAAATACCAGCGCCAGTTATCGTCAGGTTTAATTCGCATGTTTCTCTCCCGTCCCCAAACTTCCTGTACTAAAAATGTCCTGTTCGCCGCTTCGTTTATAACACCATTAATAAAAGACTATAATGACTAAATAAGCAACAATGACGGAATATAAAACAACCAGGGCTGGAAATAAAGCCCTGGTTGTCTGATAAAGAGAAAAGATTAGATATGAGTAACGATTTCTTTAATCAGCTGCGGTCCTTTAAAAATAAAACCGGAATAGATTTGCACCAGTGAGGCACCCGCCGCCATCTTCTCGCGAGCCGCGATCACGGAGTCGATACCACCGACGCCAATAATCGGCAGTCGTCCTTTTAATTCTGCTGACAGGGCACGAATAATTTCTGTGCTTTTTAATTGTACCGGACGTCCACTTAACCCACCCGCTTCGTCACAGTTTTTCATTCCCTGAACGAGCGAGCGATCGAGTGTGGTATTGGTCGCAATCACCCCGTCAATATTATGGCGAACTAAACTGTCGGCAACCTGGATCAATTCTTCAGCAGAAAGATCCGGTGCGATCTTAACCGCGACCGGAACATATTTATGGTGGATCGCCTGGAGCTCATTTTGTTTATTTTTAATGGCACTCAGAAGATCGTCCAGTGCTTCGCCATATTGTAAAGAGCGCAGACCCGGGGTATTTGGTGAGGAAATATTCACCGCAATATACCCCGCGTAGGCATAGACTTTTTCCATACAAATCAGATAGTCATCTTTACCCTGCTCTACCGGCGTGTCTTTATTTTTGCCAATATTGATGCCTAATACACCATCAAAATGGGCTTTTTTTACGTTCTCAACAAGGTGATCAACGCCGAGGTTATTAAAGCCCATGCGGTTGATCAGCCCTTCGGCTTCGACCAGGCGGAACAGACGCGGCTTATCATTACCTGGCTGCGGACGCGGCGTGACGGTACCGATTTCGATGGAGCCAAAGCCCATCGCGCCCAGGGCATCAATGCACTCACCATTTTTATCCAGACCCGCCGCGAGACCCAGCGGATTTTTAAAGGTCAGGCCCATGCATTGCACAGGTTTTTCCGGCACGTTTTGACGCACCAGTGCGGCCAGCGGCGTTCCGGTAATACGACGTAACTGCTGGAATGTAAATTCATGAGCGCGCTCAGGATCGAGCTGGAAAAGGGCTTTACGAACGAAGGGGTAGTACATGAACTCTCCTGGATTCCCGGTGTGCAAACCGGGAGGGGATTATGTGCGATCCGGCCCGGAAAGGGAATTGACCTGTGGCAAAAAAAACACCGTTAGACGCAATCGTTTACCTCGCAGCCCCGTTCTTATGCGCTTTTTCGCATTTTAATTGCAGATAAATCATTTAGTGGAATAACCGGGCAGTGTCACACTCCTGAAAATTGTTATGAATGTTAGATAAAAGCAAACAATTAGTTATAAGGAGCATGCATGCGCGTCATAACCCTGGCCGGAAGTCCACGATTCCCCTCTCGCTCCAGCGCACTGCTGGAATATGCCCGTGAAAAGCTCAATGCTCTGGATGTGGAAGTATGCCACTGGAATCTGCATAACTTCGACCCCGAGGATCTGCTCTACGCCCGTTTTGACAGTCCGGCGCTGCAAACACTGACTGAACAGCTAAAAGGGGCTGATGGCTTAATCGTGGCGACGCCTATCTATAAAGCTTCGTTTTCCGGGGCCCTGAAAACCCTGCTCGATCTGCTGCCTGAACGTGCGCTGGACGGCAAAGTAGTCCTTCCACTGGCAACGGGCGGCACGGTGGCCCATTTACTGGCGGTAGATTATGCCCTTAAGCCGGTACTCAATGCGCTAAAAGCGCAGGAGATCCTCCACGGCGTCTTTGCCGACGACTCGCAGGTTATCGATTATCAACACAAGCCTCACTTCACGCCGAATCTGCAAACCCGCCTCGACAGCGCCCTGGAAACCTTCTGGCATGCCCTGCACCGCAGAGATATCCACGCCCCGGCGTTTAACCCGTCACAGGGAGTCGCCCATGTTTAAAAGATTAACCCGTCTCGGACTGGCCGGGCTGTTAGCGCTCACCTCGCTGGCCCACGCGGCAGAGACGGCGCCTGAACATTTACGCATCGGCTATCAGAAAGGCAGCGTCAGTATGGTGCTGGCTAAAAGCCATCAGCTTCTGGAAAAACGCTTCCCGAAGACCACATTCTCCTGGATTGAGTTCCCTGCTGGCCCGCAAATGCTGGAAGCCCTGAATGTCGGAAGCATCGACCTCGGCAGCACCGGGGATATTCCGCCAATATTCGCGCAGGCGGCGGGGGCCGACCTGGTTTATGTCGGCGTTGAGCCGGCCAAGCCGAAGGCTGAGGTCATTCTGGTCCCTGAAAATAGCACCATTAAGACGGTCGCCGATCTCAAAGGCCACAAGGTTGCATTCCAGAAAGGCTCAAGCTCGCATAACCTGCTGTTGCGGGCCCTGCAGGAGGCCGGGCTTAAATTCACCGACATTCAACCCGTTTATTTGACGCCAGCTGATGCTCGCGCCGCTTTCCAGCAGGGCAATGTCGACGCATGGGCTATCTGGGATCCCTACTACTCCGCAGCTTTACTGCAGGGTGGCGTGCGGGTATTAAAAGATGGCACCACGCTGAAACAAACCGGCTCGTTCTACCTCGCCGCGCGCCCGTATGCGGAAAAGAATGGCGCTTTTATTCAGGATGTTCTTAACACCTTTACTCAGGCGGATGCGCTAACGCAAAGCCAACGTCAGGAGAGCATTACCCTGCTGGCGAAAACCATGGGCTTACCTGAGCCGGTGATCGCGAGCTATCTCGATCACCGTCCACAGACCACCATTACCCCGGTGGACGCACACGTCGCTGCGCTGCAGCAGCAAACCGCAGATCTCTTCTATCAAAATCGCCTTGTTCCAAAACAGGTGAATATTCGCGAACGCATCTGGCAACCCGCAGGCAAAGAAGGAACCAAATCATGAGTCTGAATCTTTTCTGGTTTTTACCCACCCACGGTGATGGACACTATCTTGGCACAGAAGAGGGTTCACGCCCGGTTGACCACGGCTATCTGCAGCAGATTGCGCAGGCAGCTGACCGAATCGGTTTTACCGGCGTACTGATCCCCACCGGACGCTCGTGCGAGGATGCGTGGCTGGTAGCCGCATCGATGATCCCCGTGACCCAACGCCTGAAGTTCCTCGTGGCACTGCGTCCGAGCGTGGTCTCCCCGACCGTCGCGGCGCGCCAGGCGGCAACGCTCGACCGGCTCTCTAACGGCCGGGCCCTGTTTAACCTGGTCACCGGAAGCGATCCGCAGGAGCTGGCGGGTGACGGCGTGTTCCTCGATCACACCGAACGCTATGAAGCGTCCGCCGAGTTCACCCGCGTCTGGCGACGTCTGTTGGAGGGGGAAACCGTCACCTTCGAAGGTAAACATATTCACGTTCGCGACGCCAGGCTCTACTTCCCGCCGGTGCAGCAGCCGCGCCCTCCTCTTTACTTCGGCGGCTCATCAGATGTGGCGCAGGATCTGGCGGCAGAACAGGTTGATCTCTACCTCACCTGGGGTGAGCCGCCCGAGCTGGTCAAAGAGAAAATTGCCCAGGTGCGCGCCAAAGCGGCAGCGCATGGTCGCAAGGTACGCTTTGGTATTCGCCTGCATGTGATTGTGCGTGAAACCAATGAAGAAGCCTGGCAGGCGGCCGACCGGCTGATCGCGCATCTGGATGATGAGACTATCGCTAAAGCTCAGGCGGCGTTTGCGAAAACCGACTCCGTCGGCCAGCACAGAATGGCGTCATTGCACAACGGTAAGCGCGAGAATCTGGAGATCAGCCCGAACCTGTGGGCGGGCGTTGGCCTGGTGCGCGGCGGTGCGGGTACCGCGCTGGTCGGCGACGGTCCAACGGTGGCTGCGCGGATCAATGAATACGCGGACCTGGGTATCGACAGTTTTATCCTCTCCGGTTATCCGCACCTGGAAGAGGCCTACAAAGTGGGCGAGCTGTTATTCCCGCATCTGGATGTCGCCATCCCGGACGTACCGCAGCCCCGCCAGCTCCAGCATCAGGGTGAAGCCGTGGCTAACGAGTTTATCCCGCGAAGAGCCGCACAAAGCTAAGGAGTTGCCATGACTGCCCCCTCACAAAAATGGTTGCTACGTGCCGCCCCATGGTTTTTACCCGTTGGCATTGTGCTTGTCTGGCAACTCGCGTCCTCTGCCGGCTGGCTGTCGAGCCGTATTCTGCCCTCTCCGGAGGGCGTAATAGAGGCATTCTGGTCGCTGAGCGTCAGCGGCGAACTCTGGCAGCATCTGGCCATCAGCTCATGGCGTGCGGTAATTGGTTTTTCGATTGGTGGAAGCATCGGCCTGGTACTGGGTCTGATCAGCGGGCTTTCTCGCTGGGGCGAGCGGCTGCTCGATACCTCCATTCAGATGCTGCGTAACGTGCCGCATCTGGCGCTGATCCCGCTGGTCATTTTGTGGTTTGGTATTGATGAGAGCGCCAAAATTTTTCTCGTCGCGCTGGGCACGCTGTTCCCGATTTACATTAATACCTGGCATGGGATCCGCAACATCGATCGCGGACTGGTCGAAATGGCACGCAGTTACGGCCTGTCCGGTTTTGCCCTCTTTATGCATGTGATCCTGCCGGGCGCCCTGCCCTCCATAATGGTCGGCGTGCGCTTTGCGCTCGGCCTGATGTGGCTGACGCTGATTGTGGCAGAGACCATCTCTGCAAACTCAGGGATTGGCTATCTGGCGATGAACGCCCGCGAATTTCTGCAAACGGACGTGGTGGTGGTGGCCATTATCCTCTATGCCCTGCTCGGCAAACTTGCCGACGTCAGCGCCCAGTGGCTGGAACGCAGCTGGCTGCGCTGGAATCCAGCCTATATTTCACAGGAGGCTAAAGCATGAATACTGCCCGACTGACTCAGGGTACACCGCTGCTCCTTAACGGTGTCACGAAGCGCTATGGCGAAAACACGATTCTCAACGCGCTGGATCTGCATATTCCTGCCGGACAATTTGTCGCCATTGTGGGCCGCAGTGGTGGCGGCAAGAGTACGTTGTTACGCCTTTTAGCCGGGCTGGAATCCCCCAACGGCGGCGAAATTCTGGCAGGCGCGACACCGCTGGCCACTATTCAGGACGATACCCGCATGATGTTTCAGGACGCGCGCCTGCTGCCCTGGAAAACGGTGATTGATAATGTCGGACTGGGCCTCAACGGCAACTGGCGGGATGAAGCCCGCCAGGCGCTGGCCGCCGTAGGGCTGGAAAACCGTGCGGATGAATGGCCAGCAGCGCTCTCCGGCGGGCAGAAGCAGCGCGTGGCGCTGGCGCGGGCGCTGATACATCGTCCGGGCTTGCTGCTGCTGGATGAGCCACTCGGCGCGCTCGACGCCCTGACGCGAATCGAAATGCAGGACCTGATTGCCGCACTCTGGCAAAAGCATGGCTTTACGGTACTTCTGGTGACGCACGACGTGAGCGAAGCCGTCGCGATGGCAGACCGCGTGCTGCTAATAGAAGAAGGGAAAATCGGTCTTGATGTCACGGTCGATATTGCGCGTCCGCGCCGCGTAGGGTCGGCAAGACTGGCAGAGCTGGAGGCGGAAGTGCTGAATCGGGTGATGAAGCGCGGGGTCAGCGAGCGAGCGTTAATGACGGCTCACGGCTGACATCCTCCCTCTCCCACCGGGAGAGGGAGAGTTGGTCTTTCGATCAGGCCAGTGCCTTAGCGATCTTCTCGTACAAATCGCCAGACAAGTTTTCCAGCCCTTTCAGCTGCTCAAGCGCAGCACGCATTTTCGCCTGGCGCTGTGCATCATAGCGTTTCAGACGGATCAGCGGCTCAATCAGGCGTGACGCCACCTGTGGGTTACGGCTGTTCAGCTCGGTCAACATTTCCACCATAAACTGATAACCGCTGCCATCTTCCGCATGGAACGCCGCCGGGTTGCTGCTGGCAAACGCACCAATCAGGGAACGCACGCGGTTTGGGTTGCTCATGGTGAAGGAGCGATGCTTCAGCAGACTGCGTACATTGCTGAGGGCATCGGCCGCCGGGCTGGTGGCCTGCAGGATAAACCACTTGTCCATCACCAGACCATCCTGATGCCACTTGTCATCGTACTCCTGCATCAGCGCATCACGGCATGGCAGTTCGGCGGCAACACTTGCAGCCAGGGCTGCCAGCGCGTCGGTCATGTTGTCTGCTTCGTGATACTGCTTGCTCACCAGCGTGTTTGCCAGCTCGCGCTCACCGAAGGCCAGATAACGCAGGCAGGTGTTACGCAGGGAACGTTTACCGATGTCAGCATGTTCCACACGATAAGCGTCAAGCTTATTAGCGTTGTAGATTGCGAGGAATTCGTCTGCAAGCTCGTTCGCCAGCGTACGGGTCAGCGCTTCACGCACCGCCACAATGGCAATCGGATCGATGATGTCGAACAGTTCGGCGATTTCGCCTGCGGATGGCAACGTCAGAATTTCAGCCGCCAGCGCCGGGTCAATCTTCTCATCCAGCAGGACTGCGCGGAATGCATCCGCAACGTGAACCGGCAGCGACAGCGGCTGGCCCTGCTGATGACGATTAACGTTCAGCTTGATGTAGGTCGCCAGCAGGCTTTGCGCCGCATCCCAGCGTGAGAAGTCATTGCGCGCATGGCGCATCAGGAACGTCAGTTGCTGGTCGCTCCACTTATATTCCAGTTTCACGGGCGCAGAGAATTCACACAGCAGCGCGGGAACCGGCTGGAAATAGACGTTATCAAAGATAAAGGTCTGTTCCGCCTGGGTCACGTTCAGGACGTGGTGGACCGGATGACCACCCTTCTGCAGCGGGATCACGTTACCCTCGTTGTCATACAGTTCAATACTGAACGGAATGTGCAGCGGGTGTTTTTCTTCCTGCTCTGCCGTTGGCGGCGTGCGCTGACTGATGGTCAGGGTGTACTGTTCGGTTTCCGGGTTGTAGTCGTCTTTGACGGTGACAATTGGCGTGCCGGCCTGGCTGTACCAGCGGCGGAAATGGGAAAGATCGACATTAGACGCATCCTCCATCGCCTGCACAAAATCGTCGCAGGTGGCTGCGCTGCCGTCATGACGCTCGAAGTAGAGCTGCATCCCTTTCTGGAAGTTCTCTTCACCCAGCAGGGTATGGATCATGCGGATAATTTCCGCCCCTTTTTCGTACACCGTCAGGGTGTAGAAGTTATTCATCTCGATGACTTTATCGGGACGGATAGGGTGTGCCATTGGGCTGGCATCTTCCGCAAACTGCAGGCCACGCATGGTGCGCACGTTGTTAATGCGGTTCACCGCACGGGAACCCAGATCGGAACTGAACTCCTGGTCACGGAAGACGGTCAGGCCCTCTTTCAGGCTCAGCTGGAACCAGTCACGGCAGGTGACGCGGTTTCCGGTCCAGTTATGGAAATACTCGTGTCCGATGACGCGTTCAATATCCAGGTAATCTTTATCGGTCGCGGTATCGGTACGTGCCAGCACGTATTTGGAGTTAAAGACGTTAAGACCTTTATTCTCCATCGCGCCCATGTTGAAGAAGTCGACAGCAACGATCATATAGATGTCGAGGTCATACTCGAGGCCAAAGCGCTCTTCATCCCACTTCATGGAGTTGATAAGCGAGGTCATCGCCCATGGCGCGCGGTCCAGGTTGCCGCGGTCGACGAACAACTCCAGCGCGACGTCGCGGCCTGAACGGGTTTTGAACGTATCACGCAGCACGTCGAAATCACCCGCCACCAGCGCAAACAGGTAACACGGTTTCGGGAACGGATCCTGCCACTGTACCCAGTGGCGACCGTTTTCCAGCTCGCCTTCACCTACGCGGTTGCCGTTGGAAAGCAGGAACGGATAGAGGGTTTTATCGGCGATGATTTTCGTTGTAAAGCGTGCCAGCACGTCCGGGCGGTCAAGATACCAGGTAATGTGGCGGAAACCTTCGGCCTCACACTGGGTGCACAGGGCCACGCCAGACTGGTAAAGCCCTTCCAGCGCCGTGTTGGCAGCCGGGCTGATTTCATTCACGATGCGCAGCGTAAAGCGTTCCGGCAGGTTGTCGATAACCAGCTGGTTGCCTTCTATTTTATAGTCAGACCATGCTTGATCATTGATTTGCACGGAGACCAGCGTCAGGTCTTCACCATCCAGACGCAGCGGCACAGCCGTCGCGCTCTGGCGCGTGAGCTGGCTTACCGCCGTGACAACGGTTTTAGTGGCATCCAGGTCAAAAGTCAGATCGATATCGCTAATCAGGTAATCCGGCGCACGGTAGTCGTGGCGGTATTTGGCTTGTGGCTGTTGTGTCATAGAAAACCTTATGCATCGTTTGTCGAATAACGAATCCAGTCTATTCCTGTTGTGTAAAACGCGCTATGCAGAATGTTCATCTTTTCAGGTACAAACACCTTTTTCGCTACATTTGTATAACACGGGGCACAAAATGCCCTCGACCATAAAGAGCGCTTATGTTGTGATCGGGGTTCAATAAATCACTAAACAAGGTATACTCCGGAGTTGTTTATTGTACTAAACGCTCCTGTGAGAGGATGCTACTGCGCACCTATGACTCAATTCGCTTCTCCTGTTCTGCATACATTGCTGGATACCGACGCGTATAAACTGCATATGCAGCAAGCCGTTTTCCACCATTACTATGACGTCCATGTCGCGGCGGAATTCCGCTGCCGTGGTGACGACTTGCTCGGTATCTACGCAGACTCCATTCGTGAACAGGTCGATGCTATGCAGCATCTGACGCTGCAGGACGACGAATATCAGTGGCTCTCTGGCCTGCCCTTCTTTAAAGCTGACTACCTGAACTGGCTGCGCGACTTCCGCTATAAGCCGGAGCAGGTGACCGTGGTCAATGATAACGGCAAGCTGGATATTCGTCTTGAAGGCCCGTGGCGTGAAGTGATCATGTGGGAAGTTCCGCTTCTCGCGGTGATCAGTGAACTGGCCCACCGCTACCGTTCCCCGGAAACCGGCGTTGAGCAGGCAGTCGCGTCGCTGGAAAATAAACTGGCCGCATTCTCAACGCTGACCGAAGGGCTGGATATGTCCCGCTTCCGCCTGATGGATTTTGGCACGCGTCGCCGTTTCTCTCGCGAAGTGCAGCAGGCTATTGTGAAGCGTCTGCAGCAGGAGTCGTGGTTCGTGGGTACCAGCAACTACGATCTGGCACGTCGTCTGGATCTGACCCCGATGGGCACCCAGGCGCATGAGTGGTTCCAGGCGCATCAGCAGATAAGCCCGGACCTGGCAAACAGCCAGCGCGCCGCACTGGCCGCGTGGCTGGAAGAATATCCCAATCAACTGGGCATCGCGCTTACCGACTGTATTACGATGGACGCGTTCTTGCGTGATTTTGGCCCTGAATTTGCCGAACGTTATCAGGGATTACGCCATGATTCCGGGGATCCGGTTGAATGGGGTGAAAAGGCCATTGCCCATTACGAAAAACTGGGCATTGACCCGATGAGCAAGGTGCTGGTCTTCTCCGATAACCTCGATCTGGCGAAAGCGGTCGATCTCTATCGTCATTTCACCTCCAGAATTAACCTGAGCTTTGGGATTGGCACCCGTCTGACCTGCGACATCCCTCAGGTAAAACCTCTGAACATCGTGATAAAACTGGTGGAATGTAACGGTAAGCCGGTAGCGAAGCTCTCCGATAGCCCCGGTAAAACCATCTGCCATGACAAAGCCTTTGTGCGCGCATTACGCAAAGCATTCGATCTGCCGCAGATCAAAAAATCCAGTTAACTGCTTTCGGGAGCCTTTCAGGCTCCCCTCTCCTCAATTTATTTCTTAATTCTTCTCTTTTGACTGCGAAATCTGCTTGTCTGATGGCGGATGCCAGGTAACATAGATATCCCCCCCAGTAAGGGTGGACAAGTGTTTATTTTTTCCGACTATTAACAGAGAGAATATTATGAGCGTTGTGCCTGTAGCCGACGTACTCCAGGGCCGTGTCGCCGTTGACCAAGAAGTCACCGTGCGCGGATGGGTGCGTACTCGCCGAGATTCTAAAGCTGGCATCTCCTTCCTTGCCGTCTATGACGGTTCCTGCTTTGATCCTGTACAGGCCGTCATTAATAATTCTCTGCCCAATTACAATGATGACGTTCTGCGCCTGACAACGGGTTGTTCCGTTATCGTAACCGGTGTTGTTGTGGCATCACCTGGTCAGGGTCAGAGTTTCGAAATTCAGGCCTCAGCCATTGAAGTCACTGGCTGGGTTGAAGATCCCGACACCTACCCAATGGCGGCAAAACGTCACAGCATCGAATATCTTCGTGAAGTGGCGCACCTGCGTCCACGCACCAACCTGATTGGTGCGGTTGCCCGCGTGCGTCATACGCTGGCGCAGGCGCTGCATCGTTTCTTCGACGAGCAGGGTTATTTCTGGGTGTCTACCCCACTGATCACCGCGTCCGATACGGAAGGCGCGGGTGAAATGTTCCGCGTCTCTACGCTGGACATGGAAAACCTGCCGCGTACGCCAGAAGGTAAAGTGGACTATGACAAAGACTTCTTCGGTAAAGAGGCCTTCCTGACGGTTTCTGGCCAGCTCAACGGTGAAACTTATGCCTGCGCGCTGTCCAAAATCTACACCTTTGGTCCAACCTTCCGTGCAGAAAACTCCAACACCAGCCGTCACCTGGCGGAATTCTGGATGCTGGAGCCTGAAGTGGCGTTCGCAGATCTGGATGATGTCGCGGGTCTGGCAGAAGCGATGCTGAAATATGTCTTCAAAGCGGTGCTGGAAGAGCGTCCTGACGACATGAAATTCTTCGCAGAGCGTGTCGACAGCGATGCAGTCGCACGTCTGGAGCGTTTCGTCTCGGCAGATTTCGCGCAGGTGGACTACACCGACGCGGTGGCCATCCTCGAGAAATGCGGTGAGAAGTTTGAGAACCCGGTTTACTGGGGCGTTGACCTGGCGTCTGAGCACGAGCGTTACCTGGCCGAGAAGCACTTCAAAGCACCGGTTGTGGTGAAAAACTACCCGAAAGACATTAAGGCCTTCTATATGCGCCTTAACGAAGACGGTAAAACCGTTGCGGCGATGGACGTCCTGGCACCGGGCATTGGTGAAATCATCGGTGGTTCTCAGCGTGAAGAGCGTCTTGACGTACTGGACGCACGCATGGAAGAGATGGGCCTTAATCCTGCGGATTACAGCTGGTATCGCGATTTACGCCGTTACGGTACCGTCCCGCATGCCGGTTTTGGTCTGGGCTTTGAGCGTCTCATCGCCTATGTCACCGGTGTTCAGAACGTCCGTGACGTTATTCCATTCCCACGCACACCGCGTAACGCCAGCTTCTAATCGACTGAATAACAAATGGCCAGCAATTGCTGGCCATTATTTTATTCTGCATTGTCAGTTTTCGTCAGCGCAAAGTCAGCATTTTTAAACCACAACCCCGTTACAACCACTACCTGTTACGTTTTGTTTCCACGAAACATCTACGCACAAAAAAAAAAACCCCATTCTTATTGCGATTATTGCAATCTGAAGCAATAGCACAAAATTCAACCATTTTTACAGCCATCCAGAAGTCTTTTTCGGGTCATAAGAAAAAATGAGCCGTTTGGCTTCTGTTTATACGAATTGCCTTTATCTAAATTAATTATAAGCTTTTCATATAGATATCAAAGTATCTGCCGTTTAATTCGCCAGTGGACGCTGAAATTTGAGGTGGTTCACAAAGTTCCGAAAAATACACATTTAGTTACACATGATTTCTTTTTGTAACTTAATCTTGAGAATTGTAGCACTTTCAGGCTAGCGAAACGGTTCTATGAATGGAAAGATGCCTGTCAGATACATAAAGACACCTAACTCTCATCAATAGTTCCGGAAATATTTATTGACAGAATTTATTGACGGCAGTGGCGAGTGTCATAAAAAAACCAATGAGGGTAATAAATAATGATGAAGCGCAATATTCTGGCAGTGGTAATCCCTGCCCTGCTGGTAGCCGGTGCAGCTAACGCTGCAGAAATCTATAACAAAAGCGGCAACAAACTGGATCTGTACGGGAAAGTGGTTGGTGAGCACGACTTCGTTACCTCTGGTGACAACACTGACAGCAACGACGCTACCTATGCTCAGATCGGTTTCAAAGGCGAGACTCAAATTAACGACCAACTGACTGGTTTCGGTCAGTGGGAATACCGTGCTCTGGCAAGCCAGGCAGAAAGCAACCAGACTCAGCGTACCCGTCTGGCGTTCGCAGGTCTGAAAGCGGGTGATGCAGGTTCCATCGACTACGGCCGTAACTACGGTATCGTATACGACGTAGAATCTTACACCGATATGGCGCCATCTTTCTCAGGTATGACCTGGGCAAACTACTCTGACAACTTCATGACTGGCCGTAACTCTGGTCTCCTGACTTACCGCAACTCTGACTTCTTCGGTCTGGTTGACGGTCTGAGCCTGGGCCTGCAGTATCAGGGCAAAAACGAGCGTACTGACGTGAGAACCGCTAACGGTGACGGTTTCGGTACCTCTGTAGGTTATGAGTTCGGTGAAGGTTTCGGCCTGATCGGCGCATACAGCAACTCTGACCGTACTGACGGGCAATCCGCAGACGGCAAAGGCGAGAAAGCGGAAGCATGGGCTGTTGGTGCTAAATACGATGCGAACAACATCTACCTGGCAACCACCTATGCTGAAACGCGTAACATGACCCGTGAAGACGACGGTTCTTTCGCAAACAAAACGCAGAACTTCGAAGTTATCGCTCAGTACCAGTTCGACTTCGGTCTGCGCCCATCCGTGTCCTACGTGCAGTCTAAAGGTAAAAACCTTGCACAACGTGGCACCTTCGCTGGCGGCGATGCTGACCTGCAGAAATTCGTTGAACTGGGTGCAACTTACTACTTCAACAAAAACTTCAACATCTATGTTGATTACCAGCTGAACCTGATCGACGACACCGACTACTCTCGTAGCGTGGGTATCGTGAACGGTAAAGACGACCAGGTTGCAATGGCTGTGACCTACCAGTTCTAATCAGTACACCACGTTGTTATATGCTTAATGAACAGGGCTTCGGCCCTGTTTTTTTTATGTCTGATAGCAAAAAATGGCGACTTTTGAAAAGCCGCACGCTTTTTGTCGCAAACGGTTGGCATTTTGTAAATCTACCGTTAACCTGATAGCGGATTTCACTTCTGTAATCACAATGGAACTTCGTCATGTTTGAGAACATTACCGCCGCTCCTGCCGACCCTATTCTGGGCCTGGCCGATCTGTTTCGTGCCGACGACCGCCCTGGTAAAATCAACCTGGGTATTGGTGTATATAAAGATGAAACCGGCAAAACCCCGGTGCTGACCAGCGTTAAAAAAGCTGAGCAGTATCTGCTGGAAAATGAAACCACCAAAAATTACCTCGGTATTGATGGTATCCCTGAATTTGGTCGTTGCACTCAGGAACTGCTGTTCGGCAAAGGCAGTGCAATTGTGAGCGACAAGCGTGCGCGTACAGCACAGACTCCTGGCGGTACCGGCGCGCTGCGCGTCGCGGCGGATTTCCTTGCGAAAAACACCTCTGTTAAGCGTGTCTGGGTGAGCAACCCAAGCTGGCCAAACCACAAGAGCGTATTCAACTCTGCAGGCCTGGAAGTCCGCGAATATGCTTACTACGACGCGGCTAACCACTCTCTGGACTTCGACGGTCTGCTGGCCAGCCTGAACGAGGCTCAGGCGGGTGATGTGGTGCTGTTCCACGGCTGCTGCCACAACCCAACCGGTATTGATCCAACGCTGGAACAGTGGGAACAGCTGGCGAAGCTCTCCGTAGAAAAAGGCTGGCTGCCGCTGTTTGACTTTGCATACCAGGGCTTCGCCCGTGGTCTGGAAGAAGACGCGGAAGGCCTGCGCGCTTTTGCTACCGTGCATCAGGAACTGATCGTGGCAAGCTCTTACTCCAAGAACTTCGGTCTGTACAATGAGCGTGTCGGTGCCTGTACGCTGGTTGCGGCGAACACTGAAACCGTTGATCGTGCATTCAGCCAGATGAAATCCGTGATCCGCGCTAACTACTCTAACCCGCCTGCACACGGTGCCTCTGTCGTTGCGACTATCCTGAGCAACGATGCACTGCGTGCTATCTGGGAACAAGAGCTGAACGATATGCGTCAGCGTATTCAGCGCATGCGTCTGCTGTTTGTGAACACCCTTGCGGAGAAAGGCGCTGACCGTGACTTCAGCTTTATTATTAAGCAGAACGGTATGTTCTCTTTCAGCGGCCTGACCAAAGAACAGGTTCTGCGTCTGCGTGAAGAGTTTGGCGTCTACGCCGTGGCGTCTGGCCGCGTCAACGTTGCAGGCATGACCCCAGACAATATGGCGCCGCTGTGCGAAGCCATCGTCGCCGTGCTGTAAATTGCACCCATAAAAAAAGCCTGCGTAATGCAGGCTTTTTTTTATTCTGGTTACCAGACAGGCATTTCGTCCTGAAGGAACGGGTTATGGAGTCGTTCATAACCCAGCGTCGACATCGGACCGTGTCCAGGGATAAACGTCACATCATCGCCCAGCGGCAACAACTTCTGTTTAATCGACTGAATCAGCTGTCCGTGGTCGCCACGTGGAAAATCGCTGCGTCCTACGCCACCTTTGAAAATCACATCGCCGGAAATCAGCAGACGGGACTGGTCATCAAAGAAGACAATATGGCCTGGCGTATGCCCAGGACAATGCAACACCTGTAAAGTCACATTCCCTACGTTAACGCGCTCTCCTTCATTTAGCCAGCGATCGGGCGTCAGGGGCAGACACTCATCAAGGCCAAACATGCGGCTCTGGGCTGGTAAACCCTGCAGCCAGAACTCATCTTCTTTTTCCGGACCGATCACAGGCACACCGAAGTGCTGTGCCAGCTCCGCCGCCGCACCAACATGATCAAGATGACCATGCGTCAGTAAAATCTGCATCAGCGTGACACCGCTATCAGCGACTTCCTGCTTGATTTTCTCAGCGTCACCGCCGGGATCGACAAGCGCGGCCAGTTTGGTTTGCTCACACCAGATTAATGAACAATTCTGGGAGAATGCAGTAACCGGAATAATACGATAGTTCATACTGCTCCTGTGTTTCGTTATTACCAGTGCCGGACCGGACCGGTATCAATATGCACAAAGTTGCTACTTGGGTAATATCCTACACCACCTGCGCGCATAGATAACGCAGCTTTGCGAATATTGGCTAACGAAACGCCTTCAATATGGAAATCCATTGCCTGTCCCTTCGTGTGATAGCTTTTTTTCGCTACCCCACGGCTGTGGGCGCGCAGTTCATTATTGGTATCAACAGAGCGATAACCAGAAATAAGCTGCACTGGCTTGCTGGTACCCAGCAGGCCCTGAAGGCGGAATAACTGATCAAACAGTCCTGGGTCGATGGCTTTTATTTTATTCGCGCGGAAATCACGGAAAAAATGGTTAAGTCTTGCTAATTCATCCTGAATATAGCCTCTGCCATCGAAGAACTCCGCTTTTAACGACTCACCGGTGTGGAGATTGTTGAGCGTTAAAACTCGCGGACGAGGTGTCGAGAGGGTGGCAAATGCTGGCGTCGGCAAGATGGCCGCTGCGCCGAGCGCAACACCACCTAACGCCAGCAGTTTGCGGCGATTAGCGTCAAATTTGTCCATGATAATCAGGTCTACAGGTCAATGTTTATCGTAAATATGCTTAGCGCACGAAGGGCACCTTAACTGGCAAAGCCGACTACGTCAAGGCACCCAACCCCAGTAAATACGCGGCCTCCAGCCATATAGCCCCGTATTCACCATTACTTACGACAACCTATTTTCCCGAACTGCTTCATTTACCTGATTAATTGTTCAGCTTTTGGCAAAATTTGTGCGCCGGATCGCGCCGTGAGATCATAATTGTAAATATCTGTACGATACTGCGTCCGCCCGTCCTCACCCACAAACGCCGTCAGATAATAAAGATTGACCGGAATATTATGGCGAATATTAACGTAACGCGTATCCCCCTGCTTCAGGGCGTCAGAGATGCGCGTATCGTTCCAGCCTGCATCCTGCAACAGCATATTAGCCAGCTCCGAGGCTTTATTGACACGCACACAGCCTGAACTCAGCGCGCGGGTGTCTTTCTGGAACAGATTGTGGTTCGGCGTATCGTGCAGATAGATAGCATCTGAACTCGGCATATTGAACTTGTAGCGTCCGAGCGAGTTATGCGCACCGGGTGCCTGCTGGAACCGGAATGGCAGATTAGACGCGGTAATGGTTGACCAGTCGACCATATAGGGGTCTATCGCCTCTTTGCTGTTCCAGCCGCGCATCACCGTATAGCCATGGCGTTCCAGGTAACCCGGATCGTTCCAGACCTTGGGCAGAATGTCTTTACGCGCCAGCGTCGGCGGTACGTTCCACGGCGGGTTAACCACCACGTTGTTCAGCGCACTGCTCATCATCGGCGTTTTGCGATCGGGACGTCCCACAATCACGCGTGACGCCAGCACTTCACTGCCGTTCTGGTAATAGACCAGCGAATACGCCGGAATATTCACCATGATGCCGGTAGAGAGGGTCCCTGGCAGCAAGCGTAAACGCTGGATATTGAGCGCCAGCACCCCTGCCCGCTGCGCAGGTGAGACGTTCAGCCAGTCGCGCGTTGACTGGCCAATCACGCCATCAGCACCCAGCCCCTGAGCAGCCTGAAACTGCTTAACCGCTGCAACCAGCTCCCGATCGTAGGCCGCGGGCTTATCACTCAGAACGGCGGCTTTTTTCTCTTTCACCGGGGCTGACGGGCTGACAACGACGCTTTGCGCATCGTCACCCGGCAGGGCAATTTTAGGCCCGCTATCCAGAATACCGGAGCGTTTGAGGATCTCACGCAGGGCAGGCACATCGCTGCTCCACTGTCCAGGACGCAGCGTCGCGGTACCACGCATCTGCGGCCATGGACGTGAATCCCCGACCAGTTCCAGAAGCGACTGATGCATGGTCGCGTATTGCGGATGTGCCGGCGCGAGGCTCGCAATAAAGCGCGGCAGATCGCCACTATCCAGCGCCAGTTGCCACTGGTTAATTACCGACAGTGCCGGAGTCGCCAGCTTGTAAGGCTTATCGCTGTACAACCAACGGTTACCATTGACCGGAATACCGGCCACAAACTGGAGATACCCCATCATGGCATCGGAAAGCACCACGTCCCGCGCCTGCCCGGTGACAGCAGGATCGGTTAAGAGCTCAACCCATTTTGTGAACTGCGGCTGGAACCCTGCAATGGCGACTTCTGCCAGCTGTTGCTGGAAGGCGCGCACCGCATCACGGTTTTCCCACATGGGTTTCATGTCACGCGCCGCATAGAGCAGCGTGAGCTGACTGGTATAGACAGGCGTGTAGCCTGCTGGCAGCCCAGACAGCAGCTGCTGGCGAAGCGATTCCGCGTCGATGCCTTCTGGCAACGGTTTAATACCGGCCATGATGGCCGTCGCAGGAGACTGCTCCAGCGGTTGAGACAGCGACGTTGGCTGTGTGCCAGTCGTTGCTGTGCTGTCAGTCGGCACAATTTCAGGCTCGTCGGCCTGAGCGGTTAACAGTGGAGCAAACGTCACTGCCAGGCATAAACTTAGCGCAGACAGCTGACGACCACATTTTTTCTTTAGCAACATCCCTTGCCCCCTGTTTTCACGACATGCCCATCACGTTGGGGCTTTCTTTTATTATAGGGTGACGGCAAACCTGTTGCCTTACCTTATGTAAAGAAGTTTAAAGATAACGCAGCCTTAAACACAAGTTAAGCGAAAAAAAAAGCGGCGCTGGTGCGCCGCTCACGGTTAGAAAACGCCTCAGGACGCGTCTGCCGTTGTTTCCGGTAAGGATTCTGGCGGCTGTGGGGCAAAACCGCGTAACCCGACCACGTGAACGTGTTCGGTATTCTGGAATACCTTACGCACCAGTTTATACGTGGTGCCTTTCTCAGGACTGATGTTCTCCGGCGCAGCGATAATGAGCTGCATATCAAGACGCTCACAGAGTTCAAACAGCGTGGCAATTGAGCGGGCGTCAAGACGCGCCGCTTCATCCAGGAACAGCAGTCGACATGGGGAGATATCTTTGCCGCGCAGACGACGTGCTTCATCTTCCCAGCTCTGGACCACCATCACCAGAATCGACATCCCGGTACCGATAGCTTCACCGGTAGAGAGTGCACCGGACTCCGCACGGAGCCAGCCGTCTGAACCACGGTTAACCTCCACTTCCATTTCCAGGTAGTTACGGTAATCCAGAAGCTCTTCACCAATGGTTTGCGGCGTGCGTTGCCCCATGTCAATCTGCGGATTAAGGCGTTGATACAGTTTCGCCAGCGCTTCGGAGAAGGTCAGACGGTTGCTGTTGAACAGATCCTGATGCTGTTCGTGCTGTTCAGACAACACTTCCAGCAGCGTCGAGTGCGCTTCACGCACGTTCACGTTCAGACGCACGCTGTTTACCTGACCAAACGATACGCTCTGCAAGCCCTGGTTCAGCTGGCGAATTCGGTTCTGCTCGCGCTGGATGGTTTTACGGATGATATTCGCCACGCTGCGGGAACTGATAGCCAGCTTCTGCTCGCGGGAGGTCAACTCTTCCGTCAGGCGGCCCAGTTCGATTTCCATCTGCTCAATGGCTTCGACCGGATCGTCGGTACGAATGATGTCCTGACGAATACGCTCACGCAGGTGCTGATAAACGGCTACGAAGAACTGGATCTTACGCTCAGGGCGTTTCGGATCTTCGGACATACGCAGCACATCGCGCAGGTGTTCGTTATCCGCCACTGCCAGACGCAAGGCACCCAGCGCCTTATCCGACATAGAGCGCAGTTCATCCGCAGAGAGATAGGCCAGCTCGCGACGATGCAGACGGCGTTCAACGTTATTGTCTTTCACCATCCGCATGACGGCGCACCAGCCCGCCTTCGCGGTCACGACCTGCTCACGCATTTCGTGATAATCACGCTCCAGCTTGCGCAGGCGACGAGTCAGGTTATCCATTTCCGCTTCACAGAAGGTCAGCGCTTTTTCCAGCTGATTACGACGTGCGCGGTTATTACTGAGCTGCGCATGCAGTTCATCACGACGGATACGCGCCCGCTCTTCTGCTCCGCTGTCAGCACGGACGCCAATGTCCTGTAACTCTTTCTGAAGATCGTTTAACAGCTCTTTCTTGGTGTCGAAGGAGCTTTTCAGCGAGGCCAGGACCTGATTGTACTGGTTCAGCTGTGCCGAGTGGCTACGCATCGCGTCACGGGCGCGAGTACGTTCCGCTTCAGCCTGTTCAAGGCGCTGACGCAGCTTCTCATTGAGATCGCTGTTACCGCTCAGCATCTCCGCGGAATCGGAGTAGCCGAAGTGGGCCCGGCGCTGCACCACTTCCGTCAGGGCAAACGCCTGCTGGCGCGCTTCGCGCTGCACCTGCTGCGACCAGGCATAATCTTCTTTTAACTGCTCGAACTGCTCCGGATCGCTCTGCAACACGGAGACCATTGGTTCGAGCTTCGCCAGCTGATTACCGTACTGCTGAACAAAACGTGCCGCTTCCTGAGCTTCATCCAGACGTTCCTGAATCTCATCCACGCGGTCAGCCAGCGTGTCATCTGCCAGCAGATTCAGGCGAGGCAAGATGCGGTTAAGGGCCGCAACGCCCTCTTTCGCCTGTTCGAACTGAACGCGGCTTTGCTGGTTGTCATTTTCATGGTTTGAGATCGCACGCTCAAGCTCGCCGCGACGGGTGTTGAGCTTGCGAATTTCGGCTTCCGGGTCAGCTTCAAACGCCACGCCCAGATGGCTGCCGATAAAGCGGCTGAACGCCTGATGAAGACGCTGGGTTTTCTGCACGTCAAACGACAGGGTCGCAAAACGTTCAGACAGCTTCTCACGCTCGGCGTGCAGACTTTCAATCCGGTTTTCACGCGCTGCGCGACCAAACAGCGGAAGCTCAGGGAAGCGAGAATAACGCCACTGACGATCGGCGATTTTGACGACAACCGCTTTTTCCAGCTCATCGACGCTGAATACGCTGTCATCGAACGACTGCGGGTCCCCTTCGATTAAATAGAGGTCTTCCGGGCAATCTTCCAGCCCTGCCAGCTGGTCAGCAATCAGCGACAGATCCGGGACCACAATCGCATTACGTGATGGGCCATACAGGGCTGAGAAGTACGGCGCATCGTCCAGACCGACATCGTCATAGATTTCGGACAACAGCACGCCGCCAAAACGTTCAGCCAGGGCGTTCAGACGTGAGTCTTCCGAACCACCAGGCTGGCTTAAACGCTCAATCTCTTCATCGATCTCACGTTTACGGGCGCCGACTTCATCGCGCTCAACAATCGCCTCGCGCTCGCGTTCCAGCAGCTGTTGCAGATATTCGGTCACGTCCTGGCTGGACTCAAACTGTTCGCCGCACTGTTCACTGAGCTGATTCAGGCTGCTTTGGGCAGCCAGCCAGACTGGTGCACGCTGCAGCAGCACCTTAGAACGGGACTGCAGCTGCTCCATCTCCTGGCGCAGCGTCATGCGCTGTTCACTGGCGTTGGATACGGAATCGGAAAGCGCAGCAATACGCGCTTCGAGCTCCTGATGCAGAGCTTCAAGATCGTCGAAATCGTAATTTTTGCCCTGGCGCTTACAGAACTCCGCCAGCATACGCTCGGCTTCCTGCTGTTCGCGAAGACGCTGTTCCAGTTCGTTCAGGCGCATACGCAGCGGCTGAACCTGCTCGGCCAGATGGCGCTGGTTCACACCGTCGCGCAGCAGTTCACGGGCAACTTCCCACGCTTCGTTACGCGCAAGCGGGCCGTTAATTGCCACAACCAGCTGGTACGCTTGCTCAAACTGACTGTGCGCCGTTTGCGCGACGCTCATCTTCTGTTCAAGCGAGAGCAGTTTCTCGGTCGCTTCCTGCTCTTTGGCCTGGAAGGTATCCAGCCACTGGTCAGCGCTTTCCGGGGTGAGGTCAGGCAGATGACACAGCTCTTTTGCACGCTGTAACGCCTGAAGTGCCTGGGTATACTGAATTGCACGCGTCTGCTGCACGTCCAGCGCCTGCTGGTAATCGGCCAGCTGATTTTTCAGCTCATCCACTTCCAGCTCGGCGGCCTCGGCACGTGCTTCGTTCTCTTCCTGCATGTCGGCAGCTTCCGCCACCACTTCATTTTGCTCTTCGAGACGAATTTGCAGCTCATCGAGATCCGCTTCATAGCGCTCGATCTTCTCCTGCTGACGCAGGGCGGTCTGCACCAGGTTCAGGTGATCGCTGGCAGCCTGGTAATCGGCTTCCAGATCGCCTTCGGCACCGTTGTGCTCGCCCAGTTCACGCGCCATTTCGACGTGCTTATACTGCTCAGCCACCAGCTGTTTACGGGAGGTAAACAGCTCGCGGCGGTACTCTAACGCCTGATCGAGATGGACACGACGTTCATTGGCGTGACGCATATAGTCCGCCGCCACGTAGTTGGTGGCCTCGCTAATCAGGTGCTTAAACAGGTCACGGTCAGACTGCGTCACGCGAATGGCTTCGAGCGTCATGCGGTTTTCACGCAGCGCAGCTTCCATATCCTGGAAGGCCTTACGCACGCCGCTGTTTTCCGGTAACAGGTAGTCGCGCAGGGAGCGGGTAATGGCGCTGGAGATACCACCGTACAGCGATGCTTCGATCAAACGGTAGTATTTGCTACGATCAGACGCGCTGCGCAGACGACGCGCCACAACGCCCAGATCGAACATCAGGGAGTGGTAATCCGTAATGGAGTTGAACTGCTTGAACTGCACGCCTTCGATGGTTTCGAGCTTATCTTTCAGCTCCTGCAGCGTCAGCACGCGCGCCTGGCGCTCATTCAGGGTTTCCGTCAGCAGCGCTGTGGGCTGCATGGAGGTTGGCAGACCCTGGATGGCAAACGGTTTAATGTCCACTTTACGGTCACGGCCTGCGACCTGCTGCAGACGTACCCCCACCACCACACGCTGATGTCGGGAGTTAATGACGTCCAGTACCGAATAACAGACGCCTGCTTTGAGTTTGCCGTGCAGGCCTTTATCGCGAGAGCCGCTGGTCGCCCCCGCTTCGGTGGTGTTACGGAAATGGAGCAGCGTCAGATCGGGGATCAGTGCCGTAACAAACGCCGCCATGGTGGTGGATTTACCCGCACCATTACCACCGGAGAGCGTCGTAACCAGCTCATCCAGATCGAACGTCCGGGCAAAGAAGCCGTTCCAGTTAATCAGCGTTAGTGAGCGAAATTTACCGCGTTCAATCATTACTCTTCCTCCCCGCTATCCGGCAGATTCTCTTCATGCTCATCATCGAGCTGCAAATGGTTTTCCACCGGCATCGCTTCACCGTCGCGGATCATGCGAAGCTGCGCTTCACGCGCATCGTCGCCCGCACGCACATCGGCGCCGAAGCGGAAGACAGATTCCGTGATGCGGAATTTGCTGCTGTCATGGCCCATAAACCAGACCATGCCCAGACGACGCAGACGGTTAAGGGAAGAGCGAACTTTTTCCTGCAATTTCTGGCGGTCAAGATCCGAGCCCGTGGAGCGGTTGTTCACCAGCTTGAGCAGCTTGCTCTCATCCGCCAGCGCCAGCAGCTCGTCGTAAAGCTCCTGCTGGGTGAAGATACCTTCATTTGCCAGACGCTCCGGGCTGAGATAGAGGTAGCAAAGAATTTTGCCGACCATCATATCCAGCTCAGAGAGCACGGAACGCGGAATCAGGGTTGTGGAACGTGGACGCAGGTAGAAAAACCCTTCCGGTGCGCGGATAAGCTCCACGTTATAGCGGGCGTAAAACTCTTCCAGGTACTCCTGGAAGTCCATCAAAAAGGCGTGATTGTCCAGCTCGTCTAAGCCAATGTGACGACCGGCACGCAGTTGGCTGTCCAGCGCCGGAAACAACGGATTCGCCAGCGCCTGTGCCAGCTTAACTGGCATCACTTGTTCAATATTTGTCAATGACATGCGCCTGTACCTTGGCTCCGTAATCGTTAATCGGCTGCCACTTCGGCGGCAGCCCGGTGAAATCTGCTTGCGCGACGCCCAGACGCACGGCCTGGTCTACCACGATGCGGGCGATGTCGAAGTGGCGCGCACGAGGATATTGCGCCAGATAGTCGCGCACCACGAGCCCAAGATCCAGCGGCACTTGTCTGGTTTTGTAGACAGCGAGCTGTTCTTCGATCATCGCCGCAAGTTGCTCACGAATTTCGTTGAACTCTTCATATTCCAGATCCGGTGGCAGTTCACCGGTCACTTCTTCATCGCGCAGAGCCATCTCTTCGTCGCGCATATCCAGCAGACGATCGGCACTGGCGTAAGTCAGCGCCCATGGCGCATCGAAATAGGTCTGTACCGACTGGCGCAGACGCTGAGCAAAGACGCGGTTTTTATCCATATCGATCGCGGTACGGATAAATTTATGCACGTGACGGTCATAACCGATCCACAGGTCAATCGACTGCTGACCCCAGCTGATAATACGATCGAGTTTGCTCTGCAGATCGAACACCAGACGGTCAATAAAATGCAGATCGTCATGGGCCATGGTCGCATCCTGGATGCGCAGGAGGTTTGCCTGAAGCTTATCCCCTGCCGCTTCCAGCGTATCCTGCAGTTCACGCAGCGTACCCGAGGTTTCCGACAGCAACATTTCACAGCTGGAGATGGCCGCACGCCAGTCTTTATTCAGCAACTGCGCGATATCGTCTTTTACCTGTTGCTGCTGTTCATCCATCAGACGCTGGGTCAGATCGATGCTGTCGAAAATCTCTGCCACCGAATATTTCAGCGGCGCATAGACGTTACGGTGCCAGTGGAATTCGTCACCGTTTTCATCCGCTGCATCGGCGGCGCGCTTAAGTTCACCCGCCACGATCGAGAGCTGCATGGAAAGACGCAGCGTGGAAAATTCACGCTGGCGGATGTAGTAATCGGTGATGCCGATACCCAGTGGCGTCAGACGATAGATGGCGTTTCCTTCCGCCTGCTCGCTGGTAAAGCGGTTCAGCAGACGTTGACGCACCATATCGTTGATTGCGTTGTTGGCACGCACGCTAATGGTTTCGCTGGTTTGCTCAAACGCATCACTGACATGGCGGAACGCATCCACCAGTTCACCCTCGCTCATTTCGCCATCCAGCCGTTCGCCGTTCAGCGTGGCAACCGCCAGCAGGAAAGAGAGTCTGTCTACCGGCAGCGAGATGGAGAAATCGTTTTTCCTGGCCCAGGCAACCAGTTCGGGGACTGTCTGGGAAAATTCACTCATAGGTTATCCTTGCATCTGCGGCTTGTGCGCGGTGACGTGAATATAGCGGCCAAGACTGACAAAAGGTTCCTGACGGCAATACCGCGTTTCTAATTCTGTTAAGGTGTCAAAACAGTCACGCTGTTTGTGTTTTTCACGCAGATAATCATGAAACACCCTGACGCCCGTTTTCCCGGTTATCTGCCAGCCAATCTCTTCCAGCCAGCCATACACCTGCTGCGGATCGCGCGGATAATCAGGGGAAAGCGTGCGTTTTTTCTTTTTTGGCATCCCGACCTGAACATAGTCGAAGTTACCCGCAACCATGTTGTGCATCAGGAAGCCGTTAGCATTGTAGAACATCAGTGACAGCGTACCGCCCGGGCGCAACATCGACCACAGGGTGCGTAACACGCTTTGCGGATCGGCAACCCACTCCAGCACTGCATGAAACAATATCAGATCAACCTGGGTTTCCAAATGCTGTGCGATGTCCTGAGCGGCGCATTGTATAAAATGCATGTTGTCGCTCACACCTTTCTCTTCTGCGGCACGCGTCGCACGCGCGATCATTTCAGCAGAAAGATCGCAAAGCGTTACGTGATGACCGCGCTGGGCCATTTTGATAGCCGTCTGCCCTTCACCGCCGCCAGCGTCCAGCACGCGCAACGTTTGCCCCTCAAACGAGGCCAGGATGTTGTCCAGATCCTGCCAGAGGATCGTCTGACGCAACTGCCCTTTCGTGGTGCCATAAATGTTGCGCGAAAACTTTTCCGCGATGTCATCAAAATTGCGATCCCGCATTGGGAGAGTTCCACTCGCTAACTGCAAAACCGCTATTTTGTCACACCCGCGCGGAGAATGAACCTCTCTGGTGTAATATCACGAGTAATCACCTGCTATATGGTTAAAAAAGGAACCAAAAAGGATGCTTTTTACCCTGAAGAAATACATTGGGGGGATGATGCTTCCCCTTCCATTGCTGCTTATCATCATTGCGCTGGGGCTGGCGCTGGTGTGGTTTAGTCGCTTTCAGAAAAGTGGCAAAACGCTTATTACCGTCGGCTGGCTGGTCCTGCTGCTGCTGAGTCTTCAGCCGGTCGCGGATAGCCTGTTACGCCCTGTCGAAAACAGGTACCCGACATGGCAGGGTCATCAGGAGGTGAAGTATATCGTGGTGCTGGGTGGGGGTTACACCTGGGATCCGAACTGGGCGCCCAGTTCAAATCTGATTAACAACAGCCTGCCTCGACTGAACGAAGGTATTCGCCTGTGGCTGGCGAATCCGGGATCGAAAATGATCTTTACCGGTGCGGCGGCAAAAACAAACCCGGTCAGCACGGCCGAAGCCGGAGCCAGAGTGGCTGAATCGCTGGGTGTACCGCGTTCCGCTATCATCACGCTGGACAGCCCAAAAGACACCGAAGAAGAAGCTGCTGCCGTGAAGCAGGCGATTGGCGATGCCCCGTTCCTGCTGGTTACGTCCGCCTCGCACCTGCCGCGGGCGATGATTTTCTTCGAAAGAGTTGGCCTGCATCCCCTCCCCGCGCCGGCTAACCAGATGGCCATCGACGCGCCGCTTAACCCGTGGGAACGGGCGATCCCGTCCCCGGTGTGGCTGATGCACAGCGATCGTGTCGGTTACGAAACGCTTGGAAGCCTCTGGCAATGGCTAAAAGGCGCGTCAGGCGAGCCAGGGCAGGAGTGATTTCGTGGCGAGATCGAAGTTGGCGCGATTAAAACGGCCAGTATTGACCAGTTGCGCCACTTCATCCCAGAGCAGATAGAGCCAGCGGCGCCAGAGAAACGCTTCTGCAACCGGCGCGCGCTGGAGATAATGCCAGAGTAACCCCTCTGCGGCCCCGCTGTCGCTGAGCCTGAACAACTCGTACTCGCGCGGTGCCCAGAGCATGATCCCCGGCCCTACCATTGCCAGGAGCTGGTCGCTACGAGGGTCTTTCAGCATGCTGCGCAGGGTAAAATTGCCGTGAACCAGCACGCAGTTGTCGTTAAAGCCGTCAAACAGCGCGGGCAAACACTCCCGGGTGCGGAACAAAATACGTTTGTCCTGCATGGTCAAACCGGTGTTATTAAACTGATTAAGGGTGCCCCACAACACTTCGACCCGCTGGCGGTACCACAGTGGCCACAGGTTTTCCTGGGTGCTGTCTACCGGCCCGACGAGCCCACCGCTGTCTTGTCTGTGCCAGCCCAGCAGCGCCTCGACAATCTGATCTTTCAGCTGTTCCCAGCGTTCCGGTGAACGAGCAGGCGCTTCCACAGGCACGCCACGTAACCGCTCAATCAGCAGGACATCGGGGCCGGGGTGTTCTTCATGCGTCATCACGCCATACACCGTCGGCATGCGGACGGTCCCTTGTCGCGCAAGCATCGACATTTTCCAGGCCAGCTGCCTGGCAACGCCCGGCGAGGTAAAACTTCGGGCCATCAGCGGCATTGGGTTTCCCTGGCTGTCATATAACGACCAGAGTGCGGTATCTGCTTTTTCGTTCACACACTCAACCCTGCTTAACTTCTCACCCAGCAGATGGCTCAGTTCAGCACGCAGCTGTTCCATATGAGATTACCCCCATTAAGACTACTGCTTTTATAATGAGCGCGCGGACAGAAGATGTCACCCGACAGAGATCAATTATGGAAAAGAAAGGGAAAATAACCGGGAGAGAACATCCCCCCGTAAGGAGGGATGCGGGCGCTATTAACGCAATTCGGCACGGACGCGCTCAAGATCTTCCGGGGTGTCAACACCCGTACCTGGCACTTCCTGCGCAACGGCAACGTGGATTTTTTCCCCGTACCAGAGCACGCGGAGCTGCTCCAGCATTTCGATATGCTCCAGCGGGCTGGGTGCCCAGGTGACATAACGACGAATAAAGCCAGCGCGGTAGCCGTAGATCCCCAGATGACGCAGGAATGAATCACCAATGGTCTCTTTTGAAACCGCAAAACGATCACGATCCCAGGGAATAGTGGCGCGAGAGAAGTAGAGCGCATAGCCCTCGGCATCCATCACCACTTTCACCGCGTTCGGATTAAACGCCTCTTCAGCGTGGAGCACAGGTACCGCGAGCGTAGCCATACCGACCTGGCGCTGCGCCAGGTTTTCCGCCACCTGGCGAATAATGACCGCCGGGATCATCGGCTCGTCGCCCTGCACGTTAACGATGACCGTATCATCACTGAAACCGCATTTCTCAACCACTTCTGCCAGCCGCTCTGTGCCAGACTGGTGATCGGCGCGGGTCATGCACACTTCTCCGCCAGCCGCCTCAACCGCACGGGCAACGTCCGGATGATCGGTTGCCACGATAACGCGCTCAGCACCGGACTCACGCGCACGTTCAAGGACATGCACAATCATCGGTTTGCCGTTGATATCCACCAGCGGTTTACCCGGCAGACGGGTTGATGCATAACGCGCAGGAATAATGACAACAAAACTCATGGTTTGCTCTCTTCTGCCACCAGGGAGCGGGCTTCGTTTTCCAGCAATACCGGAATACCGTCGCGCAGCGGGAATGCCAGACTGTCCAGCTTGCAAATCAGCTCTTGTTTGTCCTGGCTGTAGTAAAGTTTGCCGTTGCACACCGGGCAGGCAATAATTTCAAGTAAACGGTGATCCATAGTTCCTCCGTATGGGTAATCGCTAAAGCTTAACACATTCCTTTTTCAGGGAGTGTCTGTTTCCCAGCCACGTCGACAGGTGCTAAACAACCCGTCAGGCACCCTACCCAGCGCCACGTCGTGGGCCCCCTGCCAGCGTGCGAATTCGCTAATGGCGGAGGTTAATCCTTTTTCCAGCGCCGCGGTGGTCTTGATCCCCTCTTCAAGATAGAGCGCGATAATCTCCAGCGTGCCGGTTTTGCGGTGCATTTTGGCGTCCATTCGACCGACCAGTTGCCCTTTGTGCAGCAGAGGCAACACAAAGTAGCCGTACTGACGCTTTGGCGCGGGGGTGTAACACTCAAGCCGATAGCTGAAATTAAACAGCTGTTCGGCCCGTTTTCTGTCCCACACGACCGGATCGAAAGGCGATAACACCGCGCTGTGGGTTGCCTGAAGCTTACTGTCCAGAGCCTGGGGTAAGAGCGGGAGGAGATCCGAATGCAGCCACATGTCCCCGAGGGTTTCTACCGTGACGGGGATAACACGATGTTCACGCTGCCACATTTCCAGCAGCGGTTTCAGGGCCGGCTGGCGAAGGCGATAGTAATCCGCCAGCCACTGCGGCCGGAAAATGCCCAGACTGCGGGCGCTGTTCTCCAGCATGATGGCTTCCGCTGCCTCCTGGGTGAGTAAGTCACGCTCATCGTCCCAGTGTGGCATCACGCGGTGCGTCAGGTCATACACGCGCTGAAAATTACGCCGTTCAATCACCATGACTTTGCCGGACGTAAACAGTCCTTCAAGGTGGCGTTTGTGCGGCTTCCACTCCCACCAGCCGCTGGTCCCTTTTCTCGGATGTTCAAAATCGGCGGAACGTACAGGACCGTTTTGCTGAATATGCTCGATAAGCTGTGCAATTTCAGTCGCGTGCTCCTGCATCCATTCCTGGCGGTATTTCCAGCCCATCTTTTCGGGGGCCAGCATGCGATGGCGAACTAGGGCAAAATCGCTGCGCGGCAGGAAACAAGCCTCGTGCGCCCAGTACTCCATTAAGTCCCCCTTACTGAGCGCGTCATCCAGCCACTGAGGCGGATAATTCCCCAGTCGACTAAACAGCACAAGGTAAGGGCTACGGGCCACGATATTAATGGTGTCAATTTGAAGGAGCGACATGCGCTGAACGGTAGAGAGAATATCGGCGGGCTGCGCGCGGCGGCGGGGCTTTTTGAGTAGCCCCTGTGCGGCAAGGTGCAAATGACGTGCGGCTGAAAGCGAGAGTTGCGGTAAAGACATGCGTTTTCCTGTCAGTCAAAGCGCCACCAGAACCGCGTAAGCCATTACTGCACTAACGCAATCAGTTCCTTGAGCAATTGTTCCGGTTGCTCACCGCTGAGTTCAGCGTCAACCGGTAAATACCACCAGTTATCCTTCGCAAAGGCACGGCATTTCACCGCATCTTTTTCAGTCATGATTAGCGTCTGCCCCGGAGCTGTCAGGGCCGCAACCTGATCTGGTACCAGCGCCTGATGATCGGCCAGCGGAACGCGTTTTTCAAGCCGGGCGCCACACTGTTCCAGCGTCGCGAAGAAACGCGGAGGATGACCGATACCCGCCATGGCCACCAGCGCGGGTAACAAGGAGACAGCACGGCGCTCTCCGGTCAACAGATTCACCGCCATTCCCGGCCTGAGATGCATAGGGATCTCACCCGGTTTGGCCTCTCCACCGTTAACAATCACCGCATCAACGGACCTGAGACGCGAAGCGCGTTCGCGCATTGGTCCGGCGGGTAGCCACCAGCCGTTACCGAACCGGCGAACCCCGTCAATGACCACAATCTCTTTATCACGCGCCAGCGCGTAATGCTGCAGACCATCGTCAGTAATAATAATGTCTACCGCGTGTTCGGCAAGAAGTGCCTGAACGGCATCACTGCGTACCGGGGAAACCGCAACAGGTGCGCCTGTACGCTGGTAAATCAATACTGGCTCATCACCCGCTTCAGCGGTCGTAGTTTCCGCCGTCAGCAACAGGGGATACTGCGCCGCTTTTCCGCCATACCCACGCGATACCACGCCTGGGCGTATACCGCGTTTTTGCAGTTGCTCCACCAGCCAGATCACCACCGGTGTTTTACCGTTGCCGCCAGCCGTCAGGTTACCCACCACGACAACTGGCACCGGCGCGCGCCATGCTCGCTTCAACCCCAGGCGGTAAAGTAGACGAATGAGGCCGCTCACCAGGCCATAAAGCCAGGAAAGCGGCAGAAGCGGCAGCCACAGCGGTGATTCACCGGACCAGATGCGTGCAATCATTCGCCGAATTGCATCTTATGCAGTTGGGCGTAAACGCCGCGGTGCGCCAGCAAATCAGAGTGGCTTCCGCGTTCGACAATCACGCCATCTTCAACAACAACGATTTCGTCAGCCTGCTCGATAGTCGACAGACGGTGCGCAATCACCAGCGACGTACGGTTCTTTTGCAGCTCATCCAGCGCAGACTGAATGGCACGTTCAGATTCCGTATCCAGCGCAGAGGTTGCTTCATCCAGAATCAGAATCGGGCTATCACGCAACAGCGCACGAGCAATGGCGATACGCTGGCGCTGGCCACCGGAGAGCAGTACACCGTTCTCACCGATAATGGTATCCAGACCGTTATCCATCTTGTTGATAAAGTCCATCGCATAGGCCATACGAGCGGCCTTTTCAATCTCCGCACGGCTGTACTCTTCTGTACGCGCATAGGCAATGTTATTTGCCACAGTATCGTTGAAGAGATGCACATTCTGGGAGACCAGCGCCACCTGGTTACGCAGCGACTGCAGGGTATACTCCCGCAGGTCATGGCCATCCAACAGGATTTCACCCTCGTCGATATCATAGAAACGGGTGATCAGGCTGGCGATGGTGGATTTACCTGAGCCGGAGCGGCCTACCAGCGCAACGGTTTTACCCGCGGGAATGGACAGGTTGATATTACGCAAAGCCGGCGTTTCGCGGCCAGGATAGGTGAAAGTCACATTGCGGAATTCAACATCGCCGTGGGCGCGTTCAATCTCGCGTTTACCTTCATCTTTCTCCTGTTCGGTATCCAGAATGCTGAACAGGGTCTGGCAGGCAGCCATCCCGCGCTGGAACTGAGCGTTGACGTTCGTCAGTGATTTCAGCGGACGCATCAGGGCAATCATCGATGAGAAGACCACGGTGATGGTACCTGCCGTCAGCGTCTCCATCACGCTCGGGAAGCTGGCCGCATACAGAACAAAGGCCAGCGCCAGAGAAGCGATCAGCTGGATGATAGGGTCAGAAATTGAAGAGGCCGAAACCATTTTCATCCCCTGCAGACGCATTTTGTTGCTGACTTTATCAAAGCGTTTGGTTTCGACTTCCTGCCCGCCGAAAATCAACACCTCTTTATGCCCTTTCAGCATCTGCTCAGCGCTGGTCGTAACCTGGCCCATCGTGTTCTGCATATTCTTACTGATGTTGCGAAAACGCTTTGAAACGACGCGAATAGCAATAGAGACAACCGGTGCCAGCACGATAAGGATCAGTGACAGCTGCCAGCTGTAATAGAACATCATGATGAACAGACCAATAATCGATGCACCTTCACGCACCACGGTAATCAGCGCGTTGGACGACGATGATGCTACCTGCTCGGAGTCGTAGGTAATACGTGACAGCAAGGTACCGGTAGACTGCTTATCAAAGAACGCTACTGGCATGCCCATCATGTGACCAAACAGCCGACGGCGCATGGTCATAACGACTTTCCCGGAAACCCAGGAGATACAGTAGCTCGAAATGTAGCTGGTGATACCGCGTAAGATCATCAGTCCAATAACCACCAGTGGCATCCATATCAGCACTGAGCGATCTGTTTTACCAAAACCGTCATCCAGTAACGGTTTGAGAAGCGATAACATAAACGTATCGCTGGCTGCGTTGAGGACTAACGCTACACCCGCCACGATCAAGCCTGCTTTAAAAGGTGCAATCATCGGCCAGAGTCGGCGGAAGGTTTGCCACGTGGAGAGATCTTTGTCGTTATGCATTCAAAAAACCAGCATCTGTTGAAATAGCCGCATATTCTACCCGTTATCTCCGGGCGCGCCAAACCACTGATGATACCAACGCGGTAAATATTCATCACGTACGCGCTGTATTTGCCATCGATGTTGCGAGAATGTCACCGATATTTGTCCAGAATGGGGGGTATCGTGCCAGATATAGCCCTCTTTTCGATAACGTCTGATAACTTTTGCCGACGGAAAATGCCATGCGTTATAGCGGGCCGCAGAATCGAGCGCGATCCTCCCATCCACCCGCTGCACCAGTGGCAATGATGAAGACGTATTGCTGCCATGATGGGGTACCTGTATTACAGTGGACGTCAGATGACGCCAGTAATGGCTAAGCATAGTCTGTTCCGCTGGCGCTTCAATATCCCCCGTAAGCAACGCACTCTGCTCACCATCGTCGATTTTTACCACACAGGAGCGATTGTTCCCCCTTTCGGAATAGCCCTCAGGTGGCCAGTGGACGGTGAAGGTTAACCCCTCCCATATCCATCTCTGCCCGCGAAAACAAGGCCGATGCTCCGCCCGATCTAACGGGCTTCTTATCCATAACGTGGGCCATGTTTTTTGCAGCGTCGCCAGGCCGCCCGCATGGTCGAGATGCTTATGACTGAGAATGACGCCTTCTGGTTGCAAATGGTGCCAGCGTAGCCACGGAATGATCAACTGCCGGGCGCTATCACCACCCGGCCAGGCGAGCCCGGTATCATAAAGAAGGGCTTTGCCATGGCGTTCAATGACCATTGCCAGTCCCTGCCCCACATCCAGCATATGCAGTGTCCAGCCCTCACTCCTCACCGTTCGCCAAAGCGGAAATGCCAGTAAGATACTCCCTGCCAGACACACTGCAGGAACGGATTTCAAGGCATGAAAGCGCCAGCCGATAATGGCAAGCCAGGGCAATAACGTCAGGTATTGCCATCGTTCATCTACATTCTGCCAGCCATCCGGCAGGCGCATCAGCATCCAGAACAACCCCCCCAGGGATTTATCGGCTGCAAACCAGAGGGCACTTTCCAGCGCCGTCAGCGGCAACAGATGAAGCAACATTCCGGCCAGGATCAGCGGTACGCAGACAAAAGTGACCAGGGGGACGGCAAAGAGATTAGCCACCAGGGAAGAGAGGCTAAACCCATGAAAAATCAGCACCTGTAATGGCATGAGCAGAAGCAACATGCCGGTTTGCAGATAAAGCAGATTCACCAGAGGCTGTAACCAGCGAACCCGGTGCCCGCGAGGAAGAGGCAGCCACTGAAACCAGAAAATCAGCGCGGCGACGGCAAAAGCTGAAAGGGCCAGACTTTGAGAAAGCACGGCTAAGGGATCGCTTATCAGGATTGCCGCGATACAGCAACACCACACCTGCCAGGGAGACCACTGACGGGCGCCAATGCGCAATGCCGCCAGCACGGCAAGTGCGATAACCGTTCGCAATGCGGGCGGTTGCAGCCCGGTAAGCCAGGCGTAGAAAGCGGCAAAGAGCAACCCGGCCAGGAGAGGAATCTGCCAGTGGATCCAGTGGCCCGGCATCAAAAACTGAAGCCC
Source organism: Enterobacter sp. BNK-18 (assembly GCF_047456135.1). Lineage (NCBI taxonomy): Bacteria > Pseudomonadati > Pseudomonadota > Gammaproteobacteria > Enterobacterales > Enterobacteriaceae > Enterobacter > Enterobacter sp. BNK-18. The sequence continues at coordinate 725,558 of NZ_CP179899.1, read as the reverse complement.
ACGCGCAAGTAACCAGACGATGGATGCGGCCAGCGCAATATGCAGACCCGAAATTGCCATCAGGTGCAACGTGCCGGTGTCGCGCATCAGATCTTTAATTTCCCGGGGCACCTCCAGACGTTCCCCCATCCCCAGCCCAAGCATAACCGCGCCCCAGTGAAAAGCAGAAAGTCGCTGTTGCAGTGACATCAGGTACTGAGCACGCAAGCTGCAGTTTTCATCGACGATTTTCGCCTGCGTGAAACGTCCGCTGAGCGTCTGGTGTCGGGCAAAGGCGCTTCGCTGGGGATCATATCCCCCGTCGTTTAGCTCGCCATGCACAGGCCGGAGCCTGAGCGTCATGGCCCAGCGCTGACCGGCACACACCTTTTGCGGCAGGTAATTGCCATACAGCGTCACGCCCGTGGATGCCCACCAGCGTTGACCATCGACACGCAGAATGTTGCCCTTATGCATTGTTGCACCATCGGTGGCCGTGATTTCTATCTCTGCCTGCACTGCTCCCGTCGTTAAATGTTGCATCGGCCAGACGCTTTCCTGCGCAGCAAGAAGACCCCAGGCACAAAATAACACCATGATCCCCATATACTTCAGGACGTTGTATCGCTGGGCGGCCAGCGCTATCCCACTGGCTATCATTACCCACACGGTATGACGTTCAGGCAGGACGGGTAACCAGAGTAACGGCATGATCGCCAGAATGGCGCAAAAACTTATCGCGGGAATGCCCATTACTACCTCCCTGTTTGAGGGTGACAGTATGGAAGCAGGCAGGGTGAGTCGTCAGCCAGAAGAAACGCGGTTTACAGCGGGCGCTGAAACATTTTTATCCGTTTGCAGAAAACAAAAGGAAAATTGCGCGGCATCTTCAGAATAAAAGCGGCAGGCACAAAAAAAGCACCCGCAGGTGCTTTCTTTCGAACCCAGTTTAGCGCTGATGGCTAAACTCAGTTGCCGTAAATGTTGGCGCGATCGCGCAGTTCTTTACCCGGCTTAAAGTGTGGAACGTACTTACCTTCCAGTTCGACTTTATCGCCAGTTTTCGGGTTACGCCCGGTACGTGGAGCACGATAGTGCAGAGAAAAACTACCGAAACCGCGGATTTCAATGCGCTCGCCCTGGGCAAGAGTGGAGGCCATATGCTCCAGCATCTCTTTTACGGCATCCTCCACTGCTTTCGCAGGGATATGCGGTTGCTGACTGGCAAGTCTTTCAATCAATTCTGACTTGGTCATGATTCCTCCGGTTCCTTTCAAACCAATTAGCTGAACAGCTCATTAAACAAGGGCGGCCGTAGCCGCCCTTTGTTATTGATTACAGGACGAATCCTCTAATCTGTCAAGTTTGCTCCTCATCCTTCTCGCTGTAAATGCGTTACAGCTCAAAATGATGCGGACAACCTGATATTACTCGCCTTTAGCTGCTTTGAAAGCTTCAGCCATTGCGTTGTTAGAGAAGTTTGCATCTTCCTGTTTGTTAACAGTGGCGATTGCATCTTTCTCATCAGCTTCGTCTTTAGCACGAACAGACAGGCTGATTGCACGGTTCTTACGGTCAACACCGGTGAACTTAGCTTCAACGTCGTCACCAACGTTCAGAACCAGAGTGGCATCTTCAACGCGGTCACGTGAAGCTTCAGAAGCGCGCAGGTAACCTTCAACGCCGTCAGCCAGTTCTACGGTTGCGCCTTTAGCGTCAACTGCAGTGACTTTACCGTTTACGATTGCGCCTTTCTTGTTCAGTGCAACCCAGTTGTTGAACGGATCTTCTGCGAGCTGTTTAACGCCCAGGGAGATACGTTCACGCTCTGCGTCAACCTGCAGAACAACTGCAGCGATTTCGTCGCCTTTTTTGTATTCACGAACTGCTTCTTCGCCTGCAACGTTCCAGGAGATGTCAGACAGGTGAACCAGGCCATCGATGCCGCCGTCCAGGCCGATGAAGATACCGAAGTCAGTGATAGACTTGATTTTACCTTCAACACGGTCACCCTTGTTGTGGGTTTCCGCGAACTGCTGCCATGGGTTGTTTTTGCACTGTTTCAGGCCCAAGGAGATACGACGACGTTCTTCGTCGATATCCAGAACCATAACTTCCACTACATCACCAACGTTAACAACTTTGGATGGGTGGATGTTTTTGTTGGTCCAGTCCATTTCGGAAACGTGCACCAGGCCTTCAACGCCTTCTTCGATTTCAACGAAGCAGCCGTAGTCAGTCAGGTTGGTAACGCGACCAGTCAGTTTAGTACCTTCTGGGTAACGCTTAGCGATAGCTACCCATGGATCTTCGCCCAGCTGTTTCAGGCCGAGGGATACACGAGTACGCTCGCGGTCGAACTTCAGCACTTTAACAGTGATTTCGTCGCCCACGTTCACGATTTCGCTTGGGTGCTTAACGCGTTTCCACGCCATGTCGGTGATGTGCAGCAGGCCATCAACGCCGCCCAGGTCAACGAATGCGCCGTAGTCAGTGAGGTTCTTAACGATACCTTTGACTTCCATGCCTTCCTGCAGGTTTTCCAGCAGCTGATCGCGTTCTGCGCTGTTTTCGGATTCGATAACGGCACGACGGGATACAACAACGTTGTTACGCTTCTGGTCCAGCTTGATTACTTTGAACTCAAGCTCTTTGCCTTCGAGGTGCAGGGTGTCACGGACTGGACGAACGTCTACCAGAGAACCTGGCAGGAACGCACGAATACCATTCAGCTCAACAGTGAAGCCACCTTTAACTTTGCCGTTGATAACACCGACCACAGTTTCAGCTTCTTCGTAAGCTTTTTCCAGCGTGATCCAAGCTTCGTGACGTTTAGCTTTTTCACGGGAAAGCAGGGTTTCGCCGAAGCCGTCTTCTACTGCATCCAGAGCAACGTCAACTTCGTCACCAACCTGGATTTCCAGCTCGCCCTGGGCGTTTTTGAACTGCTCTGCCGGAATGGCGGACTCAGATTTCAGACCGGCGTCAACCAGTACTACGTCTTTGTCGATAGCAACAACAACACCACGAACGATGGAACCCGGACGGGTTTCGATTGTTTTTAAGGATTCTTCAAATAGTTGAGCAAAAGATTCAGTCATGTTTAATCTTCAGGTTAATATAACGTCCACCTGGCTCCGTGCCGGATGGGGTTGTTTCACATACCCGCCGTCAATCCATTGCAGCGGGGGTACTGCTAAATCGGTCGCAATTACGCGAGTGCCAGTTTTTGGCGCGCATATTGTAGCGCTTTTTCAATCACTTGCTCAATAGTTAAACTGGTTGAATCCAGAACTAATGCATCTTCTGCAGGAACAAGTGGGGCGACGGCGCGGTTACGATCGCGGTCATCGCGCTCTTTTATCTCGGACAAAAGGCGATCAAAGTTAACACTAAACCCCTTTTCCTGCAACTGAAGCATGCGGCGTTGAGCCCGTTCTTCCGAGGAGGCGTCAAGGAAAATTTTCACTGGCGCATCAGGGAAGACAACGGTTCCCATGTCACGCCCGTCCGCGATCAGGCCAGGCAGTTCACGGAAGGCGCGTTGACGGCGCAGCAGTGCTTCACGCACGCGCGGGAAAGCGGCAACCTGTGACGCGGCATTCGCCACGTCCTGAGTCCGAATTTCACCGCTGACATCTTCACCTTCGAGAATCACTTCCAGATTTCCGTTGGTTGAGATAAAGCGAACATCAAGATGGGTAGCCAGCGGAACCAGCGCGTCTTCGGAGGCCACATCAACATGGTGATGCAGCGCCGCAAGCGCTAACACGCGGTAAATAGCACCAGAGTCCAGCAGATGCCATTGCAATGCTTCCGCCATTGCCTTGCACAAGGTGCCCTTTCCTGCACCGCTTGGGCCATCAATGGTTATGACCGGGGCAATTGCCGTCATCTTTATCTCCTTAAACAGGCATACCGTTAACGTAAACGCCGCGCATTATACGCGCCAATGCCCACAATCGTTAACGTTGTGTGCAAAAACGCGAATTACAGGTATTTAGATGAAGAATTATTGCGCAATGATACTTCTACATCGTTCGCGTTGCTTGCAGGCGGCAGGCGCACATCTTCAGAAGTGTAGATCATCACGTCAATGAGTGGGAACGGTGTAAGCGCGCCAGCACAGAGGCTGGCGCGAAGGTAAATCAGGCAGGGGTACTGATACGCGCCAATTGCTCGAAGTAGTCCGGGAAGGTTTTCGCCGTACATTTCGGGTCGAGAATGGTCACCGGCGTATCGGAGAGCGCCACCAGCGAGAAGCACATTGCCATGCGGTGATCGTTATAGGTGCCGATTTCCGCAAACTGCAGTTTTGCCGGAGGCGTGACGCGGATGTAGTCTTCGCCCTCCTCCACTTCGGCGCCCACTTTACGCAGTTCGGTCGCCATCGCGAACAGACGGTCAGTCTCTTTTACGCGCCAGTTGTAAATGTTACGCAGCGTCGTGGTGCCTTTTGCGAAGAGCGCCGCCGTGGCAATGGTCATCGCCGCATCCGGGATATGGTTCATGTCCATATCGATAGCGTTCAGCTCACCATGGGTGCAGGAGATGAAATCATCGCCCCAGGTAATCGTTGCGCCCATTTTTTCCAGCACGTCAGCAAAATGGATATCGCCCTGAACGCTGTTACGGCCAATGCCGGTCACTTTCACCGTACCGCCCTTAATCGCCCCTGCCGCCAGGAAATAGGAGGCAGACGAAGCATCGCCTTCCACAAGGTAATGACCCGGAGACTGGTACTGCTGCGCAGCGCGAACCACGAATTGCTGATAAGCGCGGTTCTCCACCTCAACACCGAAGGTTTTCATCAGGTGCAGCGTAATATCAATGTACGGTTTAGAGACCAGGTCGCCTTTGATGGTGATGACCGTATCCTGTGGTGCCAGCGGCGCAGTCATCAGCAGAGCCGTCAGGAACTGGCTGGAGACGCTGCCATCCACGTCGACGTTACCGCCATTGAAACCACCGCGCAGACGCAGAGGCGGGTAATTTTCCTGCTCCAGATACTCAATTTGCGCGCCGCCCTGACGAAGGGCATCCACCAGATGACCAATGGGACGCTCTTTCATGCGTGGCTCACCGGTCAGCACAATATTGTTGCTGCCCAGGCACAGGGCCGCCGCCAGCGGGCGCATCGCCGTCCCCGCATTACCCAGAAACAGTTCACGCTCTTCAGCCGAGCGTAACGCGCCGCCGTTGCCGGTCACTTCACAGCGGGTGCGGTCGTCAGACAGCGTGTAATGAACTCCCAACGCTTTCAGCGCATTGAGCATATGGCGCACGTCATCGCTGTCCAGCAGGTTTGTGAGGACGGTGGTGCCGTTTGCCAGAGCTGCCAGCAGCAGAGCGCGGTTCGAGACACTTTTTGAACCAGGCAGATTAATGGTGCCATCTACCCGCGCGATAGGTTGTAACGTCAGGGATTCCATGAAACTTAACTCTCAACTCAACATAATAAAAACCCCGCAGCAGGGCTACGGGGGTGAAAAACAGCGTAATTAACCGTGGCGACGTTCGAAGTCGATCATGAAATCGGTCAGGGTTTTAACCCCTTCCAGCGGCATCGCGTTATAGATAGAGGCACGCATACCGCCTACAACACGGTGGCCTTTCAGCGCATGCAGGCCTGCAGCGAAGGACGCTTCAAGGAAGACTTTATCCAGGTTGCTGTCCGCCAGCTGGAACGGCACATTCATACGAGAGCGGTTAGCTTTCGCGACATCGTTACGGTAGAAATCGCTCTTATCGATCACGCCATACAGCAGGTCGGCTTTCTGCTGATTGATTTTGTCCATCTGCGCCACGCCGCCGTTTTGCTTGAGCCATTTAAAGACCAGGCCAGAGAGGTACCAGGCAAACGTAGGGGGGGTGTTGAACATGGAGTCGTTATCGTTGAGGACCGTATAATCCAGAATAGACGGGCAAGACTGATGGGCTTTACCCAGCAAATCTTCGCGCACGATGACGATCGTCAAACCCGCCGGACCGATATTTTTCTGCGCACCCGCATAGATAACACCGTAGCGGCTGACGTCAATTGGCGCGGACAAAATGGTAGAGGAGAAATCGGCTGCAACCACCACGTCTTTACCGAAGTTCGGGGTCTCGTCGATGGCAATCCCGTCGATGGTTTCGTTTGGGCAATAGTGCAGATACGCAGCGTTATCAGAGAGCTGCCACTCGCTCATCGGCTTCACGGCACGCAGGCCATCAACGGTAATTTTGGCGTCGATAACATTTGGCGAGCAGTACTTTTTGGCTTCTTTAACCGCACTTGCCGCCCAGTAACCCGCATCAACGTAGTCTGCCGTGGTTTTGTCGCCGAGGATATTCAGCGGGACGCCAGCAAACTGACCGCGGCCACCGCCGTGGCAGAACAAAACTTTGTAGTTTGAGGGAATGTTCAGCAGATCGCGAAAATCCTTTTCTGCCTCTTCCGCCACCTGAATAAACTCTTTACCACGGTGGCTGATTTCCATCACCGACGTACCCAGACCGTTCCAGTCACAAAGTTCCTGTTGAGCCTGTTTAAGCACGTCTGCCGGCAACATCGCCGGACCTGAACTGAAATTAAAGACTTGAGCCATTTCCCCTCACCACGCTAAAAGCAATAAGTTATAACTGTGGATATCGGTTTTATCATTCAGTGACACGCGCCGCAATGTCTAAAACTTATGACCGGTGAAATGTGTCCCGCGTCACACAATACAATCTGCCATCTCACTGCGGCAAAACCGACAATATGGCTGTCAGGTAAGGCGTTTGGCCCGGCTAACCTTCGTCCATTCCGGATTTGTACAGCGGGGACATAATTGATGATCGCCCGGTTGCATCGCCACAACATGGCTACATCTTATACAGGCATATTCGCCTGACTCAGGCACGGTCGTGAAACGCTCAATAAGCATATCCGGCAGAATACAGAGCCCCGGCTTCACCTCGTCGTCAGCATAGTAATAGACGCTGATTTGCCCGTTCGTTTCCATGATTGCCAGCCGCACCTGCCCGAGTTGTTCAACGCTATTCAGACGCAGTTCCATAAAAAACTCGAACTCGGTCATGTTGGCACTCTGTACATTTTCCCAGGCCAGCCGCCCGTTCTCGACGATAACCACCGGCTTCCCTTCGAGAAGATCTTCCAGCTTTTCACTTTTCGACATCAGCCACATGACAAGCCGGTAAAGTAGCGCCAGTGAGACAAAAACGATAAAGACCGGCACCATCGGCACATCGTCGTAAAAGGCGACATCCCCCGCCGCTGAACCCAGCGTCAGAATAATCAGCACCTCAAAGAGGGACATCTGCCGGACGCCACGCCGCCCGGTGATTTTGAGAAACAGAAAGACCAATACAAAGGTATACAGGCTGCGCAGGGCCACTTCGCCCAAAAATTCGGGAGGAACTTTATCAAACGCCATCCGCTGGAGATCAAATGCTTTCATTTTTCTATGCCTTAACAGTAAGTTACTGTCTGTAAGCATAGTCGAGTCTTTTATTTTCGCCGAAGATAGCACCTGTCACGCAAAACCCGTATCATTGCGCGCTTTACGTACGATAAAAGTGAACGCCATGACTCAAACGTTTATCCCCGGCAAAGACGCCGCTCTGGAAGATTCCATCGCTCGCTTCCAGCAGAAACTGACCGACCTGGGCTTTAATATCGAAGAAGCCTCCTGGCTCAACCCGGTGCCTCATGTCTGGTCCGTGCATATTCGCGATAAAGAGTGTGCCCTGTGCTTTACCAACGGTAAAGGCGCGACAAAAAAAGCGGCACTGGCCTCTGCGCTGGGTGAGTATTTTGAACGTCTGTCGACCAACTATTTCTTCGCCGATTTCTGGCTGGGTGAAACCATCGCCAACGGCCCGTTTGTGCACTATCCAAACGAAAAATGGTTCCCGCTGCCTGAAGACGACGCGCTGCCGGAAGGCATTCTCGACGCGCGTCTGCGTGCGTTCTACGATCCGGAAAACGAACTGACCGCCAGCATGCTGATCGATCTGCAGTCCGGCAATGAGGATCGTGGTATCTGCGCCCTGCCGTTCACGCGTCAGTCTGATGAGCAGACCGTCTATATCCCGATGAACATCGTTGGCAACCTGTACGTGTCCAACGGTATGTCTGCCGGTAATACCCGTAATGAAGCGCGCGTACAGGGGCTGTCTGAAGTCTTCGAACGCCACATTAAAAACCGCATCATTGCCGAATCCATCAGCCTGCCTGAAATTCCGGCTGACGTGCTGGCGCGCTACCCGGGCGTGGTGGAATCCATCGCCAGGCTGGAAGCGGAAGGTTTCCCAATCTTTGCCTATGACGGCTCACTGGGCGGTAAATACCCGGTTATCTGTGTGGTGCTGTTTAACCCTGAAAACGGAACCTGCTTCGCCTCTTTCGGCGCGCACCCTGACTTTGGCGTGGCGCTGGAGCGTACCGTCACCGAGTTACTGCAGGGCCGTGGCCTGAAAGATCTGGACGTGTTTACGCCACCGACCTTTGACGATGAAGAAGTGGCCGAGCACACCAACCTTGAAACCCACTTCATCGACTCCAGCGGTTTGATCTCCTGGGATCTGTTTAAGCAGGACGCGGACTATCCGTTCGTCGACTGGAGCTTTGCAGGTACCACCGAAGAAGAGTTCGCCACGCTGATGGCTATCTTTAAGGCGGAAGATAAAGAAGTCTACATCGCTGACTACGAACACCTAGGCGTGTACGCCTGCCGCATTCTGGTGCCGGGCATGTCCGACATCTATCCGGCAGAAGATCTGTGGCTGGCGAACAACAGCATGGGCGCGCACCTGCGTGAAACCCTGCTGGCCTTGCCGGGCAGCGAATGGGAAAAAGAAGATTACCTGAACCTGATCGCGCAACTGGACGAAGAAGGCCATGATGACTTCACCCGCGTACGCGAGCTGCTGGGTCTGGCGACCGGTAAAGATAACGGCTGGTATACCCTGCGTATTGGTGAGCTGAAAGCAATGCTGGCACTGGCTGGCGGCGATCTGGATCAGGCTCTGGCCTGGACCGAGTGGACTATGGAGTTTAACCAGTCTGTCTTCTCTGCCGAGCGCACTAACTACTATCGCTGCCTGCAAACCCTGCTGCTTCTCGCGCAGGAAGAAGATCGTCAGCCGCTGCAATACCTGAATGCGTTTGTTCGCATGTACGGTGCTGACGCCGTTGAAGCCGCCAGCGCAGCACTGAGCGGTGAAGCGCCGTTCTACGGTCTTCAGGCTGTGGATAGCGATCTGAAAGCCTTCCCGGCACATCAGTCTCTGCTGAAAGCGTATGAAAAATTGCAGAAGGCGAAATCCGCTTACTGGTCAAAATAAGCGCATATAACATTATCAGCTGTAGGCGTATTCAATCGTCTGGGCTATATTACGGGGCAATTTCATTGCCCCGTTTTTTATTTTTTTCGGCAATGACTGTTGATTGTAATAATAAAGTTAAATATGGGTAAATATAATAATATTTACCTGGGCTTTACTGTTACTTTTTATGGTAATTACTCCATATTAATTAACTGTTGCAGAGGTGGCCGAAAGAAATAATTCAACTCTTTTCATAACTTTTAAAATTTATTTTTATACGGATAATCAAATACTTACTCCGCTTTTGCTGTAAATCCATACACATTGCGGGCCTATAAGCCAGGCGAGATATGATCTATATCAATTTCTCTTCTATAATGCTTTGTTAGTATCTCGTCGCCGACTTAATAAAGAGAGAGTTAGTGTGAAAGCTGACAACCCTTTTGATCTTTTACTCCCAGCTGCTATGGCCAAAGTTGCCGAAGAAGCGGGTGTCTATAAAGCAACGAAACACCCGATGAAGACGTTCTATCTGGCGATCACGGCTGGTGTGTTCATCTCTATCGCGTTTGTCTTCTACATCACTGCCACCACCGGTACTGCCGCGATGCCTTTCGGCATGGCGAAACTGATTGGCGGTATTTGCTTCTCACTGGGACTGATTCTTTGCGTCATCTGCGGCGCCGACCTCTTCACTTCTACAGTGTTGATTGTCGTGGCAAAAGCCAGCGGAAGAATTACCTGGGGTCAACTGGCGCGCAACTGGCTTAATGTCTATGTTGGCAACCTGATTGGCTGTCTGCTCTTTGTTCTGTTGATGTGGCTCTCTGGCGAGTATATGACCGCCAACGGTGGCTGGGGACTCAACGTCCTGCAGACCGCAGACCACAAAATGCACCACACATTTATCGAAGCCGTTGCTCTCGGCATCCTCGCTAACCTGATGGTCTGCCTGGCTGTCTGGATGAGCTACTCGGGTCGTAGCCTGATGGATAAAGCCATGATTATGGTTCTGCCGGTTGCGATGTTTGTTGCCAGCGGCTTCGAGCACAGTATTGCGAACATGTTTATGATCCCAATGGGAATTGTAATCCGCAACTTTGCAAGCCCGGAGTTCTGGACTGCTGTTGGTTCAACCCCGGAAAGTTTCTCTCACCTGACTATTATGAATTTCATTACTGATAACCTGATCCCTGTCACTATCGGGAACATTATCGGTGGGGGTCTGTTAGTTGGGTTGACATACTGGGTCATTTACCTGCGTGGCGACGACCATCATTGATGGTTATCTCAGGCAGTAAATAAAAAATCCACTTAAGAAGGTAGGTGTTACATGTCCGAGCTTAATGAAAAGTTAGCCACAGCCTGGGAAGGTTTTGCGAAAGGTGACTGGCAGAATGAAGTAAACGTACGTGACTTCATTCAGAAAAACTATACCCCGTATGAAGGTGACGAATCCTTCCTGGCTGGTGCAACTGACGCGACCACCAAGCTGTGGGACAGCGTAATGGAAGGCGTAAAACTGGAAAACCGCACTCACGCGCCAGTTGATTTTGACACCTCCGTTGCTTCTACCATCACTTCTCACGATGCTGGCTACATTAACAAAGCCCTTGAGAAAATCGTTGGTCTGCAGACTGAAGCACCACTGAAACGTGCGATCATCCCGTTCGGTGGTATCAAAATGGTTGAAGGTTCCTGCAAAGCGTATAACCGCGAGCTGGACCCAATGCTGAAAAAAATCTTCACCGAATACCGCAAAACCCACAACCAGGGTGTATTCGATGTTTACACCAAAGACATTCTGAATTGCCGTAAATCTGGCGTTCTGACTGGTCTGCCAGATGCCTATGGCCGTGGCCGTATCATCGGTGACTACCGTCGCGTTGCGCTGTACGGTATCGACTTCCTGATGAAAGACAAATACGCGCAGTTTGTTTCCCTGCAGTCTGATCTGGAAAACGGTGTAAACCTGGAAGCGACTATCCGTCTGCGTGAAGAAATCGCTGAACAGCATCGCGCGCTGGGTCAGATCAAAGAAATGGCGGCTAAATATGGCTGCGATATCTCTGGTCCTGCAACCAACGCTCAGGAAGCTATCCAGTGGACCTACTTCGGCTACCTGGCCGCTGTTAAGTCTCAGAACGGTGCAGCAATGTCCTTCGGTCGTGTATCCACCTTCCTGGATGCTTACATCGAACGTGATATGAAAGCGGGCAAAATCACCGAGCAAGACGCTCAGGAAATGATTGACCACCTGGTCATGAAACTGCGTATGGTTCGCTTCCTGCGTACCCCTGAATACGATGAGCTGTTCTCTGGTGACCCAATCTGGGCAACGGAATCTATCGGTGGTATGGGTGTTGATGGCCGTACTCTGGTTACCAAAAACAGCTTCCGCTTCCTGAACACCCTGTACACCATGGGTCCTTCTCCGGAGCCGAACATCACCGTTCTGTGGTCTGAAAAACTGCCTCTGAACTTCAAGAAATTCGCCGCTAAAGTGTCCATCGACACCTCTTCTCTGCAGTACGAGAACGATGACCTGATGCGTCCGGACTTCAACAACGATGACTACGCTATCGCATGCTGCGTAAGCCCAATGGTTGTTGGTAAACAAATGCAGTTCTTCGGTGCGCGTGCAAACCTGGCGAAAACCATGCTGTACGCAATCAACGGCGGCGTTGATGAAAAACTGAAAATGCAGGTTGGTCCTAAGTCTGAACCAATCAAAGGCGACGTTCTGAACTTCGATGAAGTCATGGAGCGTATGGATCACTTCATGGACTGGCTGGCTAAACAGTACGTCACTGCCCTGAACGTTATCCACTATATGCACGACAAGTACAGCTACGAAGCCTCTCTGATGGCGCTGCATGACCGTGACGTTATCCGCACCATGGCGTGTGGTATCGCAGGTCTGTCCGTTGCGGCTGACTCCCTGTCTGCAATCAAATATGCGAAAGTTAAACCAATTCGTGACGAAGACGGTCTGGCTGTTGACTTCGAAATCGAAGGCGAATATCCGCAGTTTGGTAACAACGACTCTCGCGTTGATGACATGGCGGTTGACCTGGTTGAACGTTTCATGAAGAAAATTCAGAAGCTGACCACTTACCGTAACGCTATCCCGACTCAGTCTGTTCTGACCATCACGTCTAACGTTGTGTATGGTAAGAAAACCGGTAACACCCCAGACGGTCGTCGCGCAGGTGCGCCATTCGGTCCTGGTGCTAACCCAATGCACGGTCGTGACCAGAAAGGTGCTGTTGCCTCTCTGACCTCCGTTGCTAAACTGCCGTTTGCTTACGCGAAAGATGGTATCTCTTACACCTTCTCTATCGTGCCAAATGCGCTGGGTAAAGACGACGAAGTACGTAAAACTAACCTCGCGGGTCTGATGGATGGTTACTTCCACCACGAAGCGTCCATTGAAGGTGGTCAGCACCTGAACGTGAACGTAATGAACCGTGAAATGCTGCTTGATGCGATGGAACACCCTGAGAAATATCCTCAGCTGACCATCCGTGTCTCCGGCTACGCAGTACGTTTTAACTCCCTGACGAAAGAACAGCAGCAGGACGTTATCACCCGTACTTTCACTCAGTCCATGTAAGTGGAATTGACTGAAATCACGCGTTAAAAGGCGTACAATAAAGGCTCCACATACGTGGGGCCTTTTTAACACTCTCTCCATCACAGTCTCTTTTGTCCGCTATCTATACTCTATGGATAACAGCCAAAACAGACTTAAACACAGCCGGTTTTGAGCTGTGCATACACAGGCCCCGGACGGGCCGATGCTGGAGATATCACCGCAATGTCAATTATTGGTCGCATTCACTCCTTTGAATCCTGTGGCACTGTCGATGGCCCGGGTATCCGCTTTATCACCTTTTTCCAGGGCTGCCTGATGCGCTGCCTTTACTGCCATAACCGTGACACCTGGGATACGCACGGCGGCAAAGAAGTGACCGTCGAAGAACTGATGAAAGAGGTGGTGACCTATCGTCACTTTATGAACGCATCCGGCGGCGGCGTAACCGCTTCCGGCGGTGAAGCCATTCTGCAGGCCGAATTCGTGCGCGACTGGTTCCGCGCCTGTCGCAAAGAAGGCATTCATACCTGTCTCGATACAAACGGTTTTGTCCGCCGCTACGATCCGGTCATTGATGAACTGCTCGACGTCACCGACCTGGTGATGCTCGATCTCAAACAGATGAACGATGAGATCCACCAGAATCTGGTGGGTGTTTCCAACCACCGTACGCTGGAGTTCGCCAAATACATCTCCGGGAAAGGCATCAAAACCTGGATCCGCTATGTTGTTGTACCTGGCTGGTCAGATGATGACGATTCCGCGCATCGGCTGGGAGAATTTACCCGCGATATGGGCAACGTTGAGAAAATTGAGCTTCTGCCCTACCACGAACTGGGTAAACACAAGTGGGTCGCCATGGGGGAAGAATATAAACTCGATGGCGTTAAGCCGCCGAAGAAAGAGACGATGGAACGCGTGAAAGGTATTCTTGAACAGTACGGCCACAAGGTAATGTATTAAGAAAAGGCCCGGTGAGAACCGGGCCTTTTTTATATTATCTGAAGACGCCATTAATAATGGTGGTCACAACCGCAGTACTCAGCGCAATTAAGACCAGATCGTCACCGACGACACGCCATTCATAGCCAGGATAGGAAGGAAGCTGGCCCAGCATAGAAGCCGGCACGGTTTTCTTCGCAATGCCCGGAGGGAGCGGTTTACCGCGTGCGAGGTTTTTCGCAATACCCGGAGGCAGTGACTCATAACCTGTTAAGCCGTAATTGAGTGCCAGGTGACGGGCATGATCGAAGCTCACACGGGCGTCGACATCGTCACTGACGCTTTTATTCGATTTACCTGGATTTTCCTGACCGTTATTTTGTTTATTACCGTGGGTACCGGAATTTCCGTTGCCATGACTACTGGAATTGCCGTGACTGCCGCCATTACCTTGTCCGCCACTGTTCCCGTGACCACTGCCATTCCCGTTACCCGGGTTAGCCATGACCGGAGCTGCAGCAAACGTTAAAGACAACACTACTGCCAGAGCGGTAGTGGTAAAACGACGAGTAGACATGATTGTTGCCTTTTAGTGATATAACTCACCTGAATTATCGCCTGGTGCAATAAACAAACAATACGTAAAAGTCTTATATGTGATGGGGACAAAAAAGCCAGTCATCGACTGGCTTTTTATTAATCAGGCATGCGCCACAGGCGTCGGGTGTTCTCCCACTTTGCGCAGCAGCATTAAGAGATAAATAAACGATACGCTGGCGATCATAATAAACAGCAAATTGTCGGAGTAATTCTGCATCAGCATCGCGGTAAAGGTCGGTCCCAGCAGGCTGCCGATGGTATAGCTCAGTAACAACGCCTGGTTCATTGCCACTAACTGGTGGTGTTCAACTTTCTCACAGGCCCAGGCCATCGCGACCGGATAGAGCGTAAAACCTGCGGCACCCAGAATAAACAGCGCAGGCGCCATCGCCGCATTGCTGAGCATGGCGAGACAGCCCATGATCACCACGAAAACCTGAACACGCAGCACCAGCAGGCGACCAAAGCGATCGGCCAGGCGTCCAATCGGCCACTGACCGACAATCCCCGCACTCACCATCACCGCCATCCAGAACCCAATCCCGGAATCGCTGACGCCCTGATGGTTCAGATAAAGCGGCATCAGGCCATACAGTGAACCAAGCACAATTCCGGAGATAATACAGCCGTTAACCCCAAGGCGCGCCTGACGCAGTCTCAGCATTGGCCAGACGTGGGTTGCTTCCTGGTGTTCGCTGTTCTGGTTCACAATGCGCGTAAAGAGCAGCGGCAGGATTGCCGCCAGCACCATTCCCGTCACCCACGGCAGAACGCTCATCAGGTCGGTTGGCAGTTTGCTCACCATCAGTTGACCAAGCACGGTACCGATGTAATAAACCATCATATAGGCTGCCAGCAGGCGTCCGCGGTTACGTGACGTGCCGCTGCACATCAGCGCGCTTTCAACCACCACCCAAATCATCGCGCAACCCACTCCGGCGATAAAGCGCCATACCATCCAGCTCCAGAAGCCGACCATCAGGCCCAGCCCGGCACATCCGACAGCGAAGAGCAGCGAGGCCAGATAATAGCTGCGGTTAAAACCAAAGCGTTTAATCAGGCTTCCTGTAACCAGCGTACCCAGCAGGTTACCGGTAAAAAAGGACGAGCTGACCATACCCACCTGCCAGGTCGGTAAGTTTTCATGGGCGAGCCACAGCGGGACGAGCGTATTTAACACTGCGATCGCCAGGGTCAGCAGAAGCAGGCCACAGAGCAATAAAAGCACTGGCCGGGTATAGATGGTCATGGATTAAAAACCGTGAGGAAGTTCAGATTTCGTGCGCATCATGCCACTGGCAAAAACAAAGTCAATCCACTGATTTCACCGCCACGCACGATATGTTCCCTGTCGATTTAAAAAACTTATCCTGCTAATGCAACGCCTGCTATAGATATGAATTATGTATCTGTTTTTATTTATTAATGCCCGAAGTGAAAACAAAACGTCAGTCGAAAAATTTCATGATTAAAATAAAAAAAGCCGGGCGCTCCGTCCCGGCTTTATCTCACCCACGGCAACGCTAACTGGCGACGGCCATACCTACGGTCATATGCAAACCGTAGAACACACCGCGGCCGATCAGTTCACCTGCGAGGACCAGCACAAAAGCCAGTGACAGGAGCGGCAGCGCGGGTTGATACCCCTTAAGCTGAGGCACAATCCAGCACACCAGTGCCGCCACCAGCAGGACCACGCGCCAGGCCATCAGCGAGCCGTATGCCGGCACCAGGGCAGACGCCTGCTGAACAGAGCTGTGAATGGTTGCCAGCTCCGCGCCCTGCATCAGGGTGACGACTGCGCTCACCACCAGCGCCAGCAGTGAAACGACAGGCAGCAAACGCATCACCCAACCGTCAACACCCGCGACGCGCAGCAGCATGAAGCCAAGAAGCGGCCCACCAATAAACAGCGTCAGGAAGAAGCTCATCGGCGTCCAGATGCTGTACCAGGTCGGCACGGTGTCGATGGTGTTATAAACCCGCACCATCATCCACACAAACACCACGCCCAGCACCATCGTGACAATCAACCACACGCTGCGCAGCCCTGCCGGCAATTTCTTCAGTGCTGCCAGCAGCCAACCCAGCCCACCCACAGCAAAGAAGATCGCCCCGCTGGCGATTTCATTACTGAGTGACGACGCCCCCACCCGGTTCAGGGAGTTGAACGCGCGCATTGGCGAGCCGAGGTGCAGCGTAGAGGCAATAAAGCCAATTCCCATCAGCACCCACAGGCCAAACATACTCAACACTAAACGTTGTTGTTGCTCAGCAGTGAGATTCCCTTTCAGCAGCGCCAGCGCGAGGACAATAAAACCGCCCGCCACACACTGCCCAAAGACCGTGAAGATCATCAGCGGCCATTCATGCCATCCACTTCCCATCTCACACCTCCTTCGGGTTTGCCAGGTAGCCGGTGGTATCCCCTGTCGGGCGGCTGTTGGCGTTAGGTTTAATCACGATGCTTGGCTTCGTGAAGTGCGCGGACGGCAGCGGCGCGACGGCCGCCAGCTGACCATGTTTTTTACGCAGTTCGTCGATGGGACCGAAGTCCAGCGCACGCAGCGGACAGGACTCCACGCAGATCGGCTTTTTGCCGTCTGCCACGCGGGTGTGGCAGCCGTCGCACTTGGTCATATGCCCTTTGGCGGCATTGTACTGCGGGGCACCGTACGGACAGGCCATGTGGCAGTAGCGACAGCCGATGCAGACATCTTCATCCACTACCACGAACCCGTCGTCACGCTTGTGCATCGCCCCGCTCGGGCAGACCTTGGTGCAGGCCGGGTCTTCGCAGTGGTTGCAGGCAATCGACAGGTAGTAGGCAAACACGTTCTGGTGCCAGACACCGTTGTCTTCCTGCCAGTCACCGCCCGCGTATTCGTAAATACGGCGGAAGCTGACGTCCGGGGTTAAATCTTTGTAATCCTTGCAGGCGAGCTCGCAGGTTTTGCACCCGGTGCAGCGGCTGGAATCAATAAAAAATCCATACTGGGTTGTCATCGGTTACTCCTTACACCTTTTCAACCTGAACAAGGTTCGTGTGGGACGGGTTGCCCTTCGCCAGTGGCGACGGACGCTGCGTGGTCAGTACGTTAATACTGCCTGCCTGGTCGATGCGATTCGCATCCGGGCTATACCAGGCCCCTTCCCCCAGCGCGACAACGCCAGGCATCATGCGCGGAGTCACCTTGGCTTCAATGTGTACCTCACCGCGACCGTTAAAGATGCGCACGCGGTCGCCATTGCTGATCCCACGGGCTTTGGCATCCATCGGGTTAATCCACATCTCCTGACGGCAGGCAGCTTTCAGTACGTCGACGTTGCCATAGGTGGAGTGAACACGCGCTTTGTAGTGGAAGCCGGTCAACTGCAGCGGGAATTTCGCGGTCAGCGGATCGTTGTAGTTTTCAAAGCCCGGCGTGTAGATCGGCAGCGGATCGATAACATCCCCTTCCGGCAACTCCCAGGTAGAGGCAATTTTTGCCAGCTCTTCTGAATAAATTTCAATTTTGCCCGATGGCGTGGTCAGCGGATTGGCCTGCGGATCGTCACGGAAAGCTTTGTACGCCACGTGGTGGCCTTCCGGAT
Organism: Enterobacter sp. BNK-18; assembly: GCF_047456135.1. Classification (NCBI taxonomy): domain Bacteria; kingdom Pseudomonadati; phylum Pseudomonadota; class Gammaproteobacteria; order Enterobacterales; family Enterobacteriaceae; genus Enterobacter; species Enterobacter sp. BNK-18. Next base: position 707,530 of record NZ_CP179899.1, on the reverse strand, counting down.
CACGCTGTTTGTACATCCCCTGCTCACGGAAGGTATCGAAATCCGGGAGGTCAGGGATCGCTTTGCGAGAGAGTTCATGCAGATGACGCATCCACCCTTCCTGCGTGCGCCCCTCGGTAAATTGCTGCTCAACGCCAAGACGTTTCGCCAGCTCAGAGGTCATCTCATAGATGGTTTTGCACTCAAAGCGAGGTTTAATGGCCTGATCGGTAAAGATGACATAGGACATGTTGCCGCAGGAGGCATCCAGCGCGAAATCCATCTGCTCAGAGGCCGTGCAGTCCGGGAGAATAATATCGGCATATTTTGCCGAAGAAGTCATGTGGCAGTCGATCACCACAATCATCTCGCACTTCTTGTCATCCTGCAGGATTTCATGGGTGCGGTTAATTTCAGAGTGCTGGTTGATGAGACAGTTTCCGGCGTAGTTCCAGATCATCTTGATCGGGACATCCAGTTTGTCCTTACCCCGCACGCCGTCACGCAGCGCAGTCATTTCCGGGCCGCGTTCAATGGCATCAGTCCACATAAACATGGAGATACTGGTCTGAACCGGGTTTTCCAGTGTCGGCATACGTTCAAATGGCACTTCATAGGAGCCTTCACGCGCACCGGTGTTACCGCCATGAATGCCCACGTTACCCGTCAGAATGGCGAGCATCGAAATGGCACGGGTGGCAATTTCACCGTTCGCATGACGCTGTGGACCCCAACCCTGACTAATATAGGCCGGTTTAGCCGAGCCAATCTCGCGTGCCAGTTGAACAATACGGTCTACCGGAATTCCCGTGATGGTGGACGCCCATTCCGGCGTTTTGGCAATACCGTCGCTGCCCTGACCGAGAATATAGGCCTTATAGTGGCCATTAGCCGGCGCGCTGGCTGGCAATGTTTTCTCGTCATAACCGACGCAGTATTTATCGAGGAACTGCTGATCGACCAGATTTTCAGTGATCATCACCCACGCCAGCGCGGAGACCAACGCAGCATCGGTGCCTGGACGAATCGGGATCCACTCATCTTCACGCCCTGCTCCGGTGTCGGTATAGCGCGGGTCGATAATAATCATGCGGGCATTCGATTTGGCGCGGGCCTGTTCGAGGTAGTACGTTACCCCGCCACCGCTCATGCGCGTTTCACCCGGGTTGTTGCCGAACAGCACCACCAGCTTACTGTTTTCGATATCAGACGGGCTGTTGCCGTCTGCCCAGCCGCCGTAGGTGTAGTTCAGACCGGCGGCAATCTGCGCCGAAGAGTAGTCGCCATAATGGTTCAGATAACCGCCGCAGCAGTTCATCAGACGGGCCACCAGCGTTTTCCCCGGTGGCCAGGAGCGGGTCAGCGTGCCGCCGAGCGTCCCGGTGCCATAGTTCAGATAGATGGATTCGTTGCCGTAGTCTTTGATCAGACGCTGCATGTTCGTCGCGATAATGTCGTAGGCTTCATCCCAGCTAATGCGCTCGAACTTCCCTTCTCCACGCTTGCCAACGCGCTTCATCGGGTACTTCAGGCGGTCCGGGTTATAAACGCGACGACGCATTGAACGGCCGCGCAGGCAGGCGCGGACCTGATGTAACCCCTCGTAGTTATCGTCCCCGGTATTATCGGTTTCGACATATTTAATCTCACCATCCACCACATGCATACGCAGTGGACAACGGCTACCGCAGTTTACGGTACAGGCACTCCACACCATTTTTTCCGGGGTGGTCGGGGACAGTGCATCCGCCGCCGACACCAGACGAGAAAAAGGGAGCGTAAAGGCGCTGCTGGCAACGGCCAGACCACCAATTGCCGTGGTTTTCATCAACCCACGGCGAGTGACCTCGGCAGCCATTAACGCTTCAGGCGCTTTGATTTTCATAGAGACTCACTTTGGTTGCTCACATAGAAAAGAGAGGCGGCATATGCCGCTATATAGTTTTATATATAACGAATGACTTCGTTATTAGTTTTTTATGCTGACTTTCATTCGGAGGAGTATTACTACTTTGGAGGGAGGGGTTATTGCGTCGTATCAATTCTAAGGTATAAAAAAAGCGCCCTGAGGCGCTTTTTTGTTTCACGTCAAATCATTAACCGATGTACTGCTGGCCTTTCATGTACGGACGCAGCACTTCAGGGATCTCAATACGACCGTCCGCCTGCTGATAGTTTTCCAGCACGGCAACCAGTGTACGACCGACAGCCAGGCCAGAACCGTTCAGGGTATGCACCAGACGGGTTTTCTTGTCAGACTTGCTGCGGCAACGTGCCTGCATACGACGCGCCTGGAAATCCCAGACGTTAGAGCAGGAGGAGATTTCACGGTAGGTATTCTGGGCAGGAACCCAGACTTCCAGGTCGAAGGTTTTGCAGGCACCAAAGCCCATATCACCGGTGCACAGCGCCATACGACGGTACGGCAGACCCAGCAGCTCCAGCACTTTTTCAGCGTGGCCGGTCATCTCTTCCAGCGCGTCCATCGACTCTTCCGGGCGGACAATCTGCACCATCTCTACTTTGTCGAACTGGTGCATACGGATCAGACCACGCGTGTCACGACCGTAAGAACCCGCTTCAGAACGGAAGCACGGAGAGTGTGCTGTCAGTTTGATTGGCAGGTCGTCTTCGTCGATGATCTCATCACGCACGAGGTTAGTCAGCGGCACTTCCGCAGTTGGGATCAGCGCGTAGTTGCTGCTGTCAGCTTCCTCGTCCAGCGGACGGGTGTGGAACAGATCGCCGGCAAATTTTGGCAGCTGGCCAGTACCGTACAGCGTATCGTGGTTAACCAGATACGGGACGTAGGTTTCACTGTAGCCGTGCTGCTCGGTGTGCAGATCCAGCATAAACTGCGCCAGAGCGCGATGCAGATGAGCAATCTGGCCTTTCATCACAACGAAGCGAGAACCGGTCAGCTTAACTGCGGCCGCAAAGTCCAGGCCGGCATGCATTTCGCCCAGGGTCACATGATCGCGAACCTCGAAGTCGAACTCGCGAGGCGTGCCCCAGCGTTTCACTTCAACGTTGTCGTTTTCATCTTTACCGACAGGTACGCTATCGTCAGGAATGTTCGGGATCGCCAGCGCGATATCACGGATCTCGGCCTGAAGCACGTCCAGCTCCGCTTTCGCCTGATCCAGCTCTTCACCCAGTTTGTTCACTTCCAGGCGTAATGGCTCAATGTCTTCCCCGCGCGCTTTCGCCTGGCCGATGGATTTCGATCGAGAATTACGCTCTGCCTGCAGATTTTCAGTTTGTACCTGCAGAACTTTACGACGCTCTTCAAGAGCGCGCAGCTTATCTACATCCAGCTTAAAGCCCCGGCGTGCCAGTTTTTCAGCGACTGCGTCTGGCTCATTACGCAGCAGATTGGGATCGAGCATGCTTATCCTGTGCTTATCGAATTAAAATAGGAAAATGTGACCACAGCCTGCGGCCACAGAGATACATTGCCAACATTACCGCAACGATCGCACTAACGGTAGCGTTTTATAGGGCTATTTTGATCCTGTCCGGCGAGCCAGGCGAGCTTTTCGCCAATCTTGCCTTCAAGACCTCTGTTTGTGGGGTGATAATAGCGGGTTTGTGCCATCTCCTGCGGGAAATATTCCTCCCCGGCGGCGTAGGCATTGGGTTCGTCGTGGGCGTAGCGGTATTCCTGCCCATACCCCATCTCTTTCATCAGTTTGGTCGGCGCATTGCGCAGATGAACCGGCACGTCATAATCCGGACGTTCACGAGCGTCGGACATGGCCGCTTTAAAGGCGGTATAGACAGCGTTACTTTTCGGTGCGCAGGCCAGATAAACAATCGCCTGAGCGATAGCACGCTCGCCTTCAGCAGGCCCGACGCGGGTAAAGCAGTCCCAGGCCGAAATAGCCACCTGCATGGCGCGCGGGTCGGCATTCCCAACATCTTCAGAGGCAATCGCCAGGCAGCGACGGGCCACATACAGCGGATCGCCACCGGCGGTGATAATGCGGGCATACCAGTAAAGCGCCGCATCAGGCGCGCTGCCGCGCACGGACTTATGCAGTGCCGAAATCAGATCGTAAAACCGATCGCCTTTATTGTCGAAACGCGCGCTGCGCTCCCCGGCGATCTCGGTGAGCAACGCCGGTTTCAGTACCCGCTTGCCGGACGCATCCACTTCGGCCATATCGGCCATCATTTCCAGCGTATTGAGTGCCCGGCGGGCGTCGCCGTTAACCAGTTCAGCGATCGCCCGGCGCGTGTCGTCAGGCAGAACGATATCCTGCCCGCCGTAGCCGCGCGCGTTATCGTTCATCGCCTGCGTGAGAACCTGTTCAATATCCTCCACGGTCAGGGATTTGAGCAGGTAAACACGTGCGCGGGAAAGCAGCGCGGAATTGAGTTCAAACGACGGGTTTTCGGTGGTGGCACCGATGAAGAAAATGGTGCCGTCTTCAATGTGCGGCAGGAAAGCATCCTGCTGGCTTTTATTGAAACGATGAACTTCGTCGACAAAGAGAATGGTACGTCGCCCGGCATTGCGGTTCTGCCGCGCACGTTCAATTGCCTCGCGGATCTCCTTCACGCCGGACGTGACCGCCGAGATGCGCTCGACATCCGCGTTAGCATAGCGGGCGATAACTTCCGCGAGCGTTGTTTTGCCTGTACCGGGTGGGCCCCAGAGGATCATGGAGTGCAGATGCCCGGCCTCAATGGCACGCGGCAAGGGTTTCCCCGCAGCCAGCAGGTGTTGCTGGCCGATGTACTGCGCTAAATTTTCTGGCCGCATACGAGCGGCCAGAGGTTGAAACGCATTCTCAGAAAAATCGAGCGACAGATTGCTCACTCATGCCTCTTACTTGTTGCGCTGATCGTCCACCGTTACGCCCTGCGGCGGGGTAAAGGTGAATTTAGACGCGTCAACCGCGCCGTTTTGCTGGGTCTTGAGCTGGTAGCTGCTACGCTGGTCGTCCTGCTCAACCGCACCAAACTGATTAATGGTTCCGTTGGTGCTCACGTTGATGGTGAACTGTTTCAGGTTGCCATTGCTGCCTTTCGGCGTCAGAACAAACTCATCACCATTCTGTTTGATATTGTACTGCTGCCAGTCGCTGGACTGGTTACGCGCAATCAGCATGAAAGGCGTATTGCTGGTCGCGTCTTTCAGCCAGGTCGCGGTAGCCTGCTCGACAAACGGGTTGTAGAACCACAGGGTCTTACCATCAGAAACCAGGATGCTCTCATCCGGCTGAGTCATATGCCAGTTAAACAGATTCGGGCGTTTTACCCACAAATCCCCCTGACCTTCCTGCACCGCATTGCCACTGCCGTCAGTCACTTTTTGCGTGAAGCTGGCGTGGAAACTGCTCACTTTATCCAGTCGGCTTTTAAGGTCGCTGGCTGCATCAGCCCAGACGCTGCTGGCGACAAAACTGGTGAGTAATGCACAGGCGATTGCGATTTTTTTCATTGTTATTCCTTAAAATACGTCATCCCGATATGGGGTTCTGCCCTCTATTGTGTACCTGCCCGAAGGCAGGCGACAGAAGAAAATGCTTAATTTTGGCTGATTTACCCTTCTTTGCAATCACTGAAGGTTAATCAAACGGCGGCGGTGCCAGCACCTCACGGTTACCGTTGTGCCCCTGCTCGCTCACAATGCCCTGCGCTTCCATCTGCTCGATGATGCGCGCTGCGCGGTTGTAGCCGATGCGGAACTGACGCTGCACACCCGAGATAGAGGCTTTACGTTTTTCGGTGACGAAGTTAACCGCCTGGTCGAATAACGGATCCAGCTCCTCGCCGCCGTCCAGGCCACCACCGCCGCCTTCGCTTTCGCTGTCGGAGGTAATGCCATCAACATATTGCGGACGACCGCGCGCTTTCCAGTCCTGCACCACGGCGTGAACTTCCTGGTCGCGAACAAATGCGCCGTGAACACGCACCGGAGAGGTGGAGTTCGGGCCAGAGTAAAGCATGTCCCCCATACCCAGCAGCGACTCCGCGCCACCCTGGTCGAGAATAGTACGCGAGTCAATTTTGCTCGATACGGTAAACGCGATACGGGTTGGAATGTTCGCTTTGATCAGACCCGTAATGACGTCCACAGACGGACGCTGCGTCGCCAGAACCAGGTGGATGCCGGCCGCACGCGCTTTTTGCGCCAGACGTGCAATCAGCTCTTCCACTTTTTTACCGACGGTCATCATCAGGTCAGCGAATTCATCCACCAGCACGACGATGTAAGGCAGTTTTTCCAGCACCGGATGTTGGGCATCCATGCTGTCGCCCGGTTTCCAGTAAGGGTCCGGAATCGGGCGGCCCATCCGTGCCGCTTCGGCGATTTTCTCGTTATAACCGGCAAGGTTACGCACGCCCAGCGCAGACATCAGCTTGTAGCGACGCTCCATCTCATTCACGCTCCAGCGCAGGGCATTGGCCGCGTCTTTCATGTCGGTAACCACTTCTGTCAGTAGATGCGGGATACCTTCATAGACCGACAGTTCCAGCATTTTCGGGTCGATCATGATGAAACGGACATCTTCCGGCTGCGCTTTATAGAGCATGCTGAGGATCATGGCGTTCACACCGACGGATTTACCGGAGCCGGTGGTACCTGCTACCAGCAGGTGAGGCATTTTTGCCAGATCGGCCACCACCGGCTCGCCCGCAATATCTTTACCCAGAACCACGCTCAGCGGTGACGGGTTGTCGCGGAACTTCGCGTTATCCAGGACTTCGCGCAGGTAAACGGTCTGACGTTTCTTATTCGGCAGTTCAAGACCGACGTAAGGTTTACCCGGAATAACCTCTACAACACGCACCGCCACGGTCGACAGAGACCGCGCCAGGTCACGGGAAAGGTTAGAAATGCGCGCGGCTTTTACGCCTGGTGCCAGATTAAGTTCGAAGCGAGTGATCACCGGCCCTGGGGAGTAGTTGACCACATCAGCCTTGATACGGAAGTCCGCCAGACGCGCTTCCACCAGACGAGCCATCTGCTCAAGAGCAAAGGTATCGACCGGCTCGACTTCAGCCGGCGGTGGAGTTAACAGATCCAGCGACGGCAGAGGCGTGCTTGGACGCTGCAGCGGACGGCTGTCGCCGTTACGCATCAGCAGCGGGTGAATGAGACTCTCCTGAGGCTGCTGGAACTGCGGCGGCGGTGGTGGCTGCTGCGGTTGCACGTAAGCCTGCGGCGCCGGTTGCTGCGGTTGTGCATACGCCTGCGGTGCCGGTTGTTGCGGCTGTGCATACGCCTGCGGTGCCGGTTGTTGCGGCTGTGCATACGCCTGCGGCGCTGGCGCAGTCTGCGGACGCGTCGGTTCAGCGTCCGGCATCACGCTCGGCGTGAACAGCGGCTCGCTCGGGCCATCATCAACCAGATCTTTCATTGGCGAGAATTCAAAATCCGACAGCGAGAACGGATTCGCTCCGGCAGGCTGCTCACCGGCATAACGCTGCTGCTGCGTGGCCGCGAACTGGCGCGCTAATTCCGCCTCAGCCGCGTCATCTTCGTCTTGTGGATGATGCACTTCATGCTGGTATTCTTCGCCATAGCGCTGATGCTGCTGCGCGGCGAACTGGCGCGCCAGTTCATCCTGATGCATTTCATCAACGTCATCTTCATACTCATTCTCGCGCGCTTTTTCCTCAGCCATACGCTGAGAAGGGAGCTTGATACCGTAGGAGGCCAGCTCACGCCGCGTTGGCACGCGAACACGGTTTGGGCGAGGTAACTGCGGGCCAATCCCCTCTTTCACCTGTGGACGTGGCGCACCGCCTGTGGCGAGGCTAAAGACCGGGGCTGCCGCTGTAGCCTGCTTCACGCTTTCAGCAACAGGTGCAACGGCAGGCGTTGGATCAACCGGAGGAACCGAAACAGAAGGTGCTTTGGTTACAGGCTCCTGCACCGGTTCAGGCACAGGCTGATACCAGGCCGCCAGCTGTTCACGCTCGCGGGCACGACGCTCTTCGACCTCTTCGAAATAGTACAATGGCGGACGAGACGGTTTCGCCTCTTCCACCACCTCAGGCTCAGGCTGAGGCGCTACGTATGGCTGTTCAGGTTCAACCGGCTCCGGCACGTACTCCTGATGAGGCTGTGCGGCAGGCTGCGCGTACTGCGGATATCCCTGAGGCTCATATGCCGGCTCCGGCTGATAAGGCTGCTGCCAGGCTTCCTGCTGGACAGGAACATAGCTCTCTGGCTCTGGCGCAATAACCGGCTCAGGCGTATGAACGCCAGGGGCGGTTTGCCACTCCACCTGGGGTTGCTGAATGGCGGATTCGGGCGGTGGAACCGGTGCTGAAGGCATCACCGCATCGGCTGGAGCGGCATACGCCTGTGAAGCCGTAGTGGCGGCGGCCGCTGCAGCGACCGGCTCGGTCACGGAGTGACCATTTAACAGCGGGTCGTATTCATCAAACGCTCCCGGCGTGGCACGGTTGCCGGAGAAGAGCACATCGTTTGGATCGACAGCCGCACCGGCTGCACGATATTCAACCTGATCGTCTTCATCCATGCGTTTGCCGGAGAAGAGCGCCGCATCGGTTTTACGGCCTAGCGGGTTGGCAAATTTCTCGGCAACACGCTGACGACGCGCCAGCGCGCCGCGCATAATGCGGGCACGACGAGATTCGCGACGCTGAACGGGAGCATCGTCTTCCTCTTCGTACTCATCTTCATATTCATCTTCGTCAACCCACGTATCGTCGCGACGGGTACGGTTGCTGGCGAAGGTCAGGAGGGTGAGGATAAAGCTGCCAATCTTCTCGGCAATGCTCACCCACGACCAGCCGGTGAACAGCGTCAGTCCTGCCGCCCAGATACAGAGCAACGCAAGCGTGCCACCGCTGCTGTGAAGCATGGGCTGTAGCGCAGAACTCAACAGGCTGCCGATCACCCCGCCAGAGGCGAAATACCAGATATCATCGGCATTGATAGCCGCCAGCCCACACGAGGTGAGGATCAGCGCCAGTGCGCCAATCAGGCGCAGCGACACCGCGAAATAGTCGATATAGTCATCGTTTTGACGATGGCGCCAGGCAAACCAGCATCCGCCAATGATAATGACGGGAAGGGTGTAGGCCATCACCCCGAAAATGAAGAAGAGCGTATCTGCAAGCCAGGCGCCGGGAACACCGCCTAAGTTATGGATAGGCTCATGCCAGGCGGTTTGTGACCAGCTGGGATCTGAGGGGTTGAAACTGAGTAGGGCTGTCATCAGCCAGACGGCAAAAAGGGCAATAACAATCAGCAAAGCCTCGAGGAGACGACGTCCGCTGCTTAGCTTCGATAATGTGACTTCTTTGTCTTCAGTGTATTCCTGGCTCAAGAAAGGCTCTCCAGGTATCAGGCATATCCTGCCTGTTTGCTAAAACGGACAACAGCGCCGGGTATCCCCGGCACTGTTGCTGTATGGATTAACAGGAGTGTAATCAAACTACACTGATTTTGCACCTGTTCCGTGTTAGCGCGTCTTAATAACCAGACGATTGCTCTGTTTGACTTCTTCCATCACCACATAGGTACGGGTGTCATTCACGCCCGGCAGACGCAGCAGGGTTTCACCCAGCAGCTTACGGTAGGCGGACATATCAGGCACACGGGTTTTCAACAGGTAGTCGAAATCACCGGATACCAGATGACACTCTTGAATTTCTTCAAGTTTTTGTACAGCGGCGTTAAATTGCTCAAACACATCCGGCGCACCACGATTCAGAGTAATCTCAACAAATACCAGAAGTGAGGCATCCAGATAATGCGGGTTCAACAGAGCCGTATAGCCCTGAATGAAACCCTGTCTTTCCAGTCGGCGCACACGCTCAAGGCACGGCGTCGGGGAAAGTCCCACACGTTTTGAAAGCTCGACGTTGGAAATACGCCCATCCTTTTGCAATTCATTAAGAATGTTACGATCGATACGGTCGAGATCTTTGCCAGGGCGCTTCTTGCTATCTACCATTATTATTGTCTCTCTGTATTCCTTCCCTACTCCTGCCTGGACCCTGTGCACATCACTGTTCAGAGCCTGTACCCGTTAGTCATCACATCGCCTGGTTATGTATTAGACGCGATGCGGATTCGGGTTCTGTTGGTAAGAAGACCGTTGCCCGAAGGCAGTCACCGATATCACGTATGGCGTCTGTCCACGCCATGCGTAGATTTCACTGACCCGGTAAAAATGGCATTTACGTGCATGCCTATGCGGCATGCGGTTAACGCGGTTTTTTTCTTCCTTGAATGTTTTCGCAAAAGCGCAGGGGATTGTCAAAGCAAAACATCGATTTTTAGTACAACATGCCGGATATTCATTACGGCAGGGTATTATTCCTCATTTTATTGCCATACAAACGAGCGAATTTCGGCGCAAAGCGTGATGTTATAGCGCTTAATTCATCGTCGCTGGCTATTGCACATATCGATATCAAAATTGCTGCGCTCTTTTTTTACGGCAACAAATTCCCTACAATCCAGCCAAATGTCTGCCAACAACAATGGGGATCTCATGGGCACGGCCAAACACAGTAAGCTGCTAATTCTTGGTTCTGGACCTGCGGGATATACCGCGGCGGTCTATGCTGCACGCGCTAACCTGCAACCGGTTCTGATTACCGGCATGGAAAAAGGCGGTCAGCTGACCACCACCACGGAAGTGGAAAACTGGCCAGGCGACCCGAACGACCTGACCGGGCCGCTGCTGATGGAGCGTATGCACGAGCATGCGACGAAATTCGAAACCGAAATTCTGTTCGATCATATCAACAAGGTTGACCTGCAGAACCGTCCGTTCCGTCTGACGGGCGACAGCGGCGAGTACACCTGTGATGCGCTGATCATCGCGACCGGCGCTTCTGCCCGTTACCTCGGTCTGCCGTCTGAAGAAGCATTCAAAGGCCGTGGCGTCTCCGCCTGCGCAACCTGCGATGGTTTCTTCTATCGCAACCAGAAAGTGGCGGTTATCGGTGGCGGCAACACTGCCGTGGAAGAAGCCCTTTATCTGGCGAACATCGCCTCTGAAGTGCACCTGATCCACCGTCGTGACACCTTCCGCGCAGAGAAGATCCTGATCAAACGTCTGATGGATAAAGTGGCGAGTGGCAATATCGTGCTGCACACCAACCGTACCCTGGAAGAAGTCACGGGCGATCAGATGGGCGTTGCCGGTCTGCGTATTCGTGATACCCAGAACACCGATAACGTCGAAACGCTGGAAGTGGCGGGTCTGTTTGTGGCGATCGGTCACAGCCCGAACACCGCGATTTTCGAGGGGCAACTGGAGCTGGAAAACGGCTACATCAAAGTGCAGTCCGGTATTCACGGCAACGCGACCCAGACCAGCATTCCTGGCGTATTCGCTGCAGGAGATGTGATGGACCATATCTACCGTCAGGCGATCACCTCTGCTGGCACCGGCTGTATGGCCGCGCTGGACGCTGAACGCTACCTCGACGGGCTGGCGGAACAAGGTAAATAATCTTTACAAGTCAGTAACAAACGTAAATAAAGGCGGCGATAAGTCGCCTTTATTGTCTCTCCGTTGTAACATTGCGCTGCCCAACTTCTAATAACGTCACCTGCTAAGTACGCAATGGAAAAAACCCGTCAACAAGAGTTAACACGCTGGCTGAAACAGCAAAGCGTTCTTTCCCGCCGCTGGCTAACCATCTCCCGTTTTCTGGGGTTTGTCAGTGGTCTGTTGATTGTTGCCCAGGCATGGCTGCTGGCCCGCATTCTTAATCACATGATCATGGAGAACATTCCGCGCGAAGCGCTCCTGTTGCCCTTTATCGTCCTGATCCTGATTTTTGTTCTTCGTGCCTGGGTGGTCTGGCTGCGTGAGCGCGTGGGTTTTCACGCCGGACAGCATATCCGCTATGAGATCCGCCGTCAGGTGCTTGACCGCCTTCAGGAGGCCGGTCCGGCGTGGATCCAGGGTAAACCCGCGGGAAGCTGGGCGACGCTGATCCTTGAGCAGATTGACGATATGCATGACTACTATGCGCGCTATCTGCCACAGATGGCGCTAGCCGTCTTCGTTCCGTTGCTGATTGTCATCGCCATCTTCCCGGTCAACTGGATGGCGGCACTGATCCTGCTGGGCACAGCCCCGCTGATCCCGCTGTTTATGGCGCTGGTGGGCATGGGCGCCGCGGACGCTAACCGACGTAACTTTCTGGCTCTGGGTCGCTTAAGCGGCCATTTCCTTGACCGTCTGCGCGGCATGGAAACGTTGCGCATTTTTGGCCGCGGTGAAGCGGAAACTGAAAATATCCGCCTCGCATCGCAGGATTTCCGTCAGCGCACCATGGAAGTGTTACGTCTGGCGTTCCTCTCCTCCGGCGTACTCGAATTCTTTACCTCGCTGTCGATTGCGCTCGTGGCGGTCTACTTTGGCTTCTCGTATCTCGGCGCGCTGGATTTTGGCCACTACGGCACGGCGGTGACCCTTTCAGCCGGTTTCCTTGCGCTGATACTGGCACCCGAATTTTTCCAGCCGCTTCGCGATCTGGGCACCTTCTATCATGCAAAAGCGCAGGCCGTGGGCGCGGCTGACAGCCTGAAGACGTTTATGGAAACGCCACTGGCGCATCCGGAACGCGGTGACGTGACCCTGAACGCCAAAGAGCCGGTTACCCTTGAAGCGCGTGATTTCTCCATTCTGTCGCCTGAAGGCAACGTACTGGCAGGCCCGCTTAACTTTACCCTTCCGGCCGGAAAACGTGTGGTGCTCGTAGGCATCAGCGGTTCAGGGAAAAGCTCTCTGCTCAATGCGCTATCGGGTTTTATGGCCTACACCGGATCGCTGCGGATCAACCAAACTGAACTGCGCGATCTCGATCCGCTTGCCTGGCGTAAACAGCTTAGCTGGGTGGGACAAAACCCTCAGCTTCCTGCCGCCACGCTGCGAGACAATGTGCTGCTGGCTCGCCCGGATGCGCGTGACGATGAACTGCAATCCGTGCTCGACCGCGCCTGGGTCAGCGAGTTTCTGCCGCAGCTTCCGCAGGGTGTCGATACCGTTGTCGGTGACCAGTCTGCCGGCCTGTCAGTCGGTCAGGCCCAGCGTGTGGCGGTTGCCCGCGCGCTGCTTAACCCATGCCAGCTCATGCTGCTCGACGAGCCAGCAGCGAGCCTTGACGCACACAGTGAGCAACGCGTCATGGATGCCCTGAATGCAGCCTCACGGCAGCAGACCACCCTGATGGTCACCCATCAGCTGGAAGGTATTGCTGACTGGGATCAGATCTGGGTCATGGAAAATGGTCATATTGTTGAGCAAGGCGATTACGCCTCTCTCGTTGCCGCGCAGGGCCCGTTTGCCACCCTGCTGGCAAACCGTCAGGAGGATATCTGATGCGTGCTCTGCTTCCCTATCTTGCGCTCTATAAACGCCATAAATGGATGCTGCTGCTGGGCATTGTGCTGGCGATTGTTACCCTGCTTGCCAGCATCGGTCTGCTTACGCTCTCCGGCTGGTTCTTGTCCGCTTCGGCCGTCGCGGGGTTCGCGGGTTTATACAGCTTTAACTATATGCTTCCGGCGGCAGGCGTTCGCGGCACCGCAATCACGCGTACTGCCGGACGTTATTTTGAGCGTCTGGTCAGCCACGACGCCACTTTCCGCGTGCTACAGCACCTGCGCATTTATACCTTCAGCAAACTGTTACCCCTCTCCCCTGCCGGGCTGGCGCGTTTTCGTCAGGGTGAGTTACTCAACCGTGTCGTAGCCGATGTCGACACGCTGGATCACCTTTACCTGCGCGTGATCTCCCCCATCGTGGGGGCGTTTGTGGTGATTGTGGTGGTCACGCTGGGGTTGTCGGTTCTGGACGTTCCCGTTGCGCTCACGCTGGGTGGCATCATGCTGCTGACGCTGATTATCCTGCCACCGCTGTTTTATCGTGCAGGTAAATCCACCGGCGAGAACCTGACGCGACTGCGCGGTGACTACCGACAACAGCTGACATCCTGGCTGCAGGGACAGGCGGAACTGACCATTTTTGGTGCCAGCACGCATTATCGCAGTCAAATGGAAAGCACTGAGCTGAACTGGCACGAAGCCCAGCGCCGCCAGTCGGAGCTGACGGCATTCTCCCAGGCGCTGATGATGTTAATCGGCGGCGTGGCGGTCATCGCCATGCTGTGGATGGCTTCAGGTGGCGTAGGCGGGAATACCCAGCCCGGCCCCCTGATTGCCCTCTTCGTTTTCTGCGCCCTGGCCGCGTTTGAAGCGCTGGCCCCGGTGACGGGCGCCTTCCAGCATCTTGGACAGGTCATCGCTTCTGCCCTGCGCATCACCCAGATTGCCGAGCAGGAGCCGGAGGTTACGTTCAGCGGCGCTCAGACCGCCGTGCCGGAGCAGGTTGCGCTGACCCTGGATAACGTCACCTTTGCCTATGAAAAACAAGCGCAGAACGCGCTGGAAGGGATCATGCTGTCTGTTAAAGCAGGCCAACGGATTGCGCTCCTCGGTCGTACCGGTTGCGGTAAATCCACCCTTCTTCAGTTGCTGACCCGCGCCTGGGATCCGCAGCACGGTCAGATTCGGTTTAACGATACGCCGCTGACCGACTTCAGCGAACAGACGCTGCGCAAGACCGTGAGCGTGGTTCCGCAGCGCGTGCACCTCTTCAGCGCGACGCTGCGTGATAACCTGCTGCTCGCGGCACCTCAGGCCTCCGACGATGATCTGCGCGCCATGCTGGAGCAGGTTGGGCTGCAAAAACTGCTTGAGAACGACGGGCTGAACGGCTGGCTCGGGGAAGGCGGTCGTCAGCTCTCCGGCGGCGAGTTGCGCCGTCTGGCGATTGCACGCGCGTTGTTGCACGATGCGCCACTGATGCTGCTTGATGAACCCACCGAAGGGCTGGACGCAACAACCGAGAGCCAAATCCTTGATTTACTGGCCCATGTTATGACCGGAAAAACCGTGCTGATGGTCACCCACCGCCTGCGCGGGCTGGCGAGTTTTGATCAGATAATTGTGATGGACAACGGACATATTATTGAGCAAGGTAGTCACACAGAACTGTTGGCGAAACAGGGTCGCTACTACCAGTTTAAACAGCGTCTGTAGACTATATTTGTACCGATCCTAACTCGCGTATTGGAGTTCTGCTGTCATGCGCCTGGTCCAGCTTTCTCGTCATAACATCGCGTTCCCTTCGCCGGAGGGAGCGCTGCGTGAACCTAATGGGCTGCTGGCCCTTGGCGGCGACCTCAGTCCTGCGCGACTTTTGATGGCTTACCAGCGCGGCATTTTCCCGTGGTTTTCACCCGGCGACCCGATTTTATGGTGGTCGCCCGATCCCCGTGCCGTGCTGTGGCCGGCGCAGTTTCACCTGAGCCGCAGCATGAAGCGTTTCCATGCGAAATCACCCTACCGCGTCACCCTGAATCATGCCTTCGGTCAGGTCATTGAAGGCTGTGCCGAAGACCGTCATGAAGGAACCTGGATCACCCGCGATATCATTACCGCCTATCACCAGCTGCATGAGCTGGGTTTCGCGCACTCCATTGAAGTCTGGCAAGACGGTGAACTCGTCGGCGGGATGTATGGCGTTGCGCAGGGGACGCTGTTTTGCGGCGAATCGATGTTCTCCCGTGCCGTGAATGCCTCGAAAACCGCGCTGCTGATCTTCTGCCAGGAGTTTGCCCAGCGCGGTGGAAAACTGATGGATTGCCAGGTCCTCAATGAGCATACGGCCTCCCTCGGTGCGGTTGAAATCCCCCGCCGCCACTACATAGAACATCTGGACGTTTGCCGTCAGGAGAAGCTGCCGCGAGACTTCTGGGTACCAAGAACGCTCTTTATGCCCAATGCCTAAATGTTTTCCGCATATTTTTTGTGAGGGTGTTATAATTATGCCGCAGAGTAGGTTCTGCCTGTTGCCTCGCCGCCGTTTGGGTCCTCCGCTTCAGATAACGTCCTGACGTTTATCCTGTTGTATCCCCTTTACGAATGCGCTTTCCGTTCGGTTGTACCGTGACGCTTGGGCAATGCGCCGAAACTATTTTGCTGCGTTTTAAACGCGCAATTCTTTACTTAATTGATGAATTTCGGCATTATCTTGCCGGTTCAAAACTTGGTAGTGATACCCCAGAGGATTAGATGGCCAAAGAAGACAATATTGAAATGCAGGGTACCGTACTTGATACGTTGCCTAACACCATGTTTCGCGTAGAGCTGGAAAACGGTCACGTGGTAACTGCGCACATCTCCGGTAAAATGCGCAAAAACTATATCCGCATTTTAACGGGCGACAAAGTGACTGTTGAACTGACCCCGTACGACCTGAGCAAAGGCCGCATTGTCTTCCGTAGTCGCTAATTGTTTTCGCCTGTAATGGCAGATGAATATATAAAGGTCGGGTTAACCCCGGCCTTTTTTATTTAACGGCTTAATGCCGGGCAGGAAGATGTATTGTCATGCGGGGCTGCGCCGGCGTGATTAAATCCCCGGCCATGGAATGCGCCACCTCATGCAGCAATCCCGTCAGGTGCGGCAGCATATCCCGATCAAAATGGGACACCAGCAGCACGTGGTTTACTGCCCGGCAGTAGTCACACTTTGTTTCGGTATCTTCCAGTAGCCACGCTTTTTGTCGCGGTGGTTCAGCGTCCTCCTCAAATTCCACTATCTGAAAATCACGCATTGATTCTGTGAGTCCGGTTTTGACTTCTTCCAGATACGCGCCTAAACAGCGGCACACGGGCTGCGTTTGCGGGTGGGCGTTGCAGTCCAGCAGAATTTCGGTGAGCAGTATGCAGCGCCCGGCCAGGGTCGGGAGATCGGGGTTGAGGGAGAGTTCGGTGTAGAGCAGTGAAAAATTGTTATGTTCCATTTGTTTATGACTCCGTGTGAAATGATGAGATCTCCACCCGAACGCCAACTCAGGTGGCAGACTGAACCGGTTTGGCGTACCGACCCACACGGGAAAATCGGCGCTTCAATAGAAGCCCCGGTTCAGCCCACCATAATTGAGTCTGCGGATTATATCGCTAGCTTTCAAAAGTGTGAACGAACCTGATGATAATTGACGCATCAACATCATTTCTCGTGTGTAATCAGGACGCCAATCCCGGCACCTGATTTTGCAGGTGCGCCGCCATTTTAGTACTGTGGATTTATCCAGCAACTGACTTCGAAAGAAACTGGAAAGCGCCTCGCAAAATTCCTCTGCGGTCTGTTGCCCTCACCCCAACCCTCTCCCACAAGGAGAGGGAGAAAACACTAAAAACGACAACACTGTTGTCGTTTTGCTTTTACCTTGGCATGCATAAAAAAACCGGGCATTCGCCCGGTTTTTAACATTAACGTTCAACTCACTCAGTGAGCCGCTTCCGGCTTGTGCTTCTGCGCACTCTGGAAATCGTACGTCAGCTCATTCTTCTCCTGGTCCAGCGCGACCGTCACCTGACCGCCGTCCACCAGCAAGCCAAACAGCAGCTCGTTCGCCAGCGGTTTCTTCAGGTTGTCCTGAATCACACGCGCCATTGGACGGGCCCCCATCGCACGGTCGTAGCCTTTCTCAGCCAGCCAGTTGCGGGCCTCCTGGCTCACTTCCAGCGACACGCCTTTCTGATCCAGCTGAACCTGCAGCTCGACGATGAACTTATCCACTACCTGATGGATAACCTCGGTAGAGAGGTGATCGAACCAGATGATGTTGTCCAGACGGTTACGGAACTCCGGCGTAAAGATCTTCTTGATCTCTTCCATCGCATCGGTGCTGTTATCCTGATGGATAAGGCCGATAGATTTACGCTCCGTTTCACGTACACCGGCGTTGGTGGTCATTACCAGCACTACGTTGCGGAAGTCCGCCTTGCGCCCGTTGTTATCGGTCAGCGTCCCGTTGTCCATCACCTGCAGCAGGATATTGAACACGTCCGGGTGCGCTTTCTCGATTTCATCAAGCAGCAGTACCGCGTGCGGATGCTTGATCACCGCGTCAGTTAACAGACCGCCCTGGTCAAAGCCCACATAGCCCGGAGGCGCACCAATCAAACGGCTGACGGTGTGCCGCTCCATGTACTCGGACATATCAAAACGCAGCAGCTCAATGCCCAGCGCTTTGGAGAGCTGAACCGTGACCTCGGTTTTCCCCACACCGGTCGGACCGGCGAACAGGAAGGAACCGACAGGCTTATGTTCATGCCCCAGTCCGGCACGGGCCATCTTGATGGCTTCGGTTAACGCCTCAATGGCTTTATCCTGCCCAAAGACCAGCATTTTCAGGCGATTGCCAAGGGTGCGCAGCGTGTCACGGTCGCTCTGAGAAACGCTCTTCTCAGGGATACGCGCGATACGGGCCACCACGGTCTCGATATCCGCCACGTTAACGGTTTTCTTACGCTTGCTGGCCGGCATCAGACGCGCACGCGCCCCTGCCTCATCAATCACGTCAATGGCCTTATCCGGCAGATGACGATCGTTGATGTATTTCACCGCCAGCTCCACCGCCGCACGCACCGCTTTAGCGGTATAACGCACATCGTGGTGCGCTTCGTACTTCGGTTTCAGACCGTTGATGATCTGCACGGTTTCTTCAACAGAGGGTTCAGTCACATCGATTTTCTGGAAACGACGCGCCAGGGCACGATCTTTCTCAAAGATGTTGCTGAACTCCTGATACGTTGTGGAACCAATCACGCGGATCTTACCGCTGGAGAGCAGCGGTTTGATCAGGTTAGCAGCATCCACCTGGCCACCCGAGGCCGCACCGGCACCGATGATGGTGTGGATCTCATCGATAAACAGAATGCTGTTGGTGTCCTGCTCGAGCTGTTTCAAAAGCGCCTTAAAGCGTTTTTCAAAATCGCCGCGGTATTTAGTGCCCGCCAGCAGCGAGCCAATATCCAGCGAGTAGATGGTGCAATCGGCAATCACTTCCGGTACGTCGCCCTGCACAATACGCCAGGCGAGACCCTCGGCAATCGCGGTTTTACCGACGCCAGATTCACCCACCAGCAGCGGGTTGTTCTTGCGGCGACGGCACAATACCTGGATCGCGCGCTCCAGCTCTTTATCGCGACCAATCAGCGGGTCGATACCGCCAACGCGAGCAAGCTGGTTGAGATTGGTGGTGAAGTTTTCCATACGATCCTCCCCGCCTGCTTGCTCTTCATTGTTATTGACCTGATTGCTGGAATCCGATGCCTGGTTCGGCTCGTCTTTACGCGTTCCGTGAGAGATAAAGTTAACCACGTCGAGTCGGCTGACTTCGTGTTTGCGCAGCAGGTAGGCAGCCTGTGACTCCTGCTCGCTGAAGATGGCGACCAGCACATTTGCGCCCGTCACTTCGCTACGTCCGGAAGACTGGACGTGGAATACCGCACGCTGCAACACGCGCTGGAAGCTGAGCGTCGGCTGCGTGTCGCGCTCTTCTTCACTGGCTGGCAGCACCGGTGTGGTTTGTTCGATGAAGGCTTCGAGTTCCTGACGTAGCGCCACCAGATCCACGGAGCAGGCTTCCAGCGCTTCGCGGGCAGATGGGTTGCTAAGCAGTGCGAGCAGTAAATGCTCGACGGTCATAAACTCATGTCGGTGCTCACGCGCTCTGGCGAAAGCCATATTTAAACTGAGTTCCAGTTCTTGATTGAGCATAGGCACCTCCCCCAAATTTTATGCCTTATCAGGCCTTTTCCAGCGTACACAGCAACGGATGCTCATTCTCCCTCGCATAATCGTTCACCATCGCGACTTTGGTCTCCGCCACTTCGGCGGTAAAGATGCCGCAGATAGCTTTGCCACGATAATGAACGGTAAGCATCAGTTGCGTTGCACGTTCTACATCATAAGAAAAGAACTTTTGTAGCACGTCAATAACAAATTCCATCGGCGTGTAATCATCGTTCATTAACATAACTTTATACATAGATGGCGGTTTTAGCGCGTCACGCACTTTATCTTCCGCCAGCTGGTCAAAATCCAGCCAGTCGTTGGTCTTACCCATTTTGCATAACCACTTTGAATCTACCTCAGATGTTAGATAACAATCATCTATTACTGTCATCCGCGATGTCTGTCACAAACTGTTGCAATAGCGTTAACTGCTTCAAACTTTGGTTGATTATTGTCCCATCTCAAGCGCCAAACGCTTGACGACTTCTTTCGTTTCTCTAAATTGTACAAGCGTGAGATGGCGAGGTTTTGAACAGCCCCCACTCCACCACCGGTTCATTCCATCTTAACTTATAAGATTTACGAAGGATGTCGAAGCATGGAAATGGGTACTGTTAAGTGGTTCAACAACGCCAAAGGGTTTGGCTTCATCTGCCCCGAAGGCGGCGGCGAGGATATCTTCGCTCACTATTCCACCATTCAGATGGATGGTTACAGAACGCTAAAAGCCGGGCAGTCCGTCCGGTTCGATGTACACCAGGGACCAAAAGGCAATCATGCAAGCCTGATCGTACCCATTGAAGCAGAAACGGTCGCATAGCTCTCTGTTTTATTGTGTACATCCCGCCGTCAAAATGCCAGCCCGATCGGCTGGCATTTTTATTTTCAGCCTATTCGCGAGCCAACGCATCCACAGGATCCAGACGCGCCGCATTGCGGGCAGGCAGCCAGCCAAACAAAATGCCGGTAAAAGTCGAACACAAAAATGCGGTAAGAATGGCCACCGGCGAGAAACCAATCTCCCAGCCGGGTAAAAAAAGCTGCAGAGCAAACGCGATCATCATCGACAGCGCAATGCCCATCGCGCCGCCCACCAGACACACCAGCACCGCTTCAATCAAAAATTGCTGCAGCACATCGCTGGCTCTGGCACCGACTGCCATGCGGATGCCAATCTCCCGGGTACGTTCCGTGACCGATACCAGCATGATATTCATCACCCCGATACCGCCAACCACCAGCGAGATCACCGCCACCAGCGTCAGGAACAGCTGAAGAGTACGTGTGGTCTTTTCCGCCGTTTTCAAGAGACCGTCCATATTCCAGGTGAAGAAATCTTTCTTCCCGTGACGCAACGTCAGCAGCCGTTCCAGCTGTTGCTCGGCCTGCGCGCTGTCGTAGCCCTCCTTCACGCGAACGGTGATGGAGTTCAGCCAGGACTGCCCCATAATCCGCCCGGAGATGGTGGTATAGGGCAGCCAGACGCGCAGGATCTTGCTGCTGCCAAACATCGACTGTTTCTCTTCCGCCACGCCAATCACCGTCGCAGGCATGTTTCCGACCAGGATAACCTCGCCCACCACGTTGGTTTTATTGGGGAAGAGCTGCCGGCGCGAGTTGGCATCAAGCACCACCACCTGCGCCCGGCCCGCTAACTGCTCGGCGTTGAAGGTGGCACCTTCGCTGAAGGTCATGCCATAGACGTTAAAGTAATCGCCGCTGACGCCGTTGGCGCTGGCAGCAACGTCAACATTGCCTACCCGCAGACGGAGGTTTTGTGAGACCGCCGGCGTGGCCGAATTCACCCACGGCTGCTTCTGGATAGCCGCCAGATCGTCATACTTCAGCGCCTGCTGATACTGCGGCTCGTCATCGCCAAAATCTTTGCCGGGATAGACATCAATGGTGTTGGTCCCGATGGCCCGAATATCCGCCAGCACCAGCTGTTTGGCCGCGTCGCCCACGACCACAATCGACACCACCGAGGCGATACCAATGATGATGCCCAGCATGGTCAACAGGGTGCGCATTTTATTGGCGGCCATCGCCAGCCAGGCCATGGTCAGCGCCTCACGAAACCCGCTGGAAAATTGTCCCCAGCCGGTTGACGCCGGCAGGACTTCTTTCGGCGCCGCCGCCCGGGCGTGTCGCGCCGGCGGGTTGCTGACCAGCTCTCCGTCGCGGATCTCAATGATGCGCTCGGCCTGTGCAGCCACCTGCGGATCGTGGGTAACGATGATGACCGTATGCCCCTGATCGCGAAGCTGGTGAAGGATCGCCATCACCTCTTCACCCGAATGGCTGTCGAGCGCCCCGGTCGGTTCATCTGCGAGGATCACCTGACCGCCGTTCATCAGCGCGCGTGCGATACTGACACGCTGCTGCTGGCCGCCGGAGAGCTGCGAGGGCTGGTACTCCACCCGCTCCGCCAGCCCCAGACGCGTCAGCAGCATCTGGGCGCGCTCAAGGCGTTTTTTCCGCTCGACGCCGGCATAGACCGCCGGCACTTCGACGTTCTGCGCCGCCGTCAGGTGAGAGAGCAGATGGTAACGCTGGAAGATAAAACCGAAATGTTCCCGCCGCAGTTTTGCCAGCGCGTCACCGTCCAGCGTGGAAACATCCATACCGGCCACCCGATAGGTGCCGCTGGTGGGTCTGTCCAGACAGCCGAGAATATTCATCAGCGTCGATTTACCGGAGCCGGACGCACCGACAATCGCCACCATCTCGCCCGCTTCGACGCGCAGGGTGATCCCCTTCAGCACCTCAACCGGGCCATCACCCGACGGATAGCTGCGACGAATGTCATTCAGCTCAAGCAACGCCGTCATTTAGCGGCTCCGGGCAGGCTTTCGCTGGTGACAACCTCCTCACCCTCTTCCAGCCCTTTGACCACCACCACGTCGGTGTCATTACGTGCACCAATGACCACTTCTCGCTCACGCGTTTCGCCGTTGCGCAGCACTTTCACTTTATAGCGGCTCTCGCCGGTGGATTCACCCAGCGCAGAGAGAGGAATGGTGAGCACATTTTTCACGCCGGTAAGCTGAATGTGCACCTGTGCGGTCATATCCAGACGCAACACGCCCTGCGGGTTAGGTACCTCGAAGCGCGCATAGTAGAAGATGGCATCGTTCACTTTTTCCGGCGTCGGCAGAATGTCTTTTAGCGCGCCTTCATAGCGCGTCTGAGGATCGCCGAGGACGGTAAACCAGGCTTTCTGCCCCGGTTTCAGATGAATAACATCCGCCTCTGAGACCTGGGCTTTCACCAGCATGGTGCTCATGTCCGCCAGGGTCAGAATGTTGGGCGCCTGCTGCGCCGCAATCACCGTTTGCCCCTGCAGCGTGGTAATTTGAGTCACTTCCCCGGCCATGGGCGCCACAATCTGCGTATAGTCGAGGTTGGTTTTGGCCGTGTCCAGCGAGGCCTGGTTGCGCTTGATCTGCGCATCGATAGTCCCGATCTGCGCCTGCTTAACCGCCAGCTCGGTGGCAGCAGTGTCTAAATCTTGTTTCGAGATGGCCTGCGTTTTGGCCAGCGCCTGCTGACGCGTTAACGTCACCTGGGCCAGGTTACGCTCAGCCTGCGCCTGTGCACGCTGGGCACGCAGTTCCATGAGCGTGGCTTCCACCTCACGGATCTGGTTTTGCGCCTGCTCAGGATCGATAACGCCCAGCAGCTGGCCTTTTTTCACCTTGTCGCCAATCTCAACCGAGAGCGTTTTCAACTGACCGCTTACCTGTGCACCCACGTCAACCTTGCGCAGGGCATCCAGTTTTCCCGTCGCCAGCACGTTTTGCTGCAGCTCGCCCGGACGGACAATCAGTGTTTGATACTGTGGTACAGGGGCATTCAGGATCTGCCATAGCCAGAACCCTCCCCCGATAACAATTACCGCCAGCAGCAGAAACCACGTTCTGCGTTTTCCCTTGAGGTTCATAAATATTCCAAATAAATGTTCTGGCAATTATAAACGTTGATTCTATCTAAACGACTCCTCAACGAAACCCCCGCGCACCGAAATCGCCTCAATTTGTTGATGAGTTATTGAAATTTCGCCTGCTGAAATAGAGCCCTTCCTTCAGAAGCAGGATCTAACATGTCTTCCATCGTCGATACACTTATTTCTCATCAGCCCCAGCCTAAATCCGGCTGGCAGCTCTTCAATAATCTGGCCTTCGGTAAGATCACTCCGGGGCTGGCATGGCAAAACCCCGCTTATCGACGTAAGTTCATGCTCCGTTCGCTGATGACACCGTTCAGCACCACGCGTCTGCTGTCAGAGCTGGCAAAGCAGCCGCGCCTGATGCAAATGTTGCAGGTGCAGCCGGGGCTGCCGTGCCGCCTGCACCGCCCGTGGTTAACGGTGGACATGGATCGCCGACAGGCGCTGGAATCGCTGACCTGGCACTACCAGACCATGACGCGCCAGCTTCCGGCAACGCTGGTCAAGGGTTACCTTTCACCGCAGGGGGCAACCCTGCTGACCCTGACCGGAAAAGACGAACAGCAGTTTACTGTGCGCCTGTGCGCCGACGCCTTCATGGATAAAGAGGGTGAAGCCACCCTCGTCTTTTGTAACCATCAGAATACCGTGCTGGCGGAAATGACCTTCACGCTGTGCCCGTTTGAAGGAAAAACAACGCTGTTCATCGGCGGCCTGCAGGGGGCAAAAGCACACGTTCCACATGAACTGATCCAGGGGGCGACAAAAGCATGTCACGGCCTGTTCCCGAAACGCCTGCTGGTTGAAACGGCAATGACGCTTGGCGCAGCTTTCCCGGTTGAGCATATTGTCGCGGTGAGTAACGCCACGCATATCTACCGCAGCTGGCGTTATCGCAAGAAAAAAGAGGGAAAACTGCTGGCCGATTATGACAGCTTCTGGCTCTCCCTCGGCGGACAAAAACAGGATAACGGCCACTTCATGCTACCGCTCGCCATGCCCCGTAAGCCGATGGAAGAGATTGCGAGCAAAAAGCGCGCTGAGTACCGCCGCCGCTATGCGCTACTGGACAGCCTGACGCAACACGTCACGCAGGCGACCCGCGCTTAATCCGCTTTCCCGCGTGCCAGCCACAGCACGCGGGAGAACATCTTGCGCAGCAGCGTCGGCACGGACTCCACGCCACGTCTCCCCGCTTCCGTCGCCACCTCAATCGCTAAATCAGGTTTTGAAGAGCGGTGGATGGCTTTGGCAATCACGCGCCGCATGTTCATTGGCACATCCACCGGCACCATCGCAATCCGGTGGAACACGTCGTCGAACCCCTGACGGTACATAAAGTGCTCCATGTCCATGGCCGGCAGCATGGTTAGGTGGTCGCGCTCTTCTTCGCGCTCATTATTCAGCAGGCCACGCACGGTCGCGGCATATTTTTTTCCCGCTTCGTCACCATCCACCAGCACATGCCATTCAATGCCCATCCGTCGGGCGAATTTGATCAGCGGCTTGATCCCCGACTGGGCAAATTCGATGACCTTGATACCTTCGGCATCAAAATGGTGTCCGCACTGACGCGCCAGTTCGTTGATAACCCAGGTTTCCGTTTCTCCCTCAACCAGCAGCCAGCAGCGGGCGAACAGCGACGACGCACGATTAAAGCGGATGTGGAACGAGATACGGCGCCCCTCTTCCGCGTTCATCCCGCCCGGCCCGAGGCGATAGGCGGTGACGCGGGAAGACTCACGTACCAGACGGCAGACGTGTTCAACCGGGGTCAGCGACAATAGCTCGCCGGAATTGGTGGTGGTTACGCGCTGCAGCGGCAGCAGATTCAACAGGTGCCACGCCACCGAGAGCATGATCGGGTGCAGGCGCGTTTCCGGGTCTTCCACCAGCAGCAGCGGGCGGGCGTCACGGTCGAGACGAACGGTGCCCTTGGCCTGTAAGAGCGTCGAAAACAGCCCCAGCAAAATCACCCGATGGGTACGGCCACCGGGCCTGTCGATCATCCGGTTAATGATATCGAGGTAACGCCAGCTGCGTTGTTCATCGTGAGAGCGGCGGCGCATCAGACGATGGCGCGACTCCGACGTCCCCTGCTCGGAAAAATAGTGTTCCAGCAGTTGTACCATTGCCGACAACCCCTGGCGGATTTGACCATCGGTCAGATTTTGCGGACGCGCCACCAGCTCTCGCGCCAGGAAATCCAGCTCGCGGGCGGTCACTTCCACTTCCGGCATATTCGGCACGGTGCCGTTGCGGATCCGCCGCATAAAACGCGCATCACGCAGGCGCAACACCGGCATCAGGCGAATCAGGTGGCGAGCCAGGTCGTCGATGTCATCCAGCGGAATAGGGTTGGCTTTCTCATCGAGGAAATCACGCAGGGTTAATACGCCCTCGTTTTCTGCCATCTCACCTTCCAGCCGGTAGAAAATCCGGTGGAAACCGTCGTCGCACGGGACCCAGCAGGGTGATAACGGCCGGAAGCGACGCACGCGGTGACGCCCCGGCTCGGATTCGCGGAACGTCAGAATAATGTGCAGGTGTTTTTCGCGGCCATTCACATCGCCGGGAGGAAACCAGAAATCATCATGGGCAAAGTGATACAGATCGTCTTCGGGCGAAAGCAGCAGCGTCAGCGCATCCAGCAGGCTGGACTTACCCCACGCGTTCTCACCGATCAGGACGTTGTTCTGCTCAAGCTGCAGCGACAGGCGGTTAATACCGCGGAACCCAACAATTTCCACACGTTCGAGAAGCATAAATCCCCCGCGAGATGATCACTTTTTCCTTTAAGTTATCAGCAGTATAGCGGCAGGAACTTTGTCACGACAGCACAACCTTCGTGCTGTAGAGAATTGGTCTATGCTCTATTTACCGTCGATTTGAACAAGGAATGACATCACGTTGCCATAAATCAAATTAACCGAATTAATTTTAGTGGCGAAGGGATGTTTTTGTTTTTAAAATAATGGCTCTTTGAGTCGTCATCCCTTTTTTGACGATATCCCGCACGCAGGAACGCGTGTGAAGTTTATTATTGAGGTGGTTATGTTTAGAAAATTAGCAGCAGAATGCTTTGGTACATTCTGGCTGGTGTTTGGTGGCTGCGGTAGCGCCGTTCTGGCAGCAGCATTTCCGGAATTAGGTATTGGTTTTGTCGGCGTTGCGCTGGCATTCGGTTTAACCGTATTAACCATGGCGTTCGCCGTGGGTCATATTTCCGGTGGTCATTTTAACCCGGCGGTGACATTAGGTTTATGGGCGGGCGGTCGTTTCCCTGCTAAAGAAGTCATTGGTTATATTGTGGCCCAGGTTGTTGGCGGGATTATTGCTGCAGCGGTTCTGTACGTTATTGCCAGCGGTAAAGCCGGCTTTGACGCCGCCGCAAGCGGCTTCGCCTCAAACGGTTTCGGCGAACACTCCCCTGGCGGTTACTCCATGCTCTCTGCCATCGTGATTGAAATTGTGCTGACCGCAGGCTTCCTGCTGGTGATCCACGGCGCAACCGACAAACACGCCCCGGCGGGCTTCGCTCCTATTGCCATTGGTCTGGCGCTGACGCTTATCCACCTGATCTCTATTCCGGTCACCAACACCTCCGTAAACCCGGCGCGCAGTACTGCCGTCGCTATTTTCCAGGGCGGCTGGGCGCTTGAGCAGCTGTGGCTGTTCTGGGTAATGCCAATCATCGGCGGTATTCTGGGCGGCGTGCTGTATCGCACCCTGCTGGAAAAACGCGATTAATTGCGTGTGCAGTCGGGTAGCACTTACGCTTACCCGACCTGCATGACAACACTCAGGCCGGGTCAGGCGTTGCTGCCACCCGGCTTTTTTGTTGCTCCTTTACCTGACAACGTTTATTGGGTAGTGTCTCTGGCGCTTAACAGATACTCACAAGGACCCGTTGTTCATGTTTTCAGGACTCCTCATCATTCTGCTGCCTCTGATTGTGGGCTACCTTATCCCGCTGCATCGCGAATCCGCGTTACGGCTTATCAACCGTTTTCTGAGCTGGATTGTCTACGTCATTCTTTTCTTTATGGGGATAAGCCTGGCGTTTCTGGATAATCTGGCCACCAATCTGCTGGCGATCCTGCATTATTCTGTCGTCACCTGCGCCGTTATTTTGCTGTGCAATATTGCCGCACTTTTCTGGCTTGAGCGCACTATTCCGTGGAAAAATCACCACCATCAGGAAAAACTGCCGTCACGAATTGCAATGGCGCTGGAATCTTTAAAATTATGCGGCGTCGTGGTGCTGGGTTTTGTTCTTGGGCTGAGCGGATGGAATTTTTTACAGCACGCGACGGAAGCCAGTGAATATACCCTCATTTTCCTGCTGTTCCTTATCGGTATTCAGCTACGAAATAATGGCATGACGTTGAAACAGATTGTCCTTAATCGCCGTGGAATGATCGTCGCGGTTATCGTTGTCATTAGCTCACTGGTGGCGGGCGTGATTAACGCTTTTATTCTCGGCCTGCCGTTAAAAACCGGTCTGGCAATGGCCTCCGGATTTGGCTGGTATTCCCTTTCCGGTATTCTGCTGACCGAATCGTTCGGTCCGGTCATCGGGAGCGCCGCCTTCTTTAACGACCTGGCGCGGGAATTAATTGCCATTATGCTGATCCCGGGCCTGGTGCGCCGCAGTCGCTCGACCGCACTGGGGCTGTGTGGCGCCACGTCGATGGACTTTACCCTGCCGGTTCTGCAGCGTTCAGGTGGGCTGGAGATGGTGCCTGCCGCCATCGTACACGGCTTTATTTTGAGCCTGCTGGTTCCCGTTCTGATGGCGTTTTTCTCCGCCTGATACTCCTCTGGCGGTAGGCTTTCTGCCGCCAAAATTGCGCTAAATCAATCTCCCTCTATTTTGTAGAAGAAAGCCCTTTTCACCGTTCAGTCACAGGCATAACCTCAAACATGTATATCAAATATAACTTTAACAGGTGTGATTATGTTTTGTGTGCAATGTGAACAAACCATCCGTACCCCGGCAGGCAATGGCTGCTCTTATGCGCAAGGTATGTGCGGCAAAACCGCAGAAACATCAGACCTGCAGGATCTGCTGATTGCCGCCCTGCAAGGCCTTTCCGCATGGGCATTCAAGGCCCGCGAATATGGCATTATTGACCACTATGTAGACAGTTTCGCCCCCCGCGCCTTTTTCTCCACGCTGACTAACGTTAACTTTGATTCCCCGCGCATCGTCGGCTATGCCCGCGAAGCGATTGCGTTGCGTGAAGCGCTCAAAGCGCAGTGCCTGAGCGCCGATGCCAACGCACGGGTAGAAAACCCAATGGCAGACCTGCAGCTGGTGAGCGATGACCTGGGCGAGCTGCAGCGTCAGGCAGCAGAATTCACCCCCAACAAAGATAAAGCGGCGATTGGCGAGAACATTCTCGGCCTGCGTCTGCTCTGCCTGTACGGCCTGAAAGGGGCCGCGGCCTATATGGAACACGCACACGTTCTGGGCCAGTACGATAACGCTATCTATGCTCAGTACCACAAAATCATGGCGTGGCTGGGTACCTGGCCTGCCGAGATGAATCCGCTGCTCGAATGTTCAATGGAAATCGGCCAGATGAACTTCAACGTGATGCGTATTCTGGATGCCGGTGAAACCCGCACCTACGGCCACCCGACGCCGACGCAGGTTAACGTTAAAGCGACCGAAGGCAAGTGCATCCTGATCTCCGGCCATGACCTGAAAGACCTCTATAACCTGCTGAAGCAGACCGAAGGCACGGGCGTTAACGTCTATACCCACGGCGAAATGCTGCCCGCACACGGCTACCCGGAACTGCGTAAATTTAAACACCTGGTCGGGAACTACGGCAGCGGCTGGCAGAACCAGCAGGTTGAGTTCGCCCGTTTCCCGGGCCCCATCGTCATGACCTCTAACTGCATCATCGACCCCACCGTTGGCGCGTATGACGACCGCATCTGGACCCGCAGCATCGTTGGCTGGCCGGGTGTGAGCCACCTGGAAGGGGATGATTTCGGCCCGGTCATTGCCCAGGCGCAGCAGATGGGTGGCTTCCCGTACAGCGAAATCGAACATCTGATCACCGTCGGCTTTGGTCGCGAAACCCTGCTCGGGGCCGCGGATTCACTGATTGACCTCGTGAGCCGTGAAAAACTGCGCCATATCTTCCTGATTGGCGGCTGTGACGGCGCGCGCGGTGAGCGTAACTACTTCACCGATTTCGCCACCAGCGTACCGGAAGATTGCCTGATCCTGACGCTGGCGTGTGGTAAATACCGTTTCAACAAGCTGGACTTCGGCAACATTGAAGGTTTGCCACGTCTGGTCGATGCGGGTCAGTGTAACGACGCCTACTCTGCCATCATTCTGGCCGTCACGCTGGCGGAAAAACTGGGCTGCGGCGTCAACGATCTGCCGCTGTCGCTGGTGCTCTCCTGGTTTGAACAGAAAGCGATTGTCATCCTGCTGACCCTGCTCTCTCTCGGCGTGACCAACATTGTGACCGGCCCAACCGCACCCGGCTTCCTGACACCGGATCTGCTGGCCGTGCTGAACGAGAAGTTTGGTCTGCGTTCCGTGACCACCGTAGAAGAAGATATGCAGCAGCTGCTGAGCGCGTAAGGAGTTATTCATGACCATGCCAACCTCACAATGTCCGTGGCGGATGCAGGTTCATCACATCCATCAGGAGACGCCGGATGTGTGGACGCTGTCCCTGCTGTGCCATGACTACTATCCGTACCGTGCAGGTCAATATGCGCTGGTCAGTGTCCGCAACTCAGCGGACACGCTGCGCGCCTACACGATCTCCTCAACCCCGGGCGTGAGCGAGTACATCACGCTCACTATCCGCCGTATCGATGATGGCGCAGGCTCGCAGTGGCTGACCCGGGACGTGAAGCGCGGGGATTACCTCTGGCTGTCCGACGCACACGGGGATTTCACCTGTGACGATAAAGCGGAAGATAAATTCCTGCTGCTGGCCGCCGGGTGCGGCGTCACGCCGATCATGTCAATGCGTCGCTGGCTGGCGAAAAACCGTCCGCAGGCAGATGTTCAGGTGATCTTCAGCGTGCGCTCGCCGGAAGATGTGATCTTTGCCGAAGAGTGGCGTAACTATCCGGTGACGCTGGTGGCGGAACATAACGCAACCCACGGTTTTGTCGCCGGGCGTCTGAGCCGTGAACTGCTGCAAAGCGTCCCGGACCTCGCGGATCGTACCGTGATGACCTGTGGGCCGGCGCCGTATATGGATATCGTTGAGCAGGACGTGAAAGCGCTGGGCGTGACCCGCTTCTTCAAAGAGCAGTTCTTCACCCCGGTGGCGGAAGCGGCAACCAGCGGAATTACGTTCACCAGGCTGCAGCCTGCTCAGACCTTCTTTGGCCGGGTCGGCACCACGCTACTGGACGCGCTGGAAAGCAACAACGTGCCGGTGGTGGCAGCATGCCGTGCTGGTGTATGTGGCTGCTGCAAGACCAAAGTGGTCTCCGGTGAGTACACCGTGACGAGCACAATGACCCTGACCGAGGCAGAAATCGCCGACGGATACGTGCTGGCGTGCTCGTGTCATCCACAGGGCGATCTTGTGCTGGCGTAATCAGCCAACGCGCGAATGACGGGGGTAAGCGCTCGCGTTTACCCCCGGTTAGTACGCCTACCGCCAGACCGGCGCTTTCCCCAACGCAAAACGCCCAGCGCCTAAGCATGCTACCGCCAGCGCACCGATAAAGAAGTACACCAGGCTCTCAATCGCCCAGGCACCTACCGCGTCCAGCGCAAAGGTTTCCCCCGTCCCGACCATCAGCCACGCCACAATCATGGTAAACGCCAGCACCAGCGCCGCCGGGCGCGTAAAAAGCCCCACGATAATCAGGACAGGCGCCACCACTTCGCCAATGAGCACGCCGTAGGCGATAAACCCCGGTAAGCCTTTTTCCACCAGCATGCCGCTGATGAACCCCACGCCACCCAATAACTTGTGTAAACCGTGAAAAAGCATCAGCCCACCGACGGCAAGTCGTAACAAGAGTTTGCCGGCGTCGTCACATGATAGCTTTTCATTAACAGCAATTAACAATGATTTAACCATTTGAAATGATTCCTGTTTTCATCTGTGTGATGACCAGATTATGCCGAATCATTGCGGGTGAAAAGCACCTTTTAATAAGGGGGAAAGCGCGGCAATACAGTGACTTTCTTCTAAGCTTGTAAGCGATATCACTTAAAGGAGATGGACACCCATGAAACAAACCGTGGCTGCATACATAGCAAAAACCCTCGAGCAGGCAGGCGTAAAGCGCATCTGGGGCGTAACCGGCGACTCCCTGAACGGGCTGAGCGATAGCCTCAATAAAATGAAGACCATTGAATGGATGCCAACCCGTCATGAAGAGGTTGCCGCCTTCGCGGCTGGTGCGGAAGCGCAGGTGACGGGTGAACTGGCCGTCTGCGCCGGATCGTGCGGACCGGGCAACCTTCACTTGATCAACGGCCTGTTTGACTGCCACCGCAATCACGTACCGGTCCTGGCGATTGCCGCTCACATCCCTTCTTCCGAAATCGGCAGCGGCTATTTTCAGGAGACGCATCCTCAGGAGCTGTTCCGTGAATGCAGCCACTATTGCGAATTAGTTTCCTCACCAGAACAGATCCCTCAGGTTCTGGCCATTGCAATGCGCAAAGCCGTGCTTAACCGCGGTGTTTCGGTGGTCGTTATTCCCGGTGACGTGGCGCTGAAGGCCGCGCCTGAAGGTGCCAGCTCGCACTGGTATCACGCCCCACAGCCTGTCATCACGCCGGCTGAAGAAGAGCTCAAAAAGCTCGCGCAGCTGCTGCGTTACTCCAGCAATATCGCCCTGATGTGCGGCAGTGGCTGTGCAGGCGCGCACAAAGAGCTGGTGGAATTTGCCGGCAAGTTAAAATCCCCGATTGTTCACGCCCTGCGCGGCAAAGAGCACGTCGAATATGACAATCCGTATGACGTGGGCATGACCGGACTGATCGGTTTTTCCAGCGGTTTCCACACCATGATGAATGCCGACACGCTGATCCTGCTCGGCACCCAGTTCCCTTACCGCGCGTTTTACCCGACGGATGCCAAAATCATTCAGATTGATATTAACCCGGGCAGTATTGGTGCCCACAGCAAAGTCGATATGGCGCTGGTAGGAGACATCAAATCCACCCTCGCCGCCCTGCTGCCGCTGGTGGAAGAAAAAACCGACCGGAAGTTCCTCGACAAAGCCCTCAGTGATTACCGCGATGCACGCAAAGGACTGGACGATCTTGCCAAACCGAGCGACAAAGCCATTCATCCCCAGTATCTGGCGCAGCAAATTAGCCATTTCGCGGACGACGACGCCATCTTTACCTGCGACGTGGGCACCCCGACCGTCTGGGCGGCACGCTATCTGAAGATGAACGGCAAACGCCGTCTGCTGGGGTCGTTCAACCACGGTTCGATGGCCAACGCCATGCCGCAGGCGCTGGGGGCCAAGGCCACCGCACCAGAGCGTCAGGTGGTGGCGATGTGCGGCGACGGCGGGTTCAGCATGCTGATGGGCGATTTCCTGTCGGTTGTGCAGATGAAGCTCCCGCTGAAAATCGTGGTCTTTAACAACAGCGTGCTGGGCTTTGTGGCGATGGAGATGAAGGCAGGTGGCTATCTGACGGACGGCACCGAGCTACACGACACCAACTTCGCGCGCATCGCTGAAGCCTGCGGCATCACGGGTATTCGCGTAGAGAAAGCCTCAGAAGTCGATGAAGCCCTGCAGCGCGCCTTCTCCATCGACGGTCCGGTACTGGTGGATGTGGTGGTGGCGAAAGAAGAGCTGGCGATCCCACCGCAGATTAAACTCGAGCAGGCCAAAGGATTCAGCCTCTATATGCTGCGCGCCATCATCAGCGGACGCGGTGATGAGGTAATCGAACTGGCAAAAACCAACTGGCTCAGGTAAAACATTTCACATAACCTCTTAAATTAAAGGGATGTGAAATGATTGATTTACGCAGTGATACCGTTACCCGTCCGGGTCGCGCCATGCTCGAAGAGATGATGGCCGCCCCGGTAGGGGACGACGTCTACGGTGACGATCCGACGGTGAATGCGCTGCAGCGTTATGCCGCCGAGCTAAGCGGTAAAGAGGCCGCCCTGTTTCTGCCATCCGGCACCCAGGCCAACCTGGTGGCGTTGCTCAGCCACTGCGAACGCGGTGAAGAGTATATTGCCGGTCAGGGCGCGCACAATTACTTGTACGAAGCAGGCGGTGCGGCGGTACTGGGCAGCATTCAGCCTCAGCCGATTGATGCCGCCCCGGACGGCACCCTGCCGCTCGACAAGGTCGCGGCGAAAATCAAAGTCGATGATGTGCATTTCGCCCGCACCAGGCTGCTCAGTCTGGAAAACACCCACAACGGCAAAGTGCTGCCGCGCGAGTACCTGAAAGCAGCGTGGGAATTCACCCGCGAGCGCAAACTCGGGCTGCACGTGGACGGCGCGCGCATCTTTAACGCCGTGGTGGAGTATGGCTGCGAGCTGAAAGACATCACGCAGTATTGCGATTCGTTCACTATTTGCCTGTCTAAAGGGCTGGGGACGCCCGTTGGCTCGCTGCTGGTGGGCAATGCGGACTTCATTAAACGCGCGGTCCGCTGGCGTAAGATGACCGGCGGCGGGATGCGCCAGGCCGGTATTCTGGCAGCAGCCGGACTGTACGCCCTGAAAAACAACGTGGCCCGCCTGAAAGACGACCATGAAAACGCCGCGTGGATGGCCGTACAGCTACGCGAGATTGGTGCAGACGTTATGCGCCACGATACCAACATGCTGTTCATTCGCGTGGGCGAAGAGCACGCTGCCGCGCTGGGTGAGTTTATGAAAGCCCGTGGCGTGTTGATCAACGCCTCGCCGGTGGTACGCCTGGTTATGCACCTGGACGTTAATCGTCAGCAGCTGGCAGACGTGGTGAAACACTGGCAGGCGTTTTTACAGCGCTAAGGAGCAGAGCGTGCCGCAACGTATTCTGGTACTCGGTGCCAGTGGGTATATCGGTCAGCATCTCACCACTGCGTTAAGTCAGCAGGGACATCAGGTGCTGGCCGTGGCACGCAACACGGAGCGTCTGCAAAAACTGCACCTGCCCGGGGTGACCTTTCACAACGTCGATCTCAACTGGCCCACGACGCTGCCGGCGTTACTGGAAGGGGTCGACACGCTTTACTACCTTGTTCACAGCATGGGCGAAGGGGGCGATTTTATCGCCCATGAACGTCAGGTGGCGATGAACGTCCGCGACGCGCTGTTGCGCACACCGGTGAAGCAGGTGATTTTTTTAAGCTCGCTGCAGGCGCCTGCTAACGAGCAGTCCGATCATCTTCGCGCCCGTCAGCTCACGGCTGAAACCCTGCGCGGCGCCAATATTCCCGTCACCGAACTGCGGGCGGGGATCATCGTCGGGGCCGGCTCCGCCGCGTTCGAAGTGATGCGCGACATGGTGTACAACCTGCCGGTGCTTACCCCGCCGCGCTGGGTGCGATCGCGCACCACGCCGATTGCGCTGGAAAATTTACGCCATTATCTGGTGGCCCTGCTGGACCATCCGGCTGAGCAACACCGTGTGCTTGAGGCTGCCGGCCCGGAAGTGCTGAGCTACCAGCAACAGTTCGAACATTTTATGCGTGTCAGCGGCCGCCGACGCTGGCTGATCCCCATTCCCTTCCCTACCCGCTGGATCTCGGTGTGGTTTTTAAACGTCATTACGTCCGTGCCGCCGACGACCGCAAAAGCGCTGATCCAGGGGCTCAAACACGATCTGCTGGCCGACGATCGCGCGTTGCGTGCGCTGATCCCCCAGACGCTGATCCGTTTCGATGACGCGGTACGCAATACGCTCAAGGAAGAGGAACAGCTGATGAACTCCAGCGACTGGGGCTACGACGCCCAGGCGTTTGCCCGCTGGCGGCCTGAATACGGTTACTTTCCTAAACAGGCGGGCTGCACGGTGAACACCCCGGCCAGTCTGGCGGACCTGTGGGAAGTGGTGAATCAGATTGGCGGCAAAGAACGCTATTTCTTCGGCAATATCCTCTGGCAAACCCGTGGCGCACTGGATCTGCTGGTAGGACACAGGCTGGCGAAAGGCCGTCCTGCGCACCCGTATCTTGCGGTAGGCGATGCGGTTGACAGCTGGAAGGTGATCATCGTCGAGCCCGAAAAACAGCTGGCGCTGCTGTTTGGCATGAAAGCGCCCGGTCTGGGACGGTTGTGCTTTACGCTAAAAGACAAAGGCGACCATCGTGAACTGGACGTTCGTGCCTGGTGGCACCCGCACGGTATGCCGGGGCTTTTCTACTGGTTGTTAATGATCCCCGCTCACCTGTTTATCTTTCGCGGAATGGCGAAACGTATCGCGCAGCTGGCAGAACAAAAGACGAAAATAACTCAATAAAACTCTTATTCTTTCACCTTTCCCATTGCAACCCGCCGTAATTCACGAAAGAATGCGCACGAAATTCTTTTTCAACACAGTGGATTGATATGAAGGTACTGGTTACCGGGGCGACCAGCGGCTTAGGCCGAAATGCGGTCGAGTTTCTGCGCAACAAAGGCATCAGCGTCAGGGCCACCGGTCGCAACGAAGCGATGGGTAAACTGCTGCAAAAAATGGGCGCAGAGTTTGTCCATGCCGACCTGACGGAGCTGGTCTCCTCTCAGGCCAAGGTGATGCTGGCCGGTATTGATACGCTGTGGCACTGCTCCAGTTTTACCTCCCCGTGGGGCACCCAGGAAGCTTTTGACCTCGCCAACGTGCGTGCCACCCGTCGTCTGGGTGAATGGGCCGTGGCCTGGGGCGTGCGTAACTTTATTCATATCTCCTCCCCGTCTCTCTATTTCGACTATCACCATCACCGCGACGTGCAGGAAGATTTTCGCCCGGCGCGCTTTGCCTGTGAGTTTGCCCGCAGTAAAGCGGCCAGCGAAGAGGTGATCGATCTGCTGGCGCAGTCGAACCCGCACACCCGTTTTACCGTATTGCGTCCTCAGAGCCTGTTCGGCCCGCATGACAAAGTGTTTATCCCGCGTCTGGCGCAGATGATGCACCACTACGGCAGCGTGCTGCTGCCCCGCGGTGGCGATGCGATGGTGGATATGACGTACTACGAAAATGCGGTCCACGCCATGTGGCTGGCAAGCCAGCCAGACTGCGATACCCTGATTTCCGGTCGCGCGTATAATATCACCAACGGTGAGCCCTGCACGCTGCGCAGCATCGTGCAAAGGTTGATTGACGAGTTGCAAATCGACTGCCGTATTCGTTCCGTGCCCTACCCGATGCTGGATATGATTGCCCGCAGTATGGAGCGTCTTGGGAGTAAATCGGCGAAAGAGCCTGCGTTGACGCACTACGGTGTGTCAAAGCTCAACTTTGATTTTACGCTGGATATCACCCGCGCAGAGAACGAACTGGGGTATAAGCCGATTGTCTCCCTGGATGAAGGGATTGTGCGTACTGCCGCCTGGCTGCGTGACCACGGTAAATTGCATCGCTAATTGAGTGCGCTCATCTCAGAGAACAGAGACGAAAACGGCAACCCGAAGGTTGCCGTTTTGTTTTACAGCGCCGTCCAGGCGTCTGACCACGCCAGACCCGCGCCTGGCTCGTAGTACGCCGGAGCATTGTTACACCAGCCGCTGTACGGGAACGGTTTGCACTGGAACAGTTTACCGTGGTTATTCACGATATCGCCTGCCTTGTACTTGCTGTTCGCGCTCCACGCGGCGTAAGCACCTGAGGTACCGTCGTTTTCAGACGGCGTCGTGGCTTTCGCTTTAACGTTCAGCAGATAGGAAGTGGTGCTGCTCAGCTCGCCATCGCTCACGGTCAGGCTGACTTCATACTGTTGAGCCGTCGCAGACTCGGGCGCGGTAAAGGTCACCACCGCCTTGTCTTCACCGGTGACCGTCTGGCCATCCTGTGAACGCCAGGTGTAGGTCAGCGTGTTGCCGTCCTGGTCAGTGGATCCTTCTGCGCTCAGGGATACCTGCGCGCCCGCTTCCACCGCACCGATTGGGCCCGCAATCTGCGCGACCGGTGCGTGGTTCACCACGGTCGGTTCTGCCGGCGTTTCGTCCGGAATCGGTGCCGGGGTTTCATCTTCCGATGGCGTCGGTGCCGGAGTGACCGGATGCTCGTCCGGCGTCACGGCGGAACCGTCATCGTTGATAATGTTGACGTTATAGAACTTCTTCACGCAGTTCGTGTAGTCACCCTCTTTAAAGGCGCTGAACGGCGTCTGATAACCGACCAGTTGGCAGGAATAGGTTTTACCGTCTGGCGTATCGGCACTCCATCCCCAGTCCTGCTCCCAGTAAATCTTCAGCGCACCGGCGCCGCCTTCATCGAACTGCTTCATGTTGGCACAGCCGAGCACTTCATTTGCCGGGACAGGCACTTTCAGGTACTTCGCAAACTCTTTGTAGTACTTGATACGGTTTTCAGACTGGGCAATCTCAGTCGGGCCGCCACACTCTACGCCACCGTTAATGATCTGGGTGGTCACGCCGAAGCCCGGAACCAGGCCGTTGGCTTTGTCATGATCGTTTGGCTGCCAGGTGCCGTCGATAACTTGCAGCATGCTCGGTTTCGGCGGCTGCGGGTAGGCGAAGAAGAAGATGGCGCTTGCCAGGTTCAGCCAGGTGTCAGCCACCAGCTCCGGCTTGTCGAGCAGCGTGCGGACAGTGCCGAACATCGCTTCAGAGAACGGACCGTAGTTGTAGTTATAAGACAGCTGTTTTGCCCCACGGCCAAAGTAACTCACGAAATCGCCGTCTTTGTCTTTGCCGCACGGCCAGGTTTGTCCCTGCCAGATATCAGGATTACATTCGCCGTTGTAACCGCCTTTCTGCCCTTCGGTCCAGCCCATTTCGCGAACGTGAACCAGCGCCTGACGCCATTCGGCTTCCGGACGCCAGCTTTCGTGACCGCCGGTTTCCTGTGCGAAGTGGGCAAACATGGTGGCCAGCTCTTTACGGCAGATGGCGTCGCTGTCACGGCCGTCGTTGTAGGTCTTACACAGCGCCGGGAATTTGCCCACCGCTTTGAGGAAGTTACTGTAGGTGTAGGACTGTGCTCGCATCGGGAAAAGGTATTCCCAGTCGCTGGCCTTCACAATGCCTTCAACGCGTTTGACGTTATCCGGGTTCGCTGCACGGCCTGGCTCAATCAGCTCAACCTGGGCATTATCCAGCGTACGAATGGTGTCTTTAACCGACGCCATCAGTGGAAAGTTAGTCAGTTCCTGTTCTTTCTTCGCCAGATCGCTGGCTTTCAGGGTGAACGGCTCGCTGGTGGTTGCCTGCAGCGTCGCAGCCTGTGCCATGAAAGGCGCAATGCATGCACCCGCAACGAGCACGCTCAGTAAGGTCCTTTTGGTCATTTCAACTCATCCTATATATAGCAACAAGGGTTAATGCAATCACGGTTTATGTATTATTCCCTTAATAAATAAACCAAAGAGTGCGGTAATTTTTCATTTTCTGAAGCGCACCTCTGGGTACGCTTCAAAAAACAAAAAGCAGAATTAATAAGAGGAACGAGGTTTTATCTCCTGATATTTCGCCCAGACCTTGCGGGCATAATTCATACGCTTTGAATAATTCTCTTTTTTCACTCCCGCGTTATAAGCCCCGACGGCTTCCCAGTTATAGCCATATACGTTGATCATCGTCGACAGTATTGACGCGCCCACCATAATGGAGGTGCAGGGCTCGGTCACAAGCCGGTTCTCGTCAATGCCCTGGCGCTGCAGTTCGCTGAAATGCGTGCTGTTAATCTGCATTAATCCCACATCCCGCGAGCCATCCTGATTCCACCCCACGGCATTCGGATTCATACCGGATTCCACCTGCGCAATGGCATATAATAAATACGGATCGACTTGATAATAATGCGCCGCTTTATCCCAGCAATTTGCTGTCGCACTCTGACTTAAAATAAGCAATAACAATAAAAAGCGTTTCATCTCATTACCTGTTTATTTACTGACGATCCTTCTCCTTGCGCACGCTGTCTTATTCCGGAAGGGGTTGACCACACCCGAAACGGGGTGTGGTCAACGATTGCAGGCGATATCAAACCCGCAACCTCAGGCTAAGAAGGTTATTTGCAGTCTGCTGACGCGCCTTCTTTCACCCATACATCGCTGTTACCTGGTTTATCACCACGGGTCCACCATTTCGCACGGTAGACATACCCCTGGTAGGTGGTCGTATCGCCACCGTTGTAAACCACATCTGAACGCCAGTTCATCTTCACCTGGCTGACCAGCTCCCACGCATCCGCGTCAAAGCCGGGTTTATTGCCCTGTGTCCAGTACTTCGCTTTCCACACCAGGTTGTCGGCGCTCACGGTGTCACCACTGTTGTAGATTTTGCTCGCACTCCAGGCCGGGTACTGGCTGGCATTGGCATCAACAGGTGCATCACAGCTGCCGGTGGCAGAGCCTTCATCAGAAGGTGGCGTGACCTCATCTGCAGGTGGTGTCACCTCGTCAGATGGCGGCGTGACCTCATCGGCTGGTGGTGTTACCTCGTCAGATGGCGGCGTGACCTCATCGGCTGGTGGTGTTACCTCGTCAGATGGCGGCGTGACCTCATCGGCTGCTTTTGGCGTGACAATAACCTGCACGTTCGATTGAACGCTGGTTTTACCGTCACTGACCACCACGCTCAGGGTGTAGGTGGAATCGGAAGCGACAGCCGGTGCGGTGATATTCACGTTCGCGGTGTCAGTACCGGTTGCGTTCATGTCCGCCGGCACGCTCCAGGCATAGGTCAGCGCGTCACCATCCGGATCGGCTGCCTGCGCATGCAGGGCATAGGTTTCACCCGCCTGCAGCGTGATGCTTTCCATCGGGTTGACCACCGGTGCCTGGTTCGCTTTAGGTGCTTTGTTCACGACCTGAACATCAATGGCGTTCGTCAGGCCTTTCGCATCTTTCACCGTCAGGCGGAAGGAGAGCGTCTGGTTCTGAGTCACTGCCGCCGCGCCGAAGGAGGCTTTGGCTTTCGTGCTGTTGGTAAGGGTCACGGCTGGACCGGAAATCTGGGTCCACTTATAGGTAATGGCGTCGCCGTCCGGATCGCCAGACGCAGAGCCATCAAGGGTGACGGTAACAGGCCCGGTCACGGTCTGATCGGCAGCCGCAGCGATCGGCGCATGGTTGGTGACAACGGGATCAACCGGCGTTGAACCGCCGCCCAACAGGCTTTCGTTCATCGCATTGAGGATGTCGCCATTGTCCGAGTCGATGGACCAGGAGAACAGACCGCCCAGGTTTTTCGCCAGCACATACTTACCTTTTGCCGTGGTAGAACGCGCGTCTTCATAGGTAATCAGATCGCCGGTGGCTTTATTGAACAGATACGGCGCTTCTGCCGCGGCATCGTATTTGTATTCCCAGCCTGGCTTGCCTTTGTACTCGTTCGCAATCTGACGGTAGTCAACCACGCCCGGTTCCCAGGTGCCTTTGACCGCGCCCGTTGCCGTACCGGTGAACGGATTGTCGCCGGTGTAGCCATGAACGCCGGTCCAGCCGCGACCGTACATGCCCGCCCCCACAACAATCTTGCCCGGCTGCACGCCCTGTTCCAGCAGCGCGTTCACGCCGTTTTCAGTGGTGTAGTTGGTGTCCGGTTTCCACTCCGCGCCGTGCAGCGCCGCCTGGTGGCCGAGATCAGTGTTGCTCCAGCCGCCGTAGAAGTCGTAGCTCATCAGGAAGATGTGGTCGAGGTACTGCTGCGCCGTGGTGTAATCCACGTCTTCAATTTTGTCTTTACCGGAACCAATGGCGGTGGTCAGTTCGTACGTACGGCCCGTTTCTGCTGACAGCTCGTTCAGCATCGCGCGCAGATCGTGCATCACCGCAGTATAGGTGGCTTTGTCCTGAGCAGGGTTGCCAAGATTTTCCGACACGCCACCACCCCCCGGGAATTCCCAGTCAATATCAACCCCGTCGAAGAATTTCCAGGTTTTCAGGAACTCTTTCACGGAAGAGACGAAGCGCGCGCGGATCGCGGAATCATGCATCTGGAAGAATGGATCGGACATCGTCCAGCCGCCAATGGAAGGCAGCACTTTCAGATCCGGATGGGCTTTTTTCAGCGCCATCAACTGACCAAAGTTACCTTTGTAGGGGTCGTCCCAGTTGGTCACGCCAGCCTGCGGTTTTTGCAATGCCGCCCACGGATCGTGAATGGCCACGGTGTAATCCTGACGGCCCGCACAGGCGCGCTGCAGCGCGGCGAAGCTGTTGCCGTTCTCAACCGTTTTTAACCCGTCGTTGATGCCATCACCACCACAGATCGGAATGAAACCGTACAAAATGTGGTTCAGGTTCGCCGCAGGGATTTTATCCACCGGGAACTCACGCCCATAGACGCCCCACTCAGGGAAATAGGCACCCACCACTTTGTCCGTATGTTGAGAGAAAGTTTTGTTATTTTCCTTCAGGGTGGTGTTCAGCGGCAGCAGATGGCTCCCGTCCGTGTCCGCCACGATGATCAGTTTGCTGGCACTTTTAGAACACCCGCTGGCGTTACAGAGTTCAACCTGCTCCTGATAGCGTCCGCCCTTTTTCACTTTGAAGGTGGCTGATCCGGAGGCGCTTGCGGCGCCACTCCACACGGCCTGACCATCCAGAAGCACTTTCGCCGAGGTTGGCGCATCACCGCTCCAGACGTTCCACTCAACTTTCACATCCGCGCCATCATGGACTTTCACAAGGCTGTTATAGTCTTGCGCTGCCTGGTCAACTTCAACAATCGCAAACTTATCATTGCCACTGCTGAGGGTTGGCGTACCTGGCGCCGCCGCGAAGGCAGAGCTGGACGCCGCTGCAACGAAAAGCGCCAGATATTTAGGCTTCATAAATTTCATTTTTATTTCCTGATAAATTTATTTGTAAACGTTAATGACCCATGTCTTCCTTTAAAACATGGAATAGTTTTTTACAGACTTTGAATTTCAACTTAAGCAATAATCGTTAACCGCTATTTCTGTGGCGCGCTGTATTCCTCCATTAAAAAATACAAGCTCGAATTCTGTGAAGCTTATGTCTTTAACGATACGCTGAATAAATACTGTATTCCTTTCATTCCCCAATCGAAAAAATCACTAAAAAAACTTGACCGGTGTATTCAGAATGTGGAACAGGCAACCTGATAAACAAAAATCGTCATGCCGGCAAAAGCTAAATAAGGCCCGAAAGAAATAATGCGGTTATTTTTATTCGCATGTGTTGTCGCGAAATATCCGACAATACCGCTTAACGCGGCAATCAATTCCAGGGTGGGCAGTGCCTGCCAGCCGCACCAGGCGCCTAACGCCGCCAGAAGTTTAAAATCGCCATAGCCTAATCCTTCTCGTCCGGTAAGCAGACGAAATGCCCAGTAGAGAGACCAGAGCGAAAGGTAGCCAGCCACCGCCCCCACCAGCGCATCCTTAAGCGGCAGCGTGTGGTCAACGAGGTGTAACAACAGTCCTGCCCACAGCAACGGCTGGGTCAGACAGTCAGGGAGCAGCTGATGCTGCCAGTCAATCATCGCCAGCGGCAGCAGAAACGCGGCCAGCAACCACAGTGAGAACAACGCCGGTTCGCCCGGAATGCACAAGGCGGTGAGGCCAAAAAAGAGCGCGGTGACGAGTTCGAGCATCAATAAGCGCAGCGGGATGGCCGTGCCGCACTGCCTGCAGCGCCCGCGCAATACTAGCCAGCTGACCAACGGGATATTCTCCCAGGCCGCGAGATCATGCTGGCACACCGGGCAGTGAGAGGCCGGAAACAGCAAGTTGCCCGCGCCTTCCTCCTCCATCACCATGCCCGGCACGCGCTCGGCGACAACCCCCAGAAAACTGCCCACCATGCTGC
Source organism: Enterobacter sp. BNK-18 (assembly GCF_047456135.1). NCBI lineage: Bacteria > Pseudomonadati > Pseudomonadota > Gammaproteobacteria > Enterobacterales > Enterobacteriaceae > Enterobacter > Enterobacter sp. BNK-18. The sequence continues at coordinate 664,066 of NZ_CP179899.1, read as the reverse complement.
CCAGGATCGCACTCATCACCGGGAACCCCACCGGGTAGATTTCCCGCATCAGCGCAACGGTGTTCATGCGGTTTTGCGCCAGGTGAGCTGCACTTCTGCTTTCACATCACTGAGGTGATCGACCGGTGTAAGGTTCATTTTTTGCAGCCTGACGCCGGAGGTCTGGTTGATTTCCCGCAGCCAGTTTTTTAATTCATACACGTTTACGCGGTTCACCACGAACGATAAGGTTTGCCCGTCCTGACGCACCTCCGTCAGGGAAAGGTTAATTTCATGAGCGCTATTCTCCACCACCGTGCGCGGGTTATCCGTTTTAATGATCATCACCGGAAGGTGGTGTTTATCTATTTCTCTGCGCATCCAGTTCAGCGTCTCTTTTTGTCGGGTCAGCGTTGATTTGCTATTTTGAATCATATTATCCAGTGGCATCATGCCCGCGTAATAAACAGCCGCGGCCAGGAGGGCAACGGCACCGGTTTTTAAAATATATTTCTCCCGGATGCTGTATTGTTGATAACGCGACGTAAGCTTCGTGATTCGCTCTTTCATTTATATTTCCCTGCGATCATGGCGGTATAAGGTGCAGTGGTAGAAACAGGCTGTAGGGTGAAATCAAAACGCTCCCCTGTTTTCTCCACAAACGACTGCAGCGCGGCCTGGCTTTGCGCACTGACGCTCAGGGTCAGCGCATTTTGTTGCGCATCGTACTCAAGCAGGGAGATCTCAAGTGCGGGTACGGCCTGCCTGGCTTGCTCAAGATCATCCAGCTGCAGGAATACCCCTTTGTGCTGCTTTTTCATGTTTTGACCAAAGTGGTATTTGATATTGGTCTGCTGGCGCATGCTGGGAAAATGGTGCTGATAAACCTGAACGATCTCCTGCTGAACCCGATTTTCCTGCTGTACCAGCATCCAGGCCATCGCGATCCGCGGGCCCAGCAACAGCCCGAGAGACAGCAGGCCCGCCGCCGCCATCGCGATTTTTATTCCTTTAGACGCGCTGCCTTTCCCTGCCTTCGGGCTGAATTCACCGTGCAGGAGGGTGACCCGACAGGATTGCCACTGGGGCTGGATCAACACCAGCGGATGCTGCCACGGGTGCAGAAGATCCACCCCGACACCGGCTGGCGGTTCGCCGTAACAGCACACGTCACCGTCTGGGGTTTTTTGCATCAGCAGCGGCAGCAGGCTGGCCTCCATTTCGCTGGCGACATGGGGCGACAGGCGCAGCCAGTAGCGGTCATCCAGGGCAACCAGCGTGCTTCCTCCTGCCGTCACCGGCAGCAGCCAGGCATCCGGCAGCACCTGAATCACCTTCAAACCGGCCTCCTGGCAACGGGCTAACCACCCGCGCAGAAGATCGGTATCAATCGCCACCGCGTCAACGTCGGCCCCCTTTTTGTGAAGCACCGTCCAGTGAAGGTTGTCCACCTCGCCAATAAGCGTCTCTTCCGCCAGCCACGAGAACGCCGCCGTCTGAGAGGCAACTTTTTTCGGCAACGTAAAATGGCGGAAGATCATGTTGCCCGCGGGCAACAGTAAACAGACCCGGGCCGCGAGAGGATGGTCTGCCAGCGCGTCAAGGCGCTCCACAACGTCAACCTGCTGGCTGCCGGAAGCACACCACATTATTTTCCCGCCCTCACGGCTGTCGGGACGAACAAAAAGTACCTGTTTCATAGCCATCTGCTTTTCTTATTCAATCATTCGGTAACGACGTTGCCACGTCACGATCTCACCCGCTTCGTTATTGACCTGAAGCTGGCTTACCACGCGAAGCGTTAGCGCATCGGTGTTGCCGGTATAGTTAACGCGGAAGTACCGGCTTTGGGTGGAGAGTTGTCCGGCCACCTGCGGAAGGTCGTCTTTCACCTGCGGGAAGGCCTGCTCCAGCGCGTTGCTGAAGGTTTCCATATTTTCCCAGCCGGTTTCAGGTCGCGATTCAATCAGGCGAACGGCATCGTCTTGCGTTATTTTTCCGGGGAACATGGCGGCCAGTAAGGCGGCCTGTTCCGGTTTCAGGGTGTTCACATCCACCTTGCTAGCGGTATCCGGTAAGGCACACAGCAGCGTGCTCACCTTCCGGTATGCCGTTGCCGGAAATGCCGGCAGCAGCGTGATCTCAGCGATCGTGCGCATCATCTGGTTTGCAGGCTGCCGGGGGGGCACCCCGCCCGCCCAGGCATCGCTCTCCGCCCCCTCGCTGGCCGTGGTGGTATCGCCATCCAGATAGTCCACCAGCTGCGAGTAAACCTCGTGCGCCGTGGGCTGGCTGAGACCACTCCCGGTCAGGAGTTGCTCAACAATCTGCTCTTTCCGCGGTTTTTCCGGCACCGCGGGCGCATTTTGCCCCTGCGCGATGTCATCGGCCGCCAGCAGGTTATTCACGTTGAAGCAGTCCTGGGCGTCTTCCACCTGACTGACCACCGTGTAATCGTCACCCCGGGTCTCCAGCGGCTGATGCCAGTCACCCTGCAGGGTAAGGGCTTTACTCTCACCGCTGGCGTCGCTCTGCAGACGATCTTTGACCACCTTCTCCTGAGCCTGCATGGCCCAGCGCAGCTGCTGCTGACTCACCTGGTAATGGGTTTTCTGCAGATTGCGGCAGAACTGCTGGCTGATTCTGGCAGCCAGCGCCGACATCATGACCAGCAGGATCAGTACCACCAGCAGCGCGACGCCTTTCTGTTTACGTAAAGCCTTCATGATGTCGCTTCCGCTGCAGGTGGCGCGGCAGGTGCGTCTGTGGGCGCTGGTGCGGCGGCCTCGGGGATATCGCCCGGCGTCGTAAACACCCAGCGCCAGGTTTCCCCGTTTTCCATCGTCAGCGTCAGCTCGACGCCATCCGGCAGATGTGCCGGGTCGTTCCAGCTTTTTTGCCAGCCCTGACGGTAAAAACGCCACTGCAGGGATTTCACCTCGCCGACAATCGGCACCGCATCGGGTCTGGCATCCGCCGGGCTGTCAATCACCGGCCAGACATCCCGGTACAGTCGCCCCTCTTCCAGCCGCCAGCGCACGCGCTCCAGCTGTACGGTTCCGCTCACGCCGTTCAGCGTGGTCAGCTCAAGGCCGTCATCCCCCTGACGAAATGTATCCGGCTCGTTGCGCGGCGCACGCGCCTGAAGCTGATAGAAATCGCGTTCCATCAGGCTCCAGGCACGCTGAAGCTGATTGAGCTTTGCCGCGCTGGCCTCCGTCGCCGAACTGGTGCGCATCGCCCCGTCGAGGATTTGCCAGGCCAGGGTGCTGATCACCGCAAAAATGGTCAGCGCAATCATGATCTCCAGCAGGGTAAATCCCCGCTGGCGTCGGATTTTCTTCACGGTTCCTCTCCCGGCGCGATGACCTGCAGTGAAATAACCGGCTGGCTTTCATCGCCTTCTGCATAGACGCGGATGGCATTCGCCCAGCCGTTAGCCGCGGTTTTTACGCGCTGCTTTCGCCAGGCCCAGCTGCGCCCGCCCATGACCTCTGCCCCCTGCGCTTCAGCGTCAGGAAAATCACGTCTGTTGAGCTGCGCCTCCGCCAGTTGATTTTCGGCGACCCAGCTGGCCTGCAATGTATCGGCCAGCCCGTGGGTGAAACGCACGTTCAGGGAGACCGAGTTCATCAGCGCCAGTGCGGCGGTGGAGAAGATGACCAGCGCGACCATCACCTCCAGCAGAGTCATTCCCTTTTGCTTTCTCTTGCCGTTAGCCATCGTTTTCTACCGTTACAGGGGCCGCGCCTTGCGACACCACGCGGAAATGGTGCGCGTTGTCGCGGCTTTGCAGCGCCAGCGTAAAGCGGCTGATTTCACCGTCCGGCAGAAATAACACCTGCGGTTCGGATGTCACCGTGGCGGCGAGACGCTGCGGCGTGAGCGAGACGTGCATCTCCGGCGGGAAATCACCCCGGGTCGTTATCCGCCCCGCGGATAACGACACCCAGTGACGTTCACCGTTTTTATCCTCGAGCGTCACCAGCCGGTATTTATCCGCGGTCATAACCAACCCCACGATATTTCCGTCCATCACCGCCCGGTCTGAACCATAATCAACGAGGGCTTTTAATTGCTGACCAAATATATCCGCACCGCTGCGTGAGGGTATTGTTGAAACCACCATCATGGCGCAACTGGCAAATATCACCAGCGCCAGAATAATTTCCAGCAACGTAAAGCCGCGTTGACGTTTCATTATTTCTCTTTCTTATCCAGAGACCAGTTTGTAATATCATCGGCGGTATTGGCTTCGCCATCCGGACCGGCGGAGAAAACGTCTACGGCACCGTGTTCACCCGGACTGACCAGAATATAATCCCCGCCCCACGGGTCCTGCGGCAGGCGGCGGATATAACCGTCCGCACGGTAGCCGTTGGGAATGGGCGCAATCTCTGGCTTCGTGACCAGCGCCTGCAAGCCCTGTTCGGTGGTGGGATAGCGGTGATTATCCAGCTTATACATATCCAGCGAGCCTTCGAGCGCGACGATATCGCTGGTCGCTTTTTGGGTATCCGCTTTTTCTTTATTGCCCATTAAATTGGGTACCACCATACTCGCGAGTACGCCGAGAATAACAATAACCACCATTAATTCGAGCAAGGTGAAGCCCGCCTGGCGAGCCAGGTGTTTGCGTTTTATAGCCATGATTTAACCTACCATATTATTAAGTTGCAGAAGCGGTTGTAATATTGACAGGACGATGAATAAAACAATCGTCGCCATAGATACCACCAGTGCCGGTTCAAATACCGACAGCGTTAACGTAATACGATGCTGTAATGCCGATTCCTGGTTTTCCGCCGCGCGGTCCATTAAATGGCCTAATTCCCCACTCTCTTCCCCGGAGGCAATCATATACAGCATGGTCAGCGGGAATAATTTCGCCTGCTCCAGAGCCGCATAAAGCGATGCCCCCTGGCGCACGGTATCCGCCGCCTGCTCCAGCACCTGCCGGGCATACCGGTTTTCGATCCCGTCCATCGCGATATACATCCCCTCCAGCAGCGGCACGCTACTGGCCTGCAGAATGCTCAGGGTACGGATATAGCGGGCGCTGTTGATGGCGCAGACCAGCTTTTTGACGGGTGAACCGTTCACCAGCCAGCCGTGCCAGCGAAAACGATTTTTAGCGTTTCGAAGCCAGGCCTTAAAACCCATCATCCCGCCTGCCAGACTGCCGACGATATAGAGGCCATAAACCTGCAGGAAATCACTCACCGCGATCAGCGTGCGGGTGGTGATCGGCAGTTGCTGTTTCATATGGGTGAACTGCTCAATCACCTGGGGCACAACCGCCACCAGCAGAATGCCGATCACCGCGATGGCCACCACGGTCAGGGTGATCGGGTAGACCATCGCCTGCGTCAGTTTGCTTTTCATCTTCTGACGCTGCTCGTTGTACTCGGCCAGCTTTTCCAGCACGTCGCCCAGATGGCCGGTCTTTTCACCGGCCATTACCAGCGTGCAGTAGAGCTTGTCGAAGCTGCGCGGAAACTGGCTGAAGGCGTCAAACAGCGTATGCCCTTCCACTACCTTCTCGCGGATGTCCACCACCATCGCCGCGAGCTTTTTATCCTCCGTCTGTTTCGCGATTGCCTTCAGCGCGCTCTCCAGCGGCAGCGCAGCGTTGACGAGCGTCGACAGCTGACGGGTAAACATCGACAGCACCGGCGTGGAGAGTTTTGCCCCGGCGTTCGCATTACCGGCAGCCGCAACCTCACGGGTTTCGTTGATGCTGACGGGCATCAGCTTTTGCTCGCGCAACATCTGGCGGACCTGCTTTTGCCCCTCAGCCTGCAACGTGCCACGCCGGGTTTTGCCCGCGGTATCCCTCGCCGTCCAGGCGTAGAAGGCCATTAGGCATCTCCTCCGCGCTCGGCGGTGACGCGCATCACCTCTTCCAGCGAAGTGATGCCGCCGATCACCTTCAGCAGCCCGTTCTCACGCAGGCTGTAGGCCTGCTTAAAGAGTTCGGTTTCGATGGCCATTTCGTCTTTATCTTCATGAATGGCGCGGCGCAGGGTGCTGTCGACCACCAGAAACTCATGAATACCGGCGCGCCCCTGATAGCCGCTCTGGCGGCAGTGTTCGCACCCCACCGCGCGATAGATCGCGTGTGGCGGCTGGTCCATAAAGCTGAACAGCGCCTTTTCATTGTCATCCAGCGGACTGGTGGTACGGCAGTGCGGACACAGCCGACGCACCAGACGCTGGGCAATGACCCCCAGTAACGATGAACCGATTAAAAACGACTCCAGCCCCATATCCCGCAGGCGGGTTATCGCCCCGGCGGCGCTGTTGGTGTGCAGCGTAGACATGACCAGGTGACCGGTGAGCGACGCCTGCACCGCAATTTGTGCCGTCTCGGCGTCACGGATTTCGCCGATCATCACCACGTCCGGGTCCTGGCGCAGAATCGCGCGCAGCCCGCGGGCAAAGGTCATGTCCACGCGCGGGTTAACCTGCGTCTGCCCCACCCCTTCCAGCTCGTATTCAATAGGATCTTCTACGGTCAGGATGTTGCGCTCATGGCCGTTCAGCGCCGAGAGAATCGCGTACAGGGTGGTACTTTTACCGGAACCCGTTGGCCCGGTGACCAGGATAATGCCGTGCGGGCGGTCAATCAGCCCTTGTAACTTCTCCCGTTCTTCATCAATCAGCCCAAGCTTGTTGATATCAGGCTTGAGATTGCTTTTATCGAGCAGACGCATGACCACGCGTTCACCATACTGGGACGGAATGGTCGATACGCGCACGTCGACCGCCTTACGGCCAATGCGCAGGGAAATACGGCCATCCTGCGGCAGACGTTTCTCCGCGATATCCAGCCGGGACATCACCTTGATACGCGAAACCAGCAGCGGCGCGAGCTTACGCGCGGGCTGCAACACCGGACGCAACACGCCGTCGACGCGAAAGCGAATGCTCAGCGTACGCTCGAAGGTTTCAATATGAATATCCGACGCGCCCTCTTTTACCGCCTCGCCGAGAATGGCGTTGATCAGGCGGATCACCGGCGAGTTTTCATCGTTATCGAGCAGATCTTCGTTGTCCGGGATCTCCTCGGTTAACGCCATCAGATCGATATCGGCGTCCATATCGTCCACCAGTTGCTGGGACACCCCGCTGCTCTGCTGCCAGATCCTGGCCAGCATTTCATCGAAGGCTTCCGGCGTCAGGGTGACCGGGACAAACGCGCGTCCCAGCACCCGACGCACTTCCAGCAGCGCGAGTGCCGGGGTGTCATCACGGATATAGACCGCATCGTGATAAAATAAAACGCCGTTATCTTTTGCGTAGCCGCTGCTACACAGGGTTTTGCTCAGTTCGTCCACGTGATACCTCCGCCTTACTCTTTAAACGGATTGCGGGACGCGCTGGTTTTCACCGATGCAGCACTCGCAGCAGGGAACGCGGGTAACACGGCGTTATCCGCCGGTTCAATGATCCCGAGCTTTTTCTCCTCAACGCGCTGCTGCTGGCGGGCGCGGATCTGATCATATTTCTCTTTCGACGCCGCGCTGTAGTTGTCGTCGTCACGCAGCACGGTGGTATGAATAAAGACCATCAGGTTGCGTTTGGACGCGTCCTGCGAGGTGTAGCGGAAAAGCTGCCCGACCAGTGGAATATCCCCCAGCAGCGGCACTTTGGAGACCGACTGCTTAGTGACATTCTCCATCAGGCCACCGAGCACCACCGTTTGCCCGCTGTGCACCATCACTTCGTTATTGATGGTTCGGGTATTAAAGGTTGGGCCAAGGCTGGCGTCTTCCGTTGCGCTGTTGTCGACGCTTGAGACTTCCTGCTCAATCTTCAGGTGGATCATGTCGCCGTCGTTGATTTGCGGCACAATTTTCAGTTTGGTCCCCACCGTCTTGCGCTCTACGGAGTTAAAGACATTATCGCCACTGGTGGTCTGCGAACCGGAAAGCACCGGCACGTCCTGACCGACATTAAATGACGCCTCTTTGTTATCCAGCGTGACCACGCTTGGCGTGGAAAGGATGTCGTTTTTGCCGTCGGTTGAGAGCGCGGTCATCAGCGCACCGAAATCACCGTTAAAGAAGCCGGTCGCCAGGCCAGTAAAGCTGGCGCCCTTGATGGTGCCATTTTTTATCTGACTAATGGGCAGGCCGGTGGAGCCGAACTGGACGCCACCGTGCTTGCCGGTCCACTGCACGCCGAGATCCAGACCGTTGCCGTCCTGCACTTCAGCAATGATGGCTTCCACCAGCACCTGCGGACGGCGGATGTCGAGCTTGTCGATCACCTTCTCCAGGGAGTTCATCACGTTAGGCTGCGCGGTGATCACCAGCGAGTTGGTTGACTCGTCGGCGGTAATATTCAGATCGGTTGCCGCGGTGGCAGTTTTCGCCTTCGCGGTGCCGGCTTTGTCTTTCAGCTGTTCGCCAATACCGGTGAGCACCGGAACCACTTTGGTGGCGCTGGCGTACTTGAGATAGAAGACGCGGGTATTCCCCTCGTTGTTCTGCTCGCGATCTAACTCATGGATCAGGGTGCGGGTACGCGTGCGCGCATCTTCCGAACCGCTGATCACCAGGCTGTTGGTTTCGTCATCCGCCACCACTTTGGTGGCCAACTGCGGCGCGTTCTGCCCTTTCTGCTCTTCATTGTTGAGATTATTCAACATGTCGGAGAGCGCTTTGGCGGAAGCAAAGCGCAGGGGGACGATTTCGCGACGCTGAATACCGTCTTTATCCACGCGCTGGACCAGATCCACCAGCCGGTTCACCACGGACGCTTTACCGGTTAACAGCAGCACGTTGGAAGGCTCGAAGTGCACCACGTTGCCGATGCCGGTGGCATCGTTCAGTTGACGCAACAGCGGCGCGAGTTCACGCACCGGCACGTTTTCCATGCGCACGACACGGGTAATAATCTCATCGCCTTTGCCCGGGTTTGTGCTGTCTGCCAGCGGCGCACCGGCGGTACGGGCCACGCTTGAGCGCACCACTTTAACCATGCCGTTATCCATCGGGATCACCGAGAGACCGTAGAGATCCAGCACGCTCAGGAAGAACTGGTAATACTCATCCTCCGTCAGCACGTTGTAGGTTCTGACAGATACGGAGCCCTGAACCGACGGGTCGACGAGAATGGTTTTGTTAAGGTTGCGGCCTACCGTATCGATAAACTCGCGGATATCGGTATTTTTAAAACTCGCGCTAAAGTTGGCTGCGAGCAGCGAACCCGAATATAACGACAATGCGGTCAGCGCCACCCACGCCCATGGAAATTTCTTCATGTCTGTACACTTATTAATTGTTAAGAACATTGACCCGAATATTTTCAAGGTGAGCGTGACGTCTGACGACAACCTCCGCTTCTTTCATTTTTGACCATTCAGCAATAATATTTTTTGCCTTGACTTCATCGGTCATATCGACAGCATTCACTTCGACTGCCACGTCCCCTTTTTTCAGTCCTGAATGGCTATAAAAGGAAGAAGCATTCCGGGGATTAATGGCATAGCCTTCCAGTTGGCCTTTTTCGACAACCGGTTTTAATACCAGATAATCATTCAGATGCAGCGTGTCTGCGCCTGCATCTTTTGTCGATTTGGTTACCGGGCCGCTTTCAACGCCGCCCTTGAAATAATCCGGTTTCTTTAAGGCCAGCGTCTGCGTGATGCCTTCATAATTCACGACGACACTGTCTTTGTTAATTTCCTGAATAAAGGCATCGTTAAAACCGGACAGCGGCTCCCCTTCGCGGTAGCTCTTCTGGCCCGCGGGCGTTTTAATAACGGCGAAGGAAAGCCAGGGGTCATCACTGCGCACAATGCCTTCTATTTCCGCCGCCAGCGGGGCTTTTAGCGCAGCCGGCCCAGTGTCCTGACGTGCTGCAGCCGTGAAAAGCGTGAATGTTTTCTCTTCGCGGCGGTTTTTCAGCGGCTGCGCATCGGAGTTAGCCAACCTATTCGTAACCTTTTTATAATCTTTAAACGTGAAATACCCTTGCTGGCCGCTAAAAATTAACAGCGCCAACATCATGCAAGGGGTTATCCACCGTGACAGAAATGAGAACCTCATTTTTCATCTGGCCTTTAACAAAGCGAAAATAAGCAGCATCACGCTGCGACAAAACGTGTGAAGAGAGTAATGAGACGCGGTGAATACGACCATCGACTTCGCCACCAACTTTAATAAAGAAAATTATTGACCGTCTAAAACCGAGGTGTTAGGACATTTCTGCCGGATATTTTTACCCAGTTGAAAAATTGATCGCCCCGTCTCCTTACCGTAATTTCACGACCTGTTGCTATTCCTAATCAGAGACGGTAAGTCGTTATGTATCAGAGCCACTTTACTTTTAAAACCCCGCCCTTCAGGAAGGTCACCCGCTTATCCGGGGATTTTCTGGTGCCTTATCATCAGGACGTCTTTAACCTGCTGAAAGAGAAAACCCAACAGGCGGGAATATGCGGGCTCTTTAGCGACGATACCTCGCTGTTGGGCCAGTTCAGCGATGCGCTGAAAAACAGCGACAACCGCGTTTTTGCCATCAACGCGTTTCCAAAACTGAGCGCCAGTAGCCTGCTGTACAAGCTCAGCCCGGACACGAAAGCAATCGCCAGCCGTATTCAGGCGGTCGATACCGTGCTGCAGCAGTGGCAAGCCGGGAAAACACAGGCCACCGTGCTGGTCATTTCCCATACTGAAGCCATGAAAGAGACCTGCCGGACGGTGCTGGGGATGTTGCTCACCCGTGCGCAGGAGCTGGGGTGTCATTTATCGGTGGTGCTGACGGGCGCGGAAAATCAGGCGGCGCTGCTACAGCAATCTGATCTGCGTGAATATGTGCATACCCACCACACCTTGCGCCCCCTGACCTGCCGTGAATATCTCAGCTACGTGCAGGCGCAGTGCGAAGAGCACGGGGGCGAAAGCTCGCCGTTATCCCCGGCGCGCGTGCGTAAGATGCACGCAATGACAAAAGGGAAAATCAGTGAACTGAATGCGCTGGCGCACCTGTCGATGCTCGCGGCCTGGACCGAACGCGCAAGCCAGGTCAGTCCGCGACATTTACGCCTGGCGGCTGCAGAGGTGCTTCCCGCGAAAAAACAGGGTAAGCGTCTGGCAACGGTTTCACTGTTTGCTTCTGTGCTGTTCGCGGCTTGCGGCTGGTATTTTACCGCCTCAATGACTGCTCGCCTCCCGGTTTCTCTGCCGGTCCCGATAAGCTGGAAACACCCGGCCGCCCCCGTTCAGGCCCCCGTCGTGCCGGTTATCGACAAGGAAATAGTCAATCAGCCGGACGCGATGCATCAGCTTTATCTGATGTGGGGGTATGACGCCTCGACGGACGATGCGCTGTGTCAAAACGCGGTGAAGGTAAACCTGATGTGTAAGCAGGGAAATGCCTCTCCGGATGCGCTGGCAAGCGAAGGTTATCCGTGGGTGAGCGAGCTCAAAACCGGCAATCATCTTAACTATGCGGTGGTCGCCCGCGTCGGAGAAACCTCGATGGACTTACTGATGAATAACCGGACCTGGCAGGTCAGCCGCAGCTGGTTTAACCGGCATGCAACCGGAAACTATACGCAACTGCACCGCCTGACGCCGGAAGGTAAAGACGCCATCAGCGCAACCAGTGACGGCAAAGAGATGACCTGGCTTGATCAGCAGCTGAGCCAGGCCCTTTCTCAGCCTGAAACCCACGCTCAGCGCTGGACTGCGGAGATGATGAAACGCACCCGCGCGTTCCAGCAAAAAATGCATCTGCATGTGGACGGTATTCCCGGCGAAGAGACATTGATGCAGTTAATGCGGGAAACCAACACCACGCCGAGCGTATTGATCCAGGCTTCGCATGCAATACCGGATGCGAAAATGCAGGAGAAGCATTCCTGATGTCTACTATCAGCCTTGCGGCTCAGCGCAGCTACACCACCGGGGAAGCGGTCTGGTTTTCATATCGCCTTCCCGGACTGAGAAACGTTTTTGCCCACACCGTTTTAGGACTCCTGGGTCTGTGCGCCATGCTGATGGCCGGGTTGTACGCGCATGTGTATTGGGATCTGCGCCACCCTGCCCCCGCCCCCATCAACGCGAGCAGCGCCAGACCGGAAACACAGCTTTCAGATATGCATTATGTGTATGTGAGCAAACCCTTCCCGCATCCGCACCCTAAACCTGCGCCGGTGCATGAGGATATGCCTGCCCTGCAGGATCTGCCGATTAACGGCGATGATACCGACTGGCAGCAGGCGCCTGAAGGAGCGGCTCAGCACGATACCGCGCGGGATACGTTACCCGGTACCGGGGCACACACCGACGCTTCTGCACGGGCTGGCAGCGACAGTTCCTCATTAACAGAATTGTTTAAGCAGGCGTTAAAAGAACAAGAGCAGGATTATTCGCAAGGCAAAATTCCCGCGCCGCCGGTTGACGAAACGCAGGATATTTCCCGGTCCCCTTTACGTCATAAAGGAGACCGGCTGGAGTAATTAATATTTTTCAGGCAAGGATGTCAGGTTACGGAGTCGCCCCTTTTCCACCACAATATACTGACCCTTTTTCAGGTCAGAGAGAATTTTAATAATGGTACTGCGTACCAGGTTGGTGTATTCCTGAATATAGTCATATATATTGATATCACGCTGATGTTGAACAATCAGTTCATTAATCTCATATAAAAATTCGCGCACCACCGAATAGGCACTGCGGGCAACCAGCACATCGTCACGCTTGCTCAGCATACAAATATACCAGGAGAGCACTTTCGTCAGTTCCGGCCACAGATTGTTTTCAGTCATTAGCTGGGCGAAGGCCTCTTTTTTTATCGAGCGCACGACGGTATTCGACCGAATGAGGCCATACATGTGCGTGGCGCTGTAAAACATAGAACAAAGCCCAAATATACACGGCCCCTGCACGGTGAACATGCACAGTTCATCAGATTCGCGGCGGAACTCAACGTCGCCACTGACGATAATATGAATATACTGTGAATCACTGGTAGATATTTTCTGCCACTTTTTTAACGTCTTCTCTTCAAATCCTGACGTTGCAGAAATAATTGCATTGACTTCGTTTTGCGGACGTAATTTTTTACCGTAGATGCTTAACATTATTATACCCAATTTAAGATGTGAAATATAAAACTCAGGATTAAGACGTAAGGCCTCAACCCAGGAATATTTTCCTGATGAAACACTCAAGGAGAAAATAAAAGTAGAAATTGTTTACGTTAATTTGCTGCTTTACTTAGCAAGCTATGTGTCCATCTTAAATCCGGATAATTTTAAGTCAATTAACTAAAAATGAATTGAGTTTGTACTTAAGATTAATCTTACTCAAATTACGCGAAAAATACTCACGAGGGGGTATCCCGTAGGATTACCCCTGTCCGTACTTTTCCAGAAGCGCTTCAGCAATAGCCAGCGTTTCACGGTCAGCCACACCATTCCACAGCTGTGGACGGAAGTGCATTTGAAACGCGGTAATCACTCTTTTCTGCTGCTGGGCTGTGGCAGCCTCCGGCACTTCATAGCCATACCGCGCTAACAGATCGAGCAGCAGTGCGCTGTCCACTTCCTGATAGCGTGGCTGTCCATTGAGATAAAAGTTGACGCGGTCCGGATCGGGCCAGGCACCAATTCCCTGCTGCGCCAGTTCGCGCCAGGGGAACAGCGGGCCGGGATCGTCTTTACGCTGGGGGGCAATATCAGAGTGCGCGACGACGTTCTGCGGCTTAATGTCGTAGCGGGCGATAATGTCTTTGGCGAGCGGGATCAGAGCAGCAATTTGCGCCGGCTCGAACGGGGTGAAGTGTTTTACTCCCGCCGTTTTTTGCCAGCCACGGTTTTCCAGCTCAATCCCCACGGAGGTGTCATTAATACGGTTGGTGCCGCGCCAGAAGCTGATGCCGGCATGCCATGCCAGTTCGCTCTCCGGCACCAGCTGCCAGATACGCGGTTTGCCCTCAGGGGCAGGCGGTTTGGCGGGGATCAGGTAGTGAGAGCTGACATTCTTGTCGGTTAACGTCGCCAGCGAGCTGTCAAAGTCATCAGCGGTGTAGTGGATCACCAGCACCTTTATACGCGGGTAAGCCGCCTGGGCCTGATGGCGGGTATCCAGCTCATAGGCACCTTTATCAATAATGCCTTTTTCCGTGGCGCACCCTGCCAGCAACAGCGCCAGCAGGAGTGTGGCAAGCGAGCGCTTCATCGACGGGTTTTCACCGCCGTACCGCTTACGCTCACCATCAGCATGCTGGCATCTTTACCGACCGTTTCGTAGTCAATATCGATACCTACCACGGCATCTGCACCCAGCGCCTTGGCCTGTTCGCCAAGCTCTTTAAACGCAATTTCGCGGGCTTTGCGCAGCTCTTTCTCATACGCGCCAGAACGTCCCCCCACGATATCGCGAATGCCGGCAAAGAAGTCCCGGAAAATGTTCGCGCCCAGTATGGCTTCGCCGGTGACCACGCCGCAGTACTCGGTAATAGGTTGCCCTTCCAGGGTAGGCGTTGTTGAAAACTGCATACTTTCTCTCCTTCTTTAGCGTTCAATGCCTTAGGTACAGCATTATCGGTTCGTTACGCTATGATTGAAAGGATAGTTAATAAATAAGGAAATCAACATGCGCTATTCAGCTTTAACACTTTTCGTGCCCTGCGCGCTGGTGCTCAGCGCCTGCACCACCACGGTCACGCCAGCCTTTAAGGATATTGGTACCCGCAGCGGCCCATGCATTGAGGGCGGCCCGGATACCGTGGCACAACAGTTCTATGATTACCGCATACAGCACCGCAGCAATGATATTACCGCCCTGCGACCGTATCTGAGTGACGGCCTGGCGAAACTGCTGAGCGACGCCACCCGCGATCCGCAGCATAACGCGCTGCTTAAATCCGATCCGTTCTCCAGCCGCGCCACGCTGCCTGACAGCGCCGAGGTCACCAGTGCTTCAACGATCCCAAACACCGATGCGCGAAACATTCCCCTGCGCGTCAAACTGACCCAGGGAACGCAGACCTGGCAGGATGAAGTGCTGATGATCCGTGAAGGTCAGTGCTGGGCGGTGGACGACGTAAGGTACGTCGGTGGCAGCGTTCACGCCCCGGCAGGCACGCTCCGCCAGTCGATAGAAAACCGCTAAGCCTCCCGTTTAAAAAGCGTTAACCCCGTAAAATGTGCGGCATTTCATGCGGAATGCCGACATTTATACTCGCCGACATTGCCGCTCGCTATTTTGTGCTATGTTTAGAGGGTATTGCGGGTTATATTTAACTTTTAACGCAGAAATATTGCATAACTATTCTGTCAACGGTACTATCTGCGGCCTCAATTGCTATAGATTGCCTGGATGAGTAAAGACTGCCCCGATGAGTATTAAACTAAACGGCATTAACTGCTTCTACGGCGCACACCAGGCGCTGTTTGACATCACGCTGGACTGCCCGGAAGGCGAAACACTGGTTTTGCTTGGCCCAAGCGGTGCAGGTAAAAGCTCCCTTCTGCGTGTCCTTAATCTGCTTGAAATGCCCCGTTCGGGTACGCTGGCTATCGCCGGTAACCATTTTGATTTCGCGAAAACACCGTCTGATAAAGCGATTCGTGAACTGCGTCAAAACGTTGGCATGGTCTTCCAGCAATACAATCTCTGGCCGCATCTGACCGTACTGCAAAACCTGATCGAAGCCCCGTGCCGCGTGCTGGGCTTAAGTAAAGATCAGGCGATCGCGCGTGCGGATAAGCTGCTGGAGCGTCTGCGCCTTAAGCCTTACAGCGACCGCTATCCGCTGCACCTCTCCGGTGGTCAGCAGCAACGTGTGGCGATTGCCCGTGCGCTGATGATGGAGCCTGCGGTACTGCTGTTTGATGAACCGACCGCGGCGCTGGATCCCGAAATTACTGCCCAGATCGTGAGCATCATTCGCGAGCTGGCGGAAACCCATATTACTCAGGTCATCGTAACCCATGAAGTGGAAGTGGCGCGCAAAACGGCCAGCCGCGTGGTCTACATGGAAAACGGGTATATCGTTGAGCAAGGTGATGCGAGCTGCTTCTCAAACCCGCAAACCGATGCGTTCAAAAACTATTTATCTCATTGATTGTGTCAGGGGAAATGATAATGAAAAAAGTATTACTTGCCGCGCTGCTCGCCAGCGTCACCCTTTCCGCTACCGCAGCCCAGACGATTCGTTTCGCGACTGAAGCGTCTTATCCTCCGTTTGAATCCATTGATGCGAACAATAAAATTGTCGGCTTTGACGTGGATCTGGCAAACGCCCTGTGTAAAGAGATCGACGCAACCTGTACCTTCAGCAACCAGGCGTTCGACAGCCTGATCCCAAGCCTGAAGTTCCGCCGTATCGACGCCGTTATGGCCGGAATGGATATCACCCCTGAGCGCGAAAAACAGGTTCTGTTCACTACCCCTTACTACGACAACTCCGCCCTGTTTATTGGTCAGAAAGGCAAATTCACGTCGGTTGATCAGCTGAAAGGCAAGAAAGTGGGCGTGCAGAACGGCACCACGCACCAGAAATTCATCATGGATAAACACCCGGAAATCACCACCGTTCCGTATGACAGCTACCAGAATGCGAAGCTGGATCTGCAGAACGGTCGTATTGATGGCGTGTTCGGCGACACCGCCGTGGTGACCGAGTGGCTGAAAGCCAACGATAAACTGGCACCAGTGGGCGATAAAGTGACCGACAAGGATTACTTCGGCACGGGTCTGGGTATTGCCGTTCGTCAGGGCAACACTGAGCTGCAGCAGAAATTCAACGCTGCGCTGGAAAAAGTGAAGAAAGACGGCACCTACGAAACCATCTACAAAAAATGGTTCCAGAAGTAATTCCTGATGAATGAAATTTTTCCTTTAGCAAGCGCCGCCGGGATGACCGTCGGCCTTGCCGTTTGCGCACTGATTATCGGCCTTGTGCTGGCGATGATCTTTGCGGTATGGGAATCAGCAAAATGGTTCCCTGTCGCATGGGCCGGCTCAGCGCTGGTCACCGTGCTGCGTGGGCTGCCTGAAATTCTGGTGGTCCTGTTTATCTATTTTGGCTCCTCGCAGCTGCTGTTAACGCTGTCGGACGGCTTCACCTTCAATCTGGGTGTGGTGCAGATCCCGGTGCAGATGCAGATTGAGAACTTTGACGTCAGCCCGTTCCTGTGCGGCGTGATTGCCCTCTCTCTGCTCTATTCCGCGTATGCTTCGCAAACCCTGCGCGGTGCGCTGAAAGCGGTTCCGCAGGGACAGTGGGAGTCTGGCCAGGCGTTAGGCTTGTCGAAATCGGCGATTTTCTTCCGTCTGGTGATGCCGCAGATGTGGCGTCATGCGCTGCCCGGGCTGGGTAACCAGTGGCTGGTGCTGCTGAAAGATACCGCGCTGGTAAGCCTGATCAGCGTGAACGATTTAATGCTGCAAACCAAAAGTATCGCGACCCGTACCCAGGAGCCGTTTACCTGGTACATCGTGGCGGCGGCTATCTACCTGGTGATCACGCTGGTGAGTCAGTACATCCTCAAGCGCATTGATCTGCGTGCGACGCGCTTTGAACGGAGACCAGGCTGATGCTTGAATATTTTCCGGAGCTGATGAAAGGGCTGCACACCAGCCTGACGCTGACCGTCGCATCGATCATCGTGGCGCTGATCCTGGCGTTGATCTTTACCATCGTCCTGACGCTAAAAACGCCGGTGCTGGTATGGATTGTGCGAGCCTACATAACCTTGTTCACCGGTACACCGCTGCTGGTGCAGATCTTCCTGATTTACTACGGCCCGGGCCAGTTCCCGTCGCTGCAGGAGTATCCGGTTATCTGGCACCTGCTTTCTGAGCCATGGCTGTGCGCCCTGATTGCCCTTTCGCTGAACAGTGCGGCCTATACCACGCAGCTCTTCTACGGGGCTATCCGTGCCATCCCGGAAGGGCAATGGCAGTCCTGTGGTGCGCTGGGCATGAGCAAGAAAGACACGCTGGCTATCTTGCTGCCGTACGCGTTTAAACGTGCGCTCTCCTCCTACTCCAACGAAGTGGTGCTGGTTTTCAAGAGTACGTCTCTGGCCTACACCATCACGCTGATGGAGGTCATGGGCCACGGGCAGCTGCTCTACGGACGCACCTACGACGTCATGGTGTTCGGTGCCGCGGGCGTGGTCTATCTTGTGGTGAACGGTTTGTTGACGCTGATGATGCGCCTTATTGAGCGTAAAGCGCTGGCGTTTGAGCGCCGTAATTAATCACCGATTTGCATAAATTTTATTGACGAAGACGGGCAAGTCTAACGACTGCCCGTCTTTTTTTATGGGTTAAATAATATTTAATCATTTTTATTGAATATAAATTCATTAAATGGCATTGTATTTCCATGCCGCAGACACGGCGCATAAGACAGACTGACAGACGGGAGCATTACAATGAAAAAGTTAGTTCTGGCCGCTTTACTGGCCACTTTCGCCGCTGGCGCATCAGCTGCAGATAAAATCAACTTCGGCGTTTCGGCCACCTATCCGCCGTTTGAGTCGCTGGATGCCAGCAACCAGATTGTCGGTTTTGATATCGACCTCGCCAAAGCCCTGTGCAAACAGATGCAGGCCGACTGCACGTTCACTAACCATGCGTTTGACAGCCTGATCCCGTCGCTGAAATTCAAAAAATACGACGCGGTGATCTCCGGGATGGACATCACCCCAGAGCGTAGCAAGCAGGTTACCTTCACCGACCCGTACT
Organism: Enterobacter sp. BNK-18; assembly: GCF_047456135.1. NCBI lineage: Bacteria > Pseudomonadati > Pseudomonadota > Gammaproteobacteria > Enterobacterales > Enterobacteriaceae > Enterobacter > Enterobacter sp. BNK-18. The sequence goes on along the minus strand of NZ_CP179899.1, from coordinate 645,365 downwards.
ACGCCAACTCGGCGGTGGTCATTGCGAAGAAAGGGGCTTACACATCCTTTGACCAGCTGAAAGGCAAACGCATTGGGATGGAAAACGGCACCACGCACCAGAAATACCTGCAGGACAAACATCCTGAAGTGAAAACCGTGGCCTATGACAGCTACCAGAATGCCATTATCGACCTGAAAAATGGCCGTATTGATGGTGTCTTCGGTGACACTGCGGTGGTGAACGAGTGGCTGAAAACCAACCCACAGCTGGGCACCGCGACCGAAAAAGTGACCGATCCACAGTACTTCGGTACGGGCCTGGGCATTGCGGTGCGTCCGGATAACAAAGCCCTGCTGGAAAAACTGAATGGCGCGCTGAAAGCAATTAAAGCTGACGGCACGTACAAGAAAATCAGCGATCGGTGGTTCCCGCAGTAACAGCTTTTTGTCGGGTAGCCTGGCCTACGGGGGTGGTCTGTAGGCCGGGCAAACCCGGCAATTTCACAGTGGAACAAAGAAGCGAAAACGAGCCCCGTTCGTGGACTCCATCAGCCTGATCCCCCCGCCGTGCAGTTCCAGCATGCGTTTCACAATCAACAGCCCCAACCCGCCACGGTTTTCCCGTGATGCCTGCGGATTTAACGCCGAAGGACGCTCAAACAGATCGTTGCGAAGAGAAGCATCAACGCCGGTTCCATTATCAGCCACCTCAACCTGTAGCTGCGCGTTCTCCTGCCAGACCGCCAGACGAACCTCTCCACCGGTCGGCGTATGCCGCATCGCGTTATCCAGCAGGTTAGTCACCACCCGCTCAATCATCGAGACATCGGCATTCACCAGCGGCAACGGGCCCGGTACATCAATGCGCAGGTTCACCTCCCGCGTGCGGGCCGTGAGTTCAAATTTCTGCGCCACGTCTGAAATCAGCTCCCCCATGGCAAAACGCTCGCGCTGCGGTTTGATGCCGCCGTGCTCAAGGCGCGCCAGTTCAAACAGCTGCTGCGAAAGATGACGCACTTTCTGCCCCTGGCGCAGCGCCGTGGCGAGATACTGCTGGTGTTCCTGCGGCGTCAGCGTCGCGGATTTCAGCGACAGCGTTTCGAGATAGCCCAGCAAGGAGGTGAGCGGCGTGCGTAAATCATGCGAAATATTGGCGATAAACTCCCGGCGCTGGCGATCGCTGTCGGCCAGCTGATCCCACTGCAGGGTGATTTTACGGGCCAGCTCGATAAACGTATTGCGCAGCGTGGCCACTTCATCCTTTACCGTGGTTTCTGTAGGCTGCGCCGCCAGCTGCTTAATGGCGCTAATGCTGTCCTGCTCCAGCCCGGCCACTTCCTGCGTGAGACGTTTGACCGGACGCGTTACCCAGTACCAGACCAGTAACCCCGCCAGCAAACCAAACAGCGCGACCCACATCAATGACCACAGGACGGTGCTCCAGAGCGCCTGATGCCAGGCCATCTCCGCCAGCGCGTTTGACTCTTCGCCCTGCAGAATAATGTACAGATAGCCTTTCAGTTCTCCGTCCTGACGCAACGGCGTTGCGCTGAAAACCTTTTTGTTCTGGCTTCGCGGGTCATCGCCCAGTACCGGCCGCGCGGCATCACTGAGGAAAGTCTGCACCGGCCCGAGGTCGATTTTTTGCCGCTGGATATGCCCCGGCGGCGCGGCGTCAGCCAGCAGTTCGCCATCAGGCGAGACAACGTACAGTTCGACGCTTGGATTGAAGGTCATCAGCCGGTCAAAGAGCGGCTTCAGCGCGTGGCGGTCAACCCTGCCCTGCGCATCCAGAATCGGTTCCCGCTGGACAATCTGCTGCGCCAGGCCACCGGACAGCCGCTGCACCATCGCATTACCGTACTGCGTGGTGCTGTAAAGTTGCACCGCGCAGGCGATGGTCGCACAGAGCGTCAGCAGCAGAATAAACAGCAGCGTCAGGCGCTGGCTCAGGCTAAAGCGGCGCATCGTTTGGCTCCGCAAATTTGTAGCCTTTGCCCCAGACGGTGCGAATGATCTCCGGCTCGGCGGCGTCCTTCTCAATCTTGATGCGCAGGCGGTTAATGTGGGTGTTGACGGTGTGTTCGTAACCTTCGTGCTGATAGCCCCAGACCTGTTCCAGCAGCGCCAGACGCGAGAAAACTTCACCGGGATGACGGGCAAAGAAGTACAGCAGTTCAAACTCGCGCGGGGTGAGATCCACCACCTGGCCGTGCAAAAGCACGCTGCGCGCCAGCGGGTCGAGCGTCAGGCCGTGAGCCTGAATATTCCCGGCACTTTGCACCTGCCCCATCGCCTGCTGGCGTCGGAACAGCGCCTTGATACGCGCGATCAGCTCCTGTACCGAAAACGGCTTGGCCAGATAATCGTCCGCCCCGGTTTCCAGCCCGGTAATACGGTCGGTTTCACTGCTGCGGGCGCTGATGATGATCACCGGCAGGTAGCGGGTCATCTGGCGGATGCGACGGCAAATCTCCAGACCGTCGACGTTGGGGAGCATTAAATCGAGGATCACCGCGTCCCACGGCTGCTTCTCGAGGCGCTGTAAGGCATTGCCCCCGTCGGGCTCGTGGGTGATGGCGTAGCCTTCATCTTCTAAGTTGAGGCGCAGAAGCGCCGCGATATCGTGGTCATCTTCCACCAGCAGGATCTGCTTCATGGGTAAGCCTTCTTCAATTCTGATGAGATAAGCTTACCTGATTTCGCAGGCGGACAGAGTTCACATTTTGTTTAAGATTTAACAAGTAGCGTCAGGACTTCATAATGCGCGGTATGCGGGAACATATCGAACAGCTGGACGCGTTCAATGCGGTAGCCCGGCAGCGTCGCGATATCTTTTGCCATCGTCTGCGCGTTGCAGCTGGAGTAGACGATGTAGTCCGGTGCCATCTGGCTCAGATAGTCGCACAGCGCTTTCCCGATGCCCCGGCGCGGCGGGTTCACCAGCACCAGTTCAGGCACATTGACCTGCCCCGTCGCGAACTGCGTGGAGTCCAGCGCCTGGAAGTGCAGCCGGGTCAACCCAAGCTCTGCGGCAGACTGTCTGGCACAGGCAATCGCTTCGGCGGAGATCTCAATCCCGGTAAGCTGCATGTCTGGCGTGGCGCAGTGCAGACCGAAGCCGCCCACCCCGCAGAACAGATCCCACATATGATGGATATTTAACGCCCGCACCCAGTCACGGGCGGTGGCATAAAGCGCACTCGCGACGGTCGGGTTGGTCTGGAAGAAGCTTTGCGGACGGATCCACAGCGGTACATCGTTGAACGTTTCTGCCAGCGCATGCTGTTCGGTGAAGAAGATCTCCCGCTCCCCTTCCATGATAGCCATATGCACCGGCTGAATATTCGCGGTGATAACGGTTAACTGCGGAAGCTGTTGCTGAAGCCATGGCAACGCCGCGCGAAGCTGCTCCACCTTGGCTTCTGAGCGCAGAACAAAGCGCAGCATCATGCTGCCGTCTACCTGGCTTTCGGTAAGAAGAAGGTATTTCAGCTCGCCGCGCTTGCGGGCAACGTTATAGGGCGTTAACCCGGCACGGGCAATAAACGGTTTGAGCGCAGCAAAGACCGGCGCAAACGAGGCAGGATAAAGCGGACAGTCGGTTAAATCTTCAGGCGTACCATCGCGATGCAACATGCCCAGCAGCGGTTTTTCAACGCTGCCGCTCACCACCATTTTGGCTTTATTACGAAAGCCCTGCTCCGGCCCGCTGACGGGTGCGCACCATTCGCCCACGGCATGGTCTGCCAGCAGGTGTTGCAGATCGGCCATTTTGGCGGTGAGTTGCTGAGAAACCGGCTGTTCTATCCACTGACAGGAGCGGCAGCGACCGGCGTCATAGAGTGCGCACTGCATATCAAAACCTTAAGATTCACGAGGGCTGCGATTATACACATTATTGCAGCTGGAAGAACCGCCGACTGGAAGCAGGCACGAACAGGAAAAACAGCACCAGCATATCCGGGAGTTTTTGCAAAAACAGCGCGTGCAAAATCTCGCGTTTTGATCCACCCGCAATGCTGAACAGTTCCGGATAGCCATACCCCAGCGAGGCGGCCCACAGATAGCTTGCCGCCGTAATTTGCGTCAGCAAATAGACCCAGCGCGCCCAGTTGCGTCCTCTGACCAGCGAAAATGCGCAGTAAATCTCGATAAACACCAGTACCAGGCTGCTCAAAAAGACCAGCGTCAGGTTCCACGTCTGTACGCTGCGGTGAATGAATTCAGCCATACCGCGCACACCCAGGGTGTTAAGGATCATCAGCACATCAAGACAGCGGATCATAATAATAGCGAGCGCCGCCACCTGCACCAGTGCAGGAACGTTTGGACGAGCGTGCGTAAGACGTGATTTTTTTAATAATCCCAATGTTTTACTTCCCTGAAAAACAGTGCCGCGTCATGCGCGGCACATCACTGGAAATTTTAAATCCTTCAGCCGCGTCTTGCACGCTGGATATCACGCACACGTTGTTTTTCCGCGCGCGCCATCAAATACCAGGCGATAAATCCGACAATTCCGACCACCCCGAGGATAATCGAGGCCAGGGCGTTAATCTCCGGATTGACCCCCATGCGTACGCTGGAGAAGACCAGCATAGGCAGCGTCGTCGCGCCCGGTCCTGAGACAAAGCTGGCGATAACCAGATCGTCGAGCGACAGCGTAAACGCCAGCAGCCAGCCGGAGATCACCGCCGGCATAATCATCGGCAGCGTGATAATGAAGAAGACCTTCAGCGGCGTCGCACCGAGATCCATCGCCGCCTCTTCAATGGAGCGGTCCAGCTCGCGCAAACGCGAAGAGATAACCACCGCCACGTACGCGGTACAGAAGGTGACGTGTGCCAGCCAGATGGTGAGCATGCCGCGATCTGCCGGCCAGCCAATGGCATGCGCCAGGGCGACGAACAGCAGCAGCAGCGCCAGACCGGTGATAACGTCTGGCATAACCAGCGGCGCGGTGATCATAAAGGCAAAGCCGTTCGACCCCCGAAAATGCCCGAAGCGCACCATGACCAGCGCGGCAATGGTCCCCAGCACGGAGGCCATCGTGGCCGCCAGCGCGGCGATGGTCAGGCTCAGCCCCACCGCGCTCATCATCGCGTCATCATGGAACAATTCGCCGTACCAGCGCGTCGACCAGCCGGCCCATACCGTTACCAGTTTGGAGCTGTTGAACGAGTAGATCACCAGCATCAACATGGGTGCATACAGGAAAGTAAAGCCAATCACCAGGATGGCAATTCGCCACGGGGAGCGCACTACCGGTAAGTTGTTCATCCGTGGTCTCCCATCTGTTTCTGCTGATGTTTGTGGAACCACATGATCGGTACGATCAGCAGGAGCAACATCACGATCGCCACCGCAGACGCCACAGGCCAGTCGCGGTTATTAAAGAACTCCTGCCACAGCACGCGCCCAATCATGATGCTGTCCGGGCCACCGAGCAGTTCCGGGATCACAAACTCCCCTACCGCCGGGATAAAGACCAGCATCGACCCGGCAATAATGCCGCCCCGGGTCAACGGAACGATAACGCTGAAGAAGGTTTTAAGCGGGCGGGCACCAAGGTCAAGCGATGCTTCCACCAGCGAATAATCGATACGCGTCAGCGCCGTATAAATTGGCAGCACCATAAACGGCAGATAGGCGTAAACAATCCCGATATAGACCGCGAGATTGGTATGCAGGATTGTCAGGGGCTGATCGATAACCCCAAGCCACATCAGGAAGTTATTCAGCACGCCGTTGTTTTTCAGGATCCCCATCCACGCGTAGACGCGGATCAGGAACGAGGTCCATGACGGCAGGATCACCAGCAACAGCAGAATGTTGCGCGTCGACGATTTACTGTGCGCCACGGCCCATGCCAGCGGGTAACCCAGCAGCAAACAGCAGATCGTCGAGATCGCCGCCACCTGCAACGACTGCAGATATGCTTCGAAATAGAGCGGATCTTCCGTCAACTGCAGGAAATTGCCGAGGTTAAGGGTCAGCGTCAGCTGTCCGTCAGCCCAGTCCAGCAGGTTGGTATAGGGCGGGATCGCCCGCGCCATTTCCGCCAGGCTTATCTTAAAAACAATCAGGAACGGCAGCAGGAACAGCAGGATCAGCCACACGTAAGGCATGGCAATCACCAGCTTGCGTCCGTGGTTCATCTGCATGCGCGCCAGCCAGTGCGCAAAGCCACCCGGTTTTTCAACGCGGGCTGGAGGTTCTAAGGTACTCATTGTCCGCTCCTTATACCGTCAGCACTACACAACTGTCCGCATCCCAGCACAGGCGCACTTCATCGCCCCAGGTCGGCTGTCCCTTGCGATAACGATGTTCGTTCTGCAGCTGGGCGCTGAGCATCTGCCCGCTTTTCAGACGCACATGGTAGATGGAGAGGTCGCCCAGGTAAGCAATGTGCACCACTTCCCCGACGGCGAAGTTAAAGCCATCGGCAGGCGGATCTTCGCACAGCATGATCTTCTCCGGGCGGAGCGCGACATACACCGGCACGTTATCCACCACCGAGCTATCCGGATCGACCTTAAGCGGATGCTGCAGCCCCGGCGACTCGATCACCAGACCGTCATCCTCGCGCGATTTCAGCAGCCCTTCGAAAACGTTGACCGACCCGATGAACTCCGCGCTGTAGCGGGTGGTCGGATGCTCATAAATCTCTTCCGGCTCGCCAATCTGTACGAACTTACCGCGGTTCATGATCGCAATACGCCCGGCCATGGTCATCGCCTCTTCCTGGTCGTGGGTAACCATCACGCAGGTCACCCCCACGCGCTCAAGGATATCCACCACTTCCAGCTGCATACGGTCACGCAGTTTTTTATCCAGGGCACCCATCGGCTCATCGAGCAGCAGCAGCTTAGGACGTTTCGCCAGGCTTCTGGCCAGCGCCACGCGCTGACGCTGGCCACCAGAGAGCTGATGCGGTTTACGCTTCGCGAACTCCTGCATGTGCACCAGGCTGAGCATCTCCGCCACGCGGGCGGCGATTTCGGCTTTCGGCAGTTTGTCCTGCTTAAGACCAAAGGCGATATTCTGCTCCACCGTCATATGTGGGAAGAGCGCGTAAGACTGGAACATCATGTTTATCGGGCGCTGATACGGCGGCACGCGGGAAAGATCGACACCATCCAGCATGATTTGCCCGGCGGTAGGCTGTTCAAAACCGGCCAGCATACGCAGCAGGGTCGATTTACCGCAGCCAGATGCGCCCAGAAGGGCAAAAATTTCACCTTTGTAGATAGTCAGGCTGACGTCGTCCACGGCATGCTGACCATCGAAAGATTTGGTGAGGTTACGAATTTCAAGAAGCGGGGTCAGCGCTTTACGGACTTTCGCCTGCGGGCGGGGGATCGCGTCATTCACGGGGTGCTCTCCGGCAGAAATCAAAACTGGTGCAAACGCACCATCAGGGTGCGCATCGTCGGGCGGCGCTCACGCCAGCCCGACCGACGGGTTTAGCAGGCCCGGTGAGCGTTTTCGCCACCGGGCAACCGTACCGGACGCCGTTATTTACCGCTTTTCACTTTGGTCCACGCACGGGTACGCACGCGGTCAATTTTTGGATCCTGAACTTTCAGGGTGAACAACTTGGCAAACACATCCGCCGGCGGATAGATAGCCGGGTTATTGCGGATCTCTTCGCTGACCAGCGGCACAGAGGCCTTATTGCCGTTAGCGTAATAGACGTGATCGCTGATATGCGCGATGACTTCCGGACGCATCAGGTAGTTAAGGAACTGGTAAGCTTCGTCTTTGTTTTTCGCGTCAGCCGGCATGGCGAAGACGTCGAAGAACGCCAGCGCGCCCTCTTTTGGAATGAAGTAGGAAACATTCACGCCGTTTTTGGCTTCTTTGGCGCGGTTAGCCGCCTGCCATACGTCCCCTGCCCAGCCAATCGCCACGCAGATGTCGCCGTTTGCCAGGTCGTTGATGTACTGCGAGGAGTGGAAGTAACGAATGTTCGGACGCAGCTTCAGCAGCAGATCGGTTGCCGGGCCGGTGTAATCATCGGCCTTGCTGCTGTTAGGATCTTTGCCCAGGTAGTTCAGCACGGTGGCGAAAATCTCTTCTGGCGCATCCAGGAAAGAGACGCCGCAGCTTTTCAGCTTCTCAAGGTTTTCCGGCTTCAGCACCACGTCCCAGCTGTCGAGTTTGACATCTTTACCCAGCACCGCTTTGACTTTATCGACGTTATAGCCAATACCGGTGGTCGCCCACAGATACGGCATCGCGTATTTGTTGTCCGGGTCATGCTTGGCGACCAGCTTAAGCACTTCCGGATCGAGGTTTTTCCAGTTCGGTAATTTGCTCTTATCGAGCGGCTGGAAAACACCTGCCGTCAGCTGACGCTCAAGGAAGCTTGCGGAAGGTACCACCAGGTCAAAACCGGTACTGCCCGCCATCAGTTTCCCTTCCAGCACTTCGTTGGAATCGAAAACGTCATAGACCACTTTAATGCCGGTCTCTTTTTCGAAATTAGCGACGGTATCCGGCGCGATATAGTCAGACCAGTTATAAACGTGCAGCGTTTTTTGTTCCGCAGCGAGCGTGCCGGCAGAGACGGCCATCAGAGCACCCGCAACCAGACCCGATAACCATTTTTTATTCAAGGCGATCATATCGTTATTCCTTCTGAAAGCTCGTTAACAAACGAACTAAAACTGTGCAATCTGAAGATATGCAATAATCATGCATAGTTTGTCGCTCTGCACGAAATAAAAAGAAACCTCTTTACCCGGCAGGATCCGCTCGCTTTTTTAAGCATCGCAAGAATAACTGTAGCCCGTGTCTCCGGCTATAGCCCAGACGAAAAAACGCCTTTTATCAATTTTTTATGCAGGTTATGTCTACGTGATAAGCCGAAATGGCGTTTGGGGAGGTGAAAAATTCTTTAAAGAAAGGTTAAAAGCAGCAGAAAAAATGGCGTTATGCAGCCGCTATGGCAGCGACTGCGCAAAAGTCAGACAGGCTTAGTGAAGAAAATTGGGAGATGCATCATTATTCTCTGCATCATCTTCCGTGCTATACAGCAGATGGTGCGCATTCGCTTCCATCATTACCATCGAAATTTGCTCTTCACTCAAGCGCATAAACCAGGAGAACTGCTTGAATGAGAGGCCGGCACCGGAGAATAAAGACTGGCAAACGACCAGTTTTGGCAGATTATCATCCTGTATATCGAGAAATGCTTTCACCGTCAAAGAACTGGCGTTGATGGCCGACAGGTCAGAGGCCAGGGCCAGCAGCGCAGACGGTTTCACTTCGGCCAGCGCAGAGAAGAGGATCACGTCGTTAATGAGATCGATTTTGGCATCGAAAATACCATCGAAATTTTGCATATGAGGCAAATGCAGCGCCTGGCAGGAATCACATTCAAAGAAAGTGATACCGGCATCATCGAGCCATTGACGTAACGTATCCAGTGTTGGAACGACCTGTAAATCCATCGCAGTGCAGCCTCTTTAATAAAAACTTCGCATAGAGTACGCAAAAAGTGCGCTGTAATCCATTTAACCGCCCGTTTTCAGACAGTAGCCCGGCGTTGCGTGGCGCTCGACCCATGAGATCATTTTACCCGCAATATCGACCCCGGTGGTTTTTTCCACCCCTTCCAGTCCCGGTGAGGCATTCACCTCCATCACCAGCGGCCCGCGCGTCGCCCGCAGTAAATCAACACCCGCCACATCCAGCCCCAGCGTTTGCGCCGCCTTCACGGCAATCTCACGCTCGCGATCGCTGATATCCGCGACTCTCGCCACGCCGCCACGGTGCAGATTAGAGCGGAAGTCGCCCTCTTTTGCCTGGCGTTCGATGGCCGCAACCACCTCGTTACCGACAACAAAACAGCGAATGTCGCGCCCTTTGGCTTCTTCAATGTACTCCTGCACCAGAATATGGGCATTCAGCCCTCGAAAGGCGTCAATCACGCTTTCCGCCGCCTGCCGCGTTTCGGCCAGCACCACACCAATGCCCTGAGTGCCTTCCACCAGCTTGATCACTAACGGCGCGCCACCCACCATATCGATTAAATCGCTGGTGTCGTCCGGTGAATGCGCAATGCCGGTAACCGGAAGATCGATTCCCTGCCGGGCAAGCAATTGCAGCGAACGGAGCTTATCGCGGGCCCGAGATATCGCAACGGATTCATTGAGCGGATAACTGCCCAGCATCTCAAACTGGCGCAACGCGGCCGTGCCGTAATAGGTTATCTGGGAGCCGATGCGGGGGATAACCGCATCAAAATGCGGGAGCTTACGGCCTTTGTAATGAATCGATGAGGCAGCAGGATCAATGTTCATATAGCAGGACATCGGATCGAGGATCTCAACCTGATGCCCCCGTTTTGCCGCCGCTTCTCGCAGGCGTTTACATGAATAGAGCGTTCCATCCCGGGACAAAATGGCAATTTTCACCCTGCACCTCTCTAAAGACATGGAAAAAGCCTGCGTATCATACACGCAGGCAGGCGCAGGATGAATGGGCTATCGTGTCGCCCAGCCCTGTTTGTGCAGATAGTCGAGAATAAACGGGCGATTCTCTTTAATGATGGTGCGACGAATGTGGTCACTCCAGGTATCGCGACGGTTATTGCTGTCGCGCGTCATGTAGTAGTGCGCCAGCTCTTCATCGTATTGCGCCAGCACATCCTGATCGACAGGCTGGTAGTGGTTTTCATGCACCAGCATCGCCGCAGGCAGGCGCGGCTTGAGGTCCGGGTTATCCGCAGGCCAGCCAAGGCACAGGCCAAACAGGGGCAGAACATGTTTTGGCAGCTTCAGCAGTTCGGTAACGCTTTCGATATTGTTACGCAGCCCGCCAATGTACACGCCGCCCAGCCCCAGCGATTCCGCCGCCGTGAAGGCGTTTTGCGCCATCAGCGCGGTGTCCACGACACCCAGCAGCAGCTGCTCGGCAAGGCCAAGCTCGGCTTGCGGGCAGATCTGCAGATGGCGGTTAAAATCGGCGCAGAACACCCAGAACTCGGCTGCCTGTGCCACATGCTTCTGTCCACCGGTGAGGGTCACCAGTTGTTCACGCATTGCCGGGTCGGTAATGCGAATAATGGAGCTGCACTGCAGGAAGCTGGAGCTGGATGTCGCCCTTGCACTGTCAATAATGGCTTCACGCTGCGCCGGCGTTATCGGCTCGTCGGTGAAGTGGCGAATTGAACGATGGGAACGTAGCAGGTCTATGGTTGGCGTCATCTTGTCTCTCTTTGTCTTGCGTGAATCATATCGCAGCCAGTATAGGCAATGATGCGCGCGATGTAATTGGCGAAACATAGCTGAGAGGTATTATAACGACAGGCGAAACCTTCTTTAATGGCGGCAGGTTATCGGGCACTATAGACCCATTCGCCGTCAGGCTTGTTTTCGAGGAGAGAGAAATGTTTGCAGTAATTTTTGGTCGTCCAGGGTGCCCTTACTGTGTGCGCGCGAAAGAGCTGGCTGAGAAACTGACCGAAGAGCGTGATGATTTTAACTTCCGTTATGTTGATATCCATGCGGAAGGGATCAGCAAAGCCGATCTGGAAAAAACCGTGGGTAAACCGGTTGAAACCGTACCGCAGATTTTCCTCGATCAGAAACACATCGGCGGTTGCACAGACTTTGAAGCATACGCTAAAGAGCATCTGGGCCTGTTTGCCGCTCAGTAATGCTAAGACGCCCTCACCCTGAGGGCGTTTTTATTTGTGCTGTCTGCGCCGGGCCAACATGCTGTGGACAAACAAAAAACATAGCGCTCCCAGTGCGCACCAGAAGACGCCACTCAGCAACCACGCCAGCTCCTGCCAGAAACTTCGCGTTGAAATATACAGTGACCGCATCAGCAGCAGACACAGCGGCGCTGCAAGTATTGCGCCCAGTAACGGTTTCACCACTTCCCCCCGGCGGGAGAGAAAACTGGCAGCAGCCCCTGGCAGTGTGAAAAAGAGCAACCCCAGCTCCGGATGACCCGACGCCCTGAACGCCCCCTTCACATTAAAAGCGAGGGACATGCAAACGACAATGAACAGCAAAAAGCAGCTGATCACCCCCGCCCAGTTTCGTTTAATGTTCAAACTATCCTCCTGACTTATCTCTATCAAATACACTTTCGTCGGGTAGACGCCCAGTCAGATAAAGCAATGCGGCAATCCTTGCCAAAGTACACACAGGGTGAAGCGATAATAGGTGGCTGTCAGTAGCTAATACGATTAAACTAACCGCCAGCTAATGTTTTAGGGAATAAAGCTGGAAACAGGGAGCGTTAAAGCCTTTCCCTGACCCAGAAAACAGTAGCCCAAAAAGTCCTTTCATTCAACAACTTACTGGTAAACAAGAAGTTAGCCTCCGTGAATATAAACGTCGCAGACTTGTTAAATGGGAATTACATCCTGTTATTATTTGTGGTACTGGCGCTGGGCCTTTGCCTGGGTAAATTGCGCCTTGGTTCGGTTCAACTTGGTAATTCCATTGGCGTTTTAGTCGTCTCACTATTATTAGGCCAGCAGCATTTCAGCATTAACACGGACGCGCTCAACTTAGGCTTTATGCTGTTTATTTTTTGTGTTGGTGTGGAAGCCGGGCCCAACTTTTTTTCAATATTCTTCCGCGACGGCAAAAATTATCTGATGCTGGCGCTGGTCATGGTCGGCAGCGCGCTGCTGATCGCCTTAGGGCTGGGTAAACTGTTTGGCTGGGATATCGGGCTGACGGCCGGTATGCTCGCCGGCTCGATGACCTCCACGCCGGTATTGGTGGGTGCAGGCGATACCCTGCGCCACTCCGGCATGGCCGGTGCGCAACTCTCTACCGCGCTCGACCACCTTAGCCTGGGCTATGCCCTGACCTATCTGATTGGTCTGGTGAGCCTGATTGTGGGCGCCCGCTACCTGCCAAAACTGCAGCACCAGGATTTGCAGACCAGCGCTCAGCAAATTGCCCGCGAACGCGGTCTGGACACTGACAGCAAGCGTAAAGTCTATCTGCCCGTGATTCGCGCCTACCGCGTTGGGCCCGAGCTGGTTGCATGGGCGGACGGGAAAAACCTCCGCGAGCTGGGGATTTACCGCCAGACAGGCTGCTATATCGAACGTATTCGCCGTAACGGCATTCTGGCAAACCCGGACGGCGACGCCGTGCTGCAGATGGGCGATGACATTGCCCTGGTTGGTTACCCGGATGCCCACGCCCGCCTCGACCCGAGCTTCCGCAACGGTAAAGAGGTGTTTGACCGCGATCTGCTCGATATGCGTATCGTCACAGAAGAGATTGTGGTGAAAAACCATAACGCCGTCGGCCGTCGTCTGGCGCAGCTGAAGCTGACCGATCATGGTTGCTTCCTCAACCGCGTGATCCGCAGCCAGATTGAGATGCCAATTGACGACAACGTCGTGCTGAACAAAGGCGACGTTCTGCAGGTCAGCGGCGATGCGCGACGCGTGAAAACCGTTGCGGACCGCATCGGCTTTATCTCTATTCACAGCCAGGTCACCGACCTGCTGGCCTTCTGCGCCTTCTTTATCGTCGGCCTGATGATCGGGATGATCACCTTCCAGTTCAGCAACTTTAGCTTTGGCATCGGTAACGCTGCCGGGCTGCTGTTCGCCGGCATCATGCTGGGCTTCCTGCGAGCGAACCACCCGACCTTCGGCTACATTCCGCAGGGTGCGCTCAATATGGTGAAAGAGTTTGGTCTGATGGTCTTTATGGCGGGCGTCGGCTTAAGCGCCGGTAGCGGCATTGGCCACAGCCTGGGGGCTGTTGGCTGGCAGATGTTGGTTTCCGGACTTATCGTCAGCCTGGTACCGGTAGTGATTTGCTTCCTGTTCGGTGCTTATGTGCTTCGCATGAACCGCGCCCTGCTCTTCGGGGCAATGATGGGGGCCCGTACCTGCGCCCCGGCAATGGAAATTATCAGTGATACCGCACGCAGCAATATTCCTGCGCTGGGCTATGCGGGCACCTACGCTATCGCTAACGTACTGCTTACGCTGGCGGGTACGCTGATCATCATCATCTGGCCTGGACTCGGATAACTCTTAAGTTCTGCGCACGACGAAAAAATTTTCGTTACGCGCAGAACTTTTTTATCAGGGGGCAGTCATAACTATTGCCACTGCTTTTCTTTGATGTCCCCAATTTGTGGAGCCCATCAACCCCGCCGTTTTGGTTCAAGGTTGATGGGTTTTTTGTTGCCTGAAATTCCCCTCTTCAACATTACGCCTTCCCTCTTTCCACCCAAACATATATGCTTAACCATATATATAACCAACCGCAGGAAAGCCGATGCTACATCCGGTCCAACTTTTCAAAGCCCTCTCCGACGAGACCCGCCTGTCCATCGTCATGCTTCTGCGCGAAGCCGGGGAACTGTGCGTCTGCGATCTCTGTTCCGCCACGGCTGAATCACAGCCCAAGGTATCGCGCCATATGGCACTGCTGCGTGAATCCGGGCTGGTGAGCGATCGCCGGGAGGGGAAATGGGTTTATTACCGTTTGTCCCCCACTATGCCGGCATGGGCTGCCACCGTGATTGACAACAGCTGGAACTGTTTGCGGGAAGAGACCCGCACAAAGCTGAAAAACCGTCTTCCGGGCGCGTGTTAAAACACATTCATAAAAACAGATATAACGGAGTTCACGATGTTTCTGGCTGGGGCAATTTTTCTGTTTACACTGGTGCTGGTCATTTGGCAGCCCAGAGGGTTAAGTATCGGCTGGAGCGCCACGATGGGCGCTGTACTGGCGCTGGCCAGCGGCGTGATCCACATTAACGATATTCCGGTGGTGTGGAATATTGTCTGGAACGCGACGGCCACGTTTATCGCCGTCATCATCATCAGCCTGCTGCTTGATGAGTCCGGATTTTTCGAGTGGGCGGCGCTGCATGTGGCCCGCTGGGGTAATGGCAAGGGCCGGTTGCTGTTTACGTATATCGTTCTGCTGGGTGCGGCCGTTGCGGCGCTTTTTGCCAACGACGGCGCGGCGCTTATCCTCACGCCCATCGTTATCGCCATGCTGCTGGCCCTCGGGTTCAGCAAGCAGGCCACGCTGGCGTTTGTCATGGCGGCTGGATTTATCGCCGACACTGCCAGCCTGCCGCTAATCGTTTCGAACCTGGTGAATATCGTATCGGCAGACTTCTTCTCGCTGGGGTTCAGCGAATAGGCCTCGGTGATGATCCCCGTGGATCTGGCCGCGATTGCGGCCACGCTGGTGATGCTGCACCTGTTCTTTCGAAAGGACATTCCGCCAGCATACGACCTGTCAAAACTCCGCGAGCCTTCCCGCGCGATTAACGATCTTCCAACCTTCAGAACGGGCTGGATTGTTCTGTTACTGCTCCTTGTCGGGTTCTTTGTACTTGAACCGCTCGGCATTCCGGTCAGTGCGATCGCGACAGCAGGCGCGTTGATTTTGTTTGCCGTTGCAAAGCGCGGGCATGCCATTAATACGGGAAAAGTGCTTCGTGGCGCACCGTGGCAGATCGTTATCTTCTCGCTGGGGATGTACCTGGTGGTGTATGGCCTGCGCAATGCCGGGCTGACGGAGTATCTGTCAGGGGTACTCAATCTCCTCGCCGGACATGGCCTGTGGGCCACCACGCTCGGTACCGGGTTCATCACGGCGTTCCTGTCATCCATAATGAACAATATGCCGACCGTCCTGATTGGGGCACTCTCTGTCGATGGCAGCACGGCATCGGGTGTGATTAAGGACGCGATGATTTATGCCAACGTGATTGGCTGCGACCTGGGTCCGAAGATCACACCTATCGGCAGCCTGGCCACCCTGCTCTGGCTCCATGTCCTGGCGCAGAAAAACATGACGATCACCTGGGGCTATTATTTCCGGACAGGCATCATCATGACGTTGCCGGTTCTGTTTGTGACGCTCGCCGCGCTGGCGTTACGTCTCCCCTTCACACTGTAATGAGTAACGGATATGAGCCATATCACCATTTACCACAATCCAGCCTGCGGCACCTCGCGCAACACGCTGGAGATGATCCGCAACAGCGGCACTGAACCCGAAATTATTCTGTACCTTGAGAACCCACCGTCACGTGATGAACTGACCAGACTGATTGCTGAGATGGGGATTTCCGTGCGAGATTTGCTGCGCAAAAATGTCGAACCTTATGAACAACTGGGCCTCGCCGGGGACCGGTTTACCGACGACCAGCTTATCGATTCTATGCTGCAGCATCCGATCCTGATTAACCGTCCGATCGTGGTGACGCCGCTGGGCACTCGCCTGTGCCGCCCTTCCGAAGTCGTACTCGATATCCTGCCTGATGCACAGAAAGGGGCGTTTACGAAAGAAGATGGCGAAGCGGTGGTGGACGCCAGCGGAAAAAAAATCTCCGGCAGCTAATCCGCTGATAGTGATGCCCTAAGTCTTGTCAGTCACATACCCTGCCCCGTGGCGGAGTTGCATCCGCCGTCACCCGACCCATAATTTGATGGACCGGTCTGGTGAGGGAATGCAGGTATGAGTCTCAAAAATAAAACCGCCGTTATCTTTGGTGGCAGCGGCGCTATTGGCAGCGCCGCTGCGTACGCGCTCGCCCGTGAAGGGGCAACGGTCTACCTCGCGGCACGCGATCAGGCCAGGCTGGAGCACGTCGCTAACCGCATTCACGCCGCTGGCGGGTCAGCCCGGCTGTTTGTTTTCGATGCTCTCAATGCCGACGCGACGCTCCCGGACGTTACCGGCATTGATATCGTCGTGAATGCCACGGGTTTTATGCATGACCAGGGTAAACGCCTCGACGCATTAACGCTCAGTGAATTCAGACAGGGGTTCGACCCTTTTCTGGCCGCCTATTTCAACATCGCCAAAGCTGTCGCACCCCGTATGGGCGGTGAGCGTGCCGGAACGCTTATCACCGTCGTTGCGCCGGCTGCAAATATGGCGATGCCGGGACATCTCGGGCATATCGTTGGCTGCGCGGGAACGGAAGCGTTAACCCGTGCGCTCGCGGCGGAGCTGGGGGCAAAGAATATTCGCGTCCTGTGCGTGCGTTCGCATGCGATAGCCGACGCGGTTCAGGCCGGTTCCTGTGTGGGTGACCTGTTCGCCATCAAGGCGCAGGCGATGGGCATCACCGTGGAGCAGTTTCTGGAGGGCGCGGCACAGAGCACGATGCTGAATCGCCTGCCCACGCTGGAGCAGGTGGCAGACACCATCGCGTTTCTGGCGTCAGATGCAGCCGGTGCCATCACGGGCACAACGGTGAACATGACGGCCGGCGCGACCACAATCTAACGTCCACTCTCGCCCGCTATCCTGCCGACCATCGCCCGGATCTCCTCCCGGGTGAGCGGGACTCTGTCGGTCACAAAGTGCAGCGTCATCCCTTCGATAAAGGCATCCAGCGCGCGGGTGGTCACCGGGTCGAACCACTGCTCAAGCGTGGTCTGGCTCATTTTCATCCAGTCCTGCATTACCGTTTTGAGCGCCGCACTGCGGTGCATAAAGGCATAGAGCTGGTACATCAGCGCCATATTCTGCGGCGTCGTGACCTGCGAACTGTGGATCAGCGTGGTGATGGATTCGCACGCCATTTCTGGCCCGGTCACGCCGGCGAAGAAATCCCGATACTGCTGCGACATCTGCCGGGTAAACCACGTAAAGGCCTCTTCCAGCAGCGACTCCATACCGTCAAAATAGTAGGTCATCGACCCCAGCGGCACGCCCGCGCAGGTGGCAATTTTCCGGTGCGTCACGGCATGAATACCGTGCTCTGCAATAGTGTCCAGGGTCGCCTGCAGGATCTTCTCCCGGCGTTGAGGATCGTTCGGTGCTCTGCTCATAAATTCCCCACGTGGTTTGTGTACAAATGTACACAAACTTGCTAGTGTTGTCGCTATTGTTGTACTTCCGGTGCTGACTTCAATGACTCTGACCTCCCCCCGTAGAACTCTGCAGCTGCGCATGTGGGCGCTGTTTATGTTCTTCTTTATTCCCGGTCTGCTGATGGCCTCATGGGCCACGCGAACCCCGGCCATTCGCGATATTTTATCCGTCTCAACGGCCGAGATGGGCATCGTGCTGTTTGGCCTGTCGATAGGCTCTATGAGCGGTATTCTGTGCTCCGCGTGGCTTGTCAAACGCTTCGGTACACGGGCGGTCATCCGCACCACCATGTGCTGTGCCGTGTTCGGGATGCTGGTGCTGAGCGTGGCGCTGTGGTTTGCCTCGCCGGTGCTGTTTGCCCTTGGGCTGACGGTGTTTGGCGGCAGCTTCGGTGCCGCTGAAGTGGCCATTAACGTTGAAGGGGCAACGGTTGAACGAGAGATGAATAAAACCGTACTGCCGATGATGCATGGCTTTTACAGCCTTGGCACGCTGGCCGGTGCGGGTGTGGGGATGGCGCTGACGGCCTCGGGCGTCGCCGCGAACCTGCATATTCTGCTGGCCGCACTGGTATGTATTATCCCCATTCTGACCGGTATCCGGGCGATCCCTGACGGCACCGGCAAGAACACCTCTGACGAACACGCCACCGCGGAAAAAGGGCTGCCGTTTTACCGCGACATTCAGCTGATGCTGATCGGCGTGGTGGTGCTGGCGATGGCCTTTGCGGAAGGGTCCGCTAACGACTGGCTGCCGCTGCTGATGGTTGACGGCCACGGTTTTAGTCCAACCTCCGGTTCCCTGATCTACGCCGGTTTCACCCTCGGGATGACCGTTGGGCGCTTTACCGGTGGCTGGTTTATTGACCGCTACAGCCGCGTGGCGGTGGTGCGTGCCAGCGCCCTGCTGGGCGGGCTGGGGATTGCGATGATCATCTTTGTGGACGTGGACTGGATTGCCGGCGTGTCGGTGATCCTCTGGGGTCTGGGGGCATCGCTTGGCTTCCCGCTCACCATTTCAGCCGCCAGCGATACTGGCCCGGATGCACCGACCCGCGTCAGCGTGGTGGCCACCACGGGCTACCTCGCCTTCCTGGTGGGGCCACCGTTGCTCGGCTTCCTCGGTGAGCACTACGGGCTGCGCAGCGCCATGCTGGTGGTGTTAGGGTTAGTGATCATCGCAGCGCTGGTAGCGCGCGCGGTCGCGAAGCCGGAAACGGAACAAACGACACTGGAGAAGGGATATGAGCGTTAAACTGATCGCCGTCGACATGGACGGCACGTTTCTGAGCGATGCCAAAACCTATAACCGCCCGCGTTTTCTGGCGCAATATGCACGAATGAAAGCGCAAGGCATTCGCTTTGCGGTTGCCAGCGGCAACCAGTACTACCAGCTGATTTCCTTTTTCCCGGAGATTGCCCATGAAATTGCGTTTGTCGCGGAAAATGGCGGCTGGGTGGTCAGCGCCGGGGAAGATGTCTTTAACGGTGAACTGTCGAAGACGCACTTCGACACCGTTGCCGCCGTGTTAAACGATGTGCCGGGCATTGAGATTATCGCCTGCGGAAAAAGCAGCGCCTATACGCTGAAGCACTATGACGACGGCTTTAAGGATATCGCGGCAAAGTACTACCACCGTCTCGAAATGGTGAGTGATTTCGGCAACCTGAACGATATTTTCTTCAAATTCGGGCTTAACGTCTCTGACGACGACATCCCGCGTATTCAGGCGATGCTGCACGAAAAGCTGAACGATATTATGGTGCCCGTCACGACCGGCCACGGCAGTATCGACCTCATCATCCCCGGGGTGCATAAAGCCAACGGTCTGCGAATACTGCAAAAGCGCTGGGGCATTAATGACAGCGAAGTGGTGGCTTTTGGCGATAGCGGGAACGACGTAGAAATGTTGCGCCAGTCAGGGTTCAGCTTTGCGATGGCAAACGCCAGGCCGCATATTAAGGCGGTGGCGCGCTTTGAAGCCCCGCACAATAACGACGAAGGCGTGCTGGATGTAATTGATAAGGTGTTGAACGGCGAAGCGCCGTTTTATTAACGCCACCATGGCCCTCTCCCGCCGGGAGAGGGAAAACAGCTTACGGCTGTAAAGCATTCCCGACGCGTTTATCCTTCAGGAACACCACGATAAGCCCAACCCACAGCACGCCGTTAGCCAGATTAAACAGGCTGAACAGACCGTTGCCGCCAAATGCGTAGGCGTGTTTGCTCACCTCGATACCGACGGTGAAAATCAGCATTTGCAACATGCCCATCGCCGCTGACACCGTACCTTTGCTCATCTCGCTGGCAAACAGCGTCAGGCGCACCAGTCCGGCATTCGCCACACCGATACCGAACGCGTAAACGCTTAATCCTGCGGTCATCCACAGATACGCATGGGACGACACCACTGTCGCGACCGCCGCCAGAACCAGCCCGGCAGCAATGGGCCAGCCGCCCATAATGATCAAGGCACGCACCGTACGGCGGGATGTGAGACGCGCCAGCACCAGGTTACCGATAATCAGCGCGCCAAAAATCGGCACCTGCAGCAGGCCATACTCATAGCTGCTGAGCTGCTCGCCGCTGATGATAATGACCGGCGACTGGGCAATCCACGCCAGCAGAGGCAGGCTAACAAACCCCGTCGCCAGCGCGCCCGCCACAAAGCGGCCGTTCTTCAGCACTTCTTTGTAATCCCGGCCCAGCTCTTTTAGCGACAGTTTCTCACCCAGACGGGTAGCGGTTTCCGGCATCGCGCGGTGCAGGCCAAAGAAAGCGACGGCGGCCAGCACGGCAAACAGCACGAACATCCCTTCCCACGGCGCAACGTGTACCCAGGCAGCGCCCACCAGCGGCCCCAGCAGGGGCGCGATCAGCGCCACGTTCGCCATCAGCGCGGTAATCTTGATACACACCGCTTCCTCAAACGACTCCTGGATGGCGGCATACCCGACAGCACCGATAAAGCAGAGGCTCACCCCCTGCAGGAAGCGCAGCAGGGTAAATTGCTCAATATTTTGCGCCAGCAGCGTGGCGAGGCAGGTCACGATAAACCACACCACGCCCGTCAGCATCACCGGACGACGGCCAATACGATCCGACAGCGGCCCTAACAGCCACTGCAAAAACATGCCGCCAGCCAGATAGGCAGTCATGGAGGTCGGTACCCATTCGATCCCTGCGTTGTACTGTTCGACAACGGCCAGCATGCCGGGCTGGATCATATCGTTGCCGATGTAAGTAGAGAATTCGTAGAGCACCAGACATAAGGGGAAAAGCAACGCCTGACGACCCAGACGTGAACCAGAAGAAGAACGGTTTAACATGCAATCTCTTTATCGTGACAAAATCGCGACGAGTGTAATGAAATGCCCTGGCCCGAGATAGTGATTTATCCAGAAGAAACAGAAATAAAGCACATATCGTCTTTGTTTAAGGTTTCCTTAAGTTGACAGATTTATGATAGCCTCATTTCTCGTCAACGACTCCGGATTATGGCACCCACTTCCAGCCGTTCAGAATTGTCTAACTTACAGACAAATAAGACAAAACGACTTTACCGTCTACCACCCCGCTTTTATGGTTATCAGCTTTTAATACTGATAGCCCTTGCCGTGCTGTTTACCTGGCTATCCCGCGATGAAACGCTCGACAGATGGATCACCGGTTTATGGTATGACGCGGCTGCTCACCGTTTTCCACTGCAGCAAGACCACCTGCTGGACCTGCTGAACCATCGACTGGCGAAGTACATCGCCATCGCCGCAGGTGCTGTTGCGCTCATTTATGGCGCGTTCAGGCGCAATGCGAGACTGGTCACGGCCGCGCTGCTGATGGGGCTTGGCGCGCTGGTGGTTGGCGTACTGAAAAGCATAAGCCATCACAGCTGCCCGTGGGATCTGGTGGAGTATGGCGGTAAGGCCGTTTCTTATCCGCTGTTCAGTGCCGCTCCCGCTGACAGCGGTCCGGGGCGCTGTTTCCCCGGCGGTCATGCCTCCAGCGGCTTTATGGTGATGGGACTGTTCTTTGCCTTCTGGCGCGAGCGTCCGCGTCTTGCCTGGTGCTTCGTCGTGCTGGGCGTCGCTTTAGGTCTGGCGATGGGTTACGGCCAGGTCATGCGCGGGGCGCATTTTTTCTCTCACAACCTGTGGGCTGGGTGGTGGGTCTGGTTTTCTCAGTTGGTGGTCTACGGTCTGGTCTCCACCTGGTTTGCTAAAGAGTGACAACGCTATGTTAGAGAATTTGAATTACCAGCTGTTTTATCTCATCAACGCCACTCCGGCCTCGCCAGAGTGGATGATTGATTTCGCCACCTTCCTGGCAAAAGATCTGATCAGTATCGTGCCGGTGCTGGCGGCGATCCTCTGGCTGTGGGGGCCGAGAAGCCAGGTGAAGGCGCAGCGTCAGCTGGTAATTAAGATGGCGATGGCCCTCGGGATCAGCGTGCTGGTCAGCTACATTCTGGGCCTGACGTTCCCGCACGACCGCCCCTTCGTCGACCACGCGGGGTATACCTTCCTGCACCATGCTCCGGATGACTCGTTCCCAAGCGATCACGGGACGGTTATCTTTACTTTCGCGCTGGCCTTCCTGTTCTGGCATCGTCTGTGGTCGGGTGCGGTGCTGATGGTGGTGGCCGGGGCTATCGCCTGGTCTCGCGTTTATCTCGGCGTCCACTGGCCGATGGATATGGTGGGGGGGTTGCTGGTCGGTCTCATCGGCTGCGTCAGCGCAGCGCTCCTGTGGAATCTCTTCGGTGAAGCGCTCTACCGCGGCCTGTCTTATCTTTATCGCACCCTTTTTGCTATCCCGATCCGCAAAGGCTGGGTACGTGACTAACCCCAGTCTGACAGGTTACACTTGAACCCCCGCCCTGCGGGGGTTCACTTTTTTATCCCGAGGAACTATGGAAACACGTCGCGATGACCGCATTGCTCAGCTGATACAGGCGCTGAAGCGCAGTGATAAGCTTCATCTTAAGGAAGCCGCCAGTCTCCTCGGGGTCTCTGAGATGACCATTCGCCGGGATCTGAACAGCGAGAGCGCGCCTGTCGTGCTGCTGGGCGGGTACATTGTGCTTGAGCCGCGTAGCGCCAGCCATTATCTGATCAGCGACCAAAAGACGCGCCTGGTGGAAGAGAAACGCAAAGCCGCCCGGCTTGCGGCCTCGCTGGTGCAGCCGCATCAGACGCTGTTTTTTGACTGCGGCACCACCACGCCGTGGATAATCGAAGCGATCGACAGCTGCATCCCGTTTACGGCGGTGTGTTACTCGCTGAATACCTTTCTGGCACTGCAGGAGAAACCCGAGTGCCGGGTGATCCTCTGTGGCGGTGAGTTTCACGCCAGCAATGCCATCTTTAAGCCGCTGAATCTGCAGGATACGCTCAGCAACGTATGTCCGGATATCGCGTTTTATTCCGCAGCGGGGGTCACTGTCCGTCAGGGAGCAACCTGCTTTAACCTGGAAGAGTTGCCGGTCAAGCACTGGGCATTAAGCGCCGCGCAGTACCATGTGCTGGTGGTCGATCACTGCAAGTTTGGCAAGGTTCGTCCGGCAAGAATGGGTGAGCTGTCGCGCTTTGACGCCATCGTCAGCGATTGCCGTCCGGATGAAGAGACCGTGGCCTACGCGAAAGCGCAGCAGGTGAAGTTGATGTACTGAGTCAGGTGCAGAGGTCATGCCGGGTGGCGCGATGCCACCCGACAATGGAGGCTTAACTGAACCAGCTGCCAAACCATCCGTGGAATTTCATCATGACGAAGTCCCACATCCGGCTAAAGAAACCGCCCTCTTCTACCGCTTCCATCACAATCAGCGGACGCTGTTCAATCGATTTGCCATTAAGCTGGAAATCAATCGTCCCGACCACCTGGCCTTTTTTCAGCGGCGCGGTGAGCTGGCTGTCGGTCAGGGTGTAGCTGGCTTTCAGGTTTTTCAGCTGGCCACGGGGAATAGTCACCGACCCGCCTTCACCCGCCCCCAGGTTCACTTCACTCTTGTCACCAAACCAGACGCGCTGGCTGATGAACGTGGCATCCGGTTTAATGGGCGTGACGGTTTCATAGAAGCGGAAACCCCAGGTCAGCAATTTTTTCTGATTCATTAAAACGAATACGGTCGGTTTTGGTGCCCAGCACGACCGAGATCAGGCGCATATCGCCCTGAGTTGCGGAAGCGACAAGGTTATAACCCGCGCCGGCCGTGGTGCCGGTCTTCATACCGTCGACGTTGACGTTACTGCTCCATAGCAGACGGTTACGGTTCGGCTGGCGGATTTTGTTGAAGGTAAACTCTTTCTCTTTGTGGATGGCATATTCATCCGGCACGTCGTGGATCAACGCTTTGCCTAACAGCGCCATGTCGCGCGCGGTACTGAACTGACCCGGCGCATCAAGGCCGTGCACGGTTTTAAAGGTGGTATTGGTCAGGCCCAGTTTTTGCGCGTAGCCGTTCATCAGGCCAATAAAGGAGTCCTGGCTGCCCGCAACGTAATCGGCCAGCGCAATACAGGCATCGTTACCGGACTGGATAATGACCCCTTTATTCAAATCAGACACTGACACCTGATCGCCGGGTTTGAGGAACATCACCGATGACCCACGCAGCGCCGGGTTGCCGGTCGCCCAGGCGTCCTTCCCGATGGTGACCATATCGTCAAGCTTGATTTTGCCCGCTTTCAACGCCTGACCCACCACATAGCTGGTCATGATTTTCGTCAGGCTTGCCGGGTCAAGTTTCTCATCCGCATTGCCTTCCGCCAGCACTTTACCACTGGAATAATCCATCAGGATCCAGGCGCGCGCATCCACAGGCGGCGCTTCGGGCGCAGCCTGTTCCGCTGCGTAGAGCGTTGGTACAAACAGGAAAAGGAGCGCAGAGCCTGCCGCCAGGCTGCGCAGAGAAGTCATTTTTCGCGTCATAAATGCCACCCGAGTGTCCATTCAAAAATTACGTCACATCACCGTGTCGCAAGAAGCGATGAGTAATAGCGCACTAAAACGGTTAAAGAAACCTAACCAAGGTAAAGTTATTAAAGTTTATGCAATAACATTCAGATACGCTTTGATTCAGGCGATTTTTTTGTCTTCTGTTGCGTAATTGTTAGGTTTATCTCACCATGGCAAATCGCTGGCGTTGATTCACATCTCAGGTTGTTTGACTATTTCGGGAGTTTCTATGATTACGCTGTGGGGCAGGAACAATTCAACCAACGTTAAGAAAGTCCTCTGGACGCTGGAGGAGCTGGATTTACCGTTTAAGCAGGTGATGGCAGGTTTGCAGTTTGGGGTAAATAAAGATGCCGACTATCTGGCCATGAACCCAAACGGTCTGGTGCCCTTGCTGCGCGACGAAGAGACCGACGTGACGCTGTGGGAGTCCAACACCATCGTGCGTTACCTCGCGGCACAGTATGGTCAGAGCCGCCTGTGGGTGGACAGTCCGGCCCAACGCGCTCAGGGTGAAAAGTGGATGGACTGGGCAAACCAGACGCTCTCCCCCGCACACCGTGTGATCCTGATGGGGCTTGTCAGAACCCCCGAAGCTGACCGCGACTATCCTGCCATTCATGCAGCCCAGGACACCTGTGAAAACCTGTTTGCGATGATGGACGACGAACTGGCGAAGCATCCGTGGTTCTCAGGCGAACGCTTCGGCGTAGGCGATATTGCCGTTGCGCCCTTCATCTGGAACCTGACCAACATTGACGTTACCTGGACGCCGCGCCCGCACCTTGAGCGCTGGCTGAAGCAACTGAGCGAGCGCCCGGCATACCGTCACGTGGTGATGATTCCGGTGACCTGATTACGATCCGGACGGGCTGACTTTCAACAGTTGCCCGTCCGTCTCATCGGTCAGGACATACAGATACCCATCCGGCCCCACCCGCACATCGCGAATGCGCTGGCCTCTGTCTCCTAAAATTCGCCCCTTCTCGGTAACCGTGTTGCCCTCCACGCTCAGCACGATAACGTCTTTCTCCTTCAGCGCCCCGACAAACAGCGTGTTTTTCCACTGCGGGAATACGTCACTGTTGTAAAACGCCATCCCGCTCACGGCGGGGGACACTTTCCAGACAAACAGCGGCTTTTCCGTTCCCTCGACGTGCTCGCCCTGGGCTTCCGGGATCTTCAGGCCGCTGTAGTTGATACCGTGCGTCGCCAGCGGCCAGCCGTAGTTTTTGCCTTTCTCCGGGATATTGATTTCATCCCCGCCGCGCGGGCCGTGCTCGTTAAGCCATAGCGTGTCGCTCCAGGGGTTCATCGCCATCCCCTGCGGGTTACGAATGCCGTAAGACCAGATTTCGGGCCGTGCGCCGGGAGTGTTCACAAACGGATTATCGGCAGGCACTTTGCCGTCCTCCGTCAGGCGCACAACTTTGCCCTGCAGTTTATCCAGATCCTGCGCCGTCGGACGCTGGTTGTTCTCACCCAGACCAATAAACAGATGGCCTTTGCCGTCGAAGACCAGTCGACCACCGAAATGGTTACCGGTGGACAGTTTCGGCATCTGACGGAAGACCACCTGGAAACCTTCAATTCGGGAGAGATCATCGCTTAAGCGGCCATAGCCAACCGCCGTTCCCGCTTTGCCGTCATTCCCCGCCTCGGCATAGCTCAGCCAGACGCGGCGCGATTTTTCAAAATCCGGGGCGAGTGCCACGTCCAGCAATCCGCCCTGGCCGTTTGCCCAGACCTTGGGTACGCCGACGATCGGGTCGGAAAGCCCTTTTCCGGCCTGCCAGTGCTTTAACTGGCCTCCCTTAAGGGTCACCAGCAGCCCTTTATTGTCCGGCAGGAACGCCATCGACCAGGGATGATCGAGCCGGTTTTGCATAACGTCGACTTTTACCGCGTCAGGGGCGGCGAGGAGAGAAATCGGGAAAAATAACGCAGGCAGGAAAATCAGCGAAGATCGATGCATAACGCGCTCCTTTATCGGTTTATGGCATAAAGGGTAGCCACTGGGTCCGGGCACGTTATCACTTTTACAAAAGCTTAATCAGAAGGGGGAGTTGCCTCCCCCGGTGTCAGTGTTGTTCAAGCGTCTCGTGCTTGTTCAGACACATGATGCATAGAGAGAGCGTGGTCAGGCAGTTTTCAAGCTTCTCCGCGTTAACAGCGATAAAATTCGGGCAGTCGTGGCGTCCATTCATCAAACATACCCCTGCAATGGAGAGCACCTCGGCGGCGCGGCGCAGCGCAACGAGTTCGCTTTCGGCGTATTCCGCTTTCAGGACGGGTGCTTTTTCACGCATGAAGTTGCAAAGTTCAAAGAGATTATCACGCAGATGTTCGCTTTCGCTGACTGACATATACCCTTTTGCCTTCCTCAACTGCAGGTACGCGGCAAGGTCGATTCGGGCATTGATCAGCTTGTTAAGCAGATCGCGTTTCAGTCTGTCAACGGACATGCTCTTTCCTCCTCTGTCAGCCATTGTGCACATTCAGAATAAGGTTATTTTTTGTACAGTTTAATGCCTGAGATCAATAATTCTTAACTGATTAACATTATTTACAATGTTACAACCTTCTCGCCGGTCATCCGCCTCGCAAAGAGTGTATAAATCCCCCGCGGAACGCTGTAAAATCCCGCCCTGATAACTCCATAATTGATGAATTTTTAACCTATGAGCAATGTTACGCACCAGCCTAAAATCGGCTTCGTCTCCCTGGGCTGCCCAAAAAACCTGGTGGATTCTGAACGCATCCTGACCGAACTGCGCACCGAGGGCTATGACGTGGTGCCAAGCTACGACAACGCCGACATGGTGATCGTTAACACCTGCGGGTTTATCGACAGCGCGGTTCAGGAGTCACTGGAAGCCATCGGCGAAGCCCTGACGGAAAACGGCAAAGTGATTGTGACCGGCTGTCTGGGCGCGAAAGTGGACCAGATCCGCGAAGTGCACCCGAAAGTGCTGGAGATCACCGGCCCGCACAGCTACGAGCAGGTACTGGAGCATGTTCATCACTATGTCCCTAAACCTAAGCACAATCCGTTCCTGAGCCTGGTGCCAGAACAGGGCGTGAAGCTGACCCCGCGTCACTATGCGTACCTGAAAATTTCCGAAGGCTGCAACCATCGCTGCACCTTCTGCATTATCCCGTCCATGCGTGGCGATTTGGTCAGCCGTCCGATTGGTGAAGTGCTGGCAGAAGCCAAACGTCTGGCAGACGCAGGCGTTAAAGAGCTGCTGGTCATTTCCCAGGATACCTCGGCTTATGGCGTCGACGTGAAGCATCGCTCTGGTTTCCACAACGGCGAGCCGGTGAAAACCAGCATGGTTGGCCTGTGCGAACAGCTTGCCAAACTGGGTATCTGGACACGTCTGCATTACGTCTACCCGTATCCGCACGTTGACGATGTCATCCCGCTGATGGCAGAAGGGAAAATTCTTCCGTATCTGGATATCCCGCTGCAACACGCCAGCCCGCGTATTCTGAAGCTGATGAAGCGTCCTGGCTCCGTCGATCGCCAGCTGGCACGCATCAAACAGTGGCGTGAAATCTGCCCGGACCTGACCCTGCGTTCCACCTTCATTGTGGGCTTCCCGGGCGAAACCGAAGAAGATTTCCAGATGCTGCTCGACTTCCTGAAAGAAGCACGTCTGGACCGCGTAGGCTGCTTCAAATACAGCCCGGTCGAAGGCGCGACCGCCAACGAACTGGCGGATCAGGTTCCGGAAGAGGTGAAAGAAGAGCGCTGGAACCGCTTCATGCAGCTGCAACAGCAGATCTCTGCTGAACGTCTGCAGGAAAAAGTGGGCCGCGAAATTCTGGTCATCATCGATGAAGTGGACGAAGAAGGCGCGATTGGCCGCAGCATGGCGGACGCCCCTGAAATCGACGGCGCGGTCTACCTGAACGGCGAAACCAGCGTTAAGCCGGGCGATATTGTCCGCGTGAAAGTTGAAAACGCCGACGAGTATGATTTGTGGGGAAGCCGGGTTTAACGGCGTTTTACCCTTCCCTTCACCCTCTCCCGCCGGGAGAGGGTTTCCATCCTACCCCTTAATCCTCGGATCCAGCGCGTCGCGTAACCCATCGCCCAACAGGTTAAACGCCAGCACGGTCAGGAAAATGGCCAGGCTCGGGAAGATGGCCACGTGCGGTGCAATGACCATGTCCGCTCTTGCTTCATTCAGCATCGCGCCCCACTCCGGTGTAGGCGGTTGCGCACCCAGCCCCAGAAACGACAGGCTGGCCGCCGAGATAATCGACACGCCGATACGCATGGTAAAATAGACCACGATAGACGATACCGTTCCCGGCAGAATATGGCTGAGCAGGATAGTGGCATCGCTGGCCCCCATGCTGCGCGCAGACTCAATAAAGGTTTGCTGTTTGAGCACCAGCGTGTTGCCTCGTACCAGACGCGCAAACGCCGGTATTGAGAAGACCGCAACCGCAATAATGACGTTAGCCATACCGCTGCCCATTATCGCCACTACCGCAATCGCCAGCAGAATGCCCGGGAAGGCAAACAACACGTCGCAGATACGCATGATGATGCGGTCCCACCAGCCTTCGTAATATCCGGCGACCAGACCCAGCACGGTGCCGATTGCCGCGCCAATCAGTACCGCAAAAACCCCGGCGGCGAGAGAGATCTGCGCCCCCACCAGCACGCGGCTGAAGATGTCGCGCCCAAGCGAGTCCACGCCGAACCAGTGCAGCATCGACGGTCCATCATTGAGACGGTCGTAATCAAAATAGTTTTCCGCATCAAACGGTGCTACCCACGGCGCAATGACCGCCACCACAATCAGCAGCAGGACAAACAGCCCCGCCGTCATGGCGACCGGCTGACGGCGAAAACGCCGCCAGAATTCAGACCACGGCGTGCGGATATGGTCCGGCTTTAGCCCCGGCATAGCGTTTAACATGGCCTGACGACGCCAGTTCAACAATCGCATTTTACTTATACCTGATGGCCGGGTTAATGGCGGCGTAGAGCACATCCACCACTAAGTTGATAAGAATAAATTCCAGTGAGAAAAGCAGGACTTCGGCCTGAATAACCGGGTAATCACGCATTTCGACTGAATCCACCAAAAGACGTCCCAGCCCCGGCCAGTTAAAGACCTTCTCCACCACAATCGAGCCGCCCAGCAGGAAACCAAACTGGAGCCCCATCATCGTCACCACCGGGATCATCGCGTTACGAAAGCCGTGTTTGAGGATGACCCATTTCTCGCTGACCCCTTTCGCCCGGGCGGTGCGAATATAATCTTCGCTCAGCACGTCAACGAACGAGGCGCGGGTAAAGCGGGCCATCACGGCCGCAACGGCAGCACCCAGCGTCATCGAGGGCAGAATGTAGTGTTTCCAGGTGTCGGCCCCGACCGTCGGCAGCCAGCCCAGCTCCACGGAGAATATCTGCATCAGCAGCATCCCCAGTGCAAATGCCGGGAAGGAAATGCCCGTGACAGCCAGAGCCATACCGAGCTTATCCGGCCAGCGGTTGCGCCAGACGGCAGCGACAATTCCTGCGCCAAGACCAAACAGCACCGCCCAGCTCATGCTGGCAATGGTTAACCAGAACGTGGGCATAAAGCGGCTGGCAATCTCTTCCGACACCGGACGACGTGACACCATAGAGATGCCAAAGTCACCCTGCAGAACGTTGCCAATATAGTGGAGAAACTGCATATACAAAGGCTGGTCGAGGCCCAGTTGTTTTCGCACCAGCGCGATAACCGTTGCATCCGCATCTGACCCTGCAACCAGACGTGCCGGATCGCCCGGCAGCATATGAACAAACAAAAACACCAGCACCGCCACAATCAGCAGCGTCGGGATAAGCCCCAACAGGCGTTTACAAACATAATTCAGCATGCCTTTCCCTCTCATCCCACAGGCAGTGGCCTGCGGGCATGAGTATTATTTTAAATCTGCTTCATCAAAGCTAAAGCCCGTATCCGGCATGATGTAGAACCCGGTCAGCGCTTTGTTATGCGCGGAAACCAGTTTTTCCACCACCAGCGGTACCCACGGTGACTCTTTCCAGATGATATCCTGCGCCTCTTTATACAGGCGCGCTTTCTCTTCCGGTTTGGTCGTTTTCAGGGCATCCGCCAGGTCTTTATCCACCTTCGGGTTGCTGTAGAAGGCCGTATTGAACAGGGTCGGCGGCCAGTTCTGTGAGGCGAACAGCGGCGACAGCGCCCAGTCCGCTTCACCGGTAGAGGCCGACCAGCCGGTGTAGAACATCCGTACGCCGCTCTCTTTCTGCCCTTTCCCTTCCACTTCAGCCGCACGCTGACCGGCATCCATCGCGGTGACCTGAGCCTTGATACCTACCTGCGCCAGCTGCTGCTGGGTAAATTGCAGCACCTTCTGAGCGGTACTGTGATTATGCGACGACCAGAGCGTGGTGCTAAAGCCGTTCGGGAAGCCCGCCTCTTTTAACAGCTCACGCGCTTTGGCCGGATCGTAAGGCCATGGTTGATAGTTTTGCGAATAGGCGATCGCCGGAGGCAGCACGCCGGTAGCCGGCGTGGCATAGCCAGCAAAGGCGACTTTTACCAGCGCCTGGCGGTTAATGGCGTAGTTGATGGCCTCACGCACTTTTGGGTTATCAAACGGCTTTTGCGTCACGTTCATGCTGATATAGCGCTGCATAATGGACGGGCTGGCGACCAGCTCCAGCTTGCTGTTTTTCTGCAGAATGGCGGCTTGCTCATAGGGGATCGGGAACGCGAACTGCGCCTCGCCGGTCTGCAGCATCGCCGCGCGGGTGTTGTTGTCCACCACCGGACGCCAGGTAATGGTGTCCAGCTTCGGCAGACCCGGCTGCCAGTAACCCGCAAACTTCTTAACCTTCACAAAGTCGGTCTGGTTCCAGGTGAGCAGCTCGTAGGGGCCGGTCCCCACCGGATGGAACCCGATCTCTTTGCCGTATTTTTTCAGCGCGGCAGGCGAAATCATCGCCGTGGCAGGATGCGCCAGAATATTGATAAACGCCGAGAACGGCTCTTTCAGGGTGATCTTCACCGTCGTCGGGTCGACCACCTCGGTGCTGGCGATGTTTTTATACAGGTTGTAGCGCTTGAGGCTATTTTCCGGGTTGCTGGCGCGATCGAGGTTTATCTTCACCGCCTCCGCGTTGAAATCTGTACCGTCCTGGAACTTCACGCCGGTTCTGAGCTTAAGGGTATACACCAGCCCGTCGCTGGAAACGGTATACCCTTCCGCCAGCACATTTTTAAGTTTCATCTCGCTATCCAGGCCAAACAGCCCCTGATAGAACGATTTCGCCACCGCCTGGGAGAGCGTGTCGTTGGCATCATACGGATCCAGCGTGGTGAAATTGGAACCGACGGCGACCACCACATCTTTGGCAGCGAACGCCGGCGCGGCGGCCAGGGCTGCCGTCACGCTCGCGGCGAGTAACCATCTGCGCGCTACAAATTTAACCATTGTGTTCTCCTGCCTGTTTTAAGTTATAACCGCGAGAATGCATTGTCCTGACGCGGAGGGGCCACAAAATGCCCCGGGCCAACCTCGCGCAGCGCCACGCGCTCCACCGCATCGCCCCGTTTACGAATATTGCTCGGCATTTCGTCCTGCAGCAGCACACGCTGGCCGTGGCGATGCTCAGGGTCGGCAACCGGCACTGCGGCGATAAGCTTGCGTGTGTAAGGGTGCTGTGGATTTTCAAATACCGCCCTGCGCGGTCCTATCTCCACAATTTGTCCCATAAACATCACCGCGACACGGTGGCTGATACGCTCAACCACCGCCATGTCGTGGGAGATAAAGAGGAAGGCAATCCCCATATCCCGCTGCAGGTCGAGCAGTAAATTAATGATTTGCGCCCGGATAGAGACATCCAGCGCCGAGACGGATTCATCTGCAATCACCACTTTCGGGTTAAGTGCCAGCGCGCGGGCAATGCAAATACGCTGCCGCTGACCGCCCGAAAACTCGTGCGGATAACGCCAGGCATGTTCCGGCTTCAGCCCCACGCGTTCAAGCAGCCAGGCCACCCGACGCTGCGCGGCTTCACCATCGAGCAGGTTATGCACCCGCAGCGGCTCCATAAGCGAATACCCCACCGTGTGGCGCGGGTCGAGGGAGGCATACGGATCCTGGAAAATAAACTGGATATCTCGTCTTACCGCCTGCAGTTTGCTGTCCGGAAGGGTATCAATGCGTTCCCCGTTAAAGGTTATGCTGCCCTCCTGGGACTCCACCAGCCTGAGCAGCGCCCGCCCGGTGGTGGATTTGCCGCAGCCTGACTCTCCCACCAGCGCCAGCGTTTCGCCTGGCCATAAATCAAAACTGACGTTTTCAACCGCATGCACCTCGCGCTTCACGCGGTTAAACATTCCGCTGCGCAGGGGAAAACGGGTCACCAGATCGCGCACTTCCAGAATCGGCTTTCCGGGTACCACGGTATCCTGCTCGATTTCATCTTCCTGCTGGCCTGCCGCTTCGAGAGAAATCAACGGGAACCGGCGCGGTAAATCGCTGCCGTTCATCGCCCCCAACCGCGGAACCGCCGCCAGCAGCGCTTTGGTGTAAGGATGAACCGGCGCATGGAAAATTTGCTCAACCGTGCCGGTTTCCACGGCGTTGCCCTTATGCATGACCAGCACGCGATCGGCAATATCGGCGACCACGCCCATATCGTGGGTGATGAAAATCACCCCCATCTCCATCTCCTGCTGCAGCACTTTGATAAGCTGCAGAATTTGCGCCTGAATAGTCACATCCAGTGCCGTCGTGGGTTCGTCGGCAATCAGCACCGCGGGACGGCAGGAGAGCGCCATCGCAATCATGACGCGTTGACGCATACCGCCGGAAAGCTGATGCGGGTAGCGTCCCAGAATGGCCTGCGCTTCCGGTATGCGTACCAGGTCGAGCATGCGTTTCGCTTCACGAAGCGCCTCATCACCGCTCAACCCCTGATGCAGGCGGATGGACTCGGCAATCTGTTCCCCGACCGGAAAGACCGGGTTCAGCGAGGTCATCGGCTCCTGGAAGATCATCGCAATATCGGCCCCGCGCACGCTCTGCATCTGTGAGGCGCTCAGCTCATTTAAATCAATGACCTGGTGGTTACGCCGGCGCAGCAGCATTTTTTCGCAGCTGACCTGTCCGCCGGTCTGTTCCAGCAGACGCATCAACGCCAGTGCGGTGACCGATTTCCCTGAACCGGACTCGCCCACAATCGCCAGCGTTTCGCCGCGGTTGAGCGAGAACGATAAATTCTGTACTGCGGGGATGAACTGCCGCTCTTCCTGAAACGCAATATTCAGTTGATGGACAGCCAGCACTTCACGGTTGTCCAGCTCTTCACTGTGCGGCACGCTTTGCCCCCTTATTCACGATAGATCCCCGTACTGGGTTCATCACCGGCATAACCCCACGCGCGGTACATACCTTCGCTGTTAAACGGCAATGCCACGTTGCCCTCACGATCCACCGCAATTAACCCACCGACACCCCCCAGTGCGGGCAGTTTCTCCATCACCACGCGTTCACAGGCTTCGGCCAGGCTTAACCCGCCGTAATCCATCAGCGCGGTGATGTCATACGCCGCGAGGGCGCGAATAAACACTTCACCGGTTCCGGTGCACGACACTGCCGCCGTGGCGTTATTGGCATAGCACCCTGCCCCCGGTAATGGACTGTCACCTACCCGGCCCGGCAGTTTGTTGGTCATACCGCCGGTCGACGTGGCCGCAGCCAGATTCCCGTCTTTATCAAGAGCCACCGCCCCTACCGTGCCCATTTTGCTGCGCTCATCGAGCGGCGCGGTATGGTCAAGCTGCGCCATGTTTGCAGAGCGCGCCTCAAGCAGCTGTTGATAACGCTCCGGTGTTGAAAACAGATCGGGAGAAACTGGCGTCATGCCATGTTCCGCGGCAAACGTCTCTGCCCCGGCCCCGGTCAGAAGAACATGCGGGCTCGCCTCCATCACCAGACGCGCGGCCAGCACCGGATTACGCAGATGACTCACCCCCGCGACGGCGCCCGCTTTAAGGGTGACACCGTCCATGACGCAGGCATCCAGCTCGTGCGTTTCATCGCGGGTAAAGACCGAACCAATGCCCGCGTTAAACAACGGGCACTCTTCCAGAAGACGTACCGCTTCGGTAACCACATCCAGCGCGCTCTCGCCCGCCTCCAGCATCCGCTGGCCCGTTTCCACAATGGCATACAGCGCATCAATATAACGTTTTTCCTGCTCGGGACTGAGCAGGGCACGGGTGATTGCCCCGGCGCCACCATGAATTGCGATTACCGCATTAACCATTCCCATCACCCGTTAGCCTGATTTGCGGCTTTTTCTATAAATATCATTATCGTCGCTGAAACTTCAGATGATTTTTGAATATAGAAAGACGCAACTGTGATGTAAAGCGTACACCCATCGGGTCATACAGTTAGTGGCACTTTTCTGCCATAATGGACGCTTTCGTCGTTACTCCGCAGGAGCCCACCATGGATTTTACCGCCGGACTGATGCCGCTTGAGGCGGCACTCACGCAGATGCTTGACCGAATTTCCCCCCTGCACGACCACGAGACGCTGCCATTGGTGCGCTGTTTTGGTCGTATTGCCGCGCGCGATATCGTCTCTCCGCTTAACGTGCCTGGGTTCGATAACTCCGCAATGGACGGCTACGCGGTACGCCTGGCGGATATCCGGACGGATACGGCGCTGCCCGTGGCGGGTAAGGCATTTGCCGGTCAGCCGTTTAACGGTGAGTGGCCTGCGGGTACCTGCATACGCATCATGACCGGTGCCCCCGTACCGCCAGGCTGCGAAGCGGTGGTGATGCAGGAAGAGACCGAACAAACGGAAGCGGGCATCCGCTTCACCGCGAGTGTTAAAGCGGGACAGAATATCCGTCGTACCGGTGAAGACATCACGCGTGGCGCAACGGTATTTGCCGCCGGGCAGAAACTGACGGTGGGCGAACTGCCGGTGCTGGCCTCGCTCGGCATCGCAGAAATTGACGTTATCCGCAAGGTACGCGTGGCGGTCTTTTCCACCGGCGATGAACTCCAGCTTCCGGGCCAGCCACTGCAGGACGGCCAGATTTACGACACTAACCGCCTCGCGGTACACCTGATGCTTGAACAGCTGGGGTGTGAGGTCATTAACCTTGGCATCATTGCGGATGATCCGGAGAAACTGCGCGCCGCGTTTATTGAAGCGGACCGGTCTGCGGACGTGGTAATTAGCTCCGGCGGCGTTTCCGTAGGTGAAGCGGATTACACCAAAACCATTCTTGAAGAGTTGGGGGAGATCGGCTTCTGGAAACTGGCCATCA
The DNA here is from genome assembly GCF_047456135.1 of Enterobacter sp. BNK-18. Taxonomy (NCBI): domain Bacteria; kingdom Pseudomonadati; phylum Pseudomonadota; class Gammaproteobacteria; order Enterobacterales; family Enterobacteriaceae; genus Enterobacter; species Enterobacter sp. BNK-18. The sequence continues at coordinate 609,225 of NZ_CP179899.1, read as the reverse complement.
AGCCGGGCAAACCGTTCGCGTTTGGTCAGCTGAAACACAGCTGGTTCTGCGGCCTGCCGGGTAACCCGGTTTCCGCCGCCCTGACCTTCTACCAGCTGGTCATTCCGCTGCTGGCAAAACTGTCTGGTAACCAGGCCCACCCGCTGCCGGTTCGCCAGCGCGTACGTGCGGCGACGCGCCTGAAGAAATCACCGGGCCGTCTTGATTTCCAGCGCGGTATTCTGACGCGCAACGCTGAAGGCGAGCTGGAAGTGAGCACCACCGGACACCAGGGCTCGCACATCTTCAGCTCGTTCAGCCAGGGCAACTGCTTTATCGTTCTCGAGCGTGAACGCGGCAACGTGGAGCCGGGTGAATGGGTTGAGGTGGAAAGCTTTAACCACCTCTTCGGAGGCTAACATGACGGCTGAACTCAGCGACCAGGAGATGATGCGCTATAACCGCCAGATTGTTCTGCGCGGTTTTGATTTCGACGGCCAGGAAGCGCTTAAGGCAGCACGGGTGCTGGTCGTGGGGCTGGGGGGGCTGGGCTGCGCTGCGGCCCAGTATCTGGCCGCGGCGGGGGTGGGCAATATGACGCTGCTGGATTTTGATACCGTGTCGGTGTCGAACCTTCAGCGCCAGACGCTGCACAGCGACGCGACCCTCGGCCAGCCCAAAGTGGAATCGGCCCGCGCGGCGCTGGCGCGCATCAATCCTCACGTGAAGTTCACCCTGATTGACGCCCTGCTGGATGATGAGGCGCTGTCGGCACAGATAGCACGACACGATCTGGTGCTGGACTGCACCGATAACGTCACCATTCGCAATCAGCTGAATGCAGGATGTTTTGCCCACAAAACGCCGCTGGTCTCCGGTGCCGCCATTCGCATGGAAGGCCAAATCAGCGTCTTTACCTACGCCGGAGGCGAACCCTGCTATCGCTGCCTGAGCCGTCTGTTTGGCGAGAACGCCCTCACCTGCGTGGAGGCGGGCGTCATGGCTCCGTTAGTCGGCGTCATAGGTTCGTTGCAGGCTATGGAAGCGATCAAAGTGCTGGCGCATTACGGGACGCCTGCCGCGGGGAAAATCGTGATGTATGACGCGATGACCTGCCAGTTCCGCGAGATGAAACTGATGAGCAACCCCGGCTGTGAGGTATGCGGACGCTAAATGGTTGCCGGGCAAGCGTTAGCATAACCCGGCAACCGTATCAGAGCGTCGTTCTGCCAAACGCCCCTTGCCAGTCCTGCTCAAACTTCACTATTGCCGCATCCACCGCAGGCGAAGTAATAAACTGCTGAGCAACATCCAGCGGCAGGGTGATGGATTCACAACCGGCCAGCAGGCAGTCCAGTGCCTGACGCGGCGTTTTGAAGCTCGCGGCCAGCACTTTTGACTGCGGGGCATGCAGCGTCAGAAGCTGCTGCAGTTCAACCACCGTCTGGATCCCGTCCCCGCCCTGCGCGTCCACGCGGTTAACGTAAGGGGCAACATACTCAGCGCCCGCCAGCGCGGACAGCATCCCTTGTGCTGCACCGTACACCGCCGTACCCAGCGTCGGGATCCCTTCCGCTTTCAGCATTTTGATCGCCGCCAGGCCTTCCGCCGTTACCGGCACTTTTACCACCAGGTCGTTGATCATGGTGCGCAGTTTACGCGCCTCTTCCACCATCCCTTCAGCGGTGGTCGCCATGACCTGCGCGAACAGGCGACCTTTCCCGCCGAGCGCATCCTGCAGCGCCGGTAGCAGCGCCTCGAGCGGCGTTTTCCCTGCCGCCACGATACTGGGGTTCGTGGTCACGCCCGCCAGCGGGAAGATACGCGCCAGCCGTTTCACTGCCGCGACGTCGGAAGTATCGAGATAAAGTTCCATGATGTAACCCTCAAATTTAGCCTGCACTTACCCTATCACGACAAAACCTGCTCAGGAGTTGACCTGCATCAAGATAACTTTCATTCGAAAGTAATTTAATCTTCATATGCAAGATGAGAGGCGAAAACATGATCTTCAATATTCAGCGTTACTCTACCCACGATGGCCCCGGTATTCGTACCGTGGTGTTCCTGAAAGGCTGCTCGCTGGGCTGTCGCTGGTGCCAGAATCCGGAAAGCCGCTCCCGCCACCGGGATGTGCTCTTTGACGCACGACTGTGTCTGGAAGGCTGCGACCTGTGCCAGAAAGCGGCACCGGGCATTATCGATCGTGCGCTGAATGGGCTGGTTATCCACCGTGAAAAGCTTAACGAAGAGACTCTCGACGCCCTCACCGACTGCTGCCCAACGCAGGCGCTCACCGTCTGTGGTGAAGAAAAGCAGGTTGAAGAGATTATGTCCACCGTACTGCGCGACAAACCGTTCTATGACCGCAGCGGCGGCGGGATAACCCTGTCCGGCGGTGAACCGTTTATGAATCCCGATCTGGCTCATGCCCTGTTTAAAGCCAGCCATGAGCAAGGCATACATACCGCCGTGGAAAGCTGTCTCCACGTGCCATGGCATTATATTGCACCCTCATTACCGTATGTCGATCTGTTCCTGGCGGACCTGAAACACGTTGATGGCAGGACGTTCAAACAGTGGACCGACGGTTCCGCCAAACGTATCCTTGATAACCTGAAACGCCTGGCCGCCGCCGGGAAACAGGTCACCCTCCGCGTACCGCTGATTCAGGGCTTCAACGCCGATGAAGCGTCGATTACCGCCATCACTAACTTTGCCGCAGACGAACTCAACGTCCGCGAGATCCATTTTCTGCCGTACCACACGCTGGGCATGAACAAATATACCCTGCTCGGCCAACCCTACTCTGCCCCTGATAAACCGCTGGATGATCCTGCGCTTCTGGACTTCGCACAGCAGTACGCCTGCCAGAAAGGGTTAACCGCGACCTTACGAGGATAAACTTATGACGACCCTGAATCTCAGCACCCTTAGCGAGCGCATAAAAGCACACAAAACGGCCCTCGTGCATATCGTGAAGCCGCCGGTCTGTACCGAGCGCGCCCTGCATTACACCGAGATGTACCAGCAGCATATGGACAAGCCGATCCCGGTGCGTCGCGCGCTGGCGCTGGCGCATCACCTCGCGCAGCGCACCATCTGGATAAAACACGATGAGCTCATCATCGGTAACCAGGCCAGTGAAGTCCGCGCCGCGCCAATTTTCCCGGAATACACCGTCTCGTGGATTGAAAAAGAGATTGACGATCTGGCGGACCGTCCGGGCGCAGGCTTTGCGGTGAGCGAAGAAAACAAGCGCGTATTGCATGAGATCTGCCCATGGTGGCGCGGCCAGACGGTGCAGGATCGCTGCTACGGCATGTTCACCGACGAGCAAAAAGGGCTGCTGGAAACCGGCATTATCAAAGCGGAAGGTAACATGACCTCCGGCGACGCACACCTGGCGGTTAACTTCCCGCTGCTGCTGGAGAAAGGCCTCGATGGTCTGCGCGACAAAGTGGCCGAGCGTCGTTCGCGTATCAACCTGACGGTGCTCGACGACCTTCACGGGGAACAGTTCCTGAAAGCGATCGATATTGTGCTGGAAGCGGTCAGCCTGCACATCGAACGTTTCGCCGCGCTGGCGCGTGAAATGGCGGCAACCGAATCCCGTGAAAGCCGTCGCGACGAGCTGCTGGCGATGGCAGAAAACTGTGATGTAATCGCCCATCAGCCGCCAACAACCTTCTGGCAGGCGCTGCAGCTGTGCTACTTCATCCAGCTTATTCTGCAGATTGAGTCCAATGGCCACTCCGTCTCGTTTGCCCGCATGGACCAGTACCTCTATCCGTACTACCGCCGCGACGTGGAGCTGAACCAGAGCCTCGACCGCGAACATGCCATCGAGCTGCTGCACAGCTGCTGGCTGAAGCTGCTGGAAGTGAACAAAATCCGCTCCGGTTCGCACTCCAAAGCTTCAGCGGGTAGCCCGCTGTATCAGAACGTCACCATCGGCGGGCAGACGCTGATCAACGGTGAGCCTATGGACGCGATCAACCCGCTCAGCTACGCGATTCTGGAATCCTGCGGTCGTCTGCGCTCCACGCAGCCAAACCTGAGCGTGCGTTATCATGCGGGCATGAGCAATGACTTCCTCGACGCCTGCGTGCAGGTGATCCGCTGCGGCTTTGGTATGCCCGCGTTCAACAACGATGAGATTGTCATTCCGGAATTTATCAAGCTCGGCGTCGAAAAAGAGGATGCCTATGACTATGCCGCGATTGGCTGCATCGAAACCGCAGTGGGTGGCAAATGGGGTTATCGCTGCACCGGCATGAGCTTTATCAACTTCGCCCGCGTGATGCTGGCAGCGCTGGAAGGCGGCCGCGATGCCACCAGCGGTAAGGTATTCCTGCCACAGGAGAAAGCACTCTCTGCCGGTAACTTCGATAACTTCGAAGAGGTGATGGCGGCGTGGGATACCCAGATCCGCTACTACACCCGCAAATCTATCGAGATTGAGTATGTAGTAGACACGATGCTGGAAGAGAACGTCCCCGATATTCTCTGCTCAGCGCTGGTGGATGACTGTATAGAACGCGCGAAAAGCATCAAACAAGGCGGCGCGAAGTATGACTGGGTGTCAGGCCTGCAGGTGGGTATTGCTAACCTGGGCAACAGCCTGGCCGCGGTGAAAAAACTGGTCTTCGAACAGGGTACGATAGGTCAGCAACAGCTGGCCGCCGCTCTGGCCGATGATTTCGACGGGCTGACCCACGAGCAGCTGCGTCAGCGGCTGATCAACGGCGCGCCAAAATACGGTAACGATGACGACAGCGTGGATATGCTGCTGACCCGTGCCTACGAAACCTATATCGCCGAGCTGAAGCAGTACCATAACCCGCGCTATGGCCGTGGTCCGATTGGCGGTAACTACTATGCCGGCACGTCATCTATCTCCGCGAACGTGCCGTTTGGCGCGGCAACGATGGCAACCCCGGATGGACGTAAGGCGCATACTCCGCTGGCAGAAGGAGCCAGCCCGGCCTCCGGTACTGACCACCTCGGCCCGACGGCGGTGATTGGCTCTGTCGGCAAACTGCCAACCGAAGCGATCCTCGGCGGGGTACTGTTAAACCAGAAGCTCAATCCGTCGACGCTGGAAAATGACAGTGACCGTCAGAAACTGATGGTGCTTCTGCGTACCTTCTTTGAAGTGCACAAAGGCTGGCATATTCAGTACAACATCGTTTCGCGTGAAACGCTGCTGGAAGCGAAGAAACACCCGGACCAGTATCGTGACCTGGTGGTGCGCGTCGCAGGGTACTCCGCGTTCTTTACCGCCCTGTCGCCGGATGCGCAGGACGATATTATTGCGCGTACCGAGCACACGCTTTAACTCTTTTCAGACTTATGCCCTCTCCCATCAAGGAGAGGGAACCTGTCTTTAAGCGGCAATTTCGGTTGCCGCTTTGCTTTGACTTTCGAATGAAATTAAATTTGTGCTCTCCGTCACCTTGTTATTAGAATGTTTCAAACGCAGTGACTCAGGAGCACAGTATGACCGTAAAAGTTATCGTCACCGATATGGACGGAACTTTCCTTGATGATGCCAAGCAGTACGACCGCGACCGCTTTCAGGCACAGTTTGAGCAGCTTAAAACCCGTAATATTGAATTTGTTGTCGCCAGCGGCAACCAGTATTACCAGCTCATCTCCTTCTTCCCGGAACTGAAAGATCAGATCTCCTTCGTGGCGGAAAATGGCGCGCTGGTGTTCGATCACGGTGAGCAGATTTTTCACGGTGAACTGACCCGCCATGAGTCGCAAATTGTCATTGGCGAGTTGCTGAAAGACAACGCGCTCAACTTTGTGGCCTGTGGGCTGGAGAGCGCCTACGTCAGCGAACGGGCGCCGGACGCGTTTGTGGCGCTCATGTCAAAGCACTACCACCGCTTAAAACGCATCCGTGATTACCGCGAAATTGACGACGTGCTGTTCAAATTCTCCCTGAATTTGCCGGACAGCGATATCCCGAATCTTGTCGACAAACTGCACGTCTCCCTCGACGGGATTATGAAACCCGTCACCAGCGGTTTTGGGTTTGTCGATTTGATTATCCCGGGCCTGCACAAAGCCAACGGTATTAGCCGTCTGCTGAAGCGCTGGAAAATCTCGCCGCAGGCGTGCGTGGCAATCGGGGACAGCGGCAACGATGCGGAAATGCTGAAGCTGGTGAAATACAATTTTGCCATGGGCAACGCGGCGCAGAGCATCAAAACGATCTGCCGCTACAGCACGGATGACAACAACCATCAGGGCGCACTGAATGTGATTCAGGCCGTGCTTGACGACCACTCCCCGTTCGACGCGTAATCTCTCTCTTGCCGGAGCACTGCTCCGGCACCTCACTCTTTTTCCATCCTGTGGCACACGTCAAATATTTAAACTTGCATTAACTAATTTTTAACTTAAAGTATCACTTGTAGATATTTTTACTTTCGAATGAAAGATGCGAGGCAGTTATGACGTTTACCAGTGAAAGTTTGCCTGCGGACCATAAAGCAGCGATTCGTCAGTTGAAGCGTGAATTACGTGCGCAGATCGGAGACGTTCAGGCGGTATTCGACACGCTCAGCGATAAAATCGCGACCCGCGTGGCGGAAATTAATGCCCTGAAGAACAAAGGTGAAACCGTCTGGCCGGTTATCCCGTTTGCGGATGTGAAAAACGGGACGATCACCCAGGCACAGCGTGACGCGGTCAAACGCCGTGGCTGCGCGGTGATTAAAGGTCACTTCCCTCGCGAGCAGGCGCTGGCGTGGGATCAATCGATGCTCGACTACCTCGATCTCAACCGGTTTGATGAGGTCTATAAAGGTCCGGGCGATAACTTCTTTGGTACCTTAACCGCCTCACGTCCGGAAATTTATCCTATCTACTGGTCGCAGGCGCAAATGCAGGCCCGGCAGAGTGAAGAGATGGCGCAGGTACAGTCGTTCCTGAACCGTTTATGGACCTTCGAGAGTAATGGCAAACAGTGGTTCCATCCGGACGTCAGCGTCATTTATCCGGACCGTATTCGTCGTCGCCCACCGGGTACCACCTCTAAAGGGCTGGGCGCGCATACCGATTCCGGCGCGCTGGAGCGCTGGCTGCTGCCGGCCTATCAGCAGGTCTTTGCCCGCGTTTTTGACGGCAACGTGGATAAATACGATCCGTGGAACGCCGCACACCGTACCGAAGTGGAAGAGTACACCGTGGATAACACCACAAAATGTTCTGTATTCCGTACCTTCCAGGGCTGGACGGCGCTGTCAGATATGATCCCGGGTCAGGGGTTGCTGCATGTGGTGCCTATTCCGGAAGCGATGGCCTACATTCTGCTGCGTCCGCTGCTGGATGATGTCCCGGAAGATGAACTCTGCGGCGTCGCGCCGGGACGTGTCCTGCCGGTCTCCGAGAAATGGCATCCGCTGCTAATCGAAGCGCTGAGCAGCATTCCTGCACTGGAAGCAGGCGATTCCGTGTGGTGGCACTGTGACGTCATCCACTCGGTTGCACCGGTGGAAAATCAGCAAGGCTGGGGCAACGTAATGTATATCCCTGCCGCCCCGATGTGCGAGAAAAACCTCGCCTATGCGAAAAAAGTGAAAGCAGCGCTGGAAACCGGTGCATCGCCGGGCGATTTCCCGCGCGAAGATTATGAAAAAAACTGGCAGGACCGCTTTACCGTGAACGATCTGAATATTCACGGCAAGCGTGCACTGGGTATGGCTTAACTGTCGTATAACCCTTCCCGCTCCACGGCGGTGCGTCGTTTCCCCTGACGTATCCGCCGGACAGATCCCCGCACGGCCAGCGTTCCGTTAAGCAATAACGTTCCCACCGGCGCATCCGGGCGCATCAGCCGTTGCTGAAGCATATGCACCGCTTCGGTTCCCAGTTCATCGCGCGGTACGTGCACCGCCGTGAGCGGAACATCCTGAATGGCCGCCAGATTAAACCCGTCAATGCTCATCACCGAGATATCCTGCGGCACGCGCAAGCCCTGTTTTTGCAGCGCACTGATGGTGCCCGCCGCCATAAAATCGCCGCCGACCAAAAATGCGGTGGGCAGATCCTTACCCTGCATTTGACGGAGCCAGGAGGTGACCAGCTCTTCCGTTTCGCGCGCGCTGAAGCTCGGAGCCACCAGCAGATCGCGTTTATCGTTGAATTTCAGGTTGTGAGATTGCCACGCATCGCGGATCCCGGCCAGACGCAGTTCCATGGTGTAACGCCGCAGGCAGAGGACATTCATCACCTCACGGTGTCCCATTTCAAACAGATAGTCCGCGGCACGCTCACCTATCGAGCGGTGGTCCGGTGCCACTGCAGGCAGGCGCATATGCCGGTCGCGGCAGTTAATCAGCATGCAGGGTTTACCCACATCCACCGCCAGATCGTGGATATGCGGATCGTCGATACCGAGAAGAATAGCGGCCTGTGTCTCCGGCTCGTTCATCCGTGCCAGAAAAAGCTGTGCGTCGCTGTCATTCTCTTCCAGCGCGCAATAACGCAGACGGACATCGTGGGAAGCAAGGCCTTTACTCACGCTCTGGATCACCCGGTAGTAAAAGATGTCGGACCGCTCGTCAAAGGCGCGCTGTGGCGCAAAAACCACCAGGCTGTTGAGCAGCAGACGCCCCGCCGCCAGACCGTCCATCACCCCCAGCTCCCGCGCACAGGCCAGTACTCTGGCGCGCGCTTTTTCACTGGTGTTCGCTTTTCCTGCCAGCACCCGCGACACGGTGCTGATGGAGAGCTGTGTGCGGGCGGCAATTTCGGTGATTTTTAGCCTTTTGTCCATTTTGTGATCTGGCTCCATTTGCGAAATGAAAAAATTTTCATAGCGTACTCATCAGGCAGTAACGGGCATGAAAAGCATCATGCCAGATGATTTATGTCATTGATGAGAAATTTTGCACAAAATACACTATTGCCCGCTCATTTTCTCCCTTAAGGTGAATTTGTCACACCACTTCCATACTAGTTGTATAGCAACTTCTAAATTAAAACGGATAGAAATCAAAGCCATAAAAATCTGTGTGACACCTGAACCTCCGTCCCCTTACCGTCCGTCTTGTGGAGAGTAAAATGAGTCAGGACATCAATAACACCGTTGCGACAAGCAAAACCCGTCGCGTCATTAAGAACCTGCGCTGGTATGTGCTGGTACTGTTCTTACTGGGCGTCACCGTTAACTACATCACCCGAAACTCGCTGGGTATTCTCGCCCCTGAGTTGAAAGAGAGCCTTGGGATCACCACCGAGCAATACTCCTGGATCGTCGGGGCATTTCAGATTGCCTACACCATTTTCCAGCCTCTGTGCGGCTGGTTGATCGACGTGATTGGTCTGAAGATTGGCTTTATGGTTTGCGCCGGGATCTGGGCGCTGATGTGTATTTTCCACGCCGGGGCGGGCAGTTGGCTGCACCTGGCTATCTTGCGCTTCTTTATGGGTGCATCTGAAGCGGCCGCCACGCCGGCGAATGCGAAAACCATTGGCGAGTGGTTCCCGAAATCGGAACGTCCTGTCGCGGCCGGTTGGGCGGGCGTAGGGTTCTCCATTGGCGCGATGCTGGCACCGCCCATCATCTATTTCGCGCACGCCTCGTTTGGCTGGCAGGGCGCGTTTATGTTTACCGGCGTGCTGGCGCTGCTGTGGGTGATCCTCTGGTGGGCTTTTTACCACAACCCGGAACAGCATCCGAACCTGAGCAAGGACGAACTGGCGTTTATCAAGCAGGATAACGAACCGCCTGCGGTAAAACTGCCCTTCCTCACCGCGCTGAAAAATGTCTCCAAAAATAAGCGCTTCTACGGTATCGCCCTTCCGGCGTTTATGGCCGAACCGGCCTGGGCCGTGCTGAGCTTCTGGGTTCCGCTGTATCTCGCCAAAGAGCACGGCATGGATTTGAAGCAGATTGCGATGTTTGCCTGGCTGCCGTTCCTTGCCGCGGACCTCGGCAGCGTGGCAAGCGGCTACCTCACCCGTCTGTATGCCCGACTGTTCGGCTGCAGCCGTGTGAACTCGGTGGTGGCCAGCTCCGTCACCGGCGCATTCCTGATGATCTCCCTGGCCGTCGTGGCCATTACCCGCGACCCGTATATCACCATCGTGCTGATCTCCATCGGCGGTTTCGGGCATCAGATCATCTCCTGCATGCTTAGCGCCCTGGTCGTGGAGTCATTTGATAAAGGTCAGATGGCGACCGTTAACGGCATGCGCGGCTCGGCGGCCTGGATCGCCAGCTTCCTGTTCTCCCTGTTAATTGGGGTGACCGCCGACAAAATCGGCTTTAACCCGCTCTTTATTGCCATGGGGTTCTTTGACCTGATTGGCGCTGTTTTCCTGGTGGCATTTATTGCTGAACGTCGCGCCAAGCGCGCCTGATAGTGGATGTATTGCGTATGAAAACCCTGAAAAACTGGACCGTTGATAAGCAGTCGGCAAATCATCTGGAACTGCTGGTCGATAACCAGCACTGTCTGTGCCTGTATGTGCTGGAAGAAAATCTGTTCCGCGTGCTGATTAAACGCAAAGGTGAGCTGACGCTGGATCGCACCTGGAGCATCGCCCCGCAGCAAGATGTGCCGTGGGAAGGTCGCCGCCGCGACGATCTGAGTGGTTTCACCTGCCCCGCCTGGACGCTAACGCAGCAGGACAACGTGCTGACGGTTGCCACCGAACAGCTGCGTGTGACCGTGCATCAGCCACTGTGGCTGGAGTGGCACTACCGCAATGAGGCGGGTGAGTGGCAGCCGCTGGTCAAAGACCGTCCAACCAGTGCCTATCTGCTGAATGCCCATGGCGACGGTGCAGCGCACTACCTGAGCCGCCGCAAGGATGAACGCTTCTACGGTCTGGGTGAGAAAGCCGGCGATCTGCAGCGTAACGGTAAACGCTACGAGATGCGCAACCTCGATGCAATGGGCTACAACGCGGCCAGCACCGATCCTCTGTACAAACATATTCCGTTCACCCTCACCCGTCGCGATGACGTGAGCTACGGTCTCTTCTACGACAACCTGAGTAGCTGCTGGCTGGATCTGGGCAACGAGATTGACAACTATCACACCGCCTATCGTCGCTGGCAGGCGGAAGCGGGCGACATCGATTACTACCTGTTCACGGGCAAACGGGCGCTGGACGTGACCAAAGCTTTCGTGCGTCTGACCGGGAAAACGCTCTTCGGGCCGAAATGGAGCCTGGGTTACAGCGGTTCGACCATGCATTACACCGACGCGCCGGATGCGCAGAACCAGCTGATGAACTTTATCCGTCTGTGCGAAGAACATGCTATTCCCTGCGACTCGTTCCAGCTCTCTTCGGGCTATACCTCGATCAACGGCAAGCGCTACGTCTTTAACTGGAACCACGACAAGGTGCCGCAGCCGAAGGTGATGACCCAGGCTTTCCACGACGCGGGGTTAAAGCTGGCGGCCAACATCAAGCCATGCCTGCTGCAGGATCACCCGCGCTATAACGAAGTTGAGGAAAACGGGTTGTTCATCCGCGATTCAGAAACCGACGCGCCAGAACGCTCCAGCTTCTGGGATGACGAAGGTTCTCACCTCGATTTTACCAACCCACAGACGGTGAAATGGTGGCAGGAAGGGGTAACCACGCAGCTGCTTGAGATGGGGATCGACGCCACCTGGAACGACAACAACGAATATGAAGTGTGGGATGGCGAAGCCCGCTGCCACGGCTTTGGCAAGGAAATCGCGATCAAGCACATTCGCCCGGTGATGCCGCTGCTGATGATGCGTGCCTCACTGGAAGCGCAGCAGCGTTTTGCCCCGGAAAAACGTCCGTATCTCATTTCCCGCTCCGGCTGCGCGGGCATGCAGCGTTACGTCCAGACCTGGAGCGGCGATAACCGTACCAGCTGGGATACCCTGCGCTATAACACCCGCATGGGTCTGGGAATGAGCCTGTCCGGGCTGTTTAATGTGGGGCATGATGTCGGTGGTTTTTCTGGCGACAAACCCGACGCGGAACTGTTCGTACGCTGGGTGCAAAACGGCGTGATGCATCCGCGCTTTACCATTCACTCATGGAATGATGACCACACCGTTAACGAGCCGTGGATGTATCCGGGCGTGACGCCGGCTATTCGTGGTGCCATTGAATTACGTTATCGTCTGCTGCCGTACCTTTATACCCTGCTCTGGCAGGCGCATACCGACGACGAACCGATGCTACGCCCGACCTTCCTCGACCACGAACACGATGCGCAGACGTTTGAGGAGAACGATGATTTCCTGCTGGGTCGCGACCTGCTGGTGGCAAGCGTGGTGGAGGCCGGGCAGCGCGAGCGACGCGTCTGGCTGCCGGATAACGAAACGGGCTGGTACGATTTTTACACCCACGAGTGGTTCGCTGGCGGGCAGTGGATCGTACGTGATGCGCCGCTGGAGAAATTGCCGCTGCTGGTACGTGCCGGTGCGGGTCTGCCGCTCAGCGAACGCATTACGCATGTCAGCGCGGAAAAAGACACTACCCGTGAGCTGAAACTGTTCCCGGTGAAAGGCGTCGGTTCAACCGCGGGCCTGCTGTTTGAAGACGATGGTGAAAGCTGGGGCTATCAGAACGGCAATGCGCTGTGGGTGGAATGGGACATGGCATGCGACGGTGCCACCATCAACCTGAAGGTCAGTGCGCGGGGAGATTATCGTCCGGCGTGGAAAGCGCTGAAGATATCGTTACCGGCCGGGGAAAAACGCACGCTGCTGGTGAATGGTATTGAAGGGAGTGAATGGGTGGTCTAGTTCGGCCTGATGCCCGCTCCCACCGGGAGAGGACATCAAACACAGGCCCGGTAGGCGTAGCGCCACCGGGCTTTTTTTAACTCTCGATACCTTTACTGCGCAGGTAATCTTCGTAGTTACCGGTGAAGTCCACCACGCGCTCAGGCGTAATTTCGATCACGCGGGTCGCCAGCGAGCTGACGAATTCACGGTCGTGAGAGACGAAGATCAGGGTCCCCTGATACATCTCCAGCGCCATGTTCAGCGATTCGATAGATTCCATATCCAGGTGGTTAGTCGGTTCATCCATCACCAGGATATTGGGTTTTTCCATCATCAGCTTACCGAACAGCATGCGCCCTTTTTCACCACCGGAAAGTACTTTAGCAGGCTTCTTGATGTCGTCCTGGCTGAACAGCAGACGACCCAGAATGCTGCGCACCGCCTGCTCGTCATCGCCTTCTTGCTTCCACTGGCTCATCCAGTCGAAGACGGTCAGGTCGTTTTCGAACTCGTATTCATGGTCCTGTGCGTAGTAACCAATCTGCGCGTTTTCAGACCACTTCACGGTACCGTTATCTGGCTGCAGTTCGCCGACCAGGGTTTTCAGCAGGGTGGATTTACCCACGCCGTTGGCACCCAGAATGGCGATCTTCTCGCCCACTTCCAACAGCAGGTTAAAGTTTTTAAACAGCGGACCGTTTTCAAAACCTTTAGCCAGGGCTTCCACTTCCAGCGCATTACGGAACAGTTTCTTGTCCTGCTCGAAGCGGATGAATGGGTTCTGACGGCTGGACGCTTTCACTTCATCAAGCTTGATCTTGTCAATCTGACGCGCACGAGAGGTCGCCTGGCGAGATTTAGAGGCGTTCGCGCTGAAGCGGCTGACGAAAGACTGCAGATCAGCAATCTGGGCTTTCTTCTTGGCGTTATCCGCCAGCAGACGTTCACGCGCTTGCGTGGCTGCCGTCATGTACTCATCGTAGTTGCCCGGATAAACGCGCAGCTCGCCGTAGTCCAGGTCCGCCATGTGTGTACACACCATGTTCAGGAAGTGACGGTCGTGCGAGATGATGATCATGGTGCTGTCGCGATCGTTCAGCGTCTGCTCCAGCCAGCGGATGGTGTCGATGTCCAGGTTGTTCGTCGGTTCGTCGAGCAGCAGGATATCCGGATTGGAGAACAGCGCCTGCGCCAGCAGAACACGCAGTTTCCAGCCTGGCGCGACTTCGCTCATTGGGCCGTAATGTTGTTCTACCGGAATACCCACACCCAGCAGCAGCTCGCCCGCACGCGCTTCCGCAGAGTAGCCATCCATTTCGCCGTACAGCACTTCGAGATCGGCCACTTTGTAGCCATCTTCTTCGCTCATCTCCGCCAGAGCGTAGATGCGATCGCGCTCCTGCTTCACTTCCCACAGCTCCGCGTGTCCCATGATAACGGTGTCAAGCACGGTGAACTCTTCAAAGGCGAACTGATCCTGACGCAGCTTACCGATGCGCTCGTTTGGATCGAGCGAAACGTTGCCCAGCGTCGGCTCTAAATCACCGCCGAGGATTTTCATAAAAGTAGATTTACCGCTACCGTTGGCGCCAATCAGGCCGTAACGGTTGCCGCCGCCAAATTTGACGGAAATGTTTTCGAACAGCGGCTTACTGCCAAACTGCATAGTGACGTTGCTGGTAACTAACACGGGGAGATTCCTGCGAAAAGTGTGATAAACACGGCATTATGCCACAATTCCGAATTGAGATCCCGCGTTGCGGCAATCCGCTAAACTTTAACAAAATCGAAAAAAATGTGATTTCGTACACATCTGAATTCCCTGTTAGCGGGAATGCACATATAATGCGCTCCCATCAAGATTCAGACTTATCAACTCATCGCCGGAATGGCTTAGATACCTCGCACAACATGAACATGAAATTAACAACGCTTTTTGCGGCGGCGTTAGCCGTAGTAGGTTTTTGCAAAACCGCTTCTGCGGTGACTTATCCGCTGCCGACAGACGGTAGCCGTCTGGTTGGTCAAAACCAGGTGGTCACGGTGCCTGAAGGTAACGCTCAGCCACTGGAATATTTCGCGGCGCAGTACCAGTTGGGCCTGTCTAACATGCTGGAAGCGAATCCGGGTGTTGACCCGTATCTGCCTAAAGCCGGTACCGTGCTGAACATTCCTCAGCAGCTGATCCTGCCGGATACCGTCCATGAAGGTATCGTCATCAACAGCGCGGAAATGCGTCTGTATTACTACCCGAAAGGCACCAACACGGTTATCGTGCTGCCAATCGGTATCGGCCAGCTGGGTAAAGACACCCCAATGAACTGGACGACCAAAGTTGAGCGTAAGAAAGCAGGCCCAACCTGGACGCCAACCGCCAAAATGCACGCAGAGTACATCGCTGCGGGTGAACCCCTGCCAGCTGTTGTACCGGCAGGCCCGGATAACCCAATGGGTCTGTACGCGCTGTACATTGGCCGTCTGTACGCGATTCACGGGACCAACGCCAACTTCGGTATCGGCCTGCGCGTAAGCCACGGCTGCGTACGTCTGCGTAACGAAGACATCAAATTCCTGTTCGAAAACGTGCCGGTCGGTACCCGCGTCCAGTTCATCAACGAACCGGTTAAAGCGACGTCTGAGCCGGATGGCAGCCGTTACATTGAAGTACACAACCCGCTGTCCACCAGCGAAGACCAGATCAACAACAACGAAATCGTTCCGGTTACGCTGAACAGCGCGGTGCAGTCCGTGACCTCTCAGCCGGATGTAGAGACAGCGATTGTTGACCAGGCCGTTCAGAACCGTTCTGGTATGCCAGTGCGTCTGAACTGACCCTCTGCCCGGTGGCGCTTTGCTGACCGGGTCTGAGAATAAAAAAGCGGGCTCTGATGCCCGCTTTTTTTTATCCGTTATTGACGATAACTATCCCGCCGTGGTCGTAACGGTAGTGACAGTGGGCATACTCAAGCGGTGTGCCATCCTCCAGATAGATAACCTGCTCCACCTCCAGCACCGGATCGGTCTGCTCGCAGATAAGGTGTTGCATATCCAGCGCGTTCGGCTTTAGCGCCCGCACCACCCGGTACGACCCCATAATTTTCAGCCCCAGCGTTTCCTGCACGTAGCGGAACACGGAGCCTTCAAGATGGCTTTTATTCAGACCGGGCACCAGATTAAGCGGCATAACGGTGGAGTCCAGCGACATCGGCTCACCGTTGAGCAGACGCAAACGAACAAAGTCATAGACAGGCGCATCGGCGTTAATCATCAGCGAGGCCTGCTCCTTCTCGTTCGGAAAGCGCAACTCGAAATGGACCACGACGCTGGAAACGGTGCCCAGATGCTCCCAGGTTTTTGTTGCGCCGAAGTAGTCGCTGCCGGAAAGATCCCACTGCGAGAGTTGCAGGAAATTTTTGCGGATAAACGTCCCCTGCCCCTGACGGGTATAGATCAGCCCTTCCACGATTAACTGGCGTATGGCCTGCTGTATGGTCATCCGGCTGGTGCTGAACTCCGCCGCCAGGGCAAACTGGTCCGGGAGCGGTTCGTTGGCGGCGTATTGCGAGCTAATAATGCGTTTCTTAATTTCCCGCGCTATGGTGATGTACTTCGCCGCCATCGTCCTTCCTTTCTGTTAGTTTTCTGTCCCGCTGTTTTTTAATGCCACTCTCTCGGCAATTTTGAGGAAAGGCAGGTAGAAGAATACACCAAATACAATGATTGCCAACTGCACGACCACGGCGCGCCAGTCCCCTGCCGTTGCCAGCCAGGCGCTCAGAATGGGCGGAGTTGTCCACGGGATCATAACCACACAGCGCGACATTAACCCCAGGGTAGTACAGAACCACGCAAACCAGATACCTATGGCAGGTAGCAGCACAAAGGGGATCATCAGCGGCAGGTTGAACACAATCGGCAGGCCAAAAATGACCGGCTCGTTGATGTTAAACAGACCCGGCGCCAGCGACAAACGGGCCACCTGTTTCGCCGATTTTTGCCTTGAGAAGACGAAAATGGCAATCAACAGGGAAATCGTGCTGCCGGTGCCCCCCACCATACCAAAGGTCGGTACAAAGATATTATTGATGATATGTGGGACAGGCTGACCGTTGGCAAAGGCCAGCATATTCTCGTTGGTGTTGATCAGCAGAAACGGCTCCAGCACCACGCTGTTAACCACTGACTGATGGATCCCAAGCGTGAACAGGAAGTTACCAAAGCTATAGATAAAAATCGTGCCCGGCAGGCTGGTATTGATCAGGCGCAGCGGCTGCTGAATAAAAGTGGTGATCAGATGGATGAGATCCGTGTGCAACACGTTCGCCAGAAGCGCGGCCAGTATGGCAAACAGGGAAAGCGTCAGGATCGTCGGGATCAGCGCGGTAAACGATTTACTGACCGCCGGCGGTACATTTTCACCTAAAGAAATGTGCAGCGCTTTCAGACGAGAAATGGCGATAAACACTTCCGTTGAGAGCAGACCAATCAGCACCCCGGCAAAAATGCCGGTTGAGCCAATATTGGAGAACGTCAGCACCTGCGTGACGTTCACCGTGGCGTCGCTGCCGACGGGCGTAAGCTGTAAGCGCATCGGCATCATAATGATAAAACTGCTGATGGCGATAACCACTGCCGAGACCGGGTTGTCGAAGTCTTTGTTGCGTGCCAGCGACCAGGCAATCATCGGTGCCAGCAACAGCGCGGCGATATTCAGCGTACCGTTAATAATCGCCTCGCCCCACACCTTAAAATGCGCCAGCGTGTCGCCTTCAAAAATCCATGGAAATACCACGTTATTCACCAGCACCGCCAGACCAGCAAGGATGAAAATGGGCATGACCGTGGCGAAGGCATCGCGCAGGGAACGCAGGTGCACCTGGTTTGCCAGGCGCGCCGAGAACTCAACAAATCTGTCGACAAAAGACTGCATATGCGGTGTTATTTTTGTTTTAGACATAGCGGATATTTCCCTTCAATCAGTCACAAAAACGGCCCGGCAGCGTACGGCTTACATCTCGCGTCCGTTGGTATGGATAACCTGTTTCAACCATGCGTAGCTCTTCTTCGGTACGCGCTTTAAGTCTTTCAGGTCGTGGTTTTCACGGTTCACATAGACCACGCCGTAACGCTTACGCATGTCTCCCTGTGAACTCAGAATGTCGATTAAGCCCCAGCCGAGGTAACCGATCACCTCTGCGCCATCCTCAAACATGGCTTGTTTCATCGCCTCGATATGCGCCCGGTGGTAGTCAATACGGTAGGTATCTTCAATCGGATTCACACCGTCCCAGGACTCGATCACCCCAATACCGTTTTCAATCGGGAATACTGGCATACGCCAGTCGTTGTAATAGCGGGTGATGATGGTGCGAAAGCCCAGCGGATCAATCTGCCAGTTCCATTCGGTCGCTTTCAGGTACGGGTTATTTTTATCACCGTGCAGAAGGTAATCGTTGACCGGCGTTCCTTCGGGGATCGCATCGCTGTCGAGGGTTTTACTGGCGTAGTAGCTGAAGGCCATATAGTCGTTTTTGGTACGCGCCAGCAGCGCAAGATCCTCAGCGCGGTAGATATCCGCAAAACCTTGCTGTTCAACGACCGCCATCACCGCCGGGCTGTAACCCTGGCCGGCAAAGACGCGCAGCAGGTTCTGGTTGAGGAATTCGTCATACTGCTGGGCGCAGAAGATATCACGCGGTTTACAGGTCGCCGGATAGACCAGCTGGTGCGCCAGCATACCGCCCATCAGCTGGCCCGGACGGGTCTGGTGCAGGTATTCGGTCAGGGTCATATGCGCGACCATGGTGTGGTGCTGCAGTTCATACAGCTCGCGCAGGGTTTTCTCGCCTTTCATATAGCCCGAGATCCGGAAGGCTTCCGGCATGTGGAAGATGTTCTGCTCGTTAAACGTCAGCCAGTACTTCACCCGGTCGCCGTAACAGTCGATCATTTTTTTGCCGTAGCGGATAAACGCGTCCATCACACGGCGATCGTTAAAACCGTTGTACTCCTGCGCCAGCGCCAGCGGCATATCGAAGTGGTAGAGGCAGATCATCGGCTCAATGCCGCGGGCAATTAAATCGTTAATAAAGCGGTCATAAAAGGCGATGCCTTCATCGTTGAAGTTACCGTCGCCCTGTGGACATACGCGGCTCCATGCGATCTGAAAGCGGTAGCAGTTCATGCCCAGATCCTGCATCAGGTCGAAATCTTCCCGATAGCGGTGGTAGGAATCGGTCGCGACTTTCCAGTCAGAAACGTTCTCCCCGGCTTCGCGAATGTCATATACCGACATTCCCTTTCCTCCCTCATTCCAGGCCCCTTCCGTCTGCATACTGGATACGGAATTGCCCCATAAAAAATTGGCTGGCAGAAATTGATTCATGATCGCTCCCTATATGACTAGTCATTTAAAATTTCATGACTAGTCATATAGGCGAAGACGAAAAATCAATCAAAGAGGAGGATCGTTTTTTGTGAGCAAGGCGGGAAAAAAACCCGGTCAGCGAAGCGAGACCGGGGGGAAGGACGGTTATTGTTGTGCGAGCTGATGACGACGATATTCACCCTGCCGCTCCAGCATCCAGCCCGGGTATTCACGCGGCAGCGCGCTGACGGCATCAAGCTGTTTAAGCTCGTCTTCGCTTAAACGGATCCCGGTGGCGGCAATGTTGTCGTCCAGCTGGTCGACACGTTTGGCACCAATAATGACGCTGGTTACGGCCTTCTGATGCAGCAACCACGCCAGCGCAATTTGCGCCACAGAGACACCTTTGCGCTCGGCCAGGGTGCGCATCACATCCACGCAATCGAAAGCACGCTCTTTATTCACCGGCGGGAAGTCAAATTCCAGGCGGCGACCGCCGGATTCACTCTGCCCGTCACGGCCATATTTTCCGCTAAGCAGACCACCTGCCAGTGGGCTCCAGACCATCAACCCGACGCCTTCACTCTGCATCATCGGTATCAGTTCACGCTCCAGATCGCGCCCGGCGATGGTGTAATACGCCTGCAGCGAAGCAAAACGCGCCAGTCCAAGGCGTTCGGAAATGCCCAGCGCTTTGGCAATCTGCCACGCCGCCCAGTTAGAGACGCCGATATAACGCACGTGCCCATGCTGCACCAGGTTATCCAGCGCGTAGAGCATCTCTTCGACAGGGGTTGCCGGGTCAAAACCGTGGAGCTGATACAGATCGATATGATCGAGCTGCAGACGGCGCAGGCTCTCTTTGACGCTACTGATGATGTGATAGCGCGAACTGCCGCGGGAGTTCACCCCGGCCGTGCCCGTTTCGCCAAACACTTTGGTGGCAACCACCACGTTTTCGCGCGGAATTTTCAGGTTCTTCAGCGCCTGGCCGGTGATCTCCTCCGAGCGCCCTTCCGAATACACATCCGCGGTATCGATGAAATTAATTCCGGCATCCAGTGCACGGCCCACCAGCTGCTCGGCTTCACTTTGCTGCAGCTGACCAATCTTGCCCCACATGCCGCCTTCTCCGCCGAAGGTCATGGTGCCAAGGCACAGTTCAGACACAAACAGACCGGTATTGCCCAGTTTTTGATAACGCATAAGATAATCCTCGCATGTCGTTCGATGGGTACCCGATAGTTATACCCGCCCCATAGCCATCGCGAATGTGGTGTTCCTGTCCGTTTCTTGCCCAATCCTCTGAATCTTATCCGCGCGGAGCCTCACCAAAGACCTTGTAATCCGGTAATTGCACCTGCTGATACGGCTCCCAGCCGCCGCCCAGCGCTTTGTAGAGCGCCACCAGATCGAGAGCGCTCTGCACCTGCGCCTGCGCGCGTTGCTGCTGCGCCTGCGCCAGCTGCCGCTGGGCATCCAGCACGTCAATAAAGCTGGCGATCCCCTGCCGGTAGCTGTTGCTTGCCAAATCGAACGCGTTTTGCAACGCATCGATGGTTTTGGCAAGGCCGGCTTCACGCTGCTGATCGGTGCGGTAGCTCACCAGCGCATTCTCTACGTCCCCGAGCGCGGTGAGCACCGTCTGGCGGTAGTCGAGCACTGCCACGCCCTGCTGCGCACGCGCCACCTTCACGCTCGAGACCAGTCTTCCGCCCTGGAAAATCGGTATCGAGACCTGCGGGCCGAAGCTGTAGAAGTGGCTGCTCCAGTCCGTCAGCCAGTTGGTTTCGCTGTTTCGCAGACCAAACTGCCCGGAGAGGGTAAAGCTTGGGAACAGCTGCGCCACGGAAACGCCAATTTGCGCCGTGGCGGCGTGGAGGTTGGCTTCCGCCTCGCGCACGTCAGGACGACGACGGGCCAGCGTAGAGGGGATACCCGTTTGTACGATATCCGGCAGGGCGGGCATCGGCTGCGCCGACTGCAGCTCCGCATCCAGCGCCCCCGGCGGCTTGCCGAGTAAAATCGCGAGACCATTCATTGCCTGCCGTGCCTGGGCCTGATACTGAGGAAGCTGCGCTTCGAGGTTCCCCAACTGGGCACGCGCGTTTTCAACGTCCATCTGCGGTGACAGCCCGCCCCGCTGGCGGCTTTCGGTGAGTTCCAGGGTTTGTTGCGCGCTCTTAATCTGGGTGTTCAGCGTGGCGATAATGCTCTGCGCCCCCCGCAGCTGCAGCCATGCGCGCGCCACTTCCGCCTCCAGCGACACCAGCGCGTCGTTACGCTGCTCTATCGCCGCTTTCTGCTGCGCTTCGGCAGCCTCTACCTGTCGGCGCACCTTGCCCCACAGGTCGATTTCCCACTGCGCATCGAAGCTCCCCTGGTAAAGATTGATTGGCTGCGTCAGCGGTCCTAGCGCTCCCCTGAGTTCAGGATCCACGTTATCAAGCTGGTCGTACACGCCGTGGGATTTCAGCTCTCCCTCCAGCCCAAGCTGCTGGCGCGTGGCCTGCAGATTACCGTTTACGGAAGGGTAAAACGCCCCACCCGCCTGGTTAATCTGTTCGCGCGCCCCGGCAATACGCAACACCGTCTGCTGCAGGGATAAATTCCCCGCGATCGCGCGCTCTATCAGGCTGTCCAGCTGCGGTGAACCGAAGGTTTTCCACCAGCGTGGGTTGGTTGCCGTCGAGGCCGTTTTTGACTTCACGCCGCTGTCACCCGGGTCGTTCCAGTGTGTCGGGGTCTGCGACGCCGGCGGCTGGTAATCCGGCCCCACGGCGCAGCCTGCCAGCAGCATGATTATCAGGGGGGTTAAACGTCTGTGTATCATCAATGTGCTCCTGCACTCCCCTCGCTCTTAACCGGCGAGAGCAACAAACAAAACGGAATCAGTAACATGGCTACCACGCTCAGAATGGTGAACACGTCGATATACGCCAGGAAGCGCGACTGCTCGATCATGGTCTGGTACATGCGCCCGGTGGCGATACCGGTAGGGTCCCCGACCTGAGTGGTGAAGTTCTGGATCGCCTGCGCACTTTCGCGTATCGCCAGCTGGAACTGTTCATTAAACGGTGACGCGTGATAGGCCAGATGCGCGCTGTGCGCCTGGGAACGTTCGGTAATGGCCGCCGTAGAAAGCGAGATGCCAATTGAGCCCGCCACGTTGCGGAACATGGTAAACAGCGCCGCCGCATC
This sequence comes from Enterobacter sp. BNK-18, assembly GCF_047456135.1. Taxonomy (NCBI): domain Bacteria; kingdom Pseudomonadati; phylum Pseudomonadota; class Gammaproteobacteria; order Enterobacterales; family Enterobacteriaceae; genus Enterobacter; species Enterobacter sp. BNK-18. Next base: position 586,932 of record NZ_CP179899.1, on the reverse strand, counting down.
GGCGTTCAGCCGCCTCGGTATCGAAATAAAAGCAATGGTGGTGAGAGGAACAAACAGGAATCCAAGCCCTATCGACTGCGCACTGCGGAACAGCACCAGCGTTTCGAAATCGATGTCCGGGGTCAGCGTACGTGACCAGAAGAACGACACCGCCAGGCAGGTAAAACCAAAAGCGATAATCCAGCGCGTCTGCACCACCGGCATCAGCTTCAGCACCAGCGGGATAGTCAATACGATCAACACGGCGCCCGGCGAAAGCACCAGCCCGGACCAGGTGGCGGTGTAGCCCAGATCCTGCTGTGCAAGCTGCGGAATCACCACCGAACTGCCGTACAGAATCATCGCCATGCCCGCCATCAACAGGCTGGAGATGGCGAAGTTGCGATCTTTCATGCAGTGCAGATCTACCACCGGTTTTTTTGCATACACCAGCCAGTAAATCGCACCAATAATGCCGATGAGCGTCAGCACGGCGAAGGTGCGAATAAAGTTCGAATAAAACCAGTCCTCATCTTCTCCCCGGTCGAGCATCACCTGCAGGCAGCCTAGCCCCAGCGCGATCAGGCCAATCCCCGTCCAGTCGATAGACAGCTTCTCTTTCGATTTGCTTTCCCATGGCGGGTCTTCCAGCAGCTGGTAGATCGCCAGCACCGTTACAATCCCCACCGGAATGTTGATGAAGAAAACCCAGCGCCAGGAGTAGTTATCGGTGATCCAGCCGCCCAGCGTCGGGCCAAGTACCGGCGCAACGATGATGGCGATTGACGACAGGCCAAACGCTTTACCCCGGTCCTCGGGTTTAAAGTAGTCGAGCAGCACCGACTGCTGCGTGGGCTGCAGCCCCCCGCCGAAAAAGCCCTGCATTACGCGAAAGAGAATGATTTGCCACAGCTCGGTGGCGATCCCGCACAGGAACGAACAGACGGTGAACATCACGATGCAGATGAGGAAGAACTGCTTGCGGCCAAAAACCCGGCTCAGGAAAGCCGATATCGGCAGCACTATGCCGTTTGCCACCAGGTAGCTGGTCAATACCCAGGTGGATTCGTCGTAGCTGGACGAGAGCGACCCGGCCACATGCGGGAGCGCCACGTTAACGATAGTGGTGTCGAGGATCTCCATAAACACCGCCAGCGTGACCACAATCGCCACCGCCCACGGATTACTGGCGGGTCGCCAGTTGTCGTGGCTGTGATCCGTCATTCCACTGTCACCTTCGGTGCAACCGACAGCCCAAGCGGCAGCGGTTTGTTGGGATCCAGCCCTTTATCAATCACGATCTTCACCGGCACGCGCTGAACGATTTTGACAAAGTTACCGGTAGCGTTTTCCGACGGGAAGGCGGAGAAACGCGAGCCGCTGCCCTGTTGAATACTGTCGACATGGCCTTCGAGCGCCATATCCGGCCAGGCATCTACGGACACCTCGACCTTATCGCCCGGCTTCATGCGTTCGAGCTGCGACTCTTTAAAGTTCGCTACCACCCACACATTCGGAGAGACCAGTGAAAACAGCGCGGTACCCGCCTGCACCAGGGTGCCGGGCTGGACGTTGCGTTTAGTGACAAAACCGTCAAACGGGGCGCGGACTTCGGTGTAAGAGAGGTTCAGCGTCGCGGTTTCCAGCTGCGCTTTGGCCTGATCGACCTGGCGCTGACGCGCTTCCACATTGGTTTCCTGCTGGCGGATCTGCAGCTGTACCTGCTCCGCCACTTCAAGCTGCGCCTGCGCACTTGCCAGGCCCGCCTGGGCACTGCGCAGCTGGGCATTGGCGGTATCAATACTTTGCTGGGTGGTCGCTCGCGGGTCAACGCCTCGCTGGCGGCGATACTCCGCCTGCGCATTGGCCAGATCGGCCTGCGCTTTAATCACCTGCGCTTTGGCTTCATCACGCTGAGCGGGATACTGGACTTTTGACAGCGCCAGCTGCGCCTGAGCCTGATGCAGCTGGGCTATCGCCAGCCCAAGCTGGGCCTGCGCCTGATCGCGCTGGGCAGTGGTATCACGCGGATCGATAACCACCAGCAGGTCACCCTTTTTCACCCGCTGGTTATCGCGCACACGCAGCTCGGTGACATAGCCTGCCGTTTTCGGGGCAATCGTCACCACATCACCGTCGGTAAAGGCGTCGTCAGTGGTCTCTTCGTTACGGGTTAAAAACCACCAGACCAGCGCCACGATAACCATCACCACCACGACAATGCCAAGGATGATTAACGGTTTTTTGCCCGGGCGCTTACGCTGTTTAGTGTTATTTTCCTGCTCGTCAGCAGGCAGGTTTTGATCTTCAGCCATAGGTCAGCAACAGTCCTGTCAGTGAGCGGCATCACACTATGCCGTTCACTAAAGCTAGGACGTTGCTATACGTTTGCCAGGAAAAACTGACAAATTGCGCACTATATGAGAAGGAAAATTCCGAAACCGATCGCCGCGGCCCAAATCAGCATCGGGATCGACCAGACATGGAAACGCCACCAGATACGACGATCGTTAGCCATACGCAGGGCAATCAGGTTAGCAAGCGAACCGGGCAGCAGCCCAAACCCGCCGATATTCACCGCCCATGCCAGCAGCGTGTCAGGGGGAACGTAGTTGAGGAGTAAAATGGTGGAAGGCACGTTGCTGATGAACTGTGACAGACCAATCGCCGTGAGCCACAATCCCGGCTGCGACAGGCCACTGACGCTGTGCAGAACGTGTTGCAGTACCGGAAGCTGGATAAGCAGATGCACATCAATAAACATCACCATAAAGACCAGCAATAACGTCCAGTCCACGCTGATCAGCACGCGCCGCGCCAGGAATAAAAAACCGGCGGCGACGAGCAGCACGCCCGCCAGTTCATACTTCAGTTCCAGCGCGAACAGGAAAACGATGTACAGCGCCAGACAACTCCACACCAGACGCGGCTGCCACTGCGGGCCCGTGGTACCGCTGTGGTACTGCAGTTTTTTAACCGGGAACGCGAACCAGCAGACCGCCAGCAGCGACACCATCATCACCAGCGCCAGCGGAGCCATCTGCCAGGTAAAAGCGGCAAACGACAGCCCGGAGCGTCCCCACAGGAGAATATTTTGTGGGTTGCCGATAGGGGTCAGAAGCGAACCGGCGTTAACGGCCAGCGCCTCGAAGATGATCAGCCGGCTAACCGGGATCTCGCAGAGCTTACGCAACGTGAGCGTGAGTGGCACGATGATAAACAGCGCCACGTCGTTGGTCAGAAACGTCGACAGCACCGCAGCGGAGAACACCATAAACAGCGCCAGACGGCGTTCAGTGGCAAAGCGGCGCACCATTTTACGTCCCAGGACGTCAAAATAGCCGCTCAACTCTACCCCTTTGGTGAGCATCATCAGGCCACTGAGGGTAATGATGGTGCGCCAGTCAATCACCGCAGGCCAGGTGTGTGGCGCAAACGGCACAAAGATGCTCAGTACTGCGCCAATGATGAATAAGAGATGGAAGAAACGATCGCGTGCCAGGGCCTGCAGTCCGGGGATGTTCATTCAGCGGAGGGACCATATTTAAGGGTAAATTCGCGAAACTTAACCAGCGTCTCTTCGCTGACGTGGTGTTCCATTCCTTCCGCGTCCCGGCGGGCAATTTCCGGGCTTACGCCCAGCACCAGTAAGAAGTTTTCGACGAGCTGGTGGCGCTCGCGACTCTCCTGGGCGAGTTTCTCCCCTTCCGGCGTCAGAAAGACGCCGCGCCAGGGGATCATTTCAATCAGGCCCACGGAGGCCAGACGTTTTAACATTTTTGCCACTGTCGGTTGGGAAACGCCCAGCCGTGCAGCCATATCCACCTGGCGCGCCTCCCCGACCTCGCGAATCAAATCGGAAATCAGTTCAACATAGTCATCAATCAGCTCACGACGGTGCGCTTCACGTACCTGGCGAAAACCTTCGACATGTTCTTCAACATTCACCAGTTGCGTCGTTTTTCTGATTGTTGGCTTACCTGCGCGACGGTTCATTGTACTTCCTCAGTGGGGTGACGCTTCCAGCGCCCGGTATCGAGAGCGCACATTGTAAACCATCCCTCTACAAGCACAAAAAATTAACGAAATAGCCATAGCTATACAATATAGCCTGTGCTATATCTGTATGTAATGCAGTCACCCTTCACGGATCGAAGGGATCAAAAATCAGGAGGTCTCATGAACGAATTCAAGAGGTGTATGAACGTGTTTACCCACTCTCCCTTTAAAGTACGCCTGATGCTGTTGAACATGCTGTGCGATATGTTTAACAACAAACCCCCGCATCAGGACGACAAACCTTCCCACTAAGCGGCGTTGCGGTACGCCGCTTCATTTTTCCGTCACAAACTCTCTGTACACTGGCTTTCAGCCGCCCTATTCCCGATCTTTTTTACGGATTTGCAATCCCCTTCGCAAAACATCTGCTTAGCAACTGTTGCTATTATTTAGCGCTCGCACTATCTTCTTGCAGCCCTGCACAATTTGCGGCTCGCTGAAGCGGACCCTCATTCCCTCTCCACGCACTGTCAGGCAGGTTATGACCCTTGACGCCAGGGTGAGCACATGGCGTTTTTATCCATGATAGTGACCTATGAATTTAACCCTGATAGACACCGTTGTTACCCGTAGCCGGGCCTTAAGCCCGTGGACGGGATTTTACTTTTTGCAGTCATTACTGATTAACTTTGCGCTTGGCTATCCCTTTAGCCTGCTCTATGCCGTGGCCTTTACCTGCATATTGCATGTGCTGTGGCGAACGACTCCGCTCGCGCAAAAAACGTTAGTCGGGATCTGTTCTCTGGTCGCTGCACTCTATTTCCCGTTTGGTCAGGCTTACGGCTCGCCGAACTTTAATACCCTGCTGGCGCTGCACTCGACCAATATGGAAGAGTCGACAGAGATCCTGACGATCTTCCCCTGGTACAGCTACGTGGTCGGCCTCTTTATCTTTGCCCTTGGCGTGATAGCCGTTCGCCGTAAAGCGGAAGAGAAAAAAACGTGGGGAAAAATTGAGCACCTGTGCCTGGCGTTCAGCGTGGTGGCGTTCTTTGTCGCACCAGTACAAAACCTGGCCTGGGGTGGGGTGTTCAAGCTGAAGGATACCGGCTATCCGGTGTTCCGATTTGTGAAAGACGTCGTCGTTAACAATAAAGAGGTGCTCGACGAACAGGCACGTATGGCTGAGCTTTCAAATATGAAAGACACCTGGAACGTGCTGGCCGTGAAGCCCAAATATCACACCTATGTGGTGGTGATTGGTGAAAGTGCACGTCGCGACGCCATGGGAGCATTTGGCGGACACTGGGACAACACGCCGTTCGCCAGTTCGGTCAAAGGCACCCTGTTTACCGATTATGTTGCGGCCAGCGGCTCAACGCAGAAATCTCTCGGCCTGACGCTAAACCGGGTGGTCGACGACAAACCCCAGTTTCAGGATAACTTTGTTACCCTGGCGAACCGCGCAGGTTTCCAGACCTGGTGGTTCTCCAATCAGGGGCAAATTGGCGAATACGATACGGCCATTGCCAGTATCGCCAGACGCGCCGACGAAGTGCAGTTCCTGAAGAACGGTGATTTTGAAGCGGACAAGAACACGAAAGATGAAGCGTTGCTGAAAATGACGGCGCAGGTCTTTGCCTCTCCGCGTACCCAGCCGCAGCTGATTGTTCTGCACCTGATGGGGTCTCACCCGCAGGCCTGCGATCGGACCGGCGGTAAATACGCAGAGTTTGTGCAATCCAAAGAGACCTCATGCTATCTCTACACCATGACGCAAACCGACGACCTGCTGAGCAAACTGTACGATCAGTTACGCAATACGGGTGACAGTTTCTCGATGGTCTACTTCTCGGATCACGGGCTGGCGTTTAAAGAGCGCGGTAAAGAGGTGCAGTATCTGGCGCACGACGACAAGTTCCAGCAGAACTTCCAGGTACCGTTTATGGTTGTGTCGAGTGATGATAAAACGCATCGCATTATTCAAGCGCGGCGTTCGGCCAATGATTTCCTGACCTTCTTCTCGCAGTGGACGGGGATTTCGGCACAGCAGATAAAAAATGCGTACCCGTTTGTCTCTAACAAGAAGGCTCCCCCAGTTTACGTTACCAACTTCAAGTTACAGAAAGTTGACTATAACCATCTGGGAACCGATATCTTCGATATTAAGAGTAAATAATCCGGGCAATCTGCTACCCTCTCCTGCAGGCGAGGGGTTAACGTAAAAAAAAATCCGCCACATTGGGCGGATTTTTTACTGGCTCACCGAAGTGATTAGAAGCGGTAACCTACGCCCGCGATCCAGGTGCCAACGTCAACGTTGCGGATACGGCTCTGCTCATAAGAGAAGTCCAGAGCGACGTCCTGGATTGGGTTGAACTGCAGACCCGCGCCATAGGAGAAGCCGTAGTCGCTGTTGCTTGCAGTGCGGTTCAGACCCTGGTTTTCGGTCTGCTGGAATTTACCGTAGCCAACACCTACAACACCGTAGATGCTTGCCCAGTCGTTCAGACGGTAAGCTGGACCAGCGGTGATGCCGTAGTACTGGCCTTTGTTGTATGCGCCGTTTTCAGAACGATCTTTCTCGGTGTAGGTGAAAGAACCGATCACGCCCAGTGGGTTGTTATCCTGCTCGTAACGATACTTCAGGTTGAAACCGTTAGCTTTGTTCATCACGCCCTGCATATCGCTCTGAGCGTAACCACCAGTTACAGTAGAAGTAGCAGCTACAGCGGTACCTGCGGAAACAGCCAGTACAGCGGCCAGTGCTGAAAGACATGCAATTTTTTTCATAACCACCTCAAATGTGCTTCAAGTAAGTCCGTAAGTTTTAAATATATCAAAAAAATTTGCGAAACTCTTTGTGATTCGTGATGTCTAACTGAACCTTTCCTGTAACAGAACGTTTCCAGCGTCAGCTATCTCATTCAAATCACATACAATTTTCGCTATAAAACGCTCATACTGCGCGCCTGCGCCGTTACATTCATCCAGATTATTCCTAATCTGACAGGCGATAAATCCACCAGCGCTTAACCATTTTACGGAATTTACACGTTTTTTTTTCAACGGTCTCTCAACCGTTGCAGCTTATTTCCTTTACACTGCAACCTTTACTTCATTTGACATAAGTTGACAGGAGAAAGGATGCCTGGGTTATCCCGCTCGTCGTCGGTCTGGTTGCCGGTTGTCGTCATACTCATCGCCATGTTGTCCATTCAAAGCGGTGCCTCGCTGGCCAAATCCCTCTTTCCGCTGGTCGGTGCGCCTGGGGTCACGGCCCTGCGTATTGCCCTCGGAACCGCGATCCTGGTGGTGATTTTCAAACCCTGGCGTTTACGCTTTAAAAAAGAACAACGCTTACCGCTGCTTTTTTACGGGCTGTCCCTGGGAGCGATGAACTACATGTTCTATCTCTCCATCCAGACAATTCCGTTGGGGATTGCCGTGGCACTGGAGTTTACTGGCCCGCTGGCGGTAGCGCTTTTCTCGTCCCGTCGTCCCGTTGACTTTATCTGGGTAATTTTAGCCGTTCTTGGCCTGTGGTTCCTGCTGCCGCTGGGTCAGAGCGTCTCAGAGATTGATCTCACGGGCGCGGCGCTGGCTCTGGGGGCGGGTGCCTGCTGGGCTATCTATATAGTGACCGGACAGCGCGCCGGGGAAGAGCATGGCCCGGCGACGGTGGCAATCGGTTCATTGATTGCCGCTATCATCTTTGTGCCGGTGGGTATGGCTCAGGCCACCGAGTCCATCTGGCAATGGTCAGTCATGCCCATCGGGCTGGCGGTCGCCATTCTTTCCACAGCACTCCCCTACTCTTTAGAGATGATAGCCCTTACGCGCCTGCCGACGCGCATTTTCGGCACGCTGATGAGCATGGAGCCCGCACTCGCCGCCCTGTCAGGGATGGTTTTCCTCGGGGAAACCCTGACCTTCACCCAGACGCTGGCCCTGTGTTCGATTATCGCCGCCTCAATGGGCTCAACGCTAACGATGCGCCCGGAACCTAAAGTTGAGAAAATTGACCTCAATTAGCGCCCTATATTCTGCGTGGCTTTATAGCCATGCAGAATAAAGGCCAGTTCCCCGTTTAAAATATTTTTTTACATACTTTGCACTCTTCGTGAAATATTTCCCCCGCTGTCGATAACGTTTTCCTGAATTAGGATTGATCTGCATCAATTTTAAATAATCCCTTTAATTTCATACCATTGTAAACACAACGTCCTTCTCACTATTAAACTGATAGGCAGAGCCTCCCCGCAGGGAAAAAATCCGGTGCTATACTTAATCCCGCAATTACCTGGGACACAAACATCAAGAGGATATGAGATTATGAGTACCGCTAAACTGGTGAAAACGAAAGCGTCTAATCTGCTTTATACCCGTAACGATGTATCGGATAGCGACAAAAAAGCGACCATTGAGTTGCTGAATCGCCAGGTGATCCAGTTCATCGATCTTTCGCTGATCACCAAACAGGCCCACTGGAATATGCGCGGTGCAAACTTTATTGCCGTTCATGAAATGCTGGATGGCTTCCGCACAGCACTGGTTACCCACCTCGATACCATGGCCGAACGTGCCGTACAGTTAGGCGGTGTGGCACTGGGTACCACGCAGGTGATTAACAGCAAGACGCCACTGAAAAGTTATCCGCTGGATATCCATACCGTTCAGGATCACCTGAAAGAGCTGGCAGACCGCTATGCGATAGTGGCTAATGATGTGCGTAAAGCTATCGGTGAAGCGAAAGACGAAGATACAGCCGATATCTTCACCGCCGCTTCCCGCGACCTGGACCAGTTCCTGTGGTTCATTGAGTCCAACATCGAATAATTCATAAGAATTTCCTATACAACCCTCGCCCTCCGGTGAGGGTTTTGCACATCTATGGTGCACGTTTTTGGCCTGAGACGCTGCAAAAGTGAAAAAATTGTAATAATCACCTCACACAACCGTTAACGGAAGATTGTTTTTTCGTCAGAATTTACGCTAAATAACGCTTCGTCTGTTGAGCCAAATGACGCGCACCAAAACGGTGCTCCATTTTGGTGCAATAAAAGTTCATTGCCCCGTTTTCTGTGCAATGAATGACATCATCCCCTTTGTAAAACAACAGCTTGCAAAGTTGGCACGATTTTTTCATTGTGCCACTCGTTCTCGCAGGGGATCGCCCCGTGGATATAAAAGGAAATGCTATGAAGTCTGTATTAAAAGTTTCACTGGCTGCACTTACCCTGGCTTTTGCGGTCTCTTCCCAGGCTGCCGACAAACTGGTTGTGGCGACCGACACGGCGTTCGTTCCGTTTGAATTCAAACAGGGTGATAAGTACGTTGGCTTTGATGTTGATCTGTGGGCTGCTATCGCAAAAGAACTCAAACTGGATTACACCCTGAAGCCAATGGACTTCAGCGGCATCATCCCGGCACTGCAAACGAAAAACGTTGATCTGGCCCTGGCCGGTATCACCATTACTGAAGAACGTAAAAAAGCGATCGACTTCTCTGACGGCTACTACAAAAGCGGCCTGCTGGTGATGGTGAAAGCCGATAATAACGATGTAAAAAGCGTGAAAGACCTCGACGGTAAAGTCGTCGCGGTGAAAGGCGGTACCGGTTCTGTTGATTACGCGAAGGCAAACATCAAAACCAAAGATCTGCGTCAGTTCCCGAACATCGATAACGCCTACATGGAGCTGGGTACCAACCGTGCTGACGCGGTGCTGCACGATACCCCTAACATCCTGTACTTCATCAAAACGGCGGGCAACGGCAAGTTCAAAGCCGTCGGTGATTCTCTGGAAGCCCAGCAGTACGGTATTGCGTTCCCGAAAGGCAGCGACGACCTGCGTACGAAAGTTAACGGCGCGCTGAAAACCCTGAAAGAGAACGGCACCTACAACGAAATCTATAAAAAATGGTTCGGTACCGAGCCTAAATAATAATTCTTAAAAATGACGTTCACTCGGGGGCGACCTTTCGCCCCTGCTATTTTAGAAACACGGTAACAGTAACAGGAAACTATCATGCAGTTTGACTGGAGCGCCATCTGGCCTGCCATTCCTATCTTGCTTGAAGGCGCTAAAATGACCCTGTGGATTTCGGTCCTCGGTCTGGTTGGTGGGTTGATTATCGGTCTTGTCGCCGGTTTCGCCCGCACCTACGGCGGCTGGATTGCAAACCACATCGCACTGGTTTTCATCGAAGTGATCCGCGGCACCCCAATTGTCGTTCAGGTCATGTTCATCTACTTCGCCCTGCCAATGGCTTTCACCGACCTGCGCATTGACCCGTTCAGCGCCGCTGTCGTGACCATTATGATCAACTCAGGTGCCTATATCGCGGAAATTACCCGTGGTGCGGTCCTGTCGATTCATAAAGGTTTCAGTGAAGCGGGTCTGGCGTTAGGCCTTTCTCGTCGCGAAACGATCCGCCACGTCATTCTGCCGTTGGCCCTGCGCCGCATGCTGCCACCGCTGGGGAACCAGTGGATCATCAGTATTAAGGATACGTCGCTGTTCATCGTTATCGGCGTTGCTGAGCTGACCCGTCAGGGCCAGGAGATCATTGCGGGCAACTTCCGTGCGCTGGAAATCTGGAGTGCGGTAGCCGTTGTCTACCTGATCATCACTCTGGTTCTGAGTTTCGTTCTGCGTCGTCTTGAAAGAAGGATGAAAATCCTGTGATTGAATTTAAAAACGTTTCCAAGCACTTTGGCCCAACCCAGGTGCTGCACAATATCGATCTGAATATCAAACAGGGTGAAGTGGTGGTAATTATCGGGCCATCCGGCTCCGGTAAATCGACCCTGCTGCGCTGCATCAACAAGCTGGAAGAGATCACCAGCGGCGATCTGATTGTCGATGGCCTGAAGGTGAATGACCCGAAAGTCGACGACCGTCTGATTCGTCAGGAAGCTGGCATGGTGTTCCAGCAGTTCTACCTGTTCCCGCACCTGACGGCGCTGGAAAACGTAATGTTTGGTCCACTGCGCGTACGTGGCGCCAGCAAAGCGGCGGCGGAAACGCTGGCTAAAGATCTGCTGGCTAAAGTCGGCCTCGCGGAACGTGCTCATCACTACCCTTCTGAGTTGTCCGGCGGACAGCAGCAGCGTGTGGCTATCGCCCGCGCACTGGCGGTAAAACCGAAGATGATGCTGTTTGATGAGCCAACCTCGGCGCTTGACCCGGAACTGCGTCACGAAGTGCTGAAAGTCATGCAAGATCTGGCTGAAGAAGGGATGACGATGGTTATCGTGACCCACGAAATCGGCTTTGCTGAGAAAGTGGCTTCCCGCCTGATCTTTATTGATAAGGGCCGTATCGCTGAAGACGGTAACCCACAAGCGCTGATCGCCAATCCACCGAGCCAGCGCCTGCAGGAGTTCCTGCAGCACGTATCCTGATAGCGCTTCAGTTACGCCATTCTGAGCCGGGCATACCCGGCTTTTTTACGCCAGATTGTTCCCAAAAATCCTCCCGCGCGCCTCGCCCTCTATACTTATCTTTTTGTTCATTATTTTCACCGGAGGATGCCGTGCCGTGGATCTTGCTGTTGCTTAGCCTGTTTTGTGCGCCATCGTTCGCCGTTTCCATCCCCGGCGTCACCACCGGCACGACCGCCACACAGCAAACGACACCGCCCCCAGAGCCGAATGTTGAACAGAAAAAAGCCGCCTACAGTGCCCTTGCCGATGTGCTTGAAAACGATACCTCCCGGCAGGAGTTAATCGGACAGTTGCGAAAAGTCGCCGCCACGTCGCCGCTGGAGCCGGTGCCGACAATTACCCCTCCGCAAGTGGAAGAACAAAAAACGGTGCTGGAAAATGTCACCGACGTGAGCCGTCACTATGGAAGCGAGCTCTCCTCGCGCTTTGCCCAGCTCTATCGCAACCTGATTGGTTCGCCCCATAAACCGTTTAATCCCCATACGTTTACGACAGCCGCCACGCAGTTTTTGATGCTGGCGGGCGCTGTATTTCTGTTTTACTGGCTGGTACGCCTGTGCGCATGGCCGCTCTACCGTAAGATGGGGCAATGGGGGCGCAAGAAGAACCAGCAGAAAAGCAGCTGGTTACACCTGCCGCTGATGATAGCGTCGGCGTTTATCATCGATTTACTGCTGCTGGCGCTGACGCTGTTTACAGGCCAGGTCCTGGCCGACAGGCTTAACGCCGGCAATAAAACCATCGCTTTCCAGCAGGCGCTCTTCCTCAACGCCTTTGCGCTGATCGAGTTCTTTAAGGCGCTGCTGCGTTTGATATTTTGCCCGCACGTACCGGATCTTCGTCCCTTCTCGATTCGGGATGAGAGCGCCAGATACTGGGCGCTGCGCCTCAGCGTGCTCAGTGGATTGATTGGTTACGGTCTGCTGGTTGCCGTGCCGATCATCTCCAATCAGGTCAACGTGCAGTTTGGCGCCCTGGCGAATGTGCTGATTATGATCTGCATTACCGTCTGGGCGTTGTACCTTATCTTCCATAACAAAAAGACCATTACCCAAAGCTTGCTGCATCTGGCCGATCGTTCCCTGTCGTTTTTCAGTCTCTTTATCCGCGCCTTCGCGCTAGTGTGGCACTGGCTGGCGAGCGCCTACTTTATCGTGTTGTGCTTCTTCTCACTGTTCGACCCGGGCAACAGCCTGAAATTTATGATGGGGGCGACGTTCAAGAGCCTGGCCATCATTGGCATTGCGGCATTTGTCTCTGGCCTGCTGTCGCGCTGGCTATCGAAAACCTTCACCCTCTCGCCACAGGTGCAGCGCAGTTATCCGGAACTGCAAAAAAGGGTCAACGGCTGGATCTCGGTATCACTGAAAGTGGCGCGCATTCTCACCGTCTGCGTGGCGATTATGCTGTTGCTTAACGCATGGGGATTGTTTGACTTCTGGAACTGGCTGCACAACGGCGCGGGCGAAAAGACCGTCGATATTTTAATTCGCATCGCGCTGATCCTCTTCTTCTCTGCGGTTGGCTGGACGTTGCTGGCGAGCCTTATCGAGAACCGTCTGGTCTCCGACATTCACGGTCGCCCCCTGCCCAGCGCCCGTGCCCGCACCCTGCTGACGCTGTTTCGCAATGCGCTGGCGGTTATTATCAGCACCATTACCATCATGATTGTGCTCTCGGAAATCGGCGTGAACATCGCGCCGCTGCTGGCAGGTGCCGGCGCGCTGGGGTTGGCTATCTCCTTTGGTTCGCAAACCCTGGTGAAGGATATAATCACCGGCGTCTTTATCCAATTTGAGAACGGGATGAACACCGGGGATCTGGTCACGATTGGGCCGTTAACCGGCACGGTAGAGCGCATGTCCATTCGCTCCGTCGGCGTGCGCCAGGACACCGGGGCGTACCACATAATTCCATGGTCATCGATAACCACCTTCGCTAACTTTGTCCGAGGCATTGGCTCGGTAGTGGCCAACTACGACGTTGACCGTCATGAAGATGCAGATAAAGCGAAACAGGCGCTACGGGACGCCGTGGAAGAGATGATGGCGATGGAGGATATTCGCGGGCTGGTGATTGGAGAGCCGTCGTTTGCCGGTATTGTCGGCCTGACGAACACGGCATTTACCCTGCGCGTGTCGTTCACCACGCAGCCACTGAAGCAGTGGACGGTGCGCTTTGCGCTCGACAGTATGGTGAAAAAACACTTTGACCTGGCCGCGGTGCGGATGCCGGTGCAGACCTATCAGGTATTACCCTCACCGGCGTCCCCCACACCGCCACAGGAGCCCACCTTATAGCGTGGGGACCGGGTAACGGCGTCGCCTTACCCGGCCTGCCTGTGGGTTATTTACTGCGCTTGTTAGCGTCCATAAAAGACCAGGCGATAAAGCGGCTCTGCTTCTGGCCTTGCGCCATCTCTTTTTTCACCACGTTAACGGCACCCACATCGGTCAGTGCACGGTAGAGGGGGGGCAGGTTATCCCCACGGGATACCAGCGTCGTGAACCATTTAACCTGACGGCCAAATACTTTACTTTCCTCAATCATTCGCAGGATGAATGCCACTTCTCCCCCCTCGCACCACAGTTCCTGTTGCTGCCCCCCAAAGTTCAGCGCGGCATCTTCCGCCTGACCGAGATTGCGGCGTTTGCGCTCACTGCCCGCACGGGCGGTGGACGCGGAGTCATGGAACGGTGGGTTACACAGGGTGGCATCGTAGCTTTCGTTCTTGTGGATAATCCCGTTGAAGATCGATGCGGCATCTTTCTGCCGACGCAAGCGGACAGACCGGCTTAACCCAGGGTTGGCGTTGATAATCGCCTGTGCGCTGGAAAACGCCTCATTACCGATTTCACTGCCGGTAAAGCGCCAGTGATATTCATGAACGCCAATCAACGGATAAATCAGATTCGCCCCGGTACCGATATCAAGCACGGATGCTTGCTCAGGGATGACACCGTTGCAATCGTCTGCGAGAAGATCGGCAAGATGGTGGAGATAATCGGCCCGCCCCGGCACGGGTGGGCAGAGAAAGCCTTCCGGAATATCCCAGTGCGCCACACCGTAATAGTGTGCCAGCAGGGCTTTATTGAGCATTTTAACCGCCTGCGGATCGGCAAAGTTGACCGAAGGTTCACCGGCAGGTGTCTGCACAATGTAGTCCTGCAGCGAAGGACAGCTCTGACACAACGCATTCATGTCATAGCGGTTACGATGGCGATTTCGTGGGTGCAATCCCGGCTTTTGGGAAGTCATGGCTTTCTCCTTTAAACAGCGGCGTAAGATACCCTTTGCAGGCTCAACGGTAAATATTTCTCTGCGACGCTCAAAAACCCGTCATAAATCAAACACCTTTATGTCTATGATCTGTCAGTAAAACGTCAGTTTTTATCGTTCAAAAAATAAGCAGATCATCATCAAATTTTTGCGCTAAATCACACTCGCCAGGCTTCTAAACTTAAAGGGAATCACCTGTTGTTTCCTCATGAGGATGTGATTATGAAAAAATACCTGACCCTTGTTGTTCTCGCGGGTGCACTGGCTACCGCGTCATTCTCTGCCATGGCGGTACAGTCATTGACCGACAATACAGACACCAGCCAGCTTAAGCCTGCGGGCACCGTCTCGGTAAGCCGCGCAAGTAACCTTGACGATCTCCAGAATAAACTCGCCGAAAAAGCCCGCCAGGAAGGGGCTAAAGGTTTCGTGGTTAACGCCGCGGGCGGGGATAACCATATGTATGGCACGGCGACCATTTATAAATAACGTCTCTTTCTATAAACAAACTGCATCTGCCTGACAGATGCAGTTCCTCTCTACCTTGACTGCACGTTTTTTCACCCCATATTAAAACAGGGTTTAACAGATTCCAGGAGTAAACCATGGCTTCCGGTTGGGCGAATGATGACGCCGTTAACGAACAAATCAACAGTACAATTGAAGATGCGGTTGCACGCGCTCGCGGTGAAATTCCGCGCGGTGAAAGTCTCTATGAATGTGAAGAGTGCGGAGAAGTGATCCCGGAAGCGCGGCGCAAAGCCATACCGGGCGTACGGTTATGTATCGCCTGCCAGCAGGAGAAAGATTCGAAAAATAGCGCTCGCTCAGGATATAATCGCAGGGGATCGAAAGACAGCCAGCTACGTTGACTTTCCTTTACCGAAGTTAACGGCGCAAGCGGTTACCTTTACGCTCACGGTTTTTTGCGAACCGCGTAGCAAAATGTGCCCTTCTCGTCGCGTCTGTAAAGCGCAGCTACAAGAAGTGTAAAGTCGTCCTCTGAATTTATTAATATTCAATAAGTTATTTGTCATTCAATTTTTTTGAGCAACCACGTCAATTCTCTTCGATTTTCTCTCGCATAAAAAAACGTGATACTTATCACATCGACGGAACATCGTCCCCTTAACAGAATCACCTGCGAGAGATTAATTATGAAAACCATCAAATATGCTGTTGCTGCTGTTGCCCTGTCCGCTCTGTCTTTCGGCGCTTTTGCTGCAGAACCTGTTTCTCCATCTCAGGCGCAGAGCATGAACAAACTCGGTGTGGTAAGTGCTGAAGGCGCGACCACTCTGGACGGTCTGGAAGCGAAACTGGCTGAGAAAGCTGCTGCTGCCGGTGCAAGCGGATACACCATCACCTCCGCGAACACCAATAACAAACTGAGCGGTACTGCGGTTATCTATAAGTAATTGACTGAATGCTCCACCCTCGCCATACCCTCTGGTGAGCTGCTCCAACCCTCATTGACCCTGTTGTTGTTACCCTTGCTTGCCCGTCCGCCACTGGACGGGCTTTTTTTGGGGCTTAAAACGTCTTCCCGACGCGTTCCATCCCTGCCTCTACGGATTCAACTTCACCGGTCGCCAGCAGGCAACAGGCCATCTGCAACTTGATCGCGTGCGGTACCGGAACCTTTCCGGCCAGGCACTGCTCAATCCAGTGGGCGGTGGTATGCGGATCTTTTGCGTCAGGCAGGATCGCGTCGGAACGCTCTTCCCCTCGCTCGAGAATGGCGCGCGTGCCAGCGGAATCAATCAGCATCATCTGTGGGCAGCGCTGCGGGTTAGCATACACCTCGCCTTCCGTGCCGTGCATCAACAAGGCCCTGCCGCCTATGTCTTCAAAGAATTTCCCCACGCGCGTCACGTACTCCGGGTGAGAGACGCTGGAAAGACGCAGCGCCGCGTCTTCGCCAAACGGCGTAGCCAGTTTCGCCAGCGTATGCGCGCTGTTACGCACGCCCATGCGCCAGCGCATATCAAGCTGCTTCTCCAGCGGGGGGCAGAGTGCTCCGACAGGGATATAAACCGGCTGATGGCCATCAAGCTTCGCCTGTGCCTGGCCGGCATGCCGTGTGGGTTCGATACCCAGCATGCCGAAAATCGTTTCGGTCAGCACGCGGGTTGGATCTTCGCTTACGCCATGCACCACCACCGGGAAGCCCAGCTTGTGCAATAAAATAGCGAGCAGCGGCGTCAGGTTGGCCTGCTTGCGTGCCCCGTTGTAGCTCGGGATCACAATCGGCATCGGTTTTGCCACTGGCGCGTTTAAGCGCAGGGTCTGCGCCTGCATTGCTTCGTAGAAGCCACGCATCTCCGCTTCGCCTTCTCCTTTGATACGCAGCGCTATCAGGATACCGCCCATTTCAAGGTCGGGTACGTCACCGTTGAGCATATGCGTATAGAGCGCACGAGCGGTTTCATGGTCCAGATCGCGGGCATGATTTTTCCCTCGTCCTACCTCTTTGATAATTTTGCGATAATCCACGACATCTCTCCTGACAGCTTCATCTTGTTAACAATATAGCCCTGAAGAACGTCTGGCCGTTAGTGTTTTTGAACCGGATCATCCTTCTGTTTTTATGACGAAAAAAGAAACTCAAGCACTATTTCAATTATTTGTGATTGCCGTTGAAGATTCTTACCCCACCCGTTTCTGATTAAATAACCAACGGAAAATCATTTAAGGTCAACGGTGAAAACGTCCAGGCAACGTTCTCACCAGAAACATACCAGGATTTGTTATGAACAAGGTTGCTATAGGTTTATTTATCGCCGCAACGGCAGGATGTTCTGCATCCGCATTTGCGGCAACAAACGGTGAAGGTCAGATTAACTTCACCGGTGAAATTATTGATTCTGCTTGTCAGGTAGTGAACGGGTTAAGTAATCCATTAAATGTTCAGTTAGGCAAAGTTTCTAAAACGGTATTTACCGGGGCTGGATCTACCAGCACATTAACCAAGTTTGATATTCAATTAAAGAATTGCCCGGAGACCGTGACTTCCGCCGCCATTAACTTCGGCGGCACGCCGGATCCGGATAACAACACTACGCTGGCATTAACGCCGGATGTAGATGCTGCAACAGGTGTCGCTATTCAACTGGTGGACGCGTCTGAGCAACCGGTGAGTCTGTATACGCCCTCTCAGCAATATCCGTTAGCCTCCGGTACGGCGGTCAATAACCTGGAATTTGGAGCCCGTTATATTCAGACCCAGGCTGCAATCACCGCAGGCCTGGCAAACGCCGTGTCGACCTTCACCGTTATTTATAACTGATATTATCCATCCTGAGATATTAGCTCTGTTCTGAGAGTTAATATCTCTTCTTTTATTGAGATACCTTTATGCGCCACGGTTATTTACTGAGTGCTCTTTTACTGGTAGCCGCCACTTCCCATGCCGGTGTCGTTATTAATGGCACACGCCTGGTCTATCAGGGCGACAAAAAGGAGTCGTCTCTGGGTCTTTCAAACCCAGATGCCACGGATTATCTGGTACAGTCCTGGGTTGATTCTGGCGGTAAAAACCCGGCTAAAGCCCCCTTCCTGATCACCCCACCGCTGTTTCGTCTCGATGCAAAAGAGGATAACGTCCTGCGTGTCGTGCGTACCGGCGGAAATTTGCCCGAGGATCGTGAGTCTCTCTACTGGCTTAATATCAAAGCTATTCCCTCGTCAAAGCACGTCGAAGGGGTAAATACCCTGCAGATTGCCATTAATACACGCATTAAATTGTTGTATCGCCCGTCAGCAATAACTGGCAAACCCGAGGCTGTGGCGGACAAGCTTCAGTGGCATCGTGAAGGTCACGACCTGGTTGTGAATAACCCGACGCCTTTCTATATGAATTTCCAGACGGTGATGCTTAACGGCCATAAAGTGGATAAAGCCACCTGGGCAGTCCCCAAAACGGAAACGCACTTTGCCTTACCCGATAATGCCAGCGGGTCGACCGTCACCTACTCCGTTATTACTGATTACGGCAGCATCAGTCAGACCTGGTCGGCATCCGTTCATTAACACCCACTCAGGCTATTAATATCATCATGTACAGCCATAAAAAGCCGTTCATCCATCGCCTTTCTTCAATGCTGGTCATTTTATGTGGCCTGGCACTGGCGATCTTTGCGCAGCAGGTTATGGCTGATGATTATTTCAACCCGGCATTACTGGATATTGATAATCCTCAACAGGGGAAAACCGACCTGTCTGTTTATGAAAAAGGACCGGGACAAGCCCCCGGAAAATATCAGGTCAACATTTTCATCAACAATAATAAAATTGATACCCGTGATGTCACGTTCAAATTAATAAAAGACGATCAGGGCAATCATTCTCTTCAACCCTGCTTTAGCCTGGATGAGCTAAAAAACCTTGGGATCAAAACCCGGCAGTATCCCGCGCTGATGGCTAAAGGCCAGTGCGCCGATATAAACGCCATTCCCGCGGCATCCGCAACGTTTCAGGTTCGTCATCAGCAACTGTTGCTCAGTATTCCACAAACGGCGCTGGGCCAGGTCCCGCGCGGGTATATCGACCCGAAAACGTTCGACGAAGGGATCACCGCAGGTCTGCTGAACTACAGCGCCACCGCCAGCCAGAGCCATGCCCGTGTGCAGGGAGAGCAGGATAACAGCAGCCAGTACGTTAACCTGCGCCCGGGCCTCAATGTGGGGGCCTGGCGCATACGCAATTATTCCACGTGGAATCGCAGTACAACGGGCAACGAGGAAGAGCACAGGTTCTCCTCCGTCTACACCTATGCTCAACGCGATATCGTGGCGATGAAAAGCGATATGACCGTCGGGCAAAGCACCTCCCCGTCGGACGTTTTCGACAGCGTGCCCTATACCGGGGTTGAGCTTAAATCCGATACCGACATGCTCCCGGACAGTGAAAAAGGCTATGCGCCGATTATTCGCGGCACTGCCCACAGCAATGCGCTGGTGATGGTTCGTCAGAACGGTTACGTCATTTATCAGAACACGGTTGCACCCGGTGCGTTTGAAATTAACGATCTCTATCCCACCGGCAGCAGCGGCGATCTGCAGGTCACCGTGAAAGAGACCGACGGCAGCGAAAGTCACTTTGTCGTGCCTTACGCCTCGGTCCCGGTCCTGCAGCGTGAAAAGAATCTCCGCTACAGCGTGACCGCCGGGCGTTACCGGTCTTACGACAAGGACGTCGAACAAACCCCGTTTGCCGAGGGCAGCGCCATCTACGGCATGCCATTGGGTTTCACCGCCTACGGTGGTGCGCAGCAGAGTCGCCATTATCAGTCCCGGGCGCTGGGCGTCGGGAAAAACCTGGGCGATTTGGGTGCTTTCTCCCTTGATGTCACCCGCGCCAAAGCGCTGCTGAAAAAGCAGCAGGCCAGCAAAGGCCGATCCTGGCGCGTTCGCTACAGCAAAGATTTTGTCGCCTCGGGCACTCACTTCTCCCTGGCGGGCTATCGCTACAACAGCAAAGGGTTTTACACCCTGGAAGACACGATGGAGTCTTACACCCGTTCAGATGACGGGTCTGCGCCGCAGCAGCGACGTGCCCGAACGGAAGCCACCGTCGACCAGACGCTGCCCGCGGGCTGGGGCTCTGTCACCCTGAGCCTGGTCAAAGAGACCTACTGGAGCCAGAGCCAGGATATGACCTCCATGAGCGTCAGCTACAACAACAGCTGGCACGGCGTCAGCTATAGCCTGAGCTACAGCATGAACAAAAACACCCAGGACAGCGATGCGAACGGTGAGGATGTGATGAACGACAACCAGTTCTCATTAAACGTCTCCGTTCCACTGGATCGCTGGATGCATAACACCTGGGCCACCTACAACCTCAACAACACCAAAGACGGTACGACGCAGAACATCGGCCTTAACGGTACCGCGCTGAAGGGAGACAACCTCAACTGGAATATTCAGGAGGGGCTGAGCAGCACCGGTAGCGGAAACTCCACCAGCATGAACGCCGATTATAAAGCGACCTATGGTGAAGTGAGCGGCGGGGTAAGCCAGGATAAATATCAGCAAACCGTAAACGTCGGGCTGCAGGGTGGCGCGATCGTGCACGCCAACGGGATAACCCTGAGCCAGCCGCTCGGAGAGACCATTGCGCTGGTGAAAGCACCGGGAACACACGGTACGCATATCGCCAATCAGACGGGCGTTGAGACCGACTTCCGCGGCTATACCGTCGTGCCGTTTGTTACCCCTTATCGCCACAATACCATTGCGCTGGATACCGAAACCCTGCCCGACGAGGCCGACGTGACGCACGCAGCGTACGTTGTGACCCCGACACGCGGGGCCGTGGTGCGCGCCAGCTTTAATACCCGCGTGGGCAGCCGCGTCCTGATGACGCTGACGCACAACGGTAAACCGCTGCCCTTCGGTGCGACGGTAACAACGGAGGATAAGGACAGCGAATTTATTGTCGGCAATGACGGCCAGACCTATCTCTCCGGCCTGCCAAAGCAAGGGCATCTCGCCGTCACCTGGGGACAGGATGCGAGCGAGCACTGCGAGGCCGACTACGCCCTTACGGATGAGACAGAGAAAACCAACATCCTTAACGCTGCTGCGCAGTGCCACTGATTCACCGTTCAGGCAAACCATTATGCAAATGATTAAACAGTGCTTTTTCTTCCTGGTTCTGGGAGCCGCCGCGTT
The DNA here is from genome assembly GCF_047456135.1 of Enterobacter sp. BNK-18. Taxonomy (NCBI): domain Bacteria; kingdom Pseudomonadati; phylum Pseudomonadota; class Gammaproteobacteria; order Enterobacterales; family Enterobacteriaceae; genus Enterobacter; species Enterobacter sp. BNK-18. The sequence continues at coordinate 565,548 of NZ_CP179899.1, read as the reverse complement.
ATTTATGCCACATGCTAACGCGCTCTGTACCTCCTCCGATCTGCCAAAACAGATTAATGTGGCCTCCGTATCCGTCTCGAGCACGTTGCCGGTAGGTGCCACCATTCCGGGCACCGAGCAGATCGTTCACGTGGCGGGCAACTGCTATAACCCTTCTGACTTCGGGCTTCCGATTGTTGCGTGCTATTACGGCGCAGGTCTGGAGATCCCCGGTCTTTCTGGGGTGTATGAATCAGGGCTGGAAGGAATTGGCGTAGCGCTGATGAATGACAAAGGCCAGCGAATTACCGGTGCCGGGGGAATGTACTGTAATTCAAGCGGCACGCCGCTGGGCTATGTCTCCAACGACATTACTGAGGCCTTTAACTTTAATGTCACGCTGGAACTGGTGAAAACGAGCAATACGGTCAAATCAGGTTCGCTTTCTCAGGCGGAGTCTAAATTTGGTGTCGGGGTTTATCAGCATGAAGGCATCAGCGATCCTAATACGATTTCCTATGCGGGCAATGTGAATCTCGAAACGGTTACCTGCTCTGTCCTGCCTAAAAATCTCACCGTGAACCTGGGCGATTTTCCCGTCAGTGATTTTATCAGTATCGGGTTGCTATCCAGCCCTGCACAAAACTTTGACGTCACGATTAATTGCGACAGCACCGTCCAGCCTGAGCTAAAGGTGACCAGCGCAAACGGCTACGAAACGGCATTCGAAGGGGTGATCAAATTGACTCAGCAGAACGGAATGGCAACCGGCGTGGGCGTGAGAATGCTCTTTGATGACCATCTCGCCACCTTTGACACCTATGTCAGCACCCGAAGCCAGGCCATCGCCAACGAAACCCTGCGAATACCGTTCGAGGTTCGTTACGAACAGGTCAGCAACGTGGTGACACCGGGGCCGGCCAATACCGTGGCGACGATCACTCTGGCTTATAAGTGACCAACATGAAAAAGACACTTGCGATCCTGATTCTCGGCTTGATTGCCCGGGCACAGGCGGACGATATTCAGATCCAGATGACAGGCAATATTTACGCCAACACCTGCATTATTGACAGCGCCAGCCGCAACCTGACGGTGGATTTAGGCCAGGCGGTATCAGGGGATTTTAAAAATGTGGGCGATACCGGCGCGTGGAAAGACTTTACGCTCTCGGTCTCACATTGTCCTCCCACACTTGCGCTGGCGACCGCCTTTTTCTATGGTCAGGCCGACAGTACGCACCCGACAAAATTCGCCAATATCGGCAGTGCGAAAGGGTTGGCTCTGGAACTGGCAGACCGCCAGGACAATATACTCATTGCCCCGCAGGCAGCCTTTAACGTTCCGGTTAACTCAGCGGACCACACGGCAACGTTTCCTCTGGCTGCCCGCTATTATGCCAGCGCATTGCCCGTCACCGCCGGAACGTTTAACAGCGTGGTCCAGGTGACCTTTACTTACCAGTAGGCCCGCGCCCCTTCGTACGGATGCTTTTACGCCGTCCGGCGGCAGGTTTTGCCGGACGTTTTTTAACATCGGGCACGTCCGGCTGTTCAATCGGAAAAACAGGCAGAGCGTTGAGTAACCGCTGGCCGTAATTTTTGGTGAGCAGACGTTTGTCATAAATCACCACCTCTCCCCAGCAGCTGTGGCTACGGATGAGACGCCCCACCTGCTGAATCAGATTAAACGATGCCGCGGGTAAGCTTTGGACCTCGAACGGATAGCGATTGAGGCTTTTGAGCCATTCACCTTCGGTGATGACGACCGGGCTGTCGATGGGCGGGAAGGCGATTTTATGGATATGCACCTGCGTCAGGTAATCCCCCTTCAGATCCAGCCCCTCCGCGAATGACTGCAGCCCGATCAGCACGCTACGTTCCCCGTTATCAATGCGTTTGCGGTGCAGCTCTACCAGCCGGTAGCGGGGCTGATCGCCCTGCACCAGCAACAGTAATCGCAGGTCGGTAACGTGCTCCAGAAAACGCTGCATCGCCCTTCCACTGGCAAACAGGACCAGCATGCCGGGATATTTTTCACTCTCCAGCTGCTCGCGGAAATACGCTGCCATTTCGGCAATGTGCTGTTCTTCGTTGTCGATAAGCGGCTCATACTTCATGCGCGGAATGACCAGCTTGCCCTGTTCACAGTGGTTAAACGGCGAATCCAGCGCCACAAAACGATCGCCAGCTTTCTCTTTCAGTCCGCTCATCTCCTGTAAACGGGAGAAACTGTTCAGGGAACGCAACGTCGCGGAAGTCACTACCACGTGCGGCACGCTGCGCCAGATAAGCTTTTCCAGCTGATCGGCAACACGAATCCCCACGCAGTGGAAAAACAGGTGCGCCTGCCCGTCTTTCACGTCACGGGTTGCCCATTTGGTGACCGGCGCTCCGGACGCCTGCGCCATCGAGGCCAGACGCCAGAGCTTGCTCTGGGCTTCGAACATGCCCAACGCACGGTTCATCTGCAGCAGAATGCGGTGCAAACGCACCACGTCGTGGCTACCGGTTTTCTCACTGAGATCGTTTAAGAACATCTCCGCCAGCCCGCGCAGCTTTTCAAGGTGCTTCGCCAGTTGCTGGCAAATCTCCATCACCTCGTCGGGCAGCTCTCCCATCGCAAAGCGGTGCTCTGCTTCCTGGGTCGCCGGGAGATAAAGATTGAGGATGTTATTCAGGGAAGCAATAAGGCTGTAGACCGCTTCGCAATGTTCGCTCAGCCGCTCGGGCACTGCCAGCGGCGGCGTGGTTTTCGGGCGGAACTGCTCCATACAGGTCGCCACCAGCTTGCAGAACAGATCCAGCTGCAGGCGGAACCACGGCGCGGTGATTTCGGCGCTCATCTCCAGCGCATCCCGCGCCACATCCGGCAAATGGTGGCCTTCATCGAGCACCAGCAGCAGGTTTTTAGGCTCCGGCAGGACGGCCTCACTCTCCAGCGCGGCCATGACCAGCGCGTGGTTAGCGACAACCACCTCCGCTTCCTGAATCTCCCGCCGTGCGACAAAGAACGGGCACTCGCGGTAGTAGTGGCAGTTGCGGTTAAGGCAACTGGCTTTATCGGTGCTGAGCCTGCGCCACAAATCATCGCTGATGGCATGGCTGGTGTGATCGCGAAGGCCGTCCCACTTGTAGCTGTCGAGCTCGGTTTTTAGCTTCGCGCACTGCTCCTGTTCCGCTTTGTTGTTCGGCGTCAGTTCATCATCCAGGAAGGCCAGCAGATCCTGCTGAGAGGGCTCACTGCTGGCGAGAGCCGCGAGATTGCGCGGACACACATAACGCCCACGGCCAAAGGCGGCTGTAAATCGCAGTTCAGGGATGATTTTGCGCAGCAGCGGCAGGTCTTTGCTGAAGATTTGATCCTGCAGGGCCACGTTAGCGGTGCTGACCACCAGCGTTTTTTGCTCTTCCCGCGCAATGGCAATGCCCGGGATTAAATACGACAGGGTTTTCCCGACACCCGTCGGGGCTTCAATCGCCAGATGTCGTCCGTCGTCCCCGGAGAGCGTTTTTGCCACATCAGCAATCATCTGCCGCTGAGGCGCTCGGGGGATAAAATCGGGGATCTGCTGTTGTAGCGCCTTATACCAGGCGCCAATTTGCGCTTTGAGCGCCGCGGTTAAAGCCATCGGAGGACCTGAAATACTGTATAAACAGCCACTATTGTGGCACTTTCTTTCCGCTGTCGCAAAAGAAAAGCCCGGCTCTACGACCGGGCTTCCAGATTACTGCGGGTTAGCAGGTTTACGCGGGCGGCGTCGGCGCTGCCCTTCCCCTGCCGGTTTCCCCTCGCCGCTACGCCATGGGCTTTCACCGCCTGGCTTAGCCTCTGTATTACGACGCGGAGGTTTGCCCGCGGCTTTCGGTGCACCGCCTTCAGAACGACGCGGCTGCTGACTGCGCCCTCCGCCACCCTGACCACGACCACCGCCGCCGCCCTGACGGCCATTCTGAATAGGCTCCGCCTTGATGGACGGGTCAACGTCATAGCCCGGGGTTTCGATACGCGGGATCTCTTTTCTCAGCAGACGTTCGATATCACGCAGCAGTTTGTGTTCATCCACACACACCAGCGAAAGCGCTTCACCGGTTGCCGCCGCACGACCGGTACGACCGATACGGTGAACATAGTCTTCCGGTACGTTTGGCAGCTCGTAGTTTACGACGTGCGGCAGCTCTTCAATATCCAGACCACGGGCAGCAATGTCGGTGGCAACCAGGACGCGAATGTCACCGGATTTAAATTCAGCCAGCGCGCGGGTACGTGCCCCCTGACTTTTGTTACCGTGGATCGCCGCGCTGCGGATACCGTCTTTATTCAGCTGTTCCGCCAGATGGTTAGCACCGTGCTTGGTACGGGTAAAGACCAGCACCTGCTGCCAGTTGCCCTGACCAATCATATGGGAGAGCAGTTCCCGCTTACGCTTTTTATCAACGAAGTGCACGTGCTGGGTAATTTGCTCAGAGGCGGTGTTGCGGCGCGCCACTTCCACTTCCAGCGGGTTATGCAGCAGTTTTTCCGCCAGCGCCTTGATCTCATCAGAGAAGGTGGCAGAGAACAGCAGGTTCTGACGACGCGGTGGCAGCTTAGCCAGCACGCGACGAATGTCGTGGATAAAGCCCATATCCAGCATGCGGTCAGCTTCGTCCAGCACCAGGATTTCGATGCTATCAAGCTTCAGGGCATTCTGGTGCTCAAGATCCAACAGACGACCCGGCGTTGCCACCAGCACGTCCACGCCACCGCGCAGCTTCATCATCTGCGGGTTAATGCTTACTCCACCGAAAACCACCAGCGAGCGAATGTTGAGATAGCGGCTGTACTCACGCACGTTCTCACCAATCTGGGCCGCCAGCTCACGCGTTGGGGTGAGGATCAGGGCACGCACCGGACGACGTCCTTTGGCGTGCGGCTGATTTTTTACCAGCAGCTCTAACAGCGGCAGGGTAAAACCCGCGGTCTTACCGGTACCGGTCTGGGCGCTGGCCATCAGGTCGCGGCCCTGCAGAACGGCCGGAATAGCCTGCTGCTGGATTGGGGTTGGCTCGACGTAGCCCTGCTCTGCGATAGCGCGCAAAATTTCAGGGTTCAGGCCAAGGGAATCAAAAGACATAAAAACTCCGAACCGCCCCGACCATCACAGGTGTAGTTTTCAGGGAGATATAACGAATAGGGAAGGACAAAAACCACAATGTCGTGAAGCAGCGGAGTGTAGCAGGTTTTGTGACGTGGCGCATAAAATATCCCGCGGCGCTGCGTTGACGAAAGATTTCCCGCCGTGGGGTCACTGGACAAAAAGGGCAACCGGGCATAATGTTAATCAATCGATTGATTAATTTTTAAAACCGCCATGAATACGACCCCTACGACATCGAAAGGTGAACAGGCCAAAAACCAGCTTATTGCCGCCGCGCTGGCGCAGTTTGGCGAATATGGTCTGCATGCCACCACGCGGGACATCGCGGCGCAGGCCGGGCAAAACATTGCGGCCATCACCTACTATTTTGGCTCAAAAGAGGATTTGTACCTCGCCTGTGCCCAGTGGATCGCCGACTTTATCGGTAACCATTTTCGGCCACACGTTGAAGAGGCCAGCGGGCTATTGAGCCAGCCGTCGCCGGATCGCGCCGCCATCAGGCAGCTGATTATCAGCGCCTGCGACAATATGATTCGCCTGCTGACCCACGACGAGACGCTGAGCCTGAGTAAGTTCATCTCCCGTGAGCAGCTCTCCCCTACGGCGGCTTACCAGCGAGTGCACGATCAGGTGATTGCCCCGATGCATACGCACCTGACCCGGCTGATCGCGGCCTATACCGGACGAGACGCCGACGATACCGAGACTATTTTGCATACCCACGCCCTGCTGGGTGAAATTCTCGCCTTCCGTCTTGGGCGCGAAACGATCCTGTTACGCACCGGCTGGACACAATTTGATGAGGATAAAGCCGCGCAGATTAGCCAGGTCATCACCTGTCATCTCGATCTGATCCTGCAAGGCTTAACGCAAAGGAGCCTGAAGTCATGAAAAAACCTGTCGCCATCATTCTGGTGGTCGTTGTTCTGCTTGCCGCAGGTATCGGCGGCTGGCTGTGGTATCAAAGTCACCAGGACAGAGGCCTGACGCTGTACGGCAACGTCGATATTCGCACCGTGAATATGAGTTTCCGCGTCGGGGGGCGCCTGGCCTCCCTCACCGTTGATGAAGGCGATACCATCAAAACCGGTCAGATGCTGGGGATGCTCGACAAGGCCCCGTACGAGAACGCGCTGATGCAGGCGAAAGCAGGCGTTTCCGTGGCGCAGGCGCAATATGACCTGATGCTGGCCGGCTACCGTGACGAAGAGATTGCTCAGGCCGCCGCCGCGGTCAAACAGGCGCAGGCCGCCTATGACTACGCGCAAAACTTCTATGCTCGTCAGCAGGGCCTGTGGAAAAGCCGCACCATTTCTGCCAACGACCTGGAAAACGCCCGCTCCTCCCGCGACCAGGCCCAGGCGACGCTGAAATCCGCCCAGGATAAATTAACCCAGTACCACACCGGTAATCGCCCGCAGGACATCGCGCAGGCAAAAGCCAGCCTGGAACAGGCGCAGGCGCAGCTGGCGCAGGCGGAACTGGATCTGCACGACACCACGCTCATTGCCCCGTCTGACGGCACGCTGATGACCCGCGCCGTGGAGCCGGGCAGCATGTTAAGCGCGGGAAGCACCGTCCTGACGCTTTCTCTGACGCGTCCGGTATGGGTGCGCGCCTACATTGATGAGCCTAATCTCGGCCAGATGCAGCCGGGCCGCGAGCTGCTGCTCTACACCGACGGTCGGCCGGATAAACCGTATCATGGCAAAGTTGGCTTTGTGTCACCGACGGCTGAATTCACACCCAAAACGGTTGAAACGCCGGATCTGCGTACCGACCTGGTTTATCGCCTGCGCATCATCGTGACCGATGCCGACGACGCGCTGCGTCAGGGCATGCCTGTCACCGTAAAAGTCAGCGACGGGGAACGACATGAATGACGCGGTTATTCAGCTCAACAATCTGGTCAAACGCTTCGCGGGGATGGAAAAACCTGCCGTCGCCCCGCTGAACTGTACCATTCAGAAAGGCTATGTGACCGGGCTGGTTGGCCCGGACGGCGCAGGAAAAACGACGCTGATGCGGATGCTGGCGGGTTTGTTAAAGCCCGATGAAGGAACCGCCAGCGTGCTCGGACTCGACCCGATTAAAGACGATGGCGCGCTCCATGCCATGCTGGGCTATATGCCGCAGAAGTTTGGTCTGTATGAAGACCTGACGGTGATGGAAAACCTTAATCTGTATGCTGACCTGCGCAGCGTCACTGGCGAAACCCGTCAGAAGACCTTTGCCCGTTTGCTGGAATTTACCTCGCTTGGCCCCTTCACCGACCGGCTGGCGGGCAAGCTCTCCGGTGGGATGAAACAAAAGCTGGGGCTGGCCTGTACGCTGGTGGGCGAGCCGAAGGTTCTCTTGCTCGATGAACCCGGCGTGGGCGTCGACCCGATTTCGCGCCGCGAGCTGTGGCAGATGGTGCATGAGTTAGCCGGCGATGGGATGCTGATCCTCTGGAGCACCTCGTACCTTGATGAAGCGGAACAGTGCCGTGACGTTCTGCTGATGAACGAAGGTGAGCTGCTTTATCAGGGAGAGCCGACCACGCTGACGCAGAGCATGGCTGGTCGCAGCTTCCTGTTGCACAGCGCCCAGGCCTCCAACCGTCAGCTGCTGCAGCGGGTGCTGAAGCTACCTCAGGTCAGCGACGGAATGATTCAGGGCCGTTCGGTGCGCGTGATCCTCACGAAAGAGGCGACCGTGGACGATATACGTCGTGCACCGGGTATGCCTGAAATTGAGATGGAGGAGACCGCGCCACGCTTTGAAGATGCGTTTATCGATCTGCTCGGCGGCGCAGGGACATCAGAATCCCCCCTCGCCGCGATCCTGCACACGGTTGAAGGTACGCCGGGTGAAACGGTGATTGAAGCCAAATCCCTCACCAAAAAGTTTGGGGATTTTGCCGCCACCGATAACGTCAATTTCGCGGTGAAACGCGGTGAGATTTTTGGCCTGCTCGGGCCAAACGGCGCCGGGAAATCGACCACTTTTAAGATGATGTGCGGCCTGCTGGTACCGACCTCGGGGAAAGCGCTGGTGCTCGACATGGACCTGAAGGTCAGCTCCGGCAAGGCACGTCAGCATCTGGGCTATATGGCGCAGAAATTCTCACTGTATGGCAACCTGACGGTCGAGCAGAACCTGCGCTTTTTCTCCGGCGTGTACGGCCTGCGGGGACGCGCGCAGAACGAGAAAATCCACCGCATGAGCGAGGCCTTTGGCCTGACGGGCATTGCTTCCCATGCCACCGACGAACTGCCGCTCGGCTTCAAGCAGCGGCTGGCGCTGGCCTGCTCATTAATGCATGAGCCCGATATCCTGTTTCTCGATGAGCCGACCTCCGGCGTTGACCCCCTCACGCGCCGCGAGTTCTGGCTGCATATTAACAGCATGGTGGAGAAAGGGGTCACGGTCATGGTAACCACCCACTTTATGGATGAGGCGGAATACTGCGACCGCATCGGGCTGGTGTATCGCGGCAAGCTGATTGCCCACGGTACGCCGGACGACCTGAAAGAACAGGCCGCCGATGACGAGGTCCCGGACCCGACCATGGAACAGGCGTTTATTACCCTCATCCACGACTGGGATAAGGGGAATGCCCATGCGCAATAACGCCATTTCATGGCGCAGGGTGCGTGCGTTGTGTATCAAAGAGACGCGCCAGATCGTGCGTGACCCCAGCAGCTGGCTGATCGCTGTGGTGATCCCCCTGCTGCTGCTCTTTATCTTTGGCTACGGGATCAACCTCGACTCCAGCAAACTGCGGGTCGGGATTTTGCTGGAGCAGCAGAGCGAAGAGGCGCTTGATTTCACCCACACCATGACCGGCTCCCCTTACATCGACGCCACCATCAGCGACAACCGGCAGGCGCTAATCCAGATGATGCAGGCCGGGAAGATACGTGGGCTGGTGGTGATCCCGGTGGATTTTGCCGCCAACATGGCGCGCACCGATACCAGTGCGCCGGTGCAGGTGATCACCGACGGCAGCGAGCCAAACACCGCGAACTTTGTACAAGGCTATGTGGAGGGTATCTGGCAGCTGTGGCAAATGCAGCGCGCCGAAGATCGCGGGGAAACCTTCGAACCGCTGATCGACGTGCAGACGCGCTACTGGTTTAACCCTGCGGCCATTAGCCAGCATTTTATTATCCCGGGTGCGGTGACCATCATCATGACGGTTATTGGCGCCATTTTGACCTCGCTGGTGATTGCCCGCGAGTGGGAACGCGGCACCATGGAGGCGCTGCTGTCTACCGAGGTCACACGGGTTGAACTGCTGCTCTGTAAGCTTATCCCCTACTACTTCCTCGGCATGCTGGCGATGCTGCTCTGCATGCTGGTCTCGGTGTTTATCCTCGGCGTGCCGTACCGTGGATCGCTGGTGGTGCTGTTCTTTATCACCAGTCTGTTTTTACTGAGCACCCTCGGGATGGGGCTGCTTATCTCCACCATCACCCGTAACCAGTTCAACGCCGCGCAGGTGGCCCTGAACGCCGCCTTTTTACCGTCGATTATGCTGTCCGGGTTTATTTTCCAGATAGACAGCATGCCCGCCGTGATCCGTGCCGTGACCTACATTATTCCGGCGCGCTACTTCGTGAGTACGCTGCAAAGCCTGTTCCTGGCGGGGAATATTCCGGTGGTGCTGATCATCAACACGCTGTTTTTGCTGGCATCGGCAACGATGTTTATTGGGCTGACGTGGATAAAGACCAAACGGCGTCTGGATTAAGGAGCGAACATGTTTCACCGTTTATGGACATTGATACGCAAAGAGCTGCAGTCGCTGCTGCGCGAGCCGCAGACGCGCGCCATTCTGGTATTACCGGTGTTGCTTCAGGTGTTGCTCTTCCCGTTTGCCGCCACGCTGGAGGTGACTAACGCCACCATTGCTATCTACAACGAAGATAACGGCAAACATTCCGTCGAATTGACGCAGCGTTTCGCCCGGGCGAAGGCTTTTACCCACATCCTGCTGCTGAAAAGCCCCCAGGAGATCCAGCCCACCATCGATACGCAAAAAGCATTATTGCTGGTGCGTTTTCCGGCCGATTTTTCCCGCAACCTGGATACCTTCCAGACGGCACCAATGCAGTTAATCCTCGACGGGCGCAACTCCAACAGCGCCCAGATTGCAGCCAACTATCTTCAGCAGGTGGTGAAAGATTACCAACAGGAGTTGATGGACGGGAAACCTAAACCCAACAACAGCGAGTTGGTGGTGCGCAACTGGTATAACCCGAATCTGGATTACAAATGGTTCGTGGTGCCATCGCTGATCGCCATGATCACCACCATCGGAGTGATGATCGTAACGTCGCTCTCCGTCGCCCGTGAGCGCGAACAGGGGACGCTCGATCAGCTGCTGGTTTCCCCGCTCGCAACATGGCAAATTTTCGTCGGCAAAGCGGTTCCGGCGCTGATTGTCGCGACCTTCCAGGCCACCATCGTGCTGGGCGTGGGAATATGGGCCTACCAGATCCCGTTCGCCGGTTCGCTGGCGCTGTTCTACTTCACCATGGTGATTTACGGGCTGTCGCTGGTCGGGTTTGGACTGCTGATTTCCGCGCTCTGCTCTACCCAGCAGCAGGCATTTATTGGCGTGTTCGTCTTTATGATGCCGGCGATTTTGCTTTCGGGCTACGTCTCACCCGTCGAGAACATGCCGGTATGGTTACAGGATTTGACGTGGATAAACCCAATTCGGCACTTCACGGATATCACCAAGCAGATCTATCTGAAGGATGCGAGTCTGGACATTGTCTGGGGAAGTTTGTGGCCGCTACTGATCATAGCGGCCACGACGGGTTCAGTGGCGTACGTGATGTTTAGACGAAACATCGCGTAGCTTTTTCTCTTTGGTCAGTAACGAGACCACGGCAGGCCCTGCGAGGATTGCCAGACCGGCCAGGGCCAGCAGCAGGTTGTTTTGCAGCACACGCGACAGCAACCAAAGCACAATCATCGCCGCACCAAAGTACCAGGTGGTGGTGAGCTCTTCGAGCACATCACCCACCTCACGCCAGCGTGCTTCGTGGTGGCGCTGTAAAAACAGCATCGACAGTACGGTGACGCCATAGAGGACGCATAGCCCTAAGCCGACCCGCACCAGCGTGCCGCTCATCCAGCCCATCACCAGTACGGCCACGACCAGTAAATGCAACATTATCTGCCAGCAACTCAGGCCAGTTGCGACACGAACGCGTTGTTGCCACTTCATGGCTTCTCTCCTGAAGGATTTTTCTCTGCTTAATCAGACTACCGCACTTTACGGAAAATTCCGTAACACCGCATCTTTTTGTGACGCCTACTACACTTTATTTTCATCGGGATAGTCACCCTGGAAGGAACGTATGACCAAAAAAATGCAGCATTTCTCGCTTAAAGTGCTGACGATAAACATTCATAAAGGCTTCACAGCATTTAACCGCCGCTTCATTTTACCGGAGCTGCGCGACGCGGTTCGCACCGTCAGCGCGGACATTGTCTGCCTTCAGGAAGTCATGGGCGCGCACGAAGTGCATCCGCTTCACTTTGAAAACTGGCCGGACACCCCGCACTACGAATTCCTGGCCGACACCATGTGGAGTGATTACGCCTACGGGCGCAACGCGGTGTACCCGGAAGGGCATCACGGTAATGCGGTGCTGTCACGTTTTCCCATCGAACATTACGAGAACCGCGACGTCTCTGTGGGTGAAAGTGAAAAACGCGGGCTGCTATACTGCCGTATCGCCCCGCCGGACCTGGCGTTCCCGGTGCACGTGGGCTGTGTTCATCTGGGCCTGCGCGAAGCCCATCGCCAGGCACAGCTAAAAATGCTGGCTGAATGGACCAATGCCCTGCCCGAAGGTGAACCCGTGGTCGTGGCCGGTGATTTCAACGACTGGCGGCAGCGGGCTAACCATCCGTTGAAGGTTGATGCGGGACTTGAGGAGATTTTCACCCGTGCAAACGGCAGGCCTGCACGCACCTTTCCGGTACGGTTCCCGTTTTTGCGACTCGACAGAATCTACGTGAAAAACGCCCATGCCAGCAGCCCGACCGCACTGGCGTTACTTAACTGGCGACATCTTTCCGACCATGCGCCGCTCAGCGCGGAGATCCACTTATGAAATGTTCATGGCAGGAAGGCAACCGGATCACGCTGCTGGTCAACGGGGATGAATATTACCCCGCGGTGTTTGACGCGATTGACCACGCAAAGCAGAAAGTGATCCTTGAAACGTTTATCTGGTTCGAAGACGACGTCGGTAAGCAGTTGCACAGCGTGCTGCTTCGTGCTGCCCTGCGTGGCGTCAAAATCGAAGTGCTGCTGGATGGCTATGGCTCACCGGACCTCAGTGATGCGTTCGTCAATGAGCTCACCTCGGCAGGCGTCGTGTTCCGTTATTACGATCCTGGCCCTCGCCTTTTCGGCATGCGTACCAATCTTTTCCGCCGGATGCACCGCAAAATTGTGGTGGTGGATGAGACGGTAGCGTTTGTTGGCGGCATTAACTACTCCGCTGAACATATGTCCGATTACGGCCCGGAAGCCAAGCAGGATTACGCGATTCGCATTGAAGGACCGGTGGTGCAGGATATCCTGCTCTTTGAGCTGGAAAACCTGCCCGGTAAAGAGGCTGCCCGGCGCTGGTGGCAGCGCCGCCATCATCGTCCGGAAGAGAACCGTCACCCCGGTGAAGCGCAGGCGCTGTTTGTCTGGCGGGATAACGGTGAGCACCGGGACGACATTGAGCGGCATTACCTGAAGATGCTGGCGAATGCGAAGCGCGAAGTGATTATCGCCAACGCTTACTTTTTCCCGGGCTATCGCCTGCTGCATGCCATGCGCAATGCGGCCCGACGCGGCGTGCGGGTGAAGCTCATTGTTCAGGGCGAGCCGGACATGCAGATTGTCAAAATCGGTGCCCGGTTGCTGTACAACTATCTGGTGAAAGGTGGCGTACAAATTTACGAATATCGCCGCCGGCCGCTGCACGGCAAAGTTGCCCTGATGGACGATCACTGGGCCACCGTGGGCTCCAGCAATCTCGATCCGCTGAGTTTGTCACTGAATCTTGAAGCTAACCTGATCATCCACGATCGCCAGTTCAACCAGACTCTCAGGGATAACCTGCAGGCGTTGATCGTGAACGACTGCGTGCGCGTGGACGAATCCATGGTGCCCAAACGCACCTGGTGGAATCTGGGCATTAGCGTGGTGGTGTTCCACTTCCTGCGTCATTTCCCGGCGATGGTGGGCTGGCTGCCGGCGCACACGCCAAAACTTGCGCTGGTGGATCCGCCTGTCCAGCCCGAAATGGAAACCCAGGACCGCGTTGAAGCGGAAGATGGAGGGAAAACCTGATGTCGAAATCACATCCACGCTGGCGGCTGGCTAAAAAGATCCTCACCTGGCTGTTTTTCATCGCCGTCGCGGTTCTGCTGGTGGTTTACGCCCAGAAAGTTGACTGGGAAGAGGTGTGGAAAGTTATCCGCAACTACAACCGGCTGGTGCTGCTGGGCGCGGTGGGGCTGGTGATTGTAAGCTACCTCATATACGGCTGCTATGACCTGCTGGGCCGCGCCTACTGCGGCCATAAGCTTGCGAAGCGCCAGGTCATGCTGGTGTCGTTTATCTGTTACGCCTTTAACCTGACATTGAGTACCTGGGTGGGCGGGATCGGCATGCGCTATCGCCTTTACTCGCGCCTCGGCCTGCCGGGTGGGACCATTACGCGCATTTTTTCCCTCAGCATCACCACCAACTGGCTGGGTTACATTCTGCTCGGCGGGGTGATTTTCACCATCGGCGTAGTGCAATTGCCTGCGCACTGGTACATCGATGAAACCACGCTGCGGATTTTAGGCTTTGCATTACTGCTCATCATTGCGCTCTATCTTTGGGCCTGCGCCTTTGCCAAACGCCGACACATGACCATCAAGGGGCAAAAACTGGTGCTGCCTTCGTGGAAATTCGCGGTCCTGCAGATGGCCGTGTCCAGCGCCAACTGGATGGCGATGGGGGCGATTATCTGGATGCTCATTGGTGAAGATGTGAATTACTTCTTTGTGCTGGGCGTGCTGCTGGTCAGCAGCATTGCCGGCGTGATCGTGCATATTCCGGCGGGGATTGGGGTGCTGGAGGCGGTATTTATCGCCCTGCTCGCCGGAGAGCATGTTTCACAGGGTACGATTATTGCCGCCCTGCTGGCCTACCGTATGCTCTATTACTTCCTGCCGCTGGCGCTGGCAACGGTATGTTATCTGGTGCTGGAGAGTCGGGCGAAGAAACTGCGGGCGAAGAATGAGAAAGCGTTAGCGAAGTGAGGTCTGGCGGGGGAACTTACCCGGCCTGCGCAACGCAGGTCGGGTAAGGGAAATACCCTTAACGACGGTTGCCTAAAATACGCAGCAACATCAGGAACAGGTTGATAAAGTCCAGATACAGCGTCAGGGCGCCCAGAATCGCGTATTTGCGCAGGTTTGAGCTGTCGCGTACGTCAATCTGTTCGCCAATATTTTTCAGCTTCTGAGTGTCGTAGGCCGTCAAACCGACGAAGATCACCACCCCGATATAGGTCACCGCCCACATCAGCGCTTCACTCTTCAGCCACAGGTTCACCAGCGACGCCAGCACAATCCCAATCAGCCCCATAAACAGCATGCTGCCGAAACCGCTCAGGTCACGCTTCGTGGTGTAGCCGTAGAGGCTCATCGCACCAAACATCCCGCCAGCGACCACAAACGTGCTGGCGATGGAGGAATAGGTATACACGATGAAGATGCTGGAGAGCGTTAGCCCCGTCAGTGCCGAATAGAGCATAAACAGCGTGGTCGCCATTCCGGCGCTCAGCTTCTGCACCAGGCCGGAGAGAACAAAGACCAGCGCCAGTTGCGCGATGATCAGCCCAAAGAAGGTGATTTTGCTTGAGAAGATAAACATCATCAGCTCAGGCGTGTTGGCTGCATACCATGCGATAAAGGCGGTCAGCAGTAAACCGACCGTCATCCAGCCATAAACCTGAGCCATATACGTCTGCAGCCCGGTACGGGTCTGCTGTACTATTGAATCGGAACGCGGAAATCGGTCCATGATTCACTCCTGATTAAGTAGACACACACGTTAAGACTAACACATCCACGCAAACCGACTACCAACGACTGGCGGCTTCTTTGTCGCTGTCACGCGACTCAACCCACCTGTCGCCTTCCGGCGTCGCTTCACGTTTCCAGAATGGCGCTTTGGTTTTGAGGTAATCCATAATGAACTCCCCAGCTGCAAACGCGCTACTACGGTGGGCACTGGTCACGCCGACAAAAACGATTTCCTCGCCAGGCCACATTTCACCAATACGGTGGATAACCGTCACTCGCCCGAGCGGCCAGCGGCCACGCGCCTGTTCAACGATCTCCGCGAGGGATTTCTCCGTCATGCCCGGATAGTGTTCCAGCGTCAGCGCCTTTACGCTGTCGCCGAGATTATGGTTACGCACTTTACCGGTGAAGGTGACAACCGCACCGTCTTCGTCACGCTCTGCCAGCCAGTCATATTCTGTACCAACGCTGAAACGATCATGACCTACCAGAATTCGGGTTTCAGCCATCTTAGCCCCCTGTCACCGGCGGGAAGAAGGCCACTTCATCCCCGGCCGTCAGCGGATGGGTCAGCTCCACCAGCGTCTGGTTAACCGCGGCCAGCAGCTTGCCTTCATCCAGCGCCAGCGCCCAGCGGTCGCTTTGCGCGGCAAGATGCGCACGCAGGTCGGCAACGGTGTCAAACGGGGCATCAAGCGTCAGGCTGTCGGTGCCCACCAGCTCGCGGACCTGAGCAAAAAAGAGCACCTTAATCATGGCTGTCCACCTTAAAATCACCGGATTTACCACCGCTTTTCGCCAGCAAACGAACCGGGCCAATCACCATATCTTTCTGCACCGCTTTGCACATGTCATAGATAGTTAACGCGGCGACAGAGGCCGCCGTCAGGGCTTCCATCTCAACCCCGGTTTTCCCGGTTAAGCGGCAGAGCGACTCGATGCGCACGCGGTTGTGCTCCGGCTGCGCCTGCAGGTTAACTTCCACCTTGCTCAGCATCAGCGGGTGGCAGAGCGGAATTAAGTCCCAGGTGCGTTTCGCAGCCTGGATCCCGGCGATGCGGGCGGTGGCAAAGACGTCGCCTTTGTGATGGCTGCCGTCAATAATCATCGCCAGGGTCTCTGGCAACATGGTCACGAAGGCTTCAGCACGCGCTTCACGCACCGTTTCGGCTTTGGCGGAGACATCCACCATATGTGCTTCGCCAGCGGCGTTAATGTGGGTCAGTTGCGACATAACTTATTTCTTTAAATGGGGATGGAAATTACACGGACGGGTACGGGCATCCAGCTGCGGCGCAATGATATTTTCCCACGCGGTGCGACACGCTTTTGTCGAGCCGGGCATGGCAAAAATCAACGTGCCGTTCGCCACACCGGCCACCGCACGCGACTGCAGCGTGGAGGTGCCAATCTCTTCAAACGAGAGCATGCGGAACACTTCACCAAAGCCTTCCACTTCCCGGTCAAACAGCGGGACGAGCGCCTCGGGAGCCTGGTCGCCTGTGGTAAAACCGGTGCCACCGGTGATCAGCACCACCTGCACCTCATCGCTGGCAATCCACTGAGAGACCCGGGCACGAATGGCATAACGGTTCTCTTTCACGATCGCCTTATCAACAATACTGTGCCCGGCATCATGTGCCGCATCGCGCAGCCAGTGGCCGGAGGTGTCATCCTCTTCACCGCGGCGGTCGGAAACGGTAAGAATAGCAATGCGTGTCGGGATAAATTCCGCGCTAACCTGACTCATCTTCTGGTTCCTTCTTAAGCCTGATTACCCGCCAATGTAGGACAGGTTCTGAGTAATGCCGGTGTTGCCCTGATGCAGGAAGTGGGTCTGTTTTTTGTGCGTCAGAGCTTCAGAAATCCGCGCTTCAAGCGCGGCCTGTTGGGCGTCGTCCGCCAGCAGATCGCGAAGGTCGACACCGCCATCCCCGAACAGGCACAGATGCAGCTTACCAACGGAGGAGACGCGAAGACGGTTACAGCTGGCACAGAAGTCTTTCTCATACGGCATGATAAGCCCGATTTCCCCTTCGTAATCCGGGTGACAAAAGACCTGCGCCGGGCCGTCGCTGCGCTGACGGATCTGGTGGATCCAGCCGCGTTTCAGCAGCTCATCACGCAACACCATCCCGGAGATGTGATGCCGACGGAACAGCTCACTGCCCTCGCCGGTTTCCATCAGCTCGATAAAACGCAACTGGATGGGGCGGGATTTGATCCACGCCAGGAAGGTATCAAGCTGGTGATGGTTGACGTCACGCATCAGCACCGTATTGACTTTGACCTTCTGGAACCCGGCACTGAATGCCGCGTCAATTCCATCCATCACCTGGCGGAATTTATCCTGGCCGGTAATGGCATGAAACTGGCGGGCATCGAGGCTGTCCACGCTGACGTTAATGGCTGTTAAGCCCGCGTCGCGCCAGGCCGCAACGTCGCGAGCCATGCGGTACCCGTTGGTGGTGACCGCAATCTGACGGATACGATCGTTCTCACGCACCGCAGCAATGATATCGGGGAAATCACGACGCAGAGAGGGTTCCCCTCCGGTCAGTCGGACCTTTTCCGTGCCGAGTTCAGAGAATGCGCGCGTGACGCGGCGCACTTCGTCCACGGAGAGAAAGCCGTTATTGGTGACGCTGCCCGGTTTGTAGCCATCGGGCAGACAGTAGGTGCAACGGAAGTTGCACACATCGGTAATCGACAGACGTAAGTAAAAAAACTTACGCGCGAATGCATCAGTAAGTTGTGAAGCCATGTACACCTTTCCAGAGACGGGAGGCACAGTCATTTCTTTCTGTACCCTGGTGGCATATTCGCCACGGCCAGGACGCCATATCTTTCGACACAGGCGCCAGGGCTCGAGTGTATGTTTTCAAATTTGAAAACGTGGTTATGGCGATAGTAGCGCGGAAATCTTCCCTTCGCCATTATCACTTAACGCTATATAACCATATACATAACGACATAATCGTGTATTTTCGCTACAGAATACCTAAAAACAGCATATTCACATTGATATACGTCATTTTGCGCCGGGTGAGGCATCGTCTTTTAGGGGTAGTTAGGGTAGTGTTACGCAGATCGAACGTGATAAGGAATGTGTATGCGCAATCGCACTTTTGCGGATCTTGACCGTGTTGTCGCTCTTGGCGGAGGCCATGGTCTGGGGCGAGTGATGTCTTCTCTGTCCTCACTTGGCTCAAGGCTGACAGGGATAGTGACAACCACGGATAATGGCGGCTCCACCGGGCGTATTCGACGCGCGGAAGGGGGTATCGCCTGGGGCGATATGCGTAATTGTCTGAACCAGTTAATTACCGAGCCGAGCGTCGCTTCGGCGATGTTTGAGTACCGTTTTGGCGGTAACGGCGAACTTTCCGGGCATAACCTTGGAAATTTGATGCTTAAAGCGCTGGATCACCTGTCAGTGCGCCCGCTGGAAGCCATCAATTTGATCCGAAACCTGCTCAAGGTTGACGCGTTCCTGATCCCGATGTCCGAACAACCGGTCGATTTGATGGCAATCGATGCGGAAGGGCACGAGGTTTATGGCGAAGTGAACATCGACCAGCTTACCGTGCCGCCAAAAGAGCTGATGACCTACCCAAGCGTGCCCGCCACGCGTGAAGCCATTGAGGCCATCGGCGAAGCGGATTTGATTTTGATTGGGCCGGGCAGTTTTTACACCAGTCTGATGCCCATTTTACTGGTCAAAGAGCTGGCACAGGCCCTGCGCAGAACGCCCGCCCCCATGGTTTACATCGGCAATTTAGGCCGTGAGCTGAGCCCGGCGGCGGCCAGCTTGTCGCTGGCGGATAAACTGAATCTGATGGAGCAGTACGTCGGGAAGAAAATCATCGATGGCGTGGTGGTCGGCCCGAAAGTTGATGTATCAGGAATTGGCGATCGCGTGGTGGTGCAGGAGCCGCTGGAAGCGAGCGATATCAAATATCGCCACGACCGTCACCTGCTACGTGAAGCGCTGGAGAAGGCGATTCAGGACCTGGGATAGAGATTATGCCTTCACCCAACTTCTCTCCCGTGGGAGAGAGCAAACACTAAAAAAATGACAGCCTGCGGCTGTCATTTTGCTTTTACCTAGGAGGCGGCGATAAACAGATCGCGCAGCTGATGCAGCTGATCGCGGATTTGCGCGGCCTCTTCGAATTCGAGGTTCTGCGCATGCTGCATCATCTGCCCTTCCAGTTCGTGGATTTTCTGCTGCAGCGCTTTTGGCGTCAGCTCGACGGTATCCGGCTCAACCACTGAACGCGCTTTCCCGCGCCCTTTCGCTTTGGTCTTCGCAATGTTCTGACCCAGCGCCAGAATATCCACCACTTTCTTGTTCAGACCCTGCGGCGTAATACCGTGCTCTTCGTTGTAACGCTGCTGTTTCTCACGACGACGCTCCGTTTCGCCAATTGCTTTCGCCATTGACTGGGTAATTTTATCGCCGTAAAGGATCGCTTTACCGTTAACGTTACGCGCGGCACGGCCAATGGTCTGGATCAGGGAGCGTTCAGAACGCAGGAAGCCCTCTTTGTCGGCATCCAGAATCGCCACCAGCGAGACTTCTGGCATATCCAGGCCTTCTCGCAGCAGGTTGATACCCACCAGCACGTCAAACTCGCCCAGACGCAGGTCGCGGATGATCTCCATACGCTCGACGGTATCGATATCCGAGTGGAGGTAACGCACCCGCTCACCGTGCTCCTCAAGATACTCGGTGAGATCTTCCGCCATGCGCTTGGTCAACGTCGTTACCAGCACGCGCTCGTTGATGGCCGCGCGGATACGGATTTCTGACAGCAGATCGTCAACCTGAGTGGCGACCGGACGCACCTCGATAATCGGATCCAGCAGCCCGGTCGGACGCACCACCTGGTCAACCACCTCATCGCCCGATTTTTCGAGCTCGTAGTTGCCCGGCGTAGCCGAGACGTAGATGGTTTGCGGTGCCAGCGCCTCAAATTCTTCAAACTTCATGGGACGGTTATCCAGCGCAGATGGCAGACGGAAACCATACTCCACCAGCGTCTCTTTACGCGCCCGGTCACCGCGATACATCCCGCCAATTTGCGGGATAGTCACGTGAGATTCGTCGATCACCAACAGACCGTCTGCCGGCAGATAATCAAACAGCGTCGGCGGTGGCT
Organism: Enterobacter sp. BNK-18; assembly: GCF_047456135.1. Classification (NCBI taxonomy): domain Bacteria; kingdom Pseudomonadati; phylum Pseudomonadota; class Gammaproteobacteria; order Enterobacterales; family Enterobacteriaceae; genus Enterobacter; species Enterobacter sp. BNK-18. Next base: position 545,175 of record NZ_CP179899.1, on the reverse strand, counting down.
CGCCCGGACCACGCCCGGAGAGGAAACGTGAGTAGTTTTCGATACCGGAGCAGTAGCCCAGCTCGTTCATCATCTCCAGGTCAAACTGGGTGCGCTGGCTCAGGCGTTGCTCTTCCAGCAGCTTATTATTCGCCAGAAGCACCTTACGGCGGTCTGCCAGTTCAACTTTGATCTCTTCCATCGCCTGCACGATACGCTCGCGTGGCGTCACGTAGTGCGTTTTCGGGTAGATGGTATAGCGCTGAACAACCGACTCGACGTGGCCGGTCAGCGGGTCAAACAGCGACAGGCGTTCAACTTCTTCGTCAAACAGCTCAACGCGCAGGGCGATATCGTCCGACTCTGCCGGGAAGATATCAATCACCTCGCCGCGCACGCGGAAGGTACCGCGCTGGAACGCCTGATCGTTACGGGTGTACTGCAGCTCTGTCAGACGGCGTAAAATAGCGCGCTGATCGATGATCATCCCCTGGGTCAGGTGCAGCATCATCTTGAGATAGAGATCCGGATCGCCCAGACCGTAGATAGCCGACACTGACGCCACCACCACTACATCGCGACGCTCAAGGAGCGCCTTCGTCGCCGACAAACGCATCTGCTCAATGTGTTCGTTTACCGAGGCATCTTTCTCGATGAAGGTGTCAGAGCTCGGGACATACGCTTCAGGCTGGTAGTAATCGTAGTAGGAGACAAAATATTCCACGGCGTTATCCGGGAAGAACTCTTTCATCTCACCGTAAAGCTGAGCGGCCAGGGTTTTGTTTGGGGCCAGCACCATCGTGGGGCGCTGCAGATCGGCGATAACGTTGGCAATGGTAAACGTTTTGCCCGAACCGGTTACCCCCAGCAGCGTCTGGTGCGCCAGCCCATCTTCCAGCCCCTCTTCGAGACGTCGGATCGCCTCAGGCTGATCGCCGGAAGGACGGAATGCAGAATTCAATTTGAACGGTTTACTCATGGGCGACAACCTGATGACGTTATAAGCGGCAGGTGAGTAATTTTACTCGTTGCTGCCAGGAATGCCAGTAAAAAACACTGGATGAAAAACCAGTAGCATGTCAGGATATTTAGAGTACCGGCAGGGTGATTAGCGCGATAGCGGTCAAAATTTGGACCGTGACAACATAAAACACCAGTCAGGACGGGTTATCCCCAGAACTTTTTCTTTTTTAACATTTGTCAAGCCAGGTAATGATAGTTTTATGGCAACAGGTGACACTTTCATTACGGCAATTGCTTTTATCTAACCAATTAAATATTAAGCGATATTTTCTAAAGCCGCGTTTCGCGCCAATTTGGTCGTAACCCGCGTCTTCTCTCGCTTATCGCGTGTTTTCTAACTCTAATGCACATGGTTATCCACAGGAATAGTGGATAACTGCTTCCAGCCCGTGCAGACCGCCGCTCAGCAAATTCCCGACTTTTCCCACGAAACGGCAGCAAAAATTTTTTATAGCTATTTTTTGCTGATAAACAGTTGTGTCATTCATAACCAACCGATGCGATCTTGCTCACATTTCCACCATTTTAACCCTGCACCACAACTCATCACGTCCGGCACCGCGGATGTGCAAAGGGGGGTAATCACACACCGCTTATCCCGGATAAATTCCTAAAAAAGTCTCTTTTTTAATCAATTTAGGGTTTCTGGCAGGAGTTTTGCACATCCCACAATGAGCCTCATCCACACAGATTTTTAAGGAGAGAAAGATGTTGAGTCTGCGTGCAGTTAACCAGTTTTACGGAAGCCAACATACGCTATGGAACGTGGATTTAGATTTTCCCAAAGGCGTGTGTACAGGCGTTGTTGGCCTGCCGGGGATGGGCAAAACGACCCTGATGAATTGCATCGCCGGGAAAGTGCCTGTCGACAGCGGCACCATCATCTGGCACGAAGCCGGTGCACCGCCGCGAGATTTGCTTAGCCAGACGCCAGAACCCTTCGCTGGCCCGGGAATAGGCTATGTCCCGCAGGACAGGCGGATTTTCTCCCAGTTAACCATTGATGAAAATCTGCATATCGCCATGCGGGCGACAGGGAAACCAGACCCTGAAGCGAAAAGTGACGTTTACGACCTCTTTCCGGAACTCTATGCGCTGCGACAAACCCGGGCCAACACGCTTTCGCCAGACGACCAGTATCAGCTGGCGCTGGCCAATGCGCTGGTCATCCGTCCGCGGATGCTGATTCTGGATGAACCGATGCATGGCGCGGGCCACAGCTTCGCCCAGAAGCTGAGCCAGCTGCTGGTGCGGTTAAACCGGGAACTGGGAATGACGGTGTTGTTAGCTGAGCAGCAGCTGTCGTTTATCCGCCGGGTCGCGGAGCGCTTTTGCATGCTGTATCGCGGGCGTAACGTGGCCCAGGGCCACGTTAACGAGCTGGACGACGAGCTTATCGCCCACTGGATGTCGCTGGAGGCAAGACGCTGAGATCGAGGTAATGCCCGGTTTCAGCGCACCCGGCCGTGTCAGCCAGCCACGGGATCTCCCCAAGAAACGGCGCAGGAATCACCCGCTTCAGCGTTGCCAGATACTCCTGATGTCGCCTGCCCGGCGCAACCACGTCGTTGGCTATCCAGCCGGCCAGGCGCAGCCCGGCCTGCTGAACGGCCTGGGCAGTCAGCATCGCATGGTTGATACAGCCGAGCTTGACCCCTACCACCAGGATTACCGGCAGCTGCTCGATTTGCACCCAGTCAGCAAAGGTCTGGTCCGCCGAAAGTGGCGTAAACCAGCCACCGGCGCCCTCCACCAGCACCCAGTCAGCCTGGCGTTCAAGGGCGCGTAACCCGGCAGAAAGCACGGCAAAATCAATCGGGCGACCTTCATCTGCGCTGATAATATGCGGCGAGGTGGGCTCGGCAAAGGTATACGGATTCACCGCTGAATAGGCAAGTTCAAGCGTACTGTTCCGCTGGAGCGCCAGCGCGTCGGTATTGCGTAACCCGTGCGTCGTCATCTCGCTGCCGGAGGCGACAGGCTTATATCCGGCGGTGGTTTTTCCCTGCATGCGCGCCGCATGCAGCAGCGCTGAGCTGGCAACCGTCTTGCCCACTTCGGTATCTGTTCCGGTGACAAAATAACGTTCAGTCACGTTCAATAATCCCATGAAAAAGTTGATATGAGAGCGGGAACTGCCCCCGCTGCTGCGGCCACGCCAGCTCCAGACGCTGTAACTGGCCGCGGGTAAGAGGTTTCTTTTCACGCCCCGCATGCAGATGGGTCGCGCCAATGCCCTTCAGGGAGCGCATGGCGCTGAAGGCATCGTCGAAATTCAGCGTAATGGTCTGCTCAGCACAGCGATAGCGCCATCCCGCCAGCGCGTGGATGACCTGCTCGTGCGGCAAAAAACGGTTAGCGTGAGGTTGTTCATCCACCGCTTTCCACGCCTGATTGAGCTCCGGTAAAGAGCTTTCCAGCAGCGTGGTGAAGGCCACGCATCCACCCGGACGCGCCACGCGATAAAGCTCGTTTAATGCCTGCGGGAGACTACTGCACCACTGTACCGCCAGATGGCTCCAGACCAGATCAAACCGCGCATCCGGCAGCGGAATGGACTCAATATCGGCAACCAGATAGTGGTGCGCGGCCTGCTGCTGACGGGCCTCCTCGAGCATATCGGGCGACAGATCGATAGCCGTCACCTCGCTGCCGGCCGCACGCCAGTGTCGGCTATTGGCACCCGGCCCACACCCGGCGTCTAGCACCTGAGGGAACCGGGTCTCGTTGAGTAAAGCAAGCAGCCCCTGCGCGCTCTGACGCTGGAGTTCATCGTGCTGCGAATAGCTGCGCGCGGCCCGGCCAAATGCCGCCGCGATCGCCTGTTTATTCACGGGTGTCATGCAGCGCCTCCAGAAGTGCCTCGATATCCTCTGCTTCGTGCGCCGCCGTGAGCGTCAGACGCAGCCGGGCAGTGCCTGGCGGTACGGTTGGTGGACGAATAGCCGTCACCCATATCCCCCGCTCGCGAAGCGTCTGCGCCAGCGTGAGAGCCAGACCGTTTTCCCCCACCATCACCGGCTGGATTGCGCTCTGCGAATCGGTGCTCTGGAACGGGAGATGGCGTAACCCCTGGCGAAAACGCCGGATATGTTCCGCCAGACGCGCCCGTCGTTCCGCGCCTTCTGCGCTGCGGATCACCGCCAGTGATGCAGACAGCGCCACGGCCTGTGCGGGCGGCATACTGGTGCTGTAAATGAGATGACGGGCGAACTGCAGCAGATAGTCGGCGACAGACTCGCTGCACAACACGGCCGCCCCGCTCACGCCAAAACCTTTCCCGAAAGTCACCACCAGCAGTTCCGGCTTCACGTTTTGCTGATGGATGCTACCGCGCCCTTCCTCACCCATCACGCCAATACCATGCGCATCATCAACCAGCAGCCAGGCGTTTTGTCGCTGCGCCGTCTCATGCAGCGGACGCAGCGGTGCACTGTCGCCGTCCATGCTGAACACCCCTTCTGTGACCACCAGCTGCTGTCCGGTGCAGGGCTTATCGAGCAGGCCAGCAAGCTGAGCCGCATCGTTATGGGCAAAGCGGCGGAGCTGCGCAGGGCTTAAACTTGCCGCTTCCAGCAGCGAGGCGTGACTTAAGCGGTCGGCAACAATGCGGTCGTCCTTGCCCATTAGCGCGGTGATGACCGCCTGGTTGGCGGCAAAACCTGAAATGAACAGCAACGCACGCGGATACCCCAGCCAGTCGGCAAGGGCCTCCTCCAGCGCCTGATGCGCCGTGGTGTAGCCGCTGACATGCCCCGAGCCGCCGCTGCCGACGCCAAACCGCTCCGCCCCCTGCTGCCAGGCGCGGACGATTGCCGGGTGCTGGCTCAGCCCGAGATAATCATTGCTGGAGAAATTGCAAAACTGCCGGCCCTCGTGGGTGAGAAAACGGCCTGCGCCGTTTTCTACCACGTTGCGAACGCGAAAGGCATCTGCCGCCCGCCGTTCTTCGAGCGCAGAATGGATACGTGCCTGCCAGGTCATACGGTTGCCGCGTTGTAGAACTGGTCAGTATCGGCGTTGAAAATCTGCTGCTCCAGCTGCTGCTGTTGCTCGTTATCCCCCGTCAGGACGTCGGTCTGATGCGGGTTCAGCCCCAGCTTGCGGAACAACTGGACGTCTTTGTCCTCTTCCGGGTTCGGGGTGGTCAGCAGTTTGCAGCCGTAGAAGATGGAGTTGGCCCCGGCCATAAAGCACATCGCCTGCGTCTGCTCGCTCATCTGCTCACGACCCGCCGAGAGGCGCACGTAGGAGGTCGGCATCATGATACGCGCCACCGCAATGGTGCGGATAAAATCAAATGCATCCACGTCTTCGTTATCCGCCAGTGGCGTACCTTTAACTTTCACCAGCATGTTGATCGGCACGCTTTCCGGCGGCGTGGGCAGGTTCGCCAGCTGCAGCAGAAGACCCGCACGGTCTTTCACCGTTTCGCCCAGCCCCACAATCCCACCGGAACAGACTTTGATGCCGGCGTCACGCACTTTATCCAGCGTATCGAGACGCTCCTGATAGGTCCGCGTGGTGATGATATTGCCGTAAAATTCAGGGGAGGTGTCGAGGTTGTGGTTGTAGTAATCCAGCCCCGCTGCGGAAAGGCGTTGCGCCTGCTCTTCGTTCAGCGTGCCAAGGGTCATGCAGGCTTCCAGCCCCATCTCTTTCACCCCTTTCACCATCTGCTCCAGATACGGCATGTCGCGATCGTGCGGGTTTTTCCATGCCGCGCCCATACAGAATCGGGTTGAGCCTGCATTTTTCGCCTTACGGGCAGAGTCGAGCACCTGCTCCACTTCCATCAGACGTTCAGATTCAAGCCCGGTTTTATAGCGCGCACTCTGCGGGCAGTATTTGCAATCTTCTGGGCATGCGCCGGTCTTGATCGACAGCAGCGTACTGACCTGCACATGGCGTGGATCGAAGTGCTGACGATGCACCTGTTGGGCTTCAAACATCAGCTCAAGGAAAGGTTTATTGAATAATTCAGTAACTTGCGACATCGTCCAGCGTGCGTGGTGAGCCATGGGGCTTCTCCAAAGGGTTTTGTTAATTTTCAGATCGGTTTATACTCGTAAACCTAAAACTTTTCAAAATGGTTTACAAGTCGATTATGACCCAGGACGATCTCGCCTTCGACAAGCAGCATATCTGGCACCCATACACTTCCACTACCCGCCCCCTCCCCGTTTACCCGGTCGCCTCGGCTCACGGGTGCGAACTGACCCTGAGCAGCGGTGAGTCGCTTGTGGACGGCATGTCATCCTGGTGGGCGGCTATTCACGGGTATAACCACCCGCGTCTGAATGCGGCGATGAAAGCGCAGATTGACCAGATGTCGCACGTGATGTTTGGCGGTATCACCCATCAGCCTGCGGTTGACCTGTGCCGGCGTCTGGTCGCGATGACCCCGACCCCGCTGGAGTGCGTTTTCCTTGCAGATTCCGGCTCTGTTGCTGTGGAAGTGGCGATGAAAATGGCGCTACAGTACTGGCACGCCAGAGGTGAGACCCGCCAGCGGTTCCTCACCTTCCGCAACGGCTATCACGGCGACACGTTCGGCGCGATGTCGGTGTGCGATCCGGATAACTCCATGCACAGCCTGTGGAAGGGCTATCTGCCAGAGAACCTCTTTGCCCCGGCACCGCAAAGCCGTTTTGACGGGGAGTGGGATGAAATGGACATGGTCGGTTTTGCGCGGCTGATGGCTGCCCACCGCCATGAGATTGCCGCCGTTATTCTTGAGCCGGTTGTGCAGGGTGCAGGCGGGATGCGGATGTACCACCCGGCATGGCTGACGCGCATTCGTAAGATGTGCGATCGCGAGGGCATTCTGCTGATTGCCGATGAGATCGCCACCGGCTTTGGCCGCACCGGCAAGCTGTTCGCCTGCGAGCATGCGGGGATCGCACCGGATATTCTGTGTCTGGGTAAAGCGCTGACCGGCGGCACCATGACGTTGTCCGCCACGCTGACAACGCGCCACGTTGCCGACACCATCAGCGACGGCGACGCGGGCTGCTTTATGCACGGCCCGACGTTTATGGGCAACCCGCTGGCCTGCGCGGTGGCGAGCGAAAGCCTGGCCATTCTCGAGAGCGGCGAGTGGCAAACGCAGGTCGCGACGATTGAAGCGCAGCTTCGCCAGGAGCTGAGCGCAGCGTCAGCGGCTGAATTCGTGGCGGATGTGCGCGTGCTGGGTGCCATCGGCGTGATTGAGACCACCCATCCGGTTAACATGGCGGCGCTGCAGCGTTTCTTCGTGGAACGGGGAGTGTGGGTGCGTCCTTTCGGCAAGCTTATCTATCTGATGCCGCCTTATGTTATCTCGCCGGCTCAGCTACGTCAGTTAACGGCTGCGGTAGTTGACGCCGTTAACATTCCCGCACATTTTGCGATTTAACCCTGAGCGTTAACGTCGGTACTCTGTTTATGCATTACACTTTTTGCATAATCGGGTACCGAGGTAAATCGTATGAAAATCATCAGTAAAGATCTGCGCGACGGGGAAAAACTGCCTGAACGCCACGTTTTTAACGGCATGGGTTATCAGGGGGATAATATCTCTCCGCATCTGGCGTGGGACGATGTTCCGGCGGGAACCAAAAGCTTTGTTGTCACCTGCTATGACCCGGATGCTCCTACAGGCTCAGGGTGGTGGCACTGGATAGTGGCGAACCTGCCTGCGGATACGCGCGTTCTGCCGCAAGGTTCCGGCTCTGACCTGGTGGCGCTGCCTGAAGGCGCTATCCAGACCCGAACCGATTTTGGCAAAGCGGGTTACGGTGGCGCCGCGCCGCCAAAAGGGGAAACGCACCGCTATATCTTCACGGTTCACGCGCTGGATGTGGACAAGATTGAGGTGGATGAGGGCGCGAGTGGCGCAATGGTCGGCTTTAACGTCCATTTTCATTCGCTGGGCAGCGCATCGATCACGGCGATGTATTCGTAAAAAAACCGGTGGCCTGAACGTGTCCGGGCCACCGGGCAAATCTTAGAGCACCGAAGGCAGTAAGCCCACCAGGCTTCCCTTCTCAAGCAGCGCGATCGCTTTATCAATATCCGGCGCAAAGAAACGGTCATCATCGTAATGCGCGACCTGTTCACGCAGCAGATGACGCGCCTGTTCCAGCAGCGGGCTGGACTTCAGACCTTCACGCAGATCAACGCCCTGACATGCGGCCAGCCATTCCACCGCCAGCACGCCGCGGGTGTTAGCGGCCATCTCCCACAGACGACGTCCGGCGGCCGGGGCCATCGAAACATGATCTTCCTGGTTCGCTGACGTTGGCAGACTGTCCACGCTGTGCGGATGCGACAGGGCCTTGTTCTCGCTCGCCAGCGCTGCGGCCGTCACCTGGGCAATCATAAAACCGGAGTTAACCCCGCCGTTGCGGACCAGGAACGGCGGCAGCTGGGACATATGTTTATCCATCATCAGCGCGATGCGACGTTCGGATAAGGCCCCTACTTCCGCAATCGCCAGCGCGATATTATCCGCCACCATCGCCACAGGCTCGGCGTGGAAATTTCCCCCGGAGACCACTTCGTTTTCCTGAGCGAACACCAGCGGGTTATCAGACACCGCATTCGCCTCCACCAGCAGCACTTCTGCCGCGTGGCGGAGCTGCGTCAGACAGGCTCCCATCACCTGGGGCTGACAGCGAAGCGAATAGGGATCCTGTACCTTATCACAGTTATGGTGAGAGTCTGCAATATCGCTGGTCTCGGTCAGCAGGTGACGGTACATCGCCGCGGCGTCAATCTGCCCGCGCTGGCCGCGCACCTCGTGGATACGGGCGTCAAACGGACGACGTGAGCCAAGCACCGCCTCGGTGGTCAGCGCACCGCACACGACCGCGGAGGCGAAAAGATCCTCGGCTTCAAACAGACCACGCAACGCAAACGCCGTCGAGGCCTGGGTCCCGTTAAGCAGCGCCAGCCCCTCTTTCGCCGCCAGCGTTATCGGGGTTAACCCGGCTTTTTTCAGCGCCTCTTTCGCAGGGAGCCACTCGCCCTTCCAGCGAGCCTGACCTTCACCGAGCAGCAGCAGCGACATATGGGCCAGCGGCGCAAGATCGCCGGATGCACCGACGGAACCTTTTGCCGGGATCCACGGATAGACTTCCGCATTCACCAGCGCCATCAGCGCCTCGATCACGCTGAGGCGAATTCCGGAGAACCCACGTGCCAGACTGTTGATTTTGAGCACCATCATCAGGCGGACAATGTCATCATCCAGCGGTTGACCGACACCCGCCGCATGCGAAAGCACCAGCGAGCGCTGTAAATTTTCCAGATCGTGCGTGGCGATACGCGTCTGCGCCAGCAGACCAAATCCGGTGTTGATGCCGTAGGCGGTACGTCCTTCGGCAATAATGGCTTCAACGCAGGCAACGCTGTCGTTAATCGCGGCGTGGGCGCTTTCATCAAGTGAGAGCGTGACCGGTTGACGCCAGACGTTACGCAGCTGTTTGAGCGTCAGTGAGCCGGGAGTGAGGGTTAAGGCGTTCATTAATGCTTTCCTTGTGTGGCAGGGATCATCGGCAGGTTCAGGCCCTGCTCTTTGGCACATTCAATCGCAATCTCGTAACCGGCATCCGCGTGGCGCATTACGCCGGTTGCCGGGTCGTTATGCAGCACGCGAGCGATACGCGCTGCCGCTTCATCCGTACCATCACACACGATGACCATTCCCGAGTGCTGGGAGAAGCCCATTCCTACGCCACCACCGTGATGCAGCGACACCCAGGTCGCCCCGCTGGCGGTATTCAGTAAGGCATTCAGCAGTGGCCAGTCGGAGACGGCATCGGAGCCGTCGCGCATGGCTTCGGTTTCACGATTCGGGCTGGCAACAGAGCCCGAGTCGAGATGGTCGCGTCCGATAACAATCGGAGCGGAGACTTCACCGCTGCGCACCATTTCGTTAAAGGCCAGACCCAGTTTTTGTCGCCACTCCAGCCCGACCCAGCAGATCCGCGCCGGCAAGCCCTGGAAGTTAATGCGCTCGCGAGCCATATCCAGCCAGTGGTGCAGATGTTCGTCGTCGGCGACGATCTCCTTCACTTTGGCGTCGGTTTTGTAGATATCTTCCGGGTCGCCGGACAGGGCCACCCAGCGGAACGGGCCAATACCGCGACAGAACAGCGGACGAATATAGGCAGGCACAAACCCCGGGAAGTCGAAGGCGTTACTCACGCCCATCTCTTTCGCCATCTGGCGAATATTGTTGCCGTAATCAAATGTCGGAATGCCCATCTGGCTAAAGGCCAGCATGGCGTTCACGTGCTCCGCCATGGAACGTTTAGCGGCGAGCACCGTGCCTTCCGGGTCACTTTCGGCTTTTTGCTGGTACGCTTCCCACGTCCAGCCCGATGGCAGATAGCCGTGAAGGGGGTCGTGCGCGCTGGTCTGGTCAGTGACGAGATCCGGGCGTACACCACGGGCCACCAGTTCAGGGAGAATGTCAGCCGCGTTGCCGCAGAGCGCAATCGACATCGCTTTGCCTTCTGACGTGTATTTTTTGATGCGTGCCAGCGCGTCATCCAGGTTTTCAGCCTGTTCATCGACGTAACGGGTACGCAGTCGGAAATCAATGCGGCTCTGCTGACATTCGATGTTCAGGGAGCAGGCACCGGCAAGGGTCGCGGCCAGCGGCTGTGCGCCCCCCATTCCCCCCAGACCGGCGGTCAGTACCCAGCGACCTTTCAGCGAACCGTTATAGTGCTGACGACCGGCTTCCACGAAGGTTTCGTAGGTGCCCTGCACAATCCCCTGACTGCCGATGTAGATCCAGCTTCCCGCCGTCATCTGGCCATACATCGCCAGCCCTTTGGCGTCCAGCTCGTTAAAGTGTTCCCAGGTCGCCCAGTGCGGGACAAGGTTAGAGTTGGCGATCAGCACGCGCGGTGCATTCTTGTGGGTTTTGAACACGCCGACCGGTTTGCCGGATTGCACCAGCAGGGTTTCGTCATGTTCCAGATGAGTCAGGGATTCAACAATCGCGTCATAGCACTCCCAGTTGCGCGCGGCGCGGCCTATGCCGCCATACACCACCAGCTCGTGGGGGTTCTCCGCGACCTCAGGATCGAGGTTATTCATCAACATGCGCAGCGGGGCTTCGGTGAGCCAGCTTTTGGCGGTAAGTGTGGTGCCGCGCGCGGCGCGGACATCCTGCTGGCGGTATTTACCTGACGACATTGTGTGCTCCTCATACGGGACAGATGATGTATTCAGATATACTTGTATAGACAAGCACACACAAGGTCAGATTTAACAAAAAAGATACAATTTTGTTATATTGCGTTAGCTATCACGCTTTTAAAACGTATGACCCTTACGACATGAAATGGCCCTGCAACCGGTATCGATTTCCCGGGAACAGCAGTCTGGCATGCGACACAATATGCGACGAAGACCAGGTACGGCGACGAATGAGCAGGCAAGGATCGTGCTCTTTGATCCGCAACAGTTCGCACTCCTGCGGCGTAGCGCGAACCGCTTCCACGATGTGTTCCCCTTCCGTCAGTGGCGCGATGAGCGAAAGATAGGCATGTGGCGTGGTCTGGGTGTAATCCTGATCCAGGTACTCGGGCACCCGATCGGCGTTCACGCAGCGATCTTCAATCTGCACCGGGATGTCGTTTTCATAATGCACCATCACGGAATGAAAGATGCGGCTTCCCTCTTTGACATTCAGCTCTACGGCCTGCTCGGCGCTGGCCTGTGTCTCTTCGAGCACCAGCACTTCACAGTGGTGCTGATGGTTTCGCGAGGCTATCTCATCGGCAATACTTCTGATCTCAAACAGCGCCGATTGCCCTTTCGGCTCCGCGACGAAGGTTCCGACCCCCTGCAGACGCACCAGAAGGCCCTCATCGGTCAGCTCGCGCAGCGCCCGGTTGATGGTCATTCGGCTAAAACCAAACTGTGCGACCAGTTCGGCCTCGGACGGAATGCGATCGTGCGGCCGCCAGACGCCGGTTGCGATTTTTTCGCTGATGGCCTGCTTCACCTTTTCGTAGAAAGGCGCGGGAGGGCTGGACTGCGACAGCGGTGAGCGTGAAAACATCCTGACTCCTTAAACGTTGTTATGCCCACCAGTGAGCAATTTGCCAGGCCAGACGGGCGGCAAGCTTTGCCCCCTGTCCGTCCCGATCGTACTGCGGGTTAAATTCTACCAGATCGGCAGCCTGCAGTTTTCCACTGTGGCAGATGTGTTCAATCACCGGCAGAAGATCCAGCGCGGGTACCCCTAACGCCGCGGGCGCTGAGACGGCTGGCATTTCGCCAGCAGGCAAAACATCGAGGTCAATGGTGAGGTAAACGCGGTCGGCCTGGGCCAGGACCTTGTCCAGAGCCGATAACGCATCTCGCCTGAAATGAAGGTCTTCCACCAGCGTGACGTTTAGTCGCTCAGCTTCATCCCACAGCGCCTGCGTGTTCGCCGCCCGGCTGACGCCCAGGCAGGCATACTGAAAATCGCGCGCCTGATCCGCACAGTAGTGTGCCAGCTGACGAAACGGCGTGCCGGATGTCGCGTGCTCCGCCTTGCGCAGGTCAAGGTGTGCATCCAGATTTATCACCACCACGCGCGCGTTCGGGAAAGCATCCAGAACCCCGCGGCCATGCGCCCAGGCGGTCTCGTGTCCCCCGCCAAAAACCAGCGTACGCATGCCGGACTGCTGGCAGGCCTGCACGGCATCGCTTAACGCCCGCTGAGCCGCTTCCAGGTTATCGCCCTCGACATATACCGACCCCATATCCACCAGCCGGTCATGTCCATGATGACTTGCCATGTTCGCCAGCGCTTTGCGAAGCACCTCCGGGGCCTGTACGGCGCCGGGCCTGCCCTGATTGCGTTTTACCCCTTCATCACATTCAAACCCTATCAAAGCGATGCCGGATGACTGAGGGGTAAATACCGGCATCTGTCGTAGGGTCTGAAAAATACGTTTTGCATTGCTGGCCTCGGCGCTGTCGTCGCGCCCCTGCCAGACGGTCTCGGCAACCGGCCGCCAGAGTCTCATACGCTCTCCCCACGGAAAATACGTTGATACAACGGATTGCGTCCCGGCTCGTAGACCATTTCGACCGGGTGATGTGCATCCCAGACGACAAAGTCAGCCACGAATCCAGCCTGCAGCTGCCCGTGCGTGGCCCCGCGTCCCAGCGCCTGGGCAGCATGTCGCGTCGCGCCAGCCCAGGCCTCTTCAGGCGTCAGGCCAAACTGCACGCAGGCCATATTCATCGCGAGATGAATACTCGCGAACGGGCTGGTGCCGGGGTTATAGTCGGTGGCGACAGCCATGGGAACGCCCTCTTTTCTGAGTTTTTCAACCGGCGGACGCTGGCGCTCCTGAAGAAAATAGAACGCCCCCGGCAGTAATACCGCAACCGTGCCGTTGTGCGCCATCGCCTGAACACCGTCATCGTCGAGATATTCAATATGATCGGCGGAAAGCCCCTTAAAGCGGCTGACCAGCGCCGCGCCGCCAAGATTTGAAAGCTGTTCCACGTGTCCTTTGACCGGAATCCCCAGGGCAGTGGCAGCGCGGAAAAGCCGCTCGGTTTGCGCTGGCGTGAAGCCGACATTTTCGCAAAACACATCCACGGCTTCGAATAAGCCTTTTTGCCACAGCGTGGGCATCATCTGCTCGCACACCGTGGTGAGATACGCGTTCGCGTCATGGCGGTATTCCGCCGGAACCGCATGCGCAGCCAGAAGCGTTGGGCTGATCTCTACCGGATTGTTCTGGCCCAGCTGGCGGGCGACCTGCAGCATCTTCTCTTCCGCTTCGGCGTTGAGACCATATCCCGACTTGATTTCAACCGTGGTCACCCCTTCATCGATCAGCCGCTGCAGACGCTGTTGCGCCAGCCTGAGCAGGGTCTCGGGCGAACTGCTCCGCGTCGCCGTCACGGTCGCGTTAATCCCGCCGCCCTGCGCGCTGATGGTTTGATAAGAGACGCCGTTCAGACGCTGCTCCCACTCTGCCGCACGATCGCCACCGAACACCAGGTGGGTATGGCAGTCAATCAGCCCGGGGGTGACCAGACGACCGTGCAGATCGACACAGTGACGGTGGCCGGAAGGGATGTCGGATTCGGGAATAACGGCCAGAATCGTCTGGCCGCGCACCACCAGGGCGTGCTGCGCTTTCAGGCCATAAGGCGTGCTGTCGTCCGGGATCATTGTCGCCAGTCGCGCATTGCGCCATATTACATCGTCGGGATGAAGCTGCTGCATGGGCATTCCACTTGTCATGGGTTGTATAGACATTTATTTTCATCTGCCCCCTGCTGTCAACCGCTCTGGCGGAAAATGTTATTTATTTGTGATGACTTTCCCGCCTCCCGCGGGTAAAAAATGCATCTTTTACCCTTTTTATCTTCCCGTTTCGCTCAACTTAGTATAAAAAAGCAGGCTATTTCGTCTATCCCGTTAAGACTTGCATACCCAGGAGCTTTACCTTGAACATTTCCAGGATTTCCCGTCTGGCGTTAGCGCTCGCCTTTGGCGTGACATTATCCGCATGCAGTTCTACCCCACCGGACCAGCAGCCTTCTGAGCAGGTTGCACCGGGTACCGCCTCTCGCCCGATTTTGTCCGCTGATGAAGCGAAGAACTTTGACCGTGCACACTACTTCTCGGCGATGGACCCTAACGCTGCGCCGTGGACACCGTCTTCTATTAACCTGCCGAAACAACCTGACTTCGTTGTCGGTCCGGCAGGTACGCAGGGCGTGACGCACACGACGATTCAGGCTGCGGTTGACGCGGCTATCACCAAACACAGCGCCTCTCGCCAGTACATCGCGATCCTGCCTGGGGAATATGAAGGCACCGTTTACGTTCCGGCAGCACCGGGCAGCATCACCCTTTACGGGACAGGCGAGAAAGCGGTCGACGTGAAAATTGGTCTGGCGATTGATTCTGAAATCGACAGCAACACCTGGCGTCGCCTGGTCAACCCGGCGGGTAAATACATGCCAGGCAAACCGGCGTGGTATATGTTTGACAACTGCCAGAGCAAGCGTGCAGCTACCATCGGCGTGATGTGTTCTGCGGTCGTCTGGTCTCAGAATAATGGCCTGCAGCTGCAGAACCTGACCATTCAGAATACCCTGGGCGATAGCGTTGATGCCGGTAACCACCAGGCCGTTGCACTGCGTAGCGATGGCGATAAAGTGCAGATCAACAACGTGAATATTCTCGGCCGTCAGAACACCTTCTTTGTGACAAACAGCGGTGTTCAGAACACGCTGCAGAATAACCGTCTGACCCGTACGCTGGTCACTAACAGCTACGTTGAAGGTGACGTGGATCTGGTCTCCGGTCGCGGCGCGGTGGTGTTTGAGAACACCGATTTCCGCGTGGTGAATTCACGCACTCAGCAGGAAGGTTATGTGTTTGCCCCTGCCACGCAATCTAACCTGTTCTACGGCTTCCTGGCCGTTAACAGCCGCTTTAACGCGTCCGGTGACGGCGTCGCGCAGCTGGGCCGCTCGCTGGATGTGGACTCTGCCACCAACGGTCAGGTTGTTATTCGTGACAGCGTGATCAACGAAGGTTTCAACATGGCTAAGCCATGGGCCGATGCCGCTATCTCCAAACGTCCTTTCTCCGGCAATACCGGTAGCGTGGATGATAAAGGTAACGTGCAACGCAACCTGAATGACGCGAACTTCAACCGCATGTGGGAATACAACAACCGCGGTCTGGGTAGCAAAGTGGTTGCTGAGCCTAAGCAATAAAAGAATGCGTTGATGTCTTTTGCTGTACTCGCCCGGTGCCCACCGGGCATAAAAAAACCTCGCATTTGCGAGGTTTTTTGTTTTAAGCCTTTTAGTGTGCGTTTACCACCACCCACATTGGCCCCTGGCCGACGGCGTAACGCCCTTTCTCTTCCAGCAGCCCCTGCGCACCTTTGATTTCGTACAGCGCGATGTGGTGAGATTTTTGCCCCGCCGCAATCAGGTATTTACCGCTGTGATCGATATTAAACCCGCGTGGCTGGGTTTCGGTAGGCTGGAAACCTTCAATCGCCAGCACGCTACCGTCTTCAGAAACGCTGAATACCGTAATCAGGCTGGAGGTACGGTCGCAGGCATACAGATGACGCCCATCCGGGGTGATGTGAATATCAGCCGCCCAGCGGGTGTCAGAGAAGTCAGACGGCATCATATCCAGCGTCTGCACGCACTCAATCTTGCCGTTAGGATCTTTCAGTTCCCATACGTCAACAGAACTGTTCAGCTCGTTCACCACATAGGCGTACTGTTGGTTCGGGTGGAACACCAGATGGCGCGGGCCCGCGCCCTCAACGGTGGTCACTTCAGCAGGATTCTGCGCCACCAGGTGCCCATCATCGCTCAGGGTAAACAGGCAGATACGATCCTGTTTCAGCGCAGGGACCCACAGCGTACGGTTATCCGGAGAAATATTCGCCGAGTGGCATCCTTCCAGCCCGTCAACCACCTCCACGGTTTCAAGCGGTAGGCCCGCTTCCAGACGCGTTACGCTGACACAGCCGGCATTGTAAGAGCCGCTGAAGATGAAGTTGCCTTTGCGATCGGTGGAGATATGCGTTGGGCTGCCCGGTAAAGGTGCTTCCGCAGTGTAAGTCAGCGCGCCGTCGTCCGGCGAGATGCGGTAGGCCAGCACGCGAAACTCCGGGCGCACACCCACGTACAAGAAACGTTTATCCGGGCTGATAACCATCGGCTGCACCTGACCTGGCACATCAACAACCTGAACCAGCGTGAGGGTACCCTCGGTATTTAAACGCCAGACGTGGATCTGCTGGCTTTCAGGACTGGCGGTATAAACGGTTTGTTTCATGAATATTCACTCCTCACTGCGCATGAAAGTAGTTAACTTTTGACGGTGAATGCTGAATTGTCATCGGGAATTTTGAAGCCTTTGCCTCTCGGTGTACCATCCCTTCAGAACGTAAATTCAATATTAACCCGGAAAAACAAATGACCTCGCGTGTAATAGCTCTGGATTTAGACGGTACCTTACTTACTCCGCAGAAAACCCTTCTCCCCTCTTCCCTTGAAGCACTCAAACGCGCGCAGGAAGTGGGATATCAACTCCTTATCGTAACGGGTCGACATCACGTTGCCATTCATCCTTTTTATCAGGCACTGGCGTTAGATACACCTGCAATTTGTTGTAATGGCACTTATTTGTATGATTATCAGGCAAAAAAGGTTTTAGAATCCGATCCGCTGCCCGTGCCTCAGGCGCTGCAATTGATTGATCTGCTTGATGAGCATGCCATTCACGGCCTGATGTATGTGGATAACGCAATGGTGTATGAACGTCCGACAGGCCACGTGATCCGCACCAGCAACTGGGCATTGTCTCTGCCTGAAGCGCAGCGTCCGGTCTTTACCCAGGTTTCCTCCCTGCGCCAGACGGCTCAGGATGTCGATGCTATCTGGAAATTTGCGCTGACGGATGAAGATACCACCAAACTGAATGCCTTCGCGACGCACGTTGAACAAACGCTGGGTCTGGAGTGCGAGTGGTCCTGGCACGACCAGGTCGATATCGCCCGCAAAGGCAACAGCAAAGGCAAGCGTCTGACGCAGTTCGTGGAGTCACAGGGCGGGTCAATGCAGGATGTGATTGCCTTTGGCGATAACTACAACGACATCAGCATGCTGGAGGCCGCCGGTACAGGCGTGGCAATGGGCAACGCCGACGATGCGGTAAAAGCGCGTGCTAACGTCGTGATTGGTGATAACACCACCGACAGCATCGCGCAGTATATTTATACCCACCTGCTGTAATCAGGTGGTGATGGAGACGCTCTTGATTTGCGCGTAAAGCCACAGGCCAGGCTTGATCCCTAACTCATCTCTGGCCCACGGACTGATGCGCGCCCAGAGCGTCTTGCTGCCCACCTCGAGCTTCACCTCAACCTGACCGTTATCATCAAAACACTCCGCCACTTTCGCGCGCAGGATATTGCGAATACTGGTCTGCAGCGGCGCTTGCAGCACCAGAGAGACATCTGAAGCCTGAATACGTATACGCAACGCAGACTGCAGCGGTTTGTCGATTTTGTTGACCCACAAATGCTGGTCGCCCAGCGCCAGTGCGGTCATCGCATAATGCGGGTGATGTTCCAGCACGCTCACCTTAAGGATGCTGCTCTGCTGCTCCTTCGGTAACCACGGGTGCATCACGCTGCTGCCCCACACCTCTTCCAGATTGCCGAATGCCTTAACGCTGCCCTCTTCCAGTACCAGCACTTTATCGGCCAGATGCAGGATCTCATCCAGCGAATGGCTGACGTAGAGCATCGGGATATTGATTTCGCGTGCCAGGCGCTGAAGATAGGGCAGCAGTTCACGTTTTCGCGGAATATCCAGCGAGGCCAGCGGTTCGTCGAGCAACAGCAGTTCTGGCGCGGTGAGCAACGCGCGGCCTATCGCTACGCGCTGTTTTTCACCACCAGAAAGCGATGAAGGGAGCCGGTCCAGCAGTGACTCAATGCCCAGCAGCGCCACCAGCTTATCAAATTGCGCGGCCATGCTTTTGGCCATGCCGTAGCGAAGATTACCGCGCACGCTGTAATGCGGAAATAATCGCGCATCCTGAAAAACATAACCAATTTGCCGCTTATCCGGTGCCAGGTAAATTTTGTTCTCAACGTCGTTTAAGACACGATCGTTGAGCACAATCCGTCCGGACTGCGGTCGCGTCAGCCCGCTGATGGCATTGATCAATGAGGTTTTCCCTGCACCTGATACGCCAAAGATGGCGGTAATGCCGCTCGCAGGCAGCGTCTCGTTAAGGGTCAGGGTATGATTTCCCAGCGTCTGGGTGAACTGAAGTTCGAGCATGACTATTTCCCCATCCGCTCGCGACTGAGTCGCGCCAGCCATTCCGAAACCAGCAGCGAGACCAGCGCCAGCACAATTGAGATAATGCACAGCCGCGCCGCGGCACCTTCTCCACCCGGCGTCTGGATCAGGGTGTACATTGCTGACGGGATCGTTCGCGTCTCACCGGGGATATTCGACACAAAGGTAATCGTGGCACCAAACTCACCCAGCGAGCGGGCGAACGCCAGTACCGTGCCGACAATAATGCCCGGCAGCGTAAGCGGGAGCGTGATGGTGAAAAAGACGCGCCAGCGCCCGGCACCCAGCGTGCGGGCAGCCTGTTCCAGTTTGATATCAACCCCTTCCAGCGCCAGGCGAATAGCCCTGACCATCAGCGGGAATGACATCACCGCCGCCGCCAGTACCGCCCCTCGCCAGCTAAACGCAAACGTCAGCCCAAACCAGTCATATAACCATTCGCCAATAAAACCGCGCCGCCCCATCGACACCAGCAGCAGGTAGCCAACCACCACCGGTGGCAACACGAGGGGAAGATGAAGAACGCTATCCAGCAGGGCTTTGCCGGGAAACTTACAGCGAACCAGTAACCAGGCAAAGAAGATCCCAAAGGGCAAACTCAGCGTAACCGCCAGGGAAGAGACTTTCAGGCTCAGCAGGACAGCCTGCCATTCAGGATCGGTCAATATCATTAGTGAGTCGTAAATCCGTAACGTTTAAAGATTGCGGACGCTTCGGGTCCCTTCAGGTATTCGCTGAAGGCCGTCACGGTCGCATTTTTATGTCCATCAACAATCGCAACAGGATATTCCACTTTCTTGTGGGAGTCTTCCGGGAACGTACCAACCACTTTCACCCCTTTACTGGCGACGGCGTCCGACCCGTAGACTATCCCCAGCGGCGCTTCATTACGTTCAACCAGCGCCAGAGCACCGCGCACATCTTCAGCCGGAGCCAGTGTGGGCGATAACGTCTCCCAGGCACCCAGTTTTTGCAATGCTTCTTTGGCGTAGATCCCCGCTGGTACATGCTCCGGATCGCCAACGGCCAGGCGTCCTCCGTTCAGCAGCCGGGTCCAGGGGGTCTCTTTGTTGATAGTGATTTCGCCTTGCTGACTGGCTTTCGGCGCCACCACGACAAGGCTATTCCCCAGCAATGTTTCGCGGGTAGTTGCATCAATCGATTTCTTTTCAGCCGCGTAATCCATCCACTTCTGGTCTGCAGAGATGAACAGATCGGCCGGTGCTCCCGCTTCAATCTGACGTGCCAGCGTCGATGAAGAAGCAAAAGAGGAGACCACCTCGACGTTCTTCTCTTTTTTATACGCTGTCGCAATATCCTGCATCGCGTTGGTCAACGACGCCGCCGCAAAGACGGTAATTTTACCCTCGTTAGCCAGCGCGTGTCCGCTCAGCGAAAGTGTCAGCGTTGCCCCTGCGAAAAGGCGTGCCCATGTACGTGCCATTTGTAGCTCCTGTGAGTATCGTTATATACACATTAATATAACGGTAACTCCGGGGAGATCCCAGCGTTAAATCGTACCGCTCAAGGGGTACAGCAAGCTGATGCTTTAAATAATATCGGCGAGAAAGGGAAATACTTGAGAGCAAAACGCCCGGGCAAGCCGGGCGTTTCGGGGGGAAATTAATGCTGCTTTTTAGCCTGGTCTCTGTGACCAATGTTCGAAAATACGTTGAACACTTCACCCAGGCCGTAGATGGCACCGAGGATAACGGCCATCACTACTGGTACCATGATCACGGCGAATACCAGACTTTTCAACAATTCCAACATGGTTTTCTCCAGATATTGTGAATAGCTTATTCTACCCTGAAAAGTGAGAAAAACATCCCCTTTTGTGCGGTGCCCTTTGCGACCTTCGCCATTTGGGTCACAATGCACTTTTTGCCAGGACAGTGTTATGCAGGCCGAAATTCTCCTCACTCTACGACTACAGCAGAAGCTTTTCGCCGATCCGCGACGTATCGCCCTGCTTAAACAAATAGAACAAACCGGTTCAATAAGCCAGGGGGCTAAGAACGCTTGCATTAGCTATAAAAGCGCCTGGGATGCCATCAACGACATGAACACCCTGAGCGAGCAAACGCTGGTTGACCGGGCCACGGGCGGCAAAGGCGGTGGAGGTGCGATCCTGACACGTTACGGCCAGCGCCTGGTTCAGCTGTATGATCTGCTGGCGCAGATCCAGCAAAAAGCATTTGATGTGTTAAGTGACGACGATAATCTCCCGCTGGACAGCCTGCTGGCTGCCATTTCCCGCTTTTCGCTGCAAACCAGCGCCCGTAACCAGTGGTTTGGTACGGTGATGGCGGGCGATAACGCCCAGGTGCAGCGTCATATTGAGATCCTGCTTGCCGATGGAACAACCCGTCTGAAAGCCGCGATTACCGCACAAAGCGCAGATCGACTGGCGCTGAATGAAGGTAAAGAGGTGCTGGTGTTACTGAAAGCGCCGTGGGTGAATATCACTGCCGATGCCGAAAAAGCAAAAGCCGCTGATAACCAGCTACGCGGTGCCATCCGCCACGTTGAACGCGGTGAAGAGCAGTGTGAAGTACTGATGACCCTGCCGGACGGGCAAGAACTCTGCGCAACCCTTCCCCTCAGCGATGCCGCAGAATTAGAAGAAGGTGCTGTGGTGACCGCATATTTCAACGCCGACCGGGTGATTATCGCCACATTGTGCTGAGCACATTGACAAGCGTGTCGACAGTGAGTATCCCTGACATCTGTTGCTGCAAAAAATGGGATAAGTCATGTCATCATTGCATATTTCGCAAGGCACGTTTCGTCTTAGCGACACCCGAACGCTGACGATTTCTGATTTAACAATACGCGCCGGTGAAAGCTGGGCGTTTGTCGGTACAAACGGAAGCGGGAAATCAGCGCTGGCCCGTGCGCTGAGCGGAGAGCTCGCGCACCTTAAAGGTGAATACCAGTGTAACTTTACGCGCCTGACGCGCCTGTCATTCGAGCAGCTGCAAAAGCTGGTGAGCGATGAATGGCAGCGCAATAACACCGATTTACTCAGCCCGGGCGAAGAGGATACGGGCCGCACGACGGCAGACATTATTCAGGATGAGGTCAACAATCCTGCCCGTTGTGCGTATCTGGCAGAACAGTTTGGCATCACCTCCCTGCTGAACCGGCGCTTTAAATACCTTTCGACCGGTGAGACCCGGAAAACGCTGCTGTGTCAGGCGCTGATGAGCGAGCCGGAACTGTTGATTCTGGATGAACCGTTCGACGGTCTCGACGTGCAGTCCCGCGCACAGCTGGCCACCCTGCTCGGCTCGCTTAACCAGCAGGGCTATACGCTGGTACTGGTGCTTAACCGTTTTGATGAAATTCCTGAGTTTATTCAGAACGCCGGCGTGCTCGCTGACTGCAACCTGACCGAAACCGGCGAAAAATCGGCGTTACTTAAGCAGGCGTTAATTGCCCAACTGGCGCACAGTGAAAACCTGGACGGCATTACGCTGCCGGAACCGGACGCACCTTCTGCCCGCCACGCGTTAGATCCCCACCAGCCGCGCATCGTGCTGCGTGATGGCGTGGTAGCGTATGACGATCGACCGATCCTTAATCATCTCAGCTGGACGGTCAACCCGGGTGAACACTGGCAAATTGTTGGCCCCAACGGCGCGGGAAAATCAACGCTGCTGAGCCTGATCACCGGCGATCACCCTCAGGGCTACAGTAACGATCTCACCCTGTTTGGCCGCCGCCGCGGAAGCGGTGAAACGATCTGGGATATCAAAAAGCATATCGGCTATGTCAGCAGCAGCCTGCATCTGGATTACCGGGTCAGCACCACGGTGCGCAATGTGATCCTGTCCGGGTATTTTGATTCCATCGGCATTTATCAGGCGGTCTCGGACAAACAGCATAAGCTGGCCCAGCAGTGGCTGGATATTCTGGGGATGGATAACCGGGTCGCTGACGCGCCGTTTCATAGCCTTTCGTGGGGACAGCAGCGTCTGGCACTGATCGTTCGCGCGCTGGTGAAACACCCGACCCTTCTGATCCTCGACGAACCGCTACAGGGGCTGGACCCATTAAACCGCCAGCTGATCCGCCGTTTTGTGGATGTCCTGATTAGCGAAGGCGAAACGCAGCTGCTGTTCGTTTCCCATCATGCCGAAGATGCCCCGTCCTGCATTACGCACCGCCTCGAGTTTGTGCCCGACGGTGAACGCTATCAGTACCTGCTGAGCAAAATCGATTAACCCCGGAGGGCTCTGCCCCTCCGTTTTTTCGGATAACCTGCACAAAGACTTCCCTATCCCTTTGATCTACAATGTCGCATTGCCGCCAAAAAACGGATTTTAAAAGCAGTGTAAACGATTCCACTATTTTATCCCATGTCACACTTTTCGCGTCTCTGTTATGCTATGGTTATTACATACCATAAGCCCAATGGAGCGAAATATGCGAGTTCTGGTAACAGGTGGTAGCGGTTACATTGGTAGTCATACCTGCGTGCAGCTGCTGCAAAACGGTCATGATGTCATCATCCTCGACAACCTGTGCAATAGTAAGCGCAGCGTGCTGCCTGTGATTGAACGTCTTGGCGGTAAACAACCGACCTTCGTGGAAGGCGACATCCGCAATGAAGCGTTGATGACCGAGATCCTTCACGACCATGCCATTGAGACGGTGATCCATTTCGCCGGCCTGAAAGCGGTGGGTGAATCCGTCGCGAAACCGCTGGAGTATTACGACAACAACGTCAACGGTACCCTGCGTTTGATCTCCGCCATGCGCGCAGCGAACGTTAAAAACTTTATCTTCAGCTCTTCCGCAACCGTCTACGGCGATCAGCCAAAAATCCCTTACGTTGAAAACTTCCCGACCGGTACGCCGCAAAGCCCGTATGGCAAAAGCAAACTGATGGTGGAGCAGATCCTCACCGATCTGCAAAAAGCGCAGCCTGAATGGAGCATCGCCTTGCTGCGCTACTTCAACCCGGTTGGCGCCCATCCGTCAGGCGATATGGGTGAAGATCCACAGGGCATCCCGAATAACCTGATGCCGTACATCGCCCAGGTGGCCGTTGGCCGCCGTGAGTCACTGGCTATTTTCGGTAATGATTATCCAACCGAAGACGGTACCGGTGTGCGTGATTATATCCACGTCATGGATCTGGCCGACGGCCACGTGGCGGCAATGCAGCAGCTGGCCGATAAGCCAGGCGTGCATATTTACAACCTCGGCGCCGGGATCGGCAGCAGCGTGCTGGACGTCGTGAATGCCTTCAGTAAGGCCTGCGGTAAGCCTGTGAATTATCACTTCGCACCGCGCCGTGAAGGCGACCTCCCGGCTTACTGGGCCGATGCCTCCAAAGCCGATAAAGAGCTTAACTGGCGTGTCACCCGCACGCTTGATGAAATGGCACAGGATACCTGGCACTGGCAGTCTCGCCATCCACAAGGTTATCCGGACTAAGGATCCGTCATGACTTCGTTCAATCCCGTCGATCATCCGCATCGTCGTTTTAACCCGCTAAGCGGGCAATGGATTTTGGTTTCTCCGCATCGCGCCAAGCGCCCCTGGCAGGGGGCGCAAGAGACGCCTGCAAAACAGACGCTTCCCCAGCACGACCCGGACTGCTTCCTGTGTCCGGGCAACACGCGTGTGACGGGCGATAAAAACCCGGACTACAAAGGCACCTTCGTTTTCACCAACGATTTTGCCGCCCTGATGACCGACACGCCCGACGCGCCGGATAGCCAGGACCCGCTGATGCGCTGTGAAAGCGCGCGCGGCACCAGCCGTGTTATCTGTTTCTCGCCCGATCACAGCAAAACGCTGCCGGAGCTGAGTGTTGACGCGCTGAAAGAGGTCGTCAGCACCTGGCAGACGCAAACTGCTGAACTGGGCCAGACCTACCCGTGGGTACAAGTGTTCGAAAACAAGGGCGCGGCAATGGGCTGCTCTAACCCGCACCCGCACGGTCAGATCTGGGCCAACAGTTTCCTGCCAAACGAAGCCGAGCGTGAAGACCGTCTGCAAAAAGCCTATTTCGCGGAAAACGGATCGCCGATGCTGGTGGATTACACCCGTCGTGAACTGGCCGATGGCAGCCGAACGGTGGTGGAAACCGAGCATTGGCTGGCCGTCGTACCTTACTGGGCAGCATGGCCATTTGAGACGCTGCTTCTGCCAAAAGCACAGGTTCTGCGCATCACCGATCTGAGCGTCGCACAGCGCGATGACCTCGCCCTGGCACTGAAGAAACTGACCAGCCGTTATGACAACCTGTTCCAGTGCTCCTTCCCCTATTCAATGGGCTGGCATGGCGCTCCGTTTAACGGTGAAGAGAATCAACACTGGCAGTTGCATGCCCATTTCTATCCGCCGCTGCTGCGCTCTGCGACGGTACGTAAATTCATGGTGGGCTATGAAATGCTGGCAGAAACCCAGCGTGACCTGACGGCAGAACAGGCTGCAGAACGCCTGCGGGCTGTGAGTGACGTCCATTATCGCGAATCAGGAGTCTAAAAAATGAGTCTGAAAGATAAAACACAATCCCTGTTTGCTGAGAAATTTGGCTACCCTGCCACCCATGTCATTCAGGCACCTGGCCGCGTGAACCTGATTGGTGAACATACCGACTATAACGATGGTTTCGTTCTGCCGTGCGCCATTGATTACCAGACGGTCATTAGCTGCGCTAAGCGCGATGACCGCAAAGTCCGCGTTATTGCAGCGGATTACAACAATGAGACGGATGAGTTTTCCCTCGATGCACCCATCGTTACCCACGACAGCCAGCAATGGTCTAACTACGTGCGCGGCGTGGTAAAACACCTGCAGAAACGTAATAAAAACGTGGGCGGCGCTGATCTGGTCATCAGCGGAAACGTGCCTCAGGGCGCCGGGTTAAGCTCGTCCGCGTCGCTGGAAGTCGCCGTGGGTACCGTCTTCCAGCAGCTTTATCATCTGCCACTGGACGGGGCACAAATCGCCCTGAATGGTCAGGAAGCGGAAAACCAGTTTGTGGGCTGTAACTGCGGCATCATGGACCAGCTGATCTCTGCGCTGGGTAAAAAAGAGCATGCCTTGCTTATCGACTGCCGCTCTCTGGGTACCAAAGCCGTTCCCTTGCCAAAAGGCGCAGCTGTGGTAATTATTAACAGCAACTTTAAACGCACGCTGGTGGGCAGTGAGTACAACACCCGCCGCGAGCAGTGTGAAACCGGCGCACGCTTCTTCCAGCAACCTGCGCTGCGTGACGTTTCGCTCAACGAGTTCAATAAAGTGGCGCACGAACTGGATCCGGTAGTGGCGAAACGCGTTCGCCATGTGCTGACGGAAAATGCCCGTACCGTTGAAGCGGCGTCCGCGCTGGCGAAAGGCGACCTGAAACGTATGGGTGAACTGATGGCAGAATCTCACGCCTCCATGCGCGATGATTTTGAAATCACCGTTCCGCAAATCGATACCCTGGTGGACATCGTCAAAGCCACGATTGGCGATAAAGGCGGTGTGCGCATGACCGGCGGCGGCTTCGGTGGCTGCATTGTTGCCCTGATGCCGGAAGAGCTCGTCCCTGCCGTCCAGCAGGCGGTGGAAAAACAGTACGAAGCGAAAACAGGTATTAAAGAAACTTTCTACGTGTGTAAAGCATCACAAGGAGCAGGACAGTGCTAAACGAAACGCCAACCCTTGCCCCGGATGGCCTGCCGTATCGCCTGTTAACCCTGCGCAACAGCGCAGGAATGGTGGTTACGTTAATGGACTGGGGTGCCACTTTGCTATCCGCTCGTGTACCAATGCCTGATGGCAGCGTACGTGAAACCCTGCTTGGCTGCGCGTCGCCTGAGCAGTATGTCAATCAGTCCGCCTATCTTGGCGCGTCTGTCGGCCGTTATGCTAACCGCATCGCGAAAAGCGCTTTCGAACTTGATGGCGAGCGTTACTCGTTGCTTTCCAGTCAGGGCGAAAACCAGTTGCACGGTGGACCTGAAGGGTTCGATAAGCGCCGCTGGAAAATCGCTCAGCAAAACGACCGCGAAGTGCTGTTCTCACTGGACTCGCGTGACGGTGACCAGGGATTCCCCGGTAACCTCACCGCGTTCGCGCATTTCACGCTGGCTGACGATAACCGTATCGCCATTGAATATCGCGCGAAAGTTGATAAGCCGTGCCCGGTCAATCTGACCAACCACGCTTATTTCAACCTGGACGGCAACCAGTGCGACGTGCGTAATCACACGCTCCAGATCCTGGCCGATGCCTATCTGCCGGTGGATGAAATGGGGATCCCGTATCAGGGGCTCAAGGCCGTCAGCGGTACCAGCTTTGATTTTCGCAACGGAAAAACCATCGCACAGGATTTCCTGAGCGATGACGATCAGCGCAAGGTGAAAGGCTATGACCACGCGTTCCTGCTGCAGGCGAAAGGCGATGTGACTCAGCCTGCCGCGCAGGTCTGGTCTGCGGATGAGAAACTGCAGATGACGGTCTACACCACGGCCCCTGCCCTGCAATTCTATTCAGGCAACTACCTTGGCGGCACCACGGCACGCGAACATGAAGAGTACAGCGACTGGCAAGGGCTGGCGCTGGAAAGCGAGTTCCTGCCGGACAGCCCGAACCATCCAGAATGGCCACAGCCGGACTGTGTGCTGCGCCCGGGTGAAGAGTACGTTAGCGTGACAGAATATCATTTCATCCCGCATTCATAATTCCCAGCCCTCCTTGCGGAGGGCTTTTTCTCTCCGTCTTGCTGAAAATAGCGCCGATCGCAGACAAAATCATAACCCTGGATTCACAAGCATCTTACACTCAGAGACTATTTTCGCTATGGTTAGGGTTAAGCGTTGCTGCTGGCACTGTCACGGCAATATAATGAGAATTGTTATCATTCAATAAAGCTTATGAGGAGTACGATATGGCTGTAACTAAGCTGGTCCTGGTGCGTCATGGCGAAAGCCAGTGGAACAACGAAAACCGCTTTACCGGTTGGTACGACGTTGATCTGTCAGAAAAAGGCGTAAGCGAAGCAAAAGCAGCAGGTAAACTGCTGAAGGCTGAAGGCTTCAGCTTTGATTTTGCTTACACCTCTGTGCTGAAACGTGCCATCCATACACTGTGGAACGTTCTGGACGAACTGGATCAGGCCTGGCTGCCGGTTGAGAAATCCTGGAAACTGAACGAGCGTCACTACGGTGCGCTGCAGGGTCTGAACAAAGCGGAAACCGCTGAAAAATACGGTGACGAGCAGGTTAAACAGTGGCGTCGCGGCTTCGCGGTAACCCCACCAGAGCTGACCAAAGATGACGAGCGCTACCCGGGCCACGACCCGCGTTACGCGAAACTGACGGATGCTGAGCTGCCAACGACCGAGAGCCTGGCGCTGACCATCGACCGCGTTGTGCCTTACTGGAACGAAACCATTCTGCCACGCCTGAAAAGCGGCGAGCGCGTGATCATCGCAGCTCACGGTAACTCCCTGCGTGCGCTGGTGAAATACCTGGACAACATGGGTGAAGACGAGATCCTCGAACTGAACATCCCAACTGGCGTTCCGCTGGTGTATGAGTTCGACGAAAACTTCAAACCAATCAAACATTACTATCTGGGCAACGCTGATGAGATCGCTGCAAAAGCCGCGGCTGTAGCGAACCAGGGTAAAGCGAAATAATTTTCGCTGGACATAAAAAAAGCGTGGAGCAATCCACGCTTTTTTATTTGGCTCCTGAAACTCAGCCGCGACGCGCTTTTACCGCATTCGCCAGTTGACGCAGAAGGACATCCGTATCGTCCCAGCCGATGCAGGCGTCCGTGACGCTCTTGCCGTAAACCAGCGGCTCGCTGCCTTCCAGATTCTGGTTACCTTCCACCAGATGGCTTTCGATCATCACGCCAATAATCGCGTTCTCACCGCCGGCAATCTGCTGACAAACATCGGCGCCGACTTCCATCTGCTTTTTAAACTGCTTGCTGGAGTTGGCATGGCTGAAGTCGATCATCACCTGTTGTGGCAGACCCGCTTTTTCCAGCCCGACCTTCACGTCTGCCACATGTTTTGCGCTGTAGTTCGGCTCTTTACCGCCACGCAGAATAATATGACAGTCACCGTTACCGCTGGTATTCACAATGGCGGAGTGACCCCATTTGGTGACGGACAGGAAGCAGTGCGGTGCCCCGGCGGCATTGATGGCGTCAATTGCCACCTTAATGGTGCCATCGGTACCGTTTTTAAAACCAACCGGACACGAGAGACCTGACGCCAGTTCGCGGTGAACCTGAGATTCTGTAGTACGCGCACCGATTGCGCCCCAGCTCATCAGATCCGCCAGATATTGCGGCGTAATCATGTCGAGGAACTCACCGGCAGCCGGCAAACCGCTGTCGTTGATCTCCAGCAGCAGTTTGCGCGCAATACGCAGACCGTCGTTGATCTGGAAACTGTTATCCATATGCGGGTCGTTAATCAGCCCTTTCCAGCCAACGGTCGTACGCGGCTTTTCGAAGTAAACACGCATGACAATTTCCAGCTCGCCTTGCAGTTCTTCGCGAAGCTGGAGCAATCTTGCTGCGTACTCTTTGGCCGCAGCAGGATCGTGAATTGAGCAAGGGCCAATCACCACCAGAAGACGATCGTCATTACCTTTCAGGATCTTATGGATCGCTTTACGAGCATGAGACACCGTGTTTGCGGCATTTTCAGTGGCGGGGAATTTCTCAAGGAGTGCTACAGGAGGTAATAACTCATTGATCTCTTTAATACGTAAATCGTCGTTCTGATAATTCATTTTCTTTCCAGCTCTGCCATATCTTTAGTAATGAAAGCAATCCTTTCAATCTAACTTGCCGACCAGAAAGTGTAAACACGGTTTTACACTTCACGCAGATAATTCCTGGAATTCACCTAAAAATCGCCACAAAATAGCGAAAAACGAGATCTAACCTAAGCTTTTTAACTGTAACAACCACTTTTGTTTGATTAAACGCGATTCCATACTGACGTAAGTCCGTATGACGGAATCTTTCGCCTCTGAAAAAGATGCACTGTTGGAAAATGTTATCCAGCGTAACGATAAGAACAGGAGCACCAAGATGAAAATGACGAAACTGGCAACCCTCTTCCTCACAGCCTCCCTTACCCTGGCAAGCGGCAGCGTCCTTGCCGCTGAGACGGGCTCAACAGATAACAACGGTGATGCAAATGCCGCGGCGGCGGCGGGTCAGGTCGCCCCTGATGCAAAACAGAATATCGCCCCGAATAATGTCGATAACAGCCAGATCAATACCGGGAACACTAATACCGGAGGCACGATGTTGCATCCGGACAGTAGCGGCTCTGGCACCATGAATCATGACACGATGAGTACCGATGAAATGCATAAGAACACCATGTGCAAAGACGGTAAGTGTCCGAATTCGAATGACAAAGTGGGCGACGATGCCAATACCAAAACGGATGGCACAACCCAATAATCCGTGACGGATGTTAACGTAAAAGGAGAGCTCTGGCTCTCCTTTCTTTTTGGAGTAAGCCATTAAAAACGCTACACTAAAAACAATAACAACAAGGAAAACTGATATGGCGCACACGCATTCACACACCCCGTCTCCTGGCGATGACAACGCTAAACGCCTTATGCTGGCCTTCGGCGTCACGGCAACGTTTATGGTTATCGAGGTCATTGGTGGCCTGGTTTCCGGCTCTCTGGCGCTTCTGGCGGATGCCGGACATATGCTTACCGATGCCGCCGCCCTGCTCTTCGCTCTGTTGGCCGTGCAGTTTGCCCGTCGTCCGCCTAACGCGCGTCATACCTTTGGCTGGCTGCGACTGACCACTCTGGCGGCGTTTGTTAACGCTATTGCTCTGGTGGTTATCACCCTTCTTATCGTCTGGGAAGCCATACAGCGCTTTCGTCACCCACAGCCGGTCGCCGGAGCGACAATGATGGTTATCGCCGTAGCAGGTCTACTGGCGAATCTTCTGGCGTTCTGGATTTTGCATCGCGGCAGCGGGGAAAAGAACCTCAACGTGCGCGCTGCGGCCCTGCATGTCATGGGCGATTTACTGGGTTCCGTCGGTGCTATTGTGGCCGCGCTGGTGATCCTTTATACCGGCTGGACGCCCGTCGACCCGATTCTGTCCGTGCTGGTATCGTGTCTGGTATTGCGCAGTGCCTGGCGGCTGCTGAAGGAGAGCGTGAATGAACTGCTTGAAGGGGCGCCGGCATCCGTGGACATTGCCGAGCTTAAACGCAACCTGCGTCGTTCCGTACCCGAAGTGCGCAATGTGCATCATGTCCATGTCTGGCTGGTGGGTGAGAAACCGGTCATGACATTGCACGTCCAGGTGATCCCTACCCATGACCATGATGGCCTGCTTGAGCGCATCCAGCACTTTCTCGAACATCATTATGAGATTGGCCACGCCACCATCCAGATGGAGTACCAGCCCTGTAACGGCCCGGACTGCCACCTGAACGAGGCGCAGTCCGGCCATTCACATCATCACCATCATTAGTTCGAAAGCGCGCGAGAGCCTCGCTCACGCGCGCTGTTAATCCACATCCGGCTCCCGTTCAGGGCAATGAAGGTCAGCAGCAGATACTCCAGCGACATCGCATAGACGCCCTGAAGTGCAAAAATAACCACGCTAATGACGTTAATGACGACCCAGAGCAGCCAGTTCTCAACGTATTTACGGGTCATCAGGATCATCGCAGCAATCGACAGCACCATCATGCAGGAGTCCCAGAACGGGAAAGCATCCGGCTGGAGTGATGGCATAGCGACATTCAGCCCGAGGCCAGACATGACCGACACCGCGACACGGGTCAGGAATGCAAACACCGGGTTGATATAGACGGTCATTAAACCAATGGCGACAACGCAGGCGACAAACCAGGCGATAGCTTTCGGTAAGGGCAGCCAGCGGATTTGCAGCTCTGCCTCCTGCTGGCTGTTCTGCCGCGACCACGCGTACCAACCGTAAATGTTCGCCGCAAAGAAGAACAACTGCAAAAGCAGGCTGGCGTACAGCTGGATCTGGAAGAAGATAATCGCAAAGAGCGTAACGTTAATTAACCCGAACGCGTAGTTGCTGATCTTCTCCAGGCTTGCCAGCCAGATACACAATAACCCAGCCAGCGTACCCACGGCCTCAATCCATGACAGGTCATAGCCACCTGCACCAATCGGTATATGAACCAGAATGTTCTGTGTGCTAAAAAAATCCATCTTTTCCCCAGGGCGTATTGAATTAAGTACGTAGTGTAGCCGCAAAATCCAGCATGCGGTTAAGCGGAATTAACGCACCTTCACGCAGAGCAGCATCCACATGGATTTCATGCGCTGCTCCGCCTTTCTCCAGCCCCTCAGCAATAGCTTTCAGGCCGTTCATCGCCATCCACGGGCAGTGCGCGCAGCTACGACACGTCGCCCCCTCGCCCGCCGTTGGTGCTTCAAGCAGCTCTTTCTCAGGCACGGCCTGCTGCATCTTATAGAAGATACCGCGGTCGGTTGCCACGATGAGCTGCTTGTGCGGCAGCGTCCTGGCAGCATTGATAAGCTGGCTTGTGGATCCCACGGCATCCGCCATGTCGACAATGGACTGCGGTGATTCCGGGTGAACAAGGATCGCTGCGTGCGGGTAAAGCGCCTTCATGCGCGAGAGCGCCTGCGTCTTAAATTCATCATGAACAATACAGGCACCCTGCCAGCAAAGCACGTCAGCGCCGGTCTGCTTCTGCACGTAATTGCCGAGATGGCGGTCAGGCGCCCAGATGATTTTCTCGCCCAGGCTGTCCAGATGCTCAATCAGTTCAACGGCGATGCTTGACGTCACGACCCAGTCTGCCCGCGCTTTCACTGCGGCAGAGGTATTGGCATAGACCACCACGGTACGGTCCGGATGGGCATCGCAGAAGGCCGAGAACGCATCAATCGGACAGCCGAGGTCGAGTGAACACTCCGCATGTAGCGTTGGCATCAGAATGTTTTTTTCAGGGCTGAGAATCTTTGCGGTTTCACCCATAAAGCGAACGCCTGCGACCAGTAACGTGGAAGCAGGATGTCTGGCACCAAAGCGTGCCATCTCCAGAGAGTCAGAGATGCAGCCCCCGGTTTCTTCCGCCAGTTGCTGGATTTCCGGGTCGGTGTAGTAATGTGCAACCATCACTGCATCTCGCTCTTTGAGAAGACGTTTGATCTTCTCACGGTAAAACTGCTTCTCATCCTGACTCAGAGGGACAGGCTTTGGCGGGAAGGGATAGATTGCGGCTTCTGGATCAAACATCACGCTCATTATGGCTTCTCGTTTTACTGGCTTAACATTATTGCCTTTCTTTTGCATGACATAGCAAAACGGACGGCAAATGTGTTTTGTATACTAAACAAGATAGCGAATTTGCGAGAAAAAGTCACCGGAAATAGGTGTGCGTAGCACGCATCGGATGGCGACTTCGCCGGAGTCGACCTGCAAGGTCAAAATATGCGGAATACAGATAGCAAAAAAGCGCCTTTAGGGCGCTTTTTTACATTGGTGGGTCGTGCAGGATTCGAACCTGCGACCAATTGATTAAAAGTCAACTGCTCTACCAACTGAGCTAACGACCCCTTGCGGGATGTACTGCAAATCTATTCAGGCTGGTGGGTCGTGCAGGATTCGAACCTGCGACCAATTGATTAAAAGTCAACTGCTCTACCAACTGAGCTAACGACCCGCTTGGGTGTTGCCTGAATTTTTACTCATACCAATAACCTGGTGGGTCGTGCAGGATGACTCGGCTTTGCCTCGCCCTACGGGCCGTTGCTGTTGCAACGTTATCCTTCACGTTTAATATCTGAGTAAGACATTAAAATTGGTGGGTCGTGCAGGATTCGAACCTGCGACCAATTGATTAAAAGTCAACTGCTCTACCAACTGAGCTAACGACCCGGAGTGGTGGGTGATGACGGGCTCGAACCGCCGACCCCCTCCGTGTAAAGGAGATGCTCTACCAACTGAGCTAATCACCCACTCTGTACTACCGGAACTGCTTTAAGTGGTGGGTCGTGCAGGATTCGAACCTGCGACCAATTGATTAAAAGTCAACTGCTCTACCAACTGAGCTAACGACCCACTTTTACGCTGTTTTCACGTTGTTTGATATCCCGTGGCAACGGCGGCATATATTACTGATTTAAGAATTCAGCGCAACAAAAATTTCGATGAAGATCACTTAACTGCTTACGAATCATGCTGCACGACCAGAAATAACGCGATTTCTGGTCATGCGATAATCATCCCATCGAATTCAGACGTTTTTGCGCCTGCTTCGCACCTTCGGTGCCAGGGAATTTAGCAACCACCTGCTGATAAACCGCTTTCGCTTTCGCAGTGTCACCTTTGTCCTGCATGATGACACCGACTTTAAACATCGCATCAGGCGCTTTTGGCGATTTCGGGTAATTTTTCACCACTGAGGCAAAATAAAACGCCGCATCGTCCTTTTTACCCTTGTTGTAATTCAGCTGACCCAGCCAATAATTTGCATTTGGCAGATAAGTAGAATCAGGGTATTTCTTCACAAAGTTCTGAAACGCAACGATAGCGTCATCCTGACGAGATTGATCCTGTACCAGGGCAATGGCCGCGTTGTAGTCCGTATTCGCGTCACCGCTCTGAACAGGCGCTCCCGTCGAGGCCGAAGCATCTGCCGCAGGAGCAGGGGTCGACGTCGCCGCACCGCTCTGATCGCCTGCTGCTGGCTGCGCAGCTGCGCCACCGCTGCTGAGACTATCCATCTGCAGCAAGATTTGCTTCTGACGTTCCACAACCTGGTTAAGCTGATACTGGCTTTCCTGAATCTGACCACGGAGAGAATCAATATCGTTTTGGTTGTCGGAAAGTTGTTGCTGGAGTTGGGTTAAAAGCTGGCTGTGAGCGTTAGAAATACGCTCGAGTTGAGTGACCCGGTCTTCTACCGAGCCTGAGCCGACACTACTGATTGGTGCCTGAGCAAAAGCGGCCCAGGGGGCCGCTATTCCAACCAGTAACGACAGACTCAACAGATGATGTCTGAAGTTACTGCTCATGCAATTCTCTTAGTAAACCAGTACGGCACGACGGTTTTTGGAGTAAGCCGCTTCGTCGTGACCCAGTACTGCAGGTTTTTCTTTACCGTAAGAAACGATGGAGATCTGGTCAGCAGAAACGCCTTTACCCTGCAGGTACATTTTAACGGCGTTAGCACGACGTTCACCCAGGGAGATGTTGTACTCTGGAGTACCACGTTCGTCCGCGTGACCTTCTACGGTGACTTTGTAAGACGGGTTGCTACGCAGGAAGTTAGCGTGAGCATCCAGCATCGCAGCGAAGTCAGAACGGATGTCGTATTTATCCAGATCGAAGTAAACGATGTTGTTCTGCTGCAGCTGCTGCATCTGAAGACGCGCTTGCTCTTCAGAAGACATGTTGCCATTGCCATTCGCGTCCATACCGGTACCGGCACCCATCATGCCTTCGCCGCTCTGGTCATTGCTTGCATTCTTGTTAGAAGAACACGCTGCGATTGCCATTACAGGCAGAGCGATCATCAGCCCCTTCAGCACTTTGTTCAGTTGCATTTCTATGATTCCTTTAGTAATCAATTAATTATTATTTACAGATACGGCGACCAGGCAGGTGATTTTACCTGTCCATCAGTTGCCGGAATACGCGCTTTGAAACGCCCATCTGTAGAAACCAGATTCAGCACAGATCCCATCCCCTGAGAAGAGCTGTAGATTACCATAGTGCCGTTAGGTGCCAGACTTGGCGTTTCATCCAGGAACGTTGACGACAGAACTTGAACGCCACCCGCTACCAGATCTTGTTTGGCAATGTGCTGCTGCCCACCGTTGGAGCTGACCATTACCATAAATTTACCGTCGCTGCTCACGTCCGCGTTTTGGTTCTGCGAACCTTCCCAGGTAATACGCTGTGGAGCACCGCCGTTGACGTTCACTTTATAGATTTGTGGACGACCTGCCTGGTCAGACGTAAATGCCAGGTTCTGGCTGTCCGGGAACCAGGACGGTTCGGTGTTGTTGCTGCGACCATCGGTCACCTGGCGAATTTGACCAGAGCCAATGTCCATCACGTACAGGTTCAGGCTACCGGTTTTAGAGAGCGCAAACGCCAGTTTGGTACCGTCCGGAGAGAACGAAGGCGCACCGTTGTGACGAGGGAACGACGCAACCTGGCGAACAGCACCGTTAGCCAGCGTCTGGATAACCAGCGCTGAACGACCGCTTTCGAAGGTAACATAAGCCAGTTTAGAACCGTCCGGAGACCAGGCTGGAGACATCAGCGGCTGAGAAGAACGTTTCACCAGGAACTGATTGTAACCATCGTAGTCAGATACGCGCAGCTCATACGGGAACTGACCGCCATTGGTCTGTACCACATAAGCAATACGGGTACGGAACGCACCTTTAATGCCGGTCAGTTTTTCAAATACCGCATCGCTGGCAGCGTGTGCCGCGTAGCGCAGGTACTGTTTAGTGACCTTGTAAGAGTTCTGTGCCAGAACGGTACCCGGTGCACCGCCGGTATCAACCAGCTGCCATGCAACGTTGTAAGAGCCGTCCGGGTTAGGTGTAACCTGACCAACAACGACAGCATCGATACCGAGTGCAGACCATGCGGCAGGCTGTACTTCCTGCGCGCTGCCCGGCTGCTGAGGCAGACGAGAACGATCTAATGGGTTGAATTTACCGCTGTTACGCAGGTCAGCCGCAACGATGCCACCGGCATCTTCAGGCGCAGCGCCAGGACCGGCCCACTGGAACGGAACAACACCGATTGGGCGTGCCGAATCCACCCCCTGGGTGATCTCGATACGTACTTCTGCGTGCAGTACTGCTGCCCACAGCATTAAAAAACCAAATGCTACACGTAATGCCTGCTTCATCATATCTCCCTTATCCGGGTAACCTTACCCACGATAATTTAGCAGAATGTTAACAAACCCAAATAGACAAAACTACTAAACACTCGTTAGGACAATAGACTGTTTTTCATACTTCCGTAAGGACAGTCGATTACAGTTTAAAGTCCAGTTTGGCATCTTTTATCCGTTCATAAACAGCCTCACTAGGCGGTTTAGGAATGTTCGCCGACCTTGCAGCGGCCAATGCTGCCTGACAAAGCGCAGGATCGCCCCCTTCAGAGGTCACGCTTTTCAACCTACCGTCTGGCGCAAGGTTGATATGCAGTACACATTGTTTGCCCTGATAGATGCTTGCATCAAACAGGCGGTTCTGAATCGCAACCTGAATTTGCTTAGCATAAGCGCTGATATCAGCACCCGTCGCCCCACCATTGGCACCAGAAGTACCACTGTCTTTAGAGGGCTGACCACTGCCTTTCGCACCACCGCCCGCTTTCGGCGCATTCTTACCAGAACTCAGATCGCCCAGGAGATCGTCAACGCCAGCGGCATCCGCGGCTTTCTCAGCGGCGGCCGCTTTTTTGGCGGCGGCTTTCTCTGCAGCTGCTTTCTTATCGGCAGCAGCTTTTTCTGCTGCAGCTTTTTTGTCAGCAGCCGCTTTCTCGGCGGCGGCTTTCTTCTCTGCTGCGGCTTTTTCAGCAGCGGCCGCTTTTTCTGCTGCAGCCTTCTCGGCAGCAGCCGCTTTCTTCGCAGCATCGGCAGCAGCTTTCTTCTCTGCTTCCTGAGCGGCTTTCTTCGCGGCTTCCGCTTCAGCTTTTTTCTGAGCATCAGCAGCTGCTTTTTTTGCCGCTTCCGCTTCAGCTTTCTTCTGAGCATCAGCAGCGGCTTTCTTCGCCGCTTCGGCTTCAGCTTTCTTCTGAGCATCGGCTGCGGCTTTCTTCGCCGCTTCCGCCGCTAATTTTGCCTGGGCATCAGCTTGTGCTTTCGCGTCCGCCGCGGCTTTGGCTGCCGCCTCTTCCGCCTGCTTCTGCTGTTCCTGAGCTTTCTTCGCGGCCTCTTCAGCTTGCTTCTGCTGTTCCGCCTGCTCTTTCGCCGCTTCCTGCGCCTGCAAACGTTCTTTCTCAAGCTGCTTCAGTCGCTCCTGCTCAGCGGCCTGCTTTTCACGCAGTTCTTCCGCTTGCTGTTGCGCCTGTTTTTCACGCTGCTCTTCAGCCCGTTTTGCACTCGCCTTCTGCTGTTGCTCGCGGTTATAGTTCTGCACTACCGCACCGGGATCCACCATGACGGCGTCAATGGAAGAGCCTCCACCGCCGCCCGATGATGCATCAATGTGCTCGTCGAACGAACTCCAGATCAGCACTGCAAAAAGAATAACGTGCAGCACTGCGGAGACGATTATCGCTCGCTTAAGCTTGTCGTTCTGTTCGGTTGCCTTTGACACTATCGGTTCCCAAAAACTACGCAGATGATCAAATAGGCTGAGTCATTAAGCCAACTGACTTAACGCCCGCGCTATGTAGCAAGTTCAGCGCTTTAATAATTTCATCGTATGGTACGTCTTTCGCGCCACCGATTAAGAAGACCGTTTTCGGATTTGACTCCAGACGTCGCTGCGCTTCAGCAATAACCTGCTCAGGTGGCAGTTGATCCATACGATCTTTTTCTACCACTACGCTGTATTGCCCTACACCGGAAACCTCAATGATGACCGGAGGATCGTCATTGGTGCTTACCGCCTGTGATTCTGTCGCATCCGGCAGATCAACCTCCACGCTCTGGGTAATGATGGGTGCTGTCGCCATGAAGATCAGCAGTAGTACCAACAGAACGTCCAGCAGTGGAACGATATTGATTTCGGACTTGAGCTCGCGACGATTTCGTCCACGCGATCTGGCCATGGTTTACCCCTTGTTACTCTCGGTACTGGTAAACGCCTGACGGTGCAGAATCGCGGTGAACTCTTCCATAAAGTTGTCGTAGTTCAGTTCCAGTTTATTCACGCGCTGGTTCAGACGGTTGTAAGCCATAACCGCCGGGATCGCCGCAAACAGACCGATAGCGGTCGCAATCAGTGCTTCTGCAATACCCGGGGCAACCATCTGCAACGTCGCCTGCTTCACCGCCCCCAGGGCGATAAAGGCGTGCATAATCCCCCAGACCGTACCAAACAGACCGATATACGGGCTGATGGAACCAACGGTTCCCAGGAAAGGAATATGCGTTTCAAGGTTTTCCAGCTCGCGATTCATGGAGATACGCATCGCACGCGAGGCACCTTCCACAACCGCTTCAGGCGCGTGGCTGTTTGCGCGATGCAAACGAGCAAACTCTTTGAATCCGCTATAGAAAATCTGTTCGGAGCCTACGAGGTTATCACGGCGTCCCTGGCTTTCCTGATACAGACGAGAAAGCTCAATACCCGACCAGAACTTATCTTCAAACGCTTCTGCTTCACGGCCAGCCGCATTGAGGATACGCGTTCTCTGGATGATGATGGCCCAGGATGCGATTGAAAAACCAATCAAAATCAACATGATAAGTTTAACCAGAAGGCTTGCCTTCAGGAACAAATCAAGGATATTCATGTCAGTCACTGCTTAAACTCCGCGACAATAGACTTAGGAAGCGCACGAGGCTTCATTATGGTTGGATCAACACAGACGATCAGGACTTCAGCTGAGTTCAGTACCGTATTTTCTGCATTGACTATCCGCTGCGTGAAAACCATTGAGGTTCCGCGCATTGATGTAATTTCAGTTTGGACTTCGAGCATATCGTCGAGTCTGGCAGGCGCAAAATACTCAAGCGTCATCTTGCGAACCACGAAGGCAACTCGCTCAGCCAACAGCTCCTGTTGACTAAAGTGATGATGGCGCAGCATCTCTGTGCGTGCCCGTTCATAAAAAGCAACGTAGCTGGCGTGGTAAACCACACCCCCGGCATCGGTATCTTCGTAATAGACACGAACCGGCCATCGAAACAGCGTTGTATTCACTTTACATCCCGGTAATGCAACAAAAGTTAGAGCTTTTAAACTTCGCTACTATACGCGCGGGAAAGATGGTTTGGAATGGGAGAAAGTAAACGGAGAGTAAATTTTTATGGGCCAGGGTAAGCCCATATCATTAACGGACATTTCTTATTCAGAAGAAGAAGAAAATCAAGCCAGCGAGAAGCACCAGATCGGCGATAAGTGGGCAGAAAATCCCCTGCCAGTGCAGCGCTTTCGGACGAAAGCCTACGCCGTGGATCACACCTGCGCACACCGCCCACATAATGAGGAAGCCGTGCCAGATCTCAAGCTCGCTGGTCTTCGCTGCAAAGCGCGAAGGGTCCCAGAAGATACAACCTGCCAGCAGTAATGCCATCACTAAAGAAAGCGCCCTTAACGGGCGCTTATCCATTACCGCGTAAAGCGTCGCGATAATGTTCATTAGTGTTTGTCTTCACCTGCTTTAGACGCTTCGACGTGCTCAAGCGCCAGGGCAGTAATGACACCAAATGCACAGGCAAGAAGCGTCCCTAAAATCCATGCGAAATACCACATATTCAGCTCCTTACTTAGTACAGAGAATGAGTGTTGCTTTCAATATCTTCTTTCGTGATACGACCGAACATTTTCCAGTAACACCAGGCGGTGTACAGCAGGATAATCGGTACGAACACGCAAGCAACATACGTCATCAGGTTAAGCGTCAGCTGGCTGGACGTTGCATCCCACATGGTCAGGCTTGCATTCATCATCGTGCTGGACGGCATGACGAATGGGAACATCGCGATACCTGCAGTCAGAATAATGCACGCCAGCGTCAGTGAGGAAAATACAAATGCCAGGGCACCTTTTTCCAGACGTGACGTCAGTATCGTCAGCAGCGGCAGCAACACACCCAGAGCCGGAATAGCCCACAGAACAGGCATATTGTTGAAGTTCACCAGCCACGCGCCAGCCTGTCGTGCCACTTCTTTCGTCAGCGGGTTAGACGGTGCCGTGTGGTTAATTGCAGACGTAATGACATAACCGTCGATACCGTACATCACCCATACGCCGGCCAGTGCGAAGCACACCAGGGTAATAAGCGCAGCAACCTGCGCCGTTGCACGAGAGCGAAGATGCAATTCACCTACGGTACGCATCTGCAGATAGGTCGCACCCTGAGTAATGATCATTGCCACACTCACCACGCCTGCCAGCAGACCAAACGGATTCAGCAGCTGGAAGAAGTTACCGGTGTAGTAAAGACGCATGTATTCATCGATGTGGAACGGTACACCCTGCAGCAGGTTACCGAACGCCACGCCAATCACCAGCGGTGGAACGAAGCTACCAATGAAGATGCCCCAGTCCCACATGTTGCGCCAGCGGGTGTCTTCAATCTTGGAACGGTAGTCGAAACCAACCGGACGGAAGAATAAAGAAGCCAGCACCAGAATCATCGCCACATAGAAACCGGAGAACGCAGCCGCGTAGACCATCGGCCAGGCAGCGAACAGCGCGCCGCCTGCGGTGATCAGCCACACCTGGTTACCGTCCCAGTGCGGGGCGATGGAGTTAATCATGATTCGACGTTCGGTGTCATTACGACCGAGGAAACGGGTGAGCATCCCCACCCCCATGTCGAAACCATCAGTGACTGCGAAACCGATCAGCAGAATACCGACCAGCAGCCACCAGATAAAACGCAATACTTCATAATCGATCATTTGATGACTCCTGTCTTAGCGTGCCGGCTGAGTAGTCGCACCGGACTGCTCGTAGTGATAGCGACCGGTTTTCAGGCTGCTTGGGCCAAGGCGCGCGAACTTGAACATCAGGAACAGTTCAGCCACCAGGAACAGGGTGTACAGACCACAAATCAGCAGCATGGAGAAGATCAGATCGCCTGCAGTCAGAGAGGAGTTCGCTACCGCCGTTGGCAGCACCTCACCGATCGCCCATGGCTGACGGCCATATTCCGCAACAAACCAGCCGGATTCGATAGCAATCCACGGCAGTGGGATACCATACAGCGCGGTACGCAGCAGCCATTTTTTCTCACCGATGCGGTTACGAATCACGGACCAGAAGGACGCCGCAATGATCAGTAGCATGATGATGCCGCAGCCCACCATGATACGGAATGCGAAGTACAGTGGCGCCACGCGTGGAATGGAGTCTTTGGTCGCCATCTGGATTTGCGCTTCCGTCGCGTCGGAGACGTTCGGGGTATAGCGTTTCAGCAGCAGACCGTAACCCAGATCTTTCTTCACATCGTTGAACTGGTCACGCACGGCCTGGTCGGTAGAACCCGCACGCAGCTGCTCCAGCAGCGCGTAAGCTTTCATACCGTTACGGATACGGCCTTCATGCTGCACCATCAGCTCTTTCAGACCCGTCACCTGCTTGTCAACGGAGCGGGTGGCAATGATGCCGAGCGCGTAAGGAATTTGAATGGCGAAGCGGTTTTCCTGTGCATCCTGGTCGGGAACACCGAACAGAGTAAAGGCAGCAGGCGCGGGTTGGGTTTCCCATTCGGCTTCGATAGCGGCCAGTTTGGTTTTCTGCACGTCACCCATTTCGTAACCGGATTCATCACCCAGCACGATAACAGAGAGGATTGCAGCCATACCGAAGCTTGCAGCGATAGCAAAGGAGCGCTTAGCAAACGCGAAGTCACGACCACGCAGCATGTAGTAAGAGCTGATGCCCAGTACAAACATCGCGCCGCACACATAGCCAGACGCCACGGTGTGAACGAATTTAACCTGTGCGACCGGGTTCAGCACCAGCTCGGCAAAGCTGACCATCTCCATACGCATGGTTTCGAAGTTGAAATCAGACGCGATAGGGTTCTGCATCCAGCCGTTCGCGACCAGGATCCACAGTGCGGACAGGTTCGAACCGAGTGCCACCAGCCAGGTCACCGCCATATGCTGGACTTTGCCCAGACGGTCCCAACCGAAGAAGAACAGACCTACAAAGGTGGATTCGAGGAAGAAGGCCATCAGACCTTCAATGGCCAGCGGCGCACCGAAGATATCCCCAACGTAGTGAGAATAGTAAGACCAGTTAGTCCCGAACTGGAACTCCATGGTCAAACCGGTAGCCACGCCCAGTGCAAAGTTGATACCAAACAACTTGCCCCAGAACTTGGTCATATCTTTATAAATCTGTTTGCCGGAGAGGACGTAGACCGTTTCCATGATGGCCAGCAGGAACGCCATACCGAGCGTTAGTGGCACAAACAGGAAGTGGTACATCGCGGTCAAGGCAAACTGTAAGCGCGACAGTTCGACTATATCTAACATCATGACTCCTTGCTCATCGCATGAAGACTCCGA
This sequence comes from Enterobacter sp. BNK-18, assembly GCF_047456135.1. Taxonomy (NCBI): domain Bacteria; kingdom Pseudomonadati; phylum Pseudomonadota; class Gammaproteobacteria; order Enterobacterales; family Enterobacteriaceae; genus Enterobacter; species Enterobacter sp. BNK-18. The sequence goes on along the minus strand of NZ_CP179899.1, from coordinate 502,090 downwards.
GAGTGAACCCCGTTAGAAAAGGATTCACACACATGCCCCAATACAAATTATTCGCATCCATGTCGTCGCGCTTAGCCTGAGAAAGGATAAAAGCAATGACGATAGGTTACAAATACGTTAATAAAAAACTCAAATTGATCCCGCAAATATAATACGCTGCAAAACCCTTACAATAAACAGGTTTTTATTGAATCACATTTACGTTTTTCGACGGCGATCAATTTATAGCAAAATTACCACTTTTCAGCCATTTTGATCGGGGACAATTTACCGCCTTTCGACACCTTTTTCCAAGGATTAAACTTTGATTTAAATCAAAAAGCACCGTTTCTGTTAACCATGTTTAAATGTAGTGTGAATGGTAAAAACCTTGTTAATGCTATGTGTACGACGAGATATTTGGAGTTATCAAAAGCAAGAAAGAATATAAACAGACGTGATTTATTTTAACGCTGAAGAACAACGCATCTTTACATTCGCGTTAACGTATAAAGGTAGTCGTCAGCGCGTTTTTTTTCCATTGTGCGACGATAGCGGCAGATAATTACATTTATTTTACCTGCGACACGCTTAAAATTAACACCACAATGTGACTATTCAATAAAAAAGGCTGCCCTGCGCGCAGCCTTTTGTTCACTTCAGACGCTACCTTTCCGTTTTCAGGCTAAAAGTCCGCGATTGCCCAGGCCTGAACAGGCCCGTAATGCCCTTTTCTTCTCCCCTGCCTGCCAGTACCTGTTCATTTAAATTCGTCTCGCAACAGCCTTTAAGCGCCTGATTCCACGATAAAGAGGCATCACAGGACACAGACTCCGACGGATTAAACAGACGAAGGATAAGCGCGTCCCGATCCTCCGCCTTTTTTATCGCGCTCATAACACAGCCTGTCGGCGAAAGGGTCAGCAGGCTGTATCTGTCCGGCGTGCTGAACGGCGCACGGTTAAGTTTCATGGCATCCCAGGGGATTTTGTTATAACACTGGACGGGGGTAAGCCACGCTTTCGCCTGCTGAGCAACGCCGGCGTTCTCGGGAGAGCCGCTAAAACTCAGAAGGCTAAAACGGCAATCGAGCCTGCCCCGAAGCTGCGAGTCCGGAACGGCCATTTTTATGCCGGACGGTCGGCCCGGGCGCAACAGCAAATCTTCCTTTCCCAGCACGCCCACACCGCGTAAAAGGGTCAGAGCAAACGCTTTTTCCGCCTCCCCCACCACTTCAAATTCGCGTAACCCTTCTGTGAACAGGGCGAGCCCGTTTCGTTCCTGCTGCAGCACGGCGTAGTTAAGTAAATTCCAGACGGGAACCGGTGCCTCTTTCCAGCCCTCTTCTTGCCAGTTAGCCATCGCGTCATCGCGAACCGGGCGCGTTATGGAGCCAAACTGCGTATCTGACAGTACCTGCTCCGTCATAAACGGCGTCGGGATAAGCACGCGGACCCGGTGATCGTCAGCCTGATTATCCAGACGCGCCACAACATCTACACGCCTGCTGTTATGGCTGAGAGTAACCTCAAATTCAACCGCAAGAGCGCCATTGCGCAGGCGGGCCGACCGCTCGACCAGGTTTGCCGGAACGGCGATGCGATGCTGGATCACCGCCCTGCTCTGCCAGGCTTCCTGTTTCACCTCAACATGATGCTGCCCGTGCGCTGAAGTGAGCCGCCACTCTTCCCGGGAAGGCGAGTAGTCGTACTCATCGCCATCATCCGACCCCTCTTCAATTTCCAGTACGCGGTCATAAATAAGTCCGGATTCTTTATCACGCAGGCGCAGCGTGCCATCGTCATTTATATCAATTTGCCAGAAGGCGTTTTCCAGCAGAGCATCCGTTTTTGCCCTCGCGGGAAGCCTCTTTTCAGGAGCCTGGGGCTCGATGTAAAGCGTGCGGTATCCCATCGCGGGCAGGATCTGACAGATTTGGATATCAAACTCCATAAACGGATCGTAATTACCATAGTGCACGATTTGCCGGTCAATCAGCCCCGGGTCTATTTCCCGGGCGCGGCGAATAAAACAGGGGATCTCATTGCCTTTATCATCCCGCAACCGGAACTGGCTCGCGCGCAGACGAAGGGTGGTGTTAATCACCTCTTCACGGGGCCAGGGCATCAGATTGAACATCACCAGCTTGTCGGCCTCGCTTTGCGGCATATTGTCGACAATCTTGCGCATCGAGAAACGCGTGAGGTTATCGGCCATGTCTTCAGCGAGCGCAAACCGGGCCATAATCTCACGATGCACTTTGTCGCTGCAGCAGCAGCCAATACTGTCGTGAGCATGATTCTTGAGGATCTCTTTCCACATTTTCTCCAGCAAACCGTGGTGATACTCGAAGCCCAGCATCCAGGCGAGCGCCGCCAGCGGTTCGAGGATATTCACGATTTTGTTTTCAATGCGGGCATGAGCAATTTTGATGTCCATCCGTGTGGAGCCGATTGTCCGGTGTACACGCATGTATTTGCCGTCGATAAACTCCCCTTTCAGCGTCGCCAGTTCGTCACGGTGCGCTTCAGTATGTTCAAAGACCTCCTCAAATCGGCTCATCACAAATTTCCGCTGCGGGTACATCTTTCGAAGGGTATCCATCACCGCGAAAATGTTCTGCTGGAGGGGCATCTGGTCGTGACCGTTAGGCAGCAGAATCTCTTTCGTCACGGAAGCGTTCTCCAGCAATGTAAGCCAGGTATCGAGCCGTTTACGCAGCCCCGCTTCATCCTCCGGTAAGTACTTACCAATCGCGTAGCCCAGCGGTAGTACCTGCGCTGTAACTTCGCTGCCGTCTGCGCTCTGCCATAAAAATTCTGTTTTATCGGTGCCGTGACGCTCAGAACATCCGCGCCAGAACAGCGTGCGGGTGATACCAAAGCCGTTATAGATATGCGGAAGTTGCCCGGACATGCCAAACGAATCCGGCAGATACCCTATTTTCATCGGCTCACCGAATTCCATGCAGTCGCGCATCCCGTACATCAGATTGCGAACGATCGATTCGCCGCTGACTATCGTGGTGTCGGTCTGGGTATACCACGGCCCGATAATCAGCTTTCCGCGCTCAACCAGCGCTTTAACCCGGGGCCGGTTGTCCGGCACAACGGCAAAGTAATCCTCCAGTACCGCGGTCTGTCCATCGAGAACGTAGTATTTATACTCTTCGTCCTGCTCCAGACGGGTCAGGATCTCCTCCATGTTATTGACCAAAAGGATCCGCGACGCTTCGGTGGTGAAATACCACTCACGGTCCCAGTGCATATGTGGCGTGATATGAACGCGAGATACAGCTTTCATCTTCGTTTCCTGTAAATGAATTTATGGCGTGACGTCTTCCGTCAGGTATTTGCCTTTTTTTACGCCCTGACGTCGCCAGAACAGTAAGATGAGCGTAGAGAGCATCGTTCCCCCCAGCGCAGCGCCAAACCAGCCTGCCGCCGCGATCGCGCCCCCCATCCCCGCGTCATGCAGTAAAAAGAGAGAGAAGATGCCCGCTCCCGGCGTAGACAACCCGATGCCCATTGCACCGATAATTGCCCCTGTTGCCATTGAGCCAACAACAAACGAGCCAATCACCCGCAGCGGATCTTCAATGGCCATCGGAATTGCCCCTTCGGTGATGCCCGCAAGGCCCAGCAGCCACGTCGACTTGCCGGTTTCGATTTCAAACGGTTTAAAGAGATGCGGTGCCAGCATGGTTGAAGCCGTGACGGTAAAAGCCGAGACCATTTTGACGGAAGCAAAAATGGCATACGGCCCGTAAACGCCGTTGGCCATCGCCCCCAGACAGAACGCATAGGCCGCTTTGTTGACCGGTCCCCCCAAATCGAACGAGCACATAAAACCGAGCAGAGTGCCCAGTAGCAGCGCATTGGCACCGGAGAGCCCGTTAAGCCATGCCGTGAGGGAGGAGTTGATCCACGCGACCGGCTCGCCGATCACGAACAGCATCAGGCTGCCCGCGCCCAGCACGCCAATCACCGGGTAGAGGTAATAGGTTAAAAAGCCGTTATAACGCTGACTCAGACGGATATGGTTTTTCACCCAGCGCATCAGATAGCCGGCAATCAGGCCACCTGCAATCGCCCCTAAAAAACCTGAACCGATCATATTAGCGGCAAGACCGGCCGCAAAACCCGGCGCCAGAGCAGGTTTATCTGCCAGCGAGTAGGCGGTATACGCGGCCAGTACCGGCACCATTAACGTGCCTAACATCCCCCCGCCGAGTTTGCGATACATCCACAGCCATGAGTTCTCTTGCTCAAACAGATGCTGTAATCCCAACATCTGTGCCAGCAATACCGCGACGGCCAGCACCATGCCTCCCGCCACAATCAGCGGCACGGCAAAGGAAATACCGCTGAGCAGGGCCTGCTTAAGCTCCGTTTTAAGGCTTTTGCTCACATCATTGCCGGTGTGTACCTGGCGAGCCGTTCCCGCGGGGGGTAAGGCCAACGCACGCTTAATAAGCGCTTCAGCATGGCGAAGCGGTTCCGCTACCGGCACGGACAGCGTCGGAATGCCGTGAAAACGCTCGCTCTCTTTGAGAGCCACTTCTGCAGCGATGATACAGGCCTGCGCAGTGCGTAACTGCTGCGCGGTCAACCGCCCTTCGATACCGTTCGCCCCCTGCTTTTCCACCACCACGTTTACGCCAAGCTTACGCCCCGCTTTTTCCAGATACTCAGCTGCCATATAGGTATGCGCAATGCCGGCGGGGCATGCAGTTACACAAACGATGGTTGGCGCATCCACGAACGCGACAGCGTCATCTTCCTGTGGCGCATCGTCCAGCGCAGCGAGTAGCGCTGCTGCCGTGGTAGCCGCCATGACGCGCGCCCGAAGAGTTTCATCCGCCAGACGAGAAGTAAGTTCCGTCAGCACCTGGATATGGGTTGAGCCAGCTTCAGCCGGCGGAATGGCAAGCAGGAAAATCAGCTCGACATTTTCCGGGCCATCCACGCCTTCCCAGCTCAGCGGTTCACACAGGGTGGCTACGGCAAAAGCCGCCTCTTTCACCACCGCTGATTTACCATGCGGGACTGCCAGCCCTTCGCCGAGCGCGGTAGGGCCTAGCGATTCCCGATGAAAGACTTCGGTTAAAAACGCATTGCCGTCGGTAATTTTGCCGAGCGTCACCAGCCGCATCGTGAGCTGGCGTATTGCTTCATCACGACTGGTGTACTGCGCCTGCACGCAGACAGCGTCGGGATGGGTCAGGGTCGTCAGGTTCATCAGGATCCTCACACTCAAGGGTAATTGTTCAGGATCGATTGTGACAGACGAACTGATACCTTTATGTGATCATTTTCACTAACACCGATAATTTGTATTTAATTTGTATTATTTACAAATTCTGTGCTGGAGGCATAATTCCGTGAAAAGGTATTAGAAGGCAGACGACATGGGCAATAAACCGATGTACCGGCAGATAGCGGATGCGCTTCGCGAGAAAATTACCGCCAGTGAGTTAAAACCCGGTGATGCGTTACCGACGGAATCCAGCCTGCAGGAGACATTTAGCGTCAGTCGCGTCACGGTGAGGCAGGCACTGAAGCTCCTCACTGAAGAGCAGATTATCGAGAGCATTCAGGGCAGCGGCTCCTATGTGAAAGAGGAGCGCGTCAATTACGACATTTATCAGCTTACCGGCTTTTATGAAAAACTGGCGGACCGAAACGTCGATACCCACAGCGACGTAAAAACATTCGAAGTGATCAAAGCGGATGTGAAACTGGCTGAGACGCTTAACATTCGCCCGGATGACAAAGTGTGGCATGTCAAACGGGTCCGCTTTATTAAGCAAAAACCGGTGAATCTGGAAGAGACGTGGATGCCGCTGGCGATGTTCGCCGACCTCACCTGGGAGGTGATGGAAAATTCCAAATATCACTACATCGAACAGATCAAGAAGATGGTTATCGATCGCAGTGAACAGGAACTGGTTCCGATCATGCCCTCACAGGAGGCGATCGACGCGCTGGCGCTGGATCCGGCAAAACCGATACTGGAAAAGGTGTCACGCGGCTTTCTGAAGGATGGGCGGGTGTTTGAATACAGCCGTAACGTGTTTAACAGCGACGATTACAAATTCACGCTGGTCGCGAAACGCAGGCATTAAAAAAGGCCGCTTTACAGCGGCCAACCATGTCGAAACGGACACTTATTACTTCAACGCTCCCTTTTACAGGGAGCAGAGAGGATTTACTTAATGATGGATTTCAGTGCTTCGCCGATATCCGCCAGGCTGCGAACGGTTTTCACGCCTGCGGCTTCCAGCGCGGCGAATTTCTCATCAGCCGTACCTTTACCGCCTGCGATAATCGCGCCTGCGTGACCCATACGCTTACCTTTCGGCGCTGTCACACCTGCGATATAACCGACGACCGGCTTGGTCACATGTTCTTTGATATACGCAGCCGCTTCTTCTTCTGCGCTACCGCCGATCTCACCGATCATCACGATCGCTTCGGTCTGCGGATCTTCCTGGAACATTTTCAGGATATCAATGAAGTTAGAACCTGGGATGGGGTCACCACCGATGCCCACACAGGTGGACTGGCCGAAACCGTAGTCGGTAGTCTGCTTAACCGCTTCATAGGTCAGCGTACCGGAACGGGAGACGATACCCACTTTACCCGGTTTGTGAATGTGACCCGGCATGATGCCGATTTTGCATTCGCCTGGGGTGATAACGCCCGGGCAGTTCGGGCCGATCATGCGCACGCCAGCTTCATCCAGCTTCACTTTCACGGTCAGCATATCCAGCGTCGGGATACCTTCGGTGATGGTGATGATGAGCTTGATGCCCGCGTCAATCGCTTCCAGAATCGAGTCTTTGCAGAACGGAGCCGGAACGTAGATAACGGTCGCGGTCGCGCCCGTCGCTTCAACTGCTTCGCGCACGGTGTTGAATACCGGCAGGCCCAGGTGCGTGGTGCCGCCTTTACCTGGCGTTACGCCACCAACCATCTGCGTGCCGTAGGCAATCGCCTGTTCGGAGTGGAAAGTCCCCTGGCTACCGGTGAAGCCCTGGCAGATAACCTTGGTATCTTTATTAATTAAAACTGACATTATTTCCCCTCCACTGCGGCAACAACCTGCTGAGCTGCATCCGTCAGACTTTTCGCTGCAATAATATTCAGGCCGCTGTCAGCCAGTTTTTTCGCGCCGAGTTCAGCGTTGTTACCTTCCAGACGCACCACAACCGGGACGTTAACACCCACTTCTTCTACCGCACCGATGATACCGTCTGCGATCAGGTCGCAACGCACGATACCGCCGAAGATGTTAACCAGCACGGCTTTGACGTTGTCATCAGAGAGGATGATTTTGAACGCTTCGGTTACACGCTCTTTGGTTGCGCCACCGCCCACGTCGAGGAAGTTTGCAGGCTCACCGCCGTGCAGCTTAACGATGTCCATGGTGCCCATCGCCAGGCCTGCGCCGTTAACCATGCAGCCGATGTTGCCATCCAGCGCCACGTAGTTCAGTTCCCACTGTGCAGCCTGCGCTTCACGCGGGTCTTCCTGAGACTGGTCGCGCATTTCACGCAGATCCGGCTGGCGGAACAGTGCGTTGCCGTCAGCGCCCAGTTTGCCGTCGAGGCAGATCAGGTCGCCCTGAGTGGTGATGACCAGCGGGTTGATCTCGATCAGCGCCAGGTCGCGCTCCAGGAAGATGGTGGCCAGACCCATGAAGATCTTGGTGAACTGCTGAACCAGCTTGCCTTCCAGACCCAGTTTGAACGCCAGCTCACGGCCCTGGTAAGGCATAGGGCCTGCCAGCGGATCGATCGCCACTTTGTGGATCAGGTGTGGCGTCTCTTCTGCCACTTTCTCGATTTCCACGCCGCCTTCGGTAGACGCCATGAACACCACACGACGGGAGCTACGGTCAACAACCGCGCCCAGGTACAGTTCTTTCGCGATGTCAGTTGCAGCTTCAACCAGGATCTGGTTGACAGGCTGACCGTTCGCATCTGTCTGGTACGTTACCAGACGCTTGCCGAGCCAATGTTCAGCAAACGCACGAATCTCTTCTTTACTCTTAACAACCTTCACACCGCCCGCTTTACCACGGCCACCAGCGTGAACCTGACACTTAACTACCCAAGGGCCGGAACCGATTTTAGATGCGGCTTCTTCTGCTTCACGCGGGGTAGTACAGGCATAACCCACCGGAGCCGGTAAGCCATACCGGGCAAACAGCTGTTTGGCCTGATATTCATGTAAGTTCATGTGTTCTATCCATCCTTCAGGTAATCGTTAGGTAGTGCTTTTGTAGGCCCGGCAGACAACGCGCCGCCGGGCAAGACTGCTAAAACTAGACGTCCAGCAGCAGACGCGTTGGATCTTCCAGCAGCTCTTTAATGGCAACCAGGAAGCCCACGGACTCGCGGCCGTCGATCAGACGGTGATCGTAAGAGAGAGCCAGATACATCATTGGCAGGATCTCCACTTTGCCGTCTACCGCCATTGGACGATCTTTAATGGCATGCATACCCAGGATCGCGCTCTGCGGCGGGTTGATGATCGGGGTAGACATCAGTGAACCGAAAACGCCGCCGTTGGTAATGGTGAAGTTACCGCCGGTCAGATCGTCTACGGTCAGCTTGCCGTCGCGACCTTTTACAGCCAGCTCTTTAATCTTTTTCTCGATGTCAGCCATACCCAGAGTATCGACATCACGCAGAACCGGGGTAACCAGACCGCGTGGCGTAGAGACTGCCATGCTGACGTCGAAGTAGTTGTGGTAAACCACGTCATCGCCATCGATAGAGGCGTTAACTTCCGGGTAGCGTTTCAGCGCTTCAACAACCGCTTTCACGTAGAAGGACATAAAGCCCAGACGGATACCGTGACGTTTTTCAAACGCGTCACCGTACTGCTTACGCAGGTCCATGATTGGCTTCATATTCACTTCGTTGAAGGTGGTCAGCATCGCGGTGGAGTTTTTCGCTTCCAGCAGACGCTCAGCCACACGCTTACGCAGGCGAGTCATCGGCACGCGTTTTTCGCTACGGGCACCCAGCGCAGGCTGTGCTGCCGGCGCCGCTGCCGCTGCTGGCGCTTTAGCTTCTGCCTGAGCAGGGGCTTTCGCCAGGTGCTTCTCGATATCTTCACGGGTCAGACGACCACCGACACCGGTGCCTTTAATGGCAACCGCATCCAGGTTGTGCTCGGCCAGCAGGCGACGGATCGCCGGGCTGAGCGCGTCGTTAGTTTGCTCTTCCAGAGAGGCCTGCTGACGCTGGGCTGGGGTAGACGCTTTTTCGTCAGACTTCGCGCTGGACTCTTTGCCCGCGCTGTTGCCTTCACGCAGGCGACCCAGGATCTGACGGGAGGTTACGGTTGTCCCTTCGTCTTCCAGGACTGCATCCAGAATGCCATCCGCTGAAGCCGGTACTTCCAGTACCACTTTGTCAGTTTCGATTTCTACCAGCACTTCATCGCGCTTAACGCTATCGCCCGGTTTTTTGTGCCAGGTGGCGACGGTCGCATCTGCTACGGACTCAGGCAGGTCGGGAACAAGAATATCTACGCTACTCATTATGTATCCTTTAATTAATCGACGTTCAGCGCGTCATTGACCAGATCTTGTTGCTGCTTCTGGTGAACGGACATATACCCTACCGCCGGAGAGGCGGAGGCCGGGCGACCTGCATAACGCAGGGCAGACCCAAATGGAATGACTTCACGGAAATGATGCTGACTGCAGTACCAGGCGCCCTGGTTGAGCGGCTCTTCCTGGCACCAGACAAAATCATGCACGTGAGCATACGGTTTCAACGCTTCCTGCACCGCCTGGTGCGGGAATGGATAAAGCTGTTCGATACGCACGATGGCGACATCTTTCTGGTCGTTCTTACGGCGCTGTTCCAGCAGGTCGTAATAAACCTTACCAGAACACATCACAACACGCTTAACGGCCTGCGGATCCAGTTCGTCAACCTCACCGATGGCAGGCAGGAAGGTGCCGTTCGCCAGTTCGTCCAGGCTGGACACCGCCAGCGGGTGGCGCAGCAGGGATTTTGGCGACATAACCACCAGCGGACGGCGCATACCGCGCAGCGCCTGACGACGCAGCATGTGGTAGACCTGAGCCGGAGTGGACGGCACGCAGACCTGCATGTTCTGCTCAGCACAGAGCTGCAGATAACGTTCCAGACGGGCGGAGGAGTGCTCCGGACCCTGACCTTCGTAACCGTGTGGCAGCAGCATCACCAGGCCACACATACGGCCCCATTTCTGCTCGCCGGACGAGATGAACTGGTCGATAACGACCTGGGCACCGTTGGCGAAGTCACCGAACTGCGCTTCCCAGATAGTCAGGGTGCGCGGTTCCGCGGTGGCGTAGCCGTATTCGAATGCCAGTACCGCTTCTTCAGACAGAACGGAGTCCCATACCTTGAACTGACCCTGACCGTTATGGACATGCTGCAGCGGAGTATAGGTTGAACCGTTAGTCTGGTTGTGAACTACCGCGTGACGGTGGAAGAAGGTGCCACGGCCCGCATCTTCACCGGACAGACGAACAGGAATGCCTTCATCAACCAGCGTTGCGTAAGCCAGTGTTTCCGCCCCGCCCCAGTCGAACAACTTCTCGCCCGCTGCCATTGATTGACGGTCAGCATAAATTTTCGCTACGCGAGACTGCATCTCGATAGCGTCTGGTACGGTGCTGATGCGTTTAGCCAGCTCCTGCAGGCGCTTCATCTCTACCTTGTTCGGGTAGCTCTCATCCCACTCGTGGTTGAGGTACGGCGACCAGGTAAAGGAGTGCATGTTCATCGGGCGCAGCTCTTTCACTACGCATTCACCCGCATCCAGCGCGTCGCGGTAGAGGTTGACCATTTCGGTCGCATCTTCCAGCGTCGTCACATTGTCGCCTTCCAGCTTGTCAGCATAGATTTTACGTGGCGTCGGGTGTTTTTTGATTTTCTGATACATCAGCGGCTGCGTTGCACTTGGCTCGTCAGCTTCGTTGTGGCCATGACGGCGGTAGCAGAACAGGTCGATGAACACATCGCGTTTGAAGGTGTTACGGTAGTCCAGCGCCAGACGGGTAACGAACGCCACGGCTTCCGGGTCATCCGCGTTAACGTGGAAGATCGGCGCCTGAACCATCTTACCGATGTCGGTGCAGTACGGGGTAGAACGCGCATCCAGTGGGTTAGAGGTCGTGAAGCCCACCTGGTTGTTGATAACAATGCGAACGGTACCGCCCACTTCGTAACCACGCGCCTTGGACATGTTCAGCGTTTCCTGAACCACGCCCTGCCCTGTGACCGCCGCGTCACCGTGAATGGTGATTGGCAGAACTTTGTTGCTGCTCGGCTCGTCCAGACGATCCAGACGCGCACGCACAGAACCGATAACCACCGGGCTCACGATTTCCAGGTGTGACGGGTTAAACGCCAGCGCCAGGTGAACCAGACCGCCTTCGGTTTCGATATCAGACGAGAAGCCCATGTGGTACTTCACGTCACCGGTGCCGAGGTGTTCTTTATGTTTGCCCGCGAATTCGTCGAACAGGTCCTGCGGTTTTTTACCCAGCACGTTGACCAGTACGTTCAGACGACCGCGGTGCGCCATACCCAGCACCACTTCACGGGTACCGCTTTTGCCCGCGTGACGAATCAGCTCTTTCAGCATAGGTACCAGCGCGTCGCCGCCTTCCAGCGAGAAGCGTTTCGCACCCGGGAATTTCGCGCCCAGATAGCGCTCAAGGCCTTCTGCTGCGGTCAGTTCGCTGAGGAAGCGTTTTTTCTCTTCAGCAGAGAAATTCGCGTGGCCCGCCACAGATTCGATGCGCTGCTGGATCCAGCGTTTCTCTTCTGTAGAGGTGATGTGCATATATTCCGCGCCGATGGAGCCGCAGTAGGTTTGCTTGAGCGCGTCAATCAGCTCGCCCAACTTCATCGTGTCTTTGCCGATGGCAAAGGAACCTACGTTAAAGCTTTCCTGGAAATCGGCCTCGGTCAGATCGTGATACGCCGGATCGAGATCCGCCACACGATCTTGTTTCCACAGTCCCAGCGGATCGAGATTCGCATGCTGGTGACCACGGAAGCGATAAGCGTTGATAAGCTGCAGGACTTTAACCTGCTTCGCATTGGTGTCAGGGTCGGAAATCGCAGAAGAGTAACGTGAGGCATCCTTCGCCAGACGACGGAAATAATCACGTGTTTTGGAATGGAATTGATCCGGTTTGACTCCAGTGCCAGGTAACTGCTGGAACATGGAACGCCAGTTTGCGTCCACTGAGTCAGGATCGGTTAAGAAGTCTTCATAGAGCTGTTCTATCCAACTCTGGTTTGAACCAGAGAGGTAAGAAGAGTCCAGCCAGGCTTTCATTGCGCCGTTCTGCATCGTGATCCCTTAAGCATTTTTATGCTTACTTTCGCCGTAGAAACTACCACGTACAACACGTACGTGCCGGGGTTCACCTGCGAGCTCTTATGTTGTCTTGGGCTCGCGAAGGAACCTTTAAAAACTGTCTGCACCTCGGGGCAGTTTTTAGAGGTTTCCTACATTTTATCCCCTCTCCTGTCAGGAGAGGGTCAGGGCGAGGGGAACAACGCTCCCCTCCTGTTACTTATGCACTGCGCTGCAGCAGCATCGACTTAATATGGCCGATGGCGCGCGTCGGGTTCAGTCCCTTAGGACATACACTGACGCAGTTCATGATGCTATGGCAGCGGAATACGCTGAAAGCATCACTCAGTCCTTCCAGACGACTGTCGGTTTCGGTGTCGCGGCTATCGATCAGGAAGCGATAGGCAGCCAGCAGACCGGCCGGGCCGATAAACTTGTCCGGGTTCCACCAGAACGACGGGCAAGAGGTCGAGCAACATGCACAGAGAATACACTCGTACAAACCATCGAGTTTTTCACGCTGCTCAGGAGACTGTAAGTGCTCACGAGCCGGTGGATTTTGCCCATTATTCAATAAGTAAGGCTTAATCTTCTCATATTGTGCATAGAATTGCCCCATGTCTACCACCAAATCACGAACGACTGGCAGACCTGGCAAAGGACGGATAACAATTTTCTGACCCGCGCGCTGCAACGCTGAAATTGGCGTGATGCAGGCCAGACCATTTTTACCGTTCATGTTCACACCGTCAGAGCCACAAACGCCTTCACGGCATGAGCGACGGAACGACAGTGTCGGATCTTTTTCTTTCAGCTGGATTAAGGCATCCAGCAGCATCATGTCACGGCCTTCTTCCGCTTCCAGGGTGTAATCCTGCATACGCGGAGCATCATCTACATCCGGGTTATAACGATAAACTGAGAATTCGAGTTTCATTATCCTGTCTCCGCATTAGTAAGTACGAATCTTCGGCGGGAACGCCGGACGCAGTTTCGGTTCCATATTGACGCTACGACGCGTCATGGATTCCGACTCTGGCAGATACAGGGAATGGCACAGCCAGTTTTCATCGTCACGATCCGGGAAGTCGAAGCGGCTATGCGCGCCACGGCTCTCGGTACGGAAGTTTGCCGACATCGCGGTAGCGAACGCCGTTTCCATCAGGTTATCCAGCTCCAGACACTCAACGCGCTGGGTATTGAACTCGCTGGACGTGTCGTCCAGACGGGCATTTTTCAGACGCTCGCGGATCGCTTTCAGCTGCTCAAGACCTTTGGCCATCGCATCCCCTTCACGGAATACCGAGAAGTTGTGCTGCATACATTCCTGCAGCGCTTTGCGGATTTCCACCGGATCTTCACCATTACGGTTGCCGTTCCAGCGGTTCAGACGCTCAAGCGACGCATCAATTTCATCGTCGGTGGCATCACGCAGCGCACCCTGCTCGGCAATAGACTCTTGCAGATGCAGACCTACCGCACGACCAAATACCACCAGGTCAAGCAGGGAGTTCCCGCCCAGACGGTTTGCACCGTGTACGGATACGCAGGCAATTTCACCGACGGCAAACAGGCCCGGGATAACAACGTCTTCACCCTGCTCGTTCACGGTCAGCGCCTGGCCGGTCACTTTGGTCGGAATACCGCCCATCATGTAGTGACAGGTTGGGATTACCGGGATAGGCTCTTTCACTGGATCGACGTGCGCGAAGGTACGAGACAGCTCCAGAATGCCTGGCAGACGTGATTCCAGAACCTCTTTACCCAGATGGTCGAGTTTCAGCTTCGCGTGTGGACCCCATGGGCCGTCACAGCCGCGTCCTTCACGGATTTCGATCATGATGGAACGCGCCACCACGTCACGACCCGCCAGGTCTTTCGCATTCGGGGCATAACGCTCCATGAAGCGCTCGCCGTGTTTGTTCAGCAGGTAACCCCCTTCGCCACGGCAGCCTTCTGTTACCAGCACGCCGGCACCGGCGATGCCGGTTGGGTGGAACTGCCACATTTCCATATCCTGCACCGGTACGCCGGCGCGGATAGCCATACCTACGCCGTCACCGGTGTTGATGTGGGCGTTGGTGGTAGATTGATAAATACGGCCTGCACCGCCGGTCGCCAGCACGGTAGCACGCGCTTTGAAGTAGACCACTTCACCGGTTTCAATACACAGGGCAGTACACCCCACAACGGCGCCATCGGCGTTTTTCACCAGATCCAGCGCATACCACTCGGAGAAAATAGTCGTGTGGTTTTTCAGGTTCTGTTGATAAAGCGTGTGCAGCAGTGCGTGACCGGTACGGTCAGCCGCAGCTGCGGTACGTGCCGCCTGCTCGCCGCCGAAGTTTTTCGACTGGCCGCCAAACGGACGCTGATAAATGGTGCCATTTTCCAGACGGGAGAACGGCAGACCCATGTGGTCCAGCTCCAGAATCGCTTCCGGGCCAGTCTTACACATATATTCGATAGCATCCTGGTCGCCGATGTAGTCGGAACCTTTGACCGTGTCATACATGTGCCATTCCCAGTTATCTTCATGGGAATTGCCCAGCGCAACGGTAATACCGCCCTGCGCGGAGACAGTGTGGGAACGGGTCGGGAAGACTTTAGAGAGCAGCGCACAGGTCTGGCCGCTCTGGGAAATTTGCAGTGCTGCACGCATACCTGCGCCACCAGCACCAATCACAACAGCATCAAATTCTCTGACTGGCAGTTTCATTACACACCCCACACCACAACGAATCCATAAATAACGTAAACCACCAGTGCAACGACAATGACCAGCTGCAGAGGAAGGCGAATCGCCAGCGGTTTAACGTAATCGGTCAACACCTGCCACATACCAATCCAGGCATGAATAAGGATGGAGAACAGAGCCAGCAGGGTGAACACTTTGGTGAAGGCAGATCCGAAGAACCCACTCCAGGTTTCCCACGTCAGCGTGCCGCTGGTCGCGAAGAAACCAATCATATAGATGATATAAAGGGTGAGAACGATGGCGGTAGCACGGACCAGAATGAAGTCATGTACGCCGTTGCGTCCTAATGCGGAGGCGTTGCTTACCATACGAGAACTCCTGCGAGAAGTGAAAGCACGACAGTCAATACAAATGAAATATTAGCGGAGCGTTTACCGGCTTCGAAAGTCTCTTCCAGGTAGCCAAAGTCCATCAGCATATGACGAATGCCCACGACAACGTGGTACGCCAGCGCAGTCAGAATGCCCCACATGATAAATTTCACGAAGAAGCTGTTCATGATGGCAGAGGCCTGGAGGAATCCTTCAGGAGAAGAGAGGCTGGTACCCAGTAACCACAGCAGAATGCCGACCGCCACAAACGTAATCACACCAGAAACGCGGTGCAGAATGGACGCTATTGCTGTTACAGGGAACCGGATCGTTTTGAGATCCAGATTGACAGGTCTTTGTTTTTTCACATTTCTTATCATGAATAACGCCCACATGCTGTTCTTATTGTTTCCTTCCTCCGGACTGCGATGCGGGTCAGACAGCGTTCCTTTTCTATAACTGCGCGTCATGCAAAACATTGCTTCCAAATGCTAAAACGACACGTTACAACGCTGGGTGGCTCGGGATTGCAGGGTGTTCCGGAGACCTGGCGGCAGTATAGGCCGTTCACAAAATCATTACAATTAACCTACATACAGTTTGTCGGGTTTTCTCTGGAACAGTGATCAGGGTCACGATAACAACATCTTTTTAATTTTTAATCATCTGATTTGACAAATGTTAAACAATATTGTTACAAACGTCATCAGAAAAGGCATATAATGCGCAAAAGTTATGAGGTCTCACTTTCACCTGACAAATAGTTATGTAACAGTGTGATGGTATTGACCGAAGTTATCAGGACAGTTATTAGTGATATACAGGTTTGAATAATTCGGACTGCGAAGACACTGATTTGCTGTTGTTTCACTGATTTTTCATGTTTTTACCTGCAAGGCGCCATAGCTCTGTACCCTGGTTTCTCCTCGTGAGCTGAGCGGTAAGCCAAATAACAAACTGGTAACGGTGAGAAATCAGCAGAATGCAAATCCGGTAATTGGCAGTCTTAAGCAATAAGGCGCTAAGGAGACCGTAAATGGCTGATACAAAGGCAACGCTCACCCTAAATGGTGACACTGCTGTTGAACTGGATGTGCTAAAAGGCACGCTCGGTCAGGATGTTATTGATATCCGTACGCTGGGTTCTAAAGGTGTATTCACCTTCGACCCTGGATTTACCTCTACCGCATCTTGCGAATCCAAAATCACCTTCATTGATGGTGACGAAGGTATCCTGCTCCATCGCGGCTTCCCCATCGATCAGTTAGCCACCGAATCCAACTATCTGGAAGTGTGCTACATCCTGCTGAACGGCGAAAAACCGACGCAGGCACAATACGATGAATTCAAAACCACCGTCACCCGTCACACCATGATTCATGAGCAGATCACTCGTCTGTTCCATGCTTTCCGTCGTGATTCTCACCCAATGGCAGTGATGTGCGGTATTACCGGCGCGCTGGCAGCGTTCTACCACGACTCGCTGGACGTGAATAATCCACGTCACCGTGATATCGCGGCGTTCCGCCTGCTGTCCAAAATGCCGACCATGGCAGCGATGTGTTACAAATACTCCATCGGCCAGCCGTTTGTTTATCCACGTAACGACCTCTCCTACGCCGGTAATTTCCTGCGCATGATGTTCTCCACGCCGTGTGAAGAGTACGAAGTGAACCCGGTGCTGGAACGTGCGATGGACCGTATTCTGATCCTGCACGCCGACCACGAACAGAACGCCTCCACCTCCACCGTCCGTACCGCAGGCTCTTCAGGCGCGAACCCGTTCGCCTGTATCGCTGCGGGTATCGCCTCCCTGTGGGGACCGGCGCACGGCGGCGCGAACGAAGCGGCACTGAAGATGCTGGAAGAGATCAGCTCCGTTGAGCACATTCCTGAATTCGTGCGTCGCGCGAAAGACAAGAATGACTCCTTCCGTCTGATGGGCTTCGGTCACCGTGTGTACAAAAACTACGACCCACGCGCTACCGTTATGCGTGAAACATGCCACGAAGTGCTGAAAGAGCTGGGTACGAAAGACGACCTGCTGGAAGTGGCGATGGAGCTTGAGCACATTGCGCTGAACGACCCGTACTTCATCGAGAAGAAACTCTACCCGAACGTCGATTTCTACTCTGGCATTATTCTGAAAGCGATGGGCATTCCGTCTTCCATGTTCACCGTGATCTTCGCCATGGCACGTACCGTTGGCTGGATTGCGCACTGGAACGAAATGCACAGCGAAGGCATGAAAATCGCCCGTCCTCGTCAGCTGTATACTGGCTACGAGCAGCGTGATTTTAAGTCTGACATCAAACGCTGATGTTAACGGGGTGTGGCCTGATGTCCTCACCCCATCCCTCTCTTACTCCGAGAGAGTGAAGACATTAAAAACGGTAACCCCCTGGGTTACCGTTTTCATTTTACTTCTGGCAGTGCGGACACCAGTAAAACGGTCTCGATGACAGCGTGGTTTTCGCAATTAACCCGCCGCACCGCTCACACGCCTTCCCTTCACGATGAAACACCTTAAAGCGGAACAATGCCCCATGGTGCTTGTTGTCATCCACCACGCCACGCGTGTTGTAGGACAGGCGCGGGATATCCAGCAGTGCGTGGGATAACGCCTCCAGCTGTTCATCACTGAGTTGCGATGCCTTATGCTGCGCCGCCAGGCCCACTTCCCAGAGGATTTCCACCCGCAGGTAATTTCCTAATCCAGCCAGAAACGCCTGATCGAGCAACAATCCGGAAAACTGTCGGTTACGAAACCGAGGTGACACCAGACGGGCTTTCACCTCGCCCGGGGTCAGGCTCATATCCAGCACATCCGGCCCGACGCGCTGCAGGAACGGATGAGTGAGCAGCTGCTCTGGCGTTAACATTTCGATATCGGATGCGCTGTAGAGCAGAACCGCGTTGTCTGCCGTCTGGAGCCTGACGCGCAGCACGCGGGTTGTTTGCGGCTGCTCGTTTGCCTTCACCACGCGCCAAACGCCGTACAGCTGATTATGGCTATATAACGTCAGGTTATGGGAGAAATGCGTGAGCAGCGCTTTGCCGCGCGTTTCAATGTGCGTCACCGTCTGCCCCACCAGCTGGGCTTCAAACGGTTTCAGTTGAGGAAAAGCAAACCAGACATCCGTCAGCGGTTTGCCCTTTATCGCCGCCTCGAGGCTATCCGCTGCACGGCGGATCTCCGGGCCTTCAGGCATTTTTCTGTCCTTATCGTTATGTCATGCACTCACGAGAATACCCTGCTCCGCAAAGGCCGTCCGTAAGCGGCGTGCAAACTGCAGCGCATGCTCACCATCGCCGTGTAAACACACCGTATCCGCCTGGACTCTGGCCGTTGAACCATCAATTGCCTTTACCGAGCCCTCACATACCATCGCCAGCGTTTGCGCCAGCGCCTGTGATTCATCGGTAATAAGCGCACCGGGCAGTGAACGGGGAACCAGGCTGCCGTCCGGCTGATACCCTCTGTCAGCAAAAACTTCCTGACGGGTGGTTAACCCCAGCCGCTGTCCCGCGCGAATAAGCTCGCTCCCCGCCAGCCCCACCAGGATGAGCTGCGGGTTGCAGTCCCGCACCGCGCGGGCAATGGCATCCGCGAGAGCCGGATCTTTGGCCGCCTGATTGTAGAGCATGCCGTGGGGTTTCACATGGCGCAGCACGCCCTGCTGGGAACGCACAATCGCCTCCAGCGCGCCCGTTTGATAAAGCGTCTGGGCATACACCGTCTCAGGAGGGAGATCCATTGCCGTGCGGCCAAAATTATCCCTGTCAGGAAAACTGGGATGTGCCCCTATCGCCACGCCGTGCTTAATCGCATTACGCACGCTGTCCAGCATGGTTTGCGCGTCACCCGCGTGAAACCCGCAGGCAATATTGACCGAAGAGACCAGCGTCATCAGTTCAGCATCGGCACTTCCGCCCTCACCCAGATCGGCGTTTAAATCAATCTTTGCCATCGAGCCTCCATGCCAGTTGTTCCAGATAACGCTGCTGATCCTGGCGTGCCTTCAGCGCCTCCTCCAGCGAACATTGCACAAAATGAATCGGCTGTCCGAGAGGAATTTGCGCCAGATGGTAGCGATCTGCTTCAATGATGCAGGCAATACGCGGGTATCCCCCCGTGGTTTGCGCATCGTTCATCAGCACGATCGGCTGACCGTTACCCGGTACCTGAATGACACCAGGTAATAAACCGTGTGAGAGCAATTCCCGATCTGTCGTACGGGTCAATGGCTGCCCCTGCAGGCGGTATCCCATACGGTTACTTTGCGGGCTGATCTTCCACGGCGAACGCCAGAACGTCTCCTGAGCGACTTCATCGAACTCCTGATATTCCGGCCCCGGTAAGGCACGGATCTGGTTGGTCCATAACAGCTGTTTTACCCCCTGGGCCGTCGAGAAGTGGCGCGTTGAGGGGTTAACCGCCAGACGATCGCCGTCACGCAGCAGGCGCCCTTCATGACCGCCAATGCCGGCTTTCTGATCGGTACTGGATGAACCCAGCACCTCTGGCACATCAATCCCTCCTGCGACCGCAAGATAGCTTCGCACGCCGTGCACAGGACGTTTGAGGGTCAGACGCTGCCCGGCTTTCGCTCGCAGCCGCCAGCCTGTCCAGACCGCTTTGCCATCCAGCTCGGCGTCACAGGCGGCCCCGGTTAAGGCAAACCAGGTCTCCTCGCCGAATTCAATCACACACTGGCCAAGCGTAATTTCGAGTGCCGCCGTGCTGCCAGGGTTGCCCACCAGCACGTTAGCAATCTCCAGCGCAGGCCTGTCCAGCGCACCACAGTAGCTCACGCCCGACTGGCGCATGCCAAAGCGGCCGGCATCCTGTACGGACGTGTAAAGCCCGGCGCGAATCAGCGTTAACATACCCCCTCCTTCTGCGGGATAAAGCGCAGGGTATCGCCGGGACGAAGGAGTATGGGAACCTCCTGCCCTGGTTCAAATAACGGCCTGGACGTATGCCCGATAAGCTGCCAGCCCCCCGGTGACGTCAGAGGATAAATGCCGGTCTGTTCACCACCGATAGCCACCGTGCCCGCCGGCACGCTCAGGCGGGGTTCGGCGCGACGCGGCGTATGCAATTGCGGTGAGAGCCCCCCCAGATAGGGGAAGCCCGGCTGGAAACCTAAGAACCAGACCACGTAATCAACGCAGGCGTGCAATTCAACCACCTGCTTTTCCGTTAATCCGCAGTGTTCCGCCACCACGCCAAGATCGGGTCCATGCTCGCCGCCATACACCACCGGGATCTCAATTGTCCGGGAATCCGGCTCCAGCGCCTCGCTCTCTTCCCACCAGCGCTGCAAACGTTCAATAGCATCCAGCGCCAGCGTATGCGGATTACGCAGCACCACGGTGATGTTATTCATACCCGGAATCGCTTCAACCACTTCCGGCACATCGGCCAGGCGCTGCGTTAGCCGCCAGATACGCTTTTGCGTGGCAAGGGTCACTGGCGGTTCCAGCTCCAGAACCACTGCCGTTTCGCCCAGAAGATAACAACGCGCTCGCTGCACTCAGATACCTCTCATCAGGCCGGGTTAGGGATATCAATAAACGTGACATCCAGATCGGTATTTTCAGTCAGCCATTCACTGAGGGCGCGAATTCCGCCACGCTCGGTGGCATGGTGACCTGCCGCATAAAAATGCAGACCTTGCTCACGCGCCGAATGGACGGTCTGCTCGGACACTTCTCCAGTGATGAAGGCGTCGACACCAAAGCGTGCCGCGCTATCAATAAAGCCCTGACCACCACCAGTACACCAGGCAACCCGCTTCACCGTATCCGGACCGGTGTCACCGCACCAGAGCGGACGGCGTCCCAGACGCGCTTCAATCCATGAGGCCAGCTCCAGGCCGGGCACCGGCATGGCCAGCTCTCCCCAGGGCACCAGCGGCTCAATTTCACCCATTACGGTAATCCCCAACAGCTGCGCGAGCTGTACGTTATTGCCCAGCTCCGGGTGCGCATCCAGCGGCAGATGGTAACCGTACAGGTTGATATCATTTGCCAGCAGCGTTTTCAGGCGGTTTCGCTTCATACCGCGAATGATCGGTGCTTCGTTTTTCCAGAAATAACCGTGATGGACAATAACGGCATCCGCTTCCTGACGGACGGCTTCGTCCAGCAGCGCCTGGCTTGCCGTCACGCCAGTGATAATTTTCTGCACCGTTTCGCGTCCTTCAACCTGGAGGCCGTTCGGGCCGTAATCGCTGAAGGAGGCGCTGTTCAGTTTTTCGTTAATCAGGCTTTCCAGTTCGCTGTTTTTCATCATTACTCTCTTAAGCTTTGCGGGCGGCCTCGTACGCCGCCAGCGTGGCGACACGCGCCTGTTTATGGTCAACAATCGGACGGGGATAATCGAGCTTCACCCTCTGTTTATCCGCCCATGCCCACGGGTCGTGGATCGCTTTTGCAGGGACACTGCTCAGCGCGGGCAACCAGCGGCGGATAAACTCGCCGTCTGCATCAAATTTTTGTCCCTGCGTGGCAGGATTAAAAATACGGAAATAGGGCGCGGCGTCGGTTCCAGTGGACGCCGCCCACTGCCAGCCGCCGTTATTCGCCGCCAGATCGCCATCGATCAGCTGAGAAATAAAATACCGCTCCCCGACACGCCAGTCGATAAGCAGATCCTTCACCAGGAAGCTGGCGGTAATCATTCGCAGCCGGTTGTGCATCCATCCGGTTTCATTGAGCTGGCGCATCGCGGCATCAACAATCGGGAAGCCCGTTTCGCCTTTCTGCCAGGCCTGTAAGTGGCTCTCGTTGTGTTGCCAGTTTACGTTATCAGTCCAGGGTATAAACGGACGATGCTTACATAAATCAGGGTGATACGTCATCAAATGGCGATAAAATTCGCGCCAGATAAGTTCGTTAAGCCAGACGGAGCCGGGCCCCCCGTCCAGTGCCTGCGGTTGTTCCGCCAGAAGACGATGCAGACACTGGCGCGGAGAGAGCACGCCCAGCGCCAGACAGGCCGATAAACGACTGGTGCCCTCTGTCGCGGGAAAATCCCTGCGCGCGTCGTAATCGCCTGCCCCCGCTTTACAAAACTGGCGCAGCTTCGCAATAGCGTTTTTTTCGGTAGCCGGGAACAGAGTCTCATCAAACGCCTGTTGCGGATAGTCAAACTCCCGCTCGGGTATCTCCGTTATGGCCTCTCCCCTCACGGTGGGGGCAGCCACGCATTCCGGCAGCGCCTCCTTCAGTCTTTTAATGAAGGCATTTTTAAACGGCGTAAAGACTTTATACATCTCGTGGTTGCCGGTCATGACACTGCCCGGCGGCAGCATGACGCTGTCATCAAAACCCTGACACTCTACATCCTGCAGGATTTTCTCCAGCTGACGATCCCGCTGACGTTCATTGAATTCGTACTGATAGTTGTAAAAAAGGTGGGTGACATCGTACTGCTCACAGATTGCCTTCACAGCCTGGCATTGCGCGGAGAAGTCACTGACCTCTTTATAAATGAGCGGGATCCCTTTTTCGGCAAGCGAACACTGCAAGCCATTCAGATGTGAGCTGAGGTAAGCCGCCTGGCGTGGTGCCATAGCATGCTGCTGCCACTGCCCGGGGGTGGCGATAAACACCGCCAGCACGCGGGCTTCCGGGGAGCGGCAGGCAGCCGCAAGGGCGAGATTGTCATGTACGCGCAGATCCGCGCGAAACCAAACCAGATGGGTGGGCATAAAACTCCTGGCAATTATCCATTATGTCCGTAAGACCATGCCACTAAAGAGAAAATGCGGCTGGCTTTTATCTACTTTGCCATGAAGTGTAGACGCGATGAAATAAAAAAGGCCGCCCGGGGCGGCCTTAACGCTACGTATCTTGCGCCATCATGGTAAAAGCAATAAACAGTGTCGGTTCATCACGTCTTACCACGAGTACGCTGGCGATAATGAACGCAATGCAAAAAGAGCGTTTCATCATGCGGTCCCTGCTGCTAACCGCTCCACCGTTCACCACCGGTGATAAGTCGGTGGATACACGCTCTGACGGGTGCCCAAAAACGGCCCAACGGACCGCGGATCCTGAGGGATAAAAAAACCGCCACATTGCTGTAGGCGGTTTTTTTATTGCTGTGTGTCGTCTTCGTATCAGTAAAAATCGCAGGTCGCTTTCTCGGCCTGATCCATCCACACCGGCTTCTCGCTGGTTTTGGCCCAGACGCGGTGCAAATAGCTATAAAAACGTGCGCGGTCTTTCCAGAAGAGCATCACCGGCAGGGCCAGCACGCCAGCCACTACGGCGAAAGTGCGACGCATGAAAACGATATGAGCCGGATACGCTTTATAAAGATCCATATTTTCTCCCCTATAGTTGGCCGGAAACATGCTCCGGAAAATTTGAAATCTGTGATCTGGCTAAAATAATACCGCTTTGCTTGTAATTTTACTACTCATCAGACCAGTTATTTTCATCCATTTAGTGAATATTTACATTTCCGCCGTAAGTAAGTTACAAAAAAGTTAACGATTTACTTACCAACAGTTAAATTGTGCCTTTTCCATTTTTATACTTTTTTTACACCCACCCTGCCGATTTTTGCGAAATCTTTGCGCCATAAATCCTACCGTTAACACAAATACAAATGTCACTCGGAGGTGGATTGTGAGTGCAGGTCTGATTACCGGCATCGTGCTGGTGTTCCTGTTATTGGGTTATCTGGTATACGCCCTGATTAATGCGGAGGCCTTCTGATGGCTGCTCAGGCGTTTTTACTTATAGCCAGCTTTTTACTGGTCTTATTGGTGCTTGCCAGACCGCTGGGAACGGGGCTCGCGCGGCTGATCAACAACGTGTCCTTACCGGGTACGGGAAGTATCGAAAAAGGGATCTGGCGCGTACTGGGAATACGCGATCAGGAGATGAACTGGCGTCAGTATCTGGTCGCTATTCTGCTGCTGAATATCGTTGGGCTGGTCGCGCTCTTTGTCATGCTGATGTTGCAGGGTAGCCTGCCGCTGAACCCGCAACAGTTACCGGGCCTGTCCTGGCATCTTGCGCTGAATACGGCCGTCAGCTTTGTCACCAATACCAACTGGCAATCCTACGCCGGCGAAACCACGCTGAGCTACTTCAGCCAGATGGTGGGATTAACCGTACAAAATTTCCTCTCAGCAGCCAGCGGCATCGCGGTTGTCTTCGCGCTGACGCGTGCGTTTGCACGTCAGAATATGGGTACGCTGGGCAATGCCTGGGTTGATCTCACGCGCATTACTCTGTGGGTCTTACTTCCGATTGCTCTGCTCATCGCGCTGTTCTTTATTCAGCAAGGTACGCTGCAAAACCTGCTGCCTTACGCGCCTTATACCTCGCTTGAAGGGGCAAAACAGCTTCTGCCGATGGGGCCTGTGGCCTCACAGGAAGCCATTAAGATGCTCGGTACGAATGGTGGCGGTTTCTTCAATGCCAACTCATCGCATCCGTTTGAAAACCCAACGGCACTGACCAACGCAGTGCAAATGCTGGCGATCTTCCTCATCCCCGCAGCGCTGTGCTTTGCTTTTGGCGATGTGGTGAACGATCGTCGTCAGGGTCGCACCCTACTCTGGACCATGTCGCTCATCTTTGTCGTCTGTGTTGCGCTGGTGATGTGGGCCGAATGGCAAGGTAACCCGCATTTCCTGACGCTGGGCGCTGACGGCACCATGAATATGGAAGGGAAAGAGAGCCGCTTTGGCATTCTCGCCAGCAGCCTTTATGCCGTGGTCACGACGGCGGCATCCTGCGGGGCGGTCAATGCTATGCACGACTCCTTCACGGCACTGGGCGGCATGATCCCGATGTGGCTGATGCAGATCGGTGAAGTGGTATTCGGCGGCGTAGGCTCGGGTCTTTACGGCATGCTGCTGTTTGTTCTGCTGGCGGTGTTCATTGCGGGTCTGATGATTGGTCGCACCCCGGAATATCTGGGCAAAAAAATCGATGTCCGTGAGATGAAGTTAACCGCGCTGGCGATTCTGGTCACCCCCGCCCTCGTGCTGGCTGGTACCGCACTGGCACTGATGACGGAGGCCGGACGCAGCGGCATCTTCAACCCTGGCATCCACGGCTTTAGCGAAGTGCTTTATGCCGTCTCTTCTGCTTCTAACAATAACGGTAGTGCCTTCGCAGGCTTAAGCGCTAATTCACCGTTCTGGAACTGTCTGCTGGCGTTCTGCATGTTCGTGGGCCGTTTCGGGGTCATTGTGCCAGTGCTGGCGATTGCCGGGTCGCTGGTGAGCAAAAAAATTCAACCGACCACCAGCGGGACGTTGCCGACCCACGGCGCGCTGTTTATCGGACTGCTGGCCGGTACCGTGCTGCTGGTCGGCGCCCTGACCTTTATCCCCGCCCTCGCGTTAGGCCCGGTCGCGGAATACCTCTCTTTACGCTGATTTTGCGGAGAATTTGTCATGAGTCGTAAACAAATGGCCCTGTTCGAACCGTCGTTAGTTCGACAGGCCCTCATGGATGCGGTGAAAAAGTTGAGCCCGCGTGTGCAGTGGCACAACCCGGTGATGTTTATCGTCTGGATAGGGAGTTTACTCACCACCGCGCTGGCGATTGCCATGGGAACGGGTCATCTGCAGGGGAATGCGATGTTCACCGGCGCTATCAGCCTGTGGCTGTGGTTCACCGTACTGTTTGCCAACTTTGCGGAAGCGCTGGCGGAAGGCCGCAGCAAAGCGCAGGCCAATAGCCTCAAAGGGGTGAAAAAGACCGCTTTTGCGCGCAAATTACGCGAACCGAAATACGGTGCCCAGATGGACCATGTCCCGGCAGATGAACTGCGTAAAGGTGACGTGGTGCTGGTCGAAGCCGGGGACATTATCCCCTGCGACGGTGAAGTCATCGAAGGCGGCGCGTCGGTAGATGAAAGTGCCATCACCGGGGAATCCGCTCCCGTCATACGTGAATCCGGGGGTGATTTCGCCTCCGTGACGGGCGGGACACGCATTCTCTCCGACTGGCTGGTGATCCAGTGTAGCGTCAACCCGGGTGAAACCTTCCTTGACCGTATGATTGCCATGGTGGAAGGCGCGCAGCGTCGTAAAACACCAAACGAAATTGCCCTGACCATCCTGCTGGTGGCGCTGACGATTGTCTTTCTGCTGGCAACCGCCACGTTATGGCCATTCTCCGCTTACGGCGGTACCGCGGTCACCACCACCGTTCTGGTGGCGCTGCTGGTCTGCCTGATCCCGACCACCATCGGGGGGCTGCTGTCGGCCATCGGTGTGGCCGGTATGAGCCGTATGCTGGGCGCGAACGTCATCGCGACCAGCGGACGTGCGGTCGAGGCCGCAGGGGATGTGGACGTTCTGCTGCTGGATAAAACCGGGACAATTACCCTCGGTAACCGCCAGGCGTCAGAGTTCTTACCTGCCCCCGGAGTGGATGAAAAAACGCTGGCGGATGCGGCGCAACTCTCTTCCCTCGCCGATGAAACGCCGGAAGGCCGCAGTATCGTGATCCTCGCCAAGCAGCGCTTTAACCTGCGCCAGCGCGACGTTCAGAGTCTCCATGCGACTTTCGTTCCCTTCACGGCACAAACCCGAATGAGCGGCATCAACATTCAGGACCGCATGATCCGTAAAGGCTCCGTCGACGCAATTCGTCGCCACATTGAAGCCAACAATGGTCATTTCCCACCAGAAGTGGACAACCTGGTCGAGAGCGTGGCACGTCAGGGCGCGACGCCGCTGGTGGTGGCTGAAGGGGCACATGTGCTGGGGGTGATTTCGCTGAAGGATATCGTAAAAGGCGGGATCAAAGAGCGCTTTGCCCAGCTGCGGAAAATGGGGATCAAAACGGTGATGATCACCGGGGACAACCGTCTGACCGCCGCCGCGATTGCTGCCGAAGCGGGCGTGGATGATTTTCTCTCGGAGGCAACGCCTGAAGCCAAGCTGGCGTTAATTCGTCAGTATCAGGCGGAAGGTCGCCTGGTGGCGATGACGGGTGATGGCACCAACGATGCCCCAGCCCTTGCGCAGGCCGACGTGGCGGTGGCCATGAACTCCGGTACCCAGGCGGCGAAAGAGGCGGGTAACATGGTCGACCTCGACTCGAACCCGACCAAGCTGATTGAAGTTGTGCACATCGGTAAGCAGATGCTGATGACGCGCGGTTCACTGACAACGTTCAGTATCGCCAACGACGTCGCAAAATACTTTGCCATCATTCCCGCGGCGTTTGCGGCCACCTATCCGCAGCTTAATGCGCTGAACGTGATGCATCTGCACTCGCCAGCATCAGCCATTCTCAGTGCGGTTATTTTTAACGCCCTGATTATTGTCTTCCTGATCCCGCTGGCGCTCAAAGGGGTGAGCTATAAACCGCTGACCGCGGCCGCCATGCTGCGCCGCAACCTGTGGATTTACGGGCTGGGTGGGCTGATTGTCCCCTTCATCGGTATCAAGGTTATCGACCTGCTGTTGACGCTGTTTGGGCTGGTTTAAAAGGTGAATCAAATGACGATGTTACGTCCCGCTATACTTCTGTTTATTCTGTTGTCGCTTATTACCGGCGGGCTTTACCCGCTGGTGACCACCGCGCTGGGCCAGTGGTGGTTTAAGGATCAGGCCAACGGCTCGCTGATCATGCAAAACGGTGAAAACCGCGGTTCGCGTCTGATTGGACAGAATTTTACCGACGCCCGTTACTTCCAGGGACGCCCTTCCGCCACTGCCGAAAGCCCGTATAATCCGATGGCATCCGGTGGCAGTAACCTGGCCGGCAGCAACCCGGAGCTGGATAAAGCCATTGCCGAACGTGTAGCCGCCCTGCGCGCCGCAAACCCACAGGCCAGCCGGGAGGTGCCTGTGGAGCTGGTGACGGCCTCTGCAAGCGGGCTGGACTACAGCCTGACGCCGAAGGCGGTGGCATGGCAGATCCCCCGCGTCGCGGCGGCCCGTCAGCTGACGGTGGAACAGGTGAGCAAGCTGGTCGCAGAGCATACGCAAAAACCGCTGGTCAGCTTCATCGGCATGCCCGTGGTGAATATTGTTGAGCTGAATCTGGCGCTGGACGCGCTAAGGAAAAACTAAATGACCGACGAGCCCATGCGCCCGGATCCGGACAGGCTGCTCGAACAGACGGCTGAAGCCCATCGCGGCAAACTGAAAATCTTCTTCGGCGCCTGTGCTGGCGTCGGGAAAACCTTCGCCATGCTGACAGAAGCCCAGCGGCTTCGGGCGCAGGGGCTCGATATTCTTATCGGCGTGGTGGAAACCCACGGCCGGAAAGAGACGGCAGCACTGTTGAAGGGGCTGGCGACACAGCCGCCTCGCCGTATCAGCCATCGTGGGCGTCTGGTCACGGAGTTCGATCTCGACGCCGCCCTCGCCCGCAGGCCCGCGCTTATCCTGATGGACGAACTGGCACACAGTAATGCTTCAGGCTCGCGCCACCCCAAACGCTGGCAGGACGTTGAAGAGCTGCTTGAAGCAGGCATTGATGTTTTCACCACGGTAAATGTTCAGCATCTCGAAAGCCTGAACGACGTGGTCAGCGGCGTGACCGGGATTCAGGTTCGCGAAACCGTACCCGATCCCTTTTTCGACTCTGCGGACGAAGTGGTGCTGGTCGATCTGCCTCCAGACGATCTGCGCCAGCGACTGCATGAAGGAAAAGTCTATATTGCAGGTCAGGCCGAACGCGCCATCGAACATTTCTTTCGCAAAGGCAACCTGATAGCCCTGCGCGAGCTGGCCCTTCGTCGCACGGCGGATCGCGTGGACGATCAGATGCGCGCCTGGCGTGACCTGCAAGGGCAGGAGCGCGTCTGGCATACGCGGGATGCCATTCTGCTGTGTGTGGGTCACGGCAGCGGCAATGAAAAGCTCGTCCGCACCGCAGCGCGCCTGGCGGCCAAGTTTGGCAGCGTCTGGCATGCGGTCTATGTCGAGACGCCGCAGCTTCACGCGCTACCTGAAAACCAGCGCCGCGCGATCTTAAGTTCGCTGCGTCTGGCACAGGAGCTGGGCGCAGAAACCGCCACTCTCTCCGATCCCCAGGAAGATAAAGCCATTCTGCGCTACGCGCGTGAGCACAACCTCGGGAAAATTGTCATTGGCCGTCGTCAGCATCGTCGCTGGTTTAGCCGCGAATCCTTTGCTGACAAACTGGCCCGGCGTGCTCCCGACCTCGATCTGGTGATTGTCGCACTGGATGACAAACCCACCCCTTTACCCAACCGCGCACCGGACAGCCGCACTTTTAATGATAAATGGCGAATTCAGATCCGCGGCTGTCTTGTCGCCGTCGTGCTCTGCGCGCTGATCACCGTGATTGCCAGCCACTGGCTGATTGCCTTCGACGCGGCCAATCTGGTGATGATCTACCTGCTCGGCGTGGTCGTGGTGGCGCTCTTTTACGGGCGCTGGCCCTCGGTACTGGCAACGTTCATCAACGTCATCAGCTTCGATCTGTTCTTTATCGCGCCCCGCGGAACGCTCGCCGTTTCGGATGTGCAGTACATTCTCACCTTTGCCGTGATGCTCACCGTTGGGCTGGTGATCGGTAATCTGACGGCGGGTGTGCGCTATCAGGCCCGTATCGCCCGCTACCGCGAACAGCGCACACGGCATCTTTATGAGATGTCTAAATCGCTGGCGGTTGGCCGTACACCGCTGGATATTGTGCAGACCAGCGAGCAGTTTATCCGCTCGACCTTTCACGCCAGCAACCTGATTTTACTCCCGGACGAACACGGAAAACTACGCCCGCTGACCTCGGCCTCAGGTATGACGCCCTGGGATGAAGCCATTGCGCGCTGGAGCTTTGATAAAGGACTCCCTGCGGGTGCAGGGACGGACACCCTGCCCGGCGTACCGTATCAAATTCTGCCGCTGCGCAGTGCCGATAAAAATCAGGGGCTGGTGATCGTTGAACCTTCGAATCTGCGCCAGCTGATGATCCCCGAACAGCAGCGATTGCTGGAGACATTTACCCTGCTGGTGGCAAGCGCGCTGGAACGGCTGGCGCTTACCGCCAGCGAAGAACAGGCCCGTCTGGCAAGCGAGCGCGAGAGCATTCGTAACTCATTGCTGGCCGCCCTCTCCCACGACCTTCGCACCCCACTCACCGTGCTGTTTGGCCAGTCAGAAATTTTGACGCTGGATTTGGCAGCGGAAGGCTCGAAACATGCGTTGCAGGCCAGCGAGATCCGCCAGCATGTGCTGAACACCACACGCCTGGTAAATAATCTGCTTGATATGGCGCGTATTCAGTCGGGCGGATTTAACCTCAAAAAAGAGTGGCTCACGCTCGAAGAGGTGGTGGGTAGCGCTTTGAAAATGCTGGAGCCGGGCCTCGGTGGGCGCCACATTGCGCTGAACATGCCCGAACCGCTGACGTTAATTCACGTTGATGGCCCGCTGTTTGAACGCGTGCTGATCAATCTGCTGGAAAATGCCGGCAAATACGCAGGAGCAAACGCCCGGATTGGGGTGGATGCCACGGTGGAAGATCACACGCTACGGCTTGACGTCTGGGATACCGGGCCGGGTATCCCTGCCGGACAGGAGTTCGCTATTTTCGAGAAATTTGCCCGCGGTAATAAAGAGTCGGCCATTCCCGGCGTGGGTCTGGGTCTGGCGATTTGCCAGGCGATTATTGACGTTCATGGCGGTACCATTTCGGCGGAGAATCGCCCGGAAGGCGGCGCACGTTTTTGTGTTAAACTTCCTCTGGAAGCCCCGCCAGAACTTAATGAATTACCAGAGGATTTGTGATCAACGTTCTGATTGTTGAAGATGAGATCGCCATTAGCCGGTTTCTGCGTGCTGCGCTGGAAGGCGATGGCCTGCGCGTTCATGACGCCGGCACGCTCCAGCGGGGTTTGATTGAAGCGGCCACGCGCAAACCTGATCTGGTGATCCTCGATCTCGGCCTGCCAGATGGCGACGGCATCGATTTTATTCGTGAGGTTCGACAGTGGAGTCAGATGCCCATTCTGGTGCTGTCAGCCCGTACCGAAGAGTCGGATAAAATCGCGGCGCTGGATGCCGGAGCGGATGACTATCTGATTAAGCCTTTTGGTATTGGCGAACTGCAGGCTCGCCTTCGTGTCGCGCTGCGTCGTCACAGCGCCACCACCCCTGCCGACCCAACATACACGTTTGGTGATATTCGGGTTGATCTGGCAGCACGGCGCATTGTTCGCGGTGAAGAGGAAATCCATCTCACCCCCATCGAGTTTCGGCTACTCGCCGTTTTGCTCAATAATCACGGTAAGGTACTCACCCAGCGCCAGCTATTGAGTCAGGTGTGGGGGCCAAACGCCGTGGAACATAGTCACTATTTACGCATATATATGGGACACCTTCGACAAAAACTGGAAGTTGACCCCGCGCGTCCTCGTCATTTATTAACTGAAACCGGTATCGGTTATCGGTTCATGCTTTGAATAACTATTCAGTTTATTTTTAATAAACACCTACCCTCATCTAAAATACGCGCGAAAATAATCTCCGGGTTATTTTTTGGTGTATTTATGTCCACTCAGCACATTCATAACACAATCCGTTAACGCAACATCAACATATCAGCATTTTGATCTGCGATATTCATCAAAAGCGAATATTTATTTCTGATTTGATCGGTTAACGGTGATCTGTTTCACAGTTAATCGCTTTTTCCAGGATAAAATGTCCATGCTTTCAATTACTGAAAGGAAATGAAACATGGAAAACAATAATCGTTTAATGCCCCATATAAGGCGGACAACTCATATCATGATGTTTGCCCACCGAAACTGTTTTGACTTTCATATCTTTAATGCCCGGTAGTCCTTCGACTTCTGGCGCACCCGCTTGCAGGTTATCCTGAAACACCCTATTTTACAGGCCTTTGCCTGTGAACCCGTGCGCTCATTCATCTTAATTCAGGCTCATCCGCGACCGGGCGGACTGAATTCTATTCAGCAAAAAACGCATTACTGATTTTTTTAATCAGCGGCCTCCTTTTGCTGTTTTCCGGCATATTATCGATTTCTTTTCTGCAAGAAATCGAGGGAATGTTATTACCTAAAATAAAGAGAGAAAGATGAAAAGTTTAAAAATTGCAGCCAGCCGCGCCTGCCCTGATTGCTTTACCACTCACCGTGAACTGGTGGATATCAACGCCACGGATTATATTGATGTTGCCGCCATTGTTCTGGCCGTCAGCGATATTTTCACTGGTCGTATAGAAGAAATAGAAGCAACCGGATTTGGCATTCCTGTTTTTGTCGCGACGCATAAAGAAGAAATTATCCCGGCAGAGTATTTATCGCGGATCCACGGCGTATTCGAAGCATCAGACACCAGCAACGACTTCCACGGACGCCAACTGGAAGCGGCCGCGCAGAAGTATGAAACCCAACTGCGTCCGCCGTTTTTCCGGGCTCTGGTCGACTATGTCAAACAGGGTAACAGCGCCTTCGACTGTCCGGGTCACCAGGGCGGGCAATTCTTCCGCCGTCACCCTGCCGGCAATCAGTTTGTCGATTTCTTTGGCGAAACCCTTTTCCGCTCAGACCTGTGCAACGCCGACGTGGCGATGGGCGATCTGCTGATCCACGAAGGGGCACCCTGCATTGCGCAGCAACATGCGGCCAAAGTCTTTAATGCCGATAAAACCTACTTCGTGCTGAACGGAACCTCATCGTCCAACAAAGTGGTGCTCAACGCCCTTCTCACTCCGGGCGACCTGGTCCTGTTCGATCGCAACAACCATAAATCCAACCACCACGGAGCACTTCTTCAGGCGGGCGCAACGCCGGTCTATCTGGAAACCGCACGTAACCCGTACGGCTTTATTGGCGGCATCGACGCCCACTGCTTCGAGGAGAATTATCTGCGTGAGCTGGTGTCCGAAGTGGCGCCAGGCCGTGCCCGTGACGCGCGTCCGTTCCGCCTGGCGGTGATTCAGCTGGGTACCTACGATGGCACCATCTATAACGCTCGCCAGGTCGTGGATAACATTGGCCATCTGTGCGACTACATCCTGTTTGACTCTGCCTGGGTGGGTTACGAGCAGTTTATACCGATGATGGCCGATTGCTCTCCGCTGCTGCTGGAGCTGAATGAAAACGATCCGGGGATCCTGGTCACCCAGTCAGTCCATAAACAGCAGGCCGGTTTCTCACAGACCTCGCAAATCCACAAGAAGGACAGCCACATCAAAGGCCAGCAGCGCTATGTTCCGCATAAGCGGCTGAATAACGCCTTCATGATGCACGCGTCCACCAGCCCGTTCTATCCGCTGTTTGCTGCACTGGATATCAACGCCCGCATGCATGAGGGACAGAGCGGCCGCAACATGTGGATGGACTGCGTGGTGACCGGTATCGAAGCCCGTAAGCTGATCCTGCAGAACTGCCAGTATCTTCGCCCATTCGTGCCGGAACTGGTTGATGGCCGTCCGTGGGAAAGCTGGGACACCGCTGAGATTGCCACGGACCTGCGCTTCTTCCACTTCGTGCCCGGTGAACACTGGCACGCCTTCGAAGGCTATGCCGAACATCAGTATTTTATCGATCCGTGCAAACTGCTGCTGACCACGCCGGGTATTAACGCCCGGACCGGTGAGTACGAGGATTTCGGCGTCCCCGCCACTATTCTCGCCAACTTCCTGCGTGAAAACGGCATCGTGCCGGAAAAATGCGATCTCAACTCCATCCTGTTCCTGCTCACGCCTGCCGAGGATATGGGCAAACTGCAGCAACTGGTCGCGCAACTGGTGCGCTTCGAAAAACTGCTCGAGACGGATGCCCCCCTCAAAGAGGTACTGCCTTCTGTCTGTAAACAGTATCCGGAGCGCTATGCAGATTACACCCTGCGCCAGATTTGCCAGGAAATGCATGAGCTGTACGCCCGCCACAACGTGAAGCAGCTGCAAAAAGAGATGTTCCGCAAGTCTCACTTCCCGCGCGTCATGATGAACCCGCAAGAGGCGAACTATGCCTACCTGCGGGGTGAGGTCGAGCTGGTCTCACTGCGCGATGCGGAAGGTCGCATTGCCGCCGAAGGTGCCCTTCCTTATCCACCGGGGGTGTTGTGCGTTGTGCCGGGTGAAGTCTGGGGCGGTTCCGTGCTGCGCTACTTTGCTGCGCTGGAAGAGGGTATCAACCTTTTACCGGGCTTCGCGCCGGAACTGCAGGGCGTTTACGTTGAGGAGTGTGACGGTCGTAAGCAGGTTCGTTGTAACGTCATCAAACACGCTGCCGCTCAGCCATCGCTGCTGAAAGGAGAAAAATTATGAGCAAGTCCAATAAAATGGGCGTGGTGCAGCTGACCATTCTCACCATGGTAAACATGATGGGGTCCGGGATCATCATGTTGCCCACCAAGCTTGCGGAAGTAGGAACCATTTCGATTATCTCCTGGATGGTGACCGCCGTGGGGTCAATGGCACTGGCCTGGGCATTCGCCAAGTGCGGTATGTTCAGCCGCAAGCCCGGCGGGATGGGCGGCTACGCCGAATATGCCTTTGGCAAATCCGGTAACTTCATGGCCAACTACACCTACGGCGTCTCTTTGCTGATCGCTAACGTGGCGATTGCCATTTCCGCCGTGGGTTACGGTACGGAGCTATTCGGTGTGGCGCTGACCCCGGTGCAAATCGGGCTGGCCACCATCGGCGTGCTGTGGATCTGCACCGTGGCTAACTTTGGCGGCGCGCGTATTACCGGACAGATCAGCAGTATTACCGTCTGGGGGGTCATTATCCCGGTGGTTGGGCTGTGCATCATCGGCTGGTTCTGGTTTAGCCCCACGCTGTACGTCAACTCCTGGAACCCACACCATGTTCCGTTCTTCACCGCAGTGGGCTCTTCCATCGCCATGACGCTGTGGGCCTTCCTGGGGCTGGAATCTGCGTGTGCTAACGCCGAAGTGGTGGAAAACCCGGAGAAGAACGTACCGATTGCCGTGCTTGGCGGTACGCTGGGCGCTGCGGCCATTTACATTGTCTCAACCAACGTGATTGCAGGGATTGTACCGAACATGGATCTTGCCAGTTCCACGGCACCGTTCGGTCTGGCCTTTGCGCAGATGTTTACGCCGGGTGTCGGGAAAGTGATCATGGGGCTGATGGTGATGTCCTGCTGCGGCTCGCTTCTCGGCTGGCAGTTCACCATCGCTCAGGTCTTTAAATCATCCGCTGACGAAGGGTATTTCCCGAAAATCTTCTCCCGGGTCAGCAAAGCAGAGGCACCGGTTCAGGGCATGCTGGCGATTGTTATCTTCCAGAGTGGGTTATCTTTGATGACCATCAGCCCGTCGCTGAACAGCCAGTTCAACGTG
This sequence comes from Enterobacter sp. BNK-18, assembly GCF_047456135.1. NCBI lineage: Bacteria > Pseudomonadati > Pseudomonadota > Gammaproteobacteria > Enterobacterales > Enterobacteriaceae > Enterobacter > Enterobacter sp. BNK-18. Next base: position 466,344 of record NZ_CP179899.1, on the reverse strand, counting down.
CTGGTCAACCTGGCGGTAGTGACCAATATCATTCCGTATATTCTGTCGATGGCGGCGCTGGTCATCATTCAGAAGGTGGCGAAGGTGGACGCAGGCAAAGCGAGGGTGGCGAATATTGTGGCGCTGATTGGGGCAATTTACAGCTTCTATGCGCTCTACTCTTCCGGCCAGGAAGCCATGCTGTATGGTGCGATGGTGACCTTTATGGGCTGGACGCTGTACGGTCTGGTATCACCACGGTTTGAATTGAAAAATAAACACAGTTAATGCAAAAGCAAAACGGCAACCCTGGGGTTGCCGTTTTGACTGCATCGTGAGGGCATCAGCCCACAGCGATTTACGCGTTTTTCAGCACTTCGCTGACAATCTCTACCGCTTCTTTCTCAATCAGCTTACGGTGTTCGTCGCCGAGGAAACTTTCACAATAGATTTTGTACGCATCTTCCGTACCGGATGGACGCGCGGCAAACCAGCCGTTTTCGGTCATCACTTTCAGACCACCGATAGAGGCACCGTTACCCGGGGCCGCCGTCAGACGGGCCGTGATAGGATCACCGGCCAGCGTGCTGGCACTGACCATCTCCGGAGAGAGTTTAGACAGCGCCGCTTTCTGCGCGGAGGTCGCGCCAGCCTGAATACGGTTATAGCTTGGCGCGCCAAAGCGTGCCGCCAGCTCGTTATAGTGTTCCTGCGGATTTTTACCGGTGACAGCGGTGATTTCCGCCGCCAGCAGGCACATGATGATCCCGTCTTTATCGGTGGACCATGGCGTGCCGTCGAAACGCAGGAAGGATGCGCCCGCGCTCTCTTCACCGCCAAAACCGAAGCTGCCGTCGTGCAGACCGTCAACAAACCATTTGAAGCCTACCGGTACTTCCACCAGCTTACGGCCCAACGCCTCAACCACGCGGTCAATCATCGCCGAGGAGACCAGCGTTTTACCTACAGCCACCTCTTTGCCCCACTGTGGACGATGCTGGAACAGGTAGTTGATGGCAACCGCAAGATAATGGTTCGGGTTCATCAGCCCTGCCGGGGTGACAATACCGTGGCGGTCATAATCCGGGTCGTTGGCAAACGCCAGGTCGAATTTATCACGCAGCGCCAGCAGGCCCGCCATCGCGCACTCGGAAGAGCAGTCCATACGGATTGCGCCGTCTTTATCCAGGTGCATAAAGCGGAAGGTCTGATCAACGTGATCGTTAACGATGGTCAGGTTCAGCTTGTAATGCTCTGCGATGCGTTTCCAGTATTCGATACCGGAGCCGCCGAGAGGGTCAACGCCCAGCTTCAGACCGGCTCTCTGGATTGCCGCCATATCGACGATATCCGCCAGACCTTCCACAAATGGCTGTACCAGATCCTGCTCTTTCACATGGCCGGATGCCATGGCCGCATCCAGAGAGAGGCGTTTCACCCCATTCAGGCCATCCGCCAGCAGCGCATTGGCACGATCTTCAACCACTTTCGTGACGTTCGTGTCTGCCGGTCCACCGTTAGGCGGGTTGTATTTGATCCCACCGTCTTCCGGCGGGTTGTGTGATGGGGTGATCACAATCCCGTCAGCCAGCGCGCCGCCTTTTTTGTTGTGGACAAGGATCGCGTTAGAGACCGCAGGGGTCGGCGTGAAGCCGTTATTTTCCTGAACAATGACGTCAACGCCATTCGCCGTCAGCACTTCCAGCACGGAAATGAACGCCGGTTCAGACAGAGCATGGGTATCTTTTCCCACATAGCACGGACCGGTAACGCCGTTTTTAGCGCGCTCTTCCGCGATGGCCTGAGCAATAGCCAGAATGTGCGGTTCGTTAAAGCTATGGCGCGCCGCGCTACCGCGGTGGCCAGATGTACCAAACTTCACTGCGTGTTCTGCGTTGCCCACGACCGGTTTCAGCACGTAATACTGCGCGGTCAGCTGAGCGACGTTAATCAAATCGCTTTGTTGTGCAGGTTGGCCTGCACGGCTGTGATTTGCCATTACCGGGTCCTTCTGATGCAAGGGTTAAATTGTACCGCAAACCTTTTCAATCAATTCCGCCGGGAACTGCATGGACTGCATGATGTGTTCAACCATGCTGCACTTGCGGCCCGTATTGGTATTGGTGATGACCCAGTACGGTGTGCCCGGGACATGTTTAGGTTTGGTTTGGTTGCCATTTTGCAGCAGCGTTTGCTCGTCGCCCGCGAAATAGACGCGGGTACGACCGTGCAGCGACTCGGTCGCTTCAGCAAACGCTTTGTTATCCAGTGAATAGAGTGTAGACAGCACCAGCATGAAGCGGTTAACCGCTTTTTTCTGCTCGGCGTACTCATCAGAGAGCAGCAACTCGCGCATCGCACGTACTTTGTCTTTCACTTGCGCGACGGCAGGTTTTGCTTGTGCAACAACGTTTTGTTGAGACACGACATCTTTAGTGACTGGGGTAGCAGGCTGTGAGGCGGCGGAAATTTTAAGCATGCGCCGTAAAATGTCGGACGCACTCTCCCCGATATGCCGCGTCTGGCTGGCAATATACTGATAGAGTTCGTCATCAACTTCGATTGTTTTCATCTTAATCCAGTGCGATATCTTATCTGAATACAAGTCGTTGGGATTATAAAGTTAAATTCCAACAGCGGATAGCGTCAAACCAGGTTGGCGGCAAAAGTCAGATTAAACTGGAACCTTGCAGCCGGGCGGCAGAATGGTCAACATGATACCCTAACCTGACATACGTAAAAAAAGAACTTTGCCATGAAATTGAATACCCGAGCGCAAACTGCACAATCGCCGAACAATAATTCTCCCATCGTACTGGTTCACGGGCTTTTTGGCAGCCTGGATAACCTGGGGGTGCTGGCGCGCGATCTGGTTACCGATCACGATATTTTGCAGGTCGATATGCGAAATCACGGTCTTTCCGGGCGTTCAGAGGAGATGACCTACGCGGCAATGGCCCAGGATCTGCTCGATACGCTTGATGCCAACCATCTTCAGAAGGTGACGCTCATCGGGCATTCTATGGGTGGCAAGGCGGTAATGGCCCTGACGGCGCTGGCACCGGACAGAATCAACGGTCTGGTCGTGATCGACGTTGCCCCGGTGGATTACGACGTGCGCCGTCATGACGACATTTTTGCTGCCATCAATGCGGTAACAGAGGCTGGGGTTTCAACCCGCCAACAGGCCACAGCCGTCATGCGCGAACATCTTAATGAAGAAGGCGTTATTCAGTTTCTGCTGAAGTCGTTTGTCGACGGCCAGTGGCGTTTCAACGTACCGGTACTCTGGGCGCAGTACAACAACATCGTCGGCTGGGATACGGTGCCCGCCTGGCAACACCCTACCCTCTTTATTCGCGGCGGTAACTCCCTTTATGTCACCGACGCCTACCGCGACACGTTGCTGGCGCAATTCCCGCAGGCCCGCGCCCATGTCATCGCCGGTGCCGGACACTGGGTTCACGCGGAAAAACCTGACGCCGTGTTACGCGCCATCCGCCGCTATCTCTCTGATACTGCGAATTGATTAAAAAGAGAGCGACTGGAAGGTTGCGGGCTTCCAGTCGTTGGCGTGCCGTTTTTGGTGATGTATGATGGCGCGCTCATCGCCCGGGCAATAGCAGGGCGGCTTGTTTCCCCCGAAGTCTCAGAATCATGGCCAAAGAACAAACGGACCGTACGACACTAGATCTGTTCGCGAATGAGCGTCGACCGGGACGACCGAAAACGAATCCGCTTTCGCGCGATGAACAGCTGCGTATTAATAAACGCAACCAGCTTAAACGCGATAAAAATCGTGGGCTTAAGCGTGTCGAACTGAAGCTCAATGCCGACGCCGTCGATGCGCTTAACGAACTGGCTGAAGCGCGTAATATCAGCCGTAGCGAGCTCATTGAAGAGATGTTGATCGCCCAGCTTGAGACGTTGCGCCGCCAGGCATAAGTCTGAAAATCCCCTTTCTTACCCTTTTCATGTAGCACAGAGTGCAGTCCTGCGCGATAGCTGTTTCCGCGGGGTTGCCAGTTCTGCTATTATTGCCCTTATCCGTGGACAAATTGCGCCACCATACCATTAAGTTTCAAGAGGTTATTTTACTCATGGCAATCATCGGCATTTTCTTCGGCAGTGATACCGGCAATACCGAAAATATCGCAAAAAACATTCAAAAACAGCTCGGTAAAGACGTTGCCGATGTGCATGACATCGCCAAGAGCAGCAAAGAAGATCTCGAAGGCTATGACATCCTGTTGCTGGGTATCCCAACCTGGTACTACGGTGAAGCCCAGTGTGACTGGGATGATTTCTTCCCGACGCTGGAAGAAGTGGACTTCAACGGCAAGCTGGTCGCCCTGTTTGGCTGCGGCGATCAGGAAGACTACGCTGAGTACTTCTGTGACGCGCTGGGCACTATCCGCGATATTATTGAACCGAATGGTGCAGTTATCGTAGGCCACTGGCCAACTGCAGGTTACCACTTCGAAGCGTCTAAAGGCCTGGCCGATGACGACCACTTCGTGGGTCTGGCGATCGACGAAGACCGTCAGCCAGAACTGACCGCAGAGCGCGTTGAGAAGTGGGTGAAGCAGATCCGCGAAGAACTGCACCTGGACGATATTCTTAACGCCTGATTGTTATTGTGGCGCAACCCCGGTTGCGCCCAGGAACCAGGTCAAACGATTAAATTAATCGCTACAATCTTTTAACTTTTTCGCCCAGACCTGTACAATGTCTCCCAGGTAAAATGGGGTGCCATTGAGCAAGTTTGTCGGTGATACCACGTTTTTATAAGCATACTTTGCCTGAGACTTGCAGTTTTCATTTAGCCATGGCAGTTCTATAATGAGACGCATTATTCCAGGTGCATTTTCTGTCACTTCCTCCAGAAGTGAATCGTTTAGCAACAGGACAGATTCCGCATGACTGACAACAATACCGCATTAAAGAAGGCTGGCCTGAAAGTTACGCTTCCTCGGTTAAAAATCCTTGAAGTGCTTCAGGGTCCAGACAATCACCATGTCAGTGCGGAAGACCTTTACAAGCGTCTTATCGACATGGGTGAAGAGATTGGGCTGGCAACCGTCTATCGCGTGCTGAACCAGTTTGATGACGCGGGCATTGTTACCCGTCATAATTTCGAAGGCGGTAAATCTGTATTCGAACTGACCCAGCAGCAGCACCACGATCACCTGATCTGCCTGGATTGTGGCAAGGTCATTGAATTTAGCGATGATTCCATCGAAGCACGTCAGCGTGAAATCGCTGCTCGTCATGGTATCCGCCTGACCAACCATAGCCTGTATCTGTATGGTCACTGTGCTGAAGGTGATTGCCGCGAAGACGATCACGCACACGACGCCAAATAAGTCGAACTTTCATACTCTGAGCCAGCCGCAAGGTTGGCTTTTTTTTGCCTGTCACCCGGCGAAAAAAAGCCCGGTAAGCACAGCGCCACCGGGCCTTAACACACTTAATTAATTTCCGTTGTTACTGCGTATTTCCTTCCAGATCTGGTCGCAACGCTTCGCCACTTCCTGATCGTTACCGGTTTTACGCGCCTGAATGCAGGCCTGATAGTCCATCACGCGAACATTTTCCTGCGTCGCAAACTGCTCATGCGCCTTCTCTTTCTTCAGCACATTCAGCACGCTCTGGCAGGCTTCAATTTTCTCCGGTGAGCCTTCAGCGGTGTTAATGCAGGCGCTGTAAGCCTCCTTCAGGCGAGAATCTTCTTTCGGTGCCGGGTCCTGGGCGCAAGCCACCAGCCCCGAGGCCAGCAACGCGACGATTACCATTTTTTTCATCATGTGCAGTCTCCATTCCGGCGGGACGGAACCCGCCGGAGCGTTCATCAGAAGATAGTGAATGGTGCGATAACCATGAATTTCACGTCACGTTCATCCTGGAAGATGTTGCCGTAACCGCCCGCGTAGCTTGGAATATCAGAGTGGTTGTCATACTGCGTGAAGTGCAGCTTGAACATCGTGCCTTTCGCACGTCCATCCTGCACGGTATAGATGGCATCCAGGCTGTAAGAGGACTCTTTCAGACGGTAGTTCGGATCGTAGTATGCATCCGGTGTGGCCATGTCGCCCGGTTTGGCATCCCAGGCATACGCATAGGAGGCGCCCACCGCCCAGCCCGGCAGGTTCCAGTTTTTCAGGTCATACATTGCGCCGAAGAAGACCGCTTTTTCGCCGTCGGCGTTGAAGTCAGAGCGGTTATCCCACCAGATATCCAGACGACCGTTGGAAGATGCGTAAGTCGGGGTCATACGCTGCAGGAAGTAGCCCTGCTGCCCTTCCGCCTTCACCCATGTTCCTTCCAGACGCAAATCCACCTGACCCACTTTATAGCCAAAGGTCAGCGCCTGCAGCCAGGCCGTGCCGTCATAAATATCGTTGACGCCACCATCGCTGACTTTGTCTCGCGTGCCGTAGAACTGGTAACTGGTACTCAACGGACTCCCTGCGATATCAAATTTGTAGCTGGCTTTGGCAAAATACTGATCGATATAGCCTTCAGCCTGACCAAAGGCGGCTTCTAACACGAGGTCATTTTTAAAATCGTACTTCGCACCCAGCGAGTGGAGGTAATCCACTTTGGTCTTTTTATCGTTCTGGTAAAACTTATCCATTTCGATATGCCACGGGGCTTTGTATTCGTTGGTCCACATATAGGAGAAACTCAACGCACCCGCATCACCGTAGTCAAAGTTAGCGCCAGCTTCAGCGCCCTGGTAAGTACCAGGCATAAAACTCCAGTGTGGCGCTAACAGGGTTTGGCCAGTTGGCTGAATATATCCGCCGCGTGCCCAGACTGGACCATATTTGAATTTTGCAGCGGCTTTATACAGGCTGATACCGCTTTTATCGCCGGACCAGTCTTCTTTATAGGCCTTATTGCTGGACGAGAAGGCAATTTCGTTCGGATGTCCGCTGTCGCCATTTTCCGCCATTTCAATTGCCGTGAATGCGGCAATATCCAGGCCGAACATATCGGCGGCATAGCCTGACTGGAAGTCGAGGTTGGCGTTCCAGGTAGAGTGAGAAAGGTTGGTTTTGTATTTGTCTTCGGTAACGTCTTTACGGTCACGTTCACGCTGCCAGTAATAAATACCGCCCGTGAGGGTAGAATCTTCGATGAAACCTGCTGCCTTAGCCTCTGGCGCAATCACCAGGCCTGACATTGCTGTCACACCGGCGATAGCCAGCGCCAGCGCACTACGTTTGCCACTGAACGTACGCATAGATTATTCCTCTTTGACGAATTAAAACGCCTGAACGGCGAAAAATATAAAAGACCAAAAGGTCAGGGGTAGTCAGAAATACCCTCGAATTAACTACCGCCTTTAGGTTATTTTTCGCGACGCGAATTATCAATGCTTTTCCGTGGGCAAAAGTCAGGATTATGACGAAGTGCACATAATTAGTAGTGCTTTGTAACATTTAGCGGGAGACGAGATTTGGCGGGGCAAGTCATTAAATTTAAGCCAGTAATTGTGTAAATTACTGGCTATTTTCAGGCCTTCACTCTTTTCAGAAATCTACAAACTTTTTTTAGAAAAATAAGTAGCACCACATTGACCTGAATATTGCGCAGACATTATTTTTGCTCGCGCTTAACGATATGATCATTCAATAAAAAAACGCCGCATTGCGCGGCGTTTGTCTCTCATTGACCAGAGCAGCGTTATTATTCGCCGACTTTAGTCCAGGTATCACGCAGGCCAACGGTACGGTTAAACACCGGTTTTTCCGAGGTACTGTGACGGCTGTCGAGGCAGAAGTAGCCTTCACGTTCGAACTGGAACGCTTTGCCCGCTTCAGCGGCTTTCAGAGACGGCTCAGCATACCCCTGCTTGATGACCAGAGATTCCGGGTTGATTGTCGCCAGGAAGTCTTCTGCTGCACCTGGGTTAGGCACGCTGAACAGACGATCGTACAGGCGAATTTCAACCGGCAGCGCATGTGTTGCACTTACCCAGTGGATCACGCCTTTCACTTTGCGGCCATCTGCCGGATCTTTGCTCAGGGTTTCAGCGTCGTAAGAGCAGAAGATGGTGGTGATATTCCCTTCCGCATCTTTCTCAACACGCTCAGCTTTGATCACGTATGCGTTACGCAGACGCACCTCTTTACCCAGCACCAGACGCTTGTACTGCTTGTTCGCTTCTTCGCGGAAGTCAGCACGATCGATCCAGATTTCACCGCTGAACGGCACGTCACGGGTCCCCATTTCCGGTTTGTTCGGATGGTTAGGCATGGAGACCATTTCGCTCGCGCCCTGCGGGTAGTTTTCGATAACCAGTTTTACCGGATCGATGACGGCCATTGCGCGCGGCGCGTTGTCGTTCAGATCTTCACGGATGCAGGATTCCAGAGAGGCGATCTCAATGGTGTTATCCTGCTTGGTCACGCCGATGCGCTTACAGAACTCGCGAATAGACGCGGCAGTATAACCACGGCGACGCAGACCCGAGATGGTTGGCATACGCGGATCGTCCCAGCCCTCAACGTGCTTGTCGGTTACCAGCAGGTTCAGCTTACGCTTGGACATCACCGTGTATTCCAGATTCAGACGAGAGAATTCGTACTGACGCGGATGCACCGGGATCGTGATGTTATCCAGAACCCAGTCGTACAGACGGCGGTTGTCCTGGAACTCCAGCGTACACAGGGAGTGCGTAATGCCTTCCAGCGCATCGCTGATGCAGTGGGTAAAGTCGTACATCGGGTAAATGCACCACTTGTTACCGGTCTGATGGTGTTCAGCGAACTTGATACGGTACAGAACCGGATCGCGCATCACGATGAACGGAGATGCCATGTCGATTTTGGCACGCAGGCACGCTTTACCTTCCTCGAAGCCACCCGCACGCATTTTTTCAAACAGCGCCAGGTTCTCCTCAACGCTGCGATCGCGGAACGGGCTGTTTTTACCCGGCGCGGTCAGCGTGCCGCGGTATTCGCGGATCTCGTCAGCAGACAGCTCGTCGACATACGCCAGACCTTTATTGATAAGCTCGACCGCATAGGCGTACAGCTGATCAAAATAGTCAGAGGAGTAGCAGATATCGCCAGACCAGTTGAAGCCCAGCCATTGCACGTCATTCTTAATAGACTCAACGTATTCGATGTCTTCTTTTACTGGGTTGGTGTCATCGAAACGCAGGTTGCACTGTCCCTGGTAGTCTTGCGCGATGCCAAAGTTCAGGCAGATCGATTTTGCATGACCAATATGCAGGTAGCCGTTTGGCTCCGGCGGGAAACGGGTATGAACTGTGGTGTGCTTACCACTGGCCAGATCTTCATCGATGATCTGACGAATAAAGTTACTCGGGCGGGCTTCAGCCTCACTCATCGTGGATTCCTCAAAGCGTAAACAACGTATAACGGCATATGATCTTATAAGCCGGACGTAGTGACAACCCTTAAAACGTCTCTGAAGAAAATAATGGGGGCAATTGCTGCAAAAAAAAGCGGCGGAGGAAACCCCCCGCCGCTTAAGGCATGACTCTACTCAGGAGCGATTACTTGCCTTTAATCTCATACAGTGGCGTCTGGCCCGCAACGACCTGACCTTTCGCCTGAATCACCAGGCCGCTGAAGTCGTCGATATTGCTGCAAACGACCGGGCTAATCATGGAGCGCGCGTTAGCGTTCAGGTAATCCAGATCCATTTCCAGAATCGGCTGACCTGCCACCACGTCGGCCCCCTCTTCCACCAGGCGAGTAAAGCCCTGACCGTTCAGCGCGACGGTATCGATACCCATATGGACAACGATCTCCGCGCCCTTTTCAGTTTCGAGGCAAAACGCATGGTTGGTGTTGAAGATTTTAACGATGGTCCCGGCAGCCGGTGACACCACGGTTTTGTCCGTTGGTTTCACCGCCACACCGTCACCGACAGCTTTGCTGGCAAACGCTTCGTCAGGCACCTGCTCAATCGCAACCACTTCACCGGTAATCGGTGAAACCAGCGCGGCAATGGTCGTTGCGTTAGGGACGGCCTGCGGTTTTGCCACCGGGGCTTCCGTCACTGGCGCGCTGTTCGCTGCTGAAGCCGCGATCGGTCCACGGGCAACCACTTTCTTCATTTCATCGCCAATCGATTCCGCTTTCGCACCCACGATAACCTGGATGGTCTGCTTGTTCAGTTTCACCACGCCGGATGCGCCAAGGCGTTTACACATGGCATCGTTAACACGCGCAGAATCACCTACCGTCAGGCGCAGACGAGTGATACATGCATCGATAGCTTTCAGGTTATCCGTACCGCCTACTGCGGCAATATAATTGGTTGCCAGCTGGGTCAGCCCTTCTTCGGTATTGCTGTTAGCTTCGCCAGTAACGATGTCGTCTTTCGTATCTTCGCGGCCTGGTGTTTTCAGGTTAAACATACGAATGACTGCGCTGAACAGAACGAAGTAGATAACGAAGAACACCAGACCCATTGCGACCAGCATCCAGACGTTCTTGCTCGCCGCGGGCAGGTTGTACATCAACACGTAGTCGATCGCGCCGGCGGAGAAGGAGAAGCCCGCATGGATACCCAGCAGCGTTGCAACAAACAGGCTAATACCCGTCAGCACAGCGTGCATGAGGTACAGCAGCGGAGCCAGGAACATGAACAGGAATTCCAGCGGCTCAGTAACACCGGTCAGGAACGCGGTGATGGCAACTGACAGCAGCATCCCGCCAACCATTGGACGACGCGCTTTCGGTGCGGCCAGGTACATAGCCAGCGCCGCGCCCGGCAGACCAAACATCATGATAGGGAAGAAGCCCGACATGAACATGCCCGCGGTGCCGTCACCTGCGTAGAAGCGGTTGATATCACCGTGGAATACCGCGCCCGCGGCGTTGGTAAACTCACCAATCTGGAACCAGGCAATGGTGTTCAGCACCTGATGCAGGCCGGTTGGGATCAACAGACGGTTGATGAAACCGAAGATACCCGCACCCACTGCGCCAGCGGAAACAATCCACTCACCGCCCGCATGGATAGCGTGCTGCACCGGTGGCCAGATGTAGCCAAAGATCGCGGCCAGAATCAGACAGAAGAAGCCTGTCGCAATCGGCACAAAACGTTTTCCACCAAAGAAGCTCAGGAAGTCTGGCAGTTTGATCCCCGCCCAACGGTTATAAACAGCCCCGCCGACCAGACCGGTAATGATACCTGCCAGAACGCCCATGTTAATTTCTGGGTTTATCGTCACCATCGCTTTCGTCAGGATGAAGTAACCGACAGCCCCGGCCAGCGCCGCTGCACCCGCGCTGTCTTTTGACCAGCTGGATGCCACACCGATGGCGAAAATCAGCGCCAGATTGTCAAAAATCGCGCCACCCGCTTGCGCGATAAATGGCACATTAAGCAGATCGGGTTGCCCGAATCGCAGCAGCAGTGCTGCAACCGGTAGCACGGCGATAGGGAGCTGCAAAGCCCTACCGAGGCGCTGGAAAAAACCTAAAATATTCATCCTATTCCCCCTACGAGACCCTTATTAAGGCTCGTGCATAAACTATGTTTTTATTGTGTCGACAACGATAAATACAGTTGATGATTCACTGGCATTGTGAGTGTGTGAAAAATTAATTCGTATCGCAAATTAAACACGTATTTTTTGTGATTTTTGTCACCAAATATCGTTAATAACCCTCCCTTTCTCTGGCTAACAGTGAAAACTTATTTTATCATTCAAAAAATCAAGACGGATTGATCCGGCCTGAAAGGTTCCAGGTTACGCTTAGTTCAGGTTCCGATAGCCATCCGCCCACTCTTCTACTTTAACTCTTGAGGTGAACAATGAGACTGATTCCCCTGGCAACTGCTGAACAAGTCGGTAAATGGGCCGCCCGTCATATCGTAAACCGTATTAACGCGTTCAAACCCACCGCCGATCGTCCTTTCGTTCTCGGCCTTCCTACCGGCGGCACGCCGCTGACCGCGTATAAAGCCCTGGTTGAAATGCATAAAGCAGGCCAGGTTAGCTTTAAACATGTTGTGACCTTCAACATGGATGAGTATGTCGGCTTACCCAAGGATCATCCGGAAAGCTACCATAGCTTTATGCACCGTAATTTCTTTGATCACGTTGATATTCCGGCTGAAAACATTAACCTGCTCAATGGAAACGCGCCTGATATTGACGCAGAATGCCGTCAGTATGAAGAAAAAATCCGTTCCTACGGTAAAATCCACCTGTTCATGGGTGGCGTGGGCAACGATGGCCATATCGCGTTCAACGAACCGGCCTCTTCTCTGGCTTCCCGTACGCGTATTAAAACCCTGACCCATGACACGCGCGTGGCAAACTCCCGCTTCTTTGACGGTGATGTTAACCAGGTTCCAAAATACGCCCTGACCGTAGGCGTAGGCACCCTGCTGGATGCCGAAGAAGTGATGATTCTGGTTCTGGGCGGCGTGAAAGCGCAGGCGCTCCAGGCTGCCGTTGAAGGCAACGTTAACCACATGTGGACCATCAGCTGCCTGCAGCTGCATCCAAAATCAGTCATCGTGTGCGACGAACCGTCCACGATGGAGCTGAAAGTGAAAACGCTGAAATACTTCAACGAGTTAGAAGCTGAGAACATCAAAGGTCTGTAATTGAATAACCGCCTCTTCATCAAGAGGCGGCCGCTTTTTTTAACCGGGGGTCGTTATGTACGCTTTAACCCACGGTCGGATTTATACCGGCCATGATATTCTGGATGACCATGCGATTGTTATCGCCGATGGCCTGATTGAACGTGTTTGCCCGCTGGCAGAACTGCCGCCGGGGATTGAACAGCGCTCACTCAATGGAGCAGTAATCTCCCCCGGTTTCATCGACGTACAGCTGAACGGCTGCGGCGGTGTGCAATTTAATGATACCGCGGAGGCGGTGACGGTCGACACGCTGGAAATCATGCAGAAAGCCAACGAGAAATCGGGCTGCACCAGCTATCTGCCAACCCTCATCACCAGCAGTGATGAGCTCATGAAACAGGGTATCCGCGTGATGCGCGACTACCTGGCAAAACACCCTAATCAGGCGCTGGGTCTGCATCTTGAAGGACCGTGGCTGAACATCGTGAAAAAAGGGACGCATAACCCGGATTACGTGCGTAAACCTGACGCTGAGCTGGTCGACTACCTGTGTGCCAACGCCGATGTGATCACCAAAGTGACGCTGGCTCCTGAAATCGCGGGACCTGACGTTATCAGCAAACTGGCCGCCGCCGGGATTGTCGTTTCAGCGGGCCATTCAAACGCAACGCAAAAAGAAGCGAAAGCAGGTTTCCGCGCCGGCATTACCTTTGCGACGCACCTGTACAACGCGATGCCGTATATCACCGGTCGTGAACCTGGGCTGGTCGGGGCAATTCTCGATGAGCAGGACGTTTACTGCGGCATTATTGCTGACGGCTTGCACGTCGATTACACCAACATTCGCAACGCCAAGCGCCTGAAAGGCGACAAACTCTGTCTGGTAACCGATGCCACCGCACCGGCAGGGGCAAATATTGAGCAGTTCATTTTTGCCGGTAAAACAATATACTACCGCAATGGACTGTGTGTTGATGAAAACGGTACGCTGAGTGGTTCCTCCCTGACGATGATTGAAGGGGTGCGTAACCTGGTTGAACATTGCGGGATTGCGCTTGATGAAGTCCTGCGTATGGCGACCCTTTATCCTGCGCGCGCGATGGGCGTAGATAAACAGCTTGGCGGAATTGCACCAGGTATGGTTGCAAACCTGACGGCATTCACACACGATTATAAAATTATCAAGACCATCGTTAATGGTAACGAGGTCGTCACTGAGTAAGTAAAAGTATGACACCAGGCGGACAAGCTCAAATCGGTAATGTCGATCTCGTTAAACAACTTAACAGCGCGGCGGTTTATCGTCTGATTGACCAACACGGGCCAATCTCGCGCATTCAGATAGCCGAACAAAGCCAGCTTGCTCCCGCCAGCGTGACAAAAATTACCCGTCAGCTCATTGAGCGCGGACTGATCAAAGAAGTCGATCAGCAGGCCTCCACCGGAGGCCGCCGCGCCATCTCCATTATTACCGAAACCCGCAATTTTCAGGCGATCGGCGTCCGTCTTGGTCGTCATGACACCACCCTTACGCTCTATGATCTGAGCAGCAAAGCCATCGCGGAAGAACACTACCCGCTTCCGGAGCGCACTCAGGAGACGCTGGAACACGCGCTGCTGAATACCATTGAACACTTTATCGAGAGCTGTCAGCGCAAAATCCGTGAACTGATTGCGATCTCGGTGATCCTGCCAGGCCTGGTGGACCCCGAAAGCGGCGTGATCCGCTATATGCCCCATATAAAGGTTGAGAACTGGGGGCTGGTAGATGCGCTGGAAAAACGCTTTAAAGTGACCTGTTTCGTGGGGCACGACATTCGCTCTCTGGCCCTGGCAGAGCACTACTTTGGTGCGAGCCAGGATTGTGAAGATTCGATTCTGGTGCGCGTACACCGGGGGACAGGGGCAGGCATCATCTCTAACGGCCGCATTTTTATTGGCCGCAACGGTAACGTCGGTGAGATTGGTCATATTCAGGTAGAGCCGCTTGGCGAACGCTGCCACTGCGGAAACTTTGGCTGTCTGGAGACGATTGCCGCCAACACGGCGATTGAACAGCGGGTGCGCCATCTGCTTGAACAGGGTTACCAGAGCCGCGTCACGCTGGACGATTGCAAGATAGGGACGATCTGCAAAGCCGCCAACAAAGGCGACGCGCTGGCCTGTGAAGTTATTGAGCAGGTGGGTCGCCATCTGGGTAAAACCATCGCCATCGCCATCAACCTGTTTAACCCGCAAAAAGTGGTGATCGCCGGTGAGATTGTGGAGGCCGAGAAGGTCCTGCTGCCCGCCATTGAAGGCTGCATTAACACTCAGGCGCTGAAAGCCTTCCGCCAGAACCTTCCCGTCGTTCGTTCTAAGCTTGACCATCGCTCAGCGATAGGCGCATTTGCGCTGGTTAAACGCGCCATGCTCAACGGTATTCTGTTGCAACATTTGCTGGAAAGTTGATCGGGTCTTATAGTAACGCCTTCTTTTTTTGATGTCGGAATGTCCATGACCATTAAGAATGTAATTTGTGATATCGACGGCGTGCTGATGCACGACAACGTTGCTGTACCAGGTGCTGCGGAGTTTCTTCACCGCATCATCGACAAAGGAATGCCTCTGGTTCTTCTCACGAACTACCCTTCTCAGACCGGTCAGGACCTGGCAAACCGCTTTGCCACAGCAGGCGTCAACGTGCCGGACAGCGTGTTTTATACCTCTGCCATGGCCACCGCTGATTTCCTCAAGCGCCAGGAAGGAAAAAAGGCCTACGTGGTGGGTGAAGGGGCGCTGATCCACGAGTTATATAAGGCAGGGTTTACCATCACAGATGTGAACCCGGACTTTGTGATCGTTGGCGAAACGCGCTCCTATAACTGGGAGATGATGCACAAAGCCTCCTACTTTGTTGCCAACGGTGCGCGTTTTATTGCCACCAACCCGGATACCCACGGCCGTGGTTTTTACCCTGCCTGCGGTGCGCTGTGTGCCGGTATCGAAAAGATCTCTGGCCGGAAACCGTTCTACGTGGGCAAGCCCAGCCCGTGGATCATCCGTGCTGCGCTGAACAAGATGCAGGCCCACTCTGAAGAAACGGTGATTGTCGGCGACAACCTGCGCACCGATATCCTGGCCGGATTCCAGGCGGGCCTGGAAACCATTCTGGTGCTTTCCGGTGTCTCCACGCTCGACGATATTGACGCCATGCCCTTCCGGCCGAGCTGGATTTATCCCTCCGTCGAAGAAATTGATATTATCTGATCCCAAACCACGCCTCAGCGCGTGGTTTTTTATTTTCACGCCCGATAAACAACCCCGCATCTAACAAAACAGCCGATTTATTGCATAATCATCAATAAAAGCGTTCATGACGTACTCGTTTTTCACTATTCGGCAATCAGCATTGCACTATTTCCGTTTTATCCCGTAAAACCCTTGCGCGGCCTCCCCCTTTGCGGCATTTTCATAAGCAAGCAACATTACAAAGCAACAGGGTTAACGGAGAAGGTTATGTGTTCAATTTTTGGCGTACTGGATATTAAAACTGACGCAGGCGAACTGCGTAAAAAGGCACTCGAATTGTCCCGCCTGATGCGCCATCGCGGCCCGGACTGGTCCGGCGTTTACGCCAGCGATAAAGCCATCCTGGCACACGAACGTCTGTCCATTGTTGACGTCAACGCCGGTGCTCAGCCGCTGTATAACGAGAAAAAAACACACGCGCTGGCTGTCAACGGTGAAATCTATAACCATCAGGCGCTGCGCGCCGAGTACGGCGACCGTTACGCCTTCCAGACCGGTTCTGACTGTGAAGTGATCCTGGCGCTGTATCAGGAGAAAGGCCCGGAATTCCTCGATGATCTGCAGGGTATGTTTGCCTTCGCCCTGTACGACAGCGAAAAAGATGCCTATCTGATTGGCCGCGACCATATTGGTATTATCCCGCTGTATATGGGTCACGATGAACACGGCAACTTTTATGTCGCCTCAGAAATGAAAGCCCTGGTGCCGGTTTGCCGCACCATTAAAGAGTTCCCGGCAGGAAGTTACCTGTGGAGTAAAGACGGCGAGATCCGTCAGTACTATCAGCGCGACTGGTTCGACTATGATGCGGTTAAAGACAACGTGACTGATAAAGCCGAACTGCGTCAGGCGCTGGAAGATTCTGTTAAAAGCCACCTGATGTCAGATGTGCCTTACGGCGTACTGCTCTCCGGCGGGCTGGACTCGTCCGTGATCTCCGCGATCACCAAGAAATTCGCCGCGCGTCGTGTTGAAGATCAGGAACGTTCAGAAGCCTGGTGGCCGCAACTGCACTCCTTTGCTGTGGGCCTGGAAGGCGCACCGGATCTGAAAGCCGCGCAGGAAGTGGCAAACCATCTCGGTACCGTGCACCATGAGATCCACTTCACCGTGCAGGAAGGCCTGGATGCGATCCGCGATGTTATCTACCACATCGAAACCTACGATGTGACCACCATTCGCGCTTCCACGCCGATGTACCTGATGTCGCGTAAGATCAAAGCGATGGGCATCAAGATGGTGCTCTCCGGTGAAGGGTCTGACGAAGTGTTTGGCGGCTACCTCTATTTCCACAAAGCGCCGAACGCTAAAGAGCTGCATGAAGAGACAGTACGTAAACTGCAGGCGCTGCATATGTTTGACTGCGCACGCGCCAACAAAGCGATGTCTGCCTGGGGCGTGGAAGCGCGTGTTCCCTTCCTGGATAAGAAATTCCTCGACGTGGCAATGCGCATCAACCCGCAGGACAAAATGTGCGGCAACGGCAAAATGGAGAAACATATCCTGCGTGAATGTTTCGAATCCTACCTGCCGGCGAGCGTGGCATGGCGTCAGAAAGAGCAATTCTCTGACGGTGTCGGGTATAGCTGGATCGACACCCTGAAAGAGGTGGCGGCAAAACAGGTTTCCGATCAGCAACTGGAAACTGCGAGCTTCCGCTTCCCGTACAACACGCCAGGCTCCAAAGAAGCGTATCTGTACCGCGAAATCTTTGAAGAGTTGTTCCCGGTGCCGAGTGCGGCGGAGTGTGTTCCTGGCGGCCCGTCCGTTGCCTGTTCTTCGGCTAAAGCCATTGAATGGGATGAATCTTTCAAGTCAATGAACGATCCATCAGGACGTGCGGTAGGCGTACACCAGTCTGCCTATAAGTAATCGAAAAGCATCCAATCAGGCCCTGCGGGGCCTGATTTTTTTTGCCCCCTATTTCACTCCCTAAAAACGATAAATAACCAATAATTGCCGAATATTCGGTCACGCTGTTCGCAACCTAACCAAACAGTCACATTCCGGCTATTTTCGTTGAAAAAGGTGTTGACGCTGCAAGGGTCTATACGCATAATGCGCCCCGCAACGCCGATAAGGTAACGCGAAAAAAAGATGGCTACGTAGCTCAGTTGGTTAGAGCACATCACTCATAATGATGGGGTCACAGGTTCGAATCCCGTCGTAGCCACCATCTTTTTTGCGGGAGTGGCGAAATTGGTAGACGCACCAGATTTAGGTTCTGGCGCCGCAAGGTGTGCGAGTTCAAGTCTCGCCTCCCGCACCATTCCCAGGTAAGCGTTGTACGGATGGGGTATCGCCAAGCGGTAAGGCACCGGTTTTTGATACCGGCATTCCCTGGTTCGAATCCAGGTACCCCAGCCATATTTCTTCGATTTTGCGGTTCTCCGCGGTATTGGGGTATCGCCAAGCGGTAAGGCACCGGTTTTTGATACCGGCATTCCCTGGTTCGAATCCAGGTACCCCAGCCATCGAAGATTGCAGTACTGGCTACGTAGCTCAGTTGGTTAGAGCACATCACTCATAATGATGGGGTCACAGGTTCGAATCCCGTCGTAGCCACCAAATTAGTCATCTGTCGAATGATTCGGTAGACGAGAAAAAATTGTTGGGGTATCGCCAAGCGGTAAGGCACCGGATTCTGATTCCGGCATTCCGAGGTTCGAATCCTCGTACCCCAGCCAATTTAAAAAAGTCGTTAAGCACATTGTTTAACGCAATTGGGGTGTCGCCAAGCGGTAAGGCTCTGGTTTCTGATACCAGCATTCCGGGGTTCGAATCCCTGCACCCCAGCCACTTAGTAACAAAAAAGCCCGCTCTGCGGGCTTTTTTGTTTTTGTTGGATTATGTACCGCATCCGAAAGCCCTCTCCCGCAGGAGAAGGCACTCAGATTAAAGGCCTAACGCGTACTTCAGCGCCTGACGCTTCAGCCCACCGGCACGCTCCGCCGCCATCAACCCAATGTTACGCAGAATGCGCACCGGACCAAGATCGTTACTGAACCCGGCGTAAAACAGATCCATCCCCGACTGCATAATAAAGTTATCCGCCATACGCCGCGTCTGGTAACGTTTCAGTACCGGATGGCTGGCCCAGGCCTCCGCATGAGCGCGCGCATTGCCCAGCACATCCAGTAAAGCCTCAATGTCACGGTATCCCAGGTTCACGCCCTGCCCCGCCAGCGGGTGAATGGTGTGTGCCGCATCCCCCACCAGCGCCAGCCCTGCACGGGCATACTGCAATGCATGGCGACGCGTAAGCGGAAACGCCCCGGCGGCAACCGGCATGACGTAGCCCAGACGGCGTGGGAAGTGCTGATGGATCTCTCGCTGCAGCTGCTCCATTGAAAGCCCCTGCAACTGACGAATGCGCGCCGGTTTGTCATACCACACCAGCGACGCCCAGCGGTCAAACAACGGTAAAAAAGCATGCGGGCCATTCGGGGTAAAGTGCTGCCAGGTGCTCTCACCCGGGTCATTCTCACACTGCACGGTGATCAGCATGCACGCCTGCTGGTACTGCCAGGCATGAATGCCAATTCCCGCCATTTGCCTGACCTGTGAGTTGGCACCATCCGCTCCGACAACCAGCCTCGTAGCCAGCTCATCACCCTTATCCAGCTCAAGCAAATACCCGCCTTCGTGGGGATGCAGTGCTTTAAGTGACGCCGGGACGCGCAGCGCCACTTTCGGATGCGCCTCCAGGGCCTGCCAGAGCGCCAGCTGGAGGACCGTATTTTCCACCATATAACCCAGGCGGGGCAGCTTCAGTTCAGCGGCATCAAACGCGACATGCGCATTCTCCCACTCCCAGGTTTCGAGACGGCTGTAAGGGTGCGCGCGCATCCCGAGCACGGCATCCCAAACGCCCAGCCCGCGCAGCAGATCGACAGAGGCGGCGCTGATAGCTGAAATTCGCACATCCGGCTTTGCCGTCGGGTCAAACGCAACAGAGGCAGCCTGCTCGATAACCGTCACCTCAAATCCCTGCTGCGCCAGCCCCAGCGCGAGTGCGCCGCCGACCATACCGCCGCCGACAACGGCAATTTCGGTTTGTTGGAGAGTCATGGTCAATTATCCTTAATGGTATATACCTTAAGTTTACCGGATTTTTTCGGTCTTGAGGTTGACAACCTTCATACTGGTCACAACCGCAGCAAAGCATTACAATACGCGCCCTGCATTCCTGAGCATGAGCAAGTCGATGACAAAAAAACTCCATATAAAAACCTGGGGCTGTCAGATGAACGAATACGATTCATCCAAGATGGCCGATCTGCTGGATGCCACGCACGGGTATCAACTGACTGACAACGCGAACGAAGCGGACGTGTTGCTGCTCAATACCTGTTCGATCCGTGAGAAGGCGCAGGAGAAGGTGTTCCATCAACTGGGCCGCTGGAAGCTTATCAAACGCAAAAGACCCGATGTGATCATTGGCGTGGGTGGCTGTGTGGCCTCGCAGGAAGGCAAACTGATCCGCCAGCGTGCTCACTATGTTGATATTATTTTTGGCCCGCAGACGCTGCACCGCCTGCCGGAGATGATCAACGCCGTTCGCGAGAATCGCCGCCCGGTGGTTGACGTAAGCTTCCCGGAAATCGAAAAATTTGACCGTCTGCCAGAACCACGCGCGGATGGTCCAACAGCCTACGTCTCCATTATGGAAGGCTGTAACAAGTACTGCACCTATTGTGTCGTACCGTATACCCGCGGCGAAGAAGTGAGCCGTCCAACCGACGACATTCTGTTTGAAGTGGCGCAACTGGCGGCACAGGGTGTGCGTGAAATTCATCTGCTGGGCCAGAACGTCAACGCCTGGCGCGGCGAGAACTACGACGGTACCACCGGCAGCTTTGCAGAACTGCTGCGCCTGGTGGCCGCGATCGACGGCATCGACCGCCTTCGCTTCACCACCAGCCACCCGATGGAATTTACCGATGACATCATTGATGTGTATCGCGACACGCCAGAGCTGGTGAGCTTCCTGCATCTGCCGATTCAGTGCGGTTCCGACCGCGTGCTGAACCTGATGGGACGTCCACATACGGTACTGGAGTACAAATCCATCATCCGCAAGCTGCGTGAAGCCCGTCCTGACATCCAGATTAGCTCCGACTTTATCGTTGGCTTCCCGGGCGAAACCACGGATGACTTTGAGCGCACGATGAAGCTCATTGGCGAAGTGAATTTTGACGTCAGCTACAGCTTTATCTTCTCAGCGCGTCCAGGTACTCCTGCGGCCGATATGGTCGACGATGTGCCGGAAGAAGAGAAAAAGCAGCGTCTGTATATTCTGCAGGAGCGTATCAACCAGCAGGCCAACGCCTGGAGCCGTCGTATGGTCGGCACCGTCCAGCGTATTCTGGTGGAAGGCACTTCCCGTAAGAGCATTATGGAGCTGTCAGGACGCACCGAAAATAACCGCGTCGTGAACTTTGAAGGCACGCCAGACATGGTCGGTAAATTTGTGGACGTGGAGATTGTCGACGTACTGACCAACTCCCTGCGCGCGAAAGTGGTCCGTACCGAAGACGAAATGGGTCTGCGCATCGCACAGTCGCCGGAATCCGTCATGTCCCGCACCCGCAAAGAAAGCGACGCTGGCGTCGGTATTTACCAGCCATAACGCCATCCGGCCTGCCGTTTCGGCAGGCCTTGTATTTCCTCTCATCGCCCCCAATATCTTCCGCAACGCTTGCGCCTTTATTCTATGGCGTGAATAATTTCGGTAATGACCGTTTTATTACGCCAGGTGGCACCGGGTCAGTTAATCAATCAAAGAGGAACAGTTTGAACATAGATACGCGTGAAATTAGCCTTGAGCCAGCAGACAACGCTCGCCTGCTGAGCCTGTGCGGGCCGTTTGATGACAACATCAAACAACTGGAGCGACGTCTGGGTATCGAAATCAATCGTCGCGATAATCATTTCAAACTCACCGGACGCCCTCTCTGCGTCAACGCCGCTGCGGATATTCTGCGTAGCCTGTATGTGGATACCGCCCCAATGCGCGGTGAAATACAGGATATCGAGCCAGAACAGATCCACCTCGCGATCAAAGAGGCGCGCGTGCTTGAGCAAAGCGCAGAAAGTGTGCCGGACTATGGCAAGGCCATCAATATTAAGACCAAACGTGGCGTCATTAAGCCGCGTACGCCAAACCAGGCGCAGTACATCGCCAACATTCTCGACCATGACATCACCTTCGGTGTGGGCCCGGCGGGTACGGGTAAAACCTATCTGGCCGTTGCCGCGGCGGTTGATGCGCTTGAACGCCAGGAGATTCGTCGCATCCTGCTGACCCGTCCGGCGGTGGAAGCGGGTGAAAAACTGGGCTTCCTGCCAGGCGATCTGAGCCAGAAGGTTGACCCTTACCTTCGTCCGTTATACGACGCACTGTTCGAGATGCTCGGCTTTGAGAAAGTTGAGAAGCTGATTGAGCGTAACGTGATTGAAGTTGCCCCGCTCGCCTATATGCGCGGCCGTACGCTGAATGATGCATTCATTATTCTCGATGAAAGCCAGAACACCACCATCGAACAGATGAAAATGTTCCTGACACGTATCGGCTTTAACTCAAAAGCGGTCATTACCGGTGACGTCACGCAGATTGACCTGCCGCGCAGCACCAAATCGGGTCTGCGCCATGCCATTGAAGTGCTGGCCGACGTCGACGAAATCAGCTTTAACTTCTTCCACAGCGAAGACGTGGTCCGTCACCCGGTTGTGGCGCGCATCGTTAACGCTTATGAAGCATGGGAAGAAGCAGATCAGAAGCGTAAGGCCGAACTGGCCGCAGAACGTAAGCGCGAAGCGCAGGAGCAAGAACAAAAATGAGTCAGGTGATCCTCGATTTACAACTGGCATGTGACGATAATTCCGGCTTGCCAGAAGAGGCGCAGTTTCAGACATGGCTGGATGCGGTTATCCCCCCGTTTCAGGAAGAATCAGAAGTCACGATTCGTCTGGTGGATGAAGCCGAAAGCCATGAGCTTAACCTGACCTACCGCGGGAAAGATAAGCCGACCAACGTGCTCTCTTTCCCCTTCGAAGCCCCACCGGGAATTGAGATGCCGCTGCTGGGCGATCTGATCATCTGCCGCCAGGTCGTGGAACAGGAAGCTAAAGAGCAGCAAAAACCGCTGGAAGCTCACTGGGCGCATATGGTGGTACACGGTAGCCTGCATCTGCTCGGCTACGACCATATTGAAGATGACGAAGCGGAAGAGATGGAGTCCCTCGAGACAGAGATAATGCTTGCTCTGGGCTATGAGGATCCGTACATTGCCGAGAAAGAATAGTCAGTCGACCGACTGACTAACATGCCGCCGCGTAGGGAAATAGCGCGGCGGTAAACGTTGAACTAACAAGAGAACCCTTAACAAACGCCATGAGCGACGACAATTCACACAGTAGCGACACGACAAACACCAAAAAGGGATTTTTCTCCCTCATTCTGAACCAGCTTTTCCACGGCGAACCTAAAAACCGTGACGAACTGCTGGAGCTGATTCGTGATTCCGGGCAAAACGACCTTATCGATGAAGATACGCGCGAAATGCTCGAAGGGGTAATGGACATCGCCGACCAGCGCGTTCGCGACATCATGATCCCCCGCTCGCAGATGATCACCCTGAAACGTAACCAGACTCTGGACGAGTGCCTCGATGTGATCATCGAATCCGCACACTCGCGTTTCCCGGTCATCAGCGAAGATAAAGATCACATTGAAGGGATTTTGATGGCGAAAGATCTGCTGCCGTTTATGCGCAGCGATGCCGAAGCCTTCAGCATGGAAAAAGTGTTACGCCAGGCCGTGGTTGTGCCGGAAAGTAAACGTGTGGATCGGATGCTGAAAGAGTTTCGCTCTCAGCGCTACCACATGGCGATTGTTATTGATGAATTTGGTGGCGTTTCCGGTCTCGTCACGATCGAAGATATCCTTGAGCTGATCGTGGGCGAAATCGAAGATGAGTATGACGAAGAAGAGGATATCGACTTCCGTCAGCTTAGCCGTCACACCTGGACCGTTCGCGCGCTGGCCTCGATTGAGGACTTTAACGACGCCTTTAGTACCCATTTCAGCGATGAAGAGGTCGATACTATTGGCGGGCTGGTGATGCAGGCCTTTGGCCACCTTCCGGCACGCGGCGAGACCGTTGACATCGACGGTTACCAGTTCAAAGTGGCAATGGCCGACAGCCGACGTATTATACAGGTTCATGTCAGAACGCCGGACGACTCACCGGTGCCAAAACTGGAAGATTAATGTAAATGGCATTTGCCCCATTACTTGAACGCCAGCGTGTACGTCTGCTGCTGGCGCTGTTACTCGGAGCCAGCGGAACGCTGGCTTTTTCTCCTTACGATATCTGGCCTGCAGCCATTCTCTCCCTGATGGGACTTCAGGGTTTAACCCTGAATCGTCGTCCCGTCCAGGCGGCAGCGATTGGCTACTTCTGGGGACTGGGGCTGTTTGGCTCCGGCATCAACTGGGTCTATGTCAGCATCGCCCAGTTTGGCGGTATGCCAGGACCCGTTAACGTCTTCCTCGTGGTGCTGCTGGCCGCTTATCTCTCGCTCTATATCGGCCTGTTCGCGGGTATCCTTTCTCGCCTGTGGCCAAAAACCACCTGGCTGCGCGTTGCCATTGCTGCGCCGGTTGTCTGGCAAATTACCGAGTTCCTTCGCGGCTGGGTACTGACTGGCTTCCCGTGGCTGCAGTTCGGTTACAGTCAGATTGATGGCCCGCTAAAGGGGCTTGCTCCGGTAATGGGCGTTGAAGCGATTAACTTCCTGTTGATGGTGGTGAGCGGACTGCTGGTCCTGGCGCTGGTCACACGTAGCTGGAAGACGCTGGTCGTGGCGCTGGTGTTGTTTGCCCTGCCTTTCCCACTGCGTTATATCCAGTGGTACAGCCTGGTGCCAGAGCGCACTACACAGGTTTCAATGGTGCAGGGGAATATCCCTCAGTCAATGAAATGGGACGAGAAAGAGCTGCTGAACACACTGAAGATCTACGCTAACGCCACCGAGGCGGTCATGGGTAAATCGCAGCTGATCATCTGGCCAGAGTCGGCGATTCCGGATCTGGAAATTAACCAGCAGCCGTTCCTGAACATGATGAACGATCTACTGCTGGCTCGCGGCAGTACGCTGGTTACCGGGATTGTCGATGCGCGTCTGAATCAGCAGAACCGCTATGACACCTACAACACCATCATTACGCTGGGTAAAGACAGCGAATACAGCTACAACTCCACTGACCGGTATAACAAGAATCACCTGGTTCCGTTTGGCGAATTTGTACCGCTGGAGTCCATTCTGCGCCCGTTAGCACCGTTCTTTGACCTGCCGATGTCCTCATTCAGCCGTGGCCCGTACGTTCAGCCCCAACTGCATGCGCACGGTTTTGCCCTGACGGCGGCCATCTGCTACGAAATTATCCTCGGCGAGCAGGTGCGCGATAACTTCCGTCCGGACACTGACTTCCTGCTGACTATCTCCAACGATGCCTGGTTTGGTAAGTCGATTGGCCCGTGGCAGCACTTCCAGATGGCGCGGATGCGCTCCCTGGAGCTGGCGCGCCCGCTGCTGCGTAGCACCAACAACGGCATTACCGCCGTGATTGGCCCGCAGGGCGAAATCCAGGCCATGATCCCGCAGTTCACCCGTGAAGTGCTGACGACCAACGTCACGCCTGCGACGGGCCTGACGCCTTATGCCCGCACCGGCAACTGGCCGCTGTGGATCCTGACCGCGCTGTTCGGATTTGGCGCGGTGCTGATGAGCTTGCGTCAGCGTCGTCGATAATTTCCCCTCCCTTCCCCTCTCCCGTTGGGAGAGGGCATTTCTGGCACGTCTCTTGCTTTATTTCCCCACGTAAACGCAGTTTGGCTTAACGTGCAACTTCGTCGCACCAGCGTAGATCACCGGTAGCACCGAAACGGTGCAACGAGAGATATTTGCCTCTGATTGGTGCGGCGCGCTTCGCAAAAATAAACAATAACGCAGCAAAATCTTTACATTAAGCCAGACTAAATGTTAACAAGCTTGCATAACACTGCACTCGCATAGCGCGAGATATAACAACATCACAATGGGTATCAATGCGTCACTGGCGCTGATAAGAAAGGAGTTGGGTATGCAATTACGTAAACTGGCCACAGCAATGCTGGTTATGGGGATGTCGGCAAGCGTCGTTCACGCTGAAGATGCTCCGGCTGCCGGGAGCACTCTCGACAAGATTGCCAAAAACGGCGTGATCGTGGTCGGCCACCGTGAATCTTCTGTCCCGTTCTCTTACTACGACAACACGCAAAAAGTCGTGGGCTATTCACAGGATTACTCCAACGCTATCGTTGAAGCTGTGAAGAAAAAGCTGAACAAACCTGACCTGCAGGTGAAGCTGATTCCAATCACTTCACAAAACCGTATTCCACTGCTGCAAAACGGCACGTTCGATTTTGAGTGCGGTTCCACCACCAACAACCTTGAGCGTCAGAAACAGGCTGCCTTCTCTGACACCATCTTCGTCGTGGGCACCCGCCTGCTGACCAAGAAAGGCGGCGAGATCAAAGACTTTGCAGATCTGAAAGGTAAAGCCGTTGTTGTTACCTCCGGTACCACTTCCGAAGTGTTGCTGCACAAGCTGAACGACGAGAAGAAAATGGATATGCGCATCATCAGCGCGAAAGATCATGGCGACTCTTTCCGTACCCTGGAAAGTGGCCGTGCTGTGGCGTTTATGATGGATGATGCCCTGCTGGCAGGCGAACGTGCAAAAGCGAAGAAACCAGACAACTGGGATATCGTCGGCACGGCGCAATCTAAAGAAGCGTACGGTTGTATGCTGCGTAAAGACGATCCGCAGTTCAAGAAGCTGATCGATGACACCATCGCTCAGGTTCAGACCTCCGGTGAAGCGGAAAAATGGTTCGATAAATGGTTCAAGAACCCGATTCCACCCAAAAATCTTAACATGAACTTCGAACTGTCTGACGACATGAAAGCGCTGTTCAAATCACCAAACGACAAGGCTCTTAACTAATTAGAACAACAGGGGCGGGATCTCCTGCCCTCTCGATTGTCGGGAAGCATGGACAGACTATACGTTGAGTGGTCGTTCCCCACTCAGCGCGAAAAATGAGCTTCTCACCAATCTTCGAGGGTAGCGCTGCTACCCTTTTTTTTCTGGAGTTTATTATGTCAATAGACTGGAACTGGGGCATATTCCTGCAACAAGCCCCGTTCGGCAACACCACCTATCTTGGCTGGCTGTGGAGCGGTTTTCAGGTTACCGTCGCCTTATCGATCACGGCGTGGATTATCGCGTTTCTTGTCGGTTCACTGTTCGGTATTTTGCGCACCGTGCCTAACCGTTTTCTCTCATCTCTCGGCACCCTGTATGTGGAACTGTTCCGTAACGTTCCGCTGATTGTGCAATTTTTCACCTGGTATCTGGTCGTCCCGGAACTGCTGCCGGAAAATATTGGCATGTGGTTTAAGTCGGAACTGGATCCGAACGTGCAGTTCTTTGTCTCCTCCATGCTCTGCCTGGGGCTCTTCACCGCCGCGCGCGTTTGCGAGCAGGTGCGTGCCGCCATTCAGTCACTGCCGCGCGGACAAAAAAATGCTGGCCTGGCGATGGGCCTGACGCTGCCACAAACTTACCGCTATGTACTGCTGCCTAACGCTTACCGCGTCATTGTTCCACCAATGACGTCTGAGATGATGAACCTGGTGAAAAACTCGGCCATCGCCTCGACCATCGGTCTGGTGGATATGGCCGCACAGGCGGGCAAGCTGCTGGATTATTCCGCCCACGCGTGGGAATCCTTCACGGCGATCACACTCGCCTATGTTCTGATTAACACTTTCATCATGCTGGTGATGAACCTGGTTGAACGCAAAATCCGCCTGCCGGGCAATCTGGGGGGCAAATAATGTACGAATTTGACTGGAGTTCTATCGTTCCATCCATGCCTTACCTGCTGGATGGTCTGCTGATCACCTTAAAAATCACCGTGATTGCTATTGTGGTGGGTATCGTCTGGGGCACCCTGCTGGCGGTCATGCGCCTGTCGGCCTTTAAACCGTTCGCCTGGTTTGCCACGGCCTACGTTAACGTTTTCCGCTCCATCCCCCTGGTGATGGTACTGCTGTGGTTTTACCTGATTGTTCCCGGCTTTCTGCAAAACGTGCTGGGGCTATCGCCGAAAACCGATATCCGCCTGATCTCCGCGATGGTCGCGTTCTCAATGTTTGAGGCTGCCTACTATTCAGAGATTATCCGAGCGGGTATTCAGAGTATTTCCCGTGGGCAGTCCAGCGCCGCGCTGGCGCTGGGGATGACGCACTGGCAATCCATGCAGCTCATTATTCTGCCGCAGGCGTTTCGCGCCATGGTTCCCCTCCTGCTGACCCAGGGCATCGTACTGTTCCAGGATACCTCTCTGGTCTATGTATTGAGCCTGGCAGACTTCTTCCGTACCGCGTCTACCATCGGTGAACGTGACGGTACGCAGGTCGAAATGGTGCTCTTCGCGGGTGGCGTCTATTTTGTGATTAGTTTAAGCGCGTCGCTGTTGGTCAGCTGGCTGAAGAAAAGGACTGTATAATGATTTCCCTGAAAAATGTTTCTAAATGGTATGGGCACTTTCAGGTGCTGACCGACTGCTCAACCGAAGTGAAAAAAGGTGACGTGGTGGTGGTATGTGGGCCATCCGGCTCCGGTAAATCCACGCTGATCAAAACCGTTAACGGCCTGGAGCCGGTGCAGCAAGGAGAGATCCTCGTCAACGGCACCAAAGTCAATGACAGGAAAACCAACCTTGCTCAGCTGCGTTCCCACGTCGGCATGGTGTTCCAGCACTTTGAGCTGTTTCCGCACCTCTCCATTATCGAGAACCTGACGCTGGCGCAGGTAAAAGTGCTGAAACGCGATAAAAAGCTCGCGCGCGATAAAGGTCTGAAACTGCTGGAACGCGTGGGGCTCTCTGCGCATGCTGATAAATTCCCGGCGCAGCTCTCTGGCGGTCAGCAGCAGCGTGTGGCTATTGCCCGGGCCCTGTGTATGGATCCGGTCGCCATGCTGTTTGATGAACCGACTTCCGCTCTCGATCCCGAGATGATCAACGAAGTGCTGGACGTAATGGTTGAGCTGGCGCACGAAGGGATGACGATGATGGTGGTGACCCACGAAATGGGCTTCGCCCGCAAAGTGGCGAACCGCGTGATCTTCATGGACGAAGGGAAGATTGTTGAAGACTCGCCGAAAGAAGAGTTCTTCGCCAATCCTAAATCCGAGCGAGCAAAAGACTTCCTCGCCAAAATCCTGCACTAATCTCCCCGGTGCGCAATCTGCGGATTGCGCACTGCTTCACGCTTTAACTCTCTTCTTCTCGTCGGCGTCACATTGCAGCGTTAACCTTGTCACAAAATAATGCTACGTATGGAGCACGCTATGGCACAACCTATCCTTCTCGATTGCGACCCGGGTCATGATGACGCGATCGCCCTCGTCCTTGCACTTGCCTCCCCTGAACTGGACGTCAAAGCCGTTACGTCCTCTGCCGGAAACCAGACCCCGGAGAAAACGCTGCGTAACGTCCTGCGTATGCTGACGTTGCTCAAACGCACCGATATTCCGGTCGCCGGTGGTGCCGTCAAACCGCTCATGCGCGATCTGATCATTGCCGACAACGTGCACGGTGAAAGTGGGCTGGATGGCCCGGCACTGCCCGAACCGGGGTTTGAAGCGCAACCCTGCACCGCCGTAGAGCTGATGGCGAAAGTGCTGCGTGAAAGCGCGGAACCGGTCACGCTGGTGGCCACCGGCCCGCAAACCAACGTTGCGCTGCTGCTGAACAGCCATCCGGAATTGCACAGTAAAATCGCCCGAATCGTGATCATGGGCGGCGCAATGGGACTCGGGAACTGGACGCCAGCGGCGGAATTCAACATTTTTGTCGATCCGGAAGCCGCAGAGATTGTCTTCCAGTCTGGCCTGCCGATTGTCATGGCCGGCCTGGACGTCACCCATCGCGCACAAATAATGGCGCACGACATCGCGCGCTTTCGTGCCATTGGCAACCCGGTGGCGACAACCGTCGCAGAGTTGCTGGACTTCTTTATGGCGTATCACAAAGCCGAGAAATGGGGTTTTCACGGCGCGCCGCTGCACGATCCGTGCACCATTGGCTGGCTGCTCAAACCGGAGATGTTTACCACGGTAGAACGGTGGGTAGGCGTGGAAACCCAGGGGAAATACACTCAGGGTATGACGGTGGTGGACTACTATTCGCTGACGGGCAATCAACCCAATACCACGCTGATGGTGGATATCGACCGGGAAGCGTTCGTAGATTTGCTGGCGGAAAGACTCAGCTATTACAGCCATGCCCGGTAAGCGAAGGCTCCCGGGCATGATAGACTGCTCTGCGGCCTGATGCCCTCCCCCTGGCCTGCAGGGAGAGGGCGGCTTTTACTTAGGGCTCAAACGGCCGACGCTGGAACTGATCGTGTCCACACTTTGGACACAGCGGCAACACATCCGGCGTATAGACCGCAATGTGGTGATGGCATTTCTCGCACACCAGATTCCCCAGCCCGACCACTTCTCCGCTGTGATAGACCCCGTGGTGGTTGAGGTCCTGAAAAACTTCACGCCACTCCAGCTGCGTTTTATCGGTGATATCCGCCAGCTCCTGCCACAGGCTTTCTTTAATTACCCGCATAAAAACGCTGTCGGTAACCTCGTTCTGACTCTCTTCGTAGCTTCGCGCAAACTCTTCCAGGTCGCGGCGTACGGCGCGCGTCACCTCTTCCACTTCGGTTCGCGTTAACTCACCCGTTTGCGTCACGCGGGCCCGCGCCTGTTCCACCAGCGCATCGATATCACGCTCGCCGTTACGCAGCCGTTCCGTCAGTGTTGTCACCAGTTCTCGGTAAAATTGAGCAACCTTGTTCATCATTTTGCCTCCCGGGTAAGTAACTGACTCTAATAATAGACCTTATTTCGCCACCGCTTTGCCAGGTGAACCACAGACCCGACAAATTCCTCACGCGCGCATTTGTGCGAAAGGCTGTTTTGGCGCGGGCGTTTGGGCTATGCTATGCGGATCTGAATTACCACATCCATTGGCTACATTTGTAGCTGTATTGAAAACAGGACCACTGGCTGCCATGCAAGAGCAATACCGCCCGGAAGAGATAGAATCAAAAGTCCAGCAACACTGGGACGAGAAGCGCACCTTTGAAGTAACCGAAGACGAGAGCAAAGAGAAGTATTACTGCCTGTCGATGCTTCCCTATCCTTCTGGTCGACTACACATGGGCCACGTGCGTAACTACACCATTGGTGATGTGATTGCCCGCTACCAGCGTATGCTCGGCAAAAACGTCCTGCAGCCAATCGGCTGGGATGCGTTTGGTCTGCCTGCAGAAGGCGCGGCGGTCAAAAACAACACGGCACCTGCCCCGTGGACGTACGACAACATCGCGTACATGAAAAACCAGCTCAAAATGCTGGGCTTTGGCTATGACTGG
Source organism: Enterobacter sp. BNK-18 (assembly GCF_047456135.1). Lineage (NCBI taxonomy): Bacteria > Pseudomonadati > Pseudomonadota > Gammaproteobacteria > Enterobacterales > Enterobacteriaceae > Enterobacter > Enterobacter sp. BNK-18. The sequence continues at coordinate 434,928 of NZ_CP179899.1, read as the reverse complement.
AGCCGCGAGCTGGCGACCTGCACCCCGGAATACTACCGCTGGGAGCAGAAATTCTTCACCGAGCTGTACAAAAAAGGCCTGGTATACAAGAAGACCTCTGCCGTTAACTGGTGCCCGAACGACCAGACCGTACTGGCGAACGAGCAGGTTATCGACGGCTGCTGCTGGCGTTGTGATACCAAAGTTGAGCGTAAAGAGATCCCACAGTGGTTTATCAAAATCACCGCCTACGCTGACGAGCTGCTGAACGATCTGGATAATCTGGATCACTGGCCTGATACCGTCAAGACTATGCAGCGTAACTGGATCGGCCGTTCAGAAGGCGTGGAGATCACCTTCAACGTTGAGAACGACGATCGGACCCTGACCGTCTACACTACCCGTCCGGACACCTTCATGGGTGCGACCTATCTGGCCGTGGCCGCTGGTCACCCGCTGGCACAGAAAGCCGCGGAAAACAACCCGGAACTGGCGGCCTTCATCGACGAGTGCCGCAACACCAAAGTGGCCGAAGCCGACATGGCGACGATGGAGAAGAAAGGCGTTGATACCGGCTTTAAGGCTATCCATCCCCTGACGGGCGAAGCAATCCCTGTCTGGGCAGCCAACTTCGTGCTGATGGAGTACGGTACGGGTGCCGTCATGGCCGTTCCAGGCCACGATCAGCGTGACTACGAATTTGCCACCAAATATGGCCTGACCATTAAACCTGTCATCCTCGCGGCTGACGGTTCTGAGCCAGACCTCTCCGCACAAGCCCTGACCGAAAAAGGCACCCTGTTCAACTCGGGTGAATTCAGCGGTCTGAGCTTTGAAGATGGCTTCAACGCGATTGCCGACAAGTTAGCGTCGCTGGGCGTCGGTGAGCGTAAAGTCAACTACCGCCTGCGCGACTGGGGTGTCTCTCGCCAGCGCTACTGGGGAGCACCTATCCCAATGGTGACGCTGGAAGATGGTACCGTGATGCCAACGCCAGAAGATCAACTCCCGGTGATCCTGCCGGAAGATGTGATCATGGACGGTATCACCAGCCCAATCAAAGCCGATCCTGAGTGGGCAAAAACGACCGTTAACGGCCAGCCAGCGCTGCGTGAAACTGACACCTTTGATACCTTTATGGAATCGTCATGGTACTACGCGCGTTACACCTGCCCGCAGTATCAGGAAGGCATGCTGGATTCCGATGCAGCAAACTACTGGCTGCCTGTGGACATCTACATCGGTGGTATTGAACACGCCATCATGCACCTGCTCTACTTCCGCTTCTTCCACAAGCTGATGCGTGACGCAGGCATGGTCAACTCTGACGAACCAGCAAAACAGCTGCTGTGTCAGGGAATGGTGCTGGCCGATGCCTTCTACTACGTCGGGGCGAACGGCGAGCGTAACTGGGTGTCTCCGGTTGACGCGATCGTTGAGCGCGACGAGAAAGGCCGTATCGTGAAGGCGAAAGACGCCGAAGGTCATGAACTGGTTTATACCGGCATGAGCAAGATGTCGAAGTCTAAAAACAACGGCATCGACCCTCAGGTGATGGTTGAGCGTTACGGCGCAGATACCGTGCGTCTGTTTATGATGTTTGCCTCTCCGGCTGACATGACCCTGGAATGGCAGGAATCGGGCGTTGAAGGGGCTAACCGCTTCCTGAAGCGTGTCTGGAAACTGGTTTACGAGCACACCTCTCAGGGTGATGCTCCGGCAGTGAACGTCGCGGCACTGACTGAAGATCAGCAGGCGCTGCGTCGTGATGTTCATAAAACGATTGCAAAAGTGACCGATGATATTGGTCGTCGTCAGACCTTCAATACCGCAATTGCGGCTATTATGGAACTGATGAACAAGCTGGCAAAAGCCCCGCAGGACGGCGAGCAGGATCGTGCCTTAATGCGTGAAGCGCTGCTGGCCGTCGTTCGCATGTTGAACCCGTTCACCCCGCACGTCAGCTTCACCCTCTGGCAGGAGCTGAAAGGCGAAGGCGATATCGACAACGCACCGTGGCCAGTGGCTGACGAATCCGCGATGGTGGAAAACACCACGCTGGTTGTGGTCCAGGTTAACGGCAAAGTTCGCGGTAAAATTACCGTGGCGGTCGATGCTACCGAAGAACAGGTTCGCGAACGCGCAGGCCAGGAACATCTGGTTGCGAAATATCTTGAGGGCGTTACCGTACGTAAAGTGATCTACGTACCGGGTAAATTGCTGAATCTGGTCGTTGGCTAAGCGCGGGAGGAAACGTGCGACAACTGGCAACAATACTCTTATCTCTGGCGGTGCTTGTCACCGCTGGTTGTGGCTGGCATCTGCGCAATACCACGGCAGTGCCTGCTGAAATGAAAACGATGATTTTCGACTCATCGGATCCGAATGGTCCACTCAGCCGGGCAATTCGAAACCAGCTGCGTCTTAACGATGTTGAGTTGATTGAGAAAGGGACGTTACGTCAGGATGTTCCATCCCTGCGCGTTCTGGGCTCAACCTTAGCCAAAGACACGGCGTCCATTTTCCAGGACGGCCGTACCGCAGAGTATCAGATGGTCCTGTCGGTTAATGCCGCCGTTCTGATCCCGGGTAAAGACATCTACCCAATCAGCACGAAAGTGTACCGTTCGTTCTTCGATAACCCGCAGACGGCTCTGGCAAAAGACGCCGAGCAGCAGATTATCATTAACGAAATGTACGATAAGGCCGCAGAGCAGCTGATCCGTAAGCTGCCGGGCGTTGCCGCGTCAACGAAACAGGGTTCTGACATCATCGAAAAACCGGATGCCACCACGCCTCCTGTTTCTGCCTCCCTGGGTAACTGATGATCAGGCTGTATCCTGAACAACTCCGCGCGCAGCTCAATGAAGGGCTGCGCGCGGCGTATCTGCTTCTCGGAAACGATCCGCTATTACTTCAGGAAAGCCTGGATGCCGTCCGACAGGCGGCGGCCGCTCAGGGCTTTGATGAACACCACACCGTCCAGCTGGATAACAACACCGACTGGAATGCCCTCTTCTCGCTTTGCCAGGCGATGAGCCTCTTTGCATCGCGCCAGACCATCCAGATCCTGCTGCCGGAGAATGGCCCTAACGCGGCCATCAATGAACAGCTGGCAACGCTGGTCAGTCTGCTGCACAGCGATCTGCTGTTTATTGTGCGCGGCAACAAGCTCACCAAAGCGCAGGAAAACGCGGCCTGGTTTACCCAGCTCGCGGCCAATGCGGTTATGGTGACCTGTCAGACGCCTGAACAATCCCATCTGCCAAAATGGGTCGCGACAAGAGCGAAGCAAAACAATCTTCAGCTGGACGACGCCGCAAACCAGCTCCTCTGCTACTGCTATGAAGGTAACCTGCTGGCACTGGCGCAGGCGCTGGACAGGCTCTCCCTGCTCTGGCCAGACGGTAAGCTGACACTGCCACGCGTGGAGCAGGCCGTTAACGATGCCGCGCACTTTACGCCCTTCCACTGGGTGGATGCACTGCTGGCAGCGAAAAGCAAACGCGCCCTGCATATATTGCAACAGCTGCGTCTGGAAGGTAGCGAACCGGTTATTTTGCTGCGCACTCTTCAGCGTGAATTATTACTGCTGATTACGCTCAAGCGTCAGTCTGCACATACGCCATTACGTTCGCTGTTTGATAAACATCGGGTGTGGCAAAACCGTCGGGCGATGACCACCGAGGCCATCAACCGCCTGAGTCATGAACAGCTGCGTCAGGCCGTGCAGCTTCTGATGCGCGCTGAGCTTACGTTGAAACAAGATTATGGTCAGTCGGTCTGGGCGGAGCTGGAAAGTCTCTCTTTGCTGCTCTGCCATAAGGCGCTGGCAGACGTATTTATCGATGGATAGTATGCATTCTTTACAGGCCCTGTACGGTGGTACCTTCGACCCGGTCCATTACGGACATCTGAAGCCGGTTGAAATTCTGGCGAATCTGATCGGCCTTCAGCGCGTAATCATCATGCCCAATAATGTGCCGCCACACCGTCCGCAACCTGAGGCGAGCAGCGAGCAGAGAAAAGAGATGCTCGCTCTGGCCATCGCGGATAAACCGCTTTTTAGCCTTGATGAGCGAGAATTGCGCCGCAACACACCGTCCTGGACGTCGCAAACGCTGCAGGAGTGGCGAGCCGAGCAAGGGCCGGACACGCCGCTGGCCTTTATTATTGGTCAGGACTCCCTGCTCAATTTTCCCACCTGGCACCAGTATGAAACGATTCTGGAAAACAGCCACCTGCTTGTCTGTCGCCGTCCGGGCTATCCGCTGACCATGCGAGAAGAGCAGTATCAGCAGTGGCTTGAGGCGCATCTCACAGACAATATTGAAGACTTGCACAACCAACCTGCCGGGAAGATTTATCTGGCAGAGACGCCGTGGTTCGATATTTCTGCGACCCTCATTCGCGAGCGTCTGCAGCAGGGATTAGCCTGTGACGATCTGCTGCCATCAGCTGTGCTGGACTACATTCACGCGCATGGGTTGTATCAGAAAAGCGCAGACGCATAGCGGGGGCGCATGAAAAAGCGGCGTAATGATTATCCTGCCTTGACAGGTTAAGCCATACTGTTATCCTCCGCTGCCAGACTTTCCCGCCGATCATTGCTTTACAGAAATTGTTTTACAAAAATGGCGATGCAATCTCAGGCGGAGGGTGGGATGATACCCGCCTTCAAAAGCCCGGCCGGAGACATTTGTCCCGACACTGGCGTCAGTTCAGGTATACTGTCTGGCCACGAATTCATAGTTATACAATCTCATTCACCCCAGGGGGAAAACTTGCAGGGTAAAGCACTCCAGGATTTTGTTATCGACAAAATTGATGACCTGAAAGGTCAGGACATCATCGCTATCGACGTTAAGGGTAAATCCAGCATCACCGACTGCATGATTATCTGCACCGGTACTTCAACGCGTCATGTTGTTTCGATTGCCGACCACGTTGTTCAGGAATCGCGTGCAGCAGGCCTGTTACCGCTTGGCGTTGAAGGTGAAGCGACCGCTGACTGGGTGGTTGTCGATCTCGGCGATGTGATTGTCCATGTCATGCAGGAAGAGAGCCGTCGCCTGTATGAGCTGGAAAAACTCTGGGGTTAATGCGTGAAGTTGCAACTGGTCGCCGTCGGCACCAAAATGCCGGACTGGGTACAAACCGGTTTTACTGAATATCTGCGTCGTTTTCCAAAAGACATGCCGTTCGAACTGGTGGAAATTCCCGCCGGGAAGCGCGGCAAGAACGCCGATATCAAACGTATTCTCGATAAAGAGGGAGAGCTGATGCTGGCTGCCGCAGGCAAAAACCGCATCGTCACCCTCGATATTCCAGGTAAACCCTGGGATACGCCGCAGCTGGCGCACGAACTGGAGCGCTGGAAGCAGGATGGTCGTGACGTCAGTCTGTTGATTGGCGGGCCTGAGGGGTTATCTCCTGCCTGCAAAGCGGCGGCAGAACAAAGTTGGTCTCTCTCCGCGCTGACGCTTCCCCACCCGCTCGTTCGGGTACTGGTGGCAGAAAGCCTGTATCGCGCGTGGAGCATTACTACCAACCACCCATATCACCGCGAGTAGTGACTGACCAGGGTAGATTAAGCAGCGGATGAAACTACAGAATTCTTTTCGCGACTATACGGCTGAGTCCGCGCTGTTTGTGCGCCGGGCGCTGGTCGCCTTTACGGGGATTTTGCTGCTTACCGGCGTGCTGATCGCCAACCTCTATAATCTGCAAATTGTCCGCTTTACCGATTATCAGACGCGTTCAAACGAAAACCGTATCAAGCTGGTGCCCATCGCGCCCAGCCGCGGCATTATCTACGACCGTAACGGCACTCCGCTGGCGTTAAACCGCACCATTTATCAAATCGAAATGATGCCGGAAAAAGTCGATAATGTGCAGGATACGCTTGAAGCGCTAAAAGGCGTTGTCGATCTGACCGACGATGATATCGCCGCGTTCAAAAAAGAGCGTGCCCGCTCCCACCGTTTCACCTCAATCCCGGTTAAAACGAACCTGACGGAAGTCCAGGTGGCCCGCTTTGCCGTGAACCAGTATCGTTTTCCCGGCGTGGAAGTGAAAGGTTACAAGCGTCGCTACTACCCTTACGGTTCCGCGCTGACGCATGTCATTGGTTACGTTTCCAAGATCAACGATAAAGACGTTGAACGCCTCGATAAAGACGGCAAACTGGCAAACTACGCGGCGACGCACGATATCGGTAAGCTGGGGATCGAACGCTACTACGAAGATGTCCTGCACGGGCAGACCGGCTATGAAGAGGTTGAAGTTAACAACCGTGGCCGCGTCATTCGCCAGCTCAAAGAAGTGCCACCGCAGGCGGGGCATGACGTCTACCTGACGCTCGACCTCAAGCTGCAGCAGTATATTGAAACCTTACTGGCGGGCAGCCGTGCTGCCGTTGTCGTCACCGATCCGCGTTCCGGCGGCATTCTGGCGATGGTGTCCATGCCAAGCTACGACCCGAACCTCTTTGTCGATGGTATCTCCAGCAAGGACTATTCCGGTCTGCTCAATGACCCGAATACGCCGCTGGTGAACCGCGCCACACAAGGGGTTTACCCGCCAGCGTCAACGGTAAAACCGTACGTGGCGGTCTCTGCGCTGAGCGCGGGCGTCATCAACCGCAATACCAGTCTGTTTGACCCGGGCTGGTGGCAATTACCAGGCTCTGAAAAACGCTATCGCGACTGGAAAAAATGGGGCCATGGTCACCTCAACGTTACCAAATCGCTGGAAGAGTCTGCGGATACCTTCTTCTACCAGGTTGCGTATGACATGGGCATTGACCGCCTGTCAGAGTGGATGAGCAAATTCGGTTACGGACATTACACCGGCGTTGACCTTTCAGAAGAACGTTCCGGTAACATGCCAACCCGTGAGTGGAAGCTGAAGCGCTTTAAGAAGCCGTGGTATCAGGGTGATACCATTCCGGTGGGTATCGGTCAGGGCTACTGGACGGCGACCCCGATTCAGATGAACAAAGCGATGATGATCCTCATCAACGATGGCGTAGTGAAAGTTCCGCACCTGCTGCAAAGTACGGTTGAAGACGGCAAAAAAGTGCCGTGGATCCAACCGCATGAGGCCCCGGTGGGTGACATTCATTCTGGTTACTGGGAAATTGCCAAAGACGGTATGTACGGCGTGGCGAACCGCCCGAACGGGACCGCACATAAGTATTTCGCCGGCACACCGTATAAAGTGGCCGCCAAATCCGGTACTGCGCAGGTCTTCGGTCTGAAAGCCAATGAAACCTATAACGCGCACCGCATTGCTGAACGTCTGCGTGACCATAAGCTGATGACGGCCTTTGCCCCTTATGATAACCCGCAGGTTGCGGTGGCGATGATTCTGGAAAACGGCGGCGCAGGTCCGGCCGTGGGGACCATCATGCGCCAGATCCTCGACCACATTATGCTGGGTGATAACAACACCGAACTGCCGGCTGAAAACCCGGCCGCCGCTGCGGCGGAGGACCAATAATCATGACGGATAATCCAAATAAAAAATCGCTGTGGGATAAAATCCACATCGACCCAGCCATGCTGCTGATCCTGCTGGCTCTGCTGGTTTACAGCGCCCTGGTTATCTGGAGCGCCAGCGGCCAGGACATCGGCATGATGGAGCGCAAAATCGGCCAGATCGCGATGGGTCTGGTCATTATGGTGGTCATGGCGCAGATCCCGCCGCGGGTCTACGAAGGCTGGGCACCGTACCTGTACATATTCTGTATTGTGCTGCTGGTTGCGGTAGATGCCTTTGGGGCCATCTCTAAAGGCGCGCAGCGCTGGCTGGATCTGGGCGTTGTCCGCTTCCAGCCCTCTGAAATAGCCAAAATAGCGGTTCCCTTGATGGTGGCGCGTTTTATTAACCGTGACGTCTGCCCGCCTTCGCTGAAAAATACCGCCATTGCGCTGGTGCTGATTTTCCTGCCGACGCTGCTGGTTGCGGCGCAGCCTGACCTCGGTACCTCGATTCTTATCGCCCTCTCCGGCCTGTTTGTCCTGTTCCTGTCGGGTTTAAGCTGGCGTCTGATTGGCATTGCAGTCGTGCTGGTGGCAGCATTCATCCCGATTCTCTGGTTCTTCCTGATGCATGATTACCAGCGACAACGCGTCATGATGCTGCTCGATCCGGAAACCGATCCGCTGGGTGCGGGCTATCATATTATTCAGTCCAAGATTGCGATCGGTTCCGGCGGCCTGCGCGGTAAAGGCTGGCTGCACGGCACCCAGTCCCAGCTGGAGTTCTTACCGGAACGCCACACCGACTTTATCTTTGCGGTTCTGGCGGAAGAGCTGGGCCTGGTTGGCATCCTGATTCTGCTGGCGCTGTATGTGCTGTTGATCATGCGAGGGCTGTGGATCGCCGCGCGTGCGCAAACCACCTTTGGCCGCGTGATGGCAGGCGGGTTGATGCTGATTTTATTCGTTTATGTCTTCGTAAATATTGGTATGGTGAGTGGTATTCTGCCGGTTGTTGGCGTCCCGCTCCCGCTGGTGAGCTACGGAGGCTCGGCACTGATCGTGTTGATGGCCGGGTTTGGTATCGTGATGTCGATCCATACCCACAGAAAAATGTTGTCAAAAAGCGTATAAAAATAAGGGGATCGGAATGCGTAAGCAGTGGCTGGGGATCTGCATTGCGGCAAGTTTACTTGCGGCCTGCACAAGTGATGATGGTCAGCAACAGGCAACCGTCGCGCCGCCGCAGCCTGCGGTTTGTAATGGCCCGATCGTTGAAATCAGCGGTGCCGATCCCGTTTATGAACCGCTCAATGCCAGCGCGAATCAGGATTACGAGCGCGACGGCAAAAGCTACAAAATTGTTCAGGATCCCTCCCGCTTTAGCCAGGCTGGCTTTGCCGCCATTTATGATGCCGAGCCAGGCAGCAACCTGACGGCGACCGGCGAAGCGTTCGATCCGATGCAACTGACGGCGGCTCACCCGACCCTGCCTGTCCCGAGCTACGCCCGTATCACCAACCTGGCGAATGGTCGTATGATCGTGGTACGCATTAACGATCGTGGTCCCTACGGTAACGACCGGGTGATCTCCCTGTCACGCGCGGCTGCAGACCGCCTGAACACCTCGAACAATACCAAAGTCCGTATTGACCCGATTATCGTGGCGCAGGATGGCACCCTCTCCGGGCCAGGTACCGCGTGTACGACGGTGGCGAAACAGACTTACGCCCTTCCTGACCGCCCGAACCTGGACGGCGGCATGGGAAGCGTCTCTTCTCCGGCAGAGCCTTCTCAGCCAGCAGGAGAAGTGCGCCCAATCAGCAATGATACGCTGCAAAGCGAAGACACGACGGGTGCGCCGGTAAAGAGTAGCGGCTTCCTGGGCGCGCCGACAACGTTAGCCACCGGCGTGCTGGAAGGCAGCGAACCAACGCCAGCACCGGCTCCTGTTGCCGCTCCTGCCACAGAGCCTGCTCCCGTAACGGCTCCGGCGACGGCGCAAAGCACACCGGTTGCGGCTCCAGCGGCGGCCAGCGGCGGCTTTGTGGTTCAGGTTGGGGCGGTAAGCGATCAGGCCCGTGCGCAGCAGTATCAACAGCGTCTGAGCCAGCAGTTTGGTGTTCCGGGACGCGTTGCGCAAAACGGCGCAGTATGGCGTATTCAGATGGGGCCGTTTGCCAGCAAATCGCAGGCAGCGTCTCTGCAGCAGCGCCTGCAAAATGAAGCCCAACTACAATCATTTATCGCTGTTGCGAAATAATGAACTGGCGGCATCCTAAGTGTCAATTTGTGTAAAACACATTCACAAACTCATGCTTAAAGTCGGATGCCTGCCTGAATAGCATTTGCTATAGTAAGGCACTTTTTTTAATTCCATCACGGATGTCGTTGTTCTGACCATGAAGACCACTTTTTCTGCTCGTTTTGTGCAGCGCATGGCGCTGACCACGGCCCTTTGCGCAACTGCTCTCTCTGCAGCTCACGCCGATGACCTGAATATCAAGACCATGATCCCTGGCGTTCCGCAAATCGACGCGGAATCGTATATCCTGATCGACTACAACTCTGGCAAAGTGCTGGCTGAACAGAATGCCGACGCCCGCCGCGATCCGGCCAGCCTGACCAAAATGATGACCAGCTACGTTATCGGCCAGGCCATGAAAGCAGGGAAGTTCAAAGAAACGGATCTGGTCACCATCGGTAACGATGCGTGGGCAACCGGCAACCCGGTATTTAAAGGTTCATCATTGATGTTCCTGAAACCGGGCATGCAGGTTCCTGTTTCTCAGCTGATCCGTGGTATTAACCTGCAATCCGGTAACGATGCGTGCGTGGCAATGGCCGATTTCGCCGCGGGAAGCCAGGATGCCTTCGTCGGTCTGATGAACAGCTACGTCACCGCGCTGGGTCTGAAGAACAGCCATTTCCAGACCGTACATGGTCTGGACGCAGATGGTCAGTACAGCTCCGCACGTGATATGGCGTTGATTGGTCAGGCGCTGATCCGTGACGTGCCGAACGAATACTCCATCTATAAAGAGAAAGAGTTCACCTTCAACGGTATCCGTCAGACCAACCGTAACGGCCTGCTGTGGGATAACAGCCTGAACGTTGACGGCATCAAAACTGGCCATACCGATAAAGCTGGCTACAACCTGGTTGCTTCTGCCACCGAAGGCCAGATGCGTCTGATCTCTGCCGTGATGGGCGGTCGTACCTTCAAAGGTCGTGAGACGGAAAGCAAGAAACTGCTGACCTGGGGCTTCCGTTTCTTCGAAACCGTGAACCCGCTGAAAGCCGGTAAAGAGTTTGCTTCTGAGCCAGTCTGGTTCGGTGATAACGACCGTGCTTCCCTTGGCGTGGATAAAGATCTGTACCTGACCATTCCTCGTGGTCGCATGAAAGATCTGAAAGCCAGCTACGTGCTGAACACCACTGAGCTGCACGCGCCACTGCAGAAAAACCAGGTGGTGGGCACCATCAACTTCCAGCTGGATGGTAAAACCATCGATCAGCGTCCGCTGGTTGTTCTGCAAGAAATCCCGGAAGGCAATTTCTTCGGCAAAATCATTGATTACATTAAATTGATGTTCCATCACTGGTTTGGCTAAAAATTGAACACTTGAAAGTGTGATTTTGATCCCCATATACTAGATATCCTGATAACTCCCACCTGTCGTGGGAGTTATTCTTTTTGACGTTACGCCGGAGCTGACATGAAAACCAAACTTAACGAACTGCTTGAATTCCCTACCCCGTTTACCTACAAAGTAATGGGTCTGGCGAAACCTGAGCTGGTTGATCAGGTGGTTGAAGTGGTACAGCGCCATGCGCCGGGTGACTACTCTCCGTCAGTAAAACCAAGCAGCAAGGGCAACTACCACTCGGTATCCATTACCATTACCGCAACCCACATTGAGCAGGTTGAGACGCTGTACGAAGAGCTCGGCAATATCGAAATTGTTCGTATGGTGCTGTAGTCCCTCTGCGGTTACCCGGTTTGCCGGGTAACCCGCCTCCCCGCTTGTGATATACTCTTCCTCACCTTTTGTCCCTCGTCTTCGGAGACGTCCTTTTGTATCAGGATAAAATTCTTGTCCGTCATCTCGGGCTGCAACCTTACGAGCCTGTCTCCCAGGCCATGCATGATTTCACCGATTCACGCGATGACACCACCCCTGATGAGATCTGGCTGGTCGAACACCTGCCGGTATTTACACAGGGACAGGCGGGAAAAGCGGAACATTTATTGATGACGGGTGATATCCCGGTAATTCAAAGCGATCGCGGTGGGCAGGTCACGTACCACGGACCTGGGCAGCAGGTGATGTACGTTCTGCTGAACCTGAAGCGCAGAAAGCTCGGCGTTCGCGAACTGGTTACCCTGCTGGAACAAACCGTGGTTAACACGCTGGCGGAATACGGTATTGAAGCCCATCCGCGTGCCGATGCGCCGGGCGTCTATGTGGGAGAAAGTAAGATTTGCTCACTGGGGCTGCGTATCCGCAAGGGCTGCTCCTTCCATGGGCTGGCACTGAATATTAATATGGATCTTACCCCCTTCCAGCGCATAAACCCCTGCGGCTACGCCGGAATGGAGATGACGCAAATGCGCCAGTGGGTTGAAAGCGCAACGCCAGAGAATATTCGTCCTGTGCTTTTGAAGAACGTTTTAGCCCTACTTAACAATCCATCTTACGAATATATCGCTGCTTAATATATTATGCATCATGGCTCGATTATTTGACGGGCCACTGTTTATTTACCGCTTTTACGCTTTACAATAATCCGCTTATTCTATATTTTCGAAGCGCCCGAATATTACCGCTACATATTATTAGCCTCCAGCCAGAACTGCATACAGGGCGTAAGTAACTTGCGTGATAATCACACAACTGTTTGTTTTTGATAAACAAGTGAAACAAAACCAACACTTTACGAATCTCTACAAGCATAATAAATAAATTCAACTATCATTCATAATGTGAATGTATACGGAGTGAAAGCGTGGAGTATAATAATTTACCAGCCAAACGACTGAATGACCCAGGTGGTGAGGACAAGCCACAAATTTTTCGGACTTTACGTAATATTGATCTCAATTTGTTGACTATTTTTGAGGCAGTATATGTCCATAAGGGTATCGTTAATGCTGCGAAAATTCTTAATCTCACGCCTTCAGCAATAAGCCAGTCAATTCAAAAACTGCGCGCTATATTTCCCGACCCGTTATTTATTCGTAAGGGCCAGGGGGTTACGCCGACGGCCTACGCTACCCATCTGCATGAGTACATCAGCCAGGGGCTGGAGTCGATTCTGGGTGCGCTGGATTTAACCGGCAGCTATGACAAACAGAGAACCATCACTATCGGCTGCACCCCGTCTGTCGGCGTGCTGGTGATGCCCGCTATTTTTCAGGCGATAAAAGAGCATGTTCCCCAGCTCCTGCTGCGAAATGTGCCGCTCAACGAGCCTGATATTCAGCTTGCTCAGTTTCAGACCGACCTGATTATAGAAAGCGGCAGCTTTAGCGCCCGAGCGCTCGGACAACATGTCCTGTATGCGGATAACCTGGTGCTGGTATGCCGCCAGCAGCATCCCGCCCTGAGCGGGCCGTTGACCATTGAAAATCTGCGCAACTACGATCATTCGTCTTTCATGACCGAAGGCCAGTCCAACCATGCGCTGCGTCAGCGAATCGATGAGATATTCCCGGAACGCCAGATCAGCTTCAGTAGTTACAATATGTTCACCACTGCCTCCCTGATTGGCAGCAGCGACATGCTCTGCATCATGCCTTCGCGTCTGTATACCTTGTTGCGTAAATGTTGGCCGCTGGAGAGCATTCCTCTCAACCAGCTCAATGCGGAATCTATCGAGATTTCACTGCATTACAACAAACTCAGCTTGCGCGATCCGGTACTGGAAAACGTTATCCGCGTCATCCGCCAGGCCTTCTGACTGGTTGATACAGCACAAGCCCCTGCCCCCTGCCGGGCAAAACGCACAAAACAACAACTATTTTACAAATTGGCGACCTGGCAGGCTGCTTTACCGACCGTTTCAATGATATACTGCCTGTCGTTCGTTCAAAAATAGTTGATAAATACAACATTCCCTTGAATAGAAACGCTTTCCTTCGATATTCGCAACTGGAACACGCACGCTATGAGTAAACCCATTGTGATGGAACGCGGTGTTAAATACCGCGATGCCGATAAAATGGCCCTTATCCCGGTTAAAAACGTGGCTACAGAGCGCGAAGCGCTGTTAAGAAAACCGGAATGGATGAAAATCAAACTTCCGGCTGACTCTTCGCGTATCCAGGGGATCAAAGCGGCGATGCGCAAGAACGGCCTTCACTCCGTCTGTGAAGAAGCCTCTTGCCCGAACCTTGCTGAATGTTTCAATCACGGTACCGCGACGTTTATGATTCTGGGTGCCATCTGTACCCGCCGCTGCCCATTCTGCGATGTGGCTCATGGCCGCCCGGTAGCACCCGACGCCAACGAACCTCAGAAACTGGCACAGACCATCGCCGATATGGCGCTGCGTTATGTCGTTATTACCTCCGTTGACCGTGACGATCTGCGTGATGGCGGTGCTCAGCACTTCGCTGACTGCATTACCGCTATTCGTGAGAAAAGCCCGAACATCAAAATTGAGACGCTGGTTCCAGACTTCCGCGGCCGTATGGATCGCGCGCTGGACATCCTGACCGCGACGCCACCAGACGTGTTTAACCACAACCTGGAGAACGTGCCGCGTCTCTACCGTCAGGTACGTCCTGGTGCGGACTATAACTGGTCTCTGAAGCTGCTGGAGCGTTTTAAAGAAGCGCATCCCCATATTCCAACCAAGTCAGGCCTGATGGTTGGTCTCGGTGAAACGAATGCTGAGATCATCGAAGTGATGCGCGATCTGCGCCGCCACGGTGTGACCATGCTGACGCTGGGACAGTATCTGCAGCCAAGCCGCCACCACCTGCCCGTGCAGCGCTACGTGAGCCCGGATGAGTTTGATGAGATGAAAGCCGAAGCGATGGCGATGGGCTTTACCCACGCAGCCTGCGGCCCATTTGTTCGCTCCTCTTACCATGCCGATATGCAGGCAAAAGGCGAAGAAGTGAAATAAGACTGTAATATTCACTTACAGTAATACAAAAAAACCGGCCTCTTGAGCCGGTTTTTTTTCGCAAGCCCTCAGGCATTGCCGTTACTCTTTGTGAGAAAGCTTCTCTGCCGGGATGTCACCCTCGGCGCTTTTCTTCGCAGCCGCATCATCGTCGTTCATTGCTTTCTTAAAGCCTTTGATGGCGGCACCCAGGTCACCACCCAGCGTGCGTAACTTCTTGGTACCAAACAGCAGGACGACCAGTGCGGCAACCACCAGCAGTTTGGTAATACTAATCTCACCCATAGATACCTTCTTTACATAAACCAGGCTGCATTCAGCGCCAAAAACCTGATTGTATTAACGGTCATTTGACGCGTGCACACAATAGCAATCTGTAACAAGGTGAATCAAGCATTGTTGAAAAAAACATCACAATAATTGCGGTGGCGCAAACCGACGGTTGCGAAGAACCGGTAATTGCTGCCGTGCAAGCGTAATCCTCTCCCGCTGTAACTCTGTCATCAGCAAAACCGGGGCCTCCGCCGCAGCGGCTATCGTAACACCCAGCGGATCCACCACCCTGCTCTGCCCAATGTTCTTATTGCCGCACTCCCCCGAGGCCACAACATAACAGGTAGTATCCAGCGCACGCGCTGTAAGGAGCGTTGCCCAGTGATGCTCTTTAAGCGGCCCCTTGACCCACGCGGCAGGCACAACCAGCACGTCAGCCCCCTTTAACGCGAGCGTAAGTGCCAGCTCAGGAAAACGCAGGTCGTAGCAGGTCATCAACCCAATCTTAAAGCCATCGACATCAAGCAGCGGTGAGATGCTGTCTCCCGGATCCACCCGCCGCGATTCCTGAATGCTGAAGGCATCATAAAGATGGAGTTTGGCATAGCGCGCAACGATCGCGCCGTCACGGATGGCCACGAGCGTATTTACCGCCCGTCCCGCCGTCGAGGGGACATGCACCGTAAAGAGGGTGGTCAAACCATTGCCCGCGCTTTCCGCCAGCAGGTGCTGTAAAAATCCGCCGTCCAGAGGCTGGGCAGACTTCACCGACAGGTCCGGGTCGTTGTCATCTCTTGCCAGCAGCGCCTCCGGCAGCACCAGCAAGGAAGCTTCTTTCAGGCGGGCCTGCCTCATCAGAGAGACACATTTATCTGCATTCTCTTGCCAGTCAGGCGTAACCGCAAACTGTCCTACCGCAACATACATATTTGTCCCCTCAGCAAAAACCGCGTTAAACTCGCCACTCTTACACATCAAATAGCAGGTATTTACAGTGTTACAACTACTTTTAGCCGTTTTTATTGGTGGGGGTACGGGTAGCGTTGCGCGGTGGTTTTTGAGTATGCGTTTTAATCCCCTGCATCAGGCTATTCCAATGGGTACGCTGGCGGCTAACCTGATAGGTGCTTTCATTATTGGCGTGGGGCTGGCCTGGTTTAACCGTATGACGCATATCGATCCCGTGTGGAAGCTATTGATTACCACCGGCTTTTGCGGCGGTTTAACCACCTTCTCAACGTTCTCGGCGGAAGTGGTTTTCCTGTTTCAGGAAGGGCGTGTCGGCTGGGCGCTGATGAACATTGCGATTAATATGCTCGGCTCCTTTGCGATGACGGGGATCGCATTCTGGCTATTTTCTTCCGCCACGACGCACTAACAGACGCTGCGTTAATGTTGGCTTAATTTTTCTCTGTCACTCTGAACGCAATACTGAACAAGGGTGACAGAATGAAACAGAACCTGATGAGCGCAGGTGTGGTGTTGTTGAGCGTGCTGATCGTTGCCAGCTTCCTCAAAATGTATCTGCTTAGCTGATTCAACGCGAAAAAAAACCCGCTCAGTGAGCGGGTTTTGAAATTCTTGCTGACGCGTCTGAATTACAGAGCGATTACGTTAGCAGCAGAAGGGCCTTTGGCACCGTTAGTGATTTCGAACTCTACACGCTGACCTTCAGCCAGAGTTTTGAAACCATTAGACTGGATTGCAGAGAAGTGTACGAACACGTCTTTGCTGCCATCTTCAGGAGTAATGAAACCGAATCCTTTGGACTCATTAAACCACTTAACGTTACCTTTAATCTTAGACATCAAAATTACCTTTACATTAAAAAACGACACAAATGCTGTGTCGGGTACCAGTACATCAATTGTGGGACCTTTTGTCCAGCGGTTCTTTGATAAAAAGTGACTAAAGTCGCGTTAATTTCTGCTGACGGTTTTTTATCTCAACGGAATCAACGGCTGCACATTTTTTCACCAGTACGTGACGTTTTTTCAGTTAAAACTGAAAACGCATCCAGGCGAAGTAAACGTTACCGTTGTTGTATGTCCCCGGAATATAGGTCATCTGGAACGTTGCCGGACCATAGCCGATAGAGGCCAGAGGCAGCAGCACCGGAATCGGAATGTAGTTCCAGTTGTCGCGTGCGGTCACACCGGCGGTGTAGCCCAGCCCCACATGGAAGTTTTCATCGGCTAACGGACGCCAGGTTTTCTCCCAGCCATAACCCCCGATTGGTTCCCACTTGTTAAAGGAATCTTTAAAGGCCATCAGATAGATGCCATGCCAGTTCCCTTTTTCGTCCCAACGCGACTGACCAAAACCAGCCCCCCACGGGCGCTCGTTATATTTGTCAGTCTTTTCTTTGTCATAGGCAAAACGCGCATGCCACGTTATTGCCGGAACATACAGGTCATAATGCTCTGGCGCAGTCCAGGTCTGCGACACATTATCAGTGAAGGTGGAGAACCAGCCTTTATCGGTTGCATTGCTCTCGGCGTGTGCAACAGACGACAATGCTAACTGCCCAAAAATAAACAACAAAATGAGGAAAAATTTATTACGTACAATCACAATGCAATTACCATTCTTAGTATTCGAGGCAAAGTTTACCATAAAATAGTTTAATCAAAGCTTAACAGCATCAGCGTTATTCCTAATTAATCAGCGTCTTCCTGGGAATATTCTGAGAGGAACATACCTTCACGCCATAATAAGCACAACAAAAGTAAGCCTTTATTAGGCTTTAATACGCTGAACAACCTCACCAACGCCAGCAATGACGGTCTCCAGGGCCCGTTCCGGAGGGCTGCCAGCAGCCATTAAAAACCCAATTTCCAAAGGGTTTTTGCCTTTTCTTTCTGTGGCGAATTTAAACCCACAAAATATTTAACAACCCATTATCATTTAATTGACATATAGTGATATCTCTACCGGTCAATATGCTCATGAGATAAATGCCGGAGCGATGGCAAAAATACCGTTAATATCTTCTTTAGTAGTCTGTTTATTGATTTTAATCAGCAAGGACAGAACATTAATTCGGCACATTTCATCCTTCTTTTTTATTGATTATTTGTGCTCTCGGGCAGCAAGTACACAGGGGAAACCATGCTTACGTTTATCGAGCTCCTTATCGGAGTCGTCGTCATTGTCGGTGTAGCGCGCTACATCATTAAAGGTTACTCGGCCACAGGGGTGTTATTTGTCGGCGGGCTAACCCTGCTCATTATCAGCGCCATCATGGGCCATCAGGTGTTACCGGCCAGCGCAGACAGTACGGGCTACACCGCCACAGACATTGTTGAATACATTAAAATCCTGCTCATGAGCCGCGGTGGCGACCTGGGTATGATGATCATGATGCTGTGCGGTTTTGCGGCGTACATGACCCATATCGGCGCGAATGATATGGTGGTTAAACTGGCGTCCAAACCGCTGCAGTACATTAACTCCCCGTATCTGCTGATGGTCGCGGCCTATTTCCTTGCCTGCCTGATGTCCCTTGCCGTGTCGTCCGCAACCGGTCTTGGCGTACTGTTAATGGCCACCCTGTTCCCGATTATGGTTAACGTCGGTATCAGCCGCGGCGCGGCCGCCGCGATTTGCGCCTCGCCGGCCGCCATTATTCTTTCCCCCACCTCCGGTGATGTCGTGCTCGCAGCCAAAGCCGCTGAGATGTCGCTTATCGACTTTGCGTTCAAAACCACGCTGCCCATTTCTATCGTCGCCATTGTCGGCATGGGCATCGCGCACTTCTTCTGGCAGCGCTATCTCGATAAAAAAGAGAACATCAGCCACGAGATGCTGGACGTGAGTGAAATCACCACCACCGCGCCGGCGTTTTATGCCATTCTGCCGTTCACACCTATTATTGGCGTGCTTATTTTTGACGGTAAATGGGGCCCGCAGCTGCACATCATCACCATTCTGGTGATCTGCATGCTGCTGGCCGCCCTGCTGGAGTTTGTGCGTGGGTTTAACACGCAGAAAGTCTTCTCGGGTCTGGAAGTGGCCTATCGCGGTATGGCGGATGCGTTTGCAGGGGTCGTTATGCTGCTGGTTGCAGCAGGCGTCTTCGCCCAGGGCCTGAGCACCATCGGCTTTATTCAGAGCCTGATTTCCATCGCCACCTCGTTCGGCTCGGCCAGTATTATCCTGATGCTGGTTCTGGTAGTGCTGACCATGCTCGCCGCCATGACCACCGGTTCAGGTAACGCGCCGTTCTACGCCTTCGTTGAGATGATCCCGAAACTGGCTCACTCCTCGGGCATTAACCCGGCCTATCTCTCCATCCCCATGCTGCAGGCGTCAAACCTCGGTCGCACCATTTCGCCGGTATCGGGTGTGGTTGTAGCCGTTGCCGGGATGGCAAAAATCTCGCCTTTTGAAGTGATCAAACGCACCTCCGTCCCCGTGATTGTGGGGCTGATTATCGTGATTATTGCCACGCAGGTGCTGGTACCCGGCGCAGCTTAAGCTAAATTCCTGATATCCAGAAAGCGCCTGCGGGCGCTTTTTGTGCTTTAATAATTTCCAGAAATTATTCATGCTCATTCGATCAGGAAATCACATGTTCAGGAAGGATATCGTTATTCCGTCTGGCGCAATCGCGCTGGCACTCTGTGTATTCTCCGCACAGGCCGACCCACTCAAGGCAACGCAGTATGGCGATTTCGATCGCTACGTTCTGGCTCTTTCCTGGCAAACCGGGTTCTGCCAGAGCATGGCCGACCGTAACCGCAACGAGCCCGAAGAGTGCCGTTTACAAAAAGAGAGTGATAACAAAACCGATTTTCTGACCGTGCACGGATTATGGCCGGGGCTGCCAAAATCTGTTGCCGCACGGGGTGTGGATGAACGTCGCTGGATGCGTTTTGGCTGCGCGACCCGTCCAATCCCGAACATGCCGGAGGTGAAGGCCAGTCGCAAATGCGCTGCCGCCGAAACCGGACTGTCGCTTTCAGGTGCTGCGAAGCTGAACAGCGTTATGCCAGGTGCTGGCGGTAACTCCTGCCTGGAACGCTACGAATATGCCAAACACGGCGTGTGCTTTGGTTTTGATCCTGACGCGTATTTCGGCACGATGGTGCGCATGAATCAGGAGATAAAAAACAGCGCGGTCGGCAAGTTCCTCGCCGATAACTACGGAAAAACCGTAAGCCGCAGCGACTTTGACAGCGCCGTGGCCAAAGGCTGGGGCAAGGAGAATGTCAAAGCGTTCAAGCTTACCTGTAATGGCAACCCGTCCTACCTGACCGAAATGCAGATCTCACTGAAGGCAGACACCATTAATAACCCGCTTTCTGCGACCTCATTTGCTCCGCAGCCACATCCGGGTAACTGCGGAAAACAATTCGTCATTGATAAAGCCGGTCACTGATTGACGATCGGTCGGGTCATGTCAAACCGGTGCTCGTCACTAATGCCATAGTAAGCCGTCGGCCCACCCCCACGCAGGATGGGCTGCGCTTTCGCCGTCTGATAAATCCCCTCTTCCAGCAACGTTTCGGCGATGTGAATACCCACCACTTCGCCGAGCACCAGCCAGGTATCAACCGGTGTGCCGTCGGCCCCGGTAAGCTGAATACACTGCGACAGGCGACACTCAAAGTTAACCGGGCTTTCTGCCACCCGCGGGGCGTTCACCAGCTGGCTGGCCGCTGGGGTTAACCCCGCAAAGGTAAATTCATTTTCATCGTGGGGAAGCATAGCCGAGGTCGCATTCATCGCTTCAGCCAGATCGCGCGTCGCCAGGTTCCAGACAAACTCGCCAGTTTCGGTAATATTACGCACGCTGTCTTTCCAGCCGTTGCTGGAAAAACCGATGATGGGCGGACGATAGTTAAAGCAGTTAAAGAAGCTATACGGCGCGAGATTCAGCTGACCGGCGTTGTCGCACGAGGAGATCCAGCCAATCGGGCGTGGGCCAATAATCGCGTTCAGTGGGTCATGCGGCAGGCCGTGTCCCAGAGAAGGTTGATAGAAATACATAGTGCTCTCTTAATGGTGGGGCAGACACGAATTGCGTTTCGCTCAGTACCCTGGATCAGGACACTCAGCGTAACGCAATCCGCCAGGAATTAAGACTGAATAAATTTCAGCAAATCGTCATTGATCTGGTGCTTATGCGTGGTGCATATGCCGTGAGAACCCCCGGCATAGACCTTCAGCTCAGCGTTCGGCAGGATCTCTGCAGCCACCCGACCACAGGTCTCGATCGGGACTATCTGGTCGTCGTCGCCGTGGATCACCAGCGTTGGGATAGTCATCTTTTTCAGATCTTCACGCAGATCGGTTTCAGAGAACGCTTTGACGCAATCATACAGCGCCTTGATCGACCCCTGAAGCCCCTGCTCAACAAAGCTCTCCCGCACCGCTTTGGACTCTTTCGCCCCTGGGCGGTTATAGCCATAAAACGCCTCGGTCAGCGCATAGAAGAAAGCCGCGCGATCGTTAATCACGCCTTCCCGAATACCATCAAACACCTCTTTCGGCACACCGTTCGGGTTGAAATCGGTTTTGATCATAATCGGTGTCACGGCACCAATAAGTACCGCTTTCGCCACGCGATCCGTACCGTGGCGACCAATATAGCGCGCCACTTCGCCACCGCCGGTTGAATGCCCCACGTGAACAGCGTCTTTCAGATTCAGACGCGCCGTCAGCTCAGCCAGGTCGTCGGCGTACTGATCCATATTGTGCCCATCCCACGGCTGCGCTGAGCGGCCATGTCCGCGGCGGTCATGTGCAATTACGCGAAATCCTTTTGATCCCAGGTATAACATTTGGTCTTCAAAGGCATCCGCCGTCAGCGGCCAGCCGTGGCTAAACACCACGGGTTGCCCGCTTCCCCAGTCTTTAAAATATAAATAACTGCCGTCTTTCAACGTAATTTTGTCGTAATCGCTCATGAGATCTCCTGAGAAGAAACACTGAATGCGGATAGTCGCCCGCAGGGGGCGCTTAAAAAGAATAATGCAAATTGGCAAGGGAGCACGTTTTTCACCGAAAATTCATATGACCCATGAATGTGACCTGTATCACTTCAAAGTTGTGCGCTCAGCCAGTATCATCAGAAGAGTTAAACCCTCGCTGCCAGACGGCGAGGGTTTTCTTTTGGATTGGTTTCTGCGTTACACGCAGCATTAACGACATGGAGTAAAAAATGTCCAGACCCACCATTATCATCAATGAGCTTGACGCAGAACGTATTGACAGACTGCTGGAAAAAGCAGAATTCGCTTCGCTTCCGGTGGCTGACGCCCTGAATGAAGAGCTTGACCGGGCGCAGATGTGCACGCCTGAATCCATACCTCACGACGTGGTCACCATGAACAGCCGGGTTAAATTCCGTAACCTGGCCACCGGTGAAGAGCTGACCCGAACGCTGGTCTACCCGGCGCAGATGACCGACAGCAGTGCACAGCTTTCGGTCCTTGCCCCTGTGGGTGCCGCGCTTCTTGGTCTGCGTACGGGAGACACCATCAACTGGGCGTTGCCGGGCGGTGCTGCGGCGCATCTGGAAGTGCTGGAGCTGCTCTACCAGCCAGAAGCCGCGGGCGACTACCTGCGTTAACCCCATCTGAACAAACGCTCCCGCGTTGCACAGAGGATGCACCCGCATCCTCTTTCCGCAAATTCACCCGATTATCCTATATCGCCCGAAAACCCCTTAACCCACGCTTAATCTGTTTGGGTGCCGCGGGGACGGTCATGAGTGAGATAGTGGTTATCACACTTATTTTTCTCATTATTCTGGCGATCATCGTCATGGCGGTGCTTTATCTTGAGCGTCATCGGTAAGCGATAATCTCACACCACCCCACCCGGGAAAGCATTGACCAGGCCTTTCACCTGCTGTGCCGCCGCGTCAGGCGTTTCCGCTCCCGGCACCAGAATGACCTTGCGGCACTCCTCCTCCCGTTTTTCGAAAATCTTGTAGGCGCGTTCCGCATCCGCCAGCGGCAGATAGTGGGTCACAATCTCCTCCGGCGTAAGCAGCCCTTTTTCGATAAGCGGCAGCAACTCGCCCAGCCAGGCGTGGACGTGTGTCTGCCCCATCCTGAAACTCAGCCCTTTATCGAAGGCATCGCCAAACAGGAAGCCGTGAATAAACCCGGCGTAAACGCCAGGGACGCTGACAACGCCGCCGCGCCGGACAGCCGCGATACACTGACGCAACGCTTTGCCGCTGCTGCCTTCAATTTTAAGGTTGCTGAGGATTGTTTCCGTGGTGCTGCCTTTGGCTTCGAACCCGACGGCATCAATCACCGCATCGACACCACGCTGGCCGGCAGTTTGCTCAATGATTTTTTCGGCGGCATCGTTATCATCATCAAAGTTGACAGGGATTGCGCCGTAGCGCGACTGAGCGAATCGCAGGCGATACGGGTGATGGTCGATGACGAAGATCTGTTCCGCCCCGAGCAGCCGCGCGCAGGCAATGGTTAGCAACCCCACCGGCCCGGCACCGAAAACGGCCACGCTCGATCCTTTTTCGATCTGCGCATTTTTTGCCGCCTGCCAGGCGGTGGGTAAAATATCTGACAGGAACAGCGCTTTGTCATCGGACAACAGCGGCGGCACCTTGAACGGCCCAACGTTCCCCTTCGGTACGCGAACATATTCCGCCTGGCCTCCCGGCACGCCGCCGTAGAGATGGCTATAGCCAAACAGCGCGGCTGGCGCGGGAATCTGCTTTTTGTTCAGCGCGGCGCCTTGCCCGGCGTTAGTCGTCTCGCAGGCCGCGTACTGCTGCAGACGGCAGAAGAAACAGTCACCGCAGGCAATCACAAACGGGATAACCACGCGATCGCCCTTCTGTAAATTCTTCACCTCCCTGCCGCACTCAACGATTTCCCCCATAAATTCATGACCAAAAATATCGCCGTGTTGCACCTTCGGGATTTTGCCGCGATAGAGATGCAGATCGGACCCGCAAATCGCCGTAGCCGTGACCCGCAGAATAATATCGTCTGGCTGTTCAATGATGGGATCGGGGACATTCTCGACGCGAACATGATGCGGGCCGTGATACGTGAGTGCTTTCATGCAACCTCCGAAAGGATCCAGGACAGTGTATAAAGGGTAGCTACCCCAGAAGACTTGCCCGTGATGACGGATCTTTTGAGATTTTTCCTGGCGAGATCAAAAAGTGGCGCCGCGCTTACAGAAACCATTCATATTTTGTGGTTGAATGAATTCAGCGTTTATAAACAAGGAGAAACGGGTATGTATCAGACAATCATTATGCCGGTTGATGTTTTCGAGATGGAGCTGAGCGACAAGGCCGTACGCCACGCGGAGTTCCTGGCGCAGCAGGACGGGATCATTCATCTTTTACACGTGTTACCGGGTTCCGCCAGCCTGAGTCTGCACCGCTTTGCCGCCGATGTACGTCGCTTCGAAGAGCATCTTCAGCACGAAGCTGAAAATCGTCTACAAACCATGGTCGGGCATTTCAGCATCGACCCTTCACGTATCAAAACTCACGTCAGGTTCGGCAGCGTGCGGGATGCCGTTAATGAACTGGCCAATGAACTGAAAGCAGACGTCGTGGTGATCGGTTCCCGTAATCCTTCCATTACCACCCACCTGCTGGGCTCTAACGCGTCGAGCGTGATCCGCCACACCCACATTCCGGTGATGGTCGTCAGGTAAAAAAAAGAGGCCACCTTTCGGTGGCCTCTTGCTGTTGCAGGTGTAGTCTTGCTTTCTTTTTATGCCGTTTTGGTGCGAATCAGATAATCGAACGAGCTCAGAGACGCTTTCGCCCCTTCACCGGTGGCAATGATGATCTGTTTGTACGGAACCGTGGTGCAGTCCCCTGCCGCGAACACCCCTTTCACGCTGGTTTCGCATTTCGCATCGATAATAATTTCGCCCATGCGGTTGCGCTCAATCGTGCCGTCCAGCCAGGTGGTGTTTGGCAACAGACCAATCTGTACGAAGATCCCCGCCAGCGCCACGCTATGCACGTCACCGCTCACGCGGTCGCGGTATTCCAGACCGGTCACTTTGCTGCCGTCACCTTTTACTTCCGTGGTCTGCGCATTCAGCACGATATCGACGTTTTTCAGGCTACGCACTTTGTCCTGCAGCACCTGGTCCGCTTTCATTTCTGGGGCGAACTCCAGCAGGGTGACGTGTTCAACGATACCCGCCAGGTCAATCGCCGCTTCCACACCGGAGTTACCGCCGCCGATCACCGCCACGCGTTTACCTTTAAACAGCGGGCCGTCGCAGTGCGGGCAGTAGGTGACGCCTTTGGTGCGATACTGATCTTCACCCGGAACGTTCATGTTGCGCCATTTGGCGCCGGTGGCAATAATAATGCTGCGCGCTTTCAGCACCGCGCCGGAGGCGGTTTCAATCTGGTGTAATCCCCCTTCAACCGCGGCCGGAACCAGCTTGCTGGCGCTCTGGCTGTCGATCACATCCACTTCATAATCGCTGACGTGCGCCTTCAGTGCGCCAGCCAGTTTCTGGCCTTCGGTCTTCGGCACAGAGATGTAGTTTTCGATATCCACGGTGTCGAGCACCTGGCCACCGAAGCGTTCGCCCATCAGGCCGGTACGAATGCCTTTACGGGCGGAGTAAACCGCCGCCGCCGCGCCCGCCGGGCCGGAGCCGACAATCAGAACATCATACGCATCACGTTTGTTCAGCGCTTCTGCCGCACGTTTTTCGGCACCCGTGTCCACTTTGGCAACGATTTCGGTCAGCGTCATACGGCCCTGGCCAAACTCCTGACCGTTCATAAAGACCGCCGGAACGCCCATGACGTTACGGTCGGTGATTTCGTTCTGGAACGTACCGCCGTCAATCGCCGTGTGCTTAATGCGCGGGTTCAGCACCGACATCAGGTTCAGCGCCTGCACCACGTCCGGGCAGTTATGGCAGGAGAGTGAGTAATAGGTTTCAAACTCAAAATCGCCGTCAATATCGCGGATCTGCTCGAGCAGCGCCTGCGCCTCTTTTGACGGATGACCACCGGTCCACAGCAGTGCCAGCACCAGCGAGGTGAATTCGTGGCCCAGTGGAGAACCGGCAAAACGCGGCCCCTGGTCAGAACCCGGATTGGTGATCAGGAAGGAGGGCTTGCGCACCGCCAGACCGTTATCTTCTTTGAAGGTCACGTTCGGTGACAGTTCGGCGATCTCTGCCAGCAGTTCCTTGATCTCTGCCGATTTAGCGCTGTCGTCCAGCGTGGCAATCAGCTCAACAGGTTTGGTCAGTTTCTCAAGGTAGGCCTTGAGCTGGGTTTTCATATTGGTGTCGAGCATTGTTCTTCCCTCTCTAAAAACGTCATCATGCAAGCTGCCTTATTCGGGCGGCCTGAATGCAACTTGCATCATGGTGCTGGAATAAAATGGGCGCGGGCGCGCCCATTACGACTGTCATTTCCGGAGCCTGTCGCGTCAGAGCAGGCGATGCTCTGCGCGAAAGACGGCGGGAAACTTAGATTTTGCCAACCAGGTCTAAAGACGGTGCCAGAGTCGCTTCGCCTTCTTTCCATTTCGCCGGGCAAACTTCGCCTGGGTGAGAAGCAACGTACTGCGCCGCTTTCACTTTACGCAGCAGGTCAGAAGCATCACGGCCGATACCTTCAGCGGTAACTTCGATTGCCTGGATAATGCCCTGCGGGTCAACAACGAAGGTAGCACGGTCAGCCAGGCCTTCATCTTCACGCATGTTGTCGAAGTTACGGGTCAGGGCGCCAGTCGGGTCGCCGATCATCGCATATTTGATTTTCGCGATGGTTTCAGAGCTGCTGTGCCATGCTTTGTGGGTGAAGTGGGTGTCGGTAGAAACAGAGTAAACGTCTACGCCCAGCTTCTGCAGTTCGTCGTAATGGTCTGCAACGTCACCCAGTTCGGTAGGGCAAACGAAGGTGAAGTCAGCCGGATAGAAGAAGAAGACGCTCCAGCGGCCTTCGGTATCTTTCTCGGTCACTTCGATGAATTCACCGTTTTTGAACGCCTGGTTTTTGAAAGGTTTAATTTTGGTATTAATCAAAGACATCTGTACTTCCTCCGTGTTTTCGTTGAGATGTAAGGTAACCAACTTTCGCCGGGTGGGCTAATGCGTTTGCTTTATCAAATCAATCAGCCATACCTAACAACCCGAACAAGACAATGTGATGAACTGAATTAACGAATAGCCAAAAGTAAAAAGGCCGCCCTGGTGGGCGGCCCTGATACCTGAACTTTCCACAGGAACTTTCAGTGCCAGCAATTGCTGGCGTTGCGTTGCGCTCTACATACCTCATATCAAGGCCGTAACAGCGCCTTGATTACAACACCCGCACAGCGCGAGGGCAATGCACATGAGCGCCAATCGTATCTATGGCTGTGATAGGTTTCATCGAACACAGTTTATCGCGCAGGACTGAAGATGCGCCTACGAGGATTAATAAAAATGAATGATAATTATTTGTCTATATATAATTGAGACTATTTTAATGCAAACACTCTCGCAGTTTTAGAGATAAAAATATCTTAATATTCATTGAAGCTCTATTTTATAAATCTGCCATCGTGATATATTAAGTCAACATACAACTCTAATTAAGTAAGTTAATTGCATGGATGGCAAATGATTAACTTCCTTCTATAGTTATCAGTGATGTGTTAACGCAACGCAGTCCACTCAGGATGAAACATGGCTAATCTCTACGATCTGAAAAAATTTGATCTTAATCTGTTGGTAATTTTCGAGTGTATTTATCAGCACCTAAGCATCAGCAAGGCAGCAGAAACGCTCTATATTACGCCCTCGGCGGTCAGCCAGTCGCTGCAAAGGTTGCGTAATCAGCTCAACGATCCCCTGTTCATTCGTTCCGGGAAAGGGATTACGCCCACCACGGTAGGCGTGAACCTGCACCATCATCTTGAGCAAAACCTCAACCAGCTTGAGCAGACGATTAACATCATGCATGGCTCAACGCTAAAAAAGAATTTTGTGGTGTACAGCCCGCAAATCCTGACCACAGAAAACCTGCTGGGCCCGCTTAAATTATTGATGCGTGAGCACAATTACGAGATTGAACTGCATGACATGCTGCTCTCTGCTGACTCCGCAGAGGATCTGCTGGCATACCGTAAAGCAGACTTAATTTTCTCAATGGCCCCGGTTAGCAACCGTTCAATGATTTGTGTGCCATATGCATCCTATTCCGTCCTGCTGGTCTGCAGCCAGGATCATCCGCGGATGAAAGAGGTGGCCACCATGGAAGAGCTTCAGGAAGAGAAGTTTACGATATTCCTCAGTGATGAGCCGGGCGTTAAAACCTATCAATCGATGGCAGAAAAAGTGCATGCGGAAAAGACAATCGGTTTTCGCTGTGACTCTGTATTTACTATTATTTCTATGATAAGTGCCTCTCAGTTAATTGGTTACGTACCCGAAATTTTATTTGATAAATACAGTGAAGTGCTAAGACTCAAAAAAATCACTGCACCCTTCACCCTTCCCTCGCTTAACATTTTTATGATTTATAATCGTTCGGCATTAAACAGTACGGCATTCGCGAAATTTATTAACGAAGTAACAGAAAAATAACAGCGACGGGCTGTGTCGCTCACAGCCCGTTTTCTCTGTTAATACATAATCCTGACTTATATTTTATAACGCGCTTTCGCGTTATTTTGACTGATATTCCTCTCACTTATTATGGGCAGACCGCCGTTATTCTTACGCGAGAGGGATGACACGCTCAGAGTGTACTCAGCCGCTCCGCCGCCGCGAGAAGCGTCGATTCCTGTTTCGCAAAACAGAGCCGGATCAGCTTATGCGGGAACGGGTCGGCGCAAAATACGGACAGCGGAATGGCAGCAACGCCCACCTCTTTTGTCAGCCACTGGCAAAAACTCACGTCATCCCGATCCGAAATCGCGCTGTAGTCCGCCAGCAGGAAGTAGGTCCCTTCGCAGGGTAAAATCTCCAGACGGCTCTGGCTTAGCGCATTCACAAACAGATCCCGACGCTGACGGTAGAATGCCGGCAGGTCGCGGTAGTGCTCCGGTTCGGCGTGCAGCATATCAGCCAGGGCCAGCTGGGCCGGCGTGTTTACGGCAAACGTCAGGTACTGATGCACTTTACGCAGCTCAGCGCTGATGGCTGCGGGAGCCACGCAGTACCCCACCTTCCAGCCGGTCATGTGATAGGTTTTACCAAATGACGATACCGCCACGGCACGCTCGCGAAGCTGCGGATGGGCCAGCACGCTGGCATGCCCTTCCTGCGCAAAACAGATGTGCTCATACACTTCATCGCTCAGCACGTAAATTTCACGCCCGGCAATCGCCTGCCAAAGCTTTGCGAAATCGGCTTTCTGCCATGCAGTCGCCGACGGGTTGTGCGGGGTATTGATAATAACCAGACGGGTTTTGTCGCTCAGCAAGGCAGCAAACGCCTGCCAGTCCGGACGGAAATGCGGTGGCTGTAGCGCGATACGTTTCACCACGCCGCCGGAGAGTTCAACCGCCGGCGCGTAGCTGTCATAACTCGGGTCAAAGCAGATCACCTCATCACCCGTGCGCACCAGCGCGGTAATTGCGGCATACAACGCTTCGGTCGCCCCTGCCGTCACCGTGATGTCGCTGGTAGCGTCTGGCTTATAGCCATACAGCTCAGCCGTTTTGTCTGCAATGGCGTCCCGCAGAGCCTGCACGCCCGTCATCGGTGCATACTGGTTCGCCCCCTGCGCAACGTGGTACGCCAGACGTTCCTGCAAATAACGCGGGCCATCAAAATCAGGGAACCCTTGCGAGAGATTAATGGCGTTGTGCTGCTGGGCCAGTGCGCTCATTTGCGTAAAGATGGTGGTGCCAAGACTGGGAAGTTTACTCTGAGGAATCAATGCTTTATTGCTCATTGTGTTGTGCCTGCATGTAATACTTATGTTGCTGACACTATAACACGATGTTAGTCTTTGGCAATCAAGACGCTTAGACGTCTAAACAATATGAATATTCCTGACCGAGAGGGAAAAAGGAAGATGACCGACAACCTGCAACTCACACACCTGGTCGACGCCTGCCGCTGGATCGGCGCCAAAGGCTGGGCCCCCGCGACCGGCGGCAACATGTCCGTGCGTCAGGATGCGCATCTGTGCTGGCTCAGTGAATCCGGTAAAGATAAAGGCAGCCTGACCACCGACGATTTTCTGCAGGTGGAGATTGCGACCAACCGTGCACCGTCTGGCCGCACGCCGTCGGCTGAAACCGGGCTTCACACGCTCATCTATCGTCTGTCTCCCGAAGCCAACGCGGTTCTGCACGTCCATACCGTCAATGCCACGGTCTTGTCGCGGCTGGTCAAAGAGCCCGAACTGAAGATCACCGGCTTTGAGATGCAAAAATCCCTCTCCGGGCAGAGCACGCATCTGGATACGGTCGCCATCCCGGTGTTTGATAACGACCAGGATATCGACGCGCTCGCCGTGCGCATTGCCGAATACGCTCAGGCGCACCCGTTTAATTATGGTTTTCTTCTGCGCGGTCATGGCTTAACCTGCTGGGGACGCGATGTGGCCGAGGCCCGCCGTCATCTGGAAGGACTGGAATTCTTATTTGAATGCGAAATGCGTTTACGACACTGGGAGAGAGTATGATTCGCGCGATTGTGACGGATATTGAAGGGACCACCAGCGATATCCGTTTTGTCCATGATGTTTTGTTCCCCTACGCGCGTGAGCGTCTGGCGGCCTTTGTGACCGCGCAGCAGTACGCCGAGCCGGTCAAATCGATTCTGGACAACCTGCGTGATGAAATTAACCACCCGCACGCCAGCGTAAGCGATCTTATCGACACACTTTTTACGTTTATGGATGAAGATCGCAAGTCAACCGCGTTGAAGGCGCTACAGGGGATCATCTGGCACGACGGCTACGTTAACGGCGATTTTACCGGCCACCTCTACCCGGACGTACTGCCTGCGCTGGAAAAATGGAAAGCGCAGGGTATTGATCTCTATGTTTATTCCTCAGGCTCCGTCGCGGCGCAGAAACTGTTATTTGGCTACAGCGACGAAGGTGATATTACTCATCTGTTCAGCGGCTATTTTGATACCCACATCGGTGCCAAACGCGACGTCCAGTCTTACCAGAACATTGCGGCACAAACGGGTATCCCCCCGTCGCAGATCCTGTTCCTGTCGGATATACATCAGGAGCTGGACGCCGCTGAGCAGGCAGGTTTTCGCACCCTGCAGCTGATTCGCGGCGATGATGACGGTGCAAGCCATCACCATCAGGTACACCAGTTCGACGAGATTAACCCGGAGCAGATCCCTTCATGAGCGCATTGACCATTTATTCCGATAAAGACCCCAGTCAACCTCGCTGGCACAGCACCGACGCTGCCGACATCGCCCAACAGCTCAACGCCAGAGGGGTGCGTTTTGAACGCTGGGCCGCAGACCGCGACTTAGGCCGCGATCCTGCCCCCGATGCGGTTATCGCGGCTTATCAGCATGCGATCGACACGTTAGTGGCAGAGAAAGGTTATCAGAGCTGGGATGTCATCAGCCTGCGTGCCGACAACCCTCAAAAAGAGGCGCTGCGCGCAAAGTTCCTGAACGAGCATACTCACGGGGAAGATGAAGTGCGTTTCTTTGTTGAGGGTGCGGGGCTTTTTTGC
This sequence comes from Enterobacter sp. BNK-18, assembly GCF_047456135.1. Lineage (NCBI taxonomy): Bacteria > Pseudomonadati > Pseudomonadota > Gammaproteobacteria > Enterobacterales > Enterobacteriaceae > Enterobacter > Enterobacter sp. BNK-18. The sequence continues at coordinate 403,409 of NZ_CP179899.1, read as the reverse complement.
CTGCACATTGGCGACGAGGTGTGTCAGGTATTGTGTGAGAAAAACGACCTGATTTCCGTGCCTGCCGGAACGCCGCACTGGTTTGATATGGGCTCAGAGCCGAACTTTACCGCCATTCGTATTTTTGATAACCCCGAGGGGTGGATTGCGCAGTTCACCGGCGATGCGATTGCGGATGCGTATCCGCGTCTGGCATGATTTTTCCCCTCTCCCTTCAGGGAGAGGGGGCGAAAAAACGTCAGTGTTTCAATCCCTTCGTATACGCCACCAGCTGGTCCAGCACAATGCCCCACCCTTCGTGGAAGCCCATCTGTTCATGCTGCTCGCGGATTTCCGCCGTTGGGTGGCGAGCAATAGCGGTATAACGCGTTTTGCCCTCCCCCACATCATCCAGCAGTAGAATGGCCGTCATAAACGGCTTTTCGGCGGGCTTCCAGCCTTCCGTGTAACCGTCGGTAAAGACCAGCTTCCTACCGGGATCGATTTCGAGAAACACACCCCGGTTATCCATCCGTTGCCCGTCTACCTCAAACACCGTGTTAAACCGCCCGCCAACGCGCAGGTCAAGATCACACTCGGTCACTTTGTGCGGAACCGGAATGAAGAAGTTTTTGATGTGCTCGGGTGTCGTCCAGCAGAGCCACAGCAGATCGCGTGGGGCATCCACCACGCGTTCCAGTTTTAAGTCTGTATCAGGATCAAGCGTCACGTGAATGTCCTCCTAAAGGGAACCCCTTAAAGGATAGTCGTCCTCAGGCGAATTTCCCTTTTGCCACCTCTTTCGGCGTGACGATGCCCGTATCCAGCACCCAACCGCTTATCAATGCCGCTGGCGTGACGTCAAAGGCCGGGTTGTAGACCTGCGCGTTTTCAGGAGCCCACTGCACCGCGCCAAAGCTCCCGGCCACGCCCGTCACTTCGCTGGCCGCACGTTGTTCAATGGGGATTGCCTCACCGTTCGGGCACGCCGGGTCAAGCGTGGTATGCGGGGCAGCGACATAGAACGGAATACCGTGGAACGTTGCCAGAACCGCCAGAGAATAGGTGCCAATTTTATTCGCCACGTCGCCGTTAGCCGCAATACGGTCTGCGCCCACCCACACCGCGTCAACCAGCCCTTTTGCCATCAGGCTGGCGGCCATGGAATCGGCGATCAGCTGGTACGGCACGCCCAGTTCGCCGAGTTCCCATGCGGTCAGTCTTCCACCCTGCAACAGGGGGCGGGTTTCATCCACCCAGACAGAGCTGACGCGTCCTTCCTGATGCGCGCGGGCAATCACGCCGAGCGCGGTGCCAACCCCTGCCGTCGCCAGCCCGCCGGTATTGCAGTGGGTCAACAGACGGCTGCCGGGTTTCACCAGCGTACTGCCGGCATTCGCGATGGCCTCGCACAGCTGCTTGTCTTCATCAATCAGACGCAGCGCTTCCGCCACCAGCGCAGGCACAAAATCCTCCTGCCAGAGAGCCAGCTTCATGCGGTCGAGGTTGTTCATCAGGTTCACCGCCGTCGGGCGGGATGCCCGCAGGGTCTCCAGGGCCACAGCCAGTTCATCACGGCTTTTGCCGTTTTCCGCCAGAAGGGCCAGCAGCAGGCTTGCAGAGAGACCAATCAGCGGTGCCCCGCGTACGCGCAGGGCGTGAATATGGCCGACCAGCGCCTCTACCGTCGAGGCGTCAAGCCAGCGTTTCTCCTGAGGAAGCGCCTGCTGATCGAGAATAAATAACTGATTCTCCGCCACTCGCAGGCTGGTCGTCTGTAATGTCTGCATGTCGTTAATTCCCTGTTGCGTTGTTGTAGCACATTGTGTCAGGATGAAATCCAGATGTATAGACGTCTAAATGTCTTTATTAGCTAAACCAGTGAGGAACAGGCAATGTCGCAATACCGTACCTTTACCGCCCAGGATGCCGTGGAGTATGCAAAGCAGTTCGGCGGCCTTGATGATCCCTCATCGCTGGTGGAGGCGCAGGAAGTGGGCGACGGTAACCTCAATCTGGTGTTCAAAATTTACGATACCGAGGGCGTAAGCCGCATCGTTGTTAAGCAGGCGCTGCCGTATGTGCGCTGCGTCGGCGAATCCTGGCCACTGACCCTGGATCGCGCCCGCCTGGAGGCGCAAACGCTGGTCGAACACTACCAGCACAGCCCGCAGCACACGGTGAAAATCCACCACTTCGACCCCGAACTGGCGGTGATGGTGATGGAAGATCTCTCCAGCCATGCCATCTGGCGCGGGGAGCTGATCAAAAATACCTACTACCCGCAGGCGGCGCGTCAGCTGGGTGAATACCTCGCGCACACGCTGTTCCATACCAGCGACTTTTACCTGCACCCGCATGAAAAGAAAGCACAGGTCGCGAAATTCATTAATCCGGAGATGTGCGAGATCACCGAAGATCTGTTCTTCAACGATCCGTACCAGGTCCACGAACGTAACAACTACCCTGCTGAACTGGAAAAAGACGTTGCCGCCCTTCGCGATGACGCTCAGTTAAAAATTGCCGTGGCCTCGCTGAAGCACCGCTTCTTCTCACACGCTGAAGCCCTGCTGCATGGCGATATTCACAGTGGCTCGATTTTCGTGGCAGACGGCAGTCTGAAAGCCATCGACGCAGAGTTCGGCTACTTCGGCCCCATCGGTTTTGACGTCGGCACCGCCATCGGCAACCTGCTGCTCAATTTCTGCGGCCTGCCGGGGCATCTCGGTATTCGCGATGCCGCCGCGGCCCGTGAACAGCGTCTGACCGACATTCAGACGCTGTGGAACACCTTCGCGGAGCGCTTCCAGATCCTGGCCAGTGAGAAAACGCGCGATGCGGCACTTGCTGCCCCGGGCTACGCCTCTGAATTCCTGAAAAAGGTTTGGAAAGACGCGATCGGATTCTGCGGCACGGAGCTGATTCGCCGCAGTGTCGGTCTGTCGCACGTGGCGGATATCGAGACCATTCAGGATGAAGCAATGCGCCACGAATGCCTGCGCCACGCGATTACGCTTGGCAAGGCGCTGATTGTGATTGCCGACCGTATCGACACCGCTGAAGATCTGGTGGCGCGGGTGCGTCAGTACAGTTAAACGCCTCGGCCCTCTCCCGATGAAGAGGGCCGTCAGAAAGACACCAGCGCGCCGTTACCCCAGATACTCAATCACCGACAATCCACCGTTATAATCCGTGCTGTAGATAATGCCCTGCGCATCGACAAACACATCGCATGACTGGATCACCTGCGGTCGATTCGGCCGCGTATCCATCATCCTCTCAGGCGCCGCCGGCACCAGCGCACCGGTTTCAACGGGACGGTAAGGATTGGAAATATCAAACGCGCGCACGCCCGCATTCTGCCAGGTCGCAAAAATCAGCGTTGAGCTGACAAAGCTTCCCGGCCGGTTCTCGTGCAGGTTGTGTGGACCAAAATGCGCCCCTTTGGCCACATAATCCCGCTCCTGTGGCTGCGGGAAAGTGGAAATACTCACCGGGTTCGACGGCTCGCGAATATCAAACAGCCAGATGAACTTCTCACCGTCCTCCTGGTTATCCAGTACCGCTTCATCCAGCACCACCAGCAGGTCACGATCCGGCAATGGCAGCGCGGTGTGCGTGCCACCTCCAAACGGCGGGCTCCAGTTGCGATGGCTAATCAGCTTCGGCTGCGTGCGATCCTTCACGTCCAGCAGCGTCAGTCCCCCGTCGCGCCAGCTCCCGTAAGCGGTATCCCCGGCGATAATCGCGTGGTGCAACGCGTAGCGTTTGCCTTCCGGCCAATTGGGTTGCTCACCGTCGGCCTGGTTCATCCCCGGCAGCCACCAGCGCCCGGCCACCTCAGGCTTTTGCGGGTCGGCCAGATCGATCGTCAGGAAAATATAGTCGGTAAAGCCGTCGATCAGCGCCGAAACATACGCCCAGCGCCCGCCGACGTACCAGATACGGTGAATGCCGATGCCGCTCAGGGATAAAAAACCGATCTCACGCGGTTTGTCTGGGGTGGAGATATCAAACACCCGCAACCCGGCGCTCCAGCCCTTGTCCTGCACGTCGCGTACGGTTTCTCCTACCTGACGGGTGTAGTAGACCTTTTCGTCAGCGAAACGGGCATCCGCGAACAAGTCTCGCGCATTAATGACCAGCAGGAGATCATCGTGCGCCTGAAGATGAACGTTCCAGGTGCCGGGCGGCGCGGGCATATAGCCTGCCGGTTTGGGATGTTTAGGGTCGCGCACGTCCACAATGGAAAAGCCCTGCGAGACCATATGCCCGATGTACGCGAAACCGCGATGCACCATCAACTGCACGCCGTCCGGGCGACCGCCCTGGTCGCTATGGCCAATCAGCCGCATATTGCGGCTGTATTCAGGCGTGGGAAGCACACTCATTGATGTTTCGCTTCAAGCGTCGCAAACCACGGGGCGATAAAATCTTCGGTCTGACCCCAGCCTGGAATGATTTTCCCCAGCGACGCCACGTTCACCGCGCCTGGCTGGGCGGTCAGCAGCGTCTGCGGGATCGCCGCCGCTTTGAAATCATACGTGGCGGGTGTGGTTTCACCGGCAATCTTGTTGGCAATCAGACGTACGTTGGTTGCACCAATCAGCTTCGGATCCACCGCCACGCTCACTTTCCACGGGCTGCCTGGCTCGCGCATCAGCTGAAGATCCTGGTTTGAGATATCGATGCTGTAGAGTTTGATTTCGGTGCGGCCATTCTCTTTCAGGGCTTTGTAGGCCCCCTGGCTGAAGGCATCCCAGGTTCCCCAGATGGCGTCAATTTTGCCTTTCGGGTATTTCGCCAGAATAGCACCCACTTTATTCGCGGTATCTCCCTGCACGTCAGACGAAACGGCACCGATAGACTCCAGCTCTTTAATGTCCGGATACTGCTTCTGCAGCGCTTTATAGGCTGCCTGACGACGTTCCATCGGCGGGAAACCGGCAACCCACAGCTTCACGATGTTGGCTTTACCGTTGAAATCTTTCGCCAGCTGGCCGAAGGAGAGATGGGTCAGGGAAGCATCATCCTGCTGGGTCACGGTCACCCCGGGAATGTCGCCCTGAACGGCGGTATCAAACACCGACACTTTAATGCCGGCATCGACGGCTTTTTTCACCAGCGCGGTCGCATAGGGGTCGCGCCCCTGAGAGAGGATAATCCCGTCATATTTCTGGCTGATCGCCTGATTAACGAAGTCCTGGAATTTGGCGTCGTCGCCATTGCTCAAAAAGGTGCTGACCTTAAAGCCGAGCTTTTTGCCTTCCTGAATGGCACCGGCGACAAACTGCGTGGTGTTGTCGTCAGAGCCGAGGTTACGGATCACCGCAATGCGGATAGGGCCGTCATGATTTGCAATGGCGGGCGGAAGCGGTGCGGGGGTTGCCGCAAGGCCTGGCAGCGACGTCAGTAACCCTAATGCCACCAGAGAGAGGGTGATTTTTTTCATTCTGTTTTCCCGTTGTGTTGTGATCAATCGTTAGCGTTTTTGTATGTAGGTAATCGCCAGCGCCACGGCGAGCACCAGCCCTTTTATAATGTCCATCGCGTAATAGGGTACGGAAAGCATCACCAGACCGTTCGACAGCACGCCAAGAATGACTGCCCCGACGAGCGTACCCAGCGCGTTCGGTTTTCCGGACCCGGCGAGCGAGAAGCCAATCCACGCCGCCGCAACCGCATCCATCAGATAGCCGCCGCCCGCATTCACCTGTGACGAGCCAATCCGCGAGGCCAGTAAAATGCCGCCTAATCCGGCGAGCAGAGAGGCAATCACGTAGGCCGCCACCTTGTAGCGCGTGGTGCGAATACCGGAGAGACGTGCCGCCTCCGGATTACCGCCGATGGCATACATGCGTCGTCCGTGGGTGGTCAGTGACAGCCCCAGCTGTGCGAGGATCGTCACCACCAGCATGATGATCACGATAGTCGGCACCTGTCCCAGCAGGCTGAATGCCGCCGGAATGGTCCCTTCAGCCATGTCGCCGCTCGGCAGCACCATGTTTTCGGTAATTGACCCGCCGTAGCTGTAGGTCATCGCCACGCCCTGGATAACAAACAGGCTGGCAAGCGTGGCAAGCATGTCCGGGATCCGCAGGATGACAATCAGAAACGCGTTAAACAGGCCAACCAGAGTACAAAGCGCCAGGGTAATCAGTATCGATTCGGTGGTGCCGAAGCCGTACCAGACGAACAGTGACACCACCAGCGCGTTAGCCAGCGATGCCGTTGAACCAACCGACAGGTCAAACCCGCCGATGGTCAGCGAAATTGACACCCCGATAGCAATCACCGTCACGATGGCAATGGAGCGCAGGATATTGATAATGTTGTTCGGATCGAGGAAGTTGTCCGACGCCAGGCCAAAGATGGCCACCAGTGCCACCACGGTCAGCAACATGCCCCACTTGTAGAGAAAATCAAAAATTTGCTGACGACCAGACGCTGCCGCCGTCACTGAAAGGGCCTTGCTCACGACGCCGTTCCTCCGGTTGAATAATAAAGTAGTGCCTCTTCGTGGGCCTCGGCCCCGGCGATTTCCGCCACGATACGTCCGTCCCACAGCACGCAAATGCGATCGCACAGCCCCACCAGTTCAGAGAATTCACCGGAAGCGTAAATCACCCCTTTGCCCTCGCGCGCCAGGCCGTCAATTAACTGGAACAGATCGGTTTTCGCTTTGACATCGACGCCTTTGGTCGGCTCATCGAAAATCAACACGCTGGCGTCGTTGCGCAGCCACTTGCCGATGGCAATCTTCTGCTGGTTGCCCCCCGACAGACGACGCAGCACCTGCCCCGGCCCACGCGCACGCACGCCGACGCGGGCAATCACCTCTTCCGCCCAGCGCCACGCCTGACGGTGGCCGAACAGACTCCAGCGCGAGAAGCTGTTATCCGCGGTGACCGCCAGGTTCATGCTCACCGGTTCATCAATAAAAATGCCCTCTTTACGCCGTTCCTCCGGTACCAGCGCCAGACCGCGCAATACCGAATCCGCCGGATCGCGCGGCTGCCAGGGCTGATGATTTAGCTCACCACACGCTACACGGCTTTTGCTGGCCCCAAACAGCGCCTTGCAGAGTTCCGTTTTGCCCGCTCCCGCCAGCCCGGCAATGCCCAGAATTTCGCCTTTTCGCAGGTGCAGGGAGATATCTTTCAACAGCGCGTCATCGTGCAGCCCTTCCACGCGCAGTAACGTCTCGTCACTGTGCGCAGGACGGGCCGGCGGATAGATATCGTTAAGCTCATGGCCAAGCATCTTCTCAACGATTGCGTCACCGCTGAGGTTCGCCATCGGGCCGGATTCAATCAGCTTGCCGTCGCGCAGCACGGTTAAGGTGTCGCAAATAGCGTTCAGTTCATGAATACGGTGAGAGATAAACACCACGCCAATCCCCTGCTTTTGCAGACGTCTCACTACGGCGAAAAGCCGTTCGCTTTCATGGCTATCCAGCGGCGCGGTCGGTTCATCCAGAATCAGAAAACGGCAGTGGTGTGAGAGCGCCCGCGCCAGCAAAATCTGCTGCTTTTCTGCCAGCGTGCAGGTGTCGACGATGCGTCGCACATCCAGAGCGATACCCAGCTGCGCCAGCGCCTGTTTCGCCTGCTGGCGGATTGCGCGCCAGCGATAGCGATGCCCCGGCTGTGCGAGCTGATCGAGCATGATGTTTTCGGCAATGCTCAGCCCTGGTATCAGCGCGACGTCCACTTCCTGCTGCACCAGGTGGATACCCAGCCGTTTGGCATCAAGCGGCTCGCGGATCGTCACCGGCTGGTTATTAATGCAGATCTCACCTTCGTAGCGATCGTAAGTGCCGCACAGCACCGCCATCAGCGTCGATTTCCCCGCGCCGTTTGCGCCGGTCAGCGCATGCACGGAGCCGCCCATTAACGTCAAATCCACGCGCGACAACGCCTGAAAGCCGGAAAAGGCCAGGCTGATACCGCGCATCTCAAGGCGACTGGAAACCATCCGCGTTAAATCCTTCTTTCATATTGTGATTTATCGAATTTTTCACAGCTCCGGTTGACTGACAACGACGGAAAAGGCATAAGATAAAGCGAAATATTATTAGCCATCCGGATGTCCAGACATAACATCGGGTTAGCGCTTGCTAAAAAAAGGACAACACATGAGCAACACCGATATCCGCGTCGTGCCAGGCCCGGCGAACTATTTCTCGCATCCGGGAAGTCTTGCGCACCTGAATGATTTCTTTACGCCGGAACAGCTCTCCCGCGCGGTGTGGATTTATGGCGAACGCGCCATTGAAGGCGCGCGCCCTTTCCTGCCGGAAAGCTTTCACACACCGGGGGCGAAACATCTGCTCTTTAAAGGGCACTGCAGCGAACGTGACGTCACCAATCTGGTGACGGCGTCTGGCAATAACGCAAGCGTGGTGATTGGTGTCGGCGGTGGCGCACTGCTTGATACCGCCAAAGCGGTGGCGCGCCGTCTCGGCGTGCCGGTGGTGGCTATTCCCACCATCGCCGCCACCTGCGCCGCCTGGACGCCGCTCTCCGTCTGGTATAACGATGCCGGTCAGGCGCTGCAGTTTGAGGTGTTCGACGATGCTAACTTCCTGGTGCTGGTGGAACCGCACATTATCCTCAAAGCCCCAGCGGAGTACCTGCTGGCAGGCATCGGCGATACGCTGGCGAAGTGGTATGAAGCGGTGGTCCTGGCCCCTCAACCCGAACACCTGCCTCTGACCGTTCGTCTGGGGATCAACGGCGCGCTGGCGATCCGCGACGTGCTGCTTTCCCGTAGCGAAGAGGCGCTGGCCGACCAGCAGCGTGGCGAAGCGACGCAGGCGTTCAGGGATGTTGTGGATGCCATTATTGCCGGTGGCGGAATGGTGGGCGGTCTGGGCGAGCGCTATACCCGCGTGGCGGCCGCGCATGCGGTGCACAATGGTTTAACCGTTTTGCCGCAAACGGAAAAATACCTGCACGGTACCAAAGTGGCCTATGGCATCCTGGTGCAAAGTGCGCTGCTCGGCCAGGATGACGTGCTGGCCGAGCTGGTGGCGGCCTATCAGCGCTTTACCCTGCCCACCACGCTTCGCGAACTGGAGGTGGATATCAACAACCGCGACGAGCTGGACAAGGTCATTGCCCATACGCTGCGCCCGGTGGAATCTATCCACTATTTGCCGGTCGCGCTCACCCCTGAGGTTCTGCGCGCCGCGTTTGAGAAAGTGGAATCCTTCAGCCGTTAATCGTTCCGACCGACTATACCTAATGATGATTCTCATCACTCTCGCAACGAGGTCATCATGCAGATCGATTTAACAGGTAAGAAGGCGCTGGTTACCGGCGCCAGCCGTGGGTTGGGTCGTGCCATCGCACTTTCACTGGCACGCGCCGGTGCCGATGTGGTTATTACGTATGAAAAATCCGCCGACAAAGCCCAGGCGGTCACCGAAGAGATAAAGGCGCTTGGGCGCCACAGCGAGGCGATTCAGGCCGACAGCGCCAGCGCACAGGCCATTCAGGATGCGGTTACCCATGCGGCACGCTCCCTGGGCGGGCTGGATATTCTGGTCAATAACGCCGGGATCGCACGCGGCGGCCCGCTGGAGTCCATGACGCTGGCGGATATTGACGCCCTGATTAACGTCAATATCCGGGGCGTGGTGATTGCCATTCAGGAAGCGCTGGTGCATATGTCTGACGGCGGGCGCATTATCAACATCGGCAGTTGTCTGGCAAACCGTGTGGCGATGCCCGGTATTGCCGTCTATTCGATGACCAAATCTGCGCTCAACTCCCTTACCCGGGGTCTGGCTCGCGATCTCGGCCCGCGCGGCATTACCGTGAACCTTGTGCATCCTGGCCCGACAAACAGCGATATGAACCCGGAGGATGGAGAACAGGCTGAATCTCAGCGCCAGATGATTGCGGTGGGACATTACGGCCAGCCGGAAGACATCGCCGCCGCGGTCACCTTCCTGGCCAGTCCTGCCGCCGGACAAATATCCGGCACGGGACTGGATGTCGATGGCGGGTTAAACGCCTGATCGCATGTTGAATGTAAACAAAAGCAGATTAGCCTTTGTTTACCGAAAGAGGGTTAACAGCACTTCGCGCCGCCCTTGCCGCCGTAACGGGCGTCCTGGCGGTCGCGGAAGAAAGCTTCGTAGGTCATTGGCGTCTGGTCAGGGTGGTTGACGCGCATATGCTCGACATAGTTGTCGTAATCCGGTACGCCGATCATCATTTTGGCGGCCTGGCCCAGGTATTTTCCTGCTTTGGAGAGGGTGTCGAACATAGTGGATGTCTCGTCTTTTATCCCCTCTCCCCGGCGGGGAGAGGGTGAGGTTGAGCGATTAATGCGCCCCTTTCGCCTGGGTCACAATCTCTTCCAGGTTCTCAGGCATTGGCTCATACGGTGTCTCTTTTGCCGTCGGCTTGTCTTCTTTCAGCGCCGCCAGTGCAGTCTTCAGAGAATACAACGCCAGCACCACAACCACCACCATAAAGAAGATGGTCAGCCCGGCGTCCAGACGGTTGTTAAACACCAGCTGCGACAGCTGTGATTCCGTATATTGCGCCGGGATCTTACCGCTGTCGATCATCGCCTGGAACTTGTTGGCGATAGCCAGGAAGCCCACCTTGTTGTCCGGGCTGAAGGCTTTCTGCCAGCCTGCCGTCAGGGTACAAATCAGCAGCCATGCGGTCGGCAGTAACGCCACCCACGCATAACGCTGACGCTTCATTTTGAACAGCACTACCGCACAGAGCATCAGCGCCATGCCCGCCAGCATCTGGTTGGCAATACCAAACAGCGGCCACAGGGTGTTAATCCCTCCCAGCGGATCGACGACGCCCTGATGGAGGAAATATCCCCACGCCAGTACGCACAGCGCCGTTGCCAGCAGGTTCGCCGGTAATGAATCGGTACGTTTCAGGTTCGGTGAGATCACCCCCAGCAGATCCTGCAGCATAAAGCGTGCCGCACGCGTTCCTGCATCCACCGCCGTCAGAATAAACAGCGCTTCAAACAGAATGGCGAAGTGATACCAGAACGACACGTCCATCAGCCCGCCCAGCGCGCCGTGCAGAATATACGCCATGCCCACCGCCAGCGTTGGCGCGCCCCCCGCACGGGAAATAATTGACTGCTCGCCCACTTCACTGGCGATATGGGTCAACGTGTCAGGGGTAATGGCAAAGCCCCAGCCGCTCACCACCTGCGCGGCAGAGGCCACCACGTCAACGGTGCCGGCCGGTGCCAGCAGCGCCATTGGGCTGTTCATCGCGAAGTAAACGCCCGGGTCGATAATACAGGCCGAGACCAGCGCCATTATCGCCACGAACGATTCCATCAGCATGCCGCCGTAGCCAATCAGGCAGGCCTGATTCTCATTGGCGAGCATTTTCGGCGTGGTACCGGAGGCAATCAGCGCGTGGAAGCCAGACACCGCGCCACAGGCGATGGTGATAAACAGGAACGGGAACAGGTTGCCGGTCCAGACCGGGCCGGTGCCATCAATAAATTTGGTCAGCGCAGGCATGGTCAGCGTTGGGCGCATAATCAAAATGCCGATTGCCAGCCCCACAATCGTGCCGATTTTCAGGAAGGTGGAGAGGTAATCGCGCGGGGCCAGCAGCAGCCACACCGGCAGCACCGCCGCCACAAATCCGTACCCTACCAGCATCCACGTCAGCTGTACGCCGGTGAAATCGAAGAACGGCGCCCACGTCGGGCTCTCAGCCACCCAGCCGCCTGAGATAATGGCAAACACCAGAAAGACCAGGCCGATGACCGACACTTCGCCAATGCGTCCCGGACGCAGGTAGCGAATGTAGATCCCCATAAACAGCGCCAGCGGAATGGTAAAGGCCACGGTATAGGTTCCCCACGGACTATGGGTCAGCGCTTTCACCACGATCATCGCCAGCACCGCGAGGATGATCACCATGATCATAAAGGTCGCGATCAGGGCGATCACCCCGGCCGTGGCTCCCATCTCCTCTTTCACCAGCTCACCGAGCGAACGTCCGTCGCGGCGGGTGGAGACGAACAGCACCATAAAGTCCTGCACCGCACCGGCCAGCACGACGCCCGCGAGGATCCAGATCATCCCCGGCAGGTAACCCATCTGCGCCGCCAGGACTGGCCCCACCAGCGGGCCCGCGCCGGCAATCGCCGCAAAATGGTGACCGAACAGCACTTTCTTGTCGGTAGGCACATAGTCCAGACCGTCGTTATGACGAACCGCAGGCGTCATGCGCGTGCCGTCGACCCCTAACACCGTCTTCGCGATATAGCGGCCATAAAAACGGTACGCGATCAGATAAATACAGACCGAGGCGACAACGATCCACAGCGCGTTAATCTGTTCCCCCCGGTTGAGGGCGATATAGCCCAGGGCAAATGCTCCCACAACGGAGAGCCCTGCCCACGTAAGGTATTTCCCTGAGTTGTTCATAGTTGTTGTCCGTTGTTGTGAAACAGTGAGATGTTACATTTTGTTTCTAGAACAACGCTCAAAATTTAACAACTTTGAAACGCAATAATGCGTGGTCAAACCAGACATTTACACCACATTGTTAAGCCGATCACCTTCCGCTGAAACACCCCTGCCGCCACGGGTCACACTTTTGCCTTTTTCGTCCTGACACCGCCTTACGAAATGATTTGTATCATTTTTTTTGCTCAAAACCTCGCCAGAATGACCCTGCGCAATCGCGTGCATACAAGGAAAAGGATATGAACAGTTCAGTACCTCAGGATCTCAAGGTCGGGCCCGGCGCGTACGTTGCGCTGGCATTCGCAGCCGTTTTCTTCTCTGGCCTGCTGGGCGGAAAAGAGTGGTACGGCGTGTTTGATTTCACCACCCTCAACGGTGCGTTTGGCAAGGTGGTCAGCAAGGCCAGTCTTGAAGACGGCACCCTGACTACCGCCACCAGCGCCTTTCGCGGTACCGGCGGCAGTGGCGCAATGGACGGGTTTCTCTTTGCGCTCGGTTTAATTCCGGCCGTGATGTTTGCGCTCGGGATGATCAACGTGCTGGAGCACTATGGTGCGCTGCGTGCGGCACGTAAGCTGTTAACGCCGCTGCTGCGCCCGCTGCTGGGCATTCCCGGTACCACCGGGCTGGCGCTGATTGGCAGCCTGCAGAGCACCGATGTGGGTGCATCCCTCACCCGCAACCTGTCCGATGAAGGGCAGATTAGCGAAAAAGAGAAAGACGTTTTCGCCATGTTCCAGTTCTCCGCCGGGGCGATGATCACCAACTTTTTCTCCTCCGGTGCCATCCTCTTTACCCTGGTCGCCGTTGACGGGACGGCCGCGGTGCCAACCTCCATTGGTGCCTGCATCGCCGTGATGTTCATCATGAAGATTGTCGGCGCGAATCTGCTGCGCCTGATCCTGACCGTCATCGGCAAAGATGCCCCTGAGCAACAACCGACACAAGGAGAGACCGTATGAGTGCCCCACAATCTCATCCCGTGATTACCGATGTGTTTGTCGAAGGCGCACGCAAGGGCTGGAGTATTGCCACCGGCAGCACCCTGCCCAACGTGGTCATGGCTTTTATCATCATCAAGGCGCTGGAAATTACCGGGGCACTGAAAGGGCTGGGGATGATCTTCTCCCCGCTGATGGGCCTGTTTGGCCTGCCGGGTGAAGCGGCTGCCGTGCTGATTGGCGGCTGGATGTCGATGGGCGGTGGGATCGGCGTGGCGATCGGCCTGTTTGATAAAGGGATTATTACCGGCGAGCACCTGGCGATTCTGGCACCTGCTATCTATCTGATGGGCTCACAGGTGCAGTATCTCGGCCGCATTCTGGGTGTGATCGGCACCCGCGCCAAACGTATTCCGCTGATGATTGCCATTTCGGTCATCAACGCCTTCTTAGCCATGCTGCTGATGCGCATTATTCTCTGAACAGGACGTTATTATGAACCTTGACCATTATATTGAAGAGCTGAAAACCCTGGTGAACGTAGACTGCGGCACCCGTACTGTCGCAGGCGTCGAAACCGTGGCTGGCATTATTGAAACGCTCTGGCAACGCGAAGGCTGGCACACCGAACGGGTCAATCTGGGCGACAAGGTCGGCCCGGGCGTATTCGTCAGTAATAAGCCACAGGCGGCACAGTTCGACGTTCTGCTGGTCGGCCATCTTGATACGGTATTTGCCCCCGGCACCGTCGCCGAGCGTCCGCTGAGCGAGGACGCCACCCGTCTTTATGGCCCTGGCGTATCGGATATGAAAAGCGGCTTGCTGAATATCTTGTGGGCGATGCGTGAGCTGGACGCAGCCGACCACGATCGTCTGGCCATTGCGATCGCCATGAATCCCGACGAGGAGACCGGTTCCGTCTATTCACACGAATGGATTGGCGAACTGGCAAAACGCGCCCGCTGCGTGCTGGTATGCGAAGCCGCGCGCGCCGACGGTTCGCTGGTGAAGGCTCGCAAAGGGATGGCGGGCTATCACCTGACGTTCAGCGGCGTGGCGGCACACGCGGGTAACGAACCGGAGAAAGGCCGCTCGGCGATAACCGCCCTGGCAAACAGCATTATTGCCATTAATGCCCTGACCGACCAGGAACGTGGCACCACGCTCAACGTCGGCGTGATCCACGGCGGCAGCGCGGCAAACGTGGTGGCCGATAAAGCCGTTGCCGAGCTGGACGTGCGTTTCTGGGAAAACGATGAGTACAGCCGGGTGAACCAGGCGCTGGAGGCATTGTGTGAAAAAGGCTTTTTAGAGGGCGTCACGACCTCGCTGGCGCGCGTGAACCACAAACCGGCGATGGCAGCGAGTAAAGCCACGCAGGCGCTGATGCAGCAGGTTGAAGCGGCAGGTCAGGCGGAAGGAATAGCCATTACCTGGCAGGCGGTCGGTGGTGGCAGTGATGCCAACCACACCGCCGCGCTGGGCATTCCGACCCTGGACGGGCTGGGGCCAATCGGTGCCGGGTTCCACAGCCCGGCGGAGTGGCTGGATAAAGCGTCGATTGCGCCGAGAATACGCTTGTTGAAGCGGGTGATTTCAATGCTGTAAGCCTTCCCCCTCTCCCCAGCGGGGAGAGGGATGTTGACCGTGCAACGCTAGCCCAAAATTTGGGTACTCAACCGGCAGGTACAGCACCGCCGTCCCTGCTCGTCGAACACCACAATCTCCCAGCTCTGGCTGGTTCGCCCAAGATGCAACGGCTGACACACTCCGCGCACCTTCCCATGCGATACCGCGCGATGGTGCGTTGCGTTCAGCTCCGTTCCCACCACGCTTTGTCCGTCGCGGGTCATCAGAAACCCGGCCATCGACCCCAGCGTTTCCGCCAGCGCCGCCGACGCCCCGCCGTGCAGCAGACCGAACGGCTGATGGGTACGCGCATCCACGGGCATTTCGGCCTCAAGCGTATCGTCACCGATGCGGGTATAGACGATGCCCAGATGCGCCACCATGGAGTTCAGACTGGTGGCGTTCATTTCTTCACGCGATAAGTGACGTTTCCAGATCATCTACGCCCCCAGCGTGGAGCCGCCGTCCACCACGATATCCTGCAACGTGATATGGCTGGCAGCATCGGACGCGAGGAACAGCACCGTGCTGGCAATCTCCTGCGGACGGGCGATTTTGCCCAGCGGAATACCGAGCTTGAACTGCTCGCCAAAGCCGCGAATACGCTGCTGCTCAGCGTCGTCGCTTTTCCACAGGGTGCGCTGCATATCGGTATCCGTTGACCCGGGCGACACCAGATTACAGCGCACGCCACTGCCCGCCAGCTCAAGCCCGACGGTCAGCGCCAGGCTTTTTAGCGCCGCTTTCGACGCACCGTAGGCGCTCATTCCGATACGCGGCGTGTGGGCCGCGTCAGACGCCACGGTGACAATCGCCCCGCTTTGCTGGCGACGGAACTGGCCCATCGTCTGCTGGAACAGGTTAAATGCCCCGCCGACATTAACCGCAAAGGTCTGCTGCCAGTCCTCCTGCGCAATCTGGTCGGTCGCGCCCATACGCAGAATTCCCGCCGCGTTCACCAGCACGTCCAGACGCTCAAGCCTTGCCAGCGCGCGCCCGCACACCTCGCGGACCTGTGCGGCATCCGCGATGTCCAGCGTTTCGGTGGCAAAGGGATACGCTTCCTGCGGGAAGGCCAGGTCAAATCCGGTGACCTGCGCGCCCGCTTCAACAAACGCCCGCGCCGTCGCGTAACCGATGCCCTTACCCGCGCCCGTTACCCAGACGGTTTTGCCGGTAAAATCGAACCCCGCCATCACTTCACCTCGCGGGAGAGCAGCGCCCACCAGGCGTCGAGGGTGGGATTTTTCGCCAGCATCACGAAGTCGATATCGCCGTGCACTTTGCGCCAGCGGGCGGCCAGCGCCATCATGCGCACCGAGTCCAGCCCATAGTCGATCAGGTTTTCGTCATCCATCGGCTCATCTGATTCATCCAGCAGCGGCAGGATGATGTCACGCAGCGCCGCTTTCGTGGCCGGAATGGACGGCAGCAGGTCGTCCGTCATAACCACCCGGCCGGCACGCCCTGCGACGTAGTTCAGGGACATCAGGTGCTCATCGCGGGTAAAATCGGCCAGCGCATCGGCGATAAAGAACGGTTTGATATCCCGCATAAAGGCGTCTGTAGCGGTCGTCATGCAGCCAATATGGGCGTAAACCCCGGTGATCAGCAGCTGGTTGCGCCCCGTCTCTTTCAGCATCAACTCCAGCGCCGAGCGGTGGAACGCGCTGTAGCGCCACTTCACCAGTACCGTATCGGCTTCATCCGGCGTCAGCTGAGACACAATGCGCTGCTGCTCTGGTGAGCGGGTCAGCCCCGGTCCCCACATATCGTTCAGCAGGGCGCGGTCTTCATCGCTTTGCGCTTTCGGCTGCGCGGTGTAGTAAACCGGAATATTGTGTTGCTTGCAGTAATCGCGAAGTCTGGCGATATTCGCGACCACCTGGGCCATCATCGGGCTGTTTTCGCCCCAGAAGTTCAGGAAATACTCCTGCATATCATGGATCAACAGCGCGGCACGTTCAGGCTCAAACGCCCAGTTCACTTTGTTGTCTGGCAGGTCTGCAGCCGTCGGCAGCGCATAAGCGGTTAATTGTGGAATGGCCATACTCTGTTCCTTAGCCCCGGGCGCGTTCAGCTAGCCACAGGCGCAACTGTTTCTTATCGACTTTGCCGACGGGCGTTAACGGAAGCGCATCAACGCTCTCCACGCGGTCCGGCAGTTTAAATTCTGCAACGCCCTGCTCACGCAGGAAGCGGCGTACCTCCACCGCACGCAGTGGCTCTTTCACCACCAGATACGCGCAGCTCTTTTCACCCAGCAGGCTGTCCTCCATGCTCACCAGGGCCGCGTGGATCACCGCGTCGTGGCGCAGCAGCAGGTTTTCAATCTCTTCTGCGGCAATCTTTTCGCCGCCGCGGTTGATCTGATCTTTCTCCCGTCCCTGAACGGTGATGTAGCCCTGTTCGTCAATGGCGATCAGATCCCCGGAGCAGTAAAAGCCGTCTGCATCAAAGGCGCTGGCGTTGTGCTCCGGACTGTTGAAATAGCCGCGGAAGGTATACGGCCCGCGGGTCATCAGGCGCCCGACTTCACCGCGCGGGAGCGGATTACCGTGCTCGTCCGCCACCCACACTTCGTCATCCGGGCACATCGGGCGCCCCTGCGTATTGATAATGCGTTCCGGCGTATCATCGAGCGCGGTGTAGTTCACCAGCCCTTCCGCCATACCAAACACCTGCTGCAGCTGGCAGCCAATTTCTGCCGGAATACGCGCCGCGAGCGACGCGGACAGGCGCGCCCCACCGACCTGCAGCAGCGTCAGCGATGAGAGCGGAGCATTCCCTGCACCGTCGGCAATCGCCTGCAGCCACAGGCTGACAGCCGGGGGCACCAGCGAGGTAACCGTAATCTGATGTTTTTCTATCAGCGGGAAGCAGATTGTGGCGCTCGGATCGTTTGCCAGCACCACGCAGCCCCCCGCCGTAAAGACGCCTAACGAGCCGGGTGAGCTCATGGCGTAGTTATGGGCCGCTGGCAGCGCATTCAGATAACGCGTGTCCGCGGTAATCCCGCAGATCGCATTGCTGCGACGGATGCTGTAGTCATAGTCGTTATGCGTACGCGGGATCAGCTTCGGCGTGCCGGTGCTCCCGCCCGAGAGCTGGAAGAACGCCACTTCGTCGGCAGGAGTCGGGTTCGGAATGAAATTTTCTGCCGGATGCGCAATCGCCGCGTCCAGCGCATGTTCACCTTTGTCGCCGCGCAGCTGCACGACGCGTACCGAACGGTGCTCATCGACAAAAGTATTGAGGAAGTCATCCCCTGCAAACAGGGCGTGCTCGCGATCGGCTATCAGCAGCGCAGGTTTGATCTGCGCGGCGTAGGCGTTCAGCTCCGAGCGCTGATGGCTAAAGAGCGCATTGACCGGCGCCACGCCCACCTGCAGCAGGGCGAAAAAGGTCATGTAAAACTCGCACACGTTGCCAAGCTGCACCAGCGCCGTTTCACCGCGATGAAGCCCCAACGCCTGCAGCCGCGATGCCAGGTTATTCACGGCCTGGTTAAACTCGCGGTACGTTATGCGACGGTCACCGTCGACGATCGCCACCGCATCGTTATTCTCCTGATCCGTCAGGATGTGGGTCAGCGGCAGATCCTGCCAGTAGCCTTTTTCACGGTAGCGCCGGGCAAAATCCTCGGGCCAACGGGTAAAGGGAAGGGTCATGAGTGTTCCTTAGTGCAAACCAAAAACATTGAGCATGGTGGAGAGTTTTACGCCGGTTTCACGCCACTCGCCCACGGGTGAAGAGGCCGGGACAATGCCCGCGCCGGCAAACAGGCGAACGGTATTCTGCTGCAGACGAGCGCAGCGGATGGTGACCACCCATTCGCCATTGCCTTCACTGTCACACCAGCCGACGATGCCGCCGAACAGCTCGCGATCGAACGGCTCCAGCCCGGCGATCAACGCCTTAGCAGCCTGATGCGGGAAACCGCTCAGGGCTGGCGTCGGGTGCAGCAGGCAGGCCAGCGTCAGCGCGTTTTCGTTTTCACGCGCCTCACCTTCCACCGGCGTGGCCAGATGCCAGAGCGTGGGGGTGGTGATCAACTGTGGGGAGGACGGCATGCTGAGGTGATGGCTGCGCGGTTTGAGAATGGCTTTCATCGCCTGGGTCACCAGGTCATGCTCGTGACGATCTTTTTCGGACGCCAGCAGCTTGTTGCCCGCCTCGCGATCCAGCACGTCATCCGGCTGACGACGCGCGGAGCCTGCCAGCGGCAGAGAGCTAAAATGCGCCCCTTCTTTACGCAGCAGCAGTTCCGGGCTTGCGCCGAGCAGCACGCCACCGTCTTCCAGCGGTACGTGGAAGTTGTAGCTGGCCGGGTTCTGGGCGATCAGCCGCTCCATGAGCGCACCGCTATCAATCGGTTTGTCGGTGACGATATCAATCAGGCGCGACAGCACCACTTTGTTCACCTGCGGCGTGGCGGTGAGGGCAGCCGCGCGGGCGACCATCTCTTCAAATACCGGCTGCGGCGGGATCTCGGTGCGTTTTTCCACCTTCAGCGCCTGTGAGCCGGCAACATAGCGGGCGGACTGCTGACGCGCCGGGCGAGAAAAGGTCTGCCAGCGTTGCGGAATAAACAGAGACGACGGCTTGCGGGTATCAAACGGAATGGCACCCACCATCACAGGATGGGCAATGCCGCTGGCTTTTGCGTTGCGGAAAGCCTGGGCTAATTTCTGCTGAAACTGTCCTGCCGGATCGTCACCCCCGACGGCGGATTCAGAGAAGCGGGAAAAACAGCCGGACGTGGTAAAACTGCGGTAAGGCGACATAAAGAAAAAGCTGTCTGATTGCAGCGTGCTGGCGGTGTGCTGAACTTCCTCAGCCAGGGACGTATCCATTTCATCCTCCTAAAATGATAAAGGCAGTAATAATGATTATCATTTATATTTACGCTCGCTAACCTAATCTCACATCGCGTCGCTGTCAACCGCAGAGCAAACATCTTCTTCGGGTAACGCTTGCATCCCGTCGTCGCAGACATGAAAATGAGAAGCATTAACTTCAACAGAAACAGGATGCCACGTTGTGAAATGTCTTGCCGTCTGCCGTAATCCCCTGCTTTTCATCGGACTTTTTGTTTTAGGACTTACCTCAGCGCTTGCCGCCGACTGGCCGCGTCAGGTGACAGACAGCCGCGGCGTGCATACGCTTGAGCACAAACCGACGCGCATCGTCTCCACCAGCGTGACCCTGACCGGCTCCCTGCTGGCGATTGACGCGCCGGTTATTGCCAGCGGCGCCACCACGCCCAACAACCGCGTGGCGGATGGGCAGGGATTCTTGCGCCAGTGGGGCGATATTGCGAAACAGCGTCAGCTTGCGCGTCTGTACATTGGCGAGCCGAGCGCCGAAGCGGTGGCCGCCCAGATGCCGGACCTGATTTTGATCAGTGCCACCGGCGGGGATTCGGCGCTGGCGTTGTATGACCAGCTTTCAGCTATCGCGCCGACGCTTGTTATTAACTACGACGACAAAAGCTGGCAAGCGCTGCTAAAACAGCTCGGCACAATCACGGGTCAGGAAAAACAGGCCGCCGAGCGCATCGCCGCGTTTGATAAGCAGCTTGCCCAGGTGAAACAGCAGATGACATTACCGCCGCAGCCGGTGAACGCCATCGTCTACACCGCCGCCGCACACTCGGCAAACCTGTGGACGGCGGAATCCGCTCAGGGCCAGTTATTGCAGCAGCTGGGCTTTACGCTGGCTGAACTGCCTGCCGGATTGCACACCTCCAAAAGCCAGGGTCAGCGTCACGATATTATTCAGTTAGGCGGGGAAAATCTGGCGACCGGGCTGAACGGCGAAGGGCTGTTCCTGTTTGCCGGAGATCAGAAAGATGTGGATGCGATTTACGCCAATCCGCTGCTGGCGCACCTTCCTGCCGTGCAGAACAAGCGCGTCTGGGCACTGGGAACAGAGACGTTCCGCCTGGATTATTACAGTGCAATGCGGGTACTGCAGCGTTTAGACGCACTGTTCAGGTAAGAGGCTAACCCGGCCCTCTTCGGGAGAGGGCCGGTGTGAACGCGTCAGGCCGCACTGTCGTTCAACACAACCTCCTGCCTGAACCGACGCAGCTCAACCAGGACCACCAGCAATATCACTCCCAGCATAGCCAGGACAAAGCCGCTGCTGCTCGCTGAAGCCACCGGGGTCATTATCGCCCCCAGCCCGCCGAGGATAGCCGCGCCAATGGCATCGCCCGTCACGTTCTGCGCGGTCCACAGACCGTTGATACGCCCCAGCATCCCTTCCGGCGTCTGGGTCTGAATCAGGGTGTACTGCAACAATGAACTGATGGCGCTTAGCCAGCCAAAAATCACCAGGCACATTACGCCCAGCGCCCATACCGGCATCAGGCTGAAGAAACCAATCGCAATAAACGACGCCAGGGTAGCCAGCAGCATGATCAGCCCGGGACGCGCACTCTGCGCCAGGTTACCGCTGGTCAGCGCGCCGCATGCCGCGCCGAGCGGAATAGCCGCGTACAGCACGCCGATTTCCGACGCGCTCATCTGCCACACGCCCGCCAGCGCCGGGTAAAGCACGCGTACGGCGCTGGCCATCGTCAGCAGACCGCCGAGCAGCGCAATGCCACCTATCAACGGATTGCTGAACAGAAAACGGATCGCGGCCATCAGTGATGTCAGCGGATGTTCGCGCGGCTGTGGCGGAGGCGGCAGGCGCGGCAAACGCAGGAGCGTGAGCGTAGTGATAAAGGTGCCCGCCGCCGCCAGCCCATAGTTCCACGCCACGTTGCCGGTCGCCAGCAGCAGGCCACCGACCATCGGTGAAATTACCGACCCGAGGCGCACGGTCAGCATGGTGATTGCCCCCGCCTGCATCAGGTTTTCGCGCCCGACCAGCGCGGGCGTGGCTGCCAGCAGCGCCGTGACACCGAGTGACGCAAAAAAACCGTCCCACAGACCGAGGGCGTAAATGGCAATCAGTGACGGCTCCGGCAGCATGGCGTTCAGACACAGCCCGATAAAGCCTACGCCGCACGTGCCGCGTGCCAGCAGGATCAGTTTTTTACGCTCATACCGGTCCGCCAGCACGCCGCCCACCATCAGGCCGATAAACATCGCCCCACCGGTTAAGGTGACCGAAAGCCCCACCAGCCAGCTGGAGTGGGTCATGGACTGGATCTGCACCGGCACGGCAACGCCAAGCAGGCCGAGGGAGAGGATGGAGATAAAACGGGCGATAAAGACAGCGCGGTATGCGGGGTGCGTCTTCAGCAGGCTGAGGTTGAGCAGCCAGGATTTTTGATTCATGACAAGGCCTTGAGTGTATTTCTACCAATTCCATTGGCGCACATGCTAACATAGCCAAATAAGATAGATAACGATAATCACTATCATTATCAAATCATGGATGTTGCTATGTCGTTTTCCTCTTCCGCGGTGCGCGCCATTGCCGTGCCCGTGTTATTGCTACTGTTAATCCTTGCGATTGCACTCAGTTTGCTGGTCGGCGCGAAGCCGCTGCCCGCGTCCGTTATTGTCGATGCGCTCACTGGCAGCTGTCAGAGCGCCGACTGCACCATCGTGCTCGATGCCCGCCTTCCCCGTACCCTTGCCGGACTGCTGGCAGGAGGGGCGCTGGGTCTTGCCGGTGCCTTAATGCAAACGCTCACCCGTAACCCGCTGGCCGACCCCGGTATTCTTGGGGTAAACAGCGGTGCCAGCTTTGCGATTGTGCTTGGCGCGGCGCTCTTCGGTTTTACCTCTCCGTCTGAACAACTGGTGATGGCCTTCTGCGGCGCGCTGGCGGCGTCGCTGGTGGTGGCGTTTACCGGTAGCCAGGGTGGCGGACAGCTGAGTCCGGTACGCCTGACGCTGGCGGGCGTGGCGCTTGCCGCCGTGCTGGAAGGGTTATCCAACGGCATCGCCCTGCTTAACCCGGATGTTTACGACCAGCTGCGCTTCTGGCAGGCCGGTTCGCTGGATATCCGCACCCTGGCAACCTTAAAAGTGGTGGTGATCCCGGTCGTCATCGCCGCCGCCGTCGCGCTATGTTTAAGCCGGGCGCTCAACAGCCTGAGCCTCGGGAGCGACACCGCAACCGCGCTCGGCAACCGCGTGGCGCGCACGCAGCTAACGGGTCTTGTCGCGATCACCGTACTGTGCGGCAGCGCAACTGCGGTAGTCGGCCCCATTGCTTTTATCGGCCTGATGATGCCCCACATGGCACGCTGGCTGGTGGGTGCCGATCACCGCTGGTCGCTGCCGGTCACGCTGCTTGCTACCCCTGCCCTGCTGCTGTTCGCGGATGTTGTGGGTCGCCTGCTGGTGCCTGGTGAACTGCGCGTCTCGGTGGTAAGCGCGTTTATCGGTGCACCGGTGCTGATCTTCCTCGTGCGACGTAAACGCGGAGGTGGCGCATGATGGCCCCGTCCCGACGTTTAGTCACCAGCGTGTCGTTGCTGGCCGTCGTCATTCTGATGCTGGCGGTCTGGAGCCTGCGCAGCGGCGCGGTCACGCTCGATTTCGCGCAGATTTTTAACGCGCTGCTTGGCAGTGCGCCGCGCAATGTCACCCTGGTGGTCACCGAGTGGCGACTGCCGCGCGTGGCGATGGCGATTCTGGTGGGCGCGGCGCTCGGCGTCAGCGGTGCCATTTTTCAGTCGTTGATGCGCAACCCGCTTGGCAGCCCGGACGTAATGGGGCTGAACACCGGCGCCTGGAGCGGCGTGCTGGTGGCGATGGTGCTGTTTGGTCAGCACCTGACGGCCATCACGTTCACCGCGATGACCGGCGGGATAGTCACCGCGCTCATTATCTGGGCGCTGGCCTGGCGCAACGGTATCGACACCTTCCGCCTGATCATTATCGGTATCGGCATTCGCGCCATGTTAATGGCTTTCAACACCTGGCTATTGCTGCAGGCTTCGCTCGACACCGCGCTCTCTGCCGGTCTGTGGTATGCCGGTTCACTCAATGGCCTGACGTGGGGCAAAACCTGGCCCGCTGCCCCGCTGATCCTGGTGATGTTTATTGGCGCGGTGTTGCTGGTACGCCGGATGCGCCTGCTGGAGATGGGTGATGACAGCGCCTGCGCGCTGGGCGTGGGCGTTGAGCGCTCGCGCCTGATGCTGATGCTGGTGGCAGTGTTACTGACCGCTGCCGCCACCGCCATCGCCGGGCCGATCTCGTTTATCGCGCTGGTTGCACCGCACATTGCCCGGCGCATCAGCGGCACAGCGCGCTGGGGATTAACCCAGGCGGCGCTGTGTGGCGCAGCGTTACTGCTGGCCGCTGACCTCTGCGCCCAGCGGTTATTTATGCCTTATCAACTTCCGGTAGGCGTCGTGACCGTCAGCCTCGGCGGGATTTATCTCATCGTCTTGTTAGTTCAGGAGTCACGCAAGAAATGACAAACAGCACAACCCGCTTGCGCGGCGAACACTTAACCCTCGGCTATGGCAAAAAAATCATTGCCCGTGACCTGACGGTGGCTATCCCGGACGGCCATTTTACGGCGATTATCGGCCCGAACGGCTGCGGTAAATCGACCCTGCTGCGCACCCTCAGCCGCCTGATGACGCCGGTTGAGGGCTGCGTGTATCTCGACGGCGAGCAGATCCAGCGCTTTGCCAGCAAAGAGGTGGCGCGCCGTATCGGCCTGCTGGCGCAAAACGCCACCACGCCCGGGGATATCACGGTGCAGGAACTGGTCTCACGCGGGCGCTATCCGCATCAGCCGCTGTTTACTCGCTGGCGTAAAGAGGATGATGAGGCGGTGAAGCGGGCGATGCAGGCGACGGGCATTACCGATCTGGCCCGGCAAAGCGTGGATACGCTCTCCGGCGGGCAGCGCCAGCGGGCGTGGATTGCGATGGTGCTGGCGCAGGAAACCGCCATCATGCTGCTGGACGAGCCAACCACGTGGCTGGATATCAGCCATCAGATCGATCTGCTGGAGTTGTTGAGCGAGCTGAACCGCACGCAGGGCTATACGCTGGCGGCCGTGCTGCATGATTTAAATCAGGCATGCCGCTATGCCACACATTTGATTGCGTTGCGCGACGGCGAAATTGTGGCGCAGGGTGCGCCAAAAGAGATTGTGACGCCGGATCTGATCGCGCAGATCTACGGCATGCGCTGCATGATTATCGACGATCCCGTGGCCGGTACGCCGCTGGTGGTGCCGTTGGGCAAGCATGCAGTCTGATGCCCTCACCCTCTCCTGGAAGAGAGGGTGAGAGTGAGGGGAAACCGCTACCCCAATATCGCCTTCAGCACCGGTCCTATTGTCTCAAACGCCTGCGGTGAAATGATATCCACGTGGGCGCAATCCTGGCAGTAAACCTCCAGTTCCCCCACCCACGGCGCCCAGGCCTGCTGCGGATCCAGCGTTTGCGTGCGCCCGGCAACAAACAACGTCGCTTTACCGTCGAACCGTGAACTGTGCGCCGTTGTCAGCAGGCGGACGGCATCGGCGTAATTCCCTTCGATGGCGTTAAAGAGCTCGCCAGAGCCTTGCCCCTGCTGCGCGGCGATAAACGCCTGACGCTCGCGTTCAATTTCTGCCAGTACGTCCGGATCGAGACCATTGGCCTCTTTCTCTGCCCAGTTCTGGGTTTCCGGCGGCCAGGTATCCAGCAAGCCGAGAAACGCCACCGCGTCCCCCTGCTCGCGCAGACGGGCCGCAATGCCCTGCGCCAGCGTGCCGCCAAGCGAGTAGCCGAACAGATAATACGGCCCCTGCGGCTGTTGCGCGCGCAGCGTCTGCAGATGCTGTTCGATCACCTCGTCCAGCGTAGCGCACTGCTGCATCGGCCCTTCCGGACGCGGCGACTGAATGCCGGTGATTGACCAGCGCGGGCTGAGATAGCGCGCCAGCACGCTAAACTGCCAGGCAAAGCCGGATGCCGGATGGAAGCAGAACAGCGTCGGACCGTTGCTTTCACGCAGCGGCAGAAGGGTCTCGTAGCCCAGACGCTGTGCCTGTTCGTCATTCATCGATGAATCCAGCAGCGCGCTGAGCATGCTGACCGTCGAGGCCACCATAATCTGCCCCGGCGTGACCCTGCGGGCAAACGTCCGGCTGAGCTGCGCGGCCAGGCGCATCGCCAGCAGGGAATGACCGCCGAGGGCGAAGAAATCGGCATCGATGTCGTTCACCTCACAGCCGAGCAGGGCAGAAAATGCCTGCGCGACGGCCACTTCAGCGTCTGTGTCTGGCGCCCGCCCGGACGTCTTGCGGGTCAATTCCGGCAACGGAAGCGCCTTTCGGTCAAGCTTTCCGTTGGCAGAGAGCGGCAGCGCGCTGATTTGCAGCAGCACCACCGGCACCATATGGGGCGGCAATTGAGCTTTAAGCGAGTGCAGCAGCGCATCGCGGTCCAGCGGCAAGCCGGACCCGGAGACGACATACCCTACCAGCTGTCGGGCATCGCCCCCGGTTGCCGCCGCCTGATTAAAGACGCACGCGTGCGCTACGGCCTGCGCCACGTCAGGCAGCGAAAGCATCGCACGATCGATTTCACCAAGTTCGATACGCTGACCACGAATTTTCAGCTGATCGTCACTGCGGCCCAGATATTCCACCGCGCCGTTATCCAGCCAGCGCGCCACGTCACCGGTGCGGTACATCCGCTCGCCAGGTGCAAAGGGATCGGCAATGAAGCGGCTGGCGGTCAGGTCCGGACGACCGAGATACCCCTGCGCAAGCTGGGTCCCGGTAAGATAGAGGTCACCGGCCACGCCGAACGGCACCGGACGCATCATCGCATCCAGGATGCGCAGCCCCGTATTCCACACCGGGAAGCCAATCGGCACGCTGTTGCCCGCCACCGCCGCCAGTTCCGGACCCGACGCCGGATACCAGCTCACGTCCACCGCCGCTTCCGTTGGACCATAAAGGTTATGCAACGGGACATGAGTAAGGTGCTCCCACTCCCGACACAGTTCTGTCGGCAGCGCTTCCCCGCTGCAGAACACCTGCTTCAGGGTCTGACAGCAGCCGGCATTTTCCGGCGTCAGCGAGGCAACGAATGCCGCCAGCATCGACGGCACAAAGTGTGTCGTGGTCACGCCATAATGCGCGAAGAAGTTCTGCATCGCCTGCGGATCGCGGTGCGCGTCCGGCTCGGCCATCACCAGCTTCGCGCCGGCGATAAAGGGCCACCAGAACTCCCAGACCGAGACGTCAAAACTGCACGGCGTCTTCTGCGCCACCACGTCATGCGCGTCCAGCGGATAGTGGTCCTGCATCCACATCAGGCGGTTAACGATGGCGGTATGCCCTACCATCACGCCTTTTGGCCGTCCCGTTGAGCCTGAGGTAAAGATGATGTACGCCGTGTGCCCCGGCTTTGCCAGCCGCAGCGGTTCACTGCCCGCAGGGGGTAATAGTGTGTTGTAACTAAATACAGGGACCGG
Organism: Enterobacter sp. BNK-18; assembly: GCF_047456135.1. NCBI lineage: Bacteria > Pseudomonadati > Pseudomonadota > Gammaproteobacteria > Enterobacterales > Enterobacteriaceae > Enterobacter > Enterobacter sp. BNK-18. Next base: position 375,969 of record NZ_CP179899.1, on the reverse strand, counting down.
CAGATCGCTAAAGCGCGAAAGCTGATCGTCAGAGGCGATCAGCAGGGACGGTTTCGCGTCCTCCAGCATCATGCGCAGACGATCGTCCGGGTAACCGGTATCCAGCGGCAACCACGCGGCGCCCGCCTCCACGATGCCGTGCAGCGCCAGGGTAAGAAACACCGAGCGCGGCAGGGCTACCGCCACGCTGTCGCCAGGCTTAACGCCGCGTTCCCGCAGTAATGTCGCAAGAGCCACCACCTGCTCGCGCATCTGGCGGTAATTCAGTTCGATGTGCGCATCAGCAAGCGCGGGGGCATCCGGCGTTTTGCCCGCCTGGTCTGCCACCAGCTGAGCCAGCGTGGTTGACGGTAGCGCCAGCCCGGTATCATTGATACGCGCCAGCTGCTGGTATTCCTGCTCTGAGACGGTTTCTGCTTCGCCGCAGCGCAAATCCGGGTTGGCAGCAAACTGCATCAGCATGGCGTTCAGGCGTGCAACGTGGCGCGTTAGCGTCGCTTCATCGTAGCGCTGCTTATTGGCAAGGATCTCAATACTCAGGCCGCCCTGCTCGTCCGGGAACAGCGCCAGTTCAAGGTCATTGACCGGGCCAGTGGCCAGCGTATGGGTGATGGCGTCCACGCCATCCATATCCAGCTGATAATCAAACACCTTGACGTTCAGTACCGGGCCAAACAGCGCGTCATCACCCGCGGCACGTCCGCTGTCGCGCACGATCTGCTCGGCGTCATAACGCTGATGGCGACGCATTTTTTTCAGCTGGTGTGCCAGACGATGCGCCAGCGCAGGCAGGCTTTCGTGCGGGGCGATGTTCACCGCCAGCGGCAGCACGTTCAGTACCGGACCGGTTGCCGTTAAGGCCGCCGACCCCATTCGGCGCATAAAGATAAACCCGGCGGCGTAGTCCAGCCGTCCGGTCAGACGCCCGATCCACAGCGCCACCAGCGCAAGCGCCAGATCGGTACGCTGAACCGGCCCCGCCGCCTGAGCAAGCCGGGTAAAGGCACGACGGTCAGCCGTCACCTTCAGACGCAGAATATCGGTGGTCACCGCACGGCCCGGCAGCGGTGCCGACGACAGCGAGACCGGGGAAGGAAGCTGCTTACGCTGCTCCGCCCAGAACGCCCCGTCGCGCTGATACGCTTCGCTGTCGCGATAGCGCTGGTACTCCTCCACCACCTCGGCGAAAGGGGTAAACGGCGACGCGGGCGTAGGCTCGCCGTTTTGCCATGCGCGATAAATGGCGGCGATCTGGCGGGTAATCGCCGGAAAACTGAAGCCATCCACCACCAGATGATGATATCGCTGATACCAGTACCAGTGCCCTTCGCCTACCTGAATCAGCTGATGGAACGCCAGCGGCTGACCGCTGTCCACGCGCAGGTTCTGGTTTAAATCCGCCGCCATCCAGGCCATCGCCGCGTCATGGGATTCGGCGCGAACCACGGACGGTTCAGGCAGTGACATAGCGTCATCCACCCACTGCCACACCTCGCCATTCTCTTGCACAAAACGCATGCGCAGGGTGTCGGCCTGCCTCATCCCTTCAACAATGGCTTTTGCCAGCAGCGGTGCGTCAATATTGCCCTTCAGCTCGGTGTAGTGTGCCACGCTCCAGGCGTTTGGCAGGGAGGAAAGCTGCTCCGCCATCCAGATACCCGGCTGGGCGGCGACAAGGGGAAGACGGTTCATGCTTTCTCTCCCGCAAAATAAGACGGTTGCAGGGTTTGCCAGTGGTCGGCGAGCCACTGCTGACAGGCTTCCTGAGACTGCGCTTCACAGACCACGCGCCAGCCCGCCGGCAGCTGGCACTGCTGCGGCCACAGACTGTACTGTCCCTGGTCGTTACGCAAAATAGCAAACTGACCCTGCGGATTATCGAAAGGGTTGCTGAATTCCATACAGACTCCGTTAGTGAATAAGCGGCTGCCAGAGGGTCATCAGCCCCTGCGTCAGCCCACCGCGCCAGCAAAGCGCGTCGTGTCCGCCGTCAACCTGACGCCAGATAACCGGTTGCTGCGGGTGCAGTTCGGCGTAAATCGCCTGATTCGCGCGGAAGATGAGCGGCTCATTGCGCCCGGCTTCAAGAACGATACGCAGCCCGCGCGCGGTGAGGTCGCCCGCTTTAAGTTGTTCGATGAGCAACCCGTCCTGCTGACCGCCACGGTGCGGCCACCAGTAGGAGCCGGACTGGCTTAATACGCAGCCAAAGCGCTCGGGCCAGTTAAGCCCGGCATAAAGTGAAGAGAGGCCGCCAAAGCTTTGACCCGCGACTACCGTTCGGTCGGCGCGGTCGCTGAACGGAGTGCGGCTGTTCACCCGCGGGAGAAGTTCCTCCTGCACCGCCTGCCAGAAATCCGGGTTGCAGGGTAACTCGTGATTGCGATGCGCCATGTCGATCACATCGATTAAGACGTAGACGGCAGGCGGCAGTTTGCCCGCGTTTGTCAGCGCGGTTAGCGGAGACCACACGGGCATGCTTTCGGCCCAGAACTGGCCGTCGAGCAGTACGGCAAGCGGCCGCTCCGGGCTGTCTTCACCGGTGGTGAAAACCCACACCCGGCGGCGGTTATTCAGACGCACGCTTTCCCATTCAAAGCAGACGGGCGCGTTGCCGGGCGTTGCGGGCGTATTCCAGCCGGGCTGAACCGGGGCCTCGGGCATTTCGAGCGCCGAGACGGGATGCCCGCGTCCGCCGCGCCAGCTTTGCGGATTTAGCGGATCGGCCATCGCCGCGGGGAGCAACTTTCGCCAGCCTTCACGCAGCGCCAAACGATCGGGTTGCTCGCCGTGGAAGACCGCGTCGGCAAAATCATCTTCGTTCACTGAGGGGATAAAACAGTAGCTGCCGCGCCACTGCGGGGTGAACTCGCCCTGCCACTGCCAGACGTCAGTATCAGGAATGCGCTCAAGGGATTGCGGACGGGCATTTTGATGGTGATCGGTCACGCCGGTGATGTAGAGCCAGACGCGTTTTAGCGGCGAGGTCTTTTGCGTTCCTGCCGGATCACGCCACCAGAAAGTGACGCGATAGTGCCCCTTCTCGCGGGTCCATTCGGGTCCGTTTTTCGACTGCCACCAGGCTTCACTTCCCGTTTTTAACCCCGTCACCCGTATAACCTCATGTTTATCAGTCTTTTTTGTTTCAGGACAAATTTTATTGATAATATTATTGATAACTATTTGCATTTGCAATAGCGTAGTGGCCGCGCTGTGGGAAGCGCGCTTATAAAACAACCATGCCACGCGTTGTGTGCGCTCGAGGACGGGGCTGCTTACGCAAACTGCGGGTGACACCATGCCGCCTCCCCTCCCTTTCGGGAATGGAGCCCGGGGATGCGGCGCGAAAAGCAGGACGTACAATGAATAAGAAGATTCACTCCCTGGCCTTGCTGGTCAACTTAGGGATTTACGGCGTTGCGATGCCAGCGCTGGCAGACGACAACACCGCCAACACGCAGCACGAAGACACCATGGTGATCACCGCCGCAGAGCAAAACCTGCAGGCACCAGGGGTATCGACCATCACCGCCGATGAAATCCGCAAAAACCCGCCCGCACGTGACGTGGCCGAAATCATCCGCACCATGCCTGGCGTTAACCTGACCGGGAACTCCACCAGCGGACAGCGCGGCAATAACCGTCAGATTGATATTCGTGGTATGGGTCCGGAAAACACCCTGATCCTGATTGACGGCAAGCCGGTCACCAGCCGCAACTCCATCCGTCTGGGCTGGCGCGGCGAGCGAGATACCCGCGGTGACACCGGCTGGGTACCGCCAGAGATGATTGAACGCATTGAGGTCATTCGTGGCCCGGCCGCAGCTCGCTACGGTAACGGTGCGGCAGGCGGCGTGGTGAACATCATCACCAAAAAATTCGACAACCAGTGGCATGGCTCCTGGAACACCTACCTGAATGCTCCAGAACATAAGGATGAGGGTTCCACTAAGCGCACCAACTTCAGCCTGAGCGGCCCGCTGGGCGGCGACTTCAGCTTCCGCATGTTTGGTAACCTGGACAAAACCCAGGCCGATGCGTGGGACATCAACCAGGGCCACCAGTCCGATCGTACCGGTACTTATGCCGACACCCTGCCTGCAGGCCGTGAAGGGGTCGAGAACAAAGACATTAACGGCGTGGTCCGCTGGGACTTCGCGCCCATGCAGTCCCTGGAGTTTGAAGCGGGCTACAGCCGCCAGAACAACCTCTACGCGGGTGATACCCAGAACACCAATAACGACAACAGCTCCAGCGGTCTGGTGAAGAAAAACTACGGTAAAGAGACTAACCGTATCTATCGCCAGAACTTTGCGGTGACCTGGAACGGCGGCTGGGATAATGGCATCACCACCAGCAACTGGGCGCAGTACGAACACACCCGCAATTCGCGTCTCGGCGAAGGTCTGGCGGGCGGTACAGAAGGATTGTTCAACAGCAATAAATTCACCGACACCGACCTGGCTGATGTGATGCTGCACAGCGAAATCAACCTGCCGATTGATTTCCTCGTCAACCAGAACCTGACGCTGGGCACCGAGTGGAACCAGCAGCGCATGAAGGACTCGACCTCCTTCTCGCAAACCCAGCAGGGCGGGACCATTCCGGGGCTCAGCAACGATCGTAGCCCGTATACCTCGGCGGAGATCTTCTCCCTGTTCGCTGAAAACAACATGGAGCTGACGGACAGCACCATGCTGACCCCGGCGCTGCGCTTCGATCACCATACGATCGTCGGTAACAACTGGAGCCCGTCCCTGAACCTGTCGCAAGGCCTGGGTGACGACTTTACGCTGAAGATGGGTATCGCTCGCGCCTATAAAGCGCCGAGCCTGTACCAGACCAACCCGAACTATCTGTTGTACAGCAAAGGCCAGGGCTGCTACGCCAGCTCCGACGGCGTGGGTTGCTACATGATGGGTAACGACGACCTGAAAGCCGAAACCAGCATTAACAAAGAGATTGGTCTGGAGTGGAAACACGACGGCTGGCTGGCGGGCGTGACCTGGTTCCGTAACGACTACCGCAACAAGATTGAAGCGGGGTATGCGCCAGTCGGCCAGACCTCCACCAGTAAAGTGACCACCGATATTTACCAGTGGGAAAACGTGCCTAAAGCGGTGGTTGAAGGTCTGGAAGGCTCCCTGAACGTGCCGGTCAGCGACACGATCAACTGGACCAACAACATCACCTATATGCTGCAAAGTAAGAACAAGGAGACCGGCGACCGTCTGTCGATCATCCCGGAGTACACGCTGAACTCAACCCTGAGCTGGCAGGTACATCAGGATGTGTCGCTGCAGTCGACCTTCACCTGGTACGGCAAGCAGCAGCCGAAGAAGTACAACTACAAAGGCCAGCCGGTGACCGGGTCTGAGAAAGACGAAGTCAGCCCGTACAGCATCGTTGGCCTGAGTGCGACCTGGGACGTGACCAAAAACGTCAGCCTGACCGGCGGCGTGGATAACGTCTTTGATAAACGCCAGTGGCGCGCGGGTAATGCCCAGACCACCGGCAACGCCACAACCGGTGCGTATATGTACGGCGCGGGTGCATACACCTATAATGAGCCGGGCCGAACCTGGTTTATGAGCGTGAACACGCACTTCTAAGGCAGGCTGTGTCTCCCCTCTCCTGCCGGGAGAGGGGCTGAATGTCTCCCTCTCCCGGCAGGAGAGGAGCGGTGTGAAGGCATCAGGCCGCTCTATTCCTCAACGTCAGGACGAGAAAACATGCGCACCACCCACTCCACATTTCGTCTTGCCGGAACCACGGTCCACCAAATTACCTTCGATCCCACCACCTTTACCGACGCCGACCTCCTCTGGCTTCCTCACCATAACGCGCTTGCTCACGCTGCCTCCAAACGTAAAGCTGAACACCTGGCCGGACGCCTCGCCGCCGCCCACGCCCTGCAGGAATATGGCTTTACGGCCATACCGGCTATCGGCAGCAGCGGCGAGCCGCTGTGGCCTGTCGGCATGACGGGCAGCATCAGCCATACGGCCAGTCGTGCGCTGGCCGTTGTAACGCCGCACGGGCTAACGGGTATCGACGGGGAAATTATCCTCGCTGATGACGAAGCGGTGGAGATCAAAGACGGGATTATTGGCCCCGCAGAGGACACGCTGCTGCGCCACACCGGCCTGCCATTTGCGCAGGCGCTGACGCTGACGTTTAGCGCCAAAGAGAGCCTGTTTAAGGCGCTGTTTTCACAGGTTAACGCGATGATGGGCTTTGATTGTGCCCGCGTCACGGCGCTCGACGAGAACACCCTGACGCTGGCGCTGACCCGCCCGCTGGCGGGGTTTTCGCAAGATGATGCCTTCACGCTGTTTTGGCTGCGTGACGGCAACACGCAGATCACACTGCTTCCGCCTTTTCCCGCCGCTTCGCACAAGTCATCATCACGGCGTTGAACAATACGCCAGACTGCAGTCTTTTCAATCCTTGCCGCGGGTGCAGCGCAGATAAGGCTGGGTGTTACGTCTTACTGAATAAAAACCTCATGCAAATGACTGTTATCCCAGTGGCACCAATGGCCGAGACGGACAGAGCAAGAATCGAAGCAAAATCATGCGCACCCTCTATGCCGTAAATACTAAACACGTTTGCCAGACGTTGAATGTTGTCCAGTGGAAAAAAGGCTGCCCATACCAGGCCGCAAACGAAAAACCAAAATACTATTTGTACACAAAACAGGAAAAAACCGGTGAAAGTCCTCATCGGGTCACCGTTATTGCTCCGCAGGAGAACCGTTAATATCAACACCGCCATCGCCTTTAAGCCACACGTAAGCTGGGTTCGTCATTTTTATCTCCTTATAAAAACCAGCAGTATTATCGTAAATCGCTTTTTGAATTAATGCATTTGTGCTTAAGGAAAGACTGATAAAAACAGATAAGGCAGATAAATATAAAAAAAGAATGGGCAAATAGCAGTGCTACTGAGTCGTAAAGGATAAGCAGTCGTAGAACGGGGCCAGAACTGGCCCCGCGGTTTTACTTCAATTCAGTGCTCAAACATCCGGGAACATCACACTATTCCCCGGTGCCTCGCGATGGAGGTGAATAAAGTTCAGGTGCCGCTCATACTGATCCAGTATGTCCGTAATTACCTGTTCCTTACTGTAATCCATCAGGTCATTCCCCTGGCTCCCTTCCAGCAGGAACGTCTCAAGACGGTAATACGTTGATTTCCCGCTGCGTGCGCGATAGGTAAACCCGGGCACCGAATACTGCTGTGGCCAAATCTGGTAGACAAAGTTTTGTTCGTCGCCCATATGCACCAACAGGTCCAGGTGTCCCAGAGTCTCACCGTCGTCCGGCGGCAGGTTTTTCAGTTCAACATACGCACCACGCAGCTTCAGCTCCTGCGCCACCTCTTCCATCGCCGGGAAGCAGACCGTTTCCATCATCTGTTTGGTGTAGCGCGTGCCCGGATAGTTCATCAGGCGTGACAACCGCTTTTTCCAGCTCAGTCTGTCCTGCGCACCCATCGGGCGTGGCGCGGTGTCGCGGCTGGCGCTGACGCGGCGGTAATCTTCCACCTTGAGAGATTTATACAGCCCGGCCATCACGAAGAAGATAACGAAACTGAACGGCAGACCCATGATCACCGTGGTGTTCTGCAGGGCAGAAATACCGTTGGTCATCAGCATGCCCAGGGTCAGCAGGCCAATGGCGACAGACCAGAAGATGCGCAGCCAGTTGGGGGCATCGCTGTTGATGTCCTTGAGCTTCGAGGTGAAGTTCCCCAGCACCAGCGCGCCCGAATCCGCCGAGGTGACGTAAAACAGCAGGCCGGTAATGGTTGCAACAGAGGCGCTAAAGGTAAACGCCGGATACTGCGCCAGCAGGCTGTAGAACCCCCGCTCCGGATGCACCATCGCTTCCTGCGCAAACGTCGCATTGCCGTGAATGATCTCGTGCAGCGCGCTATTGCCGAACACCGACAGCCACAGCAGCGTAAAGGTGAACGGGATAATCAGCGTGCCCATCACAAACTGACGAATGGTGCGTCCACGCGAAATACGCGCCAGGAACAGGCCAACAAACGGCGACCACGCGACCCACCACGCCCAGAAGAACAGCGTCCAGTTGTTCATCCACTCGACCGGGCGGTCAAAGGCGAAGCTGTTCAACGTCATACCCATAAAGCGGTTCACGTAATCACCCACGTTCAGCACTAACGCATTGAGCAGGAATGACGTATCGCCCATAAACAGCACGAACAGGATCAGCCCCAGCGCCAGCGCGACGTTCAGCTCAGAAAGCACGCGAATGCCCTTGTCCACGCCGGAGGTAACCGAAATGGTGGCGATAATCACCGACAGCGCGATCAGCGCCGCTTTGGCCGCCATGGAATCCGGGATATCAAACAGCACGCTCAGACCGTAGTTGAGCTGCACCACGCCGATACCGAGCGTGGTGGCGATCCCAAAGATGGTACCAATCACCGCCGCGATATCCACGGTGTGTCCAATCGGTCCGTTAATTTTTTTACCGAAAATCGGATAGAGCGCGGAGCGGATCGTGAGGGGTAAATTATAACGATAGCTAAAGTATCCGAGCGCCATCCCCATCAGGGCATACATCGACCAGCCGGTTAAGCCGTAGTGGAACAATGTCCAGACCATCGCCTGTCGCGCGGCCTCCATCGTCTGCCCCGCCCCTTCCGGTGGCTGCATATATTGCGTGACCGGTTCCGCCACGGAGAAGAACATCAGGTCAATACCAATGCCCGCGGCAAACAGCATCGCGGCCCAGCTCAGCAGGCTGAACTCGGGTTTTGACTGTTCCGGCCCGAGCTTTACCGAGCCAAAGCGCGAGCAGGCGATGCAGACGACGAAGACGATATAGAGCGTCGCCGCCAGCAAGTAGTACCAGCCGAAGGTCTTCGACACCCAGTTAAGGGTGCGCCCAATCCACTCGGCAGAAAAATCGCTAAAGAAGATCGTCATCAGGGAAAACAACAAAATCAGTCCTGCGGATGTATAAAAAACAACCGGATTGATTTTGTCCTTTTCTCTGTCTTGCGAAAGATCTGTCATCCAGTATCCCCACTGTTTTTGTAACTATTGAAATCCAAAACCGCAACAATTAAGACACATTTTATATTGAACGTCCAATCAAAAACCGCTTTAATGGTTAACCAACGCTGATGAATGGAGTGGCAAAAATGCCCAAAGTGGGGATGCAGCCAATCCGGCGCAGGCAACTGATCGACGCCACGCTGGAAGCAATAAATGAAGTGGGAATGCATGACGCGACCATCGCGCAGATCGCCCGTCGGGCGGGCGTTTCCACGGGGATCATCAGTCACTATTTCAAGGACAAAAATGGCCTGCTGGAAGCGACCATGCGCGACATCACCGGCCAGCTGCGCGACGCGGTATTGAACCGTTTGCATGCCTTACCGCACGGCAGCGCAGAGCAGCGTCTGCAGGCGATTGTCGGCGGCAATTTTGATGAAACCCAGATCAGCGGCGCGGCAATGAAAGCCTGGCTGGCCTTCTGGGCGAGCAGCATGCATCAGCCAATGCTCTACCGTCTGCAGCAGGTGAGCAGCCGCCGTCTGCTGTCGAACCTGGTGTATGAGTTCCGCCGCGAGCTGCCGCGCGAACAGGCGCAGGAGGCGGGTTACGGGCTCGCGGCGCTGATTGACGGGCTGTGGCTGCGCGCCGCGCTGAGTGGCAAACCGCTGGATAAAACCCTGGCCCAGTCGCTCACCAGCCACTTTATTAGCCAGCATTTACCGACCGATTAACCGAGGAGAATTTATGTCCCGAATGGCAGAACAGCAGCTTTATATCAATGGTGGTTATACATCGGCCACCAGCGGTCGCACCTTCGAGACCATCAACCCGGCCAACGGTGAAGTCCTGGCGACCGTTCAGGCCGCCGGGCGCGAGGATGTCGATCGCGCCGTAGAAAGCGCACAGCGCGGGCAAAAAATCTGGGCGGCGATGACCGCCATGGAGCGCTCGCGCATTCTGCGCCGTGCGGTAGACATTCTTCGTGAGCGTAACGACGAGCTGGCGAAGCTGGAAACCCTCGACACCGGCAAAGCGTACTCAGAAACCAGCACCGTTGATATCGTCACCGGCGCGGACGTGCTGGAGTACTACGCAGGGCTGATCCCGGCGCTGGAAGGCAGCCAGATCCCCCTGCGCGATACCTCATTTGTCTATACCCGTCGTGAACCGCTGGGCGTGGTCGCGGGCATTGGCGCGTGGAACTACCCGATCCAGATCGCCCTGTGGAAATCCGCGCCAGCGCTGGCCGCAGGTAACGCGATGATCTTCAAGCCGAGCGAAGTGACGCCCCTCACCGCCCTGAAGCTTGCCGAGATCTACACCGAAGCGGGTCTGCCGGACGGCGTATTTAACGTTCTGCCGGGCGTGGGCGCAGAAACCGGCCAGTTCCTGACCGAGCACCCGGGCATCGCCAAAGTCTCCTTCACCGGCGGCGTTGCCAGCGGCAAAAAAGTGATGGCCAATTCGGCGGCCTCGTCCCTGAAAGAGGTGACAATGGAGCTGGGCGGGAAATCCCCGCTGGTTATTTTCGACGATGCCGACCTGGATCTCGCGGCGGACATCGCCATGATGGCCAACTTCTTCAGCTCCGGCCAGGTATGCACCAACGGCACCCGCGTGTTCGTGCCGGCGAAATTCAAAGCCGCGTTTGAGCAGAAAATTGTTGATCGCGTGGCACGTATTCGCGCGGGCGATCTGTTCGATGAACGCACCAACTTTGGCCCACTGGTGAGCTTCCCGCACCGCGAAAACGTGCTGCGCTATATCGCCAAAGGCAAAGAGGAAGGCGCGCGTGTGCTGTGCGGTGGCGACGTGCTGAAAGGCGAAGGCTTTGACAACGGCGCGTGGGTGGCTCCCACCGTGTTCACCGACTGCACCGATGAGATGACCATCGTGCGCGAAGAGATCTTCGGGCCGGTGATGTCCATCCTCACGTACGAAACCGACGAAGAGGTGATTCGTCGCGCCAACGACACCGAGTACGGTCTGGCGGCGGGCATCGTGACTGCCGACCTGAACCGCGCACACAGCGCGATCCACGAGCTTGAAGCGGGTATCTGCTGGATCAACACCTGGGGTGAATCCGCGGCAGAGATGCCGGTTGGTGGCTACAAACACTCCGGCATTGGCCGCGAGAACGGCGTAATGACGCTCCAGAGTTATACCCAGGTGAAGTCCATCCAGGTTGAGATGGGTAAATTCCAGTCCATATTTTAACCGGGAGGTTTTTTTGCAATTTGACTACATCATTATTGGTGCCGGCTCTGCCGGCAACGTACTGGCAACACGACTGACGGAAGATCCCAATACCACCGTTCTGCTGCTAGAAGCGGGCGGCCCGGATTACCGTTTTGACTTCCGCACCCAGATGCCTGCCGCGCTGGCGTTTCCCTTGCAGGGCAAGCGTTACAACTGGGCGTATGAAACCGAGCCCGAGCCGCACATGAACAACCGCCGTATGGAGTGCGGTCGCGGCAAAGGGCTGGGCGGCTCATCCCTGATCAACGGCATGTGCTACATCCGCGGTAACGCGATGGATCTGGACAACTGGGCAACTGAGCCGGGTCTGGAACACTGGAGCTATCTCAACTGCCTGCCCTACTACCGTAAGGCTGAGACCCGTGACGTGGGGCCAAACGACTACCACGGCGGCGACGGCCCGGTGAGCGTGACCACCTCTAAACCCGGCGTAAACCCGCTGTTTGAAGCGATGGTAGAAGCCGGTGTGCAGGCGGGCTACCCGCGTACTGACGATCTTAACGGCTATCAGCAGGAAGGCTTCGGCCCGATGGACAGAACCGTGACGCCGCAAGGCCGTCGCGCCAGTACCGCACGCGGCTATCTGGATCAGGCGAAATCACGCCCGAACCTGACCATTCGCACCCATGCCATGACCGATCACATTATTTTTGACGGCAAACGCGCGACAGGCGTCGAGTGGCTGGAAGGCGAGAGCACGATTCCGTCAAAAGCGACGGCCAGCAAAGAGGTGCTGCTGTGCGCCGGGGCGATTGCCTCTCCGCAGATCCTGCAGCGCTCCGGCGTGGGTAACGCGGAACTGCTGAAGCAGTTTGACATCCCGCTGGTACATGACCTCCCGGGTGTGGGTGAAAACCTGCAGGATCACTTAGAGATGTACCTGCAGTACGAGTGCAAAGAGCCGGTCTCTCTCTACCCTGCCCTGCAGTGGTGGAACCAGCCGAAGATTGGCGCGGAGTGGCTGTTTGGCGGCACCGGCGTGGGAGCGAGCAACCACTTTGAAGCGGGCGGGTTTATCCGCAGCCGCGAGGAGTTTGAATGGCCGAATATTCAATACCACTTCCTGCCGGTCGCCATTAACTACAACGGGTCGAACGCGGTCAAAGAGCACGGCTTCCAGTGCCACGTTGGCTCCATGCGCTCACCAAGCCGCGGGAGTGTACGGATTAAATCACGCGATCCGCATCAGCATCCGGCGATCCTGTTCAACTATATGTCCCACGAACAGGACTGGCAGGAGTTTCGCGATGCGATCCGCATCACCCGTGAGATCATGCACCAGCCGGCGCTGGATAAATACCGTGGACGGGAAATCAGCCCGGGCATTGAGTGCCAGACCGACGAACAGCTGGACGAGTTTGTGCGTAACCACGCTGAAACCGCCTTCCACCCGTGCGGCACCTGTAAGATGGGGTATGACGAAATGGCCGTGGTCGACGGCGAAGGTCGCGTTCATGGGCTGGAAGGATTGCGCGTGGTGGATGCGTCCATTATGCCGCAGATCATCACCGGCAACCTGAACGCCACCACCATCATGATTGGCGAGAAAATTGCCGATGCCATTCGCGGACGCGAGCCGCTGGCGAAGAGTACCGCGGCATATTATGTCGCCAACGGTGCACCGGTTCGCCTGTAACGCAGTTTGCTAAGCAGCCCCTCTCCCAACGGGTGAGGGGCATATTTTACAGACGAAACGCCTCCAGCTTTTTACGCTGCCGCCCTTCCCCGTCAAAATTCGCTTCAGCCAGCCAGGCGCGGAGTTCGGCATCCCGCTGTGGCCATTCGCCATCAATGATTGACAGCATGTCGCTGTCGCGGTTGCGCCCTTTGCGCACCAGCTTCTGACGCAGCCGGCCTTCCCAGACAAATCCCAGCCTTTCCGCCGCATTACGCGAGGCAGTGTTCATTGAATCGCACTTCCACTCCAGCCGACGATAGCCATGCTCGAATGCATTCCTGAGCAACAGCCATACGGTTTCCGTGCCGAGGCGGGAGCCTTTCATCTTGCGTGACCAGGTGACGTGGCCGATCTCCACCGACCCTTGCATGCGCTCTATTGCCATATAGCTCACCAGCCCCACCGCTTGCCCGGTACGCAAATCGATGACGGCATACGGCACCAGTTCATCATCCAGTACTTTGCCAAGGACCCATTCTGCGGTGTCTTCAACGCTCACGGGCTGGGTGCTGACAAGCCACGTCCAGTCGCTGTCGTCCCCCAGCGCATAGGCCTCATACAAATCCGCGGCGTGGCGTTCGGCATCCAGCGGCTCCAGACGACAATACTGACCGACGAGCGGAGTGCGGGTTAACGCACGGGCGCATTTCCAGTCGGGGACGATATCGTTAACAGTTTGACCATGTTGATTAAGCTCGGGCACGGCGTTGACTCCCGGAAGGATAAGGGTTTTGTTATAGCAGGTTAAAAAGCGGACGAAAAGAGACGCGGCGTATCGCCTGCTCGGGAAAACGGGGGAAGTGGCGTTTGCACGCCAGGATGACAGCGGTACGCCGGGTAAGCCGTCGCCCTACCCGGCAAAACATTATTTCAGCAGCTTCACCGTAGCATCGATGTCGATCTCATCTTCCGTGAAGATCATCGTCGTATTCTGGAAGGTGGTGATAGCCAGCTTCTTCACCGTGCGCATTTCACCTGGTTTTTTGTCAGACTTGGGTTTGATGTTGTTCATCAGCAGCCCCACGGACAGTACCGCGTTCTCTTTATCGATACCGGTATCTGCTGGCTCTTCTTCGCTAAACACCACAAACGATTTGATCGAAGTGAGCTTCACGCGCTCGCCTGCGATATAGAGGTGTTTGCTTTCCGGGATCACCTTCACCGCATAGGCGGAAAGGCCTTTGTTGTTGGTTGTGGGCTCGAAGGTCACCGCTGCGTCTTTCTTAATCAGATCAGGGTTGGCGACCTTAATCACATGAAAATAGCGGTTGTCACCGTTTTCATCTTTGATAAATCCAAAGCCTTTATCTTTAAACCACGTTGTGATTGTACCGTTCATCGCTGTTACCGCCTGTCAGATCTCTAAGACTAAAGTTTTGCAGCGCGCAGTGTAATCCACAATGGCTGAGGAGACAAAAAAAAGCCCCTGCACGGGGGCAGGGGAAAACTCATGTCAGAGCTTATTAGTATTTAGTTGAACACCATACCACCGTCAATCAACAGGGACTGACCGGTCATGTAGTCGGAATCTGGCCCGGCGAGATAAGAGACGCAGGCGGCCACATCTTCGGGTTCGGACAATCTGCCAAGCGTAATGCGTTTGGCAAACGTTTCAGTGCCGTAGCCGAGCGGTTTACCCGCCGCTTCGGAGACCTGGCGGTCAATTTCCGCCCACATCGGCGTTTTGACGATGCCCGGGCAGTAAGCGTTAACGGTGATCCCTAATGGCGCAAGGTCACGTGCCGCCGTCTGGGTTAACCCGCGTACCGCAAACTTACTGGAACTGTAGACCGCCAGTTCAGGGTTCCCGGTATGGCCTGCCTGGGAACAGGCGTTGATGATCTTGCCGCCGTGCCCTTCTTTACGGAAGGCGTCAATGGCAGCCTGGATACCCCAGATAACCCCTTTGACGTTGATGTTGTAAACTTTGTCGACAATTTCCGGGGTGATCGACTCAATTGGCGTGGAAGGCGCGACCCCGGCATTGTTGACGATCACGTTGAAACCGCCCAGCGCAGTGCGGGCTTTTTCCACCGCTGCAAACACCTGCTCGCGGCTGGAGACATCCACCTTCACGGCGACGGCCTTCCCCCCATTGCGGACGATCTCATCGGCAACGGCTTTTGCCGTCTCTTCGTTGTAATCCGCGATGGCGACGGCAAAGCCGTCTTTCACCAGGCGAAGCGCAATCGCTTTACCAATCCCCTGGCCTGAGCCTGTTACGAGAGCAACTTTTTGCATTTCTCTGTCCTTATATTGATTCACAAAATCTGGCTGAGATGGAGCTGGCCCATCAGCAGCGGGTTATCGCTATAGTCGACGGGAATGGCGACCACGGCCGGGCCATCGACATCCATTGCAGCACGCAGCGTAGGCTCCAGCGCATCCGCGCTCTCGACGGCAAAGCCTTTCGCCCCGAAGGCATCGGCATAGACTTTGAAATCGACCGGGCCGAACTCTACGCCGGAAAGGCGCTGGTATTTTTTCTCTTCCTGGATCGCCACCATGTTGTAGGCGTTGTCTACCCAGATGATGTGCAGCACATTGGCGTTAAGACGCACGGCGGTTTCCAGCTCCATGCTCGACTGCAGGAAGCCGCCGTCACCGGACACCGAGACCACCTTGCGGCCAGGATTGACCAGCCACGCACCAATCGCCCACGGCAGTGCAACACCCATGGTCTGCTGACCGTTAGAGATCATGACCTGACGTGCGCGGAAGCTATAGAGATAGCGGGCGATCCAGATGTGGAAGCTCCCCATATCAACGGTGAGCGTAACGTCGTTATTGACGATGTCCTGCATGGCCCGCACGATGCGCAGCGGATGCAGGGCAAACTGATTAAGCGAGGCGCCACGGCGATCGAGCAGATCCCGTTGATGCTGACGATCGACCAGGATTTCTGACGCGCGCGCGCTGAGCTCCAGCTTGTGGGCGATCCGGCTCGCGAGCAGGTTCAGCGTTTCGGCGATGTCCCCCACCAGCTCGAGGTCAGGCACATAATTGCGTTCTTCATAGGCGGGCAGCACATCGATATGCACCAGCGTGGCGTCGCCGCTGTTCCACATGGACGGTTCGTATTCCACCGGGCTGTAACCGATGCAGATAATCAGATCCGCCAGATGCAGCAATCTGTCGCCTGCCTGGTTGTTAAAGAGGCCGACACGTCCGGCAAAGCGGGTGAAATGTTCCTGATTCACCGCCCCGGCCGCCTGATAGGTACTGGTGACCGGGATGCGACTTTTCTCCAGCAGCTTACGCAGCGCGGCGCTGTTGGCAGGCTGGCTGGCCATCAGGCCCAGTAAAATGACCGGATTCTTGGCTTTTTCGATAAGCTTCGCCACATCGTTAATGGCGGACTCCGGTGCCGGCCCCATTTTGGCAGTACTGCTGCCCGGCAAAATCGCGCCCGTGGCGGGCTGGTCGACAATATCCTGCGGCAGGCTGACGAACGCGCCCCCTGGCCTGCCGTGCTCGGCAGCGCGAAACGCGTTCGAGACCACTTCGGCAATCGCATCCGGTGAACTCACCTCTACAGCGTATTTCGTCACCGGGCTGAACATGGCGACCGTGTCCATGCTCTGATGCACCAGCTTCGCTTTATCTGCCCGCTTCACGGCACCGCCCAGCGCGACCACCGGGTCGCCCTCACTGTTGGCGGTGGCAATCCCGGTGATCAGGTTTGAGCAGCCCGGTCCGGAGGTGACCAGCGCGACCCCGGCCTTGCCGGTCAGGCGCCCTACCGCTGCGGCCATAAACGCCGCGTTCGCTTCGTGGCGCACGGGAATGATTTCGATGGAGGAATCGAGCAAGGAATCAAACACTTTGTCGATTTTTGCACCCGGAATACCGAAAACCTGCTTCACGCCCTGCGCTTCCAGCTGGCCTACGACCATATCGGCGCCATGCGCCCACTGACGTGCCTGTTTATCACTGTTCACGGTGGTTCTCCTGTTAGTTTTCGACGGAACGGATTGCAGCATCAAGGTTGCTGGGGTGAAGGTTGGCCTGTAAAAATGCGCTGTCGGCAGGCAGGTCGATCATCAGTTTGTGAATTTCACCGAAGGTCAGCACGCCGCTCTCCAGCTGGTAGTCGAGCAGATGCCCGCCGCCCTGACGATCGTCGGTGATAAAATGTTCGTGATATCCCGCGACGTTAATGCCCTGCATATGCTGCGGCGTGCGGAACCCGACCAGTACCCCTTCTCGCTGGTTAAAGCGGAACACCGGCTGGTCGTCCAGAACGTCGGTCATCGCACGGTATGGCGGCTTCTGACGCGGAACGGTACGGGTGTGGGCGTGGCGGAAATTACCGTCGATGCGTAACGCACAGAACAGGTTATCGGAGGGGATTTGCTGGTCGATCACGTCGTGGATCTGCTGACGGCTGACCGGCGCATCGAAGGTTTTGCGATACTGCGGCTGGAACCAGGTCATCACCGCAAACGGTGTTTTTTGCTCCGGCTTCGCGGCACGGGCACTCCCGTCGGCGCGCAGCTGATACACCTGGCTGCTGAAGGCAATCATTTCGCCATCCAGCTCGTTGAACGTACCCAGACCAAAATCGCCGTGCGCAAGCAGATCGGCGATAGTGGTATCCCCCTCGTACACGCCGCTTAACAGGGCGCTCATTAGCGATGTCTGATAGATCACGCTGTCAGGATGCTGGGCAGAAAACCCACGCAGGGTCTCGCACAAACTGGCCTCACAGTCGCATGCAGATGAATGCACCATCATGCTCGTCCTCTTCAACTTTATTTAGAAAGGTTAAATAAATGTTGACCCGATTCAGCATAGAGTTCCAATATAGAATCCATGCTGGTTTGAGACGTTTTTGATATGGAACTTCGTTATCTGCGGTATTTTGTCGCCGTTGCACGTGAGCGACACTTCACCAAAGCGGCCAAAGCGCTGGGTATTTCACAGCCTCCTCTGAGTCAGCAGATTAAACGGCTCGAGGAAGAAGTGGGCACGCCGTTATTCAGACGCCTGACGCGAGGCGTGGAGCTGACTGAAGCGGGAGAAGCCTTCTATGAGGACGCCTGTAAGATCCTGGCGCTGAGCGACGCCGCGCTGGAGAAAGCCCGGGGCATTGCCCGCGGGCTGAACGGCAGTCTGTCGATTGGGATCACCAGTTCAGACGCCTTTCACCCCAAAATCTTCACCCTTATTCGCCAGTATCAGCTGCAGAACATGGCGGTGAGAGTGCACCAGGTGGAAGCCAATATGTCTTCGCTGACGGCGATGCTGGCGGAGGGTGAACTGGATATCGCGTTTGTGCGTCTGCCGTGTGAGAGCAGCAAAGCGTTTGAGCTAAAAATTCTCGACCGTGAGCCGATGGTTGTGGCGCTGCATCGCGACCATCCACTGGCGAAGTGTGGATCGCTGGCGCTGGAGCAACTGCGGGATACGCCGGTCGTTTTGTTCCCGCAGGAGGTCGCGCCAGGGCTGTACGATCGCGTTTACGGCTGCTGCGAGCGGGCCGGAATTGACGTGCAGCACACGCTGCAGTCTTCGCAACTTTCCTCTTCCCTGAGCATGGTGTCCGCTGGCGGCGGGTTCGCCCTGGTGCCGAAGTCGATGGCCGCCATTTCGCCCCCCAATGTGACCTACCATGCGCTGACATCACCGGAGCTTTATACTGATATCGCGCTGTGCTGGCGGCGTTTTGAACGTTCGCGGACGGTGAAACGGTTTCTGGCGATGCTGAGTGAAGGGTAATGGCGCGGCGCTGCTTGCGCCCGCTAAGGCCTTTCTGGAAGCCGCCTCGCAAATCTGCAAGTAACCCTGTGTAATTCAGGGTTAGTGCTTTTCTTACTCTCCTCCCGGCCGTAAAGTGCCTGCGTTGCGGCACATCCGCAACCGGGCGTAGGAACCCGCATATCACGATACGACAATTATTTTGTCGCGGCAGCGCTCATCCCGTTACACTACGGTCGCGCTGGCGGAGCAACCGAAAGGTTGGCCGTTTTTGTCGTGTGCGGTATTCCTACCTCCGTCAGCGCTACCACCCATGAGCGTAGGAACTTATTGGATGGTCTGGAGTTTTTTTAAAATGGAAAATCACATGACAACTGTCCCTTCCCTGTCTTACGCGCTCTCTGAAGAAAGCGCTATACACCATCTGATTCATCTACAACTGCCTGAATCTGCAGATCTCTTCGAACTGGCCGATGCCTGCACCGCGTATGTAAGCGTGCTGGTAGAAACCGACGATGCGGTCACCCATGCAACACTGTGCACGCGTTTGCTGGCAGTCCTTAAACGCCTTCGCGCGCGTTGTGATTCTGCCCTCCCGCCTTATCTGGTCGAACAGCTGATTGCAGGAGAGAAGATTGTCTCCTGCGTTCCGGACTGCTGGCAGGATACGTCGCTCCAGGTGGACTATGCGCTGGCGTTAACGCAGGCGGTAATGGGCGGAACATTGCCTGCAAACGTGGCAAAAGAGCTGACCGGTCTGCTACATGATATGGTCTGGCTGCTGGCGGAGTTCGTGAAAGAGCCGTATATCACGGCGCACTAAGGCCAGTGCGTAAGGGCCGAAATTCAGCTGGTCTGTGAGCCAGAATTTCGGCCTTAATAATATAAAAAACCCATGCAGACGAAGGGTTAAAGTACTGAGATAGCCTCGTCCAGCCAGCCGGGAAGCGTTTCTCTGTACCAGTTCAGGTACAGCTCAAAATCTGTTTTGTTCCGGTCATAGAGCAGGGACACCACCTCTGACACAATCCATGCTTTAGCAAGGGTTATTTCCATCGCTAACTGTCGGACAGGCATATGCGGATAATGCACGCTGTAACGCTCCGCAAGCTGTAAAATGATTTGCCTGGAGCCCATCCCCTTTATCAGCGGGGCGAGGTCGATAGCCGGACTGCCCGTGCCAAACCTTTCCCAGTCAAAGAGAACCCACTCTCCGTTTTCTCTCCTCCCCCAGTTACCGGCATTGGTATCCCCTGAGATTAAATATTTCTGCCGAAACAAAACGCTGCCCGCTTGCTGAAAACAGCGCATCTGGTGGGCCGCGCGGTCCGGTAATTTCAAAAGCGCCAATGATTTTTCAAGCGCTTTCTCGGACCAGGAATGAGGGTGATACACCCAGGTTGGGTCTGGTGGAGTGCGATGAAGATGAGAAAGGCATTTCAATATGTCATCCCCCGACACCTCATCCTGAGACACTTTTCCAGGGATATATTCCAGCCTTAACCGGCGTGGATGTGGATCGGCAGACAACAGCGTCGGCGTTTTGATCCCCCTGCTGTTGAGCTCTTTCGCCGCATGCTCGTAGAAAGCGTATTCCACAGGGCTAACAGGGCATTTTTCTATGACTTGCTGACCATATTGATCCACCAAACGCTGCACTTTTGCCGCACCCATTTGGGATAAATTCTCCGCAGACATACATGACTTCCTGTGTCAGGTTTGGCTTTAAGGGATAAGTGTAGTGTGATGCGGAGAGATCAGGGGAATTGCGTTTTACGGGCGGTGTTGCGGGTTGTGGGAAGGTCCGCTTAGATCGAAGTGCGGAAGCTGGCTCTTGTACAGACTGCCAGTACAATGGTAGACAAATTCAGCCCCCACGAAGGAGAGTGTTCAAAGGCCTCTACTGACGCCCCAATATGGCTTTACCGCCGTCTCCGACTGATAAACATGTCAATGTCATCGAAGATATCGGCGCGAGCCAGATTCCGGAGTTTGTAGACCCGCTTCTCTGATTCATTGCTTTTTGAGCGAACTGAAGTAAGGCCGTAGAAGTAAAACAGTACCGCTGGCAGATGGGGCATTTTCTCGCGTTAGCGGAGGTCATCACTCTGCTTAGATTCAGCATATGACGTCAGCCGATAGTGTGACTGTACCAGACCCGAAGGGAAGCTACGGCTGGATAATAGCGTCAAATCTATATCATGGGGCAGCACTCCGAACAGCGCCTTTCCCGAACCGAGCAGGACAGGAACAGTAGTGATAACGATATCGGCGACCAGACCTTCGCGAAGGAACGACTGTATTAACTGCCCACCATCGATATAGGCCCGGTGCACGTTCTTCTCCATTAGCTCAGTAAGAGCCTCCCTTGGCGTGCAGCATGAAAACTGCACTTTACCCTTCAGCGCCTCGGGCACGGGGGTACCGGTTAGCTGCCGGGAAAGCACCAGCACGGGTCGATCATAAGGCCATTCGTCAAAAGTCAGCACCTTCTCATAGCTGCCTCGCCCCATAATGATCCATTCTTTGTCCGCGATAAATGCGGCATAGCCATGATCTTCTGTCGGGTCATCGCGCTTCAACAGCCAGTCGATATCACCATCCTGTCGAGCGATATAACCATCAAGACTGACCGCGATGAAAACATGTGTGGTGACCATCACGTGCTCCGTATTCAGGTTGCATATATCTCGTTGAGTTTAGCAATGTTAGCGATATTGATATGCTGCGATAAAGTCACATCACAATGTTAGCAACATCTGCTCCAGGCACGCAGCGAGCAAGTTACCTTAGGTGAATGTCCGCTAGCGGACATTCCAGTTGCATCACGTCTGGGCTTTACGTTGCGACCAGGACGGAGCGGGAATATAGGGCAAGTTCACAGCTGCGATATCGCATCCTGGGTGCCACCGTGCGCGGCGATAAACATGGCGACGGCCGACCGACAATATGATTCGATTTCGTTGTCGTCCTCTGCTCTGGCCGCATCGAAGCGCGCGATAATCAGAAGGTCAGAGCCTTTGAAAAGCGCGGCAAACAAGCGAGCGGATTGAAGAGGATCGGGAACGTTCAGAAGCGCTTTCTGGTGCAATTGACGTAAAAGAGCTTCGATTTGGGCGATGACATGAGCGGGGCCAGCTTCATAATGGAGCTTGCTTAACGACTTTTGATTCGTCTTGTCAGCCATGACCATGGCTTCGACGCTACTCACGTCGGGCCTCAGCAACGTGCGCAGCAGTAATGATCCCACCGCCATCAGTTGATCTTCAACCGAACCGTCAACGCCTTCAAGAAGGGACTGTGGTGCAAACAACTGATGACAACCGGCCACAATGGCCGCACTGAAGAGTGCCTCCTTGTTCTCGAAGTGCCGATAGATGCTGAGTTTGGATATCTTCGCTCGCTGGGCGACTTTGTCCAGGGTCGTCGCCTGAAATCCCAATTCTACGAATAGCTCGGAGGCGGCCTCGACGATTGTCTGGCCAAGCGCCTCGTTGACAGGCCGGCCCCGCCGGGTCGGGTTGTTTTTATTGGTCACTATAAATACAGTCCTTGACAGTATCGTAATTATTTAATTACGATACCATGCAGTTTCATAAATGTGCAAGGTGCGCCAGAGCTAGCACATCTCCTTACATCCTCAACACGGAACTCATCACCATGAATGACGTCATCATCATCGGAGGCAGCTTTGCCGGTCTTGCCGCCGCCCTGCAGCTTGGCCGTGCCCGTCGCAAGGTTACGGTCCTCGACACTGGCCGGCAACGTAATCGCTTTGCTGCCCGTTCACATGGTGTGCTCGGCCACGATCACAAGCCGCCACAGGACATCCTGGCCGAGGCGCGGCAGCAACTGGCACGCTACCCAACGATCAAGCTCGTCAACGCGCGGGCCGAAAGCGTATCTGGCACCATCGACGATTTCTGCGTCGTCACGGACGATAACGAAAGCCTGCGGGCGCGCCGCTTAATTCTGAGCTATGGCGTCGCTGACCAGATGCCTGATATTCCCGGCTTTGCCGAAAGCTGGGGTACATCCATCATACCATGCCCCTATTGCGACGGCTTTGAAGTCGCCGACCAGCACTGGGGCCTCATCTGGTCTGGCGTACAGTCGCACAATCAGGTCAGGCTCTTCCACGACTGGACAAACAGATTGACTGTCTTTGGCAACGGTCACGACATCAGTCTCGACATACGGGCCGATCTGGCCACTCGCCAGGTACCTCTCATTGATGGCAGGATCACTGAAATCGAACCTCACGGAAGCCATAGTGCCACCATCAGGATCGAATCCGGCCCCGATGTTTCAGTCGATATTCTGTTCGCGCATCCGCGGACCAGGCCGTCCGCAAGCCTTCATGATGCACTGGGCCTCGCCACGGTCAATACGCCAACCGGCATCGCCCTCAAGACCGACGAGCGCCGCGAAACCAGCATGCCTGGCATCTACGCCGCCGGTGACCTTGCCAACCCCGGTATCCCCTCGGTCACTACGGCAGCATGGCAAGGCACGATGGCGGGTATCTTCGCTCAGCAGTCGATGCTCAGTTGAGCGCAGGCAGCATCGTTCATCCAGTTCAATTTACTGTAGACAGGAGTGCCGCCATGGCCGCGATAAAACCATTTAAACCTCTGGACGAGAAATTTCCGTTTGACCGCCAACTAGGCGTTGCGGCTGCACCTCTCGTGCTAATCAACCTCTTCGCGGTCTTGGATCCCGCCGACGAAGCAGGCTTCCTGGACGCTTTCAAGGCAGCTGCCGAGGTCATAACGAAGCAACCGGGCTTCATTTCCATGCAATTACATCGGGCGATTGGCGATAGTCCGACTTACCTGAACTATGTAGTGTGGGAATCCACCGAGGCGGTTCGCGCGGCCTTCACTGATCCCGAGTTCCTCGCGAAACTTCCAGCATATCCTTCATCCGTCATAGCCAGCCCTCATCTGTTCCAGAAGGTCGCCGTCCCCGGCTTCTGCACAGCCTGACTCCGGAAATATAGTAAAGCGCGCCCCCCTAACTGAGCCGTAAGGTCCGCTACGAGCGAAAAGCGGACCTACTGATGTTCATGGTATGACTAACCGCGTAAATCAAAGCGAGATTTTTGAAAATCGCGGTACACTTCCTGATTAGTAAAAGCTGGAAAGGTGGCTTTCTGGGCTGCTGATTTTACCGCTTCGCAATATGCTTTATTACCGTCGCTAGTTGATATGTTTAAAGCCTTACCATTCTGAGCAAACTCTATGTGTAATCGACACTTCTTCCCTTTCCAGTTTTGTGGGTCAGCCAGTTTTGCATTTATCGCTGCTCTGATCGCCCGCGCTTGCGCGCCCCATTCATCCTGATCGTCCCAGTAGCCAGAACCGCAATTAGCCCTTGCAGTGGTTTTATGGCATCCGGAAGGTTTTAATGGCGTGCATCCCGTTACCAGACTGGCAACAAATGCCAGCATAAAAAATTTCCTTACCATTTCATTCGCTCTCACTCCCTGCACCCTCACTCCATTAAATTCGTTATGTACATTGATAGATTATTCCGCCATCACGAGTACATTTTCAACTGCCCATTCTGGCGATGACGAGGTCGTTATTAAGCAGTTACTGGTTCCCTTTTGATAACCTCATGGAGTTTTTCAATGCCCGCCTCTTAAGCGCTCTCAAAATGCCGATTATTGCGAAATTCGACAGAGGGTAGTTCCGGGTAAGAAGCACGAGCTGTCTCACGCCTGAACGACTTGATGAGGCTCTTAGAATGACGCCAAAACAGCGGCAACGCCATATAAGCCAATACCAAATACAATGTGTGTAAGCAGGCTTAACAGACGCAAAAGCCATGGATGAGGTGTACGTGAGGCCGCGATACCAAAGCCAAACGCGGGTTGCAACATCAAAAACGGGGCAGTTAACGTTATTAAGCCTGTCAACACGCCAATTAACAGCGAGGGTTCATGGAGCCAGCACTTTCCGTCAAGCGAAAACGGGATAAACGCAAAAAATATACCGGTAAGGTAATGGAATATCCAGCCAGTAAGCATCTCTCCATGTATCTGCGGCGATGAAAGAATGGTGTGATGCCTGAATTTCCCCTTAGGGAGGAGTAAAACCCAGCGCCCAACCAAAGCATAATTCAATGGTGGTATTTTCAGAATGTACTTCTGAAAAAGTGACCACAAATCCATAACCAGCGTTGCGCCAATTCCCGTTATGATCGTTTTGAAAATAATATCCAAAGTCCACTTCCTTTTATCAGTGAAATGATAAGCTGATAATCAGTGTGCAACTTAAAGTGCGGTTTAAGTCAACAATGAAAGAACTGGATATCAGAGAAGTCGCCAACCTTACGGGAGTTACACCATCGGCATTGCGATATTACGAAAAGAAAGGGCTTATTAAACCTATTGGTCGTAATGGCCTTAGGAGGCAGTATAACGAGATTGTGGTCAATAAATTGCAATTAATCGCTCTGGGACAGGCAGCAGGTTTTTGTCTTGATGAGATTGCCGACATGTTCAGTGAAGACAACAAACTCATACTCAACAATGTTCTGCTTCTTCAACGAGCAAAGGAGATCGACAGTACCATCCGTCGGCTCCAGTTGTTAAGCCGGGGACTGAAGCATGTTGCTTGCTGTTCGAAAAGCGTGCATTCCGAATGCGATGAGTTCAAAAAGATTGTCTCAAAAGGACTTCGGCTCGTCATATAAATGACGATTAACGAATCGGGCACGCCTCATGATACCAGGCGGATTAACAAAAGAGTTGTGAAGTCTCCAGCAGCAAAAAGTGGACGACGTTACCAGTGGGAAACATCGCTATTAATATCTGGACAGTTCATGCTCAACTCCGTGTGACATTTTTCATAGACAATTAAGAAGGGCTATTCATGGCTGCTGTTGAGGAATTGAAAGTGAAGTATCCAGGTGCAAATGCCTGGCAAATGGGTGACAGCCCGGAACTGGCCAGTGAGCTTGCGGATCTGATTAAAAAAGGGATCAAAACAGCCTCTTGCGGATCATTTGCCTCTTATCAGCAGGAAGAGCCTGCGCCGAAAATTGGGAGCTATAACATTATCCTTGATGGCCAGAGCATCCCGGTCTGCGTAATCAGGCTGGTTTCAATGCGACTGGTTCGTTTTTGTGATGTTACTGAGGAGTTTGCCCGCAAAGAAGGTGAAGGCGATTTAAGCCTTGAACACTGGCAGAAGGAACATCAGCGGTTTTTCACCCGCGAAGGGTATTTCTCTGAAGAAATGGAGCTAATTACAGAAGAATTTGAAGTGGTTGAACTACTGTAAGATCAGCTAAACGATCTTGCGTTCAATCCCCTGCCCTTTATAACAACTCCCGCTTCTGGCACAAAGCGGACCGACATAAGAGCCGCAAGGTTTGCTACGAGCGATAAGCGACCCCACAAGCTTACAATAAGCGTGGAGCAATGCCGCTATTTCAGGCCAGCCCGTCGGCTGGCTTAACTCACCCCACTTGAGATCCAGAAATCGTTTTCTGCGGTGCGCTCCTGGGACCTTATCCGCTCCCCGCATCAGGTGTCCCCTGATGGAATACCAGTTTCCATTGCCCGCTCCCGGCCCGCTCCCAACACGAAGAGCGCAAAGTTGGGCGAGTGCCGTCCGCATTGAATGTCCTGTAGTGCAATATCGCGACATCCTCTCTTATTTTAATGAGCTGAAAGTCGCTGCTGAGAATGGTCGGGATAACTGTTTCGGCAGAAAGTGCCTCTATTGTCTGCGAACGATCGATCAACACACCTGATCGTGTCATTTCCCTGAACTGGTCGTGAAGTATCTGTTCAAGCCATTCACGATCGTTGCGCCTGCTGCCATGAAGCGTGCGTTCCAGCGTTTTCAACTGTTCCAGAAGCATGGCATTTACCCTCATTCAAATTCGACTGTCAGTTTCATGGCCATAAATGTTTTGCGGCAACTCGTCCGCCAGCATGTGAAGTGTCGTCTTCAGCCATTTGGTTGCCCCTCTCTGGCCACTGCGTTTATGCGAGTAAATCTTTACTTCAAACGGGCTTATGGTGAACGGCAATGAAAAAATCTGAATACTGGCAGCATGTTTCAGCTTCTCAGCTGCAAAACGGGGAATGGCCATTAGCAGGTCGCTTTCCGCAACGATAAACGGGGCACTCAGCATGGATGGCGTCTTAAGCGCTATCTGCCGCGTATACCCCAACTGCTCAAGCCGTAAATCCAGTACCCCCTGCTTTTCGTTCCAGGGGGTTATCACCAGATGCCGTGCGGCAAGATAATCTTCCAGCGTCAGCTGTGTTCGGCGGGTATTGCTGATGACAACATACTCATCCTCAAACCAGTTTATCTCATCCAGTTCATTGTGGCGGATATCGTCGGGTGTACTGAATCCCAGCGCCAGATCCACTTCTCCTGCCAACAGTTCGTTCAGCGCCGGGCTGTGTGGCAAATAGCGTAAATCAAAGCGCAAGCCAGGCGCTTCCTGCTGCAGTCTCTGCATCAACGTCGGGAAAATGCACAACGCGGTAAAGTCCGTAATCGCAATCTGGATCCGCTCCGTGCTTTCGCAAGCCACGAACGCCGGTTGTACAGTCAGCTCCTGATTGAGAAATTTCAGTGCTGATGCAATAGACGGCGCGAGCTGGGTAGCATACACGCTTGGGCACATCCGGTGGCCTTCCCGGTAAAATAGCGGGTCATTGAGCGCAATACGCAGTCGGGACAGCGCGTGGCTCAACGCAGAGGTGCTCATCGCCAGTTCATCCGCGGCGAGGCGAACGGAACAGTGCCGATAAATGGCGTCAAAAATGAGCAGCAGGTTTAAATCAAGACGTCGTAGCGCTGGATGCATAATATTCATCATTGGGTGATTTCATTGCACTTAATTCTTCCGACAATACCCCCTATGCTTAACGCCATCAATAACGATGCCTTGCAAAAAAGACAGGAAAACATATGAGTATCAGCCTTCGCCAGGCCCGCCCGGAAGATGCCTCCGCTATTTACGATATGATTTATGAGCTGGCGGTTTACGAAAAAGCCCCGCAAGAAGTGGTCACCACACCGGATGAGATTCGCGAAACACTCTTTGGCGACGGCAGCCATACCGAAGCATTAATCTGCGAGATTGAAGGGAAAATCGCCGGGTACGCCGTGTTCTTCACCAGCTACTCCACATGGCTTGGACGTAACGGTATTTATATGGAAGATTTGTATATTTCCCCCGATTATCGCGGCAAGGGCGCGGGAAAAGCGATGCTGAAGAAAATTGCGCAATATGCCGTGGAACGGCGCTGCGGACGCCTTGAATGGAGCGTACTGGACTGGAACCAGCCCGCAATTGATTTTTACCTCAGCATTGGCGCATTACCTCAAAACGAATGGGTACGGTATCGCCTGGAGGGTAACGCGCTGTTGAACTTTGCCGAATAACGCGACCGTGTTGCAGCAAATTGCAGATGCAGGCTGCTTCTGTTGAGGGGCAATCATGTTCGCGTTGAGGGGAGTATCAGGAACACATTGATCAGGCTTCGGGCCTGTTCAGTCGCGGCGCGTTCGTCGGTGGAGTATTTCTTCGACATAATGGTCAATGGCAATATTGTGCTCACGGCTCACGCGCGAAATGAATATGTGCAAAAGCGCCAGCGATGCGTGGAGTGTGACTGCGACCAGATTGTCGAAGTCTTTCTGAGTGAAACGGTCATTCCCCTTCAGTGTCGAATGCTGGAGCAAGGTGTGGGCCGTGATCTCGAGGACGGCTCGCCTGTAATCGCTCGACAGCAGGACATCCAGATCGGTCTGGCGAAGATCAAACGTGAAGTTAAAACTGACAAATCCGGAATCGACCGGCAAAGAGTAGGTCAGTCTGTCACCCTGTTGCTCAACGTACGGTTCATACCCCTCCCCCATCAGCCGTTGCGCCTGCATATCGCCCTCTCTTCTCTTCCAGGCGCCAGGCACACGTGTTGACCAGGGAGCGTCGCCGCAGGATTAAACAAGTGTTTCACCCGCTTTGATTGATTGACTGATAAAGGGCGCGGGCTTTCCAAAGAGATATCCTTGTGCCAAATCACACCCTAAACGTTGAAGGCACAACAGTTGATCATTGGTTTCAACGCCTTCAGCAATAATTATCATATCAAGGCATTTCGCCATGCCGACCATTAATTTTGCGATGGTCTGAGTTTCTTCATCCGTGGATATTGTTCGCACAAACGATTTATCGATTTTTATTTTATCAAAGCCTAACTGAATCAATCTTGAAAGGGAGGAATAGCCCGTACCAAAATCATCAATAGAGATTTTTATGCCCAGCACTCTGAGCGCCATAAGGATTTCGATGGGGGTTTCACTGTCGGTAAACAGCGAAGATTCCGTCACTTCCAGTTCGAGTCGGGTCGCGGGCAACCCCGTTTCGGCCAGCACTGCGCGTACTGTATCGACAAAATTCATACTGCTTAACTGCACCGGAGACACGTTGACAGAGATCCTTGCCGGCACCTTCCATGTCGTCGCTTCCTTGCAGGCGATTTCAAGCGCGGCTTTGCCTATCTCATGAATGAATCCCGTTTTCTCTGCTACCGAAATAAAATCATCCGGCGCAATGATGCCCTTAACGGGATGATTCCAGCGCAGAAGGGCTTCATAGCCATATATTTCAGTGGTGTACGAATCAACAATCGGCTGATAGTAAACGACCAACTCTTTATTTGCGACTGCCACTGATAAATCACGCTCCAGGGTTCTGCTTTCCTCGAGCTTTTGCAGCATAATACGGCGAAACACTTTGATCATGTTTAAGCCTGCACGTTTAGCTTCATACAGAGCCAGATCGGCAAACTTATAAAGGTAATCTGAACGTCGTTCTAACTCTGAAACAACAATACCGACGCAGGTACCAATGGTGACGTTAGAGTTACCTATTATGTAAGGCTTTTTAATGCACTCACAGATTTCCATGGCCAGATTAACGGCACTTTCTTCCGTCAGCTCATGCGACAATAATGCAAACTCGTCGCCCCCGAGGCGATAGAATGTATTTGTTTCGTTGCTCATGGAGGATAACCGGTGCGCAACCTCACGCAATAACAGATCGCCGGCATCGTGACCAAAGCTGTCATTGACTTCTTTAAAGCGATCGAGATCAAACAACATGACCGTGATTGGCCTGTGTATGCGGCTCGCTATCGAGATGTTATTAATAAGATCATCCCAGAAATAAAGCCTGTTTTTAAGCCCCGTCAACGAGTCATGGTAAACGTCATACGCCAGTTTTTTATTCTGTTGCTGGAGTATTTCCTTCGATTTTTGGAGTTCATTTGCCAGGCTGGTAACCTGTCGGTGAGTTTTAAGTATCTTCCTGTTCTGGCAGACGTTTAAAACACCCAATATCGCACTTAAAATAATCAGCAGAACCGAAAGGCCTGAGTAGATACGATACAGCTTTTGTATATTCTGGTTTGTCTCGTTGATGGAGTTAACATCATTGGAGAGTGCACTGGATGAAAACTGGCTAAGGGAGGAATCAAGCGCATACATTTTCTCAAGATAATCAGCAAGTTGAGCGCGACTCATCCCTTCCAGATGATGATCAAGGTAATCAAGCGTTTCATGCAGGTTTTTTGCCAGTGCATTATGGCTTTTATTCGACTTTACATATTTCCCTAAATCGCCTTCTTTCAGTAACTCACGCTGGCTAAGCATGATCTCCAGCCGCATGCGGAGATCGTCCATGGTGATATCAGGATTATTGTCAGAATAACGGCTGATCCACGACTCCAGCCTGTAGTATTCTGAAACCATCTGAGACACAGACCAGGAGTCCTTATAATGGTTGAGTTTTTGCAAATCCTCCTGCCGCTCATGCAAAAGAAATGAAATATACCCGGTTGTAATGAATAGGAAAAATATAATGCCTACCAGGATCCTGTTCATGCATTTCTCCAGATTATTACTCTACGACCATTTTGCTAATCTGCCATGCTGATCTCGAGTAATAGACCTGGTTATCCAACTCTTTGTTACTTTCATAAGGATAGACAATAAACAGAGGGCCCTTGTCGCGAACGCGCATATATTGGCCGTTCATTTTTATTGCAAGGATCACGTTATATTTTGTGAAGTCTTCAATGGGAATTTCAGTCGTATAATCATTGAGCGCGGTTACACTCAGAACAGTGCCTTTGGCGCCGACCAGTTCCATGAGTTTTTTCATGGGAATACCCTCAAAGCTTGTCTGGTCATTATACCATGGGTTACGGGTACGCATGGTAACGAGGCCGATTTTTTCCAGGCCAGCGATATCAAAGACTGCAGCGCCATTTTGATTACTGTTCTCGATTTTCCCGGAGATGGTTAACACGGGTTTCCCTTCAAGCTTAGGGAGTTCCTTCCCCCAGGAACAGGTCGAAATAATCAAGAAAAGTAGGGTGATTGCCATTCTCATGCGCGATGACTCCATTAAGGAAATAGGTATGTCTTGTCGTCTATTCTGACACAAATTGTTACCAGCCAACCAGATAAGACTCCAGGACGAAACGGTCCCGTTATACTCTCGTTTAACGGTCCATGACAGCCATCCCGACGTTGTTGCTTGCCGTATCGTCATTAACAAAGATTAGCCTTCAGACGTGTCCCTGTCTCCCTTTTACACCATGATAATATGAGACAGAGCAGGTTATTAAAATTGGACGAAGGCGGAATTTGAAAAAATTGTCGTTTCTAATCCCCCGTTGCGTCTTAAACGGTCAGAATTTGTGCGGAGTGGTCAATTATTGGTACGGAATACCCTCAGGAGAGATGCACATTGCGCCCTTATAAGCAGGTTAAAAGGGCAATGTCGTGCTATCGAGCGATCAATCCGACACAAGAATATTGTCGATGACCGGCTGGACGATTTGCTGAAATACTTTCGCGTCGTTAAACGCGCGTGCGGCTAACATGGCACCATGTACCGTTGCCATTAACTGCCCCGCCTCGCTGGCGTGGGTTGACCGGACAGTAAAGCATTTTTCCCTTTCTCCTTTCTGGAGCAACTCCGTCAGCCAGCCAGAGAGATCGGCGAAATGTCCCGTCACTTCCGAAGCGACTTCGGGCGGCAACGTCGGCAGTTCGGCGGCAAGCATCGCGCAGATACAAAATGGCGCAGAACCGTCCTGGATGCATTTGGCCCAATAATCGGCATAGGCCTGAAGTTCGGCAACCGGATTATTTAGCTGACGGCTTAATGCCTGCATTCCGGCGCGAGCCTCCTGGCGATACTCGCTCACGACGACCCTTACCAGCTCCGCCTTGCTTGAAAAATGGTGGTGAATACTCGCCTTGCGAATATTCACCTTTTCAGAAAGGTCGGCAAAACTGAAGCTTCGGTAGCCACCGGTGGTAAGCAATTGTCGCGTGAAAAATATAATGTCGTTTGCTTTCTGTGAACGTTCGGTGGACATAGCCGTAACCCATTGTCAGTATACAGATCAATAAGATATCAGAGAGCAGAGCGAAAACCTACCGACAGGCCGCCTTTACTGCCGCCGTCTGCCGCTCCCCGCCATACTGTCAAAGACGCCATCTCGCAGCACTAACGCATGAAAAAGCGCGGCCGCCAAATGCAGCATCACGGTAGCAAATAGCATCAGCGCAACCAGAGAGTGCAAAGGCCGCAGAATGGCAAACCAGTCGTTATTCACCGGAACAATGGGTGGCAAAACAACCCCGCCGCCGAGGGTGATGGGGTACCCCGCCGCTGACTGCATCGCCCAGCCAATCAGGGGCTGAAGGAACATCATGAGGTATAACGCCCAGTGTGAGAGATGCGCTATCAGGCGCTGCCAGGCCGGTATGGAAGCCGGTAGCGAAGGGACGGAGGTATAAAACCTCAGCCATAGCCTGACCACCACCAGAACCAGAATCATCAGCCCCAGCGGTTTGTGGATCGCCACCAGCAGGGCATGCTTCGACGAAATGGTTGAAACCATCGCAATGCCGATAAACAGCATTGCCACGATAGCCGCTGCCATGAACCAGTGCAGAATGCGCAACGCCGGATGGAAATAAGCAACCTGTTTCATAAGCCAGCTCCTGACTGTTGGGACTGTTCACGGGTACGCGCATTGTAGGATTTGGCATAGGCCGCCGAGCGCGCATTCAGTAAAGGATCGTCCGAAGGGGCAATGCCATCGGGCAAAATCAGCGGATCGTAGTTGATGTCATTGCACGGACCGTTTTGCTGCGGTGTTGCACGCGTCAGCACGAGCATGCCGGCATTGATGGTTTGCCGATCTTCAGGCCAAACCTGGCTTGCATCGTTGCCCGGATCGCCCGGTTTAGCGACGGTAATCATCAGATCCCATTTCAGCGGCCCTTGCTTCAGGCGCTCTTCAAGATCGTGTTGCAGAAAATCTTTATCATTTTTATCCGCCTCGCTCATCGGCTGAGAGCCAATATGCGGCACCATACTCCAGCGGACCAGATGCTCTTTACCCGTTTTATCAATAAAGCGAAATGCATTCAGGCTATTAAAGCGATCGCTTGCCCAACTGGATGAAGGTACATACTGCTTTGCCCAGGCGAGGTAGGGTTGCATCTGAGGATGCGCGATCACAAACGCCTTAAGCTTATCGGGGTTGGGTTTACCGGTTGCCGGATCGGGCAGAGTCAGGTTTTGCAGCGCATAGAAGTCTTCAACGGTAGAGACCGGAAAGCGTGGCATCGCGTTCATGCCTGTTCGCCACTGCTCGCCGTTGCTCTGCCTGAATTGCAGCGCCATGCTGCGCACGGGAACGGCATAATCCGGCGCTTTTGGGTTACCCCCTGCGATGGCGAAACGGCCCGTAACTGGCGTTTCGCCAGGGGCAAATAGCGCTGCTCGCGATAACGAACTGACCTGGCCGTTAGAGATAAAATCCCCCACCACGCACACGCCCTTCGCGTGATTGCGGCGAAAACCGGGATGTTCCCCACCCGATTTCTGCAATACCGAAACCAGTTTGTCAGACGTCAGACGATTCGGCGTCAGCCAGCCGCCTGACCAGAGAAACAGCGCTATCAAGACAAGGGGAATAATCGCGACCAGGCACAGGCGGACTATTTTTTGGCCGGTGGAAAGTGAAGTGTTCGTCATATTTTTGCTCACACAGTGAATACACAATCAAATACGCGAGAACGTATTCCTGAAAACATTAAGCACGTCTTTCGCTGCTGGCGTGATAACTCGCCCATTAAGACGCGCCACAGGATGAATGAAGCAGGATTTTTTTAACTGTAGCCCAGAGCCGCTCTTTATCTCTGTCACGTATTTTTTCATGCTGAATTTCTCGCATGAATGCCGCTTTATCAGCCCCGGAAAAGCCGCCCTCCGTTTTTAATTTCCGGGCGATACTGCGAAGCGTTGATTCATCGGCATGGGCAATTTTTGCTCTCACCGCAGAGAGCGGCATCGGTGTCCTCGGTGTGTCTTCTTCCATCAGCCAGTCGGCACAATGGAAATGCTGGATAGCCTTCGCAATGTCCATCTGCAGTTGAATGAAAGACCTGACGCTCTCTCTTTCCAGCCCTGACGCGTGGGCGACAGCAAAGGCTCTTTCAAGCACGTCCCGTTCCTGTTCAGGGTCAGCAATTGCCTGACCCTGCTGCGCCTTATACGCTGCAACCTCTTTCATCAGGCAAAAACGCAGGTTGATACTCATGCCAGGGCCGGAAAAAACCTCGGTCGCTGTCGTTGTTTCCGCAATGCCATCTCCCTGAATGGATGGCCCTGCCGCTAACTCATGCTTTTTCTCCATTACCGATCTCACTTATCGCATAGGTAAAAAAATAACGTTCTCAGGCCCGGATCCGGTTGTCTGGAAAGCGAACGAAAACCAACCTATCAGTTGGTAGGTTTGGTGTCAATTTCATCACTCATTTTTTACTCAATGCTGGATGCCATGTTTGTTCGGAATGGTTTTCAAAAAAATTCGGGGTAAGACAGGCTGCCGAAACGGCGAGCGAGGGGGAATGAAGAAAGATGAACAGAACTCAGAAAAAACATGCGGGCAGGAATATTGCATCCTGCCCGCATACCGGCCATACGGTCATTCCACTCCCCCAGCAAAAAAAATCGTATGGCGAGTTATCTTAGGCGTGAACCATATCTGCACAATACTGGATGCCAATACCGAACGCTCCGCCATGTTTCTGGCTGATCGAAGTGGTCAGTTCGTAGGTTTCATGACGTGCCCAGTCACGTTGCAGTTCAAGCAGGTAAGTCAGGGCAGTAATCGGCTTTGCGCCAGCCTGAATCATGCGTTGCACAGCGCGTTCATGAGCTTCTGCACTCATGTCACCGCTGGCGTCTGTGACGATATAGACGTCAAAACCTTGCTCAATGGCAGACTGAACCGGACCATTCAGACAGACCGAGGTCCACAGACCTGCAAACACCAGGCGGTCGCGCTCCAGTTTGTTGACGGCATCAACAAAATTACCATCTTCCCATGCGTTGGAGGTGGATCGGTTAACATACGACGCGTCATCCGGGAATACCGCTGAAACTTCAGGAAATACCGGGCCCGCAAAATCATGGCGTGAAATCGTCGAAACAAGGGTCGGAATATTAAACCCCTTACCTGTTTCCGCGAGGACTGCGGTATTTTGTCTCAGCAGGCCGATATCAATATTTTTCACATTGAACGCCATCTGGCTCTGGTGATCCAGCAGGATCAGCGCATGGTTTTCCGGGCTTAACAGATTTCTGGCCGCTGCAGGTGTTGCTTTAATCGTCATAATAATTTCCGCGATGTTTGTTTAAATTTATCAGTGTATTAAGGACCTGATTCGTGAACTCGGGAAAACTATACAAAACGAAATATTCTTTTGTCCGTTCATTTTTGCAAAGGGCTTATTGCAAAAATGAACGCTGTGAAATATTAATGAATTTTATATGAAAAAAGGAATTAACATGTCTGTCCGAATATTCTCTTTCTGTTTTCTGCTAAATAGTGGGAACAGTGATTCATAAATTCCCTTATTTTTGCTGATTTCCTTACATCAGGATGCGCGAGCAGCCAAATGTCTTCACCCAGTCCCTCCACGATGGGGCTAATCTGAGCCAGTTTATCTATCTGATTGCCATGCATGCAGGGTAACAAACCGATCCCGATCCCGCTTGAGATAGCCGACGCAACACTGAGAACGGAGTCGCCGCGAAAGGTGATATTTTTCTCGGGAATATTTTTTTCAATCCACAGAAAGGCGTTTAACTTAGACATTGCGTAATGGAAGGAGACCCAGCGATGCTCCGTGAGCGCCATAGCATTGACTTGCTTTTTTTCCCATTGTTCACGTAAACCATACACTGCCCAGAACGCCGATCCCACCTTGCGGCCGGAAAGATGCTCCGGAATGTCTCTGGTGGCTCGAAACGCGATATCCGCCCCGCCATCGAACAAATTGACGGATTCATTTCCTGTCGAGACCTGAAAGGTAATGTGGGGATTTACCCGGCTAAATGACGCGATCAGCGGGTTAAGGTAATCCTGCAAAAGGGCATCCGACGTGGTGACCCTTATCTCCCCCGAAAAACCGCATTCATCCTCTTCAATGTTCTGTAGAACATAGTGGATATCCTCTTCAATGCGGTGTCCCAGGGCGATCAGCGCGGTTCCGGCTTTTGTCGGAACGTAGTGGGTGCGGTGACGCAGAAAGAGGGCTAATGCCAGCGACGTCTCAATGGCCCCCAACCGACGAAACAAGGTGGAATGATTGATGCCCAGAGCATCTGCGGCGCGTGACAGATTACCGTGCTCACCTATAGCCATAACGGTTTTCAAATCATCCCAGGAAAAGTTCTGGGAGGTCATTTTCTTCATACTCTTTAAATCCAAATATCTTATCGGCAGGCCAGCTGTAAAAATTGCTGGCGGATGCGCTCGGCAATGGCATTGACCACCGCCGCACTCTCATCAGTCGGATCAATATCAACCCGGAAGGGACGTTTCCCGCAGGTGTATTGACGATATTGACTATTGCCTGCGCGGCATGACCGTGCAGGCCTCATCGCTCATTTACCCCGGAAGCGTATGCATCCGCCTGTCGGGGGGATTAGGCGAAGCCACCGTTTACACGAATAACCTGCGAGTTGATCCAGCTCCCGTCCGGACCTGCGATCATCGCTACTGCGCTGGCGATCTCTTCTGGGGTACCGATGCGCTCGAGCGGGGCCAGTTTTGCAACGGCCGCAACCTGCTCTTCGCTCTTATCGTTAAAGAAGAGCTCAGTCCCGGTGGGGCCCGGAGCAACGGCATTAACGGTGATATTTCTGCCCCGCAGTTCGTTTGCCAGCACGTGTACAAGCCCTTCCACGCCTGCTTTTGAGGCGATATAGGGACCATAAGCCGGGAAGGATTTGGCGATCACGCTCGTCGAAAGGGCAATGATTCTGCCGCCTTCACTCACGGTTTCAGCAGCATTTGCCAGCACCAGAAATGCGCCACGCAGGTTGGTATGAATGACACGATCAAAATCGTGAAGACCGGCAGGGGTAATCTTCGCCATTGGCATGATCCCCGCGCTGTGCACCACCACATCCAGTCTGCCGGTAACCGCTTTCGCTTGCTGGAACAAGTGGCTGACATCCGCTTCGCTGGCAACATCAGCCTGAATCGCCGTCGCACGGCCACCTTTAGCAACGATGCTCTGCACGGTTTGCTCTGCCGCCTCGGCATTACCTGCGTAATTCACGATAGTGGTAAAACCGTCCCGCGCGAGACGCTCAGCAATGGCGCGGCCGATACCACGGGAACCGCCCGTAACAAGGGCAGTTTTATTAACTTTGTCCATCGTTCTCTCCGGTTTCAGTGAAAGGGGGTCTGAATGAAGATATTAATGTTTTAGCGGGAGAGATAAATGGGTGATATTTGATAACATAATTCCATTATCGTTAATAATCGCCTTCAGGATCCGTAATGGATAAATTTGATACCATGCTGCTCTTCACCCGCATTGTAGAGCTTCAAAGCTTCAGTCAGGCCGCGGACCAGCTAGGGATCCCCAGAGCGACGGCCAGCAATGCAATAAAAAGCCTGGAGAAAAACCTGGAGTGTCGTCTGCTGGAGCGGACGACCAGACACGTGCGGGCCTCGCTGGATGGCGAGGCATTTTATGAACGCTGCGTGCATATTCTTTCTGAACTGGACGATGCGGAGTCTTCCCTGCGTCATTCCGGCGTAAGACCACAGGGGATTTTGCGCGTGAATCTTCACGGGGCCCATGCGACCCGCATTGTACTGCCCCGTATTGACGAGTTTCACGCCCGCTATCCCGCCATCAGGCTGGTTATCAGCAGTGGGGATCGTCTGGTCGATCTGATTCGGGAAGGCGTTGACTGCGCCGTACGCGCGGGCAAGCTCTTTGATTCATCATTAATTGCCCGGCCTTTAGCCCAGATGCCTCAGGTTATCTGCGCCAGTCCGGACTATCTTCGTAAGCACGGCCGACCGATGACTCCAGACGATCTGCTTTCTCACCAGAGCGTCAATTTCTTTTCCACCAGCCGGGGTAAGAACTATCCTCTGGAACTCATTGTTAACGGTAAAGAGAAAAGCTATCCGACCAAAGGCTGGATGACAGTGAATGACGCAGAAAATTACGTTATTTGCGCGTTGCGTGGATGTGGGCTGGTTCAGCTTCCACGTTATCATGTGGACGATGCCCTTCGGGATGGCCTGCTACAGGAAGTGTTAAGCGACTGGAAAAGCCCGGCCATGCAACTTTCGGCTATCTATCCACAGCACCGACAGCTTTCTCCCCGTGTCCGGATTTTTGTAGACTGGCTGGTTTCTCTCTATCGGGAACGCTTTGAGGTGAACGCTTAATGGCTGCGTAAACCGTCGCTCACGTTGACGGCGCCGCGGGATCGGCAAGCATCGCATCGGCGATATCCAGCATAACCCGCAGGCGATCCATATGCCGGAGGTCAGAGTGATACCCTACCCATATATCTTTGGACGGCGGTGGCTCCGGCATGCTGATAGCCGCTAAGCCGGTGATGGCATCACCAAGC
This sequence comes from Enterobacter sp. BNK-18, assembly GCF_047456135.1. NCBI lineage: Bacteria > Pseudomonadati > Pseudomonadota > Gammaproteobacteria > Enterobacterales > Enterobacteriaceae > Enterobacter > Enterobacter sp. BNK-18. The sequence continues at coordinate 337,270 of NZ_CP179899.1, read as the reverse complement.
GGGCGCGGTAACACGGCGATGCCCATTCCGCGCTGGCACATCTGTGCCTGTACGGCCCGGCTGGTACTGGTGAACACACGTCGTGACTGGGGGAACCTGTCGAGCAGCCAGGCGACGTCAGAGAAGTGGGATTGTGCCGTGTTCATCAGAATAAGCCCCACTGCGGCCGGATCACGTCGGGCGATATCGGCGATTTCCGGCGTTCCATATAGCGCATAGGGGATGCGCATCAGGCGGCGCTGGACAATATCCGGTTCGGTAAAGGGAACGATGCGAAACGCAATGTCGGCATCACGCCGCGACAGGTTAAGTAAGCGGTAGCTTGCGATAAGCTCCGGCACAATCGCCGGATGGCGGCGCGTCAGTTCCTCCAGGACCGGTGCGAGAACATAGTTGGCAAACCACTCTGCTGAAGAGATCCGCAATATCCCTTCAAGACGTTCGTGATTACCGGCGAGACGCCGCTCCATCGCCAGCGCGGAGTTTTCCATCGCTTCTGCCAGCTTCAGCACCCTGTCGCCGGCGTCGGTCAAAACCAGACCCTCCTGTGTCCGGCGAAATAGCGCTTGCTGCGCCTCTTCCTCAAGCGCCTTTATCCGGCGACCAATCGTCGGATGGCTCACACCCAGGCTTCGTGCCGCCTCGCCGAAAGAGCCCTTACGCATAACTGCAAGAAATACCCGGACGTCGCCCCATTCCATGCCAGTGTCTCACCGTACAAAAATGAACATTGAATATACAAAAGTGGCAGTTCCAAAACAACTTTGTCGATATCACTATAGCGTCCTCACCCCCCCAGTCAGAAAATGAATGACATGTACAAATTAAAAGACAAAGTGGCGATTGTAACCGGTGGTTCCAAAGGCATCGGAGCCGGGATTGCCCGTCAACTGGCGGCTGACGGCGCGAAGGTCATTGTCAATTACGCGTCAGGCAAAAGTAGTGCTGATCACGTCGTTGCCGATATACAGGCTGCCGGTGGGCAGGCGGTAGCGGTCGCGGCGGATGTCACCCGTCAGGCTGAGGTTGAGGTGCTGGTTAACGCGGCCATCGACATTTTCGGGCGGCTGGACATTGTGGTGAACAACGCCGGCATTTATGAGTTCGCCCGCATTGAAGAGAGCACAGAGGCACTCTACCGCAGACAATTCGACATCAATGTTCTGGGCCCGCTGTTAATGTCCGGCGCTGCTGCGCCGCATCTGAATAAAGGCAGCAGCATCATTAACATCAGTTCGTTCGTCACCCGCGTCTTTATCGCCGAGAGTGCCATCTACAGCGGCACCAAAGGGGCGATCGATGCTATTACCGGGGTACTGTCACGAGAACTCGGCCCCCGGGGAATTCGCGTCAACGCTGTCAACCCTGGCCTTATCGAAACGGAAGGCAGTCATAGTGCAGGCGCGATGAACTCGGACTTCCAGACATGGAATGAAAAGCAGACCCCACTCGGCCGCATCGGTCAGGTGCAGGATGTTGCGCCGATCGTCTCATTTCTCGCATCAGACGATGCGGGATGGATCTCCGGTGAGGTGATTCTTGCCTCTGGTGGCATGCGCTAACGCCCTGCCTCTCAATCTCTGCACATAACCGTTACCTGTGGAGTGTTCCATGTCGCCCCCTATCCTCCCGCAAGCCGAGCCGCGTCGCTGGGCAATGTTTGTCATCCTGCTGGTTGGCGCATTTTTGCCCCCGCTCGATTTTTTTATCGTCAATGTTGCGCTACCTGCTATTCAGGACGAGCTGAGCGCCTCTTCCTCTGCTGAACAGCTGGTCATTTCGTCCTATGCAGCCGTGTATGCCGTAACCTTAATTACCGGCGGTCGTCTGGGTGATATTTATGGTCGTGGGAAGATGTTTTTTATAGGGCTTATCGGTTTTGCGGTGGCATCGCTGCTGTGCGGTTTAGCCTGGTCACCATGGGTACTGATTAGTGGACGCGTGTTACAGGGTGCTACGGCCGCGATTATGGCGCCTCAGGCATTGGCTTCCGTACAGGCCATTTTTCCGGAAGCGGAAAAACCGTTCGCGTTGAGTATCTATGGCGCTGTATTTGGCCTGGCCTCGGTTATCGGGCAGGTAATGGGCGGTATCCTGATCTCAGCGGATCTGTTTCACCTGGGATGGCGGGCTATTTTTCTCGTTAACTTGCCGGTGGCGCTGCTGGTCATTCTCTTCGGGCTGCCACTGCTGAAAGAGACGCGTGCGCCATCCGCACAACGACTGGACCCGGTCGGCATGTTACTGGCGACCGCCACGTTGAGTGCGCTGATTGTGCCGTTAATTGAAGGCCGTGAAGCGGGATGGCCCTGGTGGACATGGCTGTCATTTCTGGCTGTCCCTCTGCTGGCGTCGCTGTTATGGCGTTATGAGCGTCGCCTTAGCCAGAACGGCGGTTCGCCTCTGCTTGATCCGGTCGTATTACGCGCGCCGGGGCTGGGCCAGGGGCTGGCGATCGTTTTGCTGTTTTATTCTATCGGGGCCTTCTTTCTTTTGTTCTCCGTTTATCTACAAGATGCGTTGCAGTTAAACGCCCTGACTGCGGGCCTGCTTTTTCTGCCTTTTGGCGTGGGTTTTCTGATCGGTCCGTTGCTAACACCTTATCTGAGACGTTTTGTCGGCAATTACCTGAGCGCAATCGGGATGGGATGCGAGACGTTGGGGTTAGCAGGCCTGGCAGGGTTGATTGCCCATACCATGACGGGTAGCGCACCGGCCATGCTGCCGCTCGCCGTATTGCTTTTTATCACCGGCCTCGGCCAGGGACTGGCGATGCCGACGCTGGTCCGGATGGTGACAGGCCGCGTTGCACCGGCGTTTTCAGGCATGATTGCCGGGGTAACCAGCTCGACACTCCAAATCAGCACTGCGCTGAGCGTCGCCGTCATCGGTGGCATTTTTTACAGCATGCTGGACACCGGCAGAAGCGGCGCAAATATTACGCATGCCTTTATCGTCGCCCTTCTGGCGATGGCGATATGCCTGGCCACGGGTGCCGCGCTAAGCATCCGGCTTATCCGGCAGGCCTCCGGTTTATTTTCTGCTGCGAGCGGCGCGTCTATCAAGTAACGTAACAGACAATCAACTGGCTGAGGCGTGGACATCCTTGCTCATGTTCCTCCCCAGCGTGCCGTTTACCCGCAGCAGGTACTCATGCGTCAACCTGAGAAAAAATCATGAAAAAATCGATAGTCCCTGAAGAATTCCAACATTATTTCGATGACTGGCACTTCTCGCCTGTCATCGAAGCAGATGGCACGGTGTATCTCTCTGGTGTTACCGCGGCACGGAAGGACAAACCGATAAGTCAGCATCCGGAAGAACAATTCCATGATGCGTTTTATAAGCTTGGTGTTTATTTGAAAGCCGCAGGCTTAGGGTATGAAAATATTCTTGAGATGACCACTTTTCATATTGATCTTAAAAAACATATAGACGTTTTTTCTAAGGTGAAAGATGAATATGTTAAGGCACCCTACCCGGCGTGGACTGCCATAGGCGTATCAGCGTTCATTCCAGAAAATGCGCTGGTGGAAATGCGGATTGTGGCTAAAAAGTAGTGCCGCCGTGTGTCCCCAAATCACCCCAGGCACGAACCGGATCGACTTAAGCGCCGCAAGGTCTGCTACGAACAAACGGCAGACCTCGACGAGACGACAATGTCTTCATCAACTGCAATAGGCTATGTTTACAGATTCAGAAACTCTGGCAATGGCACTGCGGCCAGAAAATGGGACTTGCCGATGAATGCAGAGAACCTTCCTGTGGTACTTATCCCGGGATTTATGCTTGATGAAACACTGTGGGACGATTTTATCACCGCATTTCCCGAGCGCAGGCTCTTTATACCTGCGAGCCTGAGCCAGGGAACCACAATCCAGGACATAGCCGCTAACATAGTCCAGAAACTACCGGAGCGTTTTGTGCTGGCCGGCTTTTCGCTAGGTGGTTATGTTGCCAGAGCTATTTATGAGGCTTTTCCGGAACGGACAGCGGCGATGATCCTCATTGCCACGTCTCTCAGAGAGGATTCGGCAGAACAGATAAATACCCGTGTTGCTGCAGCGAATATCAATTCCTCCAGAGAATTTAGTGGGCTGAGCACAACGGCCATTAGAAAATCACTTCATGCTGATCTCGCCAGTAATACGGCCATTATTGAGAAAATCCGTAATATGGGAAAAAGGCTGGGAGCCGATGTATTCAGAGTTCAGTCAGGGCTAAACCGCGGGCGAATAACGTTAAGACCCATTTTATGCCCGACCTACGTTATTGCAGCGAAACATGATCGGCTGCGTTCAACGGAGGAGGCAGAAGAACTCGCCAGGCTAACCGGAACCTGTGTGGATTATGTTGACGGTTGTGGACATCTTATTCCTCTGGAAAAACCGGATGAACTGGCCCAGCGTGTGTCCAGATGGCTCGATAAAACAGGCCTTTAAAATAACGTTGATGCAAACAGAGTCCCCCTATTCTCTGCGAATCAAACGCCAGGTCATTTTTCTTAGATGTCTGCTTCTGGCCTCTGCTACGCATTTTCGGCTATCGGAGTTGGGAAATCGACAGTGACCAGCAGCCCGCCTTCTGCAGACGTACACAGGCCTACGCTGCTGTTGTGTTGCTGTGCAACCGCGTTGACGATGGCAAGTCCCAGTCCACTCCCGCTTTGCATCTGGTTGGGGTCGCGAAAAAATCGGTCGAATACACGCTCCCTCAATTCAGGCCGAATACCGGGCCCGGCATCTGAGACACGAAGCTGCGTGGCTTTATCCCGCGATCGTATCTCTACTTCAACCCGTCCGCCCTCAGGGCTGTACTTGACTGCGTTCTCAATCAAATTGTCAATCAGCGACATCAGGCGCTCCCTGATGCCTGTGATCCAGACTTCATCATCAGAGACGAATTCAAGCTCTATCCTGCGCTCCGTAGCCAGCGGTTCCAGTGCAGCCATTCGCTCCTGAATGAGCGTCGTCAGCGGCACTGGCTGCATAACGGTATCAATACGTGCTTCACTGTGCATCATCAGCAACAATTGATTGACGAGTCGGGCGGCCCGGCTGTTGCTGCGAATAATCCCCGCCAGTAATTCCTGTTGAGTCTCATTGCTTACATACGACTGCAGCGCCTCCACGTTGATTCGCATTGCAGCCAGAGGAGTACGCAGCTCGTGAGCGGCATCAGCAATGAAAATCCGTTCCCTTTCCGCGCTTTCGCGCACCCTGGCAAGAAACACGTTTATCGCGTCCACCATTTGGCGAAGCTCCCTGTGTTTTGGCATGGCTTTTAATGGAGAGAGATCGTCTGGCGTTCGCAAGGATATTTCATTTACGACCTTGCTCCAGGGTCGCATTGCAATACGAATTGACAGCCACGCGGGAAATAAAAGAAAAGGAATGCACACCAGTAGCGGCAATATGTAATAGCCACGCGAGTTCAGGTAGATAAAGAAGTTCCAGCCTCCGGCAGGCGTCACAAGTGTCACCTCCACATCGGAGTTCCCGGATTTGAGCGTACGGCTGGTCCAGGTGCGCCCCTCACTCTCAATGCGCTGTAATTCCCCAAATTGGGTGTTTACGACCCCTGTTGGTGCGCCATCAGATGAATAAATTATCTCGTTATGTTTGCGAATAATGAGGCTGATTGACAGTTCAGGATCTTCACCTCCGCCATATCCCTCCCGCAACGCCTTACTGAACGTGTTCAGCACATCGGTGCGTTCCTGGGGGCGATCGTCCATACTGTCCACCAGCGTAAAAAGGGTTTCGTAGGTCTTACTGCCCGTTAATATCGGGGGGCTACGCAAGTCCTCCCACAAAACAAAAGTCAAAAAAAGACACCACAGCAAGGTCAGCAGCAGCATCTGGGCGATGATGATTCGCCGAACGAGCGTGGGGAGTCTCAGGGTGCGCCAGATATTTCGCATCAATCACCGCCTTTGTAGATCGGTACAGTATCAATGACATACCCCACCCCTCTCACCGTTCGCACATAACCGTCCCCGATTTTTCGACGCAAATTCCCCATATGCACGTCGAGAGCATTACTCAGATTTTCTTTGGTGCCGAAAATTCTTTCTTCCAGAAATCGTCGTGTAAGCACGCGGTCAACGCGCAACATTAACGTTTCAAGCAGCGCGTATTCACTTGCCGTCAACTCCACGTGACGGGCACTCACCGTCACGCGACGCGTTGGCACATGAAGAGATAACCCTCTGATTTCTATCGCCTCATTCTGAAAACCGTAACTGCGTCGCGCAAGCGCTCTTACCCTGGCCAACAACTCGGCAAGAATAAAAGGTTTAACAAGGTAATCGTCTGCACCGGCATCCAGCCCACACAGGCGATCCTGTAGCGTGCCTCGAGCAGTCAGGATGATGACAGGGATCCCCTTGAACTGTTGCCGCAAGCAGGTCATCAGGCCCATGCCATCGCCATCGGGCAGTCCCAGGTCGAGCAATATCAGTTCTGGCACGCAGGCATCAAGCTGATGCAGCGCATCCTCTTTGCGGCGAACCCATATGACATCAACCCATTGATCTGCAAGGGCGATCCGCACGCCATTGCCCAGATCCAGGTCGTCTTCGATTAGTAGAATTTTCACATTGGTAACGGTATCAACAGTGAATGAAGAACGTCTTAAGAAAAAAACGGTTTCGATAAATCTATCAGGTTTACTGCAGCGGTACTTGCTTCAGCGTTTCTTCATTTTCGGCTCATAAGAACCTTAGGGTGCGTATTCAAACTGAGAAAACTGGCGTGAATAACCGCTTGTATCGTCATCATTTGAATCCACAAGGACTTCTTTAATGAGAAACATCGCACTGCGTCATCAGTTTCCTCCTTTGCTCCCGCCTCGCAGCCTGAAAAAAATAGTGCCGGGAGTCGTTCTGGCGTTTCTGACCACCCCGACACTGGCGGCAGAACAGAACCAGGGTAACGTGTTGACCCTGGGGGGAGGTGTGGATATTGCGCCACGCTATTCTGGTTCGGATAAAAGCCGCGCCACTACAGCATTAGTGCTTGATTACTCCATGGCAAATGGCGTCTTTATCAGCACCACTCGGGGTATCGGTTACGGTAACAGTGTCGGTAAACTGGATTACAACGCTGCGCTGAGCTATCGCGCTGGTCGCAAGGATCGTGACGTGAACAGCGATTCAATAAGCTCCGGCAGTGACGACTTGCGGGGTATGGGTGACGTCAAAGGCTCGGCCATCATTGTGCCCGGACTGGGGTATAAGGTGACCGACTGGCTGAGTGTGCAATTGCAGGCTGAAGTGCCGATTTCTGAAAGAAACAACGGTGAGGCCCTGCATTTCGGGATTATCAGCCCGCTTTATACATCACCGAAAAATTCGCTGACGCTGGCGCTGACCACCAGTTGGGGATCCAGCAAATACATGCAGACTTACTACGGCGTGAATGCTGCACAGTCAGCAGCATCGGGGTTTTCCCAACATGATGCTGGATCCGGTATTTATGCTTACTCGCTGAATGTGGACTGGACCCACAAGCTCACCCCAGACTGGAGCGTAGCTGTCGCAACAGGTATTACGCAGTTGACGGGAGATGCAGGCAATAGCCCCATTGTTCAACGAAAAACGTCGCCCACGGGAAGTTTGAAAGTGACGTACAGCTTCTGATCGTGATGGGATGAGTGCTTCCCGACGACTTCTCGCTCTGAACTCTCAATAATATGTTTTCGTTCCGCCCCTGTCAGATAACGGGGCGGCACTCAACACGCCCTGATGCCCCCCTGACTCGGGGCATCAGAATCAATGATGCACTCTGGCGATCAGGCAGCTTTAACGGCTCTGATTTTCTTACTGCCAGCCGCATCTGGCTCTGGGTTATCTGTGGCAGTGGCGGCATTGAGATCGGGAAGCTTGCTGGTACGCAGAATATGCTGCACGGCCTCTTTCTGCTCGGCGAGATACAGCCCAAGATTTTCAGCCTGCGTTTCATCCATCTGCATGCCGCTTTGCAACAGCCAGTCGGTGAACGCTTCTGCCATGTCGAGCAGTTTGTCGTGAGCGTCAGCCTCTTTTTTACTGGCAAATGTCATTTTCTCTTCACCTTTTCGTACGACAACGTATTTTGTTTCAACAGCCATTATGCACCTCTCATACTGTATTTATATACAGTATAGCATTTCCAGAATTGTGTTGCAGTCAAATTGTACTTTCGTTTTAGCCCGAGCCCGCAGACCACTGTGTCAGTAGCGCATGCAGTTTGGCTGGCTCCAGCGGCTTACGCAACACCAGGTAGCCTTCCTGCTCCGCTTCCAGCAAAACCGGCGAGTTAAACTCCCCGCTGACCATCGCGCCGCTCATGTCGGGCAGACGTTCGAAAAGTGCTTTCAGGATGTCGAACCCGCTTTCGCCGGATCGCAGGCGCTGGTCGCACAGTACAGCAAATGGCGTGAAACCGTCGTCAATGATGGCAAAAGCGTCTTCGGCCGAGGCCGCGCAGCGCACGTTAATCCCCCAGAGGCTCATCAGGCTTTCCCAGGCGGACGTCACCAGCGGATCGTCGTCAACGATCAGGCAGGAGCCATGCAGTGGCGCATAGCGTACCGGTGTAGCGATGTTGTCACCGGCGGGCAGTGGATCCACCGCTTTCACGTCACCCGTGTATTGCGTAAAGCGCATCCAGAAGCGCGAACCTTTGCCTTCAATGGAGTGCATTCCATACTTCACGTTCATCAGCTTGGCACAGCGGGCAACCACCGCCAGGCCCAGCCCGTGCCCTGCGCTGTCGATCTTCCATGCCAGCTCGGGGCGGTAGTAAGGCGAGAAGATTTTGCTTTTTTCGTCGTCGGCGATCCCGACCCCGGTGTCCCATACTTCCACCAGACACTCGACACCGCGCGGACGGATCGCAACCAGCACACCGCCCTGTTGCGTATAGCGAAGGGCATTTTGTATCAGGTTAATCAAGGACTGACGCACCAGCAGCGGGTCACCCATCACGAAGAGGCGACGTTTGGGCCGCCAGGTTCGCAGCCGCAGTGCGCGACTGTTGGCCTCTTCGCGAAACAGGGTGATCACCGAGTCGAGAAGCGTGCCGATGTCCACGCGTGTAGGGGCGGTCATTACATTGCCAGATTCAATTTTGCTGAGATCGAGCAGGGAATTGAACATCAGGTGCACCGAACGAACGCTCTGTTGCAGGTCAAGCAGCTGCGGCGTCAGGCTGTCGTCCTGGTTTCTGTGGATAATGGCTTCGATCAAAAAGCCCATGGCATGCACTGGCTGGCGCAGATCGTGGCTGGCGGTCGTCAGGAACTGATTTTTATCGAGCAACGCCTGTTCCGCTTCTTCTTTGGCCTGCCGGAACTGCTCCGCCAGGCGTGAGCTTTGCTCTTCCAGCAGTGCTTGCTGGATAAAGAACGCGTGGGACGTTAACGCATGGCGGTAGATTGCGAAGCCGTACAGCAGATTCAGCATCAGCACGATGAACATCAGGTCATCCAGTCGCAGGATGATACCGAGAGTCAGAACCCCCCAGGAGGCAAAGAAAAACCGTGTGAAGGTGCTGATGACCGGCGTCAGATGCGTCGCATTGGCAGCGACAATAGCGGCAATGCTGATATTAAGGAGCAGGAAAAAGTCAAAATTCTGCGTCTGCGGGGTAATTAAATAGAGTGATGAAATCCCCAGCCCGTGAAAAAAGGCCACCTTATTAATGCGCGGAAGCCAGCGGCGCAGGACGGCCTCATCATCATTTTCTTTAACCTCTTGCTGATAGCGCCGATGCACTATTCGGATCGCCACAGCACAGAGCAAGTAAATTATTATCCAGGTAATGGTGGGACCCAGATCGTCCCCCAGCAAATGGATCCAGATAGCGAAAGGAATGCCGACAAAAGGCACAGCGCTAAAGCTGAATACCAGCCGCAGAAACGTATTATTCAGCAGGCGAATTTGCGCGGGGGGAGAGATGCCATCGTTCTGTGAACCCTGGAAAAACCTCATTCCGACGGCTCCCGTTTGCCATGCAGTAGCGTGATGGCTTCCACCCGACTGTTAACGCCTATCTTTTTCAGAATATTGCTGATGTGTTCTTTTACCGTGGGCTCAGAAATAGAAAGCTGGGCGGCAATTCTCTTATTTGGCAGGCCGCGCATAATCATATTCAAAACATCAATTTGCCGCGGCGTTAAGTTAAATTTACTTAACTGCTCATTATTCGTCTTAACGGCACATTCGTTTGCACAAGGAAACCATGTCAGATTATCCGCCAGGGCAAAAACGGCCCGTGAGAATAATTCAGGAGGTTCGCTTTTCAATACGAAACCGTGTCCTCCGGCCGTATGCACTTTCTGCCAGATATCGTTATTTTCATCCCCACTGACGACCAGGAGGCGCACCTGAGGGTAACGTTGTTTCACTTCTTTGAGTAATTTCAACGCCGTACCGGAAGATAGCCAAAAATCGATTACCAGTAAACGTGGCGGGCCATTTTCCCTAATATGACGGTAGCAATCTTCTTCATTCGTCACGACATACGCCTGTTTGAACCGGCAATGTGTAATCAGAAAATTGGCGATGCCGCTTGCTACCAATGGATGATCATCAACGACCAACGCATAATTCTGCCCCAAAGGAATCTCCTTTCACCTTCGCGTATCTGAGAGTACAGATGAATTATTATCGACCCACCCTACTTTAGGAGGGTTTTTTCAATTAGGAAAGAGAAATATATTACCCGCTGATTTGGGTAATAGAAAACATAAATACAATCAGTGATTTTAACTGGTTGGATATAAAGGATAATTTATGAAAAGACCACTAATCGCTTTAACCGTTACGTTGATGCTAGCCGGTTGTTCCACCCTGAAAACCGATCAGGCTATTCCATTGCTGCAGGCGGAAACCGCTAAAATGCTGGGGCTGGGCTCGTCGGACGAAATAACGGTGACCAACGTGAATGGTGCCCAGCCGGATGCGTTGGGCGGCCAAAAACTTTCTTATCGCGCCACGACAGAAAAAGGGCGAATTTTCGATTGCTCATCAATGATGATGCCTGGAATTTTAGGATCTGCGCCGACGCTAAGCGCGCCGACCTGTACGCCGGTTGTCACGCATAAATAATTTCCTCAATACCAAAAGGCGTACAAATAATAACGCCTTTTAAATTTCCCGACACATTTGAGTTTCATATAAAAACGATTTTCCAGACATCATGCTAATGAGTACGGAGATAGCCCGTGAATAACTCTACATCGCATTCTTTAGCGGTTAAGACACCGCTTTCCAGACTTTACCTCGCTCTATTTTCCGCACCGCTGTTGATGCTCTCCCCTGCCGATTTCGCTCGCGCAGCGGATGCCATTTTTGACGGCGATGCGCGTGTTACCGAATCTTTAGGTTACACCGGCGATGTTTACGTCGGCCGTAACCAACGTGGGAACCTGCTGATCGATAATGGCAAAATCACTGCCTATAACATCAATATCGGTCGACTGTTCAACGGACAAATTTATGAAAGCGCGGTCACGGTCCGCGGACCAAATGCTGAGCTGAACGCGGTTAACGATCAGTACATTCTGCGTGGTGGCCTGAATCTTGGCCTGGGCACCCTGCGAGTCGAAGACGGTGCGCTGGCCAGCGCGAAGGAGATCGTGGTCGGTACCACCCGTGGCTACGACAGCCACCTAATCGCTACGGGCGCCGGTTCACGCGTAGTGAGTAATTTTCTCAGCGTTGGCACTGACCTGGGTGCCCGCTCCACGCTGGCGATTGAAAACGGTGCGACGCTCAACACCACCTACGATGCCCGTATCGGCAATGGTTCCGGCCCAGATGAAACCGACAAGCTGAGCCCGAAAGCTACTGTCACGGGATCCGGTTCGCAATGGAATGTTGGCCGTACGCTCACGCTTTATGGCGATCTGGACGTGCTCAACGGCGGAGCGGTTAACGTGGGCAACATTCAGGTGGCGGGCGTCTCTGGCGCGCGTAAAACCGCCGAGCTGGTTATCGCGGGCGAGGGCTCGCGTTTTACCAGTGCCAGCAGCGTTAGCGTTGGCGATTACGGCAATGGCGTACTGTCGGTCATGGACGGCGGTGCATTTTCCGCAGGCAGTAACGAGCTGGTAGTGGGGATGACGGGTTCCGGCTCGAACCGGGGCGCGCTGATAATCGGCAGCCGCGGCAATATGGACTCCGGCACCGGTTTAACGGAGCCGACCCTCGGCGCGGCGGGCGGCGCGGGCACTCTTGATGCGAAGACGGCAATCAGCCTTCGGGGTGGGTTATTCGGCAGCTATGTCTACTTCAACCATACCGACGGAAATTACGTTTTCAGCAACAAGATGAGCGGCGAAGGTGAAGTGATCAATACCTCCGGCCAGACCACGCTGAACGGTGATCTTTCAGGGCTCAAGGCGAACGTGACCGCGCGCGGTGGAAAAGTCATTATTGCCAGCAATATCAACACCCAACCCGAAGACGATATTTTTGATGTGCAGACGCTTAGCGCCGAGAACGGCGGCACGCTGATCCTCAACGCGACGGCGGGATCGGAGGTCAGTAACGGACAAGGTTACAGCAGCGCCGCATCGATCAAAGCCGGCGGCACGCTGGGCGGTGACGGCACGCTGGGCCAGACAGAGATCCTCTCCGGCGGCCATATCTCGCCCGGTGATGGTACTATCGGCACGCTGACGCTGAAACGCTACCTGAACTTTGTGGGTGAATCGTTCTATGACGTTGATATCGCCGGTGACGGCCGCAGCGATCAGTTACTGGTGTCTGGCAAAACGACCATCAGCGATCAGGCTAAAGTACAGGTTACCGCGCTGGATCCGCAGACCAGCTACAAAACGGGCCAAAGCTATCGCATTCTAACCTCCGAGGGGGGAATTGACGGCCAGTTCGCCGGGGCCATCTCCAAATCCGCCTTCCTGGACGTGGCACTGAAACAGAGCACCGACGCTGTCGATCTCACCATCGCGCAGAAAGAGACCGGCGGAGAGAATCCTGGGGGCGAAAACCCGGGTGGTGAGAATCCGGGCGGTGAGAACCCAGGGGGTGAAAATCCGGGTGGTGAGAATCCAGGCGGCGAGAACCCAGGGGGTGAAAATCCGGGTGGTGAAAACCCAGGCGGCGAGAATCCAGGTGGAGAAAATCCAGGAAGCGGTAAGCCGGGTATTTTCCAGACGGTAGCCAACACCAGCAACCAGTGGAATACCGCCGGCGCGCTTTCCACGCTGACACAAAACGGCCCTTCCCTGGCGCTGTATAACTCTCTGCTGGTACTCAGCGCACCGCAAGCGCGCGAGGCGTTCAACCAGCTGTCAGGTGAAGTTTACCCGTCGGTACAGTCTAACCTGATCGCCGGCAGCACTCAGCTGTTCAACGTACTGAACCAGCGCATGCAGCGCGCGTTCGATAATGACAGTCTGCCGATACCGCCGTTAGCGATGTCGCTGGTACAACAGCCGGAGCAACAAAATAACGGCGTATGGGGCCAGACCTTCAGTTCCTGGAGCAGAACGAGCGGCAACGGTAACGCAGGCAAGCTGGACGGCAACACCACCGGCTTCCTGCTGGGCGCGGATCGCACGTTGGCTGACCATAACGTACGTGTCGGGGGGTACTTCGGCTATAGCCGTGGTGATTACGACGTCGATAGCCGTCGTTCATCCACGGATACCGACAACTATCACCTTGGCCTGTATGCCGCAGGGCAACAGAATGCGTTCTCACTGCGCGGCGCGCTGGGTTACACCTGGCACAAGATTGAAGGCGAGCGCAACGTTGATTTCAGTGGTTTCTCGGACCGCCTGAAGTCAGATTATGACGCCAACTCGCTGCTGGCGTTTACCGAGGCGGGCTACCGTTTTGGCCAGCCGGCGATGAATGTTGAACCGTTTATCAACCTGTCCTGGATTCGACTGCATACCGACAGTTTCAGGGAAGATGGCGGTGCCGCCGCGCTGAGCGTGCGTAATGAAACGATGAACACCTTCTACTCCACGCTCGGGATGCGCGGCGTCACCGAACTGCCGAAAAACGTTAACCTGTATGGTTCGTTGGGCTGGCAGCACGCCTACGGGGATAAAAACACCTCATCGCGGATGGCATTTGCCGGCAGTGACGCGTTCATCACCCAGGGCCAGGCCGTTGATGAGGACGTGATGGTGGGCGATATCGGCGTCAGCGTACAGCTGTCGCGCGCTGCGACGCTGGATGTCGGTTATCAGGGGCAACTCGGTCAAGACACCCGCATCAATTCGGTCAACGCTAACCTGCGCTGGTCGTTCTGATTACCCTTTTCAGCATTTATACAGACCCGCGTACTGCGGGTCTTTTTTTGTCCGTTTTCTGTCCATCGCAAACTGATATCTGGTGAGGCTGACCTGTTCCCATCGGTTAACACACCAGGGTATTCGTCGTGAGCGTTTCGCCACGACAGCACACAATCGGCTCTGTCGAATTACGTCAAAACACATATATGCTTAAATCAGAGAGCATCAATTAATGAAAGACATATTCCCGTCAACACATATCAGGAGGTCTGTTTGCGAATTGAAACAACTCGATTGTGCATGCGCCCGGTAATGGCATCAGACGTAGCCGATCTTTTCAGAATTTATGGTGATCCGGCGACGAACACGTTTAACCCCGCAGGCCCCTATCCGGATATTGATCATGCAAAAACAGTTCTCAATCGCTGGCTCGCCCACTGGCAAACTCACAGCTTTGGTAGCTTCGCCATATCGCTTCTCGAATCCCCTGAAAAAATCATCGGATTTGGTGGTCTGAGCATCCGTTGCTATGGCGATAGTGTGATTAACAATCTTGGGTATCGGTTATCGACAGATGCCTGGGGAAAAGGCCTGGCGACAGAATTTGCTACACGCGCGGTAAGGTATGGTTTTGATGATAGGAAACTCACCGAGATCTCAGCCGTTGTCAGAGCTAACCATCTGGCGTCACAGAACGTTCTTGAAAAAACGGGACTGAGATATGTCAGAGATATACATGATATTAAAGACGCACCGCCGAGCCTTTTGTATTCACTCACCTTAACGGAGTGGATGAACAAAACCAGGTAAACATCACCTTCCGTCGTTAAGGTGAAAAAAACGCATACAGTTAAATGCCAGTGGGTTATGTTTTCACGTGAGCGTATATTAAAACGACAAACTCGGTGAGTATAAATTCATTTTAAGGCATGGAAGTTGAGGTCCTGGTGAGAAGACGTTATGTGATTGCAGATGTGTTTACTGATAAACCGTTTTGCGGTAATCCGGTAGCTGTCGTTCTGGATGCCGAGGGATTGACCACTGAGCAAATGCAGCTGCTCGCGTTAGAATTTGGCTACAGTGAAACGACGTTTGTTTTACCTCCTGAAGAACCATCACATACGGCTTGGGTACGGATTTTTACCCCGACGCGTGAAATACCTTTCGCTGGTCATCCCAATATTGGGACTGCTTTTGTCCTGGCGTATCAGGCTGAACTGAATGGCGAATCGCTACCTGAAACGCTGATATTCGAAGAAGCCGCCGGGCGGGTACCTGTCAGGATTATCAGAGAAAATGCAAAGGTCACGGGTGCAGAGCTTCTTGTTCCGCAACCTTTATCCTGCCATTCAGAAGTCAGTCCAGAAAACGTGGCGGCCTGCCTCTCTCTTGAAGCCAGTGATATACGCACTGAAATGCATATGCCTGTCGTCGCCTCTGTTGGCCTGCCTTTTTTGATTGTCGAACTCGCGACCCGAAATGCGCTTCGCTGTTGCGTACCCAATTTGCAGGGTTTCCGGGCTATTTTGCCCCTCGACGGTGCGGTGTCCATTTACGCCTATACGCTGGAAACGGATCCTGAAGACCCGTGTGATTTACAGGCCCGGATGTTTACGCCACGCATGACCGAAGATCCGGCAACAGGCAGCGCGACTGGCGCAGTAACAGCCCTGCTGGCCCAGCTTCGCAATAAAAAAGAGCTCTCTCTTCGCGTAAGCCAGGGCGTTGATATGGGGCGCGCCAGCATATTATTTTCAGGCTATGACGGCACTGCAGAAATCCCGTCAGTTCGGGTAGGAGGAAAAAGCGTTATTGTCATGGAAGGTTCATTTACATTGCCCTGACGGCCGCGGTGAATGAGGTGCGGATGTCAGATTCCTGCAAAATCATGCATTTATTGTTTTTTATTATCTATATTTTTCTTTTTAAAATTTTCTCCGCCAATTCGGCGCCAATTTTACCTTTCATTGTTTTTAATATTTTAAAAAGAGTAAGTTCATTCTTGAATCGTGACTTCCTTTCAACGTAAAATTCCTTATACTCCCCGGGTAATATTTCTGATAAAAGATATCTTTCCTTTAATTCAGCAGATTCAATTAAAAACCCCTTTGCTTGTTCTTCCGTCAACGCAGGAAGCATCAAGAAAAATAAAGGATTTAAACGTTCTGTCATTCCAATAAATCTTTTCAAATAATGCTGTGGAACACCGCGTATTGCAAAAACCGTCGCCAGCTCAGATTCGTTTAGAAAATCGATAGCTTCACGTTTTGAAAAAAATAAAGGTATCACATATCTTCCGTTATGTTTTTGTGCAAATTTAAAGTATGAACCTGAAACATTATCTTCCTCTCTTTCCATCAAAATCCAGAAAGGTTCTCCAATCCAATCTTTTGTAGGTAAAGCTGAGTTTATTAAATAATCAGCAACCAATATATTGAATTTTGGTAAATCCTCAGTTGTTAGTAAAGTAATACCATGCTTTTCTGCATATTCTTTTGCGCCACTCTGGTAACCAGACTTACTGACTATAACCCCGATAATGTTCCCAATATCAGTAACTTTGTTACAAAAAGGCATAATAGTATCACGATCAAGAGGACGATTATGATATTTGCACTCTATCGCTACGCGATGTATGACGCCTGCATTTTCAAATTGATAAAAAACATCTATTTGATATTCACCTTTTAATCCTTTGAGTTTAACGTTACGACTAACTTCTACCCCATTATCTCTTGGATTAAGCAAGGTAGAATAAACGTACTGAGTATAACTTTCTAAATCATTCCATGTTTTGAACATTTTCATCACCTAACTAACAAAATTATTCTAATAGAATTCCTATTCTACTGTATTGGTATTCGATTTGCTAATTATGATAAATGTAACAGTATCCATACACTATTTAAGTTTCAGATACTTCGGAGTAATGGAGGTGATATGCTCACCTCAGAACAATACATGTATCCTATGATAAGAAGAAATATAGTGCAGAGTTCAACGCAATGGCTTCTTGACCAGCTCTTCAAGCTGGCATTATCTGTAGATAAGTTTTGTACCATTTTTTAATGAAGGAGTTCACATGCTAAAGGTAATTATTAAAGATTTTATTAAATCCGAGTATGTCGGTATCCTTCTTCTTTTTTACCACAAACTCATCTCGGCAACGAAGAAAGAACCGTTGTGTATTGTTTGTGGTTTATACAGGTATGGAAAGGATCAAAGGCTTTTTATTTTCATTGAAGATTGGCCTGACCTGGTAGCACTTGACGCGCAATACACCAAGGAGCATTTCACTCGGTTTTGATCAATACGCGCGTAAAGTAGCGCAGTACATTCTGATGGATGGTAAGGTGGATCCATAGAGATAAAGTTCGCACCTGCCAAAAAGCGGACCGAAATAAGAGCCGCAAGGTCTGCTATCAGCAAGGAATGAACATCAACAATTTTCGACCATAAACAAAAATGTACCCGAGCCCCTAGACCTCGCGTTTTTCTGCCCATTTCAGCATCGCATCGAGAGCCGGACACAGCGCCTGCCCCCACTCAGTGAGCCGATATTCGACTTTCGGTGGAACCTGAGGATACACCCTACGTGACACAATACCGTCGGCCTCCAGCTGCCGCAGCTGTTGTGCCAGCATCTTCTGCGAAATTTCGGGGATCAGTTTTTCAAAATCAGAATAGCGTTGCACCTTTCCGTCGA
This sequence comes from Enterobacter sp. BNK-18, assembly GCF_047456135.1. Classification (NCBI taxonomy): domain Bacteria; kingdom Pseudomonadati; phylum Pseudomonadota; class Gammaproteobacteria; order Enterobacterales; family Enterobacteriaceae; genus Enterobacter; species Enterobacter sp. BNK-18. The sequence goes on along the minus strand of NZ_CP179899.1, from coordinate 319,308 downwards.
AAAGATGAAACAGAATAATGAGTTTCCAGCGACCTTCCAGCATTCGCAGAACTTGTTCCACGCCGCTTGCGGCAGATTCCGGGCTATATAACTTACTCATAATTCAGTTGCTCACTTTTTTGTGCGTACTTGCCAATTTTACAGTCTATGTTAAAAATTCCCGTACTGTAAATAACGGGAGTAAGGGCCATGTCATTATCTCTACCGCAAGCTATTTCAACCTATTTTGCGATCGGCAATGGTGCCGATATTGCCAGCGTTAAGCGCTGTTTTACCCTCAATGCCATCGTGTTCGACGAAGGTAAAACCCATCGGGGGCACGCGGCAATCGAAGCGTGGCAACGCGCGGCGCGTGATGCGTTCGACTATAGCGTTCACCCCATTGAAGTTCTCACGCAAGGCGATCGGGTAATAGTCACCTCGAACGTTGTCGGTAATTTTCCCGGCAGCCCCGTGATGCTTACACATACTTTCGGCCTCGCTGGCGACAAGATTGCGACTCTGGAGATAATCTGATGCTGATGGATCTTGATTTACAGGGCAGACGTGTTCTGGTTACCGCAGGTACCAAAGGGATCGGCAAAGCAGTTGTCCGCCTTTTAAAACAGCAAGGGGCAACGGTGCTAACCACCGCGCGTCACGAGCCCGCAGAATCTACCGCAGACGCTTTCGTGGCGGCGGATCTGACCACCATCCAGGGATGTAATTTAGTCGTGGACGCCGTTCAGAAACACCTGGGCGGCGTCGATATCATCATCCACGTAGCAGGCGGTTCTACCGCTCCCGGCGGTGGGTTTGCAGCCCTTGGGGAAGAGGAATGGCAACAGGAGCTCAATCTTAATCTGTTGCCTGCGGTACGCTTAGATCGCGCGTTGTTGCCTGGGATGCTGGCGCAACAGGATGGGGTGATCATCCACGTCACCTCTATTCAGCGTGAACTGCCGTTACCGGAATCGACCACCGGATATGCGGCGGCCAAAGCGGCACTGTCGGCGTACAGCAAAAGCCTGTCGAAAGAGGTGTCCCCTAAGGGAATTCGGGTGGTGCGTGTGGCGCCTGGCTGGGTAGAAACCGAAGCATCGGTAGCGATGGCGGAACGACTTGCTCAGCAGGCTGGAACGGACTACGAGGGCGGTAAGCAGATCATCATGAATGCACTCGGTGGAATTCCGCTGGGCCGTCCCTCAAAGCCCATCGAAGTGGCGAACCTTATCGTCTTCCTTGCGTCATCCTGTGCTGCCACTATTACCGGTACGGAATATGTGATCGATGGCGGTACTGTCCCGACGGTATAATTTTATATCTGAAACAGTGCATTATTTTGAGCCTTAACGTTTCCTCACGACAAACGAGTGGTCAGGCGTAACGTCCGCTTAGGGCACAAAGCGGACCGACATAAGAGCCGCGAGGTCCGCTACGAGCAAGAAACGGACATTCATTTATGCTTTCACGTTTTTGCTTAAAGGGCCTATGGAGTTTTAAATTTATAGACCCTCTCACTCGTTTAGTCGGGGTTATGATCTCTTAGAAAAACGGTCACTACGTCCTTAGGCGGGGTTACACCACTTTCTGAAAGTAGCCAACCTACAGCGCCGCGATGATATGTCCCGTGAAACAACACATGATTGAGCATATCGACCGCCTTCATTTCGCCATACCCGCCATCGACGAACTGGAATTTTATTGTTTCAGTAAGTTGAATGGGTGACATAGAATCGACATGTTGGATATACCAGTCTGTACATTCAGTCATCGTTACCAGAAGTTCATCGGCAGAGGGAGTCTCTGGCGTATTCAGTGCAGTGTAGGAATGTTTCTGGCCGATAATGTTAGCTCTGAAAATCATATCAACCACATGTATGTGGTTCATCAATCTGAGCGTCAGATGGCGCTTTTCTGCATTAACAGACGCATCAATTTTTTTAATCGCTTGCAGCGTTTCAATATCTATCCAGCGCTTGTATCTTAAAAGCGTAATTATCGTTTCAGTACCCATGCGTCACCTCTAGTAACTATTTATGATCATATCAATAACATGTTGGGCTATCTACTATCTTTCGCTTCAGGCACGGAACGGACCACCTGAAGCACGGCGAGGTCTGCTATGGGCGAAAATCAGATCTGGTCTCGATGATGGTGCTGGGTTTTATCGAGTACCAGTATCTCTGCCCGTAATCGATTTACTCATATTGACACCCGTAACCCCGAAACCGCTGGTTTCATAAACATGTCGGGCACGAGCATTATCACCTGCCACGCGCAATCTGATCTCTTTAAAACCTTTGTCCTGCAAATACTCGTCAAAAGCACGTAGAGATTGTTTGCCAAGTCCCAACCCTTGGTTGGAGTTGAAAATATGAAAATCGTAGATAAAAGCAGTGCGCTTAGTTGAGTCTGGTTTGTACCATAGATAACCTACATGACTTTGCGCTTTGTCCAACTGAAAAATAATACACATTAATACTTGCCCGTGTGTGTTCACTCCCTCGGGAAGCATTTCCGAAATCTCCTGCTTTGCTCTGGCAAGAGAATCTTGAAGGGATTCCCCATAGTTTGCTTCGATTTCACATGCATAATCATTAACAAAATATTCGAGGTAAGCAGGATACTCATCTTTTGTCATCGGTCGGAAAGAAATCATATTGGACATCTCAAGTTTATGGTACTGAAAGTATTAAATATTAATAACGATAAGGTTCCCTATCGTCAATCATATTCATTTGTGAATACGTGTTTAGGTCAGGAGAATAATTTACTGGCGCTAAGTCCCCTTATGACACAAAGCGGACCGACATGAGAGCCGTAAGATCCGCTACGAGCGAAAAGCGGACGACTCTGAAGTAACGGATTGTTTATTTATAAAAGAAGGTAACCGTTATTTTCCCCACCTCTACAGTGGGGCTATGAGGACCTGTTTCAGGAAATGATGTGCCGTTCTTGCAATAGCTAGTAACGCACAAGTCCGCCATCTACGGCGTACTGGCTGCCGGTTACATAGGATGCGTCATCTGAAAGCAGAAAGAGTGCGACAGCAGATGCTTCTTCCGCTGTTCCTGCCCGGCCGAGAGGGACCTGGCTGACAACAAAATTCTCAAACTGCTGACGCGATTCCTCCGGCATGAAATGTCTAAAGTTCGTTTCAATCGGACCCGGAACCAGCGTATTGGCCCGAATACCGCGCCCAGCCAGCGCAGAGGCCCAGCTTTTAACCATTGCGACAACTGCCCCTTTAGTTGCTGCATACAGGCTGGTCATTGCCGCACCTTCATATACAGAAGAAGATGAAGTGACAAGAACAGACGCACCTGAATTGAGTGATCCCGAAAGAGCTGCAAGCTGTAGCATCGGGCCACGTACGTTAGCATTCATCATGCGGTTAAAAACATCAGCTGTCACAGATTCCGGTGAACCTACTTCTGCAAATCCAGCATTAAGCCATAATCCGTCGAGTGAACCCCAGCCGCTTATCGCTGCCTGAAGATCGCTTATATCTGCTTCGCTGGCAGCATCGTTTTTCAGAATAAGAGATGATCCCGGCAGCATGCTACGGGCGCGATTCAGCCTTTCATCATTGAGCCCGGTAATGGCAACATGACCGCCCTCACTAACGATGCGCTTTGCGCCTGCAAATCCCATGCCGCTAGTACCACCAGTTATAAGTATGCGTTTTCCTTGAAATCTGCCCATGATTAGATTCTTTGTCTTTCGAGTCATCACTTACCTTACAAAGATAACCATCAGTCGTCATCTGTTTCATCACGCAACGGTGACATTATTGTTTCAACGTCTGCATTTGGAACGAAGTGGCAAACCAAGACATCGCAAGGTCCGCTGTGAGCGAAAAGCGGACATTGCCACAGACGGACCTTCTGAATCCAGGATTCCAAAAAAGCCAAATTGATTTCATACAGATGGCTAATTACAAATTCAGGTTCTTAAAAAAAAGGAAATTTACTGATCTTACAATAAAACAGACCTTATGAATTTCATGATGAATAGCCATTGCTGAGTCAAAATTAGTTCCATCCGCTACATATTATTGTTGTGGGCTCGACGAGATCATCTGCTCTAATGACTACAAAGAATATTCCCTAAATCTTCAGATCCCGGAAATTGTGATATGGTGTATGCAATAGCACCAGCAATAATAGCCACAGGAACTATCTGAGGGACTAAATAAATAGCCGCCACAGTAACTAATCCAAGCGCTATTTTAGTTGCGGGGTTCATTTTATCAAAAACAGAAGAAATATCGCATGCATACGAAAGTTTGGGGTAAATCGAAATCAAAGATAAAGTAAATGCTGATAGGACAAATTCTCTACGTGAAATTTCCATTTGAAATTCCTCACTTAAGTACTGTCACAACAGGGGTGGTGGTTACACTATAAATTTCCTTTAATGCAACACTGGTCAGTATACCTGACAAGGCAGCCGTCTTCGTGTCGTATCCAGAATATACCTGTACAAGTGGCACGGACGACAAATATTCATCAATTACTTTATGAATGCTTTTCATGGAAAACCCAGCTCCCCTCTTAAATGAATCTTGGAATATTTTATTTATCAATACCATTCTGTAATTATGCTTAAGTTTAAATATTCGCGTCCAAACATTGAGATCATGGTCATGTCTTAGAATGTTTGCCAGAATGAAGGGCTCTTTCCTTTGCACCCTAGGAAATACATCCTTTATAAATCTATCAACAGAATCACCACATGAAATGCTAAAAATAAAAATGTTACTACTTTTATTAACGTCCCAAACAGGGAAAGTACTCATGGTTTCAATTGTTTGTGACGTTAATAGCTGGCTTTCGGATTTTTTTACTTCGATGTTTTGAAAATCAGATATCTTAAGCTGCTCTGGCTTTGCTGAAAGGTCCATAATCAATTACTCACCGTTAGTAACATGTTTTTATGATAGTACAAATTTTAAATTGTGAGTAGTTTACTCACAAACCACATTTAATATTGAAAACATACAGTTGGTCTATTGGCGGTTAAATCATCTCCTTCATAAAGATATTTCATTATTTTCAATGATTTTTTGTGGCACATAGCAGACATGCGCGCGAGTTAACGTCCGCTTCTGGTACTAAGCAGCCTATTGCAGCATCAGCAGGCTGCTATGGGTGTATTGCTCAAATTCTGCTGTATGTATTCAATAAGCGCTCGTGTTTTAGCGGGCAAATAACGCTTGTCTGAATAAAGTGCGTACAATTGAAGTGGGGCTGGCGGTTGTTCAAACTTAGTCTCGATCAGCCGTCCATCATCGATGTAGGGTTGGCAGGCCTGTTTCGAAAGAATAGCGAAACCAACACCCGCTACCGCCGCGCGTCCTGCCATCTCTCCGCTGTTTACCCGGTACTGGCCTTTAACCTTTATCGTCTCAAATCCCCCCTTTTTATTCACAAACTGCCAAGGAGCACCTTTAAGTGCATTTACCGTGGTAATACAGGGTAATTCTTCAAATTGCTGTATACGAGATGGTATGCCATGACGCTGAATGACGGAGGGGGCTGCAACGATGGTGCAAGGGATCGTCACCAGATGACGGGCTATGTAATCACCGTCATCCATCTGGCCACGGCTCACAATGATGGCTAAATCCAGATCGTCTCTCAGGGATTCAAGACCAGACAAATTTGTGGCACAGCTAATTTCCAGATCCGGGTGCTGGCAGGCGAAATCGGCAATCACAGACCCCAGCAGTGCAGGACCTATTTCATTGGGAATACAGATACGTAGTGGCCCCTTGAGTTGCATCTGCCGCAACGTTAATTCTGTTTCAGTCTGCTCAAGTGCATCCATTAATGGCTTCGCCCGGGAATAGAGCAGGTGCCCCGCTTGTGTGAGTTTCATATGTCGGGTGCTGCGCTCAATGAGCTGAAGATTCAGTCTGTCTTCTAGCTGAGAAATACAACGACTAACGTTTGATGTCGGCATTTCAAGGACTTTAGATGCCCCAACAAAACTTTCTCTTTCAACCACCGCAATGAAAACTTTCAGGGTATTAAAATCAAGAGCTGGTCGCATAGACTATCCCATAAATGATAACAATACGTGCCATTTTTACCATCTACTGGACAAGATTGAAAGCAGTTAAACTCGGATATCTTTTACCCACAGGTCGCTTGTTATGTCATCGGTCACAACAACGTTTAATCATAAAGCCCTCATCCGGATAGCGGTTGTCATGGCTTTTATCCAGTTCACAAATGCGCTGGAATATATGATGTTCAACCCTGTTTTTGCTTTTATGGCAGCAGACTTCGCCGTTCCCGTGTCATTCTCTGGCTACGTATCGGGCATGTACACCTCCGGGGCGGTCCTGTCGGGAATTATCGCCTTTTACTGGATTGGTCGTTTCAATAAGAAACGTTTCTTAATCGCCAATATGGCACTACTCGGCCTGCTGACACTTTTGACGACATTTACCTCCAGCTTTAGCCTTCTGCTTACATTACGATTCTGTGCCGGATTGGTTGGAGGCACAACTATGGGGGTGAGTATCAGTATATTGATAAATCTCGCACCAACTAACTTGCGAGGGAAATTGTTGGCGACGGTAATTGCATCATTTTCGATGGTAAGTATTGTCGGAATGCCCACGATACTATTTTTGTGTGCTCATTACGGCTGGCATGTCGCTTTGTGGCTAACCAGTACGCTGTGTTTGTTGGCACTGCCACTGATTGTTTCCATCATCCCTCAGGATACAGTCTCTTTCGATACACCTCACGCACTGCCTCTCGACGTTAATACTTTACTGTTCGCTTCCAGTAATGCGCTGGTACAGTTTAGCCCGATGCTGGTCATTCCAGTTTTGGTACCATTAATGACCCAACAGCTGGGGGGCTCTCAATACCTGCTGCCATGGCTGTTTTTCGCCGGGGGCATAGCAGGATACCTGTCAACAAAAATGACAGGTGCGCTAACTCCGCATTTTTCTCCTGTGAGTCTGGCTACAGGGTCAACTTTCGTTTTTTTACTCGCTTTGCTAATACCTGTTATGGGCTATTCGAATCCGACGCTATTTATTATTTTATTTCTCGGTGCATCTTACAGTCGTCTGGTTTCCTCCTCGGCGGTGAGTATTCAGTTTCCTGATGACAGGCAACGAGCGGGATTTTCTTCATTGCAGTCATCAATAATGTACCTGATCACAACTGTCGCATTTTTTCTGTCTGCTTTTCTATTACCTGGGAACTCCATAGCACAACAAAATATGAACACGTTGCTGGGGGTATGTGCAATTTCCGCATCAGGGTTCCCCATCATCGTTATCATTCTGCAAAAGAAGCTGGCTAAGCGTACGCTCCAACCAAATCATCTCATCAATGATTAGCATAACGTCCGCTATTGGCACAGAGCGGACGCACATTCCCACCCGTGAACATCAATGGCATATCTCATGCGACAACATTGCCCTTCCCTTGCCAACAACCAAACCGCTAACCCTACAGTCAGCGCTGGTGGAAGACTCGACACGCTCTGAAGCGCGCTATAGCGTTATCGTCTCCCTGCATGTACCGGAAGACCGATGTCGATCTGCTGACGCCGGTACAGAGTAAAGTGGATGCGCTCATCGCCAGTCAGATCGAAATTACGTCCTGAAAAAAGTGATGCATTTTCATTCGGCTCTCTCACCGGGAATGCGTCGCCACAGGTTTAATCACCACTGCTCCCGTATCACCTTTTTCACCTGGTAGAACACCCGCTGGCAGACTGACCAGAACGTTGACCCTACGGACGATGAGCGGGATACAGGTTTGTCCTTCTGGATTGGCCTCTCATCGCCGGAGATGCTCTCTTGTTCACCGACGGCGGGCACTGCAGTGCTCTCCGTCGCGACAGGCGGAACCTCAAGCTCCAGCGAAAGCTGATTCTCAGCAGGGATGTTGTCGCCCTCTGCTGCTGTCTCATCCTCGAGTGTAATCCCCTGCGTTTCGAGCCACGAGATATCCAGTTGCCAGGCATGACGAGAGCGTTCCCGCCACACGTCAAAGGCCTCATCCATATTGTCAAATGCGCCCTGAAGAGACCAGCCGTTGAGAAGAGCCAGATGAGCCACCACTTCGTTCTTTTTACCCCAGAGCTCGCTGAACCCCATGTGTTTGACTTCATGGCATGAAGGGCATAACGCGATGAGCCCGGTGAGGGGCTGACACTGCCTGTCATCGTCGTAATGCCAGATTTCATTGCACTCCACAGGCCATCGTGGTCCCTTTCCACCGCAGATCTGGCATTTCCACCCTGCTGTTCTGGCCGTTTGTTGGCGTAACCGTTTCCAGTCCGATGAAGATACCGCACTACCTATGAAGAGATTGTATTGTCAAAATGGCGGTCATCTTCTGACCGATGACGAAAAGGAGATTTAATGTCTTGTATCAACCTTAGTTGCCCCATTTCTCGTTAACTTTCTGAATTTATAGATAAAAACCATATGAAATGGGGCTGTGCTAAAAAAAACAATTTCTTCCGTAGAGGTCGACGTTAAGAAACGAGAAAACCTGAATCAAGATACAGGTTTACCTGATTACTGCCTCCACTATGGATAAATAACTGTGTGTATGAATAATGTTACTGATTTTCAGGTCTGCGCCATCCAACATTTTCCCCAGCGCCTGTTCTGTACGGGCCTGCCCGCCGTCAAAGCTTGCCAGAAGAAGCATGTCAATTTCATACCGGCCATCCTCATTATCTTTATCCTTTATAACGGGTTCTATAATTAATAATTTCGAATCAGCTCGCATGGCCCGACGACAACTCGACAGGATCTGGCAGGCCTTTTCATCTGACCAGTCCATGAGGATATACTTCAGCATATAGATATCTGCAGTAGGGCATTTTTCAAAAAAACTACCTGAGACCGTGTCCCAACGGGTATCGTCCTTGAGCTGATGAAGCACGTTTTTACTCAGAATATCTGACTGATCGAACAAAATACCACGCAATGAGCTGTCCTTACGTAACACCCGTAAAAGCAGATTTCCATATCCTCCAGCAATGTCCGCGACCGTTGCTCCGTGCGGGAAATCATAGGCGTCAGCAATAATTTCGTTTTCCACTGTCGACATCGATGACATACCAGCATGAAAATCATACTCACCACGGGAGTGCTTTTCCTTAGTCCAGTAGTCATAGAACGGCATCCCGAAAAGACTGCTAAAGACATCTTCCCCCTTAAGCGCCCTGTCAAGATGACCTGCAGGCTCCCAGAATGTTTTATCCGTGAGCATCAGTATCGCTGACCGCAATGAATGGCTGTGGTCCTTACAGAGAAAGTGGGCCGCAGGGGTAAGGGAAAAATAACCTTCCGGGAATTCCTTAAACACAGCGCCGGAGGCAAGGATCCGCATTACCCGCAGAAGTGCCTGGGCGTCAAGTTTCAGCATATCGGCCAGTTCATCGCATGATTTAGGCCCACTGGTAAGATGTTCGGCCACGCCCAGTAACGTGACAGACCGGAGTGCAGCAGCCCACATAAAACTCATGCTTTTCTCAAGCAAATATATACCATGATCACAATCCTGCGCTGAAAATATATGTTTGTCAGTCATATTAGCTCCTGAAGGATTAAAAAATGTGAATTTCTTATTTACAGCTACCGGGTACAGTTAAACCTTTATTACTTCATATGTAACGCCCCCTCCCAGAAAACAGGAGTAACATTTAAGTTACATAAGACAGACTCCTGTAAATAAAACCGGACATTAAGTCACCGTTTTTTAATGCTGGTAACTAATACCGTTAAAGATCATGCGTTTTTCAATTCATTTCCGGGTGTGGCCTGTGAATATTGTTATATATATCTGAATGCGAAATTAACGGTTGTTTACGGCGAAAGCCAATCTTCAGCATCCTTAATGTCTCTCGCTGACCAGCGCAGTATGTACCCGGTATTCCGCGCCAAAAAAGCCGCGAATTACAGGTCGCCAGTATCATGCCTGACGAAATCTTGTTTCCGGCACGCGCTGTATCGTTCGTGATGAGGTGAACAGCATCCCGGTCCCGAATGGCTCCGCTTTATTCTCCGTACTGATGTCCGCTGCCGCCTGGTTTCAGGGAACAGCGGCATCAGGACGGCCGCAGAATATCAGTCAGAGCCTGTTTGTCGGGACCGTTCTTCTGCGTTCCCCGATCTGGACGCGCTATAAATCCCTTTTTCAGGGAGACAGATATAAAACGCAAGAAAGAAAATTTATCCGGTTGTGTTCCCTGAACTGAAAAGCGTAAAATTTAACGGTTGCGAATACGAAAGGAGTCGACGATGTCCGGTGAACTGTTTATTCATAATTCAGTGGGGATAATTTTCATGATCTTCGCTATTCCTGTCCTGGGGGTTATCACCTGCCGGGGAGTGAACTTCCGGAATATTCGGTACCGTTTTACTGAGCACCTGCTGGGTTTTGCTTTATGGTCAGGAATTATACTTCTTGGCACAGATTATTTGTATGACGGAATTGCTGATTTGCACATCAGATACCTCTCACGAACGGCGGTGAATTTATTCGGTATCACGCTGATCGCTCTTTTGTTCCTGAGAAAACTGTTTCTGGTTATTGATTATTTTGAAATCCGCCAGATTAATAAAGGACATGATGTGACAGACTCGCGGGTTATCACCCGGGTGCTGAAGATAACCGTTACTCTGATAGCCATGCTGATTTTTGGTCAGCATTTCGGAATGAGTTTCTCCGGCCTGCTCGCCTTTGGTGGTATCGGTGGGATTGCCGTCGGGATGGCAGGTAAGGACATACTGAGTAATTTTTTTGCCGGCATCATGCTCTATTTTGACCGACCATTTAACATTGGTGACTGGATCCGTTCACCGGACCGGAATATTGAGGGTGTCGTGGCTGAAATTGGGTGGCGCTTAACCAAAGTAATGACGTTTGAAAACCGGCCAATGTATATACCCAACTCCGTTTTTGCTGATATCACGGTCGAGAATCCGGGGCGAATGCTGAACCGGCGCATCGAGACCACGGTTGGTTTACGTTATGAGGATGCTGAGAAAATTGCCGATATCGTGAATGATATTCACACGTTTCTGGCTCAAGACCCGGATATCGATCAAAGTCAGACACTGCTGGTCAACTTTAATAATTTTGGCGATTCTTCGCTGAATATTATGGTGTACTGCTTCACGTATACAACGGTATGGAGCGAGTGGCTGGCGGTGCAGCAAAAAGTGTTTATGAAAATCATCAGTATCGTCCATAGCAGGAATGCTGACTTTGCGTTCCCGAGTTCAACCGTTTATCTCCCACAATAACACCGGATCGTATTCACAGGTTAAATCGTCTTTCGTCGCTGGCCACCTCGCTGCACGACTCCATAAAGTCAGGATCAGCGTTTTCACGCTGCGCGAACGAACTCCGGGTCAGCCGGACGGGGCACAGGATGATGCTTTCCGACTCTGACGATCTCCGTCGCGCTCCACCCACTGAAATCCAGATCGAGGGGCAGATGGATCGCACGGATGTTCAGGGTGAAAATGATGTGGGTAGATTCGCCGTCAGGATGACTTATCAGATGAGAGCAACAATTCGCTTATTTTAAGCGTCCATTGCAACAATCTTTCTTCTCCTTTCCCGAGATCTGGAAGGCCAAGTCAGATCTCAAGATCACAGCCGGGTTGCGTTGGCTGAAATGCAGAAGATGGTTCTCCTGGCTTTCACATCAGTGATCGTCAGGCAAAAGACCTTAACCTCTCTTCTGCTTCTAAGATCCGAAAAATACCAATGTCGGATCCGGGCTGTCTAATCGTATGGAAGGCTGAGGGAAATACGGCAGGAAGGAGTTCAAGGCAAAAGGCAGGTGGGAACGGAAAGTCCGCTTTGAGCGAAAAGCGGACCTTACGCATCCCTGCTAACATTGGCTCTGAGCATTAGAAATTAAACTTAGCGATTTACTGTGAATTCCCGACCGCCTTCGGAGCCAGTTTGATTCAGCGTAACTTTTGAATTACCGATCCTAATTAATCTGTCCATTGTTGCCATAGTGGTGAAAAAATGAAATTTGAAACCGGATTTATGGCCATGTATCACGATCTTGTTCCCCACACAATAATCGTATGAGGCCTTTATGCTGATAGCGCAGGTTTCAGACATTCACGCCTCACCCGAGAATGATCATCTGTTTCGGTTCGACCAGATATTAAATTGGCTTACGCATCTGCAACCGGACGTACTGGTACTTACAGGTGATCTAACGGATGGGTATTGGCAGGAAGGTTATGTACAGATAGCTGACCGCCTGAATCAGCAAAATTACCCTTCGTATATCCTGCCGGGTAACTCAGACGACCGCAGTCTGATGCGTTCTGTTTGGGATGAAAATAGATGGGCGCACGATGCCCAAGGAGAAGCCCTGCACTTAATTCATAATACCGGTGGCATTCGCCTGATTGGTCTGGATTCGACGGTTAATTATAAGGATTACGGCAGTGTGACTGACCATCTGGAATGGTTGGATAATCAATTTAGCGACGCAGACAGCCCTCCTTCATTGCTGTTTTTGCACCATCATGTATTTGCATCTGGCATACCAACGCTAGACGAAACTATGTGCAGAGGTCTAACTGAGATGGAAGATTTGATAAGACGCTCCCCGACCAGACTACTCGCCATTTCTACAGGCCATGTCCATAGACCAATAGCTGGTACATTTGCGGACATACCTGCCTACATTTGTGGCTCCGTCTGCCCGGCTAATCCTGTCTGGTTTGGAACAGTAAACGCTCCTCCTGCAAATGACCCGCCAGCGTTGATGATTCACCGCTACGTCAGTAACTCTCTTACCAGTCATCACGTTTGCGTTTAACTGGCATTCAGAAAATGCATAGACCTCATAGAAAACGACCTGACCCCCAGTGATTAATACATAATGGTTGCGAAGGAGAAATGCCTGCTTTTGGCACAGAGCGGGCGAACTCACCGAGCATAAAGTCCGCTGTGAGCGAAGAGCGGCCGTCCCATCCAGCGTAAGAACGTAAAAAAAACCGCCGTGAGGCGGTTTAGCTGTCTTGTCAGGAAGTTGCGCTTGCGAGTCGCGCTGCAAATCCAATGAAGAACATACCTACCAGCGCGTTTCCAATGGTTGATAACCTACGGTTGCCTTTCAGACGGCTGAGCAGATAAGAGCCGCAGAAAACGAGGAAACCGAAATAAACGAGAGTAATTGCGAACATTACTGCAGCAAGAATGATAAACGCCATCCAGGAGTGTTCAGCCTGAACATTGATGAACTGGGCGAAGAAAGAGATATAGAACAGCAGCGTCTTTGGATTCAGTAGAGTAACCAGCATTCCGCGCCCGATGATCTCCTTAGCATCAGCTGAAGATTTATTTTCCTGACTCGTTTCGAGAGCTGGCTTAAAGATAGCGCGTATCGTCTGGACACCGAGATAGAAAAGATAGGCAGCACCTGCGTATTTGATGGCGTTAAACAAGGCAGGAGTTGAGCTTATAACCGCGGCCAGCCCACACCATGCCAGCAGAACCAGAAGTACGTCACTCATGAGAATGGAAAATATTGCAGCAAAGCCTCGTTTGATGCCGCTCGTAATGCTTGTTTTAATCACGAACATGGTCTCAGGGCCGGGGGCAAGGACTATCAGTGTCGCACCAAGTAGATACGTCCAGAAATTCACGATACCAAAATCAGCAAACATTTTTACTCCAGCTCTATCGTTTTCAACGAGGCTATTCTAACGTAACCGGTCATAATGAAAACACATCATGGCTACTTTCAATTCAGCCTACGTCCGCTGCTGGCATAAAGCGGCCAAACTAACGGAGCAGAAGGTCCGCTATGAATGAGAAGCGGACCTTCCATAATGATATGGTTTTCAACGGGGAGTATCTTTGCCTGAATGCTTCAGTTGGCACGACGGGCAAGCTTATCTATTGATGGGCCTGAAATCCGATGATAGTTAACGCTCCTGATAATCTGAGCACCGAGAGACTCATAAAACGTCTGCGCCAGTGGGTCTGCTGTCACAGATAACCAGTCGAGCTGAAAGCACCCGCGTTCTATAGCACGACTGGCTATAAAACTCATCAGCCCTCTCCCAATTCCAGCCCTTCTGAAAGGTGCAGAGACAAAAAGCTCTTTGATAAACATTTGCCCACTAAATCGCGGAGAGGGGTACATTACTGATACACATGAGAACGCAGCGATAACTCCATCACAAACCACTTTGTGAACTTCGGTACCGGAGTCGGCTGCAAAGATCTTATCCCTCAGATACACGGACATATCACGCCTGGACAGGCAAAGCGTCTGGTTATAGTAGGTTTCCATTTCGATAAAAATATCAGCCAAATCATCATATTCGTCTGGTCTGCAGATGGAGATGTTCATGTATGGCCCTTGAGCAAAATATAATGATTTATCATAGCGTAAGGAAAACCGAAGTGAGGGAGCTATCTCAACAAAGAGCGCTGCAGCGCTTCCCTCCTCAGAGCACTAATGTTTGCCGCTAGCGGTACACAGCGGCTGGATGCAACTGTGAGCGAAAAACGGAAGTGACCTAAATTTATCGTGGTCATGAGATTCAGTCTGAAGCAAGGTGAAGAATGTCCGATAAATCGATGTGTGAGATAACGCTCTTCGTTAATCACACCATGAGGTGCTTTCTGATGATATGGTTATACCCTCACCATTCCTAAAGAGAGAACACTAATGATTGTAAGGACCTGGCATGGATGTGTTCCGCTTGAACATGCGGAAGGTTTTGCAAAACACCTTGAAAAAACAGGGGTAGAGCATTCCAGGAGCATATCGGGGAACAAAGGCGCGTTCGTTCGCAGAGAAACGCAGGGAAGTTGGGAGCATTTCTTTCTGGCAACTTACTGGCAGGATCTGCAGTCAGTGAAGGCATTTGCTGGAGAAAACTATCATGTGGCAGTCACTTACCCGGATGATGAAGAATTTAAGCTACTTTCTGACCCTTACGTTTTCCAGCATGTTGTTGAGACAATTTCACCCCTTTAATGTCAACTTCCGGATATCCTGTCGGGATCCTTGAATTGTCATAACCCCTGATTTGCCATAACCCCCATATTGACTCAACGCATCCACTTAAGGCACAGAGCAGCCTGTTTCATCTGGTATCAACATGCTGCTCTGTGCGTAGACTGTTTTGTTTAACATCACCCGATTTAGACCCTATCACTCAGGTCTTCGCGGGTTGGACCTTGAAAGTAGAGGCTACTTATATGGCAACTACGCGGTTGAACTAACACAAAACGAATCGCTTCCCAGACCGATCGCCCGTTCAAGAGTCGCTCTCCCATTCTGCATTGGCTATCGACACTCGAATCTAACCCTGTAAGTTCGAAATCAGGAGGGTACAGTCCGGTAACCCGTATATTTTCTTCGGACAATTGCTGTGCGAGTTTTGTTGTAAATCCGCTGAGCCCATGTTTGCTGGCGAAAAAAGCGGGGTGCGCAATTGAATCCGTGAAATTCGGGATCCCGCAGGAAGAGATAATTGAGACGATATCAGCACTGTCTGAACGTCTTAACCCAGGCAACAGAGCCTGCGTCAGAAGAATCGACGCTGTCAGGCCGGAACTGACGGTATTAATAATGTCGGTATCAGGCTGGTCGTCTAACGTTCCTGACAACCATTGGGCAGCATTGAGAATTAAAATATCTATGGGCTTGTCTGAAGTTAATAGCTGTGAAGAAAACGCAGAAACGGATTCAGGCCGGGTTAAATCACAGATATACCCTTTTGCCATACCGCCTTCAGCAGTGATAAGACTGCAGGTTTGTTGAATATCATCAGCCCGCCGCGCGCAAAAATCTACCTCAACGCCTTCCCGCGCCAGCCATACGCACAGCGCCTGACCAAATCCCCTGCCCCCACCCGTAATAACCGCTCTTTTGCCTCTCAGCATCTCCATACGTCCTTTCATTAATGGGTATGTTTATGGAGATATAGCATGAGGAGAGGGAGTGACATCTTTCCGTGAGTGCTATTTTAGATGCGGACATGGCGTCTGCGATGCGCGATAAACGCCCCTGCAATGAATACCCCCTGAGTTCAGGCCATCATGACCACAATGCTTAGCGTTCAAGCGCAGCAAGGATTGCGGCTTCCATTTTCTCGGGGGTGGTGATCGGCGCAAAACGCTTGAGCGGTTTACCGTCGCGTCCGATCAGGAACTTGGTGAAGTTCCACTTGATTCGTCCCCCCAGCACGCCGGGCAATTCGTTTTTCAGATAGCGAAACACCGGATGCGCTGCGGCTCCGTTGACCTCGATTTTCTCAAATATCGGGAAGCTCACACCGTAATGAATGTGACAGGTCCTGGCGATGTCGTCGGCATCACCGGGCTCCTGTTTACCGAACTGGTTGCAGGGGAAGCCAAGCACCACCAGCCCCTGAGCGGCGTATTTCTTATAAAGCGCCTCAAGGCCGCCGTATTGTGGCGTGAAGCCACATTGGCTGGCGGTATTCACGACCAACACCACCTTGCCAGCGAAGTCGAGCATAGCGACAGGCTCTCCATCCAGACGGGTGGCTGTCAGTTGATAAAACGTGGTCATAGCGGGATCCTCAACGCAGAACCTGTTCGACGCCAACATTACCACGTCGCGCAAAGCGGCGGAGAATGGAATGTGGGAAGTCGGTTCTGTTTTTGGTTGCGCGCCAGGTCTGGAAACTTACCCTAAATAATAGCGAAGTATAAAGGCAAACATCACGCCGGAGATCACCGTCACCGGCATTGAAAAGCGCATTGCAACAATCAACGTTAACCCTAACGCGATCAGATCTGCAGGATTTCCGGAGGCAAAAAAAGGCGCAATGAAAGCCAGCATGACACAACCGGGAGAGGATTTAAGTACCGTCATCGCCCTGGGCGTAAGCACCCGGTTTCGTAATATAAGATAAGCGGTCACACGCGTTGCATACGTGGTGAGTGCCATTAATACGATGGCGATGAAGGTCTGATAATCAGGCATCCTCTCCCCCTAAAAATGCGGCAACGGCTAATCCTGCTAAAGGGCCAGCAATGACGTACCACAGGCCGGCAATAAAATGACATACCGCCACGGAGACGACCAGACTGATTATCCAGGGCACAGCTTTACGAATGCCATTCCACATGCCTCTGACCAGCACAAGAAAGACCGCCGGAAAGGCCATATCAAAACCATACTGGTGAACATCGCCCAGCACTGGGCCAATTAACGCGCCGAGTGCGGTACAGAAAACCCACATCGTATAGAAAGATAAAGAGACCGCCATATAATATGGCATGCTGAACAGCGGCGCCGTTTTGTTATTTCTGGAATGCGCGTCATTATAACTGAGTGCCCAACTCTCATCCGTCATAAAAAAAAGCGCAGGTAAGACTTTTCGTTTTGGAAAACGAGAAAGTAAGGGAACCAGCGTCGCCCCCATTAAAATATGACGACTGTTTACCAGTAATGTTACGGCCATAATAAGTAAAAAAGGTGGCGGCGACGTCCAGATTTGTATGGCGGCAAATTCAGACCCGCCGGCAAAATTTAATCCTGTCATCAAGGGAACGTCGAGAGGCGTGAGCCCCTTATGGCTTGCCTGCGCACCCAACACCAGCGCAAACGGGATCACGCCCAGTAATACGGGTAACCCATCTTTCAGGCCACGAAGGATTTCTTTTTTCTTCGTTTCACTCTTATCCAGTAATGGTCTGGCAGAACTGACATCCACACGTTGTTCACTCATGCGTTTCGCTCATTTCGTCTATTTCAAATACTGGCGCCAGAATAAAATATGTGACACTATCAGTAAATATAAATAGTGTCACATTACACTTATGGTAATCTCATGCGCGAACGTTCTCCGTGGCAACCCCGTCTTGCAGAAGGCAATTCATCCCCTACCGATCGGCTGGTCCAGGCGTTGTCAGACGATATTCTTTCAGGCCTGCTGAGGCTCGGTGCGCGCCTTCCGGCGCATCGTGAACTGGCAGATACGCTCGGTATCGCGGTGGGTACTGTAACGAAAGCCTATGGGATCCTGGAGAGACGGGGTCTGGTTCGAAGCGTTAAGGGCAGCGGAATGTTTGTCGCGCTGGCCAATTCCAGAAGCCGAACCTTTATCGACCTGTCGCAAAACACCCCGCCAGCAGCACTGACCTCCCGGTCACTGAGTAAGACACTCACCACCCTCGCCCGGCGTCCTGACATGGATATGTTTAACACTTACGCCCCGGCAACGGGCCATGATGAACACCGGCGGCTTCTTGCGCAGTGGTTCAGTCGTCTGGGTGTCCCGGCAGATTACCAGCATCTCATCTTAACGAACGGTGCTCAGCATGCGCTCTCTGTAGCGTTGTCTACGGTCTGTGAACCTTTTGGCCGACTGTACGTTGAGGCTCAAACCTATTCAGGGCTGATTCAGCTGTCGCATTTACTGAAGCTCACATTAGTGGGGATCCCGATGGATGACGAAGGCATGAATGTCTCTGTTCTGGAAAAGATCCTCGATGAAAATGCGGAAAAAGGCGGTGCTGTCTATGTCACGCCGCTCTTACAAAGTCCGTCCACACGCATTATGAGCCTGGCCCGCCGTCAGGAACTGGTTCGGGTTTGTCGGGAAAGGGGCATAAAGATTATTGAGGATGATGTTTATCGGCTGATGAGCACGACAGAATTGCCACAGATTGCCAAAATCGCCCCCGATATCACCTTATATGTGAATAGCCTATCTAAGATCCTTAATCCAGCATTGCGGATTGGCGGGCTGCTGGTACCGGAGACGCTGTATTCACGAGCAGAATCCATGCTGAGGGCAACGGCGATGATGGTCTCTCCGCTAAGCAGTTCCATCATGGAGCAATGGCTGATTGATGGCACAGCAGAAACCGTCACCCTCGCAATTGAACACGAAACCCGGCGTCGTTACCAACTCGCTATCGACATTTTAGGAGAGCACGTTTATCGCTCGGGGCTGCCCAGCTTTCATCTCTGGTTACCGTTTTCACGCGATGACGCGCACTCTTTCTACAATGCAGCGCTGGCGACAGGCATCAAAGTGACAGCACCGGCCTCAACTGAAGTGGGTCAACAGTCGGATCAGTACGGCGTCAGGTTGTGTATTGGCGGAACGGAGTTCAGCCAGTTAAAGCAAGCACTCTTGAAACTCAACGAGATTGCCGGGCAACTCAAACAGAAACCAGACCCGTTCCCGCTTTTTAATGTATGAATGACAGGATAGGTCTGACTCCTGTTTCTTCTGGCGAGGATAATGTCATTCCCTTTATGTGCTCAAAAAATCAGCGGCGATTCGATCAGCATTTTTTCATAATATTTTTATCAGTCGCCATGATGAAATAGACGATGCTTATACAATCGGTAAAGCGTATGGATGGGTCTTATGCTGCCATTCGACGCGAAGCGTAAACGCTTTTTTACGGACCAGGTCAGGCGTTGTCTGCTTCAAAAAAATTGCCGTATTTGTTATATTGTTACTTATTGATTATTCACCTCTGCGGTGCCAAAAAGAACAAGATTCACCGCAACCCAGGACAATGAAATGTTAGATTACCGCTTCCCGACAGCTTTGCAGATGGTTCTCAGCGTAGCGATGGCGGAGCAATCGGGTGAACGTTCGACGAGTGCGATTCTGGCCTACGGACTGGAAGCAAATCCGAGCTTTATCCGCAAGTTAATGGTTCCGCTTACGCGTGACGGCATTATCGTCTCAACCCTTGGCCGTAACGGTTCTATTCATCTTGGTCGTCCGGCGGATAAGATCACCCTGCGTGATATCTATGTTTCTGTCATAGAAGATAAAAAGCTGTGGGCGTCGCGTCCTGACGTACCGGCTCGCTGCGTCGTCAGCGCCAATGCGTGCTGGTACTTCAAATCTATCGCCGATGAAGCGGAGCAGGCTTCGTTAGAGGTTCTGGCTCAACATACCGTGGCCAGCGCGCTGGAAAAGGTCAAAAAAGCCGATACCAGCGGGTGCGATCCGGTGCCTGAAATTGAAGGCCTGCATAAAAAAGCGTAGCCATGCCCTTCCTGATACGAAAAAAAACCGCCTTAACGAGAAGGCGGTTTTTTTGTGCCCTGTAAAAACCTAGGCAGGTAAAACGTCGTTGACCGGTTTGCCGCGCGTAACGAATTTACGCAGCGTCACGTAAAACACCGGCGTCAGGAACAGACCAAACAGCGTCACGCCCAGCATCCCGGAGAACACCGTGATCCCGGTGACACCGCGCACTTCTGCGCCTGCGCCATGGCCGAGGATCAGCGGAATCGTCCCGGCAATAAAGGCGATGGAGGTCATCACAATCGGGCGTAAACGCAGGCGGCACGCTTCCAGCGCCGCTTCCATAATTCCTTTCCCCTGAAGCTCCAGCTCGCGCGCAAACTCAACGATAAGAATGGCGTTTTTACATGCCAGCCCCATGAGTACCACCAGCCCCACCTGCACGAAGACGTTGTTATCGCCCCCGGTCAGCCAGACGCCAAACAGCGCGGACAGCATCGTCATCGGAACGATCAGGATCACCGCCAGCGGCAGGGTCCAGCTTTCATACAGTGCGGCCAGCACCAGGAAAGCCAACAGTACCGCGACCGGGAAGACGATCAGCGCCGTGTTGCCCTGAGTGGCCTGCTGGAAGCTCAGATCCGTCCATTCAATATTCATCCCGTTCGGCAGGATCTGCTTAGACATTCCGTCCAGTTGCGTCATCGCCTGTGCCGAAGAGAGAATGCGCGGATCGGCATCGCCAATCAGATCCGCCGCCGGATAACCGTTATAACGGATCACCGGATCCGGCCCGTAGGTAGTGCTGATGTTCACCATACTGCCGATCGGCACCATTTCGCCCTGATTATTACGGGTGCGCAAATTCGCAATGTCTTCCACGCTGTCGCGGAACGGCCCGTCGGCCTGCGCCATCACGCGCCAGGTACGCCCGAACTGGTTAAAATCGTTCACATAAGACGATCCCAGATAGGTTTGCAGCGTACCGAACAGATCGGTCAGCGACACGCCCTGCGCTTTCGCCTTATCTCGATCAACCTGCACATCCAGCTGCGGAACGTTAGCCTGGTAGGTTGAGATCGGGAAATGCATCCCCGGCGTCTGCATAATCGCACCAGACATGGTGTTCACCGCGTTTTGCAGCGCACCATAGCCCAGACCGCCGCGATCCTGGATGTACAGCGAATAGCCCGACCCCTGCCCCAGCCCTAAAATCGGCGGTGGCAAAATGGAGAAACCAAAGCCCTGCTGAATTTGAGCGATTTTGGCATTGATCTCAGCGTTAATTTCCGCCGCCGTGTGTTTACGCTGATCGAACGGTTTCAGACCAAAGAAGACCGTCCCGGTATTCGGCGTGTTGGTGAACTGCAGCGCGTTAAGCCCAGGAAAAGCGACCGCATAATCCACGCCTTCGGTATTCATCCCGATTTCGCTCATTTTGCGGATCACCGCATCGGTGCGGGCCAGTGAAGAACCTTCCGGCATTTTCACGCCGCCAATTAAATACAGCTTATCCTGGGTAGGTATAAACCCGCCGGGGACCGCTTTAAACATGACGCCAGCCGCGCACAGCAGCAGCACATAAACAACAAACACCGCGCCACGGCGTCCGAGCGTTTTCCCCACCAGTCCCTGATAACCATTAGAGCTACGGTGGAAAAAGCGGTTAAACGGACGGAACAGCCAGCCGAACAGACGATCGATAAGCCGGGTCGGGAAGTCTTTCGGGGCGCCGTGCGGTTTTAACAGCAGCGCTGCCAGTGCCGGCGAGAGCGTCAGCGAGTTGATGGCGGAAATCACCGTCGAAATCGCGATAGTCACCGCAAACTGTTTGTAGAACTGGCCGGTTACCCCGGAGAGGAACGCCATCGGTACAAACACCGCGCACAGCACCAGCGCTATCGCGATAATCGGCCCCGAAACTTCACGCATCGCCTGATGCGCCGCCTGAAGCGGAGAAAGCCCCTCTTCGATATTTCGCTCGACGTTTTCCACCACCACGATGGCGTCATCCACGACGATACCGATAGCCAGCACCAGCCCGAACAAACTCAGGGTATTCAGTGAGAAGCCAAGCAGGTAGAGAATGCTGAACGTCCCCACAACCGATACCGGCACCGCGATCAGCGGAATAATTGACGCGCGCCAGGTCTGCAGGAACAGGATCACCACCAGTACTACCAGCACCACCGCTTCCAGCAGGGTCTGCACGACCGCGCGAATGGAATCACGAACGAAAACCGTCGGGTCGTACGGTGCTGCCCATTTCATATCTTCCGGGAAACGCGTGGCCAGTTCGTTCATTTTCGCGCGCACGGCGTTAGACAAATCGATGGCGTTCGCGCCCGGGGACTGGAAGATACCAATCCCGACCGCGTCTTTGTTGTTGAGCTGGGAACGCAGCGCATAGCTGCCAGAGCCCATTTCAATACGCGCCACGTCGCGCAGGCGTACCAGCGAGCCGTCTTGCGCCGTTTTCAGAATAATATTGCCAAACTCTTCTTCCGTGTGCAGACGCCCCTGGGCGTTAATGGAGATCAGGAAATCGCTCTCTTTCGGCAGCGGCTCGGCGCCAAGCTGCCCGGCGGAAACCTGAACGTTTTGCTCCTGCATCGCCGTCACGACATCCGAGGCCGTCAACCCGCGGGCTGCCACCTTGTCGGGATCCAGCCAGATGCGCATCGCGTATTCGCCAGAGCCAAAAATCTGAATCTGACCCACGCCCGGCAGACGCGCCAGTTCGTCCTTCACTTTAAGCGTGGCGTAGTTACGCATATACAGTGAATCGTACTTGCCGCCCGGCGAAAACAGATGCACCACCAGCGTCAGCGTCGGTGATTGTTTCTGGGTGGTAATACCCAGACGTCGTACATCTTCTGGCAGACGCGCCTCGGCCTGTGACACGCGGTTTTGCACCTGAACCTGCGCCTGATCCGGGTCGGTACCCGGGCGGAACGTCACGGTGGTTACCAGTACGCCGTCAGAGCCTGCAACGGATTTCATGTACATCATGTTTTCAACGCCGTTGATGGCTTCTTCCAGCGGCGTCGCCACGGTTTCTGCAATCACTTTCGGGTTGGCACCCGGATACTCCGCGCGCACCTGCACGCTTGGCGGTACGACGTCAGGATATTCGCTCACCGGCAACAGCGGGATAGCGATTAATCCTGTGATGAAAATCAGAATCGACAGTACTGCGGCGAAAATCGGCCTGTCGATAAAAAAGCGGGAAAAGTCCATATGTCGGATTCTCGGGTAAGGGATCAGTTAAGCGCGGCGCTGGCGGTCATCGGAACGGTTTTCGCGTTAACCGGCATACCCGGCATAAACACTTTTTGTAAACCGTCGACGATGACTTTATCGCCAGGGTTCAGCCCCTGCTGCACGATACGTAAACCGGCGGCCAGACGTCCCGGCGTGATATCGCGGCGCTGCGCTTTACCTTCTTTATCAACGATATAAACGTATTTGCGATCCTGATCGGTCAGCACCGCTTTATCGTCGACAAGCGTGGCTTTGAATTCAGCGCTGCCCGGCAGGCGTACGCGGGCAAACAGTCCTGGCGTGAACTGACGCTGCGCATTATCCAGCAGCGCGCGCATACGGATGGTGCCGGTGCTCGGCGTTAACTGATTATCAAGAAAATCCACCTTGCCCTGATGGGGATAACCCTCCTCCCCCACCAGACCAATCTCAACCGGGAGCGCCAGGTGATTACTGGACGCGCCCTGCCCGCTGCGAGCGAGATTTTGATAGTGGAGGTAGGTTGCCTCATCCACGTCAAAGTAGACGTAAACCGTTTTCAGGGAGACCAGCGTGGTGAGGACGCTGGCACTGTCACCCGCAGTGACCAGATTACCGCTGGTGATCAGCGCGCGGCTGGCGCGGCCATCAATAGGCGCGGTCACTTTGGTGAAATCGAGGTTAAGTTGTGCCGCGTCAACTGCTGCCTGCGCGGCGCGAATGTCGGCCTGCGCCTGAGCGGCGGCCGAACGGCGCTGCTCCCACTCTTCACGGGAGACGACGTTGGTATTGACGAGTTTATCGGTACGGTTAGCCTCACTGCGCGCCAGGCTGGCCTGCGTTTTGGCTCTCGTTAAGGTGGCCTGCGCCTGTTCCAGCGCAGCGCGATAGGTTCTGTCATCGATAGTGAACAGCACCTCGCCCTTTTTCACTTCCTGGCCGTCGGTGTAATTCACTTTATCAATGTAGCCGGAGACACGGGGGCGCAGCTGAACGCTTTCCACCGCTTCAATCCGGCCGTTAAAGCTATCCCACTGACTGATGGATTTCACTACCACGTCAGCGGCGCTCACAGCGGGCGCTTGTGGGACGGCATTTTGTGCCACGCCGTCATCGCATCCGACAAGCAGCATGGAGAGGAACATCGCTCCCAGCGCCGTCAGATGAACGTTAACCCAGGGTTTTTGCAGGCTCATTATTTTTATTCCGGTAATGGTAGCCGCCGGGCAAGACGCTGCGGGAGACGCGGCGCCACTTCCTTTGTCCGGACTGGCTTGAGACTATTTGTGTCGTTCATCGCCACAAAACTGTAACAGTTGCGAATACACTATCGCGGCGATTGTAGGAAGGCGTCAGATTTAGTGCAAGAATAATTAATACACTTTATGTGCTATTTGGCTCAGGGACAAAAGGCGCGTTTTCGGCAAGGAATTAAATGCAACAATAAAACTTGCATTTAATGTCAGAGCGAGTCATCTTTAAATGCAACAGACAAAAATGCTTTTTAAAACGCGGCGTGGGGGAAACCATGAACACTGACGCATTTATTCATGATCTACTCGACTGGATCGACAACAACCTTGAAAGCCGCCTGGACATTAACACCGTTTCCAGGCGCGCCGGCTACTCGAAATGGCATCTCCAGCGGATCTTCAAGGAACATACCGGTTATCCGCTGGCCGAGTATATTCGTGCACAAAAGCTGCAAAAATCGGTCGAGCGCTTAACCCACAGCGATGAACCGATCCTGAACGTGGCGATCGCGCTGGGCTTTGACTCCCAGCAGTCCTTCAACCGCAGCTTTAAGCGTCAGTATGGCCAGGCCCCCGGGGCATGGCGTCGCAGTACCGTCTGCCCTGAACGCCAGCAATCAACCTAGTGTCGCGGCTTTCGCCGCGACCCGTACTGGCCGGTGGCAAACCGGCCTGTAATCATGCTCCCGTGTTCGCCGCTCAGCCGTCCGTTGAACGTGTTAACGCTTCCCAGCGATCGATTTCCTCGCCTAAACGCGCAAGCTTTTCCCGCACTAAACTCAAAGCATCACTGCCAAGCAATAAATGCGTCGGCGGGTTCTGTCTCTCAATGATAGCCAGCATGGCGCGCGCCGCTTTTACGGGGTCGCCGAGTTGCTGACCACTTTTTTCCTGACGAGCCTGGCGGACAGGATCGAATAACGCGTCATAGTCCGGGATGCTGCGCGCGCTGCGTACCATCGAGCGTCCTGCCCAGTCGGTGCGAAACGAGCCCGGTGCCACCGCAGTGACATGTATGTTGAACGGAGCAAGCTCTTTGCTTAGCGTATCTGATATGCCTTCGAGCGCAAATTTACTGCCGCAGTAATAGCTGATGCCGGGCAGAGTGATGAAACCGCCCATCGAGGTGATATTAAGAATATGGCCGTGACGACGCTGGCGCATGCCCGGCAGCACGGCTTTGATCATCGCGACGGCGCCAAACACATTCACCTCAAACTGGCGGCGCATGTCTGCGAGCGAGGACTCTTCCAGTATGCCTTCGTGACCGTAACCAGCATTGTTCACAAGGACATCAATCGGGCCGACGGCAGACACACTCAGCGTAACCACTTCATCAATGTGCGCATAGTCCGTGACATCAAGCAGGCAGCCGAATGCCCGCTGCGTATCGAGTGCCTCGAATGCCTGCTTTGCTTCGGGGGTGCGCACGGTCCCCACGACCCGATGGCCTGCGGTGAGGGCTTCCTCCGCCAGAGCACGACCAAAGCCGCTGCTAACGCCGGTGATTAAGATTGTTTTTGCAGATGCCATAAATTACTCCCATGAACAGTGAAGGTTGCATGGTATTCTCTGATTTGCCGTATTTTTAGGCCGTATTTTCTCTTTTTATTGCCTGATTTTATGAGGTGCAGTGATGTCCGGGATGATTACCTTAGTAAAAGCACTGGCGGTGCAGGAGGGGTACAACCTGACGGCGTTGCCTGATGTGCGAATTTTGCGTGCCGACCGCCCGCTTGCGCGAACGCCCGTGCTTTACGATCCGGGGATTGTGATTGTCTGCCAGGGCAGCAAACGCGGCTTTTTCGGTCAGCAGACCTATCTGTATGATGAACAGCACTATCTGGCCGTGTCGGTTCCGGTGCCGTTTGTGATGGAAACCGACGCGTCGGCAGAACACCCCTTACTGGCGATATATCTGCATCTGGATTTTCAGCTTGCCGCTGAACTGATGTTGCAGATTGAGCAGCATCACGCCCCACATCCTCCCGCTGCGCCACAAAGCATGATGTCGAGCCCGATGGACGACGCGGTAAAAACGGCCGTGCTGCGCCTGCTTGAAGTACTGAACAATCCGCTTGAGGCGGCGATCCTCGGCCCGGCGCGGGTGCGAGAGCTCTATTTCCGCGTCCTGACGGGCGCCCAGGGCAAGGCCATGCGCGCCGCGCTGGCCTTACAGGGGCAGTTCGGCAAAATTGGCAAAGTACTGCAGCACATCCATACCGCCTACGCTGAGCCATTAACGCTTAATCAACTGGCGATGGAGGCCGGAATGAGTGTGCCGACGTTTCACACTCATTTCAAAGCGATAACCCGTATGCCGCCGATGCAGTATGTGAAATCGGTGCGCCTGCACCAGGCAAGGATGTTGATGGTGCGTCAGCATATTACCGCCGCCGCCGCGAGCTACGCCGTCGGTTATGAAAGTCCGTCGCAGTTTAATCGTGAATTCAAACGGCTGTTTGGTTTGCCACCCGCAGAGGAAATAAAACGCATGCAGCGTAATTTCGCCGTTCCGCCTGTGCAGCAGGCGTCGATATTTGTCTCTTCCCATTAAGCCTGATACTACATACCAGGCCTGAATACAGGCCTGGTATGTACACGGCGTCATCACGCCGTGGATTGCACTAACTCAGGAACTTACCTTTGAGCAGGTTAAGTCCCGCAGACATCAGGTCGCCCTGGGCCGGGGCTTCGCCCTGCGGTGAAAGGCCGTCGACGATTTTAGGCAGGTATTCAGCAATCAGCGTCGACGCGGTTTGAGAATCCACGCCCAGTTTCGCGCCAAGATCCTGCAGCGCTGGCGATCCAAACACCGATGTGATCTGTTCGCTGCTCACCGACTGATTACTCTGCTGGCTAAGCCACGACTCGACAACGCCGCCCAGGCCGCCATTGCGGAATTTTTCGAGGATCCCCTGAATGCCGCCCTGCTGCTCAATCCAGGTCATGATCGCCTGGAGTTGCTCCGTCTTACCGCCCTGCCCGCCGGCCAGGCTGCCGATTTGATCTAATAATCCCATCACAGACTCCCTACAAACATCGCTAACACGTCCTGATTGACGGCTTACTTAGCCGGGATAATCAGTACCTGACCCGGGTAGATTTTGTCGGGATGCGTCAGCATCGGTTTATTGGCTTCAAAAATACGCTGATACTCATTGGCAGAGCCATACATCGCTTTTGAGATGGCGCTCAGGGTATCGCCGGATTTCACCGTGTAATAGCGGCTTTCCACCCCGCTTTGGGTGACGGTCACGCTATCATTGACCTGACCAATCCCGGTGACGTTACCTACCGCCACCAGAATTTTTTCTTTATCTTCCTGGGAGCCCACGTCGCCGGTCACCGTCGCCGTACCGTCGTCCGCGACATTAATGTTGACCTTTTCGGCACCAGGCAGGTTAAGACTATCAATATGTTTTTTCAGCTTGTCGGCCTGATCTTCCTTGCTACCGCCGGATACGGCATCCCAGATTTTCTCGCCCGCTTCTTTCACAAAACTTAATAATCCCATCTTCCACACCTCCATAACTGTTTCATGGTGAACATTTTCATTGGATCCCGTTGCAGGATGTACGATGCGGTGTCTCCGCTCTGGCTGAAAAATCGGGAAACAGCACAACCTGCCACATGAAGTATATCCAATAAGCGTCAGGGTGCAGGATATTTGCCCTGGTATCGCCGTTATGCCGCAATATAAACAGGGATCCCGTCGCCCTCAACGCACCACCTCCACGCTCGCCGACAACCCGGCTACCAGCTCAATCCCCTTCGGCAATGCATCAATATGTATGCGCACCGGGACGCGCTGCGCCAGCCGCACCCAGCTAAACGTCGGCTCGACGTCGGGAAGCCCAAGCCCGCCCGTCTCATCGTTGTTATCACCGATCCCATGGCCGATGCTCTCAACATGCCCGGCAATCACCGGTTCATAGCCCATCAACACGATATGCGCCGTGTCCCCAACGCGAATATGGCGAAGTTTGGTCTCCTCGAAATACCCCACCACCCAGAAACTGTGCGCATCGACGATGGCGACCTTAGTCTCCCCCGCGGTGGCATAGTCCCCCGGGCGAAGCCGCAGATGGGTGATATAACCCGAGACGGGAGCCCGTACGGTTGCATGGGACAAATTAAGCTCGGCCAGCTCCAGCGCGGCCAGCGCACCGTGATAATTCGCCACCGCGACGTTCGCGGCGCTGCCCGTTTGCTGTAAATCCTCGCTGGAAATCGCGGCTTTAATCTGTGCGCGTCGCCTGGCGGCATCCTGTCGCATCACCATCTCATGCCGTCTGGATTCCACCTCAGCCTGCGCGCTGGCCACCGCCAGCGTGAGCCAGTGCGGATCGATAGCGTAGAGCACATCGCCCCGGTTAACCCACTGGTTATCCCGGACGGCCACGCGGATTACCGGCCCGGATACGTCCGGCGCAATCTGTACCACATCCGCCCGCACCCGGCCGTCGCGGGTCCAGGGCGTTTGCGCATAATGTTTCCACATCATAAAAGCCAGAAGCGTGGTCGCCGCGACGGCACACAACGTCAGCGCATAGCGACCGACCAGAGAAAGTAGTGATTTCATCTAAATAACCCCAGCGCGGTCAGGCCCTGCATCAGCAGGAAAAAGGTGACCAGATAAGTTGAAACGTCCAGCAGCGGGCGAAAAGGCAAATGACGGTAGAGCCTGCTGAGCGATAAAAGCGCGATGAGTGCCAGCGTGCAGGCCAGCGCCGCGAGCGCGGTGACAAGCAGTCCCGGGATAAAAACGCCCCCGATATTCAGATCATTGACCATCGTCTGCCCTCCGTAATGCGCAATGTAAATCCACCAGATGGCCGACAAACTGGCGCGTTTGTGCATCTGTGGCAGGCAAACAGAGGCGGATGTGGTCGGCGATGTGTTCACGCAAGGCGTCGGTGTCGTTCAGGTGATACAGGCGCGCGCTAATCTCTCTGCTCGCGGGCATATCGCAGCGGCGTAAATGCATCACCGAAAGGCCGATGCGCAGCGCGCGCAGCAGCGGGTTAAGCACCTGCTCTGAGGCACGTCCGCTGCGCTGCAGGCACGGCATTAACAGGGCAGCGCGGTCAATCATCAGATTGGTCCAGTGCGTCTCATCCAGCAGAAGCTTGCCCTTCACGCTGCGACGAATATCGCGCTGGCACAGCGTGTGCAGACGTGCGATGGCCGCGTCGGCCTGTACGGTTTGCAGCAGGCTCATGCTGATAACAGCAAAGCCGGTTGCGGCAAACAGCGCAATGGCGGTATTGGCCGCCGTGGCAAAGTCTCCGCTGTAGTGGGCACCCAGCTCGCACAATACCGGCAGCGTCAGGGTGATCCCCATCGCCATAAACGTGGTGGGAGGACGTGCCTGAAGCGACCCGGCCAGCAGATATACCGGCGCCAGCACGGCCACCAGCACGGGGAAATCGCTCACCTGCGGAAGCAGCACAAAGCTGTACAGCAGGCTAATCAATACGCCCCAGAACGAGCCAATAATGTATTTCACTATGTGCGGAGCCGGGGTGTCGAAACTGCCAAACAGCGTGCAGCAGACCCCAAGGATAGAGACTGCCGTGCTGCCATCGGGCCAGGCGGAGAAGATCCAGACCAGGCAGCCGCTCAGGATAATGGCGAACGCGCCCAGCGAGGTGCGGGCGGCAGTAAGAGGATCGCGGTGAAAAACATACCCTTTAACTGCCCTGCCCGCCGTCAGTCCGTGGGCGGGCTTCGCATGGTGGATGGCATCAGAAAGACGTTCGCACTGCTGCAACAGCGTAATGGCCTGCGTCAGATAACGGACAAAACTGGCCAGCAGCGCGTCGTTCATCGTCCGGGCCTGTGCAGCGTAGCGCTCTGCGAGCTGTTCACTGCGTGCTATTAACGCATCTGCCGTGCTGTGGCGTGCAGCATCTTTATCCCCCAACCAGGCCTGAACGTCGTCGAGCAATACCTGCAACCCGGCAGGCACCGTCGCCGGTAAGCGATCGCGTAATTCACAGTTAACGATGACCAGCCGCCCCAGTCGGTCATGGATAGCCTTTCTGCCCTGCCGCACCGGAGCAGACAGGGCAAAATCATACGGAATATGGTGGCTTATACCCTGCAGAAACTGCAGCGCCAGCGCCAGATGCAGCGGGTCTGAAACCGCGACGGGTTTGCCTGCGAGGGTGTCAGCCACCCGCTCACGTGCGGCGTGCAGGGTTTGCGATAACTTACTGTTGAACAGGCCGGAGATACGCGCGGGTAACACATAGCGATGTATCAGCGCCGCGCAGAAGATCCCAATGACAATCTCCTGCACACGGATAATGGCGATATTAAAAATCCCGCCGGGGTCGGATACCGCAGGAAAACCAATCAGGCTCGCAGTGTACCCGGCCAGCACAAAGGCATACGCCCGCGGGGTGCGCTCCAGCAGAGATAAATAGAGGCAGAACGTGATCCAGCCCGACAGCATCACGCTGCAGAGGATCGGCATATTGACGAAGACAGGTACGATCGCAACGGTGGCGCAGGCCCCCACAACGGTGCCGGCCAGACGATAGAGACTTCTGCTCAGCGAGGCCCCCACCGACGTCTGCGACACGATATAGACGGTAATAATGGCCCACGATGGACGTTCGAGGCCTATCGACAGCGCAATGGAGTAAGCGAGCATCGCCGCTGCAAAACTTCTCGCGGAATAGAGCAACGCACTGGCATCGTTACGCAGCACGGGAGATAAGCGCTCACGCATGGCGCGCCACGAATGAAAATGAAAAGCGTTTAATATGTTCATGCCAGAATTATTACTGGCTTGCGAACCCGCTTAAATACTCTATTCTGTCAAAAAATACCTAAATGTTGCCAGAAACGTGAAACCTCAACTTGCCAATACGCTCTTCGATCCTGACACCACCGCATGCCCGGCCGTAGCCCGACATCTGGATTTCGTGGAGTACGCCGCGGAAGTGCCGGTGCACACCCACCGTAAGGGGCAACTGATTATTGCTTTGTATGGCGCGGTGATTTGTCATGCGGAAAATGATATCTGGATCGTGCCGCCAGACTGTGCCGTCTGGATCCCTGGCGGGATCGCACACAGCGCCAAAGCGACCTGGAATGCTCATCTCAACTATCTGTTTATTGAGCCCGGTGCCGCCGCGCTGCCGGAGAAATGCTGCACGCTGGCCATTTCCCCGTTAATCAAAGCGCTGGTTGACCGTTTGACGCATGAACGCGTTGATTATCCGCCAGAGAGCCATGCCGCGCGGCTGACCAGAGTGACGCTTGATGAGCTCGCCAGCATGCCGCAGCAGAAGCTGAGCCTGCCCGTTTCAGCCCATCCCAAAATACGCGCCATGGCCGACGCGCTGGTCAGCCATCCTGACGACAGAAGCACCCTGAAAGCGTGGGCGAAACGGCTGGCGCTGAGCGAGCGCTCATTTGCACGTTTGATGGCGCGCGAGACCGGGCTGAGCTTTGGCCGCTGGCGTCAGCAGCTGCAGTTGATTATTGCCCTGCAGGAGCTGGCAAGCGGTGTCCCGGTCCAGAACGTGGCGACAACGCTTGGGTATGAATCCGTGAATGCGTTTATCACCATGTTCAGGAAAGCCATGGGCACCACGCCCGCGCACTATTTTGCCGAACGAAAAGTCAGCGGCCGTTAACCCGGCCCTTCGCTGCCTGCAGCAAGCAGGGGAACCAGCACATCGCTAATCGGAACGGGAATACCGTGAGCACGACCATAGCGCTGGATCACGCCGTTGCGGATATCCCACTCCATGGGACGGTTGGCCTGACGATCGGCGAGGATAGACGTGCCTAAATCGGCAGGTGCGCGCTGGAAATTCGCCAGGATCTCCTGCGCAACGTCATCGTGCAGCACCGCGCCTTCTGCTCGGGCCACGGCAAGCCCCTCGCGCAAATACGCCAGCGCCAGCTCGCTGATATCCTCACGGGAGAACATCCCGGCACGACGATTCGCAAGCACCATCAGGCCTGCAACCGCATTTTGCAGCAGCTTGCGCCATGCGACGGTAAGAAAATCTGCCGACAAGTCTACCGCGCAGCGAGTGCCGTTCAGCGCATCAGCCACCCGTTTTGCCTGCGGCACATCCGGCAGCGTCAACCGCGGACTGGCCCGCAGCCAGACTGACGCATCCGGCTCACGCTGTGCCGGGAACCAGACCACCGACGGCAGTACCGTCGCACCATTGACCCACGGTGCAAGCTGGGCCTTTTGCTCGACGCCGTTTTGCAACGCGCAAACCACCGTGTTTTCATCGCACAGCGCGTTCAGCCATCCCGCGCTGTCGGCGTTCTGGGTCGTTTTCACTGCGATAAAAACCAGATCGTACGGACGATCGATGACCGTCGGATCGGTTAATACCGGCCCGGGTACCACGATTTCACCCTCATCGTGCCGCAAACGTAATTGCGGATGTGCGGTACGTCCGCACAGTTGCGGCGTGCGGCCAGCCTCATGTAGCACCGCAGCGATAGTGGTTCCGATTGCACCGGGTCCAATCAGCGCAATGGTTGGATAGTCAGACATTGTTAACTCCCCTGGTCGCTAAAGCCCTAATCAGTGTGCCGTGGCGTTCAGCATAGCCGCCACACGTCCCTTTATACCACCGCCTGAAGTGGGAGCCATACCCGTTGTCTATACTCATTTCATCTACGACAACGGAGTGCACCATGCCATTACCCGATTTCCATTCCTCTGAACCTTATACCCTTGGTATTGAACTTGAACTGCAGGTGGTTAACCCGCCGGGGTACGATCTGAGCCAGGACTCCTCCGCCCTTATCGCTGCCGTCAAAGACGACATCAAAGGTGGGGAAGTGAAGCACGATATCACCGAGAGCATGCTCGAAATCGCCACCGGCGTGTGTCAGAACATTGATCAGGCCGCCGCACAAATCTCGGTGATGCAGCAAAGTATTCTGCGCGCCGCTGCGGAGCAGCATATTCAGATCTGCGGCGGTGGGACGCACCCTTTTCAGAAGTGGCAGCGTCAGGAGGTGTGTGATGACGAGCGCTATAACGTCACGCTCGAACGGTTTGGCTATCTGATTTTGCAGGCGACGGTATTCGGCCAGCACGTGCATGTCGGGTGTCGGACCGGCGACGACGCTATTTATCTGCTGCATGGTTTGTCGCGCTTTGTCCCCCACTTTATTGCTCTGGCGGCGTCCTCACCCTATATGCAGGGTACGGACACGAAGTTCGCCTCGTCGCGACTCAATATCTTCTCGGGATTTCCGGATAATGGACAGATGCCGTGGGTGAACAACTGGCAGGAGTTCGAAGGGTTGTTTCGTCGTCTGAGCGCCACCAGCATGATCGACAGCATTAAAGATTTGCACTGGGATATTCGCCCCAGCCCGCATTTTGGCACGGTCGAGGTGCGGGTGATGGATACACCGCTGACGCTCGGCCACGCGATCAACATCGCCGGGTTGATTCAGGCGACGTCTCACTGGCTGCTGACCACGCGGCCCTATAAGCATCAGGAAAAGGATTTTCTGCTGTACCGCTTTAACCGTTTTCAGGCGTGTCGTTATGGGTTAGAGGGCATTCTGACAGACGTGCAGACTGGTGAGCACAAAACCGTGGCGGAAGATATTGCGTGGCTGCTGGAACAGGTTGCGCCGTCGGCCGAGAAGCTCGGCGCGACGAGCGCGATTAAGGAAATAGCCCTGATGTTAAAACAGGGCAAGAGCGAGGCGCAGCGCATGCGCGATTTTATCGCAGACGGCGGTTCGCTTATTTCTCTGGTTCAGAAACATTGCGAGCTGTGGGCGACGAGTCCGTAAGGCGATGCCCCCACTCACGCAGGCGCTGGAACAGCACAAACAGCGCCGGGATAAACAGAATGCCGACCACGGTGGCCACCAGCATCCCGCTGAACACCGTGGTGCCAATGATGCGGCGGCTCTGCGCCCCTGCCCCGGACGCCAGCATCATCGGCAGCACACCGATAATAAATGACACCGCCGTCATCATCACCGCCCGGAAGCGGCGGGAGGCACCTTCACGGGCCGCATCGACAATCGCCATCCCCTCATGACGCCGTGCGCGGGCAAACTCGACGATCAGGATCGCGTTCTTGGCCGCCAGCGCGATTAACAGTACCAGGCCAATCTGCACATACACATCGTTGGCGTATCCCGCGATCCACAGCCACACCAGCGCGCCCCCGATGGCGAACAGGACTGAGAGCATCACGCTCGCGGGCAGCGTCCAGCTCTCATACTGCGCGACAAGGAACAGCCACGCCATAACCACCGCGGCCAGGACAATCCAGATGGCCTGATTCCCGGTCTGCTGCTCCTGATAAGACATCCCGCTCCAGGCATAGTCGTACCCGGCAGGCAGGTTTTCCGCCAGAAGCTCGCTCATCACGGCCATCGCCGTGCTGCTGCTCACGCCGTCTGCTGCCGACCCGCTCACTGACACCGACGGGAACTGGTTGTACTGCTGCAGGAACGGTGCGCCAACGGTCGGGGTAATCGTGACAAGATTACTCAGACGCACCCGCTCACCGTTATTGCTGCGCACGAACAATTCGCTGATTTGCCCGGCACGCTCGCGCCACTGCATTTCGTTCTGTACCACCACGTGGTAGACGCGGTTGTTAACGCTAAAATCCCCGGCCCGCGTGCCGCCAAAGGCGGTTTGCAGGCTGCTGAAGATGCGCGAGACCGGCACGTCGAGGCGGGCAGCGCGCTCGCGATCAACGGTCAGCGTCAGCTGCGGCACGTTGCTGCTCCAGGTGGTAAACACCCGGTTAAGCTGCGGATGCTGGTTAGCTTTTATCAGAACGTTGCGGGTAACGCGTTCCAGCTCCGCCGGGCTTTGCCCCGCCTGGGCCTGAATACGCAGGTCGAAGCCGGAGGCGTTGCCCAACCCCGGCAACGTCGGCGGGGCGAAGGTCATGATGGTCGCTTCCGGCAGCGCCAGCAGCTGACGCTGCAGCGTTCCCATCACCTCATCAAGCGGCGGACGCTCACTCCATGTCTTCAGCATGATGGAGATAAACCCGCCGTTAGATGCGCTGGTACCGTTGAGAATGTTAAAACCGGAGACCTGAATCACATCCTCGACCGCAGGGTGTCTGGCGATAAGCTCCCGCGCGGTGGTCATCACCGCTTCTGTACGCTCCAGCGACGCCGCTTCCGGCAGTTGCACGCTGGCGAAGAAGTAGCCCTGATCTTCCTGCGGCAGGAAGCCCTTTGGCATCGACATAAAGCTGAACACCACCACGCCCGCCGCGCCGGCCGTTGCCAGCAGCACCAGCCACGGACGAAGGTTAATGCAGTTAACGATACGGGTATAAACGGTGCGCGTGGTATCCA
This sequence comes from Enterobacter sp. BNK-18, assembly GCF_047456135.1. Lineage (NCBI taxonomy): Bacteria > Pseudomonadati > Pseudomonadota > Gammaproteobacteria > Enterobacterales > Enterobacteriaceae > Enterobacter > Enterobacter sp. BNK-18. Next base: position 283,455 of record NZ_CP179899.1, on the reverse strand, counting down.
GTCCGCGGTTGAAAACGCGGTAAACCGCGGCTGGCTTCTTCGGGCGCGGGCGCAGCAACAGCGCACAGAGCGCTGGCGTCAGGGTCAGCGCCACCAGGCTTGAGAGCGTGACGGCGGTGGAGAGCGTGACCGCGAACTGGCGATACAACTCCCCCACGATCCCCGGCAACAGCGTCACCGGCACAAATACCGCCAGCAGCACCAGGGTGGTGGCAATCACCGGTCCGGCAATCTGGCGCAGCGCCTGTGCGGTAGCCGCCGTGCGGCTTTGCCCTTCCGCCATTAGCGTTTCAACGCTCTCCACCACCACAATGGCGTCATCCACCACCATGGTAAGCGCCAGAATAATGGCGAACAGGCTGAGCGTGTTGGCCGAATAACCGAGGGTATAGAGCACCGCAAAGGTGCCGACCAGCGACACCGGAATGGCGAGCGCCACAATCAGCGTCGCACGCCAGCTCTGCAGAAATAAGGAAACCACCACCACGACGGCGAGCAGGGTCAGCGCCAGCGAGACGCCAATCTCCTTGATGGTCGCAGCGACGAAGGTGGTGGTATCGAATTTTACTTCATAGGTCAGATCGTCCGGGAAGCGTGCGGAGAGTCGCGCCAGCTCCGCGCGAACCGCATCGGCTACGCGCAGGGCGTTGGCGGACGGCGTAGGGTAGATGCCAAGATAGGCCGAGTCATGCCCGTTCAGCTGGGCGCCGGAGCTGTAGCTGCGCGACCCCAGTTCAATCGTGGCGACATCTTTCAGGCGCACCAGCTGGCCCATCTCCCCCGCACGGATAATGATGTCTGCAAAGTCCTCAGCCTGATTTAAACGCCCCAGCCCGTTAATCGTCAGGGTTTGCTGCTGGCCGTTAAACACCGGCGGCGTTCCGACCTGGCCTGCCGCCCCCTGGACGTTCTGCTCGCGTAACGCCTGAGCCACGTCATCGGTGGTCACGTTCAGGGCGTTCATGCGATCCGGACGCAGCCAGATACGCATGCTGTAGTCGCGCGCGCCAAACATCTGCACCTGCCCGACGCCCGGCAAACGCGCCAGCGCTTCACGCACCTGCGTGCTGGCGTAGTTACTGACGAAAAGCGGCGTGTGGCTATTGTCCGGTGAGTAAAGGCTTACCCCCATCATCAGATTGGTGGCGCGTTTACGCACCTGCACGCCGTTTTGCTGCGCCTCGGTGGGCAATTGCGCCACAGCCTGCGCCACGCGGTTTTGCACGTCGATGGCGGCCAGATCCGGATCGGTCCCTGCCGCAAATGTGATGTTCAGGCTGTAGGCACCTTCATCCGAACTGGTGGATTCCATATAGAGCATGTGATCCACGCCGTTAAGCTGAGTCTCCAGCGGCGTGGCAATGGCTTCCGCCACGTCAGCCGAACTGGCACCGGACCAGCTGGCGGAGACATTCACCACCGGTGGGGTGATCTGCGGGTACTGCTCCACCGGGATAATCTTCAGCGCGATGGCACCCAGCAGGGTTATCACCAGCGCAATCACCATCGCGAAGCGCGGGCGTTTGATGAAAAACGTCAGCATGATGGCTCCTTAATTCAGTATCTGGACGGCTGCGCCAGGCTGTACGCGCTGGGCACCGTCGGTGATCGCTCGCTCACCGGGATGTAAGCCGGATGAAATCTCAAACTGCTGGCCAATCTGTCCGGCAATCTTCAGCGGGCGTTTTTCGGCTTTGCCTTCTGCGTTAACCACCCAGGCAAAGAATCCCTCGCCGTTTTGCTGTACCGCCGCAGCGGGTACTGTCAGCACCGGCTGCGCGCTTGCCGGACGCAGGTAGACATTCACATTGCCGCCCGGCAGCAGCTGATGGCGCGGGTTGGCGAATTCGGCGCGCAGCATCACGCTGGCGGTACGCGGGTCGATACGATTGTCCACGGAGGTCAGTTCACCGCTCAGGCGCTGACCATTGCTGTCAATCCGCGCCTGCCAGGCGCGCTTCAGGGCGCTGATATCCGCATGTTGTCCGGCTTTGGTGGCAAACGCCCCCTCTTCCAGCGCAAAGGCGATACGGATCGGATCAAGCTGCACGACATCCACCAGCACGCCGCTTGACGGGTTCACCAGGCTGCCGGCATGGAACTGGCTGTGCCCCACGCGGCCATCAATCGGCGATGTGATGCGCGTGTACGCCAGCGTCACGTTACGGGTTTCGAGGCGAGCTTTCGCCTGCTCCAGCGCAGCGCTGGCGACATCGCGCTGCATGCGCGCGTTATCCACGTCGTGACGGCTGATGGCATTGCTGTTGCCCAGGCTTTCAAAGCGTGAAAGCTGCTGCTGCGCCTGACGCAGCGTGGCTTCCGCGCTCTTTACCTCAGCCTGTGCCAGACGCACGGCGGCGCGTGGCTCGGCATCATCCAGCTCAAACAACACGTCACCTTTTTTCACGTATTGTCCGTCGCGAAAATGAACCTGGGTAATCACGCCTTCCGTGCGCGCTTTTATCTCGACGGTATGAATGGCTTCAATGCGGCCAGGCACGTGCCGTTCAGCTGCGTGGGTCGTTTGCTCCACAACCGCCACGCGAACCGGAATGGCAGCAGCAAACGCGGGTTGAAAGAGGGCGAGGAGGACAAACAGGAGCGGGAATTTCATGGGGATGTACCTCTGATGTGTTTCCCTCACCCCGGCCCTCTGCCCAATGAAAGGGAGGTCAGCATCCCCTCTCCCGGCGGGAGAGGGTTAAGGTGAGGGCAAAAGGTTATGCAGCCTTACGGAACCTGCGGGTCAGTCGCTTCTCGATTTCAACAACGAAGAACATCACCGCGGCTACCGCCAGCGTGACGAACCAGTAGCGCAGAGGCAGCGCTTCCGTACCGAAAAGCATCTGCATAAACGGCAGGTAGATGATTGCCGCCTGGAGCAGGAACAACACGCCTGTGACCAGCCAAATCCCTTTGTTCGCCAGCAGGCCACGGTTCAGGGAGAACCCTTCAGTGTTGCGGCAGTTAATCATGTATACCCACTGGGCGCAGACCAGCATCTGCAGCAGCACGGTGCGGATGAACTCCGCGCTGTGGCCGCGCGGTGCCAGCCAGGCTTCCAGCGCAAAAGCGGCGATGGCAATCATGGTCCCGACAAAGGCCACGCGCCATACGGCGTACGCATCCATCACGTGCTGTCCGGTCTGACGCGGCGGACGCTTCATGATGTTGCGCTCGGCGGCTTCAAAGGCCAGGCCAAAGGAGAGCGTGGCGGAGGTTGCCATGTTCATCCACAAAATCAGTACCGGCGTCAGCGGGATAATGTTTCCTGCCAGCAGCGCAATAACAATCAGTAACCCCTGCGCCAGGTTGGTCGGCATAATGAACAGAATGGTTTTCTTCAGGTTGTCGTAAACGCGACGCCCCTCTTTTACCGCGCTGGCGATGGTCGCGAAGTTATCGTCGGTCAGGACCATATCCGCCGCCTCTTTGGTCACTTCGGTGCCTTTGATGCCCATTGCGATGCCCACGTCCGCCTGGCGCAACGCCGGAGCGTCATTCACACCGTCGCCGGTCATGCCCACGATCTCACCCTTGTCCTGCAGGGCTTTCACCAGGCGCAGCTTATGCTCCGGGCTGGTACGGGCGAAAATGTCATATTTCACCGCGGCGTCTGCAAGCTCAGCGTCGTCCATTTTCTCCAGCTGGTAGCCCGTCACCGCCTGCTCGCTGTTGGTGATCCCGAGCATCTGGCCGATGCTCATTGCCGTCTGCGGGTGATCCCCGGTGATCATCTTCACGCGGATCCCGGCCTGCTGGCAGGCATGAATCGCATCAATCGCTTCAGGACGCGGTGGATCCATCATTGCGGCAATACCGAGGAAGATCAGCCCGTGATTCAGATCGTCATGCGTCAGCGCCTGCTCACCGTTCGCCGGTTTGAACGCCGCGGCAACCATACGCAGCCCCTGGCGTGCATAGCGCTCCATCTCGGTTTCCCAGTAAGCGCGATCGAACGCTTCAGCGCCGTTACGGGCCTGCTGCTGTTTACACAGCGCGAAAATCACGTCCGGCGCGCCGGTAATCAGGATGTGCTCCTCGTGACCAATCTGATAGTGGGTGCTCATGTACTTGTACTGCGAATCGAACGGGATCTTGTTAATCAGGGTGGTCATCACCGGCTCAAGATGCGCCTTCGCCGCCAGCACCTTCAGCGCCCCTTCGGTCGGCCCACCGGTGATGCCCCACAGACCGCGTTCGTCCTGAATCAGCTGACTGTCATTACAGAGATCGACAGTGCGCAGGTACTGCTCCAGCACGGTGCCCGGCTGGATCTGCATCGGCTCGTCGCTGCCTTCCAGGTAAATGTTCCCCACCGGCTCGTAGCTGTTACCGTCCACGCGGTAGCAACTGTCGGCAGTAATGATGGCTTTCACCGTCATCTCGTTCATGGTCAGGGTGCCGGTTTTATCCGAGCAGACCACGGTCATCGCCCCCAGGGTTTCAACCGTTGGCAGCTTGCGGATAATCGCCCGCTTGCGTGCCATCGCCTGCACGCCAAGAGAAAGGATGATAGAAATAATGGCTGGCAGACCTTCCGGCACGGAGGCGACCGCCAGGCTAATCAGAGAGAGCAGCAGCTCGCCCATGGGGATTTCGCGGAACACCAGGCTGAAGACAAACAGTGCCGCCATCATCGCCAGAATAATGGCGAAGATCGCCTTCCCCAGCTTGTCCATCTGCACCAGCAGCGGCGTACGATGCTTTTCAATACCCGCCATCATCTGGTTAATGTGGCCAAGTTCAGTCTCTTGCCCGGTGGCAATGACCACGCCAATGCCGCCCCCTGCACTCACGGTCGTACCGGAAAAGACCAGGTTAGTGCGGTCGCCCAGCGGTAATTCACCGGTCAGCGGATTAATGTGTTTATCCACCACGGTAGATTCGCCGGTCAGAATAGCCTCTTCCACGCGTAAATTATGCGCTTCGATTAAACGCATATCCGCCGGAATACGATCGCCCGCGCGTAATACAATAATATCGCCCGGGACTATTTCAGTTGTCGGTAGCGTTTCATGATTGCCATTGCGAATGACGCGCGCTTCGCTGGAGAGCATATTGCGAATACTCTTCAGGGATTTTTCCGCATTGCTTTCCTGAATATGGCCAATTAACGCGTTGATTACCGCCACACCGAGGATAACCAGCGTATCGACCCAGTGGCCCATAACCGCGGTTAATACCGCCGCGGCAAGCAGAACGTAAATCAGTACATCATTAAAATGGGCGAGAAAACGTAGCCAGGCGGGTTTGCCTTTTTTCTCCGGCAACGCGTTAGGGCCATACTGATGCAGACGTGCCTGCGCTTCAGCACGGTCGAGGCCGCTTGCCTGGCTCTGCTTGTTAGCAAGCACTTGCTCAACGGTCTGCTGATACGCCTGCCCACCAGCAGGTGGCATGTTCTGAGAGAGATTTTTTTTGGTCATCGTATTTTTCCTTCAATATACGGTGGACGGAAGCCTGAATTCCTTTCTGGCTTTAATAAATTCATTTTTAAGGCTTACGGGTAAAATTGATCTACCGCAATATAATTACTGCCGGGATATTCAAAACTAATAAATATTATTCGAATACGATGATTTTTACAAAATATTTCTAAACCAACGCTAAACGAGGAGGAACCATGTTTGGTATTTATCGCGCACGCCGCCTGGCGTTATACATTGTCGCAGCCATTGTTATTGCCACGTTAATTGGATATAGCACTTATATGTTTGTAAAATTATTTGCATGACAAGGACATTTATTTACATAACGCGATAATAATTTAATCGCTTCAGAGAGATTATTCTCTTTCTGTTATTTATTCGCAGAAAAGTGCATTTGATTTAACAAAAAACGTCTGCCGGGTTTATATTGCTTTACGTTCCGCGATGCCGGACAATGACATTTTTAACTGACGATTAACATTAAGATGAAACACCCGTTAGAATCGCTGCTCACAGCGGGGGGCATTTTGTTGATGGCCCTGCTCTCCTGCCTGCTGTTACCTGCGCCGTCGCTTGGGCTGGTGCTGGCGAAAAAGCTGATGACGATCTTCCACATGGTCGATCTTAACCAGCTGTACACCATTTTGTTCTGCGTGTGGTTTTTACTGCTTGGCGCCCTCGAATTCTTCATCCTGCGTTTCGTCTGGCGTCGCTGGTTTTCACTGGCATCGTAAGTAAAAAAAAACCGGGTGCGGCTGCGCCTTACCCGGTCGGATTTCTGCATAACGACACGTTCAGTGTGTCCGGCTGTGGTTCTCTTTGCGGTACGCGCCAGGCGGCTGGTTGAAGGTACGGGTAAAGATACGCGTAAACGTCTGCTGCGAATCAAAGCCGTAGCGCAAACAGATATCGTAGACGCGCTCGTCCGATTCACGCAGGTCACGCGCTGCCAGCAGCAGCTTGCGTTCGCGAATGTAACGCCCGAGACTTTCTCCCTTGTACTGCATAAACAAACGCTGCAGATGCCATTTCGAGTAACCCGCGTGGCGGGCGATCTCTTCGATACGTAATGGCTGGTGCAGGTTGTCGTCGATCCACTCGACGATGGTGTCGATGACTTGAGCGGAAATGGTCATACTGCTCTCCCCCTCTGCTTCTCGCTTAAACATTATTCCCACCACTCACGAAAGGTTTGCGTGGTATCACTGACGTGAACAGGTTCACCCAGCTCCGGCGTCAGTAGCCGATAATTTTTATCTTTGCTGGCCTGCGCCAGCTGGATCAGCGGATCGTTCCAGGTGTGTTTCGCCAGCACAAAGCGTCCGTTATGACCGGGCACGACAGCTTTCGCGTTAAGGTCAGCCGACGCCTGCGCCGTTTCCGCCGGCATCATGTGAATGTACTTCCAGTCCCGATCGTACTGGCCGTTTTCCATGATGGCTAAATCCACCTCGCCGAACTGCTCACCGATGGCCCTGAAGTGCGGGCCGTAACCTGAGTCTCCGCTGTAATAAACCTTCTGCGCCGGCGTGACGAACATAAAGCTCCCCCACAGGGTTTGATCGCGTTTAATCCCGCGTCCGGAGAAGTGACGTGCCGGCAGGACGTGCACCGTTAAGTCATCACTGATGCGCACCGACTGGTTCCAGTCGCGCTCGTCGATAATTTCCGGCTTCATGCCCCAGTAGCGCAGATGAGATCCAACGCCCAGCGGGGTAACCACACGTTTCACCTTCGGCAGTAACGCCCTGATGGTGGCGTAATCCAGATGATCGTAGTGATCGTGGGAGATGATCAGCAGGTCGATCTCCGGCATGTTCTGCGCATGCCAGGGATACTCGCCCGCAAAAGCTTTATTGAGGAACGAGAACGGCGCGGCATAGTTGCTGAGTACCGGGTCAATCAGAATACGTTTACCCGCCAGCTGCATATACCACGACGAGTGACCGAGCCAGACCAGCGTGTCCTGCTCCAGCGGCAGACTGGCGAGATCGGTTTTCACCAGCGGCAGCGGCTGCGCGGGACGGGCATTTTCGGTTTTGCGGGTCAGAAATTGCCACCACGCCACCAGCATATTTTGCTCGCCGGTGAAGCCCGGTGTCGGCAACGTATTGTGGAATTTCCCGTCGCGATACTGCGGGGAGGCCTCCACTTCGGTAAGCTGCGCACCCTGCGGTGGCTGGCCAAATCCAGGATTCAGGACAAAAGGTAAACTCGCAGCTGAAGCAATAATCATGACGAACACCACGCAGATGAATAGAGGCTTTTTCATATCCTGACCCAAAAACGCGCCCCATCCGATGGTTTACGCGGGTTGAACTTGATTATGAGTGAGTAAGCACTCATTATAGATATGATGATAAAGTCGTCAAGACGTTTTCGATCTTTGACATTGCGCGTTGCAGCCTGTCAAAGCTCGTGTTTCAATCAAGGTTTTTACAATTGACAGGAGGAACAATTTAGTGGCACGTCCGAAGAGTGAAGATAAAAAACAGGCCTTACTGGACGCAGCAACCGCTGCATTTGCACAGTCAGGTATTGCCGCCTCAACGGCCTTAATTGCCCGGAACGCGGGCGTCGCTGAAGGCACACTGTTCCGCTACTTTGCTACCAAAGACGATCTGCTGAATGCCCTCTATCTGCACCTAAAGCAGGATCTCTGCCAGACGATGCTGGCGGAGCTTGATCGCACGCTCACCCTCCCCAAAGAACATACCCGCAATATCTGGAACAGCTACGTGGACTGGGGCATCCGTAATCCTGTCGCTCACGCCGCCATTCGCCAGCTTGGGGTCAGCGAGAAGATCAGCGCCGAAACGGAGCAGGCCGTGCAGGAGATGTTCCCGGAGCTGCATGAACTGTGCCGTCGCGCAGTGCGCCCGGTATTTATGTCCGATGAGTTTCGTACCTTTGGTGATGCCATGTTCTTATCGCTTGCCGAAACCACCATGGAATTTGCCACCCGCGATCCGTCCCGCGCCGTCGATTTTAAAGCGCTGGGCTTTGAAGCCATGTGGCGTGGACTCGCCTCCGAGGATATTGATGGACAGTAAATCGCTGCAGGAACACGCCAAACGCGTGGCGCTGGAACTGCCGTTCACCGAACACTGCTGGCCGTTCGGGCCGGAATTTGATGTGTTTAAAGTGGGTGGCAAGATTTTCATGATTGTTGCGGTTGCTCACGGGCGACCGCATGTCAGCCTGAAATCCGAGCCGGAAAAATCCCTGTTAAACCAGCAGATCTACCGCGGCGTTGAGCCGGGGTATCATCTCAATAAAAAGCACTGGATTTCACTCTACGGCACCGACGATGTTACGCCGGAACTGGTGGCCGATCTCATCAACGATTCCTGGAATCTGGTCGTCGATAAACTGCCGAAAAAAGACCAGAAATGGATCAGGCCGCGCTGATTGTTCGTCTGAGACGAACAGATTAAGCGCTCAAAATGCACTTATCTTTTCCCGCTTCGCACGGTAATCTGCACTCCTTTTCGCGCCCGCACGCGGGCGAACTTTATCACCAGGAGTTGTTATGGATATCATTTCCGTTGCCCTGAAACGCCACTCCACCAAGGCGTTTGACCCAAGCAAGAAACTGACCGCTGAAGAAGCGGAGAAGATCAAAACCCTGCTGCAGTACAGCCCGTCCAGCACGAACTCCCAGCCGTGGCATTTTATTATTGCCAGCACTGAGGAAGGTAAAGCGCGCGTGGCCAAATCTGCGGCAGGCACTTACGTGTTCAACGAACGCAAAATGATGGACGCCTCTCATGTGGTGGTGTTCTGCGCGAAAACCGCCATGGACGATGCGTGGCTTGAGCGCGTCGTGGATCAGGAAGAGGCCGACGGTCGCTTCAACACCCCAGAAGCAAAAGCGGCGAATCACAAAGGTCGCTGCTATTTCGCCGACATGCACCGCGTGGATCTGAAAGATGACGACCAGTGGATGGCGAAACAGGTTTACCTTAACGTCGGTAACTTCCTGTTAGGCGTGGCCGCGCTGGGCCTGGATGCCGTACCCATTGAAGGTTTTGACGCCGCCATCCTCGACGCAGAGTTTGGCCTGAAAGAGAAAGGCTTCACCAGCCTGGTGGTGGTCCCGGTTGGACACCACAGCGTGGAAGATTTCAACGCCACGCTGCCAAAATCTCGCCTGCCGCTGAGCACGATTGTGACCGAGTGCTAAGACAAACGGGCCGCAACTGCGGCCCGTTTTCAATCACGCGTCATCTGCCTGGTTTCGCCATTGAGTCAGCATCTCACGCAGACGACGTTTTCTGCGTCTTCCCGATCAACACGCGCAAAAACTTACTTCTCCGCACTCCCGGCATGCCAGATCCGCTCCGCATACCGCCCTATCACCGCCAGCGACGCCGCCAGAATCAGGAAGAACACCACCTTGTTCATCCCATCCCAGAAGTATTCGAAGTAGCGGGTATAGAGGTTAATGGCGAGGAACGTCAGGCCAAACCCGCGCAGCATGCCATCGTCGGTTTTCAGACTGATGTAAATACAGAGAACCGCCGCCACCGCAAACAGCAGCGCCCACGGCAGCAACGAGGCCTGGGTCACGCTGTACCAGTTATCGATATCGTAATTACCAAATATCGACATGATCCACAGGGCGACAAAGAGATACGTCAGCCCCATCGCTTTACTGGTGGTGTAGAGATGACGGGACTGCAGCACAGCACGCAGGATCCAGCACAGGGCCAGCAGCGCGCCGCCGAAAAAGATAAAGCGCACCGGATAGTTCATCCCCAGCCAGTAAGCGCCCCAGCCGGACATATAGCCCGTCTCCGCGCCAAACCAGTTGCCAAGCGAGAGCAAGAAGAACAGCCAGACCAGCCCGGAGCGGCCGAAAAAGCCTACCAGGCCATAGACGGCACAGCCGGCCAGGAACAGGGGGGCGATGTGGCCGCTGCCGTTATCCAGCCGTTCACCCAGCTGCCAGAGCGCGATGGCGGTAAACAAGACTCCGAGGAACAAAATCGCTTCGGTACTGTAATGCCACTGCGTCTCCCGCCGCTGGCGGCTGAAGCCCCACAAATAAAACAGCACGGCCATCAGTGCCGGCAGCCCGATGCGGGCAAGGGAGGAAAAAGCGAAGAATTCGATAATGCGCGCCATCAGTTCGCTGTCCGAGAACAGGCTGCCGATGGCGATAATGACGCAGGCGAGTGCCGTCCAGAAGGCGTAGCGGCTCAGCCGCTGCCAGTCCATGGTCACGCGTTGAAGCGTACCGGCCAGCCGCTGATGGTCGTCAGCGGTTAATGTGCCTTCCTGTTGCCACTCGTTGAGTGCGCGGCGTAGCAGCCGCTCCTGTTTGCCGGTAACCTTCATTTTGCCTGCTCCGTCAGCCATTCCATTGCTCTCTCCCCGGCTTCATCCACTGGCAGATACACCAGCAACCGGGAACCGTTTCGTGGAGCAGAGTACCAGTACATCTGCTGCAGGGTAAATTCCCCAAGCTCAGGATGGGTAAACAACTTGAGCTGGTTTTCCACACCGCGCACGTCATTGCGCTGATGCCACAGATTTTTAAACTCCTCAGACACCGCAAAGAAGCGCGCCAGTTTGGCTTCCCACAACGGGTCACCCCGGTGCTCGGCCATCGCCGCCCGGAAATAGGAGACAAAGACGGGCAGCACATCGTCACGTCTGCCGAGACGGGCGCGCCATGCCGGGTGGGTGAGGAACAGATAAATACAGTTGCGGTCTTCCGGGGGGATCGCATTGAAATCGACCCCCATCAGATGACCAAAGCTGTCGTTCCACGCCACGATGTCGAAATTGGGTTTCTGAATGCTGGCCGGTTTCGGCATCAACGTATCAAGCAGGCGGCGCGTGCCTTCGCTGATCCCTTCACAGCAGGTGGCCTGCGGTGCTTCACCCGGCGGTAGCCCGGCCAGCACAAAAAGATGGCGCGCTTCGGTCGGGGTACATTGCAGCGCTTTTGCCACGGCGGCCATCACCGCGCTGGACGGATTGACGTCCCTGCCCTGCTCAAGCCAGGTGTACCAGGTCACCCCGACGTCCGCCAGCAGGGCCACCTCTTCACGGCGCAGCCCGGGCGTGCGGCGTCGACCGCTGCGCGGCAGGCCGAGCCGCTGCGGATCGAGGCTTTCGCGTCGGGCGCGTAAAAACGCACCAAGTTGTTTTCGGGTGTCATCCTTGAGCGAGACGACGGGTTCAGACATCAGCGCCATAAATCCCCCTGCATGGTAGTGCCAGTACCAGTATAAGCAAGAACTGGTACCCGTTTATCAGATCGTTGATGCTACGACCATCTGTTGAATGACGCAATGGAGTTACCATGAATACGTCAGTCGTTTCACCGGGCCGCGCAGGCCTGATATTGCTGTTAACCGGCCAGATGCTGCCGCTGATTGATACCTCAATCACCAACGTGGCGCTGGATGCTATCACCCACTCGCTGCACGCTACGGCCACCGAGCTGGAATTAATTGTTGCCCTCTACGGTGTGGCCTTTGCCGTCTGCCTTGCCCTCGGCAGCAAGCTGGGGGATAACCTTGGCCGCCGTCGTCTTTTCATGTGGGGCGTGGCGAGCTTTGGCCTGGCCTCGCTGCTGTGCGGAATGGCAGGCAACATTGAACAACTGCTGGGCGCCCGTATTCTTCAGGGGGCTGGCGCGGCGCTGATCATGCCGCAAATTCTCGCCACCCTGCACGTAACACTGAAAGGCACGGCCCACGCGAAGGCCATCAGCCTCTTTGGCGGCATCGGCGGCATCGCGTTTATCGTCGGCCAGATGGGCGGAGGCTGGCTGGTATCGGCGGACATTGCCGGCCTCGGCTGGCGTAACGCCTTCTTTATCAACGTGCCAATTTGTCTGGTGGTGCTGGCCATGAGCCGCCGTTACGTGCCGGAAACCCGCCGCGACACGCCATCAAGCATTGACTGGACGGGCACCGTCCTGCTGGCGATCATCCTCTGCTGCCTGCTGTTCCCGATGGCGCTTGGCCCGCAGTGGCACTGGTCCTGGCCGCTTAAGGTCGCGCTTATCGCCATTATCCCGCTTGCCGGGTTGATGGCCCTCAACGCCCGCAAAAAAGAGCGGGACGATGCGCATCCGCTGATCCCGCCGCGCCTGCTGCAGTTGCGCAGTATCCGCTTTGGCGTGCTGATTGCGTTGCTCTTTTTTAGCGTCTGGTCCGGCTTTATGTTCTGCATGGCGTTAACCATGCAAACCGGTCTGGGGATGGCGCCGTGGCAGTCTGGCAACAGTTTTATCGCCCTGGGTGTCACCTACTTTATTTCAGCGTGGTTTGCCCCGCGTCTGATTGCCCGCTACAGCACCAGTACCATTCTGCTGACCGGTCTGGCGATCCAGATAGCGGGCCTGCTGGCACTGATTGTCACCTTCCGCCTCTGGGGAATGCACAATACCGCGCTGACGCTGGCACCCGCGACCGGGCTGGTCGGCTACGGTCAGGCGCTGATCGTGAACAGCTTTTATCGTATTGGCATGCGCGATATTCAGCCTGATGACGCCGGGGCGGCGAGCGCCATTTTGAGCACGCTGCAGCAGGCGGCGCTTGGACTCGGCCCGGCCATCTTTGGCGCGATTTTGCTGCACGGTCTGCAGAATCATCACGGAGATTACACCCAGGCGATCACCCTCTTCCTCGCGGTGGAAACTGGCCTGATGGTGATCCTCGCGCTGGCGACGCTGCGGGTTCGCCATCACCTGTGCCTGCCGGTGGTGACGACCTGCCACGCCGTCAAATAACCCTGACGAATTTGCATAATAGATCCGCAGCCGCCATTATGGGGCTGCATCAATACAGGAGACGTTATGCAGGAATTAATTGCTCAGGTTGAAGAGTTAGGCATTGAAATTAATCACACCACCTCTTTAGTGATTATCTTTGGTATTATTTTTCTTACCGCACTCATCGTTCATTTTATTCTGCACAAAGTGGTCCTGCGGGCCTTTGAGAAACGCGCGCAGGCCAGCAGCCATTTATGGTTGCAAATCATTACCCAGAACAAGTTATTTCACCGTGTCGCCTTTACCCTGCAGGGGATAATTGTCAACGTTCAGGCGGTACTGTGGCTGCAAAAAGGCAGCGAAGCCGCGGAAATGCTCACCACCTGCGCAAAGTTGTGGGTGATGGTGTATGCCCTGCTCTCGTTCTTCTCGCTGCTGGACGTCATTTTCAATCTTTCGCAAAAGATGGCGACAGCCTCGCAGCTCCCGCTGAAGGGCATCTTCCAGGGGATAAAACTGGTGAGCGCTATTCTGGTGGGGATTTTAATTATCTCGCTGCTGATTGGTCAGTCGCCAGCCATTCTGATTAGCGGCCTGGGCGCCATGGCTGCGGTGTTAATGCTGGTGTTTAAAGACCCGATCCTCGGGCTTGTCGCCGGGATCCAGCTCTCCGCCAATGACATGCTTAAACTCGGTGACTGGCTGGAGATGCCAAAATACGGAGCCAATGGCACGGTCACGGACATTGGCCTGACCACCGTCAAGGTGCGCAACTTCGACAATACCATCACCACCATTCCGACCTGGGCACTGGTCTCTGATGCCTTTATCAACTGGAGCGGCATGTCGGCCTCCGGCGGGAGACGCATCAAGCGCAGCCTGAATATAGACACCACCAGCATCCACTTCCTCGACGAGCAGGAGCAACAGCAGCTGATTCAGGCGAAGCTGCTTAAGCCGTACATGGCGGCGCGTCACGAAGAAATTTCGCTCTGGAATCAGGAAAACGGTGAAGGCGAATCGGTGCTGAACCTGCGCAAAATGACCAATATTGGAACCTTCCGCGCCTATTTAAATGAATATCTGCGTAATCACCCGCGGATCCGTAAAGATATGACGCTGATGGTTCGCCAGTTAGCACCAGAAGCTAACGGGCTGCCAGTTGAAATATACGCGTTCACTAACACGGTCGTCTGGGCGGAATATGAGGCGATTCAGGCCGATATTTTCGACCATATATTCGCCGTGGTGGATGAATTTGGTCTGCGTATTCATCAGTCTCCGACCGGAAACGATATTCGCTCGCTGGCTGGCGTAATAGCGAAATAATCAGGCGCTGGCGCGGGAGATAAAGCGCCAGTCCATCATCACTCTTTCCGTGGGCGCATCCGGGTTATCGATTTTATTCAACAACAAATCGACCGCCTTGCGCCCAATATCCCGCGACGGCTGTTCGATGGTGGTGAGCGAAATCATCTCCGCCAGTTCCGTACCGTCAAACCCGACTACCGCAATGTCTTCCGGCACGCGTAATCCCGCCTGCTGGATCGCATGCAATGCGCCTGCCGCCAGGGTATCGGAAACGGCAAAGACCGCGTCAGGCGGGTTTTCCTTCAGCAGGTTTTGCATCGCCGCCATTCCGGCGCCGAAGCTGAGATCGCTGGCGTATTCCACCGCCTGGTAAGCCAGATCTTTCAGGTGGATAACGCTCTTATAGCCACGCTCGCGCAGGCGGGCATATTTATAACTCAGGTCGTGGTTAATCATCGCGATCCGCCCGCGCCCGCCGTCGGCAAGCTGGCTGACCGCATGCTGCGAGGCGTCCACATCGTTAATCCCGACGCAGGAGACCGCACCGGCATCGGCGTATTCGGCGCACTGCACCCACGGCGCAGCGCCAATCAGGGCGGCCAGCTCAGGAAGCTTTGAGAAGGCATCCATGGTGATAATGCCGTCGACAATTTTACCGGACAGCAAACTCAGCCCCGAACGCGAGCGTTCAATGTCAGAGCCGGAATTGCACAGCAGAATGCGGTAGCCGTTCTTTTCGGCTTCCTCTTCAATGCCTTTCACCACTTCGGCGCAGAACGGGTTAGCGATGTTCGACACCATTACCAGAATCATATAGCTGCGGGCAGTTCGCAGCTGGCGCGCCAGCAGGTTGGGCTGGTAATTACTCTCTTTGATCGCCTGCAGGACGCGTTCGCGGTTTTTCGCTTTCACGGTATCGCTGTTGTTAAGCACGCGAGAGACCGTTGCCACGGACACCCCGGCAAGCTGAGCGATTTTCTGAATGGACATAGCGACGGCATTTCCTGCGGTTAACGTTTTATGCAGGCTACCATAAATTCGTTGCCCGGCGAACCGGGCAACGCGTCAATACGCAACGCGCACCCAGCGCTGCTGCTGATGGCTTTTCACTATCGCATCAATGATATACATGACGTTCGCGCCGTCATGGAACGTCGCAAACAGCGGCTGTGCCGGCATCTCCCCCTGCATCACGGCGCGGTAAAACTGCGCCATCATATTTTTAAAGGCATCAGGCCAGCCTTCGATATGTCCGCCGGGAAAATGGGCGCTTTCGGCCACGTCACGGTTCATCAGGTTTGGATCGTCGGAGAGGGTCTGGTTTGCCTGCGCACGATGGCCGATCCAGAGTTGCTGCGGCACCTCCTGATCCCACGCCACGGACCGTTCGCTGCCGTTAACTTCAAACGTCAGCCGATTTTTGCGCCCGGCGCTGACCTGCGAGACGTTAAAGCTGCCTTTGCTGCCATCGTCGAAGCGCACCAGCACCGAGCCAAAATCTTCGGTGGTGACCGGTTTGTCTTCATCGTTCGCGCTGCGATCATCCGTGAAGGTCCGGTTTCCCGCCGCACTGGCCTTGCGCGTTGGCCAGACGATGGCGAGGTCGGCCATCACGTCGGTGATCCGCCGCCCGGTCACAAACTGCACCGTGTCACACCAGTGGGAGCCGATATCCGCCACCGCGCGCGATGCACCGCCCAGCGCGGCATCCACCCGCCAGTTGTAGTCGGTTTCCAGCAGCATCCAGTCCTGCAGGTAGCTGCCATGTGTGGCAAACAGCCGACCGAGACTGCCCTCGCGCCTCATGCTGGCCGCCTGGCGCACCATCGCAAACTGGCGATAGACAAAGCTGACGCCGTGTACCACGCCCGCCTGCTCAGCCAGTGCCACCAGCTCGCGGGCCTCCTCCGGGGTCATACACAGCGGCTTTTCGGAAAAAACATGCTTACCCGCCCGCAAAATCTGGCGGTTAATCTCTGCGTGCAGATGGTTTGGCGTGCAGTTATGCACCACGTGCAGATCCGGATGGGCGAGCAGCGCCTCAACGTTCCCGTAAGCATGGGGCACATTCAGCTGGCGCGCCTTTTCCTGCGCTTGTGAAAGCGAGCTGTCGCACAGGGCGACCACCTGCACACTGCCGAGACGCCGCAGCGCCTCAATGTGCGCCGGGCCGATAAAGCCGCTGCCGACGATCCCGACGTTAATCATGGCTGCCTCCCGCGGCGAAATCGTCAAACGCGCGCCCGGATACCGGAATGATATGGCGACGGATAAATTCGCTGCCTTCGCGGGCGCCGGTATCGCCATCCTTAAGACAGCACTCCCACTCCAGCACTGCCCAGCCCTCGTAGTCGTACTGGGTCAGTTTGCTGAAAATACCGGTGAAGTCGATCTGCCCGTCGCCCGGCGACCGGAAGCGACCCGGACGATGAAGCCACGACTGGTAGCCACCGTATACGCCGCTGCGCCCGTTGGGACGAAACTCTGCATCTTTGACGTGAAACGCTTTAATGCGCGCATGGTAGAGATCGATAAACGTCAGGTAGTCCATCTGCTGAAGCAGCATATGGCTGGGATCGTAGAGAATATTGCAGCGCGGGTGGTTGTCTACCAGCGCCAGAAAACGCTCAAACGTCACGCCGTCATGCAGGTCTTCCCCCGGATGCAGCTCATAACAGACATCGACGCCGTGCTCATCAAAGGTGTCCAGAATGGGCCGCCAGCGGGTTGCCAGCGTCTGGAAAGCGTCCTGAAAACGTTGCGCGTTGTGCGGCGGCCACGGGTAGAAAAATGGCCACGCCAGCGATCCAGAAAAAGTGGCGTGCGCTGTCAGGCCTAACTTTTCGGAGGCCGCCGCCGCCTGATTGAGTTTGCTGGTCGCCCACGCCCGACGGGCCGCGTCGTTACCCCGCACGTCTGCCGGCGCGAAATGGTCAAACGCGTCGCCGTAGACCGGGTTCACCGCAATAAGCTGCCCTTCCAGATGGGTCGACAGCTCGCTGATCGCCAGCCCGTGCTCTGCCAGCGTGCCGGTAATGTCGTCACAGTAGGTCTGGCTCTCAGCCGCTTTCTCCACGTCAAAAATGTGCGGATGATTGCAGGGGATCTGCACGGCTTTGTAGCCCTTACCTGCTGCCCAGCCTGCCAGCCCATCCAGCGAGTTAAACGGCGCTTCTGCGCTGATAAACTGCGACAGGAAAATACCGGGTCCCTTAATCGTTCTCATACCACCTCCTGAACGTTACGCCTTGTCATCGTCATATTTGAACGTGAGAAGGAAAATCAGCGCAATCACCGCTGCCGCCACCGCCGGGATCCACCAGAAGGTGACCCACGCCTGCGGCACGGCCTGTCCCGCCACCAGACGGTTATACAGCGCGCCAGAAATCTGCGAACCAAGCAGCATGCCGATGCCGTAGGTGAACATCACGATCATGCTCTGCGCCTGGCCTTTCACCTTTTCGCCCGCCACGCGATCGGTATAGATAAAGCCCACCACAAAGAAGAAGTCATAGCACACACCGTGCAGCAGGATGCCGAGATAGAGCAGGAAACGTCCCTCCTCACTCACCCCCATGGCAAACATCGCGTAACGGACAAACCACGCCAGCATGCCGACCAGCAGCATAACTTTCACGCCCAGACGACGGAAAAGCAGCGGGATCACCAGCATGAAGACAATCTCTGACATCTGGCCGAACGACATCGCGGTGCTGACATCAGCAATCCTGGCATCCGCCAGATACGAGGCGGTGTAAGCGTAGTAGGTGCCAAGCGGCACGGAAATCAGCATTGCGCAGACGGAAAAGACCAGGAAGTGGCGGGTTTTCAGCAGGGCAAACGCATCAGCGCAGAACAGATCGCGAATCTGGACCGGCAGCCCTTTTGCCGGGGCGGGCGTGTGCGGCAGCGTCAGGCTGTAGAGCGCCAGCAGCACGGAGCTCGCCGCCGCAACCTGGAAGATCGTGACGCTGGAGGCCACGCCGGTAACGCCGATAAAGATCCCCGCGACAATCCAGCCGATAGTGCCGAACACGCGCACCACCGGGAAGGTTTTATCGACGTTTACCAGGCTGTGAAACGCGATGTTGTTCGTTAACGCCAGCGTCGGCATATAGCAAAGTGTGTAGCCAAACAGCAGGCCGATCAGCAGCGCACCATTTTCAGCGATCAGCGCCCCCGGAACGAACCACAGGATAGCCGCGCCCGCCAGGTGCATTACCGCCATCACCTTCTGCGAGGCGAAGAAGCGATCCACCAGCATCCCGAGCACGAACGGCGACAAAATAGAGGCGATGGGCCCGGCGGAGAACGCATCACCAATCAGCAGCGACATGTTGTGCTGGGTCATCACCAGACCCAGCGTGACCGACCAGCTACCCCAGATAAAAAACTGCAGAAACATCATCAGCGACAGACGCGGAACCAGCAGCCGGTGCTGCGCTATCACCTTTCCACTACTTTCAGTTGTTGACACCATAATGAGCCTCACCCTAGAAAAGTAATCGATTACAAATACCCTCAAATGAAAAGTAATCGATTACAAAATAAAGATCCTGTGGATCAGGAGAGATTTGGGAGAGGGGTCACGATAAAGAGGTTAATCGCGTTGGGATGGGAAACCGGATAGCTCGTCCTCTCCCACCGGGAGAGGACGGCATGCATTATTGCTTGCGGGAAAGTTTAAATGCCACAA
The DNA here is from genome assembly GCF_047456135.1 of Enterobacter sp. BNK-18. NCBI lineage: Bacteria > Pseudomonadati > Pseudomonadota > Gammaproteobacteria > Enterobacterales > Enterobacteriaceae > Enterobacter > Enterobacter sp. BNK-18. Next base: position 264,281 of record NZ_CP179899.1, on the reverse strand, counting down.
ACAGGAAGATGACCCACACCGGGAGCAGCATCGCGGAAAGGCGCATGTCGTCCATGGTGCACATCAGCACAAGGATCAACCCGAGGAAAGCGATGCAGAGATAGTTTCCTGCCGGATAAAGCAGCGCTTTAAACTGCGTCTCACGTCCCTTGCGACGCATCGCGGCACGAAAACGCAGGTGCGCCAGGCAGATCATGATCCAGTTCAGCAGCAGGGTGGCAACCACCAGCGCCATTAGCAGGCCAAACGCCTCTTTTGGCAGCAGGTAGTTGATCACCACCACCAAAGAGGTGATCGCACCGGACAACAGCAGAGAATTCACCGGCACGCCGCGACGGCTGACGCGGGTTAAGAACTTCGGCGCATTCCCCTGCACGGAGAGGCCAAACAGCATCCGGCTGTTGGAGTAGACGCCGCTGTTATAGACCGAAAGTGACGCCACCAGAATAACGAAGTTCAACGCTGAGGCCACCACATTGCTGTTGAGATCGTGGAAAATCATCACAAACGGACTGCTGTTTGATTTCACCTCAACCCAGGGATAGAGCGCGAGCAATACCACCAGCGAACCAATGTAGAACAGCAGAATACGGTACACCACCTGGTTGACCGCTTTCGGAATGCTTTTATGCGGGTCGCGCGCTTCAGCGGCGGTGATACCAATCAGCTCCAGCCCGCCGAAAGAGAACATGATCACCGCCAGCGAAAGGATAAGCCCCTTCCAGCCGGTCGCCAGGAAACCCCCGTGCTGCCACAGGTTGTCGATCGTGGCACGCTCACCGCCGTGACCCGAGAACAGCAACCACAGGCCAAAACCAATCATGCCGATAATCGCCAGCACCTTGATGAGCGCAAACCAGAACTCGGTTTCACCGTACAAACGGACGTTCACAAGGTTGATGGCATTGATGATAATGAAGAAGGCCGCCGCCCAAATCCAGGTGGGCACATCCGGGAGCCAGTACTGCATGTAGATGCCAGCGGCGGTCAGCTCTGCCATCCCCACCAGCACAAACATCACCCAGTAGTTCCAGCCGGAGAGGAACCCCGCAAACGGGCCCCAGTATTTATACGCAAAGTGTGCGAACGAGCCTGACACAGGCTCTTCGACGACCATCTCGCCAAGCTGGCGCATGATCAGGAAGGCGATAATCCCGGCGAGGGCATAACCCAGCAATACCGCCGGCCCCGCCATCTGAATGGCCGGGCCGATGCCGAGAAACAGCCCGGTACCGATAGCCCCACCGAGGGCAATTAACTGTATATGTCGATTTTGCAAACCACGTTGCAGCGTCGGATTCTGTTCCGACGAAGCTTCAGCGCTACCGGTGCCTGAAGCGGATGACGCGTCTTTCACGCCCTACCCCTGTCTCTTTTTTAGAAGGGGCACGTTTTAACACTTCAGGCTGGTGGTAGCAAGGGAATGGGGCATCCCTGCCCCGGATAACGAGCGGCGTTCTCAGAATGCGTAGCCCACCGAGACTTTAAAGGTACGCGGTTCGCCCTGGGTGATGTAGGTACCTGAATCATCCACGCTGGACCAGTAGTTTTCATTGGTCACGTTGTCGATACCCGCACGCACCGTCATCTGATTTTGATTGTGGTTAACGGCGAAGCGATAACGCATACCCAGATCCAGCGTAGTGTAGCTGTCCAGCTTTTTGGTGTTCGCCAGGTCCGCGTATTGCGTGCCGGAGTGGTTCACGCGCGCGGTAGCGGTCAGGCCATCAATCGGTTTGATGTCATACTCTGCGCCCAGAACAGTATAGAAATTCGGAACGCCAATCGCATCATTGCCCTGGTTGAGGCCGTTGTTGGTTTTGGTCAGCTCCGCCTGCAGCCAGGTAGCGCTGGCGTTCAGACGGACGCCCAGCAGGGGCTCGCCGAACACATTCAGCTCCACGCCGCGGTTACGCTGCTCGGCATCAAGACCATAATGACCGTTGCTGTTGAGGATCGCCGACGGCATTTTGATCTCAAACAGCGCCAGGGAGCCGCCCACGCGACCAAAATCCGCCTTCACGCCCACTTCGTTCTGCTTAGAGTGAACGATGCCGGTGCTCTGCCCGTAGTTGGTGGCGGTGTTGGGGGCTGATTGACCCGGCTGCAGCGCTTCGGTGTGGTTAGCATACAGGGAGATCGCCTCCCACGGCTTGTAAACCACGCCGTAGGTAGGCATCCAGCGGCTGCCGTCGAAGCCGTCTGCTTTATTCTCCTGCCCGGTAATTTTGTTGTATCCGCGAATGACCACCTTCTGATGACGCGCCCCGGCGGTAAACAGCAGTTTGTCGTCCAGCACGCCCAGCGTATCACTCAACAGCCAGCCCTGCGTCCGGGTACGCCCGCTGGTGAGCGGATCGCTGTAATTTCCGCCTAAGCCGTTGAAACTGGAGCTGTCCGGCATATCCACACCGGTATTGTGATAGATATTGGTGGTTGGGTTATCCGCCGCCGACGACATTTTCCAGCCGATTTTTTCGTTTTTGGTCATCGCGGAGTAACCGACGTTGACTTTATGCGTTACGAAGCCGGTAGCAAAGTTACCGCGAATACCCGCCATCCCGCTGATGGAATCGCTGATGCGGTTGGTATCAAGACGGCTGACCGTCGCCTTACCGCTTTTATCCAGCAGCTTCGGCGCGCTGTAAATCCCTTCTTCGTGAGCGTGCTGTGCGCCGAGGCCGGTATAGGCCGTCCAGTTATCGGTAATGTCGTACTCGCTGCGCCACATCCCGAATTCATTTTCGATGTTGCTGTAGGCCCATTTCTGCGAGAAGTTGCGATCGTTTTTCGGCGGTTCAGGCACGAAATCCACGGCGGAGATATTGACGCTGGTCGGGCTGCCATGGAAGGTTTTCTTCTGATACCCCACATCCAGAGACGTGCGGAAATTGTCGCCTTTGTAGTCGAGGCCGGTGGAGAGCAGCGTAGTGCGGCGGCGATCGTTGGGCACCCCGCTTTCCCCTTCGCGATGAACGAGGTTCACGCGCGCGCCAAACTGGTCGTTGTCGCCATAGCGACGGCCCGCATCCAGCGTGGTGCCAAACTGGGAATCAGAGGTGTAATCAACACCCACTTTTGCCTGCGGCGTTTCATCCGCGTGTTTCGGCTCAAGGTTAATCATTCCCCCCACGCCTGAACTTGCCGCGCCGTTCATCAGGGCGTTTGCGCCTTTAAAAATCTCAATGCGGTCGACCATCTGCGCATCCACCACCTGACGCGGCAGAACGCCGGACAGGCCGCCGAAGGTCATGTCATCTCCGTCAAACTTCAGGCCACGGATACGGAAGGTTTCGGCGCTGTTGCCGTAACCCTGCACGTACTGCACCCCCGCGTCGTTAGCGACCACATCAGCAATGGTTTTCGCCTGCTGATCTTCTACCAGCTTCGAGGTGTAGCTGATGATATTAAACGGCACGTCCATGGCGTTCTGCTGCCCCAGCATCCCCATGCGTCCACCGTTCGCCACCTGCCCGTCAAGGAACGCCGGCACAAGCTGGTCACCGCCGGGTTTAAAATCGCTGGCAGGCGCAGACTGGACAATCAGGGTGTCTTCTTTCTTTTCATCCACCGCCAGGGCGGAGTGCGTGACCGCGCCAATGGCGAGAGCCAGCAGCGTTTTATGCCTTTTCGTGTTGTTCATAATTAACTCATTAAACGTGCGCGCAAAAAGGGCCCGTTGTCGGGCCTTAGAATGTAATCAAGTGCAATGCAAATGAGAACTATACGCATTACATGATTGTTGGCAAGCGTAAACGCACGTCACTGCGTGAGAAAATCGGTTAACAGGCGCGGGAAATCAGGAGGACATATGGACGGGATAGCGTGGCGCATAACCGCCCCGTTTCCGGGACGGTCTTTCAGGCGCGGCGGGAGAACGATAAAACGCGGGCGGTTCCCGCAACATCAATACGCACAGCCGTACCCGGATTCCAGCCAGGCTGGCTTACAGTCTTCAGAACAACAGGCTCCTGATGCCCGGCAAACGCCAGGGTGAGCGTGGACAAATGACCGGTAAAATCGACATCAATTATCGACACCGGGCTTTCATGCGGCGCGCACGCCGTCACGCGCAGTTGTTCAGGGCGCATCATGACCCGGCCCTGCCCGGTGGCATGCGTATTGTTGGTGGGTATCTCACCCAGCGCGCACACCGCATGGCCGGCGGTAAGCTGAGCGGGCAGGATCACCGCGTCGCCCAGAAACAGCGCGGTCTCTTCATCAACGGGCTGAGTGTAGACGTCATACGGGGTACCCACCTGGGTGAAGCGCCCGGAACGCATTACCGCCACCTGGGTGGCAAAAGATAACGCTTCGTTTTGATCGTGCGTCACCAGAATCGAGGCAACGCCTGCTTCCGCCAGCAGGTCAGCGGTCGCTTTGCGGGTCATGGCGCGAAGACCGGTATCGAGCGCCGAGAACGGCTCATCCAGCAGCATCAATGAAGGACGCTGAGCCAGCGCGCGGGCGAGCGCCACACGCTGCTGCTGTCCGCCAGAAATCTCATGTGGCCAGTGGGTCGCGAGCTGCCTGTCCAGCGACACCATCTCCATCAGTGCCTCTACGCGCTGGCGCTTTTCGTGGCGCGTGCCGTCCAGCCCCCAGGCAATGTTGTCTGCAACGCTGAGATGCGGGAATAACGCCCCCTCCTGGGGAACAAAGCCGATGCCGCGCAGATGGGCGGGAACGAAGCTGTTTTCGTCAAACAGCGTTCGGCCCTGCATCACTATCCGCCCGGCGTCCGGCGTTTCAAAGCCGGCAAGAATGCGCAGCAGCGTCGTTTTCCCTGACCCGGACGGCCCGACTATCGCCGTCCGGCTCCCCGGCGCAACGCTCAGGTTTAAGCTGTCGAGCACCTGCACACCGGAAAAGGATTTAGAAATGGACGTCAATTCAAGCATGTCATAGTCCTGCTATTTTTTTCGACTGCACGTAGAGGATGGCGGTCAGCGGGAGAGAAATCAGGATCATCAGCATCGCGTACGGCGCGGCGGCAACATAATCGATCTCACTGGTCAGCGCCCAGAAACCGGTGGAAAGCGTGCGTGTTCCCAGCGGAGAGAGCAGCAGCGTGGCGGTCAGTTCGTTGCTGACGCCGAGAAAAACAAGCGCAGCCCCCGCGGCGGCACCCGGCGCGGCCAGCCGCATGGTGACGCTCCACAGCGCCTTCGCAGGCGTGCTGCCAAGGCTACGCGCCACGTTTTCCAGCTCTACCGGCGCCTGTGCAATCCCGGCCCGCAGGTTGATGAGCGCGCGGGGCATAAACATCAACAGATAGGCGAGGAACAGCGTAATTTCCGTCTGATAAATGGGGCGGGCGTAATGAATCGTCACCGTTACCAGCGCGAGAGCGGTCACAATCCCCGGCAGCGAGCTGGTGATGTAGATACACCCTTCCAGCATCCGGAAGACGCGATGCGGATAACGGATACCAAGCCACGCAATGGGGATCACGCAGGCCGTGGTCAGCAGTGCCCCACCCACGCCGAGCATGAGCGTCTGGCGCAGGGAGTGCCAGAGGTCCGCGCTCATCCAGTTCTCAATACCGCCCAGCCAGACCCAGCGACAGAGCACAATTAACGGTACGCCCAGCGCCAGCACGATCAGCGTGAGGAAAAACAGCTGGCCCAGCGTGGCCGCGACCGGCTTCAGCGGCCAGCGTTTCTGTTCACGTGCAGCCCCGCCGCCGATGCGCGCATAGCGTGCTTTTCCGCGCGTCACCCCTTCCAGCATTAAGATGGCCAGACAGCATAAGGCCAGCACGCCCGCCAGCATATTGGCTGCCGGGCCGCTGAAGGTAGACTGAAACTGGTCATAAATCGCGGTGGTGAACGTATCAAAGCGGATCATCACGTACAGGCCGTATTCCGCCAGCAGGTGCAGCGCGACCAGCAGCGCCCCGCCGCAGATAGCAAGCTTGAGCTGCGGCAACACTACGCGGAAAAAGACCCGCCACGGCGGCGTGCCGAGCGACGCGGCCACATCTTCAAGCGTCGGGTCGAGGCGGCGCAGTACCGCGGCAACCGGCATGTAGATAAACGGGTAGTAAGCTAAAACAGAGAGAAATACTCCCGCGGAAAGACCGTGCAGGGAGGGGATGACGCTCACCCAGGCATAGCTTTGTACAAACGCGGGGATTGCCAGCGGGGCGACCGCCAGCGCAGACCATATTCCCCGCCCTGCCAGCCGGGTACGCTCCGTGAGCCAGGCTATCGCCACGCCGGTCACAATACAAAGCGGAACCGCTAAGGCCGTCAGCCACAGCGTGTTGCTGAGCAGTTCAGCAACACGCGGGCGGAACACCAGCGTCTTAATGGTCTCCCAGCCCGTCTCAATGCCAATGGCAATGATAAAACCCAGAGGCAGAAGCGCCATTAATGAAAATAAGACAGCTAACGCAACCATCGGCAGCGCAGGTCGCCTGCGAGCAGGCTCCTGCATCCTGTTTTTTCCGATGTCGAGACTCAGACCAGACATAAGGCGTTCACTTAACTCTCACGATCACAGCAGGCCGGCTTGCGTCATCAGCTCGATAACTTTTTTGCTGTTAAGCGTTGAAGGTTCCACTTTCGGCGCATCCAGATCTTTCAGCGGAACCAGTTTCGGGTTAGAGGCCGCGTTCACGCCAACCGCATATTCAAACGCGTTGTTGGTGCGCAGGCTCTCCTGACCTTCTTTACCGGTGATCCACTTGATGAATGCCTGAGCCTGTTCTTTGTGTTTGCTGGACGCCAGTACGCCACCGCCGGAAAGGCTGACAAAGGCACCCGGATCCTGATGTTTGAAGTAGTAGAGTTGGGTGTTTTTGCTGTTTTCACCCGTTTTGGACTGATCGACAAAACGGTAGTAGTGATAAATCACACCGCCATCAATCTGGCCGGCGTTAACGGCTTTCATCACGGTGCTGTTACCTTTGTAGGCCACAAAATTGGTTTTCATCGCCTTCAGCCACTCAAGGGTGGCCTGCTCGCCTTTCAGGGCCAGCATTGCACTCACGATCGCCTGGAAATCCGCGCCTGACGGCGATGCCGCCCAGCGGCCTTTCCACTCAGGTTTCGCCAGATCCATCAGCGATGTTGGCAATTGCTGTTCGCTCAATTTTTCCGGGTTATAGACAAACACCGTGCTACGCGCAGCAATCCCGATCCAGCGGCCGTGCGCAGGACGAAATTCCGCAGGCACCTGCTTCAGGGTCTCTGCATCCAGTGGCGCGAACAGTTTGGCATTATCCACCAGAACCATTGATGGCGAGTTTTCCGTCAGAAACACGTCTGCAGGTGATGCCGTGCCTTCCTGAACCAGCTGATTACCCAGCTCGCTGTCATCGCCATTACGCAGCGTCACCTTAATACCCGTTTCTTTGGTAAAACCGTCAACCCACGCCTTCACCAGATTTTCATGCTGCGCGTTATAAACAACGATACCTTCGTTGTTATCAGCGGCAAGTGCTTGTGTGGAAAGGAAAAGAGATGAAGACAACAAGGCAAGCGAGAAGCATGACAACAGGCGAGAATTCATGAACATATCCTTTATAGACCAGGGTGATTTACCACGCATAGCGTTGTGGGACAGGATTAAAGCATACAAAAACGCTAATGATAATTAGTATCAATCAAGTTTAGTCGTAAAAGTGTAAAATATTCTTATACAGCGGATAAATATGATAAAAATCCAGATTATAAAAATGGATGAAATAAAGATTAAGAAAACCTTAGGCTGGAAAAATAACAAATATTCATTAGCGTTCTATTTATTTCCCGATTATTTAATCGACAGAATGAGATCGGCATAAACGTGTATTTAGCGTAAAACGGGAGAGTGGAAGCGCAAAAGGGTGAAGGCAGTAAATGGCACGCCCTGTAGGATTCGAACCTACGACCTACGGCTTAGAAGGCCGTTGCTCTATCCAACTGAGCTAAGGGCGCACTGAGAAGAGTGAACTTCGCGGTGGTGAAACGCCTGGAATTATACGGTCAATGACAGGTGAGTCAATGCCTTTTCGGCTTTCAGGGGCAATTACCGCTAGCCGATTGTAAATACGGCTGTTTTTTCAACATTCATCGCTTTTCCGTCGTAGAATTTCGCGCTGCGAAAAGGCTTAGTTGCATTTAAGTAACGCCTGCTGTTTTCCTGAGCGTCAGCTCGTCACACTAGTGTGAGGTATCCCGGCCGCCTGGAGGCTGACAGACAACAGGACCATGGAGTGACAGCGCAAAACCTGACCTATACGCCCCCCCGGTTACAGTACCTTTCTCAGGACATCGTCGGCATCAAACTTGAGCCCATCGTCGCCCTCTCCTCTTTACGCAGGGTCGGCGTGGAGGTCCTTAGCGTCCTGTCTGAAACGCAGCATAGCGAAGCCTTTTTCCGCCATCAGTCTGCAGACTGGTCGATAACGCTGCTTGAAGCACAGCTCACCGCGTTAAAAAATACCCCGCACTGTAATAATTTTTTCATTAATCTGCCGATAACCGTCCTGACAGAGCCCGACGCTTTTCAGCGGCTTAGCCGGATAAAATGTCCGCCGCTGAATATTGAACTTGTCGACCCCAGTGCTTTTTTAACGCTGTCAGCCGCGCAGAGGCAGACCGTTACCCGGAGCCTGTTGCAGCTCATAAGACAAGGTCACGGTATCTGGCTGGATGACATTGATGAAACACTCATCCCGCCCTTTTTATCCTGCCGGTTACCGTTAAGCGGCGTAAAAATCGATAAGGATGCATTCTGGCGTCTACGCGCCACGCCCGCGCTACGGCAACTGGTGTCCCGGTGCTTTCAGCTTGCCGGGAAAGTGCTTATTGAAGGTATTGAGACTGAGCAGGATTGTACCTGGGCACTGCAGGCAGGCGCAGAACTCGGCCAGGGCTATTACTGGCCGTCCTGGACATGGCCGGAGGATTAAAAAGCCATTTCCAGGGGGGAGGCCATGCGAATGACAGTGCGCCGTTACCGGCGGCGGCGTACAGGAAGTGATGCACTGGGATTTACGCACTCGCCTTTTGCTCCCCCCTTCTTCGACCGGCTCGAATTTTTGAGTCAGTCCATCAGCCAGCCCCGCAAAACAGACGCTCCGTTTATCATTCTGGTGACGGAGGATCATTTTCTACGCACCGGTTTTCTCAACGGCCAATTCCCCCTGAGCAGCTGTTGCGACTATCCCACGCTGGAGGATGCGTTTAGCGCCCTGGCCCAGTGGCCTTCCGCCCGCCTGGTGGTGGATATTGAAAGCCGCTCCACTGCGCTGATCGACAAGCTGGATCAGCTCAGAAGGCATAGCCTCTATCCCCCTTTTCTGACGCCCTATCTGTTAGTCAGGGCGGATAATTACGATACTCGCCTGTTCTGCAAAGCGGCGGGTCCTTTTCACGTGCTCGAACGTCAGCTGACGCCGTCTGCTTTCCAGCACAGCCTGATGGATACCAGCCCTCCCCAGGGCTGCGATAAAGACTGGTTCTCCCGCACCGAATGGCCTATTTTGCAGGAGTTATCGCGGGGGAAGACCCTTCGCCAGATAGCGTTGATGCAGAATCGCCCCTATAGCCGCATTATCTATCGTCTCAGCTGCATTCTGTTGAAACTGGGTCTGACCCATCGCCAGGAACTGCTGCACCTTCTCAATAACCTCTCAGACTGCACCTTCTAACCCACCCACTAAGCCCTTATTTCCTAAAGACCTTTAGGAATTTACTTATCAATCATGTTGCTTATTTGTTAAATTTTAACAATAATTTCAATTTTATAACTATTCCTAATTTACGGGCTTAAACCATGTGAAATGTCACAGAATGAATAATCTGCAGCACTTTCCTCCGTGCGTTAAGTGTTTGATAAAGGAGTTAATAAGACGATAATGATGTAAAAACAAGCGGCTCGGCGAGACTGCCTGGCAGTCGAAAGCGAAGTCTGTAGTATGTTCTGCTGTACGACGGGTGCCCTTTCCGGCGGCGACCCGATCACTTTCAAACGAAGGTCTGGTGCCCTCTGTGAACACTTTTTCACCATCCGTTCCCGCTTTCAGCCCCTGAAAACGGCCGTCGATTTGTTAACATTTGATCAACATACAGTGTGATATGTCATTTTTTGTTATTACATAAAGATCAAAAGATGTGGTAAATGGGATAACAGGATATTTAAGCTAATTTTAAAAAAATAGCTATTCGGATCCAGAAGATAATACAAAGTAATAAGCGAGGGGTAATTTACAGGGTTTTCGGAAAAAACTTACACGGTATAATAAGACGCGTATCAAATATGAATAAGAAAAACCTTTTTGCCAACACCAGCCAAATGAGATGACCGCGCTGAGGCATAGATTTCTTCACTACGTTAACAAGGATGCTTTCGCTCTTTCCAGGGAAATACTACGGTATAAGGATCTGCACATTTATCCTTCCGGCATTTCGAGAGTTTTAACCAAACTCGGCATAACGCTTTTAACAGTCTGAGGCATTAAAAATGAAACCGGCATCCGTTATCATTATGGACGAACACCCTATCGTCAGAATGTCGATAGAAGTCCTGCTACAGAAAAATAAAAACATCACAGTCAAACTCAAGTCTGGCGACAGCCATGAAGTCCTTGACTGTATCCGTAACCACCCTATCGATCTGGTGATCCTGGACATCGAACTTACGGGCACAGATGGCTTCGCTTTACTGAAGAGAATCAGAAACTTAAATAAAGACATCAAGGTCCTGTTCCTCTCTTCAAAATCCGAGTCTTTTTACGCGGGACGCGCCATTCGCGCCGGGGCAAATGGTTTTGTCAGTAAACGAAAAGATTTGGGCGAGATCTACAACGCCGTTGAAATGATCCTGATGGGCTATTCTTTTTTCCCGTCGGAAACGTTGAATTTTATAAACCATTTGGGTTCGGGGAAAGGGATGGTCGCGGATATGCCATTATCGAATCGTGAGGTGACGGTATTACGTTACCTGGCAAATGGTTTATCCAATAAGGAGATTGCAGAGCAGTTGCTATTAAGCAACAAAACCATCAGCGCACATAAATCCAATATTTATTCCAAGCTGGGTGTGCAAAGCATCGTTGAATTAATTGATTATGCCAAAGCACACGAACTGCTATAACCTGAATTCACTCCCTGCAGCTTATCCGAGCTGCAGGGAGTGCGGTCAGCGCTAATTATAATTAATCATGAAGGTGGCATCAGCATCAGCCCGTCCGGGCTGAGGGTTATCAGCAGTGGCAATATAATTGGCATAAAATGACAATGTCGCATTTCCCTGCGCATCAACCGCTACCGGCTGGCTGGCCTCCTGAAGTGCCAGACGCGTTTTATCCGCATCCCTGATCTCGACGGCAACGTTGCTTGCCGTACTGGCGTCATTGAGCGCCAGTAACCCGTTATTGCTTCCGTCGGCTTTACCCGAAAACGTGATGGACGCCGCACCAGGCGGACAGCCGGTCAGCTTCAGCGTAAACGGCATGGGCTGCGTGCGGCTTCCCGTGGTGCTGAGCTGTTTCGTGGGCCAGGTTCCCAGCGTAACGCTCTTGTCGCTATCGCTGCCCTCGGCCACACAGGTAAAATCAACAATGTTGCCGTACATCTGAATATTGATCTCCCCCAGCGCAGTGGCTGCCTGCGCGCTGGCGTGAAGCATCATCAGTGTCATCGCGGCGAAATGCCAGTTCCGGTTCCGCATCTCTTCCCCTTAATCGTAATCCACACGCAGATAACCCCGCGACGTAAAACGGCCTTCCGCAGGCTTATTCCCCGTCACGCTGACCGGCCAGACCCGGATCCCCACCTGCGCCTGCGCGCTGTCGTCGAGACGGAACGGGATTTTGCTGGTCAGGTTGTTGGGCGTTAGCGGGGTACCGCTTTCGTTGGCAATCACAAACCCCACATCGGGGTTATCCGACACCACCGCGTTGCTGGAGACCTTTTCTGCCTCAACGCGCATCGTCAGCATTGCGTTCGCTTCCACGTTGGTGCATTTGATGGCGATGGTTTTGCTTTGCGCGGTTACCCCCTCCGGTTTGTTACCCGCCCCGGCCTTGCTGAACAGGGAGGCACCGATATCGCCGAAGTCAAACTCCACGATATTCCCCGCATTGATGGCGCAGCTTTGCGGCACCTGAATGGTCCCGCTGTAGCTGATGGTGTAGACCGGCGAGGTTAACGGATCAGAAGAGGTAGTGGTGACATAGACGCGGAACATGGTCGCCCGCGGGATCACCACCATATTAATAAACCTTCGGGTCACTTTGAGGCGAAAGACGAGGCTGGAATCCTGAACGCCAAACGGTTTGTTTTTAGAGACGTTCGGGTGACTCCCCATCTGGATGTAACTTTTGGGCGGATAAAATACGCCAGCAAAGCTGTCCGTAATTTTCATTGCCCCATCCAGATAGTCGTTTAGCTTCAGGTACTGATAGCCATCACTTGTTCCCGTGACCGGGTAATCGGTAACATAACTACGTTTGGTCGTGTTCCCGGTGGTACCCTTCGGGCAGACGGCATTCACCCCCACCCACTGCGATTTCTCGCTGAGCGTCACCACCTGTCCGATCTGGTTATTCGAACTGTTAAATTTATCCGTCAGGTCGTAATGCACCTCCGTAGGGACGCCCTTTTCATTCACACACACGGTGGCTAAGGCATTCCCCACGGGCAAAATAGAGAGAAGTGATAAAGCCAGGCAATGGATTTTACTCACAGCGAATCCCCTTAAGTGTGATTGCCTGTTGCAGGCTCTTTTCTGGCAAGCTGTAGTGCGCACGACACTGGGATTGCATCCCGTTGCCCCACTGGATCAGCAGTTCACCTTCCAGCGGCAGGCCGCTCAGGTAAATCTGTCCGTCATCGCCCACCATACTGGTGACGCCGCTCTGGGTTTCACGCACCACGGCACCGAATGGCACAGGCTGGTTGCCGCGCGTGACGGTCAGCAGGGCGCGCACGCCAATACGGGTATCAAAGCTGGCGCGCACCAGCGCCCCTTTTGTCGGCACCACGCTGCTCACGTTATTTTCGATATCGGTGTTATTGCTCATGGTGTTGGTATCCAGCGCCACGCGGTTATAGCGGTAGACGGTGGCATACGGCATCACCGCATAGCCACGCCAGTCGGTTTTCACACCGGTCTGGTTTTCCACGCTCACGCCCGATGCTCCCGGCGCTTTGATCAGAACGTTGGTATCACCCAGCGGCTGGCTGAAGGTTACGCCATCCGCATGGCCGACCACGCCGCCGGAGAGCTGCCAGTTGAGATCGTGCTGGTCGCGTGCGTAGTTGTAGCCAACACCCAGCGTGCCGTAGGTTGCCTGCCAGTTCGCGCTGGCGCTTCCGCTTGAGCCGTTATTGCTGGTGTGGCCCTGGGTCACGCTGTAGTTCAGGTTGCGATCTTCCAGCAACGTCCCACTGACCCCGGTTTGCCAGCTTGTGTCGCCATCACTATTACGGCTGGCTGACGCCGTAGCATAGGCGCGGTCAATGGCGCTGTCCCGACGAAAACCCTGGCGGGTAAAGAGGCTGAACGGTACGGAGACGTTAAACGACGCGATTCGGTCCGTGCCGTCTATCCCGACGGATTTGTTCCATGACCAGGACACAGAGTAGTTGATGCCCTTCACGCCGCCCGCGTACCCCAGTTGATACCAGAGGTTGGACTCATCGGTGCCCCAGTACGTCTGTTCACTACCGGAGATATAGACCGAGCCGTAATCCCCCAGCGACTGGGAAATATTGAGCTGGAAGCGCCCTTTTTTATTCCACGTCAGGTTGTGATAACTCTCCACATCCGGCACACCGTCATCATCCTGGTTGTCGGCATACTGGTAGCCTTCCATCGAACGCCACGCGACATCATCCAGGGTGTAGAACCCTTTTGTGGAGTAGCGGTAGCCCAGCAGCTGGAAGTTGGTTCCGAATCCGTTAAGCGATTTTGCATAGAGGAAACGCAGCGACTGCCCTTCATGGCGGCTGTCATCCGCAAGCTGGCTGCGGGCATGGGTAATATCGAGCGACACCGCCCCCCAGTCACCGAGGTTTTTCCCGGCCCCGATGGCCACCGCGGTATAACGTGACGCGAGTTGGGTACCGCCGTACAGCGTGTAGCCGTCGCCAAGCCCGGTAATCAACGTACCCTGCGTGAAGAATGGCGTATCCTGTTCGCTGTTGCCGCTGCGGTAATCCCCGGCCACCAGATCATACTTCCAGCGCCCTTCGCGCTGCAGGAGGGGCACGGTGGAATACGGCACGGTATAGCGCTGCTGGCTGCCATCCTTCTCTTCAACCGTCACCTCAAGGTCACCGCTTGACGAGGTTGGGTTAAGATCGGTGATGGCAAAGGCGCCAGGCTGTACATAGCTTTGATAGATAACGTAGCCGTTTTGTCGAACGACCACTTTGGCGGGCGTCCGGGCGATGCCGCGAACGGTTGGCGCGTAGCCCTGCAGGCTGTCCGGGTACATGCTGTCAGACGAGAAGAGCCGCCCGCCGCGAAAGCCCACGCTGTCGAAAACGTCATTACCGGTATTGCTGTCGCCCAGCACCAGCTCGCTTTTCAGCGGGATCACGGTGCGCTGCGCCCAGGTGCCAATATTCTGCCAGTTGCTGTGCCGCTGCCCGTTATTCTGCGTGTAACGCCATGCGCCATTATTGCGTAAACGCCACGCGCCATAGTTCAGCCCGCTCTGCAGGTTCAGATAATAGCTGTCGTCCTCGCTCCCGCGGTTGCCGGTAAAGCTGTAGTTCACCAGCGCGGCAGGGATCCCTTCATCCCATTGATCGGGCGGAATGTAGCCGCGTGCGCTGTTCTGCATCGCCACCTGTGGCAGGCTGATATTCAGGCGCAGCGAGGCGAAGTTGAACGCGATCTCACTGCCGGGAATAGCCTTCGCCAGGGGTATACAGGTCTCCCCTTTCACGTTAACCAGCTCAGGAAAGGCCGCGATATTGACGCCAAAACGCTCCAGCATCACGCGCGTAATGCACGGCGACAACCCACCGGCAACCGGCGGTGTATTGTCGGCCTGCTCGAAGCGCACATCCTGCGTCGCGATAAACTCATCGTTACGCCAGATATCCACGCGATAAACGCCAGGCGCCTGCTGGTGGCCTTGTTCAAAACGCGATAAATCCGCCACGTTGGCGGTGTCATCGGACAAGAAGGCCGGGTTAAAGTAGCTTTCGCTCCAGCCAGCCTGTGGCCAGAGCGCTGCCATCAGCGCCAGTGCGACCGGGCAGTAACGTCCCTGGTGATTATTCATCGCCCTGACTCTGCTCACAGGTTGACGCTACGCGCCGGCGTAATGGCACCGTAGTCATTCACGCTCTGCCAGGAGAGCGTACCGCTTGCGGCGGCTGGCAGTACCTGCTGCGCCGAGTTTTTAGGCGCAACCATCAGGTTATCCAGTGTCTGTCCGCCCAGCTTCATATTGACCAGCGTGATGTAATACGGCGAAGCGTTACTGACTTTGAGGTGGTTGCCGACGCGCTCAAAACGCAGCTGCGAGAGCGCCTCTTCCGGCTGCATCGGCAAATTTGTCGGGCGGACAAACAGCTTGATCCGCGACAGGATGGCCAGCTGCAGCACGTTATTGTTTTCCGTTTTCGCTTTGTTCACGGACGGGATCGCTTTCACGTTCATGTAGAAGAGCGATTCACGATCGGCAGGCAGCGCGGGCCCGGCATAAATAATGCGCAGCGTATTTTCGCTGTCCGGCTCGCTGACAAACAGCGGCGGGGTCACGGCAAAGGTTTTTTCTTTTTGCCCGTTCGCATTTTCGATCCACGCGTTGATTAAATAGCGCTCTTGTTTATTGCTGTTGGTGATCGCCAGCGAAGTTTGCTTTGCATCTGCCGGATAAATAACGCGGGTGGCCCCCAGCGCAATACCGCCGGAAGCATTTGCGCATGCAGAAACCATCATTAAAATTAACGATAAAAACAGTCCTGGTTTAATTAGGGTATTCATCACAACCGTACCTTTAATAATGTGTTCGCAGGTGTTATGGATAAATCAACGTAAACCAGACATCTGACTGAATATTGCCTGGCACGAGGTGTTCGGAAATAGCCCGATAGCGGGCGCTAAAATGAAACGCAAGCTCACTGGTATTCACCGGCAACCAGCTGACGGCCGTTGCGTTCGGGATAATCTGACGTTGTTGTTCGTCAAAAAGAGCCAGCCCGACGCCGCTGCTTATCGGTGATTCACCTGGCCGCGATGTCGCCAGAAAAACCTGCGGATCTTCTGCTGGCGTAACACCCTGAAACTGGATCCCCACGGTGCGCGAGACATCCACGCTGCAATCCAGCAGCCGCACGGTGAAGGGCACATTGACCGTGGAAAAACTGCCAACACCGGAAAATGAATTGGTTCGGTACTGCCCCATTTCGATGCGCATGTTCTGGCTGTCGGGTGCCACGGCGCAGCCGCCGTTCACCAGCTCACCTCTGAGATGAACTTTGCCGCCGTCGATCACCACGGTATGTGCTGAGGCCTGGCAGGCCATCGCAAGGGTTAACAGCAGTAGTGTTCCGGTCCTTGTCATCCTTCGTTCCTGGCCTTAGCGTATGACGGCCTCTTCCCTGAGGCCTGAACATCCCTGTGCGGAGGAATTACTCGTATTTCATTACGAAAGTGGCGTCAGCGTTTGCCTGGCCTGGCTCGGTGGTCGCAGCCGTTGATTTGTAACGCGCGGTGAAGTTCAGGGTGTTAGTCCCTTCGATCAGGTTCTGCGCGGCAGAGAAGGTTGAACCATCTGGAGTCAGGGTGGTGGATTTGCTGTCGAGGATCTCGATGCCCACGCCCTTCGCGGAGTTGTCGTTGTTACCAGAGGTTACCGCCAGCAGGGTTTTGTCGGTCGCGTCGATCTGACCGGTGAACGCAACTGCGGCCGTTTTCGCAACCAGCGGGTCACAATCATTCAGTTCAATGGTGAACGGAATATTAGAGGTGGTGTCACCCACTTTCGTGAACTTCGCGGTACGGTATTGGCCCAGGTTAACCGTCTGCTCGGAAGAATCAGTATTTACTGAACATGCAGCATTAACCAGTTCACCTTTAAAGTGTACGGTACCGCCATTTACGGTAACCGGAGTGGCTGGATCTGCTGCATTTGCGGCACCCGCAACCAGGGCCAGAGTAGCAATAACAGTAGAAGCAATGTTGCTGAGTTTCATGTCTATTCCTTTAAAATGTAAATAACCCTTCCCGCGAATAATCGGGAATAAGAAATACGTTCAATTGATTAATTGAAAGCTTATTTCGGAGGAGACAAAGTAGCTCATGAATGTATTTTAAAATATGTCAAAACGCTGTCATTTCGCCAGGTCACATCCTAATCCTGCCTAAGAAATTGACCATCCCCTCAGAAGGGTTTTTACGGCCTCCTGATGAAAACTCGCAAAGGGTGACTGACAGCGGCGCTCGCTTCTGACAAAATACAGGCAATCCCCCCTTTCAAACGTTACAGACGGAATCTTCTCTCTGATGGCAGCAAAGATTATTGACGGTAAAACGATTGCGCAGCAGGTGCGCTCTGAGGTCGCGGAAAAAGTGAAGGCGCGTAAAGCTGCCGGAAAACGCGCCCCCGGGCTAGCCGTTGTGCTGGTCGGCAGCAACCCGGCATCGCAGATTTATGTCGGCAGCAAACGCAAAGCGTGTGAAGAGGTGGGGTTCGTCTCCCGCTCTTACGATTTGCCGGAAACCACCAGCGAAGCAGAGCTGCTGGAACTTATTGATACCCTGAATGCCGACAACGCGATCGACGGTATTCTGGTTCAGCTGCCGCTGCCAGCCGGCATCGACAACGTGAAGGTGCTGGAACGTATCGCCCCCGACAAAGACGTCGACGGTTTCCACCCGTACAACGTGGGCCGTCTGTGCCAGCGCGCCCCGCGTCTGCGTCCGTGCACGCCGCGCGGTATCGTTACGCTGCTGGAGCGTTATAACATCGATACCTACGGTCTGAACGCCGTGGTCATTGGCGCATCAAACATTGTCGGCCGTCCGATGAGCATGGAGCTGCTGCTCGCTGGTTGCACCACCACCGTGACCCACCGCTTCACCAAAAATCTGCGTCATCACGTAGAAAACGCCGATCTGCTGATCGTGGCGGTCGGGAAGCCGGGCTTTATTCCGGGTGAATGGATTAAAGAAGGCGCGATCGTTGTGGACGTCGGTATTAACCGTCTGGAAAACGGGAAAGTGGTCGGTGACGTGGTTTACGAAGATGCTGCGGCTCGCGCCTCTTACATTACCCCAGTTCCGGGCGGCGTAGGCCCGATGACCGTTGCCACACTGATTCAGAATACTTTGCAGGCATGCGAAGAGTACCACGACGTAGAGGACGCGTAAGATGGCCACATTTTCATTAGGTAAACACCCGCACGTTGAGCTGTGCGATCTGCTGAAGCTGGAAGGCTGGACCGAAAGCGGCGCGCAGGCCAAAATCGCCATTGCCGACGGGCTTGTTAAGGTGGACGGCGCAGTGGAAACCCGCAAGCGCTGCAAAATTGTCGCGGGTCAGACCGTGAGCTTTGAAGGGCAAACCGTGACGGTGACCGCCTGATGCTCTCCCCCTCTCCCGTCGGGAGAGGGAACCCACATTTCCCCACACCCATCACGGTTAATTATCGATCGACTTCAAATAATCACTATTTCATCTGTTGAAAAGTGAAAATTCTGTTGCGCGTTTTTCACTCTTTCCCCACGATAAGTAGAACGTTCTACTAAAACGTTCTACTTACAATAACAGCGCAAAAAAAAGCGCTACTCGGGGGAAATCAGCATGAGTCTGATATCAGGGTTTGTTAAATCGCTCTCTAAATTATCGATGATTGGTCGCGCGTTAATGCTGCCAATTTCACTGCTTCCCGCTGCGGGCCTGCTGCTGGCCTTTGGCGATAAGTTTCACCTGCCGCTGATGATGAACGCGGGCGGGGTTATCTTTGATAACCTGCCGATGCTGTTTGCCATTGGTTCCGCCGTGGGGCTGGCATCCGAGTCCGGCATTGCCGCGCTCTCGGCGGCGGTCTCGGTGTTTGTCACCAACATCACCATCAGCACCGTCTTGAGCATCACGCCGGAAATGGCGTCTCAGGGCGGCAAATACGCGATGGTGGTCGGCATCCCGACGTTGCAGATGGGCGTCTTCGGCGGCCTGATCTGCGGTATTCTCGCCGCCTGGTGCTATAACCGTTTCCACACCCTGCAGCTGCCAGAGTTCCTCGGGTTCTTCTCCGGGAAACGCTTTGTGGCGATTGCGACAGCGTTTCTCTCTTTCCTGCTCGGCCTGCTGTTGCCGTATGTCTGGCAGCATATCCAGGCGGGCATCGATGCGCTCTCCGTGGTGGTTAATGGCGATAATCAGGCAGCCTCGACCTTTATCTTCGGTCTGGTGGAACGTGCGCTGATCCCACTCGGCCTGCACCACATCTGGTATCCCTCTTTCTGGTATTCGTTTGGGGATTACACCACCCAGGCCGGTCAGGTGATTCACGGCGACCAGACCATCTGGTTTAAGATGCTCGAAGAAGGGGTCAAATCCTTCAGCAGTGACAGCTACCAGAACGCCGGTAAGTTCATGCAGGGTGAATTCCCGCTGATGCTGTTCGCGCTGCCTGCGGCGTGTCTGGCGATGTACCACGAAGCGCACACCAAAAATAAGAAAATCGCGGCCGGTATTTTGTTCTCTGCGGCGCTCACCTGCTTCCTGACGGGGATCACCGAGCCGGTTGAATTTACCTTTATCTTCGTCGCCCCTATTCTGTACGTCTTTAACGCCATCATGGCCGGTCTGGCGTACATGACCATGTATCTGCTGCATGCGCATATCGCCAAGTCGTTCTCTGCGGGCTTTATCGACTACCTCTCGTTCGGGATCCTGCCGTCATTTAACGGCTACAAAACCAACTTCCTGAACGCCATTATTATCGGCATTCCGATGGGCCTGATTTACTACTTCACGTTCCGCTTTGTGATCCGTCGTTTCGACGTGAAAACGCCGGGCCGTACAGAAGTGACCGCCAGTGCGGACGATAAGTCAGATTCAGAACTCGCTACAGAGATCATCAACCTGCTGGGCGGCGCGCACAACATCGACTCCGTCGGCTCCTGCATCACCCGTCTGCGCCTGGAAGTGGCAAAAAGTGAAGCGGTTGATAAGGACGGTCTGAACGGCCTTGGCGCCCGCGGCGTAGTGTTCGTCGGTGATAACGGTATTCAGGTGATTTTCGGTGCCAGAGCACAGTTTATCGCCCAGACCATGTCCACCATGATTGGCAAATAATAAGATGCCTGAACGACACGTCTCCTGTACGCTGGGGGACGTTGTCTTATCTGGCTGATAATCGGTAAATTTCAGGGAGCGGTTTTGAAGAAAGTCAGCATCATTGATGTCGCAAAGCATGCGGGCGTTTCGGTCTCCACCGTGTCGCTGGTGCTGCGCCAGAAAGGGAAGATTTCAGACGCAACGATCGCGAAGGTCAATGCTGCCATCACTACGCTGGGCTATGTTCACAACGTCGCCGCTGCCAACCTCCGCGCCAACACCTCCAACCTGATCGGCCTGATCCTGCGCGACTTTAGCGACAGCTTTTCCATCAAGGTGATGGCGAGCATCGTCCAGGAGCTGGAGAGACAGGGGTATATGGTTTTCCTCGGCCAGCCGCTGAACGACCATGAACATCTTGAGCGCTGCCTGCTGTCGTTTAAACAGCAAGGGGTCGCCGGCGTTATCTATCTGGCCTCTGACACCCGGGCATCCTCGCTGCCGGAACACATACGCCAGTGCCCGCTGCCGCTGGTGGTGGTCTCTCAGTCCCTGCTGGATGAAAAATGCAATCTGGTGATGCGCGACAATCGCCAGGCGGCGAACCTTGCCGCGCGTTATCTTATCGAGCGCGGACACCGCAACATTGCCTACATTGGGGGTCGTGAAGGCTGCCTTATCCGCGAGCAGCGTCTGCTCGGCTTTCGCAGCGCGATGACCCAGAACGGCCTGGTCTGGCGTGAGGAATACTCGCCTGCGTGTAGCGATGACACGCTGGCCGCAGGTTTCGCCACCCGCCAGCTGCTGGAAAAAAACAACACCATTACCGCCCTGCTCTGCCACTCGCCGGATGCGATGATCGGCTCCATCTCCGGCATTCATCAGGTGGGGCGCACCGTGGGGAAAGATGTGTTTCTCACCCAGCAGGTCGCGCTGGTCGGTTTTGAAGATATGCTGCACGTGAACCTGACGTCTCCCTCGTTTACCTACGTTTCCTCCGCCAGTGAGGAGACGGGGCGTCAGGCGGTGGGGTTGATCATCCGCAAGCTAAAAGAGCCGGATCTGCAAACACAGCGTATCACCCTTTCCGGGCAGCTTATTGCCCGGGAATCGGCGTAAATAAGACGCTAACACCATCCTCATTGCGCCCATTCGCTGCTATATTTCCCTGCTTTGCCATGGATAATCGCAATGCCTACCGTTATCACCCACGCTGCAGTGCCTTTGTGTCTGGGTTTAGGCCTGGGAAGTAAAATCATCCCTCCCCGCCTGCTGTTTGCCGGCGTCGTCCTCGCCATGCTGCCGGACGCCGACGTGCTGGCGTTTAAGTTCGGCGTTGCCTACGGCAATGTGTTCGGCCACCGCGGCTTTACCCATTCCCTGCTGTTTGCCTTTGTGGTGCCGATACTTTGCGTACTGATGGGCCGACGATGGTTTCGGGCAAGTCTGACCCGCTGCTGGCTGTTCTTAACCGTGTCTCTGCTGTCGCACAGCTTGCTGGATTCCATCACCACCGGTGGGAAAGGCGTCGGCTGGCTGTGGCCGTGGTCAGATGAACGGTTCTTTGCACCGTGGCAGGTCATTAAGGTCGCGCCGTTTGCGCTGTCACGCTATACCACGCCCTACGGGCATCAGGTGATTATGTCGGAACTGCTGTGGGTGTGGCTGCCAGGGGTCGTGCTGATGGGGCTGTTGTGGTGGAAGCGGAGGTAAAAGCAAAACGGCAACCCAGTTGCCGTTTTAGTGTTTGCACCCTTTCCCGGTGGGAGAGGGCATCAGCGCGCACCAGAATTATTTCCGACGCCAGGTGGTTCCCTGCGGGCCATCTTCCAGAATGATGCCCATTTCCGTCAGACGGTTACGCGCGGCATCTGCTGCCGCCCAGTCTTTCGCCTGACGCGCTTCCAGACGCGCGTTGATAAGTTGCTCAATCTCCGCCACTTCGCTATCGTCCGCCTGTGCACCGCTTTGCAGGAACAGATCCGGTTCCTGCTCCAGCAGACCCAGTACCGAAGAGAGCTTACGCAGATGGGAGGCCAATGCATTCGCTGCCGCCATATCTTCTGACTTCAGACGGTTAACTTCACGCGCCATATCAAACAGCACGGAGTAGGCTTCCGGCGTGTTGAAGTCATCGTTCATCACGTCAATAAAGCGCGCTTCAAATGCCTCACCGCCTGCCGCGGGTACAGATTTATCGGTACCGCGCAGGGCAGTGTACAGACGCTCCAGCGCCGCACGCGCCTGTTTCAGGTTCTCTTCGCTGTAGTTCAGCTGGCTGCGATAGTGACCAGACATCAGGAAGTAGCGCACGGTTTCCGCATCGTAATATTTCAGCACGTCGCGCACGGTGAAGAAGTTGCCCAGAGATTTAGACATCTTCTCACGGTCAACCATCACCATCCCGGAGTGCATCCAGTAGTTCACGTACTCGCCACCATGCGCACAGGTTGACTGTGCAATTTCGTTTTCATGGTGCGGGAACATCAGATCCGAACCGCCACCGTGAATATCGAAATGTTTGCCCAGCTGTTTGCAGTTCATCGCCGAGCACTCAATGTGCCAGCCAGGACGCCCTTCGCCCCACGGGGAAGGCCAGCTTGGTTCGCCCTCTTTGGACATCTTCCACAGCACGAAGTCCATCGGGTTACGCTTCACGTCCACCACATCAACGCGCGCACCGGCCTGCAGCTGATCCAGATCCTGACGGGAAAGCTGACCGTAGGTAGGGTCAGTCGGCACGGAGAACATCACGTCACCGTTATCGGCCACATAGGCGTGACCACGTTCGATCAGCTTTTCGGTGATGTCGATAATTTCGTGGATATGGTGGGTGGCACGCGGCTCGCTGTCCGGACGCTGAATATTCAGGGCGTCGAAATCTTTGTGCATTTCCGCGATCATACGATCCACCAGCGCAACAAAGCTTTCGCCATTTTCGTTCGCGCGCTTGATGATTTTGTCGTCGATGTCGGTGATGTTACGCACGTATTTCAGGTTGTAGCCCAGAAAACGCAGGTAGCGCGAGACAACGTCGAATGCAACAAAGGTACGGCCATGGCCGATATGACAGAGATCGTAAACCGTAATACCACACACGTACATGCCGACTTCCCCGGCATGGATAGGTTTAAATTCCTCTTTTTGGCGCGTCATTGTATTAAAGATTTTTAACATCGAAGATTCCATGTAAACACGTGTGTGGTTGAAAACCGGTTATTCTACCTGTAATTCAAACCTGAAGCAGCACACAATGCAAGGTGATCGCATCCTGTGGTTATGCTATAACAAGCCCCTATAGATGACCCAAACGCGGGTCGACGTACCACAATAACGGAACAGGATGCAAAAATGGTTACTTTCCACACTAATCATGGCGATATCGTAATCAAAACCTTTGATGACAAAGCGCCTGAAACAGTTAAAAACTTCCTGGACTACTGCCGCGAAGGTTTCTACAACAACACTATTTTCCACCGCGTGATCAACGGCTTTATGATCCAGGGCGGCGGTTTCGAACCTGGCATGAACCAGAAAGCGACGAAAGAAGCGATCAAAAACGAAGCGAACAACGGTCTGAAAAACACCCGTGGTACGCTGGCGATGGCGCGTACGCAGGCTCCTCACTCTGCAACAGCCCAGTTCTTCATCAACGTTGCTGACAACGACTTCCTGAACTTCTCCGGCGAAAGCCTGCAGGGTTGGGGCTACTGCGTCTTCGCAGAAGTGGTTGAAGGTATGGACGTAGTCGACAAAATCAAAGCCGTGGCGACCGGCCGCAGCGGCATGCATCAGGACGTTCCAAAAGAAGACGTCGTGATTAACAGCGTGACCGTCAGCGAGTAATTCGTGGCGACACTCTTTATTGCAGATTTGCACCTGCAAACAGAAGAACCGGCGATCACCGCCGGTTTTCTGCGTTTTTTACGCGGTGAAGCGAAAAGTGCCGATGCACTTTACATTCTGGGTGACCTGTTTGAAGCCTGGATTGGCGACGACGATCCCAACCCGCTGCACCGTGAGATGGCGGCTGCCATTAAAACGCTGGTCGATTCCGGCGTCCCCTGCTTCTTTATCCACGGCAACCGTGATTTCCTGCTCGGCAAGCGCTACGCCCGCGAAAGCGGCATGACGCTGCTGCCGGAAGAGCGGGTGCTCGACCTTTATGGCCGAAAGGTGTTAATCATGCACGGTGACACACTCTGCACTGACGACACCGGCTATCAGGCGTTTCGCGCTAAGGTTCATACCCCGTGGATCCAAAAACTATTCCTGGCTCTGCCGCTGTTTATCCGCAAGCGGATCGCAGCCAGAATGCGTGCCGACAGTAAGGCCGCCAACAGCGGCAAATCCATGGCCATTATGGACGTTAATCCCCAGGCGGTAGTCAGGGTCATGGAAAAACACCGCGTTCAGTGGTTGATCCACGGTCATACTCATCGTCCCGATGTGCATACCCTTACCGCCAACGGCGAAGCGGCCCACCGCGTCGTCCTGGGGGCCTGGCACAGCGAAGGTTCTATGGTCAGCGTCACGCCTGACGGTGTGGAACTGATCGCTTTCCCGTTTTAACCCGCCAAAAAATCATTCTATTTTTTTGAACAATATCGGCAAATTGTTTCGATTTTAATCAGCCCGTGGTCGGCCTACTATTTATCACATCAGGGCAGCACGCCCTATCCCAGATAAAACATTTAAGGAATACGACCATGAAATCCATCAAAACTTTCGTTGCTGTTGCCGCACTCTCTCTGTTCTCTTTCGGTTCTTTTGCTCAGAGCGTCAGCGCCACTGCCTCTACCCTTGACCGCGCAGAAGCGAAAATTGCCGCTCAGGCTGCTGAACAGGGCGCGTCTTACAAAATCACCAGCGCTCAGTTTAACAACCGCGTTCACATGACGGCAGAACTGACTAAATAAGACGTCTGCTGACCGTGCCGCCCGTCAAAAGCACATCAAAGCACATCGATGCCTGATAAAACAGACCGCCAGAACGCGGTCTGTTTTGTTATCTCCTGAGGGCCACAACGGCTCAGTTTTTAACCGCGCAACCGTTTTCCTTGCCCCTATTACATGCTATTCTCTGTGCCCTCGAAAGCAGTGTGTTTCGCACCACAGGAGTTTTAAGACGCATGTCTTCCCGCAATAATCCGGCGCGTGTCGCCATCGTGATGGGGTCCAAAAGCGACTGGGCTACCATGCAGTTCACCGCCGAAATCTTTGAAATCCTGAATGTTCCGCACCACGTTGAAGTGGTCTCCGCACACCGTACACCGGACAAACTGTTCAGCTTCGCCGAAAGCGCCGAAGAGAAGGGTTATGAGGTGATCATTGCCGGTGCGGGCGGCGCAGCACATCTGCCAGGCATGATTGCCGCCAAAACGCTGGTACCGGTTCTGGGTGTTCCGGTGCAAAGCGCTGCGTTAAGTGGTGTCGATAGCCTCTATTCCATCGTTCAGATGCCGCGTGGCATTCCGGTCGGCACGCTGGCCATTGGTAAAGCGGGCGCTGCCAACGCTGCCCTGCTCGCCGCGCAGATCCTGGCGACTCACGATAAAGCGTTACATCAGCGTCTGGCGGACTGGCGTAAAGCTCAGACCGACGAGGTGCTGGACAATCCGGACCCGCGGGGTGCGGCATGAAGCAGGTATGCGTCCTCGGTAATGGTCAGTTAGGCCGTATGCTGCGTCAGGCCGGTGAGCCGCTGGGTATTGCCGTCTGGCCCGTCGGGCTGGATGACGAACCGGAAGCCGTGCCGTTTCACCAGAGTGTGATCACCGCGGAGATTGAACGCTGGCCACAAACGGCCCTGACCCGCGAGCTGGCGCGTCATAATGCCTTCGTTAACCGCGACGTCTTTCCCATTATTGCTGACCGTCTGACGCAAAAGCAGCTGTTCGATAAGCTCGGGCTGCCGACTGCGCCGTGGCAGCTGTTGTCCGATAAAAGCGAGTGGAAGGATGTTTTTGCAATGCTGGGCGAGCTGGCAATTGTGAAGCGTCGCGTCGGCGGGTACGACGGTCGTGGACAGTGGCGTCTGCGCGCCGATGACACTCACGAGCTGCCGGACGATTGCTACGGGGAGTGCATCGTTGAGCAGGGCATTAACTTCAGCGGTGAAGTCTCTCTGGTGGGCGCTCGCGGGCAGGACGGCCATACCGTTTTTTATCCGCTGACGCATAACCTGCATCAGGACGGGATCCTGCGTACCAGCGTTGCATTCCCGCAGGCCAGTGCTGAACAGCAGGCGCAGGCAGAAGAGATGCTCTCTGCCATCATGCACGAACTCGGTTACGTGGGCGTCATGGCGATGGAGTGTTTTGTCACGCCGTCCGGTCTGCTGATTAACGAACTGGCACCGCGCGTTCACAACAGCGGTCACTGGACCCAAAACGGGGCGTCCATCAGCCAGTTCGAGCTGCACCTGCGCGCCATCACTGACCTGCCGCTGCCGCAGCCGGTGGTGAACAGCCCGTCGGTGATGATCAACCTGATCGGTACCGATCTGAACTACGACTGGCTCAAGCTGCCGCTGGTGCATCTGCACTGGTATGACAAAGAGGTGCGTTCGGGTCGTAAGGTCGGTCACCTGAACCTGAACGATACCGACACCGATCGTCTGAGCGCCACGCTGGAAGCGATTATTCCTCTCCTGCCGCCGGAATACGCGAGCGGAATTATCTGGGCGCAATCAAAGCTTAAGTAATACTCCTCTGCCGGGGAGTTGACCTTCCCCCTCCCCGGCGTACAATCCCCGCCCATTGCAGCTTAGTTTTCTTCTGGAAAAACCATGAACGATGGAACGGACTATCGCGCGATCCTCGCATCCGATACTCCTTTAATCGACGTTCGCGCGCCGATCGAATTCGCCCAGGGCGCGATGCCTGCGGCAATCAACCTGCCTCTGATGAACGATGATGAACGCGCCGCCGTCGGTACCTGCTATAAACGCCAGGGGCCGGACGCTGCGCTTGCTCTCGGCCATAGCCTGGTCGCAGGCAGTACCCGTGAGATGCGCATTAACGCATGGCGCGAAGCCTGCCTCTCCCACCCCACCGGCTACCTCTGCTGCGCGCGTGGCGGTCAACGCTCGCATATCACTCAGGCCTGGTTGAAAGCGCGCGGCGTGGATTACCCGCTGATCGCAGGCGGCTATAAAGCGCTGCGTCAGACCGCGATTGAGGTAACCGCTGAGCAGGTGCAAAAACCGATGGTGCTGATCGGCGGCTGTACCGGGAGCGGCAAAACGTTGCTGGTGAAACAGCACGCGCAGGGCGTGGATCTGGAAGGGCTGGCACACCATCGCGGCTCGTCGTTTGGCCGCACGCTTACACCACAGCTTTCGCAGGCGAGCTTCGAAAACCAGCTCGCCGTCGTGCTGTTGAAAAAAGAGGCCGCACGCTGGGTGCTGGAGGATGAAGGGCGGATGATTGGCTCCAACCACCTGCCGGAATGCCTGCGAGACCGCATGGTTCAGGCACCTGTTGTGGTGGTAGAAGACCCGTTTGATGTCCGTCTTGAACGCCTGCGTGAAGAGTATTTCGACCATATGTGGGCGGATTTTTCTGCTGCCTTTGGCGAAGAGGCGGGCTGGAAAGCGTACAGCGAATACCTGCACCACGGCCTGTTTGCCATTCGCCGCCGTCTGGGGCTGCAACGCTTTGCAGACTTTACGGCGCTGCTGGATTCCGCCCTGCAGGAGCAACAACGTTCTGGCAGCACCGACGCGCATTTGCGCTGGCTTGCCCCGCTGCTGAACGACTATTACGACCCGATGTACACCTGGCAGCTGGCAAAAAAAGCGGAGAAGATTGTGTTTCGCGGAACGTTTGAGGACGTGGCTGACTGGCTCAATCGCTGAATCACGCGCAAAAAAAACGGCAACCCAGGGTTGCCGTTTTCATATCGGGGTGACTTCCCTGCTGACTGAACTTAGAAGTCGTAACGCAGACGCACCAGGTTCATGTCGCCCAGGTTATCCGTGCTGGAGGTGAACACGTGTTCGTAATCAACACGGAAACCGTAGTCCAGCTGGACGCTAACACCCACGCCGTTATCGATACGCTGGTAGTTACGACCATTCACGTACTCAATACGGTCACCCATGAAGTAAGGCTGGATGGATTTCACCGCATACTGATCGATTGGGAATTTGTACCCTGCGAAGTATTCAATACCCCATGCATCACCGGCAAAGTAGTTGTCAGTAGACACTTTTTTGGTGGTCAGGAAGTTCTGGTACCAGCCGCCGCCAGCCGAGAAGGTCCAGTTATCCGGCGTCCAGCTCAGCGCGGTACCGAGGATATTCTGGTCGTAAGATTTGCTGTCGCCGTTGTCCGGGTTACGCATGTCCGCGCGGGTGTAGTTCCACGCTGCGCCCCAGGTCAGATCGGTGGTCAGGTGGTAATCCAGACCCAGTGAACCGCCGCCTTTACGTTTGTAACGCAGGCCATTGCCCGGCAGGTATTCGCTGTCTTCAAACAGGTAGGATGCATAGATATCCGCATCGCCTACGGTTTTCTTATATTTCAGCATTTTGCGTGAACGATAAGAGCCGTCGTAGTCACCGTTGATCCCGTTACCTGGAGCCTGACCAATCATGTCGTAGTCCCAGATATCGGTTTTCACGCCAACCACATCATAGTAAACGCTGTTCTGTTGACCGAAGGTCAGCGTACCCCAGGTGTCGCTCTTCAGACCGGTGTACAGCATACGGCGAGAGGTGTCGTTAGCACCTTCAGCGTAGTGGTTATCCCAGTTGAACAGCGCCGGAATGTTCACACCCAGCTCGTAGTAACTGATCCAGCTGATGTCATCAAACAGATAGTAATCTGCTGCGAAACGGAAACGGGTGCCGCCGTCGAAGCCATTACGTTTGTAGGAGCCTTTATCGCCGTCGCCCGTCATCATGTTGAACTGAGGACGAATACTGCCGCCAACGGTAAAGTTAAGACGGCTCAGCGGGTTACCTGCCTGAGGGTCTTGTTTAAGAACCGTGATTTCCGCCTGAGATGCGAAGGAGGTCAATGCCACTGCTGCGCCAATTGTTACTGCCAGCGCTGATTTTTTTATAGTCATTATTTTTCCTTTATAGACACGCTGCTAAATATTTAGCAGGTGAATATTAACTGGAAATAATCTTGCTGTGTGCGCGGGTTTTTAATGTTTTGTGCTACTAAACGCATGGGTATTACCGATTTGTGCTGCTAAATTATTACGCACCAGCAGATAAACCGGTGCGTAATTATCACGGATTTGAACTAACTGGCAAACTGACGGAACAGCGCTTTGCCTTTTAGCAATCGCGTGCCGAGCCAGCCGCCGCACAGCGACAGCAGCACCGCACCGCAGACCGGCAGCGTGAACCACAGTCGCCAGTCAGGCTCCCACGGGAAATCGAAGACCCGGGTCTGCAGCACGGCTAACGCCGTCTCAGCCCCCATCGCCGCCACCAGACCCGAGACCAGCCCCAGCAGGGCGAACTCGCTCCACAGCGTGGTGCGCAGCAGTCGCTTGCTCGCCCCGAGCGTGCGATAGACCACCAGCTCCTGATGACGCTGCCGCATCCCGACCTGCACCTGGGCCAGCAGCAACAGTACGCCGGAGATCGTCACCAGCACCACCATAACCTCCAGTGCCCGGCTGACCTGCTCCAGCACCTGCCCGACCTGTTTAAGGATCGCGCCAATATCCAGCAGGCTGACCGTCGGAAATTCGCGGTTCAGCCGGGTCAGCATACCGTTGCCGTTTTCCCAGCGGAAACTGGTGAGCCAGCTTTGCGGCTGCCCGTCCAGTGCGCCTGCGGGGAAAATAAAGAAGAAGTTCGGCCGCAGGCTTTCCCAGTCCACCTTACGCAGGCTGGTGACCTTAGCGCTAAAGTCCTGGGTATCGCCGGTAAAGGTCACGCTGTCGCCCAGCCTGACGTTCAGGCGCGTCGCCAGCCCCTCTTCCATCGACACTTCACCCGCTTTCGGCGGCCAGCTGCCGGCGGTAATCGGGTTGTGATCTGGACGTTTCTCCTGCCAGGTCAGGTTCAGTTCGCGGTTAAGCGATTCATCCTTGTTGCCCTCCGTGGACTGGCCGTTGATCTGCGTCAGACGCGCACGGACGATGGGGTAGAACGACTCCGGCACAATCTGGTGTTCCGCCAGGAACGTCTTCAGCGGTGTCACCTGCTCAGGGGCGATATTGATCAGGAAATAGTTCGGGCTTTCCGGCGGAAGCTGCTGTTGCCAGCGATCCAGCAGATCGCCGCGCAGCACCAGCAGCAGTGCCAGCAGCATAAACGACAGCGAAAAGGCAGACAGCTGACTCAGCGTAGACCAGGGCTGGTGCAGCAGACGGTTCACCGCCAGCCGCACGGGAAGCGACTTCACCGTCAGCTTTTTAAGCACATTAAGGAGCACCCAGCCGACCACACCACACAGCAGCGCCAGCACCACCGCCCCGGCCAGTACGGCCCACAGCAGCGTGCTGCCGCCCATCAGCCAGGCCAACAACCCAACCGACACCGCAACAATGACAGGAAGATAGAACTTCAGCGGCCAGACGTTGGCCACCACGTCACGGCGCAGCACGCGCAGCGGCTGCGTCGCTAGCAACAGCCGGTACGGGCGAAGCCCCACCAGCACCGAGATCACCATCATCGCGCCAATCGCCCACAGCCACGGCCAGAGGCTGGCCGGTGGAAGTGCGGCAGGCAGTACCGGTTTCAGCATGACCATCAGCAGCTTTTCAAACAGCAGCCCCATCGCCCCACCGGTGAGTGCTGACAACACCAGCAGCATCAGCCACTGGCCGACAATCAGCTTACGCAGCTGGGCGCTGCCCGCGCCAAGGGTCTTGAGGATCGCCACCAGATCGTATCGGCTGCGGCAGTAGTGCCCCATGGCCACCGCCACCGCCGCCACGGCCAACAGCAGGGTTAACAGCGCTGAAAGCAGCAGGAACTGCTGAGACCGTTCGAGAGATTTACCAAGCGCCCCTTCGTCCTGCTCCAGTCCGTACCAGCGGTGCTCCGGTTTTAACTGCGGCAGCAGCCATTTTTCATACGTGTCAAGCTGGGCGGGCGTTCCCGCAAACTTATAGCGCCAGGTGACGCGGCTTCCCGGCTGCACGGCATGGGTATTCGCCACATCAGCGGTATTCATCAGCAAGCGCGGGGCAAGCTGGAACGGGTTAAAGCCGGAGTCAGGTTCCTGAATCACTTCCCCGGCGATACGGAGCGTGGCGTCACCCACGTCGATGCTGTCACCCGTTTTCAGGTTCAGCAGCGCCATTAAACGTGGCGCCAGCAGCACCGTGCCCGGTTTCGGCTTTAACCCAGGCGGGCTGGTCTGCAGTTCACCGTACAGCGGGTAAAGGTCGTCGACGGCTTTGACGCTCGCCAGCTGCGGCGTATCGCCGGCAAAGGTCATGGTCTGAAAGCTCAGCTGTTCCCCCACCTTCAGCCCACGCTTACGCGCCTCCTCAAGCCAGCCCGGCGGGACGGGACGCGAGCTTTGCAGCGCCCTGTCTCCGGCCATAAACTCGCGGCTTTGCTGGCTTAACCCTTTCTCCATGCGATCGCTGACGCTGCCCAACGCCAGCACGCAGGCTACCGCCAGGCTTAACGCCATCCAGACAATCAACAGCGTGGGCGAGCGCCATTCGCGCCAGAACCAGCGGGCAATCATGCTTCCTCCTGCAGTTCACCGTTAACCAGCCGCAGGCGACGGTCGCAGCGGGCAGCCAGTTGCGGATCGTGGGTCACCAGAATCAGCGTGGTCCCGTGTTCGCGGTTGAGCGAAAACAGCAGGTCGGCAATTTTATCCCCGGTCTTTCGGTCGAGGTTTCCGGTAGGCTCATCCGCAAACAGCACGTCCGGGCGGCCGTTAAACGCCCGGGCCAGGGCCACACGCTGTTGCTCCCCGCCGGAAAGCTGTGCCGGAAGATGGTCGAGGCGTTTGCCAAGCCCAAGCTGCTCCAGCAATGCCTTCGCGTGGGCGCGGCTTTCACGGCTGTTACCGCCGCGCAGCAGTGCCGGCAGTTCAACGTTTTCCAGCGCATTGAGCGTCGGGATCAGCATGAAGGACTGAAAGACAAACCCGATATGACGTGCGCGGAGCGCGGCACGCGCCTCTTCATCAAGCTGATGCAGCGGTTGCCCGACCAGGTTGACCTCTCCACTGCTGCCGTCGTCCAGACCGGCTAAAATGGCCAGCAGCGTGGACTTCCCGGAGCCGGACTCGCCAATCAGCGCAATGGTTTCGGCGCGTTTGACAACGAGTTCAACTCCGGTGAGGATGGAAAGCTCGTGTTCCCCCTGACCGACGGACTTCTTAAGACGATGAACTTCAACAATGTTTTCCGCTGGCATTTGCCCTTCCTGTTTTTAATCCTGATGACCTTCCGCGCGGCGGCAGCGGACACGTTACTGGTTCTCGGTGACAGCCTGAGTGCAGGCTATCGCATGGCGGCCAACGCGGCCTGGCCAGCTCTGCTCAATGACAAATGGCAGAGTAAGACAACGGTTATTAATGGCAGCATCAGCGGTGATACCTCGCAGCAAGGCTTGTCGCGCCTGCCAGCCTTGCTCAAACAGCATCAACCGCGATGGGTGCTGGTTGAGCTGGGCGGTAATGATGGCTTGCGTGGTTTCCAGCCTCAGCAAACGGAACAGACCCTGCGCACGATCCTTAAGGATATTAAGGCCGCGAACGCGCAACCGCTGCTGATGCAAATTCGCCTGCCCGCCAACTATGGACGTCGGTATAATGAAGCCTTTAGCGCGATCTACCCAAAGCTTGCCAACGAGTTTGATATTCCGCTGCTGCCATTTTTTATGGAAGAGGTCTATCTCAAACCCCAGTGGATGCAAGACGATGGGATCCACCCCAATCGCGATGCGCAGCCGTTTATTGCCGACTGGATGGCAACACGGCTGGCCCCTTTAGTTAAACATGACTCCTAATTCAGCGGAGATCCTGACAGGTAAAGTTATGCAAAAATCGGTCTTAATTACAGGATGTTCCAGCGGAATCGGTCTTGAAAGTGCACTCGAATTGAAGCGTCAGGGATATTGGGTACTGGCGGCCTGCCGTAAACTCGACGACGTCGAACGCATGAACGGGCTGGGCTTTACCGGTGTGTTACTGGATTTAGACTCACCGGAAAGCGTGGAACGCGCAGCCGATGAGGTGCTGGCCCTGACCGACAACCGTCTGTACGGCCTTTTTAACAATGCCGGCTACGGCGTGTATGGTCCCCTGGACACGCTCACCCGCGAACAGCTGGAAAAACAGTTTTCCACCAATTTCTTTGGCGTCCATCAGCTCACCATGCGCCTGCTCCCCGCCATGCTGCCGCACGGTGAAGGACGCATTGTGATGACCTCCTCTGTGATGGGGCTGATTTCAACCCCGGGCCGCGGGGCCTATGCCGCCAGCAAATATGCGCTGGAGGCCTGGTCCGATGCCCTGCGCATGGAATTGCGTCACAGCGGCATTAAGGTCAGCCTGATTGAGCCGGGCCCTATCCGCACCCGCTTTACGGAAAACGTTAACCAGACCCAGGCGGATAAACCGGTCGAAAACCCCGGTATCGCCGCACGCTTTACGCTCGGGCCGGAAGCAGTCGTCGCTAAAGTGCGCCATGCTTTTGAGAGCGAAAACCCAAAAATGCGCTATCCGGTGACGCTGGTAACCCATGCGGTAGGCTGGTTAAAACGCCTGCTGCCGGGCCGGATGATGGACAAAATTTTACACGGTTGAGTTGAAGCGTCGTCGCTAACCCCCATGTAAATAACAAACCGATAAAAGAGAAGGCCGCATGTCCGTACAGAATATCGTCAATATTACTGAAGCAAACCTGCAACAGACCCTCGAACAGTCCATGACCAAACCGGTGCTGTTCTACTTCTGGTCTGAGCGTAGTCAACACTGTCTGCAGCTGACGCCGGTACTCGAAAGCCTTGCCGCGCAATACAATGGCCAGTTCATTCTCGCCAAACTGGATTGTGACGCAGAGCCTATGGTGGCGTCTCAGTTTGGCCTGCGCGCGATTCCTACCGTCTATCTGTTCCAGAATGGTCAACCTGTTGATGGCTTCCAGGGGCCACAGCCTGAAGAAGCGATCCGCGCCCTGCTGGATAAAGTCCTGCCACGCGAGGAAGAGCTGAAGGCGCAGGAAGCCATGGGACTGATGCAGGAAGGCAAATACGACGAAGCGCTGCCGCTGCTCAAAGAGGCGTGGCAGCTGTCGAAACAGGACAGCCAGATTGGCCTGCTCCTTGCGGAAACGCAGATTGCCCTGCACCGTTCCGACGATGCAGAAGCTGTGCTGAAGACCATTCCACTGCAGGATCAGGATACCCGTTATCAGGGTCTGGTCGCGCAGATTGATCTGCTGAAACAGGCGGCGGATACGCCGGAGATCCAGCAGCTTCAACAGCAGGTTGCCGATAACCCGACCGATGCCGCGCTGGCAAGCCAGCTGGCGCTGCAGCTGCATCAGGTGGGACGTAACGAAGAAGCGCTGGCACTGCTGTTCAGCCATCTGCAAAACGATCTGGGTGCCGCCGACGGTCAGGCGCGGAAAATGTTCCAGGAGATCCTGGCCGCGCTGGGCACCGGCGATGCGCTGGCGTCAACGTACCGCCGTCAGCTGTACGCCCTGCTCTACTGATGAACAGGCCCGGTGCCGCTAGCGCTCACCGGGCCTGCAAAAGAGGCGGTCACCCCGCCTTTTTCAACTGCGTCACCACCAGCTGATGGCGCGCGTTGTAGAACTTCCGATAGGTTAAATAGCAGGCAATGATGGTCGACAGGCTGGCCGTAGAGAGCAGCATAAAGGTCACCATGATCTGATATTTAATGGCTTTGACCGGATCGATACCGGCAAAAATCAGCCCCGACATCATTCCCGGCAGGCTAACCAGCCCAACCGTTTTTGCGGAATCCACCGTTGGGATCAGCGACGAGCGGATGCTGTCGCGGATCAGTACCGCCGAGGCCATTTTCGGTGTCGCCCCCAGACTTAATTTCTCCTGCAGCTTCTGTTGTTCACTGCTAAATCGCTGGCCGAGGTTGTTGTAACACAGTCCTACAGCCACCATAGCGTTCCCCGCAATCATCCCGGAAATAGGGATAACCTGCATCGGCGTAAACTCGATTGAGCCGGACACCACCAGCACCGCCAGCGTCAGCGCCGTCCCGGTTGTAATGGCGATAAACGATGAGACAAACGCCTTATCGATATACTTACTGCGTTTCTGCGCGTTCCACGCCGCGTTAAAGCAGATAAACAGCACCATCAGGAGCGTCAGCACCGCGTGGTTGACGTTAAAAATATACTTCAGCACATAGCCGACAATAATGAGCTGGATAACCGCGCGGCAGATACTCCAGACAATATCTTTCTCCAGGCCCAGCTTTTCCCGGTAGCTCACCACAATAGCGATCAGTACCAGCACCATCGAAAACGCCAGCGACGTATTCGTAATATTATGCTCACCCACGGTTTGCCTCCTGCATTTTCCCGCCCTGCGGCTCAAGCGTAATGACATCATCCGCATGGGTAATTTCGTTTGAATCGTGCGTAACCCACAGCACGGCAATATTCTGCTCGCTTGCGTAACGATGAATAATCTCGTTAACGTTGCGTTTGTTCACCTCATCCAGCGCGCTGGTGATCTCGTCCAGTAACAATATCTTCGGCAAAAACTGCAGATTGCGAATCAGCGAAACGCGCTGCTTTTCGCCGCCCGATAATTCATTGATGGATTTAGTCAGCGTCTCTTTCGACAGGCCAAAGCGGGCCAGATCGGTGATAAATTTTTCTGGCTCCGGCGTTTTATGACGGATTTGCCACGGAAAGACCAGGTTGTCATAAACCGTGTCCCCAAACAGCGAAGGGGTTTGCACGCAGTAAGAGACCTGCTGGCGATAGCTTTCTGGCGACAGCGTCGCGATATCCTGCCCTTCAAACAGAATAGCGCCCTCAGTGGGGCTGAGCAGTGAAGCGACAATCTTTAATAACGTGCTTTTACCACAGCCTGACGGCCCTGTTATCAGTTTGAACTCACCCGGGGAAAGACAAAAATCGACATGCTGAAGGATCGTGGTATTTGCCACACGAAAACCGACATCCCTGACCTGCAAGAGCGTATTTTTATTGTTCATCATGCATCCTGTAACCACCTTTATTGCAACCATGCGTAGAATAATCCTTTCACGAACGCAGCGCGAATAGGGTGTGTCGATGGCTGGAGTAAAGGTTTTACCGGTATTCGTCGCGCCCCCTTCTTTACAGGGGCGAATTTCAGCCCGATAGCCGATATACTGACTCATAACACACACGCAGTTCCCTTCGTCACAGCATGCAAAACAGGAGGTTTTTATGCTTATCGTTATACCTGTCCTTATTTTCGTTGCGCTGGTTATTGTCGGCGCTGGCGTCAAAATTGTCCCACAGGGGTATCAGTGGACCGTTGAACGCTTTGGCCGCTACACCAACACGCTCCAGCCGGGTTTAAGCCTGATTGTCCCTTTCATGGACAGGATTGGACGTAAAATCAATATGATGGAACAGGTGCTGGATATTCCTTCCCAGGAAGTGATCTCCAAGGATAACGCCAACGTCACCATTGATGCGGTCTGTTTTATTCAGGTTATTGATGCCCCAAAAGCGGCCTATGAAGTCAGCAATCTGGAGCTGGCTATCGTAAATCTGACGATGACCAACATTCGTACCGTGCTCGGTTCAATGGAGCTGGACGAGATGCTCTCTCAGCGCGACAGCATTAACACCCGCCTGCTGCACATTGTCGACGAGGCCACCAACCCGTGGGGGATCAAAGTTACCCGTATTGAGATCCGTGACGTGCGCCCGCCGGCAGAGCTGATCGCCTCCATGAACGCGCAGATGAAAGCGGAACGGACCAAACGCGCCTACATTCTGGAAGCTGAAGGGGTACGTCAGGCAGAGATCCTGAAAGCCGAAGGGGAAAAACAGTCGCAGATCCTGAAAGCGGAAGGTGAACGCCAGTCTGCCTTCTTACAGGCGGAAGCCCGTGAACGTTCTGCAGAAGCGGAAGCCCGCGCCACCCAGATGGTCTCTGAAGCAATTGCAGCAGGTGATATCCAGGCGGTGAACTACTTCGTTGCGCAAAAATACACTGACGCGCTGAAAGAGATTGGCTCCGCGAACAACAGCAAAGTGGTGATGATGCCGCTGGATGCCAGCAGCCTGATGGGTTCCATCGCCGGGATCACGGAACTTATCAAAGACAGCGGAAACGAGCGCAAAAAATGATTGAGCTCATCGTCGCACATCCTCATGCATTCTGGCTAAGCCTCGGTGGCTTATTGCTGGCCGCGGAGATGCTTGGCGGCAACGGTTACCTGCTCTGGAGCGGTGTTGCCGCTGTCATTACCGGGTTAGTGGTCTGGCTACTGCCCCTGGACTGGGCGTGGCAGGGGGCGTTATTTGCCATGCTGACGCTGTTGGCCGCCTGGCTGTGGTGGCGCTGGCTTAACCGCCAGGTGACAGAGCAGAAACCGCTCGACGCCCACCTCAATCAGCGCGGGCAGCAGATTGTCGGCAAACGTTTTACGCTCGACACGGCGCTGGTTAACGGGCGCGGACATATGCGCGTGGGCGACAGTTCATGGCCCGTGGTGGCCGACGATGACCTCAGCGCCGGCACGCAGGTTGAGGTCATTGCGGTGGAAGGGATAACCCTGCGGGTTAAAGCCTGTCAGGCATGAGCCTTACGATGACAGCAGCCGGACAGATTATCGATAATCGGGCAGTCGGCGCTGTCATCCCCCGGACAGGATTCCGCCAGCGCCAGAAGCTGCTGACGCATCGCCTGTAACTCGGTAATGTGGCGTTCAATCTCAGCCACTTTCTCCAGCGTTCGTTTTTTCACATCTGCGCTATGGCGCGCCGGATCGTTGAATAAGGTGACCAGCTCGCCGCACTCTTCAAGGTTAAATCCCACCTGCCGCGCCTGGCGCAGCAGCGTCAGTTCATCCAGATGCAGTTGCGTATAACTGCGGTAGCCATTTTCACTGCGCAGCGGCGGTGTCACCAGCCCCTTCTCTTCATAAAAACGGATCGCTTTGCTGGTCAATCCGGTTTTTTTCGCAACATCACTGATATTCACATTTCCCCCTTGACCTTCCCCTTGATGGAAGGTTTAACCTTCATAACAGTTAGCGAAAAGCGTTATGCCGGTCAACATCTGACCAGATCATTATACGGGAGTTTTGTTATGTCTCACACTATTGACCTGACACTGGACGGCCTCTCCTGCGGCCACTGTGTCAAACGCGTTAAAGAAAGTCTGGAACAGCGCCCTGATGTAGACAGCGCTGAAGTGACCCTTGATCACGCCGCCGTCACCGGTAGCGCCAGTGCGGATGCGCTGATTGATACGATCAAACAGGCTGGTTATGGGGCGGAGCTGAGCCACCCAAAGGCTAAACCGCTGGCAGAGTCATCATCCCCGTCGGAAGCACTGACAGCGGCCACTCCTGAGCTTCCGGTAGCTGATGATATTGATGACAGCCAACAGCTGCTGATCAACGGCATGAGCTGCGCCAGCTGCGTCTCCCGGGTACAAAATGCCTTGCAGGCTGTACCGGGTGTCGCGCAGGCACGGGTCAATCTTGCGGAGCGTACTGCGCTGGTGATGGGCAGTGCCTCCGCCGCAGATTTAGTGCAGGCCGTTGAAAAAGCGGGCTACGGCGCAGAGGCCATCGAAGATGACCTCAAACGTCGTGAACGCCAGCAGGAAACGGCCGTCGCCACCATGAAACGCTTCCGCTGGCAGGCCATCGTCGCGCTGCTGGTCGGGGTGCCGGTCATGGTGTGGGGTATGATCGGTGACAATATGATGGTCACCGACGATAACCGCACGCTGTGGCTGGTCATTGGGTTGATTACGCTTGCCGTGATGGTTTTCGCAGGCGGTCACTTCTACTCCAGCGCCTGGAAAAGCCTGAAAAATCGCACCGCGACGATGGACACCCTTGTCGCACTCGGCACGGGTGCGGCGTGGCTGTACTCCATGAGCGTCAACGTCTGGCCCCAGTGGTTCCCGATGGAAGCGCGTCATCTCTATTATGAAGCGAGCGCGATGATTATCGGCCTGATTAACCTCGGCCATATGCTTGAAGCGCGCGCCCGTCAGCGCTCCTCCAAAGCGCTGGAACGCCTGCTGGATTTAACCCCACCGACCGCGCGCGTCGTGACGGATTCAGGTGAAAAAAATGTCCCATTGGCTGAAGTTCAACCCGGCATGACGCTGCGCCTGACCACCGGCGACCGCGTTCCCGTCGACGGTGAAATCACTCAGGGCGAAGCCTGGTTTGACGAAGCGATGCTGACCGGCGAACCCGTCCCGCAACAGAAAGCCCAGGGCGATGCCATTCATGCCGGTACGGTGGTGCAGGACGGTAGCGTGCTTTTCACCGCCAGTGCGGTCGGCAGCCATACTACGCTGTCACGCATTATTCGTATGGTGCGTCAGGCACAGAGCAGTAAGCCGGAAATTGGTCAGCTGGCCGATAAAATCTCCGCCATTTTTGTGCCGGTCGTGGTCGGTATCGCGCTGCTGAGCGCGGCTATCTGGTATGTCTTCGGCCCGGCACCGCAAATTGTTTATACCCTGGTGATTGCCACGACGGTGCTGATCATTGCCTGTCCTTGCGCGCTCGGTCTTGCCACGCCAATGTCGATCATCTCAGGCGTAGGCCGTGCCGCTGAATTTGGTGTGCTGGTACGGGATGCCGATGCGTTGCAGCGGGCGAGCACGCTGGACACGCTGGTGTTTGATAAAACCGGCACGCTGACGGAAGGGAAACCGCAGGTAGTGGCCGTGATAACGGCAGGCATCACGCAGGATGACGCGCTGCGTCTCGCCGCGGCGCTTGAACAAGGCTCCAGCCACCCGCTGGCCCACGCCATTATTGAGAAAGCCGGGAATGCCAGCCTGCCGCAGGTGAGCAATTTCCGCACCCTGCGCGGTTTAGGCGTCACCGGTACCGCCGAAGGGCACACGCTGCTGCTGGGGAATCAGGCACTGCTGAAGGAGCATGGCGTTGAGACCTCAGCCCTGGAACAAGACCTGAAAGCTCAGGCCTCTCAGGGCGCAACCCCGGTTCTGCTTGCCGTTGATGGCAAGGCCGCGGCGCTGCTGGCAATTCGCGATCCGCTACGCCAGGACAGCGTGCAGGCGTTGCAACGCCTGCATCGCGCGGGCTATCGCCTGGTGATGTTGACCGGGGATAATCCTGTGACGGCGAACGCCATCGCCCGGGAAGCTGGGATTGACGAGGTCATTGCCGGGGTGTTACCTGACGGCAAAGCAGATGCCATCAAGACGCTGCAAAGCCAGGGTCGCCAGGTGGCGATGGTCGGTGACGGGATTAACGATGCGCCGGCGCTGGCACAGGCGGAAGTGGGTATTGCGATGGGGGGCGGTAGCGATGTCGCCATTGAGACGGCCGCCATCACCCTGATGCGTCACAGCCTGATGGGCGTTGCGGACGCGCTGGCGATTTCAAAAGCCACCTTGCGCAACATGAAGCAGAACCTGCTGGGTGCCTTTGTCTACAACTCGCTCGGTATCCCGATTGCTGCCGGTATTTTGTGGCCGCTGACCGGCACGCTGCTGAACCCGGTTGTCGCGGGTGCGGCGATGGCGCTCTCGTCCATTACCGTGGTGAGCAA
The DNA here is from genome assembly GCF_047456135.1 of Enterobacter sp. BNK-18. Taxonomy (NCBI): domain Bacteria; kingdom Pseudomonadati; phylum Pseudomonadota; class Gammaproteobacteria; order Enterobacterales; family Enterobacteriaceae; genus Enterobacter; species Enterobacter sp. BNK-18. The sequence continues at coordinate 223,319 of NZ_CP179899.1, read as the reverse complement.
CGCAAACCGGTTGTTGCGGTTTAAACCGAAAGATTGAACCTTCTTCTCCTACGCGCTAGCATGAACCTTTCCGTTTATGGAGCGCGTATGAGTCTGTTTAATCGTATAAAAACATCGTTTCGCGCCCTCTTCCCCCGCCGTTATGCCTGGCCCGGCATGGATATCTCGCTTCCCGGCGGGCAGCACCTTCACCTGGTGGGCAGCATCCATATGGGCACGCAGGATATGTCCCCGCTGCCAGCCGGTCTGATGAAACTGCTGAAGAGCGCCGATGCGCTGGTCGTTGAAGCGGATATTTCGGGCCAGACGTCGCCGTTTGCCGGCCTCGAAAGCGATCTCCCCCTGGCTGAACGTCTGAACGACACGCAGTTCGCTGAACTGACGCGCGTAGCAGATGAGACGGGCGTGTCGCTCTCCATGCTGGACACACTGCCGCTGTGGCAAATCGCGATGGTCCTGCAGGCGACCCAGGCGCAGCGTCTGGGGCTACGCGGGGATTACGGTATTGATTACCAGCTGTTGAATGCCGCGAGAGCACGCCATTTGTCAGTCATTGAGCTCGAAGGCACGGACAGCCAGATAGCCCTGCTGCGCCAGCTTCCTGATGATGGGCTGATGCTGCTGGATGATACCCTGACCCACTGGCACACCAACGCGCGTCTGTTGCAAACGATGATCGGCTGGTGGCTGAATGCGCCGCCCACGGACGGTAAACTGGCGCTGCCGTCGACGTTCAGTGAATCGTTGTATGATGTGCTGATGAACGAGCGCAACAAAGCCTGGCAGCAGACGTTACATGCGTTGCCTGCTGGGCGTTACGTGGTCGCTGTCGGGGCGTTACATTTGTACGGAGAAGGGAATTTGCCGTCACTGCTGAAATAAAAAAATGGCCAATATTTCTATTGGCCCGTCAAAGAGGAATTTCATCGTTTTTATTATGCCGAAGGAGACCTTCGGTTGAGCCGATTGTCGCTCAAAGTGACCATCACTGCCAATACTATTGCGCAAGATGGTGCTATTTTTTAGACAAACGTCAGGCGTATGCTGTCAGCATGAATTGTCTGTCGTAAGAAGGATAGCTATGACTCCCGCCGTTAAATTACTCGAAAAAAACAACATTCCCTTTCGGATCCACACCTACGATCACGATCCCAGCGAAACGAATTTTGGTGATGAAGTGGTGCGCAAACTGGGGCTGAACGCCGATCGGGTTTATAAGACGCTGCTGGTGGCGGTGAACGGTGATATGAAACACCTCGCCGTCGCGGTAACGCCTGTTGCCGGGCAGCTGGATCTCAAGAAAGTGGCCAAAGCGCTGGGGGCAAAGAAGGTGGATATGGCCGATCCGATGGTTGCGCAACGCACTACCGGCTACCTTGTTGGCGGTATCAGCCCGCTCGGGCAGAAAAAACGCCTGCCGACGCTGATTGATGCCCCTTCGCAGACCTTCGACACTATTTATATTTCCGGCGGCAAACGCGGGCTGGATATTGAACTGTCCGCAGGCGATCTGGCGAAAATACTGGACGCGACATTTGCGGATATTGCGCGACGGGATTGAGGAATTGGCCCGGAGGCACTGTGCTTACCGGGCCGACGATTCTCATACAGGCCGGGTCAGGCGTAGCCGCCCCCCGGCACAAAACCGCACTACTGCCAGCTCACCTCGCCTTTCGGCTCGTAGGTATTCACGTCGATCGGTGAATTCTGCTCGATAAACTGCTTCAGCACTTCCGCATCGATAAACCCGGTATTCACATAGCCCGGTTTATTGTCGATATGCGGATAACCGTCACCACCGGTGGCGTTAAAGCTTAATGTTGCCATGCGGTAGGTTTTAGCAGGATCGACCGGCTCGCCTTTGATTTTGAGGTCGTTGAGCTTGCCGTCCTTCGCCACAAAGCTGACGTTGGCAAACTGCGGATAAGCGCCGGAATCCGGCTTCATCTGCGCCACGGCGGTGAGATAGTCAATCACCTCTTTACCGCTCATGTCGACATACACCACGATGTTACCGAACGGCTGAACCTTCAGCACATCTTTATAGGTGATGTTTCCGCCTTCGATGGAGTCACGGATGCCGCCGCCGCTCATCACGCCAAAATCGGCATTTGTGCGCGCCATTTGTGCCGCCAGCACCAGATGCCCCATATTGGTCTGCACAAAGCGAACTTTGCTGCGGTCCCCTTCCAGACGACCATTCAGCGTACCAATCTTCACGTCCAGCTGCGCCTTGCCTTTATTCTGGAAGGGCGTCAGCAGGGAGAGCATCTGTGCGTTCTCGGCAATTTCCGGGGTGTAGAGTACGCGCTCACTTTTCCCGTCAGGGTAAGTCACTTTCTTCTTCAGGTTGACCGGAATGAGCTGATAGTGCACCAGCTTCATCTCGCCGTTACGGAACTCAAAGTCCGCACGCCCCACGTATTTACCCCATTCATGCGCCTGCACAATCCAGATACCGTTCTGACGGTCCGGAGCACACGGCGTGCCTGGCACGTAGTCGACCTGCTTTTTATTCTCTGACGCCATGCAGACCGGGTCTTGTGAATGACCGCCCACAATCATCGCCAGCGAGCCTGCAGGCAGGCTGCGAGCCATCTCCACGTCACCCGGCGCATTCGAGCCGTGCTCACCGTTGTCGTAGTGGCCCATATGGGTGGTGGCAATAATGACATCCGGCTTTTCGTTCTGCTGCAATTCCTGAATGACCAGCTTCGCTTCGTCTGCCGGTTTACGGAATTCGATATCGGTAAAGAACTCAGGGTTGCCGATTTTCGCCGTATCGTCAGTGGTTAACCCGATGACCGCAATTTTCAGATCCTGACGCTTAAACAGCGCCCAGGGTTTGAACAGTCGCTCGCCGGTGCTTTTCTGGTAGATGTTGGCAGAGAGGAACGGAAATTTGGCCCATTTTTCCTGCTGACGCAGCACCGTCAGCGGGTTATCGAATTCATGGTTACCGACGGCCATCGCATCGTAGCCAATAAGATTCATGCCGCGGAAATCAGGCTCCGCATCCTGTAAATCAGATTCCGGCACACCGGTATTGATATCGCCCCCCGACAGCAGCAGTACGCTGCCTCCCTGGGCTGCCACCTCTTTACGAATGCCATCCACCAGCGTTTTTTGTGCCGACAGACCGTATTCGCCGTATTCACTGCGCCAGAAATGGCCGTGGTGATCGTTGGTATGCAGAATGGTGATTTTATAGGTTTTATCTTTTTCATAGGCCTGCACGGGCAGGCTAACCAGACCCCAGGCGGCGATCAGCGCCAGCGCGACGCTCCGCTTCATTAACTTCATCTTCTCTCTCCCTGACCAATAGACAAAGGCAAAAATTACAGTGACTAATAAGAATAGACAAATAAGTTTTCAGAATTGCGACTTTATTCAAATGTCACTGCCGGGTATGTTAGTTGGATAATAATTACACCCTGCATTTCTAATAACAAAAGACGTGGTATTCATCTCTATGGCAATCAGTGAATCAACCCAGCCCGTGTCTGGCGCTCCGGCGTCGCGCACCTCGTTTAAAGTGTTAGGCGCAATCAGTCTTTCACATCTGCTCAACGACATGATCCAGTCGTTGATTCTCGCGATCTACCCGCTGCTGCAGTCCGAGTTTTCGTTAACGTTCGTGCAGATCGGGATGATCACCCTGACCTTCCAGCTGGCCTCCTCACTTCTGCAACCGGTCGTGGGCTACTGGACGGATAAATATCCCATGCCGTGGTCGCTACCGATTGGCATGTGTTTTACCTTGAGCGGGCTGGTGCTGCTGGCAATGGCAGGCAGCTTTGAAGCAGTGCTGATTGCCGCCGCGCTGGTGGGCACGGGGTCGTCGGTCTTTCACCCGGAGTCCTCACGCGTGGCGCGCATGGCCTCCGGGGGCCGTCACGGGCTGGCGCAATCGCTGTTTCAGGTGGGCGGTAACTTTGGCAGCTCCCTCGGCCCACTGCTGGCAGCGGTGATCATCGCTCCGTACGGCAAGGGTAACGTGGCGTGGTTTGTGCTGGCAGCCTTGCTGGCGATTATTGTGCTGATTCAGATCAGCCGCTGGTATGCCGCGCAGCATCGCGTGAACAAAGGTAAACCTAAAGCGAAGGTTATCAATCCCCTTCCTCGCGATAAGGTCATTCTGGCCGTCTCCGTGCTTCTGGTGCTGATTTTCTCGAAATACTTCTATATGGCGAGCATCAGCAGCTATTACACCTTTTACCTGATGCAAAAATTCGGATTATCGGTCCAAAACGCCCAGCTTCACCTGTTTGCCTTCCTGTTTGCGGTGGCTGCAGGGACGGTTATCGGCGGGCCTGTGGGCGATAAAATCGGGCGCAAATACGTCATTTGGGGCTCTATCCTCGGCGTGGCCCCGTTTACCCTTATTTTGCCGTATGCAAGCCTGGAGTGGACGGGGATTTTGACCGTGATTATTGGGTTTATCCTCGCCTCGGCGTTTTCCGCCATCCTTGTTTACGCGCAGGAGCTGCTGCCAGGCCGTATCGGTATGGTTTCCGGGCTCTTTTTCGGTTTTGCTTTCGGCATGGGCGGCCTTGGTGCAGCAGTGCTGGGCATGATTGCCGACCACACCAGCATCTTCCTGGTCTATAAAATCTGTGCTTTCCTGCCGCTTCTGGGGATGTTGACCATATTCCTGCCTGATAACCGCCATAAAGCGTAATATAACGGTCGCTAAAGTTTTACTTTGGCGACCTGACCCCCTGATGCCATAAGGGTTTCTTCTGCATCCCCCCGCCTAATTTATCAAAATGCGCTTTTTTACACGCATATTGCTGTTTTATTCAAACTTCAACAATTATTCATAAACATAACGGCAAAAATTGTCATAAACTATTACTCGGTTTTTGGTTTTTTAACCAAATGGAACACCCACAACGAAAGGAGACGGAATGCATCACGCCACACCGCTTATCACCACCATTGTTGGTGGACTTGTGCTCGCTTTTATCCTCGGCATGATTGCCAATAAACTGCGTATTTCGCCTCTGGTGGGCTATTTGTTAGCGGGTGTGCTGGCGGGTCCTTTTACGCCAGGTTTCGTGGCGGATACCAAACTGGCGCCTGAACTGGCGGAATTAGGCGTGATTCTGCTGATGTTTGGCGTGGGTCTGCATTTCTCACTCAAGGATCTGATGGCGGTAAAGTCGATCGCCATACCGGGAGCGATCGCACAGATAGCCGTAGCGACGCTGCTGGGAATGGCGCTTTCGACAGTGCTTGGCTGGTCGCTGATGACCGGTATCGTCTTTGGGCTGTGTCTTTCAACCGCCAGTACTGTCGTACTGCTGCGCGCGCTTGAGGAGAGGCAGCTTATCGACAGCCAGCGCGGACAAATCGCGATAGGCTGGCTGATTGTGGAAGACCTGGTGATGGTGCTGACGCTGGTGTTGCTGCCTGCCGTCGCCGGTATGATGGAAAAAGAGAGCGTCGGCTTTGCGACGCTGGCGCTGGACATGAGCATCACCATCGGGAAAGTGGTGGCGTTTATCACCATTATGATGCTGGTGGGCCGCCGTCTGGTGCCGTGGATCCTGTCCCGCAGCGCGGCCACCGGCTCCCGTGAGTTGTTTACCCTGTCTGTCCTTGCCCTGGCGCTGGGGATTGCCTTTGGGGCCGTAGAACTGTTCGACGTCTCCTTTGCACTGGGCGCGTTCTTCGCCGGGATGGTGCTGAACGAATCCGAGCTGAGCCACCGTGCGGCGCACGATACGCTGCCGCTGCGCGACGCCTTCGCCGTCCTGTTCTTTGTCTCCGTCGGGATGCTGTTTGATCCGATGGTTCTGGTTCAGCAGCCGCTGGCCGTGATGGGCACCCTGGCGATTATTATCTTTGGTAAGTCGGTTGCCGCCTTCTTCCTGGTACGGATGTTTGGCCACTCGCCGCGTACCGCTCTGACCATCGCCGCCAGCCTGGCGCAGATTGGTGAGTTCGCCTTTATTCTGGCGGGCCTGGGTATGGCGCTGAATCTGCTGCCGCAGGCCGGGCAAAACCTGGTCCTCGCCGGAGCGATCCTCTCCATCATGCTGAACCCGGTCCTGTTTGCATTGCTGGAAAAATACCTCGATAAAACCGAAACGCTGGAAGAGCAGACGCTGGAAGAAGCTATCGAAGAAGAGAAGCAGATCCCGGTGGATATTTGCAATCATGCCCTGCTGGTCGGCTTTGGCCGCGTAGGAAGCCTGCTCGGTGAGAAGCTGATGGCGCAGGGGATCCCGCTGGTGGTGATTGAAACATCACGTACCCGCGTCGACGAGCTGCGCGAGCGCGGCGTTCGTGCGGTGTTGGGCAATGCGGCAAACGAAGAGATCATGAATCTCGCGCATCTGGACTGCGCGCGCTGGCTGCTGCTGACCATTCCAAACGGCTATGAAGCGGGTGAAATTGTGGCGTCCGCACGTGAAAAATGCCCGAATATTGAGATCATTGCCCGTGCCCATTATGACGATGAAGTGGAGTACATTACCGAACGGGGTGCGGATCAGGTGGTGATGGGTGAACGCGAAATTGCAAAAGCGATGCTGACGCTGTTAACGAAACCGCCGGTTGACGAGGTGGTGACAGGGTAAGTGTGCCTCCTGCAGCCCCTGACTGACCCTCTCCCACGGGGAGAGGGTACAAACACGAATACGGCAACCGCAAGGTTGCCGTTTTGCCTTTATCGGTCCCAGTAGGCTTCTTCGAGGCTATCTTCCCTTTCCGGCAGACCGCGGGTTAAGCGCGGCGAGTGCTGGTTCAGCACCTGATAACTCACGCGGTTCGCGTACTTACACACCTGCGCCAGCGACGAATAGGTCAGCCAGTTGAATTTGTGCTTGCTGGAATTCGGGACGTTGGTTTTATGGTAGGCATTCGCAGTGATGTCATGCAGCAGCGCCGCCAGTGCGCCATCTCCCGCGCCATTGGTGTTCATGATCTTTTCTGGCCCGCCCATATACGGCGCGATGTGGGAGTAAATACGCAGCGGGTTTTCGCAATCTTTATGGCGAATCGCGCGGCTGAACTCGTACTGGTTAAACTCGGCAATGGCGCCTGGCAGCAGTGGATGCTGCGTTTTGCGTTTGCTCTCTTCTTCCGTGAAGCCTGCCATATACAGCCCTACCGGTCCGGCAGTGCAGAGCACCAGATCGACCCAGTCGAGCGCTTTATCGGAGGCCAGCAGCGGATCGCTCTCGCCGGTCAACGCTTCAGCCTCTTCTTCGTTCATCGCCAGAATCGAGACGTGTTCCTTCAGGAAGGCCTGCCACCACTCGGGGTTGTCGGCTATCACGAATTTGGTACCCAGCGTCAGAACGACCGGCACATTGTATTTCTTCGCGTACTCAATCGCTTTCATAGTGGCTTCCGGCATCGGCTCGCCGGGTTTACAGCGCACCAGATACGACGTCAGCACCAGTGCAGACGCGCCCGCAATCACCGCTTCCGGAATGCTCTCTGCACGCAGCTTATTCATGTGGCCGGGGCTGATGGCAAAGGTACGTTCGCCAGAATCGCTGATCAGCGTGAAGCAGCGGCCAATCGGCCCGTCAACGCCCTGAAGGTAGTTCAGATCGGTGCGGCTGGAGGTATTGCACAGGTAACGGTAGGCGTAGCCACCAATTTCGATGTTGCTGCACATGACGCCCAATAACACAGAGCGGTCGTCGGCAAGCACCGAGTAGTTGTGCATGGTGTTGCCGATAGTGCCACCAGCAAACTGATGGGTGATCAGGTTTTCGCGCGTCAGCTCCTGATACAGGGCTTCGGCAACATCGTCCTCAATCACCAGCGAGTGACCGGCGCTCAGACCGTAACGAGCGACAAACGCATCATCCACTTTAGCTTCAATGTCCACCAGCGTCTGATCGATACCGACGACCCATGCGGCGCTAGTTTCATTTTCCGGCTGGATTTGCTGCAGGAGCGGATCGCGGGCATCAACGGGAAAGTAGTGTTTAGATTTGCGTTTACCGGGAAATTTCATGGGTCTGAACTGTGCAAGGATTATGGGCCGGGAATGGTAGCACAAACCCGGCCCATAGTGCGATCAGCGGCTGTTTGTCACCAGCGACACCATCATCTCGATATGCTCAGGCGAGTCGTTAAGGGCCGGAATGTATTCATATTTCGTTCCGCCCGCCTCGAGGAAGAACTCTCTGTTCTGCACGGCAATCTCTTCCAGCGTTTCCAGACAGTCGGCGGAGAAACCGGGTGACATCACCTGAATATGTTTCACGCCCTTCTCACCGAGCATTTTGAGGGTTTCGTCGGTGTAAGGCGTTAACCACGGCTCGCGACCAAAACGCGACTGGAAGGTCATCATCACTTTCTCTGGCGGCAGGTCGAGGGCTGAGACCAGCTCACGGGTAGTATCGCGGCAGCGCTGCGGGTAATCATCCCCTTCATTGGCGAAGCGCTGCGGGATCCCGTGATAGGAGAGCAACAGCAGATCCGGCTCGCCATGTTTTTCAAACGACGCGCGCGCGCTACTGGCAAGCGCTTTAATATAGCGTTCGTTATCGGCGTAATCGCGAATAAAGGTCACGCCAGGAATACGGCGGCGGGTCGCCAGAATACGAGCCAGCTCATCCCAGACGGCGGCAACCGTCGAGCAGGAATACTGCGGATAAAGGGCGAGTACCACAATGTGGTCGACGCCCTGCGCCAGCAGCGAGTCGACCGCGCTTTCCAGTGACGGTTTACCGTAGCTCATACCCAGCGCGACGGGCATATCCGGCAGGCGGGCGGCCAGCGCTTTTTCCTGCCGACGGCTATACACCATCAGCGGTGAGCCCTCTTCCATCCAGACGGACTGATAAAGCTTTGCTACACGTGGGGCACGAATCGGCAGAATGACGCCACGCAGCAGCGGCCACCACAACAGTCTTGGGGTATCCACGACGCGCGTGTCGCTTAAAAATTGTCGCAGGTAGCGTTTTACCGCTTCTGATGTCGGTGCATCTGGTGTACCCAGATTGGCAAGCAGGATGCCGGTTTTCGCCTGACTCATTCACGCCTCTTAACCATTTGAATGGTTTTCAATTGTAGCGGAAAAGCGTTTAAACGAAACCCATTGCTGCAATAGGTAAGATGAGAATTTTTCTCACCCGGAGAGCCCGGGTGAGAGAGGTGCAATTAGCCGAGGATTTTTTCCAGCTCTGCACGAACGTCAGCAACGGCTTTGGTGCCATCAACTTTCGCGTATTTGGTGTTACCCGCCTGCGCTTCTTTGGTGTAATAACCGATCAGCGGAGCGGTCATCTGATGGTATTCCACCAGACGTTTACGCACGGTCTCTTCCTGATCGTCTTTACGGGTGGTCAGCTCTTCACCGGTAACGTCATCTTTACCTTCAACCTTAGGCGGGTTGAATTTGATGTGGTAAACGCGGCCAGAGGCAGCGTGTACGCGACGACCAACAATACGGTCAACGATCAGCTCGTCCGGCACGTCGAACTCGAGCACGTAGTCCACGTTGATGCCCGCTTCTTTCATGGCATCAGCCTGAGGAATGGTGCGTGGGAAGCCGTCCAACAGGAAACCGTTACGGCAGTCTTCCTGAGCAATGCGCTCTTTGACCAGAGCGATAACCAGCTCGTCGGTCACCAGCTTGCCTGCGTCCATGATGTCTTTCGCTTGTTTACCCAGCTCGGAGCCAGATTTAACAGCGGCGCGCAGCATATCACCGGTGGAGATTTGCGGAATACCGTATTTCTCCATGATGAACTGAGCCTGAGTTCCTTTACCCGCGCCCGGAGCGCCAAGCAGAATAATACGCATTGCGAAAATCCCCTCAAAAGTCGATTCAATTTTTCAAAAGCGCTAAACAATACCACCAGAACGGATATGGCTCAAGGAAGGCAGGCGGGCTGAAACGGTTAATGAAGGGAGATTAACGGGAAGGAGCGGTCTGGTGCCCTCCCCCGGTCCTCTCCCACAGGAGAGGGAGAAGACCAGGGGGAGGCGGGTCAATTACGCCAGCAGCAGCGCATTCACACGTTTAATGAACAGGTTAGGATCTTCCAGCGTGCCGCGCTCGGCCAGCAGAGACTGATCCAGCAGAAGCTCAACCCACTCGGCGAAGCGTGCTTCGTCCTGCGTATCCGCCGCGCGTTTCACCAGCGGATGATCCGGGTTCAGCTCGAAGATATACTTCACTTCTGGCATCGCCTGGCCCGCCGCGGCGAACAGTTTCGCCATCTGGGTGCTCATTTCATCCGCATCCGTGGTGACAATGGCCGGGGTATCAGTCAGACGGTGAGTGAAACGCACCTCTTTCACGCGATCGCCCAGTAGCGTTTTCACGCGCTCAACGAAAGGCTCAAGCGCCTTCTCCGCTTCTTTCGCGCTTTCGTCCACTTCATCGGCCAGTTTATCGATCGACTCATCGGCTTTGGCGACGGACTGGAACGCCTTACCGTCGAACTCGGTCAGGTAGTTCATCATCCACTCGTCGATGCGGTCAGACAGCAGCAGTACTTCGATGCCTTTCTTACGCAGCAGCTCGAGGTGTGGGCTGCTCTTCGCCGCGGCGTAGCTGTCGGCGGTGATGTAGTAGATCTTCTCCTGCCCTTCTTTCATGCGGGAGACATACTCTTCCAGCGACACGGTCTGCGCAGAGGAGTCGGTGTGAGTGGAAGCGAAACGCAGCAGTTTAGCAATGGCTTCTACGTTGGATGTATCTTCCGCAGGGCCCTCTTTCAGCACCAGACCGAACTGTTTCCAGAAGGTCTGGTATTTTTCTGCATCGTCTTTCGCCAGTTTTTCCAGCATCTGCAGCGCACGTTTGGTCAGTGCATTACGCAGGTTGCGGGTGACGGTGCTGTCCTGCAGAATTTCACGGGAGACGTTCAGCGGCAGATCGTTGGAGTCAATCAAACCACGCACAAAGCGCAGGTAGTTCGGCATGAACTGCTCGGCGTCATCCATGATAAACACGCGCTGGACGTACAGCTTCAGACCGTGCTTGTGATCGCGGTTCCACATATCCCACGGCGCCTGTGACGGGATATACAGCAGGCTGGTGTACTCCTGCTTACCTTCCACACGGTTGTGGCTCCAGGTGAGCGGATCGGTAAAATCGTGGGCGATGTGTTTGTAGAATTCGTTGTATTCGTCGTCTTTAATTTCAGACTTATTGCGCGTCCACAGCGCCTGCGCCTTGTTGATTTTCTCCCAGGACACCACGGTTTCACCGTCTTTCTCTTCCTGTTTTTCAATCTCAACCGGCAGGGCAATATGGTCGGAGTATTTGCTGATGATGGAGCGCACGCGCCAGTCATTCAGGAAATCATCTTCGCCTTCACGCAGGTGAAGGGTGATTTCGGTACCGCGGTCCGCTTTGGTGATGTCATCAACGGTGTATTCGCCTTCGCCTTTAGATTCCCAGAAGACGCCGTGATCCGCACTGTCGCCTGCTGCGCGAGTACGCACGGTGACTTTGTCCGCAACGATGAACGCCGAGTAGAAGCCCACACCGAACTGGCCGATCAGCTGGCTGTCTTTCGCCTGATCGGAGCCCATTGATTCGAGAAACGCTTTGGTACCGGATTTAGCAATGGTCCCGAGATGGTCGATGACCTCGTCGCGGTTCATACCAATGCCGTTATCGGCGATAGTCAGGGTACGGTTCTCTTTATCAAAAGAGACGCGCACGCGCAGCTCTCCGTCGCCTTCGTACAGATCCGGGTTAGACAGGGCGCGGAAGCGCAGCTTGTCCGCCGCATCGGAGGCGTTGGAAATCAGCTCACGCAGGAAGATTTCTTTGTTGGAATACAGGGAATGGATCATCAGGTGCAGAAGCTGTTTTACTTCTGACTGGAAACCACGGGTTTCTTGTCCTTTCATCTATGTCGACCTCAACAATGCCATTTAATGGGGTTTTAAAACGTTGAGGGAGAGATGGGGATACGAGGGGAGAATTTCAAGCGGAGGCCGCGATTGCAGCCTCCGTTTGGTCAGAAAATAATCTTATGACGTCCAGCCAGAGAGTGGGACAGCGTGGTGCCGTCCACCATCTCCAGCTCACCGCCCACTGGCACGCCGTGAGCGATGCGGCTGGCGTCAACGCCATACTGTGCGCACAATTCGGCGATGTAGTTAGCCGTAGCTTCCCCTTCCACCGTTGGGTTGGTGGCGAGGATCACCTCTTTGATCGTTTCGGACTCAAGACGCTGTTCAAGGCGATCGAGACCGATATCGTCCGGGCCAATACCGTCCAGCGGGGAGAGATGCCCCATCAGCACAAAATAGCGGCCAGAAAACTGCCCGGTCTGTTCGATGGCGTAGATGTCCGCCGGACTCTCCACCACGCAAATCTGACCGTTTTCCTGACGACGCGGATTAGTGCAGATGTTACACACGTCCTGCTCGGTAAAGGTACGGCAATCCGCACAGTGACCAATTTCTGACATGGCACGGGTCAAAGCCTGCGCCAGGCGCATCCCGCCGCTGCGGTCGCGCTGCAATAGCGTAAACGCCATGCGCTGCGCCGACTTCGGGCCGACACCCGGCAGACAGCGCAGTGCTTCCATTAACTGCGTGAGCAGCGGACTGGTTTGCATCAGAATGGCATCTTGAAGCCAGGCGGCAGTTGCATACCGCTGGAAACAGAGGCCATTTTCTCTTTCTGAGTTTCATCGATACGGCGCGCAGCATCGTTAAACGCGGCTGCAACCAGATCTTCCAGCATGTCTTTGTCGTCTTCGAGCAGGCTTGGGTCGATTTCAACGCGACGGCAGTTATGCGCACCGTTGATGGTCACCTTGACCAGACCGGCACCGGATTCACCCGTGACTTCCAGCTGAGCGATCTCTTCCTGCATCTTCTGCATTTTTTCCTGCATCTGCTGAGCCTGCTTCATCAGGCCACCCAGACCGCCTTTTCCACCAAACATAGGCTTCTCTCTTCTTTCACGTTTAAGGATTACAACCGTAAGTCAGACTCACGATCAAATGGGGCGAATACTCTCTTCATCCAGATCGGCGTCGAAGAACCGGCGCAGAGTCTGGATATTGTTATCCGCGATAATCGACTCGCGCGCCTGCGCGAGCTTCTCTTCATAAATTGCCTGACGCCATTCCAGTGGCGTTCGCACCGCCGGATTATCATCTTCAATGATAGTCAATTCAACCGGTGCACCGTGTAATGCGGTGAGCGCCTCGGCCAGCGCTTTTTGCGCGCCAGGGGAATTCAGGTGCCGCTGACCCGGTCGCAGGTGTAAACGTACCTGATGACCGTCCTGCTCTTTCCAGGCATTCAGCGCGACCTGCTCAACCAGCTTCGGCAACTGCAGTTTACTGACCTCTGCGGCCCACGCGTCACGCTCAATAGACTCTTCGGCAAGTTTCGCGGAAAGCTCAGGTGTTTTTTCATGCTCCAGCGCCTTTTTTAGCGCTTTCGGTGTGGCAACTTCTTCTTTCACCTCTTCAACGAGGGTCGTTGCCTTCCAGCGGTAAGCCTCTTCTTTCACCGGGGCTTTTTGCTCGAGCGCGGACGGTGCAGGGCGCGACTGAACGCGCTCCGTAACCGAAGCCAGTCGTTCAAGCGCGGCGTTGTTCACCGGCCGCGCTCTTCCTGGCGCTGCCGGTTCACTCTTTTTTGGTTTGGTTGCTCCCTGAGCACGTTGCAACTGGCTTCGTGCGGCAAGCACCGAACTGGTGGCCTCCGGTAGCGGTACGTTCTGCTGCGGGGGAGCCGTCGGCTGCGGTGGCACCTGCTGAGGCGACATCACCGCAGTGGGGGCGACCGGAGCAAAAGACTGTCGGGGCACTTCCGGCTCCGGCAGAGGCATGCGCGGATGGAACGCCAGCGCACGCAGCAGGGTCATTTCAACGCCCATCCGGGGATCCGGTGCAAACGGCAGCTCTTTGCGGCCAATCAGCAGCGTCTGGTAATAAAGCTGCACGTCAGCCGGTGGGACGGTGCGCGCAAGTTCACGCATCCGGTGTTCAATAACCGCCATATCGGCACCGATGGCTGACGGAGAAAGCTGCAGCATCGCCACGCGGTGCAGCAGACTCAGCATCTCAACCAGCAGCGCTTCCCATTCAATGCCCCGGGCAGCCGCGGCGTTCACCAGCGACATGACGCGTTCACCGTTGGCGGCGATCATCGCTTCGATGAGAGAAAGCGCCTGATCGTCATCCAGCGTGCCGAGCATGGTGCTGACCGCGTCGGTCGAGAGTTTACCGTCACCGCTGGCAATCGCCTGGTCGGTGAGACTTAAGGCATCACGAAGGCTGCCGTCTGCCGCGCGAGCCAGCAGCTGCAGGGCGCGCGGTTCGTGGACAATCTTCTCTTCATCAAGAATATGTTCAAGCTGAGCGCGGATCTGCTCGACGTCCAGCGCCTTCAGATGGAACTGCAGGCAACGCGACAAAATAGTGACCGGCAGCTTTTGCGGATCGGTGGTCGCCAGCAGGAATTTCACATGCGCGGGCGGCTCTTCCAGCGTTTTCAGCAGGGCGTTGAAGCTGTGGCGTGACAGCATGTGCACTTCATCGATCAGGTAGACCTTGAAGCGGCCACGCGCCGGCGCGTACTGCACGTTGTCGAGCAGATCGCGGGTATCTTCCACTTTCGTGCGCGAGGCGGCGTCGATCTCAATCAGATCGACAAAGCGCCCCTGCTCAATTTCACGGCAGTTGTCACACACGCCGCACGGCGTGGCGGTGATCCCGGTTTCGCAGTTCAGACCTTTTGCCAGCAAACGGGCAATAGAGGTCTTACCGACGCCGCGGGTGCCGGAGAAAAGATAAGCGTGATGGATGCGACCTAGCGACAAGCCGTTCGCCAGGGCCGTCAGCACATGCTCCTGACCGACAACGTCAGCAAAGGTTTGTGGTCGCCATTTACGGGCTAACACCTGATAACTCATGGGCAGGCTCTGCAACGCTGGAAGGTGAATTTATGGAGGGGAATGCTATCACAACCTCACCCATTGAGCGAGGTTGTGAAAACCGGGATTAATGACCCGGGAAAGGCACCAGGCTGTAGCAGGTAATGCCCTGTTTTTCCAGGCGCTGTTCGCCACCCAGGTCAAACAGGTTAATAATGAATGCCGCATCGGTCACTTCACCACCCAGACGACGGATCAGCTTCACGGTCGCTTCAATCGTGCCGCCGGTCGCCAGCAGATCGTCAACCACCAGCACTTTATCGCCAGGCTTGATCGCATCAACGTGGATTTCCAGCTGATCGGTGCCGTACTCCAGTTCGTAGCTCTCTGCGATGGTTTCACGCGGCAGTTTGCGCGGTTTACGTACCGGCACAAAGCCAACACCCATTGCCAGCGCGACCGGCGCGCCAAACAGGAATCCACGGGCTTCGGTACCCACTACTTTGGTGATCCCGGCGTTTTTATAACGCTCGACCAGCAGTTCAATGCTGAGCGCGTACGCTTTCGGGTCTTCCAGCAAGCTGGTGACATCACGGAAAAGAATGCCAGGCTTTGGATAGTCCTGGATACTTTTGATGCTGTTTTTCAGATATTCAAGCTGCTGTGCAGTTGCGGTCATCGGTTTGTGCCTAAATGAAACAGTGTTACTCACAGCGCGCAACGAGTCGGCCAGGGTAACAATTGTTTAACCTTTGACCAGGCGCAGCTGTGCTCGAAAACGGTCGAATTTACTGGCTGCGCGCAATAATTGCAACAGCCATTATAAGGCTTCAGTGCTTTTGTTGCTTTTCATCAACCACGGGGATCCGCCACATAAAGAAAAGCAGACAGGCGAGGATCGTCAGCAACAGAATGCGCACCCACATCATTTTCACCAGCCATAATGAAATGGCAAAGGTAATCAGGATCACCGCGATCGCACGCGGCTTCGCACCGGGCGGCATTGCCCGATGTTTTTGCCAGTGGCGCAAATAGCCGCCAAACCAGGAGCGGTACAGCAGCCAGTGGTGAAAGCGCGGCGATGAACGGGCGAAGCACCAGGCTGCCAGCAGGATAAAAGGCGTGGTGGGCAATAAGGGCAAAACCACGCCCAGCGTGCCTAACACTACCGCGAGCCAGCCAATGATGATTAAAATAGTACGCTGCATAATGCGAATCGTTATCAAACTGAACGGCTACTTTACCACTGGAGAGCGTATTGAAAACAGCCCTGCTTCTGGAGACGCTGCAAAATCAGCTGTCTACCCTGCGCGCGCAGGCTACGCCGTTAATGGGGCATGCTACGCTGAAGCCGCGCTTTGACCGGCAGCTTTTTCGTACCCGCAGCACGCGCATCCAGGATTATGTTGATGAGGCGCAGATGAATCTTGATGAGTTGCGCCACGCGGTTGAGAACAATCAACAGCAACAGGTCGCCTGGCTTGCGGAACATCTCACCGAGCAGATCACCGCCCTGCACCGTGAAATGACCGCCTGGCCGCTACGCGTCTGGGACAGCGCGTCGCCGGGTCTCGGTAAATGGCAGCGCAAGCGGCTGGAGAACCAGGAGTTTGCGCGCCGTCTGTTTGAGATGAAGCAGGAGCGGGAAACGCGCCTGAACGCAAGCGAGACGCTGGAAGAGCAGCAGTTATTAATGCGAGAGGTTAGCGCCCTTGAGGGCCGCATCGTTCGTTGCCGTCAGGCACTGGATGAAATTGAACGCGTCATTGAACGTCTGACCCGTTAACAGGAGCCGTAAATGTCACTGGAAAATGCACCCGATGAGGTCAAGCTGGCCGTCGATTTGATTATGCTGCTGGAGAATCATGACATCCCTGCCCAGACGGTGCTGAAAGCACTTGAGATAGTGAAGACGGATTTTGAAGGCAAGGTGAAGGCCAGTCGCCTTCACCCTGCCCCTCTCCCACCGGGAGAGGGAACCTGAATTACGCCGGGGTAGGATCGTCACCCTGAATCTCGCGCTTCACTTCCGTATGCTCGTCACCTTTCTCGTTACGCAGGTGAACTTCAAGCTGGTTGAAGGCGATGTTAATGTTGTTTTCACGGCACAGACGATCGATAGTACGGTTCAGCTCATCCACGGTGTAGCTGCGATCGCGCAGCTCACGCACGTATAACCGCAGCTCGTGATCCAGCGTGCTCGGCCCGAAGGTGGTGAAGAACACATCTGGGGCGGGCTCGTGCATCACCTTAGGATGCGATTTCGCGGCTTTTAACAACACCTCTTTCACTTTATCCAGATCGGAGCCGTAGGCTACGCCCAGTCGAATGACGACGCGCGTTGTGGTGTCGGAGAGCGACCAGTTGATCAGTCGCTCGGTGACGAACGCTTTGTTCGGGATGATCACCTCTTTGCGATCGAAGTCGGTGATGGTGGTAGCACGAATACGGATCTTGCTGACCGTTCCCGAGAAGGTGCCGATGGTGACGGTATCACCGATACGTACCGGACGTTCGAACAGAATGATCAGGCCGGAAACAAAGTTACCGAAGATCTCCTGCAAGCCAAAACCGAGACCGACAGAGAGCGCGGCCGCCAGCCACTGCAGCTTATCCCATGAGACGCCAAGCGATCCAAAGACCGTCATCGCCCCGACAATAATAATGACGTAGTTGAGGATGGTGGTGATGGCATACGACGCCCCCTGACGCAGGTTCAGACGCGACAGCACCAGCACCTCAAGCAGGCCTGGCAGGTTTCGAATCAACGCCCAGGCCACCACTGACGATACCAGGGCAAAGAGCAGGCTGCCCATGGTCACGCTTTTCATTACCGCGGCGCCCGCTTCGGTGCCGTTGTATTGCCAGAGGGTGATACTGTCGAGGTAGGCGAAGACGGTGATTAAATCAGACCAGATCGCCCAGAACATCACCGCAAACAGCGCGATCATCACCAGCATGGTGATACGCAGTGTCTGCTGGTTAACCTGCTCCAGCGCGATGGTTGGCTCTTCCTGTGGCTCCGCGCCTTCAGCCCCCTCTTTCACCTGATGCTGGCGACGCGCGATGGCACGACGATAAGCGATGCGGCGAGCCGCCACGCTCAGGCCGCGCAGTACGGTCTGATAGAGCAGGTTCCAGACGATCACCAGATAGACGGTTTCAATCCAGCGTCCGGACAGGCGCAACGTGGTATAGAAGTACCCCGTCGCCGTGAGCACCATCAGTGCCAGCGGAATAATCGCCAGTACCGTCACGGTGGCCAGACGAATGTTGTGAGACTCTTTATCCCGCCAGCTGTCGCGGCACATCGGCCACATCAGGATGGCAATGAGCAGCAGGTTCAGCAAAATAACCAGCTGGCCCATGACATCGTCCATCAGGTGCAGCGGAGACAGCTCAGCGACAACGGACCAGAAGTGCAGCGGCAACAGCGCCAGGCTGACGCGCACAATCTGACGACGCCAGTGGCTGGTCAGTTGCGCAGGCATGTTGAAATGACGCACCGCAACGCCGTCTTTTTCCAGCACTTTCCAGCACACGCCAAACACCAGCCAGAACAGGGCCAGTTTTTTACTGAACGCCCACAGCAGGTCGCTGATGTTGAGCTGCATCGTCAGCAGGATAAGCCCCACCGCCAGAATAATCAGGCAGACCGGCAGCGCGCGGATCAGATCGATCAGAATCGCTTTTGGCGTGTGCAGCTGGCTGTCGTTACGCAGTTGCCCCACTTCAGACGCCAGCTTATCCTGGTATTTCTTCAGCCAGCCCAGACGCCAGCGGATCAGGCCGGCAATCAGCAGCAGCGGGAGCCCCGCCAGGAAGGCAATCATCACCGCAGGCCAGGCTTTCTCCCAGTTTACGGTGATTTTCATGCTCTTAATCTGCGCCTTCAGCGTTTCAGGGAAGGATTTGATCCAGTCCCAGTCCATCGGCTTGTTGCTGTTAACCCAGAAAATCTGCTGGGTCAGGATCTCCTGCAGACTTTTCGACACGCTCACCAGCTGTTGCTGGTTGATCTGCAGGTTAATCGCCATCATCAGCTGGTTGCCGAGCTGTTTGTTGAGCTGGTCGAGCAGCTCGCGGCGCATATCCACAACCTGCAGCAGGGCGTCGTGAACTTCCGGGTTCACTTCACTGGAATGGCCCTCTTCCAATTTGGCGACAAACGTATCGCTCTGGAAAAGGGCGTCGCGCTGCTGGTTCACATCGAATTGTTCCAGACGCAAATCCGCAATGCGGTTGGTCATGTCCTCGAGCTCATCGGCGGACGGCAGCGTCTGCTGTTGCTGGTAGAGAATACGCGACAGCAGCAGGCTGCCTTTCAGAACCGCAATCTGCTCTTTAATGTTGCGTTCAGCCTGCAGCGCGCGGTCCAGCCAGTTTTTCACTCTGATATTTTGCTGAACCAGCGA
Source organism: Enterobacter sp. BNK-18 (assembly GCF_047456135.1). NCBI lineage: Bacteria > Pseudomonadati > Pseudomonadota > Gammaproteobacteria > Enterobacterales > Enterobacteriaceae > Enterobacter > Enterobacter sp. BNK-18. The sequence continues at coordinate 204,068 of NZ_CP179899.1, read as the reverse complement.
GTTTCCGCTTTCTGTTGCCAGTATCAGGCGCTGGCTCAGCTGATGGTTAGCCTCGAGCTCCTGTTTCACCAGCGGGTTCGCCTGAATGCGGGCAGTTTCGTCCGGTGATACGGCTTCCTGAGCCGTTTTCTCCGTCAGCGTAAGGCGCTTACTGTTAACCGCCTCCTGCAACAGCTGAAGCTGATGTTCCAGACGATTAATGTTCGCCGTTACGTAGTCGCGCTGCTTCTGGAGCGTATCCTGCAGCACCGTATTCCCTTCCAGGCTTTTACGCTGCTGTTCGATTTGCGCATTCAGTAAGGCCTGCTGCACCAGCAGCAGCGTTTGCTGCGTTGGGCGCAGGGTGCCTTCGCCAACCGACGTGCCGTTCAGACGGTTGCGGATCTGCTGCAGCTGCTGAGAGGCGGCGTACATCGCATTTTGCACGCGCTCGGGCTGGGTTTGCAGGGAGACAAGCTGGCTGTTGTACGTGCCGAGATCGGACTGCGCCGTTTGCAGATCGTCGAGCAGCTGTGCGACGCGCGATTCCAGCTGACGCAATGACAGGGTCGCGAGCGTTTTACGGGTTTCGTCGTCATTATCCACATCGCTCAGGGCATTCAGCGATTCCGTGGCCTTACGCATGTTTTCAGGCGCCTGCGCCACTTTCTGCCGAAGCTGTGTGGTTTCCGCTTTAACACGCTCAATTTTATCAAGCGTTTCCAGCGTCTCCGTCAGATCCTGCTGAACGAGCTTATCCAGAGCAGAGAGATCTTTTTGTTTATTCAGGGTGTCGAGTTGCGACTGAACATCACTGCGTGAAGGGATGTCATTGTTGTTATCGGCGCGGGCCCAGGAAAGCGGTGCCGTTGCGAAGAAAAACAGCGTCGCCAATAAAAATACAAGAACAGGATGTTGCGAGCGATTGGTGTGCAGCATAGTTGTGAATGATGTCAGAAGATGACCGAAAATAGTCCGGCGTGCAGGATATCACGCTCGCCTGAAGCAGAATAGCGCGAACGTGAGCCTCTAAGAGAAATCCTGGAATCGCGTCAGGCTGTTAGCGAGCCTGACTTGCCATGCAGCGTCGGGGAGAGCTGGCACATCTCCAGGAAAATAGCGACATAGCTGCGGGCTTCGTTCTTCAGGTCAAAGGAGTCCGGGGCGAAAAGCCAGTTTTCCATCAGGCCGGAAATATAACTGCGCATCAGGACAGCCGCCCGTCGGGTCATTAACGTCGCCGGCAGCTGGTTCGCCTGCATGCACTGGATGAGGACCTGTTCAATGCGATCGTAGCTTTCCAGACACAGGCTGCGCTGCGCCTGCTGGACGACCGCCATCTCTCCGACCAACTCGCATTTATGGTAGATGATTTCCATCATTAACCTGCGACGTTCTTCAACTACCGTTGCTTCAAGGATATATACTAATATTTCTCTTAATACTGAGAGTGGATCCTCGGGGAATTTTGCCCGATACTCAGTCTCAAGATCGCTAATGCTGGACTCTGAGAGTTGCCAGATTTCACTGAACAGATCTGTCTTGTCTTTAAAATGCCAGTAAATCGCTCCCCGCGTGACGCCCGCGGCCTGAGCAATCTGCGCCAGCGAGGTTGACGAAACACCCTGCTGAGAAAACAAACGCATAGCCACATCCAGAATGTGTTGTCGGGTTTCAAGCGCTTGTTGTTTGGTTTTTCGTGCCATACGTTAGTGAATTTACAGGAGTCAGATTTACATACATTTGTGAATGTATGTACCATAGCATGACGATAATATAAACGCAGCAATGGGTTTTTGGACTCAGGACCATTGATCAATTTGAAATCGGACACTCGAGGTTTACATATGAACAAAAACAGAGGGTTAACGCCTCTGGCGGTCGTTCTGATGCTCTCAGGCAGCTTAGCGCTAACAGGATGTGACGACAAACAGGCTCAACAAGGAGCTCAGCAGGTGCCAGAAGTTGGCGTGGTGACGCTCAAGTCCGAACCTCTCCAGATAACGACAGAATTACCGGGCCGTACCAGCGCATACCGCATCGCAGAAGTGCGTCCTCAGGTGAGTGGTATCATCCTGAAACGTAACTTCACCGAGGGTGGTGAAGTGAAAGCTGGCGAGTCTCTGTATCAGATTGATCCGGCAACCTACCAGGCCTCCTATGAGAGCGCGAAAGGCGATCTGGCGAAAGCAGAAGCTGCAGCCAAAATCTCCCAACTGACGCTGAACCGTTACAAAAAACTGCTCGGTACCCAGTACATCAGTCAACAGGATTATGACACTGCCCTGTCTGATGCACAGCAGACCAACGCCGCCGTGATTGCCGCGAAAGCTGCAGTGGAAACAGCGCGTATCAACCTCGCCTATACCAAAGTGACCTCCCCAATCAGCGGTCGCATCGGTAAATCTTCCGTCACGGAAGGGGCGCTGGTGCAGAACGGTCAGACCAACGCGTTGGCCACCGTGCAGCAGCTTGATCCGATTTACGTTGACGTGACCCAGTCCAGCAACGATTTCCTGCGCCTGAAACAAGAGCTGGCAAATGGCACGCTGAAGCAGGAAAACGGTAAAGCCAAAGTGGAGCTCGTGACCAATGACGGTATCAAGTTCCCGCAGGCAGGCACACTGGAATTCTCCGATGTGACGGTCGACCAAACTACCGGTTCCATCACCTTACGTGCGATTTTCCCGAACCCGGATAAGACACTCTTACCTGGTATGTTCGTTCGCGCGCGTCTGGAAGAAGGCACCAACCCAACCGCACTTCTGGTGCCTCAGCAGGGTGTCACCCGTACGCCACGTGGCGACGCGAGTGCACTGGTTGTCGGGGCTGATGACAAAGTCGAAACGCGCAACATCACTGCCACGCAGGCGATTGGCGATAAATGGCTGGTGACGGAAGGTCTGAAAGATGGCGATCGCGTGATTATTACTGGTTTGCAAAAAGTTCGTCCTGGCGCGCAGGTCAAAGCACAGGAAGTGAAATCTGACGATAAACAACAAGCTTCGGCCGCTGGCCAGTCAGAACAAACCAAGTCTTAACTTAAACAGGAGCCGTTAAGACATGCCTAATTTCTTTATCGATCGCCCCATATTTGCATGGGTGATCGCCATAATCATCATGCTTGCTGGGGGACTTGCGATCCTGAAACTGCCTGTCGCGCAATATCCAACGATTGCGCCACCGGCGGTAACAATTTCCGCAACCTACCCCGGGGCTGATGCAAAAACGGTGCAGGACACCGTGACACAGGTTATCGAACAGAACATGAACGGTATCGATAACCTGATGTACATGTCCTCAAACAGTGACTCAACCGGTACGGTACAGATCACCCTGACCTTCCAGTCAGGTACTGATGCTGACATCGCGCAGGTTCAGGTCCAGAACAAACTGCAGCTCGCCATGCCGTTGCTGCCACAGGAAGTACAACAGCAGGGTGTGAGCGTCGAGAAATCGTCCAGTAGCTTCCTGATGGTTGTTGGCGTTATCAACACCAACGGCACCATGACGCAGGAGGATATTTCCGACTACGTGGGCGCCAACATGAAGGACGCCATCAGCCGTACGTCTGGTGTGGGTGACGTTCAGCTGTTCGGTTCTCAGTACGCGATGCGTATCTGGATGGATCCGAACAAACTGAACAACTTCCAGCTGACGCCGGTGGACGTGATCAACGCCATCAAAGCGCAGAACGCCCAGGTTGCCGCCGGTCAGTTAGGCGGTACCCCGCCGGTGAAAGGCCAGCAGCTTAACGCCTCGATCATCGCACAGACCCGTCTGACCTCCGCCGATGAGTTCAGCAAAATTCTGCTGAAGGTGAATCAGGACGGTTCGCAGGTTCGTCTGCGCGACGTGGCGAAAGTGGAACTGGGTGGCGAAAACTACGACATCATTGCGAAGTTTAACGGCAAGCCAGCTTCCGGTCTCGGGATCAAACTGGCGACAGGTGCTAACGCCCTGGACACCGCGACGGCTATCCGTGCGGAACTGAAGAAGATGGAACCGTTCTTCCCGTCAGGCCTGAAGATCGTTTATCCGTATGACACCACGCCGTTCGTCAAAATCTCGATTCACGAAGTGGTTAAAACCCTGGCAGAAGCGATCATCCTGGTATTCCTGGTCATGTATCTGTTCCTGCAAAACTTCCGCGCGACGCTGATCCCAACCATCGCCGTACCGGTCGTATTGCTCGGCACCTTCGCCATACTGGCCATCTTTGGCTACTCGATAAACACCCTGACAATGTTCGGGATGGTGCTCGCCATCGGCTTGCTTGTGGATGACGCCATCGTGGTGGTAGAAAACGTCGAGCGTGTTATGGCGGAAGAAGGTCTACCGCCGAAGGAAGCAACCCGTAAATCCATGGGCCAGATCCAGGGCGCGCTGGTCGGTATCGCGATGGTACTGTCTGCGGTATTTATCCCGATGGCCTTCTTCGGCGGCTCAACCGGTGCAATTTATCGTCAGTTCTCCATCACCATTGTCTCGGCGATGGCGCTGTCAGTACTGGTTGCATTGATCCTGACGCCTGCACTGTGTGCCACCATGCTGAAACCTGTTCAGAAAGGCGGTCACGGCGAGCATAAAGGGTTCTTCGGCTGGTTTAACCGCATGTTTGATAAGAGCACGCATCACTACACCGATAGCGTGGGTAACATCCTGCGCAGCACCGGTCGTTACCTGCTGCTCTATATCATCATCGTGGTGGGTATGGCCTATCTGTTCGTTCGTCTGCCAAGCTCGTTCCTGCCAGATGAAGACCAGGGCGTGTTCCTGACGATGGCACAGCTACCGGCGGGTGCCTCGCAAGAACGTACCCAGAAGGTGCTGGATGAAGTAACGGATTACTACCTCACCAAAGAGAAAGCCAACGTTGAATCCGTGTTTGCGGTTAACGGCTTTGGCTTTGCGGGTCGTGGTCAGAACACCGGTATTGCCTTCGTTTCTCTGAAAGACTGGTCAGAACGTCCGGGCGAAGAGAACAAAGTTGAGGCGATTACTGGCCGTGCAATGGGCACGTTCTCACAGATTAAAGATGCGATGGTCTTCGCCTTTAACCTGCCAGCGATTGTTGAACTGGGGACAGCGACAGGTTTCGACTTCCAGCTGATTGACCAGGGCGGTCTGGGTCATGAAAAACTGACGCAGGCACGTAACCAGCTGTTCGGTGAAGTGGCGAAACACCCTGACCTTCTGGTCGGCGTGCGTCCTAACGGTCTGGAAGATACGCCTCAGTACAAAATCGACATCGATCAGGAGAAAGCGCAGGCACTGGGCGTTTCCATCAGTGACATCAATACCACGCTGGGCGCGGCCTGGGGCGGTAGCTACGTCAACGACTTCATCGACCGTGGTCGTGTGAAGAAAGTGTACGTGATGTCAGAAGCGCAATACCGTATGTTACCGAACGATATCAACAACTGGTACGTTCGCGGCAACAACGGTCAGATGGTGCCGTTCTCATCCTTCTCTACGTCGCACTGGGAATACGGTTCGCCGCGTCTGGAACGTTATAACGGGCTGCCATCCATGGAGATCCTGGGTCAGGCCGCACCAGGTCGAAGCACCGGTGAAGCCATGAACCTGATGGAAGAGCTGGCAGGTAAACTGCCTGCGGGTATCGGCTATGACTGGACCGGTATGTCCTACCAGGAACGTCTGTCCGGAAACCAGGCCCCTGCCCTGTACGCCATTTCACTGATTGTGGTCTTCCTGTGTCTGGCGGCACTGTATGAGAGCTGGTCGATTCCGTTCTCCGTTATGCTGGTGGTGCCACTGGGGGTTATCGGTGCGCTGCTTGCGGCAACGTTCCGTGGATTAACCAACGACGTGTACTTCCAGGTGGGCCTGCTGACAACCATTGGCTTGTCGGCGAAGAACGCGATACTTATCGTTGAATTCGCCAAAGATCTGATGGAGAAAGAAGGTAAAGGCCTGATTGAGGCGACCCTTGACGCGGTGCGTATGCGTCTGCGCCCAATCCTGATGACATCGCTGGCATTTATCCTCGGGGTAATGCCGCTGGTTATCAGTACCGGTGCGGGTTCCGGTGCACAGAACGCCGTCGGTACAGGCGTTATGGGGGGTATGGTTACCGCAACCGTACTTGCTATCTTCTTCGTTCCGGTATTCTTCGTGGTGGTTCGCCGCCGCTTTAGCCGCAAGAATGAAGATATTGAGCACAGTCATTCGGTAGAACCGCACTGATACCGGTTTCACATGATAAAAAGGCCGCATTAGCGGCCTTTTTCTTTTTCAGAAAAAAATCATAAAATAGGCTTATTGTGCTTCTATTTATTTCCTGCCGCCTACAATGACATATCATAATTAAGTGATAACGTAATCGGTGAATTCAGGATTTTTTTAATTTCATTTCCCTGCTTAAGTGATTAGGAATATTCCTAACCATATCTTCAGACAAAGAGAACTCCGGATTTGGATCTCTCCGGATTGTTTACGCTAAGCCAATGAAACGTAAGGGAGCGAAAAAAGTTCCGCGTTAATCTGGATAAAAATGTTTAGCGCTGAAGGCACATTTGCGTAAAGGCTCGCAGTCAGTGCTTTTATTTGTAATTTTTCGTAATAGCGCGGTGAAATCTTGATCAGAGTGGATTATAGTTAGAGTTATCAGGAACACAGCACCCGTGCGGCTAAGTATGTTGTATCCATCCCGACATGATGTTCGGTGAGTAAGAAATCACTCAGAAGGGGATGCGCTATGGACGAGTACTCGCCAAAAAGGCATGATATCGCGCAGTTGAAATTTCTCTGCGAATCCTTGTACCATGACTGCCTTGCCAATCTTGATGAAAGTAACCATGGCTGGGTAAACGACCCAACGTCTGCCATCAATTTACAGTTAAACGAGTTGATCGAGCATATTGCAACCTTCGCACTTAATTATAAAATTAAGTACAATGAAGATAATAAGCTGATTGAGCAAATTGATGAATACCTGGATGACACCTTTATGTTGTTCAGCAGCTACGGCATTAATGCGCAAGATTTGCAGAAATGGCGTAAATCGGGCAACCGACTATTTCGTTGCTTCATCAACGTGAGCAGAGCTAACCCCGTTAGTCTTTCCTGTTAAAATTATTACAATTAGTAAGGTAAATTTATGTCTGAAAAACCACTCACAAAAATCGATTATTTGATGCGTTTGCGACGCTGTCAGTCAATAGACACGCTTGAACGTGTAATTGAAAAGAATAAATACGAGCTTTCTGATAATGAACTGGCGGTATTTTATTCAGCGGCTGACCACCGTCTTGCAGAACTGACCATGAATAAGCTGTATGACAAAATCCCAACATCCGTGTGGAGATTTGTCCGTTAATCTTTGAAGTGTGTCTGTAGAGGTTCTACGCCACTTTCTCAGCTGTATTCAACTTTCTGGCTATACCCTCCTGCCCCAGTGCAGGTCTCCGTGTAAAACGTGCTCATCCGCAATATTATTGTGATTATAGTCACAGTGGTTTTCCGGGAACGTTCCCCTGTTATCCTGTTCCGATTACCCTACGGTAAAGACGACCAGTGAGGTTCCCAATGAGCATAGAAAAGCAGAAGATGATTGCAGGTGAACATTACCGCCCTGGTGATGAAACATTACGGGCCGACCGATTACGCGCCCGACACCTGGTTCACCGTTATAACCACACTGCACCTGATGAGAAACTCGAACGCCAGAACATTCTGGCGGAACTCCTCGGGCAAAGCGAAGGGGCCTATATTGAGCCGAGCTTCCGCTGTGACTACGGATATAACATTTATCTGGGCAAAGAATTTTACGCCAATTTCGATTGCGTGATGCTGGATGTCTGCCCGATACATATTGGCGACAACTGCATGCTCGCGCCAGGGGTGCATATTTACACGGCAACCCATCCGCTGGACGCCGACGCGCGTAATAGCGGCGTGGAGTTTGGCAAGCCGGTGACCATCGGCAACAACGTCTGGATTGGCGGACGTGCGGTTATTAACCCGGGCGTTACGCTGGGTGATAATGTGGTGGTGGCCTCCGGCGCTATCGTAACGAAAGACGTCCCGGCGAATGTCGTCGTCGGCGGCAATCCGGCAACAATCATTAAACGGCTGTAAAGTGACGGGGAGTCAACTGTTATGGTCTTTTAGCGCCTGACTGTTACTTTTTTCAGCCAAATGGCTCCCCTAAAATTGGCAGACATCCTGTATTGTCAATTCTCATAAAGGCAAAAAATGACCGAGATACAGCGCCTGCTTACTGCCACCATCGACGATCTTAATCACCGCGAAAAGCGCGACAATCGCCCGCGCTTTAGCATCAGCTTTATTCGCAAACACCCTGGACTGTTTGTCGCAATGTATGCCGCCTGGCTGGCGACACTGATTGTGATGCTGAAGTCCGAAACTCTGGTGGACTCCGTCTGGCTGCTTGTCATTCTGTTTGTGGTATTTAACGCCTTTTTCTTTTTTGACGTTAATCCCCGCTACCGCTACGAAGATATCGACGTCCTTGATTTCCGGGTTTGCTATAACGGTGAATGGTATAACACGCGTTACGTGCCGCCGGAGCTGATCGAAAGCATCATGCACTCCCCCGCGGTTGAAACAGTGCAAAAAGAGAAGCTGCAGAAGATGGTATCCACCAAAGGTCAGCTCTCTTTTTATGATGTCTTTACCCTTTCCCGTCCTGCTGCTGTGTGATTACAGCCTGTATGCGTCGGATACCCGACACAAACTGAGAAGCAGAGGTATTGCCGTAACCTAACACCAGACCGGTTTGCCCCTGCTTCGGCTCCAGGTAATACCCGCTCAGTGCAGCGGGTGCCAGCTGAAACGCCCTCGCCTGCTCAACCACTTTTTGGTCGTCGATGCCGTCTATTGCCAGCGTCAGATGCATCCCCCCTTCACCCGCCAGAATGCGATGCGGAATATGAAGCTCAGCACTCAGCACCTCACGCAGCTGCCGGTAGCGCTTACGGTAGAGCCGGCGCATGGCGGCAAGGTGGCGGGCATAATGTCCTTCCTCAATAAACAGCGCCAGGGTTCGCTGTTCGGCGCGATGCCCGCCACGCAGCAGCGCGCCAATGGCCGGACGGGCCGCTTTTGCCAGCGCCGGGGGTAACACCATGAACCCCATTCTCAGCGACGGAAAGAGGGTTTTGCTGAAGGTACCGAGATAGACAACCGGCGCATTGTTGACCATTCCCAGCATTGCAGGCACGGGCTCACCGGAATAACGAAACTCGCTGTCGTAATCATCTTCAATAATCCAGGCGTTATGCTGCCGGGCCAGATCCAGCAGCGCCAGGCGTCGCCGCGCACTGAGCACGCTTCCGTACGGAAACTGGTGCGAAGGTGAGGTGAAAATAAGCGCAGGGGACGGCGTATCCAGCCCTTCCCAGAACATGCCTTCGTCATCAACCGGCATCCCCGTCATGACTAAGCCCGCTTTGGCAAAGGCGCTTTTAGCCCCACCATAGCCAGGATCTTCCACCCACGCGACGCTGCCGGGTTCGCTCAGCAGCATCGTGCAAAGGTTTACCCCCTCAAGCGCACCTTCGGTCATTACTATCTGACTGGCATCGCAGTCAATGCCGCGCGAAAGGGCAAGGTGGCGAGCAATGGCCGCCCGCAGCGACGGCTCTCCGGCAGGATCGCCATACCCTAACAGCGCGCTGCCCTCTTCGCGCAGAACCCGGTCGTACAAGCGCCGCCACAGCGGCAGGGGAAAGTAGTTGATGGCCGGTGTTCCCGGCGTAAATGCCGGAACCGGGGTATCACGCGGCACCGGCGCAGGCAGCGAGGCGACCCGGCTGCCGAGCGCGACGGCAGAGTCCGGCAATGCCTGAACGAGCGTACGCTGCGCCAGCTGCGCCACCCGCGTCCCCTGGCGGTTACGCAGCAGATACCCTTCGAGCGTCAGCTGTTCCAGCGCCGCATTGACGGTATTCCGTGAAAGCGAGAGCTGCTGAGCCAGCATTCGCGAACCGGGAAGCCGGCTCCCGGCGTGTAGCCGGCCGCACAGTATCGCCTCACGCAATGCATGATACAGCGCGCGCTGTAGCGTCTCTTCCCCCCGCGCTTTCAACGCGGCATTCAGCAAAGTATAAAATTCATCGCCCGGTATGTTCATCTCGCCTCCCGTGGTACCACCAAAACATAGCTGAGTGGCACTTTTTAAGGAACCAGTAATTCACTAGTCTGGCGTTCTTATCAACGTCACGGACAGTAAAATGAAAACATTCAATGAGTTTGGACAGCCTGTAGGCGAGGCGCTTATCGACTGGCAACCCCGCCAGCACCCTTCACGTGTGGTGCTTCAGGGCCACTATTGTCGCCTTGAGCCGCTGCGGGTGGAGCACGCTGAGGCGTTGTTCAGCGCGTATTCTCTGGCCGAAGATACCCGCAGCTGGACGTGGCTGCTGCGTGAGCCGGATGCCAGCGCAGAGGCGTTTGCAAGGTGGGTAGAGAGCGTGCGTGACTTATCCGATCCGATTCACTTTAGCGTTATCGACAACCAGACCCAGTCTCCGGTCGGCACGCTGGCTCTGATGCGGATCGATCCAACCAACGGCGTTGTGGAGGTGGGACATGTTCATTTCTCCCCGCTGCTCAGCCGCACGCCGATGTCGACGGAAGCGCAATATCTGCTGATGCGATACGTGTTCGACACCCTTGGGTATCGTCGATACGAGTGGAAGTGCAACAGCCTGAATGCGCCTTCGCGCAAGGTGGCACTGCGTCTTGGCTTTCAGTTTGAGGGGCGTTTTCGTCAGGCACTGGTCACGAAAGGTCATAACCGGGATACCGACTGGTTTTCGATTCTCGACAAAGAGTGGCCGGCGCTGGCGAGTGCCTTTGAAGGCTGGCTTGCCACCGACAATTTTACTGCCGATGGCAACCAAAAAAGATCCCTGGAAAGCTGGCGCGAAGCACGCGTCTAGCGTCTTTTCTTACGTCCCTGAACCGCCTTAAAGCGCGGATTGGATTTGCAAATCACGTATAAGCGTCCCTTGCGTTTGACTATCTGGCAATCCGGGTGACGCTGTTTTGCACTGCGCAATGAGTTAAGTACCTGCATGGTTATCCCCGCTTCGCATTAAGAAAGCCGCCGAAACGCTTACGGAAGCGCGCCGCACTGCCATCCGTCGAGAACGTTTTCTGCTTGCCGGTGTAGAACGGGTGCGATTTTGAAGAGACCTCGATGGTGATATACGGATACGTTTCACCGTCGAGTTCAATTTCGCGGTCGGTCTTAATGGTTGAGCCGACTTTAAAGTATTCATTAGCACTGGTGTCGTGGAACACCACGGTGCGATAGGCTGGGTGGATATCTGGTTTCATCGTAAACTCTTTATGTTTTGTTATAACATAACAAAATGATATCTAACCCCTGCTGAAAAAACAACCCCTCTGCCCCGACGATATTTTCTGTTGTGCCGTAAATCATGACCTGCGCGTGCTATAACTTTATCATTTAGCGGTAAAATCTTTCTCCTCTGGCAGGTTTTTCAGCGCCCAGGAGCGGGCATAAGAGGAAGGAGACAGCACCATGAAAACCCGACATCTGGTCAGTCTGGTGACCGGCGTACTTATCATTGCGGTACTGGTTCCGATTAGCCTGAGCATCTGGCTGGCACATCGCCAGGCGGAAGATAAGTTTGTCGATGCGCTGGATAGCTATGCCTCACGCGTGCTGATACGTACCGCCAGGGTAGTGGATGATGCAAAGGAAGCGCTCAATAGCCTGCAGACCTTTAAAGGGATCCCCTGTAGCGTTATGCATTTAAGGGAGATGCGGCGGGTCGCTTTTTCATGGCGTTATGTTCAGGAAGTTATTTATATCAACAATCTTGAACCCCTTTGCTCGTCCCTGGAACAAACCAGTCAGTCGGCCCCTTTCCCGCCGCCCATGCGAATCACGGAAGATGGTTATGGCACATGGCTCACCACGCAAAACGATCTCGGTTTTAGCCGCTACATGGCGGTCCTGGGTCGGGGCCACTATCTGGTGCTGGTGGATCCTGCCTCGCTTGTCGATGTGATCCCTTTCGGTGAGATCGCCACAGATGCCGCCCTGGTGGGCAGCAAATCACATCTCATTTTTGCCAGCAGCAGCAAGCTCGATCCGCATATCCGCAATCTGGTTAAGGATCAGGGCGTCACCCGCATTCAGTACAACGGCTCGATATACATTATGAAGCCTGTTCCTGAACTGGGGTTTACGGTGGTCGCCTGGGCGGCGTTAAAACCGCTGGCTGAAACCTGGCACAAGCAACTTCTCATCTGGCTGCCGTTCGGCATACTGATAAGTCTGCTTGCCGCACTCTTTGTTTTACGACTGCTGCGTCGCATCCAGTCGCCACGCAACCGCCTGCTTGACGCCATCAATAACCGGGAATTTGTGGTTCATTACCAGCCCATTATTGAACTCTCTAGCGGGAAGATTGTGGGCGCAGAGGCGCTAACCCGCTGGCCCCAGCCTGACGGGAGCAGCCTTTCACCGGATATTTTTGTGCCGCTTGCTGAGCAAACGGGGCTCATCTCGCAGCTGACGCATTTGGTCATTGAAAAGGTGTTTGAGGATATGGGCTACTGGCTGCACCTTCACGACGGTCAGCATATTTCCATTAACCTCGCGCCGGCCGATTTGACCTCGGGAAAACTCCCGCCACTGTTGAGTCACTTAATGAATAAGTGGAAAGTCCATCCGCAACAGATCGCCCTTGAGTTAACCGAGCGCGGCTTTGCCGATCCTAAAATCAGCGCGCCGGCCATCGCCGCCTTTCGTCATTCAGGCCACGCAATCTATATTGATGATTTCGGTACGGGCTATTCCAGCCTGAGCTACCTGCAGGATTTGGATGTCGACACGCTAAAAATTGATAAAGCGTTTGTGGATGCACTGGAATATAAAAACGTGACGCCACACATTATTGAAATGGCAAAATCGCTGAAGCTGGCGATGGTGGCGGAAGGCGTGGAGACCGAAGGGCAACTCGCCTGGCTACGTCGTCACGGCGTGCAGTATGGGCAGGGTTGGTACTACAGCAAGGCGTTGCCGAAAGCGGACTTTATTCTTTGGGCGGAAGATAACCTCAAAACACATCCTACTTAAGATAGGATTTGATCACCTGTAACACGACGCCAAGATCGGCTTCGCGCTGAGCTTCTTCAGGCTCTTTCACCACATGATCGGTGAGATGACCTTCGATCACCTGCATCATCATGCCGTTTACCGCGCCGCGGATCGCCGCCAGCTGTTGTAACACGTCGGCGCATTCGTGGTCGCTATTGAGCATTTTTTCCAGGGCAGCGCTTTGCCCCTGAATTTTCTTCAGGCGAGTCAATAACATCTTCTTGTCGCGAACCGTATGTGACATCTCTGTCTCCCTCATCGTATGGCTTTTAAAGCATATCATGCTCTACTCCCCCTGAGTATTTTTCTACTGGGGGGTAGTATTAGACTACTGGGGGGGAGTAGTATCTGAACACGCTTTCCACTCCGGAATTTTCCATGAACGATTTTGCTTCACTCCTGCAGCAGGGCAATGCCTGGCTGTTTGTACCCAGCGCTATCCTCCTCGGCGCGCTGCATGGCCTGGAGCCGGGCCACTCCAAAACGATGATGGCCGCGTTTATTGTGGCTATTCGCGGTACGCTGAAACAGGCGGTGTTGCTTGGTCTGGCGGCAACGCTTTCCCATACGGCGGTGGTCTGGATCATTGCCATGGCAGGATTATGGTTTGGCCGGGGCTGGGATGCGCATACGTCTGAGCCCTGGTTCCAGCTGGTCTCGGGGATACTGATCGTGCTGATCGCCCTGTGGATGGCCTGGCGAACCTGGAAGGAGAGTCGGCCACACGATCACTACCATCATCACGATCACCATGACCATGACCACCATCATGATCATCACGACCATGACCATGACCATGACCATCATCATGATCATCACGACCATGGGCATCCACTGGTTGAAGAAGAGTGGCAGGACGCCCACCAGCGCGCGCATGCACAGGATATTAACCGCCGCTTCAACGGCCAGAACGTTACCACCGGACAAATTGCACTGTTTGGCCTGACCGGAGGGCTTATCCCCTGCCCGGCCTCAATCACGGTCCTGCTCATCTGCCTGCAGCTGAAGCATTTTGCCCTCGGCGCAACGCTGGTATTCAGCTTCAGTATTGGTCTGGCGTTAACGCTGGTCGCTTCCGGTGCAATTGCCGCCCTGAGCCTTAAGCATGCGACAAAACGCTGGCCGGGTTTCAGCGAGTTTTCACGAAAAGCACCGTGGATCTCCGCTGCCCTGATTACTGTGGTTGGGATTTACATGAGCCTGCACGGCCTGAGCGGTATCCTGGCGTAAGCGAGGCGGCCACTGCTGTGGCCGCCTCTTTGCTCAGTCAGGGTTCTGCTGCCAGCTGAAGGTATAGCGAAGCTGGCGTTTCTGCAGAATAAATTCCGGCGAGACGCTGGGGCTCCACGAGTCATCACCGCCCACGCCCATATGGAACGCGTCCAGGTTAAGCCAACACCCCGGCTCCTCGCGCAACAGATGATGGTGAGTTGTCTCATGCAACTGCTGCTGGCTGTAGCGGCTGACGGAGAAATGGAACAGGCCATTCAGCCGATGCGCGCCCAGCAGCAGTTCACGGGTATCACAGCGCAGACCATTTTCTGTCGGGAAGATGTAAGGCGTGTGCATGGCTTCCAGCGGTAATGTCCAGCGCCCCTGCTGAGCCGCCAGCGTTCTGTCCGGGTAATTTTCATGTGGCCCAAGCCCCAGCCATTGAACCGTTTCCGGCGTTGCGGCAAGGTGAACACTCAGGCCTACGCGTGCCGGTTCCGGGATATCAGACGCAATATCGACCTGAACATCGCCATGCAGAACGCCCCGATCGTCCACCCGCCAGACTTTACGGCTCAGGAAGAGCGCTTTACCGCGATACTCCCAGACATGCAGGGTTTTCACCACCGCCTCGGCTGCATGCTGCTCTCCTTCACAGTGCAGTAATCGCGGGGTGAGCTCGTACATGCCTGCCGCTTTCCAGCGCTCCACCCACGCATTCGGATCGATTCGCGTGGCCTCGCTCACGCCAATATCATTGTCCAGCGGTGCGCGGCTAACGTTATCCGTCAGCGGTGAGAGCAGCGTTTCAACGCCGTTGCGCCACCATTGCGTCAGGTGTCCTGACGCGCGGTTGAACTGCCAGCGTTGCTGCTGATGCACCAGCTCAAGCACGTCGCCAGTTTGCGTTAACACCGGCGGTACACCTTCTGGCGCTGGCGGGGCGATATACAGGGGAGTCGGAACCGGCCACTGCTCCCACGCGCAGCGATGGTTTGCCGGTGACCACGGCGTCGCCCGCGGCTGGTGCACTTCAACGTTCAGCCAGACGTCACCCGCTTCAGGCGCCAGCGCTGGCAGGTCGATGTCCAGACGCTGTGTGCCCTGGGGAGCAATGGAGAGCGTCACGTCCCCTCTGGCCAGCACGTTGCCATCGCGGACAAGGGTCCAGCGCAGCACCTCGTTATCGGTATGACGGAACAGGTAATCGCTGTGGACTTCAAGCACCAGCGGAGACGTACTTACCCGCGTAAAGGTGAAAAACTGCTGAGCGCGCTGGGCTTCATACAGCGCCGGATGCGGTGTGCGATCGGGAAAAACCAGCCCGTTAAGGCAGAACTGGCGGTCATTGGGCGTGTCGCCAAAGTCTCCCCCGTAGGCCCAGAACGGTGTGCCATTGTCGTCTTTTCTGGTCAGCGCCTGGTCAACCCAGTCCCAGACAAATCCCCCCTGCAGGCGAGGATGGCGGCGAAACGCCTGCCAGTATTTGGCAAAACCACCGAAGCTGTTCCCCATCGCGTGGGCGTATTCACAGAGAATAAGCGGACGCGTTTCATCCGGCATGCCGATCCATTTTTTAACAGACCATTTCGGTACCGCCGGGAAGGGCTGATCCTGATCGACCCGGGCATACATCGGGCACACGATATCGGTCGCTGCCGTATTCGCCCCACCGCCTTCGTACTGCACCGGACGCGTCGGATCGGTAGTTTTCAGCCAGCGATACAGTGCGTCATGGTTCGCGCCATGGCCGGACTCATTCCCCAGCGACCAGATGATAATCGAAGGATGATTGCGGTCGCGCTGCACCATGCGGGTGACGCGTTCGCTCATGGCAGGGAGCCAGCGCGGATCGTCAGCAAGGCGACTCATCGGCACCATGCCGTGGGTTTCAATATTGGCTTCGTCGACGACATACAAACCATAGCGGTCGCAAAGCGTGTACCACAGCGGATGGTTCGGATAGTGCGAGCAGCGCACGGCGTTGAAGTTGTGCTGCTTCATGAGTTCGATATCGCGGCGCATCGTCGCTTCATCCATCACCTGGCCGTTTTCCGGGTGATGTTCATGGCGGTTAACGCCGCGGATCAGCAGGGGTTTACCGTTGAGCTTCAGCAGGCCATTGCTGATCTCTATGCGGCGGAACCCCACATCGCAGGCCTCCGTTTCCAGCACCTCACCCTGCGCGTTCAGAAGGGTCATCGTCAGGCGATAAAGTTCCGGCGTTTCCGCACTCCACAAGGCGGGCGCTTCAACGGGGAGCGCCACCGTTAGCCGCTCGGCCCAGCCGCCGCGCTCATCGACAACGGCAGTGCCCGGCCGCCCGGTGGCACTGGCGCATTTTTCGCCGTTGCGCCACAGGGTAAACGCCACCTCACACTCCGCAAACTGTGCGCCTGCGAGCGCGAGATCCACCTTCAGCACCGCGCGATCCCGCTCCGCATTCAGGTCAGTCACAACCTGATAATCGGCAATGTGCGTCTCTGGCTTATGCAGTAGCGACACATCGCGGAAAATCCCGCTCATGCGCCACATGTCCTGATCTTCCAGATAGCTCCCGTCGCACCAGCGCAACACCATGACCGCAATGCGGTTCTGGCCAGGACGCAGCACCGTAGAAAGATCGAATTCGGCGGGCAGTCGGCTGTCCTGTGAATAACCGATCCACTGACCGTTACACCACAGATGAAACGCCGAGTTCACGCCATCGAAGATAATGCGGGTTTGGCCGCTCTGCAGCCAGGCATCATCCATCTCAAATGTGAGCGAGTAACAACCGGTTGGGTTTTCTTGCGGCACAAACGGTGGGTTTACAGGGATCGGATAGGTCACGTTGGTGTAGATGGGCGTGTCGAACCCCTGCATCTGCCAGTTAGAGGGCACGGGCATCAGCACGGCATCGGCGCAATCTTCACTAACCCATACCGAAGGAACCTGCTCTGGTGCAGGAAAGAAGCTAAAACGCCACTCCCCGTTAAGGAGGCGTCGGCTGACGGTTCCCCCGTCTTCTCTGGCGGAGTGTTCATCACGCCAGCTGTGCAAGGGTGCATGTGCTGCCAGGCGGTTCCACTGGGTGACTCCGGGATTTTCCCAGTCCCGACGAGCCAGAAGTGCGCTGAGGGTCAGCGATGGAGTGTTGGACATATTAACCTCTTTGCGAAGCGCTCACAATTTTAGCTAACATGCCCTGGCTACCGGGTGCGGTAAAGCATCGGATCGCGGGGTAGCGAGTCAGATCACAAAAGTCTTACCGGCGGGCAAGTTGCTCAGCCGCTAGCGCCAGGCTCCTGAGCTGCTGTGCCAGACCCTCGCGTTCGATCTGCTGCGGATCGTGGCGAGCGGTAGAATGGCGGGTCACCAGCGTCACCGGAAGCTGAACCTGCCAGCATGCGTCACCCTCAACTGGCGCCAGCAGCCACTCCACGCTTCGCTCGCCGGCCTCGCGAAAAGCCTGGCGAATGGTGGTCAGTGGGGGAGAAAACCAGGCGCTGTCTGCCGTATCGTCGAACCCGACAACCGACATCTGGCCCGGGATCGCGGTCCCTTTTTCCGCACAGGCACGCATCACCCCCAGCGCCATTTGGTCGTTCGCGACCACTATCGCATCCGGGAGTTGCGCGGCAGATAACAGCAAATGTCCTTTCTCATAGCCGCTTGCCGCACTCCAGTCGCCGTGCGCCACCGCGACAGCCTCAAGCCCGGCCTGTGCCAGCGTGGTGTTCCAGCCTGCGAGACGTGCCCGGGCAGAGACAGAGCTCTCCGGTCCGCTCAGCAGCGCTATACGCTCATGCCCCAGCGAAAGCAGATGCTCAATCCCGAGACGAGCACCCTGCTCTGCATTAAACACAAGACTGTTTACCTGAGCCGAGGGCGAGACATCCAGAAACAGCACCGGAATGGGCGATGCGAGGGCTTTTAGCGCTTCAGCATGAGGATCCTCCAGCGGCACATTCACCAGCAGAGCTTCCACACGCTGCGCCAGCAGCGCCTGAAGGGCAGACTGGCACTGCTGTGGATGTTCCACCATTGAGATAAGCACGCTCGCCCCCTGTTCAACCGCCCGGGATTTTACCGCCGAAACAATTTGCGAAGGGGCGTGCAGCGCCAGATCGGTAGTAATAAGACCAAGCGTACGGGTACGTTTACCCGCCAGCTGTTGTGCCCTGAGATTGGGGACGTAGTGCAGTTCCGCCATCGCCTGCTGCACCTTTTCCCGCGTGCGGGCAGAGACATGCTCCGCGTCGTTAATCACACGGGAAACGGTCTGATAAGAAACCCCCGCAAGGAGGGCAACATCATAAAGAGTGATTGCTTTCATGCATTCTGGCATCGCGTCATTCGAAGGCCACTATTCTGACACAGCGTCGCCATGAAAACATGTGAGCGCTTCGCAGAATTAAACAACCCGCTCCGGCTGGGGGGCCTTCTCAACGCGCGGCTTATAACGGAACAGAGGCAAGCAGATCTGGATAAGCGGGCCAATGGTCAGAGCATACGCGACGGTGCCTATCCCGAACGTTCCGCCCAGCATGCACCCAATCAGCAGCACGGACACTTCAATCGAAGTACGTACGCTGCGGATGGACCATCCCATACGGGCATGGATCCCGGTCATGAGACCGTCGCGCGGGCCCGCCCCGAAACCGGCACCGATATACATACCGGTGGCTATCGCGTTCACGACAATTCCGGCCACCAGCAGCGCGATACGCAGGGGCAGCGAGGTCACCTCGGGGATCAGGGCCATGGAGGCATCTGCCGCCAGGCCAATAATAATCACGTTACTGAGGGTTCCCAGACCAGGCATCTGACGCAGTGGGATCCACAGCAGCAGTACCGCCGCACCGGTTAAAATAATCACCATCCCAATGCTCAACCCCAGCTGGATTGCCACGCCCAGGTGGAAGACGTCCCACGGGTCGAGCCCCAGATCCGAACGAATAAACATCGTGGTTGAAAGCCCATACAGCCCTAAACCGACATACAGTTGTAGCAGACGACGTACCATTTTTTATCTTCTCCAGTGAACCAGGCTTTCATCTTGAGCGAAAATGGCATTATGATTAATGTCCAGTTTTCAAATAGTGGACTGCACATGTCATCTCGCCGCTTCGGAAGCCAGTCATTGGTACGCCTGTTAGGCCACTGGCAACAAACCTCGACCCGGACACCGCTCTGGCGTCAGCTGGCGGATGCGTTACGCCTGTTAATTCTTGATGGCCGACTGGCGCTTAACACCCGTCTACCCGGCGAGCGGGAGCTGGCCACTGCGCTGGATGTGAGCCGGACCACCATCAGCAGCGCACTCGCCCATCTGCGTGAGGAAGGTTATCTTGAAAGCCGCCACGGCAGCGGTTCACGCGTGATCCTGCCCGACACACGCGCCGTGCCAACCCTTTCAGCAGCCAGTGCCGCGCTGGATCTCTCCACCGCGGCGCTCAATGCCGGGCCTGAGATCCACCAGGCCTATACCCATGCGCTCACGGCCATTACGCAACATCTCTCGCTTACGGGTTACGATCAGCTTGGGTTGCCGGCGCTGCGGGAAGCCATCGCCGCACGCTATACCGCGCGGGGGCTTCCGACCCGGAAAGACGAGGTGATGGTGGTCAATGGCGCGGTCAGCGGTTTTGCGCTGGTCCTGCGGATGATGACCGGTCCGGGGGATCGCGTCGTGGTCGATCATCCCACTTACCCGCTGGCGATCGCCGCTATTCAGGGAGCGCAGTGCCGTCCAGTGGGCGTGTCGCTGCCGGAAACGGGCTGGGATACCCATGGGTTTGCCGCAACGCTTGCCCAGACAGCGCCGCGCCTGGCGTACCTGATGCCCGATTTTCATAACCCGACCGGGCGATGCATGGATATTCCCACCCGTCAGGCAATCACCGAGATTGCCGCGCAAACCCGCACGACGCTGGTAGTAGATGAAACGATGGTGGATCTGTGGTTTGACTCGCCCCCGCCGCCGCCGCTGGCGTCATTTAACCCGCAGGCCACCGTGATAACGTTAGGCTCTGCCGGAAAAAGTTTCTGGGGCGGCCTTCGTCTTGGCTGGATCCGTGCCTCCTCGCGCACCATCGCTACGCTTGCCCAGACGCGGGATACACTGGATTTAGGATCGCCCATGCTCGAACAGCTGGCGACGCTGTGGCTTATCAATAACAGCGAAACGTTTTTGCCTGCTCGCCGGAAGATGCTGGCGGAACGACGAGACCAATGCGGCGCGCTGTTGCGCGAGCACTTCCCTGAATGGACATTCCATGAAGCGGAAGGCGGGCTTTCCTACTGGATTGAACTGCCGGGGATGCTGGCAACACAGCTTGCTGCACGCGCAGAGATACTGGGAATCAACCTGGGGACCGGCACGCGGTTTGGTTTATCGGGTGCGTTTGATCGGTATTTACGTATGCCCTTTTCACTCGATCCGGCTGAGCTTGAACAGGCGTTACTGAGAATTAAACCCTTGTGGCTCGCCCTGAATAAAAACGTGCCATCAATAAAAAGAAGTCTGGTTTGATATAAAAAATTTGAAGTGGATCATAAAATAAAAACTGCTGACTGTCACAGATACAGTCAGCAGTTTTCACCATTCAGGATTTAGTGCTGAGGAGGAATAGGAAAACCTTTCAGTGAAATAACGAAATTTTCACCGTCTTTCTTTATTTTTGCGCCGGTATCACACCAGTCAGACGCAATACGAAAGAACTCATCACTTCCTACATTCCAGCCAAGACGTACATGCTTCACGTAGCCTGAACGCAACAGATCGCAGGCCTCGTTGTAGTCACTGGCAATTGACAGTTGTTGTTTCATTTTCTCTTCTTAAGAATTTTACGTAGAGCCTTGATTTCTTTAGGAGTAAATGGAGAAACACTCTCTTCTTCCGTATGCTGGTTATCAATATCCTCTTCCGATACTCCCGCCTCTTCTACCGCTTCGAATGCCAGCAGCAGCAGTTTCTCTGTCGTCACGCTTAAATTCTCGTTATTAACTTCTGCATAGTGGCGAAGTCTTTCTTTTAGCGCTTGATCAATCTTAACGTTTAACACCGCAGTAGCCATGTTTGTCACTTCCCTTCGGAATAAGTACTTTATTTAATACACGAACTTACCAATGTTATCCAGATATATATTTTTAAGTTATGACAGAAAAAAGACATCCGATATTAAAATGACAGTCTATTATTACAGGTTTATGACAGTAATATTTCAATGCAATGAAATATATATTACATGCAGTCAGTAAAGTCCTAATAACGTTGTGGATTAAAGGCTATTCGAAGCGAAGAGAAACAGGAAGAGTGTTGATGAGAGCAGAAATGGGTGGGGGCCCTGCCAGCTACATCCCGGCACACACGTCGTCTGCCCTGGCTGCTTCCTTCCGGACCTGACCTGGTGAACAGAGTAGCGTTGCGGGAGAACCAACAGAGCCCCCATTGAGAGCGTTGATAACCAACGCGCTGGCGCATTATCCCTGTGCTTACCGCCAATTGCAAGCGACCCGCAACTGGATGCTGGTTTCTTGCGCAAACTGGCGCAGCAATTGGGTTTATCTTCGTTTAACATGACTGTCCAGACATTCCCCACAGGTAGACGTATGGACGAACATGACTCCTTTCCACAACGCGTATGGCAAATTGTGGCCTCTGTGCCGGAAGGTTATGTCACCACCTATGGCGACGTAGCGCGTCTGGCCGGTTCCCCGCGTGCGGCGCGGCAGGTCGGTGGCGTACTGAAAAGGTTGCCCGAAGGAAGCATCCTGCCCTGGCATCGGGTGGTAAATCGTCATGGGGCGATCTCGTTGACCGGGCCGGATCTGCAGCGCCAGCGTCAGGCGTTACTGTCAGAAGGGGTGCAGGTGTCGGGGTCAGGACAGATTGATTTGCAAAAGTACCGCTGGGTGTATTAAACCCTCTCCCGAAGGAGAGGGTTTGAAGCGTTACATCTGGGTCGGAGGGGTTGGCAGAGACGGTTGGTTAGTCTGTGGCGCAACCGGCACTTCGGTTTGCTGTACCGGAACCAGGTTCAGGTCAACTTTTGTCCCGCCGTGGTTAATCGCTTCCTGCACCGTATCGGTGATAAACACCAGTTTATCGTTGATCGTTACTGCTGCGCTCAGGAGGATACGGGCATTAGGCTGCACGTCTGATGGGTTATACGGCAACACGAAGCTAAACGGTGCCTGCTTACCTTCCGTACGCACGGCACGCTGGGCCAATACTTTAGACGGCGCGTCTGCCAGGGAAGCATCAGACAGGGTTACCGTTAATACCGCATCTGGCGGTAACGCGACTTTCTGTTTAATCCAGATAGTCCCGGAAACGTTAGGCTGCTGAATGGACTGCTGTGAGAGTGTATTAATCCCGTTTGGATCTGCTGCTGGCACCGGCACCTGGGCGCTCTTTCCTGCACAGGCGGACAACGCCACCGCAATTGCTACACCACTTAGCATGGGCACGAGTTTCATTGAAGTCTCCTTATCATCAATGCACCAGCGGGATCGATCCCATCCGATGTCGTTTCAATCACATAACACAGGTAAGTTTGGCACAGATCACTGATTTATGCCTAAAATCGTCCAGATATTCAGATTATTCTACCCATCGGACCACTTTCATTTCTGCGTTATACTCTGCCTATCTTTCGCTACGGCGTTTATTGAGGACAACTATGAGTCAGGCACTGAACAATCTGCTGACATTACTGAATCTGGAAAAAATTGAGGAAGGACTCTTTCGCGGACAGAGCGAAGATCTCGGCTTACGCCAGGTCTTCGGCGGGCAAGTCGTAGGACAAGCGCTCTACGCAGCAAAGGAGACCGTCCCTGCAGACCGTCTGGTGCACTCATTTCACAGCTACTTCTTACGCCCTGGTGATAGCGCGAAACCCATCGTGTATGACGTTGAGGTATTGCGGGATGGCAACAGCTTTAGCGCGCGTCGTGTCGCGGCGGTTCAGAATGGCAAGCCTATCTTTTACATGACCGCCTCGTTCCAGGCGCCGGAACCGGGTTATGAGCATCAGAAAACGATGCCACCCGCGCCGTCGCCAGACGATCTCAAATCCGAGACCGATATCGCTCGTGCGCTGGCGCATCTGCTTCCACCGCAGGTAAAGGAGAAGTTTCTCTGCGATAAACCGCTTGAGATCCGCCCTGTCGAATTCCATAACCCGATGAAAGGCCACACGGCCGAGCCAAAGCGCCAGGTCTGGATCCGCGCTAACGGCACCGTGCCCGCGGATTTCCGCGTTCATCAGTATCTGCTGGGTTATGCCTCAGATTTCAACTTCCTGCCGGTGGCGCTGCAGCCGCACGGCGTGGGCTTCCTTGAAAAAGGGATGCAGGTGGCCACCATCGATCACTCCATGTGGTTCCATCGTCCGTTCGACATGAACGAGTGGCTGCTCTACAGCGTGGAAAGTACCTCGGCGTCAAGCGCGCGCGGCTTTGTGCGCGGTGAGTTTTACACTCAGGATGGCGTGCTGGTCGCGTCGACGGTGCAGGAAGGGGTAATGCGTAACCGCGGGTGATGCTGTACTGCGGCCCTCTCCCGACGGGAGAGGGAACAAAACGAAAACGGCAACCCTGGGTTGCCGTTTTGCTTATCAGGCGTTGTACGCATTCTCGCCGTGGCTGTTGACGTCCAGACCTTCGCGTTCCTGCTCTTCCGGAACACGCAGACCGACGGTCATATCCGCCAGCTTATAGCCGATGAAGGCCACAACGGCAGACCACACGACGGTGATGGCGATACTTTCCAGCTGCACCAGCACCTGGTGAACCATGGTGACGCCTTCTGCGTAACCCACGCCACCCAGCGATTTCGCCGCGAAGATACCGGTCATGATACAACCGACGATGCCGCAGACGCCGTGTACACCGAAGACATCGCACGGGTCATCGACGCGCAGAACACGTTTCAGCGCCGTCACACCCCACAGACCCGCCAGACCGGCCACCAGCCCGACAAGCAGCGCGCCGCCAACACCGACGTAGCCACAAGCTGGCGTGATACCAACCAGACCGGCAATTGCACCTGAACAGGCACCCAGCAGCGAAGGCTTACCGCGTACCGCCCACTCACCAAATACCCATGAGAGGATCGCACCCGCCGTTGCCACAACAGTGTTCACGAAGGCCAGCGCGGCGATTTCGTTTGCTGCGCTTGCTGAACCGGCGTTGAAGCCGAACCAGCCAAAGTAAAGGATCGCTGTACCGGTAAAGACCATCGGCAGGTTGTGCGGTTTGAAGGCTTCTTTACCGAAGCCCACGCGTTTGCCAATCAGGTATGCCCCTACCAGGCCCGCCACCGCGGCGTTGATGTGTACAACGGTACCGCCTGCGAAGTCCAGCGCGCCATGGCTCGCCAGCAGACCGCCACCCCAGACCATGTGCGCAATCGGCACATAGGAGAGCGTCAGCCAGACCACCACGAAGATCAGTACGGCGGAGAAGCGAATACGCTCAGCCAGCGCACCGACGATCAGCCCAACGGTGATACAGGCGAACGAGCCCTGGAAGGCAACGTGAATATATTGATAGAAACTGCCCATCAGCGCGGTCAGTTCGATGTTTTTCAGCATGACCCAGTCAAAGTTTCCGAAGAACGCATTGCCCGTGCCGAAGGCCAGAGAGTAACCGTAGACCACCCACAACACGCAAACCAGCGCGAACGTGACGGCAACCTGCGTCAGCATGGAGAGAACGTTTTTGCCACGGATCAGGCCGCCGTAGAACAGCGCAATGCCCGGAATGGACATGAACAGCACCAGCGCGGTGCTGATCATCATAAAGGCGTTATCGGCTTTGTCTGCCACCGCAGGGGCAGCCAGTGCCAGGCCCGGCAGCAGTGCCAGCGAACCCAGACCCGTTTTGATTGTTGCTATCTTCATTTTCTCGATCCCTATCACTGTGTGCCAGGAGTTACTTACAGTGCCGCTTCGTCAGATTCGCCGGTACGGATGCGAATGACGCGCTGCAATTCGGCAACGAAAATTTTGCCGTCGCCAATTTTGCCGGTGTAGGCCGCTTTGCTAATGACATCAATAACTTCATCAAGCTGGTCATCAGCAATCGCGACATCAATTTTTACTTTTGGCAGGAAGTTAACGCTGTATTCTGCCCCGCGGTAAAGCTCGGCATGACCCTTCTGACGACCAAAGCCTTTCACTTCGGTGACAGTCAGTCCCTGAATACCCATGGAAGACAATGCTTCACGCACGTCTTCGAGTTTGAATGGTTTGATTACAACCGTAACCAGCTTCATAGATCCCCTCCAGTCAGAATTCGGTAATGGCCGCCGCTAATACGCAGAAGACATTGCAAGGGGTGTGCCAGAAATGAAAACCTGAGGGAAACGCGCTGTAATGAGCATTACACGAGCATGTTTAACGAACCGGTGAAAAAAAACGCACCATGACAGTGCACGGTGCGTTTCAGTTTTGCACCAACAGTAATGACTGTTAGCGCGCTGCCTTGTTTTGGTGCATCAGGCGCTGAGGGACTCGTCCTCACGCACGCTGGCGGCCAGCTCTTCACCGGCCAGCTGCAGCTGATACATCTGCCAGTAGCGCCCTTTTGCTTCGAGCAGCTCCCGGTGCGTACCGCGTTCGACGGCCTGACCGCGATGCAGCACCAGGATGGTGTCTGCGTCGACAATCGTTGAAAGACGGTGTGCGATAACCACCAGCGTCGTGTGGTCACGCACCGCGGCCAGCGCCAGCTGGATAGCCTGCTCAGTACCAGAGTCGATGCTGGCGGTCGCTTCGTCGAGTATCAGCACCTGCGGCGTTTCAATCAGCACCCGCGCCAGGGCCAGAAGCTGCTTTTGTCCCACCGAGAGGTTATTCCCCTGCTCACCAAGCCGGGTATTGATCCCATCGCTAAAGCCGCACGCCAGCTCTGCCAGCTGCACGGTTTCCAGCACATCCCACACCTGTTGCTGGGTATAATCCCGCCCCAGGGTGACGTTGGCGTAAAAGGTATCGGCCATGACTACTGGGTCTTGCTGCACCATTGCAACGCCTTTGCGCAACACATTGTGGCTCAGTGATGCGAGCGGACGACCATCAATGCGGATTTCACCCTGACTGACCGGGTAATAGCCCATCAACAGGCTGGCGAGGGTACTTTTGCCGCTACCGGTGTGCCCCACCAGCGCCACAAAGCCGCGCGACGGCACATCAAGAGAGATGTCCTGCAACACCAGACGGTCTTCACGGTAAGCAAACGAGACCTTATCAAACGTAATCTCTCCGCTTTGCAAAGGACGCTCATCATCGCCGTAGGTCTGACGTGGCCGGTCCATCAGTTCGAACACGCGCTCCCCCGCCACCACGGCCTGTTGCAACATAGATTGCTGGGTGGTGAGTTCTATCAACGGTTCATTAAGACGTCCCAGATAGCTGATAAAAGCGTACAGAACCCCAACTTCAATTGTTCCGTTCGCGCTCATCCCGAAAAGCATCAGCAGGCCACAGAGAACCAGCGCCGAGAAGAGGCTCAGCAGCGGACGCAGCAGGAAACCGTCCAGTCGCAGCGTCTGCATACGCGCCATATAGTGCGACCGGCTCGCTTCCCCCATGCGTTCACCAAAGCGAGCCTGTTGGCGGAACTGCTGAATGACGCTCATGCCGTTGATCACTTCGTTGAAGCCATCGTTGATATCAGCCAGATAGGCGCGCACCCGACGCACAATCGGCGTGCTGTAGCGTTGATAGATGACCATTACAATCAATACGGCCGGGAAGATGGTGATCGCCACCAGAGCCATACGCCAGTTGAGGCTAAACATCGCCACCAGCATGGCGCCAATCAGCGCCGCGCTGCGCAGCACGGTTGCCACGACGGTGACATACAGATCGCGGATCACCTCGGTATCGTTGGTCACCCGGGATATCACCTGCCCAACCGGCTGGGTATCAAACTCGCTCAACGGCTGGCGCAGCGCCGCATCCATCACATCCGTACGTAACTTCTGCACCACGCCCACGGCCGCCCGGTTAAAGAGCAGAGACTGGGCGTAATGCAGTGACGCCGCAGTCAGCTGTAGCCCAACGTAGGCCACACCTAACCCCGCGACGAGCCCCAGCGGCAAATAGCTTTTCGCCACCATATTGTCGATAAAGTAGCTGATGAGCAGCGGACCGCTCACTTCTGCAATCGCGGCAATCCACAGCAACAGCACGGCAAGTGAAAGCGGTTTTCGCCACGGAGAACCATAGGCCAGCAGGCGTTTTAGCGTCGGCCACTGCGTCACGGTCTTACGCATTAGCGTTCTCCTCATCCTGTTCCGGGGCGTCGTCTAGCGCCGCTTCAAGCTGCTGATAACGATACATATCGCGATACCAGCCCGGTTGCTCCGCAAGCGGTTCATGCTGTCCGCGCTGGGCAATGTGCCCGTGCTGTAATACCAGAATTTCATTGGCTTCCGTCAGCGCCGACAACCGGTGTGCACTGATGATCACCGTCCTTCCATCCCCCCACTGTCGCAGGTTATGCAGGATCTGGTGCTCGGTGCGGCCATCGACGGCGGAGAGCGCATCATCAAGGATCAGGATTTCGGCATTCAGCAGCAGCGCGCGGGCAATCGAGAGACGCTGTTTTTGCCCGCCGGAAAGCATAACGCCACGCTCACCCACTTCCGTTTCATAGCCCTGTGGCAGACGCAGAATATCGTCATGGACGCTGGCCAGGCGCGCGACGTGCTCAATCTCTTCCTGAGTCGCCGCCGGGCGTCCGAGGGCAATGTTATTCGCCACGGTGTCAGAAAAGAGAAACGGCGTCTGGCTGACCACCGCCAGACGACCGCGCCAGTCATCGAGCAGCAGGTTCGTCAACGGAATATCATGGAAGCGAATATCGCCCTGCGTGACGTCAAAGTGACGTTGAATCAGGGAGAGTACGGTACTTTTCCCGGCGCCTGTCGGACCGCAGATACCGAGCATCTGACCCGGTTTGAGCGTAAAGCTGACGTTCTCCAGTACCGTATGTTCCGTTTGCGGATACACAAACTTACGGACGTCGACATTCATCACGCCGCGCCCTTCCGGTACCGATTCGCTACCGTCATTCACCACTGGCGCTTCGGCAAGCATCGCGCGAATACGGCTGTAGGCGGCGCTGCCGCGCTCTACGATGTTAAACATCCAGGCCAGTGCCAGCATCGGCCATATCATCAGCCCCAGGTACATGGCAAAGCTGGTCAATTGCCCGAGGGTTAGCGAGCCCTGCACCACCATCCAGCTCCCGCCACCAATGGCCAGCAGGTTTGCCATGCCAATCGCGACATAGATTGTCGGGTCAAACCGCGCATCGATACGCGCAACGCGCATGTTCTTCGCCCCCGTGTCGGCGGCATCGGCTGCAAACAGCGCGGATTGTCGATCTTCCAGGCCAAACGCTTTGATCATGCGGATGCTGGTCATGCTCTCCTGCGTACGGTCATTCAGCGAGGAAAATGCCGCCTGCGCCAGCTTGAAGCGCTCATGAAGCTGTTCGCCATAGCGGTTGATCGCCAGCGCCATCAGCGGCATAGGCAGCAACGCCAGCAGCGTGAGCTGCCAGCTTATCTGGGTGGACATCACAATCAGAACCGCACAGCCCATCACCAGGGAGTCCACCAGCGTTAACACCCCTTCCCCGGCGGCAAACACGACGCGGTCAACGTCATTGGTGGCGCGAGCGATAAGATCCCCGGTGCGATGACGCAGGTAGAACTCGGGATGCTGGCGGCTCAGCTGGCGATAAAAATCTTCACGCAGTTCGACGGCCAGCTGATAGGACGCGCCAAACAGCAGTACCCGCCAGACGTAGCGCAGCAGATAGACAATGATGGCTGTCAGCACCAGCGTGCCGACCCACATCAACACCCGTGCGGTGGTGTAATGCTGTTCTGTAACGCCATCCACCACGTATCCCACCACTTTCGGTGGAATTAACTGCAGGATGGCAATGATAATAAGCAGGGCCACAGCGCCGAGGTAGCGTTGCCACTCCCGACGAAAGTACCAGCTTAATTGGGCAAATAATCGCACGCGGTTTGTTCCTGAAGGTATGGATCCGGCTACGCCGGGAAGTTATTCAATTAATCAATGGGTAGTGCTGTGGTGTATTTAATCTGTTCCATGGCGAAGCTCGAGGTGACGTCCGACAAGCCCGGTACGCTGTTCACCAGCCGCTTGTAAAAATCATCATAACGCTTCATGTCTGCCACCTGGACGCGCATCAGATAGTCATACTCTCCCGCCATGCGCCAGAAACCGAGCACCTCCGGCATCTCGGAGACCTGTGTTACGAAGCGGCTGTACCACTCGCTGCTGTGATGTTGGGTTTTTATCAGGACAAATGCCGTCAACCCAAGCCCCAGTTTTTCGGGATCTAAAAGCGCGACTCGCCCCAGAAGGATGCCGTCATCTTCAAGCTTCTTGAGGCGCTTCCAGCACGGCGTGGTGGTCAGATTAACGGCATCTGCCAGTGCCTGCAAAGAGAGGGTACAGTCACTTTGCAGTAAAGAAAGCAGCTTACGGTCTATTTTATCTAGCATACCCACCTCACAGAGAAAAATTTTCTCCCTTCATTCTATTTTAAAGGCCATATAGCAACAATTTTTTCTGTGCTTTTCGCTATGCTGGGCACAAAATGACAAACGGATAAATACGATGAATAGCGCCTGGGTTAAACATGCCATCAGCGAAATCAATGCCGACTATCAGCGCTCGGCGGACACCCATCTCATTCGCCTGGCTCTGCCGGGTTTTGCTGGCATCCAGCTGTACCTGAAAGATGAAAGCACCCATCCCACCGGTAGCCTGAAGCATCGCCTGGCGCGTTCGCTCTTTTTATACGGTTTGTGTAACGGCTGGATTAAGGAGGGAACCACGATTATTGAATCCTCCTCCGGTTCAACCGCCGTATCCGAAGCCTACTTTGCCCGCCTGCTGGGCCTGCCGTTTATCGCCGTGATGCCCTCCTGCACCGCGAAACGAAAAATTGAGCAGATCGAATTTTACGGTGGACGCTGCCACTTTGTGGAAAGCGCCTGCGAAATTTACGCCGCGTCTGAAATGCTGGCCCGTGGGCTGAATGGCCACTATATGGACCAGTTCACCTTTGCCGAGCGAGCGACAGACTGGCGCGGCAATAACAACATCGCCGACAGTATTTTCCGCCAGATGACCCACGAACCTCACCCTGTTCCGTCGTACATCGTGATGAGCGCCGGTACTGGCGGCACCTCAGCCACCCTGGGGCGTTACATCCGCTGTCAGGGCTACGATACGCAGCTGATGGTGGTGGATCCGCAGAACTCGGTGTTCCTGGACTACTGGCAAAGCCGCAATGCGGATCTGCGCAGCCCGGTGGGCAGTAAGATTGAAGGTATTGGCCGCCCGCGCGTGGAGCCTTCATTCATTCCGGACGTGGTGGATGAAATGCTCCGCGTGCCGGATGCCGCCAGCGTGGCAACCGCGCACTGGCTGGAGACACAGATTGGCCGTAAAGTCGGTGCTTCTACCGGCACCAACATGTGGGGAGCCCTGCAGCTTGCGGCTCGCATGCGTGAAGAAGGGCGCACCGGCTCTATCGTCACCCTGCTCTGCGACAGCGGCGAGCGCTATCTTGAGACCTATTACAATGCGCAGTGGATTCAGGCAAACATCGGCGATATTGAGCCGTGGAAAGCGCAGATTACGCAGCTGGTGAAATAAAAAAAAGCCAGACCGGGGTCTGGCTTGCTGGAAGGGTCTCACTATTCGGGGGAATATGGGAGGTTGTTGTTGTCCAGCCAATGCGTCAAAAAATGAGACACTGCTTCGTTACCGCAGTGCCCGATAACCGGTAGATGGGGAAGCTCTGCCTTCAACTGCGGCATCGCATTTCCCATGATCAGACCGCGACCAACGCTGCCCAGCATTTCGCGGTCGTTCATGGCGTCGCCAAACGCCATACATTCCTGCATCGTTAAGCCCAGGTGATCGCTCAGTACCGCCAGCGCCGATCCTTTATTACACCCAACCGGCAAAACCTCGAGACAGTCCACCGCTGAAAAGGTCAGGTGCGCCCGGTCGCCTAACGCGTCATTCAGCTGAATGCGTAAGCGACAAAGATCGTCATGATCGCCGCAGAAACAGATCTTCGTCACCGCGTGAGCCGGAATACGGCGCAGATCGATAAGCTGATAGCGGAAACCACTGTAGACATGGGCGTGCAGCAATGCCGGAATGTCATGCCCGGTAAACCAGCCGTTATCGTTAAAGACATGAACGCTGGCCCGGGTGTCCCAGGTGCTGTGCAGGACGATATCTGCCACTTCCGGGTTGAGATCCTGACGGTGGAGAACATCGCCTTCGACAGAGTGAATGCGTGTCCCGTTGCCGGTAATAAGAAAAGCATCCAGGGAAAATGCCCCCAGCAAATGGCGCATCTCCAGCACATGACGGCCAGTGGCAAACGTCAGGGTGACATCACGTTCGTGCAAGCGCTTCAGGGTACTCAGGGTTTTCTCACCCAGACGGTGATCCGGCATTAACAACGTACCGTCCATATCAAACGCAGCGAGACGAGCCATGATTACTCCTGAAATGTGATGCGGTTAACTTGTGCATCAGTATTGCGTGAGATATACGGAAGTAATAGTGAATAGATGATAATTATTGTTCAGGGTTTCTCATGCGCCAGCTTAACCGACTCAACCAGTACCACCGTTTGTGGCAGCCTTCCGCTGGCGCGACGCAGCAGGCCACCATCAGCGAGCTGGCCGCCCGCTGTTTTTGCAGCGAACGGCATGTCCGTACGTTACTGCGTCAGGCGCAGGAGGCGGGCTGGCTTAGCTGGCGAGCGCAGTCTGGCCGCGGTAAGCGTGGGGAGCTGACTTTCCACGTCACCCCGGAGTCACTGCGCAATGCGATGATGGAAGAGGCGCTGAAGCGTGGGCAGCAGCATAACGCGCTTGAGCTGGCCCAGCTGGCACCGGAGGAGCTGCGGTCACTGCTTCATCCGTTTTTAGGCGGCCAGTGGCAAAACGATACGCCGACGCTGCGCATTCCCTATTACCGCTCGCTGGATCCACTGCATCCCGGCTTTTTACCCGGTCGGGCGGAACAGCATCTGGCAGGACAGGTTTTTTCCGGGCTGACGCGTTTTCACGGTAACAGCAGCGAACCGACGGGCGATCTTGCCCATCACTGGGATGTTTCGGAGGACGGACTGCGCTGGCATTTTTATATTCGCTCCACGCTTCACTGGCATAACGGTGATAAAGTCGAAACGGTCCAGTTACAGGAGAGTCTGAATGCGATGTTGACGCTCCCGGCCATGCACAGGCTTTTTCAGAGCGTGCTGCGCATTGAAGTTACCCATCCGCAGTGTCTGACGTTTATTTTACACAAGCCCGACTACTGGCTGGCGCATCGACTGGCAACCTATTGCAGCCGTGTGGCGCACCCGGCACAACCGATGACAGGCAGCGGACCTTTCAGGCTCACCGCGTATAAGCCGGACCTGGTTCGTCTGGAAAGCCATGAGCAGTATCACCTTAGCCACCCGCTACTGAAGGCCATCGAGTTCTGGATCACCCCTCAGCTATTTGATCAGGGGCTTGGAACCAGCTGCCGGCATCCGGTACAAATCGCCATCGGAGAGCCTGACGAACTGACCCGTTTGCGGCTGGTGAGTAACAGCATCAGCCTGGGGTTTTGCTACCTCACACTGAAGCGCAGCCCGCGTCTTAGCGAAATGCAGGCAAGACGCCTTATCAACATCATTCACCTCTCAACGCTTCTGCATACTCTTCCTCTGGATGAGGGGCTTATCACCCCAACGCAGGAGTTGCTGCCGGGCTGGCGTATTCCTGAGTGGCCGGATCTCACGGATGTCCCTTTGCCTGAGACGCTGACCCTGATTTACCATCTGCCCGTCGAGTTACATACCATGGCGAGTCAGCTAAAAGCGTATCTTTCCCGCCAGGGCTGCGCGTTAACGGTCATCTTTCACGATGCCAAAACGTGGGACGGATGTCAGCATCTTGCCGACGCGGACCTCATGATGGGAGACAGGCTGATTGGCGAAGCACCGGAATACACCCTTGAGCAGTGGCTTCGCTGCGATGCGCTATGGCCGCACCTGCTGAGCGCGCCGCAATATGCCCATCTGCAGGCGACGCTGGATGCCGTTCAGACTCAGGCTGACGAGCATGCCCGGCATCGCGGGCTGAAAGCTATTTTCACCCAAATCATGGAGAGCGCAGTGCTGACGCCGTTGTTTAACTATCAGTACCAAATCAGCGCGCCCCCGGGAGTCAATGGCATACGGCTTAACACCCGCGGCTGGTTCGATTTCACCGAAGCCTGGCTCCCGGCCCCCAAATCGTGAAGAAGCTGGTCGTCGCCGTAGTCAGACGGTAACATGATGTTTTTACCGTAACTGTCGAGATGATTTATGAAACGTGCCGTCGTCGTGTTCAGCGGAGGACAAGATTCCACTACCTGCCTGGTTCAGGCGCTTCATCAGTACGATGAAGTTCACTGTGTCACTTTCGATTATGGTCAGCGACATCGCGCTGAAATCGACGTCGCCCGTGAACTGGCGCTGAAACTGGGCGCGCGCGCGCATAAGGTGCTGGACGTTACGCTGTTAAATGAACTGGCCGTCAGTAGCCTCACCCGCGACAGTATTCCCGTTCCTGACTATGAACCTGATGCCAGCGGCATTCCGAACACCTTTGTGCCAGGCCGCAACATTCTCTTCCTGACGCTGACGGCGATCTACGCCTACCAGGTGAAAGCCGAAGCGGTGATCACGGGCGTGTGTGAAACCGACTTCTCCGGGTACCCTGACTGCCGTGACGAGTTCGTGAAGGCTCTCAACCACGCCGTGAATCTGGGGATGGCAAAAGAGACGCGCTTTGAAACGCCACTGATGTGGCTTGATAAAGCGGAAACCTGGGCACTGGCAGACTACTGGGGCAAACTGGACATGGTTCGCAGCGAAACCCTTACCTGCTACAACGGCATAAAAGGTGATGGTTGTGGCCAGTGTGCGGCCTGTAATCTGCGCGCAAACGGACTGAATCACTATCTGGCCGATAAAGCGGGCGTGATGTCGGCGATGAAGAAAAAAACCGGGCTCAAATAAGCCTCTTTGACCGTGCTGGCGAACAGAATATCGACAGCACGGGTCATGAACACAACGAGTCTAGACGATCATCAACTGCAGTTTTTCCCGCAACTCCCCTTCCAGCGGCAACGCTTTCTGGGTTTTCAGATCGATACAGACAAAGGTGATCAGCGCGTCGGCAACGGCCTGGCCTTCAGGATCCAGCGTCACCGCCTGGGTTAACACGCCGCTCTTGCCGTTTAACTGTTGAAGCTGGCTGGTGATGGTCAACACATCTCCCAGCACGGCCGGGCGACGGTAGTTGATATTGATGTTGACGACCACGAACGCGATGTTGTGCGCGGTCATCCACTGAAAGCTTTCGCTGCTTTCCAGACCGTCCCAGCGCGCTTCTTCAAGAAACTCAAGATAACGGGCGTTGTTGACGTGCTGGTAAACATCGATGTGGTAGCCGCGTACTTTGATTTTTGTCTGCATAGCGCAATAGCCTTTACTGTTGTTATAGGATAAGAGGTCATGACTGGTATGACCTCTTTATCCTGGCAAAATTTTGCCGCCGTGCAAGTAATTATGTGATTACAACGTCAGGTGTGAGAGGTTGCGCTCAACCAGCGCTCCGCCCATACCGGGCACTTGCTTAAGATCGTCAACCGTTTTGAAAGGACCGTACTCTTCGCGATAGCTGACTATCGCCTGCGCTTTTTTTAGCCCTACGCCATTCATCACCCGGGCGAGATCCTCTGCCGATGCCGAATTGATACTGACTCGCGTACCGTCATCATCCGCGCTTTTTCCGGCATCCGTGGCTTTCGTCTGGCCAGCTGCGGGTGCCGCTGCGTCAGACCTGGTTTGCACCGCCGGTGTTTTCGCCGCAGGTGTCGTCGCCAGCGCACCTGCGCTCATCCCGGTGGTGGCAATCGCCAGAGTAATGAACAGAGCCTTGATTCCACATTTCATGCTGTTATCTCCTTGTTTGTTGACAGCCAGGCCACAATATCCAGCGTTATAACCCGGCACAAACGGCAGATTGCATAAATGGAAAAGGCCGCGAAAGCGGCCTTTAGTTATTGCAGAGCGTTACGAAAATATGCGAGCAAATACGTAATTATTGCTGCTGAGTCATCACGTCACCGAGCTTGATTTTGGCTTCTGTGCGCAGGTTGCTCATCATCGCTTCGAAAGCGATCTGGGCATTGTTCTGGGTAATACCCTGCACCATCGCTTTCTTCTGCTCTTCAGGCATCGTGCCTGCTTTCACGTCGTCCAGTGCGAGCAGAACGACGTTACCCTGCATATCGGTAGTGGTACCGAAGCTTGGTTTGTCCTTCGCAGGCAGGCTCAGACCGAACGCTGCCTGACTGACAGGATCCTGACCGGTACGGCTCAGCGTTTTTGGCTCACCGAAGCTCAGACCTGCCGCTTTCAGCGCATCCTGTTTACCCGCTTTCAGGTCAACCAGAATCTTCTCAGCATCCAGTTTTGCCTGCTGTTCCGCTTTGTTGTGCTTAACCTGAGCAACCACCTGATCTTTCACTTCTGCCAGCGGTTTAATCGCTTCTGGTTTGTGCTCGCTGACGCGAAGAACAAACGCACGATCGCCGTCGACGGTAATGATGTCAGAGTTGCTGCCCGGCGTGCCGTTCTCGCCAACCAGACCACCGTTGAAGATGGCATCAGCAACCGGTTTGAAATTCAGCTCTTCCGGGAGGTTGTTACGACCGAACCAGCCGGTCTCAACCGCTTTCACCCCTGCAGCCTGCTCAGCACCCGCCAGAGATTCGTTGTCGTTGCTGGCAGCATCACTGACTTTCTGTTGCAGCGCGTAGTAAGCATCCAGCGCTTTTTCCTGCTTCACTTTCGCTGCGATATCATCGCGAACGTCAGCCAGCGGCTTGGTTTTCGCGGCCTCGATGTCATCCAGACGCGCCACCAGGAAACCAACGGAAGATTTAATGACACCGGAAAGCTGGCCTTTGTCTTTCAGACCGGCATTTTTCAGTTCGTCAGGTGTGGTGCTCTCTTCCAGCCAGCCCATATCACCACCGTTTTTAGCAGAGATAATATCGGTGGATTTTGCTTTCGCGAGGGAGGCGAAATCAGCGCCCTTATTCAGCTCATCCAGCACGGCTTTGGCGTCTGCCTCAGTTTTGGTCTGGATCACGCTGTAGCGGTTACGCTGCGGCTGAGTGAACTGATCCTGATGCTGATCGTAATAAGACTGAATTTCCGCGTCAGAGGCTGTTTCCTGCAGCGCGGCAGCATCCAGCTTGATGTAGCTCACACGGAACTGTTCTGGAGCAACGAAGTTATTCTTGTTCTGCTCGTAATAGGCGTTAATGTCCGCGTCGCTAACCTGCTGCTTCGCCGCCAGAGCATTCACATCGATGGTCGCTTCACGTACCACGCGCTGCTGTGCAACCAGGGCTGCCAGCTCTTCCGTCTCACCTTTGAGCATGAAATCAGTGCCAACGACGGCATTGATGAGCTGTTGGGTTGTCAGTTGATTACGCAGAGCCTGAGCGTATTGATCGGCAGTCATGCCCATCTGATTAATGATGCCGTTGTAACGCGCATTGTCGAATTTGCCGTTAGACTGGAAAGCCTGAGTCGATAAGATGGCTTTTTTAACCTGCTCATCGCTGATGCCCAGGCCCAGTTTTTTCGCGTATTGATCCAGCAGCGCTTCGTCGATCAGACGGTTCAGGGTCTGTTGGCGCAGGGATTTCATATACCCTTCGTTTGCCGCGAGTTCAGAGAATTGGTCGCCCAGCTGTTGCTGCATACGGTTACGTTCACCGGCAAAAGCATTCTCGAACTGACCGCGGCTGATCTCCTGGCCATTCACTTTTGCGGCATAGTTCGCGCCACCGCCGATAAGGTAACTGCTCACGCCGGTCAATATGAACGACACGATAATGATACCGAAAATAATCTTGAGCACGAGACTGTTAGCAGCCGTGCGTAAGCTGTCCATCATGGTGTAACAACACTCCGCTGTAGGTGACTGGTTACCTGACGCTAACGGAAAATCCTGCCCGTCGCGCGTAAAGGCGTATTGTGACAAGAAAACGGTGCGATTGTCAGCCCACAACTCGCATAAACTCGCACAAATCAGGCCTGGACAAACAAAAAAGGCACATCAAATGATGCGCCCTTGTACTATTCGGCTTCCCTCAGATGGGAAAGCAATCAGTTTACTGCGTCTTTCAGCGCTTTACCTGCACGGAAACCCGGCACTTTAGCGGCAGCAATGGTGATCTCTTTACCGGTCTGAGGGTTGCGGCCAGTACGGGCAGCACGCTCTTTAACAGCAAAAGTACCGAAGCCTACCAGTGCAACGTCGTCCCCAGCCTGCAGAGATTCAGTAACAGAAGCAATTAATGCATCTAACGCACGTCCAGCTGCAGCTTTAGAAATATCAGCACCAGCAGCAATTTTGTCAATCAGTTGAGATTTATTCACTGTTCTCTTCCTCTCTTTATAATTTATATCGCGCCTGAATCCTTCACAACGCGACCGCGCAGCAGTTATATCAGGCCTGCCATGACCTTACAACACCCGTTGTTGATGGCTGGCCTAATCAGCAATCTAAATTAGCTATACAAAAAAAGGCTGGCAAGTGCGAAATGACTTACCAGCCTTACTTTTATTGACGCTCTTTGCGCGAGGTCACTATTTTGCGGTTACAACCTGCATTCCGGAAGGTTCATTCTGCAGGGCGAGAGTCAGAACTTCCTCAATTCGCTTCACAGGATGAATCTGCAGATCGGCAATCACGTTGTCCGGAATCTCTTCCAGATCGCGTTTATTTTCGTAAGGGATCAATACGGTTTTGATCCCACCACGGTGTGCCGCCAGCAGTTTTTCTTTTAACCCACCGATTGGCAGCACCTGGCCACGCAACGTGATCTCACCGGTCATTGCCACATCGGCACGCACCGGGTTGCCGGTAAGGCAGGATACCAGTGCGGTACACATGGCGATACCTGCGCTTGGGCCATCTTTCGGCGTTGCCCCTTCAGGCACGTGCACGTGGATATCGCGTTTCTCGTAGAAATCAGGGTTGATGCCCAATTTCTCCGCACGCGCGCGTACCACGGTCAGCGCGGCCTGAATCGACTCCTGCATCACTTCACCCAGAGAGCCGGTGTAGGTCAGCTTGCCTTTACCCGGGACACAGGCGGTTTCAATGGTCAGCAGATCGCCACCCACTTCCGTCCATGCCAGACCGGTAACCTGGCCCACGCGGTTTTCATTGTCCGCGCGACCATAGTCAAAGCGCTGAACGCCCAGATAGGCATGCAGGTTGTCGCCATTGATCACGATGTGTTTGAGGCTCTTATCCAGCAGCAGCTGTTTAACCGCCTTACGGCACAGTTTAGAGATTTCGCGCTCAAGGCTACGCACGCCCGCTTCACGGGTGTAGTAGCGGATGATGCCAATAATCGCGCTGTCCTCAACGGTCAGCTCGTTGGCTTTCAGCGCGTTACGCTCAATCTGCTTCGGCAGCAGGTGCCGTTTCGCAATGTTCAGTTTTTCGTCTTCGGTATAACCGGAGAGACGAATCACTTCCATACGGTCCAGCAGCGGCGCCGGAATGTTCATGGAGTTCGAGGTCGCGACAAACATGACATCGCTCAGGTCGTAATCCACTTCGAGGTAGTGATCGCTGAACGCCACGTTCTGTTCTGGATCAAGAACTTCCAGCAAAGCAGACGCCGGATCGCCACGCATGTCCGAAGACATTTTGTCGATCTCATCGAGCAGGAACAGCGGGTTTTTAACGCCCACTTTCGCCATCTTCTGGATCAGTTTACCCGGCATAGAACCGATGTAGGTACGACGGTGACCGCGGATCTCCGCTTCATCGCGTACGCCACCCAGCGCCATACGGATATACTTACGTCCGGTCGCTTTGGCGATGGACTGACCCAGAGAGGTTTTCCCTACCCCCGGTGGTCCCACCAGGCACAGAATCGGGCCTTTGATTTTGTTCACACGGCTCTGGACTGCGAGGTACTCAAGAATGCGGTCTTTCACGCGCTCAAGACCGTAGTGGTCGGTATCCAGGATCTCCTGCGCCTGACGCAGGTCTTTTTTGACCTTGCTGCGGGCATTCCAGGGAACCTGAACCATCCATTCGATATAGCCACGCACGACGGTCGCTTCAGCCGACATTGGAGACATCATTTTCAGCTTCTGCAGTTCTGCTTCGGCTTTCTCTTTGGCCTCTTTCGGCATTTTCGCCGCGTCGATCTTACGCTTCAGCGCTTCGTTTTCGTCCGGCGCGTCATCCATCTCGCCGAGCTCTTTCTGAATGGCTTTCATTTGCTCATTCAGATAGTACTCACGCTGAGATTTCTCCATCTGCTTTTTAACGCGGTTACGAATACGCTTCTCAACCTGCAGCAGATCGATTTCAGACTCCATCATCGCCATCAGATATTCCAGACGTTCGTTAACGTCGGACATCTCCAGAACGGACTGTTTGTCAGCCAGCTTCAGCGGCATGTGTGCAGCGATGGTGTCCGCCAGACGCGCAGGATCGTCGATGCTGTTCAGCGACGTCAGCACTTCTG
Source organism: Enterobacter sp. BNK-18 (assembly GCF_047456135.1). Lineage (NCBI taxonomy): Bacteria > Pseudomonadati > Pseudomonadota > Gammaproteobacteria > Enterobacterales > Enterobacteriaceae > Enterobacter > Enterobacter sp. BNK-18. The sequence goes on along the minus strand of NZ_CP179899.1, from coordinate 164,060 downwards.
GTGGGATTTTCTTGTTCAGCTTGATATAGCCTTCGAACTGGCTAATCGCGGTGCGCACCAGCACTTCCTGCTCGCGCTCATCCAGCTGAGGTGATTCAAGGTACTCTGCCTTGGCAGAGAAATGCTCGCCATCGTCAGACAGGGTGGTAATACGCGCACGCTGCAAGCCTTCTACCAGCACCTTAACGGTGCCGTCAGGCAGCTTCAGCATCTGCAAAATAGAGGCCACGGTCCCGACGGTGAAAAGATCGTTTACACCCGGCTCATCCGTTGATGCTTCTTTCTGCGCCACCAGCATGATTTTTTTATCATGATCCATGGCGGCTTCGAGGCAACGGATAGATTTTTCCCGCCCTACAAATAAGGGTATGACCATGTGCGGATAAACCACCACATCGCGCAACGGCAATACGGGGATTTCAATGCGTTCAGAACGCTCAGGATTCATAGAGCTCTCTCTTAGTTTAGTGTCCGCCAGGTAAACTGGTCATGTCACTGTGCTTCACATAACCATTAACATGTATCCAGTATATGGGGATGTTTCCCACACATTCAACGCCGCGTATACGGAAAAATAAAAGGGGAGATAAAATCCCCCCTTTTTGATTAACTGCTTGTATGATTTGGTGAATTATTCGCCAGATGCCTGTTGCGCTTCCGGCTTGCCATAAATCAGCAATGGCTTGGTCTGGCCGCTAATGACCGACTCATCAATCACCACTTTCTCAACATCTTCCATCGACGGCAGATCGTACATGGTGTCAAGCAGCGCCGCTTCCACGATAGAACGCAGGCCACGCGCACCGGTTTTACGGATCATCGCTTTCTTGGCAATCGCGTCCAGCGCTTCGTCACGGAATTCCAGCTCAACGCCTTCCAGATTGAACAGCGCCTGATACTGCTTGGTCAGCGCATTTTTCGGCTCTTTCAGGATCTGGATCAGCGCGTCTTCACTCAGTTCGTTCAGCGTTGCCACAACAGGCAGACGGCCAATAAACTCAGGAATCAGACCAAACTTGATCAAGTCTTCTGGCTCAACCTGTGACAGCAACTCGCCTTCGTTCGGCTTTTCGGACGAGGCTTTCACCGTCGCGCCAAAACCAATGCCGGAGCCGGTTTCAACACGGTGAGAGATCACTTTATCCAGACCGGCAAACGCACCACCACAGATGAACAGGATCTTGGACGTATCAACCTGCAGGAACTCCTGCTGAGGATGTTTACGGCCACCCTGCGGTGGAACGGCTGCAACCGTACCTTCGATCAGCTTCAGCAGCGCCTGCTGCACGCCCTCACCCGATACGTCACGGGTGATGGACGGGTTGTCAGATTTACGGGAGATCTTGTCGATCTCATCGATGTAAACAATCCCGCGCTGCGCTTTCTGTACATCGTAATCGCATTTCTGCAGCAGTTTCTGGATGATGTTTTCTACGTCCTCACCCACATAACCGGCTTCGGTCAGGGTGGTGGCATCGGCCATTGTGAACGGAACATCCAGCAGACGCGCCAGCGTTTCAGCCAGCAGCGTTTTACCGGAACCGGTTGGGCCGATCAGCAGAATATTACTTTTACCCAGTTCTACGCCATTGCTGGTATCACCGTTACGCAGGCGTTTGTAGTGGTTGTATACCGCCACGGCGAGCACTTTTTTCGCCTGCTCCTGACCGATGACATAGTCGTCAAGATGATGACGAATTTCATGCGGCGTTGGCAGCGCGCTGCGCTCGCGGTGAGGTGCTACTTCTTTAATCTCTTCGCGAATAATGTCGTTACATAAGTCAACACATTCGTCGCAGATATACACGGACGGCCCGGCAATCAGTTTACGCACTTCATGCTGGCTTTTGCCGCAAAAAGAGCAGTACAGCAGTTTGCCCGAACCATCTTTGCGTTTATCTGTCATGAGTCCAAACCTCTTTTTAAGTTCTTTGTGCCGCACATGACGACGCAAATGCCATTTTCAGACGCAAGCTGCTTTTAGCAACATGCCGCCCTACCTGAGTATAGCGGCACACTCGCGTCACGGGCATCAATTACGATGGGTCAAAACGGAGTCGACTAAGCCGTACTCAACAGCCTCAGAGGCAGAGAGGAAACGATCGCGCTCGGTATCGCGCTCGATCTGCTCAAGAGATTGACCCGTATGCTGCGCCATAAGTTCATTCATGCGCGCTTTTACTTTCAGAATTTCGCGGGCGTGGATTTCAATATCCGTCGCCTGCCCCTGATAACCCCCCAGCGGCTGGTGAATCATCACGCGGGAATTTGGCAGGCAGAAACGCTTACCTTTAGCCCCTGCGGTTAACAGGAACGCACCCATAGATGCAGCCTGACCCATACAGATAGTGCTGACATCTGGCTTGATGAATTGCATGGTGTCATAAATGGACATACCTGCCGTGATCACGCCGCCCGGGGAGTTAATGTACAGGTAAATGTCTTTTTCCGGGTTTTCCGCTTCCAGAAACAGCATCTGCGCCACGATCAGGTTAGCCATGTGGTCTTCCACCTGGCCGGTCAAAAAGATAACGCGCTCCTTGAGCAGACGGGAATAGATATCAAAAGAACGCTCACCACGTGAGGTCTGTTCAATAACCATTGGCACCAGAGCCATATGGGGTGCAAAGTTATCTCGTTCGCCACTGTATGACATTTCCGTCTCCTGGATCAAAATTGAAAACACCTGCTGTACTGATTGTAACCTTACGGACGGATTATCAGCCAGTCTCAATCATCGTGATTACACACTTATGGGGTTCATACTGCCCTATTTCAAGCATAACAACCTTTTGTTGTTACGCTAACACTGAAAGGGCGTTTTAGCACTCTTCCTGGGGTAAAGCCGTGATAAAAAAAACCCGTCGCCGGAAGGCAACGGGTTTTTTGTTCAAACTTTAAACCCTGGGGGCGAAATTACGCCTGCTGGTTCATCAGTTCGTTGAAAGAGGTCGCTTTTTCGGTCACTTTCGCTTTCGCCAGTACCGCTTCAACAGCCTGTTCTTCCAAGGCAACATTGCGCATGTTGTCCATCAGCTCTTTGTTCTTACCGTAGAACTCGATCACTTCTGATGGATCTTCGTATGCAGAAGCCATCTCTTCGATCAGGCCTTTCACACGCTCTTCGTCAGCTTTCAGCTCGTGGGTACGAATCACTTCGCCCAGCAGCAGGCCAACAACAACGCGGCGTTTAGCTTGCTCTTCGAACAGCTCGCGTGGCAGTTCCATCGCTTGCTGCTGGTTGCCACCGAAACGCTGTGCAGCCTGACGGCGCAGAACGTCGATTTCGCTGTCAATCAGGGCAGCCGGAACGTCGATTTCGTTCGCTTTTACCAGACCGTCAATCGCCTGAGATTTCACACGGTTACGTACAGCGCCGTTCAGCTCACGTTCCATGTTTTTACGCACTTCGGTACGCAGACCGGCTACAGAACCATCTTCCACACCGAAACGTTTGATGAATTCTTCAGTCAGTTCAGGCAGTTCGCGCTCTTCAACTTTCTTCAGGTTGATAACGAACTTCGCTGCTTTACCTTTCAGGTTTTCAGCGTGGTACTCTTCCGGGAAGGTCACGTCGATGGTGAACTCTTCGCCCGCTTTGTGACCTTTGATACCGTCTTCGAAGCCTGGGATCATACGACCCTGGCCCATTGCCAGTACGAAGTCAGACGCTTTGCCGCCTTCGAACTCTTCGCCGTCTACAGAACCGGTGAAGTCGATAGTCACACGGTCTTCCGCGTCAACAGCACCTTCTTTCTCTTTCCAGTTCGCCTGCTGCTTACGCAGAGTGTCCAGCATGCCGTCAACGTCTTCGTCAGTCACGGAAACAACAGGTTTTTCAACTTCGATAGATTCCAGACCTTTCAGCTCAACTTCCGGGTACACTTCGAACTCTACGGAGTAGGTGAAGTCTTCGCCCTGTTTGTATTCGCCTGGAACGTAATTCGGCGCACCGGCCGGATTAATTTTTTCTTTGATGATCGCATCAATAAAGTTGCGGCTCATCAGTTCACCCAGCACATCCTGACGCACGGAAGCGCCATAACGCTGAGCAACAACATTCATCGGTACTTTGCCCTTACGGAAGCCGTCAATACGTACTTTTTTTGCTACGTTGACCAGCTCGCTTTTCACAGCAGTTTCGATGCTGTCAGCAGCGATAGTAATCGTTACACGGCGGCCAAGGCCTTGAGTGGTTTCAACTGAAACTTGCATCTTGTTACCTCAAAAAAAACACAGTGCTCGGTCAACTCTGAATCTGTCTGTTATACCGGGATGCTCTCTTAGTGCAGATTCACATTCCCTGTCGCCAGAATCATCCCGAAGACATTCATTAAGACGCGGCATTATAGCGGCATCACTTAGGTGAGTCGAGAACGGTTGGGGCATGTTGCTGCGGCTTTTTTCACACTTTAAGGCTATTTTTAGCCTTAAAAACGCACCATCCGCTCAAAACTCAGACAAAACAAAACGGCCCGAAGGCCGTTTTGAGGAAATCTGTATGCAACATACTGGAAAAGCTCCAGCCGTTGCAAATCCGATTTATCAGGCGATGGTGCCTGCGCCGCGACACGGCGGCGATGCAAATACCGTATCCTGCAAGCCTTCCCATTCCTTAATGGTATAGGTGTGCAATGCCAGCGCATGTACGGTTGTGGAGAGTTCTTCCGTCAAGGTGCTGTAGATCAAGCGATGTCGGTTCAGGAAACGTTCTCCCGTGAAGCGATCGCTGACCAGAACCACTTTAAAGTGGCTTTCAGAACCTGCCGGCACGTTATGACGATAGCTTTCGTCGACGACTTCGAGGAACACAGGGTTGAACGCTGCCCTTAATTTATCTTCTATCTGTTCACGTATCATCATGAAATCACTCCTCCGACAACGCCAGGATGTCACCCATCCCTTTAAATATTAGCCGCTTTTACCGTTTCCATTACAACAAGACAACAAATATTTAGCTTTCGTCTTATTTTCTCATTCAGACGAATGAAGTTCACTGTGAGACTCATACCTTTTGACCTTCGCGCGTGGAGAAAAAGGCGGGGCTGGTCAGTTTTCGGACAAGGCGATGAATTTACATGCGTTGACCACTTCCCCTGGCCGTTAGCGATGTTATGATGGCGGCAATTTTTCTCTGTAATGCTTACGATTCGTTGAGAACCTGAAAATGTTAAAAAAACTCTTCTTTCCGTTGGTAGCACTTTTTATGCTGGCAGGCTGCGCTACCCCGCCTACAACCATTGATGTCTCCCCTAAGATTACCCTGCCTCAGCAGGATCCTAGCCTGATGGGCGTAACCGTGAGCATTAACGGTGCCGATCAGCGTCAGGATCAAGCCCTGGCTAAAGTGACCCGCGACAACCAGCAGGTGACGTTGACCGCCTCACGCGACCTGCGCTTCCTGCTGCAGGAAGTGCTCGAGAAACAGATGACTTCCCGCGGCTATATGATTGGCCCAAGCGGTGCGGTTGATCTGCAGATCATCGTGAACAACCTGTACGCTGACGTGTCCCAGGGTAACGTTCGCTACAACATCTCCACCAAAGCGGATATCGCCATCATCGCAACCGCGAAGAACGGCAACAAGATGACCAAAAACTACCGTGCGAGCTACTCTGTTGAAGGCGCGTTCCAGGCGTCCAACAAAAATATTGCTAACGCGGTTAACAGCGTGCTGACTGACACCATTTCCGATATGGCGCAGGACACCAGCATCCACGACTTCATCAAGCAAAACGCGCGTTAATCCCGCTTCCTGACCCGGTGTTTCACCGGGTCAGCTTTATATGAACATGTCGAGTCATTACTTACGCATTTTCCAGCAACCTAAATCAGCCATCCTGCTGATCCTTGGTTTCGCCTCCGGTTTACCTCTCGCCCTCACCTCCGGCACGCTGCAGGCCTGGATGACCGTCGAGAATATCGATCTCAAAACCATTGGTTTCTTCTCCCTCGTCGGCCAGGCTTACGTCTTTAAGTTCCTGTGGTCGCCGGTGATGGACCGTTATACCCCGCCGTTCCTGGGCCGTCGTCGCGGCTGGTTAGTGATGACCCAGGTCCTGTTGCTGATCGCAATCGCGGCGATGGGCTTTCTTGAACCCACGACGCAGCTTCGTTGGATGGCCGCCCTTGCGGTGGTAATCGCCTTCTGTTCTGCCTCGCAGGATATCGTTTTTGATGCCTGGAAGACGGACGTGTTGCCTGCAGAAGAGCGGGGAGCCGGCGCAGCCATTAGCGTGCTGGGCTATCGTCTGGGGATGCTGGTATCCGGTGGTCTGGCGCTGTGGGTGGCCGACCGTTATCTCGGCTGGCAGGGCATGTACTGGCTGATGGCCGCCCTGTTGATCCCCTGTATTATTGCCACCCTGCTCGCCCCCGAACCGAGCGATGTGATCCCGGTTCCACGTTCTCTGGAGCAGGCCGTTGCCGAACCTCTTCGCGACTTCTTTGGCCGCAACAACGCCTGGCTTATCCTGCTGTTAATCGTCCTTTATAAGCTCGGCGATGCCTTCGCGATGAGCCTGACCACCACCTTCTTAATTCGCGGGGTCGGGTTTGATGCCGGCGAAGTCGGCGTGGTGAACAAAACGCTCGGGTTGTTTGCGACTATTGTCGGGGCCCTGTACGGCGGCGTATTAATGCAGCGTCTGACGCTCTTTCGCGCACTGCTGATCTTCGGCATCCTGCAGGGGGCATCGAACGCCGGTTACTGGCTGCTGTCGGTGACGGATAAGCATATGATCAGCATGGGCGCCGCGGTGTTTTTTGAAAACCTGTGCGGCGGTATGGGGACAGCGGCGTTTGTTGCCCTGCTGATGACCCTGTGCAACAAATCGTTTTCCGCGACGCAGTTCGCTCTGCTCTCGGCGCTTTCCGCCGTTGGTCGCGTGTATGTCGGGCCGATTGCCGGCTGGTTTGTTGAAGCCCATGGCTGGCCAACGTTCTACCTCTTCTCCGTGGTAGCGGCAGTGCCTGGACTCTTATTGCTACTGGTCTGTCGCCAGACGCTGGAATATACCCAGCGAACAGAACACTTTATGCCACGCACGGAATATCATCGCGCTTACCGTTTTGCGTTACGACTGTTAATGGCGGGTTGCTTTGCCCTGGTGCTGTGGCTCGTGGTGCTCATTATTAATGCCACCACCTCTCAGGTACTGCCTCTCGAAGCGCTTCTGCTGGATGCCGGCGCGCTGCTGGCGGTTGCCGGGATCCTGACTGGTGGGCTGCTCGATTTCATGGCGCTGCGTAAAACGCAGTTAACCTGAAGTAAAATCCGAAAGGTTATTTCCCGTTGTAATCACGAACCGAAATTATAACGGTGAAATAGCCGCCAGCCGCTAAAAAAAATATTTGTTGTTTTGTGCGGGATAGGATTCGGAAATTATTGGAGTCAATTGCAGAACGCTATTTTTCATTAAACGATTCAGCATCAGAGAGTTTGATTTTTCGTTTTTTAGTTGTCTTTTTATTGATAATTAATTGTTAATTTTTTGTTTATTTTTCACAATGGTTATACCAATTGCCCCTTTTAGGGTATGCTTGGGGGTCCTTTCGTTATAAAGCCCATGCCATGCGGCTTACGTCTTAAAAAGCGACATAATTTGCAACACTTGTGACATGTGCGGCAGAACCCGGTAACACCTTCCTGACACAGGTCTAATGATGTTTACAGTAATGTAACCTTCCCGTAAAATGCCCCCACACTTTAAACGCCACCAGACTCCCGTGGAATTGAGGTCGTTAAATGAGACTCAGGAAATACAATAAAAGTTTGGGATGGTTGTCATTATTCGCAGGCACTGTATTACTCAGTGGCTGCGATTCTGCACTACTTGACCCCAAAGGACAGATTGGACTGGAACAACGTTCACTGATATTGACGGCTTTTGGCCTGATGTTGATTGTGGTTATTCCAGCCATTTTGATGGCTGTTGGTTTCGCCTGGAAGTATCGTGCGAGCAATAAAGATGCGAAGTATAGCCCTAACTGGTCACACTCCAATAAAGTGGAAGCTGTGGTCTGGACGGTACCTATCCTGATCATCCTGTTCCTTGCCGTACTGACATGGAAAACCACTCACGCACTTGAGCCAAGCAAGCCGCTGGTTCACGATGAAAAACCGATTACCATTGAAGTGGTCTCCATGGACTGGAAATGGTTCTTCATCTATCCGGAACAGGGCATTGCCACCGTGAATGAAATCGCCTTCCCGGCGAACACTCCGGTTCAGTTCAAAGTGACCTCCAACTCCGTAATGAACTCCTTCTTCATCCCACGTCTGGGTAGCCAGATTTACGCGATGGCCGGTATGCAGACTAACCTGCACCTGATCGCGAATGAAGCAGGCACCTACGATGGTATCTCCGCCAGCTATAGCGGCCCGGGCTTCTCAGGTATGAAGTTCAAAGCTATCGCGACGCCAGACCGTGCCGCTTTCGACCAGTGGGTTGAAAAAGCGAAGCAGTCTCCAAACACCATGTCTGACATGGCGGCGTTCGAAAAAGTGGCAGCACCTAGCGAATATAACAAGGTGGAGTACTTCTCTAACGTGAAACCAGATTTGTTCAAAGACGTTATTGGCAAATTTATGGATCACGGCAAGAGCATGGACATGACCCAGCCTGAAGGTGAGCATAGCGCACACGAAGGTATGGAAGGCATGGACATGAGCCACGCGGAAACCGCTCACTAAGGGGCCGAGGAAGAAAATGTTCGGAAAATTGACACTGGATGCAGTGCCCTACCATGAACCCATTATCGTGGTTACGGTTGCTGCAATTATCATCGGTGGCGCAGCCTTACTGGCCTTGATCACTTACTTTGGTAAGTGGAGCTACCTGTGGAACGAGTGGCTGACTTCGGTTGACCACAAAAAACTGGGTATCATGTACTGCATCGTCGGTATCGTCATGTTAATTCGTGGCTTTGCGGATGCGATCATGATGCGTAGCCAGCAGGCACTCGCGTCTGCGGGTGAAGCCGGCTTCCTGCCGCCGCATCACTACGACCAGATCTTTACCGCCCACGGCGTTATCATGATCTTCTTCGTGGCGATGCCGCTGGTTATCGGTCTGATGAACGTTGTCGTTCCGCTGCAAATCGGCGCGCGCGACGTAGCGTTCCCGTTCCTGAACAACCTGAGCTTCTGGTTCACGGTTGTCGGCGTTATCCTGGTTAACCTGTCACTGGGTGTGGGCGAATTTGCTCAGACCGGCTGGCTGGCTTACCCGCCGCTTTCGGGAATTGAGTACAGTCCGGGCGTTGGCGTCGATTACTGGATTTGGGCACTTCAGCTCTCCGGTGTCGGTACAACCCTGACCGGTATCAACTTCTTCGTGACCATTATCAAGATGCGTGCCCCTGGCATGACCATGTTCAAGATGCCGGTATTTACCTGGGCATCTCTGTGCGCCAACATCCTGATTATTGCATCATTCCCAATTCTGACCGTCACCATCGCGCTGCTGACCCTGGACCGCTACCTGGGCACCCATTTCTTTACCAACGATATGGGTGGCAACATGATGATGTACATCAACCTGATTTGGGCCTGGGGTCACCCGGAAGTGTACATCCTGGTTCTGCCGGTCTTCGGTGTGTTCTCCGAAATCGCAGCAACCTTCTCGCGTAAACGTCTGTTTGGTTACACCTCTCTGGTGTGGGCAACCGTGTGTATTACCGTTCTGTCGTTCATCGTTTGGCTGCACCACTTCTTCACCATGGGTGCTGGCGCGAACGTAAACGCCTTCTTCGGTATTACGACCATGATTATCGCAATCCCTACCGGGGTTAAGATCTTCAACTGGCTGTTCACCATGTACCAGGGCCGTATCGTGTTCCACTCAGCAATGCTGTGGACTATCGGCTTCATCGTCACCTTCTCCGTGGGTGGGATGACCGGTGTACTGCTGGCGGTACCGGGTGCTGACTTCGTTCTGCACAACAGTCTGTTCCTGATTGCGCACTTCCATAACGTTATCATCGGTGGTGTGGTCTTCGGCTGCTTCGCTGGCGTAACCTACTGGTGGCCAAAAGCGTTCGGTTTCACCCTGAACGAAAAATGGGGTAAACGCGCATTCTGGTTCTGGATCATCGGCTTCTTCGTTGCATTTATGCCGCTGTACGTGCTGGGCTTCATGGGTATGACCCGTCGTCTGAGCCAGCAGATTGATCCACAGTTCCACCCAATGCTGATGGTTGCAGCGGGCGGTGCCGTGCTGATTGCTTGTGGTATCGCGTCTCAGCTGATTCAGTTCTACGTTTCTATTCGCGACCGCGATCAGAACCGTGACCTGACCGGTGACCCATGGGGTGGCCGTACGCTGGAGTGGGCAACTTCTTCTCCACCACCGTTCTATAACTTCGCTATTGTGCCGCAGGTCCATGAACGCGACGCATTCTGGGAAATGAAAGAAAAAGGTGAAGCGTACAAGCAACCTGCTCATTACGAAGAGATCCACATGCCGAAAAACAGCGGTGCGGGCATTGTTATTGCCGCCTTCGCAACGGTATTTGGCTTCGCAATGATCTGGCACATCTGGTGGATGGCGATTGTTGGCTTCGCCGGCATCGTAATCAGCTGGATTGTGAAGAGCTTTGACGAGGACGTAGACTACTACGTACCAGTCCGTGAAGTCGAAAAACTGGAAAACCAGCATTTCGATGAGATTTCTAAAGCGGGGCTGAAAAATGGCAACTGATACTTTGGCGCACTCTACTGCCCACGCGCATGAACATGCGCACCACGATACAGGACCGACGAAAGTCTTCGGTTTCTGGATCTACCTGATGAGCGACTGCATTCTGTTCTGCTGTCTGTTCGCAACGTATGCCGTTCTGGTGAACGGCACTGCGGGCGGCCCGGCCGGCAAGGACATCTTTGAACTGCCGTTCGTTCTGGTAGAAACCGCGCTGCTGCTGTTCAGCTCCATCACCTACGGCATGGCGGCTATCGCCATGTACAAAAACAACAAGAGCCAGGTTGTCTCCTGGCTGGCGTTGACCTGGCTGTTTGGTGCTGGCTTTATCGGGATGGAAATCTATGAATTCCATCACCTGATTATGGAAGGCTTCGGGCCGGATCGTAGTGGCTTCCTGTCTGCGTTCTTCGCACTGGTAGGGACCCACGGTCTGCACGTAACGTCTGGTCTGATCTGGATGGCAGTACTGATGTTCCAGATCTCCCGTCGTGGCCTGACCAGCACTAACCGCACGCGTATCCTGTGCCTGAGCCTGTTCTGGCACTTCCTGGACGTTGTGTGGATCTGTGTGTTCTCTGTTGTATATCTGATGGGGGCGATGTAATGAGTCATTCAAACGATCATGGCGCTTCCCACGGTAGCGTAAAAACCTACATGACAGGTTTCATCCTGTCGATCATTCTGACGGTGATCCCGTTCTGGATGGTGATGAGCGGTTCTGCGTCTAAGCCGGTTATTCTGGGTGCAATCCTGGTAACCGCGGTGATTCAGATTCTGGTGCATCTGGTTTGCTTCCTGCACATGAACACCAAGTCCGATGAAGGCTGGAACATGACGGCTTTCATCTTTACCGTGATTATCATCGCTATCCTGGTAGTCGGTTCCATCTGGATTATGTGGAACCTTAACTACAACATGATGGTTCACTAAGAGCGGCGAGTATGTTTAAGCAATACCTGCAAGTCACGAAACCAGGCATCATCTTTGGCAACCTGATCTCCGTCATTGGGGGGTTCCTGCTGGCCTCTAAAGGCAGCATCGATTACACCCTCTTTATCGCTACGCTGGTCGGTGTGTCGCTGGTTGTTGCATCCGGTTGTGTATTTAACAACTACATCGACATGGATATCGACAAGAAGATGGAAAGGACTAAAAATCGGGTGCTGGTTAAAGGCCTGATCGCCCCTTCCGTCTCGCTGGTGTACGCCACCTTGCTGGGTATTGCTGGCTTTATGCTGCTGTGGTTTGGCGCTAATCCTCTGGCCTGTTGGCTGGGGGTGATGGGGTTCGTCGTCTATGTGGGCGTTTACAGCCTGTATATGAAACGCCACTCCGTCTACGGAACGCTGATTGGTTCTCTCTCCGGCGCTGCGCCGCCGGTGATTGGCTACTGCGCCGTCACGAACGAGTTCGACAGCGGTGCGCTGATCCTGCTGGCTATCTTTAGCCTGTGGCAGATGCCGCACTCCTATGCCATCGCGATTTTCCGCTTTAAGGATTATCAGGCAGCGAACATCCCGGTTCTGCCGGTCGTGAAGGGCATTTCCGTGGCTAAAAACCACATCACGCTGTACATCATCGCCTTTGCCGTGGCAACGCTGATGCTCTCTCTGGGCGGTTACGCCGGGTACAAATACCTGGCGGTAGCGGCTGCGGTGAGCGTCTGGTGGCTCGGCATGGCCCTGCGTGGCTACAAAGTGGAAGATGACAAGGTCTGGGCACGTAAGCTGTTCGTGTTCTCCATTGTCGCTATCACTTCGCTGTCGGTGATGATGTCCGTGGATTTCATGGTGCCTGATTCACACAACCTGCTGACTTACGTCTGGTAAGTCACACCAGGTGAATAAAAGGGTGCTTCGGCACCCTTTTTTATTCATCGAATCCATTAATAACGCATGTAATATTTGTTAAATAACCCTTTATTTACCCCGCCCCTTCCCCGCACTACACTATGGCCTGCTTTTGAATTGAGGTGGTAATGAACGATTATAAAATGACGCCAGGCGAATTGCGCGCGACCTGGGGTTTAGGGACTGTTTTCTCGCTACGGATGCTTGGCATGTTTATGGTCCTGCCTGTTCTGACCACGTACGGCATGGCGCTACAGGGTGCCAGCGAAGCGCTGATTGGCCTGGCGATTGGCATCTACGGTCTGGCTCAGGCGGTATTTCAGATCCCGTTTGGCCTGCTCTCGGATCGGGTTGGCCGCAAACCGCTGATTGTCGGCGGCCTGCTTATTTTTGTGCTCGGCAGCGTGATAGCCGCCCTCTCCCACTCCATCTGGGGAATTATTCTTGGTCGCGCCCTGCAGGGCTCTGGCGCGATTGCCGCCGCCGTGATGGCGCTGCTGTCAGACTTAACGCGTGAGCAGAATCGCACCAAAGCGATGGCGTTTATCGGGGTGAGCTTTGGCGTCACTTTTGCGATTGCAATGGTGCTCGGGCCTATCATCACGCATAAACTCGGTCTGCATGCGCTGTTCTGGATGATTGCCGTGCTGGCGACCGTCGGTATTGCGCTGACCCTTTGGGTGGTGCCGGACAGCAAAAACCACGTCCTTAACCGTGAATCCGGGATGGTGAAAGGCTGCTTCAGCAAAGTGCTGGTGGAACCGCGCCTGCTTAAACTTAACTTCGGCATTATGTGTCTGCACATCCTGCTGATGTCGACCTTTGTCGCCCTGCCCGGTCAGCTTGCCGCCGCGGGCTTCCCTGCCGCGGAGCACTGGAAAATCTATCTGGTGACCATGCTGATTTCGTTCGTCTCGGTCGTGCCGTTCATCATCTACGCCGAAGTGAAACGCAAGATGAAGCGCGTCTTCATTGGCTGCGTGGCGGTGCTGCTGATTGCCGAGATTGTGCTCTGGGGATCCGGCCCGCACTTCTGGGAACTGGTGGCCGGCGTGCAGCTCTTCTTCCTGGCCTTTAACCTGATGGAAGCCCTGCTGCCATCGCTGATTAGCAAGGAGTCCCCGGCCGGCTATAAAGGCACAGCAATGGGGATCTACTCCACCAGCCAGTTTATCGGCGTGGCTATCGGGGGCTCGCTCGGCGGCTGGGTGGATGGCCTGTTTGATTCGCAAACCGTGTTCCTTGCGGGCGCACTGCTGGCGATGGTCTGGCTGCTGGTCGCCAGCAGCATGAAAGAGCCGCGCTACGTCAGCAGTCTGCGGGTCGAAATTCCTGAGGATGTTGAGATTACCGACGCGCTAAAACAGCGTCTTGAAGCAACAGAGGGGGTAAGTGAAGTGCTTATTGCCCCACAAGAGCGCAGCGCTTACGTCAAAATAGACAGTAAAGTGACTAACCGCTTCGAAATCGAGCAGGCTCTCAAAGCCTGAAAAAATGCCCGGTAAAACCGGGCATTTTTGTCTTAATCGCGGAAGTTCTTGAACTGGAACGGCTGCCCCAGATCGCCGCCACGTACCAGCGCCATAACGGCCTGCAGGTCATCGCGGGATTTACCGGTCACACGAATTTCTTCACCCTGGATTTGCGCCTGAACCTTCAGCTTGCTGTCCTTGATGAGCTTAACGATCTTCTTCTGAACCGCGCTCTCAATACCCTGCTTCAGTTTGGCTTCGACAAACCAGTTTTTACCGCTATGCACAAACTCGTCTGGTACATCCAGTGAGGTGCCTTCAATGCCGCGTTTAAGCAGCTTGGCGCGCAGAATATCCAGCAGCTGGTTAACCTGGAAATCAGATTCGCTCAGGACCTTAATGGTCTTATTCGCATCGTTCAGCTCGAAAGTTGCCTCAACGCCACGAAAGTCGAAACGTGACTCAACTTCACGGCTTGCGTTTTCAACGCCGTTGCGGACTTCCTGGATATCAACTTCGGAAACAATATCGAAAGATGGCATCTTTTCTTCTCCCTTCATTTTTGTTGCGTTGCATAATACCCGCTACAAGGCAGATACCCCAAATAATTCGAGTTGCAGCTATCCCTGGCCGCTCACGTGAGGAAACACCGCACAGATGTCACAGGGTTTACTCAACAGAAGCTTAGCTGACGGCGCTATACTTAGGCCGTAACACCTGGCGCAGTTGCAGGTGAGGAGGAACAATGAAAATTACAGTGCTCGGATGCGGAGCCCTTGGACAGCTATGGCTGACCGCGCTTTGCAAGCACGGACATGAGGTACAGGGCTGGCTGCGCGTGCCCCAGCCCTATTGCAGTGTGAACCTGATTGACGAAGACGGAAGTATATTCAACGAATCACTCACCGCGAACGATCCGGATTTTCTGGCGCAAAGCGATCTGCTGCTGGTCACGCTCAAAGCATGGCAGGTTTCAGATGCGGTAAAGACGCTGGCCGCGCAACTTCCCCCAGACTCCCCCATCCTGCTGCTGCATAACGGCATGGGAACCATTGATGAGCTGAAAAGCATCCCGCATCCCTTGTTGATGGCGACCACCACGCACGCTGCACGCCGCGATGGCAACATTATCGTGCATGTCGCCAGCGGCGTAACGCACATGGGCCCCGCCCGTACGCAGGATGGCGACTACAGCTATCTGGCGGATGTTCTGCAGAAGGTGCTGCCGGACGTGGCCTGGCATGACACTATCCGCCCGCAGCTGTGGCGCAAGCTGGCGGTTAACTGCGTGATCAATCCGCTGACGGCGCTGTGGAACTGCCCGAACGGGGAACTGAAAAATCATCCGCAGGAAATTGCCACCCTGTGCGCGGAGGTCGCCTCGGTTATCGAACGTGAAGGCCTGCATACCTCGGCGGAGGATTTACGCTATTATGTTGAGCAGGTAATTGAAAGTACTGCAGAAAACATCTCCTCGATGTTGCAGGACATTCGGGCATTACGCCACACAGAGATTGATTACATCACGGGCTATTTGCTTAAACGCGCCCGCGCCCACGGCATTGCCGTGCCGGAAAATGCCCGTCTGTATGACCTGGTTAAACGTAAGGAGAGTGAATATGAGCGCGTCAGCACTGATCTGCCTCGCCCCTGGTAGCGAAGAGACAGAAGCCGTCACCACCATTGATTTGATGGTGCGCGGCGGCATTAACGTGACCACCGCCAGCGTCGCCAGCGACGGTAATCTGACCATCACCTGTTCACGCGGCGTAAAAATCCTCGCCGATGCACCGCTTGTGCAGGTGGCCGACGGGGATTACGACATCATCGTACTGCCGGGCGGCCTGAAGGGCGCGGAGTATTTTCGCGACAGCCCGCTCCTGGTCGAAACCGTCAGGCAATTCCATCTGTCGGGGCGCATCGTTGCGGCAATTTGTGCCGCAGCCGGCACGGTTCTGGTGCCGCATAACATTTTCCCGATCGGGAATATGACCGGTTTCCCGGGACTGAAAGAGACCATTCCTGAAGAGCAATGGGTGGATAAACGTGTGGTCTGGGATCCGCGCGTCAATCTGCTCACCAGCCAGGGGCCGGGTACCGCGATCGATTTTGGACTGAAGATTATCGACCTGCTGGTCGGGCGTGAGAAAGCCTACGAGGTGGCGTCGTCGTTAGTGATGGCGGCGGGGATTTATAATTTTTACGAAGCGTAGCGTGTAAAGAAAGCCGGGTAAGCGAAGCCGCCACCCGGCAAACGGTTAAGGGCGATAGACCTTCACATTTGCAAAGCCCTGCTCGCGCAGATACAGTGCCTGCAGACGGCTCATCACCCCGCGCTCGCACCACAGCAGATACGTTTTGCTCTGGTCGAGATCGCCGAATTTGGTGCTCAGCTTGTAGAACGGCAGGGAAACCACGTCCACGCCTTCAACCTGCAGCGGTTTGTCATCCTGTTCATCAATGGAACGGATATCCAGAATCGCGTCGTTGGCACCGAAACCGCTGACGGTTTCAACTTCAACCACTTCCTGCTCGGTCTGCTGGGCAATCTCGCGGATATCGATGTTGGTCGCTTCCGCCACCACCTTCTCCAGAATGCCGAAATCGAAGTTCTCTTCTTCGGCTTCGATTTTCGCCTTCACCGCTTTGACGGTAGGGCTTTTTGAGATCACACCGCAGTATTCCGGCATGGTGCGGGCAAAATCTTCGGTACCGATTTTGCGCGCCAGATCGATGATGTGCTCTTTATCGTAGGAGATCAGCGGACGCAGGATCAGGGTATCCGATACGTTGTCGATAAGACGCAGGTTGGTCAGAGTCTGGCTGGAGACCTGGCCCAGCGCTTCACCGGTGACCAGCGCCTGCACGCCGTAGCGCTCCGCCACTTTGGACGCTGCACGCACCATCATGCGCTTCAGCACCACGCCCATCTGACCGTCGTCCACTTTTTCAAGGATTTCGCCGACCACTGGCTCAAAGTTGATCGCCACAAAACGCACGCGGTGGGAGCTGCCGAAGCGGTTCCACAGATAGTGCGCAACCTGACGCACGCCGATTTCATGCGCCGCACCGCCCAGGTTAAAGAAGCAGTAGTGTACGCGACAGCCGCGGCGCATCAGCATATAGCTGGAAACACCGGAGTCGAAACCGCCGGAGATCAGCGACAGGACATCTTCCTGCGTGCCGATTGGGAAACCGCCGATACCTTCATAACGGCCTTTCACCAGCAGCAGGCGATCGTTTTCGATCTCCAGGTTAACGGTCACGTCCGGGTTAGTCAGGCGCACGCGCGCGCTCTCAACGTGCTGATTGAGGCCGCCACCCACATAGCGCTCCACTTCAATGGAGCTAAACTCATGCTTACCACGACGCTTCACGCGCACGCAGAAGGTTTTGCCTTCAATCTGATCGCGGTACTGCACCAGCGCTTTTTCAAAAATGTCATGCAGGGAGGTGTAAGGAACGTCTTCCACTTCCAGAATATGGTGAATGCCCGGAATACGGGTCAGCGCGTCGCGAATATCCTGACGTTTGTTTTCATCTTTCGCGCGAACCTCAACGTGGTCCCAGTGACGCACCACGGCGAGCGTTTCGTCGTAGTGTTTTAATACGTTACGAATGTTCCCGGTGAGAATTTTAATAAAGCGCAAACGCACAGATTGGCTTTTGATGGTGATTTCAGGGAACAATTTAATGATAAACTTCATGGCGGCAATGTTTCTTAGGCAAGCTTAAGGCTTGTAATGGAAAATGAAATATACACAAAATCATTCAGGTGGCATCAACGCGGCGAGTCACAGCCCCCCGCAAGCTTACGCGAGTAAGTAACGGAAAGGCGCAAACGTAGCCCAAACAGAGACAACCTGAAGGATGACGTGTATAGCAGCCCACACCCGTGGCTGCATCCAGGCGCGCAAGTATATCATCTTCACGCCGCTCCTGTGCACATTGCGCGTTATTTGATAATTGCCCCGAGTCCGTTACCATGTCGGGGCTGAGAATATAAGAGTCAATTCACTATGCCGAAGAAGAACGACGCACCGGCCAGTTTTGAAACTGCGCTGAGTGAGCTGGAGCAGATTGTCACCCGCCTTGAGAGCGGCGATTTACCGCTGGAAGAGGCGCTCAATGAATTCGAGCGCGGCGTACAGCTGGCGCGCCAGGGGCAGGTCAAACTGCAGCAGGCCGAGCAGCGCGTGCAGATCCTGCTGTCCGACAGCGAAGACGCTAAAACTACGCCATTCACACCGGACGCCGAGTAAATGGATTTCGCCAACGAGCTTCAGGCATGCGTCGCGCGTGCCAACGATGCGCTGCGCCGTTTTATTGAGCCACAGCCTTTTCAGAACACTCCACTGGTTGAAGCCATGCACTATGGCGCACTCTTGGGTGGAAAGCGCCTGCGTCCGTTTCTGGTTTACGCCACGGGCAATATGTTTGGTATCAGCGCTAACACGCTGGATGCCCCGGCAGCCGCCGTTGAGTGCATCCATGCCTACTCGCTGATCCATGATGATTTGCCGGCCATGGACGACGACGATCTGCGTCGTGGCCAGCCTACCTGCCACATCAAGTTTGGCGAAGCGAATGCCATTCTGGCGGGGGATGCCCTGCAAACCCTGGCGTTCTCGATTCTGAGCGATGCGCCGATGGCCGAAGTGGCCGACCGTGACCGTCTGTCGATGATCTCTGAACTGGCAATGGCCAGCGGCGTCGCCGGTATGTGTGGCGGTCAGGCACTGGATCTGGAAGCGGAAGGACGTCAGGTTAATCTGGAACAGCTGGAGCGTATTCATCGCCATAAAACGGGCGCATTGATTCGTGCAGCCGTTCGTCTGGGCGCCCTGAGCGCGGGTGAACAGGGGCGCAAAGCCCTGCCGATACTGGACAGATACGCGGAAAGTATCGGTCTGGCATTCCAGGTTCAGGATGACATTCTGGATGTGGTGGGCGATACTGCAACATTGGGTAAACGTCAGGGTGCGGATCAGCAGCTTGGCAAAAGTACCTACCCCGCCCTGCTGGGTCTTGAGCAAGCCCAACGTAAAGCCCGGGATCTGATAGAGGATGCCCGCCAGTCGCTGAATCAACTGGCCGCGCAATCACTGGATACTTCGGCACTGGAAGCGCTAGCGGACTATATAATCCAGCGTGATAAATAAACACACTATCTCGATGAGCCTTTGATGAGTTTTGATATTGCCAAATACCCGACACTGGCGTTAGTTGACTCCACCCAGGAGTTACGCCTGTTGCCGAAAGAGAGCCTGCCGAAGCTGTGCGATGAGCTGCGTCGCTACCTGCTCGACAGCGTAAGCCGCTCCAGCGGCCATTTCGCCTCCGGGCTTGGCACGGTAGAGCTGACCGTGGCGCTGCATTATGTCTATAACACGCCATTCGATCAGCTCATCTGGGATGTCGGCCACCAGGCCTATCCGCATAAAATTCTGACCGGACGTCGCGATAAAATTGGCACTATTCGTCAGAAAGGCGGCCTGCATCCGTTCCCATGGCGTGGCGAGAGCGAGTACGACGTATTAAGCGTTGGGCACTCCTCCACCTCAATCTCTGCGGGTATCGGTATTGCGGTGGCAGCCGAAAAAGAGAATAAACAGCGTCGTACCGTCTGCGTCATTGGCGACGGGGCGATCACTGCCGGAATGGCCTTTGAGGCCATGAACCACGCGGGCGATATCAAGCCAGACATGCTGGTTATCCTTAATGATAACGAAATGTCGATTTCCGAAAACGTGGGCGCGCTGAACAACCATCTGGCGCAGTTGCTCTCCGGCAAGCTTTACTCCTCGCTGCGTGAAGGCGGAAAAAAAGTCTTCTCCGGCGTACCGCCAATCAAAGAACTGCTTAAACGCACCGAAGAACACATCAAAGGCATGGTCGTGCCGGGTACGCTGTTTGAAGAGCTGGGCTTTAATTATATTGGTCCGGTGGACGGGCATGACGTTCTGGGGCTTGTCACCACGCTGAAAAACATGCGTGACCTGAAAGGCCCGCAGTTCCTGCATATCATGACCAAAAAAGGCCGTGGATACGAACCGGCGGAAAAAGATCCCATCACCTTCCACGCGGTACCGAAATTCGACCCGAGCAGCGGTTGCCTGCCCAAAAGCAGCGGCGGCATGCCGAGCTATTCAAAAATCTTTGGCGACTGGCTGTGTGAAACCGCCGCTAAAGACAATAAGCTCATGGCGATCACCCCGGCTATGCGTGAAGGTTCTGGCATGGTGGAGTTCTCCAAAAAATACCCGGACCAGTATTTTGACGTTGCCATTGCCGAGCAGCACGCGGTGACCTTTGCGGCAGGCCTGGCGATTGGCGGTTATAACCCGGTTGTCGCCATTTATTCCACCTTCCTGCAACGCGCCTACGACCAGGTGATCCATGACGTTGCCATCCAGAAGCTGCCGGTCCTGTTTGCTATCGACCGCGCAGGCATTGTGGGTGCTGACGGCCAGACGCACCAGGGGGCATTTGACCTGTCGTTCCTGCGCTGCGTCCCGGATATGGTCATCATGACGCCAAGCGATGAGAACGAATGTCGTCAGATGCTGTTTACCGGCTACCACTATCAGGATGGCCCTAGTGCGGTGCGCTACCCGCGCGGCAATGCCGTCGGCGTTGAACTGCAGTCGCTGGAAAAACTGCCGATAGGTAAAGGTCTGGTGAAGCGTCGCGGTGAGAAAGTGGCGATCCTGAACTTTGGTACGCTGATGCCGGAGGCCGCGAAAGTGGCTGAAGCGCTGAATGCGACCCTCGTGGATATGCGCTTTGTGAAACCGCTCGACGAGGCCCTGATCCTGAGCATGGCGGAATCTCATGACGTGCTGGTCACGCTGGAAGAAAACGCCATCATGGGCGGCGCGGGCAGCGGCGTAAACGAAGTGCTGATGGCGAACCGTAAAGCCGTGCCGGTACTGAACCTTGGTCTGCCGGATTATTTCATTCCACAAGGCACCCAGGACGAAGCCCGTGCGGCGATTGGCCTGGATGCGGCCGGCATTGAGTCGAAAATCCGTTCCTGGCTTGCCTGATCCCTCCCCTTTTCCGCTCCTGCTATGCTTAAACGTATTGTTTAAAAAAGCAGGAGCGGAACCATGCAATACACGACATTAGGAAAAACAGACCTTCAGGTTTCCCGACTTTGCCTGGGATGCATGACCTTTGGCGAGCCAGACCGAGGAAATCACGCCTGGACGCTGCCGGAAGAGAGCAGCCGCCTTATCATCAAACGCGCACTCGACGGCGGGATTAACTTTTTTGATACTGCCAACAGTTACTCCGACGGCAGCAGCGAAGAGATTGTCGGCCGCGCCCTGCGCGATTTTGCCCGCCGTGACGATGTGATCGTCGCCACTAAGGTATATCACCAGGTGGGTGATTTGCCTGAAGGCCTTTCCCGTGCGCAAATCCTGCGATCCATTGATGACAGCCTCCGGCGTCTGAATATGGATTATGTCGACCTGCTGCAGATCCACCGCTGGGATTACAACACGCCGATTGAAGAGACGCTGGAAGCCCTTAACGATGTGGTTAAGGCCGGGAAGGCGCGTTACATCGGCGCATCGTCTATGCACGCTTCGCAGTTTGCCTCAGCGCTTGATCTTCAGGCGCAGCACGGCTGGGCACGGTTTGTCACCATGCAGGATCACTACAACCTTATCTATCGCGAAGAAGAGCGCGAGATGCTGCCGCTCTGCTATCAGGAAGGTGTAGCGGTGATCCCATGGAGTCCCCTGGCGCGCGGACGCCTCACCCGACCATGGGGAGAAACCACCGCCCGCTCGGTGTCGGATGCGTTCGGTAAAACCTTATACGAAGGTACGGAAGCCAGCGATGCGTTGATCGCCGAACGTTTAGCGGGGATTGCCGATGATACCGGTGCCACGCGTGCGCAGGTAGCGCTGGCGTGGTTGCTGAGCAAACGCGGAGTCGCGGCACCGATTATCGGTACATCGCGGGAAGAACAGCTGGATGAGTTGTTGAGTGCCGTTGATTTAACGCTGACGCCTGAGCAAGTCGCCGAGCTGGAAACGCCGTACCAGCAGCATCCGGTGGTCGGGTTTAAGTAAGCCCTCGCCCTGCCCGTCTCCCAAAAGGAGAGGGAACAAAACCCCTCGGCCGGGTAAGCGCAGCGCTACCCGGCAGACGAATCACGCAAAGTGGTCGTAACCCTTCCAGTCAAGCGTAACCGGCGCGCCATCACGCACAAATTTCAGCCCTTCGCTTTCCGGCATAATCTGTCCGATACAGGTAAACTTCGCCCCAAGGTGAGCTAGCGCCACGTCCAGCGTTCCCCGGTTCAGCTCCGGTACGGTAAAGCACAGCTCATAATCTTCGCCGCCGGAGAGCGCCCAGCGCAGAGCCTGCTCAGGTTCCACATGGCGAAGCAATGGCTCTGACAGTGGGAACAGATCCAGATCTACGCGCGCGCCCACACCGCTGGCCTTCAGAATATGGCCGAGATCGGAGATAAGCCCGTCAGAGAGATCGATAGCCGAGCTTGCCCGCTCGCGCAGCGCCTGGCCGTGCAAAATACGCGGCGTTGGGCGCAGATGGCGTTTCACCAGATATGCCGCATCGTCGGTATCCTTGACGCGTAAGCGGTCCTGGAGGATCGCCAGCCCTGCGGCGCTGTCGCCCGGCGTGCCGGTCACGTAGATCCAGTCACCTGGCTTTGCGCCCGAGCGTTTAAGCGCCCGGCCCAGCGGGACATAGCCGTGGATCGCAAGCGTCATCGACAGCGGCCCGGCAGTGGTGTCACCGCCGATCAGCTGCATATCGTAGTAGTTGAGCTGATCAAACAGCGCATCGCTAAAGGCTTCAAGCCAGTCTTCATCCACCTCGGGCAACGTCAACGCCAGCGTCAGCCACGCGGGATCGGCGCCCATGGCCGCTAAATCGCTTACGTTGACCGCCAGCGCTTTATACGCCAGATCGGCGGGATCGATATCAGGTAAAAAATGACGTCCGCACACTAAGGTGTCAGTGCTGATTGCCAGCGTCTGTTTTTCGGGAATATTGAGAAGTGCGCAGTCATCGCCAATGCCGGTTTCAACATCAAGACGAGAGGTTCTGACACGGTCGAAATAACGGGCAATCAGGGAGAATTCGCCGCATGCCATACGTTATGCCTCAGCAAATTAAATAAAAAAACCGGAGCCGCACTGCCCGGCAGGCAATGCAAAACTCCGGTTTGCGGATCACTTTTTGTGGGGACGGATCGCAGGTGCGGCTTTATCCAGCACGCCGTTTACAAATTTATGGCTGTCTTCAGCGCCGAAGGTTTTCGCCAGTTCGATCGCTTCGTTGATGGCCACTTTGTACGGCACATCATCACGTTTAGACAACTCAAACAGCGCGATACGCAACACTGCTTTCTCAACCTGACCCAGCTCTTCGAGCAGACGGGACAGGTATGGCTTCATCAGACCATCGAGATACGCGCTATTAGTCGCCACTCCCGACAGCAGTTCACGGAAGTACAGAACGTCAACGTCTTTCACGTCCTGTTCTGACAGGAACTGGTATTCAACATCAGCGATGTCGTTCTGGGACAACTGCCAGGAGTAAAGTGCCTGGACGGCACATTCACGGGCGCGGCGACGAGCAGCAGGTTTCACGGAATTCCCCTTACAAAAAAATCAGGCCTTAATGGCTTTCAACACATTGATCATTTCAAGCGCGGTCAGTGCAGCTTCTGCACCTTTGTTACCGGCTTTGGTACCAGCGCGCTCAATGGCTTGTTCAATACTTTCGGTAGTCAGCACGCCAAACGCGACAGGAATTTCTGCATCCTGCGCAACGTGTGCCAGACCATTGCTTGCACCGCCTGCAACGTATTCGAAGTGTGCAGTGCCACCACGAATAACGGTACCCAGCGCAATCACCGCGTCGTATTTACCGGTTTTCGCCAGCGCGCCCGCTGCCAGTGGCAGTTCATAAGCACCTGGAACCCAAACAACGGTAATGTTGTCATCTTTAACCTGGCCGATACGTTTCAGGGCGTCAATGGCACCTTCCAGCAGGCTGTCGTTGATGAAGTTGTTGAAACGCGCAATGGTGATGGCGACGCGAGCGTCCGGGGTAGCTACAGCAGCTTCAATAATGTTCATACTCTTCCTTTACGGGTTCATTTGGCCCCGCAGGGGGGCGGATTTTATCATAATACTTTGCGCACTGCTTCCCTATTTCAGGAGCAATTACGCTGGCGTTAAATGGAGGCAGACATCCGGGCCCACCGGACGAATCTCGCTAAATTTGAGTTGCGGTGCATCACCAAGTTTTTCAAGACCCGGCAGCACAAACAGACCACGCGCATCGTTACCCAACAGTTTAGGTGCTACGTAGACAATCAGCTCATCCACCAGCCCGGCCTGCAGCAGCGCGCCGGCCAGCGTCGGCCCCGCTTCTACCCAGATACTGTTCACCTGTTGCTTACCAAGCAGCATCATCAGCACCACTAAGTCGAGGTGCCCGTTATGCTCTGGCACCATGATGCTGCGTACGCCTTGCGGCCATTCACGCGCATCGTCCTGCGTGCGTGCAATCCAGGTTTCGCCCGGCTGTTGCACGATGCGGTGCGCAGGCGTGATGCGATTCTGGCTATCGATGACAATACGCAGCGGCTGACGCAGGTTTTCCTGCGGGTAGCACGCCTGGGTATCGGCATTCAGTTCATCCCAGCGCACGGTCATGGCAGGATTATCAGCCAGAACCGTTTCACTGCTGGTGAGGATAGCATGGCTTTGCGCGCGCAGACGTTGCACATCGCGCCTTGCCTGCGCAGAGGTGATCCACTGGCTCTCGCCGTTCGCCATCGCCGTGCGACCATCCAGTGAGGCCCCAAGCTTAAGCTGAATGTACGGGAACCCGGTGCGCATGCGCTTCAGGAAGCCTTTGTTGATCGCTTCTGCATCCTGCATCATCAGACCGTGACTGACATCAACTCCTTCCTGCTGGAGTCGATACAGGCCGCGTCCGGCAACCTGCGGATTGGGATCCTGCATCGCCGCGACAACGCGCGCGACACCCGCTGCAATCAGTGCTTCGCAGCACGGCGGGGTACGGCCATGGTGGCTGCAGGGTTCCAGCGTCACGTAGGCCGTTGCACCGCGCGCCTTTTCGCCGGCCATGCGCAGGGCATGAACTTCGGCATGGGGCTCACCGGCGCGGTAGTGAAACCCTTCGCCCACGATCTCGCCATCGTTGACAATGACGCACCCGACGTTAGGGTTGGGATGGGTGGTAAAACGACCGCGCTGCGCCAGCTTCATGGCTCGCGCCATGTAAATCTCATCCTGCATGAGCTTAATCCTGTAAGCGGGCGATCTCTTCGCCAAACTCTTTGATATCTTCGAAACTGCGGTACACAGAGGCGAAGCGGATATAGGCGACCTTATCGAGCTTTTTCAGTTGCTCCATCACCAGGTTGCCAATCATTTTGCTTGGCACCTCGCGCTCACCCAAACCACGAAGGTAAGATTTTATGTGGTTTAACGCCATTTCGACGTCATCTGCACTGACAGGCCGTTTTTCCAGCGCCTTGAGCATCCCGCTGCGCAGTTTCTCTTCGTTAAACGGCTCACGCACGTCGTTACTTTTTACCACGCGCGGCATTACCAGCTCTGCAACCTCAAAGGTCGTGAAACGCTCGTTGCACACCAGACATTGCCGGCGGCGGCGTACGGAAGACCCTTCGCCCACAAGGCGAGAGTCGATAACTTTGGTATCCACAGCGGAGCAGAATGGGCAATGCATACGGTATCCCTGTTATGTGGTTAACTGATTTTCATTTTACCCTGATCTGGCCTGACAACAAAGGAAGAGCTTTTTGAGACAAAGGATCTATGCCTGTTGATGTGATGCTGGCTACCATTACGGAGATCCGTTATTTCAAGGAAATAAACGCAATGACAAGACGTTACCTGAAAATATTGCTGGTGGGGAGTCTGTTTACCCTTAGCGCCTGTGCACAGCAAACCGAAGTCCGTCAAATGAAACAAAGCGTGAATACGCTCAATACCGCGATGGACAAACTGAACAAAGAAACCGTGAAGATCACCCAGCAAAACGCGCTGAATGCCAAATCCAGCAGCGGGGTTTATCTGCTGCCCGGGTCTAACACCCCGGCGCGCCTTAGCAGCCAGATTGGCACGCTGAAAATGTCGTTGGTTAACGTGGCAGCCAATGCGGATGGTACTCGCGCAACATTACGCATTCAGGGGGAATCCAACGATCCTCTGCCAGCCTTTAGCGGCACCGTCGAGTGGGGGCAGATTCAGGGCACCACCGAGAACTATCAGGAAGTGAACGTGAAGAGCCAGCTGTTCACCGCTCCCGCCAGCGTGCTGGCCCCGAGCGATGTTGACATTCCGATCCAGCTGAACGGACTTACGCCGGATCAGTTAGGTTTCATCCGCATTCACGATATCCAGCCCGCCGCGCAGTAATCCCCTTTCAGCGGAGTGCAATGTCACTCCGCTAACATTTACAATCCGCAAAGATTGGCAACAGAAATCATTGCCGCTACAATCCCCGCCGTTTAAAGTACGCAAACGTGAACGCAATCGATTACGCGTGTGAGAGATATGTGAAACAACACATATTTTTGTGAGCAAGGATTCCTATAATAGGCTCCGCAGAAACACGAAATATTTAGAAACGCAATTCGCGCATTTTTCACTCCCGGAAGGGAATTTCAATCAGTGGCATGATTATGAAAAAAACATTACTCGCGGCTGGCGCCGTGCTGGCACTCTCCTCCACTTTCACTGTTAACGCAGCGGAAAACGATAAACCACAATACCTCTCCGACTGGTGGCACCAGAGCGTTAACGTGGTTGGCAGCTATCACACCCGTTTCGGACCACAGATCCGCAACGATACCTACCTGGAGTACGAAGCCTTCGCCAAGAAAGACTGGTTCGATTTCTACGGCTATATGGATGCACCGGTCTTCTTCGGCGGTAACACCGATGCGAAAGGTATCTGGAACCACGGTTCCCCCCTGTTCATGGAGATCGAACCCCGCTTCTCCATTGATAAGCTGACGGGCACCAGCCTGGCGTTTGGTCCATTCAAAGAGTGGTACTTCGCGAACAACTACATCTACGACATGGGCCGTAACGCGTCCGGTCGTCAGAGCACCTGGTATATGGGTCTGGGTACCGACATCGATACCGGTCTGCCAATGAGCCTGTCCCTGAACGTCTATGCGAAATACCAGTGGCAGAACTACGGTGCCGCGAACGAAAACGAGTGGGATGGCTACCGTTTCAAAGTGAAATACTTTGTGCCAATTACCCAGCTGTGGGGCGGTAACCTGAGCTATATCGGTTTCACCAACTTTGACTGGGGTTCAGACCTGGGCGACAACGACTTCCGTGATCTGAACGGTAAGAAAGCGCGTACCAACGACTCCATCGCCTCCAGCCACATCCTGGCGCTGAACTACGATCACTGGCACTACTCCGTTGTTGCGCGTTACTGGCATAACGGCGGTCAGTGGAACGATGACGCAAGCCTGAACTTCGGCAATGGCGACTTCAGCGTACGTTCTACCGGCTGGGGTGGTTACCTGGTTGTCGGTTACAACTTCTGATGTGAAAGAAGGCAAAAACGGACAAAGCCAGCTGATATGCTGGCTTTTTTATTGCTTCACCTTACGCAGAAAATCCGCCAGCGATCGCTCCGCGCTTTCGCTAAAACGCCTCGGCGTGAGCGTAATATTCAGACACCTGTCGAGCCGGAAGCAGCGGTAGTCATCACGCCGTTCACACCACGCGGCCAGCAGCCAGTGTTCTCCCCAGAAGAACAGCCCCAGCGGCTGAATGTCGCGCCATGTCAGATGCCCGGCTTCATCACGATAATGCAGCGCCAGTACGCACTGGGCAGAAATAGCCTGATGAATAACATCAAAGTCGCTGCGCGAATGCGGCTGAAGCGCAATATCCGGCGCATATATTCGCGTCTGCTCCGCCTTACGTCGGCTCTCCTCGGGCAGGATCGCCAGTACCTTCTCCTGCGCCGACTCAAGCTCACGCGAGAGCGAGTCGCCCCCCCAGGTTTTAAGCAGACGGATGGCGACCATCAGCGCTTCAGATTCTTTGTTCGTCAGCATCAGCGGAGGTAAGTCAAAACCCGACATCAGCCGATAGCCGCTTCCCGCCTCCCCTTCCACTGGCACGCCGGAAAGCGACAGGTCGCGGATATCACGGTATACGGTCCGTTCCGATACGCTCAACCTGTCCGCCAGATGCGCTGCCGTTGTCAGACGCCTGCCTCTCAGGATCTGCACAATCTGAAACAAACGGTCAGCGCGTCGGGTCATATCGTATTCAGCTCTCAGGCAGGTTGATGGAGGCCGACGCGATTACCTTCGCTGTCGGTAAACAAGGCTATGGTGCCAATGCCACGCGGCAATTCCAGCGGGCCAAACACGCACTCGCCACCCGCAGACGCGATGCGATCGAGCGTTGCCGCCAGGTTGTCAGTATGCAGGTAAATAATAGCGCCCTGTACGGACGGTGTAATGCCCTCAAATTTTGCCAGCGCGCCGCCGGTGGCCGGATCGTCATGCGGGAAAACGGCTAACTCAGCCACATCCATTTTCTCTCGTCTCAGCTGTACCTGCATCACGGGTTCATAAAATTTGATAGCGCGATCCATATCGGCGACCGGAATTTCAAACCAGTTAATCACACTTTTCATACATCCTCCTGCCTGTTGTTTGGGTTCGAAAAGAGTCTACGACAGGGCTCCTGACAGCATACTGTCAGGAGTGTTTGGCAGGAGCAGATAAAAAAAATCCCGGTCAACAGACCGGGATTTCGGGAACGAACGACACGTCGTCTTACGGCAGAATAGACGGCTGATCCGCCCCTTCTTTCTCGACTTTCTGCTGGAGCAGGTGCTCGCGCTTCATGCCAAGTTTCAGTGCCAGTGCGGAGGCGACGTAGATAGACGAAGCCGTACCGATAGAGACACCGATCAGCATGGTCAGCGAGAAGCCTTCCAGTACCGGGCCACCGAAGAGGAACAGCATCAGGATCACCATCAAGGTGGTTCCGGATGTGATCAACGTACGGTGCAGCGTCTGGGTCAACGACACGTTAAAGATTTCGTACGGCGTACCGCGACGGATCTTACGGAAGTTTTCACGAATACGGTCAGATACCACGATACTGTCGTTCAGTGAGTAACCGATAACGGACATCAGGGATGCCACGATTGTCAGGTCAATCTCAATGTGGAACAGAGACAGTATGCCCATGGTGATCACCACGTCGTGCGCCAGGGCGATAACCACACCCGCCGCCAGTCGCCACTCAAAGCGGAAACCGACGTACACCAGAATGGAGATCAAAGCCACCAGCAGCGCCATCGCACCAGTTTGCGCCAGGTCAGCACCTACGCTTGGCCCGACGAACTCGATACGCTTAACCGTCGCATGCTGGTTGGTTGTTTCGTTAACCACGTTAACAACCTTGCTGCCCAGCTCCTGGCTGCCGTTCGCATCGTGCACCGGCGGCATACGCACCATGATGTCACGGCTGCTGCCGAAGTTCTGTAGCAACGGCTCTTCAAAGCCCGCTTTCTGCAGAGACTGGCGCATCTGGTCCATATCGACCGGTTTTTCCAGGGAGATCTCAATTACCGTACCACCGGTGAAATCAAGACCCCAGTTAAAGCCTTTCACGCCCATCACGATAAGGGAGAGGATCAGCAGTAAACCTGAAATGCCGAAAGCCCAGTAGTCCCAGCGCATAAAGTCCCAGACTTTACGGCCGTGGTTCAATTGTTCAACAGTATATTCCTGTGCCACAACGCACTCCTCAGATAGACAGCTTTTTGACGCGCTTGCCGCCATACAGCAGGTTCACGATGGCACGGGTGCCGACAATAGCGGTAAACATTGACGTTGCAACACCGATACCGGTGGTGATCGCAAAGCCTTTGATAGCGCCAGTCCCCACTGCATACAGGATAAGAACCTTAATCAGTGTTGTTACGTTCGCATCGAAGATGGAGCTGAATGCCCCTTTGTAGCCTTCGTCAATCGCCTGCTGAACAGAGCGACCGTTGCTTAACTCTTCTTTGATACGTTCGTTTATCAGTACGTTGGCGTCGACCGCCACCGCAAGGGTTAAGACGATACCGGCAATCCCCGGCATGGTCAGCGTCGCCCCCGGCAGCAGAGACATGATGCCGATAATCAGCACCAGGTTCGCAACCAGTGCGCTTGTCGCAATCAGACCAAACTTCTTATAGAAGAAGATCATGAAGAGGATGGAGACCACCAGACCGGCCAGACACGCTTCCAGACCCTGCTTGATGTTTTGCATCCCCAGCGTTGGACCAATGGTACGTTCTTCAACAATCTGAATCGGTGCAATCAGCGCACCGGCACGCAGCAGCAGTGAAAGCTGACGCGCTTCGTTCGGGTTGTTGATACCGGTGATGCGGAAGCTGTTACCCAGACGAGACTGGATGTTGGCGATGTTAATCACCTCTTCCTCTTTCACCAGCACCGCGCGGCCGTTTGCATCTTTCTTACCGCTGTCTTTGTACTCCACGAACAGGGTCGCCATCGGTTTACCGATGTTGTCCTTGGTGAAGTTAGACATGATGTTACCACCCGCGCTATCCAGCGAGATGTTAACCTGCGGCTGGTTGTATTCGTCCTGGCTGGATGTGGAGTCGGTGATGTGGTCACCGGTCAGGATCACGCGTTTGTACAGCACAACTGGCTGACCTTCGCGGGTCTGTTTCACTTCCGAATCGCCCGGAATACGGCCAGCGGCGGCAGCGGACTGATCGACGTTGGAGTTAACCAGACGGAATTCCAGCGTAGCAGTTGCCCCCAGAATCTCTTTCGCACGTGCCGTGTCCTGAATACCCGGGAGTTCCACCACGATACGGTCAGCACCCTGACGCTGTACCAGTGGCTCAGCAACCCCCAGCTGGTTTACACGGTTACGCAGAATATTGATGTTCTGCTGAACGGCGTATTCACGGGCTTCTTTCAGGCGAGCATCGGTCATCACCGCGCGCAGCTGGTTGCTGCCCTGAGAGGTGATCACGAGGTCACGGTGACGTTGAGTCAGGTAATCTACAGCCTGATCGCGCGCCGCGCTGTCGCGGAACGTGATGCTCATACCGTAGTTATCTTCTTTACGAACGGTAGTGTAAGCAATGCCTTTTTCGCGCAGATCGCTGCGCAGGCTGTCGATGTTTTGTTCCTGCAGTTTGCCGAGCGCGGTATCCATATCCACTTCCATCAGGAAGTGAACACCGCCACGCAGGTCAAGACCGAGTTTCATTGGCTCTGCATTCAACGCAGCCAGCCAACGCGGGGTTGCAGGAGCAAGGTTAAGCGCCACGACGTATTTATCACCCAGCACGCCCATCAGCACTTCGCGAGCGCGGAGCTGCGTGTCGGTGGTGTCGAAGCGAGCAAGAATTGCGCCCTCTTCCAGAGCCACAGACTTAGCGGTAATTTTTTCTTCTTGTAACGATTTCTGGACCTGGATCAGCGTTTGCTCACTGGCGGCGACACCGCGCGCGCCAGTGATTTGAACAGCCGGATCCTCACCATACAGGTTGGGAAGCGCGTACAGCAGGCCGACGAGAATCACGGCGACCAGCATGATGTACTTCCACAAAGGATAACGGTTTAACACGGCAGTTCCCTTTGGGAAAAGTTGGGATTACAGCGCCTTCATGGTGCCTTTCGGCAGAACGGCAGCTACGAAGTCACGTTTGATAACCACTTCAGTGGTGTCGTTCAGGGCAATAGCAATGTAGCCACTTTCAGCCACTTTGGTTACGCGACCGACCAGACCACCGTTGGTCAGCACTTCATCACCTTTGGCAATGGAGTCCATCAGCTTTTTGTGCTCTTTGGTACGCTTCTGCTGTGGGCGCAGGATCATGAAGTAGAAGATCAGACCGAACACAACCAGCATCAGAATCAGAGACATCGGGCTGCCCTGCGCCGGAGCACCTGTTGCCGCTACCGCATCAGAAATAAAAAAGCTCATTCAAATTCCCTCATTATTAAAATTAATCAACGTTCAAAGGTGGAACGGTTCGACCCTGACGTTGGTAAAAATCGGTCACGAAGCTCTCTAATTTACCCTCTTCAATAGCCTTGCGTAAACCAGCCATTAAGCGCTGATAATAACGAAGATTATGAATGGTATTGAGACGCGCGCCCAAAATCTCATTGCAACGATCAAGATGATGCAGGTACGCGCGAGAATAATTGCGACAGGTGTAGCAATCGCACTCGGAATCGAGCGGGCTGGTGTCACTCTTATGCTTCGCGTTACGGATTTTCACCACGCCATCGGTCACAAACAGATGACCGTTACGCGCGTTGCGGGTTGGCATAACGCAGTCGAACATATCAATGCCGCGGCGCACACCTTCAACCAGGTCCTCAGGTTTACCCACACCCATCAGGTAACGGGGTTTATCTGCCGGGATTTGCGGGCAGACATGCTCCAGAATGCGATGCATGTCTTCCTTCGGTTCACCCACAGCCAAACCGCCGACAGCGTAGCCATCAAAACCTATCTCTACCAGACCTTTAACAGAGATATCGCGTAAATCTTCGTAAACGCTGCCCTGGATAATACCGAACAGCGCATTTTTGTTCTGCAGGGAGTCAAAGCGGTCACGGCTACGCTTCGCCCAGCGCAACGACATCTCCATGGAGCGTTTCGCGTAATCCCAGTCGGCCGGGTATGGCGTACATTCATCGAAGATCATCACGATATCAGAGCCGAGATCGTACTGAATCTCCATAGACTTTTCAGGATCGAGGAAAATCGGATCGCCGTTGATCGGGTTACGGAAGTGTACGCCCTGCTCGGTGATCTTACGGATGTCGCCCAGGCTGAAGACCTGGAAACCACCGGAGTCGGTCAGGATCGGGCCTTTCCACTGCATGAAGTCATGCAAATCGCCGTGCAGCTTCATGATCTCCTGACCAGGACGCAGCCACAGGTGGAAGGTATTGCCGAGGATAATCTGTGCGCCAGTGGCTTCCACTTCTTCCGGCGTCATCCCTTTTACGGTGCCGTAGGTGCCCACAGGCATAAACGCGGGGGTTTCCACCACGCCGCGATCAAACACCAGGCGGCCGCGACGTGCGCGACCATCGGTGGTATCAAGTTCAAATTTCATTTTTTCTCCGACGTCAGAAAAACAGTCCAACGTTGTAAAACGGTGCCGCGGACTTATTCCCCGACACGCTCATTCAAAGCCTGCGGATTGTACGTGATAAACATCGCGTCCCCGTAGCTAAAAAAGCGATATTTTTGTTCTACCGCAGACTTGTACGCCGCCATGGTGTGCTGATAACCCGCAAAAGCGGACACCAGCATAATCAGCGTTGATTCAGGCAGATGGAAGTTGGTTACCAGGGCATCAATCACGTTGTACTGATAGCCCGGGTAGATAAAGATCTGCGTATCGCCAAAGAAAGGCTCAATCAGGTCATTTTTGGCGGCCTGCGCGGCGCTCTCAAGGGAGCGTACCGACGTGGTGCCCACTGCCACAACGCGGTTACCGCGTGCTTTGGCGGCCAGAACGGCATCCACCACCTCTTGCGGCACTTCGGCATATTCGGAGTGCATGATGTGGTCTTCGATGCTGTCCACACGCACCGGCTGGAACGTACCCGCACCGACATGCAGGGTCACGAAGGCCATCTCGATGCCTTTCGCGCGCAATTTTTCCAGCAGCGGTTCATCAAAATGCAGGCCCGCCGTCGGCGCGGCAACCGCGCCAGGTTTCTGGCTGTAAACGGTCTGGTACAGCTCGCGGTCAGCCTCTTCGTCCGGGCGCTCGATGTAAGGGGGCAGCGGCATATGGCCGATCGCATTCAGAATGTCGAGCACCGTGCGCTCGTCATTGAACGCCACCTCAAACAGCGCATCGTGACGCGCGGTCATGGTTGCACGGATGCTCTCATCATCGCCAAGCAGCAGCTCTGCACCCGGCTTCGGCGCTTTAGAGGCGCGAATATGTGCCAGAATACGTTTATCATCAAGCATACGTTCGACCAGCACTTCAATCTTGCCGCCGCTGGCTTTACGGCCAAACAGACGCGCCGGGATCACGCGGGTATTGTTAAAGACCAGCAGATCGCCAGGGTTGAGCTTGTCGAGCAAATCGGTGAAAGTACCGTGCGTCAGCTCGCCCGTCGGCCCATCCAGTGACAGCAAACGACAGCTACTGCGCTCAGGCATTGGGTAGTGAGCAATCAGGGATTCAGGTAGTTCAAAGGAGAAATCGGCGACGCGCATGACGTATACTCGTGACTTAAAAACAGGCGGCATAGTCTAGTGCTCACACCCTTTTGCTGCAACAACTAGCCGCCCCTGGACAAATAAAACGCATGAATTTTCTCGCTCACCTGCATCTTGCTCATCTCGCTGACAGCTCTCTTTCCGGCAATCTGCTGGCCGATTTCGTGCGCGGTAATCCCGCCGACGCGTACTCCGCAGAGGTTGTCGACGGGATTTTTATGCATCGCCGTATCGACGTACTGACCGATAACCTGCCGGAAGTCCAGGAAGCCAAAGCGTGGTTCCGCCCTGAAACGCGGCGCGTCGCACCGATCACGCTCGATGTAATGTGGGACCATTTCCTCTCGCGGCACTGGGAAACACTCTCTCCTGAGATGCCCCTAAACGCGTTCGTGCGCTATGCCCACCAGCAGGTGTCCATTATTTTGCCGGATTCGCCGCCGCGCTTTGTGAATCTGAATAACTATCTCTGGTCAGAACGCTGGCTTGAGCGCTATCGCGAGATGGACTTTATACAGAATGTGTTAAACGGGATGGCGAGTCGCCGACCGCGACTCGACGCGCTGCGCGACTCCTGGCATGACCTGGACGCCCACTACGAGGCGCTGGAGACGCGGTTCTGGCAGTTCTATCCGCGTATGATGACCCAGGCGAAAAACAAACAGCTATAACAGAAATGCCATTGATAGGTGAAAGCTTGCTGAACGATTGTTAGCGCCTCTTTGTCTTATCAATGAACACTCTCTATACTGGGCGGCGTTGCGTTCCAAATAACCTTAGTATCTACAGGAGAATCACATGGTTCTGGTAACTCGTCCGGCTCCGGATTTTACAGCTGCAGCAGTTCTGGGCAACGGTGAAATCGTTGAAAACTTCAACTTCAAACAGCACACCAACGGTAAAGCGACCGTTCTGTTCTTCTGGCCAATGGACTTCACTTTCGTTTGCCCGTCTGAGCTGATCGCATTCGACAAACGTTACGAAGAATTCCAGAAGCGTGGCGTAGAAGTTGTAGGCGTCTCCTTCGACTCTGAATTTGTACACAACGCATGGCGTAACACCCCTGTCGACAAAGGCGGCATCGGTGCGGTGAAATACGCAATGGTTGCGGACATCAAACGCGAAATCCAGCAGGCTTACGGTATCGAACATCCGGACGCTGGTGTTGCACTGCGCGGTTCTTTCCTGATCGACGCAAACGGCATCGTTCGTCACCAGGTTGTTAACGATCTGCCACTGGGTCGTAACATCGACGAAATGCTGCGCATGGTTGACGCGCTGCAGTTCCACGAAGAGCACGGTGAAGTGTGCCCGGCTCAGTGGGAAAAAGGTAAAGAAGGTATGAACGCGTCTCCGGACGGCGTTGCTAAATACCTGTCTGAGAACGTATCCAGCCTGTAATCGGCACGGTTTACGGAAAAGGCCCGCATCAGCGGGCCTTTTTGTTTTGTACGATCTCACTCTTCACATGTTAAAACGCGAAGCACGAACACCCCAGCACGCCCCAGAATGCCTGGTCATCAGATACCGGGATATCCGATTGCCGCGCAATGCCGTGCGCATGGCCATGCACTCCGCAGCTACCAATGCACTGGTGCATCTGTACCACCGCCCCCACTTTGCTGGCTGCAGGCGGCGCAGAGCGGTAATGCCCCGGGACTTTCACGACCGGTGACCACGACGGCACAACCGGGATCGGCGGCGGTGACAGCGGACTGAAATGACCGGCGGCATACACGACCTTGCCATCCACAACGGTCAGCACCGATTCAATGCCCTTGATCTCCTCTTCCGCCACGCTGAAGTAATCTTTCGACAGCACCACCAGATCCGCAAGCTGCCCTTCAACCAGACGGCCTTTTTTACCCTGCTCGCTGGAAAACCACGCGCTGCCTGCGGTCCACAGCTCCAGCGCTACCTCACGCGGCAGGCGGTTATTGTCGTCATACATCGCCAGGCCGCCGACGGTTCGCCCGGAGACCAGCCAGTAGAGCGCCGTCCACGGGTTATAGCTCGCCACACGGGTTGCGTCGGTTCCTAACCCAACCGGCACGTCCAGTTCCAGCATTTTCGCCACCGGCGGCGTGTGTTTCACCGCCTCTTTGCCGTAGCGGTCGACGAAATATTCGCCCTGGAACGCCATACGGTGCTGTACCGCAATACCGCCCCCCAACGCTTTGACGCGCTCGATATTACGCTCGGTAATGGTCTCCGCATGGTCAAAGAACCAGTGCAGGCCGTTAAACGGAATCTCACGGTTCACCTTCTCAAAGACATCCAGCATCCGGCTGATGGATTCGTCATAGGTGGCATGCAGCCGGAACGGCCAGCGGTTTTCCACCAGGTGGCGCACCACGCGTTCCAGCTCGTCTTCCATCCCTTGCGGCAGATCCGGGCGGGGCTGGAGGAAATCTTCAAAATCCGCCGCCGAGAAGACCAGCATCTCTCCTGCCCCGTTCGCACGATAAAAGTCTGTGCCCTGCCCCGGTTTGAGCATATCGGTCCAGCGCTCAAAATCCTCCAGCTCCTGTTTAGGGCGCTGAGTGAAGAGGTTGTAGGCAATACGCACCGTCATCTGCTCTTTGGCGTGCAGTTCGGCAATCACCTCGTAATCTTCCGGGTAGTTCTGGAAGCCGCCGCCGGCATCAATGGCGCTGGTCAGCCCCAGACGGTTAAGCTCACGCATAAACTGGCGCGTGGAGTTAACCTGCTGCTCCATGGGGAGTTTCGGTCCTTTTGCCAGCGTGGCGTAGAGGATCATCGCGTTAGGTTTAGCGATCAGCAGCCCGGTCGGGTTGCCGTGGTTATCACGCACAATCTCCCCGCCCGGCGGGTTTGGCGTCTCTTTGGTGTAGCCGACAGCTTTCAACGCGGCGCGGTTAAGCAGGGCACGATCGTAGAGGTGCAGGACAAACACTGGCGTATCCGGTGCCGCCTCGTTAAGCTCTTCGATGGTCGGCATCCGGCGTTCGGCGAACTGAAACTCGCTCCAGCCGCCCACCACCCGAACCCACTGAGGTGAAGGTGTACGATCGGCCTGATCTTTCAACATCCTTAGCGCATCCGCCAGCGACGGTACGCCTTCCCAGCGCAGCTCGAGGTTGTAGTTCAGCCCGCCGCGGATCAGGTGCAGGTGCGAATCGTTAAGCCCGGGGATCACCGTACTTCCCTTCAGATCGACAATCTGCGTTCCCTGCGTCGCATAGCTCATAATGCGATCGTGGTTGCCCGTCGCCAGGATCTTGCCGTTAGCAATAGCCACCGCTTCCGTGAGCGGGTTTTCGCGATCGAGGGTATGGATCTTACCTTTGGTTAAGATCAGTGTGGCAGTTTGAGACATAACGTACTCCTTTCAGCCGAATCAGGCTTTTTTGAGCCATCCGGCAAACAGACGGGTCACGATGGGCATCCACAGCCAGACCACCAGCGCGACCACACAGGCATCGTTAATCAGATGCAGCAACAACGTACCTTTCAGGCCAGGAAGCAACGCACCGGTCACCAGCGGCACCAGGTTAGTACTGGGGAAGATAACCAGCAGGGTAATGAGAAACTGTTTC
Organism: Enterobacter sp. BNK-18; assembly: GCF_047456135.1. Taxonomy (NCBI): domain Bacteria; kingdom Pseudomonadati; phylum Pseudomonadota; class Gammaproteobacteria; order Enterobacterales; family Enterobacteriaceae; genus Enterobacter; species Enterobacter sp. BNK-18. Next base: position 126,139 of record NZ_CP179899.1, on the reverse strand, counting down.
CACTGTTTAGGCTTACGCACATGAGGCTCCGGTGGAGTAAACCAGAACGCCGCCTCGGTACGCACTTCGGTTTTATCGCCTTCCGCCAGCAGCGGTTCAATCTCTTTTACCAGCGCATTACGGGTATCGGACTGGGTCCATGCAGAAAGGTGTTCGAGGGTGTCGAAACGGATTATCACCGTCCACAGATGTTGTCCGTCGGTCGGGCGGATGACGTTCGCGCCAAGATGCCCCGGAAATTCCGCCGCGATGGGCATGATCTTACCCAGCCACTGTTCGTATCGCTCAGCCTGACCCGGCAGCAAGGTGTGGGTGATCACCAGCGTGACGTGCGATGTGTGCGCCATAATAGTTTCCAGGTCATTAATGGGCGGGAGAACCCCGCCCTGAAAGGTTTACGCTTTGCGTTCTGGCGCGCCGTGAACGAGGGTGTAGGCATAGTCAACGCCCATGCCATAAGCACCGCTGTGCTCACGGACCAGGTCCATGACCGCGTCGTAAGTGCCTTTGCGAGACCAGTCGCGCTGATACTCAAGCAGCACCTGCTGCCAGGTCACAGGAACCGCGCCCGCTTGAACCATACGGTCAATCGCACGTTCATGGGCATCTACGGAGGTACCGCCGGAAGTATCGGTCACTACATAAACTTCAAACCCTTCATCCAGAGCCATCAGCGCCGGGAAGGTCAGGCAAACTTCGGTCCACAGGGCTGAGATGATAAGTTTCTTGCGGCCCGTTGCTTTCACTGCCGCAACAAACGCATCGTCTTCCCAGGAGTTCATAGAGGTACGTTCAATCGGTTTAACCTCCGGGTGAACCGCCAGCAATTCTGGCCAGATGTATCCGCTAAAGCTTTTTGTTTCGACAGAGGTGTAGATAACCGGAACATCAAAAATTTTGCCTGCTTTTGCCAGAGCCACCGTATTATTCTTTAATAACTGACGGTCAATATTTGCCACGCCAAAAGACATTTGCGGTTGGTGATCGATAAAAATCAGTACGGAATTGGACGGGTCAATCAGTTCACGAATAGACATAAAAGTACCTTTTAATCAATGTGTTAAAAGCCAACGTTTTGGTATGCTATATGAGAAAGGGCCCTGACTGATAAAGCAATTTGAGTATAGCGAGAATTGATTGGGCGGATAGTAAAGATATTTGTCCCCTCTGTTGAAATTAACCGAACAACTTAGGGGAATTTTCAGCAACCGGGAAATAAACCGGTTGCTGATGACGATTAATTTCCGAACCAGACGGAGGCGGAAATGGCCGGTAGGGAGAGAATGCCTTCCTGAATCGTGCCTTTACCCTCTTTGCGTTGCCACGCCTTCACGTGCAGCAACGGAGAGTCATCCAGCACCACTTCACAGGCTTCTCCGCGGTTGATGGCGACCAGCACGCGTTGCTGGTTGTAGACGCGGGCAAACACCACCACGTTATCGTGGGCATACACCACCTGACAGCCACCGTAACGCAACGCCTGGTTCTGTTTACGAAGCTTAGCCAGACGCTGGTACAGGGTGAGCAGCGCCTTGTCCTGCTTCGCCGGATCCCAGGGGAAGGTTTTGCGGCAGAAGGGATCGTTGTTCCCCTCCAGCCCCACCTCATCACCGTAGTAAATGCACGGCACGCCAGGCCAGGTGAAGAGCCAGGTAACGGCCAGCGGCAGACGTGCCACATCCTTGCCAAGCAGGGATTTAAAACGTGCGGTATCGTGGCTGTCCAGCTGGTTAAACATCCGCAACTGCTGCTGATGCGACAGGCTGGCGCGGTAGTTATCCATCCATGCCATACAGGTTTCGGCGTCGATATGCTGCGGATCGTAAGAGATATCGGTGTTCGCCAGAAATCCCCATAGCGGGAAGGTAAAACCGCGGTAGTTCATGGCCGAATCTTCTGCATCGGCTTGCAACCACTGGCGTGCATCGCCAAAATGCTCGCCAAAGACAAAGGCCTCCGGCTGCGCGGCTTTCGCTGAGCGGGTGATACCTGCAACGTGCTGAAGGTTATTACGCGCTCCGCCCGCTTCACCCAGCATATGCACCACGTCAAGACGCCAGCCGTCCATGTTCCATGGCGCCTTAAGCCAGTGGCGGACAACGCTGTCTTCACCGCCGTAGATTTCGTTGACCAGAGAAGGCGACTGGAAATCCAGCTTCGGCAGGCTTGGGTAGCCCAGCCAGTCCAGCGCGTAGCCCTCTTCATTAAAGCTGTACCAGTTACGCTGCGGCGAATCCGGGTTATGGCATGCCCCGCTCATCGACTGGTTATGACGGTCAAACCACGCGTGCGAATCCCCGCTGTGGTTGAACACGCCGTCCAGAATCAGGCGCATCCCTTCGTTTTTAGTGTTCTGTCGCAGGCGCAGCAGCGCCGCATCGCCGCCAAACTGCTCATCAACATGACGATAATCTTCGGTGTCGTATTTATGCACGCTCGGGGCTTTAAACACCGGGTTAAGGTACAGCGCCGTCACGCCCAGTTTTTTCAGGTACGGGAGTTTTTCGCTGATCCCGTCGAGATCGCCACCGTAAAACGTCGAGCCACCCGCCTGCGCGGTCAGCGGTTCATCCCATGCTTTGAGGATAATGTCGTGACCTGCTGCGTGGTGGTAATAAACCTTGTCCTGGTCTGCAGTGCGCTTTTCGCTGCGGGCAAAGCGGTCCGGGAAAATCTGGTAAAACACCTGATCGTTAACCCATTGCGGGCCATTGTCCGGGTAATCGACGGCAAATTGCTCCAGCCGGGCCGGCGGAAAACGGCTAAACCCCTGCGGGGTAAACCACAGCTGGCGGTTATTCCACAGCAGTTTAAAACTGTAGCGACGACGCGGCTGTCCACGGGTTAAATCGATGTTTGCCCGCCACGCCGTGATCCCGGGCTGCGGCTGGCTGCGCTGCTTATGCATTTTCAGCGCGGTCTCTTCGTTATCAATTTCGGCGCGTAGCGTCACGCGTTCAGGCTGATTTTCCCCCGCCAGCCAGAGCGTAATCACAAGGTTGTCTTTGTTTTGCTTAACAAATGGGGCAACCGGAAGGTGCCAGGCGTTTAACATCACGAATCCCCTTTGATGAAATTGACGTCACCTTGCCACAGGGTGGTTAAGGTTAGCTCATCATGACGAGGTTTATTGAGGGAGGAGGACGGGGGAGGAGGCATCAGCGTGAGCGGATGCCTCCTTCCAGTCCCTCTGCGGGGAGAGGGAAGATTACTGTGCCTGCGCCAGCTGACGGTCTCGGCGGCATTTAAACATCCAGCCCAGCAGCAGCAGGACGATCCACGCGCAGCCCACATAAAGGGAGATACGGGTATCCGGATGATAGCCAATCAGGGCGATGATAAAGACCAGGAAGACCAGACCGACAGCGGTTGTCACCACCCCACCCGGCACTTTGAACTTCAGCGCTTTCGCCTCTTCCGGTGACAGACGGCGACGGAACGCAATCTGCGACAACAGGATCATGATCCACACCCACACGGTCGCGAAGGTCGCCAGCGACGCAATCACCAGGAACACATTCTCCGGCATGATGTAGTTCAGGTAGACCGACAGCAGCAGGGCTACGGTCATTACCATTACCGTCACCCACGGCGTGCCGCGACGAGAGGTTTTGGCAAACACCTTAGGCGCACTGCCCTGCTCCGCCATTCCGTGCAGCATGCGGCCCACGCCAAAGACGTCACTGTTGATTGCCGAAAGCGAGGCGGTCAGCACCACAAAGTTCAGGATGCTGGCGGCAAACGCGATGCCCATATGCTGGAAGGTCAGCACAAACGGGCTGCCGTTAGTGCCCACCTGGTTCCACGGGTAGATGGACATAATGACGAACAGCGTCCCCACATAGAACACCAGAATACGCATTGGCACTGAGTTGATGGCGCGCGGAATGGATTTCTCCGGATCTTTCGCTTCCCCGGCGGTAATGCCGATAATCTCGATCCCGCCGTAGGCAAACATGACCATCTGCAGCGACATCACCATACCGAGCCAGCCGTTGCTGAAGAAGCCGCCGTTGCTCCAGAGGTTATGGATCCCCGTTGGCTGACCGCCGTTGCCGATACCCCAGATGATGATCCCGAAGCCCGCGATAATCATGATGATGATGGTGGCAACTTTGAAGAAGGAGAACCAGAACTCCAGTTCACCGAACACCTTCACGCTCATCAGGTTGACGGCACAGATGATCAGGACCACGCTCAGCACCCAGATCCAGTGCGGAACCGCGGGGAACCAGACGCCCATGTAGATGCCAAAGGCGGTAACGTCGGCAATAGCCACAATCAGAATTTCGAAGCAGTAGGTCCATCCGGTGATGAAGCCCGCCAGCGGGCCTAAGTTTTCCTGCGCATAGCGCGAGAACGAACTGGCAGACGGATTGTGAACCGACATCTCCCCGAGGGCGCGCATGATAATATACGCGGCCACGCCACCGATGATGTAGGCCAGCAGAACGCTGGGACCGGCCATTTTAATGGCATCTGCCGAGCCATAAAAAAGACCGGTACCGATAGCGGATCCCAGCGCCATAAAGCGAATGTGGCGGGTGCTGAGTCCACGTTTGAGTTTGTTAGTGCTTTCCATTTAAATCTTGCCATTCAACTCGAAAAAAACAAAAAACCACGGGGCCTTAAGCCCCGTGGTTAAACAGTTTGTTGCCGTTGATTAATGGGCGTTCGATGCGACCTGACGCCCTGCAGCACGATCCCAGATAATAGCCAGAACCAGTGCAACAACGGTAGGCATCAACCAGGCCAGGCCTTGCTCGGACAGCGGCAGACGCTGTGTCCAGGCTGGCAGTATTTGCGCAAAGGCGGATGCTTTAATCCCGTCAAGGATACCAAAAATCAGGCTGATAAACATGGCTGGCGCAATAATTCGCGACGAGTTGTTCCACCACGGGCGGGTGAAGCTCAGCACCACCAGCACGATACATGGCGGATAGATGGCCGTCAGCACCGGGATAGAGACCTGAATCAGGTGGCTCAGACCGAGGTTTGACACCGCCATGGAGAAGATGCCCAGGATAAAGACCAGCGTGCGGTAAGAGAGCGGCAGATACTGAGCAAAGAACTCAGCGCAGGCGCAGGTCAGCCCCACGGCGGTGACAAGGCACGCCAGGAAAATCAGTACCGCCAGCAGCAGGCTACCCGCACCACCAAAGGTGTGCTGCACGTAGGCATGGAGGATCGCCGCGCCGTTGGCATTTTGATCGACCAGTATGGCGCTATCTGAGCCCAGGCGGAACAGCGCCAGATACAGCAGCGTCAGCCCCACACCGGCCATCAGGCCAGCCCAGATGGTGTAGCGAGTCAGCAGACGCGCTTCCGTCACGCCGCGGGAACGTGCGGCATTCACGATAACAATACCAAACACCATTGCGCCCAGCGTATCCATCGTCAGGTAGCCGTTCACAAAGCCGTTGGAGAACGCGGCGTTTTTATAGGCGTCCATCGCATCGCTAATCGGGCCTGCGGGCCAGACGATGGCCGCAACCGCCAGCACAATCAGCGCCACGATTTTCAGCGGAGCCAGGAAGTTACCCACGGTATCCAGCAGCTTGCCCGGATAGAGGGAAACCAGAATCACAATCGCGAAGTAGATCAGGCTGTAGATAAAGAGCGGCATCGCGCCATCGCCAGTGAGCGGGGCAATCCCCACTTCGAAGGATACGGTCGCGGTACGCGGGGTCGCAAACAGCGGGCCAACGGCCAGATAGCAGACGGTCGCCAGCAGAATGCCGGCCACTTTGCCAATCGGGGTGCTGAGGCTATCAACGCCACCACCGACTTTCGCCAGCGCGACGACGGTCAGTACCGGCAGACCCACAGCAGTAATCAGGAAACCAAACGCAGCGGTCCAGACGTGTTCACCCGCCTGTAAGCCAACCATTGGAGGGAAAATGATGTTGCCTGCGCCAACGAACAGCGCAAATGTCATAAAGCCCAGCGCGATGATGTCACGCGATTTTAAGTGATGGGTCATAAAACCTTACTGCCTGTGGATGTGGTGTTGAAAACATTGAGATTTTCGCTATCCCTGACGGGACGATACAGCGGAAAATTTGCTCAATTTCAGCGGGATATGCTCCCGTCCTGGCGTGGAGAAGAATAGTTTTTCGATTTACCACGCAAATACAGTCGGTATGACAGTATCTGGGGCGCAATTTAAACGCTTATAACGTTTAAAGGCAAGATGGGATCGTGAAACCAGAACAATATGCCAGCATCAAAAATCAGACCAGCACAATACGCTAATTATAAGAAAAACCCATGGCTAATCATGCGAACAAAAAACAGCCAGCCGTATAATATTCAGCCGCGTTTCGCTTGACTGCAAAGCAAACGGGCCAGCAAACGCTGGCCCGTGGAAAGGTAAACTGACACGCCTGTCGTCAGGCGATCTTTTTGGCAATTAATCGTTCCGGGATAACGAAACTGAAGCGGGTTCCCTTACCCAGCGTGCTTTGAATATCGAGACGGCTTTCATGATGATTCACCGCGTGTTTCACAATAGCCAGCCCCAGACCGCTGCCGCCGGTCTGCCGTGAGCGCGCTTTATCCACCCGGTAGAAGCGCTCGGTCAGACGCGGGATGTGTTCAGGTGCGATCCCCGGCCCGTTATCCTCTACGCTGAACTCAGCGCCCGTTGGCGTGTGCTGCCAGCGCACCACGATATCCGTCCCCGCTGGCGTATGATTCACCGCGTTATACACCAGATTAGAAATGGCGCTGCGCAGCTCATCTTCGCTGCCAAGCACCTTGAGCGTGTTGTCGACCTCGAAGGTCAGCTGATGCATTTTATGGCTTAACGTCTGCGCTTCGCGCTCCACCACCCGCAGCATCATCGGCACATCAATGGTGTCATTCAATGCCAGCGAGGGGGCGGCCTCAATTTTCGAGAGCGTCAGCAGCTGTTTCACCAGCCCTTCCATACGGTGCGTTTGTTCACGCATCGTATGCAACGCTTTCTCGCGCGGCGCGCCTTCCAGCGTTTGCTCCTGCATCATCTCCAGGTACCCCTGAAGCACCGTCAGCGGAGTGCGTAATTCGTGGCTGACGTTGGCAAAGAAGTTGCGTCGCGCCCCTTCCAGCTGGTGCATCTGGGTGACATCACGGGCAACCATCAGCCACTGCTGGTCGCTGTAAGGCATCACACGGATTTCCAGATGGCGCCCATTATTGAGCTTCAGGTTGTGGGGGCGGGTAAAATCACGCTTTTTCAGGTACAGCGTGAACTCGGGATAACGCAGAAGGTTGAGGATGTTCTGGCCATTATCGTCCGGCCAGCGCAGGCCCAGCAGCTGTTGCGCGAGGCCGTTACACCAGAAGATCGTCCCTTCTTCGGTCGTCAGAATGACAGCATCCGGCAGCGACTCAGCGCCGCTACGGAAGCGTTTGATCAGGCTTCCCAGCTCCCGACGCCGCTTTTTGTTACGCATCTGCATCTGGTGCAGACCGTACAGCAGCGGCTCCCAGCTTCCGCTTCCCGGCGGAGGCGTCATACTTCGGTCAACCCACAGCCACCACGAGAGGCGCAGCAGGTTCCAGAAATGCCAGATCAGAAGCCCGGTAACCGACGCCAGCAGAAACCACGGCAAATATCCAAGAAAGGCCCCCAGAATGAAGGCCGGAATACAGCATAAGATCAGTTCAAAGACGAGCCTTTTCCATGACAGACGTTCCAGCACGCGTCACACTCCTGTCATTGTTCAGAAACGGGTTGAAAAACGATAACCCGTGCCGCGGACCGTCTGCACCATGCGATCGTGGCCGCTCAGTTCCAGCGCTTTTCGCAGGCGGCGGATATGTACGTCAACCGTCCGGTCTTCGACATACACGTTAGTTCCCCAGACGTTATTCAGCAACTGTTCGCGGCTGTATACGCGCTCCGGGTGAGTCATAAAGAAATGCAGAAGTTTAAATTCGGTAGGCCCCATATCGAGGGGGTTTTCACCGGTCATGACGCGGTGTGAGGTAGGGTCAAGGCTCAGTCCCTGCATCTCAATCACCTCTTCCACCGCCATCGGTGAAATGCGGCGCATCACGGCTTTAATGCGGGCAACCAGCTCTTTCGGTGAGAACGGTTTGGTAATGTAATCGTCCGCCCCCGTTTCCAGACCGCGTACGCGATCCTCTTCTTCACCGCGCGCCGTGAGCATCACAACCGGTATGTCGCGGGTTAGCGCTTCACGTTTCAGGTGTTTGATAAACTGCAGCCCGGAGCCGCCAGGCAACATCCAGTCGAGCAGAATCAGATCGGGCCAGGGTTCATTCAGCTGGTTCACCGCGCTGTCATAATCTTCCGCCTCAACCGGCTGGAAGCCATTTTGCTCGAGCACGAAGCACACCATTTCACGAATCGGAGCTTCATCTTCTACGACCAGAATACGTCTCGCCATACTTTGCCCTGTTTTATCTTATTTAAGTTACAAGTTTGTAATGCGGCGTCATTATGCGTCAGATTTATGACAGATTTATGAAAAACAGTACCACTATAAAGGGCAAACTGTTGTTTTATTACAGCGGTTATTTTCTGTTCCCTGACAGTTTATAATCCTGCTTTCTCTTTTTCGCCACGGATCAGCAATGCGCATACTACACACCTCTGACTGGCATCTGGGTCAAAATTTTTACAGCAAAAGCCGGGCGGCTGAACACGAAGCGTTCCTGAACTGGCTGCTGGATACGGCCCGCTCTCATGAGGTGGACGCCATTATTGTGGCGGGTGACATCTTCGATACCGGCTCGCCCCCCAGCTATGCGCGCGAGTTATATAACCGTTTTGTCGTCAATCTGCAGCAAACGGGCTGTCATCTGGTGATTGTTGCCGGCAACCATGATTCCGTCGCAACGTTAAATGAATCCCGCGATATTCTGGCGTTTCTCAATACTACCGTGGTGGCCAGCGCAGGACATGCGCCGCAGATCCTGAAAAAGCGCGACGGGACGCCGGGTGCGGTACTGTGTCCGATCCCATTTTTACGCCCGCGCGATATTGTCCAAAGCCAGGCGGGGCTTTCCGGCGCAGAAAAACAGCAGCATTTGCTGCAGGCCATCACCGACTATTACCACCAGCAGCATGCCCAGGCCTGTGCCCTTCGCGGCGACCAGGCGATTCCGGTGATTGCCACCGGGCACCTCACCACCGTTGGGGCCAGCAAAAGCGACGCGGTGCGTGACATTTATATTGGCACGCTGGATGCTTTCCCGGCACAAAACTTCCCGCCCGCGGAGTATATTGCCCTCGGTCATATCCACCGGGCGCAGGTTATCGGCGGCTGCGAGCACATTCGCTACTGCGGCTCGCCCATCTCGCTGAGTTTTGATGAGACCGGCAAAGCCAAAAGTGTCCATCTGGTGAGCTTTAGCGACGGCAAGCTCAGCGCCGTTGACACGCTGGAAGTGCCCGTCACCCAGCCGCTGGCGGTGCTGAAAGGCGATCTGGACGCCATCACCGCCCAGCTTGAACAGTGGCGCGGCGTGGAACAAAACCCGCCGGTCTGGCTGGATATTGAGATCGCCAGCGGCGACTACCTGCATGATGTGCAGCGTAAAATTCAGGTACTCACGGAAGACCTGCCGGTAGAGGTGCTGCTGGTGCGCCGCAGCCGCGAGCAGCGCGAGAAAATTCTGCTCGGCGCTCAGCGCGAAACGCTCAGCGAACTCAGGGTGGAAGAGGTTTTTGAACGCCGGCTCTCCCACGAGGAAATTGACGACGCGAAACGCGCACGGCTGAACGAGCTGTTTACGCACACCCTGCATGCCCTGAACGATGAGGAAGAAAACGCATGAAAATCCTCAGCCTGCGTCTGAAAAATCTCAACTCACTGAAGGGTGAGTGGAAAATCGATTTTACCGCGGAGCCGTTTGCCAGCAACGGACTGTTTGCGATTACCGGGGCTACCGGCGCAGGGAAAACGACCCTGCTCGACGCCATTTGTCTGGCGCTGTATCACGAAACGCCGCGCCTGCAGAAAGTCTCCCAGGCACAAAACGATTTGATGACGCGCGACACGGCCGAATGCCTTGCCGAAGTTGAGTTTGAAGTCAAAGGTATTGCCTATCGCGCTTTCTGGAGTCAGAACCGCGCGCGAAATCAGCCCGACGGTAATCTTCAGGCCCCACGCGTCGAGCTGGTACGCTGTGAGGACGGTAAAATTCTGGCCGACAAAGTGTCGGATAAACTGGAACAAACGGCCGCCCTCACCGGGCTGGATTATGGCCGTTTTACCCGCTCAATGCTGCTCTCTCAGGGGCAATTTGCCGCCTTCCTCAATGCCAGACCTTCCGACCGCGCCGAACTGCTGGAAGAACTGACCGGAACCGAGATCTACGGGCAGATTTCCGCCATGGTGTTTGAGAAACACAAAGCCGCGCGTAACGCCCTTGAGGTGTATGAAGCACAGGCTGCAGGCGTCGTATTGTTGAGTGAAGAGCAACAGCAGCAGTTACAGCAAAGTTTGCAGGCACTTACTGACGAAGAAAAAACGCTGCTGGCGCAACAGCAGAATCAACAGAAAGATTTTCAGTGGCTTACGCGCAATGACGAGCTTATACGTGAGCAGCAACGCGTTGCCACCTTGCAGCAACAGGCGCAACAGGCACTGACCGAGGCTGCGCCCGAGCTGGCAACGCTCCAGCTTGCTCACCCCGCCGCCCAGCTGCGACCACTGTGGGACAGCCAGCAAGAGCAAACCACCCGGCTGGGGCAAACGAAGCAACGCATTGTTGAAGTAAATGCTCGCTTACAAGCAAAAACCGCGCTGCGCTCGCGTATCCGTAATACGGCCCAGCGTAGCCATGCACAACTGCAGACCGACCTTACGGCGCTGGCACAATGGCTGGCAGAGCACGAGCGGTATCGTCAGTGGGGCCAGGAGATAGCAGGCTGGCGCGCCCATTTTGCACAGCTGAATCGCGATAAACATCAGATCGCCACGCTTTCCACGCGCATTGCTGAATTACGCCAGAAGCTGGCAGAGATGCCGGAAAACGCCCTGACGCTCACGGCTGACGAGGTCAGCGTGGCGATGGAGCAACAGGCTCAGTCACGGGCTTTCCGCCAGCGGCTGATGTCGCTTCAGGCCCGTTATCTGCCGCTGCAACAGCGTCTGCGCCAGAACGGTGAAAGCCTGCAGAAAGCCCAGACAGAGCAGGTAAAACTCAATGAAACGCTGACGCTGCGTCGCCAGCAGTACAAAGAGAAAAACCAACATTATCTGGATCTTGAAACGCTCTGCAGACAGGAAGAGAAGATTAAAAGTCTGGAGGCAGAGCGTGCGCAGCTGCAGGCGGGACAGCCCTGCCCGCTATGCGGCTCAACCTCGCACCCGGCGGTCACTGCGTATCAGGCGCTGGAGCTGAGTGCCAACCAGCAGCGTCGCGACCAGTTAGCCAAAGAGGTCGCTGCGCTTAAAGAGGAAGGATTGTTAGTTCTCGGCCAGGTGAATGCCCTGACCCGGCAGATCCAGCGTGAGACAGACGACGCTCAGACGCTCTCTCAGGAGGAGCAAGCGCTCACTAAAGAGTGGCAATCCGTTTGCGCGTCCCTGAATATCACTCTGAATATTCAGGAAGATATTGCCCCGTGGATGAACGAACAAGAGCAGTATGAGCGTCAGCTTTACCAGCTGAGCCAGCGTCTGACGCTGCAGCAACAGCTGAATGAACAGGACGCGCAGGCGCGTCAGTATCAACAGCAGCTGACGGCCACGCGCCAGGCGCTGGAAACGACCCTGCTTACGCTGTCACTCAACGTCCCGGAAGAAGGCACAGAGGCTGCCTGGCTGAACGAACGAGAAACCGAGTTCGCACAGTGGCAGGAAAAACAGACTCAGCATGGCGTCATGCAGGAGCGCATGACGGCTCTGATGCCGCTGCTCGACACCCTGCCCGCCACAAACGACACAGAAACCGAACCGGCCATTCCTGATAACTGGCGCGCAACGCACGACGAATGCGTTTCTCTTCAGAGCCAGCTTGCCACACTGCAACAGCAGGAAAGCCTCGAAAGCGAACGGCTGCAGCACGCCACGACGCACTTCACCGCCGCATTGACCGCAAGCTGCTTCGCCGATCGGGAGGCCTTTCTGGCTGCACTGCTTGATGAAGAGACTATCCGCCGTCTTGAACACCGTAAGCAGACCCTGGAAAACCAGCTTCAGCAGGCAACTGCGCTGTTCGCACAGGCAAACCAGCAGCTGCAGGCCCATCAGACGCAGCGACCGGAAGGGCTGGAACTCGACGCGCCAACCCTGCAGTTGCAGCTACAGCAACTCGGGCAACAGCTTCGGGAGAACACCACTCATCAGGGTGAAATCCGCCAGCAGCTTAAACAGGACAGCGATAACCGTCAGCACCAGCAGGCGCTCATGCAGCATATTGAAGAGGCCGCGCGGCTGGCTGATGACTGGAGCTATCTGAATTCGCTGATAGGTTCCAGCACCGGTGACAAGTTCCGTAAGTTTGCCCAGGGGCTCACGCTGGATAATCTGGTCTGGCTTGCCAACCAGCAGCTAAATCGCCTGCACGGGCGCTATTTGCTGCAGCGCAAGGTCAGCGATGCGCTGGAACTCGAAGTAGTGGATACCTGGCAGGCGGACGCGGTGCGCGATACCCGTACCCTCTCCGGCGGCGAAAGCTTCCTTGTTAGCCTGGCACTGGCGCTGGCGCTTTCCGATCTGGTGAGCCACAAGACACGCATCGATTCGCTGTTCATGGATGAAGGCTTCGGCACGCTCGACAGCGAAACGCTGGATACCGCCCTGGATGCGCTCGACGCGCTGAACGCCACCGGGAAAACCATTGGCGTGATTAGCCACGTCGAGGCGATGAAAGAGCGGATCCCGGTGCAGATCAAAGTGAAGAAGATTAACGGGCTGGGGTATAGCAAGCTGGATAAGGTGTTTGCGGTGGAGTGAGGGTGCCCTGCATGAGGGCACCCTCATCCTGCCCCTCTCACGTAGGGAGAGGGAGAAGGCTATAGTGGCCAGAGCCACGCGGCGCCGCGCACGCCGCTGGAGTCCCCATGCACCGCTTTGCGGATCGGGGTTTCACACTCGCCGCCGAAGACCCACTGCTTCACCAGATTCGGCACCGTGGCATATAAACGGTCGACGTTGCTCATCCCGCCGCCGAGCACAATCACGTCAGGGTCAAGGATATTCACCACGTGCGCCAGGGATTTCGCCAGCCGCATTTCATAGCGGCTGAGAGCCAGCTCAGCCACCGGATCGTGTTCCCCGACCCGGCGCATAATTTCGTTCCCCTTGAGTGGCTGGCCACTCAGGCGGTGGTAATCGGTGGCAAAACCGGTGCCGGAGATAAACGTCTCAATACAGCCCTGCTTGCCGCAATAGCACGGCACCTCGGCGCGGTATTTAAGTTCATCGTCATCCATCCACGGCAAGGGGTTATGTCCCCACTCGCCCGCCGTACCGTTGCCGCCAATATGAGCGCGCCCGCCCAGGGCCACGCCTGCGCCACAGCCGGTCCCGATAATGACCGCAAAAACGGTCTGGGCCCCTGCGGCGGCACCGTCAATGGCTTCGGAGACGGCCAGACAGTTGGCGTCATTTGCCAGACGCACTTCCCGGTTCAGGCGCTGACTTAAATCTTTATCAAAAGGCTGACCGTTGAGCCAGGTGGAGTTGGCGTTTTTAACCACCCCGGTATAGGGCGAGATTGAGCCCGGGATCCCCATCCCAACGGTGCCGGTCTGCCCTGTCGCCTGCTCAGCCATGTCGACCAGCCGGGCAATCGTCTCGATAGTCTGGTGATAATCATCGCGCGGCGTAGGCAGACGGTGGCGGAACAGTTGCTCCCCCAGCTCGCTCAGTGCGATGACTTCTGTTTTGGTGCCGCCCAAATCAATCCCAATACGCACAAGACACTCCTCATTATTTTGATTATCAACAGAGTAGAAGCCCGCTTCCCGATTAGCAATGCAAGCGATGCGACAATTCGTTATCATGCCCGCTGATTTAACGACAAGGCCGTGGAAATTATCATGCTGTGGTTCAAAAATTTGATGGTTTACCGTCTCAGCCGCGACGTTTCGCTGCGTGCAGAAGAGATGGAAAAACAGTTAGCCGCTTATAGCTTTTCCCCTTGCGGTAGCCAGGATATGGCAAAAACCGGTTGGGTTCCTCCAATGGGTTCACAAAGCGATGCATTGACCCACGCCAGCAGCACGGGTCAAATCATCGTCTGCGCCCGCAAAGAAGAAAAAATTCTGCCCACGCCGGTGGTCAAGCAGGCGCTCGAAGCGAAAATTTTCAAGCTTGAAGCCGAACAGGGTCGCAAGCTGAAAAAAACCGAAAAAGATTCGCTGAAAGACGAAGTTCTTCACTCTCTGCTGCCGCGCGCCTTTAGCCGTTTCAGCCAGACAATGATGTGGATCGATACCGTTAACGGGTTGATCATGGTGGACTGCGCCAGCGCCAAAAAAGCGGAAGATACGCTGGCCCTGCTGCGCAAAAGCATCGGATCGTTACCGGTCGTTCCGCTGGCGCTGGAAACGCCGATTGAACTGACCCTGACCGAATGGGTGCGCAGCGGTACAGCGGCCCAGGGCTTCCAGATCCTTGATGAAGCTGAGCTCAAAGCTCTGCTCGAAGATGGCGGCGTGATCCGCGCGAAAAAGCAGGATCTGGTGAGCGACGAGATCGCCGTACACATTGAAGCGGGCAAAGTGGTGACCAAACTGGCACTCGACTGGCAGCAGCGTATTCAGTTTGTGATGTGCGATGACGGCTCGGTGAAGCGTCTGAAATTCTGCGATGAGCTGCGCGATCAGAACGAAGATATCGATCGTGAAGATTACGCCCAGCGCTTTGACGCGGACTTTATCCTGATGACCGGAGAGCTGGCAGCGTTAATTCAGAATCTGGTAGAAGGCCTCGGCGGCGAAGCGCAGCGGTAATGCCTGCAGTGACCCTCTCCCGACAGGGAGAGGGTATAAAACGTTTTATTTCAGGTAGCGGCACAGATAAGAGGACGGTTCAGCAACCTGCAGATGGAATTCGCTGTGGCCAGGGACGTTGAACGCTTGTCCGGCAGAGTAAACTTTCCATTCTGTTTCCCCCGGCAGTAAGACGTTGAGCGCACCGCTGATCACCGTCATCTCTTCAGCTTCGGCTGTACCAAAGGTGTATTCCCCTTCAGCCATAACGCCGACACTGGCGCGGCCAGTGCTGCTGCTGGTAAAACCAATGGATTTCACTTTACCGGAAAAGTATTCGTTACTTTGAAGCATGAACTGGCCCTTATATTTTTAGATAAAAATTCACTATAGGGGCCATGATCATCACCTGTCACGCAAAATCATTAGATCAACAGCTCTGCGGCCAGCCGGGCCATCAGAACATTGGACAACAGCACCGGGACATCCAGCGCCTTTTGCAGTAAATCACGGTGGTGCTGGTGGAATCCAAGGCAGTCCAGAATCAACACATCGGCCCCTCTCTCCAGCAGTTCCCGTCCCGCCTCAATCAGCGCAACCTCGCTGTCCCAGAAGGGATTGGCCAGCGCATACAAAGGCATTTTTTCGAGTACGTGCCATTTTGCCGTCTGGTTGTCCATGAGCTCTTCAATGGGAACAATGACCCCCACCTGATGCCCGTCAACAATGGAGGCCACCAGCGGCGGAATGATCCGCATCGGCTCCAGCAAAATCGCATTACGCGCGATGAGTCCCTTAACAGGTGCAGTACTCATCAGTAAAATAACGTCATAGCCTTGATTATCGAGCACTTCTATTACGCTCTGCAGCGAGCGCTCGATTTTCTGACGCGAAACATGCGCCAGTTTACCGTCACTTAATAACGTCGCCAGGGGATCCTCCCCCGCCTCTACAGCGTAGTCTTCCATGACCTCTTCCCGACTCATCTTCCCCAGCAGGCTTAGATGCGTTATCTGTTGTTCAGATACATGCTCGGTTAAGAGCGGTAACACTTCGCTTACAGGGACCACACCAATAGTGAGGATCGCCAACGTCGCCTTCATCTTCATCGCCTTCCATTACCGCTAAATCTTTCACACAGGTACAGGCTCACTACGCTGCACAGTTCGTTTTTTCAACAAAACAGCACCAAGCGTAGCAGGTGATCCCCATCGCGAAATGTAAAGATCGCCTGCCCATTACGGAGTTACCTGTAATAACTAAATATTAACTCCTGCTTAACATTTGCGATGAGTAAAAAGTGTGATTCAGGCACGGTATTTAGCCCTTTAGGAATTCTTTCACGACTTATCAGGATCTTCGTAGCGCCGTTTGGCATCCAGCGCTTCCTGTTCAGTTTCATGTTCACTGATCAGAGAGTCTGGTTTGGGGTGATCGGCACGCAGCTGATACCAGGTGACGGTTTGATCGCCATTGCCTTTTTCAACGGTAACGATGCGTGCTTCACGTGGATAGGGAGGTCTGGTTGGCATAGCTCATCCTTTTTTTATGTCTGAGCTATAAGTATAGACGCCGCTTAGCTGGCACAAGCCAAACGCAGGGCGGTAATAATCTGAATTACCACGTCCTCGGGTGAAGCGGAAGCATCCACAACGTGGTGTGCCGCTTCGCGGTATAACGCATCGCGTTCGGCCAGCACTTCGCTCACCTCTTCGCTGAGCGGCCGGGAGGTCAGCGCAGGACGTTGTCCCTCTTCCGGAAATGCTTCCAGCCGCCCTACCAGGGCCGAAACGGGTGCGCTGAGGTAGATGACAATCCCTTTTTCGCGCATAAAGCGACGGTTACACTCGGCGAGAACAATTCCGCCACCGGTTGCGATAACAGCAGACGGCGTGGTGACCGCCTTCAGCGCGGCCGTTTCACGAGCGCGAAAGCTCCCCCACCCCTCTTGCTCAACGATTTCCGCGATGCTTTTCCCGGCTTCGGTTTGCAGCCAGTGGTCGGTATCAACAAACTGACGATCGCACGCGCGTGCCAGTTCCAGGCCAACGGTGGTTTTCCCACAGCCGCGGGGGCCAACTAAAAAGATGGGTTGGGTCATAACCAGGTGTTCCCCTTGATGCCGGATGGCCGAAGAGCGTAAAGAAATAATTGCAGAAGATGTTGCGTTTACTTTACTGCAAAGCGGTACGGGATGACAACCCTGCGGAGGCCATACTGTACCACAAAGTGACAATGGTTATCATTACGCAGTGCGACGCTTGACTTCGAGCAGCCACTTATCAAGCTCTGCGGCGAACTGCTGGCGATCGCGCTGGGACAGGCTGTCTGGCCCGCCGGTCTGCACGCCGCTGGCGCGAAGCGTATCCATAAAATCACGCATGGTGAGTCTTTCACGAATGGTCGCCGGCGAATAACGCTCCCCTCTCGGGTTCAGCGCCGCCGCTCCCTTTTCAATCACTTCCGCGGCCAGCGGGATATCCGCCGTGATCACCAGATCCTCAGGGCTACACAGACGCACAATCTCGTTATCCGCCACGTCAAAGCCGGCCGGAACCCGCAACGCGCGAATAAATCGGGAAGGTGGTACGCGAATATTCTGGTTCGCCACCAGCGTAAGCGGCATCTGCACGCGCTCGGCCGCGCGGAATAAAATCTCTTTAATCACATTCGGACACGCGTCCGCATCAACCCAAATCGCCATATTGTCTCCCCATAATGATTCTGCCGACTATTGTCGCCTGCATTTCGTTGTTAAGCTATCAATCAGAGAAAACAACGCATAATGACGGAGAATCGTGATGGATAAGAAAATCGGGTTTATCGGCTGCGGTAACATGGGCAAAGCCATCCTGGGTGGCCTGATCGCCAGCGGACAGGTGCTGCCGGGTCAGATTTGGGTCTACACCCCATCACCGGACAACGTCGCCGCGTTACGCGATCGGTACGGGATCAACGCAGCCGAAAGCGCCCAGGAAGTGGCTCAGGTAGCCGATATTGTCTTTGGCGCCGTCAAGCCGAACATCATGATCAAAGTGCTGAGCGACATCACCACCAGCCTGAACAAAGAGACGCTGGTCGTATCGATTGCCGCGGGCGTCACGCTCGATCAGCTGGCGCGCGCGCTGGGTCATGACCGTAAAATCGTACGCGCTATGCCGAATACCCCATCACTGGTCAACGCCGGCATGACCTCCGTCACGCCTAACGCGCTGGTGACGTCGGAAGACGTGGCGGATGTCCTGAACATCTTCCGCTGCTTCGGTGAAGCGGAAGTCATTGCCGAATCCATGATCCATCCGGTAGTGGGAGTGAGCGGTTCAGCGCCTGCGTATGTCTTTATGTTTTTAGAAGCGATGGCCGACGCCGCGGTGCTTGGCGGTATGCCACGAGCGCAGGCGTATAAATTCGCTGCACAGGCCGTGATGGGCTCTGCCAAAATGGTGCTGGAGACCGGTAAGCATCCGGGTGAACTGAAAGATATGGTCTGCTCGCCTGGCGGAACCACTATCGAGGCGGTGCGGGTGCTGGAAGAACGCGGCTTCCGTTCGGCCGTTATTGAAGCGATGACAAAATGCATGGAAAAATCAGAGAAACTGAGTAAATCCTGATTATCTGCTCCGGACGTCAGGCGGCCACCTCGGTGCGGCCGCGTCCGGCATTTTTGGCCTTATACAGCGCCACATCGGCCGCTTTTAACCACTCCCGATAGTGCCCGAACTGCGGTCCCCAGGGCGCGACACCGACGCTAATACGCAGAGATTCCTTGGGCGCACACGGTAACGACAGCGTTTCCAGCCTCTCATGTACGCGTGACATCACGGCGATGGCACTGTCAGCCGCCGTCCGGGACATGATCACCGCAAACTCATCCCCGCCAAAACGGCCTATCGCATCCCCGGAACGCACCGTTAGCTGCAGTTGCCGCGTCAGGGCAATGATCGCTTCATCACCCACATCGTGGCCCCAGGTGTCATTGATATTCTTAAAATGATCGATATCGATAAGCAAAATCGTGGCGGTGCAGTGGTTGCGGCGACAGTGTTCAAATTCATTTCTCAGCAGCACTTCCCAGTGCCGGCGATTAAAGACGCCGGTCATGCCGTCGCGAGTACTCATCAGCTCCAGCCGCCGTTTATGCTCTGCAAGCCTGATGGCAGTACGATGGCTGAGCCAGGCAAAAAGCATCGGATATAACACCAGCACGGGAAGCGTTAAGCCCCATGCCAGAGGCTCCGGGTTAAAGACAGCCACCCGGCCCACGACGGGGAGCGTCACCAGGGAAGACAGAAGGGTTAACATGATGCCGGTAAAAAACAGCCGACAGCCGCCGGCCCCCATCATGTTCATTCCCACCATCATCAGCAGCGCTGCCGTAGGTAGCGCATTGATCCCCATCATGCCGATCCAAAGCCCGGCAATAATGGCATCAATCTTCAGATTAAAATGTTCCTGCTGATGAGGAGAAGCAGAGCGGCAGGACCACTGCCAGGCGAAATGGGGCCAGATAAATGCCCACCCCACCAGGAACAACCACCAGACGCCGGATACAGAAAAGGTGACCAGCACGCCAGAGAGGGGGAAGAACATCGCTGCCAGTCCGACAACACGCGCCAGCCGGGCTCGCCGGGCAAACGGGATCCCGGTACGGTGTGGGTCATCCTGAGAAAGGGTCATATTCCACTCTTCCCGAATGCGCTTTATATTGTAATAAGATTCATCATTCATCATTTTTGGGAATATTCTGAAATATTTCCCAAATTATAGAGAGGGGGCTTACGGGGAAAGTATGAAATTTCGGGTGAGCCGCCGGGGCCACTCACCCGATAGGACTACACGTTTTTCTTCAGACAGGCACTCATGAACTTGCTGCGATCGTCGCCTTTCAGGGACTGTTCGGTCGCTTTCGCATTACACTCGCGCATTTTTTGCTGCTGCGGCGTCAGGCTTTTCTCACCCGGTTTCGCGGCACCGTTTTTGAGGCAACCGCTCATGTAGGTCTTACGGGCATCACCCTTCAGGCTCTGCGCGGTCGCCTGTTGATTACAGGTGGTCATGCGTTGCTGCTGCGGCGTTAATGTTTTCTCTTCCGCGTTCGCCGATGAGATCAGAAACAGACCCGAGAGCAGAGTAACCAGTAATGTTGTTTTCATTGCACCATCCTTTTGTGAACATTCACTGTAAGTCTGGTTCGTGACAGGAAAAAAACCACCCGGCAGATGTGATTTCCGCCGGGCTTTTATTATTTCAGCCCCAAAGCCGCTTTCATGGTGTAGAACAGATCCGTTTGATCGGTCAGCCCTACCACGTTTGCCGCATGCGGACCGTATGCTGCAATGCGCAGCTGGGTTCCGGTATGCTCCATGGACTCTTCTTCAGAGTTGCCATAGCTCAACACCATCACCGCGCCATCTTTGGTGTTCAGCGCCTGCGTCAGGCCCGGTGCTTTGGTATCCGCTGGGATGATCTGGCTGGCGTGCGCATGGTCTGCGGTAACGACCACCAGGGTGTTGCCGTCTTTCTTCGCGAACTCAAGTGCCTTCTGCACTGCTTCGTCCAGATCGACCGTCTCACCAATCTGACCGCACGGGTTAGCCGCATGATCCTGTTTATCGATAGACGCGCCTTCCACCTGCAGGAAGAAGCCCTTTTCACTCTTGCTCAGCAGTGAGATCGCTTTATCGGTCATCGCCGCCAGCGTCGGGATGCTGTCGGTACGTTTTGGGTTTGGCGTACAGGTTACGGCAGGCTTATCAATGTTGCCGTGGTAGGACGCTTTTGGCCCTTCCCAGCGCACCGGCATGTTGCCATCAGAGAAAAGACCCAGCAGCGGTTTATCCTGGCTTGCTTCGGTAATCGCCGCCAGAGAAGATGCATCACTCACCAGCTGATAGCCACGAGCCTGCGCCTGCTCACGCAGCGTTTTGCCCTGCCATTCGCCCGCCGTTGCGGTTTCCGCGAAGGTTTTCGCCCCGCCGCCCAGCGTCACGTCAGGACGTGCGTTCAACAGTTGTTCCGTAATCGAGCCTTTGCCGCCCTTTTCCAGCGCGTTAGTCGGGCATTTTTCGCTGGTCACCGACGGGCCGTAACATTTACGCGAGGTGACATGCGCTACCAGCGCCGCTGGCGTTGCATCCTGAAGTTCAGCCGTAGAGACGTTGCCGGTAGCCAGTCCCGCCGCTTTAGCCATCTCCAGAATGGTCTGGTGATCTTTTTCGTGAATATCCACACCCAGCGCACCATTATAGGTTTTCACACCGGTGGACCACGCCGTGGCAGAGGCAGCAGAATCCGTCACGTAATCGGGTTTACCGGTTTTTTTATCCAGCGCGTAATGGGTATATTGTCCGGTGAGAGGCAGTGCGTCGATACCTTTAAAAAAGCCGCCCGCGCCTTCGGCATAATTTCGTGCTGCCGTTATTTCGGAATCGCCCATCCCGTCGCCAATCAGCAGAATAATGTTTTTAGCAGGTTTCTCATTCAGCGAAGCGCGAATGGCGGCGGTTTGATCTTCAGTCAACCGGCGCGCGCCGCCAGGCTGGGTGATATCCCCTTTGGCCGCACGATTATCCAGCACGCTGGTATTGTGATTGTCGGCATAAATAGCGGGTGACATTAACAGGGGAAGTAATGCGATGAAAAGTGCGCTCTGTTTCAATTTATTTTCTCCATGTACAAATACATAAAAAATAAAACAGAGCGACTATAGGCATCCTGCATGACAATTCTATGACACGCCGTCAGGTTCCGTGATGGTTTAGTTGCGAGGATGCCTTAACAGCTTTTTTACGTACTGGCGGAGCATTTCAGCATCCTCAACCGGCACCTGGGAATCGGGTCTGACGCTTTCCAGCGCGCCTTCAACGTTCTCAATCAACGTCTGTTGTTCGTTTTTCGCCATTTGTCGCAGCAGCGCGGTGACCACAATTTCCAGCGCTTCAACCTGGGCGACCAACTCTTTTGACTCTTCTTCCTTTTGTGCAAGCTTGACCAACAACTCAGCAATGAGATTTTTCATGGTGCTATTTCCTTATCCGTTTTGTCTGAACTTAGCATTCTGAATCCATTATGCAAAGAGAAGAAATTTATTATGTTATGCAAAAGTGATGCGGCAGGAAAAATAGATTCCTCGCGGCTTTCAGCGAAACGTTTTTCTATAAAAAACGCCGCATTTAGTTATATAAAAATGCGGCGACCATAAGAATATATAATACATCTACGAAACGGTTATCGCGCCGACTTCGCCTCCGCCATTTGTCTGCGGCGACGCAGTGCAATAGCCAGTTGAATAATATTTATCAGCACCACAATAGCGGTAGCAGCAAATACCCAACGGAAACCGGCCATTGCCGAAACAGCGGCTCCCATAAGCGGACCGGCAACGTTACCTAAATACATAAACGACTGGTTATAGCCAAAAATACGGCCCGTTACCTGGTCACTGGAATATTTCACCAGCAATGTTTGCACCGCGGGTAACATCGCACCATCGGCAAAGCCCAGCAGAAACCGCAGCACGCCAAGCTGAAGCGGAGAAGTGACAAACGACATTGCGAAAAAGAGCACCACCGCAAAAATCAGCGTGGCCATCAGGATACGCGCCGTGCCGATCCTGTCGCCCAGTTTTCCAAGGCGTGGCGCCGAAATGAGGGCTGATACGCCCGGGACGGCAGCAATCATCCCGCTGAGGAAAGCAATATTATTGCTGTCTGGCTCCATCGACTTAATAAACAGCGCCAGAATCGGGCCGACCGAACCGTTGCAAAGCTGGATCACCATGGTGGTCACAAACAGGCTGATCATCAGGCCCGGATAGGGCAGCGAGGCGAAGACGGCCTTGCCGCTCAGGCGTTCAGCTTTGCTGATGACGGGGCGTCCTCCCTCTTTAATGAGGAAGAGCGTGACCAGAAAACTGACCACCAGCAGGATGGCCGTAATGATAAACACCGCGCGCAACCCCACATGATCGGCGAGGAAGCCCCCTAGCAGCGGGCCGCCAATGACCCCGCTTATCTGAGCAGTAGAGAGCGTACTTAGCGCCCAGCCGCTGCGTTCACGGGGCACCTGCGAGGCCACCAGCGCCATGGCATTCGGAATATACCCGGACGTCAGCCCCATCACCGCTCGCAGGAAAAAGAGCTGCCATACGTTAGTGGCAAAGGCCTGCAGCAGAATGGCTATCGCCATCCCCAGCGATGCGCGCAGCAGCATCAGCTTGCGCCCTTTGCGGTCGGCCAGACTGCCCCACATCGGCGAGACAATGGCAGAGACCAGAAACGTGACGCTGAACGTCAGACCTGACCACATGGAGAGCGCTTCATGGGAGGTAACGCCCAGCTGCGACACGTACAGTGGCAGGAAGGGCAATATCTGGCTGATGGCCAGCCCGGTAAAGAAGCACCCGAACCAGACCGAGATGAGATTTACTTTCCAGGATTCCATAAAAGAAATAGTCTTCATTTTTAGGCGAATTCGCCGACAGATTAGCAAGTTACGCGTTATGACGTCGCACCAGAGATGCGCCCTTGCCGACTTTGGTGTTTTATCTTCCCAGTCATCATATTTGTGAAATAAGTCACAAATCATCCATTTTCTGACGGAATATTATGCTTCAGCGGCAGAGACCAAAACCGCGCATCCCCAGGTGAAAGTGGCTGGCATGGGCAGCGTTATACTCTGGCCCCAGGCTGTTGCCGTAATAGCTGCAGCTCGCCGCCAGCATGCCTTTCAGCCATGGCTGCGTTTTGGTCGCCTTCCAGCCGTTTTGTACCGTGACCTTCTCACCGTTCGCCAGCACAAACGCCGTGATATCCAGTGCCTCTGCCGTGGCATGTTCACTGCGTCGCGCGTCGGGGCGATGGTAAATGTTGCGGCAGGCAAAGCTGCCGAGATGCTCAATACGCGTCAGCTCACTTCCCGTATAGCTTCTGGTGAGTGGCCGGGCCTGCTGGCTGATAAACAAGGCAGAACTGAGCGCCAGCGGGCAGCTCGCAAGGAAACTGCTGTTCAGGCTGACCGGACCGAAGTTACGTACCCGGACGACGTTACGGAGTGGACACTCCCCACCGCTGTCTGCGACCGGTTGTGTGCGGATAAGCGCGCGTTGATTGGCCTGCGATAACAGGCTCGTGCACGCCTGGGGCGTTAAGTTCCGAAGCTTATACTGGGTAATGCGGCCTGGCGGGTCGTCGAGATGTAGCGGCGTGAAAGGGTTGTAGTAAGACGGCAACCAGCGATACCCCACCGTTGCGACAGCCGCAATAATGAAAACGGTCAGCAGAGTTTTTCCTTTCACGCTCCCCCCTTAACATTCCCCAAAACATTATGGCAGAAGGCCGCGAAACCCGCTGGGCATCGTGGTATGTTATTGGTTTTTCGTCAGACTGGAAGAGAGTGAGATGGCAAAGCAGCGCGTAGGTATTGTCTTTGGGGGAAAATCAGCGGAGCACGAGGTTTCATTGCAATCGGCCAAAAATATCGTCGATGCAATCGATAAAAGCCGTTTCGACGTGGTGCTGCTGGGCATAGATAAACAGGGGCAATGGCATGTCAACGATGCCAGCCAGTATCTGTTAAATGCTGACGATCCGGCGCATATCGCCCTGAATCCTTCTGCAATCAGCGTCGCTACCGTACCCGGCGTGGTGCAAGGGCAACTCATCGACGCCGGTAATGCGCAGTCTCTCGCCCAGATTGACGTGGTCTTCCCTATCGTTCATGGCACCCTTGGCGAAGATGGTTCGCTGCAGGGGATGCTGCGCATGGCCAACCTGCCGTTTGTCGGTTCTGATGTGCTGGGTTCCGCTGCCTGCATGGATAAAGACGTCACCAAGCGCCTGCTGCGTGATGCGGGGCTGAATATTGCGCCGTTTGTCACCCTCACCCGCGCCAACCGTGACCAACACAGCTTCGCTCAGATTTCCGGTCAGCTGGGCCTGCCGCTGTTTGTGAAACCCGCAAACCAGGGGTCTTCCGTCGGGGTCAGCAAGGTGACAAGCGAAGCGCAGTTCACGCAAGCGGTCAGCCTGGCGTTTGAGTTTGACCATAAAGTGGTGGTTGAGCAGGGCATCAAAGGCCGCGAAATTGAGTGCGCCGTGCTGGGCAACGATTTCCCACAGGCAAGCACCTGCGGTGAAGTGGTGTTAAACAGTGATTTCTACTCTTACGACACCAAATACATTGATGATAAAGGCGCCCAGGTTGTTGTGCCTGCGAATATCGATCCGGCAATCAACGATAAGATCCGCGCGATCGCGATTAACGCTTATCAGACGCTCGGCTGCAGCGGCATGGCGCGCGTGGATGTGTTCCTGACGCCTGAAAACGAGGTGGTGATTAATGAAATCAACACCCTGCCGGGCTTCACCAACATCAGCATGTATCCCAAGCTGTGGCAGGCCAGCGGGCTTAGCTACTCAGCACTCATCACCCGCCTGATTGAACTGGCGCTGGAGCGTCATGCTGCGGACAGCGCCCTGAAAAGCTCCGTAAACGGTTAATCGGGACTCTTCGCCGTTTCCGTCTCATCCGCTGTCGTCTCTTCAGGACGACGGCGGATAATCATCCCCGCCAGCCAGAAGCTGATAACCCAGGTCACCAGACCCACGGCATACGTTTGCCACCCTTTTGCTTCAAATCCCAACAGCCCCACGACACCGTTAAGAATAAAGATCAGCCCGATAGCAAAGGCGTAGTAATGCCAGTCACGGCGTAGTTTGGAAGTGAGCTTCATGACAAACTCCGGCAGGAAAAAAAGATATCCTCTCACAGATTTATGACGAGGTCTGTGGCTGATGCGGAAATTCTGAAACACGCTGTTGTTTCAATTAAGTTAAGAAATTGTGATGCGCTGCAGAATTCAACAATCCAGGAGAATTCCTTAGGGTAAATTAACACGATTCTGATATTGACAAATGCTATGACCTGTCAAACTCACCTTGTAAGACGCATATAAAACAGAGTGATTTATCGGGAGGTCGTGATGGCTGACTTTACATTGTCGAAACCGATTTTTGGCGGTAAACAACCAAAAACCTCCACGGCGGGTAATATCGCTTATGCCCTGTTTGTCTTGTTCTGTTTCTGGGCGGGTTCGCAGCTACTCAATATGCTGGTTCATGCACCAGGAGTCTATGAACACCTTATGCAGGTGCAGGATAACGGACGCCCGCGAGTGGAAATTGGCTTTGGCGTAAGCACCCTGTTTGGCCTCATTCCTTTCCTCGCAGGGTGTATGATTTTAGGCGTTGTGGCATTAGTACTGCGTTTTCGCCGTCGCTTTTAAAGCCCCATACAGCGAGCCCGGCGGTCATCCACGCGTTTTGCGAACCAGGCGGTTGTCAGGTTACGCGTGATCTTCGGGCTTTCCAGCTGAATACCCGGCAGGATTGCCCTCGGTAACGTTTTCCCACTTTTCTGTTCTGCAAGCGTAAAGACTTTCTTGTACAGTTCGGTTTTCTCAAACGCCAGACTATCGCCTTTCTCAAGCTGATGGCGAATGTCGCTCTCACTCATGCCAAGCCTGTTCGATAATTTCCGCACCGCCCGCTCCGTGGTGCCAGCCTCGCTGCTGCCGTAGGCAATAAGATCGCCATCCAGTGCCAGCTTCACGCCGCTCGCGCGGCTGACCGCATTCTGAAATGCCGCGTTACGACTGGCATACCAGCCCGCGTTAAAGTCCGCAAAGCGGTACAGCGGCTCACTGTAATTCGCCGGATAGTTCAGCAGATGATAAGTGCCGAACCACAAGCCGCCACGCAGGGAGAAGACCTCCTGACGCACCGTACCGTCGATTTTCCACGGGTAGCCGTCGGTATGCTTTTCCGCAAAGGCAATGCTGACCTGCATCGGCCCGCCGGTGTGTACCGGGTTAAGTGAACCAAACAGTGTCTGCCCCATCGGCACCATGCTGATGAAATCATCAAAGATGGCGCTGAGCTGTTTCTCGGTTTTTACCGTGTCCAGCCGTTCGCTGTAGCTTTTTCCATTTGGCGAGGTGATCTTAAACGCGGTATGCACGAGGAATACCGGGATATGCATCGATTCCGCACGGCGGTCGATCTCTTTCCAGGCTATTTTGTTCAGACCCGGCACGACCGGGTCTGACTGGTACATTGACTCCTGCTGCGCCACCGCCAGTACCGAGCAGATGTTCTCCTCGGTAGGGGCAATCTTCTGGCTTTCAAAGGTTTTTGCCAGCGCATCCGCCCATGCATTGCGATCTTTCACGCTGGCGGGCATTTTTTGCCGCACAACGCTTGCCACATCAACAGGCTTCTCCCCTTCTTTAAGCGGGGCAGCCCCTTTTTCGGCACACCCTACCAGCACCAGAGCGGCCAGTAAGGACAACGGTAACGCACGCGGTACGGCAAAGGTCATAGCAACTCCCTGTATTAGCTAAATGTATTGGTGACTTCCTGCAGTTCCTGGCCGTCCAGCTCACGCTCAAAGCTGCGTAAACGTTTATAGATGGACATCAGTTCCACCAGCGTGGTCCAGGAGCTGATCAGATACTGGAATGAGCCACGCACCTGACCAAAAACGTTTGTTATCTGAGTCATCAGACCGAGCGTAATCGTACCCGCAACGATGGACGGGAACAGCAGGAACAAACCGAAAACGTTATCGACCTGCAGATACAAAATGCGCGCAATATTGAAATACATATAGTGGAAGTAGAGACGGAAATAGTTGCGACGCACGGCACCAAACAGCTCACGTACGGTTGGTGGCGAGGCGCGGTTAGCATCATCTTCACCGTAGACCAGCTCTTTACGATAAGCCGCTTCCACGCGTTGATTTTTAAACTCCAGCCCCGGCAGCTTAATCCCGACCACCGCCAGCAGCCCCGTCCCCATCAGAGACCAGACAATCGCCGCAATCACCAGCCCATACGGCAGATGACCGACAAGAGGCAGATCCGGCACGTGAGCCGAGAGCGTCACCAGCACCGGCAGGAAGGCAATCAGCGTCATGATGGCGTTGATAAAGCTGACGCCCATGTCTTCAAGGGTGGAGGCAAAACGCATGGTGTCTTCCTGCACACGCTGTGCTGCACCTTCGATATGACGCAGGTGTTGCCAGTGCGCCATATAGTGTTCGTTCATCGCGGTACGCCATCGGAAAACGTAGTGGCTGACGAAGAAGTTGTTCATCACCCCGATCACCACCGCAATCAACGCGATACCGAGGAAAATGCCCACCTCATGGTAAAACTGATTAATGGTTACCTTATGCGGCGAACTCAGCGCGGTCTGGATAAGGTCGTAGAACGGGGCATACCAGGCGTTTACTGCCACCCCCACTTCCACCAGGAACCAGGTCACAAAGATAATCAGCGAGGTTCCCAGAATCGACCAGTATTGCCAGCGGTGCGGCGCATAGACAAACCAGAACAGGGCAAACAGGCCAACGCATACCATGTAGTAGGCGTAAAACAGCAAATAGCTAAGCGACCAGAAGCGAGCGGCACTGATCGGGACGTCACCCGTTGCGCCCGTAATGCGGGCCAGCCACGCCCCGCCGCCAGCCTGCCAGAAAATGACAGCGATCAGTGCCCAAATAAATGCCGACAGGAAAAAAGGCCCCGGCTTTGGGAAAAAAGACTTAAACATAATGCATCCTTCTTGTTGTTATGGCTGTTGCTGTGCTCAACACATCACCACACGAAAATCTCGCCTGAGCCAGACGGCGCAGGCAAAAAGGTCAGACCCGAGGGTTAATTATTAGTTCGCTTTCCAGTTTTCGAGAATTGTTTCGGTGCGTTTCACCGCGAGAGGATTGGCCGGCGCAATAAAGTCACGCCAGACGTCGTTGTAATGGTTAATCAGAATGGGCGCGTCGGCTGCCGGACGATTAGCCGTGGTATGGGCATCTTCCGCCACGGTAATGTGATAGCCACGGCTGACCCCGTTCTTGATGGTCGCGTCGACACAGTAATCGGTGGCACAGCCGCAGATGACAAACTCGCGAATACCTTGCTCGCGCAACACCGCTTCAAGTGCGGTGTTATAAAATGCATCGCAGGCGGTCTTGGTGACGTAAAGCGCGTCAGCGGGCTGATGGAGTTCAGGCAGCAGCGCAAACCCTTCGCTCCCCTCTTCCAGACCGCCTTCACCGGTATGCTGAATAAAAATCACCCGTTCGGCGGCCTGCGTGAGCTGATTGATAAGCGAAACACATTTTTCGCGCTGGTAACGCGGCGTTGCAAACACCCCTTGCTGCATATCGACAACCATAACCACACGCTTCACTGACATATCGTTCTCCGCAAGATTGAGTGACACTGGCCTCTATCATACGGCCGATGTCACAAAATGGGAGACTGGTCGCCAGGAAATTATGCTTATTTACCCATGGTTACGTTTTTCTCGCTATCGTTATGCAATTCGGGGCATTGCACCGTGCGCTTTAGTAGTATAAATACCCATTACTTTTCTCATTCAATTCATGGATGCTTTTCGTTGAAACGTTGTCTGCTCTCTTTTGCCGCGCTGTGTGCGGTGAGCTTCTCCACCGCCCAGGCAGCTCAGCCGCTGACGGCCCCCGTTTTGGCTTCAGATATTGCCGATCGCTACGCGAACCTTATCTATTACGGCAGTGGCGCGACCGGGATGGCGATGGTGGTCATCGACGGCAACCAGCGCGTATTTCGCAGCTTTGGCGAAACGCGACCGGGAAATAACGTTCACCCGCAGCTGGATTCCGTGATCCGCATTGCGTCCTTAACCAAGCTGATGACCAGCGAAATGCTGGTGAAATTACTCGATCAGGGCGTGGTCAAGCTCGACGATCCGCTCAGCAAATATGCGCCGCCAGGCGCACGCGTTCCAACCTATCAGGGCACGCCCATCACGCTGGTAAACCTTGCCACCCATACCAGCGCGCTGCCTCGCGAACAACCCGGCGGCGCGGCGCACCGTGACGTTTTTGTCTGGCCAACGCGCGAACAGCGCTGGAACTACCTGAGCACCGCCACGCTGAAATCGGCCCCGGGTTCCCAGGCATCTTACTCAAACCTGGCGTTTGACCTGCTGGCAGATGCGCTCTCGACGGCAGCAGGCAAACCTTACCCGCAGCTCTTTGAAGAGCAGATAACGCGACCGCTCGGCATGAAGGACACCACCTTTACCCCTTCTCCGGATCAGTGCCGACGCCTGATGGTGGCAGAGAAAGGCGCTAGTCCGTGTAATAACACCCTGGCAGCCATCGGCAGTGGCGGGGTCTATTCAACGCCAGGCGACATGATGCGCTGGATGCAGCAGTTCCTCTCATCAGATTTCTATGCGCGCAGTCACCAGGCCGATCGCATGCAGACCCTGATTTACCAGCGTAGCCAGTTGCACCGCGTGATCGGCATGGACGTACCGGGTAAAGCCGACGCGCTGGGCATGGGCTGGGTCTATATGGCACCCAAAAATGGCCGACCGGGCATTATTCAGAAAACCGGTGGCGGCGGTGGATTCATCACCTATATGGCGATGATCCCGCAGTCCAACGTGGGCGCGTTTGTGGTCGTCACCCGCTCTCAAAATACGCGTTTCGTCAATATGAGCGATGGCATCAATAACCTGGTGGCTGAGCTGAGCGCCAATAAAGCCCAGGTGCTCACCGCCTCCATCCAGCCTTAATATTCCGTGGGCAAACGGTTGATACTGACCAGTTTGCCCCGGCTCATATTGATGTAGTTGCCTTGTCGCAAAGCAGCGAGCACTTCGGCAACGACAGAGCGTGAAATACGCGTGCTTTGCTGTATATGATTCATCACACCAATTTTTGAACGCAGCGTTTCATCCCACTCGGCCATATTCAGCAGCATTGCGCGGATCTGGTGATAGGAGTTATTTCCCACCAGTTGCCTGTCGCGTTTGCCCAGAATGTAATTTATCCAGGATAACCAGCAAAACGCGTCTTTCCAGAGCGAATGCTGTTGAATGAGTTGACGGGTGGTCGCCGCGGGCAAATAAAAACCGGTACAGGCCGTTTTGGCAGTGACTCTGTATTCCTGACTGTGGTTAATCACTACGGCAGACAGGCCAAAAATAAAAGGGGCTGACGCAATGCCAACCAGCAGATCGTCTGAATGACGATAAACTTCAATAACGCCGGTCTGGAATACGTAGGTACAAGGCTCACTCCCCTTGCCCGAGGTAATTAATTGCTGTGGAGCAGATTTAAACGGGGTACTGGCTGCTATCAAACATGCTTCGAGCCGGCTTAATTCAGAAAGTGGTTTCGCATTAACGTTCATGCAGACCTCAAGACATCCGTATTTGTCGGTTCACTATTATTTTTTATTGTCATCTATAAAAAAGCGGGGGCTAATCCCCCGCTTTTATTTATTACCAGGTATATTTCACACCCAGATTTGCGCCCCAGTTCTGGTCAACGTCACCGCCGCCCAGATAAGTGGCATCAGTGTAAGCACTGAAGTTCTTCGTAAAGCTAAACTGGGTACCCAGACCAACCCGCACTGCGGAACCTTTCACGCCATTATCAATGCTGTCACCGTTAACATCGGCATCGTTACCAGCGTCGTCATAGACATAAGCGAGTTTGAAGTAAGGCGTAAGTGCCTGGTCACCGCCGTAGTTAAAGGTGTAACCGGCATCCACACCCGCTTCGTAACGCAGGCTGTCATAGGATTGACTATCCATGCGCATGTCGTTGCTGAGGCGATAGTCATCACCGGACTGGAACAGACCCGACACGGCCGCGTATGGCGTCACATAACCAGAGAGGTTTGGTTTCCAGTCATAGCCCAGTTTCAACCCAAAACCAACGGCGTCGGTGGTAGTGTTACCGTCAACATACTGACCATTGCTCATGGTCGCGGAGAGATCGTTGTTGAACCGGGTGTAGCTCAGGGAACTGTCGATGAACAGATCGTTCGCAAACTTCGCGGACGCGTACATCATTGCCGTCTGGCTGTCCTGATCCACCTGACCGGTGCGATCGCTGATATCGCCTTTGGCGAAACCTGCCGCACCCCCGACGATCCACTTCGCATTATTACCGTCAATCAGGGTATCCAGACCAACCATGATACCGCTCACGTCCTGATCGTAGCTGATAACGCCATTATCGCCGTCGAAGTTGCCGCCAACGTAGCTTACCCATGCCCCGCCGTTATCCGCCAGGCCATGACGGCTGTTGGTCAGACGCGCGCTAACTGCATCCTGCTGCAGATTCCAGATGTTGGTGTTGGCAGACGGGATGCTCAGCGCCATGTTGGCATAATCGGTCAGCGCTTGCTGTTGCAGAACAACAGTGTCGCCTTTCTGCTGCGCCTGATAAGTATATGCGCCTAAATCGGCTTTATTTGCAGCAGTGAAGCTGGCGCGGGTCTCCGTGTTGTTGTCATAAACACGGATAATCTCCTGGCCTTTATAGTCAGCAACAGAGCCGGCGCCGGTGGCGTTGTCGATACGCACGGCGTAATTCCCTGCCACGTCACCATTCACGGCCAGATGGCCGTCAGCGTTGAGTGCCACAACGCCGTAGTCGTAATCGGCTTTGCTCATATCGTTGGTGATATAGCGGGCGTTGTTCAGATCGCTGTTCAACACGTAATCACGGCTGGCCACGTTCAGCACGCCGCCATCCGTTAACACCATATTGTGCGTATCCACCTGGCCGAGGCCGAGAGACAGCTCCGCACCGTTGTCCACGGTAATGGTATTGGCATACAGCTCCGCGGTTTCCTCTGTCAGGGCCGCACGGCTGTCGCTGTCCAGATAAAGGCTGTCGGTTGCCACGGCACCCTTGTCACCGATGTTCAGAGATGAAGCGTTGGACAGGGTGATGGAATCAGCCAGCAGGCCCGAGTTTTCAACATTGACCTGCGAATGATTATTCACCGTCAGCGTGTCGATGTTAGAGAGCTTACGGGTATCCCACTCAGAGACGTTATCCAGCGTGACGTTGAACAGACCGCTCTGATAGACCGCTTCACCCGCGACATGTCCATTATTGTCGAACGTGGAATCCGGCCAGATGCTATCTGGAGAGAGGGTGCGCCAGTCAACGTCACTGTAGCCCAGGCCATACATCTGCGCGGTGCCGATGGCCTCAACGCTGGACTGCGCTGCGCCGACCCATTTGCTGCCATTGGTCAGCGTGACGTCCAGCTTATCGGTGTCATCCCAGCCGTTGGTGGTTGGGTTGTATATACCGTCAGCCGTCGTATCGGTTGCCGGATCGCCGTTCGGGTAGAAGTTGTTATCGAAGGTACTGGAAAACAGGATATCGCCGGTGATCGTGGAGTGATCAAACGTGGCGGTGGTCTGCATCGCGTTGTCAGACGCACTGGCAGCAACAATCAGTGCCGCGTCGTCAGCCGCAGTGGCATTGGTTTCACCATAATCGCTCGGCTTCGCGGTTTGACCATAGAACCCACTGGTGCCCAGGTCACTGTATGCGCCAGAGGTCAGCACCGAGTCTTTCACCAGCAGCGTGTCGGTAAAGACATTGCTGCTGTTCGCCACACCTTCCACCCCGTCATACGGGGTATTATCCCGTTCCTGATACCCCTGAGTCAGGGTAATGCCGGCGATGTGAGAGTTATTCTGAATAACAATATCCGATTCCACATCCAGGGTAATTGCATTACCCAGCGCATAGGTGTCCAGATAGTGCGTTTCCGTATTTTCCCCGTTCACAACGTCATACGCATAATGCTCGTAAGTATCATTGATCGTGGAGTTATCGACGGTCAGGCTAAAACGGTCGTATTGAGAATGGGTTGTGCCGTCCGTATCCACGCCATCAGCACATGACGCGGTCATGCATTCTGAAGTGATCATGCCATTAATGGTGCTGTTGGAAATGCTCAGCGCATTCGCCCGACCATTGATACCATCATCCAAATAATAGGTTGATATAACACCATTCACGGTGGATTTATTAATCACCGGATAAATATCACCATCGTGCGTCGCATCAGAGTAATCCCAGTCAGCGTAACCATAATACCAGGGTGCTGCTGCCGTATTATCATATCCGAAGGTATTATATGTCGTACCAGAAATATCCTTCGCATTGGCCTGAGAAGCGATAGCCAGGGTGCAGGCTAATGCAAGTTGTGATACAACCAGTTTCTTTTTCCATGTTTGCATTGGGTCATCCCTCCTCAGGGACGTAAGCAAGTTTGTCCATCTAACGATTTTGCAATACTTAATTGCGGAGGGAATTATGCATTTTCAATCTGAAAAGGTTCAATGAATCATTCCATTAAGTCCGCATTCAGACAAACAACATGAAAATAATGCAGCGGCGATACAATGCCATCAATAATCATTATAAAACAGGCAGTTAAAACACCCTCTTATAAAGATAAAAAATATAATAAAAATAAATAGATCATTTTCAATGATATATTTACTTCATCATAGAAATAAAACCAATATTTCGTGAACAATTAACGCCAGTGGAAAGGCATATATTATTGATCGCGTGACGCGTTGGCATCGGGATTTCCCCCTCGACAAAATGCCCACTTTGGTAAAACACCTTCTTTCACTTTGAGGTACACTAACCCTCTTTGTTCCACAAACCTCAGGCATACCATGACCGATTTAATTGCTCGTCCCCGTCGCCTGCGCAAGTCACCCGCACTACGCGCTATGTTTGAAGAGACAACACTGACCTTAAACGATCTGGTGTTGCCGATTTTTGTCGAAGAAGAGATTGACGACTACAAGGCCATCGAAGCCATGCCTGGCGTGATGCGCATTCCTGAAAAACATCTGGCGCGTGAAATTGAACGTATCGCCAATGCAGGGATCCGCTCGGTGATGACCTTCGGCATCTCCCATCATACCGACGCCACCGGCAGCGATGCCTGGAAAGAGGACGGTCTGGTCGCCCGTATGTCGCGCATTTGCAAAGAGACCGTGCCGGAAATGGTCGTGATGTCCGACACCTGTTTCTGCGAATACACCTCTCACGGCCACTGCGGCGTGCTGTGCGATCACGGTGTGGATAACGATGCTACCCTGCTGAATCTTGGTAAGCAGGCGGTGGTTGCTGCCGCTGCGGGTGCTGATTTCATCGCGCCATCGGCTGCGATGGACGGGCAGGTGCAGGCTATCCGCCAGGCGCTGGATGCTGCCGGTTTTACCGACACGGCCATCATGTCCTACTCCACCAAATTTGCCTCCTCTTTCTACGGCCCGTTCCGTGAAGCAGCCGGTACGGCGCTGAAAGGCGATCGTAAAACGTATCAGATGAACCCGCTCAACCGTCGGGAAGCTATCCGTGAATCCCTGCTCGATGAAGCCCAGGGCGCAGACGCCCTGATGGTGAAACCGGCGGGAGCCTATCTCGACATCCTGCGTGATATTCGCGAACGCACCTCGCTGCCGCTGGGCGCGTACCAGGTCAGCGGCGAATATGCGATGATCAAATTCGCCGCCATGGCGGGTGCGATCGATGAAGAGAAAGTGATCCTGGAAAGCCTGGGTGCGATCAAACGCGCGGGTGCGGATCTGATCTTCAGCTACTTTGCGCTGGATCTGGCTGAGAAGAAAATTCTGCGCTAAGGCGCAACGGTGCCGGGGGGCGCTTTCGCCTGACCCGGCCTGCTCTCCCTGCCTCACGAAACTTCACCAAACTGCAATACAACCGACATCTCCCCCTTCTACTGTCATCGCAAGACGGCAGGAGGAGTGATCATGTTTAGTCTCGATAGCGTTCTCGATGACCTTTGGCCTCAGGCGAGGCCGGCACCCTGGCAAAAAAGTCTGTTAAAAAGGCTGTTTTACGAAGAAGAATTCCAGCAATTTGCCGCAGCACACCGCCACCTGAAAGGACTGGATATGGTGGAGCAAGTTCTGGAGCACCTTGATATTCTCTGCACCGTTTCCGCCCGCGATCTCGAACAAATCCCCGAACATGGCCCTCTGGTTATCATTGCCAACCACCCGACAGGTACTCTGGACGGGCTGGCGCTGATGTACGCCGTCTCACGCGTACGACGCGATGTCAAAGTCGTGACCAACCGGATGCTGACCCACCTGGAGCCGCTAAGCTCGCTGTTTATCCCGGTCGATAATATGGGCGGCAGAACGGCAAAAACGTCGCTGGTACAGATGGAACAACATCTGCAAAACGCGGGCGTGCTGATCTTCTTCCCGGCGGGTGAAGTTTCCCGGCCGACGCGAAAAGGCATTCGCGATAAAAAATGGCACTCGGGATTTATCAAACTCGCCACCAAACTGCGCGCCCCGCTGCTGCCGGTACATATTCAGGCGCACAACAGCCTCCTCTTTTATGCCAGCACGCTGGTGTCGCCGACGTTATCCATGCTGCTGCTGATGCAGCAGATGTTCCGCCGTCGCCATAGCCAGCTGCCGATTACAATCGGTCAGCAGATTGCCTGGAGTGACTGGTATAGCGCCACCCTTTCGTCGCGTGAGATGGCCGAAAAGTGCCGTCAGCACGTGATACGTCTTGGCAAGGGAGTGCCTGGCGTCTTTAAAACCCAGTGCGCCATTGCCCGTCCGGAAGACCGGGCTACGCTAAAACGCGAGCTGGCGCAGGCTGAATGTCTGGGCAAAACCGGCGATGGAAAATCCATCTATCTCTGGCAGCGTAACGGCCAGGAAGAGGCGCCACTGCTACGCGAACTGGGCCGCCTGCGTGAAATTGCTTTTCGCGCGGTGGAAGAAGGGAGCGGTAAACGCCGGGACACTGACAGCTACGATGATGATTATCTGCATCTGATCTTATGGGACGATGAGGATCTGGAGATTGTCGGCGCGTATCGCTTTATGCCCACCGCCAGACAAGTGGAGCGTCGGGGGCCGGAAGGACTGTACAGCTACAGCCTGTTCCACTACGACGACAAAATGCAGGATGTGCTGGAGCACGGCATTGAGCTCGGGCGCAGCTTTATTCAGCCGCGCTACTGGGGACGCCGCGGTCTGGACTATCTGTGGTCAGGCATTGGTGCCTATCTGGCGCGTTACCCCCACTACCGCTATCTGTTTGGTCCGGTCTCGATATCCGGCGGCTTACCGCCTGCCGCGCGGGATCTGCTGGTGGCGTTTTACCGCCTCTGGTTCCCGGCAAGCCATCCGCTCGCGGCGTCACGCCAGCCCTACCCGGCATCGCTTCCGGACGTGCTGGCGCAGTTTGGCGGCGTGGATTATGTCGACGATCTGACGAAGCTAAAATCCCTGCTCGGCAATCTGGGCTGCGGCATTCCGCCGCTCTACAAGCAGTATTCCGAGCTGTGCGAACCGGGTGGCGTACAGTTTATTGATTTCGGGAGCGACCCGGCATTCAACAACTGCGTTGATGGCCTGGTGCTGGTGGATTTGTGTTATCTGAAGGCGAACCGCTATCAGCGCTATATTGAGGTGCATTTGTAACCCTGCTTTCCCCTCTCCCGTCGGGAGAGGGTCAGGTGAAGCCATCAGCCCGCACGGTAAAACGGTTTATCCCCTAAAATCGTCGCCCGCTGCATAATCCGACGCTGCGGCAGATAATCCGCGTTCGCATAGTGTTGCGTCACGCGATTGTCCCAGATCGCCAGATCGTTCTCCTGCCAGCGCCAGCGCACCTGAAATTCCGGCCTGGTGATATGGGCAAACAGGAAGCTTAACAGCGCATCGCTCTCTTTTTCCGTCACGTCTACGATCCGCGTCGTAAAGCCTTCGTTCACAAATAACGCCTGCTTACCGGTCACCGGGTGCGTACGCACTACCGGATGCAGCAGCGGCGGATGTTTCGCGACCGCGTCCTGCCAGCGCAGATGTTCCTCTTCGCTTTTCCGGTACTTGTACTCCTGGAAGGATTTTTTGAAGTCATGTTCGGCCCGCAACCCGCTCAGCAGCGTCCGGAACGGCACGGACAGCGCCTCGAAGGCGGCGATACCGCTGGCCCACAGCGTATCTCCACCGGTGTCCGGCAACAGCTTCGCCGCCAGTATCGCCCCGGCAGGTGGCGTTTCGATAAACGTCACGTCGGTGTGCCAGTTGTCGTTGTCCGGCGGATTATCGTTATGGGTATCCAGCACGATGATCTCCTCCACACCTTCCGCATGGGGATAGACCGGGTGAATATGCAGATCGCCGAAGCACAGGGCCAGCGCACGCTGCTGCTGCGGGGTGATCGCCTGTTCGCGCAGGAACACCACCTGATGGCGCAGCACCGCGTGGTACAACTGCTCGAACTGGTTATCGCTCAGTGGACGGGTCACGTCCAGGCCGGAGACCTGCGCACCAATATATGGCCCCAGCGGTGTGATGGTCAGACGTTCACTCATTGTATTTC
Source organism: Enterobacter sp. BNK-18 (assembly GCF_047456135.1). Taxonomy (NCBI): domain Bacteria; kingdom Pseudomonadati; phylum Pseudomonadota; class Gammaproteobacteria; order Enterobacterales; family Enterobacteriaceae; genus Enterobacter; species Enterobacter sp. BNK-18. The sequence goes on along the minus strand of NZ_CP179899.1, from coordinate 87,960 downwards.
TCCATGCCAGGGCGTCAGACGTCGCTGTAGCGCGCGCAACCCCAGTTCTAATCCAAAGGCGATCACGGCGATCACCGCGATCCCTGCCAGCACGACGTCAGTCGCCAGAAACTCTCCCGCCGACTGCACCATAAACCCTAATCCGCGCGTGGCGGCGATCAGCTCAGCCGCCACCAGCGTTGACCAGCCCACCCCGAGGCCAATGCGCAACCCGGTTAAAATCTCCGGCAGCGCGCCCGGTAAAATCACAAACAGCAGCACCTGAAGACGGCTGGCACCCAGCGACTGCGCCGCGCGGATACGCACCTGCTGTGCACTCTTCACCCCAGCCAATGCCGACATAGCAACCGGGGCAAAAATCGCCAGATAAATCAGCAAGATTTTCGAGGTTTCCCCGATGCCAAACCAGATAACCATCAGCGGCAGATAGGCCAGCGGTGGGACCGGACGGTATAGCTCAATCAGCGGATCGAGAATGCCGCGCACCGTCGGGCTCAGCCCCATCGCGATACCCACCGGGATGCCAATCACTACCGCCGCCAGCAGCGCCACCAGAATACGCGCCAGACTGGCACCTAAATGCTGCCAGAGCGTGGCATCCATAAAACCCTGCGGCCCGGCGATGGTGATGAGTTTCGCCAGCACCTGTCCCGGTGGCGGAAGGAACAACGGGCTAACCCACTGTTGCGCTGCCACCGCCCACCAGACCGCGAGCAATACCAGCAACGTGCCCGCACTCAGCGTGATCTGGCGAGAGAACGGCCAGCGTAACGCGAGACGAGGGCGGCGCGTTTTTTCACTGAAGACAATGCTCATGAGAATGCCTCCCGTTGTTCAAATACGCGGCTTAAAACATATTCGCGCTGTTCAATAAACAGCGGATCGGATTTGATACTGCGGACCGGTTCACCGGCCACATAGCGACGGGCAAAGCTGAGCGGCAACCGCTCCAGCACACGACCCGGCCCCGGCGAAAGCAACACCAGTTCGGTCGCCATAAACACCGCCTCTTCGATATCGTGGGTAATCAGCAGTACCTGCTTGCCCGTTTCGTGCCACAGGCGCAAAAGCAGCGTTTGCATCTGCTCACGGGTAAAGGCGTCCAGCGCACCAAACGGCTCATCCAGCAGCAACAGCTGTGGGTTTGCCGCCAGCGCGCGGGCAATCCCGACCCGTTGACGCTGGCCACCGGAAAGCTGCCAGATAAAACGTTTTTCAGCGCCCTCCAGCCCCACCTTTTTTAGCATCTCACGCGCGGTCGCCAGCCGTTGCTCACGGTGAATCCCCGCAAGCTGCAGGCCGAAGGCGACGTTTTCCTGCACGTTGCGCCACGGAAGCAGCCCTTCACTCTGAAAGACCACGCCGCGCTCTGCACCCGGACCCTCGACCCGTTTCCCTTCCAGCTGGATGGTGCCATGCTGATACGGTACAAACCCGGCGATCAGATTCAGCAGCGTGGTTTTGCCGCACCCGGACGGACCCAGCACGACCAGCAATTCACCGCTGTCCAGCGTCAGGTTGATCTCCTCCAGCACGGGTTTACCGCCGTAATCAGCAGACAGATTTGTAATATTCAGCATCGCTTCCCCCTTATTTCACAAAGCGATCGGTCACGTACTGGCTGTAATCTGTCGCCACCGCAGGCACTTTGCCCTGCTCTTTCAGAAACGTAGCGGTATCGACAATCGCTTTATTGACCGGCCCATTGAGCTGCTGGACCTGTTGTGCAGGCGTGAGATAGGTATTGCCTTTCACCAGCCCCGGCACGTCCGCTTCCGGAACGCCGCTCAGGCGCGACAGTTTTTCCAGATTGCCCGTCTCTTTCAGCCACGCATCGGGGTTGCTGAGATAAGGCTGTTGGGCGTCAATGGCGCTTTTAGCAAACGCCTTCACCACGTCAGGGTGTTTCTCCGCGAAGTCTTTACGCACGACCCACACGTCAAGCGTCGGCGCCCCCCACTGCCCCACCTGTTCGGAATCGGTCAGCACGGTGCCGTCTTTTTCCAGCTCATTCACGGCAGGTGCCCAGACGTAAGCGCCGTCGATATCCCCACGCTGCCAGGCGGCAATAATTGCGGGTGGCTGCAGGTTGATGATCTGCACCTGGCCCGGCTTGATGCCCCAGTGTTTGAGTGCCGCCAGCAGGCTGTAATGGGTGGTGGAGATAAACGGCACGGCGATGCGCTTGCCAATCAGATCTTCCGGCCGGGTGATGTTTTTCTTCACGACCAGGGCTTCAGAGTTCCCGAGCTGTGACGCCAGCAGGAAAACCTCAACAGGCACCTGCTGGCTGGCAGCTACCGCCAGCGGACTGGAACCGATATTGCCAATCTGCACATCGCCGGACGCTAATGCGCGCACGACGGCCGCCCCGCTGTCGAATTTACGCCAGTCCACCTTCGCGCCGCTTTCTTTGGCGAAGGTGTTATCCGCCTGCGCAACTTTTGCCGGTTCCGCAGAGGTTTGATACGCGACGGTAACGTCTACCGCCTGTGCCTGAAATGCCCACAGCGCCAGCGCGCCGAGAAGTGTAATTCGCGATGAAATTGCCATTGTGACTGCTCCCCTTGTTGTTATGAGGGCAGTATTTCCGGCGCAGGAATTTTGATAAAGGAATAAAAAAGAATCGTTAATTCCGATTCGTTTTTAGAAAAAAAGTGGCAAAGGATAGTGAATTTTGTGGGGTTTATTCTGGCTCCCTCTCCCGACGGGAGAGGGATGAGGTGAATGCATCAGACGACACACGGCATCAGCGCTGCGCCTTTAGCTCCGCAATGTCTTTCGGCGTGGTCCGGCAACATCCTCCAATCAACTTCGCCCCGGCCGCCAGCCACTGGGGTAAATAGCCCGCCAGCGTTTCGCAGGCTTCGCCATGGTGATGCCAGGTTTTGGTCACGGCGTCATAATGCTCCCCCGAATTCGGGTAGACCACCAGCGGCAGTGCGGTGAGGCTGTGAAGATGTTTCAGTGCCGCGGTGGTATTTTCCAGCGCGATACAGTTGATCCCCAGCGCCACAATTTGCGGATAGCGTTCCAGCGCAGAAATCACCTCGCGCAGCGGCGTGCCGTCGCTGAGGTGCTCGCTGTCACGCAGGGTAAACGAGAACCATCCCCGGGCCCGGGGATACTCGGCCAGAAGCGCCGCCAGCGCCTTGATTTCAGCAAAGGATGGCAGCGTTTCGCAGGCCAGCAGATCTGCCCCGGCATCCAGCAGCGCTTCCACGCGCGGGCGATGGAAATCGGTAAACGCTTCTGCGCTTCGCACGTAGTCACCGCGATACTCAGAACCATCCGCCAGGTATGCACCATACGGCCCAACCGATCCCGCGACCAGCAGCGTGCCTGCATGAGGGTTTTCCGCGAGATACGCTTCGCGCGCCTTACGCGCCAGCTCCACGCTTTTGCCAATCAGCGCGCGGGATTGCGCCTCATCCAGGCCTCGTGCGGCAAACCCCGCAGGCGTGGCCTGATAGCTGGCGGTGATCGCCACCTGCGCCCCCGCCCGGTAGTAGTCCAGATGAACGTCGCGGATAAGATCCGGGTTTTCAACCAGCACTTTGGCAGACCACAGGCTGTCTGCAAGATTACAACCGCGCGCTTCCAGTTCCGTCGCCATCGCGCCATCCAGCACCACAAATGGCTGTTTTTCAAGGATGGCGGTAAGCGGATTATTCTGCGACATGTTCAGGCTCCTGCGATGACATGTTTCGGGTCAGGTAGTAGGCACCATAACACAGGGCAACAAACGGAAGCCCGCAATAAAGGGCAATACGCTGACTCGGGTCAAACGCCAGACCAACACAGGCCACCACGCAGAGGATAAAGCCGAGCACCGGCACCAGCGGATACCACGGCGCGCGATACTGCAGAGCGGAAAGCGGCTGACCAGACTGAAGATGGCGACGACGGAAGACAAAATGCGACGCGCAGATGCTGATCCAGACCGCCACCACAGCAAAGCCTGAGATGGCGGACAGTGCGACAAACACCGTGTCCGGTGCCACCACGCTTGAGAACAGCGCCAGTACGCCGCCAAGCATTGAAACAGAAATCGCCGTCATGGGTACGCCGTTTTTATTAACGCGCGCAAAGCAACGCGGCAGCGTTTTTTCATTCGAGAGCGACCAGAGCATGCGGCCAGAAGCGTACAGGCCCGAGTTCGCCGCCGACAGGATGGCCGTCAGGATCACGAAGTTAAAAATATCAGCCGCGTACGGAATACCGACCTTTTCGAACACCAGTACAAACGGACTTTTTTCCACGCCCGCCTGATGCATCGGGATCAGCGCGGCCAGCACAAACACGGTACCAATAAAGAAGATGATCAGCCGGGCAATGGTGGTACGAATGGCAACCGGAATCACCTTGTGCGGGTTTTCCGTCTCACCCGCCGCGATACCGATAAGCTCTGTCCCGGAGAAGGCGAAGTTCACCGCGACCATGGTCATCAGGATGGGCAGGCCGCCGTGCGGGAACCAGCCTTCGGCGGTAAGGTTGGTTAAGCCCGGCGCGGGAGAACCGTCCTGCATCGGGATAAAGCCAAACACCGCAGCGCCGCCAAGAATAATAAAGGCAATAATGGTGATGACTTTCACCAGCGAGAACCAGAACTCGCCTTCGGCAAAGAAGCGCGTGGAGATGACGTTAAGGCCGAAGATCACCACGCAGAACACCACGCACCACGTCCAGACGGGCACCTGCGGGAACCAGTACTGCATACAGAACCCGGCGGCGGTAAAGCTCGACCCGAGCGCCACCGTCCAGGTAAGCCAGTAAAGCCACGCCACGGTATAGCCTGTAGCCGGGCCAAGATAGCGGGCGGCATAGACGTGAAACGCGCCGGTTTCCGGCATCGCAACGGAAAGTTCGCCCAGACACTGCATCACCAGCCAGACCACCAGCGCGCCAATCAGGTACGCCAGCAGCGTTCCCGCGGCCCCGGTCGTTGAAATGATATAACCAGTATTGAAGAATAGCCCTGTCCCAATGACCCCACCCAGCGAGAGCATAATCAGGTGGCGTGTTTTCATGGTGCGCTTAAGCTGCCCATTTTCTTGTTGTGTTTGCATATTACCTTCTATACGTATGGACATCTAAACATCCAAAGAAGGTGTGTTATACCGCGATTGTTAAGAAAAAGCTAGACGACCAGACGTAATCGAGCGCGCCGCGCGCTGAGTCTGGGGTGGGTTGTGAGGATCACATACAGGAACGGACGCCAGGCCATAAGCACCTCCGCAAGCAGATACTTACAGCATGGCGCGGACCCTGGCGTTCTTCGGTCAGTCGAAAGTGGTATCCGTAAGGAGCGGGTTCATACGCGGGATTTTACAGCGGCGCAATTCTTGGTAAATCCCTCAATCAGTTCTATAGTCGACACAGTTTCATCGTTACAGGATCAACTGATGCGCTTTAACGGACTGACCAAAGGTTTCTTTATCTTCATACTCGCCCTTGTCACCTGGGCTTTCTTCGACGTGCTCTCCCCCTACTTCTCCGCGATTTTATGGGCCGCCATTCTTACCGTTATCTTTAACCCGGTAAAAAACAAGCTGCGCGCGGCGATGGGCGATCGCAACGGACTGGCTTCGCTGTTAACCATCGGCATTATCTGCCTCATCGTCTTTATCCCGTTGATGGTGATCTTTTCATCGCTCGCCATTGAACTGAACGTGGTATACACCAAGCTGCAAGCGAACAATACCCAATTCCCGGAAGTGGTGGCGAGCATCTTTAACCACCTGCCAGGCTGGGCCAGCGGCTTCCTTGCGGATCACAATCTGACGAACGCGGCGCAAATCCAGAAAAAACTCTCCGATGTAGCACTGCAGGGCGGACAGTATCTGGCCGGCAGCGCGTTTCTGATTGGTAAAGGGACGTTTGGCTTTGCGATCAGCTTTGGCATCATGCTTTATCTGCTGTTCTTCCTGCTAAAAGATGGCCCGTATCTGGTACGCCAGATCCTTGATTCGCTTCCTCTGTCTGATTTTGCCAAACAGCATCTGTTCGCCAAATTCGTCGGCGTCTCGCGGGCAACGGTAAAAGGTACGGCGGTAGTGGCGGTGGTTCAGGGCACGCTCGGCGGGATTGCATTTGCCATCGCTGGTATTGACGGTAGCGTACTCTGGGGCGCGCTGATGGCGTTCCTTTCGCTGGTTCCGGCCGTCGGCTCGGCCATTGTCTGGGTGCCGGCCGCCATCTTCCTGTTCGCCACGCATCAGCTCTGGCAGGGTCTCTTTATCGTTGGCTTCTTCGTCATCATTGTCGGGCTGGTGGACAATATCCTGCGTCCATTGCTGGTGGGGAAAGACACCAAAATGCCGGACTACCTGATCCTCATCTCAACCCTTGGCGGGATGGAGCTGTACGGCATTAATGGCTTTGTGATTGGGCCGCTGATCGCCGCGCTGTTCATCGCCTGCTGGAACCTGTTCTCCGGTCGCGATCACGCGGGTAACGCCGAAGAGCTGGATGCGGATTTCATCGAGGAAGGAAAAAACCCTCCAGATTTGTGATGATATGACGATAAAGACCACACCAGGCGGCACTGTGCCGCCTTTTTTTTCGCCTTAAATCAAACGTTTTCTATAATTTGAAAGAACGCCATCCTTCTCATGTCGTAAAAGGATCCACAGGTGCGAATCGCAACGATAACTAACTGGGCCTATGGTGCCACGGTCTGCCTGACCCTTGTCTCAGGCATCATCATGCTGATGGCATCCAATGCCGACACCGTGGAACGTCACGCCGTTGAACAGCGGCAGCGCTTTGATGAGCTGACGGAGGATGTTGAAACCGACGCCTGGGCGCAGTCCGATTTAGCCCGCCTGTACGTGATAAAAAAAGATCCGCAAACCCTCAGACAATACAGCCAGTCAGAGAACAACCTGAAAAATGTCGAACTGAGGCTGGATAAACTGCGCGATAACGGCGCGTCTGATGAGGAGCTGGCCCTGCTGCGGGAAGGTCTCAAGATTATCGATGCGCTACAGGATGAACAGCAGACGGCCCTGACCAGTACAGAGCGGGGAGAAGATGCTCAGGCCATTGCCCTGCTTTATGGTGCCCCCTATGAGCAGGCGCTGGAACGCGCACAAAACCAGATTGATCACTTTCGCCAGATCCTCGACAAGCGGGTGATTGCGTCCGTGCAGGATGCCACCAAAAAATCGAAAGCGCTGCGTACGGCCTCTGAACTGATGGTTGGCCTGACCGCCCTGCTGTTTCTGTTTGTCCTGGGCTTTATCCTGAAACGTCGCGTGCTGCGCCCCGTGGTGCGTCTGAGCGACGTGGTACACCGTCTGGCGTCGCAGGATTACGCCGTCGAAACGCCGAATTTTAATCAGATTGATGAGATTGGCGATATGGCGCAGGCGATCCGTATTTTTCGTGAAAACGGCCTTGCCCGGCAACGGCTCGAAAAAGAGCGCGACGCCGACTGGGCTGTCCGCGAACTGCTGGCCCGCATGACGCAGCGGCTGCAAGGGTGTGAGAACTTTACCGATGTTATCAACGTGGCGGAGATGTTTGCCCCCAATATCGCCCCGGGGATCCCTGGCCGGCTCTATGTCCTTGACCGCGATCCCTGGCAGATGCGTTGCGTTGCCCAGTGGCTCTCCCCCACGGGAGAGGAGATGACGTTTCATCCTGACGAATGCTGGGCAGTAAGGCGTGGTCAGAGCCATCCCCCGTTCAGCGGTAAGCCGGATATCGCCTGCTATCATCTGCCGGAATCACTGGCGGATCGTTCGCTGTGCGTGCCGCTCATTGCCCAGGGCGAGGCTATTGGTCTGCTCTCATTCCAGAATATCACCGCGGAAAATGCCCCTGCCCGTGCTTATCTCGAACTGATGGCCGAAGCGCTCGGTCTGGCGCTGGCAAACCAGCGGCTACGCGATGCGTTGCTGGAAAAAGCATTGTTCGACCCGCTGACCGGCTTGCGCAATCGCCATCATCTGGAAGATACGCTTCATACCCAAATGACACAGGCCATTCGTAACGGCGAACCACTGAGTTGCATGATGATCGATATCGATCACTTCAAGAGTATTAATGACCGGTTTGGCCATGAAGCGGGTGATCAGGTTATTAAAAGCGTATCCAGCATTGTGAAACGGGCGGTCCGTGAGAATGGCCTGGCGTTTCGCTTTGGCGGAGAGGAGTTTTTAATACTCCTGCCAGGGGTAAATGAAGAGGTTGCCTTTACCTTCGCAAACGAGATTTTTGACGCCGTTCGCGCGTTAACGGTGCGCAGTGGACTGACCGAAATCGGTCCAGTTGATGTCTCTATCGGAATCGCCAGCTACCCTCAGCATGCCGAAAGCGACAACCTGTTACGCGCGGCAGATGTTGCCTTATACCGTGCGAAGGAATTAGGGCGTTCTCGTATCGTCAGTTTTAGTACGCTCGAAGTTGAATAGTTAAAAAAAGAGACTGTTATCCCTCCTGGCAGTGTCTTTTCCCCTTCTTTGTCTTCCCTGAAACAGCGTGCTTCATTGCCGTACTTGTTTTGGTAATGTTAATTTCGTTTCAATATTGTAACTCACTGTGCAGAGTAATGTTTTTATGCCTGTCCAGGATCCTTGCAAAGATCGTCATATGACGATTTTGAGCACGTCTTTAAACAGGAAATCGTTTCTCTACCTCCCCTCCAGCCCCTCAACCAAAAGAACATAAACCTATATAAAAATTAAAAAGCAGTCATTTAAATTTAAAAAATCAATTTAAACGATATTTGCGTTTACCAAACTGCGCATTAAATGGTTTTATATCCCGACCAAAAGAGTGGGTAAAACAGTGTTCCGAAACGCTGTTTCCCCACCCTGGAAGTACCAGGTACATCGAAAATGAAAAAACGGGATATAAAACATGTTCAATAAGACATTAATCGCAGCGGCTATCATGTTTTCTGGTGCAGCAATGGCGGCAGAAAGCACGGGTGTCGCAGGTGGCACAATTACCTTTAACGGTTCAGTATCAGATACAACCTGTGATGTGACGACCAACAATGGTTCTGATTTCACCGTCAATCTGTCTCCGATTACGCTTACCGATATGGGGAAAACCGCGGGCATCGTGACGGCTAACGAAAAAGACTTCACCATGAGCCTGAAAAACTGCACAGCGGCAGACGAAGGCACCAAAACCCTCAAAATCACCTTCACCAGCAGCAACCTGTCTGACGACGGTAAATACCTGAAAAACTACAGCGAAGGCGGCGCAGAAGGTGTGGGTATCACCCTGACATCCGATGGCAAGACTGCCGTACCGTTTGATACCGCCTTCAATACCGGCCTCACGTCGGATGATGTTTCCAGCACCGACGGTATTACGCTGACCATGCATGCGAACTACTACAACTTTGGCGGTGCTTCTGTCACCACCGGTAAAGTCGTTACCGACGCAACTTACTCTTTTAGCTACGATTAATACCTCCACCGGGGAGCAATCCCCGGTTTTAAACATCATGAAAAAATTAATAATCTTTCTCATCGGGGCTGTCGCCTCGCAGATGGCTTTTGCCAGTGTCGTGATTAATCAGACTCGCGTCATTTATCCGGCAGCGGCGAAATTCGTTTCCGTACAGCTGGTTAATGACAGTGATAAAACGCATCTGGTGCAATCCTGGCTGGATGAGGGCGATGCTTCCGCTGCGCCTGAAAAGGTCAAAGTGCCCTTCTCCCTTATGCCGCCTGTCGTAAAAATGGAGGCGCACAGTGGGCAAACCCTGAAGGTCGCCGCAATGAATACCCAGTCACTGCCAACGGATCGGGAAAGCGTATTCTGGCTGAACGTTCTGGACGTGCCTCCGGTACCGGAAGGTGGAGCTGATAATTATCTCCAGGTCGCTATTCGCAACCGCATCAAAGTTTTTTATCGTCCAATGTCTCTGGAAGAACTGGACAGCTCGGTTATTGAAAAAGTCACCCTTTCCACCTCTGGCGATCGTGTGTGCCTTAAAAACAACTCCCCTTATTACCTGACCATTCCGCAAATCGTGACCTGGCAAGGTGGGCAGTTAAAACAGGCCAGAAAAGATAATTTACTGAGCGATACCGCCTTTATTCCTCCGTTTGGTTGTGCGCTGGTTCCCGACAAAATCCATGCGGGTAATCAGTACCGAATCACCTGGCTTGATGATTTCGGCGCCAAGAGATTCAGCACCCTCCACTGATCGCGGACAGTACTCATGCCAGGTTCAATTTTGATGAAGAACAGATCGCTGTTTCGAAAAAGCCTGCTGGTTCATTCCATCAGCCTCGCCTTGTGCTCGTTTGGTGCATACGGTGAGACATTCAACAGTAGCCTGCTGGTCGGTAATTCAGCGGATATGGACTGGAGTAATAATCAGTTGGTCATGACGCCAGGGACTTACGATCTCGACGTTTACGTCAACAACGTCTGGCGTGGAAAGTTCACCTTAACGGTCGCCAATGACGATCGGGGCACGGTACATATTCATAAAGAAGATGCCACGCAACTGTCTATTCAGGAGCTGGATGATGCTATCGCGAACGCTCACTCCGACATGATTGACATTAATACGTTACTCCACGGAGGTAAAAGCAAGCTGGTACCGGGAGAGTTGCGTCTGGATCTGGAAGTTCCGCAAGCCTTTGTGAAAACTGACAGCCAAAACTGGGTGGCACCGCAGAAATGGGACCAGGGGATTAACGGTCTTTATACCAATTACAACGTTAACTATTACAACTTCCATGGACTGAGTGAAGGGTATACAAATAGCGATAATTTTTATCTTTCACTGAACAGCGGGCTGAATTTTTCAGGCTGGCATTTACTCGATAATTCCACCTGGATGCGTTACAGCAATCCGGGAAAAAGTTATTGGGTCAATACCACACGCTATGTCGAAAAACCGATTGTGGCTATCGAATCGCTCATGCGTGTCGGGCGGGCGTATACCGCCTCTGATTACTTTGATACCGTGAGATTCCGCGGCCTGACGCTCACGAAGAGCCGGCAGATGTTGCCCGACAGCGAACGTGTTTATATGCCTGTCATCACCGGGATCGCCACCAGTTCCGCGGTCGTGAGCGTGTTTCAGGACGGCCATATTATTCATCAGTTATCCGTGCCCGCCGGCCCCTTTGCAATTCGGGATTTAATGCCGACCGGTTCACGTGGCGATCTGACCGTGGAAGTAAAAAATAATGGCGGAAGTACCGAGCGCTTTGCCGTTCCATTTTCCTCTTTACCAGACATGCTCCGACCGGGCACCAGTGATTATCAGTTCAATATCGGTGAAGTGGACATGTGCGGTATCAACGACCATAGCCGCTTTGCCCAGTTTAGCTATTCACGCGGTATTAATAATTACGTTACCGCGACTGCCGGGAGCATCTGGAATGCTGACTATCAATCTGTATTGCTTGGGGGTGCCATATCTTTACCCTACGCGGGCTCGTTGTCTGGATCTCTTGAAGAGTCACAGTATCGCCTGCCGGGAGAGGAGCGGCGCCGCGGAGAAAAATACGCCCTTTCATGGAGTAAGTATTTTCCAACACGAACTAACCTGACGCTCGCATCGTATTATTACCGAACGCAGAACTATGCCTCCTTCAGCGATTTTGTCCTGACCCGATCCAATATTCAGGATTATGGCGGAACAGGCTCCTCGACGGTTAACAGCAAACAGGCATTCAGCGCCAATATCATTCAACCCCTGTCAGATGATTTCGGCCGTCTTTCGCTTTCAGCATACTGGCGTGACTACTGGCGCGGGCAAAAAACCAGCCGCCAGTATAACCTGACGTGGAGCAATGCCTGGCACAGCGTAAATTACGCCGTATCGCTGCGCCGTTCCGAAGTGACGCAGTCCTACTACGACTATGAAACAAATTATGAGGGTGATGTCGTCACTTCGTTGCGCACGCGTGGAAACACTGAGAACAATCTCTATTTTTCCGTCACCGTTCCGATGTCCCTCTTCGGCAGCGGTGGGAGCATCGCAACCCACGCCAGCGTGCAGAAAGGTCGATATGCGTCTTCAGACGTCAGCCTGAGCGGTAATTCCCACGATGTCGATTACAGCCTGATGCTGGCCCATGATAACGAGGGGGACTCCCGTTCGGCGGATCTCTATAGCAACTGGAAAAACAGTGTGACCAGCCTTAACACCGGCCTGACCGTCGCCCGTGAATATCGCCAGACCAGCCTTGGTGCGAGCGGCAATCTGCTTGCGTGGCGTGGAGGGGTCATTGCCTCCCCGAATAATGGGCGGAACTTTGTGATCCTTGAGGCACCCGGCGTGGAAAATGCCGTGGTCAACGGCGATTCATCGACCCGTACAAACCAGCACGGTATCGCACTGGTGACCAGCGCAACGCCTTACCGGCAGAATAATTTTCATCTCGAGCAGGATGGGACAAAAAGCAGCGACGTTGATTTACAGGGTAATTTGCTGAATATCGCCCCGTATGAAGGCAGCATTACGTATCTGAAATACAAAACGGATACGCGGAAATTATTCACCCTGGAAGTTCAGGATACGAAAGGTGAACAGTTACCGTTTGGCGCATTTGTTTCAGATAGCGGTCATAACGAGTTGGGATATGTAGCACAGGGAAGCCAGATTTTTATTAAATCCGATACGATGCCTGATTCTCTGCATATCGATATCAGCAAAGGCAAGGTAAAAAAAACCTGTGTCATTGCACAGCCCAATGAACATGCCGTCAATATCTGCCGGTAATTTAAAACGAGTATTAATACGATCATGAGTAAGTCTTTTTATCTCATCATAGCCGTATTCGCCCTGATATTTATACCAGGATTTTCCGCACTGGCTCAACCCCAGTCCAGAGGCCTTACTGGCGATACGTGCAGAAATAGCGGCATTTTATTTAAAAACGTGGCAGAAGCGGATAAATCGCTGAATCTCTCATCTGAGTTTCTGACATCCAATGTCGTAGAAAGAACCTATACGACAAGCTGGTCTGGCAGCATGACCTGTACCTATGGCAATGTCGGGATTGGTGGTGTATTACAGGATCATCTTTATTATTTCACCGGGTTTAATAATAACCCCGTGTACCTCAATTTTAACAGCGCCGATGGCGAAAACAGCTACTGGATTAAAGTGACGGCACAAATCACCGGCACAACAAAAGTGACTGTCAGCGGGATTGTGGGCATCCACTCCCTCGCCTATCCAACACAATATACATTGCGCGCAGAGCTTTTAAACACGCCACCCACCGGGGTCGCAGCCTACACCAAGACGACCACTAATGGTGCACTCAGCGTTATACCGGCGGTAATGAGCGGTACGGGGAGCGGAGCGGATTCACCCTTGTTATCCAGTAAAACCTATGCCTACCGCGCGTGGGACAACATGATGACCGACACCTCGCGCAAAAGCTGGAATACCGATTATTTTCTCGCTTACGAGAAAGTTACTATTCAGTTTGAACCGAAAGAAACCACCTGCAACATGACCCATGACATGACGGTTAAGCTCCCCCCGCCTCGCTGAGGACATTAAAAATAAATGGTAAAGCTAACGGTGCCGATTTTACCATACCGTTTAAGTGCGGGAATCTGGCGGGAGTCAAAACTGCCACCCGTAATATCAAGGCCTGGATATCCAGTAATGACCTGGTTACTACCGACAGCACTTACCAGGTCATGGTTAATGATGAGACTACCGCTGGCGGCGTGGGCATTGCGCTTCGCAGTCGTTATTTCCTTGGCGAACATGAGGAGATAAAAATCTCCAGCAGCAATAATATGGAACATGCAACACAAATATTAGACATTGCAAAAGATGATAACATCCAGGATATACAATATATTTATTTGCATGCCTATTACAAAGTCTACAACGCATCAGCGCTCTCGACCGGAACGGTGGTAGCAACTGCACAAATTATGTTTGGTTACGATTAATTATTTTAGTATTTAGCTCAGGGCTTCCATGAATATATCTGTTCAAACCGTGCTTAACTTATTACATCGAATTATTTATCCGGTCTCTGCTGACCTGGTAAATCATTTGCAACGCACGGCAATCATCACCTGGTATTTAAGCCATCAGGCAGGACTTGATCACTCCGGAATCAAGACGGCCTTTCTGGCCGGCATGCTTCATGATATTGGTGCACTCAGTAAAGATCGCGCACACATCATGCCGGGAGGTGATGGCTTTCAGGATGGCCATGAACAGTTGGGTGGGTCAATGACGGCGGGCATTCGTTTTCTGCAGCCGGTGACCGCCATTCTGGAAAATCATCACAGCGAATGGTCAATATCAGACAACAATACGCTCCCTCTGGTACATCATCTGGTGCATATGGCCGATACGTTCGAACTGTTCCTGCGCGAGGTTAAAGGCGATTTTGTCGCACAGCGCGAGGATATCCTGGCCCGCTTCTTTGCACGGCCTGAGCAGTGGCCTGATGTGCTTTCGAATGCCCTGTATGAATCGAGTCGCCAGGATGGCTTCTGGTTCAGGCTCTGTAACCCGGCACAAGACCAGGTGCTTAATGCCATTAGCCCTCTGCAACACGACATGCTCGATCATCATGACTTTCTTGAAGTGTGCCAGCTGATTTCAAAAATTGTCGATAAATACAGCAGCTTCACCCGCACTCACAGCGCCAGCGTGGCCCATGTGGCGGCCCGTCTTGCTGCACTTTATGGCTATGACCGCGATATGCAGGAAAAAATCTGCATTGCGGGTTATTTACATGACATCGGCAAGCTCTTTACACCGCTCGCTATTCTCGAAAAACACGGCAAGCTTGAAGACCATGAATACGCCCGTATGAAGCAGCACAGCTACAAAACGCTGGTCATGCTACACCCTATTACTGAACTCGGCAGCATCGTGGATTGGGCAGCCAACCATCATGAACGTCTGGATGGCAGCGGTTATCCTTTCCGGCTAGGCGCCGCGTCGCTGGATATTCCGTCACGAATTCTGGCCGTAGCGGATGTTTTTACCGCAATGACAGAGAACCGTCCCTACCGACGAGGAATGGACAGCGATAAAGCCATGAGTATTCTTCGTGAAGAGGCCGCAAATTATCGTCTGGACTGGGACATTGTGACATTGCTGGGCCATAATATTAATTCTGTTAAACCGCTCGTTGCGAAGTGTTAACGCCCTAAGAATAAATAATGAAATATTTGATTGCCCATACAGTTGTCTACGATACGGAAAGTGGTGAACTCACTATTCCAGGCGCTGAGGCACCTGAAGGCAAAAAACTGACAAACACGGCGAATCGTATTCTCTCGTTGCTGATTGCAACGCCGGGAGCCGTTC
Source organism: Enterobacter sp. BNK-18 (assembly GCF_047456135.1). Lineage (NCBI taxonomy): Bacteria > Pseudomonadati > Pseudomonadota > Gammaproteobacteria > Enterobacterales > Enterobacteriaceae > Enterobacter > Enterobacter sp. BNK-18. The sequence goes on along the minus strand of NZ_CP179899.1, from coordinate 72,671 downwards.
TTGAACGTCAGTATCTGCTGGAACAGGTGTGGGAGTCCGCCGGACATACCAGTTCCAGCTCCTCACTTAATCAGTATGTGAGTATTTTACGTAAGACCCTGACCTCCCTGACAGATATTGAAGAAACGATTATTGTTGTTCCCAAAGTGGGCTTTTTCTTTTCTTCTGATATTGATGTGCAGATTATAGACACCACTGAAGGTGTCACTAAACTCGAGAATATTAGCCCTCGCCGGGTCAGAAAGAAAAGATTCCCACAGCGATATATATGGGCAACAGTCGGTATTGTTGTGCTGCTAGTAGCCAATATCTGGGTCTGGAACAAGGAACAGCCAAATCAGCGATATGACGAACTCACGATGATTGGCCATCTCGGGAAGTGTAGCGTCAACACTTTTGAACATCTTTCTGGTGATATGCGAAAGCATTTGATTGACGTGTTGCTTTCTGCTCAGCCCAGTCTCAAAGAGAAATGTGCGTTGCATGCAGCTCAACTGATGGTGAATATACAGCCGAACGTGTTTTATGGTAGCCGCGGGAGAATTTTTTACGCTTTTTGTCCCCTGGACTCAGAAAACAACACGTTGATCTATTGCGAAAACCATTATGCATTTAACTGGGAAATGAAATGAAAAACGCACTGGTATTCGCGACGATAATAACTGTACTTACAGGCACGCTTCTCTGGGGTATTATTGTACGTCCATCAACGTATATAAACGATCGCTGCTTTGCGAATTTCTCCTATAAAGATGGTTCAAATGACCAACCGTTTACATTTTCAGGAAATGTTGCCTTTGAATTTTCCGAGGATAAAACAGGTCAATCTAATTTATACGGCGACATAGATTACCAGGGCAAAAATTACACCTTTTCCCGCTACGTAAAGTTTAAGTACCTTAATACCTCCAGCAATGCGTATACGGTGAAGATCCTCAAGCAGGAAAAGCTGGCACATGATAACACGCCCGAAAATCTGTCCTCTCTGGCTATTAAAGTATTCTTTTTAAGCGGCGAGCATTCCATGTATATGAAAAAACATGGCGACAGTTTTATCACTATCGGTAATACGCTGTCGCCCGTGATGAATTGTGTTATCCAGTCATAAAGATAGTTTGATGATCGCATGGAAGATATTGTGTCGACAAAAAAGAAAACATCCCGGTGTGTCAGTTGCTCAGAATGCGGTTTTGCTGACGTGTGTCAGGCCTATCTTTTTGACCGCCAGGAACCCCTGTTTATCCACGATCTGGCGCGTGGTAAACGTATATCGAAAAATGCCTTTATTTATCAAAGCGGCACCCCGGTAACTGCGCTCTATGCCCTGAGAAGCGGCGTGGCTAAAATTTACGATACGCAGCAGATTCTTCAGGGGATCCTGCTGCCGGGGCAAATTTTTGGTGCAGAAGAACTCTTCACCAGCCAGCATCAATATAGCGTGCAGGCTGCTACAGACGTGGAAATCTGTGAGCTAAAAAAAACGCATTTTTATGAGATAAGCCAGCTAACCAGCACGTTCACCCACTTTATCATTCGTATACTCTCCCGTTCAGCCAGAGAAAAACAGTTGTTTATTAACGTGCTGGTGAAGAGCGACGGTTTACAGAAGGTCAGTGATTTTATCCAGCTTATCGCGGATATCCGAAAAGAGTATGGCTTTGAGCACCGCGCGATTGAACTGCCGCTCACTAAAAAAGAACTGGCGCAATTACTGGGTATTTCCCAGTCGACACTGGCGCGTGCGCTGGCGGCGCTGGTTGAGCAGCAAAGGGTCTTAATGAATAAAAAAGAAATTACCTTATTACACCACTGAGCGTTTCCATGGCGTGTTGCCAGAAGCCACCCGATATTACGGGTGGCGCTTAATTAGCGCTTACTCATGGCCAGCCTGGCAGCAAACAGCAGAAACACTACGCCGGTCGTTCTGTCCATCCATTTAACGACCGCGGGCTTTTTCAATACTTCTGCCGCATAGCCGGTTGCGATAATTAACGTTAACGACCAGAGCGTGCCAATAAGCACATGAATACTCACGAGCAAAAATGTCCACACAAACGGTGAATGACCTGCTGGAATAAACTGCGGCAGGAAAGAAACGTAGAAGATACCCATTTTAGGGTTTAGCACGTTACCCAACATGCCACGTAAAAAACCGTTGCTGCTGCGGGCATTACCGTCAGAGGAAAGCGAGAACTGCTGACGTGGGCGTAACAATAACTGGAGGCCCAGCCAGCAGAGATAGAAGGCCCCACACCACTTTAAAAAGGAATACGCGAATTCGGAGACAGCCAGTAGTGCTCCCAGGCCGAAGGCGACCAGCGCGCCCCAGATAAAGCAACCCGTATCAATACCCAGCGCGACGTGAATTGCTTTTTTACTGCCATCCGCAGCGGCAGTGCGGAGAATTAACGCGGTATCCAGCCCGGGAGTCAGGGTCAACAGCGTGGCAGCGAGAGTGTAAGCAAGAAGGGCATCGGTGACAGTCATGGTGCTACTCCGAAAACACAGAGCGTATTGGAAAGTTAACATTGCTGCAACACCAAAAAGAGGGGGGTACAGATACTCTTCTTCCCAGAATCTGCGTCGTGTTTTATCCGGCTTACGGGTTATGCAGAGGTAACTTCAGGTAAGGCGTAACTGATTTTATTCATCGGTGAACTCGATTATACGTTACGGGTAACAAGGCGTAGTTTTAATACCGCTAGTTCAAGGCTATATGCCACAGGATATCAATACAGGAGTAACAACTATGCCATATGTAACCACACAGGACGGGGTAAGTATTTATTTTAAAGACTGGGGCGATAAATCAGCGCAACCCATCATGTTTCACCATGGGTGGCCGCTGAGCGCAGATGACTGGGATAATCAGATGCTATTTTTCCTCGCCCACGGTTATCGCGTTATTGCTACGGACCGCCGCGGTCATGGCCGCTCAGACCAGGTGAGCCACGGGCATGATATGGACCATTATGCATCTGATGTTAACGCCGTCGTTGAGCATCTGGATCTGAAGAATGTTATCCATGTAGGCCACTCCACCGGTGGAGGACAGGTTGCTCGCTATGTTTCAAGATTCGGACAACCTCAGGGACGCGTATCAAAAGCGGTTCTCATTAGCTCCGTCCCTCCCCTCATGGTAAAAACTGACGCCAACCCAGACGGAACGCCGATTGAGGTCTTCAATGATTTCAGAAAGGCACTTGCCGCTAACCGCGCCCAGTTCTATCTGGATGTCGCCTCAGGTCCTTTCTACGGTTTTAACCGATCCGGTGCAGCAATCTCTCAGGGCACAATTCAAAACTGGTGGCGCCAGGGTATGAACGGCGGTGCGATTGCTCATTATGAGGGTATTAAGGCATTCTCAGAGACAGACCAAACTGAAGATCTGAAACAGATTTCTGTACCTGTTCTGGTCATGCAGGGCGATGACGATCAGGTCGTCGCCTATAAGAATGCAGCGATTATGCAGGACAAACTCCTGAAAAATAGTCAGTTAATTATTTATCCTGGTTTCCCTCACGGAATGCACACCACCCATGCTGATGTTATAAACTCAGATATACTGGCATTCATTAAGAAATAAAATCATTACCAGCATTATTCAGGGTAGCTATTCAGCTATCCTGAATTACGTTTTAATGCCATCCCTCCACCGCATTAACCCCCCTATCAGCGCCCCAACATGTCGTTATTGCGTGGTCAGGAGATCAATCATCGCGCGGGTGGCAGCGGACTGGCGCCGGTGTGGCGCGAAGATCACCGAGAACGGCCGCGAGCGTCCGCGAAGGTGAGGAAGCACCTCCACCAGCTGACCGCGCTGTATCCTGTCCCGAACGATAAACTCATAGCTCTGGCAAATCCCCATACCGTGTTCAGCCAGGGAGACAACGCCAAGCACATCATCCGATGTTTCGATAGGTGAAGCGGGTAGCCAGTCCACATCGCGTTCGTCTTCCCGAAACACCCACGGAGCGATGCGACCGGTGCGCGGCAAAATAAACGGCAGACACATGTGTCGGTGCAAATCATCCAGCGTTTGCGGAGTCCCCATCCTGTGAAGGTACGCGGGTGATGCGACCAGCAGCAAAGCGGCATCCTCCAGTTTACGCGCGACTAAACCACTGTCGGGCATCTGACCCAAACGAATCGCCAGATCGAACCCTTCAGCAATCAGGTCGACGTTGCGGTTGGTGATGTTCAGATCCACCTGAACGCGCGGGTAGTGTTGGGAGAATCGCGCCAGCAAGGGCGGCAGGCGATAGTGCCCGTAGGTAGTCGGTACACTCATGCGCACGCGTCCGGTCAGGTCGCCTTCCTGGCCCTGCCCATCACGTTCGGCTTCATCCAGCAGGGAAAAAGCAGAGCGCGCCTGCTCCAGATAGACTCGCCCTGCCTCGGTCAGGCCTACCCGACGGGTGGTTCGCTGTAAAAGCTGTCGTCCCAGACGCGTCTCAAGGCGAGAAACCGCACGACTCAACACCGAGGGCGTGGTGGACAGGGCGACGGCAGCAGCAGTAAATGAGCCGTGTTCAACGACAGCGATGAAGACCTCAACATCGCCAAGATAATCGAATTTTCTGCTCATTATGCTCTTTCAGGAACAAATGTTTTTCAATTCCGCTAATTTATCTCCAGTTGGGCGATGAGTAAAGTGTGCGCATTCATCACCAGAGGGTAAAATCATGGATCTTCAACTCACCGGTAAGACAGCACTCGTTACTGGCGCAACCGCGGGGATTGGTTTGGCCATCGCCCGCACGCTGGCGCGCGAAGGCGTGGCCGTCACCATTACTGGTCGTGACCACGCGAAATTGCAAAACGCCGTGGCAGACATTACCGCCGCTCAGCCTCAGGCGCAGGTCACCGCCATCGTTGCCGACCTGGGAAACGCTGAGGGGGCAAAAGCCCTGATCGCGGCCTGCCCTGACATCGATATTCTCATCAACAACCTGGGCTTTTATGAAGCCCGAGACTTCGCCGACATCACCGATGATGAGTGGCTGAACATGTTCAACATCAATGTCATGTCCGGCGTTCGCCTGTCACGGCATTACTTCCCGCGCATGCTGGAACGCAACTGGGGCCGGGTGATATTTATGTCGAGCGAAGTCGGCGCATTCACGCCGCCAGACATGGTGCATTACGGCGTCAGTAAGTCGGCGCAACTCGCCGTTTCGCGCGGTATGGCCGAACTCACGAAGGGGACGGGCGTTACGGTCAACAGCGTACTGCCTTCAGCGACCCGCTCCGACGGCATTATCGAATACCTGCGCCAGACCGCACCTGCACCGGGTATGACCGACCAGGAGATTGAAGCGAATTTCTTCCAGACCTACCGTCCCAGCTCTCTTATCGCGCGAATGATCGATGCTGATGAGATAGCCGCGATGGTCGCGCTGCTGGCAAGCCCGCTGGGCGCTGCCTCTAATGGTGCCGCGGTGCGCGTCGAAGGCGGTACCTTCCGCTCCATTCTTTAATGCAGCAGCCGTCATGACCTGAGGGGAATCAGTGTCCCCTGCTTTCCCCTATTTACCGGAGCATAGAAATGTTCAAACGTACCCGTAATATGTCCGCCATCGCGATGGCAATGTTGTTCTCTTTTGCGAGCGTAGCCAGCGCAGCAAACCAGGCCCCTCTTGAGCGCTGGCGCAGCTATACCGGCGTAACCTGGAATACGCCTGAGAAGGGGGAAACGCCGACGCCGTTTTCCGGCTCGGTTAACGCGCCCATCGCAGGCATCCACTTTGATACAAAGGGAAGAGCCTTTGTCAGTACCCCTCGACTGGTTTCAGCCGGTGCGCCCGCGACGTTAAGTATTCTTGATACGACCGTGCAGACCGGACCGGCACGCCTCACGGCATTTCCGTCCCGCGAGGGTAATGCCGTGGAAACCGCTCCCGACCAGAACCTGCGTAACGTGCTTGGCTTCTATATTGACCGTAAGAATGGCTGGCTGTGGGCCCTGGATATGGGGTTCGTCGCGGGAGAAGCGGAATCCCCCGTGGGTTCGCAGAAACTGATGGTGCTGGATCTGAATACCGGCCGCACGATCAAACGCATTCCACTGGATGGCGTGGCAGACCGCAAGGCGAGCTTCCTCAATGATGTGGTTGTTGATGAAACGCGCCGTGTCGCTTACATCTCCGACAGCGGCTCGCGCAGTGCGCCTGAGAACCGCGTCGGTCTTATCATCGCCGATTTCGCAACCGGCACTGCCCGACGTGTGCTCGACCGTCATCCAGACCTGCAGATTGAGCCGGGTGTGAAGGTGGTCTCGCACGGGGCTGAAGTCTGGCCTGGTCATCCATTACTGATTGGCATCAACGGTATTGCGCTGTCTCCGGATACCGGCACGCTCTACTGGACGGTGACGACAGGGACCCATGCGTTTGCGGTACCGACTGACATTCTGCGAAAGCCAGGTGCTGACGATGCGCAGATTGCGGCGCAGATCCGGGATCTTGGTTCGGTGGGAGGCAATACCGACGGTATCGTGACCGATGCCAAAGGCAACCTCTATATCACCGATGTGACACACAACGGTATTGTCAGGTATAAACCGAAGAGCGGCTCAATGACCCTGATGGCGTCAAACGACGGCGTACACTGGCCGGACACACCGGCCATCAATCCGAACGGGGATCTGATCTTTACCTCCAGCAGCCTGAACGACCATTTTGCTGGCGCGGTCAAACCTGGCCAGGAGCGCTATGACGTATGGCGTTTACCCCTGAAGGCGTTGCAGGATAAGCACCAGTAACGCGACTGCGCATGCTCAGCACTGGAAACACTACACGCTCACAGGGACTCTCCTTGTGGGCGTGTACATTACTGACGCCGGTGTATGCGAGATAACCGGTGCAGCCAGAAGCAAACGGGCAATGACAGCAACAGAAAAAGGCAAAATGCGGCCAGGAATGCATCCGTTGTAGTAAAATGCAGGACTGAAGCCGCCAGTCCCCCTGCGATTCCACTGAGCACTATCAGGCCAAAAAACACCCACCCGGTAGAGTACCAGAGAATATTGTTGATTAGTCTTCTTATCATCTGCTGAGTTCTGCGAATAATATTGGAATGAATAAGATATCGGTTTGAGAACGCCGGACATAATCCCTGCCGCCATATCAATGGGGCTGAAATCGCTGTATCCGAAACGACCCGTTCTTACCGGTATACATTGACGCTGAAACTGCCGGTATTATCAGAGTATCCAGCCTCTGTATCGGCAATATACAGATGCAGGGTACCGCTCTGGGGAGCCACCCATTTATATACTCCACCGCCTATATCATAACCTTTGCCAGAGGTATCAAATCTCGCCTTCAGCACCTTATCATTGCAGGTAATGAGCCCTTCTTTCACCCTGCCATCCGGCACCGCCAGCGCAAATTCTTCTTTACCGTATTTAATCCAGCCAGAGGCCATTATCGTTATCTCATCACCGGCATTCAGTTGCAGGCCTGTATTAATACCGGCAGGAATGTTTGCAGGAACTTCTCCGGACCATTCTGGCTTAGCCGTCATGCTATTCTCCTTTATCAAACTTCATTAACATTACATTTGATGCGTGCTTTTCATCAATCAAAGACAAAACTCCCCTGCATGTGACAGACATCACATTTAGTATTCATAACATTTCATCATGGATGCATATGAATATATTTATCTTTTCCAGACTTATGTCGAAAGAATAATGCGATTTCTTTTTTTACGCTGCGATTTATATAAATCCACCAACACAACCAAACACTAAGTAACTGATTTTCAATTGATTTTAATGTTAACTATAGGAGTAATCGCACTTTTAATCATGACTGTAATTATACCTTTAGTAAATTAATTACCATACTCGAATGGCGGTAATAATAGGTACACAAAGCAGTGAGAGGGCGCATTACAGCACCGCCTGCCGTGATATCCGTCCAATAAAAAACATCTACTTTTCCACTTAATTTCACGCCTCCCCGACGAAAAAGGAATGGGTTAACAAATATCCACTTAGTTACCATGTGTATTACTTTTTTGGTTTCAACATATACCTCTCACTCACACGCATTACCGCTCTGGAGTAACAAAACACAGCATGAGATTAATCCTAATATTTAATTCACAGAACTGCAGCAGACGGGAGACGAACAGAAATCATCAGCATCATTTCCAGAATATTATTTGCTGAGTGGCATATCTGTTTATATTCTGATTGTGAATGCCGCACCCCTTAGTAACAAAAAACATTATCTATAGGCTATTTATTACCTCATACCACTGACAAGCTGGACGCTCTACGCTGTCACGATTACGGAGAATTATATGACTGTTTCACCTGCATGGTCGGGCAATATTGACGCAACTGCTGACACGGGCATTAATACCGGACTTAAACTAAAATCCGGGCAAAAAATCAGTATTATTGCGGAAGGATGGATTAAATACGGTAAAGAAGACTACGCCCTGGCATCGCCATACGGCAGGCTAAAAGAGGGCTTTGTCTTACGGAACGATAAGGTGCTGAAAGCCCGATTCAGTGCATCCGGAAAAAGCTATGACATTGGCAGTGGTGTTTACCAGTGGTCGGTACCGGAAGACGGCGAGCTGATTCTCGTGGTCAGTGACTCTTCACATCGCGACAACAGCGGCGCTTTCAGCGCGGTTGTGTATATCGCTGAAGACGAAAAGAAAGCGGCGGCTCAAAAGGCGGACTGGAAAGGTCATGTTCCCGCAACGCGCAGTGACTGGACCCACACCGGCGTATCCGTGAGCAAAGGGGACAAGGTGATGCTGATTGCTGCCGGTACCGCTCAGTACGACAGCCGCGGTCGCAGCTTTGGACCTGACGGCGACAGCCAGCATCCGTCAGCACAAAAACCGGATCCCACTTTTGTCCTGCCAGAAGCACTGGCGGGGAAATTACTGATCAAAGCGGGTGAGCATATTTACGGTATCGGAAGCGGCGGTAGCGACTGGGAAGTCCCTGCTGATGGCGAAATTTCATTCATTTTTAACGATACAAATGTTGCGTCTGAATACACCAATAATACGGGAGGCTATGACGTCAGGTTTGTTGTGCTCGGTTGAAATGCCCGCAGGGAGGCAACGTGCCATCCACTGCCTTCCCTGCCGGTTCACTGGAAAACAAAAATGAACGTTAATGGAGCCCCTGATATGAGCATTATGGACAATAAAAAAGTTGATTTGGTTTTCATCATCGACAGCAGTCTTTCAATGAAGGATGAAGCGGAAGCGCTCTGTGCAAAACTTGAGAGCGCCATTGAGGAGGCCAGAAAAGCCTGCCCTTCGGATTTACGAACGGATTTTCTGGGTATCGAAGGCGTTTTTGCCGGCACCAAATTTAATAAAACGGTCCGTCAGTTCCTGACGAGCGAGGCTGGTGCTAACCCGTCCGCCCTGAAAGGCAGAGAGTATGTCAAAGAGGGGAACCCCGCTCAGGAAGATGTGGCGCCTGCTGCGGAGGACGTTATCCGTCATTACAACTGGCGTGACGGCGCTGAAAAGAATGTTTTTGTGCTGGGAGACGAAAGTCTGAAAGGCGGGGAGATGACCCTGGATGCGGGCCGCATCAAAGCCTGCGATGATGCCATTGCCACCGCCCTGGAGTACGGTGTCAAAATCCACTCCTATCTGGGCACGCCTCATGTCTCATTACCTTATCCCACCCCGGATGATGAGAAAGCCATGGTTCGGGAATACAAGCGCCTGGCGCTTCGTACGGGTGGTGAGCATTATATCTACACCTCCGGCATTGCCGATTTTGCCTCGGTTTTAAAAAGCACCATTTGCGCCAGTAAGGCCACGCAACACGACAGCGTGGCGAACAAAAAAGAAGAAGCAGATGCGCTGGAAGGCAAAACGCCAGCGAAGACGCCCGGTAATGGCAGCGATCTGTGCGCACAGGCCCCTGAGATTGTCCGGGCGGTGAATACGCTTGCTGATGTACTTAAGAACCTGATTGACGCTTGCGCCAGCGACTGTCGTTGCAAAGAGAAAACGCCCCCTTGCCCGTGTCAGGAACATCACAACAAACCGGTGCCCTCCTCCTCACCCCCAGCTGCGCCGGACACTCCCCCTGTCAGTCCCGAGCCGCCAGCAAAACCATTCCTGGATGAGAGTAAGTTTACGAATAATCATCTGAATCACTGGCAGTTCGGACCGGCAACGCCTGAGCATGAGTTTTACTCAGAAGGTGGCGCGACCATGATTCGTTTTCCGACCACCAATGTTAAAGGCCGGACACACAATGGTGTGCTGCTTTATAAACATTATTCGGAACTCCAGCCGGGGAAACGCTATCGCTTCAGCCTTCAGGCTCGCAGGGATAATGACTACAAGGTGATACCCGAACTGTCACTGCGGGTGGCAGGCCAGGATATTACCTCGGTTACAGCACTTGCCGTGAAAGGCGAGTGGGTCACGCTGTCAGGAGAGTTTACGGCGGCGCAGGGCGATAATGTGCTGGAAATTTTCAGCCATAAAGCCAGCGGCGATGGTAACGATTTCAGCATTACTGGAATCACAGTAAAATCTGTCGATTGATTTTGTTACGCTGACTTCATTTCAGATATGAAGTGATGCCGGTTTGGCTACGCGTTGGTTAAACCAGGCATCACTGCTTAGCCAGTGTGCGTCACGCTTGAGATAACGTTGGTCTGGCCCGGTAATACACGGTGGGCATGATTACCCTCGTCAACAGGTTTACCTGAGCAGTTAAACCTGCGTGTTACCAGGGAAGCGCAATTTTCTCATCATTCGCTTTCTCGCCGTAATACAGAGAAGGCAGGAAACGAGACAAGAACGTGAACTCTGTATAACAGTGTCGCATAAGCGCTAATCCAACGTCATCGGCAGGTTCAGCGTGGTCGTCATTACTCATACCCAGAATAAACCGGCTACGCAGCACACACCCAAAAGGCGTATCCCGGACAACATGTAGCATTTGTCCGTCCAGCGGGTCGCCCTGGCTATCCAGTTCAGTTTTTTCACCGAAGCCTATCCTTGCGGCAATGATTGCCGAGACACTCCCATCCGCCATTGCCTTGTCGACAGCCATTTCGCCAAATACCGATGCAGGGTGATGGAATTTAAGACGCGCGGGAATGGGAGGGATTTCAGCTAATGATTCTACTGCATGGATGCTTGCGCCATAAAAACTTTCCCCACGCTTCCAGTTGGCATCCCATCCACGATGTTCAACATGATCAATGGGATGCCACCATTTTATATGCTGCGTCGTTTCAAAGAAGGTAAACCACCAGTTAATCATACGTCCTTTGCAGCCATGTAAATCGGTGCGTACGGCGACCAGCAGACTCCCGTCATCCAGACGTTTAATACCTGTCTCCAGCGGCATGGGAGAAGGATCAAGCAATGCCGAATAATCCAGCCAGGGCCTGGCAATATCGTGTTGTCGCATTTTTTTCTCCATTAGCATTCGGAAGTTCGCACCATTTAGGAAACGAAGTGCGTTTCCTAAACATTACCGATAGAATGGTCGTATGACAAGCGAAAAGGAATCTCCAGGATGACCTCACCAACTAAACCACGCGGACGTCCCTCAGTCCCTGAGGAAGAGGTGAAGAAACAAATCATTGGTAGCGCGACGGCCTTGCTCTTTGACAAAGGCTATGACGCCACAACAATTGAGGCGGTTGCATCGCATGCAGGCGTTGCCAAAAAGACCGTCTATCGCTTTGCGAAAAACAGGGAGGAATTGCTTGGCCTTTCGGTTCGAAACTGGACGGATAACTATGCCCCACTCCTGCAGAGCGATCCGACAGATAAGAATGACGTTTTACCGGCGTTAAGAAAATTACTGGCTGCGATTTGTGGTCAGGCGCTATCAGTAACCGCCGTGAAAATGTTTCGTCTTCTCAATACTGAATTTCCTGGTAAAGATGATCTCCTCAAGAAATACACTGAAAATGGCATAGCGCGCGGCCAACAATTACTCACTGAGTGGATTACACGGCAGCAAAAACAGGGCTGGTTGCCGATGTTACCTGCAGATACCAGTGCCAAAGTCATACTCGCCATGTGTATCGCCGAACCTCTTCGGCAGGCGGCGATTGGTTTAATTGATCCCGTTGAGAAAATCGATATTGAGGCACATTTGGATTCTTGTATGCCTTTTATTTTACTTATATTCAGGCAAGGTGATGAATAACATAGTACCTGGTGATTCGATAATAGGAACCATACCAAACCATTCAAGAAACTGATATTTATAATTTTTTTCTTTATTGGTTTATGAGATACCCCCATAGATACCCCCAAACTAATTTCTCTAACCCAAGTTAATACCTAAAAGGAATCCAACTAGTTCTTGTATTCACAAAGAAGCACATTGTAATAAATTACAGTTGAATGCTCATTTGCCACTAACATTCTGATAATAGTGGCAAGCAAAGCTATAACATTATTAGAGAGTTGACAATTTTGTATCACATCCCTCATACAAGATTCCAAATGCTTGTAATTACTTAATTAAGTTATAGTGATCTATCACTTTTTCTAACCGTTCCAGTAAGCTAGTAAATCTCGAAAAATCAATATCATTTTTATGTGCATTGACTATGTGCGTTGCAAATGCCTCCTTGCTTAAATCATTGCTTGGATCACGATCAGCAACTGTATTAAAACATTTACCTTTATGTTGCTTAAGTCGATCAACATTGCTAAAGAAATACTCTATGTCAGTTTCAGGACACCCTTCAACTTGAGGTGTGAGCACTAGATATAAATTGCAAAAAATATGAACAAAATCGGATTGACGAATATCTGCAACACCCGCTGGAAAAATCTGAATCCCCTCAACTCCATTCACGTAATTGATCAGATTCTTAGGCCCAGAGTCATTATCTACAAATATAATAACCGGATTAGACGGTTTAGGGGCTTTGTAATCATGATAGTAATGTCTGTAATGTATAACAAAGTCCTTAAGGTAATCAGTGCCACCAAAAAGCTCTAACAAATATTTGGTACGTTCATTGTATTCGAGGAACTGCGTTAATAACTTATACGGCGCTAGGGCGGTTTTTTCAATTGCTAACTTAGGGAATAACGCTGCTAATTTGTGAATGGCTGCTTTCAAATACACATTATCAGTTTTACCTTCTGTGAGAATAGTCGGTTTTTTATTACCATAGAACATACGATAAAACAGAAATTTACTAAATGTTTTTTCTCTCGAAGTATGTAAGTAACGTCTACTTTTGGCATGACCATTTTTGAGAGCATCTTTTTTCAAATGATACTTCGGATTCAGCTTCTCGCTTTGTCGAAGCCGATTATAATGATCAACTTGGTCGATGAAATTCAACTTCCCTTCCAACCTATTTATATTGCCAACTACTTCAACACCATCGACAGTCTCTTTAAACTGACCAGTTCTGAAGAGATGATTGCATTGAGCACGCACAAGACGCCAATACTCTTTCTTCGTGTTAGGTTTTTTATTTACGACTAACCCCGTCACTTCCTGCCGTGAATCTTTATATTGATTTCTAGTTTTAGTTTCATTAATTGAAAATCCTGAGCGATTAATCTCACTTTTAATTACCTTACCGGCTACAAATGTATGATTATCGGATTTTGCTATTGACGAGGGTAAACTATCCTTCCTTGTGGAAAAGGTTATATCGTCTGCATATCTTGAATACGTACATGAATATTTTGATGCAACAGCAGCCAATTTAATGTCTAAAGCATGTGTTATCAAATTAGAGATGACTGGGGAACAAGGGCTACCCTGTGGTAGTTCATTATTATAACATGCAATCTTTGCAATCACTGTAGCTATTTCTGGCTCGAGTAAGAAATTCTTGTTTTTTATGAAAAAACCTCTTACTCTTCCGAAATTAAAACTACCGAAAAAGTTTTCTAAATCTATATTGAAAACGTGTTTCTTACCTAAATGCATCATTGCATTAGTTATTATAGATCGTTTCCTTTCAAAGCCATGAGACAATGAAGGCTGTTTAATTTCCGAACCAGAGCATTTTAATTTTAAAATTATGGAGTTTTTTGCTTTTTGCCTTGCTATCTCTGAGTTTGGAAATTTATCAATAATAATTTCATCTAAGCAATCCAGCAATAATTCAGAAAGAGATGCCTGTATATTTTTTAACATACCAGAGGGGGCGCTAATAATTCTATTGCCACCATTTTTCTTTGGTATCTCGAATTGAAAGTATTGAGTTTCGGGCTTAGTTTTATATAAGCAATAGGTTAATGCTGAAGGCTTAACGCCTAAAAGTTTAGCCAAATCCGGCTTTGTTTTTGCAGCTTTTAATAAATCCAATTTTTTCATGATATGTCACCATTGAAAATGGTTTATGGGCACTCTTACGCAAACTTGACAAGAATTCAAGAAACGCCAGGACAATGAGTTCCTGAAAGGCAATCCTATCGGACATTTTTTTCACTGATCGCGAAACGCGACCCAAAATCTGCCCATAAACCGTCTTTAACTTACCAAAATTTGAACAAGTTGCAATTTCTAATCTTATTCCAAACCCTATCAAAAATAGTAGCGTGATTAATATCGCATTATCTAAAATTAATTTTGCATTTTACGTTGAATAACCGATGTCAGTTTGAAGCAACTGTAACTTAGAGCGCGTTCTGCCAAAAATCCCCACTGCCGCTGCCGGTGGGTGACAACTTTTGACAACTCAATCTGAACGCCAGCGTCCGGGCAAACCAGAACAGCGACCTGAAAGAGGCTCGAGGATGGTTGCAAAGGGGGAGTGCTTAACACCTCCCCTCCTGTGTTCCCGCACCTGAAGTTTTCTGAAGCGGTAGCGGTTGACACTTTCCCCTAGTTTTCCCTAGTAAGGCATAACAAACCATAACAGGCTGACACCTGCCCTGCTTCGCATCAGGATTAACAAAAGCTAACAGCCAAGGCTCAACAAATCTCAACGCCAGCCCTTTACACTTCTGCTGTAGCTGTTGTTCGTAGGCGTCAGGATCCGTTAGGTTGGGTTGACACTTTTCCCAGTTTCTCGCGAAAAAGTGTCAAGTTTGAGGGGCTGGGGGGTTTACAGTTTTTCGCCGTCCAGCAGGCAGAGTGACATTAAACCAGTTTTGTTCCAGTCATCCAGCGTATCGGGGTGCATTGTGGCAACGTAAGCCAGTTCAGAACGAAGAAACCGTAAAGCGCCTGCTGCACGGTCTTTGCCATAGAAGCTGTGGGTTTCTTCATCCGGCCGGAAGAGAATCAGCAATTGTTCATCGGGCTCGTGCTGAACATCAAAACCCAGCTCAGCGGCTGCGGCCTCTATACGCTGGCCAGCATCCATATCTGCCAACAGCACTTTCCCGCCGTCATGCTCCCATACCCATAAGGCAGCCTGCCCCCACGTCATTTCAGTCTGGTGTTCGCCAGCACCGGCGGAATTTTGTTTAGCATGTGATGCGTCGACATCCACTTTATCGCCTGAAATAACAATTTCACCGCGGGCTATCCAGCCGTAAACCTTTTGCCGACTAACCCAGCTTCTCTATACCGGCTACATGATATTTTAAGCGCCAGTATTTGCCGCCTTAAGGATGGATCATGAGATACAAACCACCACCATTAGCCAACTTGTAAGCCTTCTCTTAGTGGCATTTAGTTTCACCTGGAGATACCTACTTAAGACCGAACTACAAGTACCCTTGTACCAACTGACCATTGATTATCAGGGGGTTTTAGTAGACGTGGAGATACTAAAAGGGTTTCAAAGCGCAGGATATAAGGGATTTTGGTGAACTTTAGTCGACTTGGGGAGACGTTAGAATGGTGCGATAATAGGAGTAAACAAATCAATCTAACACATTGTTTTTAAAAATTTTATCTTCATCGATAAATAATTCTATACACATAGCTATACACATTGGCGAAAGCGTTCAAATCTCGCTCACCGCATCGCACAATAAAAAAATTTTTCTTGAGAAAACTACTCACACTATTCACTACCTACTTTTGTAATTAAATATCAGCAACATACACAAGAACACTAAATGAATCGTGAACAGTAAACTCTACACTATCTAGAGGGAATTCAAAAACCTTCATTTAGCAGAGCATTTGGTCAACTAACTGTGTGACTTGACTGATAAAATTGACTAAGTTCACACTTCTGATCGAGACTAGCTATGGCAGAGCATCTTCATAAAAAATTTAGGGAAGTCATTCTCATTCAACTGTATCACTACATACAGATTGGCAATTTTAGAATCTCATTGTGGGACAAAAAATGCGACTTTACATTATTGGAAATGGTTTTGACATAAGACACAACCTATCTACTGGATATAAACATTTTAAGAATTATGTTCAAAATAATGATCGGGACCTATTTAATGCAATTGAAAGTTACCTACCAGTAGGCGATCTATGGAATGAACTTGAAAGCTCATTAGGCGATATAGATTATGAACAAATACTTGATGAAAATTCGATGTTTTTAGTTTCACCCGGCTCAGATGAATGGACAGATGCATGTAACCATGATTTTCAGTATGAGGTTGAACAAACCACAGAGTTACTGTCCGAGCGACTTAAAGAAAAATTCGCAGACTGGATTAAAAGTATTGATTTAACTCCAGCACTAAAACCAAGCGAATTTACACCACCAATTCCTACAGAAAGTTTATATTTTACATTTAATTACACAAATACATTGCAACAAATATATCATATTAAAGACATTAACATTAAACATATTCATGGTAATTGCCTACATGATGATTTTCTAGAACTCGGTCATGCCTTTACCCCCGCCGGGCCAATTAACAAGGGTGCAGGCCCTGACCAAGACATTAGGATAGCGGAAGCATATAGCTATATTGATAGATATTTCGGTGCTACATTCAAACCAGTAAACGAAATAATCTCCGATGAAAGTGATTATTTCTTATCACTAAGAAATGTCAATGAGGTGCATGTCTATGGGCATTCACTTTCTGAAGTTGATGGTGAATACTTTAAGAAAATATCGCAAAGCATTTTACCTGATGCAAAATGGCTAGTTGCTCTATATAGTAACGAAAAGAAATGCGGTAATTTAGAAAACTACGGAATTGATGCTAGGAACATAAAGTCAATTCTTTATGAAAATATTTAAAGCAATAAATAGTTAGTAACTAAACAAGGCCCGACACTCGGGCCTTGTATCTACTTGAGTTATTCCCACCTAGCTAACTTGTTGTCTTACCATCACATTTAGGTAACCAGTCTGCATTACTTTCCTCTTTGAGAGTGAGGTTTGTCTGCATTCCCTGATTAGTTCGCCGCTTCTCATAATGTAGCCCGTATTCCTTCAGCATAACTGGTAGCCCTTTGCCAAACATTGTCAGGCTGAGGATATTTTTATAGCCATTAGCCTCCATGTATACGAGATAAGCATGGTAAAGGTACGTACGTGGCTGGCGCGGGACAATATTGGCGTTCCCCATAAACATGCCGTTGGTGTCGGGTAATGCCTCAAGATAGCCACAAAAATCAAATGCAGGATCAGCGTCACGCTTGATGGTGAGAGCCTCATCAGAATTCTGCTGCGACTGAAGCAATGTTCTGGCGCTCATCGGATCGCTGAAACGCTGCATGAGCTGGCGAACAATCACAGCCAGTTCTCGTGCAATCTTATCTTTCAGCTGCGGATCGCGTTCTTCCGGTGCTATCTGCTCAGGAAAATGCAGGATAACTCTCCGGCGGGACACTCCACCACTGCGATCAGTGAAGCGCATAGGATTATTATTTACGGCCAGGATAACCGCCGGAATATGTGTTGAATAAGCATTCTGATATTTGGGGTCCACCGAAACAGCATCGCCACCAGTTATAGCCTTAAGCCCGGCGCCGTCGCCGCTCCACTTCTCCTGATCAGGTAGGCGAATAAGAGAAAAACCTATCAGAGCCGCACGTTCTCGCGGGGACTCCAGCGTTTCAATGGTCGCAGAGGTGGCGTTATCCTCTCCTGCAAGCATGGTCGCAATTTCAGCCAGGATACTTTTGCCACTTCCGCCAGGGCCAGTCACTTCCAGAAAGAGCTGCCAGTCATAGCGGTTCGCCAGCACCATAAATAGCGCTGCGAGAATAATGTCGCGTTTTGCTGGCTTGTGCCCGGCGGCCCTGTCCAGCCAGCGCCAGAATGCCGGGGCATGAGTTTCAAGCGTTTCCCCATTTACCGGTGGCGTGAAATCGACTTCGCACAGGGTACGCAGCCAGTTCTCTTTACAATGCGGGCTAAAAAGCCCTGTTCGCGTATCGAGGACGCCATTACGAAAACCGATCAGATGACGTGCCGGATTTTGCTGTTGCGGAACAATTAACTTTAATGTTTCCACAAGTGATGCAATCTTTCCTGAGGAAAACGGTGCGCCGAGGCGCTGGAAAAGGGCTGCGATATCTCGGGCAAAATCAGACTGAGAAATCACTTTCCACGCTCCAGACTCATAGCGGGATAAAAGCTGCCCGTTCGGATCAACCGCCAGTGCATCCCTGTAATGCTCCCGAACCCTCTGAGCTTTTTCGCTGACACTCATCGCTGTGAATTCTGCTTCACTCATCGTGTCGAAAGGACTGGCATTATGTGGCTTCAAAGCCTCAAGAATTGCCTTCCTGGTGGATTCCTCTCCGTAATGGACAAGCGCATCATTCCAGTCACCAAAAACCGGTGGCAGCACAATGTCACACTGACACGCTTTTGCAGCAGCTTCAGCCCTGTTCTGGCCTGAACCATTCAGATCTCGGTCCGCTGCAATAATTAGTTGATACTCCGGATACTTGTTATGGGCAACGCTGGCCAGAGAAAGAAAGTTGACCGCCGAAAATGCCACCATGACGGCTTCTCCTGTCAAATGATGAATGGTAAGCGCCGTGGCGTAGCCTTCCGCAATCCACATCCTTCTTACTGAACTCCCGTCCCCTTCTATCAGATGATAGGCCTCCTTAACCTGACCTCCTTTAAGAAAACACTTGCTACCATTGCCACTGATAAGCTGAATATTCACCAGCTCCCCGTCAGCGTTATAGAGCGGGACGATCAAATCACCGGGGCGGAACATAACCCCACCGGTTTTATGAGCTGAAGTCAGCTCATGGCAAATATGCTCCGGGAAACCTTTATGTGTAAGATAAATGTTTCCGGCAGATTCACGCGAGGCTTGCAGCAGTCGCGCGGCAAGTGCTGCCGCTGCATCTTTCCCGCTATCGGTATCGGCGGTTAACGTCCTGACTTCGGAAGTAGCTATAGACAGACCATGTGTCAGTCCATGTATCCTGTCAGCTGCTTCACTGATATCCACATTCAGTGCCCTAGTGACAAGCGCTAAACCATCCCCGGCTCCGCACTGATTGCAGAACCATGTTCCCCGTCCTTCCTGATCGTCGAAGCGAAAACGATCTTTACCGCCACAGACTGGACAAGACTGATGGCGATTTTTCAATATATTAACGCCCAGCGCTGGCAGAATCTGAGCCCAGTGACCGCGGGCAGCCTTCACGGCCTGACTGACTTTCATTCCTGACATGATGCAGCTCTCCCTCAGTGTAAAACAGGCTTTTTGATGTGACGGACGCATAACTCATCCATTACGGCTATTCCGAGCTGGGAGAGTGCGGGACAGGACATTAGAGGGCCGGATTCCATCAGGTCTGAAAGCAGGGAGCAGGCAATTTCCATGCCTTTTGTTTGCCCGTGCTGTTGCAAATAAAATCCTTCAAGCTCATGGGCAATAGCGGTTTCAATTTCATCCAGAGTGAGCTGCAGGTGGCGGTTTTGCTGATAGCAGGCACTCAGCCAGGCGCAGGCTACTGCGCGGCGATACAACGCTACCCGAAGTGAAAGGGAGAGAGTGCGTGATTTCATTGCACCACCTCCATGTTCATAAGGTCATCCTGGCAACGCTGTACCACGCCATCAAGCTGTTCTGTCATCAGATAAATCAGCGAAACCAGCTGTTCACATTGGGCACCGGCAGGTTTTTCGTAGCAGTCCTGAAGGACAGCCATTCCGGTAACAAACTCCCCCACGTTACGAAGATGCTTCAGGCGGACAATATCGTCATAAGAAATTGCGGCGTGATTCATCACATCACCTCCCGAACGGGCAGGCGAGCTGCAAGGCAAAGCACATAATCATGGGCCAGTGAAAGGCGTGCGTGATGCTCATTGCTGGCAACGATACGAAGCATACTGATGCGCGGTTTACGGTCTGCACGACGAACGGCGGCAAAAACAAATATGAATTGAGGATGTGATGGGACGAGGATCGTAGCCATGAGGGCAACCTCCAATAAGTAGCAGTTATTGCCACCACCAGAGCTGCAAATCTCATGGGTGATGGCCCGGACGGGGTTTGCAGTACCGGCCTTATTGGAAACCGGCCAGCCCGAAGGCTGCCCCGCCCGGACCACCATTATCTGACAGGAGCCACGGTGTAAGCACCACAGCCCGAAAAATAGGTGTGTCTGAGCAACGACATAAAAAAACACGCTCGACGCGTGTTGTGTCGCCAATAAGTTACACGGGCTGCAAATCCCGGCTGCCGATTTTGCGGCAGCGGGGAAACTATACCTGGAAAGAATGTCAGGATGCAAGCCAGAAAAAAAGAGATGAGACTGCATAACCAGTTTCACGCATGACCTCCCAGCTCGCGGGCTGCAATTCGCGCTGCCATCCATGCACTGATCTCCGACTGTACCCAGGCCACATTTTTTCCGCCCAAAGATATCTGCTGCGGGAAGGCATCCCGGCTGATAAGGTCGTAGATGGTTGAACGGGATAGCCCACAAAGGTGCATGACTTCAGGTAAACGTATGAAGCGCTCCTGCTGAGCCGGAACGGGGAGCACCGGAGCAACTGGTGCAGGGGTGGAAACGGAAATAGTATGCATCTCGCTACCTCTCTAATATGTTTACAACAGTCCGGGCAATTCCATCCGGATTCAGTTAGCTCCTTATTATGTTTATATAATCCGCTCGCGCATGCTTTATTTAATTAGAATGAAGCATTGATTTCTCAAAAAATAAAACAGTTTAAAACCGGATAAAACAAACAAAAACAAATCATTCCTTTATGAAATATAATAAGGAGCATCAAGAATAAAAAAATCTATTACACCAGGAAGGATCACAACTCAAGCCTAAAACAAGCCATGCCATTCCGGGTTTTACATCATAAGGACGAAGACATCGGAATAATAAAAGAGCTAAAAACGACCAAGACTAAACAGTTCATCATATGTATTAATTAAGTTACTAACTGAAGGAATTAAATTACTCTTATCCTTCCACATGTATCCGGATGTGTTTAATGAGCATCAGATAGATTCATTTTTATGAATATTTCCCTGAAATGCAACAGGGTGACGGGAGGTTGAATATTGAATTATTAAACAGAAATAAGACACCTTTTATTCTATACATCGAATAGTGCTGAATACTTGTGAATAGTGGTGAGGAGAAAAAAGCCAGTAATAAACTGAAATAAATATCGCGACTTATATGAGAAAAAAATATAAGTGTAATTTTATTTCTGTGAACAGTCATGAACAGTAGATGACCACTTCGATTCAAACACTACGCTCCTCAACCCCATGTATTTACTATCTTTTTATTAAAGTGAACAGTAGTGAATAGTATGTATTAAAGGAAGGGTGAATATCAGACATGACGCCTTTCTCTGGCTAGCCAGAACAAGGTCATTGTTCTGTCACTGGCACAATCCCCCTCGGTAGTGCCCTTGTATGAGTACCGGCACAATTGACACGACAACAAAACACTAATGGTGGATGCATCAATGCGTGCTAATGCATCAGCTAGTTTCACCCCGGCAAAACATAAAGTTTTCCTGGCTCGCCTCAACAGACTTAATGCAAAAGGAGGGTACTGATATGGCCCTGAAGTGTCCTGAATGTGGCACGGTCGCTCATGCCAGAACCAGCGCCTATGAAGCTCCATCGGTTAAGCGCTCATGGTATCAGTGCCAGAATCTTGAATGTTCGTGCACATTTACTGCCCTTGAAAGTGTCGACACGATAATTATGAAGCCCCATAAACCAGCGACGCCTGAACCTGATTCGAAGAGCAATTCTCTCGTACGTCAGCCGCAGACCCTGGGCCGCTACGGTTCAGCCTGCCCCCTTAAAGACCGTCATGCACAATAGAATGGAGAGGAACAACAATATGAAAGAACAACAATTGACGGAAAACCAGATTCAGGCCGCAACCGGACACGTAGTTACACTCCTCGCCAGGGCAAAAAAACCGCTTAAGGATGCGGATTGGCTCATTCGGTTGCCTGCAGATGAAATAGCTCGCGAGACGGAAAAACTGACAAAAAGCCTTTCCTCCGGCTGGCAGTCCCGAATTATCGATCTTTACCAAAAAATGCAGGCCTGGGTGGAGGCCAGTCAGGCCGAAGAAGCAGCCATTGAGAACCTCAGGACTCTGCGCCATCATCAGACCGAAACTGAACAGGCCAGCAAAGACAATCGGGCGCAGTTCAGGGAATTGCTTAACCAGAACGGCGGCATCGTAACGCCGGAGATGAAAGCTCTTCGGGCGGAGTATCTGGAACAACAGGAAACAGCCACCGAGCTGGCCGGACTGATTACTGAAAAAGAAGAGCAGTTGCCGATACTGGCTGGCGCGACCGGTCGTAAGGCAAAAGCCTATGTCAACTGCCATCATGGCCTCACTGAGGAGCGTATCGATGAGCTTCTGCGTGACTTTTTTATTTTCAACGGTGCTGAATTGAGTAGTCTGCTCAGGATGAAGTACAGGCAATTCGAACGGAATAGTTCAGCACATATACCGGGCATTATTGAAGGCATAAATGATGCAGATACGCTGTATCGTGAATTTATCCTGAATCTAATGCTGAAATGGACGAATGAAATAATGCCGCTGAGATTCCGAGACGACGTTATGAGCCTGACCGGTTCAGCACCCATCAGGCTCACATAAGGACAGGAGAAAAAAGTTTTGAAGTGAAAAACAGCTCACTTATGCCCGGCCTATGCCGGGTTTTTGATGTCTGTCGCCTGAGTGCATTTCTATGCTGCATGAAAACGCATGAGTCACATGCAACCAGTGAATGTACGTCAGACCAGCTACGGCGCGGCCCAACGACACTCATGCACCTGCATGAAAACCACTCCCTAAAGCGGGCAGGCGTGGCGGGGCTACGAGCGCGCGCTGTGGGGTTAAATAGTGCCGAACGTACAAATCTCAAGAAGCAGGCTGGGTCAAGACAGAGGGAAATCACGCCTCTTTGGTGCGCTGTTGAAACGCAAGGCATGAGGGAGAAGAGTAGCAGGTCAGAGTAGAACAACGCGGTAGAAAGCATTACAGGCTTGATGCTGCTTAGTGGGTGAATAATTTTGAAAAATCTACCGCTGAAGAGTGTAATCTACCTCTGTCGACGCGCTGAACCTGCCGCGGGTAGTCGGTCAAAAAAATCACATAAATCCCATCATTTTTCCCCAGTTAGAGTATGCATCAAAATGGTGCATCGTTTTGCATGCACTCTCCCGTTCCTGTACTCCCTACCAGCGCCAGTTCCAGAGCGGCCTGAGTCCACCTTTGTACCAGCATTAAAAGCGCCTCATTAAGCGGGCAGGCGTGGCAGAGAGAGCATTGCGCGCCAGAACAGTAATTTAATTTATACTCTTTTTAGGAAAAACTCCCGTTGCGCCATCAAAGTTAAGATCAATCAACTTTATGTCATCATTATTTTCTACAGTAAAGGATGGACCTTTATTTTCAATTAGTATGACCTGAATAGTTGAATTGGAATTTATTAAGTAGCTATAAAATGCATCAGTTAAAGTTAAAGGGTTAACTTCTGATTCTTTAATTTCTCTTTTTTTATCGAAATGTGTAACTAACGGACTATCTAACAGTACAAAGCCTGTCTGCGGATTTCCCTTCCTAGCTAAAACATCAGCAAGCGAAATCACAAAGCAAGCATATATAACAGCACGGCTACCTTTACCAAATAAAGAACGTTCTTTTTCATTTATGATAAAGTCATACTTATCTTCATCAAATTTCACTGAGTTATCGGTGCGCCCGTCGAATTTTATTGAATTGAGCACAAACCTTAACTGATTTATTACTTCCTTTATTTCATCAACTTTCAGATCATCAAAATCATCAGAATTATAGACGTCTAGGTCAAGATTATCCCCCTTGGATTCCAAAGCACTTATAATTTGATGCTTAGAATAGTCTGATGATAAGCATTCTTTATGTTCATATAATTTCTCCATCACTCTTCGTGAGTTCTTTAAATCAACATCATGTAAGCGTTCGTACTCTGGCATTTCCAAACTCAACAGGAACTCACTTTCTTTAATTGACAAATTAATGGATGACAATTCATCTTCGTTTGATTTGATTGACTTAAGCAACCCAGCCAGTTGGATGTTTATTTTTTCTGATTCTGCCATACATGAAGCATAATAATCTTCATAATTTATCTCCGGCGAATGGTTTATTGTATGTCCGCAGTTATCACACAACTCCTCAGCAAAATTCTCCAAGAAAAATGTCGCTTGCGATATAGAATTAATTCGTTGAAGGTCGGAAAGATAGCAATCTTTGAGCATCGTGAATCGGTCAATAAGCATTGATATATAATTACTTTTCTTTTGCAGCAATCCGATTTCATTTTTAATCTCATTAATAACCGTAACTTTATTCTCATAAAGCTCCAGAAAATTATCCACTTCTATTGCAGCATTTTCAATTTGCGTTTCAACTTTATGTAGCGCTTCATTAATCAATAAAAAGTTCAAATCTGGGAAAATTAGATCGCGATTTAACCCATCTATTATATCTTTCACCTGTTGTTTCAAAAATATCTTTGCCTTTTTATTTGGTTTTTCCTCTCCGATTAAGGCATCATCCCTTTTCGTTAGTAAAAATTTAAATTCAGACTTGCTTTTTATTTGTTCAGCATACTGCTCAGATAGTAACATGGATTTAGACGTTAATATTCTAATTTCATCTATAAAGAAGAAATCAAGTACATTACTTAAATTAAAATTCTGCACACCACCATTATTATTAATTCTTACCTGAGCTTTATTGAAACCTAACTTGCTATAAAATATAGAATTAAAACTATTCTTGGATTTTGCAGTTTTTACAATTTTCTGAATAAATGTAGCAGGACTAATTGTATCTATCCCACCAGAATATAGCTTATACTCAGAGTTATCATGCAACCCTCTTTCAATAGAATATGAGTTTTCATTTATAGAAAACTCTATAAATGATGAATCATAACCCTTAGCCTCATTTATACCCGCATTTTCAAGCTTATCACTACCTAAAAGGTATCGAATAAGATTAAACAAATATGTTTTCCCTGAATCTGAACCACCTGTGATAATGGTTAGTTTCGATCCAAATTCAATTAAAACATTATCAAGCATGGCACCCGTTATCAATATTTTTTTAATCTTAATGTATTGACTCATAGTATCCATCCTTATCCAAACATCCAAATTTTGATCCCACTAGCTTTTTCAACTCTGATTCATTTAAAGAACCAAATGTCTCTCTTGCAATGTTTATATTATGCCCCATTTTTGAAACATACTCATTCTGTACAGAATTTATGAACGAAAAAGTTTTATCAGTTACCGAGAACAAGATTCCATGCCTAGCATAATCCTCCTCTACTATTTTATATTTTTTCATTAAAACAAGCGCATCTGTGAATGTTTTTCTCGTAATTGCCAATTGGCTATCTCGCCTAGGAATTGCAGGATGCAAGCTACTCTGCTCAGGAATAAAATCACTTAAATTAAGGACTAGAAAATCTAGACATATTAACTTTTCAATGGTCAAACCATTCGGATTAAATGCCATAAGAATTTTGGCAAGTCTCAACGATATTTCTACTTGAGAATTGTACAATCTCAAATTTTCCATTGTAATTCACCATCGTTAATCATATGATGACATATTCCTTTTTTATCTGGGGCTTCACATATTTTTGATAAAATGGAATGTGATATGGGAGTGAGAGAAGCTTGTTTTAGAATATCATTACACCTATCAAATGAGTTTCCATGTGTTTTATACAATTCACTTTCGATAGAAGATGCAATATAACGCTTCAGAATTTTAAAATTATCTTCAACAAACGAGTCTCTTATGTATCTACTTAGTGAGGATGCAAAATAAAAATCATCACGACAACCTCTGAAATGATTGCTGAATGGCGCAATTAAATTTGTTAGGTCCATGTTTCCTACTGATGAAACCTCGGAATAAACATCTAATAACTGCCCCACATAGACGGACTCAATCAATGGATCATATTCTGGTGTTGATTTAGGAAAGTCTCTAGCGTAAAACATTTCATTGAAATATTTAAAATATAGAGGGGTCTTTGTTATCTCACTTAAAATTATAGACAAAGGAAGCGAGTGAAAAATATTAAAATTAAAATCATTTATATATTCAACCAAATCCTTAGTTAATGGAATCACCTTTGTAGATGTAATTTTATTGCTTATTGACTCATCCCAGACAGCTAAAATCTTTGCTTTTAATAAAGAAGAATCCCTTAATAATTCAGAAAATTTGGTGGATAGGTCTTTGGGAGACACAAAAAAATATCTTTCAGGTATTGGATAATCACCGTTTTTAGTAAAATAGATGAGCTTCCCAAATTCATCGGCAACGTCAGAGAAACTAAGTCTTTTGGAGTAAAATTTACACTGATAGTTATGCCAGATGTATTCTTTGCT
The DNA here is from genome assembly GCF_047456135.1 of Enterobacter sp. BNK-18. Lineage (NCBI taxonomy): Bacteria > Pseudomonadati > Pseudomonadota > Gammaproteobacteria > Enterobacterales > Enterobacteriaceae > Enterobacter > Enterobacter sp. BNK-18. The sequence continues at coordinate 45,891 of NZ_CP179899.1, read as the reverse complement.
ATGCGGATCAGTTACAAATCCGACAACATCCCGACCTTTATCCCCCGCCCCCCCTAACCTTTCATGAGAAAAATATTCTCCGGCATGACATTCAATAAGCCAATCATGAATGAACTCCTCCCAAGTCGTATCATCCCAAGTCATAATTGTTGCCAGCGCTTTAGCCATATTTAAGTACCCATCCTATAAACTAAATGCCTAACTGGGTCGCATACCATTGCATCATATCTCTGCGATCCTCTAAATATTGTGCATGGTTATATGTGCCACGGATTTTGTTCTTGTCTGTATGTGCTAACTGCATTTCAACCCAAGCAGTAGAATAGCCTTCTTCATGTAGTATCGTCGATAAGGTATGTCTAAACCCATGCCCCGTCACCTTCCCGCTATAACCAATGCGTTTGATGACTTGATTGATACTCGCTTCACTCATAGGCTTGTTCGGATCATTCCGCCCTGGAAAAACATAACGATAGTTCCCTGTCATGATCTTAAGTTCATTGAGTAAATCTAACGCCTGAGTAGACAATGGCACAAGATGTGACCTGCGCATTTTCATCCTTTCAGCAGGAATTTCCCAAATAGCGTTATCCAGATCAAATTCTGACCATGATGCAGCTCGTAATTCGATAGTTCTCACACCCGTAATCATTAGTAATTTCGTAGCTATCTGGACAAGCTTACTCCCAGTGTAACCCTCTAAGGCTCGCAGAAACTCAGGGATCTCATCAGCTTTTAAGAACGGGAAATGATTGGATTGATGTACTTCGAGAGCGCTGGAGAGATCAGCTGCAGGATTGTACTCCGCCCGGCCCGTTGCAATTGCGTAGCGAAACACTTCGGAGCAACGCTGCCGCACTTTCCGCATTTTCTCCAACGCACCACGTTTCTCAATTTTACGCAGAACGTTTAGCAGCTCTAGCGGTTTAATATCTCCCACTGGCCTTGTTCCGACATAAGGAAAAATGTCGTTCTTAAACGCTTCCATGATGTCTGATGCATATCCTGCCGACCATTTAGCAGATTTAAGTTGATGCCACTCTCTGGCTATCTTTTCGAAGGCGTTCTCTGACTCTGTTTGCAGAGCCAGCTTTTGCTCTTTTCGAACCTCACTAGGGTTCTTTCCTTCTGCCACAAGTTTTCGAGCTTCATCACGACGGGAACGAGCATCGGCAAGGGTGATCGTTGGGTAAACGCCAAGCGAGATCATCTTGGGTTTACCGGCATAGCGATAGCGGAACCGCCAGCTCTTGCTTCCATTAGGTTCTATAAGCAATGACAAGCCTTGACCATCCCCAAGCGTATAGGGTTTATCTTCAGGCTTAGCGCGGCGAATCTGCATATCGTTTAAAGGCATGTGTATAGGAATCCATGACCGAACAGGAACGTATACACAATCCTATACACATTCTGTATCGGATTCTACTGGATGGTTACGGAAAATCATGGACAAAAAAGCAGTAAATTCTTTATAAATCAGGGTTTTTACGGATGAATACGGACATTTGAGGAAGTTGAAATGGTGCCGATAATAGGAGTCGAACCTACGACCTTCGCATTACGAATGCGCTGCTCTACCAACTGAGCTATATCGGCCCTGAAAGGCCGGTTACGAGCGTAACCACGGGGCAAAAGGTTAGATCTAACCGGGTGATGCGTCAATGCCCTTTTGAATCAAACGGCTATTTTTGCATCACCCGTGATTATTTACGCACGAATCGTATCATCACCGAAGCCGATCCACTTGTAGGTGGTCAGTGCTTCCAGGCCCATCGGGCCTCTTGCATGCAGTTTTTGCGTGCTGACAGCAACTTCTGCGCCCAGGCCGAACTGGCCACCGTCGGTGAAGCGGGTTGAGGCATTCACGTATACGGCGGAGGAGTCCACCTCATTCACAAAGCGGTCGGCATTGCGCAGGGTACGCGTCAGAATCGCATCCGAGTGCTGGGTACCATGTTCACGGATGTGAGCAATGGCATCGTCAAGACTCGCAACCACCTTCACGTTCAAATCCAGCGACAGAAACTCGTCGTCGTACTGTTCCGCTTTGACCGGTACCACCGTCGCCGGGCCGTCTTTCAGCAGTGCCAGCGCGTTGGCATCCGCGTGCAGCGTCACGCCGCTTTCGGCCATCTGTTTGCTCAGAGCAGGCAGGAAGGTATTGGCGATGCCCTGATGCACCAGCAGCGTTTCAACCGTATTACAGGTGCTTGGACGCTGGGTTTTGGCATTGACGATAATCTTCAGCGCCGGTTCAATCTCGGCACTGTCATCAACCACGATATGGCACACGCCGATACCGCCCGTGATCACAGGAATGGTCGACTGCTCACGGCACAGCTTGTGCAGGCCCGCGCCACCGCGTGGGATCAGCATGTCGATGTATTTGTCCATGCGCAGCATCTCGTTCACCAGCGCACGGTCCGGGCTCTCGATTGCCTGTACGGCACCTGCCGGCAGGCCGCACTCCTCCAGCGCCTGCTGGATAACGTTTACGGTCGCGGCGTTGGTACGCCAGGTCTCTTTCCCGCCACGCAGAATGGCAGCGTTGCCAGTCTTCAGGCACAGGGAAGCGACATCAACCGTAACGTTGGGACGGGCTTCATAGATCACGCCAATCACGCCCAGCGGCACGCGACGACGCTCAAGGCGCAGCCCGCTGTCGAGCAGCCCACCATCAATGACCTGACCTACCGGATCGGCAAGATTGCAGACCTGGCGGACATCGTCAGCGATGCCTTTCAGACGTGCCGGGGTCAGCGCCAGGCGGTCGAGCATTGCTTCGCTCAGGCCATTGCGACGCGCTTCCAGCAGATCCTGCTCGTTGGCGAGCAGAATCTCCTGCGACTGCGATTCCAGATAATCAGCGATTTTTTCCAGCACACGGTTTTTCTCGCGGCTGGAAAGGAGCGCCAGTTTGTAAGAGGCGGCCTTCGCGGCTGCGCCCATTTGTTCCAGCATTTTCTGGCTCCTTAACGAATAATCATGTCATCACGATGCACGGCAACCGGGCCATATTCATAACCCAGAATGGCGTCGATCTGCTGTGAATGGTGACCCGCAATACGGCGCAGGGCATCGCTGTTGTAGCGGCTTACGCCGTGGGCGATGTCACGACCTTCGAGATTACGGATACGGATCACTTCACCACGTGAGAAGTTGCCTGTCACGCTTTTAATTCCTTTAGGAAGTAATGAGCTCCCTCTTTCCAGAATTGCGGCGGTCGCCCCTTCATCAACGGTGAGTTCGCCTGCCGGCGGTGCGCCAAAGATCCAGCGTTTGCGGTTCTCGAGCGGGGAGGCCTGCGCGTGGAAGCGGGTTCCCACGGAGATGCCTTCCATCACGTCGCCAATCACGCCAGGACGGCTGCCCGCGGCAATGATGGTGTCGATACCGGCACGGCATGCCACGTCGGCAGCCTGCAGTTTGGTCCCCATCCCGCCGGTCCCGAGGCCTGAAACGCTGTCACCTGCGATGGCGCGTAGCGCATCGTCGATACCGTGTACATCGGTAATCAGTTCAGCATCCGGATTTGAACGCGGGTCGGCGGTGAAGAGCCCCTGCTGGTCTGTCAGGAGCAGTAATTTATCAGCGCCTGCCAGAATTGCGGCCAGCGCCGAGAGGTTATCATTATCACCCACTTTGATTTCAGCGGTGGCAACGGCATCGTTTTCGTTAATGACGGGAACGATGTTGTTATCCAGCAGCGCGCGCAGCGTATCGCGCGCGTTCAGGAAACGCTCCCGGTCTTCCATATCCGCACGCGTCAGCAGCATCTGCCCGACGTGGATGCCATAGATAGAAAACAGCTGTTCCCAGAGTTGAATGAGTCGGCTTTGTCCCACGGCGGCCAGCAGCTGTTTCGAGGCGATCGTCGCGGGGAGTTCGGGGTAACCCAGGTGTTCACGCCCGGCGGCAATCGCCCCGGAGGTCACAATTACAATACGATGCCCTGCGGCATGCAACTGAGCGCACTGACGTACAAGCTCAACAATGTGGGCGCGATTAAGGCGGCGCGATCCGCCTGTTAAAACACTGGTACCGAGTTTTACCACCAGCGTCTGGCTGTCACTCATGATTCTCTGCCGTTCAACGATAAGGGAAAATGATGTCAAACGAACGTTTTAACAGGTGTCAGCCCCGTTGCCAACTGCCTTAGCACATCGCGAAACACTTTGTTGCGCGGGATCAGGAAGCGTAGCGGCAAAATTTGACAGTTTTATTACCGAAATAATAAATCACAGTTTTTTAAAATTATTCTTAATTTGTCATAAAAGTTTCATTGCGTAACGTTAAAACCCTTTCTGTTTTTTCACGGGACTTAAGCATGAGCTTATCGTCCAGCGAATTTTTTTAGCGCGTTTATAAGACAGGATCGAAAATGAAAAAGAGCACACTGGCATTAGTGGTAATGGGCGTTGTGGCTTCCGCATCTGTACACGCAGCCGAAGTTTATAATAAAAACGGTAATAAACTGGACGTATACGGCAAAGTTAAAGCAATGCACTACATCAGCGATGATGACACTAAAGATGGTGACCAGACTTACGTCCGTTTCGGTTTTAAAGGCGAAACACAGATTAACGATCAGTTGACGGGCTATGGCCGTTGGGAAGCTGAATTTGCCGGTAACAAAGCAGAAAGCGACTCTACACAGAAAACGCGTCTGGCGTTTGCTGGTCTGAAACTGAAAGACATTGGCTCTCTGGATTACGGTCGTAACCTGGGCGCACTGTACGACGTTGAAGCCTGGACCGATATGTTCCCTGAGTTCGGCGGTGACTCTTCAGCCCAGACTGATAACTTCATGACCAAACGTGCGAGCGGTCTTGCCACCTACCGTAACACCGACTTCTTCGGTGCGGTTGATGGCCTGGATATGACCCTGCAGTATCAGGGCAAAAACGAAAACCGCGATGTCAAAAAACAGAACGGTGACGGTTTCGGTACCTCTCTGACCTATGACTTCGGTGGCAGCGACTTCGCCGTCAGCGGTGCCTACACCAACTCTGACCGTACTAACGCACAAAACCTGCTGACGCGCGGCGAAGGTAAAAAAGCGGAAGCATGGGCAACCGGTCTGAAATATGACGCTAACGATATTTATCTGGCAGCGATGTACTCTGAAACCCGCAATATGACCCCAATTTCGGGTGGTTTTGCGAATAAGGCTCAGAACTTTGAAGTTGTTGCACAATACCAGTTCGATTTCGGTCTGCGCCCGTCCCTGGGTTATGTCCAGTCTAAAGGCAAGGATATCGAAGGTGTGGGTGACGAAGATCTGGTGAAATACATCGACGTGGGCGCGACCTATTATTTCAACAAGAATATGTCCGCGTTTGTTGATTATAAAATCAACCAGATTGATGACGACAATAAACTGGGCGTGAGCAGCGATGACATCGTTGCTCTGGGTATGACCTACCAGTTCTGATATTGTTGAAATAAAAAATCCCGGCGCAGATGCCGGGATTTTTTTTGCCTGGAGGGGGTCGGGTTTACTGCCCTCACCCCATCCCTCGCGAAGAGAGAGGGAGAAATATCGCGATTACGCCGTCAGCTTAACCGCTTCGCTGGAAAAGTTATCCGCGGGTTCAAGCTTCAGATCCAGGGTGGCCAGCAGTGCTCTTGCCTTTTCGAGGTACTCTTTCAAAGTATGCTCCAGGCGGTCGATCACTTCCTGGTCTTTGATGGGGGCTGTTTGCCAGTAGCCGTCTTTATTAAACAGGCCGAACTGGTAGCTATACGTAAAACGTTTTTCTTCCGCTTCCATTTCCATCCACCAGCCCCAGAATTCACGTTTTTCGGGTGCAGGCTTCACGTTGACGCATACAGCCAGGCAGTCGAAAAAAAAGCGATTTTCTTCACACTGCTCTTCTCGAATATACGGGCCGAGAGCCATAAACTTCTTGATCAGTCTACTTTTCGGGTGTCCACTCGGTAACGTCATTGCGATCTCCTTTTGTGAAGCCACTGTTTTACCAAACCAGCAAAATTTAGCAATCTATTAACACAATCTCTGCGCGATCCAGCGTGTGATCTCTCTCAATGCTTTGTCAAAATTCTGGTACACCGGGCTGAACGGTACCTCAAGCAATTTGCCATCCGCAGATGACGAAGTGATTAAGCGTGACTCCTCTTCGGGACTGAAGGGATCGTTTTTCCAGTACCCTGACATCATCGGCGTAGGGCAACGCCGTCCCAGCAACCCCTGCGTTTTTAGCGAGTAACGATTGAGTTCAACGCGCAGCGCTTCGTCTGATGCATCATGCATGCCAAGGCGGCTGGCCAACACATCAAGGTACATTTCCGGCACGCGGCCCTGCCGGGTCGGATCGCTGAGCAGAGCGTGCACCACCGGGCCGAGACAGGCGACGGCCTTCAGGCGTGAAGCTTCAAGGTAAGCCAGACGCACGGCGACGTTGGCGCCAAAGCGGAAGCCAAATGCAGCAACACGCGTGTGGTCAACCCATGGAATGTTTTCCAGCGCTTTTAATGCATGCTGGTGCAGAAGACTCGAGTCCTGAGTCAGTTTCCATTTGGATGAAAAGCCAATTGATGGCATATCCAGCGTCAGCATCGCGATCCCTTTTGGTGCGAAGTAACGCTCATACAGGCTGTAATAGTCGATTTGCAGTGAATCCAGCCCGCCGCACATCAAAACGGTCGGGAACGGGCCTTCGCCTTCTGGCATATGCAGGAACCCGGTGACGGGCGCGCCACCCGGGATGGTAAACTCCAGTTCGCGCATCCGGCCCGGCAAGCGTTGAGCGGCCTCTTCGTAGGCGCGATTCGCCAGCGCCTGAGCCTGCTCGGCCAGCTCATCACCTTTCAAATGCGGGTATGCGGCAATAGCATAGAGGTTGGCTGCATGCAGCCAGTGTTTGCCGCTGAGCGTGGCGTCCTCTTCCTGGCTGGCTTTTTGCTGCCAGAGCATCGCCTGTTTAGACCATTCGTAGATCCAGTTTCCCCCGCGATAACCCACGACCGTATCGTAGAGTTCACTGTCGGTACGCTCGGCTTCGCTCATCACGATACGCGCCTGCACATCAAGGATTTCACGGGGATCAATACCGCGCCAGATCCACATCAGACGGTTAATCATGCGGTACCAGTGGGGCACGTTTTTACCGTCTAATGCAGACTGGACGGCAGGCATGGTCCCCGGATTAAACCGGCGCACCAGTGTCGACGTTTCAGGATGTTTGAAACGGGGTTTGAAGAGAGTCTCGGTGAGATTCGCCTGCGTCATTACGTTGCCTCCATGAATACGTCATATAGAGACCATTGTAACGCGCGTCAGACTAAAAAAAACAACGCCCGGTATCACCGGGCGTTAAATAAGTGCGTAAGAGAATTAACGACCAGAGATTGGCGGTACGAATACCACGCCCATATCCCATGGCTGTTCAATCCAGGTATCCTGAGGGATATCAATCACGTAATCGTCAACCAGCGGACGGCCTGCTGGCTTCGCGAAGATGGTGACGAAGTGGGCTTTTGGATACATTTCGCGGATAGCCACCGCGGTACCGCCGGTATCAACCAGGTCGTCGATAACGATGAAGCCTTCACCGTCGCCTTCCGCACGTTTCAGCACGGTCAGCTCACGCTGGTTGTCATGGTCATAGCTGGAGATGCATACGGTATCGACATGACGAATACCCAGCTCACGTGCCAGCAACGCCCCCGGTACCAGACCGCCACGGCTGACGGCAATAATGCCTTTCCACTGTTCGGAAGGCATCAGACGCGCAGCCAGTTTGCGTGCGTGAATCTGCAACATGTCCCAGGTGACGACGTATTTTTCGCTCATGTGAAGTGTCCCAGCCTGTTTGTATACGGCTTAAAAAGTGTTCGAGGGGGAAATAGGTTGCGCGAGATTATAGAGATCTGACGCACTAAAAACCAGTGTTTAGCGCCCGGAGCCTGAGTTTTTACATGCTTTATGCTACCAGCCACCGGAGAAAGTGGTATTCTCAGTTGCATCTCGCAAGCCTGTCTTGTGGTAACTATTAACCTGCTAACCCTGTGACCTGCAACTCGCTTTGCAGGGCATCGACAAGGAGACTTATCGTGTCTGAACTGTCTCAATTATCTCCACAGCCACTGTGGGATATTTTTGCCAAAATCTGTTCCATTCCCCACCCTTCCTACCATGAAGAACAGCTTGCCGAACATATTATGGGCTGGGCGAAGGAAAAAGGTCTGCATGCTGAACGCGACCAGGTTGGCAACATTCTGATCCGCAAACCGGCGACCGCAGGCATGGAAAACCGTAAACCGGTTGTGCTGCAGGCGCACCTGGACATGGTTCCACAGAAAAACAACGACACCGTTCACGACTTCACCAAAGACCCTATCCAGCCTTACATCGATGGCGACTGGGTGAAAGCGCGCGGCACGACCCTTGGTGCAGATAACGGCATTGGTATGGCGTCTGCTCTGGCGGTACTGGCGGACGACAGCGTTGAGCACGGTCCGCTGGAAGTGCTGCTGACCATGACGGAAGAAGCAGGCATGGACGGCGCGTTCGGTCTGCAGGCGAACTGGCTGCAGGCGGACATCCTGATCAACACCGACTCTGAAGAAGAGGGTGAGATCTACATGGGCTGCGCCGGCGGGATTGATTTCATCACGACCCTGTCACTGTCCCGCGAAGCGATCCCTGCTGGTTTCCAGACCTTCAAGCTGACGCTGAAAGGGCTGAAAGGCGGCCACTCCGGTGGTGATATTCACCTGGGTCTGGGCAACGCCAACAAACTGCTGGCACGCTTCCTGGCTGGCCACGCGGCTGAGCTGGATCTGCGTCTGGTGGATTTCAACGGTGGCACACTGCGCAATGCCATTCCGCGTGAAGCCTTCACGACCGTGGCAGTACCCGCAGCTAAAGCTGACGAGCTGAAAAAGCTTTCCAGCGTATACCTGGATATCCTGAAAAACGAACTGTCAGCGAAAGAGAAGAACCTGACCGTGGTGCTGGAGTCCGTGACTACCGACAAAGCGGCACTGACCTCCCCGTCTCGTGACGCCTTCGTTCAGTTGCTGAACGCGACGCCAAACGGCGTAATTCGTAATTCAGACGTCGCGAAAGGCGTGGTTGAAACCTCCCTGAACGTGGGCGTGGTCACCATGAGTGATGACAGCGCGGAGATCATCTGCCTGATCCGCTCGCTTATCGACAGCGGTAAAGAGTATGTGGTGAGCATGCTGGAGTCTCTGGGTAAACTGGCGGGTGCGCACACCTCCGCAAAAGGTAGCTACCCAGGCTGGCAGCCGGATGCCAGTTCGCCGGTGATGGCGCTGGTGCGTGAAACTTACCAGCGTCTGTTCAACAGTACCCCGAACATTCAGGTGATCCACGCCGGTCTGGAGTGTGGTCTGTTCAAGAAACCGTATCCGAACATGGACATGGTGTCTATCGGGCCAACCATTACCGGTCCGCACTCGCCGGATGAGCAGGTTCATATTGAAAGCGTGGGTCATTACTGGACTCTGCTGACTGAACTGCTGAAAGCGATCCCTGCTAAGTAATTCGCCGTATGATGCCCGGTAGCACGTTGCCTGCCGGGCTGACAAATCCGCCTGCTATAACCCCAATACCAGTTGCCGCTCCAGTTGCGGGTCCAGCAGCGTCACGTGTAACCCCACCAGCCTGACTCCCCGCCCTGCCCGCCGCTCTTCCCAGGCTTTTCTCGCAGTGGCGATAAGATCGTCTTTATTCAGTCGCGGCCAGACATGCTCCTGCGTCGTCTGCTGGAAATCGTTAAACTTCAGCTTAACGCCCTGACGGGCAATCAGCAGGTCGGGTTTTACTTTCGCTAACCGCCGCTCCAGTTCGGGATAAAGTTGGTCAGTGATAATGACTTCACACTCGGACCAGTCATGGATGTCTTCCATCAGCGTGCGTTCAACCCCGACCGATTTACGCAGCCGCTCACTGCTCACGCTGCGCTCATCAATTCCCTGACTGCGCTCCCACAGCACGCGACCAAACTTACCGAAACGCTTAAGCAGCATGGCCAGATCGCTTCGCTGTACATCTTCACAGGTCCGTAATCCCATACTTTCCAGCTTTGCAGCAGACACTTTCCCCACGCCGGGGATTTTGCCGAGCGGCAGCGTTTTTAAAAACGCCGGAACCTCTTCCGGAGTGATGACGTACTGACCATCGGGTTTATTCAAATCAGACGCTATTTTGGCGAGAAATTTCACCGGTGCGACGCCCGCGGAAGCGGTCAGATTGAGCTCGTTGAAGATAGTCCGGCGGATCTCCTGCGCCATTAACGTTGCGGAGCCGTGGCAGTGCAGGCTGTCAGTGACATCCAGGTAGGCTTCGTCCAGTGACAGAGGTTCAATCAGCGAGGTATAGCGAGAGAAGATCTCGCGGATATGCAGGGAGGCTTCTTTGTAGGCTTCAAATCGGCCGGGCAGCAGTGTGAGATGAGGGCACAGCTTTAGCGCCATGGCAGTTGGCATAGCGCTGCGCACGCCAAATTTGCGCGCAGGGTAGTTGGCGGTACTGATCACACCGCGCTGGACACGGCTACCGCCAATCGCAATAGGTATATCCCGCAGCGCCGGATTGTCACGCATCTCCACTGCGGCAAAAAAGCAGTCCATATCGACATGGATTATTTTGCGCATAGTAAGCCCTCACTCATCACTGGATAAGTATACAGTAAAGAAATGAGAGTTGAGAAGTGTGTTTCCCCTCTCCTCCTGGAAGAGGGAAAACACCGGACTCACTACAGGATCCGCCGGGCCTCGCGCGCCATGCGTTTTTTACGGGCGTCGCAGGGTTCGGGGCAGTCACACACTTTTTCCATCCCGAGCGCGGAGATACCACCACAGCTGCCCTGAATGCTTTTACGCTTTATGATCCAGCCCAGAGACATGCCGAGTACAACAAGCAAAAAAACCGCGAATGTTGCCAGAAACGTCAGCATCATCACCCCCCGAAGTCATCCAGCAGGATGTTCTCATCTTCCACACCCAGATCTTTTAGCATCTTAATGACTGCAGCGTTCATCACTGGCGGCCCACACATGTAAAATTCGCAATCCTCTGGCGCAGGATGCTGCTTGAGGTAGTTTTCATAAAGCACGTTGTGGATGAACCCCGTGTGACCGGTCCAGTTATCTTCCGGTTGCGGATCGGAGAGGGCCACATGGAAGGTGAAGTTTGGGTTTTCACGCGCCAGCTGCTCAAACTCATCATCATAGAACATCTCTCGCAGCGAGCGTGCCCCGTACCAGAAGCTGATTTTGCGCTTGCTCCCGAGGCGCTTGAGCTGGTCAAAAATGTGCGAACGCATCGGTGCCATGCCCGCGCCACCACCGATAAAGACCATTTCAGCCTCGGTCTCTTTAGCAAAGAACTCGCCAAACGGACCGGAGATGGTCACCTTATCTCCCGGTTTCAGGGACCAGATATACGACGACATCACGCCCGGGGGTGCATCAGGCACATTCGGCGGCGGCGTGGCGATACGCACGTTGAGCATAATGATGCCCTTCTCGTCCGGGTAGTTGGCCATTGAGTAGGCGCGAAGCGTCGGTTCTTTAACGTCAGACACAAAACGGAAAAGATTGAATTTGTCCCAGTCGGCACGGTACTCATCCGGAACGTCGAAGTCCGTATACGCCACGGTGTGCTCCGGGCACTCAATCTGGATGTATCCCCCGGCCCGGAACGGAACATCTTCCCCTTCCGGCACGCGCAGCTTCAGCTCTTTAATGAAAGTCGCTTTGTTATCGTTAGAGATAACTTCACACTCCCATTTTTTGACCCCGAAGATCTCTTCCGGCAGCTCAATTTTCATGTCCTGGCGCACCGCGACCTGGCAGGCCAGACGGCAACCCTCTTTTGCCTCACGCTTCGTGATATGCGCCAGCTCAGTGGGCAGAATATCCCCTCCCCCCTCTTTCACCGTGACGCGGCACTGACCGCAGGAGCCACCGCCACCGCAGGCTGAGGAGACAAAGATTCCGTTACCGGAGAGCGTATTGAGCAGTTTATCCCCCGCCGGCGTGCGGATCTGGTTTTGCGGCTCACCGTTGATATCAATCACCACGTCGCCGGAATTCACCAGCTTCGCGCGTGCCGCCAGAATCAGCCCTGACAACACCAGTACAATCAGCGTGAACATCACCACGCCAAGAATAATTTCCATCTGTTAGCCCTTATAGCTGCACACCGGAGAAGGACATAAAGCCCAGCGCCATCAGCCCGGTGGTGATAAAGGTGATCCCTAAGCCACGTAAACCCGCAGGCACATTGGCATATTTCATTTTTTCGCGGATCCCCGCCATGGTGACGATAGCCAGCATCCAGCCGATGCCGGAGCCGAAACCATACACAACGGATTCACTGAAGTTGTAATCACGCTGAACCATAAACGATACGCCACCAAAGATGGCGCAGTTCACCGCGATCAACGGCAGAAAAATCCCCAGCGCGTTGTATAGCGACGGGAAATACCTGTCGAGGATCATCTCCAGGATTTGTACCAGCGCCGCAATCACACCGATAAAGGTGATGAAGTTCAGGAAGCTGAGATCGACACCGTCTACCAGCGCACCGTCGCGCAGCACAAAGTTGTACACCAGGTTGTTAATCGGTACAGATAAGCCGAGCACCACCGTGACCGCAACACCCAGACCAAACGCCGTCGATACCTTTTTGGAAACGGCAAGAAACGTACACATGCCCAGGAAAAACGCGAGTGCCATGTTTTCAACAAACACCGCGCGCACAAATAAACTCAGGTAATGAGCCATCGTCGGTTACTCCTTTTCCTGCTGTTCTGGCTTCAGGGTACGAATCAGCCAGATCAGCAAACCGATAATGAAAAATGCGCTTGGGGCCAGCAGGAAGAGTCCGTTTGGCAGATACCAGCCGCCGTTTTGTACCGTGTCCAGCACCGTGACGCCAAACAGCTTACCGCTGCCGATCAGCTCGCGCAGGAACCCAACGGTCAGCAGGATAACGCCGTAACCGAGACCGTTACCGATCCCGTCCATAAAGCTCGCCAGCGGAGGCATTTTCATCGCATAAGCTTCGGCACGCCCCATCACGATGCAGTTGGTGATAATCAGGCCGACAAACACCGAGAGCTGTTTTGACGTTTCATACGCGAAAGCGCGCAGTAGCTGATCGACCACGATCACCAGCGACGCGATAATCGCCATCTGCACAATGATCCTCACGCTATTCGGGATGTGGTGGCGGATCATGGAGATAAACATGCTGGAAAATGCCGTCACCAGCGTGACCGCGACGGTCATGACCAGCGCGGTTTCCAGTTTTGTCGTGACCGCCAGCGCCGAACAGACTCCCAGCACCTGTAAGGTAATAGGGTTATTCGCCAGCAGCGGACCGATGAGCACCTTTTTGACTTCTTTCAGTTCACCCGTATCAGCCATTGTTCAGCGCTCCTTCACGTACGTTTTTCAGGAAAGGACCAAAGCCCAGCTCGCCCATCCAGAAATCAAAACTGTGCTGCACCCCTTTTGACGTGAGCGTTGCCCCGGAAAGCCCGTCTACGGCATATTCGTCACCCGGACGCGCAGCCCCTTTCATCACCTTCAGGGCAGGCAGGCCGTTATCGTCGAGCACTTTCTTGCCGACAAACTGCGCGCGCCAGTTAGGGTTTTCAACCTCACCGCCGAGCCCCGGCGTTTCGCCCTGGTCATAATAAGTAATCCCTTTCACCGTGCGACCATCCGTATCGAGTGCCACAAAGGCGTACATCATCGACCACAGCCCGTTGCCGTATATCGGCAGCACGACCTCCTGCACCCGCTTCTGCTCATCGCGCACGAGGTAAATTTCGGTGAGGTTACTGCGACGCTTGATGCCAGCGGGATCTTGCGATGCCTCCAGCGTCAGGCTCATCTCAGGGTCTTTCAACGCCAGTGCCTGGTTAAATTTCGTCGGGTCTTTATCCAGCAACTGGCCGGTTTTTAAATCCACCAGACGCGCCGAAATGCGCTCCGCGAAGAGTTCAGCCACGTCGTCTGTACTCATCCCTTCCTGCATTAACCCGGCCACAGCCAGGATGTTGCGTTGTTTATCCAGCGCGCGCTGCTCCTGTTGCCGTGGTTTTAATCCCACGGCAGAGCCAGCCACGACAATGGAACAGACCAGGCAAAGGACCAGCACCACCAGCAGCGTTTTGCCAATGCTGTCGTTATTCTTGCTTTCAGCCACGCGCTTTCCTCCGCTTAATGTTGGCGCGCACGACCAGATAGTCGAAGAGCGGCGCAAACAGATTGGCAAACAGAATGGCCAACATCATCCCTTCCGGATAAGCCGGGTTGACCACACGAATCAGGACACACATCGCACCAATGAGCACGCCATAGCTCCATTTACCTTTGTCGGTAAAGGACGCAGAGACAGGATCGGTGGCCATGAACATCATGCCGAAAGCGAACCCACCCAGCACCAGATGCCAGTACCAGGGCATGGAGAACATCGGGTTGGTGGCGGAACCGATGAAATTAAACATCGTGGCTGTTAACACCATGCCAATCATTACCCCTGCGACAATGCGCCACGACGCGACGCGTCCGAAGAGAATGATGGCGCCACCGAGTAAAATCATCAGCGTGGAAACTTCCCCAACAGAGCCGGGAATGTTGCCAATAAAGGCATCCAGCCAGGTCACGGGTTGACCCGTGGCGTTGTTAACCAGCGTTTCGCCCCCGTGCGCGGCCCACTGTGAAAGCGGCGTCGCACCCGAGAACCCATCCGCGGCCGTCCACACCAGGTCGCCAGAGATTTGCGCCGGATACGCAAAGAACAGGAAAGCTCGCCCGGCCAGCGCCGGGTTGAGGAAGTTGCGCCCGGTGCCACCGAAGATTTCCTTGGCAATCACCACGCCAAAACTGATCCCCAGTGCCGCCTGCCAAAGCGGCAGCGTTGGTGGAACAATCAGGGCAAACAGAATCGACGTCACGAAGAAGCCTTCGTTGATCTCATGTTTGCGAATGATGGCGAACAGCACTTCCCAGAAGCCCCCCACGATAAACACCGTGATGTAGATTGGCAGGAAGAATACGGCTCCCAGCGTCATCATGCTTATCCAGCCGGCATCGGCTGCAAAGCTGACCCCCAACGTCTGAGCCAGTCGGTAGTGCCAGTCCGACTGGATAACCTGAGCCAGCTGTGGGGCATCATATAAATGATGCAGCGCCGGAATGGTCTGCAGGCCAACGTTGTACATACCCCAGAACATGGCCGGGAAGACCGCAAACCAGACCAGAATCATCATTCGTTTGAGGTCGATAGCATCGCGGACGTGTGCCGCCCCTTTTGTGACCAGCCCCGGCGTGTAGAAAATGGTCGCCGTTGCTTCATACAGCGGGTAGTACTTCCTGAGCTTCCCGTGCGTAAAGTGCGGCTCTATTTTTTCAAAGAGGTGTTTTAAGCCCATCAGTTATCCTTCCTGCTCAATGCGGGTTAACACCTCGCGCAATACCGGTCCATATTCGTATTTTCCCGGACAGACATAGGTACAGAGCGCCAGATCTTCTTCGTCAAGCTCGAGGCACCCCAGCGCCTGGGCACTGTCGGTGTCGCCGGCCAGTAGATCGCGCAGCAGCAGAGTTGGCAGAATATCCAGCGGCATAACGCGCTCGTAGTTGCCAATCGGAACCATGGCGCGCTCTCCGCCGTGGGTGCTGGTCGAGAAATTAAAGAGTTTGCGACGCAGGAAGTGTCCAAGGGTGGTGCGGGTCACGGAATACTTCTCAGCGCCCGGCAGAACCCAGCCGAACAGCTCTTTCTCGCGACCTTCCAGAACCACACTGACCTGCAGGTGGAAGCGCCCAAGATACGCCTGCGCGCCAGCCGCATGACGGCCACTGAGCACCGAGCCAGAAATCAGGCGGTTTTCACCCTCTTTCGTTTCACCGGCAAGCAGTTCATTAATGTCCGCACCCAGCAGCGTTTTCACCAGGCGTGGATTTGCTGCCTGTGGCCCGCCGAGGGCGATCACCCGTTCAGGGCACAGTTCACCGGTGGTAAAGAGCTTACCAATGGCAATCACGTCCTGATAATTCAGATGCCAGACCTGTTTCGTCAGGCTCACCGGCTCCAGGAAGTGGATATGCGTTCCGACTAACCCCGCCGGGTGCGGGCCTGCAAACGTATTAAACGTAACTTGCCCCTGCGGATGGCCCCCGAGTTTGCCGCCGCCCGCCTGACAGACGTGGACCTTCCCCGAGGTCAGACGGGTTAACACGGTTAGCCCGGCATCAAACGCGTTACGCTGCGCCAGAATAATGGGCTCCGGGTCCGCGCTGAGCGGGTTGGTATCAATGGCGGTGACGAAAATAGCGGCCGGAAGCGTGTCCGGAACAGGCGATTTGCTGAAAGGTCGCGTGCGAAACGCCGTCCACAAGCCGGACGCCAGCAGTTGTGCCTGAACGGCTTCCCGGCTCAGGGCGGCGAAATCTGCTGCGTCGAAACGGGAAAACTCACGTTGTTCGTCGCCTTCAATACGGATAACCACCGACTGCAGGACGCGACGTTCACCGCGATTGATTGCCACCACGGTACCGCTCGCGGGGGCCGTAAACATAACGCCAGGATTTTTTTTGTCCTCGAAGAGCGCCTGTCCTTTAATGACGCGATCGCCTTCCTGCACCAGCATTGAGGGACGCATTCCCAGGTAGTCATCGCCCAAAATGGCGACATGGCGGACACTTGCGCCAGGCGAAACGTGCGGCTCGGGCACGCCTGCAATCGGCAGATCAAGTCCTTTTCTGATTTTAAACATGTGGTTAGCAAGCTTCCATGAACTTCAATCCAGAGGGGGCGAAGTGTACCATTTTCACTATTTTTCGGGCACCAAAACCTCGGTTGCAGGCGCTAAAGTGCGAGGTATTACGCAAAGTTCCTGGAGCCAACGCGATTTTGATGGTTTATAAAGTAAAACTAATTTGTAAACTCACCGCCCGGCTCTTGCGAAAATCTATGGCGGTGCTAATGTGAGCGCACCTAACAGAATAATCTGATTTCGGGTCTCTTTTGCCGTCCTGGCAATTTGGTCTTAGTTTTATCAAGGAACTAGTAGTATGCGTAAAATCGCATTGTTCATTGCGATGCTCCTGATTCCGTGCGTATCGTTTGCCGGGCTGCTCAGCAGCAATAGCTCAACCACGCCGGTCAGCAAAGAATATAAACAGCAGTTAATGGGATCACCGGTTTATATTCAAATCTTCAAGGAAGAACGCACACTCGATCTGTTTGTAAAAATGGGCGAGACATATCAGCTGCTTGATAGTTACAAGATTTGTAACTACTCCGGTGGTCTGGGGCCAAAACAGCGTCAGGGCGATTTCAAAAGTCCGGAAGGGTTTTACAACGTTCAGCGTAGCCAGCTAAAACCTGACAGCCGCTTCTATAAAGCCATTAACATTGGCTTCCCGAACGCCTATGACCGTGCCCACGGTTATGAAGGCAAATACCTGATGATCCACGGTGCATGCGTGTCTATCGGCTGTTATGCGATGACCGATACCGGCATTGATGAGATTTTCCAGTTTGTCACCGGCGCACTGGTCTTTGGTCAGCCGAACGTTCAGGTCAGCATCTACCCGTTCCGCATGACCGATGCCAACATGGCACGTCACAAGTATTCCTACTACGCGGATTTCTGGAAACAGCTGAAACCGGGTTACGACTACTTTGAGCAGACGCACAAGCCGCCGGTTGTCTCGGTTGTCGATGGCCGCTATGTGGTCAGCAAGCCGCTGAGCCACGAAGTCGTCCAGCCACAGCTGGCATCAAACTACTCGGTCCCCGAGACAAAATAAGACCCACTCGCCTGGCATAATCTTTTGCCAGGTTTCGTTGCCCGTCAGCGGCTGGGTCGCGATCACTGTGACCACATCATTCGGTGTGGTCTCTCGTTGAAAATCAATTTCCACATCCTGATCGAGCAGCTTGGCGACGCCAAACGGCGCGCGGCGCGTGATCCAGAACAGATTGGTCGAACAGAACGCCATCACATAACGCCCGTCAGACAGCAGCATGTTGAACACGCCCTTCTCACGCAGTTCTGATGCCAGCGACGCAATGTATTTGAAGACGGCGGTCATGTTGCCGGGCGTGCGGGGATAACGCTGCGTCAGCTTGTGCAGCAGCCAGCAAAACGCTTTTTCGCTGTCGGTCTCACCGACCGGACGGAAATTGCCCGTCTCCAGCGACTTGTAGCCGGAGAGCTGGCCATTGTGCGCGTAGGTCCAGTGACGGCCCCACAGCTCGCGGGTGAACGGGTGGGTATTTTCCAGCGCCACTTCCCCACGGTTTGCCTGACGGATGTGGGCAATCACCGAGCGGGACTTAATGGGATAGTCCTGCACCAGTCTGGCAATCGGGGAATTAAAGCTGGGCTGTGGATCTTTGAATGTGCGACATCCTTTGCCTTCGTAGAAGGTAATGCCCCAGCCGTCTTTATGCGGCCCGGTGCCCCCGCCGCGCTGAACGAGCCCGGTGAAGCTAAAGCAGATATCGGTTGGCACATTGGCGCTCATCCCGAGCAATTCGCACATACATCACCTCCACAACAGCGGGGGCAATCATGCCCCCAGCGAAGTCTTACTTAACCATCTCTTTTTCGATCAGCTGGATCAGGATGTGGATCACTTTGATGTGAATTTCCTGAATGCGGTCAGCATAACCGAAGTGTGGAACACGGATTTCGATATCCGCCGTACCGTCCATCTTACCGCCATCTTTACCGGTCAGGGTGATGACTTTCATCCCTTTTTCACGCGCTGCGTCAATCGCTTTGATCACGTTAGCCGAGTTTCCGGACGTCGAAATACCCAGCAGCACGTCACCTTCACGGCCCACGGCTTCAACGTAGCGAGAGAAGATATAGTCATAACCAAAATCGTTACTGACGCAGGAAATGTGGCTCACATCGGAAATCGCAATCGCCGGGTAGCCCGGACGGTTTTCACGATAACGCCCGGTCAGCTCTTCTGCAAAGTGCATCGCATCACAGTGGGAACCACCGTTACCACAGGAGAGCACTTTACCACCGGCCTTGAAACTGTCGGCCAGCAGGACCGCTGCGCGCTGAATAGCGTGAATATTGGCATCATCTTTCAGAAAGTTAGCCAGCGTTTCCGCCGCTTCGTTCAGTTCGTTACGAATAAGATCCTGGTACATGAGGATAATCCTTCAGTATTGATGAAATAACACAGTGGAGTGTACCGGATAGCGGGAAAAGCGAGAAGCTAAAGCCATGCGAATCGTCTGGCGTTTTGCGTTTTCGTGCCGGCTTAAACCTGAACAATGTGAACCAGGTTGTAATTATTTTGTAAACACATTGCTAAAGGAAATAACATCAACTACAACCATATCATCACAAGTGGTCAGACCTCCTACAAGCAAGGGAGCTTTTCTTTATGATGATTTTGAGCATTCTCGCAACCGTTGTTCTGCTCGGTGTGCTGTTCTATCACCGGGTGAGTTTATTCCTGAGCAGTCTGGTTCTGCTGGCCTGGACGGCTGCGCTTGGCGTCGCTGGCCTGTGGAATATCTGGCTTTTAGTCCCGCTGGCTATCATTCTTCTGCCGTTTAACTTTACGCCGATGCGTAAATCGATGATCTCCGCGCCGGTGTTCAAAGGCTTCCGCAAAGTGATGCCGCCCATGTCGCGTACGGAGAAAGAAGCGATTGATGCCGGTACCACCTGGTGGGAAGGCGACCTGTTCCAGGGCAACCCGGACTGGAAAAAGCTGCACAACTATCCGCAACCGCGTCTGACCGCTGAAGAACAGGCCTTTATTGATGGTCCGGTGGAAGAAGCGTGTCGCATGGCAAATGACTTCGCGATTACCCATGAAATGGCGGACCTGCCACCAGAACTGTGGGCGTATCTGAAAGAACACCGCTTCTTCGCGATGATCATTAAGAAAGAGTACGGTGGTCTGGAGTTTTCCGCTTACGCTCAGGCCCGCGTCCTGCAAAAACTGGCAGGCGTTTCCGGGATCCTGGCGATCACCGTTGGCGTGCCGAACTCGTTAGGCCCGGGTGAACTGCTGCAACACTACGGTACCGAAGAGCAGAAAGATCACTACCTGCCGCGTCTGGCACGTGGCCAGGAAATTCCATGCTTCGCGCTGACCAGCCCGGAAGCGGGATCAGATGCGGGTGCGATCCCGGATACCGGCGTCGTCTGCATGGGTGAATGGCAGGGCCAACAGGTGCTGGGGATGCGCCTGACCTGGAACAAACGTTATATTACGCTCGCCCCTATCGCGACCGTGCTGGGCCTGGCCTTTAAGCTCTCCGATCCGGAAAAACTGCTGGGCGGTGAAGAAGATCTGGGCATTACCTGTGCGCTGATCCCAACCTCCACCCCAGGCGTTGAAATTGGTCGTCGCCACTTCCCGCTGAACGTACCGTTCCAGAACGGCCCAACCCGCGGCAAGGATATCTTTGTACCGATTGACTACATCATCGGTGGTCCGAAAATGGCCGGTCAGGGCTGGCGCATGCTGGTGGAATGTCTGTCGGTTGGCCGCGGTATTACCCTGCCGTCGAACTCGACCGGTGGTTTGAAATCTGTCGCGATGGGGATTGGTGCATACGCCCATATCCGCCGTCAGTTCAAAATCTCTATCGGCAAGATGGAAGGGATCGAAGAGCCGCTGGCACGTATCGCAGGCAATGCCTACGTGATGGATGCTGCCGCCTCCCTGATTACCTACGGCATTATGCTGGGCGAAAAACCGGCCGTGCTGTCAGCTATCGTGAAGTATCACTGTACCCACCGCGCACAGCAGTCAATCATTGATGCAATGGATATCGCGGGCGGTAAAGGCATTATGCTCGGCGAGGGCAACTTCCTGGCGCGCGGCTACCAGGGCGCACCGATTGCCATCACCGTTGAAGGGGCAAACATCCTGACCCGCAGCATGATGATCTTCGGCCAGGGGGCAATCCGTTGCCATCCTTATGTGCTGGAAGAGATGGCCGCCGCGCAGAATAACGACGTGGATGCCTTCGACAAGCTGCTGTTCAAACATATCGGTCACGTGGGCAGTAATAAGGTGCGCAGCTTCTGGCTGGGTCTGACGCGCGGTCTTACCAGCGCCACGCCAACCGGTGATGCGACCAAGCGTTATTACCAGCATCTTAACCGCCTGAGCGCCAACCTCGCTCTGCTGTCAGATGTTTCTATGGCGGTGCTGGGCGGTAGCCTGAAGCGTCGCGAGCGTATCTCTGCCCGTCTGGGTGATGTGCTGAGCCAAATCTTCCTGGCCTCTGCGGTCCTGAAACGCTACGACGATGAAGGCCGTCAGGAAGCCGATCTGCCGCTGGTTCACTGGGGTGTTCAGGATGCGATGTATCAGGCGGAACAGGCCATTGACGATCTGCTGGCGAACTTCCCGAACCGCTTTGTTGCAGGTGCCCTCCGCGTGGTGATCTTCCCGACCGGTCGTCATCATCTGGCGCCGTCTGACAAACTGGATCACAAAGTGGCGAAGATCCTGCAGGTACCGAGCGCAACCCGTTCCCGTATCGGCCGCGGTCAGTATCTGGCTCCAACACCGCATAACCCGGTTGGTCTGCTGGAAGAAGCGCTGCTGGACGTGATGGCTGCCGATCCCATCCACCAGAAGATCTGCAAACAGCTGGGCAAAAACCTGCCGTTCACCCGCCTGGATGAACTGGCGAAACAGGCCCTGACGGGCGGGATCATCAACAATGATGAAGCCGCTCTGCTGGTGAAAGCCGAAGAGAGCCGTCTGCGCAGCATTAACGTGGATGATTTCGACCCGGATGAGCTGGCGACACAGCCGGTAAAGCTCCCGGAGAAGGTCCGTAAACCTGAAGCTGCATAACGCGTTTCGCTTCTACAAACCCCGCCACGCGCGGGGTTTTTTATTGCCACATTTTCTCTTTATGTCGTGCTACAGTGTCAAAAAGTGGTCGTTTGAGGAGTCTGAATTGTGCCTGGTCTGAAGATTTCGATTTTGCAGCAACCTTTAGTGTGGATGGACGGCCCTGCCAACCTGCGCCACTTTGATCGTCAACTGGAAGGCATTACCGGGCGTGATGTGATTGTCCTGCCGGAGATGTTCACTACCGGCTTCGCCATGGAAGCGGCGCAACAGTCAATGCCACAGCAAGAGGTGGTCGCCTGGATGCACGCCAAAGCGCAGCAAACCAATGCGCTGATTGCGGGCAGCGCTGCGCTGCAAACCGAGCGCGGGCCGGTCAACCGCTTCCTGCTGGTCGAGCCGGAAGGGAAAGTGCATTTCTATGATAAACGCCACCTGTTCCGCATGGCAGATGAACATCATCACTATGAAGCGGGTGATGCGCGCGTGGTGTTCGAATGGCGCGGCTGGCGTATTCTGCCGCTGGTTTGCTACGACCTGCGCTTCCCGGTGTGGTCACGCAACCGCAACGATTACGACCTGGCGCTGTATGTCGCCAACTGGCCTGCCCCGCGCTCACTGCACTGGCAGTCGCTGCTGGTCGCACGCGCCATTGAAAACCAGGCGTATGTGGTCGGCTGTAACCGCGTGGGGACCGATGGCAACGGGCATCATTATCGGGGGGATAGCCGGGTGGTGAACCCGCAGGGTGAAATTATTGCCACCGCCGAGCCGCATCAGGCAACGCGCATTGATGCTGAGTTGTCACTGACGGCCCTGAAGGAATATCGCGAGAAGTTTCCGGCCTGGCAGGATGCGGATCCCTTTAGCATTGGATAACGGTTTCCCCTCCCTCTCACAGGTAGAGGGAGGGGACATCATTAACTCACCAGCGCCTGCCCGTCTTTGCGGCTCTCTGTCGCCGCCACATAATGCCCTTCCGGCATACGATAAATCACCTGCGCGCCGCCGAAGTTGTAATCCTGGAGCGGATCTTCCACCACGATCTGGTGCCCGCGCTCACGCAGTGCGGCGATAGTATTGCGATCGAACGTCGATTCGACGATCACTTCCCTGCCCTGCACCACGCGCCAGCGAGGCGCATCAATTGCCGCCTGTGGGTTTTGCCCGTGCAGCATGATGCGCAGCGCCATCTGCATATGCCCCTGCGCCTGCATTGGCCCGCCCATGACGCCAAAGGACATCAGCGGTTTACCGTTGCCGTCCATCGCAAAGCCCGGAATGATGGTATGGAACGGACGCTTACTGCCCGCCAGCGCATTCGGATGGTTTGGATCCAGCACAAAGCCACAGCCGCGGTTTTGCAGACTGATCCCGGTCTCCGGCACCACAATCCCGGATCCAAAGCCCATATAGTTGGACTGAATAAAGGAGATCATCATACCGCTGGAATCTGCAGCGCTCAGGTAGACCGTGCCGCTCTGCGTCGGCGAACCGTAGACGAAATCGGAGGCGTTATCGGGGTCGATAAGCGCCGCGCGCGACGCCAGATAACGATCGCTCAGCAACGCCTGGGCCGCAAACTCCATGTGTTCTTCATCAGCGACGTAGCGATCGAGATCCGCCAGCGCCAGTTTCATCGCTTCAATAGACAGATGAAGAGACTGCACGGAATCCGGATGATGTTTTTCAATTCCACACTGCTCCAGAATACCGAGCGCAATCAGCGTGGCGATGCCCTGCCCGTTTGGCGGCAGCTCCTGCACCGAACCACCGGCAAAATCACGCGACAGCAGTTCTACCCAGTCCACACGATGATTGGCCAAATCCTCAGCCGTCAGGTGCGCGCCATGCTCTTTCGCGAAAGCGGCAATTTTCTGCGCCAGCTCGCCGCGGTAAAACGCTTCACCGTTGGTTCTGGCAATCAGCTCCAGCGAATGAGCCTGCGCCGGGTTACGGAAGATCTCGCCAACCCGGGGAGCACGCCCTTCCGGTGCAAAGCAGGCGCTAAAGCCTGGCTGATCTTTGAGCTTGTTATAACCCCGCTGCCAGAGATGGCCAATCAACGGGGAGACCGGAAAACCGTTACGCGCATACTCGATGGCCGGTTGCGCCAGCGTAGTGAGCGGCAGCGTGCCAAAACGTTCTGCCAGCGCCACCCAGCCCGATACCGCACCCGGCACGGTGACGGCGTCCCAGCCAAT
Organism: Enterobacter sp. BNK-18; assembly: GCF_047456135.1. NCBI lineage: Bacteria > Pseudomonadati > Pseudomonadota > Gammaproteobacteria > Enterobacterales > Enterobacteriaceae > Enterobacter > Enterobacter sp. BNK-18. The sequence goes on along the minus strand of NZ_CP179899.1, from coordinate 21,812 downwards.
TTCTGGCACCGCGGTTTTACCGGCAAACAGATCCGCGTGCCAGCTGGCAGGCGAGCGGCCTGAGGCGTTCAGGCCATGGAGTTTTTCACCATCCCAGACGATGGCAAAGGCATCGCTGCCAATACCGTTTCCGGTGGGTTCAACCACCGTCAACGCCATGGCGGTTGCAACCGCCGCATCAACCGCGTTCCCGCCGAGCTGCAGCATTTTCATTCCCGCCTGGGCCGCCAGCGGCTGAGATGTCGCCACGGCGTTGTGGCCCATCATCGGCGGGCGTCGTGAATCGTAACCGGAAGTGAAATCAAGCGCTTTGGTCATCATGACTCCTTAGTCATGGCGCGGATCGAGCGCATCGCGCAGTCCGTCGCCGAGTAAATTAAAGCCCTGCACGGCAAGAAAAATCGCCACACCGGGGAATACAGACATCCATGGAGCCTGCTCAAGGAAACCTTTCGCGGTATTAAGCATTGAGCCCCATGACGGGTTCGGCGGCTGCTGGCCTAACCCCAGAAACGACAGACTGGCTTCAGCAATGATTGCCGAGGCAATGGCCAGCGTGGCCTGCACCAGAATCGGAGACATCACATTGGGCAGCACATACTTAATGATGATCCAGCGATCCGGCAGGCCAATCGCCCTCGCGCCGTCGATATACTCTTCGTTGCGAATGGCGATCACCTGGCCGCGCGTCAGCCGGGCGAAGATCGGCATTGCGGAGAGGCCAATGGCGATCATGGCGTTGGTCAGGCTTGGGCCCAGAAACGCCCCGAGCGCGATCGCCATGATCAGGAACGGACAGGCCAGCAGCGCTTCAATAAAACGCGAGATCACGCCGTCCCACATCTTCTGGAAGTAACCCGCCACCAGCCCCAGCGGAACGCCAATGACCACGGCGATCACCACCGACATACAGCCAGCCATCAACGACGTTCTCGCCCCCCAGATAATGCGGGACAAAATATCGCGGCCCAGTTCATCGGTCCCAAACCAGTACATCACCGAAGGCGCTTTTCGCACCGCCAGGAAATTGGCTTTCACCGGATCAAAAGGCGCGATCCACGGTGCCAGCAGTGCCACCAGCACAAAAAAGCCCACCACTACGGCCCCCATCACCGCGCTTTTATTGGCGAGAAATTTCTTCAGCACCCGGTTCTGTGCACGGGGCTGAACCGCGGCAATGGTTTGAGTTGTCAGTTCCGCCATGCTTAACCTCGCATTTTCGGGTTGATAAGAACGTAAAGCACGTCGGCCAGCAGGTTCAGCAGCAGGAATCCGATCGCCACGATAAGCACCACCCCCTGCACCACCGCATAGTCACGGTTAAAGACCGAATCGACGATCATCTTGCCGAACCCTGGAATGGTGAAAACCTGTTCGGTCAGTACCGCGCCACCCAGCAGTTCGCCGAACAGCAGCGTGGTCAGGGTGATCACCGGAACCAGCGCATTGCGAAACGCATGCTTTAAAATCACCGCCTTTGGCAACAGCCCTTTAGCCCGTGCGGTGCGGATGTAATCGGCCTTCATTACCGCGATCATGGAGGCGCGGGTATGGCGCATCAGCGTGGCCGCCAGCCCCGTTCCCAGTACCGAGGCAGGCAACAACAGCGTACGCAGGTTCTGGATCGGATCTTCACTAAACGGCACGAATCCCGACGCTGGCAGCCATTGCAGATTGACCGAGAAGACCAGAATCAACAGGATCCCGAGCCAGAAATGCGGTATCGAGATCCCCGAGATCGCCACAAAGTTGGCACCGTGATCGACCCAGCTGTTTTTGTTGACCGCCGCGAGGATCCCCATGCTGATGCCAAACACCAGCGCGATGATCATCGCCAGCAGCGACAGCTCCAGCGTCACCGGCAGTTTGCTGGCAATGAGCTGGGTGACCGGCTCGTGAGTGCGTAAGGAGACACCAAGATCGCCCTGCAGCGCGCGCGTCAGCCAGTTGAAGTACTGCACAGGGATGGGCGCATCGAGATTGAGCTCAGCACGCAGCTGGGCGATCACCGCCGGATCGCGCTCCTCCCCGGCCATGGCGATCAGCGGATCGCCGGGCAGCAGTTTTTGCAGGCCAAACACCATCATGCTCACCAGCAGTAAGGTCGGGATGGCCAGCAGCAGACGTTTGCAAATCAGTTCCAGCATGGGTTCTCCTCAGGCCAGTTATTTCGCCAGCGTCAGGCCAGCCAGACGCACAATGCCGTCCGGATACGGTTTAAAGCCCTGCACGCTCTTGTTCAGACCAAAAATACGCGGTTCAAAATAGAGGTAGGCGATGGGCATATCCGTCTGCAGCTGTTTCACCACCTTGTCGTACAGCGGCTGACGGACGGCTTTGTCGTTGCTCAGGCGCGCCTGCGTCAGCCATTCATCCACCTGCGCGTTACTGTAACGACCGTCGTTAAGGGTGCCTTTGCTGTTAATGAAGCCGTAGATGCTGCCATCCGGATCCGGACGACCCGACCAGCCAGAGAAGCTCAGCTGATAATCACCGCTTTGCTGGCGGTCGAGCAGCGTGGCGAACTCGGTCATTTGCAGGTTCAGGTTAAAGCCAGCCTCTGCGACCATCGCCTGCAGTACCTGACCGACCTGCTGTGAAGTTGGGTTGTTGGGCACCAGCAGATTGACGTTCAGCGGCGTAGTGACGCCTGCCGCTTTCAACAGCGCTTTGGCTTTGTCGACATCGCGTGGTGGCACCGGCAGGTTAACGTGATACGGACTTACGGTAGAAAACGCCTGGTTTGCCGGGGTGTACAGCCCCTCGAAGACCACCTGATTTAACGCATCGCGATCGATTGCCTGAGAAAATGCCTCACGCACGCGGGCATCCTTAAACGGATCGTTCGCCGGGACCTTGCCGTTATTGATATTGAAGGTAATGCCCTGATAACCCAGACCGGTCACCTTCGCCAGCGCCAGTTTGCTGTCGGCTTCGACGGTTTTCACGTCGCTGGCGGCAATGCCTTCGGTCAGATCGAGATCTCCGGCACGCAGGTTAGCCAGACGCACGGAAGCATCCGGGATCGGCAGATAAATAATTTTGTCGAAGTGGTAAGCGTCTTTGTTCCAGTAGTTGTCAAAACGCGTCAGAACGATACGGTCCTGCGAGACGCGGCTGTCGAACTTATAGGGGCCAGAGCAGACCGGATGGGCGGCAAAGTCAGGCTTTTTCGCGGCGTCGGGTGCCATCATCGCCCCGGCGCGATCGGTAAGCTGCATCAGCAGTGCGGCATCAGGTGTTTTCAGATGCAGGGCAATCTGCATCGGGCCTGTCACCTCAACGGACTCAACGGACGAGATTTCACTTTTACGCAGCGAACCTTTTAACGTCAGCGCGCGGTCGAGGTTGTATTTTGCCGCGGCGGCGTCAAATTTTTCACCGTCATGGAAGGTCACACCTTCACGCAGATCCATGGTCAGCGTTTTGCCGTCGTCACTCCAGGCCCACGATTTCGCCAGCCCGGGAACCACTTTCAGATGCTCATCCACGTCCACCAGCCGGTCGCACAGAGAGGCAAAGACGAAACGGCCATAATAGGTGCGCGCAAGATGCGGATCGAGCATGTCCGGATCCGCACCCAGACCAATTCGCAGTACGCTTTCAGAATGGGCGGGCAGCGCCGCGCCAAGCAACATAACACTTCCCAGTACGGTCAAAAGAGAATTACGCATTGTCATTATCATGAGTTCCTTGAAGGAAGGGAGGAGTGAGTGGCCGCGTGTTCAAACAGCGCGCGGCGGCGCAGAAAGGCTGCGGATGGCGGTGCTATCTGGATAACACTGCGATCGCGGTTAATCTCCTGCCAGCGGTGGCAGGCAATCTGGCGTCCCCCATCCAGCACCTGATTGATCGGCTCGACCTGGCGACATTCATCCGTGGCATACGGACAACGGGTATGGAAACGGCAGCCTGACGGTGGGCTGGCCGGGTTCGGTAAATCCCCCTGCAGCAGAGGTGCCACCCGCGGCGCGCCTGGCTGCATCTGGGGGGCGGAGGCGATTAACGCCTGCGTATAGGGGTGTAGCGGGGCATCAAAGATTTCCTCGACTGTCGCAAGCTCAACAATTTGCCCGAGATACATCACCGCCACGCGGTCACTCATATGGCGAATAACCGCCAGGCCATGGGCGACAATCACCATTGTCAGCCCCAGCTGGTGCTTCAGATTTTCCAGCAGGTTGACCACCTGCGCCTGAACCGAGACATCCAGCGCGGAGACCGGCTCGTCCCCCAACAACAGCTTTGGCCCGGAGGCCAGCGCACGCGCAATACCGATTCGCTGACGCTGCCCTCCGGAAAATTCGTGCGGATAACGTTGCGCCCAGGCCGCTGGCAGCCCTACGGTTTTAAGCAGCTCCGCCACCCGATATTGCCTGTCGGCTTTCTTCATCGACTGGTGTAGCCACAGCGGCTCACCGACGATCTGCTCGACTGTCATGCGCGGGTTTAACGATGCGAAAGGATCCTGAAAGATGATCTGCAGCTCCCGCCGCAGCTGGTTCAGACGCGCTCCCGAGGCGTGAGTGATCTCTTCACCCTGATAAAATACGCGTCCTTCGCTGGCCGCCAGCAGCCGCAGAAGAAGACGGCCCAGCGTCGATTTTCCGGATCCGGACTCGCCCACAATCGCCAGCGTTTCACCAGGCATGACGGAGAGGGAAACCCGATCGACCGCGGTGACAAAACGTGCTGGGGTAAACAGTTTTTTAGGGCCGGGAAAAAGCTTGCTCAGGTCCCGGGCTTCAAGAATGGGCGTCGTCATGCAATTTCTCCCAGCGCAATATGTTGTTCCAGCGGCACGCGGAAGCAGGCCACCTGATGGTCGGTCTCCATCGCCGTCAGCGACGGCTTTTCGTCATGACACCGCGTTTGCGCGAAGGGGCAGCGGGTAGCGAACCGGCACCCTTTGGGCATGGATTCCGGCAGCGGAACGGCTCCGGGAATAGTGGAAAGCGCGCCTTTACGTGCGCCGAGGGACGGAATCGAGCCCATCAGTCCTATGGTGTACGGGTGTTGCGGGTCGGCAAAAATGGCCTCCACGCTCCCCTGCTCTACCACCTGTCCGGCATACATTACCGCCACCTGCTGCGCGACTTCCGCCACCACCCCCAGATCGTGGGTGATCATTAACACCGCCGTACCGGTCTCCTCTTTGAGGGTATTAAGCAGCGCGAGGATCTGCGCCTGAATGGTCACATCCAGCGCGGTTGTCGGCTCGTCGGCAATCAGCAAACGTGGATGGTTAATCAGCGCCATCGCAATCATCACGCGCTGACGCATCCCCCCGGAAAGCTGGTGCGGATACGCTTTCATGCGCATTTCTGCTGCCGGGATCTGCACCTTCTCCAGAATCTGCAGCGCAACCTTCATCGCCTCTGCATGAGAAAGTTTCTGATGGCGCATCACCGCTTCACTGAGCTGGTCTCCCAGCGTGAAGGCAGGGTTGAGCGAGGTCATTGGCTCCTGGAAAATCATTGCCAGTTCGCTGCCGCGAAGATCGGCATATTCCCGCGGTGAAAGCTTTCGTAAGTCGTGACGACGGAACTGCATCTCGCCGCTGACGATCTGTGCGCTGGCGGGCAGTAAGCCCATCAGCGCTAATGAGGTGATACTTTTCCCGCAGCCGGATTCCCCCACCAGCGCCAGCGTTTCTCCCGCGTTGACCGTCAGTGAAATACCATCAAGCACGCTCACCGGAGAGCCGGCGAACGTTACGTTAAGATTTTGCAGCCGCAGTACAGGCGTGGGGTCCTTAAACGGGATCGTCGTCATAGCGTGAAGTCGTCCTCAAGGTGAATAGCCTGAATCAGGGCTGACTGCAGGCTAAGCAGGTGTTCGCGCATGGCGGCCGCTGCTTCATTAGGCTGGCGATGGATAATCGCAGACATGATTTTTTGATGGTGGTCGTTATAGTGATCAACCCGCTCGGGTGTACGGGCTAATTCGCGCAAATGCTGCCAGCCCGGTTCACGTCTGACGGCATCAATGGCATCAAACAGGCCAAGCATCAGGCGATTACCGGCAGCCTCGGCAATGGCGCGGTGAAATGCGCTATCCCAGAGTTCGTTGAGATCGCGGTCGTCCGGGCTGACCTTATCAATGCGTTCCAGCATGCGCTGCATAAGCGCGAGGTTTTCCCTGGTGGCACGCAGTGCCGCAAGCCGGGCTAAGCCGGGTTCGAGCTGAAGACGAGCTTCCATGACTTCCAGAAGGTTGGTTTGCTGAACCAATCCCTGAAGGGCCAGAGGTTCAACAGGTGCAGACGGGCCTATAAAGGTCCCTTTGCCCTGTTTACGCCAGATCCGCCCCTCCTCTTCCAGCACATCCAGCGCACGACGTACTTCACGTCGTCCTACGCCGAGAGTCTCCGACAGCTCACGTTCAGTGGGCAGCGGAGTGCCTGGTGTTGACTCATGCTGGTTGATCAGTCCGCGCAGCTGCTCAAGCGCGGTGCTGGAATTGGCCAGAAACCGTGACGGTTTTTCCATATTGGTTCGCTCGCTATCATCATTACTTTATTTTTATTAACGATAAGTTATTGATATGACGTGCTACTTACCGTGCTAATGATTAAGCAATAAACGAACCAATAAAGCATTGGTTCATGAACTTTCTGAAGGGATGGAGATAAGCGAATGATTTTCTGTGAATTATTTTTTACAAAATTACACATCTGCTCCGCTGCCAAAAAGACAATTGGTGGCAAAATGCACAAATACGGTGCAAATTGTGCACTATCATTGATCAAATGTTAATTAATTGCACCACAGATATTAACTTTTTGTTAATAAAGACGGGGGGATGGATAAAGAAGATTTGCAGACGCAAAAACGACGAAGGCCTGAATCATTTCTGATTCAGGCCTTCTGAATAGTGGCGGAACGGACGGGACTCGAACCCGCGACCCCCTGCGTGACAGGCAGGTATTCTAACCGACTGAACTACCGCTCCACTGTTCCCGCTGGGGGAACGAGGCGCATATTACGGTTTGCCTCCGGACTCGTCAACGCTTTTTCTCACGTTTTGAATCGTTTGCTGCAAAATTCACCCAAACGATGATTTTACAGGCATTCTGGCCCTTTTTCAGGCCCGCCACATGCAGCTTCCGCCTTTCTTCTGCACTAAATCAAGACGGGATTCATGGTTAAGTAACTCTTCATCACTGGCTAAAACCACCCGCAAACGACTGGCCTGGCGAACAACGCGTTGAATCCCCGCTTCCCCCTGCGTCTGCTGCGATTCATTTTCCATGCTGAACTTCATGGACGTCTGACCACCGGTCATCGCCAGGTAGACATCCGCCAGGATCTGGGCATCGAGCAATGCGCCATGCAGCGTTCGCTTGGTGTTATCTATTTCATAGCGAGAACAGAGCGCATCCAGGCTGTTACGCTTGCCAGGAAACATTTTCCTCGCCAGCGCCAGGCTATCGGTCACCTTACAGAACGTGTTCGTTTTCGGAATATCACGATGGAGCTTACTGAACTCATAGTCCATAAAGCCGATATCGAACGACGCGTTGTGAATGATAAGCTCGGCGCCTTTGATATATTCCAGAAATTCGTCTGCCACTTCCGCGAAGGTCGGTTTATCCAGCAAGAACTCATCGGCGATACCGTGCACGCCGAACGCTTCTGGGTCCACCAGCCGGTCGGGTTTGAGGTAGACATGGAAGTTGTTCCCCGTAAGACGACGGTTCACCACTTCAACGGCACCGATCTCAATGATCTTGTGCCCTTCGTAGTGCGCGCCGATCTGGTTCATACCGGTGGTTTCGGTATCGAGGACAATCTGGCGAGTAATTGCAGTGCTCATAGCGGTCATTTATGTCAGACTTATCGTTTAACTGAACGTTTCAAATACAGGAAGTCTACCAGAGATGCGTAAACAGGTAGAAATTTTCACCGATGGATCTTGCCTCGGCAACCCAGGGCCTGGCGGTTATGGCGCGATTATGCGCTATCGTGAGCATGAAAAAACTTTTAGCGAAGGCTATTTTCTGACCACCAACAACCGCATGGAGTTGATGGCCGCCATTGTGGCGCTGGAAGCGCTAAAAGAACACTGCGATGTGGTGTTGAGCACTGACAGTCAGTACGTACGCCAGGGGATCACCCAGTGGATCCACAACTGGAAAAAACGCGGCTGGAAGACGGCAGATAAAAAGCCAGTCAAAAACGTCGATCTCTGGAAACGTCTTGATGCTGCGCTGGGCCAGCACGAGATTAAATGGGAATGGGTTAAAGGTCACGCAGGCCACCCCGAAAACGAACGATGTGACGAACTGGCACGGGCAGCGGCATCCAACCCCGCTCATGAAGACACAGGCTATCAGCCCGAATCCTGATCAGGGTTTTCTGTACTGCCGCGTAGCGCCCACGGTCTGGCGAATGGGCGATTTCGATTTACTCTGCTTCATCGGATTAAGCGTAAGGGGGATGGTTCGCTTACGCGCGACAATAAACTGCATGCAGCCTAATGCCGGCAGATGGGTGCTCAGAACAACGCCCCCCTGCCGCGCCCAGGGAAGTACCTGAAAACCGCCCGAGCAGAGCACCTCAAAATTCAGCAGTGAAAGCCAGTCAAGCTGGCGCATCATCGTGAACATCCTGCTGTTATACGGCGGTGTCCGGCGAAGCACCGGAACCAGCTTGCGCAGCCCCATCAGACTCAGCGGATTGAACCCGCTGAGTATCAGCCAGCCATCATCAATCAGGACGCGGTCGGCCTCGCGCAGCAGGCGATGAGGATCGCTGCACCAGGGCAACGTGTGTGCCAGCAGACAGGCATCAACGGACTTTTCCGCAAACGGCAGATGCAAAGGATCCGCTTTCACCTGAACCGGCGATGCGCCAAGAGAGACATTAACCTGATGTGAGATAGCGCAGCTTTCGGTATTGATTTCCGCGCTGAGATTGCCAATCTTAAGCAAGTGAAAACCATACATTTTCGCGAGCCAGGGTTTAAGCTGCTGTTCCAGGTTCTCGCGATAGTATTCACCCCAGGGCAATTCGGCCCAACGTTCAGGTGCCGGGACAATCTGAGGTATCCTTGCCGGTTTCATCAACACACCCACCACGCTATAAGAGGTAATTTATGAATCTTATCAGTATTCCCGCCTTTCAGGACAATTACATCTGGGTTTTAGTCGATGACGAGCGTCGGTGCGTCATTGTCGATCCTGGAGAATCGGCTCCTGTATCAGACGCGATAAAAGAGAACGGCTGGCAACCAGAGGCCATCCTTCTGACCCATCATCATAACGATCACACCGGCGGCGTTGCTGACCTTCGTGCCCAATTCCCGCATCTGGTGGTTTACGGACCGGCAGAGACACAAGATAAAGGAACAACGCAGGTAGTCGAAGAAGGTGAAAATATCCTCATACGCGAGTGGGAGTTTTCTGTATTTGCTACACCAGGTCACACTTTGGGACATCTTTGTTTCTACAGTAAACCTTATCTTTTTTGCGGCGACACGCTGTTCTCTGGAGGCTGTGGAAGGCTTTTCGAGGGCACCCCAGCCCAGATGTACCAGTCATTACAGAAGATTAGCGCATTACCTGACGATACCCTTATTTGTTGCGCACATGAGTATACATTAGGAAATATGAAGTTTGCGGCGAGCATCTTGCCAGAGGATCGGGCGATTCAAGATTATTATCACAAAGTGAAGGAGTTACGTGCAAAAAACCAAAAAACACTCCCCGTAATTCTGAAAAATGAGCGTAAAACTAATTTATTTTTACGAACAGATGATATTGATTTAATTGATGAAATTAACAAAGAAACAAATTTGTCACAACCAGAACAACGATTTGCATGGTTAAGGTCAAAGAAAGATAACTTCAGATAATTGCGGGTTGCCTTTTCAAAATTTCGCCGTTATCATCGCTCGTCTTTTAAGCAACTATTGACACACACATGAAGGCAAAAGCGATATTACTCGCCTCTGTCCTGCTTGTAGGTTGCCAGTCGCAGAACGGCAGCAACGTACAACAGCACGCACAGAGCCTTTCTGCAGCTGGTCAAGGGGAAGCAGGGAAGTTTACAAGTTCAGCGCGATGGATGGACGATGGGACGTCTTTCGCACAGGATGAAGACTTGTGGACCTCTATTGGCGACGAGCTAAAGATGGGAATTCCGGAAAACAACCGGATTCGCGAACAGAAGCAAAAGTATTTAAGAAATAAGAGCTATCTCCACGATGTAACTTTACGGGCAGAGCCGTATATGTACTGGATAGCCGGGCAAGTTAAGAAACGTAACATGCCGATGGAGCTGGTACTCCTACCCATAGTGGAGAGCGCTTTTGACCCACACGCGACGTCTGGCGCCAATGCCGCAGGCATTTGGCAGATCATTCCGAGCACCGGGCGAAACTATGGTTTGAAACAGACCCGCAACTATGATGCGCGTCGTGATGTTGTCGCTTCAACGACAGCCGCTCTCGACATGATGGAACGTCTTAATAAGATGTTCGACGGCGACTGGCTGTTAACGGTCGCAGCGTATAACAGTGGCGAAGGTCGTGTACTGAAGGCAATGAAAGCGAATAAAGCACGGGGTAAATCCACCGATTTTTGGTCGCTCTCACTGCCACAGGAAACGAAGATTTACGTACCGAAAATGCTGGCATTGAGCGATATTCTCAAGAACAGCAAGCGTTACGGTGTACAACTGCCAACACCAGACGAAAGTCGTGCACTGGCGCGCGTTCGCCTCAGCAATCCGGTTGATATTCAACAGGTTGCTGATATGACGGGTATGTCGGTAAGTAAACTGAAAACCTTTAATGCAGGCGTTAAAGGCTCAACGCTGGGGGCCAGTGGTCCGCAGTATGTAATGGTTCCGCAGAAACATGCTGAGCAGTTACGTGAGTCTTTAGCATCGGGTGAAATTGCCGCTGTTCAGTCAACACTGATCGCGGATGCATCATCCGTGAACAGCCGCAGCTATAAGGTTCGGTCAGGTGATACGCTTTCGGGCATTGCCTCACGTCTTGGCGTGACGGCAAACGATCTGCAGCAGTGGAATAATCTGCGCAGCTCAGGCCTGAAAGTGGGTCAGACTCTGACGGTGGGTGCAGGTAACAGTGCACAGCGTCTCGCCAGCAACAGCGATAGCATTACCTATCGTGTGCGTAAAGGTGATTCACTGTCCAGTATCGCAAAACGACACGGCGTAAATATCAAGGATGTGATGCGCTGGAACAATGATACTGACAATCTGAAACCAGGCGACCAGCTGACGTTGTTTGTAAAAAACAGCGCCACGCCAGACTCCTGATGACATGACCTAACGATAAAAAGGCACCGATTCCCCTCGGTGCCTTTTTTCTTTACGCTGCTTTTTGCGCTTCAGCCATGATGGTATCGCTGGTAAATGATCCATCATCCTGCAATTCAAAGTACGCCTTCACTTCCGCTGACGCACTATCCTGATACAACCGAATGGCCTGGCTTAACGCTTCCGGCGTGCGCATACGGGCAATCCACGAGCTGAACTCCAGCGGCAAGCGGTCCGTTATCAATGCACGTGTGATCAGCCCTGCTTCAGTAATCAGCGCTAACCACTCCCCGCTGGAGTAGTTTTGCACATGCGAGGTGTCGCGCAGCGCTTCAACCGTTTGCAGCCAGATATTACGCACCGGATGTCCCGGCGACATCACATCCATAATGATAAAGACCCCGCCCGGCTTCAGAACGCGTTTAACTTCACGTAATGCCTGGCCGACATCATGCCAGTGATGGGCAGAATAACGGCTGATAACAACTTCAAATGAGGCATCTTCAAAGGGTAAGGATTCGGCATAGCCCTGACGCGTTGCGATGTTGTTCAGCCCTTTGTCTTGTGCGGCCTCTGCAACCACCTCCAGCATCTGACTGGATAAATCATAGGCCGTGACCTGCGCCACCTGCTGTGCTGCCGTGAAGCTGGCATGCCCGGCGCCACAGCCTAAGTCCAGAACATGCGCGTGCGGCACTGCCGCCAGGCGTTCACCGAGACGGACCAGATCACGGCCAGACGCGTGCACTGCACTGCTCAGATAAGCATTTGCCTGGGAGCCAAACTGTTTTTCTACATTGTCATGATGGGAGTGTGTTGTTGTCATCGTACTGTCCTTTTGTTGTTAAAAATAAAGGGCAGCACCCGAATGGCCTGCCCCACGGCAGACCTGACATACCATTATTTATCAGGTTTGCCGGGACTGAATTCAACGAGTAGAGGATTGTGATCGGAGGCACGCGTCACCAGAACAGAGGCGTCGTGAACGTTCAGACCACGATAGAAGACAAAATCGAGAGGACGGCCAAACGCTTTCTTGCGCTGGTCATCGCTAAAACGAACTTCACGCAGCGACATTTCGCGTGCAAAGCGATACAGCGCATTCATGCGCGGACGGCTCCAGGCATTAAAATCCCCGGCCATAATGATGGGCCCGCTGTGATGGGCGATCTGGTCACCGATCGGAAGTAACTGCTTACTATACACATCCACGCCCAGGCTGAAGTTGACCGCGTGGATATTCACAACCATCAGCATGCGCGTGTCCGGCAGTGGGTAGACCGTTACCAGCGCCGATTTCGCCAGACGCAGAATCGGCTCGCGTTCGCGCAGCGGGCAGCAATAGACCGGATGAGCCGAAGAGAGAGTCATCACGCCAGAAGGATGTTGCGGCAAGACAAACGCGGGGACCTGGTCAGCAGCAAGGTAGTGAGTCGTAGCAAACCTTACCAGCTCGGGGGTGGTTTGCGCCTCCTGCAACAGCACCAGATGGGCGTCTTTCCCAAAATTCTTGAGTACCGATAACCACTCAGCGCGCTGTTGTTTAAAGATGTTCCACACCAGCACCCGGATTTTTTCATCGCTGCTTAAGGGTGTCCCGGCAGGTAATGCCTGACTTATGCTCGCAAACGACCCCGGAGGCAAGATCCTCTCCGCGGGCATTCCGGCAACATAACGCATGGCATAGGTATTTTTTCGCACTTTTGGAAACGGCCTCTGTAACATGAACCAGCCCGGAAAACGGACTGGTTCTAATGTTATAGGGACTTTAGGGTACACTTTCAACGCAATTTCAGATAAACCGCTTTCCAGTTTTGTAAGCAAGCACTTACTGATGTTATCCCAGCACTACACGAGCGGGTTTATCAAGGCGCCCACTCAGGCTAATGAGCAGGAAAGCGACCAGAACAATCACCGCACCAATCCATGGCGTTTGGGTTAATCCGAAATGTTCAACGGTTTGCCCACCAATGATAGACCCCAGCGCAATCCCAATATTGAACGCGGCAATATTCAGGCCCGATGCGACATCTACCGCGTTGGGTGTATAAAGTTCGGCTTTTTGTACCACGTAAACCTGCAGGCCTGGCACGTTACCAAAGGCGAAGATCCCCATCACCAGTACCGTTATCAGCGCGGCGTATTGCATCGATGCCGTGAACTGGAAAATCATCAGCAGAACAACCAGTGCTACGAAGATAAACTTCAGGGCCGGCACTGCACCATGTTTGTCCGCAAGCTTCCCTCCCCAGATATTACCGATGGCGACGGAGATACCATACCCCAGCAAAATCCAGCTCACTGCACTGGGTGAGAAGCCTGCCAGGTCCTGCATCATCGGAGCCAGGAAGGTGAAAGCCGTGAATACCCCTCCATAGCCGAGCGCTGTGACGGCGTAGATGATCAGCAAACGCGGATGCGTGAGTACCTTGAGCTGATCGCTCAGGCTGGCACTCGCACGTCCTGCAATCGTCGACGGTACCAATAGCAGGCTGGCAACCAGGGCAATCACCCCCAGTAAAGAGACGGCAAGGAAGGTTTCGCGCCAGCCAAAGTGCTGTCCGATAAACGTTCCTAACGGTACACCGGTGACAAGGGCGACGGTCAGACCACCGAACATAATCGCGATGGCGGATGCTGCTTTCTCTTTTGGTACCAGGCTGGTTGCAATAGTTGAACCAATGGAGAAGAACACACCGTGAGCGAGACCGGTCAGCAGCCGGGCAATCACCAGCGTGGTGTAGTCCGGCGCCTGCCAGGCCAGAATATTGCCAGCGGTGAATAACACCATCAGCGCAACCAACAGCGGCTTACGCGGGAAACGTCCCGTCAACGCGGTCAGGACGGGGGCGCCGATGGCAACCCCGAGCGCATAGATAGAAACCAACAGGCCGGCAGAAGGCAGCGAGATTGAAAGCTGGTTAGCTATCGTAGGCACCAGTCCTACGATAACAAATTCGGTCGTGCCAATTGCAAAGGCACTGATCGTCAGGGCAAGTAGCGCCAGTGGCATAAATAACTCCATATCATCAGGATTAAGATGACAGGCAGTATGCGCCAGTGCTTAAATAACAAAAATGGTCAAAATATCAATAGAATTTTGCAGGTGGTGCAACAATGAAAGCAACGTCGGAAGAGCTGACAATTTTTGTCGCCGTCGTCGAAAGCGGCAGTTTTAGCCGTGCGGCCGAGCAGTTGGGGCAGGCTAATTCAGCCATCAGCCGCTCGGTGAAAAAACTGGAGATGAAGCTCGGCGTCAGTCTTCTCAACCGAACGACGCGTCAGCTAAGCCTGACGGAGGAAGGCGAGCGTTACTTCCGCCGTGTGCAGTCCGTCCTGCAGGAGATGGCGGCGGCAGAAACAGAGATTATGGAAACCCGTAGCACGCCACGCGGATTGCTGCGCATTGATGCGGCAACACCGGTTGTTCTTCATTTTCTGATGCCGCTGATCAAGCCTTTCCGCGAACGCTATCCGGAGATGACGCTCTCGTTAGTTTCCTCAGAGACGTTTATCAATCTCATCGAGCGGAAAGTGGATGTGGCGATCCGGGCCGGCACCCTGACCGACTCGAGCTTGCGGGCCCGCCCTCTTTTTGCCAGCTACCGCAAGATAGTCGCGTCACCGCAATACATCGCAGAGCATGGCAAACCAGAGACGGTTGAAGAGCTGAAGCAGCACCTGTGCCTGGGCTTCACGGAGCCCGTATCGCTGAACACCTGGCCTGTGGCCTGTCATGATGGTCAACTGCATGAAATCACCAGTGGGTTATCGTCCAACAGTGGAGAAACGCTGAAGCAGCTTTGCCTCGAAGGGAATGGGATCGCCTGTTTGTCGGACTATATGATTGATAAAGAAATTGCACGCGGTGAGCTTGTAGAGCTGATGGCAGATAAACGTCTGCCTGTGGAGATGCCTTTTAGTGCAGTTTATTACAGTGACAGAGCGGTAAGTACGCGCATACGCGCCTTTATCGATTTCCTGAGCGAACATATAAAAACAGCTCCCGGGGGAGCTGTGTGAGGGTTTCAGGTTACAGAGGAAAGGGTCAATATTAATCCCAGTCAGGTGCCAGACCTTCAGGGCTGACCAGACGATCGTTGCATTCCAGGGCAGCGATCGCTTTTTTGTCTTCGGCGTCCAGCTGGAGATCCCTCGCTAACAGGTTGCTGGCCAGGTTTTCACGTCGGGTTGAAGAGGGGATCACGGCGTAACCTTCACCCATCGCCCATGCCAGAATCACCTGTGCAGCCGTTGCGCTATGTTTCTCTGCGATACGATTAATCACGTCATCTTTCAGTGCTTTACCGTAGGCCAGGGTCATATATGAGGTGATGTGGATGCCGTGCTGTTTTGCCCAGTCCACGACTTTGCGGTTTTGCAGGTAGGGAGAGAGTTCAATCTGATTGGTTGCAATGTTTTCAGCCCCCACGGCGGCAATGGCTTTTTCCATCAGCGGGATGGTGAAATTAGAAATACCTATTTCACGCGTTAAGCCCTGCTCTTTCGCTTCACGCAATGCCTGCATGAACTCCTCGACTGACACGGCATCGTTCGGTGATGGCCAGTGGATCAACGTCAGATCCACATAGTCGGTACGCAGTTTTTCCAGGCTCTCTTTCAGGCTGGGGATCAATTTGTCTTTGCTGAGGTTTTCAATCCAGATTTTGGTCGTGATGAAAAGCTCGCTGCGCGCTACGCCGCTCTCTTCGATAGCCTGACCAACGGCAGCTTCGTTATCGTAAATCTGCGCCGTATCAATTGCGCGATAGCCAAGTTCAAGTGCAGTTTTAACAGATGCGATAACAACGTCGTCTTTCAGGCGGAAAGTGCCCAGACCCAGTGCAGGGATAGTCATGTAATCCTCGTTATTCATAATGATTGTTAACTGAGGAGGATTATCGCTGCTGCCGTTATGCAGAAAAAGAGCGTTTAACGCAGAGGATTTTTGCTGATTTGGCAATAATGATACGACAGATATGAAAAAAGCCCTGAGCGTTAACTCAGGGCTTTTAATAAGTGGCGGAACGGACGGGACTCGAACCCGCGACCCCCTGCGTGACAGGCAGGTATTCTAACCGACTGAACTACCGCTCCACCGAAGACTGCTGTAACCACCGGATTTATGCACCGGCTTACTACGTAATTTGATGCCTGGCAGTTCCCTACTCTCGCATGGGGAGACCCCACACTACCATCGGCGCTACGGCGTTTCACTTCTGAGTTCGGCATGGGGTCAGGTGGGACCACCGCGCTAAAGCCGCCAGGCAAATTCTGTTATCTGTATCAGCTGAAAATCGTCTCTCATCGCCAAAACATCTTCGGCGTTGTAAGGTTAAGCCTCACGGTTCATTAGTATCAGTTAGCTCAACGCATCGCTGCGCTTACACACCCGACCTATCAACGTCGTAGTCTTCAACGTTCCTTCAGGAGACTTAAAGTCTCAGGGAGAACTCATCTCGGGGCAAGTTTCGTGCTTAGATGCTTTCAGCACTTATCTCTTCCGCATTTAGCTACCGGGCAGTGCCATTGGCATGACAACCCGAACACCAGTGATGCGTCCACTCCGGTCCTCTCGTACTAGGAGCAGCCCCCCTCAATTCTCCAGCGCCCACGGCAGATAGGGACCGAACTGTCTCACGACGTTCTAAACCCAGCTCGCGTACCACTTTAAATGGCGAACAGCCATACCCTTGGGACCTACTTCAGCCCCAGGATGTGATGAGCCGACATCGAGGTGCCAAACACCGCCGTCGATATGAACTCTTGGGCGGTATCAGCCTGTTATCCCCGGAGTACCTTTTATCCGTTGAGCGATGGCCCTTCCATTCAGAACCACCGGATCACTATGACCTGCTTTCGCACCTGCTCGAGCCGTCACTCTCGCAGTCAAGCTAGCTTATGCCATTGCACTAACCTCCTGATGTCCGACCAGGATTAGCTAACCTTCGTGCTCCTCCGTTACTCTTTGGGAGGAGACCGCCCCAGTCAAACTACCCACCAGACACTGTCCGCAACCCGGATTACGGGTCTACGTTAGAACACCAGCCATTAAAGGGTGGTATTTCAAGGTTGGCTCCACGCAGACTGGCGTCCACGCTTCAAAGCCTCCCACCTATCCTACACATCAAGGACCAGTGTTCAGTGTCAAGCTATAGTAAAGGTTCACGGGGTCTTTCCGTCTTGCCGCGGGTACACTGCATCTTCACAGCGAGTTCAATTTCACTGAGTCTCGGGTGGAGACAGCCTGGCCATCATTACGCCATTCGTGCAGGTCGGAACTTACCCGACAAGGAATTTCGCTACCTTAGGACCGTTATAGTTACGGCCGCCGTTTACCGGGGCTTCGATCAAGAGCTTCGCGTTGCCGCTAACCCCATCAATTAACCTTCCGGCACCGGGCAGGCGTCACACCGTATACGTCCACTTTCGTGTTTGCACAGTGCTGTGTTTTTAATAAACAGTTGCAGCCAGCTGGTATCTTCGACTGATTTCAGCTCCACCCGCAGGGGCTTCACCTACATATCAGCGTGCCTTCTCCCGAAGTTACGGCACCATTTTGCCTAGTTCCTTCACCCGAGTTCTCTCAAGCGCCTTGGTATTCTCTACCTGACCACCTGTGTCGGTTTGGGGTACGATTTGATGTTACCTGATGCTTAGAGGCTTTTCCTGGAAGCAGGGCATTTGTTACTTCAGCACCGTAGTGCCTCGTCATCACACCTCAGCGTTAACAAGGAACCGGATTTACCTGGAACCTCCGCCTACATGCTTAAACCGGGACAACCGTCGCCCGGCTAACATAGCCTTCTCCGTCCCCCCTTCGCAGTAACACCAAGTACAGGAATATTAACCTGTTTCCCATCGACTACGCCTTTCGGCCTCGCCTTAGGGGTCGACTCACCCTGCCCCGATTAACGTTGGACAGGAACCCTTGGTCTTCCGGCGAGCGGGCTTTTCACCCGCTTTATCGTTACTTATGTCAGCATTCGCACTTCTGATACCTCCAGCACCCCTCACAGGACACCTTCAACGGCTTACAGAACGCTCCCCTACCCAACAACGCATAAGCGTCGCTGCCGCAGCTTCGGTGCATGGTTTAGCCCCGTTACATCTTCCGCGCAGGCCGACTCGACCAGTGAGCTATTACGCTTTCTTTAAATGATGGCTGCTTCTAAGCCAACATCCTGGCTGTCTGTGCCTTCCCACATCGTTTCCCACTTAACCATGACTTTGGGACCTTAGCTGGCGGTCTGGGTTGTTTCCCTCTTCACGACGGACGTTAGCACCCGCCGTGTGTCTCCCGTGATAACATTCTTCGGTATTCGTAGTTTGCATCGGGTTGGTAAGCCGGGATGGCCCCCTAGCCGAAACAGTGCTCTACCCCCGAAGATGAGTTCACGAGGCGCTACCTAAATAGCTTTCGGGGAGAACCAGCTATCTCCCGGTTTGATTGGCCTTTCACCCCCAGCCACAAGTCATCCGCTAATTTTTCAACATTAGTCGGTTCGGTCCTCCAGTTAGTGTTACCCAACCTTCAACCTGCCCATGGCTAGATCACCGGGTTTCGGGTCTATACCCTGCAACTTAACGCCCAGTTAAGACTCGGTTTCCCTTCGGCTCCCCTATACGGTTAACCTTGCTACAGAATATAAGTCGCTGACCCATTATACAAAAGGTACGCAGTCACCCCATAAAGAGGCTCCCACTGCTTGTACGTACACGGTTTCAGGTTCTTTTTCACTCCCCTCGCCGGGGTTCTTTTCGCCTTTCCCTCACGGTACTGGTTCACTATCGGTCAGTCAGGAGTATTTAGCCTTGGAGGATGGTCCCCCCATATTCAGACAGGATACCACGTGTCCCGCCCTACTCTTCGAGTTCACAGCCTGTGTGCTTTCGTGTACGGGACTTTCACCCTGTACCGTGCGACTTTCCAGACGCTTCCACTAACACACAAGCTGATTCAGACTCTGGGCTGCTCCCCGTTCGCTCGCCGCTACTGGGGGAATCTCGGTTGATTTCTTTTCCTCGGGGTACTTAGATGTTTCAGTTCCCCCGGTTCGCCTCGTTAACCTATGTATTCAGTTAACGATAGTGTGTCGGAACACACTGGGTTTCCCCATTCGGACATCGCCGGGTCAAAGGTTCATATCACCTCGCCGGCGCTTTTCGCAGATTAGCACGTCCTTCATCGCCTCTGACTGCCAGGGCATCCACCGTGTACGCTTAGTCGCTTAACCTCACAACCCGAAGATGTTTCTTTCGATTCACCACCGGTTTGTGAAAATTTGAGAGACTCGAACACACATAACATGTGTGTCGTTTCAATTTTCAGCTTGATCCAGATTTTTAAAGAGCAAAACTTCGCAGTGCACCTTTTCAGGTTCACTCTGAAGTTTTCTTGTTTTCGCAGTAAAAGATGGTGGAGCTATGCGGGATCGAACCGCAGACCTCCTGCGTGCAAAGCAGGCGCTCTCCCAGCTGAGCTATAGCCCCATCGTATGACCAACCTCTTCAAATCTGCATGACAGATTTGGTAGGCCTGAGTGGACTTGAACCACCGACCTCACCCTTATCAGGGGTGCGCTCTAACCACCTGAGCTACAAGCCTGTAGAGGTTTTTTACTGCTGTTTTTCATCAGACAATCTGTGTGAGCACTACAAAGGCAGGTTCTTTAAGGTAAGGAGGTGATCCAACCGCAGGTTCCCCTACGGTTACCTTGTTACGACTTCACCCCAGTCATGAATCACAAAGTGGTAAGCGCCCTCCCGAAGGTTAAGCTACCTACTTCTTTTGCAACCCACTCCCATGGTGTGACGGGCGGTGTGTACAAGGCCCGGGAACGTATTCACCGTAGCATTCTGATCTACGATTACTAGCGATTCCGACTTCATGGAGTCGAGTTGCAGACTCCAATCCGGACTACGACGCACTTTATGAGGTCCGCTTGCTCTCGCGAGTTCGCTTCTCTTTGTATGCGCCATTGTAGCACGTGTGTAGCCCTACTCGTAAGGGCCATGATGACTTGACGTCATCCCCACCTTCCTCCAGTTTATCACTGGCAGTCTCCTTTGAGTTCCCGGCCGGACCGCTGGCAACAAAGGATAAGGGTTGCGCTCGTTGCGGGACTTAACCCAACATTTCACAACACGAGCTGACGACAGCCATGCAGCACCTGTCTCAGAGTTCCCGAAGGCACCAAAGCATCTCTGCTAAGTTCTCTGGATGTCAAGAGTAGGTAAGGTTCTTCGCGTTGCATCGAATTAAACCACATGCTCCACCGCTTGTGCGGGCCCCCGTCAATTCATTTGAGTTTTAACCTTGCGGCCGTACTCCCCAGGCGGTCGACTTAACGCGTTAGCTCCGGAAGCCACGCCTCAAGGGCACAACCTCCAAGTCGACATCGTTTACGGCGTGGACTACCAGGGTATCTAATCCTGTTTGCTCCCCACGCTTTCGCACCTGAGCGTCAGTCTTTGTCCAGGGGGCCGCCTTCGCCACCGGTATTCCTCCAGATCTCTACGCATTTCACCGCTACACCTGGAATTCTACCCCCCTCTACAAGACTCTAGCCTGCCAGTTTCGAATGCAGTTCCCAGGTTGAGCCCGGGGATTTCACATCCGACTTGACAGACCGCCTGCGTGCGCTTTACGCCCAGTAATTCCGATTAACGCTTGCACCCTCCGTATTACCGCGGCTGCTGGCACGGAGTTAGCCGGTGCTTCTTCTGCGGGTAACGTCAATTGCTGCGGTTATTAACCGCAACACCTTCCTCCCCGCTGAAAGTACTTTACAACCCGAAGGCCTTCTTCATACACGCGGCATGGCTGCATCAGGCTTGCGCCCATTGTGCAATATTCCCCACTGCTGCCTCCCGTAGGAGTCTGGACCGTGTCTCAGTTCCAGTGTGGCTGGTCATCCTCTCAGACCAGCTAGGGATCGTCGCCTAGGTGAGCCGTTACCCCACCTACTAGCTAATCCCATCTGGGCACATCTGATGGCAAGAGGCCCGAAGGTCCCCCTCTTTGGTCTTGCGACGTTATGCGGTATTAGCTACCGTTTCCAGTAGTTATCCCCCTCCATCAGGCAGTTTCCCAGACATTACTCACCCGTCCGCCACTCGTCACCCGAGAGCAAGCTCTCTGTGCTACCGTTCGACTTGCATGTGTTAGGCCTGCCGCCAGCGTTCAATCTGAGCCATGATCAAACTCTTCAATTTAAGTTTGATGCTCGTGAATTAAACTTCGTAATGAATTACGTATGTTCACTCAGAGACTTGGTATTCATTTTTTGTCCGAAGACATTAAGAATCCATGTCACTTTGAGTGCCCACACAGATTGTCTGATAAATTGTTAAAGAGCAGTTGCGACGCGGCTTACAGCTCACCGTCGCGAGGTGGCGTATATTACGCTTTCCTCTTTCAGAGTCAACCCTGATGTTCAGGATTTTTTCTCTTCAACCGACCGGGTTAACTGTGAAGTGATTCACATCCGCCGTGTCGATGGAGGCGCATTATAGGGT